>NZ_JALDAX010000001.1 GCF_022698145.1 Streptomyces spinosisporus
CGCTGAAGGACAGTGGGGGCGTGGAGAAGGGGCGGGTGGGGCGGTGTTGAGGTGCGGTGCGGAGTGCGGGGATGGGGCGCGTGGAGAGGTGTTGAGGTGCCGTAGGGGGCGTGAGGAAGGGGGGAGTGGCTGAGTAGGTGCCGGGTGCTCCAGGGATCTTGAGGCGGCCCGTAACCCGTTCGCCCATGGGGGGTTGGTAGCGGTGGGGGGCCTGCTGTCCGTGCGCGGTCTCCTGAGTCCGTGTGGGCGGTGTGGGCGGTGTGGGTGGGAGGACGGGAAGCCGTGGCCGAGTCTGCTTGTGAGGGGAGTGCGTCGGAGGGAGCCCCCGGCGAATGCGCGACCGGTACGAGTAACCCCATCCGCGGGGCAGGTCAGGCTCCTATGCCGGCGCGCGTCGTGCAGGAGGGGATCCTGCGGCGTCAGGCGGCGCGCGAATCAGCGGCGCGCACCTATGCACGCGCCGCCCTACCGATCGTGCCCGTACGAGCCCGCGGGATGACCATCGAGGGCGCCGACGGCCGTCGCTACCTCGACTGCCAATCCGGTGCCGGAGCGCTGGCCCTCGGCCACAACCACCCCGTCGTACTGGAGGCGATCCGCAAGGTCCTGGACTCCGGCGCCCCCCTGCACGCCCTCGACCTGGCGACACCCGTCAAGGACGCTTTCATCACCGAGCTCTTCCGCACCCTCCCTCCGGGCCTCACCGATCACACGCGCGTGCAGTTCTGCGGCCCGGCAGAAGCCGACGCGGTGGAGGCGGCATGCAGGCTGGTACGGTCCGCGACCGGCCGCACCGGCATCCTGGCCTTCACCGGCGCCCACCACGGCACGACCACCGAAGCGCTGCCGGCATTCGATGCCTCCCGCGGTCCCGACGCCTCCCAGTCATCCGCCGCCAACGTCGCGCCGATCACCCGGCTGCCCTATCCGCAGGGTTACCGCTGCCCCGTCGGCGTCGGCGTCGGCGTCGGCGGTCGCCTGGGCGCCGAACTCGCCTCCCGTTGGGCCGAGTCCGCCCTCGACGCCCCCGGGCCGGATGTCGCACGTCCCGCCGGGATGATCCTCCAACCCGTCCAGGGCGAGGGCGGGGTGCTCCCTGCGCCCGACGCCTGGATGAGGCGTATGCGGGAGATCACCGCCGCCCGCTCCATCCCGCTCATCGTGCATGAGACCCAGACGGGCGTCGGACGCACGGGTGCCTTCTGGGCGGTGGAGCACAGCGGCATCACCCCCGACGTCATGGTGCTCTCAGGGGCCATCGGCGGCAGCCTCCCTCTCTCGCTACTGATCCACCGCGACGATCTCGACCTCGGGCAACCCGAGGCTCCCACTGGCGCGTTCCGCGGCAACCAACTCGCCATGGCCGCGGGCACGGCGACCCTGACCTACGTCCGCGAAAACCACCTCGCCGACCGGGCAGCCACCCTCGGAGCCCGCATGCTCGACCAACTCCGGTCGCTGAAACGGGATTTCCCGTGCGTGGGGGATGTGCGGGGGCGGGGACTGATGCTGGGCGTTGAGTTCGTGGAGGCGGACGCGGAAGCGGAGTTTGCGGAAGCGGAGTTTGTAGGGGCGGAGGTCGAGGCGGACGCGGAGGTGGATGGGGCAGCCAGGGTGAAGGGGGTGCCGGTCGAAGGCCGGGGCGGGGGGAGCACAGCCGACGTATCTCCGAGGGGCACAAGCGGCGGTACGGCCGACGAAGCCCTGGATCCGGCAGCGGGACCTCGACGACGTTGGACAGGCCGAGGCCAGACCTCGGCGAGCGCCCCCGCCGCCGCTCCACCGGCCGCTCCCGAACTCGCGGCCGCCGTCCAGCGCGAATGCCTGCGCCGCGGCTTGATCGTCGAACTCGGCGGACCCCACACCAGTGTCGTACGGCTGCTCCCACCGCTGACGATCAGCGACGAACAGGCAGCCGCCGTACTCGACCGTCTGGCCGACGCCGTACAAGCGGCAGCTGGCACCTGGACCCGCACCCGCACCCGCACCCGCACCAGCACCAGCGCTGGTGCATCCCGCGGACTTCGTCCGCCGCACGAAGCCGGCCCCTGGCAACGACGGCAGGAGGACCGCGCCGAGAGGGCCGGCCTGCCGGGCGGCTGACGCACGCGTACAGCGCTCGCCCAACTCGACAGTGAGGTCTGTGCGCAGCGGCTCCGGCCACGCGGGCTCGCCACCGTGCCCGACTCCGTACCTTCCTTGAGGACCCCCGTGAACACCACCCGCACCCCTGCATCTGGCACCCAGAACTCACCTTCCCTGGACGACCGGACGTCCAACGAGCCACGAGAGGGGCTGCCGGAGCAGGACGGGCTCTCCCCACAGGAACGCGTCCCCGAGCAGCGGCCCCCTGCAGCCGCCGAGCACTCCCACGCCACCGACCTCGATCTCCTCGCCCACCCCGACCCAGGCACCGCAGCCAACGCTGCGACCGTCGAGAACCTGCTGCGCTGCTGGGTACGGGAAGCCGGCGTCCCGGCCCCCGACGACGACACGCTCCGTATCCCCCTTCCTGCCAGCGCCACGGCTCTGCTCGTCCCGGTGCACCACTGGTCGCCGACGGGATGGCACCGCTTCGGACTCCCGCGCTTCGCCGACGCCCCCGAAAAGTCCCGACCGGCCGACGCGGTCACCATCGCAGCCCTCCTCGCCCGGGAAACGCCGAACACCGACACCGTGACCAGCACCGACACCGAGACCAGCACCGACACTGACACCGAGACCACTCCCGACCTGGTCTCCCGCGTCGCCGACTCCTTTCGCCGCACCGCCACCTTCATCCGTGAACGTCGCACGCATCTCTCCGAAGATCCCGATCTCTTCCTCTCCGCCGAGCAGGCGCTCGTGCTCGGACATCCCCTGCACCCCACACCGAAGAGCCGCGAAGGTCTCACCGACGCGCAAGCAGCCCTCTACTCACCGGAGTTGCGCGGCTCCTTCCCCCTGCACTGGCTTGCTGTGGCTCCCTCCCTACTCACCACCGACTCAGCTTGGACCGAACGAGGCCGCCTCGTCCCCGCACCACGGCTCACCGCCCGACTAGCCGAAACCCCACTGCCCCTCCCCGACGGCTACGCAGCCCTCCCCATGCACCCCTGGCAGTTGCGCGACATCCAGCAACGCCCAGAGACAGCGGCGCTGTTCGACGCAGGGCTCCTTCGAGCCCTCGGCGCGGCCGGCACGCCCTGGCACCCCACCTCCTCCGTACGCACCGTCCACCGAACCGGCGCTCCCGCCATGCTCAAGCTGTCGCTCGGCCTGCGAATCACCAACTCCCGCCGCGAGAACCTCCGCAAGGAACTCCATCGGGGCGTGGAGGTACACCGCCTGCTGCGCGGTGGGCTGGCTCGGCAGTGGCAGGCCGCGCACCCGGGGTTCGACATCGTGCGTGACCCGGCCTGGATCGCAGTCGACTCACCGGACGGCAACCCCGTGCCCGGCCTCGACGTGATGATCCGGCACAACCCCTTCAGCGTCTCGGACGACGTCTCCTGCCTCGCCGGGCTCGTCTCACCCCGACCGCAGGCCAAGCCAGGCGTCGCCCCGGTAGGCCCGGAGCTCCATCCGGAGGCTCAGCCGTGGATCCTGCAGTCACGGCTGGCCACGATCATCAACCGTCTCGCGGATCGCACGGGCCGGCCGCGTGGAGCCGTGGCCGCCGAGTGGTTCCTTCGCTACCTCGAGCAGGTCGTCCGCCCCGTGCTGTGGCTGGACGCGGAGGCGGGCATCGCCCTGGAGGCCCACCAGCAGAACACGCTTGTCCTGCTGGACACCGACGGCTGGCCGGTGGGAGGGCGCTACCGAGACAACCAGGGCTACTACTTCCGTGAGTCCCGGCGCACTGAACTCGACGCCCGGCTCCCCGGGATCGGTCAGCACAGCGACACCTTTGTCCCCGACGAGGTCACCGACGAGCGCTTCGTCTACTACCTCGCGATCAACAACGTGTTCGGCCTCATCGGTGCCTTCGGCTCCCAACGCCTCGCCGACGAAATCCTGTTGCTCGCTGCCTTCCGCCGCTTCCTCGACGGCGTCGCCTCAGGCCCCGCCCGACTGCGCACCTCGCTCCCGTCCCACCTGCTCGACTCACCCGTCCTGCGCTGCAAGGCCAATCTCCTGACCCGGCTGCACGGCCTGGACGAACTCGTCGGCCCGGTCGACACGCAGTCCGTCTACGTCACCATCGCCAATCCCCTCCTTGCCTGACCGACCTTGACCTGCACATCCCTCCCGTCCTGCCTTTCCTGCCCGTTGCGCCCGCAGATCCCCGACTCCAACAGATCCCTGACTCCATCAGGTCCCCGACCCCATCCGATCCCCAACTCCCTTTCGTCACCCACCTTTCGCCCTGAGGAACATGCCCCACCCCCACTTCTGAGAGGAGCGTCGCCGTGCCTCCCACCGACGCCACCGCCCATCCCGCCCCTACCGCTCACTCAGCGGCCGCCACCGGGCCCGACACGGGCGCTGATACGCACCCCAGCACGGCCGAGAGCAGTACCGGCGAAGGCACGGACAGCGAAGGCACGGACAGCGAAGACACACTGGACCTGCGTCTTCCCGACGAACTACTCGCGCTCTTCGCAGCAGAGACCGACACCGGCACGGCACCGAGCCGACGTATGGACATGACGTCGCCCGCTTCCATCTCCGCCGTCGGCGATGACCTCCTCGACCATGTCGCCAACTGGGGCCCGGTGGTCACCCCCGCGGGGGTGTTCCAGCTCGTCCCCGTGCACGTCGACCGCGACCTGCCCTTGATCAGCCGCTGGATGAACGACCCTGCCGTCGCGGAGTTCTGGGAACTGGCCGGACCCCAGGCCGTGACCGAGAGCCACCTGCGGACTCAGCTCTCCGGGGACGGGCGCAGCGTTCCGTGCCTCGGGGTGCTGGAAGGCGCACCGATGAGCTACTGGGAGATCTACCGGGCGGACCTCGACCCCTTGGCCCGCCACGTCCCTCTTCGACCTCATGACACCGGCATCCACCTCCTCATCGGCGAGGTCGCCGATCGTGGCCGAAAGCTCGGCAGCGCACTACTCAGAGCTGTCGCCGACCTCGCACTCGACAAGCGGCCTTCCTGTGCACGCGTCATCGCGGAACCGGACCTTCGCAACACCCCCTCCGTCGCTGCCTTTATGAGCGCCGGCTTCCGGTTCGCCGCCGAGGCCGACCTGCCCGCCAAGCGAGCCGCCCTCATGGTCCGGGACCGGTCCCTGCGCCATGTGATGTGACGCCATGCGGCGACATCATCACTCTTGGTACACCGCTCGCACCGATCCGGTTCCCATCGACAACAAACCCGTTTCCAACGCACTCACCACGCCCCCGCCCACGACCTCGTACCGTGGCCCAGCCAGCAGCCAGCAGCCAGCAGCCAGCAGCCAGCAGCCAGCAGCCAGCAGCCAGCCCTGCCGCCCCGTAGATCCACCCACGCGCCCCGTAGATCCACCCACCCCACACCCCAGGAGCCCCCGGCCTTGATCCCACCCTTCGCTCCCGCCTTGATCGCCCCTTTGTCAGTGCCGGGTCGTAGGGTGGTCGAGCTATGACGAAGCCCTCACTCCCCGAACTCCTGCACGCTGCCGTAACAGCCGTCGGCGGCACGGAGCGCCCCGGCCAGGTGACCATGGCCGAAGCCGTCGCGGAGGCGATCGACGACGGCTCCCATCTGCTCATCCAGGCCGGCACTGGCACCGGAAAGTCGCTGGGGTACCTCGTGCCCGCGCTGGCGCACGGTGAGCGCGTCGTCGTGGCGACGGCCACCCTCGCTCTGCAGCGCCAGCTGGTCGAGCGGGACCTGCCGCGTACGGTTGACGCCCTGCACCCTTTGCTGCGCCGGCGCCCGGAGTTCGCGATGCTGAAGGGCAGGTCGAACTACCTCTGTCTGCATCGCCTGCACGAGGGCGTCCCGCAGGACGAGGAGGAGGGGCTTTTCGACCAGTTCGAGGCGGCCGCGCCCACCAGCAAGCTGGGCCAGGACCTGCTGCGGCTGCGTGACTGGTCGGACGAGACCGAGACCGGTGACCGGGACAACCTCACGCCAGGCGTGTCCGACCGCGCCTGGGCGCAGGTGTCGGTCTCGTCCCGGGAGTGCCTGGGTGCCACGAAATGCGCGTACGGCGCGGAGTGCTTCGCCGAGATGGCACGTGAGCGAGCCAAGCTCGCCGATGTCGTCGTCACCAACCACGCGCTGCTTGCGATCGACGCCATCGAGGGCGCCCCGGTCCTCCCGCAGCACGAGGTGCTGATCGTCGACGAGGCACACGAACTGGTCTCCCGTGTCACCGGAGTCGCCACGGGCGAGCTCACGCCCGGCCAGGTCAACCGCGCGGTGCGCCGCGCGGCGAAACTCGTCAACGAGAAGGCGGCCGACCAGCTTCAGACCGCCGCCGAGGGCTTCGAGCGGCTGATGGAGCTGGCCCTTCCGGGTCGCCTGGAGGAGATCCCGGAAGACCTCGGATACGCACTCATGGCGCTGCGTGACGCCTGTCGCACGGTGATCTCCGGGATCGGCGCGACCCGCGACAAGTCCGTCCAGGACGAGGACGCGGTCCGCAAGCAGGCACTGGCGTCGGTGGAGTCGGTGCACGACGTGGCGGAGCGCGTCACCAACGGCTCCGAGTGGGACGTGGTCTGGTACGAGCGCCACGACCGCTTCGGCGCCTCCCTGCGCGTCGCCCCCATGTCCGTGTCGGGACTCCTCAGGGAGAAGCTCTTCGCGGACCGCTCCGTGGTCCTGACCTCCGCGACACTGAAGCTCGGCGGCGACTTCAACGGCGTCGGCGCCTCCCTCGGGCTCGCCCCGGAGGGCACGGAGGGTGAGGACCTCCCGCAGTGGAAGGGCGTCGACGTCGGCTCGCCCTTCGACTACCCGAGACAGGGCATCCTCTATGTCGCCAAGCATCTGTCGCGCCCCGCGCGGGACGGCGACCGCGCCGACATGATGGACGAGCTGACGGAGCTGATCCAGGCCGCAGGCGGCCGTACGCTCGGCCTCTTCTCCTCGATGCGAGGCGCCCAGCTCGCCGCCGAGGAACTGCGCTCCCGGATCCCGGAGTTCCCGATCCTCCTCCAAGGCGAGGAGACCCTCGGAGAGCTGATCAAGAACTTCGCCGCCGACCCGAAGACCTGTCTCTTCGGCACCCTGTCGCTCTGGCAGGGCGTCGATGTGCCCGGCCCCAGCTGCCAGCTGGTCGTCATGGACAAGATCCCGTTCCCGCGCCCGGACGATCCGCTGATGAGCGCACGCCAGAAGGCAGTGGAGGACGCGGGCGGCAACGGCTTCATGGCGGTCGCCGCCACACATGCCGCGCTGCTGATGGCCCAGGGCGCCGGCCGCCTCGTCAGGGCGTCCGGAGACCGTGGCGTCGTCGCCGTACTGGACCAGCGTTTGGCCACAGCGCGGTACGGCAGCTATCTCAAGGCGTCACTGCCGGACTTCTGGTACACCACGGACCGTAATCAGGTCCGGAGGTCGCTGGCGGCAATCGACGCAGCGGCGACACAGGCAGAAGCTGGATGACCTGGGGTTAGCCTGACGCGGCGCCGCGTCAGGCTAACCCCAGGTCCATATCCGTCAGTCACCGGGGTCCGGACAGCACAGGGCCCCGGAACCGGCGCAGGGGTCCCGGGGCCCGGTCACGGGGCGACTTCCGCGCAAGCCGCCCGCCGCAGCCGTCATACGCGGCGCAGCACTGCCACCACCTTGCCGAGGATGGTCGCGTCGTCGCCGGGGATCGGCTCGTACGCAGCATTGTGCGGGAGGAGCCAGACGTGGCCGTCCTCGCGCTTGAAGCGCTTGACGGTGGCCTCGCCGTCCAGCATGGCCGCGACGATGTCGCCGTTCTCGGCGACGGGCTGGCGGCGGACGGTGACCCAGTCGCCGTCGCAGATGGCGGCCTCGATCATCGAGTCACCGACGACCTTCAGCACGAACAGTTCGCCGTCACCGACCAGCTGGCGGGGGAGAGGGAAGACGTCCTCGACCGACTCCTCGGCGAGGATCGGGCCACCGGCGGCGATACGGCCGACCAGGGGGACGTACGACGCGGCGGGCTTGCCGGCGGTGTCGGTGGGCTGCACCGAGGCGCTCTGGTCGGAGCCGCGGACCTCGTAGGCGCGCGGCCGGTGCGGATCGCGCCGCAGGAACCCCTTGCGCTCCAGTGCCATCAGCTGGTGTGCGACCGAGGAGGTGCTCGACAGGCCCACCGCCTGACCGATCTCCCGCATCGACGGCGGGTAGCCCCTCCGCTGCACGGAGTCCCTGATGACCTCGATCACTCGGCGCTGCCGGTCGGTGAGCCCGGAGCTGTCCGCCCGGATGCCTGGAGGTCGGCCAGGCAGGGAGCGCTTGTGCCCCTCTGGGTTCACGGCTTCGTTCATGGCATGCACCGGCTCGAGTCGGCCCTGGGAGCGGTCCTGGGCAGTGATGGTGGCACTGTCTGCGGTGGTGGTCACGTCGGCCCCTCTCGATGGTCTCCCTGCTGGACAACGGTAGTTGCTTTCGAAAGGTTGCGCCAAACACACGTTCGAGTGAAAAACCGCGGATACCCTGTCCTGATCATGTGTCTGGGTGTATAGCTAACGCGGCACCTGGCGGACAAAGAGGCCCATTGTCGTACTCTTCACCACCGGGGTGCTGACCTCGTGGGTTCCTGCCCCAGTCTGCCATCCGGCATTCCGTCAACAGTGGAGAGACTCTCATCTCTGCGGGAGCCCCACGTCGCCTCCCTGTGGCGCTTACGGTATCTCCGCATGTGCCGTAACGGTACGCCCGTGCACATCCGGATCCGGAGAGTCGCCGCGGACACGTGGCACATGCCAATACGGGCGCGACACGCGCGCGTAGCGTGAATGTATGGGCCAATCCCCACATCTAGTGGTTGGATTTCAACAGCAGCCCAGAAGTTGTGGTCCCCCGGGTCTTCAGGCTCCAGGAGATCGCCTATGCTTGGGGCTGCTTCGAGGGGCCCGTGAGGCCCAACGAGGCTATTGAGTCTGCTGTGAGGAGGGTTGGAAGCCATGCACTGCCCCTTCTGCAGGCACCCCGACAGCCGTGTCGTCGACAGTCGTACGACCGACGACGGCACGTCGATCCGCAGGCGCCGCCAGTGTCCGGACTGCTCCCGTCGTTTCACGACCGTGGAGACGTGCTCGCTCATGGTGGTCAAGCGGTCCGGGGTCACCGAACCTTTCAGCCGTACCAAGGTCATCAATGGCGTGCGCAAGGCATGCCAGGGGCGGCCTGTCACAGAGGACGCACTCGCCCAGCTCGGCCAGCGGGTCGAAGAGGCGGTGCGGGCCACGGGGAGCGCCGAGCTGACCACCCACGACGTGGGGCTGGCCATACTCGGCCCGTTGCAGGAGCTCGACCTTGTCGCGTATCTGCGATTCGCCTCTGTCTACCGGGCGTTCGACTCGCTCGAGGACTTCGAGACGGCCATCGTGGAACTGAGGGAGGGGACGCGACCCGCCGCCGCGGACAACGACGACCGCGAAGACGCCGTCGCGGGGAGCCGGCAAGACAACTGCGGGAGCGCGAGGACCGTGGAGGTCCCCGAGCCCGCCCACGCCGCCGACTGACGACGGGCCGGAACCGGAGAAGATCCGGAACCGGCCGCCGGGCGGCGATCGAAGACCTGTTGCGGAGGGCAGCGCGAGTTGCCCGCAACACCAGACACAACACCGTGCCACGGGAACATCGGGGCACTTCAGGGCGTTTTAGCCCGTACAGGGAGGCGGCATGACAGAGACGGCGAGCGGTCCGGCACGGAGTTCCCGCGCCAAGGGCAGCAAGGCGACCAAGGGACTGCGTGTCGAGCGCATCCACACCACCCCCGGCGTGCATCCGTACGACGAGGTGGCTTGGGAGAGCCGTGACGTCGTCATGACCAACTGGCGTGACGGCTCGGTCAACTTCGAGCAGCGTGGCGTCGAGTTCCCCGACTTCTGGGCGGTGAACGCGGTCAACATCGTCACCAGCAAGTACTTCCGCGGTGCTGTCGGCACCCCACAGCGCGAGACCAGCCTCAAGCAGCTGATCGACCGCATCGTGAAGACGTACCGCAAGGCCGGCGAGGACAACAAGTACTTCGCCTCGCCCGCCGACGCCGAGATCTTCGAGCACGAGCTGGCGTACGCCCTCCTGCACCAGATCTTCAGCTTCAACAGCCCCGTCTGGTTCAACGTCGGCACGAAGCAGCCCCAGCAGGTCTCGGCCTGCTTCATCCTGTCCGTCGACGACTCCATGGAGTCGATCCTCGACTGGTACAAGGAAGAGGGCATGATCTTCAAGGGCGGCTCCGGCGCCGGCCTGAACCTCTCGCGCATCCGCTCCTCCAAGGAGCTGCTCTCCTCCGGAGGCAACGCTTCCGGCCCGGTCTCCTTCATGCGCGGCGCCGACGCCTCCGCCGGCACCATCAAGTCCGGTGGTGCCACCCGCCGTGCCGCCAAGATGGTCATCCTCGACGTCGACCACCCCGACATCGAGGGCTTCATCGAGACCAAGGTGAAGGAAGAGGAGAAGATCCGTGCCCTTCGCGACGCGGGTTTCGACATGGACCTGGGCGGCGAGGACATCACGTCCGTCCAGTACCAGAACGCCAACAACTCGGTCCGTGTGAACGACGAGTTCATGAAGGCGGTCGAGCAGGGCGGCAAGTTCGCCCTCCGCGCGCGGATGACCGGCGACGTCATCGAGGAGGTCGACGCCAAGGGCCTGTTCCGCAAGATGGCCGAGGCCGCCTGGGCCTGCGCCGACCCGGGCATCCAGTACGACAACGTCATCAACCACTGGCACACCTGCCCGGAGTCCGGCCGGATCAACGGCTCGAACCCCTGCAGCGAGTACATGCACCTGGACAACACGTCCTGCAACCTCGCCTCGCTGAACCTCATGAAGTTCCTCAAGGACGACGGCAAGGGCAACCAGTCCTTCGAGGCCGAGCGCTTCGCCAAGGTCGTCGAGCTCGTGATCACCGCGATGGACATCTCCATCTGCTTCGCGGACTTCCCGACCCAGAAGATCGGCGAGAACACGCGCGCGTTCCGCCAGCTCGGCATCGGCTACGCCAACCTCGGCGCCCTGCTGATGGCGACCGGCCACGCTTACGACTCGGACGGCGGCCGCGCCCTCGCCGGTGCCATCACCTCCCTGATGACCGGCACGGCGTACAGGCGCTCCTCCGAACTCGCCGCGGTCGTCGGCCCGTACGACGGGTACGCGCGCAATGCGAGCGCCCACAACCGCGTCATGAAGCAGCACGCCGACGCCAACACCGCGGCCACCCGCATGGACGACCTCGACACCCCGGTGTGGGCCGCCGCCACGGAGGCCTGGCAGGACGTGCTGCGTCTCGGCGAGAAGAACGGTTTCCGTAACTCCCAGGCGTCCGTCCTCGCCCCGACCGGCACCATCGGTCTGGCGATGTCCTGCGACACCACCGGCGTCGAGCCCGACCTCGCCCTGGTCAAGTTCAAGAAGCTGGTCGGCGGCGGCTCCATGCAGATCGTCAACGGCACGGTCCCGCAGGCGCTGCGCCGCCTGGGCTACCAGGAGGAGCAGATCGAGGCGATCGTCGCCCACATCGCCGACAACGGCAATGTGATCGACGCCCCCGGCCTCAAGCACGAGCACTACGAGGTCTTCGACTGCGCCATGGGTGAGCGCGCCATCTCCCCGATGGGCCACGTCCGTATGATGGCCGCGATCCAGCCGTGGATCTCCGGCGCCATCTCCAAGACGGTCAACATGCCGGAGTCGGCGTCCGTCGAGGAGGTCGAGGAGATCTACTTCGAGGCCTGGAAGCTGGGCATCAAGGCGCTCGCGATCTACCGCGACAACTGCAAGGTCGGCCAGCCCCTCTCCGCCAAGACCAAGGAGAAGGAGAAGGCCGCCGAGATCACGGAGAAGACCGAGGCGGCCATCCGCGAGACGGTCGAGAAGGTCATCGAGTACCGCCCGGTCCGCAAGCGCCTCCCGAAGGGCCGCCCCGGGATCACGACGTCCTTCACGGTCGGCGGCGCCGAGGGCTACATGACGGCCAACTCCTACCCGGACGACGGTCTCGGCGAGGTCTTCCTGAAGATGTCGAAGCAGGGCTCGACCCTCGCGGGCATGATGGACGCCTTCTCCATCGCCGTGTCCGTCGGCCTCCAGTACGGCGTGCCGCTGGAGACGTACGTCTCGAAGTTCACCAACATGCGCTTCGAGCCGGCCGGCATGACCGACGACCCGGACGTGCGGATGGCGCAGTCGATCGTCGACTACATCTTCCGCCGCCTGGCGCTGGACTTCCTGCCCTTCGAGACGCGCTCCGCGCTCGGCATCCACTCCGCCGACGAGCGCCAGCGTCACCTGGAGACCGGTTCGTACGAGCCGGCCGACGACGAGGTCGACGTCGAGGGACTGGCCCAGTCGGCTCCGCGCGCCCAGGAGTTGAAGGCGGTCGCCACGCCGCGTGCCGAGGTCGAGGCGGGCAAGCCCGCTCCGCAGCAGGCCCACACCAGCGCCGAGCTGGTGGAGATGCAGCTGGGCATCCAGGCCGACGCTCCGCTGTGCTTCTCCTGCGGTACGAAGATGCAGCGGGCCGGTTCCTGCTACATCTGCGAGGGCTGCGGCTCGACGAGCGGCTGCAGCTGATACCGGGCGGGGTCCGTCCCGCCTGACAGGCAGTCCCTGAAGAGGAGGGGGCGCCGACCACATGGTCGGCGCCCCCTCCTCGGCGTACGGCGGGCGTCAGGGCTGCTGAGCGCGTCCCATGACCCTGGTGAACGTGGCGGGGTCGTCGTGGAAGCCGTGAACGCCAGCGCGGAACTGCCAGCCACCAGTGTCGTCGCGCACGAACTCCCCGAGGGTGGCCGCCGTGGCCCCGAGAACCGTGCCGAAGTCGTCCTCGGCCAGGACGTTGTATCCCTCACGGATCCGCATACCCGGGTTGAGCACCCCGACGAAGGTCCGCTCAGCCGAGCGCTGCTGGATGACGACACCGACCACCACGCGCGCGTACCGGTTGTCCAGCCGGTCGAGTTCGAGGGTCATGACCTCGTCCCAGCCGAAGCCCTTGCCGTCCTTGCTGTCCCGGTTGAGGTAGATCGTGCCGTCGGGTGCACGGCTGTCGAAGTGCACCACATAGGCGGGCTCTCCGTGCGGATCGTTCGCCAGGTAGGTGGCGGCCACGATGTCCAGATCGGTGGGCGGCTGCCCCGGCGGACTCGGATCCCATTTCAGTGCGACTTCGGCCTTGCGGATCGTCTTGTTGACGCCGTTCACCAAACTTCCCTTTCCCCGTTCCCCGTACGCTGTCTCCGCCCCCGAACTGCCGGGCGGACAAGGCCGGTTGTCCATCCTGCCACGCGCGCGTGCCCGTGTGCCGTCGCACGGTAGGCCGGAGAGTGACCGACGCCACGCTCCGTGGCCTTACCATGGCGCGGTGCTGGTCAAGTGGATTCGCTGCACCGTGGTGGACCGCCGCGGCTTCGAGCGGGGGCAGCGAAAGTGGGCGGGGCTTCTGGGGGAGCCGGGGTTTCGGGGGCAGGGCGGTGGTTGGAGCAGGGGACGCGAGGGCGTGGCCCACATCTTCGCCTTCTGGGAAAGCCGTGCCTTCTACGACTCCTTCATGGCCCGTTCCCACGACCGGCTGGCAGCCGCCCAGGTGGGCACCTTCAAAGACGCCCAGGTCAAGCTGTTCGACTACCGCTTCGACGTGAAGACCGGTTTTGAACCACGCTTCACGGACGCCGACCTGGTGCGCGTCGCCCACTGCCGGGTCCACGAGGACCGCGCGGAACACTTCACGCTGATGCAGGAGAAGGTGTGGAACCCCGCCATGGCCGGCTCGCCGGGCATGATCCGCGGGCTGTTCGGCGAGGCCCCGGGAC
Organism: Streptomyces spinosisporus; assembly: GCF_022698145.1. Lineage (GTDB taxonomy): Bacteria > Actinomycetota > Actinomycetes > Streptomycetales > Streptomycetaceae > Streptomyces > Streptomyces spinosisporus. The sequence goes on from NZ_JALDAX010000001.1 coordinate 13,882, forward strand.
ACGAGTTCATGGTGCTGTCGATGTGGCACTCCGCCGCCGAACACGGAAAGTACCGTGCCGAACGCGTGGAGCGACTCGCACTGCGGGCCCAGACCGAGGCGGACGTCGCGGCCCTCACGGGCGACATCGTCGACCTGGAACCCACCTGGACGGTCTGAGAACCGGGCGTTGCCGTGTGCCCCGGTGTGACCTGTGGTGCAGGAAATGTGTGACCTACGCCGTATGGAGCCCGTACGAGTGCTCGATCGGCCGTCACCCGATCTAGGGTTTTGGCATGGCAAGACCACGGCGCATCGTCCTTGTCCGGCACGGAGAGTCAACGGGCAATGTTGATGACACCGTGTACGAGCGTGAGCCCGACCATGCACTCGCGCTGACCGAGCGCGGCTGGCAGCAGGCGGAGGAGACCGGCAAGCGGTTGCGCGAGGTGTTCGGCAGCGAACCCGTCAGCGTGTACGTCTCCCCGTACCGCCGTACGCACGAGACGCTGCGCGCATTCCACCTGGACCCCGATCGCATACGGATCCGCGAGGAACCGCGGCTGCGCGAACAGGACTGGGGAAACTGGCAGGACCGCGACGACGTGCGCCTGCAGAAGGCCTACCGGGACGCGTACGGCCACTTCTTCTACCGCTTCGCCCAGGGGGAGTCCGGTGCCGACGTGTACGACCGGGTCGGCGGCTTCCTGGAGAGCCTGTTCCGCAGCTTCGAGGCCCCCGACCACCCGCCGAACGTACTGCTGGTGACGCATGGCCTGGCCATGCGCCTGTTCTGCATGCGCTGGTTCCACTGGACGGTCGCCGAATTCGAGTCGCTGTCCAACCCGGGGAACGCGGAGATGCGGATGCTCGTTCTCGGGGAGGACGACAAGTACACGCTGGACCGGCCATTCGAACGCTGGCGGGATCCGGAGCCGTACGGGATCACCGGATAGAGTGGCGGAGCGATGACCCCTGACTCCTCTCCCGACGACCGCCTGGGCCGCGCCCTGGCCAGCCTGCGCGGACTCGCGGTGGGGGACGCGCTGGGCTCGCAGTTCTTCGTTCCGGCGAACCTCCCGCTGCTGAAGCACCGCGAGGTGCCGTCCGGGCCCTGGCAGTGGACCGACGACACGGAGATGGCCTGCTCGGTGGTCGCCGTCCTCGCCGCCCACCACCGCATCGACCAGGACGCCCTGGCCCGTTCCTTCGCCGAGCACCACGACTTCGACCGGGGGTACGGCCCCGCCGTGAACCGTCTGCTGCGGCTCGTGCGGGAGGGCGGGGACTGGCGCGAGCTGGCATCGGCGCTCTTCAACGGACAGGGCTCGTGGGGCAACGGCGCGGCGATGCGGATCGCCCCGCTGGGGGCGTGGTACGCGGACGACCCGGAGCAGGCGACCCATCAGGCGGAGATCTCCGCCTATCCCACGCATCAGCACCGCGAGGCCGTCGTCGGCTCCATGGCGGTCGCCGCGGCCGCCGCACTGGCAGCGGCTCCGGGTGGCCCGCCCAGTCCTGAGGCACTCCTGGAGGACGTGGTCGCACTCATTCCGAAGAGCGCCGTCGGCGCGGGGCTACGGCGTGCACGGGACATGCTCGACTACGGCGACGCCGGCACCGTCGCGGCCGTGCTGGGCTGCGGTCGGCGTACGTCCGCGCACGACACCGTTCCCTTTGCGCTCTGGTCGGCCGCGCGGGCCCTCGGTGACTACGAGCGGGCGTTCTGGACGACCGCTCAGGTAGGCGGTGATGTGGACACGACCTGCGCCATCGTGGGCGGCGTGCTCGGTGCGACGAAGGCGGGAGGACCGCCGGCCGCGTGGCTGGAGCGGACCGAGGATCTGCCGGACTGGATGCGTGCGTCCGCCTGACGCCGGGCTGGGCTCGGCCGCCTCGGGCTTGCGCTGCGGAGAGGCCGACTCGAAAAACTCTCTGTGTCCAACGGGAACTCTGCGTGACTGCCCGACCGTTGTCCTGGCATCGACCGTGTGACTCACGCGTCGGTGCGTGCAGGTGTCACGGGAGAGTTTCCGGGGGTGGGTATGCAGTTCGAGGTGATGTGGGCAGCGTTGCTGGTTCTGGCTGCCCTGTGCCTTCAGGCGGGTGTGCGGATGGCCGGACCGGCGTCCTCGCCGTCGGTCCCCAGGACCCGGTCCGGCCATCCGCGGTGTGACGCGGGCGCGTCGGCCGGATCAGCCGACCGGCACACCCGTCGCGCCGGAGAGAGCCTCCAGATCGCTTTTGCGGACCCTGATCACGAACCACGCGGTGCCGAGTGCGAGTACGGCCATGGCCGCGGCGGCGACGAAGCCCATGGAGATGCCGTGGGCGAGCACCTCGTGCCCCCATGTGTCGGGCAGCTGGTGCGTCTTGGCGAACTCCGCCTTCTGCTCCGCCGAACCGTTGGCGAGGAACTTCGGCAGCTGCTTCTCCGCCTCGTCCTTGCTGGCCGACCCGAAGACCGTGGTCAGGATGGACAGGCCGAGCGATCCGCCCACCTGCTGCGTGGCATTGAGCAGGCCGGAGGCGGCACCCGCCTCATGCTGCGCGACACCGGAGACCGCCGTGACCGTCAGCGTCACGAAGTTCAGACCCATGCCGAAGCCGAACACCAGCATCGGGCCGAGCACCCCGCCGACGTACGTGCTGTCGGAACTGATGAGGGTCTGCCAGGCGAGACCGATCAGCGCGAGAGCCGAGCCGGTCAGCATGAACGGCTTGGGCCCGAGCACCGGCAGGAACCGCTGCGACAGACCCGCGCCGACCGCGATCACGACCGTCACCGGCAGGAATGCGAGGCCGGCCTGGATCGGGCTGTACCCCAGCACGTTCTGCACGAAGAGCACGATGTAGAAGAACATGCCGAACATGGCCGCGGCCAGGCTGAGCATGATCACGTACGTGCCCGAGCGGTTGCGGTCGGCGAACATCCGCAGCGGGGTGATCGGTTCCTTGGCCCGGGACTCGATGAGCGCGAAGGACACCAGCAGAACCACCGCGGCACCGAAGGAGCCGAGGGCCAGGCCGTCGCGCCAGCCCTCGTCCGCGGCGCGGATGAAGCCGTAGACGAGAGTCGCCATGCCCGCGGTCGAGGTCACCGCGCCCGCGATGTCGAAGCGCCCGGAGTGGCGTTCGGACTCGCTGATGTACATCGGCGCGAGCACGGCGATCAGCACACCGATCGGCACGTTGACGAAGAGCACCCAGCGCCAGTCCAGCCACTCGGTGAGCATGCCGCCCGCGAGCAGACCTATCGCACCGCCACCCGCGGAGACTGCGGCGAAGACCCCGAACGCCCGGTTCCGTTCCGGGCCTTCGGGGAATGTCGTGGTGATGAGTGCCAGGGAAGTGGGCGACGCGATCGCGCCACCCATGCCCTGCAGGACCCGCGCCGCGAGCAGCTGCCACGGTTCCTGCGCGAGACCGCCGAGCAGGGAGGCGAGCGTGAACAGAAGGATGCCGGTCATGAAGACGCGGCGGCGGCCGAGGATGTCACCGGCCCGGCCGCCCAGAAGCAGCAGGCCGCCGAAGGTGAGCGTGTAGGCGCTGACGACCCAGGTGAGGTCGGTGGTGCTGAAATCCAGCGCATTCTGAATGTGCGGGAGCGCGATGTTCACAATCGTCGCGTCGAGTACGACCATGAGTTGGCAGGCCGCGATGACTGCGAGCGCGATGCCGGGATGCCCTTCCCGGCGCGCCGCTCCTGGCTTCTGGTCCTTGATCAATTGAGAGGTTGTCACTATGGGTCCCCCACAAGTACGTTAGTGAACGCTCGCGTTCACTGTCTCGCCAACCGTAGTGAGTCCCCGATAGAGAACGCAAGCGTTCACTTAAATTGGTGCCGCGCGGCGAATCCCCCGATGCAGCCGCGAGGCGCCTCCGCACCCCCTGAAACCCCCGCTCCTCATGCCAGCTGGAGACGCTCAGATGGTTACCTCGCGCTGGACGGCCGCCCCCGCTCAGGCGGCCTCCCTCCGTCGGCGCGGCGTCGTGCTCGAACGCGCGATCCTCGAAGCCGCCCTGGAACAGCTCAGTACAGTCGGCTGGGCCGGCCTCACCATGGAGGGTGTCGCCGCCGGGGCCCAGACCGGCAAGGCCGCGGTGTACCGCCGCTGGCCGTCAAAGGAAGATCTGGTGGCGGACGCGCTGCAGGCCGGACTGCCGCGCTTCGAGCAGGCTCCCGACACGGGCAGCGTCCGTGAGGATCTGCTCGCCCTGTGCCGGGCCGCTCGGGACGCGATGTTCTCCCGCCCCGGTTCCGCGGTCCGCGCAGTGATTCACGAATGCGACTCGCTCCAGGCGGAGCGCTTCCACGCCGTGATCTTCGACGGGATCGTGGAGCCCATGATCAAGCTCGTGCGTGAGGTCATCACCCGTGGCATAGAGCGGAACGAGGTCCGTGCCGACGCGGCGAGCAGCTACGTCTTCGACGCCATCCCGGCCATCATGATGTACCGCAACAAGATGCACGGGAGTGAATGGGACGACCCCGATCTCGAAGCAATGATCGACCAGTTGATGATTCCGCTGCTGCGGCCGCACGTCGGCTGAGCGCGGTCGCGCGGGCCGGCGTCCGAGTCGGGGAGACGGGGGTGTCGGCGGGTGATCGACGGGGCGTAGGCTTGGAGCGCCATGCCGTACGTACCGCCTACTCACACCGTCGAGCGCTCCCTCCGCGCCACGACCGGAGCGAAGATCATTGCCGGTGTCGACGAGGTCGGGCGCGGCGCCTGGGCCGGGCCCGTCACCGTCTGCGCGGCGGTCACCGGACTGCGTCGTCCTCCCGAAGGTCTCACCGACTCCAAGCTGCTCACCATCAAGCGGCGCACAGAGCTTGCCGTGGTGCTGCGGAAGTGGGTGACCTCGTACGCGTTGGGTCATGCCTCTCCGGAGGAGATCGACGACCTGGGCATGACCGCAGCTCTGCGCCTGGCTGCGGTGCGCGCCCTGGAGGCTCTGCCGGTCCGTCCGGACGCGGTCATCCTCGACGGCAAGCACAACTATCTCGGCACGCCCTGGCAGGTCCGTACGGTGATCAAGGGCGACCAGTCATGCGTGGCCGTCGCGGCGGCCTCGGTGATCGCCAAGGTTCAGCGCGACAAAATGATGGCCGAGCTGGGCGTCGACCATGCAGACTTCGGTTTTGCGGACAACGCCGGGTATCCGTCACCCGTGCACAAGGCCGCACTGGCGGAGCGGGGCCCCACCCCGTACCACCGGTTGTCGTGGGCGTATCTTGATGCGCTGCCCCAGTGGCGGCATCTCAAGAAGGCCCGCAGTTGGGCGGACGGAAGCGTTCCGGAGATCGAGGGTCAGCTCGGCTTCGATTTCTGACGATTCCGCTCGCACTCATGTGCCACCCGCCGACGCGAGCCGCACCAACGTTTGATAAAAATCAGCTCATGCCTCTCATTCCCGAGGAGCCTCAGATTCACGAGAGTGCCCAGGGTCCCCGCGCCACGCCGGCCAGCGGCCGTACCGCGCCGACCCCTCGTCCTGTACCCGGCCCGCGCCCCGCGGCTCCGCCGCGTCCCGGCCGTCCCGGTCCGCACCGGCCCTCGCCGCCGGTGCAACGAACGTCGCCGGCCACGGCGAAGCCCGGACCCTCGGTCCCGGCTGCTCCGGCCACCCCGCAGATCCAGCTGATCCCTGCTCCCGAGAGCGGCGCGCTCGACGCCGCCGAGGAAGCCGTGGATCTGCTGCTGGACTCGGGGCGTGCCCCCGGCGACGTCCTGGTGATCACCACCGGCGAACAGCACCCGTGGGCCGCCCACGAGCTGTCCTTCGGTGAAACCTCCTACTGGGCGCAGCACGACGCGGGCGACGACGTCTTCTACGCGGACGCCGCTGCCGCCGGTCGCGCTGCCACCCGCCCCGTTGTCGTGGTCGCGGTCAACGGCGGTTCCGACACGGTCGCCACCGCGCTGCCTCTGGCCCTCTCCCGGGCCGGCACCCTGCTGATCGTCTGCGGTGACCCGCAGCAGATCAACTCGGTTCTGGGCGCGGGCGTCTGAGCCCTTTCCGTCGCACGAGTCGGGACGCCTGCGGGGCTTGAAGGCAGGCGCTCGACAGCCGCTGCGGTGCCGCCGGTACGGAGGACGTTCCGTCATGCGCGGACGAGGCTGGGAGCCCCTTGGACGTGTGCATCCCTGAGCGATTGCGCGGGGTTGCTCGCAGTACCGGCCGCCCCGACCTCGCAGGCGACTTGTCTCTTCCGGCGTCGACAGCGGCGGCTGCGAGGAAGGCGTGCCGGGCGGGCCGGTGGTCCTCTCAGCGGGCCGCCGCGCGGCGCAGCACCTCCGAGGCCGCACCGCCGGTCCGCGGCAGCGGAGGCGGTGCCTCGGACGTGCCGAAGGGCTCCCGTGCCGAACCCGCGTGAGGACGGCGTCCGGCGCGGCCCTCACCGAGGACCTGCCAGCCGTCCCGGGTCAGCGTGATGTACGCCCCGCAGCGCAGTCCGTGCAGCGTGCACGCGTCACGCAGGCCCCACATCCACGCGCCGTCCTCCTCGGTCCAACGGGCGTCACCGTCACGGCAGTAGAGCAGCACGGCGGTGCGCACCGGTGTGCGGCGGCGCAGGTCGTGCGGGATGACCCGACGCAGCTGCGCGAGCAGCGCATTGCGGAACATCCAGCCGTCCGCCGGCGCCGGGCGACGCGTGAACGAAGCACTCGCGCAAAGCCGTTCGTCGGGATCGAGGACGGCCACGACCGCGGTGGTCGGCCTGGGGTGGTGACGGGCGTGGAGTCCGCTGACGACCTCTCGGGGGTTGCGCAGCAGGGGGATACCGGCGGCGGCCCACTCCGAGGGTTCGAGCATGCGGGCGAGAGGGTTGGCGGATGCGGCGGACAGGTCGGCTGGCGCCGACGTGGACGCCGCCGAGGACGGAGCGAATCCGAAGGTCACGGTCCTCCCTTCGGCTACGCGCCCACACTGGGGGCGGGGTCTTGTTCGGGGGAGCGCACACCGCAGCAGGACCCTGCCGGACCACGGTCGAGCCGTGCGCGGGGAACGGACTTCAATTCTTCCTGGCGAACTGGGATGCGGCAACGAGCAATTGGGGCCGCTGACCGCTATCTGGCGGTGTGTGATTTATATCCCTACCCAGTGGGCTGCGCCACGACGCGTGTGGCCACCGTTCACCTGGAGTTCGTACACCGTTCGGCTGGGGCGGTCCAGCGGGGTGAGGCCGCCGCTGTGCCGTCAGGTGGTGCGTCGACCGGTCGCCGCCTGATCGTCACGTCGGTTGGAGTGGCTGATTGTCAGTGGCGTCGGGTTGCATGGGGGAATGAACGAAGTGGAGCTCCGCGCCGAAGCCGATGCCGTCCTCGCTCAGCTGGTCGGGGATCCGGGAGGCTCGGCGCGGCTGAGGGAGGACCAGTGGCAGGCGGTGGCGGCCCTGGTGAAGGAGCGCCGTCGCGCCCTGGTGGTGCAGCGCACCGGCTGGGGCAAGTCGGCCGTGTACTTCGTGGCGACCGCCCTGCTGCGCCGACGCGGAGCAGGCCCGACGGTGATCGTCTCGCCACTGCTGGCCCTGATGCGCAACCAGGTCGAGGCCGCGGAGCGGGCAGGCATCCGCGCGCGGACCATCAACTCGGCCAACCCGGAGGAGTGGAATGCCATCCACGAGGAGGTGGAGCGCGGAGAGACCGACGTGCTCCTCGTCAGTCCGGAGCGCCTCAATTCCGTGGATTTCCGGGACCAGTTGCTGCCCAAGCTGGCGGTCACGACCGGTCTGCTGGTGGTGGACGAGGCGCACTGCATCTCCGACTGGGGACATGACTTCCGGCCGGACTACCGCCGGCTGAGGGCGATGCTCGCCGACCTCGCCCCCGGAGTGCCGGTGCTGGCCACCACCGCGACCGCCAACGCGCGCGTGACCGCGGATGTGGCCGAGCAACTGGGCACCGGCTCCGGCGAGGCCCTGGTGCTGCGCGGCCCGCTGGACCGGGAGAGCCTGCGGCTCGGAGTGGTCCGGCTGCCGGACGCCGCCCATCGGCTGGCCTGGCTCGCCGAGCACCTGGACGAGCTGCCGGGTTCCGGAATCATCTACACGCTGACGGTGGCCGCCGCCGAGGAGGCGAGCGCCTATCTGCGTGGCCGCGGCTTCCCGGTCGCCTCCTACACCGGTCGCACGGAGAACGCCGACCGGCTGCAGGCCGAGGACGACCTCCTCGCCAACCGGGTCAAGGCGCTCGTGGCGACCTCGGCGCTGGGCATGGGCTTCGACAAGCCGGACCTCGGTTTCGTACTCCACCTCGGCTCGCCGTCCTCGCCGATCGCGTACTACCAACAGGTGGGTCGTGCGGGCCGCGGCGTCGAGCATGCCGACGTGCTGCTGCTGCCGGGCAAGGAGGACGAGGCCATCTGGCGCTACTTCGCCGATACGGCCTTCCCGCCCGAGGCACAGGTACGCCAGACGCTCTCGGCCCTCGCCGACGCGGGACGGCCGCTCTCCGTGCCCGCCCTGGAGGCGATGGTGGATCTGCGGCGCAGCCGCCTGGAGACCATGCTGAAGGTGCTGGACGTCGACGGTGCGGTCAAGCGCGTGAAGGGCGGCTGGACCGCTACGGGCGCCGAGTGGGTGTACGACGCCGAGCGCTACGCCTGGGTGGCACGACAGCGGTCGGCCGAGCAGCAGGCCATGCGTGACTACGTCGGCGCGTCCGGCTGCCGGATGGAGTTCCTGCGCCGGCAACTGGACGACGAGGGCGCGAGCCCGTGCGGCCGTTGCGACAACTGCGCGGGAGCATGGGCGGATTCTTCGGTTTCCACCACGTCGCTGAGCTCGGCGACGAAGGAACTGGACCGCCCCGGGGTGGAGGTCGAGCCCCGCAGGATGTGGCCGACGGGTATGCCCGCCCTGGGCGTCGAACTCAAGGGCCGTATCCCCGCGGGCGAACAGTGCTCCACTGGGCGCGCCCTGGGACGGCTCTCCGACATCGGCTGGGGGAACAGGCTGCGCCCCCTGCTGGCCGAGAACGCGCCCGACGGTCCGGTACCCGCCGATGTCCTCCAGGCGGCGGTGGCGGTTCTCGCCGACTGGGCGCGCTCTCCCGGGGGTTGGGCGCCGGACGTGCCGGACGCCGCACCCCGGCCGGTGGGAGTCGTCGCCGTGCCGTCCCTGACCCGACCGCAACTGGTGAGTTCGCTGGCCCAGGGCATCGCGACCGTGGGCCGCCTGCCGCTGCTCGGCGCCCTGACCTACACGGGATCGGACGGGGCGCATGCGGCACCCCGCAGCAATTCCGCCCAGCGCCTTCGGGCGTTGTCCGGCGCCTTCTCCGTGTCCGAGGAGTTGGCCGGTGCGCTCTCTGCGACGCCCGGGCCGGTTCTGCTCGTGGACGACTACACCGACTCCGGCTGGACCCTGGCCGTGGCCGCCCGGCTCCTTCGCCGGGCGGGCAGCGGCCAGGTTCTTCCGCTGGTGCTTGCCGCGACGGGGTGAGTTTGCGCGTGGCTGGGGCGATGACCTGGCGGTGACGGAGCGGGAGTCCACGTCGGCACCCGATTGACGTGTCCCTGGCCGGACTTATCCACAGGGCAAAGCGGAGTTTCGTGATCCGCGAGATCGTCTGCGTATGACGAATCACGGCGAAAGCACTGGATCTCCCGAAAACGGCAAGGCGGCGGGGCGTGACGGTCACGGGACCGATGGCGAGCGCTCGGCCTTCCCGGATGAATTCGCGCGCCCGGTCCGCCCGGGCGGTGTCGACTGCACTGCGTACGACAGCCACGGTGCCGACCATCAGGTGACGCTGCGCAGTCCGGCCGAACTGGCCGACGCGCTGCCGTATCTGCTCGGTTACCGCCCCGAGGACAGCATCGTGCTGGTCGCGCTGCACGACAGGGACGGACGCGGCCGGTTCGGTGGCCGAGCCCGGCTCGGCATTCCCGCGGGGCCGGACGACTGGGCGTCTGTGGCGGGGCAGTTGGCCCACGGACTGGTCACGGGCAGCGAGCGCAGAGGAGCCCGGCCCGAGCAGATGGTCGCGTATCTGTGCCAGGAGCCGGAGAAGGGCGAGTCGGGGCGGCAGGTCATGGAGCGGTTGCGCCCGTTGGCCCAGAAGCTGCGCATCGAGTGCGGTCTCCTCGACGTGCCGGTGATCGAGGCGCTGTGCATCTCGGACGGCCGCTTCTGGTCGTACTGCTGCAGCAACGAGGCGTGTTGCCCGCCGGAGGGCCTGCCCATGGGGCTGCCGGGCACCTCCGTGCTCGCCGCCGCTGCCACCTACGCCGGCCTGCAGGTCCGCGGCACCCTGCGCGAGCTGCGGGCCCGGTTGCAGCCCTGGGAGACCGCTGCAGCCCTGGAGCAGGAGAGCGCCCTGGACGCGGCGAGTGCGGCCCTGGTGCCCAGGATCCTCGAAGACGCCAGTCGCGTGGGCGTGGCCGAGGAGACACTGGAACTGGCTTCGCTGATCATGCGACGGCTGGCGGAGGCACCGCCGGTGTCCGGCCCGCTCGCGGCGGACCGCCGCGACGACGAACTGCTGGCCCATGACGAGGCCGCGACCTTGATTCTCGGCCTCCAGGACCGCGTGACCCGGGACCGCGCGGCCGAATGGATGGAGGGCGAGGAGGCGGCGTCCGCCCTCCGGCTGTGGCGTGCCCTTGCTCGCAGGTGCGTCGGGCCGTACCGCGAACACGCGGCGGCGCCGCTGACCCTGGCCGGTTGGGTCGCGTGGTCCACGGGCGACGACCTCGAGGCCCGCGAAGCCCTCGCCATGGCACTGGGCTCGGACCCCGACTACCTGTTCGCCCGTCTGTTGCACCAGGCCTGCAACGAGGGCCTGGACCCGGAGGCGATCCGCCGCTGTCTGCGAGCGGAGCGACAGGACCGTGGGCCGGCGGAAGTCCGACAGTTGGCCGGGGAAGAGGGAGCCGCGGAGCCGGTGCTGAACCCGGTGCCGGACTCGGTACCGACTCCGGTGCAGAACCCGGTTCAGAACGAGGCGAAGGAGCCGATGCCAGGCTCGCCCGCCCGCTCACGACGCCGCCCCCGCCAGGGCAGCACGCTTCGCAGCAACTCCCGCTCGGCGAAAGCAGAGGCGAGGGACAGTGGTCCGGGCGTGCCGCGTCAACGAAGGTCGCCCTCCAACGGCACTCGCCCCGGCCCCGCACGTACGGGGCACGGACGTCCGCGGACGTCCGGGAAGAGCCCGGCGAGCCGCCGCGACAGCCGGCCCGGGAGCCTGCATCCCGGAAGCGACGGAATCGGTGGCGAGACGTGAGGGCGTTCGGGGAGAGCGACAACCGGCGCGGCCGGACCGAGAGCGGTCATGGAGCGATCCGCGTCCAGCAATATGCGGCAGTCCAGGCAGTCCCCAGGCAGTCCATGGCAGTCCGTGGCAACGAGAAGTCGCCGGAGCCATCCGTGTGGCCGCCATTCGGTCGGGTCTGCATGGCGAGGGCGTGACCCGGGGGACCCCGGGTCCGTTCACCTGAGTGGCGGAACGCCTGGATGGTCGGGTCGCCACTCACCCCACGACAGTCCGAAACCCCCGCCTGGCGCCGCACACGCCCGAGGCGCATCGAGCGCGAAGAAGCCACTGCATGCACCAGCCGACTCCGCCCTCCGCCGCCGACGACCGTTTCGCGCCGCCTCCCGAGCAGGGTGCGGGTCCGCCGACACCCTCACACCGTTCCGGCCGGCCCGAGCCCTGGCTCGCGACCGACGCCCCGGGTGCGTTCTCGGCCACTCGCCAGGAGTGGTCTTCGATTTCCCCAGCAGGTCGACCCCGGGGTGCGCCGAACCCGGCCGACCAGAACTGCTCCACCCGTAGTCCGACCGAATACGGCCTCACCGCCGCTCGACCGCTTCAGGAGGGATGCTGTGTGACCGATCCACCAGAGCCGGGGCACCTTCCGATCGGTACGCCCGAGCCGCCGCAGCGCAACGCCGTCGAGGTGTCCGAGCCGGGGCGCCGTGCAGTCGACCCAGCCGTGCCCAGCCCTTCAGCCATGCCAAGCCCCCCGGTCGTGCCGAACCCACCTGTGCTACGCCCACTGCACCCGGACCACCCACCGATCCGGCCGACCAACTCAGTCCAGCACTCGGCGCCATCGCCAGGCCGATCCCCCTCACAACCGCCCCTCCCAGGCCAGGCCCCGACGCCGCCAACAACCCCGCCGCCAACCAAGAGGCCTACGGCATCCACCCCGCCCAAACCCACCTCCACCCCCACCCCGCCCCCACACCCCCGACGTCCCATCGAACTGCCACCCACTCACACCGCGCTGATCTGCGTCGGGCTCCCGGGACTCGCCATCTCGACGGAGCAAGGGCAGATGACCGGCCAGGGGCTGGAGGGCTTCTACCGCGCGGGCAGGCGGCTGCTCTCCCGTTGCCGGGTCCGCGTCTCCGGGCGCGAACCGCTGGCGGTGCAGGCTCGGATGACCGCGGCCGACCGGGCCCGGTTCGTGGGGACGTTGCGTGCCTCCCCGCACTCCGGTCCGGACCCGGACATCGTCGTCGAGCGCATTCGCCAGGCGGACGGCACGGAGCGCATCACGTTGCACAGCACGGCCCTTCGCCCCCTGCGCGTGCCGGTCGAGGTCGCGCTCGGTACGGACCTGGCCGAGCTGGGTGCCATCGCGTCCGGCGCGGCTCCGCCCGAACTGGCCGCCAGCGTCGGCGACTCGGGCCTGCGCTGGTCCGGTCCCACCGGGGGCTCCACGGTCACGGCGGATCCGCCGCCCGCGGATGCGCTGGCCTCCGCGGGGCTGCTGCGCTGGGAGTTCGAGTTGCCGCCGGGCGGCAGCAGAAGCGTGGAGCTGAGAGTACGGCCGGAGGGAGCGGGGCCCGTGCGGGCTGTGGGGCGTGCGGCCGCGAGCCCTCTCGCTCCTGCTCAGGCGTCCGGGGACGACCCCAGGGTCCAGCAGTTGCTGCTGACGAGCGTCGAGGACCTGAACGCACTCCTGCTTCGCGATCCGGCGCATCCATCGGACCTGCATCTCGCGGCCGGAGCCCCCTGGCGCTGTGGTCCGGCCCCGGCCGACGCACTCGCCGCGGCGCGGATGACGTTGCCCCTCGGCACCCGGCTCGCCGCGGGAACGCTGCGCACTCTCGCCCGCACCCAACTCCCGGGCACAGGGCCGCAGTCCGGCATGATCCCCGGGCCACGACGGGATGCGGGCACACACCTGCCGCCGGGCTGCACCGGTACCGAAGCCACCCTGCACTTCCCGGTTCTTCTCGCGGAAGCCCGCCGCTGGGGGCTTCCCGATACCGAGACGGAGGAGATGCTGCCGGCGGCCGAGCGCTGTCTGACCTGGCTGCGGACGATCGTCGGCGACGGCACGTACCTGTGCGATCCGCACCCCGGTGGTCCCGTCCGCTGCGAGACGCAGGCCCACGCCCACCGTGCGGCCCTCCTGGGCGCGGACCTGCTCGACGCCTGCGGCAGACCGGGCGGCACCGAGTTGCGGCAATGGGCTCAGGCACTGCGGACGGCCTTTCGGGAGGCCTTCTGGATCGACGACCTCGGCGGCGGCCGACCGGCAGCCGCCCGTGCCGCCGACGGTACCCCGGTCCCGCACCTGGGCGCGGGCGCCGCCCACCTCCTCGACACCGGACTGCTCGGCGGGGGTGAACTGGCTCCCGGCCTGCTCGACAAGGTGCAGACCGAACAGCTCGCGCGGTTGCTCGGCGGCCCGGCCATGGACTCCGGCTGGGGGCTGCGCGGGCTGGCTGCGAAGGAAGCCGGATACAACCCGTTCGGTCACCGCACCGGTGCCGTGCGGGTCCACGAGACCGCGATCGCCGTAGCCGGTCTCGCCGCGGCAGGCTACGAGAAGGAGGCGAGTGCACTGCTGAGAGGGGCACTGTCGGCCGCCGAAGCCTTCGACTACCGACTGCCCGAGATGTACGCGGGGGAGCAGCGCACCGACGGCAGTGCCCCTCTCCCGCACCCGGCGGCGTGCCGCCCCGCCGCCACCGCGGCTGCCGCCGGCGTCCTCCTGCCGGTCGCGCTCGCGGGAATCCGCCCCGACGCCCCTGCGGGGACGGTCACACTGCGTCCCGTGCAGTGCGCTCCTGTCGGGGAGATCGTGCTGACGGGACTCCGGATCGCCGGTGCCCCCTTCTCCGTACGGGTCAGCCGGCTCGGCCTTGCGATGGTCGAGGAGGCCGCCGACGGGCTGCAACTGGGGGTCTGACCCTGGACGGCGCACCACCGCACAACGACCCGGAACGCATGGTGAGGCGCATATCGGACCGAAGTGGATCAGCCATCGAAGCGACCGACGAAGGGAGTGTTTATCGTCAAGCAGACGACTATGATCGCCGCATGCCCTACGACCCGTCAGCCTTTCCGCCCTTCGCCGTCACCGTGGACCTGGTCGTGCTGACCGTGCGCCGCCATGCCCTGTGCGCGCTGGCGGTACGCAGGGGTGAACCGCCGTTCCAGGGGCGCTGGGCCCTCCCCGGCGGCTTCGTACGGGCCGACGAGGACCTGGCGCAGGCAGCCGCGCGGGAGCTGGCCGAGGAGACCGGGCTGCGAGCCCATGATCCGTCCGTCCCCGCGCAGGACAACGGCGCACACCTGGAGCAGCTCGCCACCTACGGCGACCCCAAGCGAGACCCGCGCATGCGTGTCGTCAGCGTCGCCCACCTGGCGCTCGCGCCCGACCTGCCCGCACCACGGGCGGGCGGTGACGCCAGCAACGCGCGCTGGGCGCCCGTGGAGGAGCTGCTGCAGCAGACCGGCTACGGCCGTGACGGCGAGCCGGTGGCACCGCTGGCCTTCGACCACGCGCAGATCGTGTCCGACGGCGTGGAACGCGCGCGATCCAAGATCGAGTACTCCTCCCTCGCCACGGCGTTCTGTCCTACCGAGTTCACGGTCGGCGAGTTGCGCCGGGTCTATGAGGCGGTGTGGGGGGTGGCCCTCGATCCGCGCAACTTCCATCGCAAGGTGACGGGTACGCCGGGGTTCCTCGTCCCCACCGGCGGAACCACCACACGTCAGGGCGGACGCCCGGCCCAGTTGTTCCGGGCGGGCGGCGCCACGCTGCTCAACCCCCCGATGCTGCGCCCCGAAGTGTGACGGCAGAGCCCGAACTCCGGGCAACGGCCATGCGCAGAGCGGCGCACAGGTGCGAACCGGCTCGTCACTGCCTGCGGAAAGGGCGCGCGATCCCCAATAAACCGGACATAGCACGCTATCTTGCTGCGGGTGATCCAGGTCTTCGGGTTGACCAGCATTCCCCGTAACGGGTTTCCGTGTGCCGTCGACGATGTCTCCTTCGACGCACACTCAGGCCGCCTCACCACGCTTCTCGGTACGCCGGGAGCGGGCAAGACGACGGCCCTCAGACTCATGCTCGAACTCCAACAGGGCCGCGGCATCACCCACTTCAGGGGGCGGCCCCTGCACCGCATCGCGCACCCGTCGCGTGAGGTCGGCGTGCTTCTGGGCGACGTACCGGGACATCCGGCCCGCACGGTCCGCGGCCATCTTCGTCTGCTGTGTGCCGCCGCGGGAGTGAGCACCCGCCGCGCCGACGAGGTCATGGAGGCCGTGGGTCTCGCCGGACTGCGCGACGAACGCCTCGGCACGCTCTCACGAGGCATGGACCGCCGTCTCGGCCTGGCCTGCGCGCTGCTGCCCGACCCGCACTCCCTCGTCCTCGACGACCCGGCCGACGGACTCTCCGCCCGCGAGACCCGCTGGCTGTACGGCATGCTGCGCGCGCACGCGGCCCGGGGTGGCACGGTGCTGCTCACCACCGCCGACCCCAAGGAGGCCGCGCGCGGCGCCGACCGGGTCGTGACCCTCGAACAGGGCAGAGTCGTCGCCGACCAGGACGCCGCGGACTTCGCACGCACCCGGCTCCGCCCCCGCGTCGCCGTCCGCAGTCCGCACGCCCCCCGTCTGGCCGCCCTGCTCACCAAGGAGGCCCGGAACGCACAGCGCTCCGTCGAGGTCGTACGCGATGGCGGCAACCGCCTTTCCGTATACGGCAGTAGCTGCGCCGACGTCGGCGAGACCGCCTTCCGGCACGGCATCCTCGTACACCAACTCGCAGACGAGGTTGGGGACATGGGGCCCGGAGCGACGGACGCTCCCGTCAAGGAGACCGCAACCGACACCGATCGACCGACGCGGGACCGGCTTAACCCGCCCAGCCAGCCCAGCCAGCACAACCGGCCCAACCAGCCCGACGCGTCGGACGCCGTACGCGATGGCATGGCCGCGCAGCACGTCACGATCCCGGTCGACGCGCCTCATCACGCGGGCACGGAACCGCCGTCAGCGCCTCTTGACGGCGCCTCCCACGAAGCGCACCCGGATGCGCACCGCCCTGCGCACTCCCTTGCGAACCCCGAACCGCCCTCCCCGGCCCGGGCCGACGACCTGTCGTCCCCCCTCCCCCCACCCATCTCCGTACGCTCCGCCCCCAGCCCCCTTCGCCCTCTCCGCTACGAAATCCGTCGTGCCGCCGGTATCAGCACAGGGTTCCTCACCGGCGCTGCGGTGCTCGTCGTGTCCGCCCTCGCCGCCCTCTTCCTGGCCCGGAGCGGGCACACTCCGCAGGAGCGGCTGCTCGTCGCGTGGCCGCAGGAACTGCCGCTGCCGCCCGCCGCGCTCGGAGCGGGGCTGCTCGGCGCGCTGGCCTTCGGCGACGAGTTCCGCCACCCCGCGCTGGCGGCGGATCGCGGCACAGTCCCCCGTCGGCTGGGGCTGCTCGTCGCGAAACTCCTCGTCGCCACCGCGACCGCGCTGATGCTGGCCTTCCTCACGGTCGGCTGCGACGCCGAGATGCTCTACATCGTCTACGGACGGGAGCTCACGCAAGTTCCCGCGGACTGGCTCTCGCTGAGCGCGAGTTGGTTCGGGCTGGTCGTCGGATGCGCGTGGGCAGGAGTGCTCGCAGCCGGCGTCTTCCGGTCGACCACCGCAGGACTTGCGGCGGTGGTGGCGGTGCCGGTCGTCGTTGTTCCCCTCGTACAAAAGGCCTTGGCGGGTTCGTCCGTGCGTACGGCAGCCGGTTTTCCGTTGCGGCTGCGGGAGGTGCTTCTGTCGCAGTGGCCCTTCGGTGGTGAGCGCTATCTGTCCGCTGTCGCGCGCGTGATCGCCCAACCCGTGGGCGGCGCCCTGACGTTGTCGCTCACGGCGCTGCTCTGCGCATATCTGCTCACCACGCTGCGCAGCAGGTTCCGATGACGACCGTCCGCACACTTTCGCCCTGCCCTGTGCGCAACTCCCAGGGGTAAGCCCATTTCTTTCCGATAAGGCGTCAATTGCGACGGGGTGAGCGATCACCCTTTCGTGTGCTTTTCACCAAAGCCCTCAAGGGAGTTGAGGAGGGCGCCGACAAAGGTTCCGTGAGTACCCTTGCGCACACCATGATGACCGCCGCCCGCTCCGCAGACTCCGGTCTGGCCGGCCCGGGCGAACTCGACCGCTACCCCTACGCGGAGACCCACGTGTCCGACCGCGTAGGAGCCCCCGCCTGGGAGGGCGCGGATCCCGAGCTGAGCCGCGTGGGCCGGCGTGCCGCAGGCAGTCGCGGACGCGGGCTCCACGGCCAACTCGTCCAGCAGCTGGGTCAGATGATCGTCTCCGGCGATCTGGGCGCCGACCGTCCGCTGGTTCCCGAGGAGATCGGCCAGCGTTTCGAGGTCTCACGCACCGTCGTCCGTGAGTCGCTCCGCGTCCTGGAGGCCAAGGGCCTGGTGAGCGCGCGCCCGAACGTCGGCACGCGCGTGCGCCCCGTCAGCGACTGGAATCTCCTCGATCCGGACATCATCGAATGGCGCGCGTTCGGTCCGCAGCGCGACGACCAGCGCCGTGAGCTGAGCGAACTGCGCTGGACCATCGAACCGCTCGCCGCCCGCCTCGCCGCGGGGCACGGACGCGAGGACGTCCAGCAGCGGCTCGGCGATATGGTGGAGATCATGGGGCACGCCATGGGGCAGGGCGACGCCATCACCTTCTCCCGCGCCGACAGCGAGTTCCACTCCCTGCTCATTCAGGTCGCGGGCAACCGGATGCTGGAGCACCTCTCCGGGATCGTCTCGGCCGCCCTGCAGGTCTCCGGCGGCCCGGTCACCGGCTGTGACCGGCCGAACGAGGCGTCCCTGGGCCACCACGGCCGGATCGTCGACGCCCTCGCCACCGGAGACGGCGTGGCGGCCGAGTCCGCCATGCGCCAACTGCTCACCGCCCACCCCGAGGTGGAGCGCGTGGTGCCCGCGCCGCGCGAACACTGACCACACCCGCGGGCGGCGCGGCCGGGAGGTGCCTCCCTCCTCCTGGGCATCGCTCGGCCGCCGAACCGCCTCCGTCGGACCCCGCAGGATCCCGGAGATCCTGCGGGGTCCGACGGCGTGACGGTCCGTGTGCATGACGGGCTGCGCGGAAGGCGGGCCGTGTGCGTGCGGATGGCGGGCCGTGTGCGTGACGGGCTGTGTGACACTGAAAACGGACCGCGAGATCCTGAAAGTGCCACGGTCTGAGTCGCAGGCAACCTCGTCTGCCCGTTTCTGTCCGTTTTTGGACGCTTACGGGCTGTGACTCGGGCCACGTAGATTGGGCGTAACACTCGTGGAAACAGCGCGATGACCTAAGAGGTGACAGCCGAGGAGGGAATACGGACGCCGCTTGCGGCGCTGTGCATCTTCCCGGCCCCCGCCCGCGCCGTCGGCCCAATCCCCAAGCCGGCGGTCGGCTCCTGTCCGCAGTGGACGGGGCCGGAAGCCGTTTTCCAACGTTCCGAGAGGTTGTTCGTGTCGGCCAGCACATCCCGTACGCTCCCGCCGGAGATCGCCGAGTCCGTCTCTGTCATGGCTCTCATTGAGCGGGGAAAGGCTGAGGGGCAGATCGCCGGCGACGATGTGCGTCGGGCCTTCGAAGCTGACCAGATTCCGGCCACTCAGTGGAAGAACGTACTGCGCAGCCTCAACCAGATCCTCGAGGAAGAGGGTGTGACGCTGATGGTCAGTGCCGCGGAGCCCAAGCGCACCCGAAAGAGCGTCGCAGCGAAGAGTCCGGCCAAGCGCACCGCCACCAAGACGGTCGCGGCGAAGACGGCGACGGCCAGGAAGGCCACCGCCACCGCCGCCCCGGAGGCACCGCCCGTCGCCGACACGCCGGTCGAGGACGACGCCCCGAAGGCCGCTGCGAAGAAGGCGGTCGCCGCGAAGAAGCCGGCGGCTGCGAAGAAGACGGTCGCCAAGAAGGCGGCGGCCAAGAAGACCAGCGCGAAGAAGGACGACGCCGAGGCCGTCGAGGAAGAGACGGTCGAGGAGACCCCCAAGGGCGACGAGCCCGAGGGTGCCGAGAGCGCCGGCTTTGTGCTTTCCGACGAGGACGAGGACGACGCGCCGGCCCAGCAGGTCGCCGCGGCGGGCGCCACCGCCGACCCGGTCAAGGACTACCTCAAGCAGATCGGCAAGGTCCCCCTGCTCAACGCCGAGCAGGAGGTCGAGCTCGCCAAGCGCATCGAGGCGGGCCTGTTCGCCGAGGACAAGCTCGCGAACGCCGACAAGCTCGCCCCGAAGCTCAAGCGCGAGCTGGAGATCATCGCGGAGGACGGCCGCCGCGCCAAGAACCACCTCCTGGAGGCCAACCTCCGTCTGGTGGTCTCCCTGGCCAAGCGCTACACCGGCCGCGGCATGCTCTTCCTGGACCTCATCCAGGAGGGCAACCTCGGTCTGATCCGCGCGGTCGAGAAGTTCGACTACACCAAGGGCTACAAGTTCTCCACGTACGCCACCTGGTGGATCCGTCAGGCGATCACCCGCGCCATGGCCGACCAGGCCCGCACCATCCGTATCCCGGTGCACATGGTCGAGGTCATCAACAAGCTCGCGCGCGTGCAGCGCCAGATGCTCCAGGACCTGGGCCGCGAGCCCACCCCGGAGGAGCTGGCCAAGGAACTCGACATGACCCCCGAGAAGGTCATCGAGGTCCAGAAGTACGGCCGCGAGCCCATCTCCCTGCACACCCCGCTGGGCGAGGACGGCGACAGCGAGTTCGGTGACCTCATCGAGGACTCCGAGGCCGTCGTGCCCGCCGACGCCGTCAGCTTCACGCTCCTGCAGGAGCAGCTGCACTCCGTGCTCGACACCCTGTCGGAGCGCGAGGCCGGCGTCGTGTCCATGCGCTTCGGTCTCACCGACGGTCAGCCGAAGACCCTCGACGAGATCGGCAAGGTCTACGGCGTCACGCGCGAGCGCATCCGCCAGATCGAGTCCAAGACCATGTCGAAGCTCCGCCACCCGTCGAGGTCGCAGGTGCTGCGGGATTACCTCGACTAGGTCGGTTTTTCGGCAGCGCCCCTGACCCTGGGATTTACGGGTCAGGGGCGCTGTGCTGTGCGCGCCGCCGGTGCATCAACGCCTGACTCGGGGGTGACGGGCCGTCCCCGGCGCCCGGTCGGAAGGTCGTCATCAGCGCGTCGAACCATCAGCCGTCAGTTCTCAATGCCCTTGAACTCCCGGCGGATCCGCGTGAGTTGCTTGGCCTCCGTGGACAGCAGGTCGTAGTCGACCTGCAGTCCGATCCCTTCGGCGGCGTGGACGTCGAGGAGGGCCGCTGATGAGAGCAACGGTCCGGTTCAGCGAGCCGTGACTCGCCTGTGTGCCCTCACACGCATGGCGCACCCGCCTCAGCTGGATGTACCGCCGGGCTGCGGGCGGGCCCGCAGCCCGGCGCTCACGCCGAGCGACGACCACCTCCACCGAACCGTGTCCTACGCCCCCGACGCCCACAGTGCGCCTCGCGGCCGAGCAGCCTGCCCAGCGAATGCGCCGCCCCCCGCGCTGGATGACTCTGGGTCTGCGAGGACCAACCCAGAGTGAGGAGTCTGCATGCGTCGATCCCTTGTCCGGGCGCTGGTGCGGCCGCTGGTGTTTGCGGCGGCGGCGACCGCAATACCGATGCTTTCCGCGCCGTCCCCTGCTTCTGCAGCCGCCGGCGGCGTCATCATAGGGAGCTTCCCGATCGATGTGTCCGAGAGTCCCTGGACGGTGGCGCTGTCCAGCCGTGACCGGTTCGGGGGTACGCGGGCGGGGCAGTTCTGCGGGGGTGTGGTCATCGGCCGTACGACCGTGCTCACCGCTGCTCACTGCATGGGGGAGGACGTCCTCGGCACGTCGGCGAAGAGCGTGCACGACCTGAAGGTCATCTCGAACCGTACGGACCTGCTCTCCAACCGCGGCCAGGAGATCCCGGTGCGTGCGGTCCGGGTGAATCCTGACTACGACAGCGGCAGCAACGCCGAGGACTTCGCACTGCTGACGCTCGCCGAGCCGCTGCCGCAGAGCTCGGTCATCGAGATGGCGGCCTCGGGTGACCCGGCGTACGAGCCGGGCACGAGTGCCATGGTCTCCGGGTGGGGAGATCTCACGGGCGGCGGAGACTATGCGCACAGTCTGCGCGCGACGCGCCTGCACGTGCTGTCCGACGCACGGTGCCAGGAGGCGTACCCGGGCAGTACCGAAGGCACCTACATCGCCAAGAGCATGCTGTGCGCCGGAGAGGCCGGAGGGGGCCACGACGCCTGTCAGGGGGACAGTGGCGGTCCCCTGGTGGCCCAGGGGAAGCTGATCGGGCTCGTGTCCTGGGGGAGCGGCTGCGGTCGCGCCGGCAGTCCCGGCGTCTATACGCGCGTCTCCGAGGTCGTACGGGCGCGGAATGCGGCTGCCTGGGCGAACGGGGCCCGCGGGGCTGCCGGAGGGGTCTGAGCGTCATCCTCTGCCGTTTATGAGCGCGGGCGGCGCGTCCCTGTGAGGAGGGAACGCGCCGCCCGTCGACCGGCCTGTGCCGGAACTGGCTCGTCGTGGATGCGAGGTCTCAGCGCTCTTCGTCTGGTGCGGTCTCCGGAACGGACGTGAGCCGCTCCGTCTCGTCCTGTATCTCAGCGGCGATCTTCTTGAGTTCCGGCTCGAACTTGCGCCCGTGGTGGGCGCAGAAGAGCAGCTCTCCGCCGCTGAGCAGGACCACACGTACGTAGGCCTGCGCGCCGCAGCGGTCGCACCGATCAGCGGCCGTCAGCGGGCTCGCGGGGGTCAGAACAGTAGTCACGTCGCCTCTTCTCTAGCTCGACGAGCTGTCGTACCAGGGTCAACATCCAACCAGCCCTAAAACGTTCCCGCCCCGGGCTTTTCCTCGAAAAAATCTTTCGAGGCCGGCTGTCTGCTGCCGGTTGGCGGCGAATGTGCCGTATTGCGTGTCAGTCGTGTCGTACGGGTTCGCGCGGTCTGTCAATGTCTGGTCCTCCCGGCTGGGTTGCCGGTTGTTCATGAGGACGTGCCCGGAGCCTAAATGGTTCATGCCTGGAAGGGAACGTGATATGTACTTCACCCCATCGAGGGATCGAACACGTATGCGACACTGGACTACGCTCAACTTCAGCAGAGGGTGGCGTTACAACGGCTCTACCAGGCCTCGGTACCCTCTTGACGGCAACCGAAGCCGGGCCCTTACCCACCAGGGGCTCACCTGAAATTCAGCGAGGAGCGAACCGCGTGACCGCCGAGACGTCCGTGCCGTCCACAGCGCTGCTGGCAGGAGCAGACCGGGACGGTTCCAACTACACCGCGCGGCACCTGCTCGTCCTCGAGGGGCTCGAGGCCGTGCGGAAGCGCCCTGGCATGTACATCGGGTCGACCGACAGCCGCGGCCTGATGCACTGCCTGTGGGAAATCATCGACAACTCCGTGGACGAGGCCCTCGGGGGCTACTGCGATCACATCGAGGTGATCCTCCACGACGACGGCTCGGTGGACGTACGGGACAACGGCCGGGGCATCCCGGTCGACGTCGAGCCCAAGACGGGCCTGTCCGGCGTCGAGGTCGTCATGACCAAGCTGCACGCGGGCGGCAAGTTCGGCGGCGGCTCGTACGCCGCCTCCGGCGGTCTGCACGGCGTCGGCGCCTCCGTGGTGAACGCCCTGTCGGCCCGCCTGGACGTCGAGGTGGACCGCGGCGGCCACACCCACGCGATCAGCTTCCGGCGCGGCGTGCCGGGCGCCTTCGCCACGAACGGCCCCGACGCCAAGTTCGAGGCAGGCAGCGGCCTGCGCAAGGCCAAGAAGATCCCCAAGACCCGCAGCGGCACGCGCGTGCGCTACTGGGCCGACCGCCAGATCTTCCTCAAGGACGCCAAGCTCTCCCTGGAGACGCTGCACCAGCGCGCCCGCCAGACCGCGTTCCTGGTGCCCGGCCTGACCATCGTCGTCCGCGACGAGCTCGGCCTCGGTGAAGGCGGCAGCAAGGGCGAGGAGTCGTTCCGCTTCGACGGCGGCATCAGCGAGTTCTGCGAGTACCTGGCGAGCGACAAGCCGGTCTGCGACGTGCTGCGCCTGTCCGGCCAGGGCACCTTCAGGGAGACGGTCCCCGTCCTGGACGAGCACGGGCAGATGACGCCGACCCAGGTCACCCGGGAGCTCGACGTCGATGTCGCGATGCGCTGGGGCACGGGCTACGACACGACCCTGAGGTCGTTCGTCAACATCATCGCCACCCCCAAGGGAGGCACCCACGTCGCGGGCTTCGAGACGGCCGTGACCAACACCGTCAACGAGGTGCTGCGCGCCAAGAAGCTGCTGCGCGTCGCCGAGGACGACATCGTCAAGGACGACGCCCTGGAGGGCCTCACCGCCGTCGTCACCGTACGCCTGGCCGAGCCCCAGTTCGAAGGCCAGACCAAGGAGGTCCTCGGCACCTCGGCAGCCCGGCGCATCGTGAACACAGTGGTCGCCAAGGAGCTCAAGGCGTTCCTGACCTCCACCAAGCGGGACGCCGCCGCCCAGGCGCGCGTGGTGCTGGAGAAGGCCGTCGCCGCCGCGCGTACGCGCATCGCGGCCCGCCAGCACAAGGACGCCCAGCGTCGGAAGACGGCTCTGGAGTCCTCGTCGCTGCCGGCCAAGCTCGCCGACTGCCGCAGCGACGACGTGGACCGCAGCGAGCTGTTCATCGTCGAGGGTGACTCCGCGCTCGGCACGGCCAAGCTCGCCCGGAACTCCGAGTTCCAGGCGCTGCTGCCGATCCGCGGCAAGATCCTCAACGTCCAGAAGTCGTCCGTGACCGACATGCTCAAGAACGCCGAGTGCGGCGCGATCATCCAGGTCATAGGAGCCGGCTCGGGCCGTACGTTCGACATCGACGCGGCCCGCTACGGCAAGATCATCATGATGACGGATGCCGATGTCGACGGCTCCCACATCCGGACCCTGCTGCTGACGCTCTTCCACCGCTACATGCGGCCCATGGTCGAGGCGGGCCGGGTCTTCGCCGCGGTGCCGCCGCTGCACCGCATCGAGATCGTTCAGCCGAAGAAGGGCCAGGACAAGTACGTCTACACGTACTCCGACCGGGAACTGCGCGACAAGCTGCTGGAGTTCGAGAGCAAGGGCATCCGGTACAAGGACTCCATCCAGCGCTACAAGGGTCTCGGTGAGATGGACGCCGACCAGCTGGCCGAGACGACGATGGACCCGCGCCACCGCACCCTGCGCCGGATCAACCTCTCCGACCTGGACTCCGCCGAGACCGTCTTCGATCTGCTGATGGGCAACGACGTGGCTCCGCGCAAGGAGTTCATCTCCAGCTCGGCGGCGACGCTGGACCGGTCCCGCATCGACGCGTAGCCGCCGCGCCCCGGCCTGAGCGGGGCGCCGGCTGCGCTCGGCTCCGGCGGGGTTCCCGCGGCGTTCGGCCTCGGCGGGGTTCCCGCAGCGCTCGGCCCGGCGTGGTTCCCGTTGCACTCGGCCGGAGCGGTTCGCCCGGTCACCAGCAGCGGTGTCGTACGTCGGCTCCACCCACGGGTGGAGCCGGCAGCCGTTTACGGCTCCACCCACGATCCACCCCAGCTCCGATCTGCTGACCTGCAGATTTCCGTAGCGTCGAAGGCGTCGGGCAGCAGTCGCTGTCGCGGCCCCCTTCTTCGCTCACGGAGGCATCGATGTCCGGGCTCGTCAACGCGTTGGTGATCGCGGCCGTGGTCGTCCTGGTGATCGTCCGGCAGTTCCGCGCACAGCAGATCGGCACCGGAAGGCGCTGGTGGCTCGTGCCCGCGATCATCGCCGTCGTCGCCCTGCGCGAACCCGGCATCGTGGACGCCCATCACCACACCGCATCGATCGCGCTGCTCGGTGCCGAGCTCCTCATAGGCCTCGCCACCGGAGCCGGCTGGGCCTGGACCACCCGAATATGGGCGCAGCCGGACGGCTCGGTGTGGAGCAAGAGCACCAAGGCGAGCGTGACCGTCTGGATCGTCGGCATCGCCCTGCGCGTCGGTCTCTACGCGCTCGGTGCCGCCATAGGCGTCCACCAGGACAGCGCCGCCCTGCTCGTCGCCCTCGCCGCCACCCTCCTGGTCCGCTCGGGAATCCTGATGTGGCGGGCACAATCCATCGCCCCGGCCGCGGGTCCCACCACGGCGTACGGTGACCCCATGGCCCGCCCCGCACGGAAGGAGCGTGTGTGACGGAGAACGTCTGGACGCGCTGGCCCTCGCGGGAGGCGCTCGGGCAAGCAGGCACATCACGGCCCCGGCGCATGATCGCCTGGGTCGTGAGGCTGGCCGCCCTCGGATTCCTGCTGTCGACCGCCTTCCACGGCAGCCGGGTCCACGGCTGGGTGGCGGTCGCCGGCGGTGCCGGAGTGGTGCTGGCCGCATTCCTCGCCTGGGCCTACTACCGCACCACGCTCCAGCACCGGTTGTGGCCCTCCCTGGCGTGCATGCTGCTGTTGCTGGGACTGGCCGCGGCGGGTCAGGCGGGGGGATTCCAGGGGCCCGCCTTCGTCCTGTGGTGCGGCTGCGCCGTCTCCGCTCTCGAGCGGCTGCCGCTGGCGGTCGCCCTGCCGACAGCCTCCGTCGCCCTGTCCTCGTACGCCGCGGTGAACAACGACGTATGGCTGACCACAGCGGCCACCACGGCAGGTCTCGCCCTGGCCGGCTATGTGCTGCGGCTCGACGCCGAGGCGCGTGGCAATGCGCAGAGACTGCTCGCCCAGGAGCGGGCCGCCCGGGTCGCCGAGGCGGAGTCGGCGGCGCTGGCGGAGCGCACCCGGATCGCGCGGGAGATCCACGACGTGCTCGCGCACAGCCTCTCCGCGCAGCTCGTGCACCTGGAGGCGGCCAGGCTGCTGATCGAGCGCGGTGCCGACCGCGAGCAGATCCTGGAGCGGGTGGTGGCGGCACGCGGCATGGCGCGCGACGGTCTCGACGAGACGCGGCAGGCACTCTCCGCACTGCGCGGCGAGATGACTCCGCTGGAGGACTTCCTTTCGCAGCTCGTCGGGACGACAGCGGGTGCCGAGGTCACCATTACGGGTGAGCGGAGACAGCTGCCGGCCGAGGCGTCGCAGGCGGTGCGCAGGGTCGCCCAGGAGGCCCTGACGAACGTCCGCAAGCATGCGCCGGGGGCGAAGGTGCAGGTGCGGCTGGACTACAGCGACCGGCAAGTGACGCTGGACGTGCGGGACTTCGGAGGTTCGCCGGGCGAGCTCACCAAGGCGGGCGGCGGGTACGGTCTGCTGGGCATGCGTGAGCGGGCCGAGCTGCTCGGCGGCTCGCTGGAGGCAGGGCGGGACGAGGAGGGTTTCGCGGTGACGTTGAAGGTGCCCGTATGACCGAAGGGGCCGAGGACAGGCCTGCGCGAGTGGTGGTCGCGGACGACCAGACGGTGGTGCGTGAGGGCATCGTGATGCTGCTGGGCCTGCTGCCCGGGATCGAGGTGGTCGGGGCCGCGGGGGACGGGTTCGAGGCGGTGCGGCTCGTCGCCGAACTCGCTCCGGACGTGGTGCTGATGGACCTGCGCATGCCGCGTTGCGACGGCGTGGAGGCGACCCGGCGGATCCGCGCCGAACACCCGGGCACTCAGGTCGTGGTGCTCACGACGTACGCGGACGACGACTCGCTGTTCCCGGCGCTGCGAGCGGGGGCGCGGGGCTATCTCACCAAGGACGCGGGCGGGGACGAGATCGTACGGGCCGTGCGGAGCGTGCTGTCCGGGGACGCGGGGCTGTCGCCGAGCATCCAACGGCGGCTGCTGGAGCGGCTGTCCGGTCCCGAGCCGCAGCCGGCTGTCGAGACCGAGGCGCCGGACGGGCTCACCACGCGTGAGACCGAGGTCCTGCTGCTGATCGCCGAGGGGCTCAGCAACCAGGAGATCGCCCGCAGACTGCATGTCTCCACGGCGACGGTGAAGACCCACATCAACAACCTCTTCGCCAAGACGGGGCTCAAGGACCGTGCGCAGGCGGTGCGTTACGCGTACGCGAAGGGGCTCGCGCGGCCACCGGTGGGATGAATCACCTGATGGGGTGAAGAGCGGGGGGAAGAAGAGTCAGGGATCTTCCCGTTCTGTCCATCCTTGGGCATGCAGTCAAGCAACGGCCGGTCCCGCGATGACGGGGGTGGCGCCGATGGTGCGGCCGAGCACCGTGAGGATCACGTTCCGTCCCCTGCCGAGGCGTCCGGGAGCGTGAGGTACGACGACCCGTGGTACGACGCTCTCGCCTCCGGGTGGGGCGAGTCGGACGGCCCCCATGGGCAGGTTCCGGGACCCGGGAGCACTGCCGCGCGCAGGGAGAGCGGCGACGACGCCGCGGTCGATGTCTATCTGGAGGTGCAGCGGAGCGCCGCGTTCCGGGAAGTGCGCAGTACCTACCGCAGGTTCGTGGTGCCGGGGGTCGTCGTCTTCCTCGGGTGGTACGTGGGGTACGTCGTGACGGCCACCACCGCACCGGGGCTGATGGCGCGGCCCGTGGCGGGCGCCGTGAACGTGGCGATGCTCGCGGGGCTCGGGCAGTTCCTCACGACGTTCCTGTTCGCCTGGGCCTACGCCCGGCATGCGCGGCTGCGCAGGGACCGGGCCGCCCTCGAACTGCGCTGGGACACGCAGGAGTTGACGCGCGGGGTGCGGGGCGGTGTGTCGTGACGGATGATCATCAGACGCTGGCGCTGCTTCTGTTCAGCGCGTTCATCGCCGTCACGCTGGCGATCACGACATGGGCGAGCCGCAACCGGCATGGGTCCGCGGAGGAGTTCTATGCGGGCGGGCGCCTCTTCTCCCCGATGGAGAATGGTTTTGCCATCGCGGGCGACTACATGTCGGCGGCCTCCTTCCTGGGCGTCACGGGGCTCATCGCGCTGTTCGGGTACGACGGGCTGCTGTATGTGGTCGGCTTCCTCGTGGCCTGGCTGGTGGTGCTGTTCCTCGTCGCCGAACTGGTGCGCAACTGCGGGCGGTTCACGCTGGCGGACGTCGTGGCGGCGCGGATGAGCGAGCGGCCCGTGCGGATCGCGGCGGGAACTTCCTCGGTCACCGTGTCCGTTCTGTATCTGGTGGCGCAGATGGTGGGGGCGGGAAGCCTGGTCGCGCTGCTGCTCGGCGGGACGAGTCCGGCCGCGCGAGCCTGGACCGTCATCGGCGTCGGCGCGCTCATGGTGATCTATGTGTCGCTGGGCGGGATGCGGGCCACCACCTGGATCCAGATCGTCAAGGCGGTCCTGCTGCTGGCCGGCACGGTCGCGCTGACCGTGCTCGTCCTCGTGCGGTTCCACGGCGACTTCGACCGGCTGCTGCTGACGGCGGCCGGGCGCAGCGGCCACGGGGACGCGTTCCTCGCGCCGGGGCTGGCGTACGGCGGGGACTGGACCGCCCGCTTCGACTTCATCAGTCTCGGCCTGGCCCTGGTGCTGGGCACCGCGGGGCTGCCGCACATCCTGTCCCGCTTCTACACCGTGCCCACCGCCCGGGCCGCGCGGCGCTCGGCGCTCTGGTCGATCGGGCTCATCGGCGGCTTCTATCTGATGACGATCGTCCTCGGGTTCGGCGCTGCAGCGATCGTGGGACCGGAGGCGATCAGAGGGTCGAACGCGGCAGGGAACACGGCGGTCCCGCTGCTCGCACTCGACCTGGGCGGCGGTGCGAACTCCACAGGTGGAACGATTCTTTTCGCCATTGTCGGCGCCGTCGCCTTCGCCACGATCCTCGCCGTGGTCGCCGGCATCACGCTCGCCTCCTCGGCGTCCGTGGCCCACGACCTGTATGCCTCCCTGCGGCGCGGTCGCGGGAAGCCGCGCAGCGAGGTGGCCGTGGCACGGGTCGCGTCCGTCGGTATCGGCGTGGTCGCGATCGGCCTCGGGCTGCTGGCCCGGGACCTCAACGTCGCCTTCCTGGTCGGCCTCGCCTTCGCGGTCGCCGCATCGGCGAACCTCCCGGTGCTGCTGTATTCGCTGTTCTGGCGCGGCTTCACCACCCGTGGCGCGGTGTGGGCCGTGTACGGCGGGCTGATCCCCGCACTGGTCCTCGTCGTCCTGTCGCCGGTGGTCTCGGGCAGCCCGGAATCGCTGTTCCCGGGCGTGGACTTCCAGTACTTCCCGCTCCAGAACCCCGGTCTCGTGTCGATCCCGCTGGGCTTCCTCGCGGGCTGGCTGGGCACGGTCACCTCCGATGAGGTCCCCGACGAGGCCAAGCACGCGGAGACGGAGGTGCGGTCGCTGACGGGGGCGGGAGCCGCGTAGAAGCGCCGCTTCACCGTCGTACGAGGAACTGGGGCGACTAGGGCGCCACCCACGAGTAGAGGTGCTCGGGTCTCCCTGTGTCGCCGTATTTCAGGGTGAGGCGGAGGCGGCCGGCTTGTTCGAGATTGCGCAGGTAGCGCTGGGCCGTGGAGCGGCTCAGGCCCGTCTCCGCCGCCACTTCGTGGGCCGAGAGCGGGTGGTCGGCCTGGTGCAGGACATGGCAGATGAGGTCGCTCGTCGGCTCCGAGTGGCCGCTGGGCAGACCCGGTGACGACGGCGTCGGAGCGGTGCGCAGCGCGCCGAAGATCCGGTCCACCTGGTCCTGGCCGGCGATGCCGCGGCCGCCGACCCGGTCGACGGTGCGGCGCAGGGCGGCGTAGGAGTCGAGGCGGGTGCGCAGCGCGGCGAAGGTGAACGGCTTGACCAGATAGTGCAGTGCGCCGAGGCGCATGGCCGCCTGTACGGTCCCCACGTCGCTCGCCGCGGTGATCATGATGACGTCCGTGCCGTGGCCCTGTTCGCGCATGCGGTGGACGAGTTCGAGGCCCGTCTGGTCGGGCAGGTAGTGGTCGAGCAGCACCAGATCGATGCCCCCGCGCTGCACGCTGCTCAGCGCCTGGGCAGCGTTGTGCGCCCGGTCGGCCACCCGGAAGCCGGGAACCTTACCCACGTACTTGGCGTTGATCTCAGCGACGCGGAAGTCGTCGTCCACGACCAGGACGTCAATCATCGGGCCTCTTTCTGTCAAGGCCTGGCGAAGGTTTCGCCGGTGTTTCGGCTCCGCAGTTCTAGCGTGAGCAAAACGAGCACAACAGGCTGTTGCAAGCAAAAGAACGGCATGTGCCCACAAGGCTGCTGCTGTGGCCCGGCCCACATCTACCGTCCCCGGCCATGAGCGCAGACACAAGCCCCGCCATCCAGCTACGGGGCGCGAGCAAGATCTTCAAGACCCCGTCCGGGGGTCTGCACACGGCCGTCAAGGAGCTGGACCTCACGGTCGGGCGCGGCGAGTTCGTGGCGGTCGTCGGGCCCACGGGCTGTGGGAAGTCGACGACGTTGACGCTGGTCAGCGGGTTGGAGGAGCCCACCGAGGGCGACGTCCTGGTCGCCGGGGAGCCGGTCAACGGCGTGGGCGACAAGGTCGGATTCGTCTTCCAGCAGGACGCCACCTTCCCCTGGCGGACGGTTCTGTCCAATGTCATGGCGGGCCCGCGTTTTCGCGGTGTGCCCAAGGCGGAGGCCAAGGAGAAGGCGCGCGAGTGGCTCGCCCGGGTCGGGCTCTCGGCCTTCGAGGATCGCTACCCGCACCAGCTCTCCGGCGGCCAGCGCAAGCGCGTGGCGCTCGCCGCGACCTTCGTCAACGACCCCGAGATCCTGTTGATGGACGAGCCCTTCTCGGCCCTCGACGTGCAGACCAGGGCGCTGATGTCGGACGAGCTGCTGGAGCTGTGGGCGGGCACGGGTGCCTCCGTCGTGTTCGTCACCCACGACCTGGAGGAGTCGATCGCGCTGGCCGACAAGGTCGTCGTGATGACCGCCGGTCCCGCCACCGTCAAGCACGTCTTCGACATCGACCTGCCGCGGCCGCGCAAGGTCGAGTCCGTGCGTCTCGAACCGCGCTTCATCGAGATCTACCGCGAGATCTGGGAGTCCCTGGGCGAAGAGGTCCGGATCACCCGCGAGAGGGGTGCCGTCAATGTCGCCTGAGGTGCTCAGTACGCCGGTCGTCGACACGGCCAAGGCGCCGGACCGCTCCCAGTCACGCGCGCGTGCCGCCCGTAGACGAAGAATCGGCATCACGGTGGCCCGGCTGCTGCTCCTGGTCGCGGTCCTCGGCCTGTGGGAGGTGCTCTCCCGCACCAAGGCCATCGATCCGTTCAACTTCTCGATGCCGTCGAAGATCTGGGACCAGATCTGGACCTGGGTGACGCACGGAACCGCCATCGGATCCCTGGGCGAGCAGATCTGGTACACGCTCTACGAGGCGCTGCTCGGCTGGGTCTTCGGTGTGATCGCCGGTGTCGTGGCCGGTATCGTCCTCGGCCGGATCACCTTTCTCGCCGATGTCCTTGGTCCATACATCAAGGTGCTCAACTCGATCCCCAGGATCGTCCTGGCCCCGATCTTCGTGATCTGGTTCGGGCTCGGCCCGGCCTCGAAGGTCGCGTCGGCCGTCGTCCTGGTCTTCTTCCCCGTCTTCTTCAACGCCTTCCAGGGCGCCCGCGAGGTCGACCGCAACCTGGTCGCCAACGCCCGGATCCTCGGGGCCAGCGACCGGCGGGTGACGCTCCAGGTGGTCATCCCCTCCGCAACCTCCTGGATCTTCACCAGCCTCCATGTCAGCTTCGGCTTCGCCCTCATCGGCGCCATCGTCGGCGAGTACATCGGCGCCACCAAGGGCGTCGGCCTGCTCATCGCGCAGTCACAGGGCACCTTCAACACAGCCGGCGTCTACGCGGCGATGGTCATCCTCGCCGTCGTGGCCCTCGCCGCAGAGGGGCTGCTGACCTTCGCCGAGCGCCGCATCTTCCGCTGGAAGCCGGCCGGTTCCGAAAGCTGAACTCCCCCAGGTCCCCCCTCACTTCTCCCCGCACCGCCCTCTCACAAGGACGTGAACGTCATGCGCAAGTCCGTCAGATACAGCACTCTGGCCGCCGCCGGTCTGCTCGCCGTCTCCTCCCTCACCGCCTGCGCCAACGACGCGGCGAGCACCGCCTCCAGCGGCTCGGGGAACAAGGGGGACGGCAAGGGGACCAAGGTCAAGATCATGGTGGGTGGCCTGGACAAGGTCATCTACATGCCCGCGATGCTCACGCAGCGGCTCGGCTACTTCGACGCGGAGGGCCTCGACGTCGAGATGCTGAGCGAGCCGGCCGGTGTGCAGGCCGAGACCGCTCTCGTCTCCGGGCAGGTCCAGGGGGCCGTCGGCTTCTACGACCACACGCTCGACCTGCAGACCAAGGGCAAGGCCGTGGAGTCGGTCGTGCAGTTCTCGCAGGCGCCCGGCGAGGTGGAGATCGTCTCCAAGAAGGCGGCGGGCGACATCAAGTCGCCCAAGGACTTCAAGGGCAAGAAGCTCGGCATCACCGGTCTCGGGTCCTCGACCGACTTCCTCACCAAGTACCTCGCCGTCAAGAACGGCGTGAACGTCAACGAGTTCTCCCCGGTCGCCGTCGGAGCGGGGCCGACGTTCATCTCGGCGCTGCAGAAGGGCTCCATCGACGCCGGAATGACGACCGACCCGACCGTCGCCACGATCCTGGACAAGAAGGAGGGCAAGGTCCTGCTCGACATGCGGACCCCTGAGGGGTCCCAGCAGGCGCTCGGCGGCCCGTACCCGTCGTCAAGCCTGTACATGCAGACGGACTGGGTCAACGGTCACAAGGACACCGTCCAGAAGCTGGTCAATGCATTCGTCAAGACGCTCAAGTGGATGTCCACCCACAGCGCCTCGCAGATCGCCGACAAGATGCCCGCCGACTACTCCCAGGGCAACAAGCTCCTCTACGCCGCCTCCATCGAGAGCACGCTGCCGATGTTCACGGACGACGGCGTGATGCCCAAGAACGGCCCCGAGACCGTCGAGAAGGTGCTCAAGGCGTTCAACCCCAACATCAAGAACGCCAAGGTGGACCTGAGCAAGACGTTCACTACGGAGTTCGTGGAGAAGGCCAAGGGCTGAATCCGTATGCATTTGGGGGTACGGCCCCTTCCCCCGCCCCCACGGGCCGTGCCCTCAGGCGCGGGTCGCCCACACGTAACGGTGTTCAGGGCGGCCCGCGTCGCCGTATTTCAGGGTGAGTCGGGCCCGGCCCGTGCGCTCCAGGAGCTTCAGATAGCGCTGGGCGGTCTGGCGGCTCACCCCGGTCCGCTCGGCGATCTCCTGGGCCGACAACGGGCCCTCGGCGTTGATCAGGGACCGGCGTACCAGCTCCGCGGTGGTGGGGGAGTGACCTTTGGGCAGCCCCGGGTCCGAGGAGGCGGACAGGGCGCCGAAGATGCGGTCCACCTCCGCCTGTTCCGCCTCGCCGCCGCCGTCGAGCGTGCGCCGTAGCTTCGCGTACGCCTCCAGCTTGGCGCGCAGGCCCGCGAAGGCGAACGGCTTGACCAGGTACTGCAACGCGCCGTGCCGCATCGCGGCCTGCACGGTCGCCACGTCCCGGGCCGCCGTCACCATGATCACATCGGTCTGGTGGCCGCGGCGGCGCATCTCCCGGACCACCGCCAGGCCCGTCTCGTCCGGCAGATAGTGATCCATCAGGACCAGGTCGAGATGGGGCAGCGACTCCAGCTGGCGCAGTGCCTCGGTGGCGCTGTGCGCCTCGCCGGCGACGTGGAAGCCCTCCACCTTCTCGACATAGGCGGCGTTGACGGCCGCGACCCTGGTGTCGTCGTCCACGACCAGGACCTCGATCATCGCGACTCCTCCTCGGCGGACGTCTCCACGGGTGCGGTCAGGGCGGGCTCCGGTTCCGGCTCGGTCAGCGCCTCCGGCAGGACGACGGTGAACTCCGCGCCGCCGCCGTGCGCCTCGCCCACCGAAGCGGTGCCGCCCTGCCGTTCGGCGAGCCGTCGCACCAGCGAGAGCCCGATGCCCCGCTTGCGGTGGGCCGGCTGCTTCTTGGTGGACCATCCGTCGGCGAAGACCAACTCGCGCTGCTCGGCGGGGATCCCGGGCCCCGTGTCGCGCACTCTGAGTACGGCCGTACGTCCTTCCGCGCGCAACTCGATCTCCACGCGCGCGTGGAGGGTGCCGGCGACCGCGTCGAGCGCGTTGTCCACCAGGTTCCCGACGATCGTCACGAGCCCGCGGGGATCGATCAGCCGGTTCGGGAGCTGTGTCCGGTCCGAGACCCACAGGGCGACGCCGCGCTCCGCCGCGACCGTCGCCTTGCCGACCAGCAGCGCGGCGAGCAGCGGATCCTGGATCTTCTCCGTGACCTGCTCCGCGGTGGCACGGTGGTCGCCGACCACCTCACCGACGAAGTCCACGGCGTCGTCGTACATCTCCAGTTCGAGCAACCCGAGGAGCGTGTGCATGCGGTTGGCGTGCTCGTGGTCCTGGGCGCGCAGGGCGTCGATCAGACCGCGCGTGGAGTCGAGTTCGCGGCCCAGCTGCTCCAGCTCGGTGCGGTCGCGCAGGGTGGCGACCGCACCGCCGTCGTCGGTGGGCATGCGGTTGGCGATCAGGACCCGCTGGCCGCGGACCGTGAGCAGGTCGGTGCCCGTCACCCGGCCGCCCAGGATGTCGGCCGTCCGCCCCTCGCCGAGCGCTTCCTCGGGAGACCGGCCGACGGCCTCGTCGTCGATGCTCAGCAGGCGGTGCGCCTCGTCGTTGAGGAGGCGGATACGGCCGGAGCGGTCCAGCGCGACGACACCCTCGCGGATGCCGTGCAGCATCGCCTCGCGCTCCGCGAGCAGCGCCGAGATGTCCGAGAAGGCCAGGTCGCGGGTCTGCCGCTGGACCCGTCGCGAGATCAGCCAGGCGGCCAGCGCACCGACCGCCAGGGCGCCGCCGGCGTAGGCGAGCAGCTCGGGGATCGCGCCGATGAGCTCGGCCCGCACGCTGTCGTACTTGATCCCGACCGACACCACGCCGATGATCCTGCCGTCGGAGTCCCTGAGGGGCACCTTGCCGCGCGCCGAGCGGCCGAGGGTGCCCTTGTCTATCTCCATGACCTGCTTGCCGGCCAGGGCGTCGCTGGGGTCCGTGGACACGATGTGCCCGACCTCCGACGTGGTCGGGTGCGACCAGCGCACCCAGTTGCGGTCCAGCACCACGATGTACTCGGCGCGCGTGGCCCGCCGGATCCGCTCGGCCTCCTTCTGCACCGGGCCGGTCTTCGTCGGCGGGGTGGTGAGCAGGCCCTCGGCGATCTGCGGGTCCGCGGCCGTGGTCTCGGCGATGGCCAGGGCGCGGCGCATCGCCTCCTGGTCCAGCTGCTTGCTCAGCGGGGCGAGGAACAGTCCCGTCGCGAGCACGGCGACCCCGGCGGCGATCACCACCTGCATCAGCAGTACCTGCGAGAACACCCGCTTCGGCAGACCGAGGCGCCGACGGCGTGCGGGGGGAGTGGGGCTCATACCCAAGACGGTACGTGGACGTGCCGGAACCGCCGTAGGGGGTGTGGCATGGATCTCTTGATCAATGCTGAGCCGTGCAGGTCAAGCCT
Organism: Streptomyces spinosisporus; assembly: GCF_022698145.1. Lineage (GTDB taxonomy): Bacteria > Actinomycetota > Actinomycetes > Streptomycetales > Streptomycetaceae > Streptomyces > Streptomyces spinosisporus. Next base: position 49,523 of record NZ_JALDAX010000001.1, read on the forward strand.
TGATCGACCGCGTCAACCGGCGAGCGCGGTGGCCCTCAGCTCATGCACCGCCCGCACCTCCATGCGCGCGGGCGAACCCAGGATCGACGTCCCGCAGCTCTCCGGGCGGGGCGGCAGGGACGCGCCCTGGGCGACCTCGACGCTCCAGCGGCGCCCGTCCGCGTGGGCGACGGTGACCTGCCAGCGCGGCGCGGACCCGCTCGTCGCCTCGACCCGCAGCGCATCCGCCGCATACTCGCCGACCGTCGTCCGTACGGCCAGCTCGGCCGCCTGGCCGGGCCGCTCCCAGGCGGAACTCCCGCGGCAGCCCTCCACGACGACCCGTCCCTCCCGGACTCCGTGCAGGACCTCCTTGACGGCGTGGGCCTCGGCACGGCCGTACGCGTATCCGTACGGCAGGACGAGCAGGGTCGGCGAGAAGCGATGGCCACCCAGATGAGTGACCTCCCAGACGCCCTCCACCTCGGACGCGGCGAGCTCGGCCGCGAGCGGGCGGCCCAGCAGCGCGCAGCAGCGGTCCCGCTTGCCGTTGGTGCAGACGAGGGCGAGCGGTCCACCGGTGTGCGGCCGGGCTCCGAGAGCCGCGTCGAAGCTCTGGTGCTCGCCCCTGCCGAGCGCGGCGAAGTCGAGGTCGAGCAGCGCCCGGGGATCGTCGGCCGTCGCGGAGTGCAGCCAGGCGTTGCCGGGGTCGGTGTGGGCCGCGTAGACCTGCCGGGCGGCGGGCGTACCGCAGTCGGCGTGCCGTCCCGGGCGGCGGATCAGCGCGATGCGTACGCCGGTGCCCTTCGCGGCCGCCTCCAGCGCACGGCCCAGTGCAGGATTGAGGTGGCTCGACGTGAGCGCCCTGGCACCCCAGGGGCCCGGCTGCTCCAGCAGCAGCCAGGTCCGCGCGGTGGCGGCGGTGCCCGCGATCGGCTCGTCGAGCTCCTGGGAGACGGTTGAGCACGTACTCACAGAGGTGAGCCTAACCTGACTCGGCTCGAGGCGACTCCCCGGCCGCCCTCGTGTCCCGCTACGGCAGCGGCTCGGGTTCCGGCAGAGGCTGGGGCGGCCTCGGGCCGACGTAGTGTCCGCTCGGCCGCATGCGCAGCGGGCGCTCGCCGTACTCCTCCAGCGCATGGGCGATCCAGCCCGCCGTACGGGCCACGGCGAAGATCGTCTCGCCGGCCGTGGCGGGCATGCCGGCGGAGGCGGTGAACACGGCCAGGGCCAGGTCGACGTTGGCGTGCAGCGGGGTGTGGCGGGCCGTGGTGGCCACGATGTCGCGTGCCGCCGCGAGGGCGGGAGCGGCGCGGGGGATCTCCTCCAGGAGACCGAACAGGACACGCGCGCGTGGGTCCTCGCCGGGGTAGAGCCGGTGGCCCAGTCCCGGGATGCGGCGGCCCGCCCGCAGCTCCTCCGCGATCACGGGGGCCGCGTCGCCCTCGTCGAGCACGTCGAGCAGCAGCCGGTGGGCGAGCCCGCTGGCCGCGCCGTGCAGCGGTCCTTCCAGCACGCCGAGCCCGGCCGATACGGCCGCGTAGGCGTGCGCGCGGGCCGAGGCCGCGACGCGCACCGCGAGGGTCGAGGCCGCGAGGTCGTGGTCGACGAGGAGGGCGAGCGCGGTGTCCAGCACGCGCAGGGAGGCCTCGTCGGCGTCCCGGCCGCTCAGGCGTGCCCACAGGCGCTGTGCCAGCGGGCCCTCGTCGCGGCGGCGGCCGCCTCGGGTCGTCGGGAGGGCGGCGACCAGGGTGGGGATCAGGGTGCGTGCGGTGCCGAGGACGGCGTCCTCGGAGAGGTCGAAGCGCAACGGGTCCGCCACGGCGGCGGCGATCGCCGCGACGCGCAACCTGTCGGTGGGGCCCGTGTGTTCGGGCAGTGCGTCGACGGCCCGGCGAGCGGCGTCGACCGAAGCCTCCGGTGCGGTGAACGTGTTGCCGGGGCGCAGCCGGCCTGTCCACAGCCACTCGGCGACCTCTTCGTAGGTGTGGCGCGCGGCCAGTTCGGTGGCGTCGACTCCCCGGAAGTAGTACGTGTTCGGCTCGATGAGGGTGAGCCGGGTCCGAACGGACAACTCGCCTCCGGAGGCCGAACTCCCGCTGCTCTCGCGCCTGTTGCGCCTCGCCAGCGTCTCCACTTCCTGGGCGTCGAAGGTGCTGCCCCGGCCGCCGGGCACCCGTCGGCTGCTGAGCTGACCGCGGCTCACGTATGCGTACACGGTCTCGGGTTTCACGCCCAGCAGCTCGGCGGCTTCCCTGGTGGTCAGTCGCCGGTCGGTGTGAGGGGAGGGGGGCTCTTGATCGCGCATGGGGGTCACCGTAGCGGCATGCCGATGGATGGATTCGGCGTCTTGATTGAATGTTGATTCAATCAATATTGACAGAGAAATAGTCAAGCATGGACAGTCGAATCAAGTCCAGGGAGGAAACATGTCCGTCAACAGGTCAGCAGCGGGCACCATCGATGTGCCGCGTGGGCTCGCCGGCGTCGTGGTCACCGACACCGAGGTCGGGGACGTACGGGGGCTCGAGGGCTTCTATCACTACCGCCAGTACTCGGCCGTCGAACTCGCGCAGACCCGCGGGTTCGAGGACGTATGGCATCTCCTGGTCCATGGCGAACTGCCGGACGCGGCGCAGCGGGTGGAGTTCGCCGCTCGTACGGCGGCGCTGCGGAGGTTGCCGGAGGAGGTGCGGGTGGCGCTGCCCGCGATCGCGGAGGCAAGCGGGGGGTCGGGGCCGCTGGCCGGGATGCGGACCGCGTTGTCGTTGCTCGGTGCGGCGAAGGGGTTTCGCCCGGTGTACGACATCGATGCGGGCGCGCGCCTTTCGGACACGCTGGTGGCCGCCGCGGCCGTGCCGACGCTGCTCACCGCGCTGTACCGGCTGGGACGGGGGCTCGAACCCGTGGAGCCGCGGGACGATCTGTCCTATGCGGCCAACTACCTCTACATGCTGACGGGTTCGGAACCGGATGCCGCGCGGGTCCGGGCGATCGAGCAGTACTTGATCTCAACCATTGATCACGGCTTCAATGCATCAACCTTCACTGCACGGGTCATCGCGTCGACGGGGGCGGATGTAGCCGCGTGTCTCGTCGGGGCCGTGGGGGCGCTGTCGGGTCCGCTGCACGGCGGTGCGCCGAGTCGGGCGCTGGACACCCTGGATGCGATCGGCACCCCCGACCGCATCGACCCCTGGATCCGCGAACGCGTCCTCGCCGGGGACCGCATCATGGGCTTCGGGCATGCCGTCTACCGCACCGAGGACCCTCGCTCCCGCATGCTGCGCGAGGTGGCGCAGAGTTTCGGGGGGCCGCGTGTGGAGTTCGCCGTGGAGGTCGAGCGCCGGGTGGAGGCGATCCTGGCGGAGCTGAAGCCGGGGCGGGAACTGCACACGAACGTCGAGTTCTACGCGGGCGTGGTCATGGAACTCTGCGGCCTCCCCCGCGAGATGTTCACCCCCACCTTCGCGGCGGCCCGCGTGGTGGGCTGGAGCGCGAACATCCTGGAACAGGCGGAGGACCGCAAGATCATCCGCCCGGCGGCGCGGTATGTGGGGGTGGGGGCGCCGGTGGCGGTGCCGGAGTAACGACTCCGTGCGGACAGCCTGCGCGGCGTAGTGCTTTGTAGCGATGGGAGTGCCATGCGTGGAGGTGCACCGGTCGGGCCCTGCGCCCTGACTGGCGGCACCGGGCCCGAAAGGAGCAACACGGGAAGGCAGTTACGCGTCGGGGATGTCGGCCTTGGCCCGGACCAGCGTTTCACGGCTGATCACGACGATGCGCTCGTAGTCTGCGCGTGCCGCGTCGGACGGCAGCTCACTCTCGAGGGCGGCGGTGGCCTCGGTACCGATGACAGCGAAGTTTCCGTCGCTGAGCTCGAAGATGTCGGGGCAGGTCTGGCCGGTGGCGCTGCCGCGCTCCCGGGGCGAAGCGCCGATGCGACGCACGATCTTCAAGTCCGTTCCTAGGGGCGATCGATGAACGGGCCGACGCGTGCGCCGGACGCTGCTCGAGCTCATGGCCTCATCGTGCGTCCAGTGAAGCTCATGAGCAGGCCCACTGATACTCATGAAGGGCTGCTGCTCCCTGTGGGGAGCGGCAGCCCTACGCAGTACGGTGTTGCCACCCTGCAAGATGTTTCCGCTGGGACGGCTGGGGGCAGACTACAGCTTTGCGTGACTCAACGTCACGACTATCAGGGGCCCAGTTGCAAGATCACTCGTCCGGTGCCTGGCCCACCACCCACCACTCCTCGTTGTCGTCCTCGACATCGAGCGCGGTGTTCATGTCTGCGACCAGCGCATCCATCATCTCGCCGAGTGCGGCTTCCTCGGACGAGGCCGGCAGACTGTCCCGGTGGTGTCGGGTGGCCGCCCAGTACTCTCGAAAAATCTGATTCCGGCACATCACCCGCAAGTGGCCGTAGAGTTCCGCCAGGCTCAGCGCCCCGATGCGGTGAAAGTACAAGGCGTTGACGTACAGGGCATTGGCGAAGAGGTACTGGCGCTGCCGGTCTGCCGGTACGTCGCTCTCGTAGGTGTCCAGGACAGCTGCCAGGGCCGGGTCCACCATGGCTTTGCACAGCAGGTCGAAGTGAAGTCGATGCTGCTCGGCCAGTGCGGCTCGTTTGCGATACCGCAATCCCCGCTGCGTGATGGCATGGGTGGCGCTGGAGATCCGCGACCATGCCGCGGAGCCAAACTTCCACATTGCGAAGCCTTGTGTGGCCATGTCAACCCCCGAATCAGGCGGCCGTCCGCCGGTCGTCGGGGTGCGGGTCGACTGTTGGGGGACCGGCGAGCGGTGGGCGGCGCTTGCCGTCTCCCAGGATGCCGAGCGGCTCTGATCGGCAGGGAGGCGGAGAGGCGGCGCACGGAGGAAAGCGAGGGTCGCACACACCGGCGCCTTGCCCAACGTCTGCCCCGTATGTGCTGCTAACAATCGTTCACTTAGCGGCGAGTGTTCCGGCTCGTATCCTGGTCCGGCATTCACAGGTCGCACGTGCGCCGCACTCGCGATCCGGCGCACAAGGAAGCGTGGAAGAGGTCGCACGTTGAGCCAGCCGAGCCGTGGCAGCTCCCGGCAGATCCCCGTCGTCGTACTCACCGGATTCCTGGGCTCCGGCAAGACCACCCTGCTCAACCACCTCCTCCACCGCAGCGGTGGCAGCCGTATCGGTGCCGTCGTCAACGACTTCGGTGCCATCGAGATCGACGCCATGGCCGTCGCCGGCGCGCTCGGGGACTCCACCGTCTCCCTCGGCAACGGATGCCTGTGCTGCGCCGTCGACGCCAGTGAGCTCGACGCGTACCTGGAGCGTCTCGCCCGCCCCTCCGCCGGGATCGACGTCATCGTCATCGAGGCGAGCGGCCTCGCCGAACCGCAGGAACTCGTGCGCATGGTGCTCGCCAGCGAGCTTGCGGACATCGTCTACGGCGGGCTCGTCGAGGTCGTCGACGCCGCGGAGTTCGACGACACGCGAGCCAGGCACCCCGAGATCGACCGGCACCTCGGCCTGGCCGATCTCGTCGTCGTCAACAAGCTCGACAGAGCCGAGGACGGCGAGCGGGTCCTCCGGCTCGTCCGCTCCCTCGTCGACCGTGCCGCGGTCGTTCCCGCCTCCTACGGCCGTATCGACCCCGAGTTCCTCTTCGACTGCCGGCCGAGCGAGGAGCGCGTGGGGCAATTGTCCTTCGACGACCTCCATGAGCACGACCTCCATGAGCACGGCAGCGGCAACAGCAGCGGGCATCGCGGGCGCCATGCCGGTCATCTGCACACCACGTACGACAGCCTGGACTTCACCTCCGAAGTACCCATGGATCCGCGCCGGTTGATGGAGTTCCTCGACAGCCGGCCCGAGGGGCTGTACCGGATCAAGGGATACGTCGACTTCGGGGCGTACGACGTCCAAAACCGTTACGCCGTCCATGCCGTGGGGCGTTTTCTGCGGTTTCGTCCCGAGCGCTGGCCCGATGACGCGCGCCTCACTCAGCTCGTCCTCATCGGCTCCGGCATCGACGCGCCCGCCCTCACCAAGGGGCTTGAGGCCTGCAAGAGCGACGCCGACGCCCCACACACCGCCGACGAGGCCGGAATGTGGGGCGTCCTGCGCTTCGTACAAGATCCGGACGTACAGGATCCGCCGGACGTGCATGAACCGGACCTGCAGGATCCCGACGTACAGGATCCGGACGCCTAGACCGGCCCCGCCACCACCGACACCGTCTTCGCCAGCGACACCCCGGATCCGTCGCGTCGAGGGTCGATGTCCGGGAGTTCGGCCGGGGAGCCGTTCTTCTGGGCCGCCTTGGCCGGGGCCGCGCCCGCCCAGGCCAGGGAGAGGCAGTCCTCGCCCTTGAGGAAGCGCTGGCAGCGGACGCCGCCGGTGGCGCGGCCCTTGCGCGGGTACTGGTCGAACGGCGTCAGCTTGGCCGTCGTCTGGACGGAGTCGTCGAGGGTGCCGCGCGAGCCCGCGACCGTGAACACGACCGCGTCGGCCGCCGGGTCCACCGCCGTGAAGGAGATGACCTTCGCGCCCTCCGTGAGCTTGATGCCCGCCATGCCGCCCGCGGGACGGCCCTGGGGGCGGACCTGCGAGGCCTGGTAGCGCAGCAGTTGGGCGTCGTCGGTGATGAAGACCAGGTCCTCCTCGCCGGTGCGCAGCTCGACCGCGCCGACGATCCGGTCGCCCTCCTTGAGTGTGATGACCTCCAACTCCTCCTTGTTGGTGGGGTAGTCGGGGACCACACGCTTGACCACGCCCTGTTCGGTGCCCAGGGCGAGGCCGGGGGAGGATTCGTCGAGGGTGATCAGGCAGACCACCGTCTCGTCGCCCTCCAGGGAGACGAACTCCGACAGCGGCGCCCCGCCCGAGAGGTTCGGTGCGGAGGCCGTCTCGGGGAGCTGCGGCAGGTCGACGACGTTGATGCGCAGGAGGCGGCCGGCGGAGGTCACCGCGCCGATCTCGCCGCGTGCCGTGGCCGGGACCGCCGAGATGATCACGTCGTGCTTCACGCGCTTGGCTGCGGAGTCCTCCGGGAAGGGCTCGCCGTTGGCCGTGCGGGCCAGCAGGCCCGTGGAGGAGAGCAGGACCCGGCACGGGTCGTCCGCGACCTGCAGCGGCACGGTGGGGGCCGGGGCGCCGGACGCCTCCAGCAGGACCGTACGCCGCTCGGTGCCGAACTTCTTGGCCACCGCGGCCAGTTCGGTGGAGACCAGCTTGCGCAGCTCCGTGTCCGACTCCAGGATCCGGGTCAGCTCCGCGATCTCGGCGTTGAGCCGGTCCTTCTCCGACTCCAGCTCGATGCGGTCGTACTTGGTCAGACGGCGCAGCGGCGTGTCCAGGATGTACTGGGTCTGGATGTCCGACAGGGAGAAGCGCTCCATCAGGCGCTCCTTGGCCTGCGCGCTGTTCTCGCTGGAGCGGATCAGGCGGATGACCTCGTCGATGTCGACGAGAGCCGTCAGCAGGCCCTCCACCAGGTGCAGCCGGTCGCGCCGCTTGGTGCGGCGGAACTCGCTGCGGCGGCGCACGACCTCGAAGCGGTGGTCGAGGTAGACCTCAAGGAGCTCCTTGAGGCCGAGCGTCAGCGGCTGGCCGTCCACCAGCGCGACGTTGTTGATGCCGAAGGACTCCTCCATCGGCGTCAGTTTGTACAGCTGCTCCAGGACGGCCTCCGGCACGAAGCCGTTCTTGATCTCGATGACCAGGCGCAGGCCGTGCTCGCGGTCGGTGAGGTCCTTGACGTCGGCGATGCCCTGGATCTTCTTCGAGCCGACCAAGTCCTTGATCTTGGCGATGACCTTCTCCGGGCCGACCGTGAAGGGCAGTTCGGTGACGACCAGGCCCTTGCGGCGGGCGGTCACGGTCTCGATCTCGACCGTGGCGCGGATCTTGAAGGTGCCGCGGCCCGTCTCGTACGCGTCGCGGATGCCGGACAGGCCGACGATGCGGCCGCCGGTGGGCAGATCGGGGCCCGGGACGTGCTTCATCAGCGTGTCCAGGTCCGCGTTCGGGTGGCGGATGAGGTGGCGGGCCGCCGCGACGACCTCGGAGAGGTTGTGCGGCGGCATGTTGGTCGCCATGCCGACGGCGATGCCCGAGGAGCCGTTGACCAGCAGGTTCGGGAAGGCGGCGGGCAGGGCCACCGGCTCCTGCTCCTGACCGTCGTAGTTGGGCGCGAAGTCGACCGTGTCCTCGTCGATCGACTCCGTCATCAGGCTGGTCGCCGCGGCCTGCCGGCACTCGGTGTACCGCATGGCGGCCGGCGGGTCGTCGTTGCCCAGCGAGCCGAAGTTGCCGTGCCCGTCGACGAGCGGCACGCGCATGGAGAAGGGCTGGGCCATGCGCACCAGGGCGTCGTAGATCGACGCGTCGCCGTGCGGGTGCAACTTACCCATGACCTCGCCGACGACGCGCGCGCACTTCACATAGCCGCGGTCGGGGCGCAGTCCCATCTCGTTCATCTGGTAGACGATGCGGCGGTGCACCGGCTTGAGGCCGTCCCGGGCGTCGGGCAGGGCTCGGGAGTAGATGACCGAGTACGCGTACTCGAGGAAGGAGCCCTGCATCTCGTCTACGACGTCGATGTCGAGGATCCGCTCCTCGTACGAGTCGTCGGGCGGCGGGGTCTTCGTGCTGCGGCGGGCCATCGCTGCCGGCTCCTCTTTTCTGGTCGCTCGCCTTCGGGTCGCGCCCCTTCGGCTCACTCTTGCCTGAAGCGTGAACGAGATCTGACGCGGACCATTGTGGACCGCGGCACTGACAACGCGGGCCGGGCCCCGGTTCGGGCGGCCCCGCCCGGCGCTCGGAAGGTCACCGGGCCGCGGCTGTCCGCAGGTTACGCGATCCGCTGTGGGCGTACGTCGTCCGGGAACTTCGCCCGCCCTCCGCACGCTTGCATACAGTGGCAGGACCGGCAGGAAAAGCGCGGTTCGAAGCACCGCATCCGCGATCGAAGGGACGTACATGCCCATGGGTCACACGGCCACAGACCAGGCAGGCACCGGGGGCCTGACAGCGACCGAGCACCGCCTGGCCAACGGCCTGCGCGTGGTGCTCTCCGAGGACCATCTGACCCCGGTCGCGGCGGTGTGCCTCTGGTACGACGTCGGCTCGCGCCACGAAGTCAAGGGGCGTACGGGCCTGGCTCACCTTTTCGAGCACCTGATGTTCCAGGGTTCGGGACAGGTCAAGGGCAACGGCCACTTCGAGCTGGTGCAGGGCGCGGGCGGCTCGCTCAACGGCACCACCAGCTTCGAGCGCACCAACTACTTCGAGACCATGCCCGCCCACCAGCTGGAGCTCGCCCTCTGGCTGGAGGCCGACCGCATGGGCTCCCTGCTCGCCGCCCTGGACGAGGAGTCCATGGAGAACCAGCGGGACGTCGTCAAGAACGAGCGCCGGCAGCGCTACGACAACGTCCCGTACGGCACGGCGTTCGAGAAGCTCACCGCCCTCACCTACCCCGAGGGCCACCCCTACCACCACACCCCCATCGGCTCGATGGCCGACCTGGACGCGGCGACCCTGGAGGACGCGCGCGCGTTCTTCCGCACGTACTACGCGCCGAACAACGCGGTCCTGTCGATCGTCGGCGACATCGACCCGGAGCAGACGCTCGCCTGGGTGGAGAAGTACTTCGGCTCCATCGCCTCGCACGACGGCAAGCCCGCGCCGCGCGACGGCTCCCTGCCGGACGTGATCGGCGAGCAGCTGCGCGAGGTCGTCGAGGAGGAGGTCCCGGCGCGCGCCCTGATGGCCGCCTACCGGCTGCCGCACGACGGCACGCGCGCGTGCGACGCGGCCGACCTCGCGCTCACCGTCCTCGGCGGCGGCGAGTCCTCCCGCCTCTACAACCGCCTCGTACGCCGCGACCGTACGGCCGTCGCGGCCGGCTTCGGACTGCTGCGGCTGGCCGGGGCGCCCTCCCTGGGCTGGCTGGACGTGAAGACCTCCGGTGACGTCGAGGTGCCGGTCATCGAGGCCGCCATCGACGAGGAGCTCGCCCGGTTCGCCGAGGAGGGCCCGACGGCGGAGGAAATGGAGCGCGCCCAGGCCCAGTTGGAGCGCGAGTGGCTGGACCGGCTCGGCACGGTCGCGGGCCGCGCCGACGAACTGTGCCGGTTCGCCGTCCTGTTCGGCGACCCGCAGCTCGCCCTGACCGCCGTCCAGCGCGTCCTTCAGGTGACGCCCGAGGAGGTCCAGGAGGTCGCCAAGGCGCGCCTGCGCCCCGACAACCGCGCGGTGCTCGTCTACGAGCCGGTCTCGCCGGAGGCCACCGAGGACGCGAACCCCCCAGAGGACCCCGAGGCCGAGGCCACGGTCGAAGCCGGCGACGACAACGAGGAGGCGGCCAAGTGACCGAGCTCGCCACGATGGAGTTCCACCCGCAGCCCCAGGCGGGCGAGGCCAGGCCCTGGGCCTTCCCGGCCCCGGAGCGCGGCGCGCTCGACAACGGCCTGACCGTTCTGCGCTGCCACCGCCCCGGCCAGCAGGTCGTCGCGGTCGAGGTGTTCCTGAACGCCCCCCTGGAGGCCGAGCCGGCCGCCGTCGAGGGCGTCGCCACGATCATGGCGCGGGCCTTCTCGGAGGGCACCGACAAGCACTCCGCCGAGGAGTTCGCCGCCGAGCTGGAGCGTTGCGGCGCCACCCTGGACGCGCACGCCGACCACCCCGGCGTACGGCTGAGCCTCGAAGTCCCCGCCTCCCGCCTCGCCAAGGCGCTCGGTCTGCTCTCCGACGCCCTCAGGGCGCCCGCCTTCGCCGACAGCGAGGTCGAGCGGCTGGTCCGCAACCGCCTGGACGAGATCCCGCACGAGCTGGCCAACCCCTCGCGGCGCGCCGCGAAGGAGCTCTCCAAGGAGCTCTTCCCGGCGACCTCGCGCATGTCGCGCCCCCGCCAGGGCACCGAGGAGACGGTCGAGAAGATCGACGCCGCGGCCGTACGCGCCTTCTACGACCGGCACGTCAGGCCCGCCACGTCCACCGCGGTCGTCGTCGGCGACCTCACCGACATCGACCTGGACGCGCTGCTCGCCGAGACCCTCGGCTCCTGGACGGGCTCCTCGGCCGAGCCCCGCCCGGTGCCGCCGGTGACCGCCGACGACACCGGACGCGTGGTGATCGTGGACCGCCCCGGCGCCGTCCAGACGCAGCTGCTGATCGGCCGTATCGGCGCCGACCGGCACGACCGTGTGTGGCCCGCGCAGGTGCTCGGCACCTACTGCCTGGGCGGCACCCTCACCTCGCGCCTGGACCGCGTCCTGCGCGAGGAGAAGGGCTACACCTACGGGGTGCGCGCGTTCGGCCAGGTCCTCAGGTCCGCCCCGGACGGCACCGGTGCCGCGATGCTCGCGATCAGCGGCTCGGTCGACACCCCCAACACGGGACCGGCGCTCGAGGACCTGTGGACGGTGCTGCGCACGCTCGCCGAGGGCGGCCTGACCGACGCCGAGCGCGACGTCGCCGTGCAGAACCTCGTCGGGGTGGCGCCGCTCAAGTACGAGACCGCGGCGGCCGTGGCGAGCACGCTGGCCGACCAGGTCGAGCAGCACCTCCCGGACGACTACCAGGCGACGCTGTACCGCCAGCTCGCCGAGACCGGCACCGTGGAGGCCACCGCGGCCGCCGTGAACGCCTTCCCGGTGGACCGCCTGGTGACGATCCTGGTCGGCGACGCCGCGCAGATCAAGGAGCCCGTGGAGGCGCTGGGCATCGGCGAAGTCACCGTGGTGTCCGCGGAGTAGGGCACGCGCGCGTAGGGGCCCTGGTGACTGATGCGTCACCAGGGCTCCCGTATGTCCGAATTGAGGGAGAGTTGCCTGTCTGCCCTGTGGCATGCGCTACAAAAGCCCTGATCCGTTTGGGAATTGAAGGCGGCCCTGCTTAGCGTCGTCCGGGCTGTTCGTCAGGCAGTGCGCCGCATCCGCGGCACCGGACAGTCATCGCCGAGTCCCCGTACGGCGCGAGCCAGGGGAGCCGGGGACCCACGCAGTCCCTGGGGTGAATCGGACGCCCGCGCGCGAGCGAGGGGGTCCGTAGGAGACCTTCCTGCTCCGAACCCGTCAGCTAACCCGGTAGGCGAGAGGGAAGGAAAGGACCAGCCAGTACATGGCGTTCATGTGCGCCACGGGGAAGCACCGTCGTCCCGGCAGGATGAAGCGCGGCACCGTCCAGGCGGCCGGCGTGGCGGCCATCGCCACCACCGGCATCGTCGGAGGCCTCGCGGCCCCCTCGTTCGCCGCTGAGAACTCCGTCGGGAACTCTGTCGAGAACTCGTTCGAGCAGACCGGACTCAACCCCGTCATCACCATCGGCAACACGATCGCCGACAAGATCGACGCCCAGGCCGAGGCCCAGAAGAAGGCAGCCGAGGAGACCGCCCGCAAAAAGGCGGCCGAGGAGGCCGCCCGGCTGAAGGCCGCCGCGAAGGCCAAGGCGGAGCGCGAGGCCAAGGAGCGCGCCGCGCGCGCGGCCGAGCGCAGGCGCCTGAACAGCTTCGTCGCACCGATCTCCGGATCGTACGTCTCGACGGGTTACAAGACCGGTGGCTCCCTGTGGTCCTCCGGCAGCCATACCGGCGTCGACTTCCACGCCGCGAGCGGCACGAGCGTCCACGCGGTCGGCGCCGGCACCGTCGTCAGCACCGGCTGGGGCGGCGCCTATGGCAACGAGATCGTCATCAAGATGCACGACGGCACGTACACCCAGTACGGCCACCTGTCGTCCATCGGCGTCTCGGTGGGCCAGACGGTCACCCCGGGGCAGCAGATAGGCCTGTCCGGCGCCACCGGCAACACCACCGGACCGCATCTGCACTTCGAGGCCCGTACGACGCCCGAGTACGGCTCGGACATCGACCCCGTCGCCTACCTGCGCTCGCACGGCGTGAACGTCTGACGCACCCGAAGCGATCTCCGCGAGGCCCCGGCTCCCGAGCCGGGGCCTTTCGATGTTTCGCCGACCCGCCGACCCGCCGACCCGCCGACCCGCTGCCCCGCCGTCCCGCCGTCTTACTGTCCAAAAAATATCCATGGATTCCGGCCCGCCGTCGGAAATTCCCGCGCCGTGCAATAGAGTCACGGAACACGCGTCAATCATCGACGTTTCGCGGGGATTAAGTCGGAGGTCGGTCATGCGTATTCCGGCGCACTCGGTGTGCACGGCGATCCGGGACGACATCGTCGCCGGTGTCCACGAGCGCGGCGGCCGGCTCACCGAGGAACTCCTCGCGCGCCGCTACGGCGTCTCGCGTGTCCCCGTGCGCGAGGCGCTGCGCACCCTGGAGGCGGAGGGGTTCGTGGTGACGCGGCGGCACGCGGGCGCGTGCGTGGCGGAACCGACCGAGCAGGAGGCCGCCGACCTGCTGGAGATGCGCATGCTGCTGGAGCCGCTCGCCGCCTCCAGGGCCGCGCAGCGGCGCACCGAGGCGCACCTGAAGGTGCTGCGCGGTCTGGTCAGACTGGGCCAGGAGCGCGCCAGAGGGGGCAGCAGCGAGGATCTGCGCTCCCTGGGCGGCTGGTTCCACGAGACGCTCACCCAGGCCTCCGGCAGCCCCGCGCTGACCTCGATGCTGACCCAGCTGCGACACAAGATCGCCTGGATGTACGCCGTGGAGGTGCCCGCCAACCCCACGGAGTCCTGGACGGAGCACGGTGCGATCGTCGACGCGGTGGCGCGCGGGGACAGCGAGCGCGCGCGGTCGGTGACGGCACTGCACACCGAGCGCTCCAGCGCGGCCCACCGGCTGCGCTTCGCCCCCGGCGCGGTCCGCGCCGACCGTGTGAGGACCTCGCAACATGCCGTAAACGTGACGGGTCTTCAGCATTAACATACGCGCCGTATACAAAGAGCAGTAATTTCGCGGGGGATTATTCTTGCTGCCCTCGATCGGAAATTCGACCGCCGTCGGCCGGGAATGCCGACGGTCCGGCACATGAAATGCGAAGGGCCCGCCCGGTAATTCGGACGAGCCCTTCAGGGGTGCCGCGGTCAGACGGTCTCGGGGAGTTCCTCCAGGCCCTCGGAGACCAGCTTGGCCAGCCGGTCCAGGGCGGCGTCCGCGCCCTCGGCGTCGGAGGCGAGGACGATCTCCTCGCCGCCCTGGGCGCCGAGGCCGAGGACGGCCAGCATGGAGGCCGCGTTGACGGGGTTGCCGTCGGCCTTGGCGATCGTCACCGGGATGCCTGCGGCCGTGGCGGCCCGGACGAAGATGGAGGCGGGGCGGGCGTGGAGACCCTCGGCCCAGCCGACGTTGACGCGGCGCTCAGCCATGTGATGCTGCCCTTCGGTGTTCAGGGTTGTCTAGACCAGTTTCCCACAACGTGAAGCATGCCCGGAGCGGGCCTGCGTCCGTCCGGGGGTGGGGTGTCGGGCCGCGGCCTCGGCCCGACGTGCGTCCTTGCCGAAGTTCCCGGCGGGCCGCTCACGGCGGACCGCCGTTTCTGCATGGACGTTTCTCCACAGACTGCCTCGCGCCGTTGCCGGACGCGAGCCGTACTCTGGGGCCCATGCAGACCTCGTCGGACCGGCACGAGTATCCCGCCCACTGGGAGGCCGACGTGGTGCTGCGCGACGGCGGCACCGCACGCATCCGCCCCATCACCGTCGATGACGCAGAGCGCCTGGTCAGCTTCTACGAGCAGGTGTCGGACGAGTCGAAGTACTACCGCTTCTTCGCGCCCTACCCGCGACTGTCCGCAAAGGACGTCCACCGCTTCACGCACCACGACTTTGTGGACCGGGTGGGACTCGCGGCCACGATCGGCGGCGAGTTCATCGCCACCGTACGCTACGACCGCGTCGGCGCCGACGGAATGCCCGCGTCCGCACCCTCCGACGAGGCCGAGGTGGCCTTCCTGGTCCAGGACGCCCACCAGGGGCGCGGCGTCGCCTCCGCCCTCCTCGAACACATCGCGGCGGTCGCCCGCGAGCGGGGCATCCGCCGCTTCACCGCCGAGGTGCTCCCCGCCAACGTCAAGATGATCAAGGTGTTCACGGACGCCGGGTACACGCAGAAGCGCAGCTTCGAGGACGGCGTCGTACGCCTGGAGTTCGACATCGAACCCACCGACCGCTCGCTCGCCGTGCAGCACGCGCGCGAACAGCGCGCCGAGGCGCGGTCCGTGCGGCGGCTGCTGATGCCCGGTTCCGTCGCCGTCGTCGGCACCGGCCGCACCCCCGGCGGCGTGGGCCGCAGCATCCTCGACAACATCCGGGACGCCGGCTTCACCGGATCGCTCCACGCCGTGAACAAGGCGCTCCCCGAGGACGTCAAGGAACTCGACGGAGTGCCCGCCTTCCGCTCGGTGCAGGACATCGACGGACCCGTCGACCTCGCGGTGGTCGCCGTGCCCGCCGAGCAGGTGCCCGAGGTCGTCACCGAGTGCGGCGAGCACGGAGTGCAGGGGCTCGTCGTCGTCTCCGCCGGGTACGCCGAGAGCGGCCCCGAAGGACGCGAGCGCCAGCGCGAACTGGTGCGGCACGCGCGCACGTACGGCATGCGGATCATCGGGCCGAACGCCTTCGGCATCATCAACAACTCGCCCGACGTCCGGCTGAACGCCTCCCTCGCCCCCGAGCTGCCCCGCCCCGGCCGCATCGGCCTGTTCGCCCAGTCCGGCGCCATCGGCATCGCGCTGCTGTCCCGGCTGCAGCGCCGCGGCGGCGGAGTCACCGGCGTCACGGGCGTCTCCACCTTCGTGTCGTCCGGCAACCGCGCGGACGTGTCCGGCAACGACGTGCTCCAGTACTGGTACGACGACCCGGACACCGACGTCGTCCTCATGTACCTGGAGTCCATCGGCAACCCGCGCAAGTTCACCCGCCTCGCCCGGCGCACCGCCGCCGCCAAGCCGCTGGTCGTGGTGCAGGGCTCCGGCTCCGCTCCGCAGGGTCACGCCGTACGGGCCACACGGCTGCCGCACGCCACGGTGTCCGCGCTGCTCAGACAGGCCGGCGTGATCCGCGTGGACACCATCACCGAACTGGTCGACGCCGGTCTGCTGCTCGCACGCCAGCCGCTGCCGACCGGCCCGCGGGTGGCGATCCTCGGGAACTCCGAGTCGCTCGGCCTGCTGACCTACGACGCCTGCCTCTCCGAGGGGCTCAGGCCGCTCAGGCCGCTGGACCTGACCACCGAGGCCTCGGCGGGCGACTTCCACGCCGCCCTGTCGCGGGCGCTCGCGGACGACTCGTGCGACGCGGTCGTGGTGACGGCGATCCCGGCCATCGGCGAGGGCTCGCCGGGCGACGCGGAGCTCGCGAAGGCGCTGCGGTCCGCGGCCGAGCAGGTGCCGGGCAAGCCGGTGCTCGTGGTCCATGTGGAGCTCGGCGGACTCGCCGAGGCGCTGTCGGCCGCGGCCGGCACCGCGCCGAAGCCGGACGCCCGGGCCTCCGGCGCCCGCCGGCTGCGCCCCTCGCAGCAGCTGCCCCCACCGGTGCAGAGCCAGGAACCCACCGCCTCCGAGGCCGCCCCCCGCCTCATCCCCGCCTACCCCGCCGCCGAGCGCGCCGTCCGCGCCCTCGCCGAGGCCGTGCACTACGCCCAGTGGCGCCGCGAGGCCGCCGAGCCCGGCAAGGTGCCCGAGTACGAGGACATCGACGAGAAGGGCGCGGCCCGCCTCATCGACGGCATGCTCGCGCGCGGTCAGGGGCTCACCCTCGGGACCGAGGAGACGCACGAACTCCTCGGGCGGTACGGCATCGCCGTGCGCAAGGCGGTCCCCGCGTTCACCCCGGACGACGCCGCGCGGGCCGCCGCGGACGTCGGCTACCCGGTCGCCCTCAAGGCCACCGCCCCGCACCTGCGCCACCGCGCCGACCTGGGCGGCGTACGGCTGGATCTCGCCGACGAGGAGCAACTGCGGCGGGCGTACACCGAGTTGACCGAGCTGTTCGGCAAGCCGGAGGAGCTGCGGCCGGTGGTGCAGCAGATGGCGCCGCGCGGTGTGGACACGGTCGTGCGCGCCGTGATCGACCCGGCGGCCGGAGCCGTGCTGTCCTTCGGGCTCGCCGGAGCCGCCTCCCAGCTGCTCGGCGACATGGCGCACCGGCTGGTTCCGGTCACCGACCGGGAGGCCGGCTCCCTCGTCCGGTCGATACGGACGGCTCCGCTGCTGTTCGGCTGGCGCGGCTCGACGCCCGTGGACACACCCGCGCTGGAGGAGCTGCTGCTGCGGGTGTCACGGCTGGTCGACGACCACCCGGAAGTGGTGGCGGTGACCCTGGAGCCGGTCGTCGTGGCGCCGCACGGCCTGACCGTCCTCGGCGCCTCCGTCCGCCTGGCGCCGCCGCCCGCCCGCGACGACCTCGGCCCGCGTACGCTTCCCGTCTACTGAGCCCTGTGGCAGGCCGTGTACACGGACAACACCTGACCGGTGCCTTACGGCCACCGCACCCCCGTAGGATGGGCGTCATGGCCAAGACCAGTACGACGACCCAGGGGCTGCGAGCGGCGATCGAGCGCAGCGGCTACTACCCGGCCCTCGTGGCCGAGGCGGTGGAGGCCGCCGTGGGCGGCGAGCCCATCCGGTCGTATCTGGTCCACCAGGAGACGACGTTCGACCAGAACGAGGTGCGGCGGCATGTGACCGTGCTCGTCCTCACCGGCAACCGCTTCATCGTCAGCCACACCGACGAGCAGGCGGCGGACGACACGTCCCCGACGCCGTACGCCACGACCTCGACGGAGTCCGTGAAGATCGGCCGGATCTCGTCGGTCGTGCTCAGCCGCGTGGTCGCCAACCCCGAGCAGTACCAGCCGGGCACGCTGCCCCGCGAGGTCGTCCTGACCATCGGCTGGGGCGCCGTCTCCCGGATCGACCTGGAGCCCGCCGCCTGCGGCGACCCCAACTGCGAGGCCGACCACGGCTACACGGGCAGCTCGACCGCGGACGACCTCAGCCTGCGCGTCAGCGAGGCCGGGGACGGCCCGGAGACGGTGCGCCAGGCGCTCGCCTTCGCCCAGTCACTCTCCGAGGCGACCGCGGACGCGACCCGCTGATGGTGCACGCCACCTCCTGGGACGCCGACCCCGAACCCCTCGCCGTCGACTCGGCGCCGCTGCCCGAGTACGGCAGCGGCTCCCTCGCCGACCTGCTGCCCACGCTGGCCGCGGGCATGGCGGTGCCGGGCATGACGGCCGCGATCACCGAGCTGACCCCCGCCGACCGCAACTGCGTCTTCCTGATCGACGGGCTCGGCTGGGAGCAGCTCAGGGCGCACCCGGACGAGGCCCCGTATCTGACCTCGCTCCTGGGCAGCTCGCGCGGCGGCACCGGGCGCCCGCTGACCACCGGCTACCCCGCGACCACCGCGACCTCCCTCGCCTCCGTCGGCACCGGCCTGCCGCCCGGCGTGCACGGCCTGCCCGGCTACACCGCGCGCAACCCCGAGACCGGCGAGCTGATGAACCAGCTGCGCTGGCAGCCGTGGACCCCGCCCGCCAAGTGGCAGCCGTACCCCACCGTCTTCCAGCTGGCCCACGACGCGGGTGTGCACGCGGCCCAGGTGTCCTCGCCCACCTTCGAGACCACGCCGCTGACCAAGGTCGCGCTCAGTGGCGGAACGTTCCACGGGCGGCTGTCCGGCGAGGAACGCATGGATCTGGCGGCCGAGCAACTGGCCGCCGCGGACCGCTCCCTGGTCTACACGTACTACTCCGAACTCGACGGCGCCGGCCATCGCCACGGCGTCGCGTCGGACACCTGGCGCGGCCAGCTCATGCACGTCGACCGGCTCGTCCAGCGCCTGGCCGAGCAACTGCCGCCGCACACCGCGCTGTACGTCACCGCCGACCACGGCATGATCGACATCCCCTTCGACGAGGACCACCGCATCGACTTCGACGCGGACTGGGAGCTCAGGGCGGGCGTCGCCCTCCTCGGCGGCGAGGGCCGGGCCCGGCATGTCTACGCCGTGCCCGGGGCCGCGAACGACGTGGTGACCTGCTGGCGCGAGGTGCTGGGCGAGCAGTTCTGGGTCGCCTCGCGCGACGAGGCGATCGCGGCGGGCTGGTTCGGACCGCAGGTCGACGAGCGGGTCCACGCGCGCATCGGCGACGTGGTCGCCGCCGCCCGCGACGACGTCCTGATCATCGCCTCCGAGCGGGAGCCGAAGGAGTCGGCGATGGTCGGCAACCACGGTTCGATGACCCCTGCCGAGCAGCTGGTCCCCCTGCTCGAAGTACGCTCCTGAAGCCGACGCACGATCCTCTTCGCCGAAAGGTGCTCAACTCGACATGCCCGAGCTGGTGTTCTTCTCCGGAACGATGGACTGCGGGAAGTCGACCCTCGCTCTGCAGATCGAGCACAACCGTTCGGCGCGGGGCCTGGCAGGCATGATCTTCACGCGGGACGACCGCGCGGGCGAGGGCAAGCTCTCCTCCCGCCTCGGCCTGGTCACGGACGCGGTGGAGGTCGAGGACGGACAGGACCTGTACGCCTACCTCGTCGACCATCTCTCACAGGGCGGCCGCGCGGACTACGTGATCGCGGACGAGGCGCAGTTCCTCGCACCGGAGCAGATCGACCAACTCGCGCGCGTGGTCGACGACCTGGGCCTGGACGTCTACGCCTTCGGCATCACGACGGACTTCCGCAGCAAGCTCTTCCCCGGCTCCCAGCGCCTGGTCGAACTGGCCGACCGGATCGAGGTCCTCCAGGTCGAGGCCCTGTGCTGGTGCGGCGCCCGCGCCACCCACAACGCCCGCACGATAGGCGGCGCCATGGTCGTGGAGGGCGCACAGGTCGTCGTGGGCGACGTCAACCAGTCCGACGACATCGGCTACGAGGTGCTGTGCCGGCGCCACCACCGGCGGCGAATGACGGCGGCGACGTCGGGCTCGGCGGCGCTGTCGCCAGACGTGCTGCCGGTGTCGCAGTCCTAGCAGCGGTCGGCGGGCCTGCGCACGGCTCAGCGCGCGCTCTCGATCAGGGAGAACCGCGCCCCCTCCGGATCGGCCACCGTCGCCACGCGCCCGTGCGCGCTGTCCTTGGGCGGCGACAGGACGTGGCCGCCCAGATCCGCCAGGCGCTCCACGGCGTCGTCCGCGTCGGCGACCTCGAAGTAGGTGATCCAGTGCGGGCCCCGGTCACGGGGACAGCTGGTGCCCACGCCGTGGATGCCGGCGACCGGGCGGCCCTCGATCAGCAGCGTCAGGTAGTCGAAGTCGGCGGAGACGACCGGCTCCTCGTCGTAGCCGAAGACCGTCTCGTAGAACTTGGCCACGCTCACCGACTCGAAGGTCACCAGTTCGTTCCAGGCGGGGGTGCCGGACACGCCCGTGAGGGCCGTGCCGCGGTGCTCGGCCGCCTGCCAGATGCCGAAGACCGCACCGGAGGGGTCCGAGCCGATCGCGAGCCGGCCGGCCTCGCCGGCGTCCAGGGGGCCCACACCGATCGTGCCGCCGCACAGCCGTACCGTCTCGGCGGTCACGTCCACGTCGTCCGAGGCGAGATACGGCGTCCAGGCGATGGGCAGATGGCGGTCCGGCGGCAGCTGTCCGATGCCGGCCACCTCGTGACCGTCGAGCAGTGCCCGGACGTACGGGCCGAGCTGCTGGGGTCCGGGCTGGAACTCCCAGCCGAACAGCGCACCGTAGAACTCCTGCGTCGTGGCCAGACCGTGCACCATCAGACTCACCCAGCAGGGCGTGCCGGGCGTGTGCCGGGCGTGACCGCCGCCCGGGCCGGCCGACTCGCGTGCCTCGGTCATCGTCACTCTCTCCTCGGCCTCTCACGGTGGCCGCGTCACGTCCGCTCTCCGGACCTCTGTGCCGATGCTCGCACCACCGGTGCTGCCGCGCGCTCCGGGCGCGCCGCCTTCTGAGGAGGATGCCCGGTGTGCGGTTTCTCATCCATTTCTGTGCGATTGCCGACGGATGTCGATCAGCTGTACAGCATGTGCCCGAACCCGTACGCCTCGTGATCGGGCCTGTCCGGCCGAGCAGAGTAGTCGGACACGAACGATGCGGCCACCCCGTGCGCAAGGATGGTGGCCATGAACGCCATCATCTCCGCTGACGAACTCGCGAGCGACCTGGCGGGGCAGCACCCGCCCGTCCTGCTCGACGTCCGCTGGCAGCTCAGTGCCGCCAAGGCGGCCGGTGAGCCGCCCTTCGACGGCCGCGCCGCATACGCCTCCGGGCACATCCCGGGTGCCGTCTACATCGACCTGGACGCGGAGCTCGCCGGCACCGCGGGCGACCGCGGCCGCCATCCGCTGCCGGACCTCGAGGTCTTCGGCGCCGCGATGCGCCGGGCGGGTGTGACGGCCGGGCGGCCCGTGGTGGCGTACGACGGCGGACAGGGCTGGGCCGCGGCCCGCGCGTGGTGGCTGCTGCGCTGGACGGGTCACCCTGATGTGCGGGTTCTCGACGGCGGCCTCGCGGCGTGGGAGGGCGCGCTCCAGACGTCCGTGCCCACACCGGCCGAGGGCGACTTCGAGCCGGTGCCGGGCGCCACGGGCCTGCTGGATGCCGACGCCGCGGCGGCGCTGGCGCGGACGGGAGTGCTCCTGGACGCGCGCGCGGGGGAGCGGTACCGCGGCGAGGTGGAGCCGATCGACCGGGTCGGCGGGCACATCCCGGGCGCGGTGTCGGCGCCCACGCACGAGAACGTGGGGAGCGACGGACGGTTTCTTCCTGCCGAGCAACTGGCCGGGCGGTTCAAGGCACTTGGCGCGGCCGGCGGTTCACAGGTCGGCGTGTACTGCGGCTCGGGCGTGTCCGGGGCGCACGAGGTGCTCGCACTGGCGGTCGCGGGCATCGAGGCGGATCTGTACGTGGGTTCGTGGTCGGAGTGGTCCTCGGACCCGACCCGGCCGGTCGCCGTGGGCCCCGACCCGCGCTGACGCCCGGCGGTCGCGAGCAGGAAAGCTGACGCACGGCGGTCGCGAATACGAAAAAGGGGCCGCACCCGGCGGGCGGGTGCGGCCCTTTCTCGTTCGCGTGCGACCGGTCAACCTTCGTACGGCGGACTACTCCTGCTTCTTCCGCCGCGTGCCGAACACGATCTCGTCCCAGCTCGGGACCGCGGCGCGGCGGCCGGGGCGGACGCCGTCGGCCTCCGCCTGGCGGTCGGTGGCGCCGACGAGACGGTCGCGGTGGCTGCTGACCGAACGGGGCATGAGGACGTCCGCGTAGGCGGAGCCGGCCGAGGCCGCGGGCGCCGGCGGTTCCTCCGCCTCGGGTTCGGCGGGGGGCTCCTCCGCGGGAGCCGCGGGCGCAGGGGTGTCCTGCGCCGGTCGCTCCGGGACCACGAGGTCGCCGCGGAAGCTCGGCACCGCCTCCAACAGGCTGGTCAGCGAGTCCCGTTCACCCGTGCTCTCCTCGGCGGGCTCGGACGCCTGCGCGGGCAGGCTCGGCCGCTCCAGGGCGCGGTCCAGCGGGCGGTCGCGCGGCAGCCGTGCGATGCGCGGCACGAACGGAAAGCTGGGCTCCGGCGCGGCCAGGTCCTCGGACTCGCCGATGAGCGACCGTGCCTCGTCGTCGACGGCCTGGACGAGCCGCCGGGGCGGGTCGTAGGTCCAGCTCGCCGAGTGCGGTTCGCCCGCGACCCGGTAGACCAGCAGGACCTCCCAGGTGCCGTCGTCGCGACGCCACGAGTCCCACTGCACGGTGTCCTTCTCGGCGCCGCGCAGCAGCAGACGCTCCTGGACGGCCTCGCCCAGCTGCGGCCCGGTGTTCTCGCCGGGGCGGCGGACGGGTGTCTTGCGGGCCCGCTCGGCCATGAACGCGCGCTCCGCGAGCACGGGGCCCTCGAAGCGGCGTACGCGGTCGACGGGGATGCCTGCGAGCTGGGCCACCTCTTCGGCGGTCGCACCGGCGCGTATACGGGCCTGGATGTCGCGGGGGCGGAGATGGCTCTCCACCTCGATCTCGATCTGGCCGAGGCGGGGGCGGTCACCGCGCACGGCGGCGCGCAGGCGTTCGTCGATCGGAAGCGTGTACTCCGTAGAGTCGGCAGCCTTCAGCACCAGCCGTGTGCCGTCATTGGAGACGGCCACGACACGCAGTTCGGGCATGGGGACCTCCCGGGTGGTGCCTGCCGACGTCACGTGCGTCGCTGCTTCCGCTAGTCGAGTGTGGCCTGCCCGGGTGCAGCCTGCCACAACCTTGCCGAGTTGCCCGGCGTGTCGGGCACGGGCCCTGGACCGCCGTTATGGCACGGTTACCTATTCGCAACGCTAAGTGACCAACTCCGTCACCCTGTGCAACTAGCCCCCTCATGGCGGTCCTTGAAGGTCGCGGACGCCCTGGCGGGAGACCGGACCCAGGGCTCGCAACAGTACTCCATTCGGGCCACGTGCGTGGATTGGCACGCCGCTCAACTTCTGGCAAGGGGCGGTCTCGGCCCGCTCGTTGAGCGGTTTCCGGGATCTTGGACGTGGCGCACTTCACGCAATAGTCAGAAACGGAACCAATGGTTACGAGCCCAACACCCGGCGCAGGTAGTCGTTCTGGAACCGCCGGTCCGGGTCGAGCCGGTCGCGCAGCGCGGTGAACTCGCCGAAGCGCGGATAGGCCCGCGAGAAGTACTCGGCGTCCCGGGTGTGCACCTTGCCCCAGTGCGGCCGGCCCTCGTGAGCGGTGAAGATCCGCTCGGCGGCGGTGAAGTACGCCTGGTACGGGGTGCCCCTGAACATGTGGACGGCGATGTAGGCGCTGTCGCGGCCCGACGCCGTGGACAGGGTGATGTCGTCGGCCGGTGCGGTGCGCACCTCCACCGGGAAGCCGACCCTCAGACCCGAGCGGTCGACCATCGCCCTCAACTCGCGCAGCGTCTCGGTCAGGGCCTCGCGCGGGACGGCGTACTCCATCTCCACGAAGCGCACCCGGCGCGGTGAGGTGAAGACCTTGTAGGGAATGTCGGTGTAGCTGCGCGCGGACAGGGCCGTGCTGGAGATCCGGGCGATCGCCGGGACGGTCGCGGGCACCGCCCGGCCGACCCACTGGGCCACCTGGAAGACGCCGTTGGACAGGAACTCGTCCTCGATCCACCCGGCCACCGGGGGCACCGGCTTCTCCGGTCCCGCGCTGCGGTTGTTCCGCTTGGTGTTGGTGTTGCCGGTGTGCGGGAACCAGTAGAACTCGAAGTGCTCGTTCTCGGCCCAGAGTTCGTCGAAGTCGGCGAGCACCTTCTCCAGCGGCATCGGCTCCTCGCGCGCGGTGAGCAGGAAGACGGGCTCCACGGCGAAGGTGATCGCGGTGACGATGCCGAGCGCGCCGAGGCCGATCCGGGCGGCCGCGAAGACCTCGGGATTCTCCTTCGCGGAGCAGGTGAGCACCGAACCGTCGGCGGTGACCAGCTCAAGTCCCCTGATCTGGGCCGCGATCGAGGCCGACTCACGGCCCGTGCCGTGCGTGCCGGTGCTGGTGGCGCCGGAGACCGTCTGCTCCATGATGTCGCCCATGTTCGTCAGCGACAGACCCTCGCGGGCCAGGGCCATGTTGAGTCTCTTGAGCGGGGTGCCGGCCTCGACCGTGACCGTCATGGCGTCCCGATCAATCTTGCGGATGCCGGTCAACAGTTGAGGACGGATCAATACACCGTCGGTCGCCGCGATGGATGTGAAGGAGTGCCCGCTTCCGACGGCCTTCACGGTCAGGCCGTCCTCCGCGGCCTTGCGCACGGCCGCGGACAGTTCCTCCACGGAGGCCGGGGCGACCTGGCGCGCCGGACGGGACGCGACCGTGCCGCCCCAGTTACGCCACGTGCCGTTCCTCGCGCTCGCTGTGCTGCCCAACGGTGCCTCCCCGTCGCATGACCGGCCTGCTGAGCCGGCGGTACCCCAGGAAACCGATCACGACCGCGACGGCCCCGGACACCACCGGAACCCCGTACCCGGCCCGCGCGCCCGCCGCGTCGATGACCCAGCCGGCCACGGAGGAGCCGAGCGCGACACCGACGGCGAGCCCGGTGCTCACCCAGGTCATGCCCTCGGTCAGTTTCGCGCGTGGTACGTGCTCTTCGATCAGGGACATCGTCGTGATCATCGTCGGCGCGATGGACAGGCCCGCCACGAACAGCGCCACGGCCAGAAGCGGCAAGTTTCCGACCAGTAGGAGGGGGATCATACTCACGCCCATCGCACACACGCCCAGCAGCCAGCGTCGGGCGGGCGCCCCCGTGAAGTGCAGCAGCCCGAAGACGACCCCCGCCACACAGGAGCCGGACGCGTACAGCGCGAGCACGACGCTCGCGGCGGCCTTGTGCCCGCGCTCGTCGGCGAAGGCCACGGTGACCACGTCGACCGCTCCGAAGATCGCGCCGGTGGCCGCGAAGGTGGCGACCAGGACCTGCAGCCCCGGGGAGCGCAGGGCCGAACCGCCGCCGTGCTTCTCGCGCGGGTGCGGCTCGGGCTCCGTGGCGCGCTGGGCGGTCAGCCAGAAGACACCGGCCGCGAGGAAGCAGGCCGCGAGAAGCGGCCCGGCCTCCGGGAACCAGGCCGTGGACAGGCCGATGGAGATGATCGGCCCGAAGATGAAGCACACCTCGTCGATCACGGACTCGAAGGAGTACGCGGTGTGCAGCTTCGGGGTGCCGCGGTACAGGGCGGCCCAGCGGGCCCGGATCATCGCGCCCAGGCTCGGCACCGAGCCGATGCCCGCGGCGCACACGAACAGGACCCAGTCCGGCCACCCGAAGTGCGCGGCGAGCAGCAGCCCGGCCGCCGCCGAGAGCGCGACCAGGGTCGCGGGCCGCAGCACCCGGCGCTGTCCGTACTGGTCCACCAGCCGGGAGATCTGCGGCCCGATCGACGCGGCGGCGAGCGCGATGGTGGCCGACAGGGCGCCCGCGAGCCCGTAGCGCCCGGTGAGCTGCGAGATCATCGTGACCACGCCGATGCCCATCATCGACAGCGGCATCCGGCCGAGGAGGCCCGCGGCGGAGAAACCCTTGGTGCCGGGGGCGGCGAACAGGGCGCGGTAGGGGCTGGGCACGGGGTCTCCGGGGGTACGGCTCGGTGAGGCGCCGACTGGGGCTCAGTAAGGTGCGAATGCAGCTGATACAGCTTACGAACGAGGTCACCCTAATGCACGCCGATATACCGTCACCCCGCGGTTTCCCGGCCGTCAGTGCCGGGTGGCAGGATCGACCCATGTCAGACGTGCTCGATGCCAGTCCCTACGACGCCCTCCTCCTGCTCTCGTTCGGCGGCCCGGAGGGCCCGGACGACGTGGTCCCGTTCCTGGAGAACGTGACGCGAGGGCGAGGCATCCCCACCGAACGCCTCAAGGAAGTCGGACAGCACTACTTCCTGTTCGGCGGGGTCAGCCCCATCAACGACCAGAACCGCGCCCTCCTGGACGCCCTCCGCAAGGACTTCGCGGAGCACGGCCTGGACCTGCCGGTCTACTGGGGCAACCGCAACTGGGCGCCCTACCTGACGGACACCCTGCGCGAGATGGTCGCCGACGGCCGCCGCCGCATCCTGGTCCTCGCCACGAGCGCCTACGCCTCCTACTCGGGCTGCCGGCAGTACCGCGAGAACCTCGCCGACTCGCTGGCCGCCCTGGAGGCCGAGGGCCTGGAACTGCCGAAGATCGACAAGCTCAGGCACTACTTCAACCACGAGGGCTTCGTGGAGCCCATGGTCGACGGCGTGCTGCAGTCCCTGGCCGACCTCCCCGAGGACGTCAGGGCCGGAGCACACCTCGCGTTCTCCACCCACTCGATCCCGACCGCGTCCGCGGACACCTCCGGACCGGTCGAGACCCACGGCGAGGGCGGGGCGTACGTCGAGCAGCACCTGGAGGTGGCCCAGCTGATCGCCGACGCCGTGCGCGAGCGCACCGGCATCGACCACCCCTGGCAGCTCGTCTACCAGTCACGCTCCGGCGCCCCGCACATCCCGTGGCTGGAGCCCGACATCTGCGACCACCTGGAGGAGCGGCAGGCCGCCGGGGCCCCGGCCGTGGTCATCGCCCCCATCGGCTTCGTCTCCGACCACATGGAGGTCCTCTACGACCTCGACACGGAGGCCAGGGCCAAGGCCGAGGAGCTGGGCCTGCCGATGCGCCGCTCGGCCACGGTCGGCGACGACCCGCGCTTCGCCGCCGCGGTCCGCGACCTCGTCCTGGAGCGCGCGGCCGTGCAGCGCGGCGAGAACGTCACGCCCTGCGCCCTGGGCACCCTCGGCGCGAGCCACCACCTCTGCCCGGTCGGCTGTTGTCCCGCCCGCGCCCCCCGCCCGGCCGCCGCGGGCGCCGACAGCCCCTACGCGTGAGGAGCGCCGTGACCGACCCGACCGACCCCCTGCACCAGGAGCTGCTCGCCCTCGCCCAGGAGGCCGCCCGCCGCGCCGGCGCGCTGCTGAGGGACGGCCGTCCGGCCGACCTCGCGGTCGCCGCGACCAAGTCGAGCCCGATCGACGTGGTCACCGAGATGGACATCGCGGCGGAGAAGCTCATCACGGACCTGATCTCCGAGCACCGCCCGGACGACGGCTTCCTCGGCGAGGAGGGCGCCTCCACCGAGGGCACGAGCGGCATCCGCTGGGTGATCGACCCCCTCGACGGCACGGTCAACTACCTCTACGGGCTGCCCACTTGGTCCGTCTCCATCGCGGCCGAGCAGGACGGCGACACGGTCGTCGGGGTGGTCGCGGCCCCGATGCGCGGCGAGACGTTTCACGCGGTCCGCGGCGGCGGGGCGCGCGCCACGGGTGCCTGGGAGGGCGAGCGCGAGCTGGCCTGCCGGCCGGCGCCGCCGCTCGCCGAGGCCCTGGTCTCGACGGGCTTCAACTACGTCAGCGAGGTCCGCAGCCACCAGGCCGAGGTCGCCCGGAAGCTGATCCCCCTGCTGCGCGACATCCGCCGCAGCGGCTCGGCCGCGGTCGACCTGTGCGACGTGGCGTCCGGCCGTCTCGACGGCTACTTTGAGCGCGGGCTCAACGCCTGGGACCTCGCGGCGGGCGACCTCATCGCCCGGGAAGCGGGCGCGCTGACGGGTGGACGCCCCGGAGAGCGCCCCGGACGCGACCTGGCGATCGCCGGTACTCCCGGCGTCTTCGAGCCCCTCCAGCGCCTCCTGGAGGACTTCGGCGCCTGGCACGACTGACCGGGTGACCTACGGCCTGCGCACCGGTGAACCGCCGGTGAACGCGGTCCCGGAACAGCACAGCGGGCCCCCGGCGCTGGATTCGCCGAGGGCCCGCTGCCGCGCTGACAGCCGATCGAACGCTACGCGCCGACCTCCACACCGTGTTCGGCGGCGAGGCGGCGCAGGTCGTCGAGCTCGCCCTGCTCGACCTCGACGAGGAAGTCGTCGCCTTCGTCGCGAGCCCGCGTCAGGTCGGACTCGGTCGTCCTTATGCGCTGCAGAAGTCCTGCGGTGAAAGCGTCCATGCTGCGCCCCCTCGTCCTGGGTCGTGGGTCGGTGGCACGGGGGTGTGCCGTTCGGAAGGGGCGATCACGTCTCGCGACAAGCGGAGTGCGCCGTGCCGCATGGTGCTGCGGCACTAGCAGAGCGTGATCGCGGGGTATGAACCGTCCTCCCCCCGCTTCCTTCCGTGGAAACCTCAACCCGACGACAAAATCTTTGATTCCCGGGACTCACACCTGGTCTTCATCCGGGCCTCATCCGCCGCCCACCCGTCTTACTGCCGACTTATGGCCGAAAAGGGCAGGATGGAGGCACACAGCCAGGACCACAGGAAGGACAAGGGACGTGCGTGTACTCGTCGTCGAGGACGAGCAGCTGCTCGCCGATGCGGTGGCCACCGGACTGCGCCGGGAGGCCATGGCCGTCGACGTCGTGTACGACGGCGCGGCCGCCCTGGAGCGCATCGGCGTCAACGACTACGACGTGGTCGTCCTCGACCGTGACCTCCCGCTCGTGCACGGCGACGACGTGTGCCGCAAGATCGTCGAACTGGGCATGCCCACGCGCGTGCTCATGCTCACGGCCTCCGGCGACGTCAGCGACCGCGTCGAGGGGCTGGAGATCGGCGCCGACGACTATCTTCCCAAGCCCTTCGCCTTCAGCGAGCTCATCGCACGCGTGCGTGCCCTCGGCCGGCGCACCAGTGTGCCGCTGCCGCCGGTCCTGGAGCGCTCCGGCATCAAGCTCGACCCCAACCGCCGCGAGGTCTTCCGCGACGGCAAGGAGGTCCAGCTCGCGCCCAAGGAGTTCGCCGTCCTGGAGGTGCTGATGCGCTCCGAGGGCGCGGTCGTCTCCGCGGAACAGCTCCTGGAGAAGGCCTGGGACGAGAACACCGACCCGTTCACGAACGTCGTGCGCGTGACCGTCATGACCCTGCGCCGCAAGCTGGGCGAGCCCCCCGTCATCGTCACCGTGCCCGGCTCCGGCTACCGGATCTGATACGCAATGGCCGCAACACCCGCTCTCCCCACCGCGCCCCCCAAGCCCACCTGGGACCCCCGCAAGCCCGAGCCGCCGTTCCCGTGGCTGCGCCCCACCATCCGTATACGGCTCACTCTGCTGTACGGCGGCATGTTCCTGATCGCCGGCATCCTGCTGCTGTCGATCATCTATCTGCTGGCGGCCCAGGCCCTGCACGAGGGCAGCGGCCAGAGCTTCCAGCTGTCGGGCACGAACCTCGACATAAGCAGCCCCACCTGCCCCAAGCTCAACCAGGCGACCAGCAACGACCAGTTCAACTCGATCCTCGCGTCGTGCGAGTCCGTCCAGCGCCAGCACGCACTGGACGACCTGCTCAGCCGCTCGCTGCTGGCCCTGCTCGGCCTCGCCGTGATCGCCTTCGCCTTCGGCTACGCGATGGCCGGCCGCGTCCTGTCGCCGCTCGGCCGGATCCTGCGTACGGCACGCGCGGTGGCGGGCTCGGACCTGTCCCGCCGTATCGAACTGGACGGCC
The DNA here is from genome assembly GCF_022698145.1 of Streptomyces spinosisporus. Classification (GTDB taxonomy): domain Bacteria; phylum Actinomycetota; class Actinomycetes; order Streptomycetales; family Streptomycetaceae; genus Streptomyces; species Streptomyces spinosisporus. Next base: position 79,350 of record NZ_JALDAX010000001.1, read on the forward strand.
CGGACGACGAGATCAAGGAACTGGCCGACACCTTCGACGACATGCTGGAGCGCCTCCAGCGCGCCTTCACCGCACAACAGCGCTTCGTCGGCAACGCCTCGCACGAACTGCGCACCCCGCTCGCGATCAACCGCACGCTGCTGGAGGTGCATCTCTCGGACCCGGGTGCGCCGGTGGAGCTGCAGCAGCTCGGCAAGACGCTGCTGGCCACCAACGAACGCAGCGAGCAGCTCGTCGAGGGCCTGTTGCTGCTCGCCCGCAGCGACAACCAGATCGTCGAGCGCAAGCCGGTGGACCTCGCCGAGGTCGCCGAGCAGGCGGTCGACCAGGTGCGCGCGGAGGCCGACGCCAAGGGCGTGGTGATCCGCGGGGAGCAGAAGCCCGCGATCGTCCAGGGCAACGGCGTGCTGCTGGAGCGGATCGCCCTGAACCTGGTGCAGAACGCCGTGCGGTACAACGTGCCGGACGACGGCTGGGTGGAGGTCACCACCGACGTCCAGCACGGGCAGGCGGTCCTGGTGGTGACCAACACCGGGCCCGTCGTACCGGCGTACGAGATCGACAATCTCTTCGAGCCGTTCCGGCGGCTGCGCACGGAGCGCACGGGCAGCGACAAGGGCGTCGGCCTCGGTCTGTCCATCGTCCGGTCCGTGGCCCGGGCGCACGGCGGCCACATCTCGGCACAGCCGCGTGAGGGGGGTGGACTCATGATGCGCGTGGCGCTGCCGATCTGACATCATGCCGCGGGCACACGGGGATGTTCGCTTTGCGCGGAATTTCCGGGCCGCCCGATGGGCTGTCCCGTGTGTGATCGATCACAAGGGCGATTTTCCGGCCATCTACTCTCCGTGATCATGAGGGCTTCCGGAAAGCCGGGAAAATCCGGGTTTTCGGGTCACCTGATCACGGGAAGTACAGGGTGAGATGCCTTTGAACAGCGGCATGGGGACCGTGTACGGTCCGGTTCGCCATCCAAGCCGATCACTCTTGAGGAGTCCGGTTGGGTGTCGATTGAGTAACAGACCTTGATGTGAGGCAAAATCTCCGCCTCGGGTCGGGCACAAGTCCGGCCTCTCACGCGTTACGTGCGCTGGAGACACCGCAGACACCCAGAGGGGGAGAGCGACATGGCAACGGATTACGACACTCCACGCAAGACCGACGACGACGTCGACTCGGACAGCCTTGAAGAGCTGAAGGCCAGGCGGAACGACAAGTCGACGTCCGCCGTGGACGTCGACGAGTTCGAGGCCGCCGAAGGCCTGGAGCTGCCCGGCGCGGACCTCTCCAACGAGGAGCTGGCCGTCCGGGTGCTGCCCAAGCAGCAGGACGAGTTCACCTGCATGAGCTGCTTCCTGGTGCACCACCGCAGCCAGCTGGCCCGGGAGAAGAACGGCCAGCCGATCTGCCGCGACTGCGACTGAGGACGGGTCGGCCGTGACTGGCTCGACCCCTCCTTGGAAGCGCCGCTCCCTGCCGCAGGGAGCGGACGAAGGGCCCGTTGGCGGCCCTCACGGCGCGCGTGACGACGAGCGGGGCCCATCCGATGTGACGCCCGATGACGAGGGGCGCACGGGATCGGCCTCGCTCGAACCGACGGCCGGCCGGGGTGACCGCCCGGTTGCGTCGCAGCCCCCCGCGCCCGTCGCCAGACGGCGGGCCGCGGTCATCCGCGACAAGGCCAGGGAAGGCGTCCGCAAGGGCGGCAGCGCGGCCAGGGCGGGCCTGGCGTACGTCGCCGACCGGATCATCGAGATCGCCCCGCGCGTGCCCGTACGCGACCTCGCGACGCTCCGCAGGCAGTTCCCGGGCCTGGGGCCCGAGCAGCTCGCGGACAAACTCGTGGCGGGCGCCTCCGCCGCGACCTCGACGGTCGGAGCGGGGATCGGAGCGGCGGCGATGCTGCCCGTGCCGCCCGCGATGCCCACGGAGATCGCCGCCGAGATCACCGGCGTCGCCGCGATCGAACTGAAGCTGATCGCCGAACTCCACGAGGTCTACGGCGTACGCCCGCCCGGCAACCTCAAGCAGCGCAGCACCGCGTATCTGAACTCCTGGTCGGGCGAGCGCCGGGTCGACGTGACGAAGCCGTCGACCGTGACCGCGGCGCTCAACAGCCATGCCAAGCAGCAGCTGCGCCAGCAGATCATGAAGCGCACGGTGCGCGACCTGCCGAACCTGATGCCCTTCATGGTGGGCGCGGCGGTGGGCGCGGTCATGAACCGGCGGGACACCAGAAAGCTCGCCGCCCGCATCCGCAAGGACCTGCGCGAGGTCCAGGTGCCCTGGGACGCGCTGCCCGCGCTGCCCCCGCTGGAGGAGCCCGCGGACCCGCTTCGGATCGAGGGCGGCTACGAGGGCTGAGCCCCTAGGCCGCCGCCTCCCGCGCCGCCTTCAGCGCCTCGGCCAGCCGCTCCGGCTCCCGCGTCGACAGATACAGGTACGGCGTCGGGTCCTCGGGGTCCGTGACCACCACGCGCAGCGCCCTCGGGATGTAGGCGCGCAGCAGCAGGAAGGCGCGGGTGTCGGCCTTGTGCGTGCGCCAGGCGCGCGCCTCCTCCCGGTCCAGGACCTCCGCCTCTCCCAGCGCCGTGACCGGGATCTTCGCGTCGCCCGCGATCAGCGAGCCGCCCACCACACGGATGCGGACCGAGCCGTACGAACTCGCCATGGCGGCTGCCACCGCGGTGCCGCCGACCAGACCGCCGAGCAACGGCAGGGTGCCGAAGGGCAGCAGGATCAGGGCGAAGGAGACGCCCACCAGGAAGGAGATCAGCCACCACGAGCGCGGGGCCGTGAGGCGTTCTTCGTAGGGGGTGGTGGAGAGCTGCATGGAGCCAAGCTTGACACGGTGTCCGGATCGCGCGGACGCGCGGGTAAGGTCTGCGGCTGTGAGTGGTACTTCCGCAGCTCTTCAGCCCCCCGCCGACGCGGTGAAACCCGTGCGGCACCGCGATGCTCCCGTGCCGGGTGAGCTTCTCGGTGCCCACTACGAACAGTGTTTCGGATGCGGTGGCGAGCAGGCGCACGGGCTGCATCTTCAGGCGCGGGCCGGCGAAGGTGTCAGCATCACCGCCGAGTTCACCGTCCAGCCCGCCCACCAGGGCGCTCCCGGCCTCGCGCACGGCGGGGTGCTGGCGACCGCGCTGGACGAGACCCTCGGCTCGCTGAACTGGCTGCTGCGGACCATCGCCGTGACCGGACGGCTGGAGACCGACTTCGTGCGGCCGGTGCCGGTCGGCACCACCCTGTATCTGACGGCCGAGGTGACCGCGGTGGCGGGCCGCAAGATCTACTCGACCGCCACCGGACGCCTCGACGGCCCCGACGGTCCCGTGGCCGTCCGCGCCGACGCCCTGTTCATCGAGGTGAAGGTCGACCACTTCGTCGACAACGGCCGCCCGGAGGAGATCCGCGCCGCCATGAGCGACCCCGATCAGCAAAGGCGTGCCCGCGCCTTCGAGGTGAACCCGTGAGCCGTGCCCCCCGCGAGGAACTGGACGTGCAGCTCGTGCGCGTCGACCCGGACGTACCGCTTCCGTCGTACGCGCACCCCGGTGACGCCGGTGCCGATCTGCGCACCACCGAGGCGTGCGAACTGGCGCCCGGTGAGCGGACCGTGCTGCCCACCGGGGTGTCGATCGCCCTCCCGGAGGGGTACGCGGCCTTCGTGCACCCTCGATCCGGTCTGGCCGCCCGCTGCGGTGTCGCTCTGGTGAATGCCCCGGGGACGGTTGATGCCGGGTACCGTGGGGAGATCAAGGTGATCGTGGTGAATCTCGACCCGCGCGAGGCCGTGCGGTTCGAGCGCTTCGACCGGATTGCCCAACTGGTCGTCCAGCAGGTCGAGAGGGTCCGCTTCCGTGAGGTCGCGGAGCTTCCCGATTCGGTGCGGGCCGAAGGGGGCTTCGGGTCCACCGGAGGCCATGCCGCGGTGGCCGGGACGAGCAGCACGGACGGTCAGGCCGCCGAGGGCGGCCGGGCGGGTGGGAATCGATACGCTTCGGTCGTATCCGACCGGGAAGGACAGTGACGTGTTCGGACGTCGCAATAAGAAGGGTGCCGCCGAGGACGCGGCCGGCGAGGCCGAGCAGGTCGTCGACAGCGTCGACACTGAGGCGGACGAGGAGCGCGAGCGCGTGAGGCTCGAACCCGGGCCGCGGCCCGACGGACCGTGGGACGCCACCGAGGTGCGCGATCCCGCAGAGGGTCGTGTGGACCTGGGCGGCATGTTCGTGCCCGGGGTCGACGGCATGGAGCTGCGGGTCGAGGTCGCGGGCGACGCGATCGTCGCGGCGACCGTCGTGCTGCGCGACAGCGCCATCCAGCTGCAGGCCTTCGCCGCTCCCAAGCGCGAGGGCATCTGGGGCGAGGTGCGCGAGGAGATCGGTGCGGGCATCACCCAGCAGGGTGGGATCATCGACGAGGTCGAGGGCCCGCTGGGCTGGGAGCTGCGCGCCCAGGTCCCGGTGCAACTGCCGGACGGCACGGGCGGTTTCCAGGTGGTGCGGTTCGTCGGTGTGGACGGTCCGCGCTGGTTCCTGCGCGGTGTGATCTCGGGGCAGGGCGCGGTGCAGCCGCAGGCGGCCGGTCTGCTGGAGCAGATCTTCCGGGACACGGTCGTGGTCCGCGGCGAGGGCCCGATGGCGCCCCGCGACCCGATCGTCCTCAAGCTGCCGAACGACGCCCAGATGGTCCCCGAGGGTGTCCAGCAGGAGGAGGGCTCGCGCTTCTCCGGAGGCATGGGACAGCTGCAGCGCGGACCGGAGATCACCGAGGTCCGGTAGCTCCGCCCGACGCGAAGATCAGGAGCCGCACTCCCCGGGGGTGCGGCTCTTTCATGTGCGTGACCTCTTGACGGTGCATTGGTCTGTACCTACCGTTCCGGCACGCGTCTGTTCATAAAGGCGCTTCACGTTCACATACGAGAACGGAAGGCCCCCCACTATGCGCCGTACCGCCCTCCTCGCGACCGCCTCCGCGCTTGTCGTGGGCATGCTCGCCTGGCCCAGTGCCCGGCACGCCGACGCCGCCCCCGCCGCCTTCGTCCACCCCGGAGTCACCGTCTCCCAGGCGCAGTTGGAGTTCACCCGCACCAAGGTCAATGCGGGCGCCCAGCCTTGGAAGAGCGCCTTCGACCAGATGATGGCGAGCAAGTACGCGGACCTGAACCGCACGCCGAAGCCGCGCGCGACGGTCGAGTGCGGCTCGTACTCGAACCCGAACTACGGCTGCACGGACGAGCGTGAGGACGCGATCGCCGCGTACACCGACGCGCTCGCCTGGTACATCACCCGCGACGACCGGTACGCGAAGAAGGCGATCGAGCTGATGGACGCCTGGTCCGCCGTGATCAAGGACCACACCAACAGCAACGCGCCCCTGCAGACCGGCTGGGCCGGCTCCTCCTGGCCGAAGGCCGCCGAGATCATCAAGTACACGTACACCGGGAGCTGGCCCAACTCCGGCCGCTTCGCGACCATGCTCCGCGACGTCTACCTCCCCGAGATCATCAACGGCTCCAACTCCAACGGCAACTGGGAGCTGACGATGATGGAGGCCGCCGTCGGCATCTCCGTCTTCCTGGAGGACAAGGCGTCCTACGACAAGGCCATGGCGACCTTCCGGACCCGTACGGCCGCGTATGTGTACCTCTCCTCCGACGGCGACCTGCCGAAGACGGTGCCCAGCCAGCACCTCGACACCAAGCAGAAGATCGTCAACTACTGGCAGGGGCAGTCCACCTTCGTCACCGGGCTCACCCAGGAGACCTGCCGCGACTTCACCCACACCGGATACGGCATCTCCTCGATCTCCCACGTCGCCGAGACCAGCCGGATCCAGGGCCAGGACCTCTACGGCACCGACGTCGGCGAGCGGCTGCGGCAGGCGCTCGGGTTCCAGTCCAAGTACCAGGTGGGCGCCGCCGCGCCGAGCTGGCTGTGCGGCGGGTCGCTGAAGCTGGGGCTCGGGCCGGTCACCGAGGTCGGCTACAACGCCCTGCACAACCGGCTCGGCATCGCGATGACCAACACCCAGACGCTGACCGAGCGGCAGCGCCCGGCAGGCAGCAACAACCTCTTCGTCGCCTGGGAGACCCTCACCCACGGGGACAATCCGAACTGACCGACCGTTGAAGGACCGGGCGCCCGATGGTGATACTGGCGCCCGGCCGACGGCTTGACGGGGGAGGGCGCATGAGCCAGGTGGTCACCGAGACCATGGTGCGGGTGGAGGACGTCCACAGGTCCTACGGCCAGGGCGCCGCCGCCGTGCACGCCCTGCGCGGTGTCTCCTTCGAGGTGCCGCGCGGCGAGCTCGTGGCCCTCAAGGGCCGCTCGGGATCGGGCAAGACGACGCTGCTGAACATCGTCGGCGGACTCGACACACCGGACCGGGGGCGGGTCGCCGTCGACGGCGTCGACCTCTCCGAGCTCGGCGAGGACGGGCTGCTGGCACTGCGCCGCGACCGCGTCGGCTTCGTGTTCCAGTCCTTCGGGCTGATCCCGATCCTCACGGCCGCCGAGAACGTGGGCGTGCCGATGCGGCTGCGCCGGACCGACGTGCACGAGCGCGAGGAGCGCGTCGAGCTGCTGCTCGCCCTCGTCGGCCTCGCCGACCACGCGGCACAGCGGCCCGGCGAGCTGTCCGGCGGCCAGCAGCAGCGCGTCGCCATCGCCCGCGCCCTCGCGAACAGCCCCTTGCTGCTGATCGCCGACGAGCCGACCGGCCAGCTGGACGCGGAGACCGGCCATGCCGTCATGGAGCTGCTGCGGGCCGTCGTCCACAGCGAGCAGGTCACCGCCCTCGTCGCCACCCATGACGCGACCCTGCTGGACCTGGCCGACCGGGTCCTGGAGCTGAGCGACGGGGAGATCGTCGAGCACTGATCCGCGCAGCCCGTCAGGGATGCGTCAAAGACGCCACTCACCCCGACTCTCGTCCCATTTGTCCGGAAGATTGGCCGTAAGGTCGACGCTGCGTGCGCAGCACGGAACGGGAAGACAATAGGGGCCATGGGACGCGGCAAGCTTCGGATCTACCTCGGTGCGGCACCGGGCGTCGGCAAGACGTACGCCATGCTCTCCGAGGCGCACCGGCGCGTGGAGCGGGGCACCGACTGCGTGGTGGCCTTCGTGGAGCACCACGGCCGCCCGCGCACCGAGGTCATGCTGCACGGCCTGGAGGAGATCCCGCGCAGGGAGTTGGAGTACCGGGGCAGCACGTTCACCGAGATGGACGTGGACGCCGTGCTGGCCCGCGCCCCCCAGGTGGCCCTGGTCGACGAACTCGCCCACACCAACGTCCCGGGTTCCCGCAACGCCAAGCGGTGGCAGGACGTCGAGGAACTCCTCGCGGCGGGCATCGACGTCGTGTCCACCGTCAACATCCAGCACCTGGAGTCGCTGGGCGACGTGGTCGAGGCGATCACGGGCGTACGGCAGCGGGAGACCGTTCCCGACGAGGTGGTGCGCAGGGCGGACCAGATCGAGCTGGTCGACATGTCGCCGCAGGCGCTGCGGCGGCGGATGGCGCACGGCAACATCTATCAGCCGGACAAGGTCGACGCGGCGCTGTCGAACTACTTCCGGCCCGGGAATCTCACCGCCCTGCGGGAGCTGGCGCTGCTGTGGGTGGCCGACCGGGTCGACGAGTATCTGAAGCAGTACCGCAGCGAGCACCGGGTCTCGAAGATCTGGGGCTCGCGGGAGCGGATCGTGGTCGGCCTGACCGGCGGCCCGGAGGGCCGGACGCTGATCCGGCGGGCCGCGCGGCTGGCGGAGAAGGGCGCCGGCGGCGAGGTGCTGGCCGTCTACATAGCGAGCAGCGACGGGCTCACGGCCGCCTCACCCAAGGAACTGGCCGTGCAACGCACCCTCGTCGAGGACCTCGGCGGCACCTTCCACCACGTCGTCGGCGACGACATACCGGCGGCGCTGCTCGACTTCGCGCGCGGGGCCAACGCCACCCAGATCGTGCTCGGCGTCTCCCGGCGCAAGACCTGGCAGTACGTCTTCGGGCCGGGCGTCGGCGCCACGGTCGCCCGGGAGTCGGGGCCCGACCTCGACGTCCACCTGATCAGCCACGGCCAGGCGGGCAAGGGGCGCGGGCTGCCGGTGTCCCGCGGGGCACGGCTCGGCCGCTCCCGGATCATCGCCGGCTGGGTGGTCGGCGTCGGCCTGCCCGCCGTCCTGGCGGTCCTGCTCAACACCGTCCACCTGGGCCTCGCCAACGACATGCTGCTGTTCCTGGCGGTGACGGTCGCCGCCGCCCTGCTCGGCGGACTGCTGCCCGCGCTGGCCTCGGCCGCGGTCGGCTCCCTGCTGCTGAACTACTTCTACACACCGCCCCTGCACCGCTTCACCATCGCCGACCCCAAGAACATCGTCGCCATCGCGATCTTCGTCGGCGTCGGAGCCTCCGTGGCCTCCGTCGTCGACCTCGCGGCCCGCCGCACCCACCAGGCGGCCCGGCTGCGCGCCGAGTCGGAGATCCTCTCCTACCTCGCGGGCAATGTGCTGCGCGGCGAGACCGGCCTCGAAGACCTGCTGGAACGGGTGCGCGAGACCTTCGGCATGGAGTCGGCGGCCCTGCTGGAACGGGAGAGCGACCACGACCCGTGGACCTGCGCGGGCCGCGCCGGGCTCGGACCGCCGGTGGACCGGCCGGAGGACGCCGACGTCGACGTGCCCGTCGGGGACCGGCTGGCGCTGGCGCTCACCGGGCGGGTGCTGCCCGCCGAGGACCGCCGGGTGCTGGCCGCGTTCGCCGCCCAGGCCGTCGTCGTACTGGACCGCCGGCGGCTGCAGGAGGAGGCCGACCGGGCCCGCGCGCTGGCGGAGGGCAACCGCATCCGCACCGCGCTGCTGGCCGCCGTCAGCCACGACCTGCGCACCCCGCTCGCCGGGATCAAGGCGTCGGTGTCGTCGCTGCGCTCGGACGACGTGGCCTGGTCCGAGGAGGACCGGGCGGCGCTGCTCGAAGGCATCGAGGACGGCGCGGACCGCCTCGACCACCTCGTGGGCAACCTCCTGGACATGTCCCGGCTGCAGACCGGCACGGTCACCCCGCTGATCCGCGAGGTCGACCTCGACGAGGTCGTCCCCATGGCGCTGGGCGGGGTGCCCGAGGGCAGCGTCGCGCTTGAGGTGCCCGAGACCCTGCCCATGGTCGCCGTCGACCCCGGGCTGCTGGAGCGCGCGATGGCCAACCTGGTCGAGAACGCCGTCAAGTACAGCCCGCCCGGCACGGCGGTCCTGGTCGCCGCGAGCGCCATCGCCGGCCGGGTGGAGGTACGGGTCGTCGACCGCGGTCCCGGAGTCCCCGACGAGGCCAAGGAGCGCATCTTCGAGCCCTTCCAGCGCTACGGCGACGCTCCGCGCGGAGCAGGCGTGGGCCTCGGGCTCGCCGTGGCGCGCGGCTTCACCGAGGCCATGGGCGGCACCCTCGACGCCGAGGACACCCCCGGCGGCGGCCTCACCATGGTCCTCACCCTGCGCGCTGCGGCGCCGCACGCGCGGGACCTTCTCCACCCGGCGGAACCCGAAAGGCAGGCCACATGGTGAGCCCTACCGGGGGTACCCCCCAGGCCCCCACGAGGGTGCTCGTCATCGACGACGAGCCGCAGATCGTCCGCGCCCTCGTGATCAACCTCAGGGCGCGCAAGTACGAGGTCGACGCGGCCCACGACGGCGCGAGCGCCCTTCAGCTGGCCGCGGCCCGCCACCCCGACGTCGTCGTCCTCGACCTGGGGCTGCCCGACATGGACGGCGTCGAGGTGATCAGGGGGCTGCGCGGCTGGACCCGCGTGCCGATCCTGGTGCTGTCCGCCCGGCACACCTCCGACGAGAAGGTCCAGGCGCTGGACGCCGGCGCCGACGACTACGTCACCAAGCCCTTCGGCATGGACGAGCTGCTGGCCCGGCTGCGCGCCGCGGTCCGCCGCGCCGAGCCGCTCGGCGCCGGCGAGAACGACGTGCAGACCGTGGAGACGGAGGAGTTCACCGTCGACCTGGCCGCGAAGAAGGTCAACCGGGGCGGCAGGGACGTACGGCTGACGCCCACGGAGTGGCATCTGCTGGAGGTGCTGGTGCGCAACACGGGCCGGCTGGTGAGCCAGAGGCAGCTCCTCCAGGAGGTGTGGGGTCCGTCATACGGCACCGAGACGAACTACCTGCGGGTGTACATGGCGCAACTGCGCAGGAAACTCGAGGCCGATCCGTCCCACCCGAAGCACTTCATCACCGAGCCGGGCATGGGCTACCGGTTCGAGCGCTGAGGCCGCGGGTACGTAGCCGTCAGTGCACCCCGGTACGCTTCAAGACATGAGTGCTGTTCCTCGTTCCGAAAAGCCGGTGGGCCGGTTCCGGCGCATGCTCGACCGGCTCTCCTCCTCGCAGGAGGACCTGGAGTCGGAGGAGCTGCGGGAGGACACCGAGACCACCGGCTGCACCCGCATCGGTGACTGCCACGACCGACAGATCGTGACGGTTACTGGTACCTTGCGCACGGTCACCCTGCGGCCGCGTGCGGGCGTCCCGGCCCTGGAGGCCGAGCTGTTCGACGGCTCCGCCGCGCTGGACGTGGTGTGGCTCGGGCGGCGCTCCATCGTCGGGATAGAGCCGGGGCGCAGACTGATCGCATCGGGCCGGATCTCGATGAGCCGGGGCCGCCGGGTGCTGTTCAATCCGAAATACGAACTGAGACCCCTCGGACGGGAGTAGCCGGTGACGTCGCTCGACAAGCCGACCGAAGACACTCAAGCCGACGACATGCGGACGGTGACGGAGGCCGCGCTCTTCGAGGCGTTCGGCGGAGTCCGGGGCATGGTCGAGACGGTGCTGCCCGGCCTCCTCTTCGTCACCATCTACACGATCAACAAGGACCTGCACTGGTCGGCCATCGCCGCCCTCGCGGTGTCCCTGCTGCTCGTGGTGGTCCGGCTGGTCATGCGGGACACCGTCAAGCACGCGTTCAGCGGCGTCTTCGGCGTCGGCTTCGGTGTCGTCTTCGCGATGATGACGGGCAACGCCAAGGACTTCTATCTGCCCGGCATGCTCTACACGCTGGGCCTGGCGCTGGCGTACATCGTCACCACCCTGTGCGGAGTCCCGCTGCTCGGACTGATCCTCGGGCCGGTCTTCAAGGAGAACCTCTCCTGGCGCACCCGCAACCCGGGCCGCAAGACGGCGTACTCCAAGGCCAGTTACGCCTGGGGCCTGATCCTGCTCGCCAAGTGCGCGATCCTCTTCCCGCTGTACTGGTGGGCGGACACCACCCAGCTGGGCTGGGTTCTGGTCGCCCTCAAGATCCCGCCGTTCCTGCTGGCCGTCTGGCTGACCTGGGTCTTCCTCGCGAAGGCGCCGGCGCCGATCGACGTGTTCGCGGAGATGGAGGCGGAGGAGCAGGCGGAGAAGGAGCGCAAGGCAGCCCTGGCCGCGGAGCGCGTGGAGCACGGGGACGCGGCGGGCGGCAGGCACCGCCGGGAGGCCTAGTTCTCGGCTACGACGACGAAGGGCGCCCCCGCAGGAAGAGGGGCGCCCTTCGTCGTCGTAGCGGACAAGCGGTGGCTAGCCCGTCGCGTTCTCGCGGCGCATCGACAGCAGGTCCTCCAGCTGTTCCTCCCGGGCCTGTGCGGCCACGAACAGCAGCTCGTCGCCCGGTTCCAGGGAGTCGTCGCGGGAGGGGGTCAGGACCCGGGTGCCGCGGATGATGGTGACCAAGGAGGTGTCCTCGGGCCACTCCACGTCGCCGACCTGGGTGCCGGCCAGTGCCGACTCCTCCGGCAGCGTCAGCTCCACCAGGTTCGCGTCGCCGTGGCTGAAGCGGAGCAGCCGGACCAGGTCGCCGACGCTCACCGCCTCCTCGACCAGGGCGGACATCAGACGCGGGGTGGAGACGGCGACGTCGACACCCCAGGACTCGTTGAAGAGCCACTCGTTCTTGGGGTTGTTGACGCGGGCCACGACGCGCGGGACGCCGTACTCCGTCTTGGCCAGCAGGGAGACGACCAGGTTGACCTTGTCGTCGCCGGTCGCGGCGATCACGACGTTGCAGCGCTGCAGGGCCGCCTCGTCCAGGGACGTGATCTCGCAGGCGTCGGCGAGCAGCCACTCCGCCTGCGGGACGCGCTCGACCGAGATGGCGGTCGGCGCCTTGTCGACGAGCAGGACCTCGTGGCCGTTCTCCAGCAGTTCGCCCGCGATCGAGCGACCGACCGCGCCGGCTCCGGCAATGGCGACCCTCATCAGTGACCGCCCTCCTCTTCGGGACCCTTGGCGAAGGACGCCTCGACCTTGTCGACCTCGTCGGTGCGCATCATCACGTGCACCAGGTCGCCCTCCTGCAGCACCGTCTGCGAGGTGGGCAGCACCGCCTCACCGAGCCGGGTCAGGAACGCCACGCGGACCCCCGTCTCCTCCTGCAGTCTGCTGATCTTGTGACCGACCCAGGCGGGGGAGGCGTGCACCTCGGCGAGCTGGACGCCGCCGGTGGGGTCGCGCCACAGCGGCTCGGCGCCCGAGGGGAGCAGCCGGCGCAGCATCTGGTCGGCCGTCCAGCGGACCGTTGCGACGGTGGGGATGCCGAGGCGCTGGTAGACCTCCGCACGGCGGGGGTCGTAGATGCGGGCCGCGACGTTCTCCACACCGAACATCTCGCGGGCCACGCGCGCGGAGATGATGTTCGAGTTGTCGCCGCTGGACACGGCGGCGAAGGCGCCGGCCTCTTCGATGCCGGCCTCGCGCAGGGTGTCCTGGTCGAAGCCGATGCCGGTGACCCGGCGGCCGCCGAATCCGGGGCCGAGGCGGCGGAAGGCGGTGGGGTCCTGGTCGATCACGGCGACCGTGTGCCCCTGCTGCTCCAGGGTCTGGGCCAGAGCGGAACCCACTCGTCCGCAGCCCATGATGACGATGTGCACGACCGTCCTTCCGGTGTCAAGAATCACAGCTCGGCCAGATCAGGGTCTCAGACCGACGCCCAAAGCTACACACCGGCGATAGGACGTCGGCACCCCTGTGCACGGTTGCCTCGCGGCGTGCGACGTCAGCGCCTGCTGATGCTGCGGACGCTGGCGAGGGTCAGGATTCCGAGGCCGACGAGGGCCGCCGCGGCGCCGATGAACTCTGCGTTGGCGTGCATGGAACCTCCGGGGAGCGGCACGGGCGGTGACAGCCGGGGAAGTGGGGCGGTGCTTGTCATATAGGCATGACGTTCGGTCGTCCCGCGGAATCCGCAGCGGTCCCACGCCTGTTTTCACCCGGAGGGCAGATGCGCGACGGGGCGGGGTGCCGGATCACGGCCGAGGGTGGGGGAGGTGGTTCAGCAGCCGTTCGAACGCCTACGATTACCTGTTGTGTCCAAACTGACCGACGTGCCCAAGCGGATTCTGATCGGGCGCGCTCTGCGCAGCGACCGGCTGGGTGAAACGCTCCTGCCGAAGCGCATCGCCCTCCCCGTCTTCGCTTCCGACCCGCTGTCCTCGGTGGCGTACGCGCCCGGGGAGGTGCTTCTGGTCCTTTCCGTCGCGGGTGTGTCGGCGTATCACTTCAGTCCCTGGATCGCGGTCGCGGTCGTGGTGCTGATGTTCACCGTGGTCGCCTCCTACCGGCAGAACGTGCACGCCTACCCCAGCGGTGGCGGCGACTACGAGGTGGCGACCACCAACCTCGGGCCCAAGGCGGGCCTGACCGTGGCCAGTGCCCTGCTGGTCGACTACGTCCTGACCGTGGCGGTCTCGATCGCGTCCGGCATCGAGAACCTGGGCTCGGCGATCCCGTTCGTGGTCGAGCACAAGGTGTTCTGCGCGGTCGCGGTGATCGTGCTGCTGACGCTGATGAACCTGCGCGGGGTGAAGGAGTCGGGCAAGCTCTTCGCGATCCCGACGTACGTCTTCGTCGGCGGCGTGTTCATCATGATCGCGTGGGGTGCGTTCCGTGCTCTGGTGCTCGACGACACGATGCGGGCGCCGACGGCGGGCTTCACCATCAAGGCCGAGCACCAGGGGCTTGCCGGGTTCGCGCTGGTGTTTCTGATGCTGCGGGCCTTTTCGTCGGGGTGTGCGGCGCTGACCGGTGTGGAGGCGATCTCCAACGGTGTGCCGGCCTTCCGCAAGCCCAAGTCGAAGAACGCGGCGACGACGCTGGCGGCGATGGGCCTGCTGGCGGTCACCATGTTCTGCGGCATCATCGTGCTCGCGTTGACGACCAAGGTCCGCATGGCCGAGAACCCGGCCACCGACCTGCTCAAACACGGGGTCGGGGTGGGCTCGGACTATGTGCAGAACCCGGTGATCACGCAGGTCGCCGAGGCCGTGTTCGGCAAGGGCAGCTTCTTCTTCGTGGTGCTGGCCGCGGCCACCGCGCTGGTGCTGTTCCTGGCCGCCAACACCGCCTACAACGGCTTCCCCGTCCTCGGCTCGATCCTCGCCCAGGACCGCTACCTGCCCCGCCAGCTGCACACCCGCGGCGACCGCCTCGCCTTCTCCAACGGCATCGTCCTGCTGGCCGGCGCCGCGATGCTGCTGGTGGTCATCTACGGCGCCGACTCCACCCGGCTGATCCAGCTGTACATCGTCGGCGTGTTCGTGTCCTTCACGCTCAGCCAGACCGGCATGGTCCGGCACTGGAACCGCCACCTGGCCACCGAACGGGACCCGGCCCAGCGCAGCCACATGATCCGCTCGCGCGCCATCAACACCTTCGGCGCCTTCTTCACCGGCCTGGTCCTGGTCGTCGTCCTGGTCACCAAGTTCACCCACGGCGCCTGGGTGGCGCTGCTGGGCATGTGCATCTTCTACGCGACCATGACGGCCATCCGTAAGCACTACGACCGCGTCGCCTCCGAGATCGCCGCCCCCGACGGCCCCAGCGACGACAGCGTCCGGCCCTCCCGGGTGCACTCCGTGGTCCTCATCTCCAAGATCCACCGGCCCACCCTGCGCGCCCTCGCCTACGCCAAACTGATGCGCTCCGACTCCCTGGAAGCCCTCACCGTCAACGTCGACCCGACCGAGACCAAGGCCCTGCGCCAGGAGTGGGAGCGGCGCGGCATCGACGTCCCGCTGAAGGTCCTGGACTCGCCCTACCGCGAGATCACCCGGCCGATCATCGAATACGTCAAGGGACTGCGCACCGAGTCCCCGCGCGACGCCGTCTCCGTGATCATCCCCGAATACGTGGTCGGCCACTGGTACGAGCACCTGCTGCACAACCAGAGCGCCCTCCGGCTCAAGGGCCGCCTGCTGTTCACCCCCGGCGTCATGGTCACCTCCGTGCCCTACCAGCTCGAATCCTCCGAAGCCGCCAAACTCCGCGCCCGCAGGCGCCAGGACTGGAACGCACCCGGCTCGGTGCGCCGCGGACCCGCCCAGACGGGCCGCTCCAAGGAACACACGGGCAGCCAGGGCTGACGACGCCCGCCGGTCGGGCGCTCATCGGCCGGGCGCTCGCCGGTCAACGGCCGGACGACACCCACGTAGACTGGTGGGCTGTTGTCCGGCCGTTTCGCATCCGACGTTGTGGAGTCACCCCGCCATGCAGGCAGAACCGAAGAAGTCGCTGGTGGGGGAGGAGTACGAGGTCGAGGTCGGCCCCGTCGCCCACGGCGGGCACTGCATCGCCCGTACCGCCGAGGGCCAGGTGCTCTTCGTCCGGCACGCGCTGCCCGGCGAGCGGGTCGTGGCGCGGGTGACCGAGGGCGAGGAGGGGGCCCGCTTCCTGCGCGCGGACGCCGTGCGGGTGCTGGAGGCGTCCAAGGACCGCATCGAGGCGCCCTGCCCCTACGCCGGTCCCGGCCGCTGCGGCGGCTGCGACTGGCAGCACGCCAAGCCGGGCGCGCAGCGCCGGCTGAAGGGCGAGGTCGTCGAGGAGCAGCTGCGGCGGCTCGCGGGCCTGACCCCCGAGGAGGCCGGCTGGGACGGCACCGTGATGCCGGCCGAGGGCGACAAGCTGCCCGCGGGCGAGGTGCCCGCCTGGCGCACGCGCGTGCAGTACGGGGTGGACGCCGAGGGCCGCGCCGGACTGCGCCGCCACCGCTCGCACGAGGTCGAGCCGATCGACCACTGCATGATCGCCGCCCCCGGAGTGAGCGAGCTGGGCATCGAGAAGCGCGACTGGACGGGCATGGCCTCCGTCGACGCGATCGCGGCGACCGGTTCGCAGGACCGCCAGGTGATCCTCACGCCGCAGCCGGGCGCCCGGCTGCCGATCGTGGAGCTGGACAAGCCGGTGTCGGTGATGCGGGTCGGCGAGAAGGACGGGGGCGTGCACCGGGTGCACGGCCGCCCCTTCGTCCGCGAGCGCGCCGACGGCCGCACCTACCGCGTCGGCAGCGGCGGCTTCTGGCAGGTCCACCCGAAGTCGGCCGACACCCTGGTCACCGCGGTCATGCAGGGACTGCTGCCGCGCAAGGGCGAGATGGCGCTCGACCTGTACTGCGGCGTGGGCCTGTTCGCGGGCGCGCTGGCCGACCGGCTCGGCGAGCAGGGCGCGGTGCTCGGCATCGAGTCCGGCAAGCGTGCCGTGGAGGACGCCCGGCACAACCTCGCCGGCTTCGACCGGGTCCGCATCGAGCACGGCAAGGTGGAGTCGGTCCTGCCGCGCACCGGGATCACCGAGGTCGACCTGATCGTCCTCGACCCGCCGCGCGCCGGGGCCGGCCGCAAGACCGTCGAGCACCTGTCCTCCCTCGGCGCCCGCCGGATCGCCTACGTCGCCTGCGACCCGGCGGCCCTGGCCCGCGACCTGGCGTACTTCCGGGACGGCGGCTACCGCGTGCGCACACTGCGGGCGTTCGACCTGTTCCCGATGACGCATCACGTGGAGTGCGTGGCGATTCTGGAGCCTGCGGAAAAGGGGCGCTGACCTGAGCGTCTCCTGACGTGCGGCGGCTGTGGACCGCGGCGTCCTCGGTCTCCGGGGTTTCCGTGGAGCGGGTGCGGTACCCGTGGGCGGAGGCAACCCAAGGAGGCCGCAGATGAACGCTCTTTCGCAGTCCGGTGCGACCCAAAGCCGCCCGACCACAGGCAGTGCCGATCTGAAGCTGCTCGGCATCTATCTCAACGACCACCTCGCCGGCGCCACCGCCGGAACCGCGCGAGCCGGCCGTCTGGCGCGCGTCGCCCGCGGGTCCGCGCTCGGCCGCGCGATCGAGCCCGTGGCGGCGGAGATCGCCCTGGACCGGGCGGCGCTGCTGGACATCATGCGCGATCTCGGGATTCCCGTGCGCCGTTACAAGGTGTGCGCCGGCTGGGCGGGCGAGCGGATGGGACGGCTGAAGCCCAACGGGCATCTGGTGGGCGGTTCGCCGCTCGGGACCGTGGTGGACCTGGAGGCCCTGCGGCTGGGGATCGAGGGCAAGGCGGCCGGCTGGCAGACCCTGCGCAGGCTCAGCGCGACCGACGAGCGCCTGGACGCCGCCCGGCTCGACACCCTGATCGAACGGGCCCGCCGGCAGCAGGAGACGGTCGAGGAGTGGCGCGTCCGCCAGATCGAGCAGGCCCTGGCCACGACGGCCGACTGATCCCCGGCGTGCGCGCTCGTGCGAGTTCCGTGCTCCGGCGGGGAGTTGACCCGGCCGCGAGATACATCACGCCTGGTCGCGCGGTGTTGGCCAGGTCCTCGACTCACGGTACGGTCGGTGGGATATCGACGAGGGCAGGACGGAAGCCGGTGCAAGTCCGGCACGGTCGCGCCACTGTGTGCCGTCGCTTCGCAAGAGGCGAGGGCGAGTCAGACCCGTAGTCCTCGTCCTGTGCACCATCGAAAAGGGACGCGAACTCCCGGAGAGGCACTGCCATGGCGCAGCATGTCGCGCAGCCGACAGCCACCACCCCCGCTCTTCCCGCCAAGCTCCCGATCGGCGCGATCGTCCCGTGGGCGGTCTTCTTCGGCATCCTGATGCTGGTCCTGCTCTACTTCGTCGGCGCCGAGCAGGGCGCCACGTCCGTCGTCTCCGGCTCGGACGTCCATGAGTGGGTGCACGACGCCCGCCATCTGCTCGGCTTCCCCTGCCACTGACGCGAGGAAGCCGTCCCCCTCATGAACTCCGCAACGGTAAGAAATCTGCTCGTGCGGGGCATGCTCGCCGGTCTCGCCGCCGGTGTACTCGCCCTGCTCGTCGCCTACTTCCTCGGTGAGCCGTACGTCGACAGGGCGATCGGCTTCGAGGAGGCGCACGCCCACGAACACGAGACGGAGCTCGTCTCGCGCGGTCTGCAGTCCACCGCCGGCCTCGCCACCGGTGTACTGATCTACGGCGTCGCCTTCGGCGGCATCGCCGCGCTCGCGTTCTGTTTCGCGCTCGGGCGCGTCGGCCGGTTCGGCCCGCGGGCCACCGCACTGCTGCTGTCCGGCTGTGCGCTGCTCGCGGTCTACGTCGTGCCGTTCCTGAAGTACCCGGCCAACCCGCCCGCCGTCGGCAACGCCGACACCATCGGCAAGCGGACCACCCTGTACTTCCTGATGATGGTGCTCAGTGTGCTCCTCGCGATCGCGGTGACCCTCCTGGGCAAGCGCCTCGCCCCGAAGCTGGGCAACTGGTACGCAACGGTCGTCGCGGTGGCCGCGTTCGTCCTGGTGATCGGCCTGGCGTACGCGTTCCTGCCGGTCGTCAACGAAGTGCCCGAGCACTTCCCGGCCGCCGTGCTCTGGCGGTTCCGGCTCTCCGCGCTGGCCATCCAGGTCACGCTGTGGACCGGCTTCGGCCTCGCCTTCGGCGAGTTGGCGGAACGGGTGCTGAACCCCAGGCCCGCGAGGTCGGCCACGCCTTCGGCGGTCACCGCGGTCGGCAGCCGGCCGTGACCTGAACCGGAGCGAACGCAAGGGCCCGCGGATTCGTTCCGCGGGCCCTTGCGCGTCCGGTGGCAGGCGTGTCAGTCGGCGTCCTGCCGTGCCTGTAGTGGATTGCCCAGCCGCAGGTTCCAGCGGCCGGTCCTGCCGCTGATCTCCGTCGCCGTCAGCGGCGGCACGTCCGCGCGCCAGAAGGACGCCGCCGGCGCCCCCAGCGCATGGACCACCGCGGCCCGTACGACGTCCGGCTCGACCACCGCGAGCGTGCGGCCGTCCGTCCGCGACGCGGCGTCCAGCCAGCGACCGACGCGCAGGCACAGGTCCCGGACCGACTCCCCGCCGTGCGGCGCGGAGTCCGGGTCGGTCAACCACCGGGCCACCGCCTCCGGTTCGGACCCGGCGACCTCGTCGAGGGTGAGACCTTCCCAGCGGCCCGTACGCAATCCCGCCAGTTCCGCCGGGGGTTCGCCCGCGGCGAGTCCGAGCTCCGTCGCGGTCTCGCGGCAGCGCACGCCGGGGGAGACGACGACGCGCTCGGCCGGGGGCAGTTTCCCGGCCGCCGCGCGGGCCCGTGCCGCGCCGCCCTCGTCGAGCGACCCGGTGCCGTCGTAGAAACGGGCCTGGCGCAGCGACGTGCTCATGGCGGGTGAGATGAGGGTGACGCGGCTGGTCACGTTGCTCCTGCCGTCGGGGTCGGGGACCTGCCCTACAACTGTGCCAACTGTGCCCGCACCGTCCGCGCGGCCGTGACGAGGTTCTCCAGGGACGCCCTGGTCTCGGGCCAACCGCGGGTCTTCAGGCCGCAGTCGGGGTTGACCCACAGCCGTTCGGCGGGGATCGCCTCAAGACCGGTGCGCAGCAGCGCGGCGGCCTCCTCGGCGCTCGGCACGCGCGGCGAGTGGATGTCGTAGACGCCGGGCCCGGCCTCGCGCGGGTAGCCGTGGGCGGCGAGTTCGCGGGCCACCTGCATATGGGAGCGGGCCGCCTCCAGGCTGATGACATCGGCGTCGAGGTCATCGATGGCCCGGACGATGTCACCGAACTCGGCGTAGCACATGTGCGTGTGGATCTGCGTGTCCGGACGGACGCCGGCGGTGCTCAGCCGGAACGCCTCGGTCGCCCAGGCCAGATACGCCGGGCGGTCGGCGGCCCGCAGCGGCAGCGTCTCGCGCAGCGCCGGCTCGTCCACCTGGATCACCGAAGTCCCGGCCGCCTCAAGGTCGGTGACCTCGTCGCGCAGGGCCAGTGCGACCTGCCGGGCGGTGTCGGCGAGCGGCTGGTCGTCGCGCACGAAGGACCAGGCGAGCATGGTCACCGGACCGGTCAGCATGCCCTTGACCGGGCGCGAGGTGAGCGACTGGGCGTACGTCGTCCAGCGCACCGTCATCGGCTCGGGGCGGGAGATGTCGCCCGCGAGGATCGGCGGGCGGACGTACCGGGTGCCGTAGGACTGGACCCAGCCGTGCTGGGTGGCCAGGTATCCCGTCAGCTGCTCGGCGAAGTACTGGACCATGTCGTTGCGTTCGGGCTCGCCGTGCACCAGGACGTCGAGGCCGGCCTTCTCCTGGAAGGAGATCACCTCCTGGATCTCCGCCCTGATGCGCTCCTCGTAGTCGGCCGCGTCGATCCGGCCCGCCCTCAAGTCCGCGCGGGCGGTGCGCAGTTCACCGGTCTGCGGGAAGGAGCCGATGGTCGTGGTCGGCAGCAGCGGCAGACCGAGGAGGGCGCGCTGCGCGGCGGCGCGTTCGCGGTACGGCTGGGAGCGGCGGGGTGTCGGCCTCGGTGACCGCGGCGGCGCGGGCGCGCACGGCGGGGTCGCGGGTGATGGGGGAGGCGGCGCGGCCTGCCAGGGCGGCGCCGTTCGCGGCCAGTTCGGCGGTGATGGCGTCGGTGCCCCGGCTCAACCCCTTGGCCAGGGTGACGATCTCGGCGGTCTTCTGCCGTGCGAAGGAGAGCCAGCGCAGGATCTGCGGGTCGATGTCGCGCTCGGCGGCGGCGTCGAGGGGGACGTGCAGCAGGGAGCAGGAGGCCGCGACGTCGACCCGGTCGGCGAGTCCGAACAGGGTGCCGAGGGTGCCGAGGGACTGCGCGAGGTCGTTGACCCAGACATTGCGGCCGTCGACGACGCCGGCCACCAGGCGCTTGCCGGGCAGTCCGCCGACGGCGGCCACGGCGTCCAGATTGGCCGCGGCGGCCCCGGTGAAGTCCAGGGCGAGTCCTTCGACGGGGGCCTTGGCCAGGACGGGCAGGGCGTCCCCGAGGCGGTCGAAGTAGGAGGCGACCAGCAGCCTGGGCCGGTCGCCGAGGCCGCCGAGGTCGCGGTAGGCGCGGGCGGCGGCGTCGAGTTCGGCCGGGGTGCGGTCCTGGACGAGGGCGGGCTCGTCGAGCTGCACCCATGCGGCACCCGCGGCGCGCAGATCGGCGAGGACCTCGGCGTACACCGGCAGCAGCCGGTCCAGCAGGGTGAGCGGGTCGAAGTCCGCGGGCACGCCCGGCGCGGGCTTCGACAGCAGCAGATAGGTGACGGGACCGACCAGCACGGGGCGGGCGGCGAGCCCGAGGGCGCGCGCCTCCCCGAGCTCGGCCAACTGCTTGACGGGGTTGGCCGCGAAGACCGTGTCCGGGCCCAACTCCGGCACCAGATAGTGGTAGTTGGTGTCGAACCACTTGGTCATCTCCAGCGGCGCGACGTCCTGGGTGCCGCGGGCCATCGCGAAGTACCCGTCCAGGGCGTCAGCTCGGACGGCGGCGCGGTGGCGGGCGGGGATCGCGCCGACCATGACGGTGGTGTCCAGGACGTGGTCGTAGTACGAGAAGTCGCCGGTCGGCACCTCGTCGATGCCTGCCTCGGCGAGCGAACGCCAGGTGGCGGCGCGCAGTCGGGCGGCCGTGTCGTGGAGGGCGTCGGCGTCGATGCGGCCCTTCCAGTAGCCCTCGACGGCCTTCTTCAGTTCCCGGCCGGGGCCCTGCCGGGGATGGCCGTACACGGTGGCCCCTGCTGCCGCGGCTGCGGACTTTGCTGTCACGGAGATCTCCTTCGCGAGATGAATCCCTGAGGTCCCGGACGACGGGACAAGGACGCGAAGGGTGACGCACCGGACGGCGACGGTCCTGGACCGTCCGTTCGGTGTGTGCGCCGACCCGCCCTCGAGGTCACCGGGACTCCGCGCACGACGGTTCGCACACGGGCAGTTGGCAGGTCTTCGGACTCGCGGGCACGCCCTCCTGACCGGAGGACACCTACTGGCCGTCGCTTCCCGGGCCCCGTACGTCGGGCCCAGTGCGTATGACGGCGGTCGTTCCCGCTCACCGCTGCGGGGCAGTCCCGGAATTCCACCGGGTTCCCTCTTGCGACGCATCCCGCCTGGCGGACGGGGCGAACCAGCTGCACCGGCCAGCCTACCCGGCCACGCCAAAACGCGGCCGGGGCCGGCCCGCGAACGGACCGGCCCCGGCGGGGTGTCGGTGGATCAGACCAGGTCGAAGCGGTCCAGGTTGCTCACCTTGACCCACGCGGCGACGAAGTCCTTCACGAACTTCTCCTTCGCGTCGTCGCTCGCGTAGACCTCGGCGAGCGCGCGGAGTTCGGAGTTCGAGCCGAAGACCAGGTCGGCACGGGTGCCGGTCCACTTGACCGCGCCCGAGGCGTCACGGCCCTCGAACGTGGTCTGGTCCTCGGAGGTGGACTTCCACGTCGTGCTCATGTCGAGCAGGTTGACGAAGAAGTCGTTGGTCAGCCTGCCCGGGGTCTCGGTGAGGACACCGTGCGTCGAGCCGCCGTGGTTGGCGCCGAGGACGCGCAGGCCGCCGACGAGGACGGTCATCTCGGGCGCGCTCAGGGTGAGCAGGTTCGCCTTGTCGAGCAGCAGGTACTCGGCCGGCAGGCGGTTGCCCTTGCCCAGGTAGTTGCGGAAGCCGTCCGCGGTGGGCTCCAGCGCGGCGAAGGACTCCGCGTCGGTGTGCTCCTCCGTGGCGTCCACCCGGCCCGGCGTGAAGGGCACGTCCACGGCGACACCGGCGTCCTTGGCGGCCTTCTCGACCGCGGCGGCACCGCCGAGGACGATCAGGTCGGCGAGGGAGACCTTCTTGGCACCGGAGTTGAACTCGCCCTGGATGCCTTCGAGGACGCGCAGGACCTGGGCGAGCTCGTCCGGGTCGTTGACCTCCCAGCCGCGCTGCGGCTCGAGGCGGATGCGCGCGCCGTTGGCACCGCCGCGCTTGTCGCTGCCGCGGAACGTCGAGGCCGACGCCCACGCGGTGGAGACGAGCTGCGAGACGGACAGCCCCGACTCGAGCAGCTTGACCTTGAGCGCCGCGATGTCGGCGGCGTCGATGGCCTCGCCCTCGGCCTGCGGCAGCGGGTCCTGCCACAGCAGCGTCTCCGCGGGGACCTCCGGGCCGAGGTACAGCGACTTCGGGCCCAGGTCACGGTGGGTCAGCTTGTACCAGGCGCGGGCGAAGGCGTCCGCGAACTGGTCCGGGTTCTCGTGGAAGCGCTTGGAGATCTCGCCGTAGATCGGGTCGAAGCGCAGCGAGAGGTCCGTGGTGAGCATCGTGGGCCGACGCTTCTTCGACGGGTCGTGGGCGTCCGGGATGATCTCCTGGGAGTCCTTGGCCACCCACTGGTGGGCGCCGGCGGGGCTCTGGGTCAGCTCCCACTCGTAGCCGAAGAGGATGTCGAAGAAGTCGTTGCTCCACTGGGTGGGCTTGGTGGTCCAGGTGACCTCGAGACCGGAGGTGATGGCGTCGCCGCCCTTGCCGGTGCCGTGGGTGGACTTCCAGCCCAGGCCCTGCTGCTCCATGGCGGCGGCCTCGGGGTCGTTGCCGACCGCGTCGGCCGGGCCCGCGCCGTGGGTCTTGCCGAAGGTGTGGCCACCGGCGATGAGGGCGACGGTCTCCTCGTCGTTCATCGCCATGCGGCGGAACGTCTCGCGGATGTCGCGGGCCGCGGCCAGCGGGTCCGGGTTGCCGTTCGGGCCCTCGGGGTTGACGTAGATGAGGCCCATCTGGACGGCGCCGAGCGGGTTCTCCAGCTCACGGTCGCCGGTGTAGCGCTGGTCGTCGAGCCAGGTCGTCTCGGGACCCCAGTACACGTCCTCGTCGGCCTCCCAGACGTCCGCGCGGCCGCCGCCGAAGCCGAACGTCTTGAAGCCCATCGTCTCCAGCGCGACGTTGCCCGTGAGGATCATGAGGTCGGCCCAGGAGATGGACTGGCCGTACTTCTTCTTGACCGGCCACAGCAGACGCCGGGCCTTGTCGAGGTTGCCGTTGTCCGGCCAGCTGTTCAGCGGCGCGAAGCGCTGCTGGCCGCGGCCGGCACCGCCGCGGCCGTCGCTGATGCGGTAGGTGCCGGCGCTGTGCCAGGCCATACGGATCATCAGCGGGCCGTAGTTGCCGAAGTCGGCGGGCCACCAGTCCTGCGAGGTGGTCAGCACCTCGGCGATGTCCCGTTTCACGGCGTCCAGGTCGAGAGCCTGGAACGCCTCGGCGTAGTCGAACTCCTCACCGAGAGGGTTCGCGACCACCGGGTCCTTGGCGAGGATCTTCAGGTTGAGCCGCTCGGGCCACCACTGGCGGTTGCCGCCACCCTGGGTCGGGTGCGGGGCACGCTCGTGCGCGACCGGGCAGCCACCGGTGCCCTCAGCCTTGGGGTCGGTGACGATTGCGTCGGGGTTCTCAGACATGGAAGTCCTTCCCTGGGTGGATCATTCAGCTGTACTGCGGGCTTCGGTGGAGCAGGAGGGGCACAGGCCCCAGTAGATGACCTCGGCCTCGTCGACCGCGAAGCCACGGTCGTCGGACGCGGTCAGACAGGGGGCGTGGCCGACCGCGCAGTCGACGTCGACCACGACGCCGCACGACCGGCAGACGAGGTGGTGGTGGTTGTCGCCGACCCGCCCCTCGAACCGGGCCGGGCTGCCCGGTGGCTCGATACGGCGTACGAGACCGGCCGTGGTGAGCGCGTGCAGCGCCTCGTAGACGGCCTGCAGCGATATGTGGCCGACACGGTCGCGCACTCCTGACGCGATCGCCTCGACGTCGAGGTGGTCGCCGTCACGGACGGTTTCCAGCAGTGCGACGCGGGCGGCCGTGACCCGCAGGCCGGCACCGCGCAGCTCGTCGGCGGTGTTCGGGGGCTGGGACGCGGTCATGGTGACCAACCTAGCGGCACAAACACGAAGAGTTCAAGAAAACGAACTGTACAGGTTTTGGCTCGCCGCGCTGAACGGCGGATGAAGGGCGGCTACGGCCTCTGACGTGCGCCATCGCCAGGCCGGGCGGGGTCCGCCCGCGTGTCCCGGTTCACTCGCCCGTGTGCAGCTCTACGCAGCAGGCGTCGTCGTGCGCGGTCAGCACGGCCGTCGTCCCGGGATGGCCGGAGGCGGCGAGATAGCCGCACAGGAAGGCGTGGTTCATGCCGCAGATCAGCTCCGGTGCCTGAGCCGCGACCGGATGGAACGGGCAGTTGTGCAGCACCGTGCGGCCGGCTCCCGCGTCGGCGGGCTCGAAACCGAGCGATTCCAGGGTGGACATGACGTCGTCGTCGCGGGCCCCGGCGCCCAGCGCCTCGCCCCTCGCCCGGGCCACGCGCAACGACGCCTCCCGGGCGTCCTCGCCGGGCTTCTGGGCCGTCAGCACCTCCGTCAGCAGTGCGGCCAGCAGATCGTGGCGGCGCGGCGGGAGGCTCACGGACAGGGACCGGGCACTGGGCTCGTACACCTTCGGGGCGCGGCCCACCCGGCGCGGGCCGCGGCCGCCGTGCCGGGCTTCGAGCAGACCCGAGGCGACGAGCTTGTCGAGGTGGAAGGCCGCGAGCTTGCGGGAGATCCCGACCGCCGCCGACGCCTCCTCCCGGGTCACCGGCCGCCTGGCCCGCCGTACGAATTCGAGCAGTTGGCGCCGTGACTCGTCGCCGAGGACGGCGAGCGCCGCGATCGGATCGGGGCCGGAGGTCTCGGAACCGGAGGTCACGGTGTCACCGTAACTCCGACCCGGGCGCTTGACCCTCGCGGCGAATAAGACTAACAATCGTTGGTGAAATACCTCACAGGCGAGGTGGCCCATGACGGTCGACGGTGATCTGCGGCAGGCGAAGCAGCCGGTCAGCGGCGCGCTGGCGGGGCCGTACGGCCATCCCTTCCATCCGATGCTGGTCACCGTGCCGATCGGGGCCTGGGTGTGCAGCCTGGTCTTCGACATCGCCTCGAAGACCGTCGACCGGCCGGGTTTCCTGACCCACGGCTCGGCCTGGCTGATCGCGATCGGTGTGCTCGGCGCGCTCGCCGCGGCCGGTGTCGGCTTCCTCGACCTGTTCGCCATTCCCACCGGGACGCCGGCGTTCCGCACCGGTCTGGTGCACATGACCCTGAACCTCGCCGTGACCGCCGCGTACGCGGCCGGTTTCGCCTGGCGCCAGGGCGGCGGCTACGCGGGAGGGCAGAGCGTCGGCAACGGGCAGCTGGCGCTCTCCGACGCCGCCCTGGCCCTCCTCGGCGTCTCCGGTTACCTCGGCGGCAAGCTCGCCTACCGCTACGGCGTGCGGGTGGCCGCCGAGTCCGTCCAGGCCGAGGGCTATCGCGGCAGCCGTACGACGACCTGACCGGAACCAGGCGACCTGACCGGAACCAGGCGACCTGACCGGAACCAGGCGACCTGACCGAACCAGGCGACCTGACCGAACCACACGACCGCACCGAACCAGACGACCCGATCGGAACCTCTGGAGGCCGACCCATGGACATCGCCGCTCTCGTCGCCTGGATCGTCACCGCT
Organism: Streptomyces spinosisporus; assembly: GCF_022698145.1. Taxonomy (GTDB): domain Bacteria; phylum Actinomycetota; class Actinomycetes; order Streptomycetales; family Streptomycetaceae; genus Streptomyces; species Streptomyces spinosisporus. The sequence continues at coordinate 105,911 of NZ_JALDAX010000001.1, forward strand.
CTCGGCGGAGCCGTCCTGCTCGCCCGCTGGCTCGGCGGCGGGGGACTGCGCCGGCAGGGGGCGGGGACCACGCGCTTCCCGGCCCCCGTCGTCTTCGGTCACTTCCTGCTGGCCGCGGCCGGGCTGGTGGTCTGGATCGTCTACCTCGCCGCCGACCGGGACGCCCTGGCGTGGACCGGCCTCGTACTGCTCGTCGTCGTCGCCCTGCTCGGCTTCACCCTGTTCGCCCGCTGGATCCCCGTACGGCGCACGACCCCGGGGGACGCGGAGTCCACCCCCGCCGAGCGGCATCTGCCGGTCCCGGTCGTCGCCGCCCACGGGCTGCTCGGCGCCACCACGCTCGTACTCGTGTTGCTCGCGGTCCTCGGGGTCGGCAGCTGACGGCATGCCCGGGCGCGCAGTTCCCGGCGCCCCCTCGGGCGCTTAGGGTCGGAACATGAGGGAACTGGCGGACACGGCACGGCAGTGGGCGGCAGGCGGTCGCGGTACGGCGGTCCTCGCGCGGCCCGTCACCGAGCGGGGCTTCGGGCCACGGCACCCGGCCGACGCCCTGCTCATCGACGCGGACGGGACCTGTCACGGCACCCTCTACCAGGGCGCCTTCGACCGGGAGCTGGCCGAGGAGGCCGCCAGGCTCGCACCCGGGCACACCGCCCGCGTGTGCCCGGTGTCCGTCCACGACGACGGGGTGATCCAGGCAGGGCTGACCTGCGGCGGACAGGCCGAGATCCTGCTGCAGCCGCTGCTCGCCGTCCCGCCCCGCTGGTGGCAGCTGCTCGCCGCGGGCGCCGACGCCGCCCTGATCACCTGGCTCGACGAGCGGCGCGTCCACGCCGTCAGCACCGTGGTGACCAGGGGCCCCGGGCCGGACGACACGGACCTGCCGCCGCAGGCCACCGCACGCGCCCGTGAACTGCTCGCCCGTCATCGCGCGGGGCGCGAGGTGCAGGCCACCGACGCCGGGCTCGTCCTCATCGAGGCCTGTCCCTGCGTCCCCCACCTCGTGATCGTGGGCGGCGGTGAACTCGCCGGGCTGCTCGTCTCCCAGGCCGGTCTGCTGGGCTGGCGGGCCACGGTCACACCGGCCGCGAAGGACGCCGCCGAACTGCTCGCCGAGCGCCCCGCGGCCGCCTGCCTGGTCATGCTCAGCCATGACCCCGACGTCGACGTGCCCACGCTCCGTACGGCGCTGACCGCGGACATCGCCTACGTGGGCGCACTGGGGTCGCGCCACACGCAGGAGCGTCGCGCCGCCGGACTGGTCGAGGCGGGCCTCGGCGAGGAGCAGCTCGCACGCATCCACGGCCCGATCGGCCTCGACATCGGCGCCCGTACCCCGGCGGAGACCGCGATGGCCATCTGCGCGGAGGTCCTGACCTCGCTGGCGCGCTGACAGCACATGCAAGGTGATGATCGGCTGCCACATGGCAAAAGCGCGGCTGTACGCACATTTTGGCGCGCAAGTGCGTTTGCTGTGAGTGGCCTTCCGGGTACGGTCCTGCGGGAGGTGGTAGCCCGTGAGCCAGACCCTGACGCCGCCGGTCGCCGAGCTCGCCCTCAGCGGTGATCTCGCCCGCCCCGCCCGGCTGACCGTGCCCGATCTGCTCGGCTGGCCGCAGCACGAGGTGCGGGTCGCCTTCGAGTGCCGCACCAGCGGCGTCCAGCACCACACCTTCGCCGGGCCGCTTCTCTACGACGTGCTGTCCGACGCGGGGCCCGGCTTCGACCCCGACCGGCGCAAGGACCGGCTGCGCTTCCTGATCGCGGTCACCGGCACGGACGGCCACCACGCCCTGCTGTCCTGGGCCGAGATCGACCCCGACTTCGCGTATGCGCCGGTGCTGCTGGCCACGAGCATCGACGGCACCCCGCTCGACCTGGCCGGCTCCCAGCTGGTGCTGCCCCAGGACCGGTGCGGGGCCCGCTACATCAGCGGGATCCGGGCGATCCGGGTCGACGGGCGGTACGCGCGCCCGTGACCCGCGGTCTGGCCTGGGTGACCCGCCACAGCCTGTGCGGCAACTCGCCCTCCTCGAAGGCCTCCAGGCCGTGCATGCGCCACCCCTTGGCCAGGTCGTGGATCAGGTCCGCGTCGAAGAAGTGCACGACGCGGCCGCCGTGTTCGTAGATGTGGTCGCCGTGGGAGATCCCGGTGCCGTGATGGGCGTCGCCGGTGTGGCGGACCGTGTAGACGAGCAGACCGCCGGGACACAGCACACGGCCCAACTCGTCCACCGCCGCCCGGATCTCCTTCGTCGACAGCGCCATGCACAGCAGCAGGTGCGCGTACACGGCGTCCACCGAGTCGTCGGGCAGCGGCAGGGGCTCGCGTACGTCGTGAACTGCGCGCACGGTGAAACCCTCGCGGGCGAGGAACAGCGCGTCCTCGCCGTCCCCGGTGCCGAGTGCGAGGACGGTACGGGCGCCGGCCGCGCGGAAGACGCCCGCTGCGTACCGCGCGTGCGGAGAGTGCTGTGCGTGCTGCTGGTGGCGATCGTGCATGGCTGCCTCGCCGTTCCGGGGAGATCTCGGCGCTCTGCCCGTCGTCCATCATCGCGGCCATGAGGCGGTGCGCCGAGAGGTGCGGGCCGGGCGTCGGTGTCGCGCACGCGGGAACTGCTGTCGGGTCGGGCGCGCCGGCCGTCACCCCTGTGCAGCGGCCCCGGCCGTCCAGGTGATGCGCGGCGGCACCACCCGTGCGCACAGCGGGTGGCCACGGCCGTCGGTCAGGCCGAGATGTCCGACCAACAGCCCGGTGCGGACGGCGGTTTGGAGCACGTCGGTGGGTACCGCGTCGAGCATCAGCTTGGCCCGGCGGAACATGCCGAAGGCACCGGATGCGTCCACCGAGCCCCACGACAGATAGACGAAGCGGTTTCCGGGACGCCCTTGAACACAGGGACCCCTGACGTCCGTACCGGTGACCGTGCACTCAAGTGTCCAGCTCGCACGGGCGGCGTCGCCGGGCTGCGGGTCGACCAGTTCGGCCGGCCGGTTCCGGCGCTGCACGGCCACATGGATGTTCGTGTACGACGGGATGCCGTCGTCGGGCCCGCACGCGCGTCCGGGCAGGTCCACACCGTCGATACGGATGCGCACTGCGGACGTCATCCCCTCACCGCCTCGGCCGCCGACTCTGTGGATCCCCAGTGTGCACCTGTGGGGCGGGGCATCCGCCGGGAGGGGCGGTCCGCGGGCGTGGCAGGATCGGGCGCCATGACAGCGGCCCCTTCGGTACGCGCGCTGCGCGCGGCGGTGTTCGCCGCGCTGTGCGTGCTGCTCGCCGCCGGGGGACACGCCCTCGCGACCGGGGCGGCGCCGCCCGTCTGGCTGCAGGCCGCCGGGTTCGTACCGGTCTTCGGGGCCGGGTGTCTGCTGGGCGGCCGGGAGCGGTCACTGCCCGCCATCGGCGCGGGAACGCTCACGGCCCAGGGCGGGTTGCACCTGGGCTTCGACGCTGTAGGCCCGCACAGCGGTGCGCTAATGGGGGCCATGAACGGGATGCATGGGGCGTACGGGGCGCACGGGATGCACGAGGTGGCCGCCGCGCACGGCACGCGCGCCATGCACGGGATGGCCGCCGTGCACGGGATGCCCGCCACGCACGCAACGGTCGCCACGCACGCGATGGCTGCCATGCACGCGATGGCCGCCATGCCCGGCATGCGCATGACCCACCCCCACGCCCTGACACCGCACGCCACGCTCGCCCATCTCGCGGCGGCCGTGGTGCTGACGTGGTGGCTGCGGCGCGGGGAGGCCGCGGTGTGGTCGTTGCTGCGCCGGGCCGTCGGGCTCGTGCCCGGTCTTGTGGCGTGGTGGCGGGTGTGCACCGGGGCGTGGCGGGTGCCGGACGCGCCGGGTCCCGTATGCGCGGGTGCCGAGGGGGCGTGGCCGCTGCGGCGGTTGCTGCTGAGGCACGCGGTGCAGCGGCGCGGTCCGCCGTGCGGGATGTCGTACGCGAACTGACCGACATCCCTCTTCCAGTACGGAGATCCACCCAGCCATGTCCATCGCACACACCGTCCTCGGTCGCGCCGGGGCCGTCACCGCCCTTGCCGCGGCCGGAGTTCTGGCCGCCGCGGGCATCGCCTCCGCGCATGTCACCGTCCACCCCGAGACCTATGCGAAGGGCGCCACGGACGGCGTCCTGACCTTCCGTGTCCCCAACGAGGAGGACACGGCCGGCACGACCAAGGTGCAGGTCTTCCTGCCCACCGACCACCCCGTCCTCGGTGTGCTCGTCTCGCCGCCGCAGGACGGCTGGACGGCGAAGGTCACGAACACCAAGCTGAAGACGCCGGTCAAGACCGACGACGGCACCATCACCGACGCCGTCTCCGAGATCACGTGGACCGGCGGCAGGATCGGTCCCGGGCAGTACCAGGACTTCAACGTCGCCTTCGGTCAACTGCCCGACGACACCGGCCGGTTGACCTTCAAGACGCTGCAGACCTACTCCGACGGCAAGACCGTCCGCTGGATCGAGGAGGCGGCGAAGGGCGACGAGGAGCCGGAGAACCCGGCACCGGTCCTCACGCTGACCGCGAAGCCGGCCGGGGACGACAGCACCCCGGCCACCTCGACGAAGGAGTCCAAGGCGACCGGCAACACCGAGTCAGCCTCCTCCGACGGCACCGCCCGAGGCCTCGGCATCACCGGCCTCGTCGCGGGCGTACTGGGCCTCGCGGCAGCGACCTACGCACTCCTACGCAACGGCCGCCCCGGAAAGGCCTCCTGACCGCGGCAGCGTTCACCTCCGCAGCCCGCGTATCACCCCCGCCGCGACGACGGCCGCGCCGAGCCCGGCCCCGGCCAGGGTTGGGGCCCGGGTGCGTCGGCCCGGCGGGGTGGGGCGTACGCCCGGGGTCCGTGGCGTAGACCGCGGCAGCGTTCACCTCCGCAGCCCACGTGCCACCCCCGCCGCGACGACGGCCGCGCTCAGCCCGGCCCCGGTCAGGGCCAGTGTCCTGGCGCGTCGGTCCGGTGGGGTGGGGCGTACGTCCGGGCCTGTGGCGTAGGCGCTGCCCTGTGTGCCGCGGGGGAGGCCCGAGGCCAGTAGCTCGGCCAGGTGGACTCCCTCGTGGCCGCCGCTGTCGAACTCGTGGACCTGGGTGCGGCAGCTGAAGCCGTCGGCGAGGAGGACGGTGGCCGCGTCCTCCTCGCGCAGCCGGGGGAGCAGCACCCGCTCCGCGCAGGCCTCGCTGACCTCCAGGTGGCCGCGCTCGAAGCCGAAGTTCCCGGCCAGGCCGCAGCAGCCGGACTCCAGTTGCTCGGCGTCGACGCCGGCCCGCCTGAGCAGCTCCTGATCGGCGTTCCAGCCGAGCACCGCGTGCTGGTGGCAGTGCACCTGGGCCAGCGCCCGCGCCGAACGGTCCGGCACCTGCGGCGGCTCGTAGCCGGGGGAGTGCTCGGTGAGCAGCTCCGCGAGCGTCACCGTCTGCTCGGACAGCCGGCGCACATCGCGGTCGCCGGGGAAGAGTTCGCCCATGTCCGAGCGGAACACGGTGGTGCAGCTCGGTTCGAGCCCCACCACCAGGCCGCCCGCCCGCACATGCCCGGCGAGATGGCGCACGGTACGGCTCAACACCCGCTCCGCGACGTCCAGTTGCCCGGTGGAGATCCAGGTCAGCCCGCAGCACAGCGGCTCCTGCGGCAGCTCGACCCGCCAGCCCGCGTGCTCAAGGACCTCCACGGCCGCGCGTCCGACGTGCGGGTGGAAGACGTTGGTGAAGGTGTCCGGCCACAGCAGGACGCTGCCGCGCCACCCGTCGCCGTAGGTCTCCCGGCGTCCGGCGAACCACTGCTGCAGCGTCTGCCGGGCGAACAGCGGCACCTCCCGGTCCTCGACCCCCGCGAGCGCCCGGGCCGCCCGCGACAGCGGCGGGGTGTGGGTGAGGGCGTTGACGAGCGGGCCGAGGCGCAGGCGGCCGACGGCCTGGGCGAGAAGCGGCAGCCAGCCCATGGAGTAGTCGGAGCGGGGCCTGCGCCAGGGCCGTCCCTCGTAGTGGTGGGAGAGGAACTCCGCCTTGTAGGTGGCCATGTCGACATCGGCCGGGCAGTCCTTCTTGCACCCCTTGCAGGCCAGGCACAGATCGAGCGCGTCGCGCACCGCCTCGGACCGCCAGCCGTCCTGGACGGCGCTGTCCCCGTGCCCGTCGAGCATCTCGAACAGCAGCCGCGCCCGCCCGCGCGTGGAGTGCTCCTCCTCGCGCGTCACCTGGTACGAGGGGCACATCACCGAACCGCCGTCCGTGGTGAGCTGCCGGCACTTGCCCACGCCCACGCACCGGTTGGCGGCCTCGGCGAACGAACCCCCGTCGTCCGGGAACGCGAAATGCAGGTCACGCGGTGCGTACGGGGCCCAGTCGCCGCCCAGGCGAAGGTGCTCGTCCAGCCGGTACGGCGCCACGACCTTCCCCGGGTTCATCCGGTCCAGCGGATCGAAGACCGCCTTCAACCGCCCGAAGGCCTCGACGATTTCGTCCCCGAACATCCGCGGCAGCAGCTCCCCGCGGCTCTGCCCGTCCCCGTGCTCCCCGGAGAACGACCCGCCGAACTCCGCGACCAGGTCCGCCGCCCGCTCCATGAACCGCCGGTAGGCCGCCACCCCGTCGGCCGAGTACAGGTCGAAGGGGATACGGGTGTGCACACAGCCCTGCCCGAAGTGGCCGTAGAGACTGGGCCCGGTGTCGTCGAGATACCCGAACTCCTCGTAGAGCGCGGTCAGGCGGCGCAGATAGCCGCCGAGCCGGTCCGGTGCCACCGCCGAGTCCTCCCAGCCCTCGAAGGTGTCGGCGTGCTGCGGGATGTGCGCGGTGGCGCCGAGCCCGGCCTCGCGCACCTGCCACAACTCGTCCTCGTGGGCGAGGTCGTCGAGGAAGGCGACCTCGGCGTCGTGCTCGGACTCGTCGAGGCCCTGGAGCATCCGGTGTGCCCGCTCCTCGCACTCCTCGACGGTGTCCGCGCCGAACTGCACCATCAAGAAGGCGTTCCCCTCGGGCAGTTGGGCCCGCGCCTTCGGATTGAGCCCCTTGATCCGCTCGTCCGTGAGCAGCCGCGCGTCGAGACCCTCCAGCGCGATCGGCTCGTACGGCAGGATCGCCGGTACGGCGTCGGCGGCCACCGCGATCTCGGGGAACCCGAGGACGACGAGCGTGCGCTCCTTCACCACGGGCACCAGCTCCAGCTCCGCCCGCAACACCGTGACCAGCGTCGACTCGCTGCCGACGAGCAGCCCCGCGACGTCGAAGCCGTGTTCCGGCAGCAGCGAGTCCAGGTTGTAGCCGGAGACCCGGCGCGGGATGTCCGGGTAGCGGCGGCGCACCTCGTCGCCGTAGCGGTCCCGCAGGGCGCGCAACTGCCGGTAGAGCGCGGCCCGCAGATCGCCCTGCCGCTCGATCCCGGCGTACTCCTCGTCACTGGTCTCGCCGCACCAGAAGCGGGTGCCGTCGTAGAGCAGCACCTCCAGGCGGGCGATGTTGTCGACGACCTTGCCGTGCGCCTGCGCGGTGGCGCCGCAGGAGTTGTTGCCGATCATGCCGCCGATGCAGCAGTTGGCGTGCGTGGCGGGTTCGGGGCCGTAGCGCAGACCGAGGGGCGCGAGCTGCCGGTTGAGTTCGTCGAGGACGATGCCGGGCTGGACGACACAGGTGCGGGCCTGTTCGTCCACGGACTCGATGCGGTGGCAGTACTTCGACCAGTCGATCACCACGCCCGCGTTCGTGCACTGCCCGGCCAGGCTGGTCCCGCCGCCGCGCGAGAGCACGGGCGCGTGGTGCTCGCGCGCCACGGCCACCGCCTCCGCGGCCGCTTCGGGGGTGCGGGGCACGACCACGCCGATCGGGGTCTGGCGGAAGTTGGAGGCGTCGGTGGAGTACGCGGCCCGGCTCCCGGCGTCGAAGCGGATCTCGCCGTCGACCCGCTCGCGCAGCGCGGCCTCCAGCCGCGCCACGTCCACCGGGGGCGCGGCTCCGCTGCGGACGACGGGTTCGGGCAGGTCCAGCGCACCCATGGAGCTCTCCTTCGGTCGCCGACGCGGCAACGGCACGGGAGCGCCGGGTACCCAGGCGCGGGAGGGGCATCCGTGCCGCCGGTCACGCCGCTTCGGCGCCGCCGGTGAAGGCGCTTCGACGCCGTCGGCTACGGCGCTTCCGGCTCCTCGGCGAGCTCCGGCAGCAGACCGCACATCGCCGCGTGCTGGTCCGGGCCCATGACGCGGGACAGGGCACCGGTGACCGTCGTGGCGAGCGTGCCGGAGGCCTCCTCCAGGAGGCGGCGGGCCTTCTCGGTGAGCGCGACCTCGATGCCGCGCCGGTCGCCGCAGACCGACTTCCGGGTGACCAGGCCGGCGTGCTGGAGGCAGGCGATCTGATAGGTGAGCCGGGTCTTGGGGCGGCCGAGGAGCTCCGCGACCCGGGTCATGCGCAGCCCGTCCGGCTGCTCGGCGAGCAGGCACAGGATCAGGAACTCGTCGTGCGAGACGTCCAGCCGGTCCTTGACGACGGAGCGCAGCTCCTGCTCCACCGCGCCCATGGCCGCCAGCAGCACCATCCACGCCCGCAGCTCCTTGGGCAGCAGTCCGTCACCCTGCGCGGACGGGCATTCGGGCAGGTCGGTGGGGTGCTCCTCCGGGTCGGCCATGGGGTCGAGTGTAACTGTTGTCCATTTTTGGACCAGATGGTTGTCCAGATTTGGATAACCGGCTAGCGTGTGGTCATCCAAATTTGAACCACCCGCTCGCATCCCTGGAGAAGACCATGACCGTCGCCGTCGAAACCGGTGTGTGGCAGCTCGACACCACCGCCTCCACCGTGTCCCTGCGCCACAGGACGATGTGGGGCCTCGTCACCGTCAAGGGCAGCTTCGGAGCCGTCGGCGGACAGGGCGAGGTCGGGCCCGACGGCACCGCCACCGGCACGCTGACCCTGGACGCCGCCACGCTCGACACGAAAAACAAGAAGCGCGACGACCATTTGCGCTCCGCCGACTTCTTCGACGTCGAGAACCACCCCGAGATCACCTTCGCCGTGCGCAGCGCGAAGGCCGGGGCCGGCGACACCGTCGAGATCTCCGGTCAGCTGACCGTGCGCGGCATCAGCCGCCCGCAGACCCTCACCGCGCGCCTGACCGGCGCCGACGCCGACGCCCTCACCCTGGACACCGAATTCACCGTGGACCGCGCCGACTTCGGTCTCGGATGGAACCAGCTGGGCATGATCCGCGGCCTGACCACGGTCTCTGCCACACTCCGCTTCGTACGCGGGGGCGCGACGACCTGACGGCTTGTCAATCTCCCCCGTGTGTCGGTGAATCGGTCCGGCCCGTCAGTCGCACGTAGGCACTCGACAGCGTCTGCGGCGTGGCGGTGAAGGCCCGCAGGCGTACGCGGGTGCCCGGCCGGGTGGGCAGGGCGTACGTCCCCGAGGCCGGTCTGATCTCCATCCGTACGGTGCGGTGGGCGGGCACCGTGGCCGGCCCCCGCACCAGTGACCAGTACCTGCTGGAGCCCTGGTTCGTGGTGAGCATGAAGTGGGGCGTCAGAGGGGTGCCGTCCACGTTCGTGACCTGCACGGTCAGCCGGGAGACGGCGTCCGCGGACACCCGCCGCACCGCGGCGACGCGCAGCTGCAGCGGCGCCGTGCCGGTGACCGCGAGCGCGGCGCTCACCAGCGCCGGGGCGACCAGCAGCGCGGACGTCACGGCCAGTGCCGTACGGCGGTGCGGGCCGCTCAGTGCGCGCGGGCGCGGCTGCCAGGCGCGGGCGAACTCCGACGGGGGAGCGGTGACCGCCGCCGCCAGCCACAGCGGGGTCATCAACAGGTAGTAGCCGTCCTGGGAGCGGGTCGCCAGATAGAAGGCGCACCAGGGCAGGACCGTCGCCGCCGGTCCCAGGCGCCGCATGAACAGCACCAGCAGCGCGAGCAGGGCCGCCGCCAGCAGCACACTCGCATACGCGTAGCAGTCGAGCCGGTCGCTGCCGTCGGTGAAGTACAGGGAGACGTCCCCGAGCCCCTGCCCGTGCAGGGTGGCCCCCTGGGTCAGCGGCAGAGCGATGCCGGTGACCCAGGTGCCCGGTTCGCTGACGACGAAGTACGTGTTGATCAGCAGCCACACGGTGGCGGCGACACCGGTGATCCGCAGGACGACCGCCGTCGCCGCGCGCCCGCCCAGCTCGCCCCGGCGCACCGCGTAGATCCCGGCCAGCAGGAACGGCGCGAGGAACCACGGCAGTTGCTGCGCGGCGCAGGCGGCGCCCAGGCACATGGCCCGCGCCACTCCGCCCGGACCCAGCCGCCCGCCCCGGCCGATCCGCGGCCAGCGCACCACCACCGGGATCAGCAGGGCCAGCGCCGTGATCGCCGGATAGCCGAGCCGGCCGTACGTCGGGAGAAAACCGAAGCCCAGGCACGCCATGGTGGCTGCGGAACGCCACGAGGTGGGGAGCATCCGCCACAGCACGACCGTGCCGACGAGCAGTGCGCCGGTGCTCACCGCCGTCGCCGGGGCGCCGCCGTGGCCCAGCCACAGCAGCGGGGCGGTCAGGAGCGGGGCCAGGGGCGGATAGCCGTAGGTGAAGTCGTAGCCGCCGCTCACGGTCGGGGTGAGGGCGACGCCGTGCCCGAACAGCCAGGGCCGGGGCTGTCCGTAGACGGGGTGGCCCGCGACGAGCTCCCGGGCCGCCTGGGTGGTCAGGACCGCCTCGTCGGAGCCGCCGTGGTTCATGACCCATGTGCACACCGCCAGCGTCACGGCGGTGATCAGGACACACAGGTCCAGCCGCGCCAGCGACCGGGCTCGGCGCACCGCCAGGGCCAGGACCGCGCACGCCAGGATCGAGACGTAGCAGAGCGAGACCACCGCGGCCACCGGCAGCCGGTGGCTCGCCCCCTGCGTCCACACCGAGCGCGTGCCGATGAAGAGGCTCACGTCCGCCAGAAGCGTCAGAACGCGGTGCCACTGGGCGGGCGGTTCCGGAAGGGCGGACACCGCCGACTGTGTCCGCCGACCGGGTGCCACCAGCTGCGTTTCTGCCAAGTGCACGTCGCGGGAGGCTAGTCGGGCCCGGTGAGCGGGGCGTGGCGCGCGGTGAAGAGTCCGGTGTGAGGCCGGTAAGAAGCCTCGATCGAACAGGAAGCGGCTCATTTCGGACGGGTGTGACGCTGCGGTCCGGCGCTCGCCCGCCGACCGGGACGACTGGGCCGGCCCGGATGGCCGGGTCGACAGGGGCGGCCGGGGCGGTCGCGGAGCGTGTCGCAGTTGGGCCGAACGGGTGACGTGGCGTAAGAATGGCCGATGCAGGCATGAGTGATGCATGCGCGGAGTCACGAGTCAGTTCGGGGGGAGCCGGTGAACAGCCACGACGTCACCGATGAACAGTGGAGGGGCCTGGCCCAGGTCGTACCACTGCGTGGACGCGACGCCTGGCCGTCGGCGGTGGACCACCGCTCGCTCCCGGAGGCCGAGACGGAGCTGCGCCGTCGCTTCGTGGTCCTGCGGGTCAATGTGTTCGCCGACGCGCGCGAGGTCGCCGAGACCCTGATGGCCGGCGTTCCCGTCCTCCTCGACCTCACCGGCGCGGAGAACGAAGTCGCCAAGCGCGTCCTGGACTTCAGCACCGGAGTCGTCTTCGGCCTGGCGAGCGGCATGCACCGCGTCGACCGCAATGTCTTCCTGCTCACCCCGGCCGACACCGAGGTCACCGAGCTCATGGAGAGCGCCGGCCTGTCCGGCGGCTGACCCGGTCCCCCGATCGTAGGAAGCTCCCGAAGCCGTAACGGTTCGCCGCACGGACACGGTCCTACGGTCCGGATATGACCCTGTCACCTGCTGAAGCGCCGTCCGTGGACCGCATCGGGGCGGACCGCCCCCGCTCGGTCCGCCCCTGTCTCACCGAGCTGCGGCTGTCCGCCTTCGCCGGGCACCGGGGAGTGGGGTTCGGGCTGGGGGCGGTGACGTTGTTCACCGGCAGGAGCGGCTGCGGGAAGACGACCGCCCTGCGCGCCTACGAGGCGCTGGCCAGGCTCGGCGCGGGTGCCGAGGCGGGGGAGGTGTTCCCCGACGCGAGCGCCTGTGTGCCGGACCGGGCGCGGCCCGACGCACAGCGCCGGCGCGGGTTCCGCATCGGCTGCACCGCCGACGGACCCGAGGGGCCGGTGCGGCTCGACGTCGCCGTGCAGGCCGAGCCCGAACTGCGCATCGTGGGCGAGCGGTTGACGGCCGGGGGGCTGGTCCTCCTGGAGACCGCCCTGCGCGACCCCTCCCGCCGTACGGTGCAGGCCGTCTGGCACACCGCCGGATCGGCGTCCGTGACCCGCGGCCCGCTGCCCGACGACCGGCTCGGCACCGCGCTGCTGCCCCTGCGCGTGGCCGGCAAGACCGACGGGCAGCGCCGGGTGCTCGCCGCCGCCGAGCAGATGGTCGTCGCCCTGCGGTCCGTCTTCGCCTGCGACCCGCGACCCGGCCGGATGCGCGCACCTGTGCCGATGGGCTCTGGGCGGCTCCTCGGGGGCTGCGACAACCTCGCCGACGTCCTGTGGCGCACCCGGGCCGAGTGCGGGCGGCGGCACGCCCTGCTCGTCGACGCCGTGCGCGCGGGCTGTCCGGGGCCGGTGGCCGACGTGCTCGCCCGCCCGCTGGGCGACGGCACCGTCCAGGCACTGCTGGACCGCGGCGACGGCCACCACACGGCTCTACGGCGCCTGGGCGACGGGGAGTTGCGGTATCTGGCGCTCGCGCTGGTCCTGCTGACCGGGCCGGGTGTCCTGGAGGTGGACCCCGCGGGTGAGGTGCCTGCCGCGATGCAGACGCTCACCGTCCTCGCCGACGGCTTCGACCGCTCCCTCGACCCGCACCAGCGCAGGGAGCTGCTGCGACTGGCGGTGCGGATGGGTGAGCGGGGGCATATTCGGGTGGTGGGGGCGGTGAGTGACGGGTCGTGGATCACGGGAGGGGGCGGGGTGGACGGCTCGGGAGGCTCGGGCGGTGACGGGGTGAAGGTGGGTGAGGGGGTCACGGTGGTACACCTGGAACCGTGACCGATGATCCGCAAGACGGCCCCCCGCACGAGCAGCCTCTGCACGGGCAGCCCCCGCGCGAAGCCCTCGACGTGGCGAGACTGCAGCGCAGGCTCGCCGACTTCGCCGCCGCCCGCAACTGGCAGCCGTACCACACCCCGAAGAACCTCGTCGCCGCGCTCAGCGTGGAGGCGTCCGAACTGGTGGAGATCTTCCAGTGGTTGACGCCGGAGGAGTCGGCCGGGGTCATGGACGATCCGGACACGGCGCACCGGGTGACCGACGAAGTGGCGGACGTCCTCGCCTACTTGCTTCAGCTCTGCGAGGTCCTGGGCATCGATCCGCTCGCGGCGCTGGACGCGAAGATCGACCGCAATGAGGAGAGGTTCCCCGCGCCGTAGGTGGGTGCGGGGGCCGGCGGATGTAGGGACCGCGGATGTGGGGAGCTGTTCAGTCCGCTTTCACTCTCCGCAGTCGAAATCCCGCCTGAAATCGATTTGTTGTCCACAGATTTCGGTCTTCCTCTGGCTTTTCGTCCCACACACCCTCACTCTGGGTAGTGGACAACGGAGTTCGGAGGACGTGTGGGCAGCGCGTCCAGACAGACGGGGGCAGCGTATGGACGCTGTTCGGCTGATCGTGACGAGCAGACGTGCCCTGGCAGGGAGCGGTGGCACGCCGGAAATGCTGACGGAGGTGTGGCAGGCGCAGGCCCTGGCGCAGGCGATAGGCAGCCGCCTCGCGGTCGCCGGCCCACCCGAACTGCGGGGCGAGGCACTGGGGTTGACGGAGCTGGCGGGACGCGGGTGCGGCGTCCTGGACACGCCGCGCCTCGCCACCGAGGATCTGCGCGCGGCCCAGCTCACCGAACTGGGCGACGCACGCCAGGCCCTCGTCTGCCTCGGCGGCCTCCTCGGCGAGGTGGGCATGGCCCTGGTCGGCCTCGCCTGCGCCTCGGACGACGAGAGCACCTACTGGCAGTGCATGGAATCCATCGACGCCGCAGACGAATCCCGCGACCGAGTCCAACAAATGCTCCGCCGCCTCGCGGACCGTGAGGAGGAGTTACCCCGGGAGGGGACGCGGTTGCAGGGGGTGGCTCTGCCGGAGACGGCCCGGAAGGAAGAGGTGCTCCCGGAAGGGGTGCTGCCGGAGGCCGTGCCGGAGAGGGAGGCGGGCTAGCGTTCCGCGATGGTCTGGTGACGCGGTGGTGCGGGGGCCCGGGGCCCGGTAGCCCAGAGGTGCAGTCCCCGGTAGCGCGTGAGCGCGGAGCGCAGGGCCCGCGGGGGTGCCGCGGGGTGTCGGGCGCGCGCGGGGCAGGTCCGTCGCGGACCGCCTTAGTTCGGCTCCCCCTCCTCCGCGCCCCGTCCCGCCGACTGCAAGTCCGCGTCCAGGGCCGACAGGTCGGTGTTAAGTCCCAGGGCGTATTATTTGGTATGGCGACCAAGACCACGAACTCCCCGCTCAGGGCAGTGATTTACACCCGCATCAGCCACGACCCGACCGGCAAAGCCGAAGGGGTCACCCGCCAGGAAGAGGCATGCCGGAAGCTCGCCGCAGATCTCGGCTGGCGCGTCGTTGCGGTCAAGACGGACGACGACCTGACCGCGATCGGCAAGCGAGGCCAGCGGGCCAAGCGCCCCGCGTTCGCGGCGCTGCTCGACATGCTGTCCGCCCGCGAGGCCGACGCCGTCCTCGTCTGGCACACCGACCGCCTGTACCGGCAGGCCCGCGACCTCGAACCGCTCATCGAGATCGTGGACCGCACGCACGCTGTGATCCGGCCGGTCCAGCAAGGCGAACTTGACCTCGCTACGGCCTCCGGCCGGATGATCGCTCGTATCCTCGCCAGTGTGAGCACGCACGAGGTCGAGCACGCGATCGAGCGCATGAAGGCCAAGCACGAGGCGAACCGCCGCGCCGGGATCAACCACGGTGGCGGCCGTCCCTTCGGGTACAAGGCCGTGAAGCCGAAGGCGAAGGGCGAAACCCCCGACGTCCCTCAGGTCGACCCTCGTGAGGCGAAGCTGATCCGCGAGGCGGCGAACGCGGTACTCGCGTACGCCGCCGACCCGAAGACCGGCATGACGCTGACCGGCATCTGCAAGTCGTGGAACGCCCGGGGGATCAAGTCCCCGCGCGGTAAGGAGTGGTCGATCCAGTCGCTGAGGGGAGCGCTGCTGTCGCCCCGGATCGCCGGACGCGTCGCGCACAAGGGCGAAGACGTCGGCCCCGCTCAGTGGGACGCGATCATTGACCTCGACACGTGGCGGTCTGTGAAGCGAGTCCTGACCGACACGTCGCGGCGCTCCGGCAGTGAGGTCAGCCGCGAGCCGAAGTACCTGGGCTCCGGCCTGTACCGCTGCGGCCGTGACGGCTGCGGGGCCGTGGTCCGCCCCGGCGGTGCCCGTGCCGGTCAGCGTCAGCAGTACCGCTGCACGGCCAGCGCACATCTGATCAGGACCGCCGAGCCGATCGACGACGCTGTGGAGATCGCGATCGTCGCCAAGCTGGTGCACGATGCGCCGATCGTCGCACCGAAGCAGGCTCCGGCTGGACTCGACGTGAACGAGCTGAGCACTCAGCGCGCCGCACTCACGATGCAACTGGACTCGCTGGCCGAAGAGTTCGCGGACGCCGACGAGGTGGAGACCGCGCTCTACCGTGCCAGGGCCCGCAAGCTCAGGGAGAAGATCACGGCCGTCGAGCTGGAGATCACCGACGCACAGACCTGGGCTGCTGCTGCCAGCGAGCCGGGCCCGTTCGACGACATAGACCGCACGGCGCTGCTGTGGGCGTACACCGAACACCCGGACGTGGCGCTGACTCTCTGGCGTGAGACGTACTCGCTCGCGCGGCGCCGGAAGATGCTCGATGCACTCGCGGTCGTCACGCTGAAGCCCGGCCGTCGGGGTCGTCCGGCAGGCGTCGCAGCGGGCGGTCTCGACCCTCAGTCGATCGACATTGACTGGAAGGACTGGGTGAAGTGATGGCGCTTCGTCGGTACGTCGTCGTGAACGGCTACGAGACCCGGTGCTCTCGCGAGCACATCGAGAACTGGCTGCACCGGCCCTTCGAGATCGTCAGGTACAGCGGCAAGACGCATCACAGCGAGAGCGACGGCATCCCCGCCCGGGACAGGACGCTTCTGCTCCTCGATCTGCTGCCCTACTGGGTGCAGATCCCGGAGATCACTCAACTCCGGCTGTTCGCGCCTCCGAAGCCGGACGAAGAGGCCATGCTCCGCTGCGCCGACGGCATCGAGCAGTGCTACGCCTGCGCTCGGGGCAGCGAGCAGGCGAAGTACCTGCGGAACCGTGCTGCTCTGCTGGCCGATGGCCCTGCCTGTGTGTACTGCGTGGCTCCGGCCACGACCGCTGATCACGTGATCCCGCAAGCGCGGGGCGGCACACACGACCTGGACAACCTCGTCCCGGCGTGCGGGCCGTGCAACACCGCGAAGAACAACCGCACGCCCGACGAATGGCGAGCAGGCATAGCGACCCGCGCAGTTTCCCGGCGGGCGCGGGCCGCTCGTCTCGACTCGACGGGGGAGGTCGACACGACCATCGCCTGACGACCGCGCACACGACGAAGCCGCCCCGCATCGCTGCGCGCCGAAGGATCGGCAACGGGGCGGCTTCGTGCTGGGGTGGGCGCTATCTGGCAGCCGCCTGCGCGACCCAGATGCGGGTCATGATCCTCAGAAGATCAGGGTCGATCAGCTCGACGTCGTCGGCGTGCTCGCGGTGCGCCCAGACGTCCCAGCCAGGACCGCTGTTGCCCGTCTCGTGCATGACGATCACGCCGTCGGCGGGGTCGGTGATCTCTTCGTCGCAGGCGCGGCAGATCCGAAGGCTGGCCTCCGGCCCGAGGCGAGTCACGACGCACCGCCGGACCAGTGACACCCGCAGCCGCATCGCTTGATCAGGAGCAGGCCATTCGAGTGCGGCAGCGGGACGTCCGTAATCTGCCTGCATTCGCGGTGCAGATCTTCGTACTCCGGCCGCTGAGCGAGGGTGCACTCTGCACTCAGCGTCACCTCGTCGGCGGTGGTCGTGCTCATGAGTCGCACCCCCGCCGGAGGACATCAGCGAGCCTCAGCGCGACGTCGGCGCGCACCCGGCCCAGGTTGATCAGGTTCAAAGCAGGGGAGGCCGTGTCGGCTCCCAGGGACGGCAGGACGATTCCCGCCGCCGTCAGCGCTCCGCGTAGCACTTCGACCGCCTCTGTGGCTTCGGTCGTGCCCGACTTCTGTGCAGTGGTCATGAACTCAGCGTTGGCCTGCGGGAGTTCTGGGCGACAGCAGATATTCGCCGTTATTCTCAGGAGGCAGCGACTTATACCCGAGGATGCTCACGCGGCGGCAGGGAGGCCATAGCCGCGCCGGACACCCCGGCGACAAGATCTGAAGCGCACAGCGATCGAGTGACGGAGCACGGCTCGACACGGGAGGGCACATGACGCGCAACATCCGCTTCAACGGCACCGGCAGCGGGGACACCGGCTGCCCGTCGATCCACGAGGACGTCGACACAGGCCAGGTGATCGTCCACGGCCCGCCGCTGACCGACCCGGCGGACGTCGCTCAGCTCCAGCACCTCGGGCCGGACGAAGTCGCGATCATCGTCCCGCGCGAGCTGATCACCGATTGGGCGCCGAAGGACGCTACCCGGCAGGCGAAGATCATCGACCTCGACGCCTTCAACAGGCTGTTTGAGATCTTCGAGCACACCGCCTGGCGGCTGGAGACCCGGCGCCGGTACGCGTCCGACGAGTCGACCGAGACCTACGCGCAGTTCCTCGCTGAGGGTCGTGTCGACTGGGACATGAGCTCTTGGTACTGCGAGACGATCAGGCGCCAGACCGCCGCCGGGAAGACAGTCGCCCGCGTCCGGCTGGTCGACGACCCGCCGACCGCCGGTCAGCGCTACCTGTTGATCAACGCTGAGCGGAACACCGAGCTCGGGGAAGACATCCGGACCCTGCGCCGCGCGGACGCCGACCGGCTGAAGCTGGGCAACGAAGACTTCTGGATCTTCGACTCGCGTCTGGTCGCCCGGCTCAACTTCACCGACGCCGACGAGCTGACCGACGTGGAGCTGATCACCGAACCGGCCGAGGTGATCAGGTACGCGATGCTCCGTGACGCGGCCTGGCATCACGCCGTGCCGTTCCAGCAACTCGCAGCGGCCACCAGCTAGAAGGGCGGTCCGGGTACCGGTGACGACGGACTACCAGCAGGCACGCGAGGCGCTCGGGGTGCGTCTGCGCGAGCTCCGCATGTCCGCGCCGGAAGGACGTCTCACCGGTACCCGCCTCGCACAGCTCCTCGGCTGGCCACAGCCCAAGATCTCGAAGCTGGAGAACGGGAAGCAGACCGCCACGCCGGACGACTTGCGGGCCTGGGCCGACGCGACCGGCCAGCCCGACGCGTACGGCGAACTCCTGGCCCGGCTCAGGGGGTTCGAGTCCCACATCCGCTCATGGCGGCGACAGCTCGCCGCCGGGCACCAGCCGGTGCAGCAGACGATCGCCGCCGAGTACGAGCGCTCCGCCGTCGTGCACGGCTTCGAGTCCGTCACCGTGCCGGGCATCCTCCAGACCGCCGACTACGCCCGGCACGTCTTCAACCGGTACGCGGAGCTCCAGCGTTCGCCCCGGGACACCGAGGCGGCCGTGCGCGCCCGCCTGAAGCGGCAAGAGTTTCTCTACGAGGCGAACAGGCGCTTCGAGATCCTGATCGGCGAGACCGCCCTTCGGTCGCTGATCTGCCCGCCCTCGGTGCTCGCCGCACAGCTCGACCGCCTCGCCGGGCTGATCGGCCTGGACACGGTCCGGCTCGGGATCATCCCGTTCACGGCCTCGCTGAAGATCCCGCCGACCGGCGGCTTCTGGGTGCATGACGAGCGCCTCGTCATGGTCGAGGTCTGGCACGCAGAGCTCTGGATCGACGACAGCGACTCGATCGCGCTCTACCTGCGGACCTGGCGCACGCTGCGGGAGTCGGCCGTGTTCGGCACCGACGCCCAGAACCTGATCAGCCGCGCCCGCCGGGAGCTCAACGTCACCTAGACCCGAAAGGCTTCGGGTCTGGACGCCTGACGCGTGCACGCTGAGGCGCACCGACTGAGCAGCGAGGGAGCTGAGCCGGCGAATACGTCCGGCCGGATTAAGTAAAGGCCCGGCTGGTGAGCACTGCCGCCAGTCGCACTCGGCCCGCTCCCTGCGTCCCTCGCTGAAGTCGTCCGTCCCGCTGCGAGGTTGGCGCCTGGCGGCACCGCCCCCGCTCCCCGGTACGACGTGTCACCCCGCACTCTGCGGAGCCGCCAGAGCCGCAACCACGGCTTCGGGCTCCGGCCGCCACAGCCCGAGGCGTCCGGTCGCGCTGATCGGCTCCGGCAGGGCGGTGATCCCCTCCAGCACCCAGTGCCAGGCGCCGTGCTCGCCCCACCGGTCGGCACAGCACCCCTCGCCCAGGTGACACGTCACCCTGTCGACGACGGCGACGATCGCCCCGTACCTGATCGGCCAGCCTTCGAGCGCTTCGCGGACGCCGGGCACGGCCCAGCCGTCGCGGTCGTCCTTCGTCCCGGCGTGGATCAGCAGCGGCCCCGCGAAGGCTGCGGGCAGTGCCCATGACCGGTTCTCCACCGGCTTCAGTCCGGCGGCGATCAGCGCCGCCCAGGGCTGCCGGACGGTCAGGGCGCGAGCGAGCACTTCGTGCCTGCGGATCGTCATGCGCTCAGTCTCGCGGAGAGATCTTGGCCCTTCGAGTGCGATCGTGGAGACGGCGTGGGCCAGTTGAAGGGAGCTCACATGTCGACAGTCATCCGGTCCCGGAACAGGCGCACCGCCGCGCCGACCCTGCCCGAGCTCGTGATGCGGCACCTCCGCCAGCGCAAGGGCGCCGGACTGCCCGGCCGGTCGCTGTGGGCGCTGGGCGCCGCCCTGGGCACCGACGGTGAAGCACTGCGCCCGGTGCTCGCCCGGCTCGAAGAGCGCGGCCTGATCGTCCAGGAGAAGGCGGCCCCCTCCCGGGACCGCGAGCGCCCCGCACCGACCTGGCGGGCGCTGTAGCGCCTCAACGCATGCGAGGGGCCGGGAGGTTCGCGCCTCCCGGCCCCTCAGTGGATGCCCGGTACGAGTCACTGCCCGGCGGCTGACGGGCCGCCAGGCGAGCGCTCAGCCGCTCCCGTTCACCCGGTGCAGCCGCACCATGCGCTTGACCGTCTCGGGGTTCGCGTCCGGCCGGTCGGCCCGCACTTCGGCGAGCACGGCCGCCGGGTCGGTGATCCCCTCGTCCATGACGCTCTGCACGAGCTCCTTGATCGATCCGGATCGCGGAACGAAGTGCTCGACAGGTCCGGATCCGATCCGCCGGACCGGATCCGCCCGGGATCCGGATCCGGAGCGATCCGGCTGCTGTGATCCGGATCCGGATTCCGCCCCGTCGTCGATCGCGTCGGCGAGCGTCTCAGCGAGCGCCTTGCGAGTGATCCCCTGCGCGTCCCAGGCGACGGCCGTGAGCGATCCGGATTCCCGGAGCGCTGCGGTCTCCTGCCGGATCCGGATCAGCTCCCTGTCGACGACCGTGAGCGCGAGCTCTTCGCCCGCACGGCTCCGGCGCTGCTGGACGATCTGGTAGCTCTCGTCCGACAGCGGGTGGGCCGTGATCATCATCATGACCGTCCACAGCCCCTTCGCGAGCAGGCTGATCACGGCTCCGATGATCCCGATCCAGAGCCCGGCGTGGAGCCGCCCCTCGGTGGCGATCGCGGTCATCGAGACGGCCAGCGCGATCCACCCGGCGGTGCGGGGGATCTTCGCCCGGTCGTCGTACTGCATGCTCCATTCGGCAGCCATGAGCACCGCCCAGGAGAGATCGAATGCCCCTGCCGCGAGGTACGCGACCCAAACCGGCGCGGCGAGCGCCAGCAGAGCACCGATCGACGTCACGGACCACGCCAGCGCGATGCCGACGACGAGAACGGTCGCGGCCGTGACCGCCCGCCGGACGGCGCGGTGCACGTCGAAGACGGAGATCACCTGACGGTCCACGTGCTTGTTGATCGTGAACGTCTCGCCGTCCCTGGTGACTTCGGTCGGCACCGAAGTGCGGATGTTCTTGATCTTCATCGGTCCTGCCCCTTCGGTGCGTCGGTGATCGGCTCCGCCGCCGACGGGATCGCGTACGTGCCTTCAGCCGTGCGTGTGATCACGCCCTGTTCGGTCATCCGGGTCAGCTTCCGCAGCACGCTCCCGGGGTTGCGATCGAGCGTCCGAGCCAGCGCCCGGGGGCCCGCAGCCCCGCCCAGGAGGGCGCGCTCGATCGCCTCCGCGAAGTCGTCGGTCCGGGGTGTTGCCGTTGCCGTTGCGTGCCTGTTCTCCCTGGTAGAAGACGTGGGTTCGATCCGGGCAACGGCAACGCCCGGCCGCGCGGGGACCTTGGTCAGGCACACGCGCCCCGGCCTGGCAGCGAGCGCCGCCGGGGACAGCCACAGCGCGAACAGGGGCCGTGCCGGGTGCCTGCGCCCCTTCTCGTGCACGAGCACCTGCCCGGCGCGGTCGAGCTTGTGGGCGCTGTACCCGGCGGTGGCGAGCTCCATGAGCGCGACCTGGTTGGCCTCTGCCGTCTGGAGCATGTGCACCAGTCGGCAGGTGAACTGATCACGCACCTCGCTGGGGACGCTCGACGTCTTCGGGTCCTGGAGCCCGGCCCAGACGTGGACGCCGAGTTCGCGCCCCTCCTGGACGACGGTGATCAGGTGCCGCAGGCCGGTCGCCGACAGCTCGTTGAAGATCCGGGACTCGTCGATGATCACGGCCCGGTGAGGGCGGTCGGCCATCTTCGCGCGGGCCGGGAACTCTCTGCCGACGAGGTCGGCGAGGCGCTCTTCGATCTCGGGCAGCGACTCGTACACCCGGGCGTGCGCCAGGTACGGGGCGCCGGTCGCGCCGAACTTGCCGTCCCAGACTTCGATCACCCAGTCGGGGCGTCGCTTCGCCCAGTCGGCGAGCACGCGGATCGTGCTCGACTTCCCGGATCCGGTCATGCCCACGGCGAGGATGTGCTGACCCGGATTGATCCGGACGGAGCGGCCGACGAACAGTCCGCGCCGGGCGATCCGGATCCGGCGTCCGCGACGCTGCGGGCGGTGCCGCATCAGCCGGAGGACGATCCGGTCCGGCAGGTGATCGTGGACGCGCTGCGAGATCGTCCGCGCGTTCTCGGACTTCGTCTTCGCGCGCTCGTGGCCGATCATGGCCCGCCGGGACTGACGCTCCTTGACGAAGATCCGCCACCGCATACGGGCGTAGAGCCATCCGCCGAAGAGGGCGGCCAGCGCGAGCAGAAACGCTATGGTGCCGATCATGGCTGAGGGGTCCTTTCCCTCGGTCTAGGCGGGCCGCCGGGCTGTGATCCCGAGCGGCTCGCCGCTGTTACTGGTGTTTCAGGTGAGAGGCCAGAGCCGGCCGTTTTCATCGCGCCGGATGACGCGCTGGTCGACCAGCGAGACGAGCCCGGCCCGGACGAGGTAGCGGTCCACGACCCTGGCCGCCGTCTCGTGCTCTTCGAGCGTCCAACCGGGGTGCTCGGCAACGAAGTTGGCGAGCCGGTTGCGCTGCCACGTGTTGAGGGTGAGGGAGTGATCAGTCACGACAGCAGTCCCGCCGCGCGCAGCTCGTTCGTGATCTCCCCAGCGACGTCCGGCGGCAGAGTCTTGAGGCGGTGCCCGATCTTGGCCGTCGGGCGCTCGCTGGGGAGCGTCCACGTCTTGAGCCCGTCCACGGCCGCGCGCAGATGCTCGGCACGGCGCAGGATCACCGACAGGTCGTCCACGGTGTGATCGAGAACCGACTTCGTCGGGCTCTGCCCGAGCTGCTCGCCGGTCGCGCGTTCGGCCATCGAGACGAGCTGACCGACGGCAGCGGCGTGCGTCTGCTGAAGGTCCTTGATCGCGAGCTCCAGGGCTTCGGCGACGCGCTCCGGCGGGAGGGTCTCGAAGACGTTCGGGAGGTCCATAGGGCCGTTCATGACTGCCTCCGCTTGTCGCCGACGAGCTTGATCGCGAGACCCGCCCGGACACGCCGTTGGTCGATCTGGCTGAGCTCGCCGTAGTGGACGAGACACGGCCGCACGAGGGCGCTGCCGCTCCATGTGCAGGCGCAAGCGGTATGCGTGTGGCCGTCGTCGCGCTTCGTGCTCATCGCTGCGCGCCCCGTTCGAGGCGCGCAGCGACGGACTCCAGGTGCCGGGCGATGTCCTCGTGGCCCGCCGCGCGCTTGCGGGCGGCCTCCTTCAGGTACCGCGCGCTCTCGGCCGTCCGGTTCGTTCCTGCCGCTGTGATCGCGAGGTCGAGACGCCGCGTCGCCCGGTCGGCGTCGGCGCGGGCCGCCTCGACCTCACGACGGCGGGCCGTCTTGTCGTCGTCGGCCCGGCGCTTCAGGTCGTCCTTCTTCACGTCGGCCCACAGCGCCCGGACCTGATCACGGTTCGCGCCCCACTCAGCGAGGTCACGAGCGCAGGGCTCCCCCAGCAGGACGCGGGTCGCTGCGTTGTCCGACGGGCTGATGCCGCCCCGGACGGCCGCGAGATCACGTGACCAGCACCATGCACAAGCCCCGGCAGTCTTCAGGGACTTGAGGTCGGCCAGCGTGTGGATGACCGCCGGGCCGAAGACGGCGACCGCGTCGTTGTCGAGCCGGTGAAGAGCGTCACGGCCCTTGGGGGTGTTCATGTACCGGTTGACGTCGTCCACGTCGCGGACCTGTTCGCGGCCGTCGGACAGAACGACCTTCGCGGGCTCCGGGGGCCAGATCGTGGCCCTGAGCTGTCGGGCGTAGGCGACGAGGTCGCGGTGTCGGTGGACGGCGTCGACCCTGCGCTTCGTCGCGACGGTCATCACCTCGCTGCGCGAGACGAGCTGACCGCGCGGCCCGGCCGACGCCGTGAGCGCGCCGCTCCTGATCAGCGAGTAGACGGTGGGCTTGCTGACGCCGAGTGCCCAGGCGGCGTGCTCGACGTTTATGAACTCATTCATTTATGCGCCCCGATTAAATCTAATGGCCCGTCAGATGAGCTTTATAAAGAAGCGTACACTGAACTCGTGGTGTGATCGCCATCAAGAAAAGGCCGGGCCTCCTCCCCCGGCCTTTTCGCTTCTTTACTATCTGGAAAATCCAGATAAGGGCTCAAAGTATGTGAGGTCGGCGAGCACTACGTTTTTATATTTAGTTTTGATCTGTAGGAACACACAAGAGATTTCGGGCAATCGGAGATCGATTCGAGGAATCCCGGACCTAGAATTGAACGCAGACGGCATCGGACGCCGGGCTTCGGCATAGGGAGAACGCCCGCCACTGTGCGGGGATCACGAGAGGTTTTCTCCCGTGCCACGTGCATACCGTCTTTCGCCCGAAGGGCGTGAAGTGCTCTCCGCCAACGCGGAGAAGGGCCAGAAGGCCGCCAACTCCGTCGACTCGTACGTCCGGCGCCTTGAGCGTCACGCCGACGAGCTGACGCCCGAACATATCGCCCGCCTCGCCGGGCTCGTCCTGCGCGATCAGCCGAACCGAAAGGCTGAACTTCCGGCGGAGAAGGCCGCAGAGCTGCGACGCCTGATCGGAGGCGGATCGCAGTGAGCACACATGAGAAAAGCCGCCCCCTGGGCAAGGGCGGCTCTCCCGAGAACGACGCATCCAACGTCACTTCCCAGGATACCGCTGTATTCGTCCCTCCGGCAGGAGGAAAAGACTGCTCGACGTACTACGTGCGCCTCTGCGATGGGCTCGCCGAGCGTCTCGAAGACCTCGCCAACCGACGCGGTGTGCTCCTCGAAGATCTCGCCGCCGAACTGATCGAGGACGGCCTGATCCGGGCCTCGCTGACCGAGAGCCTTCTCACGAGCTGGGAGGCCCGGTCATGAGCGACACCGAATTCGTGCAACGGGTCACCTCTTCCCGCAAGCCGGGACCCAAGCGCGACCCGCTGCGCGCAGAGCTGCGCGAGATGTTCCCGGAGTGGTCGGACCGGACCTTTGCCACCTACTGGAAGGGCATGACGGCACACCTTGATCTCGTAGCACGCGGTCTGATCACGGCCGCGTACATGCACGAGCTCCAGGCCACGGCCATCGATCGCGCCACCAAGCCGAACGGCGCCTTCAGCGTCGTCGGCTACGCGAAGGCGTGCGAGAACGGGGCGGCGGACATCCTCGCGAAGTTCGGGGGTGCGTCATGACTGAGACGCATGTGACTGGTGAGCCGGCCAGCATGATCCCTCCGGGCCGGAGGATCGAGAGCGCACTTCACGTCCCTGACGTCTCGGGGCTCGATCTCGTGAGCGCGGCTCTCGCGTACGCGGACGCGGGCTGGTACGTCGTCCCGCTCAGCACAGGCAAGAACGGCAAGCACCCCGGATCGCTCCTCGGCAAGTGCTGGCCGCAGAAGTCTTCCCGTGATCCCGAGCAGCTCCGAGCGTGGTTCGGCATCCACCGGCCGAGCACGCGAGGCATCGGCCTCCACGTCGGCAGGTCCGGCGCGGTCGCCTTCGATGTCGACGACGATTCCGCCGTGCCGGACGCACTGCGCGAGCTCCTCACCGGGGACGTGCCCTTCCAGTCGAGCCGGAGCAACCAGCCGGGGCGTGGCGCGTACGTGTTCGCGCTGCCGGAGGGCGTCATGCCCGGCAACGGACAGGGCGGCTTCAAGGGCGACTGGGGAGACGTCCGGGGCTACAACGGGATCATCGTCGTCGAGCCGTCGGGGCACCCGAAGGAGCACGACGGCGGCCGGTACGCCTGGCGACGTACCGGCGCGCTACCCGTCCTGCCGGACGCGGCCGTGGAGATGCTCAGCAAGGGCGGTGAACGCGGCCAGGCGGCGGCTCACGACGTCGTGGCGGGCTTCCTGAAGGAACACGTCACCGGAGACGGCACAGGGCGTCTGGGGGCTGTTCTGCGGCGTATCGAAGAGGCCGCGCCGGGCACTCGGCACGCCGCTGCGGTGAACGCCGCGTGCCAGCTCGCCCGCGAGGCGGCGGCGGGAGCGTACCCGGCTCAACTCGCGTACGACAACGGCCTGTCGGTGTTCTGCGCGTCGCTCAATGGCGAGGCCGGGCGTGATCCCGAAGGCGAGTGGGACAGCGTCTGGTCCTGGGGCGTCGGACAGATCACCGACGAGCGCGTGGCCGAAGTGCGCGAGCGCCTCGGGCAGTCGGCGACGACAGCGAAGGACCCCTTCGGCGTCGCCGACGACGCCGCGCCGGGCAGTACGCGTCTGCCGGACAGCTTCTGGCTGGCACGCCCCGAACTCACGCACATCAGGGACGCGGCATGGTCGCGCCGTGCAGCACCGGACCCCGTCCTGCACGGGGTGCTTGCCCGGCTGGCCGCATGTCTGAAGGCGGGGCTCCGCGTCGACACAGGGGTGGCTGATCCCGTCGCGCTGAACTACTACGCCGCGCTCGTCTCTGCCCCCGGCAAGGGGAAGTCGTCGTCCGCCGGGGTCGCGCGCAGGGTGCTGCCCACGCCGCCGTGGCTGGATGACGACTTCTTCGATCTCCCGCCGGGGACCGGTGAAGGCTACGGCGAAGCCTTCATGGGCAAGGCCGGGAACGGCGAGACGCACGCGAACGGCAAAGAGGTGATGGAGCGTCAGCAGGTCCGGCACAACGCGCACGCCCTGATCGACGAGGGTCAGCAGTTCGTGATCCTGCTCGCGGACCGGAAGGGGTCGACGCTCGGAGCGACGTGGCGAGCCATGTGGATGGGAGGTCCCTTCGGCAACCAGAACGCGAGCGAGGAGCGCCGCCGGAAGATCAGGAACCACTGCTTCGGGGCGGCGGTCAACCTCCAGTACGCCAACGCCGAGGCGCTGCTCTCCGACGACGAGACCGGCCTCGGGACACCCCAGCGACTCGTGTGGGTGCGTGCCGCGAAGGCGGGACGCCCTCCTGCGACGAAGTGGCCGGGCGCGCTGGACGTCGACTTCACGAACCTGCGTCACGACCCTGCGGAACCGGTCGCGGAGCACACGGACATCGTGACCGTCGAGGAGTCGCTGATCGAGCACATCCAGAACGAGGACGACCGCCGGTCGGATGAGGAAGTGTGGATCAACCCTCTCGATCAGCACGAGCCGATCCACCTGGTCAAGATCGCCGGGCTGCTGGCGGTGCTCTGCGGTGAGCGCGTGATCACCTGGGAGTTCTGGCGGCTGGCGGAAACCGTCTGGGCGACAAGCTGCGCGGTGCGGGCAGTGCTGCTCCGGCACAAGAACCGGACCGAGACCGAGCGTGCGGAGACGCGCACACAGATGCGTGTCGACACGGCGGTGCGGACCGAGATCGCCAAGGCTGAGGCTCTCGAAAGCCGCGACGTGCGGCGCGTCGCCAAACTGATCGCCAAGCACGTGCGCGCCGCCGGAGGGCCGGGCCCGAAGTCCACGGTGCGTACGGCGATTGCGGCACGGGATCGCAAGCATTTCGACGACGCCCTGAAACTCGCGGAGAACCACGGCTGGGTGCAGGTCGACGCCGACAAGCTCTCCCCGGGGGAGGTTCTGCCCGCATGATCGCTGCGCAGCCCTGTACACGCCCTGTACATGTACAGGGCTGCGCGCGAGTGTGCTTTTCCCTATCAAGAAAGTCGAAGATCTATTTCTATTTCTACAGGTCAGGGGCTTGCCGGGGAGAGAGCAAGATCACGCACAAGCGCAAGCGCGCATGTACAGGGATGTACAGGGCGCGAAATGTACAGGGCTAGTTGATCAAGAAGTCCGGTCCGAAATCAAGATCACTAACCCGGCGACCGCCGAACACTGAGAGGCGAACAGATCATGGGCGCACCACCCCAGGCCCGGCCGAACGCGGCGCAGCACGCGGAGCGGGACGCGAAGATCTACCGGCTGCGGATGCACGGCCTCACCGTGCGCGAGATCGCCGCCCAAGTCGATCTCGGCCCGACGCGCGTGCACGAGATCATCACCGAGGAGATCGCGGCGCACATCGGCCCCGTCGCCGAGGAGTACGCCGATCACCGCGAGGCGGAGCTTGCCGACTACCAGCGGCGGGCGAACGCGATCTACACCATGGCGGCCGACGCTGACACGAAGCTGAAGGCGATCGACCGGCTGGTGAAGATCAACGCCGAGCGCCGGAAGCTGCGCGGCGCCGACGCGCCGGAGGCGATGGAGGTCGCTCTGTCCCGGCGGCTCGACGCGGACGCGGAGATCACGGCGCAGGCCATCACAACCGCCCTGGAACGGCTGTCGCTTCCGCCGGACCGGATTGCCTACGCCCTCGAAGTCGCCGGGGCCGTGCTGGAGGGCGGCGAAGTGCCCGCGCCGGTCAGCTCCGGCCTGGGAGCAGCGCCCTACGTCGACAACGGCGCGCAGTACGTGGACGGCCCGCCCGGCTCCGGCCTCCGGTACCGCGTTGTCGCGACCGAGCGCCAGCCCGGCGAGCGCGCCGACGTCCCCGCCCTGATGCCCGCTCGGGCCGCCGACCCCGACGACGCAACCGATCTACTCGACGTGATCGACGCCGAGATAGCCGATCTTGAGGAGGACTGAGCATGGACATCGACGCGATCAAGAAACGGCTTCGCGAGCTCCGTGCCGACCCCCGCCGCCCTGGTGCGCGAGCAGAGGCGCAGCGCCTGCTCGGCGAAGTCACGAGGGCCCGCCAGAAGCAGGACGTCGCCGACATGCAGGGCCCGGCGGACCGCAGGACCGCGCACAGGCAAAACAGCGATCACCCCGTGCCGAAGGATCACGAGACGCGCAGGGATCAGCCTGCGTCCGAGGACCCCGCCGACGGCGAGCGGACGATCAGATGGGGCAATGACCACGTCCCGAAGAGCTGGGATCAGGCCGTAAGGGCGCGGCGCTCGATCTGGAGGCCGTAACGCTCTGAACTGCGGAAATGTAGATCGGACCTAGCCCCCTTGAATCCCCAGGCCGTGAGCGTCGCTGGCCTGGGGATTCAGCTTGTCGCGGGATGCTCGATCCCGGTCGCCTGCATAGTCATGCAGGCGCATCGTCGCAGCTCAGAGCGCTGCCGCGCTCCTGGGAATCCAAGGGTGAAAAACCCGCTTCTTCATGGAGATTGGACAGGTCTGCGTTGAGGGCTGCCATCAGTTCTTCCATCTGCTGGAGCAGCCCCTTGGGGCGGTCGGCGTCCTCGCCCTGTGGTGGGACGGAGTCTTCGGACATGGCGGTCTCCTCGGCCCGGGCCCCTCGGGAGGGCCGCACGGGTGACACCCCGGCGGCGACGGGCCGGGGCGGGCGCCGGGCTGTCCGGCTCCGCTCGGCCAACGATCGCCCCCGTGGCCGGTCACTGGCCCGGGCGTGCGCCGGGCGCGGCGTTGACGGATTTCACCCGACAGGGGACGGCGGGGCCGTAGGGGACCGGTGGGGTCGACCGGACCCCGGGCGTGCAGGATGGACGCATGGATCTTCGCATCTTCACCGAGCCCCAGCAGGGGGCGTCCTACGACACTCTGCTCACCGTGGCGAAGGCCACCGAGGACCTCGGGTTCGACGCCTTCTTCCGCTCCGACCACTATCTCCGCATGGGCTCGGGCGACGGCCTCCCCGGCCCCACCGACGCCTGGGTCACCCTCGCCGGTCTGGCCCGCGAGACCAAGCGCATCCGCCTCGGCACCCTGATGACGGCCGCCACCTTCCGGCTGCCCGGCGTGCTCGCCATCCAGGTCGCCCAGGTCGACCAGATGTCCGGCGGCCGCGTCGAACTCGGCCTCGGCGCGGGCTGGTTCGAGGAGGAGCACAAGGCGTACGGCATCCCCTTCCCGAAGGAGAAGTTCGGCCGCCTGGAGGAGCAGCTCGAGATCGTCACCGGCCTGTGGCGCACCGAGCTCGGCGAGACCTTCGACTTCCACGGCACGTTCTACGACCTCACCGACTCACCCGCGCTGCCCAAGCCCGCCCAGGACCGCATCCCGGTGCTGATCGGCGGCCATGGCGCGACCCGCACCCCGCGTCTCGCGGCCCGGTTCGCCGATGAGTTCAACATGCCGTTCGCCGGCGTCGAGGAGAGCGAGCGGCAGTTCGCCCGCGTCCGCGCCGCCGCCGAGGAGGCCGGCCGGGGCGCGGACGACCTCGTCCTGTCCAACGCCCTCGTCGTCTGCGTCGGCAAGGACGACCAGGAGGTCGCCCGCCGCGCCGCAGCCATCGGCCGCGACGCCGACGAGCTGCGGGCCAACGGTCTGGCCGGCACCCCGTCCGAGGTCGTCGACAAGATCGGCCGCTACGCCGAGATCGGCTCCCGCCGCCTCTACCTCCAGGTCCTCGACCTCTCCGACCTGGACCACCTGGAGCAGATCTCCTCCCAGGTCCAGTCGCAGCTGTCGTAGCGGCCGGCGAGGTGCCGTAGGGCTGCCGTAGGAATGCCGTAGGAATAAACAAAGGCGCCGGTCGGCCGCCGTATGCGAAGGTGGGACGGTCGTCCTGCCGAGCCCCCAGGATCACCCTTCCTGGGGGCTTTCGCGCGCACGGCACCGAAAACCGTCCACCGGCCTGAGAGGCCCTGCCCATGTTCCTGACCCTCACCACCACCGGCACTCCCGAACGCCCCGCCACCGACCTCGGCTATCTGCTGCACAAGCACCCCGACAAGGCGCAGGCGTTCTCCACCTCCTACGGCACCGCGCACGTCCTCTACCCCGAGGCGGACGACCGGCGCTGCACGGCGGCGCTGCTGCTGGAGGTCGACGCGGTGGCGCTGGTGCGGCGGGGGAAGGGCAAGGGGCGCGGCGGTGCCCCGGACGCGGCGCTCGCGCAGTACGTCAACGACCGCCCGTACGCGGCCTCCTCACTGCTCGCCGTGGCGCTGAGCAGCGTGTTCTCCAGCGCGATGAAGGGCACCTGCCACGCCAGGCCCGAGCTGCCGGCCGAGCCGCGCCCGCTGCGCATCGAGGTGCCCGCGCTGCCCGCCCGCGGCGGCCCCGAGCTGGTGCGGCGGTTGTTCGAGCCGTTGGGCTGGGCGGTGGCCGCGCAACCGGTCGCCCTGGACGCCGAGTTCCCGGAGTGGGGCGACTCGCGCTATGTGCGGCTGGTCCTGGAGTCGCAGGCGCTGACCCTCGCCGAGGCGCTGCGCCATCTCTACGTCCTGCTGCCCGTGCTCGACGACGCCAAGCACTACTGGGTCGCCCCCGACGAGGTCGACAAGCTGCTGCGGGCCGGTGAGGGCTGGCTGGCCGAGCACCCGGAGCAGAAGCTGATCACCAGCCGCTATCTCTCCCGCCGCTGGTCGCTGACCCGGCAGGCCATGGAGCGGCTGGAGCTGGTGCGCCTCGCGGAGGCCGACGACAGCGAGGTCGAGGAGATCGACAACGCGGTCGAGGCGGAGACCGAGGAGGAGCAGCGGCCGACCCCGCTCGCCGTGCAGCGACGGGACGCGATCATCGAGGCCCTGCGGGCGTCCGGCGCGAGTCGTGTCGTCGATCTCGGCTGCGGACAGGGCCAGTTGGTGCAGGCGCTGCTCAAGGACTCGCAGTTCACGCAGATCGCCGGTGTCGACGTGTCGATGCGCGCGCTGACCATCGCCTCCCGGCGGCTGAAGCTGGACCGCATGGGGGAGCGGCAGGCATCCCGCGTCACGCTCTTCCAGGGCTCGCTCGCCTACACCGACAAGCGCCTCAAGGGCTACGACGCCGCCGTGCTGAGCGAGGTGATCGAGCACCTCGACCTGCCGCGGCTGCCGGCCCTGGAGTACGCGGTGTTCGGCGCGGCCCGTCCGCGCACGGTCCTCGTGACCACCCCGAACGTGGAGTACAACGTCCGCTGGGAGTCCCTGCCGGCCGGCCATGTCCGGCACGGCGACCACCGCTTCGAGTGGACCCGCGAGGAGTTCCGCTCCTGGGCGCGGGCGGTGGCCGAACGGCACGGCTACGGCGTGCGGTTCGTGCCCGTCGGCCCCGACGACCCCGAGGTCGGGCCACCCACCCAGATGGCCGTGTTCGAGCTCGACCCGGCCGGACCGAAGACCGAGAAGAACGAGAAGAACGAGAAGGAGGCGAAGGCGGCATGACCGAGACACAGAGCAGCACAGAGGCCGAAGGGCGGGTCCTGCCCGTCACCGACCTCTCCCTCGTCGTCCTCGTCGGCGCCTCCGGCTCCGGCAAGTCCACTTTCGCCAGGCGCCACTTCAAGCCGACCGAGGTGATCTCCTCCGACTTCTGCCGCGGCCTGGTCTCCGACGACGAGAACGACCAGAGCGCGACGCGGGACGCCTTCGACGTCCTGCACTACATCGCGGGCAAGAGGCTGGCGGCCGGCCGCCGCACGGTCGTCGACGCGACCAGCGTGCAGCAGGACGCCCGGCGCCAGCTGATCGACCTGGCCCGGCAGTACGACGTGCTGCCCATCGCGATCGTGCTGGACGTCCCGGAGGAGGTCTGCGCCGAGCGCAACGCGGCCCGCACCGACCGGGCCGACATGCCGCGCCGGGTCATCCAGCGCCACATCCGCGAACTGCGCCGTTCCCTGCGGCACTTGGAGCGCGAGGGCTTCCGCAAGGTGCACGTCCTGCGCGGCGTGGAGGACATCGACAGCGCCACCGTCGTCACCGAGAAGCGCTTCAACGACCTCACCCATCTCACCGGCCCGTTCGACATCGTTGGCGACATCCACGGCTGCTCCGCCGAACTGGAGTCGCTGCTCGGCAAGCTGGGCTACACCGACGGTGTGCACCCGGAGGGCCGTACGGCCGTCTTCGTCGGCGACCTCGTCGACCGCGGCCCCGACAGCCCGGGCGTGCTGCGCCGCGTGATGTCGATGGTGAAGTCGGGCAACGCGCTGTGCGTGCCCGGCAACCACGAGAACAAGTTCGGCCGCTACCTCAAGGGCCGCAAGGTCCAGCACACCCACGGACTCGCCGAGACCATCGAGCAGATGGAGGGGGAGAGTGAGGAGTTCACCCGCGAGGTAAGGGAGTTCATCGACGGGCTCGTCAGCCACTACGTCCTCGACGGCGGCCGGCTGGTGGTCTGCCACGCCGGTCTGCCGGAGAAGTACCACGGCCGCACCTCGGGGCGGGTCCGCTCGCACGCCCTGTACGGCGACACCACCGGCGAGACCGACGAGTTCGGGCTGCCGGTGCGCTACCCGTGGGCGGAGGACTACCGCGGCCGGGCGGCGGTCGTCTACGGCCACACGCCCGTCCCGGAAGCGACCTGGCTCAACAACACCATCTGCCTGGACACCGGCGCCGTCTTCGGCGGCAAGCTCACCGCGCTGCGCTGGCCGGAGCGCGAACTGGTCGACGTACCGGCCGAGCAGGTCTGGTACGAGCCGGCGCGGCCGCTGCGCACCGAGGCGCCCGGCGGGCAGGACGGGCGGCCGCTCGACCTGAATGACGTGCACGGCCGCCGGGTCGTGGAGACCCGTCACCAGGGCCGGGTCGCGGTCCGCGAGGAGAACGCGGCGGCGGCGCTCGAGGTCATGAGCCGTTTCGCGGTGGACCCGCGGCTGCTGCCGTACCTCCCGCCGACCATGGCGCCCACGGCCACGTCCAAGGTCGAGGGCTACCTGGAGCACCCGGTCGAGGCGTTCGCGCAGTACGCGGCCGACGGCGTCGCACGGGTCGTGTGCGAGGAGAAGCACATGGGCTCGCGTGCGGTGGCGCTGGTGTGCCGGGACGCGGAGACGGCGCGGCGGCGGTTCGGGGTGGACGGCCCCACCGGGGCCCTCTACACCCGTACCGGCCGGCCGTTCTTCGACGACGAGGCGGTGACCGAGGAGATCCTCGGGCGGGTCCGCACGGCGATCGGCGAGGCCGGTCTGTGGGACGAACTCGCCACGGACTGGCTGCTGTTGGACGCCGAGCTGATGCCGTGGTCGCTGAAGGCCTCCGGCCTGCTGCGCTCGCAGTACGCCGCCGTCGGTGCCGCGTCGGGCGCGGTGTTCCCGGGTGCGCTCGCCGCGCTGGAGGCCGTCGCGGCGCGGGGCGTCGAGGTGAGCGACCTGCTGTCCCGCCAGCGTGAACGCGCCTCGAACGCGGCCGCGTTCACGGATGCGTACCGCCGCTACTGCTGGACGACCGAGGGCCTGGACGGCGTACGCCTCGCGCCGTTCCAGATCCTCGCCGTCCAGGGCCGCAGCCTGGCCGGGCTGCCGCACGACGAGCAACTCGCCCTGCTCGACCGGGTGGTGGAGCACGACGCGAGCGGCCTGCTGCAGACCACGCGACGGCTCTACGTCGACACCGGTGATGCGGAGTCGCTGCGGGCCGGCGTCGACTGGTGGCTGGAGATGACCGGCCGCGGCGGCGAGGGCATGGTCGTCAAGCCCGTCGGCGCGCTGGTGCGCAGCGACGAGGGCCGGCTCGTGCAGCCGGGCATCAAGTGCCGGGGCCGCGAGTACCTGCGGATCATCTACGGTCCGGAGTACACACGCCCCGACAACCTCACCCGGCTGCGCTCCCGCTTCCTCAACCACAAGCGGTCGCTCGCGATCCGCGAGTACGCCCTCGGCCTGGAGGCCCTGGACCGACTGGCGGAGGGCGAGCCGCTGTGGCGGGTGCACGAGGCGGTCTTCGGCGTCCTGGCACTGGAGTCGGAGCCGGTCGACCCGCGCCTGTGACGCCCGGCGTCAGCCGACCAGCCGCAGCCGCCGCCCGCACATCCCGACCGTCAGGGACTGACCCCAGGTCAGGTCGAGGGCGTCGGACTCCATCCCGTCCCCGAAGGCGACGAGCCGTTCGGATTCGACGGTGAGGTGGAGTCGGGAGGAGGCTGCGAGTTCCCCGGCGACCAGGGTGGTCCCGGTGGCGGGGGACGGCCAGGCCTCGCGTACGAACCACAGGAGGCGTTCCTCCGTGGGGGAGGGCAGCGACAGCTGCCCTCCCCTCTCCTGCCACACCGACCGGATCCAGCCGGTCGCCCCCGTGCCCGTGCCGACGATCACCCCGGACGAGGCCTGGGCCTCGACGACACCCCCGTCGTCCTCGAGGCCCAGGCGGTATCGGGCGGTCTGATGACCGGCGGCGCCCAGGTAGATCTCGTTCAGTGCCACGAGCCGCTGGGTGTCGTCGGCCACGGCTTCGACCATGGTGAGTTCGTCGAAGGGGCCCGCTGCGGATTGCGTGGAGCGCAGCAGCGCCCCGGCGTCCCCGGGCCGGTGCCGCACCAGGACGCCGGGGTTGCGCCCGGGATCGGTGTCGATGCCCACCACCGGCTGCCCGGCGAGGTACTTGGCGACGTTCGCCACCAGCCCGTCCTGTCCGACCACGACCACCACGTCCTCCGGCGCGAACAGGAAGCGGTCCAGATCCGCCCGTTCGACCAGCGACTGACGCCAGGTCAGCGGAATCGCGGCCGTCACCACGGCCAGCGCCCGCCGGGCCCGGCGGTGCCGCTCGGCGACCTCCTCGATGTCCCGCCCCCGGGAGGAGAGGAAGAACGCGGCCTGCCCGTGCGTGCCGTGCCGGGCCACCAACTCCTCGTACTCCGTGGTGCGGTGGACGAGCACGGCGCGCGGGGCGAGACTCACGCCGGCTCTCCGTGGCCGAGCCGGGTCAGCAGCCCCGTCAGCACGTCCGGCGAGACGGTCACGCTGTCGATGTGCGGCAGGTTCTCCGCGAGCCGGGTCCCGGTGAGGGCGTTGAGGGTTGCCACGTCCACCTCGGCATGGACCCGCAGCCAGGCCGCCTGCGCCTGCGCCCGCGCCTCACCCGTCTCGCGCGCCCCCTCGGCCTCCGCACGCGCGAGCCGCACCGACCGCGTCGCCTCCGCCTCGGCGAGCTTCACCGTCCGGGCGGCCTCGGCCTCGGCGCGCACCGCGTCCGCCGCGGCGTGCTCCTCGGCCTCGCGCCGGCTGTTCGTACCGCGCTGCTCGACCAACTGCTCCTCACGGCGGGCGAGTTCGATCTGGCTGGCCAGTTCGTTCTCGGCGATGGCCCGCTCGCGCTCGACGGCCACGGCCCGCCGCTCGTAGGTCGCCCGGTCGGCCTCCTGCTGGATCTGCTCGCGGGCCGGTGTGCGCAGGGCCCGCTCCACCTCGGGCTCGGGCCGCAGCGCCATCACGCGTACGGCGACGACCTCGATGCCGGTGGCCGGCAGCCGCGGCTCGCCGCCGAGCCCGGCCGCCACCCGCTCCCGTACCGCCGCCACCCCGTCGACCAGCGCCGACGACAGCGGCGTACGGGCGAGGACGTCCAGGGCGTGCTGCTGCGCCGTCTCCGTCAGCAGCGTGCCGAGCTGCTCCAGGGGCGACCCGCGCCACACGCCGGTGTCGGGGTCGACGGAGAAGTCCAGCCGGGCCGCGGCGAGGGCCGGGTCGCTGATCCGGTACGTCACCGTCGCCTGCACCGTCACGTCCTGGAAGTCCGACGTACGGGCATGGAAGGTCATCGCCAGCTCCCGGTCGTCGACCGGCACCTCGGACAGCGCCGCGGTCAGCGCGCGGAACCAGAAGCTGAGCCCGGGCCCGTCGTGCAGCAGCCTGCCGTCGCGGTGGTGGCGGATGTGCGCGGTCGGCGCCCCGCGCAGATGGCGCCAGCCCAGGCGCCGGGTGATGTCGGCCATCGGACCCCCTTGTTTCTCGTCTGTTCGACGATAAAGAGGGAAAGCGCTTATCGTCAAGGGGACGAAAACAAGACGTCACGGAAACGGGCCATCGGCGGGTCAAGACGCCCGCCGATGGTCAGGATGGAGGCATGGGATTCCATGTCGACTCCGAGGCCGGGCGGCTGCGCCGCGTCATCCTTCACCGGCCGGATCTCGAGCTCAAAAGGCTCACCCCCAGCAACAAGGACGCGCTGCTCTTCGACGACGTGCTCTGGGTGCGCCGGGCGCGCGCCGAGCACGACGGGTTCGCCGACGTCCTGCGCGACCGCGGGGTCGCCGTCCACCTCTTCGGCGACCTGCTCACCGAGGCCCTCCAGGTCCCCGAGGCCCGCACCCTCGTCCTCGACCGGGTCTTCGACGAGAAGGAGTACGGCGTTCTCGCCACCGACCACCTCAGGGCCGCGTTCGAGACGCTTCCCTCGCCGGAGCTGGCCGAGGCCCTGGTCGGCGGCATGACCAAACGCGAGTTCCTGGACGCGCACCCGGAGCCGACCTCGGTGCGCTTCCATGTCATGGACCTCGACGACTTCCTCCTCGCGCCCCTGCCCAACCACCTCTTCACCCGCGACACCTCCGCCTGGATCTACGACGGCGTCTGCGTCAACGCCATGCGCTGGCCCGCCCGGCAGCGCGAGACGGTCCACTTCGAGGCGATCTACCGCCACCACCCGCTCTTCCGTGACGAAACGTTCCGCGTCTGGTCCGAGGGGCAGTCCGACTACCCCTCCACCATCGAGGGCGGGGACGTCCTGGTGATCGGCAACGGCGCCGTCCTGATCGGCATGAGCGAGCGCACCACCCCGCAGGCCGTGGAGATGCTCGCGCACAAGCTCTTCGAGGCGGGCTCGGCCACGACGATCGTGGCCCTCGACATGCCGAAGCGGCGCGCCTTCATGCACCTCGACACCGTGATGACGATGGTCGACGGCGACACCTTCACCCAGTACGCGGGCCTCGGCATGCTGCGCTCGTACACCATCGAACCCGGGGCCGGGGACAAGGAGCTCAAGGTCACCGACCATCCGCCGGAGCACATGCACCGCGCCATCGCCGCGGCCCTCGGGCTCAGCGAGATCCGGGTGCTGACCGCGACCCAGGACGTGCACGCGGCCGAGCGCGAGCAGTGGGACGACGGCTGCAACGTCCTGGCCGTCGAGCCGGGCGTCGTCGTCGCCTACGAGCGCAACTCCACCACCAACACCCATCTGCGCAAGCAGGGCATCGAGGTCATAGAGATCCCCGGCAGCGAGCTGGGCCGGGGCCGGGGCGGGCCGCGCTGCATGAGCTGTCCGGTCGAGCGGGAGGCCGTATGAGAGACCTGACCGAGGGACCCGGCCGTATAGAAATACAAATATTCGTATAGACTTCCAGCGTAGATGTTCCCGCATTCTGGAGTGCCCCCATGGCGTCAGTCCCGACCGCCCTCGCCGGCCGCCACTTCCTCAAGGAGCTCGACTTCACCCAGGAGGAGTTCCTCGCGCTGATCGAGCTGGCCGCCGAACTGAAGGCCGCCAAGAAGGCCGGGGCCGAGACCAGGCATCTGAGCGGGAAGAACATCGCGCTGGTCTTCGAGAAGACCTCGACGCGCACCCGCTGCGCGTTCGAGGTCGCCGCCGCCGACCAGGGTGCCTCGACGACGTACCTCGACCCGTCCGGCTCGCAGATCGGGCACAAGGAGTCCGTGAAGGACACCGCGCGCGTGCTGGGGCGGATGTACGACGGGATCCAGTACCGCGGACACGGTCAGGGTGTCGTCGAGGAACTCGCCGCGTACGCCGGGGTGCCCGTCTACAACGGGCTCACCGACGAGTGGCACCCCACCCAGATGCTGGCCGACGTGCTCACCATGACCGAGCACACCGACAAGCCGCTGACCGCGACGGCCTTCGCCTACCTCGGCGACGCCCGCTACAACATGGGCAACTCCTACCTGGTCACCGGCGCCCTGCTCGGCATGGACGTCCGTATCGTCGCGCCCCGGCTGCTGTGGCCGGACGAGACGATCGTGGAGGTCGCCCAGCAGCTCGCCGCGGCCTCGGGCGCCCGGATCACGCTCACCGACGACGTGAAGGAGGGGGTGCGGGGCGCCGACTTCATCGCCACCGACGTATGGGTGTCGATGGGGGAGCCCAAGGAGGTCTGGGACGAGCGCATAGCGCTGCTCGGCCCCTACGCCGTGACCATGGACGTCCTGCGCGCCACCGGCAACCCCGACGTGCGGTTCCTGCACTGCCTCCCGGCCTTCCACGACCTCGGCACCGACGTCGGCCGCGAGATCCACCAGCGCCACGGCCTCACCGAGCTGGAGGTCACGGACGAGGTGTTCGAGTCCGAGTACTCCGTGGTCTTCGACGAGGCCGAGAACCGGATGCACACCATCAAGGCGGTCCTGGTCGCCACACTGGCCTGACTGGCGCGGGCGGCGCTCAGAGAGGACGCCGCTGCTGCGGCACCGCCGGCAGCCGGAACCACACGGCCTTGCCCGAGATGGTCGGGCGATGCCCGCACGACGAGCTGAGCGCGCGGATCAGCAGCAGCCCGCGCCCGCCCTCGTCCCAGACGTCGGGCTCCTTGTCACTGGGCCAGGTCAGCTCGTACGGCGGCATCGGGTCGGGGTCGTGCACCTCGACCTGGCAGCCGCCCGGCAGCAGCTCCACCACGAGTTCTATGGGCGAGTCCCCGACGGTGTGCTCCACGGCGTTCGCCACCAGCTCCGCCGTGAGCAGTTCCGCGGTGTCGCAGTCGGCCCCGTGGTCCAGCTCGGCCAGCGCCGTGCGCACCAGGGCACGGGCCACGGGCACGGCCGCGACGGAGTGCGGCAGCGCGATGCGCCATGAGGCGGAGGCGGAGGGGCGTTGGTACAAGGCGGGTCCGTTCATAGCAGGCTGTCCTGCTTTCAACCGTATGAATGGTACGGCGCCGTCCGGCAGAGTCCTCCGGAGGGCACCGCGCGGGACCTTCGGCCCCGCTGCCAGGCGGCTTACCCCTCACGACGCCCCGCCTCGCGCGGCTGCTCCGGCCGTAGCCCGGCTGTCGACGATCCGTGACGGATGTGACCCGGCGGGGTCGGTTCCGGACGGTTCCGGACCGGTCTATCGCGCGCTCCTGACGACAGTCACGAATAAGTGATAACTTCGAGGGGCAGAGCTCAGCACGGCAGTGCCCGCCCACGAGGAGGCCGCACGTCATGAGTCCCTTCACCGGATCGGCCGCCCGCACCACACGCTGGGAGCATCTGCGCGTGGAGCTCGCCGACGGGGTCGCCACGGTCACGCTCGCCCGGCCCGACAAGCTCAACGCGCTCACCTTCGGCGCCTACGCCGACCTGCGCGATCTGCTCGCCGAGCTGTCCCGCGAGCGGACCGTACGGGCCCTGGTGCTGGCCGGTGAGGGCCGCGGCTTCTGCTCCGGCGGCGACGTCGACGAGATCATCGGCGCCACCCTCGCCATGGACACCGCCCAGCTCCTCGACTTCAACCGCATGACCGGACAGACCGTGCGGGCGATCCGGGAGTGCCCCTTCCCGGTGATCGCGGCCGTGCACGGGGTGGCGGCGGGCGCCGGAGCGGTCCTGGCGCTCGCGGCGGACTTCCGGGTGGCCGACCCGAGCGCCCGCTTCGCGTTCCTGTTCACCCGGGTCGGACTGTCCGGCGGCGACATGGGCGCGGCCTATCTGCTGCCCCGGGTGGTCGGACTCGGCCACGCCACCCGGCTGCTCATGCTGGGCGAACCGGTCCGCGCCCCCGAGGCCGAGCGCATCGGCCTGATCAGCGAGCTGACCGACGAGGGCCGTGCCGACGAGGCCGCCGGAGCGCTGGCCCGCAGGCTCGCCGAGGGCCCGGCGCTGGCGTACGCGCAGACCAAGGCCCTGCTCACGTCCGAACTGGACATGCCGCTCGCCGCCGCCGTCGAACTGGACGCCGCCACCCAGGCCCTGCTGATGAACGGCGAGGACTACGCCGAGTTCCACGCGGCCTTCACCCAGAAGCGCCCGCCCAAGTGGAGGGGGCGATAGC
This sequence comes from Streptomyces spinosisporus, assembly GCF_022698145.1. GTDB lineage: Bacteria > Actinomycetota > Actinomycetes > Streptomycetales > Streptomycetaceae > Streptomyces > Streptomyces spinosisporus. The sequence goes on from NZ_JALDAX010000001.1 coordinate 146,534, forward strand.
GATGGAGACCTCGCGCATCGCGATCATCGGCGGCGGCCCCGGCGGGCTCTACGCCGCCGCCCTGCTCAAGCGCCTGGACCCCGCCCGCGAGATCACCGTCTGGGAGCGCAACGCCCCCGACGACACCTTCGGCTTCGGAGTGGTCCTCTCCGACGAGACGCTCGGCGGCATCGAGCACGCCGACCCGCTGGTCTACGAGGCCCTGCAGAAGGACTTCGTCCGGTGGGACGACATCGAAATCGTGCACCGGGGCGTGCAGCACACCTCCGGCGGTCACGGCTTCGCGGCCCTCGGCAGGCGCCGTCTGCTGCAGATCCTGCACGAGCGCTGCCACACCCTCGGCGTGGAACTCCGCTTCCGCTCCGAGGCGCCCCACCCCGACGAGCTGTCCCGCTCGTACGACCTGGTCGTCGCCGCCGACGGCGTGCGCAGCACCGTCCGCGACACCTACGCCGACGACTTCCGTCCCCGGCTGGCCGCCCACCGCTGCCGCTACATCTGGCTCGCCGCCGACTTCGCCTTCGACGCCTTCCGCTTCGAGATCGCCGAGACCGAACACGGCGTGATGCAACTGCACGCCTACCCCTTCGCGGCCGACGCCTCCACGGTGATCGTCGAGATGCGGGAGGAGGTGTGGCGCGCGGCCGGCTTCGCCGATCTCGACGAGGCGGGGTCCGTCGAGCGCTGCGCCAAGATCTTCGCGGAGGCGCTCGGCGGTCGGCCGCTGCGCTCCAACAAGTCGGCGTGGACGACCTTCCGCACGGTGACGAACGAGCACTGGTCGCGCGGCAACGTCGTGCTGCTCGGCGACGCCGCGCACACCGCCCACTTCTCGATCGGCTCCGGCACGAAGCTCGCCGTCGAGGACGCGCTCGCCCTGGCCGCCTGTCTGGAGGAGCAGCCCAGCCTGGACAAGGCGCTCGCGGCCTACGAGGAGGAGCGCAGACCCGTCGTCGCCTCCACCCAGCGCGCCGCCCGCGCCAGCCTGGAGTGGTTCGAGAACCTGGGGCTCTATCTCGACCAGCCGCCCCGCCAGTTCGCCTTCAACCTGCTCACCCGCAGCCGCCGCGTCACCCACGACAACCTCCGGCTGCGCGACGCCCGTTTCACCGGGGCCGTGGAGCGCGAGTTCGGCTGCCCGCCCGGTACGCCGCCGATGTTCACGCCGTTCCGGCTGCGCGGGCTGACCCTGCGCAACCGGGTCGTCGTCTCGCCCATGGACATGTACTCGGCCGTCGACGGCGTGCCGGGCGACTTCCACCTGGTCCACCTCGGCGCACGGGCCCTCGGGGGCGCGGGCCTGGTGATGACCGAGATGGTGTGCGTCAGCGAGGAGGGCCGGATCACCCCCGGCTGCACCGGGCTCTACACCGCCCGGCAGGCCGACTCCTGGAAGCGGATCACCGACTTCGTGCACGCCCAGGCCCCCGGCACCGCGATCGGTGTCCAGCTCGGCCACTCCGGGCGCAAGGGCTCGACCAAGCTGATGTGGGAGGGCATGGACGAACCCCTGGACGAGGGCAACTGGCCGCTCGCCGCCGCCTCCGCACTGCCGTACAAACCGGGCAGCCAGATCCCCCGCGAACTCAGCCGCGCCCAGCTCACGGACATCCGCGAGCAGTTCGTGGCCGCCGCCCGGCGGGCCGCCCGCGCCGGCTTCGACCTGCTCGAACTCCACTGCGCCCACGGCTACTTGCTCTCCGGCTTCCTCTCCCCGCTGACCAACCGGCGTACCGACGCCTACGGCGGCTCGCTGGAGAAACGTCTCCGCTTCCCGCTGGAGGTCTTCGACGCCGTACGCGCGGTGTGGCCGGGGGAGAGGCCCATGACGGTCCGCATCTCCGCCACCGACTGGGCCGAGGGCGGCACGACGGCCGAGGACGCCGTCGACATCGCCCGCGCCTTCGTCGCACACGGGGTCGACGCGATCGACGTGTCGACGGGCCAGGTCGTCGCCGACGAGCACCCGGAGTTCGGGCGCTCCTACCAGACCCCGTTCGCCGACCGCATCCGCCACGGCACGGACGTCCCGGTCATCGCGGTCGGCGCCATCTCCTCCTGGGACGACGTCAACTCCCTGATCCTGGCGGGCCGTACGGACCTGTGCGCCCTGGCCCGCCCCCACCTCTACGACCCCCACTGGACCCTCCACGCGGCAGCCGAACAGAACTACACCGGCCCGGGCATCACCTGGCCGGCGCCGTACCGAGCGGGCAGCCGCCGCCCGCAGACGGGACGCACGGACGGGCCCAAGCCTCGGCTCACTCTGGGGAGTTGAGGGTTCGCCGGGGGCGGCGCCCACCTCGCGGGCAGCACCCCGGATCAGCCGCACGACACCCCCGGCCCCGGCTCACCCCGCGGAGTCGACCACCGCCATCCCCGCCGTGAGCGTGGCGCCGTCCGCGGGGTCGATCAGGATGAAGGCGCCGGTGCGGCGGCAGGTGGTGTAGTCGTCGAGCGTCAGTGGGTCAGCGGTGTGGAGGGTGATGCGGGCGAGGTCGTTCGTGGTCAACTCGGCTGCTCCTGCAAGGTCCTTGACGATCGCTCGCACGGTGCGGGTGGTGTGGCGGACCAGGACGCGGTCGCCGATCCGGAGCGGTCGGTCGGCCAGGTGGCAGGCGTTCGCGGTGATGGTGCGCGTGAGTGTGGGAGATGCCCCTGCCGTGATCATGTCGCCGCGTGAGACGTCCCGTTCGTCCGCCAGCCGTACGCTGATCGACTGCGGGGCGTACGCGACCTGCTGGGCGGTGCCGAGTACGTCGATCCCGGTGATCTCGGTGGTCTCGCCGGACGGGTGCACGGTGACCCGGTCGCCGACCCGCAGTGAGCCGGACGCCAACTGGCCCGCGTAGTACCGGACTTCGCCGTCCCGGATGACGTACTGCACGGGGAAGCGGGCGGGCGCGTCGGCGGCCTCGGTGCCGACGGGGACGGTCTCCAGGAACTCCAGGAGTGCCGGTCCCTCGTACCAGTCCATGTGCGCGGAGCGCTCCACCACGTTGTCGCCGACGAGCGCCGACACCGGCACCGGCGTGAATCCCGGCAGGCCGAGCTCCGCCGCGTGTCCCGCGAAGTCCTCGACGATCTCCTCGAACCGCTGCTGCTCGTAGTCGACCAGGTCCATCTTGTTCACGGCCAGGACGACCCACGGGACCTGGAGCAGCGCGGCCACCGCCGCGTGCCGGCGGGTCTGTTCGACGACGCCGTTGCGGGCGTCGACGAGGATGATGGTGAGTTCGGCGGTGGAGGCGCCGGTGACCATGTTGCGGGTGTACTGCACATGGCCGGGGGTGTCGGCGAGGATGAATCGCCTGCGGGGGGTGGCGAAGTAGCGGTAGGCCACGTCGATCGTGATGCCCTGTTCGCGCTCGGCACGCAGGCCGTCCGTGAGGAGGGCGAGGTCGGGGGCGTCCTGGCCGCGGTTGCGGGAGGCGTGTTCGACGGCTTCCAGCTGGTCGGTGAGGACCGACTTGGAGTCGTGCAGCAGCCGGCCCACCAGGGTCGACTTGCCGTCGTCCACCGAGCCCGCGGTGGCGAAGCGCAGCGTGTCCACAGTCATGTCTAGAAGTACCCCTCGCGCTTGCGGTCTTCCATCGCGGCCTCGGAGAGCCTGTCGTCGGCGCGCGTCGCGCCCCGCTCGGTCAGCCGGGACGCGGCGATCTCCGCGATCACCTTGTCGATGGTGTCGGCGTCGGAGTCGACGGCGCCGGTGCAGGACATGTCGCCGACCGTGCGGTAGCGCACCTGCCGCTTCTCCACGGCCTCGCCGTCCCTGGGCCCGCCCCACTCACCGGCCGTCAGCCACATCCCGCCGCGCCGGAAGACCTCGCGGTGATGGGCGTAGTAGATCTGCGGCAGTTCGATCCGCTCGCGGGCGATGTACTGCCAGACGTCCAGCTCGGTCCAGTTGGACAGCGGGAAGACCCGGACGTGCTCGCCGGGGGCGTGCCGGCCGTTGTACAGGTTCCACAGCTCGGGCCGCTGACGGCGCGGGTCCCACTGCGAGAACTCGTCCCGCAGGGAGAACACCCGTTCCTTGGCCCGTGCCTTCTCCTCGTCGCGCCGTCCGCCGCCGAAGACCGCGTCGAACCGCTCCGCCTGGATCTTCTCCGTCAGCGGCAGCGTCTGCAGCGGGTTGCGCGTCCCGTCCGGACGTTCGCGCAGCACACCCCGGTCGATGTAGTCCTGCACCGAGGCCACATGGAGCCGCAGCCCATGTGCGGCCACCACACGATCGCGGTACTCCAGCACCTCCGGAAAGTTGTGCCCGGTGTCCACGTGCAGCAGCGAGAAGGGGATCGCCGCCGGGGCGAACGCCTTCAGCGCCAGGTGCAGCATGAGGATGGAGTCCTTGCCGCCGGAGAAGAGGATCACCGGCCGTTCGAACTCGCCCGCCACCTCGCGGAAGATGTGCACCGCCTCGGACTCCAGCGCGTCCAGATGCGAGAGCACGAAGCCCCCGGACGCCCCCTCGGCCGCCGCACTCACAGCAGCCCCCGCTCCACCAGCAGCGCATGCACCGCGTCCGCCGACTCCCTGGGCGTCTGGTGCTGCGTCGCCAGCACCAGATCCGGGTCCACGGGCGGCTCGTACGGATCGTCGACCCCGGTCAGCCCCACCAGCTGCCCCGCGGCCTGCCGGGCGTAGAGCCCCTTCACGTCCCGCTCGCTGCACACCTGGACCGGAGTGGCCACATGCACCTCGATGTACGGCGTCGCGCTGGCCTCGTGCCGTTTGCGCACCGCCTCGCGGCTGTCCGCGTACGGCGCGATGACGGGGACGACCGAGAGCACGCCGTTGCGCGCGAGGACCTCGGAGACCAGGCCGATGCGCTGCACGTTCGTGTTGCGGTCCGCGCGGGAGAAGCCGAGGCCCGCGGAGAGGAAGCGGCGTATCTCGTCGCCGTCCAGGACCTCCACACGATGTCCCTCGGCCCTGAGGCGTTCGCCGAGCAGACGGGCGACGGTCGTCTTGCCCGCGCTCGGCAGTCCGGTGAGCCAAACAGTGGCTCCCTGAGCCCTTGCCGTGGTGGTCATGCGCAACGGTCCTCTTTTCTTACCTGGCGACAGCCCGAGCACCCTAGGTAAGAAACTTGAGAAGAGGGAGAGAAAAACCTGAGCGTTGCGTGAGGGACCGCAGGTGTGCCGGGGATCACACCCCCACGAACTCGGCTCCCGTGTCCCTCAGCCGCGCGTGCAGCCCCCGGAAGACGGCGGCCGAGCGGACGCCGGGCCAGTCGTCGGGCAGGAGGCGGGCGGGCAGGCCCGGGTCGGCGTAGGGCAGGTGCCGCCAGGAGTCCAGGGCGAGGAGGTAGTCGCGGTAGGCCTCCTCGGGCGGGGTGTGCGACCGCTGCTCCCATCCGCGCAGCACGGGCCCGTGACGGTCGAGGAAGGCCTCGTGCTCCTTGGCGATCGCGGCCAGGTCCCACCAGCGGGCGACCGCCTCCCGGGTCGCCGCGAACCCGAGGTGCTCGCCCCGGAACAGATCGACGTACGGGTCGAGGTGCAGCCGCTGCAGGGTGTGCCGGGTCTCCTCGTACAGCCGGGCGGGAGCGATCCACACCCCGGGCGTCGCGGTGCCGAAGCCCAGCCCGGCCAGCCGGGAGCGCAGCACATGCCGCTTCTGCCGCTCCGACTCCGGCACGGAGAACACCGCGAGCACCCAGCCCTCGTCGTCGGGCGGCGCCGAGGCGTAGATGCGCCGGTCGCCGTCGTCGAGCAACTGCCGGGCGTCCGGCGACAGTTCGTACCCGGCCGCGCCCTGCGCCGTACGGGCCGGCAGCAGCAGCCCGCGGCGTTTGAGACGGGACACCGACGACCGTACGGAGGGCGCGTCCACGCCCACCGCGGCGAGCAGCCGGATCAGTTCGGCGACGGGCACGGGACCCTCGGCGAAGCGTCCGTAGGCGCCGTAGAGCGTGACGATGAGAGACCGTGGTGCATGCTGGTCGGACACGTTGATCATCTTAGGTCGTCGGCATCAGTGCTGGTCACCTTCGGTGTCACGTTCGACCGCGGCTTCGGCGCCGGTCGCGTCCCGCAGCCGGAAGCGCTGCAGCTTGCCGGTCGCGGTGCGCGGCAGGGCGTCGAGGAAGACGATCTCGCGGGGGCATTTGTACGGCGCCAGCTCGGACTTGACGAAGGCGCGCAGTGCTTCGACGTCCCGTACGGCGCCCTCCTTGAGGACGGCGTACGCCACGACCACCTGGCCGCGCGCCTCGTCGGGGCGCCCCACGACGGCCGCCTCCACCACGTCCGGGTGGCGCAGCAGGGCGTCCTCGACCTCGGGTCCCGCGATGTTGTACCCGGCCGAGATGATCATGTCGTCGGCGCGGGCGACATAGCGGAAGTAGCCGTCGCCGTCGCGGACATAGGTGTCGCCGGTGATGTTCCAGCCGTCGCGCACATAGACGCGCTGGCGCGGGTCGGAGAGGTAGCGGCAGCCGACGGGGCCGCGTACCGCGAGCAGTCCCGGCTCGCCGTCGGGCAGCGGCTCGCCGTTCGCGTCCTGCACCCGTGCCTGCCAGCCCGGTACGGGAGTTCCGGTCGTGCCGGGACGGATGTGCTCGTCGGCGGCGGAGATGAAGATGTGCAACAGCTCGGTGGCGCCTATGCCGTTGATGATGCGCAGCCCCGTGCGCTCGTACCAGTTCTGCCAGGTGGCGGCGGGCAGGTTCTCGCCGGCCGACACACAGCGGCGCAGCGACGCGACGTCGTAAGCGTCGAGTTCGTCGAGCATCGCGCGGTAGGCCGTGGGCGCGGTGAACACCACGGACACCCGGTGCTCGGCGACGGCCGCCAACAGCTGCTTGGGATGGGCCTGTTCGAGCAGGAGGGCGCTGGCGCCGGCCCGCATCGGGAAGACGACCAGACCGCCGAGCCCGAAGGTGAAGCCGAGCGGCGGACTGCCCGCGAAGACGTCGTCCGCGCGGGGCCGCAGCACATGCGCCGAGAAGGTGTCCGCTATCGCCAGCACATCGCGGTGGAAGTGCATGCACCCCTTGGGGCGGCCGGTGGTGCCCGAGGTGAACGCGATCAGCGCGACGTCGTCGGCCGCGGTGTCGACGGGCTCGTACGGGGTGTCGGGCGCGGGCCTGCGCAGCAGGTCGTCGGGGGCGTCGCCGCCGTACGTCGTGATCCTGAGGCCCGGTATCTCGGCCTTGGCGAGGTCGTCGACGGACCGTATGTCGCACAGCGCGTGCCGCACCTCGGCGATGGCGCAGATCGTGCTCAGCTCGTGCGGGCGCTGCTGGGCCAGCACGGTCACCGCGACCGCGCCCGCCTTCAGCACGGCCAGCCAGCAGGCCGCGAGCCAGGGCGTGGTCGGGCCGCGCAGCAGCACGCGGTTGCCCGGGACGACGCCGAGGTCCCGGGTGAGGACGTGCGCGATGCGGTCGACGCGGGCGCGGAGTTCGCCGTACGTCCAGGACGGGCCGACGGGGGTGTGGAACACCGGGCGGCCGGGGTCGGCGTGGTCCAGGAGCTCGGCGGCACAGTTCAGCCGATCGGGGTAACGCAGCTCCGGCAGATCGAAGTGGAGTTCGGGCCACTCCGCGGGCGGCGGCAGGTGGTCGCGCGCGAAGGTGTCGACATGGGCCGAGACGTTCATGGCGGTGCGCCCCCTTGCCGTTGTGGGCGTCGTGGTGGGCCTGGGGTCCGTCCAGTACGTGGAGCGTATCGTGTTGGTGACGACAGTCAACGGTGCGCGATAACCTCGTGGGAGGTACGGAGCAGAGGGGACCGGCAATGCCCGCATTCTCACTCGAACCGGAACAGATCGCCTGGTGTGGCGAGCTGCGCACCCTGGCCGCCGAGCAACTGCGCCCGCTCGCCGAGAAGGGCGAACCGGGGCACGTCAACCGCGCGCTCGTCGCGGAACTGGGCCGGCTCGGACTTTTGGGCCGCCTGTTCACCTCGGGCGCCCTGGACCTCTGCCTGATGCGCGAGTCCCTCGCCCACGCCTGCACGGAGGCCGAGACGGCGCTGGCCCTGCAGGGGCTCGGCGCCCACCCGGTGCACGCCCACGGCACCCCGGCCCAGCGCGACCGCTGGCTGCCGCGGGTCGCCGACGGCACGGCGGTCGCCGCGTTCGCACTGAGCGAGCCGGGAGCGGGCTCGGACGCGGCGGCACTCGCGCTGCGGGCGGACCCGGACACGAAGGCGGGCCCTGACTCGGGCACGGAGGCGGCCCGGCCGGACGACGAGCCTGTAGCTGGGCCGATCGCCGAGCCCGACGGCCCCTCCCGCTGGCGGCTCACCGGCGAGAAGTGCTGGATCTCCAATGCGCCGGAGGCCGACTTCTACACCGTCTTCGCCCGGACCACCCCCGGCGCGGGCGCCCGCGGGGTGACTGCCTTCCTGGTGCCGGCCGACCGCCCCGGGCTCACCGGCACGCCCCTCGACATGCTGTCCCCGCACCCCATCGGCGCCCTCGACTTCGACGCCGTACCCGTCACCGCGGACGATGTGCTCGGCGAGGTGGACCGCGGCTTCCGGGTCGCCATGGGCACCCTCAACCAGTTCCGCCCCAGCGTCGGCGCGTTCGCGGTCGGCATGGCGCAGGCGGCGCTGGACGCGACCCTCGCGCACACGTCCCGACGGGACGCGTTCGGCGGGAAGTTGAGCGATCTGCAGAGCGTCGCCCACCAGGTCGCCGAGATGGCGCTGCGCATCGAGGCGGCCCGTCTCATGGTGTACGCGGCGGCGACGGCGTACGACGAGGGCGCCCCCGGAGTCCCCAAGCGCGCGGCGATGGCGAAGCTGCTCGCGACCGAGACGGCGCAGTATGTCGTCGACAGGGCCGTCCAGTTGCACGGAGCCCGGGCCCTGCGCCGCGGGCATCTCCTAGAACACCTCTACCGCGAGGTGCGCGCCCCGCGCATCTACGAGGGTGCGAGCGAGGTCCAACGCGGCATCATCGCCAAGGAGTTGTACGCCGCACTGGCGGCAGGGGAGGAATCGCAGTGAGCACCGAGCGCGTCAATCCGCCCGAACTCTCCCCGCCGACCGGCTTCTCCCACGCGGTCGTCGCCACCGGGTCCCGCGTGGTCTTCCTGGCCGGCCAGACCGCTCTGGACGCCGACGGAAAGATCGTCGGCGACACCCTCCCCGAGCAGTTCGAGCGGGCCCTGGCCAATCTGCTCTCGGCTCTGCGCGCGGCGGGCGGCACCCCGGCCGACCTCGCCCGCGTCACCGTCTACGCCACCGATGTCGCCGCGTATCGCGTCCATGCGCGTGAACTGGGCGGACTCTGGCGCGAGTTGGCGGGCCGCGACTATCCGGCGATGGCCGTCGTCGAGGTCGTACGCCTGTGGGACGAGCGGGCGATGGTGGAGCTCGACGGGTTCGCCGTGCTGCCGTAGGCAGCCGTGCCCGACCGCAGTGGGCTCGGGCCGTGGTCGGCTCAGGCCGCGACGGCCAGTCGCTCGACGGGCAGCCGGTGCGGTGCGACCGCGCGGCCGTCGGGCGTCAGCTCGCCGGTGTCGTCGAAGACGATCGCGCCGTCGCACAGAAGGCTCCAGCCCTGCTCGGGGTGGGCGGCGACGACGTGCACGGCGGCGGTGTCGAAGGAAGGGCACGAGGGCTGGTGGGAACACATGGCGCACCTCCACGTCGGTCGGGACCGTCCGTCCGGTCCCTATGAACAGACCATGCTCCCGTCGTGAACTCATCGGAACGGCCCGCCGTGAAGCGTGACAACACGCGGACAACCCCCGGACCGTTCCACGACGGTCGCAGCGGACTCGCCACCGAAGGGGTGACGGTCACGGCCGTCGACGCACTTGCCGGGTACCAGTGGAAACCCCACCTACAGGAGGTTTCCCATGACGAAGCGCCCCGCCCTCGCCCTCACGGCAAGTGCCGCGCTCTTCCTGCTCGCCGCTCCGGCCGCCACCGCGACCGCGGCCCCGCACCGGGCCGCGGACGTGAAGGAGACGGTGACCGTCGACCCGACGGGCCGTATCGCCGAGGACGGCACCGTCACGCTGTCGGGCACCTATCGCTGCGTCGGCAGTACCGGTCCCGCCTTCGTCAGCTCCAACATCCGTACCACCACCACGAACTCGGCCACGAGCCCGAGCAGCACGACCGTGATCCAGGGCATCGGCGGCACCATGGCCGTCTGCGACGGTGCCACGCACCGCTGGGAGAACAGCAGCAAGCCGGCGCCGGAGGTGAAGTCGGGCAAGGTCAGCGTCGAGGCCACGGTCACGGAGCTGGAGTTCCACGGCATCCTGCCCCTGCCCCGCTTCCACGCCATGCAGCGGCACGACGTCACCCTGGCCCGGGACTGACCGCCGCAAGTCGCCCCGTCGCGCCGCCGAACCGTACGGTCGGCGGCGCGCGGCATGCCAGGAGCCGGGTCGGGTCCGCCTCCGGACCAGACGCTCTACTTATCGCTCGCGCGACGACAAGATATTGTGTAGGTACGGCGACGGGCAGCCGGCGGCGAGGAACGTGACGAGGGGTGTGACGGGCATGGCGAAGGACGCGTCCGCACGGCCGGTGGTCAGCCGTCGCCGGGAGGTCGGCGACACGAGCGCCCGTTCGCTGCTGATGACCATCCTCGGCGAGTACGTCCTGCCCCGCGGCCGACCGGTGTGGACCTCGGCCCTCGTGGAGGCGCTCGCACTGTTCGGCGTCGAGGAGAAGTCGGCCCGCCAGGCGCTGGCCCGGACCGCCGCCGAGGGCTGGCTGGCCTCCGAGCGGGTGGGCCGGCGCACGCGCTGGGCCCTCACCCCGCCCGGCCGCCGTCTGCTGACCGAAGGCGCGCAGCGCATCTACGACTTCGGCAGCGAGGAGCGCACCTGGGACGGCACCTGGCTGATGGTCCTGGTCTCGGTGCCGGAGTCCAAGCGGGACCTGCGGCACCGGGTCCGCACCCGGCTCAGCTGGGCCGGCTTCGGCTCCCCGGAACCCGGCGTATGGATCACTCCCCGCACCGACCGGGAGCCGGAGGCGCTCGGCGTGCTGAAGGAACTGGGCCTCGCCGACGACGCGATGTCCTTCACCGCCGCCTACGGCGCCGTCGGCAGCGAGCCGGCCATGGTCGCCCGTGCCTGGGACCTCAGCGAGGTGGAGGACCGCTACGAGGCGTTCATCGACGAGTTCACGGGCCTGCACCCCGCGGACGGCGACGCCGTGCTGCACGCCCTGACCGGCCTGGTCCACGCATGGCGCCGCTTCCCCTTCCTCGACCCCCGCCTGCCCTCGAAGCTGCTCCCGGCGGGCTGGAGCGGCGCCAGGGCGGCGGCCCTGTTCCACGCCAAGCACGCCGAATGGAGCGCGGGGGCGCAGCAGCGGTGGGAGGAACTGGCGGGCCGGGACGCGCCCTAGACCGCAAGTCGCCCTAGACCGCGAGTCGCCCTAGACCGCGAGCCCCGGGAACACCTTCGCCGCGTTCTGGGACAGCACGCCCCGCAGGGTCTCCTCCGGCAGGTCCAGTTTGCGCAGGGCGGTGACGTTGGCGGCGGTGCCCGGTACTCCCGGCCAGTCCGTGCCGAAGATCCAGCGGCCCGCCAGCCGGGACAGGTCGAAGCGGGCGTAGTACTCGGGGAGCCTGCGCGGGGGCAGCCCGGCCAGGTCCAGCCAGACGTTCGGGCGGGCCAGCGCGAGGAACGCGGCCGTGTCGTACCACCAGCCGCGCCCGCCGTGGGCGAAGACGAACTGCACGCCGGGGAAGTCCTCCACGGCGTCGAGCATCAGCTGCGGGTCACCGAACCGGGCCCGCGCGCCCGGGAAGGTGGACGTGCCCGAGTGCACGATCACCGGGACACCGCGCTCGGCGCACAGCGCGTAGAGCGGGTACAGCTCCTTGTCGGCCGGGTCGAAACCGGCGTGCACGGGATGCAGCTTGACCGCGACCGCGCCGAGCTCCAGCTGGCGCTCGGCCTCCGCCACCAGCGGGTGGTGCAGATGCGGGTTGACGTTCGCGACCAGCCGGAAGCGCACCGGGTTGCACGCGACGATCGGCAGCAGGTCCTCGATCGGCTGGATGCCCGTGGCTCGCGGGCTGTACTCGCAGAACAGCAGCGCGCGGTCGACACCCTCGGACTCCAGCAGGGCGTCCAGCCGTTCGGGCACCGGATCGCCCCGCTCGTCGTAGGCGTCGCGCCAGGGGTGCCCGGCGGAGAACGTCTGCGCCCACTCGAACCAGGACGGCTTGAGCGTGGACAGCCGCGGCACATGGACGTGCGCGTCCACCACCGGCTCGCCGTCGATCACGGTGCCTCCTCGGAGCGGACCATCTCCCGCAGCACATTGCGCCGGATCTTCCCCGTGGGCGTGCGCGGCAGTTCGGCCAGCGCGACGACCGCGCGCGGACGCTTGAACGCGGCCAGCCCCTCCCGGCACCAGGCCACCAGCGCCTCCGCGTCGACCTCGCGTCCCGCCCTGGGCACCACGCACGCGACCGGCTTGTCCAGCCCGTCCGCGTCCCGCGCGCCCACCACGGCGACCTCGGCCACGTCCGGATGGGCCAGCAGCCGCTCCTCGACCTCGGCGGGCGCGACCCAGATGCCGCCCGCCTTGAGCAGGTCGTTGGTGCGGCCCATGCAGGTGTACGTGCCGTCGCCGTTGCGGACGTAGGTGTCACCGGTCCGCACCCAGTCGCCGAGGAAGACCTGACGGGTGGTGTCGGCGCGGCACCAGTAGCCGGTGGCGGCCGACGCCCCGCGGACGTACAGCTCGCCGGGCACGCCCTCGCCCGCCACCACCCGGCCCTCCCCGTCCCGCAGCTCCACGGCGTACCCCGGAACAGGCTCGCCGGAGGAGCCCGGATGGACCCGCCCCTGCCGATTGGAGATGAAGATGTGCAGCATCTCGGTCGACCCGATCCCGTCGAGGACCTCGACGCCGAACCGCTCCCGCATCCCCCGGTAGATACGCGCCGGCAGCGCCTCACCGGCCGAGACACCCGCGCGTACGGTCGCGAAGGCGTCGTCGGGGATGTCGAGGCCCGCGAGCAGCGCCCCGAGGAAGCCGGGCACGCCGAACAGAAGGGTGGCCCGGTCGGCCGCCGCCCGTTTGGCGAACAGCGCGGGCGAGGGCCGCGCCGGTTCCAGCAGGGCCGTCGCGCCCACCGACAGCGGGAAGAACATCGAGTTGCCGAGGCCGTACGCGAAGAACAGCTTCGCCACCGACAGACAGCGGTCCTCGGGGCCGATGCCGAGCACCTGTCGCCCGTAGGTCTCCGCCACCAGCCTGATGTCCTCGTGCCGGTGCATGGCCGCCTTGGGTGTGCCCGTGGTGCCGGACGTGTAGAGCCACAGGGCGGGGGAGTCCGGCCAGGAGGGGTACGGCTCCTCGTGCGCGCCCGGGGCGGCGGCCCGCAGCCGCTGCCACTCGTCGCCGATCACGACGTGCTGGACCTCCGGAGCCTCCTGCACGGCCGCCCGCACCAGCTCGGCGAACTCGGCCGACCCCAGCACCACGCGGGTACGGCAGTCCGCGACCAGTCGGCCCAGCTCCGCGCCGGTCAGCATGGTCGAGGCGGGCACGGCCACCGCGCCGATGCGGAAGGCGGCGAGGATGCCGGTGAACAGTTCGACGTCGTCCGCCATGCAGAACAGGACGCGTTCCTCGGGCCGCACCCCGAGGGCCCGCAGCCCGGCGGCCACCCGGCGGACCTCGCCGGACAGCTCCTCGTAGGTCAGGGACCGGGTGGGCGTCACGACGGCCGTGCGGCCGCCGTTCCCCTCCGCCGTGTGCCGGTCGACCAGCCACTGTGCCGCGTTGAACAGCTCGGGCATGACGGCCGCCTCACACCAGTCGGACGTACTCGTAGTCGAACGGCTTGCCGTTGATGCCGCTCGTCGGCGGCGCCACCCAGCTCGCGATCTTCCCGCGCTCGTACACCGGCTGCATCAACGACCGTACGAACGCCAGGTCTTCGGCCGTCGGCAGCCACTTCCCGCGGCTCGCCTCCCAGGTCTCCTCGTCGACGATCGTGCCGTCGGGCGTGATGTGATGACCCGAGGCGAGGCCGACACCGCGGTTGAAGCCGGGGTGCGGGAGCGTCAGCCGGACGTCGATGCCGTGCTCCTGAAGGATGCGGTTCCAGCGCTTGACGCCCGTCCGGCAGTCGGCGATGTACTCGTCGCGCAGATCCAGATTGAGGGCGAGCAGCGCGGGCACCTCGTCGACCGCCCAGGTGCCGTCCGGGGCCGGCTTGTCCAACCGCACGCCGTCCTCGGTGAGTCGATGGTCGTCGCCGCGCCGCTCTTCCTGCCAGCGGCCCTTGAGACCGGCCGTGTAGTAGTTGGCCGCGTTGGTGGAGGTCTCGCTGCCGAACAGGTCCAGCGAGACCGTGTAGTGGAAGTTGATGTACTTCTGGATGATGTCGAGCGGGATGCCGCCGCAGGCCGCGATGTCCAACGTGTCGTGCTCTCGCACCAGTTGGGCGCTGCGGGTGACCACCCGGTCGACCCCGGTGGTGCCCACCATCATGTGGTGCGCCTCCTCCTTCAGCATGAAGACGCAGGTCCGCGACAGCGGATCGAAGGCGCTCTCCTTGAGTGAGCCCAGCTGGTACTTGCCGTCCCGGTCGGTGAAGTACGTGAACATGTAGAAGGCCAGCCAGTCGGCGGTCTCCTCGTTGAACGCGCCCAGGATGCGCGGCGAGTCGGGGCTGCCGGAGTTGCGGTACAGCAGCGCCTCCGCCTCCTCGCGCCCCTCGCGGCCGAAGTAGGCGTGCAGCAGATACACCATCGCCCACAGATGCCGCCCCTCCTCCACATTGACCTGGAAGAGGTTGCGCAGGTCGTACAGGCTCGGCGCGCTCAGCCCCAGCAGGCGCTGCTGCTCCACCGAGGCGGGCTCGGTGTCGCCCTGGACGACGATCAGCCGCTGCAGATCGGCGCGGTACTCGCCGGGCACCTGCTGCCAGACCGGCTCGCCCTTGTGCTCGCCGAAGGCGACCCGGCGGTCCGGGGTGGGCTCGGCGAGGAAGATGCCCCAGCGGTAGTCGGGCACGTTGACGTGATCGAAGTGCGCCCAGCCGTCGCGGCCCACCGACACGGCCGTCCGCAGATAGACGCCGTGGTTCTCCAGCGACGGGCCCATCTCGCCCCACCAGCCGAGGAACTTGGGCTGCCAGCCCTCCAGCGCGCGCTGCAGCCGGCGGTCGTCGGCCAGGCCGACATTGTTGGGGATCTTGGAGTCGTAGTCGATGGCGGTGGGCATCGGGTCACACTCGCTTCCGGTCGTAGACCGCCCGCTGCCCGGTGCCGTAGCGGCGCAACGCGCCGTCGGGACCCGAGGCATTGGGGCGTACGAAGATCCAGTTCTGCCACGCGCTGAGCCGCCCGAAGATCTTGGTCTCCATGGTCTCCGGGCCGGTGAACCGGTGGTTCGCCTCCATCCCGGTGAGCGCGTCCGGGCTCAGCGCCGCCCGGTTCTCCAGGACGATGCGGATCGCGTCCTCCCAGTCGAGGTCGTCGGGAGCGTCGGTGACGAGACCCAGATCGCGGGCCCGGGCGGCGGACAGCGGGTGCCCCGCCTCCCGCCGCAGCCAGTCGAGGTGATCCTCGTGGCCGTAGAAACGGGACTGGAGGCGCGACAGTCCGTTGCCCATGGGGAAGGTGCCGAAGTTGGCCTCGGACAGGGCGAGTTCGGCGCGCTCCTCGCTGTCCGGGTCCTCGATCGGTGGCCCGTCCAGCATGTACTGGACGTCGCAGGCGAGGGCGAGCTCCAGCAGTAGCCCGGCGAAGCAGCTGCCGGGCTCGATCAGGGCGACGAGGCTGCGGCTGGTGACGTCGAGGCGCTTCAGGGTGCGCTTGTAGTAGTGCAGGATCTCGTTCGCCAGCCAGTCGTCCTTCGCGCTCGACAACCGCTGTTCCTCGGCGAGTACGCGCTCGCGGTCGCCCTCGGTGCGCAGCACCCAGGTGCCCAGCTCGGGCTCGTTCGCCCGCAGCCGCAGGATCAGGTCGTCGAGCTCACGGGTGAGGTCGAGCAGCCAGCCGCCCTGGTCGCCGGGCCCGCGGACGGTGATCCGGACCAGCCCTCGCGGACGATCGAACTCGCCCCGCACATACCGGTAGAAGATCCCCTTGTCGCTGATCTCCCGCTCCAGCGGGGCGAGTTGCATGCCCCGCACGTCCGCCGGCCGGGGATGGCGCGCCGCGGCCTCCCGCGCCCGCTGCTCGACGACCGCACGGAAGTCCCGGCGCGGCACCACCTCGTCCACCAGCCGCCAGTCGACGGCCGTCTTGCCGCGTACGCCGTCGCTGCGGGTGGCGAAGACATCGGCGAGGTCCTTGCGCACATGGCGCTTGTCCGTCAGCCGGGTCAGCCCGCCGGTGCCGGGCAGCACGCCCAGCAGCGGCACCTCGGGCAGCGCGACCGTGGAGGAGTTGTCGTCGATCAGCAGGATCCGGTCGCAGGCGAGCGCGAGCTCGTAACCGCCGCCCGCGCAGGAGCCGTTGACCGCGGCGATGAAGGTGAGGCCCGAGTGCTCGGAGGCGTCCTCCATGGCGCCCCGGGTCTCGTTGGTGAACTTGCAGAAGTTCACCTTCCACTCGTGCGGGGAGCCCGCGAGCATCCGGATGTTCGCCCCCGCGCAGAACACCTTCTCCTTGGCGCTGGTCACCACCACCGCCCGCACCTCGGGATGCTCGAACCGCAGCCGCTGCACGGCGTCGTACAGCTCGATGTCCACGCCGAGGTCGTAGGAGTTGAGCTTCAGCTCGTACCCCGGCACCAGTCCGCCCTGCTCGTCGACGTCCAGCTCCAGCCAGGCCACCGGCCCGTCCGTACGCAGCCTCCAGTGCCGGTACGTCTCCGGGCTCCGGTCGAAGGACACCTCCACCATGCCGAGCGCCTCCTCGCGCCGGTGCGGGTACCGATGTCCTCGATGGTCTACAGAAGAGCGTCATGGCGTCAAGGTTCTGTAGAACAAAAAGAGGGCGGAACGCACCGCGGCGCCGGGCCCGCGGTACGGGGCCCGGCGCCACAGGGGGTCAGGGGACTCGGGGGCTCAGATGTCCCGGAAGATCTCGATCTGCGCCCCCACCGAGTTCAGCCGCTCGGCGAGATCCTCGTAGCCGCGGTTGATGACGTACACATTCCGCAGCACGGACGTCCCCTCGGCCGCCATCATCGCCAGCAGGACGACCACGGCGGGGCGCAGGGCCGGTGGGCACATCATCTCGGCGGCGCGCCAGCGGGTCGGGCCCTCTACCAACACCCGGTGAGGGTCGAGGAGTTGGAGGCGGCCGCCGAGGCGGTTGAGGTCCGTGAGGTAGATCGCGCGGTTGTCGTAGACCCAGTCGTGGATCAGCGTCTTGCCCTGCGCGACGGCCGCGATCGCCGCGAAGAAGGGGACGTTGTCGATGTTCAGGCCCGGGAAGGGCATGGGGTGGATCTTGTCGATCGGCGCCTCCAGCTTGGAGGGGCGGACGGTCAGGTCCACCAGGCGCGTACGGCCGTTGTCCGCGAAGTACTCCGCGGTGCGGTCGTGGTCGAGCCCCATCTCCTCCAGGACCGCCAGCTCGATCTCCAGGAACTCGATCGGCACCCGGCGCACGGTCAGCTCCGACTCCGTGACCACCGCGGCCGCCAGCAGGCTCATCGCCTCGACCGGGTCCTCCGAGGGGGAGTAGTCCACGTCGACGTCGATGTCCGGCACACCGTGCACGGTGAGCGTCGTGGTGCCGATGCCCTCGACCCGGACGCCGAGCGCCTCCAGGAAGAAGCACAGGTCCTGGACCATGTAGTTGGAGGACGCGTTGCGGATGACGGTGACCTGGTCGGCCCGGGCGGCGGCCAGCAGCGCGTTCTCGGTGACGGTGTCCCCACGCTCGGTCAGCACGATCGGCCGGTCGGGCCGCACCGCCCGGTCCACCAGGGCGTGGTACTGCCCCTCGGTGGCCGTGATGTCCAGCCCGAACCGGCGCAGCGCGATCATGTGCGGTTCGATCGTCCGCGTGCCGAGGTCGCAGCCGCCCGCGTACGGCAGCTTGAAGCGGTCCATGCGGTGCAGCAGCGGTCCGAAGAACATGATGATGGACCGCGTCCGTACGGCCGCCTCCGCGTCGATCGCCGCCATGTTCAGCTCGGCGGGCGGCACGATCTCCAGGTCGACCCCGTCGTTGACCCAACGGGTCCGCACCCCGATGGAGTTGAGCACTTCCAGGAGCCGGTAGACCTCCTCGATCCGCGCCACCCGGCGCAGTACGGTGCGCCCCTTGTTGAGCAGGGACGCGCACAGCAGCGCGACACACGCGTTCTTGCTCGTCTTGACGTCGATGGCGCCGGAGAGCCGGCGGCCACCGACGACGCGCAGATGCATCGGACCCGAGTAGCCCAGCGAGACGATTTCGCTGTCCAGGGCCTCACCGATA
This sequence comes from Streptomyces spinosisporus, assembly GCF_022698145.1. Taxonomy (GTDB): domain Bacteria; phylum Actinomycetota; class Actinomycetes; order Streptomycetales; family Streptomycetaceae; genus Streptomyces; species Streptomyces spinosisporus. Next base: position 164,874 of record NZ_JALDAX010000001.1, read on the forward strand.
CGGGCAATCATCTCAAGGCTGATGTTCTGATTCCCGCGCTCGATGCGGTTGACAGCGCTCTGACTTGTGCCGAGCGCCTCCGCCAGCTGCGCCTGAGTCCAGCCACGGTGCTGCCGGGCGTCGCGGATGAGCCTGCCGATGCGTACGAGGTAGTCGTCTGCCATGGGGTTGAGGTTATCTCAGATATGAGATGCGGCCCGTTGGGGGGTCCGTTCGGGTGACGCGCCGTCAACGCCGCCTAGCCGCACGGGTACGCCGCCACCCGAAAGATCCGGGCAAATCCATCGATGTCGTACGACGTCCCGTACTGCTGTGGGTGCGCCGGGGACCGTGACCGCCACCGGTGGTGATGGACCAGGAGTGCCGGTTGATGTTCAGGCGGACACCGGGAAGGATCCGGAAACTCTTGCGGAACGTGAGGGGCATCGTGCCTCCTTCCGAGGGTTCGGACTTTCGCCTCGGTTACCCCGGTTGGGGGCGGTGATGAGTGTGCACGGCGGAGAGTGGCACTCGGTGTGCAGTGGCGCACGCCGCAGTGGGGCCGGGCATGACCATCCCGCCCCCATGTACTAGAGTTATCTCGACATCGAGATATCTGCCGAGGAGCACCGCAGCCGCCACAGCAGTAAGGCTTACCTAACTTAGCCTTACCTTAGCGGATCGGTCCAGACGCCGTGGCGGCGCCACGCGGCGGTAGCCGCAACGTGTTGCCGTGTGGTGGGTACGCGCACATCAATGAAGGAGACTGTCGTGTCGGCGAACAGCTTCGACGCCCGCAGCACGCTGCAGGTGGGCGACGAGTCGTACGAGATCTTCCGGCTGGACAAGGTGGAGGGCTCGGCCCGGCTGCCGTACAGCCTCAAGGTCCTGCTGGAGAACCTGCTCCGCACCGAGGACGGCGCGAACATCACCGCCGACCACATCCGCGCGCTCGGCGGCTGGGACTCCCAGGCGCAGCCGTCCCAGGAGATCCAGTTCACGCCGGCCCGCGTGATCATGCAGGACTTCACCGGCGTGCCCTGTGTCGTGGACCTCGCCACCATGCGTGAGGCCGTCAAGGAGCTCGGCGGCGACCCGGCGAAGATCAACCCGCTCGCCCCGGCCGAGCTGGTCATCGACCACTCCGTCATCGCCGACAAGTTCGGCACCAACGACGCCTTCCAGCAGAACGTCGAGCTGGAGTACGGCCGCAACAAGGAGCGCTACCAGTTCCTGCGCTGGGGCCAGACCGCCTTCGACGAGTTCAAGGTCGTCCCGCCCGGCACCGGCATCGTCCACCAGGTCAACATCGAGAAGCTGGCCCGCGTCGTGATGGTCCGCGACGGCAAGGCCTACCCCGACACCCTGGTCGGCACCGACTCGCACACCACGATGGTCAACGGCCTGGGCGTCCTCGGCTGGGGCGTCGGCGGCATCGAGGCCGAGGCCGCGATGCTCGGCCAGCCGGTCTCCATGCTCATCCCGCGCGTTGTCGGCTTCAAGCTGACGGGCGAGCTCAAGCCCGGCACCACCGCCACCGACCTGGTGCTCACCATCACCGAGATGCTGCGCAAGCACGGCGTCGTCGGCAAGTTCGTCGAGTTCTACGGCGAGGGTGTGGCGGCCACGAGCCTCGCCAACCGCGCCACCATCGGCAACATGTCGCCGGAGTTCGGCTCCACGGCCGCGATCTTCCCCGTGGACGACGAGACGCTGAACTACATGCGTCTGACCGGCCGCACCGACCAGCAGGTCGCGCTCGTCGAGGCGTACGCCAAGGAGCAGGGCCTCTGGCTGGACCCGAAGGCCGAGCCCGACTTCTCCGAGAAGCTGGAGCTGGACCTCTCCACGGTCGTCCCCTCCATTGCCGGCCCGAAGCGCCCGCAGGACCGCATCGTCCTCGCGAACGCCGCCGAGCAGTTCAAGCAGGACGTCCGCAACTACGTCGACATGGTGGACGAGGCGGGCCAGGAGTCCTTCCCGGCCTCCGACGCCCCGGCCGTCGCCCCGAACGGCGCCCCGTCCAACCCGGTCACCGTGACCGCCCCCGACGGCTCGACGTACGAGATCGACCACGGTGCGGTGACGGTCGCGGCCATTACCTCCTGCACCAACACCTCCAACCCGTACGTCATGGTCGCCGCCGCCCTCGTGGCGAAGAAGGCCGTCGAGAAGGGCCTGACCCGCAAGCCGTGGGTCAAGACCACCCTCGCCCCGGGCTCCAAGGTCGTCACCGACTACTTCGACAAGGCGGGCCTGACCCCGTACCTCGACAAGGTCGGCTTCAACCTCGTCGGCTACGGCTGCACCACCTGCATCGGCAACTCCGGCCCGCTGCCGGAGGAGGTCTCCAAGGCGGTCAACGACCACGACCTCGCGGTGACTTCGGTCCTGTCCGGCAACCGCAACTTCGAGGGCCGGATCAACCCCGACGTCAAGATGAACTACCTGGCCTCCCCGCCGCTGGTCGTCGCGTACGCCATCGCGGGCTCCATGAAGGTGGACATCACCCGTGACGCCCTGGGCACCGACCAGGACGGCAACCCGGTCTTCCTGAAGGACATCTGGCCCTCCGAGGCCGAGGTCAACGACGTCGTGGCGAACGCCATCGGCGAGGACATGTTCAACAAGTCCTACTCCGACGTCTTCGCGGGCGACGCCCAGTGGCAGGCGCTGCCGATCCCGACCGGCAACACCTTCGAGTGGGACGCCGAGTCGACCTACGTCCGCAAGCCCCCGTACTTCGAGGGCATGCAGCACGAGCCGGCCCCGGTCTCCGACATCTCCGGCGCCCGCGTCCTCGCCAAGCTCGGCGACTCGGTCACCACCGACCACATCTCGCCCGCCGGCGCCATCAAGGCCGACACCCCGGCCGGCCAGTACCTCACGGAGCACGGCGTGCAGCGCCGCGACTTCAACAGTTACGGCTCGCGCCGCGGCAACCACGAGGTCATGATCCGCGGCACGTTCGCCAACATCCGCCTGCGCAACCAGATCGCGCCGGGCACCGAGGGCGGCTACACCCGCGACTTCACCCAGGCCGACGCGCCGGTGTCGTTCATCTACGACGCCTCGCGCAACTACATCGAGCAGGGCATCCCGCTGGTCGTCCTGGCCGGCAAGGAGTACGGCTCCGGCTCGTCCCGTGACTGGGCCGCCAAGGGCACCGCGCTCCTCGGCGTCAAGGCCGTCATCGCCGAGTCCTACGAGCGCATCCACCGCTCGAACCTCATCGGCATGGGCGTGCTCCCGCTGCAGTTCCCGGAGGGTGCCACCGCCGAGTCCCTCGGCCTGACCGGCGAGGAGACCTTCTCCTTCACCGGCGTCGAGGAGCTCAACAACGGCACCACGCCGCGCACGGTCAAGGTCACCACCGACACGGGCGTCGAGTTCGACGCGGTCGTCCGCATCGACACCCCCGGTGAGGCCGACTACTACCGCAACGGCGGCATCATGCAGTACGTGCTGCGCTCGCTGATCCGCAAGTAAGCGGCACCGCAGGGCAGTTGAGGGCCGCGTTCTCCGGTTCGCCGGGGAACGCGGCCCTCGTCGTACCCACTCCGGGTCCGCGTTCTCCCGAGCCCCCGCGCCGATTGGCCGCAGTCGTGCCGGGTAGGTGCCGTTCGTGTGCGTGTGACGCGTCAGGCGCGTGGGAGCCGACGAGATGCGGGGGCGGCAGTGGCGTACGGGACCGGGCGGGCGGTGCAGGAGGCCGAGCAGAGGGTGGCGGAGTTCCGCTCACTGGCCAGAACGGATCCCGGCACGTACGAGCCCGAACTCGCCCTGGCGCTCTACGCCCTGTGCCAGGAGCTGAGGGACACTCAAGCGTTTGTCACCGCCGCGTTCTTGGAGCGCTGCGACGAGGCCATCGCCCTGCACCGGCGGCTGCTCGGCACGAACCCGGCCTCCTATCCGCAGCTCGGCATCCTGCTCGGCTGGCGGGGCTTCGCCGAGTACCGGCGCGGCGGACACCAGCAGGCCGTGGCCTTCCTGGAGGAGAGCGTCAGCCTGCTGAGGGTGGTGGTCCGGCGGATCCCCGGCGGAAAGTTCGACCGCCAACTGCCCAGGGCCCTCGCCCTCTTGGCCTACGCGCTGCAGGAGGTCCAGGACCATGCGGCCGCGCTCAGCGCGGCCAGGGAATGCGTCTCCATGTGGCGTGAGCTCGACAGCGAGCCGCCGTACGACGTCGACGGCGGACTCGTGGGCGCACTCCACACCCTGTGCCAGGCCCTCCAGGGAGCCGGACGTCAGCGGGAAACGCTGGGGCCCGCCGAGGAGTCCGTGGCCATCAGCCGGGTTCGCCTCGCGGCGAACCCGGGCCTGGACGAGGAGCGGCTGCTCGCCAACGGGCTGGACCTCCAGGTCGCGGCGCTCGTCGCACACGAGCGGTGGGAGGAGGCGCGGGCCCCGGCCGTGGAGGCCGTACGGCTGTATGCCCACGTGCACCGCAGGGGCGACCACAGGGGCAGCGTCAATTACGCCTCGGCCAGGGTCAATTACGCCATCCTGCTGCACCGCGCCGGGCAGATCTCCGACGCCAAGTACGAGGCGTCCATGGCCGGCATGGAACTGCTGCGCCGCGCCCGCGACGCGTCGGACCCCGCCGGAGCGGCGCGGGTCGCGAGCCAACTCGCCGGGCTCATGAACGATCTGGGCATGAAGCGCAGGTCCGCGAACTTCGTCGCGAAGATGAACGCCCGGCTCCAGCTACGCCCCCGAGGACGGTGGCGGCTCTTCTCGAACGGCCGGGCCTGAGCGCTTCACGAACGGCCGGACACCAACCCGGCCATGGAACGGCTCAGGGACCGCTGTGGACGAACGGCGCCCACAGGTCGGGGGCGTCGGGGAACCGGTCGCGCAGCCGTCGGGTCACCTCGTGCAGGGCGTTCGCGGCGCCGTCCGCCGTCGGGGAGTCACCGAGCAGGCGGTAGAAGCGGCGGGCCGCCATGGCCGCGACCGTGTCGTTGACCGACCACAGCGTGGCGACGACATGACGGTACCCGGCGAGCTGGAAGGCGGACGCCAGATGGATCGCCTCGTCGGCCTGGTAGACGCTGCCCTGCCCGGTCGAACACGCCGACAGATAGGCCAGTTCACCGGAGCGCAGCCGCAGCCTGCTGATCTCCGGGACGGGCAGCCGGGTGTCGTGCAGATGCAGCGTGTTGCGCGACGGCTTGACCGGGTGACCGCTCGCATGGCACGCGAAGTGCGCCCAACTGGCCCGGGGCAGCGCGTCCAGCACGGCGGCCGCCGTGGCGTCGGCGTCGGACAGCGCGACGGCGTCGGGACGGCCGGCGAGCAGCCGCGCCGCTTCGGCCGCGGTGCCGGTCAGGTCGGGCATGCCCGGGGTGTGCCGCATGGTGACGGCCAGTTGGGTGCGGGTCTCGGCGACCGGCCGCTGCCGGGCGTGCAGCAGCGCCCGGACCGTGGGGGCGTACGAACTGACGACGTGGTCGAGGGCCGACGGGCCCCCGCGCCGGCCGGCCGCGTGCAGCGGCAACAGGGCGAGGGGGCCGGTGGGTACCCACCACACCCTCGGCAGCGGCTCACCGGGGACGGACGGGCCGAGCCGGCCCAGCGCGGCCAGCACCGGTTCGACGGTCGTCTCCCACAGCCACTCCAGCAGCTCGGGCGTGGCCCCGCCGGACCCCAGATAGGTCATCTTCCGGCCCTCGTGGCCGGGTACGGGTTCAAGCCCGGCCAGGGCGTGGGCGTGGGCCTGGGCGTCCTCGGCGGTCAGGCCGGGCAGCGGCACCCGGTCCAGCGAGTCGGGCCGTATCAGAACCGCGTCCCCGCCGAGCGAGCTCACGTTGACGAGCACCACGCAACCGTCCGCGGCGGCTCGCCGCAGGTCGGCGGCGCGGGGCGGGGCCAGAAAGCCGGCGAGACCGGGCAGTTCACGGATGCGGCGCAGCAGGTCGTTCCACCGGTCGGCGGTGTCGAGCGGTGAGCGCCGCAGGGCGGCCGTGCCCGTCAGGTCGTGGACGCGGTTGTACGACCGCCGGTCCGCCTCCGCCCGGAGCTGTTCGAACTCGGCGGCCAACTCCGGTGCGGCTGCCGCGAGTTCGGCGATGTCACCGCGGGCGTCCAGGCGCTGGGAGAGCAGGATGCCACGGCCCAGTTCGGCCAGTTCGACCGCGCCCGACACATCGCCGAGGGCGAGATGGGCGGCGGTTGCCTCGCCGATCAGCCCCTGGCTGCCGACGAGGACCTCCTCCTGGTCGGACCACGCCATCCCCTGCACGGCGCACTCCGGCAGCGCCTCCACCGCCGAGCGGAACACCCGTGCGGCCTCGGGGAGTCGGCCGGTGCTCAGTGCCAGCAGCGCGATGTTCAGCTGCCCGGTGGCCCGGGACACCGGCGTCGCGGTCGCGGCGGCCCTGGAGGCGGCCTCGACGAGCCGGGACACCGCGTCCGCCGGGATGCCCGCGCCGCCGGCCCGTTCGTGCCGTTCCCGGTAGGCGACCGCGAGGTTGTTGAGCAGGTCCAGCCGCGCGGGCGCGTGCGTGCCGCCGGAGGCGGCCACCGACCACTCGATGAGGCTCACCGCCTCGTCGAGGTCCGTCGCCGGCCCCGTGCCGCGCTGGTGGCGGTGGAACAGCGCCCCGGCGAGCGCGGCGGCGGTGCGCGGCCGGTCCGGGTCGTCGGACGCGGTCCCGTCGAGCGCCTTCCGGCTGTAGTCGATGCTCGCTTCCAGGTCGGCGGGGTCGTGGTCGGCCCCGAAGCGCTCCAGGAGATGCCCGGCGAGGTTGGACCGGAACAGCGCCTGCTGCGCGGGGCCGAGAGGGCTGCAGGCGAGCGCCTGCTCGCCGAGTTCGACGGCGGTGTCGAGATCGTCGCGTTCCCGGCTGCGGGCGAACTGCGCCGCGTACGCACTGGCCAGGCTGTCCAGCCGGGACGCGCGCTCGACATGGTCGTCGCCCAGCGACCGCACCGCCCTGTGGCCGAGGTCGATGGCGTGGTCCAGGTCGGCTTGGGCGCCGAAGTGCTCGTAGCGGTACCGATGGGCGACCGAGAGGGTGCCGAGGCAGACGCTGCGCTGCTCTGGGCTCAACCCCGGGTCGGCCAGGGCCTCTTCGCCGGCTTCGATGCACCGGTTGAGATCGCGGGGTTCACCGGTGAGCCGGTAGCGCCTGGCCAGGGTGGAGGCGAGGTTGGTCAGCGCGATGCCGCGGTGGTCGGCCGGGGCGAGGGCCAGCGCCTGCTCCGACAGGTCGATGTCGGCATCGAGATCACCGGGTTCTCCCCACCGGGCGAAGCGGAGGCCGTGCGCCGCGGCCAGCTGGCCGAGGATCTGCGGACGGTCCGGATGCCCCGGGCCGGTTGCCGCGAGCGCCGCACGTCCCCGCTCCACGGCGGTGTCCAGGTCCGCCCGGTCGCCGGTCAGGCGGTGCCGCTCCGTGTGGTCGACGCAGAGGTTGGCCAGCAGCCGGGCCTTGTCCGGATCCCGGGGGCCGAGCAGGGTCGAGGCCTCCTCGCCGTGGGCGATGCAGGCGTCGAGATCGGCGGCATCACCCCGGGTGCTGAACCTGCGTTGGTAGGACTCGGCGGTCAGCCGCAGTATCAGGGGCCGTGACGGATCACCGGCCTCCGTCGCCGCGAGGACGCGCTCCGCGTTCCGGATCGACGCGTCCGCGTCCTCGGGCGCTCCGTAAAGGTCGAACAGCTGCTGGTGGACGGCGGTGAGGTCGATCAGCAGGTTCCTGCGGTGGTCCGGTTCGGCGATGGGCAGCGCCAGCGCGCGCTCGCAGCTGTCGGCCGCACGGTCGAGATCCTCGCGGTCCCCGCTCTCGGCGAACCGGTCCCGGTAGGCGATCTCGAGATGGCCCAGCACGGTCGCGCGGTCCCAGGCCGGCGTCGGCTCGGCGGTCAGCGCGCGCTCGTACCACTCGATCGCCGCGTCACGGGCGTCCGCGCCGCCGACGGCGTGGTAGCGGCGGTGGAAGGCGAGCCCGAGCCCGAACAGTGCCTCGGTGTGCTGCTTCCCGCCCGGTTCGGCGAGTTCCAGGCCCTCCCTCGACCACGCGACCGCCGCGTCCAGGTCGGCGAGGTCACCGGCCTCCGCGAACCGCGCGCGACAGCACTCCGCCAACTTGTTCAGGAGCAAGGGGCGTTGGGGGTCGTCCCGGGGCACGGCGGCCAGGGCCCGCTCTTCGCACTCCACGGCGGCGTCCAGATCGCCGCGCCGTCCGGTCATTTGGAACAGGAAGCGAAGCCCGTCGCCCGCCGCGCCGAGACACAGGCCGCGGTACGGGTAGTCCGCCGGCGCCCGCTGCAAGGTGCTCAGCAGCGCGTCGACCGCCGATCGCAGGGCGGCCGGGTCGTCGGATGCCGACGCACCGTTCACGGCCGTGACCGACTCGGCGAGCACATCCCGGATGTCGCGGGTGTCACCGTCCGGGACGGGCGGTGACCCGGTCGTCCCGTCCGTCCCCCGACTTCTCCTCCACCGCATCTCTTCACGCTACCGGCGGTTGGCGGTTCGCCACAGGCCACCTCGGATCGCATCCGATCCCGCACCCGCGGCGAAGCCGCGATCTAGAGTGCGTGGCATGGCCAACGAAGAACGACTGCCCCACTGGCGGGCCGAGTTGATCGCGAGCCTGGAACAGCTCGGTGCCCTGGGGGCGGAACTGCGGGACGACGGGCCGGAGTTCGAGGCGGACGCGCTCGCCGAGGCGGACGAACTGCTGAGGCGGGCCTCTCGTGCGGTCGAGGAACTGTCGGCCCGGTACCCGCGGTTGGACGCGGACGAGCTCCGTACGTCCCCTGCGCGCGGCATCGACACGCTGAGCGTGGTCTACACCGTCGGGATCACCACCCTCGTGCTGCCGTTCGTGCAGACGCTGGCCCAGCGCGCCGGTGAGGACGCCTACCGGGCCCTGTGCCGGATCATCGGCCGGCACGGCCGCTCGTCGCGGCGGAACGCCGAGCCCGGCCGTGTCGTCCTCGGCGACCGGGAGACCGACGTGCGCGTCGCCATCGACTCCCGCGTCGACGCAGCGGCCCTCGCCGCGCTCCAGCAGGTCGACTTCGCCGACGAGTCGCTCCAGGAGGCCACACTCCGCTGGAACCCGGACCGCTCCGCCTGGGAGACCGAGCCGGGACGCGCCCGGGTCAGCCTGTGGCTCCCGGGCGACCCGCTGGACGAGGACTGGGACAGGAACAGGGACGGAACGGCCACGTCCGGCTGACGCCTCCGCTCAGGGCGGACCCGGTGGGGTGTGTCGGGCCACCGGGTCCGCGAGCCGGGCAGGCCGGGGGAGTACCTGGTCCGGATGGTGCTGGCTTGTGGCGACGCAGTGCTGCGACAACGTTGTCTGATAGTCTGTATGCAACCTTACCGCTTGAACGGACAACGATGTCAAGACAGTTGGCGGCCGAACCCGTCCGGGCGCCTTCCGCGCGAGCCCCCGCGCCCCCACGCGCTCTTCCGTGGTACGCGTGGCGCACGCTACTGTCCCTGCGGCTTGTGCGACCTGTGGTGCGCGACCCGTCCGAAGGAGGAGGGGCCGCCCCATGCGTTTCCGTCCTACGTCCCTGCTGCTGGCCGCGGTACTCGCGGTCGGCGGCGCCACCCCCGCCCTCGCGGCGACGACCTCACCACCGGACCTGGTCAAGGACCCGGCCGCGTACGTCGATCCGCTCATCGGCACCCGGAACGGCGGCAACGTCTTCCCGGGCGCCGTCACGCCCTTCGGCATGCTCTCGTGGAGCCCGGAGAACACCAGGGGCGACGCGACCAGAACCGCCGCGCCCGGCGGCTACCAGTACGACGCCACCCGCATCCGCGGCTTCAGCCTCACCCATATGTCCGGCACCGGCTGTGCGGGCGGCAGCGGCGACATCCCGTTCTTCCCTTACGCCGGCGAGGTCACCTCCTCGCCCGCGAGCGACACCAAGGACGCCGTCTACGCCTCCGGCTTCAGCCACGACGACGAGACCACGGAGCCCGGCCACTACAAGGTGCGGCTCGCGTCCGGCGTGACCGCGGACCTCGCGGCGACGGCCCGGACCGGCTCGGGCCGCTTCACCTTCCCGGCCGACAAGCCCGCCTCCCTGCTCATCCGCACCGCCAACTCCGAAGTGGGCTCCAGCGCTTCGGACGTACACATCGACCCGAAGACCCGTACTGTCTCCGGCTCGGTCACCTCCGGCAACTTCTGCGGCTACCTCGACCCGGAGGGCCAACGCGCCTACTACACCCTCCACTTCACCGCCCGCTTCGACCGCGCCTTCAAGGCGACCGGCACCTGGCAGGACGACAAGCTCAGCCCCGGCTCGACCGAGGCGAGCGGCGGCACCGGCGGCTTCTCCAATGGCGGACAGCCCGTCGCGGGCAAGGGCGCCGGCGGCTACGTCGAGTTCGAGCCCGGCTCAGGACCCGTGAACGTCAAGGTCGGCATCTCCTACGTCAGCCAGGCGGGCGCCGCCGCCAACCTCGCCGCCGAGAACCCGCCGCACCGCTCCTTCGACGCGGTACGCGATGCCGCCCACCGCGCCTGGCGCGAACGCCTCGGCGCCATCCGGGTCGGCGGCGGCACCGACGCCGAGCGCACCACCTTCTACACGGCGCTCTACCACGCGATGATGCACCCCAACGTCATCAGCGACGTCGACCGCCGATACAGCGGCAGCGACGGCAAGGTGCACCGGGTCGCGCGCGGACACCAGGCGCAGTACGGCACCTTCTCCGGCTGGGACGTCTACCGCGACCAGGTGCAGCTACTGACCCTCCTCAGCCCGCGCACGGGCTCCGACGTCGCGCAGTCGCTGTACGAACTGGCCCGGCAGAACGGCGGGGTGTGGGACCGCTGGCTGCACGGCGCGAGCGGCACGCACGTCATGAACGGCGACCCCTCGCCGACCGCCCTGGCCGGCATCCGCGCCTTCGGCGGCACGGACTTCGACCTGGACGGCGCGCTGGACTCGCTCGTCAAGGCGGCCACCGTCCCCACCGAGCAGGACCTCTCCTCCGCCGGCAAGCCGGTGCTCTCCGTCGGTCAACGGCCCTCGCTCGACAAGTACTTGAAGCTGCACTACATGCCGTCCGTGTCGAACGCCTGGGGCGGCGCCGCCGAGACGCTGGAGATGTCCGGGGCCGACTTCGCCCTCTCCCAGCTCGCCACGGCCGCGGGGGAGAAGAAGACGGCAGCCACCTTCGCGAAGCGTTCCCAGTGGTGGCAGAACAACTTCAACATCGCGGCCGACCCCAGCGGCGGCTACATCGCCAACCGCAAGGCCGACGGCAGCTGGGTCACCGGCTTCACCCCGTCGACCGGCAACGGCTTCGTCGAGGGCACGGCCGCCCAGTACACCTGGATGGTGCAGCACAACCCGGCCGGCCTGTTCGCCGCGATGGGCGGCAAGGACCAGGCCATGGCGCGCCTCGACTCCTTCTTCCACGACAGCGACGGCAGCTGGGCGTTCACCGGCAGCGGCGGCGACAAGTCCGAGCTGGACAACGAGCCGTCGATCAACGTGCCCTACCTGTACGACTACGCGGGGGCGCCCTACAAGACCCAGGAGACCGTCCGGGCCGCGATGAAGCAGCTCTGGACGACACAGCCGGAGGGCATCCCCGGCAACGACGACCTCGGCGCCATGTCCTCCTGGTACGTCTTCTCCGCCATGGGCATGTACCCCCAGGTGCCGTCCCGGGCCGAACTCGCCCTCGCCTCACCGCTGTTCCCGCGCATCGAGATCGACCGCCCGCACGGCGGCGACATCTCCGTCCGCGCCGACGGGGCGGCGGCCGACGCGCCGTACATCCACTCCCTGAAGGTCAACGGCCGTACCAGCGACCGCTCCTGGCTGCCCGCCTCCTTCGTGCGCGACGGCGGCAGGCTCGACTACACGCTCTCCGCGACGCCCGACAAGGACTGGGGCAGCGACCCCGCCGACGCACCGCCCTCCTTCCGTGACGGCGAGCAGCCGTACCAGATCGGCGTCGGCCCCACCGCGGCGACGATCGCACCCGGCGACAGCACGAAGGTCGGCATCCGTGCCCTGTCGATGAACGGCGGCAGCGGGCCCGAGGTGAGGTTCGAGGTCGACGTGCCCGAGGGGCTCACCGCCACGCCGGCCGAGGGCACCGTCACCGGCGGCACCCAGGAGATCACCCTCTCCGCCGCCGAGGACGTCAAGCAGGGCTTCTACGACGCCGAGGTCACGGTGACCTCGGGCGACACGTCGTACGAACAGCCCGTGGCCCTGACCGTGGCCGCTCCCGGCACGCTTCTCGCCGCCTACAACAACACCGGTGTCTCGGACGACGAGGGTGACCACGACGAGGCCGACTACGACGGCGGCGGCTGGAGCTACTCCCGCCAGGCCCTCGCGGCGGCCGGTCTCACGCCGGGCGGGCAGGGCACGGTCGACGGGCTGACGTTCACTTGGCCCGACTCGCCGAGCGCGCGCCCGGACAATGTCTCGGCGGCCGGGCAGAGCATCGAACTCGCCGCCCCCGCGGCCTCGTTGTCGTTCATCGGCAGCGCGGTCAACGGCAACCAGCAGACCAAGGCCACGGTCACCTACTCCGACGGCACCACCGACACGATCGACCTCTCCTTCACGGACTGGACCGTCGGCGGAGGCGGCGGCACCGTCCAGTACGGCAACGAGGTCGTCGCCGAGACCGCGTACCGCAACGTCGCGGGCGCGGACAAGGACCCGGTGGCCACGTACATCTTCGCCACCAAGCCGTTCGCGGCGCCGCAGGGGAAGACGATCACGAGCGTGAAGCTGCCGCAGAACACGGATCTGCACGTGTTCACCCTCGCGACCGGCTGACGTAAAAGCAAAAACAAGGGGGCCGCGTCGCGAGCGACGCGGCCCCCTCACTGTTCAGCGGCTCACGCGAGCAGCTCGACCTCCGAGACCACCGCCTCGCCGTCGAGCACCAGGCGGTACTTGCCGTACGTACCGGGCGACTTCACGGAGAACGCGCGGGTCTGCCTGTCCCAGCGGAAGGACTCCCCGGACCGCTTGTCCAGCGTCTTCCAGGTGGTTCCGTCGTCGGAGCCCTGGAGCGTCCAGCCGGTCGGCGCCTTGGTGTGGTCGCCGGACGACGTCACCGTGTACTGCAGGCCCTTGACCGGACCGGAGACCGGCAGGTCCACGGACGTGACGGTCGCGTTGGTGGCCGAGGTGTTGTCGAACAGCGCCCCCTCGCCCTTCAGCACGTCCGCCCGCGGGGTCGGCACCTTGTCGTCCTTGGTGATCGACACGGGCGCCGCGCCCTTGCCGCTGCCCCACTTCGAGGGCTTGGAGCCCATGTCGAAGTCGAGCACCCCGCCCTTCTGCAGCAGGTCGTTCGGCAGCGAAGTCTTCGACCAGGTACGGCCGTTGACCTTCAGCCCCTGCACGTAGACGTTCTTCGTGCTGTTCTTCGGCGCCCTGACGACCAGGTCGTGGCCGTTCTCCAGATGCACCGTCGCCTTCTTGAACAGCGGGGAGCCGATGGCGTACTCACCGCTGCCCATCACCAGCGGGTAGAAGCCGAGCGAGGAGAAGAGGTACCAGGCCGACTGCTCGCCGTTGTCCTCGTCGCCGTGGTAGCCCTGCCCGATCTCGCTGCCGGTGTAGAGGCGGGAGAGCACCTCGCGCACGTTCTTCTGCGCCTTCCAGGGCTCGCCGGCCGCGTCGTACATGTAGTTGACGTGGTGGGCGACCTGGTTGGAGTGCCCGTACATGCCCATCCGGACGTCCCGCGCCTCGGTCATCTCGTGGATGACGCCGCCGTAGGAGCCGACGAACTCGGGAGAGGCGGTCTCGGGTGTGGCGAAGTACTCGTCCAGCTTGTCCCCGAGGGCCTTCTGCCCGCCGTACAGGTTGGCCAGGCCCCGGCTGTCCTGCGGGGCGGTGAAGGCGTAGCCCCAGCCGTTGGTCTCCGTGTAGTCGTAGCCCCACACACGCGGGTCGTACTTCGCGGAGTCCACGCGCCAGTCGCCCTTGGCGTCCCGGCCCTGGAAGAAGCCGGCCTTGGAGTCGAAGAGGTTCACGTAGTCCTGGGCGCGGTTGAGGAAGTACTCCGACTCCTCCTTGTAGCGCTTCTCACCGGTCTTCTTGTAGAGCGCCTTGCCCATCTCGGCGATGCCGTAGTCGTTGACGTAGCCCTCCATCGCCCACGAGAAGCCCTCACCGGTGTCGGTGCTCGTGTAGCCGAGGAACGGCGAGGTGGCCATGCCCTTGCGGCCCACGCCGGAGGACGGCGGGACGACGGTCGCGTTCTTCACGGCCGCGTCGTACGCCGCCTTCGCGTCGAACTTCACGCCCTTGACGTACGCGTCCGCGAAGGCCACGTCCGAGGAGGTGCCGGTCATCAGGTCCGCGTAGCCGGGGGAGGACCAGCGCGAGGTCCAGCCGCCGTCCTTGTACTGCTGCACGAACCCGTCGACCATCTCGCCCGCCTGAGAGGGCGTTAGGAAGGAGTACGCCGGCCAGGTCGTCCGATAGGTGTCCCAGAAGCCGTTGTTGACGTACACCTTGCCGTCGACGATCTTCGCGCCGGTGTGGGTCGGGGTGTCCGGGTTCGGCATCGGCGAGAACGGCGAGGCGTACTGGTACTTCGAACCCACCTTCTCGAAGCCGGAGTTGGGGTACAGGTACAGCCGGTAGATGCTGGAGTACAGCGTGGTCAGCTGGTCCGGCGTCGCACCCTCGACCTCGACCTTGCCGAGCAGCTTGTCCCAGGTGTGCTGGGCCTGCTTCTTCACCGCGTCGAAGGACCGGCCGGCCGGGATCTCCTGGCGCAGGTTGTCCTTCGCCTGGTCGACGCTGATCAGCGAGGTGGCCAGGCGCAGGGTGACCGTGTGGTCGGAGCCCGCGTCGAAGCGCAAAAAGCCCTTGACCCCGCTGGAGGACCCGTCCGTCACCTTCTTGTCGAAGACGCCGTAGACGAAGAGCCGGGTGGCGCCCGTCGACAGCCCGGACTTCACGTCCGAGTAGCCGGTGACGATGCCGTTGTCCTTGTCGAGCGTGAGGCCCGCCTGGTCGGTGACGTTGTCGAAGATCACGCTCGCGTCGTCGCCCGGGTAGGTGAAGCGCAGCGCCGCCGCGTGGTCGGTCGGGGCCATCTCGGCCTTCAGGCCGTTCTCGAACCGCACCCCGTAGTAGTACGGCCGCGCGGTCTCGTTCTCGTGCCGGAACGCCAGCTCACGGACCTCACGGCCGGTGTCCGGGGTGCCGGAGGCCACCGACGGCATCACCTGGAAGGTCTGCCGGTCACCCATCCAGGGGCTGGGCTCGTGGCTCGCGCTGAACGACTGGATCGTCGGCAGGTTGTCGTCGTTGTTCGCCCGCGAGTAGTCGTACAGCCAGCTCAGCGACGACGAGTTGGTCACCGGCGTCCAGAAGTTGAACCCGTGCGGGGTGGCCGTCGCGGGGAAGTTGTTGCCGCGCGAGAAGCTGCCGCTGGAGTTGGTGCCACGGGTGGTCAGCGCGTAGTCCGACAGATGTGCCTTCGGCTTCTCGGGCGCCACCCGCTTCAGCGCGATGTCGTCCAGCCAGCCGCGGAACTTCGCTGGGCCCTTGGGGGAGTCGTACGCCACCAGGATCCGGTCGACGGTCTTGCCGGCCGCGACCGAGCCGATCCGCGAGGTGACGTTGTTCCACTGGTTGACGTAGAGGATCTTGGCGGCGCCCTGCGCCTGCGGCGTCAGCCCGAAGCCGTGCTGGTCGGTCGCGCCCAGGTCGCTGAGGTAGGTCCCGTCGGTGAAGGCCAGGTCGACGGAGACGTTCGTCGCGTCGTAGTCCCGGTCCTTGTCCGCCATCTGCGGGAACACCCGGTAGGAGAGCTGGGTGTCGCGGTCGACGGCCACGTTCACGTCGAAGACCTTGTTGTACGAGTACGCCCGCCCGTCGGCGGTGTGCCGTCCGGCGTAACGCAGGGCCTTCTTTCCGGTGAAGCCCGCGGCCGCCTTCGCGGTCGGTGAGCCGCTCGGGCCGTGGTCGACCAGCGAGAGCATGTCCTGCGGGACCGGGTTGTCGCTGTCACCGGTGGAAAGCTGCAGGTCGGCGAGTTGCAGGATGTCCGCGGCGCCGTTGTTCCTGGTGATGTCGAGCCGGAAGTGCTGGTACTCGGCCGGCTCGGCGAGGTCGTACTTCTTGGTCTGGAACCGCTCGCCGAAGGTCTCCCCGGAGCGGGAGTCGAGGGTCTTCCAGTCCTTGCCGTCGCTGGAGCCCTGAAGGGTCCAGTCCTTCGGGTCGCGCTCGGCGAAGTCGTTGGCCGAGGTGAGCGCGTAGTTCGTGATCTTCAGCGGCTTGTCGAGGTCGAACTCCACCCAGCCGGTGGCCTCGAAGGCCAGCCACTTGGTGGCCGACTCGCCGTCGACGAGGTTCTCCTTCACCTCGCCGCCGCCGGTGTTCTCACCGCTGGCCCGGACGTCGGTGACATGGTCGTTGACGTTCCCGGGAATGCCGCTGCTGTATCCCCCGTCCACACCGGAGGCCCGTTTGCTGCCGTCCGCCTTGGTGTCGACCGTGTTCAGCCAGTCCGGCGCCGGATCGTCCGTCTCGAAAGAGGAGGCGAACGACCGGTCGGCGGCCGGTGCCTTGGCCGGAAGTGCCGTGGCCGCCCCCTGCGCGCCCACCGCCATAGCAAAAGCGGCCGTCAGCACGACGGCCGGACCCCATCTGTGCCTGGTTCTGTGCCCCATGTGCCAGCACCCTCCCTGGGCTTGTGGACAACGTTGTCAACTTAGCCACGCAGAGACCAGTAGTGGGTCAAGTGGTCAGTGATGTCAAGGGTGTTGCCTGTGGCATTCGGGGTTTATGTCGCGGATTTTTCCGGCAAGGTGGTCACAGGGGGCTCATATTTCCGCGAGGTCTCAACTCGGATAAGACCATCGGCCAACCTTGCATTCGATCTTGCTCCGTTGGCGGGAAGTGGACTATACCTGTCGGCGATTCACCCCATCCGTACTACACGATCCGCACTTCCTGCACGACCCTGCTTGACCTGACCGCGGTGCCGGGGAGGATCCGGTTCACCGCCTGAGTCCTGGAGAAGGCGAGGACTTGAGCATGGGATCCACTTCCGCCGAGAACAACGGCACGACGGGTGTCGGCCGCCGCGATCTGATCAAGCGGTCCGCCGCGCTCGGCCTGATCTCCGTCCCCACGATGAGCTTCCTGTCGGCCTGCGCGAGCGGCGGCGGCGACGACAACGGCGACAAGGCCAAGGCGGGCAAGAAGACCGCCAAGAACCCGCTCGGCGTGAACGACACCGCGGGCATGGAGTTCGTCCTCTTCGACGGCGGCTTCGGCAAGGAGTACGCCGAGGACGCCGTCAAGATCTACGAGAAGAACTTCCCCAAGGTGAAGGTGAAGTTCTCCGCCACCCAGAAGATCCAGTCCACCCTGCAGCCCCGCTTCAACCAGGGCACCCCGCCGGACCTGATCGACAACTCCGGCGCCGAGCAGATGGACATGGGCGTCCTGGTCGGCAAGAAGCAGCTCGCCGACCTCACCCCGCTGCTGGACGCCCCGTCCTACGACGACCCGAACAAGAAGGTCCGCGACACGCTGCGCCCCGGCATCGTCGAGATGGGCCAGTTCGACGGCGACCCGGTCTGGATCATGTACTACGCCTACACGGTGTACGGCGTCTGGTACTCGCAGAAGGCCCTCGACTCCCTCGACGCGGAGTACCCGAAGACCTGGGACGAGATGCTCGCCGTGTGCGAGAAGGCCAAGAAGAAGGGCATGGCCGGCTGGACGTACGCGGGCAAGTACCCGTACTACGTCCCCTTCTCGCTCTACCCGATGATCGGCAAGGTCGGCGGCCGCGAGGTCCTGGACGCCATCGACAACCTGGAGCCGAACGCCTGGAAGCACCCGGCCGTCAAGGCCTGCTTCGAGGCCTACTACGAGCTCTACAAGAAGGGCTACATCCTCAAGGGCACGCCCGGCCTGGACCACATCCAGTCGCAGACCGCTTGGGCCAAGGGCAAGGCGCTGTTCATCCCGAACGGCTCCTGGGTGGAGAACGAGTCGGCGAACGTCATCCCCAAGGACTTCAACCTCGCCGTCTCCGCGCCCACCGGCCTCGACAGCTCCGACAAGCTGCCCTTCGGCACCATCTGGGCCTCCGGCGGTGAGCCCTTCATCGTCCCGGCCAAGGCGAAGAACCCCGAGGGCGGCATGGAGCAGCTGCGCATCATGCTCAGCGAGGCGTCCTCGAAGAACTTCACCTCCAAGGTGAAGTCGCTGACCGCGTTCAACGGCGGCACCACCGGCATCACCCTCACCCCGGGCCTCAAGTCCGGTGTCGCGGCGCTGGAACTGGCCAAGGACAACGTCCTGAACCCGCGCATCCAGGACTGGTACGTGCAGCTGGAGAAGGAGCAGATCGGTGTCGCGGGCCTCGGCGAGATGATGGCCGGCCGCGCCACCCCGGCCGAGACCATCAAGAAGATCCAGGGCTTCGCGGACGCGGCCGCCAAGGACAGCTCGATCAAGCACTACAAGCACCAGTGAATGCCCGTCACGAGCGGCAGCACCGGCCCGGAAGATCGGGGTAGGCAGTAATGCAGCACGGCAAGTACCGGTTCATCGTGGGGTTCCTGGCGGTTCCCCTGGGGCTGTACGCGCTATTCGTCGTCTGGCCGTTCATCCAGTCCATCTACTACTCGTTCACGGACTGGACGGGACTGAGCCCCGAATTCAAGATGGTCGGCTTCGACAACTACGACAGAATGTTCCACGACGACATCTTCTGGAAATCGTTGTGGCACAGCCTGCTGTTCGCGTTGGTGCTGCCGCTGGTGACGATCAGTCTGGCGCTCTTCTTCGCCTTCATGATCAATGTGGGCGGACGCAGAAGGAGGGGCGGCCCGGTCATTTCCGGTGTCCGGGGCTCCTCCTTCTACAAAATCGTCTATTTCTTCCCGCAGGTGCTCTCGATCGCGATCGTCGCCCTGCTGTTCGCTTTCGCGTACAACCCCGACAGCGGCGCCATCAACGCGCTGTTCCGGGGCATCGGGCTCGACAGCCTCCAGCCGCTGTGGCTCGGCGATCCCGACCTCGCCCTGTGGTGTGTGATGGCGGTCCTCGTCTGGTCCACGGTCGGCTTCTTCGTGGTCCTCTTCTCCGCCGGTATGGCCTCCATTCCGGCAGATCTGTACGAGGCCGCGCTGCTCGACGGCGCGAACCGCATCTCCACGTTCTTCCGCATCACCCTGCCGCTGCTGTGGGACACCGTGCAGTCCGGCTGGGTGTACATGGGCATCCTCGCCCTCGGTGCCGAGTCGTTCGCGGTCGTACAGATCATGACGACCGGACCCGGCGGACCCGACTACTCGACCACCGTCATGGTCCTGTACGTGTACCAGAAGGCGTTCCGTGACGGACAGGCCGCCTACGCGACCACGATCGGCGTCGCCCTGCTCGTCGTCACGCTGGCCTTCGCGGCGATCGTGATGCGTCTCGGCCGGCGCGAGCGGCTGGAGTACTGATCAGATGAAGACGACCGAGACCCCCGCCCCCGTGCCCGCCGAGTCCGGCGCCACCGTCAGCAAGGTCGACACAGCGGCCCGCCCGCAGAAGAAGCCGAAGAAGGAGGGAGGCGTCCTCAACGCCTTCTCCCACGGCTTCCTCATCCTGTGGGCGTTCATGGTCGTCATGCCTCTGCTGTGGGCCGTGATGACGTCCTTCAAGGACGACAGCTCCATCTTCTCCTCGCCCTGGGCGCTGCCGGACAAGCTGCACTTCGACAACTGGGCGCGGGCCTGGACCGACGCCAACATGAGCGACTACTTCCTCAACACCATCCTGGTGGTGGGCGGTTCGCTCATCGGCACCCTGGTCCTCGGCTCGATGGCGGCCTATGTCCTCGCCCGCTTCGACTTCCCGGGCAACCGCTTCATCTACTACCTCTTCATCGGCGGCATGAGCTTCCCGATCATGCTGGCGCTGGTCCCGTTGTTCTACGTCGTGAACAACATGGGCCTCCTGAACACCATCCACGGCCTGATCCTGGTCTACATCGCCTACTCGCTGCCGTTCACGGTCTTCTTCCTGCACGCGTTCTTCCGGACGCTGCCGACCTCGGTCGCGGAGGCGGCCTTCGTCGACGGCGCCTCGCACAGCCGGACGTTCTTCCAGATCATGCTGCCGATGGCCAAGCCCGGCCTGATCAGCGTGGGGATCTTCAACTTCCTGGGGCAGTGGAACCAGTACATGCTGCCGACGGTGCTCAACACCGACCCGGACAAACGGGTGCTCACCCAGGGTCTGGTGCAGCTCGCCGCCAGCCAGGGCTACAAGGGCGACTGGTCGGGCCTGTTCGCCGGTCTGGTGATGGCCATGCTGCCGGTCCTGGCGGCGTACATCGTCTTCCAGCGGCAGGTGGTCCAGGGGCTGACGGCGGGGGCGCTGAAGTAGCGTTCCGAAGCCTTCGAGCGCGCCGTCCCCGACCGCGGGGGCGGCGCGCCCCTGTGTGTCCAAGAACCCGGATGCGGTTCAACCTCTTGACGGGAGGCGACCCGAACGGCTCAGCTTAGAGTTCACTAGTTGGACATAGTCGGGGCCTCATCGAAGCGGTCCCGCGCGCAGGAGGTCGTCGTGGAGACTCCGGGGTCGCAGTCGTCACTGCACCGAGCCAACCTGGAGCGGGTCGTACGCGCCGTGCGGCTGGCCGGGTCGCTCACGCAGGCGGAGATCGCGCGGACCACGGGACTGTCGGCGGCGACGGTCTCCAACATCGTCCGCGAGCTCAAGGACGGCGGAACGGTCGAGGTCACGCCCACCTCGGCGGGCGGCCGCAGGGCCCGCAGCGTCTCGCTGAGCGGCGACGCCGGCATCGTCATCGGGGTCGACTTCGGGCATACGCATCTGCGGGTCGCGATCGGCAACCTCGCCCACCAGGTGCTGGCCGAGGAGTCCGAGCCGCTGGACGTGGACGCGTCCTCGGCGCAGGGCTTCGACCGGGCGGAAGAGCTGGTCAACCGTCTGATCGTGGCCACGGGCGTCGACCGTTCCAAGATCGCCGGGGTGGGCCTCGGCGTGCCCGGGCCGATCGACGTCGAGTCCGGCACCCTGGGCTCCACCGCGATCCTGCCGGGCTGGACCGGCACCCGGCCCGCCGAGGAGCTGCGGGGGCGGCTCGGCGTGCCGGTGCACGTGGACAACGACGCCAACCTCGGTGCCCTCGGCGAGCTGGTCTGGGGCAGTGGCCGGGGGGTCAAGGACCTGGCGTACATCAAGGTCGCGAGCGGTGTCGGCGCCGGACTGGTGATCAACGGGAAGATCTACCGGGGACCCGGCGGCACCGCCGGTGAAATCGGACATATTACACTCGACGAATCCGGTCCCGTCTGCCGCTGCGGAAACCGCGGATGCCTGGAAACCTTTGCCGCAGCGCGCTATGTGCTTCCGTTGCTCCAGTCGAGCCACGGCACCGACCTCACGATGGAAGGCGTCGTACGGCTGGGCAGGGACGGAGATCCGGGCTGCCGTCGGGTGATCGCCGACGTCGGCCGTCACATCGGCAGTGGAGTCGCGAATCTCTGCAATCTGCTGAACCCGAGCCGTGTGGTCCTCGGTGGTGATCTCGCCGAGGCCGGTGAGCTGGTGCTCGGGCCGATAAGGGAGTCCGTCGGCCGCTACGCCATCCCCAGCGCCGCGCGTCAACTGTCCGTTCTCCCGGGGGCACTTGGGGGCCGTGCGGAGGTGCTCGGGGCGCTCGCTCTCGCGCTCAGCGAGATGGGCGATTCGACCCTTTTGGACGGCACGCTGACAGCAGTCACCCCTGCCTTCACTTAGAGAACGGATGGCACCGTTGCCATCTCGTTAAGGATTTACTTCTTGACGTCGCACGTGCGGCCGAGTTGACTTCCAGCCACCTCGGCCGCAGTGTCGCGGCCTCGTCAGGGAGGTTTCTGAAGTGAACACGCGTATGCGTCGTGCCGCGTTTGCCGTTGCCGCGGGTGCGATGGCCGTTTCCCTCGCCGCCTGTGGCAGTGCGAAGGAGTCCGGCGGCGACTCGGACTCGTCGTCGTCGGCCAAGAAGGGCGACGACATCAAGGTCGGTCTCCTGCTTCCGGAGAACCAGACCGCTCGCTACGAGAAGTTCGACAAGCCCCTGATCGAGAAGAAGATCAAGGAGCTCACGAACGACAAGGCGCAGCTCGTCTACGCCAACGCCAAGCAGGACGCCAGCACGCAGAACCAGCAGGTCGACACGATGATCACCAACAAGGTGGACGTCCTCATCGTGGACGCGGTCGACTCGGCGGCGATCAAGAACTCGGTGCAGAAGGCCCACGACGCGGGCATCCCCGTCGTCGCCTACGACCGTCTGGCGCAGGGCCCCATCGACGCGTACACCTCGTTCGACAACGAGACCGTCGGCAAGACCCAGGGCGAGGCCCTCCTCAAGGCCCTCGGCTCCAAGGCCAAGTCCGGCAAGATCGTCATGATGAACGGCTCCTCCACGGACCCGAACGCCGCCCAGTTCAAGAAGGGCGCTCTCTCGGTCCTCCAGGGCAAGGTCAACATCGGCAAGTCCTACGACACCAAGGACTGGAAGCCGGAGAACGCCAACGCCAACATGGAGGGCGCGATCTCGGCGATCGGCAAGAAGAACCTGATCGGCGTCTACTCCGCCAACGACGGCATGGCCGGCGGTATCATCACCGCCCTCAAGGCCGCCGGCATCTCCAACATCCCGGTCACCGGCCAGGACGCGGAGCTCGCCGGTGTCCAGCGCATCGTCGCCGGCACCCAGTACATGAGCGTCTACAAGCCCTACGCGCCGGAGGCCGACGCCGCCGCCGAGATGGCCGTGAACCTGGCCCAGGGCAAGTCGCTCGACTCCGTCGCCAAGGACAAGGTCGACAGCCCGACCACCAAGCAGGTCCCCTCGGTCCTGGTCCCCGTCCAGTCGCTGACCAAGGACAACATCAAGGACACCGTCATCAAGGACGGCGTCTACACGGTCGCCGACATCTGCACGGCCCAGTACAAGGCCGCCTGCGACAAGATCGGTCTGAAGTAAGCAGCCGGGCGTCCTTTCCAGGCAGGGGAGTCCGGTGTACGGATTCCCCTGCGGGACGCCCGCTCCGAAGGCTCCTCCGGCGCCCCGCGCATCAAACAGCCCCGCAAGCTCGTCGCGGGGCGCCGGACGGATCAACCCCCCTTTCTGCACAACCTCCCGCCGGGTCAGGCGGCGAAGGAGATGGTTCACGTGTCCGCTACGCCCGTGCTGGCGTTGCGCGGGGTCTCCAAGCGATTCGGTGCCGTCCAGGCGCTCACCGACGTAGAGCTTGAAGTCCACGCCGGTGAGGTGGTCGCCCTGGTCGGCGACAACGGCGCCGGAAAGTCCACGCTGGTCAAGACGATCGCCGGCGTGCATCCCATCGATGAAGGCGTCATCGAGTGGGAAGGCAGGTCGGTCAACATCAACCGGCCGCACGACGCCCAGCACCTGGGCATCGCGACGGTGTACCAGGACCTCGCGCTGTGCGACAACATCGATGTCGTCGGCAACCTGTACCTGGGCCGTGAGGTCCGCAAGTTCGGCGTCCTCGACGAGGTCGAGATGGAGCGCCGCTCCCGCGAACTGCTGGACCAGCTGTCCATCCGCATTCCCAGCGTCCGCATCCCGATCGCCTCGCTGTCCGGCGGTCAGCGCCAGACCGTGGCCATCGCCCGCTCCATGCTCGGCGAGCCCAAGCTGGTCATCCTCGACGAGCCCACGGCCGCCCTCGGCGTCGAGCAGACCGCCCAGGTCCTCGACCTGGTGGAGCGGCTGCGCGAGCGCAATCACGCCGTGATCCTGATCAGCCACAACATGGCTGACGTGAAGGCCGTCGCCGACAAGGTGGCGGTGCTGCGTCTGGGTCGCAACAACGGCGTCTTCGAGGTCAAGACGACCTCGCAGGAAGAGATCATCTCCGCCATCACCGGCGCCACGGACAACGCCGTGACCCGTCGTGCGGCGCGCACCACTGGGGAGATCAAGAAGTGAGCATCGACAAGACCTCCACGCCTCCCGGTGACCACGTCGTGGAGAACCCCGAGGCCGCGACCGGTGCCGCGACCGTCGTCGACCCCCGGCTGCTGGTCCGCGAGCAGGGCTTCGCGGGCTACCTCAGCGAGTTCAAGCGCAAGATGAAGGCCGGCGACCTGGGTTCCATCCCGGTCGTCATCGGTCTGGTGATCATCTGGATCATCTTCCAGAGCCTGAACTCCAACTTCCTCACCGCGAACAACCTCTCCGACATCTCGATCGCGATGGTCGGCACGGGCATGATCGCCGTCGGCATCGTCTTCGTGCTGCTGCTCGGTGAGATCGACCTGTCGGTCGGTTCGGTCTCCGGTGTCGCGGGTGCCTCCTTCGCCGTGCTGAACATCAACCACGGCATGAACGAGTGGCTGGCCTTCGTGCTGGCCATCCTCACCGGCACCGTCGCCGGTGCGATCCACGGCTTCTTCTTCGCGAAGGTCGGCGTGCCCGCGTTCGCGGTCACCCTGGCCGGCCTGCTGTTCTGGAACGGCTTCATGCTCCAGATCCTGGGCAGCAACGGCACGATCAACCTCAACAGCGACGGCATGGTCGCCAAGCTGACCACGTACTACTTCACGGACGTGGCCGCTGCGTACACGCTCGCCATCGTGGTGACCGCGCTGTACTTCGTCAGCTCCTTCCTCGGCAACCGGCGCCGCGAGGCCGCCGGCGTGCCGTCGCGGCCGCTGAGCGAGACCATCCTGCGCACGGTGCTGCTCGGGGTCCTCTCCATCGCGGTGGCCGTGGTCTACAACCAGTACAAGGGCCTGCCGCTGGCCGTCGTGATCTTCATCGGCGTCCTGCTGATCACGGACTTCGTGCTGCGCCGCACCCCGTACGGCCGCAAGATCTTCGCGCTCGGCGGCAGCGTCGAGGCGTCCCGGCGTGCCGGTATCAACGTGGAGCTGATCCGGATCTCGGTCTTCGCGATCTCGGGCACCTTCGCCGCGATCGGCGGTCTGTTCATCGCCTCGAAGATCGCCTCCGCCAACCAGGGCGCCGGCGCCGGCGACCTGCTGATGAACGCGATCGCCGCGGCGGTCATCGGCGGTACGTCCCTGTTCGGCGGCCGTGGCCGCACCTGGAACGCGCTGCTCGGTGTGCTGGTCATCGTGTCGATCCAGTACGGCCTGGCCCTGGAGGGCATCGCCTCCCCGGTCCAGTACATGATCACCGGTGGTGTTCTGCTGGCGACCGTCGTCATCGACGCCGTCACCCGCAGGACGCAGAAGACGGCCGGGCGCGCCTAGCGCCGGGCGGAACCTCTCTCGCCGTAGGGGCGTGGGTTGACTGCGCGTGCCGGTCCGTCGTGGCTGGTCGCGCGGTTCCCCGCGCCCCTTCGCGCGTTCCCCGCGCCCCTTGGCGTGTCACCCGTGAGGGGAACATTAGACTCGGGTGAGCCCGGCGAAGGCTCGATCAGCTCTACTGCAAGGAGGCACGGGTGCCGCTGCTGACCCGCATCAGGGGACCGCGCGATCTGGACCGGCTCAGCCTGGAGGAGCTGGACCAGCTGGCGGAGGAGATCCGCAGCTTCCTCGTCGACGCCGTCTCCAAGACCGGCGGCCACCTCGGCCCGAACCTCGGTGTGGTGGAGCTGACCATCGCCCTGCACCGCGTCTTCGAGTCCCCGAAGGACCGGGTGCTGTGGGACACGGGCCACCAGTCCTACGTGCACAAGCTGCTCACCGGCCGCCAGGACTTCTCCAAGCTGAAGCAGAAGGGCGGCCTGTCCGGCTACCCCTCGCAGGCCGAGTCCGAGCACGACGTCATCGAGAACAGCCACGCCTCGACCGTCCTCGGCTGGGCCGACGGCCTCGCCAAGGCCAACCAGATCCTGGAGCGCGACGACCACGTGGTCGCCGTGATCGGTGACGGCGCCCTGACGGGCGGCATGGCCTGGGAGGCGCTGAACAACATCGCCGACGGCGACCGCCCCCTCGTCATCGTCGTCAACGACAACGAGCGGTCGTACGCACCGACCATCGGCGGCCTCGCCAACCACCTCGCGACCCTGCGCACCACCGACGGCTACGAGCGCTTCCTGGCCCGCGGCAAGGACCTCCTGGAGCGCACCCCCGTCGTCGGCAGGCCCCTCTACGAGACCCTGCACGGGGCCAAGAAGGGCCTCAAGGACTTCATCGCGCCCCAGGGCATGTTCGAGGACCTCGGGCTCAAGTACGTCGGCCCCATCGACGGCCACGACATCGAGGCCCTGGAGTCGGCGCTCGCCCGCGCCAAACGCTTCGGCGGGCCCGTCATCGTGCACTGCCTCACCGAGAAGGGCCGCGGCTACCAGCCCGCCCTCCAGGACGAGGCCGACCGCTTCCATGGCATCGGCCCCATCCACCCCGACACCGGCCTGCCCGTCAAGGCCTCGGGCGCCGACTGGACCTCCGTCTTCGGCGACGAGATGGTCAAGCTCGGCAAGGAGCGCAAGGACATCGTCGCGATCACCGCCGCGATGCTCCAGCCGGTCGGCCTGAAGAAGTTCGCGGACACCTTCCCGGAGCGGATCTACGACGTCGGCATCGCCGAACAGCACGGCGCCGTGTCGGCGGCGGGCCTGGCCCAGGGCGGGCTGCACCCCGTCTTCGCCGTCTACGCCACCTTCCTCAACCGCGCCTTCGACCAGGTCCTGATGGACGTCGCCCTGCACAAGCGGGGCGTCACCTTCGTCCTGGACCGGGCCGGCATCACCGGCACCGACGGCGCCTCCCACAACGGCATGTGGGACATGTCGATCCTCCAGGTCGTCCCGGGCCTCAGGCTCGCCGCCCCGCGCGACGCCGACCAGGTCCGTGCCCAGCTGCGCGAGGCCGTCGCGGTCGAGGAAGCCCCGACCGTGGTGCGCTTCTCCAAGGGCGCCGTCGGCCCCGCCGTACCCGCCGTGGGACGCGTGGGCGGCATGGACGTACTGCGCGAGCCGGGCACGCAGACCCCGGACGTGCTGCTCGTCTCCGTCGGCGCGCTCGCCCCCATGTGCCTGGAGATCGCCTCCCTGCTCGACAAGCAGGGCATCTCCACCACCGTCGTCGACCCGCGCTGGGTCAAGCCCGTCGACGAGGCCATGGCGCCGCTCGCGGAGCGGCACCGCGTGGTCGTCACCGTCGAGGACAACTCCCGCGTCGGCGGTGTCGGTTCGGCGATCGCGCAGGCCCTGCGCGACGCGGGCGTCGACATCCCGCTGCGCGACTTCGGCATCCCGCCGCGCTTCCTCGACCACGCCTCCCGCGCCGAGGTCATGGCGGAGATCGGGCTCACCGCACCCGACATCGCCCGCCAGGTCACCGGACTGGTCTCCAAGCTGGACGGCCGCTTCGACCGTACGGCGACCGGAGTGGACGCGGTGGAGCCCGCGCGCGACTAGAACAAAGCGCCCCCACGGGCCGGTTGCGCCACTCCTCCAGGTGGCGGAACCGGCCCGTTTGCGTGAACCTGCCCTTGCCGGGGCATACGCACTCCCGGCCCTCTCGATCATGTTGAGCCATATCGAGGTCTCACGAGCGTGGGAGGTAGGTACGTGAGCAGCACGCTGTTCAGGACGAAGAACATCGAACAGTCCATCCAGGACACCGAGGAACCGGAACACGCGCTCAGGAAGTCACTGTCGGCTCTCGATCTGACGGTGTTCGGCGTCGGTGTCATCATCGGCACCGGCATCTTCGTCCTGACCGGTACGGCGGCCAAGGACACCGCGGGCCCCGCGGTCTCCCTCTCCTTCATCGTCGCCGGAGTCGTCTGCGGGCTCGCCGCCCTGTGCTACGCCGAGTTCGCCTCCACGGTCCCGGTCGCGGGTTCCGCGTACACCTTCTCGTACGCCTCAATGGGTGAGTTCCCCGCCTGGATCATCGGCTGGGACCTGGTCCTCGAGCTGGCGCTCGGCACGGCGGTGGTGGCCGTCGGCTGGTCCGGCTACATCCACTCGCTGCTGGACAACGCGGGCTGGCAGATGCCCGAGGCGCTCAGCGGCCGGGACGGCGCCTCCGGCTTCGGCTTCGACATCCTCGCCGCCGCCCTCGTCCTCGTCCTCACCGCGATCCTCGTCGTCGGCATGAAGCTGTCGGCGCGGGTCACCTCGCTGGTCGTCGCCATCAAGGTGGCCGTCGTCCTCGTCGTCATCATCGCGGGCGCGTTCTTCATCAAGGGCGACAACTACGACCCGTTCATCCCGAAGGAACAGGCCGTGGAGGCGGGCGGCAATCTCCAGGCGCCACTGATTCAGCTGATGTTCGGGTGGGCGCCGTCCAACTTCGGCGTGATGGGCATCTTCACCGCCGCGTCCGTCGTCTTCTTCGCCTTCATCGGCTTCGACGTCGTGGCCACCGCCGCCGAGGAGACCCGCAAGCCGCAGCGGGACGTGCCGCGCGGCATCATCGGCTCCCTGATCATCTGCACCACGCTCTACGTCGCCGTGTCGATCGTGGTGACCGGCATGCAGAAGTACAGCAAGCTGTCCGTCGACGCGCCGCTCGCCGACGCGTTCAAGGCCACGGGGCATCCCTGGTTCGCGGGCCTGATCAGCTTCGGCGCCGCCGTCGGCCTGACCACGGTCTGCATGATCCTGCTCCTCGGCCAGTCCCGGGTGTTCTTCGCGATGAGCCGGGACGGGCTGCTGCCGCGGTTCTTCTCGCACACGCACCCGCGCTTCCGTACCCCGTACCGCCCGACGATCCTGCTCGGCGTCGTCATCGCGATCGTCGCCGGCTTCACCAGCCTCAGCGAGCTCGCCGAGCTGGTGAACATCGGCACGCTCTTCGCCTTCATCGTCGTCGCGATCAGCGTGATCATCCTGCGCAGGAGCCGCCCCGACCTGGAGCGCTCCTTCCGCGCCCCGCTGGTGCCCTTCCTGCCGATCCTGTCGGTCCTGGCCTCCCTCTGGCTGATGCTCAACCTCCCCGCCGAAACCTGGCTCCGCTTCGCCATCTGGATGGCGATCGGCCTGGTCGTGTACTTCTTCTACAGCCGCACCCACAGCCGCCTCGCCCGACCGGAGGAAGGGGCCGTGACGAACGGCCGATAACCCCGACTGCCGAACCGGCGGCCCCGTTCGCCCCTTTTCAGGAGAGGCCGAATGGGGCCGCGGGGCGGTCACGGGGGCGCGACGCCACGCCGGCCTGACGGTCCGTGCGCCCATGACCTGGGCGCCCTGGTCCCGTGCGCGTCGGCGTAGTTCGCGGTCTGCGGTCACGATCGGGACGGGGTGTTGGCCTGCGTCCGCCACCAGCGGGCCCGACCATCTGGTCTCGCGGGCCGTGTCTTGCGACCGTGCGGGCGATCTCGGCGGGCGCGACGTGGCCCGGCAGGCCGTTGACCGCCGGGCGCTGCGCGGGTCGTACGGTCTGTGGGTTCGTGACCTGGGTGCTCAGGTGCTGTACGCGTCGGTGTGGTTCGCGGTCTGCGGTCACGATCGGGACGGGGTGTTGGCCTGCGTCCGCGACCAGCCGGGGGTGACCACTCGATCCCGCGGGTCGCCCCTTCGATCACGAGGGTGACCGCGGCCTGTCCGTCGAGGCCGGGCAGGCCGGCGGCTGCCTGACGGTCCGCGGACCCGCGACCCGCGCGCTCAGGTCCGCGGCGCCGTCGTTCCCGGTCTGCGGTCGTCATCAGGACGCGTCGTTGGCCTGTGTCCGGCGGGGGGGCGACCCCCATGCGGTCCCGCTACCCCGGTCGTACGGTCCGTGGGCCCGTGACCTCTGCGCCCAGGTCCTGTACGCGGCGGCGTAGTTCGCGGTCTGCCGTCACCACCAGGACGGGCCGTTCGCCCGCTCCCGCGACCAGTTCGACCATGTGGTCGTCCCCGCTGCCGGGGGCCGGTTCCACCCGTACGCCGGGGACCGACTGCACTCCGCGGGCCGCGCCCTCGACCACGAGGACGATCTCGACGGGGCCGTCGTGGCCCGGCAGGCCGTCGGCCGCCAACCGGTCGCGCAGGCGTTCCGCGGCGCCTCGGCGGTCGCGCCACCAGCCGTCGGGGACCGAGCCGACGACGTTGGCGGCGTCGACGACGAGCAGGAGTGGGGGGTCGCCCCGGTCTGCGGCGTCCATGGGTCAGTCGGCCTGCTTCTCGGGCTCGTCGAAGCTCGCGAAGTAGGCCGCGGCCATGTCCTCGTCGGCGTGGCCCTGTGCGGCAGCCCGCTCCAGGCGCTCCGCGCTCGCGGCGGCCACGTCCAGGCGGACCCCGTGCTGCCGGCCGGCCTCGACGATCAGCCGGGCGTCCTTGGCCGCGGTGCCCACCGCGAAGCTGGCCGGGGTGAGCCGGTCCTCCAGTACCAGGGCCGCCTTGGCCTTGAGATAGCCCATGTCGAGCGGGCCCCCGGCGATCAGGTCGAAGAAGCTCTCCGGGGCGACGTCGAGCCCCTGCGCAAGCGCCAGGACCTCGCCGGCCGCCGCGGTGGCCGCGAGCACCCAGCTGTTGGCCACCAGCTTCAGCCGGGTCGCGCTGCCCGCCGCGCCGTCCTCACCGGTCCACACGGTGCGCGCCCCGACCGCGTCGAACACCGGCTGCACGGTCTCGCGGCCCTCGACGGGCCCGGCGGCCAGCACCGTCAACTGACCGGCCTCGGCGGGCTGCCGGGTGCCGAGCACGGGGGCGTCGTAGAAGACGAGCCCGTGCTCCTCGGCGAACGCCGCGAGGTCACCGGTCGCCCCGATGCCCGCGGTGGTCGACTGCACCCAGGCGGCGCCGGAGCGCAGCCCCGGGGCGGCCTCGCGCATCACGCCCAGGGCGGCCGGACCGTCGTAGAGCATCGTCAGGACGGCGTCGGCGTCCTGCACCGCCTCGGCGGGGGAGTCGCAGACCTGGATGCCGTCGCCGGCGAGCGGCTCGGCCTTGGCGCGGGTGCGGTTCCAGGCGCGGACGGTGTGTCCGGCGCGGGCGAGGTTGCGCGCCATCGCGGCGCCCATGATGCCCGTGCCCAGGACGCTCACGGTGAGCTGGTCGGTCATGAATCGGCTTCCTTACTCGTGCGGGTTGCCCCTCGTGCGGGGTTGCCCTCGTGCGGTGGTTGCTGGGTACAGCCTGCCCGCCGGGTGCCCCACCGCGCGCACCGGACCCGTACGAAGCCGTGCGTCACGCGGGGGCCGGGACGCGGCCGGCGCACCGCCCCGCATAGAGTGAACCGGTGAACGGCGACTGGCTCATACGCGGCCGCGACGGCCGGCTCAGTGTCTATCTGCCGACCGACGACGCGGTCCTGTGCCGCGCGGAACGCGGACCCGGCACCGCATGGACCCCCGCGCACCGCATCGGGGGCGACCAGAAGCTGCTCCCGCCCCCCGCCGTCGGCCAGGGCCGAAACGCCTACGCCCATCTGGTCTCCTGGCGGCCCACCGTCCCCGGTGAGGCCGGCCTGGTGCACTCCACCCACTTCCGGCCCCGCCTCGCCGCCCTCGACTGGAACCCGATCGGCCACCCCAACAAGAAGGGCGACCGGACCGGCACCCCGGCGGTCGCGGTCGACGCCGAGGGCCGCGCCCATGTCTTCGTCCGCAACAGGGGCGGCGGGGTGAGCATGCTCGGCCAGAAGGAGAAGGGCGGCTGGGGGCCCTGGCGCGACCTCAAGGGGCGTGAGGTGCAGGAGGAGTTGGCGGCCGTCACCGGCGAGTCCGGCCGCGTCGAGCTGTACGCGGCGGTCCCGAACGGCCTGCTGTACTGGCGGCAGGAGAAGGCGGGGGAACAGCCCGCGCTGGAGGAGGCGCTGGAGGCCTCCGTCCGCCCGGGCACCCTGCGCGCCCTCGCCACCTCCCCGCAGGGCACCACCCTCTTCTACACCGACGACTCGGGCGACCTGTGCGTCTGGCGCCCCGGCGGCAAGGCGGTCACACTGCTGCCGTCGGCCGGGCCGGGTCCGGTCTCCGCGGTGCGCTGCGAACTCGACGGCCACGACTGCACGTTGCTCGCCCAGCGCTCGGCGAGCGGGCGCGTCGCCTTCGCCGCGTACCCCACCGAGCAGGAGTCGGCGGGCGCCTGGTGGACCGAGTCGGGCCCCGCGCTCCCCTCGGACGCCACGGTGTCCCTCGCGGTCGACGAGGACGACCGCGTGGTGGCGGCAACGCTGTCACCGTCGACCGGACAACTCCTGCTGACCCGCCGCAAGGACGAGCCGGGACTGGCGCTGGAGGCCTGGCGGGAGCTGTGAGGGGCGGCCGCCTCCACGTCTCGGTCACACGGTGTTCGCGAAATGTTCGACCTATGATGGGGCGCGCTCGGCTTCCCCGTGCAACAGGTGTTCGGGAATCGGCAGGTCAGCCACGCCGGGCCGCAAGGGAGGGGCGGGCCACGTCATGCGGACCGGATCCGGGCGCGGCGCCGCCCGACGCAGAACCACCGAGCGCGCGGTCGAACAACAGGAGACCGGGGGACGCGGGGGACACGAGGGACGCGCGGCCGAGGCGACCGTGGACGGCCGCTGGCTGCCGCGCGGCAAGGACGGCCGGCTGACGGCCTACGCCCGTACCCGTGGCGGGCTGCTGCGCTGGACCGAGGTCCGGCCGGGCGGCCCGCACTGGACGGGCCCCGAGTTCTTCCCCGTGGCGGACCTGACCCATCTGTCGGTCGTCCAGGGCGCGGACAGCTACGTCCACTTCCTGGGGCGGCGCGAGGTGCGCAAGGGCGACGGCCCGCCCGCGGTCGACATCGTGCACGCCATCCAGTACCAGACGGGCCGCCCGGTCACCGAGTGGCGTTCGCTGGGCAATCCGCACAAGGACCGGGAGAAGGCCGCGCGGTTCGGCACACCCATGGGGGCGGTGAGCGGGTCGGGGCGTGTGCACGTCTTCGTGCGCAACGCGGGACGCGGGCTGATGCTGCGCCGCGAGGGGCCGACCGGGAAGTGGCAGCCCTGGGAGGACCTCAAGGGCAGCGGGGTGCAGGACGGACTCGCGGTGACCTCCCACGCGTCCGGGCGCATCGAGGTGCTGGCGGGCGGCGGCCGGGACGCCATGTGGTGGCGGCAGGCCGGGCCCGACGGCGACTTCGGGCAGGAGCCGAACATCGCGCTGCAGATCACGCCGGGTACCGCGGCGGCGCTGGAGACGGCCCCGGACCGGGCGACGTACTACTGGACCGACCGGGACACGGGTCAGCTGGTCGCCCACCGCCCGGGCGGCTGGCTGATCCCGCTCGGGGGCGCCCCGGCCGCCGAGCCGTTGGCGCTGCTGCGGGCGGAGCTCGACGGCTACGACTGTACGGTGCTCGCGCACCGCGGCCTCGACGGCGAGGTCGCACTGGCGGTGTGCGGCACCGAGAACGAACAGGCGGGCCTGTGGTGGGCGCCCACCGGTGAGCCCTCCGTCGGGGCCCCCGCCCTGTCCCTGGACGCCCACGGCCGCGTCGTCATGGCCACCGTCACCAAGGACGGCGCCCTGCACATAGCCCGCCAGTCGGGCGGCCCCGGTCTGACGCTGTCCCCGTCGGTACGCGTCTGACGAACAGCGGGAGCGGGGCGCCGTGCCGCGCCCCCAGCGTCAGGAGCTGGAACCCGAACCCCCGCCCCGCGCCGGTGACTTCTTCGCCGACGCCGGGATCTCCTGGTCCTTGCGCAGGGCCTCCCAGAGGCGGTCGGCATTGGGTTGGGCGGCGACCACGCGGTTCGGGTCCTGGGTGTCGTACTTCACCGGGAGCATGATCGTCTCCATCGTGGCGGGGTCGATGCCGTTCATGCTGCGGGCGAACTCGGCGAGCTTGGTGAGGGAGGCGAGCCCCGAGTCGGTGGTGAGGGACTTGGTCAGGCTGTTGGCGATCTTGTACGTCTTGGTCGGGCTGCCGAGCAGGTCCTGCTTCTTGATCTCGCTCAGCAGCGCGATCATGAACTGCTGCTGCAGACCGATGCGTCCGAGGTCGCTGCCGTCGCCGATGCCGTGCCGGGTGCGCACGAACTGCAGCGACTGCGTGCCGTCCAGCCGATGCTCACCGGCCGTCAGATCCAGGCCGCTGGACTTGTCGTGGATGTCCTGGTCGACGGTGACGTCCACCCCGCCGATCGCGTCGACCAGCCCCTTGAACCCCGCGAAGTCGATCTCCACGAAGTGGTCGAGGCGGACCCCCGACATCTGCTCGACCGTCTTGACCACACAGGCCGGACCGGCCAGCGAGTAGACCGAGTTGAACATCACGCGCTTCGCGGACGGCAGCTGTGAGCCGTCCTTCGCCTGGCACTCGGGCCGCGTCACCAGCGTGTCGCGCGGGATGCTCACGGCGACCGCCTTGCGCCGGCCCTCGGGTATGTGGATCACCAGCGCGGTGTCGGAGCGCGCCCCGGCGACCTTGCCCGTGCCCAGCGACGCATTGGCACCGGAGCGCGAGTCCGAGCCCAGGACCAGCAGGTTCTGCCCGGACGTGGGCAGCTTCTCGGGACGGTTGTCGCCGATCGCCTTGTCCAGGTCGACGCCTTCGATGTTGCCGTTGAGATCGCTGTACAGCCAGTAGCCGGCACCGCCCGCGGCCAGCACCAGCAGGACGAGGCTCAGAGCGATCCAGCGCCAGACCCGACGGCGCCGACGGGGCGGCCTGGCCCGGCGCCGCGACGGTGCGCGCCGTGATTCCCGGGGCCCCGTCTCCGTCTGGACGTGCGTCATGTGCGTGGGTCCTCTCTCCTCATCCAGGTGGCTCGGGGCACGAGTGGGGGGAGAGGCCGGGCCCGTCTGCTGTGGCGGACGGTCGTCCACCGGTCATCAGACATTCAGAAGCAATTAAGGGTTGTATGTGTTTTCTGTCATTTCTGACTGATCTTGACAGCTGTGTAGGCGCTTGCTGATGATGTGCCGGTCCTGTGAAGGTTAAACATTCGGTGTGAACCGGCGACGGCTGCCCGCCGTCGCCCATGTGGTCGCGGATCGAGCCGGGGGGCACGAAGGCGAGCGGCCACCAGTACTCACTTTCGGCCGTGCCGGGGTGAGCAGAGGGAGGGTGGGGTGGCTGTGCTGCTGTGTGCGTCGACCCGTGGGGGGCGATCGGCGTGACGGCCGTATCCGATCATGCGGTGGGGCAGGCGCCCCGTCCGGCAGCCGGCCGTACCGTCCAAGGCGGAGCCGCACAGCGGCCCGCCGCCCGGTCGGCGCCCACCACGGTGACCGCGGAGCACGGTGACGTCTACGTCGAGCCCGGTCTGACGCCGTTGTCGGCCCGCGAGGCCAACCGCAGCGCGCTGACCGCTCTGCTCGACGCGGCCGGCGTCCCCCACTTCGCCGTCCGCGGCACCACCGACCACGGCACGGTCGTGGCCGTCGCCGAGGAGTACCGGGAGCAGGTGCTGGGCGCGGTGTTCCGCGGGCTGGGCCAGTACCCGGGGCATCTGAGCGTGATCGACCCCGACGCACCCCGCCCGGCCAAGCCGGTCTCCTCCCGGGACCCCAGGGCCTGGCGCGAGGTCACCGCCGCGCGCGTCCTGCAGATCAGCTGGTACCGCACCGACCCGGGCCGGCATCTGCTGCTCGGGCACGAGTACGGCTGCGCGGTCGAGTTCTGGCAGCGCAGCGGCGGCTACCTCGTCGCACCGCGCGCCAACCGCGCCACCTGGGCCGTCGCGGCCGACGGCCCGAACGTCGTCGGGGCCGCCAGACTGTTCAGCCGGTTCGTGTCGGACTGGACCCCGCGGCACCTGGCGCCCGCACTCGCCACCCGCCCCGAGTTCCTGGTGAATTGCGCGGACGACATCACCTTCCCCGTCGACGCCGTCTACACCTGGGTCGACGGCAACGACCCGGCCTGGAAGCAGCGCAAGGCGCAGGCGAAGGGCGAGGTCTACCACGCGGAGTCGGCCAGCGACGCACGCTTCATCAGCCGTGACGAACTGCGCTACTCGGTGCGCTCGCTGCATCTGTTCGCACCCTGGATCCGCAACGTGTACATCGTCACCGACGACCAGGTCCCGCCCTGGCTGCGCGAGGACCTGCCCGGGGTGCGGATCGCCACCCACCGCGAGATCTTCCGCGACCGCTCGGTGCTGCCGGTGTTCAACTCGCACGCCATCGAGTCGCAGCTGCACCACATCGAGGGCCTGGCCGAGCACTTCCTGTACTTCAACGACGACATGTTCATGGGCCGCCCTGTGGCCCCGCACGCCTTCTTCACGCCGAGCGGCACGGCCCGCTACTTCCCCTCGCG
The DNA here is from genome assembly GCF_022698145.1 of Streptomyces spinosisporus. Classification (GTDB taxonomy): domain Bacteria; phylum Actinomycetota; class Actinomycetes; order Streptomycetales; family Streptomycetaceae; genus Streptomyces; species Streptomyces spinosisporus. Next base: position 200,966 of record NZ_JALDAX010000001.1, read on the forward strand.
CAACCGCATCCCGCAGGGGCCGGTCGTGGAGACCGACACCCCGGTCGACGCGGCGTGCAAGAACAATCGCGCTTTGCTGCTGGAACGTTTCGGCAGAGTGATCACACAGCCGATGGAGCACATCCCGTACGCCCTGCGCCGGTCCGCCATGGAGGAGGCCGAACGAGACTTCCCCGAAGCCTGGGCCCGCACGGCGGCCAGCCGCTTCCGTGCGATGACCGACCTGTCGCCCACGTCGTCCTTCGCGCTGTACTACGCCGCCCTCACCGGCCGCGCGCAACCGGGATCGATGCCCTTCACCTATCTGCAGCTGGCGGTGCCCGACCTCGCGGACCGGCTGCAACGGCTGCTCGACGGCCGCGACCAGGACTCCTTCTGCCTCAACGACGCCTTCTCGACACCCGAGGACATCGAGGCACAGCAGGAGCTGCTGGACGGCTTCCTCAACGCGTACTTCCCCACCCCCAGCCCCCACGAGAGATGAAACGGAGTTCATGACGTGTCGGACCCGACGTCCATGAGCTCCGCGGCCAACGTCTACAAACGCCTCGTCCCCCAGCCCGTACGCTCCGCCGCCGCCACCACCGTCCCGGTGGGCGTACGGCGCAAGGTCAAGCGGCGGCTCGCGCGCACCCTGAGCCGCCGCGAGGCCCGGCTGCACCGGCGCGCCCTGCGCCGGGTGCGCAGGGCCGGCCTCGGCGGCTCCGAGCGCCGCACCCAGGCACCCGACGGCAGGGTCGGCCATGTGCACGGCGGCCTCACCCCCGACCTGGCCCGGCGGCTCGACCACGACCTGGTCACCCAGGCCCTGGACGCCGCCGAGATCCCCTGGTTCGCGGTGCCGGCCCTCGACGACCGGCGGATCTGCCTCGCCGTCGACCTGAAGGACAAGGGCGCCGTCCGCCGCGTACTACGCGCGTTGCTGGAGGATCACACGGGCTACGTCGTCTGCGTCTCGCCCGCGCACAACGACACCCGCGAGCTGCCCGGCAGCCATGTCCGGGCGTGGAAGCACTACGGCAGGGCCAAGGTCATCCGCCTGACCTGGCTGCGCACCGATCCCACCGAGAACCTCTGGGTCGGCGAGGACCAGGGCATCGAGATCGAGTTCTGGAGCACCAACACCGACCTGGCCACCGAGCGGCTGGTCGGCCCGCGGCCCAACCGTGTGCAGCGCGCGGTGCCCAGCGACGCACCCGGCGTCGAGATCGGCCTGGACCGGCTGTCCGGCTACTGCGACATCGACGGCGACCTGGAGCCGACCGTGACCCTGGAGAACTTCGACGTCCTGCGTCTGGAGGAGATCACCTTCCCCGTCGACGCCGTCCTGCTGTGGCAGCACGCGACCCCCTGGGGCGAGGAGCTGCTGCGGGCCGCACTGCGCTCCCTGCACCAGTACGCGCCCTGGGTGGACGTCGTCCATGTGGTCGCCGAGGCGAGCCCGCCGGACTGGCTGGTCGCCGACGACCGGCTCACCGTGGTCCGCGCCCGGCCCGGCTCCGAGTGGCACCTGAGCCAACTCCCCGACCTCGCCGAGCACTTCCTGCTGCTGCGCCCCGGCGCCCTGCTCGGCAGGCCGGTGCGGCCCTTCGACTACTTCACCCCGAACGGCGCCACCCGCCCCCGGCGCGGACCCTGGAACGCCCAGGAGTCCTTCGCCCCATGGACCCGCACCGCCTACTCGGCCGCCGGCCGGGTCGTCGCGCACGGCTATGCGCACGGCCCCCAGCCGCACCGCGTCGAGACGCTCACCCGGCTCGCCGCCACCGGTGTCGCGCCGCTGCCGCTCGACGACGCGCAGTGGCTGCCCGCCGTACCCGGCACCCATCCGCTGGACGGAGTGGTCCATCACTTCGCCCACACCGCGGGCCTGGCCGACCCCTCCGGCGAGGCCACCGTGGCGCTGCACGCCGCACTGCCCGGCATCGCCGACCACCTGCAGCGGCTCCTGGTCCGCCGGGACAGCCAGCACATCCAGCTGTTCGGCCTCGGCACCGACGAGGCCCGCGCCCGCGGCGGCACCAAGGCCGTCACGAGCTTTCTGCACCGCTACTTCCCCGTCCCGAGCATCTTCGAGGGCGGCCAGGACCCCGACGGACACGACGAGGCGGACAACCAGCCGTGAGCATGGGCAACCCCGAGGCCTCCGCCGCGGTGGGCGCGTACCGCACCCTGGTACCGGCGGGCCTCAGACGCCGTATCGCGCGCCGCGTGCCACCGCGCCTGCGCATGGCGCTCAAGCAGCTGCTGCGCCGGCTGCACACCGTGAACCTGATGGCCCGCGTCGTGCGCGGCGCCCGGGCCCGGCGCCGCTGGCCGCACCTGTCCGGTGCGGGGGAGCGGCTGGCCGCGCTCGCCGGGCACGGCGCGCGGATCGCGCTGATCCGCCCGGCCGTCTCCCCGCTCGGCCTGCGCGAGGCCAACCTCGAACTCGTGGTCACCGCCCTGGAGGAGCTCGGCGTCGACTACTTCGCCGTACGCGGCAGCTCCGACTTCCGCTCCTGCCTCGCTGTCGCCGAGGCCGACCGGGAGCGGGTCGGACAGGTGCTGGAGCGGTGCGCCGAGCGCAGCCCCGTCCATCTGCGGGCCTGCCGGGGCGAGTCGGCCCAGGGCCGCACCGTCCTGGCCGGATCGCGGGCGGGCCGGCAGCTGGCCCGGCAGGCCGGCGTGCTGCGGGTCGGCATGGTGTGGAGCGACCCGGCCGGCTCCCTGGTCCTCGGCCTGGAGCACGGCTGCGACATCGAGTTCTGGCGTCCCGAGGACGGCCGGCTGCACGCGCCGCGCCCCAACCGGGTCACCGAGGACGTCGCCCTGGACGAGCCCCGGGTCACCGTCCCGGTCAGCCGGCTCACCGGCTTCGCCGCCCTGCACACCCGCCGCACCCGCTCGGTGCGCACCATCCGGCCGTGCGCCGACCCGCTGCCCGAGGACGTGCGCTTCCCGATCGACGTCGTCTACACCTGGGTCGACGGCAGCGACCCCGAGTGGCAGCGGCGGCGCGGCGCGTACGGCGAGCACGGCTACCACACCGAGTCCGCCAACGCCGCCCGCTACATCAGCCGCGACGAACTGCGCTACTCCCTGCGCGCGTTGGAGCAGAACGCCCCCTGGGTGCGCCATGTCCACCTGGTGACGGACCGGCAGCGCCCGGCCTGGCTCAACGACGCCCACCCGCGCATCACCGTCGTCGACCACTCGGAGATCTTCGACGACCCGAGCGCGCTGCCCACCTTCAACTCGCACGCCATCGAGAGCCGGCTGCACCACATCAAGGGCCTGAGCGAGCACTTCCTCTACTTCAACGACGACATGTTCCTCGGCAGCCCCGTCACCCCCCAGGACTTCTTCCTCTCCAACGGCATGACCCGCACCTTCTTCTCCCCCTCGCAGGTGCCCCGGTGGGACCTGACCCCCGTCGACCGCCCGGTCGACGCGGCCGGCAAGAACAACCGCCGCCTGCTGCAGGACCACTTCGGCAGCGCCATCGTGCAAAAGCTCCGGCACGCCCCCTACGCGCTGCGCTGCAGCGTGCTGGCGGAGATCGAGAGCGAGTTCGCCGAGGACCACCGCCGCACCTCGCACAGCCGGTTCCGCAGCGCGGCCGACATCTCCATCCCGTCGTCGCTCTACCACTACTACGCCTACTTCACCGGCCGGGCCGTGCCCTCGAACATCACCTTCGCCTACCTCGACCTCGCCAAGCCCGAGATCCAGCGCCGGCTCGGCATCCTGCTCGCCCGCCGCGACCGGCAGGCGTTCTGCATCAACGACACCCTCTCCGACGGCCATGACACCGAGCACCAGACGGCCATGCTCAGCCGCTTCCTGCGGACCTACTACCCGGTGCCGTCCCCCTTCGAGAAGAAGGAGAGCCACAACCAGAAAGAACCCCAGGCCCGGTGAAGATCTCCTTCCTGATCAACAACATCTACGGCATCGGCGGCACCAACCGCACGGTCATCAACCTCGCCGAGGCACTCTCCGTCCACCACGACGTGGAGATCGTCTCGGTGTTCCGGCGCACCACCGCCACCAAGTTCGAGATCTCCCCGCGCATCACCGTGCGCGCCCTGGTCGACCTGCGCCCCGGCTCCGCCGACAAGGGCGCCGCCGGCAGCGACGAACCGAGCGAAGTGGTGCCGCGCCAGGAGGAGTTCTACGCGCAGTACAGCCGCTTCACCGACGGACGGATCATCCGCGACCTGCAAAGGACGTCCGCCGACGTCGTCGTCGGCACCCGCCCCAGCCTCAACCTCTTCGTCGCCGCGCACACCCGCGACGGCGCCCTGCGTGTGGCCCAGGAGCACATGACGCACCTGGCGATCCCGCCCGCGGTGCGCGCGGAGATGGCTCGCGTCTACCCCCGGCTCGACGCCATCACCACGGTCACCGAAGCCGACGCCCGCTCCTTCACCGAGAACACGCCGATCCCCGGCATCCCCGTCGTCGGCATCCCCAACAGCGTGCCCGAACCCGCCGTCGCCCCCTCCGACTGCTCGCGCAAGGTCGTCGTCAGCGCCGGCCGCATGCACCACATCAAGCGCTACGACCTCCTCATCCGCGCCTTCGGACACCTGGCCCACGATTTCCCCGACTGGCAGCTGCGGATCTACGGCGACGGCGGCGAGGCCGGCAAGCTGCGCGCACTGGTCACCGAACTCGGCCTGACCGGAAGGGCGTTGCTCATGGGCGGCTTCTCGCCCATCGAGTCCGAGTGGGCCAAGGGCTCCATCGCCGCGGTCACCTCCAGCGCCGAGTCCTTCGGCATGACGCTCGTCGAGGCGATGCGGTGCGGACTGCCCGTCGTCTCCACCGACTGCCCCGTCGGCCCCCGCGAGATCCTGCGCGACGGCGAGGACGGCTTCCTCGTACCCAACGGCGAGGTCGAGGGCATCGCCTGGGGCCTGCGCCGCCTCATGGCCGACGACCCGCTGCGCCGCGCCATGGGCGCCGCCGCCCTGCGCAACGCCACCCGCTACGACCCCGCCGCCGTGGCCGACCGCTACGTCGAGCTCTTCGAGGACGCCGCCCGCCGCCGCGCCGCGGCCCACCGCGGCTACCGCGCCCCGGCCGGCGCCCGCACGGCCGGACCCGAGCAGCTCACCGTGCCGCCCGTCTCCCTCGGCGCGGCCACCGTGGACATCACCGCCGACGACGCGGGCTGGCTGCGGCTGTCCGCCGACGGACCCGAGGAAGGGCGCCGCCGCTGGCGGTTCGTGCTGCGCCACAAGCCCTCCGACGGTGAGGCCCGCCCCGACCTCCCGCTGCGCACCTCCCGCAAGGACCTGGACAACGGCGGCACCCGCTACACCGCCGTCCTGACCCCCTCCGCCCTCGACGAACTCGGCGACGGGCGCTGGCAGGTGACGATGAGCGCCCCCAAGTCCTCGCCCGTGCACATGAAGGCCGGCGTCCGCGACACCCGCGCCCTCATCGACGCCCGCGCCCGGCTCATCGCCCGCCCGCCGACCGGCCCGATCGGCTGGAACCTGCCGTACGCCCAGCCCAACGGCAGGCTGATGCTGCGCACCGTCGTACGCGAGCAGCATGTCGAGTGCACCCGGGTCGAGTCGGCGGACGGCGCCGTCACCGTGCGGGGCGTACTGACCGGCGGACGCCGGATCGAGCCCGGAGCGCTGTTCATCGTCAGCCGCCGCGGCCGCCACAGCCGCACCTTCTCCGTGCCCGTCGAGGTCCTCGGCCGCCAGGCCTTCCGCGCCCGGGCACCGCTGCGCCATGTCGTCGACCACCGCCTGGAGCGCTGGGAGGACTGGGACTGGTGGCTGCAGCCCGACCCGTACGACCGGCGCAAGGTGCGCGTGTGCCATCTGCTGGAGGACTTCCCCGACGTCAAGGGCGCCTACGTCTACCCGTCCGTGCCACTGGTCGGCGACGAGGCCTCGCCGTACGCGGTGGTCCATCCGGCCCGCCCGGTCTGGGTGCGGCCCTACTGCTCCGCCTCCGGCGCCATGGCCATGAACGTCGTGGACCGATGAAGGCGCCCGACGCCGTGACCCGGCTGAACCCGACGCCCGAGGAGGGCCGATGACCGATTCCACCCGCTCCATCCTGCACATCGTCGCCCACCAGGACGACGACCTGTACTTCATGAACCCCGACCTGGTGCGCTCGCTCCAGGACGGCGACCGGATCACCACGGTGGTCGTCACCGCGGGCGAGGGCGACGGCATCAACGTCGACACCAACGAGCCCCAACGCGCCGCCGTACAGCCGGACTTCGCCCGCTACAGCACCGAGCGCGGCTGCGGGCTGCGCTCCGCCTACGCCCGTATGGCCACCGGCGACCGTAATCACCCCTGGCGGCGCGAACCCGTCGACCTGGTCCCCGGGTTCGCCGCGGAGCGGTTCACCCTCGTCGACCACGACGAGGTGTGCCTGTACTTCCTCCAGCTGCACATGGGGGCGCCCACCGACCGAGGTACCCGCACCCGGCTGCACGACCTGTGGGAGGGGGCCCTGCGCACCCAGGCCACGCTGCCGGTGCACGGCTGCACGGTCGGGCAGGTCCAGCACATCACCCGTGAGCAGGTGATCGCGGCCCTGACCGCGCTGCTCGGCCATGTCCGCCCCACCACGGTGCGCACCATGGACCCCGACCCCGAACACGACGGCGGACGCGCCGAGTTCGTGTGTTCCGACCACGCCGACCACACGACCACCACGCAGTTCGCGCTCGCCGCCCTCGCCCGGTACCGGGAGGGCGGCCACAACCCGGTCGTCGAGCACTACCGCGCCTACGCCAACCGCTTCTGGGGCTACAACCTCGACTCGGCCGCCGTCACGGAGAAGGCCGAGTACCTGGCGACCTACAGCGGCCTCGACGCCCCCACGGTCTGCCCGCACGGGACCTGCCACACCTGCGGCGACCGCCAGTTGGGGACCGACCCCTTCCGCAGCACCCACATGAACAGCGCCGCCTACCGCTACTCGCCGACCACGCACTGGCTGCGGCTCGGGCCGGGCGGGCGGCTCAACGCGTTCGCCGTGCTGGCCGGGCGGCTCGCCTTCTGGACGGAGACCGGACCGGCGAGCGGCGAGTGGAAGGGCCCCTTCGTGCTCGGCGACGGCTGGATCGCGCCGACGCTCGCCGTCACCGGCCTGCCCGGTGGCCCGGCCGAACTCGTCGGCCTGCGCCGCCAGAACGTCGTCGGCGGCGGGGTCACCGTCGACGTCGTGCACACCGTGCAGGACCCGGGCGGCAACGGCTTCAACGGCTGGCAGACCCTGGAGAACCCCGACTGGACGCAGGGCGACGGCCGCCGGCAGCGCGAGGCGGGCGTCCCCTCGGCGGCGGTCGACGCGGCCGGCCGGCTGTACGTCTTCGTCCGCACCTTCGACCAGGGCGTCGCCTGCCGCCGCCGGGAGGCCGACGGCACCTGGCTGCCGTGGGAGAACCTCGGCGGCTCCTTCGTGCAGGACGCGGGCTGCGCCCTCGCCACCGAACGCGGCACGGTCGAGCTGTATGTGCCGGGCAAGAACACCGTCTGGCGCTGGCACCAGGCCGAACCCGGCGGCCCCTTCCTGCTCGACGACACCCTGCGGACGGGCCGTCCCGCCACCGGCGGGGTCACCGCCGTCGACTCCGGTGACGGCCGAACCTGCCTGTACTTCCGCGAGGCCGGCACCCAGCAGGTCATGGCCTACCGTCAGCACGCCGACGGCCGCTGGCCCGGTTCCGGCGCGGGCCTCGGCGGCCACGGCGGCACCGGAGCCGTCGCCGCCCTGTGGGCCCCCGAACGCGGCGCCCGCGAGGCCTTCCTGGCCCACCGCGGCAGCCGCGGCCGTCTCGTCACCTCGCTGCCCGACCGGGACAAGAAGGATTCGGGCACCCACTGGCAGGAGTCCGGCGCGATGTTCGCGCAGGCCCCGGCGCTGGCCTACGACGCGACGGGCGCGCTCGTCGTCGCGGTCATCGGCACGGACGGACTACTGCATACCCGCCGCCAGCTGTCCCCGACGGTCGGCAGTCCCCTCGGGCCCTGGTCGGCCTGAGAACGGCGAAGAGGGCCTCCGCCGAACGGCGGAGGCCCTCCTCATCTGCGTGCGCGCGTTACGCCGGGACGCTCGCCACGCCCGGAGCCAGGAACTTCTTGCCGTTCACGCGCTCCGAGACACCCTCCCGGTCCAGATACGGCGTGATGCCGCCCAGGTGGAAGGGCCAGCCGGCGCCCGTGATCAGGCAGAGGTCGATGTCCTGGGCCTCGGCGACGACGCCCTCGTCGAGCATGAGCCCGATCTCCTGCGCCACCGCGTCCAGGACCCGGTCGCGGACCTGCTCCTCGGTCAGCACGGTGTCGCCCTGCTTCAGCAGCGCGGCGACCTCCGGGTCCAGCTCCGGCTTGCCGGAGTCGTAGACGTAGAAGCCGCGCTTGCCCGCCTTGACGACGGCCGCGAGGTTCGGGGAGACCTTGAAGCGGTCCGGGAAGGCCCGGTTGAGGGTCTCCGAGACGTGCAGGCCGATCGCGGGGCCGACCAGTTCGAGCAGGACCAGCGGCGACATCGGCAGGCCGAGCGGCTCGATCGCCTTCTCGGCGACCTCGACCGGGGTGCCCTCGTCGATGACGTTCTGGATCTCGCCCATGAAGCGGGTGAGGATGCGGTTCACGACGAACGCCGGGGCGTCCTTGGTGAGGACCGCGGTCTTCTTCAGCTTCTTGGCGACGGCGAAGGCCGTGGCCAGCGAGGCGTCGTCCGTCTTCTCGCCGCGGACGATCTCAAGGAGCGGCAGGACCGCGACCGGGTTGAAGAAGTGGAAGCCCACGACCCGCTCGGGGTGCTGAAGCTTCGACGCCATCTCCGACACCGACAGCGAGGAGGTGTTCGTCGCGAGGATCGCGTGCGCCGGGGCGACCGCCTCGACCTCCGCGAACACCTGCTGCTTGACGCCGATCTCCTCGAAGACGGCCTCGATGACGAAGTCCGCGTCCGCGAAGCCCTCGGCCTTGTCCAGCACACCGGCCACCAGCGCCTTGAGGCGGTTGGCCTTGTCCTGGTTGATACGGCCCTTGCCGAGCAGCTTGTCGATCTCGGCGTGGACGTAGCCCACACCCTTGTCGACGCGCTCCTGGTCGATGTCCGTGAGGACGACCGGGACCTCCAGGCGGCGGAGGAAGAGCAGCGCCAGCTGCGAGGCCATCAGGCCCGCGCCGACCACGCCCACCTTGGTGACCGGGCGCGCCAGGTTCTTGTCCGGGGCGCCGGCCGGGCGCTTGCCGCGCTTCTGCACCAGGTTGAAGGCGTAGATGCCGGCGCGCAGTTCACCGCCCATGATCAGGTCGGCGAGCGCCTGGTCCTCGGCGTCGAAGCCCTGCTGCAGGTCGCCGTTCTTGGCGGCGGCGATGATGTCCAGGGCGCGGTAGGCGGCCGGGGCGGCGCCGTGCACCTTGCCGTCCGCGATGAAGCGGCCCTTGGCGACGGCCTGGTCCCAGGCCTCACCGCGGTCGATCACCGGGCGCTCGACCTTGACGTCACCCTTGAGGACGTTCGCGGTCCAGATCAGCGACTGCTCCAGGAAGTCCGCGCCCTCGAAGATCGCGTCGGCGATACCGAGGTCGAAGACCTGCTGCCCCTTGAGCTGCTTGTTCTGGTTGAGGCTGTTCTCGATGACGACCTGGACGGCCTTGTCGGCGCCGATCAGGTTCGGCAGGAGAGTGCAGCCGCCCCAGCCGGGGACCAGGCCGAGGAAGACCTCGGGGAGGGAGAAGGCCGGGAGCGCCTTGCTGACCGTGCGGTACTGGCAGTGCAGACCGACCTCGACGCCACCGCCCATCGCGGCACCGTTGTAGTACGCGAAGGTCGGCACCGCGAGGCCCGCGAGGCGCTTGAAGACCTCGTGGCCGCCCTTGCCGATGGCCAGCGCGTCCTTGTGCTCCTTCAGCAGCTCGACGCCCTTGAGGTCGGCGCCGACGGCGAAGATGAACGGCTTGCCGGTGATGCCGACACCGACGATCTCGCCGGCCGCGGCCTCCTCCTCGACCTGGTCGATCGCGGTGTTGAGGTTCGCGAGCGACGCCGGGCCGAAGGTGGTCGGCTTGGTGTGGTCGAAGCCGTTGTCCAGCGTGATGAGCGCGAAGCGCCCGGCGCCGTACGGCAGGTCGAGGTGGCGTACGTGCGCCGAGGTCACGACCTCGTCGGGGAAGAGCTCGGCCGCGCCCTTCAGGAGTTCGGTGGTGCTCACTTGTTGCCTCCGGCGTCCTTGTGGTTCGGGTTCTCCCAGATCACCGTGGCGCCCATGCCGAAGCCGACACACATGGTGGTGATGCCGTAGCGCACCTCCGGCTGCTCCTCGAACTGGCGGGCCAGCTGGGTCATCAGACGGACACCGGAGGAGGCCAGCGGGTGGCCGAAGGCGATCGCGCCGCCGTACTGGTTGACACGCGGGTCGTCGTCGGCGATGCCGTAGTGGTCCAGCAGGGCCAGGACCTGGACGGCAAAGGCCTCGTTGATCTCGAACAGGCCGATGTCGGAGATGTCGAGGCCCGCCTTGGCGAGGGCCTTCTCCGTGGCCGGGATCGGGCCGTAGCCCATGACCTCCGGCTCGACGCCCGCGAAGGCGTACGACACCAGGCGCATCTTCACCGGCAGGTTGTTCTCGCGGGCGAAGTCCTCGGAGGCGATGATCGAGGCGGTCGCGCCGTCGTTCAGACCGGCCGCGTTTCCGGCGGTGACCCGGCCGTGGACGCGGAACGGCGTCTTGAGGCCGGCGAGGTTCTCCAGGGTCGTGCCCGGGCGCATCGGCTCGTCGGCGGTGACCAGGCCCCAGCCGGTCTCGCCGGCCTCGGCGTTGGTGCGGCGCACCGAGATCGGCACCAGGTCCTGCTGGATCTTGCCGTTGGCGTACGCCTTGGCGGCCTTCTCCTGCGAGCGCACCGCGTACTCGTCCGCGCGCTGCTTGGTGATGTGCGGGTAGCGGTCGTGCAGGTTCTCCGCGGTCATGCCCATGAACAGGGCGGACTCGTCGACCAGCTTCTCGCTCACGAAGCGCGGGTTGGGGTCCACGCCCTCGCCCATCGGGTGGCGGCCCATGTGCTCGACACCGCCGGCGATGACGGCGTCGTAGGCGCCGAAGGCGATGGAGCCCGCGGTGGTGGTGACGGCGGTGAGCGCGCCGGCGCACATGCGGTCGATCGAGTAGCCGGGCACCGACTGCGGCAGGCCCGCGAGGATGCCGGCCGTGCGGCCGAGCGTGAGGCCCTGGTCACCGATCTGCGTGGTCGCGGCGATGGCGACCTCGTCGATCTGCTTCGGGTCGAGACCGGGGTTGCGGCGCAGCAGTTCCCGGATCGCCTTCACGACGAGGTCGTCGGCACGGGTCTCGTGGTAGATGCCCTTCGGGCCCGCCTTGCCGAACGGGGTACGGACGCCGTCGACGAAGACGACGTCCCTGACGGTACGAGGCACGATGGCTCTCCTCCAGGGTGCGGGACGCTGAGCGCTTGCTCATGGCCATGCTACTTATGAGTAACGTGACTGCCCAGTCCTGTCGGCGTGAGCGGCGAAGGTCACATTCGCGAGCGGGTACCGGACCGTGCCGGAGGGCGCCGCGGACCCGTCGCAGATCTTGGCGTGATCTCGACGTATCCGTTCCGCTTCGGGGCGGCTCGTTCCAGGGCTACGCGGACAGCGCGGCCACCAGAACCGGCGTGACCTGCTCGACCTGCCAGGGGCGCGCGCCGTATCCGGACAGCGCCGCACCGACCGTCTCCGGACCGACCTCCTTCGGCGGCTCCCAGCACACCCGCCGCACCGTGTCCGGGGTGATCAGGTTCTCCTGCGGCATGTTCAGCTGCTCGGCCAGCGCCGACACCGCGGCCCGGGCCGCCGAGAGCCGCGCGGCCGCCGCCGGGTCCTTGTCGGCCCAGGCCCGCGGCGGAGGGGGCCCCGTCACCGGCTGTCCCGGCGCCGGCAACTGCGTCTCCGTCAGCGCCTTCGCATGGTCCACCGCGGCCTGCCACTGCTCCAGCTGGCGCCGTCCCATCCGGTTCCCGAAGCCGTTCAGCGCCGAGAGCGCCTGTGCCGTGGACGGGAGGGCGAGCGCCGCCTCCACGATGGCGGCGTCGCTGAGCACCTTGCCCGGCGACACGTCCCGCCGCTGCGCGATCCGGTCCCGCGTCTGCCACAGCTCCCGCACCACGGCGAGCTGCCGGCGCCGGCGGACCTTGTGCATCCCGGACGTACGCCGCCAGGGGTCCTTGCGCGGCTCCGGCGGCGGGGCCGAGGCGATCGCGTCGAACTCCTGGCGCGCCCAATCGAGCTTGCCCTGCCGGTCCAGCTCCTTCTCCAGCGCGTCCCGCAGATCGACGAGGAGCTCCACGTCCAGCGCGGCGTACCGCAGCCAGGGCTCGGGCAGCGGGCGGGTCGACCAGTCGACGGCGGAGTGTCCCTTTTCGAGTACGAAGCCCAGGACGTTCTCGACCATGGCGCCGAGGCCGACCCTGGGGAACCCGGCGAGCCGCCCGGCCAGCTCGGTGTCGAACAGCCGCGTCGGCACCATGCCTATCTCGCGCAGACACGGCAGATCCTGGGTGGCGGCGTGCAGAACCCATTCGACGTCGGAGAGCGCCTGGCCGAGACCCGACAGATCGGGACAGGCCACGGGGTCGATCAGCGCGGTCCCCGCACCCTCGCGGCGCAGCTGCACGAGATAGGCGCGCTGGCCGTAGCGGTAGCCGGACGCTCGTTCGGCGTCGACGGCGACGGGGCCGGTGCCGCCCGCGAAGGCGGCGATCACGTCGGCCAGCGCGGCCGCGTCGGTGATCACCGGCGGAATCCCCTCGCGCGGCTCCAGCAAAGGGATCGGCTCTGCGTTCGGCGCCCCCGTAACAGATGTTCCGCCGTCTTCCGGAGGGGCGCCTCCGGTGGTTCGCAGTGAGGTGTCTGCTGCGGTCTCTTGGGCGTCGGTCACCTGTCAAGAGTATCTGTGTATGGACAGCGCCCGCCGACGTAACGTTCCGTCGACGGGCGCCTGAGGGTCGTAAACCAGTCAGGTCGGTGAAAGATCCGGTTCACGACAGGTGGGACACGGGCGGGGGAATCAGCGGCCGATTCCGTTCACGTCCGTGAATGCGGGAGAGGGGGAAGTACCAGGAAGGCGTACGGGTGAGACGTGCGGGTCAGTGGATGATGCCGGTCCGCAGGGCCACGGCGACCATTCCGGCGCGGTCACCGGTGCCGAGCTTGCGGGCGATCCGGGCGAGGTGGCTCTTGACGGTCAGCGCGGACAGGCCCATCGAGACGCCGATGGCCTTGTTCGACTGGCCCTCCGCGACCAGTCGCAGCACCTCGACCTCGCGGCCGGACAGTTCACGGTAGCCACCCGGGTGGCTCGGGGTACCCGGGGGGCGGCGGTGCATACGGGCGGCGGCTGCGCCGATGGGGGCGGCACCGGGCCGGGTGGGGAGCCCGACGTTGGTGCGGGTGCCGGTGACGACATAGCCCTTGACCCCGCCCGCGAGGGCGTTGCGCACGGCGCCGATGTCGTCGGCGGCGGACAGCGCGAGGCCGTTGGGCCAGCCCGCGGCGCGGGTCTCGGAGAGGATCGTCAGGCCGGAGCCGTCGGGCAGATGGACGTCGGCGACACAGATGTCGCGGGGGTTGCCGATGCGGGGACGGGCCTCCGCGATGGACGAGGCCTCGATGACGTCGCGCACACCGAGAGCCCACAGGTGGCGGGTGACGGTGGAGCGGACGCGCGGGTCGGCCACGACCACCATGGCGGTCGGCTTGTTCGGGCGGTAGGCGACCAGGCTTGCGGGCTGCTCGAGGAGAACGGACACCAGGCCTCCTGGGGTGCGGGACGGCTTTCAAGGTCACAGTCGTCTTCGGCACCGAACCCGGAGTCCTTTAGGGAAAGATCACGATTTAGTGAGTAACAATACGTGCAATTCGGACAAGCGATCGATCATCTGCTGAACGAATCGGTTCGTTCGAGGCCTCGTTCGTGATTGAAAGTGGCCGAGTCGACAAAGTGACGGCCACCGAAACGGGCCAGTGCGGTGACCGTCACTCAGGCGGGCATCACCGTGCCTGCGGATCCCTGCGCTGCGGCAGCGTCACGATCGACGCGTCGCCGGGGCCGGCCGGCGGCAGACCCGCGACCTGGGCCAGCAGATCGCACCAGGCGGTCAGATGCGCCGCCGTGTCGGGCACACCGCCCAGGCCCTCGCGGGGCGTCCAGGACGCCCGGATCTCGATCTGCGAGGCGGCCGGGCGCTCCGCGAGCCCACCGAAGTAGTGCGAACTCGCGCGGGTGACGGTGCCGCTGGGCTCGCCGTACGACAGACCCCGCGACTGCAGCGCGCCGGTCAGCCAGGCCCAGCACACGTCCGGCAGCAGCGGGTCGGCGGCCATCTCCGGCTCCAGTTCGGCGCGCACCAGCGTCACCAGCCGGAAGCTGCCGCGCCAGGCGTCGTGTCCGGCGGGCTCGTGCAGCAGTACCAGCCGGCCGTCGGCCAGATCCTGGTCGCCGTCGACGACCGTGGCCTCCAGCGCGTACGCGAACGCGGCGAGCCGCTGCGGCGCACGGGTCGCCTCGACCTCGATCTGCGGCCGCAGCCGCGCGGTTCTCAGCGCATCGACGGCAGCCCTGAAGGGCAACGGAGCCGTACCGCCCGCATTCCGGTCCCCCTCCGTGGTGTCGTCCATTCCGTCAGCGCCGTCCGACAGTCGTCCCTGAGCCGCAGCCATGCGGGGAAGATTAAGGGGAACGGCGCCTTCGCGCAGGGAGGGACACCCGTGCGGGGGCCGCATGTCCGGATCGTGCTGCGCAGACCCCGGACTTCGGCGCCGCGGCGCCGTGGGAGACTTGCCGTCGTGAGTGCGAACGAGAGCCCCGCGAACCAGACCAAGACGCCGCCGGCCGGCACGTACGACTCGGTGTTCCTGAAGGCGTGCAGGCGCGAGCCCGTGCCGTACACGCCGGTGTGGTTCATGCGTCAGGCCGGGCGCTCACTGCCCGAGTACCGCAAGGTCCGCGAGGGCGTCCCGATGCTCGAGGCCCTGCGACGGCCCGAACTGATCGCCGAGATCACCCTTCAGCCGGTCCGCAGGCACGGGGTGGACGCGGCGATCTTCTTCAGCGACATCGTCGTCCCGCTCAAGGCCGTCGGCATCGACCTCGACATCAAGCCCGGTGTCGGCCCGGTCGTCGAGCGCCCGGTCCGCACCCGCGCCGACCTGGCCCGGCTGCGGGACCTCACCCCCGAGGACGTCTCCTACGTCACCGAGGCGATCGGCCTGCTCACCGGCGAACTCGGCGCGACCCCGCTCATCGGTTTCGCCGGTGCGCCTTTCACCCTCGCGAGCTACCTGGTCGAGGGCGGTCCGTCGCGCACGTACGAGAACGCCAAGGCGATGATGTACGGCGATCCCGAGCTGTGGGCCGACCTGCTCGACCGGCTCTCCGAGATCACGATCGCGTTCCTCAAGGTGCAGCTCGACGCGGGCGCCTCGGCCGTGCAGCTCTTCGACTCCTGGGCCGGCGCCCTCGCCCCGGCCGAGTACCGGCACTCGGTGCTGCCCGCCTCCGCCAAGGTCTTCGACGCCGTCGCCGGATACGGCGTCCCGCGCATCCACTTCGGCGTCGGCACCGGCGAGCTGCTCGGCCTCATGGGCGAGGCCGGCGCGGACGTCGTCGGCGTCGACTGGCGCGTCCCGCTCGACGAGGCCGCCCGCCGGGTCGGCCCCGGCAAGGCGCTGCAGGGCAACTTCGACCCGGCCGTCCTGTTCGCCCCCAAGGACGCCGTCGAGGCCAAGGCCCGCGAGGTCCTCGACTCGGCCGCGGGCCTGGAGGGCCATGTCTTCAACCTCGGCCACGGCGTCATGCCGGCCACCGACCCGGACGCGCTGACGCGGCTCGCGGAGTACGTGCACACGCACTCCGCGCGCTGACTCACCACGTGTGCCGGGGCCGTGCGTTCCTGCCGAACAGCAGGCCGCGCGGTTCCGGCGGCGGGGGCGTGCCCGCCTTCAGCGGCCAGGCCAGGAGCATGCCGGCCAGGAAGCCGACGACGTGCGCCGCGTACGCCACCGTTCCCGCGGAGGAGACGCCCTCGCCGGACGAGTACACGGCCTGGAGCACGAACCAGAAGCCCAGCACGATCCAGGCCGGCAGCCGCAGCGGCAGGAAGAGCAGGAACGGCACCAGGATCCAGACCCTGGCCTTCGGATACAGCACCAGATAGGCGCCGAGGACACCGGCGATCGCCCCGGACGCGCCGATCAGGGGGTCGGCGGAGTCGGCGTTGAGGAGCGCGAAGCCGTAGCCCGCCGCGTAGCCGCAGACGACGTAGAACAGCGCGTACCTGATGTGGCCCATGCGGTCCTCGACGTTGTTGCCGAAGATCAGCAGGAAGAGCATGTTGCCGAGCAGGTGCAGCCAGCTGCCGTGCAGGAACATCGCCGTGAGGACGGACAGCGCGGGGGACTTGTCGTAGCCCGGCGGGGCCACCACGCACCCCGCCCCGTGCGCGCCCACGCCGACGTCGCCGGTGGGCACGAGCCGCGGCATCTGGTGGTGGATCAACTCCCGCGGTACGGCCGCGTAGTGGTCGAGGAACGCCTGCAGATGGCACGTCTGCGCAAGGGTGCTGTCTCCCACCACGGAGCCGGCGAGGCCGGGCGTGAACAGGAAGACCACGAAGTTCGCGGCGATCAGCGCATACGTCACCCAGGGGGTGCGGCGCACCGGATTCACGTCATGGACGGGGATGACCACAAGGAACTAGTGCCCCCGGCGGAAGGAAATAGTGCCTCCGTGTGCGCCGCGTGACCGATGAACAACGGCACGCGCGCGTGCGTATGTCTCCTCAACCGCCCGCGGCACGGGGAAGGCGGGTCGCGGGGACGACGTGAGGATCAGGCGATGAACGACCGAGTGACTCCTGCGATGCATGCCACACCCGACGGTGAGGCGGAGATCTCCCTCGTGGTCAAGCTGCCGTGGGAGGACGTCGCCCGGCTCGGCCAGGAGGCGGGGCGGCTGGCCGCGCAGATGCAGCGCCCGGTGACGCTCGACGAGGCGGTGAGCCATCGGCTGCGGTCGGTGCGCAGTGCTTCGCACGCGAAGCCGGCGGGGGAGCAGCCTGCCGCTGTAGCGGCTGCTCCTTCCGCTTCGTCGGCCTCCGTGTCGTCGTTGCCGCCGCGGCCTCCTGCGGAGCAGGCTCGGCAGGCGATTGAGCGGATCAACGGGTCGGCGTAGGGGGTGGGTTTTGGGGGTGCGTTGCCGGGTGCGGGTGCGTTGTGGTTTCTCGCGCAGTTCCCCGCGCCCCTAAAAGCCTTGCTGTACCGCTCTTGACGCCTTGCGGGCTGCTACCAGTACCGGGTCCCAGACCGGGCTGAACGGTGGGGCGTAGCCGAGGTCCAGGGCGGTCATCTGGTCGACCGTCATCCGGGCCGTGAGGGCGACCGCGGCGATGTCGACGCGCTTGCCCGCGCCCTCGCGGCCGACGATCTGGACGCCGAGGAGGCGGCCGGTGCGGCGTTCGGCGAGCATCTTGACCGTCATGGGGGAGGAGTCCGGGTAGTAGCCCGCCCGGCTCGTCGACTCGATCGTGACCGCCTCGAACTGCAGCCCGGCCCTGCGGGCGTCCTTCTCGCGCAGGCCCGTGCGGGCGATCTCCAGGTCGCAGACCTTGGAGACCGCCGTGCCGACGACACCGGGGAACGTGGCGTAGCCGCCGCCGACGTTGGTGCCGATGATCTGGCCGTGCTTGTTGGCGTGGGTGCCCAGCGCGATGTGCCGCTCCTGGCCGGAGACCAGGTCGAGGACCTCGACGCAGTCGCCGCCGGCCCAGATGTTCTCGTGCCCGCGCACCCGCATGGCCAGGTCGGTGAGCAGGCCGCCGTGGGCGCCGAGGGGGAGCCCGGCCGCCCGCGCGAGCGTCGTCTCCGGGCGTACGCCGATGCCCAGGACCACCACGTCCGCGGGGTACTCGGCGTCCTGCGTGGCCACCGCCCGCACCCGGCCGTCCTCGCCGGTGAGCAGCTTGGTCACCTCGGCGTCGTTGACCATGGTGATGCCGAGGCCCTCCATCGCCTCGTGCACCAGGCGGCCCATGTCGGGGTCGAGTGTGGCCATCGGCTCGCTGCCGCGGTTGACGACCGTCACCTCGTAGCCGCGGTTGATGAGCGCCTCCGCCATCTCCACGCCGATGTAGCCCGCCCCGACGACCACCGCGCGGCGGCCACGCGTGCGCGTGAGCGAGTCGATCAGCGCCTGGCCGTCGTCGAGCGTCTGCACACCGTGCACACCGGGGGCATCCACGCCCGGCATGTCCGGGCGGATCGGGCGGGCGCCGGTCGCGATCACGAGCTTGTCGTACGACGTCCAGGACTCGGCGCCGGAATCCACGTCACGCGCGCGTACCCGCCCGCCCGCCACGTCGATCTCGGTGACCTCCGTCCGCATGCGCAGATCGATGTCCCGCGCGCGGTGCTCCTCGGGCGTACGGGCGATCAGCTCGTCCCGCTCCCCGACGTCCCCGCCCACCCAGTACGGGATGCCGCAGGCCGAGTAGGAGGCGAAGTGGCCGCGCTCGAAGGCGACGATCTCCAGTTCGCCCGGGCCCTTCGTCCGGCGGGCCTGCGACGCCGCGGACATTCCCGCGGCGTCGCCGCCGATCACGACCAGTCGTTCCCGCGCAGCGTTCATGTTCATGTGAACACGCTACGGGGGCAGGGCATTTCAGTCGTGCTCACCTCCCGGCCGCGGGCCGCCACCCGGTGCTCGAGGGGCCGACGGCAGCGGGCCGAGCGCGCTCGTCGCGGGCGCGCGGGCAGGGCGGCGCGGCAGCCGGGGACGCACCAGCCGCAGCCACGCCAGCACGATCAGGGCCGCCACCGCCACGAAGGGCAGCACCGCCCCGAGCGCCACCGCGAGCCAGCGCAGCATCGTCACGAACGCCCCCCAGCCACCCGCGAGGGCGTCCAGGAACCCGGGGTCGTCGTCCTTTGCGGCCGTCTTCACCGGGGTCTCGGACAGGGAGAGGGTGATCGTGGCGAGGCTCGTACGGTCCTTCAGCGACGCCTGCTGCGCGAGGAGCGACTCCAGATCGGCCTCCCTCGTGCTCAACTCGCCCTCCAGCTCCACCACATCGCTGAGCCGAGTGGCCTGGTCCATCAGCTCACGCACCCGGGCCACGCTCGCCCGCTGAGACTTGATGCGGCTCTCCACGTCGACGACCTGGTCCGTGACGTCCTCGGCCTTCGCGGTCCGGTCGAGCAGCTTGCCCGCACCCTGCAGATCGGCGAGGACGTCGTCGTACTGGTCGACCGGCACCCGCAGCACGACACGGGTGCGTTCACGGCCCTTGCCGTCGCGCGTGGTGGTCTCGTTGCCGACGTAGCCGCCCGCGGTCTCGGCGGTGGTGCGGGCCTCGTCGAGGGCCTTGGGCACGTCCTTGACCTGGACGGTCAGGGAGGCGGTACGGATGATGCTGCTGGTGAGCTTCGGCGCGCGGGTGGCCTTGGCGCCGCCCGCGTCCTTCTCGGCGCCTTGGGCGGGCCCCTGCGCTTCGCTCCTCGCGGCGGCCTTGTCGTCGGCGGCGCTCCCACCGGAGTCCGTGCCGCCCGCCCCGCTGCATCCGGTCAGCGCGAGCGCCGCGGCGAGCAGGACCCCGGCCAGGGCCGGGAAGGGTCGTACGGGTTGTCGTGAGCGCATGTGCGGAACCCCCGGGGTTGTGACGACTGACGCTCCTTCGACGCCGGGAGGGGCCCGGACGTTGGACCCGGTCGGTCCCGATGCGGTCACGGTCGGGACTCGCGCAGGACACCGGGCGCCGGACGACGGGTGGCGGACGGTCTGTCAGTGGGGTCTGAGAGGCTGGGGACATGCGCGAAGTGGAGTCCCGTACGGGTCAGGTCGTCGTTGTCGGAGCCGGGATCGCCGGGCTGGCCGCCGCCCACCGGCTGCTGGGGCGCGGGGCACGGGTGACGGTCCTGGAGGCCTCGGAGCGGGTCGGCGGCAAGCTGCTGCCCGGCGAGATCGCGGGCACGCGCGTGGACCTCGGCGCCGAGTCCATGCTGGCCCGCAGGCCCGAAGCGGTGGCCCTCGCGCGCGAGGTGGGCCTGGAGGACCGGCTCCAGCCACCGGCCACCGCCACGGCCTCGATCTGGACCCGCGGCGCCCTGCGCCCCATGCCCAAGGGCCATGTCATGGGCGTCCCCGGCACCGCCACCGCCCTGGCCGGCCTGCTGTCCGACGAAGGCCTCGCCCGGATCGAGCGCGACGCCGACCTGCCCCGCACGGAGGTCGGCGACGACATCGCGGTGGGGGAGTACGTGGCGGCACGGCTCGGCCGGGAGGTCGTCGACCGCCTGGTGGAACCCCTGCTCGGCGGTGTCTACGCGGGCGACGCGTACCGCATCTCGATGCGCTCGGCGGTCCCGCAGCTCTACCAGGCCGCGACGACGCACGACTCGATCACCCGGGCGGTCCGCGAGATCCAGGCCCGCGCGTCCGCCGCCCAGCAGACCGGACCGGTGTTCATGGGCATCGAGGGCGGCGTGGGCAGCCTGCCGCTCGCGGTCGCCGAGTCGGTGCGGGCGCGCGGCGGCGAGATCGTCACCGGGGCGCCGGTGAGCGAGCTGCGCCGGCAGGAGGACGGTGGCTGGCGCGTCGTCGCCGGCGAGCGCGAGCTGCACACGGACGCCGTGATCGTCGCCGTGCCCGCCCCGGCCGCCGCCGCGCTGCTGCGCGCCGAGGCCCCGGCAGCCGCGACCGAGCTGGCCACCGTGGAGTACGCCTCCATGGCCCTGATCACGCTCGCCTACCGCCGCACGGAGGCGGCCCTGCCCGAGGGCAGCGGCTTCCTGGTGCCGCCCGTCGACGGGCGCACCATCAAGGCGTCGACCTTCGCCTCCCGCAAGTGGGGCTGGATCGCCGACGACAACCCCGACCTGCTCGTGCTGCGCACCTCGGTCGGGCGCTACGGCGAGACGGAGATCCTCGGCCGCGAGGACGCCGACCTGGTGGAGGTCTCCCGCCGCGACCTGCGCGAGGCCACCGGCCTCGACGCGGTCCCGGTCGCGACCCGCGTCACGCGCTGGACCGACGGCCTGCCCCAGTATCCGGTCGGCCACCACGCGCGCGTGGCCCGCATCCGCGAGCACGTCGCCAAGCTGCCGGGCCTCGCCGTGTGCGGCGCGCAGTACGACGGCGTGGGAATCCCGGCGTGCATCGCGAGCGCGTACGCCGCGGTGGACCAGGTCCACGGCGACCTGAGCGGTGTGCAGGAGCTCACCGCCAACCCGGTGCAGAGTCTGCACGGCGGAGCGGGAGAATAAGGGACATGAGTGACGACGCCCCCACCACCGAGGCCGCGAGGATCCCCAACAAGGGCAAGCTGGCCAAGGATCTCAACGAGGTCATCCGCTACACCCTGTGGTCCGTCTTCAAGCTGAAGGACGCGCTCCCCGAGGACCGCGCGGGCTACGCCGACGAGGTCCGGGAGCTGTTCGACCAGCTCGCCGCCAAGGACGTGACGATCCGCGGCACCTACGACCTGTCCGGTCTGCGCGCCGACGCCGATCTCATGATCTGGTGGCACGCGGAGACCAGCGAGCAGCTGCAGGAGGCGTACAACCTCTTCCGCCGCACGAAGCTGGGCCGCGCCCTGGAGCCCGTCTGGTCGAACATGGCGCTGCACCGCCCCGCCGAGTTCAACCGCTCGCACATCCCCGCGTTCCTCGCCGACGAGACGCCGCGCAACTACATCAGCGTGTACCCCTTCGTGCGCTCCTACGAGTGGTACCTGCTGCCCGACGAGGACCGCCGCCGCATGCTCGCCGACCACGGCAAGATGGCCCGCGGCTTCCCGGACGTGCGCGCCAACACGGTCGCCTCGTTCTCGCTGGGCGACTACGAGTGGATTCTCGCCTTCGAGGCCGACGAACTGCACCGCATCGTCGACCTCATGCGCCACCTGCGCGGCTCCGAGGCCCGCAGGCACGTCCGCGAGGAGATCCCGTTCTACACGGGCCGCCGCAAGGACGTCGCGGACCTCGTCGCGGGCCTCGCCTGACCGTCAGCCCCGGGCGGCCTTGCCCTTCAGGGACTCCTTCAGGGCGGCCCGCTGGGCACGGTCGGCCTGCGGCTTCGGCTTGGGCTCCGCGTGTGGGGCGCAGGATGCGTCCTGGTGAGGGGTGCGGCCCTGCAGGAGGTAGGCGTCGAGGTAGCCGTTGACGCACTTGTTCGGGCCGCCGGCGATGCCGTGCGTGCCGGCGTCCCGCTCGGTCACCAGCACCGAGCCGGACAGCCGGCGGTGCATCTCCAGGGCGCCCTCGTACGGCGTCGCCGCGTCCCGCTCGGCGGCCAGGATCAGCGTCGGCGGCAGCTGACCGGGCGCGGTCCGCACGTCGAGCGGCTGCTGACGGGACGTCGGCCAGTAGGCGCACGGCAGGTTCATCCACACGTTGTCCCAGGTCTCGAACGGCGCCACGCGCGAGAGCCGGGTGTTGTCCCGGTCCCAGACCGTGAAGTCCGTCGGCCAGGGCGCGTCGTTGCACTCGACGGCCGTGTACACCGCGTTGGAGTTCTCCGCCTCGGCCGCAGCCTCCGTGGCCGGCCCCGCCTGCTCGATCAGCGGCTTCGCATCGCCCTTGAGATACGCCGACAGCGCCTGCGCACGCGTCGGCCAGTAGTCGTCGTAGTACCCCGCCGACAGGAACGCGGCCTGCAGCTCCGCGGGACCCACCTTGCCGCCCGCCGGCTCCGCCGCGAGCTGGGCGCTCGCCTTGGCGTAGCTGTGCTGGACCGCGGCCACCGTCCTGCCCAGGCCGTACACGTCGTGGTGCCGGGCGATCCACTTGCGGAAGTCCGTCCAGCGGCTCTCGAACGCCGCCGACTGGTCGAGGTTGTTGCGGTACCAGATCTGCTCCGGCGTCGGGTCCACCGCCGAGTCGAACACCATCCGCCGTACGTGCGAGGGGAACAGGGTCGCGTAGAGCGCCCCGAAGTAGGTGCCGTACGACGCCCCCATGAACGTCAGCTTCCGCTCGCCCAGCGCCGCCCTGATGACGTCCAGGTCACGCGCGTTGTTGAGGGAGTTGAAGTGCTTGAGCCCGCTGCCGGACCGCTTGGCGCAGCCCTGGGCGTAGGCCTTCGCCTGGGCGATGCGCTCCTTCTTGTACGACTCCGAGGGGTGCGTGGGCGCCTGTGACGGCGCCTTGAAGAAGCGCCCCGGGTCCTCGCAGGACAGGGGAGCGGAGCGGCCGACTCCGCGCGGGGAGTAGCCGATCAGGTCGTAGGCCGCCGCGATGCGCTTCCACTCCGGGAGCAGGCCGACGAGCGGGAAGTACCGGCCGTCGCCGCCCGGCCCGCCGGGGTTGTAGACCAGGGCGCCCTGGCGGCGCACGTGGCGCTTGCTGTTGTGCGGATCCTTGTGCGTGGCCGCGACCTTGGTGACCGTCAGCTTGATCTGCTTGCCGCTGGGGTGCGCGTAGTCCAGCGGGACGGACACCGTGCCGCACTGCATCGCCCCCGGCATGTCCTTGACGTCGGCGCACTTGCCGAAGGCGATGCCGGTGGCCGCGGCCCGCGCGGCGGCCGCCGCCGTGCCCTGCTGCTCGGCCCCGCCGAGGGCGGCCGGCGCGGCCGGTGCCGCCGGTGCGCTGCCGGCCGGGGCCAGGGCCAGGGCCGTCAGGAGCAAGGACCCGGCGACCGAGTGGAGGGCGGCAGCTCTCATGACGTATCCCTTCGAGGCATGGCAGCGACAAAAGGGATGTTTCGTACGGTGTATGGAGAACGCAAGCACCGACCCGGCGGTTCGGCGCCAATGCCCCCTATGCGCCCCCGATGTGCGGTTCACGCCACGGCCGGCCGCGATGCGACAGGGCCGCGCGCAGGTCGGGTTCGCCGATCGCGCGCACGCCCCGTACGGCGACGGTGGTGAGGTACGTACGGTCGTCACCGCCCGCCGTGCGCCGGGTGAGGGCCCCGAGCAGCCGCTGCCCCGCCGGTGAGGCCCAGCGCGAGTACGGGTGGACCTCGACCCGGGCGATGGCCAGACAGCTCAGCGTCAGCGCGAGCGGGAGCGCGAACCACAGGGCGACCAGGCCGCGCGACATGTCCGGCTGGGCGGGCACCAGCAGGGCGACCGCGCCCAGCACGAGCACCGCCACCGAGGCGAGTTGCACTTGGCGCACCGCGGCGGCGACCGTGGTCCGGGCGCCGGCGGGCACCGCCAGACCGGCGTCCACCAGCCGGTCGGCGAGACCGGAGACGGCGTCGGCGGAGGCGGTGGCGTCGCGCACCGGGGCGATGCGGCTCTGTCCCCCGGGCCCGATGGCCCCGATGACGGAGCGCTCCATGTCGTCCCGGCCGCGTGGGTCGACCACGGTCGCCCAGCCGGTGTGGGCGAGCAGCAGCCGACGCTGACGGGCCATGGAGACCATGGTCAGATCGGCGACCCGGTGGGGTCCGCCGGACAGGAAAGCGGCCTCGTACAGGGTCAGCTCATGACGCCGGGCCGACCCGTGGTCGTCCGCGTCGGCCGCCGCGGCGCGTACGGCGGCCAGGCACAGTCGTGTGCAGGCGATGCCGGCGGTGGCCCAGGCCAGCAGCAGGAGAAGGACCCAGAACATGCCGCGTTTCTATGCCAGATGCCCGGTGGAACGCCATGCCCTGTTCACCATCCGGGACGGAGCGTTGTCCGTATGTGACGTTCCGTTTGAAGGGGAACGGGCGGCGGCTACCGCGGTGGCGGGCTGGTGGCGGCCGGCGGCAGCGGATAGGTCGGGGACGGGGAGCCCGTGAGCGGGGTCGCCGGGCTCGGGTCCGCGGTCGGGCCGGGCGGGGCGGGGGAGCTGGTCAGCGGGGGCGTGCTCGCCATGGCCATGTCCCGGGCCAGCGCGTCCCAGTCGACGTATCCCGTGGCCTCCAGGACCTTGATGTGGTCGAGCACGGTGGTGTTCGCGTCGTCCGCGAGCGCACGCACCAGCGAGTTGCGGGTGGTGGCACGGACCTCGGCGACGACCGAGAACACCTTGCCGTGCGACAGCCGCGTGATGTTGACGAAGTCGCGGTCGTAGTCCGTGCCGCGGGCGGCGTTCAGGGTGGAGAGCCACTGCCTCTGCTGGGCGTTGGGCTCGTTGGGCAGCTGGAGGCCGAGCTTGGCGGCGACGTCGCGCACCCGCTGGTCCAGGAAGGTGTGCCCCACGACGAGGTGCTCGCCCGCCGTGCGGACGGCCTGCGTGGTGCCCTTCTGCTCGGCCTCCTGCCCGGCGGGCAGCTCCCACAGCCCGGCCAGCCGCACCTTCGTGACGAAGTCCCGGTCGAGCGCGGACAGCGGTCCGTACCGCGTCGGCACGCTCCCGGCGTTCAGCGTGCTGACGCCGGTCCCCGAACGGTCCGCGTACGACCAGATCGGAAAGACCAGCGCGATCAGCGTGGCCAGCAGACCGATGACGATGATGCCGGTGCCGCTGAGGATGCCTCGTCCCTCAAGAGGTGGTCGCGGTCGCATGGTGCCTCCTGTACGGCACCGCATATTACTGCGGGGTTCGACCGCCCCTCCGGCCCGGTCAGCGGTGCAGCAGGACCCGCCGGGCCGCCCTCGCCGCACGCACCGCGGGCCGCTGCGACCGCGGCACAGGCCCCGACCGCTCCAGCCACCACGCCCTGAGCTCCCGCCGGACGGCGCCCTCCGCGAGATGTCCGTCGAGCAGCAGATGCGCGGCGAAGTCCAGGGCGTCCCGGCGGTAGCCGCCCGTCATCGGGTGCCCGTGGGCGTACGCGAGGAAGCCGGGCCGGTACGCCTCGCCGAGGATCTGTGGCAGTTCGGGCGCGACCTTGGCGACCACGTCCGCGCGCTTCCCGGCGAGCGCCCGCGCCTGCACCCCCAGCCGCACCCGGTCGAACCCCTCCGGCACGGGCGTCCCGGCGACGAGCGCGGACAGCAGAGCGGCCTGGGCGAGTCCGAGGCGCTGACGGGCGGCGTCGGTGGCCGCGGAGGGGGTGGCCAGGGTGTCGTGGCCGGTGGGCGTCGCGGCCTCGGCCCGCACGGCCGCGCCCTTCTCCACGGCGAGGCGGATCGCCGTCAACTCGCCCTCCAGCTCCGCCGGTTCGGGGAAGTTCTCGTCCCGCTCCAGCAGCACGCCCGGCGGTGCGACGCGTGAGGCGAGGTCGGTCAGGATGTCCAGGACCGGCCGCGGCACCGGGTGGGCGTGGCTGTCGTGCCAGACGCCGTCGCGCTCGAAGCCGCCCGCGACATGGACGTACGCGATGGCCTCCAGCGGCAGCTCGGCCAGCGCCTTGGCCGGGTCCTCGCCGCGGTTGACGTGGTTGGTGTGCAGATTGGCGACGTCGATCAGGAGCCGTACGCCCGTCCGGTCGGCGAGCTCGTACAGGAACTGCCCCTCCGTCATCTCCTCGCCCGGCCAGGAGATCAGTGCGGCGATGTTCTCGACGGCGAGCGGCACCGGCAGGGCGTCCTGCGCGATGCGGACGTTCTCGCACAGCACGTCGAGGGCGTCCCGGGTGCGCGGCACGGGCAGCAGATGCCCGGCCTCCAGGAGCGGGGAGGCGGTCAGCGGGCCGCCCGCCCGTACGAACGCGATGTGCTCGGTGACCAGCGGCGAGCCCAGCGCCTCGGCCCGCTCGGCCAGCGCGGCGAGCCGCCCGGCGTCCGGGCGGTCCGCGCCGCCGAGGCCCAGCGAGACGCCGTGCGGGACCACGGTGACGCCGCGGGCGCGCAAACGCTGCAGCGAGTCGGGGAGGTGGCCCGGGCACACGTTCTCGGACACGGCCTCGACCCAGTCGATGCCCGGCATGCGCTCCACGGCGTCCGCGATCTCCGGCCGCCATCCGATGCCCGTTCCCAGTCGCTCCATGGTGTTTCCCCCTCCTCGGCCGTGTCCCGGCGTCCGGCCGTGTCCCGATGTGCGGCCGTGTCCCGATGTCCGGCCGTGTCCCGACACCCGGCTGCGTCTCGATCCGGTGATCGTCCTCGGCGATGCGTCTCCTTCGGTACGTCAGCGTCGACGTGACGGAGGTATGGCCCCGCCGCCGGGAGCCGAATCCCGACCCGCGCACCTTCAGAGCAAGATTTGAGGTTGTTCGAGGTTGTTCAGCGCAGCGCCGGGTGATCGGCCACCACCGTGCACGAGCCGGGGGCGATCTCCGTGAAGCCCGCGTCGCGCACCAACGGCAGCCCGGCCAAGGTCAGTTCGTCCCAGTGGGCCGGGTCGGCGGTGCGCACGGCGAGGGCGAAGCCGGTCTCGCGCCAGGCCGTGCGCTCCTCGTCCGACAGCTCCCACCAGGCCAGTTGGGCGGCGTGGCCCGCCTGTGCCATCGCCTTGCCCGCGGACATGTCCAGACCGGGGTTGAGCCACAGGACGGGAAGCGTGCCATCCGGGCGGGCCGGGGGCTCCGGGTCGTCGAGATCGGTGCCGGACACCTGCAGCTTGACCAGGTCCTTGGGCCAGCCGTCGAGCGGAACCGGCGGGAACACCCGCACCTCGGCCGTCTTCCCGCTCACCGTGATGCCGGGCAGCGCCTCGGCCCGCCGCCACTCCGCGCCGCGGGCACGCCGCACCACCTTGCGGATCCGGGCGTCCTGCCAGTCCCGCACCGCCTCGGCCCACTCGCCGTCCCCGAGGGACCGCTCGTCGCTGAGCATCACCAGTACGGCACGGGCGGCGGTCTCCAGCGCGTCGGTGCGCGCAGGTGGCGCGGTCTTCTCGATGCGTACGACGAGGGGGAGTACGAACTGGGGTGCCTGGTCGCGCTCGCTGGGCTCGGAGCGGAAGGGGCTGTCGGCGGAGGACGTCACATCATGGCTCACATCGGTCAACCCTAAGGGCGTGGGACAGTGCTTCTTTGCGAGGATGCCTGCATGCGAAGCGATCTGCGGCTGGACGGCGTCGGCCGCCGCTACGGCCTGCGCGGCCCCTGGGTCCTGCGCGGGGTCCACCTCGCGGTGACGCCGGGGACGCTGACCCGCGTCGAAGGAGCGAACGGCACCGGAAAGTCGACACTGCTGCGGCTGCTCGCCGGCATCGACGCCCCCACCGAGGGGCGTGTCATCGGCCGCCCCCGCACCGCCTACGTCCCCGAACGCTTCCCGGCGGCGCTCCCCTTCACCGCGCACGGCTATCTCACCCACCTCGGCGCCGTCCACGGCCTGTCCCGCACCGCCGCCGCCCGCGCCGCGGAGGAGTGGCTGGAGCGTTTCGGCGCGGCCGGGTACGCCCGCACCCCGATGGCCCGGCTCTCCAAGGGCAGCAGCCAGAAGGTCGCCGTGGCGCAGGCGCTGCTCGCCGAGCCGGAGCTGCTCGTCCTCGACGAGGCCTGGACGGGCCTGGACGCCGCGGCCCGCGCGGAGCTCGAACGGGCCGTGGCCGAGCGCACCGCCGGGGGCGGGGCCGTGGTGTTCGTGGACCACGATCCGCGGCGCCTCGCGGGGGCGCCGTACACCATGTACACCGTGCGCGACGGCGCGCTGGAGAGGCGTACGTCTGCTGCCTCCGTACCGGACGACGGCCCGCTGGTCGTGATCGAGGCGCACGGCCCGCAGGGCGCGCAGCCGCCCGCCGGCGCACTGGGCGCGCTCTTCTCGGCCGAGGAGCACGCGCCGGGGCGTCACCGCCTCACCGTCCCCGCGTCCCACTCGGACGTCGTGCTGCACGCCCTG
Source organism: Streptomyces spinosisporus (assembly GCF_022698145.1). Taxonomy (GTDB): domain Bacteria; phylum Actinomycetota; class Actinomycetes; order Streptomycetales; family Streptomycetaceae; genus Streptomyces; species Streptomyces spinosisporus. The sequence goes on from NZ_JALDAX010000001.1 coordinate 229,615, forward strand.
CTGACGGCCCGGCCGCCGTGGCACGTGGCGGGCGTGCACCCCCTCGACAAGGACAGCCACCGATGATCGCCCTCCTGCGCTACCAGGCCGCCCTCCTCCTGCGCTCGCAGCGCTGGCTGCCGCCGGTCATCCTGTACGCGGCCTTCCTCGGCATCGGCGTCCAGGGCGGGCAGCCGGTGCTCGACTCGCTCGGCTACGCGGCCGCGGCGCTGCTGCCCGTCGCCGCCTGGCTGGTGCGGATCTGCGTGACCGTCGAACCGCCCGCGGCACGCGCGTGCGTGGCCGCCGCGTCCGGGCCCGGCCGAACGCATCTGGCCCGGCTCCTGGTGGCGTTGACGGCCGCTACGGCGCTCGGTACGGCCGCGACCCTCCTCGTGACGCTGATCAGCGACCCGACGACCACCGACCACCACACGCGCGTACCCCTGCTCCCCGCTGCCGCGGCCGGCCTCCTCGCCACCCTGGCCTGCGCCCTGCTGGGCACAGCCGTCGGCGCCCTCACCAACTGGCCCGTACTACGCACCCCCGGCCGCGCCGTCCCCACCATGCTCCTCGCCGCCCTCCTCTCAGCGGTGGCCACAGGCTCCCCGGCCCAGGCAGCAGTCAGCGGCCTGGTCACGGGCTCACAGTCGGGCAAGGTCCCCGCCCCCCTACTACCCCTGTCCGCAGCCACCGCCCTAGCGGCAGCGGCAACAGCGACGGCGTGCACCCTGTCGTCCCGACGTTCGACCTGACCGGGCAACCAGCCCGAGGTGCCGGGCCCGCGCTGCTGCCGGTGGTGGGTTCGGGATCCACCGGCCCAGGCGCCTTTGCCGCCGCTCCCGTCGGCCGCGGCAGCCGTCCTGGCGGTGCCGGCGACCGCGGTGGCCTGCACGCTCCCGTCCTGGCGCGCGGCTTGAGCAGCCGCTCGCCCGAGTCGCCGTCCTGTTGCCGCGCTGCTGTCGCTGCGGCGACTCGCCCAGGCGCCGGTCAGCGGCCTGGTAGCGGGCTCGCGGTGGGGCAGCGTACCTGTGCCCTCTCCGGCCGGCCGCGGCAACCGTGCTCGCTGCGGCGCGCTGTTGTCCCGCCGCTCGACCTGACGGGCCGTTCGGCCCGAGCCGGCGGTGCGCCGTGCCTCCCGCTACTCGTACACCGCGCACATGGTGATCCCCGGAAGTCCGTGTGCCTCTGCTCCGGTCGGCCGCGGCGGTGGTGCCAGCGGTGGGGTGCGCGCTGTCGTCACGCCGCTCGGCCCGATCGGTCGATCAGCCGGAGCAGGCTGTGCGTTGGGCCTCCTGCCACTCGCAGACCGGGCACAACGTGATGCCCTTGTACGACTCCGGGTATTCGGTCGGTTTGCGGCACAGGACGCAGTCGGCGTAGGGCGGGCCGTCGGCCTTGGGGGGCCTGGTGGCGTCGATCAGGCAGTAGGTGTCGTCGCTGTCGTCGCTCATGTCTTCAGGGTAAGGCGGTCAGCGGTGTCCGCTCGTGGCGCCGATCAGCTGGGACACCTTCACGAACCGGAAGCCCTGTGCGCGCAGCTCGGGCACGATCGTGCGGAGGGCCCGCTCGGTGACCGGGGCCGCGCTGCGGGTGCAGTGCATGACGACGACCGAGCCCGGCCGCACCCCGTCCAGCACCTGCCGGGCCACCGCGTCCGCGTCCGTCGCGAACGCGTCCCCGCTCACCACGTCCCACTGCACGGCGGTGGCGCCGGTCGGAGCCAGCGCCTTGAGCGCCTGCCGGTCGTAACACCCGCCCGGGAAGCGGAAGTACGGCATCGCGTTCGGCACTCCCGCCCGGCGCAGTGCGGTGTACGCCCGCTCCACGTCCGGGCGCAGCCGGTCCACGGAGAGGGTCGGCAGGCCGTAGCAGCTCCCGGTGAAGGCGTAGTGGCTGTAGGAGTGGTTGGCCACTTCGAAGAGCGGATCGCGGCCGATGGAGCGTGCCTGTCGCGGATACTCCTCGGCCCATCGCCCGGTCATGAACACGGTCGCCGGCACCTTCAGCCGCCGCAGCGTCGCGATCAGCTGCGGATTGTCGAACCGCTCGCCCGCCTCGGCCCGCGGCCCCTCGTCGGCGGTCATGTCGGCGTCGAAGGTGAGCGCGACGGTCCTGCCCCGCGTGCGCGGGCCGTGCTCGAAGACGCGGGCGAGCCCGGCGGGGCCGGGAGCGAGGGTGGGCGGCCGGGACGGCGCGGCGGAGGAGGCGGAGGGCGCCGGGCGGGCGGCGGGGGGCGCGTCGGGCGCGCCGCAGGCGGTGAGCACGGCGCCGGCTGCACAGGCGAGAGCGCAGAGGGCGGCCACGTGGCGTACTTGAATGATCACCGCATGAACATAACGGTGCAAAACGGGCAATCAGCGGACCGGCACGCTCACCCAGACCCGGCACGCTCACCCAGGACCGGCCCGCTCACTCCCCGAGCAGCCGCCGCCGACACTCCTCCACGTCGTAGCCCGGCTTCGGGTACTGCGGATCCAGGGCCCGCATATGTTCCAGGAGCAGCCGTCCCACCGCCCAGTTCCGGTACCACTTGCGGTCGGCCGGGATCAGATACCAGGGGGCGTGCGGGGCGTTGCAGCGGCTCAGAGCGATCTCGTACGCCCTCTGGTACGCGGGCCACAGCGCGCGGTCGTCGATGTCGTCGGGGCTGAACTTCCACTGCTTGTCGGTGCGGTCGAGGCGCCGCAGCAGACGGCGGCGCTGCTCCTCGTAGGAGATGTGCAGGAAGCACTTGACGAGGGTGACCCGGTCGTCGGCCAGGCGCTGCTCGAAGCGGTTGATCTCGTCGTAGCGGCGCTCGATTTCCTCGGGCGGGGCGAGTTCGCGGACGCGGACGGCGAGGACGTCCTCGTAGTGGGAGCGGTCGAAGGTGCCGATCTCGCCGGCCCGGGGGACCTCCTTCTCGATGCGCCACAGGAAGTGGTGCTCCCGCTCCTCGGCCGTGGGCGCCTTGAACGCCTTGGTGTGGGTGCCGTACGGGTGGAGCATCCCGATGACGTGCTTGACGGTGCCGCCCTTGCCGCTGGTGTCCATGCCCTGCAGCACCAGCAGCACCCGGCGCGGGTCACCGGCGGTGCTCGACGCCCACAGCCGGTCCTGGAGGCCCGCGAGCTCCTCGCCCATGTCGGCCGTGGCGGCCAGGCCCGCCTTCTTGTCCCGTGGGCCGCCGGGCTTCGCCCCCGCGTCGTACGCCGACAGATCGACGCCGCCGGCGGGCACGCGCAGCAGCTTGCGCAGAGGGGTCTTGCCTTGCTCGGGCACGGGTTCTTCCCCTTCGTCGGCGGTGGGTCAGCGGCCGTAGCGTCCGGTCAGGGAGCCGTAGGCGAGGGCGTGGCCCTTCAGCGCCTGCTTCAGGTCGTCGGCCGAGGCGTCGGAGGGCAGACGGAGGGCGCGGTCGACGGCGTAACCGGAGAAGACGTAGTGGTGCGGCTTGCCCTGGGGCGGGCAGGGGCCCGAATAGCCGTTCTTGGTGAAGCCGTTGCGTCCCTGGGCGGCGTCCCGCGGCACCTGCCCGGCCGGCCAGCGGGTCTGCGACGGGTCCGCGTCGTACACCACCCAGTGCGTGAAGGGGCCGCGCGGGGCGTCGGGATCCTCGACCAGGACCGCGAGGCTCTTCGTGCCGGACGGCACCTTGGAGAAGGACAGCGGGGGCGAGATGTTCTCGCCGTCGCAGGTGTGGCGGCGCGGGATCGTGCCGCCGTCGGCGAACGCCGAGCTGGACAGGGTGAGCCGCTCGGAGGCGCCGAATGCGGGGGCCGACGAGTCGTCGCCGTCGTCCCCGCACCCGGAGGCGAGCCCCACTGCCGCCGCGAGGGCGACGATCACGAGCCTGCGCTGCATGGACGGAACGCTAGTCGCGCCGCTGTGCCGCCGCTACCTGCGCCAGGGCCCCGTGACGGCGAACGTCGTGCCCGGCGTGTAGCAGTTGACGTACATCGTGCGTCCGTCGGGGGAGAAGGTGACCCCGGCGAACTCGCCCCACTCCGGGGCGTCCGGTGTGCCGATGTTCTGTCTTCCGCGGGCCATCGCGTAGACCTCGCCGTGCCGGGTGACGCCGAAGACGTGCTGGGCGCCGTTGCCGTCCTCGCAGACCATCAGGCCGCCGCCGGCCGCGAGGCAGATGTTGTCCGGCGACTCGCCGGGCAGCTGTACGTCGGTGTCCGGGCCGAAGACGATCACCAGGGTCAGCCGGCGCGCGGCGGGGTCGTAGCGCCAGATCTGGCCGAAGTGGTCGGCCGCCGAGCCCTCGGCGCTGTGCGCGAACGACGACACGAAGTACACGCACCGCCCGCCCCAGTAGCAGCCCTCCAGCTTCTGCGCGTGTGTGATGCCCTTGGGTCCGAAGTCCTGCAGCCGCACGGGGGTCTCGGCGGCCAGCGGGTCCGGTACGTCCACCCACTCGATGCGGTCGAAGGTCGTGCCGGTCTCCTGCACGGTGGACAGATCGGGTACGCCCGGTACGCGCATCGCCTGCAGCCGGCCGCCCGCGCGCAGTGAACCGACGCCGCCCTTCGGCTTGTTCGGCAGGAAGCGGTAGAACAGGCCGAAGGGCTTGAGGAAGGCGTCCTCGGTCTCGTAGACGACCCCGTGTCTCGGGTCGATCGCGATCGCCTCGTGCTGGAAGCGGCCCATCGCGGTCAGCGGTACGGCGCCGGTGCGGTGCGGGTCGGCCGGGTCGACCTCGAAGATGAAGCCGTGGTCCTTGGTGTAACCGCTGGTGCCGGCCTTGTCCTCGGTCTCCTCGCAGGTCAGCCAGGTGCCCCACGGGGTGGGCCCGCCCGCGCAGTTGACGGCCGTACCGGCGATGGCGACCCGCTCCGACAGGACGTTGTTGTGCCCGTCGAGCGTCAGCGCCGTACAACCGCCCTTGCCCTGCGGGTCGTAGGTGAGGCCGGCGACGGTCGGGACGGCGTGCGTCGCCGTGGGGCGGTTCTCGTGGTTGCGGACCAGATGGACCCGGCCGCGCCCGGCGGGCAGGGCGGTCATGCCGTCGTGGCTGGAGGGGACGGTGCCCTCGCCGGAGCGGAGCTGGTCGCCCTCGCGGGAGAGGACCTTGTAGCGGAAGCCCTTCGGCAGGTCGAGGAGGCCGTCCGGGTCGGGGACGAGGGGGCCGTAGCCGCTGTGGCCGAGGTCCTGCGCGGCGGCGGTTCCGGCGAAGAGTTCGGACAGGGCGCCGGTGAAGGCGATCCCTGCTCCCAGGGCACCGGATCGGGCAAGGATCTGACGTCGTGTCGCAGACATGGGGGTGCAACCTTCCTGCTGGCGGACAGGAACTGTGACCCCGCTGTGTCTATCACCCGCTGCCCGGCTCGGGAACCACGCGCGTAGCTCGTGTCACGGCTCCAGTCGGCGGCCGTCCTCGGCGCGCCCGGGGAGCCGGTCGTCCTGCGGATGCTCCTGCGCCTTCTCCAGGAAGCGCAGCAGCTCCACCGGGAAGGGCAGGACGAGCGTGGAGTTCTTCTCGGCGGCGACCGCCGTCACCGTCTGCAGCAGCCGCAGTTGGAGCGCGGCGGGGGTGTCCGCCATCTGCTGGGCGGCCTCGGCGAGCTTCTTCGAGGCCTGGAGTTCGGCGTCCGCGTTGATGATGCGGGCCCGGCGGTCACGGTCGGCCTCGGCCTGCCGGGCCATCGAGCGCTTCATCGTCTCCGGCAGGGAGACGTCCTTGATCTCGACGCGGTCGATGGTCACGCCCCACTCCACCGCCGGGCTGTCGATCATCAGCTCCAGTCCCTGGTTGAGCTTCTCGCGGTTGGAGAGCAGGTCGTCGAGGTCGCTCTTGCCGATGATCGAGCGCAGGGAGGTCTGCGCCATCTGGGAGACCGCGAACTTGTAGTCCTCGACGTTCACGAGCGCCGCCGCCGCGTCGACGACCTTGAAGTAGACGACGGCGTCCACGCGCACGGTCACGTTGTCGCGGGTGATGCCTTCCTGCGCGGGAATGGGCAGCGTGACGATCTGCATGTTGACCTTGCTCAGCCGGTCCACGAACGGGACGATCATGGTGAAGCCGGGTGATCGCACCTCACCGGCCAGCCGGCCCAGGCGGAACACCACACCGCGCTCGTACTGCTTGACGACCCGCGCCGCGGCCGCGAGGTAGACCACCCCCGCGGAACCGGCTGCCACGACCGCCGTCACCAGCTCGGGAACCATGACGACCCCCTTTGTCAGAGGTCTCGCACCATCAGAGGTCTCGTATGTCTGCTCCTGCAACGATATGCCCGGTCACCGGTCCCGGACCACGACGGGCTCCGGGACCGGTGAGCAGGGTGGCTACGGCTCTGTCGGCCGGGCCTGTTCCGTCGGCGCCGTCACCCGGACCGGCTCGGTGCCGGCCGCGCTGTGCCGCTCGGCCCAGCTCTCCAGTGCGGTGCGGCAGGCGTGGTCCAGGTGGTGCAGCCCGGTCATGTCCAGCTCCACCGGGCGGTCCTGGGGCAGCGCCTCCAGGCTGTCGAGGATCTTCGGCAGCCTGAGGAAGGTCGCATTGCCGAACAGATGGGCCTGGACCGGGCCCGCGCCCTTGTCGACGATCTCCAGCTTGAGGTGCGAGGCCTCCCAGGCGGCCTTGACGACCGAGAGCGCCAGACCGATCAGCACGCCCTCGAACATGCTGACCGCGACGATGCACACGGCCGTCGCCACGAGGATCAGCGCCTCGCCGCGGTGTTCGCGCCACAGCGTCACCAGCCCGCGCAGGGGGATCAGCTTGGCGCCGGAGTACACCAGCACGCCGGCGAGGGCCGGGATCGGGATGTAGGCGAGGCCGCCCGGCAGCAGGGCCGCGAACAGCAGCAGCCATATGCCGTGCAGCACCCGGGACGCCTTCGTGCGCGCGCCCGCCCGGACGTTCGCCGCGCTGCGCACGATCACCGCGGTCATCGGCAGGGCGCCGAGGGCACCGCACAGGGCGTTGCCCGCGCCCTGCGCGACCAGCTCCCTGTCGTACTCGGTGCGCGGGCCGCGGTGCAGCCGGTCCACCGCGGCGGCGCTGAACAGCGACTCGGCGGAGGCGATCAGGGTGAAGGCGACGACGGTGCCGAGCACACCGACGTCCGTCAGGTGACCGAAGGCGCTCGGTGGCGGCGGCTGGACGGAGCCCAGCAGACCGTGCACCTCGACCGTGGCGACCCGCAGCGAGAACACCACCGTGACGAGTGCGGCGAGCCCGACCGCGGCGAGCGGCGCGGGGATCGCGCGCAGCTGCTTCGGCATCCGCGCCCACAGCACCAGCACGGCGATGGTGCCGGCGCCCACGAGGAGCGAGGTGAGCGGCCGGGCGCTGCCCAGGGCGCCGACGAGCGCGCCCGGGAGCCGGACCAGCTTCTCCGGGCCGGACGCGGGCGCCGCCGCGTCCGCCATCGAGTAGAGCTGCCCGGCGATCAGTACGAGTCCGATGCCGGCCAGCATGCCCTCGACGACCGAGACGGAGATGGCCCGGAACCAGCGCCCCAGCTTCAGGACGCCCATCAGGATCTGGAGCAGGCCGGTGGCGAGCACGAGCACGCCGAGGACCGGCAGCCCGAACTCCCGCACGGCCTCCAGGACCAGCACGGTCAGGCCCGCCGCGGGCCCGGAGACCTGCAGGCTGCTGCCGCGCATGAGGCCGGTGACGAGGCCGCCCACGATGCCGGTGACCAGGCCCAGCTCGGCCGGGACACCCGAGGCGACGGCCACGCCCACGCACAGCGGCAGCGCGACCAGGAAGACGACCAGTGAGGCGGCGAAGTCCTGCCGCAGATGGGGGTGCCGCGAAAACGCCGTCCTGAGCATCGTCCTCATCGCGGTGCTCACAGGGCCGTGAAGGCGTCGGTCTGCGGGTCGTGCGCCCGGACGGCGCCGGTGTGGACCTCGTAGAACCAGGCGTGCAGGGCCAGTTGGCCGTCCCCCAGTTTCTTCTCGATGCAGGGGTACGAGCGCAGTCGCAGCAGCTGGGTCAGGACGTGGCCCTGCACGCCCTCGGCGACGGCCGGATCCTGCTGCTCACCCGCCGGGCGCGGGGTGGCGTGGGTGAGCCAGTCCCGCACGGCCGGTACGGCGTTCAGGTCGTCGCCGCGCACCAGGGCGCCGACGGCGCCGCAGTGCGAGTGCCCGCAGACCACGATGTCGCGCACGCCGAGCACCTGGACCGCGTACTCGATGGTGCAGGCCTCGCTCGTGGGGTGCGCGGATGTGTACGGCGGGACGATGTTGCCCGCGGTGCGCAGCTCGAAGAGCTCGCCCGGGCGGGCGCCGGTGATCAGGGCCGGGACGACCCGGGAATCGGAGCAGGTGATGAAGAGCACCTGCGGGGACTGGCCTTCGGCGAGTTTGGCGAACTCCTCAGGGCGCTGTCCGAACAGACGGGCGTTGTCGATGAGGGGCTGCATGGTGTGTGACTCCTCCTGGCGCGCCGCGGGGTGCGCGTCGGTGTGGGCAGGACAGAAGTGGGGGTACTGCTCTGCTGTCAGCGTTCGTTTTCGGGCGCTGCTTTGGCCTCGGCTTGACGGATCGTGTGCGCGGATGCGAAGGGTTCGGCGAGAGCGAAGAACCGGACGGCGGGCAGGGTCGCGGCAAGGAGCGCGAGCGCACTCCGGCCCGCGGCGATGCGGAACATGCGCCCCCTTCCAGGTGCTTCGCGCCGTTCGATCGCACCAAAGGCAGCTCAATCATTGGCCAATGAAAGGTCTGCAGCGAGTCAACGGCTGGTCAAGAAGCAGGTTAACCCGGCGAGGTTCTTTGCAGGGTCAACTTCACGCTGCGAACCCAAGAGAGCCTGAAATGCGCTGCTGGGGTGGCGAGAACTAGTCGCTCTCGGTGAGTCCCTTGGCGTCGCGCGCCAGCGCGGTGAGCCGGGAGATCGCCCGGAAGTACTTCTTGCGGTAGCCGCCGTTCAGCATCTCCTCGCCGAACAGCCGGTCGAAGGGCTGCCCGGAGGCCAGGACCGGCACCTCACGGTCGTAGAGCCGGTCCGCGAGGACGACGAGCCGCAGCGCCGTCGACTGGTCGGGGACGGGCTGCACATCGGTGAGGCAGACGGCGCTCAGTCCGCCGGTCAGCGCGCCGTAGCGGCTGGGGTGGACCTTGGCGAGATGGGCGAGAAGCCGCGGGAAGTCGTCGAGCGAGGCGCCCGGGGTGGCGTACGCCGCCTTGGTGACCTGTTCGTCCGAGAAGGGCGCCGGTGCCTCGGGCAGACCGCGGTGGCGGTAGTCCTCGCCGTCGATGCGCAGGGTGCGGAAGCGGGCGGACAGGCCCTGGATCTCCCGCAGGAAGTCGGCCGCCGCGAACCGGCCCTCGCCGAGCTTGCCGGGGAGGGTGTTGGAGGTGGCGGCGAGCGCCACACCGGCGTCGACCAGCCTGCCCAGCAGCGTGGACACGAGGACCGTGTCGCCCGGGTCGTCGAGCTCGAACTCGTCGATGCACAGCAGCCGGTGGCCGGAGAGGGTCTGCACGGTCTGCTGGAAGCCCAGGGCGCCGACCAGATTGGTCAGTTCGACGAAGGTGCCGAACGCCTTGAGCGCGGGCTCCGCCGGGGTGGCGTGCCACAGGGAGGCGAGCAGATGGGTCTTGCCCACGCCGTAGCCGCCGTCGAGGTAGACGCCGCGCGGACCGGCCGGGGGCTTCGGTGCCCTGGCCCTCCCCAGTCCGAGGAAACCGCGCCCCGCACGCTTCGAGCCGCCCACGGCGTGCGCCCCGCCGAGGCCCGCCGCGAAGTTCTCGAGGACTGCGACGGCCTCGGTCTGGCTCGGCTGGTTCGGGTCGGGTATGTAGGTGCTGAAGCGCACCGAGTCGAAGCGCGGCGGGGGGACCATCTCGGCGACCAGCCGGTCCGCGGGGACGTGCGGCATGCGGTCGCACAGCGACAGCGGCCCCGCGTCGGCTATCGGACTGCGGTCGGTGGCGGAAGGGGAGGACGACACGGTTCACCATGCTAAGCGCCGTGCCACACTGCACGACATGCGACGCCTGTTCCCTGTGACCGATGAGACAGTGCCGAACACGCACGGTGACGGCGAGTGGAGCTTCGCCGAACTCGCCGCGGCCTACGCCTACCCCGAACCGGCCGGCGGCGCGGGGCCCGTGCCCTGGCTGCGGGCGAACATGGTGTCCACGCTGGACGGCGCCGCCCAGCACGACGGCGGCTCGCGGCCCATCTCCAGCGCGGCCGACATGCGGATCTTCGGCACCTTGCGGCAGCTGGCGGACGTCGTGATCGTGGGCGCGGAAACGGTACGGCAGGAGGGGTACCGGCCCGCCCGCGAACGGGCCGACTTCGCGCAGCGGCGCAAGGCGGCCGGGCAGACGGTGGCGCCGGCGATCGCGGTGGTGAGCGCGAGCCTCGACCTGGACCTGTCCTCGTCCCTCTTCGCCGAGCCCCTGGTGCCCACCCTGATCCTCACCGGCGCGGCGGCACCGCCCGACCGCATCGCCGCGGCCGAGAAGGCGGGGCCGCGGGTGGTGATCGCCGGCGACGGCGTCGGAGTCGACCCCGTCCGTCTCGTGCGGGAGCTGGGGGAGCTGGGGCACACCCGGCTGCTGACGGAGGGCGGTCCCCGGCTGCTGGGGCAGTTCGTGGCCGCCGGGGTACTGGACGAGCTGTGCCTGGCCGTGTCCCCGATGCTCACCGCCGGCGACGCGCAGCGTGTCGCCGGCGGTCCCCCGGTCGCGGTCCCGCAGCGCCTCGTCCTCGCGTCGGTCCTGGAGGAGGAGGGGTTTCTCTTCACCCGTTACCGGCGGACCTGATATTCGGTCAGCGGTGCCTTCGGTCCCGAAAACGGCGGAATCAGCCGTTCCGCTTGGTGTCGGGCGGGCACACTGAATTTCGCAGTCCCCGTGACACCACGGGGCAGGATGGTTTCCGCAGAAGGGGCGCCCGGTGTTCACAAGCGTATTGATGATCGAGAAGGCCCTGACGTCCGCAGACGTGGAGTTCGTCACCGGCCTGCACGGGGACGAGGAGGTCTTCTTCCACGTGCTGCTCCAGCCCCGCGGCGATCAGGCGGACCGCCTGCTGCGGGCCATCGACGACGTGGCGCTCGGCGAGCTGGACGAGGCGGCGCGGGAGCGCGAGGTCCCGGAAGGGGACGCCGCGAAGGACTTCGGCACCCGGGCCCTGGAGGTGTCCCTGCAGGCGCTGCGGTCCTCCGGGAGCGAGGCCGAGGGGCGGTTGATCGAGGATCATCCGCTGGACGCGCTCAAGGGGCTGGTGACCGAGGTCGGTGCGGATGAGGTGATCGTGCTCACCGATCCCCACTACGTGGAGGAGTTCTTCCATCGGGACTGGGCGTCGCGTGCGCGGCACAAGGTGGGGGTGCCGGTCTTGAAGCTGTTCTCGCACAGCAAGGCGTGACGGCTTGAGGGAGGTGCGGGCACCCGCCTCGCATAGGGTGGCGGCTGAACGTCCGTCGTACGCAGCACGCACAGGAGAAACGCATGGCACCCGGCCTCCCTCCCGCCATGGATCGACCGCACTTCATCGGCATCGGTGGGGCCGGGATGTCGGGGATCGCGAAGATCCTCGCGCAGCGCGGGGCGAAGGTGGCGGGCAGTGACGCGAAGGAGTCCGCGACCGCCGGCGCGCTGCGGGACCTGGGCGTGACGGTGCACATCGGGCACGCGGCCGCGCACATCGCCGACGACGCGAGCTGTGTCGTCGTGTCGTCGGCGATCCGGGCGGACAACCCGGAGCTGGCCCGGGCGGCCGAGCTCGGCATCCCGGTCGTGCACCGCTCCGACGCCCTGGCCGCGCTGATGGACGGTCTGCGCCCGATCGCGGTCGCCGGCACCCACGGCAAGACCACGACGACCTCGATGCTGGCGGTGTCGCTGAGCACGCTCGGCCTGAAGCCGTCGTACGCGATCGGCGGCGACCTGGACGCGCCCGGCTCCAACGCCCTGCACGGCGAGGGCGAGATCTTCGTCGCCGAGGCGGACGAATCGGACCGCAGCTTCCACAAGTACGCGCCCGAGGTCGCGATCGTCCTCAACGTCGAGCTCGACCACCACGCCAACTACGCCTCGATGGACGAGATCCACGAGTCCTTCGAGACCTTCGCGGGCCGCATCGTCCCCGGCGGCACGCTGGTGGTCAACGCGGACCACGAGGGCGCGCGCGAACTGACGCGGCGGCTGGCGGGTGCGGTGAAGACGGTGACGTACGGCGACGCGCAGGACGCCGACGTACGGGTGCTGTCGGTCGTGCCGCAGGGCCTGAAGAGCGAGGTGACCCTCCTCCTGGAGGGGCAGGAGCTCACCTTCACCGTGTCCGTCCCCGGCCGCCACTACGCGCACAACGCGGTCGCCGCGCTGGCCGCGGGCGTCGCAATGGGTGTCCCGGCCGCCGAACTGGCCCCGGCCCTCGCGGCCTACACGGGGGTCAAGCGCCGGCTGCAGCTGAAGGGGGAGGCGGCCGGGGTCCAGGTGATCGACTCCTACGCCCACCACCCCACGGAGATGACGGCCGACCTGGAGGCGATGCGGGCCGCGGCGGGCGAGTCGCGGATCCTGGTCGTCTTCCAGCCCCATCTGTTCTCCCGCACGCAGGAACTCGGCAAGGAGATGGGCCAGGCACTGGCCCTCGCGGACGCCTCGGTCGTCCTCGACATCTACCCGGCCCGCGAGGACCCGATCCCCGGCGTGACGAGCGAGCTGATCATCGACGCGGCGCGGGCCGCGGGCGCGGACGTGACGCCGGTCAGCGACAAGGCGGAGGTGCCGGCGGTGGTCGCGGGAATGGCGAAGCCCGGTGATCTCGTTCTCACCATGGGCGCGGGCGATGTCACCGATCTCGGACCGCGCATTCTGGACCGACTGACGCAGTAAGGGGCTGAGGCTCATGTCGTACGACGTCGAAAAGCCGGACGAGCAATGGCGCGCGGAGCTGACCCCCTCCGAGTACGCCGTGCTGCGCCAGGCCGCCACCGAGCCCGCCTTCACGGGTGAGTACACCAACACCAAGACCAAGGGCGTCTACTCCTGCCGCGCCTGCGGGGCCGACCTGTTCACCTCGGAGACCAAGTTCGACTCCCACTGCGGCTGGCCGTCCTTCTTCGACCCCAAGGACACCGACGCGGTCGAGCTCATCGAGGACCGCTCGCACGGGATGGTCCGCACCGAGGTGCGGTGCGCCCGCTGCGGGTCGCATCTCGGGCATGTCTTCGAGGGCGAGGGCTACGGCACTCCCACGGACCAGCGGTACTGCATCAACAGCATTTCGCTGCGGCTGACCGAGGACGAGGGCTGACGGGGCCGACGAGGGCTGACGAGGGCTGACGAGGGTGGCGTCATCCGGCGTGTTCCGCTCGGTCGGGGTCCGTACGGGCGTCGGCCGGGAGGGTCAGGCACAGGGTGTGGCCGCCGTCGGGTGTGGGGCCGGAGGTGACGGTTCCGCCGAGCAGGGCGGCGCGTTGGCGCAGGCCGACCAGGCCGTGGTGGGCTCCGGGCAGGCGCAGCGCGGGGCGGGTGGCCGCGGTGTTGGTGACGGTGGCGCGGAGAGTGTCGCCGCGGTGCCGGATGCGGACGGTGGCGGTGGCGCCCGGGGCGTGTTTGCGGACGTTGGTCAGGGCCTCCTGGACGGTCCGGTAGACGGCGCGCTGCAGGGCGGGCGGGAGGCCGTCGGGCAGATCCGTCTCCAGGACGGTCTCTATGCCGCTTGCGTCGATCAGCCGGCGGAGGTCGGTGAGCGAGGGCTGCGGCGTCAGCTCGGTGGGGCGGCTGCCCGAGGCGCGCAGGACGCCCACCATGTGCCGCAGCTCCTCCAGCGTCTGGACGCTGAGCCGGCGGATGGTGGCCGCGGCCGCTCTCGCCTCGGCGTCCGGGCTGCCCACCTGGAGGGCGCCGGCCTGTACGGCGATCAGGCTGACCTGGTGGGAGACGACGTCGTGCATCTCGCGGGCGAGTTGCGCCCGTTCCTTCGCCAACACCGCCTGTGCGGTGAGCAGTTGCTCCTGCTCGCGGGCCTCGGAGATCTGCGCGAGCCGCAGTGACAGCTCACGCCGGGCCTGGACGAGCTGGCCGAGGAAGACGGGTGCGGCGGCGGTGGCGAGGGTGAAGGTGATGTCGACCAGGGTGTAGGTCTCGCCGAGTTCGTCGACCTCCAGGGACGTCCACGGCCAGGGCATGAAGTCGCTCACCGCGAAGGTCAGCGCGCAGACCGCGAGCAGGCCGCGGCGGCGGCTGAGCGAGGAGAGCGTGTACAGCGCGGCCATCGTGGCGAACACCGCGTCGCCGGTCAGGGCGGTGGGGAGGGTGAACGCGAAGGTGAGCAACGGCCGGTGGCGGCGCAGCAGCAGGGCCAGCGCCGCGACCAGGCCGCACACGCGCGGCAGACGGTCCTCGCTGTCGACGTTCGCCCACACGTCGAGCAGCGCGGCCACGACCAGGACCAGGTCCAGCAGCAGGGCGGGCGGACGGCGGGAGCTCATCGCGCGGCTCCGCCCCGGGGCGGCCCGAGCAGGCCCGCGCGCTGGGCGACCAGCGCGGCCTGTACGCGGTTGTCGACGTGCAACTTCTCGAAGACCGCGCTGACATGGCCCTTCACGGTGCCGGTGCTCAGATGGAGCCGGTCGCCTATGTCGGTGTTGGAGCGCCCCTCGGCCATCAGGGCGAGCACGGCACGCTCGCGCTCGCTCAGCCGGGAGACGAGACGCACGGCGTAGGGCTCGCGCAGGCCCTGTCCGAGGAAGCCGTCCACCACGGTGCGGGTGACCTGCGACGACAGTACGGTTCCGCCGTCGGCCAACGTGCGTATCAGATACGGCAGTTGCTCGGGGTCGGTGTCCTTCAGGAGGAAGCCGGCGGCGCCGGAGCGCAGCGCCGCCTCGACGTACTCGTCGGTGTCGAACGTCGTCAGCATGGCGACGACCGGGGGGTCGGGCGTCCTGCGCAGTTCGGCCAGGACCGTCAGTCCGTCCACGTCGGGCATCCGCACGTCGAGCAGGACGACATCGGGACGCAACTCCCCGGCGGCCCGCACCGCCTGACCACCGGGCACCGCCGCCACGGCCCTGATGTCCTCCGCGGCGTCGAGGATATGGGTGAAGCCCGTACGGACCAGGGCCTCGTCGTCGACCACCAGTACACGGATCATGCGCACTCCGCTCCACGGCTGTCCACCGCTCGATGAGTACCAGCCCGACCGCCACCCACCAACGGGTCACGACTCGGCTCCGGTCGGTCGAGGACTGGGACCGGCCGGGCGGTCCTGTGGTTCCGGGCGGTTGTGTGGTTCCGGCCGGTTGGTGGGGGTGCTTCGGACAGTTGTCGGGTGGGCCGTGGGGGGTGGGCCGGGGACGGTGGTGGCATGACTCATGACGCTTCCCCCGCGGCATCGTCGACGGCGTCCCCCGAGTCGCAGGCACGGCCCCCTGCCCCGCGGACGGCCGCGCGATTGGTCGGGGTCGATCTGGCGCGTGGGCTGGCCGTGTTCGGGATGTACTCCGCGCATGTCGGTCCCGACGTCACGGTCGGTGGGCCCGTCGGCTTTCTGCTGGAGACGGCGCGTGGCCGGTCCTCCGCGCTGTTCGCGCTGCTGGCCGGGTTCTCGCTGGTCATCATCACCGGACGCCCCCGGCCCCGGACCGGACGCGCGGGGCGGCAGGCGGTGGTCAGGATCGTGATCCGGGCCGTGGTCCTGCTGCCGCTCGGCTACGCCCTGACCGCCCTGGACACCGAGGTCGACGTGATCCTCAGCTTCTACGGACTGCTCTTCCTCGCGGTCCTCCCGCTGTACCGGCTGCGCGCCTCGACCCTCGCGCTCCTCGCCGCCACCGGCGCCCTCGTCCTGCCCCAACTCCTCTACACCACGAAGTCGATCGAGGAGGGCACCTGGGCCGACGCGGTCGTCGCGCATGATCCGCTGGCCCGGCTCACCGGCACGGACGGCGTGGTGGAGCTGCTGTTCACCGGCGAATACCCGGTCGTGACCTGGGTGCCGTTCCTGCTCGCGGGCATGGCGGTGGCCCGGCTGGACCTCGGCCGGCCCGGCCTCCGCGCCCGGCTCGCCCTGACCGGCGCAGCGCTCGCGGTCCTCGGCTACGGCGGCTCCTGGCTGGCCCTGCACCTCGCCCCGCACGCGCTGACCACCATCGCGTCGGCCACGGACGGCGGTTCGGCGTCGTCGGCGTGGTGGTCCGACGCGGTGGGCGAGCCCTACGACGTCACGCCGCTGTCCTGGCTGCTGGTGGCCGCACCGCACAGCCAGACCACGTTCTCGATCCTCGGCAACACCGGAGTGGCGCTCGCGGTCGTGGCCGGGTGTCTGACGGTCGCCGACCGGGCACCGCGCCTCACCCGCCTCGCCTCACCCGTCTCCGCGGTGGGCAGGATGGCGCTGACCGTCTACGTCCTGCACATCGTCGCCCTCTGGCTCCTGGTCGACGTCCGGTACGTGGCCGTGGTCGACGCCGACACCATGTCCGCGCTGCCCGTGCTGCTGGCCTTCGTAGCGGCGGCGATGCTCCTGGCCACCGTGTGGTCCCACTTCTTCCGGCGCGGTCCCCTGGAGCAGCTGCTGCACCTCGCGACCAGGCCCGCGCGGTACACCCCGTAGCCCACACCCCGCAGCCCCACCCTGTCCGGCAGGCGCGATGGCGACGGCGGACGGACCGCGCGACCCCGCGCGGATGCCGTCGACACCTGCTGGGAGACTGCCGTTCATGAACACCACACCCGAGCAGATAAGCGCCCGCACGGCGGCCGCGTGGACCGCCGCGCTCGCGATCCTCGGGGGAATCACGGGCTACGTGTGGGAGGGTCCGTTCCTCGCCGTCGCCTGCGCCCTGTCCCTGGGTGGCGGCGGTGCTCTGGGTTCCCTCCTGTCCCGCCGCCATATGATCGCGACCGTCCGGGAGAGCCGGGGCAGGGCCGCCGCGCTCGGCTACGCCGACGGCATCGCGGACATGATGATGCTCGGGATCTCGGCGTACAGCGCCGCCGTCTTCCCCCTCTCCGGCCCCGACGCGGTGGACGCCGCCGAGCGCAGGGCGCGCCGCAACGCCGCCTACCACCTCACCGCCGCCGACGGACTGCCCCACGAGGTCCGCGCGGCCGCGGCCACCGCTCTCGCCGCGATCGACGACGGGCACGACCGCGAGACCCGGTCCGCGCTGCAGGACCTGATGAAGGTCGTCCAGCAGCAGCGCCGCGGAGCCTGAGCACTGCGGTCCCGTCAGCGTGACGGGTCCGCCTGCGCCAGTTCCGCCCGGTCGCGGGCGGCCCGTACGGCCCTGGACAGGGACGCGGCGTCGTAGGCGCCGTGGTGGCGGCGGCCGTTGACGAAGAATGTCGGGGTGCCGGTGACGCTGCTGAGGTCCGCCGACTCGACGTCCTCGGCCACCCGCTGCGCGCCGGTGCGGGCGCGCAGGTCGCGGCGGAATGCCTCGGTGTCGAGCCCGATCTGTTCGGCGTAGGCCAGTACGTCCTTCAGCCGCAGGTCTCCCTGGTGGCTGATCAGGATGTCGTGCATCTCCCAGTACATCCCCTGTGCCGCCGCGGACTCGGCCGCCTCCGCGGCGAGTTGGGCGTTCGGGTGGACGTCCGTGAGGGGCAGATGCCGCCACACGTAGCGCAGGTCGTCGCCGAACTCGGCGAGCAGTTCACGCACCACGGACTCCGCGAGACCGCAGTACGGGCACTCGTAGTCGCCGTACTCGACGAGCGTGACCGGCGCGCCGAGCGGGCCGCGCACATGGTCGCGCTCCACGTCGACGGGTTCGCTGAGATCCACGATCGTGTGGCCCTCGCCGAGCAGGGCGCGGGTGCGCGCCCGCGGGGACAGCATCGCGATGACCCGCGTCACCGACCAGGTGATCAGGAAGGACGCCAGAACGGCCGTCAGGATGCCGACCTTCGCCTGTTCCAGTTGCGTTCCGTCGAAGGCGAGCGTGGCGATCAGCAGCGACACCGTGAACCCCACACCGGCCAGACTCCCGCCCGCCGCGACGGCACCCCAGCCGACCGCCGGGCGCAGCCGCCCCCCGCTCACCCGGGCCGTGATCCAGGTGGCGCCCAGGATGCCCGCCGGCTTGCCGACGACGTAGCCGAGCAGGATGCCGAGCGTGACCGGCGAGGTGAAGGCGCCCGTCAACTGGTCGGCGTCGATGGCGAGTCCGGCGTTGGCCAGCGCGAACAGCGGCACGATGACATAGCTCGTCCAGGGGTGGAACATGCGCTGGAGCCGCTCGTTGGGCGAGAGCGCGGAGGCCAGACCGCGGCGCACGGTGCGTTCCAGTTCGGGCGTCGGCTGCTCCCGGAAGCCGCGGAAGAGCCGGCTGACCCGCTCCAGGGCGTGCCGCTCGGCCGGGTGGGCGTAGGTGAGCAGGCCCACGCTCAGCCCGCTGACCACCGGGTCCACACCCGACCGCAGCAGGGCGCCCCACAGGGCGACGGCCAGCACCGCGTACACCCCCGAGGTCCGTACCCCCGCGGAGCGCAGGACGAGGAGCGCGGCGAAGATGCCCAGTGCCGTGAGCAGCGCGGGCGGATGGATCTCGTCGCTGTAGGCGAAGGCGATGACGGCCAGGGCCAGCAGGTCGTCGGTGACCGCCACCGTCAGCAGGAAGACGCGCAGACCGCCCGGCAGCCGCGCACCGAAGACGGCGAGCATGCCGAGCGCGAAGGCCGTGTCCGTGGACATGGCCGCGCCCCAGCCGTGCAGGGAGGGTTCGCCCGCGTTGACGGCGAGATAGATCGCCGCGGGGACGAGCATCCCGCTGACCCCGGCGACCGCCGACAGCGCGAGCCGGCGGCGTTCGCGCAGCTCGCCCATGTCGAACTCGCGTCGTGCCTCCAGGCCCACGACGAAGAAGAACAGCGCCATCAGCCCGCTGTTGACCCACTCGCGCAGATCCAGGGACACCCCGACCGAGCCGATGCGCAGCGACATCTCGGTCCGCCACCAGGAGTCGTACGTCCCGGGCGCGACGTTGGCCCATACGAGCGCTGCCACCACGGCGCCGAGCAGGACCGCCGCGCTGCCCGTCTCGGTGTGCAGGAAGGTGCGCAGCGGGCCGTGCGCGCCCTTGCCGCAGGCGGTCTGCCCGGTCATGGAGCCGGTCGTGGCCGGCGATTCGTCGTGCACCCGCATCCCGATCAGTCCGCGGTGGTCAGGGCGTCAGTGTAGTGAGCAGGGGCGTGGTGGGGCAGGGTGAGGCGTGTGCGGCGGGCGCGGCTCAGCATGCTCGTTCCGCCCCGTTCGTCGCGCCCGCGCGCAGCAGCAGGGCGGGGCGCGGGCTCGTGGCCGGGCTCGTGGCCGGTCTCGGGTGCGGCCTCGTGCTGGGCGAGGGGGTTCATCTGGGGGCTTCCTCGGGGTGGGCGGGGCTGGCCGTGCAGGTGTGGGCAACGCGGTAAACAGATCTGTCTATTCCGCGCGGTGCCCCTCGCCTTCGGTGATCCGGTCGCCCGCGGGTTCACAGCACCTTTCGCTGCACCAGCGCGGAGAGCACCAGGGCGCCCGGCAGCAGGGGCAGCCAGACCGTCAGGACGCGATAGCCGATGACGGCCGTCGCCGACACCTCCACCGGGGCGCCGAGCGCGACCATGGCGACCACGACGGCCGCGTCGATCGGACCGATGCCGCCCGGTGCCGGTACGGCTCCGACCGCCGTGCTCGCGGCCAGGAAGGCGAAGGTGACCTGCGCCCAGGACAGCGGCGAGCCGAGCGCCGCCCCCACCGCGAAGATCACGCTCGCCTGCAGCACCGGGGCCGCGGCCGCCCCGCCCCACAGGGCGAGGACCCGGGAGGGCCTGGTGTGCAGCAGGCGTACGTCGGTGAGGGCGCAGCGCAGGGCGTCGAGGAGCGGGCGGCGCAGCGGGCGCACGGTCGCCACGAGCAGGGCCGTGAGCCCGAGACCGAGCGTCGCTCCCGCGGCGACCAGGAACAGCGTCCCCTCGTCCGGTACGAGGTCGCCCGCCACCAGCACACCCGGGCAGGCCACCAGGAAGACCAGGAGCACCAGCGTCTTCGCGATCGGCCTGACCACCGAGTAGAGGGCGAGGGAGGCGGTGGCCCGGGCCAGGGGGATGCCACGGCCCAGCAGAAAGCGCAGGGTGACGGCGTGGGCGCCGATACTGGCCGGCAGCACATGATTGGCCGCCCCGGCGGCGAACTGCGAGGCGATCAGCAGCCCCGTCGGCAGCCGTTCCGGCAGGGCGCCCTGCCGGACACACGCAGCGGTCAGCCACCCCAGGCACGTGAACACCAACGCGAGCAACAGCCACCGGGGGTCGGAGCTGGCAAGCCGCACGATCCCGTCACGGACGGTACGCCAGTCGAGCACGGCCCACAGGGCGACCAGCAACAGGGGGAGGATCACCAGGATTCGGCGCAGGAGACGGGGGGTGGGGGTTGGGCGGAGGGTGAGAGTGGGGGAGAGGGGGAGCGAGGGGGGTGGGCTGGGTGACGGGGAAGGGGAGGGCGAGGGTGACGGGGGTGGGGAGGGTGCGGGCGAAAGGGAGAGCGAGGGGGACGGCGGCGGGCAGGCCGGGAGGGGAGCGGAGGGTGAGGGCGGCGGGGGTGAGCAGGCTGGGAGGGGGCCGGAGGGCGAGAGTGGCGGAGATGGGCGCGCCGCGAGGGAGGCGGAAGGTGAGGGAGGAGGGGATGGGCAGGCCGGGAGGGAAGCGGAGGGTGACGGGAGAGGGGGCGGGGAGGGTGTCGGGGTCGGGGGAGGCGTGGGGGACCCGGTGGGGGGTGTTTCGCGGACGTCTTCGAGCGGGAGCGGGGACACGGCGCACGGCGTCCTTTCACGTCGGCTCACATCGGCCCGGGCGACGGGGTGCGGCGCGAGGCAGGAGGGGACGGCGGAACCGTTCCCGCCCGGCGTGACGAGGCGGTGTCCGGCAGCCAACGGCGCGCGGGCGGGCGGACGACGCGGCAACTGGAGTCCGACGGCGCGGTCATCCTCCGGCCGCAGAGCCACGGACGGCGACGTGAACCCAGGTGCCGGTGCGTCGGTGCCGCCGCTGGTGATCGGTATCGGCGCCGGCGGTACCCGTAACCGCGCGGTCCTCGTGGATGCGGTGGACGGCGGTGTCCTCGGCGAGGGGGTGGCCGGTCCGGGCAACGCCCTCACGGTCCCGCCGCCGTCGGCCGACCATCCTGCCGAGGCCGTCGCCCGGGCGGTGCCCGAGGCGGCACCCCGCGCTGCAACGCCCTCCTCGGCCTGCCCGGCGGCGGCGCGGTCTGCGCCCTGTCCACGCTCGCCGGGGTGATGCTCGTCCGGACGGCCGTCGCCGAGGCCGCCAGGCTGCTCCTCGACTCCGGCGAACGCCCACCGGGGTTGACGTCCGTGGCGGGGGCGGCTCGGGGCTGGCGTTGTGGCGTAGGTCACACGAGGGCTAGGGTGAATGTCGCTTGGAGGACGTCCGGGCGTGCCGATCGGCGGCGTGCGCGCGGGCCTGCTCCGGGTGAGGGAAGTGATCTCGTTGTCCGTCGCCTGGGACGACATCGGCGGACTCGTCGATGCCCATGAACGTTTTCTGGCCGGCGCGAGCGTCGACGCCGATGTCCGGGGCCCGGTCCTGGAGTCCTGGAAGCGCTGCCGCTCGGTCGGGCTCCAGCCGCAGCATCTGCTCCTTCCCTACGAGGCCGGCCTCACCCTGGACGACCGCGTCCTGCGCGCGGCCGAACCCGTACTGGCCGACCTGCGGACCACGCTGGCGGAGATGGGGACCGCGATCGCCCTGTGCGACGCGCGGGGCCGGCTGATCCAGCGGCTCGGCGGGGACAGGCACCTGCGCGACCGCCTCGACGAGGTGCACTTCGCGCCGGGGTTCGACGCCTCCGAACCGGTGGCGGGCACCAACGGCGTCGGCACCGCTCTCGCCCAGCGTGGCCCCGTCTACGTCGTCGGCCGCGAACACTTCGCCGACTGCCTGCAGCCCTTCGCCTGCGCGGGCGCGCCGGTGCGCAACCCGCTCAGCGGGCGCATCGAGGCCGTACTGGACCTCACCTGTCTGCGCGACGACGGCGACCCCGCCATGCTGCGGCTGGTGCGTACGGCCGCCCGCGACATCGAGGGCCTGCTCCTGGACCAGGCCACGGACCGGGAGAAGGCGCTGCTCGCCGCGTACCGGCGGGCCGGACTCGAGGCGGGCGGAGCGCCACGCTCCGGCCGGTCGGTCCCGGGGCACGGCGCCGACCACGACGGCGTGGCGCTCGGCCGGATCGACCTGGCCGTGCTGCGGGAGAGGGCCGAGGAGCTCATCGCCTCCCCACTGCGCACCCTCGACGAGGTGGCCCTGCCCAGCGGCCGGGTCGCCACACTGCTGCGGCGCCGGATCACGGGCGCCGCCGGGGAGGCGGGCGCCGCCGTCGAAGCGCGCATCCTCGGCGGACCACGACTGACCGGCTTCGGACTGCCGACCACATCACCGGATACACCACCGGTAACGCCGCCTGCCACACCGCCCACCGGCGCCACGCAGCCCGCGCCGCCAACCACACCACCGGTCACACCACCCACCGGCGCCACGCCCCCCACGCCGCAAGCCACCGCTGCAGCCGCGGCAGGCGCACCCCCGGCCCCCCAACCCCCCGAAACCGTCGGCGACCTCCTCGACGGGGCCGAGCAGCGGCTGTTGCTCGTCGGGGAGCCCGGGGTCGGGCGGCTGGCCGTACTCGCCCGCAGACGGCTGGAGTTGCTGCACGAGGCCGGTCTTCGCATCGGCACCACGCTCGACGTCACCCGTACCGCGGAGGAGCTGGCCGAGGTGACGGTGGACCGGTTCGCCGACTTCGTCGCCGTAGACCTGCCCGACGCGGTGCTGCGCGGCGAGGACCCCGAGACGCTCGGCGGCCTGAGCGCGCTGCGCCGGGTGGCCATCCGCTCCGTACGCACCCGCCCGGCCAATCTGTACGACGTCGGCGACACCGTCGAGTACGTCCCCTCCACGCCGCAGGCCCGCTGCCTGGAGACCCACCAGTCCGTCATGGAGTCGGTCCTGGCCGAGGCGGGCGGCTGGCTCGCCCAGGATCCGGCCCGGCTGGAACGGGTGCTCGCCGCGGGCGCCCACTCCCTGATCGCCGTACCGCTGCGGGCCCGTGGCACCACGCTCGGCGTGGTCAGCTTCTACCGCTCCGTGCGGCCCGCCTCCTTCGAGGAGGACGACCTCTCCCTCGCGCAGGAGCTGGTGCTGCGCGCCGCGGTCTGCATCGACAACGCCCGCCGCTACACGCGCGAGCACAACACCGCCCTCACCCTGCAGCGCAGCCTGCTACCCAAGGGCCGCCCCGAGCCGAGCGCCGTCGAGGTCGCCTACCGCTATCTGCCCGCGCACGCCGGTGTCGGCGGCGACTGGTTCGACGTCATCGCGCTGTCCGGCGCCCGGGTGGCGCTGGTCGTCGGCGATGTCGTCGGCCACGGCCTGCACGCCGCGGCGACCATGGGGCGGCTGCGCACCGCGGTGCACAACTTCTGCTCCCTCGACCTGCCGCCCGACGACCTCCTCGCCCATCTCGACGACCTGGTCGGACGCCTCGACCACGGCGAGGGCTGGGCGGTGGAGAGCACCCAGGCCGACTCCGGCATCGTCGGCGCGACCTGCCTGTACGCCGTCTACGACCCGGTGTCCCGGCGCTGCTCCCTCACCCGCGCCGGGCACCCGCTGCCCGCGGTCGTCGCGCCGGACGGCACGGTCGAGTTCGTCGACCTGCCGGCCGGGCAGCCCCTGGGGCTGGGCGGCATGCCCTTCGAGACCGTCGAGCTCGAACTGGACGAGGGCAGCCAACTGGTGCTCTACACCGACGGGTTGGTCGAGGACCGGCTGCGTGACATCGACGCGGGCCTGGACCGGCTGCGCAC
Source organism: Streptomyces spinosisporus (assembly GCF_022698145.1). Classification (GTDB taxonomy): domain Bacteria; phylum Actinomycetota; class Actinomycetes; order Streptomycetales; family Streptomycetaceae; genus Streptomyces; species Streptomyces spinosisporus. The sequence goes on from NZ_JALDAX010000001.1 coordinate 253,371, forward strand.
CGTACTGGCAGCCGTGGGCCGGACTCCCGAGGACACCTGCGAGGCGGTCCTGGACTCCCTGCTGCCGAACCGGCCGAGCGACGACGTGGCCCTGTTGGTCGCCCGCACGCATGCCCTCGGCCCGGACCGCGTCGCCCAGTGGGACCTGCCCAGCGACCCGGCCGTCGTCTCCCGCGCCCGCACCGCGGTCACGGGACAGCTCGCCGCCTGGGACCTGGACGACCTGGCCTTCACCACCGAACTGGTCGCCAGCGAACTCGTCACCAACGCCATCCGCCACGCCACCGGCCCCGTCCAGCTGCGCCTGCTGCGCGACCGCGCGCTGATCTGCGAGGTCTCCGACGGCAGCAGCACCTCGCCCCGGCTGCGCCGTGCCCGCACCGAGGACGAGGGCGGCCGCGGACTCTTCCTGGTCGCCCGGCTCACCGAACGCTGGGGGACACGGCACACGCCGTACGGCAAGGTGATCTGGGCCGAGCAGCCGCTGCCCCGGCCCCGTTGAGCAGACGTCACCAGCCCGTCAGCAGCAGGTGGTTGACCAGCAGGGCGAGCACGGCCTGAGCGGCCAGCCACGCGCGCGGACGCGGCAGGAGCGCGCAGCACGGCAGCAGCCACATCGCGAACGGCAGCCAGATGCGTTCCGTCTCCGCCTTGCTCATGCCGGAGATGTCGGCCGCGAACAGGGCGAGCAGGGCGGCGCCCACGAGGACGCCGAGCCGCAGGGCGGGCGCCGGTGAGCGTCTGAGCAGGGTGGCCCCGGCACGGGGCAGGGCGGCCGCCGTCGCCGGGCCGACGATGCACACGGTGCAGGCGAGATTCGCCCAGATCCAGTAGCCGTACGGGCGCACCGCTGCCGCGCCCTGGTAGTAGCGGGTGACCAACAGGCGGTACGCCTCCCACCAGTTGAAGCCCAGCGCGGTGAACACCGCCGGGACGACCGCGAATCCGGCGAGAAGGAAGGGAAGGAGGCGGAGGAACGGGAGGGAGGGGCGACGGCGGGTGAGGCGGAAGCCCAGGAAGAGGACGGCGGCGGCGATCAGGGCGAAGAGCGTGAGGCCGTAGGACAGATACGCGGTCAGGCCGAACAGCAGGCCCGAGGCGAGACCCGTACGGCGCGGGTGGTGGCCCGTCGCCGCGAGGGCCAGCAGCGCGACGGCCCAGGCCGCGACCGCCGTGAAGTAGCCGTCCGCCGACGTGCCCATCCACACCGCGCCGGGCGTCAGCACCAGGAAGGGCGCCGCGCGGCGGGCGAGCCGTTCGTCGGCGAGGGTGCGTACGGCGATCAGGACCGCCGCCGCGGCGGTCGTGCCGACGGTGATGACGAAGGCGCCCGCCCAGCCGCCGCCGTGCAGACCGATCCGGTCGAGGAACACGAAGGTGAGGGTGGCCGCCGGGGGGTGGCCCGCGATATGGGCGGGCCAGTGGTCGGGGGAGTTCAGCAGGATGTGCTGGGTGAAGTCCCGCAGGGTGTGCGGGATGTCGTGGAACCGGTCGATGACCTGGAGGTATTCGTACCGCGTGGTCAGCCGCCGGGCGATGCCGCGGTCCCAGCCGTCGATCAGGGCGAGGGACCAGGTCCAGGCCATGGCGGTGCCCCAGGCCGTGAACAGCAGAGTCCGCCAGGGCAGCCGGGCCGCGAGGGCGGGGCCGTAGGAGACGACGGCCAGCGCGACGGCGACGGCCGCCGGGGTGCCGGGGCCGACATGGGGTCCCCAGCTGGCCAGGAACGGTGGCCAGTCGACGCGGAGCGTTCCGTGGCGGTGCTCGATGGACCGGCCGACCAGGACGGCGGCCAGGACCAGGAGCGCGGCCGCGGCGGCGGCGTACAGATCTCGGCGCAGATCGCGTTTCACGGCGCAAACGCTAGGCGGCCGAGCTTCCTCCGAGCGGCTGACGTGCGCGGACGTCAGAGTTTCGTCATGGTTCACGGACCCTCTCGTGGGGTGGTTGCGACCTACGGTCGGGGCATGAGACGCACTCCCTTCTCGCCCTCCTTCTGGCGCAGCCCGCTGCGCGGCCCCTGGTTCACCTCGGTGCTCGGCGTCGTCCTGCTCGTCGGGATCACCGTGCTGTTCGTGACGGGACTGCTCTCGTACGCCGCGTACAACCCGGACCTGTCGCCGGTGAACGACAAGACACCCGACAAGGGCCTGCTCGGCTTCTATCTCTTCTCCTGGCCGACCGACCCGCACTGGCTGTACCGGCTCACGCAGGGCGTCCATGTCACTCTCGGGATCACGCTGATCCCGGTCCTGCTGGCCAAGCTGTGGTCGGTGGTGCCCAAGCTGTTCACGCTGCCGCCGGCCCGCTCCGTCACGCACGCGCTGGAGCGTCTGTCGTTGCTCCTGCTGGTCGGCGGGGGCCTGTTCGAGTTCGTCACCGGTGTGCTCAACGTCCAGCTGGACTACATCTTCCCCGGCTCCTTCTACCCCCTGCACTTCTACGGCGCCTGGGTGTTCTTCGGCGCGTTCCTCGCCCACGCCGTGCTGAAGATGCCGACGGCGTGGCGCAACCTGCGTCAACTGCGCGAGGAACGCAACGACTTGGTGTCCGTGAACCCCGATCCGCCGACGGTGTCCCGGCGCGGGGCGCTCGGGCTGGTCGGGGGCGGGTCGCTGCTGCTGTTCGGCACGACGGTGGGGCAGGGCTTCGACGGGCTGCGGTGGAGTGCCGTGCTGGCCCCGCACGGCGCCGATCCGGGCAGTGGGCCGGGCGGCTTCCAGATCAACAAGACCGCCGCCTACGCCGGGGTCACCGCGGCCGACCGGAGTGAGGAGGCGTGGCGGCTGGTGGTGCGGGGACGCACCGGCACGGTCCGTCTCAGCCGTGCCGAACTGCTCCAACTGCCGTTGCACAGCTCGTCGTTGCCCATCGCCTGTGTGGAGGGATGGTCGACCTCCGACCAGTGGTGGCGCGGTGTACGGCTGCGGGATCTCGCGGCGCTCGTGGGGTACGACGGTGATCCGCCGGACGTGTTCGTGCAGTCGCTGCAACGCCATGGCGCCTTCCGCCGGGCCGCCCTGCGGGCCAACCAGGTCGCCGACCCGCGCTCGCTGCTCGCCCTGTTCGTCAACGGTGAGCCCCTGACCCCCGACCACGGCCATCCGGCACGGATCATCGTCCCCGCGGCGCCCGGTGTGCTCAACACCAAGTGGGTGGCCGAGCTGACCTTCGGAGACCTGTGATGACACGCCCCCGCTTGACTCTGCCGCTCGGCAGCCCGCTCCAACTCCTGCTGCTGGCCTGCTCGTTCGCCCTGTCCGCCTACGCCGGGGTGCGGCTGCTGGACGGGGAGTGGTTCGAGATCGCCCTGTGGATCGTGGGGGCGGCACTCGTCCACGACCTGGTCCTGCTGCCGCTGTACGCGGCAGCGGACCGGTTGCTGGTACGGGCGTCCGGCCCGCGACGCACCTGGGTCGGATACGTCCGCGTACCCGCCGCCCTCTCCCTGCTCCTCCTGCTCGTCTGGTTCCCCCTGATCACCGGCCAGGTAACAACCCGCTACACCGCCGCCACCGCCCTCCCCGCAGACCGCTTCCTGGAGCACTGGCTCCTGACAACGGCGACCCTCTTCGCGGGTTCGGCGGTGCTGTTCGTAGGCCGACGGAGAAGAAAGCCGACTGCACCGCGGGGTCGTTGAGGCAGACCCGGTTCCACCAGCGCCCGGCGCTGCCGCCCGTACCGGGGTCGCGGCTGCGCAGGGCGGCGAAGGAGCGGCCGTCGGTCATCCCTGACCGACGGCCCTCTGGCCTGGGCGGGTGTGCGGGGTGGTGCAGCGGGGCCCGGGGGGGAGGGGCTGCGGGTCGTGCTCCGGAGGTCGGCCTCCAAGTCACTTGTCCCGCGCGCTAGTTGCGGCGGCCCGAGCCGATTGACGCCCGTTGCCGCCCTCCGTGCTGCGGTTGAGCGGGGCGGCGAACGAGCGGTCACCGGTCGTCCATGAGCCAACACCCCGCCAGCCGGCGCCCTGCGCGTGGCCCGGCAGCACTCCGGGGTGCCGGTGGTGCCCGGGCGATCAGTGCCCGGTGTTGCCCTCCATGCCGCCCCCGCGGCTGCGTAGTGCCACGAAGGAGCGGCCGTTGGTGGTCCATTGGGCGGTGGCGTGCCAGCCGGTGCGGTGGGCGTGGCGTAGGAGGGCCGGGGTGCCCAGGCGGGCCCAGGGGAAGGAGCTGCCGGTGGCGCCGCGGGCGTCGGTCACGTGGACGTCGACTCGCTCGTCCACGGAGGGGTCGTTCACCGTCTCGGCGATCAACAGGCCGCCGAGGGCGAGGAGTTGGGCGGTGCGGGCGAGCAGGGCTGCCGGGTCGCCGCCGATGCCGATGTTGCCGTCGATCAGGAGCACGGTGCCCCAGCGGCCCTCGGCGGGCAGCGGCTCGAAGACGGAGCGCTGCAGGGCCTGCCCGCCGAGCCCGATCGTGCGGGACACGGCCGCCTCGCTCACGTCGATGCCGAGCACCGGGCAGCCGCGGGCGCCGAGTTCCACGACCAGCCGTCCCGGCCCGCACCCCACGTCGAGCACCGAGCCCTCGCAGCGCCGCAGCACCTCGAGATCGGCCGCGTCGGGGTCCGCGCACCAGCGCTCCACCTCCAGCAGCAACAGCCACCCGTCGGCACGGCGCAGGAAGAGGGGGCCGCGGCCGGTGCGCAGGGCGTCGGCGTAGGGGTCCGCTGTCCAGGTGTTGTCGTCGTAGGTGGTGGCGGTCGGGGCGGTGCCGTCGGCCCCCGTGTCCCGCCCGTGCCGAACCGCTCCCTGCTGCGGGACCGGCCGTGTCGTCACATCCGGGGCGCCGCTCATCGGGCCGCCGCCGTGAGCCGCTTCAGTTCCGCGGCGAAACGGCCGCCGGGCGACGCCGAGGCGACCAGTTCGGCGTCCCGTGCCGTGTCCACGTCCCGCAGCGGCGGCAGGTCCCGCACGCGCAGTCCGGCCAGCCGGGCCCGCTGCACGGCGCCCGTGCGGGACGTCGACATCGGGACGCCGAGCAGCAGCGCGGGGTCCGGTTCGGCCAGCCCCAGCGCCCAGAAGCCGCCGTCCTCGGCCGGTCCGAAGTACGCGTCGCAGTCGGCGAAGTCCACCGCCAGCAGCTCCGGCGTCACCTGGGGCGTGTCCATGCCGATGAGCAGGGAGGGCCCCGTGCAGTGCGCGAACGCGGCGGCCAGCCGCTCGTCGAGGCCGCCCGGACACTGCCGTAGGACCTCGAAGCCGGACGGCAGCCAGGGGCCCGGCTCGCCGTCGAGGACCAGGACCCGGCGGCGGGCCGGCGTCCGGGCCACGACCTCCAGGGTGTCCGCGAGCGCCGCCTCCGCGAGCGCGGCGGCCTCCCGCGGAGTGAACGGCGGCGTCAGCCGCGTCTTCACCCGCCCGGGCCGGGGCTCCTTCGCGACGACGAGGAGCGTGGTCATCGGCGGGCTCCTTCCGCCGCCACCGGGCGCGGCGCCGGCGGCTCGGCCAGCACCCGGCTCATGTCGCGCACCGCCTGCCAGGTGCCGCGCCAGGTGCCGGTCACCTTGGAGGTGCCCGCGCGCGGGCGGTAGGGGACGTCGTACTCGGCGATGCGCCAGCCCGCGTCCGCGGCGCGCACCACCATCTGCAGCGGATAGCCGCTGCGGCGGTCGGTCAGCCCGAGGGAGACCAGGTCCTCCCGGCGGGCGGCGCGCAGCGGCCCGAGGTCGCGCAGGCGCAGCCCGGTGCGGCGGCGCAGCAGCCGGGCGAGCGCGAGGTTGCCGGCCCGCGCGTGTACGGGCCAGGCACCGCGGGCCTGCGGGCGCCGGCGGCCGAGCACCAGATCGGCCTCACCGGCCACGATCCTGCGCACGAACGGCACCAGGTCGGCCGGGTCCAGCGAGGCGTCGCAGTCGCAGAAGCAGACGATGTCCGCGCTGGCGGCACTGAGCCCCGCATGGCAGGCGGCACCGAAGCCGCGTCGCTCCTCCCGTACGACCCGGGCGCCGAGGGCCCGGGCGATCCCCGCCGAGCCGTCGGTCGAGCCGTTGTCCACGACGAGCGCGCGCCAGCCGGGCGGGATGCGCTCCAGCACCCGGGGCAGCGCCTCGGCCTCGTCGAGGCAGGGCAGGACGACGTCCACGGACGCCGCGACCGGATTGTCGACCAGATCGTCGACCGGTCCTCTTTGGTCTTCGTCGGAAGGGCTCGTCACGGCTTTCACCCTACGAGCGAGAAACCGGCAAACCGGACACCGGCACCTTACGAAACACGGACGTCAGGGCCCGGTGGCGGCGCTCGCGGGCGCGCGGTGCGACGCTGGCAGCATGGAGCAGCAGCAGTACGGACAGACCGGGGCCCGGGTGCTCGTCGTCGACGACGATCCCACCGTCGCCGAGGTCGTCACCGGATACCTCGACCGGGCCGGATACGTCGTCGACCGGGCCGGCGACGGCCCCGACGCGCTCGCCCTGGCCGCCGCGAACTGGCCGGACCTCGTCGTCCTGGACCTGATGCTGCCCGGCATGGACGGCCTGGAGGTGTGTCGCCGGATGCGGGGCCAGGGACCCGTGCCGGTCATCATGCTCACCGCGCGCGGCGACGAGGACGACCGCATCCTCGGCCTGGAGGTCGGCGCCGACGACTACGTCACCAAGCCCTTCAGCCCCCGCGAACTCGTCCTGCGCGTCGAGTCGGTGCTGCGCCGCACCCGTCCGGCCGCACCGGCCCGTGTGCTGCGCGCCGCCGGGCTCTCGATGGACCCGGCGGCCCGCCGCGCCCTCAAGAACGGCACCGAACTCGCCCTCACCATCCGGGAGTTCGACCTCCTCGCCTTCTTCCTGCGCAACCCCGGCCGGGTCTTCAGTCGCGAGGACCTGATGCGCGAGGTGTGGGGCTGGGACTTCGGCGACCTGTCCACCGTCACCGTCCATGTACGGCGGCTGCGCGGCAAGGTCGAGGACGACCCGGGCAGGCCCCGGCTGATCCAGACCGTGTGGGGCGTCGGCTACCGCTTCGACGGCTCCGGCGACGGCCGCGGCGCCGGACCCGGGGGCGGCTCCGGCGCCGAGCAGCCCGGCGACGGCTTCCGAGCGGAGGCGTGAGCATGCGCGACAACCTCCTCATCGCCCTGTTCGCCTTCCTCGGCGCCGCCGCGGCCGGACTCCTCGGCGCCGGCGTCCTGCTGCTGGTCCGGCGCCGCTCGCTCGCCCTGCACCTCGGCGTGGTCGCCGCCGTCGCCGTCACCGCCATGCTCGCGGGCACCCTCGCGGTCGCGCAGGCCATGTTCCTGTCCGCGCACGACCTGAAGGTCGTCACGACCGTCGTCGCGATGGCCGCCGTGGTCTCCCTGGTCACCGCCCTGCTCCTGGGCCGCTGGGTCGCCGCGCGCAGCCGCGCCCTGGCGCTGGCCGCGCGCTCCTTCGGCGACGGCGGCGACTTCACCTCGCCCGACGGCCCCGCCACGGCCGAACTCGCCGCGCTGAGCCGCGAGTTGGAGGCCACCAGCGTCAGACTCGCCGAGTCCAGGGAGCGTGAGCGCGCCCTGGAGACCTCGCGCCGTGAACTCGTCGCCTGGATCTCCCACGACCTGCGCACGCCGCTCGCCGGGCTGCGCGCCATGTCCGAGGCCCTGGAGGACGGCGTCGCCACCGACCCCGACCGCTACCTCAAGCAGATGCGCGCGGAGGTCGAACGCCTCAACGGCATGGTGGGCGACCTCTTCGAACTGTCCCGCATCCACGCGGGCGCACTCGCGCTCAGCCCGAGCCGGATGTCCCTGTACGACCTCGTCGGCGACGCCCTCGCCGGCGCCGACCCGCTGGCGCGCGAGCACGGCGTACGGCTGGTCGGCGACCGGATCGAGCCGGTGCCGGTGGAGGTGGACGGCAAGGAGATGAGCCGCGTGCTGGGCAATCTGCTGGTCAACGCGATCCGCAGGACGCCCGCCGACGGCACGGTCGCGGTGGCCGCCGAGCGCTCGTCCGACGGCGTCGTGCTGTCCGTCACCGACGGCTGCGGAGGCATCCCCGAGGAGGATCTGCCGCGCGTCTTCGACACGGGCTGGCGCGGTACGCATGCCCGGACTCCCCCCGCGGGCGCGGGACTTGGGCTGGCGATCGTGCGCGGCATCGTGGAGGCCCACCAGGGCACGGCCACCGTGCGCAACGTCCCGGGCGGCTGCCGCTTCGAGGTGGTGCTGCCCGCCGCCGCTTCGTGAAAGGCGGGCAGCACCACCGGTTCGGGAAAAGCCCGAGAAACCGAGAAATCTCCGAGGAACCTACGCCCCGCGCAGCCCGGCGCGTGCGAACTCCCGCATTCCCTCGTCGAAGCCGACCTCGGGCTTCCACCCCAACTCCGAGCGCAGCAGCGCCGAGTCGGCGGTGATGTGCCGTACGTCGCCCAGGCGGTACTCGCCCGTGACGACCGGCTCGGGGCCGCCGTAGGCCGCCGCCAGCGCGCGGGCCATCTCGCCGACGGTGTGCGGCTCGCCGCTGCCGGTGTTGTAGACGCTCAGCGCGCCCTCGCGCGAACCGGCCTCCAGCGCCGTCGCGTTGGCCGCGGCCACGTCCCGCACATGCACGAAGTCCCGCCGCTGCCGGCCGTCCTCGAAGACCCGCGGAGCCTCGCCCCGGGCCAGCGCCGAGCGGAAGAAGGAGGCGACGCCGGCGTACGGGGTGTCGCGGGGCATCCCCGGCCCGTACACGTTGTGGTAGCGCAGCGACACCACCGAGCCGCCCGTGGCCCGGGCCCAGGCGGCCGCCAGATGTTCCTGCGCCAGCTTGGTCGTCGCGTAGACGTTGCGCGGGTCGGCCGGGGCGTCCTCGCCGACCAGGCCGGGGGAGAGGTCCGCCCCGCACACCGGGCACGGCGGTTCGAAGCGGCCCGCGTCCAGGTCGCTCACGGCACGGGGACCGGGCCGTACGACACCGTGCCGGGGGCAGGTGTAGCGGCCCTCGCCGTAGACCACCATCGACCCGGCCAGCACCAGCCGCCGTACGCCCTCCTCGGCCATCGCGGTGAGCAGGACGGCGGTGCCCAGGTCGTTGTGGGAGACGTAATCGGCCGCGTCCCCGAAGCCGGTGCCCAGACCGACCATCGCCGCCTGGTGGCACACGGCGTCCACCCCGGTCAGCGCCCGGCGCACGGCGGCGGGGTTGCGCACGTCGCACGCGGGGTCGGCACGGAGGTCGTACACGACGGGCTCGTGCCCGCGCTCCCGCAGAGCCGTCACGACATGGGACCCGATGAACCCGGCACCGCCGGTGACCAGTACACGCATACGGCCACGCTAGGGCCGTGACCGACCACGCCGGGCCGCCACGCCCGTCACGTCACCGCTCCGTAAGACCCTGCTCCCCGAGGCCCGTCACGTCACCGCAGCGGCAGCGTCACCGTGAACACCGTCGCCCCCGGACCGCCGCTCAGCCCGATCGTGCCGCCGTGCGCGCCGACCAGGGCAGAGGCGACGGACAGCCCGAGGCCGCTGCCGCCGCGGTCGCGGCTGCGGGCCTTGTCGACGCGGTAGAAGCGGTCGAAGACGCGCTCACGGTCGGCGGGCGGCACGCCGGGGCCCGCGTCCTCGACCCGCACCACCGCGCTGTCGTCCTCCTGCGCGACCCGCACCGACACCCGCGTACCGGCCGGGGTGTGCACGGCCGCGTTGGTGAGCAGGTTGTCCAGGACCTGCCGGATGCGGTGCGGGTCGATGCGCAGCTTCAGCGCGGCCGGACCGGAGGCGAGGGCCAGCGGGCGATCCGGGTGGCTCGCCCGGAAGGCGGCGGCGGCTTCCTCGACCAGCTCCACCAGGTCCGCCTCCTGCAGCCTGAGCGGCGCGTCGACCTCCGCCGCGTCGAGCCGGGCGAGCAGCAGCAGGTCGTCCAGGAGCACCCCCATCCGCGCGGCCTCCGCGCGCAGCCGCGCCAGGTGCCTGTCGCGCTCCTCGGGTGCGTTGGCGGCGGCGTACTGGAACAGGTCCGCATACCCCCGTACGGACATCAGCGGGGTGCGCAGTTCGTGCGAGGCGTCCGCGACGAAGCGGCGCAGCCGCTGCTCGGCCTCCGCGCGGACGGCGAGCGAGTCGTCGATGTGCTCCAGCATCGTGTTGAAGGCGGTGCGCAGCTCCTCGACCTCGGGGCCGCCGCCCCGCTTGTCGGCGCGCAAAGGCAGCCGTGCCGCCGACTCCGTCAGATCGTGCGACGCGATGCCGTGGGCGGTGTGCGCCATGTCGCTCAGCGGGTTCAGGCCCCGGCGCAGCATCCGCCGGCCGAACACCACCAGCGCCAGCAGCGCCAGCCCGAACGCGATCACCTGGACCGTGATGAGCCGCCGTACCGTCTCGCCGATGGCGTCCGTCGGCGCGCCGCTGACGAGGACCACCCCGGGCTTCACCTCGCAGGCGCGCAGCCGGTACTCGCCCTCGCCCGTCAGATGCGCGGTGCGCAGCATCTCGGTGTCCGCGGCGGACTGCGCCCTGGCCAGCGAGGTCAGCGGGGCGATGTCGCGGGGCAGGTCGTCCGGCTCCTCCGGCTTGCGCAGCACGGCTTTGCCGCCGGAGACGTCGTAGACCGCGTAGTACCAGTGGTAGTACTTCTTGCCCTGGAGCGTGCCGTTCTGCGCGATGCTCTTGGACTGGGCGACCTGGGCGAGCCCGAGCTGGTCGTCGAGCTGGTTCGACAGATAGTCCCGCATGTACGTCGTCAGGGCCGTGCCGACCACCGCGAACACCACCAGCGCCAGCGCCCCGAGGCCCAGCGCCAGCCGGGTACCGAGCCGCAGCCGCCGGTACGCCGCGAGCAGCCGGCCGATCACTCGCTCGCCTGCCGGACGACGTAGCCGAAGCCCCGCACGGTCTGGATCAGCGGCTCGCCGGTGCTGCCGGCGTCGAGCTTGCGGCGCAGCCGGCTGACGACCAGCTCGACGACGTTCGAACGGCCGCCGAAGCCGTACTCCCACACATGGTCGAGGATCTGCGCCTTCGTCATCACGGTGGGCGACTTGCGCATCAAAAAGCGCAGCACCTCGTACTCGGTGGGCGTGAGCGTGAGCAGCTTCTCGCCGCGCCGCACCTCGCGGGTGTCCTCGTCCATCGACAGATCCGCCACCCGCAGCACCGACCGCTGGAAGGCCGGTCCGGCGCTGCGCCGCAGCACGGTGCGCAGCCGCGCCATCAGCTCCTCCACCGCGAACGGCTTGACCAGATAGTCGTCGCCGCCCCGGGTCAGCCCCGCCACCCGGTCGGCCACCCCGTCCCGCGCGGTCAGGAACACCACCGGCACCATCGTCCCGGACCGGCGCAGCCGGTCGAGCACACCGAAGCCGTCCACGTCCGGCAGCATCAGGTCGAGCACCACGATGTCCGGGCGGAACTCGCCGGCCGTCCGCAGCGCCTCCTCACCGGAGTACGCGGTGACCGCGTCCCAGCCCTCGTAGCGGGCGACGGTCGCGACGAGATCGGCGATGGGCGGGTCGTCGTCGACGACGAGGAGGCGTACTTTTTCCACCCGCTCATAGTGCGCCACATGGCTGACAAGGCCATGTCGCGGGGCTCGCGGCAGGGACATCGATAAGGACTTGTAAGTTGTCCGACAGCTTTCCGACAGCTCCCGCCGGTCAAGCTCGTGATCCAGGACCCGATCAAGGAGCTGCCGTCCCGTGACGACCGTCCAATCACGCCCTGCGCCCCCCACGGCGATACGCCCCAGGGTGGTGGCCCGCACGGGCCTCTACGCCGTGCTGGCCGTCAACACGGCCGTGGTCGCCTACTTCTTCGCCCAGGCGGGCTTCGCCTCCAACGCGCTGATCGTCATCGGCCGCCTCTTCGGCCTCTACGGCGCCCTCGTCATGGCCTTCCAGCTGGTACTGGTGGCCCGGCTGCCGTGGCTCGACCGCCGCATCGGCATGGACCGGCTGACCTCCTGGCACCGCTGGACCGGCTTCGCCCTGCTGTGGACACTCCTCGCGCACGCCGCCTTCATCACCTTCGGCTACGCCGACGGCGCGGGCGTCGGCCCGGTCACCGAGATCGTCGACCTCGCCGAGACGACCGAGGGCGTGCTCCGCGCGATCGTCGCGTTCGGCATCCTCCTCGTGGTCGCGGCGGTCTCGGCCCGCGCCGCGCGCCGCCGGCTCGCCTACGAGACCTGGCACTTCGTCCACCTGTACACCTACGTCGCCGTGGTGCTCGCCTTCACGCACCAGGTCGCGACCGGGACGACCTTCACCGCGTCGTCCGCCGCGAGGACGTACTGGTACGGGGTGTGGGCCGTGGCGCTCGGCGCGGTCGTCCTCGGGCGGGTGGTGCTGCCGCTGTGGCGCAACGCGCGCCACCGGTTCCGGGTCGCCGCCGTCGTCCCCGAGTCCGACGACGTCGTCTCGATCCACATCACCGGCCGCGACCTCGACAAGCTGCCCGCGCGAGCCGGGCAGTTCTTCCTGTGGCGCTTCCTGACCCCCGACCGCTGGTGGCAGGCCAACCCCTACTCCCTGTCCGCCGCCCCCGACGGGCGCAGCCTGCGCCTGACCGCGAAGGCGGCCGGCGAGGGCAGCGCCGCCCTGCGCCATGTGAAGGCCGGCACCCGTGTCTTCGCCGAGGGACCCTACGGCGCCTTCACCGCCCTGCACCGCACCCGCAGCGAGTCCCTGCTGATCGCGGGCGGCGTGGGCGTCACGCCGATCCGCGCCCTGCTGGAGGACCTGGACGGCCACACGGTCGTCATCCACCGCGTCACCGCCGAACGCGACGCCGTCCTCCACGACGAGCTGCGGGAGCTGGCGATCGCCAAGGGAGCCGAAGTGCACCTGGTCACCGGCCCGCCCGTGCCCGACCGGCTGGCGCCGCGCGAGCTGGCGCGGCTGGTGCCGGACATCGCCGAGCGGGACGTCTTCCTGTGCGGGCCGCCGCCGATGATGAACGCGGTCCTGCGCACCCTCGCCGACCTCGGTGTGCCCAAGCAGCAGATCCACTTCGAGCGCTTCAGCCTGGCGGGCTGAGAGAGACGGGACAGATCATGAAGCGAGCCGTACCCGTCGTCGTCCTGAGCATCGCGGGCCTGGTCCCGGTGTGGCGCTACGAGCCCTCCCTCGGCGCCGCGACCTCCACGCCGGAGGCGGCCCCGACGCCGTCCGCGTCCGCCGGTTCCGCCTCCGGCACCGTCGTCAAGGGGACGACGATCAGGACGGAGAAGGGCCCCGTCGAGGTCCAGGTCACCTTCGACGGCGACAGGATCACCGCGGTGCGGATGCTGCAGCAGCCGAACCATCCGCAGACGACCGCTGCCGTGCCGAAGCTGGTCGCGGAGACGCTGACGGCGCAGAGCGCGGACATCGACACGGTGTCCGGAGCGACCATCACGAGCGAGGCCTACAAGGAGTCCCTGCAGGCGGCGATCGACGCGAAGGGTGCCTGAGGTGCGCCGGGTCGAGCACGTCATGGGATTTCCCGTCTCGCTGCGCGTCGACGACGAGGACGTGCCCGTCGCCCGGGCCGCCGACGCCGTCTTCGCATGGCTGCGCGAGGTCGACGCACGGTTCAGCCCCTTCCGGGCCGACAGCGAGGTGTCCCGCTACGACCGGGGAGACCTGGAGCGGCACCAACTGAGCGACGACCTCGTGGAGGTGCTGGACCTGTGCGAGCACTACCGCCTCGCCACAGGCGGCGCGTTCGACGTACGGCTGCCGGGGCGCGGGCTCGACCCGTGCGCGGTGGTCAAGGGGTGGTCGGTGCAGCGGGCCGCGGACCTGCTGACGGCTGCCGGGGCACAGCGGTTCGTCCTCAACGCGGGCGGCGACGTGGTCGTCTCCGGCGGGCCCTGGCGGGTCGGCGTACGCCACCCCGAACACGCCGACAAGCTGTGCACCGTACTGGAGTTGACCGACGCCGCGGTGGCCACCTCCGCCCGCTACGAACGCGGCAACCACATCCTCGACGCCCGCACGGGCCACCCGGCGACGGGACTTCTCGCCATGACGGTCGTGACGCCCACCTTGACGGAGGCGGACGCGGTCGCCACGGCCGCCTTCGCGATGGGTGCCGAGGGGATCGGGTGGGCTGCCTCGTTGCCGGGGTGTGAGGTGTTCGCTGTGGATGGCGAGGGGAGGGTGCTGCGCACCGGGGGCTTTCCGGCGGTCCGCGGGAGTACGGCCGCGGCGTGATCGCTCGCGGCGGCCGCACCCGAGGCCCGGAGGCCGGCTGCTCGGGGTGACGGTCGCAGGCGTCGACCGTGACGGAGGGGGACGCCGTTGTCACGGCTGCGTTCGCGATGGGGGTGGAGGGGATCGGGTGGGCTGCCTCGTTGCCGGGGTGTGAGGTGTTCGCTGTGGATGGCGGGGGGAGGGTGCTGCGCACGGAGGGGTTTCCGGTCGCCGCGTGACCGGTCGCGTCCGGTGCTGATTAACCTGACGCGGTGACCATCGAGCTGACGTTGCTGACGTCCGTCGCTCACCGGGGGCGGGAGATCACCGCGCCCCGGTTGCGGGGGCTGCTCGCGTTGCTGGCCGGGGAGTTGCGGGCGGGCTGCAGCACCGGGCGGCTGGTCGACGGGCTGTGGGCGGACGAGCAGCCGGACAACCCCGTCAAGGCGCTGCAGATTCTCGTCTCGCGGGCCCGGCGGCAGCTCGGTGCCGAGGTCGTCGTCAGCACCCCCGCCGGCTACCGCCTGGGCCTGCGTGAGGATCAGGTCGACGCGGGTGCCGTCCGGCTGTACGCCGCCGCGGCCGACGGGAAGGCACGCGACGGGGACCACGCGGGGGCCCTCGTCGAGGCCGAGCGGGGGCTCGCCCTGTGGGAGGGTGCCGCCGTCGGGGAGGAGGCCGCGCCCGGCGACCCCGTGGGCGAACTGCGCGCCGCACGCGCTGGGACGTATCACGCGCTGGTCCGCTCCCGCGCGCTCGCGCTGGCCCGCACCGGCCGCCGGGCCGAGGCGGCGGGCCCGCTCGCCGAGCTGGCCCGGGCCCGGCCCCGCGACGAGGAACTGCTGCTGGAGCTGATGCGCTGCCAGTCGGCCACCGCAGGCCCGGCCGCCGCCCTTGCCACCTACGACGCCCACCGGCGCCGCCTGCGCGACGAACTCGGCACCGACCCCGGACCCGCCCTCCAGGAGCTGCACCAGGAACTCCTGCGCGGCGAGGCCCCCGTCGTACGGCGCGGCGTCCCGCACGAACCCAACCCGCTGCTCGGCCGGGACGACGACATCGCCGCCGTGACCCGGCTGCTGCACGGCGCCCGGGTCACCTCGGTCGTCGGACCCGGCGGGCTCGGCAAGACCCGCCTCGCGAGCGCCGTCGCACGCGACGCCGAGCAGCGCGTCGTCCACCTCGTGCCACTCGCCGGTGTCCGCCGGGACGCCGACGTCGCGGCCGAGGTCGGCTCCGCGCTGGGCGTCGGCGAGAGCCTGCGACCCGGCGCCGGGGGCGACGTCGTCACCGGCATCCTGGGCGCGCTGGGTCCCGGGCCCGCCCTGCTCGTCCTCGACAACTGCGAACAGGTCGTCCAGGGAGTCGCCGACCTCGTCCGCACGCTCGTCTCGCGCACCCGTGACCTGCGCGTCCTCACCACCAGCCGCGCGCCCCTGGGCCTGTCCTCCGAGACGGTGTACCCGCTGCCGGAGCTCGATCTCGCCACCACCGTCGAGCTGTTCGAGCAGCGTGCCCGCGCCGCCCGCCCCGGGATCGACCTGCCCGCCGACGCAGTGGCCGCGCTGTGCCGGCGCCTCGACGGACTGCCACTGGCCACCGAACTCGCCGCCGCGCGCGTACGCGTGATGTCGGTCGCCGAGATCGCCGCCCGTCTGGAGGACCGGTTCGCCCTGCTCAGGGGCGGCCCCCGCGACGCACCGCAGCGCCACCGCACCCTGCACGCCGTCGTCGACTGGAGCTGGAACCTCCTCGACGACGACGGACGGTCCGCCCTGCGTGCCCTGTCCGTCGTCCCGGACGGCTTCACCGCCGGGACCGCGGGACAACTCCTCGGCAGGACCGACGTGTTGGAGGTCCTGGAGGACCTCGTCGACCAGTCCCTGCTCAGGGTGACCGACACGCCGTACGGGACCCGCTTCCGGCTGCTGGAGACCGTACGGGAGTTCGCCGCGGCCCACCGCGAGCGGGCCGGGGAGGACGCCGCCGTCACCGACCGGTTCCTCGACTGGGCACGGCAGTTCGGCGTCGCCCACCACGACGGCCCCTTCGGCCCCGACCCCCTCGCCTCCTGGCAGCTGATCCGCGCCGAACAGGACAACCTCGTCCACGCGTTGCGGCTCGCGCTCGCCCGCGAGGACCTCGACTCCCTGGCCGCGGTCGCCGCGGTGCTCGCCGGACTGTGGAGCACGGAGGCCAACTACCCACGCCTGATCGCCCTCGGCGAGGACTGCGCCCGGCCCCTGTCGCACTACCGGCCCGGCCCCGCACACGTCGAACCGGCCCGCACCGCGGCCACCCTGCTGGCCACCAACCTGTTCATGGGCATGGGGTCCGGCGCGGCCCGCAGCCTGGTCACCCTGCGCCGGCTGCCGCCCGCCGAGCCCGACACGATGGTGCGGGCCATGGCGACCGTGCTGTGCGCCTTCCCGCGGGTACTGACGGACCACGCCGCCCTGAACGCCCTGTGCGACAGCGGGAGACCGCTCCTCGCGGGCGTCGCCAACTGCGTCGCCGGCTATGTGTGGGAGAACGAGAACCGGCCCGACCGCGCCCTCGCCGCCGCCCGCCGCATGGTCGAGGCCCTCGGCGACCGGGACGTCCCGCTGCTGCGGATCTGGCCCGCCTCCCGGCTCGCCGAACTCTGTCTGCGCAGCGAGCGCGGCGCCGAGGCGGTGGTGCATCTGCGGGCGGCGCTGGACACCCTGGAGAGCCTTGGCGCCTGGCACGACGCGATCGGCATCCGGTGGGGCATGATGCTCGCCCATCTGCAGACCGGTGACCTGGACGCGGCCGAGCACTGGCTGGAGGAGGCCCTGAAGCACCAGCCGGAGGGCGCGGGTCCCGACATCTTCACCCCCGACCTGGGCGCCCGCGCCGAGATGGCCCTCGCGCGCGGCGACGTCGAGACCGGGCTCGGGCTGTGGCGCCGGGCCCTGCAACGGCTGGAGCAGGGCCGCACCCCGCCGCTCGCCGGCGACGAACTCCACCTGGAGGGCTGGGTGCTGGAGCTCCAGTCGGTCGCCCTGACCGCCCACGCCCGGCACGGCCGTACCGACCTCGTGGCCCCGCTCGCCGCCGCGCTCCTCGGCCGCCTCACCGCCCTGCTCACCCACCGCGGGTCCCGGTCGCCCTCGTCCACGGCCGAGTTCCCGGTGTGCGGCACGCTGCTGCTCGCCCTCGGGGCGGCCGCCCTGGCCGAAGGCGAGGGCGGGCGCGGGGCCCGTCTGGTCGCGCTCGCCGAACGGTTCCGCGCGCTGCGCAACTTCCAGCCGACCATGTCCTCGGCGCGCGCCCGCGAGGAGGCCGTCGACGCCGGCGGGGCGGCCTACGAGGACGCGGTGGCCTCGTACGCCGCCCTGGACGGGGAGGGACTGCGGCAAGCGGCGCTCGGCGCGGTCACGGCCTGACCAGCGGTTCAGCGGGTGTCGCGGTCGAACAGGCGGAGCGACCACACGAACCCGAGGACCGTGATCCCGAGGCTCCACGCCACGGCCATCCAGCCGTTGTGGCCGATCTGCGTGCCCGTCAGCAGTCCGCGCACGGTCTCGATGACGGTCGTGAACGGCTGGTACTCGGCGAACCAGCGGATCCACGACGGCATCGAGTCGACCGGCACGAACGTGCTGCTGACGAAGGGCAGCAGGAACGCGACCGGCAGCGGGGCGTTGCTCGCGCCCTCGGGCGTCTTGCTGATCAGCCCCAGGGCGACCGAGAGCCAGGTCAGCCCGAGCACGAACAGGACGAGCAGCCCGCCCGCGGCCAGCCACTCCCCGTAACCCGCGTCGGGGCGGAAGCCGATCGCGAGGGCGACCGCGGTCACCAGGACCAGGTTGATCACCGTCTGGATGACCGATCCGACGACATGGCCGACCAGGATCGACGGCCGGGAGATCGCCATCGTACGGAACCGGGCCACGATGCCCTCCGCCATGTCCGTGCACACGGCGACCGCGGTGGGCACCGATCCGGTGCCCGCGGTCATCAGCAGGATGCCGGGCACGAGATAGGCGAGGTAGGCGGTGCGGCCGCCGCCCTGGCCGATGCCCGTGCCGAGTGCGTCCCCGAAGACGTACACGAACAACAGCAGAAGGAAGACGGGGATGAGGGCGACCTGGAGCGTCATCGAGGGGTAGCGGCGGGCGTGCAGCAGGTTGCGCCGCAGCATGGTGAGCGAGTCGCGGGCGTGGAGGACGTGGACGTTCGTACTCATCGGGTCTGCACCTTCTCGTGGCCGGGGCGGTCGGTGACCGCGAAGAAGACGTCGTCGAGGTCGGGGGTGTGGACGGTCAGGGAGTCCACCTCGACCGAGGCGTTGTCGAGCGCGTCGAGCAGCGCCCGCAGGGTGTGCACGCTGCCGTCGCCCGGCACCTGGAGGGTGAGCGCCTCGTCGTCGCGCACTCCCGTGCCCAGCACCTCGGCGGCACGGCCGAGCTGGGCCGGATCGAGGAACCGGAGGCGGACGTGGCCGCCGGGGACCAGCCGCTTCAGCTCCTCGGCCGTGCCCTCGGCGACGATCCGGCCGCCGCTGAGGACCGCGATGCGGTCGGCGAGCTGGTCCGCCTCCTCCAGGTACTGGGTGGTGAGGAAGACGGTGACCCCGCCGGCGACCAGGTCGCGGACGATCTGCCACACCGCGTGCCGTGCGCTCGGGTCGAGGCCGGTCGTCGGCTCGTCGAGGAAGATCACATCGGGGGAGCCGATCAGGGTCATCGCGATGTCGAGGCGCCGCCGCATGCCGCCGGAGTAGGTGGCGGCGGGCTTCCTCGCGGCGTCCACCAGGTCGAAGCGGTCCAGGAGTTCGGCGATGATCCGCCTGCCCTCGTGGCGGTCCAGATGGTGCAGGTCCGCCATCAGCGCCATGTTCTCCTCGCCGGTGATCAGGTTGTCGACGGCCGAGAACTGGCCGGTGACACCGATCGCGGCGCGCACGGAGTGCGGGTCGGCGGCCAGGTCGTGCCCGGCGACCCGGGCGGCGCCGCCGTCGGCGCGGATCAGGGTGGAGAGGATCTGCACGGTGGTGGTCTTGCCGGCGCCGTTCGGGCCGAGCAGCGAGAAGACCGAGCCCCGAGGGACGGTGAGGTCGATGCCGTCGAGGACGACCTTGTCGCCGTAGGCCTTGCTCAGGCCGGTGACGTCGATGGCGGCTGATGCCGGGTGCGTCGGGTTCATGCCGCAGAGCGTGCCGGGGGCCGGATTCAGTACGGCTTCACGGCGGTTTCAGCGCGGTGGGCGGGCCGAAACCGTGCGCACCCGGTTCGCGCGCACCCCCGGACCGGGCGCAATTTCGCCAGACGCCCGCAGAATTACTGCAACACAGTCGGTCTAGACTCTCCCCCCAACGGCCCGCTTGACCGAGGCCACCGTGCGGACGGCCTCTGCCAGACCCGAAGGGTATTCGGCGTTTTGATACGGATAGATTCAGTCACCAAGCGGTACCCCGACGGCACGGTCGCGGTGGACAACCTCTCGCTGGAGATACCCGACCGGTCCATCACCGTCTTCGTCGGCCCCTCGGGCTGTGGCAAGACGACGACCCTGCGGATGATCAACCGGATGATCGAGCCGACCGAGGGCAGGATCCTGCTCGACGGCAAGGACCTCGCCCAGCAGCCGGTGAACACACTGCGCCGCTCCATGGGCTACGTCATCCAGAACGCGGGGCTCTTCCAGCACCGCACGATCGTCGACAACATCGCGACCGTGCCCCGGCTGCTCGGCTGGAGCAAGGACAAGGCACGGGCGCGGGCCCGGGAGCTGATGGACCGGGTCGGGCTCGACGGCGCGCTCGCCAAGCGGTACCCGTACCAGCTCTCCGGCGGACAGCAGCAGCGCGTCGGAGTCGCGCGGGCGCTCGCCGCGGATCCCCCGGTCCTGCTGATGGACGAGCCGTTCTCGGCCGTCGACCCGGTGGTGCGCAAGGGACTGCAGGACGAACTGCTGCGCATCCAGGAGGAGTTGGGCAAGACCATCGTCTTCGTCACGCACGACATCGACGAGGCGGTGAAGATCGGCACCAATGTCGCCGTGATGCGCACCGGCGGCCACCTCGCCCAGTTCGCGCCGCCCGCCGAGCTGCTGTCCAACCCCGCGGACGACTTCGTCGAGGACTTCCTCGGCGCGGACCGCGGCATCCGGCGGCTCTCCTTCTTCTCCACCGCGGACCTCGGCCTGCTCACCACCCCGATCGTGGCCGTCGACTCCACCGCCGAACAGATCAGCGAGCGCAGCGCAGGCGACGTACCGTATCTGCTCGTCACGGACGTGGAGGGCAAGCCGCTCGGCTGGAGCGAACCGGCACGGCTGACCGCGGGCGCCGTCGACCCCGAGCGGCTGCTGCCGTACGGGCGGCCCTTCGAGCACGGCAAGGAGTCGCTGCGCGCCGCGCTCGACGGCGCCGTGCTCTCGCCCACCGGCTGGGCCGTGGCGGTGAGCGCCGACGGCCGGGTCACCGGCGTCGTCTCGCAGCAGACCATCGGCGAGGCGATCCGTGCCGCGCACGCCGAGGGCGACCCGGACGGACGGACCGACGGACGCACCGACGCGAAGGTCGCGGGATGAACGGCGGCATCTTCGACATACCCAGCGACCTGCAGAACACCTACTGGGGTCTGGTCGGCCTGCATCTGCGCCTCGCCCTGATCCCGGTCGTGGCCGGGCTGCTGGTGGCGCTGCCGATCTCCCAGCTGTGCGTGATGCTGCGCTGGCTCTACCCGCCGGTGCTGTGGGTGACGACGATCCTGTACGCGATCCCGTCGCTGGCCTTCTTCGTCGTCCTCATCGACTACACCGGCCAGACCGAGCTGACCGTGATGATCCCGCTCGGCGTCTACAGCCTGGTGGTGTTCGTCCCGGCGATCGTGGACGGTGTGCGGTCCGTGCCGCAGGAGACGCTCGACGCCGCCACCGCGATGGGACTCGGTCCCTGGCGCCGCTACTTCCAGGTGCAGTTGCCCATCGCCGCGCCCGCGATCATCGCGGGGCTGCGGGTGGCGACGGTCTCCAGCATCTCCCTGGTCAGCGTCGGCATGCTGATCGGCAACCAGGGCGGGCTCGGCAACCTGCTCAACGACGGCATGATCTACCACCAGCCGCGCCTGGTCTGGCTGTCCGTGATCGGCACGGCCGTCCTCGCCATCCTCGCGGACGCCTTCCTGGTCCTCGTACGCATCCTGGTCACGCCCTGGATGCCGCGCGGCAACCGCAAGCCCCGTCCCGTCGACGAACCCGAGCCCGAGTCCCGGCCCGAACCGGCAGCCGCAGCACTGGAGGACGCCGTCCGATGAACGTCCTCCACTTCATCAACGCCTTCTTCAGCGACAGCGCCCACTGGCACGGCTACGACGGCATCCCCACCCGGATGCGCGAGCACATCCAGTACTCGCTGATCGCGCTGGCCATCGCCGCCGCCATCGGCCTGCCCGTCGGCCTGCTCACCGGACACACCGGACGCGGCGGCAACACCGTCGCCTTCGTCGCCACCGCGGGGCGCGCCCTGCCCAGCTTCGGCCTGCTGGTGCTGATGTTCGTGCTCCTCGGGCTCGGACTGACGCCGGTGATGATCCCGCTGGTCGTCCTCGCCATCCCGCCGATCCTGGTCACCACCTACGAGGCGGTGCGCTCCGTCGACCCGTCCCCGGTGGACGCGGCACGCGGCATGGGCATGGCCGAGTCACGGATCCTGTTCAACGTCGAACTCCCGGTCGCGCTCCCGCTGATCCTCAGCGGACTGCGCTCGGCGGCCATCCAGATCGTCTCGACCGCCACCATCGCCGCGTACGTCTCGCTCGGCGGCCTCGGCCGGTACATCGTCGACGGCCTCTACCAGCGCAACTACGAGAAGGTGGTGGGCGGTGCGACACTGGTCGCCGTCCTGGCCCTGGTGACGCTCGGCTTCTTCTGGGCGGTGGCCCGCTTCACGGTGTCGCCCGGCGTACGCCGCAGCAGCTGACGCACCCCGAAGACCGCGGGCCCGGGGCGGATCCTCCATCCGCCCCGGGCCCGCACCCTTCTCACCGCCGCGTGCGCGTCACGCCTCCGTGCGGGCCAGCGCCTGCTCCAGTACGACGAGCAGCGCGTCCCGCACCGAGCCCCGCTCGCGCGCGTCGAACACCACCACCGGGACGCGCTCGGCGACGTCGAGCGCCCAGCGCACCTCCTCCAGGCTGTGCTCCACCTTCCCGTCGAAGGCGTTGACGGCGACGGCGAACGGGATCTGCCGGTGCTCGAAGTAGTCGACGGCCGCGTAGCAGTCGTCGAGGCGGCGGGTGTCCACGATGACCAGGCCGCCGACCGCGCCCTCCACGATGTCGTCCCACATGAACCCGAACCGCTCCTGGCCGGGCGTGCCGAACAGATACAGCTTCAGGGTCGGGTCGATGGTGATGCAGCCGAAGTCCATCGCCACCGTGGTCGTGGTCTTGCGCGGGGTGTGGCTCAGATCGTCCACGCCCGCCGCGACCTCCGTGATGGCGGCCTCGGTCGTCAGCGGCTCGATCTCGGAGATGGAGCCGACGGCGGTGGTCTTGCCCACGCCGAAACCGCCCGCGATCACCAGCTTCACCGGCAGCGGTGGTCTGACGGCGGCCACCGGGGCGGCCGCGACGCGCGCGGCCGGATCAGTCCGAGTCACGGATTACCCCTCGGGAGTCGGGGATGGCACGCAGGGCCTCGATGACCCTGCGCAGTACGGAGGCGTCGTGGATGACGCCGGAGTCGGGCACGTGCACCACCAGGTATCCGGCGGCGCGCAGATCCTCGGCGAGGACCCGGGCCACGTTCAGATGCAGCCGCAGCCGGGCCGCGAGTTCCGCGATGGACTGCGGCTGCCGGCAGGCGGCGACGATGTCGTGCTGCTCGAAGGAGAGCCCGTCGAGCACGGCGAGACCCTCGGTGGTCGCCACCACCTGGGTCTCGACCGGTACCGGCCGGCCGGCCGCCGTCGGCGCCACCCGGCCCGCGGTGACCAGGAACGGCCGTACGGCGGGGGCGGGGCCGACCGGGTCCGGGCCCGGAGGTGGGGTGCCGTCCGCCATGAGGTCGTCGTCCGTCCCTCGCTCAGAGAGCCGTGGGGGAGCCGACGCTGTTCTTCAGCGCGAGCACCAGCTGCGGGCTGAGCGCGTTGCCGGCCCGGTTGGCGAACAGCGTCATCTCGTAGGCGATGTTGCCCAGCTTGGCCTCCTTGTCGGTGACCACGCCGAGGACGGCGCCGCTGCCGATCGCGGAGACCAGGACGTGTCCGCCCTCCAGGTCGATGATGACCTTGTTGAGGCCGCCCAGGCCGTAGTTGCCGGACGCGCCGGCGGCCAGGCTGGTGATGCCGGAGACGATCGCGGCCAGCCGCTCGGAGTCCGCGTGCTCGCGCAGCTCGGAGACCGCGATCAGCAGTCCGTCCGAGGACACGGCGATGGCGTCCACGACACCCGCGGTCTCCGTGGCGAAACGATTGAGCAGCCAGGTGAAGTCGGCTGCAGCGGCCTGCAGTTCGGCATGCGTGGTGGCTCCCGCGTCGGGAGTGTCACCTGTCGACGTGCTCACTGCTCGGCTCCTTCCGGGAGGTGGTTCTGGTCCTGCGGGTCGGTGGTCGCGGGCCGGCCGTCGGCGCTGTCGCGGTTCGCCCGCTCCACGGCCGCCTCGAACTCGTCGAGCGCGCTGCGTACGGCGTCCGGGTCGGCGGGGCGCGGGGCCTGCCGCGCCGCGTGCTGGGCGGCGTCGACGGTCGTACGAAGAGTGGCACCGCGGACGCGGCGGCGCAGCGGGCGGGAGGTGCCGTCGCCGGCCGGGGCGGACACCGTTGTCGCGCCGGATTCGGCCTCGGACGACGATACCTGCCGCTCAACCCTGTCCCGGCGGACGGGTGTTGCGTCCTCGGCGCGGCCGTGAGCCTCGGCTGCCGCCGGCTCACGGCGGGGCAGGCGCCGCGGCAGCGGCTTCGGCCGCCCACCGCTCGCGGAGACGTCATCCGCCACCCCGAAACCCTCCTCGACGGCAACGGACGGATGGGGGCCCGGCTCACCGCCGGGACGAGCACCGCGACCCGGAGCGTCCCCATGGTCTCCGGCACCCACCGGGGTGCTTGCGGCACCTCGCGCCTGCGGGCCGATCCTCGGCGGCAGGGCGGCGGCCCCTGTGCCCGGGGTCTGCAAGTCTGCCTCGCCGGCCTTTGTGCCGGTGGTCGACGGCAGGTCGCCTGCACCTGGGGTGCCCGGGGCCGGCGCGCCGCTCGCGGCAGGCTGTGCGCCGGTGCCGGTGCCGGTGCCGGTGCCGGTGTCGGTGGTCGACGGCAGGCTTGTGGCGGCTGCTGCGCGGGGGGCCTGCGTGGTGCCTGCGGTGGCCCCCGTGCCGGGGGTCTGTGCGTCGGCCGCGGCAGCCCGCGTGCCCGGGGCGGACGGCAGGTCGCCTGCACCTGGGGTGCCCAGGGCCGGTGCGCCGCTCGCGGCAAGGTGGGTGTCGGTGGTCGGCGGCAGGCTTGCGGTGGCACCCGTGCCGATGGTCGGCGGGGTGCCTGCCGTGGTCCCCGTCGGTGCGCCGCTTGCGGCAGCACCCGTGTTGGGGGTGGGGGTCAGGGGGCTCATGGCCAGGAGGAGGGAGGACGGTACCGTCACCTCGGCCGTGAGGCCGCCCCCCGGGGTGCGGGAGAGTTCGACCGCGACGTCCCAGCGGCGCGCCAGGGTGCCGACCACGAACAGGCCGAGCACCTTCGTCGGCACCAGGTCGAGACGCTCGCGGCGGATCAGGCGGGCGTTCTCCTCGGCGAGCCGCTCGGCGCTCATGCCGAGGCCGTGGTCGGAGATGACGATGGTGGCGCCCCCCGACGGCGAGGCGTCCAGGCCGGAGGCGTCGCGTACGTACACCTCGACGGGGCTGCCCGCGGGCGAGAACGACACCGCGTTCTCCAGCAGTTCGGCGATCATCAGGGTCAGGTCGCCGATGATGTCCGGCTCCACCAGGACCTCGGTGCGCGCATGCAGCTGCACCCGCTGGAACCCCTCGATCTGACCGAGCGCCGCGCGCACCACGTTGGTGAGCGTGGTGGGCCCTGAGTCGAGGACGGTCTCGCGGATGCCGGCGAGCAGCATCAGGCTGTCCGCGTTGCGGCGCAGACGCACCGCGATGTGGTCGATGGAGTAGAGCCGCTCCAGCAGCGCCGGGTCGGTCTCCCCGCGCTCCACCGCGTCGATCAGCGCGAGCTGGCGGGTGGTGAGGTTGCTGACGCGCCGGCCGACGTTGCCGAACATCTCGGCGACGTTGCGCCGGCTGAGCACCTGCCGCTCCAGCAGCGCGATCGAGGTGGTCTGCACGCGGTTGAACACCTCGGCCAGCTCACCGATCTCGTCGCGCGCGGTGACCGGCATCTCGCGCAGCCTGGGCGGCCCCGCGTCCTCGGCGTCGTCGTCTGCGACGCGGGCGAGCTCGCGGCCCGCCACGTCGGCGACCTCCTGCGCGGCCCCGGTCAGGGCCTGCACCGGCCGCACCACCGAGCGGCGCACCAGCACCGAGAAGGCGAGCCACAGGACGAAGCCCAGCAGGGCCGCGGCCAGCAGCAGACCCGCGCGCCACCACGCCTCGGTGGACGAGCGGTCCGCGGTGTCGGCGATCTGGTCGATCAGCGACGAGGTGATCTTCAGCCGGCCGGCCGCCTGTTGCGGATAGGCGGGGTAGTCGGCCAGCGCGTTCTGGAACGCCGCCTTGATCTGCGCCGGTGTGGTCGCCTGCAGGGTGCTGGGCGCGACCTGGAGCTCGGCGTAGGCCTCGGCGATCTTCTGCTGGGCGGCGCTGTGCTCGATGCCGGAGAGCTCGTCGGCCTGCCGCTCGGTGGCGAACCGCGCGAAGCGTTCCGCCTGGGTGGTGTAGAGCTGGTACGCGCCCACGGCGGTGGTGAACTCGATCTGGGCGTTGGTGTCACCGGTCGTCGCGGAGAACACCCCGGTCTCGAAGGAGCCGTGCGCGGCGTCGGCGCGCAGCAGCGAGTCCAGCAGGTTGCCGGTGAAGGTGGCGGCGAGCCCCTCGTTGCGGTCCAGGCTCAGACCGGCGATCACGGTCCTGGCGGCGTTGTCGTAGGCCGGGTCGATATTGCTCGCGGGCAGATAGCTCTGCTCGACGGTGCCGCGCAGGCTGGTCAGGCCCTCGACCTCCTTGAGCGCCTGCGTCTCGCCGTCCGGCAGTGTGTCGCCGAAGCTGTCGCGCACCTTCGCGACCTGGGCGTCGACCGCCTTCTGCGCCTTGCGGTAGTCGGAGAGCGTGGACTTCGTGCCGCCGCCGGCCTCGTAGCGCACGGCGAGCAGGATCGCGAGCTGGTGCTCGGCCTCGATCTTGTTGACCAGGGAGGCGACCTGCTCGCTGTTGCGCACGAGGTCCGCGGCGGAGGCCGCGTCCCGGGCCTGGCCCACCTGGCCGGCGATCAGATAGGAGAGCAGGACGGCCACGACGGCGAGGGGGACGCCGACCAGAAGATTGAGCTTGCGACGGAAGGGCCACCGGTCGGCGAAGCCTCGTATGCCGCCCCTGGATGGCGACGGGGCCGGCCGGACCGGCGCGTCCACCTCGGTCGTGGACACCGGACCTCCTTCATGAGGGGTCTCATCCCGCGCAACCACGCGGATGCGGATGATGACTGATTCTGATCGTTGGGGATGGTGCACGACGGCACCGCAGTGACCGCCGTGGCCGCGGTGACCGACGCCAACTGCCGTGAGACTACCGCCTCATTGAACGATCAAGACCGTCGCCCTAAGTCAAGAATCCATTACAAAGAGCCTCCGCTTCCCCGCTGATCTGTTCACACTGCATTCACAACCGATCACGCATTGAGGCCAATTGGTGACCGTGCTGGTCTTGACTGAGTAAGAACAGGCTGGATTGGATCAGTTCCAGAGTTTGCTTCTCATCAATCCCCCGAGTCCGGAACGGGAATCGTGACTTCCAACGCCCCACGCAGCAGGTCCCTCAAGAGCTACTCCGCGGCGGCCGTCGCGCTTGCCGCGACCACGGCCCTGCTGGCGGGATGTGGCTCCTCCGACGACGACAAGTCCTCCGACCCGCTCCAGGGCGGGAAGTCCGACGGCAAGACGGTGGTCGTCGGATCGAACAACTTCGCCGAGAGCATCCTGCTCGCCGACATCTACGGCGAGGCCCTGAAGGCCAAGGGCATCAAGGTCACCTACAAGCCGAACATCGGCAGCCGCGAGACCACGTACGGGCTGCTGAAGAACGGCTCCATCACCGTGCTGCCGGAGTACAACGGCGCGCTGCTGGCCTACCTCGACCCGAAGGCCGCGCCGAAGACGGTCGAGGCCACCACGGCCGCGATCGAGGCGAAGCTGGACTCCAAGCTCACCCTGCTGGAGCCGGCCTCGGCGCAGAACAAGGACTCCGTCACGCTCAACAAGGCCACGGCCGACAAGTACAAGCTGACGGACAAGTCCAGCATCGCGGACCTCAAGGACGTCGCCAAGGACCTGACCATCGGTGCCTCGCCGGAGTTCCAGACCCGGCAGCAGGGCCTGGTGGGCCTGAAGTCCGTATACGGTCTGGAGTTCAAGGGCTTCAAGGCGCTGGACGCGGGCGGCCCGCTGACCCAGGCGGCGCTGAAGAAGAACACCGTGCAGGCCGCGGACATCTTCACCACGGACCCGACCATCGCCAAGGAGAAGTTCGTGGTCCTGCAGGACCCGAAGCTCCTCTTCGGCTTCGAGAACGTGCAGCCGCTGGTCTACAAGAGCGGTCTGTCCTCGGAGGGCGTCTCCGCCCTCAACGCGGTCTCGGCCAAGCTCGACACCGCGGCCCTGCTGGATCTGGACACCCAGCTGCAGGACAACAAGGACCCGCTGGACGTCGCCAAGGCCTGGCTGAAGTCGGCCGGCCTCGACTGATCGGCGTCGCAGGACGAGAGCATCAGGGTGCCCCCTCGCCGAGGGGGCACCCTTCGTCCGTCGGCGGCGGGTGCGGGCGTCAGTACCCCACGCGGAACGTCGCGTCCTGCCGCTCCGTGGCGGTGGAGACCGGATCGATGCGCAGGGCGTAGTCGTAGTGGCGGATGTACCGGGTCGGGTTGTTGTACGAGCGGAACGACGCCCAGGACGCGTCCGCCAGACCCGCGGTCCGGTGGAACGTGGCGTCCGCGGTGAACGTCGAGGTGCCGTCGCTCTCGTCGAGCCGCAGCGCGTAGTCGTGGTGCCGCAGATAGCGGGTCGGGTAGTTGACCGACTGGAAGGACACCCCCGAGCTGTCGGCGAGGCCCGGCACCAGCTTCCACTGGGAGTCGGCGTACGGGTCGAAGGCGTACGCGTCGATCCGGCCGACGAAGTCGGCGTGGCGGACGTAGCGGTCCGGGTAGTTGTAGGACTTCAGCCGGTTCCAGGCGGGGGTGCCCCATTTGGCGAGCAGGTTGCCGTACTCGGCCATGGTGATCGGGTGGATGCCGCAGTGCTTGGAGTTGAGCGGCTGGGTGTACGTCCTCTGGTTGAGGGCGGTCCAGGTGCCGGCCGCCAGGCTGCTGCTCCGCCAGGCGTAGAAGACGCCGTTCGGCGACCAGGTGTCGCCCCACAGGTACCAGGTCGAGCCGGAGGTGAGGGACCTGACCAGGGTCGGGGCCTCGGTGCCGCCGTGTGAGACGGCGGTGCTGAACTCGGTGAAGCTGCCCGGGTCCAGTGAGGTCGAACGCGCGCCGACCAGCGTCGAGTTCTTCTTGAAGTAGAGGTAGTTGACGCCGTTCACGCCGACCGCCAGATCGCCGTCGATGACGTCGTAGCCCGGGTCGAAGAAGACCTGGGGGCTGCTCGCGGTGACGAAGTCGCTGGTGTGGTTGACCATGATCACGTTGTGGCCGCTGGAGTTCACGGCCGAGTAGATCACTCCGTACCGGCCGCGGCTCGCGTCCCAGTAGGCCTCCGGGGCCCAGCTGTGGGTGTTCATGTCGTGCAGCTTCATCCGCCGGTAGCCGGTGAAGGTGCGCAGGTCGGTGGAGTCCCAGACATGGATGTACTGGCTGACGTACGACCAGTCGGTGCCCAGCAGGTCGGTGGCGAGCACGACGAAGGTGCCGTCCTGCTTGCGCAGGACGAAGGGGTCGCGCAGACCGCCGGAGCCCGCGGTGGGGGTGGCGACCGGGTTGTTCTGGTTGAGCGGCGTCCACTCCAGGCCGTCGGTGCTGACGGCCAGGTGCAGGCCGTAGTTCGCGGCCAGCATGTCCGGCGACTCCGTGAAGTAGCACATGACGTACGCCGCGTCGGTGGCGGCCCGCGCGGTGCCCGCACCGAGGGCCAGTGCGCCGGTGCCGGCGATCGGGAGGGCCGCCGCCATGCCGAGGATGCGGCGGCGGGAGGGGTGGGGTCCTGTTGCGTCCATCTGGTCTCCAGGGGCGTGGGTGCCGAGGGGCCTGGCGATCGATATGTCGAACAGAGTTCGGTAAATCGGTCAGAAGGTAGGGATGTGACGCGTGGGCGTCAATCACACCGTCGTGCTTGGCCGGTTCTCGTCGTTCACATGTCCCGCGACCGTGGAGCTGCTGTGTGGATCGAGCTCCGCCCGTGCCCGAGCCGCCGCCCCGACCGCCACCGCGTCACCGCCGAGGCCCGCGGGCAGGACCGTCAACGGGCGGCCGCTGACCGGGGGTTCGGCGGCCAGGGCCCGCCGGATCGACGGCTCCACCAGCGACCAGGAACGGCTGACGCCCCCGCCGATCACAAAGGTGGTGACGTCCAGCAGGCCCGCCGTGATCAGCAGCGCACGGGCCACACCGGCGCCCGCGGCCTCGTACACGGCGAGCGCGTCCGCGTCCCCCAGCGCCGCCGACTCGGCCACCCCGCGGGCGCTGACGGACCGGCCGGTGCGCTCGCCGTAGCGGGCGGCGATGGAGCGGCCCGACGCGAGGGTCTCCAGATGACCGCGGCCGCCGCAGGTGCACGGCAGATCACCGAAGCCCGGCACATGCCCGATCTCGCCGGCCGCCCCGTGCGGCCCCTCGTACAGTCCCCCTTCCAGCCACAGCGCCCCGCCGACCCCGGTGCCCAGCGTCATGCCGAGCACATGCGGTACGCCCGCCACCACACCGGCCGCCGCCTCGCCGCGCAGGAACGCGTTGACGTCGTTGTCGAGGAACGCCGGTACGCCCAGCGCCCGTTCGATCTCCGCGCTCACCTCGAACCCGGCCCAGTCGCGGAAGGAGTCGCTGGCCACCAGGATCCGCCCGGCCCGCGCGTCCACCACCCCGGCCGCCCCGACCCCCACGGCGAGCAGCCGCGCCGGCGTACGGTCCAGCAGGCGCCGTACGCACGCAAGGGCGGCGCCCACCATCGCCGCCCCGCCGTCGGCCGCCGGGGTCGGCACCTCCAGCCGGTCGACGATGCCGAAGTCCTCCGCGCACAGGACCACCTGGGTGGTCGTGCCGCCGATGTCGACGCCCGCGATCACCTCGGGACCTCGTGTCACGCAGTGGCCTCCGTTCGTTCCTGCGCCCGGCGGCGCCGCTGCACCACCGGATCCGGCACGGGCACGGCCGCGATGAGCCGCCGTGTGTAGTCGCTGCGGGGCCGCAGCAGGGTCGACATGGTGGGCCCCTGTTCCTCGACCCGGCCGGCCCGCATGACGACGACCCGCTGGGCGAACTCCTGGACCACCGCCAGGTCGTGGGAGACGAAGAGACAGGCGAAGCCCAGCTCGCGCTGCAGCTCGGCGATCACCTCGAGCACCGTCCGCTGCACGCTCACGTCCAGTGCGCTGGTCGGCTCGTCCGCGACCAGCAGCCGTGGTTCGAGGACCAGGGAGCGGGCCAGGCTGACGCGCTGGCGCTGCCCGCCGGACAGCTCGCGCGGTCCTCTGGCCGCCAACTCCTTGGGCAGCCGCACCAGTTCGAGCACCTCGGCGACCCGGGCCCGCCGGTCGGCCGACGACATGCCCCGGCGGTGCATCCGCAGCGGTTCGGCGACGCACTCGGCCACGCTCATCCGTGCGTCCAGCGAGGCCACCGGGTCCTGGAAGACCACGCCCACCCCGGACAGCAGGGCCCGTCGCCTGCGGCCCCGGGTGCGTCCGAGGTCGGTGCCGAACAGCGACACCGTCCCGGCGTCCGGCGGGATCAGGCCGAGGGCCACCCGCGCCGCCGTGGACTTGCCGGAGCCGGACTCGCCCACCAGGCCGACGGTCTCGCCCGGGCGGACGTCGAGCGTCACCCCGTCGAGCGCCTGCACGGCGGACGGCCCGCGCCCGAACCGCACGGAGACGTCCCGGAGTTCGACCACGGACGCGCCCTCCCGCTCCGGAGCGTCCTCGCCGCTGAGGGCCAGCCGGGGGACCGCGGCGAGCAGCCGCTGCGTGTACTCGTGCGAGGGACGCAGCAGCACCTGTTCCACCGGCCCCGTCTCCACGATCTCGCCCCGCAGCATCACCGCGACCCGGTCGGCGAAGTCGGCGACCACGCCCATGTTGTGGGTGACGAGGAGGACTCCGGTGCCGTAGTCCGCCGCCAGCCCCCGTAGCAGATCGAGGATCTCGGCCTGCACCGTCACGTCCAGGGCCGTCGTGGGTTCGTCCGCGATCAGCAGGTCCGGCGAGTTGGCGATGGCCATCGCGATGACGACCCGCTGCCGCTGCCCGCCGGACAGCTGGAACGGAAACGCCGACGCCCGTCGCTCCGGCTCGGGAATGCCGACCCTGCGCAGCAGTTCGACCGCCTCGCGGGCGGCCTCCGCGCGCGAGAGGGGCCGGTGGTTGCGGATGACCTCGGCGATCTGCGCGCCGACCCGGGTGAGCGGGTCGAGTGCGGTGGCCGGTTCCTGGAAGACCATCGAGGCGGTACGGCCGCGCAGCCGGGCGAGTTCGGCCTCGCCGGTGCCGACGACCTGCGTGCCGCCGACCGTGATCCGGCCGGAGACGCGGGCGTTGCCGGGCAGCAGGCCGAGCGCGGCCAGGGCGACCGTGGACTTGCCGGAGCCGGACTCGCCGACGAGGGCGAGGGTTTCGCCGGGCTGCACGTGCAGTGCAATGTCACATACCGCGGGTACGTCGCCGGTGTCCGTGCCGAACGTGACCCCCAGCCCCTCGACCTCCAGCACCCTCTCCGCCGCCGTCTCCGCCGCCGTCCCCACCTCAGCCGCCGCCTCGGCCTCCGCGTCCTTCTCCGCGCCGCTCATCCCCGCCCCCTCACGTCGAACGCGTCCCGCAGCCCGTCGCCGATCGCGTTGAACGCGCACACGACGAGGATGATCGCCAGACCCGGTGGGACGATCAGCCACCAGCGTCCCGAGTACGCCGCCGTCAGACCGGCCGACAGCATGCCGCCCCAGTCCGTCTTCGGCGGCTGCACGCCGAGGCCCAGATACGACACGTACGCGACGAGCAGGATCGCGTCGGCGACCTGGAAGGTGGCCGCGACGACGATCGTCGACACCGAGTTGGGCAGGATGTGCCGGGCGATCGCCCGGCCGTGCGTGCCGCCGGTCGCGCGCAGCGTCAGCACGTAGTCGCGGCTCTTGAGGGTGAGCGTCTCCGCGCGCACCAGCCGGGACGGGACCAGCCACGACACCAGCCCGAGGACGAGGATGAGCCCGAGGGTGTCCGGGGTCGTGATCGCGGAGACGACCAGCAGGATGAACAGCGCGGGGATGGCGATGCCGGCGTCGACGACCCGCATCATCACCGCGTCGGCCCAGCCGCCCACGTAGCCCGCCGTGGCACCCCACAGCGTGCCGATGACGGTCGCGAGGACGCCGGCCGCGAGCCCCACGAGCAGCGAGACCTGCCCGCCGAACATCAGCCGCCCCACCTCGTCGTGCCCCACGGCGTCCGTCCCGAGCCAATGGGCCCCGCTCGGCCCGAGGTTGACCTGATGGAGATCGGTATGGGTCTGGTCGGTGGAGTACAGCAGCGGTCCGACGAAGCAGAACAGCAGGAAGACGACCACCACCACGAGCCCGGCGACCGCCAGCTTGTTCCGCGTGAACCGCCGTAGCGACAGACGGTAGTTGGCGACCGGCTCGGCGGTCGGGGTGGTGGACTGCAGTACGGCACTCATGTACGGCCCGCCTTCACTCGGGGATCGACCACCCGTTGGACCACGTCGGCGAGCAGGGTGCCGACGACCGTGGCGACGGAGATGACGAGGACGCAGCCGAGCAGCACCGGATAGTCGGAGGACTGCGCGGCGCTCCAGAACAGCAGCCCCATGCCCGGGTAGTTGAAGAGCTGCTCGACCACGAGCGCACCGCCGAACAGGACGGGCACGTAGTAGCCGAGCATCGCGATCACCGGGGTCAGCGAGTTGCGGAACACGTGCCGGAACAGGATCGCCCCCTGCCGTGAGCCGCCCGCCCGCGCGGTGCGGACGTAGTCCTCGGACAGGTTCTCCAGGGTCGCGGCGCGCATGTAGCGGCTGAAGACGGCCACCATGGAGGCGGCCCCCGTGACGACCGGCAGCACGAGCGCCACCGGGTCCGCGAACACCTGGGCCAGCGTGTCCCCCTGGGGTGCCTGGGAGGGGAACCAGTGCAGGGTCTGGGTGAAGACCAGCACCAGGATCAGGCCGAGGAAGTACACGGGCGTCGAGTACGCGACGAAGCTCAGCGTGGTGATCACGTAGTCCGCGGGCTTGTTGCGCCGCACCGCCTGCCACATGCCGAGCGGGATCGCCAGCAGCAGGCCCACCAGCGCGGACAGGACCGTCAGCACCAGTGTCTTCGGCAGGCGCTGCCCGATGAGCTGGGAGACGCCCTCGTTGAGGGTGTACGACGTGCCCAGGTCGCCGTGCAGCAGGGTGCGCAGGTAGTAGACGTACTGGACCGGCAGTGAACGGTCCAGGCCCTGCTCGTGGTTGAACGCCGCGATCTGCTGTGCCGTCGCCTGCGGTCCGAGGATCCCGCGTGCGGGACCCCCGGGCAGCGCGTGCAGCAGGCAGAAGACCACGACCGTGACGATGAGGATCACCACGAGGGCCTGGAGCGCCCGCCGGAGCAGATAGAGAAGAGTCTCCATGCCTCAGCTGGTCCACTTCCACTGCGCCGGGTGGAAGTTGGCGAGCGAGTCCTGGGCGAAGCCGCCGAGCCCCTTCTTCATCACCGAGATCTGGTAGTCGGGCTCCGGCAGCCAGATCACCGGCAGGTCCTTGGCGAGGGAGGCGCTGTAGTCCTGGATCGCCTGGTTCGAACTCGACGTCGTGGACGCGCTGATGAGCTGGTCGACCTTGGCGTCGGAGTAGTTGCCGAAGTTGGAGCCGCCCTTGGACTGGAAGAGGGCGTCGCCGGTCGGGAACGCCGGGAAGTACCAGCTGCCGGCCGTGCCGAAGAAGGACAGCTGCCACTTGCAGATCGACTGGCTCGCCGTGCACTGCGGGGTCTGCGAGAGCACGGAGTTGACCGGCGCGGTCTTGATGGAGAACTTGATGCCGGTCTTCGCGAGCGAGGACTGGATCGCGCTCATCATGTTGTCCGTGACGGCCGAGCCGGACTGTGAGAGCACCTGCATCTGGAACTTCGTCCCCTTGGCGACCCCGTCACCGCACTGGCTCGCCCCGCTGCCCGGGCGGGTGCAGGTCATCACCCCGCTCTGCTCGCTCCAGCCGTGCGAGGTGAGCAGCGCCCTGGCCGCGCTCGTCGAGAACGGGTACGGGTTGTCCTTCTGCGTCTGCGAGACGAAGGCGGAGGCCTGCCCCGTGGGGATCGGGCCGTAGCCGGGAACGGCGGTGCCGCTGAAGACGACCTTCGCGATGGTCGTCTGGTCGATCGAGCGCTGGATCGCCTGGCGGGCGTAGAGCTGCTTGAACACCGGCCCCATCGACGGGTTGTTGAAGTTGTACGGCATGTACGTGATCGCCCAGCCCGACCACGGCTTCACCTCGTAGCCCCGCGCGGTGAAGCTCTCCTTCTGGTCGAGGTCGGTCGCCTCGATGTAGCCGTAGTCGACGCTCCCGGAGCGCAGGGCGTTCTTCTCGGCGTCCGTCGTGGTGAACGGCAGCAGGTTCACCGTGGGGATGCCCGGCTTCTCACCGCCGTCGTACTTCTTGTTGGCGGCGAGGACGACCTTGCCGGCCGTGGAGAAGGACTTCACGCCGTAGGGGCCGCTGATCGTCTTCCACAGCGGGTTGGAGGCGTAACCCCCGATGTTCTTGGCCGCGTTGTTGAGGTACGTCCACGTCTTGACGGGGTCGCCGCCCTGGTCCCAGGCGTGCTTCGGCAGCGGGATGATGTACTGCAGCTCGTTCGCCAGCATCCACTGCGGGTTGTAGGCCTTGTCGAAGGTCAGCGTGACGTGGCGGTCGTCGTCGGCCTTCAGGGACGTCCAGTTGTCGGGCGCCTGGCCGGGCGAGTAGCCCGCCCACTGCTTCTTGTTCGCCTTGATCAGGTCGAACCAGAACTTCACGTCCTGCGAGGTGATCGGCTTCCCGTCGCTCCAGTGGCGGTCGCCCAGCGTGATCTTCACGCTCTTGTTGTCGGCGGCGAAGTCGGCGGCCGTCGCGATCGAACCGGCCTTGTTCCAACCGATCTTGCCGGTCGAGCCGTCGTACGCGACCAGCGGCTCCCACAGGGTGTGCGAGATGGAGCTGTTGTTGGTGTTCAGATGCGCCGCGGTGCCGATCGGCAGGATCCAGTTCGGCGTGAAGTTCGCGGGCAGCGCGTAGTTGATGGAGTCCTTGGACGCGGACGACGAACCGGTCGACCCGGAGCAGCCCGCGAGCAGCAGCGCGCACGCGGAGAGGGTGACACCGGCCAGGAGTCTCGTGCGGGCAGGGGACATGGCTCTCCTCGGGGATGGGCTCGAGCGGGGTGAGGACAGTCAACGACCCGCTTGTCCGAAGAAACAGACGCGCCGCTGTAAAAAGTCTGTTTCTGCTGTTCTGGAAAAAGCCTGGAGGGGTCTCGATTGGCCTACGCTCATCGCTCCGAGAGCCGAAGACGGAAGTTGTTTCGTCCATGACTGAAAAAAGTCCGCCGAGGCGCAAGCACAGCGCGGGCGTCTCCTCGCTGGCCGAGCGCGTCCTCGAACTGCTCGCCTCCGGGCAGGCCACCACCCGTACGGAGATCGGCACCCTGCTCGGCGCCGCGCCCTCGACGGTCTCCTTCACGGTGAGCCAGCTGCTGGACCTCGGCCTGGTCGCCGAGGAGGGCACGGTCTCCTCCGCCGGCGGACGGCCGCGGAAGGTGCTGCGCCTCGGCGGCAGCGACGGGTTCGCGGTGGCGGCAGAACTCGGCGGACGGCACGCCCGCGTGGGCGTGGTGCTGCCGGGCGGCGGGCTCACCGAGGTGTCGACCGTGCCGTTCCCGACGGCCGACGGACCCGACGGGGCGCTGCCGGGACTCGCCGAGACCCTGGCGGGCCTGGCCGACCGGCACGGGCGGAGCCTGCTGCGCGGCGTCGGCCTCTCCCTGCCGGGCCCCGTCGACGTCGCCTCGGGCGTGGTCACGCTCCCGTCCCGGATGCCCGGCTGGAACCGCTTCCCCGTCCGCGCCTGGCTGGAGGACCGCTTCGGCGTCCCGGCGGCCATCGAGAACGACGCCAACTGCATGGCCGTCGGCGAGCACACCGTCCAGCCCGTGGGCCGGCGCCAGTCGATCATGGTGAAGACCGGCACGGCGATCGGCGCGGGCGTCATCGCCGACGGCCGCCTCTACCGCGGCGGCACGGGCGCGGCCGGCGAGATCACCCATGTCCGGGTCGAGGCCGGGCACGACATCCCCTGCTCCTGCGGCAACACCGGATGCCTGGAGACGGTCGCCTCCGGCGCGGCCCTGGTCCGCATCCTGCGCGAGCGCGGCCTGACGGTGACCAGCACCGAGGACGTCGTACGCCTCGCCTCCGACGCCGACCCCGAGGCGACCCGCGCCGTGCGGCAGGCGGGCCGCTACCTCGGCCAGGTGCTGGCCGCCAACGTCAACTTCTTCAACCCCGACGCCGTGTACCTCGGCGGCATCCTCTCCACCCTGGAGCCGTTCGTCGCCGCCGTACGCAGCCAGTTGTACGAGGGCTGCCATCCGCTGGTCACC
The DNA here is from genome assembly GCF_022698145.1 of Streptomyces spinosisporus. Lineage (GTDB taxonomy): Bacteria > Actinomycetota > Actinomycetes > Streptomycetales > Streptomycetaceae > Streptomyces > Streptomyces spinosisporus. Next base: position 290,409 of record NZ_JALDAX010000001.1, read on the forward strand.
GAGCACCTGGTGATCGAGCGGGCCAGCCTCGGCGCGGACGCGGGACTGGTCGGCGCGGGGCAGTTCGCGCTGCAGCGCGCGCTGGCGCACGCACTGCACTCCCTCACCGGCAACCACCACCCCTGACGGGCAACGACCACCCCTGACCGGCACCCACCACCTTTGATCCTTCCGGAGGAGCCATGCCGCAAGAGCGTCCCGTGATCGCCGTCGCCGGTCTCGGCATCGAGTCGTCGACGTTCTCCCCGGCCCGCACCGAAGCCCCCGCCTTTCACCCGCAGCGCGCCGACGAGGTCCTCACCCGCTACCCCTTCCTGGCCGCCGGCACCGAGCTGCGCGCCGCCGCCGACTGGCGCGGCGCCCTGGTCGGCAAGGCGCTGCCCGGCGGCACGGTGACGGCGGCGGCGTACGCCGAACTCTCCGCCGAACTCATCGAGCGGCTACGTCAGTCGGGCCCTGTCGACGGCCTCTGGTTCGACATCCACGGCGCCATGACCGTCGAGGGGCTGGACGACGCCGAGGTGGACCTGCTGACCCGCATCCGCGCGGTGATCGGACCGGACGTCCCCGTGTCGACCTCCATGGATCTGCACGGCAACGTCTCCCGCGCACTCGTCCACCTCAGCGATCTGATCACCTGCTACCGCATGGCCCCGCACGAGGACGCCATGGAGACCAAGGAGCGCGCCGCCCGCAACCTCGTGGACCTGGTGACCGGGGGCGGACCCCGCCCGGTCAAGGCCTGGGTCCCGGTGCCGGTGCTGCTGGCGGGCGAGCAGACCTCGACCCGGATCGAGCCCGCGAAGAGCGTCTACGCCGCCGTCCCCGAGGTGGAGGCCGCCGAGGGCGTCACGGACGCGGCGATCTGGGTCGGCTACGCCTGGGCCGACGAACCACGCAACCGGGCGGCGGTCGTCGTCACCGGACCGGACCGCACCGAGGTGTCCCGGGGCGCCGAGCGACTGGCCCGCGGCTTCTGGCAGGCGCGCCGGGACTTCGCCTTCGTCGCCCCCACCGGCACCCTGTCGGACTGCCTCGACGAGGCGCTCGCCTCCTCGGCCCGTCCGTACTTCATCAGCGACACCGGCGACAACCCGACCGCCGGCGGCGCGGGCGACGTCACCTGGGGCCTGCAACAGGTGCTGTCCCGCCCGGAGTTCAAGGACCCCTCGGGCCCGACGGTCATCTACGCCTCCGTGCCCGGACCGTCCGCGGTCGCCGAGGCCGAGAAGGCCGGCGTCGGCGCGACGGTCACCGTCACCGCGGGCGCCGAGGTCGACGACCGGCACGCCGGGCCGCTCACCCTGACCGGTGTCGTCCACGCGATCCGGCACGGCGACCGGGACGCCGAGACCGAGGTCGTCCTGCGCGTCGGCAGCGTCCGGGTGATCCTGACCCGGCTGCGCAAGCCGTACCACCACGAGCACGACTTCACCGACCTGGACCTCGACCCGCGCACGGCGGACGTCGTGATCGTCAAGATCGGCTATCTGGAGCCCGAACTCTTCGCCATGGCCGCCGACTGGAAGATGGCCCTGACCCCCGGCGGCGTGGACCAGGACCTGACCAGGCTCGGCCACCACCGCATCCGCCGGCCCATGTTCCCCTTCGACGCGGACATGCCCGACCCCGACCTCACCGCCCGGATCGTCCCGCCGCCGGGCGAACCGCTCACCGGTCCGGAGGAGTGAGCCGGCCCGCTCCGTTCGAGCGGGTCGCCGCCTCGATCAACTGGTCGATCAGCGCGATCAGTACGTCCCGTGACGACTCCCGCTCACGCGCGTCGCACAGCAGCACCTGCACATGCTCCGGCAGGGCGAGCGCCTCGCGGATCTCGTCGGGCGGATAGGGGTGGTCGCCGTAGAAGCCGTTGACGCCCACGACGAAGGGGATGTTGCGGCGTTCGAAGAAGTCGATCGCGGCGAAGCTGGTCTCCGGGCGGCGGACGTCGAGCAGGACGACCGCGCCGAGCGCGCCCAGCGCGAGGTCGTTCCACATGAACCAGAAGCGCTGCTGGCCCGGGGTGCCGAAGAGATACAGCACCAGGTCCTGGCCGATGGTGATCCGGCCGAAGTCCAGGGCCACGGTGGTGGCGTGCTTCTCCTCGATGCCGGCGAGGTCGTCGACGTCCACGCTCGCGAGGGTCAGCCGTTCCTCCGTGCGCAGCGGGGTGATCTCGCTGACCGAGCCGACCATGGTGGTCTTGCCGACGCCGAAGCCCCCGGCGATCAGGATCTTCACCGTGTCGGGTGCCGCCCGGGTGATGGTGTCAGAGCCGGCCAAGGCCGTCCCTCACTTTCTGCAGCAGGTCCAGGTCCGGATTGGCGGAGACGGGATGCGGAGGACGGGCGGTGATACGGCCCGCCTCCAGCAGGTCGCAGAGCATGATCACCACCACGCTCACCGGCAGGTCGAGCAGCGCGGCGAGCTCCGCGACGGCGAGCGGTTCGGCACAGTGGCGCAGGATGCGCTGCTGCTCGGGCTGCGGCCGGGTGGCCCAGACCGGCGGCGGGTCCACCGCGGTCACCGTCGTGATGAGGGTGAAGTCGGCGCGGCTGGGCCTGGTCCGTCCGCCGGTCAGTGCGAACGGCCGGACCAGACGGCCCGCCGTGTCGCCACCGCCCATCTCACGCGCCGGATTCGGAGGTCGGGCCGACGCCCGCCCGCGGCGCCGCGCTGAGGTGCTCGCCGATCTTCTTCACCAGCATGTTCATCTGGTACGCCACCACGCCCACGTCCGCGCCCTGGCTGGTGAGCACCACGAGGTGGGCGCCCGGACCGGCCGAGGTGAGGATCAGATAGCTGTGCGCCATCTCGATCAGCGCCTGGCGCACCGGGCCGCCGCGGAAGTCCATGCTGACGCCCTTGCTCAGGCTCATCAGACCGGACGCGGTGGCCGCCAGCCGCTCGGCGTCGTCGCGCAGGAACCCGGTGGACTTGCTGACGACCAGCCCGTCCTCGGAGAGCACGACGGCATGGTTCACCTCGGCGACCCGCTCCACGAGGCCGGTCAGCAACTGGTCGAGCTGGGTATGGGTGGCTGGGACTGCGGGTGTCATGGCGGTGTTCCTTCGTCAGCGGTCGGCGGGCGGTGTCGAGGGGACTGCAAGGCCTGCGGCGGGGACGGGCGCATCCGGGTCCCGAGTCCCGGGTGCGTCCTGAAGGTCGTACTGCGTCTCGGTGTCGTCGTCACGTGCCCGGAGCGTGCCGCGCTGGAAACCGGCGAGCGAGGAGGCGGCCTGCTCCGCGGTGAACTCCTCGTCGCCGTCGTCCTGTTCGCCGGAGGGGGGGGCCTCGCGCAGCTCGGCGGCCAGGCTGGTCTGGGGGACCCGGCGGGGGAGCGGCGCCATGCCGTCGCGCCGGGCGGAGGGCACGGGTCCCTTGGCGACGGGCGTCGTGGCGGCCGCAGGCTCCTGCGCGGGCTCCTTGTCCCCGTCGGCCGGTTCCTCGGTCGTGTCGCCGGCGGGGGTCTCGCCGGAGACGGCCGGAGTCTCGCGTACGACGATGTCGTGCGGGAGCAGCACGATCGCCGTCGTGCCGCCGTACGGCGAGGGGCGCAGCGTGACCGTGATGCCGTGCCGGGTGGCGAGCCGGGCGACCACGAACATGCCGAGCCTGAGGTCGTCGGCCAGCGCCACCACGTCGAACTGCGGCTCCACCGCCAACTGGGCGTTGAAGGAGGCGTAGTCCTCCTCCGACATGCCGAGGCCGCGGTCCTCCACCTCGACGGCCAGGCCCTTGGCCACCGTCGACGCGCGCACCCCGACCGGGGCGGGCGCGGGCGAGTACACCGTCGCGTTGTCGATCAGCTCGGCCAACAGATGGATCACGTCGGCCACCGCGGGCGGCGCGAGATACACGTCCTCGTCGGTGTGCACCTCGACCCGCTGGTACTCGGCGACCTCACCGACCGCGCTGCGCAGGATGTCGATCAGCGCGACCGGCTCCCGCCAGCTGCGCCGCGGCTGCTCGCCGCTGATGATGACCAGGTTCTCCTCGTAGCGGCGCAACTGGCTGGCCGTGGAGTCCAGTTCGTACAGGCCCTTGAGGACGTCCGGGTCGGAGTGGCTGCGCTCCAGCGTGTCGAGCTTGGTCAGCTGCAGATTGACCAGGTTCTGGCTCTGCCGGGCGATGCCGAGGATCACCTTCTGGAAACCGCGCCGGGTGTCGGCGAGTTCGACCGCGGTGTGCACGGCGGTGCGCTGCGCCTTGTTGAACGCCCGTGCCACCTGGCCGAGTTCGTCGGAGCCGTAGTCGAGCGGCGGGGTCGCCAGGTCCGCGTCGACCTTCTCGCCCCGGTCGAGACGCGAGACCACGTCCGGCAGCCGCTCCTCGGCCAGGCTCAGGGTGGCCTCGCGCAGACCGCGCAGCCGGCGGGACAGGGAGCGGGTGATCCGCCAGGACATGCCCACGCACAGCAGCAGGGCGATCAGTCCGCCCGCGCTCAGCGCGGCGGCCTTCAGCAGCAGGTCGTCGGCCTTGTCGGCGCTGCGGTCGAGCAGTGCGGACGTCTGGGCGCCGATCAGCCGCCCGTACTCGGCGCCCACCTTCTCGAACGCGGCCGCCCACTCCTTCTGCGCGGCGGGCAACGCGACCTTCCCGCCGGACGCCGAGGGCCGGGAGGCCAGCACCTGGTCCTCGACGCGCTGAATGGTCTGCCACTCGGGGCTCTGCAGGATCCGCTCGGTCTGGGTCTTCGCGCTGCCGCGCAGCGAGGGCACGATCTGGTCCTCGACCAGCCAGCGGCGGGTGGCCACCAGCTCGGAGAAGGTGTCCCAGGACTTCTCGCCCAGCCGCCCGGACGGCCAGGCCACGGTCAGCTGGGCGTCCTCCTGGGAGACCAGCTCCGCCGCGTGCTCCAGCGCGACCAGCGGCCCGGCCTGCGAGGTGAGGTCGCCGTCGTCGACCTGCGAGAGCTCCTGGAAGGCGTGGATCTGGTCGTCGATGATCGAGCTGTACTGGTCGAGCGCCTGCGCGGCGGTGATGTCCGTGGGGTCGTCCAGCTGGCCGCGGTAGTACTCCAGGCTGCTCACCGAGCCGAGGACCGAGTACAGCCGGTCCGAGATGCGCGCGGGGGCGTTGTTGATCGCGTCGGTCTGGCCGACCAGCTTGGCGACGGCCTTGTCCGTCGCCGCGCGCTGGGTGTCCAGTGCCTGCCGGGAGCCGCGCGGGTCGGCCAGCCAGGCCGCCGACAGACTGCGCTCGCGCTGCAGGGCGAGCGTGGCGTCGGTGCCCATGGCTCCGGTGGACCGGCTCAGTTCCGTCTGCCCCCGCAGCCGCAGCCCCTCGCTGAAGATCTGAGTGGTCGTCAGCGCCCACATGGCCGCGAGCGTGACGCTCGGCACCAGGGCCAGCAGGATCAGGGAGAGACGTATGGAGCCGATACGGCGCCGGGCACCTTTCCGTTCAGACATCGTCGTCCTAGGCGATCAGCGGAGCGAAGGGGGAAACACGGGGGTGGCCGTGAGCTGGGAGAGAAGGGGTGCTCTGGATGCTATCCGCACAACTGACCGCACGTGCCCCAGGTCTCCGAATCTTTCGAGACATTGACGTCCGAAGTGTCGTTCAGCGCGTCCCGTGGGACGCGAACTCGGCGACCGAGGCCACGTTCGCCTTGGTGACGAACGCCGGTCCGGTGAGCACGGGGGAGACCCCGCCGCCGCTGACATTGCCGTTGGTCCTGTACAGCCACAGCGCGTCCACCGCGAGATAGCCCTGCAGATAGGGCTGTTGATCCACCGCGAACTGCACATCACCGCTCCGGACGGCCTTCACCAGGTTCTGGTTGAGGTCGAACGTCGCCACGTGCGCCCTGCTGCCGGAGTGCTTCACCGAGTCCACCGCGTCGAGCGCGAACTGGGCGCCGTTCATGATCACTTCGTCGATCGTCGGGTCCTGGCGCAGCCGGGCGGTGAGCGCGGCGTCGGTGGAGTTCGCGTCGGTGCCGTCGACGTAGACGATGTCGGTCCGGCCGCCGAAGGTCTTCTTCACCCCGGCGCAGCGGGCCTCCAGGGCGACGTTGCCGCGCTCGTGGATCACACACAGCGCGTGCTTGGCCCTGAGGTCGTCGAGCTTGTCGCCCACGGCGCGGCCGGCCAGGCTCTCGTCCTGTCCGAAGAACTCCAGGGCCCCCTCGGACTGCCAGGAGTCGATGCCGGAGTTGAGGCCGACCACGGGGATGTCCGCGCCGCGCGCCGCGGCGACCGGGCCCTTCATGGCCTGCGGCTTGGCCAGGGTCACCGCGATGCCGTCGACCTTCTGCCGGATCGCGTCGCGCACCAGCGAGGCCTGTGCTGCCGCGTCCGGGTCGTTGGCATACGTCAGTTCGATGTTGTCCTTCGCGGCGGCCGCCTCGGCGCCCTTCTTGACCAGGTTCCAGAAGGTGTCGCCCTCCGAGGCGTGGGTGACCATGGCGACCTTGAGACGGGCCGTGTCCGCCCTGCCGCCGGTGCCGAGAGAGGAGTCGGACCCGCCCCCGGACCCGGAGCACCCGGCCGCGAGCAGACAGACGGCGGCGGCCGCGGCGAGCGCACGGGCGGATCTGTGGGCGGCGGACTGTGGGGGAGGAGTGTTCATGAGGGTGCGGCACCTCGCTGTGCGGCTGAGCAAGTGGAACGGCGAGTCGGAGGCTCCGTCCGTCGTCCGACGTCGGACGACGCAAGGTGACTCTCGCTGGCCGGAGCCAATCGTGTGGGACCGTCGGTCGTCAAGTGATCAGCAACATTCAGTGAGTTGTTGCTGCCGCATCGTGATGATGCGGTCCGTCGGCGGGGGTGCGGCTACGGTTTGCGGGCCACGACGCCGTACATCGCGATGTCCTCGTCGCGGATCGGCCCCGGGTCCGCACCGTCCGGACGCCACTTGTGGACCTGGACCAGGCCCGGCTCGACGAGCTCCAGGCCCTCGACGAACTCCCCGGCCTCCGCGAAGGTGCGCAGCCGCATCGGCATGCCGCGGGCCGCGTACTCGACGGCGACCCGGCCGACCTCCTGCGGCGCGAACTCGGCGGTGCCGATGGACATCGCGAGATGGCTGCCCGGCGCGAGCGGTTCGAGCAGCCGGCGGACGATGCCCACGGCGTCGTCCTCGTCGAGCATGAAGTGGACGATCGCGACGACGGTGAGCGCGACCGGCTCGGCCAGGTCCAGGGTGTCGCGGAACGCGGGGCTGTCGAGGATGGTCCGCGGATCGCGCATGTCCGCCTCGACATAGGACGTCCGGCCCTCGGGCGTGCTGTTCAGCAGGCTCTGCGAGAGCGTGAGGACGAGCGGGTCGTTGTCGACGTAGACGACCCGGGACTCCGGGGCCACCGACTGGGCGATCTCATGGATGTTCGGCGACGTCGGGATGCCGGTGCCGATGTCGAGGAACTGGCGCATCCCCGCCTCCTCGGCCAGCCGGCGGACCGCCCGGTTCAACCAGTCGCGGTTGGCCCGCATATGGACCGGCAGGGCGGGCCACTCCCGGCACATGGCGTCGCCCGCCTCCCGGTCGGCGGGGTAGTGGTCCGTGCCGCCCAGGATGTAGTCGTAGATCCGCGCGGCATGCGCGGTGCCGGTGTCGATGCCGGCCCGGCCGGCCGGCCGGGCGCTGTCCTCGGGCACGATGGCCCCTCCCGTCACGTCGTCCCGCTCCACGGAGCCCCGACATCTACTTCGTCAACCGACGCGCGGGGCAAACCACTTGGGCAACAGGAGTCACGGGAGGCGGCACGGGTCGCGTCCGGGGCCGGGTTCGGTCCCCGGTCAGGCGGGCACGCCCTGCTCCTCGTGCCGTGCGCTCGCTTCCTTCCTGTCCTTCCTGTCCTTCCTGTCCTTCCTGCGCTGCCGCCGGCTGCGGCGCGGCTCCTGGTCCGGCAGCCAGCCGAAGACGAGGCAGCTGCCCACGACGCCGAGGAGCAGGCCGATGAAGAAGCCGCCCAGGTTGGAGGTGATCCAGGAGCCCAGGGAGGCCAGGACGCCGATGATGGAGTAGAAGAGCCGCTGCGAGGGGCTGAACAGGGTCAGCAGCCCGCACAGCACCATGACCACGGGCAGCAGGTACCCGGCCAGGCCCTGCATGCCGATGTGCATGACGACCTTCAGCGAGGCCTTCTCGGTGAGCAGGATCTCCGCCCCGCCCAGAGCGAGCAGCAGCCCGCCCCAGAACGGGCGGCGGGCCCGCCACCGACGGAAGGCGGGCCGCACGCTCTGTGTCCGACGCGTCCGCATCAGCAGCCCGAGCTGCTGAACGACAGTTTCAGACCCGGCAGTTTGAAGACGCCCGCGGTCGTCGCGTAGTTCGTCTGCCGCAGGTTGTCGATGTGCACCGTGTCGGACTGCTGGCTGAAGACGCCCTTCGGGCCCTTGACGCCGGCCTTGTCGAGGGTGCTCGCGTCATTGCCGATCTCGATGTTCTTGAACGCGGCGTCGCCGGACAGCTCGGTCGAGTCGGTGGTCAGGTCGGTCGCCTTCACCTTCGACGAGCCGCTGCCCGCCTTGATGAGCAGGTTGGTGCCGCCCAGGTCGACGCTCTGGCACAGGCTGTCCAGCGTGGCGTTCTTGATCGCGGAGGTGACGATCAGCACCTGACCGCCGGTGTCGCCCTCGTTCGGGCTGTTCTCGATCATGCTGTCGAGCCCGCCGAACTGCTCGAAGCCGGTGCCGTCCAGCGACTTGGCGGTGACGGTGAAGGGCATGCCGGAGATCGAGAACGACACCCCCAGCGCTCCCTCCGCGGTCATGATCGCGAGGCCGGCGGCGACCGCGACGGCGGGCACCGCCATCACGGCGGCCCGGCGCAGCCGGACCCGACCGCGTCTCGCGGGGCCGGTCGTGGAACCGCTCTCCGCGCTTCCTGGGGTGTGGTCGGCGGACGGGGTGACGTCCGAGGACGAGGCCATCTCTGCTCCCATGTGCTTGGTCATGGCGGGTTGGGCATCAGCGGCACGTTGTCCTGGCGCGGACAGCGGACAGCGGCGCACGCCTCCTGACAACTCCCGGCGGGTGCAAGGGCTTTCACGTACTCCGCAGTAGCCGAACCAGGAAGTTACCCGTGGTTACATTTAAGGGTCAAGGGAGTTGTGGAAAAAGAGTGTCGGTTGTGCCTCACCTGTGGTTCCGTCCTCCGGTGAAGCCGCCGCACACTTCTTGATCAGCCGTCAACTCTGCCTCGACGCCTTGACGTTGACTGAGTCTCAGGTCTACAACTGCCCCTGGCTTCCCCCAGGATCCGTGGCGCCGGATCCCCGTCGCGCGGTATGACCCGCGCTCCCGGAATCCCACACACCCCCACGTTCTCGACGGCTTCGCACGGGTACTTCCCCTGACCCGTGCGGGCCGGCTTCCCCGCCCGGTCCCGGCAGGCGGCCCTTCCCACGGGTCCTCTGCCGGTCACCGGCCGGTCGCCGTCGCCGGTCCGTCGCGTAGGAGAAGGCGTCACGGACCGGTGGCGGCGGACGCAGTCCAGCGTCCCCCCACGCCACTTTCAGCCCCCACATCCCAGAGAAGAGGCCCCCGCATGCGTACTCGCACCCTCGTCACTCTCGTCGGCGCCGTAGCCGCCCTCTCCATCCCGGCCGCCGTCCCCGCCTCCGCGGCCGACACCGCCGTCCTGACCACCGGTTCGGCCGGCGGCACCGCCGTCGCGGTCGGCGACGTCCTCACCGCACCGCTCGCCTCCGGCACCAACGCCACCCTCTACTCCAGCGCGACCGGCACCAGCGGCGTCGTCTGCTCGTCCTCGACGTTCACCGCGAGCGTCACCGACAACCCCGCCGCGCCGGGCACCGCCACCGAGTCGGTCACCGGGCAGAGCTTCGACAGCAGCAGCTGCACCAGCAACGTCGTGGGCGTGACCGGCGTCAGCAGCATCACGGTCGACAACCTGCCCTACACCACCACCGTGACCTCCGACGGCGCCCTCACGGTGACCCCGGCGAGCGGCTCCACCATCCAGACCACGGTCAAGCTGAGGACCCTGCTGGGCAGCATCACCTGTGTCTACCAGGCCCCGAGCCTGACCGGCACGGCGAGCAACGACGACAGCAGCATCGCCTTCACCGACCAGGAGTTCACCAAGGTGTCGGGCTCCTCGCTCTGCTTCAGCAGCGGCTTCTTCAGCGCCAAGTACGGCCCGGTGACCGACAACGGCGCGACGGTCTACGTCAACTGACCGCCCCTTAGGGCGACTTCAGCGTCGACGCAGACGCAGCGCCAGGGCGGCGCCGCCGGTGAGCACCAGCACCGCAGCGGCGCCGCCCGCAACCATGGGCGCGGACGGACCGGAGTCCGCGGTGGAGGAGGAGGCCACCGGAGTGCTGTCGGGGGCGCCGGTCTGCTGCTGCGGCGTCGCCGCGTGCGCGGCGTGCGAAGGGGTCGTGGAGGGGCTCGTGGAGGACTCCGGTGTCCTCGAAGGGCTGCTGCTCGCGGCCTTCTTGCCGCCGCTCTCCTTCGCGTCCCCGGCCGACGACCCCGCCGCACCGCCGCTCTTCCCGCTGCCGGACGCCGACCGGAACACGACGTCCGAGCAGGAGTAGTACGTGTCCGTCGTGCTGCTGTTCTGCCAGATCGTGTAGAGCACATGGTGCCCGGTCCGGTCGGACGGCAGCTTCGCCGTGATGCGGTACGCGCCGCTCGTCAGGGCCGGGTCCCTGACCGCGGCAAAGGGCTGTTCCGCCAGCGCGGACCAGGTCAGCGGCTTCTTCGGGTCGTAGCCCTGCTTGGTGAGATACAGCTTGAACGTGCCGGTGTGCGGGATCGTCGAGGCGTACTTCATCGTCATCGTCGCGCCCGGCGTCAGCGTCGTCGACGGCCAGTCGGAGCGCGCGAGGTCGAGGCCCTTGTAGGCGGGCAGGCCGCCGCTGCACAGCTTGCCGTCCGGGATGACCTGCCGGTCCCTGCCGCCCACGTCCGGCACCCGCAGGTTGTCCCACATCGTGAAGGGGCCGCCGTTCGCGGCGATCGCGGCTCGGCAGGCCGCCGACCCCGAACTGCCGCCGTCGGGGGAGCAGGCGTAGACCCGGCTGACCGGATCGGTGGGCGCGCCGTGCGCCTGCGCGGGGTTCGCCGCCCACAGAGGGAGCAGGAACGGGGTGACGAGGGCGGCCGTCAGGGCGGTGCGGTGTGCGGTCATCCGGGGCATCCGGAACGTCTCCTCGGCCGGCGCGGGAACAGTGTGCTCCCGGTGAGTACGGACGACGGGCGGGACGCGTTCATCGTGTGAGCCCCGGAGTGAAAGAGGGTGCCCGGTATCCGAACGTGCGCCCGGCGCCGCCCTTTCACCTGCGTCGTCCGTCTCTGGAGGCCACCTCCGTCTCATTGAAAACCAACCGGTCGCCTCGTACTCTGGCGGTCGCCGGTACGGGCCTGTCCGTCTGGTCTGTCATCGCTTTCGGGGGACCGAGGGAGGGACATGCCTCAACCGACCCTGACGGCCACCGTTCCCCGTCAGCTCGTGCACCGGGCTGCCATCGCGGAAACGTTCCTCACCGACTGGGAGAGGACCGGGGCGGACCAGTTCCGGCTGTGTGCGCAGTGGCCACGGGCCCACCAGTTACACGTGTCCCCGGACCGCTCCGCCTACGAGCCGCTGCTCGTCGCGGAGACCGTGCGCCAGTGCGGGGCGCTGCTGTCCCACGCCGAGTACGAGGCCCCGCTCGACCACTGCTTCGTGCTGAAGGAACTGCGCCTGACCACACGCCCCGAGCACCTCGCCGTGGGGAGCGCACCCGCCGAACCCGTCCTGGACGTCAGGGTCTTCGACGTCCGCCACCGGGCCGGCCGCCCGACCGCGTTCCGCTACGACACCGACGTACGCGTCGGCGGTGAGCGGGTCGCGAGCGCGCACATCTCCGTGAGCTGGACCAGTGCCTCGGTCTACCGCAGGCTGCGCGGCGGCCGCACTCCGGACACCGTCTCGGCGCTGCCGCCCGCGCCCGCGCTGCCCGCGGACGCCGTGGGCCGGGCGCTGGCGGCGGACGTCGTGCTCGCGCCGCCCGACCGTCCGGGGCGCTGGCAACTGCGAGTAGATACCGCCCATCCCGTTTTCTTCGACCATCCGCTCGATCACGTACCGGGCATGCTGCTGCTGGAGGCGGCGCGTCAGGCGGCGCACGCGACCACCGGTCTGCCGGGCTCGTCCGCGGCCTTCCGTTCCACCTTCCATCAGTACGCAGAGCTGGACAGACCCACCTGGATCGAGGTCGTGGACGCGGACGGAGAAGGGATCCGGATCCGCGGAACACAGGGTGGTACGACGGTCTTCGAGTGCGCCGTGGGCGCCGCCGTAGGGTGAGATATCGTTCACGGGGAGTAAAAAACAAACAGCACGACCCGTTCGTTCCAGTCCCAGGAGTGTTCAGCCGATGGCGAGGCAGTTACGCGCCGAACAGACCCGCACGACGATCATCGCGGCCGCAGCAGACCTGTTCGACCGCCGCGGCTATGAGTCGACCAGCCTCAGCGACATCGTCGAGCACGCCCACGTCACCAAGGGCGCGCTGTACTTCCACTTCGCGGCGAAGGAGGACCTGGCCCACGCGATCATGGAGCTGCAGTCCAGGTCCCTGCGGGACCTGACGGCCGAGATCGACGCACGGGGCTACTCCTCACTGGAGACCCTGATGCGCATCACCTTCGGCGTCGCCCGGCAGTCCGTCGAGGGCCCGATCCCACGGGCGGGGCTCCGGCTCGCGACCGGGGGAGTCGCCGTGCGGCCACCGCTCAAGCACCCCTTCACCGAGTTCCGTGAGATGGCCACCCGCAAGCTCCTCGGCGCCGTCAAGGAGTCCGACCTGCACACGGACATCGACGTCGACGCCATCGCCCACTCCCTCGTCAGCTTCTACGTCGGCACCCGCATAGTCGGTCGGTCGCTCGAACCCGTCACCCGCCAGCCCCGCAGACTCGCCGAGATGTGGTACGTCATGATCCGCGGGCTGGTCCCGGTCACGCGCCGGGCGCCGTATCTGAACCTCGCCACCCGGTTGGAGCGAGAGATCAGACCGGCGTGACGGGATCCGATGTGATCTTGCCGGAATCCTGACGGGACTAGGGTGAGGCGCATGTCCGACATCCCGTTCGCGCCCGTGATCCTCGGTGATGAGCCGGGTTCCTTCCCGCACTCCGTGCTCGCCGAGCGGCACCCCGCGATCATCCGGCAGGTGCGGGAGGCCTTCCCCTACGGTCCCGCACAGCACCGCGCACTCGACGCGCTGCTCGCGAGCTGCACCGAGGGCGTCGTCGAACCGCTCCCCGCCGATGCGCACGACCGGGACCGCTGGGAGGAGTGGGGAGCCGGCGCATACACCGGCCGGTCCTGGTTCAAGATCCCCTGGCTGTGGTCGGAGAGCTACTTCTACCGCCAACTGCTCGAAGCCGTCGGCTACTTCGGCACCGGGCCCTGGCAGGGCGTCGACCCGTTCCGCCCGTTCAAGCTGGCCGAACTCGACTCGCCGGAGACGGACGAGGAACTGGCCGCGCTGGACGCCCTGTCCGCCGACGACCAGGACCGGGCCCTGCTGCACGGCTCCCTCTGGGGCAACCGCGCCGACCTCGGTTTCCGCCTCTCGACCGGGGACGCGGGCCCCGCGGACGCCGCCCCGGGTCTGGTCGCCGACGACAGCGCGGCCCTCTGGGCGCTGCTCCCGCCGTCCGGTGCCGGCACGCTCTGCCTGATCGCGGACAACGCCGGACGCGAACTCATCCCCGATCTGCTGCTCATCGCCCACCTCCTGGAGCGGGGGCGCATCGCCCGTGCCGTGCTGCACGTCAAGCCGTACCCGTACTACGTCTCCGACGCGACGACGGCCGATGTGCTCGACGCGCTGAGGAGACTGACCGGGGCGCAGGGCGCCGCCGTCGAGTACGGCAGCATCCTGTGGTCGGCGATGACCGACGGCCGCCTCGTCCTGCGCGCCCACCCCTTCTCCAGCGCCCCGCTGCCGTTCGCCGACCTGCCGGCCGACCTGCGCGCCGAACTCGCCACGGCCACGCTGACCATCGTCAAGGGCGACCTCAACTACCGCCGCCTGGTGGGCGATCGCCTGTGGCCCCCGACCACCCCCTTCGCCGACGTCACGTCCCACTTCCCCGGCCCGGTGGCCGCCCTGCGCACCCTGAAATCCGACGTGATCACCGGCCTCACCCCGACCACGGAGGCCACCCTGACAGCAACGGAACCCCAGACCTGGCGCACAGCCGGCACCCACGCCCTGATCCAGGTCCGCGCCTGAGCCCGGGGCCGTCCTAGGGCGGACCGCCGTAAGTCCGGCCCGAGTTCTGACTCGACCACGGCCGCACTGGCCGGCAGCAGAGGGGCGGAGCTGCCGAATCGACGGCACATCCGCCCCGATCCAGGTCGGGGCCCGTGTCCCGAGCTGTTTGTTCGGGGTCCTGCCGTGGGGTCGTCTGTGCCTGGGCTGGGCCGTGGCCTTGTTTGTGTCCGGGCGGGGTCATGAGGTTGTTCGTGTCCGGGCTGGGTCATGGGGTTGTGTGTCCGGTCCCGCCAAAAGGCCGCCTGAGTCCGACCCCCGCCCTGAAGCCACCCCAATCAACGCCGGGCCACGAGGCCGTCTGTGCGGGCCGCCATGAGGCCCACCCGATTCCGGGCCCCGCTTCGAAGGTCGCTCTGACCGGTGTCGGAGGGTCAGAGCTCACGGACCGGTGGCGCATACGGCCCTGGTCCAGGTCTGGGCCTGAACCCTGAGCCGTTCGTGCCTGCCCCGCCACGAGGCCGCTCGTGTTCGGGCCCGGTCAAAGGGCCGTCCTCGCCCGGCCCTCCCCCCCCAAGGCCACCCGAGGCCCCCGCCTCGCCCCCTCAACTCACCCGCACCACAAGCGACTTGATGCCGTTGATGAAGTTCGACGTCAGCCGTACGGGCGGGCCCGTCGTCCGCAGGACAGGCAGCGTGCGCGACGCCTCTTCGTAGAGCACGCGTAGTTGCAGGCGGGCGAAGTGGGCGCCCAGGCAGATGTGGGGGCCGTCGCCGAAGGAGATGTGGGGGTTCGGGGCGCGGGAGAGGTCGAGGTGGTCCGGGGTGTCGAAGGCCCGTTCGTCGCGGTTGGCGGAGGCGTGGAAGACGACCACCTTGTCGCCCGCGCGGATGCGCCGCCCTGCCAGCTCGGTGTCCTCGGTGGCGGTGCGGCGGAAGGTGAGGACGGGCGGGTGCCAGCGCAGCAACTCGTCCACCACGGTGGGGAGTTCGGACCTCCCTGCGCGGAGGGATGCGTACGCCTCCGGGTGCTCGGCCAGCGCCAGCAGCCCCCCGGGAGCGGCGCTGCGTACGGTGTCGTTGCCCGCGACGGTGAGCAGGAAGAAGAACATCTCCAGCTCGGCGTCGGCGAGTTCCGTCTCGTGCGCGAGTGTGGTGAGCACGTCGTCGGCCGGGTGCCGGCGCTTGTGCGCGGCGAGGCGCTGGGCGTAGTCGAACATGTCCCGGAGCATGGCCGGGGAGCGGGGGTTGACCGGTTTGCCCGCCGCGTCGAGCACGGGTGCGCCCGCCTCGTCCGGGTCCTGGTAGCCGATGACCCGCTGCGTCCAGTGCAGCAGCAGCCCGCGGTCGCTGTCCGGGACGCCGAGCAGGTCGGCGAGGTTGAGCAGGGCGTAGTCGTCGGTCACGGCCGCGACGAGGTCGACGGTGCCGTCCTGGGCGCGGGCGTCCCGTAGCGCGGCCGCGAGCAGGTTCCGGGCCCGCTCCCGTGCGACCGACGTGAAGCGGTCGATACGGCCGGGAGTGAAGGCGCGGCTGACCAGACGCCGCAACCGCCCGTGCCGCGGCGGATCCTGATTGAGCATCATGCGCCGGATGAAGGGCAGATCCGCCGGGTCGGGATCGCGGATCTGGGTCGCGCCGAGGTGGGAGGAGTAGGCCGCCGAGTCCCTGAGGACCCGTACGACGTCCGCGTGCCGCGTCACCGCCCAGAACCCGGGCCCGGCCGGCCAGCCCAGCACCTCGGGCTCGTCCTGCCACACCACGGGGTGGTGGTCGCGCAGGACGCGATAGGCGGCGTACGGCACTCCGGCGGCGTACTGCCGCGGATCGAAGACGTCCGGGACCTGCGGGGCCTCGCGCACATTCATGCGACCACGGTGGCGCGGCGGATGCGGCCCGGGCAAGACAGCGCTCCGTGCCGCCCCTGTGGGACGCATCCGTGACGGCAGCGCGGGAGGATGAGACGGGATGACGGATTGACAACTCCATCGATCAACATGTGGTGATCATGACAAATCCCTGGTACTCATGCCCGCATGGCGTTACGTCGATCGATGCCGGGAATCGGAAAGCCGGCGGTCGTCCTGGCCGCCCTGACCCTGCTCCTCGCGGCCTGCGGTGACGACAAGGACGACTCGGACTCCGCGGGCGGCGCACGTACGAAGTTGAGAGTGGCGGCGCTGCCGCTGACGGACTCCGCGGCGCTCTATCTCGCCCGGGACCGCGGGCTGTTCGAGAAGGAGGGGCTGGACGTCACGATCCAGCCGGTCCAGCAGAGCATCCAGGCCCTGCCCGCTCTCGCCAACGGCCAGGTCGACGTGATCGCGAGCGCCAACTACGTGACCTTCCTCCAGGCCGACGAGAAGGGCACCCTCGACGTCCGTGTCCTCGCCGAGGGCGTACGGGTCGCGCCGCACATGATGGACGTCCTGGTGCCGAAGGACTCGGGCATCAAGAGCGTCGCCGACCTCGCGGGCAAGAAGGTCGCCGTCAACATCCTCAACAACATCCAGTCCCTGACCCTCAACGCGATCCTCGACGCCAAGGGCGTCAGCCGGCCCGTCTACCGCCAGATCGCCTTCCCGCAGATGGGCCCCGCCCTGGAACGCGACCAGGTGGACGCCGTGCATGCGGTGGAGCCCTTCGACAGCGCGATCCAAGGCGACCTGAAGGCGAAGGTGCTGCTGGACGGCGGGGCGGCGCCGGTGGAGTCGCTGCCCATCAGCGGCTATGTCACCACGCAGAAGTTCGCCGCCGGGCACCCCAAGGAGGCGGCGGCCTTCCGGCGCGCGATCGAGGCCGCGTCGAAGATCGCGACGCAGGACCCCGACGCCGTACGCCAGGAACTGCCCAAGTACACCAAGGTGACCGCGGGTCAGGCGGAGAAGATCCGGCTGCCCTCGTACCCGGCGACCACCGATGCCGCGCAGCTGCGGCGGCTGACCGAACTCATGAAGAAACAGGGGCTGTTGAAGAAGGATCTCGATCCGGCGACGCTGCTGGTCAAGTGAGACGGCCGGTCGCATGAGACGGCTGGTCGCGTGACACGGCTGCAGGTGAGGTGAGACGGCTGAAGAGGCTGAGGCGTCCGAAACGGCGGCAGGAGCTGTGGCTGGGGCTGCTCGGTGTGCTGCTGGCCTTCGGGATCTGCGAGGCGGTCGGCCGCGCGGGCGTGGTCCGGCGCAGCTATCTTCCGCCCGCCTCCGAAGTCCTCGCGCGCGCCGTGGAGTTGGGCGGCGACAGCGCCTTCATGGACGGCGTCGGCGCCACCCTGAAGGCGTGGGCGCTGGGGCTCGGCCTCTCCGTCGCGATCGCCGTCCCGCTCGGCCTGCTGCTCGGCAGTGTGCCGCTCGTCGACTCCGCCGTACGCGTGATCGTGGAGTTCCTGCGGCCGCTGCCGTCGGTCGCGCTGATCCCGCTGGTCTCCCTGCTCCTCGGCACCGGTCTCGAGACCGAGGTCACGCTGATCACGTACGCGTGCGTCTGGCCCGTCCTGTTCAACACGATCTACGGCCTCGGCGAGACCGACCCGCTCGCCAAGGACACCCTGCGCGCCTTCGGCTTCGGCCGGCTCTCGGTACTGCTGCGGGTCGAACTGCCCGGCACGGCACCGTTCATCGCCGCCGGTGTCCGGATCTCGGCGGCCGTCGCCCTCATCCTCGCCGTGGCCACCGAACTCCTCTCCGGCTTCGGCGAGGGCCTCGGCATCTTCATCGCCCAGGCGGGCCTGGCCACCGACGGCACCCGGGACGTCCTGGCCGGCGTGGTGTGGGCAGGCGTTCTCGGACTGGTCATCAACGGGGTTCTGGTGTGGGGCGAACGGCGGCTGTTCCCGTGGACACCGGAGCGGCGGGCGGAGCGGGCGGCTGTGGTGCGGCCGTGAACGGGACCCGGGGTGGCGGCCCGAAGCCGGCGACGGCTGCGGCGAGGAGCCGGAGCGGGGGCGGGGGCGGTGGCGGTGGCGCACCGCGCGGGGGAGCGACGAAGGGTGCCGGGAGCGCGTGGCGGCATCTGCTGCTGCGCCTCGCGGTCCTCGTCCTCGTGTTCGCCGTCTGGCAGTTGGCCGCCGAGGCGCACGGCAGCGTCTACTTCCCGCCCCCGGGCCGTATCGCGCACCACATGTACGAGCTGTGGTTCTCGGGGCCCGTCCGGCGGGTGTTCCTCACCGACGCCGCCGTGGCGGACGTCCTGCCGAGCCTCGGGCGAATGGCGGCCGGGTTCGGGATGGCCGCCGTCGCCGGGATCGCGCTGGGTGTCGCGGTCGGGCGCTCGCGCCGGGCGTACGCGCTGTGCAATCCGGTGCTGCAGTTCGCGCGGGCCGTGCCGCCGCCCGCGCTGGTGCCCGTCTTCGTCGTCGTCCTCGATCTGGGTACGCAGATGCAGATCGCGTCCATCGCCTTCAGCGCCGTATGGCCGGTGCTGATCAACACGGCCGAAGGGGTCCGCAACACCGACCCGCTGCGGCTCGACGTGGCGGCCGTGCTGCGCCTCCACCCCGTGGAGCGGCTGTGGTTGCTGCTGCTGCCGTCCGCGCTGCCTCGTATCTTCGCGGGCCTGCGCCTGAGCCTGTCGCTCTCCCTCATCCTCATGGTCTTCTCCGAACTGCTGCCGGGCAGCGCCAACGGCATCGGCTTCACCCTCACCGACGCCCAGTCCCGCTCCGACCTGCCCACCGTGTGGGCCGCCCTGCTGCTCCTCGGCATCCTCGGATATCTCCTCAACACCGCCCTGCTCGCGGCCGAGAGACGGCTCGTCGGCCGGGGAAGGAGCACGGCATGACGCTCCGCCTCGACTCCCTCGGCCAGCGCTACGGCGAACAGGTCGTCCTGCACGGCATCGACCTCACCGTCCCCGACGGCCAACTCCTGTGCGTCGTCGGCCCGTCGGGCTGCGGCAAGTCCACGCTGCTGCGCACGGTCGCCGGGCTGCAGCCGGCCTACGAGGGCTCCGTCTCGATCGACGGCACCCCGGTCACCGGCGTGCCCGACCAACTGGCCGTCGTCTTCCAGGACTACGGCCGCTCCCTCTTCCCCTGGCTCACCGTCCGCGACAACGTCGCCCTCCCGCTGCGCCGCCGCGGGCTGCCCCGGGCCGAACGGCGCGAACAGGCCGAGCGCATCCTCGAACGGGTCGGCCTGGAGGGCGCCGGGCGCCGCCACCCCTGGCAGCTGTCCGGCGGCATGCAGCAGCGCGTCGCCATCGCCCGCGCCCTGGTCTGCCACCCCTCGCTGCTGCTCATGGACGAACCCTTCGGCTCGCTCGACGCGCAGACCCGCGAGGACCTGGAGGACCTCCTGCTGGAGGTGCACCGCAGCGACGGCGCCACCATCGTCTTCGTCACCCACGACATCGACGAGAGCGTCTACGTCGCCGACCGCGTCGTCGTCCTCTCCCCGGGCCCCGCCTCCCACCCGGTCCTCGACCTCCCCGTCACCCTCCCCGCCGAACGCGACCAGATCACCACCCGAGGGCTGCCGGAATTCGTGGCCCTGCGAGCAGAGGTGGGCCGCGCGGTACGGGGCTCCGAACCGAAGGCCCCGGCCCACCCCGACCCCCGCCCCTGACCGAACAGCACCCGAACCCCGTCCCCACCCCGAGCGGCAGCGTGCCGTCCGCTTCTGTGCGCCCCGTGTCAGCTTCCGTGTCCTGCTGCGGGGTTCGGGACTGATCGTCAGAATCGGAGAATGGCCATCCGTGAACTCAGCTACGTGCTCCGCCGTGACCCCGCTTCGGGTGCCGACCGGTTCACGCCTGTCAGCGAGGTGCCGGAGGGTGTGCCGGACGATCTGATGCAGCGGGTCATCGCGGCCACGCACCGTGCCGCGCCCGCCCTCGGCGCCGCGCTCAGCTACACCCGGCTGCCCCACCGCGACGGCGGCGGACTGCTGTGCAGTGTGCGGCCGGACGAGGAGTCGGACGGGCTGCGGGTCGACGCCCGGTACGAGGCGGGGGAGCCGGAGGACGACCGGCGCTGGCCCGTCGACGCGTTCCGCAGGAGCACCCTGGACCGCGACGGCGGTACGGGCTTCGCACCGCGCGACTGGTGCTGGGACCACGCGCTGCTGACGAAGTTCGCGTCCGAACAGGCCGCGCGCATCGCGCCGTTCCTCGCCGACGTCCGCGCGCTGTTCGCCGACCCCGCAGGACGCCAGATCGTCCTGGCCGAGCGGGACCAGGAGACCGTGGCCCGCTGGATCGCCCTCGCCTGCGCCTCCCTGCCCGTCACGCACGCACGCGCACTGACGTTCACCACCCACTGCGCCGACCCCGGCCTCGCCCCGCAGCAGATCCTCGGCATCGGCCCGGACCTGGACAGCGAGGTCTTCGACCGCTACGACGACTCCACCGTCACCCACCTCTTCCGCGTGCACGACGGCCTGGGCGGCCCGGGCAGCCCGCCCCGGTCCGACCCCTGGGCGGAGCTGGCCGCCCGGCTGTGGCGGGAGGGCGTGGTCCCCCGGACCGACGAGCACGAGGCCGGCGACCCCTTCGCCGTGCTGCCCCTGGCCCGCCGCGCCCTCACCGCCCGTTCCGGGCAGGCCCTCACCGGCCTGCCCGAGGAGGTACTGCGCGCGATCCTGTCCGCCGCGGTCCGCGTCGCCGAACAGGGCCCGCCCGACATCGGCACCGCCCACGACCTCGCCGACCTCGCCCGGCAGATCGCCGAGCACCGCCCCGACGCCGTCCAGCCGCTCGCCGCGGCTCTCCTGCGCAGCCGTGCGAAGGCGGCGGACCCGGTGAACGCCGTACCGACCCTGGAGGCGGCCCGCGCCGACCTGCCGCTCGACGAGGGAACCTGGCGCACGGTGCGCTCCGAGTTCGGCCCGCCACCGGAGGACGAGTTGCGCAGGCTGCTGCGCCAACAGCCGTCCACCGCCTGGGAGAAGCCGCTGCGCGCCCTGCTCGCCGCCGGGGGCGACCGCGACCGCGGCTCCGTCCTGGACGAGGCGGAGTTCAAGATCGCGCGCGCCCTGAACCGGCCCGACCAGCGGCGCGCCTGCGCCGACGCGGTTGCCCTGCTCGAAGCCCTCGGCGACCGGGCCCTGGTCCGCCGGATCCTGGAACGGCTCGCCGAGGGAGAGGAGGAGCGCCGTATCCGTGCCCTGCGCGACCTCGCCGCCTCACCGCACGGCGACTGGCTGCGCGACCATCTCGACGGGGCGCCCCGCGCCGTACGCCTGGCCGCGTCGGCGGGGTACCGCAGCCGGGGCGCGTACGGCCTGACGGGGGTCGACCTCTGGATCGACCTCGCCCACCGGCACCTGGAGGGCGCGAAGGTGCCCGACGTGCCCACCCTGAAGATCCTGTGGACGCTGGCCTGGCCGTCGCGCAGCGGCGTGGTCCCGGTCGCCGAGCAGAGCAGGATCACCGAGGTCTGCTCCGCCCGGCTGATCGTCGAGGCGGGCCACGAACTCTCCCTCGCCCACTGGCTGCGGCACCCGGAACGCATCGACGAGCGCTACCTCGACCTCGCCCGCGCCACGACCGACGCCAAGCGGCTCCTGCAGCCGGAGGTCGCCACCGCCCGGCTCGTCGTCTTCGCCCACGACTTCGCGCGCGGCGAGGAGACCCTGGCGGACGCCATGGAACGCCTGCCCCTCCTCGAGGAACGCGCCGGACGGCTGGAGGGCGTGCTCCGGGAGAGGATCGACTCCTGGATCGCCCGCGGAGTCACCCGGGCCGACCCCTACGAGGTCCACGGCACCGACGCACTGCGCCGCTACGCCGTCGGCAGCATGCGGCTGCTGACGCTCTACCGCGAGGCCGTGCACAGCGCACGGCGCGAGGGCGGCGCGCTGGAGGCCCGCGCCCTGTGCGAACCGCGGCGCATGGCCGCGCTGTTCTTCGCCTGGGCGGAACTCCACCCGGGCCAGACGGGAGCCTGGCACGACCTGTCCCGCCATCTGATCGACGAGGTGCTCGGAGAAGCGCTGCGCCACATGGACCGGCGGGCCCGCAGCGAGGTGGCCGCGGTCCTGGACGGCTGGGGCGGGCAGCGCTGGGTGCAGGCCTGGAACCAGTGGTGGCAGTCGCCGAGGTGACGGGGGCGCACAAGGGGCGCACAGCGAGAGCGGTGGAGGTTGTCGTGCCTCGCGAGTTGCCCGGGGCACCAGATCTTCGCCGCTTTCTCAACTAGGCTGGTACCGAAGGAAGTCCGGGCCCGCCTCGGGCCCACCTCGGGGGAGAGGACCAGCGTGAGCGACACCTTCGATCTGCCCGGCGGCAGCATGGCGAGCCGTCCCGTGCACTTCATCTGGCTGCTGGACTGCTCCGGCTCGATGAGTGTGAACGGCAAGATCGCCGAGCTGAACTTCGCCATCCGCGAGGCCATCCCGGAGATGCAGTCGGCCGCCCGGTCGAACCCCGGCGCCACACTCCTCGTCCGCGCGGTGTCCTTCGCCAGCGGCGCCAGCTGGCACATCAACGACCCCACCCCGGTGGACCAGTTCACCTGGGAAGACCTGCACACCTACGGCGGCACCGACATGGGCGCGGCCTTCCGCCTCGCGGCCGGTGCGCTGCAGACGCCGCCCATGCCGCAGCGCGCCCTGCCCCCGGTGCTGGCACTGGTCTCCGACGGCCAGCCCACCGACGACTGGCGCTCCGGGCTGCGCGCCATCGACGACACGCCCTGGGGCAAGCGCGCGGTGCGCGTCGCCCTCGCCATCGGCGACGACGCGGACAAGAGCATGCTCAAGGAGTTCCTCGCCAACCCGGAGCTGGAGCCGCTGCAGGCGAAGAACCCGCGCCAGCTCGCCGCCGCCATCCGCTGGATGTCCACGGCCGTCAAGGCCGCCTCGACGCCGCGCGCCGACGGCGGCGGCCCCGTGCAGGCCCCGCCGCCCGTCGCGCTGGACAAGGGCGAGGACGAGAACCCCATCTGGTGACGGGCGTCGTGGCACCGGCCGAGCGGTGGGAACTGCTCCGGGGCGAGGTCAAGGGCGCGGCCAAGAAGTACAGCCAGGACCGCTGCGCGGCACGGCAGGTGGCGGACGGCCGCGCCGTCGTGCTCGCCGTCGCCGACGGACACGGTTCGGCACCCCACTTCCGCAGCGACCTCGGCGCGCGCTGGGCCGTCGAGGAATTCGCCGCCTGCGCCGAGGAGTTCGCGCTCTCTGCGGTCCGCCACGACGACGCCGAACCGCACGCCGCCGAGGACACCTGGTGGCAGGGGCTGGGCGAACTGCGCGCCTGCGCCCGCCGGTTGCCCCAGCTCGTCGCCCACCGCTGGTACGAGCGGGCCACCCTGCACGACTGCAACTCCCCGGCGCACGGCACACCCCGGCACACGCCCAAGGGCCCCGAGCACGCGTCCAGGGGCCCGGACCTCACCGCCTACGGCACCACGCTCGTCGGCGCCGTCCTGACTCGGCGCCTGCTGGTGTGCTGGCAGCTGGGCGACGGCGACGTCGTCGTCCTGGACGCGGCCGGGACGCCGTACACCCCGCTCTACACCGGCCCCGACCTCGGTGACGAGACGGACTCGCTGTGCGCGCCCGAGTCCTGGCACCGCGCCCGCTGCCACTGGCAGCCGCTGACCAGCGAAGGCCCCTCGGGCGTGCTGCTGTCCACCGACGGACTGTCCAAGAGCTTCACCGACCACCAGGGCTTCCTGGACTTCGCGGCCGGTGTGCAGGGCCGCGCCCATGAGCTGGGGATGCCGGCGGTGCGCAGCCGGCTGCCGGAGTGGCTGAGCCGTGCCGCCCAGTACTCCGGCGACGACACGACACTCGTGGGCGCCTTCGAGGCCGAAGGCCACGCCGCGCCCCGGCAGAACGACGCGCCACACACGTGAGCCACGAGAGGAACCGCATGGTGAACGGCATGCTCGCCCCCGGGCAGACCCTGGTGACCGAGGAGGGGGAGAAGGTCAAGGTCGCGGACATGTTCGGCTCCGGCGGCCAGGGCGAGGTCTACCGCGTGCGCACCCGCAAGGGCGACCGCGCCCTGAAGTGGTACTACCCGCAGATCGCGGACAACCGCCAGCGCCAGATCCTCGAAGGCCTGATCGCCTGCTCCTGGAGCGACGACCGGTTCCTGTGGCCGCAGACCGTCGTCGTCGACGCCGACGGCAGGCTGCCCGGCTTCGGCTACCTGATGGACGTACGGCCCGACCGCTTCCGCGACCTGCCCGCGCTCTTCCGCCGCGACCCGGCGATCGCCGCGACCACCCAGCGCACCCTCGTGACGGCCGCCCTGCACACCGTCGAGGCCTATCGCGCCCTGCACGGCAAGGGCATCGCCTACCGCGACATCAACTGGGGCAACATCTTCTTCGACCCGCACACCGGCGACGTCCTGGTCTGCGACAACGACAACGCGGTCTTCGAGGGCGAGAGCGCGGGCGTCGCCGGCACCATGGACTTCATGGCACCGGAGCTGGTCCGCGGTGACCGCGGCGCCCAGCCCGGCATCCAGAGCGACCTGCACTCCCTCGCGGTCCTGCTCTTCCTGCTCCTGATGAACCATCACCCCCTGGAGGGCGCACTGGCCCTGCAGATCCGCTGCCTCGACGAGAACGCCCGCAAGAAGCTCTACGGCACCGACCCGGTCTTCCTCTACGACCCGAACGACACCCGCAACCGCCCGGTGCCCGAGGAGCAGCAGACGGTCGTGGCCACCTGGGGCGCGCTGCCGCCCATCCTGCAGCGGCTGTTCGTGGAGACGTTCACCGACGGTCTGAAGAACCCGCTGCGGCGGGTGCGCGAGAGCCAGTGGCGCGACGCGCTCAGCGAGGTCCTCGACACCATCTGCGTCTGCGCCTGCGGCCGGCAGAACCTCACCGAACCGAACGGCCCCGCCCCGCACTGCTGGGGACAGAACTGCGGCCGTCCGCTCACGCTACCGCCGCGTCTGCAGCTGACGATCGGCTCGGGCAGGACGCGCACCGAGCCCCGATCCGTCCGGCTCGGCCCGCAGGCCCGGCTGTACGCCCACCACATGGTCGTGGAGGCGGAGCGGCACGACTTCACCGCCGTCGTCGCCGAGGTGACCGAACACCCGCAGCAGCCCGGCCGGTTCGGCATCACCAACCGCTCCGGGACCCGCTGGACGGCCCGCCGCTCCGACGGCTCCGTGCACGACGTCGACCCCGGCCGCACCATCGGCCTGAGCACGGGCCTGCAGCTGGAGTTCGGCGGCGGCGCCGAGGCCGTCGTACGCGACTGAGAACCGTCAGCGGCCGAACGGCCACCATCTGCGCCACCGGTAGCGCCAGGTGTACGACGGCTGCTGTCCGGGCGGCAGCAGACGCGGCGGCACGGGGACCGCGGGAAGGTCCGCGGACGCCGCGTCGGCCGGGACCGCGAGGGCGTCGGGGCGGGGCACCGCGGCGACCGTCACGCGATACGCGTCCGCGGTCACCGGGAATGCCACATGGCCCTCGGCGAGGAAGCGGCTGCGGGCCACCCGCCGCTCCTCGCGCCGCCCGCCGCCCTCCCAGGCGACCAGCACCAGCACGGCCGGCTCCGGCCACTCGAACCGCACCGCGGCACGGTCCACACTGATGCGATGGGCCGTCAGATCCCGTACGGTGCCCGGTCGTTCGACCACGACCGCCGGTCCGGTCAGGGCCCGGTCGCCCAGGGTGCTCAGCGCCGTCATCCGGACCCGGGACCGCTCCGGGACGGCCACCTCCACCGACGGCTCGGGTGTGGCCGGGGACGGCGGCGCCGTCCGGTCCGTGCGCCGGGAGACGTCCGTGCCCGGGCGGACGGGACCGCTCGGCCACGACACCACGGTGCTCAGCCCCTGCTGCGGCGGCCGCCAGGTCAGCGCCACCCGGTCGCCGTCGCCGACGAGACGGCCCACCAGGTCCTCCACCTGGTCGGGCCACTCCTCGGCACGGACGGGCACCTGTACGCCCTCGGACCAGACCGTGCCGCCCTCCGGACCCGGATACGCGCAGCGGATCTCGTACAGATAGGAACCCGCGGCGAGCGGCACGTCCCGCAACCCGTCCCGCTCGCACTCCACCGGATCGGCCCACACGTTCGTCGCCTCCTGCGCGCGGCGCTCCACCTGGATCTCGACACAGGCCGGGTCCGCCCGCCAGCGCAGCCGCACCCCGTCGGGCACGAGGGAGACGGACACGCCGGTCACGTCGGGCGCGATCACCACGGCCTCGGACGCCAACGGCACCCCGGCGACCATGTCCTGACGCAGCGGTACGACGGCGTAGCGCACCGCCCTGCCCACCGGGGCGTCCTCCTCGCTGTGCTGCAGCGGTTCCGAGGCCTGCTCGCCGCCGAGCACCGCCAGTTCGGTGAGGTCGGCGGGCGTGCCGTCGGGGAAGCGCACCACCCGGAACGCGACCGGTTCCACGCCGGGCCGCGGTGGGGGCCAGGTGAGGCGGACGGTCCGCTCCTCCACGACCACGTCCAGGTGCGGGCCGGGATCCGAGGCACCGAGGGCGTCCGCGGCGCGCGCCGCGGCGCCCAGCAGACCCGCCTCCACCGCCGGGTCGTCCCCGGCCCGGCGCACGGCCTCGAACCGTGCCTTGACCGCGGCCCGCACGGAACCGCCGGCCTCCAACCGGGCGGCCCTGTCGAGCAGTTGGTGCACCGCCGCACGCTGTGCGCGCACCTCGTCCAGCAGTCGGGCCAGTACATGGTCGCGGCCGGTGTCGGGCACCTGCGCGGCCGCCTTCTCGGCGCGGCGCAGCCGCCGGTCGGGCCACAGGTCGCCGAGCCGTTCGGCCGTCTCCCGGGCCGGACCGTCCTCGGGGAACCCCAAGGCCACCGCCGCCGCCAGACAGCCCGCCTCGTCCGGGTGCACCCCGAGGTCCTGGGCCGCCTTCTCGGTCGGCCCCGTGTCCGCGTCGCGCAGCAGACAGGCCAGCTGCCACAGCAGCAGCCGGCGCAGCCCCATCGGGTCGTGCCGTGCGTACGCCTCCAGCGTGTCCGCCACGGCCACCGCGCCGTCGGCCCGTGGATCATCGCCGGCCTGCCAGCCGGCCCGGACCTGGCGCACGTACTCCTCGTCGACCCGGACCCACCGTGTGCCGCGGCCCCGGAACCACAGCCCGTCCAGGACCCGGAACGTGTCGTCGTCCGCGGGGCGCGGCGTCGCCCCGAAGGCCGTTCTCCCGGGCGCCGGGGGCGGCCGCAGCGCGTCCGCCACATGCCGGAATTTCAGCGCGGCCAGGTCCTCGCGCAGCTTGGTGTAGCCGTGCATCGCGGGGAAGCAGGGCAGGTCGGGCAGGGGCGGCCGCGCGGCGGCGCCCCCGGCCTCACCCCCGTCCCCGGCTCCGCCCGGCCCGTCCCACGCCGCCCGCTGTCCGGGCCGCCACTGCGCCACGCTCCACGGTCCTTTCCTCGTGCCCGCCGCCGCACCGTCCACGGCCCGCTACTCGACGGGCTGTGTGTAGAAGTACACGCGCACCACCGCCGTGTTCGCCGCCGCGCTCAGGTCGAGGAAGTCGTCCGTCGCCATCCGCTTGCCGAACATGTCGGGCCGCGCCTTGGAGAGCTGGCCGTTGACGCTGTGCGCGTACACCGTGCCGCCCTGCCCGCCGCCGAACGTCAGCACCAGGGCCGCCGTACGGCCCTTCCACTTGGCGGTGGCGGAGCGCAGCTGACGCTGCAGGGAGCCCTTGTCGGTGCCGTGCACCTTGAACTTGATCGGCGAGCGCGACACGCCCTGCGGCCCGGTCGGCGAGGGGTCCGGCGTCGAGGGGGCGGAGGTCGCGGGGGTCGGGGACGGCTTGGGAGGGTCGGCCAGCGGGTCCGGGCGGTCCGCCATCGACACCAGCGCCAGCACCAGCAGCAGGTCGGCGAAGAGCCAGCCGGCGAGGACCACCACTCCGGGGCGGCGGGTGCGGCGCCGGGGGCGCGTGCTCACACCTCACCGCCGTCCGGACGCCGGCGCCGGCCGAACCGCAACTGCATGGTGCCCTGGGTGCCGTTGCCGCCGTCGGGATACTCGTACGCATGCCCGTCCGAGGGAGCGGGCGCGGTGCCGTTCGGGGCGGGCGCACCGTTGCTCTGTCCGGGGAACACGGGGTTCTGTCCCGGGAGCACGGGGTTCTGTCCCGGGAGCGCGGGCGGGCCCGGGGGCACCTGGCGTGCGCTCAGGGCACGCACGGCCTGGTCGAGACGGGCCGCCGCGTCCTGCCAGTGCGCAGCCGCCGCGTCCCAGCGCTCGGTCGCCTCCCGCATGCCGTCCACGACGTCGTTGGTCCGTCCGGCGCCCGCCGCGACGGCCAGCGCCGCCTGCTCGGCCGCGTGCGCCGCCGCCCCGGACTTGGACGCGAGCTCCTTCTGCTCGGCGACCAGCGACGAGAACGCGGACTGCACCTCGCCGGAGGCCGACTTGAGCTGGTCCGCGATCAGCCGGGCCGACTCCTTGCTGTCCTGCCGCACCTGGTCCGTGGCGCTCGTACCGGCCGTGACGGCGGCCTCGACGCGGGTCGCCGCCGTCGCCAGCCGCGGCACCTCCGCCGTGAGCGCCCCGGCCGCGTGCTGCAGCGCGTCGGTGGCCTTGGCGACCGCGTCCGCGCCGTCCGACAGCCGCTTGTGGCTGCCGTTGGCCTTCTGCAGCAGGCTCTGCAACTGCTGTGCGGCGCGCGTGAGTTCCCTGGAGAACTGGTCCGGGGACGCGGCCCGGTGCGGGGCGATCGACAGCTGCACCCGGCTCAGCAGCGAGGCCAGCGAGCCGAGCAACTGCTCGTCGCCCGCCTGCCGGTCCTCCTCCGCCCGCTCGGCCCGGGTCCGGGTGTGCGCGTGCCACACCGACAACAGCACCAGCAGGGTGATCAGCACGACGGCCATCATGGCCACGTTCTCGAACCGGCCCACCGCCGCCAGATGACCGCCGAAACCGGTCTGCCAGAGCTGGAGGAAGGGCCGGGTCGCCTGCTTGGGGTTGTCGCGGCTCAACTCGCCGTAGGCGCGCACCGCTTCACGCAGCCCGAACCAGGTGACCAGCAGCGGGATGAACACCAGCACACCGAGCACGGCCTCCAGTACGCCGTCGCGCGGGGCCCGCCGCCACCAGGGCGTGCCGGACGGTGCGCCCGACGGCACCGAGGCGAGGCTCTCCGGGCGTACGAAGGTCTCGACGAGGTCGAGTTCGGCCCAGGTCTGCAGCCGGTTGCCGGCGTCCAGGTCGGCGGCCAGCGTGCGCAGTTCGGGCCTGCGGGCCGCGAGCCGTTCGGGGTGCTGGTCGAGCAGTTCCCTCAGCTGCGTGCCCAGCACCTTGCGGTCGAGGAAGTTCGGGTCGTTGGGCTTGGGTGCGGTGGACAAGCGAGTTCTCCTGACTCGGCACCGGGACCTCCGGTGCTCCTGCGATCGGCGGGCCCTCCTCAGCGAGGGACGCCACCTCTGTCCCGGTGGTTCCTGCCACGGCGGCTGATGCGCTCCAACAGCTCGTGGGCGAAGGCGTGTTCGGGGTTCCAGGTCAGACACTGCTCCAGTGCCTCGACGGCGTCGTCGAGGCGGCCGCGCCCCTCCAGCCGCTCGGCGTGCCGGTAGGTGCGCTCGGCGAGCAGCTCGCGCACCCGGGCGTTGGTGGGGTCGTGGCCGTAGGCGCAGCGCAGCCAGCGCTCGGCGTCGGGAAAGTGCTCGGGGGAGAAGTCGGCCATGGCCGCCGCGCAGTGCACGCCGATCATCGCGTCCAGCACATCGGCGCCCGACGTGCCGTCCCGGGCGGCCTGCCAGGCGGCGTGCGAGGCCTGCACCGCCTCCTCGTACCGCCGCTCCGTCAGCAGGTCCCGCGCCATGGTGAGCCGCCGTACGGCCTTGCGGTCGGCCTGGTACTCGGAGTCCGTCGGCTCGGTGGAGGCGAACGCCGCCGCCGCTTCGTCACCGGCGCCTGTCTGCCCCGGACCGGCGGCCGCGGTGACCGGCGCCGTCACCGGCGCCGTCTCGGGCGGCGGCGCGTCCGGCGCCTGTGCCGCCGCGCCCTCCAGGGACTCCAGCAAGGTCCGCGCCTCGG
Source organism: Streptomyces spinosisporus (assembly GCF_022698145.1). Classification (GTDB taxonomy): domain Bacteria; phylum Actinomycetota; class Actinomycetes; order Streptomycetales; family Streptomycetaceae; genus Streptomyces; species Streptomyces spinosisporus. The sequence goes on from NZ_JALDAX010000001.1 coordinate 320,536, forward strand.
ACAGGATCGTCTCCAGCAGCGCCCTGGCCTCCTTCACCCGGCCGTGCTCGGCCAGCCTGCGGGCCAGCGCGACGTCCAGGGGCACGCCCGGATCGGACGGCGGCGCGGGCTCCTCGGACTCCGACGCGGGCGCGGCCGGCGGCGGGGGCGACAGCAGGGTGACCGACAGCCGCGGGGCCTCCGCCAGGGTGTCGTCGGAGGTGTCCGCGGGCTCCACCGCCAGGCCCTCCAGTGGCGAGGGCGGGGCGCCGGCGAGCTGGGAGGCGTGCCACAGCGCGCCCGTGGCGAGCAGGTCCTCGGGGGCCGTGACCAGCTCGCGGCCGAGCCCCTGCACTCCCGCCCGGACCGCGTCGAGCCGGGTGCCACCGCCCACCAGGAGCAGCGTGTCGACGTCCCGCCGGTCCATCCCCGACTGGTCCAGCAGGGTCTGCGCGCGGTTGAGGGTACGGCGCACATGGCGCTCCAGGTACTCCACCAACCCGGCGCGGCCGAACTGCAGTTGGGCGGGCATGCCGCCGCCCAGGTCCAGCTCCAGGAGCCCGTCGTCGCCGGAGGTGCCGATCTCCTCCCGGATCCGTTCCACCCGCGCCCGCAGCCGCAGCCAGTCCGTCTCGGCCAGCCGGTCCGGGTTGGCCCGGCGCCCGGCGGCGCGCAGCATGCCGGTCAGCGCCGCGTCGTCGAACGCCCGCCCTCCGGTCGTGGACGCCGACTCGTGGCCCAGCGCCCGGTAGCGCTCCCGCGCCCCGCGCACCAGGCCGAGCTCGAAGCCGCCGTACCCCAGCCCGTAGACGAGGCACGTCGTACTGCCCCGTCCCTCCGTGTGCCCGATGACCGCCGCCATCGCGTCCCCGATGAGCCGCACCGGACCGAGTCCGGCCGCACGCGCCGCGTCCAGCAGCGCCGTCCGCTGCCCGGAGTCGTAGCTCGCCGGGACGCTGACGACGGTCTGGGTGATCCGCCCGCCGGCCTCGGCCTCGGCGCGCTCGCGCACCTCCCGCAGCAGTTCGGTCACCACCTCCTCCGGCGCCCTGGCCACCCCGCCGGCCCGGACCGGACGGCCGCTGCCCAGACGGCTCTTGAGGCTCGGGAACGCCACCGGCAGCGGCCCGGTCACGGCCGGCTCGCACAGCAGCCACGGCCACCGCGGGCCGGACAGCGTGAACCGCCGCACCGGGCCCCCCGGCCCGCCGAACGCGGCCCGCACGGCCGTACTGCCGAAGTCGAGGCCGAGCCCCAGCTCGTGCCCCCGCCCGTCCGGGCCGCCCGCCGCGGTCACGTCTCCGCCGCGTCGTCGGGGACCCGCAGGATCCCGTCGAAGCGTTCCGTGTCGCGCAGCGCCGAGACCCGGCGCGCGTCGTAGGCCTGCGCCACCAGGTTCGCGAGATTGCGGGCCTGCTGGGCGGTGAGCAGCCGGTTGCCCTCGGCGTGCGCCTGCTTCACATAGCCGACCGCCTCGTTGATCAGCCCCGCCGTCTCCGGGGGCGCGCCGTCCGCGGCCTCCTCGGCGTGCAGGAACTGACTGGCGTAGCCGCAGTTGTGGTACATGTCGTCGACCAGCAGCTCGGTGAGCCGCTTGTACTCGCCGCTCTCGCCCTGCCGCAGCACCTGCTCGGCCTGCTGCAGATCCCGGCGTACCTTCATCTCCTGCAGGTCCTCGACGAAACCGCCGTAGCGCTGCAGGAACTTCTCCGTGTCCCGCTTCGCCCACTCCAGCCGCTGGCGCAGCGTCGCGCTGTCCGGCTCGTAGGTCGGGGCGGGCGGCTGGGTGCGGGGCTTCTCGCGCTTGGGCGGCGCCGGCGGCATGGACATCTGGGTGCCGGGCACATTGATCGACACGGTGATGGTGCGGTCGGCGTCGTAGTTGAACGACACGTCGACGCGCTGGTTCAGCTCGATCGGCTCGGGCAGCTCGAACTCCACCACGCCCTGTTCCTGGTTCTTGCTCGCCACCGGGCTGTTGCCCTCGTACACCGGCACCCGGATGACCCGGGTGTCGGTCGCCTGGAACACCTTGGTGCACGGCTCGGGCAGCGGATACGCGGTGCCGCTCTCGATGATCGGCACGAAGACGTCGCGCTGCGAGCCCCGCACGGCGGCGATGCCCATCGCCACGCCCGTCACCTCGTACAGCCCGGTGGAACCGACCGCGCGGCCACTGGCCAGGCTCGTACCGCAGGCCGAACAGGCCGCCGCCGCCTCGTCGTTGACGGTCCCGCAGTCCTCGGCCGGGCACTCCACGCCGTCCAGCGTCCCGGCCAGGATGCCCGCGCCGAGGGCCACGCACTCCATCGGGTTGATGCTGCGGCGGACCTTCTCCTTGCCGAAGAAAGCCTCCACCGCCTCGTACACCGAACGCGTCAGCGTCCCGCCGCCGACCAGCAGCACGTCCGTGATCTGCGCGGTGGTCAGCCCGTCCTGCTCCAGCGTCTCGCGCACCAGGCCCATGGTGCGCTGCACGAGCGGGTCCGTCAGCTGCCTGAACTCGGCCTGGGTGAGCGGCATGTAGACATCGACGACCACACCGTCGCCGCGGAAGCCGGCCGGGATGTTGATGATGGTCTCGGGCATGTCGTTCAGCTCGCGCTTGGCCTGCTCCGCGTACTTCTTCGCGGTGAAGCGGAACTGCTTGTCGTCGGACGGGTCGATGCCGCACTCCTGCTCGACCCACTGCGCGATCCGCTCCACGACCGCCAGGTCGAAGTCGTCACCGCCGAGCCAGTCGTCACCCGCGAACTTCCGCACCGCGAACTGGGCCGTCCCGTCACGGCCCTTGGTGGAGTCCAGGACCGAGATGTCGAAGGTGCCGCCGCCCAGGTCGTAGACGAGGATACGGCTGCGCTGTCCGGCCTTCTTGTCCATGCCGAAGGCGATCGCGGCCGCCGTCGGCTCGTCGATGATCTTCTTGACGGTGATCCCGGCGATCTGTGCCGCCTCCCGCGTGGCCGCGCGCTGCGCGTCGCCGAAGTGCGCCGGAACGGTGATGACGGCGTGCGTCACCTCCTCGTTGAGGTTGCGCGAGGCGTCCTTGGCCAGCTTGCCGAGGATCGCGCTGGAGACCTCCGCCGGGGTGGTCGTACGGCCGCCGAAGACGACATGGGCCCGCGGATCGTCGTCCTGGCCCGCCACGATCCGGTAGTTGAGCCGCTCCTTGGCCCGCGTCACCTTGGCGTCCGTGAAGTCGCGGCCCATCAGCCGCTTCACCGACAGCACGGTGTCCTCGGGCTGCCGGTCCGCCCAGTTGAGCGCGTGCTGGCCGACGAGCAACTGCTCGGAGCCCTCCCGGCGCATCATGCCGACCACCGAGGGGGTCAGGTTGTTCGCCTCGCCGTTGCGGACCACATGGGCCTCGCCGTGGTCCGGGTCGTAGCGTGCCACCACGCTGTTGGTGGTGCCGAGGTCGATGCCGATCGCCGTCATTGCCGTTCCCCCTCCATGTCGTTCCCGGTCAACCGACCGTTCCCGGCTGCTCGTTGACTGTCCGGTACGGCGACCACCACGCGCGCCGCCCGCAGCACCCGGCCGTCGTGGCCGTACCCGCGCTGCAGCACCTGCACCACCTCGTCCTCCGCCGCCGACGCCGACGGCCGCACCTCGACCACGTGGTGGGTGGCCGGGTCCGCCCGCTCGCCCCTGACCCCGATCGGCTCCAGCCCCTCGCCGCGCAGCGCGCTCTCGAAGCGCTCGGCGATCCGCCGCAGACTGCCGCGGTACGCCTCCCCGTCCCGCTCCGGGCCGTCGCCGAGCAGCCGGTCGAAGTCGTCGAGCGTGTCCGCGCACAGCAGCAACAGCCGCTCCAGATGCGCCCGATGCGCCGCCTCCCGCGCCGCCAACTCCCGGGCATGCTCATAACCAAGCCGAGCAGCCCCCACGCCCGCGTCGCTCATGACACTCCCAGGGTCCGAACCAGCCAACGTGACGGGAACGCCCTCAAGGGGCGCGGGGAACGGCGCGCCAAGCCACAACACACCCGCACCCGCCCCACCACACCCACCACACCCCCCGTGACGCGCCACCGCGGCCCCCCACTCACCGATCGAACCGAATCAACTCGTCCAACAACCGCCCCGCCCACACCGGAGGCACCCCCACACCGGACGACACCGCTTCCTCCGCCTCTGCTCCGAACTCACCGATGTCGTACATCAACAGATCGATCAACAACCTCCGCCGAGTGCTGCGCAGCTCATTCCACGCCTGCTGCGTCCGCGGCGACATCAACCCCCGCCCCTGCAACTCGAACGAGACGTCCTGCATCTCGGCATGGGACGTCCACGGCGTCACCCCCACCGGAGCGAGCGCGGCGTACGGCATCCGCCCGCCCGCCGGGTCCTCGATCATCATGCGTCGCCCTCCTCCTGCCCCGAGCCGCCCGAGCCCCGCAGGACATCGCGCCAGCGGTGGACCGCGTCCAGCAGAACGCCGCGGACCCGCTCCGAGTCCGGGTCGGTGCGGGCCGCGCGGATCAGCAGATACACGGCCAGCGCCACGTCCTCGTCCCGCTCCAGCACCTGCCGTGCCCGCTCCACGAGGCTCTCCGCGAGCGCCGCCAGGTCGTTCTCGTTCTCCGGCTGCTCCTGGGACATCTCCCGCATCAGCTCGGCCAGTCCGTCGATGCCGATACGCGTGGACACCAGCCGCTCCAGCACGTTCAGGGTCTCGGCGAGCGTCTCGCGGTAGTCGTGCAGCAGCTGCTGCCGAAGTCCCGTGTGCAGCAGGCCGATCGCCTCCGCGAGCAGCCCCAGCCGCTCCACCGGATCGGCGGTGCGCTCGTCGAGCGTGTACACCAGCGCCCGTACGAGATTGCCGCGGGCGTGGCCCGACTCCGGGTTGAGCCTGAGCGCCCGCCGCAGATCGGCCTCGGCGGCCGGCAGGTCCAGCGGCAGGTCGTACCGTACGCGGGAGGAGGCGCGCCACACGCCGCGCATCGACAGCAGCAGCGACAGCTGGGCGTCCAGTTGGGCCGCCAGATCCTTGGCGAGCGGCTGCAGCACCGGCTTGACCTGCTCGATCAGCGCCACCGCCGCGTCCAGGGAGGCGTCCCGCTGCTCGGCGGGCGCGTCGATCAGCGCCTCGACCCGCCCGAGCACCATCTGTACGACGGCCCCGGTGATCCGGCTCTGCATGCCGCCGCTCGCCGCCGCCGTCACCGCCTGCCGCCAGTGCTCCACCGCCCGGTCCAGCGCGCCGGAGCCGCTGGTGAGCGCCGCCTGGGCGAGCGAGAGCCGCGCGTGCACCGCGAGCGCCGCACCGTCCTGCGCGAACCGGGCGTGCCGTCGCGGCAGCCGCAGATAGGCGGGGCCGCGGCGCACGAAGTCCTGGCAGTGGCCGCAGTCACGCGGATGCGTGTCCGCGTCGCGGTCCGCGCAGTCCTCGGGGAGCTCGGTCAGCGCCGGCAGCGCGGGCATCGCCTCGATGGCCTCGTCGAACCGGTGTGCCTCCGCGAGCGCGTAGGCACCGGACAGCGCCGAGAACGCCCAGCGCAGCTTCCGCACGGTGAACTCGCCCGGATCGTGGCCCTGTTGGGCGGCCGCGCTCAGCTCGGCCGTCCGCTCGGCGAGCGGCACCTCCAGATGCAGCATGTGCAGATAGGCGGGCCCGCAGGCGAGCGCGAGGGCCGTGCCCGGCACCGTCGGCAGCCCGCCGACCTCCTTGAGCACCCGGGCCCCGCCGAGCTCGGCCTCGAACAGCGCCGTCAACCGCCGGTACTCCGCGGCCTGTTCGGGCCTGCCCTGGTCGGTGTGCGTCTCCTCGCCCGCGGCCAGCCCGTCGGACAGATGCAGGCTCAGATCACGGCGCAGCCGTGCGAGGTCGTCGAGCGACACGGTCCGCTGATAGCAGGCCGCGCGTTCGGTGCGCCAGCCGTCCCAGTAGCCCTCGTCGCTCAGCAGCGCGGCCCAGTACGCGAGCGCCTCCGCCCAGGCGCGCACCGCGTGCTCCCAGGCGCCGCTGTGCTCCAGCTCCCGCGCCTGCCACAGCCGGGCCACGGCGAGACCGTGCACCACCGCCATGTCGCCGGGGGCCGTCGCCAGCCGTTCCTCCCAGGCCGCCACGGCCGCGTCCCGGCCGCGGGCGAGCAGAAGCAGCAGCGGGGCGTCCTTCGGGAAGCGCTCGCACAGCGCCTCCAGGGGGTCGGGCCCGTCGTCCGGCGCGAGATGCGCCACCGCCTCACGGACCGCGGCCGGGGCGTGCCACCGGTAGAGCTGCGCGTCCAGCTCCAGCCGCCGCGCCGCCACCCGCAGCCGGTCCCAGGCCACCCGCTCCGGCCAGGACCAGCTCATCTCCTCGCGCTCCATCAGCGTGAACGACACCTCGTTCACCGCGTCCATCGACGAGCCCGGCCCCACGCCCGCGTCACGCAGCGCCAGATACGGGAACGTCCGGTCCCGCAGCGCGAACGGGTCCGCCACCAGCGGCTCGCCGATCGCACCGTCGACCCAGGGCAGCCGCAGCACCCCGCGCAGCCGCACCGCCTGCGCCCGCGCCCCCTCGTGCCCGTCGCCGGCCCGCTCGTAGGCCTCGGCGGCCGCCGCGAACCGGCCCTGCTCCTCCAGCAGCCGGCCCTCCGCGTGGGCGAGCCGCGCCTCGGCATCGCGGTAGGGCCCGCTCGCACGGAAGGCGTCCACGGCCCGGTGCCAGTCCCGTCGGCCCTCGGTCAGCCGGCCCCGCGCATAGGCGGCGATCAGCGGTGCGTCGGCGTGCGCGCGGAGCGCGTCGGCGCTGCGGCAGGCCTCCTCCCAGTCGCTCACGGCCTCGGCGTGCCGGGCCCGTGCGTACTGCGCGCGCACCGCGGCGTCGGCGAAACCGCCGTCCTCGGCGAAGGCGTCCGCCAGCTCCGCGTACGCCTCCTGGACCGCACCCCACTGCTCGGCGCTCTCGGCGACCGCCTCCGCCACCCGCGCCTCGGCGTACCGGGTGCGCGGCGCCACGTCGGCGTGGTCGCCGGGCAGGGCACGGTAGGCGGCCAGCGCCTCCTGCCAGGCCTCGTCGCGCTCGTGCAGCCGCGCCCGCACATATCCGTGCAGCAGCGCGAACTCCTCGTCCTCGGCGGCGAACGGCTCGAACAGGTCCCGGGCACGCTCCAGGTCGGCCAGCCCCAGCGCATGCAGCCCGGCGGCCTTGCGGCGCAGCAGCCCCACCGCGCCGTCCAGCGCCCCGTCCGGTACGTCGTCCAGATGCCGCAGCACCGAGATCCAGGTGTCGGCCCTGGCCTCCTCCTGCTGCTCGGCGATCCGTGCGCGTGCGTACCGCCGCCGATGCCCCACGTCGCCGTCGGCATGGCTGTCCGGCAGCCCGCCGAAGTCCTCCACGACGGCCTTCCAGTCGCCGCGCGCGGAGGCGGCCCTGCCCTGCGCGTACAGCCGCAGCGGCGCGGGCGGCTCCGGGAAGTCATGGATGCGGTCGGGGACTTCGGCGAAGTGCTCGCGGGCCGCGTCCCACTCCGCGCACAGCGCCGAGGCCCGACCCAGCGCGTAGTGCCGCCGGGCGGGGGCGTCGGGGTGCAGCGCCTCGGCGTACGCCCCGGCCGCCGCCTCCCAGTCCCCGGCCGCCTCCGCGACCCGCCCCTCGGCGAACCGCCGCTGCGCCGACGTGTCCTCGTACGCGTCCGGCAGCATCCGCAGACACTCCAGCGCCTGCCCCCAGTCACCCGACTCCGCGGCGACACCGGCACGCTCACGCACCCGCTCCCGCAACTCGGGGATCCAGGCGCCGGGGTCGGGCAGAGCGTCCGCCAACAGCAGGCAGCCATTGGCGCCTTGAGGCACCGCACCGGCGTCGGGCTGGTGACCGGTGACTTCCGCACCGCCTGCCGCCGGTACGGTGCCGTCGGCTTTGGCGGGCAGTCCGGCTGGCGTCGGCAGGGTCCCGTTGGTCTCGGCGGGCAGTCCGGTCGCCGTCGGTAGGGTCCCGTTGGTCTCGGCGGGCAGTGCGACCGCTGTCGGTACGGTCTCTCCGGCTTCGGCGTGCAGTCCGGTCGCCGTCGGTAGGGTCCCGTCGGTGCCCGCGGGCAGTCCGGTCGCCGTCGGCAAGGTCCCTTCGACCTCTGCGCGCAGTCCCGCCGCCGTCTCCATCGCGGCCAGTGCCTCCGGCCAGGCGCCGTCCTTGACGGCCGCGCGGCCCCGGGCGTGGTGAGCCCGCAGGGCGGCGTCGGTGAAGCCGTCGGCCGCCGTGAACGCCTCGGTCGCCTCCTCCCACCGCTCCTGCTCCTCCGCCACGCGCGCGGAGGCGTAGGCGAGCCAGGAGGTGAGTGCGAGGGAGGGGAGCCGGGTGCGCGCGTGCCCGTTCGCGCTGCCGTTCGGCGTCCCGTCCTGTACGCCCACGGCCGCTCCGTCGGCGTCCGTGCGCCGGCCCGCCGCCTCCTCGAACGCGTCGCGCGCAGCGCTCCAGTCCCCGGCCGAGGCGGCCTGTCGGCCCCGGGCGTGGGCCGCGCGGGCCGTCGCGTCGCGCAGGTGCGGGCAGCGCGCGTAGGCGTCCGCGGCGGCGGCCCAGTCCCCGGCCTGCTCGGCCGTACGGCCGAGCACATAGGCCCGTCCGGCCAGCGCCGGGCCGTGGTCGGAGCGCAGACCCAGAGCCCGGTCGTAGGCGGCGGCAGCGGCCACCCAGTCATCCGCGGCGCAGGCCGCGTCCGCCTGGGCGCAGGCCTCCCGCACCGTCTGTTCCTCCACGGCGGTGTCGCGCAGCCGCCGCGCGTCACCGAACCCGGCGGGCCGCTCGGCGAGCACCTCCTCGCACAGCGCGAGCACACCGGCCCAGTCCGCCTCCCGCGCCGCCGCGTGCGCCTGCTCCAGCAGCGCGGAGAGCCGGGTGAGGTCCTGCACCTCCCTGTCCAGGACGGGCAGCCAGGCCTGCTCGCCGTGCGGCAGCGCGACCCGCACCCCGGGCAGCGCCCGGTGCGCCGCCGTCGCGTCCTCCGCGGCGAGCAGCTCGCAGAGCTTCTGCACCTTCGCCCAGGCCAGCTCGTACGCGGCCTCCTCCCGCAGCAGCTCCTGCTCCCGGCGGAAGCGCTGCACATCGGTGGCGAGGATGCTGCGCACCTGCTCCCAGTCGCGGTACAGCCGCTGGAAGCGGGCCGCCTCGATCAGCTGGGCCGAATTCACGTCCCCGATGGGGTTGTTGAACGCCTTCAGCGCCTCGGCGCCCTGGCGCAGGGGATCCTGCGCCGCATGCCCGTCCTCACGCACCTCGCGCGCCTTGAACAACCAGCCGTGCCGGCACTCCTCGTGCAGGAACAGCGCCGGGGTCGCCCACTCGGTGGCCGTGTGCCCGGACTGGTAGGAGATGCTGCGGCGGGCGTAGGCCATCGCCTCGTCGATCGTCTGGTTGGCCGCGATCTTCTTCAGCAGCGCGGGCCCGAACAGCCCCGCCGAACGGTCGCTCACCCGGCCGTGCATGGCCACCACGGCCGGCACACCGCCGCCGATCAGCGCCTGGGCGAGCCCGGAGAACGGCTCCGTGTGCGAACAGTCCGCCCCCGAGCAGAGGTTGAGCACCGCGAGCCGCAGCCGGGGTGCCCGCAGCAGCGTGCCGCTGAGCAGATCGGCGGGTACCGGGTCGGTGCCGCCGCCGGACGTCTCGAGGTGCACCATGCCCTTGCCGCGCCCGGTGTCGTACGAACCGTGGGCGATCAGCAGCACGGCCGTGGGCAGGTCCGAGCGCTCGCCCAGCGCGGTCTCCAGCCGCTCGCGGGTGGCCGGCCGTACGAGCGTCGTCTCGACGGCGACCTGCGGCAACTCCCGCAGCAGTGACGCGACTTCGTCCTGACCCACCGGGAGTGCCGCGCCCTCGGGCGAGGCGTGCACGACCAGCAGCCGGATCTTGCTCGGGGCGTCCTCCGGTTCGGGCAGCCGTCTGCCGATCGGGCCGCCAGGCAGCGACCGCACCAGCGACAGGCTGTCGTGCAGCGCCGGCGTCTGACCCGGTTCGGCGGCGGGCGCGCACAGCGCCTCCAGCGGCAGCGAGCGCAGGTCGGGCGGCAGGTCGAAGCGCAGTCGCAGTCCGCGCGCGGGCTGCATGCCCCGCACCAGCTCGTGCGCCGCACGCATACACTCCGCGGCCCGTCGGCCCAGCAGCAGTCCGAAGACGTCCCGGCCCAGGTCACGCAGCCGGGCGGCGGGATCCTGGTCGCCGAGCGGTGCGTAGCCGAGCTCGGCCTCGATCAGCTGCTCCATGCGCTCGCGGTACGCCTCGGGCCGGGCGCCCACCGTCAGTACGTCCGCGGCAGCGCCCGCACCGCTCACCGTCAGCACATGCCGGTGCGCGCCGACCCGGCGCACCCGGAAGCGCAGCTCCTCGTACTCCATCACTACGGCAGTCCCCCGATCCGCCCCTGCTCCAACTCCGAGTGAACCAGGGCGAGATCGGCTTCCACCAGATCTCGTAGCTGAGAGAGCTCAGGATCCCCGGGAAAGTGCTGCAGTGCCGCGGTGACCCGGTCCAGCGCCTCCTGCAGTCTGCTCCTGCAGCCCACGAGACTTCCCGACCACCGCATGCGTGCCCCGAGGATGCGCAGGACGACCCCCAGGTTGGTCTGGGCCCGGTGCAGATGGGGGTTGATCTCGACGGCGCGGCGCAGATCGGCGGCCGGGCCCTCCAGCCGGTCCATGTCACGGTTGGCCTGTGCGATGCCGCGGTCGGTCAACACCCGCGCCAACTGCCCCTTCAGACGCTCGTGCTGGCCCTCGCCGAGCAGGGCGTACGCCGCCTCCAGGGTCGAGCCGGCGGCGTCGATGTCTCCGGCCCGGTGCAGCGCCTTGGCCGCGGCGAGCGCCGTGTCGGCCACGATCGCCTCGACCTCCGGACCCTGCCCGATGGCCCGGGCGTGCGTCAGCGCGCGCTGCCAACTCGTCGCGGCCCTGCGGACATCGGGCCCTGCGGGGCTCAGCGCGGCGCGGCCCTGGGCCAGGCGCGCCGCCAACGCGAGCGAGCGTCCGTCCCGCATCAGCAGGATGTGCTTGGCGGCCTGGCCCGCGTAGGCGGGGTTGCGCGTGTCGAAGCGGGTGCAGTCGGGGTCGCACACGGCACCGCGCTCCGCCCGCGGCGCCGCGGCCTGCCCGTTGTTCGCCGCGGCCCCGCCCGCCCGCTCCCCGCTGCCGCGCCCCGAGGACGTCGCGGCACAGGTCCGCCTGCCCTCGTCCCCGCTGCCGCCGCGGGCGCGGCAACTCGGGCAGCGCAGCCCCGACAGCGCGGCCAGCGCCTCCGCGGGACGGTCGAGTCGCAGCAGGGCCTGCGCGAAGCCGAGGTGGGAGAAGGCCTGGCGCAGGGCCGGTGCGGCATCCCCCGCCGCGGAGACGAACGCCCCCAACTCCGCCTCCCTGCCCAGCTCCGCGATCCGCAACGGCCCGCACACCAAGGGCGCCGAACCGGTCGCCAACGGCAACCCACCCGCCTCCGCGAGCAACCGCGCCGCCTCGGTCTCACGGCCCAGCAACACCTCGGGCGCGACCCGGCCACCGGCATCCCCCTCAGGCATGAGAGCTTCCAACGCCCCCTGCAGATCCGCACGAAGCGCACCAATCTCCTCGTCCCCCACCACCACCCCGTACCGCCCACCCGCCCCAACCCGCCACTGCTCCCAGAACACAGCGTCATGCAACAGCCCGGCCCATGAGGCGACAGCCCGGGACCAGGCTCCGAGGGGGTCGTCGTTGGGGGTGGCTGCGGGGGTTTTGGGATTGGGGTGGGGGCTGTGGGGTGGGGTGGTCGCGTCGGCGGAGGTGTGAGTTGGCCCGGTCGCGGGGTCTGCGGTGCGGGGTGACTGCGCCGCGCGGTGGACGGTGTGAGGTGGGTGAGTCGCGGTGTCGTAGGCGCGAGTTGGCCGGGTCGTGTCGTCGGCGGTGCGGGGTGGCTGCACCGTGCGGTGGGAGGCGCGGGACGGGTTGGTCGCGTCGGCGGAGGTGTGAGGTGACTCCGTCGCGCCACCGGAGGCGTCAGTTGGCCCAGCCGTGTGGCCGGCGGCGTGAGGTGATGCCGTCGTGCCACCGGAGGTGTGAGCTGGCCCGGTCGGGGTGTCGGTGGTGCGAGTTGACTCGGCCGCGTGGTCAGTGGCGCGAGGTGATTCTGTCGCCGCACCGGAGGCGCGAGCTGGCCCGGCCGTGTAGTCAGCGGCGTGAGGTAGTGCCGTCGTGCCACCGGAGGTGTGAGCTGGCCCTGCCGCGGTGTCGGTGGCGCCAGTTGGCCCAGTCGTGTGGTCAGCAGCGCGAGGCGACTCCGCCGTCCCATCGGAGGTGCGAGTCGGCCCTGCCGCGGTGTCGGTAGCGCGAGTTGGCTCGGCCGTATGGTCGGCGGCCTGAGGTGACTCCGCCACCGCACCGGAGGTGTGCGTCGGCCCGGCCGCGTGGTCAGCGGTGTGAGGTGATGTCGACGGAGCGTCGGGGGTGCGAGGTGGTTTTGTCCCGTCCGCGGCGGTGTCCGTGCCCTCCGTGGGGGTGAGCGCGTGCCACGTCATTACTGCGAGGGTGTGGGCCAGGTGGCGGTCGGTGGGGGTGGAGCGTGTGGCGTCGGTGATCACTGCGATGCCGTCCTCGCGACGGCCGCTCAGGCAGAGGGCGACCGCGTGGGGAAGGGTGAACTCGCGGTTGCCGGGGGCCAGTTGGCGGGCCCGGTCGAGCAGGGCCGCGGCCCGGTTCCAGTCGTCGGCCGCGCGCCGGCGCCCCTTCGGCCCGGTGGCACCGGCGCGTTCCATGGCGGACCGAGCTGCCGTGCCGAGCCGCCGGGCGACGTCCGGTGCCGTGGCGCCCGACAGGGCTGCCAGCACCCAGCGGGCCTCCGCGTCGAGTGGGCCGATGCGCTCCGCGGAGCGTAAGTCGGCGAGCGCGTCGGTGGGCCGGCCGAGCCGTACGCGAACGTGGGCGCGCTGCACGAGGCTCGGCGCGTCACCGGGCCACCGCTCCACCACCTCGGTGAACCTCAGCTCGGCCAGCTCGTAGGCGTCCCGGTCCTGCGCTCCCCGGTGGGCGGCGGCGCAGCCCAGCCAGTACAGCGGCCCCCGATCCGCCGGCCGCAACCGCACCGCCCGCCTGAACTCCCTCTCGGCTCGGTCCGCATCCTCCATCCAGAGCGCCACCCGACCCAGGCCGATGTGCGTTCGGGAGGCGAGGTGGGAGGGTGCGCCGTCTTCAGCTGCAGCTACGCCAGTTGCAGGTGCCGTACACCCGAGGCCCCCCTCTGCACTGCCGTCCTCCAGCGGACCGACCTCCGCCAGCACCGCATGGAACGCCCGTGCCGCCGCCGTCAGATCTCCCGCGGCCAGAAGGGCTTCCCCTTGCTCGCAGTTGCGCAGGATCCGCCTCGGCGCGGTGGGCCGCGCATCCGATGCGTGGTGCACGTCGTCGTACGCCACTTCGCCGCCGCGCCTCAGCCCGCCGCCTCGTCCAGTTCGGAGCGCCACCTGCCGCGCGCGAGGTCGTAGTGCAGGGGCCCGACGCCGAACCCGCTCAGATCGAGTGCCGTGAGTTCCTCGTACGCACGCTGCGGCAGGTCCGCCTCCAGGACGATCCGCAGCCCGGTCCGCTCGTCCTGCAGCACCAGTGGCCGGGGCGCCGCGGCCGGTGCGGTCGCCCCGCGCCGGACCAGACGTGCCACGAGATCCCGCAGTGCGCGGTAACCGTCCTTGACGGCCTCGCCGCCCAGCCCGCTGAGGAAGGCCTGCAGGGGCAGTGACACGAGCACCAGCCACTGCAGGTCGGCCGGGCCGCGGTGGTCGAGCGTCCGCCGGACACGGACCGCGGGCGCACCCAGTTCCCCGAACCCGGCGGTCAGTTCCCGCTCCAGCTCCGCGGAGACGTCGTGGGTGAGCAGCAGCTCCGCGCGCAGCGGTGCCTCGGTCATGACGGCCTACCTCCCCCGGGCCGCAGGCGGCCGGTCGGCTTCCATGTGGCGATCGAGCCTAGGCCCCACAGATCGCCCTCCGCCACCTGAACGCCCTTGCCTTCACCCCTACTTGGCAGTACTGCCACAGACGTCCGGCTGCAGGCGGCGCCGGAGGCCGCCCACGCGCGCGTGCCGATCGGTGATTCACGCGATGGTGTGATCATGTCCGGCCCCGAGGATGCCGCCGCGAACCCCCGGGTAGGGCCCGGCCATGACGCAACAGCCGTTCGAGCTCCCGCACTTCTACATGCCGTATCCCGCGCGGCTGAACCCTCATGTCGAACAGGCCCGGACCCATTCGACCGAGTGGGCGCGCGCGATGGGCATGCTGGAGGGGTCGGGGGTCTGGGAGCAGTCCGACCTGGAGGCCCATGACTACGGACTGCTCTGTGCGTACACCCATCCCGAGTGCGACGGCCCGGCCCTTTCCCTGATCACCGACTGGTACGTGTGGGTCTTCTTCTTCGACGACCACTTCCTGGAGATCTTCAAGCGCACCCAGGACCGCGCCGGCGGCAAGGCCCATCTGGACCGGCTCCCGCTGTTCATGCCGATGGACCTCGAAACCCCGATGCCCGAGCCGCGCAACCCGGTGGAGGCGGGTCTCGCCGACCTGTGGAGGCGCACCGTGCCCGCCATGTCCGCGAACTGGCGCCGCCGTTTCGCCGTGGCCACCGAGCACCTGCTCAACGAGTCCCTGTGGGAGCTGTCCAACATCAACGAGGGGCGGATCGCCAACCCCGTCGAGTACATCGAGATGCGCCGCAAGGTGGGCGGCGCCCCCTGGTCGGCGGGGCTCGTGGAGTACGCGACGGCCGAGGTCCCCGCCGCGGTCGCCGGTACGCGGCCGCTGAGGGTGCTGATGGAGACGTTCGCCGACGCCGTCCATCTGCGCAACGACCTCTTCTCCTACCAGCGCGAGGTCGAGGACGAGGGCGAGAACAGCAACGGCGTGCTCGTCCTGGAGACCTTCTTCGGCTGCACCACCCAGGAGGCCGCCGACACCGTCAACGACATCCTCACCTCGCGCCTGCACCAGTTCGAGCACACCGCCCTGACCGAAGTGCCCGCTCTGGCCCTGGAGAGGGGTCTCACCCCGCCCGAGGTGGCGGCCGTCGCGCAGTACACCCGGGGACTGCAGGACTGGCAGTCCGGCGGTCACGAGTGGCATCTGCGCTCCAGCCGCTACATGAACGCCCGCGCGCGGGCGGCGAATCCGTGGCACGGCCCGTCCGTCCCCGGCTCGTCCGCCGACGTCAGCGCCCTGCTCGCGGCGGCCGGCGCCGAGCGCCTGCGCGCGTACACGCACGTGCCGTACCAACAGGTCGGGCCGTCCCTGCTGCCCGACTTCCCGATGCCGTACCAGGTCGAGGTGAGCCCGCATCTGGACGCGGCCCGGCCCCGGCTCACCGCCTGGATGCACGAAATGGGGATGCTGCAGGAGGGCGTCTGGGACGAGGACAAACTCGCCGCCTACGACCTCCCGTTGTGCTCCGCGGGCATCGACCCGGACGCGACGCCCGAGGCCCTGGACCTCAGCTCCCGGTGGCTCGCCTGGGGGACGTACGCCGACGACTACTACCCGCTCGTGTACGGCAACCGCCGCGACCTGGCCGCGGCGCGCCTGACCACCCGGCGCCTCGCCGACTGCATGCCCCTCGACGGCGAGGCGGCCTGCGCCCCGGTGAACGGCATGGAGCGCGGCCTCGCCGACCTGTGGGCGCGTACGACGGCGGAGATGGCCCCGGACGAACGGCGCACGCTCAAGGACGCGGTGAACGCGATGACCGAGAGCTGGGTGTGGGAGCTGTCGAACCAACTGCAGCACCGCATCCCCGACCCGGTCGACTATCTGGAGATGCGCCGCGCCACCTTCGGCTCCGACCTCACCCTGAGCATGTGCCGCATGGGTTACGGTCCAGCCATCGCACCCGAGGTCTACTGCAGCGGCCCGGTCCGCTCACTGGAGAACGCGGCCATCGACTACGCCTGCCTCGTCAACGACGTCTTCTCGTACCAGAAGGAGATCCAGTACGAGGGCGAGATCCACAACGCGATCCTCGTCGTGCAGAACTTCTTCGGCGTCGAGTACCCGACCGCGCTCGGTGTCGTCCACGACCTGATGACCCAGCGCATGGGGCAGTTCCAGCATGTCATCGCACACGAACTGCCCGTGTTGAAAAGGGATTTCGGCCTCTCCGGGCAGGAGTGCGCGGCCTTGGACGGCTATGTGCGGGACCTGCAGCACTGGCTGGCCGGCATCCTGCACTGGCACCGGTCGGTGGACCGATACAAGCCCGACTTCCTGGCCCGCCGCGCCCACGGCTTCCTCCCGGACCGGCGGCCCGCCACCGTGCCCGTCCCCGCCGTGCCCGTCCGGTAGTGGCTTGAATCCTTCACCCTTTCGGGCGGAAGGGGGCATTCACGGAACTTCGGCGCAGTGCCAGGAGTCTGCCCAAGTGAAGGGAACGAACAACAGAACACACGGGGGTGTTCGACTTGACCGACATCATCGAGAGGATCACGCAGGCGGGAACGCAGGAGGACGCACCGGCTCCTGACGAACTGACGCCGTATGCCGCCCGGTTGCCCGTCCCGCCGGTCCTGCGCCCGGCCTCGGACGACGTGCTGCACGAGACCGAGATCGCCCTGCGCCCGGCCTGGATCCGGCTGCACCCGCAGCTCCCGCCGACCCTGATGTGGGGCTACGACGGGCAGGTGCCGGGCCCGACCCTGGAGGTGCGCCGCGGACAGCGCGTCCGCATCGCCTGGACCAACCGCATCCCCAAGGACAGCGAGTACCCGGTCACTTCGGTGGAGGTGCCCCTGCGCGCGCCCGGCACCCCGCCGGCTTCGACGGAGCCCGGCCGCGAGGGCGTCGAACCGAACAAGGACGTAGCGGCCCTGCCCGCCTGGACGGTCACGCATCTGCACGGAGCGCAGACGGGCGGCGGCAACGACGGCTGGGCGGACAACGCGGTCGGAGTCGGCGACGCCCAGCTCTCCGAGTACCCGAACGACCACCGGGCGGTCCAGTGGTGGTACCACGACCACGCCATGAACATCACCCGGTGGAACGTCCAGGCGGGCCTGTACGGCACCTATCTGATCCGCGACGACGAGGAGGACGCCCTCGGGCTCCCCTCCGGCCACCGGGAGATCCCGCTGCTCCTCGCGGACCGCAACCTCGACACCGACGAGGACGGCCGGCTCAACGGCCGGCTGCTGCACAAGACGGTGATCGTCCAGCAGCAGAACCCGGAGACGGGCAAGCCCGTCTCGATCCCGTTCACCGGCCCGTACACCACGGTCAACGGCCGCATCTGGCCCTACGCCGAGGTGGACGACGCCTGGTACCGCTTCCGGCTCGTGAACGCGTCGAACGCGCGCATCTACGAGCTGGTCCTCGTCGACGAGGACGACAACCCGGTCCCGGGCATCGTCCACCAGATCGGCAGCGACGGCGGACTGCTGCCGCGCCCGGTCCCGGTCGACTTCGACGAGGCGCTGCCGACGCTGACCGCGGCCCCGGCCGAGCGCTTCGACCTGCTGGTCGACTTCCGGGGGCTGGCCGGGAAGAAGCTGCGTCTGGTCAACAAGGGGCCAGGACAGGCCCCGGGCGTGCCCGACCCGGTGAACGACGTGCGGTATCCGGCCGTCATGGAGTTCCGGGTGGGCGCGAGCGGCGAGGCGGACCCCTTCGAGCTGCCCGAGGTGCTCTCCGGCTCCTTCCGCCGGCTCACCCACGACATCGAGCACGGCCACCGTCTGGTCGTCCTCACCCCGCCCGCCACCAAGGGCGGCGGCGGACACCCGGAGATCTGGGAGATGACCGAGGTCACCGACCCCGGCGACATCCGGGTCCCCACCGACGGCATCATCCAGCTCAAGGGCGCGGACGGCACGACGAAGACGTACCGCCGCATCTCCCGGACGTTCAACGACGCCCTGGGCTTCACCGTCGCCGAGGGCTCCTACGAGCAGTGGAGCTTCCTCAACCTCGCGCCGATCGTCCACCCGATGCACATTCACCTGGCCGACTTCCAGCTGCTGGGCCGGGACGCCTACGACGTCTCGGGCTTCGACCCCGCGGTCGGCGGCACCCGCGCGCCGATCGCGTACGACCCGGCGACCACGATCCCCCTGGCACCGAACGAACTCGGCCACAAGGACGTCTTCCGCGTGCCCGGGAACCAGATCCTGCGCGTCATGGGGAGGTTCGACGGCGCGTACGGCCGGTTCATGTACCACTGCCACCTCCTCGAACACGAGGACATGGGCATGATGCGGCCCTTCGTCGTCATGCCGGAGGAGGCGATGAAGTTCGACCACGGCGGGGCGCACGGCGGCCATGACGGCCACGGCGCGGGTCACACGGGCTGACCCTCGCGGCGCGCCGCATGCGCCACCGCGGCTCGTGCCAGCGCCCGGACCATCGGGTGCGGGCGCGAGCCGTCGCCGGCCAGCTCGGGCTGGAAGAGCGAGGCCAGGAAGAAGGGATGGCCGGGGAGTTCGGCGATCCGGACATGACCGTCCTCGTCGTGCCCGGAGAAGCGCAATCCGTGCGCGCGCAGGGGGTCGAGACGGCGTGAGGGGCCGTAGGCGCAGAAGTACCGCTCGACCGTGCGCTCCGAGCCGAGCACCGACTGGGCCAGCGAGCCGGGTTCGACCAGGACGGTTCCCTCGTGGCCCACGAGGGAGCAGGACAGCGGTTCGATGAGCGGGTCCTCGGCGCCGGGGTCGCTCTCGGCGTGCGCCGCCCGCGTCAGGCCGCACACGTTCCGGGCGTACTCCAGCAGCGCGTGCTGGAAACCGGCGCACGTCCCGAGGAAGGGGATGCCCTGCGTGCGCGCGGTCCGGATCGCGGCGAGCACTCCGGCCTCACTGCGGTAGGGACTGCCGGGCACCACCCACACGGCGTCGAAGCCATGCACGGCGTCCTCGGCCACGGCGTCCTCGGAGGGGATCCAGTAGGCGTCCAGGACGAGCCGGTCGCGCTCGGCGAGCGCGTCGAGCAGAAGCGGGATACGGGTGTGGGACACGACCCCCGGCGAGCGGTCGCCGACCAGGGCGACACGGGCGACACGGGCGCTGCGGACGGTCCCTGCTGCGGAGTTCGTCATGCCCGCCATCCTGGGCGCCACCCCTCGATCGCGTCCAACGATGATTTCTGCACCGCCGATAAGCAAGGCTGATGAGACTCTGGTGCGCATGGACCCGCACCTCCTGCGCACCTACGTCACCGTCGCCCGCGTCGCCTCCTTCTCCGAGGCCGCCCGCGAGCTGGGGTACACCCAGTCGGCGGTGTCCCAGCACATCGCCGCGCTGGAACAGGACCTCGGCACGCCCCTGCTGACCCGCCGCCCCGTGGCGCCGACCGCCGCCGGCGAGCGGCTCCTCGAACACGCAGGGCCGCTGCTGCTGCGCCTGGACGCGGCGCGCGCCGACGTCGTACGGATCGCGGCGGCGCCCGAGCACGGCCTCACGCTCGCCGCCGCCCCCACCGCACTCACCGCGGACGCCGTCGCGGCGCTCCCGGCCGCCGGTGTGACCCTGCGTGTGCTGCCCCGCGACGAGGTCCCCGCCGCCGTCGCCACCGGCACGGCCGGCATCGGCCTGGTCGACGGACTTGCCGCCCCCAGCGACCCGCTGCGGCTGCCCGACGTGGCGCCCCTGACCACGCGCGGCGTGGGCGAGGAACCCGTGTGCGTCCTGCTGCCCACCGGGCATCCCCTGGCCCGCCGCCGGGGCCTGCGCCTGGCCGACCTCGCCGACGCCCGCTGGCTGGACGCCCCCGACGCCGGTCTGCCGATCGCCCACCTGCGTGCCGCGAGCGGCGGCCGCGGTTTCCGCCCCGCCCTGCGCTACGACGGCACCGACGTCCGCACCCTCACCGCGCTCGCCGCCGCGGGCCACGGCCTGACCCTGCTGCCCCGCTCGGCGGCGAAGGACGTACCCGGCGCGGTCGCCGTCCCTCTCACCCACCCCCGCGTCGTCCACCGGACGGAACTGGTGTGCGCGGGCTCACCCGGCGGGGCGGCGGCCGCGCTCGCGAAGGCGCTGGGCGCACGGGGGTGACCAGGCGCGCCGCCCCGCCTGTCGCGGCCGGCCGCCGGTCAGTCTCACTCGTTCGTGGCTCGTCGTGCGCCGGAGCGCCGGGTAGTGCTCCAGCCGGAGGCGATCGATGGAACAGACTGCGTTGCGACCCAAGCCGATGCCCGGCCAGGACCCTGGTCGCGGCACCCGATCCGGCGTTCCCGTCCGGCGTCCGCACGCCGCGCGCAGGCGGGCGCGGCGGCTGCGGGCCGTGCTGTTCGGCCTGCTCGTCGGGTCGGTCCTGGTGCTGTCCGGGGTGGGCATCGGCACCGTCGGCGCCACCGTGATCGGGATGAGCAAGCTCGCCGACCTGCAGCGGCGAGCCCCCCAGTCGCCGCCCGCGGTGTCCCGCTCCGCCGCCTCCACCGCGACCGCGACCCCGCCCGGGTCCCCCGCACCCGCCGCCGCGACCCTCGGCCTGGAGGCGGTCGACGCGGAGAAGGCGGGAGCCCTGATCGTCGCCGTCCACGTCCCCGGCCCCGGCTACTCGGCGGGCCTGGTCCGCGGTGACGTACTGCTCACCTTCGGCAGGATCCGCATCGACACGGCCGCCGACCTCGCCCGCGCCGTCGCACACGCCCGCCCCGGCACCGGCGTCACCCTGACGGTCCGTCACCGCAGCGGCGGCTACCAGCAGTTGGCGGTGGTCCCGGGATTCGTCATGTGAGGCCCCGCGGGAAACGCGCGGCGGCACCTCCGCCGGGCGCGCGAGGAGCGTCGTGGGCGCCCGGGAAAAACGGTGGCCGGGCCGGGCGCCAGAAGCCACGATGGCCCTCATGTGGAGCACCCTCCTCGCCTTCCTCGGCGCCTGCACGCTCATCGCGGCCTCGCCCGGCCCCAGCACCGTGCTGATCATCAAGCAGTCGCTGCGCGGCAGACGCTCCGGCTTCCTCACCGTCCTCGGCAACGAGACCGGCGTCTTCATCTGGGGCGTCGTGGCCGCGCTCGGCCTGACCGCGCTGCTCGCGGCCTCCGAGGTGGCCTACGACGTGATGCGGATCGCCGGCGCGGTCGTCCTGGTCGGCTTCGGCATCCAGGCACTGCGGCAGGCACGCCGGGCCAAGGGCACGCCCGGGGACACGCCCTGGGAGACCACGCAGAAGAGCGGCTGGGCGGCCTACCGCGGCGGGCTGCTGATGAACCTCGCCAACCCCAAGGCGGCGATCTTCGCCATGTCCTTCCTGCCGCAATTCGTGCCAGCGGGCGCCCCGCATCTCGCGACGATGGTCGGACTGTCCGCGCTGTGGGCGGTCTACGAGGTCGGCTACTACAGCCTGTACGTGTGGTTCGTGGGCCGGATGCGGGCCGCCCTGTCCCGCGCCGGGGTGCGCCGGCGCCTGGAGCAGGTCTCCGGCGGCGTGCTGCTGCTCCTCGGCGTGCGCCTCGCCCTGGAGAGCTGACGGATGCGCGGCGCGGCCCCCGACATGCCCGGCGCGGCCGACGACCTGCCCGGCGCGGCCGGCGACCTGCCCGGCGCAGGGTGCGAAAGACCCGCAGACCGGTCGCGCGGCCCCCGCTGTGCGGGCAGGATGCTGCCCGTAGTCCCTTGTGGTCCCCTCATCTGCCTCTGGAGGCTCGGATGACCGGCAGCACGCGCCTGCCCTTCACCGCCGACGACTACCGGTCCCGTATGGACCGCGCCGCGCGGAGCGCCGCCGACGCCGGGCTCGACGGGCTCCTGGTGGCGCCGGGACCCGACCTCGTGTGGCTGACCGGCTACGCGCCCACCGCGGTCACCGAACGCCTCACCCTGCTGGTCCTCGCGCAGGGCCGCGCCCCCGTCCTGGTCGTCCCCACGCTGGAGGCACCCGACGCCGCGAAGGCCCCCGGAGCGCCCGCTCTGAACCTGCGCGACTGGACCGACGGCAAGGACCCCTACGCCGCGACCGCCGCGCTGCTGTCCGGCGCCGGCCGCTTCGGCATCAGCGACAACGCCTGGGCGATGCATCTGCTCGGACTGCAGCGGGCGCTGCCCGGCACCTCCTACGACTCCCTGACCGAGGTCCTGCCGATGCTGCGCGCCGTCAAGGACGCGGCGGAACTGGAGCTGATGGCGGCCGCCGGCGCGGCCGCGGACCGGGCGTTCGAGGAGATCCGCAAGGTGCCCTTCGCCGGCCGCAGGGAGTCCGAGGTCGGCGCCGATCTCGCCGACCTGCTGCGGCAGTTCGGCCACTCCCAGGTCGACTTCACCATCGTCGCGTCCGGGCCGAACGGCGCCAACCCGCACCACGAGGTCGGCGACCGCGTCATCGAGTTCGGCGACATGGTCGTCCTCGACTTCGGCGGCCTGAAGGACGGCTACGGCTCCGACACCTCCCGCACCGTCCACGTCGGCGAACCCACCGAGGAGGAGCGCCGGGTGCACGACCTGGTGCGCGAGGCCCAGGAGGCGGGCTTCAAGGCGGTACGGCCGGGTGCCGCCTGCCAGGAGGTGGACCGGGCCGCACGCGCGGTGATCGCCGACGCCGGGTACGGCGAGTACTTCATCCACCGCACCGGCCACGGCATCGGCGTCACGACGCACGAGCCGCCGTACATGATCGAGGGCGAGCAGCAGCCCCTCGTGCCCGGCATGTGCTTCTCGGTGGAACCCGGCGTCTATCTGCCCGGCCGCTTCGGTGTGCGCATCGAGGACATCGTCACCGTCACCGAGGACGGGGGACGCCGGCTGAACGACACGACCCGCGAGATGGTCATAGTGGACTGAGCGACCACCAGGAGCCCCACCACACCCCCGAGCGACAACGGCGCGGACCATGACCCAGGCACCGACACCCACCGCGGACACCGTCCGCAGGCTGGTCAGTTCCCTGCTCAAGGACGGCGGGGGAGGCGCCGCGGGACCGGAGGTGCGGCCCGTCGCCGAGGGCGCCGGGCACTCCACCTGGTGGGTCGGCAGCCGCCATGTGCTGCGCCTGGCCCCGGACCGCGAGGCAGCCGTGCGGCAGCGTCGCGAGCTGCGTCTGCGCGACGTCCTGCGCCCGTATCTGCCGGTGGCCGTGCCGACCAGCGTGGCGCACGGCGAGTGGGCGCCCGGGCTGACGTACACGCTCGACACGAAGGTGCCGGGGGGGACGGGCGAGGAGCACGACGTGTCCGCCGTCGGCGAGGCCGACCTCGCGGGGCTGCTCGGCGGGCTGCGCGAGGTGCCCGCCCGGCAGGCCGAGGCGCTCGGCGTCCCGCGCGTCGCCCCGCGCTCCCTGGAGGCGCTGCGCCGGGCCGCCGAGCGTGCCGCCGAACGCCTGGGCGCGGCCGACGAGTTCGACCCCGCCCGGCTGCACCAGCTCACCGGGGCGGCGGCCGTCCAGCTCGCCGCCCAGCCCGGTACCGCGGTCCTCGTCCATCATGACCTCAGGGGCGAGCACCTGGTGGTCAGCGCCGACGGCCGGGTGCGCGGCGTCCTCGACTGGACCGACGTGGCCGTGGGCGACCCCGCCGAGGACATCGCGGGTCTTGCCCAGGCCGTCGGCTCACCGGCGGCCGTCCGCGCCGCCACCCTCGCCGGCTACGGCGCCCGCCCCTGCCTGCGCGGCCTCTGGCTGGCCCGCTGCGACACCACCACCCGCCTCGCCGAAGCCCTCCAGACCCACAACCCCGACACCCTGCCCCCACTCAGACTCCACCTGCGCCGAGCCTGGGAGCCGATCCTCCTGGAACGAGTGACGGACCTGAGAGACGGCGACGCAGACATCTGAACACCCGGCCGCACGCAACCACCTCCCGTACGGCGATGCCCACGCGACCGTTCAACCCTGCGCGCCCCTGCCTGCGCACCCTCTGGCCGGCCCCCTCACCCCTGCAGCAACACCACGCACGACTCCCCGGGCACCTGCAGCACCCCGTCCGTGCCCGGGGGCTCGACCGGTTCCCAGGCGGCGAGTACGCGGGCGTGGCGTGGGCCCAGGGGGATGGCGGCCGGTTCCTTGGAGAGGTTGACGGCGACTCGGACGTCCCCGCGGCGGAAGGCGAGCCAGCGTTGCTGTTCGTCGTAGGCCACCTTGGTGTCGGCGAGGTCGGGGTCGGTCAGGTCGGGCTGGGCGTGCCGGAGTGCGATGAGGCGGCGGTACCAGTCCAGCACGCGCGCGTGGGGCTCGTCGGCGGGCTCCGTCCAGTCGAGGCAGGAGCGGTCGCGGGTCGCCGGGTCCTGCGGATCCGGTACGTCCTCCTCCGCCCAGCCATGGGCCGCGAACTCCCGTCGCCTGCCCCGCCGTACGGCCTCGGCCAGTTCCGGATCGGTGTGGTCGGTGAAGAACTGCCAGGGCGTACCGGCCGCCCACTCCTCGCCCATGAACAGCATCGGCGTGAAGGGCGCCGTCAGCGTCAGCGTGGCCGCGCAGGCCAGCAGACCGGGGGAGAGCGTCGCCGAAAGCCGGTCGCCCAGCGCCCGGTTGCCCACCTGGTCGTGCGTCTGGCTGTAGCCGAGGAGCCGGTGCGCGCCCACGCGCGTGCGGTCGAGGGGGCGTCCGTGCCGGCGGCCGCGGAACGTCGAGTAGGTGCCGTCGTGGAAGTAGCCGCCGGTGAGCGTGCGCGCGAGCGCGGCGAAGGGAGCGCGCGCGAAGTCGCCGTAGTAGCCCTGGGACTCGCCGGTCAGGGCGGTGTGCAGGGCGTGGTGGAAGTCGTCGTTCCACTGCGCGTGCAGACCGAGCCCGCCCTGCTCGCGGGCGGTGATCAGCCGGGGGTCGTTCAGGTCCGACTCGGCGATCAGGAACAGCGGCCTGCCCAGGTCCGCCCCGAGCGCGTCCACGGCCGTCGACAGCTCTTCGAGGAAGGTGTACGCGCGCGTGTCCGCCAGGGCGTGCACGGCGTCCAGGCGCAGCCCGTCGACGCGGTAGTCGCGCAGCCAGGCCAGTGCGCTGCCGAGCAGATAGGCGCGCACCTCGTCCGAGCCCGGGGCGTCCAGATTGACGGCGGAGCCCCAGGGCGTGTGATGGGTGTCGGTGAAGTACGGGCCGAACGCGGGGAGGTAATTGCCCGAGGGGCCGAGGTGGTTGTGCACGACGTCCAGGACCACGCCCAGACCCAGCTCGTGCGCCCGGTCGACGAACCGTTTCAGCGCCTCGGGACCGCCGTACGGCTCGTGCACCGCCCACAGCGATACCCCCTCGTAGCCCCAGCCGTGCTGTCCCGGGAAGGGGCACAGCGGCATCAACTCGACGTGGGTGACGCCCAGTTCGACGAGATGCCCGAGCCGCTCGGCGGCCGCGTCCAGGGTGCCCTCGCGGGTGTACGTGCCCACATGGAGCTCGTAGAGCACCGCGCCGGGCAGCGGGCGCCCGGCCCACTCGGTGCGCCACGCGTACCGCCGGTGGTCGACGACCGCGCTCAGCCCGTCGGGACCGTCCGGCTGCCGGCGCGAGCGGGGATCGGGCAGCACGGGACCGTCGTCCAGCGCGAACCCGTACCGCGAGCCGTCCTGCGCCTCGGCGTCCCCCCGCCACCACCCCTCCCGCTGCGGATCGCGCTCCAACGCGCGCGTGGCGCCGTCGCACCGGAGCGTCACACGGCCGGCCTGTGGTGCCCACACCTCGAACTGCACGGACGGTTCCCCTTCGTCTGCTCACCGTGATGTAGCCCGTCCATGGTGCTCCAAAAGAGATCAATGCGCCGTTGAATCCCCGTTTTGCGGCCGGTGTCGCCGTGGCACGCGCGCGGGGCGGGCCTTTTCTCGTTTTCTGGACACCCGGAGTTCGCTGACCGACAATCACGAACGTGACGTCGTCCTTCGAGTTCAACACGTACCCCGCGCGGCTGTCCGACGCGGAGCGCGACAAGGCGCTGAAGGTTTTGCGCGACGGCGTCGCCATGGGACGGCTGTCGCACGACACCTTCATCCACCGCATGGAGCTGGCGCTCGCCGCCCGCCGCCCGGACGAGCTCGCCGTGCTCACCGCCGACCTCCCCCAGGAGAGCCGCCTCGCGCGCATGGTGTTCGGCACCGTGGAGGCGGTCTCCGGCTTCACCGTACGGCTGCGCAGGGCCTGGCAGGCCGAGCGCCTGCCCAAGCTGCTGCTGCCGCACCCCGGCAGCGGATACCCGCTGCGCATCGGACGCGATCCGGCCAACGGCCTGCGCCTCACACATGAAACCGTGTCCCGCAGCCACGCCGAACTGACCCGCCAGGGCGGCATGTGGGTCCTGCGCGACCTCGGCTCGACCAACGGCACGACGGTGAACGGGCGGCGGGTCATCGGCGCCGCGGTCGTGCGCGAGGGCGACCAGGTCGGCTTCGGGCGGATGGCGTTCCGGCTCGCCGTCGACTGAGCCGCGCCTTAGCTTTGGCCTGAGCATGACACCGCGTTGACGTGCTGCGATGGCCCAAATCGGTTTCCCCTCCATGGTGTTGACGTACCCCCCAAGTCGTGACTGACTGTGCGTAGGCCATGCACATCAGGTGAACCGACGGCACCACATTGTGGAGGTGTGCCCTGCCGCCCCTCCTCCGCTATCCGACCGTCGACGAGCTCGGCGCGCGGGCGGCAGCAATGGTCGCCCGCCGTCCCGCGGACGCTCGTCTGCGCCGCGTCGGCACCTCCCGCGCGGGCCATCCGATGTGGCTGCTTTCCATCGGTCACGGCAGCCGGCAGGCCCTCGTCGTCGCCGGACCGCACGCCAATGAACCCGTCGGCGGCGGCACCGCCCTGCGGCTGGCCGAACGCGCGCTCGCCGACCCGCGGTTCACCGAGGGCTCCGACGCCACCTGGAACCTGCTGCTCTCCCTCGACCCCGACGGACTGCGCCGCAACGAGGGCTGGCTGCAGGGCCCGTACACCCTCGGCCGGTACTTCCGGAACTTCTTCCGGCCCGGCTTCCTCGAACAGCCCGAGTGGCTCCCCGACGGCGCGGCCGGCGCCGCCCTGCCCGAGACCCGCACCCTGCTGGAACTCCAGGACGAACTACGGCCCTTCCTGCAGTGCTCGCTGCACGGCGTCGACGTCGGCGGCGGCTTCGTCGAACTCACCCACGACCTGCCGGGCCTCGCGGGGCGGGTCGCGCACACCGCGACCCGCCTCGGCATCCCACGCGAACTCGGCCCGTACGACACGCTGTACTGGCCGAGCCTGGGCCCCGCCGTCTACCGCATCCCGCCGCCCCGGATCGGCGACCTGGCCGCGGCCATCACGGAGGCGGCCGTCGAGTCGACCTGGTTCCACCCCCACCGCCACGGCACCGTGACAGCGGTCGTCGAGGCGCCCATGTGGGGCGTGGCGGCCGTGGAGGACGGCTCATCGCCCGCCGACGCGGCAGCCGTCCTGCGCACGGTCAGCCACACGCTGCGCCGCGACACACGGCTCCTGGAGGCGCTGCTCGCACGGCTGCGGCCGCACCTCGCGGGAACCCCGGACGCGGCCCACCTGCTCGCCCCGGTGGACGACTATTTACTGGTCTGCCCCGGACTGGCCGACGCATGGGACCCCGACGTCGCGGACGGCGCGCGTCCGCTGCCGCCCCTCAGCAGCGCCCACCTGGCCGCCCTGCGGATCGCCGCACGACGGCTGGCGCTGCGCACGGCCGGGCTGCTGCACCAGCTCGTGACGGCCGCCGGCCGCGACCCGGCCGGTGTGCTGCCGGACCTGAACCGCTTCATCGAGGAATGGTGCGCCGACTACCGCGACGGCCTCGGGGCGCGCTGGATCCCCATCGCGCGCCAGGTGGAGTACCAGTCGCGCGTGGTGCTCGCCGCGTTCGAACTCGCCGGACGGTACGCGCCGGCGTGCTCTCGTTCGGGTGAGTCAGGCTGGGGTTCCCAGACGGCCGTGCCGATGCATCTGGAATGACGATCAGCACCAGAGCGAAAGCACTGCGCGGCGGTCTGCTCACGGCCGCCCTCCTCGCCGCGGGCGCGGCTCCGGCGCAGGCGGTCGCGCACGACTTCCCGCCGAACAACTGGCTCTACCTCACCGTCGCCAAGGGCGACGCCCGCGCCGGCCACCAGCACGGAACCCTGCTGATGTGCGACCCGCCCGAGGGACACACACGCGCCGCCGAGGCATGCGACGAACTCGCCGCGGTCGGCGGCGACATCTCCCGCCTCCCGGTGAAGGACGCCTTCTGCCCGATGGTCTACGCGCCCGTCACCGTCCACGCGCGCGGGGAGTGGAGCGGCCGCAAGGTCGACTACACCGAGACGTTCTCCAGTGCCTGCTTCATGACCGCGCGCACCGGCTCGGTCTTCGCACTGGACGGCTGAGCCCGGACCCTCAGGCGGCCCGGTCGCGGGCGTACCGCGCCGCCGTGACGACCGTGCGGGACTGGTGCTCGACCTGGTGCTCCAGCGGCACCCAGCGCGCCCGGAAGCGCTCGGCGAAGGCGTCGCTCCACGTCGCCACGAGCCGCTCCAGACCCGGTGCCGCACGGTCGCCCGTGTCCCGCAGGACCCGCAGCAGCATGGCCGCCGCCCGCAGCGGCAGGCGGCGGCCGAACGCGTCCACACTGCTGACGTACGCCATCGTGTCGTCGGCGGGCGGCGTGTGGATCCAGTCCGCGGCCAGGCCCGGCACCAGATCCAGCACCCACTGGGCGGCCCGCAGCAGCGGCCCCTCGACGCCGTCGAGCCGCGGCAGCGCGTCGGCGAGCACCCGCTCCACCTCCAGCGCGTCGCACTGCAGCCGGCGTGCCAGCCGCCCCAGCGCCGCGGCCGGGGCGGGATGCGGGGCCGGATCGTCCACCAGGTCGCTCGCCCACATCGGCACCTCGACCACCGCCGTCAGCCCGCCGTGCCGGTGCGTGGCGTACCAGGTGCTGTTGTGCGCGTCGTCGGGCATGCTCGGGTACGCGGCGCCCGCGCCCAGGGAGGGCATCACATGCACTCCGGGCCCGGAGGCGGACCAGCCCGCGGCGTCCGAGGCGCCCGTCTCCACCGGGATGTGCAGCTGCGCCGCCGACTTGGCGAACGGCTCGGCGAGACCGGGGATGTCCTCGGTCAACTGCACCCAGCTGCCGCCGAGATCGGTGCCGTGCAGGGTCACCTGGAGGTAGGGCCGCAGCTCGTCGATGACCGCGATGAGCGCGCGCGTCTCGGGCGGCAGCCGGTGCGCCGGCAGCACCGACGGCGACCACTCCGGCTGCTCCTCGGCGGCCGGGCGGAAGAACCCGAGGTGATACTCGTAGAGGCTGCGCGGCGCGGGAGTGACATGCAGGCTCGCGCCGTCGGGGTCCGCGCACAGCAGGAAGTGCCAGGACGTCTCCGCGCGCAACTCCCGCTCGGCCAGCACCCGTTCGGCGAGTGAGAGGACCGTGCAGGCGCCGGTGGGCTCATTGGCGTGGGCGCCCGCGACGACGAGCACGGCCCGCCGGGCGTGGCCCACGGACAGCAGATGCAGGGGTCTGCCGGCGCGGGAGACGCCGACCTGTCTCAAGGTGCACAGACCAGGTCTCGCACCGGCCAACGACTGTGCGCACGCAACGAGTTGCGTCACGGTGGGGTAGCGCAGCTGCGGCAGGAGACTCACCCCCGACACGTCCGCCCGGCTTCGCATCCGCAGTACCCCATGCTCGCCCCGAAGTGTCAATAACGCCTTGGGGGAGGCTCCTGGGGGCGCCCGGGTGCATTGGCCGCCGGCCGCACTGGGTTCGGCTTCCGCCCGGCGCGAGCGGAGGCACTGCCCGCCGACGCGAGCGGCGGCAGTCACTGCTGGTGCAGCCCGCGTCCCGCCAGGGTCAGGAAGGTCTCGCCCACCGCCTCGGAGAGCGTGGGGTGCGGATGGACGTGCCGGGCCACGTCCGAGGCGTACGCGTCCCAGCCGACGATCAGCTGGCTCTCCGCGATCATCTCGGAGACGTGCGGGCCCACCAGATGCACCCCGAGCACCTGACCGCCGCCCGCCTCGGCGACGACCTTCACCATGCCGCCGCGGCCGTGCACCATGCCCTTCGCGACCGCCGTCAGCGGCATGGTGTTCACCTCCACTTCGTGCCCACGCGCGCGTGCCTCCGCCTCGCCGAGGCCCACGGCAGCGGTCTGCGGCGAGGAGTACGTCACCCGGGGCACCGCCGCGTAGTCGACCGGTACGGAGGGCACGCCCGCCAGCGTCTCCGCCACCAGCAGCCCCTCCGCGAAGGACGCGTGGGCCAGGCCGAGGGACGGCGGCGGCAGCAGGTCGCCGACGACATGGACACCGGGGACCGCCGTCTCCAGGCGTGCCCAGTCGGCCGGTTCGACGAAGCCGCGCGCGTCCGTAGCCAGGCCCGCGGCCGCCAGGTCCAGGCCGTCGGTGACCGGGGCCCGGCCGACCGCCACCAGGAGCCGGTCCGCCTCGACGGTGCGCATCTCGCCGCGGGCGGTGCGCACGCGTGCGCGTACACCCGACTCCAGTACGTCGGCGTCGACCAGCCGGGCGCCCGCCTGGACGTCGATGCCGCGCTTCTTCAGGCCGCGCGTCAGATGGCGGCTGACGTCCGTGTCCTCCAGCGGCACGATCCGGTCGGCGGCCTCCACGAGGGTGACCTCCGCGCCCATGGAGCGGTGGAAGGAGGCGTACTCCACGCCGATCGCGCCACCGCCGAGCACCAGGACGGAGCCCGGCAGACCGGGCGCGAACAGGGCGTCGTCGCTCGTCACCACGCGCCGGCCGTCCGGTTCGAGCCCCGGGAGCGTGCGCGGCCGTGAGCCGGTGGCCAGGACGATCCCACGGCGTGCGGTGAAGTCCCGCGAGCCCGGCGTGACGTCACCGCCGGCGCTTTCGCCACCGCCGTCGGTGCTCTCCACCCGCACCGTGCGGGGGCCGGTCAGCCGTGCGCTGCCGTGCACCACCCGCACGCGCGCGTGTGCGAGATGCGCCTCCACGCCCCGGTGGTTGCGCGTCACGATGTCGTCGCGCGTGGCGACCAGCGCCGGCCAGTCGACGGCGTCCAGGCTCGCCTTCACGCCCCAGCGCTCGCGCGCCTCGGCGATGCCGTCGACGAGCTCGGCGGCGTGCAGCATCGCCTTGCTGGGGATGCAGCCGCGGTGCAGACAGGTCCCGCCGACCTTGTCCCGCTCGGCGAGCACGACGTCGAGACCGAGGGCGGCGGCGCGCAGGGCGGTGCTGTAACCGCCGGTGCCGCCGCCGATGACGATGACATCCACTGTGTCCATGGCCCCAGCTTCCGTCCGCCCCTTGCCATGAGTCCAAGGCAATGTTCTTGTCGAACCCATGCAGGACGTTTATGGAGCGCGGCGCACACCAGGGGTGCGGGCCACGCGGACGAGGGGAGCGGCATGAGTCTGCGGCAGATGGAGTACTTCCTGGCGGTCGTCGACGAGGCGTCCTTCACGCGCGCGGCCGACGCCCTGCACGTCTCGCAGCCGGCGCTCTCGCACCAGATCAAGGCCCTGGAGCGGTCGGTCGGCGGTGAGCTCCTGGAGCGGCTGCCGCGCGGGGTGCGCCTGACGCCGATGGGCCGCGCCTTCCGCCCGCACGCCGAACGTGCCGTCCGCAGCGCCGACCAGGCCCGCCGCGCGGCCCGTGCCGCGGCCGGGGCCGAGGGCGGCGAACTGCACCTCGCCGCCGTCCACTCCGTCGCCGTCGGCGTGCTGCCCGACGTGTTCGCCCGCTGGCAGGCCGCCCACCCCCATGTCCTGCTGCACCTGCACGAGTACGCCACCTCGCAGGCACTGGAGGAGGAGGTCGAGCGCGGGACCGCGGACCTGGCCATCGGTCCCGCACCGGCCGACTGGCCCGGCACCGTCGTGCCGGTCGGCGAGGAGGAGGCCGTCCTCGTGGTCCCCTTCGACGACCGCTTCGCGGCCCGCAGCACGGTGACCCTGCCCGAACTGGCCGACCGCTCCTGGATCCGCTGCGCCATGGAACCGGTGGTCCACGGCGAGCGCTTCCTCGACTTCGTCTGCACCCGGGCCGGCTTCGCACCACGCACCGCCGTGTGGACCGAGCACACCTCGACGGCCGTACGGATGGCCGCCGCCGGAGTCGGCGTCTGCGTCGCGCCCTCGCACATCGTGCGCGGAGCGGTCGGCGAGGACTGCGCGGTCCTCTCCCACACCCCGCCCTGGCGCCGCCCCATGACCGTCTTCACCCGCGTACCACCCACCGGCGCCGCCCAGGCTTTCGTTGACCTCTTGAGGGAGGCGTGGCCGAGACCGGGGGCGCCTGCCGCCCTCCCGGTCTGAGCCCTGTCGTGGCCCTGCTCCGCTGAGCCCTGTCGTGGCCCTACCCCGCGTTCACCTGCTCCAGCAGCGCCACCGGCAGTGGTCCGAAAAGCTCCGCCACGCGTGCGTGCCCGGTGAACTCCCGCCCCGGGGACAGCACATCGGACCAGCGGCCCGGGGGCAGTGGGAGCTGGGTGTCGCGCCAGCCGCCCGCCTCGGTCAGTCGTAGTGACAGCCGGGTCACGGCGGTCACGACCTGTGCGGATCGTGCGAAGGCCACGCAGTGGGCGGCCGCAGGGCCCTCGGCGGTCAGGGGTGCGTATGTCGCCGCCTCCCCGAAGGCGCCGGGCTGTCGTGCGCGCAGTCGCAGGGCCGCCGCGGTCAGCGCGTCCTTGTCGCCGGGGCGGTCGGGCGGGAAGTGCACGGGGCGCCGGTTGTCCGGGTCGACCAGCGCCAGGTACTCGCCCTCGGTGCCCTGGTAGACGTCCGGCACGCCCGGCATGGTCAGCTGCACCAGGGCGGTGCCCAGCACATTGGCCCGCACGTGCGGCTCCAGCGCCCGGCGCAGTGCGATCACCTGCTCGCCCGGCGCCCCGCACGGCCCCGCGGCGACGAACGCCGCCACGGCCTCCTCGTACGCGGGCTCCTGCTCCGTCCAGCTCGTGTGCAGCCCCGCCTCGCGCACATGCTTCAACAGGGCCTGCCCGACGCGCTCCTCGTCCGCCGTCCCGAGCCCGAACACCGTCTGCCAGGCCGCCCAGGCGAGCTGCGGGTCCGGTACACCGTCGCCCGCGCGCGTGGCCTGCGCCGGCACGTCCGCCCAGCGCTGCGGGCACTCGGTGAGGACGGCCAGCGCCGCCCGTACGTCGGCGCTGCGCTTGGTGTCGTGCGTCGAGGCGACCGTGCCCGTCGCCGGCCAGTCGCGCTGCACGCGCGCGCAGTAGCCGTGGAAGTCCTCCGGGGACACCGCCGGGCCGCCGGGGTCGCCGCCCACCTCGTTCGCCGAGAGCAGCGGCACATAGCGGTAGAACGCCGTGTCCTCCACGGACTTGGCGCGCAGCGCCGACGCGGTCTGTGCGAACCGCGCCTGGAACTCCGCCAGGTCGGCCCCCTCGCCCGCGCGCCCCAGGACGAGATCGCGCACGACGTCGACGGCGCCGGCCTCCTCCGGGACGACGAAGGCGCGCCGGGCCTCGGCGGCGGCCGCCTCGGTGACCACGGATGCCGCGTCCCCGGGGCCGTACGGCCGGTAGACCTCCAGGCGGACCAGCAGCTCCTGCAGCGCCGTGCGCAGCGCCCAGGGGGCGCGGTCGCGCAGCGCGGGGTCCGGCGAGGCGGCGCACAGCCGGTCCGCCACCCGGGTCAGCCGGCGCACCTCGGTGGCCAGCTCGTGGGTGATCACCTTGTACGCGGCCCGGCGCACCGTGGCCGCCCAGTCGCCGCCCCGGTCCGGCTGCGGGTTCGCGAACCGCCGGTACTGGCCGAGGAGTTCGCCGAACCCCGCCGGGTCGGTGAACAGACCGTCGATGTGCCGCAGGGCGTCGTAGCCGGTGGTGCCCGCCACGGGCCAGGAGACCGGCAGCCCCTCCCCGTCCGCGAGGATCTTCTCCACGACCGTCCAGCGGCCCCCGGTCGCCTCGTGCAGCCGCTGCAGATAGGTGCCAGGGTCGGCGAGCCCGTCGGGATGGTCGACGCGCAGCCCGTCGACCACGCCCTCGTGCAGCAGCCGCAGGATCGTCGCGTGCGTGGCCTCGAACACCTCGGGGTCCTCCACCCGCACCCCGATGAGCTCCGAAATGCTGAAGAAGCGCCGGTAGTTGAGCTCGGTGCGGGCCAGCCGCCACCACGCGAGGCGGTACCACTGGGCGTCCAGGAGCTGCGGCAGCGGCAGCTCCTCGGTGCCCTCGCGCAGCGGGAAGGCATGGTCGTAGTAGCGCAGCACGTCGCCGTCGACGCGCAGCTCGTCGATCACCGAGCCCAGCGGCTGCCCGAGCACCGGCAGCAGCATCCGTCCGCCCTGCGCCTCCCAGTCGATGTCGAACCAGCGCGCGTACGGCGACTTGGGGCCCTCGCGCAGCACCTCCCACAGGGCGTGGTTGTGCCGCGGCGCCATGGCCATGTGGTTGGGCACGATGTCGACCACCAGGCCGAGACCGTGCTCCCGCGCGGTACGTGCCAGCGCGCGCAGTCCCTCCTCGCCCCCCAGCTCCTCGCGCACGCGCGCGGGGTCCACCACGTCGTAACCGTGCGTGGAGCCGGGCACGGCCTCCAGGACGGGCGACAGGTGCAGGTGCGAGACGCCGAGCGAGGCCAGGTACGGCACGGCGGCCGCGGCGGCCGCGAACGGGAAGTCGGGCTGCAGCTGCAGCCGGTAGGTGGCCGTGGGCACCACGGGGTCGGGTCGCTCAGGTGTCATGCAGACCTACGTACCCGCCCTGCCGCCCTTCGTGTCATCGTCACCCCACCGGTGCGCTGAACGGCCCCGGGGCTGCACCGTCCGTCGGCCCCGGAACCGCCGGCCCCTACACCGGCCGCCGCAGCACCGTCAGGCTCCGGTCCACCAGGGTCAGCCGGTCACCGGCCTGCACCTTCTGTTCCTCGTCCGGCAGCACGCCCTTGGAGCGGGCGGTGTCCACCACGACCTGCCACTGCCGCCCGTGGTTGACCGGCACCACGAACTCCAGTGGCTCGGGCGAGGCGTTGAACATCAGCAGGAACGAGTCGTCGCCGATCCGCTCCCCGCGCACCCCCGGCTCGGAGATCGCGTTGCCGTTCAGGAACACCGTCAGCGCGGAGGCCTGCGCCGTGTCCCAGTCCCGCTGGTTCATCTCCTTGCCCTCCGGCGTGAACCAGGCGATGTCCGACAGCTCGTCGTGGGTGCCCTCCACGGGCCGCCCGTGGAAGAAGCGGCGCCTGCGGAAGACCGGGTGGTCCTTGCGCAGCCACACCATCGCGCGCGTGAAGTCCAGCAGCGCGCTCTCGGGGGTCTCCTCCGTGGCGTCCGGGTCGAGCCACTTGACCCAGGAGATCTCGTTGTCCTGGCAGTAGGCGTTGTTGTTGCCGCCCTGGCTGCGTGCGAACTCGTCGCCGTGGCTGATCATCGGCACGCCCTGGGAGAGCATCAGCGTGGCGATGAAGTTGCGCATCTGGCGCGCCCGCAGCTCCAGCACACCGGAGTCCTCGGTCTCGCCCTCCGCCCCGCAGTTCCAGGACCGGTTGTGGCTCTCGCCGTCGCGGTTGTCCTCGCCGTTGGCCTCGTTGTGCTTGTCGTTGTACGCGACCAGGTCGTGCAGGGTGAAGCCGTCGTGACAGGTCACGAAGTTGATCGAGGCGAGCGGGCGGCGGCCGTCGTCCTGGTAGAGGTCCGAGGAGCCGGTCAGCCGGGACGCGAACTCCGCGAGCGCGCGCTGCTCACCGCGCCACAGGTCCCGTACGGTGTCGCGGTACTTGCCGTTCCACTCGGTCCACAGCGGCGGGAAGTTGCCCACCTGGTAGCCGCCCTCGCCGACGTCCCACGGCTCGGCGATCAGCTTCACCTGGGAGACCACCGGGTCCTGCTGCACCAGGTCGAAGAACGACGACAGCCGGTCCACCTCGTGGAACTGCCGGGCCAGGGTGGCCGCGAGGTCGAAGCGGAAGCCGTCGACGTGCATGTCGGTGACCCAGTAGCGCAGCGAGTCCATGATCAGCTGCAGGACGTGCGGGGACCGCATGAGCAGGGAGTTTCCGGTGCCCGTGGTGTCCATGTAGTACTTGGGGTCGTCCGTGAGGCGGTAGTACTGCGGGTTGTCGATGCCCTTGAACGACAGCGTGGGGCCCAGGTGGTTGCCCTCGGCAGTGTGGTTGTAGACCACGTCGAGGATGACCTCGATGCCGGCCTCGTGCAGGGCCTTGATCGCCGACTTGAACTCCAGGACCTGCTGGCCGCGATCGCCCCAGGAGGCGTAGGCGTTGTGCGGGGCGAAGAAGCCGATCGTGTTGTAGCCCCAGTAGTTGTTCAGGCCCATGTCGACCAGCCGGTGGTCGTTGACGAACTGGTGCACCGGCATCAGCTCCAGCGTGGTCACGCCGAGCTCCACCAGATGCTCGATGAGCACCGGGTGCGCGAGGGCCGCGTAGGTCCCGCGCAGCTCCTCGGGCAGCCCCGGGTGCTGCATGGTGAGGCCCTTGACGTGGGCCTCGTAGATCACCGTCTCGTGGTAGCCGCGCCGTGGCCGCCGGTCGTCGCCCCAGTCGAAGTACGGGTTGACCACCACCGAGGTCATCGTGTGCGGTGCGGAGTCCAGGTCGTTGCGCTCGTCGGGTGCGTCGAAGTGATAGCCGTAGACCTCCTCGCCCCAGCGGATGGAGCCGCTGATCGCGCGCGCGTACGGGTCGAGCAGCAGCTTCGCCGAATTGCAGCGCAGCCCGTGCTCGGGGGCGTACGGCCCGTGCACCCGGAAGCCGTAGCGCTGTCC
Organism: Streptomyces spinosisporus; assembly: GCF_022698145.1. Classification (GTDB taxonomy): domain Bacteria; phylum Actinomycetota; class Actinomycetes; order Streptomycetales; family Streptomycetaceae; genus Streptomyces; species Streptomyces spinosisporus. The sequence goes on from NZ_JALDAX010000001.1 coordinate 357,040, forward strand.
CGGCATGATGCCGGGCACGTACGCGTGCCGTACGAACGCGTCGCTCTCGCGCAGTTCCACCGCCGTTTCCGAGCCGTCGTCGTGCAGCAGACACAGCTCTACTCGGTCCGCGGCCTCCGTGAAGACCGCGAAATTGGTGCCGGCGCCGTCGTACGTGGCACCGAGCGGATATGCCTCGCCAGGCCAGACCTGCATGGATCGACTCTTTCAGCTGGACCGCGACGCCGGGGGCGCCTTCGCGTCGAGTGTCCCCGAAAGTGATGGAACCACCTATGACTTACGTCCCTCTTACCGCTCGACCAGGCATACGCGGTATGCCGAACCAGTGGGGCAGACACGTACTCCCGTGACCAAGGGGGAGTAGGGGGAAGATGTGCGCAAGATAGTGCACCGCCATTTGGGAAAGGTGGTGGCGGGTGCGGCCGTGGCGGTGGCAGGGACCGCCGTGATGGTCGCGATCACCCTGCCGGGAACGGCGGGGGCCGACGAATCCGGAAAGGGCGGGGGAGCGGCCGGGGCCGCGGCCCCGGCGGAGCAGGACGGCGCGGTCCGGCCGGGCGTCGTGCGGCAGGCGCCCGCCGAGGGGGACAGGGGCAGGGGCGGCGACCCGCTCACCGACGACGAGATCGAGCGGGCCGAGCAGCTCGCCGCCAACCGGCAGCTGCGCAGCTCGGCGGTGAACGTGGAGGGCGAGCGCGGGCCGCAGCGGCTGACCGTCGACCTCGTCGATCCGGAGGACGACGGGACGGACGGCTCGGACGCGCCACGGCGTGCCGACGTCACGTTCTACGACTACAAGAACGACAGCCTCGTCACCAAGACGGTCAATCTGGACACCGGGAAGGTCGAGGAGACCGGCACGCAGCACGGCGTCCAGCCGCCGCTGAGCCGGGCCGAGAACGCCGAGGCGGCCAGGCTCCTGATCGCCGACCCGCTCGGCGCGGGTCTGAAGGCCGACTACAAGGACGCCACCGGCAAGGAGCTCACCTCGCCGGACCAGCTGCTGCTCAACGGCGCCGTCTACCGGGCAACCCCCGGCGCCCAGCCCGCCGTGCTCGACCGGTGCGGCGAGCACCGGTGCGTGCGGCTGTTCCCGAAGGTCGTCAACGGCCCGTGGATCGACGCCAGGTCGATCATCGTCGACCTCAGCGCCGGCAAGGTCGCGAAGCTCGACCGCTGACCTCCGTCCACTTTTCCCACTTGCTCCTCCTGTAAGGGAGTCATCTCTTCATGCACGTCAACAGAGTCAGCCGTGCACGCATGCGCACGGCCGTCGGTGTGTCCGTGGCCGCGCTCGCCGCCGGCGCCCTGGCGGGTGCGGGACCGGCCTCCGCCGGGCCGAGGACCGCCGCAGCCCCGGCCGCCGGCTGCAGCAGCGCCTACCAGATCCAGCAGAAGCTCTCCAGCGGCACCACCTGGACGATGTGCTGGCGCTACGACAGCAAGGCGGGCCTCGTCCTGAACGACGTCTCCTACCAGCCCAAGGGCGAGACCAAGCCGATCAAGGTGCTCAACAGCGCCCGGCTGGCGCAGATCGACGTTCCGTACGACGACGGCAGCGTCGAGTACGACGACCTCACCGGCTTCGGCTTCGCCCAGGGCCTGATGAACCTGGCGCCCGGCGAGTGCCCCGGCGGCACCATCAGGTCCGTCAAGGTGCCCGACTCCTGGGACCCGGAGCACCCGAACGTCAACGGACTGTGCACCACGACCCGTTCACGCGGCCACGCCTACCGCATGCAGGGCGACAGCGCGAACAAGGTGTACCAGGCCCAGGGCAAGGACCTCCTCGTCTACACGGTCAACCAGGTCGGCTGGTACGAGTACATGACCGAGTGGCGCTTCCAGGACGACGGCACGATCAACATGAACGTCGGCGCCACCGGCAGCCTGTCCTACGAGGACTACGACGCCGGTGACGGCCGCGGCTGGCCCATCGGCAAGGGCGCCACCGCCTCCGCCACCAGCCACAGCCACAACGTCTTCTGGCGCCTCGACTTCGGCCTCGACGGCTCCTCGAAGACCAGGGTCGAGCAGTACGACTCGAAGGTCACCGCACCGGCCCGCGGCCAGGAGGCGCCGACCGCGAAGACCACCCGCACCAAGGTCACCAAGGAACTGGCCGGCGACTACAAGACCTACCGCTGGTGGCGGATGGTCAGCGCGAGCGGCAAGAACAAGGACGGGCACGCGCGCTCGTACGAGATCGTCCCCGGCACCACCACGAAGTACCCGGGCCGCAGCTTCACCAAGCACGACCTGTACGTCACCGACTACAAGAAGTGCGAGCAGTTCGCCAGCAACAACACCGGCAACTGCCCGGCCGGGACGGGCAAATCGGTCGACAAGTGGGTGAACGGCCAGACCCTCACGCACCCGATCGTCTGGATGAACGTGGGCTTCCACCACATCGCCCGCGACGAGGACCAGCAGCCCATGCCCGTGCACTGGCAGGGCTTCTCCATCGCCCCGCGCGACGTCACCGCTATGAATCCGCTCACTCCCGACGCCCTGGCGGCCCAGAACGGCCACTGAGAGCCGCGTAGTTGAGAAACGACCTGTCCATCCGGCTGCATCGCCGACCGGTCCCGGAGTACCCTTCCTTGATCGTTGAGACGGGGAGTCTCGGGGGAGCGGAAGGCGGTGCGCGGGTGGGCTCGGGAGGGCTGGAGCTGCCCCCTGGTGACGAGGGTCACGAGGGGAACTCCACAGAGGTCCCGCCCGGCACGGTGTCTCTGGCCAGGCCCATGGCGACCAACTCCATCGGCCCGGAACTCGACTGGGACGCCGACGCCTGGCACGAGGTGCGTACGCGCGCCCAGAGGGCGGGGCGGGCCTACATCTGGCTGAACCTCGTCGAACAGCGGCTGCGCGCGGTCGTGGCCGCTGTTCTGCGGCCCATCTACGAACCCGTCCACGCCGACGACTGGGTGGTGGCCGCGGCCGGTCCGGCCGGCCAGGAATGGGTGCAGCGCGCCGTCGCCGTACGCGAAGTCAGCCGCCGCAAGGGCTACTTGCTCGACCCGGCCGACGACAACGTCCTCAGCTTCCTCACGCTGCCGCAGCTGCGCGAGCTGATGGTGCAGCACTGGCCGTGCTTCGAGCCCTACGTCGACGACCGCCGCGAGGTCGAACTCGCCCTGGACGAGCTCGAGGTCACCCGCAATGTCGTCTCCCGCAACCGGGCCCTGTCCGAGGCTGTCCTGAGCCAGGCCGAGCGGGCCTCGGCGAAGCTGCTGGACGTCCTCGGGGCGGCCGGTGACGTGCCCTCGGCCCGCCGGCTGCCCGTCGACGCGGTGGAGGACCTGATCGGCGACCGGTACGCGGACGTGGTCGGCGTGCACCCCGACCGGGTGCGGCTGCTGCGCCAGTTCCCGGCCGAGGACATCTTCGGCGGTGCGCGGCGCCTGGACGCCGTCGGCATCGGCCTGAACCTGCTCGTGCAGAACTTCTCCGGGCGGCGGCTGGTGCGGCTGGCCGAGGCGGGCTGCCGGGTGCGGCTGCTGTTCCTCAACCCGGCCTCCAGCGCGGTCAAGCGGCGCGAGCGCGAACTCGGCATGAAGCGCGGCGAGTTGAGCCGCTCCGTCGAGATGAACATCCTGCACATGCGCCGGGTGCGCTCCCGGCTGCGCGACCCGGGGGCCTTCGAGATCCATGTCTACGACGAGATCCCGCGCTTCAGCGCCTATCTGGTCGACGGGGACGGCTCGGACGGCATCGCGGTCGTGCAGTCCTATCTGCGGCGCACGCGCGGGATGGAGGCGCCGGTGCTGGTCCTGCGCAACGGCGGCCGCGTGGTCAAGCCGGACGACATGGACAAGGGGGTCGACAACGGACTCTTCCCCACCTACCGCGAGGAGTTCGAAATGATGTGGGTGGATTCGCGGCCCGTGTCCTGAAACCGTGCCCGCACGCCGGAGCCGCGGTAAGCGGAATGCGGTCCTCTGATTGTCAGTGGCTCATGGGAAGGTGGAGACCACTGGGGGAAAGCACCACCAAGAAGGGGGGGCCGCCCATGGGCTGGCACCAGGAGCTGCTGATCGGCTTCGACCTGGAGACGACCGGGACCGATCCGCGCGAGGCGCGCATCGTCACGGGGGCCGTGATCGAGGTCAGGGGCGGGCAGCCCATAGGGCGCCGGGAGTGGCTGGCGGACCCGGGCGTTCCGATCCCGGCGGACGCGGTGGCGGTGCACGGCATCAGCAATGAGCGGGCGGCCGCGGAGGGCCGCCCCGCCGACCAGGTGGCGAACGCCATCGCGGACGTCCTCGCGGGGTACTGGAAGACGGGCGTCCCGGTCGTCGCCTACAACGCCGCCTTCGACCTGAGCCTGCTCTCGGCCGAACTGCGGCGCTACGGCCTGCCGTCGCTCAGCGACCGCCTCGGCGGCATCGCGCCCGCCCCGGTCATCGACCCGTACACCATCGACCGCTGGGTCGACCGCTACCGCCGCGGCAAGCGCAACCTCGAAGCCGTCTGCGCGGAGTACGGCGTCCTGCTGGACGCCGCGCACAACGCCGCCGCGGACGCCCTCGCCGCCGCCGGCCTGGCCTGCGCCATAGCCGCCCGCCACACCAAGATCGCGGCCCTCGGCCCGGCGGAACTGCACCGCCGCCAGATCGAGTGGTACGCCGAATGGGCGGCCGACTTCCAGGACTTCCTCCGCCGCAAGGGCGACCCGACGGCAACCGTGGACGGCACCTGGCCACTGCGGGAACCGGCAGACGAACGAGTGCTCTGAACCGCCACACCGGGAGCCGCAGAGCGGGTTGGCGCAGCTGCGGAGGTGTTACGCCGGGGCAGGGCTTGCCACGCGTTCCACTCGGGGCTGGGCCACCCGTTCGTAGTCGGTGCCCGAGAGGGAGAGGGAGCGGTCCAGGCGGGCTGCGTTGAAGTAGAGGCGGGGCAGGGCGACGACGGCCGGGTCGGCGACGAGTTCGAGTTCGGGGTCGAAGCTGAACGGGAGCACGGTGCCGGGGACGGCGCGGGCCAGCCGCTCGGCCGTCTCCGCGTCGCTGAAGCCGACGTAGCGGGCCGCGTACAGCGTCTTCACGGCGTCCAGGTCCACCCGCCGGTCCCCGGGGACGACCGCGAGGACGTGCCGGGTGGTGCGCCGGTCGACCTTGACCCGCAGCACGATGCACTTCGCGGCCTCGGACACGGCGTGCCCGCGCAGCGCGCTGACGGCCTCGGTGGTGCCCTCGGGCTCGTGGTCGATCAGCTTGTAGTCGACCGACGCGGAGTCGAGGAGGGAGATCAGACGGTCGTAGGTGTCGTGGTCCGGCATCGGACATCCCCTTCGTGGGCGTGGACTTCGGTGGCGGCTGCGGTGACCGCGGTGCGGTGGGCGCGCTCCACGGACTGGCCCCAGTAGGTGCCGGCGACCATCATCGCCGCACCGAGAGCAGTGAGTGCCGTGAGGTGTTCACCGCCGAGGGCGAGGCCCGCCGCGACGGCCCAGACCGGCTCGGTGCCCAGCAGCAGACTGGCCCTGCTGGCGGAGGTGCGCTGCACCGCAAAGGTCTGCGCGAGAAAGGCGAACACACTGCAGAACAGGGCGAGATACACCAGTTGCGCCCAGGTCGCCGGGCCGGCCCGGACCAGCTCCGGCAGACCGTGGACGGCCGCCACAGGCAGGAACAGCGCCGTGCCGACAAGGGTCTGCACGGCCGTCAGCTGCAGCGGGCGTACGCCCCGGCCGACGGTGAGCCGCCCCACCAGCGCGACATGACCCGCCCGCACCGCCGCCGCGCCGAGCATCAGCAGATCGCCGAGGCGCGGGGCATGGAAGCCGTTGCCGGCCATCAGCAGACCGACGGCCAGGACGCACACACCGGCGGCGGCGTAGAACAGGGGCGGCGGCCCGCCGTGCGTGCGGTCGAGCAGCGGGGTCAGCACGATGGTGAGGCTGATGATCAGCCCCGCGTTGGCGGCGCTGGTGTGGGCGACGCCGTACGTCTCCACGACCAGGACCGCGGCCTGGGTCAGCCCGAGCGGCACACCCGCCCGCACCTCGTCGCGGCTGAACCGGCGCGGCCCGCGCCGCGCGGCCACGACCCCGAGACAGGCGAGCGCGGAGAGGGCGTAGCGCGCGAACAGCACCAGCAGGACGGGGAGCGCGGCGGTGGCCGTCCGGGCGGACAGATAGCTCGAACCCCAGACGACGGCGACAAGGAGGAGTACCGCATCGGTGCGGCGGACGTCGGACACGGCCCCACCCTGCACCGAAGACGTTCGTGAAGCCCAGTACCACTTACTGAACCGATCTTTTAGAAGTCCTACATCGACTCCCTACACTGGTCACATGGACGAACGGCAGCTCCGGATCCTGCGGGAGCTCGGCGAGCTGGGCAGCGTCACCGCGGTCGCCGAGGCGCTGCTCGTGACCCCGTCGGCGATCTCCCAGCAGCTGCGGCTGCTGCAGCGCTCGATCCCGGTTCCGCTCACCGAGCGCCGGGGCAGACGCCTGGTGCTCACCGACGCCGGGCAGACACTGGCGGGCTCGGCGATCGAGGTGGAGTCCGCGATGGAGCGGGCCCGCCGCAGCGTCGGCGAGTTCCTGGACCGGCCCGACGGCGAGGTGTCGGTGGCGGCGTTCCACAGCGCGGCCGCGGCGTTCTTCCCGCCGCTGCTGCGCGCACTCGCGGCTCCCGGCGCCCCGGTGCCGAGGCTCGCCGACGAGGACGTACCGCAGGAGGAGTTCCCGCGCCTGACCCGGGAGTACGACCTCGTCCTCGCGCACCGTCTCGACCACGCACCCCCGTGGCCGCCCACGGTGACCGCGACAACCCTGCTGCGTGAACCCCTGGACGTGGCCATGCCGGCCACCCACCCGCTCGCCGCCCAACGCCGTGTGACCCCGCGCGACGTGGCCGACGAACCCTGGATCACGGTCCACGACGGCTTCCCGGTCCTGGCCACCATCGAGGCGATCTCCGCCGCCGCGGGCAAACGCCTCCATCTCGCCCACCGCATCAACGAGTTCGCGGTCGTCGCCGAAGCGGTGGCAGCGGGCGGCGGCCTCGCCCTGATGCCCCGCTGGACCACCCGCCCCCACCCCGAGGTCCTCCTCAAACCCCTGAGCGGCGTCCGGGCCGAACGCCACATCGACACCCTCTACCGCCCCGAACGCACAGCCCGAAAAGCAGTCCGCACGGTGCTCACAGAACTACAACAAGCCGCACAAACCATCCAAGGCAGAAGGGCAACCCCCTAGGGGCGCGGGGAACTGCGCGCTCAACCCAAAACAACCCGCACCCGCCCGACGAACAAAAGCCCCCCACCCCTCAGGCGCTCAAAACGAATACCACCGCACCGACTCATCCCCGGCCCGCAACGACCCCACCCGCCGCTCGAACTCCACCAACGCCGCCGGATTGCTCCCCGCATGCTGCGCCACCCACGCACAACTCGCCGTCTCCCGGGCCCCCCGCAACACAGCACACCCCTCCCACTCCCGCACATCCCACCCATACGCCGCGACAAACCCGTCATAAGCCGCCGCAGGCAACCCGTACCGATCGCGCGACAGCGCCATCACCACCAGGTCGTGCTCCCGCAGATCCGACGAGAACGTCTCCAGATCCACCAGCACTGGCCCATCAGGCCCCACGTACACATTCCGCGGCAGCGCATCCCCGTGGATCGGCCCCGGCGTCAGATGCGGCGTCAACGCGGCCGCGGCGGCCGCGAACCCGTCCCGCCGCTCCCGCAGATACGCCGCGTCCGCCGGGTCGATCGCGTCCCCCGCGAGCCGCAGCCAGCGCTCCACGCCGCCCAGCAGCTCACGCGGAGGCAGTGAGAAGGAAGGCGCGGGCAGCGCATGCACCACCCGCAGCAGTTCGGCCAAGTCCCGCGGTTCGGCGTCCCGTACGGGATCCGGCAGCCGGTGCCACACGGTCACCGGGTGCCCCAGGACCGACCGCGGCTTCGGCTCGGCCGCGCGGACCGCGGGCACGCCCTCCTCGGCGAGCCACAGGGCGATGTCCAGTTCGCGGCGTGCCCGCTCCAGCAGCTCCGGGTCGCGGCCCACCTTGACCACCAGGTCACCGGCGGCGAACACCGCGTTCTCGCCCAGGGAGAGGAGCCGCGCGTCCCGCGCCGGGCCGGGCAGGACGTCCGCCGCGGCCAGTACGTCCCGCGCCCGTGCCTCGTCCATCGTCCGCCTCCGTGTCGTCGTCCCCTGCCGTGGCCGGCGTCGTAAACCCGCCATCCGCCGCTCAGTCTCGCATCCACACAGGTCGCGCCGGGTGCGCGGTCTCTTGACGGGGCACAGTATCTTCACGACCATGACCGGGCCCGTCCGTGCTGTACAGGGCGGCCGAGCCCGTACAGAGAGGGAGATTCCGTGGCGTCAGTGGCCCAGGCGGGCAGACCGGTGCGGCGTTCCACCGACCGCGGCGCCTGGTTCCTGGTCCTCCCCGCGCTGATCCCCATCCTCGTGCTGAGCGTCGCACCGCTGCTCTACGGCATCCTGCTGGCGTTCACCGACGCCCAGTCGGGCCGTACGCAGGCCACGCAGTGGATCAGCGGCCTCAACTTCCAGGACCTGCTGCACGACACCCTGTTCTGGGAGTCGTTCCGCATCGGGCTGCTGTGGGCGGTCGGGGTGACCGTGCCGCAGTTCCTGCTGGCACTCGGCCTCGCCCTGCTGCTCAACGAGGACCTGAGGCTGCGCTGGCTGGCCCGCGCCCTGGCGATCGTCCCGTGGGCGATGCCCGAGGTCGTCGTGGGCGTCATGTGGCGGCTGGTCTACAACCCCGACGCGGGGGTGCTCAACGAGACCCTGCGCGACCTCGGCCTCGGTGACGGCCGCGACTGGCTCAGCGGGCTTGCCACCGCGCTGCCCGCGGTCGTCGTCGTCGGCGTCTGGGCCGGTATGCCGCAGACCACGGTCGCCCTGCTCGCCGGACTGCAGAACACCCCACGCGAACTGCACGAGGCGGCCGCCGTCGACGGAGCGGGCGCCTGGCGCCGTTTCCGCACGGTCACCTGGCCCGCCCTCAGACCGATCGCCCTCGCCATCACCGCGCTCAACCTGATCTGGAACTTCAACTCCTTCGCCCTGGTCTACGTCCTGACCAACGGCGGCCCCGGCGGCCGTACCCGGCTGCCCATGCTGTTCGCCTACGAAGAGGCCTTCCGCTACGGCCAGTTCGGGTACGCGGCGGCGATGGGATGCGTGATGGTCGCCGTCATCTCCGTCCTGCTCGCCCTCTTCCTGGTGGGACGGCTCAGCGGAGGTGACGAGGCATGAGGTCCCGGACCGGCACCCGCGCAGGGCAGTACGCCGCCCTGCTCTGCTATCTCGTCTTCCTCGCCTTCCCGTTCCTGTGGCTGCTGTCCACCGCCTTCAAGTCGCCGCGCGAGCTGGGCAGTCTGCATCCCACCTGGATCCCGCGCAACCCCACGCTCGACAACTTCCGGCAGGCCTTCGACGAGCAGCCCCTGCTGCACGCCGCACTCAACTCCCTGCTCGCCGCGGCCGGTGCGGCCGTCATCGCCGTGGTGATCGCGACCCCGCTCGCCTACGTCATGGCCCGCCGCCGCACCGCGCTGACCCGGGCCGCGACCGGCTGGGTGGTGGTCAGCCAGGCGTTCCCGCTGGTCCTGGTGATCATCCCGCTGTTCCTCGTGCTGAAGAACCTGCACCTGATCAACTCCCTGTTCGGGCTGACGCTGGTCTACGTGGTGTGGGCGCTGCCGTTCGCGCTGTGGATGCTGGCCGGATACGTCCGTGCCGTGCCCACCGAGGTCGAGGAGGCGGCGGCCGTCGACGGGGCCGGGCGCACCCGGACCCTGGTGTCCGTGGTGGCGCCGCTGCTCGCGCCGGGGATCGCGGCGACGGGCCTGTTCGCCTTCGTCACCGCGTGGAACGAGTTCTTCTTCGCGCTGGTCCTGCTGAAGACACCGGAGAAACAGACCCTGCCCGTGATCCTCACCCACTTCATCGGCGCCGAAGGGGTCGCGGACCTCGGACCGCTCGCGGCCGCCGCGTTCCTCGCGACGCTGCCCTCCCTCGTCGTCTTCGCGCTCATCCAGCGGCGGATCACCGGCGGCATGCTCACCGGGGCGGTGAAGAACTGATGCGCACCCGCATGATCTGCCTCCAGGTCCTCACCCTGCTGCTGGCCGGCTGCACCAGCGGAGGCAGCGGCGGCGCGCACGGCCGCATCACGCTCCGCTTCCAGTCCCTGGCCTGGCAGCAGGAGTCCGTCGAGGCCAACAAGGAGCTGGTCAAGGAGTGGAACGCGAGCCATCCGGACGTCAAGGTCGAGTATGTGCAGGGGAGTTGGGACAGCGTCCACGACCAGCTGCTCACCTCCTTCGAGGGCGGTGAGGCACCCGACATCATCCACGACGCCTCCGACGACCTCGCGGACTTCGCCTACGGCGGCTATCTCGCCGACCTGACCGACCTGCTGCCCGCCCGCCTCAAGTCCGACATCCCGCAGCGGAGTTGGCGGACGGCGACCTTCGGCGACGGCATCTACGGCGTGCCCTTCCTCCAGGAGCCGAGGGTGCTCATCGCCAACTCCACCTGGCTGAAGAAGGCCGGCGTGCGCATCCCGACGCCCGAACACCCCTGGACCTGGCCGGAGTTCCGGCAGGTGACGAAGCGGCTGAGCGGCAAGGGCAAGTACGGCGTGGCCTGGCCGCTCAAAGAGCCCGTCTCCGCCACCCTCAACCTGTCCCTGTCGGCGGGCGGCGAGCTGTTCCACCGGGGCGCGGACGGCAAGGTGACGATCCGCTTCGCGGCGGCCGACCAGGTGGTGCCGCGCACGATCCACGACCAGGCGAACACCGATCACAGCGCCTCGCCCACCACCCTGGGCAGCGGCGGCTCCGACACCCTGCCCGGCTTCTTCGCCGGCAAGTACGCGATGGTCCCGCTCGGCTTCTCCTACCGTCAGCAGATCGCGCAGCAGGCACCCAAGGGCTTCCACTGGCAGGTGCTGCCCGCACCGGCCGGCGCCGACGGACTCACCCAGGGCGTCAGCCCGCAGACCCTGTCCGTCGCCGAGGACAGCCCGCACAAGAAGGAGGCGGCCGCGTTCGTCGACTTCCTGCTGCGCCCGGAGAACATGGTGCGGCTCGCGCTGGGGGACTGGATGCTGCCGACCGGCACCCGGGCCCTCGACGACCCGGCCCTGCACACGGCCAAGGACGGCTGGGCGACCGGCACCGCCCTCGCCGCCCACCTCAGCTCAGCACCCGCGCAGTCCGTCCGCGGCTACCCCGAGTGGAAGGACAAGGTGGCGACGCCCGCCTTCCAGGAGTACTACAGCGGAGACATCGACCTCGGAGAGCTGCGCAGCCGGCTGGAGAAGGACGGGAACCTGGTGCTGGCCCGCTACCAGCGCTGAGCAGCCGCCGGAAAACCCGTTGCCGGCCGACGGCCGCCCGCCTAGCGTTCCGTCCGTGGCAGCTTGCAACGCGATCACCGACACCGGTCTCGGCCGGGGCAGCACGCACTCCGTACGGATGCGTCGTGGCCCCGGTGCCCTGACCGGTACGGAGAGCCGCACCCGCTGATCCCTTCGCGGCGCGTGCCCCTTGGCGGCACGCCCCGCGTCTCGCGCATGCTCGCTCGCTTCCTGTCTTCCGGCCAGGGCCTCGGCTGCCCTCTTACTTCTCCCGGAAGACAAGGACGCAGGCCATGGCCCGCCCCAGCCCGACCTCCCGCGCGCGCTCGCAGAAGCACTCCGCGAAGCACTCCGCGAAGCCCTCCCCGAAGCTCTCGCAGAACTTCCTCGCCGACCGCGCCGCCGCCGAACACCTCGCCCGGCTCGCCGTCCCGCACGGACACGAGGCCCCCCTGCTGCTCGAAGTCGGCGCCGGAAAAGGCGCGTTGACCGAGCGGCTCGCCCCCCGCTGCCGAGAGCTGCGGGCGTACGAGATCGACCGCCGACTGCTGCCCGCACTGCGCGCCCGCTTCGCGGACACGCCCCATGTCACCGTCATCGGCGGCGACTTCCTGCACGCCGACCCGCCCTGCGCGCCGTTCGCCGTCGCCGGGAACGTGCCGTTCCACCGCACCAGCGCGATCGTCGACTGGTGTCTGCGGGCCCCCGCACTCACCGAGGCCACCCTCCTCACCCAGCTCGAATACGCCCGCAAGCGCACCGGCGACTACGGGAGCTGGACCCTGGTCACGGTCCTCAGCTGGCCGCGCCACGAGTGGCGGCTGGTCGGCCGGGTCGACCGAAGCCGCTTCCGGCCCGTGCCGCGCGTCGACGCCGGAGTCGTACGCATCGAGCGGCGCAGTACCCCACTGCTCGACCGCGCGGCCCACGCCGGCTGGCGGCACCTCGTCGAGCTCGGCTTCTCCGGCGTCGGCGGCTCGCTGCACGCCTCGCTGCGGCGCGCGTACCCGAGGCGCCGGGTGGACGCCGCGTTCCGGGCGGCGGGACTGGACCCGGGCGCCCTGGTCGGTCAGGTGTCGCCGGAGCGCTGGCTGCGGCTGTACGACGTGCTGGGCGGGTGAGCCGGTGACGTATGCGACGTATTGCAGTTGCACGAGACGTATCGTCTCGCCTACGGTCGATCACATGACCAGCCGAGCCCCCACCACCCGCCCCGCCCACATCGCGATGTTCTCCGTCGCCGCCCATGGGCACGTCAACCCCAGCCTGGAGGTGATCCGCGAGCTCGTCGCGCGGGGACACCGTGTCACGTACGCGATCCCGCCCGCCTTCGCCGAGAAGGTCGCCGCGACCGGCGCCGAGCCGAAGCCGTGGAACTCCACCCTCCCCGGCCCCGACGCCGCCCCGGACGCCTGGGGCAGCGAACTGCTCGACCACGTCGAGCTGTTCCTGAACGACGCGATCCAGGCCCTGCCGCAGCTCATCGAGGCGTACGAGGGGGACGAGCCGGATCTCGTGCTGCACGACATCACGTCGTACCCGGCCCGGGTCCTCGCCCACCGCTGGGGTGTGCCCGCCATCTCGCTGTCGCCCAACCTCGTCGCCTGGAAGGGGTACGAGGAGGAGGTCGCCGAGCCGATGTGGGCGGAGCCGAAGAGCACCCCGCGCGGACAGGCGTACTACGCCCGCTTCCAGGGCTGGCTGGAGGAGAACGGCATCGCCCTGCACCCGGACCCCTTCGCCGGCCGGCCCGACCGCTCGCTCGTCCTGATCCCGAGCGCGCTGCAGCCGAACGCCGACCGGGTCGACGAGAGCGTGTACACCTTCGTCGGCGCCTGCCAGGGCGACCGCTCCGCGGAGGGCGACTGGCAGCGTCCGGAGGGTGCCGAGAAGGTCGTGCTCGTCTCCCTGGGGTCGGCCTTCACCAAGCAGCCGGTGTTCTACCGCGCGTGCGTGGAGGCCTTCGCCGGTCTGCCGGGCTGGCATCTCGTGCTCCAGATCGGCCGGCATGTGGACCCCGGCGAGCTGGGTGACCTGCCGGACAACGTCGAAGTGCGGTCCTGGGTGCCGCAGTTGGCGATCCTCCGGCAGGCCGACCTGTTCGTCACGCACGCGGGTGCGGGCGGCAGCCAGGAGGGGCTGGGCACGGCCACGCCGATGATCGCCGTACCGCAGGCCGTGGACCAGTTCGGCAACGCGGACATGCTGGTGGGTCTCGGCGTCGCACGCCGCATCGACACGGAGGAGGCGAGCGCCGAGGCCCTGCGGGAAGCCGCCCTCGCGCTCGTCGGCGATCCCCAGGTGGCCCGCAGGCTCGAGGACATCCGGGCCGAGATGGCCCGGGAAGGGGGCACACCGCGGGCGGCCGACCTCATCGAGGCCGAACTGCCCGAGCGCCGGGCATGAGAGAGGGCCCGTTGGCTCCCCGGCAGCCAACGGGCCCTTATTCCAAGCGGGTTCAGCGGGTATAGCGGGTTGAGCGGTTCAGCGAGTTCATCGGGTTCACACCCTCACCGGCTCCCCCTCGTCGTCCCGCGCCCCGGGCGCGGCCACGGCGTCCGCGGCCTCGTCGTGCGTCAGGTCCGGCAGCCGGTTCAGCCACTTCGGCAGATACCAGTTGCGCTCGCCGAGCAGCGCCATCACCGCGGGGAGCAGCACGCCCCGGATGATCGTCGCGTCGATCAGCACCGCGGCCGCGAGGCCCACGCCCATCTGCTTCATGGACTGCATGGACAGCGTGCCGAAGATGGCGAACACGGCGACCATGATGACCGCGGCGCTGGTGACCACACCGGCCGTGGTGACCACACCGTGCTGGATCGCGTCCCGCGTCGAACGGCCGCGCAGCCGCGCCTCGCGGATCCGCGAGACCACGAACACGTGGTAGTCCATGCTCAGTCCGAACAGGATCACGAACAGGAACAGCGGCAGCCAGGTGATGATCGCGCCGACGCCCTCCGCGCCCACCAGGGACGCGCCCCAGCCGTGCTGGAAGACGGCGACGAGGATGCCGTAGGCGGCGCCCACCGACAGCAGGTTGAGCAGGATCGAGGTGATCGCGACGGTCAGCGAGCGGAACGACAGCAGCATCAGCGCGAAGGCGAAGACCACGACGAACGCGAAGACCGGGATCACGGCTCCGGCGAGCTGGTCGTTGAAGTCCTTCGAGCCGGCGACCTGTCCGGTGATCGGCGCCTGCAGGCCGTCCACCTTGCCCAGCGTCGCGGGCCGCACCTCGTCGCGCAGCTTGTCCAGGCTGGCGCCCGCCTTGTCCAGGTCGGAGCCGCCGACCAGCGGGACGTAGACGTAGGCGACGTTCTGCGCATCGTGCAGCTTGATCTCGACCGGGCCGCGCGAGGCGCCCGAACTGATCGCCCGCTCCTTGAAGTCGGCGAGCGCGGACTTCACCTCGGGGGCGTTGATGTCCTTGGCCTTGACGACGACCTCGGCCGGCTCGGAGCCGCCCGGGAAGGCGTCGTTGACGCGGTTGTACGTCTGCACGATCGGAAGGGAGTTGCCGAACTCCTGGTCCAGCGTGAGGTTCTGGGTCTTCATGCCGATCGCGGGAGCCGCGACGGCCAGCAGCGCGCCCACCGCCACCAGGACGGAGACCAGCGGCCTAGCGAGGACACCGCGCAGGACGGCGGTCCAGAACCGGCTCTCCCCGCCCGTGCGGGCGGCCCGGCGCTCCATCGCCTTGCGCAGGAAGGGGATCCTGCCCTTCTCGACCCGCTCGCCGAGCAGCGAGAGCAGCGCGGGCAGTACGGTCACCGAGCCGACCATGGCGACCGCGACGACCATCAGCGAGGCCAGACCCATCGCCTCGAACTCGGCGAGCCCGGTGAAGAGCATGCCCGCCATCGCCACGCACACCGTGACACCGGAGACGATGATCGCGCGGCCACTGGTGGCGGCGGCGACCCGCAGAGCCGTCTGCGCGTCACGTCCGGCGGCCCGCTCCTCGCGCTCCCGGCGCAGATAGAACAGGCAGTAGTCGACGCCGACGGCCAGACCGACCAGCAGCATCACGGAGTTGGCGGTGTCGCTCATCGGCATCACATGGCTGACGACGCCCATCAGGCCCATCGTGGCCATGATCGCGGTGATCGCCAGAGCCACCGGCAGCAGGGCCGCGACCAGCGCGCCGAAGGCGATCAGCAGAATGCCGAGGGCCACGGGCACCGCGGAGAGCTCGGCCTTCTGGAAGTCGTCCCCGAAGGCGTCGTCGAACGTCTTCATCATGCTGGCGCCGCCGATCTCCTCGATCCGCAGCGTCTCGTGGTCCTTCTGCACCCCGTCGACGGCCTTGAGCACGGGCTCCACCCGCTCGCCCGCGGTGTCGGAGTCGCCGCGCATGTCGAACTGGACCAGCGCGCTGCGCCCGTCCTTGGAGATCGTCTGCGTGGTGTACGGCGACTGCACGTCCGTGACCCTGCCGGTCGCGTCGACGGCCTTCACGACCGCGGCGACGGCCGCCCTGAACTCGGGATCCGTGGCCTTGACGTTCCCGTCCCTGGCCTGGATCAGGACGCTCTCACTGGCCGGCTCCTCGATGCCCGCGTCCTCGACGATCTTGGCGGCGGTGTGGGTCTCGCCCTTGAGCTGGTCGCTGTCCTTGACGTCCACCCGGCCCGCCGCGGAGCCGAGCCCCATCGCCAGGACGACGAACAGCACCCAGATTCCGACGGCGGCCCATCGGTGCCGGGCGCTCCAGCCGCCGGCCCGGGCGGCTATACCCCGCACCCGCGCATCTCCGTTCCCCATGACGGGCCTGCCCCCTCTTGCACGGTGACGGCCCCGTGCCGCCACCTTCCGCTTCGAAGGTATGGGCGCCGTAAGCGCATCTCGTCGTGCTGCCCGGTGAAGTGCCGGGGCGGGAACTCATCCCCTCGGACCCGGCTGCCTCACCGCTGGGGAGGACCATGGTCCCTTACATCTATCCGGGCTACCCGACGGTAGTGATCAGGGTGACCGGCCCGTGTCCGGTCCGTCGGCATCGCTCCTCTTTGTGATTACAGAACCTTGTTGAACAAGTCACAGCTGCGTGTAGGTGTTGCTCCGGGCCGGGTCGTTCGGCCAGAGTTTCGCGCAGTCCGCCGTGCGCGGACACGGCCGTCGTGCCCACCCCCACGGGGCACGACGGCCCTAGGGTGGGGCCCATGACGACGACGTATGCGGCGCTGCTGCGCGCGGTGAACGTGGGCGGCCGCAAGCTCCCGATGGCCGAGCTGCGGCAGCTGATGACCGGTCTCGGATACGAGGGCGTCCGCACCCATCTGCAGAGCGGACAGGCCGTCTTCACCACCGGTCACGGCGACGAGGAGTCCCTGGCCGCCGAGCTCGCCGAGGCGATCGGGAAGCACTGCGGTTTCCCGGTCGACGTCATCGTGCGCGACCACGCCTACCTCGCGGCGGTCGTGGAGGCCTGTCCGTTCCCGGCCGCCGAGCTGGAGGCCAGGCAGCTGCACGTCACCTACTTCTCCGCGCCCGTCGACGCGGCGCGCTTCGCGGAGATCGACCGGGAGACGTATCTGCCGGAGGAGTTCCGGCTCGGACGGCGCGAGCTGTACCTCTACGTCCCCGACGGGCTCGGCCGCTCCAAGCTCGCCGAGCACCTGGCGAAGCCGCGTATCAACAAGGGCGTGATCGCGACCAGCCGCAACTGGAACACCGTCACCAAGCTGGTCGAGCTCACCGCCGGGTGATCGGGGCCGGGACCGGCGCCGCACACGGGTGTGCGAGGCTCAGGGCATGCGCTACATCATCATCGGAGCAGGCGCCGTCGGCGGCGCGATCGGCGGGCGTCTCGCGGGCGCGGGCCACGAGGTCGTCCTGGTCGCGCGGGGCGCGCACCTCGCCGCGCTGCGGGAGGGCGGGCTGCGGCTGAAGGTGCCGGACGGCGAGTACACCCACCGGCTGCCGGCCGTCGAAGGGCCGGACGAGCTGGGGGAGTTGAGGGCCGACGACGTGCTCGTCCTTGCCGTGAAGACCCAGGACACCGTGGCCGCGCTGCAGGCCTGGGGTCCCGCGCCGGTCGCGGGCGGCGGCACGGCGGCGGAGCGGCTGCCGCTGTTCTGCGCCCAGAACGGCGTCGAGGGCCAGCGCCTCGCCCTGCGCGTCTTCCGGCAGGTGTACGGCGTCTGCGTGTGGCTGCCGGCGACCTTCGTCGAGCCGGGTGCCGTCTCCGCCGCGGGCAGCCCCCTCACCGGCATGCTGCACCTGGGCCGCCACCCGCACGGCACCGACGAGACCGCCCGGCGGGTCGCCGCCGACCTGGAGAAGGCGCACTTCGAGGCACCGGTCGTGGCCGACGTGGCCCGCTGGCAGTACGCCAAGCTGCTGTCCAACCTGGGCAACGCCCTGGAGGCCGTCGCCGGGCCCATCGCCGGGGACAAGGCCGGACAGCTGTACGGCAGGGTGCGCGCCGAGGGCGAGAGCGTGCTGGACGCCGCCGGGATCGCGTACGCGAGCGTCGCGGAGCAGCAGGCGCTGCGCGGCCACAAGGTCGACCTGGTGCCGCTCGACGGCGCCCCGCGCGGCGGCGGCTCCTCCTGGCAGTCGCTCAGCCGTGGCACCGGCACCATCGAGGCGGACTACCTCAACGGCGAGATCGCCCTGCTGGGCCGGCTGCACGGCGTGCCGACCCCGCTCAACGACCTGCTCCAGCACCTCGCGAACACCTTCGCGCGCGAGCGCCGTGAGCCGGGCTCGATGGAGATCGACGAGCTCGTCCGCCGGGCCGACGAAGCCGTCGAAGCGGTCGAGGCCGGCGAAGCTGTCGCGTTTGTTCAAGAGTCCTGAGCGGGCCCTTCCTAGCGTGGGGTGCATGACGTACGACGACCCGAAGCAACTGCACCCGTACATGACCGAGTGTGCCGCCGAGGCGGCGCGTGTCGCGCGCGACGTCCCGGCGGACCGGCTCGGCGACCCCACCCACTGCCCCGACTGGGACGTGCGCGCCCTGGTCAACCACTGGGTGCTCTACACCTCCCACGGTCTGGAGCACCGCGCCCTGCGCAAGGACCTCCCCGAGGAGCTCACCGCACGCGACTTCACCGCGGAGCCCGGCTGGCCCGCCGCCTACGCGGCCCGGCTCGACCGCGCGGTGGCGGCCTGGGCCGACCCCGCGGTGTGGGAGGGCGAGGTGGACCTCGGCATGGCGAAGGTGCCCGCGCTCGACATCGCCTCGATGGTCATCAAGGAGATGGCCGTGCACGGCTGGGACGTCGCCACCGCCACCGGCCAGCCGTTCCACGTCTCGGACGACACCGCCGCCTTCGTCCTGCACGTCGTCGAGAAGCACGGCGACCTCTACCGCCAGTACGACGGCTTCGCCGACCCGGTGCCCGTGCCGGACGACGCACCCGTCTTCGACCGTGCCCTGGCGTCGAGCGGACGGGATCCCGAACTGGGCCGGTGAGCGGAGGCTCGAATTGGGCCAGTGACACAGACACCGAATGGGCCGGGACACTGCGCCATTGCGCCCATAGCGTCGACGGCATGACGAACACCTCGACCACCCGGGTCGACTTCTGGTTCGACCCCGCCTGTCCCTTCGCCTGGATCACCTCCCGCTGGCTGCTGGAGGTCGAGCGCGAGCGCCCGCTCGACCTCCGCTTCCACGCGATGAGCCTGTATCTGCACAACATCGGCAATGAACTGCCCGACTGGTACCGCGAGTTGGTCGACAAGTCCATCGGCCCGGTCCGGGTCGCCGTGGCCGCCGCCGAGCGGCACGGCGAGAAGGTCCTGCGCGATCTGTACACCGCGTTCGGCACCCGTATCCACGAGCGCAAGGCCGACGACTTCGACGCCGTGGTGGCGGACTCCCTGGCCGAACTGGGCCTGCCGGCCGACCTCGCCGCCGCCGTGCACGACCCGTCGTACGACGACGCCGTACGTCGCAGCCACGAGGCGGGCGTCGAGCCCGACTCGGGCGGCTACGTGGGCACACCCACCCTGCACGTCGACGGAACGGTGTGGTTCGGGCCGGTGCTGCGGACGATCCCCCGGGGCGCCCGCGCGGCCGGACTCTTCGACGCGTTCCGCGTCCTGGCGACCGACCCGGACCTCTTCGAACTCAAGCGCACCCGCACGGGGTCGCTGCGTTTCGACTGACCGGGCGCTAGGCGCCGAGGGCCGCCGGCACCGGCAGCCGCGCCTCGTCGTACCGCTCCAGCAGCACCCGCGCCACCTCCGGTGCCGGGCCGAGCACGCCGGCCAGTACGTCCGCCTCTCCCGCGCCCCGCGCGATCCGGTCCGGCAGGAAGCCGGGCGCCAGGACATAGGGGGCGACGGCGACGCGCGCGCAGCCCAGCGCCCGCAGCTCCCGTACCGCGTCCTCGGTGCGGGGAAGGGATGCGGAGGCGAACGCAGGCCGCACGGCGCACCAACCGGTGTGCCGCCACTCCCGCGCGATTTCTGCGATCACTGCGATCGCCTCCGGGTCGGAGGACCCCGCCGAGGCCAGCACGACCCCGGTCGAGGACTTGTCGGCCGGGCCCAGCCCGGCCTCGTACAGCCGCCGTTCGAGGGCGGACAGCAGCAGCGGCGACGGACCGAGCACGTCCGCCTGGCGGATGCGCAGCTGCGGCGGCGCGTCCCGCAGGACCGCGGGGATGTCCGACTTCGCGTGGAAGGCGCGCGTCAGCAGGAGCGGGAGCGCCACGACGTCGCGGACGCCCTCCGCCGCCAGCGACTCCAGCACCCCGTGCACGGAAGGGATGTTGAAGTCCAGGAAGCCGATCTCCACGCGCAGCCCCGGCCGCAGCGACCGAACGCGCCGCACGAGGGCGTGCACGGTCGCGGCGTGCCGCGCATCGCGGCTGCCGTGGGCGATCACTACAAGGACGGGGTGGACCGGCTTCACAGGGCGCATGGGATCAGCTCTTCACCAGCAGGCCGCGGCTGCGCAGCACCCACCGCTCCAGCGGACTGAAGATCAGCAGGTCGATGGCGATGCCGACGAACAGGATCAGCAGGATGGCCTCGAACACCATGGCCATGTCGCTGGCGGTACGGGCGTTCTCCAGGAGCTGGCCGAGGCCCACGCCCAGGTCGGGGAAGTTCGCGATGATCTCCGCGGCCATCAGCGAGCGCCAGGAGAAGGCCCAGCCCTGCTTGAGGCCCGCCACATAACCGGGCAGCGCCGCGGGCAGGGTGACGTGCCAGATGCCCTTGATGCCCGTGGCGCCCATCGTGCGGCCCGCCCGCAGGAACAGCGGCGGCACCTGGTCGACGCCGGACACCAGGCCGTTGGCGATGGAGGGGACCGCGCCGAGCAGGATCACGGCGTACATCATGGAGTTGTTCAGACCCAGCCAGATCACGGCCGGCGGCACCCACGCCACCGACGGCAGCGACTGCAGGCCGGACAGGATCGGGCCGATCGCCGCGCGCACGAACTTCACCCGGGCCACCAGCAGTCCGAGCGGGGTGCCGATGAGCAGGGCGAAGAAGAAGCCCAGCAGACCGCGCGAGACGCTGGTCCAGATGTAGCCGAGCAGATCGCCCTTGAGCCAGGCGTCCTGGAAGGCGCTGCCCACCGCTCCCGGCGAGGGCAGCTTGGTCGGGTCGTCGACGACCGGGTAGAGGACCGCCCAGATCACGAGGACGACGGCGATCGCGACGATCGGCGGAAAGATCTTGTTGACGAAGGTCTGCCGCAGGGTCGGACGGCCGGTGGCCGAGGTCTCCAGCGCGTCCAGGCCGGCCTCGACACTCCCGGAGTCCTGGACCGGTGTGGTCTCAGTGCTGGCCATGACGGCGGATCTCCCCACGCAGTACATCGGTGATCTCAAGGGACAGTTCGGCGACGGGCGCGTCCTCGATACGGCGCGGCTGCGGAATGCCGACCGACCATTCACGGGCGATACGGCCCGGACGGGAGGACAGCAGGATCACCCGCTGGGCGAGCCGTACCGCCTCACGCACGTTGTGCGTGACGAACAGGACGGACACCCCCGTCTCCTGCCAGATGCGGGTCAGCTCGTCGTGGAGCACGTCCCGGGTGATGGCGTCCAGGGCCGAGAACGGCTCGTCCATCAGCAGCAGATTGCTCTCCTGCGCGAGCGCGCGGGCCAGTGCCGCACGCTGGCGCATACCGCCCGACAGCTCGTGGACGCGCTTGCCGTACGCGCCCTTCAGCCGGACCAGCTCCAGCAGCGACTCGGCCTTCCCGCGCCGGTCCTGCTTGGGCACACCCCTGAGCTTCAGGGCGAGTTCGATGTTCTTGCCCGCGGTCAGCCACGGGAACAGCGCGTGCTCCTGGAACATCAGGGCGGGGCGCCCGTCGGTCGTGATGGAGCCCGCGGTGGGCCGGTCGAGACCCGCCACCAGGTTCAGCAGCGTGGACTTGCCGCAGCCCGAGGCCCCCAGAAGGGTGACGAACTCACCCGGCGCGACATCGATGCTGATGTCGTCCAGGACGAGCTGCTGCCCGCGGGGCGTCGCGAAGGACTTCGACACGTGGTCGAGGCGTGCCGCGTACTCGACCGTCTCGTCGGCCTTGGCGAGCGTCGTGGTCGTGGCCATGGTCGTCACCTCCTGGGAACTCGTCGGGACTTGCGTCAGCTGGTGCCGAGACCGGCGGCGTCGACCGGGCTCTCGCCCGCGGCCTTGAGGACCTTGTTGAGGACGGTGAGGTCGTAGATGCCCTTGAGGTCCGGCTTCTCCAGCAGGCCTGCCTTGACCGCGTGCGCCGCCTCGGTGTTGAGCGTGGCGGCCAGCGGGTCGTCGGTGAACCGGATGGACTTCCACGCCGGGTCCAGGACGTTCGCCGGCAGCTCCTTGCCGGAGTCGATCCCCAGCTGCTTGTTCGCCGCCGCCTTCGCCTTGCCGGGGTTGGCGTTGATCCACTTGTTGGCCTCGACCGAGGCCTTCAGGACCGCCTCGACGGCCTTCGGGTGCTCCTTGAGGAAGGCCTGCCGCACGATGATGTTCGTGATGACGAACTTCTGGTCGGGCCACAGCGTGGACTCGTCGAGAATCGTTTTGGCGCCCTCGGCGACCAGCTTCGAGGCGGTCGGCTCCGGCACCCAGGCGCCGTCGATGGAGCCCGCCTTGTAGGCGTCCGGGGTGATCTTGTTGTCGGTGCGGACGACCGTCACATCACCCTTGCCGCTCTGCGCGTCGACCTTCCAGCCCTGTTCCGCGGCCCAGTTGAGGAACGCGACGTCCTGCGTGTTGCCCAGCTGGGGCGTCGCGATCTTCTTGCCCTTGACGTCCTTCAGGGACTTGATCTTCTTCGGGTTCACGACGAGCTTGACGCCGCCGGAGGCCGAACCGCCGATGATCTTCAGGCTCTTGCCGTTGGACTTGGTGTACCCGTTGATCGCCGGGGAGGGGCCGAGCCAGCCGATGTCGATGGAGCCCGAGTTGAGGGCCTCGATCTCGGAGGGGCCGGCGTTGAAGATCGCGTAGTCGGCCTTGGTGGCGCCCAGTTCCTTCTGGAACAGGCCCTGCTCACGGCCGACCAGTGCGGTCGCGTGGGTGAGGTTGCCGAAGTAGCCGATCTTGACGGAGTCCAGCCCGTCGATCTTCTTGGACCCGGCGGCCACCTTCGCGGTGTCGGTGTCGTCGGCCTTGGACCCGTAACCGCAAGCGGCGAGGGCGAGAAGCGGAAGGGCCGCGATCACGGTGATGCCGCGGCGAAGGGACTTGCTGCGCGAGCGGTTGGCAGGCACGGGAGGTTTTCCTCTCGTTGGCCCGGCGGTCACGGTCTTTCAGGTCGTGGCCGGGAGATCGGCAGGTTTGCGTCTACGGCGGTGGGGGGTGAGGGCGCGCAGGCAGTGCGCGTACGTCAGCGCACACATCGCGTCACTCCGCCCTGCCCGCTGCCGAGGTCGCCGCTGCCGATGCGGCCGCCCTCCTTGGCGAACGTGGAGTAGTAGTCGGTGGGGTTCATCTCAGAAGTCCCACCCGTCGTCCTCGGACTCGTCCTTGACGGGCTCGGGGGCCGCGAACGACTCGCCGACCATGCCCGCGGTCAGCGTGGTGCCGTCGCTGGGGTCGATGAGGATGAAGGAGCCGGTGCGGCGCGAGTCGGAGTAGGAGTCGACCGGCAGCGGCTCCGCGGTGCGGATCTTCACCCGGCCGATGTCGTTGGCGACGAGCTGCCCCGGGTGCGGGTGCAGGGACAGGTCCGACAGCGTCAGCCGGGACGGGATGTCCTTCACGATCGCCTTGACCGTGCGCGTGCCGTGCTTGAGCAGCACCCGGTGGCCGACGGTCAGCGCCGCGTCGGCGACATGGCAGACGGTCGCCTCGATGTCCTGCGTGGTCGCCGGGGCGTCCTTGCTGGGCACGATCAGGTCGCCGCGCGAGATGTCGATGTCGTCCTCCAGCAGGAGGGTCACCGACTGGGTGGTCCAGGCGACGTCGACCGGCTCGCCCAGCAGGTCGATCGCGCTGATCCGCGAGGCACGGCCGGAGGGCAGCACCGTGACCGGCTCGCCGACATGGAACGAACCGGCGGCGATCTGCCCGGCGTAGCCCCGGTAGTCCGGGTGCTCGGCGGTCTGCGGCCGGATCACGTACTGCACGGGCAGCCGCGCGTGGCAGTGGCTCAGGTCGTGACTGACCGGGACCGTCTCCAGGTGCTCCAGGACCGTCGGGCCGCCGTACCAGTCCATGGTGGCCGACGGCTCCACCACGTTGTCGCCGACGAGCGCGGAGATCGGGATCGCGGTGACCTCGGGGACGCCCAGTTCCAGCGCGTACGCCGTGAACTCCTCGGCGATCGCGGCGAAGACGGGCTCCTTGTAGTCGACCAGGTCCATCTTGTTCACGGCCAGGACCACGTGCGGCACCCGCAGCAGGGCCGCGATCGCCGCGTGCCGGCGGGTCTGTTCGACGACGCCGTTGCGGGCGTCGACGAGGATGATGGTGAGTTCGGCGGTGGAGGCGCCGGTGACCATGTTGCGGGTGTACTGCACATGGCCGGGGGTGTCGGCGAGGATGAACCGGCGTTTGGGCGTCGCGAAGTAGCGGTAGGCGACGTCGATGGTGATGCCCTGTTCGCGTTCGGCGCGCAGGCCGTCGGTGAGGAGGGCGAGGTCGGGGGCGTCCTGGCCGCGGTTGCGGGAGGCGTGTTCGACGGCTTCCAGCTGGTCGGTGAGGACCGACTTGGAGTCGTGCAGCAGCCGGCCCACCAGGGTCGACTTGCCGTCGTCGACGGAACCGGCGGTGGCGAACCGCAGCAGCGTGGTGGCCGAGAGCTCCTCGGTCGTGATCGTGCTCATGCTTAGAAGTACCCCTCGCGCTTGCGGTCTTCCATCGCGGCCTCGGAGAGCTTGTCGTCGGCGCGCGTCGCGCCCCGCTCGGTCAGCCGGGAGGCGGCGATCTCGACGATCACCTTGTCGATGGTGTCGGCGTCGGAGTCGACGGCGCCGGTGCAGGACATGTCGCCGACCGTGCGGTAGCGCACCTGCCGCTTCTCCACGGTCTCGCCGTCCCTGGGCCCGCCCCACTCACCGGCCGTCAGCCACATCCCGCCGCGCTTGAACACCTCACGCTCGTGCGCGAAGTAGATCTGCGGCAGCTGGACGTTCTCGCGGGCGATGTACTGCCACACGTCCAGCTCGGTCCAGTTGGACAGCGGGAAGACCCGGACGTGCTCGCCCGGTGCGTGCCGGCCGTTGTAGAGGTTCCACAGCTCGGGCCGCTGGCGGCGCGGGTCCCACTGCGAGAACTCGTCCCGCAGACTGAACACCCGTTCCTTGGCCCGTGCCTTCTCCTCGTCGCGCCGTCCGCCGCCGAAGACCGCGTCGAACCGCTCCGCCTGGATCTTCTCCGTCAGCGGCAGCGTCTGCAGCGGGTTGCGGGTGCCGTCCGCGCGCTCCTTGAGGACGCCGCGGTCGATGTAGTCCTGCACCGAGGCCACGTGCAGCCGCAGTCCGTGCTGCTCCACCACGCGGTCGCGGTATTCGAGGACTTCGGGGAAGTTGTGCCCGGTGTCGACGTGCAGCAGTGAGAAGGGGATCGCCGCGGGGGCGAAGGCCTTCAGGGCCAGGTGGAGCATGAGGATGGAGTCCTTGCCGCCGGAGAAGAGGATCACCGGCCGTTCGAACTCGCCCGCCACCTCGCGGAA
Organism: Streptomyces spinosisporus; assembly: GCF_022698145.1. Classification (GTDB taxonomy): domain Bacteria; phylum Actinomycetota; class Actinomycetes; order Streptomycetales; family Streptomycetaceae; genus Streptomyces; species Streptomyces spinosisporus. The sequence continues at coordinate 382,495 of NZ_JALDAX010000001.1, forward strand.
GATGTGCACCGCCTCGGACTCCAGCGCGTCCAGGTGCGAGAGGGCGTACGGGGAGCCCGTGCCCTCCTTGGCCGTGGCGACGGTCGTCATGCCAGTCCCCTTTCGGTGAGCAGCGCGTGGACCGCGGCCGCGGACTCCTGGACGGTCTGGTGCTGCGACTCGATCCGCAGGTCGGGCGACTCGGGGGCCTCGTAGGGGTCGTCGACCCCGGTCAGCCCGGTCAGTTCGCCCGCCGCCTGCTTGGCGTACAGACCCTTCACATCACGTACGGAGCACACGTCGACGGGAGTGGCGACGTGCACCTCCAGATACGGCGCCCCGCTCTCCTGGTGACGCTTGCGGACCGCCTCGCGGCTGTCCGCGTAGGGCGCGATCACCGGGACGAGCGCCTTGACGCCGTTGCGGGCGAGCAGTTCGGCGAGGAAGCCGATGCGCTGCACATTGGTGTGCCGGTCCTCGCGGGAGAAGCCGAGGCCCGCCGAGATGAACTCGCGGATCTCGTCGCCGTCGAGCACCTCGACGCGGTGGCCCTCCTCGCGCAGCCGGCCTGCCAGCTCGTACGCGATGGTGGTCTTGCCGGCGCTCGGCAGACCCGTGAGCCAGACGGTGGCTCCGGTCGTCACAAGGTTCTCCTGATTCGTCGAAGGCGCGGCGGTCATCCGTGCAGCCCGCACTCGGTCTTGGCGCTGCCCGCCCAGCGGCCGGCCCGTGCGTCCTCGCCCTCCAGGACCCGGCGGGTGCAGGGGGCGCAGCCGACGGAGGGGTAACCGTCCATCAGCAGCGGGTTGGTCAGCACGCCGTGCTCCGCGACGTAGGCGTCGACGTCGTCCTGGGTCCAGCGGGCGATCGGTGAGATCTTGACCTTCTGCCGCTTCTCGTCCCAGCCGACGACCGGGGTGTTCGCCCGGGTCGGGGACTCGTCGCGGCGCAGACCGGTCGCCCAGGCCACGTAGTTGGTCAGGCCCCGCTCCAGCGGCTGGACCTTGCGCAGCCTGCAGCACAGGTCGGGGTCGCGGTCGTGCAGCTTCGGCCCGTACTCGGCGTCCTGCTCGGCGACCGTCTGACGCGGGGTCAGGGTGATGACGTTGACGTCCATCACGGCCTCGACGGCGTCGCGGGTGCCGATGGTCTCCGGGAAGTGGTAGCCGGTGTCGAGGAACACCACGTCCACACCGGGCATGGCCCGTGAGGCGAGGTGGGCGACCACCGCGTCCTCCATGGACGAGGTCACGCAGAAGCGCTTGCCGAAGGTGTCGGCCGCCCACTTCAGGATCTCCAGCGCGGAGGCGTCCTCCAAGTCACGGCCCGCCTGCTCGGCGAGCGCCTTGAGATCCTCTGTCGTCTGCTCTTCCGTCACCGTGGTCATGTCGTGTCTCCCCCTGCGTCGGAGTGCTGAAAGCCCCGGGCGAGCAGCCCGAGGAACTTCAGCTGAAAGGCCCGGTTGCATGCCGCGCATTCCCACGAGCCGTGGCCCTGCTCGCCGGGACGTAGGTCCTCGTCGCCGCAGTAGGGGCAGTAGAAGGGGGCGGCGCGCTCGCTCATGACAGGGCCTCCTCGGAGGCGCGTGCGGCCCAGGCGGCGAACCGCTCGCCGTCCTCGCGCTCGGCCAGGAACCGCCTGAGGACCCGCTCGATGTAGTCGGGCAGCTCCTGCGAGGTGACCTTCAGACCACGCACCTTGCGGCCGAACCCGGCCTCCAGGCCGAGCGCGCCGCCGAGGTGCACCTGGTAGCCCTCGACCTGCTCGCCGTTGCCGTCGAGGACCAGCTGGCCCTTGAGACCGATGTCCGCGACCTGGATACGGGCGCAGGCGTTCGGGCAGCCGTTGAGGTTGATGGTCAGCGGCTCGTCGAACTCCGGCAGGCGGCGCTCGAGTTCGTCGATGAGCTGCGAGCCGCGCTGCTTGGTCTCGACGATGGCGAGCTTGCAGTACTCGATGCCGGTGCAGGCCATGGTGCCGCGCCGGAAGGTGGACGGCCGGGCGGTCAGGTCCAGCGCCTCCAGGCCCTCGACCAGCGAGTCGACCCGGTCCTGCTCGACGTCGAGCACGATCATCTTCTGCTCGACGGTGGTACGCACCCGGCCCGAGCCGTGTGCCTCCGCCAGCTCCGCGATCTTGGTGAGCGTGGCGCCGTCGACGCGTCCCACGCGCGGGGCGAAGCCGACGTAGAACCGACCGTCCTTCTGGCGGTGCACGCCGATGTGGTCGCGCCACTGCTGGACCGGCTGCTCGGGGGCGGGGCCGTCGATCAGCTTGCGTCCGCCCAGGTACTCGTCCTCCAGGACCTGGCGGAACTTCTCCGCGCCCCAGTCGGCGACGAGGAACTTCAGCCGGGCGCGGGTGCGCAGCCGGCGGTAGCCGTAGTCGCGGAAGATCGACAGGACGCCCTCGTAGACGTCGGGGACCTCGTCGATCGGCACCCAGGCGCCGAGCCGCACGCCCAGCTTGGGGTTGGTGGACAGGCCTCCGCCGACCCACAGGTCGAAGCCGGGGCCGTGCTCGGGGTGCCGTACGCCGACGAAGGCCACGTCGTTGATCTCGTGCACCACGTCGAGGACCGGCGAGCCCGAGATGGCCGTCTTGAACTTCCGGGGGAGGTTGGAGTACGCCTTGTTGTTGAGCACGCGGCGCTTCATCTCCTCCAGCGCAGGCGTGCCGTCGATGATCTCGTCCTCGGCGATGCCCGCCACCGGGGAGCCGATCATCACGCGGGGGGTGTCGCCGCAGGCGGTGACCGTCGACAGGCCCACGCCCTCCAGACGCTCCCAGATCGTCGGGACGTCCTCGATGCGGATCCAGTGGTACTGGACGTTCTGCCGGTCCGTGATGTCCGCGGTGCCGCGCGCGAACTCCTGGGAGATCTCCCCGATGACCCTCAGCTGCTGCGTGGTCAGCGCACCGCCGTCGATGCGGACGCGCATCATGAAGTACTCGTCGTCCAGCTCCTCCGGCTCCAGGATCGCGGTCTTGCCGCCGTCGATCCCGGGCCTGCGCTGGGTGTACAGACCCCACCAGCGCATCCGTCCGCGCAGGTCACCGCCGTCGATGGAGTCGAAGCCGCGCTTGGAGTAGATCGTCTCAATGCGTGTCCGCACATTGAGACCGTCGTCGTCCTTCTTGGTCTGCTCGTTGCCGTTCAGCGGGGTGAAGTGCCCCGCGGCCCACTGGCCCTCACCGCGGTGACGGCTCACCTTGCGGCGTGGAGTCGCGGCGGCAGGCTTCTGCGGGGTGGCGGCCATGGTTGATACGTCCTTCGGGACAGGCGTGAATGCGGCTCTGACCTGCGCGCGCGGGCGCATGGGCATACGTGCGCGTCGTTGCGCGGGGGGAGAGAGTCAAAAGATGTCGGGCGTGCTGCGCGGGTGGCCGAGGGCCACGGTGGAGCAGGTCAGCTCGCCGGACAGATGGCGCTGGACATGCGGCCGAGGTCGACGTGCCGCCGACTCACCAAGGCAATTCCAGTTCCAGACATGACGAAAGCGTGGCACGGCAGTCTGGACACAGTCCAGCTTCGTCCACGATGCGGACACCCTTGTCCCGGAGTACGAGACAAGCGTGTCCTCGATCACATCGGCTGCGGACGGTCTTGTCCGCGCAGGTCAGACCGGGTATGCACCGGCCCACGGGCCGGGCGCGGACACCTCGGGCTGCTCCTCGACCTTGGTGTCGAAGAGCTTGAAGCCCCGGCGCTGATAGTTGTCCATGGCGTGCTCGCCGTCCAGGCTGCAGGTGTGCACCCAGACCCGCTTCGTCCGCGCGCGCCCGGGCCAGCGCTCGGCGAGGTCCCAGGCGCGGGCGGTGCCGCAGGACAGCAGATGCCCGCCGATGCGGCGGCCGCGGAAGGCGGGGATCAGCCCGAAGTAGGCGATCTCCACGACCCCGTCGTCCTGCGGGTCCAGCTCGATGTATCCCGCGGGCGTGCCCCGGTCGTAGGCGACCCAGGTCTCCGCGCCCGGCCGGTCCAGCTGCTCCTGCCAGCGCGCGTACGTCCAGCCCAGCCGGTCGATCCAGCGGATGTCACCGCCGACGGACGTGTACAGGAAGCGGCTGAACTCGGGGGAGGGCACCTCGGAGCGGACGATCCGCACGTCCCCCTCCGGCGCGGCGGCCGGCAGCAGGTCGGTCGGGGCGGTCTGCTCCAGGGACCAGGTGGTCACGGGGATGGTGGTCATGACCGCCAGGGAATCATCTACCCCAGAGATCTGTCGATCGAGTCCAGCGGCAGCGCGTAGAGCATCCGTCCCGACTGCGACCAGACCTCGCCGCTGTCCTCGGCGTAGGAGAGCGACCCGGCCCGTGCGGTCCAGCAGTGGTTCGACTCGTCCACCCCGCACCGGGTGGCCAGCGCCCTGCGGGTGCTCTGCCGCCACAGGACGCCGTGACCGTCCGGCTCGTCGGCCGGGCGGGCCAGATACCACTTCGAGCGGTACGACAGCACTCCGCCGACGCCGTCCGTCTTCGTCTCGTACGCCTGCTCCGGGACCGCGCGCCCCGCGGCGTCGGTGGCCAGCAGACCGGCGCGGACCGGGTCACCGCTGAACGCGTAGCGCCACAGCAGGGTGGTCCCCTCGCCGTCCGCCCGCACCCGCTCGCTCGCGACCAGGCTGTCCGGCGCGGTGCTGCGGTCCAGGGAGATCGCGCCCGGTCGCGCGCCGTGGCCGGTGAGGCGGTACGAGCCGATCGCGGGCAGCACGTACCGCGAGCCCTGCGCCGCCCAGCCGCCCTTCACCCTGCCGACCGCGCCGCTGTTCACGGTGGTCCGCTGGATGCGGTGCATGTCGTACACGTACAGCCCGTCGGCGGCGGTGACCAGCAGCTTGCCCTGGTACCAGACCATGCCGGAGACGGGGGAGGACAGGCCGCGGTAGTCGCGGCCGCCGTCGACCGGGACGACGAGCGAGGCCCAGGCGTAGGTGAGCCGGGCCGGATCGGTCGCGTCGACGACGGCGAGCCGGGCGCCGCCGGGCTTCGCCGACCGTCCGATGTCACGGCTCCAGCCGGACAGGATCACCCGGTGCTCGCCCCAGTGGCCGTCGTCGTCCGCGTCCCCGGACGTGGTGACCGCGCCCGCCCGCCAGCCACGGGTGTCGGCGGTGTCCCAGCAGTACGCGCGCGTGGCCGTCGGCGCGACGGGCAGCGACCCGTGCGCGACGGACGCGCAGTCGCCCGCACCGCGCAGCGAATGGTCGGGGTCGGCGAGGACCGTGCTCACGCCGACGGGCCTGCCCATCGCGGAGGAGAGCCGGTCGAGCGTGCTCTGCGGCACCTCGCGCTCCTGGAGCCGCAGCCCCGCGGCCGCCCGGTCGGAGGACGAGAGCGTCTTCAGGGCCCCCGGCCTGTCACCGACCGTGGCCTGCGACGCGCTGATCATCGTGGCGGCGGCGGTGAGCGCGAGGGCGGTCCCGGCCAGGGCGGCGCGCAGCGCTCGGCCCCGCTTCTGCCTGCGGTGTCGGCCACGTTGCTTCATACGTCCTCCCGAGGCGGGCCAACTGCGGCCATTGGTCCGAGCGTTGACCAAAGGAGCAGGTGGGGCGACCCGTAGTGGGATGCTACGGCAGTCGGGCCCGTCCGGGGACAAAGACCCTGCAATTATGCGGAAGATGGGCCCATGGGGTCACTCAGGGGGACGCCGCGGTCACGCGGCGGACACGATCAGGGCGCCTCGAACGGCGCGCGCACCCGGAGCACCGCCGGCGCCGTCGACTGCGGCAGCAGATCGACCGGAGCGTCCGGCAGCAGCAGCTCCACCTCCGCGTCCTCCGCGAACCGGTAGGGCCGGTGCTCCAGCAACCCCCCGAGATACCGGCGCACTCGGGACATCTCCGCGCGTACCGTCACTCTGCGGGCCGGGTCGCCGAAGACCTCATCGGCCAGGCCCGCCGCGCTGCAGCCGTCGCGGTGCAGCGCGAGCAGGTAGAGCAACTCGGCGTGCCGGGGGCTCAGTTCGTGCGTCCAGGAGCCCGCGCTCCCGGACACCGTCACCGAACTGCGGCGCGGCTGCGTCAGATCAAGCACGACCCGGGTGGCGCCGTACGGCAGCGGCTCCTCCGAGACCCGGATCAGCCAGCCCTCCCCGAGCGGCTCCACCGCGCACAGACCGAGCGCCGGCAGCCGTCTGCGGCCCGCCGACAGGGGCTTGGGCAGGGTGATCCGGCCGGTGTACGGCATCCCCGTCACCGCCGCCGTCCAGCCGTCCCGGTCCACCACCACGGCCCGGCCGCCCACCCGGGCCAGCGCCGGTGCCGCCACCGCGCGCAGCCGCTCCAGTGAGCCCAGATGCAGCTCCCGCAGCCGCGCCTCGGCCAGCTTGGCCACCGAGTCGACCCAGGCGAGGGTCGCCGGGTGCATCGTCTCCAGCGGGCCGCTGACGTCCACGATCCCCAGGAGCCGGCCGTCACGCGGATCCGTGATCGGCGCGCCGGTGCACGTCCAGGAGGTCTGCGAACGCACGAAGTGCTCGGAGGCGAAGACCTGTACGGGTCTGCGCACCACCGCGGGGGTGCCGATGCCGTTCGTGCCGACGACGTCCTCCCGCCAGTCCGCGCCGAGTTCGAAGCCGAGGTGGTCCGCCTTGCGCAGGACGGACGGGCTGCCCTCCCGCCACAGCACCCGGCCGTCCGCGTCGGCGACCACCATGATGTGGTGGGCGACGTCCGCGACCGAGAGCAGCCCCTCCCGCAGCACCGGCAGGACATGCCGCAGCGTCGTGGTCTCCCTGCGCCGCCGCACCTCGTCGGCGGGCAGCAGGCCCGAACGGCGGTCGTGCTCGGGGTCGATGCCGCTGCGCAGCATGCGCCCCCAGGACTGCTCGATCACCGGGCGGGGGGCGACCGCGGTGCGCTGCCCGGAGAGCCGGGCGGTGCGGACCTCGCTCAGTACCCGCGCGGCCTGGGCCGTGTCGACCATGGCGAGCTGCGTCACGTCCGTCGGCGGATGCGCCACTGGTCCTCCCGCAAGAAGGGCTCGGGACAACGGGTTCCCGTCGCGTTTCGGCCACGGAGTCCGAAGTCGTCCGCACTGTCCGTCTCATAGTGCCGTTCGGCGCTGACGGACGGAGACAGTCCAGCCACAGACAGCAGCAAGTTGCAACCCCTTGCAACCCTGGTGAACCGATCCCGGACTGTTTGAATATTGGGCAACGCCGTCCCGAGCGGCGTTCATGGCCTTGTAGGGGCCAGCTGGGCGGGGGTGATGCCGTGTCGGCGCAGCATCACCCCCGCAACGCATCCGCCCAGCTCAGGCCATCGGCCGGGCGCGCTCCACGATCGACGCCAGGTCCAGGGTGTGCGGCAGCGTGCCGAACGCGGAACCTCCGTCGCCGCCCAGCCGCGAGGCGCAGAACGCGTCGGCGACCTCCGGTGGCGCGAACCTGACGAGCAGGGAGCCCTGCAGCACCAGCGCGAGCCGTTCCGTCAGCCGCCGCGCGCGTCCCTCGATGCCATCCAGGTCGGCCAGTTCGGTCAGCAGGTTCTTGATCGCGGCGTCCAGCCGGTGGTCGGCGCCGCGGGCCCGGCCGACCTCCTGGAGGTAGGCGTTCAGGGCCTGCGGCTCCCGCTGCAGCGCGCGCAGCACGTCCAGTGCCTGGACGTTGCCCGCGCCCTCCCAGATCGAGTTGAGCGGCGACTCGCGCACCAGCCGGGGCAGGCCCGACTCCTCCACGTAGCCGTTCCCGCCCAGGCATTCGGCGGCCTCGACGACGAGCGGGGCGCAGCGCTTGGTCACCCAGTACTTGGCGGTCGGGACCGCGATCCGCAGCAGCGCGCGCTCCTGCTCGCCGCCGTCGTCGTAGGCGGCGGCCAGGCGCAGTGCGAGGGTGGTCGCCGCCTCGGACTCCAGGGCCAGGTCGGCCAGAACGTTGCGCATCAGCGGCTGGTCGGCCAGCTTCGCGCCGAACGCCTCCCGGTGGGCGCAGTGGTGCACGGCCTGCGCCACCGCCTGCCGCATCAGACCCGCGGAGCCCAGGACGCAGTCGAGCCGGGTCGCGGCCACCATGCCGATGATGGTCCGCACCCCGCGCCCCTCCTCCCCGACCCGGCGCGCCCAGGTGCCGTCGAACTCGACCTCGGCGGAGGCGTTGGAGCGGTTGCCGAGCTTGTCCTTGAGCCGCTGGAGCAGGAAGACATTGCGGGTGCCGTCCTCCAGCACGCGCGGCACGAGGAAACAGGTGAGGCCGCCCGGCGCCTGGGCGAGCACCAGGAACCCGTCGGACATCGGCGCCGAGCAGAACCACTTGTGGCCGGTCAGCTCGTACGTCCCGTCCTCGGCGAGCGGCCGTGCGGCCGTCGTGTTGGCCCGTACGTCACTGCCGCCCTGCTTCTCCGTCATGCCCATCCCGAACAGGGCCCCGGCCTTCAGGTGGGCGGGCCGCAGCTCGCGGTCGTAGATCACGGACGTCAGGCGCGGCTCCCACTCGGCGGCCAGCTCCGGGTCCGTGCGCAGGGCGGGGACGGCGGCGTGGGTCATCGACAGGGGGCAGAGGTTCCCGGCGTCGACCTGCGTCCACACCACGAACGCGGCGGCCCGGCGTACATGGCCGCCGGGCCGGTTCCAGGCCGCGGTCAGGCCCGCCGCCACGCCCTTGCCGAGCAGCCGGTGCCAGGCCGGATGGAAGTCGACCTCGTCGATACGGTGCCCGTAGCGGTCGTGCGTCCGCAGCCGGGGCGGGCTCTCGTTCGCCTGCACGGCCCACTCCTGCAGCTGCGCGGACCCCGAGGCCCGCCCGAGCGCGCCCAGCTCACCGCCCACCTCGTCGAGCAGCCCCGGCTCCAGATGCCGCTCGACCGCCTCGCCCAACGCCCGATCGGCCCCGAAGGCGTCATAGCCCACCAGAGGCGGGACCTGATTGCTCACGGTGTGCGTACGCCAACCCATGCCGCGAAAGTACCCCCGCCCCCGCCCCACTCACACCGAGAACCCACCCCACCCACCAGGACGCCACGGCAACGCCCCGGAGGGGACCGCATCGGGAGCGCCGGACGCCGACTGCGCGGGCCCGGCAGTGAGGACGTACGGCCTCCCTGGGGGCGCAGGTTGGTTGTACCGGCGGCGCGGCCCGCGGCCCCGCCCGGAGGCCTGCCGTTGCGGGACTCCCGCAGTGCCCCGAACGGGCCGTGCCCCCGGGCGCCGACCCGGCAGGCCTCGCGGGCCCGGCCCGGCCGATCACGCCGGTGCCGGACCCGGTCGGCCGCGTAGACCCGGTGCCGGACGATCACGCGCTCCCGGCGCCGGACGATCACGCGAGCCCGGCGCCGGGCCGTCACGCCAGTCGTGCCATAGCCGGCTCCGGTTCCATCGCGTCCGCCGGCCAGCCTTCTCGGTAGACCGTGTCCAGGTAGCGTTCGCCCAGGTCCGGGGCGATCGCCACCGATGTCAGGCCCTGGTGGCCGTGTTCGGCGAGCCATTGGCCGGCGCCGCTGATGACGGTTCCTGTCGAGCCGCCGAACATGAAGCCGCGGGCGGCCAGGCGGCGGCAGGCGAGGATGGCGTCGCTCTCCTCGACGCGGACCAGGTCGTCCACGTACGACTCGTCGAGCAGGGACGGCGGCACGCTCATGCCGAGCCCCGGGACCATCCGCCGCCCGGGCGGCATGCCGAAGCTCACCGAGCCGACGGTGTCGATGGCCACGATGCGCACCCGGCGCCGCCGCTGCCAGAACCAGCGGGCGCAGCCCATCAGGGTGCCGGTCGTGCCGGCCCCGACGAACAGGACGTCCAGGTCCGGGAAGCGACGTGCGATCTCCGGTGCGGTCGTACGGAAGTGCGCCCGCCAGTTGCCCTGGTTCTGGTACTGGTTGAGCCATACGTACCTGTCGTCGGAGGCGCACAGCGCGTTGACGTACGCCATCCGCGCCCCCAGGAAGCCCCCGAGGGAGTCGGGTTCGTCGATGACGTGCACCTGGGTGCCCAGCGACTCCATCAACCGGATCGTCGGCTTGTTGCAACGCGCGTCGGTCACGCACAGAAACCGGTAGCCCCGGCTCGCCGCGATCACGCTGAGCGCCACCCCCAGGTTCCCCGACGAGGACTCCACCAGCACCGAGCCCGGCCGCAGCCGCCCCTCGCGCTCGGCCGCGTCGACCATCTCGGTCGCCGCCTTGAGCTTGATGGACCCGGCGAAGTTGAAGCCCTCGCACTTCAGGTACAGAGGCAGCCCCAGTGCGGCCCGAAGGTCGACATAGAGCTCCTCCTCGTTGAACTGAACAGGATCAGAAATGACGGGCATGATGCCCCCCTCCTCATGCGCCACGGGCCGGATCAGCCGTGCCTTCGCAGCTCGTGGAAGAACCCGTCGACGACGTGCAGCCCGCCCCTACGGGCCACCTCGTCGTGGACGAACTTGCCGACCGCCAGGTCGAGCACCCCCAGTCCGAACGGCGAGAACACCACCGTCCGGTCACCCGGAACGGACACCCGCCCGGTCAGTACGTCGTTCAGCGTGCCGTCGAGGAACTCCCGGCTCCCCGTGAGCTGTTCGGTCAGATGCGGCGACGTCTGCGCCTTCAGGCAGTGCTCGACGTCGTCGACGAAGTTGGCCGACGCGAGCAGGATCGCCGGATCCAGGTCGCGCAACGACACATGCAGCACCAGCGGGTGGTGGTCGAACCACGACCCGTCGTCGATGTACGGCGTCGCCGCGACCGTCGCGAACACCAGCAGATCGCTGGAGCGGACCAGGCTCTCGGCGTTGTCGTGCACCGTGAACCGTCCCTTGGCGCCCGAGCGTTCCAGGTAGCCGCAGAAGCCCGCCGCGCTGTCGGGAGACAGGTCGTACACGCCCGTCTCCTCGAACTCCCAGCCCGTGCCGGTGAGATGGGTGTGGATATAGCGGGCGATCAGACCGGTCCCGACGAACCCGACGCGCACCGGCCGCTGCCGGGTCCGGCTCAGCCGGTCCGCGGCCAGCGCCGCCGAGGACGCCGTGCGCGTCGCGCTGATGACCGAGCTCTCCAGGCACGCGAACGGATAGCCGGTCTCCGGGTCGTTGAGGATCAGCACGGCCGACGCCCGCGGCAGCCCGGACTTCGTGTTCTCCGGGAAACTGGAGATCCACTTCAGCCCGTCCACCCGCAGCTTCCCGCCGAGCGAGGCGGGCAGCGCGATGATCCGCGACGAGGGACGGTCCGGGAAGCGCAGGAAGAACGACGGCGGATTGATCGCGTCGCCCGCCCCGTGCAGCCGGTACACGGCCTCGACGAGCTCGGCGATCTCCGGCTCGCGGCCCGCCAGCACCTGCTGCACCTGCTCGCCGGAGATCACTGCGAACGGCGGTGCGGCCAGGGCGCCTTGAGCGGCACTGTCAGTGGTCGTCATGCGGTCCTCACTTCGATGGTCGGCGCGCAGTCCGTCAGCCGGACCGGTTCGCCGAGCGCGGCCAGCACCTCACGTGGCCCCTCGAAGGGCTCCCTGCTGTGCGAGGTGCGGATGTTGTCGACGAGCAGCAGGTCACCGGAGTGCCACGGCTCGCGCAGGGTGTGGGCGTCGTAGACCTCGTTGATGGTCGCCACGACGCCCTCGTCGAGCGGATCGCCGTTGCCGAAACGGGTGTTGAAGGGCAGCCCGTCGGAGCCGTAGACGTCGACCAGGTACTCGCGCACCTCGGGGTCCATCGTCCACTCGTTGAGGAAGGCGATCTGGTTGAACCAGCAGCGGCGGCCGGTCACCGGGTGGTGCAGCACGGCGCTGCGGTGCTGCCGGGTGCGCAGCGAGCCGTCGTCCTGCCACGCGAACTCGATGGCGTTCGCCCGGCAGTAGTTCTCGACGGCGGTGCGGTCGTCGGTGCCGAAGGCCTCGGCGACCGACGCGCCGATCTCGTCGTTGTACGTCCGGGTCAGCACCCAGCCCTCCCGTTCGAACCGCTCGACCAGAGGGGCCGGCAGCGCGTCGAGGACCGTCGGGCTGTCGGCGACCGCGGTCGCGCCGCCCTCCTCCGGTGCCACCAGGCAGGCGTACTGCAGAAGGCCAGGGAACTCGAGCCCGTAGCTCAGCTCGTGGTGCATGCACATCGGCTGGTTGGCGGGCCACTTGGAGGACGAGTACACGCCCTCGGCGTAGACGCGGCGCGGCGCGAAGGGCTCCCGGTCGGCCAACAGGCGGTCGCTCGACACGTGCCGGAACACCTCCTCCGTGACGCCGGGTCCGTCCAGGCCCAGGCCGCGCACGAGCAGGCTGCCGTGCTCGGCGACCGCGGCACGCAGCGCGCCGCGGTGTTCCGCGGCCCAGCCGGCCGCGTCGCCGTCGGACTTGGTGTGCAGGATCGGCGGCCGGCCCGGGGCCAGTTCGATGTCGGACAGAAGAGCTGGGGATGCGTGCGACATGGCACTGGTTCCTTTCAGTGGCGCTGGTCCAGCAGCCCCGCCAGATCGGCGAGGACCGGGTGGCGGGTGACGTCCTTGAGGGTGATCGCCCGGTCCAGGGCGATCGCGAGCTTCACGGCGGACAGCGAGGTGCCGCCGCGGTCGAAGAAGTGGTCCCGGCGGCCGATCCGGTCGGCGCTCACGCCGAGCACCTCGGCCCAGGCGGCGGCCAGCCGCCGCTCGGCGGGCGTGTCGGGCGCCTCGGAGTCCGCGGGGTCGAGCTGTTCGGCCAGCGCGGTCAGCGTCTTGCGGTCGATCTTGCCGTTGGCGGTCAGCGGCAGCCGCTCGCGCCAGTGCACGACCGCGGGGACCATGTACGAGGGCAGCGAGGCGGCCAGCTTGTTCTGCACCTCCTCGGCGCCCACCGGCTCGTCGCCGGTGCAGAACGCCACCAGCTGTTCCGCCCGTACGACGACCGCGCCGTCCCGCACACCGGGCACCCGCAGCAGCGCGTTCTCGATCTCGCCGATCTCGACGCGGAAGCCGCGGATCTTGATCTGGCTGTCGCGGCGGCCGAGGAACTCCAGCTTCCCGTCGGGCAGCCATCGCCCGTGGTCGCCGCTGCGGTACAGCCGCTCGCCGGGCCGGTAAGGGTCCTCGCCGAAGGCGGCCTTCGTGCGCTCGGGGTCGTTGACGTAGCCACGGCCCACGCAGACACCGGAGAAGACGATCTCGCCGGGTGCGCCGAGCGGCACGGGCTGCAGGTCCGCGTCGACGACGTACACCCGTACGTTCGCGATCGGCGGCCCGAGCGGTACCCGCTCCTGGTCCGGCACCCGGTCCATGACCTCGTGGTTGGTGTCGTCCGAGGTCTCGGTCAGGCCGTAGGCGTTGACGAGGCGGATCCCGGGCATCGCGTCGAACCAGCGCTGCACCAGCTCCTTCTTGACCGCCTCACCGGTGACCGACACACAGCGCAGGTCGGGCAGTTCGCGCGGCCGCTGCTCCAGTTCGGCCAGCACGGCCTCCAGATACGACGGCACGATCTGCAGGACGTTCACCCGGCCCTGCGCGATCGTGTCCACGAACCGCGGCACGTCCAGGATCGTCTCCTGCCCGACCAGCAGCGTCCGCCCGCCGACGAGCAGCGCGGAGACCAGCTGCCACAGGGAGATGTCAAAGCACTGCGGGGCGGTCTGCGCGACCGTGCGCCCGGCCCCGACCCCCAGGTCGTCGATCTTGGCGAGGACGTGGTTGAGGAAGCCGGCGTGCTCGCACATCGCGCCCTTGGGCTCACCGGTGGAGCCGGAGGTGAAGTAGATGTAGGCGAGTTGTCCGGGCCCGACGGGCACACCGAGGTCGTCGTCGGCGTGGTCCTCCGCGTAGGCGTCGGCCACGAACAGCGTGCGGGCGGCCTGGTCGACATGGCCGGCGCTCCCGTGCTCGGTGAGCACGAGGTCGCAGCCGGCCCGGCCGAGGGTGGTCGCGATGCGGTCGGCCGGGAAGTGCGGCTCGATCGGCAGATAGACGCCGCCCGCCTTGAGGACGCCGAGCACGGCGGCCAGCCAGTCGAGGTTGCGCTCCATCACGACCGCGACGACGCCCTCGCCGCTCAGCCCGCGCGCCAGCAGCGCCCGGCCGATGCGGTTGGCACGGGAGTTGAGCTCCCGGTACGTCCACTCCCGCTCCTCCTGGACCGCGGCCACCGCGTCCGGGTGCAGCAGCACCCGCTCCTCGAACAGCTCGTGCACGCGCCGGTCCGGCAGCGTCCGCTCGGGTCCCGCCAGCTCCTGCAGCTGGAACCTGATCTCCTCCTCGGACAGCAGGCTGGAGCGCTCGGGCTGGGCCAGCGCCGTGAGGTGGTAGCCGGCGATCCGGGCGGCGGCACCGGCGTCGAGCACGTCGGTGCGGTAGCGCAGGCGCAGTGTGCGGCCGGTGACGGCGACGTGCAGGGCGCCGTCCTCGGGCCCGGCCGTCACCTCGTCCTCGCCGGACAGTGCGGCGAGCACCCGGGTGTGCGCGGCGGCCAGCGCGGCCGCTGTGCCGGGTACGCCGTCCGGCAGCGGGACGTCGTACTCCGCGACGCCCACGACCGGGTCGAGCGTCCAGTGCGGAATGGTTTCCATCGGTGGTTCCCCCCTGTGTTTCCTTGCGTTCGTGGTCACGCGTGCCGCGGCGCGACCGCCGGGTTCCCGCCCCAGTGCGTCCCCGGGGGCATCTCCTCGCCCTTCATCAGGAAGGAGTCGGGCGCGAGGACCGCGCCGTCGCCCATGGAGACGCCGTAGTGCACGAGCGCTCCGGTGCCGAGCGTGCAGCCGGCGCCGATCGTGATGTGGTCGGACTTGAAGGTGCCGTCCTCCTGCGAGTGGGCCTGCACCTTGGTGTGGGCGGCGAGGGTGCAGTCGTCGCCGATCGCGGAGAGCGTGCGGTCGGTGATGTAGCAGCCGTCGTCGAAGACCCGGCGACCGATCCGTACGCCCAGCAGCCGCCACACGAACGTCTTGAACGGCGTCCCGTTGAACACCTCGAGGTGGTGGTCGGGCACCTTCCACAGGCGCTCCACCCACCAGAAGTGCGGGTCGTAGATCGAGACCAGCTGTGGCTTCAGCGGCCGGAAGCGGGTGATCATCCGCTCCACCAGGACGTAGTAGCCGGTGCTGAACAGCAGGCCCACGAGCAGGGACGCACCGATCACCAGTCCGCCCGTGGCGCCCTCGGCGCCGTACAGGTCGAAGGCGGCGAAGCCGAGCACGCTGAGGGCGAACCAGTGCAGCCAGCGCACGAACAGGAACAGACCCATCGAGCGCAGGTTGTAGCGGTTCTTCAGGGCCAGCCGGCGGCGCAGCTCGTCGCCCTCGCGGTAGTGGTCGAAGCGGCTGTCGCGCTCCACCGAGCGCGGGATCTCGAAGGCGGGCGAGCCCAGCAGGCCCACGTTCTCGCGCACCTCGCCGTCCAGCGGGACCATGACCTTCGTCGCCAGCAGGACGTTCTCGCCGGTGCGGCCGCCGCTGGGGTAGGCGATGTGGTTGCCGAGGAAGCTGTGCGCGCCGATCGTCGCGCGGGAGACCCGGAAGGACGTGCCGGAGAAGTCGGCGTTCACGACGGACAGTCCGTCGGCGACCATCGTGCCGCTGCCCACGGTCACCAGGTGCGGTGTCTCGTGCTGCACCTCGGTGCCGAAGTTGGAGCCGGTCTGCTCGACGTGCGAGAGGTCGTACCCGATGGACCTGAGGTAGTGGACGATGTACGAGCTGTCGCCGAAGAGCCACTTGAAGAACTTGATGTTGCTCATGCGGGCGATCGCGCGCTGCACCGAGTAGTGGAAGCCGTAGAGCGGATAGACCGTGTCGGGGCGGAGCATCCGGCCCAGCAGGCGCGGCAGCACCGCCACGGAGAGGAAGCCGGCGACCATGAAGGCCGCGTAGGCCGCCAGCGAGAAGCCCAGGGACTCGCCGTAGAACGCGGCCGAGCCCAGGTCGTGGGAGGACGGGTCGAGCAGCGTGCCGAGGGCGGGAACCACCGTCAGCAGCAGATAGGTTCCGCCGAGGCCGACGGGGACGTAGACGATCAGCATCGGCAGCAGTCCGCCGAGGCCGTACAGGACCCGGCGCAGGGTGGTGACCCGGGCCGGGGGGATGCGGACGTAGTCGACGTCCGTGCGTACGGCGGGCGAGCCGTGCCAACGCTCGCCGGCCGGGACCGACGCCTCGCCGTAGAGGGCGGAGGAGTGGCCGAGCTGGGCGCCGTCACCCATCGTCGTACCGATGTCGAGGACGGACTTCTCACCCACGTACACATCGCGGCCGAGCGTCACCCGGCCGGTGCGGATGCGCCCCGCGTGCGCCTGGTAGCAGAGGATGAAGGAGTCCTTGCGGATCACCGAACCGGCGCCGACCGTCAGCAGGTCGGTGCAGACCGGCACGGTGTGGGTCAGGATCGTGACGCCCTTGCCGATCCTCGCGCCGAGCGCCCGCAGGTAGAGCACGTACAGCGGGCTGCCGGTGAACAGGATCAGCGGGTTGGTGTGCAGCAGCGCCTTGACGGTCCAGAAGCGGACGTAGGCGAGGCTCCAGACGGGGAACTCCGTCTCCTTCCAGCGGCCCACCAGCAGCCACTTGGCGGTGATCGGGACGACGCAGGCGCCCGCGAACACCGAGGCGCCGAAGACCAGCGACCGCAGATAGATGTCGAGGACCCCGTCCACGGCGGAGATCCACTCGTAGCCCAGGCCCATGACGATCCCGGCGATCGCGCAGTACCCGGCGAAGACCAGGAACTGCAGCAGACCGCACAGGAGATGGCGCGGGGTGCTGCCGGGCTGCGGCGCGGGTGCCACCGGCGCCGGGGCCGCAGCGGCGGCCGGGGCCGTGTCGAGGGCGGCGGCCAGGCTGCGGATCGTCGGGTTGCCGTAGACGTCCTTCATCGACACGGACGGCAGGTCGGGTCGCTTGCGGACCCGGGCACAGAAGTGGGCCATCACCAGCGAGTTGGCGCCGAGATCGTCGAAGAAGTGGCTGTCGACCGGTATGTGGTCCCGGCGTACGACGCCGGCCAGGACCTCGGCCAGTACATTTTCGGTGAGGGTGTCGATTTTTCCCACCACGTCTGCTCCTTACGGGTTTTGCAGTCTTTACGCGCTTTGCGGCTTGTCCGGTTCCGTCGGTGACAGGCTTGTTGCATCACGGCCGAGGGCCGCTCTGCGCGCCCGTCCGGCCGCCGCCGCGACCAGGGCCTCAAGGGGGCCCCGGCCCGCCGTCCGCCGCCAACACATGGCGAAGAGGAGTGCGCCGGCGACCAGCGCGGCGCAGAGCAGATCGGGGGAGTCCTCGAGCGCGCCCGTCGCGAGGAACAGGACGTGCGCGCAGTAGAGGGTGAGCGGCATGCTGCCCGCCGCCGCGAGGGGCGCGAGCGCCGTGCGGCCGGGTGCGTGCCGGGTCAGGAGGAGGACCGCGCCGAGCAGCGCGGCCGCCGAGCCCAGGGTGTGCAGCATGTCGAAGGGTGAAGTGGAGTGCGGGGCGCGGGAGATCAGGGACCACCAGGTGGCGCCGTCGGGGGCGTCCCACAGGACCTCGTTGCGTGCCTCGGGCCAGGGTGTGTCCGTGAACTCCGCCCGCCACAGGTGCCACAGCCCGCCGAACCACCGCAGCAGCAGCGTGGCGGCGAGCCAGGTGCCGGCCGCCAGCGCGAGCCCGCCCGCCAGCAGTCGCCCGGCGACCCGCCTCGACCTCAGGTCCAGGCGTCCCGCCGCGAGCCCGGCGCACACATAGGCGGTCCAGGCGAGCACCGGGTAGTTGCCGTGGACGAGCAGGTCGGACAGGAGCCCCAGCGGGTCGGTGAACAGGTCCGCCGGGGTCGGATCGCCGTCGTAGGAGGGCATCGGCAGCACATCGCGCAGCAGATGCACGAGCACGGGGCCTGCGACGGCGAGGAACAGGGCGAGCCCGATCAGGGTGCGCGGATGCAGGCGCAGCAGCGGCAGGGCGCACAGGAACAGCAGGGCGTAGAAGACCAGGATCACGTCCACGTCCAGGCCGGCCGTGCGGGAGGCGAGGCCGAGCAGCAGTCCTGCGAGGCCGACGAGCAGGGCCCGGGTGGCGATCGCCGCGCGGGTGCCGCGGTCGACCACCGGTCGCCGCCCGCCCGTGGTGAACGCCAGTCCCACGCCCGCCAGCAGGGCGAAGGTCGCCGCCGAGCGGCCGCCCGCGAACATCCACGCCGGCGTCGGTGAGCCGTCCGCCGCGAACGCCCCGTACGCATGCACCGAGAACATCCCGATCAGTGCCAGCCCCCGTGCCGCGTCCACTCCGGCGATCCGCGGCGCGGCTCTGCCCGCGCCGCCCCGTCGAGCCCGTGGCGGCGTACGCGTCGATGAGTACGCAGCTGGCATGAAAATTCCCCCGAGAGAAATACGGCGGAACTCCGCCGGCTGTTCACGCCGGGACGGAATTCCAGAAGATTGGGATTCGAGTTCAGAATGGTGCTTGAGTGTGTGGAGTGGCCGCGTGAAAAATGGCGCAGGGCAGCACGGTGCGACCCGCACGGGTCCCATGCGGATCACGGGTAACGCGGCTGGATCGGGCCTTGGTCTCGGGCCCTCGAAGTCCCCCGTGTCGTGTGCGCCTGAGTCGTTCTCAGCATGCACGACGAATGCAATGCGAATTCTTTCGGAGAGTTCATGAACGGTTCAAGGCCGTTTCGTCCATTGGCGCGTTCCAGTCGCTGTGGAATGTATTGATCGCGACCCGGATTTCGGGTGCCGCGGCGCGCGACCGGGTAACTTCCCGAATGGGTGATACATGTGTGTGCATCGGTTCCGGTTGAACGGCGGAACAATCCGGCCATCGCGGACATGACACGACAATGGGTGGGAATCGCTCGGCCGGTTTCCGGTCCGTTGCCGCCCCGTTTCCGCCCGGGCGCCCCGACAGGCCGCGGGGCCGGGGGGTGAGTGCACCCCGTCACGGCGGATACCTTTAGGTCGTGCAGCCAGCAAGTGAATCCCCACAGGGCCCTTCCGGGCGTCTCCACCGGGCACGTGCCCTCTACCGGAACGTCTCGAAGCGAAGGACCGCCTGGCTGCTGCTCAAGGACACCGTCAACTCCTGCATGGAGTACCGCATCCTGGGCCTCGCGGCCGAGGCCGCGTTCTTCACGCTGCTGTCCGTGCCGCCGCTGTTGCTCAGCATGATCGGTTTGCTCGGCTACGTCGACGACTGGACCGGCGCGGACACCATCGCCAGCCTGGAGAACAACATCCTGGAGGCGTCCCGGACCGTCCTGTCCGACAAGGGCGTCTCCGAGATCGCCCAGCCGATCCTGCACGACGTGATGAAGGGCGGCAGACCGGACGTCATCTCCATCGGCTTCGTGTTCGCCCTGTGGTCCGGCTCGCGCGCCGTGAACGTCTTCATCGACACGATCACCGTGATGTACGGCCTCGACGGCGCCCGCGGCATCGTGAAGACCCGTCTGCTGGCCTTCCTGCTCTTCATCGTGGCGCTGCTGATCGGCTCGGTCGCGCTGCCGCTGATGGTGGCCGGACCGGACGCGGTGGTGAACGTCGTGCCCTGGTCGACGACCGTCGTGCAAGTGCTGTACTGGCCCGTGGTCATCGTCCTGTCGGTGGTCTTCCTGACCACGCTGTACCACGTGTCCGTGCCCGTCCGCTCCCCGTGGATCGAGGACGTGCCCGGCGCCCTGGTCGCCCTCGCGATGTGGGTGCTCGGCAGCTTCCTGCTGCGCATCTACCTCACCAGCACGGTCGAGGGCCCCACCATCTACGGCTCGCTCGCCGCGCCCGTCGCCGTGCTGCTGTGGATCGGTGTCTCCGCCTTCGCCGTGCTCGTCGGGGCCGCGGTCAACGCCGCGATCGACCGGGTCTGGCCGGCCGCCGCGACCGCCGCGGCCCGTGCCGCGAACGAGCGCATGCGCGAGGCACAGCTCGCCGAGCACGTGGCCCGCGCCGCCGCGGGCCACGAACCCGACCCCGAAGACCCCGACATGCCCTCGGAGTTCCCGGAGCGCTGGTCCCGCTTCCTGCCGCCGGAGGACGTCACCTCCCGGCTGCGCACCCATGTCAAGAGCACGCACCCGCCGCACACGGGACAGAAACCGGACGCGTCCTGACGCTTCACGCCTTCCAGGTGCCCGCCGCGGCCGCCTCCCGCGCGAAGTCCGTGAAGTCGCGCGGCGCACGGCCCAGTACCTCCCGGACGCCGTCCGTGAGACGGGCGTTGCGGCCGTCGAGCAGCCCCTCGAAGACCTCCACCAGGAACTCCGCCTCCTCCGGCGGCACCCCGAACCCGGTCAGCGCCTCGCCGTAGGCGCGCGCCGGGACCGGTGTGTATGTGAGCTCCGTGCCGGTCGCCTCCGAGATCTCCGCGACCGCGTCCCGGAAGGACAGCAGCCGCGGCCCGGTGATCTCCACCGCCCGCCGCACATACCGGTCCCCGGAGGTCAGCGCGGTCACCACCACGTCGGCTATGTCCCGTACGTCGATGAACGGCTCCCGCACCTCACCGGCCGGGAACACCAGCCCGCCCCCGCGCAGCTCGTCCAGCAGCGGCCCCTCGCTGAAGTTCTGCGCGAACCAGGCGGCCCGTACGATCGTCCAGTCCGCGCCCGAACCTCGCAGCGCCTCCTCGGTCGCCCGCGCCTGCTCCTCGCCGCGCGCCGACAGCAGCACCAGTCGCCGCACCCCGATCCCGACCGCCTCCCGCGCCAGGGCCCCGATGCCCTCGGTCGCCGCCGGGGAGCCGACGTCGGACGGATACATGAGGTACGCCGCGTCCGCGCCCCACAGGATCTCCGCCCAGGTCGTCGGGTCCTCCCAGTCGAAGCCCCGGGCGCGGGACGCGGCCCGCACCGTCAGGCCCGCCGCCCGTGCCGCCTGTGCCACCCGGCTCCCGGTACGACCCGAGGCACCGGTCACCACGACCGTCATCTTCTGCGTCTTCGCTGTGTTGTCCGCCATGCCTCAAGTCAACGGCCCGGCACCCCAAGGCCCCATGGCTGAACGGCTCATTCCCATGCGCGGACGTCTACGCTGAGCCCATGGACGCTCTCGCAGGCCTCCTCGAAGGCCCCCGCGCGCGGGGCGCCTTCATGATCCGTGCGTGCTTCGAACCGCCGTGGTCCGTGCGCATCGAGGACCGAGCGCCCCTGACCGTCATGCTGATGGTGCGCGGCGAGGCCTGGGTCCTGCCGGACGCCGCCGAGCCGGTGCTGCTGCGGCCGGGCGACCTCGCCATCGCGCGCGGCCCGGACCCCTACACGTGTGCCGACGACCCCGGCACCCCGCCGCAGGCGCTGATCCTGCCGGGCGCCGAGTGCAGCTACCCCGACGGGCGGTCGCTGAACGGCTCCATGGACCTCGGCGTGCGCAGCTGGGGCCATCGGCTCGACGGTTCCGCGGTGCTGCTGATCGGCACCTATCTGTGGCAGGGCGAGGTCAGCGGACGGCTTCTCGACGCCCTGCCGCCCCTGCTGACCCTCACCTCGGAGGTGTGGGACTGCCCGCTGACGCCGTTCCTCATGGAGGAGATCGGGCGGGACGAACCGGGCCAGGAGGTGGTCCTCGACCGGCTCCTGGACCTGCTCGTCATCGCCGCGCTCAGGGCCTGGTTCTCCCGCCCCGAGGCGGAGGCGCCGGCCTGGTACCGGGCGCTCGCGGACCCCGTGGTGGGCCGGGTGCTGCGGCTGGTCCAGGACGACCCCGCGCACCCCTGGACAGTGGCCTCGCTCGCGGTCAAGGCCGGGGTGTCCCGGGCCGCGCTCGCCCGCCGGTTCACCGAGCTGGTGGGCGAGCCCCCGATGACGTATCTGACCGGCTGGCGTCTGGCACTGGCCGCGGACGCGCTCCGGGACACCGACGACACCCTGGAGGCGATCGCCCGGCGGGTCGGCTACGGCAGCGCGTTCGCCCTGTCCAGCGCCTTCAAGAGGGTGTACGGCGTCAGCCCGCAGGAGCACCGGGGGCGGGCGGCCGAGGTGCGCGCGTAGGCTGGCCGGCGTGTACGTGGAGAGACCGTCCCGGCTGACCGGAGCGGTCGTGTGGCGCAACACCCCGGCCGAGGCCGGCGTCGGGCGGGTGCTGCCCGACGGCTGCATGGACCTGCTCTGGCACGAGGACCGGCTGCTGGTCGCGGGACCCGACACCCGCGCCTACGTCACCGACGACGCACCCGGCGTGTGGACCGGCGTGCGCCTCGCTCCCGGAACCGCTCCCGCACTCCTCGGCGTGCCCGCGCACGAACTGCGCGACCGGCGCGTCGCGTTCGCCGAGCTCCGGCCGGCCGCGGAGGTCCGCCGCCTCACCGCCCGTATGCGCGCCGCGGCCGAACCGGCGGGCGCGCTGGAGGAGCTGGCGCTGCGGCTGGCCGCCGACAGCGAACCGCCCGACCCGTTGCTGCGGCACCTCGTCGGTGCCCTGGGCCGGGGCCGCCCGGTCGCGGCCGTCGCCGACGAACTCGGGCTCGGCGCCCGCCAGTTGCACCGCCGCTCACTGGCCGCCTTCGGCTACGGACCCAAGACGCTGGCCCGTGTGCTGCGGCTGCAGCGGGCGCTGGCGCTGGCCCGGCAGGGGGTGCCGTTCGCGGACACCGCGGCCCGGACGGGCTTCGCCGACCAGGCCCATCTGTCCCGTGACGTCAAGGAGTTGGCGGGCGTCCCGCTGCGCGAGCTACTGCGCTAGCGGGGCGAACAGGTCGACGCCGTTGCCGTCCGGGTCGTGCACGACCGCGTACCGCTGGCCCCAGAAGGCGTCCCACGGCTTCAGCTCCCCGTGGTGTCCCGCCTCGACCAGCTCCGCGTACGTCGCGTCCACCTCCGCCGGGCTGTCGCAGCGGAAGGCGAGCCCGGTCCGGTAGCCGCCGGTGGGCGGCCGCCACCCCGCGTGGAAGGAGCGGACCGTGGCCTCGGTGTCGAGCAGCAGACGCAACCCGCCCGGCAGCCCGGCCTCGCAGTGCGGCTCGCTCTCGGCCCCCTCGGGGAACGCCAGGCCGAGCCGGCGGTAGAACGCGACGGAGGCCGCCATGTCGGAGACGACCAGTCCTACGGCATCGATTCGTGGAGTCATGCGACGACCGTAGGCGGCACGGGGGCGGCGGGTCTTGAAGGAATCGGACACGGTGGGCCGTGCAGCGCCTCCTGCGGAGCACGGCGGTCCGGCATCGCTCCCTGCGGCGCACGGCGGGCCGTGCAGCGCTCCCTGCGGATTCCCGGCGCACGCTCAACGCGTGCGCGTGCTCGCCCGTTCCACCAGTCGCGTCGACAACTCGGTGCGCGTGCTCTCCGGGCGGTCCCCCTCCATCATGCGCACCAGCAGATGCAGGGCCGTCGCCGCCATCTCCGCCAGCGGCTGGCGGATGGTGGTCAGCGCGGGGGAGATCCAGCGGGACTCGGGCAGATCGTCGAAGCCGACCACGCTGAGGTCGTCCGGGACCCTCAACCCCCGCTCGGCCAGGGCCTGGTACACCCCCAGAGCCATGTGGTCGGAGCAGACGAAGACCGCCGTCGGCGGCTCGCGCAGGTCGAGGAGCTCCAGCATCCGCAGGTGCGCGACGCTCTCGTCGAAGCCGGCGTGGCGGACGTACTCCGGGCGGTGGCGGATGCCGGCCGACGCGAGCGCCGAGCGGTAGCCGGCCACCCTGGTGGTGCTGCACATCTTGCGCTGGTGACCGGCGATGACGGCGATGCGCTCATGGCCGAGGGAGAGCAGATGCTCGGTCGCGGTCACCCCGCCCTGCCAGTTCGCGGCGCCCACCGACACCACGCCCTGCGGGGGTTCGAGGACCGGGTCGATCAGGACGTAGGGAATGCGGTGCTGGTCCAGCCAGGCGTACTGCGAGGCAGTCAGCTCGGCCAGGTTGAACAGCACCCCGGACGAACCGCGCGCGATCAGCTTGTCCAGCCAGCCGCGCTCCGGCCGCCCGCCGCGGGTGCGGGTGAGCCCCGCCGAGACCACCACCTCCAGGCCCGCGTCGTGCGCCGCCGCCTCCACGCCGTGCAGCACCGCCCCCGACCAGGAGCTCTCCAGGGAGTGCACGACCAGGTCCACCAGGCCCGGTGTCTTCGCCGCGTCGAACCGGGGCCTGCGGACATAGCCGAGCCGGTCCAGGGCCTCGGTGACCCGGCGGCGGGTCTCCGGGGCCACGTCCTCACGGCCGTTGACCACCTTGGAGGCGGTCGGCACGGACACCCCGGCCTCGCGGGCCACGACCGCCAGCGTCGGCCCGGCGGCCACGCTCGCACTCCCCGTGCGGACCATCGGGAACCACCTCTCCGGCCCGCCCGGGCCATGAAAAGTTTCGACCGGCATGAAGGCAGTAAGCGCTTCCCACACTAGGGAGACCGGCTCGCGACGGGAAGAGCCCGGACTTCGCGGCTCCTGGCGGTCTAGGGCTTTCGAAACTCTGAACGGCGAGATGGTCCCCAGGTGGAAGGCGCGGCGGCGAGGACCGCACTCGCCGTACGGACCGTGGCCGGGTCCCCCGACCGGCGGCCGAAACGCGCTCTGCACCGGAATACCGGCGCGCCCTGTGGTGCTCTGTTGTTCACGGTGCAGTAGCGCGGTGAGGAGGCTGATGGTCGTATGACGGCAGCAGTCCAGACGGATCCCGTGGTGAGGACGCCGTACGGCGACGTACGCGGCCGGTACGAGGACGGGATCGCGGTGTTCCGGGGCATCCCGTACGCGGCGCCCCCCTTCGGCCCCCGGCGGTTCAGGCCGCCCGTCCCGCCCGAGCCCTGGGACGGGGTCCGCGACGCGGGCTCCTTCGGGCCGACACCGCCGAAACCGCCGTATTCCGAGGCCTTCGAGAAGTATCTGTCGGACCCCGTCGTCCCCGGCGACGACTGCCTCAATCTGAACGTGTGGACCCCGGAGCCGGGACCCGCGGCCCGGCTCCCGGTCATGGTGTGGCTGCACGGCGGCGCCCTGACCAGGGGGTCCTCCGCCGTGCCGGTGTACGACGGGGCGACCTTCGCGCGCGACGGCGTCGTCCTGGTCTCGGTGAACTACCGGCTGGGCGTCGAGGGCTACGGACTCTTCCCGGACGCCCCCGCCAACCCGGGTCTGCGCGACCAGCTCGCCGCGCTGCAGTGGGTGCACGAGTCGATCGCGGCCTTCGGCGGCGACCCGGACCGGATCACCCTTTTCGGCCAGTCGGCGGGGGCGATCAGTATCGGGGCCCTGCTGGCCGCCCCGCAGGCACAGGGGCTGATACGCCGGGCGGTCCTGCAGAGCGGGCCGCCCGAGGCCTTCGAACGGGACAAGGTGCGCCGGATGGTGCGCCGCATGGCGACCCGGCTGAAGGTGCCCGCGACCGCCGCCGCCTTCGCCGAGGTCGACCGCGACCTGCTGCTGCGCGTCCAGGGCGACGTGGGCCGCCTCAGCAGCCCCGTGCTCGGGGGGCCCTCCTTCGGGATCGTCGTCGACGGCGACCTCGTGCCGCGTGATCCGCTGGAGGCCCTGACCGCGGGGGACGCTGCTTCGGGCGTCGACCTGATGATGGGCTGGACCAGCGAGGAGTACCGCCTGTGGCTGGTGCCCGGAGGTCTCCTGGAACGCGTCGACCGGCTGGGTGCCGTCGCCCTCGCGGGCGCCATGGCCCGCTGCCACTGCGGCACCGAAGTGCCGCGCGGCTACCGCACCCTGCACCCGGAGGCCGGCACCGCCGACATCGTCGGGCAGATCGTCACCGACCATCTGCTGCGCGTCCCCCTGCACCGGCTGGCCGACGCGCACACCGGCTCCTCGTACGTCTACGAGTTCGCCTGGCCCTCCAACCTCCCCGGCCTCGGCGCCTGCCACGCCCTGGAACTCGGCTTCGTCTTCGACACCGGCGACGTCCCGGAGTCCCGCAAGCTCGCGGGCGAGGGCGGGCCGCAACACCTGGCCGACGCGATGCACTCCGCCTGGGTCCGCTTCGCGACCGACGGCGACCCGGGCTGGCAGCCCTGGGACGACACCCACCCCGTCCGCATCTTCGACGCGGCCCCACCCCGCACCGCCTACGGCCCCCGCGACGCCGAACTGGCCCTCTGGACCACAGCCCCAACCCCCGAGCCCCAGCCGGTACCCGCAATGGCCCCCACTCCCACCCCACCGTCACGCACGACGGAGCTCCGCTCGGTGGTACGACGGTTGCGGCTGCCGGGGTCGGTCCGCCGGCAGTGAGCATGCGCGTGGGCGTGCGGGAGGGGGCGGTGCGATGAGGCGGCCGATCCGCCCTCCAGCCGTCCCTGCGTGTCCCGGTGTTGCGCTCGCGATGCAGGCGGTTCGACCCTCGGTGCGGTCGGCGCCGTCGTGACAGGGTCGGTCAGCTCCTCAGCGCCCCCGCGATGGCCGTGATCGCGTCCGGTCCCACGCGGCAGCAGCCGCCGATCAAGCGTGCGCCCGAGTCCCGCCAGTGCGTGACCTGTTGTGGGGTGAGGGTGGAGGGGCCGTGCCACGCCCGGGTTTCGGCGTTCCAGGTCTCGCCGCTGTTGGGGTAGGCCACGATCGGTTTGGTCGTGACGTGTGCGGCCGTTTGGATCGCGGGAGCGACGTCCTCGGGGGCGCAGCAGTTGACGCCGATCGCGATGATCTCGTCGGCGTCAGCGGCGAGCGCGAAGGCCTGTTCCAGGGGCTGACCCGCACGGGTGCGGCCGCCCGCGACGGAGTACGACAGCCAGGCGGGCACGCCGAGCCCGCGCACCGCGCGCAGCAGCGCCGCGGCCTCGTCGGTGTCGGGCACCGTCTCCAGGGCCAGTACGTCGGGCCCGGCCGCCGCCAGGACCTCGAGGCGGGGCCGGTGGAACCGTTCGAGTTCGGCCACGCTCAGGCCGTACCGGCCCCGGTACTCGGAGCCGTCCGCGAGCATCGCCCCGTACGGACCGGCGGACGCCGCCACCCACAGCGGCCGCGTGACCCCCTTCGCCCGCGCCCGCCCGGCGGCCTCGCGCGCCAACTGCACGCTCAGACCGAGGAGTTCGCCCGCCCGGTCCCGGCCGATCCCGCGGAGCGCGAACCCCTCGAAGGTCGCCTGGTAGCTCGCGGTGATCGCCACGTCCGCGCCCGCCTCGTAGTAGGCGAGGTGCGCCTCGGTGACCGCCTCGGGCCGCTCCGCGAGCAGCCGCGCCGACCACAGCCGGTCGCTCAGGTCGTGCCCGCCCGCCTCCAGCTGGTTGGACAGGCCGCCGTCGAGAACCACGGTCCCCCGACCGAGGGCCGCTACGAGGGTGTTCGTGCCGGTCATGTCATCGACGGTAGTCGACTGCGCATCGACCCCCATGGAAAGCGCTGTCCCCTGTCGCGTCCGACCCGTTGACCTCACCGTTCCACCCCCTTACCTTTTCCGCGTTCGTGATGGCAGATGGTGTTCGTCTCCCCGAACACCAGAGGCTGACACGAGCACCGGCCGAGGCGAAGGAGAACGTGGCATGAGACGTGCGTACGCGACACTGCTCGCCCTCTGTCTGGCCCTGGCCGGCGCTCTCCTGACCGCGGGTCCCGCGCAGGCGGCCGCCCGCACCGTCACCAACGGCACCCAGTTCACCGACACTTCGGGCAACCCCGTCCATGCCCACGGCGGCGGCGTCCTCAAGGTCGGCTCGTACTACTACTGGTTCGGCGAGAACCGCAACGCCGACAACACCTTCCGGTACGTCGACGCCTACCGCTCCACCGACCTGAAGAACTGGGAGTTCAGGAACCACGTCCTGACCCAATCCTCCGCCTCCGAGCTGGGCACCGCCTACATCGAGCGCCCCAAGGTCATGTACAACGCCTCCACCGGCATGTTCGTGATGTGGATGCACAAGGAGAACGGCGTCGACTACAGCGAGGCCCGTGCCGCCGTCGCCGTCTCGTCCACCGTCGACGGCGCCTACACCTACCGGGGCAGCTTCCGCCCGCTCGGCGAGTACATGTCCCGTGACCTCACCACCTACGTCGACACCGACGGCACCGGCTACCTGGTGTCGGCCGCCAACGAGAACTACGACCTGCACATCTACCGGCTCACCGCCGACTACACCGGAATCGACAGCCGCATCGCCAACCCCTGGCCGGGCGGCCACCGCGAGGCCCCGGCGCTCTTCAAGCGGGGCGGCGTCTACTTCATGCTGACCTCCGGCGCCACCGGCTGGAGCGCCAACCAGCAGCAGTACGCCACCGCCACCTCGCTGTCCGGCCCGTGGACCTCGTGGAGAGACGTCGGCGACTCCACGGCGTACAACTCCCAGACCGCGTACGTCCTTTCCGTCACCGGCACGTCCGGCACCTCGTACCTCTACCTGGGCGACCGCTGGGGCAACTCCTTCGGCGGGACCGTCAACGACTCCCGCTACGTCTGGCTGCCGCTGACCTTCCCGAGCGCGACCTCCCTGTCGATGTCCTGGTATCCGGAGGTCACCGTCGACACCACCGCCGGGACCGTCACCGGCACCGGCGCCACGTACGACACGCTGGTCGCACGGCACAGCGGCAGATGCGCCGACGTCACGAGTCAGTCGCTGTGGCAGGGCGCCCAGATCAAGCAGTACGACTGCAACGGCGGCGCCAACCAGAAGTACTGGTTCAGGTCCGTCGGCGGCGGCTACTACCAGCTGATGGCCAGGAACAGCTCCCTGTGCGTCCAGGAGAACGCGAGCACAATCACCCAGGAGAACTGCAGCGCCACCGCCACCACCCAGCAGTGGTCCCTGACCACGTCCGGTTCCTACGTCACCCTCACATCCCGCGCGAGCGGCGAGTGCCTGGACGTGTCCGGCGCGTCCACCGCCAACTCCGCCGCGATCATCACCTACACCTGCAACGGAGTCACCAACCAGCAGTGGACACGCGGAACCTGACGCCGACTCGGCACGGACGGCGCTGGCTCAATGCCGACGCAACGCAGAGCAACCACACCGCCCCGCTGGTCAACAGCCCCGGTGTGGACCATCCTTCTGTCATCCGTTCGGTCGCAGCGGCGCACCGCGCGGGACTTGTCCGCGACGCACGCGTCGCCCAGCATCTGGTGCCCGGGGGCAAGGTGCGGGTGGGATGAACCCCTGGGGCGTCTCGACCGGAACCGGGGCGCCCCAGGTCCACCCCCGCGTCGGCCGCGCCGTACGCCGGCCCCGTACGCCGTGAAAGAGAGCCCATGCAGCTGCCGCCCGACGACCGCGCCCTCAGCCCGCGCACCGGATACACCCGCGCCCACTGGGAGGCCGCCGCGGACGCCCTGCTCGCCGCGGTCGAGCCGTACGCCGCGCAGGGCGGCGCCCTCTACCACCTCCCCGGCGACCGGACGAGCTGGTCAGGACGCCTCTCCGACGGCCTGGAGGGCTACGCCCGTACGCTGCTCGCCGCGGCGTTCCGGCGGGACGAGACGGTGCTGCAGCGGTACGCCGAGGGACTCGCGGCCGGCGTCGACGGCGTCTGGCCCCGCATCGAGGACCGCAGCCAGCCCCTCGTCGAGGCGGCGTCGATCGCCCTGGCGCTCCGGCTGACCCGCCCGCTGCTGTGGGACCGGCTGGACGACGGCGTGCGGCAGCGGGCGGCCGGCTGGCTCGCGGACGCGCTCACCGCCGAAGCCTGGCCGTGCAACTGGGAGTTGTTCCCGGTCACCGTGGGCGGCTTCCTCCAGGAGATCGGGTACGAGCCCGAGGCCTCCCGCAAGGCGATCGAGCGCGGCCTGGGACGGATCGAGGAGTGGTACGTCGGCGAGGGCTGGTACACCGACGGCGACGGCCGCAAGTTCGACCACTACAACGGCTGGGCGATGCATCTCTACCCGGTGCTGCACGCCTGGCTCGCGGGCGACACGGGGCTGCTGGACCATTACGGCGGCAGGCTCTCCCGGTATCTGGCGGACTACGCCCGGCTGTTCGGCGGCGACGGCGCCCCGATGCACCAGGGCCGCTCGCTGACCTACCGCTTCGCGGCGACGGTCCCGCTGTGGCTGGGCGCGCTGACCGGGCACACCCCGCTGCCGCCGGGGCAGACGCGCAGGCTGGCCTCCGGGGCGCTGAGGTACTTCCTGGAGCGCGGCGCGGTGGACTCCCGCGGCCTGCTCACGCTCGGCTGGCACGGCCCCGACTCCGCCGTCCTGCAAGGCTATTCGGGACCCGCGTCGCCGTACTGGGCGAGCAAGGGCTTCCTCGGCCTGCTCCTGCCCGCCGACCACCCGGTGTGGACCGAGGCCGAGGAGCCGGGCCCGGCGGAGCGCTCCGACGCGATCACGGCCCTTGCCGCCCCCAACTGGCTGCTCCAGTCGACCAGTTCGGACGGTGTGGTCCGCCTCCACAACCACGGCAGCGAGGACGTCCGCTACGACCCGTACTACACACGCCTCGCCTACTCGACGGCGACGCAGCCGGTCCCGTCGTACGGCAACGGCGTGTCCGACAACAGCGTGATCGTCGGCGGCGATCCGGGCCGCACCGGGATCGAACCGCTGGGCGTCGGCGAGGGCTGGGCGGCCTCCCGGCACACGGCGGGCGGCGGAGCGCGGGTGACCGATGTGGTGCTCGCGCAGGGGGCCGTGGAGGTACGGGCCCATCTGGTGGAGGGCGCCGAGCCGGGGACGCCGGTACGGGTGACGGGCTGGGCGGCGCGGGACGGCGTACGGGCCGAACTCCTGCCCCTCGTGGGCCTTTCCGAGGCGCTCACGGGCGTCACCGGCGACGGCGGCACCCTGTTCGTCGCCCTGGCACGGCTGACCGGCGAGCCGGACCCGGTGCCGCTGGAGGAGACGGTGAGCGTACGGGCCGACGGGGAGCGGGAGTTGACCGTGCGCTGGAGCGACGGGCCCGAGGTGCGGGTCCGGTGGGAGGACTCCGGCGTGTCCGTCGTGCCGTCGGACGGCCGGTGAATCCATGACCGGCCGATCGGGCCGCAGCTGCCAAGAGCGCCGGGACACTTCGGCCGGGGCCGAAGCAACGGGGTCTTAGCGTGCCGGTATGACCGAGACCGAGACCTCGCAGCAGACCCCCGCCCAGGCCGTCACCGGCATGGTGGACCACACTCTGGAACTGGCCGCCACCTGGTTGAACTGGGACGGCACGCTTGCCCATGTCGACGACCGCGTCTACACCCCGCACAAGGCGATCCGCCGCGTCGCCGACCACCTGATCGACCACCTCGCCGAGATGGAGGCCCGGCTGGCCGGGGAGGAACCGCAGCCCGACCACTGGCACGCGTCCATGGTGACCACCGAGGCGGATCTCGCGCCCTTCACCCAGGCCGACCTGGACGAGGCCCGCAGCCGCCTCGGCCGCCTCGCCCGTATCTGGGCCAACCGCCTCGACGCCCTCACCGCCGAACAGCTCGACCACTCGCCGGGCGAGGGCTGGACCTTCCGTGAACTCGCCCTGCACCTCAAGGGATCGACGTACTACGCGGACTCGGTGGGCGACCTGTCATGACGGAGTTCGCCGAGCTGCACCGCGCCGCCGAGCCGCTGCTCCTGCCCAACGCCTGGGACCACGCCTCCGCCATGGCGCTCGCCGCCGAGGGTTTCCGCGCTGTCGGCACCACCAGCCTCGGGGTCGCCGCGGCGGCCGGTCTGCCCGACGGCGCCGCGGCGACCCGCGACGAGACCCTGCGGCTCGCCCGCTCCCTGGGCCCGGCGCCGTTCCTGCTGTCCGTCGACGCGGAGGGCGGCTTCGCCGAAGACCCGGACGAGGTGGGGGAGTTCGCGCGTGAGCTCGCGGCCGCCGGGGCCGTGGGCGTCAACCTGGAGGACGGACTCGGCCCCGTGGGGCGGCACGCCGCGAAGATCGCCGCCGTGAAGGCCGCGGCGCCGGACCTCTTCGTGAACGCCCGCACCGACACCCACTGGCTGGGCGACGGCGAGGGCACGCTGCACCGCCTCGACGCCTACGCGGAGGCGGGCGCCGACGGCGTGTTCGTGCCCGGCCTGACGGATCCCGCCGAAATCGCCGCGCTGGTCCGTCACTTGGGCGACATCCCCCTCAACATCCTCTACTCGCCCACCGGACCCACCGGACCCACCGGCCCCACCGTCCCCCACCTCACCGACCTCGGCGTACGACGGGTGAGCCTCGGCTCGCTGCTGTACCGGAGGGCCCTGGGAGCCGCCCTGGAGACACTCGCCGACATCCGCGCAGGCCGGAGCCCACGGGGCACGGCACCCTCGTACGCGGACGTCGACGCGCTCGCCCAACGGTGCGACCCGGTTCACAGCGCTGGGCGCTGACTCCTTGGTACGGTGGATGCTTTCGTGGGTATCAGACCCTTTGGACTCATCTCCGGCGAGGGACCGAGGAACCATGGACATGGACATCCCCGGCGACAAACGGCTGGCGGCCGCGGTCGTGATGGACGACGAGGGCAGGGTGCTGCTCGTGCGCCGCAGTGAGACGGAAAAGTTCCTGCCCCGTGTGTGGGGCGTGCCGTGCGGCAAGCTCGAACCGGACGAGAGCGCCCGGGACGGTGCCCTGCGCGAGCTGAAGGAGGAGACCGGGCTCCTCGGCGAGATCGTCCGCAAGGTCGGCGAGTCGTCCTTCGTCAGTGAGTACGGCGGCCACGAGGTCAAGAACTGGCAGGAGAACTTCCTGGTCAGGCCGCTGACCCGGCAGATCACGCTGCCCAGGCCCGACCAGGCCCACATCTGGCTGGCACGCTCGGAGCTGACCACGGTCGACATCGACGAATACAACCTCGACATCGTCGACCAGGCGTTCACGAGCTCCTGAGCAGTCTTTTCCTGGGCGGTCCTCACGAGCTCCTGAGCAGCTCGGCGAGCCCGCTCAGCGCACCCAGATAGCCGTCCACGTCCAGCGGCACCTTCGCCACCGCCCCCGGATGGGGGCCCGCCGCGGTGAACACGTCGGTGTGGGCGCGGCGTCCGCTCCCCGTCTCCAGGAACAGCGTCACCGTCGGCGCGTCCGTGTCGCACCAGGCCCGGTGCAGGGTGTGCGCCGGAAGGGCGTACGAGCTGCCCGCCGCGTACTGCCCCACATGCGTCATTCGCAGCCGCGCCGGACCGGCCGGCTCCAGCAGCCAGTCCGCCGACCGCTGCGCCAGCGACTCCTGGTACCGGGCGGCGTCGATCCCGCCCTCGTCGCCGGCCTCGTACAACTCCATCGCGATCCGCCCGCGGACGATGTACGAGGCGAGGGCGGAGCGGTGGTTGTGGATGTCCTCCTCGCCGACCGCGCCCGAGCCGCGGTGCCACAAGTGGGCGCGGAGCATATGGCGCGGTCCGGCGTCGATCAGCAGCAGCTTGTCGAAGCCGAGGACATGGCGGTACGACAGCTTCGCGCAGCCCTCCGGGTCGCCCTGGTCGGAGGCGAGTTCGCCGATCAGCTCCAACAACCGCTCGGGCGAGCCCAGTTCGGCGACGACGGAGCGGGCCGCGGCGGCCCGTTCGTGCTCGGGCGGATCACCCTCCAGCGTTCTGGCCAGCAGCCGCCGTGCCTCCAGAATCTGCCGACCGCCCATGCACGTGCCCCCAGTTCCGGCCCCGTCGCCCGGGGCCTGGTTCAGTCTTCCGGCTGATACATCCATACGGCATGCGCCCGCAGCGCCGAAAGACCCTGGTAGGTCATCCAGATGGGTTGCCGCAGCTCACCGCCGTCGGGAACGCCCCAGGACCAGATGCCGCCCGACTGCCCGGCCCACACCGCGGTGGCGGCACCGTCCAGCCGCTCCCGCCACGCCTCCTGCAGCCCGTCCTGCGCCGCGACCTCCCGGGCGCCCGGCGTCATCAGCGCGCGGACCACCCAGGAGGCGGTGAAGTGCCGTACGTTCAGCACCTCGTGGCGTGAGGGGTCGTCGGTGCGCGGGCGGCGCACCTCCTCGTGCAGGTTGCGCAGATCCCGGCACTGGTGATGGGGGCCGTCCGGGCAGGTCAGCAGCCAGCGGACGGCGTCCTCGCGGGCGGCGCGCGCCGCCTCGTCCTCGCCCAGCACCCGGGCGGCCCGGTCCAGGGCCACCACGGCCTGCGCGGTGTGCAGGGAGGAGGGCAGGCCGCGCGGCGGGTCGAGGCGGTAGCCCCAGCAGCGCAGATGGTCGCGGCGGGCGTCACCGATCGAGCCCTCGGCGAGGGCCTCGCGCAGCTGGGACAGTACGGCGGCGTCGGGGGCGGCGCGCAGCAGGCCGCGCAGCACGGTCGTCACGACATGGGTCGACTGCCGTCCGGCGCGGTCGAGTTCATGGGTGAACGCGGCCGTGCACCGGTCCACCTCCTGCGCCAGCCGCTCGCGCGACACACCGGCCCGGCCCAGCGCGCCGAGGACCAGCGCGGTGACCTCCGGCCGCGCCTCGGCGCCCTGCGACCGCGCCGACCAGCCGCCGTCCGGCAGCCTGAGCCGCCACAGGGTGTCCACCAGGTCCCCGGGGTGCAGCCGGCCGTCCGGCACGCCGAGGTCGAGCACGACGTGCAGGCCGTACGCGGTGCCGACCGAGGTGGGCCGGACCGGGCCGGTCTCGCTCAGCGAGTGCGACCAGCCGGTGAGGCGGCCGCGGGCCGGGTCGTCGACGACGGACAGCTTCTCGACGAGCGTGGTGTACGCGGACGCGAAGACATCGGGGAGCGGGCCGGGCGACACACGCTCCGCGGACCGGGGAGCGGGGATGCCGGGCCGGTCCGGACCGGCCGCGGCGCGGGCCCGGACCAGGGCCGCCGCCAGCCAGGCGGCAACCCCCGTCCCGATCCCGCTGACCCCGGAGATCAGATACCGGGCGGCCTCACCGCCCAGGGACTGCGGCAGCACGCCGAACAGGAACTGGAACACGCCGTACCCGGCAGCGGCGCAGCCGAGACTGCCCAGCCAGCCGACGAACCGTGCGGTCTCGCCGGGCCCGCCGGGTTCCGGTGGTGCCGGGTGGTCGGATCTCAAGGGACGGCGTCCCAGCTGCTGTTGAGACAAGGCGTGCTCCCTCCCCCGGGGCGGCACGTGACTTCCGCGAAGATTCCAGTCTAAGTGGTGTACGGGGCCTGTGAGTCGCCGACCGGAACGAGTGTCTCCGCGAGCAGCCCCGCGAAGTCCGCGGGATGTTCGGCCACGCCGACATGCCCGCCGGGAAACTCGACGAAACCGCTGCCGGTGTGCCGGGAGAGGAACTGTGCGGTGCGATGGAGGAGTTGACCCCGGGAATCGGCGCCTGCGGCGAGGGTGAGACGGGCGGGGGAGGCGGTCAGTGCGGCGAGATCGGGGTCGTATGCCGTGAACGACGTCAGGACGTGGGCGAGAAAGAGGGCCATCGGGCTGCCCAACTCCTGCTCACGCGTGAGCGGTTGCGGTTCACCAGCCTCCTGCACGGGCTCCGCCCCGCTCAGTACGGCGCCCAGCCGAGCACCGGCCGCGCGCAGCCCGGCCGCGCGATAGACGTCGTAGACCTCCTGGAACGCGGCCTGTTGCCGTGCCCCGTCCGGCAGCACTCCCACGCACGGCGGCTCGTGCGCGACGACGTGGCGCAGCCGCCCGGGATGCCGGGCGAGCAGGTCGAGAGAGGCGATCGCGCCGGAACTGGTACCGAGGACGTACGCCGACTCGCCCTCGGGCAGGACCTCGTCGAGCACTTGGAGCGCCCTGTCGCTCCAGTCCTCCACCCGCTGCTCGCCCACGGGTTCGCCGAGCCGCCCGTGGGCGAGCCCGAGGGGGTCGCAGGTGACGACGGTGAACCGATCGGCGAGCGCATCGGTCATCCGGTCGAACCCCATGGGGTGCCCGGCGCCCCCGGGAAGGACGAGGAGAACCGGCCCCGAGCCGCGCATGTCGTAGTAGAGATCAGTCATCGTGGTCGGTCTCCTCACGAGGCCAGTGCATGAGCGTGATGTGCAGGGCGTCGACGGCCTTGTCCCAGGACCGCTGTACGTCGCGCGGGGCGCCGAAGCCGCCGGCGGCCTCCAGGGCGCAGTAGCCGTGGAAGGTGCTGCGCAGCAGGCGCACGGCGTCGGTGAGGTCGGGCTCCTCGAGGCCGTAGGCGCGGAGCATGCCGTAGGTGATCTCGGCGGTGCGGCGCATGACGGGGGAGTCGACGACCAGGGCCTGGTCGATACGGATCTGCGTCGCGGCATACCGCCCCGGCCGCCGGAGCGCGAACTCCCGGTACGCCCCGGCGAAGGCCACCAAGGCATCCTTCCCGGCCCGCCCGGCCACGGCCGCAGCAATCCGGTCGATCATCTCGCCCCCGGCCAGCAACGCCATCCGCGTCCGCAGATCCTGCAAGCTCCTGACATGCGCATACAAACTCGCATCCTTCACCCCGACCCGCCGAGCCACCCCAGACAACGTCACCTTCTCGAACCCCACCTCATCAGCAAGATCCGCGGCTACGGCGACGATGCGGTGGGGGGTGAGGCCGGCTCTGGGCATGGGGGCCTTTCTGTGGGGCCGGGGCGAAAACCTAGGAGATCTAGGTTTATGCCTAGTGTAGGCAGGGTGGAGTGGACGAGCGAGCGTTTATTCGGTGGGGCCATGGGGGCGGTCCGGGAGAGGGTGTGAGGTGTGCATGCATCCTCCACTCAACCCCTGCGGCGACAACGAGACTTCGGGATCTTCTGGGCCGCCCAGACTCTCTCGGTCCTCGGTGATTCCTTCGCGCTGATCGCCCTGCCCCTGCTGGTTCTCGAGGCCACTGGGTCGGTGGCGCGGATGGGGCTGTTGACGGGGGTGGGGGCGGTTGCGGCTGTGGGGGCGGCCGTGGGGGCCGGGGTGTTGGTGGATCGGGTCGATCGGCGGCGGTTGCTTGTCGTGTGTGATCTCGTGCGGATGGTGCTGTACGGGGTGGTCCCGGTGGTGTGGCTGTTCGGGGCGCAGGTATGGCTGCTGTATGTCGTGCTGCCGCTGTGCGAGGCGGTCGGCATGCTCTTCGCGGTCGGTTATGTCACCGTCGTGCGGAGTCTGGTCGGCGGTGAGCGGCTGACGGAGGCCAACGGTCGGCTGAACGCGACGGCCGCCGCTGCCGGGGTGCTGGGTCCCTTGGGCGCGGGCATCGTCGCCGCGTGGACCGGACCTGCCGCCGCCGTCGGCGTGGACGCCGCCAGCTTCGGGGTGTCGGCGGCCTGCATGCTCCTCGTACGCTTCCGGGCCCGCCCGGACGACGACGGCGCGTCGCAGCGCTCCGGCTTCCGGGCGGATCTGCGCGCCGGCCTCTCCTTCCTCCGCGGTCACCCGGTGCTGCGCGCCCTGACCGTGCTGCTCTGCTTCTTCAGCTTCCTCACGCTCGGCCTGACCGACCTGGTCATCTATCACCTCAAGCACGACCTCGGCCACGACGACGGCGCGGTCGGCACCGTCATGGCCTGCGGAGCGCTCGGCACGATCGCCGGATCGCTGCTCGTCGCGCGTGTCCGGCGCCGGCTCGGCTTCGGACCCACCTGGACGGGCGCGGTCGCGGTGTGCGGACTGGCCTTCGCCGGCCTGGGCCGGGCCCAGGGCGTCCCTCTCGTGGCGGCCCTGAGCGCGGCCTACCTGGCCTGCGTCGGCGTCGCCGGCACCTGCTCCATGTCGCTGCGCCAGGAGGTCACCCCCGAGCACCTCCTCGGCCGTGTCACCTCCGCCTTCTGGTTCCTCCAGTACTCCGCCGCCCCGGTCGGCGCGGCCGTCCTGACCTGGTCGGCCGAGCACCGGGGCACGGCGCCGGTGAGCCTGGTGGCGGGCTGCTGCTGCGTACTGATCGCGGTCGCGGCCCTGTTCACACCGATACGCCGTGAGGTCTCCAGCTCCGGTTCGCTCAGCCCAGCTCCGTGAAGATGAACGAGAACTCGGCCGGTTCGGCCTTCAGTTGGTACTGCGGGAGTACGCCCGGGCCGCAGGAGCCGGTGCCGATGCCGTGCAGGGCGTGGTCGAGGTTGACCCAAACCGTGTCACCGGGAGTGAGGTCGCTCAGGTGGGTGGCCGCGTCCAGTTGTTCGGTCGTCCAGCGGCGGGCCGTGAAGGAGAACTCCGGATCGCCCTCGATGCGCAGGCCCCCGATCTCCGCCCAGCGGACGTCGGGGCGCGCACCGTTCTCCTGCGGACGCACGTACGGCGTCTGCAGCAGGTCCACCGTGGACTCCCAACGGCCTGTGCGTGCGGCGGTGTCGGTGTCCGGATAGCCCTCGCCGGGGCCCCCGCCGAACCACTTCACGGCGTCGGCCCGCCGTAGTCCGAAGCGGATGCCGAGCCGGGGGAGCGGCATCGTCCACTCGCCGTCCGGCGCCACGGACACGGTCAGCTTCAGCCGGCTGCCGTCCGACGTCCAGCGGTACACCGTGCGCAGGCCGAACTCCCGCGCGGCGGGCGCGACCCGGGTCCGTACGGTCAGCGCGTCGTCGCCCGCCTCGACGGAGCCGATGCGGTGCCGCATCCGGTGCAGGCCGTGCGTGCGCCACACGGTCGCCCAGCGGGTGTCCGACTGCCACGCGGCTCCCTCGTCGTTGTCGGTGGGCGCCCGCCACACATCCAGGCGCAGCCCGCTCACCTCGACCCCGCCGATGGTCTTGAGCGCTCCCGTGCGGGCGTCGAAGGAGGCCGGGCCGAGAGTGATCACCCGCTCGTCGAGCACCGGAGCGTCGCTCGCGACCACGCAGGGCAACCGCCGTGCCGTGACCGGGCCTTGACCCCAGGCGACCTCATGACCGCGCGGCCCCCAGGAGGTGTCCGCCGCGAGCAGGGCCCGTACCGTCCAGCGGCTCTCGAAGCCCTGCACCTCGCCGGCCGGCTCCGGCAGCTTCACCTCGGCCGACGCGCCGGGCGCGAGCGAGGGCACGGCGAGGGTGCCCGCCTCGACCGTCTCCCCGTCCACCTGGTACGACCACTCGAAGACCAGGTCGGACAGGTCGGCGAAGTCCCGCTTGTTGGTGATGCGCACGGTGCCCGCGGAGCCCAGGGTGCCGCCGGATCCGCCGGTGCCGTAGAAGCCCTCGCCCTCGATCCCGACCGGCTCGATCACCTTCTTGAAATCGACCAGTCCGGGTGAGGGCCGCCGGTCCGGGAAGACCAGGCCGTCGCAGACGAAGTTGCCGTCGTGGAGTTCCTCGCCGAAGTCGCCGCCGTAGGCGTAGCCCAGCTCGGGGTGGGTGATGCCGTGGTCGATCCACTCCCAGACGAAGCCGCCCTGCAGCCGGTCGTGGGCCTCGAACAGCCGCTGGTAGTCGGCCAGTCCACCGGGACCGTTGCCCATGGCGTGGCCGTACTCGCAGAGAATGAAGGGGAGTTGGCGGCGCCTGTGCGTGCCCCCGTCCAGTCCCTTGCCGATCCGTTCGACCTCGGCGTGATCGGCGTACATCCGCGCGTACAGGTCCGTGTCGCGGCAGTCGATGTCGCCCTCGTAGTGCACCAGGCGCGAGGCGTCGCGGTCGTGGATCCACTCGGCCATCGCGGTCAGGCCGCGTCCGGTGCCGGCCTCGTTGCCCAGCGACCACACGATCACCGAAGGGTGGTTCTTGTCGCGTTCGACCATGCGCGCGGCGCGGTCGAGCAGGGCGGGAGTCCAGCGGTCGTCGTCGACGGGGTTGTCCCGCCAGCCCTGTTCGGTGAAGCCGTGGGTCTCCAGATCGCATTCGTCGATCACCCACAGGCCGTACGTGTCGCACAGGTCGAGGAAGGCCGGATGCGGCGGGTAGTGCGACGTACGTACGGCGTTGACGTTGTGCCGCTTCATCAGCAGTACGTCCTCGAGCATGGTCTCCGCGTCCAGGGCGCGGCCCGTGTCCGGGTGCC
Source organism: Streptomyces spinosisporus (assembly GCF_022698145.1). Classification (GTDB taxonomy): domain Bacteria; phylum Actinomycetota; class Actinomycetes; order Streptomycetales; family Streptomycetaceae; genus Streptomyces; species Streptomyces spinosisporus. The sequence goes on from NZ_JALDAX010000001.1 coordinate 421,932, forward strand.
ACTCATGGCGGTTGACGCCCTTGAAGAGGATCGCCCGGCCGTTGACCTTGATCAGGCCGTCGTCCCGTTCGACCGTGCGGAAGCCGATGCGCAGCGGCACCCGCTCGCCCTCGGTGACCAGTTCGCCGTCGTACAGCGTGGGCACCTCGGCCGACCACGGCCGGACGGGCACCGTCACCGCCTCCCCGGTCGGGACGTCGATGCCGAGGGCGGGCACGGACACCCGTCCCTCGACGTCGGAGTCGACGCGCAACGTGCCCTCGCCCGTGCGGTGGTCGTAGGAGGCGTGCACGAAGAAGTCGAGGACGCCGCCCGCCGGCCGGTGCAGCAGCGTCACATCACGGAAGATGCCGGGCAGCCACCACTGGTCCTGGTCCTCCAGATACGAGCCGGCCGACCACTGGTGCACCCGGACGGCGAGGACGTTGCCGGCCGGCTTCAGCAGATGCCCGACGGCGAACTCGTGCGGCAGCCGGGAGCCCTTGAACCCGCCGATGTCCGTGCCGTTCAGCCAGACGCGGGCGCACGACTCGACGCCGTCGAAGCGGAGCACCGCACCGCCGTCGCCCGGCCAGTCGTGCGGCAGGTCGAAGACGCGGAGGTGGTCGCCGGTCGGGTTCTCCGTCGGGACGTGCGGCGGGTCCACCGGGAAGGGGTAGAGGTGGTTGGTGTAGATCGGCAGGCCGAAGGCGCCGTCGCCCTGCAGCACCCAGTGACCCGGGACGGTGATTTCGGCCCAGTTGCCGGCGTCGAATCCCGGCTCGGCGAACGAGTCGTCCTCGGCATCGGCGGTCGGCGACACACGAAGTCTCCAACTGCCGTTCAGCGACAACGATTTGGCGTCCGAGCACGGGTACCAGGCGCGCGGTGGCAGTGCCCCGCTGCCCGGCGACACGTCCTCCGCGAAGTCGACGGCCGAAGGGGTGCGCGTAGTCATCGGTCTCCAGGTCGTGAAGGGGACGGTCAGCCCTTGATGCCGGTCTGCGCGATCCCCTGGACCAGCCAGCGCTGGAGGAAGAGGAACACGAACACCAGCGGCAGGATGGAAATGGCGGTGGCCATGAAGATCAGATGGAAGTTGACGGTCTGGTTGGTCATGTACGAGGAGAGCGCGACCTGCACCGTCCAGGAACTGGGGTCCTGGCCGATGACCAGCGGCCACAGGAAGGCGTTCCAGCCGCTGATGAAGGTGATCGTCGCCATCGCCGCGAAGAAGTTCAGCGAGTTGGGTACGACGATCCGCCAGTACGCGCCCCAGTAGCCGAGCCCGTCCACGCGTGCCGCCTCCTCCAACTCCCTGGGGAAGCCCAGGAAGTACTGCCGGAACAGGAAGCAGGTGAAACCGCTGAACAGGCCCGGAATGATCAGTCCGCGGTAGGTGTCCACCCAGCCGAGGGAGGAGACCAGCACGAAGCTCGGCACGAAGGTGACGGCCGTGGGGACCATCAGGGTGGCCAGGACGGCGTAGAAGACCTTGTCGGCGTGCTTGTAGGGGATGCGGGCCAGGCCGTAGCCGGCCAGGGAGCAGATCAGCAGGGTGCCGACGGTCGTGGAGACGGCGATCACCGTCGAGTTCCACATGGCCCTGCCGAAGTCGACCGTGGTGTCGTCGAACAGCTCGCCGATGTTGCCCCACTGGAAGGAGGGGAGCAGCTTCCAGTTCTCGCCCGTGATCTCCGGGTCCGTGGACAGGGCGTTGCGCAGGATCAGATAGAAGGGGACCAGGAAGAGCAGTGCGGCGACGCCGACCGCGACGTACAGGCCGGTGTTGCCGATGACCTTACCGCGCTGTGCGCGGCGCGGCCTCCCGGTCTCGGGTGCGGTGGTGGTCACTTGGACTCCTCCCCCCTTCCGAAGCCCATGATCCTGCCCTGGAAGAGCGTGACGACGCAGATCAGCAGCGTGAGGATGACGGCGCCCGCGCTGCCGGCGCCGTAGTCCTGGTTCTCGCCGAGGGCCGTCTTGTACAGGACCATGAGCGGTGTCTGACCCCAGGTGGCCCTGGTCGTGATGATGTTGAAGAACTCGTCGAACGCCTGGTAGGCGGCGATGAGCAGCAGCAGGATCACGGCGGTGGAGGTGGCGCGCAGCTGGGGCAGGGTGATGTACCGGAAGGTCTGCCAGCCGGGCTTCGCGCCGTCGATCGCGGCCGCCTCGTACAGCTCCGGCGGGATGTTCTGCAGGGCCGCGAGGAACAGGATCATGTAGAAGCCGGCCTGCAGCCACAGCCGTACGGTCACGATGACCAGCCAGTACCAGGGCGGGTTCGGGTCGGACAGATAGGCGATGTTGTCGACGCCGAACCAGCCGAGCACCGTGTTCATCAGACCGAAGCGAACGCCGGTGAAGACGGACATCTTCCAGATCAGCGCGGCGGCGACGTAGGAGACGGCGGTGGGCAGGAAGAACACCGACCGGAAGAACGCCCGCATGAACCGCAGCCGGTGCACCAGCAGCGCGAGCCCCAGGGACAGCGCCCAGGTGAGCGGCACGATAAGCGCGGCGAACACCGTGAACGTCACCAGCGAACCGGTGAAGTTGGAGTTCTTCAGCATGCTCGTGTAGTTGTCGAAGCCGATGAACCTGCTCGGCGTGACGGTGAAGCGGGCGTCGAAGAAGCTGAGCCAGACGCTCCAGCCGATCGGTACGAAGACGAAGATCACCAGGCCGATGAGGAACGGGCCGGTGAAGAGCCAGAAGTTGAAGGCCGGGCTGCCCCGCAGGGCCCGCCGCGGCCGGCCCTGGGAGGCCTTGGCCGGGGCGGGGCGGGCAACCCCGCGCGTGGTGGTGGTCGACATGGCGTCGTCTCTCGGCCGGCCTAGCCGAAGAGCTTCTCGAGCTCGGCGTCGACCTTCTTCTCCGCGGTGCTCAGCGCGGCGTCCGGGTCGCCGTTCTTGCGGACGCTGTTGGCGAAGGCGTCCTGGACCGCCGTGATCATGGCCTGGGTCCAGCCGATGTTGTCGAAGTGCCCGTAGGTGTTGAAGAGCTTGACGCCCTCGGCGGGCAGTCCCGACTGGAGCTTGGTGGCGCCCTGCGCGATGGAGGTGCGCGGCGGGATGTGGAAGCCGTACGAAGTGGCCCAGTCCTCCTGGTACTTCTTCTGGTCGATCCACAGCCACTTGACGTACTCCTTGGCCGCGTCGACGTTCTTGCCCTTGGCGTTGACGAACATCGACCAACCGCCGTTGTAGACCGAGAGCTTGCCCGCGTCCCCGACCTTGGGGAAGGGGAAGACGCCGAGGTCGTCGCCGAGCGCCTTCTGCATGGCGGGCATCGCCCACATGCCGCTGAACTGGATCGCGCACAGGCCCTGGTCGATCGCGGACGGGTCCCAGTAGTCGGCCGGGGCGTCGAGGAGCAGGTTGCCGCTGGTGAACAGCGTGCGCAGCTGCTTCATGCCGGCGACCACCGCGTCCGTGTGGAAGGCGGGCTTGTTGTCGGCGGTCAGGGTGTCGGCGCCGGCCGACCAGATGAGCGGGTTGATGACCGCGGTGAGGTCGTTGCCGAGGTAGACGCCCTTGACCTTGTCCGTGGTGAGCTTGGCCGCCGCCTCGATCAGCTCGTCGAGTGTGGTCGGCACGTCGACCTTCGCCTTCTCCAGCATCGACTTGCGGTAGAAGAAGAACTGCGGGTCGTCGATCATGCGGACGCCGTAGATCTTCCCGTCCACCGTGTGCGACGTGATGTCGGCCTGGTTGAAGTCGGACTTGACCGGGTCGATGATGTCGCTGAGGTCGGCCACCTGTCCGCTCTTGACGAGCTGGATCTGCGGGTGGAACTCGAAGACGTCGGGCGCCTGCTTGGTGAGCAGCGCGGCGAAGAGCTTCGCCTCGAAGTTGCTGCCGGTGATCCAGCTGGTGCGCACATGAGTGTCCTTGTACGCGGCCGCGTACCGCTTGATGGCCTGCTCCGTGCCCGCCTCGCCGTAGGCGTGGAAGTACTGGACCAGCTGTTTGCCCGACCCCGATCCGCCCCCGCGCCCGTTGTTGCTGCCGCACGCGGCCAGCGTCCCGGCGGCCGCCATGCCCGCGGCAGCCCTGAACAGGGACCGGCGGGAGAAGTTGCTGTTGCTCATTGCCGACATGCTGACGTCCTTGTCTCGAGTGCTGCTGCGGCTCCACGCCTTCAGCGCTACGGCGCCCTGAGGCGCGACGTGCTGTGCGGTGCGGGGACGTTAGCCTTACGCCAATCCTTCGGCAAGGGGTTGGACGAAGCCTGCATGAAGCGTTGTCTGCGGTTCGGCATACCGAACAGGGCGGTGACACAAGGGGGTTGAGGGCCGCCGGACCGGGTGTGGTCGGCGGCCCTCTGTTCGCGGGTGCTACGGCGTCACGGTGCGGTTCTTACCGTGCTGCCGTGCCCGCTGCGGCGCGGGGCGCTGGCCCACCGACTGCAGCGCGCCCTCCAGGGCGAACGTGGCGGCGCCCAGGCACACCGGGTCCGTGGGGATGGGGGACAGGACGATCTCGGTGGCCGCCATCGGCCGCGGCAGCGCATGCCGGGCCACGCCCTCGCGCACCTCGGCGACCAGGGGCTCGCCGAGCGCGCTCGCGACCCAGCTGCTGAGCACCACCACTTCGGGGTTGAACAGATTGACCAGGTCGGCGATGCCGGCGCCGAGGTACTTGACGGTCTCGCGGACCACCTTGAGCGCCACCGGGTCGTTCTCGCGCAGCGCCTGCGCCAGCGCGTCGATGGTGGCCGTCTGGTCCTCGGGGTGCAGCAGGGTGCTGTCGGGGCACAGCTCCCGCAGCGTCAGCATGATCCCGGACGCGCCGACGTAGGCCTCCACGCAGCCGTTTTTGCCGCAACGGCACAGTCTGCCGTCCAGCACGATCGTGGTGTGGCCCCACTCGCCGGCGCTGTTGCTGACGCCCCGGTGCAGTGCGCCGCCCAGGACCAGTCCCGCGCCCACGCCGGTGCCGAGGTTGACCACCACGGCGTCCCCGCGCCCGCGCACCGCACCGAACCACAGCTCGGCCACCGCGGAGGCGCGCAGGGGGTTGTCCAGATACAGCGGGTAGGCGATGTGCTCGGTGAGCAGATCCAGCAGTGGCACGTCGTGCCAGTTCCAGTTCGGCGCGTACTCCGAGACGCCGGTCGCCCGGTCGACCTGTCCCGGCACGCTCACCCCGACACCGAGGACCCGGGCGCCCTCGATCCCGGCCTGCGCCACCACCGAGCCGACGGCGGCGGCGACATGGCCGACCACCTGCTCGGGCAGGCTCTCGCCGGGGCGGACGTCCTCGTCGGCGCGGGCCAGGACGTTGAGCGCCAGGTCGAAGAGCTCGACATGGACGTACGTCTCCGCGATGTCGACGCCGATCAGCGCGCCCCCCGACGCGTTGACGGCGACCAGGCCCCGGGGGCGGCCGCCCGCCGAGTCCTCGAAGCCGACCTCGGTGATCATCCGCAGGTCCAGCAGCTCGCCGACGAGGGTGGCGACCGTCGCCAGGCTCAGCCCGGTCGCGGCGGCCAGCTCCTGCCGTGAGGTGGGAGACTGGGCGATGATCTGGCGCAGCACCTCGTACCGGTTCGCCGTACGGATGTCACGCGATGTGCCGCGCCTCATCGAACTCCCCTCCCTGCCGGCACTCCTCCGGCGCGGCGCAAGGCTATGGTCTGCGGGAGACTTTCGACAAGGGCTTAGGAAAGGGGTTTGAGAAAGCCCCCTTCCCGCGCGCCGGGCGGTGCGGGCCTGCGTGAAGTCGCTGGATATCGCCGGAGAGCACCGAAGAGCACCGAAGAGCGCCGGAGAGCACCGGAGATCACCGGGGATTCAGCCCTCCAGTACGTCCCGCAGGAATGCGTTGGTGAACTTCCCCGCCGGGTCCAGAGTTCGCGTCAGGGCCCGGAAGTCGCCGAGCCGCGGGTACCGTTCGCGCAGTACGGTCGCCGGGGTGGTGAAGACCTTGCCCCAGTGCGGCCGTGCCTCGAAGGGGTTGAGGGCCTCCTCCAGTTGGCGCACCACCGGCAGCACGGCGCGGGTGTCCTCGATCCAGGTGAAGTGCAGCGCCACGGTGTCCCGTCCGTACGCGGGGCTGAGCCACTGCGGGTCGGCGGCCACGGTCCGCACCTCGCAGGTCTGGAGCACGGGCGCGAGCGTCGCACTGATCGCGTCGAGCGCATGCAGCGCGTCCAGGGCGTGCGGCCTCGACAGGAGGTACTCCGACTGGAGCTCCGCGCCGCTGCTCGGGACGAACTCGGCCCGGAAATGGGGCAGTCGCTCGTGCCAGGGCCCGGGCACCCCGAACTGTTCGGTGCAGTTGACCGCGGGCATGCCGGGCACCGGGTGCAGTTTCTCGGTCGCGGTCGCGGCCCACGGGAAGTCGGGCAGGGGCCGGTCGGTGCGCCGCTTGCGCCACACCTGCCGGAAGCCCGGCGCGCGCCAGTCGGTGAACAGGCTCACGCTGTACGCGGACGCCATGATCGTCTCGAAGGTCCCGAAGTCCAGCCCGTCCAGCGGGAGTTCGGTGAACAGGTGCTGCTCGACCTCGTAGGCGGGCTCCAGGTCGAGCGTCAGGGCCGTCACGACGCCCAGGGCGCCCAGCGAGGTCACGGCACCCTCGAAGCGGTCGTCGCCGCGGGCGATCCGTTCCGTCGAGCCGTCCGCCACGATCAGCTCCACCTCCCGTACGGTCGACGCGAGCGAGCCGTTGAGCACGCCCGAGCCGTGGGTGCCGGTCGCGACCGAGCCGGCGACGGAGATGTGCGGCAGGGACGCCATGTTGGGCAGGGCGAGCCCGCGGGAGTGCACCGCACGGGCCAGTTCCGCGTACCGGACGCCGCCCGAGACCCGTACTGTACGGGCCGCCGTGTCCACGTCCGTGACCGGCGGCAGGTCGGCGATCGAGACCAGGACACCCTGGGGGCCGGGCTCGGCGATCTCGTTGAACGAGTGCCCGCTGCCCAGCACCCGCACCTTCGCGCTCGCGCCCACCAGGGCCCGCAGCGCGTCGAGCGAGTGCGGCCGCTGCAGCTCCTTCGCCCGGTAGGTGATGTTGCCCGCCCAGTTGGTGACCGTGTCCGTCATGCGTGCCGCCCCTCCGCGGAGTAGGTGCGCGTTGACCGTTCCCTGCGCACCCGCCCACTTTAGAGAGCGTTTTCCGCATGCTTCACCTGCCGTCCAATGGGTGGGCCACTCCGTCGCCCGAGCGTCCCCAGGCGCTGCTCGCGATGCCCGCGGAGAACGTCCCGCAGGTCTTCCCGCCGGAGGTGCTCACCCAGCTCCGGGAGAGCGTGGCCGTCGCCCCGGACACGGCGGTCGCCGACTTCGACGACCCCGCATCCGGGACATCCTGGCCCGCACCGAGATCCTGGTCACCGGCAACGAGGTCGCGCGCCCGGGTCGCGTGGGCGCCGCGGAGGCGGGACGGTTCGTGCGCGGCGAGTGGTCGGCGTACGAGGTGGATCCGGAGGCGCTGCGGCGGGAGGCGTGAGACCTGCCACAGACCAGGGTCCGGGGGACCCTTGTGCCCGACCCGCTGTTTCCGCCAAACGCCTCCCTATCGGGATATATCGCGCATCACGTGGGGACCCGCCCCGGCCGTCGCGCGGGCAAGGGCATACCGTGAGGAGTCGTACGTCCGAACCGGGAGGAGCGTGGGGATGGGCAGCCGTACCGCACTGGTCGAGGATCTGATGGAGCGGTTCCCGCATGTACCGCGGGAAGCCGTCTTCAAGGAGGACCTGCTGCGAGGAGGCGTGGCCTTCGACCCGTCCGCGCTGAGCGACAACGAGTCCGGCGAGGTCAAGCCGAAGTCGTACTTCATCTTCTCCTTCGACCACGGGACCCTGCCGGAGCTCGGCGAGGCCGCGCTGCGGCGCCCCCCGGAGGAGATCATCCTCACCGGCGGACCGTACGACCTGCGCCGCACCGTCGTCTCCGTGCGCGTGAACCCGGCCTCGCCCTACCGCGTCGCCGCCGACGAGCACGGCGTGCTCGGCCTCTACCTGGACGGCAGGCGCATCTCGGACGTCGGCGTGCCGCCCATGCCCGAGTACTACCGGCACACCCTCTCCAACGGGAAGTCGGTCATGGAGGTCGCCCCCACCATCCAGTGGGGCTACCTCATCTACCTCACCGTCTTCCGCGTCTGCCAGTACTTCGGCGCCAAGGAGGAGTGCCAGTACTGCGACATCAACCACAACTGGCGCCAGCACAAGGCGGCCGGGCGGCCGTACACCGGCGTCAAGGACGTGGAGGAGGTCCTGGAGGCGCTGGAGATCATCGACCGGTACGACACCGCCAAGGCGTCCACGGCCTACACGCTGACCGGCGGAGCGATCACCAAGACCGTCTCTGGACGCGACGAGGCCGACTTCTACGGGCACTACGCCAAAGCCATCGAGGAGCGCTTCCCGGGCCGCTGGATCGGCAAGGTCGTCGCCCAGGCGCTGCCCAAGGACGACGTGCAGCGGTTCAAGGACTACGGCGTGCAGATCTACCACCCCAACTACGAGGTGTGGGACGAGTATCTGTTCAAGATGTACTGCCCGGGCAAGGAGCGGTACGTCGGCCGCGACGAGTGGCACAAGCGCATCCTGGACTCCGCGGACGTGTTCGGCGCGCGCAATGTCATCCCCAACTTCGTGGCGGGCGTGGAGATGGCCGAGCCCTTCGGGTTCAAGACGGTCGACGAGGCCATCGCCTCCACCACCGAGGGCCTGCGCTTCTTCATGTCGCAGGGCATCACGCCCCGCTTCACCACCTGGTGCCCCGAGCCGACCACACCGCTCGGCAGGACCAACCCCGACGGCGCCCCGCTGGAGTACCACATCCGGCTGCTGCAGGCCTACCGCCAGACCATGGAGGACTTCGGCCTGTCCTCGCCCCCCGGCTACGGCCCGCCCGGACCCGGCCGCGCCGTCTTCTCCGTCAGCTCCTTCATGGACAGCCTCCCGGCCCGGGACACGGTGGAGGAGGCGGCCGAGACGGCGGAGGTCTGAGCGACCCCTGGGCACGGTGAGTCGAAACATGGTCTCCTTGCGTACATGAGGCCGGAGTTGGGCCGCCCCCTGCGCCGCGCAGGTGTCCGCCGGGACAACTGAACACAGCGCTTGTCAGTTGTGAGAAGGACGTGAAAGGCTCCTGCCTGCCGCGAGGTTCCCCCCAACTCCTTTGCCGTCATGGTGAGTTGACCTCGCTCGTGGATGCAGGAGACCCATGCCCGACCTGCCGACCCCGAAGGACGCCGCCGAGGCCGCGCTGTTCTCCGAGTGCTGGGACGCGGTCCTTTCCTACGCCGATCTGTGCACCGCGGGTTCGGCCCCGGCCACCCAGCTCGCCACCGAGGCGTTCACGCTCGGTATCCGCGAGGTCCGTGCCGCCGGGACGACGGACGCCCCGGGCGGTGGTCGCCGCTCGCCCCGCCTCCCCGCGATACCCCTGCTGCTGACCGCCGTACGCACCACGGCGGCGGCCTGGGAGGCCGGGGGACGCGGACACGACCTCGACCCCGATCTGCGCCTGTGGCTCAACTCGGACAAGCCCGCGCGCTACACCGGACTTCCGCTGCGCCGCCCGCTCGCCCTGCGTGCGCTGCGCGATCTGCAGGAGCCGGACGCGACGCTGCTGTGGCTGGCCGAGGTGGAGGCGCTGCCGCTGCCCGTGGCGGCCCGCAGGCTCGGCCTCGACCCCGCCGTCGTCGCCGACGAACTCGCCCAGGTGCGCGGCCTGTTCCGCGACCGCTGCCGCCGTGCCCGGCGCGACACACCGATGGACACCGAGTGCCGCAGCTACGCCCGGCTCCTCGACGCGGTCACCCGCTCGCCCGCCGCCGACGTCCCGGCCGACCTCTCGCGGCACCTGGCCACCTGCGTGGAATGCGCCGAGGCCGCCGCCTGTCTGCGCCCGCAGGGCGGCGGACTGCCCGCCGCCCTCGCCGGAGGTGTCATCGGCTGGGGCGCGCTCGCCTATCTGGAGCGCCGGCGCCGTGCGGTCGAGGCGCGGCTCGGTGCCGGGCGCCCGGAGCGGGCCGGTGGTGAGGGCGGCGAGCCGGGCAACGGTACGAACCGTGCGCGCGTCCTGCGTGGCGGCCTGCTCGTCGCCGCCGTCGCCGTGTCGCTGCTCGCGCTGGCGGTGTCGCTGATGCCGTTCGGTTCCGGCGACGACGATGCCGCGGGGAACTCCCCGGCCGACAGCTCACCGGTGGCGGCGCCCCGCCCGTCCCTGCCCTCCGCCACGCCGTCGCCGTCCGCCACCGCGTCACCGTCGCCCACGCGCACCGAGCCGAGGGCCGGTTCCCGGGCGAAGAACTCCGACCCGGAACCCCAGGGCACCTCCACCTCCGCCTCCACCTCCACGGCCGCGGGCACACCGGCCCCCGACCGGAGCGAGCCGGCCGCCTGCACGGTCGCGTACCGGCTGGACAGCCAGTGGCCCGACGGCTTCCAGGCCACCGTCTCCGTCACCACCACCGACGCCCTCGACACCTGGCGGGTGGCCTGGTCCTTCCCGGACGGCCAGCAGGTCCGCCAGATATGGGACGCCACCGTCACGCAGAGCGGCTCGCGGGTCACCGCATCCGCCGCCGACTACAACCGCTCCGTCTCCGCCGGCGGCACCCTCTCCTTCGGCTTCCTGGCGACCTGGCAGGGCAAGAACTCACCGCCGTACGGCTTCACGCTGAACGGCAGCGCCTGCACGAAAACCGGTTGACGTCGTCCCGTCGCGACGGGATACCGTTGCGACGGCTCGACGTCCGCGCAAATCGACGACGAACGAGCAGAAGAAGACGAGCAAAGGAATGTCGAGGAGGTGTCGACCGATGGCTGTCATGGCGATGAGCGCTGCCCGCATCCAGTTCATCAAGTCCACCTCCGTGGCCGCCGGCTGACCGCATCGACCGCTGTGCCGGGGCCGCCCCTGTGAAGGGTCTGTCTTGACTTCCAGCTCCAACTCCAGTTCCACCTCTTCTTCCGATCTCTCCGCCTTCTCCGCGCTCGCCCCCTACGGCTGGGACGACGCATGGGCGGACGAGTTCGCCCCCTACGGGACCGAAGGCCTGCTGCCCGGACGGGTGATCCGGGTCGACCGCGGCCAGTGCGACGTGGTCACCGCCGACGGGCTCGTACGGGCCGACACCGCGTTCGTCACCCCGCACGACCCACTGCGCGTCGTGTGCACCGGCGACTGGGTCGCCGTCGAACCCGCGGGCAACCCCCGCTACGTACGGACGTATCTGCCGCGCCGTACCGCCTTTGTGCGCTCCACCTCCTCCAAGCGGTCCGAGGGGCAGATCCTCGCCGCCAACGTCGAGTACGCCATCGTCGCCGTGTCCCTCGCCGTCGAACTCGACCTCGGTCGTATCGAGCGCTTCCTCGCGCTGGCCTGGGAGTCGGGCGCGCAGCCGCTCGTCGTGCTCACCAAGGCCGACCTGGTGCCGGACCCGGTGACGCGCGCGCATCTGGTGCAGGACGTGGAACTGTCGGCGCCCGGGGTGAGCGTGCTGACGGTCAGCGCCGTCGACGGCGACGGGCTCGACACCCTCGTGGCGCTCGTCTCCGGGGGCACGTCCGTGCTGCTCGGCCAGTCCGGCGCGGGCAAGTCCACCCTCGCCAACGCCCTGCTCGGCGAGGACGTGATGGACGTGCAGGCCACCCGGGACGTCGACGGAAAGGGCCGTCATACGACGACCACGCGCAACCTGCTCGCCCTGCCGGGCGGCGGCGTCCTCATCGACACCCCGGGGCTCAGGGGCGTGGGCCTGTGGGACGCCGAGACCGGCGTCGGACAGGTCTTCTCGGAGATCGAGGAACTCGCCGCCCAGTGCCGCTTCCACGACTGCGCCCACAGCGCGGAACCGGGCTGCGCGGTCCTCGCCGCCGTCGACACGGGCCAACTGCCGGTCCGCCGCCTGGAGAGCTACCGCAAGCTCCTGCGAGAAAACCAGTGGATCGTCGCCAAAACCGACGCCAGGGCCCGCGCGGAGCTACGACGCGAGTGGAAGAGGAGGGGCGCCCAGGGCAAGGCAGCCATGGAGGCCAAACGGGGCAACCGCTGACGCGAGCCCCGGCTCGACGGCTGGGGCACCACCTCCCTCTACGAGGCCTCGGCTCCGTGGACGGGGCATCGGCTCCGTCTGCGGGGCTCCGCCCGCACCGTCGTGTCCGATTTCCGCCAGACCTGGGTGGTGGGGTGGCGGAGACTGGGGGTGTGAGGGATGAAGATGCCAGGTACGAGGCCGTGCGTAGTCGGGATGCTCGGTTCGATGGGGAGTTTTTCTTTGCTGTCCTGACGACCGGGATCTACTGTCGGCCCAGCTGTCCGGCGGTGACGCCGAAGCGGCGTAATGTGCGGTTCTTTGCGACGGCCGCTGCCGCGCAGGGCTCGGGGTTCCGGGCCTGTCGGCGGTGTCGTCCGGATGCCGTGCCGGGGTCGGCCGACTGGAACGTGCGTGCGGATGTCGTGGGGCGGGCCATGCGGCTGATCGGGGACGGGGTCGTCGACCGTGAAGGTGTGGCCGGACTGGCTGCCCGTCTCGGGTACAGCGCCCGCCAGGTGCAGCGTCAGCTCACCGCCGAGCTCGGGGCCGGGCCCGTCGCCCTCGCCCGGGCGCAGCGGGCGCACACCGCACGTGTGCTGGTGCAGACGACGGACCTGCCGATCACCGAGATCGCGTTCGCGTCGGGGTTCGCCAGCGTGCGGCAGTTCAACGACACCATCCGCGAGGTCTACGCGGCGACGCCCAGCGAGCTGCGGGCCACCGCCCCGAACGGAGGGCGCGGCGGCCGGCGCGCCACCGCCCCGAGCGCGGAGATCCCGCTGCGGCTCGCCTTCCGGGGGCCGTACCAGTCCGGCGCGGTCTTCGACCTGCTGGCGGACGAGGCCGTGCCCGGGGTGGAGGAGGTGAGCGGGCAGCCGGGGCGGCGCACCTACCGCCGTACGCTCCGGCTGCCGCACGGCACCGGCATCGTCGCCGTCGACGAACGGACCGGGACGGTGAAGTCCGCCTCCGGCTCCCATCCCGGCGGCTGGCTGGACGCCCGGCTGCACCTCACCGACCCGCGCGACCTGACCACCGCCGTCGGCCGGCTACGGCGGCTCCTCGACCTCGACTCCGACCCGTACGCCGTCGACGAGCGGCTCGGCGCCGACGAACGGCTCGCCCCGCTGGTCGCCGCCCGCCCCGGGCTGCGCTCACCCGGAGCCGCCGACGCCGAGGAGGTGGCGGTACGGGCCGTCACGGGGAAGGCGGGGGCGCAGCGGCTGGTGGCCCGGTACGGAAAGACCCTCGACGCGCCCTCCGGCAGCCTCACCCACCTCTTCCCGGAACCGGCGGTCCTCGCCGGAGCCGAACCCCACGGAGTGCTCGGCGCACTCACCGCCGCCCTCGCCGACGGCGCCCTGCGCCTCGACCCGGGCGCCGACCGCGAGGACGCCCAGGCGGCCCTGGCCGCACTGCCCGGCATGGACCCGGCGACGGCCGCCGTCATCCGCGCCCGGGCCCTCGGCGACCCCGACGTCGCCCCGCCCGGCCTCGACGTTCCCGACAGCTGGCGCCCCTGGCGCTCCTACGCCCTGCAACACCTGCGCGCAGCAGGAGAGTTGGACTGACCTCGATGACCACGCTCTGGACCCGTACCGACAGCCCCGTCGGCCCCCTGCTCCTGACCGCCGACCCGACCGGCGCCCTGACCTCCGTCTCCGTACCCGGACAGAAGAACGGCCGTACGGTGCAGGACGACTGGCGGCACGACCCCGCGCCGTTCGCCGCCGCCGAGGAACAGTTGGCGGCCTACTTCGCCGGTGAACTCAAGGACTTCCAGCTGGAGTTCAGCACCGCGGGCAGCGAGTTCCGCGAGCAGGTCTGGGCCGCCCTGGACTCCGTGCCCTACGGGGCGACCACGACGTACGGCGAGATCGCCGCCCGCATCGGCGCCCCCCGGGCCGCCGTACGCGCGGTCGGCGGCGCGATCGGCGCCAACCCGCTGCTGATCGTCCGCCCGTGCCACCGGGTGATCGGCGCGAACGGCTCCCTCACCGGCTACGCGGGCGGACTCGAACGAAAGGTACGGCTGCTCACGCTGGAGGGGAGCCTCCCGACCGTGCCGGACGTGCTCTGACACCTCCGTAGCCCGCCCCCCGGGGGTCAGTCGTCCAGGCCCCAGCTGTGGATCCGCCGCGGATGGACGCGGATCACCTCCTCGCTGAAGTGCGGGCCCAACTCGTGCGGCCCGACGAGGAGTTCGGCCTCGCCGCGGATGTCGATGCCGCGCACCCTCCAGGGGCGCACGCTGACGATGTCGTCGACGACCAGGGCCACCTTGGGGTTCTGCCGCAGGTTGCGCCACTTCTTGGTGCGGCCCATGGCCACACCGCCGATCAGGATGGTGCCGTCGTCCTGCGGGAAGAAGCCGACCGGGTTGGCCTGCGGCTGTCCGTGCGGGTCGACGGTGGCCAGCCGCCCCAGCCGCTGCGACTTCAGATACGCGCGCTCGGCCTCGCTGAATTCGCTCATGCCCCTCACCCAAACACGCCCGCCCCCACGAGCACATCGGACCCGCGCCCTGGTTCGTCCGTCCTACGCCACCTCCTTCCTACGCCACCTCCTGTCCTACGCCACCTCCTGTCCTACGGCGCCCCTGCCCACCTCAGCCCCTGCCCACCTCAGCCCCTGCCCCACGTCACCCCCAGATCACCGCCCCCAGCCACGCCCCGGCGATGAGCAGGCAGGTGAACAGCTCCGCCAGCACACTGGAGCCGCCCGAGCGCATGGCGGTCCGCAGCGCCGTCATCGCCTCGCGGTGGCCGCCGAGGCGCAGCCGTTCACACAGGTAGACACCGCCCATGAACCCCGGGATCGCGCCGAGGACCGGTATCAGGAAGAAGCCCGCGAGCGCCCCGACCCCCGCGAACACCCCCATGCGGGGCGTGGCACCGCCCGCGCGCAGCCGTCTGGGCGGCAGTGCCCAGCGCACCACCTGGGAGACGAACAGCGCGACGGTGGCCCCCACCAGCACCCACCACGCCACCGGCTGCGGATCCTTCAGCGCCCACCACAGCACCGCGGCCCACACGAGCCACGACCCCGGCAACCCGGGCACCAGCACTCCGCACAGGCCGAGCAGGAGGACCAGACCGACCAGCAGGAGGTCCCACACTCCCATCTGACCAGGGTGCAGGAGACGGGGAGAAGCCGCAGATCAGCCACGAAGCCGCAGATCAACCAGGCCGCCTCACCCGTTCCGGTCCCGTGCCACCCAGCCCCGTTCGTACGCATGCCACCCCAGCTGCAGCCGGGTCGTCACCCCGGTCAGCTCCATCAGCCGCTTCACCCGGCGCTGCACGGTCCTCAGGCCCAGGTCGAGCTGTTTCGCCACGCTCGCGTCCGTCAGCCCGGCCAGCAGCAGGGACAGCACCTCCAGATCCGTGGCGTCGGGGCCGTCGGGCTCCTGCTCGGTGACACCGGACGCGCCGATCCGCAGCGGCAGCGCGTCCCGCCACACCGACTCGAACAGCCCGGACAGCAGCTCCAGCAGCCCGCTCTCATGGACGACGAGGGCGGCCGGCTCCGCCGTGTGCGTGGTGAGCGGCACCAGGGCGAGCGCCCGGTCCGCCACCACCAGCTTGGTCGGCACCGTGTCCACCACGCGCACCTGCTCGTCCCGGCCGAGCGCGGCGGACAGCTCGGTGACGCCGTCCGGCAGGTCGAGCACCGAGCGCTCGACGACCACCCGGTAGCGCACCCCGCGCCCGGCCGCCTGCTCCTCCGCGTCGTTGTCCGGGCCGGTGACGACGGCCGGTGTGCCGGTGACCAGGGCGCACACCTCCTCGCTCGCCCCGAGCTGCAGCTGGAGGAAGCGCCGGCCGACCGCGGCCGCGCCGGTCACCACCTCGACCAGGTCGTGCACCGCGGGCTCGGCCGCCGCCGCCCGGTACTCCTCGGCGAGCAGGGCCACCGCCAGCTCCGCCTTCTCCAGCTCGTGCCGCTGCTGGGTCAGCAGCGCGCCGAGCGCCACCCCGGGCGGTGCCGCGACCCAGCGTCCCGGCCGCGCCGAGGACTGGGCGGCGAGGCCGTGCCGCTCGAGGCGGCGCAGCGCACGC
The DNA here is from genome assembly GCF_022698145.1 of Streptomyces spinosisporus. GTDB lineage: Bacteria > Actinomycetota > Actinomycetes > Streptomycetales > Streptomycetaceae > Streptomyces > Streptomyces spinosisporus. The sequence continues at coordinate 437,980 of NZ_JALDAX010000001.1, forward strand.
TCGGTGTCCGGTTCGCCGAGGGTCAACCGCCGGGCGAGATCGGGCAGATCGGCCGCGCCCACGGACACCAGTGCCCGGTACGCCGACTCGTGTGTCTCGTCCAGCCCCAGCACGCCCAGCATCGGCCGCCGCCCCTCCCAGGTCCCATCGTGCGTCGCCGTGGCGGAAAACAGCCACGGCGCAAACCCGCCTCGGCACATCATCGCCGTAGCACCCGGCACTCTGCCAAGGTGTGGTCACGCCTGTGTTGATCAGCGTCTGTGTCCGGCGGGGGACCGGACGGCGACGCACAGCTGATCTCCAGGGACTTCGGCCACACTCGGAGCCCGACCGACCGCCGTCCTGGCGCGATCCGGTCGCCCCGAACGTGATCCGGGCCCGAGACGTGCCGACGCGCTCCGCCGGCGCGAAGGGGATCCGGGCCCGGGTCACCCGACGTCGCCGGGCGGTTCTCCCGTGGGGGGTGGAACCGCCCGGCGGCCTTGCCGTACCGCAGTTCGACCACTCACCCCCGGATTTTCCCGATGCCCCGTTTTCATACGGCCCGCGCGGTGGACAATTGGGGGCATGAGCCAGCAGGGGGGAAGTCCCACAGGTCACGAGGACGACTGGTGGGGGCAGTTGTACGACGAGGCCACCGAGGACACCGGCCCCACACCCGTGCCCGACACCCTGGACGACCGGTTCGCCTCGGCGGCGGGAGCCGTGGGAGGGGCCGGCAACGGCGGCATCGACCACAGCGGGACCGACCACAGCGGGGCCGACGAACGCGGGCCCGAGGCGACGTCGTCGCCGCTCCGCACCGGAATCGCCCCGCAGCGCACACCGTGGGAGCCCGCGCTGGCCATGACCGCGGACGAGCCCGCACCGACCGCATCCGCCGGCCCGGCGACGATCGCCTCCCCGGCCGGCGGCCACACCTCCACGGAGACCCCCGCCGCGGCGGACGCCGCCGCTCCGGCCGCCCGGGACGGGCAGCGCGCCGAGGAGGACCTGCTCGACGATCCCGCACCGCAGGCCCCCCGTACGGCCACCCGCGTCGACCTGCCCGCCCTCCCGTCGCACCCGGTGGACTACGTCGGCTCGGGCCCGCCCACCTACGAGGCCGAACCCACCGCGCTGCCCCCGGCCGACCCGGACGACCTCGACGACCTGGTCGCCGACACCGTCCTCGACGGCGCCCGCTACGGCGCCTGCACCCTGCGCGCCGTCTCCGTGCGCGGCGACTCCGCGCGCTACCGCGGCGAGCCACGCCGCGACTCCCTGCTGACCGCCCGCTTCGGCACCGGCGACCAGGCGCTGATCCTCGTCGCCATGGCCACCGGCGCCCGCGCCACACCGGGCGCGCACCGGGCGGCAGCGGAGGCCTGCCACTGGATCGGCCGCGCCGTCGGCCGCAGTCACGCCAGGCTCGCGGAGGACATCAGGGCGGCCCGGCGCGGCGACCTCAAGTCGGGTCTGCACCGCCTGACCGACCGCAGCCTCGGCAAGCTGCGCGCCAGCGCCGCCGAGCAGGGCATCGAGCCGGAGGAGTACGCCGCCACCCTGCGCTGTCTGCTGCTGCCCGCCGATCCGCAGTGCCGTACCCGCGTCTTCTTCGGGGTGGGCGCGGGCGGACTGTTCCGGCTGCGGGGCGGCGACTGGCAGGACATCGAGCCGCGGGTCACCGAGATCACCGGCGACCCCGTGGTCGGCTACGGCTCACTGCCCCCCGAGACGCCCGAGGGCGACCGCCTCACCATGGACCTGGGCATCACGACACCGCCCAGCCCCTACGAGCCCGCCCCCGAACCGCCTCATGAGCCCTTCCGGTTCCGTGCCTCCGTGGCCCACCCGGGTGATGCGCTGCTGATGTGCACCTCGGGCCTCGCGGAGCCGCTGCGCGGCGAGCCCGATCTCTGCCGCCACCTCGCGAACCGGTGGTGCGGACCCACCCCGCCCGGACTGGCCATGTTCCTCGCCGACACCCAAGTCCGGGTCAAGGGTTACTCGGACGACCGTACGGCCGCCGCCGTTTGGGAGGCGTGAGCGCCCGCGCTGTGGATTGATGGACCCGGAGGGATCCGAAAGTCGGGACCGCGGAGACCGAAGGGCACAGACAACCATGGCCAAGCAGAACGTCGCCGAGCAGTTCGTCGACATCCTCGCCCGCGCCGGAGTCGAACGGCTCTACGGAGTCGTCGGCGACAGCCTCAACCCGGTGGTGGACGCGGTACGCCGCAACTCCGCCATCGACTGGGTGCACGTCCGCCACGAGGAGACCGCCGCCTTCGCGGCCGGTGCGGAGGCCCAGATCACCGGGAAGCTCGCCGCCTGCGCCGGCTCGTGCGGGCCCGGCAACCTCCATCTCATCAACGGCCTCTACGACGCCCACCGCTCCATGGCGCCGGTCCTCGCCCTCGCCTCGCACATCCCGTCCAGCGAGATCGGCCTCGGCTACTTCCAGGAGACCCATCCCGACCAGCTGTTCCGCGAGTGCAGTCACTACAGCGAACTCATCTCCAACCCGCAGCAGATGCCGCGGCTGCTGAACACCGCCATCCAGAACGCCGTCGGGCTCGGCGGCGTCAGCGTGGTGTCCCTGCCGGGCGACATCGCCGACCAGCCCGCCCCCGAGAAGTCCGCCGAGACCGCGCTCGTCACCTCGCGGCCCAGCGTGCGCCCCGGCGACGCCGAGATCGACCGGCTCGTCGAGATGATCGACGACGCCCAGAAGGTCACCCTGTTCTGCGGCAGCGGCACGGCGGGCGCGCACGCCGAGGTGATGGAGTTCGCCGGGAAGATCAAGTCGCCGGTGGGGCACGCGCTGCGGGGCAAGGAATGGATCCAGTACGACAACCCCTACGACGTCGGCATGAGCGGTCTGCTCGGCTACGGCGCGGCCTACGAGGCCACCCATGAATGCGACCTGCTGATCCTGCTCGGCACCGACTTCCCGTACAACGCGTTCCTCCCCGACGACGTCCGCATCGCCCAGATCGACGTCAGGCCCGAGCATTTGGGCCGCCGCTCCAAGCTCGACCTGGCCGTGTGGGGCGACGTACGGGAGACGCTGCGCTGTCTGATCCCGCGGGTGAAGCCCAAGGGAAACCGGCGCTTCCTCGACCGGATGCTGAAGAAGCACGCGGACGCGCTGGAGGGAGTGGTGAAGGCGTACACGCGCAAGGTCGACAAGCACGTGCCCATCCACCCCGAGTACGTGGCCTCCGTACTGGACGAACTCGCCGACGACGACGCGGTGTTCACCGTCGACACGGGCATGTGCAACGTCTGGGCCGCGCGCTACATCTCGCCCAACGGCAGCCGCCGCATCATCGGTTCCTTCTCCCACGGCTCGATGGCGAACGCGCTGCCGATGGCGATCGGCGCCCAGTTCACCGACCGCGAGCGGCAGGTCGTGTCGATGTCCGGGGACGGCGGATTCTCCATGCTGATGGGCGACTTCCTGACCCTGGTGCAGTACGACCTCCCGGTCAAGGTCGTCCTCTTCAACAACTCCTCCCTCGGCATGGTCGAGTTGGAGATGCTGGTCGCCGGTCTTCCCTCCCACGGCACCACCAACAAGAACCCCGACTTCGCGGCCGTGGCCCGCGCCTGCGGGGCGCACGGGGTGCGGGTCGAGAAGCCGAAGGACCTGCCCGGCGCCCTCAAGGACGCCTTCAGGCACAAGGGCCCGGCCCTCGTCGACATCGTCACCGACCCCAACGCCCTGTCCATCCCGCCGAAGATCAGCGCCGAGATGGTGACCGGCTTCGCGCTCTCCGCCTCCAAGATCGTCCTGGACGGCGGGGTGGGCCGCATGCTGCAGATGGCCCGCAGCAACCTCCGCAACGTGCCCCGGCCGTGACGGCGCCTCAGCTGTCGTACGGCACCCAGGCCCGCTCGCCCGAGCCGTTCGTGCCGTACCAGTAGCGGGGCTTGCCCTTGATGCTGCTGGTGTGGAACGGGCGGCCGTGGTCGTCGATGCGCAGCGTGCCGCTGCGGCCCTGGGAGGACCAGTCGAGCTCCAGGTACCAGCGGGCGTCGTAGGCCTGCGTCGTCGCGTCGATCAGCAGCACCTCGGGGTCCTCGGCGGAGACGCGGTAGGGGAAGTGCACGGCGGGGATGGTGTGTTCGCTGTCCGCGCCGTCCTTCGGCCGGGCGACGGGCCGGTCCGCGTCGAGGTTCACGGTGAAGCTGCGGGGCGTGAGTTCGCCGCCGCAGCCCTGGTCCATGGCGTACGCGCTGCCGGCGGCCGGGTTGCCGCGGCTGACGACGCGGACCCGCAGCGCCTCGAGGACCACGGCCGTGGACGACCGCCCCTGTACGGAGACCTGCACCAGCGTCTGCCGCCCGTGCACGGCCCCCTGGGTCGCCGCCCAGGTCCCGGCGTCCTGCTGCACCGGGGGCGGCGGGACCGCGGCGGGCGCCTTGTCGATGAGGTAGTCGTGGCCGCAGCCGCTCTGCCAGACCTGGGAGTCCGCGTGCCAGGTGAGGGGGAGGCCCGTGGCGGGCCTGCCCGCGCCGGTGGGGTCCGCGCCCGGGGCGTGGGACGAGCCGGAGCCCTTCTTGCCGACTCCGGGTGACGCCGAGCCGTGCGAGGCGCCGGGGGAGGGGCTCGCGGACTTCTTCGCCTTCGGCTTCGACGAGGTGCCCGGTGCCGTGGAGTCGTCCGCGCGCGGGGCGACGGAGGTGTGCGGTCCGGCCGTGTCCGAGGAGCGGTCGGCCGACAGCGCGGACAGACCGGCGACGGTGGCGAGCAGCGCGCAGGCGACGGCCGTGGACGCCAGGATCCGCCGACGGCGGTACCAGGGGCGGGGAGCGGCCGGGGCGCCGGGCTGCCCCACCGTGACCTCGGGCTCGCCGGCCTGGGGCTCGGGCTCGCCGGGCTCGGGCTCGGGCTCGGCGACGTCGGGCTCGGGCCCGGCGGGGCGTGCTTCCGCTCCGGGCGCCTCCGCCGCAGTCGCCGCCGCAGCCCGCGGACGCTGCCGCGCCGCCACCGCGAGCAGCCACAGCCGGTGGAGTTCGAGCCGTTCCTCCGGAGTCGCCGAGCAGAAGGCCGCGAGCCGTTCCACGGGCGCGAAGTCCTGCGGTACGGCCTCGCCCGCGCAGTAACGGTGGAGGGTGGAGGTGTTCATGTTCAGACGGCGGGCCAGGGAGCCGTAGCTCCGGTCCGTGCGCGCCTTCAGCCGGCGCAGCAGCGCCGCGAACTCCTCGACGTCGTCCCGATTCTCCACATCGCCCCCGTCGTCCACTGTGTCCCGTATCCCAGGCACTCGTATACCTGCACGTCAGATGGGCTGGGATGGTTCCACCGCGACCGATCGGACGCCAGTCGTTGCGCCGGGCTCCCGTGGCGGCCGATGCTCTTGGTGTCGCACCGACCGGGGCCCTGCCGACCGTCGCGGCGGCATCCCACACTCATGCACCGATTCTCGACCATGCACTCGTACACGGGGGGACTTTCATGCCCAAGCGCACCCGAGCAGGCGCGCTCCTCACCATCGCCGCCGCGGGAGTAGCCCTCGGCACCGCGCTCGCCGCACCGGCGAACGCCGCCACCACGACGCCCGGCTTCCTCGCGGCCGGGGACCTGCCGCCGCACCCCTCCTCGTCGTGGACGGCCGACAAAGTCGCCGTCGGCGTACCGGAGGACACGGAGTGGGACACCTGCCTCCGTGCACTGCCGGGACACGAGTGGGCCTGGCACCGCGACTTCCGCACCGACCTCGACACGACCGCCCGGCAGATCACCGTCGTCCTGCCCGACGTCCGCTCCGCCACGTACCTGATGTCGGCCCTGGACCGGGACATCACGTCCTGCCCGGAGCGGATCGAGGGAGCCGACCCGGAGACCGAGGCCACCGTGAAGGACTACGGAAAGGTCTCCGTCGAGGAGGGCGCCCATGTCTACGGCCTGCACACCGAGACGTCCTGGGGAGCCACCGACGTCCGGCTGCTGGCGGCCGGCCGGGACGGCAGGACCGTCACGGTCGTCAACTGGGGCCAGATGGGCGGCTTCGAGGGCGCCCCGGTGAAGGCCTTCAAGAAGACGACCGTCACGGCCGTGAACAAGCTCCACTGACCGCTCCACCAGGGCCGCCCTCCCGCCACGGGGGTCGGGAGGGCGGCCCGGCGAACCATCTCGTCGACCACAGAACACGTAGAAAACGGGGAACCCACATGTCCAACAAGACCCGCACCGCCCTGACCGCCGGCCTCCTCGCCGTCGCCCTCGGCCTCGGCGCCACCGCCACCGCATCCGCCGGCACCCCGCGCAGCGTCAGCGGCAAGCCGTCCGACGACATCACCCGGATCGCCGACTTCTACGGCGCCTACATCGACGCGGTGACCGACGAGGACAGCGGCAACCTCGGCACCGCGCTGCGCGGCCACTACCTGACCGCGGACTTCCAGCAGGAACTGGCCGCCTGGGAGGACACCGAGCACGCCGACGGCGTCCTGCGCGCCCAGAACGTGCCGCTGGCCTGGAAGGTCACCGACCACGGCAGCACCGCGAACCGCACGGAGGCCGTCGTCACCCTCACCTGGAGCAAGGACACCACGACCAAGCTGGTGGTCGACATGGCCCGCGACAGCCGCCGGATCGACCACATCGGCGAGCAGGGCACCGCGGCCCGGTAGTCACTGCGGTCGCAGCCGCAGCGTCAGGATCTGGAACGGCCGCAGCTCGAAGCTCAAGTCGCTGACGTGCTGCGGCCGTTCGAGGAGATCCGTCACCTCGGCCCGGACTACCGGGAACCCGGGCGTCAGCGTGGCCCGCGCCCGCCCGCCCCGGGACTCGTAGAGACGTACCACGACATCACCGCTGCGGTCCTCGGCGAGCTTGACCGACTCGACCGTGACGGCGGGGTGGTCGACGCGGACCAGCGGCTCCACGGCTCCCGTCCCCGCCGTCCGCAGCGGCAGGTTCAGCGCCAGGCCCTCGGCGACGGCGTGCCCGACGTCCGCGCCGGGCAGCAGGGCGTAGGTGAAGCGGTGGGTGCCGAGGTCGGTCTCCGGGTCGGGGCTGTGCGGGGCGCGCAGCAGGGTCAGCCGTACGGTGGTGCCGAGTCCGGCCCCGTGCGGTGTACGGGTCACGTCGTGGCCGTACGTCGAGTCGTTGAGGACCGCCACGCCGTAGCCCTCCTCCGCCACCCGCAGCCAGCGGTGCGCGCAGATCTCGAAACGGGCCGCGTCCCAGGAGGTGTTGGCGTGCGTGGGGCGGTGGACATGCCCGAACTGGATCTCCGCCGTGGAGCGTTCGGCGTGCACGTCGAGCGGGAAGGCGGCTTTCAGCACCTTTTCGGACTCCTGCCAGTCGACGTCCGTCACGACGTCGACGCGCCCGCTCGCGGCCGCGAGCCGGATCTCCTGCGTGATCCGGGACTTCCCGAACGTCCGGGTCACCCGCACCGCCGCCCCGAGCGGCCCGTCCGCCACCAGCTCCAGCGACTCCACGTCCGTGAGGTCCGTGTGCCGGCGCCGGTAGTGCCGGTCGATGTCCCAGGCGTCGTAGGCGTTGGGGTGGTCGGGGTGCAGCTGGAGCAGATTGCCCGGGCCGCACAGGACCTCGCGGTCCGCGGCCAGGTCGCGCACCGAGGAGAGCAGCCCGCGCGCGTCGACGGTGACCCTCAGCCGGGAGTTCTCCAGCACGTACGCGCCGCCGTCGCGCGACGCCCGTACGTTCTCGTCCGCGGATTCCGCCGTGTCCGCGACCGCCGCGCCGCCGAGCCCGGGCACGTTCACCAGCGTGTCACCGACCACCTCCGTGCGCGGATACGGCGAGGCGTTCAACACTGCCGTCCCGCCCGTCTCCAGCGCCGCCACCGCCGCCGCCGTGAGGTCCTCCACCTCGGCCAGCACCCGGGCATACGTCTCCCGCGCCTCCCGGTGCACCCAGGCGATCGACGACCCGGGCAGGATGTCGTGGAACTGGTGCAGCAGCACCGTCTTCCACAGCCGGTCGAGCGCGTCGTGCGGGTAGGCGTACGACGGATTGCGTACGGCCGCCGTCGTGCACCACAACTCGGCCTCGCGCAGGGCGTGTTCGGAGCGCCGGTTGCCCTGCTTGGTCTTGGCCTGGGTGGTGTAGGTGGCCCGGTGCAGTTCCAGGTACAGCTCGCCCGACCACACCGGTGCCTGTGGCCCGTACTCCTGCTCGGCGGCGGCGAAGAAGGCGGACGGCTGCTCCACCTCGACGCGCGGTGAGCCCTCCAGGGAGCGCAGGCGCCGGGCCTTCTCCAGCATCTCGCGGGTCGGACCGCCGCCCCCGTCGCCCCAGCCGAAGGGGACCAGGGAGCGGGTGGCGCGGCCCTTGTCGGCGAAGTTGCGCTCCGCGTGGGCGAGTTCACGGCCGTGCAGCTGCGAGTTGTAGGTGTCGACGGGCGGGAAGTGGGTGAAGACGCGGCTGCCGTCGATGCCCTCCCACCAGAAGGTGTGGTGCGGCATCCGGTTGGACTGGTTCCAGCTGAGTTTCTGCGTGAGGAACCAGCGGATTCCGGCCAGTTTCGCGAGCTGCGGGAAGGCGGCGGTGTAGCCGAAGGAGTCCGGCAGCCAGATCTCCTCGGTCTCCACGCCGAGTTCTTCGGCGAAGAACCGCTTCCCGTGCACGATCTGCCGTGCCAGCGCCTCCCCGCCGGGCATATTGGCGTCCGACTCCACCCACATCGAACCGACCGGGGCCCAATTGCCGTCCCGCACGGCCTTCTTGATCCGGTTCCAGATGTGCGGCTGGTGCTCCTTCACCCACGCGTACTGCTGGGCCTGCGAGCAGGCGAACACCAGCTCCGGGTAGTCCGCGGCGAGCGCCGTGACATTGGCGAAGGTGCGCGAGGCCTTGCGGACCGTCTCGCGCAGCGGCCACAGCCAGGCCGAGTCGATGTGCGCATGGCCGGTCGCCGAGATCCGGTGCGCGCTGGCCGCGGCCGGGCGGGACAGGACGTCCGTCAGCGCGGCCCGCGCCCGGGCCGCCGTACCGGAGACATCGTGCAGGTCGAGGGCGTCCAGCAGGTCCTCCAGAGCGCGCAGGATCTCGTGCCGGCGTGGCCGGTCCATGGGCAGTTCGTGCATCAGCTCGGACAGCACCTCGACATCCAGCACCAACCGCCACACCTCCTCGTCGAGTACGGCGAGGTCGGCAGAGCGGAATCGGTAGATGGTCCGGTCCCCGGCGGTCAGCACATCGCCCAGTGGTGTAGGCGCGAAGCCGTGCAATACGGCCGGATTGGCGGCCGCCTCCAGGAGCAGATGCACCGGTTCGCCTCCGCTTGCCGGAGAGCCCACGGTCAGATGCCGGTTGCGCGGGTGAATTCCCTTGAGCGGCACGCCCGAGGCGTCGTAGAGCAGTCCCTCCGCCTGGAATCCGGGTCCGTCGCCGGTGAACCCGGGGTCGATCACCACCTCCACGCGTCGCCCGGCCCATTCCTCGGGCACCCGGCCGGTCAACCGGAACCAACTCGTCGACCAGGGCTTTCCCCAGGCCGAACCCGCCGTGAACGGCTCGTACGCGGCCTGCAGCGCCTGGTCCACGGGGACGGGCTCGCCGGGCACATGCCAGGCGGACAGGACCAGGGGCACACGCTCCGCGTACTGGGCGGGCCGTACGAACTGCCCCATGGCGCGCTCCAGGCGCTGCTCCACCAGAATCCGGTCGTCGTGCACGGCGGCTCCCTCGGCGCTCGGACGGTCGTGCCCACGGTGTCACCTACCCGGCCGGAATCGGCGCATCCGTGTCTCGACCCCTGGTCGTTCACCATTCGACATGACTGGGGCGTGTTCAGAGGGGCAAGCATCCTCGTGAACGTGTTCGACACGGAGGGGACCGACATCGACACGCGGGCGGGGGTCATGAAGAGGCAGGCGCGAGGGGGCGGTCCCATGGCGATCGGGGCCTTCTCGGCGAAGACGGCGCAGGAAGCGGCCGACGGCACGGGGCAGGTGCAGTCGTCCCAGTTGCGGCAGAGACTTCAGCGGGCGGACCTCAAGGCGGTACCGGAGGCGCGCAGGGCGCTGCGCGACCTGCTGCGGCAGTGGGGCAAACCCGGCCGCTCGGACGTGGCGGAGCTGCTCACCAGCGAACTTGTCACCAACGCACTCATCCACACCGACACCGACGCGATCCTGACGGCCACGGTCTCACCCCGTGGACTCAGGGTGGAGGTGCGGGACTTCGTGGCCCGCAGACCCAGACTGCGGATCTCGAACTCCGACGACGGCACGCACGGCAGAGGCCTGGTCCTGGTGCAGTCCCTCGCCGACGCATGGGGGGTCCGGGCGCACGGGGTGGGGAAGGTGGTGTGGTTCGAACTGGACGCCGGGGCGGCCTGACCGCGGCGGCCTGCGCGACCCGTTGCCCGGGGCACCTGACACCCCGGGCAACGGGAAGGGGCGTGACCCGCAGGTCACGCCCCTTCCCATGACGGCCGTTCCTAGCCGAACTGCTGCTCCAGGTCCTTGAGCTTGCGCTCCAGGGAGTCGAGGCGCGGCAGCGCCTGGGTGTCGTCCTCCGCGGTGAGGTCGACGGTCACCGGCTCAGCGGCTCCTTTGCGGACGGGCTGCAGGGACGGGCGAGAGCGCACGGGCAGCGGTTCCGCGTTCGCTATGGCAGGCTCCGCGGTGACCGAGGCGGAGGCGCGCTCCAGCGCCTGGGGTTCGGCCTGGCGGCCGCCGCCGCGGCCGATGAACCCGCGGTGGCCCCGGCTGATCGCCTTCAGCTGGGCGCGCTCCAGACGGTCGTGCTCGCGCCGGCGCAGCCGGTTGGCCTCCTTCTGGCGCTGGTCCTCGCGCACCTCGTCGACCGCCTCGTCCAGGCTGCGCACGCCCTCCAGGAGCATCAGCGACCAGGCCTTGTAGGTCTCGCGGGGGGCCCGCAGCCAGCGGACGATACGGATCTGCGGCAGCGGACGCGGGACCAGGCCCTGCTCGCGCAGTGCGGCGCGGCGCGTCTGCTTCAGCGCGCGGTCGAACAGCACGGCCGCCGAGAGCGACATGCCGGCGAAGAACTGCGGGGCGCCCGCGTGATCGATGCCCCTGGGCGCGTGCACCCAGTTGAACCAGGCCGCGGCGCCCGCGAACGTCCACACCAGTATCCGGGAGCCGAGCGCGGCGTCACCGTGGCTGGCCTCGCGCACCGCGAGCACGGAGCAGAACATGGCCGCGCCGTCCAGGCCGAACGGCACCAGGTACTCCCAGCCGTTGGAGAGGCCGAGGTTCTGCTGGCCGAAGCCGACCAGGCCGTGGAAGGAGAGTGCCGCGGCGACCGCCGCACAGCAGAACAGCAGGACATAGGAGGCGGTGCCGTAGATGGCTTCCTTGCGCCTGCGGCGCTCCTCGCTGCGCTCCCACGAGTCGTCCGTCTTCGCGTGCTCCCCCGACCGTTTGCTGCGCGCGAGCACCGCCACCGCCGCCAGCATGCCCAGGAGCAAAACGGCGCCCGGAAGCAGCCAGTTCAGCGATATGTCGGTCAGTCTCATCTGGGGTCCCTTGCATTGGGATAGGGCGTAACGCCCGCCATAGTGGCCCAATCCCACCGGCCCTCAGGGGGTTTCGGGGCAAGAGGCCGCCAAGGAAGTGCAAGGGGATGCCCATGGCGGCGTTCTGCTCGAACTGCCGCTTGAGGGGCGGGAGTTGAGTTCGAATAAGACTACCCGTCCGGGTGGTTCCACGGAAAGTTCCTGCGGCAAGTGAGGAAGTTGTGAATTACCCGTCACCGTGAGGGCGTCCCGTCCACCGGTGATCTTACGGGACGGCAGGCGCCGGGCCCGCCTGAGGGGGCCTCAACTCGCGGCGGCGGCCAGTGGTTTGGTGGACCGGTTCGTGCCGCAGGTGCGCGGGCAGGTGGCGCAGATGTCCTCGGGGCGCACCGTGTAGAACATGCAGCAGCTCGTCCGGTCCCGGGTGATCTGAGGGTCCCCCCAGGCCTTCTCGGGCGCCGGGGGAGTCTCGCCGTTCGGTCCGGTCAGCACCCGGAAGGCGGCGGACCCGGCGTAGGGCTTGGTGGCGCCCGGCAGCAGTGCCTCCAGCTCGCGCATCGCCCGCCGCTCCTCGCCCAGCAGATGGGCGACGTACCACAGGCCCTCGACGATCTCGTCGGTCGCCATGCCCCACAGGGCGCGCCCGCGCCTGCGCATCCGCGGTCCGAACGCGGCGAGGACGGGTTCGAGGTGCTCGGCCACGGCGGTGCGCACCTGTGCCCGCAGCGCCTCCTCGTCGGCGACGACGTGGGCGCCGGGCAGTGCGGCGGCCGGGTCGCCGGGGAGGCAGGAGAAGCCGGCCGGCCGTACGGCCATGCGGCCGATGGAGAGGCCGGGTGCGGTGCGGTCGTAGGACACCCGGGCCACCGGCAGGCGCGGCACCCGGCGCTGCAGGAACCACGGCATGGTGATCAGGAGACAGGCGGGCCAGGCGTACCGGTGCAGCCCGAAGCTCGCCACGACGTCCGGTCGCGCGCGCGTTCCGTAGTCGCGCAGTATCTGTGCGTCGTCCCATTCCAGGAAGGTGTCGAGGCCCGTCCCGCCCTCCGCGAGCGAGGCGGCGGGGATCCAGCCGCCGGTTCGCGGCGCGGGCTCCCGTGCGCCGAGTTCCGTGATCTCCAGGCCCGGAAAAGCCTCGGTCAGCCGGGTGTACGCGTCCGTGTGCGCCGAGCGGGGCACGGGTGTGTGCACGGGCATGCGGGACCGCCGATCGAGGTCGTTTGTAGGCAAGCCTTACCTTACCCAAGATCGTGGAGGTTTGAACTGACGGCTCGTGCGCTTATGGTGCTTGACGGACGAGTAACAACCCGTCGTAATGACCCCAAGTACCGACACGTCCGGAGGAGGACCCGTGAGGCGGAGCACGCCGGGCTCGGCGGTGACGGGGATTCCGGAGAGCTGGACGGCCGCCGCGCCCCGGGTGCCGCAGCAGCCCGCGGCGGCGGACGTCGACCGCGACCGGCGCGACCGGGCCGCGGGGACGGACCGGGAACGGGCCGACGGGCAGGGGGCCGGACGCGGGAGGGACGTCGCCGCCACGCGCGGCGAGCACACCCACAGCGAGCAGCCCTACCCCCGCCCCCGTCCGGTGCAGCGGGCCTCCGTGCGCGGTCAGATCCTCGACGCGCTGCGTACCGCGCTGGTCGCGGGCGAGCTGACGCCGGGGGAGGTGTACTCGGCGCCGGTCCTCGGTGAGCGGTTCGGGGTCTCCGCGACGCCCGTCCGGGAGGCGATGCAGCAGCTCGCGCTCGAAGGGGCGGTCGAGGTGGTGCCCAACCGGGGCTTCCGGGTGATCGAGCGCGGCACCCGTGAACTGGCCGAACTGGCCGAGGTCCGGGCGCTGATCGAGGTTCCGGTGGTGCTGCGCCTGGCCCGTACGGTCCCGGCCGAACGCTGGGTGGAGCTACGGCCGCTGGCCGACGCGACGGTCCGCGCCGCATCCTCCGGCTGCCGTGCCACCTACGCCGAGTCCGACCGCACCTTCCACCGCGCCCTGCTGTCCTTCTGCGGCAACGAACAGCTCGTCCAGATCGCCGACGACCTCCACCGCCGCGCCCAGTGGCCCCTGGTCGGCGCCCCCGCCACCCGCGGCCGCGCCGACCTCGTCGCGGACGCCGCCGAACACACCTCCCTCCTGGACGCGCTGATCGCCCACGATCTCGACGTGGTACGGGGCCTGGTGGGGGAGCACTTCACCGGGGCACTGTGAGCGACTGAGGCTGCAGTCCCGCGACCGGACCTGAGGCAGCTCAGGTTGTAGCCGCCCCACAGCCGGCGGAGCCGGTCCCCGGGCCAGGTCAGCCCGTGGCCTCCCCGCAGCCGGCGGAGCCGTTCCCCGGGCCGGTCAGGCCGTAGCCGGCCTCGGTGTCGGAGGTGCCGACTGCCGAAGCGGCCAGGTCCGGCGACTGCGGCGGGTCTCTCGGCCGCGGGGGAAGACTCGCGGCCGTCAGGGCGGGCGGCGGCCCGCGGGCCAGCTCAGGTTGTAGCCGCCCCGCAGCCGGCGGAGCCGGTCCCCGGGCCGGTCAGGCCGTAGCCGCCCCCGTAGCCGGCGGAGCCAGTTGGCGGGAGAGCCAGGTTGGTACGCCGCCGAGGAGGCGGAACAGGCGGCGGGCCTCCTCGCGGAGGCGGGAGGCCTCCGGTTCCGTTTCCGTGTCGGCCAGGGACACCAGGGCCGGGGCCGTGCCGACGAGGTAGCCCAACTCCTCGCGGATGCGCAGGGATTCGGCGAAGCCGTGCCGTGCCTCGGCCAGCTCCCCCTCCCGCAGGGCGAGTCCGGCGAGATGGCGCCAGGTGAACGACAGCAGCAGCGGGTCGGAGTGCGCCGTGGCGGCCGCGTGCGCCCGCCGGTACGCCGCCCGCGCGGCCTGCGGCGACCCCGTGAGGTTCTCCGCGAGCAGACCCCGCCGGAAGTCCAGCACCGCGCGCCCCGCCGCACCCGGAGCGATCAGCGCCGCCGCCCGGCCCAGCGCGGAGCGTGCCTCGTCGGCCCGGTCGCGCACTCCGTGCAGGGTGGCCGCGTACGCAAGGTGCCCTCTTTCACAAGCGGCCGCGCCCCGCTCGTCGTCGGTGTGGGCCAGCGCCTCGGCCGTGCGCAGCGCGTCCTCGGCCTCCTCCCAGCCCTGCTCGGTGTACAGACACCGTTCGACCAGCAGCGCGGCACGCTGCAACGAGGCATCCGCGGTACCGGGTTGGAGCAGCGCGGCCGCGTCGGCCCAGCAGGCGCGTGAGCGCAGCCGCCATACCGCGGTCTGGAGGGGATCGTCACCAGCGGTCGTTCCGTTACCAGACATGGCGGTATGCGCCACGTTGCCCTCCCCGAGCACGCCATCGAGCTATGAGTGGTGGCGGCATCTCAGCACGAATTCCGGGGCCCGGCCAAGGGGGTGGGTGAAGGATTTCACAAAGTCGTGGGACGGTGACGGCACTTGGTGCCACCCCCGTCCCACGCCGGATGACCTCAGCTCATCCGCAGTGCCAGGAAGAAATCGAGCTTGTCCTCCAGGCGCGAGAGATCACGACTCGTCAACTGCTCGATCCGCCCGACGCGGTAGCGCAGCGTGTTGACGTGCAGGTGGAGCCGGGTCGCGCAGCGCGTCCAGGAGCCGTCGCAGTCGAGGAAGGCCTCCAGCGTGGGGATCAGCTCGGCGCGGTGGCGGCGGTCGTAGTCGCGCAGCGGATCGAGCAGCCGGGCGGTGAAGGCGCGGCGGACGTCGTCCGGCACGAACGGCAGCAGCAGCACGTGCGAGGCCAGCTCCTGATGCCCGGCCGCGCACACCCGTCCGGGCCGCGCAGCGGCGACCCGCCGTGCGTGCCGCGCCTCCTCCAGCGCCCCGCGCAGCCCCTCCGCCGAGTGCACGGCCGCGCTGACGCCGAGCGTCACGTGCCCGTCGTCGTCCAGGCCCGCCGACAGCGGGTCCCGCACGGTCTCCAGCAGCACGTCGGCGAGGATGCCGGTCTCGGAGCCGTCGTGCTCGGCCGAGACGGCCGGCAGCGGTACGAGTGCGACGGCCTCGTCGCCGGTGTGGGCCACGGCGATACGGTCGGAGGGCTCGGGCCCCGTCGCCAGCGGGTCGACGAGGATCTCCTCCAGCAGCGCCTGCGCGACCGGCCCGGCCTCGATGTCCGCGTCCGCCCAGTCCACGCGGGCCACGATCACCTGCCAGTGCGGCGCGGCCCCGAGGCCGGGCAGCAGCACCGGCGCCGCCACCCGCAGCCGGGCGGCGATCTCGGCGGGCGCCGCGCCCGT
This sequence comes from Streptomyces spinosisporus, assembly GCF_022698145.1. Lineage (GTDB taxonomy): Bacteria > Actinomycetota > Actinomycetes > Streptomycetales > Streptomycetaceae > Streptomyces > Streptomyces spinosisporus. The sequence goes on from NZ_JALDAX010000001.1 coordinate 453,679, forward strand.
CTGCACCAGTTCCAGGACCTCCTGCGCCAGCCGTCTGCGCACCGTGCGCGCCGCGTCCCTGCGGTCCCGCTCGACCGAGATCAGCTGGGTGACGCCCTGCAGCAGGTCCAGCCGCTCCGCGGGCCAGTCCCCGGCGTCCGCCTCGACGGCCAGCAGCCAGTCCGACAGCACCGTCTCGCGCACGTCCCGCGAGGCCTGCGCGGAGCGCCCGCCGGCGCGGATGGGGAAGAGGCTGTACGTGGTCGGGCCGAGCGTCACCCGGTGCGGTCCGCGCCGTCCCGTGCGGGCGGCGGCCAGGTGTTCCGCGGCCAGCTTGGCGCAGCGGTCGGCGGGCAGCCCCGGCCCGGCGGCCTTCGGGCCCGCGATGAGCCGGCCGGTGGGCGAGAGCACCCACGCCTGCAGGTCCAGGTCGGAGCCGAGCAGGTCGAGGACCACGTCGGGGCCGCCGCCCGCGGGGCCCGAGGTCATCATCCGCCGGTGCCGGTCGACGACGGCCGCGAGGTCCCCGGCGCGCTCGCCGGACACCTGCCGCACCACATGCTCGGTGATCGTCGCGAACGCCACCGACTCGTCCACCGCGAACAGCGGCAGCCGGTGCCGGGCGCAGGCCGCGACGAGGTCGTCGGGGATGTCCCGCAGCTCCGCCTCACCGGCGGCCAGGGCCGCCACCCCGGCCTGCGCCAGGATCCGTACGAAGGGCTCGGAGTCGTCGGCGTCCCGGCGCCAGGCCAGCCCCGTCAGGACCAGCTCGCCGCCCGAGAGATAGCGGCTGGGGTCCCGCAGGTCGGTGGTCATCACCCCGCGTACGGTGCGGTCGAGCTCGTCCTCGCCGCCGAGCAGCCGCAGGCCCAGCGCGTCGGTGTCCAGCAGTGCGCGCAGCCGCATTCTCGTCGCCGCCGTTCTTTGTCTCGAAATCTACGATGATGGGGAGGAGGAGCGGTGGAAGGAGCCCGGCGACCGCCGCGCGCGGCGCATCCCTCGATCGCCTGGCTGTTTCCTGCGTTTTTACAGGAGAACGAAGAGGTTGCTGATGACCTCCGTTCATACGAATCTACAAGATGCCCGGCCTGGCCAGCCAACTCCTTCATGGTTTCCGTGACTGACCCGGGCGGAGCACGGCGCTGTGTACTGACTCCGTTCCGCGTGAACAGCACGTGAACGAGCCGGGACCGCCGGAGTGGATCTGGCTCGATCCGTACGACCACGAGACGCAGAAGAGAGCCGGCCATGGACTTCCTTCGCCCCGCCAGCTGGCAGGAGGCGCTCGCCGCCAAGGCGGAGCACCCTGCCGCTGTGCCGATCGCCGGCGGCACCGACGTGATGGTCGAGATCAACTTCGACCACCGCCGGCCCGAGCACCTGCTCGACCTGAACCGCATCGCCGACCTGTACGAGTGGGAGGTCGGCGAGGAGAGCGTACGGCTGGGCGCATCCGTCCCGTACACGCAGATCATGGAGAACCTGCGCGCCGAGCTGCCGGGCCTCGCCCTCGCCTCCCGCACCGTCGCCTCCCCGCAGATCCGCAACCGCGGCGGCGTCGGCGGCAACCTCGGCACCGCCTCCCCGGCCGGCGACGCCCACCCCGCCCTGCTGGCGGCCGGCGCCGAGGTCGAGGTCGAGTCGGTGCGCGGCAGCCGCCGTATCCCGATCGACGCGTTCTTCACCGGCGTCAAGCGCAACGCACTCGCCGCGGACGAACTGATCAAGTGGGTGCACATCGCGAAGGCCGACGGGCCGCAGCAGTTCTCCAAGGTCGGCACCCGCAACGCCATGGTCATCGCGGTGTGCGCCTTCGGTCTCGCGCTGCACCCCGCGACCCGCACGGTCCGCACCGGCATCGGCTCGGCCGCGCCCACGCCCGTGCGGGCGAAGGCCGCGGAGGAGTTCCTGAACGCGGCGCTCGAGGAGGGCGGCTTCTGGGACAACGGCAGGATCGTCCCCCCGTCGGTCGCGGCGCAGTTCGCCCAGCTCTGCTCCGGCGCCTGCAACCCGATCGACGACGTCCGGGGCACGGCGGGCTACCGCCGCCACGCGGTCGGCGTCGTGGCCCGCCGCACGCTTGCCTGGACGTGGGAGTCGTACCGCGGCGCCCGCCGCGTCACGGAGGGAGCCGCGTGATGCGCGTCAATCTCACCGTCAACGGACGCCCGCAGCAGGCGGACGACGTCTGGGAGGGCGAGAGCCTGCTCTACGTCCTGCGCGAGCGCCTGGGGCTGCCCGGTTCCAAGAACGCCTGCGAGCAGGGCGAGTGCGGCTCCTGCACGGTCCGCCTGGACGGCGTGCCGGTGTGCTCCTGCCTGGTCGCGGCCGGCCAGGCGGAGGGCCGTGAGGTCGTCACCGTCGAGGGCCTCGCGGACCTCGCCGGGCGGCGCGCCGAGGGCGGCGAACTCGCCCCCGTCCAGCAGGCGTTCATCGACGCCGGTGCCGTCCAGTGCGGCTTCTGCACGCCCGGTCTGCTGGTCGCCGCCGACGAGATGCTGGAGCGCAACCCGAACCCGAGCGACGAGGACATCCGCGAGGCGCTCTCGGGCAATCTGTGCCGCTGCACCGGCTACGAGAAGATCATGGACGCGGTCCGTCTCGCGGCCGCCCGGCAGCAGGAGGCGGTGTGACCCCCATGCCCGCCGACAAGGCTCCCACCACGATCAGCCAGGGGTCGCAGACCAAGGGCGGTATCGGCGAGTCCACGCTCCGCCCGGACGGCACCCTGAAGGTCACGGGCGAGTTCGCGTACTCGTCCGACATGTGGCACGAGGACATGCTGTGGGGCCAGATCCTGCGCTCCACCGTCGCCCACGCCGAGATCGTCTCCATCGACACCGGCGAGGCCCTGGCCACACCGGGCGTCCACGCCGTCATGACGTACGACGACCTGCCGACCGCGGTGCGCCACTACGGCCTGGAGATCCGCGACACCCCGGTCCTCGCCCACGGCAAGGTGCGCCACCACGGCGAGCCGGTCGCGATCGTCGCCGCCGACCACCCCGAGACCGCGCGCCGCGCCGCCGCCAAAATCCGGGTCGAGTACCGCGAGCTGCCCGTCATCACCGACGAGGCCTCCGCGACCGCGCCCGGCGCCGTCCTCGTCCACGAGAACCGCGAGGACCACCACGCCCGCCACGTCCCGCACCCCAACATCGTGCACCGCCAGCCGATCGTCCGCGGCGACGCGGCCGCGGCCGCGCGCCGAGCCGACGTCATCGTCACCGGCGACTACACCTTCGGCATGCAGGACCAGGCCTTCCTCGGCCCCGAGTCCGGTCTCGCGGTCCCGGAGGAGGACGGCGGCGTCCACCTCTACATCGCCACCCAGTGGCTCCACTCCGACCTGCGCCAGATCGCGCCCGTGCTCGGCCTTCCCGAGCACAAGGTGCGCATGACGCTCTCCGGCGTCGGCGGCGCCTTCGGCGGGCGCGAGGACCTGTCGATGCAGATCCACGCCTGCCTCCTCGCCCTGCGCACCGGCAGGCCCGTCAAAATCGTCTACAACCGCTTCGAGTCCTTCTTCGGGCACGTCCACCGCCACCCGGCCACGCTCCACTACGAGCACGGGGCCACGCGCGACGGCAGGGTGACCCATGTGAAGTGCCGGATCGTGCTGGACGGCGGCGCCTACGCCTCCGCCTCCCCGGCCGTCGTCGGCAACGCCTCGTCCCTGTCGGTGGGCCCGTACGCGATCGACGACGTCGACATCGAGGCCCTCGCCCTCTACACCAACAACCCGCCCTGCGGCGCCATGCGCGGCTTCGGCGCGGTCCAGGCGTGCTTCGCCTACGAGGCGCAGATGGACAAGCTGGCCAAGGAACTCGGCATGGACCCGGTGGAGTTCCGGCAGCTGAACGCGATGGAGCAGGGCACCCTCATGCCGACCGGGCAGCGGGTCGACTCCCCGGCCCCGGTCGCCGAACTGCTGCGCCGCGTCAAGGCGATGCCCATGCCGCCGGAGCGCCAGTGGGAGTCCAGCGAGGGCGCGGACGTACGGCAGCTGCCCGGCGGCCTGTCCAACACCACCCACGGCGAGGACGTCGTCCGCGGTGTCGGCTACGCGGTCGGCATCAAGAACGTCGGCTTCTCCGAGGGCTTCGACGACTACTCCACCGCGCGGGTGCGCATGGAGGTCGTCGGCGGCGAGCCCGTCGCGACCGTGCACACGGCGATGGCGGAGGTCGGCCAGGGCGGTGTCACCGTCCACGCGCAGATCGCCCGCACCGAGCTGGGCGTCGCGCAGGTGACCATCCGCCCCGCCGACACCCAGGTCGGCTCGGCCGGTTCGACCTCGGCCTCCCGGCAGACCTACGTCACCGGTGGGGCCGTCAGGAACGCCTGCGAGCTCGTCCGCGAGCGGGTGCTGGAGACCGGCCGCCGCAGGTTCGGTGCGTACCACCCCGCCTGGGCCACCGCCGAACTGCGCCTGGAGGGCGGCAAGGTGGTCACCGACGGCGGCGAGGTCCTCGCCGACCTGGTGGACGTCCTGGAGGGCGAGGCGGTCGAGGTGGAGCAGGAGTGGCGCCACCGCCCGACCGAGCCCTTCGACCGGCGCACCGGCCAGGGCAACGGCCACGTCCAGTACTCCTTCGCCGCGCACCGCGCCGTCGTCGAGGTCGACACCGCGCTCGGCCTGGTCAAGGTCGTCGAACTGGCCTGTGCGCAGGACGTCGGCAAGGCGCTCAACCCGCTGTCCGTCATCGGCCAGATCCAGGGCGGCACCGTCCAGGGCCTGGGCATGGCGGTGATGGAGGAGATCGTCGTCGACCCCGCGACGGCGAAGGTCAGGAACCCGTCCTTCACGGACTATCTGATCCCCACGATTCTCGACACGCCGACCATCCCCGTCGACGTGCTCGAACTCGCCGACGACCACGCGCCGTACGGGCTGCGCGGCGTCGGTGAGGCACCGACCCTGTCGTCGACCCCGGCCGTGCTCGCGGCGATCCGCGACGCGACCGGGCTCGAACTGAACAGGACCCCGGTCCGGCCCGAGCACCTCACCGGAACCGTGTGAAAGACCGCCAGTTCGTTCGTCTCGGGCCGTCCCCCGGGTCGTGCGGCCGCAGCACCATCCCAAATCCCGTATGCGCCTTCGGCGTTGACGGGTGCCTCTGTGAACCTTGGGAGTAGGCCCCACATGACCCAGCAGTCCCTGAAGCCGGCGACCACCGCCGCCGACGCGGGAGAAGGAACCCGCGTCCCGGCCGGCCGGTCCTGGCTCGACCGTTACTTCCACATCACCAAGCGCGGATCCTCCGTCGCGCGAGAAGTGCGCGGCGGCGTCACCACCTTCATGGCGATGGCGTACATCCTCCTGCTCAACCCCCTGATCCTGTCCGGCAAGGACGCAGCCGGGGACACGCTCGGCCAGAAGGCCCTGATCACCGCGACGGCGTTCGGAGCGGCCTTCACCACGCTGCTCATGGGCTTCTTCGGCAAGGTGCCGCTCGCCCTCGCCGCCGGCCTGTCCGTCTCCGGCGTGCTGTCCTCGCAGGTGGCCCCGCAGATGACCTGGCCGCAGGCCATGGGCATGTGCGTGATGTACGGCGTGGTCATCATGCTGCTGGTCGTCACCGGCCTGCGCGAGATGATCATGAACGCGATCCCGCTCGCGCTCAAGCACGCCATCACCATGGGCATCGGGCTGTTCATCGCGCTGATCGGCCTGGTGAAGGCCGGCTTCGTGCACCAGGGCAAGGCGACCCCCGTCACCCTCGGGGCGACCGGTGAACTCGCCGGCTGGCCCGTGCTGCTCTTCGCTCTCACCCTGCTCGCCATCTTCATGCTGCAGGCGCGCGGCATCCCCGGCGCGATCCTGATCGGCATCGTCGGCGGCACCGTCGCTTCCGTCGTCCTCAACGCGGCCGGTGTCATCGACCCGAAGCAGTGGGCGAGCGGCGCCCCCGAACTGCACGGCAGCGCGGTCTCCATGCCCGACTTCTCGCTCTTCGGCAAGGTGGAGTTCGGGGGGTGGGGCAGCGTCGGCGCGATGACCGTCGGCATGATCGTCTTCACGCTCGTACTGGCCGGCTTCTTCGACGCGATGGCCACCATCATCGGCGTCGGCACCGAGGCCAAGCTGGCCGACGAACAGGGCCGGATGCCGGGCCTGTCCAAGGCACTGTTCATCGACGGCGCGGGCGGCGCGATCGGCGGCGTCGCGGGCGCCTCCGGGCAGACCGTGTTCGTGGAGTCCGCGACCGGCGTCGGCGAGGGCGCCCGCACGGGCCTGTCCTCGGTGATCACCGGCCTGTTCTTCGCGGCCTGTCTGTTCTTCACCCCGCTGACGGCGATCGTCCCCGGCGAGGTCGCCGCCGCGGCCCTGGTGGTGATCGGCGCCATGATGATGATGAACGCCCGGCACGTGGACTGGGCCGACCGCGCCACCGCGATCCCGGTCTTCCTGACCGTCGTGATCATGCCGTTCACGTACTCCATCACCGCGGGCGTCGCGGCCGGAGTCGTCTCCTACGTCGCCATCAAGATCGCGCAGGGCAAGGCGCGGGAGATCGGCGCCTTCATGTGGGGCCTGACGGTGATCTTCCTGGTCTACTTCTCCCTCAATCCGATCGAGAGCTGGATGGGCGTGCACTGACGGCGACCGCGGCCGGCGGCGACCCCGCCGGCCGGTCGGGAGCAGGCATGCGTCGATCGGTGTCAGGGCGTTCTGAGGAGGCGGTTGGCCGCCCGTCCGAACATCGCGCGGGCGACGGGTGCGACGAGCACGTCGAGGAAACCGGGGAGGAAGCGGACGTCCAGCTCCTCGCGCCAGAGCACCCGGCTGCGGCCCCCCGGCCCCGGCCGGACCTCGATCTCGGCCCAGCCCGCGATCACCCGTCCCCGCTTCTCCAGCCGGCACAGCCCCGCCTCGCCGTCCATGGGCGGTCGCCACACCGTGACCTCCATCGGGTCCTCGAAGGCGAGCGGCCACAGCCCGGAACGGGCGACGAAGACCGTGCCCACGTCCGTCGGCGCGGGCGTGACCACCCTGACGCGGGTCAGCGGGACCACGTCGCCGTGCCGGGGCCATGCGGTGAGGCGGCGCCACGCCTCGTCGAGGGGGAGCAGGGCCGTGCGTTGGAGGAGGAAGTTGACCACGTAACGATCGTAGGTAATCCGGGCTGCTCACAGGGGTGTTCACCGGCGCGTCACGCACTTGGACCAGAGCGGCGCGCGCCAGAGTGCGTAGACGGGACGGCTACGGCAGGGTCACGAGGACCGCGCCGTGCGGTAGAGGTGATCCAGCGCCGACACGGTCGCGGCGTCGCTGCCCGCCAGGAAGGGCGAGGTGCGGAAACGGCCGCCCACGACCACGGTCGGCTCCTCGACCACCTGGTAGCGCTCACGGAGCGCGGGCGCCGCCTTCACGGCGTCCGTGACCGCCCTGGACCGGTAGGCGCCGCGTACCGCGTCCACATCGAGGCCCTGCCCGGCGGCCCAGGCCAGGACCTTCTTCTCGGTGGTGAGGCTCTGGTGCCGGTCCCGTACGGCGCGGAAGACCGCGAGCGCCTCACGCTCCGCGAGACCGAGCCGGTCCAGGGTGTAGAACAGGCGGGCGTAGGCGAGTTGGTCGGGCTGGTCCGGCCAGGCCGCGGGGATGCGGACCACCTTCACCGCGGGGTGCTGCCGTGCCGCCCAGTCCTCCAGCGGCTTCTCGAAGGCGTAGGAGTCCGGGCAGTCGTACCAGAACACCTCCACCACCTGGCGGGCGTCCACGCCGGACACCGGGTGCTTGAGCCGGACGTACTGCTCGCCCTCCTTCGGATCGCCCGGGGCGGCTCCGAGCAGGCAGGTCAGGACGGCCGTCAGCGCGAGCAGGCGCAGGGGTCTTTTCATGGCGGTCACCCTGACGCCCGCCGTCCCCGGACACCCGGGTGACACACGCGAGGTCCCTCGATCGGCCGCGGCACCGGACCGCTCGGAGCCGGCCTGCCGCCGCCGTTCTCAGAGCCAGCCCCGCCGTTTGAAGATCAGATACAGGCTGAAGCAGACCACGCCCATCAGACCGATGGCGAAGGGATAGCCGAAGGTCCAGCTCAGCTCGGGCATGTGCTGGAAGTTCATGCCGTAGATCGTGCCCACCAGCGTCGGCGCGAACAGAATGGCCGCCCACGACGAGATCCGTTTGATCTCCTCGTTCTGCTCGAAGCCCGCCTGCGCCAGCGCCCGCATCTCCGCGTTCTGCTGCTGGGTGACCAGGGTCGCGTTCACCGTGAGGATCTCGGTGAGGGCCTGCCGGAAGCCGTCGACGCGCTCGCTGGTGTGCGTGACATGGTCGGCGACGTCCCGCAGATAGCGCTGCAGCTCCTCGTCCGTGCCGTACTTGGAGAACCCGGCGATCAGGCCGTGCAGCATGCCGACCAGGGGGCGGGTGGCGCGCTGGAACTCGACCATCTCGCGGGAGAGTTCATAGATGCGGCGGGAGACCTCGGGGTCGCCGCGGAAAACCTCGGTCTCGATCTCGTCGATGTCGTTCTGGACGCCGGCGACGACCGGGGCGTACCCGTCGACGACCGCGTCGAGGATGGCGTACAGCACCGCCTCCGGGCCCAGTTTCAGCAGCTCCGTGGACTCCTCCATGCGGTGGCGGACCGCGGAGAGGTCGGGGGCCGCTCCATGGCGCACCGTGATGACGAAGTCGGGCCCCACGAACACATGCAGCTCGCCGAAGTCGACCTCCTCCGGGGCGTCGAGGTAGCGGGCCGCCCGCAGCACGACGAACAGGGTCTCGCCGTAGCGCTCCAGCTTCGGGCGCTGATGCGCCTCCATGGCGTCCTCGACCGCCAGCTGGTGCAGATCGAACTCCGCGGCCAGGGAAAGGAGTTCACCCTCGGTGGGGCGGGCGAGACCGATCCACGCCATTCCGGATGGCTCCTCGCGCAGTTCGCGGAAGGTGTCGGCGAGGGTGGCCGGGGAGGAGACGCGCACGCCGTCGCGGTACAGCGCCGCCTGGACGACGCTGGCCACCTCCGTCGGTTCCACGGGCGCCGGATCGGTCGTCCGCGCGGGCGTCGTCGGCGCGGGTGGCTGCGGCGGGGTCAGTGCGCGGCGCCAGACGGACTTCCTCGCGTTGTCGGCGGCCATCGGGGCACCTCCCGCTCATGGGGGAGGGCGCATCGGCTCGGCGTGCGGCCGCCTCCCGGGTCCTGCCTGCGGCTGGCGTGATCCCGGGCAGGATATACGGGGCGTATGACGGCCGGAGGAGCCGTGGCCGCGGTGCCCGGTGGGAGTTGCGGACAGCAGGTGTCCGCAAGCGCCGCTACCTTCGGAGCATGACGAAGCGGAGCAGGCCGAAGACGACGTCCGCGACGAGCCCCGTGCTCGGCACGCGCGAGCTCAACCGCGCCACACTCGAACGGCAGTTGCTGCTGCGCCGCTCGCCGCTCGGTGCCGAGGCCGCCGTCGCGCATCTGCTCGGGCTCCAGGCGCAGAACGTCAAACCGCCCTACTACGCGCTCGCCGCCCGCCTCGACGGCTTCCGGCCCGAGCAGCTGTCCACGCTGATGGCGGACCGGGACGTCGTCCGCATCGTCACCATGCGCTCGACCATCCACACCCACACCGCCGACGACTGCCTCACCCTGCGCCCCCTCGTCCAGCCGGCCCGCGACCGCGAACTGACCAACTTCCGCAAGGGACTTGCCGGCGTCGACCTGGACCGGCTGGCCCGGCTCGCGCGGGAGCTGGTCGAGGCCGAGCCGCGCACGATGAAGGAGCTGCGCGAGGCCCTGCTCGCCGAGTGGCCGGACGCCGACCCGCAGTCCCTCGGCGTCGCCGCGCGCTGCCGGCTGCCGCTCGTCCAGGTCACCCCGCGCGGACTGTGGGGCCGCAGCGGGCAGGTCGCCCTGACCACCGCCGAGCACTGGCTGGGCCGCTCCGCCGGACCGGCGCCGAGCCCGGACGCCACCGTGCTGCGCTATCTGGCCGCCTTCGGTCCCGCCTCCGTCAAGGACATGCAGACCTGGGCGGGTCTGACCCGGCTGCGCGAGGCCTTCGAGCGGCTGCGCCCCGAACTGGTCACCTTCCGTGACGACAACGGCGTCGAGCTCTTCGACCTGCCGGACGCGCCCCGCCCCGACGCGGACACCCCGGCCCCGCCGCGCTTCCTGCCCGAGTTCGACAACCTGCTCCTCTCCCACGCCGACCGCACCCGGGTCGTGCCCGCCGAGTACCGGGGCCGCAGCTGGGTGGGCAACATGGTGTACCGCACCTTCCTCGTCGACGGCTTCCTGGCCGGGGTGTGGAAGCTGGTCGACGACGCCCTGGTCATCGAGCCCTTCGGCAGGCTCGGCAAGGGGGCGCGGGAGGAACTGGTACAGGAGGGCGAGCGGATGCTGACGGCCATGCATCCGGAGTCGTCGTACGACATCCGGTTCGGGACGGTGATCACATGACTCGGTCGGACCCGAAGGTCATGAACGGGCACGCACGACTCTCAGTCCGCCCGCCCCGTCACCGCCACCGTCACCCCCAGCCCGATCATGGTGAAGCCTCCCGCGCCGCCGATCAGTGACAGACGGCGGTCGGAGCGGGCGAACCAGGCGCGGGCCGCCGAGGCGGTCAGGCCCCAGAGGGTGTCCGTGACGAGGCCGATCGTGATGGGGACCAGCCCCAACAGGAGCATCTGCACCGGGACATGGCCCGCCGAGTGGTCGACGAACTGAGGGAGTACGGCGGCGAAGAACACGACCCCCTTGGGGTTGGTGACCCCCACCAGGACCCCGTCGAGGACGGTCCGCAGATCGCCGCGCGCGGGCCGCACCTGCCGGGTGCCGATCATCGACGCCTTCAGCTCCTTGCGGTGCCGGAACGCCTGCACGCCCAGATACACGAGATAGGCCGCGCCCGCCAGCTTCACCGCCAGATAGACCGTCACGGAGCGCTCCACCAGCGAACCGATGCCGACCGCGACCGCCACCACCAGCAGATACGAGCCGAAGACATTGCCGACCGCGGTCGCCACCGCGGTGCGGCGGCCGTGGGCGAGCGCCCTGCCGATGACGAAGAGCACGCTGGGCCCGGGGATCACGATCACCAGCAGGGACATCGCCGCGAAGGCGAGGAAACGGTCCGTGGACACCATGCCAATCACTCCCATCGGCCGCTCATTCAAACAGCGCCCGACCGGTTCCCTCCAGAGACTGTTGCGAAGGCGACAAGCCCTACAGTCGACCCCATGGAACTGAGGCAGCTCGGTTACTTCGTGGCCGTGGCCGAGGAGCTGCACTTCGGGCGGGCGGCCGAGCGGCTGCACATCGTGCAGTCGGCGGTGAGCATGCAGATACAGCGTCTGGAACGGGAGTTGGGGGCCGAGCTGTTCGACCGCACACCGCGCCGGGTGCGGCTCACGGCGGCCGGTGAGCGGCTGCTGCCCAAGGCGCGGGCGGTGCTGGCCGCGGCCGAGGAGGCGCGGGCCGCCGTCACCCCGGCGCCGGGCCTGCGCATCGGCACCGGTGCGGGACTCGGCACGCATCTCGACCGGGTCCTCGCCGCCTTCGCGCGCCGTGCGCCGGACGTGCCCGTCGAGCTGTTCGAACTGCCCGCCCGTGAGCGGCTGGCCCGGGTCGCGGGCGGCCGGCTCGACGCCGCGTTCGTCCGGGCGGTCGACCCGGTGCCGGGCGTACGCGTACTGCCCCTGTGGCCCGACCCCCTGCTGGCGGCGCTCCCGGCCGGGCATCCGCTCGCCGCGCGCGAGGAGGTCGGCATCGCGGAACTGGCCCGGCTGCCCCTGAGCCTGACCGAGCGGAGCAACAACCCGCCCCTGGTCGACCTGGTCGTCGGCGCCTGCCGCGAGGCCGGCTTCGAGCCGCTGCCGGGACCGGCGGGCGGTTCCCTGCGGGACACCCTCGCCGCCATCGGCGTCCGGCCGCTGTGGACCGTCGTCCACGCCTCCCACGCGCGCGTGCTGCACAGCCCCCGTGTCGCCTTCGTACCGTTCAGCCCACCCGGCCTCGCCCTGCCGACGGGCCTCGCCGTCCCCACCGCCGCCCCGCCCCCGCATGTACGGACCCTGCTGCTCGCCTGCCGCGATCACGAGAACTGACCGCGCGCAACTGACCGCGCGCATTGGAAAGGGGGCGCTGCGGGCTGCTCGTGGAAGCCCGCAACGCCCCCTTGTCTCTCACCTGAGGGGTGCTCAGGAGATCTGCCGGATCACGAGCCGATCTGCTCGGCCACCAGATCCGAGAAGGTGGTCAGCCGGGTGTAGACACCCGGGTAACCCGCCTCCGCGCACCCTTCGCCCCAGGAAGTGATCCCTGCCAGGACGCCCCCGATGAGCAGGGGACCGCCGCTGTCGCCCTGGCAGGTGTCCACGCCGCCGGAGGAGTATCCGGCGCACACCATGTCGGACTGGACGAAGTCCGAACCGTAGGAGTTCTTGCAGCTGGAGTCGGCCACGATCGGCACGGTCGCGGTCCGCAGCTGGTTGGAGGAGCTGCCGTTCTCCGAGGTGGTGCCCCAGCCGAGGATGCGGGCGGTGGTGCCGGACGCGTAGACGGAGGTGTCCGAGGACTTGACGTACGACGCCGTCGTGTACGGCATCGACGTCGACAGCGTCAGGACCGCCACGTCGTCCCCGTTGGTGGCGTCGGTGTAGTCCGGGTTCACCCAGATCTTGCTGACCTTGCTGACGGTGCCGTTCGTGCCGTTCAGATAGGTGCGGCCGCCGACGACCCGCACCCCGCTGGGGCTCTCGCCGGCCATGCAGTGGGCGGCCGTGACCACCTTGGTGGCCGAGACGAGGGTGCCGCCGCAGAACTGGTTCTGCGAGGCGTCGGTGATCTGCATGACGAACGGGTAGGCCGTTGTGGTGGTTGTGGTGCCGCCCACGATGGGCTGGGGCGCGGCTGCCGCGGACGGCGCGCAGAGCAGTGCGGTGACGGCCGCCGTCGCGGCCGCGGCAGTGACTGCGGCGGTCTTTCTGGCACGGGTTGACCCGGACATGAGTCTCCTCAGTGGGGGTTGCCGGTGGGGGGTCGCGCGGGTGGGGGTTTAGCACGGGGGTCGCGGGACCGACCCCCGTATGCCCGGGCGAGCGGCACGCCCTTCACGCTAGGACCCGGAACCCCCGGCTCCCAATGAGGGAACCCCCTAGCGGGCTGGGTGAGGGAAAACCCTCGGTCCGCCTCAGTTAACCTGGCGCGCCGTCACTTCGCGCGCCGTGCCGCCGCCAAACGGACGATGTCCACGCGCGAGCGGATCCCCAGCTTGCGGTAGACCCGGGTCAGGGTCGCCTCGACCGTCTTGACGCTGATGAACAGGCGCGCGGCGATCTCCCGGTTGGTCGCACCCTCCATGACGAGCGCGGCGACCTGCCGTTCCATCGCGGCCAGGCCCTCCAGCCCCTCCGACGCGGCAGTGGGGGCGATCGGTTCCATCCGGCTCGCCGCGGCCGCCGCCTCCACCTGACGCACCCAGGGCAGCGCCCGGCAGCGGCGGAAGAGCCGGGCCGCCTCGTCGTACGACGTCGGCCCGGGTCGGCCGGGCCGCAGCGAGGCCATCGCGAACGCCGCGCGCGCCTCCTCGAGGCCGTACCCGAGCTTCGCCAACCGGTCCTGGGCCGAGGTCAGCTGGGCGAGCGCCGCGTCGTGCTCCCCGCGCGCGGCCCGTACCAGCGCCTCGGCCCGGTCGAGCACGCCGAGCACGCTCTCGCGCCCGAGCCGCAGCGCGTGGGCGCGCGCCCCGTCGAGGAGTCGCTGCGCCTCGTCGATCTCGCCGGTGCGTACGAGGGCCTCGGCGAGATCGCCGTGCCACCGGCCGCGGGCCGGGTCGGTGATGCCGAGCCCGTGCTCCAGATCGCGCACCCGGCGCAGCGAGCGCACCGCGCCCTCGGCGTCCCCGGCGACGAGCTGGGCGTGCCCGAGCGCGGTCAGTCCCCGCGAGACATACATCTGGTCGCCGACCTGCTCGGCCTGCTCGACCGCCTCCCGGGCGAGCGCGAGCGCCCGGTCCGGGTCGCCGCCCGAGGCCTCCGCGAGCGAGTCGAGCACGGCGGACGGTATCTCGCCGATCCCGGAGTCGCGGGCCAGCCGCATGCTCTCCCGCGCGAGGTCCAGGGCGCGTCCGCAGTGTCCGGAGCGCAGTTCGGTCTCGGCGAGCAGCCGTACGAAGTGCACCTCGCTCTCGACCATGCCGCGCCTGCGCACCTCGCGCAGCAGGGCGTTCACGGTGCTGCGGGCCTCGGGCAGCTGGTCGCTCATGATCAGCCAGCGGTAGCGGGTCGCGCCCGCGCCGTTGTGATGGCACGCCACCTGCGGGTCCTGCGGCTCCTTCAGCGCGCGCTTGATGGTCGCGGGGGCGTCCGGGTGGCCCATCAGGGTCTCGGTCTGCGCCTGGAAGGCGAGCGCGAGCAGCTCGGTACGGCGGTCGCCGGCCCGGGCGGCGAGTTCCGCCGCGTGCGCCGCCTCCTCCCGGCCCTCCGCGAAGTCGCCCTCCACGACCAGTCCGCGCCAGGCCAGCTGGTAGTGGACCAGGGCCAGCAGCCGCGGGTCGTCGCCTGCGTCGGCGAGGGCCTGCGGGTAGACGGTGTCGACGTCGCCGAGGGCCTGACCGGCCGCCTCGATCACCACCATCCAGGCCCGCACCCGGTCCGCGGCCGCGGTGGCCCGGGTCAGCACGTCCCGGGCGATGTCCCGGGCGAGGTCCACCTCGCCGGCCGTGATCGCGTCCTCCGCGGCCTGCAACCGGCGCTCGTCGGGGTCGACTTCGCCGTCGGGCGGGGTGTGCCGGGCGGCGAGCAGCCCGAGCGTCGCGGCGACCGAGGGCGCCCCGCGGTCCCGGGCCAGGGCGGCGGCCTCGGCGAGCCGGGCCGCGGCCTCCGGGTCGGTGCCGGTGGTCGCGAGGGCGAGATGGCGGGCGCGCTCGATCGGGTCGGAGGCCGCCGTGGACAGCGCGGCGTGCGCGGCACGCCGGTCCTGCGCGGGCGCCTCCGCGTACAGCGCGGCGGAGACCAGCGGATGCGCGAAGCGTACGGCGGGGCCCTCCGGCTCCGTTGCCAGCAGCCCCAGTTCGGCCGCCCGGGCCGTCTCGGCCTCGGCGTTGTCGCGGCCCGCCGCGTGCAGCAGGGCCAGGGTGGGGCGGGCACCGGCGCTGGCCACCAGCAGGGTGCGGCGGGCCTCGGCGGAGAGCATCTCCAGCCGGTTGAGCACCAGGGCGCGCAGCGAGGTGGGCACCGGCAGCGGCTCGCCGGGGCGCGGCGGGGTGGGGTTCTCGGCCAGGGCGCGGCCCAGTTCGAGGGCGAAGAGCGGATTGCCGCCGCTGGTGCGGTGGATGTCGCGGACCGTGGAGCGGGGCAGGCCGGTGTAGCCGCGGTGGTCGAGGAGGGTGGAGACCTGGGCGCGGGAGAGCGGGCCGAGCCGTACGGCCAGGGTGTCCGGGGGCGATGCGTTCAGATGGCGGTCGTACTCCTGGCCCTCGGTCCGTACCGCGCACAGCAGTTGGACCGGGGTGTCGCCCAGGCGGCGGGCTGCGAAGCCGAGGAGCTCCGCGCTCGCGGAGTCCAGCCACTGCAGATCGTCGGCGACGACGAGGACGGGACCCTCGGCGGCCAGCGCGCGCAGGACCGAGAGCACGGCCAGGCGCAGGGCCAGTCCGTCCCGCTGCAGTGTCGATTCTCCGCGGCCGGTGAGGGCCGACTCCAGGGCCGTGCGCTGGGCGGCGGGCAGCCGGTCGGACACCTCGTCCGCCACCAGGCCGAACAGGTCCGCCAGGGCCAGGAAGGGGAGATGGGATTCGGACTCGGTGGCCGAGCAGCGCAAGACGGTGCGGTCGGCCGTCCCGTATTCGGAGGCCAATGCCCGCAGAGCGGTCGACTTTCCTATTCCGGCGGGGCCGTGGAGCAGCACACTCCCGCCGCGGCCGAGCTGCTCACGCGCCGCGCCGAACAGCTCCTCCCTGCCGATGACCAGGTCGGAGCGGCATCTGGCAGGCTCCTTGAAGTCCCCTCGCACAGGTCCGCTCCCCTCCACGTGTCGTGTCCGGGCCAAATTCTAGGCAATGTCTCTTTGAAATTCGGACGGACGAGGCGGTGAGGGATATAACAATGGTGCAGCATATGCCAATTCAAAGAGCGGCTGAATGAATAACCGACCTTGAGCGGGCGGGCCGCGACCTACGGCAGGAGCCCGGTCCGACGGGCCGTGGCGACCGCCTCCCCCCGGGTGTGGGCGCCCAGTTTGCGCATCGCCGACCGCAGATAGCTCTTCACCGTCTCCGGCCGCAGACCCAGCCGCTGCGAGGCCGCGGAGTTGGTGGCTCCGGCCGCGACACAGGCGAGCACGTCCAGCTCCCGGGGGGCCAGCCGCACCGCCCCGCCCGGCGCGTCCGGCGTCAGCAGCTCGCACGCGTCGAGCAGTTCCGCCCGCAGCGCCGGGTCCGCGATCCGCGGCGCCAGCGCCCGCAGCGCCGCATGCGCCTCCCGCACCTGCTCCCAGGCGGCGCCCGTCGCCGCGGCAGGTCCCGCCTGGGCGGCCGCCGCCAGGCTCCGCGCCTCGTCCCCGACGGCCAGCGCCTGCTCCACGTCCCGCGCGGCCTCCATCGCCGCGTCCAGGGTGCGGTCGCCGAGCGGCTCGGCGGTGCGCAGAGCGCCGTACAGCACACCCCGCACCCGGCGTCGTACGACGACCGGCACCGCCAGGATCGACCGCAGCCCCTCCGTGGCGACCGGGATGTCGTACTCGTGACTGATCTGCCGCGACGAGGAGTAGTCCGTCACGGCGCACGGGCGGGCCAGCGCCACCGCCCGGCCGCCCAGGCCGTTGCCTGAGCTCACCGGCAGCCCGCTGAGCGCGAGTGTGGCCGTGCCGCTCAGTTCGCTGATGCGCACCTGCTGCCGTCCCGGGTCCACCAGACCGCCGAAAGCGACCGGGAGCCGGGTGGTACGCCGCAGCCGTGCCAGCGCACTGCGAATCTCGATGGCCCCGGCCGCGTCTGCTGTCACCTGCTTTGCCCTTTCCTTGCAGCGCACACCCCCGTTCGGGGGTAGTGAGACCTGCATCACGGATTACACGATGGCAGACAGCCGCCCGGCAATGGTCGGGCACAACGGGAGTGAGCCGGAGGGCGCGCCGATGTCGAGGGCGCGAGCGCGCGGAGGCGAACGACCCAAAAGGCGAGGAGGAGAGATGACGACGGCCACGGAGCTCTTCCGCAGCGCGCGGGACTTCCTGCTGGAGCACCGCGAGGACTATGCGAACGCGTACGAAGGGTTCGAGTGGCCCCGGCCCGAACACTTCAACTGGGCGCTCGACTGGTTCGACGTCATCGCCGAGGGCAACGACCGCACCGCCCTGCACATCGTCGAGGAGGACGGCAGCGAGGTCCGCGTCTCCTTCGCGGAGATGTCCGAGCGCTCGGACAAGGTGGCCAACTGGCTGCGTGACCTCGGCGTCGGCCCCGAGGACCGGGTCCTGGTCATGCTCGGCAACCAGGTCGAGCTGTGGGAGACCGCGCTCGCCGCGATGAAGCTGCGCGCCGTCGTCATCCCGGCCACCCCGCTGCTCGGCCCCGCCGACCTGCGCGACCGCGTCGACCGGGGCCGCGTCAAGCACGTCGTCGTACGGGCCGAGGACACCGCCAAGTTCGACGACGTGCCCGGCGCCTACACCCGTATCTCCGTGGGCGGCCTGCCCAGGGAAGGGTGGGAGCCCTACGAGGACGCCCACGCCGTCGCCCCCGCCGCGTTCCTGCCCGATGGGCCGACCCTGGCCGACGACCCGCTGATGCTGTACTTCACCTCGGGCACCACCGCCCGTCCCAAGCTGGTCGAGCACACCCACACCTCGTACCCGATCGGCCATCTGGCCACCATGTACTGGATCGGCCTCAAGCCCGGCGACGTGCACCTCAACATCTCCTCGCCCGGCTGGGCCAAGCACGCCTGGTCCAACCTCTTCGCGCCGTGGAACGCCGAGGCGACCGTCTTCCTGTACAACTACACGCGCTTCGACGCGGCCCGGCTGATGGCCGAGATGGACCGCGTGGGCGTCACCACCTTCTGCGCCCCGCCGACCGTGTGGCGCATGCTCATCCAGGCCGACCTGACCCAGCTGCGCGGCAAGCCGCGCGAGGCCGTCGCCGCCGGCGAGCCGCTCAACCCCGAGGTCATCGAGCAGGTCCGGCACGCCTGGGGCGTCACCATCCGGGACGGCTTCGGGCAGACCGAGACGGCCGTGCAGGTCGCCAACAGCCCCGGCCAGCAGCTCAAGACCGGCTCGATGGGCCGGCCGAGCCCGGGGTACAGGGTCGAGCTCCTGGACCCGGTGACCGGCGCGCCCGGCGCCGCCGAGGGCGAGATCGCCCTCGACCTCTCGACCCGGCCCGTCGGCCTGATGACCGGCTACCACGGCGACCCGGACCGCACGGCGGAGGCGATGGCCGGCGGCTACTACCGCACCGGTGACATCGGTGCGCGGGACGCCGACGGCTACATCACCTACGTCGGCCGCAGCGACGACGTCTTCAAGGCCTCCGACTACAAGATCAGCCCCTTCGAGCTGGAGAGCGCGCTGCTGGAGCACGAGGCGGTGGCCGAGGCGGCCGTCGTGCCCGCCCCGGACGAGCTGCGCCTGGCCGTCCCGAAGGCGTACATCGTCCTCGCCGAGGGCTGGCAGCCGGGCCCCGACACGGCCAAGGTGCTCTTCGAGCACTCGCGTGAGGTCCTCGCCCCCTACAAGCGCGTCCGCCGCCTGGAGTTCGGCGAACTGCCCAAGACCGTGTCCGGCAAGATCCGCCGGGTCGAGCTGCGCGAGGCGACCGCGGCGGGCTCGGACCAGGAGTACCGCGAGGAGGACTTCCGGTGACCGAACTGTCGTATGCGCACGGTACGAGCCCGACCGTGCTGCTCGGGGACACCATCGCCGCCAACCTGGACCGGGCGATCACGGCCTGGCCCGACCGCGAGGCGCTCGTCGACGTGCCGTCGGGGCGGCGCTGGACGTACGCCGAATTCGGCGCCGACGTCGAGCGGTTGGCGCAGGCGCTGCTCGCGAGCGGGGTCGCCAAGGGCGACCGGGTGGGCATCTGGGCGGTCAACTGCCCGGAGTGGGTGCTGGTGCAGTACGCCACCGCCCGGGTCGGGGCGATCATGGTGAACATCAACCCGGCCTACCGCGTCCACGAGGTCGAGTACGTCCTCAAGCAGTCCGGCATCTGTCTGCTCGTCGCCTCGCTGAGCCACAAGACGAGCGACTACCGCGCGATGGTGGACCAGGTGCGCGGCGGCTGCCCCGAGTTGCGCGAGGTCGTGTACATCGGCGACCCGAGCTGGGACGCGCTGCTCGGGCGGGCGCGGACCACCATGCCGTACGAGGACCTGTCCTGCGACGACCCCATCAACATCCAGTACACCTCGGGCACGACGGGCTTCCCCAAGGGGGCCACCCTCTCCCACCACAACATCCTCAACAACGGTTATTTCGTCGGTGAGTTGATCGCCTACAGCGAGCAGGACCGGATCTGCGTCCCGGTGCCCTTCTACCACTGCTTCGGCATGGTGATGTGCAACCTCGCCGCCACCTCCCACGGTGCCTGCATCGTCATCCCGGCCCCGTCGTTCGAGCCGAAGGCCACGCTGGAGGCCGTCCAGCAGGAGCGCTGCACCTCCCTGTACGGCGTGCCGACGATGTTCATCGCGGAGCTGAACCTCGCCGACTTCGCGGACTACGACCTCACCTCCCTGCGCACCGGCATCATGGCGGGCTCGCCCTGCCCGGTGGAGGTGATGAAGCGGGTGGTCGCCGAGATGCACATGGAGGAGGTCTCCATCTGCTACGGCATGACCGAGACGTCCCCGGTCTCGCTGCAGACCCGCATGGACGACGACCTGGAGCACCGCACCGGCACGGTCGGCCGCGTCCTGCCGCACATCGAGGTCAAGGTCGTCGACCCGGCCACCGGAATCACCCAACCGCGCGGCACCGCGGGCGAGTTGTGCACCCGCGGCTACAGCGTGATGCTCGGCTACTGGAACGAGCCGGAGAAGACCGCCGAGGCCGTCGACGCCGGCCGCTGGATGCACACCGGCGACCTGGCGATGATGCGCGAGGACGGCTACGTCGAGATCGTCGGACGCATCAAGGACATGATCATCCGCGGTGGCGAGAACATCTACCCGCGCGAGATCGAGGAGTTCCTCTACGGCCACCCGAAGATCCAGGACGTACAGGTCGTGGGCGTGCCCCACGAGCGCTACGGCGAGGAGGTCCTCGCCTGCGTCATCCCGCGCGACCCCGCCGACCCGCCGACCCTGGAGGACGTACGCGCCTTCTGCGAGGGGCAGTTGGCCCACTACAAGGTGCCGAGCCGGCTGCGGATCCTGGACGCCTTCCCGATGACGGTGTCGGGGAAGGTGCGCAAGATCGAACTGCGGGAGACCTACGCCGGGGAGTAGAGCCCCGGCCGCCGACGGCACCGAGGTGTGGAGTGCGCTCTACGCCCCGGTGCCGTCCAGTTCGTCCGCCGGGCTGTTGACCGGCTGCGGGGTGCCCGTGAGGTCGAGGACGAACAGGGGGACGCCGAGGGCGTCCGCGCGGGTGCGCGCGTCGGTGGCGTACCCGGCCAGGGAGAAGTACGCGCAGTCCGCCGACTCCGTCATGGCCGTCAGCCACAGGCACTCCACATCCCGCAGCGAGGCCGGGCGCACGGTCGGGTCGACCTGGGCCACCAGACCGCGGGCGGCGATCCCGATGCCGGTCGGGGGCCGCTGGTCGGCCCGGCGGATGTCCTGATAGCCGAGCCAGCGCAGATACACCGCGGCGGCCGTCACCGCGTCCCGGGCGGTGCGGATGGTGACGGGCTGGAAGGGGCGGCGCGGCTTCGGCCGGGCGGCGGTGGTCTCCGGGGCTGCCGCGGCGCGGGGGACGGCGCCCTTTCGAGCCTCAGTGACCTCAGTGACCTCTGTGACTTCTGGGACCTCTGTGCCCTCTGTGACGTCCGCCCGCTCCGTCACGGCGATGCGCAGCACCGTCCCGCACGGGCAGCCCAGCTCCGGGTGCGGCCACTCGTCCAGGCGGCCGCAGGAGCCGCAGCGCAGCCTGATCCAGTCCTCGGCCCAGGAGCGATGGGTGACGGCCGTCGCCGTTCCTCTGCGGTCGAGCGGCGGTGCGACGGGCGCTCCGCACACGCACGGGAACGACGGTGCCGCATAGAGGTGTTCGCGCCGGCAGGCCGGACAGCGCACCGGGACGCTCTCGGTCATGGCCCACATCGTCCTCCAGGCGGCCCCTGCTTGTCCGTGTCTTGACGGCCTTCCCTCACCCACTTACATTGCTTTCAGATAGCAGAAAACAGTTTCCGCAATGTGGAAGTCCGGCTGGGAAATCCGCAGGGCGGAACGATCAGGAAGCCGATACGGAAGAGCTCACCGCGGGGCGCGACGGGAGTGCTAGTCCGACAGCCGAAGCAGGAGTACTCGATGGCACGTATGACCGCTGCCCGCGCGGCAGTTGAGATCCTCAAGCGCGAGGGCGTCACCAACGCGTTCGGTGTGCCCGGCGCGGCGATCAACCCCTTCTACGCGGCGCTCAAGGCCTCCGGCGGCGTCCACCACACCCTCGCCCGGCACGTCGAGGGCGCCTCGCACATGGCCGAGGGCTACACGCGCACGCACCCGGGCAACATCGGTGTCTGCATCGGCACCTCGGGCCCCGCGGGGACCGACATGATCACCGGCCTGTACTCCGCCACCGGCGACTCCATCCCGATCCTGTGCATCACGGGCCAGGCCCCGACCGCCGTGATCCACAAGGAGGACTTCCAGGCCGTCGACATCGCCTCGATCGCGGGGCCGGTCACCAAGATGGCCGTGACCGTCCTGGAGGCCGCGCAGGTCCCCGGCGTCTTCCAGCAGGCCTTCCACCTGATGCGCTCCGGCCGTCCGGGTCCGGTCCTGATCGACCTGCCGATCGACGTCCAGCTCACGGAGATCGAGTTCGACCCGGAGACGTACGAGCCGCTGCCGGTCTACCGGCCCGCCGCGACCCGCGCCCAGATCGAGAAGGCGATCACGCTCCTCAACGAGTCCGAGCGTCCGCTGATCGTCGCCGGCGGTGGTGTCATCAACGCGGACGCGGCCGAACTGCTCGTCGAGTTCGCCGAGTTGACCGGTACCCCGGTCGTCCCGACGCTGATGGGCTGGGGCGTCCTGCCCGACGACCACGAGCTGAACGCCGGCATGGTCGGCCTGCAGACCTCGCACCGCTACGGCAACGCGACCTTCCTGGAGTCCGACTTCGTCCTCGGCATCGGCAACCGCTGGGCCAACCGCCACACCGGCAAGCTGGACGTCTACACGGCCGGACGCACATTCGTCCACGTCGACATCGAGCCGACCCAGATCGGCCGGATCTTCGCCCCCGACTACGGCATCGCCTCGGACGCGAAGGCCGCGCTGGAGCTCTTCGTCGAGGTGGCACGGGAGTTGAAGGCGGCCGGCAAGCTGCCCGACCGGTCCGCCTGGGCCGCCGCCGCGCAGGAGAAGAAGGCGACGCTGCAGCGCCGTACGCACTTCGACGACATCCCGATCAAGCCGCAGCGGGTGTACGAGGAGATGAACAAGGCCTTCGGCCCCGAGACGCGCTATGTGTCGACGATCGGTCTGTCGCAGATCGCCGGCGCCCAGATGCTGCACGTCTTCAAGCCGCGGCACTGGATCAACTGCGGTCAGGCGGGCCCCCTCGGCTGGACCGTCCCGGCCGCACTGGGCGTCGCCACGGCCGACCCTCAGGCGCAGGTCGTCGCCCTCTCCGGCGACTACGACTTCCAGTTCATGATCGAGGAACTGGCGGTCGGCGCTCAGCACAGGATCCCGTACGTCCATGTCCTGGTGAACAACTCCTACCTGGGCCTGATCCGCCAGGCGCAGCGGGCGTTCGACATCGACTTCCAGGTCAACCTGGAGTTCGAGAACATCAACTCGCCCGAGCTGGGCGTCTACGGCGTCGACCACGTCAAGGTCGCCGAGGGCCTGGGCTGCAAGGCGATCCGGGTGACCGACCCGGCCGACCTGGGCGCGGCCCTGGAGCAGGCCAAGAAGCTCGCGGCCGAGTTCCAGGTGCCGGTGGTCGTCGAGGCGATCCTGGAGCGCGTCACCAACATCTCCATGAGCGGCACCAACGACATCAGCAACGTCGTGGAGTTCGAGGAGCTCGCAACAGAACCGGGCCACGCCCCGACCTCGATCAGGCCACTGAAGGTCTGACCCGCCGATCGCAGGCGGGGTTCACCGAGCGCAGACGTAGGGGCGGCCCGTCCGGGGGGACGGGCCGCCCCTACGCGCATGCCCGCACCGTCACACCGCCCCGCAGCTCATCCCGCTGCCACTGCCGCAGGAGAGACCGGGCTGCTCACGCTCCGTGCTGCCGCCCCGGCCCGTCAGCCCCCCGTCCCGGGCGAAGCGGGGCGCGAGCGCCGTCAGCGCCCGGTCGCCGTACAGGGCGACGACGAACAGGATCTCCTCGACCGGCAGACCAGCCCGGCCCACGGGCAGCGGATGCCGGTCGCGCACCCCCGGCACGAGGCCCGCCGCCCCCGTGCCGGCGGGCCTCGCGTGACATGAATATCTCCGTGGGCGGGGGCGGTTGAAGCCCGTTGAACCATGTTCAGAGGTTGATTTGAGGATTGCGTAGACGTTCTACGTCCTCGGTGGTGTCTGCTGCCGGCGGCTCATGGTGTTCGGACAGGCCGGGCCAGTCGTCGGGCCCGCCGCCCTGCCACTCGATGAGCTCGCTGCCCTCGACGTCGGTGACGTACAGGTCGGCCAGCCGCAGGATCTCGGCCACGTCGTCCACGTGCGTGGCGATCCCCAGCGTCTCCTCGCCCTCCGTGACCCGCCGGGAGCCGTCCAGGGCGGGCGAGTGCACCACGATGTGCGGTTGCCGCGCCGGATCTGCCGTGCCTTCTGGATGTGCCATGCCTTCAGACTCCTGCGGAAGCAATCCCTCCGCACCCCGGATGAGCCGAAACGCAGACGGACCGGCGCCGGATGCGGGACCGTCCGCATCCGGCGCCGGCCGGCCGGTGAGGTGTTCGGTTGTGGCCGTCCGGCGGCGCGAGGCTGGGCGCGACAGGACATTCGCGCCGCCGGACGGGGTCTGGGGTACTGCTGACCACGGCTGGGACCGCGGCGGGTGCGACGGAACCGCGGCGCTCCTCCCCTCAGGTCGAAGAAGGAGAGCCCGGGACCTTCACCACCGCACTGGCTCGCACACCGCCGCGGTCCTTGCCTCGCCCGGGCACGTCCGTCCGGCCACCCCTCATCCGGGCCGTCCGGTCGTGCTCGGGCCGTCTGTTGTCAGTCCTCGCGCAGGGCGCGGACCGCCTCCTCCACCCGCCGCCCGTACTCCGGGTCGGCGGCGTGGAAGTGGGCCAGGTTCTTCCTGACCACGTCGTCACGGGTGACCTGCGCGAGACCCCCGGCGATGTTCGCGACCAGCCGCGACCTCTCCTCGGCCGACATCAGGCGGTACAGCTCGCCCGCCTGGACGAAGTCGTCGTCCTTGGTGTGCAGCGGCGCCTCGTGGGTGCCCGTGTGCCCGGTGACGGGCAGCGGGGCGGCCAGCGGGCGGCCGGTCTCCACCGGGCCGTCGTAGGAGTTCGGCTCGTAGTTCTTGGCGTGCCGGCCCTGGGAGTTGACCGCCATCAGACCGTCGCGGCCGTAGTTGCTCGCGACGGTCGCCCTCGGGGCGTTGACCGCCAGCAGCGTGTGGTTGACGCCGAGGCGGTAGCGGTGGGCGTCCGCATAGGCGAACAGCCGGCCCTGGAGCATCTTGTCCGGCGAGGGGCCGATGCCGGGCACGAAGTTGTTCGGGGAGAACGCGGCCTGCTCGACCTCGGCGAAGACGTTGTCCGGGTTGCGGTCGAGGACCAGCCGGCCCACGCGCCGCAGCGGGTGGTCCCTGTGCGGCCACACCTTGGTCAGGTCGAACGGGTTGAAGCGGTAGTCCGCCGCCTCGGCCGCCGGCATGACCTGCACGTACATCGTCCAGGACGGCTTCACGCCCCGCTCGATGGCCTGCAGCAGGTCCGTCTGGTGGGAGCTCGGGTCCGTGCCCGCGAGCTCGGCCGCCTGCTCGGAGGTGAGGCAGCGGATGCCCTGGTCGGTCTTGAAGTGGTACTTGACGAAGAAGGCCTCGCCGTCGGCGTTCGTCCACTGGTAGGTGTGCGAGCCGTAACCGTTCATGTGGCGGTACGACGCCGGGATGCCGCGGTCGCCCATCAGCCAGGTCACCTGGTGCGTGGCCTCGGGGGAGTGTGCCCAGAAGTCCCAGACGTTGTCCGGCTCCTGACGGCCCGTGAAGGGGTCGCGCTTCTGCGAGTGGATGAAGTCGGGGAATTTGATCGGGTCCTTGATGAAGAACACCGGGGTGTTGTTCCCGACGAGGTCGTAATTGCCCTGCTCCGTATAGAACTTGACGGCGAAGCCGCGCGGGTCGCGGACGGCGTCCGCGCCGCCGAGCGAGTCGGCCACGGTGGAGAAGCGCACGAACACCTCGGTGCGCCTGCCGACGCCGCTCAGGAAGTCCGCGTGGGTGAAGCCGGTGACGTCGTCGGTGACCTCGAAGTGGCCGTAGGCGCCCGAGCCGCGGGCGTGCACCACGCGCTCCGGGATGCGCTCGCGGTTGAACCGCGCCAGCTTCTCCAGGAGGTGCTGGTCCTGGAGGAGGAGCGGACCACCGGGGCCGGCTGAGGCGGAGTTCTGGTTGTCGGCGACCGGGGCGCCGGACTCGGTCGTGAGCACGCGCTGCGACATGGGGACCTTCCGTGCGGGGGCACTTCCGTGCGGGAGTTGACGTGTGATTCCGGGCGGCGCCGGTGCCTGGGCGCGACAGGACAGATGTCGGCGCCGGCGCCGCCCGGAAGTTGTCGGCTGCGTCAGAGCTGGGCGCCGGAGAGGCGCTCCACGGCCCGCAGCAGGGCCGAGTGGTCCAGGCCCCCGTCGCCCTGCGCACGCAGGCTGGCGACGAGCTGGGCGACCACGGCGCCGACGGGCAGGGCCGCGCCGACGTTGCGGGCGGCGTCGGTGACGATGCCCATGTCCTTGTGGTGCAGGTCGATACGGAAGCCGGGCTTGAAGTCGCGCTGCAGGAAGTTGTCCTTCTTGCGCGTCAGCACGGTCGAGCCCGCGAGCCCGCCGTTCAGGACGTCCAGCGCGGCCTTGAGGTCCACGCCCGACTTCTCCAGGAAGACCACGGCCTCGGCGCACGCCTGGATGTTCACGGCGACGATCAGCTGGTTGGCGGCCTTCACGGTCTGGCCCGAGCCGTGCGGGCCGCACAGCACGATGGTCTTGCCGAGCGCCTCCAGGATCGGCTTGGCGCTGTCGAAGTCGGCCTGCTCGCCGCCGACCATGATGGACAGCACGGCCTCGATCGCACCGGCCTCACCGCCGGACACGGGCGCGTCCAGCACGCGGATGCCCTTGTCCTTCGCGGCCTTCGCGAGGTCGACGGAGGTCTGCGGGGTGATCGACGACATGTCGATCAGCAGCGCGCCGGACCTGGCGTTCTCCAGGATGCCGTCGGGGCCGTAGGAGATGGCCTCGACCTGCGGGGAGGCGGGCACCATCGTGATGATCACGTCGGCGTCCCGCACGGCCTCGGCGATCGAGCCGGCCGCGGTGCCGCCGGCGGCGGCCAGGCGGTCCAGCTTGTCCTGCTCCAGGGTGTAGCCGGTGACGTCGTAGCCCGCCTTGATCAGGTTCTCGGACATGGGGGAGCCCATGATGCCGAGGCCTATCCAGGCGACCTTGGGTAGAGTGCTCATGAAATGTGCCTTTCGGTAAGGGAGTTCAGCGGGCGGCGCGTGCTTCGCGGGGCAGCCAGTCGAAGGCCTCGGCGCTCGGGCGGTCGCCCGGCTTGTACTCGAGGCCGACCCAGCCGTCGTAGCCCGCCTTCCTCAGTTGGCCGAGGAGCTCCTCCAGGGGGAGCGAGCCCGTCCCCGGCGCGCCGCGGCCCGGGTTGTCGGCGATCTGCACATGGCCGGTCTTGGCGGCGTACCGCTCGATCACCGACGGCAGGTCCTCGCCGTTCATGGACAGGTGGTAGAGGTCCATCAGGAAGCGTGCGTTGCCCAGCCCCGTCGCCTCGTTGACCTTGTCGACGACGCCGATCCCGGCCGGTGCGCTGACCAGCGGGTACAGCGGCGACTCCGGCTGGTTGAGGGTCTCGATCAGCAGGATCGCGCCGATGCGGTCGGCCGCGCGGGCCGCGAGCACCAGGTTCTCCAGGGCCAGTGCGTCCTGCTCTGCGGGGTCGACGCCCTCGACGCGGTTGCCGTACAGCGCGTTGAGCGCCGTGCAGCCCAGGGACTCGGCGAAGCCGGCCGCCACGTCGATGTTGGCGCGGAACCTCTCCGACTCCTCGCCCGGGATCGACAGGGCGCCCCGGTCGGGTCCGGGCAGCCGGCCGGCGTAGAAGTTCAGGCCCGTGAGCCGTACGCCCGCGTCCTCGATCGCCTTCTTCAGCGCGTCGAGTTCGGACTGGTCGGGGGTGGGGGAGTCGACCCAGGGCCACCACAGCTCGACCGCGGTGAAGCCCGCCGCGGCGGCGGCCGCGGGGCGCTCCAGGAGCGGGAGCTCCGTGAAGAGGATCGACAGGTTGACGTTGAAGCGCTGCTCTGCGGCGGTGTCCCAGTCAAAGCCCGGCATCGGCGTCGGTGCTCCCTTCCGTGTAGTGATTCCGTATTACGGAAGTTAGTTTCTGCTTAACGGAAGACTGCCTGTGACCGGGGAGGCCTGTCAAGAGCGTCCGGGCAAATCCACCGGTCTCCGAGGGTCGCCATGGCGTTAGGTTGTGCGCGTGCGATTGAGAGTGGAGTTCACGACCGAGCCCTTCGACCTCGACCAGGCGCCCGCGCATGCGGTGGTCGCCCGTGAGGTCATCGAGGCGGCCGAGCTGGACGCGGTGGACGTCGGCCCGTTCGGCAACACGGCGGAGGGCGGTGCGGACACCGTGCTCGCCGCCGTGGACGCCCTGCTGCGCAAGTCGCTGCAGGCCGGTGCCACCCGCATCTCGCTGCAGGTGAACGTCGTGGGCGCGGCCGGGGAGGGCGCCGAGTGACCGGCACCGGGGACGAGCCGTTCATCACGGCCGTGAAGCCGCTGGTCGACGCCATGGGCGGCGAGATGCTCCCGCCCGACGAGGCCGGCCCGGACGACGTCGTGCTCACCTGGCAGGGCGTCGACGCGGTCGCCGTACGCCTGCCGCAGCTCGCCGACTCCCTCTATCACATCCTGGCCGCGATGGAGCGCAAGCAGGGCAAGCCGCTGGCCGAGCTGGACCGCAAGGCCAAGCAGGAGGTCGTACGGATACTCGAGGCGCGAGGCGCCTTCTCCGTACGGCACGGCGTGGAGACCGTCGCGAGCGCGCTCGGCGTGAGCCGGTTCACGGTGTACAACTATCTGAACCGGGACAAAACCCCCTGATGGTGCGGCCGGGCGGGACCTGAGACGGGTCGATCGCTCTCCCCGCCGCGAATTTTCAACAAAGTGTTGACGGCGTGTTGCCGAGGGCGTTAGCTATCGGCACGCCCGTTCAGCACGACGGCCCACCGCGGCCACGGAGGCACCCGTGACGTCGACTTCCACGCCCCCGGGCCTGGCCCGCCTCAACGCACTTCCGGAGCACGCGGCCCTCGCCGCCCTCCACGAGGTGTGCGCCTCCACCACCTGGGCGCGCCGGCTGACGGACGCCCGCCCCTTCGCCACCGACGAGGAACTGCGCACCGCCAGTGACGCCGCCATGGCCGGGCTGACCGCCGCGGACCTGGCGGAGGCGATGGCCGGGCACCCGCCCATCGGCCGCCCCAAACCGGGGGATCCCACCTCGGCGCGGGAACAGCGCGGCATGGCCGGCGCCTCCGACGAGCTCAGGGCGGAGCTGCTGGAGCTGAACCTGGCCTACCAGGAGAAGTTCGGCCACGTCTTCCTCATCTGCGCCACCGGCAGAACCGCCGAGCAGATGCGCGACGCGGTCAAGGAGCGGATCGGCAACGCACCCGAACAGGAGCGGGAGATCGTCCGCACCGAACTGGGGAAGATCAACCGCATCCGCCTCACCCGACTCCTCGAAGAGGAAGCCTGACCACCATGAGCACCAGCACCACCGCCTCCGTGTCCACGCACATCCTGGACACCAGCGTCGGCCGCCCCGCCGAGGGCGTCGCCGTCCACCTCGCCGCCCGCTCCGGGCGCGAGGCGGACTGGCAGGCGCTCGGCGGCTCCGCGACCGACGCGGACGGCCGGTGCAAGGACCTGCCGGCGCTGCCGGAAGGAACCACCCACGTACGCCTCGCGTTCGACACCGAGACGTACTTCGCGAAGAAACAAGCCGCGGCCCAGCAGGACGCCCCCGCGCTCCGGGACAGCGAGAACGGCCGGCCGGTGTTCTTCCCCGAGGTCACCATCGCCTTCGCGGTGGTGCCCGGCGAGCACTACCACGTTCCGCTGCTGCTCAACCCGTTCGGCTACTCCGTTTACCGAGGGAGCTGACCGACACCATGACCCGTTTCGTCCTGGGACAGAACCAGTACGGCAAGGCCGAGAACCGCGTCGTCAAGATCACGCGCGACGGCGACACGCACCACATCAAGGACCTGAACGTCTCCGTCGCCCTCTCCGGCGACATGGAGGAGGTCCACCGCAGCGGTTCCAACGCCAACGTCCTGCCGACCGACACCACCAAGAACACGGTGTACGCCTTCGCCAAGGAGCACGGGATCGAGAGCGCCGAGGCCTTCGGCATCGCGCTCGCCCGCCACTTCGTGGACGACACCGCGCCCATCCACCGGGCCCGCATCCGCATCGAGGAGTACTCCTGGGAGCGGATCGAGACCTCGCAGTCCGGCGCCCGCTTCGTCGGCGCGGACGAGATCGCCCACTCCTTCGTCCGCAAGGGCCAGGAGACCCGCGTCGCACAGATCACCTACGACGGCCACGGCGTCCAGGTCCTGTCCGGCTTCAAGGACCTGACCGTGCTGAACTCGACCAACTCCGAGTTCTTCGGCTTCCTGAAGGACAAGTACACGACCCTCCCCGAGGACCACGACCGCATCCTCGCCACCACCGTCTCCACCTGGTGGCGGCACAACTGGGACGGCATCGACTCGCACGCCCCCGACTGGGACCGCTCCTACAGCGGGGTGCGCAAGCACGCGCTGCAGGCGTTCGCCGAGACCTACTCGTACTCGCTGCAGCAGACCCTCTTCGAGATGGGCGTACGGGTGCTGAACTCCCGTGACGAGGTCGACGAGATCCGCTTCTCGATGCCCAACAAGCACCACTTCCGCTCGGACCTGTCGCCCTTCGGGATCGACAACGAAGCCAAGGACGGCGCCGTCTACTACGCCGCGGACCGTCCCTACGGCCTGATCGAGGCCACCATCCTGCGCGACGGTGCCGAGCAGCTCATCCCGGTCGACATGACCAACCTCTGAGCCCCGGTTCCCGGCACTCGCGGCCGGAGAGCCCCGCTCCCCGGCCGCGGTACCCGGGACTCCAGGTCCTGCCGTGCCCTCCCCTCGAGTCCACTGAGCGAAAAGGACGCATCATGGCAGCAGCCCGGCGCATCGTCATCGAGAACTGTTCGATCGCCACGGTCGACGCCGACGACACCGAGTACCCGAGCGGCCATCTCGTCATCGACGGCGACCGCATCGAAACGCTCGGCGCGGGCAGGGCCCCCGAGGGCCTGGAGAACGTCGTACGCAGGATCGACGCCACCGGGCATCTGATGACGCCCGGCCTGGTCAACACCCATCACCACTTCTACCAGTGGCTCACCCGGGGCCTGGCCACCGACCACAACCTCTTCGACTGGCTCGTCGCGCTGTACCCGACCTGGGCGCGCATCGACGAGCCGATGGTGTACGCGGCCGCCCGGGGCTCCCTGGCGACGCTGGCCCGCGGTGGCGTCACCACCGCCATGGACCACCACTACGTCCACCCCAAGGACTCCGGCGACCTGTCCGGCGCGATCATCCGCGCCGCCCGTGAGACGGGCGTCCGCTTCACCCTCGCCCGCGGCTCCATGGACCTCGGCGAGAAGGACGGCGGCCTGCCCCCGGACTTCGCCGTCGAGACCCTCGACGGCGCCCTCGCCGCGACCGAGCGGACCGTCCAGGAGCACCACGACACCTCCTTCGGCGCGCTGACCCAGGTGGCCGTCGCACCCTGCTCGCCCTTCTCTGTCTCCACCGAACTCATGCGTGAGGGCGCCGAGTTGGCCCGCCGCCTCGGCGTGCGCCTGCACACCCACGGCTCGGAGACCGTCGAGGAGGAGCAGTTCTGCAAGGAGCGGTTCGGGATGGGCCCGACCGACTACTTCGAGTCCACCGGCTGGCTCGGCGAGGACGTGTGGATGGCGCACTGCGTCCACATGAACGACTCCGACATCGCCGCCTTCGCCCGTACGAGGACGGGCGTCGCGCACTGCCCGTCCTCCAACGCCCGCCTCGCCGCCGGCATCGCCCGGGTCCCCGACATGCTCGCGGCCGGCGTCCCGGTCGGCCTCGGTGTCGACGGCACGGCCTCCAACGAGTCCGGCGAACTGCACACCGAACTGCGCAACGCCCTGCTGATCAACCGCCTCGGCGCCCACCGCGAACACGCCCTGAGCACCCGCCAGGCGCTGCGCCTGGGCACCTACGGCGGCGCTCAAGTCCTGGGCCGCGCCGCCGAGATCGGCTCCCTGGAGCCGGGCAAACTCGCCGACCTGGTGCTGTGGAAGCTGGACACCCTCGCCCACGCCTCCATCGCCGACCCGGTGGCCGCCCTGGTCCTCGGCGCGGCGGCCCCGGTCACCGCGTCGTTCGTGCATGGCCGTCAGATCGTCGAGGACGGACGGCTGTTGCACATCGACGAGGACGCCGTCGCCCGCTCCACGCGCCACGAGGCACAACGCCTCGCGCGGATCGCCGGGCAGGGCTGAACAGCCCGAGATCTCCGGTCGAGGGGGACGGCCCTCGACCGGTAGCCGTGGACCCAGTTCCATGGCGGCCGTCTCCGGGGCGTGCGTGGACGCGCGCGCCCCGGAACGGTCTCCGTCCCGGTCCCCCATGACCAGCGCACCACCTCCTTGACACCCGTGTCAGAGCCGACACGTAACCGACCGGAGGAGCCGCCGTGGCCGCCCACCCCGTTGACGAACGCCTGCCCGCACTCAAGATGGCGACGACCGGCCTGCAGCACGTGGCCGCCATGTACGCGGGGGTCGTCGCCCCGCCCCTGATCGTCGGCGCGGCCATCGGCCTGACCGCCACCGATCTCACCTTCCTCACCGGCGCCTGTCTGTTCACCGCGGGCCTCGCCACCTTCCTGCAGACCCTCGGCATCTGGAAGATCGGCGCCCGACTGCCCTTCGTCAACGGCGTCACCTTCGCCGGTGTCGCCCCCATGACCGCGGTCGTCGCCTCCACCAAGGACAAGTCCGACGCCCTGCCCATCATCTTCGGCGCGGTCATCGTCGCCGGCCTGCTGGGCTTCGTCGCCGCCCCCTTCTTCAGCAAGGCGGTCCGCTTCTTCCCGCCGGTCGTCACCGGCACGGTCATCACGCTGATAGGCGTGTCCCTGCTGCCCGTGGCCTTCGGCTGGGCGCAGGGACCCGACCCCGCCGCACACGACTACGGTTCGGCGACCTACCTGGGTCTCGCGGCCACCACCCTGGTGATCGTGCTGCTCCTGCGCCGCTTCACCCGCGGCTTCGTCAAGCAGATCGCGGTCCTGCTCGGCATGGTCGCCGGCACGCTGATCGCGATCCCCTTCGGCGTCACGGACTTCGGCCCGGTGGCGGACGCGGACGTGGTCGGCTTCCCGACCCCGTTCCACTTCGGGGCGCCGCAGTTCCAGCTCGCCGCGATCCTCTCCCTGTGCGTGGTGATGGTGGTCTCGATGACCGAATCGACCGCGGACATGCTGGCGCTGGGCGAGATCGTCGAGCGCCCGGCGGACGAGCGGACCATCGCGGCCGGGCTGCGCGCCGACACCCTCGGCTCCGCCCTCAGCCCCTTCTTCAACGGCTTCATGTGCAGCGCCTTCGCCCAGAACATCGGCCTGGTCGCCATGACGAGGATCCGCAGCCGCTACGTCGTCGCCACCGGCGGCGGCTTCCTGGTCCTGATGGGCCTGTGCCCGATGGCCGCCTCGCTGATCGCCGTCGTACCGCGCCCCGTGCTCGGCGGCGCCGGCGTGGTGCTGTTCGGCTCGGTCGCCGCCAGCGGCATCCAGACCCTGGTCAGGGCGGGCCTGGAGAAGGACAACAACATCCTGATCGTCGCCGTCTCGCTCGCCGTCGGCATCATCCCCATCACGGCACCGGACTTCTACCACGCCTTCCCCGAGACCGCCCGGATCGTGCTGGACTCGGGCATCTCCACCGGATGCGTGGCGGCGGTGGTGCTGAACCTGGTCTTCAACCACCTCGGCGGAAACCCCGACGAGCAGGACCTCACCCGGCCCGCGAAGACCGGCGAGCAGATGGCCGCCGTCCACTGAACCGGCCGCGCGTCAGACGCGGCTCGCGACCCACGCCTGGCGGACCGACGCGCAGGGCGTGGCCTGCGGCAGCCGGCCGGTGAAGTACGAGCGGGGCGGTACGCCCATCAGGGTGCGGAAGTCGGACGTCATGTGGGACTGGTCGTAGTAGCCGGTCGTGGCGGCGAGTTCGGCCCAGGAGCGGGTGGCGGCGTGGTCCAGGACCGTGCGGACGCGGTTGATCCGGGCGTAGTGCTTGGGGGAGAGGCCGACGCCCTCGGCGAACAGATTGCGCAACTGGCGCTCGCTGACGGCGAGTTCACGCGCCACGCCGCCCACCTGACCGGGGACGTGCCCGGCCCGGACCGACAGCGCCTCGACGCCCGCCCGCAGCAGCTCGGTGCGAGGCCGGTCCGCGGTGGCCGCGAGCCGCTCGGGCAGCACGTCCGCGAGATGCTCCATCGCCTCTTCGGGCGTCAACCACCGCAGCTCGTCGGCGAGTTGACGGGTGCCCGGTCCCGGCAGGTCGCCCAGCGGCACGGCACGCCCGACGAGGTCCACGGCCGGGATGCCGAACAGCGGGCGGACGGTGCCGGGCGCGAGCCGTAGCTCGGTGCAGGACACCCGGCGCTTGCCGCGGTGGTACGAGGCCCGGGCCCGCGGGCCGACGACCAGGGCA
Source organism: Streptomyces spinosisporus (assembly GCF_022698145.1). Lineage (GTDB taxonomy): Bacteria > Actinomycetota > Actinomycetes > Streptomycetales > Streptomycetaceae > Streptomyces > Streptomyces spinosisporus. The sequence goes on from NZ_JALDAX010000001.1 coordinate 487,809, forward strand.
CTGCGGGCGCCGTGCTCCCCGGTGCGCACCACCACCCGGGTCGCGGCCTCCGGCAGATGCACGAACGGCTCCGTCGGCCGGTCACCGATCGACACGGACCCGATGCCGGCCACCCAGGGGCGCAGCACCTCGGGCGTGGGCAGGACCTCTTGGAACAGGGCGTTCGTCACCCCTCCACCGTAAGCGCGCCGCAGGTGCCACCGGGCCCCGCAACCGTGCCGGAATTTCCAAGAGATCCAGGCCGTGCACCACCCACCGTGGCCGGCATGATCCTAGTCACCGGTGCCACGGGCACCATCGGAAGTGAAGTCGTACGACAGCTCGTCGCGCGCGGCGAGAAGGTCCGCGCCCTCAGCCGGGACCCGGAGAACGCGCGGCTGCCCGCGGGTGTGGAGGCCGCCCGCGGACACCACCGCGACCGGGCGTCCGTCGAGGCGGCCATGGCGGGCGCGGAAGCCGCCTTCCTGGTGGGCGTGTTCGGGCCGGACGACGCGGAGAACGACCGCGGTCTGGTCGAGGCGGCCCGGTCGGCGGGCGTACGGCGGATCGTGAAGCTCTCCGGGATCGGCACCGGCGACCCCCGCCTCGGCGTGTTCGGGACCTGGCATCTGCACGGCGAGCAGGCCGCCCGCGACAGCGGTCTGGAGTGGACGATCCTGCGGCCCTCCTCCTTCGCCTCCAACACGCTCATGTGGGTCCCGGCCGTACGGGAGGGCTCGCCCGCGCCCAACCTGATGGGCTCGGGACGGCAGGGTGTCGTCGACCCGCGAGACGTGGCCGAGATCGCCGTGGCCGCGCTGCTCGACCCACGGCACTCGGGGCGTACGTACACCCTGACCGGACCGGAGACGCTCAGCGCCCACGAGCAGGCCGCCGTTCTGGCCGACATCCTCGGCCGCCCGGTGCCGCTGCACGACGTGTCGCCGCAGGAGCGCCGGGAGCAATTGCGGGCCGCCGGGCTGAGCGAGCACTACGCGGACGGCCTCATGGTCACCACCCGGTTCATCCAGGAGGGCGGCAACGACGTCGTCACCGGGGATGTGCAGGACCTGCTGGGCCGCCCCGCGCGGACCTACCGGCAGTGGGCCGAGGACCACGCGTCGGCGTTCGCGCGGGACTGACGGGGGCGGCCGTGCGGCTGCGGACGGCGCGTCCGAGTGCCGCACGGCCGCCGGTGCTCAGGCCACGGTGCGCTGGACGTACGGCACCAGTTGCACCGGCCCGACCAGGCCGTACGCCTGCCGGGCCGCCGTGCCGAACACCGCCGGGTTGCTGACGCGCAGCCGGTTGAACAGCGGTGTGGCCACCTCGATCTCGAGGGTGTTGGCGCCCTTGCGCAGACGGCCGCCGAGGTCCACCACGGGGTTGACGCGGTCGACCGGGTCCAGCCGGACGCCGTTGACCGTGACCCGGCAGGTGTCGGTGACGCTGCCGAGCCGCAGCAGCGCGCCCGTCGCGGAGGACCAGCTCTTCGGCAGCGTGACCGTGGTCCGGTAGGTGCCGATGCCGCCGACGTCGGCGAGCTCCGGGATCTGCGACCAGGGCAGCAGGGCGTCCAGGGTGAGGCTGTGCCGGACCACCTCGGTGCTGGTGGCGTCGGCGCCGGGCCGCCAGTCGTCGACCGAGAGCGTCCAGCGGTCCGGGGTGACGGCCGCCGGCACCTCGGCGACCTTCGTGGTGACCTTGCGCCCGGTGGACAGCGTGGTGGTGAAGGTGCCGGCGGCCGAGGCGCGCACGGCCAGCCTGCCGCCCGTGAACAGCGCGTCGTCCGCGTCGGTGGCGACGGCGTGCGGACGGTTGCCGTCGCGGTTGCCGAACAGCCCCGGGCGGCCGAGCGCCACCACCAGCGTCTCGCCCGGCTGCAGCGTCACCCGGAACGTGAACGCGTCGCCGTCCCGGGTGTACCGGGCGAGCCGGGTGACCCGCCCGGACCACGGGTCCAGCAGATACGGCACCGTGCCCGCGCCCCCGCGCACGGTGCTGCGCAGCGTCACGTCGTGGTCGATGGCGGCGACGGGCGGCTTGACGGTCTCGGCGTGCTTGCCGTTGCACAGATAGTAGAAGTCGGCGTCGTCGGTGACCCGGTGGGCGTTCAGCAGGGTCGAGGACACCGAGTAGGAGACGTCCGAGGTCACCCCGAGCTCCGCGAACGCCGCGCCGACCAGGGTCTTGTCGGTGACGTTGCGGACGTTCGGCAGGGCCAGCAACTCCGCTGTCAGTGCCCGCAGTTCGTCGGTCTCGCCGTCGTCGGGCAGGCCCGGCGTCAGGGCCTGGCCGAAGGCGCCGAGCAGGACGGTGGGCAGTCCCGCCCGCGCGAACTTCAGCAGCTTGCGGGCGTCGTCGAGGGACAGGGTGGGCGTGGAGCCGTAGAAGAAGTCGCCCTCCAGGAACAGGGCCTTGTAGGCGGGGCCGTCCGGGGCGAGGCGCTTGCCGGAGACCTTGGCGTTCGGCAGGTCGAGCAGCGGGCCGCTGAGGAACTGGTGGGTCCAGCCGAGCGGGACGCCCGTCGAGGTCAGCCAGGACGCGCCGATGCCGGTCGCGGTGTAGCCGGTCTGCCGGAAGACAGCGACGTCCGCGCGCACGGTGCCCGACTGCAGCACCTGCTGGACGCGGCCGATGTAGCCCGCGACGTCGGCCACATGGTGCCAGGTGGGCTGCCTCGGCCCCCACGACTCGCCGTACCCGGGCGCACCGCTGTACGGGCTGAACGCGGCGAACCCGGGCCAGCTGACGCCGGGCGCGGTGGCGTAGGAGAAGCCGTGGATCACCGTCTGGTTGACGCCCGCCGCGTACGCCCCGCCCATGGTGCGCAGGAACTTGTCCCAGGTGGTGTTGTAGGCGCCGCCCGCGTACGCCCCCGACTCGCAGGACAGCACGCGGCTGCCGGCCATGTCCCGTCCGCCGGCCAGGCAGCGGTAGTCGTCGAGGTTCTTGAAGCCGAGCGACTCGCCCTCGGGGATGTCGAGCACCGCCGCCGAGGCGATGGCGTCGGTCTGCAGACCGTACGGCTGCGAGCGCAGCTTCATGCCGTGCCCGTGGGCCCACTTCTTCAGCGCCCCGAGGTGGTGCTCGTTGAACAGGTTCGAGACGGTCTCCCAGAAGTCGTGCCGGATCTCCTGGGTGAGCCGCGCCTCGAAGGCGAAGACCTGGTTGCTGTTGTCGAGGATCACGGCGGGCAGATACGGCAGCAGGTCGCGCCCGGTGTGCGCGCGGAAGGCGTCGGGCAGTCCGGGCGTCCACTGCAGGCCCTTGCTCTCCAGCTCCACGGAGTCCTCGAAGAAGGCACCGCCCGCGGCCTTCAGCAGCTTGCGCAGGGTGGAGTCGAGGATCGCGGTGTCCCAGTAACGGGTGACGGCGGCGGTGCCGGCCGCGCTGAAGTGGTCGATCACATAGGCGGCGGGGGAGGAGTGCGGTCCGGCCTCGGGCTGCTGCCCGGAACCCCGCTGCCAGTACGACAGGACCACCCAGGTCCCCGAGTCGGGCGGGGTCCAGCTCAGGTTGCCGTCGGCAACGCGGTTCGTGAGGTCGGTGACGCTGTCCACGTCCAGGCCGGTCGCCTTGCCGCTGGAGTAGGCGGTGTCGACGCGGGCGGCCTGCACCGCGAACAGCTTCTGCACGGTGACGCCGGAAGCGGGCGCGTAGACGGGGGCGGGCACCGGGCCGTCGAAGGCGGCGCCGCCGGTCAACGTGGCCTTTCCGTAGGCGAGTTCCTTGACCGCGGCCTCGTCGTCCGGGGTGACGCCCGGCACGGCCACCGGCCAGCTCGGGCCGAGCGTGAGATCGACGGTCAGCCCGCGTCTCGCCGCCTGTCTCAGCGCGGCCTTCACCCCGTCGCGCCAGGGGGCGCTGCCCCACCCGTGGTGCGCGGTGTCCAGCACCGAGGTGTCGGAGATGCTGTGGTGGACGGCCGCGATCTCGGCGCCGCCGAAGCCCGCGTCGGCCATCTGGTCGATCTCCCGGGCGATCTCGGCCGGGTCCACCAGACCGTCCGGCCACCACCAGCGGAACTTGGGCCGGACCGCCCGCGCCGGTGCGGCGAACCAGCTCGCCGTGGGTGCGGATCCCGCCGAGGCGGACGCCGCGGGGGAGGCGGCGGCCTCGGCCGCCGGGCCGAGCGCTGCGAGAACACCGGTCGTCAGACCGGCGGCGAGCACCGACCGCCGTGTCATACCGCCACGGCGCGGGTGGGTTTCGTGCATGGTTCAGCCCCAAGTGGTCACGGGTGAGCGTGTGTTGAATCGTTTCAACCGCCACGGATGCCGGAACGGTAATTCGGCATACCAAGTGAGGTCAATAGGGGCGACAACGATTCAAAGCATGATGTCGACCGGTGCATGATGTCGGTCGGTCAGCTCTTACGGCTGCGCAGTGCGGTCGCCGCCAGGACGAGCGCCGCCAGCGCCACGACCGTCGCCACCCGGAACGCCAGCCGGTATCCGTCCGCCGTGGCCGGAACCAGCTCCGCGCCGCGGGCGAGCAGGCCGTCGGTGCGGCTCGCCGCCAGTGTGCTCAGGACCGCCAGACCCAGTGAACCGCCCACCACCTGCGTGGTGTTGAAGAGCCCCGACGCCAGCCCCGCGTCCTCCTCGCGCGCACCGGACATCGCGAGCCCGGTCAGCGGGGGCATGGCGGCGGCGAACCCGGCGGCCAGCAGAAGCATCGGGAGCAGTACGTCGGTGACGTAGGAGCCGTGTGCGGGGGCGCGGCTCAGCAGTGCCATGCCGCCGGTGATCAGTACGAGTCCGGCGAGCAGCACCCGGTGGGGGCCGAAGCGGCCGATCGCCCGCGCGGACAGGCTCATCATGAGGACGCCGATCGCCACCGGCGCCGGGAGGAAGGCGAAGCCCGTGGTCAACTCGTCGTAGCCGAGGACGCGTTGGAGGTAGAGCGCGCCGATGAACTGGAAGCCGTACATCGTCGCGATCATCAGGATCTGCACGCAGTTCGCGCCGGTGAGCAGCCGCGAGCGGAAGAGCCTCGGGCGCAGCAGCGGGCGGGCGGTGTGTGCCTGGCGGAGGGCGAAGGCCGCGAAGAGGGTGAGGGCGAGCGCGGTGAGGAGCAGCGTCGCGGGGGTGCCGCGGCCGCCGGAGCCGACGATGACGTAGACCGTCAGCATCAGCGCGCCCGTGACCAGCGCCGCTCCCGGGTAGTCGGCGCCGTCGCGGAGTCCGGTGCCGCGCTCCGGAACGAGGATCCGCAGCGCCGCCAGCCAGGCGACGACGCCGATCGGCAGATTGATCAGGAAGATCCAGTGCCAGCTCAGCAGCTGGGTGAGCGCGCCGCCGAGGAAGGTGCCCAGCGTGGCGCCCACCGAGCCGACCGCGCTGAACACCGCGATGGCGCGGGCCTGTTCGCGCGGCTCGGGGAAGAGTGCCACCAGCATGCCGAGCACCACCGCCGAGGCCATCGCCCCGCCGGCGCCCTGCACGGCCCGCGCGGCGATCAGCAGGGCCTGGCTGTTCGCCGTCCCGCACAGCACGGACGCCGCGGTGAAGACCGCGAGCCCGGCGGTGAACATCCGTTTGCGGCCCAGCAGGTCGCCCAGCCGACCGACCAGCAGGAGCAGTCCGCCGAACGGGATCAGATACGCGTTCACCACCCAGGCGAGGCCCGCGCGGCTGAAGCCGAGGTCGTTCTGGATGGCCGGCATCGCCACGGTCACGATGGACCCGTCCAGAATCGTCATCAGCGCCCCCGCGCACAGGACGATCAGGGAGGCCCAGCGGGAGTACGGACGCGCCGGTGGTCTCACGGGTGACTCGGTCCGCGTGGTGGACATGGCTGCACGGCCTCCGCGTTCTCTACGGGTTCCCTACGGGGTTCCCTCGGGGATCTGCATGGGCTCAAGTCGTGCCCTTGGTGCACGACTTGTAACGGAGACCATCGTGAGTGACCATGAAGGTGTGCCGTAAGGAGGCAGTCCGATGTCCCAGAGGAACACCCGTGTAACCGTCCAGGTCGTGAACGCGGACGCCTGCCCGGTCCGCGAAGTTCTTGACAGGGTCTCCGGCAAATGGAGCGTCCAGATCCTTGTCGCCGCGGCCCACGGGCCCATCCGCTTCACGGAGCTGGAGCGCAGCATCGAGGGCATCAGCCGCCGCATGCTGACCCTCACCCTGCGCAACCTGGAACGCGACGGCCTCATCACCCGCACCGTCCACCCGACGGTCCCGCCCAAGGTGGAGTACGAACTCACCCCGGTGGCCCGCGAGTTGCACGAGACCCTGCAACGCCTGACGAACTGGGCCGAACGCAACCGCGTCTACATCGCCGAGTCACGGGCGGCGTACGACGAGGAGCACCGGCCTGACGGGGCGGGGGCTGACGCGTAGGTTCGGCGGCAGCCCCGCCCGCTCAGAACCCGAACACCCCCGGATCCGTGGCCATTTCCTTGAAGTAGCGCTGCGGTTCGGGCAGCAGGCGGCGTTCCTCGAGGTCCATGAGGCCGCCGACCGCGGTGATCTCCGCCGCGACGGTGCCGTTCGTCTTGCGGATCGTCTGGTGGATGCGGAACGTCTTGCGCTCGCCCCAGATGAAGGCGCAGGTGACCTCGACCTCGTCGCCCGCGAGGAGTTCGCGGCGGTAGCGGATGGTGGTTTCCAGGGCTACCGGGCCGACGCCTCTGGCTATGAGTTCCGCCTGGCCTATTCCGGCCGCGCGCAGTAACGACCAGCGTGCGTGTTCGGCGTAGTTGAGGTACACGGCCTGGTTCAAGTGGCCCTGCACGTCGGTCTCGTATCCACGGACGGTCACCGGGACGGAAAACGGCTCGCTCACTTCGTTCCCTTCTCGCACTGGACTCTCGCACTGGACTGTCGTGCCTGCTGCAATGATCACCGATCCTGACATGCTCATCACGTCCGGCGCGGGGATGCCAGCAGATATCGGTTCCCGGTGCGCGGCTCCGTGTGCTCGCCCACCTGCCAGCCGGCCCGTTCCAGGGTCGTCGCGCAGGCCCGCCGTGCCTCGGCCGCCGCCTCGTACACGGCGACGGCCTCGGGCTGCGGCGTCGCGCGCACCCGGTAGCCGTCGGCCGGTTCCGCCCCGGACGGGCGATGGCCCGCCGCCTCCAGCGCGAGCGCGGCCGCCTGCACGAGATGTGTGCGCTCCCAGGCGCACGGCCGGTCCGTGGCACCGTCCGGATTGGTCATCCGGCGCAGCTCCAGCAGCCCCTGCCAGGCGCTGTGCACCTCACGGGCGCGGGCGGGCCCGCTCTCCGGTGCCTGCTCCTCACCCCCGACGCGCGCGGCGAACGCCCCCGCCGCCGTGGGCGCGGCGGGCTCGGGCGGCGGCTGCACATCGGCCCCCTCCCGTATCCGATGCCCGGCCGGGGTCAGGAAGTGGTCGTGCGGCGGGCGCGGGTGTCGGAAGGCGAGCCCCCGCGCGACCAGCGCCGCGAGCTGCGCGTCCGTGCCTTTCAGCTGCCCGGTGACGGGATCGGCGGCGTCGATGACACGCCGCTGGGCGGCGGTCGGCGGTCGTGCCACGGCGTGCTCCTTCCCGGCGGGCTCGCTCGCCCCGGCGCGCGATGCTCGTGCCGACACCTGCTCGGAGCGGGGCGTACCAGCAGTGATCAACCCGTTCGAAGCCTACGACGGGGGTCTGACATTCCACCCGGCGATCACCGGCCGCCCGTGCTCGGTCCCCAGCCGGCACACCGTCCCCGTCGCCAGCTGGAACAGCGCCCCGCGCGACGGCGGCAGCCCGAGCCGCCGGGCGGTGAGCACCCGTAGGAAATGACCGTGCGCGACGAGGACCACGCAGCCCTCGGTGTTGGCGAACGCCGCGTCCACCCTGGCGAGCACCCGGTCCGCGCGCTCGCCGACCTCCTCGGGGGTCTCCCCGGGATGGTCGGGCGGCCCGGGCGCCACCCCGTCGGTGAACAGGAACCAGTCCGGCCGGGTGCGGTGGATCTCGACGGTGGTGACGCCCTCGTAGCCGCCGTAGTCCCACTCGCGCAGGTCCGGGTCGACCCGCAGGTCGTGCAGCCCGATCAGCTCCGCCGTCTCGCGGGCCCGCTGCAGCGGGCTGACGAACGCGGCCCCGATCCGGTGCGAGCGGATCAGCGGCACCAGCCGCCGTGCCTCCTCGCGGCCCCGCTCGGTCAGTGGTACGTCGGTCCGCCCGGTGTGCCGCCCGGACCGCGACCACTCGGTCTCGCCGTGCCGGACGAGGAACAGATCAGCCATGCCCTCAGGCTAAGAGCCCCACGCCCCGGCCGCCTCACGCCCCTACTGCCGGTACCCGCCGAGGAACCGCCCGATCCGGCCGATCGCCGCTTCCAGGTCGTCCGCGTGGGGGAGGGTGAGGATGCGGAAGTGGTCCGGGCTGGGCCAGTTGAAGCCGGTGCCCTGGACGACCTGGATCTTCTCCCGCAGCAGCAGGTCCAGGACGAACTTCTCGTCGTCGTGGATCTTGTGCACCGCGGGGTCGATGCGCGGGAACGCGTACAACGCGCCCTTGGGCTTCACGCACGACACCCCGGGGATCTCGTTGAGCTTCTCCCAGGCGACATTGCGCTGTTCGTGCAGCCGTCCGCCGGGCGCGGTCAGCTCGTGGATGGACTGGCGCCCGCCGAGCGCGGCCTGGATGGCGTACTGGGCGGGCGCGTTGGCGCACAGCCGCATGGAGGCCAGCATGGTCAGGCCCTCCAGATAGTCGCGGGCGTGCTGCTGGGGCCCGGTCACCACCAGCCAGCCCGAGCGGAAGCCGGCCACCCGGTAGGTCTTCGACAGCCCGCAGAAGGTGAGGACGACCAGGTCGGGCGCGAGGGTCGCGACCGGGTGGTGCACGGCGTCGTCGTACAGGATCCGGTCGTAGATCTCGTCGGCGAAGACCATCAGGCCGTGGCGGCGGGCGAGATCGAGGATGCCCTCCAGGATCTCCTTGGGGTAGACCGCGCCGGTGGGGTTGTTCGGGTTGATGATGACCACGGCCTTCGTACGGTCCGTGATCTTCGCCGCCATGTCCGCCAGGTCCGGGTACCAGTCGGCCTGTTCGTCGCACAGGTAGTGGACCGCCTTGCCGCCGGCCAGCGTCGTCACGGCCGTCCACAGCGGGAAGTCGGGGGCGGGCACGAGGATTTCGTCGCCGTCCTCGACCAGCGCCTGTACGGCCATGGAGACCAGCTCGGAGACGCCGTTGCCGAGGAAGACGTCGTCGACGCCGACCTCCAGACCCAGGTCCTGGTAGCGCTGGGCGACGGCCCGGCGGGCCGACAGGATGCCGCGCGAGTCCGTGTAGCCGTGCGCCTGCGGGAGCATCCGGATCATGTCCTGGAGGATCTCCTCCGGCGCCTCGAACCCGAAGAGGGCCGGGTTGCCGGTGTTCAGGCGCAGCACGCTGTGGCCCGCCTCCTCCAGCGCGTTGGCGTGCTCGATCACCGGTCCGCGGATCTCGTAGCAGACCTCGCTGAGCTTGTTCGACTGCCGGAACTCCATGCGCGCTCGCCCCTCCGGTTTCCTGTGTTGCTTGGTTTTACCAAGTAGCCGCTTGGAAAGTCCAACAACTTGTCTAGACTGCGTCGCATGTCACGACGCCGAAGCTACGACCAGTACTGTTCCGCCGCCCGCGCCCTGGACCTCGTCGGCGACCGCTGGACGCTGCTGATCGTCCGGGAGCTGCTGGCCGGTCCCCGCCGTTATACGGACCTGCACGCGGACCTGCCCGGCGTGAGCACGGACGTACTCGCCTCCCGGCTGAAGGACATGGAGCGCGACGGGCTGTCGACGAGGCGCAGGCTGCCGCCGCCGGGTGTCGCGTACGTCTACGAACTGACCGCGCGGGGACGGCAGTTGCTCCCCGTTCTGCAGGCGCTCGGCGTGTGGGGCCAGGGCGAACTGGGCGAGCGGCGGCCCACGGACGCGCTGCGGGCCCACTGGTTCGCGCTGCCGCTGCTGCGCGCGCTGGAAGGGGAGGGGGAGGGGCTCGTCGAAGTGCGCCTGGAGGAAGGGGTCTTCCATCTGCACGTCGGTGCACAGGACGGACCCGTCTACGGCGACGGGGAGGCCCCCGGTGAGCCCGACGCCCGGCTGGTCCTCGATGCCGGCACCTGTGCGGCGCTCAGCCGCGGGGAGTCGAGCCTGACCGAGGCGGTGCGCGCGGGGCGGGTCACGGTGACCGGCGACGGCACCCTCGCGAAGGCCCTGCGGGAGGCGTGAGGCACGGCAACGGCACGGGCCCGCCGAACCGATGGTCGCGACGGGCCCCATGACGATGTGTCAGGCCCCCGGCGGCACCCGCCCGGGCCGACCCGACCCCCGCGTCAGCGCATACCCGCCGACGCCCGCGAGCGCGGCCAGCACCCCGCCCACCGCGGTCCACACCCACCGGTCGGACCACCAGCCGGACGCCCATCCGTCCTCGGGCTCAAGGCCGGCCAGTACGGCGGACTTCGCCGCATCCCCGTCGTCCTCACCGGACTTGGACGTCACCGCGATCCCCGGCACCAACGGCTCCGCCAGCGAGCCGTCGACCGCCGCCGAGCCGCCGACGTCCTTGGAGCCGACCCGGACCGAGGCGCTGATCGGCTGCCCCAGGTCGGCCGTCGCCACATTCAGCGCGGTCAGGCGCACGTAGTACGTGCCGGGCAGCGGGTCGTTCGCCCACGGCTCGGACCAGGAACGCACCGTACGCAGCGTGCAGGACAGGTCGACCGAGGCCGCGCCCTGCGCCGCGGTGCGCGTCTGCGCCCCGTACTGGCAGGCCTGACGGCGGCGCAGGCCGTCGTACACGTCGATCTGCCAGCTCTGCGCGGCGTGCGCGTCCGGCAACTTGACGGTCGCCCGCACCGTGGGGCGCTGACCGGCATCCGCGGGGAACGACCAGTACAGGTAGTCGCCCGTGGAGGCGCTCGCCGTGGCCTGCTGCCCCTGCTCGACCTCGGCCGCCGTACGGAACGACGTACCCGCCGTGGTCGGTGCCGCGTCGTCACCGGACGCGCTCGGCGACGGTGCGGAGTCGGCGACGGCCGGGGGGACGGCGAGCGCGAACAGCAGCGCCGTGGCGCCCAACACACGTGTGATCCGCATCAGTTGGTCCTCCAGACCGCGACCCGCCAGCGTGACACCCAGCCCCAGACCAGACCCGCGAGGAAGCCGGCCAGGACCACGACGCCGAGCAGCCACCAGCCGCGGCCGAGGCCGAAGGAGGCCACGTCGTCCGCCTGCGAGGGACCGTCGACCACGTCGACGGTGAGTTCGACCGGCAGGCCCGGCGTGGTCTTCACACCGGACGCCGCCGAGAAGGAGTTGGTGACCTGAAGACACACGGTCTCCGCGGGCGCGTCCTCGTCGTCGCCCTCCGCCTTGGGGTAGCGCAGGCCCGTGGAGAGCACGTCCGTACGGCCGTTGCCCGCCGCCTCACCGCGCACGATCTCGCGGCCGTGGACCGTGACCGCCCGCAGCAGCACCCCGTAGTCCGGCTGCACGGACCGGTCCGCGGCGACGGACACCGAGGCGCGCAGCTCCTGGCCGGGCTCCACGTCCACCTTGTACCAGCGCTGCTGCCCGAACTCCTCGCGGTCGGTGTACAGACCGGACTTCAGCGCGGGCGCGTCCGTGCACTGACCGGCGCCCTCGGTGGCCACCGGCGTCACCACCGGATCGGCCGCGCGGTCCACCAACTGGTTGACTTTGTCGGTGAGTTCGTCCGTGTGCTCGACCGAGGTGTAGGTGCCGCCGGTCGCCTCGGCGATACAGCTGAGCTGCTTGCGCAGCTTGGTGTTCGGGACCAGACCGAGGGTGTCGATGGTCAGGCCGATGCCCTTGGCCGCGATCCCGCGGGCCACCTCGCACGGGTCGAGCGGCGCGCAGGTGTCCTCGCCGTCGCTGATCAGCACGATCCGCTTGGAGCCCGCGTCGGTGCCGAGGTCGTCCGCCGCCTTCAGCAGGGCCGGACCGATCGGCGTCCAGCCGGTCGGCGAGAGCGTCGCGACCGCCGTCTTCGCCTCGGTGCGGTCGAGCGTGCTGACCGGGTAGAGCTGCGCGGTGTCCTTGCAGCCCGTCTTGCGGTCGTCGCCGGGGTAGTTGGCGCCCAGCGTGCGGATGCCGAGCTGGACCTCCTCGGGGGTCGCGTCCAGCACCTCGTTGAACGCCTGCTTCGCCGCCGCCATCCGGGTCCCGCCGTCGATGTCCCGGGCCCGCATCGAGCCGCTGACGTCGAGCACGAGGTCGACCTTGGGCGTGGCCTCGCCCGTGGGTTCGCCGGCGCGCGCCGCGGCCGGGAACGCGAGCCCGGCCGCCAGGGTGGCGAGCAGGGCGCACACTCCTGCCGCCAGCCGTTGTGTTCTGATCATCGGCGGATCTTATTGATCAGATGCGCCGGGCTCCAAAACGGGGGTGCGGCGCAAGGGGGTTGGGCAGCCGCGCCCACTGGTCACCGGGTGTTCCCGGCGACATCCGCATCAGCGTCAGCGCCTTCGCGGGCAGCGGCTCCTCGACGAGCGCGGCCAGGTCGGGGGTGCGCGGCAGATCCCGTACCGCCGCCTCCAGCGCCGTCCCCAGCGCCTGCGCCGAACCCGCGGTGGCCGCCAGGGCGCCCGCCACCAGCGAGCCGAACAGCTTGCGGCGCAGCGCCGTCTCGTCGTCCGTGACGATCCGTCCGGTCAGCTCCGGGACCGGTATGCCGTGCCGGGCGAGCCGGGCCGGAGAGACGCGGATGTCGGCGAGGTCGCGGTAGACCAGACGCAGCGGGGCACCCGTCGGGGAGAGGACGACCAGCAGGTTCTGACCGTGCGCCTCCAGGGCCACACCCAGCTCCAGCAGGCGCAGGCCGACGGTGAGGGTGAGACGGGTGAAGTCGGCGAGCCAGGCGGGGGATTCGGGCAGGCCGGTGGTGGCGAGCGCGGCCACCGGCACGACACGCTCACCCCGGCCCGTCGCCGCGTACGTCTGCGGGGACTCCCGTAGTACGACCGCGAGGTCGGGCGTCCCGGCCGCGGCCGCGCCCAACGTCCGGGTGACGTGCAGCAATCCGTCCGCACGGGCCGCCAGCGACTCGGCGAACGACGACAGAAGGGCCGAAAGCCCCACCGAGTAGACCGAGATGTCCCGCACCGAGGACGTCAGCCGAGCACTCAGCGCGGTCTTCACATGCAGCCCACCGGGCACGGCGAGCGTACGCAGGGACATCAGGGGGTGCGCCGCGATACCTCCGTCACGGATGCCCGGGGCGCCCGCGTGCTGCCCGGCGGGGGTGCGCGGGGCGCCCGCGCGTTGCCCCGCGGGGATGTGTGGGTCGACCGCGTGCTGCCCGTCAGGGTTTTCAGGGCCACCCGCGTGCCGCCCGGCAGGGTTGTCCGGGCTGCCCGCGCGTTGCCCGGCAGGGACGTCCGGACTACCCGCCCGCTGCCGGTCACGGATGTTGGGGCCGCCCGCCCGCTGCCGGTCACGGATGTCCGGGCCACCCGCGCGCTGCCCGTCTGGGGCGTTCGGGCCGCCGGCCCGTTCCCCGCCGGGGACGTCCGGACCACCCGCCTGCTGCCGGTCACGGACGTCCGGGGCACCCGCGTGCTGCCCGCCGGGGACGTCCGGACCGCCCGCCCGTTCCCCGGCAGGGATGTCCGGGCCGCCCGCCCGCCGCCCGCCAGTGACGTCCGGACCGCCCGCCCGCTCCCCGGCAGGGATGCCCGGACCACCCGCCCGCTCCCCGCCCCCACCCCGGTTCAGCACATGTGCCGTCTGCCAGGGATGTACCGGCAGCAACAGCTGCCCTCCGTCCCGTAGTTCGTCCGGCCACTCCCCGGTCACCAGGCAGTCCGACGCCCGCACCGGGACCGTGCCCAGGTGCACGATCGGCTGGTGCTCGGGGCCGTACGCGAGCTGTTCGGCGGCCGAGAAGCCGGGCCGGGAACGGCAGTTCGGGTGGTACGGATGCCCGTCCACCACCCGTTGCTCCCACTCCCAGTCGGACAGCGGCCACTCTTCCGAGAGGGGTTCCGCTCCGGCCCGCGACAGCGCCAACGACGCGACGCTGTGCGCGAGTTCGGCCGCGAAGTCGTCACCGTGCGGTACGGCGAGAGCGGTCATCAGCCGCGCCGGATGGTCGTACGCCGTGCCGTCGAGGTGGACGACGGTGACGTACGCGTCGGTGGCGTACGGGTCCGCGGCCGGACCGTGCAGCCGCCGCCCGTCGCGCAGCCGCAGCGTGAGCCCGTCGCGGATTCGCTCCCGGCCCGTGATCCACGGCAGCGGCTCATGCGCCAGCGCCCGCCACAGCCGGGTCAGCACCGCCGCCCGGGCGCCCGGCAGCCGGTTCGCGTACCGTGACAGCAGGTCGGGGCGGATCTCGGCCAGCTCGTCGGCGATCTCGGCCTCCGCGGGGTGGGGACGGTGCACAGGCGGGCTCCTCGGGTACGAACAGGGCGTCACGGACAGGGTGCGACGGCATCCATACTGATCGTCTCCGCCCGAATGGACCTCAGGGAACGAGTGGATCGCGTGGTTCTCATCCCCCCGGCACCCGGTGACGACGACGCCGACCGTGCCGACGCGTACGCGGCCGCGCCGCTGCTCAACTGTCTCCTGCGCGAGGTGGCGGAGCCGATCGCCGAGTCCCGCGCCCACCGCACCTACCGGCTGCCGGGAGTGGACCGTCTGCTGCGGGTGCGCGCCACCCGCCGCCCCACCGGCCCCGAGGTGTACGCGGCCGGCGGCTGGCACCGCATCGGCCACACCGAGCTGGTCAAACTGGTCGCCGAGGAACTGCGCCGGCACACGGGCCTGTCCAACCACGAACTGCCCGCCGAGATGATCGACAGCCGGGACGCGGTGGCCGCGCTGCTCGCCGCGCGCGCCCGGGCGACGGCGCCCGAGGACCCGTATCTGCGCTCAGAGCAGTCGCTCATCACCGGCCACCCGTACCACCCGGCGCCCAAGGCGCGCGGCGGCGGCCCGGTGGCCGCCTGGCTGCCCTACGCCCCCGAGGCGCACGGCCGATTCCCGCTGGTGCTGCTCGGCGTGCGCGAGGACACCGTCGTCGAGGAGGGCGACACCTCGGCGCTGGACGCCCTGGGCGAGGCCCCGCCCGGCTACCGGCTGCTGCCCGCCCACCCCTGGCAGCTGGACCTCGTCGGCCGCGAACTCACGGACGCCTTCGCGGACGGGCGGCTCGTGCGCCTCGGCACGACCGCCTTCGATGCCTTCCCGACAGCCGCGGTCCGCACGCTGTACGCCCCCGGGCACGATCTGTTCCTGAAGTTCAGCCTCGATGTGCGCATCACCAATGACATCCGCCGGCTGTGGCGACACGACCTGCACAAGCTCCGCCGGACCGACCGGGCGGCGATGGCGGCGCTCGGCTCGTTCGACGGGCCCGCCGCCTGGCTGAGCGACCGCGGCTACCGCACGGCCGGCTTCGCCTTCGAGGAGCTCGCCGTCCTCGTCCGCGACGGACTGCGGGGCCATCTGCTGCCCGGCGCCACCCCGTTGCTCGCCGCGGGCCTGGTGGAGGGGTTCGCGGGCAGCCCGCTGGAGCGGACCACCGACCCGGACGCCTGGTGGGAGGCGTATCTGAGGGCCGTCGTACCGCCCGCGCTGGCCGCCTTCGACCGGAACGGGGTCGTGCTCGAAGCCCATCTGCAGAACACGCTGGTCGCCGTCGACGCCGACGGGCTGCCCGTGCAGGCGCTCTTCCGGGACGCGGAGGGCGTGAAGCTGCTGCCCGACGTGACGCGGGCCGCCGGCTGGGAACGGCTCGTCTACACGCTGGTCGTCAACCACCTCGTCGAGATCGCCGGCGCCCTGGCGGAACACCACCCCGGCCTCGACCCCTGGCCCGCGGCCCGCCGTGAGTTCGCCCGCCACGACCTCCCCGAGATCGCCGCCCTGCTCACCGCGCCGACCCTCCCCGGCAAGACCAACCTGCTGCTGCGCTGGACCGGCGCCGACGGCGCGGACGCCCGCTACCTGCCACTGCCCAACCCGCTGGCCCGGCCCGCACCCGAGCGCTGACATACCCTGGCGGGTGTGCTGCGCGACGTGACTGCTGTTCGATATGTGACCCCCCTGCGGTCGGGCGGCTCCGTGCCCGGCGTCGTCGAGGCCGACGACCTCGGCACCTACGTCGTGAAGTTCACGGGCTCCGCACAGGGCCGCAAGGCGCTGGTCGCCGAGGTGATCGTCGGCGAACTGGCCCGCGCCCTCGGACTGCGCTTCCCCGAGCTGGTCCTCGTCGACTTCGACCCGGCGGTCGCCGACAGCGAACCCCACCAGGAGGTGCGCGAACTCCACAGCGCGAGCCGGGGGATCAACCTGGGCATGGACTATCTGCCGGGCGCGCGGGACTTCACCCCCGAGGTCGCCGCGGCCTTCCCCGTGGACTCCCTGGAGGCGGGCCGGATCGTCTGGCTCGACGCCCTGACCGTGAACGTCGACCGCACGGTCCACAGCTCCAACCTGATGATCTGGCCGACACTCGGCGTCGCGCCCCCGCGCCTGTGGCTGATCGACCACGGCGCCGCGCTCGTCTTCCACCACCGCTGGGACGGCACCGACCCGGCCAAGTCCTACGACTTCCGGCATCACGCCCTCGGCCAGTACGCCCCGGACGTCCGCGCGGCCGACGCGGAGCTGGCGCCGAAGGTGACGCGCGAGCTGCTGCGGGAGATCACGCAGGAGGTGCCCGAGGCCTGGCTCGCGGGCGAGGAGGGCTTCACGACACCCGACGAGGTGCGTACCGCGTACGTCGACCATCTGCACGCGCGCGTGCAGGCCTCCGCGGCCTGGCTGCCCACCGACTTCCCCGCCCCGGAGGAACTCGCCCTGGAGAACGCCGCCCGTGAGGCGCGCAGCCGGCGGGGCCGCCCCGCCTGGCTCCAGCAGGTCCCCGACCTGCACGGCAAACCGGCGGCCCAGCCGGACTGGACGGCCCACCTGGGGTGAGCCGCGCAGCACGGGGCCGCCGGTCGCCGCGCGCGCTCTAGCCGCGCAGCTGCTCGTACGCGGGCAGCGTCAGGAAGTCCGCGTAGTCCTCGTCGAGGGCGACGGTCAGCAGCAGGTCGTGGGCCTGCTGCCAGTGACCGGCCGCGAAGGCCTCCTCGCCGATCTCGGCGCGGATGGCGGCGAGTTCCTCGGCGGCGACCTTGCGAGCCAGCTCCGGGGTCGCCTTCACCGTGCTTCCGGCGTGCTCGAACTCGACGCCCGCGTTGATCCACTGCCAGATCTGCGAGCGGGAGATCTCGGCGGTGGCCGCGTCCTCCATGAGGTTGAAGATGGCGACGGCGCCCATGCCGCGCAGCCAGGCCTCGATGTAACGGGTGCCCACCTGGACGGCGTTGACCAGACCGGCGTAGGTCGGCTTCGCGTCGAGCGAGTCGATCGCGATGAGGTCGGCGGCCTCGACGTGCACGTCCTCGCGCAGCCGGTCCTTCTGGTTCGGCCGGTCGCCGAGCACCTTGTCGAAGGACTCCATGGCGATCGGGACCAGGTCGGGGTGGGCGACCCACGATCCGTCGAACCCGTCGTTCGCCTCACGGTCCTTGTCGGCTCGGACCTTCTCGAACGCCACCTTGTTGACCTCGGCGTCCCGGCGCGAGGGGATGAACGCCGCCATGCCGCCGATCGCGTGCGCACCGCGCTTGTGGCAGGTGCGGACGAGGAGTTCGGTGTACGCCCGCATGAACGGGGCCGTCATCGTCACCGCGTTGCGGTCCGGCAGCACGAACTTGGG
The DNA here is from genome assembly GCF_022698145.1 of Streptomyces spinosisporus. Lineage (GTDB taxonomy): Bacteria > Actinomycetota > Actinomycetes > Streptomycetales > Streptomycetaceae > Streptomyces > Streptomyces spinosisporus. Next base: position 505,476 of record NZ_JALDAX010000001.1, read on the forward strand.
GCCGCCGTCACGGAAGTTCTTCACGATGGAGAACAGGTAGTCCCAGCGGCCGGCGTTCAACCCCGAGGCGTGGTCGCGCAGTTCGTAGAGGATCTCCTCCATCTCGTACGCGGCCGTGATCGTCTCGATCAGGACGGTGGCGCGGATCGTGCCCTGCGGGATGCCGACGTAGTCCTGAGCGAAGACGAACACCTCGTTCCACAGGCGGGCCTCCAGGTGCGACTCCGTCTTCGGGAGGTAGAAGTACGGGCCCTTGCCGAGGTCCAGCAGGCGCTGGGCGTTGTGGAAGAAGTAGAGGCCGAAGTCGACCAGGGCGCCGGGCACCTGGGTGCCGTCCGCGTCGACGAGGTGACGCTCATTCAGATGCCAGCCGCGCGGGCGCATGACGACCGTCGCCAGCTCCTCGTTCGGCCGCAGGGCGTACGACTTGCCGCTCGCCGGGTCGGTGAAGTCGATGCTGCGGGTGTACGCGTCGATCAGGTTGGCCTGGCCGGTGACGACGTTCTCCCAGGTCGGCGCCGAGGCGTCCTCGAAGTCCGCGAGCCACACCCTGGCGCCCGAGTTGAGGGCGTTGATGGTCATCTTGCGGTCGGTGGGGCCGGTGATCTCGACGCGGCGGTCGTTCAGGGCCTCGGGGCAGGGGGCCACCCGCCACGAGTCGTCCGCGCGGACGTCGGCCGTCTCGGGGAGGAAGTCGAGCGAGGAGGTGCGGGCGATCTCGGCGCGGCGCTGCGCCCGGCGGGCGAGGAGCTCGTCACGGCGCGGCGTGAACCGCCGGTGCAGCTCGGCCACGAAGGCGAGGGCCGCCTCGGTGAGGACCTCCTCCTGCCGCGGCAGGGACTCGGCGTCGACGATGGCCAGCGGGGACGGCGCTGGTGCGGACATGAGCTGTCACTTCCTTCAGCGGTGGCACCGGGTGCCAGTCGAACCGGGTACGGCGAGACGCGCCCTCGGAGTGCTGAGGATGCGGGAGGGCGCTTCTGAACAGTGGATACTAGTTTCCTCATTGTGGAAGTTCAATGGTTTGTTGATGTCGAGATTCTCCGAGTCGAGGGAAGGTGGCGCTCAGTGCCACCACGCTCACTCAAGGTGGACCAGATCGGCCGCCGTGTCGATGTCGTACGGCCGGGCCACGTCCGCGCACTCGACGAGCGTGATGTCCCGCTGGTGCGCCCCGAGGTAGGCGCGGGCCCCGCGGTCCCCGGTCGCACTCTCGGCGATACCCGCCCAGTGGGCGCGTCCGAACAGCACGGGGTGGCCGCGCACCCCGTCGTAGGCGGCCGATGCCAGCGAGTGCTCGTCCCGGTATGCGGCGAGCACCCGGCCGACCGCCTCCGCTCCGATCCCCGGCTGGTCGACGAGCAGCACCACGGCGGCCGGGGCCGCCGTACCGGCGAGCGAGTCCAGCCCCGCGCGCAGTGAAGTGCCCATGCCCTGCTCCCACTCCGGGTTGTCCACGAGGACGCACCCCTCCAGGTCCGCCTGCTCCCGTACGGCGCCGGCACGCGCCCCCAGGACCACATGGACGCGGGAACAGCCGGCCGACCGCAGCGCATCGGCCGCGTGTTCGACGAGCGGTCGTCCGCGGTGGTGCAGCAGCGCCTTGGGACGCCCGCCGAGCCGCCGCCCGCCGCCCGCGGCCAGCAGCAGCCCGGCGACGGCGACCTGGTCTTCGTTGTCCGTCATGTCTTCTGCATACCTGACATCCGGGCGAGTGCCCGGTTTCAGAGGGCTGAATTTCGGTCCGCACTGTGGCGCGTCCGGCATCGGGTGGCGTTTACTGGCCCGCGTCCCCCGGCGCCCGACCAGTGCCACGGGGGTGTTCGGCAAGATCACGTATGACTGCGCACAAGGGCGTGCGAGGGGGAGGGCTGTGTTGCGGAGCTTGGGGCAGAGGCCAGTGATCGGCAGCGACGAGGACCCGAGGGTGGCCGAACTGCGCACCGCCGTGTCCCGGTTGCGCCGTGAACTCGCCGCCCACCCCGCCGAGTTCCCCGACCGCGGCATCGCCGAGGACGAACTCGCCGCCCTCGCCGCGATGACCACCGACGGCGCCCCCGAGGTCCGCCGCCTGCGCCGCTCCCTGCTCCTCATCGCCGGCGCGATCGGCTCGGTCAGCGCCCTGGCCCGCGGGCTGTCCGAAGTACGCGACGCGGTGGACCTGTTCGGGGAGCCCCCACGCCGCTGAAGGCACGATCCTGCGCGTGACGCCGACGCGCCCCCCACCTGTGACCCTGTCCCGTAGCGCTGCGAGCGATCCGGTGTGCGGGGTCGGATGCGACCGGGCCGGCTAGGCCGCCTCCCGTAAGCCCGCCGCCATCAGGCCGTCGCCCGCCCGGCCACCGGCCCCGAGTTCGCCAGGGCCTCCAAGAGCCCAGGGGGGTCTGCTCCGGGTTGGGGGCGATCCGTTTCCAGGGTCGCCCGTGAACCGGCCCGATAGGCCGTGGGGCCCGAGCCGGTCCGGGCCTCCGCCCGTTCTGAGGTCACTTGTTGCGGGCGGGGGAGGTTTGTTCGTGGCGTCGCCCGTGCTCCGGCCCTTCCGGCCTCCGCCCACAAGGCCTCCGCCCGTCAAGTCGCCGGACCCGACTCGCCTCTGCCTTCGGGGGCTCCGGGCCCCCTGCCGCGGGATGGGGCGACTCGGTTTGTTGCCGGCACCCTCCGTGACCCGGCCGGCTAGGCCGGACCCGAGCTTGCCAGAGCCTCCGACAGTTCCGACGCCACCTGCTGCAGGATCGGGACGATCCGGTTCGTGGCGTCGTCCGTGACGCGGCCCGCGGGGCCCGAGATGGAAATGGCCGCGGCGGTGGGGGAGTTGGGCACGGAGACCGCGAGGCAGCGTACGCCGATCTCCTGTTCGTTGTCGTCGACGGCGTACCCGGCCCGGCGTACGTCCTCCAGGGCGGCCAGGAAGCCGTCCGGGGTGACGATCGTCTTCTCCGTCGCGGCCGGCATGCCGGTGCGCGAGAGCAGCGCGCGCACCTCGTCGTCCGGGGTGTTGGCGAGCAGCGCCTTGCCCACGCCCGTCGAGTGCGGCAGGACGCGCCGCCCGACCTCGGTGAACATGCGCATCGAGTGCTTGGACGGCACCTGCGCGACGTACACGATCTCGTCCCCGTCGAGCAGCGCCATGTTCGCCGTCTCGCCGGTCTCCTCGACCAGACGGGCCAGATAGGGCCGGGCCCAGGTGCCGAGCAGCCGGGACGCGGACTCGCCGAGGCGGATCAGACGCGGACCGAGCGCATAGCGGCGGTTGGCCTGCTGGCGGACGTATCCACAGGCCACGAGCGTGCGCATCAGGCGGTGAATGGTGGGCAGCGGCAGCCCGCTGCTCGCGGACAGCTCGCTCAGCCCGACCTCGCCACCCGCGTCGGCCATCCGCTCCAGCAGATCGAAGGCGCGCTCGAGTGACTGGACCCCGCCGCCGTTGGACCTGGCGGAGTCGGTGGTGCTGGCGCTGGACGTCGGCACGGCGCGTTCCTTTCGGGACTGGCGGGAGGTTGCAGAAGCCTACCCGGCAGTCGGTTGACTCCCTGGTTGTGCATAGCTACGTTCTGCTTGATGGAATCCTAATTCCGCTTTGTGGAAACGTCCAGAGTCCGTGCTCCGGGCGCACTGTGGAGCAGTGTGCCCTTGACGGCCCACGGGCGGGAGTGAAGACTCTTTCAACAGAACGTTGAATTTCGGTACGTGGAAGCAGCTCGCGACGGCTGAGAGGGGTCCGGGTGTCCGACGTAGAACTGGTGCTGCGCTCGACGCGCGTCATCACACCCGAGGGGACGCGCGCCGCGTCGGTGGCGGTCGCCGGCGGCAGGATCGAGGCCGTCCTGCCGTACGACTCCGCCGTGCCCGCCGGTGCCCGCCTCGAGGATCTCGGCGACGACGTCCTGCTGCCCGGTCTGGTCGACACGCACGTGCACGTCAACGACCCCGGCCGCACCGAGTGGGAGGGCTTCTGGACCGCCACGCGCGCGGCGGCGGCCGGCGGCATCACCACGCTCGTCGACATGCCGCTCAACTCCCTGCCGCCCACCACGACGGTCGACCACCTCCGTACGAAACAGGAGGTCGCCGCGGGCAAGGCGCACATCGACGTCGGCTTCTGGGGCGGCGCCCTGCCCGACAACACCAAGGAGCTGCGCCCCCTCCACGAGGCCGGGGTCTTCGGCTTCAAGGCGTTCCTGTCCCCGTCCGGCGTGGACGAGTTCCCGCATCTCGACCAGGACCGGCTCGCCCGCTCCCTGGCCGAGATCTCCTCCTTCGGCGGACTGCTGATCGTGCACGCCGAGGACCCGCACCACCTGGACGCGGCCCCGCACCAGGGCGGCCCGAAGTACGCCGACTTCCTGGCCAGCCGCCCGCGGGACGCGGAGGACACGGCGATCGCCCAGCTCATCGCCCAGGCGAAACGATTCGACGCGCGGGTGCACATCCTGCATCTGTCATCGAGCGACGCGCTGCCGCTGATCGCCGAGGCGAAGGCCGCGGGCGTCCGCCTCACCGTCGAGACCTGCCCCCACTATCTGACCCTGACCGCCGAGGAAGTCCCGGACGGCGCAAGCGAGTTCAAGTGCTGCCCGCCCATCCGCGAGGCCGCCAACCAGGACCTGCTGTGGCAGGCGCTCGCGGACGGCACCGTCGACTGCGTGGTCACCGACCACTCGCCGTCCACGGCCGACCTCAAGACCGACGACTTCGCGACCGCCTGGGGCGGCATCTCCGGCCTCCAGCTGAGCCTGGCCGCGGTGTGGACCGAGGCGCGCAGGCGGGGCCACGGCCTAGAGGACGTGGTCCGCTGGATGTCGTCGCGGACGGCCGCACTGGTGGGCCTGGACGCCCGCAAGGGCGCCATCGCGCCGGGCCACGACGCCGACTTCGCCGTCCTCGCGCCCGACGAGACCTTCACCGTGGACCCGGCGGCCCTGCAGCACCGCAACCCCGTGACGGCGTACGCGGGCAAGACCCTCCACGGCGTGGTCAGGTCGACCTGGCTGCGCGGCGAACGCATCGTCGCGGACGGCGAGTTCAGCGAGCCGAAGGGCCGACTGCTCACCCGTAACCCCTGATCCCAGAACGACGAGGACGAGAGGAAAGACGTGACGGCGATTCCGAGCTACACCGGTGACGCGAACCCCTACGGAGGAGGCGACCCATACGCGGACTACCGCACCGCCGACTTCCCCTTCACCCAGTACGCCAACCTCGCAGACCGGCAGCTCGGCGCCTCGGTCATCGCCGCCAACGACGAGTTCTTCGCCCAGCGGGAGAACCTGCTGGTGCCGGGGAGGGCCGAGTTCGACCCCGAGCACTTCGGGCACAAGGGCAAGATCATGGACGGCTGGGAGACGCGCCGCCGCCGCGGCACCGGTGCCGACCACCCGTGGCCGACCGCCGACGACCACGACTGGGCGCTGGTCCGCCTGGGCGCGCCCGGCGTGATCCGCGGGATCGTCGTCGACACCGCACACTTCCGCGGCAACTACCCGCAGGCGGTGTCGGTCGAGGCCACGTCCGTGCCCGGCTCCCCCTCGCCCGAGGAGCTGCTCGGCGACGACGTGAAGTGGACGACCCTCGTCCCGCGCACACCGGTCGGTGGGCACGCGGCCAACGGCTTCGCCGTCTCGGCCGAGCAGCGCTTCACGCACCTGCGCCTCAACCAGCACCCCGACGGGGGCATCGCACGACTGCGCGTGTACGGCGAGGTCGTGCCGGACCCGAAGTGGCTGGAAACCCTCGGCACCTTCGACGTGGCCGCCCTGGAGAACGGCGGCCAGGTCGAGGACGCCTCCAACCTCTTCTACTCGCCGGCCACGAACACCATCCAGCCGGGCCGCTCGCGCAAGATGGACGACGGCTGGGAGACCCGGCGCCGGCGCGACCGGGGCAACGACTGGATCCGTTACCGCCTCGCCGCCCAGGCCCGGATCCGCGCGATCGAGATCGACACGGCGTACCTCAAGGGCAACAGCGCCGGCTGGGCGTCGGTGTCCGTGAAGGACGGCGAGAGCGGTGAGTGGCACGAGATCCTGCCGCGCACCCGCCTGCAGCCCGACACCAACCACCGCTTCCTCCTGCCGGCCGAGGCCGTCGGCACGCACGCGCGCGTGGACATCTTCCCCGACGGCGGCATCTCCCGCCTGCGCCTGTACGGCTCCCTCACCGAGACCGGCACGACCGCCCTCGCAGCCCGCCACCAGGAACTGGGCGGCTGACAAGCACGCGCGTGGGGCACACCGGACGGACAGCTCCGGCGCGCCCCATGCGCGCGTCAGGCCGCGTGTCCGCCGTCCACGGCGAACTCCGCTCCGGTGACGTAGCCGGCGCCCGCGAGATGGGCGACCGTCTCCGCCACCTCCTGGGCCGTTCCGAAGCGGCCCAGGGCGGTCATCGCCGCCTGGTCCTCCGCGTATGGGCCGTCCGCCGGGTTCATGTCGGTGTCCGTCGGGCCCGGGTGGACGATGTTGGCCGTGATGCCGCGCCCGCCGAGTTCCCTCGCCAGGGCCTTCGTCAGGCCGATCAGGGCCGATTTGCTGGTCGCGTAGAGCGTTCCGCCGGGCCCCGGCACCCGCTGGCTCATACAAGTGCCGATGGTGATGATCCGGCCCCCGGCCCGCATCCGTCCGGCCGCCGCCTGGGACGTGAGGAACACCCCGCGGACGTTCACCGCGAGGACCCGGTCGACATCGGCGAGCGTGAGCCCCTCCAGGGGACCTAGCACCCCCACGCCCGCGTTGTTGACCAGCACGTCGAGCCCGCCCAGCGCCTCGGCGGCGCGCTCCACCGCCCCCGCCGCCTCGTCCGCGTCCGCGGCATCCGCGCGCAGGGCCACCGCGCGCCGTCCCAGCGCCTCGATCCGCCGTACGACCTCCTCGGCCGCCTCCTTGCCGTTCACATAGGTGAGGGCCACGTCCGCGCCCTCCCGGGCGAGCCGCAGCGCCGTGGCCGCACCGATGCCGCGGCTGCCGCCGGTGACCAGGGCCGCCTTGCCGTGGAGAGTTCCGTAAGTGGTTGTCATGGATCCATCCCAGCCGCCGCCACGCACGCGTGCTGGCGGTGAACGGACGCCGAGGTCGGGTGGCCGAAAAACATGGCTCCGGGCCGGAACTCTTTCCTCCGTCTTCGGCGTTCTCCCCACGTGACCCTTCAGCAAGAGATCGTCGGCAACGCCATGCAGATGGCGGTCGTCAACCTGCAGCCCGGCCAGACCGTCTACTGCGAGGCCGGAAAGTTCCTGTTCAAGACGGTGAACGTCACCATGGAGACCCGTCTGTCGGGCCCGGGTGGCGGCCGACAGCAGGGCGGTGGCGGAGGTGGCGGTGGCGGCATGGGCGGCATGCTGCGCCAGGCCATGGGCACCGCCATGCAGGCGGGCCAGCGCGTGCTGGCGGGCGAGTCGCTGGCGTTCCAGTACTTCAACGCACAGGGCGGCGAGGGAACCGTCGGCTTCGCGGGCGTGCTCCCCGGCGAGATGCGCGCGCTCGAACTCGACGGCACGCGCGCGTGGTTCGCGGAGAAGGACGCCTTCGTCGCGGCCGAGTCCACCGTCGACTTCGGCATCGCCTTCCAGGGCGGCCGCACCGGCATGAGCGGCGGCGAGGGCTTCATCCTGGAGAAGTTCACCGGGCACGGCACGGTGATCATCGCCGGCGCGGGCAACTTCATCGACCTCAACCCCGCCGACTTCGGCGGCCGTATCGAGGTGGACACCGGCTGCGTCGTCGCCTTCGAGGAGGGCATCCAGTACGGCGTCCAGCGCGTCGGAGGCCTGAACCGCCAGGGGCTGATGAACGCCGTCTTCGGCGGCGAGGGCCTGTCCCTGGCCACCCTGGAGGGCAACGGCCGGGTGATCCTGCAGTCCCTCACCATCGAGAGCCTCGCCAACGCCCTGAAGAAGGCGCAGGGCGGCGACAAGCAGGGCCCGACGGGCGGTCTGTTCTCCACCCACGCGGGGTGAGGTGCCGCGTCGGCGGCAGGTTAACTCGGGGAGAACTCATCGGACGTCCGGGAAAAATCTCCGGGCTTGACATTGACATGCCACTGTCTACGCGCGTCATCATGAAGGCATGAGATTCCCCCCACACATCACTCGCATCGGCGCAGCAGCCGCCCTCCTGTCCGCCCTCGTCGTGGGCGGCACCGTCACGGCCACCACGGCCGACGCAGCCCCCACCGCCGTCGGCAGCATCTGCTACGGCGACCTGCCCTCCCAGGCGTACGACACCCTGGACCTCATCGCACAGGGCGGCCCGTTCCCGTACGAGCAGGACGGCACCGTCTTCCAGAACCGCGAAGGCGTCCTGCCCAGCCAGTCGTCCGGCTACTACCACGAGTACACGGTCAAGACGCCCGGTTCGGACACGCGCGGCGCCCGCCGGATCGTCACCGGTGAGCAGACCCAGGAGGACTACTACACCTCCGACCACTACGCCACGTTCGACCTGATCGACTTCGGCTGCTGAGCGACTTCCCCCGCTCGGCACGAGGAACGGCGCGACCAGCCGGAAGTCCGGTCCGCGTTCACCCGGACTTCCGGCTCTCCGCGGCGGCGAAAAGCGCGAACGCCAGCACCACCAGGGCGACGCTCGCGTAGACCCCGTAGCCGTCGAGGAAGCCGACCCGCTGCACGAGACCCACATGCCAGTGGGTGAACTCGTGCAACAGGCCCATCACGCCCTGCACCAGGGCGAGGAAACCGAGCAACTCCAGCAACTGCTTCATGCCACGAGCCTCGCCCCGCGGACCCCCCACACACATCGGCCGCGGGGCGAGTCGTGTCCGACGGAAGTGCCCCCTGCCGACGGGCGGGAACACCGAAAGTCTTCACCCGCGCGACTTTGGTCGGGGATCGCCCGCCCGGAGCGGTGAGCGCGGCCATTCGTGCGTAGATTTGTCGACCGTGAGCAAGGACAGGGCGGCGTCGGCCGCGGCAGGGGTCATAGGGCGCAGATGGCTGTTCCCGTCCGCCCTGCTGCACGATCTGGACCCCGACGCCGGGCGAGGCGGACGGCGGCCCCGGCGCACCGCGCGCGACTGGGTCGTCGACTTCACCTGTTTCCTGCTCGCCGTCGGGCTCGGCGTGGCGGCCGCGGACACCCTGAACAACGACGCCAACACCCCGCACGCCCTCGCGGTCGTCGACCAGCTGCTCGGCGCGCTGTCCTGTGCCGCGGTGTGGTTGCGCCGCCGCTGGCCGCTCGGGCTCGCCATCGCGATGATCCCCGTCGGCATGCTGTCGAACACGGCGGGCGGGGCCGGCGTGGTCATCCTGTTCACCCTGGCCGTGCACCGGCCCTTCCGCTACGTCGCCTGGATCGGCGGCATCGCGCTCGCCCAGGTGCCGCTGCTGTTCTGGCTGCGCCCCGACCCCGACCTGCCGTACGCGGGCGCGGTCGCGTTCACGGAGATGGCCACTCTCACCGTCATCGCCTGGGGCCTGTTCGTCCGCTCCAAGCGGCAGCTCATGCTGAGCCTGCGCGACCGCGCCAGGCGCGCCGAGACGGAGGCCCAGCTGCGCGCCGAGCAGGCGCAGCGGCTGGCCCGCGAGGCCATCGCCCGCGAGATGCACGACGTCCTCGCGCACCGGCTGACACTGCTCAGCGTGCACGCGGGCGCCCTGGAGTTCCGGCCGGACGCGCCCCAGCAGGAGATCGCGCGGGCGGCCGGCGTGATCCGCGAGAGCGCGCACGAGGCACTGCAGGACCTGCGGGAGATCATCGGCGTGCTGCGCGCGGGCGAGCCCGACGACGCGGGCCGCCCCCAGCCGACGCTCGCCGCCCTGGACGCACTGGTCGCCGAGAGCCGCGAGGCCGGCATGAAGGTCACCCTCGCGAGCCGGGTCAGTGACCCCGCCGACGTCCCCTCCTCCGTCGGCCGCACCGCCTACCGCATCGCCCAGGAGGCGTTGACCAACGCCCGTAAGCACGCCCCTGGCACGGAGGTGACGGTCACGGTCACGGGCGCACCGGGCGACGGCCTCGTGGTGGACGTACGCAACCCCGCACCCGAGGGCGACGTGCCCTCCGTGCCCGGGTCGGGCCAGGGCCTGATCGGGCTGACGGAGCGGGCCACGCTGGCCGGCGGCCGGCTGGAGCACGGGCCGGAGCCGGACGGGGGGTTCCGGGTCCGTGCCTGGCTGCCGTGGGGATGACGCGACCCGGGCGCGCCGGAGGCGACCGGCGTGATTACGTAAGGCCCATGACTGCGATCAAAGTGCTCCTCGTGGACGACGATCCCCTGGTGCGGGCCGGGCTGTCCCTGATGATGGGCGGCGCCGACGACATCGAGATCGTGGGCGAGGCGGCCGACGGCGCCGAGGTCGAGGCCCTGGTCGAGCGCACCCGCCCGGACGTGGTCCTCATGGACATCCGGATGCCGTCCGTGGACGGCCTCACCGCGACGGAGCGGCTGCGGAGCCGTGAGGACGCGCCACAGGTCGTGGTCCTCACCACCTTCCACGCCGACGAACAGGTGCTGCGCGCCCTGCGCGCGGGTGCCGCCGGGTTCGTCCTCAAGGACACCCCGCCGGCCGAGATCGTCGACGCCGTGCGCCGGGTCGCGGTCGGTGACCCCGTTCTGTCGCCGGTCGTCACACGGCAGTTGATGGAGCACGCCGTCGGCACCGGGCCCGGCGCCGACACCCGGCACACGCACGCGCGCGTGCGCATGGACGTCCTCAACGACCGCGAACGCGAGGTCGCCGTCGCGGTCGGGCGCGGCCTGTCGAACGCCGAGATCGCCGGCGAGCTGTTCATGAGCGTCGCCACCGTGAAGACCCATGTCTCCCGCATCCTGGCCAAGCTCGACCTCAACAACCGTGTGCAGATCGCCCTGTTGGCGTACGACGCGGGGCTCCTGGAGGAGCCGGAGGCGAACGGACAGGGGAACGGGCACTAGCGGCGCCCGCCGTGCGTTGACCTTGTACCGGGAGGAGAACCCGGCGGGGGACGGGCAGGACGGGGGCGAGCAGGGTGGAGACGATCGACCTGGGGGAGTTCGGCGACGGGTTCCGCACGGACCCGCATCCCGTGTACGCGCGCCTGCGCGAGCGAGGCCCGGTGCACCGGGTGCGGCTGCCCGAGCCCGACCAGCACCACGAGACCTGGCTCGTCGTCGGGTACGAGGAGGCGCGCACCGCTCTCGCCGACCCGCGGCTGGCCAAGGACGCCAGCAAGATCGGCATGCTGTTCCTGGACGAGGAGCTGATCGGCAAGTATCTGCTGGGCACCGACCCGCCCCAGCACACACGCCTGCGCGCGCTGGTCTCGCGGGCGTTCACCATGCGCCACGTGGAGGAACTGCGGCCGAGGATCGAGGAGATCACCCACGGGCTGCTCGACGCGATGCTGCCGCACGGCCGCGCCGACCTCGTGGAGTCGTTCGCCTACCCGCTGCCGATCACGGTGATCTGCGAACTGCTCGGCGTGCCCGAGATGGACCGCACGGCCTTCCGTGCGATGTCCACGGAGGCGGTCGCGCCCACCAGCGCGGAGAGCGAGCACGACGCGTTCGTGCGGCTCGCGGCGTATCTCACCGAGCTGATCGAGGACAAGCGCTGCGCCGGCCCGAGCGGCGACCTGCTCAGCGAGCTGATCCGTACGACCGCGGAGGACGGCGACCGGCTCTCCGTGAACGAACTGCGCGGCATGGCCTTCGTGTTGCTCATCGCGGGGCACGAGACGACGGTCAATCTGATCAGCAGCGGTGTCCTCGCCCTGCTCACGCACCCGGACCAACTCGCCGCCCTGCGCGCCGATCCGAGTCTGGTCGACGGCGCGGTGGAGGAGGCGTTGCGCTACGAAGGGCCGGTGGAGAACGCCACGTTCAGGTTCGCCGCCGAGCCCCTGGAGATCGGCGGCACGAAGATCGACCGGGGCGACGCGGTGATGATCGGCCTCACCGCCGCCGACCGGGACACCCGGCGCTACGCCGACCCCGACCGCTTCGACGTCCGCCGCGACACCCGCGGCCACCTCGCCTTCGGCCACGGCGTCCACTACTGCCTCGGCGCCCCGCTGGCCCGCCTCGAAGCCCGTACGGCCATCCGCGCACTCCTGGAGCGCGCCCCCGGCCTCACCCTCGACGGCCCGCCCGGCGACTGGCTGCCCGGCATGCTGATGCGCGGGGTGCGCAGCCTGCCGGTGCGCTGGTAGAACACCACGGTCCTAAGGGCGTTCAGGGGGGGCATACGTGCTGCGCACCGCGGAGATCACCGCCGAGTCGACGGGTTGCGGTGGCTGGTGGGTGCCTGGCTCCGCCGGCCGTCCTTCGTGTCCTCGAAGGGCGCCCACCAGTAGCCGGCCAGGGCGCGCAGACCCGGCCGGTCCTCGCCGGTGGTCGTGTCGTACGCGGCGATCCGGCCCGCCGTGCAGTGACGCCCGAAGCCGCAGCGGCTGCCCGAGCACAGGGCGCGCTCGGCGCCGCGCTCGCAGTCCGTGGTGCGTCCGGTCCGCTCGCCGACGAAGCAGCCCACGCTGAGCTCCAGTCGGGGGCGCCGGTGCAGACCGTGGAAGTCGCCGCCGCTCAAGACGGCCGTACGCCTGCTCATGTGAACGCCGTCTCCGCCCGGCCCGGGATCTCCGCGAGGGCCACCGGTCTGCGCTCCCGTCTGGAGACCCCGCACGCCTCGGCGATCCGCAGCGCCTGCAGGGCCTCGCGGCCGTCGCACGGATTGACCCGCTGCCCGAGCACGACCTCGACGAACGCCGACAACTCGGCCTCGTAGGCGGGCCCGAAGCGCTCCAGGAAGCCGCTCCACGGCTTGTCCGCGGCGGGCGGACCGGTCGGCTCGGTGGACGCGATCGGCGTCCGGTCGTCCAGGCCGACGACGATCTGGTCGAGCTCACCGGCCAGTTCCATACGGACGTCGTAACCGGCGCCGTTCAGCCGTGTCGCCGTGGCCGTCGCGAGGGTGCTGTCGTCGAGCGTGAGCAGCGCCGCGGCCGTGTCCACGTCGCCCGCCTCGCGGAACATCGGGGGCCCCGCGTCGGACCCGGCCGCGTACACCTCGACGACCTCGCGCCCCGTCACCCAGCGCAGCATGTCGAAGTCGTGGATCAGCGTGTCCCGGTACAGCCCGCCCGACAGCGGCAGCCAGCCGGGCCGGGGCGGCGCCTGCTCGGAGGTGAGCGCCCGTACGGTGTGCAGCCGTCCGAGCCGGCCCGAGAGGACCGCATCGCGCGCGCCCGTGTAGCCCGTGTCGAAGCGGCGCTGGAACCCCATCTGCAGAATCGTCCCGGCGGCCTCGACCTCGGCGATGGCGTGCAGCGTTCCCGGCAGATCGAGCGCGATGGGCTTCTCGCAGAAGACCGGCAGGCCCGAGCGTGCTGCCCGACCGATCAGTTCGGCGTGGGCCGACGTGGCCGTGGTGATCACCACGGCGTCCACACCCCACCGGAAGATCTCGTCCACCCCGGGCGCCGCCGTCTCCCCGAGCCGCCGCGCGAGTTCCTGCGCCCGCGCCGGATCCACGTCCGTGAGGATCAGTGACCCCACCTCGCGATGGCGGCTGAGGGTGTTCGCGTGAATGGCGCCGATCCGCCCCGTACCGATGACCCCGATGCGCATGAAAACAAAGTGAGGGTTCCGTGCGTACGCTGTCAATGCATATGTCCGGACAATCGAACTACACAACTTCCCGTCAACAACGCGTGGAGCTACGCTCGGGCCGTGCCGAAACCAGAAGTGGACCCCACCGTGTCGCTCGAACTCAGCGTGGATCGGAGTTCTCCGGTGCCGCTGTACTTCCAGCTCTCCCAGCAGCTCGAAGCCGCCATCGAGCACGGGGCACTCACCCCCGGCAGCCTGCTGGGCAACGAGATCGAGCTGGCCGCACGGCTCGGCCTGTCCCGGCCCACCGTCCGCCAGGCGATCCAGTCGCTGGTCGACAAGGGCCTCCTGGTACGCCGCCGCGGCGTCGGCACACAGGTCGTGCACAGCCAGGTCAAACGCCCCCTGGAGCTCTCCAGCCTCTACGACGACCTGGAGGCGGCCGGGCAGCGCCCCGCCACCAAGGTGCTCGTCAACACCGTCGTCGCGGCGACCGCCGAGGTCGCGGCCGCCCTGAACGTGGCCGAGGACAGCGATGTGCACCGCGTCGAGCGGCTGCGGCTCGCGCACGGCGAGCCGATGGCGTACCTCTGCAACTTCATCCCGCCCGGCCTGCTCGACCTGGACACCGGCCAGCTGGAGTCCACCGGTCTGTACCGGATGATGCGCGCCGCCGGGATCACCCTGCACAGCGCCCGCCAGACCATCGGGGCCCGCGCGGCCACCGCCGCCGAGGCCGAACGCCTCGGCGAGCCGGAGGGCGCGCCGCTGCTCACCATGCAGCGCGTCACCTTCGACGACACCGGCCGAGCGGTCGAGTACGGCACGCACACGTACCGGCCGTCGCGCTACTCGTTCGAGTTCCAGCTGCTCGTACGGCCCTGATCGCCCCGACCGTTCGTCGCAATGTCCGGACAATGTGATCAGGGGCCGGGCGTCCCGCGACCGACCCCCTGCCCCGTCGCTCAGGCGACGAGCTTCCACGTGCCCGGCGAGCCGGTGACCTTGCACAGGTACAGGTCCGCGCCGGCGTCCAGGACGAGTTCCCCGGCGACGTGGAAGCCGCTGGTCGGCGGGCCCGTGAGCGCGGAGCGGCCGAGCTGGATCGCCGCCTGGCCGCCGGACGCGTACAGCCCGGTGCCGGACTGGCCGAGCGCCACCACGGCGACACCGCCCGGGGAGCCGGAGGAGTTCTCCGCCAGCACCGCCGCGGCCGACCCGGAGTTGGTGCCGGCCACCACACCGCTGCCCTCGACGCTGTACGCGTTCAGGGCCTCACGCCCCTGACTGAAGGCCAGGACGCCCATCCCGCGCACCCCGACCCCCAGCGTGCCGACGCCGCTGTCGGTGTAGCCGTAGACGCCGTGCCCCGCCGTGCTCTCACCGCGCACCCCGGCCCCGGAGCTGGTCGGGGCGGCGTACCCGAACACCCCGTTGTCGCGGTAGCTGAGGCCGTGCAGGCCGGGCCCGTTCCGGGCCACCCCGCTCACGCCCCTCGCGTCACCGGTGACGTACAGGGCGCCGTTCGGCGCGCCCGAATCCAGGTAGGTGGTGTCGGCGGCCGTGTTGCTCGCGCCCGCGACGACAGGGGAGCCGGTGGCCGGCGGTGCCACCGAGCGGGCCGCCGTCCCCTGCTCCTCGGGGACCTGCGGCTCGGTGCGCCGCTCCAGCTCCGCGAGCAGTGCCGTGGCCTGTTCGCGCAGCTCGGCGAGGCGCTGCGTGAAGTTCTCGTGCCGCTCCAGAACCGCCTTCTCGCCCTCGACGCCCTCGTTCGCGACCCCGTGCTCCTGTGCTGTCATGGCCGGTTGCCTCCCCTGTTGACGGGCCTGCCCTGCTGCTCGGCACGCTAGGCGGCGGAGTGGACGGCCGCTTCCGGGACTTCCCTAGGAAGCGCCCTGCGCCGCCCCATTCGGCACTCAGTGTGAGCGTGCGGCAGAATCGGGCCTTGATGAGCACCTACGGCAACTTCACCGCCCCCATAGGCTCCCGGCGCGCCCCCGCACTGCGGACGGTCGGCACCCGGGAGCGCCGCTCGCACCTGACCGCGCCCCGTGTGCCCACGGTCGGTATCGACATCGGCGGCACCAAGGTGATGGCGGGCGTCGTCGACGCCGACGGCAACATCCTGGAGAAGCTCCGTGCGGAGACGCCGGACAAGTCCAAGAGCCCCAAGGTCGTCGAGGACACCATCGTCGAACTGGTCCTGGACCTGTCCGACCGGCACGACGTGCACGCGGTGGGCATCGGCGCGGCCGGCTGGGTCGACGCCGACCGCAACCGCGTCCTGTTCGCGCCCCACCTGTCCTGGCGCAACGAGCCGCTGCGCGACCGCCTGGCGGGCCGGCTCGCCGTGCCGGTCCTGGTCGACAACGACGCCAACGCCGCCGCCTGGGCGGAGTGGCGCTTCGGCGCGGGCCGCGGCGAGGACCATCTGGTCATGATCACGCTCGGCACCGGCATCGGCGGCGCGATCCTGGAGGACGGCCAGGTCAAGCGGGGCAAGTACGGCGTTGCGGGCGAGTTCGGCCATATGCAGGTGGTGCCCGGCGGCCACCGCTGCCCGTGCGGCAACCGCGGCTGCTGGGAGCAGTACAGCTCCGGCAACGCGCTGGTGCGCGAGGCCAAGGAGCTGGCCGCCGCCGACTCCCCGGTGGCGTACGGCATCATCGAGCACGTCAAGGGCCAGGTCGACGACATCACCGGCCCGATGATCACCGAGCTGGCCCGCGAGGGCGACGCGATGTGCGTCGAGCTGCTGCAGGACATCGGCCAGTGGCTCGGCGTCGGCATCGCCAACCTCGCCGCGGCCCTCGACCCGTCCTGCTTCGTCATCGGCGGCGGCGTGTCCGCGGCCGACGACCTGCTGATCGCCCCCGCGCGCGACGCGTTCAAGCGCCAGCTCACCGGCCGCGGCTACCGCCCAGAAGCCCGGATAGTGCGCGCCCAGCTCGGCCCCGAGGCCGGCATGGTGGGCGCCGCCGACCTCGCCCGGCTGGTCGCCCGCCGCTTCCGCCGCGCCAACCGGCGCCGGGTCGAGCGGCACGAGCGCTACGCGCGCTACACCGAGTCCCGCCGCTCCCAGTGGGACAGCGCATGACCGTGCCGCGCCAGTCCCCGTCCTCGCAGGAGCCGCCCCGGCCGCCGGAGGACCGCCGTCACAAGATCCGCCGCCGGGCGCTCACCCTGCTCATCATCGTGCTGCTCATCGGCGTCCCGGCCGGCTACCTGGTGATCTCCGCCAACCAGAGCCGCAACAGCGGCAAGGACAAGGAGGCCAAGTACGCGGCGACCGGCCTGACCAAGGGCTGGCCGTCGAAGGTGCAGCGCCGCCTCTACCAGGTGCCCATGCCGCACCCCTCGGGCAAGGTCGCCTCCTACGAGACCAACAACTGGAAGACCAGCCGGCTCTACGTCCAGTTCCAGACGCCGCTGGCCAACCTGGACGTCTTCCTCAACGACATGGGCGTCAAGCGGTCCGACCTCAAAAAGGGCAAGATCACCATCAGCGCCCGCGACCAGAAGATCACCGGCTGGGACTTCACCAGCCCGGGCCCCTGGTACGGCCTGGTCCACAAGCAGAAGGCCCCGAAGCCGACCCAGGACGTCATGGTGAGCTTCGGCAACAAGAACAACCCGTTCTTCTACGTCGTCTCCCGCACGGTTCCCTGACCAGGCACGCCCGGTCCCCGGCGCCGGAGCCGATTGTCAGACCCCGCCCGTAGAGTCGAAGCCGTCTGATCCGAAGAGTCGAAGACGTTGGTTCCGGGGCACGGGCGGGAGGTGACAGGTCGTATGGGCGACACGGCTGCGGTGGCCGAGCGCGAGCAGGGGGCGGAGTCGTCCGTTCCGGTGCGGCTCGCGGCCGTCTTCCTGCCCGCCCCTGTGCCGAGGGAGGGCCGGATCGCCTTCTGGGACCCCGACGGCGACCCGCTGCCCACCGGGGACGGCGATCTCACTGAGCTCACCGATCTCACCGTCGTACGCCGGCACGGCTCGGGAGTACGACGCAGGACCGCTCCCGCGCTGTCCCTCCCCGTCGCCGGGGCCCTGCCCCTGCTCGTCCGCGCCCGGCGCGACCCGGCCGCCCACCCGGCCACCGCCTGCTGGGGAGCCGCGGCGCTGCACGCGCTCCGGCTCACCGCGCGGGGACGCCTGCTGCCCGGCCTGACGGCCACGGGCCACGACGCCTGGCGGGCCGGGCCCCTGGACCCGGACGACATCGCGCACCTGCGCGCGGTCGCCGCCGCGCTGCCGTACGAGGGCCATGCGGTCCCGCTGCCCGGACCGGGCCCGCTCCGGCTGCCCGAGCCGCAGGCCCTGATGCGCTCCTTCCTGGACGCGGTCGCGGACACCCTCCCGCGCACCCCCGCCGCCCCGCACGCCTCCGGCAGGCCCTTCGCCGACCGCCGCCCGCAGCATCTGCCCGCCGCCGCGGACTGGGCCGCCGAGGTCGCCGCCGGCATGGACGCGGGCGTGCGCATCTCGCTGCGCCTCGACCTGTCGGCCTACGAGCTGTTCGACCGGGACGAGCACGTGCGCACCGCGGGCGCCGCGATCGTCCAGGTGCACAGCCTCGCCGACCCCACCCTGGTCGCCGACGCGGCGGCCCTGTGGGCGGGCGAGGCGGACGCGGCGTTCGGACCACGCGCGCGCGTGGACGCGGCCCTCGCCGTGCGGCGCGCGGCCCGGATCTGGCCACCGCTCGACCGGCTCTCCGAGCAGGACGTGCCGGACGTCCTGGCGCTGTCCGACGAGGAGTTGGGCGACCTCCTCGGCGTGGCGGCGACCCGGCTCGCGGCAGCCGGCGTCGCCGTGCACTGGCCGCGCGACCTGGCCCAGGACCTGAGCGCGACCGCGGTGGTACGGCCCGCGCCGGGCTCCGCGACGGACGGCACGGGCTTCTTCGACAGCGAGGAACTGCTGCAGTTCCGCTGGCAGTTGGCGCTCGGCGGCGACCCGCTCAGCGACACCGAGATGGACGCCCTCGCGGAGGCCCACCGCCCGGTGGTGCGGCTGCGCGACCGCTGGGTGCTCGTCGACCCCGCCCTCGTCCGCAAGGCCCGCAAGCGCGAACTGGGCCTGCTGGACCCGGTGGACGCGCTCTCGGTCGCGCTCAGCGGCAGCGCGGACGTGGACGGCGAGGCGGTCGAGGCCGTCCCGGTCGGCGCCCTGGCCGCCCTGCGCGACCGGCTCACGGCGGGGATCCGTCCCGCCGAACCGCCGCCCGGCCTGCACGCCACCCTCCGCGACTACCAACTCCGTGGCCTGGCCTGGCTGGACCTCATGACCGGCCTGGGCCTCGGCGGCTGCCTCGCCGACGACATGGGCCTCGGCAAGACGATCACGGTCATCGCGCTGCACCTGCGGCGCGCCCGCAGCGCGCCCACCCTGGTGGTCTGTCCGGCCTCCCTCCTCGGCAACTGGCAGCGGGAGATCGAGCGCTTCGCCCCCGGCGTCCCCGTCCGCCGCTTCCACGGCCCGGACCGCAGCCTGGAGGACCTGGAGGGCGGCTTCGTCCTGACGACCTACGGCACCATGCGCACGACGGCACCGCGCCTCGCCGAGCAGCCCTGGGGCATGGTCGTCGCGGACGAGGCGCAGCACGTCAAGAACCCGTACTCCGCGACGGCGAAGGCCCTGCGCACGATCCCCTCACCGGCACGCGTCGCGCTCACCGGCACACCCGTGGAGAACAACCTCTCCGAGCTGTGGGCCCTGCTCGACTGGACCACACCGGGACTCCTCGGCCCGCTGAAGTCCTTCCGCGCCCGGCACGCGCGTGCGGTGGAGAACGGCGAGGACGAGGAGGCCGTGCAGCGGCTGGCCCGGCTGGTGCGCCCCTTTCTGCTGCGCCGCAAGAAGTCCGACCCCGGCATCGTGCCCGAGCTGCCGCCCAAGACCGAGACGGACCACCCCGTGCCGCTCACCCGTGAACAGGCGGCTCTGTACGAGGCGGTGGTGCGGGAGTCGCTGCAGACCATCGAGACCTCGCAGGGCATCGCACGCCGCGGCCTGGTGCTCAAGCTGCTCGGCGCGCTGAAGCAGATCTGCGACCACCCCGCGCTGTATCTGAAGGAGGAGGCCGCGGCCGACGGCCGCCTGCTCGCCCGCTCCGGCAAACTCGCGCTCCTGGACGAGCTGTTGGACACCCTCCTCGCGGAGGACGGCTCGGCCCTGGTCTTCACGCAGTACGTGGGCATGGCGCGGCTGATCACCGCGCATCTCGCCTCCCGGGCCGTCCCGGTCGACCTGCTGCACGGTGGCACGCCGGTGCCCGAGCGCGAGCGCATGGTGGACCGCTTCCAGGCCGGCGCGACACCCGTGCTGGTGCTGTCGCTGAAGGCGGCCGGCACCGGCCTGAACCTCACCCGCGCGGGACACGTCATCCACTTCGACCGCTGGTGGAACCCCGCCGTCGAGGAACAGGCCACCGACCGCGCCTACCGCATCGGCCAGACCCAGCCCGTCCAGGTCCACCGCCTCATCACCGAGGGCACGGTCGAGGACCGCATCGCCGAGATGCTCGCGTCCAAGCGCGCCCTGGCCGACGCCATCCTCGGCTCCGGCGAATCGGCCCTCACAGACCTGACCGACCGCGAGCTGACCGACCTGGTCACCCTCAGGAGGACAACATGACCCCGGGCCCGGCCGACGAGGCCCGCAGGGCGCTGAGGGAGGCGCGGGAGGGGGAGAGGGGGGTCGGGCGGGAGAAGGCTGTTGGGCGGGAGGGGGCTGCCGGGCGCGAGGGGGTTGCGGGGCGGGTAGAGGCCGTCGAGCGGGAGGGGGTTGCTGGGCGCGAAGGGACCGCGGGGAAGGAGACGGCTGAGGGGCGGGAGAAGGCTGCCCAGAGTGAGGAGGCCGCAGGGGGCGATGAGGCCGCCGGACGGGAGGGAGTTGTAGGTCGCGGGGCCGTAGTACGCGATGCCGCCGAGCAGGACCTGGTCTCCGACGCGACGGCGACTCCCGCCGCACCGGCACCGGCAGACGCAGCCGCCCCCGCATCCGCGCCTGACGAGCCCGAGGTGTCCGAGTCCCCCGCGCCGCGGCCCGGTGACGCCGCCCGGGCGGCGCTACGCCGGGCGGTCTCGGCCAGAACGTCCACGCAGCCGACCGCGGCACCCGAGCCGGCGCGCGAAGCGCCCGCTCCGGAGGCGGCGCCCGAGGACCGGGAGGGCGACCGCGCGGGTGCACGGCCCGGGGATGTTGCGCGGGAGGCACTGCGGGCCGCGCGAGCGCGCAGGGCCCGGGCGGAAGCCGAACAGCGGCCTCGGCGCACCGCGTCCGCCCGGCCTCGCGGCGACGCCCCGCGTCGTACGACCGGCGTCCAGGCGCGTGACTTGCGGGAGTTGTCGGCCGACCTGTTCCGTATGCCCTCCTCGGCGGACGAGCCGACGCAGGTCCACGCCAGCGACGAAACGCCCCGGGCGGTCAGCAGCCGGGCTCCCCGGACCTCCACCCCGGACGAGGCCGTCCCGGAGCGAGCGGCCGGGTCTTTGCACCATCCGGCCGGTGAGGCCTACTCCTCGGCACAAGCGCCCCACCTCTCGGCCGGACACGCCCACGACCCGGTCGAAGGGATCCGGCCCTCCGCCGGTGAGGCCCACCCGCCGGCCGAAGGCATCCAGCCCCCGGCCGGAGAGGCCCACCCCTCGGCACAACCGCCCCACCTCCCGGCCGGACACGCCCACCACCCGGCCGAAGCGACCCAACCCCCGGCCCAAGCGACCCAACCCCCGGTCGGCAAGCCCCACCCAACCGGAAAGCCCCGCCCCCCTGCCGAAGCCCCCCACGAGCCCGGCGCGAGCGTGTCTCACCGCCCCCGTTCCATGGCCGCTCCCGGCCGTGACGGCGAACTGCGGCGCACCTTCCCGGCGTTCCCGTCCCACGCCGCCGCATCCGCCTCCGCCTCCGCAGATACCTCCGCCTCCGCAGATACCTCCGCCTCCGCAGATACCTCCGCCCCCGCCTCCGACAACCGCTTCGCGGCCACCTGGTGGGGCAATGCCTGGATGACGGCGTTGGAGGAGGGGGCGTTGGATGCCAAGCGGCTGGCTCGGGGCCGGAGTTATGCCGAGCAGGGCAACGTCGACGCCATCACGGTGACACCGGGACTCGTCCTCGCCTATGTGCAGGGCAGCCGCCCGCGGCCGTACCGCGTGCAGGTGCGGCTGCGCACCCTGGGCGACGCCGACTGGACGCGGTTCCTGGAGGCCGCCGCCGAGCGGACGGGGCACATCGCCGCGCTGCTCGACAAGGAGCTGCCCCAGTCCCTGGCCGACTGCGGAGTGCCGCTGCTGCCCGGACCGCGCGATCTCGACCCGCACTGCAGCTGCCCCGACCGCGGCCACCCCTGCAAGCACGCGGCCGCGCTCTGCTACCAGACGGCCCGTCTGCTCGACGCCGACCCCTTCGTGCTGCTCCTGCTGCGGGGCCGCGGCGAGCGGGAACTGCTGGACGCCCTGTCCCGTATGAGCGCGGCCCGGGCAGCGCGCGCGGTCCGTGAGCAGGAGCCGGCGCCGCTCCCGGGCGTACGGGCCACGGACGTCCTCGCGCCCCGCCAACTGCCACCCCTGCCACCGCCGTTGCCCGTGCCGCCACACCCCGAACAACCCCCCGTCTATCCCGCGGCTCCGGGCGGCCCCGACCCCTTCGCGCTGGACCAGTTGGCGACCGACGCCGCGGCCCGGGCCCACGCCCTGCTCGGCACCGGCCGCGACCCGGTGGGCGAACTCACGCTGTGGCAGGACGCGGTCCGGCTCGCGGCGGCCCGCCCCGGCTCCGGCCTCACCGCCGGCTCCCGTGCGCTCTACGCCTCGCTCGCCTCCTCCGCCGACCGCACCCCCGCCGAGCTGGCCCGCGCGGTCGCCGCCTGGCGGCAGGGCGGACTCGAGGGGCTCGCCGTGCTGGAGGAGCCCTGGGACCCGCCGGCCGGACGCTTCGACCGTGCCCGCCCCCTGCTCCTCGCCGCCGACCTGCCGGCCTTCCGCCCCTGGCGCAACCACCTCACCCACCCCCGCGGCCATGTCCAACTCCGCCTGGGCCGCGACGGGTTGTGGTACGCGTACGAGTCGGAGCCCGGCCACGACGACTGGTGGCCCCGCGGCACCCCCGACCTCGACCCGGTGGGCGCGCTGACCGGACTGGGCGCGTCACCGGAAGGCTGACGGGGTCTCACTTTGCGCGGCACGTCCGTCACCCACTGTGGCGCGGGCCACCATGTGTGCCACACTGCCGCGAGGTCGATGCACCACACAGGAACCGGCTGAGAGCGATCGGAGAGAAGCATGGCTACGGGGGGATGGGGGCCGGGAACCGGCCCGGGCCAGCCCGGCGGGAACGGGCCGGGAGGACAGGGCGGTTGGGGCGCTCCGTACGGACCACCGCAGGGCGGCCCCTACGGCCCACCGCAACCGCAACCGGGCCCGTACCCGAACCAGCCGCCGTATCCGCACCCGAACCAGCCCCCGTACCCGCAGCCATACCCCTACGGCCCACAGCCCACGAGACCCGCCGCCCGGCGCCGCGGCGGCTGCCTGTCGTTCGGGCTCATCGGCGCGCTCCTGCGCTCCGCGCACCGCGTGGCCACCAGGCTCTTCGCGAACGAGGGCGACAACCGGATCGTGGACCGCACCGTGGACCGAGTCCAGATGGCCCGCACGGTGCTCGGTGCGCTCGCCACCGTAGGACTGATCCTCGCCTACAACGTGGACCCGAACCGCTGGCAGGACGCGGCGGAGAGCAGCGCCGCCCAACTCCTCATCGCCCCGTTCGTGTTGATCGTCGCCGCGCCCCTGGTCATCGTGGGCTTCATCTACTACGCGCCCCCGCACCTGCGGCCGCACCTGCGCTCCCGGCTGCGCGCGCCGCTCAAGGCGGTCGGCTGGTACGTGCTGACCCTGGTCGTGGTCTGGGGCATCCTCGTGGTGACGGCCCTGACCGTCAACGCCGACGACGGCAAGGACTGGTGGGAGTACGTCCTGGCCGTCGCCTCCCTGGCCGTGATCGTGTGGGGCTTCCCCTTCTGGTTCATGGCGTCGCTGTACTCGGCCCGCAGCGCCTTCAACAGCGCCCAGGTCCACCCGATGCTGCCGCCCGTCCTCACCATGACCCTGGTGTGGGTGTTCGCGGCTCTGAACGTGATCGGTGACGGCGCGCCGCCCGGTTCCGCCGTCGTCCAGTTCTGCTCCACGCTCGGCGGCCCCCTGTCGGTGACCGCGGTCTCCCTGTGGGAGCTCCGCCGCATGAGAACCCGCTTCGGCGTCACCCTCCGCGGCTGACCCGGCGCCGGGACGTGCTCGACGGCCCTGCTGTGTTCGTTGGTACTCAAGTGCCCAGCAATTGACGGGTAGTTGGGTGGGGCGAAGAATCAGGTGGTGCGCCAGGGTTGGCGTGTACTCGTCGAGCGGCCTGGGGGTGCGGCGTGGGCAGGCGGGAATCGCCGATTCCGAACGGTCCCTTGCACGACTTCGCCCAGGGGCTGCGTGATCTGCGCGCCGCGGCCGGTTCGCCGCCGTACCGCGAGCTGTCACGGCGGGCCCGGTACTCGCACTCGGCGCTGTCGGACGCGGCCGCCGGGCACCGGCTCCCCACCCTCGATGTGACGCTGGCTCTGGTGGCCGCCTGCGGCGGCGACGTGGACGCCTGGCGGGTGCGATGGGAAGAACTGGACGCGCAGTTGCGGGCCACTCATCCGGAACTGCTCCCGGGACAGGGCGAATCCGAGGACGACGCGGCCGGGTCCCCGCCGCGGGTGCAGGGCGCGGAGCCCCTGGCGAGTCGGCAGGCCCCGGCCGGGTGGGACGCATCGTCGGCCGAGGCACGCGCGGTGATACGGCGGCTGACCGAGGCGGGGGAGTACGGGAGGGCGACCGTGGCGGCCGAGATGTGTGAGGGCGACGCCGTCCGCGTGTACGGCGTCGAGAGCGCCGAGGCGGCGGGTTGGGCCGAGATCCGCGCCGACGTCGCTCGCGCGGCCGGAGAAATGGGCACGGCGACCCGTTGGTGGCTGACCGCGGCAAAACGGCGCACGGCCCGGGGAGTGCCGGACACTTCAGGAGCGGTGGCGGCGGCACGCAGCGCCCACTGGTGCTGGGAGCGGGTGACCGATCCCGTCGAGGCCCGTCTGCTCGGCGCGGACCTTGTCGTCCTGCTGAGCCGGTTACCCGGTCTCGACCCACGCCAGTTACCGGCCGCCCGGTCCCGCCTCAACTCCCTTGCGAACACGCCCGATCCAGGGGCAGGGGCCTCGGGCACACCTCCGCACCCGCCCACCCCGGATCCGTCAGCCACCGCTTCACGGACGACTGCTCGGGGTTCCGCCGCTCCGGCCTCGCCGTCGGATGGCGGCGGCCCCACTCCCGCCGCCCCGGTCCCGGCGACCGACGCCGCCTCAACTCCCGCGCCCGCCACACCATCCGTCCCGACTCCGCCCGGCGCCCCGGCCACATCCCCCGCCCACGCATCGCCGTCCCCTCTGCGCCCCATCCCGGAGCCGTCCCTTCCGTCCCCGAACCCGGAGTCGTCCCCACCGCACTCGAACCCGAAGACGTCCCTTCCGCACTCGAACCCGGAGTCGTCCCCACCGCACCCGAACCCGGAGTCGTCCCCACCGCACTCGAACCCGAAGACGTCCCTTCCGCACCCGAGCCCGAAGACGTCCCTTCCGCCTCCGAACCCGGAGCCGTCCCTTCCGCACCCGAACCCCGAGCCACTCCCGTCCCCCGCCCCCACGGCCGTGGACCCCCCGGTCGTCGAGCCGCTGCGGAAAGCGGACCCGGAACGTGTCGGGGCGTTCCGCCTGTTGGGGCGGCTCGGGGCAGGGGCGATGGGGGAGGTGTTTCTCGGGGCGTCGGCGAGTGGGCGGCCGGTGGCGGTGAAGGTGGTGCGGGCGGACTTCGCCCAGGACGCGGCCTTCCGGCGCAGGTTCGCCGCCGAGGTCGCCACCGCGCGCCGCGTGCAGGGCCCGTACACACCGGCCGTGGTCGACGCGGACGCCGACGCCGAGCGCCCCTGGCTCGCCACCACCTACATCTCCGGCCCGTCCCTCGCCGAGGTGATCCGCACGAGCGGGCCGCTCCAGCCCGGCGTCGTGCGGGCGCTCGCCGCCGGCATCGCGGAGGCGCTCGCCGCGATCCACGGTGCGGGCGTGCTGCACCGCGACCTCAAGCCGTCGAACGTCCTGCTCGACCGCGACGGCCCCAAGGTGATCGACTTCGGTGTCGCCCGCGCCGCCGACGGCACCCGGCTGACCGAGACCGGAGTCGCGGTGGGCACCGTCCCGTTCATGTCACCGGAGCAGATCGACGGCCGCCCGCTCGGCCCGCCGTCCGACGTCTTCTCACTCGGCGGCCTGCTGACCTACGCGGCGACGGGACTGACCCCGTTCGGCGAGGGCAACCCCGGTGAGGTCGCGGGCCGGATCATCCAGGGGGCGCCCGACGCACGGGCACTCGACGTCCACGACGGTGCGCTGCGTGAGCTGATCACGCGCTGCCTCGACAAGGACCCCGGGCGGCGTCCGACGCCCCGGCAGATCATCGAGTCGTCCGGCAACGGCCGTCCGCACGGCAACTGGCTGCCGGCCCCGCTCGCCGCCAGGATCGCCCGGCGCGAGCATCGTGTGGCCGACGTTCTGAAGGGCGTCGCGCGCCGTGGGCGAACCCGGCGCTCGCTCAAGCTCGTTGTGCCGCTGGCCGCCGCCCTGGTCCTCGCCGTCGTGCTCGCCCTCACCCTCCATCGCGGCGATGCCACGCCCCGTGCCTCGGCGTCGTACGGCTACGAGACGGTCTTCCGGAACCGGCCGGTGGCGCTGCGGGACGACGAGCACGAGATCGACCTGATGAGCGGTGACGTGGTGACGGGGAGCCGGTACTGGACGCTCTCCACCGACGCGGGCGGCGACAGCAAGGGCGGGTTCTCGCTCCAGGACGCCACCGACGCGTACGTCGCCGGTTCGGGACGCATCACCCCCGCCCAGTGCGCCGCCGATGTCGCCCGGCATCCGGTGGAGGACGAGGTGCACTGGCCGCAGGTGCCCGCGGGAAGCTGGTTCTGCCTGCGCTGGTGGCTGACCGGGGACATCGCCGTACTCCGCGTCTCCAGTACCGACACGGGCAGTTGGGGTGCCGACCTCAGCCTCGACTACTACCGGCACAGCCCGCCCCTGTCCACGCCCGGCAGCGTGCCCGGACCCGTCGGCGCGGGCTACCGCCGGCTCTACGCCCCCCGGCCCCTCACCCTGCCCGGGGCCGACAGCCTGATCGACCTGGGCCGCGGTCGCGTCGCGTCGAAGGGGACGTGGGTGCTGTCCACGGACGCGGGCGGCGACAGCAAGGGCGCGTACGACCTCCAGGACTCCAGCGACGCCTACATCTCCGGGCAGTCCCCCGTCGGCCCGGCCCGCTGCGCGGTCGGCATCGCCCAGCATCCGGTGGCGGACCAGGTCCGCTTCCCGCAGGTCCCGGCCGGAACATGGTTCTGCGTCCGGGACACCCTCACCCACGACATCGCGGTCATCCAGGTCCTGGACAAGGACGACGGGGACTGGAGCACCACCATCACGGTCACCGCCTACCGGCCCACCACCGCGGGCGGGAACTGACCCGACTCCCGTGCGCGTGGGCCCACTTGGCGACCCGGTCGGGCATCGGCGGGCTCGCGCCGGATTGTTGACCAGTTGTTCATGAGTGGCCTCGGGGCCTGGATGGACAACGGCGGGGGCCCGACTCTGAGACACGACGAGGGACTTGACGGGCATGACGGGATCGAGTGGGGCCGAGGGGTCGGGAGGGGCCAGTGGGCCGCGCAGGTGGCTTCGGGCAGTTGGAGGCGGGTGATCCCCGGCGGGTGGGGCCGTACCGGGTCCTCGCGCTGCTGGGTGCGGGCGGTATGGGGCGGGTGTATCTGGCCGAGTCGCGCGGTGGGCGGCTGGTGGCGGTGAAGGTGATCCGGCCGGAGGTCGCGGGACATGACCGGTTCCGGCGCCGGTTCGCGCGCGAGGTCGCCGCGGCCAAGGCGGTGAGCGGGGTGTTCACGGCGGCGGTGGTGGCGGCCGACACGGAGGCGACGCCGCCCTGGCTGGCGACGGAGTACGTCGGCGGTGTCTCGCTGCACGACGCGGTGGCCGACGCGGGTCCGCTTCCACGGACCACGGTGTGGCGGCTGGGGGCGGGGCTGGCCGAGGCGCTGGAGGCCATTCACCGGGCCGGGGTGGTGCACCGGGACCTGAAGCCGTCGAATGTGCTGTTGGCCGAGAACGGGCCGCGCGTCATCGACTTCGGCATCTCGGTCACCAACGACGCGAGCGCGCTGACCACCACGGGTGTGGCGGTGGGGACGCCGGCCTTCATGGCACCGGAGCAGCTGACCGGGAAACGGCCGGTCGGTCCGGCGACCGATGTGTTCGCGCTGGGCTGCGTGCTGGCCTTCGCGGTGACGGGAGCGGGGCCGTTCGGCGACGGGCCCACGCAGGGGGTGATGTATCGCATCGTGCACGAGCAGCCGCTGCTGGAGCGGGTGCCCGAGTCGCTGCGCGGTGTGGTGGCGAGCTGCCTGCACAAGGATCCCGGCGACCGGCCCGAGGTCGGCGAACTCATGGAGCTGCTCAGAGAGGGGGCGGAGGCAGGCCCTGACCGGTCCGCCGACGTGAAGGGATGGCTGCCCGGGGAGATAGCGGACCTCGTCACCCTCCGCGCCGAGATACCTCATACGCCGACGATGCTCGATCCAGGCCGCCCGGCGCCACGCCCGCCGCAACCGCAACCGCGACGGCAACAGCAACAGCAACAGCAACCACGCCCCGGCCGAACCCAGGACGCGACGGACGAGTCCGGCCCGGCGCGACGCGCGGTGGTGCGCGCGGGCAGTACGGCCGTCGCCGCGGCCGCCCTGAGCGGGGTCGGCTACGGCGGCTGGAAGGCGCTGAAGTGGCTGTTCGGGGAAGCGGAAAGCCTGTTCCCGGACCTGACCACGGCCGACTCCGAACAGCGCTGGGTCTTCAAAGGGGGTATGGACGACACGTTCAGCGACGACTCCTCACCGGCGGTCTCCGGGGGCGTCGTCTACGTCGGCGCAGTGGACGCCGACTTCCGCGACCGCCTGTACGCACTCGACGCCGCCACCGGTCGGCAGCGCTGGTCCCACCGCACCCACGGCCGCACGGGATCACCGGTCGTGTCGGGCGGCACGGTCTACGTCGCCGACGACAACCTCTACCTGTACGCGCTGGACGCGGCCACCGGCCGGCGTACCTGGACCGTCCGTCTCGAGGGCAGCATGGAGACCCCGGCGGCCCCACGGGTCGTGGACGGAGTCCTGTACGCCACCGCCTCCGCGATGGGCGCCGCGGGCTTCTTCGGCTACGTCTACGCGTTCGACGCCGCCGACGGCAGCCTGCGCTGGCGTTTCCAGGCCGACAGCGTCATCCGGTCCTCGCCGTGCGTGTCCGGGGGCGTCGTGTACGTCGGCAGCTACGACCACAACGTGTACGCGCTGGACGCCGCCACGGGCCACCGCCGCTGGACCTTCCCCACCAAGGGCCAGGTCACCACCTCCCCGGCGGTGTCCGACGGCACCGTCTTCGCCGGCAGCGGCGACCACCATCTGTACGCGCTCGACGCGGCGACCGGCCGCAAGCGATGGACGTTCGCCGCGGACGCCCCGGTGAACGCCGCCCCGGCCGTGTCCGACGGCATCGTCTGCGTGGGCGCCGACAGTCCCAGCCTGTACGGCGTGGACGCCGCCACCGGCCACCGACGATGGAAGACGACGTTCCACTCCAAGATCGCCACATCCGCGCTCACGGCCGCCGCAGGACTGGTCTACGTCGGCGTGGACGGCTGCCTGTTCGCGGTGGACGCCAAGAGCGGCCGTAGGCGATGGAAGTCCGACATGGGCGGCGTCAACTCCTTCTCCTCGCCCGCCGTGGCCGGCTCCGTGGCCTACATCAGCGGCTACGGAGCCGTGTACGCGGTGAGCGAGAAGAGGTGAGACGACGCCACAGCGTCCGCCCGGTCGCGGACGGCTGCAGCCAGGACCCCGCTCACAAGCGCTGTCATGACGGATGAGAGGCTCGGGCGGGTGAGTGAGACACCGATGAACACCCTGCAATACCGCCTGGACGGGCCAGAAGACGCCCCGGTCCTGATCCTCGGTCCCTCACTGGGCACCACATGGCACATGTGGGACCGGCAGGTGCCCGAGCTGACGAAGCAGTGGCGTGTCTTCCGCTTCGACCTTCCCGGGCACGGCGGCGCGCCCGCGTACCCGGCGGACTCGGTCACCGAGCTCACCTCCCGGCTGCTGGCCACGCTGGACGGCCTCGGCATCCAGCGCTTCGGCTACGCGGGCTGTGCGTTCGGCGGCGCGATCGGCCTCGAACTGGCGCTGCGCCACCCCGAGCGGATCGCCTCGCTCACGCTGATCGCCGCCTCGCCCCGGTTCGGGACGGCGGACGAGTTCCGCCAGCGCGGTGTGATCGTGCGGACCAACGGGCTCGACCCGATCGCCCGTACCTCCCCCGACCGCTGGTTCACCCACGGCTTCGCCTCCGCACAGCCCGCGATCACCGAGTGGGCCGTGCAGATGGTGCGCACCACGGACCCCGGCTGCTACATCGCCGCCTGCGAGGCACTGGCCTCCTTCGACGTACGGTCCGAACTGGGCGGAGTTGGGGTGCCGACGCTCGTCCTGGTCGGTTCCGAGGACCGGGTCACCGGTCCGGCCGAGGCGCGCACCCTGGTCGCCGGCATCCCCGACGCCCGGCTCGCCGTGGTCCCCGGCGCCTCCCATCTGGTGCCGGTCGAGCAGCCCGCGGCCGTCACCGACCTGCTGGTGCGGCACTTCTCCTCCCCCTGGAGACCCGCGTTCGACTCGACCACCGGCCAGATGGCCATCCCCGCCGCGCCGGTCAAGCCGGTGCTGACCCCGCCCACGCGGCCCGCGTCGCCGCGGCAGCCCGCACCCGTCGCCGAGATCGCGGCCCCGGTCGCGGCGCCCGGGCAGTCGACGGGACGGCCCGATCCGTACGACGCCGGGATCAAGGTGCGCCGCGAGGTGCTCGGTGACGCGCACGTCGACCGGACGCTGGGGCAGGCGGACGAGTTCTCCACGGACTTCCAGGAGTTCGTCACCCGGTACGCGTGGGGCGAGATCTGGGACCGCCCGGGCCTCGACCGGCGCTCACGCAGCTGTGTGACCCTCACCGCCCTGATCGCGGGCGGCCACACGGACCAGCTCGCCCCCCACATCCGCGCCGCCCTGCGCAACGGCCTGACCCCCTCGGAGATCAAGGAAGTGCTGCTCCAGGTCGCCGTCTACTGCGGCATGCCGGCGGCCGACCGCGCGTTCGGGATCGCCCAGCAGGTCATAAGAGAGGAGACGACTCCCACGGAGTGACGCGCGCGGGGGCAGGATGGGGGTCATGAAGCTCACGAAGAAGTCGCACAGCTGCGTCCGTCTCGAGAAGGACGGGCGCGTGCTCGTCCTCGATCCCGGCGGTTTCAGCGAGCAGGACGCCGCGGCCGGCGCCGACGCGATCCTCGTCACGCACGAGCACGCGGACCACTTCGACGAGGGGCGGCTGCGGGCCGCCATGGAGGCCAACCCGGCCGCCGGGATCTGGACCCTCAAGTCCGTCGCCGACCAGCTCTCGGCCGCCTTCCCGGGCCGTGTGCACACCGTCGGGCACGGCGACACGTTCACGGCCGCGGGCTTCGACGTACAGGTCCACGGCGAGCTGCACGCCGTCATCCACCCGGACATCCCGCGCATCACCAACGTCGGCTATCTCGTCGACGGCGGCAGCGTCTTCCACCCCGGCGACGCCCTCACCGTCCCCGACCACCCGGTCGAGACGCTGATGCTCCCGGTGATGGCCCCCTGGAGCAAGATCTCCGAGGTCATCGACTACGTCCGCGAGGTCGCACCGCAGCGCGCCTACGACATCCACGACGCCCTGCTCACCGACCTCGCCCGCCCGATCTACGACCGCCAGATCGGCGCCCTGGGCGGCGCCGAGCACCTGCGGCTCGCCCCCGGTTCCTCGGCCGAGGTCTGACCGGCACCGGGCGGGACCGCGGTGTCAGACCCGCCCGGTAGGTTGTGGGGCATGCGCATCGCGACCTGGAACGTGAACTCGATCACCGCCCGCCTGCCGAGGCTCCTGGCCTGGCTGGAGAGCAGCAACACGGACGTGCTCTGCCTCCAGGAGGCCAAAGTCGCCGAGGCGCAGTTCCCCTTCGACCAGCTGCGCGAAGTGGGCTACGAGGCGGCGGTGAACGCGACGGGCAGGTGGAACGGCGTGGCGGTGCTCTCCCGCGTCGGCCTGGAGGACGTCGTCAAGGGCCTGCCCGGCGACCCGGGGTACGAGGGCGTCGAGGAGCCCCGCGCCGTCTCCGCGACCTGCGGCCCGGTCCGCGTCTGGTCGGTGTACGTGCCCAACGGCCGCGAGGTGGACCACCCGCACTACGCCTACAAGCTCCAGTGGTTCGAGGCCCTCAAGGCGGCCGTCGCGGGCGACGCGGCCGGCAGCCGCCCGTTCGCGGTGATGGGCGACTACAACGTGGCGCCGACGGACGACGACGTCTACGACGTGGCCGCCTTCGAGGGCCTCACCCATGTCACTCCCGCCGAGCGCGCCGCGCTCGCGTCCCTGCGCGAGACGGGCCTCTCGGACGTCGTCCCGCGGCCCCTCAAGTACGACCACCCCTTCACGTACTGGGACTACCGCCAGCTCTGCTTCCCCAAGAACCGCGGCATGCGCATCGACCTCGTCTACGGCAACGAACCGTTCGCGAAGGCCGTCACCGACTCCTACGTCGACCGCGAGGAGCGCAAGGGCAAGGGCGCCTCCGACCACGCGCCGGTCGTGGTGGACCTGGACGTCTGAGCACCGGCACGGGATCGCCCAGAAGGGAGCGCCCGCGCGCCTGTGGTGCGCACGCCGGTGCGAATGACACGCTGGGTGTATGAAGATCCCTTTTCTGGGCCACCCGAATGAGAAGCACGGCGTTCCCGACCCGGAGGGCATCGCCGAACTTCTCGCCGAGTGCGAGCTGCTCCGCTCCCAGGCGTCCCGGGAGGGCGTCCAACTCGACGACTCTGCCCGCTCGTTGGAGGCACTCGATCAGCTGCTGCCGCGCTGGCGCGACGACGAGGAGGTGCTGCACTGGCTCGGCAACGACGCCGGTCTGTATCTGGGCACCGTCCTCGTGCGCACGGTGCCCGGTGCCGCCTGGGCGATCTGGCCGAGCGGCCAGCCGGTCGTACGGCTCGCCTCCGGCCGCGAGTTCGATGTCGTGGCCTCGGGGCACGAGTGGGCCGCCAGCGGGGTGCCGGAGCTCTCGCAGCTGTACGGCGAGGTCGCGGAGGTGTGACGCCATGGACCTAAGATCGACGTAAATACGGCTAATGCCCGAAAAGTGCGTGTCGTGCCTTAAGTGATCCATTGTCCGGATAGTTTTTGCGGCCAGGACGACACAGCTGAGAGTGGGTAGGGCTGCGTATGGCCGTCGATCCGTTGATCGAACTCCATGACGTCAACAAGTACTACGGGGGGAGCTGTATGCGCCGACCAGTGTTCCCGCCGGCTTCTGGGCCCCGCAGGGCCCGCCGGCCGACCACCCCGTGATGGCATGAGGATCCTCAAGCACTGAGCCGAAGAGCCATACCCGCCCGGTACCGGCCGGAGATCACTGCTCGCGCAGCGGAATCGACACGTACGACGGGTCGTCTGCCGGTGAGGAGAAGGTCAGCCGGGCGCCGGACGGGTTGTGCTCGATGTAGAGCGGGTCGACCGTGTCGACGACCAGGGCCAGCCGGTGCCCTGCCGGGACGTCGTAGGCCGTGGAGAACAGCTCCAGGTCGAGGCCGAACGGCTTTCCGGGCGTGAGTCCGTGGAAGGTGTACGGCGCGTTGCTGACCAGCTTGCCGAGGCCGAGCGGCCCCACGTCGTACAGGTAGGCGACGAGGGTGCCGCTCTCCTTGGTCGGAGTGACCGTGGTGTGCAGCCTCGCCGTACCGCGGATCTGCTGGACCGTGCCGTACTTCTGCGACTGCCACACGGCGGCCCAGCGGCGGGGGAGCAGGGGGATCGAGGCGACCGGGGGCAGCTTGGCCACCTGGTCGAGGATGCTGGACAGGAACACGATCCCGCCGTCCGCGCCCGAGTCGACGTTCGTGTGGATCGTGGTGGTGCCGCCGAGGGCGATCTTCCGTTCGGTCGCGGCCACAGACTTCCAGTCCGGATAGCCCTCGTAGCCGCCCGTGGAACGGGACGTGAGCCGGACCGGCTGCTCCCGGTCGACGCCGTTGTCGACGCCCTTGAGGTAGTGGTCGAACCAGCGACCGGTGTCGGTCCACACGTCGTTGGGCAGTCCGAGCAGTCCGGTGAGCTCGGCGGTCGCGTGGTCGCCGGGGCGCAGTTCCAGCCGCTTCGGGCCCTTCAGCTTCTCGTAGAAGTCCGCGTACTGGTTGGGCGGGAAGATCGTGTCGCCCCAGGCGTTGGCCATCATGACCGCGGCGCCGTTCTGGTTGAGTTGATCCACGTATGTTGCGGGCGAACGTTTCTTCCCCCAGTTGATGAGGTCTTGTTCCTTCGCCAGGTTCGACGCGTAGAAGTCGTTGAAGACCTGGCGGACCTCGGGGGCCTGGCGGCCGGTGACCAGGCTCGCGCCGTCCAGCAGTGCGGCGGCCTGGACGTGCTGGGTGCGGCCCGAGTAGATCGAGCCGATCAGGTCGGCCCAGCCGCTGAGCGCCGCGACCGCCTTGATCCGCTTGTCGTGCGCGGCGGCGAGCAGGCTGATGCCGGCGCCGTAGGAGACCCCTGCCATGCCGATGTGCCGTGAGTCGGCCGGGGTGTTGGCGAGCGCCCAGTCGATGACCTTGGAGGCGTCCGCTATGTCGGGCGGTCCCGCCACCTCTATCTCCCCGCCGGACTGCCAGAAGCCGCGGACGTTGTAACTGACCACGACGTAGCCGGAGTTCGCGAGCTTCTGGGCCTGTGCGAGGTACTCGGCCTGGGGCAGGCCCCAGCTCGTGGGGAGCACGAGCAGCGGGTGGCGGTGGGTGCTGTCGGCGCCCGCGGGCGTGATGACGTTCGCCTTGAGGACGGTGCCGCCGTCGCCGGTGATGTCGACGAAGCGGATGCCGTCCGCGGCGTGTGCGGTGGGGGCGAGCCCGAGGGCGCTGCCGGAGATCAGCGTCGCCGACACGGCGCCCACGGCGGTCGTACGCAGGGCCTTGCGCGTGTGTCCCACGGGCCACTCCTCACTCGTGTAAGTGCAAAGTGACCAGACGGTAACCTCGGGCCCTTACTGGAAGTAACCCGTCGGTAAGTTACGTGCCAGTAACGATTGTTGAAATGTGTCGGACCTCAGGACGCGCGGTGCGCATTGCGCGCAGCCGTGCTGCTCGCGGGCAACTCCGTCTGCGCCGCACGCGTCACGTCCGCCACCAGCTCCACCACGTCCGGACCGTACGCCTGCGAGTTGACGACCTTCAGCAGGACGACGAAGGAGCTGTTGCCGTGCTTGCGGGCGAGGCGTTCGTGGTTGCGGGCCAGATAGCGGGTGGCGGCCTGGTTGGTGATGGCGGTCTGGCCGCAGAAGAGGAAGACGGGGCGGTTGTTGGGGCTCTGGCCGGCGGTGAGCCGTGCGAGGAGGGCGTACTCCTCCCGGCCCGGCTCCACCCGGTAGCGCTCGGTGCCGACCTGGAAGGCGCCCCGGTCGGGGCCGGGTTCGGCATCCATGTTCACCCGCACCCCCGGGAGCATGGAGGCCAGATGCGCCACCATGCGCCGGTTGGACGCGGGGCCGCCCACACAGAACTCGGTGCGCTCGCCGAAGCCCTGGCGGGCCGAGTCGTGCGGGAGTATCTGGGCGTGGGCGTTGCAGTCCTTGATCAGGGCCGCGAGTTCGAGGAGTGCGAACACGTCATAGCGCATCACCGTCAGTTCGGGCCCGCCGGCGCCACGGTTCACCACCAGCAGCGACTCGGAGTTGTCCGGCAGCCCGAAGAACGCCTGCTTGCGGCGCAGCTTCCGCTTCCACAGATAGGTGCGGGCCAGCCAGCCGAGCGCGGCGGACAGGCCGGCGGCCACCACGCCCAGGACGATGTTGCGTACGTCGTCAGTCATGGGCGCGCATGGTAGCGGGCCCGGGGAAACCGTTGTTCGAGTCGTTCCTGACGAGAGCATGTCGTTGGATTAAGCTGCGCGGACGGTCCCTCACCGGAGGTGCGCATGCGTCGTCCTGTGGCACGGAAACTGTCGGTCCTGGCGGTCTCTGCCGCCGTGGTGTCGGTGGGAGCGGCGGCGCCGCCCTCCGCGCCGGCGAGCGGCACCCCTGCGAAAGTCCCGGTCGCCGTCGGCTACGGCGGCGCGGTCGCCAGCGTCGACGCCGACGCCTCCGCCGCGGGCATCGAGGTCCTGAAGAAGGGCGGCAACGCGGTCGACGCGGCCGTCGCCACGGCCGCCGCCCTCGGCGTCACCGAGCCCTACTCCTCCGGCATCGGAGGCGGGGGCTACTTCGTCTACTACGACGCCAAGTCCCGTACGGTGCACACCATCGACGGCCGCGAGACCGCGCCGCTGAGCGCCGACTCGGACCTCTTCGTGGAGAACGGCAAGCCGCTCGCCTTCGCCGACGCCGTCAGCAGCGGGCTGAGCGTGGGCACGCCCGGCTCGCCCGCCACCTGGCAGACCGCGCTCGACCAGTGGGGGAGCAGAAGACTCGGGACGGTGCTCAAGCCCGCCGAGCGCATCGCCCGCGACGGCTTCACCGTCGACGACACCTTCCGCTCGCAGACCGCCTCGAACGAGACGCGCTTCCGCTACTTCCCGGACACGGCGAAGCTGTTCCTGCCGGGCGGACGGCTCCCGGAGGTGGGCTCCACCTTCAAGAACCCCGAACTCGCCCGCACCTACGAGGAGTTGGCCAGGAAGGGCGTCGGGGCGATCTACCACGGCGACCTCGGCAGGGACATCGTCCGCACCGTGAACAA
Source organism: Streptomyces spinosisporus (assembly GCF_022698145.1). Lineage (GTDB taxonomy): Bacteria > Actinomycetota > Actinomycetes > Streptomycetales > Streptomycetaceae > Streptomyces > Streptomyces spinosisporus. The sequence goes on from NZ_JALDAX010000001.1 coordinate 542,016, forward strand.
GCCGCCGGTCGACCCCGCCTCGGGCTGGAACGCCCGCCCCGGCAAGCTCTCCCGGAAGGACCTCGCGGCCTACCGCGCCAAACTGCAGGCGCCCACGAGGACCTCGTACCGCGGCCTCGGCGTCTACTCCATCGCGCCCTCCTCCTCCGGCGGCACCACCGTCGGCGAGGCGCTCAACATCCTTGAGAAGACGGACCTTTCGAAGGCGAGCGAGGTCCAGTACCTGCACCACTACATCGAGGCGAGCCGGATCGCGTTCGCGGACCGCGGGCGCTGGGTGGGCGACCCCGCCTTCGAGGACGTACCGACGAAGGGCCTGCTGTCCCAGCGGTTCGCCGACTCGCGGGCCTGCCTGATCAAGGACGACGCGGTGCTCACCAGCCCGGTGGCGCCCGGCGATCCGCGGCATCCGCAGGCGTGTGCCGCCGGCGGTACGGCGGCTCCGACGACGTACGAGGGCGAGAACACGACCCATCTGACGGTGGCCGACAAGTGGGGGAACGTCGTCTCCTACACGCTCACCATCGAGCAGACCGGCGGCAGCGCGATCACCGTGCCGGGCCGCGGGTTCCTGCTCAACAACGAGCTGACGGACTTCTCCTTCACCCCGGCGAACCCGGCCGTGCACGACCCGAACCTGCCGGGGCCGGGCAAGCGGCCCCGGTCGTCGATCTCGCCGACGATCGTGCTCGACCAGCACAACAGGCCCGTGGTGGCGGTGGGTTCGCCCGGTGGGGCGACCATCATCACTACGGTGCTGCAGACCCTCACCGGGTTCCTGGACCGTCATCTGCCGCTCGTGGACGCGATCGCGGCGCCGCGGGTGAGTCAGCGGAATGCCGCGAAGACGGAGATGGAGCCGGCGTTGTACAACGACACCGGTGCCTCCGGTCTCAGGGCTCAACTGGAGGCCATCGGGCACTCGTTCAGCCTGAACCCCGAGATCGGCGCGGCCACCGGAGTGCAGCGGCTGCCGGGTGGGAAGTGGCTGGCCGCCGCTGAGAAGGTGCGGCGTGGGGGCGGGTCGGCGCAGGTGGTCGTTCCTGCGCCGTGACGTGGCCGTCTGCGGGTGCGTGGGGGCTGGTCGCGCAGTTCCCCGCGCCCCTAAGGGTGCTCGTCCGTACGGAACTCCAAGTGGCCGTCGGTCACGTCCACCGTCACTCGGCCGCCCTCCTGGATCCGGCCGTTGAGCAGGAGGCGGGAGAGCTGGTTGTCGACCTCGCGTTGGATGGTGCGGCGTAGGGGGCGGGCGCCGTACTCGGGCTGGTAGCCGCGTTCGGCGAGCCAGTCGACCGCCGCGTCGGTGAACGCGACCGTGATGCCCTGCGCGTGCGTCAGCCGGCGGGTCTTCTCCAGCAGGAGGTTGGTGATCCGGCGGAGTTGATCGCCCGTCAGACGGCGGAAGACGACCGTCTCGTCGATGCGGTTGAGGAACTCCGGGCGGAAGTGCTCGCGCAGCGGGCGCAGGATCCGCTCGCGGCGTGCCTCCTCGTCGGCGTCCGCGTCGCCCGGCCCGAAGCCGATGCCGGCGCCGCTGCGGCCGATCGCCTCGGAGCCGAGGTTGCTGGTCATCACGATGACCGTGTTGGTGAAGTCGACCGTGCGGCCCTGGGAGTCGGTCAGCCGTCCGTCGTCGAGCACCTGCAGCAGGATGTTGAAGACGTCCGGGTGCGCCTTCTCCACCTCGTCGAGCAGGAGCAGCGAGTACGGGTGGCGGCGTACGACCTCGGTCAGCTGGCCCGCCTCCTCGTGGCCGACGTATCCGGGCGGGGCGCCGACCAGCCGGCTGACGGTGTGCCGTTCCTGGTACTCGCTCATGTCCAGGCGGATCATGCGCTCCTCGCTGCCGAACAGGGCCTCGGCGAGGGCGCGGGCCAGTTCCGTCTTGCCGACGCCGGTCGGCCCGAGGAAGAGGAAGCTGCCGATCGGCCGGTCCGGACTTGCGAGCCCGGCACGGGAGCGCAGGATCGCCTCGGAGACCACGCTGACGGCCTCCTCCTGTCCGACGACCCGCTCGTGCAGATGCTCCTCCAGGCCGAGCAGCTTCTCCTTCTCCTCCTGGGTGAGGCTGCTGACCGGGATGCCCGTCTGCCGGGAGACGACCTCGGCGATCGCCTCGGCGGTCACCTCCAGCTGTCCCTCGTCGGCCTTGACCCCGCCGCCGGTGTCGGCGATGCGCTGCTTCAACTCGGCGATACGGTCGCGTAGTTGCATCGCCCGCTCGTACTGCTCGTCGGCGACCGACTGGTCCTTGTCGCAGGTCAGCTGCTCGATCTCACGCTCCAGGGCGCGTACGTCCGTGCCCTTGGTGCGCGCCCGCAGCCGCACCCTGGCGCCCGCCTGGTCGATCAGGTCGATGGCCTTGTCGGGCAGCCGGCGGTCGGTGAGATAGCGGTCGGACAGCTCCACGGCGGCGACCAGGGCCTCGTCGGTGTAGCGGACCTGGTGGTGCGCCTCGTAGCGGTCGCGCAGCCCGCGCAGGATCTCGATCGTGTCCGGCACGGACGGCTCGGGCACCAGGATCGGCTGGAAGCGGCGGGCGAGGGCAGCGTCCTTCTCGATGCGGCGGTACTCCTCCAGGGTCGTGGCGCCGACGATGTGCAGTTCGCCGCGGGCCAGCGCCGGCTTGAGGATGTTGCCCGCGTCCATGGCGCCGCCGCTCTCGCCGCCGCTCCCGGCGCCGACGACGGTGTGCACCTCGTCGATGAAGACGATCAACTGGTCGGAGTGGGACCGGATCTCGTCGACGATGTTGTTCAGGCGCTCCTCGAAGTCGCCCCGGTAACGGGTGCCGGCGACGACGCCGGTGAGGTCGAGGGCGACGACCCGCCGTCCGATCAGCACGTCGGGCACGTCACCGTCGGCGATCCGCTGGGCGAGGCCCTCCACGATGGCGGTCTTGCCGACGCCCGCGTCACCGATGAGCACCGGGTTGTTCTTGCCGCGCCGCGACAGGACCTCGATCGTCTGCTCGATCTCCTCGTCGCGTCCGATCACCGGGTCGATACGGCCCTGCCGGGCCAGGTCGGTGAGGTCGCGGCCGTACTTGTCGAGGGTGGGCGTACCCGTGGTACGCGTCTGCTCGCCACGGCTCTGGCCGGTCTCCGGGGCCTCGGGCTGTGGTCCGGTCGGTGCGAAACGGGCCGAGTTGAGGATGTGGCCCGCGGCCGAGTCGGGGTTCGCGGCGAGGGCGCTGAGCACATGCTCGGGGCCGATGTAACCGGCGCCGCTGGCCCGCGCCATGTCGTGCGCGTCGAGCAGGGCGCGCTTGACCGCGGGGGTGAGGGAGAGCGAGGTGGGCGGGGGTGCCTCCTCGGCGGTGTGCTGGGCCGGGCCGGAGCGCTCGTCGATCTCCGTCGCCAGTGAGTCGGGGTCGGCGCCGGCCCGGCTGAGCAGGCTCCGGGTCGGCTCGGCGGCCAGCGCGGCCCGCAGCAGGTGCTGGGTGTCGAGGTCCCGGCTGCCGTGCTCGGCGGCGTACTGCGCGGCCCCGCGGACCAGCTCCCGTGCGGGTTGACTGAGCAGCCTCCCGATGTCGATCTGACGCGGCCCCGGGCGGGGGCCGCCGAAGAAGCGGGCGAGGAATTCTCCGAAGGGGTCGTAGCCCTCAGGACCACTGAAGCCGCTGGTCATGGCCTTCCGTTCCGGCGTCCCGACAGGCGGCCCGGGACGCGCTCACTGATCGACGTTCCGGCCCGTGCGAGTGCCCCGACAGGGCCCGGTTCACACCACCTTCGCACGCGGATGGGACGGGGGCACGTTTACCCCGTCTCAACCCATCGGCTGCCGTTCGGTCAAGATCCGTGGTCCGGCGTTTGTGATTGCGACCGTGTGTTCGGCGTGGGCTGCGCGGGAGCCGTCGTTGGTGCGGAGGGTCCAGCCGTCGGCCGCTGCGTGGTAGTCGTCCTTTCCGCCGCCGATCAGCATCGGCTCGATGGCGATGACCATGCCGTGGCGCAGGGGGAAGCCGCGGCCCGGGCGCCCCTCGTTCGGCACCCCCGGGTCCTCGTGCATGGCGCGGCCCACGCCGTGCCCGCCGAAGTCCTGGGGGATGCCGTATCCGCCGTCCCGGCACACCGTGCCGATCGCGTGCGCGATGTCCCCGACGCGGTTGCCGACGACCGCCGCCGCGATGCCCGCCGCCAGGGCGCGCTCGGCCGTCTCGACCAGCCGTACGTCGGCCGGGTCCGGCTCGCCCACGACGAAGCTGAGCGCGGAGTCGCCGACCCAGCCGTTCAGTTCGGCACCGCAGTCGATGGAGACCAGGTCGCCGTCGCGCAGCCGGTAGCGGGTCGGGATGCCGTGCACGATCGCGTCGTTCACGGAGGCGCAGATGACGGCGGGGAAGGGGACCGGGGCGAAGGAGGGGCGGTAGCCGAGGAAGGGGGAGGAGGCACCGGCTCCGCGCAGCACCCCGCGGGCCACCTCGTCCAGCTCCAGCAGGGAAACGCCCACGTCGGCGGCGTGCCGCACGGCCGTCAGGGCCCGTCCGACCACCTGCCCCGCTTCGTACATGGCGTCGATCGATGTATCTGTCTTCAGTTCCACCATGCCAATTAATATACCGGCTTGTTCGACCGGGTTGAAATCCCGGCTTAGAATGACGGCATGGTGCGCACCCCTCTCACCCCCGAAGAGCGTGAACGCGGCGAGCGGCTCGGCCGGATACTCCGTGAGGCGCGTGGCGCCCGGAGCATGACGGACGTGGCCGCGCAGGCAGGCATCTCCGCGGAGACGCTCCGCAAGATCGAGACCGGGCGGGCCCCGACCCCGGCCTTCTTCACCGTCGCCGCCCTCGCCCGCGCGCTCGGCCTGTCGATGGACGATCTGGTCGAGCGGTGCGCGCTGCTGCCCGTGTGAGACCGACGCGTCCGCACGCCGCTCGAAAACTCCCCGTAGCACCCCCGTAACACGATTGGTGTTGCCTACGGGAGCGGAGCACTCCGGTCAGGCGGGAGTCGAGCGATGGCTGTGGAACAACTCCCGGGCCGGGTACGGGAGTTCGCGAACTACCTGAACGACCTGCTGGCGCGCCTCGACCAGGGCGGCGGCTGGTGCGCCGTGTTCTGGCAGCGCGACCCCGACGGTATGCGGGCCTGCCTCGACGGGCGGGAGATGCCGCCCTGGGACGTGGTGGAGGCGCTGCTGCAGGACTTCGCCACGGTGTACGGTCCGCGGGCCGCGACCGGGGAACAGGAACGGGCCCGCCCCCTGCACGCCGCCGCGATGACCGCGTACGACGACCGCCCCGGGGGCCGGGAAGCCCTCGGCGACCGGCTGGACGTGATGCTCCGCGAACAGCGCTACGCCGCCGAACGCCAGGCGCAGCTGAGCCGGTTGCTCACCGCCGCCACCACCCGGCAGGAGTCCGACACCCTCCGCCTCGACCTCGCCTGGGCCCACGACGACCACGAACGTGCCACCGCCCGCTGCGCCGAACTCCGGCACCGAATGGCCGAGTTGAACCGGCGTTCCCACGTCCGGCCCGACCGGGGGCCGACGCGTCCACCGGCCCCCGGCCAGCCCCACACCACCACCCCGGAACACGGCCCCGGACCCGCCGCCACCCCGGCACAGTCCGCCCCCACCCCGCCACAGCCCGCCGTCACCCCGGCACAGCCCGCCGCCACCCCGCCACAGCCCGCCGTCACCCCGGCACAGTCCGCCGCCACCCCGGCACGGCCCGCCCCCACCCCTCGGCCGACCGCCCCGGAATCTTCGGCCACTTTCCAGCCCGCCCCTGAGCCCTCAGCCGCCTTCCAGCCCCTGGCCGCCCCCGGCCCCCCAAGCGCCTTCCAGTCCCCGTCCGCCCCTGGGCCCTCAGCCGCCTTCCAGTCCCCGGCCGCCCCCGAGCCCACACCAGCCCTCCAGCCCCCACCCCCCCCCGACCCCCCCGCCTCCCTCGAACCCCAGCCTCCGCCCCCCACCGACACCCCGTCTCCCGCTCCCAAACCCAAACAACGCAAGCGCCGCCGCGGCGGCGCACGCTTCGCCGGGTTGGCCGAGGAGGACACCGCTCCCGTCGTAGTGCCGCCCGGGGCGGGCCCGGTCCCGGTCGAGCGCGGCGCCGCTGGGCGCACCCCGCGCGGTGCCCGGTTCGCCGGGGCCGCCGCCGAGGTTCCCGCGGTGCCGGAGCCGCAGGTCGAGGCGGTGGACGCGGAGGGGGAGCGGGAGGTCGCCGGGGCCGTCGTGAGGCTCGTACGGCTGCGGGCCGAGGGCCGTAGCGGCGAGGCGCACATGCTGCTCGCCGAGGCCGCCCAGTGGCCGCCCGCCCGCTACCCCCTGCTCGCCGACGCGCTGCAGCGCGCCGGGCTCGGCGCCGACTGGGCGACGCTGCTGTGGGAGACCGTCTCGCTGCCCGTGGACCGGCTGGTCGCGGTGGCGGACGCGCTGGTCGCGGCCGGGCGCGGCGCCGACGGCGAGCAGATCCTGCGGCAGGGCGTCGCCCGGCCCGCGACCGACACGGGGCGGGCCGTCCTGGCCCTGGCCGCCGAGGGGCGCCACCGCGAGGTGCGGGTGCTGCTCGACGCGTACGTCCGCGCCCGCACCCCCGAGGAGGCCGCCCGCAGCGCCGAGCCCGACCCGCAGACCCTCGTGCCGCTCCTGCTGGAGGCCGCGCAGGGCGTCTCGGAGGAGCGACACTGGGATCTGGTGCACGCCCTCCGGGTCGCCGGATTCGCCCCCTGACATCCCTGTCCACCCCTCCCACCGGCCCCGACGCTCACCCACAGGAGTGCGAAACATGATCGAGTCCGCGGGTTGACGGCGATGGTCTTGGCAAGGCTCTCCCGGAGGCTTACGTTCATCCCTCTACGGCCGTATCTACGGGCGTAGAGGCTCTGACGACCCGCCGAAGGAGCAGCTCATGGCCAACGTCGTACGTGCCGCTCTGGTCCAGGCCACCTGGACCGGCGACACCGAGTCCATGGTGGCGAAACACGAGGAGCACGCCCGCGAGGCGGCCCGCCAGGGTGCGAAGATCATCGGGTTCCAGGAGGTCTTCAACAGCCCCTACTTCTGTCAGGTCCAGGAACCCGAGCACTACCGCTGGGCCGAGCCGGTGCCCGACGGCCCCACCGTGAGCCGGATGCAGGAACTCGCCCGCGAGACCCGCATGGTGATCGTGGTGCCGGTCTTCGAGGTCGAGCAGTCCGGCTTCTACTACAACACCGCCGCCGTGATCGACGCCGACGGCACCTTCCTCGGCAAGTACCGCAAGCACCACATCCCGCAGGTCAAGGGCTTCTGGGAGAAGTACTACTTCAAGCCCGGCAACGCCGGCTGGCCGGTCTTCGAGACCGCCGTCGGCAGGATCGGCGTCTACATCTGCTACGACCGCCACTTCCCGGAGGGCTGGCGGCAACTCGGCCTCGGCGGCGCCCAGTTGGTGTACAACCCGTCGGCCACCCACCGCGGTCTGTCCTCCTACCTCTGGAAGCTGGAGCAGCCGGCCGCGGCCGTCGCCAACGAGTACTTCATCGCCGCGATCAACCGCGTCGGCCAGGAGGAGTACGGCGACAACGACTTCTACGGCACGTCGTACTTCGTCGACCCGCGCGGACAGTTCGTCGGCGACGTCGCCAGCGACAGCAAGGAGGAACTCGTGGTCCGCGACCTCGACTTCGACGTCATCGAGGAGGTCCGGCAGCAGTGGGCGTTCTACCGCGACCGACGACCCGACGCCTACGAGGGGCTGGTGCAGCCGTGAGCGACCTGTACGCACGCCACCGTTCGGTCCTGCCCGACTGGCTCGCCCTCTACTACGAGGACCCGCTGGAGATCACGCACGGCGAGGGCCGGCACGTCTGGGACGCGGACGGCAACAAGTACCTCGACTTCTTCGGCGGCATCCTGACGACGATGACGGCGCACGCGCTGCCCGAGGTCACCAAGGCGATGAGCGAGCAGGCCGGGCGCATCCTGCACTCCTCCACGCTCTACCTCAACCGCCCCATGGTCGAACTCGCCGAGCGCATCGCCCAGTTGAGCGGCATCCCGGACGCCCGGGTCTTCTTCACCACCTCCGGCACCGAGGCCAACGACACCGCCCTGCTGCTCGCCACCACCTACCGGCGCAGCAACACCCTGCTGGCGATGCGCAACAGCTACCACGGCCGCTCCTTCAGCGCCGTCGGCATCACCGGCAACCGCGGCTGGTCCCCGACCTCGCTGTCCCCGCTGCAGACCCTCTACGTCCACGGCGGCGTCCGCACCCGCGGCCCGTACGCCTCCCTCGGCGACGAGGAGTTCATCGCCGCCTGCGTCGAGGACCTGAAGGACCTGCTCGGCCACACCCGCCCGCCCGCGGCCCTGATCGCCGAGCCCATCCAGGGCGTCGGCGGCTTCACCTCGCCGCCGGACGGCCTCTACGCCGCCTTCCGCGAGGTGCTCGCCGAGCGCGGCATCCTGTGGATCGCCGACGAGGTGCAGACCGGCTGGGGCCGCACCGGCGACCACTTCTGGGGCTGGCAGGCGCACGCCCAGAACGGTCCGCCGGACCTGCTCACCTTCGCCAAGGGCATCGGCAACGGCAGCTCCATCGGCGGTGTCGTCGCCCGCGCCGAGATCATGAACTGCCTGGACGCCAACAGCATTTCGACGTTCGGCGGCACCCAGATCACCATGGCGGCGGGCCTCGCCAACCTCTCGTACCTGCTGGAACACGACCTCCAGGGCAACGCCCGGCGCGTCGGCGGGCTGCTCCTGGAGCGGCTGCGGGCCGTCGCCGCGCAGGTGCCGCATGTACGGGAGGTGCGCGGCCGGGGCCTGATGCTCGGCGTCGAACTGGTCAAACCGGGGACCGACGAGGCCGATCCGGACGCTGCGAGCGCCGTCCTGGAGGCGACCCGCGCGGACGGGCTGCTCATCGGCAAGGGCGGCGGCCACAACACCAGCGCCCTGCGCATCGCCCCGCCGCTGTCCCTCACGGTCACGGAGGCCGAGGAGGGCGCCGCGATCCTGGAGCGCGCTCTGAGGAGCCTGTCGTAGCAGTGCACTGAGCAAGGGAAGACGGCCATGACCACCACCTTCGGGACCCTCGAACCCGCCCTGTCGGTGCGCCAGGTGCTGACCCTGGAGCGCGTGCTCGCCGGGGAGCCCGAGGTGGTGGCGGGCGCGGGCCAGCTCGACCGTCCGGTGCGCTGGGTGCATGTCGCCGAGGCGCCCGACGTGGGCGTGATGCTCACCGGTGGCGAGATGGTGCTCACCACCGGCGTGCTGCTGGTCGGCGACGAGGAGAAGCAGGCCGAGTACATCCGCTCGCTGCACCGCGCGGAGGCCGCGGCCGTCGTGCTCGGCCTCGGGCGGGCCTTCCCCGCCGCGCCGGAGGTGATGCGCCGGGCCGCCGAGCGGTGCGGGCTGCCCATGGTCGTCCTCCACCGGCCCTTCCCCTTCGCGGAGTTGACGGAGGAGGTGCAGGCCCGGCTGGTGCGGCGCAAGTTCGCCGCCGTCAGCCTCTCGGAGTCCGTCCGCACGGCCCTGACCGGGCTCATCACCGCGGGCGCCCCGCTGCAGCGGCTGCTCGACGAGGTCGCCCAGCACAGCGCCTGCCCGGTCGTCGTCACCAACCTCGCCCATCGCGTCCTCGCCACGGCGGGGGAGCGGCCCGCCGTGGACGACGTGCTGCGCGACTGGGAGCGCATCGCCCGGCAGGCCGGCGGCAGCGAGGGCGACGGCTGGATCCGCGCCGAGCTCGGCGGGCGCGGTGAGCGCTGGGGCGAGATCATGCTGTGCGGCTACCGCGGCGACACCGCCACCGGTCGGCTGCTCGCCGACCGCGCCGCCGAGGCCCTGGTGCTGCACCGCATGCTCGGCGGCACCTCGGCCCACACCTGGGAGGAGCAGTCGGCGCAGAGCCTCCTGACCGACCTGGTCAGCGGGGTCGTACCGGCCCGTCAGCTGCTGCCACGCGCGCGTGCCGCCGGACTGCCGGTCAACCGGCGCACCTTCGTGCCGCTGGTCGTGCACGACGGCGAACCCGCCCAACTGGAGCGCGTGCTGCGCCTGGTGGGGCTCTCCGGCCTGGTCGCCGAACTCGCCGACGGCGCCACGGCCGTGCTGCTGAGCCTGGCCCGGGACCAGGACGCCTCGGTGCTCGTGGCGAACTTCGCGGCCCGGGTGCGCTCGGAGGCCGCCCGGACGGTCGTGGCCGCCGCCGATCCGCGGACCGCCTGGGACGACGTGCCGACGGGACTGCGCGAGGCACAGCATGTCGCGGAGGCGGTCGCGGACTCCTCGGCCGCCCTCGACCTCCCGGCAGTCGTACGCCTGAGGGACGTCCATCTGCGGGGCCTGATACGGCTGTTGCGGGACGACCCGCAGGTGCAGTCGTTCGCGGAACGGGAGTTGGACGGGCTGCTGTGCCCGGACGGCGACGACCTCCTCTCGGTGCTGCGCACCTATCTCGCCACCGGCCGCAACAAGTCCCGCACCGCACAGCTCCACCATGTCTCCCGGCCCGCGCTCTACCGGCGACTCGAGGCCATACAGGGCCGGCTCGGCGTCGACCTCGACGACTTCGAGCAGGCCGCATCGGTGCACATCGCACTCCTCGCACACGACGCGCAACAGGGCTGAAACACATCACGACCTGCGAAAACGGCGGTGAAACATGGACCTTCGCGAGGGTGACACCGTGGCACGCCGCCCGGTGGCATGCGTGACACCGTGCCACTCAAAGACGACTTCCGGACTTCCTACGCTCCTCGGACATCCAGCGACCGGAGGTCCCGATGAGCCGAGTGATCCGCGCCGCCCTCTTCCAGACCGCGTGGACGGGCGACAAGGAATCGATGATCCAGGTGCACGAGCAGGCGGCCCGCGACGCGGCCGCACAGGGTGCCCAGGTGCTGTGCTTCCAGGAGCTGTTCTACGGACCGTACTTCTGCCAGGTCCAGGACAAGGCGTTCTACGAGTACGCCGAGCGGATCCCGGACGGCCCGATCGTCAAGCGCTTCCAGGCGCTGGCGAAGGAGCTCGGCCTCGTCCTGATCCTGCCGATGTACGAGGAGGAGCAGCCGGGCGTCCTGTACAACACGGCCGCGGTGCTCGACGCGGACGGCTCGTACCTCGGCAAGTACCGCAAGCACCACATTCCCCAAGTGCAGGGATTCTGGGAGAAGTTCTACTTCCGTCCCGGCAACTCCGGCTGGCCGGTCTTCGACACGGCCGTCGGCCGCATCGGCGTCTACATCTGCTACGACCGCCACTTCCCGGAGGGCTGGCGGGCGTTGGGCCTGGGCGGTGCGGAGGTCGTCTTCAACCCGTCGGCCACCTCGCGCGGACTCTCCCGCTATCTGTGGCAGCTGGAGCAGCCGGCGGCGGCCGTCGCCAACGAGTACTTCGTCGGCGCGATCAACCGCGTCGGTGTGGAGGAGCTCGGCGACAACGACTTCTACGGGACCTCGTACTTCGTGGACCCGGAGGCCCAGTTCGTCGGCGAGGTGGCCTCCGAGAAGGAGAGCGAACTCGTCGTCCGCGACCTGGACCTGGCCAAGCTGCGCGAGGTGCGCGACCGCTGGCAGTTCTTCCGCGACCGCCGTCCCGACGCGTACCACCCGCTGACCGCACCCTGACCGGACCGTTCACGACGACCGAACCGTTCACGCCGACCGAACCGTTCACCCTGGCAGGAGAGGGACCATGAGCAGCCGTACCGTCATCCGCGGTGGTCTCGTCATCACCGCGTCCGACGAGATCCATGCCGACGTGCTGATCGAGGACGGCCGCGTCGCCGCCCTCGCCGCCTCCGGCACCCCCGCGGCCGAGGCGTTCACCGCCGAGAGCGTCATCGACGCCACCGGGAAGTACGTCATCCCGGGCGGCGTCGACCCCCACACCCACATGGAGATGCCGTTCGGCGGCACCTACGCGGCCGACACCTTCGAGACCGGCACCCGGGCCGCCGCCTGGGGCGGCACGACGACGATCGTCGACTTCGCCATCCAGACCGTCGGGCAGTCCCTGCGCGAGGGCCTGGACGCCTGGCACGCCAAGGCGGAGGGCAACTGCGCGATCGACTACGGCTTCCACATGATCGTCTCCGATGTGAACCAGGAGACGCTCAAGGAGATGGACCTGCTGGTGGAGGAGGGGGTGACCTCCTTCAAGCAGTTCATGGCCTACCCGGGCGTCTTCTACTCCGACGACGGCCAGATCCTGCGCGCCATGCAGCGCTCCGCCGAGAACGGCGGCCTGATCATGATGCACGCCGAGAACGGCATCGCGATCGACGTGCTGGTGGAGCAGGCCCTCGCCCGCGGCGAGACCGACCCCCGCTATCACGGCGAGGTGCGCAAGGCCCTCCTGGAGGCCGAGGCCACGCACCGCGCCATCAGGCTCGCGCAGGTCGCGGGCGCCCCGCTCTACGTCGTGCACGTCTCCGCGATCGAGGCGGTCGCGGAGCTCGCCCGGGCGCGCGACGAGGGGCTGCCCGTCTTCGGCGAGACCTGCCCGCAGTACCTGTTCCTGTCCACCGACAACCTCGCCGAGCCGGACTTCGAGGGCGCCAAGTACGTGTGCAGCACGCCGCTGCGGCCCAAGGAGCACCAGGCCGCACTGTGGCGGGGGCTGCGCACCAACGACCTCCAGGTCGTCTCCACCGACCACTGCCCCTTCTGCTTCGTCGGACAGAAGGAGCTCGGCCGGGGCGACTTCTCCAAGATCCCCAACGGCATGCCGGGCGTCGAGAACCGCATGGACCTGCTCCACCAGGCCGTCGTCGACGGACACATCAGCCGCCGCCGCTGGATCGAGATCGCCTGCGCCACCCCGGCCCGGATGTTCGGCATGTACCCGAAGAAGGGCACCATCGCGCCGGGCGCCGACGCCGACGTGGTCATCTACGACCCGCAGGCCGAGCAGGTCATGTCCGCCGAGACCCACCACATGAACGTCGACTACTCGGCGTACGAGGGCCGCCGCACGACCGGCCGGGTCGAGACGGTCCTCTCGCGCGGGGAGGTCGTCATCAACCAGCGGGAGTACACCGGACACGCCGGTCACGGTGTCTACACCCCGCGCTCCACCTGTCAGTACCTCAACTAGGAGTGGCGCCATGGACTTCGGACTCGTCCTGCAGACCGACCCGCCCGCCTCCAGGGTCGTCAGCCTCATGAAGCGCGCCGAGCGCAACGGCTTCACCCACGGCTGGACCTTCGACTCCGCCGTGCTGTGGCAGGAGCCGTTCGTGATCTACAGTCAGATCCTCGCAAACACCGAGAAGTTGACCGTGGGACCGATGGTCACCAACCCCGGCACCCGCACCTGGGAGGTCACCGCCTCCACCTTCGCCACCCTCAACGACATGTTCGGCAACCGCACCGTCTGCGGCATCGGCCGCGGCGACTCCGCGATGCGCGTCGCGGGCCGCAAGCCCAACACCCTGGCCCGGATCAGCGACGCCATGAAGGTCATCCGTTCCCTCGCCCGCGGTGAGGAGGCGGACCTCGGCGGCACGGTCGTCAGGTTCCCCTGGGTCAAGCCGGGCGCCCGACTGCCCGTCTGGATGGCCGCGTACGGCCCGAAGGCGCTGAAGATGACCGGCGAGGAGGCCGACGGGTTCATCCTCCAGCTGGCGGACCTGTATCTGACGCAGTACATGGTCAAGGCGGTCAAGGACGCCGCCCGCGCGGCCGGCCGGAACCCCGACGACGTCACGATCTGCGTCGCGGCCCCCGCCTATGTCACCGCGGACGACTCGCCGGAGGCGCTCGCGCACGCCCGCGAGCAGTGCCGCTGGTTCGGCGGCATGGTCGGCAACCACGTCGCCGACCTGGTCTCCAAGTACGGCGAGCACTCCGCACAGGTCCCCGAGGAACTCACCGACTACATCAAGGCACGCGAGGGGTACGACTACTCCCACCACGGCCGCAGCGGCAACCCCGACACCCGGTTCGTCCCCGACGAGATCGTCGACCGGTTCTGCCTCATCGGCCCGGTCGAGGCACACATCGAGAAGCTGAACGCCCTGCGCGAGCTGGGCGTCGACCAGTTCGCCGTCTACGACATGCACGACGCCCAGGAGACCGTGATCGACGCCTACGGGAACAAGGTCATCCCGGCGGTCAACGCCTGAGCCCCGCCCCTCCCCGACCCCGCCGACCCGCACGGCCTTTCCGGACCTCACCTTGATCGATTGGCCTGCCCATGACTGACACCGCTCCATCGGCCATACCACCGACCGCTCAAGTCACCCTGGACGACGGGCGCGTGGAGATCGCGCCCGGCGCCCCCATGCCCACCGGTCCGTACGCCAACGAGGACCTGCTGCCGGTTCCCGTCGAACGGCGCACCTGGACCACGTACAACTTCTCCGCCCTGTGGGTGGGCATGGCCCACAACACGGCCTCCTGGACCCTGGCCTCCGGTCTGATCGCCGTCGGCATGGACTGGAAGCAGGCGGTGTTCACCATCGCCCTGGCCAATGTGATCGTGCTGATCCCGATGCTGCTCACCGGACACGCGGGCCCGAAGTACGGCATCCCCTTCCCGGTCTTCGCCCGCGCCTCCTTCGGCATCCGGGGCGCCAACCTCCCAGCGGTCGTCCGGGCGTTGGTGGCCTGCGGCTGGTTCGGCATCCAGACCTGGATCGGCGGCGAGGCGATCTACTTCCTGGCCGGCAAGCTGATCGGCAACGGCTGGTCCGACGCCGGGAAGATCGGCGGCTACGCCTGGACCATGTGGCTGTCGTTCGTGATCTTCTGGGTGATCCAGGTCGCCATCATCTACCGGGGCATGGAGACGATCCGCCGCTTCGAGAACTGGGCGGCGCCCTTCGTCATCGTAGGCGCGCTCGTGATGCTGTGGTGGATGAGCGACAAGGCCGGCGGCTTCGGTCCGCTGCTCGACCAGCCCTCCAAGCTCGGCTGGGGCGGCGACTTCTGGAAGCTGTTCTGGCCCTCGCTCATGGGCATGATCGGCTTCTGGTCCACGCTGTCGCTGAACATCCCGGACTTCACCCGCTACGGCAAGAGCCAGAGGGCGCAGTCCTGGGGACAGGCGCTGGGCCTGCCCACCACGATGACGCTCTTCGCGTTCCTCTCCGTGCTGGTCACCTCCGGCTCGCAGGCCGTCTACGGCAAGACGATCTGGGACCCGGTGCAGCTCGCCTCGCAGACCGACAACGTCTTCGGCCTGCTGTACGCGCTGGTGACCGTGCTCGTCGCGACGCTGTCGGTGAACATCGCCGCCAACCTGGTCTCGCCGTCCTTCGACTTCTCCAACGTCGCGCCCCGCAAGGTCAGTTTCCGGGCCGGCGCACTGATCACCGCGGTGCTCGCCGTGCTGATCTTCCCGTGGAAGCTGTACTCCGACCCGCAGGGCTACATCTTCACCTGGCTCGGGCTGGTCGGCGGGCTGCTCGGCACGGTCGCCGGCATCCTCATCGCCGACTACTGGATCCTGCGCCGGTCCCGGCTCGACCTGGTCGACCTGTACCGCGCGGGCGGCCGCTACTGGTACGCGGGCGGCTGGAACTGGCGGGCCGTGCTGGCCTTCGTGGTGGGCGGCGTACTGGCGATCGGCGGCGCGAGCTTCAAGCCGCTGGTCGACGGACGGCCCATTCCGGCGCTGAGGTCGCTGGCCGACTACGGCTGGGCGGTCGGCCTCGGCACCTCGATGGTGCTCTACCTGGCCCTGATGCTGCTGCGCGGCCGGGACGCGGAGCGCACCGCCTGACGCGTGCCTGCGGGGCGGTGGGCGCGGCTCAGCCGGCCTTGCCGCCCCGCAGCGCGGCGACCGCCTCCTTGGCGGCCTTGATGGCGCCCTTGTTGATCTCGTCCGTGCTGGGCGCCTTCTTGTTCTCGAAGTCGCTGCCGTTGTAGGTGATGGCCACCAGCACGTTGCCCACCCGGGAGATGACCACTCCCTCGCGCGTCTGCTGCTTGTCCTCGGTGGTCAGGTTCACCACGGAGTAGCCCTCGTCCCCGAGTCCGGGAACCGCCCCTCCGCCGCTCTTGTCCGCGATCCGCTCCTTGTACGTCTTCTGTCCCGTCTCGTCCGAGTTCATGACCTCGTACGAGACGTCGAGCCAGCGGTAGTCGTAGCCGTGGAGCGCGTTCCAGGAGCAGGTGCGGCGCAGCTTCTCGTCGGTCGACTTGATCTCCTTGCCCGCCGTCTTGGCGCCGGGCACCAGCGACTTGATCGTCGCCGTGGTCACGCTCCCGCAGGGCGAGGGCGCGGAGGAGTACGACTTGGACTGTGCCGTCGTGGCCGGGGCGGTGGCCGACTGGGTGCCGGTCTTCGCCGCCTCCTTGTGCTCGGCGGCCGGTGTCGTGGAGGGGCCGGACGACAGTGCCCAGCCGGCCGCCGCCAGCACGACGACCGGGGACAGACGCGCGGTCAGGGCGAGCGGCAGAGGGAAATCGCGCACGGCACACTTTTCGGTGGGGGACGGTGTGCGGACGTGGTCCGCACTGCGGACGGGGCGCCAGTTTCACATGAGTCTCTGTGAGACGGAAGTGTCAACTCGCTCCGTGGCCGCGTGGTGACCGCTCAGTCACCGTCGGGTTTGTCGCGCACCGGCCGGTTCGCGGTGACGAGCCAGACGGCGCCGCGCAGCCGCACGCCGAGCCTCGACTCGTACGGGCGCAGGGAGTCCTCCAGCATCGTGCGCGTCCCGGCGGGCACCGGGCGGCCGGGGGAGCGGGACAGGATGAAGTCGACCGCGTCCGCCGCGTCGCGGCCCCACACCGCGTCGAGGGAGACCGGGGAGATCTCGACGTTCTCCCAGCCCTCCAGCACGGCCCTGATGCGGTCCGGGTCGGAGAGCGACGCCATCGCCGCGAGCGCCGCCGCGGTGTCCGGGTCCGGCCCGCCCAGGAGCTCGCCGAACAGCCGGAGCGCCTGCCCCTCCTCGGTGCCCGGGCCGGCCGGCTGAGGACACACGAACGCCAGCCGGCCGCCCGGCATCAGCGCCCGCCGCAAGTTCCGGAAGGCGGCGGCGTGGTCCGCGAAGAACATCACGCCACCCCGGCTGACGATCACGTCGTAGCCGCACGACGGGAACGCATGGACCTGCGCGTCCGCCTCCGTGTACGTGGCGTTGTGGATCTTCTCGGCTGCGGTCAGCTCCTGCGCCCGGCGCAGCAGCGGCGCCGAGATGTCGACGCCGACCGCATGGCCGCGCGCCGCCAGCCGGGCCGCGATCCGGGTCGTGGTGCCCGCGCCGCAGCCGACGTCCAGGACGCGGTCGGCGGGCCTGACGGCGGCCGCGGCGAACAGCGCGTCGTTGACGTCGGTCAGCAGGGCGTCGTAGCGCTGCTGGTGGGTGGCCCAGTGCAGGCCCACGGATCCGTTCCAGGCCTGTGCCTGGCGGGTGTTGACGAAAGTGGTCATGACCTCTCCCGGGCGGCGTGCAGGGTGAAGGAGCTCTCGATGCGGTCCACGGCGGCGAAGGCGCCGAAGGCGACGAGACGGACCAGACAGCGGTCGGTGTGTTCCGGACGGCGCCAGGCGGTCACGTCCTCCTGCGTGATGCGGTACGGCGCGAGGGCCGCCAGCACGGCCAGCCGCGCGCCGGGCTGTTCACGCCGGTCCGGGAGCGCGGGCCAGGACAGCGGCGGATGCGAACCGTCCCAGTCCCACAGGGTCTCCCGTACGACGGCCTGCTCGTCCTCGTCGAGCAGGTCCGCGCCCGCCGCCGTCGCCGCACGGAGCGCCGCGTAGGCCGGTCCGACGGTGGTGCCGGCCGCCCAGGCGGGTCCCGCGGCCTGCTCGTCGAGCAGGGCCAGGGCAGCGCCGGGCACCGCCGTACGGCGCACGGTGCCCGCCATCGAGCGGCCCGCGAGGCTGCGCACCGGGCGCCACCGCTGGACATTGCCCGGCATCAGCTGCTCGGTCAGCAGTGACGAGACGATGCGGTTGATGAAGTGGAAGGACAGCGCGGTGCCGATGTAGGCGGGGGCGTGCTCCGGCGGGAACGGGTACGGCATCAGGCCGGCGCCCGGCACGCGCGTGTGCTGTCCCCAGCTCAGCACACGCGCGTGCTCCTCGTTCTCCGGGCGCTCGCCCCGGGCCAGCCGCTCGGCCAGGGCGTGGTCGCCCGTGGCGTGCAGCAGGACGGTGTGCGCGTCCACGCAGAACGGGCACTTGTTGGCGTGCGAGACGCCGTAGGCCGCCAGTTCCTTGCCGGTGCGGCTGCCCGCGCCGGCGATCAGCGACTCGCGCATCAACGCCCAGGTGGGGGCGAGGATCTCGGGCGCGGAGGACAGCACCACGAAGGTGGGCGCCTTGTCGATGCCGAAGTCCCGGGCGAGCTGTTCGTACACCTCGGCGACACGGCCGGTGGCCGCCTTCGGAGGCAGGGGTTCGGTGAAGCGGAAGGTTGTGGACATGGACAGCAGCGTGCGCCCCGGGGGCGGGTGAAATCGTCGTACGGGCGGAGGCAGTGCGCACTGCGACCGCGGGGCCGCACGCAGCCGCTTCTACTACGGCGGGAGTAGCGGCAGAGCCGTCCACAGGGCTGACGCCGTTGTCGGCGCGTCCGTCTACTGTGCGTGCATGAGCGGGTACCGGATCTCACGCAGCCGCCTCGCCGACGTGCTCTTCGCGGTCGCCGTCGGCGCCGTCGTGCTGATCGCGGCAGCGTTCGACTCGGACACCACAGCGGTCGACTACGGCCTGATCGCGGTGAGTTCGGCCGCCCTGGCCTTCCATCGCGCCTCCCCGCAGGCGGTGCTGGCGGTGTCGACGGTGGCCGGCAGCGCGTACGTCCTGCACGCCCACCCGGGACCGGCCGCCTCCCTGCCCGTCTTCGTCGCCGTGCTCGTGGCGGCGCGCGCGGGGCACCGGGGGTATGCGGCGGGCGCGACCATGGTGTTCCTGGCCGCGTACATCCCGACCGGGCCGACGACCCACGACGTCGTAGAGCGAACCTCACTGCTGGCGGGCTGGTTCCTGTGCGCGGTGATCACCGGCATGGCGGACCGCAACTGGCAGGCGTATCTGCGCCAGACCGAACAGCGGGCGCTGGAGGCGGAGCGCACCCGGGAGGAGGCGGCGCTGCGCCGCGCGGGGGAGGAACGGCTGCGCATCGCACGGGAGTTGCACGACTCGCTCACCCACAGCATCTCCATCGTCAAGCTCCAGGCCGGGGTCGCGGTCCATCTGGCCCGCAAGCGCGGGGAGGAGGTGCCGCCCGCGCTGCTCGCCATCCAGGACGCGAGCAGCGAGGCGATGCGCGAACTGCGCTCCACGCTGGAGGTGCTGCGCAGCGACGAACCGACCGGGACGCCCGCGCTGCTCGTGGAGCGGGCCCGCGCGGCCGGCCTCGCCGCCGACCTCACGGTGACCGGCGAGGTCAGGCCCCTGCCGGCGACGCTCGACCGGGCCGTCTACCGCATCGTCCAGGAGGCGCTGACGAACGCGGCCCGGCACGCGGGCCCGGCCAAAGTGGTCGTCCAACTCGCCTACGACACGGACGAGTTGACGATATCCGTCACCGACGACGGCACAGCCGACCCGGCCCGTCCCCCCAAGCCCGGCGTGGGCCTGACCGGCATGCGCGAACGCGTCACAGCCCTCGCCGGCACTTTGCACGCCGCCCCGCGCCCGGAGGGCGGCTTCGAGATACGGGCGTGTCTGCCGTTGGGGGAGGCGGGGTGATCAGGGTGGCGCTCATTGAACTTCGGGCGTTCGCCGCGCCGCGTCCAGAGGGCGGCTTCGAGGTCCGGGCGTGTCTGCCGTTGGGGGAGCCGGGATGATCAGAGTTGCCCTTGTCGACGACCAGGCTCTGATGCGGGCCGGGTTCAGGGCCTTGCTGGAGGCCGAGGACGGGATCGAGGTGGTCGGGGAGGCGGCCGACGGGGAGCAGGGGCTGGCGCTGGTGCGGGAGCGGGCGCCGGACATCGCGCTGATCGATGTGCAGATGCCGGTGATGACCGGCATCGAGGCCACCCGCCGCATCGCCGCGGACCCCATGCTCGACGCCGTGCGCGTCGTCATCCTCACCAACTACGGCCTGGACGAGTACGTCTTCGAGGCCCTGCGGGCCGGCGCGAGCGGCTTCCTCCTCAAGGACACCGAACCGTCCGACCTGCTCCAGGCCATCGAGGTGGTGGCCCGCGGCGAGGCCCTGCTCTCCCCGTCGGTCACCCGCACCCTGATCGGCGAGTTCGTCTCCCGGCCGCCGGACCGGGCGACGGCTCCCGCACTCGACGGCCTCACCCGCCGCGAACGCGAGGTGACGGCCCTGGCCGCCCGGGGCCTGAGCAACGAGGAGATCGCCGCCCACATGGTCGTCAGCCCCTACACGGCCAAGACCCACATCAGCCGGGCGATGACCAAGCTGGGCGCACGCGACAGGGCGCAACTCGTCGTCTTCGCCTACGAATCGGGCCTGGTGTCACCGCGCCACGCCTGATCACCGGCGTGCGGGCTCGCGAAAAGGCGGAATCTTGGTGTGCGCGCGGCTGGGTAGCCTCCCCCGTGGACCCGAGCGCCGATCGGCCCGCGAAGGCGCGTAGACAGTGAGGTGAGAGATGCCGTTCACCACCCGCCCCACCCTCCAGGGCACCTTCGGCATGGTGTCCTCCACCCACTGGCTGGCCTCGCAGTCCGCGATGGCCGTGCTGGAGGACGGCGGCAACGCATACGACGCCGCCGTGGCGGGAGCGTTCGTACTGCACGTCGTCGAGCCGCACCTCAACGGCCCGGCCGGCGAGGTGCCCATCCTGCTCGCCCCGGCGGACGGCGAGGTACGGGTGCTGTGCGGCCAGGGCGTGGCACCGGCCGGTGCCACGGTCGCCCACTACCGCTCCCTCGGCCTGGAGCTAGTCCCCGGCACCGGCCCGCTCGCCGCGGCCGTCCCCGGCGCCTTCGACGCCTGGATGCTCCTGCTGCGCGACCACGGCACCAAACCCCTCGCCGACATCCTCAAGTACGCCGTCGGATACGCCGAACACGGGCACGCGCCCGTGGAGAACGTCGGCGCGACCGTCGAGACAGTACGGCAGCTCTTCGAGACCGAGTGGACCTCCTCCGCGGACGTCTATCTGCCCGGCGGGAAGGCCCCGAGGCCCGGTGAGCTCCTGTGCAACCCGGCCCTCGCCGCCACCTGGAAGCGGCTGCTCGCCGAGGTCGCCGGGGCCGGGGACCGCATCGCGCAGATCGAGGCCGCGCGCGAGGTGTGGCGCTCCGGATTCATCGCCGAGGCCCTCGTCCGGCAGGCGCAGCGGCCCACCATGGACACCAGCGGCGAACGCCACAGCGGCACGCTCACCGCCGCCGACCTGGCCGGCTGGTCCGCGACCTACGAGGCCCCGGCGACGTACGACTGGAACGGCTGGACGGTGTGCAAGGCCGGACCCTGGAGCCAGGGCCCCGCCCTCCTCCAGCAGCTCGCCCTGCTCCCGCCCGAACTGCCCGCCTACGGTTCCGCCGACTACGTCCACCTGCTGATCGAGGGCTGCAAGCTCGCCATGGCCGACCGGGAGGCCTGGTACGGCGACGCGGCCGCGGTCCCGCTGAGCGACCTGCTGTCCCCGCACTACAACGCCGCCCGCCGCCATCTCGTCGGCGCCAAGGCCTCGCACGACCTGCGCCCCGGCGCCCCCGGCGGGCGCACCCCGCGGCTCAGCGCGCACGCGCACACGGTCGTCGGAGACGAGCCCGGGTTCAGCCCAATGGGCGTGGGCGAGCCGACCGTGGCCAAGCCGACGGTCTCCCCGGTGCCGGGCGAGCCGCCGGTCGCCGC
This sequence comes from Streptomyces spinosisporus, assembly GCF_022698145.1. Lineage (GTDB taxonomy): Bacteria > Actinomycetota > Actinomycetes > Streptomycetales > Streptomycetaceae > Streptomyces > Streptomyces spinosisporus. The sequence goes on from NZ_JALDAX010000001.1 coordinate 563,704, forward strand.
GGACGGCACCACCCGCGGCGACACCTGCCACCTCGACGTCGTCGACCGCTGGGGCAACATGGTCGCCGCCACCCCCAGCGGCGGCTGGCTGCAGTCCAACCCCGTCGTGCCCGAACTGGGCTTCCCGCTCGGCACCCGGCTGCAGATGGCCTGGCTGGAGGAGGGCCTGCCGAACTCGCTGACGCCCGGCCGCCGGCCCCGCACCACCCTCACCCCCTCGCTCGCCCTGCGCGACGGCGTCCCGGTGATGGCGTTCGGCACACCCGGCGGCGACCAGCAGGACCAGTGGCAGCTGCACTTCTTCCTCGCCGTCGCCCTGCGCGCACAGGTCCGCGGGGGCCTCGACCTCCAGGGTGCGATCGACGCCCCGAACTGGCACAACGACAGCTTCCCCGGCTCCTTCTACCCGCGCGGCATGCGGCCCGGGAGCGTGACGGTCGAGTCCCGCATGGACGCCGGGGTCGTCGAGGATCTGCGGCGCCGGGGACACGACGTGACGGTCGGCGACCCCTGGTCGGAGGGGCGGCTGTGCGCGGTCGCCCGGGACCCGGAGACCGGCATCCTGTCGGCGGCCGCCAACCCGCGGGGCATGCAGGGGTACGCGGTCGGCCGCTGACCGCGCACCGCGAGTTCACGCCGATTCCACCCGGCGTCCACCGGCCCGGCGGGGATTGTCAGTGGTGCGTGCTCTCATGGAGGCATGATCGAGAACAAGGAAACCATCGACGAGTTTCTCGCCCACCGCTCGGCCGACGTGGAGGAGGCGGTCCGCAAGGCCGCCGCGGCCGAGATCATGCCCCGCTTCCGCCGCCTGGCCGACCACGAGGTCGACCAGAAGAGCGGACCGCACGACCTGGTCACCGACGCCGACCGGCTCACCGAGCGGTATCTCACCGAGGTCCTCGGGGCCCTGCTGCCCGGTTCCGTCGTCGTCGGCGAGGAGGCGGTGCACGCCGACCCGGCGACATACGGGGCGATATGCGAGGACGCCCCGGTCTGGATCGTCGACCCGGTCGACGGAACACGCCAGTTCGTGCACGGCGACCCCGGATTCTGCACCCTGATCGCGCTCGCCCACCGCGGTGTCCTGCTCGCCTCGTGGACGTATGTCCCGGCCGAGGACCAACTCGCCACCGCGGTAAGGGGCCAGGGCGCCTTCCTCGACGGCGAGCGGCTGTTCGCCGGCCCGCCCGCGCCCGGCCGTGACCTCGAAGTGGCCACCTCCCACCCGGACTACACGACCGACGAGGAGAAGCGCGCCCTGCTCGGACTGCGCACCGAAGGCGTCGCACCGCGTCCCTGCGGCTCCGCCGGCATGGAGTATCTGGCCGTCGCCCGCGGCCGGTTGGACGCGGTCGCCTTCAGCTGGGAGGCGAGCTGGGACCACGCCGCGGGCATCCTGCTGGTCGAGGAGGCGGGCGGCGCGCATCTGACCCTGACCGGGGAGCCGTTCCGCATCACGGGCGGCAACGCCCTTCCGTTCACGGCCGCTCGCGACGAGGCGACGGCCCGGCGGGTGCGCGGCGCCCTGCTGCCGGACGGGGCGTGAACCGCCGGCAGGGGCGGCCCGGGCTGCCGGACGTGGCGTGATCCGGGCAACGGGTCAGGAGTATCCGGACAACCGTTGAGGAGTGAACCACCCGCCGCCCTGGACCGTCGGTCCCCCGGCATATCCTGATCCTCAGTGGCCATCGGCTGACGAAGGGGTCCGAAGGTGCCGTCGATGCTCGATGCAGTCGTGGTGGGAGCGGGGCCGAACGGACTGACGGCCGCCGTCGAGCTGGCCCGCCGGGGCTTCTCCGTGGCCGTGTTCGAGGCCCGTGACACCGTCGGCGGGGGAGCCCGCACCGAGGAGCTCACCCTCCCCGGCTTCCGGCACGACCCGTGTTCCGCGGCCCACCCCCTCGGCATCAACTCCCCGGCGTTCCGCGCCCTGCCGCTCGAGCGGTACGGCCTGGAGTGGCTGCACCCCCGGCTGCCCATGGCGCACCCGTTCACCGACGGCACCGCCGCCGTGCTGTCCCGTTCGGTCGCCGAGACGGCGGCCTCGTTCGGACCGCGGGACGCCGGTGCGTACCGCAGGCTGGTCGAGCCGTTCCTGCCCAAGTGGGACACCCTGGCCCGGGACTTCATGTCCCTGCCGGGCACGGCGCTCCCGCGCGACCCGGTGACCCTCGCCCGGTTCGGCCTGGTCGGACTGCCCCCGTCGACCTGGCTGACCCGCCGCTTCCGCGACGAGCCCGCCAAGACCCTGTTCGCCGGCCTCGTCGCGCATGTGATGGCGCCCCTGACCGGCCTCGCCACCGGCGCCATCGGCCTGGTCTTCGCCCTCGCCGCGCACGCCCGCGGCTGGCCCGTGGCCCGCGGCGGCTCCCAGTCCATCGCGGACGCGCTCACCGCGTACCTCAAGGACCTGGGCGGCCTGGTCCACACGGACTACGAGGTCAAGCGCCTCGACGACCTGCCACCCGCCCGCGCCTACGTCTTCGACACCTCGCCCACCGCCCTGGCCCGCATCGCCGGTCTCGGCAACTACTACGAGGGCTACCGCTACGGCCCGGGCATCTTCAAGGTCGACTACGCCCTGGACGGCCCGGTGCCGTGGACCTCCGAGGAGGCGCGCGGCGCCGGGACCGTGCAGATCGGCGCGGACAGCGCGGAGATCGGCACCGCGCTGCACGAGGCCTCCCGGGCGGGCCGGGCACCCGAGCGGCCGTTCATGATCACGGTCCAGCCCGGCGTCGTCGATCCCGGCCGCGCACCCGAGGGCAAGCACGTCTTCTGGGCGTACGGCCATGTGCCGAGCGGCTGGACGGGAGACCTCACGGACGCCATGGAGCGCCAACTGGAGCGCTTCGCACCGGGGTTCCGCGACCGTGTCCTCGCCCGCGCGACCGCGGGCCCGCCCGAGATCGCCGCCCGCAACCACAACTACATCGGCGGCGACATCGCCTCCGGCGCGGTCTCCGGACTCCAGGTCCTGCTGCGCCCCAAGCTCACGCTCAGCCCGTACAGCACACCGCACCCGGCGGTCTTCCTCTGCTCGTCGGCCACTCCGCCCGGACCCGGGGTACACGGCATGTCCGGGCACAACGCGGCGAAGGCCGTCTGGAGAAGGCTGAGGCAGACATGACCACCATCACGCTCGTCCGCGGCGACATCACGCGCGAGAGCGTCGACGCGATCGTCAACGCGGCGAACTCCTCCCTGCTCGGCGGCGGAGGCGTGGACGGCGCGATCCACCGCCGCGGCGGCCCGGCCATCCTCGACGACTGCCGCAAACTCCGCGCCTCCCAGTACGGCAAGGGACTGCCCACGGGCCAGGCGGTCGCCACCACCGCGGGCGACCTCGACGCGCGCTGGGTGATCCACACCGTGGGCCCGGTCTGGTCGGCGAGCGAGGACCGCTCCCAGCTGCTGGCCTCCTGCTACCGCGAGTCCCTGCGCGTCGCCGACGAGCTCGGCGCCCGTACGGTCGCCTTCCCCGCGGTCTCCACCGGCATCTACGGCTGGCCGATCGACGACGGCGCCCGCATCGCGGTGGAGACCGTCCGCGCCGCGGACACCGCGGTCGAGGAGGTCCGCTTCGTGCTCTTCGACGAACGGGCGTACGAGGCGTTCGCGGCGCGCGTCGGCTGACGCGGCCGGTGCTCAGCGGGCGTCCGTGACGGCCAGCGTGTCGCCGATGTGGGCCCGGGCGTAGAACCAGGCGGCGTCCTCGGCGCCGAGTCCGATCCACTCGCTCTTGGCCGCGTAGTCGCTCAGGGCCTTGAGTTTCGGGGTGAAGACGCCGATGTAGTGCGGCTGGTCCTGCCGGTCGCGCAGCTCGACCACATACGGGACGCGCACCGAGACCGGGCTCTTCGAGGGGAGTACGAAGGTCAGGTCCCGCGGGTTCTGCTTCGCCACCACCCTCATCGGGCCTGTGGCGGCGAGCGGACGGCCCGACTGCGCGAGGACCGGCAGCACTCGGCGGCCGCACGTCAGGGCGTGCCGGGACAGGTCGAGCGCACCGACCACAGGCGTCGCGGCGCTCGGCGACGGCACGGCGGAGACGGGGGCCGTCACGGCCGGGGGCCGGATGCCGGGCCGCTGGTCCGTTGTCCCGGACGGGTGCAGGTGCACAGCGAGGCCCAGCAGGACGAGAGCCGCGGTCCCCCCGCCGCCGAGAGCGTACGCGGCGCGGCGGCGGCGTCTGCGGCGCATCGCCCGGGCCCTGATCCCGGGACCGTCGAGGACCGGCCGGGTCGCCCGTGCGGCGGCCAACTCGCGCAGGGCGGTCGAGAGTTCATCGGACACGGCCGCTCTCCTTCCGGACCGGCCCGTCGGCCTCGTCCCCGCCAAGCCGCTTCGCCAGCTCCGTACGCCCCCTGGACAGTCTCGCCTTGACCGTGCCCACGGGAGCGCCGGTCTCGGAGGCTACCTGCTCCACGCTCAGGTCGCACAAATGGTGCAGGACGATCGCCATCCGCTGCGCCTCGGGCAGGTCGCGCAGGGCGGCCACGAGCGCCGTGTACTCGGGTCCCGGCCCCGGGTCGGTCTCGGGCGGTGGAGTACGCCGCACCAGTTCCAGCCAGCGCTTGGCGCGCCGCCAGCGGCTCACCGCCAGCCGCATGGCCACCGTGCGGATCCACGCCTCGGGAGCACTGTCCGCCAGGAACCTCTCCCGCCGGTCCCAGGCACGGACGAACGCCTCCTGTACGACGTCCTGGGCCTCGCCGTGGTCTCCCGTGAAGGCGTAGAGCTGTCCGGTCAGCCGGGGGAACGCGGCGGCGTAGAAGGCGTCGAACTCGTCCTCGGTCATGCCCCTGCCTGAATCCGTGGCCTCTTCGTGCAACCCGGCCACCTCCGTCGTGCGTACAGGTCTTGTACAGGAAGACGGCGAACCGGGGCTTGAGGCTCCCCTTCTTGGACGGTGTCGGCTCCTCGGCTGCTCAACCTGCCTGTACGGCCCGCGTTTCCGAGCCGAAGGACCCCCCACGTGCCACCGACCCCCGCCGGCCACGACTTCGCCACATACGCCCGGACGCACTGGTCCGGTCTGACAGCGACCGCACGGCTGCTCACGCTCACCGACGAGCCCGGTGCGGCACACGAGCTGGCGCACAGAACGCTGGTACGGATGTGCGCGCGGTGGCGACGTGTGCCGTGTGACGACGTGGACTTCCATGTACGGCGCTGTCTCGTGCGCGGCCATCTGCGCCGGCCGCGTGGGCGCCGGTCGGCGCGCCGCCGGGCCGTGCTGGTACTGCGTGTCTGGGAAGGCCGCGCGGACGCCGAGATCGCGCAGTTGCTGGGGTGCTCGGTGGGCGCGGTGCGGTCCCACGCCCGGCGGGGCCTGCAAGCGGCCGGCGGCGACCTCGGACGACTGCGGGAGGAATACGCCCGCGCCGTGGGGGAGTTGACGCCGTCCGAGGTGCCGTTGGCCGACGTCCGGGCACGCGGGCGCATCCGACGGCGGCGACGGGTCGCCGTGACCGGGGCCGTCTGCGCGGTCCTGCTCACACCGGTCGTCTTTCTCGCCGACGGCCTTGTGCGGGGCGGCGGTTCGGCGAAAGGGGCGGCCGCGGACGGCGCCCTTGCGGCGACCAGTCCGGTCCGGGTCGTAGCCCCCGGCGAGCGGGTGACCACCGGGCCCGGGGTGCGGGTGTGGCTGACGGCCGACGGCGGCCACTGGTCGGGACCCTCCGTGCTCGACGGGCGCACAAGCAGCGACGAGCCGATCGACGACAAGCCGATCGATGACAAGCCGATCGATGACAAGCCGGGCGACGACAAGCCGGGCGACGACAAGCCGGGCGTCACGCTGCGTTTCGACAGCGTGAAAGGCGGCTTCCTCCTTTCGGGCCTCTACTACGGCCTGAGCGGTGAGCCGGGACGCGTCTCGGTGCGCACCGGTGACCGAGCGGCCACGGCGAAAGTCCTAACCCTGGCGGGTGATCCGGGGTGGGGCATCTGGTACGCGAGCGCTCCGGTGCCCTTGAAGGACGCGAAGGCGGTCCTGTCCGCCGAACCGGACGAGCGGATCGTCACGGTGTACGACGCCTCCGGCAAGGTCGCCGCGCGCTCGGCCCGCGAGGGGCGGCGCATATGAAGCGGCCCCGGCACCGCGAACGCCCGCCGCTGCGGATCCGGTTCCGGCGCACCAGGGGCCGGCGGCTGCGGCTGCTGGGTTACGCTTTCCTGACGCTGATCGCGACGCTGTGTGCGGCGGTCGTCGTGGCGTACCGGTTGACGACCATTCCGAAACCGCATCCCGAGACGGTCACCCAGAGCACCGTGTTCCTCGACTCGGGCGGCGCCTATCTGGGCCGGCGCGGACCCGTGGACCGGCAGGACGTCGACCTCGCCACGGTCCCGCGGCCCGTCCAGGACGCGGTGATCGCCGCGGAGAACCGCTCCTTCCGTACGGACAGAGGGATCTCGCCGAAGGCCATTGCGCGGGCCGCGCTGGCGGCGTCGACCGGCGGCGCGCCCCAGGGCGGCTCCACCATCACCCAACAGTACGTGAAGAACGCGTTGCTGAGCCCGGAGCACTCGCTGTCCCGCAAGGCGCGCGAGGCACTGGTCGCGATCAAGCTGGACCGCACCCGCAGCAAGGACGAGATCCTCCAGGGCTATCTGAACACCGTGTACTTCGGTCGGGGCGCCGCCGGGATCCAGTCCGCGGCGCGCAACTACTTCGGAGTGGACGCGAAGGACCTGACGATCGCGCAGGGCGCGGCGCTGGCGTCCATCATCAACATCCCGTCGTACTACGAGAAGGCGGGCTCCGACCCGAAGGTGACCGCGAAGCTGCTGCGCCGCTGGGAGTGGGTGCTCGACGCGATGGTCGCGAGCAGGAGCATCACGGCGAAGCAGCGGGCCGCGGCGCGTTTCCCGGCGTTCCGGTTCTATCCGCCGGGCGAGACCGACGGGCAGCGGCAGTATCTGATCGATGTCGCCGCGAAGGAGGCCGCCGACCGGCTCGGCATCACCGAGGACCAGCTCGCGAGGGGCGGCTACAGCGTGACCACCACCTTCGACCTGACCTCGCAGGACAGGGCCGCACAGCTGATCCAGGACGACCCTCCCGCGGCCAAGGGTGTCCGGGTGCACACCGCCGTCGTGGGCATGGTGCCCGGCGACGGAGCGGTGCGGGTGCTCTACGGGGGCTCGGACTACGCGCACCGGCCGTTCAACGACGCGGTGAGCGGGGCGGTGGAGGCGGGGACGGCCCTCGAGCCCGTCGGCAAGCTGCGCACGACCGGACCCTTGCGCGGGCTGCTGAGGACAGCGGCGCCGACCCCGCTGAACCTGGCGTCGGCGTATGCGGCGCTGGCCGACGGCCGGTACGCCACCCCCTACACCGTCGCACGCATCACGCGGGCGGGCCGCACCGTCTACCGCACGCATGCGGACGTACAGCGCGTACTGGACGAAAAGGAGACGATTCTCGCCGGCGCCAAGGGGGTCTTCCTCACCGCGGGGGCAGGAGGCGGGAAGACGCGGCGCACCGTGTGGGCGACCGGATACGACAGCCGACTCGCGCCGACGGTCGCGCTGTTCGCGGACCGGGCGGGCAGCAAAAAGGGCACGACGGTGCCGGCGCAGCTGCCGAACGACCCGTCGCCGACCGGCTTCGCCCAGAGCGTGGCCACGGGGATCCGGTCGGCGGTCGACCGCGGGGCACAGGGTGCGGCATCGCCGGTGCCGCGTTCTTGACCTGTGCCGGACCTGCGAAACGCACGACGCGTACAGGGAGCGGTTCTCCGGCGGCCCCCAGTACGGCGAGTACGCTCGCATCCGGGTCGGGCCCCGCCCGCCCCGCCCGCTTCCCGGCACGAGAGGGGTCGTCTCCGTGGCAGCTGCCCACCTGGCCGTCACCCAGGCGGTGAACGTCCTGGACGCAGGATCCCTGCTGTCCGCGTTCGGCGCGCTCGGCGTCGCCGTCGTGCTGTTCGCCGAGACCGGCCTGCTGGTCGGCTTCTTCCTGCCCGGCGACTCCCTGCTGTTCACCGCGGGCCTGCTGTGCGCCGGGGACTCCGGCAGGTCGGTGCATCTGTCGCTCTGGCAGGTGCTGGTGGCCGCCGTGGCCGGTGCGCTGCTCGGCGCCCAGACGGGGTACTGGATCGGGCGCCGCGGCGGCCGCCCCCTGCTGGCGCGCAGCAGATCGAAGAAGCTGCACGAGGGCGCGGCGCGTGCGGAGCAGCTCCTCGAGCGCTACGGACACGCCAAGGCGGTGGTCCTGGCCCGTTTCGTCCCGGTCGTGCGTACCGTGCTGAACCCCCTGGCCGGTGTGCTGGAGGTGCCGGTGCGGACCTTCACCGTGTGGCAGGTGGCGGGCGGTCTGGTGTGGACGGTCGGTCTGACGCTGGCCGGCTACGCGCTCGGCTCCTCGGTGCCCAACGTCGACCGCTATCTGCTGCCGCTGGTCGCGCTCGTCGTCCTCGTCTCCCTGATCCCGATCGCGCTGGAGGCGCGACGCGCGCGTGCCCGCCGCACCTCGGAGGGGACCACGCCCTGACGGCCGCACGGACGCCGTGACCGCGCCGACCGCCGGCGCATGGGCGCCGTGATCCGGGCCGGTCCAGCGCACACGACGTCGACGTCGGATTCTCGCCAGCCCGCACCCGTCCCTTCGCCCATGCTGGACGCATGCAGAACGGGATGCACACCGACCGAGAGCGCTGTGTGCGCGCCGTCCGGTCCAAGGACGCGCGCTTCGACGGCTGGTTCTTCACGGCCGTCCTGACCACCCGCATCTACTGCCGGCCCAGCTGCCCGGTCGTACCGCCCAAGACCGAGAACATGACCTTCTACCCGAGCGCGGCCGCCTGCCAGCAGGCCGGGTTCCGGGCCTGCAAGCGCTGCCGCCCCGACACCAGCCCGGGCTCCCCGGAGTGGAACCAGCGCGCCGACCTCGTGGCGCGGGCGATGCGGCTGATCGCGGACGGCGTCGTGGACCGCGACGGCGTGCCCGGACTCGCCGCCCGGCTCGGCTACAGCACCCGCCAGGTCGAGCGCCAGCTGCTGGCCGAGCTGGGCGCAGGACCGCTCGCGCTGGCCCGCGCCCAACGCGCCCAGACGGCCCGCCTGTTGATCGAGACGACGACCCTCCCGATGGCGGAGATCGCCTTCGCCGCCGGCTTCTCCTCGATCCGCACCTTCAACGACACCGTGCGCGAGGTCTTCGCCCTGTCGCCGAGCGAACTACGGGCCCGGCTGCCGAAGAAGAACGCACCGGCGGCCACCCCGGGCGCGCTCACGCTCCGGCTGCCCTTCCGCACCCCGCTCAACCCCGACAACCTCTTCGGCCACCTCGCGGCCACCGCCGTGCCCGGCGTGGAGGAGTGGCGCGACGGCGCCTACCGCCGCACGCTCCGCCTCCCCTACGGCCACGGCATCGTGAGCCTGACCCCCGAGCCCGACCATATCGCCTGCCGCCTCACCCTCGGCGACCTGCGCGACCTGACCGTGGCCATCAGCCGCTGCCGGCGCATGCTCGACCTGGACGCCGACCCGGTCGCCATCGACGACCAGCTCCGCACGGACCCGCTGCTCGCCCCGCTGGTCGACAAGGCACCGGGGCGGCGCGTCCCGCGCACCGTCGACGAGGCCGAGTTCGCGGTACGGGCCGTGCTCGGCCAGCAGGTCTCCACCGCCGCGGCCCGCACCCACGCCGCCCGCCTGGTCTCGGCCCACGGAGACCCGGTGGACGACCCCGAGGGTGGTCTCACCCATGTCTTCCCGACCCCCGAGGCGCTCGCCGCCGTCGACCCCGAGTCCCTGGCGATGCCGCGCACCCGGCGCACCACCTTCACCACACTCGTCGGTCAACTCGCCGACGGAACCATCCACTTGGGACCCGAGAGCGACTGGCCCGAGACCCGCGCCCGGCTGCTCGCCCTCCCCGGATTCGGCCCCTGGACGGTCGACGTCATCGCCATGCGCGCCCTCGGCGACCCCGACGCCTTCCTCCCCACCGACCTCGGCATCCGCCGCGCCGCCAAGGAGCTGGGCCTGCCGTCCACCCCGGCGGCCCTCACCGCCCGCGCGGCGGCCTGGCGGCCCTGGCGCGCGTACGCGGTCCAGTACCTGTGGGCGACCGACAACCACCCGATCAACTTCCTTCCGGTATAAGGACGTTCACCATGAGCCCGGTGAAGCAGCACACCGTGATCGACAGCCCGTACGGCCCCCTCACCCTCGTCGCCGACGACGGCGTCCTGAGCGGCCTCTACATGACCGAACAGCGCCACCGTCCGCCGCAGGAGACCTTCGGCGAACCCGACGAGCGCCCCTTCGCCGAGGCCGAGGAACAGCTGACGGCCTATTTCGAGGGCGAGTTGAAGGAGTTCACCCTCGAACTCCGCCTGAACGGAACCCCCTTCCAGCGCACCGTCTGGGACCAGCTCCGCCGCATCCCCTACGGCGAGACCCGCTCCTACGGCGAACTCGCCGCCGCCCTCGGCAAACCCTCCGCCTCCCGCGCCGTGGGCCTCGCCAACGGCAGGAACCCGATCGGCATCATCGTCCCCTGCCACCGCGTCGTAGGCACCGACGGCAACCTCACCGGCTACGGCGGCGGCCTGGACCGCAAGCAGCGCCTGCTGGACTTCGAGGGCGGGAGCGCTCTCTTCTGACGGGAGGGCCCTCTCCTAAACGTCGTCTCCGGCGCTCAGCCCCCGCAGCAGCCGCGGCAGGGCCGTGCCGATGGGCTCGCGGACGACCTCGTCCGCGAGTTCGTCGTACGGCGTCGGCTCGGCGTTGACGATGATCAGGCGGGCGCCGTGGTCGGTGGCGAGGCCCGCGAGGCCGGCGGCGGGGTGGACCTGGAGGCTGGTGCCGACGGCGATGAAGATCTGGCAGGCCTTGGTGACGGCGACCGCCTCGCCGAGCACCACGGGGTCGAGCTGCTCGCCGAACATGACGGTGGCCGACTTCAGGATGCCGCCGCACTCCCGGCAGGCAGGGTCGGCCTCCCCGGCGTCGAGCCGGGCCAGCGCCTCCTCCATCGACCCGCGCGCCCGGCACCCGGTGCACACGACCTCCCGCGCGCTGCCGTGCAGTTCGAGCACCTTGCGGCCGGGCACACCGGCGAGCTGGTGCAGCCCGTCCACGTTCTGCGTGATGACCCGCACCGGCACGCCGGACCGCTCCAGCTCGGCCACGGCACGGTGCGCGGCGTTCGGCTCGGCCCGCAGCGCCTGGCTCTCGCGGCGCATCCGCCACGACCGCCGCCGGATGTCCGGGTCGGCCATGTAGTACTCGTACGTCACGAGCTTCTCGGCCTCGGGATCCTTGCGCCACAGGCCGTTCGGGCCGCGGTAGTCGGGGATACCGGAGTCCGTGGAGATACCGGCGCCGCTGAGAAGGGCGACGAGAGGCCTGTTCATGGGGCGAGCCTAAGGTCACCACCCCGCCCGGAGCCACGGAGTATCGGTCGGCGTGACCTGGCCATCGCGGCGTCGTTGGCCAGGCCATGAAGAAGATCGGCGCCCTCGCTGCGCTCACCATGGTCGGTCTCACGCTCGCCACGCCCGCCCACGCCGACGAAGGCGATCACGGACGTATCAACATCGGGGGCAGGACGCTGTCGCCCAACGCCCTCTGCAAGGAGGCCCTGACGCTCGTGCCGGTGGCCGCGCCGTGGACCGCCCAGTCGGTGGACGACGCCTGCAACGACCGCGACCACAGCGAGATCCACCACGGACACATCGGCCGGGACGAGGCACCCCGGTAGACCTCAGCCCACCCGGCGGCCGTTCTCCAGCTCCGCCGTGCCCGAGCCCTCCGCCAGGACGTCAAGGGCCACCATGACGCGCCCGGCGAGGGTGCCGTGCAGATGGTCGGCGAGCCGGTCGCGCTCCACCAGACGCCAGGACAGCAGCTCCTCCTCCTGCAGGCGGATCGCCTTGAGGTCGTCGCCGGTGAGCACGCCACCGTCGTAGAGATACGCCACCAGCGGCGGCCAGCCCGGGCGGTACACCCAGTCCACGGCGAGCAGCCGCCCCAGGTCGACGTCGAGCCCGATCTCCTCCAGCGTCTCGCGGTGCGCGCCCTGGCGCGGGGTCTCCCCGCCGTCGGACTCGATCGTGCCGCCCGGAAGGGCCCAGCCCTCGCGGTAGTTGGGCTCGACGAGCAGCACCCGGCCCTCCGCGTCGCGGAAGAGGGCGGCGGCGCCGGAGAGGATCCGGGGGAGGCCCGCGATGTACGCGGCGAATTCTTCAGAGCTGGTCATCCAGGAAGGGTAACCAGGCAGGGTGACCAGTTCCCCGGCTCGCTTTCCTCCCCGCCGGTGCCCGGCTAGGTCTCCGCCTCCGTCAACTGCCGCGTCCGCTCCGCCAGCTCGCTGATCCGCACCCCGTCGAAGCCGAACACCGCGCTGCGGACCGTGTCCTCCAGCGGCTCCGTCCACTGCGCCGGGATGGCGTCCGCTCCGGTCAGCACACCGGCCACCGAACCGGCCGTCGCCCCGTTGGAGTCGGTGTCGAGGCCGCCGCGGACAGTGAGGGTGATGGTGCGGGTGAAGTCGCCGTCGCCGTAGAGAAGCCCCGCGGTGAGGACCGCCGCGTTCGGGATGGTGTGGATCCAGCCCAGCCCGGCGGTCTCCTCGGACACCGTCGTCAGGGTGTCCTCCCAGGTCATCCGGGTGTCGTGGAGGGAGACGACCCGTCTGACGGTGCGCGCGAGCCGGCTGCTCCCGGGGATCACGGCCAGCGCCTGGTCCACCGCGTGCCGCACGGTGGGCGCCGTGAACGCCGCCGAGACCAGCGCGGCCGCCCACATCGCGCCGTACACGCCGTTGCCGGTGTGCGACAGCACGGCATCGCGGCGGGCCAGGGAGGCCGCACGGCGCGGGACGCCCGGGCAGGTCCAGCCGTAGATGTCGGCGCGGATCAGGGCACCGATCCACTCCTGGTACGGGTTGTCGTACGTGGCCGTCAGCGGCGGCTTGAGCCCGTTGGCGAGATTGCGGTACGTCGCCCGCTCCGCCGTGAAGGTCTGCAGATACGGCAGCCGCAGCAGCCACAGTTCGCCGACCTGCTCGGTGCTGAAGGCGAAGCCGTACGTCTCCAGCAGGTCCAGGCCGAGGATCGCGTAGTCGACGTCGTCGTCGCGGCAGCTGCCGTGAATGCGGCCGCGGACGCACTGGCGCCACTCGGGGCGCAGCTCGAAGCCGTCGCTCTCGACGGCGGGTTCGGGGAGGTAGTCGGTCAGGGGCAGGGCGGCGGCCTGCCGCAGGTAGCGGTCGATGCGCTCGCGTGTCCACAGGTCGCCCTGCTCGACCGGTTTGCCGAGCATGTTGCCCGCGATCCGGCCGAGCCAGCCCCCGAGGATGCGGTCGGCGAGCTCTGGCTCAGTGCCCACAGGGGTCATAGCTGATGGTTTACCCAATTCCGGGCGCGCCTGCCCGCGCTGCGGAAAGGGAGCACAAGCAGGTGCAGGGGAGCACTCAGGAGGCTTCGGGCCGCGTCCCACGGGCCGGGCGGTGCATGACGGCGGGGGCGTCCTGCGGTTAAGGTCGCAGCGGCGCGACTGGCCCCGACGTGCGCGGGGCCCGGAGAGCAAGGGGAAGACAAGGTGGCGGACGCTGCAGGCAGGAGCGCCCAGAGGGTGCTCATCGCCGCGGACAAGTTCAAGGGGTCGCTGACGGCCGTGCAGGTCGCCGAGCGCGTGACGGCGGGCCTGCGCCGGGTCGTGCCGACGGTCCAGGTGGAGGCGCTGCCGGTCGCCGACGGCGGCGACGGAACCGTGGACGCCGCGGTCGCGGCCGGTTTCGAGCGGCGCGAGGTGCGCGTCGCCGGGCCGCTCGGGGACGAGGTGACGGCGGCGTTCGCGCTGCGCGGCGGCACGGCGGTCGTGGAGATGGCGGAGTCGAGCGGGCTGCAGCGGCTGCCCGCGGGCGTCTTCGCACCGCTCACGGCGTCCACGTACGGCTCGGGAGAGCTGCTGAGTGCCGCCCTGGACGCGGGCGCGCGGACCATCGTGTTCGGCGTGGGCGGCAGCGCGACCACCGACGGCGGCGCGGGGATGCTCTCGGCGCTGGGTGCCCGGTTCCTGAACGCCGACGGGGAGCCGGTGGCTCCGGGTGGCGGCGGTCTGAGCGAGCTCGCGTCCGCCGACCTGTCCGGACTCGACCCGCGCCTCGGCTCCGTCGAGCTGGTGCTCGCGAGCGACGTCGACAACCCGCTGACCGGCCCGAAGGGCGCCCCCGCCGTCTACGGCCCGCAGAAGGGCGCCTCCCCGGACGACGTGGAGACCCTGGACGCCGCCCTCGCGCACTACGCGAAGGTGCTGGAGGAGGCGGTCGGGGCGAAGGCGGCGGAGTACGCGGCAGCCCCGGGCGCCGGCGCGGCCGGCGGCATCGGCTACGGCGCCCTGCTCCTCGGCGCCCGCTTCCGGCCCGGCATCGAGGTCATGCTCGAGGTGCTCGGCTTCGCGCCGGCCCTGGAGTGGGCGGACCTGGTGATCACCGGCGAGGGCTCCCTCGACGAGCAGACCCTCCACGGCAAGGCCCCCGCAGGCGTGGCCGCCGCCGCCCGCGCCGCCGACAAGGAGGTCGTGGCCGTCTGCGGCCGTCTCGCCCTCCCCCCGGAGGCCCTCGGCCGCGCCGGCATCCGCCGCGCCTACCCCCTGACGGACGCCGAACCGGACGTGGCGAAATGCATCGCCGAGGCGGGCCCGATCCTGGAACGGGTGGCCGAGCACATCGCGGGAGACTTCCTCGCCTGACGAGGTCACCGACGGGTTCCCGACAACCGGTAGGCGTCCAGGGCCAGCGTCATCTCGATGAGATCCCGTGGGCGGGCCAGGGAGCGGGACGTCAGCTGTTCCAGGCGCCGCAGCCGGTTGAAGACCGTGTTGCGGTGGCAGTACAGCCGTCCCGCGGCCCGGCCCGCCGAGCCCTCGCAGCCCAGCCACACGTCCAGGGTCTCCAGCAGCACCGCCCGGTCGGCGGGCTCCAGCTCCAGCAGCGCCCCGAACACGTCCGACACCAGACGGTCGGCGAGCTCGGGCTGACTCACCACGAGCGCGGTCGGCATGCGCTGGTCCAGGCGTACGACCGTGCTCGCGTCCGGCGGGCAGGTGCGCAGGGCGAGTTCGGCCAGCCGCCGGGCCCGGCCCAGCTCGGCCAGCCCGGACACGACCGGGCTGATGCCGCCGGGCCCCGCGCACCGCCCGTCCAGCGCCCGCGCCACCCCGTCCAGGCCCTGGCCGGGAGCCAGCGCGACGACTCCGACCTCGCAGTCGGCCCGCATCCGCCAGATGAAGCCGAACCCGGCACCCCGCACGGGCCGCTCCCACGACTCCCGCCGCCCGGCCCTGAGCACCACCACCGCGTACGGCCCGTGCTCCGGCAGATCGAGGCCCGCGGCCGCCCGCGCGGCGAGCCCGGGCGTCGCCTGCCCCTCCAGCAGCGCGTCCAGCAGCGCCTGCAACTGCTCGTCCGTACGCCGCCGCAGCTCCGCCTCCGTGGCCCGGTACGCCTCCGAGGCGGCCTGCGCCTGCGCGTCCACCGCGGACCACACCATCGTCGTCGAGCGCATCAGCGCCGCGAGCCGCTCCGGCTCCCGCCCCGACGCCCCTTCCACGAGCGCGTCCCACAGCAGATAGCCGGCGTTGCGGTAGGCGTGCACGAGGAGGTCCAGCGGCAGCCCCTGCCGGGCCCGGCGCCGCCCCGCGTCCTCGGCGAGCTCCAGGTCGCGGCGCGGCGAGTCCCGGGGCGCGGCGAGCGTCTCGATCCCGACCCGCATCGCCTCCTCGGCCTCCCGCCACTGCTGGTCGTACGGGAGCACCTGCCCGTAGACGGGGGAGTACTCGACGAGCTGCCGCACATGCTCGTCGACGAGTTCCGGCAGCCGTT
This sequence comes from Streptomyces spinosisporus, assembly GCF_022698145.1. Taxonomy (GTDB): domain Bacteria; phylum Actinomycetota; class Actinomycetes; order Streptomycetales; family Streptomycetaceae; genus Streptomyces; species Streptomyces spinosisporus. Next base: position 579,554 of record NZ_JALDAX010000001.1, read on the forward strand.
CCAGCAAGGCGTTGCAGGCCTCCGCGAGCAGCTTCCAGTCATGACCGGTACGCGGTCGGCGCCCTCCCATGGCCGGAGCATGCCACCGGGACCCGGTCGTGCACAGGCCCCTGACACGCGGTGTTGTGCACGCGCACAACGTCCGGCGGGGCCCGCTGGGCGTCGGCAGCGATTCGGCCGCATGGCGTGGACGCGCGCCTCCACCGGTGCTGGGGTGAGCGCCACACCGGGTGAGAGCGAAGGAGAGTCCATGGGCGGATCCGGGCTGGTCGTCAGCGACCTGTCGGTCGGATACGGACCCGTGCGAGCACTGCGACGGGTGTCACTCCAGGTGCCCGAAGGGGCTGTGGTGACGGTGCTCGGCGCGAACGGCGCGGGCAAGTCGACCCTGCTGCGGGCCATCAGCCGCACGCTGTCCTTCCACGGCGGCGCGGTCGTCGAGGGCACGGTGAGCCTGGCCGGCCGCCGCCTCGACACCCTGTCGCCCGACCGGGTGGTCGCCGCCGGAGTGTCCCAAGTGCCGGAGGGGCGGCAGGTGTTCGCCCGGATGACGGTCGCCGACAACCTGGCCGCGGGCGCACTCGGCAGCCCCCGGTCGCGGCGCGCGGCCGCCCTGCGCCGCGTCCACGAGCTCTTCCCGGTGCTCGCCGAACGCGCCCGGCAGCGCGCCGGTCTGCTCTCCGGCGGCGAGCAGCAGATGCTCGCGGTCGCCCGCGCCCTGATGGCCGCCCCGGCGCTGCTGCTCCTGGACGAACCGTCCCTGGGCCTGGCCCCGCTGATGGCCGAGCGGATCGCCGAGACCGTCAAGGAGATCAACGAGCAGGGCACCTCGGTCCTCCTCGTCGAGCAGAACGCCGCGCTCGCCCTGCGCCTGGCCGAGCGGGCGTACGTCCTGGAGGTCGGCGAGGTGACGCTGTCCGGGCCCGCCACGGAACTGGCCGCCTCCGACGAGGTGCGCCGCCGCTACCTGGGCGTGGTCGACGAGGACGCGGCAGCGGACGCGGCGAGAGCCGGCACAGGCACCCGGACGCTGACGCGGTGGCGGGGGTGAGCGGCGTGACCGCAAGCCCCAAGCCGGGCAGCACCACGGAGACCCTCGACGTACGCAATCTGACCGTCCGCTTCGCCGGGCTCACCGCACTCGACGACGTCGGCTTCACCGTCCGCCCCGGCACCGTGCACGCCCTCATCGGGCCGAACGGTGCCGGGAAATCCACCTGCTTCAACGTCCTGTCCGGTGTCTACCGGGCCACCGCGGGCAGCGTCCGGTTCGGCGGGCACGAGCTGACCCGGATGCCCGCGCACCGCATCGCCGGTCTCGGCGTCGCCCGCATCTTCCAGAACCTCGCGCTGCCGCCGCACGCCACCGTGGCCGACAGCCTGCTCCTCGGCCGGTACCGGCTGACCCGCACCGGCTTCCTGGCCGCCGGGCTGCGCCTGCCCTCGGCGGCGCGCGAGGAGCGGCTGCACCGGGCGCGCGTACGGGAGATCGCCGAGTTCGTCGGCATCGACGACTGCCTCGACGCGCCCGCAGGCTCCCTGCCCTACGGGCAGCAGAAGCTCGCCGAACTCGCCCGCGCCCTGTGCATGGAACCGCGCCTGCTGCTCCTCGACGAGCCGGTCGCGGGCATGACCGCCGACGAACGGCGCCGCACCGCGGCCGTCATCGCGGGCGTCCGGGACGGCCTCGGCATCTCGATCGTGCTGGTGGAACACGACATGGGGGTGGTGATGCGGCTCGCGGACGCGGTGACCGTCCTCGACTTCGGGCGCCGTATCGCCGACGGCTCTCCCGCCGACGTACAGAACGACCCGGAAGTCGTCCGCGCGTACCTGGGAGCGGGAGCATGAGCACCTTCGCCGAGATCCTCCTCAACGGTCTGTCCCTGGGCTCCGTCTACGCCCTCATCGCGCTCGGGTTCGTGGTGATCTTCCGGGCCACCGAGGTCGTCAACTTCGCGCACGCCTCGCTGCTGCTCGCGGGCGGCTACCTCACCGCCGTCCTCCACGACGACATCGGGTTCTGGCCCGCGCTCCTGGCCGGAATCGCGGGCGCGGCGCTGGTGGGCGCCGCCGTGGAGTTCCTGGTCATGCGGCGCTACCGGGGCAGTGACCACAGCGTCCTCGCCATCGTCACCATCGGCGTCGACATCCTGCTCACCACCGAACTGACGCGCCGTATCGGCACGGACGTCCTCACGCTCGGCGATCCCTGGGGCGACGCCGTCGTCACCGTCGGTTCGATCTCGCTGGCGCAGACACGGATCGCCGCGTTCGTCACCGCGGCCCTGCTCATCACCGCGTTCCTGCTGGTCTTCCGGTACACCTCGTGGGGCGTGGCGATGCGCGCCGCCGCGGAGAGCGCGGAGACGGCCGCGCTGATGGGCGTACGGCTGGGGCGGGTGTCGCTCGGCGCCTGGGCGGTGGCGGGCGGTCTCGCCGCCGTGGCCGCGCTGTTCCTCACGGTCTTCCCCACGCCGGGCCTGGAACGGGCCACCTCGCTGGCCGCGCTCAAGGCGTTCCCGGCGGCCATCCTCGGCGGGCTCGACTCCACGACGGGCGCCCTCGTCGGCGGCCTGCTGGTCGGCGTCACGGAGTCCCTGGCCACCGGATACCAGAGCGATCTGACGTTCCTGGGACGCGGTCTCGGCGACCTGGCGCCCTACCTCGTCATGGTCGCCGTCCTGCTCATCCGGCCCGCGGGGCTGTTCGGCACGAAGGAGCTCGCCCGTGTCTGAGGTGCTGCACCGTGACGAGGCGCGCGAGACGGCTCCCCGGCCGGGCCTGCGCTTGGTGCGGCTGGTCCGCCCGCGTGTGGGGGCGTGGGCCGTCGCCGTCGTCCTCCTCCTCGCGTTCCCGTTCTACCTGGACCGCTTCTGGCTGCAGGCCGGGCTGTTCGCGATGGCCGCCGCGATCGGCGCCATCGGCATCAACCTGCTCACCGGCGCGACGGGCCAGCTCTCGATGGGGCACGCCTTCTTTCTGGCCGTCGGCGCCTACGGCTACTGCGTCTTCGCCGCGGACGGCGGCGACGGCCTGACCGGGCTGGGCCTGCCGACCTGGCTCGCGGCGGTGCTCGCCGTGCTGGTCGCGGGCGTCGCGGGCGGGCTGTTCAGCCCCATCTCGGGCCGGCTCAGCGGCGCCTACCTGGGCATCGCCACCCTGGCCCTGGTCTTCATCGGCCAGCACGTGATGTTCAACGCCCACGACCTGACCGGGGGTGCCAACGGCCGTGACGTCCCCGCGCTGAACCTGTTCGGCCTCACCTTCGACGACCGTGAGGTCGTCGTCGCCGCCGTGCCGTTCGGCTCCGCCGAGAAGCTCTGGTACGCCGGTCTCGTCCTGCTCGTCGCCTGCGCCCTGTTCGCCCGCGGGGTGCTGCGCGGCCGCCCCGGCCGGGCCATGAACGCCATCCGCGACCACCGCATCGCGGCCGGCGTGATCGGGGTCCCGGTGGCCCGCCACCGCGCCGCCGTCTTCGTGCTGTCGTCGATGTACGCGGGCCTCGCGGGCGTCCTGCTCGCCCTGGTCTTCCAGCGGACGGTGCCCGACTACTTCGGCATCACGCTGTCCCTGGAGTACCTCGCCATGATCGTCATCGGCGGACTCGGCTCGGTCTCCGGAGCGGTGGCCGGGGCCGTCTTCGTCTCCCTGCTGCCGCAGCTGCTGACCCGCTACAGCGACGCGCTGCCCCTGGTCTCCGCGCCGGGCACGGGCGGAATCGCCCCGGGCGAGGCGTCCCGGTACCTCTACGGCGCCGCCGTCGTGCTGGTGGTGCTGTTCCTGCCGGGCGGCCTGGCCGGGGTGGCCGCACGGCGTCGTGCCAGAAACCGTTCAGCACAGACCCACCCAGGGGAGGAACGATGAACAGGACGTTGGCGGCCAGGGCCGCTGCGGGTGTGCTCGCCGCCGCGCTCGTACTGGCCGGATGCAGCTCCAAGGCCAAGGACGACGGTGACAAGGCGGCCGAGGGCGGGATGAAGACCGGGGAGGGCATCTCCGGCAAGACGATCACGCTCGGCGCGCTCACCGACATGACCGGCGTCTACGCGACCCTCGGCAAGAGCGTCACGCAGGCGCAGCAGCTGTATGTGAAACAGCTGAACGCCGCCGGGGGCGTCTGCGGCTACAAGGTCGAGCTGACCATCCGCGACCACAGCTACGACCCGCAGAAGGCGGTGTCGGCGTACACCGAACTGGAGCCGAAGGTGCTGGGCTTCGTCCAGTTCATCGGCTCGCCGTTCGTCGCCGCCGTCAAGCAGCGCATCGACGGCCAGGACAAGGGCCTGGTCCTGCCGCAGGCCTGGTCGGCGACGCTGCTCGGCAGCCCGTACATCCGCGTCATCGGATCCACCTACGACCTGGAGACGATCAACGCCGTCGACTTCCTCATGCAGGAGAAGGGCATCAAGAAGGGCGACAAGATCGGCCATGTGTACTTCGAGGGCGACTACGGCGAGAACGCGCTCACCGGCTCCGAGCACATCGCCAAGGAGGCCGGTCTGACCGTGGTGCAGCAGAAGATCAAGGCGACCGACAACGACATGACGGCCCAGGTGACCGCCCTGAAGAAGGCCGGGGTCAAGGCGATCGTCCTCAGTGCGGGCCCCCGCCAGGCGGTCTCGCTCGTCGGCGTCGCCGCGGCGAGCGGCTTCAATGTGCCCATCATCGGCAACAACTCCGCCTTCGCACCCCAGCTCCTCGCCACCGAGGCGGGCCCGGCCCTGATGAAGAACTACTACGTGGCCTCGCCCTCGCTGCCGATCGGCGCGGACACCCCGAAGGCCAAGAAGCTCGTCGCCGACTACAAGGCGGCCTACCCCAAGGACTCCCTCGACAACGGCATCGTCGCCGGCTGGACCGCCGCGTCGGCCTTCGGCGAGGCCCTGAAGAAGGCCTGCGCGAGCAAGGACCTCACCCGTGAGGGCGTCGACAAGGCCCTGCTGTCGCTCGACGCCTACGACATCGGCTTCGGCGTCACCCAGGACTTCAGCGACCCCGCCGCCGCCTCCTCCCGCGAGAGCGTGATCCTGCAGCCCGACAAGAGCGTCACGGGCGGCATGAAGGTCGTACGCGAGGCAGGCGCCTCGAAGGTGGCCCAGGCGTACACCCCGGCGAGCTGAGCCGCCCGGAGGGACAAACGCCCGAGGGGGCCCGGACCGTTCCTGGTCCGGGCCCCCTCGGGCGTGTCGCGACGGCGGCTACGGCAGCTGGGCCGCGCGCGCCTCACGACGGTTGTCGCGGAAGTTGTTCACCCGGCGGGCCGTGGCGAACAGCGGGATGACCGCGCCCGTGACCAGCTGCAGCGCGCAGCCCGTCTGGAGCAGCAGCTGACCGCTCGGGGCGTCGAAGGCCCAGGCGGCCAGCAGCCCCATGGACACGACGATCCAGGACAGCATCGCGACCGCGAGACGGCCCCGCGGCTTCGGGTACTCGACCCGGCTCACCATCAGCCAGGCGGTGCCCAGGATCGCCAGCAGCGTCGCCACGAAGGGCAGCTCGAGCAGCACGATCGAGACCACCGTCAGCGCGCCGAACGGCGAGGGCATGCCCTGGAACATGCCGTTGGGCACCGTCACGCACGAGAAGCGCGCCAGCCGCAGCACCACGGCGAGGAGCACCACGATCGCCCCCACCGCCGCCACCCGCTGATGCGCGTCGTCCGCGACCATGCCGTAGACGAGGACGAAGTACGCGGGCGCCAGGCCGAAGCTGATCAGGTCCGAGAGGTTGTCCAGCTCGGCGCCCATGGGCGAGGAGCGGAGCTTGCGCGCCACCAGGCCGTCGAACAGGTCGAAGACCGCCGCGCAGAGCATCAGGATCACCGCGGTGGCCGCGCTGTGGCGGGCCATCCCGGACGCGTCCTGGCTGCCGGTGAGGTGCGGGATCAGGATGCCGGTGGTGGTGAAGTACACGGCCATGAAGCCGCAGGTGGCGTTGCCGAGGGTGAGGGTGTCCGCTATCGAGAGGCGGAGAGAGAGCGGCATCTCCTCCTCGTCGTCGACCTCGTCGGCGTCGGGCACCCAGCCCGCCTGGGTCTCTGGATCAATCACGGTCAATGCGAGTCACCCCAGCCACCGTCTTCTGACCGACCTCGACCGCGACCTCCACGCCCTCGGGCAGGTAGATGTCGACGCGCGAGCCGAAGCGGATCAGACCGATGCGGTCGCCCTGCTCGACCTTCGTGCCCTGCGGAATGTAGGGCACGATGCGGCGGGCCACCGCGCCGGCGATCTGGATCATCTCGATGTCGCCGAGTTCGGTGTCGAAGTGCCAGACTACGCGCTCGTTGTTCTCGCTCTCCTTGTTGAACGCCGGAACGAACCCGCCGGGGATGTGCTCGACCGACGTCACCGTGCCGGACAGCGGCGCGCGGTTGACGTGGACGTTGAGCGGGCTCATGAAGATCGCGACGCGGGTGCGGCCGTCCTTCCACGGCATGATGCTCTGCACCACACCGTCGGCGGGGGAGATCACCCGGCCCCGGGTGATCTCGCGCTCGGGGTCGCGGAAGAACCACAGCATGCCCGCCGCGAGCGCGGTGGCGGGCACGGCCACGGCCCTGGCGACGCCGGAGCGGCGCGCACGGGCGAGGCTGAGGGCTGCGGTGGCGACGGTCGGGAGAAGCCACGGCGATGCTCCGCGCGCGAGGCGTACGCCGGCCCGGCTGTCGCTTGGTGCAGAGGTTTGGCTGTGGGGCATGGATGACCTTCGTAGCGGATGATGCCGCGCAGTAACGGGGGACGGCGGCTTTCCGGGGATCGTACCGGTCGCGGACCACAACTGGGCAAGCCAGGAAGCCGAGTCGGCGGCCGAAGAGGGATGACGGGGTGTGACCTTCTTCTCCAAGAAAACACCCCGTATCCGGACATCTAGCCCTGGAACCGATACTCTTCGAGCAGCCTGCGACCGATGATCATTTTCTGGATTTCGGCGGTACCTTCGCCGATCAGCAGCATCGGGGCCTCGCGGTAGAGACGCTCGATCTCGTACTCCTTGGAGAAGCCGTAGCCGCCGTGGATCCGGAAGGCGTCCTCCACGACCTCCTTGCAGTACTCGGAGGCGAGGTACTTCGCCATCCCGGCTTCAAGGTCGTTTCGTTCTCCGGAGTCCTTTTTGCGTGCCGCGTTCACCATCATCGCATGGGCGGCCTCGACCTTGGTGGCCATCTCGGCGAGCTTGAACTGAATGGCCTGGTGCTGGGCGATCGCCTTGCCGAAAGTGTGCCGTTGCTGGGCGTACTGGACGCCGAGTTCGAAGGCACGCTGAGCGACGCCGCAGCCACGCGCCGCCACGTTCACGCGACCGACCTCGACGCCGTCCATCATTTGGTAAAAACCTCGGCCGGTGGTGCCGCCGAGCACCCGATCGGCCGGAACGCGCAGGCCGTCCATGATCAGCTCGGTGGTGTCGACACCCTTGTAGCCCATCTTGTCGATCTTCCCGGGGATGGTGAGGCCGGGCCGGACCTCTCCGAAGCCGGGCTCCTTCTCGACGAGGAAGGTCGTCATCGACTTGTGGGGCGCCGTCCCCTCGGGGTGTCCTTCGTCACTTCGCACGAGTACGGCGACCAGAGACGACGTTCCGCCGTTCGTCAGCCACATCTTCTGGCCGTTGAGGACGTACTCGTCGCCGTCCTTGACCGCCTTGGAGGTGATGGCCGAGACGTCCGAGCCGAGGCCCGGCTCCGACATGGAGAAGGCGCCCCGGATGTCGCCGGCCGCCATGCGCGGCAGGAAGTGGTCCTTCTGCTCCTGCGTGCCGTGCTGCTTGAGCATGTACGCCACGATGAAGTGGGTGTTGATGATGCCGGAGACCGACATCCAGCCGCGGGCGATCTCCTCGACGCACAGGGCGTAGGTGAGGAGCGACTCGCCCAGACCCCCGTACTCCTCCGGGATCATCAGGCCGAACAGGCCGAGCTCCTTGAGGCCGTCGACGATCGCTTGCGGGTACTCGTCGCGGTGCTCCAGCTCGGTGGCGACCGGGATGATCTCCTTGTCCACGAAGTCGCGGACGGTGGAGAGGATCTCCTGCTGGATGTCGGTGAGACCGGCGGTCTGGGCGAGTCGCGCCATGGCTACTTCTCCTGCTCCTTGAGCTCGGGGCGGCCCGGCTGCTCGCCGCCGCGCTCCTTGATGTACGTCTCGGTCGGCACCATCACCTTGCGGCGGAAGACGCAGACCAGCGTGCCGTCCTGCTTGTAGCCCTTGGTCTCGACGTGGACGATGCCGCGGTCGTTCTTGGACTTCGAGGGCCACTTGTCGAGCACGGTCGTCTGGCCGTAGATCGTGTCGCCGTGGAAGGTCGGCGCCACGTGCTTGAGCGACTCGATCTCCAGGTTGGCGATCGCCTTGCCGGAGATGTCCGGCACGGACATGCCGAGCAGCAGGGAGTAGATGTAGTTCCCGACGACGACGTTCTTGCCGAAGTCCGTCGTCTTCTCCGCATAGTTCGTGTCCATGTGGAGCGGGTGGTGGTTCATGGTGAGGAGACAGAACAGGTGGTCGTCGTACTCCGTGACCGTCTTTCCCGGCCAGTGCTTGTACGTCGCCCCGACCTCGAACTCCTCGTAGGTGCGTCCGAACTGCATGACCGTCAGGCCTCCGGGATCTCGAACTTCGACGTGCGCTGCATGCCGGCGGCCCGGCCCTTGCCCGAGATGACCAGGGCCATCTTGCGGCTGGCCTCGTCGATCATCTCGTCGCCGAGCATCGCGGAGCCCTTCTTGCCGCCCGCCTCGGACGTGTAGTAGTCGTACGCGTCCAGGATCAGCTCGGCGTGGTCGTAGTCCTCCTGCGACGGCGAGAAGATCTCGTTGGACGCCTCGACCTGGCCCGGGTGCAGCACCCACTTGCCGTCGAAGCCGAGCGCGGCGGCGCGGCTTGCGACCTCGCGGTAGCCGTCGATGTTGCGGATCTGCAGGTAGGGGCCGTCGATGGCCTGGAGGTTGTTGGCGCGGGCGGCCATCAGGATCTTCATCAGGATGTAGTGGTAGGCGTCCGCCGGGTAGCCGGGCGGCTGCTCGCCCACGACGAGCGACTTCATGTTGATGGACGCCATGAAGTCGGCCGGGCCGAAGATGATCGTCTCGACGCGCTGGGAGGCCGTCGCGATCTCGTTGACGTTGTTGAGGCCCTGGGCGTTCTCGATCTGCGCCTCGATGCCGATCTTGCCGACCTCGAAGCCCATCGTCTTCTCGATCTGCGTCAGCAGCAGGTCCAGCGCGACGATCTGCTCGGCCGTCTGCACCTTCGGCAGCATGATGCAGTCGAGGTCCTGGCCCGCGCCCTCGACGACCGTGACGACGTCGCGGTACGTCCACTCGGTCGTCCAGTCGTTGACGCGCACGACCCTCGTCTTGCCGGTCCAGTCACCCTCGTTGAGGAACTTGACGATGGTGTGCCGTGCCTCGGGCTTGGCCAGCGGCGCGCACGCGTCCTCCAGGTCGAGGAAGACCTGGTCGGCGGGGAGGCCCTGCGCCTTCTCCAGGAAGCGGGGGTTGCTTCCCGGGACCGCGAGGCAGGAGCGTCGCGGACGCAGACGGTTGACAGGCGTGGTCATGCGGGGACCTCCAGGGGGTCGAGCTTGTTCGCTTTCCGGATCTCGTCGACGATGCGGCCGATGATGCCGGTGATGTCGAAGTCCTTCGGGGTGAAGACGGCGGCCACTCCGGCGGCCCTGAGCTGCTCGGCGTCACCATTGGGGATGATGCCACCGGCGATCACGGGTATATCTGTGGCACCGGCCACACGCAGCCGCTCCAGCACGTCCGGCACCAGCTGGGCGTGCGAGCCGGAGAGGATGGACAGGCCGACCGCGTGCACGTCCTCCGCGAGGGCCGCGTCCACGATCTGCTCCGGGGTGAGCCGGATGCCCTGGTAGACGACCTCGAAGCCGGCGTCGCGCGCGCGGACCGCGATCTGCTCGGCGCCGTTGGAGTGGCCGTCCAGACCGGGCTTGCCGACCAGGAAGCGGAGCTTGCCGACGCCCAGGTCCTTGGCGGTGAGCTCGACCGTGCGCCGCACCCGCCCCATCGCCGAGCCCTCCTCGGCGGTGACCGCCACCGGCGCCGAGGAGACACCGGTCGGCGCGCGGAACTCGCCGAACACCTCGCGCAGGGCCCCGGCCCACTCGCCGGTCGTGACCCCGGCGCGGGCGCACTCCAGCGTGGCCTCCATGAGGTTGTCGGTGCCCTTCGCGGCCTCCTTCAGCCGCTCCAGCGCCTTGCAGGGGCGCGGGTGGTTGAAGGGCGGCTGGTAGCGGGTGTCGCGCCAGTTCTGCAGCGATGCGATGACGCGGGCCTCGACAGCTGGATCGACCGTCTGGATGGCTGTATCGAGATCGGCCGTCAATGGATTGGGCTCGGTCGTCTCGAAGATGTTGACGCCCACGATCTTCTCTTGACCGGACTCAATACGGGCCCTGCGCTCGGCGTGCGAGGAGACGAGCTGCGACTTCAGGTAGCCGGACTCGACGGCGGCCATCGCGCCACCCATCTCCTGGATCCGTTCGATCTCCGCGAGCGAGTCCTCGACCAGGGCGGCGACCTTCTTCTCGATGACGTGCGAGCCCTCGAAGATGTCGTCGTACTCCAGCAGGTCGCTCTCGTGCGCCAGCACCTGCTGGATGCGCAGCGACCACTGCTGGTCCCACGGCCGCGGCAGGCCCAGCGCCTCGTTCCAGGCGGGGAGTTGGACGGCACGCGCGCGTGCGTCCTTGGAGAGGGTCACGGCCAGCATCTCCAGGACGATCCGCTGGACGTTGTTCTCCGGCTGCGCCTCCGTCAGACCCAGGGAGTTGACCTGGACGCCGTAGCGGAAGCGGCGCTGCTTGGCGTTCTCGATGCCGTAGCGCTCGCGGGTGACCCGGTCCCAGATGCGGCCGAACGCCCGCATCTTGCACATCTCCTCGACGAAGCGCACACCGGCGTTGACGAAGAAGGAGATGCGGGCGACGACGTCGCCGAACTTCTCCTGCGGCACCTGACCGGAGTCGCGGACGGCGTCCAGGACCGCGATCGCCGTGGACATCGCGTACGCGATCTCCTGCACCGGCGTGGCGCCCGCCTCCTGCAGGTGGTAGCTGCAGATGTTGATCGGGTTCCACTTCGGGATGTGGGAGACCGTGTACGCGATCATGTCCGTCGTCAGGCGGAGCGACGGTCCCGGCGGGAAGACGTGCGTGCCCCGCGACAGGTACTCCTTGACGATGTCGTTCTGGGTCGTGCCCTGGAGCCTGGTGATGTCCGCGCCCTGCTCCTCGGCGACGACCTGGTAGAGCGCCAGCAGCCACATGGCGGTGGCGTTGATCGTCATCGAGGTGTTCATCTGCTCCAGGGGGATGTCCTGGAACAGCCGCCGCATGTCACCGAGATGGGCCACCGGCACGCCGACGCGGCCGACCTCGCCGCGGGCGAGGATGTGGTCGGAGTCGTAGCCGGTCTGCGTAGGGAGATCGAACGCGACCGACAGACCGGTCTGGCCCTTGGCGAGGTTGCGCCGGTACAGCTCGTTGGACGCCTCGGCCGTGGAGTGACCGGCATACGTGCGCATGAGCCACGGCCGGTCCTTCTGACGCTCAGTCATGTACGCCTCTCAGATGTTCCGGAAGCGGTTGATGGCGTCGAGGTGCTTGGCGCGCATCTCCTCGTCGCGCACGCCGAGACCTTCCTCGGGGGCCAGGCACAGCACGCCGACCTTGCCCTGGTGGAGGTTGCGGTGCACGTCGTAGGCCGCCTGGCCGGTCTCCTCGAGGGAGTAGACCTTGGACAGCGTCGGGTGGATCTTGCCCTTCGCGACGAGCCGGTTGGCCTCCCAGGCCTCGCGGTAGTTGGCGAAGTGCGAGCCGATGATTCGCTTCAGCGACATCCACAGGTAGCGGTTGTCGTACTCGTGGTGGTAGCCCGAGGTCGAGGCGCAGGTGACGATCGTGCCGCCCTTGCGCGTGACGTACACGGAGGCGCCGAAGGTCTCGCGGCCCGGGTGCTCGAAGACGATGTCGACGTCCTCGCCGCCGGTGAGCTCGCGGATGCGCTTGCCGAAGCGCTTCCACTCCTTGGGGTCCTGGGTGTGCTCGTCCCTCCAGAACCGGTAGCCCTCGGCGTTGCGGTCGATGATCGCCTCGGCGCCCATGGCGCGGCAGATCTCCGCCTTCTGCGGGCTGGAGACGACGCAGATCGGGTTGGCGCCACCGGCCAGCGCGAACTGCGTGGCGTACGAGCCCAGTCCGCCGCTCGCCCCCCAGATCAGCACGTTGTCGCCCTGCTTCATGCCGGCGCCGTTGCGGGAGACCAGCTGGCGGTAGGCGGTGGAGTTGACGAGGCCCGGGGCGGCGGCCTCCTCCCAGCTGAGGTGGCCGGGCTTGGGCATCAGCTGGTTGGACTTGACGAGCGCGACCTCGGCGAGGCCGCCGAAGTTGGTCTCGAAGCCCCAGATGCGCTGCTCGGGGTCGAGCATCGTGTCGTTGTGGCCGTCGCTGGACTCCAGCTCGACCGAGAGGCAGTGCGCGACGACCTCCTCACCGGGCTTCCAGGCGTTCACGCCCGGGCCGGTGCGCAGGACGACGCCCGCGAGGTCGGAGCCGATGATGTGGTACGGCAGGTCGTGGCGCCGGGTCAGCTCGGAGAGACGGCCGTAGCGCTCCAGGAAGCCGAAGGTGGACATCGGCTCGAAGATCGAGGTCCACACCGAGTTGTAGTTGACACTCGATGCCATGACGGCCACCAGCGCCTCGCCCGGGCCCAGTTCGGGCACCGCCACCTCGTCGAGGTGGAGGGACTTGCGCGGGTCCTTGTCGCGGGTCTGGAGGCCCGCGAACATCTCCGTCTCGTCCTTGTGCACGGTGATCGCGCGATACGACTCGGGGAGCGGCAGAGCTGCGAAGTCGGCCGGCGTCGAGTCCGGCGACTGGATCGCGTCCAGGATGTCCTTCACGGTCACGGTGTTGCCTCCGGCGATACGCGCCCCTCGGGGAGGGGCGCTGAGGGTTACGTCGGTGCTGCTGAGGGTTTTCGAAGGTGCCGTCGGTTCGGCCCGGTGGTGCTGCGGCAGCGCTTTGTGGCGCGGGAGGTTGCCTGTGACGCAGGCGTCCGGGCGCGCAGGCCATGAGCTTGCGGGGACAGCCGGCGTACGGAAGATCGCTGTACGCCGGCCGCCCGGACTCCTTCAACGTATGACACCGCGTGTCACCCTGCAAGGCACTGAGTGCCAGAGATTGCGCTCAGGCGAAATCTTTACGCGACAAATGAGCGATGATCGATCGAACAGCCTCGGAAATCCGCGCGAAAAGGGGCTCTGACATGCCAAAACGGCCACCCCGAAGGGTGGCCGTCATCACAGCGGCAAGGAGCCGCTCAGCGCTCCTTGAGCGCCTCCTCGATGGTCCGCATGACCTCGTCCAGCGGCGCGTCCGTGCGGGCGACCGTGACCAAAACCTCGCCCTGGTGCGAGACCGTCGCCGGGACCGTCTGCCGCGGCGCCGTGGAGCGGCCCGCCCCGATGCCCGTCCCGAACGTCTTGCGCACGATCGCGAAGGCGTGGTCCAGCTGCGCCTCCACGTCGCCCTGTCCGCCGGCCCTCAGCCAGCGCCGCAGCACGTGGTTGTGGGCGGTGACCACGGCGGACGCGGCGACCTCCGCCAGCAGCGGGTCGTCGTTGGCGTCGTCGTCGTGCGCGTGCTCGTCGAAGTGGCCGAGGAGATAGCGGGTGAAGAGGCGCTCGTAGCGGGCCACCGACGCGATCTCCGCCTCGCGCAGGGTGGGCACCTCGCGCGTCAGCTTGTAGCGGGCGACCGAGATCTCCGGCCGGGCCGCGTACATCCGCATGACTTCCTTGATGCCGCGGCACACCGTGTCGAGCGGATGCTCGTGCGCGGGTGCCGCGTTCAGGACCGCCTCCGCGCGGACCAGTGTGTCGTCGTGGTCCGGGAAGATCGCCTCCTCCTTGGAACGGAAGTGGCGGAAGAAGGTGCGGCGGGCGACCCCGGCCGCGGCCGCGATCTCGTCGACGGTGGTCGCCTCGTACCCCTTGGTCGCGAACAGCTCCATCGCCGCGGCCGCCAGTTCGCGGCGCATCCTGAGGCGCTGGGCGGCCGCACGACTGCCTGCGGCACTCTCCGGCGCGTCGGGCGTGGCTGGTGTACGTGAGGACTTGGCGGGCTGGGACATGACCCGAACGTACTGCATGTGCGCAGCTTGTTGCGCGTGTACGGGGTTTCCCCCGCCCTCGGCGGGCGGGGGAGAGCCGGGGCTCGCGAGCGGGGGGAGACTGCCCGGGTCGAGCAGTCCGCCCCAGTCCTCGCCGCCTTCGAACCGGTCGCGGACGCCGTCAGCGGCGGGCATATTCACGGAAGCCGCGGCCCGTCTTGCGGCCGAGGCAGCCCGCGGCCACCAGGTGCTCCAGGAGCGGGGCGGGGGCCAGACCCGGGTCGCGGAACTCGCGGTGCAGGACCTTCTCGATCGCGAGCGAGACATCGAGCCCGACGACGTCCAGCAGCTCGAACGGACCCATCGGGTAGCCGCCGCCCAGCTTCATGGCGGCGTCGATGTCGTCGAGCGTCGCGTAGTGCTCCTGCACCATCTTGACCGCGTTGTTGAGGTACGGGAAGAGCAGCGCGTTCACGATGAAGCCCGCCCGGTCGCCGCAGTCCACCGCGTGCTTCCTGATCTTCGTGCAGACCTCGCGGACGGTCGCGTGGACGTCCTCCGCCGTCAGCACCGTCCGCACGACCTCGACCAGCTTCATCGCCGGTGCGGGGTTGAAGAAATGCATGCCGATCACGTCCTGCGGGCGCGAGGTGGCGCGGGCGCAGGCGACGACGGGCAGCGAGGAGGTCGTGGTGGCCAGCACCGCGCCCGGCTTGCAGACCTTGTCCAGCGTGGCGAACAGCTGCTGCTTGACCTCCAGGTCCTCGGCGACCGCCTCCACGGCCAGGTCGACGTCGGCGAAGGCCTCGTACGAACCCGCCGCGGTGATCCGGTCCAGGGTCTCGGCGGCGGCCTCGGCGGTCATCCGGCCCTTGTCGACAGAGCGCGAAAGCGACTTGCCGATACGGGCCTTGGCGGCCTGCGCCTTCTCGTCGCTGCGGGCGGCGAGCACGACCTCGTAGCCCGCCTTGGCGAAGACCTCGACGATGCCGGACGCCATCGTGCCGGAGCCGGCGACGCCGACGGAGCGGACCTCGCGGCCGGGGGTGAGGGCGGCGCCCTCCAGCGGCGTCAGCGCGTCGCGCACGACGGTGGCGCTGCCCGGGGCCTCGTAACTGTAGAAGCCGCGGCCCGACTTGCGGCCGGTCAGGCCCGCCTCGCTGAGCTGCTTGAGGATCGGCGCGGGGGCGTGCAGCCGGTCGTGGGAGGCGGCGTACATCGCCTCCAGGACCGTGCGGGCCGTGTCCACGCCGATCAGGTCGAGCAGCGCCAGCGGGCCCATCGGCAGACCGCAGCCGAGCCGCATCGCGGCGTCGATGTCCTCGCGGGAGGCGTACTTCGCCTCGTACATCGCGGCGGCCTGGTTGAGGTAGCCGAACAGCAGCCCGTCGGCGACGAATCCGGGGCGGTCGCCGACGGCCACGGGCTCCTTGCCGAGGTCGAGGGCGAGGTTGGTGACCGCGGAGACGGCAGTCGGTGCGGTCAGCACCGAGGAGACGACCTCGACGAGCTTCATCGCCGGCGCCGGGTTGAAGAAGTGCAGGCCGAGCACGCGCTCCGGGCGGGCGGAGTCGGCGGCCAGACGGGTCACCGACAGGGCGTTGGTGCCGGTCGCGAGGATCGTCTCCGGCCGCACGATGCCGTCGAGTTCACGGAAGATCTGCTGCTTGATCTCGTACGACTCCGGGGCCACTTCGATGACCAGGTCCGCGTCGGCAGCGGCGCGCAGGTCGGTGGAGGTGCGGACGCGGGCGAGGGCGTCGGCGCGCTCCTGCTCGGTCAGCCGGCCCCGCTCCACGGCGCGGGCGGTGGTGGCCTCCAGGGCGGCGACGGCCTGGGCGGCCGCGGCCTCGCTGATGTCGATGCCGACGACCTCGCGGCCGGCCCTGGCGAGGATCTCGGTGATACCGGTGCCCATGGTGCCGAGGCCGACGACGGCGACGGTGGACAGGGAGGAGGAAGAGGGGGACAGGGGAGTGGCCATCGCGGGACTCCAGGAATGAGGGTGACGACTGGGAGCGCGCCCTGGTGCGCCGGGAACGGACCGGCCGGGGCCGGACCATGGCGCAGGGTGCGTGAGGGATGCGGGTGTTGCCGGGCTGCGAGCGCACACGCCCGGTGCCGTCGCCGTGGGCGCGCACACGCCTGGAGCGAACGGTGGGAAACCGACCGGCCCTGTCCCGTGGCCGGGTCGTGCTGCGGTACATGACGTACCGAACCGACTTCTCACGACGGCTGCGTCACCAGGCCGGCATGAGGGGGTGCGAGTGGGTGACTCGCTCTTATGAGCTTAACCGGCGAGTAACGAGCGCGCCAGCCCCCGTGTTTGTGATGTACGTCCCGGGAGATCGCCGCCCCCTCTAATGTCTGAGTCATGGACGAAGAGTTGCGATCACTCACGGAGCGCTTACGGACGGAGTCGGGAGGCTCCCTCGCCTTCGAGCGTCTTCTGGCGACCGACGACCTCGACGAGCTGGCGCGGGTGCTCACCGAGACGGGACGGCCCCTGTGGGCCCGGGAGCTGGCCGCGTTCCGGCTGGGGCTCGCGGGCGACCGGCGCGCCTTCGAGTCCCTCGTCCTGCTGCTCAACCACCGCGACCCGCCGCGCTGCGCCTCCGCCGCGTACGCCCTCGCCCGCCTGGGCGACCCCCGCACCGCCCGCGCGGCCGCCGCCCTCGCCACCAACGAACTCCGCGTCGCCTACGCCCTGCACCCGGTCAGGCTGCTCACGGACCTGCGCGCACCCGAGTCCGTGCCGGCGCTCATCACGACGCTGCAACGCAGACTGCGCCCGCACGACCCCTACCGCCGCGTGGCCCTCGCCTGCGTGGACGGCCTCGGCACCCTGGAGGACGCCCGCGCCCGCCCCGTCCTGAACGAGGCCCTCGCCCACCCGGCCCTCGCGGAAGCAGCGGTACGCGCACTGGCCCGCATCCCCAAGCAGAGATGACCCCGGCCGCCGCGCGGCCCCGTCACCCCGTCAACTCCCGGACGTACCGCACCTCGGGCACCGCGACACCCGCCACCTCGTACGGCTCCTCGACGCCGTCGGCGCGGAAACCGGACCGTTCGTAGAAGCGCCGGGCGCGTGCGTTGTCCCGCAGCACCCACAGGTACATCCGCGCGTGCCCGGCGGCCGAACAGCGTCGTATCGACTCGCCGAGGAGCGCCTGTCCGACGCCGGCGCCGGACCGCACGGGGTCGACGTAGAGCGCGTACAACTCGGCACTCCTGGGCGGCACTTCGCCGTCCCGACAGGGGCCGTGGCAGAGCCAGCCCACGGTCTCGCCCTCCTGTTCGGCGACCAGGTTCAGCACCCCGGGCCTGGCCTGCCGGAAGCGGGTGCGGTGGCGTTCCGCGTCCTCGCTCGGGCTCATCGCGTCGAGGTGCGCCTGCGGCATCAGGCCGCGGTACGCCCACTGCCGGCCGCCGACCCTGATCTCGGCCACGCGGTCGCAGCCGGCGAGGGTCATCTCGCGGACCTGGGGGGCGTTCATGTGCTCAGGACCGCGAGTGCCTCGATCTCCATCAGGAATTCGGGGCGCACCAGGGCGGACACCTGCACGGCCGAGGCGGCCGGGAGGCGGTCGTCGGGGATGTGTGCCGCGCGGGCCGTGCGGATCGCGGGCATGTGGGCCATGTCCGTGACGAAGAAGGTGAGTTTGACGACGTCGTCGAAGGTCGCGCCGGCGGCGGCGAGGCAGCGGCGGAGGTTCTCGAAGATCTGGCGGGCCTGGCTCTCCGCGTCGCCCTCGCCGACGATCTTGCCTTCCTCGTCCACGGCGATCTGCCCGGAGATCGCGACGAGGCGCCCGGTGGCCGTGACGACGTGGCTGTACTGGGCGGCGGGGAAGACCCCGTCGGGGGCGGGAATCCTGGTCGGCTCACTCATGCGTCCATCCTGGACCATGGGTGTGACAACGCCCCCGACGGGCTCTCAGGTGCGGGACGTCCGGGCCGGACTCAGCCGCGGAAGCCCAGCATTCCGTGCAGCTCCGAACCACCGGTGGAGCCGGACGCCGTCTTCGCGGCGGCCAGTGGAGTGGGATCGGGCAGCTTGGGGCACACCGCGTCGACCTCGCCGCCGCTGCGCGGCACCGTCCCGTTCGACAGATAGTCGGCGAGGTACTTGTCCAGGCAGGCGTTCCCGCTCAGCGTGATGCCGTGGTTCCCGCCACCCTGCTCGACCACGAAGCTGGAGCGGGCCAGCAACTGGTGGACGGTCGCGCCGCCCTCGTACGGGGTGGCCGCGTCATCGGTCGCCTGGAACAGCAGCACCGGCGGCAGCTTGTGGTTGGCGATGCTCACCGGGTGCTTCGAGTGGGTCGGCCAGAAGGCGCACGGCGCGTTGTACCAGGCGTTGTTCCACGCCATGAACGGCGCCTTGTCGTACACCGCCCAGTTGTCCTTGCGCCACTGGTCCCAGTCACGCGGCCAGGAGGCGTCACGGCACTGCACCGAGGTGTAGATGCTGTAGCCGTTGTCCCCGGACGCGTCGACGGCCGCGAAGTTGTCGTACGCCTCGACCAGCGGGTCGGCGTTCTTGTCGTTCACATAGGCCGCGAACGCCTCGGCCAGATAGGGCCAGTAGCCGTTGTAGTAGCCGCCCGGGATGAAGGTGTCCTCCAGCTCGGACGCCCCCACCTTGCCGCCGGCCGGCTTCTTGGCGAGCGCCGCCCGCATCGCGTACCACTTGGCCTCGATCTTGGCCGGGTCGGTGCCCAGCTTGTACGTCGAGTCGTACTTGGCGATCCAGGCCATCAGGGCCTTCTGCCGGGCGTCGAAGGCGTAGTCCTGCGCGATGTTGTCCTCGTACCACACGCCCGTGGGGTCGACGATCGAGTCCAGGACCAGACGCTTCACGCGCTCGGGGAAGAGCTTCGCGTAGACCGCGCCGAGGTAGGTGCCGTAGGAGTAACCGAAGTAACTGGTCTGCTTCGCGCCCAGGGCCGCCCGGATGGAGTCCATGTCCCGTACGGCCTGGATGGTGTTGATGTACGGCAGCAGGCTCGCGTACTTCGTGCCGCAGGCGGCGGCGAAGGACTTGGCGCGGGAGAGGTTGGCCTTCTCAAGGGCCCGCGTCCTCGGCACGGAGTCGGGGCGCACCGGGTTGAAGTAGCCCGGCTTGCAGTCCAGAGCGGGCTTGCTCTGGCCCACCCCGCGCGGGTCGAAGCCGATGACGTCGTACTGCGCCGCGACCGCCTTGGGCAGCGAGGAGGCGACGAATCCGGCCAGCGAGAGTCCGCTGCCGCCGGGGCCGCCGGGGTTGACCAGCAGCGGGCCCTGGCTCTTCTTCGCGGTGTGCTGCACGCGCGAGAGCGCGAGCGTGATCTGCCGCCCGTGCGGGTCGTCGTGGTCCAGCGGCACCTTCAGCGAGGAGCACTGCAGCGTCGGATAGTCGGCGGTGCCGCAGTTCTTCCAGGTGAGTCTCGCCGCGGAAGCGGTGTCCGAGGCCTGCGAGGTGCTCGCGTCGGCGGGGAGGGCCGTGAAGGTCCCGGCCACGACGACGGCGGCACCGCACAGCACGGCTGCGCGTTTTCTCATGGAGTCCTCCCAGGACGGAGGGTTGCGGGCCGCGAGTCTCACGGTCCTCGCCGCATCGTCCCGGAAAGCGGCTGCGGAAGAACTCGTTCTGGCAATACTTGACCCAATTGGGTCGCCGGATGCCCACGAATGATCTCAAATCAACGTGAGTTGGGTTGATTCGGGCATCGACGGCTCGGGCGGCTCCGATGGCTGGATCCGGCGGGGCATGCCCGCGCGCGTGGGGCCGATCCCGTACTCCCGCGCCAGCTCGTGCACCTGACGGGTGATCCGGCGCTGGTACCACTTCGGGGCGTAGGAGCCGTCCGCGTACAGGCGCTCGTAGCGGCGCACCAGATACGGGTGGTGCCGGGCCAGCCAGGCCATGAACCACTCGCGGGCCCCGGGGCGCAGATGCAGCACCAGCGGGGTGACCGAGGTGGCCCCGGCGGCCGCGATCGCCCGTACGGTGGCCCGCAGTTGGGCCGGGTGATCGCTGAGGAACGGGATCACCGGGGCCATCAGGACGCCGCAGCCGAGGCCGTGGTCGGCGAGCGTGCGCACGACGTCCAGACGGCGCTCCGGGGCGGGCGTGCCCGGCTCCACCGTGCGCCACAGCTCGGGGTCGGTGAAGCCGACGGAGACGGAGATGCCGACGTCCGTCACCTGTGCCGACTGCACCAGCAGGTCGAGGTCGCGCAGGATCAGCGTGCCCTTGGTCAGGATCGAGAAGGGGTTGGCGTGGTCGCGCAGGGCGGACAGGATGCCCGGCATCAGGCGGTAGCGGCCCTCGGCGCGCTGGTAGCAGTCGACGTTGGTGCCCATCGCTATGTGCTCGCCCTGCCAGCGGCGCGAGCCGAGCTGGCGGCGCAGCAGCTCCGGGGCGTTCACCTTGACCACGATCTGCGAGTCGAAGTCGAGGCCCGAGTCGAGGTCCAGATAGGTGTGCGTCCTGCGGGCGAAGCAGTACACGCATGCGTGCGAGCAGCCCCGGTAGGGGTTGACCGTCCACTCGAAGGGCATCCGCGAGGCCCCCGGCACCCGGTTGATGATCGAGCGGGCCCGCACCTCGTGGAAGGTGATTCCGCGGAACTCCGGCGTGTCGAAGGTACGGCTGACCACGGCGTCCGCGCCGAACAGCGCGGCGTCGGCCGCCCTGCTGTGGCCGCCGGACTCCACTGTGAGGTTCTCCCAGCGCATGACGCCTCCTCGGTAGCTCTGCCACCAGAGTGAAACACGTGTTCGATTTTCCGTGCAAGGGTGCCCCTCGATCCTTTCGAAGGTCCCTTCGAACACCGGGGCACCCCGATTTGGGCGGCCGTGGGCGGGGGTGGTTGGCTTGCCCCAACCCCGAGAACGCAAGTCCTGGAGGAACCGATGGCGCAGGTCGAGGCCACTACCGAGCGGGTCGTCGCGGCAGACGCGGAGAAGGTGTTCGACGCCCTCGCCGACTACAGCGGCACGCGCGCGAAGCTGCTGCCCGAGCACTTCAGCGAGTACGAGGTGCGCGAGGGCGGCGACGGCGAGGGCACCCTCGTCCACTGGAAGCTCCAGGCCACCAGCAAGCGGGTGCGCGACTGCCTCCTGGAGGTCAGCGAGCCCACCGACGGCGAACTCGTCGAGAAGGACCGCAACTCCTCGATGGTCACCACCTGGCGGGTCACCCCGGCCGGGGAGGGCAGCTCCCGGGTCGTCGTGACCACCGTCTGGAACGGCGCAGGCGGGATCGGCGGCTTCTTCGAGAAGACCTTCGCCCCCAAAGGCCTCGGCCGGATCTACGACGCCGTGCTCGCCAAACTCGCCACCGAGGTCGAGAAGTAGCTCCCGGCGCGTGAAAGACAAGTCCCCGGTGTTCAGGGGCTGTTGACCCGCTCACCGGATCGAGTGGATCTGCAGGGATCGCACCGGTCTGCCGTAACTCGTCGTGCTTGCTCGTAGTTGTCGCCTTACGCGGGAATTGCGTGGCAGCGCGACGAGGGGAGCGGTACGTGGGCGGGACGACTCTGGTGCACCGGGAAGCGGCGCCGGCACCTGCGCGAACGCCCGCCGCCGCACCGGCCGTTCCGGCCGAACTGAGCCCGCGCCGGGTGCGGTTGGTCTTCCTCGGGCTGATGCTGGCCCTGCTGCTCGCCGCCCTGGAGCAGATGATCGTCGCCACCGCGCTTCCGAAGATCGTCGGCGAGCTGCACGGCCTGGACCGGATGTCCTGGGCGATCACCGCCTATCTGCTGACCGCCACCATCGGGCTCCCGATCTACGGCAAGCTCGGCGACCTGCTCGGCCGCAAGGGCGTCTTCCAGTTCGCCATCGTCATCTTCGTGATCGGTGCCGCGCTCGCGGGCCGGGCGCAGTCCATGGACCAGCTGATCGCCTTCCGCGCGGTCCAGGGCGTGGGCGCGGGCGGGCTCATGATCGGCGTGCAGGCGATCATCGCGGACATCGTGCCGCCCCGCCGCAGGGGCCGCTTCATGGGCCTGATCGGCGCCGCGTTCGGCCTCGCGTCCGTGGCCGGCCCCCTGCTCGGCGGCTACTTCACCGACCACCTCTCCTGGCGCTGGTGCTTCTACTTCAACGTCCCCTTCGGCCTCGTCACGCTCGCCGTCGTCACCGTCGTGCTGAAGCTGCCGAGGCCGAGCGTCAGGCCGCGGCTCGACCTCCTCGGCGCGCTGCTGCTCGCCGCCGCCTCGACCTGCCTGGTCCTGCTGACCAGTTGGGGCGGCACCGAGTACGCCTGGGGCTCACGGGTCATCCTCGGGCTCGGGGCCGGAGCGCTGGCCGCCACGGTGCTCTTCGTCGCCGCCGAACACTTCGCCGCCGAACCCCTCATCCCGCTCAGGCTGTTCAGGGACTCCGTCTTCAACGTCACCGGCCTGGTGGGCCTGGTGATCGGCGTCGCGCTGTTCGGCGCCGCCAGCTATCTGCCGACCTTCCTGCAGATGGTCGACGGAGCCTCCGCCACCGAGTCGGGCCTGCTGATGCTGCCCATGATGGGCGGCATCGTCGGCGCCTCGATCATCTCCGGGCAGCTCATCAGCCACACCGGGCGCTACAAGATCTACCCCGTGCTCGGCAGCGCCGTCTCCGTGCTCGGCATGTGGCTGCTGTCCCGGCTCGACATCGACACGCCCCGGCTGCACTACAGCATCTGGATGGCGGTCCTCGGCGCCGGCATCGGCATGGTGATGCCGGTCCTGGTCCTCGCCGTGCAGAACTCCGTCCGCCCGGCCGACCTCGGCACGGCCACCAGTGCCAACAACTACTTCCGGCAGATCGGCGGCAGCGTCGGAGCCGCGATCTTCGGCACCCTCTTCGCCCACCGGCTCACCGACGCCCTCGAAGAACAGCTGCCCACGCGCGCGGGCGAGCGCCTGCCCGACCCCGAGTCCATCACTCCGCAGCTCGTCCACGCGCTGCCCGCCCCGCTGCGCGACGACTACATCCGGGCCTACGCCGACGCCATGCCCCGCATCTTCCTCTACCTGGTGCCGGTGCTGGCCGTCGGTCTCGTCATCGCCTTCTTCCTCAAGGAGATCCCCCTCTTGAACAGCGCAGCGTCCCCTCACGCGACCGAATCGGAGCCGGTGAACATCACGGTGCCGCAGGCACGTTCGCCCCGCGGCGCCGGAATTCCCGTCTGCGGCACGGTGCAGCACCCCGACGGAACCGTCGTCCCGCGCGCGGCGCTCACGCTCATCGACGTGGCGGGAACGCAGATCGGCCGGGGCGCGAGCGGTGAGGACGGGCGGTACGCGCTGTCCACGCCCGGCCCGGGCTCCTACGTCCTCATCGCCGCCGCGGGCGGCCACCAGCCGCAGGCCGTCTCCGTCACCGTCGGCGAGCGCCCCGTCGAACTGGACGTCGTCCTCGGCGGCGCCGGACGCCTCGCCGGCACGGTGCTGACCGCCGACGGCACCCCCGTGCGGGACGCCACCGTGACGCTCACCAATGTGCACGGCGAGGTCGTCGCCACCACCCGCAGCGCACGCGAGGGCGGCTATGTCATCACCGAGCTGGTCGCCGGCGAGTACACCCTCGCGGCCAGCGCGCCCGCGTTCCGCCCGGCCGCGCTCCCCGTCAGCGTGCAGGCCGCCCGGGAGACCCGCCAGGACGTCGAGCTCGCAGGAGGAGCCGTGCTGCGGGGCACCGTGCGGGCGAGCGGCGGACGGCCCGTCGAGGACGCGCGCGTGACGCTGCTCGACGCGGCCGGCAACGTCGTGGACACGCTCACCACCGGACCCGACGGAACGTTCCGGTTCGTCGATCTCTCCTCCGGCGAGTACACCGTCATCGCCGCCGGTTACCCGCCCGTCGCCACCGTGCTGCAGGTCGCGGGAGGCGGACGGACCGAACGGGACCTGCAGTTGGGGCACGAGGACTGACGGGGGATCAGCCGGACCGGGACGGCCGCGGCACCAATTCCCGCATTGCCGCACATCGCCTCCGACCGGGGCCGTACGGTGGAGTAGGCGGCACAGATCTTGCGGAGCCGTGGGGGAGGGAGGCCCTGGGCCATGGACAACGGCACCGACCGTGGCACCGGGAGGGACACTCCTCCCGGCCGCGGAACCGTGACCGGCACGGCGGAGGAGTCCGTCGCGGTCGGCCGCATCCCGCTGGCCGTGGTCGTGGCCGACCGTGACGGCCTGGTCTCCCACTGGAGCCGGGGCGCGGGACGGCTGTTCGGGGTCCCCAAGGACGAGGCGCTGGGCCGCTCCGCCGTCGACCTGCTGCCCGTCTCCGGCGCCCTGCCCGAGGACGACGACATCGCTCCGTACGGGACGTACGCCGTCTACGACGGACTCGGACCCGACCTCGAATCGTCCCTCGACGGCAGGCTCTCCTACCCGGCCGCGGGCCGCGCCCGCCTCACCGTGCCCGCGCCCGAGGGGGACCACGCGCGCGTGGACGTGCTGTGGTGGGCGTACCCCCTGGTGGGTCCGGGGAGCGAGCGGCTGCTGGTGCTCGCCGCCGACGCCGCGGGGCTGCGCCAGGACGACCCCGACGGCGGCGCCGCGGACATGGCGTACGAGCGGATCGCGCCCGGCTTCGCCCTGCACACCGACTTCCCCGGTGCCGAACAGCTGGCCCGCCGGCTGCCCGAGATCCTGCCCAGCATGAGCGTCGACGAGAGCGCCCGCATCGTCGCGCAGGTCCTCGAACTGGGCTATCCCGTGCTGGAGTTCAGCCAGAGCGACCGGGTGCCGGTCACCCCCGACTGGGGCGTGCCGCGGCGCGCCCAGCGCAAGGCCCGCCGGGAGCGGGCCGCGCGGGCGGCGGCCGAGGGCCGGGCCCTGCCGCAGGAAGCCGCCGACGAGGCCCCGGACCTGGAGTACGCCGCCGTACGGGAACACCTGGAGTTCCTCAACGAGGTCAGCGCCCGCATCGGCACCTCCCTCGACCTGTCGCGGACCATCGTCGAGGTGAGCAAGGCAGTCGTGCCGCGCTTCACGGACGTCGCAGGCACCTATCTGCGGGAACAGGTGGTCGCGGGGGAGGGGTTCCCCGACGGCGTCCCGGACACCACCACCATGTGGCACCGGGTGGCCCTGGAGCACACCGACGAACCCGGCCGCTGGGACGACGTCGTGCCGGTCGGCGAGGCCATGCCCTTCCCGGCGCACACGCCCTTCTTCCAGTGCATGACCAGCGGTGAGCCCGTCCTCGTGCCCCGGATCAGCGAGGTGATGGGCCACGCCATCGCCTCGCAGTTCGAAAAGCGCGACATCCGGCCGCTGATCACGGGCCGCTCCATGCTGGTGGTGCCGCTGAAGGCCCGCAACGTCGTGCTCGGCTTCATGATCCTGCTGCGCCACCCGGAGCGCGTCGAGTTCAACGACATGGACCGGGTCACCGGCGCCGAACTCGCCGCCCGCGCGGGCCTCGTGCTCGACAACGCGCGCATGTACACCTACCAGGAGAGTGTCGCCGAGACCCTCCAGGACAGCATGCTGCCGCACATCCCGCCGCGCATGGCGGGCTGCGACATCGCCACCCGCTACCTGCCCGGCACGCTGCTGGGCCGGGTCGGCGGCGACTGGTTCGACTCGGTGAAGCTGCCCGGCGCCCGCACCGCCCTCGTCGTCGGCGACGTCATGGGCCACGGCCTCAACTCGGCCGCGATGATGGGCCAGTTGCGTACGGCCGTGCAGACGATGGCCGCCCTGGACCTGCCGCCCGCCCAGCTCCTGCGCAATCTCGACGACCTCGCCCAGCGGCTCGGCGACAACTACCTCGCGACCTGTCTGTACTCCGTCTACGACCCGATCGCCGGCGAGCTGCACATCGCCAACGCCGGTCACATCCCGCCCGTCCTGGTCCGTGCCGCCGACGGCCGCAGCGAGCTGCTCGACCTGCCGACGGGCGCGCCGATCGGCGTCGGCGGGGTGCCCTTCGAGGCGGTACGCGTGCGCGTGCAGCCCGGCGACCGGCTGGTGATGTGCACCGACGGCCTCGTCGAGGTGCGCGGCGAGGACATCGAACTGGGCCTGGCGACACTCTGCGAGTCCGCGGCACACCCTGCCGCCTCCATGGACGACGCCTGCGACCGGATCATCCGCGCCCTCAACACACGCGGTGGCCGCAAGGACGACGTGGCCCTGCTGATGACCCGGCTCAACGGCGTCGAGGCAGACGACGTGGCCGAGTGGCGCCTCGCCCTCGACCCGATCGAGGTCGCACGCGCGCGTGCCGTCGTCCGTGAACAGCTCCACGAGTGGGGGCTCGCCGGGCTCGTCCGCAACGCCGAGCTGATGGTCAGCGAACTCGTCACCAATGCCGTACGGCACTCCCACAGCCGTCCCGTGGAACTGCGGCTCGTCCGGGGCGACCACCTGCTGGTCGAGGTGGAGGACGACGACCACGACCTGCCGACGCTGCGCAGCGCCGGTCCGACCGACGAGTTCGGGCGCGGGCTGCGCGTGGTGAGCACCCTCGCCCGGGAGTGGGGCACCAGCCGTACGAAGACGGGCAAGACCGTCTGGTTCGAACTGACCCTGCCGCGGCGCTGATCCCGCAGTCCGCGGCGATCCCGCAGTCCGCGGCGCCGATGCCGAAGTCCGGGCCGCCGGCCCCGTATCCGGAGTGCGAAGGGCGCACCGGGCGCATACCTCTCGAATGCGGAGTGAAGGAATGCGCCACGCGCTTGTAGCGGTGACCGGGGCGCGATAGACCGTACTCGCCCGTCGCCAGGACGGGCGAGATCGTCGCACCCTGGGGAGTTGTGCATGAGCGTGACGAGACGGTACCGCGAGGCCTGGGACGGCTTCTGGCGTGAGGCCCCGGATGAGCAGGGGGCGGTGTTCTGGGACGCCGAGCCGGCCGTGACCGCGGGCGTCCACCTGGCGCTGTTCGAACCGCATCTCGCCGACCCCGGCCTTGCGATGGTGGACCTCGGCTGCGGCAACGGCACCCAGACGCGGTTCCTCGCCGAGCGCTTCCGGCATGTCGTCGGCGCCGATCTGTCGGGCGCCGCCCTCGACCACGCCCGGCACGCCGACCCGGCCGGACAGGCCACTTACCGTGTGCTCGACGCCGTGGAGAAGGGCGAGACGGAGACGCTGCACGCCGAACTCGGCGACGCCAACGTCTATATGCGCGGCGTGCTGCACCAGGCCGAGCCGGACGACCGGCAGCCCATGGCGGACGGGCTCGCGACACTCGTCGGACAGCGCGGCCGGGTCTTCCTCGTGGAACTCGCCGAAGCCGCAAAGCCCGTGCTGATGGGCCTGGCGCAGAGCCCCACGGGACCGCCGCCCAAGCTCGCACCGATCTTCCAGCACGGCATCGCGCCGGGCGAGGTGGCCGACGACGCGCTGCCGCAGTATCTGCGGGCGGCCGGCCTCACCGTCCTCGCGAGCGGCGAACTCCCGCTCACCACCACGGAGTCCGGGCCCGACGGCAGCCCGATCGTCCTGCCCTCGACATGGCTGGTGGCGGGGCGCATGGGCTGAGGCCCGACCCTCCCTCCGCTGCCGCAACGGCCTGGAGGGACACCTTCGGGTGACGGTGGGGCGCCGGGGAACTCCCGCGGACGACGGCTCGTTTTCACGAACAGAATTCGAAACCCCGGCCAAGGCCGGGTCATCGAGTCGCCAAGGTTCGCAAAGTTCAGGAGTTCGCCGAGTCCCACCCTCACCGCCCCGGAGGCCCGAACCATGACCTCGAACCACTCCCGTCCCTCCCGCCGCGCCGTGCTCGGCGCAGGCGCCGTCACCGCCCTCGCGCTGGGAACCGGCGCGGGCACCGCGAGCGCGTCCGACGCCACCGGCAGAGCCACCTGGCCCACTCGCTTCCCGCTGCCCGACGGCTGGCTCCCCGAGGGCATCACGATCTGCAGCAGGCCGTTCGCCTACATGGGCTCGCGGGCCAACGGCGCCATCTACCGCACCGATCTGCGCACCGGAAAAGGCGGCGTTCTCTACGCCGGCGCGACCGGCCAGGTCGCCGTCGGCCTCAAGCTGGACCGCGACGGGCTGCTGTACGTCGCGGGCAGCACGGGCGTCGCGCGCATCCACGACTCCCGCACCGGCAAGGTCCTCACCACCTACCGACTGAGCCCGGAGACCGGCCACTTCATCAACGACGTCACCCTGCTCGACGACCGCGCCTGGTTCACCGACTCGCTCGACGCCGTCCTGTACGGCGTGCCGCGCGGCCGCGGCGGCACGGTGCGCACCCTGCCGCTGACCGGTGACTGGGTGCAGACCCCCGGCGTCAACAACGCGAACGGCATCGTCTCCGCCCCGGGCGGCCGCGGCCTGATCGTCGTCAGCAGCACCCCCGGCAGGCTGTACAAGATCAGCCTCAGGACGGGCTCCGCCACCGAGATCGCCCTGGCCGGCGCGGAGAACGTGATGGCGGGCGACGGCCTGTGGCGCATCGGCCGCACGCTGTACGTCGTGCAGAACCGGCTGAACCTGATCAGTGTCTTCGAGCTCGACGCCAAGGCCACCACCGCCACCCTGCGCCGCACCATCACCGACCCCCGCTTCGACGTCCCCACCACCATCGCCCGCTTCGGCCACCGCCTGTATCTCGTCAACGCCCGCTTCACCAGCCCCCAGACACCTGAGACGACGTTCGACGCGGTCGCCGTGCACCTGTGACGACCTGCACCCCGACCGGTGACTTCCTGGCCGGTTTCCCCCGCGGCGCGTAACGTGGCGCTCCATGAAGATCCTGATCAGCGCCGACATGGAGGGTGCCACGGGGGTGACCTGGCCTGCCGACGTGCTGCCGGGCACTCCGCAGTGGGAGCGGTGCCGTTCGATGTTCACCTCGGACGTGAATGCGGCCGTGCTGGGGTTCTTCGACGGCGGGGCGGACGAGGTCGTCGTCAACGAGGCCCACTGGAGCATGCGCAACCTGTTCCTGGAGCAGCTGGACGAGCGCACCGAGATGCTCACCGGGCGGCACAAGTCCCTGTCCATGGTGGAGGGCGTGCAGCACGGCGACGTGGACGGCATCGCCTTCGTCGGCTACCACACGGGCGCCGGGATGGAGGGGGTGCTCGCGCACACCTACCTCGCCAACTCCATCACCGGCGTGTGGCTCAACGACGTACGGGCGAGCGAGGGCCTGCTGAACGCGCACGTGGTCGCCGAGTACGGCGTGCCCGTGGTCCTCGTCACCGGCGACGACCTGGCCTGCGAGGACGCACTCGGCTATGCGCCCGAGGCGCTGAAGGTCGCCGTCAAGGACCATGTCTCGCGCTACGCCGCCGTGTGCCGCACACCGGCCAGGACCGCCGCCGACATCCGGGCCGCCGCGAAGGAGGCCGCACAGCTCGCGGTCCGTCACGAGCCGGTGCGGGGCGGGCCGTTCACCGTGGCGCTGGAGTTCGACGCCGAGCACCTCGCGCTCTCCGCGACCGTCGTGCCGGGCGTGGAGCGGATCGGCGAGCGGAAGGTGGCGTACACCAGCGACACCATGTACGAGGGCATCCGTACCTTCAAGGCGGTCACCACGATCGTCTCGGCCGCGGTGGAGGAGCAGTATGGCTGACGAGCAGGCGCTGGACGAGGTCGTCCGGTTCACCTCCGATCTGATCCGCATCGACACGACCAACCGGGGCGGCGGCGACTGCCGGGAGCGGCCGGCCGCCGAGTACGCGGCCGAGCAGCTGGCCGGGGCGGGACTGGAGCCCATGCTCCTGGAGCGCACCGAGGGGCGGGCCAATGTGGTGGCCCGGATCGAGGGGAGCGACCCGTCTGCCGACGCGCTGCTCGTCCACGGTCATCTGGATGTCGTCCCGGCGCAGGCCGACGACTGGAGCGTGCACCCCTTCTCCGGTGAGGTCCGCGACGGCGTCGTGTGGGGGCGCGGCGCGGTCGACATGAAGAACATGGACGCGATGATCCTCGCCGTCGTGCGGGGCTGGGCGCGCGAGGGGATCCGGCCGCGCCGCGATGTCGTCGTCGCGTTCACCGCCGATGAGGAGGACAGCGCCCGGGACGGCGCGGGGTTCCTCGCCGACGAGCACCCCGAGCTCTTCGAGGGATGCACCGAGGGCATCAGCGAGTCGGGGGCGTTCACCTTCCACGACGGCAGCGGCCGGCAGATCTACCCGCTCGCGGCCGGCGAGCGCGGAACGGGCTGGCTGAAACTCAGCGCGCGCGGGCGCGCGGGACACGGCTCCAAGGTGAACAAGGAGAACGCGGTCACCCGTCTCGCGGCCGCCGTCACCCGCATCGGCGCGTACGAGTGGCCGCTGCGGCCCACCGCGACCGTGCGGGCCGCGCTGGCCGGACTGGCCGAGGTCTACGGCCTCGACGCCGACCTGTCCGACGTCGACGGGCTGCTGCGCAAGCTCGGCCCGGCCGCCAAGCTGGTCGAGTCGACCGTCCGCAACAGCGCCAACCCCACCATGCTGGACGCCGGTTACAAGGTCAACGTGATCCCGGGAGAGGCCGTCGCCCACGTCGACGGACGCTTTCTGCCCGGCGCCGAGGACGAGTTCCGGGCGACCCTGGACCGGCTCACCGGACCCGACGTGGACTGGGAGTTCGTGCACCGCGAGGTGGCCCTGGAGGCACCCGTCGACGCGCCGACGTACGCGCGGATGCGGGAGGCCATCGAGGAGTTCGCGCCCGAGGGGCATGTGGTGCCGTACTGCATGTCGGGCGGCACGGACGCCAAGCAGTTCTCCCGCCTCGGCATCACCGGCTACGGGTTCACTCCGCTCGAGCTCCCCGAGGGCTACGACTATCAGGCCATGTTCCACGGAGTGGATGAGAGAGTCCCGGTGGGGGCACTGCACTTCGGTGTGCGGGTACTCGACCGGTTCCTGCGGACGGCCTGAGTGAAGGTGGGGGAGAGCGTGCAGACCCTGGCGTACGGATCCTGGCCGTCGCCCATCGACGCGGCGCTGGCGGCCGCGCACGACGGGCGGCCCGAGTTCGTCGGTTTCGTCGGCGACGAGGCGTGGTGGACCGAGCCGCGTCCCGCCGAGGGCGGCCGGCGCACCCTGGTGCGGCGCCGCGCCGACGGCCGCGAGGAGCAGGTGCTGCCCGCGCCGTGGAACGTCCGCAGCCGTGTCATCGAGTACGGCGGACAGCCCTGGTCCGCCGCCGTGGTGGACGGTGCACCGCTCGTGGTGTTCGTCGACTTCGCCGACCAGCGCCTGTACCGCCATGAACCCGGCGGCGAGCCGCGCCCTCTGACCCCTCTCTCGCCGGTGGGCGGCGGGCTGCGCTGGGCCGAGCCGCAGGTGCTGGTGGAGCGCGGTGAAGTGTGGTGCGTGCTGGAGGAGTTCACCGGTGACGGCCCCACCGATGTGCGCCGTGTCCTGGCCGCGGTTCCGCTGGACGGCTCGGCGGCCCAGGACCGGGACGCCGTCCGCGAACTCACCGACGACCGGCACCGGTTCGTCACCGACCCCCGGCTCTCGCCCGACGGCGGGCGCGCCGCCTGGCTGGCCTGGGACCATCCCCGGATGCCCTGGGACGGCACGGAGCTGGTCGTCGCCGAGGTCGCCGACGACGGCACCTTCCGGGCGGCACGGACCCTCGCCGGAGGAGCGGAGGAGTCCGTCGCCCAGGTGGAGTGGGCGGCCGACGGCTCGCTGCTGTACGCGAGCGACCGCACCGGCTGGTGGAACCTCTACCGCGACGGCACCCCGCTGTGCGAGCGCGAGGAGGAGTTCGGCGGGCCGCTGTGGAAGCTCGGCCAGCGCTGGTTCGCCCCGCTGGACAGCGGTCTGATCGCCGTCGTGCACGGCCGCGGCGCCACCGCGCTCGGGATACTGGACCCCGACAGCGGCGAGGTCGTCGACGCGGCGGGCCCCTGGACCGAGTTCGCCCCCACGCTCGCGGTGCACGGGGAGCGCGTCGTCTGTGTCGGGGCCAGCCCGCGCAGCGCGTACGAGGTCGTGGAGCTGGACACCCGCACGGGCCGGGCCCGGGTGATCGGCGCCGAGCACGACGACGCCGTCGATCCCGCCTACTACCCCGAACCCCAGATCCGCACCTTCACCGGACCGGCCGGCCGCGACATCCACGCGCACATCTATCCGCCGCACAACCCCGGCTGTGTCGCGCCCGGCGGCGAGCTCCCGCCGTATGTCGTGTGGGCGCACGGCGGCCCCACCAGCCGGGCGCCGCTCGTGCTCGACCTGGAGATCGCCTACTTCACCTCCCGGGGCATCGGGGTCGCCGAGGTCAACTACGGCGGCTCGACCGGGTACGGGCGTGAGTACCGCGGCCGGCTGCGCGAGCAGTGGGGTGTGGTCGACGTCGAGGACTGCGCGGCGGTCGCCCTCGCGCTCGCCGAGGAGGGCACCGCCGACCGCGACCGGCTCGCGATCCGCGGCGGCAGCGCGGGCGGCTGGACCTCGGCCGCCTCGCTCGCCGCCACCGACGTGTACGCCTGCGGCACGATCATCTACCCCATCCTCGATCTCACCGCCTGGGGCACGGGGGAGACCCACGACTTCGAGTCGCAGTACCTGGAGACGCTGGTCGGACCGCTCGCCGAGGTGCCGGGCCGGTACACGGAGCGCTCGCCCGCCGAGCACGCCGACCGCATCACCGTGCCCTTCCTGCTGCTGCAGGGCCTGGACGACGTGATCTGCCCGCCCGCGCAGTGCGAGCGGTTCCTGGCCCGGATGGAGGGACGGCGGGTGCCGCACGCCTACATCGCCTTCGAGGGGGAGGGGCACGGCTTCCGCCGGGCCGACACCATGATCCGCGTCCTGGAGTCCGAACTCTCCCTGTACGCCCAGGTGTTCGGCCTCAATCCGCAGGGCGTCCCGACCCTGGAGCTGTCCAAGTGAGCGAGCACCTCCGGCCACTGCGGCGGCCCTCCCGGCTGGCCCCCGGCGCCCGCGTGGCGATCGTCGCCCCCAGTGGGCCGGTGCCCGAGGAGCGGGTGCAGGCGGGGCTCGACGTGCTGCGCGGCTGGGACCTCGACCCGGTGGTGGCGCCCCATGTGCTGGACCGGCACGGGGAGTTCGACTATCTGGCGGGCAGCGACGCGGACCGGGCCGCCGATCTGCAGCGCGCCTGGTGCGATCCGTCCGTGGCCGCCGTGATGTGCGCGCGGGGCGGGTACGGGGCACAGCGGATGGTCGACCTGCTCGACTGGGAGGCGATGCGGACCGCGGGGCCCAAGGTGTTCGTGGGCTTCAGCGACGTCACCACGCTGCACCAGGCGTTCGCCACCCGCCTGGGCCTGGTCACCCTGTACGGTCCCGCGGCCGCCGGTGTCGACTTCATCAAGAACGGCCGGGCGCAGGAGCATCTGCGGACCACGCTGTTCGCCCCGGAGGACGCCCGCACCATCGCCTCCGCCGGAGCCACCGTGGTGCCCGGGCGGGCCCGCGGCGTCACCGTGGGCGGCTGTCTTGCCCTGCTGGCCTCCGACCTCGGCACGCCTCACGCCCATCCCGGCGCCCGGGGCGGACTGCTGCTGGTCGAGGACGTCGGCGAGCGGCCGTACCGCATCGACCGGATGCTGACCCAACTGCTGCGCAGCGGATGGCTGGACGGCGTCGGCGGGATCGCGCTCGGCTCGTGGGAGGAGTGCGGACCCTACGACGGGGTGCGCGCGGTGCTGACGGACCGGCTGGCCGGCCTCGGGATCCCGGTCGTGGAGGAGTTCGGTTTCGGGCACTGCGCGGGGGCGCTGACTGTCCCCTTCGGGGTCACGGCGGAACTGGACGCCGACGCGCGCACGCTGACGCTCGATCAGCCCGCTCTGCGCTGAGTCCCCTTCACTGAACATCCGTCAACAACACTCATCTGGGCGATTGACCTCCTCTGACACGTGTCACACCATGACAACCGGCCAGTACTTACTGGTCGGTAAGCAGGGCTGTCCCGAGTGTGGAGGTCTCAGTGTCCCGACGCGTGCCCCGATCCCGCGCCGCCCGAGGGCCTGCCCTCGCCGTCGCCCTGTGTGCGGCGCTCACCGCGCCCCTGGCCGTCACCGCGCCCGCGGCGTCGACCGGGCAGTACAGCGTCACGGCACTGAGGTTCACCGTCGAGGCGGGCGGCCGCACCTGCGCGGTCGACGCCGATCTGTACCGCCCGGCGGGCGTCGACCGGGCGCATCCCGCCCCGGCCGTGGTCGCGACGAACGGCTTCGGCGGCAGCAAGTCCGACGGCTCGACCGACGCCATCGGCAAGGCCTTCGCCGAGCGCGGCTATGTGTCCCTGGTCTACTCCGGACTCGGCTTCGGCAAGTCCGGCTGCCTGATCTCCCTGGACGACCCGGCCATCGACGGTACGGCCGCCGCGCGACTGGTCGACTTCCTCGGCGGCAAGCGCGCCGCCGACGACGGCACCAGAGCCGACTTCGTCACCCTCGACCGCCCGGGCGACCCGCGGGTCGGCATGATCGGCGGCTCGTACGGCGGGGCGATCCAGCTGGCGACGGCGGCGGTCGACCACCGGGTGGACGCGCTCGTCCCGCTGATCACCTGGAACGACCTCGC
Source organism: Streptomyces spinosisporus (assembly GCF_022698145.1). Taxonomy (GTDB): domain Bacteria; phylum Actinomycetota; class Actinomycetes; order Streptomycetales; family Streptomycetaceae; genus Streptomyces; species Streptomyces spinosisporus. Next base: position 614,155 of record NZ_JALDAX010000001.1, read on the forward strand.
CTACTCGCTCGACCCCAACAACGCCTCCAGCACCGTCCCCGGCGCCTTCAAATGGCAGTGGACCAACGGCTTCTACCTCATCGGCGAGGGCCAGCCGCTGACCGAGCCGAACCTCGACCCGTCCCGCATCAACTCCCTGGCCTGTCTGCACTTCGTCACCAAGGCCTGCGCGACGATGCGGCTGCTGAACTCCGGGAGCTACCGCCCCGGCCCGACCGCCGAGATGCTCGCCTACGCGCACAGCGTCTCCCCCCGCTCGTATCTGAGCCGCGTGAAGGCGCCCACCCTGCTGATCCAGGGGCAGGCCGACACCCTGTTCAACCTCAACGAGGCGACCGCCACGTACAAGACGCTCAAGGCGCAGGGCACGCCCACCAAGATGATCTGGCAGTCCTGGGGGCACAGCGGCGGCATCACCGACCCCGCGAGCGGCGAACTCGACCTCGCCCAGGGCAACTTGGAGACCAGCTACGTCGGCCGACGGATCCTCGCCTGGTTCGACCGCTATCTGCACCGGCAGAACACCGACACCGGCCCCGCCTTCGCCTACTACCGCGACTGGATCACCGACCCCGCCCGCACCTACGCCACGGCCGCCCAACTCCCTTCCCTCGACCGGACGTTCTACCTCTCCGGCGACGGCAAGCTGGTCGACAACCGCAGCAAGGTCGTCCGCGGCAGCCGTACGTACACCAACCACCTGATCCCCACGAGCCATTCGGAGAGCTCGCTGGCCGGGATCGCCGGGCTGCCGGACCCGGGGCCGTACGACACCGCGGGCACCTATCTCGCCTGGACCGGCGCACCGCTCACCCGCACCACCGACGTCGTCGGCTCGCCCCGGGCCACGCTCAGGGTCGTCTCACCGGCCGCCGCACGGGCCCAGCGCTCGGGTGACGCCGCCGACCGGCTCGTCCTGTTCGCCAAGCTCTACGACATCGCGCCCGACGGCAGCAGGACGCTCGTGCACCGGCTGATCGCGCCGGTCCGGGTGCCGGACGTGACCAAGAGCTTCACCGTGACGCTGCCGGGCATCGTCCACCGGTACGAGAAGGGGCACCGGCTGCGGTTCGTGATCGCCGCCAGCGACGACGCGTACTTCGGCAACCAGGGGATCAAGCCGGTGACCGTCGTCAGCGCGCCCGGGGACACCGGGGTGCTGGAATTGCCCGTGCTCGGCGGCTGAGGCCGCCGTAGGGTGGCGGAATGCCGCACACCGCATCCCGCTATCTCACCGAAGGCCCCCGGGTGGGCATACGCCACTTCACCTACGACGACGGCGTCGAGTTCGCCGCGCGGGCCCGTGAGAGCAAGGCACTGCACCAGCCCTGGCTGTTCCCGCCGGACACCCCGACGGCGTACACCGCGTACGCGAGCCGGCTGATCGAGGACCCGACCAAGGCCGGGTTCCTGGTCTGCGAGAAGGCAAGCGGGCAGGACGGTGGGGCGGTAGACGGGGCCATCGCCGGGTTCATCAACATCAACAACATCGTCGAGGGCGGCTTCCGCTGCGGCGCGCTCGGCTACGGCGCCTTCGCGCACGCCGCCGGGCGGGGGCTGATGCGCGAGGGCCTGAACCTCGTCATGGACCACGCCTTCGGCCCGATGCGGCTGCACCGCCTGGAGATCAACGTCCAGCCGCGAAACGCCGCGTCGATCGCACTCGCCCGGTCCTGCGGATTCCGCCTGGAGGGCTTCTCCCCGGACATGATCTTCATCGACGGGGCCTGGCGCGACCACGAACGCTGGGCGATCACCGCCGAGATGCGGACTTCCGGTTGACCTTCATGGTGTCGAGATCCGTGACGGTGGACCGGAGCCCGCCGAAGCCGTAGCCGAGGCCCCGGAGCGTGGTCTCGGCGCGGTCCTCCGCGATCGCGCCCGCCATCTCCTCGCCGTCCGCCGCGTCCGACACCACCACGTACCGCATCGAGAAGTGCTTGAGCGGCCTCGGCTCGTACGTCAGCGAGCCCTCCTCGGTGAACCGCATGCTCGTCATACCGTGATCCGCGGCCTCGGCCAGCAGCCGCTCCCGGGCCGCCTCGCTCAGCCCCTCCCACGTGCCGCGGACGATCACCCGGTACGTGTGCTGCTCGCTCATCCGTCTGCTCCCGTGCTGCCGCGTCGATGTGGGTCGAAGGCCCGACTGTACGTCGACGGGGACGGACCGCACCCGGGATTTTCCGCGGCCGGCCGCTGGGGCCTTTGCGTAATCCTGACTCGTACTGCCCCTGGTCAGCTCATCGGTGAGGGGCTTCCATGGTGATCGTGACGACGATCCGACGTGAGGTACTGACCCTGCCCGCGGCGCAGTTGGGGCCGGACAACCCCCTGCCCCCGCTGCGGCTGCTCCACGAGGTACACCGCATCGACGCACGCGACCGGGACGAACTGCCGCGCGACATGGCGCGGCAGGTGGACTACGAGCCGCTGCGCAGCCTGCTGCCGGTGCGCGTGCGGGACGGCTACGGCAGAACGCGCGAACCCCGGCAGTTCGACGCGCTCGTGATCGAGAACGACCGGCTGCGCGCGACCGTCCTGCCCGGCCTCGGCGGCCGGGTCGCCTCGCTCTTCCACAAGCCCACCGGCCGTGAACTCCTCTACCGCAACCCGGTGTTCCAGCCCGCCAACTTCGCGCTCAACGGCGCCTGGTTCTCCGGCGGCATCGAGTGGAACATCGGCGCCACCGGCCACACCACCCTGTCCTGCTCCCCGCTGCACGCCGCCCGCGTCCCCGCCCCCGACGGCGGCGAGATGCTCCGGCTGTGGGAGTGGGAGCGGCTGCGCGACCTGCCCTTCCAGGTCGACCTCTGGCTGCCGCGCCACTCCGACTTCCTCCACGTCGGCGTCCGCATCCGCAATCCGCACGAGCGGCCCGCGCCGGTCTACTGGTGGTCCAACATCGCCGTGCCGGAGGAGCGCCGGGTGCTGGCCCCCGCCGAGGAGGCCTGGCACTTCAGTTACGAACGCCGGCTGCGCCGGGTGCCCGTGCCGGCATACGACGGAATCGACCGCTCCTACCCGCTCCAAAACCCTTACGCCGCCGACTATTTCTACGAGGTGCCGCAGGAACGCCGGCGCTGGATCGCCGCCCTCGACGACTCCGGCCACGGCCTGGTGCAGACGTCCACCGATGTGCTGCGCGGCCGCAAGCTGTTCGTGTGGGGCGCGGGCAGCGGCGGGCGGCGCTGGCAGAACTGGCTCACCGAGCCGGGCAGCGGCGGCTACTGCGAGATCCAGGCCGGGCTCGCCCGCACCCAGCTGGAGCATGTGCGGCTGGACGCGGAGAGCGAGGTGAGCTGGACGGAGGCCTACGGGCCGCTGGACGCGTCGCCCACCGGTTCCTCCTGGTCCGCCGTCGTGGACGCGGCCGAGGCCCGCCTCGAGGCCGTGCTTCCGCGCGCCGACGTGGACGCCGCCCACGCCGCCTGGAAGCCCTACGCCGACACCGAACCCGGCGAGGTGCTCGCCACCGGCTCCGGCTGGGGCGCGCTCGAAGTGCTGCGCGCTGACCTCAAGCTGCCCGGCACGCCCTTCGACGAGAGCACCCTCGGCGATCCCCAGGAACCCTGGCTGCACCTGCTGCGGGCGGGCTCCCTGCCCGAGCCGCGCCGGGTGCGGCCGCCCGGCGAGACGCTGGTCGCCCCGCACTGGCGGGACATGCTGGAGACCGCGCCCGCGACCCCGCTCACCGAGTACCACCTCGGCGTCGCCCAGTGGCACCACGGCGACCGGGCGCAGGCGGTGCGCAGCTGGGAGCGGGCCCTCGAACTCGCCCCGTCCATCTGGCCGTTGCTGCGCTGTCTGGCCGTCGCCGACCAGGAGGCCGGCAACCACGAGCGGGCCGCGGACCGGTACGCCGACGCCTTCGACGACCTGTGCCAGGAGCGGCGCGACGACAGCGAACGGTGGACGGCGGCCACGGCCGCGCTGGGCCGCGAGGCGATCGAGGCGCTGCTCGCGGTGCGGCGCACGGAGCAGGCGCGCGCCGTCTGGGAACGGCTGCATCCCGCCACCCGGGAGCGCGGGCGGTTCCGGCTGATCGAGGCACACCTGCTGCTCGCGGAGGGCAGGCAGGAGGAGGCGCTGGACGTCTTCCGGGCCGGCTTCGAGGCCGCCGATCTGCGCGAGGGCGCGGAGGCCGTGGGCCGCCTGTGGGCGCGGCTGACCGACGAACCGCTGCCGGAGCACTACGACTTCCGGATGCGGCCGCCCGAGGTCTGAGGAGCGTGGCCCGGGGCGGGGGTTACTGGTTGCGGTCCACGTACTCGTACACCGTGCCGTCCGGGTGCATCGCGATCAGGTTGCGGCCCACCGGCGTGGGCACCGGACCCGCGATGATGTGGGCGCCGAGCTCGGTGAGCACACGGTGGGCCTCGTCGACGTCCTTGACGGCGATCGTCGCGGCGACCTTGCGCAACACCTCCAACTCGGCCTCGGGCCCGCTCATCAGCAGGAAGAAGCCGACCGCGGCCACCTGGACGCCACCGCGCTCGAAACGGAGTGCCGTGCCGCCCACGAGCCGTTCGTAGAAGGGCACGGCCCGGTCCAGGTCGTCGACGCAGATGCGCAGCGTGGCTCCCAGAATGTCCATGCGGACGAGCCTAGTTGGGGCGGCCGCGGAAGGTGATCGTTTCGGCCGATCGGTCCTCCTCCGGCCGCCCCCGCCGGGCACCGGCCCGTCACCCGGCGGACCGGCCCGGCGCCTCGCGGATCAGCCCATCGCCTTGCGTACGACATCCCGGGTGCGGTCCACGACGGCCGCGACCGGACCGACCGTGAGGTTCTTTCTCGTGGCGCTCCACGTTGTCGGCGTGCGCGAGCACGTCCTGGCGCAGTGCCGCGAAACGGTCCAGGAACTCGGCGCTTGGTACCCGGGCGTGGAGCGTGGACGCGATGGTTTCCGGCCGGGACACCGGGGCGTTATGCGTACGCACGTACGGGTACCCGGCGCGCATGGAAGGCTTGGATGATCTGCAGCATCTGGACAGGCACCTGGTCGACGAGCTGACGCGGGTGGCGCGCGAGGCCGTGCGCGACGAGCTGCGCGAACAGGCTCGCAAGCAGCGGCGTACGGCCGTGCTGTACGGCGCGTCCGGAGCCATGGCCCTGTACGCGGGAGCGGCCGTCGCACTCGCCGTGGGGCTGGCCCTCGCGCTCGGCCTGCCCGACTGGGCGGCCGCGCTCATCACCGCGGCGATCCTCGGCATCGCCGCCTACGCGCTGCGCGAGGCGGCCCGGCCCTCCGCACCCCGGCCCGCCGGTCCGTCCGAGGCCGAACTCGCCTCCGGCGCGGGCCAGGGCGACCACGTCATCGGCGGCATGGCGCCCGGGGCGCCCCCGAGCGGCCTCGGCATGCCGTACCCGCCGGTCCCGCCGGTCGCGCCGACCGCGGGCTCGCCGAAGGCCGACGAAGCGGGCGGCGACCCCGAACAGCCGCACCACCGGACGTGACGCGCGGTGCGCACGCAGCACGGCAGGGTCGTGGTGGTGACCGGAGCCAGCGGCGGCGTGGGGCGGGCCACGGCCCGGGCCTTCGCCGCCCGCGGCGACCGGGTCGCCCTGCTGGCCCGGGGACGCGAGGGTCTCGCCGCGGCGGCTGACGAGGTGCAGCGGGCCGGTGGCGAGGCCCTGGTCGTTCCCGTGGACGTGGCCGACGCCAAGGCCGTGGACGACGCGGCCCAGCAGGTCGTGGACGCGTTCGGGCACATCGACGTATGGGTCAACGACGCCTTCTCCGGGGTCTTCGCGCCGTTCACCGAGATCACCCCGGACGAGTTCCGCCGGGTCACCGAAGTGTCGTACCTGGGCTATGTGTTCGGCACCCGGGGCGCGCTGCACCACATGCTGCCGCGCGACCGGGGCACGATCGTGCAGGTCGGCTCCGCGCTCGCCTACCGCGGGATTCCGCTGCAGTCGGCGTACTGCGGGGCCAAGCACGCGATCCAGGGGTTCAACGAGTCGCTGCGCTGCGAGCTGCTGCACTCCGGCACCGGTGTCCGCACGACGATGGTGCAGCTGCCGGCGATGAACACCCCGCAGTTCGACTGGGTGTTGAGCCGGATGCCGGGGCGGGCCAGGCCGGTGGCGCCGGTGTTCCAGCCGGAGGTCGCGGCCCGGGCGATCGTGCACGCCGCGTCCCACGCGCGTCGGCGCGAGTACTGGGTCGGCGGCTCCACCGTGGGCACGCTGCTCGCCAACGCTGCCGTCCCCGGACTGCTCGAACGCTATCTCGCCCGCACCGGCTTCGACGCCCAGCAGGACGAGGGCGAGCACGGCTCGCCGGGCAACCTCTGGAGCCCGGCGGACGGACCGCACGGCCGGGACTTCGGCCCCCACGGCCGCTTCGACGAGGAGTCGCACAACCACAGCGCCCAGAACTGGCTCTCCCGCAACCGCACCCGCGCCGGGACAGCCCTCGCGGTGGGCGCCGGGGTCGTGGCGGTGGGGAGGCTGGCCCGCCGGGTGCGGGCCTGAGGGGTCGGTGTCCGGCACGGGCGGACACTCCGGTCGACGTCGGGGTGGGTCTCCCGCAACCGCGTACGCGCCGGGACGGCCCTCGCGGTGGGCGCCGGGGTTCTGGCGGTGGGGAGGCCGGCCCGCCGGGTGCGCGCCTGACCGGCCGTGCCCGGCTCTGGCCGCGCCCGGCACACTGGGCGTGCTCGATCCACCGGCCGTCCCCGGCACGGGCCGCGCCCGGCACACTGGGCGTGCCCGATCCACCGGCCGCGCCCGGCACGAGCGGAACGCCCGACGGGGGTCTACCCCACCCGGTACTCCGCCACGTCGTCCGTTCGCAGTTCCAGCCCGTGCCCGATACCGGCGAGGGGACATACCGTGCCGCCCGTCGGGTCCAGTGCGCCGTCGAAGAACATGTCCTCGATGCGCACGTGGTCGTGGAACCATTCCAGGTGGCGGAAGTTGGGGACCGAGGCGGCCGCCGCGGCGTGGACGTGCGGGGCGCAGTGTGTGGAGATCTCCAGGCCGTGCGCCTGGGCCAGGGCGGCGGCGCGCAGGAACTCCGTCAGGCCGCCGCAGCGGGTCGCGTCGGCCTGGAGGCAGTCCACGGCGCCCGCCGTGATCATGCGGGCGAAATAGGGCAGGTCATAGCCGTACTCACCGGCGGCCACGTCGCACACCAGCGCGTCGCGGACCAGCCGCAGCCCCGTCAGGTCGTCGGAGGAGACCGGCTCCTCGAACCAGCCCACACCCTGCTGGGCGAGCGCATGACCGACCCGTATCGCCTGCTTGCGGGTGTAGGCGCCGTTCGCGTCGACGTACAACTCGCTCTCGGGACCGATCACTTGGCGGGCCGCGTGCACCCGGGCCAGGTCGCGGGTGACCTCGAGACCCCAGTTCCCGCCGATCTTGATCTTGACGCGCGGGATGTGCTGCCCGTGCACCCAGCCGTTCAGCTGCGCGGCCAGATGCGTGTCGTGGTACGTCGTGAAGCCGCCGCTGCCGTAGACCGGGACCTGTTCGCGGCAGACGCCGAGGAGCCGGGCCAGCGGGAGTTCGAGCAGCCGGGCCTTCAGGTCCCACAGGGCGATGTCCACGGCCGATATGGCGCAGGCGGCGATACCCGGGCGACCGGTGTTGCGGACCGAGCGGCACATCGCGTCGTGCGCCGCGGGGATGTCGAGGGCGTCGCGGCCCTCGACGAGCGGGGCGAGCCGGTCGCGCAGGAAGTCCGCGACGGCGACGGGCCCGTAGGTCCAGCCCGTGCCCGTCGCGTCGCCCGCCGCCACCTCCGCGATCACCATGGTCGTGGAGTCCCAGGCGAGCGTGCCGTCCGCCTCGGGCGCGTCGGTGGGCACCGTGTAGACGGACACGGCGGGACGGTGCAGTTTCATGGCCGCTCCCTCAGGTCTGCTGGAGCTGCGGCAGCACCTTCGTACGGTAGAAGTCGAAGAAGCCCCGCTGGTCGGGACCGATCTGGTTGACGTAGACCCGGTCGAAGCCGGCGTCGGCGAAGGCGCTCAGCGCGGCGACGTGTTCGTCGATGTCGTCCCCGCACGGCGTCCGGCCGGCCACCATGTCCTCGGTGACCAGGGGCTCCAGCTGCTCGAAGTGGCTCGGGGAGGGCAGGATCTGGCCCATCTCGCCCGGCAGGAACTGGTTGAACCAGAGCTTGCGGACCGTGCGCACGGCCTCGTCGCGGTCGGTGCCGTAGCAGACCTTCGTGCCGCCGCTCACCGGCTTGCCGCCCCCGCCGCCCTTGCGGAACTGCTCCACCATCGGCTCCTCGGGCATCATCGTGATGTAGCCGTCGCCGATGCGCGCCGCGAGTTTCGTGGCCGCCGGTCCGAAGCCGGAGATGTCGATCGGGACGGGCTCGTCGGGGACCGTGTAGAGCCGGGCGTTCTCCACCGTGTAGTGGGTGCCGTGGTGGCTGACCTCCTCACCGGTGAACAGCCGCCGCATGATCTGGATGGCCTCCTCCAGCATCTCCATGCGGACGGTCGCGGGAGGCCAGGCGTGCCCGAGGATGTGCTCGTTGAGCGCCTCGCCCGTGCCCACTCCGAGCCGGAATCGGCCGCCCGTCATGACGGCGGACGTCGCCGCGGCCTGCGCCACCACCGCCGGGTGGATCCGCACGGTGGGACAGGTGACCGCCGTCTCGACCGGCAGCGAGACCGCCTCCGAGAGCGCCCCGATCACCGACCACACGAACGGGCTCTGGCCCTGCGCGGCGTTCCACGGGTGGTAGTGGTCGGAGATCCACAGCGACTGGAATCCGGCCTGCTCGGCCATCCTGGCCTGCTCGACGAGGTCCGCGGGACCGAACTCCTCGCAGGAGAGGAAGTAGCCGTACTCGGGCATGGGGAGTACCTCCGGTGAGTTCCGGTCCGACGGCGGTCGCCGCCCCGAGTACCCGGCACCCGGCGCGGAAACCGGCGCACGTTTGGGCGCCCCGGCCAGGGGGACGCGGAAGACTTCCCTACTAGGCACGCGACAGCGCCGGAGGCGAACCGTGAGTCGACCCCGCATCGTGATCGTCGGTGCCGGCTTCGCCGGCTACCGCACGGCCCGCACCCTGTCGAAGCTGGTGCGGCACAAGGCCGACATCACCCTGCTCAACCCGACCGACTACTTCCTGTACCTGCCCCTGCTGCCCCAGGTCGCGGCCGGGCTCCTGGAGCCGCGCCGGGTGACCGTCTCCCTGTCGGGGACCCTGCCGCGCGTCCGGCTGGTGCTCGGCGAGGCCGACGGCATCGACCTCGACTCGCGGACCGTGCACTACACCGGCCCCGAGGGCGAGGGCGGCACGCTGGCCTACGACCGGCTCGTGCTCGCCGTCGGCAGCGTCAACAAGCTGCTGCCCATCCCCGGGGTCGCCGAGCACGCGCACGGCTTCCGGGGCCTGCCCGAGGCCCTGTACCTGCGCGACCACGTCACCCGTCAGATGGAGCTCGCCGCCGGCGCGGACGACCCGAAGAGCTGCGCCGCACGGTGCACCTTCGTGGTGGTCGGCGCCGGCTACACCGGCACCGAGGTCGCGGCGCAGGGACAGCGCTACACCGAGGCACAGGTCCGCAAGAGGCCCCTGCCGAACGGCAGGAAGCCGCGCTGGCTGCTGCTCGACGTCGCGCCGCGGGTGCTGCCCGAGATGGACGAACGGCTCTCGCGCACCGCCGACCGGGTGCTGCGGGAGAGGGGCGTCGAGGTGCGCATGGGCACCTCCGTCAAGGAAGCCACGCACGACGGAGTCCTGCTGACCGACGGCGAGTTCGTCGACACCCGCACCCTCGTGTGGTGTGTCGGAGTGCGGCCGGACCCCCTCGTCGAGGGCGTCGGGCAGCCCATGGAACGCGGCCGGCTCCTCGTCGACCCGCACCTGCAAGTGCCGGGCCACCCCGAGGTGTTCGCCTGCGGAGACGCCGCCGCCGTACCCGATCTGAACAACCCCGGCGGCTACACGCCCATGACCGCGCAGCACGCCTGGCGGCACGGCGCCGTCGTGGCCCGCAACGTCGCCGCGTCGATCGGCGTCGGCGAACGCACCTTCTACCGCCACCGCGACCTCGGCTTCGTCGTCGACCTGGGCGGCGTCCAGGCCGCCGCCAACCCGCTCGGCGTCCATCTGCCCGGCCCGCTCGCGGGCGCCGTCACCCGCGGCTACCACCTCGCGGCGATGCCCGGCAACCGCGTCCGGGTCGCCGCCGACTGGCTGCTGGACGCCGTACTGCCGCGCCAGGCCGTCCAGTTGGGCCTCGTACGGTCCTGGTCGGTGCCGCTGGACACCGCCTCACCGGAACTGCCACGGGTGCCGGACAGCGCCTCCGGACCCGCCGAGACATCGACCGGCGGTGCGCCGACCGAACCCCCCGGCCCCGTCAGGCGCACCGACACCCCTGCGGAGGAAGACTGATGAACACAGCCGAACTCGTCGAGCTGGCCCAGCAGTTGCGCGTGGACAGCGTGCGCGCGTCGGACGCGGCGGGGTCCGGGCATCCGACGTCGTCGATGTCCGCCGCGGACCTGATGGCCGTGCTCCTGGCGAACCACTTCCGCTACGACTTCGAGCGCCCCGACCACCCCGGCAACGACCGCTTCGTCCTGTCCAAGGGCCACGCCTCGCCGCTGCTCTACGCCGCCTACAAGGCGGCCGGTGCCATCGACGACGCGGAACTGCTCACCTTCCGCAAGCAGGACAGCCGCCTGGAGGGCCACCCGACCCCGCGCCGGCTGCCGTGGGTCGAGACGGCCACCGGCTCGCTCGGCCAGGGCCTGCCCGTCGGCGTCGGCATCGCGCTGGCCGGCAAGCGCCTCGACCACAGCAACTACCGCGTCTGGGTGCTGTGCGGGGACAGCGAGCTGGCCGAGGGGTCCGTCTGGGAGGCCGCCGAGCACGCGGCGTACGAGAACCTGGACAACCTCACCGCGATCTTCGACGTCAACCGGCTCGGCCAGCGCGGCCCGACCCGGCACGGCCACGACCTGGACGCCTACGCCCGCCGCTTCCAGGCGTTCGGCTGGCACACCATCGAGGTCGACGGGCATGACGTCGACGCCGTCGACCGCGCGTACGGCGAGGCGATCTCCACCACCGGACAGCCGACCGCGATCATCGCCCGCACGCTCAAGGGCAAGGGCGTCGCAGCGGTCCAGGACCGCGAGGGACTGCACGGCAAGCCCCTGCCCGAGGCCGACGAGGCGATCGCCGAACTCGGCGGCCCGCGCGAGGTGCGCGTCCAGGTCCACGAGCCGCCCGCCGCCCGCATGCTGCACGCCGTCCGCTCCGGTCACGTCGAACTGCCGCGCTGGGACAAGGGGGACGAGGTGGCGACGCGCAACGCGTACGGGCAGGCGCTGACCGCGCTCGGCACCGGACGCGGCGACGTCGTGGCCCTCGACGGCGAGGTGGGCGACTCCACCCGGGCCGAGTTCTTCGCCAAGGAGCACCCCGAGCGGTACTTCGAGTGCTACATCGCAGAGCAGCAGATGGTCGCGACGGCGGTCGGGCTCGCGACCCGCGGCTGGGTGCCGTACGCCGCCACGTTCGCGGCCTTCCTCACCCGCGCGTACGACTTCGTGCGCATGGCGGCCGTCAGCGGCGCCGGCCTCAACCTCGTCGGCTCGCACTCCGGCGTCGCCATCGGCCAGGACGGGCCCTCCCAGATGGGCCTGGAGGACCTGGCGATGATGCGCTCGGTGCACGGCTCGACCGTGCTCTACCCGTGCGACGCCAACCAGACCGCACGGCTCGTCGCGGCGATGGCCGACTGCGAGGGCATCCGCTATCTGCGCACCTCGCGCGGCGAGAGCACGGTGATCTACGGCCCCGACGAGGAGTTCACCGTCGGCGGCAGCAAGGTGCTGCGCTCGTCCCCGGACGACCGGCTCACCCTCGTCGCCGCGGGCGTCACCGTGCCCGAGGCGCTGGCCGCCGCCGAGGCGCTGGAGCGCGACGGCATCCGGGCCCGGGTCATCGACCTCTACTCGGTCAAGCCCGTCGACCGCGACACCCTGCGCCGGGCCGCCGAGGAGACCGGCTGCCTGGTCACCGTGGAGGACCACCACGAGGAGGGCGGCATCGGCGACGCCGTCCTGGACGCCTTCCTCGACGGGCGGCCCGTGCCACGGCTGGTGCGCCTGGCCGTCCGTACGATGCCGGGCTCGGCCTCGCCCGAGGAGCAGCTGCGCGCCGCGGGCATCGACGCCGAGGCGATCGCCGCGGCCGGGAAGCTGCTGGTGGAGGAGGCGGTCGTGCGGTGAGCGACGACGGCGAGCGCACCGTGCGGGCCGGGCGCCGCACGGTGCGCGTCCACCGGGCCGGCAAGGTGCTCTTCCCTGGGGACGGCGACGCGAAGGAGTACACCAAGGGGGACCTGGTCGACTACTACCGGTCCGCGGCACGGCTCATGCTGCCGCATCTGCGCGGGCGTCCGCTGATGCTGGAGCGGCACCCCGACGGAGTCGACGGACCGCGCTTCATGCAGAAGAACACCCCCGAGAACTACCCGGAGTGGATCACCCGCGCCGAGCTGCCCAAGGAGGGCGGCACCGTCTGCCACACCGTGTGCGACGAGGCGGCCACCCTCGTGTACCTGGCCGACCAGGCCGCCGTCACGCTGCACCGCTGGCTGTCCCGCACCGGCAGCGTGGACCGGCCCGACCGGCTGGTCTTCGACCTGGACCCCGCTGAGGACGACTTCGAGGCGGTACGCGAGGCGGCCGTGCTGCTCGGCGAACTCCTCGACGAACTCCGGCTCCCCTCGGGGCTGATGACGACCGGCTCGCGCGGACTGCACGTCGTCGTCCCCCTCGACGGGCGGCACGGCTTCGACGAGGTCCGCGAGTTCGCCCACGACGTCGCCGACACCCTCGCCGCGGCCCACCCGGACCGGCTGACCACCGCCGCCCGCAAGAAGGAACGCGGCGACCGGCTCTACCTCGACATCGGGCGCAACGCCTACGCGCAGACCGCGGTCGCGCCCCTGACCGTGCGCGCCCTTCCCGGCGCACCCGTGGCGACCCCGATCGCCTGGTCCCAGCTGGACGACCCGGGCCTGCACGCCCGGCGCTGGACCATCGACGACGCCGTCGAACAGGCCGGCTCCGACCCGTGGGACGGCGTGATGAGCCGCGGCCGCGCCCTGGGACCGGCCCGGCGCAGGCTGGACGCGCTGCGCAAGTCCTGACGCTTCGCGTGAACGCTCGCGTGAAGGTTTGGCCATCGACATTGCGGCCACCCGCAGACAAGAGGTGGCCATGTCTGACACCAGAAATACACATGCATCTCAGGATTCACATAAATCACAGAATTCGGACAGAGGAAGCGGCGGAGTGGACAAGCGCCCGGGCCCCATGGAGGTCCTGCGACAGGCACGCGCCCAGCTCACCGAGCTGACCGGCATGACGGCCGAGACCGTGTCGTCCTTCGAGCAGACCGAGGACGGCTGGTCCCTGGAGGTCGAGGTGCTCGAACTGGAACGCGTGCCCGACACGATGAGCCTGATGGGCAGCTACCAGGTCGAACTCGACGCGGACGGCGAACTGACCGGCTACCGCCGCATCCGCCGCTACGAACGCGGACGGGCCGACGCACACAAGCCCGGCGGCCGCTAGGCCGCCCGCCCGCGACTCACATGGACACAGAAAAGGAGGATCGATCGGTATGACCGTTGTCCCGGCTCAACAGTCCGGTGGTGGAGGTGGCAGCAGCGGCCTCTACGACGTTCTTGAGCTCGTCCTCGACAGGGGTCTCGTCATCGACGCCTTCATACGGGTCTCTCTGGTCGGCATCGAGATCCTGAAGATCGATGTGCGTGTCGTCGTGGCCAGCGTCGACACCTATCTGCGCTTCGCCGAGGCGTGCAACCGCCTCGACCTGGAGTCCGGACCCAACAAGAGCCCCGGTCTGCCCGAGATCGTCGGCGAGGTCACCGAGTCCGGTGCCCGCGGCAAGTCCAAGGGCGCTCTCTCGGGAGCCGCCGAGACCATCTCGGACGCGTTCAAGCAGTCCCGTGAGGAGGGACGCCAGAAGGAGTCGGAGTCCCGCCCGCGCGCCCGTAAGTCGACGTCCTCGCGCCGTAAGGAGGAGCAGGAGTGAGCACGTACGTCTACGGCATCACCGACAGCTCCCATGCCGGGCTCCCCGAGGGCATGGAAGGCGTCGGGGACCCGCCCGCCGCGGTGCGTGTCCTGAAGGAGGGAGGACTCGCGGCCGTCGTGAGCGACGCCCCCGAGGGGCTCAAGCCCAAGCGCAAGCACCTGCTCGCCCACCAGAACGTGCTGGCCGAGGCGGGCGCCGCGGGTGCCGTGCTGCCCATGCGGTTCGGCAGCGTCGCCCCCGACGACGACACGGTCACGGGCGTGCTGGCCGAGGGTGCCGACCACTACAAGGAGCGCCTGCGCGCCCTGGAGGGCAAGGTCGAGTACAACGTCAAGGCCACGCACGACGAAGAGGCCGTACTGCACCGCGTGATGTCCGAGAGCCCCGAGCTCCGCTCGCTGGCCGAGGCCAACCGGCAGTCGGGCGGCGGGAGTTACGACGACCGGCTGCGCCTGGGCGAGATGGTCGTGGCCGCCGTGAAGGCCCAGGAGGCCGACGACGCCGCCGAGCTGCGGCGCGTCCTGGAACCCGCCGCGGCCGATGTGAGCGTGGGCCCCGAGTCCACCGGGTGGCTGGCCAACGTCTCGTTCCTCGTGGACCGCAAGTCGGCCGAGGACTTCCTGGCGGTGGTCGAGGAGGCCCGCAGGGCCCACCCGCACATCGAGCTGCGCGTCAACGGACCGCTGCCGCCGTACAGCTTCGTCGAGCCGGGCCCCGCCCAGCACGCGGAGAGCGGCGTCGGCCAGGAGACAGCCCTGGAGTGATCCCCGTGGGACTGATCAAGGAAGTGGTCCTGTTGCCCTTCGCGCCGGTACGCGGCAGCGGCTGGGTGATCGGGCAGGTGCTGCAGGAGGCGGAACGGATCTACTACGACCCCGCCACCGTCAGGGCCGAGCTGGCCCGGCTCGAGGAACAGCTGGAGGCCGGCGAGATCGACGAGGAGGAGTTCGACCGGCAGGAGGACGAACTCCTGGAACGCCTGGAGACCGGCCTGCGCCGCGGCGGGGCCACAGGGGACGGGACGGCACGATGAACCGAGTGGGACTCGGCCTCGCGGTAGGGGCCGGATACGTCCTAGGACGTACGAAGAAGATGAAGATGGCGTTCGCCCTGGGCACGCTCGTGGCCGGCAAACGGATGCACCTGAGCCCGCGGGCGGTCGCGGACCTGGTCTCCCAGCAGCTGCAGAACAATCCGCAGTTCAAGGAGATCGGGGACCAGCTGCGCGAGGATCTGCGAGGTGTCGGCAAGGCTGCCTCCGGCGCGATGGTCGAGCGGCAGATCGAGGCCCTCGCCGACCGCCTCCACGGCCGCACCGCCGAGGTCCGCGACACGCTCTCGGGCGCCGCGGGCAAGGCCGGCGGAGCCGCCAAGAAGGCCAGGGGCGCCGCGGGCAAGGCGACGGGCCTGGAGCTCGACGAGCGGGACGAGGACGAGCAGGACGAGAGCCCGGAGCCGGAGGACACTGAAGAGGAGCCTCGGGAGGAGTACGAGGACGAGGAGCCGGAGGACCGGGAGCCCGAGGACGAGGAGCACGACGGCGGTGAGCCGGAGGCCGAGGAGGAGCCCCCGGCGCGCAAGACCGCCAAGAAGGCCGCGAAGAAGGCTCCCGCCAAGAAGACGGCGGCCAAGCGGGCGCCGGCGAAGAAGGCTCCGGCCAAGAAGACCGCGAGCAAGCAGACGCCGGCGAAGAAGTCCGCCGCCAAGAAGACGGCCGGCCGCAAGACGGCCGCCGCCCGGAGCGGCGCCCGCTCGACCCGGGCCCGTGTGCCGAAGGGAGGCGGTGAGTGATGACCGAGACCGCGACCTCCGCCGCGAGCGGCGCGAAGGACAAGGCGGGCCCGCTGTCGGAGCTGGCCCACAGCGAGGCCACCGACCGGCTCAAGGCCGAGGTGCAGGACTACCTCGCCGCACAGGCGACCCGGCTGCTCACCGGCCTCGGCCACAAGCTCGGCGAGACCACCGGCAAGCTGAACGACATCGCCGAGGGCAACAGCCCCGGCTTCGCGAAGATGGCGCTCGCCGGCGGCCGCAAGCTCGCCGAGGGCAAGGGCCCGCTCCGCTCGGCGCTGGAGGTCGGCGCGGCCGGCGCCAAGGACAAGGTGGTCGGCGCCTTCAAGAACCTCGGCGGGAAGGGCAAGGGGAAGGGCAAGGGCGGGGGCAACAAGCCCACCGTCATCATCGAGTCCGTCGACGTCGGCGTCGATCTGCGCACGGCCTACGACCAGTGGACCAAGTACCAGGACTTCAGCACCTTCGCCAAGGGCGTCAAGAGCGCGAGCCGCGCCGACGACACCCAGTCCGACTGGCAGATGAAGATCTTCTGGTCCAACCGCAGCTGGAAGGCGAAGACCACCGAGCAGATCCCCGACGACCGGATCTCCTGGACGTCGGAGGGCGCCAAGGGCACGACGAAGGGCGTCGTCTCCTTCCACCGGCTCGACGACAACCTCACCCGGGTCCTGCTGGTCATCGAGTACTACCCCCAGGGGCTGTTCGAGAAGACCGGCAACATCTGGCGCGCCCAGGGCCGCCGGGCCCGGCTCGACCTCAAGAACTACGTCCGCTTCATCACCCTCAAGGGCGAGGCGGAGGACGGCTGGCGCGGCGAGATCCGCGACGGCGAGGTCGTCCGCAGCCACGAGGACGCCGTCGCCGAGGAGGAGGAAGCCCGCGACGAGGACGAGTCGGTCGAGGGCGAGGAGGCCGAGGGCGACGAGGTCGAGGGCGACGAGGAGAGCGCCGAGTACGAGGACGAGCCTCGGGGCGAGGAAGAGGAGGACGAGGAAGAGGAGTACGAGGACGAGCCCGAGGAGGGCGAAGAGGACGCGGAGGGTGAGTACGAGTACGAGGACGAGGAAGAGCCCGAGGAAGAGGCCGAGTACGAGTACGCCGACGGCGGGGGCCGTCGATGACCATGGCCGGCCGGATGCCCGAACCCTACGGACAGGGTTCGGGTGCCAACCTCGCCGACATCCTCGAGCGCGTGCTCGACAAGGGCATCGTGATCGCCGGTGACATCCGGATCAACCTGCTCGACATCGAACTGCTCACGATCAAGCTCCGGTTGATCGTCGCCTCCGTGGACAAGGCCAAGGAGATGGGCATCGACTGGTGGGAGACCGACCCGGCACTGTCGTCCCGCGCCCGCCGCGACGAACTGGCCCGGGAGAACGCCGAGTTGCGTGAACGCCTGGCCCGGCTGGACCCCGACCACGAGCTCGAGGCACGTGAGGAGAGCGAGGAGGAGTCATGACCGGACTGCGTTACGTCTACGCCGTCTGCCACCCCTTCGACGCGCCCCTGCAGGCCCAGTTGAAGGGCGTGGCGGGCGATCCGCCCAGACTGCTGTCGCACCACGGCCTGATCGCCGTGGTGAGCCATGTGCCGGAGCGGGACTTCTCGGAGGAACCGCTCCGCAGGCGTCTGGAGGATCTGGACTGGCTGACCGAGACGGCGCGGGCGCACCAGAGCGTGATCGACGCGCTCACCGTCGTCACCACCCCGCTGCCGCTGCGGATGGCGACCGTCTTCCGGGACGACAGCGGGGTCCGCGTCATGATGGAGGCCCGCGAGGACGACTTCCGGCGCACCCTCGAACGGCTGGCGGGGCGCGTGGAGTGGGGGGTCAAGGTGTACGCGGAGGCCGAGCAGCAGGCGCCCGCCGCGGCGCCGAAGCCGGCGTCCGGCCGGGACTACCTGCGGCAGCGGCGCTCGCAGGTGCGCACGGACGAGGACATGTGGCAGCGGGCGGAGGAGTTCGCGACCCGGCTGCACGCCTCGCTCTCCTCGTACGCGGAGGACTCGCGGCTGCACGCCCCGCAGAACCCCGCCCTCTCCCGCGCCTCCGGCCGCAATCTGCTGAACGCCGCCTATCTCGTACCGCGCGACTCCTCCGAGGAGTTCGTGGAGCTGGTGGACCGTACGAAGGACGAGACGAGGGCGGGCGGGTCCGGGATGAGGGTCGAACTCACCGGCCCCTGGGCCGCCTACTCCTTCGCGGGGGAGCAGTCGTGACCGTGGTCGAACGCCGGGAGATCGCTCTCGTGGACCTGCTGGACCGGCTGCTCGCCGGCGGGGTCGTCATCAAGGGGGACATCACCCTGCGCATCGCGGACGTCGACCTGGTCCGGATCGACCTCAACGCACTGATCAGCTCGGTCAACGAGCAGGTGCCGTCGCCCTGGGGGGAGTTCACGTGACCGAACGCCGCGCCAACAAGCTCGACCTGGAGCCCGACACCGTCGAACGCGACCTGATCAAACTCGTGCTGACGGTCGTCGAGTTGCTGCGCCAACTGATGGAACGCCAGGCGGTACGCCGCTTCGACACCGGGGACCTCACCGAGGACCAGGAGGAACGCATCGGCCTCACCCTGATGCTCCTGGAAGACCGCATGACCGAACTCCGCGACCGCTACGACCTACGCCCCGAAGACCTCAACCTGGACCTGGGCCCACTGGGACCACTGCTGCCCAGGCAATAGCTCCAGAGTGCTGGTTCCGTCCGCTCAGGCCCGCTTGCGGCACAGGAGTTCGCCGTGGAGGACGGTGAACCAGGCGTCCTCCTGGGCGCCCCAGTCGCGCCAGGCGTTCGATACCGCCTGGAGTTGGTCCGGGGTGGCGTGGCCGCCCTCGGTGGCTTGCCGGGCGTAGGACGAGGCGAGGGTTCGTTCTGCCCACAGGCCGCTCCACCACGCGCGCTCGTCCGGGGTGGCGAAGGTCCAGGTGGTGGAGGTGGTGGTGATCTCGGTCAGGCCGGCCTGCAGTGCCCAGGACTTCAGGCGGCGTCCGGCGTCGGGCTCGCCGCCGTTGGCGCGGGCCACCCGGTGGTACAGGTCCAGCCAGTCGTCCATCCCCTGGGACGCCGGGTACCAGGCCATGGCCGCGTAGTCCGAGTCGCGCACCGCGATGAACCCGTTCGGCTTCGTCACCCGGTGCATCTCGCGCAGCGCCTGCACCGGATCGCCCACGTGCTGCAGCACCTGGTGCGCGTGCACCACGCAGAAGGTGTCGTCCGGGTAGTCCAGGGCGTGCACGTCCGCGACCGCGAACTCGACGTTCGTCAGGCCCCGTTCGGCGGCCGTGGCGCGGGCTCGGTCCAGGATCTCGGGCGCGTGGTCGACGCCGGTGACGTGTCCGTCGGGGACCAGCGCCGCCAGGTCGGCGGTGATGGTGCCGGGGCCGCAGCCGATGTCCAGGATCTTCATATGGGGCTTGAGCGAGTCGAGCAGGTAGGCCGCGGAGTTGGCGGCGGTCCGCCAGGTGTGGGAGCGCAGCACCGACTCGTGGTGCCCGTGCGTGTACACGGCGGTCTCCTGCGGCTTGGGCATGGCTGAACTCCCCTGTCCGACATCCTGTCCGTTCCGTCCGCCTCACGGTACGCCCGCATGTCGAATGATGAGACCCCCTGTTTTGCAATGTGGACTGATGGCTCGTCAGTCGACGGTCGGGTGAGGGCGGGCGGTGGGGCGGCGGAGGCCAGGGAGTGCCGGTTACCCTGAAGAGGCCGTTTCCTGTCCGCGGGCGGCGGACCACACCCGGAGGGCCCCTGTATGCGTCTGCTCCTCGTACGCCACGGCCAGACCCCCAGCAACGTCGAGTTCCTGCTGGACACCGCCGTACCGGGCCCGGGCCTGACCGCACTCGGCGAGCGGCAGGCGGCCGCCCTGCCGGAGGCGCTCGCCGACGAGGACATCGAGGCCCTGTACGTCTCCACGCTCGTCCGCACCCAGCTGACCGCCGCGCCCCTGGCGGCCGCCCGCGGCCTCGACCCCGTGGTCCGGGACGGCATCCGGGAGATCGCCGCGGGCGACCTGGAGATGCTGCCCGGCGACTCCGAGCAGGGCCTGCTCTACATGAAGACGGTGTTCGCCTGGGCCGAGGGGGACACCGCGCTCAGGATGCCCGGCGGGGAGAGCGGCGAGGAGGCCCTCGGACGCTACGACGCCGTGGTCGCGGAGGCCGCCCGCAGCGGCGCCGGAACGGTCGCGATGGTCAGCCACGGCGCGGCCATCCGGATGTGGACGGCGGCCCGCGCCGGCAACGTCGACGTCGCCTTCGCCGCCGACCGCCCGCTGGACAACACCGGCGTCGTGATCCTGGAGGGCTCGCCCGCCGACGGCTGGAAGGCCCTGTCCTGGGCCGGCGCCGTGGTGGCCCCGGCGGGCGAGGGCGGACCCACCGGCCGGCCCGTATAACGGTTTGCCCGTGCCGCGCCGCGGCCCGCAGAATGCGGCCTCATGGGACATCTGGAAGCCGCACATCTCGAGTACTACCTCCCCGACGGGAGGGCGCTGCTCGGCGATGTGTCCTTCCGGGTGGGCGAAGGCGCCGCCGTGGCCCTGGTGGGGCCCAACGGCGCCGGCAAGACGACGCTGCTGCGGCTGATCTCCGGCGAGCTCAAACCCCACGGCGGCACGGTCACCGTGAGCGGAGGGCTCGGGGTGATGCGGCAGTTCGTGGGGTCCGTACGGGACGAGACGACCGTGCGCGACCTGCTCGTGTCGGTCGCGCCGCCGCGGATCCGGGAGGCCGCGCACGCCGTCGACAGGGCCGAGCACGCCGTCATGACCGTCGACGACGAGGCCGCCCAGCTGACGTACGCACAGGCGCTCGCCGACTGGGCCGAGGTGCGCGGCTACGAGGCGGAGACGCTGTGGGACATGTGCACCACGGCCGCGCTCGGCGTGCCGTACGAGAGGGCGCAGTGGCGGCAGGTGAGCACGCTCTCCGGCGGTGAGCAGAAGCGGCTCGTGCTGGAGGCGCTGCTGCGCGGCACCGACGAGGTGCTGCTGCTCGACGAGCCGGACAACTACCTCGACGTGCCCGGCAAGCGCTGGCTGGAGGAGCGGCTGAAGGAGACCCGCAAGACGGTGCTCTTCGTCTCCCACGACCGCGAACTCCTCGCCCGTGCCGCCGAGAAGATCGTCTCCGTGGAGCCCTCGCCCGCGGGCGCGGACGCCTGGGTGCACGGCGGCGGCTTCGCCACCTACCACGACGCCCGCCGCGCCCGGTTCGCCCGCTTCGAGGAGCTGCGCAAACGCTGGGACGAGAAGCACGCGCAGCTGAAGAAACTCGTCCTGACACTCCGTCAAGCCGCCGAGAACAGCCCCGACATGGCCTCCCGTTACCGGGCCGCCCAGACCCGGCTGCGCAAGTTCGAGGAGGCGGGCCCGCCGCCCGAGCCGCCCCGCGAGCAGGACATCAGGATGCGCATCAAGGGCGGCCGTACCGGCGTAAGGGCCGTCACCTGCAAGCAACTGGAACTCACCGGTCTGATGAAGCCGTTCGACCTGGAGGTCTTCTACGGCGAACGGGTCGCCGTCCTCGGCTCCAACGGCTCCGGCAAGTCGCACTTCCTGCGGCTGCTGGCCGGCGACGAGGTGGTCCACACGGGGGAGTGGAAGCTCGGGGCGCGGGTCGTGCCGGGGCACTTCGCGCAGACCCACGCCCACCCCGAGCTCCAGGGCCGCACGCTGGTGGACATCCTGTGGCAGGAGCACGCCCAGGACCGGGGAGCGGCCATGTCCCGGCTGCGCCGCTACGAGCTCACCGGCCAGGCCGAGCAGACCTTCGACCGGCTCTCCGGCGGCCAGCAGGCCCGCTTCCAGATCCTGCTCCTGGAACTGCAGGGCGTCACGGCCCTGCTGCTCGACGAGCCGACCGACAACCTCGACCTGGAGTCGGCCGAGGCCCTTCAGGAGGGGCTGGAGTCCTTCGACGGCACGGTGCTCGCGGTCACGCACGACCGCTGGTTCGCCCGCTCCTTCGACCGGTTTCTGGTGTTCGGCAGCGACGGACGCGTCCGCGAGAGCGCCGACGCCGTCTGGGACGAGCGACGGGTCGAACGGGCGCGGTGACCGCTCACCGGCGCCGCGGTCGGCGGACGACGGAGGCCCGGGCGCCGGGTTGTTCGTAGAGTGGAAGCAGCAGGACGAGATCCATGGTTTCCCTCCCGGATGCCGCTCGGGGCAGAAGTGCGCCGGGCGGGTACCCGGACCGCATGAACGAACACGACGAGCGGGGTACCACCATGACCGGAGTCGACCCCAGCCGGCTGGACGACCAGCAGCTCATGAGGGAGCTGGAGACGATCCACCGCACGCGCCACGACACGCTGCTCTACGGCTCGACCGACGCACTGCGGGCCCACAACGATCGCATGGCCCAGCTGGAGGGCGAGTACCTGCGCCGCAACCCGCAGCGCATGGTCGCCGCGGGCCGCACCCGGGAAGGCGCCCGGGAACGGCACTGCGGGGAGTCGGCGACTCCCCGCAGCTGACGTCACCCGCTCAGCCCGCGCTTTCCGCGAACACGCGCACGAACGCGTCGCAGAACGCCTTGAGGTCGTCCGGCTTGCGGCTGGTGACCAGCTTGTTGCTGCCGTGGTCGCAGATCCTGACCTGCTCGTCGACCCAGGTGCCGCCCGCGTTCTTGATGTCGGTCCGCAGACTCGGCCAGGAAGTGAGCACCCGGCCGCGGACCACGTCCGCCTCCACCAGCGTCCACGGGGCGTGGCAGATCGCGGCGACCGGCCGGCCCCCGTCGAAGAACTCCCGGACGAACGACACGGCCTTGTCGTCCATGCGCAGGAAGTCCGGATTGGCCACACCGCCCGGCAGGACGAGCCCGCCGAAGGAGGACGCCGAGGCCTCGCCCACGACCTCGTCCACCGGGAACGTGTCCGCCTTGTCGAGGTGGTCGAAGGCCTGGATCCGGCCGGACTTCGTCGACACGAGCACGGGCTCGTGACCGGCGTCCTTCACGGCCTGCCAGGGTTCGGTGAGCTCGACCTGCTCCACGCCCTCGGGTGCTGTCAGAAATGCGATACGCATGGTGTTCGACGTCCCTTCCTCGCGTCCTTCTCGTCTCGCGTCCTTCTCGTCTCGCGTCCTTCTCGTCTCTCTCGGCTCTCCGGGCCTTCTCGGCGTGCCTCGCCTCACCGGGCGTCCCGGTCGGCGGGTTCGGCGCGGCTGATCTGCGCGAGCGCCGAGTCCGGGTCCTGCGCCTCGGCCAGGTCACCGAGGCTCACCATCCCCACCGGCAGCCCGTCCTCCACGACGGGCAGCCGCCGGACCGCGTGGGTGCGCATGAGCGCCACGGCGGCCCCGACGGGATCGTCGGGCGCCAGCAGCACCGGATCGCGGGTGCACACGGACTCCGCGCTGACCACCGCCGGATCGTCACCGTCCGCGACCGCTCGTACGGTGATGTCACGGTCCGTGAGCACCCCGACGACCTGCTGCCCGTCGGCCACCACCACATCGCCGATGTCCTGGGAGCGCATGAGCTGCGCCGCCTCGACGAGGGACGCGTCCGGGCGGACGGCGACGACCCCGGGAGTCATCACCTCCCTGACGAAATCGGCCATCACCGCGAGCCCTTCGGGACGTTCCCGGGGCGGGTCAGCGCCTTCGTCAGCTCCTGCACGTTCGCATAGCGGTCCGTACGGGGCAGCCGCCCCAGGGCCTCGACGAGGACGTCGGGGGCGTTCTTGCGGCGCAGCACGCCCGTCAGCTCACGGGGACCCGCGGGGAAGGAGCTGCGGCCGAGGATCCGGGCCAGTTCCAGCCGTACCGTCTCGAACGACGCCCCGGATCCTCCCGGCGCCACCGGACCGCCCGCGACCTGCGGGTCGTCGTCGGCGACGGGCTCCGGGTCGTGCCACTCCTCCGCCCGCGTGGGGTGCCCGGAACGGAGCAGTCCCTGCAGTTCGTGCTTCATCTCCTCGTCGCGGTGGACGCTCAGCCGGTCATTGCCTCGCTGCATGTCTTTCTCCAGATCTTCCGGGGTCCGCACCGCGTACCCGATGACCGGAGGCCGACACCGCGTTTGCCGATCGTGCGGCAGGAAACTCGGAGGGGGCCTCCCACAAGCAGGACCTGGGGAAGGACGTGCCATGGCACTGCTCGCGGTGATCATCCCGATTCTGATGCTCGGCGTGGTGCTGGCTCTGGGCCGCTACGAGGAACTGCTGCTCCCGCGCGGACCGGACGACGGCGACCGGGACGCCCTGCAGCCTCCCGGCCCCGTCGCCCCCGCGGTCACTTCCCGCGGTGGGGCAGAAACTCCTGCACCTTTGCCTTGAACCCCTGCTTGACCATGCCGGCGCGGTCCGCGTCCCCCTTGAGGATCGAGGCGGCCGTGGCCTCCATCTGCTCCCAGGTGGCGTGCGGCGGGATCGGCGGGACCGCCGGGTCGGTGAGGAACTCGATCACCGCCGGACCGTCCGCCTCGAGCCCCGCGCGCCAGCCCGCCTCGACGTCCTCGGGCTTCTCCACCCGCACCCCGGTCAGCCCGAGGGAACGGGCGAACGCGGCGTACTGCACGTCCGGCAGCTCCTGCGAGGGCAGGAAGGACGGGGCGCCCTCCATGGCCCGCATCTCCCAGGTCACCTGGTTGAGATCGCGATTGTTGAACACGGCGACGACCAGTCGCGGGTCCTCCCACAGATCGCGGTACTTGGCCGCCGTGATCATCTCCGCCAGACCGTTCATCTGCATCGCGCCGTCCCCGACCAGCGCGATCGCGGGCCGGTCCGGGTGGGCGAACTTCGCGCCGATCGCGTACGGCACCCCGGGCCCCATCGTCGCCAGCGTGCCGGAGAGCGAGGAGCGCATGCCGGGCCGCATCGTCAGATGCCGGGCGTACCAGTTGGCCGCGGAACCCGAGTCGGCGGTGATGATCGCGTTCTGCGGCAGCAGCGCGTCCAGCGCATGCGTGACGTACTCCGGATTGATCGGGTCCGCGGACTGCTGCGCCCGCCGCTCCATCACCTCGCGCCAGCGCGCGACGTTGTCGCAGATGGTGTCGTACCACTCGGGTCCCCGGTCCTCGCCGATCAGCGGGATCAGCTGCTGCAGGGTCGCCTTGGCGTCGCCGACGAGATTGACCTCGTAGGGATAACGCATCCCGACCATGTGCGGATCGATGTCGATCTGCACGGCGCGCGCCTTGCCGAAGTCCGGCAGGAACTGGCTGTACGGGAAGGAGGAACCGATGGTCAGCAGGGTGTCGCAGTCCCGCATCAGCTCGTACGACGGACGGGTGCCCAGCAGCCCGATCGAGCCGGTGACATAGGGGAGTTCATCGCTCAGGACGTCCTTGCCGAGCAGCGCCTTGGCCACGCCGGCCTTCAGCCGCTGGGCGATCTGCTCCACCTCGGCGCGCGCTCCCGCGGCGCCCTGGCCGACCAGAATGGCCACCTTGTCACCGGAGTTGAGGATCTCCGCCGCCCGCCGCAGGGACTCCTCGGACGGCACCGCCGTCCAGGAACTGCGGTCCAGGCTGGAGGGAACCATCTTGAACTCGTGCGTGGGCGGGGAGTAGTCGAGCTCCTGCACATCACCGGGGATGATCAGCGCGGTCGGGCTGCGGCGGGCGTACGCGGTGCGGATCGCGCGGTCGAGGACGTTCGGCAGCTGCTCCGGCACCGTCACCGTCTCCACGAAGTCCGAGGCGACGTCCTTGAACAGCGTGTGCAGATCCACCTCCTGCTGGTACGAGCCGCCCATCGCGGTGCGGTGCGTCTGACCGACGATCGCGAGCACCGGGACGTGGTCGAGCTTGGCGTCGTACAGACCGTTGAGCAGATGGATCGCGCCGGGCCCCGAGGTCGCCGCGCACACCCCGAGACGGCCGCTGAACTTGGCGTATCCGACCGCCTCGAACGCCGACATCTCCTCGTGCCGGGACTGGACGAACCGCGGCTGGTCGTCAGCCCTGCCCCACGCGGCGAGCAGTCCGTTGATGCCGTCGCCGGGATAGCCGAAGACGTGGTCCACCCCCCACTCGCGCAGTCGTTGCAGGATGTGGTCGGAGACCTTGACGCTCATGTGCGGACCTCCCGGGCCTGTGGCGGACGGACTGGCAGTCGTCTACGGGGCGAGTCACCGCGACCGCCGCCGGAAAACCTGTGCGGGTGTTTGCGACGGGGGTGCGGGGGCAGGCGCAACACCAGTGCTTCGGACAGGAGGCACGTCCGTGGGAACGGCCCTGCGCCGCCCCGGTCGCGCCTGTCCCGTCCCGAAGGCGCATCCGAACTCCCACGGGGACCGTCCGCCCCAGAGCATCTTCGAGGGAGTTGCGACGCACATGCCCACGACAGCGAGCGCGAAGCACCACCCGCACGACGACGCCCCGGACACCGCCGAGGCCTTCCGTACGCTCGTGGGGCTCCCTCCGGGTCCACAGCGCGACGCACTGCGCGCACGCATCGTCGAGGCCTGGCTGCCCATGGCCGAGCGGCTCGCGGGACGGTTCCGCAGCCGTGGCGAGAGCTACGAGGACCTGCGGCAGGTCGCGTCCCTCGGCCTGGTCAAGGCCGTGGACCGCTACGACCCCGAACGCGGCAACGCCTTCGAGAGCTACGCCGTGCCCACCATCACCGGCGAGATCAAGCGGCACTTCCGCGACCACATGTGGACGCTGCACGTGCCGCGCCGGGTCCAGGACCTGCGCAACCGCGTCCGGTTCGCGGCGCAGGAACTCTCCCAGACCACCCCGGGCCACGGGCCCACCGTCGCGGAGATCGCCGCACACGCGGGCATGAGCGAGGAGGACGTCCGGACCGGCCTGGAGGCGCTGGAGAGCTTCACCGCCCTCTCCCTCGACGCCGAACTGCCCGGCAGCGAGGACGGCTACTCCCTCGGCGACGCCCTCGGCGCGGCCGACCCCGCGCTGGACACCGTGGTGGACCGCGAGGCCGTCAAACCGCGGCTCGCGGCGCTGCCCGAGCGGGAGCGGACCATCCTCTACATGCGGTTCTTCGGCGGCATGACGCAGAGCCGGATCGCCGAGCAGCTGGGCATCTCCCAGATGCACGTGTCCCGGCTGATCAGCCGGTCCTGCACGCGGATGCGGGACCAGATCATGCACGACGTGGCGTAGGCGGCGCCGTGGGGACGTCCGGGCGGGCCGGGTCACCCGCTCGGGCGTCCCTTGTCGCGCGAATGGGGCCCGGCCGCGCGCGCCTCGCGGGGAACGGGGCTCTGATGGGCTAGGGAGCACGGCCGGGCCATGAAGCGCGGCAAGGGGTGCTCCCGCCACATCGCCCGTCGAAGGAGCCCTCCCCATGCGTTCCACCGCCCGTGTGCTGTCCGTGGCGGCCCTGGCCAGTGCCACGCTCGGCTTCGCCGCCTCGGCCGCCCTCGCGGACCCGGCCGCGGAGGTCACTCCGAGCACCGTCTCCCCGGGTGGCAGCGTCACCGTCACGGTCACCTGCGAGCCCACCGGCGGCGAGGCACCCGCCACCATCGACGCCACCTCCGAGGCCTTCGACGAGGGCACCGTCCAGCTGCAACGGGTCCCCGGCGCCGACGAGGCCTCCGGCACCTCCTACCGCGGCACCGCCCGGGTCTCCGGCACGGACGACCTCGCGGGCGACGCCGCGGACGAGGCGGTCCCTGACGAGCCGCCCGCGGACGAGGCCGCCCCGGACGGCGCCCCCGCGGACGAGGCGGCCCCCGGTGCTGCGGCCCCCGACACGGCGGCCGAGGAGGTCGCGTGGACCGTCGAGGGCACCTGCCCCGGGGCGCCCGGCGGCAAGGG
The DNA here is from genome assembly GCF_022698145.1 of Streptomyces spinosisporus. Classification (GTDB taxonomy): domain Bacteria; phylum Actinomycetota; class Actinomycetes; order Streptomycetales; family Streptomycetaceae; genus Streptomyces; species Streptomyces spinosisporus. The sequence continues at coordinate 641,764 of NZ_JALDAX010000001.1, forward strand.
CAAGGAGTGGAGCGCCACGTTCCACGGCGGCCACGGCGGTGGGGGAGGCGGCGTCGCCGGCGGAGGTGATGTGCCCGGGGGAGCCGGCCACGTCCCCGGAGGGTCGAGCGACGTCCCCGGCGGATCGAGCCATGTCCCCGGCGGACCGAGCGACGTCCCCGGAGGCGGCGGGGTCGGAGGCGGAGGCGGCGGGCCGGTCCAGCACGGGGTGCAGGCCGGTGAGGGCGGCACCTTCACCGACTCCGTGCCCGCCCTGGTCGCCGGCGGCATCCTGATCGCGGGCGCGCTGGGCGCGGCCGTATACCGGATGTGGCACAGGGGCTCCGTCCCGCGCGGCTGACGCGCCGCCTGCCGACCCGTGGTGTGACGGGCGCAACCCCGGCGGACGGCCATGGCCCTGCGGCACCCTGGGTACTCGGAGCCCGAGGCACGACTGCGCGGAGGTACGCATGCGGCGGACGGACCCGGAAGGCCACGGCCCCGTCCGCTACGGGCCACCTCTCCCCGAGGACGGACTGCCCGTGCCGCCCGAACTCGCCGACGCGCTGACCGCGGCCGCGACACGGTCCGACAGCGAGCCGATCGGCGGCGGACCCGCACTGCTCCAAGCCGCCTGCGGCTACTGGGAGCGGCGCGGCCTGCCCACCGAGGGCGGCCTCGTGGCGGCGGCTCCCGGCGCCCCCGCCCTGCTGCTCGCCCTGACCGCCGCGCTCGGCGGCGACGTCCTGGTGCCGAGGCCCTGCGCGGCCTGGTGGGCGCCGTACGCACGCCTGTTGGGAAGACCCGCCTTCCATGTCGCGACGCCCGCCGAGAGCGGTGGCGTCCCGGACCCGTACGCCCTCCTGGAGACCGTGCGCAGGGTGCGCGCCGAGGGCGGTGACCCGCGGCTGCTCGTCCTGTCGGTCGCCGACGACCCCACGGCCACCGTCGCCCCGCCCGAGGTGCTGCACGCGTGCGTGGAGGCCGCCGCGGCGGAGGGCCTGCACCTGGTCAGTGACGAGACCTGGCGCGACACCGTGCACGCCCCGCACGACACCGTGCTGGTCAGCCCCGCCGAGATGCTGCCCGACCGGGTCACCGTCGTCACCGACCTGGCGGGCGCCCTGCTGCCGCCCGGCTGGCCCGCCGCGGTGGCGCGCTTCCCCGGGGACGAGCCCGGCCGTGCGCTCCACGCGCGCGTGCTCGACGTGCTGACCGCGCTCGGGGCTCATGTCGCCGGACCGGTCGCCGCTCCCGCCGCCTACGCGCTGGGGGAGCCGGACCCGGTCACCGCGCGGGTGAGCGCCGCCGTACGGCTGCACGCGCGCGTGGCCGCCGCCGTGCACCGGGAGATCGTCGCGGCGGGCGCGGTGGCCCGGCCCCCGCAGGCCGGCCGTCATCTCTACGCCGACCTCGGCCCGCTGCGCACCGCCCTCGCCGGACACGGAGTGGGCGACGCACAGGAGTTGGAGGACTTCCTCGCGGCCCGGCTCGGCATGCCCGCGCCCGGCGGACACCGCTTCGGTGACGAACTCGGCGCGCTGCACGTCCGGCTGTCCACCGGGCCGTTTCTGGGGCATACGGACGAGGAACGCGCGGAATGCCTCACCTCTCCCACGCCGTTGGAACTGCCACACGTGCAACGCGCGTTGATCCATGTGAAGTCGGTCTTCGACGATCTCCGCGACGACGCTCAGCGATGGGAGCCTCCTCGATGACGCAACAGTCCGAGTCGACCACCACGAGCACCAGCACCGGCCCCGGCACGAGCCTGACCACGACCACCACCACCACGACCACGACCGCGACCGGCCAGGCCGGTGCCCCGGCGGCCGGGAAGAGGCTCGCGCCCCCGTTCCCGCCGCTCGCCGAACCCCGCCCCCTCGGCGAGCACAGGGTGTGGCCGCGGACCTTCCACGACCGTCTGACCGCTCCGCTGCCCGGCCTGAAGTCCATGGCCCGCTTCGCCCGCGAGGGCTCCGTACGCCCCGACCGCGAGGGCCTCGCCGACATCCCCCGCCTCCCGTACGAACCGGCACCCGTGCCCCGTGTCGACGCCCGCACGGTCGCCGTCTCCTGGGCGGGGCACGCCAGTTGGGTCGTGCAGATCGGCGGCCTGACCGTCCTCACCGACCCGGTCTGGTCCCGCCGCATCCTCGGCACCCCCACCCGCATCACCCCGGTCGGCGTCGACTGGGACACGCTGCCGCGCATCGACGCGGTCGTCATCAGCCACAACCACTACGACCACCTGGACGCGCCCACCCTGCGCCGACTCCCGCGCGCGACCCCGGTGTTCGTACCGGCCGGACTGGGCGCCTGGTTCCGTCGCCGCCGCTTCACCACCATCACCGAGCTGGACTGGTGGGAGGGGGCCGAACTGGGCGGGGTGCGCTTCGACTTCGTCCCCGCCCACCACTGGTCCAAGCGCACCCTCACCGACACCTGCCGCTCCCTGTGGGGCGGCTGGGTCCTGACGGCGCCCGACGGCCGGCGTGTCTACTTCGCCGGGGACACGGGCTACGGCCACTGGTTCTCCCGTATCGGCCGCCGCTACCCGGGCATCGACCTCGCCCTCCTGCCGATCGGCGCCTACGACCCACGGTGGTGGCTCAGCGACGTCCACTGCGACCCGGAGGAGGCGGTGAGGGCGGCCCAGGACGTCGGCGCCCGGCGGATGGCCCCCATGCACTGGGGCACGTTCGTGCTCTCCGCCGAGCCGGTCCTGGAACCCCTGACACGCGTGCGTGCCGCGTGGGAGAAGGCCGGCCTGGACCGCGACGACCTGTGGGACCTGCCGATCGGGGGATCACGCGTTCTGGACTAGGACTTGCCCTGGATCGCGGGCGCCGTCCTAGGCGGCGGTCGTCGTGCGGCGGATGCGGCGCCAGACGCCGGGGGCGGCGCCGACCAGGACGGTCAGCACGACGGCCGCCACCACGCCCTCCCAGGGCTCGTCGAAGAGCGACCCGCCCAGAATGCCGATCAGCTGATACGTCACGGCCCAGGCGAGGCACGCCGGCAGATTCCCCCGGGCGAACCGCCGCATCGGCCACTTCGCCAGCAGACAGGCCAGCATCACCGGGATACGCCCGGCGGGCACCAGCCGGGACAGCACCAGCACCGTGCCCCCGTGCTCGGCGAGCTTCTCCTGCGCCTGCGCCAGCCGGTCCTCCGGCGCGCGCGACCGGATCGCCTCCAGCCACCGCGACCCGTTCTTCGACCGCATCCCGCGCCGCCCCAGCCAGTACAGCGCCGCATCCCCGAGGAACGCGGCCACCGAGGCCGTCACGAACACCAGGGCCAGGGAGAAGGGCGCCGTCTGGTGGAAGGCGACCACGGCCGCCGAACTCACCAGCGCCCCGGTGGGGATGACCGGCACCAGCGCCCCGAACAGCACCAGCAGGAACAGCGACGGATAGCCGAGCGCCTGCTGGGTGGACTCGGGAGGCACGGTCGTCGTCGCCGTGGTGGCGAGCCACGTCACCGGGCGACCTCCAGCCGCACACTCTCCCCGTGCCTCAGCCGGTGCACCGCGACGTCCGGCGCGTACTCGGCGGCCAGGCGCACGAACTCGTCGCCGGGCGCGTGGAATTCGTGCGGGCGAACCGCGTCCATGCCGATCGGCCAGTACGTGCCGTAGTGCACCGGCACCGCACTGCGCGGCGCCAGCCGGGCCAGCGCCCGCGCCGCCCGGCCGGCGTCCAGATGCCCCTCACCGAGGTGCGGACCCCAGCCGCCCACCGGCAGCAGCGCCACGTCGACCGGCCCGACCTCGTCCGCCATCGTGTCGAACAGCCCGGTGTCCCCGGCGAAGTACGTCCGCCCCTCGCCCTCGACGACATAGCCGAGCGCGGGGGAGCGGTGCGGTCCGAGCGGCAGCCGCCGTCCGTCGTGCCGGGCGCTGACGACCCGTACGACCACGTCGCCGACCGTCACCCGGTCCCCGGGCGCCACTTCGCTCACCCGGAGACGGCCGAGCCGGCGCAGCCCCGGGACCGCCCGGGGGGCGCCCCGGGGCACGAGCAGGCGCGTGCCCTCGGCGAGCCGCTCCAGCGAGGGGACATGCAGATGGTCGGCGTGCAGATGCGACACCAGCGCCACGTCGGCGCGCGCGGCGCCGGGCGGTGGCAGCGCCCCGCGCCGGCGGCGCAGATGGGCGAGCCGGCGCGCGAACAGAGGGTCGGTCAGCAGGCGTACGCCCGAGTCGGTGACCGTGCAGGTCGCATGACCCCACCAGGTGATCTCCACGGGCACCTCTTTGCCTCCTTCGCGCGACTCCCCCGAAGCCTACGGGCAGGAGTAGGGTCGGCGCCGAAACCCAGAGGTGAGGGGGACGCCATGGGACCGGTGCGGGTCACGGCGATCGCGAGTCTGACGCCGCTCGAGGAGCTGGACGCCGATCCCTTCCTGGTGGACTCGCGCAGCCAGCACGCGATGTGCGCCCGCTGGGCCGCCGAGCGCGGCTACATCGTCAGCCGGGAGCTGCTGGTGCGGGGACTGCGGGCCGACCACTGTGTGCTGTGGGACGGCGTGCGGCCGGGGGAGGATCTGTTCGTGGCGCCCAGCCGCCGGGTGCTGGAGAGCGCGCTGTCGTCCGTCGAGGAGTTCACCGAGGAGTGCGCCCGGCGCGGGGTGCGGGTGGAGACCGTGGGCTTCGCGGAGCCCTGCTACGACGCGCAGATGAAGGCACGGGTGCACCGCCGGCTGTCGATGCCGACGGCCGGGTACGACGGACGCTGAGGTCCTCGCCCTCGCCCTGTCGCCGCTTTCGCCCCGCCCCGCGCCCCGGCTCTCGCCCCACCCCGCCCCAGGTGCCGGAACGGGTTGTCCGACCCTTGTGACACTCTGAGGACAGGCCCGCACCGACGACGGGCCGGGACGTGAGGTGGACAGGGCGTGCGTGGCGGGCGTTGGCGCAAGGTCGCCAGTCAGGTGGGGCGGAGCGCCACGGTGTGGGCGGTCTCCACGGTCACCATGCTCGTGCTCGCCGGGATCCTGCCGGACTTCCGGCTGCAGTCCCCCGACGGCGAGAGCGCCACCCACATCGCGGTCACCGCCGCGGTCGGCGCCGGAGCGTTCGGTCTGCTCTCGGCCCTGGCCTGGCCGCTGCTCGTACGGCTGCTGCTGCTCGTGCCCGCGCTGGTCCTCGGCCTGCTCGTCTTCGTGCTGAACGGCTCCCTGCTGCTCGTCGCGCTCCGCCTCAACCCCGCCAGCAGCGCGGAGGCGGCCCCGGAGACGGCCGTCGTGGTGGCCGCCGTGATGTCCGCCGTCGCCTCCGCCACCGGCGCCGCCCTCGCGGTGCGCGACGACGACGCCTACCGGCGCCGCCTCTACCGCCTCTCCGACCGCCGCCGCAGAAGGGGGCCGGCGGGCCCGTCCACGCCGGGCACGGTCTTCCTGCAACTCGACGGCGTCGGACACGACGTACTGGTGGCGGCGGCCGAGAAGGGCCTGATGCCCACGGTGGCCCGGTGGCTGGAGAGCACCCACCGGCTCACCCCCTGGCGCACCGACTGGTCCAGCCAGACCGGCGCCAGCCAGCTCGGCATCCTGCACGGCAGCAACCACGACATCCCGGCCTTCCGCTGGTACGAGAAGGACACCCGTGAGGTCATGGTCTGCAACCGCCCGACCAGCGCCGCCGAACTCCAGCGCCGTGCCGTCGAGCGCACCGGCGACGGCGGGCTGCTGAGCGCCGACGGCGCGAGCCGCGGCAACCTCTTCAGCGGCGGCGCCGACGAGCAGGCGCTCGTGCTGTCCATCGCCACCCGCCGCCGCGGCCGGGAGAACCGCTCCCGCGCGGGCTACTTCGCCTACTTCTCCGACCCGGCCAACGCCGTGCGCACCGCCATGTCCTTCGTCGCCGAGGTCGGCCGCGAGATCGGCCAGTCCACCCGGTCCCGGTTTCGCAAGCAGCGCCCCCGCGTCGCCCGCGGCGGCCTCTACCCCCTCGTGCGCGCCTTCGCGACCGTCGTGGAACGGGACGTCGTCGTCGCCGCGGTCATGGGCGACCTGCTCGCCGGACGCACCGCCGTCTATGCCGACCTGGTGGCCTACGACGAGGTGGCGCACCACTCCGGGCCGATGAGCCGTGACGCCGAGAAGGTCCTCGAACGCCTGGACCGCGCGCTGGCGCTGATCGCGAACGTCGCCGAGCACGCCCCGCGGCCGTATCGCATCGTCGTCCTGTCCGACCACGGGCAGAGCCCGGGCGAGACCTTCCGCTCCCGCTACGGCCTGGGCCTGGGTGAGCTGGTGCGGGCCGGGTGCGGGCTGCCCGTGCCGCGCAAGGCCCGGCGCACCCGCAGCGGGGCCGAGGCGCGCGCCGCCGTGCGGGCCGCGCTGCGCCGGCCCGTCGAGGCGGGCGGCGAGCAGCAGCACCCCGCCCGCCGCCGCTCCGAGCCGCTCGTGCTGGCCTCCGGCAACCTCGGCCTGGTCTCCTTCCCCGACGTGCCGCACCGGATGAGCAAGGAGGAGATCGACGCCCGCCACCCGGCGCTGCTGACCACGCTCGCCAACCACCCCGGCGTCGGCTTCCTGCTGGTGCGCAGCGAGGAGCACGGCGGGGTGGTGCTGGGCGCCCAGGGCGCGGAGATACCGCTCGACGCGCTCGACGACAAGAGCGGCCCGCTGGCCGTGTTCGGACCGGGCGCGGCCGACGCCGTGCGCCGTACGCACTCCTTCGCGCACACCGCCGACATCATGGTCAACTCCTCGCACGACCCGGCCGACGGCGAGGTCCTCGCCTTCGAGGAGCAGATCGGCTCGCACGGCGGGCTCGGCGGCGCCCAGGGCAGACCCTTCCTGCTCTCCCCGCTCGCCCTCTCCGAGCCGGTCGGCGACGGCCTCGACCTGGTCGGCGCCGAGCAGGTGCACCACGTCCTGCGCCGCTGGCTGCGCGAGTCCAACGGCCCCCAGGTGCCACTGAACACGGAGCCCGAGGAGCGGGCCGCGTGAAAATCGGCTGCGCCGGCTGATCCGTACGGACACACTGTCCGTATCGGACATCGCGCACCTGCGCGCCCTTCTCGACCCTTCTGGAGCCGCTGCGTGCAGGCAGCCGTCACCGTCACTCCCGCCCGCATACCGGAGCTGCTGCTCGGTCTCGCGACCGTGCGGCCGGTCTTCCTCTGGGGTGCCCCCGGCATCGGAAAGTCCTCCCTCGTCCGGGACTTCGCCGAATCGCTGGGACTGGAGTGCGTGAGTCTGCTGGGCACGCAGCTCGCGCCGGAGGACCTGATCGGCGTCCCCCAGATCCGCGAGGGGCGGTCCGTCTTCTGCCCGCCGGAGGCCATCGCCCGCGACGAGCCGTACTGCCTGTTCCTGGACGAGCTGAACGCGGCCACCCCGGACGTGCAGAAGGCCTTCTACTCGCTGATCCTCGACCGCCGCATCGGCAGCTACGAACTGCCGAAGGGCTCCATCGTCATCGGCGCGGGCAACCGCTCCACGGACAACGCCCTCGCGCGCCCCATCGCCTCCGCCCTCGTCAACCGCCTCACCCACGTCCATCTGGAGGCGTCCGCGAAGGACTGGCTGACCTGGGCCGCGAACAACGGCATCCACCCGTGGATCCTGGACCACCTCACCGACCGGCCCGACCACCTGTGGTCCAAGCCGCCGAAGACCGAGGAGCCCTTCTCCACGCCCCGCTCCTGGCACATGCTCTCCGACGCGCTGCACTCCTTCGGCCAGGGCCTCGACGAGGAGACGCTGAAGGTGCTCGCCCACGGCACGCTCACACCGGCGCACGCCACCGCGTTCTGCGGCTACGTCAAGATCGTGCGCAGCCGCTTCGGCATCGACGCCGTCATCAAGGGCGACGCCCGCTGGCCGAACCGCCTGGAGGACCGCGACCTGCTCTACTACCTCGCCGAGTCCTTCCGCGGCCGGCTCATCAAGGAACTCCCGGTCAGCAAGGAGCACATGTCGGCGAACGGCCGGCAGACCGCGTACCGCGCCAAGTCGCTGCTGGTGCAGCTCGCCGAGATCTCCGTGGAGGTCGCCCAGACCGTCATCGCCTCCGACGCGGACGGCAACCCCGTACTGCCCTCGTGGTTCCTCATCGAGGCCGCCCGGGACATGCCGCGCCTGGTGGAGGCGCGCCGATGAGCCGCACCCGCGGCAAGGGGGAGAAGAAGCGGGACCTCGCGGCCGAGGCGTTCGCCGAGGGGATGAAGCTGGTGCGGGCCAACCCGGCCCTGTCCGCCGTCGAGTTCGGCATCTGCGGGTCCGAGGAGTGCAAGGTCGCGCCGCGCGACGGGCTCGTCGTCGTCGACTCCGACGCCGACCTGCACATCCACCGCCGGCGCCTGGCCGATCCGGCCGCCTGGGCCTGGGCGCTCGCCCACGCCGTCCTGCACCTCGGCTTCGGGCACGTCCCGGCGGCGAAGGGCGAGCGCACCCAGCCGGACCGGTTCGACCTCGCCGCCCGCTGCGTCGTCGTCAACCGCTTCCTGCTGACCTTCACCATCGGCACCACCCCCGAGGACCTGCCCGTCTCCTATCCCGACGGCGACGAGGAGGAACTCGCCGCGCGCTGGCGGCGGGACGGACTCCCGGCCGTCTACGAACGCTGCGGCACGGCGGGCCCCGAGCCCGACCAGCTGCTGGTGCCGTGGACGGACTGGCTGGGCCAACCCCCGGACCACCAGCTGGCGTTCGCCACCGCGCTGACCCGGACGGTCTCCGCGGCGATGGACATGGCGGGCGGCCGCCGCGACTCCCTCAGCGGCGACGTGGTCCCGCAGCGTCCCTGGCAGCGGGCGCTGAGCTGGTTCATCTCCTCCTACCCGCTGCTCGGCGGCATCGCGGCCGGCATCAAGCTCGTCGCCGACGCCGAACTCACCCGCGCCCACGGCATCTCCGTCGCCGCGGTCAACCCGGAGGCGGGCGAGATCTACATCAACCCGCTGCGCGCCTTCGAGGACGAGGAATGGCGGTTCGTCCTCGCCCACGAGATGCTGCACGCCGCCCTGCGCCACGGCGACCGCTGCGGCGCCCGCGACCCGTATCTGTTCAACATCGCCTGCGACTACGTCATCAACGGCTGGCTGTGCGAGATGCAGATCGGCACGATGCCCGAAGGACTGCTGCACGACCCGGAGTTGAAGGGCCTGTCCGCCGAGGAGGTCTACGACCGCATCGCCGGCGACCTGCGCCGGATGCGCCGCCTGTCCACGCTGCGCGGCAAGGGCCTCGGCGACGTCCTCGGCGCCCCGCTCGGCAGCCCGCGCGACTACGTCGACCTCGACGAGTTCTACCGCCGGGGCCTTAGCCAGGGCCTGGACCTGCACCAGCAGCAGGGACGCGGCTTCCTGCCCGGCGGCCTGGTGGAGGAGATCCGCGCGCTCAGCCATCCGCCGCTGCCCTGGGACGCGCAACTGGCCCGCTGGTTCGACGAGTTCGTGCCCCGCCCGGAGCCCGTACGGTCCTACGCCCGCCCCTCGCGCCGCCAGGCCTCCACCCCCGACATCCCGCGCGCCGGCCGGTACTTCCCGCCCGAGGAGATCGCCCGCTGCACCTTCGGCGTCGTCCTGGACACCTCCGGCTCCATGAACCGCACCCTGCTCGGCAAGGCCCTTGGCGCGATCGCCTCCTACGCCGAGGCCCGCGACGTACCGGCCGCCCGCGTCGTCTTCTGCGACGCGGCCCCGCACGACGCGGGATATGTGCCGGTGACCGAGATCGCCGGGCGGGTGCGGGTGCACGGCCGCGGCGGCACGGTCCTGCAGCCCGGCATCGACCTGCTGCACCGCGCCGACGACTTCCCGCCGGGCGCACCGATCCTGGTCATCACCGACGGCTGGTGCGACGTGCTGCGGGTGCGCCGAGAGCACGCGTATCTGATCCCGGAGGGTGCCCGGCTGCCGTTCACCGCCCGTGGGCCGGTCTTCCGGGTGAGCCGAGACGGAATGTGATCGGATGGTGCCCAGGGACCCAGCCCAGGGAACCGCGTCGAAAGGAATCACCGTGGCTACCACGCGCACCGCACACACCGAGTGGGAAGGCAATCTGCTCGAGGGCAACGGCGTCGTCACCTTCGACTCCTCCGGCATCGGCCAGCAGCCGGTGACGTGGGCGTCGCGGGCACAGGAGGCGAACGGGAGGACCAGCCCCGAGGAGCTGATCGCCGCCGCTCACTCCAGCTGCTTCTCCATGGCGCTGTCGCACGCCCTCGCGGGTGCGGGCACCCCGCCCACCAAGCTGATCACCAACGCCGACGTCACGTTCCAGCCCGGCGAGGGCATCACCGGTATCCACCTCACGGTCGAGGGCACGGTGCCGGGCCTGGACAACGACGGCTTCGTCGCCGCCGCCGAGGACGCCAAGAAGAACTGCCCGGTCAGCCAGGCCCTCACCGGCACGACGATCACCCTGTCGGCCAAGCTCGCCTGACCCCGCCCCCGACTCGATGCCGCGCCCGGAAAACGGGCGCGGCATTGACATTCCTGCACTCAAGTTTTGTGCTGGAGTCTGGGAAGTGCCCTGGCGGAAGGGGACCGAAATGGCACGCGCGGTCGGGATCGATCTCGGGACCACGAACTCCGTGGTGGCCGTCCTGGAAGGCGGTGAACCGACGGTCGTCGCCAACGCGGAGGGAGCCAGGACGACTCCGTCGGTCGTGGCCTTCGCCAAGAACGGGGAGGTGCTGGTCGGAGAGGTCGCCAAACGGCAGGCCGTGACGAACGTGGAGCGGACCGCCCGCTCGGTGAAGCGCCACATGGGGGACACCAACTGGCGTTTCCCGGACCAGGGCGACATCGACGGCACCCGCTACCGCGCACAGGAACTGTCCGCGCGCGTCCTGCAGAAGCTGAAGCGGGACGCTGAGTCCTACCTCGGCGAGGACGTCACCGACGCGGTGATCACCGTGCCCGCGTACTTCGACGACTCACAGCGGCAGGCGACCAAGGAGGCCGGCGAGATCGCGGGCCTGAAGGTCCTGCGGATCATCAACGAGCCGACCGCCGCCGCCCTCGCCTACGGCCTGGACCGCGGCGAGGAGCAGACCGTGCTGGTCTTCGACCTCGGCGGCGGCACCTTCGACGTCTCGCTGCTGGAGATCGGCGACGGCGTCATCGAGGTCAAGGCCACCAACGGCGACACCCACCTCGGCGGCGATGACTGGGACCAGCGGATCGTCGAGCACCTGGTCAAGCGGTTCCAGGGGCAGAACGGCATCGACCTCGGCAAGGACAAGATGGCCCTGCAGCGGCTGCGGGAGGGCGCCGAGAAGGCCAAGATCGAGCTGTCCAGCTCCTCCGAGACGACGATCAACCTGCCCTACATCACCGCCTCCGCCGAGGGGCCGCTGCACCTCGACGAGAAGCTGACCCGCGCCCAGTTCCAGGAGCTCACCGCCGATCTGCTCGACCGCTGCAAGACCCCCTTCCACCAGGCGGTCAAGGACGCCGGCATCAAGCTCGCCGCGGTCGACCACGTGATCCTCGTCGGCGGCTCGACCCGGATGCCCGCCGTCACCGACCTGGTCAAGGAGCTCACCGGCAAGGACCCGCACAAGGGCGTCAACCCCGACGAGGTCGTGGCCGTCGGCGCCGCCCTGCAGGCCGGTGTGATCCGCGGCGACGTCAAGGACGTCCTGCTGCTCGACGTCACCCCGCTGTCCCTGGGCATCGAGACCAAGGGCGGCATCATGACGAAGCTGATCGAGCGCAACACCACCATCCCCACCCGGCGTTCGGAGATCTTCACGACGGCCACGGACAACCAGCCCTCGGTGGGCATCCAGGTCTACCAGGGGGAGCGGGAGATCGCCGCCTACAACAAGAAGCTCGGCGTCTTCGACCTGACGGGCCTGCCGCCCGCCCCGCGCGGGGTCCCGCAGATCGAGGTCGCGTTCGACATCGACGCCAACGGCATCATGCACGTCTCCGCCAAGGACATGGCGACCGGACGCGAGCAGAAGATGACGGTGACCGGCGGCTCCGCCCTGCCCAAGGACGACATCGACCGCATGATGCGGGAGGCCGAGCAGTACGCGGAGGAGGACCGCCAGCGGCGCGAGGCCGCCGAGACCCGCAACCAGGCCGAGCAACTCGTCTACCAGACCGAGAAGTTCCTGCGGGACAACGAGGACCGCATCCCCGCCGACACGAAGACGGAGGTGCAGGAGGCGGCCACGGAACTCAAAGGTCTGCTGGAGCGCGACGCCGACACCGCCGAGCTGCGCACCGGCGTGGAGAAGCTCGCCTCCGTCAGCCAGAAGATGGGCCAGGCCATGTACGCCCAGGCCGAACAGCCCCCGGCCGACGGAGGCACCGAGCAGCACACCTCACCGCAGGACGAGGAGGGCGTGGTCGACGCCGAGATCGTCGACGACGACCGCGACACCAAGGGCGGCGCGGCCTAGGCCGGCCTCTCTTCCGTGCCGTCACGGGCGCCGTCCGGTGCGGACGGTGGGCAGCGCCGCGCAGACGGCGGCCAGGACGGACGCGTAGGGCGTGCCGAAGTCGGTGAGCCGGGAGCGCAGTTGTTCCAGGCCCGCCCGGTGGTCGGTGAGGAGGTCCGTGTTCCCGGTGCGTGCGGTGAACTCCAGCACCGCGGGCAGGAAGTCCGGAACCTCCTCGCCGGTCAACTCCAGCCCCGCGGCCCGGTATTCGTCCTTGAAGCGCACGAGCGACATGCCGCGCCGCCGGGTGCCGTCGTCCGTCCACCGGCTCAGATGGAGGCTGTGACGGTTACCGGAGTCGAAGACCCGTACATAGTGCGCGGCCAGCTCCTCGGCGGGGGTGACGGCCGCGTGGTCCGTGAACTCCCGCAGCTGCGGCGCCGCTTCGCGCAGCAGCGGCAGCCGGGCGCGGAAGTCCTCGCCGGGGTAGGTGAGGCAGAGCGCGGCGGCTTGGTACAGCACGGCGTCCGAGGGCATCGGGCCTCCTTCTGCGCTCCCTTGCTCACCCTGTGCCTCGACGCTAGGGGCGAGCCGGGCGGGGCACCTGTTCACCGCATCCGTTCGGGTCAGGCCAGGTGCGCCGGGGTCAGAAGTCCTCGCGGCGCTCCCGCAGGATCTTCTTGGTGCGCTGCGCCGACGCGGCCCGTGCCGTCATGTGGTCGAGGACCTCCAGATGCGCGGAGACCTCGGTGCGCGAGTCCAGGTACAGGGCCCCGGTCAGATACTCGGTGAAGACCATGTCGGGCAGCTCGGGCTCGCCGAAGCGGAACAGCGTGAACGGCGCGTACGTCCCCGGGTGCGGGCCGTCCTTGAACTCGGCGATCTGCAGGGTGATGCGGTCGCGCTCGCTGAGGTCGAGGAGCTTGTCCAGCTGGTCACGCATCACCTCGCCGCGGATGCTCACCGGCCGCAGCAGGACCGTTTCATCCATGATCACCCACAGATGCGGCGGATCCGGGCGCTCCAGCAGCTGCTGCCGGGTCATCCGCAGCGACACATGACGCTCGATGGTGTCCGGGCCCGCCTGCCCTATCGTGCCCGCCTCCATCACGGCACGCGCGTACTCCTCGGTCTGCAGCAGGCCGGGCACGAAGTGCGGCTCGTAGGAGCGGATCAGGGTGGCGGCGCCCTCCAGGCTCACATACAGGCTGAACCAGTCCGGCAGCACATCGTGGAACCGCTGCCACCAGCCCGGCTGGTTCGCCTCCTCGGCGAGCGCGACGAACGCGGCCGCCTCGTCGTCCGGGACGCCGTACGTCTCCAGCAGCACCTGCACGTAGGGGATCTTCAGGGCGACCTCGGCCATCTCCATCCGCCGCACGGTCGCCGGAGCCACCCGCAGAACGCGCGCGGCCTCCTCGCGTTTGAGGTCGGCCGCCTCCCGCAGCTCCTGCAGGCGCTTGCCCAGCACCACTTGTCCCACGGTCGGCGCGGGACGCCGCTCACTCACGCCACGCCTCCCCTACGCGCCGAAGCAACCGCGAAGCAGTGTGCCATGTCCCCCTGCGGATCCCACAGGCCCGGTGGCGAGGCGCCGGCCACATGTGCCGTCCGGCGGGGCGGCGGTGACCGTGCGCACCGGGCATTACCCCCGGGGTAATCGACCCGCCGGGCCGTGCGCGCGATCGTGGGGGAACCGGGTTTTGGGGCGGCGCACTCCGGTCCTGAACCCGTCTCCCAGCTGCCGCGACGCAACCTCGACGGAGGGTGATCCGCCATGTCCGCAACCCAGTTCACCGCGCTCGCCCGCACCGGCGACCCGCACACCGCACTGCGCCGTTTCCTCGCCCTCGACGCGGTGGTCACCGGCGCGAACGGCCTGGCCTACCTCGCCGCGTCCGGGCCGCTCGGCCGGTTCTTCGGGGTCGGTCCGGACCTGCTGCTCGCACTCGGCACGGTCCTCGCGGTCTACGGCGTGGCCGTGGGCCTGCTCGCCGCCCGGGCCCGCCCGGCCGCGCTGCCGGTCCGTGCGGTCGTCGAGATCAACCTCGCCTGGACGGTGCTGAGTTTCCTGGCCCTCGCACTGTGGCTGGAGCCGTCGACGGCCGGCGCGGTGTGGACCGTGCTGCAGGCCGTGGTGGTCGCGGGCTTCGCCGCCCTGCAGCACCTCGCGCTGAAGGCCCGTCAGGACATCAGCGAGTGAAGGTACTTGACCGTCGCCGGGTCGGCCGGGAGCAGCGTCTCGATGGCCAGCTCGGCGACGGTCACGTCCATCGGCGTGTTGAACGTGGAGATCGACGAGATGAACGACAGGACCCGGCCCTCGTGCTCGATCTGCATCGGCAGCGCGAAGTAGGGGACGGGCTCGGCCGGTTCGTCGCCCGCGTCCGCCTCCGGCACCGGGTAGGCCGCGACCTCCTCGTACAGCTCCCGCAGTGGTTCGGAGCGGTACAGCCCGATCTGGCGCTCCATCTGCGCGAGCAGATGCCCGCGCCACTCGCGCAGATTGCGGATGCGCGGCGCCAGCCCCTCGGGGTGCAGGGTCAGCCGCATCACGTTCAGCGGCGGCTGCAGCAGATGCTCCGCCACGCCGTCCATCAGCATCACCACACCCCGGTTCGCCGCGACCACGTGGTACATCGCGTCGACGACCAGCGCCGGATAGGGCTCGTAGCCCTGGATGAGGCGCTCCATGCCCTCGCGCAGCGTGTCCAGCTGCGGGGAGTCCAGGGGGGTCTCCGGGTAGTGCGGGGCGTAACCGGCCGCCAGCAGCAGGGCGTTGCGTTCGCGCACGGGCACGTCCAGATGCTCGGCGAGCCTGAGCACCATCTCCTCGCTCGGCCGGGAACGGCCCGTCTCGACGAAGCTGATGTGCCGGGCCGAGGAGTCGGCGCGCAGCGCCAGCTCCAGCTGGCTCACCCGCCGCCGCTCCCGCCATGCCCGCAGCAGCGGACCGACGCCCTGGTCGGCGGAGGCGGCTGCGGGGGCGGAGTGTCCGGCGGCGGCAGTGGTCATGCCTACGACGGTAGTCGAGGACGCGGCCGGGCAGCGCGGGGAATTCGCCCGCGGCAGAGCGCGCACCCCCACCGGTCCGCGCCGCAGGTGCCGGTCCCGCCGCCTCGGGCCCCCTTCTGACCAGGGCCGTGGTCACTCGTGTGTGGCAGCCTTGAGGGGTACCCGACGTCCGGAAGGAGCGAGGTCATGGCCGTCGAACCGCTGTCGCAGAAGGAGATCGAGGACCGGCTCGCCGAACTGCCCGGCTGGTCGCTCGACGGTGACCGCCTCACGCGTCACTACCGCCTCGGCTCGCACTTCGCGGCGACGGCGATGGTCGTCCACATCGCCCAGGTGCAGGAGGCGCTGGACCACCACTCCGACCTCACCCTCGGCTACAACACGCTCGCCCTGTCCGTGAACACGCACAGCGCGGGCGGCGCCGTCACCGAGAAGGACCTCGAGCTGGCGCGGAAGGTGGAGGCGCTCGCCCCCGGCCACGGGGCCCAGTGACGCCGTGCTCGACTACGACAAGGAGGCCGATGCCTACGACGCCAGCCGCGGCGGCGAACCGCGCGCCCGGGCGGCCGCCGACGCCGTCCTCGGGCTGATCCCCGCCCACACCGGGCGGCTTCTCGACCTCGCCTGCGGCACCGGCATCGTCACCCGGCGGCTCGCCTCCGCCCGCCCCGGCCTGCGGGTGACCGGCGCCGATCTGACGTACGGCATGGCCCGGATGGCGGCCGCGCGGCTGCCCGGCGCGATCGTGCTGGCCGACAGCCGCCGGCTGCCCTTCGCCGACGGCACCTTCGACGCCGTCACCAGCGTGTGGCTGCTGCACCTCCTCGACGACGCACAGGACGTCCGCGGCGTCGTCGCCGAGTGCGCCCGGGTGCTGCGGCCCGGCGGGGTGTACGTCACCACCGTCGACAAGGCCGCCGCGCACGACGTGGGCAGCGACATCGACGAGGTGCTGGCCGGGCGCCCGCGCCGGGCGGCGCGCGACGCCGCGGTACTCGTCGAGGAGTACGCCGCCCAGTGCGGGCTGCTGCCCGCCGGGCCCGCCCGCTTCCTCGGCCACGGCCAGGGGCGCAGCCCCCGGCGCACCGCGGCGGACCTCGGCCGTGGCTGGTTCACCATGCTGCCGCCCGGCGACCCGCTCACCGAGCGGTTCGCGGCCCATCTCGCGGCCCTCCCGGACCAGGACCGGCCGCGCGCCGACCCCGTGTTCAGCCTGCGGTCCTTCAGGAAGCCCGCCGGGTGAAGTCCATGGTCCAGTTGGTCACCCAGCTCGCGCCGCCGTCGGTGGAGAACGCCTGCTCCCAGCGGGCGGCGGCGGGGGAGACGCCGGACCAGACGTAGCGCACGCGCACTTCCTTGCCGATGGGGGCGCCCCCGCTCGAGCGAAGCCGAGAGTGGGGGAGGGTGTCGTCGCCGTAGAACTCCCCGCGGTCGCCGTCGAAGCGGCCGACGACCGGCGGGAACAGCTTTCCGGTGCGGCTGGAGGACCAGCTCAGCGACCACTCCTCACGCTCGGTGTCGTAGAGCCGCAGCGTCAGACCCTTCGCGCCCAGGTGCGGCATGTCGATCTCGTCGATGTTGGCGGCGCCGTCGAACAGCGGCCGGCACCAGTGGGTGGCGGGGAACTCCTCCCAGTCGCTGTCCGGGTCGAGGAAGTCGGTCCTGCGGCGGTTGGCGACCTGCCACTCGCCGTGGAAGAAGTCGAAGTCGTGCGGGCTGCTCATCGGCGCTCTCCAGTGGTTCCCTCGGGCAGGGAGTCGGTCAAGTAGGCGTCCAGGTCCGGGACTTCGGGCACGAGCATGTGCCGCACCCAGGCGTCCCGTTCGTGCTGGATCGGCGGCAGCTCGAAGACGCAGCCGATCCAGGGCAGTTCGGGCCTGACGAAGTGGGTCGGGTCGTGGTCGGGACAGCCGACGACGGGCTGGCCCGCGGCCGCGTTGGCGTAGTGCAGGACGTTGTCCCACACCCAGCTGTAGGCGTTGACGTAGGCGCCGTCGTCGTTTCCCCGGTGCACGACGACGAAGGTCACCGGCGGCGTCCCGTCCGGCTCCGGCAGCAGCTCGGGCAGGATCGCGTACGCCGCCTTCTCCACGTCGGGCGCGATGCCCGCGGGGTCCGCGGTGACGTGGTAGCGCTTGATGTGCCGGCCGGCCACCTCGATGGGCGGCGGCACGGTCAGGAACTTCTCCGCAAAGGCCATGAGGTGACGCTAGGCGCGCTTCACTGACACCATGTGTCAGTGAAGTCCAGCCGGCTCGTCTCGATCCTGCTTCTGCTCCAGACCCGGGGCAGGATGACCGCCGCCCAGCTCGCCGAGGAGCTGGAGGTGTCGGTGCGCACGGTCTACCGGGACGTGGAGGCGCTCGGCGCGGCGGGTGTCCCGCTGTACGGCGACGCGGGCCACGCCGGCGGCTACCGGCTGCTCGACGGCTACCGCACCCGGCTGACCGGCCTCACCGCCGAGGAGGCCGAGGCGCTGTTCCTCGCCGGTGTCCCCGGCCCGGCCGCCGAGCTGGGCCTCGGCTCGGTGCTGGCCGCAGCGCAGCTCAAGGTGCGCGCCGCCCTGCCCGCGGAGCTGCGGGCGCACGCCGACCGGATCAGCGGCCGCTTCCATCTGGACGCCCCCGGCTGGTACGCGGACGCCGAGGAGACGCCGTATCTGCCGGCCGTCGCCGACGCGGTGTGGAACGGCCGGGTGCTCGACGTCCTGTACCGCCGCTGGGCCGAGCCGACCGATGTCGAGCGCCGCCTGGAGCCGTACGGCCTGGTGCTGAAGGCGGGCCGCTGGTACGTCGTCGCCGCCCCCGGACCGCGCACCTACCGCGTCGACCAGATCCTCCGACTCGCCGCCACCGACGAGGAGTTCACCCGCCCGGACGACTTCGACCTGGCCGCGTACTGGACGGCGTACCAGCGCGACTTCCACGACCGGCTGTACCGCGCGGAGGCGCTCGTCCGGCTGGCGCCGGGTGTGGAACTGCCGCGAGCGGTCAACACCCGTACGGAGGGCGACGGTTGGACCCTGGCCCGGGTTCCCGTCGAGTCCGTCGAGCACGCGCACGGCGAGTTCCTGCGCCTGGGCGCGGACATCGAGGTCCTCGAACCGCCGGAGCTACGGGCCCGGATCGCCCGCACGGTGGCCGAACTGGCCGAAAGATACGGCAACTCGGCGCAGTCCCCCTGACGTGGAGGCGGCCGCCCGCAGCACACGGGCGGCCGCCTCACCGGACGGTCAGAGCAGACCGCCGAGCAGACCGCCGAGCAGCCCGGTCACGGCGCCCAGGAGGCCGCCGAGGAGGTTGTCCGAGGAGGAGGCGTCGTCCGAGGACGGCGTCAGGCACGCCTCGTGGCCCAGGAGGGACACGTGGGTGGTCCCCGCGCACGCGGCGGGGGTGTCGACCGGCGCAGCCGCAGAGGCAGCCGGCGCCATGAGAGTGAGAGCGAGTACGGGGGCGGCGAGGACCGCCGCGACCCGGGCGCGGGTCGCCTTGCTGGTGCGCTGCGACATATCTGGCCTTTCGAGGCTGTGGGGGAACTTCCTTGATCAGCCTCACGCGTGCCCGCACGCTCCGCAACTCGTGCCTCACCCAGGGTGAGGGCCGGGTGTGCGCACCCGGTGTCATGGCGGTCCGCCGGGTCAGGCCTCCTGGCCCAGACCCCGGCGGATCGCGAACTCCACCGCGGAGTAGTCACCGTCCGGGCGCTGCAGCTCGTACGGCACGGCCGGCATCAGCGGCGGCTGGGCCATGAAGCGCGGGCGGCTGCCGTGGTGCGGCTGGGCAGCGTGCACGAGGAAGGGGTGGCACAGATAGACGTCACCCGGGCGCCCGGTGGCGTACGCCAGCGGCCGGTGCGCGGAGGCCTCGACGACCTGCGGGGCGATCTTCAGCATCGAGACGCCCTCCTCGCCGTACGGTTCGAGGACCGGCGGGATGTCCAGGTGCGAGCCGACCCGGATGCGGGTGGGCGCGTCCTGCTCGGTCACCTCGGAGAAGAGGAAGAGCATCAACAGCGCGCGGTCGCGGGAGCGCAGGTTGGTGTAGGACCAGCGGGTCTCGACGCCCTCCGGGAGATAGCTGCCCTCGATGTGCCAGCCGGCGTCGTCCGGCTCGTCGTCGTGCGGGAAACGCAGCGGGAAGCTGCCGAGGGAGTAGCGCGGCATCCAGCGGCCCTCGCCGACGAGCAGGTCGAACGCCTCGTGCAGCACATGCGAGTTGGCGGCCGCGGCGAACGGTCCCTGCGCCATGCCGCCCACCCAGACCACCGGGTCCTTCCAGGTGGCGGAGTCCTCGGGGTCGTATCCCGTCTCCCGCCACAGCAGCCGTGCGCAGTCCTCGGCGACGCGCGGCGGGAACGCCCCCTCGATCTTCACGAACCCGTCCCGGAGGAAGTCCTCCACCATCGTGTCGTCCATCCGGACATCGTGTGGGACCCGCCCGGCGCCGCGCATCTCAATTTCTGCCGCGCCGCTTGCCCTGCACCGCTTTCCTTCTACGACTTTTCCTGCGCCGTTTTTGCTGCGACGGCAACAGTGCTTGCCGATGCGGGGTGCGTCGGAGCACCCTGGCCGGACGCGGACGAGAGGCTGACCACCATGGCGCACGGACACCACCACGAGCACACCGACATCGACTGGGCCGAGATGGCCCCACTGCTGGAATCACAGGCGGAGCTGTTCACGTCGCTGTACGAGCGGGCCATGGCGTGGCTCACCGACAAGCAGACCGAACCCGGGCTGATCGTCGACGCGGGCAGCGGACCCGGCGTCGTCGCGTGTCTGATGGCCGAGGCGTTCCCGGGTGCGCGGGTCGTCGCGGTCGACGGCTCCGAGCCGCTCCTCGAGCGCGCCCGCGCACGCGCCGACCGCCTCGGCGTCGGCGACCGCTTCGGCACCATCGCCGGTGAACTGCCCGGCGTCCTCGACGAGTTGGACTACCCCGCCGATCTGCTGTGGGCCAGCCGCAGCCTGCACCACCTCGGCGACCAGCGGGCCGCGCTCGCCGCCTTCGCCGACCGGCTCGCACCCGGCGGCACCCTGGCGATCATGGAGGGGGGACTGCCCGCGCGCTTCCTCCCGCGCGACATCGGCATCGGCCGGCCCGGACTGCAGGCCCGGCTCGACGCGCTGGAGGAGGAGTGGTTCGCCGAGATGCGCGCGGACCTGCCCGGCGCGGTCGCCGAGGCCGAGGACTGGCCCGCGCTGATGACCGCCGCGGGCCTGCGGCCCACCGGCACCCGCACCTTCATGCTGGACCTGCCCGCACCGGCCAAGGACCGTGCGCGCGCCTATGTCGCCGCCACGCTGGCCCGCCTCCGCGACGGCTTCGGCGACCGGCTCGACACCACCGACCGCGCCACCCTCGACCGCCTCCTCGACCCCGACGACAAGGCGAGCGTCCACCACCGCCCGGACGTGTTCGTCCTGGCGGCCCACACCGTGCACACAGCAGTCCACGCGATGTGAACGACGCCCCCTCAGCACCGCCCCGGCCGCGCATACACGGTGACCCGTGCGCCCTGCGCGCCGGCTGCGCACCCTCACCGGGGCGCTCGCCGCGCTGTTGTGCGTGGCCGTCGTCGCGGGGGTGGCGGCCTGGCGGCAGGGCGGGGTCAACGCGCGGCAGCGCGACGAGGCCGAGGCTCGGCGGATCGCCGCGATGGTGGACACCCTGCGGGAGTCCGAGCCGCGCACCGCGATGCGTCTCGCGCTCGCCGCCTGGCGGACCGCCGACCTGCCGGAGACCAGGGCGGCGCTGCGGACCGCCGCCGCGCAGAGCGGGCAGGACACGTTCACCCAGCCCGAGGAGGGCGGCCGTGCCCTCAACGCCCCGTCCTGGCTCAGCGGCGACGGCCGGGTGCTCACCAAGGTCGCCCATGACCGCGTCCTGCAGTGGGAGGTGCGCACGCACCGGCAGATCCGTTCCGTGCACGTCCCCGGTCTGTCGCAGGGCGTGGTGGACGTCAGCGACGACGGCCGGTTCGGGCCCGGCGGGCACACCTACCTGGTCGGCCGGAACGCACACGACCCCAGCGGCGACCGGATGGTCCTGGAGCTCTGGGACGTCGACCGACAGCGGGTGCGTCATCGCTACGACCACGGCGAGGACGACGGCCCGCTGCCCCTGCCGAGCCCGGACGGACGCCATCTCGCCTGGTGCGGGACCGACGACACCCAGCTGCGCATCCTCGACCTCACGACGGTGCCCGCCCCCGCGGACGACAGTGCGCGCGCACCACTGCTGACCTGTCCCGTCTCGGCCCTGTTCGATCGGCGAGCTCCGGCTGGACCCCGGGACGGACTCGACGCCCACGGCCGCCCCGCGCCCGCCCGTGAACTCCCGGTTGTCGACAAGGAGAACACCGTCGCCGTCGACGCCGGTGGTCGTACCGCGCTGACCTCCGAGGGCACCCTCGTGGACGTCGCGACGGGCATCCGGCGCCCGGGTGGAGTGACGGGCGAGGACCTGCTCGGCACCGGTGCGTTCAGCGCGGACGGGCGCTACCTCGCCGCCGAGGACGCCCTCGGCCGTCTCACGCTGTGGGACGCCCGCACCTGGCGCAGGCTCGACGTCCTCAGGCCGACCGGCTCCACCGTGACGAGGTCGGCCCTGGCCTTCTCCGCCGACGGCTCCCTGTTCGCGGCGAGTGCCGGCGACGGGTCCGTGCAGGTGTGGGAGACCGCGCGGACGCGGCTGCCGGCGGCGACCGTACCGGTGGGTGACGGGCCCGTCCTGGCCCTGGGGTTCGGCCCGCACGCGCGGGAGTTGCACATCGCCACACCCCATCTGCCGGACCGCACCGCCCAGTTGGAACCTAGCCGTGCCGCGGCGAAGGTGTGCGCGCGGGCCGGGGGCGGCGCCACCGAGGCCGAGTGGCATCAGTACCTGCAAGCCGTGCCGTATCGCGACACCTGTCGCCCTTGACTTCGAGAGCGCTCGAAGTGGTTCACTCCCCCCGTCGAACGAACCACAGGGGGAACCATGGCCACGACCACCGAATCGCCCGTCACGCTGATCACCGGCGGAGCCACCGGCATCGGCGCCGCCGTCGCGCGGCAGTTGCTCGATGCCGGGCACCGGGTGGCCGTGACGGGGCGCCGGGAGGAGCGGCTGCGTGCCTTCGCCGAGGAACTCGGCAGCCCTGAAGGGCTGTTGACGCTTCCGGGCAACGCGGCCGAGTACGGCGATGTGCGGTCGGCGGTCGACAGCACGCTCAAGGCGTACGGACGGCTGGACACGGTCGTGGCCAACGCCGGGTTCGCCACCCACGACTCGGTGGCGGACGGCGACCCGGCCGGCTGGACCGAGATGGTGCTCACCAACGTCCTCGGCCCGGCGCTCCTCGTGCGGGCCTCCGTCGACGCGCTCAAGGAGAGCCGGGGCCGGATCGTCCTGGTCGGCAGCGTCGCCGGGTTCGTGAACACGCCCGGCAACATCTACGGGGCGACCAAGTGGGCGGTGACCGGTCTCGCCGAGAACACCCGCCGTCAGGTCACGGAGTTCGGCATCGGCGTCACCCTGATCGCACCCGGACGGGTGGAGACCCCGTTCTGGGACGGCAGCCTGCCGCCCGGTCATCTGCTGACCGCCGACCAGATCGCGGACTCGATCGTCTGGGCTCTCGGGCAACCGGCCGGAGTCGACGTCAACACCGTCGTCGTACGGCCGATCGGGCAGCCCAACTGACCTTCGCGCGAGGGTCGGTTGGGCTGCCCCTCGCCCTCTAGTTGTTCTGCAGGAACTGCCTGGCCAGCTGGTCCCCCAGCGTCACCGCCGCGCTGTGGCTCTCGATGGGGGAGACCCGAGAGTTCTTGAAGAGGATGTACGTCACCCCGGAGTCGGTGCCGCCGGTCTCCGGGTCGGGGTCGATGCCGAGGGCGTTGGCGGTGGCGTAGGAGGCCTCGCCGATGATCTGTGTGGGGCCGGTGTCGCCGACGACGGCGTACTCGACCTTGTTGTTGTAGATCACCGCGACCACGCCGCCGCCCTTGATGCCGGCGCTCGTGTAGTCCCAGATGCCGCTGGAGCTGGGCACGACGACGTACGGCAGTGAATCGGCCTTCAGCGGGCTGCCGTTGGACTGATGGAAGGCCGTGTCGTCCTGGTACCAGGGGTCGGTGTCCTCGTTGCAGTTCGACGTGCGCTGGCCGTCGCAGTCGATGTCCATGTCGGCCTTCCAGAACACGGCGCCGTTCTTGCCGCACACGGGGATCGTGGCCGACGTCTCCTCGTCGGTGCGGTACGTGCCGTTGGAGATCCGGGAGCAGGACGTCACCTTGGCGAGCAGGTCGGCCGCGCTGACCGAGCCCTCCTGGGTGGACGCCGGTCCCGAGGAGCCGGAGGCGTTCGCGGGGAGCACTCCGGCTGCGAGCAGGGCGGCCCCGGAGGCCGCGGCGAGGGTCAGTGTTCGTATGCGCACTGTGGGGGACCCTTCTGTTAGGAAAGTTTCCTGACCGGGTTGGCGTACACGGTGGACCCGTGGGCATGCTCGCGTCAAGACTGTGAACGGAGAATCAAGCCCATGGACGCAGAAGCAGGTTCATGAACGCGGACACGCGTCCGCCCCGCCGCGCGGCACTCGCGCGGCGGGGCGGACGCGTGTCCTGGCCGGTCTCAGGTTCCGTTGACGGTGTTCGGGTCGCCGCCCAGACGCCGGTCCTCGTTCAGCGCGCTGATGGCCGCCAGGTCCTCGGTGTCCAGGCTGAAGTCGAAGACCTCGATGTTCTCCTTGATCCGGGACGGCGTCACGGACTTGGGGATCACGATGTTGCCGATCTGGAGGTGCCAGCGCAGGACGATCTGGGCGGGGGTGCGCCCGTGCTTCTGGGCGATGGCGACGATCGCCGGGACCTCCAGGAGCCCCTTGCCCGAGCCGAGCGGCGACCAGGCCTCGGTCGCGATGCCCTGCTCGGCGTGGAACTCGCGGGCGGCGTGCTGCTGCAGATGCGGGTGCAGCTCGATCTGGTCGACCGCCGGGATGACCGAGGTCTCCTCGATCAGCCGCCG
Source organism: Streptomyces spinosisporus (assembly GCF_022698145.1). GTDB lineage: Bacteria > Actinomycetota > Actinomycetes > Streptomycetales > Streptomycetaceae > Streptomyces > Streptomyces spinosisporus. The sequence continues at coordinate 666,118 of NZ_JALDAX010000001.1, forward strand.
CAGGTGCTCCGGCTCGAAGTTGGAGACGCCGATCGCGCGGACGCGGCCGTCGGCGTACAGCTTCTCGAAGGCCTTGTACGTGTCGACGTACTTGTCCCGGGCCGGGGTCGGCCAGTGGATCAGATACAGGTCGACGTACTCCAGGCCGAGCTTGCCGAGCGACACGTCGAACGCGCGCAGCGTCGCGTCGTACCCGTGGTCGCGGTTCCAGAGCTTGGTGGTGACGAAGATGTCCTCGCGGGGGACTCCGGAGGCCGCGATCGCCCGTCCGGTGCCCGCTTCGTTGCCGTAGATCGCCGCTGTGTCGATGCTGCGGTACCCGGCCTCCAGCGCGGTGGCGACCGCCCGCTCCGCCTCGTCGTCCGGCACCTGCCAGACGCCGAAGCCCAGCTGGGGCATCTCGACGCCGTTGTTGAGGATGATCGGGGGGACCTTGCTCACGAGCTCTTGATCCTTACGGTTGTCGTCAGGTGGTACGCCCCATCCTCAACGATCACGGCCCGTGATGCATTCCTGACCGGAGAATTCACCGGTGCCGGGCCGTCAGGCCTGGTACAGGGCCTCGACCTCGTTGGCGTACGCGTTCTCGATGGCCTTTCGCTTCAGCTTCAGGGACGGGGTCAGCAGACCGTGTTCCTCGGTGAAGGGCTGGGCCAGGATGCGGAAGGTGCGGATCGACTCGGCCTGCGAGACGAGGGTGTTGGCGGCGACCACGGCACGCCGCACCTCCGTCTCCAGGTCGGCGTCGCGCACCAGCTGGGCGGGGCCCATCTGCGGCTTGCCGCGCATCTGCAGCCAGTGCTCGACGGCCTCCTGGTCGAGGGTGACCAGGGCGGCGACGTAGGGCCGGTCGTTGCCGACGACGATGCACTGGTTGACCAGCGGATGGTCGCGGACGCGCTCCTCCAGCAGACCGGGCGAGACGCTCTTGCCGCCGGAGGTCACCAGGATCTCCTTCTTGCGGCCGGTGATGGTGAGGTAGCCGTCGTCGTCGAGGGAGCCGAGGTCACCGGTGGCGAGCCAGCCGTCGTGCAGGGTCTCGTCGGTGGCCTTCTGGTTGTTCAGGTAGCACTGGAAGATGTTCTGGCCGTGCAGCCAGATCTCGCCGTCGTCCGCGATGTGCACGGTGACGCCGGGGATGGGCTGTCCGACCGTGCCGTAGCGGGTGCGCTCGGGCGGGTTGGCGGTCGCGGCGGCCGTCGACTCGGTCAGGCCGTAGCCCTCGTAGATCTGCACGCCCGCGCCCGCGAAGAACAGGCCGAGCCTGCGGTCCATCCCGGAGCCGCCCGACATGGCGTTGCGGATCCGGCCGCCCATCGCGGCGCGCACCTTGGAGTAGACGAGCTTGTCGAAGAGCTGGTGCTGCATGCGCAGGCCGGCCGAGGGGCCGGGGCCGATGCCCCAGGCCTTGGCCTCGACGGCGTCCGCGTACTTCACGGCGACGTCGACGGCCTTCTCGAAGGGCCCGGACTTGCCCTCCTTCTCGGCCTTGCGGCGGGAGGCGTTGAAGACCTTCTCGAAGATGTACGGCACCGCGAGGATGAACGTGGGCCGGAACGCCTGCAGATCGGGCAGCAGGGCCGCCGCGTTCAGCTGCGGCTGGTGGCCGAGGCGCACGCCGCCGCGGATGGTGGCGACCTCCACCATGCGCCCGAAGACGTGCGCGAGCGGCAGGAACAGCAGGGTCGACGCCTCGTCGCCCTTCTTGGTGTGGAACACCGGCTCCCAGCGCTGGATGACGGTGTCCGACTCGTACATGAAGCTGCCGTGGGTGATCACACAGCCCTTGGGGCGGCCCGTGGTGCCCGAGGTGTAGATGATCGTCGCGACCGAGTCCGGGGTGATCGCCTGCCGGTGCCGGTGCACCACGTCGTCGTCGAGGTGGGCGCCGGCGTCGTAGAGCTGGTGCAGGCAGTCGTTGTCGAGCTGCCAGAGCTGGTGCAGCTGCGGCAGCCGGTCGATGACGGTGGCGATCGTCATCGCGTGGTCCTCGTGCTCCACGATCGCGGCCGTGCACTCGGAGTCGTAGAGCATCCAGAAGCACTGCTCGGCCGACGAGGTGGGGTAGATCGGCACCACCTGGGCGCCGATCGTCCACAGGGCGAAGTCGAACACCGTCCACTCGTAGCGGGTACGGGACATGATCGCGACGCGGTCGCCGAACCGGACGCCCCGGGCGAGCAGCCCCTTGGCGAGGGCCATCACCTCGTCACGGAACTCGGCCGAGGTGACGTCCCGCCACTGCCCGCTCTCGTCCTTGCGGCCGAGCGCGATGTGCAGCGGGTCCTCCTGGGCACGCTCGAAGACGACGTCGGCCAGACCCCCCACCGTGGGTGCCAGCGTCAACGGCGGGCTGGTGAACTCGCGCAATCCCACTCCCCGCTCCCTCAGCGCTGTATCGAGTACTCCGCAAGCGCCGTGAAAGCTACCCCACGCGGAGACAGGGCGGGAGGGGGGCCAAAACCGAGCATCCCTCAGCTTCACCCTGGTCACCGGCAGGAAAATGCCCTCACATCCGGAAGGGTCGGACAGAAAACTGACGGTTGAGTAAGTTTCGGTCCCGTAATCTCCACCGAATCTGTACGACCTGGCTACCGCCCTTGACCGCTGGTCAACGACCTCGTCCGCGCGGTGGAACCGTCTCCTCCGTAAGCGTTCCGGAGCCGGAATTCGTCACTCCGGTCCGGGCCGCGCGCGGCGTCCGGACCAGCGTCACCACCAGCGCTCCGGCGACCGTCGCGGTCAGTCCGGCCACCACCGCCGCGGTGTTCAGACCCGACGCGAACGCCGTCCGCAACGCCTGCTCGGAGAAGGCCCCGCGCAGTGCACCGGCCGCGCCGCCCGCCAGCGCGTGGGCCGCGTCGTGCGGGAGCGTGTCGTTCATCCGCGAGGTCACCACCGTGCCGTAGACAGCGATGCCGAGGGCATACCCGAGCTGGCGGAACGTATTCACGGCGCCGCCCGCCATCCCGGACCGCTCCGGCGGCACGGCGGCCAGCGCGGCGCCCGCGATGCCCGGCGAGACCAGGCCGGTGCCGACCCCGGCCAGGACCAGCCCCGGTATCAGCGCGGACGCCGTCGAGCCCGCGTCCAGACCGGTCATGCAGAACTGGCCGGTGCCGATCAGCAGCAGCCCGCCGCCGACCGTGATCCGGGCCGGCACCCCGTGCAGCAGCCGGCCGCCCGCCGCGGCCACCACGAACGACGACAGCGACAGCCACAGGAAGACGAGCCCGCCGCGCACCGGGCTCATCCCGAGCAGTGTCTGCAGCCAGATCGAGTCGTACGCCATGAGGCTGAACGCCGCCGCGTTGAAGGCGATCGCGCCCACCATCACGCCGGCGAACGCGGGCTTGAGGAACAGCCGCGGGTCCAGCAGCGGGTCGGCGCTGCGCCGCTCGGCCACGAGGAAGCACGCCAGCGCCGCCAGGGCCGCCGCGAACGTCAGCAGGGTGCCCGTGTCGCCCCAGCCGTGCTGCCCGGCCCGCACCGCGCCGTACGTCAGCGCGCCGGCGAACGCGGCGAACGTCGCCGTGCCCGCCCAGTCCACGCGCCGCTCGCGCGCACCGTGCGACTCCGGTACGACCCTCAGCGTCAGCCACACCGCGGCCACGCTCACGGGCAGGTTGACGTAGAAGATCCAGCGCCAGCCCGGACCGTCGGTGAGCAGTCCGCCGACCACCGGGCCCACCGCGGCCGCGGCGCCGCTCACCGCGCCCCACACGCCGAGCGCCACCGAGCGCCGCCTGCCCTGGTAGACCGAGGCGAGCAGCGGCAGCGTCGTCGCGAACATCGCCGCCGCCCCGAGACCCTGCAGCGCCCGCGAGGCGACCAGCATCCCCGGGCCGCCCGCCGTGCCGCACAGCAGCGAGGCCGCCGCGAACACCACCACGCCCACGACGTGCACCCGCCGCCGCCCGAGGATGTCGGCGGCGGCGCCCGTGCCGAGCAGCACCGCCGCCAGCGCCAGTGCGTATCCGTCCATCACCCACTGCAGATCGCTCAGCGACGCGTGCAGCGACGCCGCCATGTCCGGCAGAGCGACCACCGCGATCGTCACGTCCAGCAACAACATGAACGTGCTCAGGCACACCGCCGTGAGCGGCCCCCATGTACGCATGTCCTTCAACTCCCTGTGATGTGCGCGCCTGCTTCGTGTGCGGCGCATGCGTATGCCTCCGTACGATGGGCGGGGCGTGGACGATCGCCATGGTGTCCGGCGGCCTGGCGGCGGAATCCGATGAGAGTGGGCCCGATGGAGATGGAATCCGACGTCTTCGACCAGCTCGATCTGCAGCTGCTGCACGCACTGGAGGTCAACGGCCGCGCCTCCTTCAGCCGGCTCGCCGCCGTGCTCGGCGTCTCCGACCAGACCGTCGCCCGCCGCTACCGGCGGCTGTGCGCCGAGGGCGGTCTGAGGGTCGTCGCGGTACGGGACGCCGACGCCCTCGGGCAGGACCAGTGGACGCTGCGGCTGCGCTGCGTCCCGGACAGCGCCCAGGCCATCGCGGAGGCGCTCGCCAAGCGCCCCGACACCAACTGGGTCGGGCTCGCCTCCGGCGGCACCGAGGTCATCCTCGGCACCCGGCCGCGCAGCCCCGGTGACCGCGACGACCTGCTGCTGGGCAAGCTGCCGCGCACCCCGCGCCTGCTGGAGATCAGCGCCCACCAGATGCTGCACCGCTTCTACGGCGGGCCGAGCGGCTGGCTGGAGAAGTTCGCGGTGCTGGACCCGGACCAGATCGAGGCCCTCAGGCCCGACCCCGTGCCCGATCCGGGCCCCGCCCGCATCGCCCCCGAGGACGAGCCCCTGCTCGCCGTCCTGGAACGCGACGGCCGCGCCACCTACCCCGAACTGCAGCGCGCCACCGGCCGCTCCGAGTCCGCCGTCAAACGCCGGCTGGCCGCACTGCTCGCCTCCCGCGCCGTCTACATCGACGTGGAGTACAACTCCGAGGCCATCGGCTACCCGGTGGCCGCGGCGCTCTGGCTCACCACGACCCCCGCGGCCCTGCACTCCGTCGGCGAGGCCCTGGCCGCCCACGACCAGATCGCCCACGCCGCCGCAACCGCCGGCCCCACCAACCTCACGGCGACAGCGGTCTTCCGCAACACCGCCGACCTCTACACCTACCTCAGCGGCCCCCTCGGCCACCTGGAAGGCGTCCAACACGCCGAGGCGACCCCATTCCTACGCCGAGTAAAGCAACTGACCTACCGAGCGAGACCGCGCTGAGGACACCCCGAGGACTCCCCCTGCCCGGCGCCGTCCGACACGTCCGCCCCCTGCGTCGACCGCCGAGGAGCCTCCGCCCGGGCGGCGCTGCAGGGGACCGCTGCCCGCGAGGCTGATCGGATGGCCGCCCGCCACGGGCCGTCCGGCAGGTCCGTCCGCTGTGCGGCCGGGCCGCCCGGGTGCCGCGGTGTGGCCGGGCCGCCCGGGTGCCGCGGTCTGGCGGGCCGGGCGCTGTGCGATCGCGCGCAACGCGCGCCCAGGGGTCTGCTCGCCGGGTGGTCGACGGGAAGGGACGCTCGCCCCACTGCCGCAAGGACGCCGATGTGCCGCCGGCTCGCCGGGCGGGCCCGGCGCTGCGTGAGCGGGTGCACCGGCCGCCGAGAGGCCGCCGTCGGGGCGGTCGTCGGCCGTGAGGGCGGTCACTGCCGCCTGCCTTGGAGCGTTCGGACCAGACGCCGCAAGGCGAGTCCTACGGGTGGACGACGGTAGTAATCGGCCCCCCGGCTGCTGCGCCACCGCGCGAGCGGCTCCTCGCCCGGTGGCATCGTCCGACTTCCGTCGTACGTGTCGCACACGGAGCGCAGGACGCAAAGCGTCAGAACCCCCCACCCCCTACCCCCTGCTCCGCCGCTGCAAGCGATCCCCTCCCGCCAGGATCGTTGCCGCCAAGGCGTCGGCTGCCTCCTGGGCCGTGCCGGGGCGGTGGCTGTGGATCAGGACGAAGTCGACGGGGGTGAGTTCGGGGAGGCCGAAGCGGGTGGGGACGCGGACCAGGCCCGGGGGGATCAGGCCACGGGAGTGGGCCATGACGCCGAGGCCCGCGCTGGCCGCCGCGATCAGGGCGCTGAGGCTGCCGCTGGTGCAGGCGATGCGCCAGGGGCGGCCCTCGCGCTCCAGGGACTCCAGGGCCACGGCCCGGGTGATGCCGGGCGGCGGGAAGACGATCAGCGGCACCGGGCGGTCCGCCTCCAGGCGCAGCCGCTCCGCGCCGATCCACACCAGCTCGTCGTGCCAGACCAGTTGCCCGCGCGAGTCCTCGGGCCGCCGCTTGGCCAGCACCAGATCCAGCTTCCCGGCCGCCAGCTGCTCGTGCAGCGTCCCCGACAGCTCGACCGTGAGCTCCAGGTCCACCTCGGGATGGTCGTAGCGAAACCCCTCCAGGATCTCCGGCAGCCGGGTCAGCACGAAGTCCTCCGAGGCGCCGAACCGCAGCCGCCCGCGCAGCCGGGTGCCCGTGAAGAACGCCGCCGCCTGCTCCTGCACCTCCAGGATCCGCCGGGCGAACCCGAGCATGGCCTCGCCGTCCTCGGTCAGCTCCACGGAGTGGGTGTCCCGGGTGAACAGCTGCCGCCCGGTCGCCTCCTCCAGCCGCCGCACGTGCTGGCTGACCGTCGACTGGCGCAGCCCGAGCCGCCGGGCGGCCTGGGTGAAGCTGAGGGTCTGCGCGACCGCCAGGAAGGTGCGCAGGTGGGAGGGGTCGTACATGCCGACCACCGTAGCGGCTCATCGCGTAGCGCGATAACAGTCAGAGCGGTATGACGGATTCCCGATCGTCGGCCGGAGGAGGACGATGGACGGGGGCACTCCGGCCCCTGGACCGACGACAGCAATCAGCAAGTGGAGCAACGTGAAACGCCCGCAATGGCCGAGTTGGATGCCGATCGACCCGTACATCCTGCTTCTGCTCGGAACGGTGGGCCTCGCGGCCCTCTTCCCGGCACGCGGGACGGGCGCCGATGTGGCCTCGGGCGCCTCCACGGCTGCGATCGCCTTCCTGTTCTTCCTGTACGGCGCCCGCCTCTCCACCCGCGAGGCGATGGACGGACTCAAGCACTGGCGGCTGCACGCCACGGTCCTCGCCTGTACGTTCCTGATCTTCCCGCTGCTGGGTCTCGCCGCCCGCGGTCTCGAACCGGTCCTGCTCACCCACCCGCTCTACCAGGGCCTGCTCTTCCTCACGCTGGTGCCGTCCACCATCCAGTCGTCGATCGCCTTCACCTCGATCGCGCGCGGCAACGTACCCGCCGCGATCTGCGCCGGCTCCTTCTCCTCGCTCGTCGGCATCGTCGTCACCCCACTGCTCGCCGCGGCCGTGCTCGGCAGCAGCGCCGGCGGCTTCTCGGCCGACTCGCTCGTCGACATCGTGCTGCAGCTGCTGGTGCCGTTCGTCGCGGGACAGCTGCTGCGCCGCTGGATCGGCGGCTTCGTCGCCCGGCACAAGAAGGTCCTCGGCCTGGTCGACCGCGGCTCCATCCTGCTCGTCGTCTACACCGCGTTCAGCGAGGGCATGGTCCAGGGCATCTGGCACCAGGTCAGCCCGGCCCGGCTCGGCGGCCTGCTGGTCGTGGAGGCCGTCCTGCTCGCCGTCATGCTGACCCTGACCTGGTACGGCGCGAAAGCCCTGCGCTTCGGCCGCGAGGACCGCATCGCCATCCAGTTCGCCGGCTCCAAGAAGTCCCTCGCCTCCGGACTGCCCATGGCGAGCGTCCTGTTCGGCGCGCACGCCTCGCTGGCCGTGCTGCCGCTGATGCTCTTTCACCAGATGCAGCTGATGGTGTGCGCGGTGATCGCCAAGCGCCGCTCGCGCGATGTGCCCGCAGGGATCGGAGAGCCCGCGCCCCTCACCCCGCGCGAGTCAGCCGCACCGACACGAACCGCGGTCGGTACAGGCTCACGTTCGCATTGATGCTCGCCGAAGCACCCGTCGTATCGAGCCAGTTGACGTCGTAGCTCAGCACCAGCCGTCCGTCGCCGCCCGCGCCGGTGGAGCTGCCCGACAGGGCGGGGTGCGCCTGCGGGTTGTACGCGGCCACCCCGGCCGTCGGCAGCGCGGGGCTGAAGTTCTTCGTCGGCCCGTGCCACGGCCCGGTGGGGGAGCAGGCCCAGTACGAGGTCACGGTGGTCAGCCCGGCCGTCCCCGCGGCCATGGTGAACAGCAGGTAGGTGCCGTCCACCGGCACCACGGAGAACGCGCTGCCCACCTTCGCCCCGTGCAGCGGCCGCGGCCGCGGCCCCCATCCCGAGCCGCTCCAGTACCGCCACGCGGACGGCTCCCCGAGCCGCCCCTCGGGCACCCGGGCCACGTACGCCGACGAGGCCGGCCGGTTCACGGCCCGTCCGTCGTCGCCCCCGAAGACGTACGTCCAGCCGTCCTTTTCGACCAGCGTGGTGCCGAACAGGACCCGACGGGAGGGATCGGCGACCAGGCTCTGGTCGAGGACCTTCACGACCGACTCGACCCGCAGGGAGGGCAGCGAGAGGGTGGCGACCTCGGTGGCGGTGGGCATCCCGTAGATCCACGGCGACGTCCCGGCCGTCCGCACCCACAGCAGCACCCGTACGACCTTCCGAGACGAGCCGGGGGAGCGGGGCTCGACGCGGGCGGCGACGGGCCAGCGCCACTGGTTCGGGGCGGGGTCGGCGAAGAGCGGGGCGGGAAGCGTGCGCCGCAGGCGGTCCCTGCCGTCCATCACGACGGCCGAGTTGCGCACCAGCGGGGCCGTACCGTCCCGCCAGGCGTACGACTCGCCGACCGGGTTGGGCGGGCCGTGCACCCGGCCGAGATAGGTGTCCGAGAACAGCCACAGCACCCGGCCGTCCGGCAGCCGCACCGAGTGGGTGCCGTCGCCGCCGGTCCAGTCGTCGGTGCGGGTGGCGTCGTCGCCGTAGCGGGCGAACTCGGAGGTGAGGCCCTGGTCGGCCGACCAGGAGGCGATCTTGCGGGGGGTACAGCCGCCGCCCTCCCGGTCGTTGCCGTCCGGGAGGGCGGTGAGCAGCACGGCACCGAGAACCAGGGTCAGCAGCAGGCCGAGGCCGGTTCCCGTCCGCTGTCGTGCTCGTACGTCCTCGGGCACGCAGCGGACGTTAGTGGCTGCCGCTCACATGGTCCATGGGCAGCCACAGCACGGAGTCCCGAGTAGAGGTGTCCGGGCCGGCGAGCTCCGTGTCGCTCAGCGCCCGGTCCCACACATGGACGTCGTCGATCGCGCCGGTGAAGTACGCCCGGCTGTCCATGCGCTGCCCGATGTGCACGCCGAACGGCGAGTTGCGGCTGACCGACCCCGGTACGTCGGCGGCCGAGGCCGACACACCGTCGACCGCGATCGTCAGCTGCCCGCCGCCGCGGCGCAGCGTCAGATGGTGCCACTGGCCGTCGTTGTAGGCGCCGTTCGTGCGGACGGACACCGACTGCGGGGCCGCGGCGCCGTTGCGCACGGTGATCAGACCCTGGATGCGGTTGCTCGCGGGCTCGCCGCGCAGCCACACCTGCGGCTGCGTGGTGCCGATCCCGCCCATCCACAGCAGCGGCTGTTCACCGGTCGTGGCGGTGTAGCGGAACCACAGCGACGCCGTGAAGTCCTTCGTCCCGAGCGGGAGTCGGTCGCTGTACGGCAGACGTACGGCATCGTCGGCGCCGTCGAACTCCAGCGCCCCGCCGAAAACGCCGTCCGTGGTCCGGGCGCCGCCCAGTACGGCCGCCGGACGGGCGTGCCGGGCGAGGTCGGCGGTGGTCGGGTCCGGGCCGCGGCGCGCCTGCAGCCAGTCCTCGTCGAAGCGCGCGAAGCGGATCTCGTCGCGGGCGTCGACGGCACCGCCCTCGTACATCAGCCCCACCGTGTCGTGGCCGGTGTACGCCATGTCGGAGTAGCCCGACCAGTCCGTGGTCACGACCGTGCCGCGGTCCACGCTGTCCCAGGTGCGTCCGCCGTCGTACGAGGAGCGGATCATCATGGTCCGGCGGCGGTCGGGGTCGCCGGGGCAGGCCAGCAGGATGCGGTCGCCGAGGCGAAGCATCGAGCCCTGCACCTGGGGCGTGTAGAGGTCCGGAAGGGTGTGGAAGGGGGCGGTGAAGCTGCTGCCGCCGTCCCGGCTGACCGCCTGGGTGCGATGGCCGAGGTCGGTGCCGTCCGTCTCGCGGCCGCTGACCAGGACCGAGCCGTCGGTGCGCTCGGTGAGCGTCATCTCGGACGGCTTCTGCCGGAAGGTGCCGTCGTCGGCGATCGGCCAGCTGTCGGTGGCGCCGATCCTCCAGTGGTCGCCGCCGTCGTCGCTGACGATCAGCGCCGCGTGGTTGGCGGTGACGCGACTGCCGTTCCACGTCTCGGTGTTGACGCCGAAGACCAGCCGCCCGGCGTGCCGGCCGCGGGTGAGCTGGATGCCGTGCACGGGTCCGGTGGCGTACCAGGAGTTCCAGTTGGCGGGCAGGATCTCGGAGCTGAGGTCGCGCGGCTCGGACCAGCTGACCCCGTCGTCGTCGCTGTACTGCAGGTGCGGGGTGCGGTCGCAGGGGACCGAGCAACTGGCGCTGTCCGTACGGCCGGTGTTGTACGTCTCCGCCAGCAGGATGCGGCCGGTCCTGCGGTCCACGATCGGCGCCGGGTTGCCGTGGGTGTCGCCGCCTCCGTCGTTGACGACCTGCAGCGGGCCCCAGGTGCGGCCGCCGTCGGTGGACCGCTTGAGGACGATGTCGATGTCGGCGGCGTCCCCGCAGTTGAGGACGCGGCCCTCGGCGAACGCCAGCAGCGTGCCGTCGTTCGCCCGCACGATCGCCGGTATCCGGAAGCAGGCGTAGCCGGGGTCCTGCGAGGCCTTGAAGAGGATCTGCTGCTCGAACAGGGGTGTCGTGTCCGGGTTTTGGGCGTGTGCGGGGCTCGGCAGCGCGGCGACGCCCACCAGGACGGCCACCGCGGTGACGACGGATCTCAGACGTGCGCGAAGACGTGACGGCATGGTGCGAACCTGCCCTTCAGAGGTCTGGACATCTGGACATCCCACGTCCAACGTCCGGACCACCGAGGCTAGTTGCGGCTCCCGTGCCCCACAAGAACCGTGCGCCCGATCGGTGTGTTGCCGCCGGTGCGGCACCGGCGGCGCGTCAGGGCCGGAGCACCACCTTGCCCAGGTTCGCGCGCGACTCGATCGCCGCGTGCGCCTCGGCGGCGTCCTCCAGCGCGAACTCCCCGTGCACGGCGGGCCGCAGGGCTCCGTCGGCGAACAGGCGCCACAGCTCCTGCCGCCACCGCTCGTACAACTCCGGTTCGCCGCGCGCGATCCGGGCCATCTGGAAGCCGGTCACCGACTTGGCTCCCACGAGCAGGTCGTACGCCCGGATCGTCCCGCCGCCCGAGCTGTACGCCACCAGCCGGCCGCCGGGGGCGAGGGCGGCGAGTGCCGGGGTGAGCAGGTCGCCGCCGACCGCGTCGAGGGCGTAGTCGACGGGCTCGCCCCAGCTCGCGTCGCCGTACGCGATCACCTCGTCGGCGCCGAGGGAGCGTACGAACGCGGCCTTCTCCGGGTCCGACACGGCGCCCACCACGCGGGCCGCGCCCCGTGCCCTCGCGAGCTGCACGGCGAGGTGGCCCACCCCGCTCGCCGCGGCCGTGATCAGGGCCGCCTCGCCCGGCTCGGGGCGCGCGGCCGCGAGGGCGCCGAGGGCGACCAGTCCGCTGCGGACGAGGGCGACCGCGTCCACGGCGGTCGCGTCGTCCGGGATCGGGGAGGCCATGGCCTCGTGCAGCAGGGCGAAGTCGGCGTAACCGTGCCCGAAGCACAGGCCGGTCACGCGCTCGCCGGTGCGAAAGCGGATGACGCCCTCGCCCGCGGCGACGACCTCGCCGGCGATCTCGCCGCCGAGCGGGACCGGCTCGGCGGCCTCGGTGACCTTGCGGACGACCGGCAGTGTGACGCCCACGGCCTCGCAGCGGACCAGGAGTTCGCCCGGGCCCGGCCGTGGAACGGGGGTCTCCTCCACGAAGAGGGGGCCACCGGTGGATGCGTGGCGGACGCGGCGCATGGCACCTCCATGACTCGTTGGGGTTCCCCATGAATTCGTTGGGAGCCCCAACGGTATAGCCGAGTCGTTGGGAAGTCCAACGACTTCTCGCTAGGCTGTGGCCATGCCCGAAGCCCCCCTCGCCGCGATCCGCTCCCTCCCCAGCTGGCTGCTCGGCCGTGCCGCCGCACGGGGCCGGGCCCTGGTGGCCGAGGCGCTGGCCGCGGAGGGGCTGAAGATGTGGCACCACGTGGTCCTGTCCGCCGTACGCGATCTCGCCCCCGTCGCACAGGCCGACCTCGGGCGCGCGGTCGGGCTCGACCCCAAGGACCTGGTGGGCGTCCTGAACGATCTGCAGGACGCGGGGCACGTCGTGCGCGCACCGGACCCGAAGGACCGCCGCAAGAACGCCGTCTCCCTCACCGGCGAGGGAGCGCGGCTGCTGAAGCGCTGCGAGCGGGCGGCGCGCGCGGCCAACGACGAACTGCTCGCGCCGCTCTCGGCGGCCGAACGCGACCGGTTCATGGGCCTGTTGATCCGGATCTCGGGCACGGAGGGCTGATGACAGATAACGTTCCGTCATGACCGCACCCCTCGCCCTCGATCCCGCGCGCACCGCCCTCGTCCTCGTCGATCTGATGGAGCGGATCGTCGCGTTGCCCCTGGAGCCCCGCAAGGGCACCGAAGTCCTCACCGCCGCCGAGGAGTTGGCGACCGCCTGCCGCACGGCGGGCGCGACCGTCGTCCTCGTCCGCGTCGAACGCCCCGCCGTCGCCGAACAACCGCCCGGCAGCGGACTGGCCGCCGGTCTGGCCCAGGACGGCGACCTGGAGATCGTGAAGCGGACGATCGGCGCCTTCCAGGGCACGGACCTCGACGAGCGCCTGCGCCAACGCGGCATCCGCACCCTCGTGTTCGGCGGCATCGCCACCAACCTCGGCGTCGAGTCCACCGCCCGCGCGGCGGGCGACCTCGGCTACGACCTCGTCTTCGTCGAGGACGCGATGGCCGCGTTCACGGCCGCCGAGCACGAGGCGTCGGTACGACTGGACTTCCCACGCCTGGGGACGGTGGTGACGACGGAGGGGGTGCGGTTCGTGTCCTGAGCGGCCTGAACCGGGCACGCCGTGGACGTGAGCGAGCGGGCACCCGGTGCACGCCTCAGACCAGCGTCCCTCCGCCGTCCACCGTGACGACCGAGCCGGTGCTGTAGCCGCCGCGCATCAGGTACAGGTACGCCTCGGCGACATCGGTGGGCTCGCCGACCCGGCCCACGGGCAGGGAGCCGGCCATGGAGGTGTACAGGCCCTCGCGGTCGCCCGCCGGCAGGTCACGCCACAGGTCGGTGCGGACCACGCCGGGGGAGACGATGTTGACGCGGACCGGGGCGAGTTCCAGGGCCAGGGCGCGGGTGAGGGACTCCATCGCCCCGCACAGGCTCGCCGCGACGGTCGTGCCCGGCATCGGGCGCCGCGCCACCGTGCCGGTCGTCAGCACCACCGAGCCGCCCGGCCGGATGCCGGGGGCGCCGTGCTTGACGGCCGTGTACGCGCCCCACAGCCGGGTGTCCAGGAAGCGCCGGGCCCGCCCGAGGTCGGATGCGGCGAGGGTCTCCATCAGCAGGGATTCGCCGGCCGTGTAGACGAGGTGGTCGAAGCCGCCGATCCGGTCGAAGAAGCCGCGTACGGCCTCCTCGTCGGTCGCGTCCAGGGCGTGTCCCTCGGCGCCCTCCGGCAGCCGTTCGAGCGCGGCGTCCACGCTCTCCTTGCGGCGTGAGGCGACCACGACCTCCGCGCCCTCCCCGGCGGCGCCCCGCGCCACCGCGAAACCGATCCCCGACGTACCGCCGATGACGACGATCCGCTGTCCTTGCAGGCTCATGCCCGTCTCCTCACGCGATTGCTGGATGTCCTCCAGCCTGCGGTCGCCCCCGGGCCGCCGTCCAAGACCTCTTTCGGCGTCGGCGATACCCTGAAGGCATCGCCGACAGAAGGGGCGGCCATGGACCTCGACCTGCGGAAAGTGCGCTACTTCGCAACCGTCGCCGAGCTGCTGCACTTCGGCCGGGCGGCCGAGCGGCTGCACATCGCGCAGCCCGTCCTGAGCCGGCAGATCAAGGCGCTGGAGAAGGACTTGGGGGCCGCGCTGTTCGAACGCGACAGCCACGGCGTGACCCTGACCCCCGCGGGACGCCAACTCCTCGACGACGCGGGCTCGTTGCTCGCCGCCGCCGACGCGACCCGGCGCCGGGTGCGGCGGACCGCCCGGGGCCCGGGCCGCCTCGTGGTGGGCTTTCGCGCGGGAGTCGTCGTCACCCCGGCCGTGCGCGCCTTCGGCGCGGCGCACCCGGACGTGGACGTGCAGACCTGCCGCGTCGAGTGGGACGACCAGGAGCGGCTGATCCTCGACGGCACCGTGGACCTCGCCTACGTGCGCACGCCCATCGACGGCACCGGCCTCAAGCTGGTGCCGCTGTTCGGCGAGGCCCGGCTGGCGATGCTGCCCGCGGACCACCGGCTGGCCGGCAAACAGGAGCTGGTCCTGGCCGACCTGGCCGGCGAGACCTGGCTGCGCTACACCGACACCGGCGCCGACGAGGTGCCGATCCGTGTGGTCGAGGAGAAGTTCGAGCGGGTGGCGTCGGGCGCGGGCATCACACTCGTACCGGCGTCGATCGCCGCGCAGTACTCCCGCTCCGACATCACCTACGTGCCCGTGACGGACGCCGAACCCGACCGGGTGTTCCTGGCCTGGGAGACGAGCCGCCGCTCACCGCTCGTGACGGCCTTCGCGGAGGCGGCTCGCTCGCTGAGCCGGAAGGGCCCGGGAGCCTGAAGCGGGGCCCCTGCGGCGCAGGGGGCGCTCCCCGCCGCTCGGGGCCCCGCCGCCGTGTCGCGGAGAGGCGGTCACGCCTGGGCGGCCGCGGTCCGCAGGGCGATGCGGTCCTCGCCCGCGTACACGTTCATGGAGCTGCCCCGCAGGAATCCCACCAGGGTCAGCCCGGTCTCCGCGGCCAGGTCCACGGCCAGCGACGACGGTGCCGAGACCGCCGCCAGGACCGGGATGCCCGCCATGACCGCCTTCTGCGCCAGCTCGAAGGAGGCCCGGCCGGAGACGAGCAGGATCGCGCGGGACAGCGGCAGGTTCCCGCTCTGCAGCGCGCGGCCCACCAGCTTGTCGACCGCGTTGTGCCGGCCCACGTCCTCCCGTACGTCCAGCAGCTCCCCCTCCTCGCTGAACAGGGCCGCCGCGTGCAGGCCCCCGGTCCGGTCGAAGACGCGCTGGGCCGCCCGCAGCCGGTCGGGGAGGCTCGCGAGCAGCTCGGGCTCGACCCGGACCGGGGGAGTGTCGGCGATCGGCCAGCGGGCCGTCGTCCGCACCGCGTCCAGGCTCGCCTTGCCGCACAGTCCGCAGGACGAGGTGGTGTAGACGTTCCGTTCGAGGGTGATGTCGGGGATCCGCACGCCCGGCGCGGTCTTCACGTCCACCACGTTGTACGTGTTCGAGCCGTCGACCGTCGCGCCCGCGCAGTACACGATGTTCTGCAGGTCCGACTGCTCCGCCAGCACGCCCTCGCTGACCAGGAAGCCCGCGGCCAGGGCGAAGTCGTCGCCCGGGGTGCGCATGGTGATCGCGAGCGGCTTGCCGTTCAGTCTGATCTCCAGCGGTTCCTCCGCGACGAGCGTGTCCGGGCGGGTGGAGATGGCCCCGTCCCGGATGCGGATCACCTTGCGTCGTTCCGTGACTCGTCCCATGTCGTGTTCAGTCCCGGTTCTGTACGTGCTGGTAGCCGAAGCGGCCCTTGATGCAGAGGTTGCCGTGGGTCACCGGGTTGTCGTGCGGGGAGGTGACCTTCACGATCTCATTGTCCTGCACGTGCAGCGTGAGGTTGCAGCCCACTCCGCAGTACGCACAGATCGTCGTCGTCTCCGTCTGCGCCGGCTCGTCCCACGTACCCGCCGCACGCATGTCGAACTCCGACTTGAACGACAGCGCACCGGTCGGGCAGACCTCGATGCAGTTGCCGCAGTACACACACGCCGAGTCGGTGAGCGGGGCGTCCTGCTCGACGGCGATCCGGGCGTCGAAGCCGCGCCCGGCGACCGAGATCGCGAAGGTGTTCTGCCACTGGTCGCCGCAGGCGTCCACGCACTTGTAGCAGAGGATGCACTTGTCGTAGTCGCGCACGTACAGATCGTTGTCGACCCTGGGTTCCTCGTTCAGGCGGGCCGCGTCCGGGCCGAAGCGGTCCGGTTTCGCCTCGTACTCCTTGATCCATTCAGCGACTTGTGGAGTCGTCGACAAGTCGACCGAGGAGGCGAGGAGTTCGAGGACGATCTTGCGGCTGTGCCGGGACCGCTCGGTGTCCGTGCGCACCTCCATGCCCGGCTCGACCTTGCGCGAGCAGGCCGGGACCAGGGTCCGGGAGCCCTCCACCTCGACCACACAGACCCGGCAGGCGTTCTTCGGCCGCAGGGTGTCGCCCTCGCACAGGGTCGGGATGTCCTTCCCCGAGGCCCGGCAGGCGTCGAGGATCGTCGCGCCCTCGGGGGCGCGCACCGCCTCCCCGTCGAGGGTGAACTCCAGCAGCCGGCGCGGGATCCCCAGCTCTGTCACGGTCATTCGTACGCCCCCAGACGGTCGATGGCGGATTCCACGGCGTTCCACGCGGTCTGTCCCAGACCGCAGATCGAGGCGTCGCGCATCGCGCGGCCGACCTCCCTGAGCAGCGCGATGTCGTCGGCGGCGGCCGCGCCCGTGCGCTCCGCGATCCGGTTCAGCGCCTCCTCCTGGCGCACAGTCCCGACCCGGCAGGGCACGCACTGGCCGCAGGACTCGTCGCGGAAGAACTCCGCGATGCGCAGCAGCAGCCGGGGCAGCGGGACGGTGTCGTCGAAGGCCATCACGACCCCCGAGCCGAGCGTGGTGCCCGCCTCCCGGGTGCCTTCGAAGGTGAGCGGGATGTCCCGTTCGTCGGCGCGTACGAAGCCGCCCGCGGCCCCGCCCAGGAGCACTGCCCGCAGCCCCGGGCGCACCCCGGCCAGGTCGAGGAGCTCACCGAGCGTGGCGCCGAACGGCAGCTCGTAGATGCCGGGCCGTTCCACGCTGCCCGAGACGCAGAACAGCTTCGGTCCGGTGGACTTCTCGGTGCCGATCGCCGCGTACGCCTCGGCGCCCATGGTCAGGATCGGCAGGACGTTGACCAGCGTCTCCACGTTGTTCTCGACCGTCGGCTTGCCGAACAGGCCCTTCTCCACCGGGAAGGGCGGCTTGGAGCGCGGCTCGCCCCGGTAGCCCTCGATGGAGTTGAACAGCGCCGTCTCCTCGCCGCAGATGTAGGCGCCCGCACCGCGCCGGATCTCGATGTCGAAGGCGTAGCCCTGGCCGAGGATGTCCTCGCCGAGGAAGCCACGCGCGCGTGCCTGCGCGATCGCGTGCTCCATCCGCCGCAGCGCGCGCGGGTACTCGCCGCGCAGATAGAGGTAGCCGCGGTGCGCGCCGGTCGCGTACGCCGCGATCGTCATCGACTCCACCAGCGCGTACGGGTCCCCCTCCAGGATCACGCGGTCCTTGAAGGTGCCCGGCTCGGACTCGTCGGCGTTGCACACCAGGTAGTGAGGGTGGTCGGGCTGCGACGCCGTGGCCTGCCACTTGCGGCCAGTGGGGAAGGCGGCGCCGCCGCGCCCGACCAGGCCGGAGTCGGTGACCTCGCGGATGACCCCGGCGGGGCCGAGGTCGAACGCCCGGCGCAGGGCGGCGTAGCCGCCGTGGGAGCGGTAGTCGTCCAGCGACGCCGGGTCCACCACGCCGACGCGGCGAAGGAGCGTCAGACCGGGGTCCCCGGCCTGGGGCACCGCCATCGCCGCCGGTGGCTCCTCGGGCGCCGAGTCGGGTGAACTCGCCGCCAGGACGGCCTCGTGGACCGTCGCGGGCGCCGACACCGCCGTACGCACCGGATCACCCGCCTTGATCGCGAGCGCCGCCGGCGCCCGCTCGCACAGGCCGAGGCAGGGGCTGCGCTCGACGTGCACACCGCTGCCGAGACCGAGCCTCGCCTCCACGCCCTCGCACAGCGCGGACGCCCCGGCCGCCGCGCACGCGAGGTCCGTGCAGACGTGCAGCACGGTCGCCGGGCGCGGCTTCACCGAGAACATGGCATAGAAGGTGGCCACGCCGTACGCCTCCGCCGGCGGCACCGTCAGCCGCCGGCACAGGTAGTCGAGGGCGCCCTCGCTGATCCAGCCGACCCGGTCGTTGATCGCGTGCAGCCCCGGCAGCAGCAGGTCGCGCCGGTCGCGGGCGGCGCGGCCGCCGCGCGCCCACCGGAGGTCGGCGGCCCTCATCTCATCGCGGGCGGCGCCTTCCCAGGAGGACTCCGGAGGACCGAGCAGCGCGTCGATCGCCGCCCGTTCCTCGTCCGTCGGCTTGCTGTCGCCGAAGTGCAGATCCACCAGGTCACCTCACGATGGTCGCGACGGGAAGCTTCTCGATCCGGATGGCCGACGCCTTGAACTCCGCCGTCCCCGCGATCGGGCAGTTGGCCTCGATCGTCAGGCTGTTGGTGTCCACCTCGTCGGGAAAGTGCATGGTCATGAAGGCGAGCCCGGGGCGCAGCGCCGGTTCCACCCACACCGGGGCCACGACCGCGCCCCGCCGCGAGGACACCTGCACCTCCTCGCCCACGACGACGCCGTACCGCTCGGCGTCCTCCGGGCTCAGCTCGACGTACTCGCCGCGCCGCAGAGGTGAGGCGAAACCGCCGCTCTGCACACCGGTGTTGTAGGAGTCCAGGCGCCGTCCGGTGGTGAGCCGGATCGGGTACTCCTCGTCCGTGAGGTCGACCGGAGGATCGTGCCGGACGATGCCGAACGGCGCCGGCATCCCCCGCCGTTGCGGGTCCTTCTCCCACAACCGGCTGTGCAGATACGTCGGTTCGAGCTCCTCGGTGCTCGGACACGGCCACTGGATGCCCTGGTGCTCCTCCAGCCGGTCGTACGTCATCCCGTAGTGGTCGGGGGAGAGGGACCTGAGCTCGTTCCAGACGGCCTCGGCGTCGGCGTACTTCCAGTCGTGGCCGAGGCGGGCGGCGATGTCGCACATGATGTCGATGTCCTCGCGGGCCTCGCCCGGCGGGGTGACCGCCTTGCGCACGCGCTGAACCCGCCGCTCACTGCTGGTCGTTGTTCCGTCGGTCTCCGCCCAGCCCGCCGTGGCGGGCAGGATCACGTCGGCGAGCTCGGCCGTCTTCGTCAGGAAGATGTCCTGGACCACGAGGAAGTCGAGCTGCCGCATGCGGCGCACCGCCTGGTCGCTGTCGGCCTCCGACTGCGCCGGGTTCTCGCCGATGCAGTAGACGGCCCGGACCGAGCCCTCCTCCATCGCCTCGAACATCTCCGTCAGGTTCAGCCCGTAGTGCGGCTGGATGACGGTGTCCCAGGCCGACTCGAACTTGAGGCGGGTGTCCGGGTCCAGGATGTCCTGGAAGCCGGGCAGGCGGTTGGGGATGGCGCCCATGTCGCCGCCGCCCTGCACGTTGTTCTGGCCGCGCAGGGGCTGCAACCCGGCGCCGTAGCGGCCCACTTGGCCGGTCAGCAGGGACAGGTTGATCAGCGCGCGGACGTTGTCCGTGCCGTTGTGGTGCTCGGTGATGCCGAGGGTCCAGCACAACTGGGCGCGCTCGGCGCGGGCGTAGGCGTGCGCCAGCTCCTTGATGGCGCGGGCCGGTACGCCCGTCACCTTCTCGGCGAGCGAGAGCGTCCACGGCTCGACGAGCTTCTTGTACTCCTCGTAGCCGGTGGTGGCCCGCTCGATGAACGCCTGGTTGGCCAGGCCCGCGTGGATGATCTCGCGGGCGACGGCGTGCGCGAGCGGGATGTCGGTGCCGACGTTGAGCCCGAGCCAGCTCTCCGCCCATTCGGCGGTGGAGGTGCGGCGCGGGTCGACGGCGTACATGCGGGCGCCGTTCCTGATCCCCTTCAGCACGTGCTGGAAGAAGATCGGGTGCGCGAAGCGGGCGTTGGAGCCCCACATCACGATGACGTCCGTGTGCTCGATCTCCTCGTAGGAGGAGGTGCCGCCGCCCGAGCCGAACGCCGCCGACAGCCCCGCGACGCTGGGTGCGTGGCAGGTGCGGTTGCAGGAGTCGACGTTGTTGGTGCCCATGACGACCCGCGCGAACTTCTGCGCCACGTAGTTCATTTCATTGGTGGCGCGGGCGCAGGCGAACATGCCGAACGCGTCCCGGTTGCGCTGCAGACCCCGGGCCACCCGGTCCAGGGCCTCCTCCCAGCTCGCCCGCCGGAACGGCTCGTCGCGCGTGTCGCGCACCAGCGGGTGCGTGAGCCGGGTGTAGGTCTTCGGTTGCCGCTTCTTCATCCGACACTCCTCATGCGGCGTTCCTCACTCCTCATGCGGCGCTCCTCAGCGCGAGCAGGTCCGAGATGGCGTGCACGGTGCGCAGGGTGGGCACCTCGACGCCGGTGATCTCCGCCAACTCGACGACCGCGGCCAGCAGTACGTCGAGTTCGAGCGGTTTGCCGCGCTCCAGGTCCTGGAGCGTGGAGGTGCGGTGGTCGCCGACCTTCTCGGCGCCCGCGAGCCGGCGTTCGATGGAGATGCCGATCTCGCAGCCGAGGGCCTCGGCGACGGCGAGCGTCTCGGCCATCATGGTCTCGATGACCTTGCGGGTGCCGCCGTGCAGACACATCTGCCGCATGGTCGCGCGGGCCAGCGCGCTGATCGGGTTGAACGAGATGTTGCCGAGCAGCTTGAGCCAGATGTCGTTGCGCAGATCCGGCTCGACCGGGCACTTGAGCCCGCCGGCGACCATGGCCTCGCTGAAGTCCCGGCAGCGCGCGGACACGCTGCGGTCGGGCTCGCCGACGGAGAACCGGGTGCCTTCCAAGTGCCGTACGACACCCGGTTGTTCGAGTTCGGTGGCGGCGTACACCACGCAGCCGATGGCCCGTTCGGGCGCGAGCACCGCACTGACCGCGCCGTCCGGGTCCACGCTCTCGACGCGGTGGCCGTCGTAGGGGCCGCCGTGCCGGTGGAAGTACCACCACGGGATGCCGTTCTGGGCGGCGATCACCGCGGTGGCGTCGTGCAGCAGTGGCTCGATCAGCGGCCCGCACGCCGCGTACGAGTTGGCCTTCAGGCCGAGGAAGACATAGTCGACCGGGCCGATCGCGGCCGGGTCGTCGGTGGCGTGGGCGCGCGCGGTGAAGTCCCCGCGCGGGCTGAGCACGCGTACTCCGTGCTGCCTCATGGCCGCGAGATGCGGTCCACGGGCGACGAGATGCACGTCGGCGCCGGCGCGGTGCAGCGCGGCTCCGACGTAGGCGCCGATCGCACCGGCGCCGAGGACTGCGACTTTCATGACGTGGGAGCTCCGTTCGGTTCGAGGGATACCGCGGAGATTGCGCGTCGTCGAACTTCGTCGACTGAATATTGTCTACAGTATGGTGCGGAGGCCAGCAAGGGGTCGTGCACGCTTCGGTAAACCGGTCGGTTCGACCGTTCGTCGCGTCCTGCATACCGCTCACCGCATACGATCGACCCGTCGCCTTTTCAACAACCCGGCGACTGCCTACCGTTCGGGATCATGAGTCCCCCTGTCGCACCAGCCGGCTGGAGCCGCTGGCTCGTTCCCCCCGCAGCTCTCGCCGTCCATCTCTCCATCGGCCAGGCCTACGCCTGGAGCGTCTTCAAGCCGCCCCTCGAGTCCGCGCTGGGCCTCAGCGGCACCCAGAGCGCGCTGCCCTTCCAGCTCGGCATCGTCATGCTCGGCCTGTCGGCGGCGTTCGGCGGCACGCTCGTGGAGCGCAACGGCCCGCGCTGGGCCATGACCGTCGCCCTGATCTGCTTCAGTTCCGGCTTCCTGCTCTCCGCGCTCGGCGCCTGGAGCGAGCAGTACTGGCTGATCGTCCTCGGCTACGGCTTCGTCGGCGGCATCGGCCTCGGCATCGGCTACATCTCGCCCGTCTCCACCCTGATCAAGTGGTTCCCGGACCGGCCCGGCATGGCCACCGGCATCGCGATCATGGGCTTCGGCGGCGGCGCGCTCATCGCCTCGCCGTGGTCGGCGCAGATGCTGGAGTCGTTCGGCACCGACAGCTCCGGGATCGCGCTCGCCTTCCTCGTGCACGGGCTCGCGTACGCCGTCTTCATGTCCCTGGGCGTGCTGCTGGTGCGGGTCCCGCGCACCGAGAAGCCGGTCGAGGGCGCACCGAGCGCCCTCCAGGGGCCGCAGGTCTCGGCCCGCAACGCCGTGCGCACCCCGCAGTTCTGGCTGCTGTGGATCGTGCTCTGCATGAACGTGACCGCGGGCATCGGCATCCTGGAGAAGGCCGCCCCGATGATCACGGACTTCTTCGCGGACACCTCGACCCCGGTCTCGGTGTCGGCCGCCGCCGGCTTCGTCGCGCTGCTGTCCGCCGCCAACATGGCGGGCCGCATCGGCTGGTCCTCGACCTCCGACCTGATCGGCCGCAAGAACATCTACCGCGTCTACCTGGGCGTCGGCGCGGTGATGTACGCCCTGATCGCGCTGTTCGGCGACTCCTCCAAGCCGCTGTTCGTCCTGTGCGCGCTGGTGATCCTCTCCTTCTACGGCGGCGGCTTCGCCACCGTCCCCGCCTATCTCAAGGACCTGTTCGGCACCTACGAGGTCGGCGCGATCCACGGACGGCTGCTCACCGCCTGGTCCACGGCCGGCGTCCTCGGACCGCTGATCGTGAACTGGATCGCCGACCGGCAGGAGGAGGCGGGCAAGGACGGCTCCGCCCTGTACAGCGTCTCCTTCCTCATCATGATCGGACTGCTCGTCGTCGGCTTCGTCGCCAACGAGCTCGTCCGGCCCGTCAACGCCCGTCACCACATCCCCGCACCCAGGGAGGCCGTCGATGTCGAACGACAGCAGCCAGAGTCCGCCTGACCGGCGCCTGTTGATCGCCTTCGCCTGGCTGTGGGTGGGCGCACCGCTCGCCTACGGGCTCTACGAGCTCGTGCACAAGGCGACACAGCTGTTCACCGGGTGACACCGCACCGGGTGACTGTTCGGCAGCGGATCGGGCGTCCGCCTTCAAACCCGCCTTTGCCCCAGGGGATGACAGAAACCGACAACCCGGGCGCCCGATTCCTGTCAGCTCGGCTGCCGTCGTACCCGTGAGTCACTGATCAGACTGGTGGATCCACAACCCAGGGCAACGAGGGGGTCCACCGAATGAACGGCTCGCGCATCGCCGCCGTCGGCCACTACCAGCCCGCCAAGGTCCTCACCAACGAGGACCTGGCGGGCATGGTCGACACCAGTGACGAGTGGATCACCTCGCGGGTGGGCATCCGCACACGCCACATCGCCGGGCCCGACGAGCCGGTCGACGAACTCGCCGCCCACGCCGCCGCCAAGGCCCTCGCCGCCGCGGGCCTCGCGCCCGGCGACATCGACCTGGTGCTGGTGGCCACCTCCACCGCCGTGGACCGCTCGCCCAACATGGCCGCCCGGGTCGCCGCCCGGCTCGGCATCCCCTCGCCCGCCGCGATGGACGTCAACGTCGTGTGCGCCGGGTTCACCCACGCCCTGGCCACGGCCGACCACGCGGTGCGGGCCGGTGCCTCGGTGCGCGCGCTGGTCGTCGGCGCCGACAAGATGTCCGACGTGACCGACTGGAGCGACCGCAGCACCTGTGTCCTCGTCGGGGACGGGGCGGGAGCCGCCGTCGTGGAGGCCTCGGACGAGTCCGGCATCGCGCCGGTGCTGTGGGGCTCGGTGCCGGAGATGGGGCACGCCGTGCGGATCGAGGGCACCCCGGCACGGTTCGCCCAGGAGGGCCAGAGCGTCTACCGCTGGGCGACCACCCAACTGCCGCCGCTGGCCCGCAAGGTCTGCGAGCGCGCCGGGCTCACGCCCGAGGACCTCGCCGCCGTCGTGCTGCACCAGGCGAACCTGCGCATCATCGAACCGCTCGCCGAGAAGCTGGGCGCCGTCAACGCCGTCGTGGCGCGGGACGTCGCCGAGTCCGGGAACACCTCGGCGGCGAGCATTCCGCTCGCGTTCTCCAAACTCGTCGAACAGGGCGCCGTCAGCACCGGGGACCCGGTCCTGCTCTTCGGTTTCGGCGGGAACCTCTCCTACGCGGGGCAGGTCGTCCGCTGCCCGTGACCTGCGGGAAGAACAAGTGTGACGCAACCGACTCCCCGATCGACTGGTCGTTGTGCGCCGTAGACTGTAGACGAAAGACAATCCATACTGACTTTCCGGCTGCACGTGCTCCACGCCGCCCAGGAGGGGGACCGACGGATGCTGTCGACAGGACTGCCGCAGGGCGCGGTACCCAAGCTCGAACGACCCGGCCCGCTGCGCGACCGTGTCTACGAGGCACTGCTCGAACTCATCACCACGCGCGCCCTCCAGCCGGGCCAGCATCTCGTCGAGAGCGAACTCGCAGGGCACCTGGGCGTCTCGCGCCAGCCGGTGCGCGAGGCGCTGCAGCGGCTGAACACCGAGGGCTGGGTCGATCTGCGGCCCGCCCAGGGCGCGTTCGTGCACGAGCCGACGGAGGAGGAGGCCGACCAGCTCCTGACGGTCCGTACGCTCCTGGAGGCGGAGGCCGCCCGGCTCGCCGCGGCCAACGCCAACGCCGCGGGCATCAAGGCCCTGGAGGACGTGTGCGCGGAGGGCGAGAAGGCCGTCGCCGCGGACGACGTGGACGGGGCCGTCGCCATGAACGCCCGCTTCCACGCCAAGATCATGGAACTGGCCGGCAACGCCGTGCTCGGTGAGCTGGCCGCGCAGGTGGACCGGCGGGTGCGCTGGTACTACACGCCGGTCGCCCGGCAGCGCGGCAGCCAGTCCTGGATCGAGCACCGCGCCCTGATCGCGGCGATCGTGGACCGCGACGAGCAGCGCGCCACCCAGCTGATGCGCGAGCACACCGAGCACACCCGGCGGTCGTACCACGCACGGGCGAAGTCGTAGCGCCCGTCTCGTCGTTCCCGGCTTTGTCCTGTCAGTGGAGAAAGTCGAGGGTAATTCCTGCACAGCTTCTTCCCAGCTTCGGCGCCCGCTGCTACGTTCCCCTCGAAAGCCCGAATACAGGCGCGGCCGATTGAGGCGGGGAGGGGCTCGTGAGACGTATGACGGCACGACCCGCGAATGCTCATCAGGCCCGGCTGCTCAAGCTGCTGCGCGACGGCGGACCCAACTCCCGTGCGCAGCTGGGCGATCAGGTCGATCTGTCACGGTCGAAGCTGGCCGTGGAGGTGGACCGGCTGCTGGAGACGGGCCTCGTCGTGGCCGACGGACTCGCCGCCTCGCGCGGCGGCCGCCGCTCCCACAACATCCGGCTCAATCCCGAACTGCGGTTCCTCGGCGTCGACATCGGCGCGACCTCGGTCGACGTCGCCGTCACCAACGCCGAGCTGGAGATCCTCGGACATCTCAACCAGCCCATGGACGTACGCGAGGGCCCGGTCGCGGTCTTCGAACAAGTCCTGTCCATGGCAGCGAAGTTGAAGGCCTCGGGGCTCGCGGAGGGGTTCGACGGCGCCGGCATCGGCGTCCCGGGACCGGTCCGCTTCCCCGAGGGCGTCCCGGTGGCTCCGCCGATCATGCCGGGCTGGGACGGCTTCCCCGTGCGGGAGGCGCTCAGCCAGGAACTCGGCTGCCCCGTCATGGTCGACAACGACGTGAACCTGATGGCGATGGGGGAGATGCACGCGGGCGTCGCACGCTCCGTGGGCGACTTCCTCTGTGTCAAGATCGGCACCGGTATCGGCTGCGGCATCGTCGCCGGCGGTGAGGTCCACCGCGGGGCGACGGGCAGCGCGGGCGACATCGGGCACATCCAGGCCGTGCCCGACGGACGACCGTGCGCCTGCGGCAACCGGGGCTGTCTGGAAGCACACTTCAGCGGGGCGGCCCTTGCCCGCGACGCCGTGGAGGCGGCCGAGCAGGGGCTGTCGGAGGAACTCGCGGGCCGGCTGGAGGCGAACGGCACACTGAGCGCCGTCGACGTCGCCGCCGCGGCCGCCGCGGGCGACGCCACCTCCCTCGATCTGATCCGCGAGGGCGGCGACCGCACCGGCCAGGTCATCGCAGGACTGGTCTCGTTCTTCAACCCGGGCCTGGTGGTGATCGGCGGCGGGGTGACCGGCCTCGGCCACACCCTGCTCGCCGCGATCCGCACCCAGGTCTACCGTCAGTCGCTGCCCCTCGCGACGGGCAATCTGCCCATCGTGCTGGGGGAGTTGGGCCCCACCGCCGGAGTCATCGGCGCGGCCCGGCTCATCAGCGACCACCTGTTCTCACCCGCGTAAGCACTCGGCTCGTAGTTCGCAGTACGCAGTTCGTACACCGCCAACACAAGGCACCCGGCACAGCGCGCTGCTCCGCCCTGCCCCGAACACGCCTGCACGAAGGCACCCTTCACCGGCCCGCACGCCCGCCAAGGGGATCCGCATGGCTCCAGAACCACCGCTGCTCAGCATGTCCGGCATCACCAAGTCGTTCCCCGGAGTCCGGGCCCTCGACGGCGTCGACCTGGACGTCCAGGCCGGCGAGGTGCACTGCCTGCTCGGCCAGAACGGAGCCGGGAAGTCCACCCTGATCAAGGTCCTGGCCGGCGCCCACCAGCCCGACACCGGCACCATCAGCTGGCGCGGCGAGGATGTCACCCTCCGCTCGCCGATCGCCGCCATGCGCCTCGGCATCGCCACCATCTACCAGGAACTCGACCTGGTGGAGCACCTGTCGGTGGCCGAGAACGTCCACCTCGGACATGAGCCGACGGCCGCCGGATTCGTCGTACGGGGAAAGACGGCCAAGGCGTCGACGGCCCGGCTGCTCAAGCGGCTCGGTCATCCGGAGATCGACCCGGGGCGGCTGGTCGGGCAGTTGTCGGCGGCCCAGCAGCAGATCGTGTCCATGGCCCGGGCGCTCTCGCACGACGTACGGCTCATCGTGATGGACGAGCCGTCCGCGGCCCTCGACCCGGACGAGGTCGACAACCTCTTCCGCATCGTCGGCGACCTGACCGCCGAGGGCGTCGCCGTCGTCTACATTTCCCACCGCCTGGAGGAGATCAGGCGGATCGGCGACCGCGTGACCGTGCTGAAGGACGGCCGCGCCGTCGCGGGCGGGCTGCCCGCGAAGTCGACGCCGACCCGCGAGGTCGTCGCCCTGATGACCGGCCGCAATGTCGAGTACGTCTTCCCCGACCGGCCCGTCTCGGCCCCGGACGGCACGCCGGTCCTGGAGGTCAGGGGGCTGATGCGGCACGGCGAGTTCGAGCCCCTGGACCTGGACGTCCACCCTGGCGAGATCGTCGGCCTGGCCGGACTCGTCGGCTCCGGACGCTCCGAGATCCTGGAGACGATCTACGGCGCCCGCAAGCCCGGCGCCGGTCACGTCCGCGTCGACGGACGGGCATTGCGGCCCGGGAGTGTCCGCGCGGCCGTCCGCGCCGGGCTCGGGCTCGCCCCCGAGGAACGCAAGGCGCAGGCCCTGCTGATGCTGGAGTCCGTCACCCGCAATGTCTCAGTCTCGTCCATGTCCCGCTTCTCGCGCGGGGGTTGGCTCGACCGGAGGTCCGAGGCGGGGGCGGCGCGGGCGGCCACCCGTGAGCTGTCGCTGCGGCCCGACAACCCGGCCGTGCCGGTGCGCACCCTGTCCGGCGGCAACCAGCAGAAGGCCGTCCTCGCCCGCTGGCTGCTGCGCGGCTGCCGCGTCCTGCTGCTGGACGAGCCGACCCGCGGCGTCGACGTCGGCGCCCGCGCCGAGCTCTACGCCGTCATCCGCCGCCTCGCCGACGAAGGCCTCGCGGTGCTCCTGGTCTCCAGCGAGGTCCCCGAGGTGCTCGGCCTCGCCGACCGCGTCCTGGTGCTCCGCGAGGGCCGCGTCGTGCACCGCGCCCCCGCCCGCGAACTCGACGAACACCGCGTACTCGACCTGGTCATGGAAGGAAGCCCGGCCTCATGACGCAGCATGCCTCCCCGCCACGGGACAACACCGACAAGGTGCCTCCGATGGGTCGACCGCCGTCCTGGCGCGGCCTGTTCGCCCGTGCCGACGTGCGCACCCTGTCCCTGCTCGGCGTACTCGCCGCGCTGATCCTGATCGGCGGGATCACCAAACCGGACGAGTTCCTGGACACCCGCAACCTCCAACTCGTCCTCACCCAGGCCTCGGTGATCGGCGTCGTCACCGTCGGCATGACCTTCGTCATCACCTCCGGCGGCATCGACCTCTCCGTCGGTGCGATCGTCGCCCTCGCCTCCGTGTGGGCGACGACCGTGGCCACCCAGGACTACGGCTTCGCGGGCGTCCTGTTCACCGCGGTGATCGTCGGCGTCGGCTGCGGCCTGGTGAACGGTTTGCTCATCGCCTACGGCGGAATGGTCCCGTTCATCGCCACACTCGCCATGCTGGCCTCCGCGCGCGGACTCGCCCTGCAGATCACCGACGGCAAGACCCAGATCGTCACCATCGGCAGCATCCTCGACCTGGGCGAACGCGACGCCTATGTGCTCGGCGTCCCCCCGCTCGTCATCGTGTTCGCGGTCGTGACGATCATCGGCTGGCTGATCCTCAACCGCACCACCTTCGGCCGCCGCACGGTCGCCGTCGGCGGCAACGCGGAGGCGGCCCGGCTCGCCGGCATCGACGTACGCCGCCAGCGTCTGTACCTCTATCTGCTCTCCGGGCTGTGCTGCGGCATCGCCGCCTTCCTGCTGATCATCCTGTCCGGCTCCGGCCAGAACACCAACGGCAACCTCTACGAACTCGACGCCATCGCGGCCGCGATCATCGGCGGCACCCTGCTCAGCGGCGGCCGCGGCACCATCACCGGCTCCGTGCTCGGCGTCCTGATCTTCACGACGATCACCAACATCTTCGCCTTGAACAACCTGCAGAGCGACGTCCAGCAGATCGCCAAGGGGGCGATCATCGTGGCTGCTGTGCTGGTGCAGCGACGTACTGCCAGCTCGACCTGAGGAAAGGGTCAGTACCATGTCACATACCACTCGTGGTGCCATGTCACATACCACCAGCCGCAGAGGACTGCTCTTCGGAACCGCAGCCGTCTCCGCCACCGCCGTCCTAGCCGGTTGCACCAGCAACGACTCCAAGGACGAGAAGCCGGCCGCGAACGACCAGTCGGCCGCCGACGACAAGCCCGGCAAGCACGTCACCATCGGCTTCGCCGGCCCGCAGGCCGACCACGGCTGGCTCAACGCGATCAACGACAACGCCAAGAGCCGGGCCAAGAAGTACTCCGACGTCACGCTGGAGATCACCGAGGGCTCCAACGACACGGCCGCCCAGATCGGCCAGATCGAGACCCTGATCAACAAGAAGGTCGACGTCCTGGTCGTGCTGCCCGCCGACGGCAAGGCGCTCACCCAGGTCGGACTGAAGGCGATGCGCGCGGGCATCCCGGTCGTCAACCTCGACCGCATCTTCAACTCCCCGCAGGCGTACCGCTGCTGGATCGGCGGCGACAACTACGGCATGGGCCTGAACGCGGGCACGTACATCGGCGAGAAGCTCAAGGGGAAGTCGAACGCCAGGGTCATCGAACTGGCCGGCCTGGACAACCTGGAGCTGACCAAACAGCGCACCCAGGGCTTCGACGACGCCCTGAAGAACTACCCCAACATCAAGAAGGTGGCCCGCCAGGCCGCCGAGTTCACGGTCGAGTCCGGACAGGCCAAGATGGCCCAACTCCTGCAGGCGCAGCCCAAGTTCGACGCCCTGTGGAACCACGACGACGACCAGGGCGTGGGCGCGCTGCGCGCCATCGAGCAGGCCGGACGCGACGACTTCCTGATGGTGGGCGGCGCGGGCGCCCTGTCCGCCTTCCAGGCCATCAAGCAGGACAACGGCGTACTGAAGGCGACCGTCCTGTACCCGCCGACGATGGCCGCCTCCGCCATCGACCTCGCCCGCGCGCTGGGCCAGGCCAAGGGCATCAGCGGCCTCGCCGAGTTCGAGATCCCGGCCTCGCTGACGCTCTACTCGGCCGTCGTCGACAAGGACAACGTCGACCAGTACATGCCCACGGGCTTCCGCTGACCGAATCCGCCCCGCACCCCCCACGGCGCATTCACCACGAGGACGAGGAGGACATCCGTATGGGAGAGCCCCAGCAGCCGGACGGGCCGGAGGCGGCGAAGCCGCCGTTGCGCGTCGGCATGGTCGGCTACGCCTTCATGGGCGCCGCCCACTCACAGGGCTGGCGCACCGCGGGCCACGCCTTCGACCTGCCGCTCCGCCCGGTCCTGAGCGTGATCTGCGGGCGGGACGCGCAGGCGGTGCGCCGGGCGGCCGACCGGCACGGCTGGGCGGCGACCGAGACCGACTGGCGGGCCCTGGTCGCGCGGGACGACGTCGACCTCGTCGACATCTGCACGCCCGGTGACAGCCATGCCGAGATCGCCCTCGCCGCCCTCGCCGCGGGCAAGCACGTACTGTGCGAGAAGCCCCTCGCGAACACTGTCGAGGAGGCCAGGGCGATGGCCGACGCGGCCGAAGCGGCCTACGGGCGCGGCCAGTTGGCGATGGTCGGCTTCAACTACCGCCGGGTGCCCGCCACCGCCCTGGCCAGGAACATGATCGCCGAGGGCAGGCTCGGCACCCTGCGGCACCTGAGGGTGACGTACCTCCAGGACTGGCTCGTGGACCCGCAGTTCCCCCTCACCTGGCGGCTGCGCAAGGAGCTGGCTGGCTCGGGCGCCCTCGGCGACCTCGGCGCCCATGTCGTCGACCTCGCGCAGTACCTGGCGGGCGAGCAGCTGGCCGGGGTGTCCGCGATGACGGAGACGTTCGTACGGGAGCGGCCGCTGCCCGTCGGCGCCACCAGCGGCCTGTCGGCGGTGCAGTCCGCCGGCACCGGTCAGGTCACCGTCGACGACGCGGCGCTGTTCACCGGACGCTTCACCTCCGGCGCCCTCGCCTCCTTCGAGGCCACCCGGTACGCGACCGGCCGCAAGAACGCCCTGCGTATCGAACTCAACGGCACGCACGGCTCGTTGGCCTTCGACCTGGAGCGGCTCAACGAGCTGTCGTACCACGACGGTACCGAGGCCGCGACGCACGCCGGTTTCCGCCGCATCCTGGTCACCGAACCCGACCACCCCTATCTGGACGCCTGGTGGCCGCCGGGCCACGGCCTGGGCTACGAGCACACCTTCGTCCACCAGGCCCGCGACCTCGTCCACGCGGTCGCCGCGGGCCGCCGGCCCGAACCCTCCTTCGCCGACGGGCTGCAGGTGCAGCGCGTGCTGGCGGCGGTGGAGGAGAGCGCCGAGAAGAACTCCGTCTACACGCCGATCGCCGCCTGAGGAGGGTTCAGCATGCCGCGCCAGTTCACGCTCTTCACCGGCCAGTGGGCCGACCTGCCGCTCGAAGAGGTGTGCCGCCTGGCCCGCGACTTCGGCTACGACGGCCTCGAACTCGCCTGCTGGGGCGACCACTTCGAGGTCGACAAGGCGCTCGCGGACTCCGCGTACATCGACTCCAGGAAGCAGCTGCTCGACAAGTACGGCCTCAAGTGCTGGGCCGTCTCCAACCATCTGACCGGCCAGGCCGTGTGCGACGCGATCATCGACGAACGCCACCAGGCCATCCTGCCGGGCGACGTGTGGGGCGACGGCGACCCCGAGGGCGTACGGCAGCGTGCCGCGCAGCGCATGAAGGACACGGCACGCGCTGCGGCCGCCCTCGGTGTCGACACCGTCATCGGCTTCACCGGCTCCGCGATCTGGCACCTGGTCGCCATGTTCCCGCCCGCGCCCGAGTCCATGATCGAGCGCGGCTACGACGACTTCGCCGAGCGCTGGAACCCGATCCTGGACGTCTTCGACGAGGAGGGCGTGCGCTTCGCCCACGAGGTCCACCCCAGCGAGATCGCCTACGACTACTGGACAACTCACCGCGCCCTGGAGGCGGTTGGCCATCGCCCTGCCTTCGGCCTGAACTTCGACCCGTCGCACTTCGTGTGGCAGGACCTCGACCCGGTCGGCTTCCTGTGGGACTTCCGCGACCGGATCTACCACGTGGACTGCAAGGAGGCCCGCAAGCGCCTCGACGGCCGCAACGGCCGCCTCGGCTCCCATCTGCCCTGGGGCGACCCGCGCCGCGGCTGGGACTTCGTCTCCGCCGGACACGGCGACGTCCCCTGGGAGGACGTCTTCCGGATGCTGCGCTCCATCGACTACCGGGGCCCCGTCTCCGTCGAGTGGGAGGACGCGGGGATGGACCGGCTGCAGGGCGCCCCCGAGGCCCTGACCCGTCTGAAGGCCTTCGACTTCGAGCCGCCGTCCGCCTCCTTCGACGCGGCGTTCGGCAACTGAGCCGTTCCGACGCACAACTGAGCCGTTCCGACGCACAACTGAACGTTCATCAGCTCTCCGGGATGCCGGCGCATCCCGGCGCACTTCACCCACCCGTACAACCGGCCCCTTACTGGGAGGCATCCGTGCACGGGAACACCAGCACCACCAGCACCGACAGAATCGAGGCCCACAGACACCGCTTCCGCAGAGCCGTCGCCCTCCTCGGCGGCGCGCTCCTCGCGGGCGCATCCCTCAGCCTCACCGCTCCCCAGGCCGGCGCCGTGGTCGCCGATCCCGGGGCCGCGCCGGCGGCAGCCGCGGCCGAGGACTTCCAGCAGGTCACCCTGGCCAAGGGCGAACCGGAGACCGGTGAGCCCATGTCGCTCGCCGTACTGCCCGACCGCTCGGTCCTGCACACCTCGCGCGACGGCGAACTGCGCATGACGGACGCCGCGGGCAACACCCGGGTCATCGGCAAGCTCGACGTCTACTCCCACGACGAGGAAGGCCTCCAAGGCATCGGCGTGGACCCGGACTTCGCGAACAACCGCGCCATCTACCTCTACTACGCGCCCCCGCTCGACACCCCGGCCGGCGACGCCCCCGAGACCGGCACCGCCGCCGACTTCGCGCCCTTCGACGGCGTCAACCGCCTCTCCCGCTTCACCCTGAACGCCGACGGTACCCTGAACACTGCCAGCGAGAAGAAGGTCCTCGACGTGAAGACGTCGCGGGGCATCTGCTGCCACGTCGGCGGTGACATCGACTTCGACGCGGCGGGCAACCTGTACCTGTCGACGGGCGACGACTCCAACCCCTTCCAGTCCGACGGCTTCACCCCCATCGACGAGCGCTCCGACCGCAACCCCGCCTTCGACGCGCAGCGTTCGGCCGGCAACACCAACGACCTGCGCGGCAAGATCCTGCGCATCAAGGTCGCCGAGGACGGCTCGTACACCATCCCCGACGGCAACCTCTTCGCGCCCGGCACCGACAAGACGCGGCCCGAGATCTACGCGATGGGCTTCCGCAACCCGTTCCGCTTCAGCGTCGACAAGAAGACCGGCATCCTCTACGTCGGCGACTACGGCCCCGACGCGGGCGCCGCCGACCCGGCCCGCGGACCGGGCGGCCAGGTCGAGTTCGCGCGCGTGACCGCCGCCGGCAACTTCGGCTGGCCGTACTGCACGGGCGACAACGACCCGTACGTCGACTACGACTTCGCGACCAAGACCTCCGGCGCGACCTTCGACTGCAACGCGCCGAAAAACACCTCCCCCAACAACACCGGCCTCACCGACCTGCCGCCCGCCCAGCCCGCCTGGATCCCCTACGACGGCCCGTCCGTCCCGGAGCTCGGCGACGGCTCGGAGTCCCCGATGGGCGGCCCGGTCTACCACTACGACGCCTCGCTCGACTCACCGGTCAAGTTCCCCGAGGCCTACGACGGGAACTTCTTCGCCGGCGAGTTCGGCCGACGCTGGATCAAGCGGATCGTCAGCGACGACAACGGCACCGTGCAGTCGATCAACGCCTTCCCGTGGACCGGCACCCAGGTGATGGACATGGCGTTCGGCCCCGACGGCGCGCTCTACGTCCTCGACTACGGCACCGCATGGTTCGGCGGCGACGAGAACTCGGGCCTGTACCGCATCGAGAACGCCACCGACGGACACTCGCCGGTCGCGCAGGCGGCGGCGAACAAGACGTCCGGACAGGCGGCTCTGAAGGTGCGGTTCTCCTCCGAGGGCTCCATCGACCAGGACGGTGACGCCCTCACCTACAGCTGGGACTTCGGCGACGGCGGCACGTCGACGGCGGCGAACCCGACGCACACGTACCGGAAGAACGGCACCTACTCCGCGACCGTGACCGCGAAGGACACAAGCGGCCGCACCGGCAGCGCGAGCGTGCAGATCGTGGTCGGCAACACCGCCCCGAAGGTGACGGTCGAACTGCCCAAGGACGGCCAGCTGTTCAGCTTCGGTGACGCGGTGCCGTTCAAGGTGAAGGTCACCGACCCGGAGGACGGCCGCGCCATCGACTGCTCGAAGGTCACGGTCACCTTCATCCTCGGCCACGACACCCACGGGCACCCGATCACCTCCGCGAACGGCTGCACCGGCACCATCCAGACCACCGCCGACGGCGGCCACGACGAGAACGCCAACATCTTCGGCGTCCTCGACGCCGAGTACACCGACAACGGAGGCGGCGGCCAGGCCGCACTGACCACGCACGACCGCAACGTCCTGCAGCCCAGGCACCGCCAGGCCGAGCACTTCTCCAACGCCTCCGGAGTCGACGCCATCGCCAAGGAGACGGCGCACGGCGGCAAGACGGTCGGCAACATCGACAACGGCGACTGGATCTCCTTCACGCCGTACGTCCTCAACAACGCCAAGTCCGTCACCGCGCGCATCTCGTCGGGCGGCGCGGGCGGCACCCTCGAGATCCGCGCGGGCTCCGCGAAGGGCACCCTGCTCGGCAAGGCGACCGTGCCGGTGACCGGCGGCTGGGAGAACTTCCAGGACGTCAGCGCCGATCTGTCCCGCGCGCCGAAGGGCACGACCACGCTCTACCTGGTCTTCAAGGGCGGCTCGGGCGCGTTGTTCGACGTCGACGACTTCACCTTCACCACCGGCTGAGAGGAGGGCATGTGATGCGCTCAACCAGCAGACTGGCCACCGTCGTTGTCGGAGCCGGGCTCCTGCTCGGCTGCGTCTCGGGACCCGCCTCCTCACAGTCTGGCGGGCCGTCGGGCGGACACGACGCCGACGGCAAACGGGTGCTGGTCTTCTCCAAGACGGCCGGCTTCCGGCACGACTCCATCCCCGACGGCGTGGCGGCGGTGAAGCAACTCGGTGAGAGCGGCGGCTTCGCCGTCGACGCCACCGAGGACGCGGGCGCGTTCACCGCGAAGAACCTGCGGCGCTACGACGCGGTCGTGTTCCTGTCCACGACGGGTGACGTCCTCGATGCGACCCAACAGGGCGCGTTCGAGGGCTACATCCGGCACGGCGGCGGCTACGTCGGCATCCACGCCGCCGCCGACACCGAGTACGACTGGCCCTTCTACGGCGGCCTCGCCGGCGCCTGGTTCCAGTCGCACCCGGCGATCCAGCAGGCGAGGGTGAACGTCGAGGACCGCTCCCACCCCGCCACCGCGGGCCTGGGGCCGACCTGGGACCGCACCGACGAGTGGTACAACTACCGCTCCAACCCGCGGGAGCGGGCCCATGTCCTCGCCTCGCTCGACGAGTCGTCCTACAGCGGCGGCACCATGAACGGCGACCACCCGATCTCCTGGTGCCAGAACTACCAGGGCGGCCGGGCCTTCTACACCGGCCTCGGCCACACCAAGGAGTCGTACACCGAACCCGCCTACCGGCAGCACCTGTTGGGTGGGATCCGGTGGGCGATCGGTGACGCCCAGGCCGACTGCCGCCCGGAGAACGGCTACCGTCCGCTCTTCGACGGCACGGCCGCCTCGCTGGACGGCTGGAAACAGGCGGGCCCGGGCTCCTTCACCCTCGACGACGACGGCACCCTGACGTCGTCGGGCGGCATGGGCCTGCTCTGGTACGCCACCTCGGGCTTCACCTCGTACTCCCTGAAGCTCGACTGGAAGATGTCCGGCGCCGACGGAGACGACAACTCCGGTGTGTTCGTGGGCTTCCCGCCCTCGGACGACCCGTGGTCGGCCGTCGACAACGGCTACGAGATCCAGATCGACGCCACCGACGTACCCGAGAAGACGACGGGGTCCGTCTACGGCTTCCGCTCCGCCGACCTGAAGAAGCGCGACCGTGCGCTGAACCCGCCGGGGCAGTGGAACACGTACGAGATCCGGGTCGAGGGCGAGCACCTTCGCATCTGGCTCAACGGCGTGAAGATCAACGATTTCACCAACACCGTTCCGGCCCGGAGCCTGCGTGACGGACACATCGGCATCCAGAACCACGGAGCCGACGACCAGGTGTCCTTCCGCGACATCCGGATCAAGGAACTGCCCGGCAAGGGCAACTGATCGGCGGCGGGCGGGGGACGCCGGACCTCCGCCCGCCGTCTTCCGGCACGACGCGCTCGACAAGGAGGCTGCCCATGTCCGCGTCCGTTTCCGAATCCCCCACTCCTTCGCGCGTCGGCGTATGGCTGATCGGCGCGCGCGGCTCCGTCGCGACCACCGTCGTGGCGGGCTGCGCCGCCCTCACCGCCGGCCTGCATCCGCCGACCGGCCTGGTCACCGAGACCCCGGTGTTCGCCGACGCGGGCCTGCCGCCCCTCACCTCCCTGGTCTTCGGCGGCCACGACACCCTGGACTGCCCGCTCCCCAAGCGAGCGGAGGCACTCGCCGCGGGCGGCGTCCTTCCGCCGGGCCTGCCCACGGCGGTGGCGTCCGAACTGGCCGCCGCCGACCGGGAGATCAGACCCGGTGGCCCCACCCCCGGCGACAGCCGCGACGAGGACGAGCTGATCGCCGCCTTCGCCGCCGACATCAGCGACTTCGTACGACGCTGCGGCCTGACGCGTGCCGTCGTCGTGAACGTGGCCTCCACCGAACCCCCGGCCACCGGACACGCCCTCCCGCCCAGCTCGCTCTACGCGGCCGCGGCCCTGCGCGCGGGCTGCCCCTACGTCAACTTCACCCCCTCCACCGGCCTGCACCACCCGGCGCTGGCCGCGGCGGCCGCATCCAGCGGTCTGCCGTACGCGGGCCGCGACGGCAAGACGGGCCAGACGCTGCTGCGTTCCGTCCTCGGCCCGATGTTCACCCAGCGGGCCCTCGCCGTCCGCGCCTGGTCCGGCGCCAACCTGCTCGGCGGGGGCGACGGCGCCGCCCTTGCCGACCCGGGCGCCGCCGCCGCGAAGAACGCGGGCAAGGAACGCGTCCTCGCCGACACCCTCGGCACGACGCCCGAGGGCGAGGTCCACATCGACGACGTCCCCGCGCTCGGCGACTGGAAGACCGCCTGGGACCACATCGCCTTCGACGGCTTCCTCGGCACCCGCATGATCCTCCAGACCATCTGGCAGGGCTGCGACTCCTCCCTCGCGGCACCGCTCGTACTCGACCTGGCACGCCTCGTCGCCCGCGCCCACGAAGCGGGCCTGTCCGGTCCGCTCGGCCCACTCGGCTTCTACTTCAAGGACCCGGTGGGGGAGGGGCCTTCGGCCCTGGGGGAGCAGTACGCGGCGCTGTCGGGGTTCGCGGAGCAATTGCGGGGCGTACGAGATGTGGGGGACGCCGGTTTGGCCGGCGAGGTGGGGGACGCGGGGTCGGCCGGCGAAGTGGGGGACGCGTACGGCGGAGATCGTGGTGCCGTTCCCCGTGGTGGGCGCCGACCGGAGCAGTCGCGGTGAGCGGGGCCGTTGCGCCAACCCCGCGCTCCGGACGCGCGAGCCGCAGACGTGCCTGGGCCGAACTGCTGCGTCTGCCCGCCCTGTTCACGGTTCCCGGCGACGCGCTCGCCGGCGCGGCGGCGACCGCCGCGGCCCCGGGCCCCCGCACCCTGCTCGCCATCGGCTCCTCCCTCTGCCTCTACGAGGCCGGCATGGCTCTCAACGACTGGGCGGACCGCGAGGAGGACGCCGCCGAACGCCCCCACCGCCCCCTGCCCTCCGGCCGCATCCACCCGGCCGCCGCCCTGACCGCGGCCTGCGCGCTCACGGGAGCCGGGCTCGCCCTCGCCGCACGCGCCGGCCGCCCCGCCCTCGCGGTCGCCGCACCGCTGGCGGCCACGGTCTGGGCATACGACCTCGCCCTCAAACACACCCCGGCAGGACCGCCCGCCATGGCCGCGGCCCGCGGACTCGACCTGCTCCTCGGCGCGGCGGCCACCACGGGCCGCACCCGCGAGGCCCTGAGTTCCGCGGCGCTGCTCGGCACGCACACCCTCGCGGTGACGGCCGTCTCCCGCCGGGAGACAACGGGCGGCTCTCCACTGCCCCCACTGGCCGCCCTCGCCACCACCGCCGCACTGGCCCGCCTGGCCACCCGCCGCCCTCCCCGACCCCCGGCAGGCCGCAGGGAAGCAGCCCCCGGCGGCCTGCCGGGCACCACACCCGAGGCCGGAGGCGCGGCCGTCCGCACCGCCTCCGAAACGACCGCCTCCCTTCTGCGCCCGGCCCTCGCCGCCGCCTACGCGGCCACCGCCGCCCGCCCCTACCTCCACGCCACGCTCAACCCCTCTCCTCCGCTCACTCAACGCGCCGTCGCCGGCGGCATCCGCGCCACCATCCCGCTCCAGGCGGCCCTCGCGGCCCGTGCCGGTGGCCTCTTTGCCGGTCTGCTGGTCGCCGCGCTGGCCCCGCTCGGCAGGCGGTTCGCGAGGACGGTGAGCATCACATGAGCGCACACAACGGGACCGCTCCCTTCCGATTCGGCTACGGCACCAACGGACTCGCCGACCTCCGTCTCGACGACGCCCTCGCCCTGCTCGCCGACCTCGGCTACGACGGCGTCGGGCTGACCCTCGATCACATGCATCTCGACCCGATGGCCCCCGACCTGCCCGCCCGCACCCACCGGCTCGCGGGGCGGCTGGCCGAGCTGGGGCTCGACGTCACCGTGGAGACCGGCGCCCGCTATGTGCTGGACCCGCGGCGCAAGCACGGCCCGTCCCTGCTGGACCCGGACCCCGACGACCGGGCCCGGCGCGTCGACCTGCTGATCCGGGCGGTCCGGGTCGCCGCCGACCTCGGTGCCCACGCCGTGCACTGCTTCAGCGGGATCACACCGCACGGCACGGACACCGACACCGCGTGGAAACGCCTGGCCGACGCGCTCACCCCCGTCCTGGACGCCGCCACCGCCGCCGGCGTTCCCGTCGCCGTCGAACCCGAACCGGGCCATCTCCTCGCCACCCTCGCCGACTTCCACCGACTGCGCGGCCACCTCGGCAACCCGGAACACCTCGGCCTCACCCTGGACATCGGCCACTGCCAGTGCCTCGAACCCCTCCCTCCCGCCGACTGCGTACGCGCCGCGGCCCCCTGGCTGCGCCACGTCCAGATCGAGGACATGCGCCGCGACGTCCACGAACACCTCCCCTTCGGCGACGGCGAAATCGACTTCCCACCCGTCCTCAAAGCCCTCGCCGAATCCGCCTACCAGGGCCTGACCGTCGTCGAACTCCCCCGCCACTCCCACGCAGGCCCCCACTTCGCCGAACACTCCCTCCACTTCCTCCACCAGACAGCCGAGACAGCCACGAGGACACCCAGCCTCGCCCCGGTGCCCGCCCCACCCCACGGCGATCCCTCCGCCACCCCCGAAGGGAGCACCCCCTCATGACGCACCCGCACACCGCCTGGGACACCCCCGCGGCGAACTCCGAAGCCACCACCCCCGCCACGGACCCGGAGGGCACCCCTGCCAAGCACCCGGAGGGCACCCCTGCCTCCGGCTCACC
Source organism: Streptomyces spinosisporus (assembly GCF_022698145.1). Classification (GTDB taxonomy): domain Bacteria; phylum Actinomycetota; class Actinomycetes; order Streptomycetales; family Streptomycetaceae; genus Streptomyces; species Streptomyces spinosisporus. The sequence continues at coordinate 705,878 of NZ_JALDAX010000001.1, forward strand.
TGCCGACCTGTACGACCGGCTCAGGGCGCATCTCGACGCGGACGCCCGGGACTGGCTCGAGCAGGCGCTCGGTGAGGCCGCCGCACAGCCCGGTATTCGCGGGCCGATCTCCGTGTGGGAGCTGCGTCTTGCCGAAGCGGGGCGCCGGTGCGGTGCCGAGTACGCCGATGCGGCCCGGGTGCTGATCATGCACTCCGCCCGCGCCGGCACGGACGCCCTCTCCCGCGTCTACTCCCAGGGCACCGCCGCCGAACGCCGCTCCGTCCTGCGCGCCCTGCCCCACCTGGTCGACGGGCCGGAGGCGCTCCCGCTGGTCGAGGACGCCCTGCGCACCAACGACACCCGTATCCTCGCCGCCGCCGTCGGCCCGTACGCGGCCCGGCACCTGGCGCCCCACCACTGGCGCCACGCCGTCCTGAAGTGCCTGTTCACCGGTGTGCCCGTCGCCGAGGTCGCCGACCTTGACCGCCGCGCCCACGCCGACGCCGAACTCGCCCGCATGCTCCGCGACTACGCCGCCGAGCGCACCGCCGCGGGCCGTCCCGTGCCCGAGGACCTCCACCGCGTCCTGACCCTGACCGACCCCACGGCCACCCCACCCGCGCAGTCCGTCCGGCACGGAGCGCGCGGCACCGACGGCAAGGAGTCCTGATGCGCATCTTCGACCCCCACATCCATATGACGTCGCGGACCACCGACGACTACGAGGCCATGCACGCCGCGGGTGTCCGCGCCCTGGTGGAACCCGCCTTCTGGCTCGGTCAGCCCCGCACCTCGCCCGCCTCCTTCTTCGACTACTTCGACTCCCTCCTGGGCTGGGAGCCCTTCCGCGCCGCGCAGTACGGCATCGCCCACCACTGCACGATCGCCCTCAACCCCAAGGAGGCCAACGACCCGCGCTGTGTGCCCGTCCTCGACGAACTGCCCCGCTATCTCGTCAAGGACCAGGTCGTGGCCGTCGGCGAGGTCGGCTACGACTCGATGACCCCCGCGGAGGACACCGCCCTCGCCACACAGCTCCAGCTGGCCGCCGACCACGACCTGCCCGCCCTCGTGCACACCCCGCACCGCGACAAGCTCGCCGGGCTGCGCCGCACCCTCGACGTCGTGCAGGAGTCCGCGCTGGCCCCGGACCGCGTCCTGATCGACCACCTCAACGAGACCACCGTCAAGGAGGCCAAGGACAGCGGCTGCTGGCTCGGCTTCTCCGTCTATCCCGACACCAAGATGGACGAGGAACGGATGATCGCGATCCTGCGCTCGTACGGACCCGAGCAGGTGCTGGTCAACTCCGCCGCCGACTGGGGCCGCAGCGACCCCCTCAAGACCCGCAGGGTCGGCGACCTGATGCTGGCCGAGGGCTTCACCGAGGACGAGGTCGACCGTGTGCTGTGGCGCAACCCCGTCGCCTTCTACGGACTCAGCGGCCGGCTCAACCTCGACATCGCGGTCACCGAAGCCACCCACGAGGGCAACTCCATCCTGCGGGGCGGGGCGTGAGCCATGCGCTTCCGCCACCCCGACGGCTCCACCGTCCACCTCGCCTACTGCACCAACGTCCACCCGGCCGAAACCCTCGACGGCGTCCTCGCACAACTCCGCGACCACTGCGAGCCCGTCCGCCGCCGGCTCGGCCGCGACCGCCTCGGCATCGGACTGTGGCTCGCCAAGGACGCCGCGCACGCCCTCGTCACCGACCCGTCCGCCCTGCGCGGGCTGCGCACCGAGCTCGACCGGCGCGGCCTGGAGGTCGTCACCCTCAACGGCTTCCCCTACGAAGGCTTCGGCGCCGAGGAGGTCAAGTACCGCGTGTACCGGCCCGATTGGGCCGATCCCGAGCGACTCGACCACACCACCGCCCTGGCCCGCGTCCTCGCCGGGCTCCTCCCCGACGACGTCACCGAGGGCACCGTCTCGACCCTGCCGCTCGCCTGGCGCACCGCCTATGAGGAGGGCCGTGCAGAGAAGGCCCACACCGCCCTGGTCACCCTCGCCGAACGGCTCGACGCCCTCGACGAACTGACCGGCCGCTCCATCCGCGTCGGCCTCGAACCCGAACCCGGCTGCGTCGTCGAAACCACCGAGGACGCCCTCGCCCCGCTCACCGCGATCGCCCACCCCCGCATCGGCATCTGCGTCGACACCTGCCATCTCGCCACCTCCTTCGAAGATCCGCACACCGCCCTGGACGCGCTCACCGCGGCCCGCGTCCCCGTCGTCAAGTCCCAGCTCTCAGCCGCCCTGCACGCCGAACACCCCCATCTCCCCGAGGTCCGCGCGGCCCTCGCCGCCTTCGACGAACCGCGCTTCCTGCACCAGACCCGCACCTCCACCGCCGCGGGCCTGCGTGGCACCGACGACCTCGGCGAGGCCCTGCACGCCGATGCCCTGCCCGACGCCGGACCCTGGCGCTCCCACTTCCACGTCCCCCTGCACGCGGCCCCCGCCGCGCCCCTCACCTCCACACTCCCCGTCCTCAAGGCCGCGCTGACCCGGCTCGTCGGCGGCCCGCACCCGCTCACCCGCCATCTGGAGGTCGAGACCTACACCTGGCAGGCCCTTCCGCCCGAGCTGCGGCCCCGCGGCCGGGCCCAGCTCGCCGACGGCATCGCCGCCGAACTCACCCTGGCCCGCGACCTGTTGACCGACCTCGGCCTGAAGGAGCTGCCATGACCACCCAGTCGGCCGGCCCCGACCCCACCCCGCTCCTCGTCCTCGACATCGTCGGCCTCACCCCCCGTCTCCTCGACCACATGCCCCACCTCAAGTCGCTCGCCCAGTCCGGCTCCCGGGCCGCGCTCGGCACCGTCCTGCCCGCCGTCACCTGCGCCGCCCAGTCGACCTTCCTGACCGGCACCCATCCGTCCGAACACGGCATCGTCGGCAACGGCTGGTACTTCCGCGAACTCGGCGACGTCCTCCTGTGGCGCCAGCACAACGGGCTCGTCGCCGGCGACAAACTCTGGGACGCCGCCCGCCGCGCCCACCCCGGCTACACCGTCGCCAACATCTGCTGGTGGTACGCCATGGGCGCCGACACCGACTTCACCGTCACCCCCCGCCCGGTCTACTACGCCGACGGCCGCAAGGAACCCGACTGCTACACCCGGCCCCCGGCCCTGCACGACGAACTCACCGCAAAACTCGGCACCTTCCCCCTCTTCCACTTCTGGGGACCCGGAGCGGACCTGGTCTCCAGCCAGTGGATCATCGACGTGACCCGCCACATCATGGGCACCCGGCACCCGGACCTGACGCTGTGCTACCTCCCTCATCTCGACTACGACCTGCAGCGCTTCGGCCCCGACGACCCGCGCTCCCTGAAAGCGGCCGCCGACCTCGACGCCGCCATGGCCCCGCTCCTCGACGACGCCCGCGCCGAGGGCCGTACCGTCGTCGCCCTGTCCGAGTACGGCATCACCCGCGCGGACCGCCCCGTCGACATCAACCGGGCCCTGCGCCGCGCCGGACTCCTGGAAGTGCACACCCAGGACGGGATGGAGTACCTCGACCCGATGGCCTCGCGCGCCTTCGCGGTCGCCGACCACCAGATCGCCCATGTCTATGTGCGCCGGCCCGAGGACCTCGACGCCACGCGCGCCGCACTGACCGGGCTGCCCGGCATCGGTCAACTCCTCGACGACGAGGGCAAGAAGAGCCATCACCTCGACCATCCGCGCTCCGGCGAGCTGGTCGCCGTCGCGGAGCCGGACGCCTGGTTCACGTACTACTACTGGCTCGACGACTCCCGCGCGCCAGACTTCGCACAGCTCGTCGAGATCCACCGCAAACCCGGCTACGACCCGGTCGAACTCTTCATGGATCCCCTCGACCCCTACGTCAAGGTCAAGGCCGCGACCGCGCTGGCGCGCAAGAAGCTCGGCATGCGCTACCGCATGGCGGTCGTGCCCCTGGATCCCTCACCTATTCGCGGCAGCCACGGCCGCCTCCCTGCGAGCGACGACGACGGTCCGCTCCTCATCTGCTCCACTCCCCGCGCTGTCGGTGACCGCGTCGCGGCCACCGATGTGAAGTCAATCCTGCTCCGACTCGCCGGTCTCACCTGACGGACCGGCCCCACCGGCCCCTCGGATCCAGGTGATCCGACTGGTCACAAGTGAAGCACTCACCACTGACAACGCCCTTTGACCCCGAGGAGTTCCAGGCATGAGCCGCACTTCACCGACCGACCCCGAACTCACCCACCGCCTCACCAGACGAGGCATGCTCGGCGTGGCCGCGGGCGCCACCGCCGCCGCCCTGCTGGGCGCGGCGGCCCCCGCCTCCGCCGCCCCGGCCACCGCGGCGGACGCCTCCGGCCACGGCCGCGGACGGCCCGTCCTGCCGCCCGGGCGGCTCGGCGTCCAGCTGTACAGCCTGCGCGACAAGGTCGCTTCGCTGGGCTTCGCGCCCGTCTTCGCCGAACTGGAGAAGTACCGGTACGACGAGATCGAGTTCGCCGGATACACCCAGGGCACGGGGCCCATCACCCTGGCCCAGCTCAAGCGGCTGGCGAGGAACCACGGCCTGAACCCGATCGGCAGCCACGTCGGCTACTACTCCAGCGACCCGAACGCCTACACCTTCGCCCAGAACCTCAACCAGGTCCTCGACGACGCCCAGGCCCTCGGTCTCAAGCACATCGGCACCGCATCGGGCCCGAACCGCTACGGCAACACCGTCGACGCCTGGAAGCGGGCCGCCGAGGAGTTCAACACCTACGGCGCCGCGGCCAAGAAGCGCGGCATGAAGTTCTACCAGCACAACCACTCCGACGAGTTCGCCTTCGCCACCGACAACCCCAAGGTCCGCCTCTACGACGTACTGCTCGCCGAGACCGACCCCGGTCTCGTCTACCTGGAGATGGACATCTTCTGGGCGTACGCGGGCCAGTTCCGCTTCTCCAAGCGGCCCGACGGCTCGCCCGCACCCTTCGAGCCCCTCGACTACGTGCTCAAGCAGCCCCACCGCTATCCGCTCTTCCACGTCAAGGACGGAGTGAGCGACCCCGACAACGAGTTCGGGTACCGCATGGTCGACGTCGGCGACGGCGACATCGACTACAAGAAGTTCATCACCGCCGTGACCCGGCTGCGCGGCGAGCGCCTCGCCCACCACTGGCAGACCGAACACGACCAGCCCACCGAGTCGTTCACGTTCGCGCGCCGCTCCAGCGCGTATCTGCACTCCCTGCGCGAGAAGTGCTGACTTCTTTCGGCGAACGGACATGAGGAGGCCCTCCCCGCAACCGGGGAGGGCCTCCTCACGCGCGCGTGCCGTCAGCTCGCGGGCTGCGGCTGCGCAAGGGGTGCGTCCTTTCCACTGCGCCCGGGCTGACGCAGCAGCAGCGCGATCGCCGCGGCGACCATCGAGATGCCGCCCGCGAGGGCGTACGCCCCGTTGTAGCCCCAGGCCGCGACCACCATGGAGCCGAGGCCGCCGCCGAACAGTCCGCTGACCAGCTTGCCGCTGTACACCAGGCCGTAGTTGGTGGCGTTGTAGTTCTCCCCGAAGTAGTCCGGGGTGAGGGCGGCGAACATCGGGTAGAAGGCGCCGCCGCCGAAGCCGGAGAGGAACGCGAAGAACAGGAACAGCCACTCGTTCTTCATGTCACCGGCCCAGATGACGCCGAACTGGGCGAGGCCCAGGATCACGATGACGAACACCAGGGTCAGCTTGCGGCCCCACAGGTCCGACAGCCAGCCGACGACGGCCCGGCCGACGCCGTTGATGACGGCCATGACGCCCATCGAGGAGGCCGCCACCAGCGGTCCGAAGCCGGCTTCCTTGGCGTAGTCGACCTGGAAGGAGATGCCGAAGATCGACACACCCGCCGTCATGACGACGGTGATCCACATCAGCGGCAGCATGCCCGTCCTGATGGCCTCCTTCGGCGTGAACTGGCGTACCGCGGGAGGGTTCTTGGCGAGGCTGGCCGCGCTCTTGGTGTTGCCCGAGTACGACAGCGGGTCGATCTCGGAGGGCCACCAGTTCTTCGGCGGGTCCCGGAAGAAGAAGGCGCAGGCGGCCACCACGATCAGCACATAGACGCCGATCAGGTCGAGCACCTCGTTGTAGTTCCCGGTGTCGAAGGCGTAGTTGAAGATGAAGATGAACGGCAGCGAGCCGTAGGCGAAGCCGCCGTTGACGAAGCCCGTCTTCGCGCCCCGCCGTTCAGGGAACCACTTTCCGACCATGTTGATGCAGGTCGCGTAGATCAGGCCCGAGCCCAGGCCGCCGACCACACCGAAGCCGAGGACGGCCAGCAGCACGTTGTCGAGGTGGGACAGGGCCAGGAAGCCGACCAGACACATCGCGGCGCCCGTGTACATGGCGCGGCGCGCCGTGAGGATGCCGCGCTCGCGCAGCCAGCCGGCCGGGAACGCGATGCCCGCCTGGAAGAACACCCAGATGCTCAGGATCCAGAAGGTGTTGCTCTGCGTCCAGCCGTGCGCCTCGGAGAGGGTGTCCTCCGCGGAGCCGTAGGCGTACTCGGAGACGCTGATGGCCATCATGGCGATCCACGGGAGATACACCATGAACTTGCGGGAGTGACCGAGGATGTCCCGGTCCGTCTCGCCGACGCGGTAGACGCGGCCGCGGGCGTCGGTCACTTCTCGGTAGGGGCGGTGCGCGGCGCCTGGATCCGCCGATGAGCTGCCTGTTGCTATGGGGTCCGCGGTCATGTCAGTGACATCTCCTCGCCGAGCGGGTGCGGGTTGGGGACGATGCGCCGGGCGTTCGGCCTGCCCGGTGCCTTGAGGAAGAGCGCCAGTACTGCGGTGGCGAGGCCGAGGGAGCCGGCCGGTACGAACGCGCCGTCGTAGTCCGGGGAGCCGGTGACGAGCGCGCCCGTCACGAGGCCGACGACTCCGGCGATCGCCGTCGAACTGTGGATCAGGCCGTAAATGGCGGCGTTGTCGTTCTCGCCGAAGTAGTCCGCCGTCATGGCCGCGAACAGCGGGAGCAGCGCCCCGCCGCACAGGCCGACGACCACGGCGCACAGCAGGAAGAACGGCATGCTGCCCGCCCGCCCGGAGACCAGCACGCCGAACTGCGCCGTGCCGAGCCCGATGCAGACGATGCTGAGCGTGTTGCGGCGCCCGTAACGGTCGGAGATCCGGCCGACGACACCGCCTGCGGCGCCGGCGACGAGGGCCGTCAGGACGATCGCCGTGGTGACGGTCGCGTCGGCGAAGCCCGTCTCCTCGCCGAACGGCACGAGGACGGCGATGCCGAGGACGGCGATGCCGGTCGTGCACAGCAGACAGATCGACATCATCCACAGGACGGGTGTGCGAGCGGCCTCCTTCGGGGTGTAGTGCCTGACCGCCGGCGGGTTCTTCCGCAGTGCCCGGCGGATCCTCGGGTCGGTGGCCTGCCTCAGTGGATCGATGTGCGCGGGCCACCAGTTCTTCGGCGGGTCCTGGAGGAGCCGGCCGGCCGCGGCCACCGCCAGGCACAGCCCGATGCCCACACCGGTGAGCACGGCCCCCTCCTTGCTCAGGTCGAGGCCCGCGGCGAGCAGGATGACGAACGGTAGGGCCCCGAGGGCCGGACCGCCGCCGACGAGGCCGGTCGTGGCGCCCCTGCGCTCCGGGAACCACTTGCCGGTCGTGTTCACGCAGGTCGCGTGGACGAGACCGGTGCCGATGCCGCCGCACACGGCGAAGCCGAGGCGGGCGGCGCTGTCGTTCGGCGCGAACGCCAGGGCCGCTCCGCCCAGCAGCGTGCCCAGGGCGCCGATCGTCATCGCCGTACGCGCCGGGAGCCTGCCGCTCTCGCGCAGCCGCCCGGCGGGGAAGGCCACGGCCGCCTGGAAGAAGACCCAGACGCCCAGCAGCCGATAGATGTCCTGACCGCTCCATGGATGCGCCGTGTGGAGCGGGTCTGCCGCCGCCGCGAAAGCGAACGCGGCGGCGCTGATGCCCGTCGTGCCCACCCAGGGCAGGACGGCCATCCAGGTGCGTGACCGGCCCATCAGATCGACATCCGATTCGCCGATCCGATACACGCGGCCGTTGCGGTCCGTCACCTCCCTGCGCGGGACGGACGGATGGTAGGTCGTTGCCATTGCTCAGTGCCCCTTGCGTCGAAAGCTCTGGCCAGCGCCCCCTGTCCAATGCGTTTCGCGTGCGCACGGGTCCCGGGGGCCGACCGGCCGCACTGCCGGCCGGCCCCGCGTTCGCTCACGTCATGAACCGCCCCCCAACAGGCCCGCCGCCCGCGCCCAGCGGTACTTCGCGCCGAGGACCGCCACCGGCTTCTCGGTCGTGTACGGGTACGCCACGACCCCGCGCTCGTAGAGGTACTGGCAGGCCTCCTCGACCTCGACGTCACCCGCGAGGGAGGCCACCACGGGCTTCTCGATGCCGCGCTCGCGGAACTCGGCCACCACGCGCGCGGTGAGCTCCGCGAAGACCATCGGGGGAGTGACGATGGTGTGCCAGTAGCCGAGGACCAGCGCGTGGATGCGGGGGTCCTCCAGGCCGAGCCGGATCGTCGCCTCGTACGTCGACGGCGGCTCGCCCCCGGTGATGTCGACCGGGTTGCCCGCGGCCCCGAAGGGAGGGATGAACTTCCGGAAGGCCTCGTCCAGGTCCGGCGGTATCTCCATCAGGGACAGGCCGTTGTCGGTCACCGCGTCCGACAGCAGCACACCGCTGCCGCCCGCCCCGGTGATGATCACGACGTTGTCGCCCTTGGGGGTGGGAAGGACGGGCAACGCGCGCGCGTACTCCAGCATCTCGTTCAGGCCCGGCGCCCTGATGACACCGGCCTGCTTCAGGATGTCGTCGTAGACGGCGTCGTCGCCCGCGAGCGCCCCGGTGTGCGAGCCGGCGGCCTTCGCGCCCGCCGCCGTACGGCCCGCCTTCAGCACCACGACCGGCTTCTTCGGCACGGTCGCCCGCGCGGCCTCCACGAAGGCGCGCCCGTCCTTGAGGTCCTCCAGGTGCATCGCGATGCACTCGGTGTGCGGGTCCTCGCCGAACCAGGTCAGCAGGTCGTCCTCGTCGAGGTCCGACTTGTTGCCCAGGCCCACGATGGCCGACACACCCGTCTTCGTGGTGCGGGCGAAGCCCAGGATCGCCATGCCGATGCCGCCGGACTGCGAGGTCAGCGCCACCCCGCCCTTGACGTCGTACGGCGTGCAGAACGTGGCGCACAGGTCCTGCCACGTCGAGTAGTAGCCGTAGATGTTCGGCCCGAGGAGGCGTATGCCGTGCCGCTCGGCGATCGCGACGATCTCCGCCTGGAGTTCGTGCTCGCCGGTCTCCGCGAAACCGGAGGGGATCAGCACGGCGTTGGGGATGTTCTTGCGTCCCACCTCTTCGAGGGCCGAGGCCACGAACTTGGCGGGGATAGCGAAGACCGCCACATCCACCTCACCGGGAACGTCCGTCACACTCTTGTACGCCTTGCGGCCCTGAATGTCATCGGCCTTGGGGTTCACCGGATGGATCTCACCGGCGAAGCCTCCGTCGATGAGGTTGCGCATCACGGAGTTGCCGATCTTGCCCGGCTCGTTGGAGGCACCGATGACGGCGACCGAGGACGGCTGCATCAGACGGCGCATCGAGGTGAGGATCTCCTCGCGCGTGTACGTCCTGCGCGGGGGCGGCTGCTTCTCGGCGAGGATCACGCGGATGTCGGCGGCGACCGCGCCCTCAGGGGTCGCGATCACCGGGTTGAGGTCCACCTCGGCGATCTCCGGGAAGTCCGCCACCAGCTGGGACACCCGGCGGATCTGCTCGGCGATCGCCCACCGGTCCACGCCCGCGGCGCCGCGCACCCCGTTCAGGATCTCCGCCGACCGGATCGAGTCCAGCATGGACATCGCCTCGTCGGCGCTCACCGGCGCCAGCCGGAACGTGATGTCCTTGAGGACCTCGACGAGCACACCGCCTAGCCCGAAGGCCACCACCTTCCCGAACGTCGGGTCCGTCACCGAACCGACGATGACCTCCTGCCCCTGCGGCAGCAGCTCCTGGACCTGTACGCCCTCGATCCGCGCCGAGGCGTCGTACGCGCGCGCGTTCTCGACGATCCGGTGGAACGCGGCCCGGACGTCCGCGGCGCCCTCGACGCCGACGATCACACCGCCGGCGTCGGTCTTGTGCAGGATGTCCGGGGAGACGATCTTCATCACGACCGGTCCGCCGAAGCGCGCCGCGTACGAGACGGCCTCGTCGACGTCGGTCGCCAGCTCCTCTCCCGGTACGGCGATGCCGTACGCGTCGGCGATCACCTTGCCCTCGGGCGCGGTCAGCGCGGTCCGCCCCTCGGCCCGCACAGTGTCGAGGAGCGACCGCACCCTCAGCACCCGGTCTTCGGCCATCACGTCAGATCACTCCGTTCGACTTGAGCAGGCGCAGTTCCTCGTCACCGAGGCCGAGCTCGCCGATGTAGACCGCTTCGTTGTGCTCGCCGAGCAGCGGTGAACTGGTCACCTCGACGGGGGAGTCGGAGAGCTTCAGGGGGCTGCCCACGGTCACGAACTCGCCGCGCTCGGGGTGCGGCACGGTGACGACCATCTCGTTGGCGACCAGCGAGGCGTCCTCGATGATCTCCTTGGTGGACAGGATCGGCCCGCACGGGATGTTGTGGGCGTTGAGCCGCTCCAGCACCTCCCACTTGGGCAGGGTCGAGGACCACTCCTCGATCAGCTGGAACATCTTGTTGAGCTTGGGCAGCCGGGCCTGCGGCGTCGACCACTCGGGGTCGTCGGCCAGTTCGGGACGGCCGATGAGCTCGCTGAGCGGCTTCCAGCCGACGGGCTGCACGATGACGTACACGTAGTCGTTCGGGCCGCCCGGCGCGCACTTGACCGCCCAGCCGGGCTGGCCACCACCGGACGCGTTTCCGGACCTGGGAACTTCCCGGCCGAAGTCCTCGTTCGGATATTCAGCGAGCGGGCCATGGGTCAGGCGCTGCTGATCGCGCAGCTTCACCCGGCAGAGGTTGAGCACGGCGTGCTGCATGGCCACGTTGACCCGCTGGCCGCGCCCGGTGTGCTCGCGCTGGAACAGCGCCGCGAGGATCCCCGCCACGGCGTGGACGCCCGTGCCCGAGTCCCCGATCTGGGCCCCCGTCGCCAGCGGTGGCCCGTCCTCGAAACCGGTGGTCGACATCGACCCGCCCATGGCCTGCGCGACGACCTCGTACGCCTTGAAGTTGGTGTACGGGCCCTCGCCGAACCCCTTGATGGAGGCATAGACGATCCGCGGATTGATCTCCTGGATGCGGTCCCAGGTGAAGCCCATGCGGTCGACCGCGCCCGGTCCGAAGTTCTCGACCATGACGTCGGAGCGCCGGATCAGCTCGGTGAGGATCTCCTTGCCGCGCTCGGTCTTGGTGTTGAGGGTGATGCTCCGCTTGTTGCAGTTGAGCATCGTGAAGTAGAGGGAGTCGACGTCCGGGAGGTCGCGCAGCTGCCCCCGCGTGATGTCCCCGGTCGGCGCCTCCAGCTTGATGACGTCCGCGCCGAGCCAGGCCAGCAGCTGGGTCGCGGAGGGCCCGGACTGGACGTGGGTCATGTCGAGGACGCGGACACCCGCAAGAGCCTTGGACGGCTGCGAGGTCGAGATGGGCTCGGTGGTCTCGGTGGTCACCAGGTCACCTCACTTGTACATGGTCTGGTTCATGGTTCCGGGGGCGTACGCGTCCGGGTCGACCCAGACGTTGATCAGCGACGGCTTGCCCGACTCGCGGGCGCGGCGCAGGGCGGGGCCGATGTCGGCGGGGTCGCGGACCTCCTCGCCGTAACCGCCCAGCATCTGCGCGAACTTGTCGTAGTGGACGTCGCCGAGGGTGTTGCCGACCCGCTCGCGCTCCTCGCCGTACTTGGCCTTCTGGCCGTAACGGATCTGGTTCATCGAGGAGTTGTTGCCGACGATGCCGACGAAGGGGAGGTCGTAGCGGACCAGGGTCTCGAAGTCCCAGCCGGTCAGGGAGAAGGCGCCGTCGCCGAAGAGGGCGACCACCTCCTTGTCGGGCCGCGCCTGCTTGGCCGCGAGCACGAAGGGGACGCCGACGCCGAGGGTGCCGAGCGGGCCCGGATCCATCCAGTGCCCGGGCGACTTGGGCTGGACGACCTGCCCGGAGAAGGTGACGATGTCGCCGCCGTCGCCGATGTAGATCGAGTCCTCGGTGAGGAAGTCGTTGATCTCGCTGACCAGGCGGTACGGATGGATCGGCGAGGCGTCGGACTTCAGGCTGGGCAGCCGCTTCTCGATGGCGGTCTGCTCGGCCGCGCGCAGCTCGTCCAGCCACTCCTTGCGCTTGGCGGCCCCGCCGTTGACGCGTCCGGAGGCGGCCTCGGTGACCGACTTCAGCACCAGTCCGGCGTCGCCGACGATGCCGAGGTCGATGTCGCGGTTCTTGCCGACGGTGCGGTAGTCGAGGTCGATCTGCACGACGGTCGCGTCGGGGGACAGCCGCTTGCCGTAGCCCATGCGGAAGTCGAAGGGCGTGCCGACGATGACGATGACGTCGGCGTTGGAGAAGGCGTAGCGGCGGGAGAGCTGGTAGTGGTGCGGGTCGCCGGGCGGGAGGGTGCCGCGTCCCGCGCCGTTCATGTACGCGGGGATGTTCAGGGTGCGTACGAGCTCGATGGCCGCCTCGGTGCCGCGGGTCGACCAGACCTGGCTGCCGAGCAGAATGGCCGGTTTCTCGGCGTGCACGAGCAGGTCGGCGAGCTTCTCGATGGCCTCGGGGTCGCCGGCGGAGCGGGTCGAGGCGCGGTAGGCGCCGGCCTTCGGGACCCGCGTCCTGTCCACCGGCACCTTGGCGTCCAGCACATCGCGCGGGATCTCCAGGAAGGACGGGCCGGGCGCGCCGTGGTAGCACTCGCGGAACGCCATCGACACCATGTCCGCCGCGCGCGCCGTGTCCGGCACGGCCGCCGCGAACTTGGTGATCGGCGTCATCATGTCGACGTGCGGCAGGTCCTGCAGTGAGCCCATCTTGTGCTGGGTGAGGGCCCCTTGGCCGCCGATCAGCAGCATCGGGGACTCCGCGCGGAACGCGTTGGCGACCCCGGTGACGGCGTCGGTCGTTCCGGGGCCGGCGGTGACGACGGCGCAGCCGGGCTTGCCGGTGATGCGGGCGTAACCGTCGGCGGCGTGGGCGGCGACCTGCTCGTGGCGGACGTCGACGACCTCTATGCCCTCGTCGACGCAGCCGTCGTAGATGTCGATGATGTGGCCGCCGCACAACGTGTAGATGCGGTCGACTCCCTCTGCCTTGAGCGCCTTGGCAACGAGATGACCACCGGAAATCACGTCCTGGGTGTCGTCGGGCATGGCGAAGTCCTGTCCCTTCGTAGGGGGTGGAGCTGCTCTCGCGGTACATTGCATACAGTCGACGAATACTGTATGAACCTTGTTATCCCGCATCCGGTGGGTGGTGTCCAGGGGGCGTGCGGCACTTTTAAGTCAGGAGCCGGAATGGACCTGTACGAACACCAGGCAAGGGAACTCTTCGAGGAACACGGCATCCCGGTGCCGAGGGCCGCGGTCACCGGCTCGTCCAAGGAGGCGCGCGGCATCGCCCGCGTCCTCGGCGGGCGAGTGGTGGTGAAGGCCCAGGTCAAGACAGGCGGGCGAGGCAAGGCGGGCGGCGTCAAGATGGCCGCCGACCCGGCCGCGGCGGAGCTCACCGCACGACAGATCCTCGGCATGGACATCAAGGGCCACACGGTCCGCAAGGTGATGCTCGCCGAACCGGTGGACATCGACAGCGAGTTCTACGTCTCCTACGTCCTCGACCGCGCGGCGGGCACGTTCCTCGCGATCGCCTCCGCCGAGGGCGGCATGGAGATCGAGGAGGTCGCCGCGACCCGGCCCGAGGCGGTGGCCCGTATCCCCGTCGACCCGGCCGAGGGCGTCACCTCGGCGAAGGCGGCCGAGATCGCAGACGCCGCGGCACTTCCGCCGCAGACCGTCGACGTCCTCGTACGGCTGTGGGACGTGCTCGTCCGCGAGGACGCGCTGCTCGTCGAGGTCAACCCGCTCGTCCGCACGAAGCAGGGCCACATCCTCGCCCTGGACGGCAAGGTGACCCTCGACGACAACGCCCGCTTCCGGCAGGCGCGTTGGGGTGCCGACGAGGTCGAGCACGACGACCCGCTGGAAGCGGCGGCCGCCGCCAAGGGCCTCAACTACGTGAAGCTGGACGGCGAGGTCGGCATCATCGGCAACGGCGCGGGACTGGTGATGTCCACCCTCGACGTGGTCGCCGGCTGCGGCGCCCGGCCCGCCAACTTCCTCGACATCGGCGGCGGCGCCTCCGCGCAGATCATGGCCGACGGCCTGTCCGTCATCCTCTCCGACCCGGCCGTGAAGTCCGTCTTCGTCAACGTCTTCGGCGGGATCACCGCCTGCGACGCGGTCGCCGACGGCATCGTGCAGGCGCTGGACGCCGTGCAGTTGACCAAGCCGCTCGTCGTCCGCCTCGACGGGAACAACGCGGCCCGCGGCCGCACCATCCTCGACGAGCGCGCGCACCCGCTGGTCCAGCAGGCCACCACCATGGACGGCGCCGCCGCCCGTGCCGCCCAACTCGCCACCGCCAACTGAGGAGACGGGACGACATGGCGATCTACCTCACCAAGGAGAGCAAGGTCCTCGTCCAGGGCATGACCGGCGGCGAGGGCATGAAGCACACCCGGCGGATGCTCGCCGCCGGCACGAACGTCGTCGGCGGCGTCAACCCGCGCAAGGCGGGCCGCACCGTCGACTTCGACGACCGGGCCGTCCCCGTCTTCGGCTCGGTCGCCGAGGGCATGGAGGCCACCGGAGCCGACGTCACCGTCGTGTTCGTGCCACCCGCCTTCGCGAGGGCCGCCGTCGTCGAGGCCGCCGACGCGGGCATCGGCCTCGCGGTCGTCATCACCGAGGGCATCCCCGTGCACGACGCCGTCGCCTTCCACACATACGCGAAGTCGAAGGGCACACGGATCGTCGGCCCCAACTGCCCCGGTCTGATCACCCCGGGACAGTCCAACGCGGGCATCATCCCGGCCGACATCACCAAGCCCGGCCGCATCGGGCTGGTGTCCAAGTCGGGCACGCTCACCTACCAACTCATGTACGAGCTGCGGGACATCGGCTTCTCCACCTGCGTCGGCATCGGCGGCGACCCCGTCGTGGGCACCACCCACATCGACTGCCTGGCCGCCTTCCAGGACGACCCCGACACCGAACTGATCGTCCTCATCGGCGAGATCGGCGGCGACGCGGAGGAGCGGGCGGCGGCGTACATCCAGGAGCACGTCACCAAGCCGGTGGTCGGCTACATCGCCGGGTTCACCGCGCCCGAGGGCAAGACGATGGGGCACGCGGGCGCCATCGTGTCGGGCTCGTCCGGCACCGCACAGGCGAAGAAGGAGGCCCTGGAGGCGGTCGGGGTGCGTGTGGGCAGCACACCGACGGAGACGGCGAAACTCGTGCTCGCACGCCTCGAAGAGCGCGATCAGCGCAACTCATAGCCACCGAGCCGTGCAACCCCCCGCCCCCGACTGTGCACCGAGAGCGGAGCAACCCAATGGCATCCACCCTCACCTCCGAACCGCCCACCCTCACCCTCAAATCCGGCACGTCCTGGCAAGACGCCTGGCAGCGCTGCCTCGCCGTCGCTCCCGAGGCCTTCCAGGACGACCGTGTCCTCAACCTCTGGGGCTCCGGATGGCGGGCCGACGGCCGGGCCCTGCCCGCCATCAGCCCTGTCGACGGCAGCCCCATCGCCGGCCCGCCCCGCCTGGACGGCGACACCGCCCGTCAGGCCGTCCGCGCGTCGCTCGACCAGCACCGCGCCTGGCGGCACATCCCGCTCGAGGAGCGCCGCGCCCGCGTCGCTGCCACCCTCGACGCCCTCACCCAGCACCGCGAACTCCTCGCCCTGCTGCTCGTCTGGGAGATCGGCAAGCCCTGGCGGCTCGCACAGGCGGACGTCGACCGGGCCATCGACGGAGTGCGCTGGTACGTCGACGGCATCGAGCCGATGCTCGACGGCCGGGCTTCACTGGACGGCCCGGTCTCCAACATCGCGAGCTGGAACTACCCGATGAGCGTGCTCGTTCACGCAATGCTGGTACAGGCCCTGGCGGGCAACGCGGTGATCGCCAAGACCCCGACCGACGGCGGCCTCGCGTGTCTGACCCTGGCCTGTGCGCTCGCCGTCCGCGAGGGGCTGCCCGCCAGCCTCGTCAGCGGCAGCGGGGGAGAGCTGTCGAAGGCGCTGGTGCGGGCGCCGGAGATCGGCTGCGTCTCCTTCGTCGGCGGTCGCGACACCGGCGCCGCGGTCGCCACGGCCGTCGCCGACCTCGGCAAGCGCCACGTACTCGAACAGGAAGGACTCAACACCTGGGGCATCTGGAACTACTCGGACTGGGACACCCTCGCCGCGGTGATCCCCAAGCTCTTCGACTACGGCAAGCAGCGCTGCACGGCGTATCCGCGCTTCGTCGTCCAGCGGCAGCTGTTCGACGACTTCCTGGCGGCGTACCTCCCCGCGGTGCGCACGCTCAGGGTCGGCCATCCGCTCGCCGTGGAGAAGGACGACGACCCGTATCCGCGGCTGGACTTCGGGCCCGTCATCAGCGCCGCCAAGGCCAAGGAACTGCACGACCAGGTCGCCGAGGCCATCGACCGCGGCGCCGTCCCGCTGCACCGCGGCAGCGAGGCCGACGGCCGATTCCTGCCCGGCCAGGACACCTCGGCGTACGTCCACCCGGTCACGCTCCTCGGGCCGCCTCCGTCCTCGCCCCTCCACCACGCGGAGCCGTTCGGCCCGGTCGACACCATCGTCCTGGTCGACACGGAGGCGGAGCTGCTGGCGGCGATGAACGCCTCCAACGGCGCGCTCGTGGCCACCCTGTCCACGGACGACCGGGCCACCTTCGACCGGCTGGCCCCGCAGATCCGTGCGTTCAAGGTCGGCCACGGCACACCCCGCTCCCGCGGCGACCGCGACGAGCTGTTCGGCGGGTTCGGCGCGTCCTGGCGCGGCGCGTTCGTCGGGGGTGAGCTGCTGGTGCGGGCCGTGACCCGGGGCCCGGCGGGGGAGCGGCTGCCCGGGAACTTCCCGGACTACCACCTCATGCCCTGACCGTAACCGTCCGATCGCTCACGGTGACGCGTTCCCGGTCGGCCCAGGCGGGCCGGGAACGCGTCCCGGCGGCCCTGATATGCAGGTGAAGGGCACTCCGAAAGCTTGGTATTGTTGTCCATGTCGCCGGGGCGCACGCCCCAGTCAAGGCGGCAGACACCTTGTCCGGGTGGCGGAATGGCAGACGCGCTAGCTTGAGGTGCTAGTGCCCTTTATCGGGCGTGGGGGTTCAAGTCCCCCCTCGGACACTGACCGGATCGTGCGGGTCGAGCTGAGCCTCGGCCCGCACGATCTGTTTCCCGGGTTTTCCGGGGTGCTACGCCGGCCGCGGCTGTGGCTGTGCGGCGGCCGTCGGCAGGGTGAGGCTGCGGGTTCCCAGGCGGAACAGGACGTAGCTGGTGACGGCGACGGCGAGGTATCCGAGGAACAGGACCGGGTTCTCGGACTCGTAGGTGAGCAGGCCGTCGTTGGCGGAGTGCAGCAGGGCGACCAGCAGATAGCCGCCGACCAGTCCGGCGGTGAGCGTGACCTTCCCCCGTTTCTGCCAGCTGGTGAAGGCGAGTGCGCAGAGCAGACCCGTCCAGGCCAGATGGCCGAAGGGTTCGGTGAGCCCGCGGCCGATCAGTGTGCCCTCGGCGGCGGTGATGCCGTCGGAGAGGGCCGCCTGCAGTCCGTAGGACATCGACTCCAGCACGGCGAAGCCCAGCGCGGTGGCGAAGCCCAGGGCGACACCGGAGCGGACGGCGAGGTAGCGGCCGGTCAGGGCCATCGCGAGCACCGGCAGGAACTTCGCGAGTTCCTCGATGAAGCCGACCACCAGGATCTCCGGACTGTTCAGGTCGCGGATGAACTCCGCGTCGAAGAACCCCCCGAGGGCCAGCGAGATGCCGCCGCCGAACAGGAACATGCCCAGCAGTACCGACGGCGGGACGCTCGTGGCGAAGCCGGTCCTGGTGTGGGTGGCCATGGCGAACGCCAGCGGCGCCGCCGCGGCGCCGTAGAACAGGGCCGCCGGAACCACGGCTTCGTTGTCGGTCGTCAGCATGACGACCGACATCAGGACCGCCAGGACGGTCATCGACAGCCATGTCCGGAACCACGGCCGCTTGAAGAACTGCAGCCGATAGCCGAGTCCCCTGCGCTTCCCCACGGTGCGTTTCGCCATGACGCTGGCCCTCCCGCGCTCGGGAGGGCGGCAAACGCCTGGGTGCTCCGGCGGAGTGAAGGGTCAGGACGCCCGTGCCTGCGCCTGTCGTCGGAAGGCCCAGTCCATCCTCGGCTCGATGACGAAGCGGAAGATCCGCCGGATCGGCGGGGTGCACAGGACGGTCACGATCGACGCGGCGACGACCGTGACGGTGATCTCGCCGAGCGGGCCGTGCACCCAGGCCGGGTCGTACCAACCCCAGAACTTCGACCCCTGGGCGACGAAGCCGTGCAGCAGATAGCCGTACAGGGTGCCCGCGCCCAGGGCCGTGATCCACAGGCGGCGGCCCGGGATCCAGGAGAGGAAGCAGGCGACCAGGATCATCGAGCAGCCGAAGGTGGCCAGCGTCATCAGCGGCCCGTACCAGGCGGGTGCGCCCAGCTCCTGGGCGCTGTCGCGGTGGAAGAACCAGGCGCCGGTCATGCGCGGGGCCGCCCAGTACGACACCAGGAGCGCACCGGCCAGCACCGGCAGGGCCAGGACCCGCACCCGCCAGCGCCGCACCAGCCGGAAGTGCTCGGGCCGCAGGCACAGGCCGAGCACGAAGTACGGCAGGAACTGCAGCACACGCTGCAGATCGAGGTCGTTGCCGATGGACGGGGAAACCGTCGCCAGCATCGCGAGGACCAGCGCCACCGGCAGCGGCCAACGCGCGTTCCTCCAGAGCGGGGTCGTCAGCCGCCAGACGAACAGCGCGATCAGGAACCACGTCAGATACAGGGGGTCCAGAACAGTGATCGGCCGGTCCGGTACGCCGTCGGTCCAGCGGGTGTAGAGGGTGTACGCCGTCTCGAAGACCACGTACGGCACGAGGACCCCGGTCACCAGACGCCTGATCCTGGCCGGGCTCGCGTCGAAGCTGCGCGAGAAGTACCCGGAGATCACGATGAACGCCGGCATGTGGAAGGCGTAGACGAAGTTGTAGAGCGCCGTCACGGTCCGGCTGCCGTCCCGCAACGGCTCCCAGGAATGCCCTATCGCCACCAGCACGATCGCCACGTACTTCGCGTTGTCGAAGTACGCGTCGCGCCGTGTCGACCGTGCTTGTCTCACGCCCCGCGGGGAACCTGTGCCCTCTGGGGAGCGTCTTACCTGAGTTGCGGCTGAGGTCTGCGGATAGGACATCCCACGCGCCTCACCGGTTCTGCGCGGCGTAAACCCCCGGGAAGCCGATCAGTGCGAACGGGCCCGGGACGGTCCCGCGTGTGCGAGGCCGGCCCGGGCCCTGAACGCCATGGGTGCCCTGAGCGCCCTGCGGGCAGGTCAGAGGTCGAACTCGTGCGGCGGCAGGTCGAGCGTGAAGCACGCCTCCCGCACGATGGCCTGCTCGGTCTTGTCGAAGTCGCCGTCGGCGCCGCCGATGACGATGCCGATCTGGATCACGGCACGGGCCTCGGCCGGCTTCTTCTTCGCCTTGGCGACCTCCTGCAGCACACTCACCTTGCCGAACGCGAAGTCCGCCGTCAGCTTGTTGAGGTTCTCCTCGAAGCGGCGGCGCAGGTCGTCGGCGGGGAAGTTCTGCAGGACCTCGTTGGTGGCGATCAACTGGGCGACGCGCTGGCGCTCTGCCGGGTCGATGGTGCCGTCGGCGGCGGCGACCAGGGCGCACATCGCCATGCTGGCATCGCGGAAGGCGCCGCTCTTCAGGTCGTTCTTCTTCGCCACGAGCTGGGTCTGCATCGTCGATGCGGATTCCCTGATGCGGTCCCACAGGGCCATGAGAACTCCATGTCTTCGGTGTCGTAAGAGATCTTCAAAGATCTACAGCAACGTAGAAACTAGCGGCGCGGCGGATAAGTTCCGGCTGTTCGCGGAAAGTTCACCGGCGAAAAATGCCGTGCCGCGCCCGCTCCGGTGTCCCTACACTCGGCACGCACCGTGCGTCGCCGTGACGTGCGGGACGAGTGAGGAGGACGGCTGTGCGCGACCGC
Organism: Streptomyces spinosisporus; assembly: GCF_022698145.1. Lineage (GTDB taxonomy): Bacteria > Actinomycetota > Actinomycetes > Streptomycetales > Streptomycetaceae > Streptomyces > Streptomyces spinosisporus. Next base: position 726,125 of record NZ_JALDAX010000001.1, read on the forward strand.
ACCGATGTCGTCGTCCCCTGCTCGCAGTACGAGGTGATCCTCGTGTCCCCGTCCGTCCGGTGCCCGCTGCGCGGCCGGTACCGGATGCCCGTGACGAACGCCTGACGCCCGCCGCCGTCGCCGACTGCGCCCGCGACAGGGCCCGTTCGACGGGAATCGCGCTGCCCTTCTCCGGATCAGCCGCTCATCGGCTCATCCGTGACGATCACCGATCACCAGGAAAGGCCGACGGGCCGTGCGCACCGACACCCACCCCACGACCACCACCAACCCCACGACCACCACCCTTGCCCTCGTCCGCAACCTCGGCATCCTCGCCCACGTCGACGCGGGCAAGACCACCGTCACCGAACGGATCCTGTACGCCACCGGAACCACGCACCGGCGCGGCGAGGTCCACGACGGCACCACCGTCACCGACTACGACCCGCAGGAGCGCGACCGCGGCATCACCATCTTCGCCGCGGCCGTCAGCTGCACCTGGGACGGTCACCGGATCAATCTGATCGACACCCCCGGGCACGTGGACTTCGCCGACGAGGTCGAGCGCTCGCTGCGGGTGCTGGACGGCGCCGTCGCGGTGTTCGACGCCGTGGCCGGTGTGGAGCCGCAGAGCGAGTCGGTGTGGCGGCAGGCGGACCGGCACGGTGTGCCGAGGATCGCGTTCGTCAACAAGCTGGACCGCGCGGGCGCCGACCTCGACGCGGCCGTCGCCTCGATCCGGGAACGGCTCCATCCGGCGCCCCTGGCCGTGCAGTTGCCGATCGGCGCGGAGGACGCCTTCACGGGCGTCGTCGACCTCGTCCGCATGCGGGCGCTGGTGTGGGCCGACGGCGGCGACGCGGCCGCCGAGGGTCCGGTGCCGGACGAGTTGCGCGAGGAGGCGCTCGGGCGCCGGCGGGTCCTGGAGGAGGCGGTGGCGGAGCTCGACACCGGTGCGCTGGAGGAGTTCTGCGCGCAGGGCTCCGTCTCCGCGCCGACCCTGGCCGCCGCCCTGCGCGAGGTGACGCGCACCGGCGACGGCGTGGTGGTGCTGTGCGGCTCGGCCTACCGCAACCGCGGGATCGAGCCGCTGCTGGACGCGGTGGTCGCGTATCTGCCCTCGCCGCTCGACGTGCCCGCCGTGCGGGGCACGTACGACGGTACGGAGCAGGAGCGCGCCGCCGACCCTCAAGTGCCGTTCTCCGCACTGGCGTTCAAGGTGAACGCCACCTCGACGGGACGGCTGACGTATCTGCGGGTCTATTCGGGAACGATCGGGAAGGGGGACGCCGTGTGGGACGCGGGCGCGCGCCGCAGCGAGCGGATCGGGCGGATCCTGCGGGTGCAGGCCGACCGGCACGCCCAGGTGGACCGCGCGGTCGCCGGGGACATCGTCGCCGTCGTCGGGCTGAAGTCCGCCCGGGCCGGCTCGACGCTCTGCGCACCCGGCGCCCCGCTCGTCCTCGAACCCCCGGGCGCCGCCGAGCCGGTGGTCTCCGTGGCCGTCGAGGCCCGCAGGGCCGGTGAGACCGACAAGCTGGCCTCGGCGCTCGCGCGGCTGGCCGAGGAGGACCCCTCACTGGTCGTGCGGACGGACCCCGAGACCGGCCAGACGGTGCTGTCCGGGATGGGCGAGCTCCACCTGGAGGTGGCGGCGGAGAAGCTCCGGCGCTCCCACGGCATCGAGGTCAACGTAGGCCGTCCGAGGGTCAGTTACCGCGAGACGGTCGGCCGCGGGGTGTCCGGTCTGGTCTTCCGGCACGTCAAACAGGACGGCGGGGCGGGGCAGTTCGCCCATGTCGTGCTCGATGTCGAGCCGCTCGGCGAGGAGTTCGGCAAGGGGTCCGGCGGCGAGTCCGGCGACGCGTTCGGCGGGTTCGAGTTCCGTTCGGCCGTCGTCGGGGGCCGGGTGCCGCAGGAATACATCCGCGCGGTCGAGGCCGGCTGCCGGGACGCCCTCGCCGAGGGACCGCTCGGCGGGCACCCGGTGACCGGGCTGCGGGTCACCCTCACCGACGGGGCGACCCATGTGAAGGACTCCTCGGAGACCGCCTTCCGCACGGCGGGCCGGCTGGGCCTGCGCGAGGCCCTCCGCGCCTGCGCGATGACCCTGCTGGAGCCGGTCGCCGAGGTCACGGTGACCGTCCCGGAGGACGCCGTCGGCAGTGTCCTCGGCGACCTCGCCGCCCGCCGCGGCCGGGTCTCCGGCTCGACCGCACGCGGCGGCGCGGCGGTCGTCACGGCCACCGTGCCGCTGGCCGAACTCTTCGGCTACGCAACGCGGTTGCGCAGCCGGACGCAGGGCCGCGGCACGTTCACGGCCCGCCCGACCGGGTACGCGCCGGCGCCCGCCGCGGCATCGGAGCGGTGACCGGTCGCCGGCCGTGACGCCATTGCCGTGACCGGTCGCCGGCCGTCATGCCGATGCGGTGACCGGCAGGGCGGCCCCGCCCCCACACGGGCGGGGCCGCCCCCGGCTCACGGGTACGACACCACCGTGGACGGCGTCGTCGACGTGCCCGACGTCGGCGATCCGGTCTCGTTGATGACGTGCTCGTACTGGCCCTGGCCGCCGAGCGAGACCACCAGCAGGTCGTGGAACTTCACGCCCGCGTTGTTCGGCGCGGCGAAGCCGTGATGCTGGACGATGCTCGGGTCGACGTTGTAGTAGCAGTAGCTGCCCAGCCCCCAGCCCTCGTGCGAGGTGACCGAGTCGCCGACCTTGTAGGCCGCGTAGCCCTTGATGTCCCCGTTCTGGATCGCGGCCTGGTTCGGGGCGTCGTAGGCCTTCTCGTTCTGGAAGAAGATCGTGCGGCCCCGCTGGCCGTTCCACTGCACGTCGTACTTGTTGAAGTGCTCGACGAACAGGCCGGTGCACAGCACGTCGTCGCCGTTGACGACGATGCCGTAGTCGGCCCGGTTGGTCTCCCAGCCGACGCCGGTGCCGTGGTCGGCGCGCCACACCCAGGTGTGGTCGACGATGGTGTGCCGGCTGTTGATCACCATGCTGGTGGTGGCCTTGCCGGCGCCCGCGCCGCCGATGCGGACGAACACGTCCTGGACGGTGGTCGGGTCGGCGGAGTGGTCCGCGGAGGCGCCGCTGGGGCCGACCTCCAGCAGGGTCTCGGAGTTGACCGGTCCCGCGTCGATGAGGAAGCCCGCGAGGCGTACGCCGTCGACGTCGGCGACCCGGAGGGCGGTGACTCCGTTGTCGGGTACGAGAGTTGCGTACCCGAGGCCCAGCACCACGGTGCCCGCCCGGTTGACCTGGATGGGCTGGTCGAGGTGGTAGATGCCCGGCGTCAGCAGCAGGTGGAGGCCTTGTTCCAGCGCCTGGTTGAGGGTCGCCGCGGTGACGCCCGGCTGGGCGACGTAGAACTGCGACAGCGGCAGCGACGTACCCCTGGGTGTGCCGTTGCCCCAGGTCACCCCGCGGGCGTCGGTCCGCTTCTCCGGCAGGAAGACGTTGTAGTCGGTGCCGCTCAGGTACAGGAAGGGCTTCTCGCGGGAGACCGGGGTGGTGTCGAGCGTGGTGTACACCGGGTTGGGGAAGCCCTGGGCGGGGGCGCCCTCGACGCCCGAGAACACCATGTTCCACACGCCGTTGAGCCAGCTGCCGATCGCGCTGTCGCGGGTGTACCACTGCTGCTGGGAGTACGGGCCGACCTGGCCGTCGATGCGGCTGTCGGCGATGTAGCCGCCGCTGGCCCAACCGTAGCCGTCGGGCGAGAGGTTGAGGCCGCCGCGGACATGCATCCGGCGGAAGGGGGCCGCCTGCGCGACGGCCCATCGGTTGGTGCCGCTGACCGGGACCAGCGCTAGGTTCTCCGCCGAACGCCAGAAGTTCTGCGTGGCGTTGCCGTTGAACCAGCCCGCGTCGACGGTGACGTCGCCGTTGATGGTCGTGTCGTCGGGGGAGAGGCCGAGGCCCGCGATGGAGGTGTAGAAGCCGAGTTGGGCGTTGAGGCCGCTGTACGAGCCGGGCTTGAACAGCAGGGCGTAGCGGCCGGTGCCGAACTGTGCCGTCTCCTGCTGCTTGAAGATCTCGTCCAGCTTGGCCTGGATGCCGGCGGTGGACGGGTCGAAGACGATGACGTTCGGACCGAGGTCGCCGCCGCCCGCAAGGAGACGGGGCGTCTTCGCTCGCTTCTTCGGCTGGGGGGAGGCCGTGGCGCGGCCGGACAGGCCGAGGACGGCCGGTGCGGCGGCTGCGGCGCCGAGGACGGTTCTACGGCCTATGTCAGGCAGAGACATGGGGCGGCTCTCCTGTTCATGAAGTGAACGGGGTGGGGGTTTGGGAGCGCTCTCTCGCCGGTGAATGCTTCAACTATCCGAACGATCGCGTCAAGGGGTACGACCGGAGTTCCACAAGGGTTGCCGTACCCCTTGACTAGGCCATCTCTTGAGGTTTAACTCACGTCCTAAATTAAGCCATGAGTGCAATCCCTGAAGGGACACCGGGAGCCATGCGCAGCATCCGAGCCGCGGCCGTAGGCGCCGTCACCATGTCACTCGCCCTCGCCGCCACGGCATGCGGAGGCGGATCGTCGAGCGGCGGCGGGTCCAACGACTCGCCGAAGACGCTCACCTACTGGGCCTCCAACCAGGGCGCGAGCATCGCGATCGACAAGAAGGTCCTCCAGCCCGAACTCGACAAGTTCGAGAAGCAGACGGGCATCAAGGTCAAGCTGGAGGTCGTGCCCTGGTCCGATCTGCTGAACCGGATCCTCACCGCGACCACCTCCGGCCAGGGCCCCGACGTCCTGAACATCGGCAACACCTGGAGCGCCTCCCTGCAGGCCACCGGCGCCCTGCTGCCGTGGGACGCCAAGAACTTCGACAAGATCGGCGGCAAGGACCGCTTCGTCGACTCCGCCCTCGGCTCGACGGGCGCCGAGGGCAAGGACCCGGCGGCGGTCCCGCTGTACTCGATGGCCTACGCCCTCTACTACAACAAGGAGATCTTCGCCGACGCCGGCATCAGCAAGCCCCCGGCCACCTGGGCCGAGCTGATCGCGGACGGCAAGAAGATCAAGGCCAAGGGCAAGTCGCCGCTCGGCGCCGAGGGCGCCAACGTCTCGGAGAACATCCACCACGTCTTCGTCTTCGCCAAGCAGCACGGCGCCGACTTCTTCACCGCCGACGGCAAGCCCGACTTCACCAACCCCAAGATCGTCGACGCGGTCAAGCAGTACGTCGACCTGATGGCCAAGGACAAGGTCATCCCGACCGGCGACGCCGAGTACGCGCAGAACCAGTCGGTGAGCGACTTCGCCAAGGGCAGGCAGGCCATGCTGCTGTGGCAGTCGGCGGCGGCCAACCTCAAGTCGCAGGGCATGAGCGAGGACAAGTACGGCATCGCCCCCGTGCCCGTGCAGTCCGGCACCCCGGGCACCGGCGCCCAGACCAACTCGATGGTCGCGGGCATCAACCTCGCCGTCTTCAAGAACACCGACAACCTCGACGGCGCCACCAAGTTCGTGAAGTTCATGACCAGCGACGCCGAGCAGAAGATCCTCAACACGGCGTACAGCTCCATCCCGCCGGTCAAGGGCGCGCAGTCGGACGCCGCGTTCAACTCCCCCTCCAACGCGGTCCTGAAGCAGACGCTCGCCACCAGCGCGGCCGCGCTGCCGCAGGTCGCCGACGAGTCGCAGTTCGAGACGGCGGTCGGTACGGCCGTCAAGGAACTGTTCGCCGACGCGGCCGCCGGGCGCGCGGTCACCACCGACTCGGTGAAGGCGAAGCTCGAGAAGGCCCAGCAGCAGATGCCGATGAAGTGAGCCCGATGACCACCACGACCCTCAAAGAGCCGGTGAGGGGAAGTTCCACCGGAGCGGCGGCGCCCGAACAGCGTCGCCGCCCCGGGCGGATCCGCCGGATCGGACTGCCCTACCTGCTTCTGCTGCCCGCCCTGCTGCTCGAACTCCTGGTCCACCTGGTGCCGATGGTCATCGGCATCGTGATGAGCTTCAAGGAGCTCACCCAGTTCTACATCCGCGACTGGGGCACCGCGCCCTGGACCGGCTTCGGCAACTACTCGGTGTCGGTGGACTTCGACGCCCCGGTCGGCAAGGCCCTGCTGCACTCCTTCTTCGTCACCGTCGGCTTCACCCTGCTGTCGGTCGGCCTGTGCTGGCTGATCGGCACGACGGCGGCGATCTACATGCAGGACACCTTCCGCGGCCGCGGTCTGCTGCGGGCCCTGTTCCTGGTGCCGTACGCCCTGCCGGTCTACGCGGCCGTCATCACCTGGGTGTTCATGTTCCAGCACGACAACGGCCTGGTGAACCACGTCCTGCACGACCAGCTGCACCTCACCGACAAGCGGTCGTTCTGGCTGATCGGCGACAACAGCTTCTGGGCGCTGCTGATCACGCACGTCTGGAAGGGCTGGCCGTTCGCCTTCCTCATCGTCATGGCCGGACTGCAGAACATCCCCAAGGAGCTGTACGAGGCGGCAGCACTGGACGGGGCGGGCATGCTGCAGCAGATCCGCCGCATCACCCTGCCGTCCCTGCGGCCGGTCAACCAGGTGCTGGTCCTGGTGCTGTTCCTGTGGACGTTCAACGACTTCAACACGCCGTACGTCCTGTTCGGCAAGGCCGCCCCCGAGGCCGCGGACCTCATCTCGGTCCACATCTACCAGGCGTCCTTCGTCACCTGGAACTTCGGCACCGGCTCCGCGATGTCCGTGCTCCTGCTGCTGTTCCTGCTGGTCGTGACCGGCGTGTATCTGGTGTTCACCTCACGCGGACGGAGGACCGGCGATGTCTGACGCCCGAGTGTCCAAGTCGCCCATGGCGCCGCCGAGTTCCTTCCTGTGGTCCCGGCGGATCTTCCTCACCCTGCTCACCGGCTTCGTGCTCATCCCGGTGTACGTCATGGTCTCCAGCTCGCTGAAGCCCCTCGCGGACGTCACGGGCAAGTTCCGCTGGCTGCCCAGCGGGCTGACGATCCGGCCGTACATCGACATCTGGTCGACCGTCCCGCTCGCGAAGTACTTCATGAACTCGCTGATCGTGGCGGTCTCGGCGACCGTGTGCTCGGTGGTGGTCGCGGTGTTCGCCGCCTACGCCGTCAGCCGCTACAACTTCCGCGGCAAGCGCGTCTTCACGGTCACCGTCCTGTCCACCCAGATGTTCCCGGGCATCCTCTTCCTCCTCCCGCTGTTCCTCCTCTACGTCAACATCGGCAACGCCACGGGCATCGCCCTGTTCGGCTCACGAGGCGGCCTGATCCTCACCTATCTCACCTTCTCCCTCCCCTTCTCGATCTGGATGCTGATCGGTTACTTCGACTCGGTGCCGCGCGACCTCGACGAGGCGGCACTGGTGGACGGCTGCGGACCGCTGGGCGCGCTGTTCCGGATCGTCGTACCGGCCGCGATCCCCGGCATCGTCGCCGTCGCCGTCTACGCCTTCATGACCGCCTGGGGCGAGGTGCTGTTCGCCTCGGTCATGACCAACGACACCACCCGCACCCTGGCCGTCGGCCTCCAGGGCTACTCCACGCTCAACGACGTCTACTGGAACCAGATCATGGCCGCCTCGCTGGTCGTCAGCGTGCCCGTGGTGGCCGGCTTCCTGCTGCTGCAGCGCTATCTCGTCGCCGGGCTCACCGCAGGAGCCGTCAAGTGACCAACACCCCCCGCATCGAAAGGACTTCCGTGTCCGACCGCATCGACCTCGCCGCCTTCCCGAACGACTTCCTGTGGGGCACGGCCACAGCCGCGTACCAGATCGAGGGAGCCGTCGCGGAGGACGGCAGGTCCCCGTCGATCTGGGACACCTACTCCCACACACCCGGAAAGGTCGCGGCCAACGACAACGGCGACGTCGCCTGCGACCACTACCACCGCTGGCGCGAGGACATCGGTCTGATGCGCCAACTCGGCACCAACGCCTACCGGTTGTCCATCGCCTGGCCGCGGGTGCTGCCGGGCGGCGACGGCCCGGTCAACCCCAAGGGCCTCGCCTTCTACGACGAGTTGATCGACGCCCTGCTGGAGGCGGACATCACCCCGTCCGTCACCCTCTACCACTGGGACCTCCCACAGGTCCTCCAGGACCGCGGCGGCTGGCCCGAGCGCGAAACGGCCCTCGCCTTCGCCGAGTACGCCTCGGTCGTCGCCGAACGCCTCGGCGACCGCGTCTCCCACTGGGCCACGCTCAACGAGCCCCTGTGCTCGGCCTGGATCGGCCACCTGGAGGGCAGGATGGCCCCGGGCCTCACCGACCTGACGGCCGCCGTCCGAGCCTCCTACCACCTCCTGCTGGGCCACGGCCTCGCCGTCGAGGCGATCCGCGCCGCCGCCCCCTCGGCCCAGGTCGGCATCGTCACCAACCTCTCCACCGTGCACGCCGCCACCGACCGCGACGAGGACGTCGCGGCCGCCCGCCGGCAGGACGGCCACGTCAACCGCTGGTGGCTGGACCCGGTCTACGGCCGCGGCTTCCCGGCCGACATGCGCGAGGTGTACGGCGTCGAACTCCCCGAGCAGGAAGGCGACTTGGCGAAGATCGCCGCCCCGCTCGACTGGCACGGCCTGAACTACTACATGCCGGCCACCGTCGCCGACGACCCCTCGGCCCCGGCACCCCACGTCCGCTCCGTGCGCCGCCTCGGCGTCCCGCGCACCGGCATGGACTGGGAGGTCGACGCGAGCGGCATCGAGACGCTGCTGCTGCGCCTCACCGAGGAGTACGGCGTCCGCCGCCTGTACGTCACCGAGAACGGCTCCGCCTACCCCGACGTCGTACGCCCCGACGGCACGGTCGACGACCCGGAGCGCCAGGACTACCTGGAGCGCCACCTCGCCGCCTGCGCCTCGGCCGTCCGCAAGGGCGCCCCGCTGGCGGGCTACTTCGCCTGGTCGCTGCTGGACAACTTCGAGTGGGCGTACGGCTACGACAAGCGCTTCGGCCTGGTCCACGTCGACTACCAAACCCAGAAGCGCACCATCAAGGGCACCGGCCACCGCTACGCGGACATCGTCCGCACCCACCGCAACCGCGCACGCCGGGCGGCCTGACACGAACGGCGGTGGGCGCACGTTTTTAGGGGAGCTTGCGCCCACCGCACCCCGGGAGCCGCCCTCCGATCAGTGAACAGGTAAAGCGGCAGCTCAGGCATCACTCCGGCTGTCCAGGTAACCTCTAACTCATCGTCATTGCGGCCCGACGGGCTTCCGCTCCGCCTCGGTGGAGTCTCGAAGGACATGCCCCCACCCGCACGAGTCATTTCGTGCTGCCCGGGGGAAGGTCTTGCTGTTCCGCGCGTCTGCGAAAACGATCGCCGCCAGGGCGCTCGACAGTTCGCTGTACCTCCACCTCACCGAGCAGTTCTCCCACTTGCACGGCTACCAGCCCAGTCCTTCGGAGGCCCGGTCGTGGGAGCGGAGTATCCCCACGCTGACCGCCGCGCTCAATGACGCGGGTCTCGGCGACGTGGAGGTGATGCTCGAATACGCGCTCCCGATGAACAGCAAGCGGGCCGACGCGGTCCTCGCCGGCGTCCATCCGCGCACGGGCGCCCCCTCCTACGTCGTGGTGGAACTCAAGCAGTGGAGCGATGTCGTACCCGACGAGGACGATCCGGTCCTCTGCCACGTCGTCTCCTACGCGCAGCCGGTCCTCAACCCGATCGAGCAGGTGCGCCGCTACTGCGAGTACCTCGTCAACTTCAACGGCGCGGTCGCCGACCATCCGGAGAGAGTCGGTGGCGTGGCTTTCCTGCACAACGCGACCGAGTTCGATGTCGGCGCACTGCGCGAGATCGAGTCCGGCGAGTGGGGCCAGTTGTTCGCGGGTGACAGCCGTGGCGGGTTCATCGACTACCTCCGCGCCCGGCTGAGCCCCGCGCATCCGGGCGCCGCTGCCGCTGACGCGCTCCTTGCGGGCAAGACCGTTCCGTCGACGCAGTTGATGGCCGTCGCGGCCCAGGAGGTCCGCGAGCGTGAGCAGTTCGTGCTCCTCGACGAGCAGCAGGTCGCCTACCGCAAGGTGCTCAACGCCGTACGCAGGGCCCAGCGGTCCGACCACAAGGAGGTAGTGGTCATCACCGGTGGTCCCGGCACCGGCAAGAGCGTGATCGCTCTCTCCTTGCTCGGCGAGTTGTACCGGCAAGGTGTTCCGGCCCTGCACGCGACCGGTTCCCAGTCCTTCACCAAGACGATGCGCAAGGTCGCGGGCGCGCGCAAGCGCGAAGTGCAGGACCTCTTCAAGTACTTCAACAGCTTCATGACGACAGAGAAAAACAGCCTCGACGTGTTGGTCTGCGACGAGGCCCACCGCATCCGTGAGACATCGGCCAACCGGTACACGCCGGCCGCGCGTCGGACCGGCAAGCGCCAGATCGACGAGCTGATGGACGTGGCCAAGGTGCCCGTCTTCCTGCTCGACGAGCATCAGGTCGTGCGCCCGGGCGAGATGGGCACGGTGGAGGACATCCGAGCCGCGGCGGCCCGCAGAGGGCTGAACTGCCCGGTCGTCAGGCTCGAGAGTCAGTTCCGCTGCGGTGGGAGCGACGCCTACCTGCGCTGGGTGGTGCGGCTTCTGGGCCTGGAGCCAGGCGGCCCGGTCGTATGGGACCCGGACGACCGCATGCAACTCCTGCTGGCCGACAGCCCGGAGGAGATGGAGAGCTTCCTGGACGGCCGCCGTGGCCGGGGCTACAGCGCCCGCATGTCGGCCGGCTACTGCTGGCCGTGGTCGCCGGAGCCCAAGCCGGGACAGCCCCTGCCGGCCGACGTACGGATCGGCGACTGGGCGCGTCCCTGGAACCTGCGCGGCGAACGCTCCGTCTCGGGCGCACCGCCGTCCGCCCTGTGGGCCACGGACCCGGCGGGCTTCGGCCAGGTCGGCTGCGTCTACACCGCCCAGGGCTTCGAGTACGACTGGTCCGGCGTCATCATCGGCCCCGATCTGGTGTGGCGCGGCGACCGCTGGGTGACGGACCGAACCGCGTCCAAGGACCCGGTGTTCAAGCGCTCCACGCCGGACGCCGACGTGGACCGCCTGATCCGCAACACGTACAAGGTGCTGCTGACCCGCGGGATGGTCGGCACGGTCGTGTACTCCACGGATCCGGAGACCCAGGAGAAACTTCGGGAATTGGTCGGCACTGAGCGGCGCGTGACCGTTCTGGCGTGATCGACCCGCTGGATCCGCAACATTTCCGCCAACTTACCGCTGGAACAACGTGAGTTGGCGAGAGGAGCTCGCGTGAGCCGTCGGGCTCCCTAAGATCACCCCTACCAATTGCGGCCCGACGGGCTTCCTTTACGCGAGGACACGCCCCCACCCGCACGAGTCACTCGTGCCCTGGGGGAACCACCTCGTGTCGATGCTCCTGCTGAGGCTGTCTGCGCAGGATCTGCTCTCATTGAACTCGAGGCGCCGGATGGTGCCCCACCTCGCCGCTCGGTGGAAGCACTTCCGGCAGACCGATGCCTCGCTCTCCGAACGAACCGCCTGGGCGGAAAGCCTGGTCGAACTGGCCAAGGACCTCATCGAGGCCGGCCGCGGCAACGTGGAGATGATCGTCGAATGTGCCCCGACCGTCGACGAAGCCGAGAATCCCCGTGACCAGCGCCTGATCGACGTGGTGCTGGCCGGCCACCACCCGGAGACCTACCGCCCGTCATTCCAACTCGTCGAGCTGAAGCGCTGGTCCACGGTCACGAGGGTCGAGCAGGCCACTGCCGAACTGGTCCACGTGCCGGGCATCTTCGAGCCGAAACGACACCCCGCCCTGCAGCTGCGCGAGTACTTCGAGCTTTTCACGGGCGACAAAGGGCCGTTGGCCGGGCACCTCATCGAGTGCGGCGGGTTCACCTATCTCCACAACGCCACGGAGGAGTCGGTACGACCGCTGCTGGCGGCGGAAGCACCCATGGGCCCCTACGCGCGCACCTACACCAAGGACCGGCGCGACCGGTTGCTCTCCGACTTACGCACGCACTTCGCAGAAGCGGGCGCCGACTCGGCGGCCGAACTCCTGCTGAAAGGCATGAACCTCCGCAACACACCGCTCCTCGACGCGATGATCAAGTCGCGCGGCGAGGACACCGTGTTCCAACTGCGCGGCAAGCAGAAGGAAGTGGCCGAGGACGTACTGGGCAGGGCGTCGCTCATCCTCGGTGACCCGGACCAGCCGAGCCTCATGGCGGACGACCGTCGCGCCGTGTTCATCATCACGGGAGGCGCGGGCACGGGAAAGAGCGCTGTCGGACTGGAACTCAAGGCAGAGTTCGAAGCCGAGGGCCGAACGGTCAAGTACGCGAGCGGCAGCCGAGCCTTCAACGGGGCGCTTCAGGAGCACGTCGGTTACGGCGACAAAGAGTTCAAGGAGAGCTTCGCCTACTTCAGCAACTTCGTCACGCCACCCGAGCCACCTCTCGATGTCCTCATCTGCGACGAGGCGCACCGCCTGCGGGACCGCACCACCAACCGCTACCTGCCCGCTGAGCAGCAGGGAACGAAACCCCAGGTGGACGAGCTGCTGGATGCCTCCCGTCTCACGGTGTTCTTCCTCGACGGCAGCCAGACGGTGCGCCCGAACGAGGTGGGCACGGTCGACCTGATCGAGAACGCCGCCAAGGGCCGTGGCATCGTGCCGGCCCGCCACGAACTCACCGACCAGTACCGCTGCGGCGGAAGCGACGCCTATGTGCACTGGGTACGGAGTGTCCTGGGACTGACCGAAGAGGCACTGGGACCGTGGACCCCTGACGGGCTGATGCATGTCGAGGTCGCCGACAGCCCGGAGGAACTGGAACGGATCATCAGGACGGAGGCCGAGGCCGGCGCCTCCGCCCGCATGGTCGCCGGCTTCTGCTGGCCCTGGACCAAGCCGCAGGGCAAGGGCACGAAGAGATGGCTGGAGGCCGACGTCCGGATCGGCGACTGGCACCGCCCCTGGAACGCCGACAGCACCAGCTGGTGCGAGAACGGGACGGTGCCTCCTTCGAGGATCTGGTCGGTGGACCCGGCCGGGATCAACCAGATCGGCTGCGTCTACACCGCCCAAGGCCTGGAGTGGGACTGGTGCGGCGTGATCATGGGCGAGGACATGGTGCGCCGCGACGGCCATTGGGTCTTCCGGCGAGGCAAGACCCGCAAGGACCCGGAAACGGGGGCCAAGCGTGTCGCGGTCCCCGGTTCCTTCGACCCGAGACTGCGGTGGAAGAGCCTGAGTGAGGAGGACTTCGCGCGGTGCGTCCGGCACGCGTACCACGTCCTCATGACCCGTGCGAGCCGCGCGACCGTCCTGTACTCCACGGACGAGGAGACACAGGCGTACCTCAAAGCAGTCGTCGGTGACGTGCACATACACGGCCTGCGGCCCACGTGGGACAACCTCCCGGCCGTGGCCAGGGTCTCTCACCTTCCGCGCCCGAAGGGGAAGCGCAAACGCCAACGCAGCCGGAAGAAGAAGCAGAACCAGAGCCTTGCCGACCAGCGGCCTCTCTTCTGACTTCTGAGGAGAGTGGCGGGCTCTCCGGGCCCGCCACATACCTGCCTCAGACGAGCAGGTGCGCTGCCGCCGCCAGCGCCTCCAACACCAGGTTGGAGACGATTCCGGCGGCGGCGCCGACGAGGATCTCGCGGATCCAGCGACGACGCGCAGGCTTGTACTCGACCGGTTCCATGAAGGGCCACTCCAGGTTGTGAGTGCGGAATGGCAGGGATCGCCCTACCGGGCATCCGCCCTCACCGAAGTGAGGTCCACGTGGTGGATTCACCATCCGTCACTCACGACCAGCGAACTGGCCCGGCTCCGCCTCGTACCCTCCGGGAAGGTGCGCAGCGAAGGACAAGCTTAGCGGATGGTTCGGACGAGGAATGGGGTCAACTTCCGGCCGACTGGCGCGAGTTGGTGCTCGCGATCCGTTTGATGACTGGGAAGGGCCTTTCGACGAGACAGTGCTCGCTCCGTGAAGATTTGAGTGCGTGCCTGCCGTGACGTGGGCGAATGTCGCGTATGCACTTCCTTCACGGGGGCTCCTCATGTCGGTCCCAGCCACTAGGATCTACTCACCTGGGGGTTTTCGCCCTCGCCTGACGGGTAGCTCCCGAAGCTCCCGGTCAGGCGGGTGAACGTTTCGACTAGCGGGGATGGCAGCAGATGCGGGAAGGCGGCCGGTGGACGACGGTCACCGAGTCGGAGTTCGCTCATGAGCGCCGCGGCCTGGAGGCGATCCGGGAGAAGCTGCCGAACTCCGACCCCTGGCGCGCCTGGTCGAACTTCACCTTCACCGCGAACACCGGACACGTCCGCGAGGTGGACCTGCTGGTCGTCGCCCCCGGCGGCGTCTACATGATCGAGCTGAAGGACTGGCACGGCTCGGTCACCTCCGAGAACGGCACCTGGGTGCAGACCACGCCCGGTGGCCGGCGCCGTACCCACGGCAACCCCCTGCACCTGGTCAACCGCAAGGCCAAGGAGCTGGCCGGCCTGCTCGTGCTGCCTGGCCACAAGCGCGTCTGGGTCGCCGAGGCAGTTTGCTTCACCGACAACAGCCTGCGCGTACGGCTGCCCGCCCACGACCAGAACGGCGTCTACACCGTCCACCAGCTGGTCGAGATGCTGGGGCAGCCCCCGCGCGACGAGCGGCGCCGCATCACCGCGATCGGCTCGCGCGAGATCGAGGCGGCCCTCAAGAACATCGGCATCCGCAAGAGCGACGCGCAGTACAAGGTCGGCCCCTACGAGCTGGAGCGCAAGTCCTTCGATTCCGGGCCCACTTGGGCGGACTATCTGGCCCGCCACAGCGACCTGCCCGAGGCCGCTCGCGTCCGCATCTACCTCAGCGAACGCGGCTCGGACGCGACCCTGCGCCAGTCCGTCGAGAACGCAGCCCGGCGCGAGGCGGCAGTCCTGGGCCGTTTCAAGCACCCGGGCGTGGTCGAGCTCAAGCAGTACTTCCCGTCCGGGCACGCCGCCGGGCCCGCGCTGATCTTCGACTACCACCCGGCCACGCTGAAACTGGACGAGTACCTGGTCCAGTACGGCGAGAAGCTGGACATCCTCGGCAGGATGGCCCTGGTCCGCCAGCTCGCCGAGACCATGCGCTCCGCGCACTCCAGCCGCATCCACCACCGTGCGCTCGCCGCCCGTTCCGTGCACGTCGTCCCCCGGCCGCGTGGCGGGAAGGGACAGGCCGTGGGGGACGAGGCCGCCTGGCTCACCCCGCAGCTGCAGATCTCCGACTGGCAGATCGCCACCCAGCGCAGCGGCGACTCCTCCCAGGGCATGACCCGCTTCGCGCCGACCGCCCTGTCCGCCATGCACGTGGCCGACGACGCGGACGCCTACCTCGCCCCGGAACTCACGGCCCCCAGGCCCGACCCGGTCTACCTCGACGTCTACGGACTCGGCGTCCTCACCTACCTCCTCGTCACCGGCAAAGCCCCCGCGGCCAGCCAGGCCGAACTGCTGGCCCGTCTGGAAGCGGGCGAGGGCCTGCGCCCCAGCTCCCTGGTGGACGGGCTGTCGGAGGACGTCGACGACCTCGTGCAGGCCGCCACCGCCTACCGTCCGGGCCAGCGGCTCTCCAGCGTGGACGAGTTCCTGGAGCTGCTGGAGGTCGTCGAGGACTCCCTGACCTCTCCGGCCCCGTCCGCCACCGGCACGGACGGTCCGGGCGAGGAGGACGAGGCCGCCGCCGACAAGGACCCGCTGGAGGCCGTCGCCGGCGACGTGCTGGCCGGCCGCTGGGAGATCCGCCGCCGCCTCGGCACCGGCTCCACCAGCCGCGCCTTCCTCGTCCGCGACCTGGAGGCCGAGGCCCGCAAGACCCGCCCGCTGGCCGTGCTCAAGGTCGCCCTCTCCGACAACCGCGGCGAGATCCTGGCCCGCGAGGCCGAGGCCATGGGCCGCCTGCGCCCCCACTCCGGCATCATCCGCCTCGTAGAACCCGAGCCACTGCACATCGGCGGCCGTACGGTCCTGGTACTGGAGTACGTCGGCGACGAGCGCGACGACAACGGCCAGAACGGCCAGGGCACCGAGGCCGCACCCCGCCCGCGCCGCCGCGAGGAGACCGTCGCCCGCCAGCTCCGCGAGAACGGCCGCCTCCAGGTGGACCAGCTGGAGGCGTACGGCGACTACCTCTTCGGCGCAGTCGACTTCCTGGAGGGCGAGGGCGTCTGGCACCGCGACATCAAGCCGGACAACATCGCCATCCGCATCCGCCCCAACCGCACCCGCGAACTCGTCCTCATCGACTTCTCCCTCGCCGGCTACCCCGCGAAGAACACCGACGCGGGCACCGACGGCTACCTCGACCCCTTCGTCGACACCATCACCCGCGGCTCCTACGACTCCCACGCCGAGCGGTACGCCGTCGCCGTCACCCTGCACCAGATGGCCTCGGGCGAACTGCCCAAGTGGGGCGACGGAAGCGTCCTGCCGCGCATGACCGATGCGAAGGAATGGCCGTGCCCGACGATCGCGGCCGAGGCCTTCGACCCGGCCGTACGGGACGGACTGGTCGCCTTCTTCCAGAAGGCCCTGCACCGCGACGCGGCCAAGCGCTACCCCGAGCTGAAGCCCATGCGGGACGCCTGGCGCAAAGTCTTCCTCGACGCCTCCCAGACGGTCCCGTCCAGCCACCGCACCCGCACCCCGGCCACCACGGGCGAGGGGGCTCCCGCCGAGGGCGCCGCCGCAGCGACGATCGCCGACGCCGAGCCGGAGACCGCCGAGCAGCAGCGCGACCGGCTCGCCGCCGAGGTCACCCGCGACACCCCGCTGACCGTCTCAGGTCTCACCCCCGCCGCCCAGTCGTTCCTGTACGGCCTGGGCATCACGACGGTCGGCGAACTGCTCGACTACAGCCGCCGCAAGCTCGTCAACGCCCCCGGTCTGGGCGCCAAGACCCGCAACGAGGTCCAGCAGCGGCAGCGCGAGTGGGGCGAGCGGCTGCGCGAGATTCCGGTCTCGCCGCTGACGCCGAAGGGCCGGGCGGAGGCCAAGGAGGAGCTGGAACAGCTCACGGCCGCCGAGTCCGCCCTCGTGGGCAAGCTCGCCACGGGCGAGTCGGCAAGCGCACTGCCCGCCCGTACCCTCCGCTCGGTCAGCCTCGACACCCTCGCCACCGTCTTCGTGCCGGCCGTCAACAACAACGGCTCCAACCGCAACAAGGCGGAGATGGTACGGCTGCTGCTGCGCCTGCCCGATGAGCAGGGGGTCCTGCCGGACATCGGCGTGTGGCCGAAGCAGAAGGACGTCGCGGACGCGCTCGGGTTGAGCCACGGCCGTATCCCGCAGATGCTCAAGGAGGAGCGCAAGCGCTGGAAGGCCGAGCCCGCCGTCCAGGCGCTGCGCGCGGAGATCATCGACCTGCTGGTGAGCATGGGGCGGGTCGCCTCGGCGGTCGAGATCGCGGACGCCCTGGCGGTACGGCGCGGCACGCACCTCGCCGGGCGGGAGCAGCGGCGCGCGATGGCGTTGGCGGCCGTACGGGCCGTGGTCGAGGTGGAACAACTCGTGCCCCAGGAGGCGGAGTTCCAGCACCAGGCGAACCGGAAGGCGACGGACGAGTCTCTCGGCGCGGGTCTGCTCGCGCTCGATGTACGGGAGACCGACGGCCCGGACACCCCGACCGCGCCAGGGCTGCTGGAGTACGCGACTCGTCTGGGTCGTACGGCGGATCGGCTGGCCAAGCTGGACACCTTGCCGACGGCGGCGACCGTGCTGGCCGAACTGGGAGCGTTGACGGTGCCGCCGGGCGCGGTCAACTGGGACGAGCGGCGCATGGTGGAGCTGGCGGCAGCGGCCTCGGTGAACGCCGCGGCCACTCCGCGCCTGGAGATCTATCCGCGCGATCTGCCGTTGGTACGGGCGTTGCGGCTTACGCAGGCGGGGCTCGTGCGCCCGGTCCAGGGGATGCCGGAAGGCCTGCAGCCCGGCCTGACGGTCGAGACCGTGCACGAGCGGGTCCGCGCGCGCTTCCCGGAGATGGTCGTCCCCGACGGGCACGGCGGCACGAGCCACGAACTGCCGACCGGCGGCCCGCTCACCAAGGCGTTGCGCGACGCCGGCTTCGAGCTGTCGCTGAGCATGCACGAACGCGACGGCGTACTGCGCTACCTCTCGACGCGGGTCGACGATGCGTCCAGCTACCTCACCACGGGAGCGTGGCGGCAGTCGACGCGTACGGGGGCGGTGACGCGGTACGCGGACGACCCTCAACTCGCGGGCGCGGTACGGGCGGAGGAGCGGTTGCTCGCGTCGGCGCGTCGGGACGGCTACCGGGTGCTCACTGTCGGGCACCGCTCGGTGCGGCAAGCGGTGGCCGGGCTGGGCGCCGAACGGCTCGGCGCCCAGGCGGTGTCGGTGACGGAGCTGTTTTTGGAGGCCCTGCACGCGCAGGTCACCCCCGGCACCAAGCCCACCTGGGAGACCCTGCTCAAGGCGGACGCCGCCGAGCCGGGCTCGAAGGGTGCGGTGCGGTTCGCGGAGTACGTGCGGACCGCGTGGGGCGTCGTGGAGCCGAAGGTCGCGGAGCTGCTGCGCGACGGTGGCGGCGGGGCCGGTCCCGCCGGTCCTGTACTGCTGACGGAGGCCGGGGTGTTCGCGCGGTACGACGCGCTGGGCGTCCTGGACCGGCTGGCGTCGCTGGCGCGGCGGGGCGGGCGGGGCCTGTGGCTCCTGGTCCCGCAGAGCGACCCCACGCGCGAGCCCCGGCTCGGGCAGGTGGCGGTGCCGTACCAGGCCGGCCTGGGGGAATGGATTCAGCTTCCGGACACGTGGGTGGGCAACGCCCATCGGGGGTCCGGTGAGGTAGTGGCTAGCGCCAGTGGTGTCGAGGGAGACGTCAAGTGATCGACCGCAAGGCTCTGTTGGACGACCTGAAGCAACAGGTCAAGGCGGTTGAGGCGGACCTCGGGCGACAGGTCAAGGCGTTGCCGGACGTGGGTGCGCGGCTGCGCGCCGAGTACGACCAGGCGCGCAAGCTCGGGCGTACGGCGGCGACGTGGACGTCCTGGCTGGACGAGCGGGTCACGCAGGTCGCGGTCGCGTGGGTGCTGGGGACCGTGTTCGTACGGTTCTGCGAGGACAACCGGCTGATCCCGGAGCCGTACCTGACGGGCCCGGACGCCGACCGTCGGGAGCTGGCGGAGTCGCGGTACGAGGCGTACGTGGACTCGGACGAGGACCCGACGTATCGGGGCTGGCTGGAGAAGGCGTTCGAGGAGCTGGGGCAGGGGCAGGCGGGGCGGCTGCTCTTTGATAAGCGGCACAACCCGCTGTACCAGGTGCCGCTGTCGCATGACGGTGCGCGGGAACTGGTCGAGTTCTGGCGGGGGCGGGACGAGTCGGGTGTTCTCGTCCACGACTTCACCGACCCGCTGAACGAGGACGGTACGGAGGGGTGGGACACGCGGTTCCTGGGGGATCTGTACCAGGACTTGAGCGAGGCGGCGCGCAAGACGTATGCGCTGCTGCAGACCCCGGAGTTCGTGGAGGAGTTCATCCTCGACCGCACGATGAACCCGGCGGTGCGGGAGTTCGGCTACGAGGACCTGAAGATGATCGACCCTACATGTGGGTCGGGGCACTTTGTCCTGGGGGCGTTCCGGCGGCTCGTGCGGTTGTGGGCGGCAGGGCAGCCGGGGCGGGACGTGCACGAGCGGGTAAGGGCTGCGCTGGACTCTGTCCACGGGGTGGATATCAACCCGTTTGCGGTGGCTATTGCTCGGTTCCGGTTGTTGGTGGCGGCTATGGCGGCTAGTGGGGTGCGGACGCTGGGGGAGACGGCGAAGTTTGAGTGGCCGATCCACTTGGCAGTGGGGGACTCGCTCATCAAGGCTCGGCAATTGGAATTGGTGCTAGCGCTAGACGGTGAAGAAAAGGTAGCAAGTGACCCGCTGGCCTCCTTCGCATACCTCACGGAAGATGTGCAGGAAGAACCTCAAATCCTTGAGGAGGGTCGGTACCACCTCGTTGTGGGGAATCCCCCCTATGTCACGGTTAAGGATAAAAAGCTCAATGAGCTTTACCGTGAGCTGTACAGTGCTTGTTCAGGCACTTATGCGCTTTCCGTTCCGTTCGCCCAGCGATTCTTCGAGCTTGCTAAAAGAGGGGGAGCGGATGGGTTCGGTTATGGTTTTGTTGGGCAGATCACGGCAAGTTCCTTCATGAAGCGAGAATTCGGGACTAGGCTAATCGAAGAGTATTTTGCCCGTAACGTCGAGCTCACTGAGGTGATTGACACATCGGGTGCCTATATTCCCGGACACGGAACACCAACTGTGATTCTGGTTGGGAAGCGCCGGGCGGGTCGCATGCGTTCCGCAACTGTTCGGGCTGTCCGCGGGATTCAGGGAGAGCCCTCTGCCCCTCGGATCGGGCGAGAGGGTTTGGTCTGGAGTGCCATTGTCAGGCAGGTCGATCAGCCGGGCACGGTGAGCAGGTGGGTTGCTGTCGAGGACCTAGATCGTGAACACTATTTTGGTAAGCATCCGTGGGTTCTGTCAGATGGCGGAATCGAAGTCATGGGGCAAATGGCCAAGGCTGGCGACCGCTCACTTAAGTCCATTATTGAGCCGCCTATTGGGCGTGCTATTCGAGCTGGGGCGGACGAGGCGTACCTTCGCCCTTCCCGTAGAACTTATAGGACGGTTACTGGTCCAGAAGGCCTCCGACCTCTGATGGTTGGCGAAGTGGTGCGAGACTGGGACGCTAATCCGACCGAATCAATCTGGTACCCTTATGCTCCAAATATTGACACGCGGTCTCTAGAAGTAGATTTGTGGCCACTTCGACGAGTTCTAGAAGCCCGTCGTACCTTCCAAGGTGACATGGCTGCAGCTGGCCTGCGGTGGTGGGATTATATGCAGTACACGGCTTCTGCGTATCGTACTCCGCTTTCCATTTCGTTCTCCTTCGTTGCTACACATAATCACTTCGTGCTGGATCGGGGGGGCCGGGTATTTAATCGGTCTGCGCCAGTCATCAAGCTTGCTACCGACGCTACCGAGAAAGATTATCTGCGTGTTGTCGGAATCCTAAACTCATCTTCTGCGTGTTTTTGGCTAAAGCAAGTTAGTCATAATATGGGGAGTACGGTTGACTCTAAGGGGGCTCGCCAAAGCACCCTTCCATTCGAAGATTTTTTTCAGTTCAATGGGACACCAATGGCGGAATTTCCGGTCCCTGCCGAGTTGCCGAGCGGGTTGGCTGCCGCCATTGACACACTAGCTCAACGACTTACGTCAGTCGGTCCGAGTGTCATGCTGACTGAGCGCACTCCAACATCTGCGGAGCTCAGGGAATGTAGGAGTCGGTGGGAATCCGTTCGCGCCCAAATGATCACTCTCCAAGAGGAACTCGATTGGCAGGTCTACTCGCTCTACAATCTGCACTCCGAAGACCTCCGCGTATCCGAGGACCCCGACGACCCCAATATCCCCGAACTCGCCCTCGGTGAGCGTGCCTTCGAGATTGTGCTCGCGCGCCGCGTGGCCGCAGGCGAGGCCAGTGATGAGTGGTTCAAGCGGCATGGGTCCACGCCCATCACGGAGATCCCCGCTCACTGGCCCGCCCCCTACCGGGAGATCGTCCAGAAGCGGATTGACGCCATCGAGTCGAACCGGGCCATCGGCATGGTCGAGCGGCCCGAGTACAAGCGGCGTTGGGCAAGCGAGGGTTGGGACGCGCTGCAAGAGAAGGCCCTGCGGGCCTGGCTGCTTGACCGGATGGAGAACCGCGACCTCTGGTTCGACCAGAACGGGCAGCCCACCATCCTCACCCTGGCCCGCCTCACCGACGCGCTCTCCCGTGACGAAGACTTCGTGTCCGTCGCCAAGCTCTACGCGCCCCGCAAGGACTTTGCCAAGGTCGTCGCCGAGCTGATCACCGACGAGCACGTGCCCTTCCTCCCGGCCCTGCGCTACAAGCCCTCCGGGCTCAAAAAGCGTGCCGACTGGGAAGAGGTGTGGGACCTCCAGCGCGAGGAGGACGCCGCCCCCGATGAGCCAGCCAAGCGGAAGATTCGGGACTCCATCCCCGTGCCGCCGAAGTACACCTCGGCTGACTTCCTCCGCCCGTCCTATTGGCGAGCGCGCGGCAAGCTCGACGTGCCCAAGGAGCGGTTCATCTCCTACGGGCAGAGCAACGCCGCCACCCCCGAGTTGTACGGCTGGGCCGGCTGGGACCACCGGGAGCAGGCGCAGGCGCTCGCCACGTACTTCACCAACACCGCGCTATCCACCGAGGAGATCACGCCGTTCCTCGCTGGCCTGTTGGAACTCCAGCCGTGGCTGTACCAATGGCACAACGAGTTCGACATGCTCTACAGCGGCTCCCCGGCCGACTTCTTCGCCGGTTACCGCCAGCAGATGCAGGGCGAGCACGGGCTCACAGACGACGACCTCCGTGGCTGGCGTCCTCCGGCCGCGACGCGGGGTCGTCGCGCAGCAGTGAAGCAGTAGACAGGAGTAGGTCGACATCCGTCGGTGCGGGGGCCACCCGGGGCGTGTGCGGGTGGCTTTCGGTCGGCGCGCGCAGTTCGGCCCAGACGGTCTTGCCAGGGGCGGCCGGGCGAGGGGTGACGCCCCAGTCGTCCGCGAGCGCGTCTACGAGGAGCAGGCCGCGACCGGACTCGGATACCGAGTCGGGAGTTCGGGGAGTGCACGGAGGCCGCCTCTCGGCACGGGTGTCGGTCACCTCGATGCGGAACACGCCCTCAGTCAGAGTGAGTTGGATGTGGAAGTCCCGGCCGGGGACATGGCCGTGGCGTACCGCGTTGGCGGTAAGTTCTGCCGTGATGAGGGTGAGCGCTTCGTTCACGGGAGCCGCGTAGGGGTGACCCCAGTCGTTCAGGCGGTGCGAGACGAGCCGGCGGGCGAGGCGGGCGCCGCGGGGGGTCGAAGTGAAGCGCATGGCGAACGCGTGTTCAGGTGCGGGGCGCTGCGGCATATGCCCGTTCGGGGGAGTTGCTGACTTCATGCGGTCAACCGTCGCGGACTCTGCGTAGCGTTGAACAGGAGCAACGCGCTGACGGGCGTGGGCTGTACGCGGGCGCGGTGCGCTTGTACGCGGTATTGGGTGTGACCGGTTTCAGAGCGCCGCGTTGGGCGGGCTGAGACCGGTGGCTGTGAGGGTCGTACGGGAGGAGCTGCGGCGTGGACGACGAGGTTCAGCAGCCGGAGTGCGAGGCCGGGACGGGCATGTTGTGCGTCTTCGGG
Source organism: Streptomyces spinosisporus (assembly GCF_022698145.1). Classification (GTDB taxonomy): domain Bacteria; phylum Actinomycetota; class Actinomycetes; order Streptomycetales; family Streptomycetaceae; genus Streptomyces; species Streptomyces spinosisporus. Next base: position 749,308 of record NZ_JALDAX010000001.1, read on the forward strand.
CGGCAGTTGAAGCTGTTCCGGGAGCGGGCAGGGATGGACCGTATGCGGTTCGGCTCGCTGACCGGGTACTCGGCCTCGACCATCGCGTCGTTCGAGCAGGGGAGGCGCATTCCTCCGCCGAAGTTCATCGACCAGGCGGATGAAGTGCTTGAAGCGGGTGGGGTGTTGGGCGCGAGTAAGGAGGAGGTAGCTCGGGCTCAGTATCCGGCGTTCTTTCGGGATGCGGCCAAGCTGGAGGCCGAGGCGGTCGAGCTTTATGTGTACGAAACCCATGTGGTCAACGGCCTCTTGCAGACAGAGGAGTACACGCGGGCTCTGCTAGGGATGCGGCGCCCACTGCTGGACGAGGTAACCATCGAGCAGCGGACTGCAGCGCGGCTCGCACGGCAGGAGATCTTCGACAGATGGCCCGCCCCCTTGCTTAGCTTCGTTATGGAGGAGTCGGTTGTACGGCGGCCGCTCGGCGGTCAGCAAGTGTGGCGCGGACAGCTTGAGCAGCTGTTGTTGCTCGGGCAGAAGCGGAACGTCGAACTTCAGGTGATGCCACTCGCCCGCGAAGACAATGCTGGCGTTGATGGCGCGTTCACCTTGCTGATGCCAAGGCAGGGACAGCAGGTCGGCTACATGGAGGCTCAAGGCCGGAGCACACTGGTCACCGAGCGGGAGGCAGTCCATGCGCTGTCCGCGCGCTATGGGATCATCCGAGCGCAGGCTCTCACTCCGAGTGAGTCCCTGGCCTTCATCGAGAAGCTGTTGGGAGAGAGATGAACGCTGAAGCAAAGCGCGGTCCGGCGCCTGCACTTGTCTGGGTGAAGAGCAGCTACAGCGGCGCTGAGGGTGGGCAGTGTGTTGAAGTGGCTGCCTGCCCCGACACCGTCCACGTCCGCGACTCCAAAGACACAACCCGTGCCGCCCTGGCCGTAGACCCCACGGCGTGGACCACGTTCGTAGAGTTCGCGGCACTCTGACAACGACAAGACGGAGGCCTCGGCACGCGTAGCGCTCGCGCTTGCCGGGGCCTCCGCATATGTGCTGCACCTGTGAGGTGACCTGCACTTAGTGGGCACAACATGCACGCAAGTGCGCGGAGTTACTGTAAGTTCCTGCTATGAACGAGGGCAAAGCGACCGAGAACCCCGAGTCCCGCTTCTCCGTGGCGTTGGTGAGCGCGGCAAGGCTTCCCGGCGTCCGTATCCACAGGGAGGCGTACCTCCGGAAGGCGCTGGCACGCTATTGCTCCGAGGATGAGATCCGCGTAGCGGTGGAACAGACTCCCGCGGCAGCGGGCATCTCGCTCGACGTGTTGGACAAGGTGGCCAACGACTCCATCCGCTACGAGACCGCGAAGGTCAGCGCGCTCTCGGCTGCCGCCGGACTACCGGGTTTCATGGCCCTCCCCGCGACCGTACCCGCCGACTTGGCGCAGTACTTCAGCCACATGCTGCGGATCGCGCAGAAACTCGCCTACCTCTACAGCTGGCCCGACCTGTTCTCCGACGACGGCGACAGCGTCGACGACGCGACGATGGGAGTGCTGACGCTGTTCTTCGGCGTGATGTTCGGTGCTCAGTCGGCGAACGCCGCCGTGGGGAAGGTCGCCGAGATGATGGCGAAGCAGGTCGCCAAGAAGCTGCCCCAGAAGGCGCTCACCAAGGGCGTCAGCTACCCCGTGGTGAAGAAGGTCGCGGCCTATATCGGTGCCGAGATGACGAAGCAGACCTTCGCGAAGAGCGTGTCGAAGGCCATCCCGGTCGTCGGGGCCGCCATCTCCGGCACGCTCACCTTCGCCACGTACCGGCCCATGGCGAAGCGCTTGAAGAAGCACCTCGCCGACTCGGAACTCGCGAGGCCGATGCCCCGGGTTGTGGTGGTGGAGGCCGAAGAGGTCTACGAGCCTTCCGTCGTCGCACCGGCGGAGAACCCCGCTCCGGACGAAACCGCCGTCGCGGCTGAGGGTTCTCCGTCCGCGTAGCTCACTCGCTGCAAGGCTGCACTGCTCTGGCCGCAGGCCCGTATGCCGTCAGTGCGGGGCGCGGGCCCGCACGATGAGCGTGCCCACGTTCTCGGGGTCCGGTGCCTCCAGCACCCGGGCGTCGATGTCCACGAATCCGTGTCGCTCAAGGATCTCGGTCCAGTCCTCCGGTGTGTAGGCCCAGCGGTAGATCCACAGCCGGCGGCCTTTGAAACCGGCCCCGTACATGCCCTGGACGCCGTAAGAGCCGGGTACTGCGGGGGCGTTGGAGAAGGCGAGCACTCCTCGGGGAGCGAGGCACTGGCGGACGAGCGGAAGCAGGCGTTCGGGGTCGGTGAACCACAGCGCGCCCCACACGCTGTAGATGGCATCGAACCGCTCTTCGTCGTCGGCGGCGGCCCCGAGGTACTGGCACACCTCACCTTGTTCGAAGCAGGCGCCGGAGATGTGCCCGTACCGCTCACGGGCCCGCTCGCACTGCACACCGGAGATGTCGACTCCGGTGGCCCGCACGCCCTTGCGGGCCAGGTATGCCACGTTACGGCCGCGCCCGAAGCCGAGTTCGAGGGTCGTGTCAGGCTGCTCCAACAGCTCCTCGCCGGGGCCGTGACCGTCGTACTGGGTCCAGCCGAACGTAAGCGGTTCGGCCGGTTCCTCGTCCTTCACCCCCTCCCCGTACCGGTTCCAGTAGGTCTCGAGGTCGTGGCTCATGGCGCGTTGGTCCCCATCTGGCAGCGGTACGACGGACGTCCCGGCTGGGATGGGGGTGACGGTAGTGGTCACGGCGGACGGATTTCTGCTGGATCTCCGGAGTTTCAGTCATACGGGAGGAGGCCGGCTCCGCGGTGCGGGGCCGGCCTCCTGTGATGTTCGGCTTACGGAGGTCCGTGGGTTCCCGGGTCAGTGGCAGTTGCTGCCGGGGGCGCAGGGCGAGCACTGGAGCGCGTCCTTCTCCCACAGAGGCCAGTCGATCGCGAAGCCGTTGCTCTCGATGACGTGGGCGGTGCGCATGACGGTGCCATCGTTCTTGCGCTCGATCTCAGGGACGTGGTGGAGGAACCAACCGTCGAAGTTCCTGGCGCAGAAGTCGGCGTAGTTGCGGGTGTCGAGGATGAAGGCGTGGACACCCATGTCCACCAGGTAGCCGCAGCCGATCTCCAGGCCCTGGCCCCACTTCTCCATGGCAGTGATGAGGTAGGCGATGGCCTGACCGAAGATGCGCTCCGCCGTCACGGTGTCGAACGGGTTGTCGCGGACCAGGAGCTTGATCTCCCGGTCCCACACCTCCGGGGAGACGAACGAACGCGGGTCCCGGACCTCGGTCCTGCGAGTGGTGGTGGTTGTCATGGTGGTGCTCCCTTCGTGGTGGGTGTGCCGTGGTCGGGTGTGCCTGTTCCGCTCCACCACGGAAGCCTCTGGCCGGAGCTCGGGGAAGCGGCCCGGCGCAGTGCGCACGTCTTGTGCGTGATGCGCAAGCGCTGTGCGTGCGCCCTGCCGGTGACAGGCCGTCAGAGCTACGGTGGGTGGCACCGCGGGGGGACCGGGGGAGAGCCGAATGGGCACTGGTGTGGGGACACGAATCGACACCGTGACCGCCGCCGCGGATCTCGGCGCGGTCATCCGCGCCGCGCGTGCCGCCGTACGGATGACTCAGGTCCAACTCGGGCGGCAGTGCGGGTATTCGGCGTCGGCGGTGAGCCGTATCGAGTCGAACAAGTTGGTGCCGCCGCGCGACACGCTGCTGCGCCTGGCCGCCGCGCTCGGTGTCGAGCCCGCAGCGCTGGGACTGGTGCCTCACCCGGGCGAGTTACGCGCGGGACATGATGCGTCGAGGGCGGCTCCCGCGGGAAGGGTGGCCGTTAGGGTGCTGGGAAACGCAGACCCTGACCGCCAGGAGGACGAGCCGGTGCGACGCAGGCAGTTACTCGCGGGAGCAGTCGGCCTAGGGGCCGCCGTGGCCACCGGGCAGGGGCGGGCCGTCGCGAGCAGCAGGGCGTCGGACCCCGCGGGTCTACTGGAAGCCGCTCTCTTCCAACCGCAGCCGGCGGAGCCTATGTCACCGGCCCGCTTGCAACGCTCTCTCAGCGGCGCCCGCCGGGATTTCAGGGCGGCCCGTTACGCGGTGCTGGGCGAGAAGCTGGGCCGGCTGATCGCCGTCGGCGAAGCCACGCGCGAAGTCACGACCGGCGCTGCTCGAGAGCAGACCCATACGGTGGTGGCGCGTTCGTACGTGCTGGCCAGTGAGTTGGCGGTCAAGGTGAACTCGGATGTCGCGTGGGCCAGCGCCGACCGCGCGTTGAACGCCGCGCGGGAGAGCGGCCGGCCCGCGCCGCTGGGTGAGGCCGTAAGGGTCCTGGCGATCGCGATGCGCCGGTCCGGTCGCGCCGGGTCGGCTGTGCATCTTCTCGCCCGCACGGCGGCCGAGCTGGGCGCTGAGAACTCCGTACAGGCCCACGCCGTACGCGCATCCCTGCTCTTGACCGGCGCCTACTCGGCCGCGCAGGCAGGTGACCGGGCCACGGCACTCGACCTGGCCGGAGAGGCCGAGGAGGCCGCCGCCCGACTCGGCGCCGACCCCCGTGCCGAGCTCTACACGGTGGAGGCCACCCCGGAGCAGGTGGCTCTCTACCGGATCGGCATCCACAACGTCCTGGGCACGCCGGACGAAGGCGTGGCCTACGCCCGGAGCATTTCGCCGACTGTGTTTCCCACCGCCGAGCGGCGGGCTCGGTATTGGACGGACGTCGCCCGCATGTGGGCACAGATCGGCGACCACCACCGCACCTACACGGCCTTGCGCGCGGTCGACCAGGCCGCGCCCGAGGAGGCTCGCCGACCCTCTGTACAGGCGCTCACCGCCGACCTTCTGTACACCTCCGCCAGTCTGCCCAAACTGCGGGAGTTCGCGGCCCGTACCGGCGCGCGGTGAACTCGCGGCATCCTCAGCGCGTACGGGCCGCAGCGTACGTACAAGGGAGGCTGCGGTGGGCAAGGTGATGTTCAGGTCGTAGCGGATTCCGACCGAGAGTGTCTTCGCGTCCTGATTCGCGCTCCAAGGGATGGCCGTCATTGGTTCTGCACCCACCAGACGATGGCCGCGACTCCGGCAGTCCCGAGCGCCGTGCACGCTCCCCGCACAAGACTGAAGAGCGCGGTCCGACCCAGGTGCCTCACTGTGTGAATCTGTCGTTCGGGCTTGCTCACGTCTGCCCCCTCAGGTCGCAGTGGGCCTTGTGCGCCGCTGCATGACCTCATTGACGGGGCTGAGGCCGTTCGGCGCCAGGGATCTCGGAGCACGTCAGACTTCCGGTGTGAGACGGTGGGTTCACGTCCGAGTCGGAAGTTCCGAGTCGGATACGACAGTGCGCCTGGGGGAGCCACGTGACATCGCCGATCTTGGACAAGTTTGCGGAGCTCTGGGAAACGACGCGCGTTCGTATGGCCGCCTCCGGCGACCGGCTGACCCTGGATCGCGTGCAAGCCGCAACGGGGGTGCCGAAGGCCACTCTGAGCGATTGGCGACGAGGGCATCACGCCCCGAGAGAGATGGACGATCTGATCAAGGTCGTTCGCGTGCTGAGTGGCTGGGCTGACCTGCCGGCTCCTGATTTCCGCGAATGGTCGCAACTTGTCGAGCAGTCTCGAATCCCCAAGGCAGTCCAGCAATCGCGCCAGGCTTACTTATCGGAACGCGAATCCTTCATGCTGCCTTCGATGGTAGCCATCATGGACCCTCTGGCATCCGCCTTCGAGGCGCAGGATGTTGAAATCGACGCCATCTGTGTGACGGGGCATGCGCTTGCGTTGGGTATCGCTCGACCTGTTCAGGATATTCATGCGGGAAGGCTGCGGCCGCGCCAGATCAAGGTTCGGATACTAACGGCAAATAGCGACGTAAGCCCTCAGCTTCCTGCCCCTCGCCATGAGGAGGATGCTGAGAGGGTTCGTCAACTGCGGCTACGCGACCGCAACGTCTACGTGAACACCCTGCATAGTACTCTTGCGTCGCTACGTGAAACGCACGGAATTGAAGTTCATTGGGAATTCCGGGGAGTTTCCTTCACTCCGCTGACGGAGCTGGTCCTGCTGAATGGTAGCGAGGCTCTCTTCTCGTACTGCCAGATTTCGCCTCGTACTCTCACTGATGTGAAGGGTGACCCTGTAGAAGTGTATGACGCTGTGGCCTCCCAGGGCTTGGTGAAGCGTTTCAACGTCGCAGGCCCATACCATGCGGGCAGAGATTTCGTCGAAGATTCTTACCGCTGGTTCAACTCGATCTGGGAAACGATCTCCACCGAGGGCTTCACGCCCTGACGGGTGCACGGGGGTATACAGCACAGGGTGGGGCGGAGTACCGATGTATGGTGCTATGCGCAGGCCACAGGGGTGATCGTTCAGTGCGAGGGGGACATGAAGTGCAAGCGCCGCGAGCCCGCCTCCCTTGACTTGGCCGATGCCGTGAACGTCGTTCTCGCCCGGCGTCCGTACTTCCGGGTCCTCTCCTATGACCCGGACCCGTGACCGGCTTCGGGCAGTGAGTGGCACACGCGCACCACATCAAGCACGAACCACAGCACCGAACACTGTCAGGGAGAGCGAGACCCGCAATGGCGCAGCCGCCCCTCCTCCGCGATGTCATCGACATCAAGGAGTCCATCTCCACCTCGGACTTCGTGCTGTCGCTCGCCGAGGCGACGACACCCGAGGGCGCCGAACACGCGCTCAAGGACTATGTCGTCACCGAGCGGCTGCTGGAGAACTTCGACGAGGCGCTGGCCCTCATCAAATCCGCGCTGGACGGACACCGTTCCAAGGCGGCGTATCTTCACGGCTCGTTCGGTTCCGGTAAGTCGCACTTCATGGCTGTGCTGTACGCGCTGCTCAGCGGCAACCCGGCCGCCCGCGCGCGTACCGAGTTCGACCCGGTGCTGACCAGGCACGAGTGGCTGACCACGGACGGCAAGAAATTCCTGCTCGTCCCGTACCACATGCTCGGCGCGAAGGCCCTGGAGCAGCGCGTGCTCGGCGGGTACGTCGCGCACGTCAAGAAGCTGCGGCCGGACGCCCCGACCCCGCAGGTCTACCGAACCGACTCGCTCTTCGCCGACATCCGCGCCATGCGCGCGGGCATGGGCGACGAGGCCGTCATCCGCGGGCTCGGCGGCAGCGACGCCGACGACGGAGAAGAGGACGAGTGGGGCGAGGGCTTCTCTTGGACCCCGCAGCTGCTCGACACCGCGCTCGCCGCCGAGGAGAACCACGAGGCCGGCACCCCGCTCGACCTCCGCAACCCCTCCACCCCGGCCGAACTGCGCGCCAAACTGGTCAACGACGCCAGCACCACCCTCCTGCCCGGCTTCGCCAAGAACGCCGCCGAGGACGAGCACGGCTTCATCTCCCTGGACGCCGGACTGTCCGTCATCGCCGAGCACGCAAAGTCGCTCGGCTACGACGGGCTGATCCTCTTCATGGACGAGCTGATCCTCTGGCTCGCCACCCTCATCCACGACCAGAAGTTCGTGGCCCGCGAGGCCAGCAAGATCACGAACTTCGTCGAGGGCGGCGACGCCCGCCGCGCCATCCCCATCGTGTCGTTCATCGCGCGCCAGCGCGACCTGCGCGAACTCGTCGGCGAGGAGGTCTCCGGCGCCGCCGAGTCCTCCATCCAGGACACCCTGAACCTCGCCTCCGGCCGGTTCGACAAGATCACCCTGGAGGACCGCAACCTCCCGCAGATCGCCCACGCCCGCCTCCTCAAGGCCAAGGACGCCGAGGCGGAGCGGCTCGTCGACGAGGCCTTCGAGCAGACCAAGCGGGTCGGCACCCAGGTGTGGGACACCCTGCTCGGCTCGGAGAAGGGCACGACCGGCGCGGACGCGGAGTCGTTCCGGCTGACGTACCCGTTCTCGCCGGCGTTCATGGACACCCTCGTCCACATCTCGTCCGCGCTGCAGCGCTCCCGTACCGGTCTGAAGCTGATGGGCCAGCTCCTCGCCGACCACCGGGGCGAGCTCCGGCTCGGCCAGCTCATCCCGGTCGGCGACCTCTACCCGGTGATCGCGGAGGGCGGAGACAAGCCGTTCACCGACAGCCTGAAAGTCGTCTTCGAAGCCGCCGACAAGCTCTACAAGACCAAGCTCCGGCCGTATCTGCTCAGTTCGCACGACGTCACCGAGGACGACGTCGAGCAGTACGTCAACCGGCCCGAGTCCATCACCGATCCACAGCGGGCCAACCGCTGCCGCGTGTTCGTCGGCGACAACCGGCTCGTGTGCACCCTGCTGCTGTCCGCGCTCGCGCCCAGCGTGCCCGCCCTCGCCGAGCTGACCATCCGGCGGCTCGGTGCGCTCAACCACGGGTCGGTCCTCGCACCGATCCCGGGCGCCGAGGTCGGCATCATCAAGAACAAGGTCGCCGAGTGGGCGGCCCGGTTCCCCGAGATCAAGGAGACCGGCACCGACGCCAACCCGGGCGTACGGCTCGAACTCTCCGGCGTCGACGTGGACTCCGTCATCGCCAACGCCCAGGTCAACGACAATCCCGGCAACCGGGCAGCGCTCGCACGCCGCCTGCTGTCGGAGGAACTGGGCGTCGAGCACGGCCAGTTGAGCGACCAGCTCGGCTTCACCTGGCGCGGCACCGCCCGCAGCGCCGAGATCGTCTTCGGCAACGTCGCCGACGAGGACGAACTGCCCGACCACGACCTGATGCCGCAGCAGGACGGCCACTGGCGCATCGCCATAGACCTTCCCTTCGACGAGGGCGAGTACGGGCCCCGCGAGGACGCCAACCGGATGCAGCGTCTGCGCGAGCGCCAGCAGGGCGAACGGTCCCGTACCGTCGCCTGGCTGCCCGCGCATCTGTCCGCACAGCGCTTCCAGGACTTCCGGCGCCTCGTCGTCATCGACAAGGCCCTCGCCGACGAGCACCGCTTCGACACCCAGTACGCCGGCCACCTCAACGCCGACAACCGCAGCCGCGCCAAGGGCCTCCTCGAAACCCAGCGCGAGGCCCTGCTCAAGCAGGTCAAGGGCGCCTTCAAGCAGGCGTACGGGCTCGCGCAGAAGCAGGTCGCCGATGTCGTACCCGACTTCGACGACCACCTCGTCGCCCTACCGGATGTCGACGGCCTCACCCTGTCCTTCGGGCAGAGCCTGTTCGACGGCATCCGGCATGTCGCGGGCAAGCTGCTCGCCCACCAGTACCCGGCACATCCCGACCTCGATCCCGACGCCACCGGCACGCCCGTCAAGTCCGCCGACACGAAGAGGGTGTTCACGCACGTCCGCGCCGCGGCCGAGGCACGAGACGGGCGGGTGGAGATCCCGGCCGCCGACCGCAAGCTCATGCAGCGGATCGCGGGACCCCTGCGCCTCGGTCAGCAGAAGGAGGCGTACTTCGAGCTGTCCCGCTACTGGGCCGACCACTTCCGCCAACTCGCCAGCGCCCAGGGCTTCACCGGAGACCTGTCCCTGATCACCCTGACCGACTGGACGGACAAGCCCCAACCGCGCGGCCTGCCCGACTTCCTCGCCCGGCTCGTCGTCGCCGCCTTCGCCGAGATGGACGACCGGGTGTGGGTGCGCGGCGGCACGGTACTGGACCCGGCACCCGAACTGTCCGCCATCAAGGACCATGACGCGCTGCGCAGCCAGCCGCTGCCCGCCGAGTCCGACTGGGACGTTGCGCGCGGGCGCTTCGAGACGATCTTCGGGCAGAAGGCGCCCGCTCTGCGGCGGGGCCGGATGGTCAACCAGTTCGCCCGCCAGATCATCGAGTCAGCGCGCACCCATCGGGACCACGCGGCGGACCTGGTGCACCAGTTGGAGACCCACGCCACCTTCCTCGGCCTCGACCAGACCGCCGACACAGGCCGGCTCGCTCTCGCCCGCCGTTCCCTGCAACTGCTGGACGCGCTCACGGCGGAGGCGGGCAAGGGCGCGGCCGGGGCGAAGAAGACTGTCGAGGCTTTGGCCTCCTTCGACCTGGGTGAGACCAGCGCCGACCGCTACGGCACCTCCATCAAGCAGGCGCGCAGCGTCGCGGAGGCCGTCGCCTCAGCGCCCTGGGACACTCTCGGACTCGCCGCCGGACTCGGCCCCGAGGGCGAGGCACTGCTCGATTCGCTGCGCAACGTGGCCCGCGACGACCAGCGCACCGCGGATCTCCGTGACGCGCTCACCCGCACTCAGCGCGAGGTCGTCGCCCTGGTGAGGCGCAGCCAGTCCGCCGCCACCCCGCCGCCTCCCGTCGCGCCCCGGCCCACGGCCGACGACCTGTCCCTGAACACGGCGACCAGCGACCCGCGCATCCCCTATGTGCCGCAGGAGACTCCCGAGGCGGTTTCCTCGGGCGGCGGCACCGGGCGGACGTCCGGCGGGCGCCGTACGACCGTGGCACGGGCCGCTGCCGACCTGCAGACGGAACTGTCAGAACTCGCCGCCCGCCATCCCGACGCGACCATCGAGATCACCTGGAAGGTCGTCGAATGACGGACACCGTCGCCGCCGCACCGGGAGCCGTACGGCTGAACACCGCGACCGTCACCCAGTACCTCTCCTCGCAGACCTCCCTCGCCGCCTCCCTGGCGGGGGAGGGCAGGCGCCGCGCCGTACTGCTGCGGTCCACGCCCCAGTGGGACGGACCGGCCGAATCCGCGTGGGGCGAGGGCCGCACGGCCAGTGTCGCGGCGGCTCCCTCACCGCTCGCCGTCCACGAACTCGTCCTCGACCATCTGGCGGGTCGGCGCCCCGGCCCCGCTGTTCTGGTCGTCCTCACCGATCGCGAACAGAACGAACTCGACCCGGCGATCCTCGCCCGCGTCCACAAGCTGCGCATCGACACGGTCGACAGCTGGAACGTCGTACGAGAAGCGTTCGGCGCCCGGGAGATCGACCCGCGCCTCAGGGACGTCAATTGGGCCGCCGAAGCCCTGCTCGACGCCACCCCGCCCGGCGGCTGGCCGCCGGTGCCCGGCGGCTGGCTGTCCCGTCAGTACGCCCTGACGGCGCTCGCCCAGCGTCGCCTGCGCCTCGGCCGCTACGACACCGAGGGCGGCACACAGCGCCCCGGCGACGACCGGCTCGACGCGCAGACCCTGCTGCATTGGACGACCAGGCCGGGCGCCCCCGAGCGCCTGTCGGGGCTGCGTGGTCCCGAGCGTGCCGGACTGTCCGCCTTCCTCGCCGAAGAGGACCAGGCCGGTCTCGCCGGACGTGCCGTGCTCGCTCTCGTCGACGCCGAGCGCGGCTCGGACGCCGCTGCCTTCGGCCTCGTCTGCGCTGCCCTCTGGCAGCACGCGGAGCCCGCCCCCGAGACGTATCAGGCGCGGGGCCGGGCCGAACGCTACTTCGGCGAGCAGCCTCCCGCCGCCGGCGAACAACTCGACGCCCTGGTCAGCGTGTTCGGCCGCTTGGCCGAGGAATACGTGACCGTGCTGCTGGCAGCCGGGCACCGCAACGGCGGCGCCGATGCCGACCAGGCCCGCGAGGCACGCCGCACCACCGGCATCGTGCTCGACCGGGCGGCCGTGCTGGGTCGCCAGTTCGGCGCGCAGGCAGCCGTCGCGGCGAGCCCCGTTCTGCGCGGCGGCCTGGAGGCCCGGTTCACCGCCGTCGGACAGGCTCTCGTGGCGGGCGCCACGCCCGCGGTCGCCGACGCCGTACGACGTCTGGCGGACCACCGGCTCGCCGGCGATCCCGAGGAGTCCGCCCGTATCGAACGCGCTCGCATGGGGCAGCGCCTCGCCCGTTGGCTGGCCACCGAGCCGCCCACCGATGCCGCCACCGTGGCCGAGGCCATCCAGCGGCATGTCTCCGAGACCGGCTGGGTCGATCTCGCCTTGGAGCACATCGAGGCCGGCGGCGACCCGGACCCCGTCCTCAAGGCCGCGTACGACACGCTCGGCGCGCGTGTCAGGGATCGGCGGCAGCGCATCGACGCGTCCTTCGGACGCGCACTCGCCGCCTGGACCGAAGCCGGCACGCAGCCTGGCGCCATGCTCACCGTCGAGACCTTCCTCAGCCGCGTCGTCGGACCGGTGGTGCGGCGCGGGGAGGAGCGGCGGATACTGCTGCTCGTGCTCGACGGGATGAGCGCGGCCATAGCGAACGAACTGGGCGAGGAACTGCGCCGTTCCTGGGCGGAGTTCGACCCCCTGCCGGAAGGCGGCCCCGTCCGCAGGGCGATGGCCGCGGCCCTGCCCACCGTGACGGCCGTGTCCCGCACCTCGCTGTTCGCGGGCACCCTGATGAAGGGCAGCCAAGCCGACGAGAAGCGGCTCTTTCCTGCGCTGAAGCTCTGGGGTGGTGCCGCGGCCGCCGTGTTCCACAAGGACGACCTGCGAACCGAGGCGGCGGGCGACACCTTCGGCTCCGCACTTACGGAAGCACTCAGCGACAGCAGAACCCATGTCGCCGTCGTCCTCAACGCCATCGATGACCGCCTCGCCAAGGAGCAGAAGCTCGGCGACGGAGCATGGCGGGTCGACGACGTGCCCGGCCTGCGCGACCTGCTGCGGGTGGCCGCGGCCCAGGGCATGGCCGTCGTCATCACCAGCGACCACGGTCACGTCGTCGACCGTCACGGCACAAAGGCCGACGCCGCCACCGAACCCGCGTCCGCGCGCCACCGCGCGCCCGGCGGCTTTTTGGGCGAACGGGAGATCGTGCTTTCTGGGCCGCGCGTGGTGTGGCCTGAACCCGGCGCGTCCGTCGTCGCGCTCTGGGACGCCGACTCCCGCTACACCGCACTCAAGGCCGGCTACCACGGCGGGGCGTCCCTCGCCGAGTTCACGATCCCGGTGCTGGCCTTCCTGCCGTTCGGGGCTGAACCGCCCAAGGGCTGGCGGGAGTTGGGGGACCAGCGGCCGGTCTGGTGGGCCCCGGAGGAGGCGGGGAGGCCCGTTCCGGACGAGCGCGTGGCTCAGACGGCCGACGCGGCCACGAGGAAGGCGCCCGCCAAATCCCGGAAGAAGCAACCTGATCCCGGGACGCTTCCTGAGGCACTCTTCGACGTGACGCTGACGGCCCAGGAAGACGACGCACTTCTCACCCCCACCGTCGTCTCGCGGGCCGAGACGCTCGTGACGGCGCTGCTCGCGTCGGACACGTACCAAGCGCAGCTCGACGGTCTGGCCCGCAAGCCGCAGCAGGAGCAGGTCCACAAGGCCCTCGCCGCCCTGCTCGACGCCGGCGGCACCCTGCCGGTGACGGCGCTCGCCCAGCGTGCGGGCATGCCCACCACACGCGGCGACGGCTTCGCGGCGGTACTGCGGCAGCTCCTCAACTACGACGGAGTACAGGTGCTGGAGACTCTGCCGGACGGGCGTACCCTGCGGCTCCACGAGGCCTTGCTGCGCGAGCAGTTCGCCCTGGGCACGGGCTGACGGCTTCCGGGGTGCCCTGGGCGTTCTGCCCATAGGCACCCCGGACGCCGCAATCTCAGGCCACGAACGCCCGCAGCAGCTTCGCGAAGGTCGTGAGCTCGTCGAGCATGTCCTGCGGGAGCGGCTTCTCGTCGAAGTGGGCGATCCGATTGCGGATGTCCTTGACTCGCTTCAGCCGGCCGATGAACTGTTCCCTGGGCATGTTCGGCCACTTCAGGGCTTGCCAGTTGGCGTCGGCCCGTTCGGCCAGCGAGGTTTTCGTCTGGTCGCCGTCCAGCAGCCTCAGATAGTCGCCGAACATCAGGTCCGACACCTGGCCGGTGCGGTGCTCCGGCTTCTTGTTCGTCTGGACCGCTTTGACGGTCTCCGTGTCCAGTGCCGCGCCCAGGCAGCGGCGCAGCAGCGACTCGATCTCGCCCACGATGAAGAACGGGCGCGCCGCCCCCTCGAAGCGTTCCGTGACGTCTGCGGCCGTGATGACGCCCGAGAGGCAGCCGTCGTCACCGCGGACGAGCAGGTAACCGTGTTCGCGGATGACCGGGAGGGCGGCGAAGAACTCCTGGCGGGCGTCGGCGACGGGCAGAGAGTCCTTCTCCATTGCGTTATCGAGGGTGGCCTCTTTGCCCGCCTCGTACATCTTGGCCACGGACCCCCAGGTGACGACTCCGTGAATCTGCGCCATGCCGGTGGTCACCGGCACTTGGGAGAGGTTCTTCGTGCGCATGAGGAAGGTCGTCTGAGACAGGGGCGTGCCAGGGCCCACGGACACCAGTCCGCGCCGGGCCGACGGCATGTCGCCGAGCAGCAGACGCTGTGGCAGGGCGTGCGAGGGCAGCGCCTCGTCCGCCTCATCAGCCTCACCCTCCGGTTCGGCGGGCGTGCGTTGTGCGGGAACGGCCGCCAGCGGCACGACGTCGACGGTGCTGCGCAGACCGCAGACGGCGAAGTCGGGCAGCGTGGTCAGCCCGGCATCCGTCAGGACCTGCGAGATCTGGTGCACCGTGCGGTGGTCGCGGACCCTGACCTGGAAAAGGTCGAGGATCTCCTGCACTGACACGGTCCTGCCCTTGAGCGAAGCCACGTCCCGCTCGTGTGGCCTGGTCGTCATCGCGCGTCGCCCTCCGGCAGGTCACGGAGCATCGTCCGCTTGCCCATGGCCGAATGCACCAGATCCTGCAACTGCTTGGAACGGTCGCGGTAGAAGCGCTCGTAGTCGTTCTCGCGCAACGCGTCAGGATCGATCAGATGGGTGGTCAGGACGTCGTCGAACCACTCGGGACGCATGTCGGACGCGGCGATCATCGTGGACAGGTACGACGACGGCGCCCCCGTCATGTCCATCGCGGCCCGGTAGGACAGGGGGGTCTTGTTCACGATCGAACTCGTGGGCAGACCGCCGCTGTTCCCTCGCCTGAACCAGGTCTTGGGGAAGATCTGCCGGATGTCCACGCCGTACTCGTCGAGCCGGCCGGGGTTGAGCGGCGCGCCCGTGTAATGCCAGTCGACCGCCCCTTGCTTGATCAGCAGGGCGTAAATGCCCTTGTAGGCGGCGCTGTTACGGGTGGTGAGGGTGTCGAGGCGGTCGGCGAAGAAGAACGCCTCCGTCACCGTCTCAGGCGCTTTTTCGTCCTGTGCGATCCAGGGGACCAACTGCTCCACATCCTTGGTGAAGCGCGTCTCCGTGGAGCCGCCGTACATCTCCCCGAGGACCCCGCACCAGTACCACTGCTCGATCCTCTCTTCCGCGCCCAGACCGTCCGTCCCCGTGTCGAGGATGGCGCGGACGGCGGCGAGCGGGACGAGCTGGGTTTTGTACGGCAGATCGGCCGGCCGGACGATGCACTGACGCTCCAGGAAATCTCCGACCCAGGCGAAGGCATCGGCGAGCTTGGGCGCGAGGCGCACGAAATCCGCCAGCGGGAGGTCGAGCAGGTCGCGGCGCTTGCAGGACACCGTGGCCCCGATGCCTTCCTGCTTGCGCTCCCAGGTGCGCACCAGCGCGATCGCCTGCAGGAAGTCGATGCTGCTCAGTCCGTTCTCGAGGCCGCTGTCGAGACGGCCGAAGACCGGATACTTGCTTGCCAACGCCTGCTTGATCTCCCGCCACACCTCGGGAAGCTGGTAGTAGTCCCCGGTGCGTTCGACGTAGTCGCGGTCCCCGGCGTAGGTCGCGGTGAGTAGTTCGAAGACGTTGAGGGGGACACCGCCCGTGTTGACGCGTTCGAACACCGCGCAGACGGCGTCCATGGAGGTGGAGGCGGCCAGCCGGATCATCGGGACCTGAAAGGCGCGGACCTGCTGGAGAACCGCCTCGTCGAACTGACCCCACAGGTCCCAGTTCCGGTCCTCGTCCGCCTTGATGTACGCCCTCTTCCAATCGTTCACGCGCTGGGCGTCGAAGACGAAGTGCAGAGGGAAGAGGCCGGCCGCGCACTCGGCCTCGGTCGTGCTCAGATCCAGCACCACGGTGCGGTTGAAGTCCGTCCGGAGCACCTTGTCGGCCGGCACGGACACGACGGCCTCGTCGCGGTCCGCGGACGGTCCCACGGCCTTCGCGATGTCGACGTAGTACCAGCGCTGGATGGCCTTGCCCCGGGCATCCGCCGTCTCCACCGGAGCGTCCAGCCATAAGGACTGGAAGAGCGATGTCAGGCGCTGCTGCCCGTCCAGCAGCAGAAGGTCGGCCTCCGGGTCCCCGTCCGGCCGTGCGCCGGTGAGGGTCCGGGAGCGGAACCGTGTGGCGCCGCCGGTCTGCAGCGTCATCACGACACCGAGCGGATAGTCCAGCGTGACCGTGGCGATGATCGCCCGGATCCGGTCGTCGTCCCACTTCCAGTTCCGCTGGAAGTCGGGCAACTGCAAGGAGCCCGATGCCACGTCTGCGAGTACGTCCCTCAGCTTCACATTGTCCAGTGCCGCCACGTTCGTCCCAACTTCCCACCCTGGCGTATGTACGGAGAGTGATTTCAGCAGCGTCTTCGGGTGACCGCAACCGATTCAACGAAGTCGGTGGGTCGTCGCAGCGACCCCGTCCACCACACACAGGTGGGCATCAGCTTCCGTCCCTGTACGGCGGTGCACGAGGAAATGGAAGACTGCCCCTCGTGAGCACTACCGGACCCCAGCGCACCACACAGGTGAGCGCCGCCCGCCGCCGTACCGTCATCGACGCGCTGCGGCGCGGTGCCGTACCCGACAGCGGGCTCGACCTGCTGGCCACCGGCCTCGACCGATTCGAAGCGGCCCTGGACGCGGAACTGGACTCCGTGGCTTCCGGCGGCTCCGTGTTCAAGGCCGTGCGCGGTGAGTACGGATCCGGCAAGACGTTCTTCACCCGCTGGCTGGGAGAGCGGGCCAAGCGCCGTAACTTCGCCGTCGCCGAGATCCAGATCTCGGAGAACGAAACGCCGTTGCACCGGCTGGAAACGGTCTACCGGCGGCTCACCGAACGGCTCACCACCTCAAGTTTCCCTCCCAGTGCGCTGCGGCCTGTGGTCGACGCCTGGTTCTACGCCCTCGAGGAGGATGCCCTCGCGGCCGGTGCGAGTGAGGAGGAGCTCTCGAACGAGGTGGAAAGACTGCTCGTCGCACGGCTCGCCGAGGTCTCCCGGCACGCCCCGTCCTTCGCCACCGCTCTGCGCGGTTACCGGACCGCCCTCGCAGACGGCGACGAGGCGACCGCTGCGGCCGTCCTGGCGTGGCTCGGTGGCCAGCCGCACGTCGCAGCCTCCGCCCGTCGGTCCGCCGGGGTACGCGGCGACCTCGACCACTTCGGAGCACTCGGGTTTTTGCAGGGACTCCTCACGGTGCTGCGCGACTCCGGGCACAACGGGTTGTTCGTCGTCCTCGACGAGGTCGAGACACTGCAGCGAGTCCGGTCGGACGCCCGGGACAAGGCGCTCAACGCGCTGCGGCAGCTCATCGACGAGGTGCACTCCGGCCGCTTCCCCGGTCTCTACCTGGTCATCACCGGCACCCCAGCCTTCTACGACGGTCAGCAGGGCGTGCAGCGCCTGGCGCCGCTGGCTCAGCGTCTGGCCACCGATTTCACCACGGACCCGCGCTTTGACAATCCGCGCGCCGTGCAGATCAGGTTGCCCGGCTTCGACCAGGAGTCGCTGGTCGGCCTCGGCGCCACCATCAGAGACTTGTACGCGGAGGCCGCGACTTCACCCGAACGTGTGCGGACAGTCGTCGACGACGCCTACGTCGCGGACCTAGCCCAGGCCGTCGGCGGGGCACTGGGCGGAAAAGTCGGGGTGGCTCCCCGCCTGTTCCTGAAGAAGCTCGTCGGCGATGTGCTCGACCGGGTGGACCAGTTCGACGACTTCGACCCCAGGCAGCACTACCGGCTGACGGTCGCGAGCAGTGAACTCACCGATGTGGAACGCAACCTCGCCGCCTCGGTGTCCGGCGGCCCCGCGACGGCCGACGACATCGACGTGGAGCTGTGATGCGGGATGTCGGGACCCCTGCGGGGAAGGGCACGGGCGGCGAGCGGGTCGATGTCCTCGACCGGCTCGACCCCGTCGTCCTGCACCACATCGTCAACACCCTCGGCTGGGCCGACCTGCGCCCCCTCCAGCGGGCAGCCATCGTCCCGCTCATGGACGGCCAGGACGCGGTGCTGCTCGCGCCCACGGCAGGTGGGAAAACCGAGGCGGCCTGCTTTCCCCTGCTCTCGGCGATGACCGAGCAGAAGTGGATCGGCACATCGGTGCTGTACCTGTGCCCGCTCAAGGCCCTCCTCAACAACCTGATCACGCGCGTCGATTCCTACGCCCAGTGGCTCGGGCGGCGTGCGGCGCTCTGGCACGGCGACACCAAGGAGTCGCAGCGGCAGCGCATCCGTTCCGAGGGGCCCGACATCCTGCTGACCACGCCCGAGTCGCTCGAAGCGATGCTGATCGGCGTCAAGACCGACCATGCACACCTGCTGGGCAGCGTCAGGGCCGTGGTGGTCGACGAGGTGCACGCCTTCGCCGGCGACGACCGTGGATGGCATCTGCTCGCCGTGCTCGAACGGCTGGAACGGGTCACCGGCAGACCGATCCAGCGCATCGGCCTCTCGGCGACCGTCGGCAACCCCGCGCAACTGCTGCGGTGGCTGCAGGGCGCGGGCGCCGGTAGTCGTGACGGGCAGGTTGTTGCCCCAGGAGTGCAACTGCCGCCCGTTTCGGACGAACCCCGCCACGCCGAAAAGGCCGTAAACGCCCCACCCAGCAGGCCCGCGGGGGAAGTTGAACTCGACTACGTGGGCTCTCTGGAAAACGCCGCCAAACTCATCGCGGCCCTGCACCGTGGAGAGAAGCGGCTCGTCTTCTGCGACTCGCGTCGCCAGGTCGAGGAACTCGGCGCCGCACTCCGCGAACGCGAGGTGACCGTCTTCCTGTCACACGCCTCCCTCTCGGTCGACGAACGCGTCCGCTCCGAGCAAGCCTTCGCCGAGGCCCGCGACTGCGTCATCGTCTCCACATCCACTCTCGAACTCGGTATCGACGTCGGCGATCTGGACCGTGTCATCCAGATCGACTCACCGGCTTCCGTAGCATCGTTCCTGCAGCGCATCGGCCGCACGGGCCGCCGTTCCGGAACCGTGCGCAACTGCCTGTTCCTCACCACTCACAAGGACACCCTGCTGCAGGCGGCAGGCCTTCTGTTGCTGTGGTCGCGGGGCTGGGTCGAACCGGTCGTTCCCCCGCCGGAGCCGCGTCACCTGGTCGCCCAGCAACTGCTCGCCGTCACGCTGCAACAGCACAGACTCGGCGACCAGTTGTGGGATCGGCAGTGGAACGGCCTCGCACCCTTCGACCGATCGGCCGCCCCGATCCTCCGCTTCCTGACCGAGGAGGGATACCTCGACACCGATGGAGGCATGCTGTTCGTCGGACCCGAGGCCGAACGCCGTTTCGGCAAGCGGCACTTCATCGAACTGACCGCGTCCTTCACCGCGCCGCCGCAGTTCACCGTCCTGTCCGGACGCACGGAGATCGGCCGCACCGATCCGAGTGTGCTCACCGAGGAACGCCCGGGACCCAGACGGCTGCTGCTCGGCGGACGCAGCTGGCAGGTCACCTACATCGACTGGCTCCGCAAACGTGTCTTCGTCGAGCCCGTTGACGGTGGGGGGATCGCCAAGTGGATGAACGGCGGCATCGCAGGACTTTCTTTCGCGCTGACGCGGGCCATGCGCGAGGTGCTGCTGGGCGAGGATCCGCCGGTCTCACTCACCAGGCGTGCGGTGACGTGCCTGGCCGAACAGCGTGAGTCGGACGCACCCGATACCGTGCACCCGGGCGGCACACTGGTGACGCGCACCGGCAGGGATGTGCGTTGGTGGACGTGGGCCGGTTACCGGGCCAATGCCACACTGGCCGCCACATTGCGGTCGGTCACCGATCCCCTGCAACGGCCCACCGACAGTTGGCTGCGTCTGCGAGAGGACCTCACCCCGGCCGACTGGCGCACGGCCCGCGCGAGCATCGGCGACAACCTCGTGCTGCCCGACGTGGACCACCGAGCCGTACGCGGCCTCAAGTTCTCCGCCGCCCTCCCGGAACGCCTCGCCATCGCCACGGTCGCGGCCCGCCTGGCCGACTTCGAGAGCGCCCGCGCGGTGCTGGGCGAATCCGTCCGTTTCCAGCACGCCGACTGAATGGACAACTTTGAGTGGGCGTACGGCTACGACTAGCGATTCTGGCTGGTGCACGTGGTGTCGGACCCAGGTCCGTCGACCGGCCTGACAACGACCTTACGATGATGGTGAGTTGATGCTGAAGACGAAGTACTGCAGAGGCCGTATGCAGGTGGGCGCCGACGAGTACGATCTCACCTCGGACTGGACCGATGCATCGCTCATCAACTCCCGGCTTCGGAGCGTGGGCCGAGCGACTGGCGTCAGGGGGAACCGTGGCGGATTGGATCTACATCCTCAACCCGCACCGGGACGTCCTCGACGAGGAGCCGTGCGACAAGGAGAAGATCCTCGGGCTGGCGCAGGAGGATCCGGAGGCTGAGTTCTGGCTCAGCCGACGCAATCGTATGAAGCGAGACGACCGCATCTGGTTCTATTTCACGAGCCCGGACGCTGCCGTCGCCGCCGTGGGTGAGGTCGATGAGGCGCCGTGGGTCGATCCCGACGATCCTGACGTCTCCTACCTGGTGGCCGTGAATCTGCTGCCGGAGGCGACGAAGGCCCTGTACCGCGACCCGGTGGGACGTGAGGAACTCGGCCTCGGCCAGGTCCGGTCCGTGCAGATGGTGAAACCGCACGCGCTGCCTTTGCTGCTGGAGCGGGCCGGACTCTGAGGGCGACGGTGGCGGTGCGGCGCGTGCTCGCTACGCTGCTGGCGTGTCCGACACGAAAGATCACCAGCGGGAGCTGGTCAGCAGGCAGTCCCGCGTACGCGGAATGATGCTCGGGCTCGCCCTCGGGGATACGGTCGGAGCCGCGCGCGGCGCCCTGCCCGCCTCGGGGCCGCTACGGGCGGGCGTCAGCACGCAGCTCGCCTGCTTCACGGTCGAGGGCATCATCCGTGCCCAGGTACGCGGCAACCACAAGGGCATCTGCTACGCGCCCGGGGTCGTCCTGCATGCCTACTCTCGGTGGGCGTTCCTGCAGGGCATCGAGACCGAGAAGATGCGCGACCGGTGGGCGTCCCACACCGCGTCCTGGCCCGACGGCTGGCTCGCCCGCGTGCCTGCGCTGGGTGAGCGGCGCGGCAGCGCGCCCGCGACGGTGGCGGCCCTGTCCCGGATCGACGCGGGGGAGGAGCAGATGGCCACCACGAGCCGGGGCCATCACGCACTGACCCGGGGGCTGCCGATCGCGGTCACCGGCCTGGGAGGCATCACGCAGGCCGACGCCGTCGCCGCGCTGACTCACGGCGACCCGGCCGGGCGTAGCGCCACGGTCCACGCCGCCGTACTGGCCCACTACTGTCTGACCGACTCCGACTCCGAGCCCGGTCGTTCCGTCCGGGACGCGCTGCAGGCCGGCATCACGGCCCTCGCACCGAGAGACGAGCGCGGCGGTCTCGTCGCGACTGACGAGGAGCACGGCCGCCTGGGCGCGACATTCCAACTCGCCGTGGACGAACCGGCGGACCCCTCACGCCTGGCGCAGCTCGCACCGGACCCCACGGCACCATCCGCACTGCTCGGCGGCCTGTACGTCGCCGCCTCCTTCCCGGACCGCACGGCGTTTCCCGCCGCACTGGACTTCGCGGCGAAGGCGCCGGACGGGGAGTCGGTGGCCTGCGTCGCCGGCGCGCTCCTCGGGGCCGTACACGGAGTGGAGGCCCTGCCCGTCGCCCTGGTCAGCCGTCACGAACTGGCCTGGGTGCTCGACACGTTGGCCAGGGACCTGGTGCTGGAGCTCGACGACTCACCGAGTGGCAGCGAGTACATCCAGGGGTGGGATGCGCATTGGTGGGAGCGGTATCCCGGGTGGTGAGGCCTGCGGCCGGGCCTCCCCGTAGGGTCCGGTCGGTCTCACTCGTGTGCCAACTCGGCAGGCCGGGCGAGCTGTTATTGGTGCAGACCTATTGACGCTGTATACCCGCGATGATTCACTCCGTGGCTGAGAGCGCTCTCTCGCGGTTGGGGACCAGCCGCGGTCCCGATTTGCTCATCATCTTCTGGGAGAGCCGTGTCCGTGATTCCCTCTCGCCGCAGCGTACTTCGTACAGCGGCGGTCGCAGCCGCAGCCGTGCCGCTGGCCGGCGCCACCGCAGGACCCGCCTTCGCGTCGTCCTCCGCGTCCGCCGCCGGCGCGGACGGCCATGGCAGGCCCGGTCATGGCGGGTTCGGCCATGGCACGACAGACCTGGGGCCGAACGTCCTGGTCTTCGACCCGTCGATGGGTGACGCGGCGATCCAGAAGCAGATCGACGCCGTGTTCGCCGTCCAGGAGTCCAACCAGTTCGGCACCGAGCGGTACGCCTTGGCGTTCAAGCCGGGCACGTACAACGTCGAGATCAACGTCGGCTTCTACACGCACGTACTGGGCCTCGGCGCGAGCCCCGAGGACGTCGTCATCAACGGCCATGTGACCGTCGACGCCCAGTGGTTCGACGGCAACGGCACCCAGGACTTCTGGCGGGCCGCCGAGAACCTGACCATCGTCCCGCCGGACGGGCTGGACCGCTGGGCCGTCGCCCAGGCCGCGCCCATGCGTCGGGTCCACGTCAAGGGCAACATGATCCTCATGCCGAGCCCGCCCGGCAACGGCTGGTCCAGCGGCGGCTTCCTGGTCGACAGCGTGGTGGACGGACAGATCGACTCCGGTTCACAGCAGCAGTGGCTGACCCGCAACGCCACCATCGGCAGCTGGAAGGGCGCCAACTGGAACATGGTCTTCGTCGGCGTCCAGGGCGCCCCGGCCACGTCCTTCCCGACCCCGCCCTACACGACCGTCGACCGCACCCCGATCGTCCGGGAGAAGCCGTTCCTCACGGTGGACCGCCGCGGGGCCTACGAGGTCTTCGTGCCCTCGCTGCGCCGCAACTCCACCGGCACCACCTGGGCCGGCGGCCGGACCGCAGGCCACAGCATCCCGCTGACCCGGTTCCACGTCGCCAAGCCCGGCGACTCCGCCGCGACCATCAACGCGGCGCTCGCGCACGGCAAGCACCTCCTGCTCACGCCGGGCATGTACCCGCTGTCCGAGCCGCTGAAGGTCTGCCGACCGGGCACCATCGTCCTCGGCCTCGGCCTGGCGACCCTCCAGGCCGTCGACGGCAACTCACTCATCGAGGTCGCCGACGTCGACGACGTGACCGTGGCCGGTGTGCTCCTCGAAGCGGCCTCCGCCCATTCCCCCGTACTGCTGCGCGTCGGCCACGGCCGCAACCGCAGGAGCCACGCGCACCGCCCCACCGCGCTGTTCGACATCTTCCCGCGCATCGGCGGCTCCGTCCCCGGCGGTACGGACGTCAGCATCCAGATCGACAGCAACGACGTGATCGTCGACCACGTCTGGGCCTGGCGCGCCGACCACGGCCTCGACGGCTCGGTCGGCTGGGCGGTCAACCCGGCGGGCGTCGGCTTCCTCGTCAACGGCGACCGGGTCACCACCTACGGCCTGTTCGTCGAGCACCACCAGAACTACGAGGTGCTCTGGAACGGCAACCACGGCCGCACCTACTTCTTCCAGAACGAGCACCCCTACGACGTCCCGACCCAGTCGGCCTGGAGACACGGCGACACCAAGGGCTACGCCGCCTACAAGGTCGGCGACCACGTCACCGACCACCACGCCTGGGGCCTGGGCAGCTACGCCTTCTTCAACCTCCATGCCGACATCTACACCGACCGCGCCTACGAGGTCCCCGACACCCCGGGCGTCACCTTCACCTCACTGATGACCGTCTGCCTCAACGACGCGGGCGGCGGCGGCATCCTGCACTGCATCAACAACACGGGCGACCCTGTGGTGAACGGCTTCGGAACCTACGACATGAAGTCGTACTCGAACGGCGTCGGCGTGGTCTGACCTGCGCCGCAGGCAGGGACGGTCACACCGCTCTCGGAGCCCGGTGCTGCGTCGCACCGGGCTCCGAGAGCGGCCGGTGGGGTCCGTTGCCGGCTGGACGTCAGCAGTCCCTGAACTCCGGTGACTGGTTCAGCACTTGCGACCGCACCGACGTGAAGCGGCCGTACGTCTGTCCGCCTCGCGCCCCGGGTCGGAAGGCCGCCACCCGGTGGCAGTTCTGGAAGGCCAGTTCGATGTCGAAGTGGCGTTCGAGGCTGGTGCGAATGGCGTCGCTGGCGAGGGCGCGCAGCAGCTGGCCGCGTTCCTGTTCCGAGGGCGGAGGGGTCTGGTTGTCGGCGAACTCGGCTGCTCCGCTGCGGAGTTCGGTGGTCAGGGAGGCGATGAGGTCGTAGGCGTAGGGGAGGGACGTACGGACCGTGTCCACGAAGTCCTCTTCGCGGATGTCGCCCTGCTCGGCTTCGGCGAGGAGCTTCGGGGAGACGTCGAGAGACATGGGGGAATTTCTCCTGTTGAGTTCGCGGGTTGAGTGCATGAATGGGTCAGTGCGCTGAATTCGGTGTCAGGTCAGTCCCGGGCAGTCGACCCGGGACGAAGTCCGGGTCCACCTGCTTCGCCAGATCCTGGCCGGTCGCCTTGTCCGCCCATGCGCGGGCGTTGCGCAGGTGGAACTCGACGGCATGGCGGTGGAGCGTGGGCCAGTCCCTGGGGCGGGAGTCGACCGTTTCGCGCAGGATGCTCAGGGCGTGGCGGTTGTGCGGTTCCAGTGAGTCGAGGGCGTCCGACTCGGCTTTCGTACGGCCCTGCTCCGCCGCCCGGACCCAGGGTGACTGGACCAGATGGGTCAACAGGTCGTCGCCCACCTGCTCCTTGAGGAACAGCAGGTCGTCCTCGCCGGTCACCTTGTTGCCGACGACGGCGAGACGGATGCCGAACTCCCGTGCGTGGTCGCGGTATTGGCGGTAGACCGAGACGCCCTTGCGGGTCGGCTCCGCCACCAGGAACGTGATGTCGAAGCGGGTGAACAGGCCCGACGCGAACGCGTCCGCGCCTGCCGTCATGTCGACGACGACGTACTCGCCGGGGCCGTCCACGAGGTGGTTCAGGTAGAGCTCCACCCCACCGAGCTTGGAGTGGTAGCAGGCCACGCCCAGATCGCTCTCGTCGAACGCGCCCGTCGCCATCAGCGGTACGTCGCCCACGCGGCGGACGTGCCGTGTGTGCAGTTCGTCGTCGCCGAGCAGCCGCAGGAGGCGTGAGCCGCGGCCGGGTGGCGTTGTCTTGATCATCGCCTCGGGCGAGGCGATGCGTGGGTTGGTGCCCCTCAGAAGGGTCTTGATCTCGGCGAGATGGGCTCCCAGGGGCGGTGCGTCCAAGGGGTCGTCGTCCGGGCCCAGTGCCTCGGCCAGGTGCTGGTTGATGTCGCCGTCGATGGCGAGGACCGGCGCGCCGGAGCGGGCCAGATGGCGGGAGAAGAGTGCCGACAGCGTGGTCTTGCCGCTGCCGCCCTTGCCGACGAACGCGACCCGCATCACCGGGTCCGGGTCGGGCTGGTTTTGAAAATGAATGTCATGTGGCTAAGTTCTAGACAGCCCCCGATGCTCTGTCAAATCAGCCTGGACCACGTCGATAGGGTCGCCGACATGAAGATCGAGATCGAGGTCGCGCGGCACGCGGGCCGGGAAGTCGTCGACGCCTTCGGGCGGTTGCTGCCGCAGTTGTCCACAACAGCGAAGCCGCTCGACGTCGAAGCGGTGCGGCGAATTCTGGCGTGCGACGCGAACACCGTGCTGCTCGCCCGGGCCGAGCGGGAAATCGTCGGGACGCTGACCCTTGTCATGGTCCCCGTGCCGTCCGGGCTGCGGGCCCGGATCGAGGACGTCGTGGTCGATGAGGGGGCGCGGGGGCATGGGATTGCCGGGCGGTTGATCGAGGAGGCCGTACGGGTTGCGCGGGAGGGCGGGGCCAGGACGGTGGACCTCACGTCCCGGCCGGACCGTCTGGCCGCCAACCGACTCTATGAGCGGCTCGGGTTCGCGGTGCGGGAGTCGACCGTGTATCGGATGACCGTGGAGGGCTGAACCGCGGCTGCACTGCCTGCCTGTCTCAGGACGCCACCCTCTGCGCCTCCACCGCCATCTCCAGCATCTCCTCCACCTCGCCGTCCTGGACGTGCGACGTCCGCCGCAGCCACAGGATGTCCCGGCCGAAGGACCAGATCAGGGAGCCGAGGGACACGGCGACGACGCCGAAGGACAGGGGGTGGGGCAGGTAGCCCGAGGCGGCCAGGAGCAGGCAGATGCCCTGCATCGCGGCGACCGTCTTGCGGGCCATGCTCGGGGGGAGCTCGGCGTTCAGCCACGGCCAGAGGCGGGCCGCGGCGACGAAGACGTAGCGCATGGCGCCGATGAGGAGGACCCAGGGGCCGAGCGACATCGACACGTAGACGCTGAGGACGAGGATCAGGAACGCGTCGACCTCCATGTCGAAGCGGGCGCCCAGGGGAGTCGACGTGCCGGTGGCGCGGGCCACCTTGCCGTCCACGCCGTCCAGGATCAGGGCGACCGCCGTCAGGCCCACGAAGAGGGTGACCGGCGGGGAGCTCTGGAAGGAGTCCGCCACGAGGGCCGTCACTCCGCCGACCAAAGTCGCCCGGCCGAGTGTCACCCGATTGGCGGGGCCGAAGGAGCGCAGCCGGGAGCGGTGCAATGCTCGGGAGAGCACCGCCCAGCTGGCCACGGCGAAGGCGAGGCCGGTCAGCCAGCCCGCCGGCCCCATGCCGATCGCCGTGCCGAGCAGGGCCAGCAACAGGATCTGAACGCCCGCTCCCACAGCGGTCTCCTGCTGGACCAGCCTTGCGTCGTAAGTGTTGTTCAGGGCCACCGCACACCCTCCGGCCGTATGACAGAGTCGATCAACGCCGCGTACTGTGCGCGGCCTGTGCACACCTCGGTACGTGAACTGCTTCCCGATCGTTCAGGAGGACGCCCGATGAACCGCATAGCAGGAGCGTTCTGGCTCAGTCGTCCCGGTCTGGGCGAGATCCGGACCGCCGACCTGCCGGAACCCGGTGACGGCGAGGTGCAGGTGCGGACCGTGTACTCGGGCATCAGCCGTGGCACGGAGACACTGGTGTTCCGCGGTGGCGTCCCGGAGAACCAGTACGCGGCCATGCGGGCGCCCTTTCAGGAGGGCGAGTTCCCGGCTCCCGTGAAGTACGGCTACCTCAATGTGGGGGTGGTGGAGGAGGGGGTGGAGGAGCTGGTGGGACGGACGGTTTTCTGTCTGTACCCGCATCAGACTCGGTACGTCGTCCCGGCCGCCGCCGTCACCGTCGTACCGGACACCGTGCCCGCCGAACGGGCCGTCCTCGCCGGCACCGTCGAGACCGCCGTGAACGCCCTGTGGGACGCCGCGCCGCTGATCGGCGACCGGATCAGCGTGGTCGGCGGCGGCATGGTCGGCTGCTCGGTCGCCGCCCTGCTGGCCCGCTTCCCCGGCGTACGTGTGCAGCTCGTCGACGCCGATCCGGGGCGCGCCAAGATCGCCCAGGCCCTCGGTGTCGACTTCGCGCTGCCCGCGGACGCGCTCGGCGAACGCGATCTCGTCGTGCACGCCAGCGCCACCGAACAGGGCCTGTCCCGCGCCCTGGAACTCCTGGCCGCAGAGGGAACCGTCGTCGAGCTGAGCTGGTACGGCGACCGCAGGGTCAGCCTCCCGCTCGGCGAGGCCTTCCACTCCCGGCGGCTGACCATCCGCAGCAGCCAGGTCGGCACCGTCTCCCCGGCCCGCGCGAGCCGCAGCTACGCCGACCGGCTCGCCCTCGCCCTCGACCTGCTCGCCGATCCGGCGCTCGACGCACTCATCACAGGGGAAAGCGCGTTCGACGAGCTGCCGGAGATCATGCCGAAACTGGCCTCGGGCGACATTCCCGCCCTGTGCCACCGTGTCAGGTACACCGAGAGGGCCTGACCTGAGAAAAGAGTGAGAGTGGACTGAACGCGGGAACGTGAAGAGCCGTATTAAGGGCATCCCCCGGCAGGGATCAGCCGAGGGACCAGACGCGCCGCACCTGGAGGGTCGTCCGTTGTTCAGTGTCACCGTCCGCGATCACATCATGATCGCCCACAGCTTCCGCGGCGAGGTCTTCGGGCCCGCGCAGCGCCTGCACGGAGCCACGTTCCTGGTGGACGCCACGTTCCGGCGCGAGCAGCTGGACGACGACAACATCGTCGTCGACATCGGCCTGGCCACGCAGGAGCTCGGCGCCGTGGTCAGCGAGCTGAACTACAGAAACCTCGACGACGAGCCGGACTTCGCCGGAATCAACACCTCCACGGAGTTCCTCGCGAAGGTCATCGCCGACCGGCTCGCCGAGCGGATCGAGAAGGGCGCGATGGGCGAGGGCGCCAAGGGCATCGCGCAACTCTCCGTGACCCTGCACGAGTCGCACGTCGCCTGGGCGAGTTACGAGCGTGCCCTGTGACCCACATGACCCTGGAAAAGACGCAGATGACGCAGATGACGGAGACGACGGTGAAGACGGAGCGGCCGGGGCTCGGCTATGTGCCCGTCCAGCACTCCGTCCCCGTCCTGAAGAACGCCGAGATCATCCCCATGTCCCTGCGCTCCGTGCACTTCGTCATGCCGGGCGGTGTCGACGACCCGGCAGCCCCGAGCGGCGGCAACGCCTACGACCGGCGCGTGAGCCTGGATCTGCCCGGCTTCGGCTGGCAGGTCCACAAGCACGCCGTGGCCGGCCGGTGGCCCCGGCCTACGGCCGCGGACCGGGCCGAACTCGCCCGTACGCTCCGTGAGTTGCCGGACGGCTCGGTCGTCCTGCTGGACGGCATCGTCGCCTGCGCCGTCCCCGAGGTCGTCGTACCGGAGACCGACCGGCTGCACCTCGCGGTCCTGGTGCACCTCCCGCTCGGCGACGAGACCGGCCTCGAACCCGCGCTCGCCGCCGAACTGGACGCCAAGGAACGCGACGTCCTGCGCGCCGTGCCCGCCGTGATCGCCACCAGCGACTGGGCCGTACGCCGCCTCGTCTCGCACCACGGCCTCGCCCCCGAGCGGGTCCATGTCGCCGCCCCCGGCGCCGACATCGCGCCGCTGGCCTCCGGCACCGACGGGGTCTCCCGGCTGCTCTGCGTCGCCGCGGTGACCCCGCGCAAGGGGCAGCACCGGCTGGTGCAGGCGCTGGCCGCGGCGGCCGACCTGCCGTGGAGCTGCGTCTGCGTCGGCGGACTCGGTCACGACCCGGAGTACGTCGCCCATCTGCGGCAGCTCATCAAGGAGCACGGTCTTCAGGACCGCATCGAACTGGCCGGCCCACGGTCCGGTGCCGAGCTCGACGCCAGCTACGCCACCGCCGACCTGATGGTCCTCACCTCGTACGCCGAGACCTACGGCATGGCGGTGACGGAGGCCCTCGCGCGCGGCATCCCGGTGCTGGCCACGGATGTCGGCGGTCTCCCCGAGGCGGTCGGACGCGCCCCCGACGGCGGCGTCCCCGGCATCCTCGTCCCGCCGGAGGACCCCGCCGCCCTCGCCGCCGAACTGCGCGGCTGGTTCGGCGAGGCCGATGTACGACGCCGGCTGAAGGCCGCCGCCCGGGGCCGACGGGCCGCCCTGGACGGGTGGGCGACCACGGCCCGCAGCCTTGCCGGAGTACTGGGCCGGCTGCCGAGCGAACCCAGGAGGGCGGCATGAACAAGGCGGCAGAGATCGGTGAGAAGATCCCGGCCCAACCCGGGCCCCGCGACGAGCGTGCAGCGGCAAACTCCATGACTCCGGACTCCGTGATTCCCGGCGCAGGGCCCAGTCCTCGCCGAGGCGAGACTTCCCGCCCGGACGCCCCGGCTTCCCGCCCCGGCGAGCGCGCCACCGTACGACTCCGGGACACCGGGGACGAGGAGCCGCCGCGCTACGCCCCCGAGTGGCTGGAGCTGCGCGAGCCCGCCGACGCCGGCGCGCGGGCGAACGATCTGCTCGACCCGCTGCGGATCCGGCTGGCCAACCTGCCCGGCAAGGGCGGGATCGTCATCCACGACCTGGGGTGCGGCACCGGCTCGATGGGCCGCTGGCTCGCGCCCCGGCTGGACGGCGCCCAGCACTGGGTCCTGCACGACCGCGACCCCTATCTGCTGCACTTCGCGGCCGTCGCCTCCCCGCGCTCCGCCGCCGACGGCAGCCGGGTCACCGTGGAGACCCGGCGGGGCGACGTCGCCCGGCTCACCCCGGACGCCCTGCGCGGCGCCGCGCTGGCGACCGCCTCCGCGCTCCTCGACGTCCTCACCCGCGAGGAGATCGAGACCCTCGCCGACGCCTGCACCGGAGCCGGTTGCCCCGCCCTGCTGACGCTGTCGGTGGCCGGGCGCGTCGAGTTCGGCCCGCCCCACCCGATGGACGAGGAGATCACCGAGGCGTTCAACGCCCACCAGCGCCGCGACGGACTGCTCGGCCCGGACTCGGTGACCGTGGCGTGCGAGGCGTTCTCGGAGCGTGGGGCGACGGTGCGGCTCAACCCGAGCCCCTGGCGGCTCGGTCCCGACCAGGCGGAGCTGACGGCGCAGTGGCTGCGCGGCTGGGTCGGCGCGGCCGTAGAGCAGGAACCCGGGCTGAAGGCTCGTGCAGAAAAGTATCTGCAGGAGCGGCTGGCCGCCTGCGAGGCGGGCGACCTGCACGTCACCGTCCACCACACCGACCTGCTCGCGCTCTCCCGGCCGACGGGCGGCGCCTCATGAGCGTGGACACGGTGGGCGCCCGGGTGAGCCCCCGGCTGGTGCCGTTCGAGACATGCGGCGAGCCGCATGCGCACGTCGACACGTGGACGGGGCCCGCCCCTGTCTCCACCCCCGCCCCCGCTACGGCGGTTCCTGGGATCGTCCCCTCCGCCCGGCCCGAGCAGCCCGCGCCCTGGTGGCGTAGGTGCCTGGCGCGGCTCAACTCCCCTGCTGTACGCACCCACTTCGGCACCGGCGCCGGTGTCGTCATCGTCGGAGCGCTGCTGTGGCGGCTCGGTACCGGCGTCCTGCTCGATGGTCTGCGCCGCATCGACACGGCGACGCTGCTGGCGGCGCTCGCCATCGGCCTGGTCACCACCGTGCTCAGCGCCTGGCGCTGGGTCCTGGTCGCCCGGGGCCTGAAGCTCCGGCTGCCGCTGGGAGCGGCGGTCGCGGACTACTACCGCTCGCTGTTCCTGAACGCGGCCCTGCCCGGCGGGGTCCTCGGTGATGTGCACCGGGCGGTGCGGTCGGGGCAGGACGCGGGCGACCTCGGCCGCGGGGTGCGCTCGGTGGTGCTCGAACGGGTCGCCGGACAGGTCGCGTTGACGGTCGTGGGAGCGGCGATGCTGCTGACGCTGCCGTCGCCGGTGCAGGACGAGGCGCGGCACTTCGCCCCGCTGGTCGGGCTCGCCGCGGTCGGCGCCCTCGCCGTCGTCGTCGCGCTGCGCATGAACAAGGCGCCGTCCCGCCGCGGCCGGGCCCTGCGCGCGACGCTGAGCGAGGCGCGCGAGGGACTGCTCTCCCGCCGCAACTGGCCCGGCGTCAGCGTCTCGTCGCTGGTCATCCTGGCCGGACACCTCGGGATGTTCGTGCTCGCCGCCCGCATCGCCGGCTCGGACGCCTCCGTCGCCGCGCTGCTGCCGCTGGCCGTGCTCGCGCTCGTCGCCATGGGACTGCCGCTGAACGTCGGCGGCTTCGGGCCCCGCGAGGGCGCCACCGCCTGGGCGTTCGGCGCCGCGGGCCTCGGTGCGAGCACCGGTGTGGCGACCGCCGTCGTCTACGGCGTGCTCAGCTTCGTGGCCGCCCTGCCCGGCGCCGGCGTCCTCGTCGCCCGCTGGTACACGGGCCTGCGTCCGGCGGAATCCGGGACGGGAGAGGCAGCCCCGGAATACGGTGCCGACTACGCCCGTCCGTCCGCCGAGGTGAGGAGCGAGAAATACGCGCCGAAGGAATCCGCGAGGCTCGCCAGCAGTTCCTTCCCCTTTTCCGCCGAACCCAGCGAAGGACGTCCGATGACCCCCGAATCGGTATAGCCGGACATACCGAGAGTCAGCAGATGGCGCCGGTCGTCAGCGACGAAATCGGAGGTCTCGTAACCGGGTCGAAGAAATTCCGGGTGAGCATGCAGAAGGATGGAGGTCTCGATTTCTCCCGCGTGCATGTCGGTCAGCAGCGAGGTGGTCACTCCCGCCCGCTGCCGCGCCGTTTCCCAGTCCTCCGCGGCCGGGAACAGCGCCATCCGCTCGCCGCGGGCGGAGGATTCCTGAACGACGTTGCCCAGTACGTAGTTTCCGCCGTGGCCGTTGACCACCACCAGGGCGTCGACGCCGGAGCGGCGGAGGGACTGTGCAATGTCACATACCACCGAGTGAAGGGTCACCGAGGAGATGCTGACGGTCCCGGGCCAGGCCGCATGCTCGTGCGAGCAGGAGATCGTCACCGGGGGAAGGAGGTGCACCGGGTACGCCGCGGCGATCTCCCGGGCGACAGCACAGGCAACCAGCGTGTCCGTGGCCAGCGGGAGGAACGGGCCGTGCTGTTCGAAGCTGCCGACGGGAAGGACGGCGACCTGCGTTGAGACACCCTCGGCCCTGGTCCGTACCTCTTCCGTAGTGTCCGCCGGCACCAGCCCGTTCGCCGCCGTACGCGCGCCCGAAACACTCATTTCTTCACGGCCTTTCGTCTCTGCTTAGGAATCAGATCATGACAGAAAAAATCGGCGTACTCGGCAAGGGGTCTCCACAGCGCACGCAGCGCACGGGTGTGGAACGGATCGTGAATGCACCACTGCCCACGGTGTACGGGAAATTCCGCGCCGTCGGCTACATGGATCACGATCGTGGTGACGAACAAGTGGCCCTGGTGCACGGCGACATAGGCACCGAGGGCGTCCTCACCCGGCTGCATTCCGAGTGCCTGACCGGTGACGCGTTCGGCTCCCAGCACTGCGAGTGCGGCGATCAACTGGCCGGGGCGCTCAAGGCCGTTGTCGCCGAGGGCAGCGGAATCGTCGTCTATCTGCGCGGTCACGAGGGCCGCGGCATCGGACTGCTCGCCAAGCTGCGGGCGATGGCGCTGCAGGCGGAGGGGCTGGACACCGTCGAGGCGAACCTCGCGCTCGGACTGCCGGTGGACGCCCGGGACTACGGCGTGGCGGCGAGAATCCTGCAGGACCTGGGCGTGAACTCGGTGCGGCTGCTGTCCAACAACCCGCGCAAGCGGGAGGCGTTGGTGGAGCATGGCATCGAAGTGGCCGAGACCGTACCGCTGTTGATCCCGCCGTGCGAGAGCAACATCACCTATCTGCGCACCAAGCGGGAGCGGCTCGACCACGTGCTGCCGCACCTGGACGCGGTCGCGCATCTGTCCTGATCACGCCCGCCCGCCTCGCCGCCGGTGTCTGCAGGGGACTCACCGTCGGCGAGGTGGGCGGTGCCTCGTGGGCGGTGCCTCAGTTCGTCACGACGTCGTGGACCAGGCGCCGGAGTTCGGGGATGACCCTCAGCGACGACTTCGGGCGGACCTGGGTCATGAACTGCACCGTCAGATCGCGGGCGGGGTCGACCCAGAAGGTCGTCGTGGCGGCGCCGCTCCAGCCGTAGGTGCCGGGGCTGGTCGGGGACACGGTGCGCTCCGGGTCGATGACGACCGAGACGCCGAGGCCGAAACCGACGCCGTCGTTGTTCGGCTCGTCATGGGCCGGACGGCTGCCGAAGGCGCGCAGATCGGCGCCGCCGGGCAGGTGGTTGCGGGTCATCAGGTCCACCGTCTCGGGAGCGAGCAGCCGGACCCCGTCGAGTTCGCCGCGGCGGCGCAGCAGCTCCATCAGCCGGTGGAAGTCGTGGGCGGACGCCACCATGCCGCCACTGCCGGACAGCAGCCGGGGCCGCCCGCCGCGCAGCGGCAGCCCCGGCACCGGCTTGATGCCGCCGTCGTCGCTCTCGCCGTACAACTCGGCAAGTCTCGGGGCCTGTTCGTCGGTGACGCAGAAGCCGGCGTCGGTCATGCCGAGCGGGCCGAAGATCCGCTCGGCGAGGAACACGTCGAGACTCTGCCCGGACACCACCTCGATCACCCGGCCGAGCACATTGGTGGAGACCGAGTAGTTCCACTGTGTGCCCGGCTCGAACTGCAGGGGCTGAGCCGCGTACACGTCCACGGTCTCCGCGAGATCCGTGCCCGGCACCACCGACGACTCCAGGCCGGCCGCGCGGTAGAGCGCGTCGACGGGATGGCTGTGGTAGAAGGCGAAGGTCAGCCCCGAGGTGTGGGTCAGCAGATGGCGGATCCGTATCGGCCCGTCGGCCGGGCGGGTGTGTACGTCGGCGCCCTCGCCGCTCTCGTACACCCGCGGGTTCGCGAAGGCCGGCAGATACCGGTCGAGCGGGTCGTCCAGCGCGAGCCGGCCCTCCTCCACCAGCATCAGCGCGGCGACCGAGGTGACCGGCTTGGTCATGGAGTAGATCCGCCACAGCGTGTCCGCCTCCACGGGCAGACCCGCCGCCACGTCGCGCAGCCCGTGGGTCGTGACATGGGCGACGCGTCCCCCGCGAGCCAGGGCCACCAGAAAGCCGGGCAGCCGCCCCTCCTCGACATACCGGGCGCATGTCTCGTCGAGGCGGTCCAGCGCCTTCACGTCCAGCCCGACCTCGTCCGGGTCGACCTCTTGCCGCAGCTGCCCCATCGCTCTCCTCCGAATGCGCTCACCGAGACCCGGTCCGGCGCTACCCCGTCCGAACGGCCTCGCACTCATCCTCGCGCAGGAAGCCGGGCCCGGTCCCCCTGTCGGACGTGATTGATCGTTACGACGGAACGTTCCGGCAGAACCCGCCCCGCGACCGCTCCGACCGCGGCGACGAGGGCAAGGACGTAGAGCGGCAGCGCATACCCGTGCCCCAGTCCCCCGAGCGTCGCCGCCACGGCCACGCCCAGCACCGGACCGACGTTCATCGCGGTCTGCTGCAGACCCCCCGCGACACCGGCCGAGCCGGCCGCGGACTGCCGTACGACGACATGCGTCGCCGTCACCATCACCGTGCCGAACCCGGCTCCGAGCAGCCCGAATCCGGTGCACAGCGAGACCGCGCCCCCCGAGAGCGCGCCCAGCACGACGATCCCCGCGGCCAGGACGGCCGTCGCCGCCACGGTCGTACGACGAGGGCCCACCCGGCGCAGCAGGACCGCGGCGCTCGGCGCGGCGAGGATCATGAGTGCGGCGAGCGGCAGGCTGAGCAGCGCCATGTGCAGCGGGTCGTAGCCGAGGTCGTCCTGCAGGACGAAGGTCGCGACGAAGAGCGTGCCGTGCAGCGCGGCCGACGCGATGACGAGGACGGTGAGCGCGCCGGTGACGGCGGCCGACCCGACGACATCCGGCGGTACCAGTGGGCTCGCGGTCCGCCGCTCGTGCCGCACGAAGGCGGCGCCCGTCACCACGACCAGTACCAGGAAGACCCCGCCCCCCAACGTCCAGCCGCTGTGCGGCAGTTGGACGAGGACGTGCACCAGACAGGCCAGGGTCGCGGCGAGCAGGACGGCGCCGGGTATGTCCAGGCGGGCGGGGGAGGGCCGGGAACGCGCGGCGGGCAGCGTGAGCGCGAGCAGGCCGAAGACGAGTGCCGGTACGACATTGAGGAAGAACACCGCCCGCCAGCCCGGCCCCGAGACCAGAACTCCGCCCAGCACGGGGCCCGCCGCGGCCGCCAGGCCGATCGCCCCGGTGCGCACCGCGATCGGCGTCCGCAGCCGGTCCGGCGGGTACGCGGCCCGCAGCATGCCGAGCGTGGCGGGCTGCAGCAGCGCCCCGAACACCCCCTGGACGACCCGCAGTCCGATCACCCAGCCGACGCCGGGCGCGAGACCGATGCCCGCCGACGCCGCCCCGAAGCCCAGCATGCCGAGCGCGAAGACGCGGTGGTGGCCGTAGCGGTCGCCGAGCCGTCCGGAGAACACCAACAGGCTCGCCACCGCGACGAGATAACCGGTGCTGGTCCACTGGACCTGCGCGAACGACGCCGAGAGGTCGCGTTGCAGTGCGGGCTGGGCGACGGTGAGGACCGTGCCGTCCAGGGCGACGATCACGGCTCCGGCGACGCTGCTCGTGAGCGTCGCTGCGCGGTGGAGGTTCAAGAGCCGGCTCCGAGGTGCGCGTCCAGGGCCGAGCTCAGCAGGGGCGTGAAGTCGTCGGCGCCCGTGGCGAGTTGGAGGCTGCCCCAGCCCCACAGCTGGGCGATGCCGTGCAGGTTCGCCCACAGGGCGCCCGCGACGATCCGGGCGTCGGCGCCGGGCCGGGCCCGTCCCACCAGCTCCACCAGGCCGTCGAACAACGGCAGGCTGGTGCCGCGCAGGCCCAGATGGCCGCTCTCCAACAGATCGTGACGGAACATCAGCTCGTACATTCCACGGTGGTCCAGCGCGAAGCGCAGATAGCAGCGCCCCAGGGCGGTGAGCTGCTCGCGCGGGGGCGCCGTGCCGTCCCCGGTCGCCGTGGCCACCTGCGCGGCCAGCTCGGCGAAGCCGCGCCGGGCGATGGCCGACAGCAGCTCCAGGTGGGTGGGGAAATAGCGCCGGGGTGCGCCGTGGGAGACACCCGCCCGGCGCGCGATCTCCCGCAGGGTCAGTGCCTGCGCGCCCTCCAGGGCGACCAGCTCCACCCCGACGTCGACCAGTCGGGCGCGCAGCCCCGTGTCGGAAGCATCCATAGACACTGTCTACCAGCCAGGCGTAGACAGTGTCTACTCGATGGATGGCGGGAATGCGGAGATCCGTCGTGCGAGTTGATCCAGGTATGACTCAGGACGCGTTGTTCGAGCTGCTCTCCCAGGGCCACGGTGGGGTGCTGGTCACGCTCAAGCGTGATGGGCGGCCTCAGTTGTCGAACGTCAGCCATCACTTCTACCGGGAGGAGCGGATGGTGCGGATCTCGGTCACCGACGACCGGGCCAAGACGCGTAATCTGCGGCGTGATCCGCGGGCCTCCTACCACGTGTCCACGCCTGACCGCCGGGCCTACGCGGTGGCCGAGGGGACCGTCGAGCTCTCGCCCGTCGCCGAGGATCCGTACGACGAGACGGTCGAGGAGCTGATCCGGCTCTACCGTGACGTGGTGGGTGAGCATCCCGACTGGGACGACTACCGGGCCGCGATGGTGCGTGACCGGCGGCTGGTGGTGCGGCTGAAGGTGGAGCGGACGTACGGAATCCCCGAGGGTGCCAACAGGGGCTGAACCGGCCGGCGCCCTCGGCCCCGTGTGCTCCGGCCGCCCCTGAAACCGGCCGGAGCACACGGTGATCCCTCATGATTACCGCAGCGCGCGCAATGCCTCAACGGCGCCTTTGGCGTGGAGGTTCACAAACGCCGGGGTGACACCGAGCGGAGCGGCGTACGCCTTGAGGGTGGTGGGGCCCTTGATCGTCGTGTGGCGGTTGACGTCGTACCACCGGCCGGGCGGCAGATGGATGTCCCGCGTGTCCGCCGACGTCAGGTTCGGCGCCGAGAGCACCGCGGGGCCGAGCATCCACTCGTCGCCGACCGTGTAACCCGCCTTGTCCTGGGGGAAGTCGAAGAACAGCGGCCGGACGATCGGGTCACCGGTCCTCAGCGAGTTCTGCACCTGGTCCCAGATGTAGGGCGCGAGCCGCTCGTGGCGGGCGATCGCCTCGCGGTAGAGGTCGACGGTCTGCTGGTCGTAGTCCACCTTCTGGCCGGTCGTCGCGTCGATCGTGTCCACCGGGGACGTGGAGGCGTACATCAGCGGCATGTACGACGCCGTCTGCGCCCAGCGGACCAGGACCTCCTTCGTCGGCGCGGGCTGCCCGCTGGAGCCGCCGATCATGTCGGTCTCCACGAACGGGTAGCCGATCGTGGACAGGGCCAGGTTCTGCGAGACGGCCGCCCGCAGCGAGTCCCAGCCGGTGCCCTTGTCGATCTGCCGGATGACGAAGCCCGCCTGGTGCGCCGCGCTGCCCCAGTGCACGCGGATGCCGGCGCCCTGGAGGTCGTAGGAGTCGGCGAGTTCGGAGCCCAGGCGCTGGTAGTCGGTGCGGGTGTTGCCGTCGCGGCCGGTGCAGTGGTCGTCGAAGAAGCGGGTGTCGAACTTCAGGCCGTCGACGTCGTAGGTGTCCATCAGTTTCTGCAGATTGCCCTGGTACCAGGCCTTCGCCTCGGGGTTGGCCAGGTCGACGATGCCGGCGGTGCCGTTCCACCAGGTCACCGTGCAGGGCTTGGTGGGGTCGGCGGCGTCGTGCAGCAGATAGTCGTGGTCGGCCGCGTACTGGTAGTTGGCGGAGTCCAGGTTGATCCACAGGGTGACCCAGAGGCCGAAGTCGTAGCCCATGGCGTGGATCTGGTCCGACATCGCCTTCGGGTCGGGATAGGCCTTCGGGTCGAAGGTCATGTTCCCGTAGTTCGACTCCCACTTGTCGTCGAGCTGGATGGTGTGACCGTCAACTCCGTTGGCGTGCAGGTCGGTTGCGTACTCGAGGAGCTTCTCCTGGTTGACGTTGGTGTAGAACTGCGCCCAGGAGTTCCACAGCGGCTTCGCGTACTGCTCGTACGTCGCGTCGCTCTGGCGCGGCTTGCCGACGATGCCGATGTAGTCGCGGTAGACGTCGCGCGGCGTCGACTCGACGAAGACGGTCGCCTTGTACGTGCTGCCGGACTCCACCGTGAAGCGGCCCAGGCCGTCGCCGCCGCTGTTGAGGGCGACGTCCATGGTGTCGCCGGTGTCGACGTACAGCCCGGCCGAACTCTGCGTGTACCAGAAGGGATCGACCATCTGGTACGAGGCCGCGCTGAAGTCGTCCTGCTCGACCTGCCCGGCGTCCAGCGGCCAGGGCTGGTCGGTGTACGGGCCGCCCGAGGGGGTGGTCGTCTCGCCGTGGCCGTACCAGTGCCCGGCGCTGTTCAGGCCGTAGGTGAGGCCGAGTCGGGTGGCCCCCGCGCCCTTGACGTCCCAGTCGAGACGGTAGCGGTCGGCGGTGGGGGTCACGCGGGCCTCGACGGTGGTTCCGGCGAGGGTCGTGTCCGCCGTGAGGGTGAGCACGCCGTCGCGCCAGCGCCAGCCGGTCAGCGTGGTGGCGTGCTGCCAGGTGTTATCGCCGGACGTGAAGCGCAGGGCGTCCGGGCCCGTCGCGAGAACGGTGTGGCCGGATCTTCTGGTGGTCAGGGCGAGTTGGCCGGACTTCGGGACGGAGAGCGAGTAGCCGGGGGAGTCGTGCGTGGCCGGCACGTCAAGCGTGACCGCGCCCGCGGACTGCGAGACGCGCGGTCCGTGAGCGCCGGAGGCCTGGGCCGGGGAGCCGTTCGCCGTGGACGGCAGGAAGGCCACCGTCAGGGCGGCCGCGAGGAGACAGCCGGACGTGCGGGAGAACTTGCGGGAAAGGATGCGCACCACTCATGTCCTTCTGCGGGAGAGGGGGAGTCATGGGGTTGCCGTGCCGCAGTGCTGTTCATTTGTGCTCGTTCCGGCCGATGTTCTTGCTGAAAACGTCATCTGTCAACGGGGGTGGGGCGCTTCGCGGGGACCTAGGGCTCGGGGTGCAGGGCGGATGACCGATGGTCCGGGGATCATCCGCTGCCTAGGCTGCGAGGGACGAAGCCGCAGTTCAGAGTCGCCGTTTGGAGAGAGGTCACCATGCCTGTCAACGGTCGTAGCCACATCCGCGTCGCCCGCCCGTCGCGGGACCTCGCGGCGGCCGAGCGGTTCTGGGTGGAGGGGCTCGGGCTGAGCGTGGTGTGGCGGACCGAGGGCGGCACCGAACCCGGGGAGCACGAGCTGCTGATGGTCGGCTGGCCGGACGCCGGCTGGCACCTGGAACTCGTCCATGAGCCCGGCCGGCCCGTCGAGCCCCGGCCCACCGAGGAGGACCTCCTCGTCCTCTACGTCGACGGGGCGGTGCCGGAGGAACTGGTCGCCCGTCTGGAGCAGTACGGCGGCAAGCGGGTGGCCTCGCCGAATCCGTACTGGAACCGGTGGGGGGTGACCGTCGAGGACCCGGACGGCTATCGGCTGGTACTGTGCGAGCGGGGCTGGTCCAACGCGTGACCCCGCAGTGCTTGCCGCGGCCCCGGCCCGCGCATACGCTCCGCGCGTGATCAATGGGGCCCATGTCGTGATCCACAGCAATGACGCCGAGGCGGACCGGGCGTTCTTCCGGGACGTGCTCGGCTGGGAGCATGTCGACGCCGGTCACGGATGGCTGATCTTCAAGGCACCGCCCACCGAGGTGGCCTGTCATCCGGCCGACGGCGAACCGTCGCACGAACTGCTGCTGATGTGCGACGACCTCGACGCGACCACGGCCGAACTCACCGACAGGGGCGTGGAGTTCACACGTCCCCTGCAGGAGGCACGCTGGGGGCGGCTGACCGGGTTCCGGCTGCCCGGCGGGGGTGAAGTCGGCCTTTACGAGCCGCGGCATCCTCGGCCGTAACCGGCCT
Source organism: Streptomyces spinosisporus (assembly GCF_022698145.1). Lineage (GTDB taxonomy): Bacteria > Actinomycetota > Actinomycetes > Streptomycetales > Streptomycetaceae > Streptomyces > Streptomyces spinosisporus. The sequence continues at coordinate 789,606 of NZ_JALDAX010000001.1, forward strand.
CCTTCAAGCCGTCACCTTCTCCGGCTGTGAGGCATGGTGGGTGGTTCGGTCGCCCAAGTGTTCAGTCGGGATCGTGTGGGTCTCGCGGGCCGAGAGGGCGGTGATCATCGGGGGGATGCAGAGGGCTGCGGTGAACAGGGCCACCGAGGACCAGTCGGTGCCGTCGGGGCCCGCGATCTGGGCGGCGAAGGTGACCGCGAAGCCTGCTACGGCGAAGCCGATCTGGGTGCCGATGGCCATGCCGGACAGGCGGACGCGGGTGGAGAACATCTCGCCGTAGAACGAGGGCCACACGCCGTTCGCGGCGCTGTAGACGACGCCGAAGGTGACGATGCCGAGGAGCAGGGTCAGCGGGTAGTTGCCGGTGGAGATCGCCCACAGGTACAGGAACATCGTGATCGCGCTGCCGACCGAGCCGATCAGGAACACGGGACGGCGCCCGATGCGGTCCGACAGCGAGGCCCACAGGGGGATCGCCGCGAGCGCCACGACGTTGGCGAGTGCGCCCACCCACAGCATCGAGGACCGGGACATGCCGACGGAGTCGCTGGTGGCGTAGGCGAGGGCCCAGACCGTGAAGATCGTGGAGACCGAGGCGATGAGCGCACCGCCGATCACCCGCAGCACGTCCGCCCAGTGCTCGCGCAGCAGCACCGCGAGCGGCAGTTTGACGACGCCCTCGGTGGCCGCCTGCCTGGCGAAGGCCGGCGTCTCCTCCAGCCTGCGGCGGATGACGTAGCCGACGACGGCGACCACGACGCTCGCCCAGAACGGGATCCGCCAGCCCCAAGACAGCAGCTGGTTCTCGGGGAGCGCGGCGATCGGGATGAAGACCAGCGTGGCGATGAGCTGGCCGCCCTGTGTGCCGCCGAGGGTGAAGCTGGTGAAGAAGCCGCGCCGGTTCGACGGCGCGTGTTCGAGCGTCATGGAGTTCGCGCTGGCCTGTTCGCCCGCGGCCGAGACGCCCTGGAGGATGCGGCACAGCACCAGCAGCACCGGCGCCAGGGAGCCGACCTGGGCGCGGGTGGGCAGACAGCCGATCAGGAAGGTCGACAGGCCCATCAGCAGCAGCGTGAAGACCATGATCTTCTTACGGCCCACCCGGTCGCCGAAGTGCCCGAGGAAGAGCGCGCCGACGGGCCGGGCCGCGTAGGCGACACCGAACGTGGCCAGCGAGAGCAGGGTCGCGGTGGCGGGGTCGGACTCGTCGAAGAAGACCTTGGGGAAGATCAGCGCGGCCGCGCTGCCGTAGATGAAGAAGTCGTAGTACTCCAGAGCGCTGCCGATCCAGGCGGCGGCTGCCGCCTTCTTCGGCTGCCCGGCGGCTTCGGCGGGGACGGACACGGCGTGCTCCTTCGAGGAAGCTCCAACGTAGGCGGAGGGAGGGGGAAGGGGAAGCGGAGAGCGGTGAGCGGTGAGCGGAAGGTGTAGAGCGAAGAGCGGGGCAGGGGGTCGTTGGAAGAGCCGGGTCCCGGCTAATTAACCCACTGGGTAGTTAGTCCCGATGGGTAGGGATGGTGCGTCGCCGTTTCCCACGTGTCAAGGGGCGCTGCCGAACGTCCTCAGTCGGCGGCGCGCTCCGCCGTCAGATACGCGATCACCATGTCGCCGAGCATGGCGCGGTAGTGCTCGCGCTGGGCCGGGTCCACCAGGTCACGGCCGAACAGGGCCCCGAAGGTGTGCCGGTTGGCGACCCGGAAGAAGCAGAACGAGCTGATCATCGCGTGCAGATCGACCGCGTCGACATCGGCCGTGAACAGGCCGGACTCCTGCCCGGTGGCCAGGATGCGGCGGATCACGTCGAGCGCGGGGGAGCCGATCTTGCCGAGCTTCTCGGAGCCGGCGATGTGCGCGGCCCCGTGGATGTTCTCGATGCTGACGAGGCGGATGAAGTCCGGGTGCTGCTCGTGGTGGTCGAAGGTCAGCTCCGCCAGCCGCCTGATCGCCGCGACCGGGTCCAGATGCTCTACGTCCAGCTCCTGCTCGGCCTCGCGGATCACGCCGTACGCCCGCTCCAGTACGGCCGTGAAGAGCTGCTCCTTGCCGCCGAAGTAGTAGTAGATCATCCGCTTCGTGGTGCGGGTGCGGGCGGCGATCTCGTCGACCCGGGCGCCGTCGTAGCCGGCCCGCGCGAACTCCTGTGTCGCCACGTCCAGGATCTCCGCCTGGGTGCGGGCGGCGTCGCGGATCCGTCCGTTGGGTCGTGCCGGTTCGTCGACGCTGGTCATCGAGTTCCTTCGGGAGTACGGCCAGTGCCGCAGATTGTAGAAGGCGGGGTGGGGGTTCCCAGCGGGAAGTGTGGCTGATATAGCTAACGTACTGGTTCGTACATTAGCGTCGGTTCCCTCGTGCACTGGCGTCAGCTCAGGAGGTCCGTGTGGCCAAGGACTCGTTTCTCGTCGGACTGATCGGCTCCGGCATCGGCCCGTCGCTCAGCCCGGCGCTGCACGAGCGGGAGGCGGACCGGCAGGGTCTGCGCTACGTGTACCGGCTCATCGACATCGACGTCCTCGGCCGGCCCCCGCAAGCGGTCGGCGACCTGGTGCGGGCCGCCCGCGACCTGGGCTTCGACGGGCTGAACATCACCCACCCCTGCAAGCAGCTCGTCATCGAGCACCTGGACGCGCTCGCCCCGCAGGCCGAGGCACTGGGTGCGGTGAACACCGTCGTCTTCGAGAACGGGCGCGCGGTCGGGCACAACACGGACGTCACCGGGTTCGCGGCGTCGTTCGCGCGTGGACTGCCGGACGCCTCGCTGGAGCGGGTGGTGCAGGTGGGGGCCGGTGGTGCGGGGGCCGCTGTCGCTCACGCGACGCTCAATCTCGGGGCGGGGGTGGTGACTGTCGTCGATGCGGTGGTGGAGCGGGCGGTGTCGCTGGTCGGCCAGTTGAACCGGCACTTCGGCCAGGGGCGTGCTGCCGCGGGTTCGTTGGACGAGCTGGCGGGGTTGGTGGCGTCCGCCGATGGGGTGGTGCATGCGACGCCCACGGGGATGGCGGCGCATCCCGGGGTGCCGTTTCCCGCGGGGCTCTTGCGGGGCGGGTTGTGGGTTGCCGAGGTGGTGTACCGGCCGTTGGAGACGGAGTTGGTGCGGGCCGCTCGGGGGTGTGGGTGTGCTGTGTTGGACGGGGGTGGGATGGCTGTGTTTCAGGCTGCTGATGCGTTTCGGTTGTTCACGGGGTGTGAGCCGGATGCTTCGCGGATGTTGGGGGATATCGGGGAGTTGGCTGGGGCGGCGGAGAGCTCGGTTCAGTAGGTCGTGGGCGGCTGCGGGTTGATTGTGGTTGATCGCGCCCACGCGGCGGTAGCCGCACATCAGATGCAGCCCCGCGCCCCTGAGGGTGTTGCAGATAGGCAGTTGGAAGGTGTTGGCATGCGTACGGCTATCGCTACCGTTTCGCTCAGTGGGACTCTCACCGAGAAGCTGACCGCTGCCTCGCGGGCCGGGTTCGACGGGGTCGAGATCTTCGAGAACGATCTGCTGGCAAGTCGGCTGGCTCCCGAGGAGGTTCGGGAGCGGTGTGCGGATCTCGGGCTGAGTATTGATCTGTATCAGCCGATGCGGGACATGGAGGCCGTGCCCGAGGAGGAGTTCTCGCGGAATCTACGGCGGGCCCGGCGCAAGTTCGAGGTGATGCGGCGGCTGGGGGCCGACACCGTTCTCGTCTGTTCCAGCGTGCATGCGGCGGCCGTCGACGACGATGAGCTCGCCGCCCGGCAGTTGAGTCAACTGGCCGATCTGGCCCAGGAGTTCGGGATTCGGGTCGCCTACGAGGCGCTCGCCTGGGGACGGCACGTCAGTACGTACGACCATGCCTGGCGGATCGTGGAGGCGGCGGACCATCCCGCGCTGGGCACGTGTCTCGACAGCTTCCACATTCTGTCCCGGGGGTCCGATCCCAAGGCCATCGCGGACATCCCGGGCGAGAAGATCTTCTTTCTGCAGCTCGCGGACGCCCCGCTGCTCGCCATGGACGTCCTGCAGTGGAGCTGGCACTACCGCTGCTTCCCCGGGCAGGGCGGGTTCGACGTCGCCGGGCTCGTACGGCATGTGCTGCGGGCGGGGTACGACGGGCCGTTGTCGCTGGAGGTGTTCAACGACGTCTTCCGGCAGGCGGAGGCCGGTCCGGCGGCCGTGGACGCGCACCGGTCGCTGCTGGTGCTCCAGGAGTCGCTGGGGTCGGTCGAACTGCCCGGCCCCGTCGTCCCCACCGGCGTGGCCTTCGCCGAACTGGTGACGCCCGATGCCGAGCCGGTCTCCGAGGTGCTCGGTGCGCTGGGCTTCGCCCGCACGGCGCGCCATCGCAGCAAGCCGGTCGATCTGTGGGAGCAGGGCGAGGCGCGCGTCCTCGTCAACACCGGACCGGCCGTCCGCCGCGAGGGCACCGGGCTCGCCGCGATCGGCCTGGAGTCACCGGACCCGGCCGGCGCCGCCCGCCGCGCCGAGGCCCTCCTGTCCCCGGTACTGCCCCGCCGCCGCGCAACGACCGACGCACCACTGGACGCAGTGGCGGCCCCCGACGGCACGGAGCTGTTCTTCTGCGCCACCGGGCGCCCTGAACTCCCGGACTGGCGGGGGGACTTCGAGGACGTTGTGCATACCGCCACGACGCCCGGCGTGCACGCCGCCTCGGGTTATGGTGCGCATCCCGCTACGGCGCCCGGTGCGCACGTCGCCACGGGGTCTGGTGTGCCTGCTGCCACAGGGCGCGGTGCGCGCGACGTCACAGGGCTCGGCACGCAAGACGCCCCAGGGCTTGGCGCGTATACCGCCACGGAACCTGGTGCCTGCGCCCCCAAGCAACCTGGTGCCCACGCCCGCACAACGCCCGGTGGGCAGGCCGCCTCGGAGCCCGACGCGCAAGACACCCCGGCGCCCGACGCGCACACCGCCACGACCCCCGGTGTGCATACCGCCACAGAGCCTGGTGCGCCCGCCGCCACGAGGCCCCGCGCGCACACCGCCCCGAAGCCCGACGCGCAAGACACCACTGCGCCTGGCGCGCAAAACACCACGGCGCCCGACGCACACACCGCCCCGACCCCCCATGTGACCCGCATCGACCACCTCGCCCTCGTCCAACCCTGGCACCAGTTCGACGAGGCCGCCCTCTTTCACCGCAGCGTTCTCGGGTTGTCCGCGCAGGAGAGTGTGGATGTTGCCGATCCGTATGGGCTGCTACGCAGCAGGGCGGTTGCCAATGGCGACGGGAGTGTGCGGATCGTGCTGTCCGTGGGGGCGGCGCCGAGGGATGACACGGTGCATGCTCAGCACATCGCCCTCGCCACGGACGACGTGGTGGCCGCGGCCCGGCGCTTCCTGGCCGCGGGCGGGCGGCTGCTGCCGATCCCCGCGAACTACTACGACGACCTGGCCGCCCGGTTCGAGTTCGCGGACGGGGAGCTGGAGACGTATCGCGAACTCGGCATCCTCTACGACCGCGACGCGCACGGGGAGTTCAGGCACTGCTACACCCGCACCGTCGGACGGGTCTTCTTCGAGCTGGTCCAGCGCGACGGCGGCCACCGCGGCTACGGCGCGCAGAACGCGCCCGTGCGGCTGGCCGCCCAGCACCTCACTGGCGGCTGACGGTCCGGGTGACGCCGGTGACGACCGTCGTGGCGAGAATCCAGCCGGTGATGATCAGCGTGTAGGAGAGGTACTGGTACCAGCCGTCCGGTGCGAACGCGCCCTCCTGGCCGAAGGAGATCACCGGCAGCAGCAGGTCGAGGGTGTAGAAGACCGGGTTGAAGTCCGGGGCCTCGGACGCCTTCAGCGCGTGGGGGTGGTGCAGCGCGTAGGCGATCGAGCCCACGGCCAGCAGCGACAGCAGCCAGACGGCGGCGCGCAGCGGGCGGAAGCCGTAACCGACGGTGGCGTCCTGGACGTAGCCCCAGATGCGGCCGTACCAGGAGCGGGTGGTGCGCAGGCGGCGCTGCTTGGCGAGTTGGACGAGGCGGGCGGCGTGGTCGTCGCCGATGCGGCGGTAGGAGGTGGCCAACTGCTCGTAGGCGTGGGGGACATAGCCGTCGCCGTCCCGTTCCAGCATGGGCAGGCGGCGGTCGGCGGGCACGTGCGGGGTGAGCGAGGTGTAGACGAGGTCGGTCAGCAGCACCTCGGTGGGCAGTACCTCCGGCTCCAGGAACAGGACCTCGATCTGGGCGCGGCGCAGGTTCAGGACCCCTTGTATGGGAGGGCTCTTGCGCAGCCAGAGCTCCCCCAGGGTGCAGCTGCTCGCTCGCAGCGCCGTGTCCCCGGGGTTCGACAGATGCGCGTGGGAGAGTTCGAGACGGCCCTCGACACGGGCGCCCCGCAGGCCGATCCAGCCGTGGCAGCGCAGGTTCCGCATGAGGACGTCACCGTGCACCGTCAGGGTCTCCGCGTCGAGGGCGGGGCCACCCGGACTGCTGAGACGTGCGTCGTTGAGCCGGATCGAGCCCGCGACCTCGGCACTGTTCAGGCGCACCTCGCCGTCCGCCTGCAGTCCGGGTGCCCACAGATCGTCGCCGATGCTCACATGGTTGAGATGGAGCGCGCCGTCCGCCGCCCCGTCCGGGCCGTCGCCGGCCGAGAACCGGGCCCCGTCCAGGAACAGCGCCCCCGAGATGTGCGCCCCGCCCAGCCGCGCCGTGCCCTCGAAGCGGCAGCCCGTGAACCGTAGGACACCGTCCACGTGCACGGTGGCCGCGAACAGCCCCGGCAGCACCGAGTCGCTCAGGTTGAGCTGCCGGAACCGGGCGCCGTACAGAAGGGGCACCTCGTCGAAGTGACAGTGACTCAGCCGCACGGCGAACTCGGTCGTCCCGTACCGCAGATCGAGTACGCCGGTGATGCGCGCCCCGGACAGCTTGAGCGCGGCTATCTCGCCCGGTTCCTGCGGCCCGTTCAGCAGCAGGGCGCGCACCACCGTTGCCCGGACCGTGCGTTCGGGCCCCCAGTGCGCGCCCTGCGCGGCGTCCTCGTCGTCCCCGGCGCGGAATTCGACCGCCGCCCCCGTCGCGAACGCCCGCCGCACCTGCTGCTCGGCCGCCGTCAGATCGTTGATCTCCACAACCCGGGAACTCTAGTGCCACAACTCCGCGTGCCGCCGGTGCGATTGCGTGAGGCCGTTCACGAAGAACCGGTCGTAGTACTCGCGTTCCACGTGGTGCGCCTGCAGCCAGACCCCGGGCACGTGGATCGCGTCCGTGTGGGCCGGGAAGCGGCGGTGGGTGCGGATGATGTACTCGCAGATGTCGCGGGCGCAGTCGATCACCCGCTCCTCGTACGCGCCGGCCTCCGCGAGATACCGCTGCCCGTAGTCCTCCTTGTAGATACGGGTGAAGACGTCCTTGTCGGTGTAGATCCCGCCGCTGCCGAACTTCGCGTCGATCACCGCGTCGACCGCGTCCGACATGGACTTGTGCGCGGGTGGACAGGCGGCGGCGATGAGGGGTTCGCCCTCCTTGGAGGTGAGCCCGACCGGGTGGGAGCGCAGGCTCGCGTACCTGGGCAGTGGGACGTGCCAGCGCCAGATGTCCGCGACCCGCCAACGCGGGGTGACGAAGGTGAAGCCGAGCATCCTGCCGTACGTCCGCGAGAACTTCGGGTCGCCCAGGGCGATCTGCGGGTTGACCGACGCGTGGATCCAGGCGCCGAGCCCCATGGCCTCCGCCGTCAGCATCAGGTTCTGCAGCAGCAGATCCGCCTCGATCTGGGTGCGCATCGGGCCGAGGGCGCCGAGGGGCAGCTTCAGATCGCCGTTCAGAAAGCCGCTGTCGACCCACTTCTTCACGCCCGCCGGCCGGTAGAAGTTGCGGTCGTCCACCAGGGTCGGGCGGGCTCCGTCCGGCTGGGTCAGCAGATACATCAGGGCGTTGATGTACTGGTGCGACAGATCCACCACCGGGAAGAACACCGTCGTGCCGGGGAGGTTGGACAGGAAGCGGTTCGAGTCGAGGTAGGCCGGGAAGTCCCGCTGGTTCCGCGGTACGTCGAGCCGGTCGTCGAGGACCTTCACCTTGGAGCGGGCCGCCCGTGCCACCAACGTCTCGGCGTCGAAGGGGTCCTGGGGAGCGGGCGGCAGCTTGCGCAGAAAGTAGGTCCCCGCGTCGTTGATCATGAAGAAGTGGGTGCCCTGTGCGTTGTCCGGGCTGCCCGCCGTGCGGCCCGCCATGGTGAGGTTGGGCTTGGCCATGATGGGGGTGCCGTCGCGCGGATCCTCGAAGGGGCGGTCCGGCATGGTCAGGCCGGTGCAGCCGGTGATCGCGATCAGCAGCGCCTCCTCCAGTTCCGACAGCGGCTGCGGGGTGTGCGTGGAGCGGTGGCTCATCGACCCGGCGGGCACGGAGGCCCCCTGGCTGACCCGGTGGGTGCGCCGGTGCCAGACCGTGTCCAGCAGGGGCCGGCCGAGCAGGTCGGCCAGCCCCGGGTGTGCGTCGGCGCCGTTCATTCACTGCCTCCGTCGACGCCCTCGTCGCCCGTCGGGCGCACGGTCCGCCACGGCGCGAACGCGCTCGCCCCGCGCGGCAGCAGCGCCGCCAGCTCCGGGCAGTGCCGTGTGATCACGGAGTTCATGCCGCCCCGCTCCACCCAGTCGAGGCCCAGCGGCGTGTACACCTCGGGCCGGTAGTCGACGTTGAGGAACCGGTCGGACTGCAGACGCCGGCTCGCCATCAGGATGAAGACGCGGAACGCCGTGTCGCTGAAGCCGAACCCGGTGGGCGGGTTCTCCCCGAACAGGCCGACGACGGTGTCGATCTCGTCGACCGAGCGGTAGACGTCCTTGAGCCGGGCCAGCGTCTCCGCGTTCTCGGTCAGCTCCTCGAAGGAGCGGATGCGCTGCTTGTGCAGGCCCTCGCGGAAGTCGTTGTAGCGCGGCACACCGCGCCGCCGGGTCCGTACGAGGTCCACCACCGACAGATCGATGACCTCCCCGTCCCGCTCGAAGTGCTGCAGTGCGCGCGGGTAGTTGTGCAGGGTGATCGCGCCGGGGTGGGCGACGCCGAACGAGTACAGGGTGTTCGCCAGACCCGTCTTGCGGATCTGCGTCTCCGCGGCCCCGCCCTGGATGTCGACGAAGCCCACCGTCTCCAGGCGCTGCCCGAAGTGGTGCTCGCGCAGCTCGAAGTCGTCCGGGATCAGCGGGTGCATGCGGTAGACGGTGACGAAGTCCTCGGTCAGCGAGTACGGCGCCGCGTGGTGGTCCGGCAGGGTCTTCGGGATGCCCTTCAAGGAGTGCGACTCGAACAGCCACAGGCCCAGCTGGTTGAGCCAACTGCGCGGCGGACCCTGCCAGTTGGTCTTCAGGGCGATGTCGATCGCCTCGGTGGCGAGGATCGCCGGGGTCCACTCCACCGTGTGGATCTTCGCGATCAGCGCCGAGACGACGAGCCGGGCGGTCTGGTAGATCCGCTCCTCGCCCATCGAGGGGTACTCGGCGCGCAGCGCCGCGCACACCGCGTTGTGCTCACGGGCGAACAGCGTGTGCATGGCGCTCAGGCCCATCCACCAGTTGTCGTTGAAGCCGGTGAGCGGCACGCTGCCGTTGCCGCCGGCGGGCAGATGGCCGTCCTCCAGGCGGAGTTCGGCACGCCCCTCCGGCTCGCGCAGGAAGCGGGCGGTCCGCTCGTCCTCGCCGTACACCTCGGAACCGTCCCACCAGTGCGAGGCGGTGTTGCCGAACAGGATCGGCGGGCGGCCCGGCACCTCGATGCCCTCGTTCTCGGCGAACCGCATCACGTTCTCCTCGGGCCCGCCGGGAGTGTTGTGCCACGGCCCGCTGCCGGGCGGCATCGGCACCTCGACGCTGCGCTCGCCGGGCTTGAGGCGCCGGTGGTTGACCCAGTCGTGCACCTGGAACTGGATCCAGGCCGCGGCCAGCACATTGAGCGAGGTCGCGGGCACGAAGTTCTCGCGGTACAGCAACTGGCGGCTGACCGTGACCGGGTTGGGCGTGTCGAAGAGGTCGGGCCGGTAGTCCGGCTTGAGGTTGCGGCCGAAGGTGGCGCCCACCGAACCCATCCTGGGCGCCGACAGATCGTTGTACGTCCCGTCGTAGGACCGCTCGCCACGCAGCCGCTCGGGGATCGGTGCCGGCACTCGCTGGGCCTTCGGCGGCGCCTCGCGCGGCTCGGTGTCGATGAGGTTGAGCCTGCGCAGCACCCTGCGCAGGAACACCAGGTTCAGCAGGCTCAGCTGCAACGGCAGCCGGTGCCAGGGGACATACCGGTTCAGCAGGGCGAAGCCGGCCTCCATCGGGCGGGCGAGGACCCGGTTGCGCAGCGGCTCCTCGGTGACGAACCTCAGCCCGAGCCGGTGCGCGCTCGCCGCCTGGTACGCGGCCTTGCGGGCCCGGTTGATGTTGCCGAGCGGACGGAAGTCGTCCGTCGTGTACCAGGGGTTGAAGGCGAGGTCCTCGATCCGGCGCGCGGCCGCGCGGGCCTCGGCGGTGGTCAGGTCCTGGGCGGGAAGGGTGAGCCGGGCGACGGCGACCGCGGGCGCCACCGCGTCCTTCCACTCCACGGAGGCGTCCTCGACGGGAGTGCGCCGCTCGTCGACGAACCGCTGCACGCACAGGTCGTAGCTGACGTCCGCCTGCGCCAGCCGGCGCGTGAACTCGCGCTTCAGGGCGTCCGCGTCACGGCGGTCCGGGGCCGGAGCCGACGGGGTGCCGGGCGCGGGACGGAACAGGAACCGCACCGGTCCCGCCTCGCCCCACAGGATGGCGCCGCGGCTCCAGAAGGTCTCGTTGGCCAAGGAGTTGACGGTGTGCCGGGTGGCCGCCTGCACATTGCGGCGCATCCGGTTCGCGGTGCCGAGGCCTACGGCCAGCGGCAGCCTCACCAGCAGCCCGAACGCCTTCTGTGCCGGGGTGCGGGCCCCCGCCATGGCCTTGGCGAAGGCCACGAACTCCCGTGCGTCACGGGCGTGCGAGACGGGGTAGCCGGTCGCCAGCAGGTCGTGGCTCTCCTCCTGCGAGACCTGCACCCGCACGGCCGCCCCGCGCAGGTCGGGCGAGCCGTCGCCCTGCCGGATCCCGGAGGCGTTGGACAGCCGTACCAGCGCCGGATACTCGGCGCCCGGCTGCGCGAAGCCGGTGCGCAGCGCCGCGGGGAGGTCGTCGTGGAAGCGCAGCCGGGCGTTCTCCACGGCCACCGGCGCCTTGGCATGGAAGGTCCGGGCGATCCCGCCGCCCCCGGCCCGGGCGTTCTTGACCTGCACCTTCATCAACTCGGCGGCCAGCCGCTCGAAGACCAGCCGCTCCGCTTCGGGACTGCCGCCTTCGTACCGTTCGTACTGCGGTTGTTGCTGCCCGGTCTCGGCCATGGGTCAATTCCTCACGTACGGCTACGTACGGGACAGGGCCCTGCACGCTACCGGCGGCTCCGGGCGCCCGACAGCGGTGGTTCGCGCCGATGTGCGCCATCTTGCGCACCATGCGAACACGACCCCGCAGGGCGGCATGTGGGCCGGTCAGCCGGGCGGGCGGGCGAGCCGTGACGTCCCGTGTCCGTACCGTGCGCGCCGGTGCTCCCCAGCAACCCCATCCGGCGCCCCCGCCATGGCCGGGGAACGACTCCCGCTCGGTTGACGGCGCACAGGGCCGGTGGTGTGCTCACGACTCGCCGAAACCCGGGGGAGGTCCCAGATGCGGGACACATTCGTCAAAGGGCCCGGCTACACCGCGCTGCGCCCGTGCAAACCGACAACCGATCCGAGCAGTTTCCCGGTCTACCCCGACCTGGTGGAACGGCTCGTCGAGGACAAACAGCAGCCCGACCGGGACGGCATCGTGCCGCACGTCCTGGCGACCTGCGCCGCCTACGCGTACGCCGGGTTCGAGCAGCGCAGCGACCCGGAGACCCTCTCCATGATCATGACGCGGCTCGGCCTGGAGGAGAACGAGTGCCGGGTCTTCGAGCAGCGCGTAAACGCCATGTACATCGCCTCCGCCGCCTATCTGATCCAGGACAAGGACCGCAGGGTCGCGATCCTGTGCTACCGCGGCACCCAGCCCGAGGACATCATCAGCATCCTCACCGACGCCGACGTACGGCCGGAAATGCTGGCCGTCGAACTGGAGGGCAGGCGGTACGAGGTCCACGCCGGCTTCTACCGCAACGTCCGCGCCACCCGCCATCTGATCGTCGAGGCCCTGGAACGCGCCGTGCGCGGCCACTCCCTGGACCCGACGGAGCAGGGCACGCGCGGCGGCGGCCTGGAGGCGCTGTACATCACCGGGCACAGCCTCGGCGCGGCCATGGCCGCGATCATGGCGATCACGCTGGTGCACGAGCCGCGCTACCGGCACATCGCCGAACGCCTCAAGGGCGTCTACACCTTCGGCCAGCCCATGGTCGGCGGCCCCGACCTGGCCCGCGCCTGCGAGGAGACCCCCGGCCCGCTCGACACGCATCTGCTGCGCGACCGGCTGATCCGCTACATCTTCGACCGGGACATCGTCCCCGCCCTGCCGCCGCGGCCCGTCGGCCCCTACGCCCCCTTCGGCCGGGAGTTCCACTACCGCAGGCGGCACGGGTCCCTCGACGCGGCGCTCGGCTTCGCCGCCGACTCGGCGATTCAGGCGCTGACCCTGCCGGGCGACGTCCTGCGCACGCTCGGCGACCGCGACTGGGGCGGCCTGCTGCTGCGGGTCACCGAAGGGGTACGGCGCTCCGCGCGGCCCCTGCTGCGCGCCGGTGACGGCGGCAGCTGGCCGTGGCCAGCTGGAAGAGCCGGCCGTCCGACGCGGGCAGGCCGAGGTACCGGGCCGTCAGCACCCGCAGGAAGTGGCCGTGCGCCACCAGGATCACGTCGCCGTCGGGCAGGACCCCGGCCACGCGGGACAGCACGCGGTCGGCGCGCCGGCCGATCTCGTCCGGCGACTCGCCCGGGTGCCCGTCGGGACCGGGCGGCACCCCGTCGGTCCACAGGTCCCAGCCGGGGCGGCTGCGGTGGATCTCGACGGAGGTGATGCCCTCGTAGCCGCCGTAGTCCCATTCATGCAGATCGGGGTCGGCGGTGGTGCCCGCCAGGCCCGCGAGTTCGGCGGTGCGTACGGCGCGGCCGAGCGGGCTGGTCAGGGCGAGTGCGTAGGTCCGCTGCGAGAGGAGGGGAGCGAGCGACTTGGCCTGCTGCTCACCGCGCTCGGTCAGGGGCAGGTCGGTGAAGCTGGTGTGCTGTCCCGACACGCTCCACTCCGTCTCGCCGTGGCGGACCAGGAGAAGGTCCCCCACGGTGTGCCTACTTCTTCGACTCGACGGCGTGCCCGCCGAACTGGTTGCGCAGTGCCGCGATCATCTTCATCTGCGGGGAGTCGTCCTGCCGGGAGGAGAACCGCGCGAAGAGGGAGGCGGTGATCGTGGGCAGCGGGACGGCGTTGTCGATGGCCGCCTCGACCGTCCAGCGGCCCTCGCCGGAGTCCTGTGCGAAGCCCTTCAGCTTGTCCAGGTGCTCGTCCTCGTCCAGGGCGTTGACCGCGAGGTCCAGCAGCCAGGAGCGGATGACCGTGCCGTCCTGCCAGGAGCGGAAGACCTCGCGGACGCTGTCCACCGAGTCGATCTTCTCCAGCAGCTCCCAGCCCTCGGCGTAGGCCTGCATCATGGCGTACTCGATGCCGTTGTGGACCATCTTGGAGAAGTGCCCGGCGCCGACCTTGCCCGCGTGGACATAGCCGTACGGGCCCTCCGGCTTGAGCGCCTCGAAGATCGGCTGGAGCCGCTCGACGTGCTGCTTGTCGCCGCCGACCATGAGCGCGTAGCCGTTCTGCAGACCCCACACACCGCCGGAGACACCGGCGTCGACGAAGCCGATGTCCTTGGCGCCCAGCTCCGAGGCGTGCTTCTCGTCGTCCGTCCAGCGGGAGTTGCCGCCGTCGACGACCGTGTCGCCGGGGGACAGCAGGGTGCCAAGCTCGTCGACGACCGACTGGGTGGCGGCGCCCGCCGGCACCATCACCCAGACCACGCGCGGGGCTTCGAGCTTGTCGACCAGGTCGGCCAGGCTCTCCGCGTCGGAGAGGTCGGGGTTGCGGTCGTAGCCGATGACGGTGTGGCCGGCGCGGCGGATCCGCTCGCGCATGTTGCCGCCCATCTTGCCGAGCCCGATGAGTCCGATCTGCATGGTCAGTTCACTTCCTTGAGCTCGCGGTACGCGGCCACGAGAGCGCTGGTGGAGGGGTCGAGACCGGGGACGTCGGCGCCCTCGGTCAGGGCGGGTTCGACGCGCTTGGCGAGCACCTTGCCGAGCTCGACGCCCCACTGGTCGAAGGAGTCGATGTTCCAGACGGCGCCCTGGACGAACACCTTGTGCTCGTAGAGGGCGATCAGCTGGCCGAGGACCGACGGGGTCAGCTCGCGCGCCAGGATCGTCGTCGTCGGGTGGTTGCCCAGGAAGGTGCGGTGCGGCACCTGCTCCTCGGGGACGCCCTCCGCGCGCACCTCCTCGGCGGTCTTGCCGAAGGCGAGCGCCTGGCCCTGGGCGAACAGGTTCGCCATCAACAGGTCGTGCTGCGCCTTGAGTTCACCGCTCAGCTCGTCCGCCGGACGGGCGAAGCCGATCAGGTCGGCGGGGATCAGCCGGGTGCCCTGGTGGATCAGCTGGTAGTAGGCGTGCTGGCCGTTGGTGCCGGGCGTGCCCCACACCACCGGGCCGGTCTCCCAGCCCACGGCCTGGCCGTCGCGGTCGACCGACTTGCCGTTGGACTCCATGTCCAGCTGCTGCAGATAGGCGGTGAACTTCGACAGATAGTGGCTGTACGGCAGCACGGCATGCGTCTCGGCGCCGAGGAAGTTGCCGTACCAGATGCCCAACAGGCCCAGGATCAGCGGGGCGTTGGCCTCGGCGGGCGCGTTCTTGAAGTGCTCGTCGACGATGCGGAACCCGTCGAGCATCTCGCGGAAGCGGTCCGGGCCGATGGCGATCATCAGGGACAGGCCGATCGCCGAGTCGTAGGAGTAGCGGCCGCCGACCCAGTCCCAGAACTCGAACATGTTGTCCGGGTCGATACCGAACTCGGCGACCTTCCCGGCGTTCGTCGACAGCGCCACGAAGTGCTTGGCGACCGCCTTCTCCTCGCCGAGCCCGCCGGGGCCGTTCAGCAGCCAGGAGCGGGCCGAGGTGGCGTTGGTGATGGTCTCGATCGTGGTGAAGGTCTTGGAGGCGACGATGAACAGCGTCTCGGCCGGGTCCAGGTCGCGGACCGCCTCGTGCAGATCGGCGCCGTCGACGTTGGAGACGAAGCGGAACGTCAACTCCCGTGCCGTGAAGGTGCGCAGGGCCTCGTACGCCATCGCGGGGCCGAGGTCGGAGCCGCCGATGCCGATGTTGACGACGTTCTTGATGCGCTTGCCGGTGTGCCCAGTCCACGCGCCGGAGCGGACCCGGTCGGCGAAGCCGGCCATCTTGTCGAGCACGGCGTGCACACCCGGCACGACGTTCTCCCCGTCGACCTCGATCACCGCGTCCCGGGGGGCGCGCAGCGCGGTGTGCAGCACGGCGCGGTCCTCGGTGACGTTGATCTTCTCGCCGCGGAACATGGCGTCGCGCAGGGCGAACACATCGGTGGCGGCGGCCAGTTCCTGCAGCAGGGCGAGGGTCTCGTCGTTGATCAGATGCTTGGAGTAGTCGATGCGCAGATCGCCGACGCGCACCACATACCGCTCGGCGCGCGAGGGGTCCGCCTCGAACAGCTCACGCAGCCGCGGGCGTTGCAGCGCCTCCTGGCGGTGGTTCTGCAGGGCCGTCCACTGGGGGCGCCGGGTGAGCCGGGGGGAGTCGGCCGAAGAGTCGGGCATGTCAGACGGTCTCCTTGGTGGCCTCGCCGCGCAGGGCGACGGCGTACATCTCGTCGGCGTCGAGGCGGCGGAGCTCCTCGGCGATGAGTTCGGACATGGTGCGCACCTTCAGCGCGAGGGTGCGCGAGGGCTGGTCCGGGAGGGTCAGCGTGGCCAGCGGGCCCTCGGGCCGGTCGATGACGATCTCGCCCTGCTCGGTGCCCAGGCGGACGGCGGTCACCACCGGGCCTGCCGTGACGACACGGTCGATCCGCACGTTCAGCCGGGCCTCCAGCCAGCGCGCCAGCAGCTCGGCGGCCGGGTTCTCGGCCTCGGCCTCCACGGCCCCCGACACGATCCTCGTCCGGGCCTGGTCCAGGGCCGCTGCCAGCATCGAGCGCCACGGCGTCAGCCGGGTCCAGGCGAGGTCGGTGTCACCGGGGGCGTAGGAACGGGCCCGCTGCTCCAAGGACTCCAGCGGGTTCGCGACGGCGTAGAGATCGGTGATCCTGCGTTGCGCGAGGGCGCCGAGCGGGTCCTTGGCGGGCACGTCGGGGGCGTCCACCGGCCACCACACGACGACCGGCGCGTCCGGCAGCAGCAGCGGCAGCACCACCGAGTCGGCGTGGTCGGACACCTCGCCGTAGGTGCGCAGCACGACCGTCTCGCCGGTGCCCGCGTCGGAGCCGACGCGCACCTCGGCGTCCAGTTTGGAGGCGACGCGGTCGCGCGGGGTGCGGGCCTGGCGCCGGATGACGACCAGGGTGCGCGAGGGATGCTCGTGCGAGGCCTCCTCCGCGGCCTTGATCGCGTCGTAGGCGTTCTCCTCGTCCGTGACGATCACCATCGTCAGGACCATGCCCACGGCGGGGGTGCCGAGCGCCCGGCGCCCCTGCACCAGCGCCTTGTTGATCTTGCTTGCCGTGGTGTCGGTCAGGTCGATCTTCATGGCCTGCGCCAGCTCCGTCCGTCTCGTGCGAGCATCTCGTCGGCTTCCTCGGGTCCCCAGGAACCCGATGCGTACTGCGCGGGCCTGCCGTGGTCCGCCCAGTACCTCTCGATCGGGTCGAGGATCTTCCAGGACTCTTCCACTTCCTGGTGACGGGGGAACAGGTTGGCGTCACCGAGCAGCACGTCCAGGATGAGCCGTTCGTAGGCCTCCGGGGACGACTCGGTGAAGGACTCGCCGTAGGCGAAGTCCATCGTGACGTCCCGGATCTCCATCGAGGTGCCCGGCACCTTCGAGCCGAAGCGGACCGTCATGCCCTCGTCCGGCTGGACACGGATGACGATCGCGTTCTCGCCGAGCTCCTCGGTGGCGGTGGAGTCGAAGGGGGAGTGCGGCGCCCGCTTGAAGACGACCGCGATCTCGGTGACCCGGCGGCCGAGCCGCTTGCCCGTGCGCAGGTAGAAAGGGATGCCCGCCCAGCGGCGGTTGTCGATCTGCAGCTTGATGGCCGCGTAGGTGTCGGTCTTCGACTCGGGGTCGATGCCCTCCTCCTGGAGGTAACCGGCCACCTTCGCACCGCCCTGCCAGCCCTTGGCGTACTGCGCGAGCACCGTGTGCGCGCCCAGGTCCTCGGGCAGCCGCACCGACTTGAGCACCTTCAGCTTCTCGGTGAGCAGCGCCTCCGGGTCGAACGCGATGGGCTCCTCCATCGCGGTGAGCGCCATCAGCTGCAGCAGGTGGTTCTGGATGACGTCACGGGCGGCCCCGATGCCGTCGTAGTAGCCCGCACGGCCGCCGATGCCGATGTCCTCGGCCATCGTGATCTGCACGTGGTCGACGTAGGAGCGGTTCCAGATGGGCTCGTACATCTGGTTCGCGAAGCGCAGCGCCAGGATGTTCTGGACGGTCTCCTTGCCCAGGTAGTGGTCGATGCGGAAGACCTCTTCCGGCTCGAACACGTCGTGCAGAAGCGTGTTCAGCTTGCGGGCGCTCGCCAGGTCGTGCCCGAACGGCTTCTCGATGACCGCGCGCCGCCAGGCGTCCCCCGGCGCCTTCGCCAGACCGTGCTTCTTCAGCTGCTGGACGACCTTGGGGAAGAACTTCGGCGGTACGGAGAGATAGAAGGCGTAGTTGCCGTTGGTGCCGCGGGCCTTGTCGAGCTCGTCGACGGTGCTGCGCAGCTGGTCGAACGCCGCGTCGTCGTCGAAGTCGCCCGGGATGAACCGCATGCCCTCGGCGAGCTGCTGCCAGACCTCCTCCCGGAACTCGGTCCGGGCGTGCTCGCGCACGGCGTCGTGGACCACCTGCGCGAAGTCCTGGTCCTCCCAGTCCCGGCGGGCGAAGCCGACGAGCGAGAAGCCCGGCGGCAGCAGCCCGCGGTTGGCGAGGTCGTACACGGCCGGCATCAGCTTCTTGCGGGACAGGTCCCCGGTGACGCCGAAGATGACGAGACCGGAGGGACCCGCGATACGGGGCAGCCGGCGGTCCTGCTCGTCGCGCAGCGGGTTGGTCCACTCGAGATCCGGCTCGGCCACGGCTTGCTCGGTCATTCTGTCTCGACCCCCTTGCTGTCCAGGGACTTCGTCACGGCGTTCAGCAGGTCCTGCCACGCCGACTCGAACTTGGCCACGCCCTCGTCCTCCAGCTGCTGCACGACCTCGTCGTAGGAGATCCCGAGCGCCTCCACGGCGGCCAGGTCCGCGCGGGCCTCGCCGTAGCCGCCGGTCACCGTGTCGCCGGTGATCCGGCCGTGGTCGGCGGTGGCGTTCAGCGTGCCCTCCGGCATCGTGTTGACGGTGCCGGGGGCGACCAGCTCGTCGACGTACAGCGTGTCCTTGTACGCCGGGTCCTTCACACCGGTGGAGGCCCACAGCGGGCGCTGCCGGTTGGCCTGCACGGCGGCCAGAGCGGTCCAGCGGTCCGAGGACCGGGTCGAGCCGTCGGCGGAGCCGAACACCTCCTCATAAGCCTCGTACGCGAGCCGCGCGTTCGCCAGCGCGGCCCTGCCCTTGAGCGCGAGCGCCTCGTCGGTGCCGAGCACGGTGAGCCGCTTGTCGATCTCGGAGTCGACGCGGGAGACGAAGAAGGAGGCCACGGAGTGGATGACGGAGAGGTCCAGGCCCTTCGCGGCGGCCTTCTCCAGCCCGGCCAGGTAGGCGTCCATGACCTCGCGGTAGCGCTCCAGCGAGAAGATCAGCGTGACATTGACGCTGATGCCGAGGCCGATGACCTCGGTGATCGCCGGGAGGCCGGCCTTCGTCGCCGGGATCTTGATCATGACGTTGGGGCGGTCGACCAGCCAGGCGAGCTGCTTGGCCTCGGCGACGGTGGCCACCGTGTGGTGCGCGAGCCGCGGGTCGACCTCGATGGAGACCCGGCCGTCACGGCCGCCGGTGGCGTCGTACACGGGCCGCAGGATGTCGGCGGCGGCGCGTACGTCGGCGGTGGTCGCCATCCGTACGGCCTCGTCGACCGTGACGCCCCGCACCGCCAGATCGGCGAGCTGCTCCTCGTAGCCCTCACCCGAGCCGATGGCGGCCTGGAAGATGGAGGGGTTGGTGGTCACGCCCACCACATTGCCGTGCTCGACGAGCTCGGCGAGGTTGCCGGACTCGATCCGGCTGCGCGACAGGTCGTCCAGCCAGATGGAGACACCCTGGTCGGACAGTCGCTGCAGTGCTCCCGCGGTCGCGGTCGCTTCGGTCACTTTGATCATCTTCTTTCTGGCGATCGGATCAACCGCGGGCGGCGGTCAGGGATTCCCGGGCCGCGGCGGCCACGTTCTCGGGGGTGAAGCCGAACTCGGCGAACAGAGTCTTTGCGTCGGCGGAGGCGCCGAAGTGTTCGAGGGAGACGATGCGACCTGCGTCACCCGTGAACCGGTACCACGTCAGACCGATGCCGGCCTCGACGGCCACGCGGGCGCGCACGGACGGCGGAAGGACACTCTCGCGGTACTCGCGCGGCTGCTCCTCGAACCACTCCACGGACGGCATCGACACCACGCGCGTGCCGACCCCCTCGGCCTCCAGCCGCTCGCGCGCGGCGACCGCGAGCTGCACCTCGGAGCCGGTGGCGATCAGGATCACGTCCGGGGTCGGCGTCGAGGACTCCGCGAGGACGTAACCGCCCTTCGCCGCATCTGGGTTGGGCGCGTACGTCGGCACGCCCTGCCGGGTGAGCGCGAGGCCGTGCGGGGCCGGCCGGGTGGAGTGGCGGCGCAGGATCTCGGCCCAGGCGATCGCCGTCTCGTTGGCGTCGGCCGGGCGGACCACGTTCAGGCCCGGGATGGCGCGCAGGGCGGCCAGGTGCTCGACCGGCTGGTGGGTGGGGCCGTCCTCGCCCAGACCGATGGAGTCATGGGTCCAGACGTACGTCACCGGCAGCTGCATCAGGGCCGACATCCTGACGGCGTTGCGCATGTAGTCGGAGAAGACCAGGAAGGTGCCGCCGTAGATGCGGGTGTTGCCGTGCAGCGCGATGCCGTTCATCTCCGCGGCCATGGAGAACTCGCGGATGCCGAAGTGGACGGTACGGCCGTACGGGTCGGCCTCCGGCAGTGCGTTGCCCTTCGGCAGGAAGGACGACGTCTTGTCGATGGTGGTGTTGTTGGAGCCGGCGAGGTCGGCGGAGCCGCCCCACAGCTCGGGCAGCACCGGGCCGAGCGCCTGCAGCACCTTGCCGGAGGCGGCGCGGGTGGCGAGCGACTTGCCCTCCTCGAAGACCGGGACGGCGTCCTCCCAGCCCTCGGGCAGCCGTCCGGCCACGACCCGGTCGAACAGCTCGGCACGCTCGGGGTTGGCGCCGCGCCACTTGTCGAGCTGCTTGTCCCAGGCGGCGTGCGCCTCGGCGCCGCGGTCCAGGGCCTGCTGGGCGTGGGCGAGGACATCGGCGTCGACCTGGAAGGACTGCTCGGGGTCGAAGCCGAGGATGCGCTTGGTGGCCGCCACCTCGTCGTCGCCGAGCGCCGAGCCGTGCGCGGCCTCGGTGTTCTGCGCGTTCGGGGCGGGCCAGGCGATGATCGTGCGCATCGCGATGATCGAGGGGCGGTCGGTCTCGGCCTGGGCCGCCTTCAGCGCCGCGTACAGCGCGGGCACGTCGATGTCACCGCCGAGCGAGGGCTCGACGCGCTGCACGTGCCAGCCGTAGGCCTCGTAGCGCTTCAGGACGTCCTCGGAGAACGCGGTCGCGGTGTCGCCCTCGATGGAGATGTGGTTGTCGTCGTAGAGGAAGACCAGGTTGCCGAGCTTCTGGTGGCCGGCCATCGAGGAGGCCTCGGCGGAGACGCCCTCCTCCAGGTCGCCGTCGGAGACGATCGCCCAGACGGTGTGGTCGAAGGGGGAGGTGCCCTCGGGGGCCTCCGGGTCGAACAGGCCGCGCTCGTAGCGGGCGGCCATCGCCATGCCCACCGCGTTGGCGACGCCCTGGCCGAGGGGTCCCGTGGTGGTCTCGACGCCGGCGGTGTGCCCGTACTCGGGGTGGCCCGGGGCCTTCGAGCCGTGCGTCCGGAATGCCTTGAGGTCGTCCAGGGTGACCTCGTACCCGGCGAGGTACAGCTGGGTGTAGAGCGTCAGCGAGGTGTGGCCGGGGGACAGCACGAAACGGTCGCGGCCCGTCCACTCGGGGTCGGCGGGGTCGTGACGCATCACCTTCTGAAAGATCGTGTACGCGGCCGGGGCGAGGCTCATGGCCGTGCCCGGGTGGCCGTTGCCGACCTTCTGTACCGCGTCAGCCGCGAGAATGCGGGCGGTGTCGACCGCCCGCCGGTCGAGCTCGGTCCATTCGAAGCTGTCCGGTGTCTGCGTGCTCATCTTCAAGAAGTCCTCGATCGAAGCGGCGATCCTGCTCGGATGTCTTCAAACTTAAAAGTCTGACTTTTGAAGGGGAAGGTCGCCGTGTGTCAGCCTGTGGTGAAAGTGGGACACCGGCGGCGCGACCGAGGCGGCACGAGACGGACATGGCGGACAGAACCACGCAACACGGGGACAGTGGCCAAGCGGTGGACGGCATCCGAACGTTCCCCTTCCCGGTCGAGCTGAGCGTGGGCGGAGTGGGCATGCAGACCGGCCCGATGGAGGCCGGGCGCACCTGGCACGCAGAGGCCCCCCTGGAGCGTGTCCATCGCATCGACTTCCATGTCGTGATGCTCTTCGACGACGGCCCCGTCCGCCACATGATCGACTTCGCCGAGTACGAGGCGTCGGCCGGCGACCTGCTGTGGATCCGCCCGGGCCAGGTCCACCGCTTCTCGCGGACCGACGGGTACCGCGGAACCGTCCTGACCATGCAGCCCGGCTTTCTGCCCCGCGCCACCGTGGAGGCGACCGGCCTCTACCGCTACGACCTGCCGCCGCTGCTCCGCCCGGACGCGCCCCGGCTCGCCGCCCTGCGCGCGTCCCTGGCCCAGCTGCGGCGCGAGTACGAGGACACGGCGACCCTGCCGCTGAGCCTGCACACGGCGGTGCTGCGGCACTCCCTCACGGCGTTCCTGCTGCGGCTCGCGCACCTCGCGGCCAGCTCCGCGGAGGCGGCACGCGGCCCGTCGGACACGACGTTCACCCTCTTCAGGGACGCCGTCGAGCGGGACTTCGCCACCAACCACAGCGTCAGCGCCTACGCCGACTCCCTCGGCTACTCGCGCCGCACCCTCGTCCGCGCGGTCCGCGCGGCCACCGGTGAGACCCCCAAGAGCTTCATCGACAAACGGGTCGTCCTGGAGGCGAAACGCCTCCTGGCCCACACGGACCTGCCGATCGGCCGCGTCGGAGCGGCGGTCGGCTTCCCCGACGCGGCGAACTTCTCGAAGTTCTTCCACCAGCACACGGACCAGACGCCGGCGGCGTTCCGGGCGGAATTGCGGTGAACCGTTCTGCACCCGGCTGAGGTGGGCCGACCGCCCTTGAGCAGGAGAGATGCCCCGCGAGGCGTGGCCTCGCGGGGCATCTGTGGGGGGTGGGTCAGTGGCCGAAGTCGAACCAGTTCACGTTCACGAAGTCGGCCGGCTGGCCGCTGGTGAAGGTCAGGTAGACGTCGTGCGTGCCCGTCACCCTGCCGATGTTGGCCGGTACGGTTCTCCACGACTGCCAGCCACCGGTGTTGGCCAGCGCGAAGCTGCCGATGGGTGTGGCGGTGCGGCTGTCCAGGCGCACCTCGACCAGACCGCTGACGCCACTGGCCGCGCCGCTCGCCACGCGGGCGTTGAACTGCGTGGCCCCGGTGGAGCCGAAGTTGACGCCCTTGTACAGGGCCCAGTCGCCGTTGGCGAGGTAGCCCATGTCCTGTCCGCCGCCGGAGTCCGTGGTGGCCTCGGTGGTGACGCCGGACTGGCTGTCGTAGGACTCGGCCTGGATCGGACTGTAGGCGTCGCGGTTGCCGGACGGCGGGGGCGTGGTGCCGCTCCCGTCGGCCGACAGGACCTGGACGTAGTCCACGACCATCGGGTGTCCTGACTCGGTGGCACTGGTCGGGCCGCCGCCGAAGGCGTCCGGGAAGCCGCCGCCCATCGCCACGTTCAGGATCACGAAGAACCCGTGGTTGGTGGCGTTGGCCCAGGTGGTGGCGTCCATCTGACTGGCCGTCACCGTGTGGTAGTTGACGCCGTCGACGTAGAAGCGGATCGCCTCGGGGCTGACCGAGCGGTCCCACTCCATGGAGTAGGTGTGGAAGCCCGACTGGCAGGTGCTGTTCGGGCAGGCGATCGAATTGCCGATGCCGGTCGTCTCGTTGCAGGGGCCGCCCGGGTTGGTGCCGCAGTGCAGGGTCGCCCAGACCTTGTTCATGCCCTGGACGTTCTCCATGATGTCCAGCTCACCGACGCTGGGCCAGTTCTGGTAGTTGCCGCGGTAGGGCGCGCCCAGCGCCCAGAACGCCGGCCAGTAGCCCGCAGCGGCGTTGCCGGTGACATTGGGCATCTGGATCCGCGCCTCGACGCGCAGCTTGCCGCCGGACGGGGGCTGGAAGTCGGTGCGCTTGGTCTCGATCCGGCCGGAGGTCCAGTGGCCGGAGGAGTCGCGCACCGGCGTGATGCGCAGATTGCCGTTGCCGTCGAGCGCGACGTTGCTGGTGCTGTTGGTCATCGTCTCGACCTCGCCGGTGCCCCAGTTGGCGGCGCCGCCGGGATACGAAGTCCCGATGTCGTACTGCCAGTTGGAGGTGTTGACCCCGGTGCCCGCGGAGCCTTCGAAGTCGTCGAGGAAGACCTGGTTCCAGCCCGCGGGGGGAGTTGGGGCCGATGCGCTGGCGGACTGGGTGGTCAGGGCGGCTGCCGCGACCAGACCGAGGGTGCCGACCGCCGCGACGAGGGCCCGCCGGAGCGGGTGCCGTCTGCGATGTGTGCCGGATCTGTCACTCATGCGGGGTGCCTCCCGGGAACGGAGTGAGATGCGCGGGGACGTCATGGACTCCGAGACTTTTGAGAGCGCTCTCAGAGTGGCCCCAATGTGCTCCCGGTCACTCCGGTCGTCAAGAGTTGAAGCAGGTAAAGTCCATTCGCGGCGGGTGAGTTCATCCCATGAAGGGCATTTGTGCTACAGGGCGCTGCCCTTGCGCCACTCGTCCCACGACAGGTTCCAGCCGTTGAGCCCGTTGTCGGGATCGACGGTGCGCTCGCCGGAGTTCCTGACGATCACCACGTCGCCGAGCATCGAGCTGTCGTAGAACTTGTAGCCCGGCACGGACGGGTCGTTCGCGCCCTTGGTGTCGTGCAGGCCGATGCAGCCGTGGCTGGTGTTCTCGTGCCCGAACACCCCTGTGGACGCCCAGTAGTTGCCGTGCACGAAGGTGCCGGAGGTGGTCAGGCGCTGGGCGTGCGGCACGTCGGGGATGTCGTACTCGTCGCCGAGCCCGACCGTCGAGGACTCCATGCGGGTCTGCCTGAACCGCTCGCTGATCACCATGATCCCGGACCAGGTGGTGTGCTCGGGGTCACCGCCGGAGACCGGATAGGTGGCGTACGTCGCGCCGTCGCGCTTCACCACCATCTCCTTGGCGGCCAGGTCGACCGTGCTGATCTGCTCGCGGCCGATGTGGAAGGTGACGGTCTTGTGCTGCACGCCGTAGACGCCGTCCGCGCCCTCGACATCCTTGAGCCGCAGGTCGAGAGTGATCTTCGTGCCGGCCGCCCAGTAGGTCTCGGGGCGGAAGTCGAGCCGGGTGTCACCGAACCAGTGGCCGACCACCTCGACGGCTGGCTCGGCGGTGACGGTGATGGCCTTCTGGACCGCGGCCCGGTCCGTCACGGCGTGCGAGAAGTTGATCGACACGGGCATTCCGACGCCGGAGGTGGAGTCCGCCTCGGGCGTGAAGTAGCCGACGAAGGTCTCGCCGGGCGCCCTGGTGGTGAAGGTCGCGGTCTGCGCGGACGCGCCCTCGGGCGTCGCCGAGACCGTGTACTTCGTGCCCGAGTACGGGTTCTTCGCCGACGTCCACCGGGTCCTCGCGGCGTTGAACGTGCCCGCCAGCGTGGAGCCGTCATTGCCGGTGACCTTCACCGAGGCCAGGGTGCCGTCGGCCACGGTGACCTCGACGGGCTCGGTGAACGCGGCCTTCCTGGTGCCGTCGGCTGGGCTGACCGAGACGACCGGCTTCTTCGCCGCCGCCTTGGTGGACGCGGTGGTCCTCGCCGTCCCCTCCGACGCGTCCGCCGAGCCGCTGCACCCGGACAGGACGGCGGCGGCCGGTGCGATGCCGAGCGCCGTGAGCAGCCCGCGCCGCGACCACCTCCGCGACGGCTGCTCGGACCGGTTCGATATGTGCGCAGCGCCCACGGCAGGCCTTTCTGGATGTCCACCTTTTCCGGGTGCATCCTGCGCCGCGTAGATTTGTTGATCCTTTGAATCCAGCGGCCGTTTCCTGAGATTCCTGTGAGGAGTTGCCGTGAGAAGGCCTGAAACCACGGTTGTGGCGGCCCCGGGGTTTGTGAACAGAGTATGAACGGCCCGACCGGGGCCCTGAGTATCCGATGAGATCCCCGTCATGGCATGGCTTCCCCACCCTCCCGGTCGGAATAGTTCGGAAGCAGGAACGACCGACCATTGCACGGAGGTACTACGTGACCGAAGTCCGCGAGCCGCACACCGTGGCCGTCGTCGGAGCGGGCGCGGCGGGCACGCTGACCGCGATCCAGCTCTGCGAGACGGCGACACGCCGCCGGACACCGCTCGCCCTGGTCCTGCTCGACCCCTCTCCGGAGGCGGGCCGGGGCACCGCGTACGCCACCCGTGACCCGCGCCACCGGCTCAACGTGCCCGCGGGCGGCATGAGTTGCTACCCCGACGAACCGGACCACTTCACCCGCTGGCTGTGCCGGCACGGCGAACCGACCGTCACCGGCGCCGACTTCGCCACCCGCTACCGCTACGGCGCCTATCTCGCCGACACCCTCGCACAGGCCATCGTCCGGGCCCAGGGGACGGTCGCGGTACGACGGCTGCGGACCCGTGTGGAGAGCTGTACCGACGCCCCGGGCGGCCGGGTGCGCCTGCACCTCGCCGACGGGGGTGAGTTGACCGCCGACAGCGTGGTGCTGGCCACCGGTCCCGCGGCCCCCTCCGCCGGCTGGGCGCCGTCCGCGCTGCGCGCCTCGACGCGCTTCGTCGCCGAACCCTGGAGCACCGGCGCCCTGGACGGCCCGGGCTCCGACACCGCCGACGTGCTCCTCGTCGGCACCGGGCTGACGGCGGTGGACCTCGCCCTCACCCTCGACCGCCCCGGCCGCACGGTTCACGCACTCTCCCGCAGCGGGCTGCTGCCCCAGCCGCACGCGCTCACCCCGGCCGGTCCGATGCCGGCGCCGGACCTCGACGACACGTCCCTGAACCGGCTGCGCCGGGCCGTCTACCGCCACATCAGCCGCTCGGTGCGCACCCACGGCGACTGGCGTCCGGCCCTCGACAGCCTGCGCCCGCACACCGCACGGCTGTGGCACAGCCTGACCCCCGAGGAGCGCGCCGAGTTCGTCGCGCACGAAGGCTCCTTGTGGAACACCCACCGCCACCGGATGCCGCCCGCCACCGCCGAGTCCGTCTCCCGGGTCCGTACCGCCCGACGGCTCGCGGTGCACACCGGCGCCGTGACGGACGCGGTCGAGCGCGACGGTTCGCTCCTCGTCACCCTCTCCAACGGCCTTACGCTGCACGTCGGTTGGGTCATCGACTGCACCGGGCCCGGCCGTCGCTTCGACGACCCCCTGTGGAACTCCCTGCTCGCGTCGGGCGCCGCCGTCCCCGGCCCGCTCGGCATGGGCGTGGCCACGCGCGAGGGACGTCTGCTGGACGCGGACGGGTGTGCTGAGCGCCCGCTGTTCACGCTGGGTGCCCCGCGGCGCGGCGAGCTGTGGGAGACGACGGCGATTCCCGAAATCCGTGTCCAGGCCGCGGAGCTGGCAGGCCAGTTGCTCGCCCCGCTGTCCCGGACGACCTCCCGTCCGTCCCGTCACTCCCGTCGTCCCGTCGACGGCCACGGCCTCCCGCTGAGCACCCACGCCGACGCGGCCGCCGCCTACCGCAGCGGTCTCGACCGGGTCCTCAAGGTGCGGGCCGGCGCCGAGGACGCCTTCGCCCGCGCCGTCGCCCTCGACCCCGGGTTCGCCCTCGGCCACGCCGCCCTCGCGCTGCTCGGCCACGAGTGCGGCGCCGACGTGGATGTACCGCGCGCCCTCGCCGAGGCCCGGCGCTCCGCCCGCGAACGGTCCGACGAACGCGAGCGCTCCTTCGTCGAGGTGGTCACGCGCCGGGTGCACGGCGACCAGGGGGACACCGCTCTCGTACGGCATCTCGACGCCCACCCCGCGGACGCGCTCGCGCTGGCCGCCGCCGTGCCCACCATCGCCTTCTCCGGGGTGACGGACCTCGACGACGAGCAGGCGCTGCGGCTGGTGGAGCGGACGTCCGCCGTGCACGACGGCCACTGGTTCCACACCTCGCTGCTGGCGTTCCTGCGCCAGGAGCAGGGCCGGCTGCACGAGGCCGGCGAACTCGCCCGGCGCGCCCTGGCCGCCGAACCCGCCTCCGGGCACGCCGTGCACGCACTCGCGCACGTCCACTACGAGTCCGGGGCGCACGAGGCGGGGCGCGACTGGCTCGACGGGTGGGTGTCGGGGCAGGGCCGGGGAGCGGTCCACCGGGCGCACTTCTCCTGGCACGTCGCCCTGCACGAACTGGCCCTCGACGACCCGGCGGCGGTGCGCAGGCGGTGGTTCGCACAGCTCGCGCCGGGGCGGGTGGTGACCGGAGTGCGGGCCCTGGTCGACTCTGGCTCACTGCTGTGGCGGGCCCGGCTGAGCGACAGCTGGAGGGGTCAACTGCCGCCCGCCGAAGACATATTGGCGTCCGTCGAGCGGGACGTCCTGGAGCGTCCGGCGACCGCCTTCACCGCGCTGCACGCGGCCGTCGCCCTGACCGCCGCGGGCGACCTGCCGGCCCTGCACCGCCTGCGCGACCACGCCCTCGGCGCCGACGACGTCCAGCGCGAGGTCGTCGCCCCTCTGTGCGAGGCGTTCGCCGCCCTCGTCGAGGAACGCTTCCACGACGCCGCCCGCGGCCTAGACGCCCTCCTCCCGGTCCTGCGCCGCGTCGGCGGGAGCGCGGCCCAACGCGAGGTCGTCGAGGAGACGTTGCTGTACGCCCTGGTCTCGGCGGGCCGGTGCGACGCGGCCCGGCGGCTCCTGGACGGGCGCCTGGAACGCAAGCACGCTCCTCGGGATCGGAGGTTGCGGGCGGGGTTGCCTGTCTGAGGCGGGGACTGCACCGGTGTGCCTGTGCCGGGAACCTCCGGCACAGGCACACCGGTGTCCGCAGGCGTCAGACGCTCGTCGTCGCGCGCGCCGGGGGTGCCGCCTCCTCGCTCAGCCCGATCCGGCGATGCACCCGCCGCAGCGGCTTCGGCGCCCACCACGCCCGGCTGCCCAGCAGGGTCATCGTGGCCGGGACCAGCAGCATCCGGACGACGGTCGCGTCGATGAGGACCGCGAGGGTGAGGCCGAGGCCGATCTGGAGGATGGGGGAGAAGCCGCCCGTCATGAAGGCGCCGAAGACGACGGCGAGGAGCAGGGCGGCGCAGGTGACCACCCGTCCCGAGCGGCGCAGACCGGTCACCACGGCCTCCTGGTCGTCGCCCGTCGCGCGCCGTGCCTCCCGCATCCGGGCCAGGATGAACAGCTCGTAGTCCATGGCCAGGCCGAAGGCGATCGCGACGATCAGCGGGGGTGCCGTCAGGCTGAGCGCGCCCAGGCCCTCCGCGCCCAGCGCACCGGCCAGATGGCCGTCCTGGAAGACCCACACCACCACGCCGAGGGCGGCGCCCAGGCTGAGCAGGGTGGTCAGGATCGTGCGCAGCGGGATCAGCACCGAGCCGGTGAAGGCGAACAGCAGGACGAAGATTCCGGCCAGCACGGTCACCGCCGCCCACGGCGCGCGCTCGGAGAGCATGGCGCGGAAGTCGACCAGGCGGGCGGCCGGCCCGGTCACCTGCACGGGTGCGTCGCCGCGCACCTCGCGCACCTCCTTGGCCAGGTCGGTGGCCTCCTTGCCGTCGACCCGTCCGGACGGCTGCAGCTCCACGACCGTTGCGCCGCCCGGCAGTTCACGCGCGTGCGCGGTCGGGGAGAGGGCGCGGATCCGGTCGGCCGTCGCCGCGTCGGTGCCCGGTTCGAGCACGACGGTGACCGGCGAGACCCCGGTACCGGGCGGGAAGTGCGCGTCGACGGTGTCGTACAACTGCCGTGCCTCGGTGCTCGTCGGGAGCTGTGTGGCGTCCCCGATCTCGATCTTCATGCCGGTGACCGGCAGGGCGAGGACCAGCAGGGCCGGTACGACGGTGGCGAGCACGGCGAGGCGGCGGCGGGCCGCGAAGCGGGCGACGCGGGCGAAGAAGCGGCCCTCCTCGCCCTCCGGGCGGGCCTTCGCCGGAGCGATCTTCCCGCCGAACTTCGTGAGCAGCGCGGGCAGAAGCGTCACCGCGGCGAGCATGTCGACCACCACGACCGCCGCCACCGCAAGTCCCATGCTGCGCAGGAACACACTGGGGAACACCAGCAGCCCGGTCAGACTGACGGCCACCGTGAGCCCGGAGAACAGCACGGTGCGGCCGGCCGCGGCGACCGTGCGGTGCACCGCCTCCACGACGTCCTCGGTGTGCCGGCGTTCCTCGCGGAAGCGGACCAGCATCAACAGGGCGTAGTCCACGGCCAGTCCGAGACCGAGCATGGTCGTCACCTGGATCGCGTACACCGAGATGTCGGTGACCTGGCTGAAGCCGAACAGGGCGAGGAAGGCGCCCGCGATCCCGCTCACCGCAATCACCAGCGGCAGCGCCGCGGCGCGCAGCCCGCCGAACACGACGAGCAGCAGGGCCAGTACGACGGGCAGCGAGATCAACTCGGCGTTCTTCACGTCCTCCTGGGCCCGCTCACCGAGCTGCGTGCCCAGCAACGGCCCACCGCTGACATGGACTTCGGGCGCGTCGATCTGCCTGATGCGGTCGGCCGCCGCGTCCACGGCATGCTCCTCGGCGTCGTCGTCGAGACCGCCCTGCAGGGTGACGGGAAGGATCAGCGCCCGCCCGTCCTCGGCGGTCAGACCGCGCGTCGTGTACGGGTCCGGCACCGCGGCGACCCCCGCGATGTCACGTACGTCGGCGACGGCCCGCTCGACCTGCTCGCGCAGCGCGGGACTCGAGACCGAGACGCCCTCGACGACACCGGTGATCGACTCACCGGTCGGGTCGGTACGGTCCAGATACTGGGCGGCCCGTTCCGACTCGGTGCCGGGCACCTCGGGCACGTTGTCGGAGAGCCGTCCGAAGACGCCCGTTCCCAGCCCGAAGCCGAGCAGCAGGAAGAGCACCCACAGAAGGATGACGGTGAGCGGGCGGCGGGTCGCCGCCCGGGCAAGGCTGGAGAGCACGGTCCCTCCCGAAAAGGGCGGTGAGTCGTCACAGGTCGGTCGACCTCGCCCCAGGCTCGTGCCGCGAGGGGTGTGGCCGGATCGCCGGAGGGAGCGGTTTCCGGGCCTCCGTCGTACGGGGGAGAGGGGGGCGCGGCTCACTCGTACGGGGGAGGGCGGGGGAGCGCGGAGGGATACGGGGGAGTACGGGCGAGAGGGCTCCGGGAATCGCCGGGGCCGGCCGGAGGTTGACCGCCTCACGGCCCGCGATCGTCGAGGAGCGTCCGATGCCCGAGGAACCCGCAGTGCGTGAACTCCGCCTCGTCGTCACGGCGCCCGACTACGACGAGGCGCTCCGCTT
This sequence comes from Streptomyces spinosisporus, assembly GCF_022698145.1. GTDB lineage: Bacteria > Actinomycetota > Actinomycetes > Streptomycetales > Streptomycetaceae > Streptomyces > Streptomyces spinosisporus. Next base: position 820,552 of record NZ_JALDAX010000001.1, read on the forward strand.
CTACCGCGACGTCCTCGGCCTGCCCGAGCGTGCCGCGTACTCCTCTCCCGACGGCCGGGTCACCATCCTGGAGGCGGGCCGGGCCACCCTGGAGCTGACGGACCTGAACCACGCGGCGTTCATCGACGACGTGGAGGTGGGCCAGCGCGTGGCCGGGCATGTCCGGGTGGCCTTCGAGGTCGGTGACGCCACCGCCGTCACGGCACGCCTCGCCGCGGCCGGGGCGCAGGTGCTCGCCGAGCCGACCCGCACCCCGTGGAACTCCCTCAACTCCCGTCTGGAGGCGCCGGGAGCCCTGCAGCTCACGCTCTTCGAGGAACTGGGCGACGCCGATGCCTAGGAGCCTCCCGGCGTCACCAAGCCCGTCTCGTACGCGCAGATCACGGCCTGCACCCGGTCCCTGAGACCGAGCTTGCTCAGCACGTTGCTGACATGGGTCTTGACGGTGTGCTCGCTCACGAAGAGCGTCGAGGCGATCTCGGCGTTGGACAGGCCGCGGGCCAGCATGCGCAGGGTCTCCACCTCGCGCGCGGTCAGCGCGTCCAGCCGCTGCGGGGTCACCTCGGCGGTGGCCTCCTCCCGGCGGCGCCGCACGATGTCCGCGACCAGCCGCCGGGTCACCGTGGGCGCGAGCAGCGAGTCGCCGGCCGCGACGACGCGTACGGCGTGCACGAGGTCGTCGCGGCGCACGTCCTTGAGCAGAAAGCCGCTGGCGCCCGCGTACAGCGTCTCGTACACGTACTCGTCCAGGTCGAAGGTGGTCAGCATGACGACCTTGCAGCCGGACTGCGCACACACCAGCCGGGCCGCCTCCAGCCCGTCCATCACCGGCATCCGGATGTCGAGCAGCAGCACGTCCGGCGCGTGCCGCTGCACCGCCGCGACCGCCTCCGCGCCGTCACCGGCCTCGGCGACCACCTCGATGTCCTGCTGCGCCTCCAGGATCATGGTGAAGCCGCTGCGGACCAGTTCCTGGTCGTCGGCGACGACCACCCGGATGCTCACTCCAGCGCCGCCTGGAGGTCCGCGGCGGCCGGCAGGCGTACGGCGACCCGGAAGCCGCCGTCCGGGCCGCGTCCGGTCTCGGCGCTGCCGCCGCACGCCGCGGCACGCTCCCGGATGCCGATCAGCCCGTGTCCACGGCCCGGGGCCGCCGGGCCCCGTCCGTCGTCCGTCACGGTCAGCGTCAAGTGGTCCTCCCCCCAGTCGAGTTCGACGGTCGCGCAGGAAGCGTACGCGTGCTTCACGGTGTTGGTCAGGGCCTCCTGGACCACTCGGTAGGCGGCGACCTCGGCGTCCGGCGCCATGGCGTGCGGCTCGCCCCTCGTGTGCAACTCGGTCCGCAGCCCGGTCGATTCGGCGACCCGGCGGACCAGCGCGGGCAGGGCCGCCACCCCCGGCTGCGGTGAAGTGCCGCCTTTCTGCTCGGCCTTGAGGACACCGAGGATGCGCCGCAGCTGCCCCATGGCGTCGCGGCCGGCCGCCGCGATCGCGTCGAAGGAGGCCTCCGCGCGTTCGGGGTCCGTGCGGAGCACCACGGGTCCGGCCTCCGCCTGGACTACCATGAGGCTCACCGCGTGGGCGAGGACGTCGTGCATGTCGCGGGCGATCCGGGAGCGTTCCTGGGCGATGGCGCGCGCGGTGTCCGCGGCCCGTTCCCGCTCCAGGCGCCGGGCCCGGTCCTCCAGTTCCGCGGTGTAGGCGCGCTGTACCCGGGCGACCGATCCGAGCGCGTACGCGCAGGCCATGCAGAGCAGATGGAAGGCGTACTCGAACGGCCTGGCGTCCTCCTTGTGGTGCATCGTGACGGCGACGCCGATCGTCCAGCCCACCAGCATCACGCGCCGCTGCCAGGGCAGGCCGCGGGCGGCCATCGTGTACAGGACGACCAGCCCGCCGTACATCACGTCGGGCGGGGGCGCGTGGTAGACGGCCATCGCGGGCGTGGCCGCCGAGACGGCGCACGCGGTCGCGAACGGCGCCCGCCTCCGCCACACCAGCGGGACCGCCGTGGCGGCACCCAGCAGCCACCCCTGCCACGACAGCGGATCGTCCCCCTCGTCGGGGAAGAGCCACTGCAACGAGACCGCGAACAGCACCAGCGCGGCCAGAGCGGCGTCGACGGCATACGGATTGGCAGTACGCAGCCGGGCGGCGGCCTGCGCGAAAACGGTGTGCGGGGACATGGGCGGCTCCTCGGGGCAAGGGCCGTTCCAGTATCACGACGCCGACGGGGGCGGGCCTCGCCGAGAAGAGGGATATCCGACGCCGATCGGCGGGTCACAGCGGACGGTTCCGGTCCGCGCTGAGCGGGGCTACGGCTCCCTCGGCGGGTGTCGGGGCGCCTACGAGGCCCGGCCCCGCGGTGCTGCCGGCGTCACGTTCGTGCGGCTGCGGCTGAGCGGGGCTCACGGATCCTTCGGTGGGCGCCAGCCTGTGGCGCGGGAGATGCCGAGGGCTGCCAGTCGTACCGCGGGCACCAGGACCGGTACCTGGGCGTCGGACTGGGGCACCACCACCGATACCGCGGCCAGCACCGCCCCGTCCGGGCCGCGGACCGGGGCCGCCACCGACAGGGCGTCGTCGGTGATCTGACGGGTGCTCACCGCGACCCCGGTGCGGCGCACCTCGGCCAGCATCCGGCGCAGGCGTGCCGGGTCGGTGACCGTGTACGGCGTGAAGGAGGCGAGCGGACCGGCGCAGTACCGCTGCTGGAACTCCGGGTCGCCGTGCGCCAGCAGCACCAGGCCGACCCCGGTGGCGTGCAGCGGCCAGCGCGCCCCGACGCGGATGTGCACGCCGACCGCGGAACGGCCGGAGATCCACTCGATGTAGACGACCTCACCGCCGTCCTGCACGGCCAGCTGCACGTTCTCGTGCGTCGCCTCGTACAGGTCCTCCAGATACGGCAGGGCCAGCTGCCGCAGCGCCAGCCCGCGCGGGGCCAGCGCCGCTAGCTCCCACAGCCTGAGCCCGACGTGGTAGACCCCCGACTCGTCCCGCTCCAGGGCGCCCCACTCGGTGAGCGCGGCCACCAGCCGGTGAGCGGTGGTCAGGGTCAGCCCGGCCCGCCGGCTGATGTCCGTCAGGGACAGCGCCGGATGCTCGTGGTCGAACGCGGCGAGCACGGACAGCAGCCGGTCGGGGGCGGAGCGGGCGGTCATGGGCGGGCGCCTTCCGGGTGCGTGTCAACTCCCGTTGCGGTGCGTGTCCTTGACGGTTTCCCTCGCCGCATCAGGCCAGCCCGTCCTCCGCGATCCGCAGCAGCAGCGCGTGCAGCGCCTCGCGCTCGGCCGGATCCAGCGGGCCGAGCAGCTCGTTCGTCACACGCAGTCCCGCCTCGTCGGTGTCGCGCAGGAAGGCGCGGCCCTCGCCGGTCAGGGCGACGATACGGCTGCGGCGGTCGTCGGGGGAGGGGCGGCGCTCGGCGAAGCCCAGCTTCTCCAGGTCGTCGACCAGGCCGACGATCGCACTCGGGTCGTAGCCAAGCCGGGTGCTCAGCTCGCGCTGCAGCGCGCCCTCGGTCGTGGCCAGGAAGCGCAGGACGGCGTAGTGGCGCAGACGCAGCCCGGACTCCTGCAGGAACGTGTTGAACAGCTGCCCCGAGCGCAGGCCCAGGCGGTACAGGAGGTAGCCCGTGTCCGCGTGGAGCCCGCGCATCCACGGCTCGTCCGCGTCGATGGGCTGCGGGGTGGCGTGCTGGCGTGTGATGGCGGGCTCCCTGGGTTCGGTGCGTGCTGGAGATTCCAGCATGTCGCACCCATGGGTCGCCAACAACTATTGACGTCAACAATTATTGCTCTTAGCTTCGATCTCGACAGCGCAGCTCGCTTCTCGACGCCGCAGCACCCGTACCAGCTCGTGGAGGGACCCACCCGTGCCCAGCATCGATCTCACCGGCAAGGCCGCCGTCGTCACCGGCAGCGGCCGGGGCCTCGGCCTCGCCTACGCCCACGCCCTGGCCGCCCATGGCGCGTCCGTGGTCGTCAACGACGTCGACGAGGCGGTGGCAGGAGCGGCCGTGAAGTCCCTCACCGAGGCGGGCGGCAGGGCCGTCGCCGAGGTCGTCCCGGTCGGCACGGCCGAGGCCGCGGAGCGCCTGGTGAACCGCGCGGTGGAGGAGTTCGGACGCCTTGACATCCTGGTCACCAACGCCGGCATCCTGCGCGACAAGGTCCTGTGGAAGATGACCGACGAGGACTTCGACGCGGTGATCACCACCCACCTCAGGGGCACGTTCACCTGCGCCCGCGCCGCCGCCGTCCGGATGCGCGAGCAGGGCGGGGGCGGCACGCTGATCCTGGTCGGCTCCCCGGCCGGGCAGCGCGGCAACTTCGGACAGACGAACTACGCCGCCGCCAAGGCCGGCATCGCCGCCATGGCCCGCACCTGGTCGATGGAGCTGGGCCGGGCGAACATCACCGTCAACGCGATCGTGCCGGTCGCCGCGACCGCGATGACCGAGACCATCCCCGCCTTCGCCCCGTACATCGAGGCCATGCGCGGCGGCGAGCCGCTGCCGGACTTCCTGCGCAAGGGCGAGGGCTTCGGCACGCCCGAGGACTGCGCGGCCCTCGTCCCCTTCCTCGCCTCCGACGCGGCCCGCGGCATCACCGGCCAGGCCATCGGCATCGGCGGCGACAAGGTGGCACTCTGGTCGCACCCGCAGGAGATCAGGGCGGCGTACGCCGACGGCGGCTGGACCCCGGACAGCCTGGCCGACGCCTTCCCCACCTCGGTCGGCGCGGAACTGCAGACCGTCGGCATCCCCGCCCCGAAGGCCCCGGAGGCGTCGTGAACATCGAGGAACTCACCGCGATCGACGTCCACACCCACGCGGAGGTCTCCTCCAAGGGCCACTCCTCCCTGGACGACGACCTGCACGACGCCTCCTCCGCCTACTTCAAGGTCGAGGGCAAGCGGAAGCCGACCCTGGAGGAGACGGCCGCCTACTACCGCGAGCGGAACATGGCCGCCGTGATCTTCACGGTCGACGCCGAGTCCGCGACCGGCACCGCGCCCGTCCCGAACGAGGAGGTCGCCGAGGCCGCCGCCGCCAACCCCGACGTCCTCATCCCCTTCGCCTCCGTCGACCCCTTCCGCGGCAAGGCGGGCGTCAAGCAGGCCCGCCGGCTGGTCGAGGAGTACGGGGTGAAGGGATTCAAGTTCCACCCCAGCATCCAGGGCTTCTTCCCCGACGACCGCTCGGTGGCGTACGGCCTCTACGAGGTGATCGAGGAGACCGGCACCATCGCCCTGTTCCACACCGGCCAGACCGGGATCGGTGCCGGGGTCCCGGGCGGGGGCGGCATCCGCCTGAAGTACTCCAACCCGCTCCACGTCGACGACGTGGCCGCCGACTTCCCGCATCTGAAGATCATCCTGGCGCACCCGTCCTTCCCCTGGCAGGACGAGGCCCTCGCCGTCGCCACGCACAAGCCGGGCGTGCACATCGACCTGTCCGGCTGGTCGCCGAAGTACTTCCCGCCGCAGCTCGTGCAGTACGCCAACACGCTGCTCAAGGACAAGGTCCTCTTCGGCTCCGACTTCCCCGTCCTCACCCCCGACCGCTGGCTCGCCGACTTCGCGAAGCTCGGCATCAAGGACGAGGTCAGGCCGAAGATCCTCAAGGAGAACGCCGCCCGTCTGCTCGGGCTGACCACGCCGTAAGGGGCCGTAGATGCGCAATGAGGGACTGGGGTCGTGGCCCGCACGCCGGGCCCGCAAGACTCCGCACCGCACCGCCCTGATCCACGGCGACACCTCGCTCACCTATGCGCAGCTGTACGACCGCGCCACCCGCCTCGCCCACGCCCTGCGCGAGCGCGGGGTGCGGCGCGGCGACCGCATCGCCCACCTCGGCCCCAACCATCCCTCCTATCTGGAGACCCTGTTCGCGGCGGGCACGCTCGGCGCGGTCTTCGTCCCGCTCAACACCCGTCTCGCGGGACCGGAGATCGCCTTCCAGCTCGCCGACTCAGGGGCCAGGGCCCTGGTCCACGGCGTCTCCCACGCGGAGCTCGTCGCCGGGCTGCCGGGCGACACCGACGTCCGTTCGTACGTCCAAGTGGGCGCCGAATACGAGGAGTTGGTGGCCGGAGCCGACAGCGAGCCGATCGACGAACCGGTCACCCCCGACGACACCTGCATCATCATGTACACCTCGGGGACCACCGGCCGTCCCAAGGGCGCGATGCTCACCCACGCCAATCTCACCTGGAACGCCGTCAACGTCCTCGTCGACACCGACCTGATCGCCGACGAACGCGCCCTGGTCTCCGCGCCGTTGTTCCACACCGCGGGCCTGAACATGCTGACGCTGCCGGTGCTGCTGAAGGGCGGAACCTGCGTCCTGGTGGAGTCCTTCGACCCGGCCGCCACCCTCGACCTGATCGAACAGCACCGGATCACCTTCATGTTCGGGGTGCCGACGATGTTCGAGCAGGTGGCCCGGCATCCGCGCTGGCCGGACGCGGACCTGTCGTCGCTGCGCATCCTCACCTGCGGCGGCTCACCCGTGCCGACGCCCCTGATCGCCGCCTACCAGGAGCGCGGCCTGACCTTCCTCCAGGGCTACGGCATGACGGAGGCCTCGCCCGGCACGCTGTTCCTGGACGCGGAACACGCGGTCACCAAGGCGGGTTCGGCGGGCGTGCCGCACTTCTTCAGCGACGTCCGTGTCGTACGGCCGGACTTCACACCCGTCGACACCGGTGAGACCGGCGAGGTCGTCGTCCGGGGACCGCACGTCATGCCCGGCTACTGGGGACTGCCCGAGGAGACGGCCGCCGTCCTCGTCGACGGCTGGTTCCGCAGCGGGGACGCGGCCCGGGTCGACGAGGACGGATACGTCCACATCGTCGACCGCATCAAGGACATGATCATCTCCGGTGGCGAGAACATCTACCCCGCCGAGATCGAGGACCTGCTGCTCGCCCACCCCGACATCGTCGAGTGCGCGGTCATCGGCGTGCCCGACGACAAGTGGGGCGAAGTGCCGCGCGCGGTCGTGGTGCCCCGCGAGGGTGTTCCGCTCGACCCCGACGAGGTACTGGCCTCCCTCTCCGGCCGCCTCGCCAAGTACAAGATCCCGAAGTCGCTGGTGCTCGCGGACGCACTCCCGCGCACCGCCTCCGGGAAGCTCCTCAAGTCCCGTGTGCGCCAGCACTACGGCAACCGACCGCCCCTCAAGGAACAAGGAACAGGCCCCTCATGAGCGTCACCGTCAACGGCATCGACGAACTGAAGAAGCTCGCCGGCAGCGAACTCGGCACCAGCGCATGGATCGACGTCACCCAGGAGCGCATCAACACCTTCGCCGACGCCACCGGCGACCACCAGTGGATCCACGTGGACCCCGAGCGCGCCGCCGACGGCCCCTTCGGCGCGCCGATCGCCCACGGCTGTCTGACCCTCTCCCTCTTCATCCCGCTCTTCACCGAACTCCTCGACGTCCAGGGCGTCACCACGAAGGTCAACTACGGCCTGAACAAGGTCCGTTTCCCCGCCCCGGTGAAGGCCGGCTCCCGGATCCGCCTCGTCGGCAGGCTCGCCGAGGTCGAGGACGTGCCCGGCGGTGTCCAGATCACCGTCGACGGAACGATCGAGATCGAGGGCGGCACCAAACCGGCCGCGGTCCTGCAGAGCCTGTCCCGCTTCTACGCCTGACGGTAGGAGTAGACGGTCGTCGCCAGCGCGCACACCCCCGGCGGGATGACCTCCGCCCGCAGGGTGCCGCTGTTCACGTCGTAGTCGACGCCCTCCGCCTCGAAGGTGCCGCCCGTGCAGATGCTGCGCTGCGGCAGGCCGAACAGGCTGGTCACCGCGCCGGTGACGGGCTGCCCGTCGAGCTTGTGCGGCAGGTCGACCTGGAGGAGCGGGCGGCTGACGGGGAAGAGCGTGCCGCTCGCGTCGTCCGAGGCGCACACCAGGCGTGTGTCGGTCACGAAGTCGCAGCCCTGGATGTTACGCACCGGCTTGTCCAGGGTGATCTGCCACGCCTCCTCGAGGTCACCGCCCTTGGACGGCGTGGACGGGTTGAGCAGCGGAGCGGGGAAGACCTGGAGCCGGTTCTGGTCGCCCCACTCGCCCGACACCATCCACTGCCCGTCGGGCGAGACGGTGGCGAAGGAGTTGTTGACCTTCTCGCCCGGGTTGAGCCGGTGGACGTACTCGTAACGCTGCCCGGCCGGTGTGGTGACCGCGTACATCTTCGACGTGGCCGTGTCGGCGCCCTGATAGGCGTCGAAGGTGTAGCCGCGCGCGACGTCCGGGTCGCCGACGTGGTTCCAGCCCTTGATTCTCAAATCCAGCGGAATGTCCGCGAGGCCGCGGTACAGCAACGAGCCGTCCGCGCGGCTCGCCAGGCCCTGCCCGCCGCCCAGACTGTCCGTGTACGACGTACCGGTCTGCACCCAGTGCGGTTCACCGGACGCGAGGGCGCTCGGCGCACCGAGGGCGAGAGCACCGGCCAGAGCGGACAGCAGAACGAGATGACGCTTCATCAGGCACCTGCCACGTCTATGGAGATGGGGTTGGCATCGAACCACGTATCGGCCTGCGGGTCACCGTGCGGTGTCACATGTGACATGTCACATGTGACACCGCACGGGATGGCCGCCGGTTCACGCCGCCGGTTCACAGAACGCGCAACGTCCAGCTCCAGCGATGGACCCCCGCAGGGATGCGGTACGGCAGCGAGGTGTCCGGACCGCACGACGCCGTCCCCAACCCCCGGTGCACCGCGTCGAGATGGACCACGCAGCCGGGGCGCGGTACCAGTTCGTCGTGGTGTGCGGCCGCGGTCAGGTCCTCGGCGCGGAACCGGGTCACCGAGACCTGCCGGGGCTCGTCCAGCTCGACCGTGAGACCGGTCGCGTCCGGCGCGGACAGGGTGAAGCGCCGCACACCGTGCCGGCCGCCGCTCTCCTGCGGCCGTAGATAGGGGGTGAACAACTCGTCGACGGGCAGGGCGTGATGGCCGACGGGCGCGCCCGCGCTCCGGTCGGGATACGACTCCCACGGCCCCTGCCCGAACCACTCCAGCAGGTCCGGGCCCGGCACCGTCTCGAAGACCGTGCCGACCCGCGCCACGTCGTGGAAATCCTCCGGCAGCTCGGCCTCCTCGTCGACGCGGATGCCGCCCTCGACCGGGGTGAACGTCTGCCGGTGCCGTACGACGCCGGCCGCGCCCGCGTACTGCGCGTCCACGGTCGTACGGCCGCCGTCCTGCCGTACCGCCACGACCTTGCGCACGAGCGTGTCGAGGCCCCAGTCACGCCAGCGCGCAGCGATGCCGCCGAGTTCGTCGTTGTCGGTGGGCGCCCGCCACAGCGAGAGCGTGGGCGCGGCCGTCAGCAGCGGATGGACCAGCAGGCCGTCGTCGTCGACCCGCACCACGCCGTCCACGGGGACGTCCCAGGAGACGGAGGGCCCGCGCAGCCGCACCTGCGGCACGCACACCTCGGTGCCGCGAGGCGCCCAGGGCTGGTCCTCGGCCACCCTCACCCGCAGCGTCAGCCAGGTCTCGCCGCCGGTGCGCGGCACCTCGAAGGGCAGCGGCACCGCCGCCGTCTCGCCGGGCCTGAGGTCGGGCAGTTCGGCCGGGGCGGTCAGGACGCGGCCGTCGGCGAGGGACAGCTCCCACTCGCCGGCCAGCCAGTCGAGGCCGCGGAAGTGCTGGTGGTTGCCGAGCACGATGCCCTCGTGGCGGTGGCACTCGATGCGGACCGGCGCCGCGATCTCACGGTGCTCGTACAGCACCGGCTTCGGGGTGCGGTCGGGAAAGACCACTCCGTCGGCGATGAACGCCCCGTCGTGGATCGTCTCGCCGAAGTCGCCGCCGTAGGCCCAGCGGTGGCCGGGCGCGGTGACACCGTTGCCGTACAGCCCGGCGCCCGCGCGACCGGCGGGTCTGCCGTCGCTCACGCGCTGCAGGATCCCGTGGTCCCGGAACTCCCAGATGAACCCGCCCTGAAGACCCGGCGTGGACTCGACGGCCGCCCAGTGGTCCGCCAGCGTGCCGTTGCTGTTGCCCATGGCGTGGGAGTACTCGCACTGGATCAGGGGCCGGGTCTGCCGTCCCGACAGGGCGTGCGCGACGCAGTCCTCGATCGGCGCGTACATCGGGCAGGCGATGTCGGAGGCGTCGTCGGTCGCCGCCCAGTCGAGCTTCGCGGCCCCCTCGTACTGGACGGGTCGCGTCGGGTCGTGCCGGCGCACCCAGCCCGCGGCCGCGTCGTGGTGGGCGCCGTAGTCGGACTCGTTGCCCAGCGACCAGATGACGACCGAGGGGTGGTTCCTGTCCCGCAGCACCATGCGCGAGACCCGGTCCACGAAGGCGTTCAGGTAGCGCGGGTCGTCGGCGATCTCGTGCGCGTGGTCGTGGGACTCGATGTCCGCCTCGTCGACGACGTAGAGGCCGAGTTCGTCGGCGAGGTCGTACAGCGCCGGGTCGTTCGGGTAGTGCGCGGTGCGGATCGCGTTGAAGCCGAACCGCTTGAGCAGGACCAGGTCCGCGCGCATGTCCTCGTACGACACCGTGCGGCCGGTCAGCGGGTGGAAGTCGTGCCGGTTGACGCCCCGGACGAACACGCGCTCGCCGTTGAGCAGCAGGTCGCGTCCCACGATCTCGACGTCGCGGAAGCCGACGCGGTGGCGGGAGGTGTCGGCGACCGTCCCGTCGGGGCGGTGCAGGCGGACGGTGAGGTCGTACAGCTCGGGTGTCTCGGCGCTCCAGGTGCGCACCTCGGGGACGGTCGTGCGGATGCGGGCCTCGCCGAGGAAGTCGGAGACCCGCTCGTCCTCGGCGTTGACCCGGTCGAACTCCCGGTCCTGCGTGAGGAGTTCGCCCTCCAGCTCGGCGCTGACGCACCACCCGTCCGGCAGCGCCCCGCGTGCGTCGCGCACCCGGCAGTCGATGCGCAGCCCGCCGTCCCGGCCCGCCCGTACGTCCACGTCGGCGAGGTGCAGCGGGTCGGTGGCGTACAGCAGCACCGGGCGGGTGAGCCCCGCGTGCCACCACTGGTCCTGGTCCTCGATGTGCGAGGCGTCGGACCACTTCACGACCGTCAGCCTGAGCACCGACCGCTCACCGGCGCGCACCACACTGGACAGGTCGAACTCGGCGGCCAGATGCGAGTCCTTGGAGATCCCGACCGGCCGCCCGTCCACGTGCACGAGGAGCACGCTCTCGGCGGCGCCGACCTGGAGCACGATCCGGCGCCCCGACCAGTCGGCAGGGATGTCCACCTCGCGCTCGTACACACCCGTCGGGTTGGCGGCGGGGGAGCGGGGCGGGAACTCGGCGAACGGCATGCGGACGTTGGTGTACTGCGGCGGGTCGTCGGCGCCGGCGCTCTGCATGGTCCAGGCGCCCGGCACGTACGCGGACGACCAGACACCGCCGACCGGCGCGTCCGGAACGGGCAGCAGCTGGAACCTCCAGTCGCCGTCCAGGGAGAGTGCTCCCGCGCGCCGGTCGACGGCGTTCATCGCGAGCCGCCCCCAGGAGGTCACCTCCGGTGCCTCCCAGGGACGGAGCGCGAGCAGGGGGTCCGTCAACGGATGGCTCCCTTGCCGAGGTCGCCGATGATCTGCTTGGCGCCGATCGCGAAGACGATCAGCAGCGGGACGAGGGCGAGCAGCGCGCCGGTCATGACCATTCCGTAGTCGGTGGTGCCGTGGGTGCCGTTGAGCTGGGAGAGCGCGACCTGGAGGGTCACGTTGTCCGGGTTGGTGAGGGAGATCAGGGGCCAGGCGTAGTCGTTCCACTGGCCCATGAAGGTGAAGATGCCGAGGAAGGCCAGGCCCGGCCGGACCACCGGCAGGGCCACATGCCAGTACTGGCGCAGGAAGTGCGCCCCGTCGATCCGGGACGCGTCCAGCAGTTCGTCGTGGATGGCGCTGCGCATGTACTGGCGCATCCAGAAGATGCCGAAGGCGTTGGCCGCCGCGGGCACGATCAGCGCCGTCATCGAGCCGATCCAGCCGATCTTCGCCATCATCACGAACTGCGGGATGATCGCCAGCTGCGTCGGCACCATGAAGATCAGCATCAGCAGCCCGAACAGCAGCCTGCGGCCCGGGAACCGGAACTTGGCGAAGACGAACGCGGCCAGCGAGTCGAAGAGCAGGACCAGGAAGGTCACCGAGCCTGCCACCAGCAGCGAGTTGAGCATCGAGCCGAAGAAGTCGATGTTGTCGAAGAGGCTGCGGACGTTCTCGGCGAAGTGCGAGCCGGGCAGCAGCTTCGGCGGGTAGGAGAAGATCTCGCTCGACGTGTGGGTCGACATGATGACGGCCCAGTAGAACGGGAAGGCCGACAACAGCAGTCCGGCGACGAGCACGGCGTGCAGGGCGATGCCCCGCCCGCGGGTTCCCTTGATGGATGCCATGGCGTTCAGGCCTCCTAGTCTTCGCCCCGGCGCTGCACAAGGCGCCAGTTGATGATCGAGAAGATGACGACGACGAGGAAGATCCCCCAGGCCACGGCGGCGCCGTAGCCGAAGTCGTTGTTGTCGAAGGTCTGCTGGAAGAAGTAGAGGACCATCGTCCGGCCCGCGTGGCCCGGGCCGCCGGAGAACGTCGAGTCGTTCGAGGTGTTCTGCAGCAGCACCTGTGCCTCGGTGAAGCTCTGCAGACCGGTGACCGTGGAGACCACGAGCACGAACAGCAGGGTCGGCCGCAGCATCGGCAGCGTGATCCGGAAGAACGTCTGCACGGGATTGGCGCCGTCCACCCGCGCGGCCTCGTACAGCTCGCTCGGGACGGTCTGCAGACCGGCCAGGAAGATGATCGCGTTGTAGCCGGTCCACTGCCAGGTCATCAGCGTCGCGATGGCGATCTTGATGCCCCACGGCGTGTTCAGCCACGCCACCTGGTCCAGGCCGACCGCCTGCAACAGGGCGTTGACGAGGCCGAAGTTGGTGGAGAAGACCGAGCCGAAGACGATGGCGATCGCGACGACCGAGGTGACGTTCGGCAGGAAGTAGGCGAAGCGGTAGACGTTCTTGAAGCGGACCGCGGAGTTGAGCATCACGGCCGTCACCATCGCCAGGAAGATCATGGGGAAGGTGGCCAGCGCCCAGATGAGGATCGTGTTCCCGATCGAGCTCCAGAAGTCGCTGTCGCCCAGCAGGTACTGGTACTGCGACAGACCCGCCCACTCCATCGTGCCGAGGCCGTCCCAGCGGTGGAACGACAGATAGAGCGAGAAGCCGACGGGGACCAGACCGAAGGCGAGGAAGAGCAGATAGAACGGGGAGATCGCGGCGTACAGATGCCAGTACTTGCGCAGGGCCGAGCGGGGCCGGGCGGCCGGGGTCCGCTGCGCGACGACGGGGGGCTTGTCCAGGGCGGTGGCCATCAGTAGTCCACCCCCAGGTGCTTCGCGATGCGCCGGCACTTGCTCATGGCGTCACTCCAGGCCTGGTCCGGGTCCTTGCCGAGGACGCCGACGTTCTTGATCTCGTCCTTGATGGGCTGTCCGAGCGCCACGTCGTAGGGGCTGTTGTAGGCGATCGCGATCTTCTGCGCCGCCGGACCGAAGACGTCCGTCGTCACCTGGCCGCCGAAGAAGGGGTCGGGCGCGCGCAGTTGCTTCAGCTCGTAGGAGGCGGGCGTGGAGGGGAAGAGGCCCGCGTCGACGTAACCCGAGGCCTGGTTGGCCGCGTTGAGCATCCACGCGACGATCTCGAAGGCCTGCTCGGGCTCCCGGCATGCCTTGGTGATCGACAGGAACGAGCCGCCGTTGTTGGCCGGGCGCACCGGCATGTCGGCGATCCGCCACCTGCCCTTGGTCCTCGGGTTGCCGTTCTTGATGTCGTACGACGCCCAGGAGGCGCCGAGTTGGCTGGGCAGCTTGCCGCTGTCGACCGCGGAGATCTGGTCCGGGGTGCCGGTGACGAGGTCGGAGACGATGCCGCGCCGCTTGGCCTGGACGGCGAGGTCCCAGGCGTGCCGCACATGCTCCTGGTCGCCGATGAAGTGGCGGTCCTTGTCGACGTAGCGCTTGGCGCCCTGCTGCACGATGTTCTCGAAGACGCTGTTGACGTCGGTGAGCAGCGAGGTCCCGGGGATCCGCTTCTTCAGCTGCTCACCGGCCGCGAAGAACTTCTCCCAGGTGTTCAACTCTGCGGAGACGTCGGCCGGTTCGTAGGGCAGTCCGGCCCTGCGGAACACCTGGTACTGGTAGTAGTGCGCCACCGGTCCGCAGTCGATGGGGAAGCCGACCATCGTGCCGTCGTCGGCGATGCCCTGCTCCCACTTCCACGGCAGGTACTGGTCCTGGTACTTCCCGGCGCCGAGCGTGCGCAGATCCACGAACTGGTCGGCGTCGGGCAGATAGGACGCCATGTCCTCGCCCTTGAGCCCCGCGATGTCGGGGATGTGGGCACGGCCGGTCATCGTCGTGATCAGCTTGGAGCGGTAGTAGCCGCCGATCTTGATGGCCTGCAGGTCGACCGTGGAGTCGTAACGGGCCCTGGCCTTCTTGAGGACGGTGTCGCCGAGACCGCCGTCCCAGTACCACAGGACCATGTTCCGGCCGGTGGAACCGGTCGGAACGGCACAGCCGGACGCCAGGCCGCCGAGCGCCGTGGCGGCCGTACCGGCCAGGCCTGCGCGGAGCAGACCTCTTCGTGAGAGCCGCACAGCTCCCACCGCCTTTCGGATCTTTACGGGACTTCGCATGAGAGGGGCAATGCGGGGGGTCAGTGCGGTGGTGCGGGCGGGGTCACCGGGGCGTGGCGCACCGGCGGTCCGACGTCCGCCGGCAGCCGCTCGGCGAGGAAGCCGTACGCCGCCTTCAGGCCGGGGTCGGTCAGGGAGCGCCACCAGCGGTCGACGCCGTACCAGCCGGGGGCGGCGAGCGCCCCGCCGTGATGGCCGACGGACAGCCCGGCCGCGAGGACGGCGAACAGCAGCCGCTCCCGCAGCGGCCAGCCGCCGAGCGAGGCGGCGACGAAGCTCGCGCCGAACACGTCGCCCGCGCCGGTGGCGTCCAGGACGGCGACGTCCAGGGCCGGGACCTCGGCGTACTCGCCCGTCGTCTGGTCGACGGCCACCGCGCCGTCGCCGCCGCGCGTGACGACGGCGACCGGCACCAGTTCGGAGAGGGTGCCGAGGGCGGCGAGGGCGCTGTCGGTGCGGGTGTAGGCCATCGCCTCGGTCTCGTTGGGGAGGAAGGCGTGGCACAGGGGGAGCTGGTCCAGCAGCTGCGACGACCACTGCTGGGTGGGGTCCCAGCCGACGTCGGCGTAGATCTGCGTGCCGTTCGCGGCGGCCTTGGCGAGCCAGCCGCGCGGCTCCGCCTCCAGGTGCACGAGCGCGGTGCGCGCCTCGGGCGGGTCACCCACCAGCCTGTCCTGCGAGAACGGCGGCTCCTGGCCGTGGGTGACCAGGGCCCGGTCGTGGCCCGCGGCCAGCGAGACGGTGACGGGGGTGGGCCAGCCGTCCGCGGTGCGTGAGAGCGAGAGGTCGACGCCTTCCTGGTCGCCCAGGACGCCTTGGCAGTACGCGCCGTAGAAGTCGTCGCCGAAGACGGTCGCCAGCGAGGTGCGCAGGCCGAACCGGGACGCGGCCACCGCGAGGTTCGCGATGCCGCCGGGGCCGCAGCCCATGCCGCCGGTCCAGATCTCCTCGCCCGGCGTCGGCGGCTTGCCGAGTCCGGTGAGGACGAGGTCGTAGAAGAGCAGCCCGGTCAGGAGCACGTCGGGCCTGTCGTCGTCCACGCGCCCAGCCTCTCGCCAAAACACGTCAATTTCGATGACCGGAATCGTGCGCCGCCGCGAGAGATTGGTCAATACCCGAGCAGAAGTGCGCATGGAAATGATTGAAGATGACGAGTAGTGTTCGCGATGTGCTGGCAGAACGACGACACCAACTCATCCTGCGGGCCCTGCGCTCAGGTGGCCCCGCGTCCGTGACCGACCTCTCCGAGCAGCTGGACGTGAGCCCCGCCACGGTCAGGCGCGACCTGGTCAAGCTGGAGGAGGACGGGCTGCTCACCCGCGTGCACGGCGGCGCCGTCGTGGAGGAGGGCGACCAGCCCTTCGCCGAGGTCGCCGAGGTGCGCGTCACCGAGAAGGACGCCATAGCCGCGCGCGCCGCGGCGATGGTCGCCGACGGCCAGTCCGTCCTGCTCGACATCGGCACCACCGCCTACCGCCTCGCCCGGCAGCTGCACGGCCGCCGCCTCACCGTGATCACCAGCAACCTGGTGGTCTACGAGGAGCTCGCCGACGACGAGGGCATCGAGCTGGTGCTGCTCGGCGGCATGGTGCGCCGCGAGTACCGCTCCCTGGTCGGCTTCCTCACCGAGGACAATCTGCGCCAGCTGCACGCCGACTGGCTCTTCCTCGGCACCAGTGGAGTGCGCCCCGGCGGGCAGGTGATGGACACGACGGTCGTGGAGGTGCCGGTCAAGCGCGCCATGATCAAGGCGAGCGACAAGGTGGTGCTGCTGGCGGACACGGCGAAGTTCCCGGGTACGGGGATGGCGAAGGTCTGCGGTCCCGAGGACCTGGACGTGGTGGTGACGAACGCGCCGGTCGACCCGGCGACCCGCTCCTCCCTGGAGGAGGCCGGCGTCGAGGTCGTGGCGGCAGGAGAGGTGCAGGCGTGAGGCTGACGATTCTGGGCGGCGGCGGGTTCCGGGTGCCGCTGGTGTACGGGGCACTGCTGACGGACCACGCCGAGGGACGGGTCACCGACGTCGTCCTGCACGACCTGGACGCCGGCCGGCTGGACGCGGTCGCCCGGGTCCTGGCCGAGCAGGCCGCCGGGGTGCCCGACGCCCCCGCGGTGACCACCACGACCGACCTCGACGAGGCCCTGCGCGGCGCCGACTTCGTCTTCTCCGCGATCCGCGTCGGGGGCCTGGAAGGCAGGGCGAACGACGAGCGGGTGGCGCTCGCCGAGGGCGTCCTCGGCCAGGAGACGGTCGGCGCGGGCGGCATCGCCTACGGCCTGCGCACCGTCCCCGTCGCCGTCGACATCGCCCGGCGGGTGGCCCGGCTCGCGCCCGACGCCTGGGTCATCAACTTCACCAACCCGGCCGGCCTGGTCACCGAGGCCATGTCCCGCCACCTCGGCGACCGCGTCATCGGCATCTGCGACTCCCCGGTCGGCCTCGGCCGCCGTATCGCCCGCGTTCTCGGCGGCGACCCGAAGCAGGCCTGGATCGACTACGTCGGCCTCAACCACCTCGGCTGGGTGCGCGGCCTGCACATCGCCGGACGCGACGAACTCCCGCGGCTGCTCGCCGACCCCGACCTGCTCGGCTCCTTCGAGGAGGGCAAGCTCTTCGGCGTCGACTGGCTGCAGTCCCTCGGCGCGATCCCCAACGAGTACCTGCACTACTACTACTTCAACCGCGAGGCCGTACGCGCCTACCAGCAGGCCGAGAAGACCCGCGGCGCCTTCCTGCGCGACCAGCAGGAGCGCTTCTACGAGGAGATGCGCGACCCCGGCGCCCGAGCGCTCACCGCCTGGGACCGCACCCGCGCCGAGCGCGAGGCGACGTACATGGCGGAGAACCGCGAGAGCGCGGGCGCCGGCGAGCGCGACGCCGACGACCTCTCCGGCGGCTACGAGAAGGTCGCCCTCGCCCTGATGCGGGCCATCGCCCGCGACGAGCGCACCACCCTGATCCTCAACGTCCGCAACCGCACCACCCTGTCGGTGCTCGACACCGAGGCCGTCATCGAGGTCCCGTGCCTGGTCGACGCGGGCGGCGCGCACCCGGTCACCGTCGCCCCGCTGCCCGACCACGCCACCGGCCTGGTCTGTGCGGTCAAGGCGGTCGAGCGCGAGGTGCTCGCCGCCGCCGAGTCCGGCTCCCGTACGACGGCCGTGAAGGCCTTCGCCCTGCATCCGCTGGTCGACTCCGTGAACGTGGCCCGGCGGCTCGTCGAGGGCTACACGGCCGTTCACCCCGGCCTCTCCTACCTGAAGTAAGCTCCCGGCCGAACCGGCCGAAAGCGCTTTCCCCTCCACGTGCCCGCCGCCCTCTCTGGAGACCTCTCATGCACGACGAACGCCGTCGGATCGAGGAGCGCGCCGAGCGCCTCCACAACCAGCGCATCAAGCCCGCGCTCTACGCCGCCACCGTCCCCCTCACGGTCGAGGCCTGGCAGGCGCCGGGCGAGCCGGTCCCCTTCGAGGAGGCGGCCGCCGCCCCCTACGAGCCGTTCGCGATGGACACCCCCTGGGGCCCGCCCTGGGGCACCACCTGGTTCCGCATGCGGGGAAGCGTGCCCGCCGAGTGGGCCGGCCGGCGCGTCGAGACGGTCATCGACCTCGGCTTCGTCGGCGACTGGCCGGGCAACCAGGCCGAGGCGCTGGTCCACCTCGCCGACGGGACACCGCTGAAGGCGGTCAACCCGCTCAACCAGTACGTCCCGATCGCCAACCCGGCGGCCGGCGGCGAGGAGATCCACTACCTGGTCGAGGCCGCCTCCAACCCCGACATCCTCGCAGGCGACTTCGCCGCGCCCACCCCGCTCGGCGACGTGCTCACGGCCGGCGACAAGCCGCTCTACACCTTCAAGCGCGCCGACCTCGCCGTCCTCGACGAGCAGGTCTTCCACCTCGACCTGGACCTGCAGGTGCTGCGCGAACTCATGGTCCACCTCGGTGAGCACGAGCCGCGCCGCCACGAGATCCTGCACGCCCTGGACCGCGCCATGGACGCCCTCGACCTCGACGACATCTCCGGCAGTGCCGCCGCCGTCCGCGAGGTGCTCGCGCCCGTCCTGGCCAAGCCCGCCCACGCCAGCGCACACACCGTCTCCGGCGTCGGCCACGCGCACATCGACTCCGCGTGGCTGTGGCCCATCCGCGAGACCAAGCGCAAGACGTCCCGCACCTTCTCCAACGTCACCGCGCTCGCCGACGAGTACGAGGAGTTCATCTTCGCCTGCTCGCAGGCCCAGCAGTACGAGTGGGTGCGCGACCACTACCCGCAGGTGTGGGAGCGGATCAAGAAGTCCGTCGCCAAGGGCCAGTGGGCGCCGGTCGGCGGCATGTGGGTGGAGTCCGACGGCAACCTGCCCGGCGGTGAGGCGATCGCCCGCCAGCTGATCCACGGCAAGCGGTTCTTCATCGAGCACTTCGGCATCGAGACCAAGGGCGTCTGGCTGCCGGACTCCTTCGGCTACAACGCCGCCTACCCGCAGCTCGCCAAGCTCGCCGGCAACGAGTGGTTCCTCACCCAGAAGATCTCCTGGAACCAGACCAACACCTTCCCCCACCACACCTTCTGGTGGGAGGGCATCGACGGCACCCGCATCTTCACCCACTTCCCGCCCGTCGACACCTACAACGCCCGCTTCAGCGGCGAGGAGATGGCCCGCGCGGTCCGCAACTACGCGGAGAAGGGCGCCGGTACACGCTCGCTCGCACCGTTCGGCTGGGGCGACGGCGGTGGCGGCCCCACCCGCGAGATCATGGAACGGGCCCGCCGGCTCGCCGACCTGGAGGGCTCGCCCAAGGTCGTCGTCGAGCACCCCGACGCCTTCTTCGCCAAGGCCCGCGAGGAGTACCCGGACGCCCCCGTCTGGAACGGCGAGCTCTACCTGGAGCTGCACCGCGCCACCTACACCTCCCAGGCCCGCACCAAGCAGGGCAACCGCCGCAGCGAACACCTGCTGCGCGAGGCCGAGTTGTGGGCGACGACGGCCGCACTGCACGCGGACGGCTACGCCTACCCGTACGAGAAGCTGGACCGGCTGTGGAAGACGGTGCTGCTGCACCAGTTCCACGACATCCTGCCGGGCTCCTCCATCGCCTGGGTGCACCGCGAGGCGGAGGCCGAATACGCCCGTGTCGCAAAGGAGTTGGAGGCGCTGACGGCCGAGGCGATCGCGGCGCTCGGCGGCGGCGAGGCCCGGGTGTTCAACACCAGCCCGTACGCACGCGCCGAGGTGGTCCGCACCCCCGAAGGCGCACCCGCGTACGTGCGCGTGCCCGCGAGCGGCAGCGCGCCGCTGACCGCCGCCGAGCAGCCGCCGCAGCCGGTGACCGTCGACGGCCGCGTCCTCGACAACGGCCTGGTCCGCGTCGAGGTGGGCGAGGACGGCACGCTCGCGTCCGTACGGGACCTGCGCGCGAACCGTGAGGTCCTCGCCGACCGGGGCAACCTGCTGCGCCTGCACACCGACCTGCCCAACTACTGGGACGCCTGGGACATCGACAAGCACTACCGCAACCGCTACACGGACCTGCTGGAGGCCGAGTCGGTCACCGTCGTCGAGACGGACCCGCTGATCGGCGCGATCCGCGTCGAGCGCTCCTTCGGCAAGGGCTCGACGATCACCCAGACGATCACGCTGCGGGCGGGCAGCCCCGGGATCGACTTCGAGACCGACATCGACTGGCACGAGGCCGAGAAGATCCTCAAGGCGGGCTTCCCGGTGGACATCCGGGCCCCGCACTCCTCCGCCGAGATCCAGTTCGGCCACATCCAGCGGCCCACGCACACCAACACCAGCTGGGAGGCGGCCCGGTTTGAGGTCTCCGGCCACCGCTGGGTGCACATCGCCGAGCCCGGCTACGGCGTCGCGGTCATCAACGACTCGACCTACGGCCACGACGTCACCCGTACCGTCCGCGAGGACGGCGGCACCACGACCCGCATCAGCCTCAGCCTGGTCCGCGCCCCGCGCGTCCCGGACCCGGAGGCCGACCAGGGCCGCCACCGCTTCGCCTACGCGCTGCTGCCCGGCGCGAGCATCGACGACGCCGTCGCCGAGGGCTACGCCCTCAACCTCCCGCTGCGCGTGGCGGATGCGGCGGGCGCGCCGGAGCCGGTCGTCTCCGTGGCCGGGGAGGGCGTGACCGTCGAGGCCGTGAAGCTCGCCGACGACGCCTCGGGCGACGTCGTGGTCCGGCTCTACGAGTCCCGCGGCGGCCGGGCCCAGGGCGTGCTGCGCACCGGGTTCCCGGTGGCCGGCGCCCAGATCACCGACCTCCTGGAACGGCCCCTCGAAGACGCCGAGGTCGTCGACGGCGGTGTCCCCGTCACTCTGCGGCCCTTCCAGATCCTGACGCTCCGGCTGCGCAGGAGCTGACCGGATGACCATGCAACCCTGGTTCACCGACGCCAAGTTGGGGATCTTCGTGCACTGGGGCATCTACGCCGTCGACGGCGTCCAGGAGTCCTGGTCGTTCTACGACGGCGTCGTGCCGCACGAGCAGTACATGTCCCAGCTGGAGCGCTTCACCGGCGCGCACTACGACCCGCGCCGGTGGGCCGGCCTGTTCGCCCGCGCGGGCGCCCGCTACGCCGTCCTGACGAGCCGTCACCACGACGGCGTGGCCCTGTGGGACACCCAGTACGGCGACCTCAGCCTCGGCAAGGACTACCTCGGCCCCTACGCCGACGCCCTGCGGGAGGAGGGGCTCAAGGTCGGCCTCTACTACTCCCACTCCGACTGGAACCACCCGGACTACGCCTCCACCCGCAAGCCGGGCCGCCCGCCGGAGCAGGAGGACAACCCCTACTCGGAGTGCGCGGCCGAGGACGAGGACCTGGCCGCCTGGGAGCGGTACCTCGCCTACCGGGACGGCCAGATACGGGAGCTGGCCTCCCGCTACCGGCCCGACCTGATGTGGTTCGACGGCGAGTGGGAGCGCAGCGAGGAGCAGTGGCGCATCCGAGAACTCGCCGCGCTCGTCCGCTCGTACGTACCCGACGTGGTCTTCAACGCCCGCATGCTCGGCGAGGGCGACTACGCCACCCCCGAGCAGGGCGCCCCCATCGTGCCGCCCGAGGGCCCCTGGGAGCTGTGCCTGACGATCAACGACTCGTGGGGCCACCAGCACCACGACCACCACCACAAGTCGCTCGCGCAGCTGATCCGCTACTTCACCGAGACCATCGGAGGCGGGGGCAATCTGCTCCTCGACGTCGGCCCGACCGAGGACGGCACCATCCCGCAGCCGCAGGTCGAACGCCTGGAAGGGCTGGGGGAGTGGATCCGCGGGCACGAGCCGGCGGTGTACGGCACGGTGCGCGGGCTGCCGGCCGGGCACCACTACGGGCCCAGCACCCTGTCGGCCGATCGCCGCACCCTCTACCTCGTCCTGTTCGACGCGCCTCGCGCCGAGATCGGCGTGCGCGGGCTCGCCACCAAGGTCCGCAGGGTCACCGTCCTCGGCACCGGCACCGAACTCGGCCACCAGGTCGTCGGCGGGCTGCACGAGGCGGTCGGCGTGCTGTGGATCGACCGGCCGTCCGCGGCCGACCTCGACCCGTACGCCACCGTCCTCGCCCTCGAACTGAGCGGCGAGCTGGAGCTGTACCGGGGAGCGGGCCGGTCCTGATTTCCATCGAATCTTAAGAAAGCGGTAAGTCACCTGGTCACGGACCCTTCGACGGGGTCCGTGACCGGCTCCGTTCCCCTGCTCGACACCCGGAGTTCGCCTGCTCCCACTGGGATGCGGGCCACAGGGCAAGAGGAAGGTGTCAGCGTGAGTGACCGCCGTATGACCGCGATACGAAAGGGGCTCAGGCGTCGAGGGAGGCTCATGGCGCAGGCGGTGAGCCCGCCCCGCAGACACCTCGACGCCGTGCCGTCCCCGCGCGGCGGCGACGCCTCCTACACCGCTCCGCCCGCCCCGCGTCTGGTGGACTCCCCGGTCTTCGTGCTGTCCTCGGTGCGCTCCGGCTCCACCCTGCTGCGGGTCCTGCTGAACAGCCACAGCCGCATCCGCGCCCCGCACGAGATGCATCTGCGGACGCTGCACGTCCACCTCTCGCGCGAGTTCACCGCGGACGCCATGCGGGAGCTGCAGCTCGACAAGGACGAGCTGGAGCACCTGCTGTGGGACCGGGTGCTGCATCTGGAGCTGACCCGCAGCGGCAAGGACGTCATCGTCGACAAGACGCCGCCCAACACGCTCATCTGGCCGCGCCTGCACCGATGTTGGCCGAACGCCCGCTACATCCTGCTGCTGCGCCACCCGGGTGCGGTCATCGCCTCGCTGACCGACCGCCGTACCGACCCGGACCGCGAGGCCATCGAGGCCGAGGTGCTCGACTACAGCGAGAAGCTGGAGGCCGCACGGCAGAGCCTGGACGCCCATGTGGTGACGTACGAGGACCTCACCGCCGAGCCGGAGCGGGTCACCCGCTCTCTGTGCGACTACCTCGGCGTCGCGTGGGAGAGCGGCATGCTCGACTACGGCACCAAGGACCACGGCACCTTCCGCCCGCAGCTCGGCGACTGGTCGAGCACCATCAGGTCGGGCCGGATCCAGCCCGCCCGCCCCGCCGACGGGACGGCCGCGCTGCCGCCGCGGCTCGCGGAGCTCGCGCGGGCGTGGGGGTACCCGGTCGGGGCACCCCCACGCCGCTGACGGGGCGAGCGCGAGCGCACGCCGCTGAAGGGACGAGCGCTAGCCGGTGAAGCCGGCCGTGATCGAGGTGAACTGCCAGGTGCTCTGGCTGATGCCGGAGCAGTTGCTCACCACGCCGCCGCCCGGGCAGGGCCGGTCGCGGTTGACCGCCCAGAAGGCGAGCCGGGCGATGTGGTGGCTGTTCGCCCAGTCACGGATCTGGGTCCAGATCGCCGGGGTGGTGTTCTCCTGCTGGTCGGACAGACCGTTCATGCCGGAGATGCCCATGTGGGCGTAGGCGGTGGCGTCGTCCCAGCCGAAGGTCGACTTCAGCTTGGCCTTCAGGCCCTCTGCGGCGTTCACGGTGTTGCCGTACATGTCGGAGCCGCCGCCGAAGTCGAACGGCATGATCGTGAAGACGTCGATGCCGGCGTTCAGCGACTGCGCCTGCTCGATGAGCCGGTTGCCGTAGTACGTCGGGCCGGTGGTCGACGTGCCGAAGGTGACGATGGTCTTCAGACCGGGGTTGTTGGCCTTGACCGTCTTCAGGGCGGTGAGGATCTTCGCCTGGACGGCCTCGTTCTCGAACTCGTCGGTGTTCTCGATGTCCATGTCGATCGCCTTGAGCGAGTAGGCGTCGATCACCTTCTGCAGGGCGCCCGCGAGCGCGCTCGCCGAGGAGCAGTTGGCGCCGAGCTTGCTGCCCTGCCAGCCGCCGAACGACGGCACGACGTCCCCGCCGCCGGACCGGATGGCGTTGATGGCGCTCTGGTCGGCGCCGCCGGTCAGCGGACGGCTGCCGTCCCAGGCCGGGTTGCAGCCGCCGGAGTCGAGCATGAAGGCCATCGTGAACCACTTGACGCCGGTCGCGCTCATCACCGTCGACGGGCTCGGCGGGTCGCCCCAGCCCTCGTAGAGATAGGGCGCGGCCTGCTTGAAGCCGGTGCCGCCGCCACCGCCCGCGTCCGTCGTCACGCTCACGGAGTTGGAGGCGCCGGAGGTGTTGCCGGCCGCGTCGCGCGCCTTGACGGTGAAGGTGTATGCCGTGCTGGGCGAGAGCCCGCCGACCGTGGCGCTGGTGCCGGACACGCTGAGGACCTGGTTGGCGCCGCTGTAGACGTCGTACCCGGTCACGCCCACGTTGTCCGTGGACGCGTTCCACTTCAGCGACACGCTGGTGGAGGTCTTGCCGGTCGAGGTCAGCCCGCCGGGCGCGCTCGGGGCCTGGGTGTCGCCCCCGCCTCCGCCGCCGGGGCCGTCGAGGCTGATGTCGTCGGCCCAGTAGGTGCCCTGGGCGTACCAGCCGTGGACGTAGATCTTCGCGCTGGTCTGCGAGGCGCCGGTGGTGAAGGAGACGGTGAGCCGGCTGTACGCCGAGGGGGAGGTGGTCCAGGTGGAGGCGCCGCCGTCGACGCCGAGGTACACGTAGGAGCCGCGGACCCAGCCGCTGAGCGAGTAGGTGGTGTTCGGCTGGACCGCCACGGTCTGGCTGCACTGGGCGTTGTCGCTCGAACTCACCGCGCCCTGAAGGGCCTTGGACCCGCCGTGCACGGGGGAGGAGACGACGGAGCCGAGGTTGCCGGAGCAGCTCCACGGGGAGAGGCTGCCCGACTCGAAGCCGGGGTTGGACAGGATGTTGGCCGCCTGGGCCGTGCCGGGAAGCGCGATGGCTCCGGCGAGTGCGAGGGCGGCGGAGCCGATCAGTGCGAGGAAGCGACGTCTGTGTCGTCCGAATGAGCTGCGCATGCGATCTCCCAGGAGAAATGGGGGTGTTCGGGAGTGCAGGAAGGTGCGCAACCAAGTTGGTATGGACCAATCACGGTGTCAAGGTGCTGCGCCATGATTGGTCCAGACCGGTTGGAGCTCAGGGGTGCGGGGGTGCCCGTGCCGGTCGGTCCTAGGCCGGTGTGGCGGCCCGGGCGCCGGACTTGGAAGCGGTGGCCCGGTCGGGCTCCGACGCATCCGCCGTCTGCGCGGGCACCGCCGGCAGCAGGGGCTCCGACTCCTGGGGGCGCTGCTGCGGCAGCGTCACCGGACGCAGCGGCCGCGGACCCGTCACCACCGTGTAGTCCTGGCCCAGGAACGGCGGGACGATCTCACCCGGGTCCTCGCCGAGCGCCAACTGCACTGCCGCCCAAGGAGCGTTGACGCCGCACAGCGACAGCTGGTGCAGCCCGCCGGCCGGTCGCGTGTTGACATCCATCAGGACCGGGCGGTCGCCGAACATCCGGAACTGGATGTTCGTCAGATAGTGCAGCCCGAACCGCTCCGCGATCCGCCGCGCCGGCTCCAGCCACTGCTCGTGCAGCGTGAACCCGCGGCGCCGCCCGTCCTTGGTGCGGCCGACGGCCAGCCGGACCCGGTCGTCCGGGCCGGTCAGACAGTCCACCGACACCTCCGGCTGCTCCAGGCGCGGCATCACCAGCCAGTCGACCGGCTCCTCGGACTGCTGCAGCGCCGACACCACCAGGTCCAGCGGGACGTACGGCGTCGGGAAGCCGCTCAGCTGCACCATCGAGAAGGGGGAACGCGTGATCACCCGGAAGCCCACGCCGCCAGCGCCGGACGCCGGCTTGAAGCACGCCTTGTGCCCGTCCGCCTCCAACTCCTCGACGGCGGCCACGAGTTCGTCCGCCGACCGGACCCGCCACCAGGGCGGCACGGGCGCCCCGACCGCCTGTACGGCCTCGTAGGCGACGACCTTGTCCTCGAAGACGGCCACGGCCTCGGGCGGCGGCGCGAGCAGCGCCGTGCCCACGGCCTCGAACTCCGCGCGGTGCGCCACGATCGCCGACTGGTGCAGCCGGGGCACGAACACGTCGATGCCGCGCCGCTGGCACTGGTCGAGCGCGAACTCCACGTACGCGGCCGGGGACAGACCCTCCGGCTCCAGTTCGGCGGTGTCGGCGGCGGCCAGCACGGGGGAGTCCACGTCCCCGTGCGTCGCATGGATCTCCACGGCCCGATCGCTCGGATTTCTGCGCAGCTGATCCATGAAGAACACGTTCTCCGCGTACGTGCGGTTGAGCCAGACGCGTACGCGGTAGACCATGCAGGCCGCCTTTCACGGTTCGCGGGCAGGGCCGAGCGGCCCGCACCCGGGCAGGGAGAATGGAGGGTCACCAAACCGCCCCTGTCTGAAGGGAGTTCGAGGCGTTGGTGTCGGGGCGATCATACGGCCTCCCGGGCGTCGCGCGTGCAACGTACGTGTTACGGATTCCCGGACCCTCGGCACCCGGCCGGTGCCCCGGGGGCCGCCTTGTCGGGGAGCGGCGGGATGTGTTCTCGTGGTGCCGTTCGTGAGTGCGCAGGGTTGCACGGAGGGGGCGAGAGGTGACGTCGACGGCCGGTGGTGCCGGACAGCTGCTGGCCATCAGCGATCTGCACATCGGATACGCCGAGAACCGCGCCCTCGTCGAGGCGATGCGGCCGGAGACGGACGAGGACTGGCTGCTGGTCGCCGGCGACGTCTCGGAGACCGTGTCCGACATCCGCTGGGCGCTGAAGACCCTCGCGAGCCGCTTCGCCAAGGTCGTCTGGGTGCCCGGCAACCACGAACTGTGGACCCACCCGAAGGACCCCGTCACCCTGCGCGGCGTCGCCCGCTACGACCACCTCGTCGAGATGTGCCGCGACCTCGGCGTCACCACCCCCGAGGACCCCTACCCGCTCTGGCAGGGCCCGGACGGCCCCGTCGCCGTCGCCCCGCTCTTCCTCCTCTACGACTACTCGTTCCTGCCGGCCGGCTGCACCACCAAGGCGCAGGGGCTGGAGTACGCGCACGGAACCGGCATCGTGTGCAACGACGAGTATCTGCTCCACCCCGACCCCTACCCGAGCCGTGAGGCCTGGTGCCGGGCCCGGGTCGCCGAGACCGAACGCCGGCTCGCCGCGCTGCCCGAGGACCTGCCCACCGTCCTCGTCAACCACTACCCCCTCGACCGGCACCCCTGCGACGTCCTGTGGCACCCCGAGTTCGCCATGTGGTGCGGCACGGAACTGACCGCCGACTGGCACCGGCGCTTCCGCGTGGCGACCATGGTCTACGGGCATCTGCACATCCCGCGGACCACCGTCCACGAGGACGTCCGCTTCGAGGAGGTGTCCGTCGGCTACCCCCGCGAGTGGCGCAAGCGGCCGCAGCCGCCGGGGAGACTGCGCCGGGTGCTGCCGGAGGAGGTGGGCGTCGGGTGATCGAGGAGCTGCTGCCGGACGAGGTGGTCGCCGTGGAGGTGTTCGGCGACGACGGGAGCGAACCCGCGCCGCTGTACCCCGAGGAGGCCGAGGTGGTGGCGCAGGCCGTGCCCAAGCGCCGCCGCGAGTTCGCCCTCGTGCGCGCCTGTGCGCGCCGCGCGATGGACAAGCTCGGTGTGCCGCCGCAGCCCGTCCTGCCCGGCGAGCGGGGCGCCCCCGGCTGGCCGGCCGGGCTCGCCGGCACCATGACGCACTGCGACGGCTACTGCGCCGCCGCCCTGGTCCGCGCCGCCGACCTGGCCTCCCTCGGCATCGACGCCGAACCCCATCAGCCGCTTCCCGACGGCGTCCTGGAAGCCGTGTCGCTGCCCGCCGAGGAGGCACGGCTGCGCCGCCTCGCCCAGCAGCACCCCGCGATCCACTGGGACCGACTGCTGTTCAGCGCCAAGGAGTCCGTCTACAAGGCGTGGTTCCCCCTCACCCGGCAGTGGCTGGAGTTCACCGAGGCCGACATCGAGGTCTCCGTGACCCCCGCCCCCGGCACACCGCTGCACGGCACCTTCCAAGCCGAACTCCTCGTCCCGGGCCCACTGCTCGGCGGCTCGCGGCTCGACCGCTTCGAGGGCCGGTGGACCGTGCAGCGGGGGCTGGTGGCGAGCGCGGTCGCGGTCGCGCACGCCTCTTGAAACCCTGGCCGGGCGTCCGTCCTGGCGTGGCTCGGGTCCCGGCTCACCGCTGCACGCGGTCTCCGGGCCGAACTCCTGGCCCCCGGCCCGCTGGTCGGCGGCTCGCGGCTCGGCCGCTTCGGGGGCCGGTGGACCGTGCAGCGGGGGCTGGTGGCGAGTGCGGTCTCGGTCGCGCACGTCTCCTGAGCCCCCGCACGGCGCTCGTCGCGGCTGACTTGTCGTGGCTCAGTCGTCAGGGCTCGCCCGTCATGGCTCGGGGCACCAGGTTTGCAGCAGTCGGAAGAACTCCTCCTCGTTCCCCGTCAGCCCCGCGGCGGCCAGCGCCTGTTCCGCCTCCTGGAGCACGGAGGGCGGCACGACGGGTGGTCGCGGATCGCCGGGGGGACCGTCGAAGGCGGCTCGCACCGTGTGCAACAGGCGCAGATAGGCCTGAACGGCGGTGCGCTCACGGTCGGTCAGGACGGCAGTGGGCATCGTCGGCTCTCCCCTGTCGGCGTCATCGGTCCACGCCCGCACAAAGGGGCGCGAGTCCAGCTTGCCTGCCACCACTGACAATGGGGCGTCTGCCCTGCTCAGCGGGCCGCCGGGGCGGCTGCGCCCGCCCGCACCGGCGACCCGGCTCAACGGAGGCGAAACGTCCGCGAAATCCCTTGTGGAAAAGCGGTCCTACCCTGGACACCATGGCATGACGGCCGCTTCGGGGCGGCCATGGCACGGGGAGGCGAGTGCATGGCCGACATCCCGGAGCGGGGTCCGGTGCGCTCCGTACGGCTGCGTCCGGTGGCCGACGGGGAATTGGAGCTGAAGTACCGCGTGGTGCACGGCTACCGGCGTGCCTACCGCATGGCGGGCGAGGGCCCGGCGCTGGTGCTCATCCACGGCATCGGGGATTCCTCCGCGACCTGGGCGGAGCTGATCCCCCGTCTCGCCCGCACGCACACCGTGATCGCCCCCGACCTGCTCGGGCACGGCGCCTCCGACAAGCCGCGCGCCGACTACTCGGTGGCCGCGTACGCCAACGGCGTGCGCGACCTGCTCACCACCCTCGGCATCGAGTCGGCGACCCTGCTCGGCCACTCGCTGGGCGGGGGCGTCGCCATGCAGTTCGCCTACCAGTTCCCCGAGCGCACCGAGCGGCTCGTCCTGGTCGGCTCGGGCGGTGTCGGCCGCGAGGTCAACCCCGTCCTGCGCCTGGTCTCCCTGCCCGGCGCCCATCTGCTGCTGTCCGCCCTGCGGCTGCCGGGCATGCGGTTGCAGGTGAGCCTTACGGTCCTGCTGATGCGGCTGCTGGACACCGACCTCGGCCAGGACGCCCGCGAACTGCTCACCCTCGTCGACGCGTTGCCGGACGCGACCTCCCGCAACGCCTTCATCCGCACCCTGCGCGCGGTCGTCGACTGGCGCGGCCAGGTCGTCACCATGCTCGACCGGTGCTATCTGACCGAGGGCATGCCGACCATGCTGGTGTGGGGCGACCGCGACAGCGTGGTGCCCGTGCGGCACGCCTACGGCGCCCACGCGGCGATGCCGGGCAGCCGCCTGGAGATATTCGAGCAGGCCGGCCACTTCCCGTTCCACAGCGACCCCGCGCGTTTCGTCGCGCTGGTCGAGGACTTCACCGCGAGCACGGTCGCGGCCGACTGGAGCCGCGAGCGCTGGCGCGAACTCCTGATCGAGGGCTGCCCCGGCACCGGCACGGGCCGCCCGGACACCGCGCGCGTCCGTGAGGAGGAGAACCCGTTCAAGGAGGTGAGCGAACGCAGCGCGACGTGACCACGCTCAGCCCTGCGACCCCAGATACCCCAGCGACGCCTCGATCCGTCCCGCCAGCCGATCCCGCTGCACCGGCGCCCGGTGACCCGAACCGGCCAGCCACGTACGGCACTTGCTGGCCAGCAGCAGCCCGAAGCTCTCGGCCTCCTGTTCCTCGGCGAGGTCGAAGCGACTGCGGGCGACCACCTTGCGGACCGTGGCGCGCAGATCGGCGTCGTCGCTCATCAGCCGGGCCGCCACCTTCGTGCCCTCCACGTGATGGCCGCAGTGACCGGCCTTCATGTGCCACAGCTCGTGGCCGAGGATCACCAACTGGTGGTCCGGCGCCGTGCGTTCCTCGATCACGACGAGATCCTGGTCGGTCATGTCCAGCCACAACCCGCTCGCCGTCCCGGTCGGGAAGGGGACGGTGCGGAAGTGGACCGGCCGGCCGCGGCGTCTGCTCATCGACGAGCACAGCGCGCCGTAGAGGTCATCGGGGCGCGCGGGCGCTGCGAGCGTGAGCTCTCCGAGCAACTCCCCGCACAGGCGGCGCATTTCCTTTCCGATGCCCACAGCTCTCCCCAGGCTCACGACTCGGGCCGCTTGACGCTCTCCAGGAGCATGTCCAGCCACTCCGCCACCTTGTCGCGGTGCTGGTCGGTGGGCAACTGCGCGGCCCGCCAGGCGATCCCGCGGACCCCGTGGTCCTGCAGCAGCCGCTCCAGCGGGTCGGCGGCGGCAGCGGCCTCCCGCTCGGCGAGCTTGTGCAGGAGTTCCTGCTCGGTGCTCTGCAGGGCGCCCGTGAGGGCCTCGGGATCCTCGGCCGTGAGGAAGCCGGCGTGCACCCTGAAGAAGCGCTGGATGGCGTCGCAGTGCTCCATGGTGGGGCGCCGGTCGCCGTTGATGAGCGCGCCCGCCTGCTGGCGGGACATGCCCGCGCCGTCGGCGATCTCCTGCTGGGTGTACTTGCGCCCGTTGGGCTTGAGCCGGGTGCGGCGCAGCAGGTCCAGACGCTGCAGAAACCGTGCCTGCACATCGGGTTCGCCCGCCGGACGGCCGCTCAGCAGGGCTTGCACCACGGGCTCGGGGACACCCGAGGCGGCGGACAGCCGGGCGGTGTCGAAGACCTCCGAGTGGGAGACGCCGAGCCGGTCGGCGAGCGCGGTGACGCGAGCGACGACGGCCGGCAGCGCAGCGCTCGCCGCCGTGGTGCCCGGACCCTCGAGGCCTTCCGTCACCGGCAGATCTCCTACGTTTCGCACAGGCTTCTCACAAGCGGTCGCCGTGAACTCGACGGAGATTACCGGGTAGTTCGAACTCCCATCCAGGTGTCGCCACAACTGTGGCCAATTTCGGCCGTGAACCACCACGAAATGCCACGATAGTTGACACGAGTCGAGTCCGGGCCGCAGGATCAAGGCGCCGCGTGAAGGCCGCAGAGGCAAGAGGGGTGACCTCCCGATGGCATATCAGGCAGGTGGGCAGCGGTCGGCACCGCGGCCCGTCCCCGAGAGTCTCGACGCCCAGGCGTATCTGGAGGACTACGCGGTCCTCCTGGAGGCCGTCCCCTTTCCGTCCGTGGTCCTTGACCACCGCTGGGACGTCGTCCTGGCCAACAGTGCTTTCGCGTCACTTTTCCGCGAAATGGGGCAGCATCCCACGGCCATGCCGGGTGACAACTTCCTCAGGTTCGTGCTGTTCCACCCCGACGCGGCCACGGTCCTCGGCGAGCACGAGTCGAGCTGGTGCCTGCCCATGCTGGCGCACTTCGCGGCCGCCGTCGAGCGCTACGCCCACGACCACGGACTGCAGTCCATCCGCCGTGACATCGCCCAGGACCCGATCATGGAGGCCGCCTACCGCCAGGGCCTGCCGCACTGGATCCGCGCGGTGGGCGAACAGGCCGTGGTGCACGACGGCGCCGTACGCCCGCTGACCCACCCCGACCCGCGGTGGGGCGCCACCGACTGCCGCGTGGTGGACGAGACGCCGGGCACGCTGCGGGAGATGGGCTACACACGGCTCACCCTGATCCTGCGGGAGACCCGCCGCGAGCGGCCCCGGGCCCGCAGGGCGCGGCGCACGGCCGCGCATCTGACGGTGGTGCCGGCCACCGGAGTCTGAGCGGGGCGGCAGGCGCGGACCGGGGGAGCAGGGCCGCAGACACAGGGACGGCGCGCTCAGCCCTGCGAGGGCGAGATCACCAGCACGAGCGGGACATCCGGGCACGGGATCAGCCGCAGCCCGCGGAAGCGCACGGGCCGCGCCCGCTCCAGCACGGCCGCGAAGTCGGGCCCCTTGGTGAGGGATCCGGCGAGATGGGCGGGGTCGGCGGACGCCGTCACCCGGCCGCGCGCGTTCACCAGATGGGCCGGCCCCGGCAGCCCGCGCAGCATCGGCAGCACGGCCGCCTCGAAGTGCCGTAGATACACGTCGGCCGCGGCCACCCCGGCGAACCGGCCCTCCATCTGCACCGGCGCGGACAGCGTGAGGCTGTACTCGTCGGAGCAGAGGTAGTCGACGTACGGCCCGGCCACCGCGCGCTCGCCGGTGTCGCGGGGCAGGGCGAACCAGTCCCAGTGCGTGTAGTCCGCGTACGCCGACTGCGCGGGGTCCAGATCGAGCAGCAGCGGCCGTACGCCGCCGTCCGCGTCGCTCTGCCACCACTCCAGCCAGGCGGGTACGTCGCCGAGGAGCCCCGGTGCGGCCACGAAGCCGACGCCGGAGACCAACGCGTGGCGGGCCAGGCGCAGATGGAGTCCCGGTCGCAGGGCGGCGAGGTCCACGGTCGCGGGACGGCGGCCCTCGGCGGCCACCCGGGCCAGCAGCTGCGCGGTGTCCGCGCGGGTGGCGGCCACGGCGTCGAACACGCTCTCCAGAGCGGAGCGGACGCCCGCCGTGACCGACTTCTCCGGTGCCGTGCCGACGGCTGCCGTCGCGAGGCTCATCCGTGCCCTCCAACGGACGGGGACCGGGCACGGTGCGGCGCAGGGCCCGCGTCTAGAGCGTCAGGCGCAGCGCGACGAGCCGCGCCGTGGACTCCTGGACGCACCGCTCGGCCAGGTGCCTGGCCGTTTCCTGGATTCCATCCTGCACGGCCGAGATTACGGACCGGTGACGGTCTGCCACCTCTTCACGATATTCGTCGTCCCCGAGCACAAGACAGAGCACGGCGCCGATCTCGGTCTGCAGCGCGACCTGTTCCCGGGTCAGCCGGGCCGACTGTGCGGCGGCGGCCAGCTCCACATGGAAGCGGCCGTAGACCCGGCTGCGCGCCGCCGTGTCCGCCGCGAGGGTCAACTCCTCGGCCGTACGCCGCAGTTGGACGAGATCGTCGGGTTCCGTGCGCTCGGCGGCGAGGCGGGCCGCCGTGCCCGACAGGGCGGCCCAGTGATCGCCGAGGTCGCGCAGCTCCTCGGTGCTCCAGCCGCGCAGCCGGACCCTGAGGCGCTCCGCGCCGGGAACCTCGGGCGAGGAGACGAAGGAGCCGCCGCCGCGGCCCCGGCGGGTGGTGACCAGGCCCTGCTGGCGCAGCGCCATCAGCGCCTCCCGCAGCGTCACGGTGGACACGCCGAGCTGCCCGGCCAGCTCGCTCTCGCCGGGCAGTTGCTCCCCCTCGGCCAGCAGGCCGAGTTCGATGGCGTCGCCGATCCGGCGCACGACCGCGTCGACGCGCGCCCGGTTGTCCACCGGCGTGAAGACGGCTCTGCGGGCGCCACCGTTCATCTGCTGCTGCTTCACGGCCACCACCTTGTGCGTTGACTCAAGCTTTACCTTGAGGGGGACTTGAGCTTTGAACTATGACTTCATATCTTTCCGTGCAACGTACGAGAGCGCCAGAAAGGTTCCCTGCATGGAGGGAATTGCGATCCGGCTGCAGGATCTGCGGAAGTCGTTCGGCGAGACGACCGCCGTGGCCGGGGTCGACCTGGAGATCAGGGACGGGGAGTTCTTCTCGATGCTCGGACCCTCGGGCTCCGGCAAGACCACGGTCCTGCGGCTGATCGCCGGGTTCGAGACACCGACCGCGGGCGGCATCGAACTCGCCGGACAGGAGGTCACCGGCCTCGCACCCTTCGAGCGGGACGTGCACACCGTCTTCCAGGACTACGCCCTCTTCCCGCACATGACGGTCGAACAGAACGTCGCCTACGGCCTGAAGATCCGCAAGGTGCCCAAGGCCGAACGCCTGGTCCGCGCCCGCAAGGCCCTCGCCGAGGTACGCCTCGAAGGATTCGGCGCCCGGCGCCCCGCCCAGCTCTCCGGCGGCCAGCGCCAGCGCGTCGCCCTCGCCCGCGCCCTCGTCGGCCGCCCCCGCGTGCTGCTCCTCGACGAACCGCTCGGCGCCCTCGACCTCAAACTGCGCGAGCAGATGCAGGTCGAACTCAAGGAACTCCAACGCGAGGTCGGCATCACCTTCGTCTTCGTCACCCACGACCAGCAGGAAGCCCTGACGATGAGCGACCGCATCGCCGTCTTCGACCAGGGCCGCATCCAGCAGGTCGGCACCCCCGCCGAGATCTACGAACGCCCCGCCACCCCCTTCGTCGCCTCCTTCGTCGGCACCTCCAACCTGATCGAGGGCGAGTCCGCCCAACGCGTCGTCGGCGCCCCGGGCGTCTACAGCATCAGGCCCGAGAAGATCCGCGTACTGAAGGAGTCCGCGGAGTCCGACGAACCCGAACACGCCACCGCCACCGGCACCGTCGCCGAGGTCGTCTACCTGGGGGACACCACCCGATTCCTGGTCGACCTCGACGCCGGCGGCCGGCTCACCGCACTGCAGCAGAACCTCGAGACCTCCGCCGAGGACGTGGCCGCCTACCGCGGCACCAGGGTGCGCCTGCAATGGCACCACCGCCACACCGTCCGGGTCCCGGACACCCGCTGAACCCCCCACGTCAGCCGCCGAAGCCCCCACAGCCCAGGGAGAACGTCGTGCGTCTCACCCGAACCCTCAAGGCCGCCGCCTGCGCGGCCACGCTCGTCCTCGCCGCCGGTGCGTGCGGCTCCTCCGACTCCGGCGGCGGCTCGTCGTCCACCGGCCTCAACCCCCCCGATCTCAAGGCGCCCACGAAACTCGGCAAGACCGAGGGCCAGGTCAATCTGATCGCCTGGGCCGGCTATGTCGAGGACGGCTCCAACGACCCCAAGGTCGACTGGGTCAGCGACTTCGAGAAGCAGACCGGCTGCCAGGTCAACTCCAAGGTCGCGGCCAGCTCCGACGAGATGGTCAAGCTGATGAAGACCGGCGAGTACGACGCCGTCTCCGCCTCCGGCGACGCCTCCCTGCGCCTCATCGCCTCCGGCGACGCAACCCCCGTCAACACCAAGCTCGTGCCCAACTACAAGGACATCTTCGCCGGGTTGAAGAACGGCGACTGGAACTCCGTCGACGGCCAGATGTACGGCATCCCGCACGGCCGCGGCGCCAACCTGCTGATGTACAACACCCAGAAGGTCACCCCCGCCCCCACCTCCTGGGCGGCCGTCTTCGACGACGCCGCCAAGTACAAGGGCCACGTCACCGCGTACGACTCCCCGATCTACATCGCCGACGCCGCGCTGTATCTCAAGGCCACCAAGCCCGAGTTGAAGATCAAGGACCCCTACGCGCTCGACCAGAAGCAGTTCGACGCCGCCGTCGCCCTGCTGAAGAAGCAGAACGCGGACATCGGCGAGTACTGGAGCGACTACCTCAAGGAGGTCTCCGCCTTCAAGAGCGGCGACTCCGTGGTCGGCACCACCTGGCAGGTCATCGCCAACCTCACCGCCGACGAGGGTGCCAAGGTCAAGGCCTTCGTGCCCAAGGAGGGTTCGACCGGCTGGTCCGACACCTGGATGGTCTCCGCCAAGGCCAAGCACCCCAACTGCGCCTACAAATGGCTGGACTGGATCGTCTCGCCGAAGGTCAACGCCCAGGTCGCCGAGTACTTCGGCGAGGCGCCCGCCAACTCCAAGGCGTGCGACCTGACCAGCGACAAGAACTTCTGCACCACCTACCACGCCGCCGACGAGAACTACTGGAAGAACATCGCCTTCTGGAACACCCCCATCGAGCAGTGCCTCGACGGCCGCACGGACGTCAAGTGCGTCCCGTACGCCAAGTGGGTGCAGGCCTGGACCGAGATCAAGGGCTGAACACATGACCGTGGTTGCTGAGCGAGCCGGCGGACAGGGCACCGTCCGCCGGCTCGCCGGGGCGCTGCACCGCCGCCCCCGGCTCCGGCTGGCCCTGCTGCTGACCGCCCCGCTGCTGTGGCTGACCGTGCTCTACCTCGGCTCGCTGGCCGTCCTGTTCGTCTCCGCGTTCTGGACGACCAACTCCTTCACCTCCCAGGTGGTGAAGGTCTGGTCGACCGACAACTTCCACGAGCTGCTGACCACCCCCGTCTACCGGCAGGTGATCCTGCGCAGCATCGGCGTCGCGCTCGCGGTCACCGTCCTGTGCGCGGTCATCGCCTTCCCGCTCGCCTTCTACACCGCCCGCGTGGCCCGCCCGAAGTGGCGGCCCCTGCTCGTGGTCGCCATCCTCACGCCGTTGTGGGCCAGTTACCTGGTCAAGGTGTACGCCTGGCGGCTGATCCTCTCCGAGGGCGGACTCGCCGACTGGATGCTGAAGCCGTTCGGCGCGGGCGGACCCGGGTTCGGACTGCCGGCCACCGTGCTGACCCTGACGTACCTCTGGCTGCCGTACATGATCCTGCCGATCCACACGGCGCTGGAGCAGCTGCCCGCGAACCTCCTCGACGCCTCCGCGGACCTGGGCGCGCGCAGCTGGCGCACCTTCCGGTCGGTGGTGGTGCCGATGGTGCTGCCGTCCGTCGCCGCCGGATCGATCTTCACTTTCTCGCTCAGCCTCGGCGACTACATCACCGTGCAGATCGTCGGCGGCAAGACCCAGCTGATCGGCAACGTCGTCTACTCCAACATCGAACTCAACCTGCCCATGGCGGCGGCGCTCGGCACGGTGCCGGTCGTGGTCATCGTGGTGTATCTGCTGGCGATGCGCCGAACGGGCGCGCTCAGCAGTCTGTGAAGCGGGTGGTATGTCACATGGCACTCTCCCGATGGGCCCGCACAGCGCTCCGCCTCGCCGCCGCCCTCGGCTTCGCGGTGATCTACGTCCCGCTGCTGCTCGTCCTCGTCAACTCCCTGAACCCGGACCGCAGCGCGAGCTGGCCGCCGCCCGGCCTCACCCTGCACTGGTGGCACGTCGCCTGGCAGAACGCCGGCGCGCGCGAGGCGCTGTGGGTCTCGGTCAAGGCAGGCCTCGGCGCCACCGCCATCGCCCTGGTCCTCGGCACCCTCATCGCCTTCGCGGTCGCCCGGCATCGCTTCTTCGGCCGCGACACCATCTCCTTCGTGGTCGTCCTGCCGATCGCCCTGCCCGGCATCGTCACGGGCATCGCCCTCAACTCGGCCTTCGGGACAGTGCTGGAGCCGCTGGGCGTGGGCCTTGGCCTCTTCACCGTGATCGTCGGCCACGCCACCTTCTGCATCGTCGTCGTCTTCAACAACGTCGTGGCCCGGCTGCGCCGCACCGCCGGTTCCTATGAGGAAGCGGCGATGGACCTGGGCGCCGACACCTTCCGCGCCTTCGTGGACATCACCTTCCCGCTGGTGCGCTCGGCACTGTTCGCAGGCGGACTGCTCGCCTTCGCGCTCTCCTTCGACGAGATCGTGGTGACGACGTTCACGGCCGGTCCCGGCATCGAGACGCTGCCCATCTGGATCTTCAACAACATGACCAGACCGCAGCAGGCCCCGGTGGTGAACGTGGTGGCAGCCGTCCTCGTCCTGCTCTCCGTCATCCCGATCTACGTCGCCCAGAGGATGTCCTCGGATACGGCTACGGGGGGTCGGGTGTAGGGATCTGGGGGGAGTGTTCCGAGCTCTGTGGGCACCCGTTCCCGGGCCCTGTGGGCACCGTTCCCAAGTCCTGTGGGCACCGTTCCCATGCCCTGTGGTATGTGACATAGTACTGACCGTGACCCACCCACTGACCTGCGACGCCGTGGTCATCGGCGCCGGCATGACCGGCGCCGCCTGCGCCCTGTTCGCGGCCCGCGCCGGTCTGGACGTGACCGTCGTGGACCGCGGCCCGGTCGGCGGCGGTACGACCGGCGCCGGGGAGGGCAACATCCTCGTCTCCGACAAGGAACCGGGCCCCGAGCTGGACCTCGCGCTCCTCTCCACCCGCCTGTGGGGTGAACTGGCCGAGGAGTTCGGCCAGTTCATCCAGTACGAGGCCAAGGGCGGCGTCGTGGTGGCCACTTCACCGGGCGGCCTGACCGCACTCGAGCGCCTCGCCGTCGAGCAGCGTGCCGCCGGAGTCGTCGCCGAACCCGTCGACGGGGACGCCCTGTACGGCCTCGAACCCCACCTCGCACCCGGTCTGCCCGGAGCCGTGCACTATCCGCAGGACAGCCAGGTCATGCCCGCCCTCGCCGCCGCCCATCTGCTGCGGGCCGCGGGCGCGCGCCTGCTCACCGACCGCACCGTGACGGACGTCCTGCGCACCCCCGACGGGTCCGTGCTCGGCGTCCGTACCGACCGCGGCGACATCCACGCCCCGGCCCTCGTCAACGCGGCCGGAACCTGGGGCGGCGAGATCGCCGCCCTTGCCGAGGCGCACCTCCCCGTGCTGCCGCGCCGCGGCTTCGTCCTGGTCACCGAACCGCTGCCGCGCATGGTCCACCACAAGGTGTACGCCGCCGACTACGTGGCCGACGTGGCCAGCGACTCGGCCGCGCTGCAGACCTCGCCGGTCGTGGAGGGCACCGCCGCCGGGCCGGTCCTGATCGGCGCGAGCCGCGAACGGGTCGGCTTCGACCGGTCGTTCTCGCTGCCGGTGCTGCGCGCACTGGCGGCGGGCGCGACCCGCTTGTTCCCCTTCCTGGCCGGCGTCCGCGCCCTGCGCTCCTACGTCGGCTTCCGCCCCTACCTGCCCGACCACCTACCCGCCATCGGCCCGGACCCCCGCGTCCCCGGCCTCTTCCACGCCTGCGGCCACGAGGGCGCCGGCATCGGTCTGTCCACCGGCACCGGCCATCTGATCGCCCAGGCGCTGACCGCGAAGACACCCGATCTGGACCTGACGCCGTTCCGCCCCGACCGCTTCGCCGAGGAGGCCGCGTGAGCTCCCCGCTCGACCTGGCAGGCGCCCGCCCGGGCCCCGCCTTCACGGTCACGTTCGACGGCCGCGACATCGAGGCGCTGCCCGGCCAGACGGTCGCCGCCGCGCTCTGGGCGGCCGGCATCACCTCGTGGCGCACCACCCGGGGCGAGGGCCGCCCGCGCGGCGTCTTCTGCGGAATCGGAGTCTGCTTCGACTGCCTCGTGACCGTCAACGACCGCCCGGGACAACGGGCTTGCCTGCTTCCCCTGCAACCGGGCGACGCGATCCGCACCCAGGAAGGCACGGGCCACGATGACTGACCGGCCCCGTCTCGCCGTGATCGGCGCGGGACCCGCGGGACTCGCCGCGACCGTGGCCGCTGCCGCGCACGGGGTCCGCGTCACGCTGATCGACGCGGCTGCGCAGGCGGGCGCCCAGTTCTACCGGCAGCCCGCCGCCGCCCTGCGCGCGGGCCGCCCGCAGGCCCTGCACCACGACTGGCGGACCTGGCAGCGGCTGCGCGAGGCGCTCGACGCGCACGTGCGGGCAGGCGCCGTAGAGCACTTGACGGATCATCATGTCTGGTTGGTGGAGCGCGAGTCCGGCCGGTTCACCGTGCACGCCCTGCTCGGCCCCGAGGAGGAGGACGCGGTGGCCGTGAGCGCCGACGCCGTCGTCCTGGCCACCGGCGGATACGAGAAGGTGCTGCCCTTCCCCGGCTGGACGCTGCCCGGCGTCGTCACCGCGGGCGGGGCCCAGGCCATGCTCAAGGGCGCCCTCGTGGTGCCCGGCCGCACCGCCGTGGTCGCCGGGACCGGCCCGCTGCTGCTGCCCGTGGCGGTCGGGCTCGCGGCGGCGGGAGTCAAGGTCGCGGCGCTCGTCGAGTCGGCCGCCCCCCGGGCCTTCCTACGGCGCACCCGGGCACTGGCGGCCCAGCCGGGCAAGGTCGCCGAAGGCGCCGGATACGCGGCCCGATTGCTGCGACACCGGGTGCGAACGCTCGCCCGGCACACCGTCATTGAGGCGCACGGCATCGACCGGCTGGAGGCGGTGACCGTCGCCGCGCTCGACGGCGAGGGAGGGGTCAGGGCCGGCACCGAACGCCGTATCCCGTGCGACACCCTCGCCGTCGGGCACGGCATGCTCCCGCACACCGACCTCGCCGAGACCCTCGGCTGCCGCCTCGACGGCCTGCGCGTCCACGTCGACGGCGAACAGCGCACCGACGTACCCGGCGTCTGGGCCGCCGGTGAGGCCACCGGCATCGGCGGCTCGGCGCTCGCGCTGACCGAGGGGCATATCGCCGGACGCTCCGCCGCCGTACGCCTCACGGGCGGTACACCGGACCCGCAGGAGTGGGTCGCGGCCGCCAAGTCCCGTACGCGGCTGGGGGAGTTCGCCGCCGCGCTCGATGCCGTGTACGCCCCTCCCGCGAACTGGAGCGAGCAGGTCACCGACGACACCGTGGTGTGCCGCTGCGAGGAGGTCACCGCCGGCACGGTCCGCGAGGCCGTCGCGCAGCTCGGCGCCGGTGACCTGCGCACCGTGAAGCTGCTGACCAGGGCCGGCATGGGCTGGTGCCAGGGCCGGATCTGCGCACCCGGGGTCGTGGGCCTCGCGGGATGCGAACTCACCGCGTCCAGAAGGCCGTTCGCCCGTCCCGTACCGCTCGGCGTGCTCGCCGAGGAGCACTCGCAGTCGACGACCCGTGCGCACACTCACCCGACCGATGGAGGGCCCTCATGACCGACCACCGCCCCTGGCGCGGCGTCCTCGTCGCCACCGCGCTGCCGCTGAACGACGACCTCTCCGTGGACCACGGCAAGTACGCAGAGCACTGCGCCTGGCTCGTGGAGAACGGCTGCGACGGCGTCGTCCCCAACGGCTCGCTGGGGGAGTACCAGGTACTGACCCCCGAGGAGCGCGCCAAGGTCGTCGAGACGGCCGTCGCCGCGATCGGCGGTGAGCGTGTGATGCCCGGCGTCGCCGCCTACGGGTCCGCGGAGGCCCGCCGCTGGGCCGAGCAGGCCCGCGACGCCGGCTGCCACGCGGTGATGCTGCTGCCGCCCAACGCCTATCGCGCCGACGAGCGTTCGGTCCTCGCCCACTACGCGGAGGTCGCGAAGGCGGGTCTGCCGGTCGTGGCGTACAACAACCCGATCGACACCAAGGTCGACCTCGTGCCCGAACTCCTCGCGAAGCTGCACGGCGAGGGGCATATCCAGGGCGTCAAGGAGTTCTCCGGAGACGTCCGCCGCGCCTACCGGATCGCCGAACTCGCCCCGGAACTCGACCTGTTGATCGGCGCCGACGACGTACTGCTCGAACTCGCCATCGCCGGTGCGAAGGGCTGGGTGGCGGGCTACCCGAACGCGCTGCCCAGGTCGTGCGTCGAGCTGTACCGCGCGGCCGTCGCGGGGGAGCTGGACACCGCCAAGAAGCTGTACGAGCAGCTGCACCCGCTGCTGCGCTGGGACTCGAAGGTGGAGTTCGTACAGGCGATCAAGGTGTCGATGGACATCGTCGGGCGCTACGGCGGCCCGTGTCGTCCACCGCGGATGCCGCTGCTGCCCGAGCAGGAGGCCGTGGTGCGGGCCGCCACCGAGCAGGCCGTCGCGGCCGGACTGGCGTAGGCCATGCGCAGCAAACTGGTCCTGCACGCCGTGGACTCGCACACCGAGGGCATGCCGACCCGTGTGATCACCGGCGGCATCGGAGTCGTCCCCGGCGCCACGATGAACGAGCGGCGGCTGTACTTCCGCGAACACCGCGACGACATCAAGCAGTTGCTGATGAACGAGCCGCGCGGGCACTCCGCGATGAGCGGCGCGATCCTGCAGCCGCCGACCCGCCCCGACTGCGACTGGGGCGTCCTCTACATCGAGGTGTCCGGCTATCTGCCCATGTGCGGGCACGGCACGATCGGTGTCGCGACGGTGCTGGTGGAGACCGGCATGGTCGAGGTCGTCGAACCGGTCACCACCATCCGCCTGGACACCCCCGCCGGACTGGTGATCGCCGAGGTGGCGGTCCAGGACGGGGCGGCGAAGGCGGTGACGCTGCGGAACGTGCCGTCGTTCGCGGTCGCACTCGACCGGAAGGCCACGTTGGCTGACGGTCGGTCAGTAACATATGACATGGCATACGGCGGCAACTTCTACGCCATCCTCCCGCTGGACCAGCTCGGCCTCCCCTTCGACCGCTCCCGCAAGGACGACCTCCTCGCCGCCGGCCTGTCCCTCATGGACGCCATCAACGCCGTGGACGAGCCGGTCCACCCGGAGGATCCCTCCATCCGAGGCTGCCACCACGTCCACCTCCTCGCGCCCGGCTCGACCGCACGCCACTCACGCCACGCGATGGCGATCCACCCCGGCTGGTTCGACCGCTCGCCGTGCGGCACCGGGACGAGCGCGCGCATGGCCCAGCTGCACGCGCGCGGCCAACCCCCCCTGCACACCGAGTTCGTCAACGAGTCCTTCATCGGCACCCGCTTCACCGGCCGCCTGCTCGGCACGACCGAGGTCGCGGGCCGCCCGGCCGTGCTGCCCAGTTTCACGGGCCGCGCCTGGATCACGGGAACCGCGCAGTATCTGCTGGACCCGGAGGACCCCTTCCCCGCGGGCTTCGTGCTGTAGCCGCCTTCGATAGTGTCGGGCGACCCGAGGAGGACGATCACCATGGCCCCGCAGCGACGCCCCGCCCTGCCCCCGCTCGGCGGCAGGAAGCCCAACTTCCGCGAACGTACGGTGGATGTGCTGCGGGCCGCACTGATCGCCGGTGAACTGCGCCCGGGCGAGGTGTACTCGGCGCCCGGCCTCGCCCCGCGCCTCGGCGTCTCCGCGACCCCGGTGCGCGAGGCCATGCTCGAACTGGTCAAGGAGGGCATGGTCGACATCGTCCCGAACAAGGGCTTCAGGGTCACCGTCGTCTCCGACAAGCAGCTCGACGAGTACAAGCACGTACGGTCCCTGATCGAGATCCCGACGACTGTGGGCCTCGCGACCACCGCCGACCTCGACGCGCTGAGGGCGCTGCGGCCGCTCGCCATGGAGATCGTCAACGCGGCGGCCAAGGGCGACCTCATCGAGTACATCGGGGCCGACCTGAACTTCCACCTGAGTCTGCTGGCCCTCGCGGGCAACGACCATCTCGTGGAGGTCGTACGGGACCTGCGGCGCCGTTCGCGGCTGTACGGGCTGACCGCCCTGGTCGAGGCGGGCCGGCTGCAGGCCTCCGCCGAGGAGCACCTGGAACTCCTCGACGCGCTGCTCGCACGGGACCCGGAGCGCGTACGCGAGGTGATGACCAGGCACCTCGGGCACGTCCGCGGTCTGTGGGCGGCCCCCTGACCGGTCCACCGGCGCCGCCCGCGACGGCCTGCCCGACACCTCACCCGCCACCATTACGCAAGCAGTTTGCATTTCTTGCGCTATTCTTGCGCTCATGACGCGAC
The DNA here is from genome assembly GCF_022698145.1 of Streptomyces spinosisporus. Classification (GTDB taxonomy): domain Bacteria; phylum Actinomycetota; class Actinomycetes; order Streptomycetales; family Streptomycetaceae; genus Streptomyces; species Streptomyces spinosisporus. Next base: position 864,104 of record NZ_JALDAX010000001.1, read on the forward strand.
GACTTGCTGAGGTGGCGAAGAAGGTCGGGGTCAGTGAGGCCACGGTCAGCCGGGTGCTCAACGGCAAACGCGGGGTCTCCGAGTCCACCCGGCAGGCGGTGCTCTCCGCCCTGGACGTGCTCGGCTACGAGCGGCCCACGCAGCTGCGCGGCGAGCGTGCGCGGCTCGTGGGCCTCGTCCTGCCCGAGCTGCAGAACCCGATCTTCCCGGCGTTCGCCGAGGTGATCGGCGGCGCCCTGGCCCAGCTCGGCCTCACCCCGGTGCTGTGCACCCAGACCAAGGGCGGCGTCTCCGAGGCCGACTACGTGGAGCTGCTGCTGCAGCAGCAGGTCTCCGGTGTCGTCTTCGCCGGCGGACTGTTCGCGCAGGCGGACGCCCCGCACGACCACTACCGGCTGCTCGGCGAGCGCAACATCCCGGTGGTGCTGGTCAACGCCTCCATCGACGACCTCGGGTTCCCGGGCGTGTCCTGCGACGACGCGGTGGCGGTGGAGCAGGCCTGGCGGCATCTGGCCTCGCTCGGGCACGAGCGGATCGGCCTGGTGCTCGGCCCTGCCGACCACATGCCCTCGGTGCGCAAGCTCGCCGCGGCCCGGGAGATGGGGGACCTCCCGGAGGAGTTCGTCGCCCGGACCATGTTCTCCATCGAGGGCGGTCACGCGGCGGCCTCCCGGCTCATCGACCGGGGCGTCACCGGCTTCATCTGTGCGAGCGACCCGCTCGCCCTCGGGGTGATCAGGGCCGCCCGGCGCAAGGGGCTCGGCGTCCCCGCGCAGGTCTCGGTCGTCGGTTACGACGACTCCGCGCTGATGAACTGCACCGAGCCCGCGCTGACGACCGTCCGCCAGCCCATCGAGGCGATGGGGAGGGCGGCCGTCGAGCTGCTGAACGCGCAGATCAACGGCAGTTCCGTAGCCGCGGAGGAGCTGTTGTTCGAGCCGGAGCTGGTGGTCAGGGGGTCGACCGCGCAGGCGCCTCGCAGCTGAGATCCATTCAGCTGTCGAATAATTTCAAATTGTGCGCGACATCTTGCGTTCGGATGTCGGCGGTGCTTGAGTGTGCGACGCCCACCGCTCCTGCCCAGAGGGGTCCACCGATGAGAAGCACCGGGTTCCGCCGTACCTTCGCCGCGCTCGGCGTCTGTTCGCTCGCTCTGACCGCGTCCGCCTGCGGATCGAGCGACGACGACTCCTCCAGCGGCAAAACGCGCATCACGGTCAACTGCGAGCCGCCCAAGAGCGCCAAGGTCGACCGGGGGTTCTTCGAGCAGGACGTCGCCGCCTTCGAGAAGAAGAACCCGGACATCGACGTCGTCGCGCACGACGCGTTCCCCTGCCAGGACCCGAAGACCTTCGACGCCAAGCTCGCCGGCGGCCAGATGGAGGACGTGTTCTACACGTACTTCACCGACGCCAAGCACGTCGTCGACATCAACCAGGCAGCCGATCTCACGCCGTACATCAAGGAGTTGAAGAGCTACGACACCATCCAGAAGCAGCTGCGCGACATCTACACCGTCGACGGGAAGATCTACGGCGTCCCGCGCACCGGCTACTCGATGGGTCTGATCTACAACCGCAAGCTCTTCGAGAAGGCCGGACTCGACCCGGACAAGGCGCCCACCACCTGGGAGGAGGTCCGCGCCGACGCCAAGAAGATCGCGGCCCTCGGCGGCGGCACCGTCGGCTACGCCGACTACAGCGCCCAGAACCAAGGGGGTTGGCACTTCACCGCCGAGATGTACTCCCAGGGCGGCGACGTCGTCAGCGCCGACGGCAAGAAGGCCTCCGTCGACACCCCCGAGGGCCACGCCGTCCTGCAGAATCTGCACGACATGCGCTGGAGCGACAACTCGATGGGCAGCAAACAGCTCCTCGTCATCAACGACGTGCAGCAGATGATGGGTTCGGGCAAGCTCGGCATGTACCTCTCCGCCCCCGACAACATCCCGATCCTGGTGAAGGAGAAGGGCGGCAACTACAAGGACCTGGCGCTCGCCCCGATGCCCGGCGGCAAGGGCACGCTCATCGGCGGCGACGGCTACATGTTCAACAAGCACGACACGCCCGCCCAGATCCGCGCCGGCCTGAAGTGGCTCGACCACATGTTCCTCACCCCCGGATCGGGCTTCCTCGGCGACTACGCCCGCGCCAAGAAGAACGACGCCCCCGTCGGACTGCCCGAGCCGCGCCTGTTCACCGGCGCCGCCGACGCCAAGGACCAGCAGGTCAAGAAGGCCAACGCCAATGTGCCGGTGGAGAACTACCAGACCTTCCTCGACGGCAACCAGCAGCTCCAGATGAAGATCGAGCCGCCGAACGCGCAGCAGATCTACTCCGTCCTCGACGGCACCGTCTCCGCCGTCCTCACCAAGAAGGACGCGAACATCGACCAGCTGCTCAAGGAAGCCTCCGGCAAGATCGACAGCATCCTGGCGCGGGGTTGAGCATGACGAAGACGGCCGAGCGGCGACCGGTCGGCAAGGTCGCCGTACGCCCGGTGCAGGCGCCGCCCCCGGCAGGGGACCGGAGGCGGCGCCGCCTCGCCGACCAGGCCCGCGCCTACGGCTTCCTGCTGGGCGGTCTGATCTGCTTCGCCCTGTTCTCCTGGTACCCGGCGATCCGCGCCGTCGTGATCGCCTTCCAGAAGTACACGCCGGGCTCCTCGCCCGAGTGGGTCGGCACCGCCAACTTCACCCGCGTCTGGCACGATCCGGAGTTCTCCGCGGCCTGGCGCAACACCCTGACCTTCACCCTGCTCGCCCTGCTGATCGGCTTCGCGATCCCCTTCGTGATGGCCCTGGTCCTCAACGAACTCCGGCACGCCAAGGCCTTCTTCCGGGTCGTGGTCTACCTCCCGGTGATGATCCCGCCGGTGGTCAGCGCCCTGCTGTGGAAGTGGTTCTACGACCCCGGCGCGGGCCTGGCCAACGAGGCGCTGCGCTTTCTGCACCTGCCCACCTCGAACTGGTCCAACGGCGCCGACACCGCCCTCATCTCCCTGGTGATCGTGGCCACGTGGGCCAACATGGGCGGCACCGTCCTGATCTACCTCGCCGCCCTGCAGTCGATCCCCGGCGAGCTGTACGAGGCCGCCGAACTCGACGGGGCCAACCTGCTCCAGCGCATCCGGCACGTGACGATCCCGCAGACCCGGTTCGTCATCCTGATGCTGATGCTCCTTCAGATCATCGCCACGATGCAGATCTTCACCGAACCGTTCGTGATCACGGGCGGCGGCCCGGAGAACGCCACGGTCACCGTGCTCTACCTGATCTACAAGTACGCCTTCCTCTACAACGACTTCGGCGGCGCCTGCGCGCTCAGCGTGATGCTCCTCGTGCTGCTCGGCGCCTTCTCCGCCGTTTATCTGCGGCTCACCCGCTCCGGAGAGGAGGACGCATGAGCGCCACCCGCACCCTGGTCTCCCCGGCGACGCTGGCCCGCCCGCGCGGCAAGGCCCTCTACTGGACCGTCTTCACCGCCGTCGTCCTGCTCTTCGCCTTCGCCTTCCTCTTCCCCGTGTACTGGATGGTGACCGGCGCCCTGAAGTCACCGGACGAGATCGCGCAGACACCGCCCACCCTCGTGCCGAAGCAGTGGCACCTCGGCGGCTACACCGACGCCTGGGACCTGATGCAGCTGCCCCAGCACCTGTGGAACACCGTGGTCCAGGCGGCCGGCGCCTGGGCGTTCCAGATCGTGTTCTGCACGGCCGCCGCCTACGCCCTGTCCAAGCTCAAGCCGGCCTTCGGCAAGGTGATCCTCGGCGGTATCCTCGCCACGCTGATGGTCCCGGCGCAGGCCCTGGTCGTCCCCAAGTACCTGACCGTGGCCGACCTGCCGTTCATCCACACCAGCCTGCTCAACGACCCGCTGGCCATCTGGCTGCCGGCCGTCGCCAACGCCTTCAACCTCTATCTGCTCAAGCGGTTCTTCGACCAGCTTCCCCGCGACGTGCTGGAGGCCGCCGAGATGGACGGCGCCGGAAAGCTGCGCACGCTCTGGTCGATCGTGCTGCCCATGTCGCGGCCGGTCCTCGGAGTCGTGTCGATCTTCGCCCTGGTGGCCGTCTGGCAGGACTTCCTGTGGCCGCTGATGGTCTTCTCCGACACCGGCAAGCAGCCGATCAGCGTGGCACTGGTCCAGCTGTCGCAGAACATCCAGCTCACCGTGCTCATCGCCGCGATGGTCATCGCCAGCATCCCGATGGTCGCGCTGTTCCTGGTCTTCCAGCGGCACATCATCGCCGGGATCAGCGCGGGCAGCACGAAGGGCTGACGCCCTCCCTTCGACAGAAAGGCATGCACAGTGGGACAGCCCTCCCCTGCCCAGAAGGACCAACCCGTCGACGCTCGGGGCGACAAGGACTGGTGGCGCTCCGCCGTCATCTACCAGGTCTACGTCCGCAGCTTCGCCGATGCCGACGGCGACGGCACCGGTGACCTCGCGGGCGTCCGCTCCCGGCTGCCGTATCTCGCCGAACTCGGCGTAGACGCCCTGTGGTTCACCCCCTGGTATCTGTCACCGATGAAGGACGGCGGCTACGACGTCGCCGACTACCGCGCCATCGACCCGTCGTTCGGGACGCTCGCCGAGGCGGAGAAGCTCATCGCGGAGGCCCGCGAGCTGGGCATCCGCACCATCGTCGACATCGTGCCCAACCATGTCTCCGACCAGCACCCGTGGTTCAGGGCCGCGCTCGCGGCCGGGCCCGGCAGCCCCGAGCGCGAGATGTTCCACTTCCGGCCCGGACGCGGAGCGCACGGCCAACTCCCGCCCAACGACTGGCCGTCGCAGTTCGTCGGCTCCACCGAACCGGTGTGGACGCGGCTGCCCGACGGCGACTGGTATCTGCATCTGTTCACGCCCGAGCAGCCCGACCTCAACTGGGCCCACCCGGCCGTGCGCCAGGAGCACGAGGACATCCTGCGGTTCTGGTTCGAGCGGGGCGTGGCGGGCGTCCGCATCGACTCGGCGGCACTGCTCGCCAAGGACCCCGAACTGCCCGACTTCATCGAGGGCGTGGACCGCAACCCCTTCGTCGACCGCGACGAACTCCACGACATCTACCGCTCCTGGCGGGCCGTCGCCGACGAGTACGACGGGGTGTTCGTCGGCGAGGTGTGGCTGCCCGACGCCGAGCGCTTCGCCCGCTATCTGCGCCCCGACGAGCTGCACACGGCCTTCAACTTCTCCTTCCTGTCCTGCCCTTGGGACGCGGGCAGGCTCCGTACGTCGATCGACACGACGCTCGCCGAGCACGCCCCGGTGGGGGCGCCGGCCACCTGGGTGCTGTGCAACCACGACGTCACCCGGACCGTCACCCGCTACGGCCGCGCCGACACCGGGTTCGACTTCGCGGCCAAGGCCTTCGGCACCCCGACCGACCTGGACCTCGGCACCCGGCGCGCCCGCGCCGCCGCCCTGCTCTCGCTCGCCCTGCCCGGCGCCGTCTACCTCTACCAGGGCGAGGAGCTCGGCCTGCCCGAGGCGGACATCCCGCGCGAGCGCATCGAGGACCCGATGTACTTCCGCTCCGGCGGCACCGACCCCGGCCGCGACGGCTGCCGGGTCCCCCTGCCGTGGTCCGCGGAGGCGCCGTACGCCGGTTTCGGCTCCCGTCAGGAGCCGTGGCTGCCGCAGCCCGCCGGCTGGTCCGCGTACGCCGCCGACCGCCAGGCCGCCGACCCCGCCTCGATGCTCACCCTCTACCGCGAGGGCATCCGGCTGCGCCCCCTCTTCGGCACCGGCCCGCTCACCTGGCTGCCCGCACCCGAGGGCGTCCTCGCCTTCGGCCGGGCCGGCGCCCTGTGCGTGGTGAACCTCGCCGACACCCCCGCCGAGCTGCCCGCCCACACCGAACTCCTCCTCGGCAGCGGCCCCTTGGACGCCGAGGGACGGCTGCCGAAGGACACCGCGGTCTGGCTGCGCAGCTGAGCCCGCACCGCATCCGTACCGCTATCCCCGCACCCCCACCTCGAAGGGATCAGCACATGCACAGAACTGTCAGGGGCATGCCCGCCGCCATGGTGGTGGCCCTCTCCGCCGGACTGCTCACCGCGACCGCCCCCGCCGCCCACGCGGCAGCGGGCGCGAGTCTGCCCTTCACCTCCGTGGAGGCCGAGTCCGCCACCACCACCGGCACGAAGATCGGCCCCGACTACACCCAGGGCACCGTCGCCTCCGAGGCGTCCGGACGCCAGGCCGTGCGCCTGAACTCCGGGCAGCGCGTGGAGTTCACGGTGCCGCGGGCGAGCAACGCGGTGAACGTCTCCTACAACGTCCCCGACGGCCAGTCGGGCTCGCTGAATGTGTACGTCAACGGCACCAAGCTCGCCAAGACGCTGCCGGTGACGTCGAAGTACTCGTACGTCGACACCGGTTGGATCGCCGGCGCCAAGACGCACCACTTCTTCGACAACGCCCGCATGCTGCTCGGGCAGAGCGTCCAGGCGGGCGACAAGGTCGCCTTCGAGTCCACCGGCACCCAAGTCACCGTAGACGTCGCGGACTTCGAGCAGGTCGGCGGGGAAGCCGGCCAGCCCGCGGGCTCGGTCTCGGTCACCTCCAAGGGCGCCGATCCGAGTGGGAACGGCGACTCCACCCAGGCCTTCCGGGACGCGATCGCCGCCGCGCAGGGGGGAGTGGTGTGGATCCCGCCGGGCGACTACAAGCTGACGTCCTCGCTCAGCGGCGTCCAGAACGTCACGCTGCAGGGTGCGGGCAGCTGGTACTCGGTCGTGCACACCTCCCGCTTCATCGACCAGTCCAGCTCCTCCGCCTCCGTGCACCTCAAGGACTTCGCGGTGCTCGGCGAGGTCACCGAGCGCGTCGACTCCAACCCGGACAACTTCGTCAACGGCTCGCTCGGACCGAACAGTTCGGTCTCCGGGATGTGGCTCCAGCACCTGAAGGTCGGCCTGTGGCTGACGGGCAACAACGACAACCTCGTCGTCGAGAACAACCGCATCCTCGACACCACCGCCGACGGCCTCAACCTCAACGGCAACGCCCACGGGGTCCGCGTCCGCAACAACTTCCTGCGCAACCAGGGCGACGACTCGCTCGCCATGTGGTCCCTCAACGGCGCGGACAGCAACAGCAGCTTCGAGAACAACACCATCTCGCAGCCCAACCTCGCCAACGGCATCGCCATCTACGGCGGCACCGACATCACCGTCAGCGACAACCTGGTCTCCGACACCAACGCCCTCGGCAGCGGCATCGCGATCTCCAACCAGAAGTTCCTCGACCCCTTCTCCCCGCTGTCCGGCACCATCACGGTCTCCGGGAACACGCTCGTGCGCACCGGCGCGATGAACCCCAACTGGAACCACCCGATGGGCGCGCTGCGCGTCGACTCCTACGACAGCGCGGTGAACGCCACCGTCAACATCACCGACACGACGATCACCGACAGCCCCTACGGCGCCTTCGAGTTCGTCTCCGGCGGCGGACACGGCTACTCGACCGGCAACGTCAACGTCAGCGGGGCGACGGTGAAGAACACCGGCACGGTCGTCGTCCAGGCGGAGACCCAGGGCACGGCGAAGTTCAGCAACGTCCAGGCCACTGGGGTCGGCGCGGCCGGCATCTACAACTGCCCCTACCCGTCCGGCTCCGGCACCTTCACCATCAACGACGGCGGCGGCAACTCCGGCTGGAGCAGCACCTGGAGCGACTGCTCGACGTGGCCGCAGCCCGGCCAGGGCAACACCGACCCCGACCCGAACCGCAACCTCGCCAAGGGCCGCCCGGCCACCGCGACCGGCTCGCAGGACGTCTACACCCCGGGCAAGGCGGTCGACGGCGACGCCAACACCTACTGGGAGTCGACCAACAACGCCTTCCCGCAGTCCCTGACGGTCGACCTCGGCTCCGCGCAGGCCGTACGCAAGCTGACGCTGAAGCTCCCGCCGTCGTCCGCCTGGGGCGCGCGCACCCAGACCGTCACCGTGCTGGGCAGCACCGACGGCTCGAACTACTCGACCGTCGTCGGCTCCACCGGGTACCGCTTCGACCCGGCCACCGGCAACACGGCCACCGTCTCCCTCCCGGCCGGCACCAACCTGCGGTACCTGCGCCTGACGGTCACGGCCAACACCGGCTGGCCGGCCGCGCAGTTCAGCGAGGTGGAGGCGTACGTGACGAGCTGAGGCGGTGTGAGGCGGTTCTGACAGCCCGGTAACCGCTTGCTCACGCGGCGGCAAGACGGCGTGGCGACCCTGACGTCATGACCGACACCACCGCCGGCACGCCGGCCCCGGCAGCCACCCCGACCCTCTTCGAGCAACTCGGAGGGGAGGAGGCCGTCGGGGCCGTCGTCGACCTCTTCTACGACAAGGTACTGAGCGACCCGGATCTGCAGCCGTACTTCACGGGGGTGGACCTGGACCGGCTCAAGCAGCACCAGCGCCGCTTCATCGGCCAGGCGCTCGGGGCCACCCGCCCCTACTCCGGGCGCTCGATGCGCACGGCCCACGAACACCTGGCCGTCACGGAGGACGCCTTCGGCCGGGTGGTGACCCATCTCGCCGGGGCGCTTACTGAGGCGGGCGTGGACGAGGAGACCATCGGCACGATCGCGCAGCGACTGCTGCCGCTGAAGCAGGAGATCGTCACCGCCTGACGCTCAGGGACGGTCGGCAGGCTCCGCGTCGGCCTTCCCGCCCGCCGGGTCCGCCTTCCCGCGCTTCGCCGCCTGGATCTGTTCGTAGACATGGGTGCGCAGTTCGGCGAAGCGTGGAGCCACGCGGGTGGTCAACTGGTCCCGTTCGTCGGGCAGATCCACCTTCAGCTGCTCCTGCACGACGGTGGGGGAGGCCGACAGGACGACCACCCGCTCACCGAGGTAGACGGCCTCGTCGATGTCATGGGTGACGAACAGGATCGTGATGCCGCGCTCCCGCCACAGGCCGCGCACGAGGTCCTCCAGATCCGCGCGGGTCTGCGCGTCGACGGCCGCGAACGGCTCGTCCATCAGCAGGACGTCGGGCTCGTAGGCGAGGGCGCGGGCGATGGCGACGCGCTGCTGCATACCGCCGGACAGCTGCCAGGGGTAGGCACCGGCGGCGTCCGCGAGACCGACCGAGGCGAGGGCGTCCGCGACCAGCTCCCTGCGCCTGGCCTTGCTCAAGTCCTTCTGCTTCAGCGGGAGTTCGACGTTCTCGGCGACCCGCATCCAGGGGAAGAGGCTGCGTCCGTACTCCTGGAAGACCAGCGCCATCCCGGGCGGCGGCCCGCTCACCGGCTTCCCCGCGAACAGCACCCGCCCCGCCGTCGGCGCGAGCAGCCCGCCCAGGCACTTCAGCAGTGTGGTCTTGCCGCAGCCCGACGGGCCGACGACACACACGAGTTCGCCGGACTCCACCGTGAAGGTCAGGTCGCGCACCGCCTCCACGCGGCGGCCCGACCCCTCGTAGACCTTCCGCAGTCCGGAAATGTCGAGCAGCGCGTCCATGGACCGCCCTTTCACGAGGTTCACGCCGACCGCCGGGTGGATGCGCGCAGGCCGTGGTACCAGGCGAGCACTCGCCGTTCGACCAGCTGGAAGACGACGGACAGGACAAAGCCGAGCAGCCCGAGGACGAGGATGCCGGTCCACATGTCGGGGATGGCGAAGCTGCGCTGGAACTGCACGACGGTGAAGCCGATGCCGTTGCTGGCGGCGAACATCTCGCTGATCACCATCAAAATGATGCCGATGGACAGCGCCTGGCGCAGCCCCGCGAAGATCTGCGGGCCGGCCGAGGGCAGCACCAGCGAGCGCAGCCGGGCGGCGCCGGTGATGCCGTAGGAGCGGGCCGTCTCCAGCATCACCGAGTCGACCGCGCGTACGCCCTCGACCGTGTTGAGCAGGATCGGCCACACACAGCCGCTGGCGATCACGACGACCTTCATCGAGTTGCCGATGCCGGCGAACAGCATGATGACCGGGACCAGCACCGGGGGCGGGACGGCCCGCAGGAACTCCAGCACCGGTTCGCAGAGGGCGCGCACCCGCCGGTAGGAGCCGATGACCGTGCCGAGCGCGACGCCCACGACGGCGGCCGTGGCATAGCCGCCGAGCAGCCTGAGCACGCTCGGCAGCACGTCCGAGCGCAGCCGGTCGGCGGTCCACACGTCGGGGAAGGTCGTCAGGATCGTCCGCAGGGGCGGCCAGTAGGGGTTCACGCTGCCGCTGGAGGCGGCCCACCACACGGCGATCAGCACCGCGGGCAGCGCGAGGACGAACACCGCCCTCAGCAGCACGCGCCCGATCACACCGCCACCTCCCCGCGCACCGACTGGTGCCAGGCCAGCGCCCGCCGCTCGACCGTGCGCGCGCCGACGTTGATGAGCAGCCCCAGCAGTCCGGTGACGACGATCAGCGCGTACATCTCGGGCACCGCCTGCGAGCTCTGCGCGACCGCGATCTGCTGGCCCAACCCCGGTGCGCCGATGACGAGTTCGGCGGTGATGGCGAGGATCAGCGCCACCGCGGCGGCCAGCCGCACCCCCGTCATGACGTACGGCAGCGCGGTCGGCCACAGCACGTACCGCACCCGCGCCCAGGTGCCGAGGCCGTACGAGCGCGCCGTCTCCTCGGCGACCGGGTCGACGTCCTGGACGCCGTAGAGGGTCTGGATGAGGACCTGCCAGAACGACGCGTACACGACGAGCAGCAGGACGGAGCGCAGTTCGGTGCCGTACAGCAGGACCGCCAGCGGGATGAGGGCGACCGAGGGGATGGGGCGCAGGAACTCGATCGTGGAGGCCGTCGCCTCGCGCAGATACGGCACGACGGAGACGAGCACGCCGACAACGACTCCCGCGCCGACCGCGATCGCGAGTCCGATCGCCCAGCCGGTGAGGGTGTCGCCGAGCGCCGACCAGAACGCACCGTCGGTGATCTCGTCCCCCAGGGCGGAGGCGATGCGGCTGGTCGGCGGGAAGTAGCTCTCCTTGACCAGACCGGTCCGCGGCACCACCTCGCCCAGGGCGAGGAAGGCCGCGAGTCCGGCCGCACCGAGTGCGGCGTTCAGCCCTTTCACGGCATCAGCTTGTCGACGTCCGGGGTCGACTTGAACAGGCCGTCCTGCTCGCCCTGCTTTGCCAGCGCCTCGATCGAGGCCTTGTTGGGCTCCGCGGGCCAGCGCGGCAGCGTCATCTTGGACAGCAGGGCCGAGGGGATCTTGGTGTAGGTGCCGACGATCTTGCGGACCTCGTCCGGGTGCTTGTCGGAGTAGGCGAGGGCCTCCTTGGTCGCCTCCTGGAACCTCTTCACCACGTCGGGGTTCTTCTGGGCGTACTGCTGCGAGGTGAAGAACATGGCGACGGTGAGATTCTCGGCGGCGTCGACGAAGGGGGACCCGACGTTCTTCGCGCCCTCGCTCTTGGCCTGCGTGAAGGCGGGCTCCACGATGAAGGCGCCGTCGACCTGGCCCTTGTCGAGCGCGGCCGGCATCTGGTCGAAGGGCAGCTCGACGAACTTGATCTTCGAGGGGTCGCCGCCCGCCTTGCGGACCGAGGCGCGCACCGTCGTGTCGCCGATGTTGTTGAGGTTGTTGACGGCGACCTTCTTGCCCGCGAGCTGCTTGGCCGAGGTGATGCTGCTGCCCTTGGGGACCAGCAGACCGCAGAAGTCGGCGTTCTCCTTGCCGGTGGAGTTGTTGCCCTCGGCCACGGCCTTGACCGGCACGTTGTTGGTCTGGGCGATCAGCAGCGAGGTCACGTTGGAGAAGCCGAACTGGTACTGGCCGCTGACCACGCCGGGCACGATGGCCGCGCCGCCCTGGGCCTGGCTGATGGTGAGCTTCAGCCCGTGCTTGGCGTAGAAGCCCTTGGCCTGGCCGACGTAGAGCGGGGCGGTGTCGACGATCGGGATGGTGCTGACCTTGATGGTGGTGGTCCCGCCGGACGAGGCGCCGCCGTCCGACGAGCCGGAGCCCCCGGACGAGCCGCAGGCCGTCGCGGCGAGCAGGAACGTGCCGGTGGTGAGACCGGCGATCAGACGGCGCATGGCTCCTCCTGTGCAGAGAACGGTGCAGCGGTGTTCCGACAGGTTGTGCGCAAGGCGCACAGTAGTGCGCAGACCTGCTCAGCGGGAAGGTAGAAGCGGCAACGGCTCCGGTCAATAGGTTCGCTGACAACATTGTTGACACTTTGGGGGTGGTCATGCCAGAGGGAGCCCGAGCACCGCACTTCGTGAGGTCCTTCGAACGCGGCCTCGCCGTCATCCGCTCCTTCGACGCCGAGCACCCCGAGCGCACCCTGAGCGAGGTCGCCGACGCCTGCGGACTGACCCGGGCCGCCGCCCGCCGGCTGCTGCTGACCCTCCTCGACCTCGGCTACGTCCACCAGGACGGCCGCCTCTTCCGCCTCACCCCGCGCGTGCTGGAACTCGGCTACTCCTATCTCGCCGGCATCACGCTGCCGCAGATCGCCGAACCGCATCTGGAGCAACTCGTCGAGCAGGTACGGGAGTCGTCGTCGCTGTGCGTCCTCGACGGCGACGACGTCGTCTACGTCGCCAGGGTCCCCACCCGCCGCATCATGTCCGCGGCGATCACCGTGGGCACCCGCTTCCCGGCCCATCTGACCTCCACGGGCCGAGTGATCATGGCCCATCTGCCGCAGGAGGAGAGCGACGCCCGGCTCGCCCGCATCGAACTGCTGCCCCTGACGGAACACAGCGTGATGTCAACCGCGGCCCTGCGGGCGGAACTTCAGCGGGTACGGCGGCAGGGGTACGCCCTCGTCGACCAGGAGCTGGAGGAGGGGCTCCGGTCGGTGGCCGCCCCGGTGCGCGACCGGAGCGGCGAGGTGGTCGGGGCCGTCAACATAGCGGTCCCGGCGGGCCGCACCTCCGTCGAGTCGATCCGCCGGGACCTGCTGCCGCACCTGCTGGAGACGGTCGCCCGGATCGACGCCGACCTCGGGGTCACAGGTCCAGCACGAGCCGCTTCCCGCGGCAGCGGGACACACAGATCATCATCGTCTCCCCGCTCTCCCGTTCCGCGTCGGTGAGCACCGAGTCACGGTGGTCCGGGGTGCCGTCGAGCACGTCGGTCTCACAGGTGCCGCAGGTGCCCTCGGTGCAGGAGTACAGCACCTCGACGCCGGCGGCACGGACGGCGTCCAGCACGGAGACGTCCGGTGCGACGGTGACGGTACGGCCGCTCTGCGCCAGCTCGACCTCGAACTCGCCGTTGACACCGGCCGGTTGCTCCTTCGGCGTGAACCGCTCCACCCGCAGCCGGTCGGCCGGGCAGCACACCTCGACCGCGTCCAGCAGAGGGCCGGGGCCGCAGCAGTACAGGAGCGTGCCCTCGGGCAGATCGGCCGTCACCGCGTCCAGGTCCAGCAACCCGGACTCGTCCTGCGGACAGAGGGTCACCCGGTCCCCGTACCGCGCCAACTCCCGCGTGAAAGCCATGGAGTTGCGGGTGCGCCCGCCGTACACCAGCGTCCACTCCGCCCCCGCCGCCTCCGCCACGGCCAGCATCGGCAGGATCGGGGTGATGCCGATGCCGCCCGCGACGAAGCGGTAGCGGGTGGCGGGTTCCAGCCGGAAGTGGTTGCGCGGTCCGCGCACCCGCACCTTGTCGCCCTCGCACAACTGCTCGTGCACCCGGGCGGATCCACCGCGCCCCTCCGGCTCCCGCAGCACCGCGATCCGCCACGCCGAACGGTCCGCCGGGTCGCCGCACAGCGAGTACTGCCGCTCCAGCTCCGGTCCGAGCACCACGTCGACATGGGCGCCCGGCTCCCAGGCCGGCAGGTCCTCACCGAGCGGATGGCGCAGGGTGAGGGCGAGCACGCCGTCGGCCGCGGACTCCCGGCGGGCGACGACGAGTTCGGCTTCGTACACGGTCATGACGCGCTGCTCTCCTGCGGGTGGTGTCCTTCGGGATACGGCCGGAGTCCTTCGGGATGGTGCCCCTCGGGATGGTGCCCCTCGGGATGGTGCCCCTCGGGATGGCCCAGCATCCACTCCCACATCGCGACGGGGTCCTGGGCGGTGTGCTCGGCGCCGCAGTGACAGGTGCCGTGCAGGGTGTCGGTGCCCGGCAGCCAGTCGATGCGGTAGATCTCGCCGGTGGGGCTGTTGCTCACTGGACCTTCTCCACGGGCTTCTCGCCCTCCTCGACCAGGCGGGCGAGGATGCGGCGGGCGGCCAGACCGCCGGTGTCGATGTTGATGCTCAGCTCCTGGTACCCCGTCCGCTCCGAACCCAGGGTCTTCTGGAGCACGTTGAGCGCGTCGACGTCCTGCATGACGACGGTGTGGTTGTTGGCCCGCAGGAACTCGGTGACCTCGGCGTCGTCGACCGCCCAGTCGCGCGAGACCATCCAGAAGTCGTACACGTGCCCGTCGGCGGAAGGTGTGATGGCGTACGTGATCTCGGTGTGGAAGCCGTTCGGATCGCTGCCGTCGGCCTCCGGCACCACGCCGACCGGCGCGATCCGGCTGTGCAGCAGATACAGGCACGGGGCGTGGTACTCGATGTCCTGCCAGCGGGTGATCCGCCCCTGAATGCCGGTGGACCTGGCGTAGAACGGCGGGCAGGCGGCGTCGTCCATGTGCCGGCTGACCCGCACGATGCCGGCGCCCTCGTCGACCTCGGTGGTGATCGGCGTCTCGGCGACCTCGGGGGTGCCGATGTAGCCGCCGTGCAGATAGGTCTCGTGGGAGAGGTCGAGGAGGTTGTCGACCAGCAGCCCGTAGTCGGCGTCGATCGGCTCCATGCCGCGCACGGTGACCCAGCCGGGGGAGTCGAGATGCCGGGCGCGCGGGATGGTCTGCGGGTCGGCGAGCGCGGGGTCGCCGATCCACACCCACACCAGCGAGTCCTGCTCGACGACGGGGTACGAGGCGACGCGCGCGGTGCGCGGTATCCGCTTCTGCCCGGGCACGTACACACACGTACCGCTCGTGTCGTACGTGAACCCGTGGTACCCGCACACGAGTTTGTCGCCGTCGAGCCGGCTCGGCTTCTCGTGCAGCGGGAAGCGCCGGTGCACACACCGGTCGGCGAGCGCGACGGGCGTCCCGTCCTCCTCGGTCCGGTAGAGCACGAGGGGCTCCCCGAGGATCGTCCGTCCGAGCAGTTCCTCGCGCCCGACCTCGCCCGCATAGGCGGCGACGTACCACTGGTTCCTGGCGAAGGCGGTCATGTGCGGCATGGCGTTCCCGTCCCTGTCGGCGGGGCGTCGTCGCCCCGCGTGCCGTGGTTGGAATCAGGTTCGTGAGGGCTGTGGTTGCCGCGCAAGGCGGCTTCTGCCAGGCGGAAGTGTCCCTACGAAAGAGCTGATCAGAGCCTTGCCGTGCGCCCTGCTTATCCCTGGGAGCGGCTATGGGGGGACGCCGCTTGGTGGATCACTCCAGATAGGCGGCCGCTGATGGGTGGGCGAGCACGATCGATCGTGTGACTGTCGCAGTTGTCCGAGAATGGAATCCTTGTAGATTAACGCGCCAAATTTTTGCCGGGCCTTGAGCGGTACACCGGCAGAACTTGCATCTTTCCAGTTCAAGACTGATCAGTGCGGTGGCGAAGGCGCGCCGGGTCGAATCCGGGTCGAATCGGCCCGTCATGGCGTACCTGGCTGGGTTATCGCAGGTCACGGAGGTGGCAAGCAGGATCAATCCGCTGGGGAAGAAGTGGACAGCTGTACGGCACAGCCGTTGGTGTCCTCGCAGAAGTAGGTTCGGGCAGCAGGCCGGGGCAAGCTGAGGCGGTGATGGCCGCCGTGAGTGGGTGGGTTCGCGCCGGTTCGGGGCTCTTGTTCACGACCTCAATGTGCGTTGCCAGCGATGTCGTCGTGTACGAGTGGCAGGCCGTTGACGCGTTGGCTGTTGGTTCTGGCAGCGCTGAACCAGTTCCGGATGCCGTCGACTGCATGGGAGCATCCCTCCCGAGCGCGACAAGCCTCTCAAGAATGTCGAGTACGTGGACGACCTGTTCACCTGGACCGAGACCGAGAGCCTGAGTGAGGGCAATGCACTGACCACGAGCAGGACGAAGAAGCGGGTCACCAAGGGGTGATTGCGGACTGAAGGTACGCCCAGCGCTGCCCAGCGCCTCGCTCGCCGGCCCGCCCTCCCTCATCAGGGGCTGGTTCGTTCCTGAATCGGCGCGGCTCCTGCGCATCCGCCGCACCGCTCTGCGCTCCGCCGGGCTGCCGGGCGCGCGCCGTCTCGCGGGCACCTCGCTCGCCGGGAAGCGGAGACCCGTCTTGCGTCAACCGGGCAGACCGTATGACGCTGCTCCTGGCGCGGTAAACCCGAAGCAGGGAACGGCCCGGTGCTACACCTTCCGCATACTCGAGAGGTCCAGATGACACCAGATTCCCGGCCCAACTCCGGCGCCGTGAGCGCTCGGCTGCGCGATGCCCTGCACACCGCCGACTTCGGTTGCTCGTCGACATCCTGCACTGAACGTGTGCTGGCACCCGGCCGACGAAGGCAGCGCCGGGTGCCACACCCGCACCCATGTCCGGAGGTGGTGCGCCCGCCCGTACATCCTCGGCCTGTGGGCAGCCGTCGAGGAGACCTTCACCTACCCGGCGGCCGGCGTCCTCGGCCTGCGGATCCACGGCACGGTGGCTCCTGCTGGCCCGCAGACCGTGGTGTACCACGTGTTCGACGTCAACGATGGCCTCGTCACCCGCATCACCGGCTACGCCGACCGCGCCCAGGCGCTCGACGCGGCATTCCCCGGCGTCGCGACCGGGCGTGGTCCGGAAGATCGGTGGCGGTGAGGTCCGCCTGAGCGCCGCGGTCAGGACGACGAAACGCGTGCCTGAAGGTGGACCAGCCCCGCCACCCCGAACTGGAGGGACAGCGGGAGCGTGTGCCCGGCGGTGATGCCGCGGACATGGTGCAGCAGCACGCTCGGCCCGCCGCCGTGGAAGGTGACCGTGTTGCCGGGCAGCAACAGGATCCCCGCGGTGGACAGGGACCCGTTGCCCTCGGTCGACTTCCCGCCAACCAGGACACCTCGCCCCTTGTCCGGTGTCGCGACCATGCCGAGATGTTCGGGCACCGCTCCGCCGTTGCGCACTGACATGGTGAGCATGCCGTCACCGGAACGATCGAGGTGCGCCACGGCGTCCGTGATCGTCAGGTCGACGTCGGCGGTGTGCACACTGAGGCGGCCGGTGGATGAGGTGACTCCCGGGCTGGCTCCGGCGCGGGAGGTGTCTGAGGTGCTGTGAGGGCTGGCGCTCGTGCAGCCCCCGGTAAGAACGGCGAGGGTCACGGACAGGGAGGCGATCAGTGTGGCGCGGGTACGTGCGGCAGTTCCTGTCATCTTTGCATTGTGCCAATATAGGTTGCAGGCAGATCGCCGGCCCGACAACAGAGATGCCCGCCGACCCACCCGCGGAGACTCGCGGGATCGGCCAGACGGAGGGAATCATGGCCGACGTTCCGGATCAGCCGTCCCCACAGGCGGCGCTGAGGACGCTGGCTGACGCCTCGGCGAGCGACCAGGCGGTGCGGTCCGCACTGAGCATGCTGGCGGTGACGCCGGTGCTCGTGCCCGTGATCGACCGCCGGGACCTTCAACCTCCTAACGCTGGTCCGTGGTCGTTCGTCCTGCCTGTGTTTCGTCACGCCGAGGACCTGTGTGCGGTGCCGGTGTTCACCTGCGAGGAGCGGTTGGGTGCCGCCCTGCCGAACGTCCTTGCCTACCGGCTGGTGCCGTTGGGCCGGCTCGCCGCCATGTGGCCCGCACCCGAGCTGTACCTGGTCATCGATCTCGGACATCCGGATGCGTTCGTCCTGCCCGACGAGGTCGTCCGCACCGTGCTCGCCCAGCCATGACGGTTCGCGGCACTCCAGAGGAAGGTGGCCGCATCCTGTGGGGAGGTGTTGCACCCGCGTAGTCCTGCCCCGCGTGAGCACGTGTGTCGATACGCATGTCCCTGTATCCCCGGCTCCTCAGGTGTTAGAGCTCCGTCCAGGTATCTGGACCGCGCGTCAGGAATCCGTCAAAACTGTGTCCTGTGGCCCGCGGTAGCGCTTCGGTGAGGAAAATCGGCCCTGGTGCGGTACGGGACAGGCCACCGCCGACGGCTGAAGGAGCTGAGCATAGGTGAGTGCCGGACATGTGGTGGGAGTGATCGTCGCCGTGTCTCTGGTCGGGTATCTCGTCCTGGCGGTCAGGTTCCCGGAGAAGTTCTGAAAAGGGCCGATGAGCGACGTACGGCCGGGACGGCTGGCGGTCGCCCTCGGCACGGTCGCCGAGAATACGGCGGGTCTTGTCGCACGCGGAGAGTAGGAGGCGGTGCGTGAGCGCAGGAACCGAGGCCGTGACCACGGAAGGCGAGGACAGGATGGGATGTGCGCTGCGTACCCGGGTGGCGTCCGTCGCCGCGCTGGTGGGGCCGTTCCTGGTGGCTTCGGTGCTGGCGCCCGTCCGGACCGATCTGTCGAACACGAACATGGCACTGGTCTTGGTCGTGGTGGTCGTCACTGTCGCGGCGGTCGGCCACCGGATCGCCGGCGCGGTCGCGGCGCTGTCGGCGGCGGTGTGGTTCGACTTCTTCCTCACCGTTCCCTATGAGCGGTTCACCATGAGCCGCACCGACGACATGGAAACAGCCGCGCTGCTGCTGGTCGTCGGCCTCGTCGTTTCCCAACTGGCTGCTCGCGCCAGGAGGCTTGAGCTGGTCACCGTGACAGACGCCGACCACCTGCGCCGCATCCATGAGACGGCGGACCTCGCCCGGAGCATCGGTTCGGCCGATGTGGTCGTCGAGCATGTGCGGCGTCAGCTGATCGAGTTGCTGGGATTGCGGGGCTGCCGGTTCGAGTACGGCACGCTGCTGGGGCAGCCGCCGAGGCTGGAGCAGGACGGGACGGTGGTGGTCGGGCGGCGGCCCTGGGACGTTGGTACGAGCGGTTGGCCGGAGGCGGAGATCGAGTTGAGGGCCTACGGCAACGGGCACTACTTCGGGCGGTTCATGCTCGATCCCGCTCCGGGGCCCATGCCGGCGCTGAAGGCCCGGCTGGTCGCGGTGACGCTGGCCGACCAGGCGGGCGCGGCCCTGGACACAGCAGGGCTGGCAAACGGGCGTGCACGGACCTGACGATTTCGAACGGCCGTGCCGCGGCATACGCAATGACGATGATGCCGGCGTAGCGGCGCTCGCTGCTGCCTCTCGTGGTGGCCGTAGCGAGAGATCTTGAGCTCGTGGTGTGGATCCGGGGGACCCGGAACGGGGTGGTGCCGAGCACGACACGGTGGCCTGGTCGGCTGGTGGTGGGCGTGCGGCCGCACCCGGTGGGGTGAGGGTGTCGGGCACTGGCGGTGCAGTGTGCCTATGAGTCGCAGGGGTCTTTCGGCTCTTCGGTGAGGCCGGAGACGTGGAAGACCGCCCGCGCCGTCTCGCGGTCGATGCGTTGCGCCAGTGCGCTCAGGGATGCCCGGCATGACACCGTGTGGCCTGCGGCAGGCGACGTTCGGGCGTCGGTGTCGAGGCGGTGCCACAAGTCCGGGTTGTCGACCAGGACCTGAGTGTCGAACTCGACGCGTCCGCCGAACGCGTCGCGCAGGACCAGGCGTTGCCCCGCGTGCCCCGTGGCGCGCACCTCGACCAGACGGTCGGTTCGTACCCGGTGGGTGGCCAGAAGTGTTCGAACGGCCAGCCAGCCTTCGTCGGCCGCCACCCGGTCCGGCATCAGGGTGTGGAACAGGAGCAGAGCGAGTCCGCTCCACAGGCCGGCCCGTTGGGCGGTGAACGTGCCGGCAGCAGCATCCGTCAGGAGCAGCAGCCCCAGGAACGAGCCGGTGGCCAAGAGCGCAGTGCGCAGATCCGGAGCCCACCGGCGGTCCACGAGCCGGTTCTGGCGGAGCCCGGGGGCACCGCTGCCACGGCCGGATCGGTCGGCCTCATGGCCGTTCCTGTACCGGTGCGTGCGGTGTCCCATACCGGGCACGGTAGGCACGGGAATCGGCCTGGCCCACCTTCTTGACGCGTCACTAACGGGTTGCCGACCGCTTTTTAACGCCCCGCCCTCCACCTGGGATCGGGTCCGGCACAGGGCGCTGGTCCGTACGGGCGGGATCACTGGCGCAGCGGGCGCCGGTGGCGGCGTAAGAGGTTCGTCAAGGCTGCCCGGGCTGCCGTATGAGGGCCGTTAAGGGGCGTCGCATTCCGCCGGATGGCGGGTTCTCTGTACTGGTCCGATTCTTACTCGAACCTCATTCAGGAGTTCACGATGGCCGACGTGGCCTTCGTCGTTGCCACCATTGCGGTGTTCGTTCTGGTGGCTTTCGTCGCCAGGGGGGTGACGAAGCTGTGACCGCCGAGAACATTGTCGGCCTGGTTGTGGCCGTCGCGCTGCTGGGTTATCTCGTCCTCGCCCTCGTCTTCCCGGAGAGGTTCTAGAGCCGCGTCATGAGTTCCGAACTTGCTGACGTGCTCGTGGCCACCGCGCTGATCGGCGCGCTCGCCCTCGTGCACCGTCCCCTCGGCGACTACATGGCCGCCGTCTACAGCTCCAGGAAACACCTGCAAGTCGAGAAGTGGATCTACCGCTCGGTCGGGGCGAACCCCGATGCGGAGATGCGCTGGCCCGCCTATCTGCGCGGCGTGCTTGTCTTCTCCGCCGTATGCGTGCTCTTCCTCTACCTGCTGCAGCGGGTGCAGGACAAGCTGCCGCTGTCGCTGGGCTTCAAGGCCATCAGCCCGGACCAGGCGTTCAACACCGCCGCGTCCTTCGTGTCCAACACGAACTGGCAGTCCTACTCGGGTGAGGTGGCCATGAGCCACGTCACTCAGACGATGGGCCTGGCCGTGCAGAACTTCGTGTCCGCGGCCGTCGGCATCGCCGTGGCGGTGGCGCTCGTGCGCGGCTTCGCGCGCTCGCGCACGGGTGAACTGGGTAACTTCTGGGCCGACTTGGTGCGCGGCACCATCCGCATCCTGATCCCGATCTCGGTCATCGCGGCCGTGATCCTCATCGCGGCGGGCGCCATCCAGAACTTCGCCGGCATCCATCACATCACCACGCTGAGCGGCGACAAGCAGGCCATCAGTCCCGGCGCCGTGGCCTCGCAGGAGGCCATCAAGGACCTGGGCACAAACGGCGGCGGCTTCTTCAACGCCAACAGCTCGCACCCGTTCGAGAACCCCAACGGCTTCACCAACTGGCTGGAGATCTTCCTGCTGCTGGTGATCCCGTTCTCGTTGCCGCGCACCTTCGGAAAGATGGTCGGCTCGGTCAAGCAGGGCTACGCGATCGTCGCCGCGATGGGCATCATCTGGTTCCTCGCCGTGGTCGCCGTCACCTGGCTCGAGTACGCCCACCCTGGCACAGCGTCGCACCTGGCGGGTGGCGCGATGGAGGGCAAGGAGCAGCGCTTCGGCGAGGGCAACTCCTCCCTGTTCGCGGTCTCCACGACGATGACGTCCACCGGCTCGGTGGATTCCTTCCACGACTCCTTCAGCGGCCTGTCCGGCGGGGTACTGCTGCTGGGCATGATGCTGGGCGAGATCGCGCCCGGCGGTGTCGGCTCCGGCCTGTACGGCATGCTGATCATGGCGGTCATCGCGGTGTTCATCGCGGGTCTGATGGTCGGCCGCACCCCTGAGTACCTGGGCAAGAAGATCGGCACCCGTGAGATCAAGCTGGCGGCCTGCTACATCCTCGTCACCCCGGCCCTGGTGCTGATCGGGACAGCGCTGGCGATGGCCCTGGGCAAGGGCCAGTCGTCGATGACCAACGCCGGCGCGCACGGCTTCTCCGAGGTGCTGTACGCCTACACGTCCGCGTCGAACAACAACGGCTCAGCCTTTGCCGGTTTCGCGGCGAACACCGAGTACCACAACTCGATGCTGGGCCTGTGCATGCTGCTGGGCCGCTTCCTGCCGATGGTGTTCGTCCTGGCGCTGGCCGGCTCGCTGGCCGGGCAGCAGCCCATTCCGGCGACCGCGGGCACTCTGCGCACCGAGAAGCCGTTGTTCACCGGCCTGTTGGTGGGCGCGATCCTGGTCATCACGGGTCTCACGTTCTTCCCGGCGCTGGCGCTGGGTCCGTTGGCCGAGGGGCTGGCGTGATGGTGACGAATTCCCAGAAAACCGACGCAAAGAAGCAGGACGACATGTCCACTGGCACTCCGACGCTCGCGCCCCACCAGGACGCACCGACGGGACACAAGGCCCCCGAGGGACGGGTCGGTGCAGGTCTCTTCGATCCCGGGCAGCTGGTCAGGTCGTTGCCCGACGCCTTCCGCAAGCTCGACCCCCGGGTGATGGTCAAGTCGCCCGTGATGTTCGTGGTCCTCGTTGGCTCGGTGCTGACGACGATCTTCTCGTTCACGGATCCGGGTGACTGGTTCGGCTGGACCATCAGCGCCTGGCTGTGGCTGACCGTGGTCTTCGCCAACCTCGCCGAGGCGGTCGCCGAGGGCCGTGGCAAGGCCCAGGCCGACACGCTGCGCAAGGCCAAGACGGACACCGTCGCCCGGCGGCTCGCGGCGGGAGCCGAAGAGCGGGTCCCCGGTACGGAGTTGGCGATCGGCGACCTCGTCGTGTGCGAGGCCGGGGATGTCATACCCGGCGACGGCGATGTGGTCGAGGGCGTCGCCTCGGTCGACGAGTCGGCCATCACCGGTGAGTCGGCGCCCGTCATCCGCGAGTCCGGCGGCGACCGCAGCGCCGTCACCGGTGGCACGAAGGTCCTCTCCGACCGCATCGTCATCAAGATCACGACGAGGCCGGGCGAGACCTTCATCGACCGGATGATCAGCCTCGTCGAGGGCGCGGCACGGCAGAAGACGCCGAACGAGATCGTCCTGAACATCCTGCTCGCCTCGCTGACCATCGTCTTCCTGCTGGCCTGCGCGACGCTGCCGCCGTTCGCCAACTACGCGGGTACGCACCTGACGATGGTGGTGCTGGTGGCCCTGCTGGTCTGCCTGATCCCGACCACGATCGGCGCCCTGCTGTCCGCCATCGGCATCGCGGGCATGGACCGGCTGGTGCAGCGCAACGTGCTGGCCATGTCCGGCCGTGCCGTCGAGGCCGCAGGCGACGTGTCGACGCTGCTGCTGGACAAGACCGGCACCATCACCCTCGGCAACCGTCAGGCATCCCAGTTCGTGCCGGTTGCGGGTATCTCCGAGGCCGACCTCGCGGATGCCGCCCAGCTGTCGTCGCTGGCCGACGAGACGCCCGAGGGCCGCTCCGTCGTCGTACTCGCCAAGGAGAAGTACGGCCTGCGCGAGCGGCACCAGGGCGAGCTGGCCGACGCCGAGTGGATCGCGTTCACCGCGCAGACCCGCATGTCGGGCGTCGACGTGGACGGGAAGAGGATCCGCAAGGGCGCCACGGCCTCGGTGATCACCTGGGTCACCGAGCGGGGCGGCGAAGTCGCCCGGGACACCCAGGAGTTGACCGACAAGATCTCCGCGGCAGGGGGCACCCCGCTGCTCGTCGCGGTCGAGGACGCCGGCGGCGCCCGGGTGCTGGGCGTCATCCACCTCAAGGACGTCGTCAAGGACGGCATGCGGGAGCGGTTCGAGGAACTGCGCCGCATGGGCATCAGGACCGTCATGATCACGGGTGACAACCCGCTGACGGCCAAGGCGATCGCCGAGGAGGCGGGCGTCGACGACTTCCTCGCCGAGGCCACGCCCGAGGACAAGATGGCGCTGATCAAGCGGGAGCAGGCGGGCGGCAAGCTCGTCGCGATGACCGGTGACGGCACCAACGACGCGCCGGCCCTCGCGCAGGCGGACGTCGGGGTCGCGATGAACACCGGCACGTCGGCCGCGAAGGAGGCCGGCAACATGGTCGACCTCGACTCCAACCCGACCAAGCTCATCGAGATCGTCGAGATCGGCAAGCAACTCCTCATCACCCGGGGCGCGTTGACGACGTTCTCCATCGCCAACGACGTCGCGAAGTACTTCGCGATCATCCCGGCGCTGTTCGCTGCCGTCTACCCGGGCCTCGACAAGCTCAACATCATGGACCTGTCCTCACCCGACTCCGCGATCCTGTCCGCGGTCGTCTTCAACGCGCTGATCATCGTCGCGCTGGTCCCGCTGTCGCTCAAGGGCGTGCGCTACCGGCCGGTCAGCGCCGACAAGATGCTGCGCCGCAACCTCGGCATCTACGGCCTCGGCGGACTGGTCGCGCCGTTCATCGGCATCAAACTCATCGACCTGCTCATCTCGCTCATCCCCGGAATCGGGTGAAGGACATGAACGCCTCTCTCGCGAACTCGGCGCGCATGGTGTGGGCCGCGCTGCGCATGCTGCTCGTCCTGACCGTCGTGACCGGGATCGTTTACCCCCTCGTCGTCACCGGTATCGGCCAGGCACTGTTCCACGGCAAGGCCAACGGGTCGATCGTCAAGGTCGACGGCAAGGAGGTCGGCTCGAAGCTGATCGGCCAGAGCTGGAACATCAAGGGCGCCGACAAGCCGGACCCGACATGGTTCCAGCCCCGCCCCTCCAACAGCGGCTACGACCCGCTTTCGACCGGCTCCAGCCAGCTCAGCGCCAGCAACCCGAAGCTGGTCGCGGCGGTCAAGGCGGCCAAGAAGCAGGTCGCCGCCTTCAACGGCGTGCCCGCATCGCGGGTGCCGGCCGACGCGGTCACCGGCTCGGCCTCCGCCATCGACCCGGACATCTCCCCGGCCTACGCGGACATTCAGGTCAAGCGGGTCGCCGAGCACAACGGGCTGAGCGTGGCGCGGGTGCAGATGCTGGTCGACGAGCACACCACGGGCCGTACGGCCGGCTTCATGGGTGAGCCCCACGTCAACGTCCTGGAACTCAACATCGCGCTGAAGCAACTCGCCGAGAAGTAATGGGCTTACGGAGATGGACGGCCGGGAGCCGGCGGACCGGGCGTGCCCGGCCTGCCGGCGCCCGCCGCCCCACCGCAGGTGCAGACCCACTGACGACAGGAAGGCCGCACGCCGATGACCCGGGTGCTGCTCGTGGAGGACGACCCTCAGCTCGTACGAGCCCTCGTGATCAACATGCAGGCCCGGCAGTACGGCGTTGACGCTGCGCCGGACGGTGCCACGGCCCTGCGGCTGGCCGCCGCCCGCCAGCCGGATGTGGTGATCGTGGACCTCGGCCTGCCGGACATGGACGGCGTCGACGTCATCCAGGCGCTGCGCGGCTGGACCCGCGTCCCCATCCTGGTGCTGTCCGCGCGCCGTGCCTCGGACGAGAAGGTCGCCGCCCTTGATGCCGGGGCGGACGACTACATCACCAAACCGTTCAGCATGGACGAACTGCTTGCCCGGCTGCGGGCCGCCGTCCGCCGCACCGAGGAACTGCCGCTCGTCCCCGAGGCGACGCTGGTCAAGACCGACGACTTCGCCATCGACCTGCTGGCCAAGAAGGTCTTGCGCGGGGAGCACACCGTGCGCCTCACCCCGACGGAATGGCACCTGCTGGAGATCCTGGTCACCCATCCCGGGCGGCTCGTCACGCAGAAACAGCTGCTCCAGGAGGTCTGGGGGACCTCGCAGCGCAACAAGACCAACTACCTGCGGGTTTACATGGCGCAGCTGCGCCGCAAACTGGAATCGGATCCCGCCCACCCCCGTTATTTGATCACCGAACCGGGCATGGGGTACCGCTTTGAGGCATGACGGCCCAGGGGCCGGCACGGACGAAGAGACGAGAGAGATGACACGCGGCAGGCTTCGGATCTACCTCGGTGCGGCACCGGGCGTCGGCAAGACGTACGCGATGCTCTCCGAGGCGCACCGGCGCGTGGAGCGGGGCACCGACTGCGTGGTCGCCTTCGTGGAGCACCACGGCCGGCCGCGCACCGAGGTGATGCTGCACGGCCTGGAGCAGGTCGCCCGCAAGGAGCTGGAGTACCGCGGCGCCGCCTTCACCGAGATGGACGTCGACGCCGTGCTCGCCCGCCGCCCCCAGGTCGCCCTCGTCGACGAACTCGCGCACACCAACGTCCCCGGCTCCCGCAACGCCAAGCGCTGGCAGGACGTGGAGGAACTGCTCGCCGCCGGCGTCGACGTCGTCTCCACCGTCAACATCCAGCATCTGGAGTCGCTCGGGGACGTGGTCGAGTCGATCACGGGCGTACGGCAGCGGGAGACGGTCCCGGACGAGGTGGTGCGCCGCGCGGACCAGATCGAGCTGGTCGACATGTCGCCGGAGGCACTGCGCCGCCGCATGGCGCACGGCAACATCTACCAGCCGGACAAGGTGGACGCGGCCCTGTCCAACTACTTCCGGCCCGGCAACCTCACCGCGCTGCGGGAGCTGGCGCTGCTGTGGGTGGCCGACCGGGTCGACGAATACCTGAAGCAGTACCGCAGCGAGCACCGGGTGTCGAAGATCTGGGGCTCGCGGGAGCGGATCGTGGTCGGCCTCACCGGCGGCCCCGAGGGCCGCACCCTCATCCGCCGTGCCGCACGGCTCGCGGAGAAGGGCGCGGGCGGTGAGGTGCTGGCCGTCTACATAGCCAGCAGCGACGGCCTCACCGGCGCCTCCCCGAAGGAACTCGCCGTCCAGCGCACCCTCGTCGAGGACCTGGGCGGCACCTTCCACCACGTCGTCGGCGACGACATACCGGCCGCGCTGCTCGCCTTCGCGCGCGGCGTCAACGCCACCCAGATCGTGCTCGGCGTCTCCCGGCGCAAGAGCTGGCAGTACGTCTTCGGGCCCGGCGTCGGCGCGACGGTGGCCCGCGACTCCGGACCCGACCTCGACGTCCACCTCATCACCCATGACGAGGCGGGCAAGGGGCGCGGACTGCCCATCGCGCGGGGCGCGCGGCTGGGCCGCTCACGCCTCATCTGGGGCTGGCTCGCGGGCATCGCGGGACCCATGCTGCTGACGCTACTGCTGACCCACACCGACGCGGATCTCGGCCTGACGAACGACATGCTGCTGTTCTTGACGCTGACGGTCGCGGCGGCCCTGCTCGGCGGGCTGCTGCCGGCGCTGGCCTCGGCGGCGTTCGGGTCGATGCTGCTGAACTGGTTCTTCACCCCGCCGGTGCACCGCATCACGATCGCCGACCCGAAGAACATCCTCGCCCTGGTGATCTTCGTGGCGGTGGCCGTGTCTGTCGCCTCGGTCGTCGACCTCGCCGCCCGGCGCACCCACCAGGCCGCCCGGCTGCGCGCCGAGTCGGAGATCCTGTCCTTCCTCGCGGGCAACGTCCTGCGCGGCGAGACCAGCCTGGAGGCGCTGCTCGAGCGGGTCCGGGAGACCTTCGTGATGGAGTCCGTGGCGCTGCTGGAGCGCGCGAGCGAGCGCGAACCCTGGACGTGCGCCGGCCGGGTGGGTCCCGGGCAGCCGGTCAACCGGCCCGAGGACGCGGACGTGGACATGCCGGTCGGGGACCATATGGCGCTCGCGCTGACCGGCCGGGTGCTGCCGGCCGAGGACCGCCGGGTACTGGCCGCCTTCGCCGCACAGTCCGCCGTCGTCCTCGACCGCCAGCGACTGCAGCAGGAGGCCGACCAGGCCAGGGTCCTGGCCGAGGGCAACCGGATGCGCACCGCCCTGCTCGCCGCCGTCAGCCACGACCTGCGCACCCCGCTCGCCGGCATCAAGGCGGCGGTCACCTCCTTGCGCTCCGACGACGTCGCCTGGTCCGAGGAGGACCAGGCCGAACTGCTGGCCGGCATCGAGGAGGGCGCCGACCGCCTCGACCACCTCATCGGCAACCTACTCGACATGTCGCGGCTGCAGACCGGCACGGTCACCCCGCTGATCCGCGAGGTCGACCTCGAGGAGGTCGTACCGATGGCGCTGGGCGGCGTACCGGAGGACAGTACGGAGCTGGACATCCCCGAGACGCTGCCGATGGTCTTCGTGGACAAGGGGCTGCTGGAGCGCGCGGTCGCCAACGTCGTTGAGAACGCCGTGAAATACAGCTCCTCCGACGAGAAGGTGCTCATCTCCGCCAGCGCCATTGCCGACCGCGTCGAGGTACGGGTCGTCGACCGGGGCCCCGGGGTTCCCAACGAGGCGAAGGACCGCATCTTCGAGCCGTTCCAGCGCTACGGCGACTCCCCACGCGGCAACGGCGTCGGCCTCGGCCTCGCCGTCGCCCGCGGCTTCACCAAGGCCATGGGCGGCAGCCTGCACGCCGAGGACACCCCCGGTGGTGGCCTCACCATGGTCCTCAGCCTCCCCGCCGCGGAGGGCAGGTCCCAGGCCGCATCGGACCTTTCCGAGACCACCGTCTCGTAGAACGCCACGCGCGGCCCAACGACACTGCGCTGGGAAGCTGTTGGCTTCAGCATCCATCGCCGGCCTGCGTGCCGCGGGGCCCGATCGGGAACGCGAGATCGGCGGGCGGGCAACCCGGAGTCCCCGGCTGCGTCAAGTACACCGACCGCGCGTTGACGAGGTCACCACGCAGACGCCGAAGCCATCCACCGGAGACTTCAGCGATGGGCTGGCCGATGCCGCGGAGACGCCCGCGCTCATCGAGGACCGGGGGCCGACGGGACCTGGCGTGACGCCGCGCGCGGGATCTTAACGCTGCCTTGATGCCTTTCTGACGTGCGGCACTGCCGCGTGTGCCCCCCTCGTACCTAGCATCGCCAGGTGTGAGGTTGCTGCCCAAACAGATACTCGTCGGGCGTCCCATGCGGACGAGCCAGCTCACCGAGACCCTGCTGCCCAAGCGGCTGGCCATCCCGGTCTTCTGCAGTGACCCGCTGTCCTCGGTGGCTTATGCCACTGAGGAGATCCTGCTGATTCTGGCCTTCGGCGGCACGCAACTGCTGCACCTGGCCTGGTACGTGGCGGCAGTGATCGTCGTGCTGCTGGTGGTGGTGATCTCCTCCTACCGGCAGACGTGCTACGCCTATCCCAACGGCGGGGGCGCCTACGCGGTCAGTGCCGAAAACCTCGGCCGTTCCGCTTCCCTGACCGCAGCCAGCGCCCTGCTGGTGGACTACGTCCTGACCGTGGCGGTCTCGGTCGTCGCGGGGGTGGCCGCCATCACGTCGGCCGCGCCATCCCTGGGCAAGTACGCGGTGGAGCTCTCCGTGGGCGCGGTCGCCTTGCTGACACTGATGAACCTGCGGGGCGTGAAGGAGTCGGGGCGGGTGTTCGCCGTCCCCACCTACGGATTCGTTCTCGGCATCTACGTGATGTTCGCCTTCGCCGCCGTCCGCCTGGCCACCGGGCAAACGATCCGCGCCGAGTCCGCCCACCTGTCCATCCACGCCACCGGCACCTACACCGGCCTGGCCCTGATTTTCCTCGCCATGCGTGCCTTCGCCTCCGGCTGCACCGCGCTGACCGGCGTGGAAGCGATCAGCAACGGCGTGCCTGCCTTCGCCAAGCCCAAGAGCCGCAACGCTGCACAGTCACTGGCCATCATGGGCCTGATGTCGATCAGCATGTTCGTCGGCATCACCACGCTGGCACTGCTCTACAAGGTCCATGTCGCAGACAACCCCACCGAACTCGGCCTGCCCGCCGGCATGTCCACCCCGACCGCGCTGGCCCAGATCGCCAAGGCGTCCTTCGGCAATGTCACGTTCCTCTTCTACTACGTGCAGGCGTTCACCGCGGGCATCCTGATCCTGGCCGCCAACACCGCCTTCAACGGCTTCCCGCTGCTCGCCGGGCTGCTGGCCCAGCACCGCTTCCTGCCCCGCCAACTGCACAACCGCGGCGACCGGCTGGTCTTCTCCAACGGCATCATCCTGCTCGCGCTCGCCGCGATCGGCCTGATCATCGCGTTCGACGCAGACGTCTCCTCGATCATCCAGCTCTACATCGTCGGCGTCTTCGTGTCCTTCACGCTCTCCCAGGCCGGCATGGTCAAGCACTGGTCCAAGGAACTCGCCGGCATCAGCGAGGCCTCGGCGCGGCACCGGATCCGCCGCTCCCAGGCGATCAACGCCACCGGCGCGTTCTTCACCGGGGTCGTCCTGGTGATCGTGCTGGCGACGAAGTTCCTGCACGGCGCCTGGATCGTCACCATCGCCATGCCGCTGCTGTTCGTCGCCATGCGGGGCATCCGCCGTCACTACGACCGGATCGCGCGGGAACTGGCCGTCGCACCGACCACAGGCTCCCTGCAGCCGTCCCGCAATCATGCGGTCGTGCTGGTGTCCCAGATCCATGCGCCCACCCTGCGGGCGATCGGCTACGCCCGCTCCATCCGACCGCACCAGATCGAAGCCCTCAACGTCTCCGTCGAACCCCACGAGAGCGACGAGCTGAAGCGCCAGTGGGACGAGCACAATCTGGACGTGCCGCTGGTGGTCCTCGACTCCCCCTACCGGGAGGTGACCCGACCGGTCCTCGACTACATCCGCCGCGTCCGGCGCGAAAGCCCCCGCGATGTGGTCACGGTCGTCATCCCCGAGTACGTGCTGGGCCGCTGGTGGGAGCAGGTTCTGCACAACCAGAGTGCCCTGCGGCTCAAGGCCCGCCTGCTGTTCATGCCCGGCGTGATGGTCACCAGTGTGCCCTACCAGCTGGATGCCGCCCTCGACCGGTCACCCGGAAAGTCCGCCGTCGGCTGACCCGTAGGCCACGGATCCGCCGCAGGGGAGCCGTCAATAAGCCGTACGCTGGAAACGTGTACCGAGCCGAACGCCGAGGGGGCACCTCGGTGTGCGTGCAGGAAACCAAGCCAGCCGATCTTCCTGAGTTCCTGGCGCAGAACTCGCTCGGCGCGCAGGTGGTTGACCCGCCCCAGTGGTGCGAGGACGCCAACGGCATCATCCTCGGCACCCGCACCCAGATCTGCCTGGTGACCGGGCTCACGTACACCACGACGCGGACCGTGAACGGAACGACGACGGTCACCGGCGAAGCCGACATGGTCGTCATCAGCTACAGCTACAGCGACACAGGGCTGCCCACGTTCGCCCACCAGCTCGAGCTCTCGATGTACAGCGGATGGGGCGACGCCCAGAACGCCGACCGCCGCCCGTCCTTCCACTCGATCTGCTGGACCCGCAAGTCCCCGACCACCACGTGCCGTGCCACTCGTCCTCCGTACCGACTCCAGAACATGACAGACCTCCCGGACACGGTCGGTAAACAAGCCCAGGACGTGCTGGCCACAGTCCCAGACGGACATCACGGGCAGGACTACGGGCGGTCGGTAAAACACGGCGGGCGTGGCCGCGTATGTTTCGCGTCAATGGCCTGGTCCGTGCTGCGATTGTGTACGACGCTGAACCACAGGAACGTTTTTGAGCGAATGAGGAGCCTGCCGTGCGCGCTCGTGACCTGGCGGTCGAATACCCCACGGTGAGCGTCGACAGCGACGCGATGGAAGCGGCCAGGCTGATGGCCGAGCACAAGCTGCCGGGCCTGCTGGTGCTCGACGAGCGGGGCGAGCCGAAGGCGATCCTGCCGGCCTCTCAGATGATCAAGGTGTTGGTGCCTGCCTATGTCATCGAGGATCCGACGCTTGCGGCTGTCGTCGACGAGAAGCACGCCGACCGGATCTGCCAGGCGTTGGCCGGCCGCCGGGTGGGGGAGTGCCTGCCCAGCAAGGCGGCCCCGCCGCCGATCGCCGACCCGGACGACACCGCGCTGGAGGTGGCCGCGCTGATGGCACAGGTGCGCAGCCCGCTGGTGGCGGTGGCAGACAAGGCGAAGGACGGTGCGCGTCTTCTCGGTGTGATCACCGCCGCGCACCTCCTGCACCAACTGCTGGGCGCCTCAGGCGCGTCGAGCCTCAAGTAGTAGGGCCGTCCACGCGCGTCGGGTCAGTCCATGCCGCACCGCAGGGTCGTCTTCCGGACGTATCCGTGAGAACCAGTCGCGGGGCACGTCCCTCGGACACCCGAACGATTATCAGATGGTCGGCCCAAATCCGCCGGTGGGTCACATGGCCACATGAGATGAGTGCGCCGTTGGCCGCGCTCACCCTTGGCGGCGTCAGGACGACCGCGAACAGCACGGCGAGACCGCTCCCCACCCGCGTTCGGGTCAATCGTACGAGTGTTGCATCGAGGACCATCAGCATCGCGAACGGCAGCAGCCCGCAGAACGCCACACGGCACGAGTCCCGCGCCCAGCGACGGTCATGGATCAGGCTAGGCACGGGCCCGCAGTTCGTCTTCGGCTTTGACGAGACATTCTCGGACCGAGGACAAGTGGTCGAATCAATCGCCTTCACGCAGTCCCCGGATGGCCGCCGACTCGATCCGCCGTGTTTCGGCGCCGCCTTCCATGCGCCTTCGGTCGCGGCGGATGAGAACGGCGGTGCCGCTTGCGATGATCAGGACAGCGGCGGTGAGCGGGATCAGGAAGCAGACCATCATTCATTCCTCCTGTCGCCCGGCCGCATGCCGGCCATGTGGGTCGGTGGCGCGGTTGATGGCGGACTCGACTGCGGCAAGGCGGTCGGCGAGCAGGCCGAGGGTGGACACGGCTCGGGTGAGCTGGTCGTCTTCCGGGCTGCCGAGCGCCTGTTCCCGGATATAGGCGGCCCTGATCTCGGCCCAGCGGTCTGCCTGTTCGGCGGTCAGCGTGCCGCGAAGTTCGGCCAGCTTTAGAAGGCTGGCCTCGGCTCCGGTGGTGAGGGTCTGGGCCTCGGCCGTGTAGTGGTCGTCGATCACGGCGTCGCGTTCGGTGTCGTTCATGACGGGCTGGATGCGTTGCGCGATCTTGTTCATGTTGCGGTAGGAGCCCTGGAGCTGGAAGGGCGGCTCGGTGCGGGCGGCGTCCGTCTGGGCGGCGGAGGTGATGTAGGCGGCGTTGACCGCCAGGACTGTCTCGCGGACTGCGAGCAAGTGTCGCAGTACGGCCAGGATCCGCTCCAGCTCGGCAGGTGCGTAGGGGTGCGTGAGCTGGTCGGCGCGTGCCGTCGGGTCGCCCTCGGAGAGGCGGAGCAGCAGGTCGAGGTCGCCGCGGTCGCGGCCGGCGAGGGGAGCGAGCACCGGGTTGGCGGTGAGGGCGTTCTCAATGAAACTGAGCGCGAAGACATCCTGCTTGCCGGTGAGGACGTTGCCGAGGTTCCACACGTCGGCGCGGTTGGCGAGCATGTCCGGGACGCGGAAGCGGGTGCCGGACTCGGTGTAGGGGTTGCCCGCCATGCAGAGGGCGAACCGCTTGCCGCGCAGGTCGTAGGTGCGAGGTTTTCCGTCACGGACGCCCTCGATGCGGCGGGTGGCGTCGCACAGCGGGATGAACTTCTGCAGCAGCTCGGGCGATGTGTGCTGGATGTCGTCCAGGTAGAGGAGGGTGTTGTTGCCCGCCTCCAGCGCAAAGTTGATCTTCTCGATCTCCTGGCGGGCCGTGGCGTTCGGGGCCTCGGCCGGGTCGAGTGAGGTTACGGTGCGGCCCAGCGCCGGGCCATTGGCCTTGACGAGGATCAGTCCGAGGCGGTCGGCGACGTACTCCATGAGCGTCGTCTTGCCATAGCCGGGCGGGGAGAGAAGCAGCAAGAGTCCGCCGGTGTCGGTGCGCTTGGAGTCACCGGTGGTGCCGAGCTGTTTGGCGAGGCTGTCGCCGATGAGCGGGAGGTACACCTCGTCGATGAGCCGACCCCGGACGAACGCGGACATGACCCGTGGCCGGTGCTCGTCCAGGCGCAGCCTGGTGCGTTCCGCGGTCACCAGGGCCACGCGCCGGCGCTGGTAGGCGCGGTGGCCGGGGAGGTCGGTCGCGCGGAAGTCGCGGGTGCGGGCGAGGAGTTCGTCGACGCGGAGCACGAGTCTGCCGCCTCGGATGCGTGGATGAGTGCCGAGGAGGCCGTCGACGGTTTCGGTCAGCGGCGCGTCGCAGTCGTAGCGGGGCAGATCGCTGCAGAGTTCGGCGGCCACCGCCTCAGCCAGGTCGCCCTGGGCGAGGTCCGTGCCGGTGGATGCGGCGTACGAGGACAGCCAGGCCTCGACGAGTTGCCTGCGGGCGGCCAGGTCGCCGAGTTGGGCGAGATCGTCGTCGTATGCCGAAGTGCCCACGGTGCGGCGGAACTTGTCGAGCAGGGTGCGGGTGCCGCTGCTGATGACGAAGCCGTCGGGGGTGCTGGTCAGCTCCTCGAAGAGGTAGGCACCGGCGGCGCTCGCGTCTTTGCTGCCGCCCGACGCGGTGATGGCCTCCGCCAGTTCCTGCTGCAGGTCGGCGATGGCGGGTCCCAGCCCGAAGGTGTCCCGGGCACGGGCCAGTGACACCGCGCGCCGGGTCCAGCTCTCGCGTGACGCGGGTGTCGTGCCGTGCGCCCAGAACAGCTGGGCGGCGGCGCGGGCGGCGGGTTCGTGCCGGAGCAGGCCCGCGCCCTCGTGCAGGCGCAGCACGGCGGTGAGGATCAGGACCGCGTCGTGGTCGTGAACCCCGCGCTCGTAGCCTTCGTCGTACGCGGCCTCCGTGGCCTGCCGTACGAGCGTGTCGAGGTCGGCCCCGGTCAGTGCGGCGGGACCGTGCTCGTCGAGCAGGCGCGTGGCAAGGTGTTCGGCGCGGTAGACCACGGGTGACTCCGACGGCAGGGCGCGGTCCCAGTAGGGGCGGGTGGCGGCGAAGTCCGGGTCGGTGAGGGGACGGCGGTAGTCGGTGCCGGTCAGGGCGAAGGCCAGGCCGTCGCCGTGCGGGACCAGAGTGAGGTCGAGGGGCTGGGTGTTGACGGCGAAGCGGTGGGTGCCCAGGCGGAGGGTGCGGCCGCCGTCGGCATACAGGTCGGTGCGGTCCCGCAGGGAACGAAGGGCCTCCTGGCGGGCGGCCTTCAGGCGCCCGTCCAGCTCCTCCGCACGTACCTGGTCTCCGAGTTGGCGTAGTTCGTCCGCGGTGCGGCGGACCTTCGCAGGCATCGGGTCGGAGGTGAAGTACGTGGCGACGGCGTCCGTGTCGGCGAGCGAGGCCGCCCGGCGGGCGAGGGTCCGCAGGACGCGGGTGGCCGAGTCGGCGAGGCGTTCGGCGCGGCGGGCGCGGGTGTCGGCGAGGGACTGTTTGCGGGAGGCGAAGACCTCGTGGATGTCGTCACGTTTGTCCGCGAGCTCGCCGAGGAAGTCGTCGAACTCCGCGAAGCGGGACTCCAGGTTCTCCACCTGCACGAGCAGGTGGGCAAGTTGCTCGTCGCATGATTCGGGGCTG
Organism: Streptomyces spinosisporus; assembly: GCF_022698145.1. Classification (GTDB taxonomy): domain Bacteria; phylum Actinomycetota; class Actinomycetes; order Streptomycetales; family Streptomycetaceae; genus Streptomyces; species Streptomyces spinosisporus. The sequence continues at coordinate 899,120 of NZ_JALDAX010000001.1, forward strand.
TCGGCGGCCGCGAGCGCGCCGGTGACGGCCTGACCGAGCAGCGCGAACTCGGCGGCGAACTCCGCCCGTCCTTCGCGGTCGAGGAGCGCGCGACGACGGACGTCGAGTGTGGCGCGGGCACGGTTGACCCCGCCGAGGACCTCGGCGATGCGTTCCAGGATGGAGGTGCGGACGGTGGCGTCGGCGATGTCGAGGCCGGCGACTACCTCCGCCACCGTCCGCAGCCCGTCGGCCAGTTCGTCGAGGCGGGTCGCGAGCGGGGCGGCTCCGGCGACCGTGGTGATCGCCTCGGCATCCGCGACGAGCTGTTCGACGGCGGCGTGGTGGGCGGCGAAGGCGTCCTCACGGGCCAGGTGGGCGACGGCCCGTTGGCCGAACGCCGCGACGTCGGCGTCGACGTCCGCGGCGATCTCGTCGATGCGGCCGATGTCGGCGTACCGCAGGTCCTTGAGGGTGAGCAGATGCCCTTGCGCGTACCGCAGTTCGGTCAGCCCCGACACCCAGGCAGAGGCTTCGCGGGGAGCCTCACCCCGCAGCCGGCGCACCACCCGGGCGATCCGCGAGGTGGCGTCGGTGAGCGCGTCGGCGGCCTGACGGGTCAGCGCCTGTACGGTCTCGAACTCGGCCAGCACCTGCTCGGCCGTCTCCCGTACCTGCTCCAACGGGGCGCGCAGATCGCCCAGTTCGGGCTCTGCCAGCCAGTGGTGGGAGTCGGCAGTCCGGACGCAGGCGGCAGCCAGCGCCGCGTAGACCTCGGTGGTCGGTGTGGTCTCGGCGACGGCACGGGTGATGGACAGGCAGTCGGAGATGCCGCGGACGAGGTCGGCGTTGCCGACGCGGCCGAGCGGGCCGGTGCCGACGGGCCGGGTGGCAGCGTGGGTGTCGGACACGTACGGGGAGTTCCACAGCTGCACCGGGTGCACGCGCTGCGGTTCGTCCCCGTCGGCGCGCAGCACGACGAGCGCGCCGTCCTCGAAGAGCGCCCAGCCGTGACAGGCCAGCGGGGTGGAGACTTCCTTGCGGATCAGGTTGTAGGGCAGGAGAAGGCTGCGGCCCGCCGCGCGTGCCTGGAACGCGAACAGCACGTCCTCGCCATTCGGGGAGCGCACCACGCGTTCGAACTCCAGGTCCGCCGTGTCGATACCGTCGAACGTCTTGTACAGGCCGGTGGCCAGGCAGTAGCCACCCGGGAAGACGATGCCCTGGTCCTCGGGCAGGCGACGGCAGGCCCGGCCGATGCCGTCGAGGCGGACGACGGCTTTGGTGAGGGTGTTGAAGACCAGGTAGCGGTGGGTGTCCTCCTTGTAAGGGAGGATGCGCAGCAGGATCAGGGCGCCCGCACGCGCGTAGGCGATGCCGGCATCGGCGAGGGACTGCAGCGGCTCGTCGACCGGCTCCTCGTAGATGCCCTCGCCGGTCTCGGTGTCGTCCTCGGCCTTGACGGTGAGGGTGCCGCCGAGCGTTTCGACGAAAAGCTCGCCTTCGACGGAGACGTGCGGATGACGGCCCAGAACGTGGTCCTCGCGAGTGGTGTCGGTCCACTCGACGTCGTGGGAAGGCGGCAGGACGTGGTCGCGGTCACCGCGCGCGTCCAGGAAGGCCACCCGGCCCTCGTCGGACATCGCCCAACGCAGGACGCGGATGTCCCCGGCCTTCTCGCCCGTCTGGAAAACGGCCAGCAACTTGCCGTCAACATGGCGGAGTTGGAGAAGGCGGGCGTGGCGGTAGTAGCGGTGGAGCGCCGCGAACTCGTGGACGAAGACGGGATCGTCCAGCAGGCCGGGCACGGCGTCGTCGGGCAGCCGGTTCAGGTCCCGGTCGTGCAGGGTGAAGACATCACCCACGGCCGTCTCGGACGCCCGCCCGGGGAAGACGCTGTGCCCGAACAGCAGCCTCCCGCCGACGGCGACGATGTCGCGGGGCACACAGGTGTGCTCGGTGCGCAGCCGCTCGGTGCGGATGAGTTGCAGCCGCATCGAGCCGAACTCCTCGCCGCGGCGGGCGTTGAGCGCCTCGGCGCGCCGGCCGAGCTCGGCCGCCTGCGCGGCGAGCCGGTCACGCAGCACCTCGTACGTACCGGTGTCCAAGCCGGTGGTCATGGGGTCCCTCTCAGAAGGTCAGGAGAAGACGTGGTCCGCAGCCGCCCCCGTGCGGCGGCTGCAGACCATGGGCGGGTCAGACCGTGGCGTTGCCGTTGAGCGCCGCCAGGGAGGTGTCCGCGACACCCAGCTCCCCGGCCTTGTCCAGGAGTTGCTGGAGCTGTCCGGCATCCGCGCCACCGCGGTTCATCAGCTTCATCAGCAGGGCGGACACGGTCAGGTTCTGCACATCGGCCGTCGACACCGAACCGAGGATGTGGCTGAGGTCGTCCGTGAAGCTCGCGGTGCCCTCCAGCCAGGGCTTGGCCAGAGCCTGCGCGGTCTCGGAGTGCTGGACGAAACCGTCGACGCCCTTGCCGAGCGCGATCGAGGACACCAGCCGGTCGAAGAAGACCGACTCGCCACCGACGATGTTGATGTCGGCGTTCTCCAGCCCGGTCGCCAGCACCGTGGCCTGCGCCTCGGCGACCTGCTTGTGCGCGTCGAGGCCCGCGAGGCGGATCTCCTTCTCCGCCTGCAGCCGCAACCGGTACTCCTCGTGGCCACGGGAGGCGTCGTCGAGGGCAGCCATGGCCGCCGCCTTCTCGGTGAGGCCGGCCGCCTCCGCCTTCAGCTTCTCGCCGATGCCCGCGGCCTCGGCGAGTGCCTTGGCCCGGCCGCCCTCGGCTTCGGCGCGCATGCACGCCTCGGTGCCCTCGGCCTCCGCCCGCAGGCGGGCCGCGGTCGCCTCGGCCTCCGCGCGACCGGCCTTCTCGATGACGTCCGCCTCCTTGTCGCGGACCTGGACCGCGGCCAGGCCCTCGGCCGCGCACTCGGCCTGGACTCCCTCGGCCAGCCGCAGCTTGGCCTGCGCGTCGAGGTCGGAGGTCTTCAACCGGGCCTCGGCCAGGGTGAGTTCCTCGGCGGCCCGGTGGACGGCGGCCTGCTCGGCAGCCTCCGCGGCCTTGATGTCCTTGACCAGGTTCTCCTGGGCCTCGGCCTCGGCGGCGATGACGACGGCCTGACGCTGTCGCTCCGCCTCCTCCACGGCACGCAGGGTCTTGATGGACTCCTCCTGCTCGGCGACCGTACGGTCCACGGCGACCCGCTCGCGGATGACCTCGGCGATCTCCCGCTTCTCCGCCTCGACCTCCTTGGACGCGGCGATCTGCGTCAGCTGTGTCTCCCGCTCGCGGGCGATGACTTCCAGGAGGCGGTCCTTCTCGATGCGCTCGTTCTCGACAGCGATGACCCGCTCGCGGTTCTTCGCCGCGACGGCGACCTCACGTGCCTGGTTCTCGCGCTGGACGCCGAGTTGTTCCTCGGTCTTGAGGAACGCGGACTGTGCCCGCAGCCGCTCCTCCTCCACCACCTGCGCGGTCTCGGCCTCCTCACGGGCCCGTACGGTGTCGATCTCCCGCCGCTGCTTGATCTCGGCGTCGGCCTGGCGGCGCTCCAGCTCCAGGATGGCCTCCCGGGCGTCCACGTTCTGCCGGGTGATCTCCTTCTCCTCCGTGCGCTGTGCCTCGTTGGTGCGCACGTGCTCGACCGCCGTCAGTTCGGTGATCTTGCGGATGCCCTGGGCGTCGAGAACGTTGGCCGGGTCGAGCTGGGTCAGCGGAGTCTGCTCCAGGTAGTCGATGGCCGCGTCTTCCAGGTGGTAGCCGTTGAGGTCGACACCGATGACCTCGATGATCCGGTACCGCAGCTCTTCGCGCTTGGTGTAGAGGTCGGTGAAGTCCAGTTGCTTGCCGACGGTCTTCAGCGCTTCGGAGAACTTGGCGTGGAACAGCTCCTGCAGCGTCTTCTGGTCGCTGGCGCGTGCCGTGCCGACGGCCTGAGCGACCTTGATGACGTCCTCGACCGTCTTGTTGACCTTTACGAAGAACGAGATGCGGATGTCGGCGCGGATGTTGTCCCGGCAGATCAGCCCGTCCTTGCCGGCTCGTGTGATCTCGATGGCCTTGACCGAGATGTCCATCACCTCGGCCTTGTGCAGCACAGGCAGGACGACCTGTCCGGTGAAGGTGACGTCGACCTTCCGCACCTTGGAGACGATCAGCGCTTTGCCCTGTTCCACCTTGCGGAACAGGCGGGAGACGACGAGCAGCACGGCGGCTGCGATGAGCAGGCAGGCGGCGACGAGGGCGCCGATGCCCACGGTGATGGCATTCATACGAAGTCCTTGGAGTCTGCGAAGAGTTGAGGCCTCGTTGGCGGGGTGCGAGGTCAGGACGGGCGCGAGCAGGCGTAGGTGTGGCCCTCAGGGGTCCGACTGCCGGGGGCGGCCGGTCAGCGTCGGGAGTGGCTACGGCCGGGAGCGCCTGGCGTACCTGCTGCTGTATCTCGTCGGTGCGGCTCGCACCGGTCGCGCAAGAGCCTGGCGAGTGGGGCCGCGAGAGCATGTGTCACCGGCCATGCGACGAGCCCGGACAGCGCGAGGAGCCCGACGCGGGCCGCGGCATCGCCGAACCATGTCAAGCGCGTCGGCTCCATCAGGACCATGCCGGTGAGGGTGACGAGCCAGGCAATCACGATCGCGCCGGAGGCACTGACGGCGACCGGCACGCCGTGCAGCGCCCTGGCCCATGACGGGGCGTCGGCGTCAAAGCCGCGTGCGTCGGCCCGGCCCAGCAGGACCAGGAGCCAGTAGCCGAGAACGACCACCACGGCGGAAGTGAGGATGACGGTGGGGAACTGTGCGGCGGCCTCGACGACCTGCCCCATGACCTCACCCCCGGATTTCGCGGCTCCAGTCCCGGTGCCACCACTGTTGCCAGAGCACGGCACCGGGACTGCTCCCCTGTTTCTGCCAGGCCCATCTTGAACTGCCCCGGCTCTGCCTGGCATTGCCGTTTTCCGGCAGTCTTGACGCCTTCTTGATGCCGGACACCGACACATCGGGCCGGGTACCGAACGTGGGCGTGGTGGTCGATGACGGCGGCGACGGCTTGTGCCGTCTGTCACCGGCCGGTGCTGTGACGGCCGGTGCTCTCACCAGCCGAGATCTGTCACTCTTGTGCGGCAGGCGTAGGGAATACGCCAGCGGGGCGTCAAGGACACGGGAGGACGGGTGACAGGGCGGGAGATCCGCGACGAGGATCTGGAGGAGTACGTCCAGATCCTGGCCGATGTCTGTGCGACGGGCCGACGCCTTTCACGGGACGAGCTGGAGTCGCTGCGGGCCCGGGGGGAAAACGCCGCGGAAGCCGGTGTCGGACTGCGGGCTCTTGTTCGGCGGCATCTGACCGCTACCCGTGAGAACTGGCCGGCCTTGTCCGCCACGGACGGAAACCGGGTACTCGCTGCCGTGGAGCAGGCGATCGATGCCTTCGCGGAAGGCCATGAACGCGCCCAGCGACTCGCCGTACGGCAGCAGGAAGCCGTGCGCCGGGAGTTCATCGACGACCTGCTCTACGGCCGCAGCGACCTGGGCCGGCTGGCCGAACGCGCGGAACGTTTCGGCCTGGTCCTCTCGCGTGCGCACGCGGTCGCCGTCGCCCAGGGCAGCAAACCCGTCGAGGACACCCACCCGGCCACCCGGCAGGTGGAGAGCGCCGTGGTCGGACGGTTCGGCGAGCGGCGCATCCTGCTCACCACGAAGGAGGGACGACTGATCTGCATCGCGCCCGGTGACCAGGACGACGTCCTGGCCTTCTTCGCCAAGCACGCCTACGCGGCCACCGAAGGGGGACAGGTCGCCGTCGGCCGGCCCCACCCGGGCGCCGGGGGAGTGGTCCACTCCTACGAAGAGGCCCTCAACGCTCTCGATCTGGCCGGCCGGCTGGACATCCGTGAACCGGTGCTGCGCGCCGCCGACCTTCTCGTCTATCCGGTCCTGACCCGCGACCGGCAGGCCATGGCCGACCTGGTCCACAACACGCTCGGCCCGCTGCGCGCCGCTCGAGGCGGCGCCGGTCCGCTCGTGGAGACGCTGACCGCCTATTTCGACTCGGGGTGCATTGCGGCGGAGGCGGCCCGCCGTTTGAACCTGAGCGTGCGCGCGTTCACCTACCGTCTGGAGCGCATCCACAAGCTCACCGGCGCGGACCCGGCCGACTCCGTCCACCGCTACACCCTGCAGACAGCGGTGATCGGCGCCCGGCTCCTGGGCTGGCCGGACGACGACGTGTGACTGAGCCGGCGGTCAGCGAAGGCGCCACCAGCTGATGGCTCGCCGCCATCCACGGATGAACCGTCCTGCCAGATGGGCACACGGTGGTTCACGTTGCGGAAAGGAGACCGATGTCTCCTCGGTCATCGCCGTGAAGAACAACCGTCCTGTCCGCGTTTGCACCGTGGTGGTCCACCGAACGCCCGGACAGCGCGTGAGCAGCACGCGGACGAGGTCACTCCCGAGGCCCTGGCGCTGCCATGCATCGAGGACCCAGACGTCGAGGATGCGCCCCGTGCGGCACCGGCGGCAGGTGCGGTATCGAAGCCGCCCGATGATGGTGTTCCGGCCGTCGAGGAGCAGTATCTCGGTCGTGGTGCGTTGATCCGAGCTGTCCTCAGCCTCTGCAGGTATGTCGGGCACGGGATCAACCGAACGCGAAGTAGCGCAGCCACACATAGCCGAGAGCCAGGCCCACGGTGACGACGGTGACGACCAGGCCGTACTTGGTGAACTGCCAGAAGGAGATGGGCTGGCGGTTGCGCTCGGCGATGCCGAGAACCACGACGTTGGCACTTGCGCCGATCGCGGTGGCGTTACCGCCCAGGTCGGCCCCCAGCGCCAGGGCCCACCACATGACGTGGTCGCCCGCGCCGCCCATGTTGTGGACGAGGTCGCTGGTGATGGGGGCCATCGTCGCGACGTACGGGATGTTGTCGACGATGCCGGACAGGACGGCGGAGGCGCCCAGCAGCGTCGTGGAGCCGCCGAGTTCGTTGTCACCGATCACATCGGCCAGGCTCTTGGAGATCTCGCCGATCACACCGGTCTCGATCAGTCCGCCGATCATGATGAACAGCCCGGCGAAGAAGGCCAGCGTGGGCCACTCCACCTCCGACAGGACGTCCCTGGTCTCCGCAGTGGAGACGGCGATGAGCAGTCCGGCGCCGAGCAGGGCCACGATGCTCGGCGCGTAGTGCAGCACCGGGTGCAGCACGAATCCGGCGACCACCAACGCGAGGACGATCAGTCCCTGAACCAGCAGGCGCGGGTCCTTGATCGCCTCGCGTTCCTCCAGCGCCATGATCTCGGTGGCGCGATCCCCGTCGTAGACGAAGGACTTGCGGAACATCACCCGGCACAGCGCGAGGAGGGCGACCACCAGGACGGCCACGATCGGGGCCAGGTGAACCAGGAAGTCGTTGAAGTTCAGGCCGGCGCGGCTGGCGATGATGATGTTGGGCGGGTCGCCGACGAGGGTCGCGGTGCCGCCGACGTTGGAGGCGAACACCTCGGCGATCAGGAAGGGGGTCGCCGCAAGCGCCAGCCGCTCGCAGACCAGCAAGGTCACCGGCGCGATCAGCAGAACCGTGGTTACGTTGTCGAGCAGAGCGGATGCCACTGCGGTGATCACGACGAGCATCGCCATGACCCGGAAGGGTTTGGCCCGTGCTCGCTTCACCGACCAGATGGCCAGGTACTCGAACATGCCGGTCTTCTTCAGAACGCCGACGATCATCATCATGCCCATCAGCAGGAAGATGACGTTCCAGTCGATGCCGCTGTGTTCGGAGTAGAAGGCAGACTTGTCGTCGGTCGCCCTGATCGCGAGCATCAGTCCCGCGCCGCCGAGTGCCACGGCGACGCGGTGGATCTTCTCGCTGATGATCAGGGCGTAGGCGCCGACGAAGACGACGACCGCCGCCCAACTGTGGAAGTTGTTCACGGTCCTCCGATGAAGTGTTCCAACAGGGCGTCAGTGGCGACCAAGTCGTCGTCCGTGGACGCGGTGGCGTCGGGCCTGGGCAGGTCAGGGGTGGACATGGGCGCGGCCTTCCGTGGGCTTTCTGTCCGTGTCCTTGTCCGGCTCCGGGATACCGGCCAGGTCCTCGACGTCGAAGGCCCGGGCGATCGGTACGTCCGTGGAGCTGTGAGCGACGATCGAGAACGCGATGCACACCGCGATCAGCGTGAACGCCTCCTCCGCGCGCGGGATGCCGGACTGCAGCACCAACAGCCCGTAGACCACCGACGCGAAGCCTTTCGGGCCGAACCAGGCCGCCACCAGCTTCTCCTTGCGGGAGATGCCCGTGCCGAGCAGTGAGATCAGCAGCGACGCCGGGCGGATCAGCACGATCGCCAGGAGCACCGCCACGTAGCCGCCGAACGACAGGTCGGCGAACAGATGCGGGGTGAGCAGCGCGCCGAACACCAGCAGCGCCGCGAACTTCGCCAGTTCCGCCAGCGCCTCGCCCAGCGGCTCGAAGGACGCCTTGGCTTCCGGCGAGACGTGCGCGAGAGCCGCGCCCGCGGAGAATGCCGCCAGGTAGGGGTTGGCGTGGGTCAGGTGACAGGCCGCGTACAGGATGATGCCGGTGGCCAGTGGAAGCAGCGGCTGCAGCTTCGGCTCGGCACCCAGCAGGCGGAAGCGGATGAGGGCATTGACGAGCAGGGGAAGGGCGATGCCGAGGACCAGGCCCAGCATCAGTTCCAGAGCGATCTTCGAGCCGGATGCCTCTGCGCCGCCGGCGGTCGGCCCGGCGGTTGCGATCAGGATGAGCACGACGGGCAGGGCCAGCCCGTCGTTGATGCCGCTCTCCACGTTCAGCAACTGCCGCAGCTTCGCCGGGACTTCGGCCCGCCCGACGATGGCCGAGGCGAAGACGGGGTCGGTCGGCGCCAGCACCGCGCCGACGAGGAACGAGGTCGTCCAGTCCAGGCCCACCAGGTAGTGGGTGATCAGGGCCATGAAGACGAAGGCGAGAGGCATGCCCAGGCCCAGGGCGCGCGCCGGGTTCTTCCAGCCGGTGCGCAGTTTGGGCAGCGCGACGTGCATGCCGTCGGTGAACAGCACCGCGAACAGGGCGAGGTCTGCCGTCCCGGACACGATCTCGCTGTCCGGCGTGATGTGGATCAATCCGAGGAAGCCGTCACTGACGAGCGCACCGCCGACCAGGAAGAGGAAGGAGGTGGAGAGCACCGTGCGTGCTGCCAGACCGGACAACAGCACCGCCACGAGAAGTGCGACGCCGAACACCACCACGAGCACCATGGCGTACGCCCCCGATCGGAAGAGAGATTCGTCCCTTGCTCGCCGACCAGGCTTCCCGGCACACCAAGTGGAACCTTACCTGCACTTGATGCGTTTTTGACAGATCACTAACTGGCACTGCCCAGAGCCGAACGTTGCCGGGTTCCGGCAGCATCCTGAGTGCGGACCTGCTTGTGGTGGGGGCGGCGGCGTGTTCCTGATGGAGCTGTGCTGTGGGGCCGCTGCCCTGGCCCGAGTGCCGTACGCCCCTTGGGGCTCGGGAGGTCTTCGGGCCGCCTGGTGCTGGGTTCCTCTTTCGCTGGGTGTATGTCCTGGTGGCGGGCTGGTTCGGGTGTTAGGGGGCGGGTGCTGGACGGTGGTGTTACGGGCGCGGCCGAGCCGTGACGAGAACGAGCAACGGGTCGTGCGTCGGCTGTCGCGAGCACGCAAGGCGCCGCGGGATCTTGCGCTGCGCGCTCGGATGGTCGAGCTGAGCTGGCGCTCGCAGCGGATGCCGGCCATCGCGGATGAGTTGAGGTGCAGTCCCAAGACGGTGTGTCGCTGGTTGCACCGCTTCAACCGCTTGGGCCTGCAGGGACTGGAGGATCTGGGTGGGCAGGGCCGCAAGCGGCGGATCACCGAGGCGGAACGCTCACGGATCATCGGCCTGGTCATGCAGTCGCCGCCGGGTCGGCCGGCCGTGCAGGCGGACGGAGAGCTCGCTGCGGCGGCCGAATGCGGGCCGCCGGAGTGGGCCTTGCATGCTCTGGCCGCCGAGGCCCGGCGGCTGGGCATCGAAGCCGGCCGCAGTCAGGTCCGCCGGATCCTGCTTGCCGGGGGGTGCGCCGGCGTCGCACCCGGTCCTGGACCCGGTCGAGAGACGCGGACTTCGAGGATTCAGGGCCGGTGCCGCACGAAGCTGAGGTAGGCGAAGCGCTCGCCCGTGCGTGGCGTCCGGGTCCAGGAACGGGTGGTGAAGGTGCGGAGCCTGCCTTGGGTCAGCGCGAAGCGGGGGAGCGAGAGCCCGAGTTCGGCGTGCAGGGCCTCCAACATACGCTTTTCGTTGTCGAGCGCAGTGTCCTCCGGGCGCAACAGCCGTGCAGGGTCCAGGGCCTTGGGTATCGCGCCGAAGCGCTGGATCCGCTTATCCCGCACGGTGAAGGCGTAGAGTTCCTCGCCCTGTTCGGCCACCGACAGGTGGAACGCGGCCGGGTGGTCACCCGGGGACGAGCGTCTCGGGTCGGACCACACCACAACCGCGCGGCCGGATGAGGAGGCGGCCGCCGCGGGGGACAGGAAGAGCTCGTTGAAAGAGTGGTGGGAGTGGCCGTCGAAAGCGAAGGCCCACCCCTCGCCCGTGCAGCCGACGGCGACGACGGCCCGATCCTCCCAGAGTTCCACGCCGTCCCGCTCGTGGGGCCTGGGCGCCCGCCAGGAAGCCCTCTGCGGATCCACGGGCGCGCTCAGTTCGGCGCCTTCCTCGCCGATCAGGGCGGGCAGGCGGGCGGGGTCGATCCCCTCGACCCAGACACAGCGGTAGCCGTCGAACCGTTGCCGGTTCGCGACCGGCTCCGCCAGCCAGGTGAGGCCCGGCGGGTCGAGATCGGGCACCGGCTCGGGCGCGGGTCCCGTCTCTCCGGCCCGCGGTGTCGCAAGGATTTCCCGCCCACGCTCGGGAGTGATCAGCGGTCCCAGCACCGGATCGGCGAGCACACCGAGAGGGGCGATCAGCAACGGTCCCGGCGCCTCCCACAGCGGGAGCGCGTCCCGCAGCACCCGCCACGCGGCATCGGCCGCCCCCCAGCGGGCCGCCTCCCACGCCTCGGCGACGGCCCGCCCCCATGGCCCGGGAGGCGCGTAACGATGGGTGCCGTCCCGCATCGCGCTCAGTACGCCCTCGGCGGTTACCCGGGCGACCCCGCGAGCGGTCATCATCCCGAGCCAGTGCTCGTCTCCGCCCAGCCGCCATTGGCCGCGCGCCGGCATCATGGCCTGCACGGGCAGAATCTCGGGCAGGTAGCGCAGGTCGGCCACCAGGGTGCCGTAATCCCGGGATTCCCTCGGAGCCAGCAGATGCCGCAGCTGGTTCAGCAGGACGGCGCTTCGCGGCCTTCCGAAGGACACCGCCTCCTCGAGCAGGGGCATGGCCTCCACGTACCGTCCGCGCAGGGCCAGCAGGCGAGCCTGCTCCACATGCGCGTCCTGGGCGCGCGTGGTCGCGTTCACGAAGTCGGGTCTGTCCGCGCGGTCGGAGTGGAAGCCGCGATACATGGCCTCCATGTACGCGCGGAAGGACGGGTAACGGTCCGGCAGTTCACCGCTCCAGCCCTTGTAGATGTAGAGCGCCCACTCGCCGTCCTGGTCGCTGTCGCCCGGGTCGAGCAGGGCGTACGACATGTCGGAGGCCGTCTCCAGCCGTAGCGCCCGTCGCCACATCCCGGCCAGCAGGATGTCCTCCCTGCGCGGGTTGTCGCCAAGATCCTGCTCGTACAGCCGGGTCATGTCGTACGGGTCCTGGAACCAGTCGATGTCCGAGGTGCCGCCGAGCTGATAGATCCCGGCCGTCTGGTCGACGTGCCACCCGTCGGTCACGGCCAGGAACCCCCGGTACGAGGGGGGCAGCCGCTGCCCCAGCCGTTCCTCGGCCGCGGCGATCGCCGCCTCGTCCGCCCCGGGCCTGCCCAGGCGGACGAGGATCTGCTCGCCGTCCTCATCCGCGCGCGGAACCCACTCCTGCTGCCACCGTCCCAGGAAGCCGTGCCAGTTGAAAGACTCGCTGCTCATGGCGGGATGATGCCACCCGGCACTGACAACGCTGGCGACCTGTTCTCATCTACCGCGACGGCGGGCCGCTCCAGGAGCGACCCGCGTTTCCGCAGGTGAGATGTATGCGGTTACCGCGGCAGGCCCAGACAGACCGTCACCCAACGCTACGTGACCGTCTGCCCATAGCTATACGGGAACCGAACCGTGGCACTGTCCGCAGGTCAGGGACCGCATGAGCGGTGAGATCCATTGAGCAAGCCTGGGCCAGCGTCATCAAGATCGATGCCGTGGCCGGAACGGCAGCGTGACGTGAGACGTTTCAGCGAGGACGCCCGGGCCTGCAACTCCCAGCGTCAGCAGGCCGCCCTTGCCATGGCCCCGAATGGACTGCGGGCCGCCGTGACGAACGGCAGTGCGGACAGGACGGCGAACCGGCCGCTCTCCTCGGACACATCCCCCTCCAGCACCCCCGGCCCGTCCCTCGCGTCTCAAGACGGGGCATTCATGCCCTCAGTTCCGTCGCACACGCCCGCAGGGGGTAGGGCCATAGTCGCAGACGTCCGGGCGCCCGCGAATCGGGCAGAGGGGGCGGCATCAATGCCCGTCTGTCCATCCCGCTCGCATCACACTTGGTTGTCAGGCCACCCCAGCAGCCGCGCGCCGATCACCGCGGTCTGCAGGGTGTAGCGATGGACCGCGTCGGCGGGGTTGCTACCGGTGAGCTTGTGAATGCGTTCCAGGCGATAGGTCAAGGCGCGCACACTCAGACTGAGCCGGCGCGCCGCCTCCGCGGCGATGCACCCGGAGTCGAAGTACGCGCTCAGGGTGTCGATCAGCGGCTGGGCACCGCCGCGTGCGCGCTCCAGCGGGCCCAGGGTGTTACGGACGAGATCAGCCGTGGCCTGGCGGTCGCGGGTGAGGACCGGGTAGACGAGTAGATACGCTGCGCGCAGGACGGGATCGTCCAACTCCAGGAGGTCGGCCAGGTCGAGGGCGCCCAGTCTGTGTGGGACGAACCGGCCGACGGGAGCCGCAGTCGGCGTCCGGTCTGGACGACAAGCCCGATGTGTTCAGTGATCGAATGCGACGAGCGAGCGCGTGCTCGGACGCCGGGCTTGTGGTTGCGCCAGATATCGGCGGCCATGGCGAGGATGCGCTGAGCGACACGGACGGCGACGCCCTCGAAGGTCCGTCCGCCGTGCTGCTCCAGGTCCAACTGCCCCTTGAGGGTGTCGTTCATGGACTCGATCAGCTGTCGCACCGATTTGAGCAGGCCATCGCCCTTGGGCCTCTTCTCCCGCTTCAACGAGGGCCGCAGCAGGTCGGCGGGTCGGCGGGTCGGCCTGCTGCTGACCTGAGCCTGTGGCCAGATCCGCCGTGTTTCCGCGCTACGAGTCGTCTTCGTTGCGTACCGCGCTGCCGGATACGGGCCCGGGGGCGTCGAGGCCGAGGCCGTGGTGCATCTGGTCGGCGATCCAGGCGGTGTACTCCTGCTCGCTCCAGTTGCACGCCCGCACCAGCGACCGGTAGTGGGAAGGATCGTTGAACACCCACACCACGTCGACGGCGCGTTCGTGATCGAGGCCGTGCGGCCCGGGTTCAAGTGCCTCGATGAGATCGATCACCATGGTGGCTCCCGCGCGCCGGTTGCGCTGCATCGTCTCCCATAGGTCGGCCAATTCGGCGCCCTCGTCGGCGGCCCGCCGCACCACCTCGAAGACCTCCGCAGCGCGTCCGCCGATGATGCGGCAGACCTCGGCGTAGGCGTTCAGGACCGCTTGTGGAGTCCGTGCTGCGCGCACTGGCCGGAACCAGGGGCGCTCTGCTACCGGCACGGGTTCGTCGTCGCCCGCGAGTGCCTGGTCCACCACCTCGCGCAGCAACGCGGCCTTGGAACCGAAGGCGGCAAAGACGGTCGGCCGCGCCACCGCCGCATCCGCGGCGATGTCGGCGAAGGAAGTGGCCGCGTAGCCGCGGGCGACGAAGAGCCGGGTCGCTGCCGCGACGATCGCCTGCCGGGTCTGCCGGGCTCGCTGGTCACGCAACGGCGAGTCGTATCGGCGCCGCCCGCGGCCGGCCGCACTGCTGTTGACGCCCATAAACCGACATACTAGCGTCATATTAACTAGATGGCGTCTATCCAACTGGGAGGCGGCCATGTCGTCCGTCAACCGTCCCTACGTCCTGGCCGGCGCCGAGGGCCAGGCGCTGTGGTTCCTCGGCAACCTCGTCACCGTCAAGACCACGGGAGCACAGACCAGGGGCCGACTCACCGTGGCGGAGTTCCTCAACCCGGCCGGCTTCGCCCCGCCCCTGCACCGGCACCTGGAGGAGGACGAGATGTTCTACGTCCTGTCGGGCACGGCCCGCTTCCTGTGCGACGGAGAGGAACTCACCGCCTGCCCAGGGGACTTCGTGCTTCTGCCGGTGGGTCTGCCCCACACGTTCGTCGTAGGCCCCGAGGAACCCTTGCGCTGCCTGCAGATCACCACACCGTCCGGCTTCGAGGACTTCGCCACGGACGTCGGCGTCCCGGCCCGCGAGCGCAGGCTCCCCGACGCGGCGCCGTTCGACCCCGCGGCCCTCGGGCACGCCGCGGCACGCCACCACATCGAGATCCTCGGCCCGCCACCGAACAGCCACACCAGCGCATAGCCACGCGGGCGCGACAGGGGCAGGCCGCGGCGGCGAGAGGCGCCCGCGCCAGCGGGGTGCCCCTCCCCGCGGATGCCCGCACCGGTATGAGTGGGGAGGCTGCCCCGCGAGTGGGCGCCAGGACCCTCGATGGGGCACGGCACGACGGGCCGTCACCGCCTTCCTCCCCTCGCCTGGGTCTTCACCTGCACGTTCGCTGAGAGTTCCTATACGAGAGATGCCAACAGAACTCAGGCTGGCGTCCGGGTCGGATGATCATCACGCACGTCGCGACTGCACTCGCGGCGCTCTCCGGCGACTGGCCTGGCCCGGGTATTGGCCATGTACGAAGGTGACAGATCGCATCCGGAGCCGGGGCGCGGCGACCAACAGCCGCTCCTGCAGGTGGGTGGCGGTGATCATTCCGAGGAGGCGCATGCCGTCCTTCTGCTCCTGCACGGCCGCTACGAGAGGGCTGGTCGCTGTTCTGCTCGGTTCTCCTGTCGGCCATGAGCTTCGTTGCGGCGGCCGGGTTCGCCAGCTGCCGGCGGTATGTCGTATGGCTTGTCCGTCCGGCAACGATCTACCTGAGCGAACACCTGCACAGCGCAAACAAACATACGAGGCGCTGCGCGTCACAGGAGCCGCTCGATCTGCCGCAACTCCTTGCGGACGCCGGGCAGATCGGTGCGGTTCCGGTCGAGGACGACGTAGAGGAAGAGACCTTCGTACGTGCGGCGGTTCAGGAGCCGGATGAGGTGGTACTCGGTGTCCAGGGTGATGAGGATGTCCTCCAGCTGTGTCGGTGCGTAACCGACCAGGTCCAAGGCCGAGAGTTTGGCCCGTACGACGTCCGTGGCTCCGCTCGCGGCTCGATCGAGGTCGAGGCCGTCCGGCTTGCCGAGACTGCCGAGCGTCATGCGGCTGACGTAGTCGACGACCGCGACGCCGAGCGCGCCGTCCAAGCGCATCGCCCAGTGCAGCGCGATGGTGATGGCGGACACGGTCAGTCCCCTCGTCGTACGGTGCGGAGCCGGTGTTCCGGCCATCTTTGCATCGTGCCACGATTCGTGGTGGCTGGCCCCGGCAACGGTTGAGCAGGTGCACGGCGCTGAGACTGGACCGGGTGGGACACGAGGGCTGCCGCCAGGCGATGGAGATCACCCGGGCCGCCGTGCACCGGGATGTCGGCCAGGGTGCCGCGTGGGGGCCTTGAACATCCTGGCAATTGCCGGGCCGATCTGGCTCGGAGACAACGGCTCGGTCACGAAGAAGGTCATCGAGCGCCTCTACGGCTGCCCCGGTCTGATGAACGTCCGCTACAGCCTCCAGCACCTCGGCTACACCATCCTGCCGCAGGCCGACGTCGGCTGGATCGCTCGGTGGGCTCCCGACCGTCGTACCGGGACCCCGGTTCGGGTGATCCGCAGAACGACTTCACCAACCGCAACACACCTTCATGACCTGGAACCTGATGCACCTGGCCGCCATGCTCTAGCGCGCCAAGGGCATCCCGCCCACGGCAACCAGCGCTCGGAGTGGGACGCGGGCTGCCGCTCCGAGGCGCCGCCCCTGGACAAGCGCTGGGGCCTTAAGCGGTCAGTGGTATGCCGCGTTCGTCGGCGAAAATGCGTCGGCACTGGCCGTTGCAGAAGCCGTAGAGAGTGTCCTCGAATTCGAGGGTGAGGTCGGTGGAGTTCAGGTCGACGGTCATGCCGCACACCGGGTCGATGACCGTGCCCGGGGGCAGGCCGGCGGTGGTCATGTCCGCGATGGCGTCGCGGTGCGGGGCGGTCATGTGCTGGATGAGGTCGAGGCTGCCCATGGGCCGTCCGCACATGCCGAGGCTGCCCTCGGCGATGCCGACGACCTGGACGAGAGCGTGCGGCTGGTCGCGGAGCCGGTCGGGGGCGCGGCCCGCCTCCGCTTCGGTCTCGGCGAGCGCCTGGGTGAGGCGGTCGATGGCGTGGGCGCTCAACTCCTTGCGCCAGGCGGTCGGTGCGCTGACGCGGACGAGATAGCGGGGCGGGTCGGATGGGTCGACGGGGTGGCGGTCGCCTGTGATCCAGGCGGCGGGTTCGTGGATGAGGACGTGGGTGAGGGCGCGTGCGGAGTCCATGACCGGCTGTGCGTGGGCGTCCTCGGTGCCCATGAGGGCGTCGATGAGCCGCCTGCCGAGCCGTTGGTGTTGTGTCGGGTCCAGGACACCTGCGGGGGCGAAGAGTTCGACGACAATCATGGCTCCATGCTCGGTCGGCGGGCCGCGGTGGTCGTCGTACCGGGGGAGCTGATTGCGGCTACTTCGGGCGGAGTGGCGGACTACTGCGGCGGGAGTACGACGCCCGTCATGCGCCGGTGCGGACGCGGCTGCGTGTCTTGATCCGGAAGATCACCAGCCCGATGGTGGCGAAGGCGGCTGCCCAGGCCAGGCCGAGCGCGAGGTGGTTCCACAGCGCGGTGTGACCGAAGGAGCCGCCGACGGCGAACTGCATGGGGCCGAAGGACGGAAAACACTGAAGGACGGGCTTGTTGGCGAGCGGGTTGCCCAGCGGGTTCTGCAAAAAGGTGTCCATCAGCCCGCCCATGATGATCAGGAAGAAGCCCTCCAGGTCGTGCTTGACCAGGACGCCGAGCAGCAGGCCGAGTGCGCCGTAGGCGAGTGCGATGGTGGTGAAGCCGGCGTACACGGCGAACCAGCCGCCGGGGCCCGGACGCCAGAAGGGCAGCACGGCAAGCACGGTGTAGAGGGCGATTCCTCCGGCGACCACGGCGATGGCCAGGGATTTGGCGCCGATGAGGGTGCTGTGCCGGTATCCGGAGTAGACCAGGCGCCGGTCGAAGGCGAGGGCCTTGCGGACGGCGTCGAAGACGACGAACCCGGCGATCATTGTGACGGAGTTGAGTCCGGCCGAGATCAGCGTGAGGTGGCCGCCGTCGATGTGCAGGACCTGGCCGGTGGCGTAGAGCTTGAAGTCCAGTGTGGTGTGTCCGGCCAGGGCGTCCATCATCAGGTACCAGGCGGGGACGAAGAGGACGAGGAGCAGTGCGGCGAGCCGGTTGCGGGTCTGGTCGCGCACGCAGAACCGCAGGGCGGTGGGGAACTGGCCGTACAGCGGCCGGGGCCGGAGGGCGTCAGGCGCCGACATGGTGGTCCTTTCTCGACGTCGTGCGCGGGGCGAGCCGGCCGTCGGTGAGGTCGGCCAGCAGGTCGAAGCGGTCCTGTTCGAAGACGAGGTGGGTGATGACCACGATGGCCCTGCCGCGGGTGCGCAGGTCGTCGACCAGGTCCCAGAACCGCAGATAGGTGTCCCAGTCGAAGCCCTGGTACGGCTCGTCCAGGAGCAGGACGTCCGGGTCGTGCAGGAGAGCCAGGGTGAGGTTGAGCTTCTGCCGGGTGCCGCCGGACAGTTCACCGGCGAGGGACGCCTCGTACTGCTCGTAGCCGAGGAGGCGGACGAGTTCACGGCCGCGGTCCAGGTCGGGCAGGCGGTGGGCGGCGGCGAAGTAGCGCAGGTGCTGCTCGACGGTGAGGCTCGCGTTCAGGACGGGGGCCTGCGGGCAGTAGCCGAGGGTCCCGGACAGGACGACCTCGCCGCGGTCCGCGGGCAGGGTGCCGGCAAGAATCTTCAGTAGCGTCGACTTGCCGGCGCCGTTCTCGCCGACGACGGCGACGAGTTGCCCCGGGGCGACGGTGAGGTCGGCGCCGCGCAGGACGGGGTGTCTGCCGTAGGACTTGTGGAGGTCGCGGGCTTGAAGTACGGGTGGTGGTGCGGGCGTTGAACCTTGCGCCATGGGCGGTCTCCCTAGCGTGCGTCTCCTGGTGGTTGTGGTGGTGCCGCGGTCAGCCCGCCCGCGTAGACGCTGAGCATCTCCGGGGCCCAGCGGGTCATGCCGTCGGTCGACAACGGGTCGGTGCCGAGGACTTCGGTGAGGCGGTCACGGAGCAGGAACAGCGCCAGGTCGTTGGCGAGAAGGAAGGCGGCGCGCACCGCCGGGTCCCGGCCGGGGGCGGCCAGCCCGGCCGCGACCAGGCCGTCCAGTGCGGCCCGGCTCAGCTCGTACAGCCGCCGGAAGAGCAGACGTGCGGCGTCCGTGTCGGACAGCAGCAGTCGGCGGAGGTAACCGGGCAGCGGCGAGTCGGCGGGCAGGTGCCGGGCGAACGCCTCGCTCAGTGAGCTCGCCCCGGCGCCGGGGTCGAGCAGCTCCGCGCCGCCTTCGCCCGTCAGTTCGCCGAGCATGGCCTCGAAGACGTCCAGGACGTGCTGGTCGACCTCTTTACGCAGGCCGTCTTTCGAACCGAAGTGGTGCACGACCAATCCGGGAGAGACACGGGCGGCCGCGGCGATCTGCCGCAGTGTCACCGTCTCCGGGCCGCCTGCGGCGAACAGGCGCAGGGCCTCGTCGCGGATGATTGCGCGGGTGGTCCGGTCGTCGCCGATTGAACGCATGGTCAGAATACTAAACAAACGTTCAATGGACGTCCAGGGCGCGGTGCGAAGGCCCGCTGTTTCCGCCGCGTCTCACCCGGTACCGGCGCTGCGCTGGGGCGTGCCCGCGTAGGCCGGTGTGGTGGGCAGGCCGGTCGCTGTGGGTGCTCCGTCCGGCACCACATCCTCGGACTGCTGCGAGGTGGCGTCGCCGGGGGTGCCGCCGGAGGAGCCAGGGCCCGCAGGCCAACGGGATAGGGCGCCGATGGCCAGCACGGCCGCGGCGATCGCGGCGAGGACACGGCCCACGCGTCGGCGCCTCGCCCGTGCGTCCATGTCCCGCCATGCCGGTCCGGGCCACCGGTCCTCCGGTTCCCACGCCTCGCCGACCGTGCCCGACGAGGCCGGCCCGAGCGCACGCGGGTTTCCTCGGCGGTCCTGTCGTGCGCCCTTCGGTTCGGCCGACTCGGTGCGGGCCCCGGCCGCCCGCTCGTGCGCGGAGGGTTCTCTGGGCGCGGAGGCCCGGATGGCCCGCTCGGTGTCGTCGAGGAACCTTCGCCATACGGCGTCAGGGATGGGCGGAACACCACCGCCGTCGTCCGGTGTTCCGCTCCGGTCTGGATCTGTGGTCGCCACGATGTCCCCTCTGCTCGCCTTCTTCCGGCCGACTGCAGTTCGCGGTCCGCGGCAGACAGCGCATCGCCGGGGTGCGCGGCCTATGAGTGCAGCCCAGGAGATTACGGCGTGGGACCTGTCGGCGGCCGGTACGTCGCCCCCACTCGCGATGACATGCCGTTCACTCCTGGGTGCGGGTGACACCGGTCGCCGACCTGGCCCCCGAACGTAAGTCTTGCACAGTGCAAAATATGATCGCCAATACCTTGGGCGGTTTTGGCCCGGACTTGCATACACGCCGCGAACGAGGGTCACAGCGGTCGAGCCCCGGGACCTGCGTCCAGGCGTACGAAGGGGACGGACCGGCCGGCCTCTCGGAACCCGGCATCGGTTCCGTCGGCGGGAAGGCCCATGAACGCGCACAGGCGGCGAGCGGTCCGTGGACGGCGGCGGGCGTAACGGGCCATGATCTCGGCGCCGTCGTCGGGTGTGAGGAAGCGGGCTGTGACGGCATGATGGCGGTTGCCCACCTCGATGACGGTCTTCGGCTCGGCGCGCAGGTTGCGGTACCAGGCCGTTTTCGGGCCGAAGCCGGACGCGACGGTCCAGTTACCATCATCCGGCTCGTATTCCACCACCTCCAGGACGACGCGGCGGTCGAGGCCGGTGACGCGGCCGGTGTGATGCAGCAGGAGGAGCCGGCCGCCGAAGATCCATCCCAGTCCGCAGCGGAAGACAAGGATCGGCAGGCGTGCGAGGAGCCGCCGCCAGCCGACGGGGGGTTGGGGGCGATCCGGTGGGGTGTGTCTGAGGGGCATCTTCGCCTTTCGGATCTCGGACATGTCGGCTCTCGGCCTCACTTGGGTAAAGGGCTGGCCCGCGAGTCCCTTCCTCGCACGGGACCTTTGCATAGTCTAAAGGCGGGGAGGGGTGTCTGTGCCACAAGCGATCGGACGGCTCTCGAGCGCTGGAACGTCTGTGGGAGGACGTATGACCGTGGAGAAGCCGACGCAGGGTTCTGTGGTGCTGTCCTGGATGCCGGTGGCGGTCATGGCCGTCGTGGCCGGAGCGGATGTCATCGCCGGTCCGGGGGTGGGACTGCTGCCGCTGGTCTCGCTCGGACCGGCTTTCTCCGGGCTGGTCGGTGGGTGGCGGCGTACGGCCTTGATCGGCGCGGTGGCCCTTGTCCTGTGCGTGGCGCTCGGGCTGTACGACGGGCTGTTCGAGGAGCGGCGGGGCTTCACCGCGATGGCGTCGGTGGCCGGTGTCACCGGTGTGGGCGTCGCCGCCTCCGTGACGCGCTCACGCCGGGAGGCAGAGTTGGCCAGTGTCCGCTCGATCGCGGAGGTGGCTCAGCGGGTGCTGCTGCGCCCGGTGCCGCGGACCGCGGGGCCGCTGCAGGCGGCGGTCTCGTACACCTCGGCGGTGGCTGAGGCCCGCATCGGGGGTGATCTGTACGAGATGGTGGCCTCGCCGCACGGGATCCGCGTGATCGTGGGCGATGTGCAGGGCAAGGGGCTGGCCGCGGTGGAGACGGCCGCCGTGGTGCTCGGCGCCTTCCGGGAGGCCGCCCACGAGGCGCCCGACCTGATCGGACTCGGCGAGCGGCTGGAGCGCAGCATGGCCCGGGAGCTGGAGGGCGAGAAGTTCGTCACCGCCGTTCTCGCCGAGATCGGCTCGGACCAGGGGGTCGTCTTCCTCAACTACGGTCATCCCGCCCCGATGGTGGTCCGTACGGACGGCAGCGTCGATTTCCCGCAGCCGCCCGCGTACGCCCTCCCTTTGGGACTGGGCGCGCACGGTGGCGAGGCGCCTCAGCCCTATCGGGTGGACTTCGCGCCGGGCTCGCAACTGCTGCTGTACACCGACGGTGTTACCGAAGCCCGGGACGCGGACGGCTCCTTCTACCCTCTCGGCGAGAGGGCGGATCTGCTGAAGGAGCCCGACGCCGGCCGCGCTCTGGAGGCCCTGCGCGAGGACCTGGTCCGGCATGTCGCGGGGCCGCTCCACGACGACGCGGCGATGCTGCTGTTGCGCTACCACGGTCATGGGGAAGGAAAATCTGTTCCCATCCGGTGAGGGGCCACCGCCTTCGGCAAGGTAAAAAGGACGCATGCCGGAGCGTGAGAAACCCGCGGGGACGATGGACGACGTGGACGCGGTCACTCGTGCGGTGCTGACCGCGTCGCGTCTGCTGGTGGCGGTGTCCGCCCGGTCCCTCGCCGCGGTTGAGGAGCGGGTGACACTGCCGCAGTTCCGCATGCTGGTCGTGCTGTCCACCCGGGGTGCCACCAAGCTGGTTGCCCTGGCCGACCTGCTCCAGGTGGCGCCGTCCACCGCGATGCGGATGGTCGACCGGCTCATCGCGGCCGGGCTCGCCGACCGGCAGACCAACCCCGGAAACCGTCGTGAGACCCTGCTGCAGCTCACCGAGGAGGGCCGGCGCACCGTCGAGGACGTCACCGCCCGGCGCCGCGCCGAGATCGCCGCGATCGTCGAGCGGCTCTCACCGATCCAGCGCCTGGCGCTCGTCGAGGCCCTGGGCGCCTTCAACACGGCAGGCGGCGAACCCCCGGCTCCCGGTATGGACGACCCCGAACCGCATCCGCTCGGCTGGGTCGTCGACGGTGTGGCGGCGCACGACGCCTGACGCCCTTCCCGGCCGTCCCTCACGATTCCCGGACGACTCTTCTCCTGATCCGGAAGATTTTGCATAATGCAAGAGAATCGTGAAGGTCGGCTGTGCTGCACTGCTCCGGCCGTGCGCCCGACGTGCGGGATGCCGGTCGCGGAGTGCGTCTGCGAGCTGTGGAGTCGGCAGTTGCCACGAACGGGAAGAATGTGGGGATGTGACGCGCGTGCGCCAGAAGCGTCATCACTCGTCCCCGTTTGAGCGTCACCTGACGGCGTACTTGCGCACCTCTGTGTGGGGCCCGGCGGAGTTCGTCGGGCGACCACCCTGGTGGCTCGTGGGAGAGGGACTGCTGGCCGGGGTCCTCGGTGCCGGGGCGATCGTCGGTGCGACACTCTTCGGCGCCTGGACGGGCAGGCCCGCGCTGGCCGATGGCGAGGCGGGCCTGGTGTGCGCGGGCGCGCTGGCGCTGTATCTGTCCTTTGCGGGGGCCGGACGCGCGCTGATCGGCATTGCCGCGCTGCTCGGTGTGTGCCTCGCGCTGCAGGCCCCGCAGGCGGCCGCCGGGATAGTGCTGGCCGAACGGGGGAGGGTGCAGTCCGTGGTGGTGACGTCGATCGAGGACGGCCGGGCGGCGGAAGGCGGGCACGCCCGCTATCTGTGTTCGGTGGAGGGCTCCGACGGCGTCCCGCTCAAGGTGCGCATCTGGCGTGGCTGCGGAGAAGCGACCCGGCCCGGCGACGCGCTCGCCGTCGTGGCGGATCCCGAGGGACGGGTGCCCCGCGCGGTGCGCAGGCGGGGGCCGGTGTGTCGGGGCCGCTGCGTGACCTGGCGCCCTGGGTCGCAGCCCTCGTCGCCGGAAGCCTGATCGCCGTGGTCCGCTCCTACCGGCTCTCCGGCTCAGCGGAGACCGTGATCCCTCCCGGGGCCGGCGAGGCCGGCCGCCGCTGATCAGCCGGCCGCAGGACTCGGCGTCGGGGAGGCGGTGTTGATGTTGAGATCCGGGCGCTGGGTGAGGACGACGATCGGTGCGCCCGGCTGGGGAGCGGGCGGGGTGACCTGATCCTTGGGGAGCTTGGGTGGCGTGGTCTGCTGGAAGTTGACCTGGTCGAAGTTCACGACACCGGTCCTCTCCAGTACGGTGATGTGGTCGAGGACGGTGTCATTGGCCAGGTCGGCGAGCTGACGCACGAGGGTGTTCCTGGTGGTGGCGCGGATCTTGGCGATGGCCGGGAAGATCTGTCCGTGGGTCACGCGCATGATGTTGGCGGCGGTGGTGTCGAACTGCTTCCCGGACTCGGCCGCCGAGGTCTGTACGAACTGTTCCTGCTGCGGGGTGGCCCGGTTGGGAAGCGTAATGTTCAGCTGAGGTGCGATCTTGCGGCACAGCTCGTCGAGTCCGGCGTGGCCCACGACGAGGTGCTTGCCCGCTTCCCGCATCTCCGGCGTGGACCCCTTCTGCACGGCCAACTCGCCCAGCGGGTACTCCCACAGTCCGGCGGAGCGTACCTTGACGACGAAGTCGCGGTCGCCCTCGGTGAGCGGGCCGTACTGGGTACTGGCGACGATCCGGCTCGGGTCGCTGGACACGGTCTGCACGCCGAGCATGGCGGGGTAGACGAGCGCGGTGAGAGTCAGCCCGAGCGCGCCGACCACGACGACGGATCCTGCCGTGTTGCGGGAGATGGGCATGCGGCCTCCAGACGTGAGCGGCTGGTACGCCAGGGGGTACGGACAGGCCGGGACCACCGATCATTGCTCTGAGTAAAATTTGCATGGAGCCTTATGAGGTGCGTCACAGGCCCCGAGATCATCTGACGGTGGGATAGGGGGACGGCGAGGGCGTTGTGGCCGGGCCCGTCGGCACGCCCTCGGTCGGCAGACCGGGGGGCACGGTGAGGGTGACCACGGGCGCCCCCGGCTGCGGCACTGGTGGTGTGACCTGGCTGGAGGGGAGCTTGGGCGGGGTCGTCTCCTGGAAGATGACCTGGGTGAAATTGACGAGCCCGGTGTTCTCCATCTGTGTGATGTGATCCAGGACCACGTCGTTGGCCTGGTCGGCCAGTTGACGCACGAGCGTGTTCTGGGTGGTGGAGCGGATCTTGGCGATGGTGTTGAAGATCGAGCCATGGGTGACGCGCAGGATGTTGGCGAAGTCTGAGTCGAACTGCTTGCCGGTGTCGGATTTGAACGTGTCCAGGAAACCCTGCTGCTGCGGAGTGGGTTGGTTGGGGATGGTGATGTTGAGCTCGGGTGCGATCTTGCGGCAGTTGGCGTCGAGTGCGGCGTGGCCGATGACCAGGTGCCGGCCTGCCTCGCGTACGGCGACGGTTGTCCCCTTCTTCATGGCCAGGCCCCCGGAGGGGCCCTCCCACAGCCCGGCGGAGCGGACGAAGACGACGAAGTTGCGGTCGGCCTCGGTGAGCGGGCCCCATTGGGTGCTGGCAATCACGCGCGACTGGTTGCTGGACGCGTTCTGAATCCCGAGCATGCTCGGATAGGCCAGGGCGGCGAGCGTGACGCTCAGTGCGCCGCCCACGAAGACGGTTCCGATCGTGCTGCGCGAGACGGGCATCGTGCCTCCCGGTGTGGACGGCGAGTACATCGGCAAGTACGAGCCGACAACGGAAAGAGAATCCTTGCTCCAGGTAAAGCTTGCACTATGCCAAGCTGGCTTCTGCGGGGGTTTCGCCTCTCAATGAACCCGCAGGCACCGGGCCTTCGGCAGGGTGCCGCTGCCGTCCGTGGCGACGACCGTGTACCAGCCCGGCGGTACGAGTGACGGGTGGTCGGGGGTGCGGACGGTGAGTGACACGGTGGTGTGGCGAGCACATCCGGGCTACGGATCGCTGGTCGAAGCCTGTGACGCGGGTGGCCGATCCGGGCCGCATGAGGCGGACTCGGGTGATGCGGGCGGGCGGCAGGGAAGCGGAGGATGACCTCGGCACTGCGCTCGACGTCGGTCGTGTCGCGGGGCTCCAGGCGAGGGCGGGTGCCGTGGAAGAGGTAGGGCGGTGAGTAGACCTCGACGCGCTGCTCGAAGTGACCGGGGCGGGTGTCGGCCTTGTCGGAGAAGAGGGGGCGGAGCCGCAGATGGCGACGCGGCGGTCCGGTAAGAGCGGGCCCCTGTGTGGTGGTTGCCGCCGGTGGTGGGGTCGCCGGCCGGGGTGAAAGCGTTGGCCGTCAGGCCGAGGGCCGGGGGTGTGGCCATTGTCGGCAGATCCGTAGCCGACGTCGGAGCCGGTGTAGAAGATCTTCCGTCTGCCCGGTGAGGAAGAAGGACGGGTAGGTGGGAAGCAGTGGGGGCCTTGGTCCAGGTCCTGGCCGCCGGGTCGTAGATCTCATTCGCCTTGGAGGCGACGTGCCCGATGTCGTCCAGGCGTGAGACGGCGAGCACGCGGCCCGTCGGAGAGCGTGGTCAGGGCCGGAGACCGGCGGGCTTCGCTCATCGAGCCGACCTTGGTGTACTTCTCGGTGCTCGGTCGAACTCGTAGGCGTCCTCGGTGCCTTGGAAGTCCTTACATGCCGATGCCGAGCTTGTTGGCGATGGCGTAGAGGTCGTCGGCGTCTGCCCCGCAGGCGTGGATGACGTATTGCTCTGCGGGGTTGGTGATGCCGAGTGCACCTCCCGCCACGGCATCGACGAAGACGCGGGCGTCGCTCGCGGTGACGGTGACGTTGTCGCCCCGGGCAGTGGGCGTCTTCCGCGCGGCCGGCACGTGCAGGGCGAACTGCGAGCGGTACTCGACGCCGACGGGGGAAGCGGAAGACGCTGCCCTTGAGGAACGCGCGCGCCTCGTCCGGGTTCTCGTTGGCACCGCCCGCGCGCGTCACGTCGCCCTTGAGCACTTCGTGGTGGCCGGTAATGCCGACGATGACGATCTTGCCGTTGGGCAGCTGGGTGTGGCCGCCATGCAACAGGTCCGCCGGGGTGTCGATCTTCTTGAGAGTGTCGGCGGCCGGGGCCCGCAAGGTGCTTTTGAAGACACCGCCCTCGAAGTGCTTGACGTCGTCGCCGCTGCCAGTGATGAGCGGGACCTTCCTGGTATGCAGCAGGACTGCGTGATGGAGTTGAGTTGGTACGTCTTCGGGAGCACGGAGAGCGCCCAGTGGCCGTACCTGGCTTTGTGCTCGGGCTGGTTGATCTCGTAGCGGTGGCAGCGTGCTCGGCGAGACGCGCCATCGCCGTGGCGTCAACTGCGACGACGGCCGCCGCTCCGAGCAGGGTCGTGAAGGTCGTGAAGTGTGCGGGTCGCCTGGCCATCGGGGAGTGCCTCCGCGGCGGGCGGATCGGGCGCGGACGTATCGACGACTGCCCCGCAGATCCGCCGGACTCGGAGCGGCACACTCACTTGCGTGATGCAAAATGATCCGATGTGGGCAACGGTCCTGCCAGTGCACACGGCCGGGCGCGCGACCCGGTGCCGTCACATCCGTTCTTTCCATCCCACCCGGACCAGCCACCCGTTGGCCGGCCAGGCCGTGAAGAAACCGACGACCATCGCGAGTTGCATCAACAGCCAGTAAGAGGCTGTGGTCTTCGCCAACCCTGGTGGGAAAAGGGCCTCTTGGTAGACCCACATACCCGCGAAGAGGCCGACCTGGAAGGCGACGATGGAGAACGTGTCGGCCTTGACGGCAGCCCACAATCCCTGAGCGGGCCCGATGCTGCGCATGGGCGTGATGGTGAAGTACTGGAAACCGATGCCCAGCAGCCAGGCGAAGGTGAAGTCCAGCAGGAAGTCCGCATACAGGGGCTTGCCCGCGATCGACATACCGGTCGCCCGCACCAGCCACTCGCCGCCGAGGTCGCCCAGCACGCAACCTGCGCCGCAGTGGCTGATCGCCTTGGCGGAGGTGACCCACTTCGGCCGCTTTGCAGGATCCGGCTCGCCCTCTCGCTCGATCGCCGGACGTGAGGTGCGCCGACCGTGGCGGACGTAGAACCACAGGGCGGCGGGCCCCCAGTACAGGGCTGTGATCGGGAACACCAAATGCATGATCCACATACGCTGCCGGTATCCGCGCAGTGCCATGTCCGCAGTGATCGCCAGTGCGCTTGCCCCAGCCGCAGCCAGACTTACCCAGCCCAGCGCCTCCAGCCAGGCCGGGGGCTGGTGGTGCGGCTCCATCCCCGTCACCCCTCGTGCCGGCGGGCGGCTGTGACACGCCCGGGCCGCATGATGCGTATCTTGGGGCTCTCGCAGGCGGGACAGCGGGGCGACTGCAGTGGTGACGGCACGCGCCTGCCATCGAGGTGGTAGACGGCGGTGATCCGCGAGTGCTCGTCCACCGTCAGGTCGATGTCGTAGGTGTCCTCCCAGCCGTGCCCGCAGTCGAGGCATGCGAATGAGTAGGAGCGTTGGACGTGGTCTGTGTGCATGGTGCACCCCCTCGGGGCAATTCTGGTGTCCAGACCTCCTACCCATTTTTGCACAGTGCAAAATTATCTGGATGGGGTCTGGGCGGCCCAGGGCCTCTCAGGAGGCGGTGTGTACCGCGCGCAGCGCGCTCTGGTGGCTGAGCCATCCGACCGGCTTGCCTTGTTCCGAGTCGAGGACCGGAACGCCGGTGCCGGCGGCCGACAGCAGGGCGTGCATGGCTTGCGCGAGGGGTTGGTCCGCAGTGACCTGGGCGGGTGCCTCGGCGAGCTGTCCGACCTGGGTCGGCGCATTCTCCGGTTGTTCCGCCAGGGCTTCGGCCACCGACTGCGCGGTGACGACACCGACGTAGTGCCCTGTGTCGTCGACCACCGGTAGGGCGCCGTGGCCGGACAGGCTCAGCAGGTCGGCGGAGTCAGCCAGAGTGGTGGACGCGGACAGGGGGGAGGGCAATGGTTCCATGACCGCGTCGACGTGCTGGGTGCCGATCCGTGCGCCGGGTGCGGGCCCTTCGAGGTCGATGCCGCGGCGGCGCAGCTTGAGGGTGTAGATGGTGTCGGGCGAGATCAACCGGCTGACGGCGGTGGCCAGCACGATCGCGAGCATCAGGGGCAGGATGATCGAGTACTCGCCGGTGAGCTCGAACAGGATGACCACGGCGGTGATCGGCGCCCGGGCCGCGCCGGCGAACACCGCGCCCATGCCGACCAGCGCGTACGCACCCACCGCGCCCGCCGAGTGAGGCAGCAGGTGGTGGACGCCGATACCGTACGCCGACCCCAGCATCGCCCCGATGAACAGACTGGGTGCGAACACGCCGCCCGAGCCGCCGATGCCGATGGTCAGGCTGGTCGCCAGCATCTTGCCGACCAGCAGCAGAAGCAGGAAGCCGACCGCGTAGCCGCCCTCGGTCGCCTTCTGCAGCACCGGGTAGCCGACCCCGTACATCTGTGGCAGGGCCAGAAGGAGCAGACCGAGCGCCAGGCCGCCGATCGCCGGGCGCAGCCATTCCGGGCCGCGCCAGAGCCAGTCGCAGGCGTCCTCGAGCAGGTACAGGAAGCGGGAGAAGCCCACCCCTACCACCGCGGCGCCGATGCCGAGCGCGGCGAACAGGCCGTACTGGGTGAGGTGGTCGACATGGAAGTCGGGCAGGTGCAGGAAGGCGGTGTCACCGAATGTGGCGCGTCCGATGATGCTCGCCGTGACGCTGGCCAGCACGGTGGCGCCGAAGGCTTCGGCGCTGAAGGTGCCCAGGATCAGCTCCATGGCGAAGAACACGCCGGCCAGCGGGGCGTTGAAGGTGGCCGCGATGCCGCCCGCCGCCCCGCAGGCCACCAAAAGCTTCAGCCGGCCCTCGGTCACCTTGGTGACACGGCCTAGGGTGGAGCCCAGCGCCGAGCCGATCTGCACGATCGGTCCCTCGCGTCCCACCGAGCCGCCCGATCCGATGCACAGAGCAGAGGCCAGGGTCTTGACCACGGCGACCTTCGGGCTGATCCGCCCGCCGCGCTGAGCGACGGCCAGCATCACCTCGGGCACTCCGTGCCCCCGCGCCTCCTTGGCAAACCGGTTCACCAGCGGCCCGTACAGCAGACCGCCGAGGACGGGGGCGAACAGTACGAAGTACGGGCCGAGCCAGGGCAGGTGCGGATTGTCCGCGCCGGGCGAGGCGGAGTAGTCGGCGTGGCCGGACAGCAGGTGCGTGAAGGTCGTGATGCACCAGCGGAAGACGACCGAGCCCGCGCCGGCCCCGGCTCCGACCACGACGGCCAGGGCCATCAGCCCCCAAGGGGCGTTCCGCAGTCCCGTGAGTCTCGGTACGGGCGTGAAGCCACTGGTTGTGGTGGCCGTCATGTTCTGTCCGTTCCTCGTTTCCGGTATGGCGCTCATCGCTCCCCTTTCCTACTTTTGCATTATGCAAAACTAGTCAAGGGTGCACGCCACGGGACCTTGACCGAGGGTCGGGGCCAAGGGGCCCCTGGTGTGCGGGCCTGGTCGCGGGAGCGTGGCCAGGACGTCCTCATGTGGAGGCGAACAGTGAGTGATCAGCTCTCCTCGCCGGTGATCGTGGTCGGAGTCGACGGGTCTGAGGCGAGCCGGGCGGCGCTGCGCTGGGCGACCCACCAGGCCGAACTGACCGCTGCGCGGATGCGCCCGGTGCAGGCATGGCGACTACCGGCCCTTCACGGCATGCCGGTGGACTTCTCGAACGTCGACTTCGAAAAGCACGCCCGCGAGAACTTACGGGCTACGGTCGAGGAGACTCTTCGGAGCATCCGGGAATACCTGTCCGCCCCTCAGGTCGTCGAAGCGATCCGGCGGCCGTGCTGAGCGAGGGGCCAGGGACGCGGATCTCTGGTGGTCGGCAGCCACGGGCACGGCGACTTCACCGGAGTGCTCCTCGGTTCGGTCAGTCACCACTGCGTGCACCACGCCACCTGCCCGGTCCTCGTCGTCCGGCGGGCAGCGTCTGAGCCTTCGCCGCAGGTGTCAGTCCGCTTCGGCGCGTGCTTCGACGTCTTCGATGCCGGTGGGGCGTCCGGCTCGGGTCCAGCGTGCGTAGAGGCCGGCCGCGATGAGCAGGGTGGCCGCGAGCGACAGCATCGGCCAGCCGCGCAGCAGGTTGACCGCGAGGGTGAAGGCGACCGCCGTCCCTGCCAGGGAGTTGACCCAGGCCAGCGCCTTGTTGTGCTCGCGGGTGGCGAAGCGGGCCATGGCGAGCAGGCCGACCAGGAAGCTGACGAAGACGGCGACGGCGTAGAACAGCACGAGCTCCTGCTCCTGGCCGGCGGCCGCGACGATGATCAGTGCGGCGGCGGCCAGGTAGACCACCACGGACCAGTACGGGGTGTGGTGCCGGTTCGTGCGTCCCAGCAGCGGCGGCAGCACGCCCGGTCGGTCGGCCGTACCCGCCAGTGCCTTCAGCAGTCCCGGCCCCGCCTGGAAGGACGAGCTGGCGGCGGCGAGCAGCAGCAGGGAACTGGTCAGCTGGAAGGCGCCGTAGAGCCAGCCGGGTCCGGCGGCGGCGTGCGCGATGTCGGCGATCTGGGTGGAGTCCGCACCGGGGATCCCGATGTGCAGGCGGACGGCGAGCGCGGTCAGGGCCAGGGTCAGGCCGCCGACGATGATCAGCAGCAGCGCGAGCGTGCCGCGCCCGAAACGGCGGCGGTGGGTGTCGTCGAGCTGGCCGAGCTGGGCGATCGCGGTCGACGGTGCCTCGACGCCGGTGGCCAGCGCCATCGCGACCGGGAAGGCCAGCACCACCGCCAGCACGGCAGAGCGGCCCGGGTCGGCCGAGGCGGCCGCGTGGCCGGTGGCGTGGGGCGAGGCGAAGCCCAGGATCAGCACGGCCACGCAGATGACCACGAAGGCCACGGTCATCACGGCGAACAGCAGCCGCCCGCCGTGCCCGAACCAGGTCAGCCCGGCCACCACCAGAAGCAGCAGCAGCGCGAGCGGGATGCGCCACGCGGCCAGCGCCGGGAAGAGGGCGATGACCGCGCTGGCCGCGGCCGCGATCGAGATGCCGATGGTCAGCACGAAGTCGACCACCAGCGCCCCGATGGGCAGGAACGTGAAGCGCGCGCCGAAAGCCCGGCCTGCCGCGGCAGCCGCGCCGCCGCCCTTGGGGAAGCGCCGCACCAGCTGCCAGTAGTTCGCCGTGACGACCACGACGAGCCCGATCACCAGGCTCATGGTCGGCAGCAGCAGCGCCAGGTCACCGTGCAGGGCGCGCAGTGCGGCCTCGATCGCGTACGCCACCGAGGAGACCGGGTCCGCGATCACCGCGAAGGCGAACGCGAAGAAGAGAACGGAGTGGCGCGGGCCGCGGGTGCGCACGGCGGGGGAGAGGGCGGCTGCGACGGCGGCAGCCGACTTTGACGAAGTCACGCGAAGACCTTCCTGGGATGGTTCGTTCAGGACACTTCGCCGACCCGTCTTCCCGGCACACCGAGCATGACAATACGTCAAGAAACCATCGGCGAGGCGTTAGGGAAGCATCAAGATTCCCCGACTCCGGGTAGCCGGGGCAGGACCTTCTTGCCCTGAGCTTTGCATAATGCAAAAGTGGAGGAAGGCATGACCGCTCGGGGAGTGGAGAGGCGAAACGCACCGATGAAAGCAGTGATCTGCGGAGCCGGTATCGCCGGGCTGGCGCTGGCCGGCCGCCTGCACAACGTGCTCGGCTGGGAGGTCGTGGTCCTGGAGAAGGCCCCGCAGCCCCGTACCGAGGGATACATGATCGACTTCTTCGGGCCAGGCTACGACGCGGCCGAGGCCATGGGTGTTCTGCCCTGGCTGGAGGAGCTTGGCTATCCGGTCTCCGAGGCGGCCTTCCTCGACGACGACGGCCGGTGTCGGGCGCGACTCGACTACGGCCGGTTCGCCCGTTCCCTGGACGGGCGCCTGCTCAGCATCATGCGGCCGGACCTCGAACTCGCCCTGCGGGAACGGCTGTCCTTCGCCGTCGGCCTGCGCTTCGGCGTCGGCCCGGCACGCATCGACCCGAGTCCCTACGGCGTCCACGTCACCCTCACCGACGGCACTGCCCTCGACGCCGATCTCCTCGTTGGAGCCGACGGACTGCACTCCACGGTGCGGGCGATGGTCTTCGGCGAGGAACAACGGTTCGTGCGCTATCTCGGCTACCACACCGCCGCGTTCACCTTCGACGACTCCCACGTCCGCGCGGAGTTGGGCGACCGGTTCTGCCTCACCGACACCGCAGGGCGGCAGATGGGCCTCTACGCACTCAGGGACGGCACCATCGCCGCCTTCGCCGTCCACCGCAGTGCCGACCCCCGGCGGCCAGAGGACGCGAGGGCTGCCCTCTACCACGAGTACGGCTCCCTCGGCTGGCTCGTACCCCGCGCCCTGGCCGGGTGCCCGCCCTCCCCGCGGATCTACTACGACCAGGTCGCCCAGACCGATCTGCCCCGCTGGAGCCGCGGGCGGGTCGTGCTGGTCGGCGACGCCTGCCAGGCCGTGTCCCTGCTTGGCGGGCAGGGTGCCTCGCTGGCGGTCGCGGGGGCCTATGTCCTGGCCGACCAGCTCGCCGGTACGCGTCGCGTCGAGGACGCGCTGCACGGCTACGAACGCCTGTGGCGGCCTGCCATCAGGGACAGACAGCGCGCCGCCCGCAGAGCGGCCCGCTGGTTCGTCCCCGAAACGGCACGGCGACTGCGCGTCCGCCGAGCTGCCCTGCGCTTCGCCGGCCTGCCGGGCGTGAGCCGTCTCGCCGGCACCTCACTGGCCGGGAAGCAGCGGCCCTCGCTGCGACAACTCACCGCACTGCCCGTCTAGTCGGGCCGCGTTCCGGTATCGCTCCGAGCGTCGTGATCCCTCGGAAGGACCCACTCGGCGGCACTTCGCACACTTCGGAGACCCGCATGTCACCACGTTCCCGCCCCGGGCCCGCTGACCTGACCGCTCGGCTGCGCGAAGCCCTGGACACCGCCACCTGCCGGTCGTTGGCCGACGTCCTGCACCCGTACGTGTGCTGGAACCCGCCTGACGGAAGTGGCCCGGGCTGTCACACCCGCTCCCACGTCCTCAGCCTATGCGCCCGCTTGCACGCTCTCGGGCTGCGGGCCGATATAGAGGAGACCTTCACCTACCCGGCGGCTGTGGTTCTCGGCCTACGGATCCACGGCACCGTGCCTCCGGCCGATCCGCGGACCGTCGTGTACCACGTGTTCGACGTTGCCGACGGACTCGTCACCCGCATCACCGGCTATACCGACCGATCGCAGGCCCTTGACGCGGCCTTCCCCCGCGCCACGGCCGCGGGCCCGGAGCACTGAGACCCGCCCGGGAAGCGGCGGTCAGGTCAGGGCGACGAGAACACCGCAGCATTCAGCAGTCTCAGATCGGTGGCAGCCCGTACCGGGACGTTCATGGCGCACGCCACTGTTCCAGCCGCCCACGTGGTATTGAACGCCGGGGTGTGCTGCGCGGGTGGGCCCGGCCCGGCGGACAGCCGGGCCCACCGACTCGCCGGGTGGCTCTTCTTCTTCCTGCCGGTCGCGGCCCGCGCATCGCGCGTACGGCGACGAGCCCTCCACCCACGACCACGATGGCAACCGCCGCCAGGACGGCGAGGGCGGTGATGCGGCCGGGTCCGAGGATCGTGTCGCCCCCGTCCGTGTCTGCGCCCGTCGCCGCGACCGGCGCGGACAGGGTCAGTCCTTCGCAGGCGGCGGAACTGGTCACCGGCCGGGCGCTGTCGGCGACCTGGAACTGGAAGGCGTTCGTCTGGAGCAGCCGTCGGACCGCGGGTTTCGGCGACTGGAGTTGCGACTGGGCGAGCTCGGACGGCGAACGCGCCTACGCGGGACTGCAGTTTACGCAGGACAACGACCTGTCGGACAACGGACAGCGCGCGAAGATCGCCGGAACAACCGGCTACGTCTCACCCAAGGAGGAGGGAGACGACAGCTGTGTCGTCTACACCCCGCGCCGCACGTACACGAACTCCGCCGGCGAGCGGACTGTCGAGCGCTTCCAGTTGACCCTGCGGAGCGGCAGCGGCCGAACGCCAAGGTGTGGGCCGACGCCAAGGCGCTGGCGGGCACCGCCGTGAAGGCCATCGCCAAGAACCTGCCCGGAAAATGAAGCGGCCCGGAAAACGAACATGACCCAGACACCCGGAGTTCTGCCCGCTACGCACGGCCCGGAAGGCGCTGGGCTCGGTCGACCAGCGGTGGTCAAGACGGCCGTCCGTGACCATGGTTTCGGTAGGGCACCTCGTCAGGGCGCAGCCGTAACCGGGCCAGCCGCCAGGCGGTGTCCGAGGAGATTTCGTGGTGGCCGTTCTTGCGGATGCGGCGGGCGAGCAGGCTCGTGCGCGGGGCGAGCAGCCAGCGCAGCACGCTGGGGCTCACTCCGCCTCCTCGGCGGCGGCGATCTCCTCGGCCAGCTGCCGGTGGCCGAGTGTGGTCATCGCGCTGCGCAGGATTTTCAGGAAGTCCTGCGCGTTGTCGTCGGTGAGTTTGCCGATGAACGTGTGCAGTGTCTGGGCGGTGAGCACCCAGCGGGAGTGCGGATGCCACTGATGGATCTGGCGCACCAGCTCTTCGGGATCGATTCCCTCGGGTGGGCCCCCGATCCGGGGGGAGTGCTGGAGAAGCGTGTACAGGTGTGCCGCTGAAGGATTCGCGAGGAGCTCCTCGCGCAGGAACTCCACTCGCGCGCGAGCCTGGCGACGGTCCATCTCGTCGAGTTCGAACTCGTGACGGGCACGCTCCGCGCGGCGGGCACCCGCCGCGACATCATCATCGACGCGTAACGTCGCTCTGACGTCGAGTAGTTCAACGCCGTCTCGGTGGAGTGGCAGCTGCTGGCGCAACGCTGTTGCGAGTTCCTGTTCCGCAGCTGCGATGCGTAGCACCGATTCGCTGGCGAGGACCTTCTCCACCATGAGTCGTGCGGCGCGACTCGCCGCATAGCGGGCGTCCTTGTTAGCCGGCCCGTGCGGGGAATGGCGCCATTCGACCCGAACGATCGCCTCGAACGGGAGTCCCGCATCACGGCTGTCGGGACGGTCATGGAAAATGGACGTCCACGTCTGCGCGGTCGACGGGAGGGTGTCGCGGCGCGTGCGGCGTCGCATCATGCGTGTTCTTCCGCACTGTCGGCCCGCGCCATGGTCTGTTGGAAGGTCTCGATGATGCCGTCGTCGAGGAGCTGCGCGAGTTCGGTGTACACGGCGCGATGGGCCAGCCCGGCGGACGGGAGCTCGATGCGGCCTGCCGATTGCTGGAGGGCGGCGGTCTTGGCCCATTGCCGTGCGATTGCCCGCAGCCGGTCGCGGGGACTCTCGCCCGGCGTGCCGGCCTGCTCCGGAAGGTTCACTGCCGTGCTCAAGATCTTCAGCACGTCAGCGTGTATGTGGGGATGACTGAGCGCCGCGTCCAGCCACAGACACACGACTGCCGATGTCTGGCCGTCCCGCTCGAATCCTTCGGTGCCTTGAAGGAGCGCTCGCCAGCCGACGATCAGCTCGGCGACGGGAGCCGTGAAATCCGCCTCGTCGCCGTGGGGGAGCAGGGCCGGGAGCGTGGGAGCATCGGGGTGTGTCGACTCGGCCAGGGCCCGGAACGCTTCCTGCCCGGCCACCAGTTTAGCCCCGCCATCGCTGCACCAGTCGATGACGTAGCCGAACAGAATCCGGCGCGCGCTGGGATCGCTCCACAGACTGTGCACGGCTCCTTGCAGCGCTCGGCGTACTTCCAGGTCTTCGGATCCGGCTGCATGGCGCAGCCTCCGCAGCGCCTTGCCGGTGTGGAGGACCCCGAACTCTCCGGCGCACACCTGTACGGTGGCCAGCTGTTGGGCGGCATTGCCGGTCCTGGCCCACTGCAGCAGCATGTCGTGGATGTAGGAGGCGCTGGCCGTCTGCAGACAGGCTGACGTGAGGAGTTCCACGGCCGACGGCCACAGCGGGGTGTGGTGCCAGCGCCAGACCAACTGGCGCAGGGGTTCTTGCCGACGATGACGTACCGCCCACCTCAGAGCGAAGCTGCCGATACGCTCGGCCATCGCCTGCCGTTCGGCGTCAGTGAGCGTTTCCAGTGCGGACTTGGGCTTCTTCAAGGGGGCGTCGGCCAGCCACTCCAGGAACTTCACCCGGGACAGGGGCCGATCGACCCAGAAGTACTCCAGTGCCGCGTCGTCCCATTCGGGGCGGTTGAAGGTGACAGTGTCGTCGACCTGCAATTCGGCCTCGATCGAGTCGACCATCTCGATGACACCGGATTCCTGTTGTCCCTTCAGGGACGGGTCACCGTCCCCGAAGACGGATGCCAGGTCCGCCGTACTGGCGTAAACGTGTGCCACGGACGCTCCGCGCAAGGTGGCGCAGGCCAGCAGGAAGTTGCGCTGGAAGCTGGTACGTCCGGGCTCCTTGTGCCAAGCCAGAAGCTGAGGACGCCAGTTGTTACGGGCCGCGATGACGCTGAGAACCTGCCGGTCGAACGGTGTGTCACCGCCGCTCTTCCGTTTACGTGCCAGTGCCTCCAGGTTGGGCAGGTTGCTGTCGCTGGCATGGTGCGCGTCCAGAATGAGAGTGACGATCTCCAGGGCCTCCACCGGTGGCTGACCGCTCAGCAAGGCGATGACGTCGTCATCGGTCAACCATCGATCGACCGGCAGATCAGGTGGCCCCTCCGCGCCCAGCCACTTGCGGGCGATTTCCAACGGCGAGGGCACCCCCACGGAGGGTTTGATCCCGTCAGGCGCTCCACCGCCCACGCGGCGCCACTGCTCCGGTGTGGTCAGCACCACGAGCCGGCCACTGCGACGTTTCAGCGTGTACTGTAAACGCTCGATCGTCGCACCGAACGTGTCGGCTATCTCGAAGCCTTCCTCATCAGGCGGGAGTTCGAGCAGATATCCGCGGTTCTCCGCCTGCGGCAGGCGGCGCAAGGGGAACTCCAGACCACCGCCGAAGCCGAGCGGACCCACACGAACGGCCGGGAACTCATGACGCAATTCCGCGAGGAGCGCGCACGCATTGGTCGTGCGCCCCGTGCCCGGCTTCTGAGCGAGTACCACGACAGATCCGGGATTCTTCCACCACTGATAGATTTCGTCGAACGAGTCACCTCCCTCCGGACGCACGTACACGGTGCGGAGCGCGTCGAGGTAGGTGTCCGAAAACTCACTGTGGTCAAGCGGGTTTTCGAAACTCGCGTTGACTTTCAGGGCGTTCATTTCGCCGAGGTTGAGCAGGGCCATCTGCCGGAGAC
The DNA here is from genome assembly GCF_022698145.1 of Streptomyces spinosisporus. Taxonomy (GTDB): domain Bacteria; phylum Actinomycetota; class Actinomycetes; order Streptomycetales; family Streptomycetaceae; genus Streptomyces; species Streptomyces spinosisporus. The sequence goes on from NZ_JALDAX010000001.1 coordinate 936,547, forward strand.
GCTTAACCGCGTCCGTGTCCAGAAGGGACTTGAGGCGTTCCTGCAACTCCTCATCCAGTGGCACGCCCGCGTCCGACGATATGGTGTCCGGCGCCTGCGATGCGTCCGTGGAGTTGAAAGCGCTGGTCTCGTCCCAGCGCGGGCCTTCGGACCGCTGGCCGTTCTCGTGAGGTGGCCTCAGCCCGTAGTCCTGATGATCGTTCACCCGTACCCCCGCGGTGTGCAGCCCGGATCCCAGTGGGACTGCGAGAGTTATCCGAGCGTGCCGTCGATTTCGAGTGCAGTGGCCTCGCCGCCCTGGCGCACCACCTTGGTCCGCTGCTCGATGTCGGCTGATGCTTCGGCGGTCACTCGTCCAACCTTGACTGCCCGGGCCACCCCGTCTGCCTCGACTTCGTCAAGGATCTGCCTGACCCTGACGCCCGGTGCAGAACGCCGTTCGCCCATGAAGGACAGAGGCTGCCCGTAGATCGCCTCCAGGTCGTCGCGCAGTTCACTCATCGTCTCCAGCAGGTGCTCGTCATCGTGTCGAATCAGAGCGGGGTTGCGGTGATAGACGGCCAATTCCCGGGCCACAGCCTCGAGCCGGCGAATCCGCTGCTCCGTCAGCTCTTCGTCGTGGATGCGCAGGGGAGCTCCGGGTTCCACCAGGGCAGGGCAGGTCGCCGGCCCAGTCGAGGTCTCGGTGTCATTTCCGCTACGGCGGTCGAGTACAGCACCGAGGCGGCCAAAGAGGAACTGGAATATCTGTGGCATGGCCGATGTGGCCACTGTCGCTAGCGACAGCTGATCTCCCATTGAATCCCCCCCGAACGGTGAACTTAGGTCGCGGCAAGGCCGCAAGATCCCACAAGGCTACGAGCGCTTGGGACTCGGAGGCGAAGGCGCATTCTCGCCAAACATGCAGCGCCCCATATTCGGTCAGGCGAATTCGTGCTCCCGGAGGCGGCGTTGCGTTCGTACAAGCGTTCCCAATTTATGACCGGAGTCAAGTGCTGTGTCACCTGAGGTTGAAACTCCTCGATGGCGACGCGCCCTGCGGGTGCACTTCGAGAAATGGAACATGGGCGACCCCGGTACACATGGCCTGAATGAATGGCGCAAAGGGCGCATCGTGGCCGTCTGCCTGTAGGTGACCGGTCATGAACAAGGGGGTTCCGGGTCGGGTGGGTAGCCCTTTGCCCGGAGCCAGGTGTCGAGGGCCAGGGCCACGATGTCTCCGTGGGGGAGGTCGGTCTCGGCGTTGTAGCGTCGGATGCGTCGCTGGAGTTGGAGAACTTCGGGGACGGCGTAGTTGAGTTGTCCACGCTTGGTGTGCCGGTTGCTGATGACGTCCAGCGTGTCTGGGTGCGGCGTGAGAGCGTCGTCGGTTCGCTGGAGCTTGGTGTCGAGCGCATCCGCGATTTCACGTAGTAGGCGCGCGTGACGGGAGTCATGAGGCACGAGAGCTGCTCCGGTTGTTCCTTCTAGGCGGATAGCTACCCGCCTATTGGGCTATTGGAATAGTCGGCAGGAGGGGCGGCCGCGCCCTGGCGTGGGTGCGGCCGCCTTGCGCCCTGCGGTCGCGTTCAGAAGCCGCGGGCGGTGAGCCATTCGTCCAGTGCGACGGAGACGATGTCGCCGATGGGCAGGTGATCGAGTTCGTTGTCCAGTGCGAAGCGCTTGATCCGCTTCTTCAGCTTCAGCGCCGCGGGGACCGACGAGTCGAGGCTCTCCCGCGCGATGATGCGCTGGTTGAGAACAACGGAAACCTCAGGAACTTCCTTGGGACGGCCGGGACCGTGCGCATACGGCGTCCCCTCACTGGGCGCCTCCTGCGATCGAGCACGCTGTTCCTGGTGAGCCCCCGGGCCCTCGGTCCTCACGGGGAACGCGGTGCCGCCTGCGACCGGGGGAACGGCCGGGCGAATGGCCACCTCGGCGGCCGGAGCCGCACCAGTCCCGGAGGTGACGGGAGGCGAACCATGTTGCGCAACAGGGTCGGCTGGCTGCGTGGCCTGGATCGCAGGTGCTGCAGGCTCGGGAGCTGGGACCACAGGCGGCATGTGCCGCTCCACCGGCATCCCAGTGGACTCCGTCCCCGTCTCGGGCACGTCGAGGGCCGGGTGAGTCGGCTGCCTGGTGGCCGGTTCCGGCACGGGGCCGCTTGGCACGTCGGCGGTTGGCTGGGGCTGGGCCACTTCGGGCACGGCCTCGGTCCGGGCCTGTGCCGATGTCTCGGAGGGAAGAGTGAAAGGTGTGGGTTGAACCTGCGCCTTGCTCGCGGTGGGGCGGCCTTTGCCCTGGGCAGCGGTCTGTTCGGCGGCGTACTGCTCGGGGGTGAGTTCGGCGGTCGGGGGAGGGGGCGGCGGGGTCGCCTTCTTGGTCCCGCCGCCGAGGGTGCGACCCGTGCGGCGGGCCGGGGGCTTCATACGCTCGCTCATGCCGTGAGCTCCTTCATCAGCTCGGCGTACTCGCTCAGCTCGGTGGGGATCTCGCCGAAGGCCTCCATGTAGTGCACCCAGGAGTGGATGACGGTCTCGGCGAGCGGGAACGGCTCGTCGCGGTCCGGGCCGATGCCCTCGCCCTGGGCGGGCTCCAGCAGCTTGTCCTTCGCCGTGCGGGGCAGGCTGGTGCGGTCGTCGGCCTTGACCATGACCACGTGGGCGGTGACGCCTTGCTCGTTGCGGGCGGCGGCGCGCTCGGCCTCGTCGAAGGTGGCCACGAGCTTGCGTCGCTCGATCTTGGTGGGTGCGACCGGCACGAGCAGCAGGTTCGCCTCGGTAACAGCCTCGTAGAACAGCTTCGCGCTGCCGCCGCCGGCGTCGACCACGATCGCTCCGAACTCGGCGCGCTTGGTGCGGATGTAGTCGGCGATGTCGTCGAACGGGTACCGCTCGACCACCAGGTTGGCCGGGATCTCGAAGCCGGCGGCCTGGGCGACCTTGAACCAGTCGTAGGCGGACTGGCTGGTGGCGTCAGCGTCCAGCAGCAGTGTCGGCAGGTCGAGGACGACGGCGTAGTAGAGGGCGATGAACCAGGCGGAGGTGGTCTTGCCGGTGCCGCCCTTGAGCATGCCGACGACGATCACGAAGGCGTCCCAGGCGCGGGCTGTGGCCGCCGCCAGGGTCTTGATACGGGTGTTCTCACTCACGTGTGCTTGATCTCCTGAATCTGGAAAGGGTGCGTTGACTTGTGCGGGTCAGCGGAAGGCCGTCGTTTGGTGGCGGCTAGGTGCCGATGAAGGGGGTGCGCGTGCCGCTGGGCTGTGGCCGGGATGACCTTCGGGCAGGTCTCGCATCTGTTCGAGATCTCTATCTGTTGCGGTCATGGCCGTTTCCCCTCGGGGCGAGTGGGGCCATGCCGGTGCTGGGGCCGCATGCGGGTGCCTGCCTGGTGCAGGAGCCGGTAGACCGTGGCCACGGAGTAGTTGCACTGCTGGGCGAGGTCCGGGACCGTGGCGCCAGCCTCGTACCGCGCCCGGAGGCACAGCGCGAGCATGTGCCGCTCGACGGCCCGCGCTGCGGCGCGCATCCGCAGCGTCTGCTGAGTGGTGCGCACGGTCCCACCGGCCTCGATCAGCAGGTGCCGGGCAGCACGCCTCGTCCCGCCCGCGGCCGCTGCGAGTTCTGTGAGCGTCGCGCCGTGCTGCTCGTACAGGGTGCGCAGGTGAGCCGCGAGACGTCGGCGGGCTTGGGGATCCTGGCGCATCCTGCGGGTCTGCCACGAGGTGCGCATGACGGTCCCGGCATCGTGCAGCCGGTTGAGGACCGTGCCGTACGACAGGCCGCTGGCGGTGACGAGTTCGTCGACCGTGGCACCGGACTCGTACTGCTTGCGCAGGTCCTCCGGGGCCACGGGCTGGCTTTGGGCAGGGTTGGTTGGAGGGTGTTGTTGGTTCATGCGGCGGAGTTCCATTCGCTGATGGCTTCGGCATGAGCGGCGGCCAGCTCGTCGTAACTGCGCTGGTCGGATGGGGTGATGAGGATCAGGCGGCCGTCGGTGGCGACCCGCCAGTCAGGAGCGGCATGGCCGGTGGCCGGGTCGAGGACGCGCCCGTCCGGGGCATGCCAGGTCGGCGGAATCTCGTCGGGGCGCGGCGCTGGGACCAGGACCTGGTGGCCGTCGCGGACGATCACCACAGCCTTGCTGCGGTGCTCCGCGAGCCGGTCCAGCACCTCCCGGTACGTCGCGCGCTCGGCTGTGTGCAGGGCCTTCCGCCGGGCCGCGACACCCGCAGTGCCGTGGTGCTCGGCGACCTTGTCCCAGCCCTGTGCCGCCGTTGCGGCGAGGCCAGTATCCGCGCCCGGGAGGCCGTCACCGAAGCCCTCCAGGGCACGCTGCGCCAAGGCCCAGGTCTCCCCGGTGTGCTGGACGAGGCCGTGGTCGGCGAGGCGTCGCAGGGTGCGGTAGGCGGTCGCGCGGGAGACCGAAGAGGTACCGATGAGCTCGCCGGTGGTCTGGTTGGGGTGTTGGTGCAGGGCGCTGATGAGCATGAGGGCGGTGCTGCCGAGGCCGTGGTGGGCGAAGGCGTCGTGGCCCATCAGTCGGCCGAGGACGGTGGAGTCGATGTCGGCCGTCGTGGCCGTCTCAGGGGTGGTCCACTCCTCAAGTGCTGGGTCGGGGGGGAACTGAGTGGTCTGGGAACGAGACAGCGGGGCAGGGGCGCCGTGGCCGGGAGCGCTGCCGCAGTCGAGGTACCACGTGGAGCCCTCCCGGCCGTGGCCCACCCGCAGCCGGCGCAGCCAACCCAACGGCTTGAGGACGGTCTCGTAGACGACCCGCAACGTCGTGCGGGAGATACCCGCTTCCTCCGCGGTCTGCCGCTCACTGGCGTGGTGCAGGGGGCCGCCTGCGATCTCGGCGAAGGTCAGATGCGCCCGCAGCACCCGCAGCGCGGTCCGTCCCCGCTCGCCGCGCCAGGGCGTGGTCTCGATGCGATCCCGCAGGGCAGCGAGGACTTCGTACGCGTCGTGCCGGGAGTCCAGCGCCCTGGTGGTGCTGACGGTTTGGGAGGCGCTGTTCCAGACCCGGCGGATGTAGTCCAGGGCGCGCGTCTGTCCGGACCGCAGGGCGATGTTGCGGGCGTGCCGTCCGCCTTCGTGCTCAGGGTGCAGCAGGAGCTGCGTGAGCTGGTCGACGGTGCCGCCGGCGCGGGCCACATGGCAGGCGATGGCCGCGGTGATCCGGTGCCCGTGGTCGGCCGCGCCCTGGCGGTCCGCGCGCAAGGCCACAGTCCGGCCGTTGGAGGCGAGCCTGCTGTAACTGCCGTTGGCGTAGCGGCCGGTGAGGTCGCCGAGCAGAATGAGATCGGCCGCAGCCGACGGCAGTCGGGCGTATTCCAAAAGGCCGTGGAAGTGGGTGGAGTTTCGTTGAGAGAGGGCGTGCGGGGTGCTGTTTGGCACGGTGAGGTCGTCTCGCAAGAACGTGGACGCCACCCAGGCCCGCTAAAACCACGGGTGGTGTCCGGAACCGACCTCCATCGGCGCCAGAAGGGTCTCCAGAATGGCCGTCCTGGAGGCCCTCGTAAGCCTGGCCCCGAGTGGAGGCAGGCGTCCCCATCGCAGCTCGACCGAGATCGAAACAGAGTGTTGCCAGAGTCGCCCACTGGTGATCCACACCGGCCAACTCAGGCCCCCCAGAGGCCTGTTGCAGAGGCTGATGCCTCTGACTGCCTCTGAGTGACCCGGGTCGAACCGGGGTCGAATCAGAGCGGTTTCCTCTGACTGCCTCTGCTCGCCTCTGCAACCCGTCCTAGCAGGTCACAGCCTCATCGTCCCTACACAAGCGCAGGTCAGAAAGGTGCGCTAGCTGTACCACTGGTTCCTGGCGAAAGCGGTCATGTGCGGCATGGCAGTTCCCGTCCCTGTCGGCGGGGCGCCGTCGCCCCGCGTGCCGTGGTTGAACTCAGAGTCGTGATGCGCGCCACACGGGAGCAAGAGCGCTTCCGTCAGACGGAAGCCGGGAACTCGCACCCGCCTCGCCGCGACTACTGCACCGGAACCCTCCAGCTCATGAGCGCGGCCCGTAGCCCCCGTACACAAGGAGCCCGTATGCCGATGCACCGGCCGGTCGCCGCCGTCCTGGCCGCCGCCCTCTGTCTGCTCACGGCGGCGTGCGGTTCGTCGCCGGACGACGGGACGCACGACAGCACCACCGAGGCCGCGGCCGCGCGAACCGGCTACCCGGTCACGCTCGACAACTGTGGCGAGAAGGAGACCTTCACGAAGGCGCCCAGCAGGGTCGTCGTGATGAACGGCGCCTCCGTCGCCGAGGTCTCCACCCTGCTCGCCCTCGGCCTCGGCGACAGGATCGTCGCCAACCAGCAGGGCTACGGCAGATCCGAGGTCCCGGGCCGGGCCGCCGCCATCAGGAAGCTGCCCACCGGGGACATCAAGCTCAACGACGCCTACGACATCCCCCGCGAGGCCATGCTCGGCCTCCGCCCCGACCTCGTCCTGTCCGTCACCACGTACGGCTTCGACCAGAAGAACGGCTTCGCCACCCGCGAGCAGTTGAAGCAGGTGGGCGCCAACAGCTATGTCTCCCCGCAGGGTTGCGACGACGACCCCTCCAGGATGACCGTCGCCGACAGCTACCGGCTGTTGCGCGACATGGGGAAGGTCTTCGGCGTCAGCGACCGGGCCGAGCAACTGATCGCCGCCGCCCGGAAGAACATCGCGGCCGTCTCGGACAAGGTCAGGGGCAGGAAGAAGCCGAAGGTCATGGTGGTCTTCTCCAACATGACCATGGGCAGCAACGAGTTCAGCGCGGTCTTCGCCCACGGCATCGTCAACGACATCCTCGCCAAGGCCGGTGGCACCAACGCCTTCGAGAACGCCGCCAGGACCACCTTCGCCGACCTGAGCAAGGAGAAGGTGGCCGCCACCGACGTCGACGCCGTCGTCGTCATGGCCTACAACGACCCCGACCCGGCGGCTTACGCCAAGAAGCTGTTCAAGGAGTTCCCCCAGTGGCCGGCCGCCAAGCACCACACATACGTGACGCTGTCCGACTCGATGTACCTGGGCCCCAGCAACGACCTGGCCGTGAAGAAGGTCGCGAAGATGCTGCACCCCGACGCCTTCTGACCCGGCTCGGGCTCCCGCTGGCGTTCACGCTCCTGCCCGTCGCCCTGCTCGCGACCATGATCGTGGCGATCAGCATCGGCGCCGTCGACGTCCCGGTCGGCGACGTGTGGGGGATCGTCCTGCACCATGTCACCGGGACCGGACCGGCGCCCGCCGACCCCGCGCTCGACCAGATCGTCTGGAACTTCCGCACCCCGCGCGTGGTCCTGGCCGCCCTGGTCGGCGCCGGCCTGGCCGTCTCCGGCGCGGTGCTGCAGACCGTGGTGTCCAACCCGCTCGCCGACCCCGTCGTGCTCGGTTTCTCCTACGGCGCCACGCTCGGCGCGGTCCTCGTCATCACCTTCGGCGGGGGCATGGCGCTCGCCGGGATCGGAGCCTCGGCGGCGGCCTTCGCCGGTGCGATGGCCGCGGGCGCGCTGGTCTTCGCGCTCGGACAGCGGCGGGGCCGGATGGCGCCGACCCGGCTGGTGCTGGCGGGAGTGGCTGTCGGATACGTCTTCCTCGCCGCGACCAGTTACGTGCAACTCCAGGCCACGCCCAACGAGTTGCGGACGGTGACGTTCTGGATGCTGGGCAGCGTCGCGGGTGCCCAGTGGGACCAGTTGCCCACCGTCACCGTCGTCGTGCTCGCCACGACGGCACTGCTGTCCCTGTTCGGCCGCCGGCTCAACGCGCTGCTCGCGGGCGACGAGTCGGCCACCGCGCTCGGTGTCGACGTCAACCGGCTGCGCGCGGTCGTGCTGGTCCTCGCCGCGCTGCTGACCGGGACGGTCATCGCGGTCTCGGGCAGCATCGGCTTCGTCGGCCTCATGATTCCCCACCTGGTGCGGCTGACCATCGGCGCCGACCATCGTCGCCTGCTGCCCCTGAGCGCCCTGCTCGGCGCCGTCTACCTGGTCCTCGTCGACCTGCTCTCCCGCACCCTCGACCGCCCCAACGAACTTCCGCTGGGCATCCTCACCGCCCTCCTCGGCGCCCCTTTCTTCCTGTGGCTGCTGCGCCGCAACAAGGGTCTGGACTCCGTGTGAAACTCACCGTCGACCGGCTGCACATCACCCTGGACCGCACCCCGATCCTGCGCGAGGTGAACCTTGAGGCCCGCAAGGGCGACATCGTCGGACTCGTCGGGCCCAACGGCAGTGGCAAATCGACCCTGTTGCGCGCCGTGTACCGCTCGCTGCGCCCTGCGGACGGCGTCGTCCGGGTCGGCGACGACGTGTGGGCCCTGTCCGCCCGCGCCGCGGCCCGCCGTACCGCCGCGGTCCTCCAGGACGGCGGCGGCAACACCACCGGCCTGACCGTCACCGAGATCGTCGCTCTGGGGCGGGCGCCCCATCACGGCCTGCTGGGCCGCGACGGGGCCGCGGACCACCGCGCCGTGCAGGAGGCCATCGATCGCTGCGGCGTCCTGCCGTTCGCGGACCGGGACTTCGCGTCCCTGTCCGGCGGCGAGCGCCAACGTGTCCTGCTGGCACGCGCGTTGGCGCAGCGCCCGCAGCTTCTGGTCCTGGACGAGGTCACCAACCACCTCGACATCAGGGCCCGGTTCGAGCTGCTGGACCTGATCCGCGCCACCGGCGTCACCACGCTGGCCGTCCTGCACGACCTCGATCTCGCCGCCCGGCTCTGCGACCACCTGGTCGTCCTGCACAAGGGGGCGGTCATCACCGCGGGCCTGGTGCTCAAGGTGCTGACCCCGGCCGTCCTCAGAGACGTCTTCGGCGTCCGGGCGACCACCGAACGGCACCCCGACGGCGTCATCCGCGTCGTCTACGGGGCACAGCCGCTGGCCGACGACGGGACGACCGATGCCGACAGCACGGCGGTCGGGGACGGGACGGCCGATGCCGACAGCACGACGGCCGGCGCCGACACCACGCCGGACGGGGACGGCAGGTCCGCCGAGGGCGCCGTTCGCTGACCGTCGATCAGGCGCCTGCGAGCTCCGCTCAGTCGGTCTCGGCGGTGCAGTGTTTCAAGAGGTCGGCGGCGAGTGGGTCGATGACGCGGTAGCGCACCACCCGCCCCTCCTTCTCGCCCGCCACGACGCCCGCGGCGCGCAGCAGGCGTAGGGCCTGGGAGACGGCCGGGTCCCTCATGCCGGTCGCGACGGCGAGGTCGGACACGGCGAGTGGCCCGGTTCGGTGCAGGGCCAGGAGGAGGGCGAGGCGTCCGGGGTCGGCGAGCAGGGCGAAGCGGTCGGCCCAGGCGCGCACATGGCCGGGTTCGCCGATGGCGGCGATGGCGTCGCAGACCCGGTGGCCGTCGATGGTGCGGCGGCCGGCGCGTTCGGCGGGGACGAGATGCATGGGCTCATCCTCGCAGCGCCCGTATGTGATCTTCCATACCTGCGCAGGTGCGCAGCTATGCAGCGACGTGCGCGCGGCCCTACGGTGGGCGGGCCGTGGTGCTCGGGAAGTCGGTGCGAAGCCGACGCGGCCCTCGCCACTGTGAATCGGGGAGTTCCCCGCCCATGTCCCGCAAGGGACAGCCACTGGCCGTCGTGAGGCGGCCGGGAAGGCGCGGCGGGAACGCGCGACCCTCCCCCACTCTCGACTTCGCTCGAGCGGGAGGTACCCCCAAGCCAGGAGACCGGCCACGGCATCTCACGAAGTGATCCACGAGGTGCTGGAGCGTGACCGAATGACCTTGCCCGCATCATCCATGCCCGATGCCGCCCGGCCCGCCGCCTTCCGCTGGCGGCGCGAGGACACCGTCAGGACGATCGGGCTGATGGCGGTGATCGCCGCCCTGCACGTCGTCGCCTTCGGCATCCTCTTCCTCCTCGTCGTACCCGGGCACTACGAGATCGGCTCCAAGGCGTTCGGCATCGGCCTCGGTGTCACCGCCTACACCCTCGGCATGCGGCACGCCTTCGACGCCGACCACATCGCCGCCATCGACAACACCACCCGCAAGCTGATGGCCGACGGCAAGCGGCCGGTGTCGGTGGGGTTCTGGTTCGCGCTCGGGCACTCGAGCGTGGTGATCGTGCTGGCCGCCCTGGTGGCGGGCGGCGCCCAGATCGCGGGCACGCTCGTCGACGACGACTCCAGCACCCACCGGACGCTCGGCGTCGTCGGCACCACCGTCTCCGGCTCCTTCCTCTACGTCATCGCCGCCCTCAACCTCGTGGCCCTGCTTGGCATCCTGAAGGTGTTCCGGGCGATGCGGGCCGGGACGTACGACGAGAAGGAACTCGAACAGCACCTGGATTCGCGGGGGTTCATGAACCGCGTCCTCGGCCGCCTCACCAAGTCCCTCACCCGCCCCGGCCAGATGTACCCCGTCGGCCTGCTCTTCGGCCTCGGCTTCGACACCGCCACCGAGGTCACGCTGATGGTGATGGCCGGCTCGGGCGCGGCGGCGGGCCTGCCCTGGTACGCCGTCCTCAGCCTGCCGCTCCTCTTCGCCGCCGGCATGAGCCTGTTCGACACGCTCGACGGCACCTTCACGAACTTCGCCTACCAGTGGGCCTTCTCCAACCCGGTCCGCAAGGTGTTCTACAACCTCACCATCACCGGCCTGTCCATCGCCGTCGCCTTCTTCATCGGCACGATCGAGCTGGTCGGCGTCCTGCACGACAAGCTCGGCCTGACCGACACGGTCACGGAGTGGATCTCCGGCCTCGACCTGGACAACGTCGGCTACGTCATCGTCGGCCTGTTCGTCGTCGTATGGGCGGCGGCGCTGGGCTACTGGAAGGTGGCGAAGGTGGAACAGAGGTGGGCGACCCGGCCGGCCGACGGCGGCTGACCCCCGACCGAAGCGCCGGCGGACCGGGAGGCGACGACGACCTCTTCGCCTCCCGGCCCGCCGCACGTCAGGGGTCCGAGCCGGACGCCTCAGGGCAGGGCGATACCGTCCAGCCTGCCTGCCTTGGCGTCGTCGACCAGGTTGGAGAACTGGTCGTAGCTCATCTGGACGCGCTGGCCGAAGTCGTCGGTCAGGATGATCCGTTGTTCGGCGGGGGCGTTCGGGTCGACGAAGAGCTGCGGACAGCCGCAGTTGCACTCGCCGCAGAAGGTCGCGACGGGTTCCAGGCCGTTGGTGTCGGTCATGGTGCTCCACCTCCGTGGGTGTGGGACCGCGACGGTCCGGCCGCGAGGTCGGCGGTCGCGGGGGAGGGACTGCGCGGGACATACCCCGCCAGAACCGGCCGGACGCGTGCCGACAGGGCGGGCGGGTGCGTGATCGGTGGGGGAGTGCGCTTGTGCTCCCTCCAAGGCTTCCGATGCTTCGACTCCGCCGCCGGAGCCGGGAACCGAACGGTGCCCGCGTCCGACTTCTGTGGGGGTCTCCGACGCACCCTGGCCGCGCGTGGCACGTGCCACATATTCGCCCGGAACTCGGGCCTCCTCCGCTACGACTCCTGAAGCGGTACGGCCGGATCCGACGACGCCGTACATCGCGACCTGGAAACCCGGTGATGGACGACTCCCGACCTTCCTCTCCCGGCGCGGGGGCGGTGCCGCGCAAGCTGGTGCCGCCTCCCGCGCTCTGCGGCTTCCTTCTGCTGCTGGCCCTGATCTTCACGGTGTCGTACGCCGTGGGGACCTCCGCCGGACCCGTCGCCCCCGGTATGCACGGCACGAGCACCGGTTCCGGCGACGGGACGAGCACCGGTGACACCGGTGGCGGGATGCACGACATGGAGAACATGCACTCGGGAGGCAACTGATGGGCCCCGAACCGGTGGTGGCCCTCATGACCACCGATCTGACCGTCGGCGGCATGACCTGCGCGGCCTGTGTGACGCGTGTCGAGAAGAAGCTCGGCAAGCTGGACGGGGTCTCGGCGACCGTCAACCTGGCCACCGGGCGGGCCCGGGTGAGCCATCCGCCCGGGGTCGGCCCCGACGAACTCGTCGCCACGGTCGAGAAGGCCGGATACACCGCCGCCCTGCCCGAGCCGCCGAAGAAGCAGCGGCGCGAGGACGCGGGGAAGAGTGGGGCGCTGGACGGTAAGGCTCGGGACGGCGAGGTGCGGGACGGGGAGTTCGAAGGCGCCCGTCGGGAGCGCGACCGTCTGCTGGTCACCGCGTCGCTCGCGCTGCCCGTCCTCGTGCTGTCGATGGTGCCCGGGCTCCAGTTCCGCAACTGGCAGTGGCTGTGCTTCGTGCTGGCCGCGCCCGTCGCCGTGTGGGGCGCATGGCCCTTCCACACCAGGGCCGTAAGGGGGCTGCGGCACTCGGCGGCCACCATGGACACCCTGGTCTCACTGGGCGTGGTGGCGTCCTTCGCCTGGTCCGCGTACGCGCTCTTCCTCGGCGGTGCGGGCGCCCCGGGCATGCGGATGCCGTTCAGCCTGGTGCCCTCGGCCCCGGACGGCGTGGCGCACATCTATCTCGAAGCGGCCGTCGGCGTGCCGCTGTTCGTGCTCGCCGGGCGGTTCCTGGAGGCGCGGGCGCGGAACGGCACCGGGGCGGCGCTGCGCTCGCTCGCCCAACTCGCGGCCAAGGAAGTCGCCGTGCGGGAAGGAGACTCCGAACGGCTCGTCCCCATCGGGGACTTGGACGTCGGGCAGGTCTTCGTCGTCCGGCCCGGTGAGCGCATCGCCACCGACGGCGTGGTGACCCAGGGCAGTTCGGCCGTGGACCTGTCCCTGGTCACCGGAGAGACCGAACCCGTCGAGGTCGGGCCCGGCTCGGCCGTGGTCGGCGGGGCCGTCAACGCCGGCGGGCTGCTGCTCGTACGGGCCACCGCGGTCGGGGCGGACACCCAACTCGCCCGGATCACCCGGCTGGTGACCGAGGCGCAGGCCGGCAAGGCCAAGGCGCAACGGCTGGCCGACTCGGTCGCCGGGGTCTTCGTCCCCGTGGTGCTGGCCCTGGCCGTCACGGTGCTCGGGTTCTGGCTGGGAGCGGGCGCCGACCCGCAGGCGGCGGTCACCGCGTGTGTCGCCGTCCTCGTCGTGGCCTGCCCGTGCGCGCTGGGTCTCGCCACGCCCACCGCGCTGATGGCCGCCACCGGACGCGGTGCCCAACTGGGCGTCCTCGTCACCGGTCCCCAGGCCCTGGAGGGACTCCAGCACCTCGACGCGGTCGTCCTGGACAAGACCGGCACGCTCACGTCGGGGCACATGAGCGTCGCCCGGATCACCGCCGTACCGGACGGACTCGGCCGGGATGCGGTGCTGCGGCTGGCGGGAGCCGTCGAGCAGGGATCGGAGCATCCGCTGGGGCGGGCCGTCGCCGCCTGCGCCCGGCGCGAGTTGAGCACGCGGCTGCCCGAGGTGGAGGAGTTCCGCGCGCTGCCGGGGCGAGGGGTACGGGGCCGGGTCGAAGGGCGGCTGGTCGAGATCCTCGCGCCCGACGACGACCTGCCCGCGCACCTGTCGGTGGACGAGGCCACGGCGCACACTCCGGTGCTGGTGCACGTCGACGGAGTGGCCGAGGCGCTGATCGAGGTCGGCGACGTCGTCCGGCCCGGCAGCTACCGGGCCGTCCACCGGCTGCGGCGCCTGGGCGTACGGCCCGTGCTCGCCACCGGCGACCGCGAGGCACCCGCCCGCGCCGTCGCGAACTCCCTGGGCATCGACGAGGTGCACGCCCGCTGCACCCCCGAGGACAAGGCCGCACTCGTACGAGACCTCCAGGCGCAGGGCTACCGGGTCGCGGTCATCGGCGACGGTGTGAACGACGCCGCGGCCCTGGCCGGTGCCGACCTCGGCATCGCCATGGGCACCGGCACCGACGTGGCAATCGGCGCCGCCGACGTGACCCTCGTCCGCGGTGACATCGAGGCCATGGCGGACGCGGTCCGGCTGGCCCGGCGCACGCTGGGCACCATCCGGGCCAATCTCGTCTGGGCGTTCGGCTACAACGTCGTGACTGTGCCGCTCGCCATGGTCGGCCTGCTCAACCCGATGGTGGCAGCCGCCGCGATGTCGGTCAGCTCGGTGCTGGTCGTCACCAACAGCCTGCGGCTGCGCGGTTGGCGGCCCGAGCCCGCTCCCGTCGCCCGGAGGCGTACGCGATGAGCACACCGTCCCTGTGGCGGCCGACCCGGCGCCGTCTCACCGACACCCTGCTCGCCGCCGTCGCGCCGGTCGCCGCGGCCGTCCTCGCCCTCGGCGGCCTGGCGACGTGGGCCGCGGCCGGGAAGGCGGGCACACCGCCCCGGATCGGCATCACGAACGGGCGCGTCTTCCTGCCGTACGGCGACAACACGGAGACCGCCGCCTTCTTCGACGTCGTCAACGTCGGCGGGGCGGACGACCGGCTGGTGCGGGTGACCTCCTCCGCGACGCGCGGGGAGCCGGTCCTCGGCCGGCACCGCATGCTCGGCGGCGGTGCCGCGTCCAAGGCCGTCGTGACCTCGTTCGCCGTCCCCGCGGGCCGGGGCCTGTCCATGTCCCCGGCCGGCCCGGACGTCACCCTGACGCCCAGGGCACGCCTGCACTCGGGCGACCTCGTGCCGTTCACACTGCACTTCGAGCACAGCGGGGCGGTCAGGACGCTCGCGGTGGTGGTCAGGCCGACCTCGTGAACGATCCCCGGCGCGTATGCGTACCCCCGCACGACGACCGACGTCCGGATGCGAGGATGAGGCGCCATGACAGCAGGGTGGTGTTCTCGCACGCTACGCGCCGCGGTGTTCGCGGCCGTGTGCGTGCCGCTCGCCGCCCTGGGCCACGTCCTGATGTCCGGAAACGACGTGCCCGCGTGGGTACTTGCCGCGGGGCTCGCGGCGACGGGCACGGTGGGCTGGTGCCTTGCGGGCCGTGAACGCGGCCTGCCGCTGATCGTCGCGGTCGTGGTAGCCGCCCAGACGGTGCTGCACGAGGCGTTCTCCCTGGCGCAGTCGTCGTCGGGCGGCGCCGCATCGAACGGCATGAAGAGCATGGACATGGGCTCCATGCACATGGGCTCCATGCACATGGGATCGATGCAAATGGGCTCGATGCCGATGGACTCCATGGACATGGGATCGATGCCGATGGACTCCATGGACATGGGGCACATGGACATGGGCCGTATGCCTCACACGGGGCCCATGGCGCATTCGATGGACGGCTGGGGCTCCTCGTACGGCATGCTCGCCGCTCACCTCCTGGCCGCGCTCCTGACCGGCCTGTGGCTCGCGTACGGCGAGAAGGCCGCCTTCCGCATCCTGCGGGCCGTGGCCGCCCGGCTGGCAGCGCCGCTACGGCTGCTGCTGGCGCTGCCGCCCGCCCTGGACCGGCCGCGCGTCCACCCGCGCCGCCCGCGCTCGGACAGGGCGCCGAGCCTGCGTCTGCTGGTGCATGCGATCACCTCTCGGGGACCCCCTGCGGGGACGGCTGTCGTCTGAGGACAGCTGGATTCCCGGGGCCGCCCCTGTGCGCCCCGGGCCTCGGCCGTAGGGCCGACTCCCCATTCACCGGACCGTTCGCGCCCTCGCGCGCCCCGGTCCGGATCACGGATCCCGATAGGACACCAGGTGATCACCTCTGCCCTGCCTGAAACGCACCACAAGACGCATGGAGACGGGAAGGACGGAAACGGAAAGGACGGAAACGGAAACGAGAAGTGGGCGTCCGCCGACGAGTCGGTGACCGCATGGGCGCTGGCCGCCCGAAGCGGTGACCCGGACGCCGTCGAGCAGTTCGTCATCGCTCTGCAGCGCGACGTCCAGCGCTACGTCGCCCATCTGTGCGGCGATCCCCAGGCTGTCGAAGACCTCGCCCAGGACACGTTCCTGCGCGCGCTGGGCAGCCTGCATCGCTTCGAGGGCCGTTCCTCGGCGCGTGCCTGGCTGCTGTCGATCGCCCGTCGGGCGGTCGTCGACAGCTACCGGTACGCCGCCGCCCGGCCCCGGCTGTCCGACGTGCCGGACTGGCAGCTGGCCGTCGAACTGGCCCAGCCCCGTGACCTGCCCGGATTCGACGACGGCGTCGCGCTGCTGGATCTGCTGGCCGCGTTGCCCGACGAACGCCGGGAGGCGTTCATCCTCACCCAGCTGGTCGGCCTCCCGTACGCGGAGGCGGCCGAGTTCAGCGACTGCCCGATCGGCACGGTCCGCTCCCGCGTGGCCCGCGCCCGGTCGACCCTGCTGAACCTGCTGGACGAGGCGGAGGAGCCCGCTGCACTGGCAGCGGTCTGATCCCTTCCGGACGGCGGCGTGGTTGGTGCGGCAAGGGGATTGCCCCCGGCAGTGGAGGCTGTCGGGGGCAATCCGGTTCGGTGGCGGGAGCTGCGGCGCCGGCCTGTCACTCGTAGCCGACGACCTTGAAGTCCTTGTTGACGAAGAGGTGGTGCGGCCAGTTGATGCTGATGTTGTGCACCTCGTACTCGCCGTCGGCAAGCTTCACCACGCGGTCGACGATTCCGCCGGGGACGACCGCCTGGGCGGCCGTGGTGGCCTTGTAGGCGACCGAGCCGGTCTGGATCGTTCCTTCACCCTCGGTGTAGTCGGGAATCGTCCCGACTGACTTGTCGGGGGAGGGGGTTCCCTGCTGGAAGGGGATGACACCCGCCGCCTCGGCGGCGGCGGCTCCGCCGTCGCCGTGCGGCTGCACGACGACCTTCGCCGCTGTGATGTCGGCGCTGTCCACCAACCCCAGGACGAGCACACTCGTGCCCTTCTTCACCGCCTTGGCGGACGTGTGGTGATTGTTCTTCAGGAATGTCGTCGAGGCGTTGTCGCTCACGGTGACCGTCACACCCGTGGCCGTCTTGAGGGTGAAGCCCGACGAGCTCGTCGACTGCACGATGCCGGTCGCCCCACCGTCGGAGGGATCGGCCCGCTGGCCGCCGTCCGTGGGGAGGGCGGTCGGGGTCGCGGACGGCGCCGCCGATGGGGTGGACGCGGCGGAGATGCCGACGGTGGCGAACCCGGCCAGGGCGCAGGTGAGTGCGGCACCCGCGATCCAGGCCGTCTTGTTGGCCTTCAGCTGGAATCCCCTCTTTCGGTGAGACCCATTCCCAGGATTTGCTTGACGCATGGAATTGCTCCTCATTCGGATTGCAAGCAAGGGAAATACTGACCGAAGGGGATTTGAAATCCGTAATAGCCGCCTAGGAATCCGCTATGTGGAATTCCCGATAAAAAGGGAATGCCAAATAGGCCATTCGTGAGGATGGCCGCCGCTCACGCTAGCCTACTTGGTAGGTTGCGAGCAAGCGTGGCTGTCGTGCACGACCTCCCCTCCCACGACCGTCAGTTCGGAGCGGATCGCCGGGATGCGCTCCTCGGGCACGGTGAAGTAGTCCTCGCTGAGCACGGCGAAGTCCGCGTGGGCGCCGGGTGCGAGGTGCCCGCGGTCGGTCTCCTCGAAGGTGAGCCAGGCGCTGCCCGCGGTGTAGCACTCCAGGGCGCGCTCACGCGACATGCGGTGACGCTCGTCGCGGCGGGGGACCCCGTCCACCGAGTGCCCGCTGATCAGCCACCACAACGACAGCCAGGGATTGTGCGAGGAGGCGCGGGTGGCGTCCGTTCCGGCGGCCAGGGGCACTCCGGCGGCCGCCATGTCGCCGAGGGGCGGGGCCGCGGTCATCGAACCGTGCCCCCACGCCTGTTCCGACAGGTCCGCCTTGAACACCTGATGGTCGTCCAGGACGATGCCGCCGCCCAATGCGGAGAGCCGGCGCAGATTCCTCGGGCTGATGCGGTCCGCGTGGGAGAGGGAGAAACGCAGATCGCGCAGCGGCAGCAGTGCGTCGACGGATTCCCAGCAGGTCAGGATGCGGTCGATGGACTCGTCCAGGACCGCGTGGATGTTCATCGACCAGCCGTGCTCGGCGGCGCGGTGACTGATCCGGTACAGCTCGTCCGAGGCCGCGTCGGAAATGGCGAACTGTTCCAGCCCCTCGAAGTCGTGGCAGTCGTAGTGCACCACCTCTCCGATGCCGGCGAACCTGAGCATCGGGTCCCCGAACCCGGGCGGGGTGTGCCGCATCCACTCCGCGAGCTGCTCGTACTCCTTCCCGCGATCCGCCGCGGACAGGAACAGCCGCATGCGCATGGACAGGGAGCCGTCGCGCCACAGCGCGAACAGCGGCGCGTACCGCTCCGGTGGCATGGCGAATCCGCCGGCGTCGACGATTCCGGTCAGCCCGAGCGCGTGCAGGTCGGCGAACATCGCGGCCGTGGAGCGTCGCTCCTGGTCGGGTGCGACCGGTGGGATCGCGTCCAGGATCCGGTTGAACGCCCCCATGCCGAACACCCGGCCGGTGAGCTGTCCCGTGGCGGGGTCGCGTTCCAGGCGGCCACCGGGCGGATCCGGAGTGGTGGCGTCGATGCCTGCGGCCCGGAGCGCGGACGAGTTGAGGATCGCGACCTCGTAGAGCGCCTGGACGTACACCGGGTGGTCCGGCGCGACCGCGTCGAGTTCCGCTCGGTCCGGCTCGCGTGCCTCGGCGAACTGGCTCGGGTGCCAGCCGCCGACGACCCGGATCCATTCTCCGGGCCGGGCGGTGTCGGCAGCCGTGCGGATCAGGGACAGGGCCGTCGCAAGGTCGGGCAGGTCGGTCCAGCGCAGCTCGCTCGCCCAGGTGGCACCCGCGCGTACGGCGTGCATGTGACCGTCGATCAGACCGGGTACGACGCGGCGGCCCTGGAGGTCGACCACCGTCGTGCGGTCGCCCGCGAGGGCGCGTATGTCCTCGTCGCTGCCGCACGCCATGATCCGGCCGCCGCGCACGGCCAGTGCTGTCGGCTCGGGGCCGGGCCGTCGGGCGCCGCCCGGCCGGATCAGCCCGTTGAGGAAGATCCGGTCCGCATGCGCCGAATCGGCTGATGTGCTCATCAAAACAACCTCGTCGTTGTCGTGTGCGCCGTCCTGCCGCAGGTCAGGCGTGCGGCAGGACGGCCGATGCGGTGGCGGTCCTGGGCCCGGACCAGGCCTCGAGCAGCCGGTCCCGGGAGCTGCGGGCCCGGGCCTGGACGCCGCGCAGGTGGTGGTCGGTGACGGACCCGTGCCGCTTGACGATCTGCCCCGCAATCAGCACGGTGTCCACGTTCTCGTTGTCCGCCAGGGTGATCGCCGCGGACAGGTTGTTCACCGGCGACAGGTTCGGCCGGTCCGTGTCCAGCAGGATGATGTCGGCCTGCTTGCCCGGGGTCAGCGATCCGATCCGTCTCTCCAGACCGAGGGTCCGGGCGCCTTCGATCGTGGCCATCCGCACCACGTCCCGCGTGGTGATGGTCAGCTCCGCCAGCGCCTCGTCCTGGGAGAGGGCGACATGGTGCTGCCAGCCGCGCTCGGCTTCGAGGGTGCCGCGCATCTCGGCGAACAGGCTCCCGCCGACGCCGGAGACGACGTCGATGCTCAGGCTCGGCGTCACGCCCGCGGAGCGCAGCCGCCCTGTCGCCGGGTAGCCGTGACCCATCTGCATCTCCACGCGGGGCGAGATGGAGGCATGTCCGCCCGTGTCCGCGATCAGCCGCAACTCGGCGTCGGTGCACGTGTTGCAGTGCACGAAGATCAGATCGGGCCCCAGCAGACCGCGCCGGTGCAGCTCGGTGATCGAGCGCTGCCGGCCGAGCAGGCCCACGCCCACGTGCAGCGAGGTGCGGATGCCGAGGTCGCGGGCCAGCCTGAGGTCGGCGAGAGTGTCGTCGAGGGGGCCGAACTCCGGGCCCATGCTCGCGAGTGCGAACGTGACCAGTCCGGAGTCGGAGGAGAAGTGGCGTTCCGCGACCCTGGTGACATCGGTCGTGTACCAGGGCGCGGGCGGGCCACCGGGGTTGCCGTAGCCGAAGACCGCCCTGACCCCGGACTCCTTGAGTCCGCGCACCGCCTCGTCGGCGTGGTCCGGGCTGCGCATGATGTGCGCCCAGTCCATGACGGTGGTGACGCCGGCGTCGATGGCCTCGACGGCGCCCAGGAGTTCGGCCACGTACACGTCCTCGGGCGAGAAGCGGGGCCCGAGTTGCAGCAGCATGTGGTCGATGTACTGACCGAGTGTCCAGTCCGCCGCGAGCTGCCGCAGCGCTGCCTGCCACAGGTGCCGGTGGGTGTCGACGAGTCCCGGCAGCACGATCTTTCCGCCCGCGTCGATGACGTGCGCGTCCGACGCCGGGATGTGTTCGCCGACCGCGACGATCACGTCGTCCTCCACCAGGACGTCGCCGCAGGGGAGTTCGCCGATGCCGGGGTCGACGCTGTAGACGATGCCACCCTTGATGAGAGTTCGCTGTGTCACCTTTGACCTCTGCCTGTTGTCCGGCCTCTGCTTGTTGTCCCGCACGGCGTCGTCAGCGCCAGGTGCGGGTGTCGGCGGGTACGTCACCGACGCTGATCACGGTCCCCGCGGTGAAGATGTCGAAGGCGTCCGGCAGGAGGTCCGCCACCGCCTTCTTCATCGGGAAGCCGCTGCAGTGCATGGGGGCGACGAACGCCGGCTCGTAGGCCGCGAGGGCCTTCGCCGTGTTGTCGATGCGGTTGGCGCTGATGCCGGGGTGCCCGGTGTGGAATCCGCCGAGCACACCGTGCAGGGTGTCCGTCCCGGTGAGGCCGCGCATGTGCTCGATGGAACTGATCAC
The DNA here is from genome assembly GCF_022698145.1 of Streptomyces spinosisporus. Lineage (GTDB taxonomy): Bacteria > Actinomycetota > Actinomycetes > Streptomycetales > Streptomycetaceae > Streptomyces > Streptomyces spinosisporus. The sequence goes on from NZ_JALDAX010000001.1 coordinate 957,086, forward strand.
GCCGCGGTGACCGCACGGATCGATGACGATCAGCCCATGACCCTCGACGTCGATACCGAGGACCTGGTGGTCGTTGATCTCGTCCGCCTCCACACGGCCGCCGTCGTGCACGCACAGACGGCCGCGGGGAGCCTCGTGCTCGAAGTCGGTGACGGTTTCCATCTCGCCCGACGTGTGGAGACCCGGCCCCAGGGGGACGGATCCGCGGGCCTCGATCAGATGCCCGCCGGCTTCCCTGATGCCCTCCCGGGTGAGCCCGATGTTGATCATCGGCAGGGTCGTGTGCGGCTTGACGATCATCCTCGGGTCGAAGGCGTCCGGATGCGCGAACACCGGGGTGGGGTGACCGATCGCCGCGAGTACGCCATTGATGCCGCCGAAGTGGTCGGGGTGCCCGTGGCTGAGGACGACCGCCTCCACCTCGTGCAGGTCCACTCCCAGGCGATGCGCGTTGTGCAGGACGACATCGGCGGTCAGCCCGGCGTCGAACAGGATCGTGGTGGAACCGTCCTCGGTGAACGTCTCCACGAGGAAGCAGAGCCCGTTCTCCGCGAGCAGTTCGCCGTAGCGCGAGTTGAAGTGCTGATCCATGTTGTAGCGGCGCACCCGGGGCGTCGAAGGCAGGAGGATGTCGACGAAGTTCTCGTCGAGCACGGTGATGCGAGCGCCGGCACAGCGTGTCATGAGGTTGCCTTCCTTGAAGTCTGCGAAGAAGCCTGTGAAGAGCCCTGAGAGGAGGCCTGCGAACGGCCGGTCCTACGGGACGATGACGACGCGGCCCTGCACCCGGTCCGCCACCGCGGCGTAGGCCTTACGACCCTCGTCGAGTCCGAAGCGGTGCGTGACCGGCAGCGGCCGGAACACCTCACGTTCGAAGTAGGTGTTCAGTCGGTTCAGGCGGGCGGCGGACTCGGTGACGTCGAGCCGGCGGCTGTCCGCGCCGAGCATGCGGACCTCCCGGTGGTAGAAGTCCGGCAGGTTGATCTCGACCGTGGGGGTGCCGACCGCGCTGATCACCACGAGCCGGCCGCACTGGGCCAGGGAGGCGAGGGCCGCGGGCGTGGTGACCCCGCCGACCGCGTCGTAGACGACCTCGGCTCCCCGGCCGCCGGTGTGGGCCCGCAGGGCGTCGGCCACCTCGGCGGAGTTGTGGGTGAAGGGGACGAACGCGTCGATGATCTCCGCTGCCGGGGTGCCGTCCGCGGGAGGGGCCAGGTCCACACCGAGCACGCGGGCGCCGCGGGTGCGGGCGATCTGGGCGACGGCACCGCCCACGCCGCCCGAGACGCCGAAGACCGCGACGGTCTCGCCCTTGCCCAGCTCCGCCAGCTCGACCGCACCGAGCCAGCCGACGACGAAGTTCACCCCGACCGCGGAGGCCTCCTCGAAGCTCAGCGGCGACGGCTTGCGGGCGAGGGCGGAGACCGGCACCCGGATGCACTCGGCGTGTGAGCCGTCCAGTGTGAAGCCGACGTCGCCGCCGGTGCCCCAGACCTCCACGCCGCGCCATTCCGGCGGGCCGTCCACGACGACGCCGGCGAAGTCACGACCCGGCACCCGGGGCAGCACGGTGCCCTCCATGACGCCGATCACGTTCTTCAGGTCGGAGGGATTGACGGAGGCGGCCCGGACGGCGACGACTGCGCTGTCCTGGGTGGCGGTGGGGTCCGGCAGGTCGACGACCTCAAGGACTTCGGGACTGCCGAACTGATGGAAACGAAGCGCGCGCACGCGGGATGTCCTTACGTTGGAGGAGGGTTGGCGGGGTGCCGCGGGGCCGACGGTCAGCCGTCTTCCGCGGTCAGCAGGACGAAGGTCCACTCGACGGTCTGGAACGGCTCGGTCATGACGGTGCCGTCGGGCGCCTTCTCACCGGCCTCGTGCTGGACGAAGTCGGCGACGAGCGACCGCTTGGCTCCGAACACCGCGTCCCGCTCCAGATAGGGGTCGTCGGCGCGGAACAGCATCGTGACCAGGGGTACGTGGTTCTCGGCGTGGAACCAGAAGTGGATGTGCTCGGGCCGCATCGGGGAACGGTCGGCGGCCCGGAGGATCTCGCCGCACGGCCCGTCCGTCGGCACCGGGTAGTAGCGCGGCACGATCGAGCGGTACCAGAACCGGCCGTCGTCGTCCGTGGTCAGCAGGGCCCGCATGGCGGGCTCGCCGTGCAGCTTGTCCGCCTGCTGTACGTCGTAGTAGCCGTCGCCGTCGCTGTGCCAGGTGTCCACGGCCGCACCCGCCACCGGTTCGCCCTGGCTGTTGATGACCGTGCCGGTGAAGAAGAGCGGCATCCCGGGGACGTCGCCCGAGATGTCCGCGCCATTGCGGGCGCGGGGGCGGCCCTCCACGAAGAAGGGGCCGAGCAGCGTCGAGTCGGTGGCCGAGCCATTGCCGTGGTTGATCTGGTCGACGAGCACACTCAGCCCGAGGATGTCCGAGAGCAGTACGAACTCCTGACGTGTCGGGCTGCTGATGCGGCCGACCCGTTCGAGGAAGTCCACCGCGGTGAACCACTCCTCACCGGTCAGGCGGACCTCACGCGTGAAGTCGTGCAGATGCTGGACGAGCGCCTTGAAAATGTTCCGCATGCGTTCGTCCGCACACCCGTCGAAGGTCTGCAGCACAGCGGCGGTGATGGTTTCTTCCGTCAGGTCGATCGACATCGCTCGACTCCCTCGTGGTTGGGTTCCGCGACCGACAGAAGCGTCTCCCCGCAGGGTTCATCTCGTCCAACGAATCATTTCGATGATCATTATCTCCGTAGGAGATAATGGGGGCCATGGAGCTACGTCAGCTGGAGTACTTCGTCGCCGTTGCCGAGGAGCGCAGCTTCTCGCGGGGTGCCGAGAGAGCCCATGTCGTGCAGTCCGCCGTGTCCGCGGCCGTCGCGAAACTCGAACGCGAGCTGGACATCCGGCTGTTGGAACGATCGAGGCACCGCGTCACGCTGACCCCGGCGGGCAGCGCCTTCCTCGCCGAGGCTCGTGGGACCCTCGCCGCGGCACGACGTGCGCGAAACTCCGTCGCCCCCTACCGCGAACAGCTCGCGGGCACCGTCGATCTGGGCACGCTGATGTCCTCCGGAGCGCTCGACCTGCCCGCCGCGCTGGGCACCTTCCACGCCGAACACCCGTTGGTGGCGGTCCGGTTGCAGCAGAGTGTCGCCGGCACCACGGGGCACCTCGCGGCCGTCGCCGAAGGCGCGCTCGATCTCGCCCTCGTCGCGGCCACCCGGGCACCGGCCCAGATCGCGCTCCGACCGGTCTCCAGCGAGGCGCTGGTCATGCTCTGCCCGCCCGACCACCCCCTCGGCAGACACAGTGAAGTACAGCTGGTGGACCTGGCCGAGGAAACGTTCGTCAGGTTCGCCGCGGGGTGGGGCATCCGCCGCCAGACGGACGAGGCGTTCTCCCTCGCCGGACTCTCCCCGTACGCTCCCTACGAGGTGGCGGACTACGACACCGCGGCCGGGCTCGTGCGCAACCGGCTCGGCATCACCCTCATGCCGGCCACGCCCGCCCGCCGCTACCCCGATCTGCTCGCCGTGCCGGTCACACCCGAGATCACATGGACGCTGCGGCTCGCCAGCAACGCCCAACTCCCCATGGCCCCGGCGGCAGTTGCCCTGGCCAGGACCATCCTCGAAGCGGCCGGGACGGTCACGGCCGTGGACGACGACTGAATGCCCGGAACACCGCGGCTGAATGCCTGGGCGTCAGTCGTCGGCGAGCAGGTTGTTGCGGTAGGCGTAGCCCACGGCCTGGGCGCGGTCGGCGGCGCCGATCTTGGCGAAGATGCGGTTGATGTGCGTCTTCACGGTGGCCCGGCTGACCACCAGCTGGTCGCAGATCTCCGGGTTGGACAGGCCTTGCGCGATGAGGACGAGCACCTCGGCCTCCCGCGGAGTCAGTCCGTCCGGAAGCGCCGGCCCGGGCGGTCCCTCTGCCCAGGAGGCCTTCGCGGGTACGACCTCGCCGGACCGGACGGCCGAGGCCAGGCGCGCCTGGACGACCGGGTCGAGCCAGGTCCGCCCGGCATGGACGGACCGGATGGCCGCCTCCACCTGATCGTCGTCCGCGTCCTTGGTCAGGTAGCCGAGGGCTCCCGCTCGCAGCGCGGGGAAGACGGAACTGTCGTCGGCGTAGGTGGTCAGCACGAGCACGGCACTGTCCGGGAGCTTCTCCCGTAGCATCGCGGTGGCCTGCACGCCGTCGAGCACCGGCATGCCGAGGTCCATCAGGATCACGTCCGGGCGTACCTTCAGGGCGAGTTCGACCGCCTCGGCGCCGTCGCAGGCGGCCCCGGCCACCTCGATGCCGTCCAGCATCCCGATCAGCAGGACGAGTCCCCTGCGGACGACCTGCTGGTCGTCCACCACCAGCACGCTGATCGGCCCGGCCGGGCTCGTGGCGTCGACATCACTCATGCGGGAATCTCCATCGTCACTCTCCAGCCGTGCGGGGTCGGTCCCGCGCTCGCTCTGCCGCCGACCTCCCGGAAACGCTCGGACATGCCGGTCAGCCCGAGGCCGGACCCCATGACCAGCGGGGACGGTGTCGGCCCGGGAACGTCGCGCTGGTCCTCGACGGCCAGCACCGTCCTCTCCTGCTCATAACACAGCGTGACGGTGACGTGTGCGTCGCGCGCGTAGCGAGCCGCGTTCGTCAGTGCCTCCTGGGCGCCGCGATACAGCGCGAGGTCCATGGCGGTGGGCACGGATCGAGGTGCACCGGTGACGGACAGCGTGACGTCGAGCTCCAGGTCCACCCGGTATCTCTCGACGAGCTCGGGAAGGCGCTCCAGCGTGGGGGACTGGTGTCCGCGCAACGCACCCACCGCGCGAGCCGCGTCGCCCAGTCCCTCCTTCGCGAGTTTTCCCGCTCTGTCCAGTACCTCCTGCAGTTCCTCGCCCTTGGGCTCCCGCCGGACCATGCGCCGAGCGGCCTGGATCTGGATGGCGAGTCCGGACAGGGTCTGGGCCAGCACGTCATGCAGGTCCTGCGCGATACGGGTGCGCTCGGCCAGAGCGGCTGCCTCCGCTTCCGCCTCACGCGCGTCCTCCAGTTGCGCGAGCAGGAGTTCGGCGCGCTCCTCGTTGTCGCCGGCCTGCCGCACGCTGAGGGCCATCAGCGCGAGAACCGCGCAGAACAGCAACTGGCTCAAGAGGGTGCCCACGCTGCCGTCCGCCCCTGCGGCCGCTGCCACCAGCAGACCGCTCAGGACGACGCTGACCAGAGCGGCAGCCTGTCGTCGGCTCAGCACGAGGAAGGCGGTCAGCACGGCGACCGACAGCGGCAGTACGGACACGGAACCGGACTGGAGCGCACCCAGAGCGAGACCGAAGCCGCTGACCAGCAGACAGAAGACGGTGCAGGCCATGCGCGAGACAACCGGCCACAGGCCGGCGGCGACAGCGGCCAGCGGAAGCAGGCAGCCGGTCAGGGTCAGGGTGACCGCCAGCTCCACGCCGTGCGTTCCGGGTCCGGGATGGTGCGCGAAGGACTGCACGGCGACGGCGACGAGAATGCCCCACAGCACCGGCCCGAGGTGCCTGCCGCGGCGCGTCCGCCGTGCACGGACCGCGTCCAGTGCGGCGGCCACCCGGGGGCTGACCGCCTCGGATGCGCCGTCCGGGATGTCGTCCATGGTCTGCAGGATAGAGACGCGCCCCATGCGGAGCGCGTCACCCCTGCGCGCCGTCCTGGGACGGCCGGCAGGGGGAGAGGCGTGGTCTTTCGGGCGATGGGCGAGCGGTGACGCCATCAGGTTCAGGCTCGAACCGGTGTCGCCACGGCGTTGAATCGGCGGGCCTTGACGCGGATCACGGCGAGTCGGGCGAGGACCTGGGCGAGCGCCATCAGCAGCAGCGCCGCGGTCCAGGCCGCCGCACCGGTGATCAGGTTGTCCCGGCTGAACTGCGCGACGGTCGTCGCACCGCTGTGCGTGGCCCAGATCTCGAACCCGGCCCGGGACGCCATGCCCGCGATCCACAGCGCCGCCGCGACACCCCCTGCCTTGGCCAGAGGGACTCCGTCCGTGTCACGGCTCAGCCGTGTGGTGGCACCGCAGGCAAGTCCCAGGGCCGCGCCGACGACCACCCCGACGAGGTCGAGCCGGACGTCGTTGCCCTCCGTCGGAAAGGACTTCAGGTAGTACGCGGCCGCCGCGGCGACGGCCACCACGGGCAGCAGTGCGTTGCGCAGGGTCTGGCGGGTTCCGCGGATCTGCGGAATGACCAGGAGGACCAGTACGGCGGAGATGAGGTAGTCGGTCGTTGTCATGATCCGATGCTGTCGAAACGGACCGAAGACATCGTCGGCCCACGAGCCGACCTAGGGGTTGACGCTGTCGTCGACCCACGGGTTGAGGGGGCCTTCGGCGTCGGACAGCACGGTCGGCGCGACGTCACCCCGGCGGCGGTCAGGACAGGGAGTTCCTGGAGGGGGAGACCTGCCCGCCGAGCACGACGTTCGCACGCAGCCAGCCGGTGAGCGCCTCGGTCAGGCCGGTCTCGGACAGGGGAGCCGTCTCCTGGCCGGTGCCGCGGACCTCGGCGATACGGGTGAGGGCTTCGCGGTGGTACTCCTGGACGACTGCCGCCGCCTGGCGCGGGTCCTTGGCCGCCACGGCGGCCACGATGCGCATGCGCTGGGCGTGCAAGGGGCGTGCGACCCGGCCGAAGTCGCCGCCGTCGCCACCGGAGAGCTTGAGGGCCAGACCGATCTGCGTCTCGGTGAGGAAGCGGCACAGAGCGGCGAGCAGGGGGTTGCCGGAGATCTCGGAGAGGGTGAAGAAGAAGTCCCGCAGGGCCGCGGCGCACTCTTCGGCGCCCTCGGCTTCGGAGACGTTCTGAGCGGCGGTGCGCAGCCGGCCGACCTCGTCCTCGGTCGCGTGCTCCGCCGCGAGCTCCGCGGCGTAGGCGTTCAACGCACCGAGCAGACCGAGCACTTCGCGAGCGCCGACCCGTTCCACCTGCACGACGGACGCGATGGACATCGCCAGCAACGTGTCCCCCTGTGCGGTCACGGTCGCGCGACTGCCGTTGCGCGTGTTGACGAGGCCCATGGCGGTCAGGACCCGCACGGCCTCCCTGACCGTGGGCCCGCTCACGTCGTAGTACGCGGCCAGCTCCCGCTCGGAGGGGAGTCGGGAACCGTCCGGCAGGGATCCGCTGAGGATCTGGCCGCGCAGGTCCTCGACGATCTGGTCGGCCACCCGGCCGCGATAGATCTTTGCGGGCGTCTGGGGCACGGACATCTCACTCCCCGATCTGCCGGACGTCCGACGCCCGGAACATGTGTAAGAAACCCTCGCAAATTAACCTACTTGGTAGCTTGAGGCAAGAGCATCTCCTGCGCCGCCCTGCCCTCGGCTTTCTTTAATTCTTGATGAGACGCGTGCGGTCTCGTTGACCCGAACCTACTAGGTAGGTTTCGGTTGAGTGAGACATCAGCAAGGGAGGAACGCCATGAAGATCGCGCCGTTCGACGAGAACGCGTTCAAGATGGACCACCCCAGGGGGACGGTCTCGTTCAACTATCTGTTGATGGGGGACCGGTCCAAGCCGCTGGAGAACTACCGCTACATCCTGGGGCGCCAGGAGGCGGACTTCTACATGCCCCGGCACTGCCACACCTTCGAGCAGATCAGGCTGCCGCTGGTCGGCGACATGAACCTCGGGGAGCAGGGCATTCTGCGCGAGGGCGAGGTGGGCTACTTCCCCGAGGGCCAGACCTACGGCCCCCAGGACGACAAGCTCGGCGACCCCCGGCAGCTCCAGCTCGTGCTGCAGTTCGGCGGAGCGTCGGCGCTCGGTATGGGCGCCGGGCGCGGCCGTGGACCGGACAACAAGGAGGCGCAGGCCGAACGCCGCGCCCGCCGGGAGCAGAGGTTCCCCAAGCCCCGCTACAACGGGGTGATCATCAGCAATCCCGAGCACTTCAACTGGCTGCCCGTGCCGGGGTGGCCCGGCGTCAAGCGCCGCAGCATCGGGACGTACACCGAGCGGCAGTTCCGGATCGAGTACGTCAAGATCGAGGCGGGCGCGGAATGGGTCTCGGGGGACGACACCGCCAAGATCCTCACGGTGGTGCTCGCCGGCCACGGCACCGTGGAGGGCACCGAGGTCGGTGAACTGGCCGCCGTGGAGGTCGATCCCGGCGAGAAGGCCCGGTTCACCGCCGCCGACGAGATCGTGCTCTTCAACGTCGCGCTGCCGCCGGTCCAGCCCCCGGTCGAGCCGGACGACGACAAGTTCGTCACCGTCGTCACCGACGGCGGCATCCGGTTCGAGAACCCCAAGGACGCCGACAACGGCTGAGCCCGCCCGCACCGAAAGCACCCCCACCACCGTGAAAATCGCCTCGCGGCGGACACCTCTGGGCGACCGGCTCTGCTTCGCCGACGTGATTCCGCACCAGCTGATCGACCTCCAAGCCGCTTACGTACGACGACTGGAGAGCAAGGGCGTGCACCGCGACGACGCCCTCGCCCGCTCAGCCCGCGCCCTGTCCGGGGACCTGCGCACGCTGCTTCGCGCGGAACCGACCCTCGACACCGCTCGCCGCCTGCACGACTGGGCCGTGGCCCACAGCGACACCGGCGTACTCGACGAGGAGTGCCTGTGGGACGACAGGCCCCGACTGCTCGGCTCACCCGTCGGCACGCCCACCACGGTCTGGTGCATGCTGGCGAACTACCCCCGCGGCCCGCGCGCGTCGGGCGAGGCACCACCGCGCCCGCGCGGCATGCAGGGCTGTCTCAAGGCGCCGTCCGCCATCGTGGGGCCGCACGACGACCTGCGGCACCCCGCGATCAGTCAGAGCGTCGATCCGGAGATGGAGCTGGCGGTCGTCATCGGCCGGCGGTGCCGCTTCCTCGACACGGGCAACGCCATGACGGCCGTGGCCGGTTACCTCGGCTTCTGCGACGTCGGCTCACGGGACGTCTCCGATCTCGACAACGGACGTATGGACCGTGGCAAGGGCTTCGACAGCTACGGCATCACGGGCCCCTGGTTCGTCAGCGCCGACGAGGTGCCCGACCCGCACGACCTGTACATCCGCCAGTGGGTCAACGGCAGCGTCCGCCAGGACGGCAGCACGTCCGACATGTACCGCTCCATTCCGGAACAACTGACCTGGCTGACCGCGGCACTCACCCTCTCGCCCGGGGACCTGCTCTCCACCGGCACCCCCGCCGGCCACGGCACCGTCAAGCCCAAAGACGTGGTCCGCGGCGAAGTGCAAGGCCTCGGCGTCATCGAGAACACGGTCGTCCCGGACGACTGAGCAACGGAGATCCGCCATGTCCCAGTGCCGACTTCACATCATCATCGGCAGTACCAGGCCCGGGCGGCGCGGCCCGGCCGTCGCCCGGTGGATTCACACACTGGCCGTGTCCCGTGCGGGTTTCGACGTGCGGCTCGTCGACCTGGCCGACGTCGGACTGCCGCTGCTCGACGAACCGCACCCGCCCCGCTCGGGCCGCTACGAACACGAGCACACCCGCCGCTGGAGTGAGATCGTCAGCGCGGCGGACGCCTACCTGTTCGTCGTTCCCGAGTACAACCACAGCTACAACGCGGCCACCAAGAACGCCCTCGACTACCTGGCCCGGGAATGGGCGGGCAAACCGGTGGCCTTCGTCGGATACGGCGGCGTCGCCGCCGGCGCCCGGGCCGTGCAGGCCCTGATCCCCGTCGTCACCGCCCTGGAGATGGTGCCGCTGGCGCAGGCCGTGCATGTGCCCTTCATCCGCCGCTCGTTCACCGACGGCCGGTTCCACGCCGCGTCCGGACTCGAAGGGGACGCCCACCGCGTTCTCGACGACCTCCTGCGGCTCGCCACCACCGGGCCGGCGGCCCGGACCACCACCTCCGCGGCCGGATGAGCGCGCACCCGGCCACCGCGCCCGCCGAGGACGACGAGAAGGGCCGGGGCGGCCCGCGGTTCGCCGTCGACCAGAAGGCGGCCGTGTGCGTCGTGTACGTGGCCGGGCTGTTCCTGAGCACGCTCGACATGACGATCGTGAATGTCGCCCTGCCCACCATCGGGCGCGCGTTCCAGGTCCCCTCCACGGACGTCGACACCGTCTCCATCTCCTACCTGGTGAGCCTGGCCGTCTCCGTCCCGGTCTCGGGATGGCTGGGCGACCGGTTCGGCGGCAAGCGCACCCTGCTGACGGCGGTCGCGGTCTTCACCGGCGGCTCGGCACTGTGCGGCACGGCCGGCAGCCTCGGCCAACTGGTCGCCTTCCGGGTGCTGCAAGGCGCGGGCGGAGGCATGCTCGCCTCGGTCGGCATGGCCATGCTGCTACGGGCCTTCGCACCGCACGAACGAGTGCGCGCCTCGGCGGTCCTCGGCATCGCCAACGGACTGGCCCCGACGATGGGCCCGGTCCTCGGCGGCATCCTGGTCACACAGGTGTCATGGCGGGCGATCTTCTACGTCAACGTCCCCGTCGGTGTCCTCGCCGTCGTGTTCGGCGTGCTGTGCCTGGCCGACCAACCTGCCGAGGCCGCCGAGCACTTCGACGTCGGTGGATTCCTCCTGGCCGCATCCGGCTTCGGGCTGCTCATGTACGGCGTCTGCGAAGGACCCCGAGGCGGCTGGGCCTCCGGCACGGTCGTCGCATCCCTCGCCGCAGGAGCCGTACTTCTCCTCGCGCTGTGCGTACACGAACTGCGGGCCCGCGCCCCGATGATCGACGTACGCCTGCTGCGCGATCGCCTCTTCGCCTCCGGCACCACCGTCATGGGCGTGGTGTCGGTCACCTTCCTGGGCGCCCTGTTCACCGTCACTCTCTATCTCCAGGACGAACGGGGGATGAGCCCGCTGACCGCGGGACTGACCACCTTCCCCGAGGCCCTCGGCGTCGTCACCGGCTCCCAGCTCGCCGGCCGCCTGCTCTACCGCACACTCCGCCCGCGCCGTCACCTGATCGTGGGCACGGGCGGGACCAGCGCCGCCATCGCGGCGATGGCACTGGTTCTGCCGGCCAATCCCGGCCTGTGGCTCGTGACACCTCTGCTGTTCTGCATGGGACTGGCGGTCGGTCAGGTCTTCGTGGGCACACAGTCGGCCTCGTTCGCCACCGTCTCCCGTGCCTCCTCCGGCCGCGCCGCGACCCTGTTCAACGTGGGGCGCAGGCTCGGCGGAGCAGCCGGAGTCGCCCTCGCCACCACCGTGTTGACGACGGCGGGCGCCGACCGGTTGCCGGGCCCCTCCGCCTACCGCGCCGCCTTCCTCACCCTCGCCGCCGTCAATCTGCCGGCCGTTCACGCGGCCACGCGCATCAGCGACAGCGACGCGGCGGACACGATCCCACCCCGACGACCCACCCCCGACACGGACAAGGACCACAGGCAATGAGCGCACTGACCCTGGCCAAGGCCTCCGAGATCGTCGACGCGGCACTCGGCCACGCCCTCGAACTGGGACTGCGGCCGCTGACCATCACCGTTCTCGACCCGGGCGGTCATCCGCTCGTGGTGAAGCGGCAGGAGAACGCCGGCATCCTGCGTCCACAGATCGCCCATGCCAAGGCGTGGGGCTGCCTCGGCACCGGACAGGGCGGCGCCGCGGGAGCCCGCCACGCCACCCGGGACCCCGCCTTCTTCGCCGCACTGGCCGCGATCTCCGACGGACGTGTCGCTTCCTCGAAGGGCGGCGCGCTGATCCGGTCCGAGGACGGTGAACTCCTCGGCTCGATCGGTGTGAGCGGGGACCGGCCCGACAACGACGAGGCCGTCGCCGTCTTCGGGGTCGAGAAGTCCGGACTCGTGGCCGACGCGGGCTGAGCCGAGCCGTTTCCGGGCGAACTCCCGTGCAGGACGCGGCAGAAGTCGCGCCACCGCACCGACCTCTCCGTACCGACAGCCGATGGGAAACAGAGGCAGGCCATGGCAAAGACGCCGGAAGACCTCAGCGCAGCACACGACAGTTCCGGGACCGTGAGACGTCCCGGGGAGCCCACGCAGCTCACCGACCGGCGCCGCGCCCAGGCCCTGGCCGTCTGCATCGCCGCGGCATTCCTGACCCTGCTCGACGTGAGCATCGTGACCGTGGCCCTCCCCTCCATGGAACGGCACCTGTCCATGTCCTCGGAGCAGGCGACCTGGTCGGTCGCCGGCTACACCCTGACGTTCGGACTCGCCCTGATACCGAGCGGACGTGTGGGAGACGAGTTCGGCCGTCGCCGTGTCTTCGTCATCGGCATGGTGTTCTTCACCGTGACCGGCGTGTTCTGCGCGTTCGCACCCGACGCGACATGGCTGGTGGCAGCCCGACTCGCGCGCGGCATATCGGCCGGACTCATCGCACCGCAGGTGGTCGGCATGCTCCACCAGATGTACCCGCCGCGTGCACGCGGACGCGCCTTCGGCTACTACGGTGCGGCCGTCAGCCTTTCGACGGCGATCGGCCCGCTGTGGGGCGGCGCCATCCTGCAGAGGTTCGCAGCGGCGGACGGCTGGCGCTGGGTCTTTCTCCTGTTCATCCCCTTCGACCTCGCCGTCGTGCCGCTCGCGCTACGACTTCTGCCGAAGAGCCGTCGGTCGGAGCGCGCCGGCAGCCTGGACCTCGTCGGCGCTCTCGTGCTCGGACTCGGCGTGGCGTCCGTGATGCTGCCGCTGCTGCAGACCGGAGCATGGGCGGACCGGCGTTGGTGGCTCACCCCGGTCGGCTGTCTGCTCCTGGCGGCTTTCGTCGGGTGGGAGCGGTCGGTCGTCCGCCGAGCGGGCCGACCGCTGGTCGACATGAACCTCTTCCGCGAACGCACCTACTGGGTGGCGGTGATCGTGGCCGGAGCCCTGTACGGCGGCTTCACCGGCATCTTCATCGTTCTCGCCCAGTTCCTGCAGCAGGGCATGCACTACTCGCCGTTCAAGGCATCCCTGTGCACCGTGCTGTTCACGGTCGGCTCCGCGGTGTGCGGGATCGTCGGTGGCCGGCTCGTGCACCGCGCCGGGCGTCTGCTGGTCATCCTCGGCACCGCACTGACGGCCATCGGTCTGGGCGTCACGGCGTTCGTGGCGGGCGGCGCCCGCCCCGGGGACAACATGGTGGCTCTCATGGCGGTGCCCCTTCTCGTGGCGGGCTGCGGAGCCGGACTCGTGATCGCCGCCAACCAGACCCTCGCCCTGCACCTCGTGCCACGTCGTGAGGGAAGCACCGCGGCCGGGGTCTATCAGACCGGGATGAAGATCGGCACCTCCTTGGGCACCGCTCTTGCCGGCTCGTTCTACTTCAGTCAACTCCTCAACACCCACGGGGACTTCTTCTCCGCGGCCCGCACCGGGTTGCTGTGCGCCGCCGGTCTCGCCGCCGTCGCCTTCGTCGTCGCACTGCCCGGTCTCACCCTTCGACGACGGCCTGAACCGGCCGCTGAACCGGCCGCCTGAACTGCCGGAGCAGAAAGGAGCGCCCTCATGACGTCTGTCCGGGGAACGACGGTGGACATCCCCACCGAGGACGGCACCGCCGACGCCTACCTCGCCCAGCCCGCGACCACCACGGGTCGGTCGGCCGTCCTGGTGTTCACGGATGCCTTCGGACCGCGACCGCATGTGAGGTCCGCGGCCGACCGTCTGGCACACGAGACCGGCCGCACCGTTCTGGTCCCCAATCTCCACTACCGGCATGGCCGCGCTCCGGTCGTCCCGCTGCCCGAGCGCATCGACGAGGAGAGCCGGGGCGCGCTGTGGCGCACCCTCAGACCGGTGTTGCGGAGCCTCACACCGGTTCTCGCGATGCGGGACGCCGGTACTTATCTGGACTGGCTGACGGGTCCCAACTCAGGTGTCGGCGCGGAGAGCGTGGCACTGGTCGGATACTGCGTCGGAGCGCGGCTGGCGCTCCTGACGGCCGGCACCTATCCGGAACGAGTCGAGTCGGCCGCGGGTTTTCACGGCGGACGACTGGCGACGGAGGAGCCGGACAGCCCTCATCTGGTCATCCCGCGGATCACGGCCAGGCTCTACTTCGGACATGCCGACAACGATCCGTCCCTGCCACCGGATCAGATCCGCCGGCTCGAGAACGCCCTGGCCGACAGTGGCGTCCGCCATCGGAGCGAGGTCTATGCGGGCGTTCGGCACGGCTTCACACAAGCCGACACCGACGCCTACGACAAGGACGCGGACGAGCGGCACTGGGCGGCTCTCCTCGATCTCCTGGGGCGCGCGGCACGCCCATGATGCGGTGAACACGTAGGACCAGCCAAGGAGTTGGGATGCACTCAGCACGTTCTCCCCGGCGATCGACATCCCGCCGGGCCATGCTGCGCGGCACAGGCCTGGCGCTTGCGGGGGCCGCCCTCCCGGCCTTCACCCGCCCGTCATCGGCGGCCGGCGTCACCCTCAAGGTACTCGTCAACACCCCCCATCTGCCCATCTACACCACGTACTTGGCGCCGGCCTGGAACCAGGCCACCGGAGGCGTTCTTGAGGCGTCGGCCGTCGACTACACCCGGTTGACCGACCGGATCATCGACGATGTGCACAGCGGCGCGGCCGAGTTCGACCTCTTCGATTACTACTACTACGGGCTGGGAGCCATCGCCCACGCCGGCGCCCTGGTCGATCTGACGCACTGGACGGCGAGCCGCACAAGCCTGCACACCCGAGATTTCCTGCCGTCGACGTACGACGCGTACACCCAGTACCGAGGACGGCGGTACGGCCTGCCCTACGACGGCGACCAGCAGTTGATCTTCTACAACTCCGAACTGCTCGATGCGTACGGTCTGCAGCCGCCCACGACCTGGGACGCCTACGACGCGGTCGCGAGACGGATCACGCAGAAGGGCGGCGGTGACCACTACGGGGCCGTGGTGCAGGGACAGCCCGACCCCATGGTGCTCGGCTGTGCCTTCATCAACCGCCTCAACGGCTATGGCGGAGACCTCGTCGACGGGCACGGCCGACCGACCCTCACGACACCGGCGGCCGTAGCAGCAGCCCGGCATCTGGTGGACATCGCGCCCTACGCGCTGCCCACTCCCACCGAAACGGGCTTCGACACCGCCACCAGTGCCTTCCTGGCGGGCCGGGTCGCCCTCATCGAGAACTGGACCGGCATCGCCCGGCGCGCCGACGACCCCAGCCTGTCGAAGATCGCCGGCAAATGGGGAGTCACATCGCTTCCGCTGGGCGGCGGCAACCGGAAGCGGCGTACGCCGCTCAACGGCGGATACGGCCTCGGCGTCTCGGCGGCCTCGCAGCACAGGGCGGCGGCCCTGACCTACCTCGAGTGGGCAACCAGTCGCACGCACATGCTCCTGCAGACCACCCAGCCGAACAGCGCGATCGACCCGAACCGCAGCAGCGTGCTGCACTCGCCGACGTACGCCGGATCCACACCGGACGCCTACCCCCTCATCAGGGCCGGACTCGACGCCACACCCCTGGTCTGGCCGAAGGGGCCCGCCGACCCGGACAACCTCCGGCATCTGGTCGAGCAACTCGCCCTGGCCGTGGACGGCAGGCAAAGCCCCCTCACCGCACTGCGCACCGCTCAGGCCGCCTGGAGATCCTGACGGCCTGCCCGGCAACTCCCTTGTCGGACGGGCTCAGGCGTACGAGCCGAGCCAGCGCAGCTTCGCGGCCTCGTGGTGGGGGCCGCCGCCCTCGTGGTCGTTGAAGTCGTACACCTCGATGGTCTTGTCCTCGTGCGCCCAGGTGTTGAATGCGGCGAAGACCGTGGACGGCGGGCACGTCTGGTCCTCCAGCGCCGTCGAGAAGAGCGCGGGGACCCGGCCACGGGCCGCGAAGTGCACGCCGTCGAAGTAGGACAGCGTGCGCAGCACCTCCGCCGAGCGGCCACGGTGCGTCTTGAGGTACAGGCCGATCTCGCGGTAGGGGTGACGGTCCGTCATCTTGATGGCCCGGGGAAAGTCGCACAGGAACGGTGTGTCCGGGGCCACGGCGACCAGGTCGGGGACCAGGGCGCCGACCGCCAGGCTGAGGCCGCCGCCCTGACTGTGGCCCAGTGCGACGGTTCGTGTGGCGTCCGTGAGGGGATGCGTGCGGGCCGCCTCGACGGCCCGCACGGCATCGGTGATCACCCGGCGGTAGTAGTAGGTCTCGGGCTCCTCGATTCCTCGTGTCATGAACCCGGGGTATGCCGGTGCCGAGCCGACCGGGTCCGGCGTGGCGCCGCCCCCACCGAACGCACTGCCCTGGCCGCGGGTGTCCATGACGAAGTGGGCCCGGCCCGTCGACGACCACAGCAGGTGCTCGTGGGCCAGGCCGCGACCGTTGCCGTAACCGACGAACTCCACCACCAGGGGCAGCGGTTCGGTGGCGCCGGCCGGCAGCCGCAGCCAGCCCCTGACCGGGTGGCCACCGAATCCTCGGAACGTGACGTCGTACACCTGGACCGTCGACAGCCCCGTCACCACCGGCTCGAACCGGACGTCCAGTTCGTGTGCACGTGTCTCCTGCAAGGTCTTCTGCCAGAAGGCGTCGAAGTCCTCCGGTTCCGTGGAGTGACCGTGATACGCGCGCAGTTCATCGAGGGGCAGGTCGAACTGGGGCACTGACAACCGCCTTTGTGTCGAGGAATCCGGTCACCGGGTCAGGCGACGGGTGGGATCGGAATGGTCGTGCTGATCGGGGCCGAGCCGTTGATCATCTTGGTGGCGGCGCCGGCGAGCCGCATGTAGAAGTCGGACGAAAGGTGGGTGCCGTCGGCGTCGAGGGTGAGGAAGTACTGGTTCGTAGGGATCTGCGAGGCGTCCGTGGCGGCCGGTGCGATCGCGGTGGCCTCGTCGTACTCGTCGAACATGGCGACGAAGGCGTTCTTCGTCCCGCAGCGGGCGACGGCCACGGCCTGCTGCCACATGAAGTTCCCCGCCTTGCGCGGGATTTCGTTCTTCGGCGCTCCGGTGTGCCAGTTGGACCAGGCGAAGCCCGGGTAGATGACCGGCTGGTACTCCTGGCCGTTCGCCTTCAACTCCGCCATGTCGTCGTCGAACAGCTGCTGATCGACGGTGGGGTTGCCGACGTTCCAGGGGGAGACCATGTTCAGGGCGGCGTACACGGGGCCGAACCCGGGCTTGGCGTTGGCGTCGGTGCGCCAGCCGCGGGGCACGCCGCCGATGACGTAACAGCCCTTGTTCTTGAACCAGTTGATGAGGTCGAGGCTGCCCTGCACGGTCCCCGGCCGGTTGGTGAACCCCAGACCCCACAGATGGACGACCGGCTTGCCGCCTTCGTGGGCGTACGCGCTGGAGCTGGTCAGCTTCAGCGTGCCGGTGATGGTGTTCGTCCAGTCGTTCTGGACCGTCGCGACGAGGTTGTCGTCGGTGAGGCCGCTGAGGTCGTACTCGATGTAGAAGCCCCGGCCGTGCTTCTCGGCGGCGTCGCGGGCCTTGGACTGGATGTCGTTGCGCTGCTGGAGGCGGGGCTGGCCGATGGCAACGATGTCACTGCCGAAGCGCTGAAGCGCGGCGCCGTCGATGCCGTGCTGCTGCATCCACGCGAAGTGCTGGTCGACGACGGCCGTGGAGTAGGAGCTGAAGAGTTTGGCGGGCTTGCCGTTGCCCAGGTTGGCATAACCGGTCTGGTACAGGCCTGATGCGGGGTAGACGGAGATGTCCGGGTAGAGCTCGAAGGTCTGGTTGCCCGGAGCGGGAGTGCCGCTGGCCCAGTGCGTCCACGCGTTGACGGGGGAGCCGTCGCCGGCGGCGGCGAACCAGCCCTGGTATCCGGCGTACACCTTGCCCTTGACGCCGGGCGCCGCGGCGGCGGGCTTCCGCCGCGCCGCCGACCGGGCTTCCTTGCCCTGCGCGGTCGTCTCAGCACTGGCCGACGAGATGTTGCTGATACCGACCCATGCCGCCGCTCCTGCGCCTACGGCACCGCCGGCGCCCCGCAGGAACGTCCGTCGGGAATGCTTGCGTCCGGTCATGCTGATTCCTCTGCTCGGTGTGGGGTGAGGGGATGGGATACCGGGAACCGTCAGGAGCCGGTCGGAGCTGTCGCGTGCGTGGCGTGGAGCGGGGCGAGTGCGGCGGGCACGGCGCGGAGTGCGTCGTACCAGACGCCGGCCATCTTGTCGTAGCCCGCTTTGGTGGGGTGAATACCGTCCGCGAGATCTGCCGTCGTCAGTGCGTTGTACATCTTCACCAGACGGACGTGCGGCCCCTTTTGGGCCACCACTGACGGAATGGCGGCGTTGTATGCCTCGACGCGCGCCTCGAGCGTCGCATTGGACTGTGGCGGAATGGTCGCCACGAAGAGGAAACTCTGCGGTTTGAGCGCTTGAATGTGGTCGATCAGTCCCGAAAGGCGTGCGGGCGCGTTCGCTATGTCGTGATTCTGGTTCAGGTCGTTCGTGCCGATGAGCAGCAGGATGGTGCGTGGATCGCTCTGGCCGAGCCAGGTGGCTATGTTCGCGTCGAGCTGGTCTATGCGCCAGCCGGGGTGGCCCTCGTGGTCGTGGTCGCCGAGTTCGGCCGGGCCGTTGGTCTGGGAGCCGACGAAGTCGATGGTGTAGCCGCCTGCGGCCAGCAGTTGCCACAGCCTGACGCGGTATCCGCCCGGATAGGGCGTGTACCCGTCGGTGATCGAGTCGCCGAGCGGCATGATGCGCACGCCGCCGTTGGACTCGCCCGGGACGGCTGCCACCGCGGGAGTGCGCCCCAGAGCGATTCCTGCGACCGCGAGGGCACCGCTCAGGAGCGCGCCACGTCTGGACAGCTTTGTCTGCATGAGAACTCCTTGGGGGGAAACGGAGTTGAGGGACGCGGGTAACGGCGGGGGTGATGGTTCGCAGCACAGGAAATTCAGTGGTCCGGCGTCACGTCAACACTTCCGGCCGGCTTCATAGGGGCGAACTCTCCAGTGGAAACGTTGTTGCCTTTCAGCCGGCCTCCGTGTTTCGGAGGTGTGAACTGGCAACGTGCTGATTCCTGGTGCCGCTCCGGGTGTTCGCTGTGCGTGCGTACACGGCCGGGAACGGAGCCTAACTACTTTTACAGGGCTTCGAGTGCGCGTGCGGTCAGTGTGTGAGAGCCCCTGGGCGTGGCATGGCGCGCGGTGAGGACGAGCCGGTGGACCGAGGAGCCCCACACGTGCGTGAAGGCCGGGTCGGTGAGGGGGATCGTCTCCGCTTCGGCGGAGAAGGCGCCGGGATCCCAGGTGAGCAGCAGACCGCGCCGGTTCCGCGGACGGACGGTGGCGCGACCCTCCGGGTGGATCGTCAGGTCGCCGGCGATGAGCAGGTGCAGGGCCAACTCGGAGGACGGGGAGCGTAGTTGCCAGGCGTCTTCGATCTCGGCGCGCTCGTCCTCGCCGCGGACGAGACGCACGGTCCTCATCCATGACTCCAGTTGCGCCTGCGGTGGGTAGGCCGGTGCGAGATCACAGGTGATCTCGTCCGTTTCGGCGGTGGAGTGCGCGGTCACCGAGGATGCCCGGAAGCCGGGTCCCGGCCGTTGCCCGAGGCCATTGACGACCGGGACGTTGTGGTACTCGCTGGTCATCGACCAGATGCTGTAGCGCCGGTCGTTGAACGTCTCCCGCCGGTAGGTCCCCACCCCGGCGTCGATGACCAGGGGACGGGTGTCGACGGCGATGATGAAGGTGCCGACGTCGTTGTGGTTGTGACTCTCGTCGTTGTGGCCCGCTTTGGCCGCCACGAGCAGTCCCCGCTCGGATGCCGCACGCGTGCGGGCGACGAGAACCTGGGTGTCCGGCAGCCAGCTGCGCGCGGGCAGCGGGAACGACGCGGGAGACTCCGCGTTCCACTCGGTGTCGAGCAGGGCGTCCAGGGTGCGGCGCAGATCGAAGGGGCCGGCCGTGGTGAGGGGCCCGTCGCCGGTGTCCTCGCGCAGCGCCCGGGCATGTGCGCTCACCTCGGGCTGCTCGGTGCGGCGGCCGTACCGGTACAGCAGGGCGGGAGCCGTCTCCCGTGGCCGGGCGGGTCCGTCCGCGAAGTTGACGGCCCATCCGTCGCCGATCCAGGTGGCCACGGGGTAACGGGCCATGGCACGCACGAGGGGGTGGCCGAAGACGCCCGCGTCGGTTCCCAGCAGCGAGGTCAGCGTCTCCAGGCACTCGAAGAGGCTGGCGCCCGCGCGCCACCAGTAGTGCGGTCCTTCGTCGCAGCCGCCGTCCCGGGGATGGGCCCGCAGATAGTTCTCCAGCCCTTGCAGGATGCGGCACACCAGGGCCGTACGGTGGTCGTCCGACTCCTCCGTGAGGGCGGTGGTCAGCAGCAGCTCGGAGTGGATCCACGGGTTCCAGTTGTTGAGCTTGGCCGTCGAGCCGTCGTACCAGCCCCATTCGTCGCGTTCCAGGTAGGGCCGCAGCACACGCGTGGAGACCTCACGGCGCAGTCGCCGGCGCACGAGCGGATCGAGGCGGTCGAGCTCGTCGCCCGCGATCGCGTCCGTGAGAGCGAGCAGCACGGCGATGCCGGACGCACCGAGGTCGAGGGTGGGCCGATCCGGGTCTGCCAGCAGCCCGTGCTCGGGCCCGAGCACCCGGAAGTCGTGGGCCGGCCAGACCCAGGACGTCTCCTCGCACAGGGCCCATACGCCGTCCATGACCTCGTCGATGAAGGCGCCTTGGCTCGTCTCCGTGCCGGGGGAGACGGCGGCGGCGAGGACGGCCCGGGCGAGACGCGCCCGGCGTGCGAAGACCCGGTCCTGGTATCCGGACCGGTCGCCGTCGCGCGCGAACCGGGCGAACAGGGAGGCCGGCAGATCGGGCCAGGGCCGCCCCAGCGAGGCGGAGGCGGTCTCCAGGATCCGGTCCCGTGCGGCACGGTCGATCGCCTGCCATCGGTCTCGGTCCTTCAGCGATGGCACTGGACTCCACTCGCCGATGCGGGGCATCCGGGCGGCGACCAGCGTGGGCGGGAACAGCCGGGTGAGGAGCGGATGGGCGGCGCCCTCGGCTTTCTGCGGCGAACTCATGCTTGTCCTAACTCGACGAGGTGGGGGCATGTCGACAAAGTGGTGGTGGGGAAGGGGAGTTGACCCTGCGGGGCTTCGATGCGCGAGGCACCGGCCCGCTCAGGAGGCCGTCCCGCTGTGGGTGCGCAGGCGGGGCGCGAAGGCCATGTGGAACACTCCCGCCGCGGCACCGACCGCCGCGGCGGACGCGCTCAGGGTCGAGTACGTGACCCGCACCGTGCGGACGCGGCGGGCCATCGGGAAGCGGTTCACGGCCGTCGAGATCTCCGACAGGTACAGTTCGGCGACTTCGGGCGGGACGGCCGGCCCGCCGACGATCATCAGGTCGATGTCGTAGAGGTCCGTCATGGCGACCGCGCCCCGCGCCACGATCACCGCCACGTCACGGATCGCCCGCACCGCCCGCTCGTCGCCGTCCGCCGCCGCGGCACACACCGCCTCGTAGGTGATCTCGCCGTCGGGCGAGCTGAGGCCCGCCTCCACGGCCCGGGCGACCACGGCGGACATGGGGGCGCACTCCGGCACCATCTCCGGGCCGCCCTCCGGCGTCAGCCGCTGGAGGGCGTACGCGGTGAGTTCCCCGAACTCTCCCGCGTTGCCCGAAGCGCCGCGGTACACGTCGCCGTTGAGGAAGGCCCCGCTGCCCGCGCCCGCTCCGAGGTAGAGGTACACGAAGTCGGTGCTGCTCTCACCGGCTCCGAGCCACTGCTCGCCGATCGTGGCAGCCGTCGCGTCCTTCTCCAGGATGGTGGGGAGTTCCAGCATCCGGTGCAGTTCGGCGCGCAGCGGGAACTCGCCCCACTTCGACCACAGGGGCGGGTTGAGGAGCACGCCCTCGTGCACGTCCAGCGGGCCGGGCGCCGCCACTCCGACGCCGAGCAGTTTCGTGCCGAGCGGGCCGGCCGCATCGACGGACTGCCGGGTCGTCTCGGCCATCCACTCCAGGCACGACCGCGGGTCGCTGTCCGGAGTGACGGGAAGGCACCGCCGGTCCCGTACGTTGCCGCACAGGTCGACCAGGACATGGGTGATCTGCTCCGGGTCGACGTGGATGCCGATCGCGAAGGCGGCGTCGGGACGCAGCTTGAGCGGCACGCGTGGCTTGCCCTTGCCCGTCCACCGGCGTTCGTCCTCGACCAGGAAGCCCGTGGTGAGCAGGTTGCGGGTGATCCGGGAGACGGCCTGGGGCGTCAGCCCGGTGCGCTCCGCGATCTCGACCCGGCTCAGGGAGCCCGCGACGCGTACGGACTCGATCACCAGTTTCTCGTTGAACGAGCCGAGTGCCAGCTGGTCGAACGCGCGATGGACGGTACGGCGACGGGGCACGCCCTCGCCCTGACCCTCGCGCAGCCACCAGAAGGGCGTGCCCGGCGGGGCCTTGGCGAGGCTCCGCGCGGTGTCGGCCAGCAGGTCGAGGGCGACTCGTGCGCGCTGCGGCTGGTGCTGCAGTTCGAGTTGCGCCATCAGACAGACGGTTGCCGCCCAGCCCATGGAGGCGGGTGCGGCGTGATGGGTGGCGTTCGCGGGCAGGTTGGCCGGTCCCCTGGTGTCGCCCCAGGTGATGACGTGGATACGACGGCCCGCCCAGCGGCCTGCGATGAGGGGGGACACGGCCAGGGCGGGAACCACCGGCAGAGCGCGCACGCTGCCGGAACTCCCCGCCGGCTGTGCGAAGTCGGAGCCCTCGGCCGTGGTGCGTCGGTCCTCCTCCGTGCCGTCCGGCAGTGCCTGTCGCATGACCGCGGTGAGCGCGGCGTAGCGCATCTGCCGTTCCTCCGCGGTCGCGGCTCCCATGCGGGGCTGTCCCGACGGCACGGCTTCCGCGAGCACCACGAAGGCCCTGCCGTCCGGCCGCGCTCCCACCGCGAGCAGCTCCGGGCGGTGGCAGGTCAGCGCGGGACCGACCGGGAGCACCACCGTCGTGTCGCTGCTGCCCGGCCTGATCTGCCAGCGTTGCCACACCCTGCCGAGCGCCGTGTGCGACAGGCCCAGATGGTCGGCCAGGGCACGGGCCGACCAGGTGCGCTGGGGTGGCGGGGGACCCGCGAGCGTCGCGGCGATGACGTCGGCCTCGTCGATGCGTGCGGGGCGTCCGCTGCGCGGCCGGTGTTCGAGTCCGGCCAGTCCGTGGGCGGCGTAGCGCTGCCGCCAGGCGGTGACCGTCGGGCGGGAGATCCCGATGGCGCGTGCGCTCTGGGACACGGACAGTCCGGCCGCCGCGTCCTGCACGATGCGCAGCCGGACCGAGCGGTCCTCCCTGCCTTCCGCCCAGGCCCGCAACTCGGCCAGGTCCTTGTCCGTCAGTGACCATTCGCTCGGCTTGCGCATGACCCCTCTCAGGCTCATTTGTAAAAGTATTTAGTGGCCACATGGCTTGCTTTGGTGTACCCCGGACCGACGCCCCTTCCGTACTCGTGGAAACGCCGACCACCTGGGGTGATGCACTCCGATTGCTCTCATCAGCGCACCTTGTGAATTCGCCTGCAACATACGGCCGTTACATCTTGCCTGTCCACGGCATTGACGTCGAGCAATCCATGAGATTTACATGACCCCGGTCAGTCCGGATGCGGACAGGGACGCCCGCATCTCGGGGAAGGGATCACATGACATGACGACTGTTGATCGGCCGCTCGACCGGCTGGATACGAAGGAGGCGCCGCCCAGGAGCGGCCGCCCCGCACCACCCGGCCGCAAGAACAAGGCGCTGTTCTGGTTCGCGGTCCCCGGCACCGTCCTGCTGCTGCTCTTCCATTACGTGCCGCTGCTGGGCAATGTGATCGCGTTCCAGGACTACCAGCCGTTCACCGGCTTCACGCACAGCCCGTGGACAGGGTTCGACAACTTCAAGATCCTCTTCAACGGCGACCCCGCGTTCCTGCACGCGCTGGTCAACACGCTGGAACTGACGGTCATTCAGGTCGTCTTCGTCTTCCCGCTGCCGATCCTGCTGGCCCTGCTGCTCAACAGCCTGGTCGGCGAACGGGTCAAGCGCGTGGTGCAGAACGTGCTCTACCTGCCGCACTTCCTGTCCTGGGTGGTCGTCGTGGCCGTCTTCCAGCAGATGCTGGGCAACGGCGGCCTGCTGAACGTCTTCCTGCAGGCGCACGACATGGGCACCTGGAACATCATCGGCAACCCGGACCTGTTCAAGGAGCTGCTGACGTCCCAGGTGATCTGGAAGGACACGGGATGGGCCACCATCCTCTTCCTCGCCGCGCTCTCCCGCGTCGACACCGACCTGTACGAGGCGGCCGCGGTGGACGGCGCGAGCCGTCTGCGCCAGACCTGGCACGTGACGCTGCCGGCCCTGCGCGGCCTGGTGATCCTGCTGCTGATCCTCCGCCTCGGTGACGCCCTGAGCGTGGGCTTCGAGCAGATCGTGCTCCAGCAGACGGGCATGGACAAGAACACCACCGAGGTGCTGGACACCTACGTGTACAACAACGGCCTCGTCGCCGGGGAATGGGGCATCAGCGCGGCGGTCGGCCTCGTCAAGGGCCTGGTCGGCGTGGTGCTGGTGCTGGGGGCCAACAAGATCGCCCATCTTCTCGGCGAGGAAGGCATCTACAGCAAATGAGCACAGTCTCCACGGCGGGCCGCAGGCCCGCGCGCAGCTACAGCGCCATCCCGGGCCAGTCGGGGGGCTCCCCGCTGTGGCGCACGGCCAAGTCCCTCGTGCTGCTGGTGTGTGTGGCCCTGGTGGCGATCCCGTTCCTTGCCGTGCTCTCGACCTCGCTCGCGGACGCCGCGCAGATCAACGAGACCGGTGGCTTCGTGCTGTGGCCGAGCCACCCCACGCTCGACTCCTACCGCGCGCTCCTGGGCGGAGGCCTCGTGTCGAGGGCGATGCTGGTCAGCGTCGGCATCACGGTCGTCGGCACCCTGATCAGCCTGGCCGCCTCGATCACGCTCGCGTACGGCCTGAGCCGGCCCGGCTCGTACGGCCACAAGCCGATCCTCATGCTCCTGGTCCTCTCGCTGCTGTTCGTGCCCGGTGTGATCCCCAGCTATCTGCTGGTCAAGCAGCTCGGGTTGATCAACAGCTACTGGTCCCTGATCCTGCCGACCGCCGTCAACGCCTTCAACGTGATCGTCCTGCGCTCGTTCTTCGCCGCCCTGCCGGGCGAGCTGACCGACGCCGCCCGTATCGACGGGGCCGGCGAGTGGCGCATCCTCACCCGGATCGTGATGCCGCTGTCGAAGGCAGCGATCGCGGTGATCGGCCTGTTCTACGCGGTCTCCTACTGGAACGCCTTCTTCAACGCCCTCATCTACATCAACCAGTCGGCCAAGTGGCCGCTCCAGCTCATCCTGCAGACCTACGTCGTCAACAACTCGGCCATCGGCCAGGGACAGACGGCCGACCCCGGCGCGGCGCTCCCGCCGACCGTGGCGCTCCAGGCAGCCATCCTCATCCTGTCGGTCGTCCCGATCGTCATCGTCTACCCCTTCCTGCAACGGCACCTCACCAAGGGCGTGATGATCGGCGCGGTCAAGGGATGACCCGCGCGGACCCTGTGACCGACCGCCCAGAAGAAGGGATTCCCCACCCATGGGTGCGCACCTCACCCGGAGAAACGTCCTGCTCGCAGGACTGGCCGCCGCGGCCGTGCCAAGCCTTGCCGCATGCGGCGACGGCGTAGCCGAACCCTCCCTCGCGGAGAACGCCGACGTACGGCTGCCGGACTACGTCCCCTACCGGGGCGTGCAGCCGGACCTGCCCGGGACGAAGGCCGGCGTGCTGAACGGCTACTACCACTACCCGAAGAACCCCGTGAAAGCGGCGCCGGACGGCCCGCCGGCCAAGGGGCCGTCCATCGACGTCATGACCCTGACGTACAGCCCCGTACCGCCGCCCGCGTCGAAGAACCCTCTGTGGCAGAGGCTCAGCGACAGCATCGGCACCACGCTGAACTACGAGATCGTGCCGGTGGCCAACTACCCGGTGAAGTTCGCCCTGACGATCGCCGGGGGCGATCTGCCCGACGCGATGCTGGTGCTGCCCACCGCTCCACGCCAGCCCGCCATGCTCAACGCCCTCTTCGAGGACCTGTCGCCCTACCTGTCCGGCAGCGGCGTGAGGCGCTATCCCTATCTCGCGAACATCCCCACCAGTTCCTGGTCTCCCATGGTCCTCGCGGGCGGCCTCTACGGCCTGCCCATGCCGCGCGCCAACAGCGGCTCCGCCATGTTCTACCGCGCCGACATCATGAAGCAGAAGGACCTGGACCCGAACCCCAAGTCCTTCAAGGAGTTCCTCCAGCTGTGCAAGGACATCTCCGATCCGAAGCACGCGAAGTACGCCAACGGCGACCCCGCCGTCACCCTGTACTTCATCCTGGAGATGCTGCACGGCGCGAACGAATGGCGGGAGCAGGGCGGCAGGTTCACCTGGTGGCTGGAGGAGAGCGACATCCTGCACCAGGCCCTCGACGCCATGCGGCAGTTGGTCAAGGCGCAGACGATCCACCCGGACGGATTCACCACCGTCGGCAAGTTCAAGGACTGGTTCGGCAACGGCCAGATCGCCATCAACTACGACGGCCTGACCGCCTGGAACCAGAATCTGCTCCAGTACGGCGCCACCAACCCGAAGTTCGAGATCGACGCGATGGTCGCGCCCGGCTTCGACGGCGGCAAGGGCACGCACTGGGCGGGCAACACCAACTTCGCGATGCTCAGCCTGAAGAAGGCCCCGCGCGAACGCATAGAGCAGCTGCTGCACGCGTTCAACCTGCTCGCCTCGCCCTTCGGCACCGACCTCTACCTGCTGCGGAAGTACGGAGTGGAGGGCCACGACTTCGCGTACAAGGGCGCGGACCCGGTGCTGAATACCGTCGGGGTCACGGACACCGGACTGCCGACCACCTTCACCACGGACGCACCGCAGAGCATCTACTTCCCGCAGGACGCGGAACCGGTGCGGCTGCAGTACGAGTTCCAGAAGCGCGCCGTCGACGTGCTGGTGACGAACCCGGCCTACGGCCTGTACTCCGAGACGAACACCACGCTCGGCAACACGATGAGGCAGAACATCATCGAGGGTCCGCTCAAGGGCTACATGCGCGGATCGGCCGACTGGAACGACGTCCAGGACGCGGTGAAGAACTGGCGCCGCAGCGGCGGCGACAAGATGCGCGGCGAGTTCGAGCAGGCCTGGGCCGCCCTGCGCGCCTGACCCACCCCGCCCCCCACCGGAAAACCCCCTGAACCACCACGCAAAGGACCCTGGACTGTGCACGACGAACGACGGATCACCGAAGCACGCGTGCGGAAGCTGCTGGACCGGGTCATCCGCCCCGCGCTCTACAGCGCCGTTCACCCGCTCGCACTCGAAGCCTGGCACGTCGACGGTGAGCCCGTGCCCCTCGCCGACGCCCAGCGGGCCACCTACGCGCCCATGGCGGTCGGCGATACCTGGGGCAGGCCGTGGGGCACCACCTGGCTCAAGGCGACGGCCGAGATCCCGGCCGACTGGACAGGGCGGCGCGTCGAGGCCGTCTTCGACCTGGGCTTCGATCTGACGCGTGGCCCGGGCGGACAGGCGGAGGGCCTGGTCTACCGGGACGGTTCCCCCGTGCAGGGGCTGCACCCGTACAGCCGCAGCGTCCTGCTCACCGGCAGCGCCACCGGCGGCGAGAGCGTGGACCTGCTGGTGGAGCTGGCCGCCAACCCCGACATCTCCGGCAGCCAGGCGAAGGGCACCCACTTCGGCTCGCTGTCCACGGCCGGCGACGCGCACCTCTACCAGCTCAGGCAGGCGGAGATCGCGGTCCGCGACGACGAGGTGTGGCACCTGATCCACGACATCGAGGTCCTCGACCAGCTGATGCACGAACTGCCCGAGGGTTCCTCGCGCCGCCACGAGATCCTCTACGCGCTGCGCAAGGCCGCGGACGCCCTCGACGCGCACGACGTCGCCGGCACCGCGCGCGCAGGCCGGGCGGCCCTCGCCGACGTCCTCTCCCGGCCCGCGCACGCCTCCGCGCACACGGTGACCGCTGTCGGCCACGCCCACATCGACTCCGCCTGGCTGTGGCCGGTGCGGGAGACGGTGCGCAAGTGCGCCCGCACCTTCACCAACATGACGACGCTCGCCGCCGAGTATCCGGAACTGGTCTTCGCCTGCTCCTCGGCGCAGCAGTACGCCTGGATGAAGGAACGGCACCCGGAGGTCTTCGACCGCATCAAGAAGGCGGTGGCCGCGGGTACTTGGGCCCCCGTCGGCGGCATGTGGGTCGAGGCCGACGGAAATCTCCCGGGCGGCGAGGCGCTGGCGCGGCAACTCGTGTACGGGCGGCGCTTCTTCGCCGAGGAGTTCGGCGTGGAGCAGGAAGGGGTGTGGCTGCCGGACTCCTTCGGATACAGCGCGGCCTACCCGCAGCTCGCCAGGCTGGCGGGCGCCCGCTGGTTCCTCACCCAGAAGCTGTCGTGGAACGAGACCAACCGGCTGCCGCATCACACGTTCGCCTGGGAGGGCATCGACGGCTCCCGCATCTTCACCCACTTCCCGCCCGTCGACACCTACAGCGCGGAGCTCTCGGCCGCCGAACTCGCCCACGCGGAAAGCAACTTCGCCGACAAGGGCCCGGCCAACCGGTCGCTCGCCCCGTTCGGCTACGGGGACGGCGGCGGTGGCCCCACCCGCTCCATGCTGGAGCGGGCCCGCAGACTGCGCGACCTGGAGGGCTCGCCGCGGGTCGAGGTGAGCAGCCCGAACGCCTTCTTCGAGGCGGCCCGCGCGGAGTACCCGCAACTGCCGGTGTGGCGCGGCGAGTTGTACCTGGAGAACCACCGCGGCACCTACACCAGCCAGGCCCGCACCAAGCGCGGCAACCGCCGCTCGGAGGCCCTGCTGCGCGAGGCCGAACTGTGGGCCGCCACGGCCGCGGTGCACGCCGGCGCCCCGTACCCGTACGAGCGTCTGGAGTCGATCTGGCGCCGGGTGCTGCTGCACCAGTTCCACGACATCCTGCCCGGCACCTCCATCGCGTGGGTGCACCAGCAGGCCGAGGAGGTGTACGGCGAACTCCTTGCGGAGCTGGAGGCGGTCATCGGGGAGGCGAGCGGCAGCCTCGGCGCCGCGCCCTCGGACATGTTCCTCAACGCGGGTCCCTACGACCGCCGCGAGGTCGCCGTCCTCCCGGCGGGCGCCGAGCAGGCCGCCGGGCCCGTCGGGCAGCGCCTGTCCGACGGACGGCTCGCCGTCCTCGCGGACGTGCCCGCACTGGGCTCCGGCGGGACCCTGGAGCAGCCCACGGCACCGGTGACGGCGCGTGCTGAGGGCGACGGCTTCGTGCTGCGCAACGGCGCGGTGACGGTGACGATCGACGGCGACGGGCTCGTCACGTCCGTCCACGACCACGCCGCGCACCGCGAGGCGATCGCTCCCGGCGCGGCGGGCAACCTGCTCCAGCTGCACCCGGACGACCCCAACGTCTGGTCCGCCTGGAACATCGACCCCTACTACCGGGACACCGTGCGCGACCTGCGCGCGGCCGCCTCGGTCATGCTGGCCGAGAGCGGGCCGCTGCTGGCCTCCGTGCGGGTGGAGCGCCGCTTCGGCGCCTCCGTCCTCGTACAGCATCTGGAACTCGCGGCCGAGAGCAGGCAGTTGACCGTCCGCACCGACGTCGAC
This sequence comes from Streptomyces spinosisporus, assembly GCF_022698145.1. Lineage (GTDB taxonomy): Bacteria > Actinomycetota > Actinomycetes > Streptomycetales > Streptomycetaceae > Streptomyces > Streptomyces spinosisporus. The sequence goes on from NZ_JALDAX010000001.1 coordinate 986,652, forward strand.
TGGCAGGAGCGCGACGTCGTGCTCAAGGCGGCCTGGCCGCTGGACGTGCACGCGGAGGAGGAGCGGGCGGAGATCCAGTTCGGTCATGTGCGCCGCCCCACGCACCAGAACACCAGCTGGGACGCGGCCCGTTACGAGCTGTGGGCCCACCGCTGGGTGCACGTCGGCGAACGGCACTGGGGAGCCGCCGTCCTCAACGACTCGACGTACGGGCACGACATCGGCCGCGACACCCGGGAGGACGGCGGCACCACCACGACCCTGCGGCTGTCCCTGCTGCGCGCCCCGCACAGCCCCGACCCCCAGGCGGACCGCGGGCGGCACTCCTTCACCTACGCGCTGGTGGTGGGCGCCCGGGTCGAGGAGGCGATCGCCGGCGGCTACGCGCTGAACCTGCCGTTGCGCCCCGCGCCCGTCACCACACCGGCCCTGGTCACCGTCGACACGACGGACGTCGTGATCGAGTCGGTGAAGCTGGCCGACGACCGCAGCGGCGACGTGGTGGTGCGTCTCTACGAGGCCTGCGGCGGCGCCGTCACGGCAACGCTCACGGCGGGTTTCCCGGTGGCAGGTGTGAGTGACTGCGACCTGCTGGAGTCACCCGAGGAAGACCTGCCGCTGTCGGACGAGGCAACCACGACCTTCAGGATGCGCCCCTTCCAGATCCGCACCCTTCGGCTGCACCGGGCACGGGAGACGGCGTAGACGCTGTCCGGAGCCCCTGTCCCGAGTCGGCCCCCGAGCCACCTTCCCCCCCCGCACCACACAGGAGACCCCTTTCATGCACGACGACCGGAACCTGGTCGAAGCCCGGCTGGAGCGCGTCCTGAGGGAACGTGTCCGACCCGCTGTTCACCCCCTCACCGCACCGCTGTCCGTCGAGATCTGGTCCACCACGGGCGAACCCGTGCCGGTGGCCGAAGGACTGGCCGCCCCCACCCGTCCCATCGCCGCCGGGACCCCTTGGGGCGCGCCCTGGGGCACCAGCTGGTTCAAGGTCACCGGCACGGTCCCAGCCGAGTGGGCGGGCCGCACCGTCGAGGCCGTCCTGGACCTCGGCTTCACCCGGCGCACTCCCGGATTCCAGTGCGAGGGACTGGTCCACCGGCCCGACGGGACCCCGGTGAAGGGGCTCCACCCGCGCAACTCGTATGTACGTGTCGGCTCGCCCGTGGCAGGGGGCGAGCAGGTGCACTGGCACATCGAAGCCGCCTCCAACCCCGACCTGGAGGCGTCCGGTGTGCCGTTCCAGCCCACGCCGATGGGTGACAAGACCACGGCGGGCGACGCACCCCAATACGTGCTGGGCGACATGCGGTTGGCCGTCCTCGACGAGACGGTGTGGAACCTCGTCACCGACCTGGAGGTCCTCGGCGAGCTGATGGCGGAACTCCCCGTCGACGGCGCGCGCCGCTGGAACATCCTCCGCGCGGTGAGCCGGGCCCTGGACGCCCTGGACCTGCAGGACGTGAACGGGACGGCCGCGGCCGCGCGCGCCGAACTCTCCGACGTACTGGCAGCTCCCGCGACGCCGGCGGCGCACCGCATCAGCGCCGTAGGCCATGCGCACATCGACTCGGCCTGGCTGTGGCCGCTGCGGGAGACGGTGCGCAAGGTCGCCCGTACCGCGTCCAACATGACGGCGCTCCTGGAGGAAGAGCCCGACTTCGTCTTCGCGATGTCGCAGGCCCAGCAGTACGCGTGGCTCAAGGAGCATCGGCCCGAGGTGTACGCGCGGGTGAAGAAGGCCGTCGCGGACGGCAGGTTCGTGCCCGCGGGAGGCATGTGGGTGGAGTCCGACACCAACATGCCGGGTTCGGAGGCGATGGCGCGGCAGTTCGTGCACGGCAAGCGCTTCTTCCTCGACGAGTTCGGCCTGGAGAGCGACGAGGTCTGGCTGCCCGACACGTTCGGCTTCGCGGCGGGTCTGCCGCAGATCATCAAGGCGGCGGGCGCGACCCGGCTGCTCACCCAGAAGATCTCGTGGAGCCGCACCAACAGCTTCCCCCACCACACCTTCTGGTGGGAGGGCGTCGACGGCAGCCGCGTCTTCACCCACTTCCCGCCCGTCGACACCTACAACTGCGAGGTGACGGGACATCAGATCGCGCACGCGGCACGGAACTTCAAGGAGAAGGGCGTCGCCACCCGGTCCCTCGCGCCGGTCGGGTACGGCGACGGCGGTGGCGGCACCACGCGGGAGATGGTCGCCCGGGCGGCCCGCCTGCGCAACCTGGAGGGTTCGGCGACGGTCGAGTGGACGACGCCCACCGACTTCTTCACCAAGGCCCAGGCCGAGTATCCCAACCCACCCGTCTGGGTCGGCGAGTTGTACCTCGAACTGCACCGCGCCACGCTCACCAGCCAGGCGCAGACCAAGCGCGGAAACCGCCGCAGCGAGGCCCTGCTGACCGAGGCCGAGGTGTGGGCCACCACGGCGGCGATCCGCACCGGCGCCCCCTACCCCTACGAACAGCTCGACCGGCTCTGGAAGACGGTACTGCTGCACCAGTTCCACGACATCCTGCCCGGCTCGTCCATCGCCTGGGTGCACCGCGAGGCGCGCGAGACGTATGCGCGGGTGGCCGCGGAACTGGAAGGACTCATCGCGGACGCGCACCGCGCCCTCGCCGGCGATCCGGCGGGCGGCACGGAACTCGTCTTCAACCCGGCCCCGCACGCCCGCGGCGGCGTCCCCGCCACCGGCGCCTCCGCACAGCCGCCCACCGGCGGCGCGGTCGTGCCGGTACCGCGCGAGGAGGGCGGCCACATCCTGGACAACGGCCTGCTGCGCGTGGAGATCGACGCCCGCGGCCTCGTCGTCTCCGCCTACGACACCGCCGCGGGCCGCGAAACCATCGCGCCCGGACAGCCCGCGAACCTCCTCCAGCTCCACCCCGACCTCCCCAACCAGTGGGACGCCTGGGATGTCGACGCCTTCTACCGGAACACCGCCAGCGACCTCACCGACGTCACCGAGCTGGCCGTCGAGGGCACGTCCGTGCGCATCGCGCGCAGCTTCGGCGCCTCGTACGTCACGCAGGTGCTGTCCATGCCGTCGGACGCCAAGCGCCTGGACATCGCGACCGAGGTGGACTGGCACGAGACCGAACGCTTCCTGAAGCTCGCCTTCCCGCTGGACGTGAAGGCCGACCGGTACGCCGCGGAGACCCAGTTCGGCCACGTGTACCGGCCCACCCACCAGAACACCAGCTGGGAGTGGGCCAAGTTCGAGGCGTGCAACCACCGATTCGTGCACGTCGACGAGCCCGGCTGGGGCGTCGCGGTCGTCAACGACGCCACCTACGGCCACGACGTGACCCGGGAGGTGCGCGCGGACGGAGGCACGACCACCACCGTCCGCGCCTCGCTGCTACGGGCGCCCCGCTACCCCGATCCGGAGACGGACCAGGGCGTGCACCACTTCCTGCACGCGCTCGTACCGGGCGCGACGATCGGCGACGCGGTCCGCGAGGGCTACCGCGCCAACCTGCCGGAACGGCGGGTCACCGGTTCCGTCGCCGAGGTCGCGCCCCTGGTCCGGGTGGACCACGAAGCCGTCGTGGTGAGCGCGGTGAAACTGGCCGACGACCACAGCGGGGACCTCGTCGTCCGCCTCTACGAGGCCCACGGGGGCCGCGCCCACGCCACCGTCCACGTGGAGGCGGAGGGAGCCGCCGTCGAGCAGGCCGTGTTGGTGGACCTGCTGGAGCGACCGCTCGCCGGGCGTGGGGAGCCGACGCGGGGCGAGAATGCCGTCGTGCTCGACCTGCGGCCGTTCGAGATGGTGACACTGCGGATACCGCGCGGTTGACCATGCACTGAAGCCCGCCATGTCTCGCAGGAAAGAAGAGGGACCCCTTTCATGTCAGTTTCAGGCGACCGTACGGACCGTCCCACGGCCGTGTGCGTGATGAACCCCGACGTCGCCGCCCGCGTCCTCCCAAGTGAGCTGCGCACGCGGCTGTCGGCGTCGGTCCGTCTCGCTCCGGATCCGGAAGACCCGTACGCGGGCGAGAACTTCGCGGCGGCGGTCGCCGATGCCGACGTCCTGATCAGCGGCTGGGGGTGTCCGCGGCTCACGGCGGAGGTCCTGGCGCGGGCGCCCCGACTGCGGGCCGTCATGCATGCCGCGGGCACGGTCAAGGAACTGGTGAGTGACGCCGTGTGGGAACGCGGCATCGTCGTGTCGTCGGCGGCCGACGCCAACGCGGGACCCGTCGTCTCGTACACCCTCGCTCTGATCACGCTCGCCGTCCGGCGCACGCTGACCATGGCGGCGGGGTACCGGGACGGCTGGCCCGGATTCGGCGCGCGCTCGGGTGGAGACGGTCACACGATCGGCATCGTCGGTGCCTCGCGCATCGGCCGCAGGGTCATCGCCGGGCTGACCGCGTCCGACGCGGGCTACGACATCCTCGTGAGCGACCCCTACCTGACGGACGAAGAGGCGTCCCGACTCGGCGCCGTACGCGTTGAGTTGGCGGAACTGTGCCGTCGCTCAGGAGCCGTGAGCATCCACGCACCGCTCCTGCCGGAGACGGTCGGCCTGCTCGACGCCGACATGCTCGCACTCATCCCCGACGGGGGCGTGCTGATCAATACCGCGCGCGGCGCCATCGTGGACACCGCCGCCCTGACGCGGGAGTGCTCCTCCGGTCGCCTGGAGGCCTACCTGGACGTGACCGACCCGGAACCCCTGCCCCCGGACCAGCCCTTGCTCGGCCTGCCCAACGTCCTGGTGACACCGCACATCGCCGGGGCCCAGGGCAGCGAGGTCCGGCGGCTGGGCGCGTACGCGGTCGCGGAGGTCGAGCGCTGGCTGCGGGGCGAGCCGCTGCTGGGTGAAGTGACCCGCGAGGCGCTGCCCCGCCTGGCCTGAACTGCGGCAACGAGACATCCACTTCGTTCGAGCGTGCAGGAGAGCCGACACCCGTGAACCGCACTCCGTCCACCGAGCCCCGCACCCCCGCCGAGGGCCGCGCCCACTGGGAACAGGTCGCCGACCGGCTCCTGCTCGCCGTGCGGCCGTACGCCACCGCCGACCACGCCCTGATCGACCTGCCCGGCACGCCCAGCGTCAACGGTCGGCACAGCGACGGGCTCGAAGGTTTCGCGCGGACCTTCCTGCTGGCCGGCTTCCGGCTCGCGGGAGCGGCCGGTGCGGACCCGCACGACCTGGCGGGCTGGTACGCGGCCGGTCTCGCCGCCGGGACCGACCCGAAGAACCCCGGGCGCTGGCCCACCTTCGCCGAGTGCAACCAGGCCAAGGTGGAAGCCGCGTCCATCGCCATCGCCCTGCACGAGACGCGGGCCTGGCTCTGGGACCGCCTGGACGAGTCGGTGCGGCAGCGGACCCTGGACTGGCTGGCCGCGATGGTCGGTGACGCGATGCCGGGCAACAACTGGATCTGGTTCCAGGGCGTCACCGAGGCCTTCGCCCGCACCGCCGGGGGCACCTGGAGCCAGCGGGACTTCGACCGCATCATCGCGCTGACCGACGACTGGTACGCGGGCGACGGCTGGTACTCAGACGGGCTCACCGGAGGCGAACACCGCAACTTCGACCACTACAACGGCTGGGCCATGCACCTGTACCCGCTGTGGTTCTGCCGCATCCTCGGCGACGCCGCCCCCTCCGGCCTCCTCGACCGCTACCGCACGCGGCTGCGCCGCTTCCTTCAGGACCAGCGGCTGCTGGTCGGCGGCAACGGCTCACCCGTCATCCAGGGCCGCTCGCTCACCTACCGGCACGCGGCACTCGCCTCCCTGTGGACGGGCGCCCTGTTCGACGCCACACCCTTGGCGCCGGGGGAGACCCGGGCGGTCGCGAACCGGATGCTGGACCACTTCCTCGGCCACGGAGCCGTAAACGAGCAGGACTTGCTCACCCTCGGATGGCACCACCCCTTCCGCGGTGTGCTGCAGGTCTACTCGGGACCGGCGTCGCCGTACTGGGCCTCCAAGGGGTTCATGGGCCTGGCCCTCCCCGCCGACCACCCCGTCTGGACCGCCGACGAGGCCCCCCTCGCCGTGGAGCGGGGCGACTTCACGCGTGCCCTCCCGGCGCCCGGCTGGCTCGTGTCCGGGACGGCGGCGGACGGCGTCGTCCGCGTCGTCAACCACGGCGGCGACCACGCCGATCCGTCCCGCCCGCACGCGGACGACCCGTGCTACGCCCGCTTCGCCTACTCGACGCACACCGCGCCGGAGACCCCGGGCGACCCCACCGCGAGCCCCGACGCGTGCGCGGACGCCGACCCGCTCGACAACGCCGTCGTCCTGCTCGACGGCGCCGGACGCGCCTCCCACCGCAGGCCGGCGCAGCGGATCTCCCTGGACGGCGCCACCGCCGTCTCGCGGTCCCGCGCACACTGGCCCGCGAACGCGACGTGGGACCCGTTCGGCGGCCCCGACACCGAGTACGTCCTCGGCCCGTGGATCACCGTCGGCTCCGCGCTGCGGGGATCGATCGAAGTACGGGCCGTACGCGTGGACCCGGCCACCGACGAGGACGCGACCGCACCCGGGCACGTGCTGCGCGTCGGTGGCTGGGCCCTGCCCGTCGACTCCCGCACCGCGGCCGCTCCCGGTCCGCCGGCGGGGGACAGCGCGCGGGTCGTGGGCGCCGAGGGGCTGGTGTCACGCGTCGTCGGCGTCCGCGGATTCACGCAGGCCCGGGTCGTCCTCGGTACCGACAGCAACGCCCTGGGCCCGCTCTCGGCCGTTCCCGTGGTCGAGACGCAGGGTGCGGTCACCCCCGGCATCGTGTACGTGGCCCTGGTCCACCTCGGCGGCACCGAGCCCCACGCCCTGCCGCAGGTCGTCACGGGTGCGGAGGGCGCCACCCTCCTCGTGGACGTGAGCTGGGACGGGGGAGCACGGGACACCATCCGGCTGCCCGCACCCCGGAAGGGGTCAGGGGACTAGCGTCGGCGACATGACACTTTCGTACGACATCCACGGCGACGGGCCCACTGTGGTGCTGCTGCACTCCTCCGTGTGCGACCGGCGCATGTGGGACCGGCAGGTGCCGGTGCTGACCGAGGCGGGGTACCGCGTGGTGCGGTGCGACTTCCGGGGCTTCGGCGAGACACCGGTCGCGGACCGGCCGTACAGCGACGCCGGGGATGTCCGCGACCTGCTGGACCACCTGAAGTGCGAGCGGTACGCCCTGATCGGCTCCTCGCACGGCGGCGAGGTCGCCCTGGAGGTGGCGGCGACCCGGCCTGAGGCCGCCGTCTCCCTGGTGCTGCTCTGTGCCGCGATGCCGGGCCATGTCGCGGGACCCGAACTGAGGGAGTTCACCGAGCGGAAGAAGGAGTTCCTGGCGGCGGACGACATCGCCGGAGCCGTGGAGCTGAACCTCGCGACCTGGATGGGTCCCGATGCGCAGGAGGACGCCCACCACCTGGTCCGTGTGATGCAACAGCACGCGCTGGAAACGCAGCGGGCGGCCCGCTTCACCTCGACCGCGGCCCCGGTGGACATCGGCAGGATCACGGCCCCCTGTCTGGCGGTGTCCGGTGCGCACGATCTTGCGGACTTCCGCGAGATCGCGCGCACCCTGCCCCGACGCATCGCCGGCGCCCGCCACCTCGAACTGCCCTGGGCGGGTCACTTCCCCTCCCTGGAGCGGCCCGACGAGGTGAACGGCCTGCTGACCGACTTCCTCTCCACGACCTTCCCGGCCCGGTGACGCGCGCCCCGCATCGGGATGCGGGGCTCCGGGCCTGCTTCAGGCGTTGCTCGACCAGGCCGCCGAAGGCACTTCGCGATCGGCCCAGGCCGTGAACGGGGTGGCCGGGCGGCCCAGGACCTGCTCGACTCCGTCGGAGACATACGCGTCGGCACCCGTACGGATGCCCTCCAGCATCGCCATCCGCCATTCCACATAGCCCTCCGGCGTGCCGGCCGCCCGCAGGCGGGCCATGTGCGCGACCGGATCCTCGGGCTCGAAGCGCACCTTGACGCCCGAGGCGGCCGAGAGGACGGCCGCGGCCTCCTCGAAGGTCACCGCAGCGGGGCCCGACAGGGCGATCCGCCGGCCCACGCACGCGCCGTCGGCCAGGATCCTGGCAGCGGTCTCGGCGAGATCCTGCACGTCGATGAAGGGCTCGGCACCCGTGCCCACCGGGGCGGAGATCAGCCCGTCCACCGGAACGAACATCGCCTCGGTGAAGTTCTGCGCGAAGTGCGACGGACGCAGCACCGTCCACGGGACCGGACCCGCCTCCAGTGCCCGTTCGGCGAGATCGACCGCGCCACCGGGAAGGAACTCCACGCCGCGGGCCGACAGCAGCACCGCATGCCGGACGCCTGCCGGGGCCGCGACGTCGAGGAAGCGGGCGAGCAGGCCGCTCCAGTCCCGTGCGGATCCCGGACCCACGACGAACACGCTCTCGGCGCCGGCGACCACCGCCTCCCAGGTGGAGGCGTCATGCCAGTCGAACCGCAGCTGCGAGCTCCGGCTCGCCGCCGTCGCCTCGTGTCCCTGCCGGGTCAGCGTCTCGATCAGACGCCGCCCGACTTTCCCTTGTCCGCCCAACACGATGATCTTTGCCATGCCTCCACGCTAGGAGGTCGAGCCGAGATGATGGATAGGTGATCGGCTGGAAAACATTCGTGTTCGTCTACGCTGGCGGGGTGGACGTTCTCAGCGACCAGCTCGCCCGCGCCCGTGCGCGCGGTGCGGTGTTCTCCACCCTGCGCCGTGTCGCGCCCTGGGGCCTGGAGTTCTCCGGCCTGCGTCCCCTGACCGCGCACATCCTCCTGGAGGGCACGGGTTGGCTCAGCGCCGGTGAGGAGGAGCCGGTTAGTCTCGGCACCGGCGATGTCGTTCTCGCCACCGGGGGAGAGCCGTATCGGATCGTCAGCGAGATCGGTGCCGACGTCGAGACGATCACCGCCGCCCGCCGCCGGGGCAGTGACCGGCACCCCGGACCCGCCTCCACCGTCCTGTGCGGGGCGTACGTGGTCGAAGGCAGCGTGGGAAGGAACCTGCTGGAGTCGCTGCCCCGATTCGTGCGCATCCCGCCCGACGAGCAGACGGCCCGGCACCGCGACGCGATCAGCCTGCTGGCCGCGGAGGCCGATGAGGACGAGACCGGGCAGCAGGCCCTTCTCGACCGGCTGCTGGACCTCAATCTGGTGTACGCGCTGCGCAGTTGGTGGCAGCAGGACCGCAGTCACGCGCCCGGGTGGTATCGGGCGCTGGCTCACGAGGGCCTCGCACGGGTGATGCAGGAGGTGCACGAACGACCGGAGCACAAGTGGACCGTGGAGGTCATGGCACACACCGCGGCCATGTCCCGGGCCGCGTTCACCGCCACCTTCAAGAAGGTGATCGGCCAGAGCCCCGGCGCCTATGTGACGCAGCTGCGGATGGGACACGCCGAGGACCTGCTGTTGCGCACCGACGCCCCCTTGGCTTCCGTAGCGGCACATGTGGGCTACACGAACGAGTTCGCCTTCGCCACCGCCTTCCGGCGCGCCCACGGCCTCGCGCCCGGACAGTGGCGCACCACCCGTCGTCAGTCGAACTCCCCGCAGGACAGCGAGAGTTGGTGACGCGGTCGGGTCAGTGGGGGTACGCCGTGGCCTCGGCCACGTGCCGCCAGGTGTCGAGTTCGGCCCGGACCGTCCTGAGCTTGTCCTCGACCCTTTGCACACAATCGGCGCCGAGCTGGAGGCGGAGCGGGGGATCGGTGTGGTCGGAGAGGTCGACGATGGCGGCCGCGGCCCTCGCGGGGTCTCCGGGCTGGGCGTGGTTGGCGGCATGGGCGCGTTCACGTGAGGCGCCGGCGGTGGCGGCGTAGTCGGGGATGTGGTGCGGGGTGGTGCGCAGACTGCTGGAGTCGAGGAAGTCGGTGCGGAAATAGCCGGGTTCGACGATGGTCACGTGCACGCCGAGAGGGGCGAGTTCGCTGCGCAGCGCCTCGGAGTGGCCTTCGACGGCGAACTTGCTGGCGGCGTAGATGCCCCAGGCGGGGGAGCCGGTGAAACCGGCGACCGAGCTGATGTTGACGATCCATCCCGAGCGCCCGCCGCGCATGACCGGCAGGACGCTGCGGGTGACATTGAGCAGGCCGAAGACATTGACGTCGAAAACCGCGCGGACATCGGCGTCGGGGATTTCCTCGACCGCGCCGAGGATTCCGTATCCCGCGTTGTTGACCAGGACGTCGATACGGCCGAAATGGTCCACTCCCTGCTGGACGGCGGCATCGGCCATCGCTCCGTCGGTGACGTCCAGGGCGGCGGTCAGCAGACGGCTGCCGGCGTCGAGGTCGGCGAGAGCGTCATCGATCGACTTGGGGTCGCGGGCGGTGGCGATCACCTGGTCGCCGCGGGACAGCGCCTGCCGTGCGATCTCGAGGCCGAAACCCCGGGACGCACCGGTAATCAGCCAGGTCTTCATACGTTCCTCCGTCACATGGGTGCGGTCATGCCGCGTGGATGCGTCATCAGTACAGACAGCACCAGCTTGATCGGCATTCCTGTGAACCGCTGACACGGGGGTCAGCGCCCCAGCTCCCGGTGCGCCGTCTCCGGCAGCCTCAGATACACCAGTGACGACAGCAGGCAGAGTGCCGCCACGTACCAGGGGAACAGCCCCGCGTGGTCCAGCTCCTTGAAGAGCGTGCCCACGTAGGGGGCCGTGCCGCCGAAGAGGGCGACCGTCAGGGAGTACGGGAAGCCGATGCCCGCCGCGCGGACCCGGGGTGGGAAGACCTCCGCGTTCACGGCCGCGCTGATCGACGTGAAGCCGGTCAGCAGGACCATGCCCGCGCACTGCACGAGCAGCAGCACCGCGAAGGAGTCGCGCAGGGAGTGCAGCAGGGGGACGACGAGCAGGGCGAAGCCCAGGCCGAAGAAGAGGAGGAGGGGGCGGCGGCCGAAGCGGTCGGAGACGAGTCCGCCGAGGGGCTGGAGCAGACCGAAGAAGGCCAGCGAGATGGTGCCCGCGAGCAGCGCGTCCGACTTGGCGACACCCGCGTCGAGTTCGGCGTACGTCGGCAGGTACGACGTCCAGGTGTAGTACGCGATCGTGCCGCCCGCGGTGATCCCGCAGATGAGGAGCGACTCGCGCGGGTGCCGGCGCAGCGCCTCCAACAGGCCGGGGCGTGGGGCGCGTTGCTGCTCCTCGCTGCGGGTCTCGACGGCTCCCCGGCGGATCCAGAAGCCGACGAGACTCAGTACGGCGCCGAGAGCGAAAGGAACGCGCCATCCCCAGCCGTCCATCGACCGGTCGGTCAGGGTGTCCACCAGCAGGGTCGCGATCCCCGAGGCGACCAGCTGTCCCGCGGTCGTCGACACGTACTGGAAGCTGGAGAACAGCCCGCGCCGCCCCGGCCCCGCCGACTCCACCAGGAACGTCGTCGAGGCCGCGAACTCCCCGCCCACGGACAGGCCCTGGAGCAGCCGGGCGAGGACCAGGATCACGGGAGCGAGGACACCGACCGCCGCGTACGTCGGGGTCAGGCCGACCAGCAGGCTGCTGCCGCCCATCAGCAGGATGGTGACCGTCAGGGCGGAGCGCCGTCCGTGCCGGTCCGCGATCGCCCCCATCAGCAGTCCGCCGACGGGCCGCATGAAGAACCCGACGGCGAACACCGCGAAGGTCGAGAGCAGCGGGACCAGGGAGTTGGACGCGCTCTTGGGGAAGACCGCGGCGGCGATGTACGTGGCCAGGAACGTGTAGGCGTACCAGTCGTACCACTCCACGGCGTTGCCCACGGACGCGGCGAGCAGCTGTCGTACGGGCCGTCCGGTGGTCGGGGGTGCCGAGCGCGTCTGTGTCATGATCGCGACCTCCCCGGCGGGCGGGCCCGGCACACCTCACCCCCGCCTCGGCACACCGCTCGTACCGACGACTTTCACATTGGCGCCATCCGACCCTTCCCTGACGTTTGTTGCTCTTGGAACACTCGCTCCGCGCGCATTTCGTCATGTTCCGGCCATCCGCCCAGGATGAGAGGCACCCACCCATGCCCGAAGTCAATCGGCGCCGATTCCTGCAACTCGCGGGCGCGACGACCGCGTTCACCGCGTTGTCGAACAGCATCCAGCGTGCCGCCGCGCTGCCCGCGAACCACCGCACGGGGTCCATCGAGGACGTCGAGCACATCGTCGTCCTGATGCAGGAGAACCGTTCGTTCGACCACTACTTCGGTTCGCTCAAAGGCGTCCGCGGCTTCGGCGACCCGCGCCCGGTGACCTGGCCCGACGGGACGTCGGTGTGGCACCAGAAGGACGCGAACGGCAAGGAGATCCTGCCCTTCCACCCCGAGGCCGACGATCTGGGCCTGGCGTTCGTCCAGGACCTCCCGCACGGCTGGAACGACGGACATGCCGCCTTCAACGGGGGCAGGTACGACAAGTGGGTGCCGTCCAAGGGCTCCACGACGATGGCGTACCTGACCCGCAAGGACATCCCGTTCCACTACGCGCTCGCCGACTCCTTCACCATCTGCGACGCGTACCACTGCTCGTTCATCGGCTCGACCGACCCCAACCGCTACTACATGTGGACCGGTTACACGGGCAACGACGGCCAGGGCGGCGGACCGGTCCTCGGCAACGACGAGGCGGGCTACGGCTGGACGACCTACCCCGAGCGCCTGGAGAAGGCGGGCATCTCCTGGAAGATCTACCAGGACGTCGGCGACGGCCTGGACGCGGCCGGCGGCTGGGGCTGGATCGACGACGCCTACCGCGGCAACTACGGGGACAACTCGCTGCTGTACTTCAACCAGTACCGCAGCGCCAAGCCCGGCGACCCGCTCTACGACAAGGCCCGCACCGGCACCGACGCGTCCAAGGGCGAGGGCTTCTTCGACCGGCTCACGGCCGACGTCAAGGGCGACAGGCTGCCGCAGATCTCCTGGATCGCCGCCCCCGAGGCCTTCACCGAGCACCCCAACTGGCCCGCGAACTACGGTGCCTGGTACATCTCCCAGGTCATCGACGCCCTCACCTCCGACCCGAAGGTGTGGGCGAAGACGGCGCTGTTCATCACCTACGACGAGAACGACGGGTTCTTCGACCACCTGGTCCCGCCGTACCCGCCGCAGTCCGCCGCGCAGGGCAGGTCCACCGTCGACCCCGCCCTCGACCTGTTCAAGGGCAGCGGCAGCAACCCGGCCGGGCCCTACGGCCTCGGCCAGCGCGTGCCGATGCTCGTCGTCTCGCCCTGGAGCAAGGGCGGTTACGTCTGCTCCGAGACGCTCGACCACACCTCGATCATCCGGTTCATGGAGAAGCGCTTCGGTGTCGAGGAGCCGAACATCTCGCCCTGGCGGCGCGCGATCTGCGGCGATCTGACCTCGGCCTTCGACTTCTCCCGCACGGACACCCGGCCGGTCGCCCTGCCGGACACCGACGGCTATGAGCCGCCCGACAAGGACCGGCACCCGGACTATGTGCCGACCCCGCCCGCGCAGGGCGTCCTGCCCCGGCAGGAGCGCGGTCACCGCCCGACGCGGCCGCTCAAGTACGCGCCGTACGTGGACGGTTCGGCCGACATCGCGGCCGGGAAGTTCACGCTCACCTTCGCCTCGGGGGCCAAGGCGGGGGCCGCGTTCCTGGTGACCTCCGGCAACCGCACCGACGGGCCGTGGACGTACACCACCGAGGCCGGCAAGAAGGTCGCGGACACCTGGAACTCGGTGTACTCGAACGGCTCGTACGACCTGGCCGTGCACGGTCCGAACGGCTTCCTGCGCGTCTTCAAGGGCCCGAACAAGACCGCCGGACCCGAGGTCACCGCCCGGCACACCGGCGAGGACGTCGAGCTGACGTTCACCAACAAGGGCTCCGGCACGGTCCGGCTGAAGCTCACGGGCGGCTACGGCTGCCGTCCACGCACCTTCACCGTCCGGCCCGGCGCGACGCTCAGGCACACCGTCGACCTCACGGCGAGCCACCGCTGGTACGACCTCACGATCACGTCCGAGGCCGACCCCGCATTCCTGCGCCGCTTCGCCGGACACGTCGAGAACGGGCACCCGAGCGTGAGCGACCCGGCGCTGCTGACCGCGTAGGCGGCGGGCTCACAGCGGTGTGAGGTGTCCCGGTTCGGCCGATGGCCGGGGCACCAGGGCCGGTTCCGGGGTGGCCGTTTGCGGTTCGAGGGCGAGGACGGCCGCCACCGGGTGCTGTTCGTCCGGCGGAGTCGGGCGCACCCGGGTCAGCAGGACGACGCCCCAGGATGCGAGTGCGGCGCCCGCGAGGCCGAGCAGGACGCCGGCCGCGCCGCCGCGCAGGCCCTGGCCGAGCAGGGTGAGGCCGATCACCGAGGCCGCCACCGGATTGGACAGGGTCAGCACCGCGAGCGGAGCGCCGAGGCCGCCCTTGTACGCGGTCTGCGACAGGAACAGCCCGCCCACGGCGAACGCGGCGACCAGCACCGCCACCAGGACGACCTGGAGGCTGAGCGCCGGGCCGGACCGGTCGGTGGCGGCGACCGTCACCGTCTGGGTGAGCGCCGATGCCACGCCCGAGGCGAACCCGGACGCCGTGGCGTGCCGCAGCCCCGGCCGGGCTCCCGGCCGCGACAGCAGACCGATCAGCGTGGCCGTGACTCCCGCGACGGCCAGCGCCTCGGTCAGGCTCAATACCTGCTCGGGAGCGGATCCGGACGCGGCGACCAGCAGGGCCGCGAGTCCGGTGAGCGTCAGCGCGGTGCCCCGCCACTCGGCCGTGCTGACCTTGCGCCCGGCGGCCCGCGCCCCCAGCGGCACCGCGGCGACCAGGGTGAGGGCACCGAGCGGCTGGACGACCGTGAGCGGACCGTACTTGAGGGCGACGACGTGCAGCAGCGCCGCGGAGGCGTTGAGCCCGACCGACGCCCACCAGGCGCCCGTGCCCAGCAGCCGCAGTACGCCGGCGTCGGCGTCGCGGGCGGCCAGCCGCTCCTGGGCCACGGCCGCCGCGGCGTAGGCGACGGCCGAGACCAGCGAGAGGGCGACGGCGACGAGCGTGGCGGTCATCGGCCCGCTCCCACGAGGACCTTTTCGTCGTCCGGCGCGAGCCGCTCGCTGCCGCGTCCCGCCGTGCTGACGGTGCGCTGCGGCCGGTGGATCAGCGCGAGGGCGCCGCCGAGCATGGCGGTCGCCACGATCGCGTCGAGCCAGTAGTGGTTCGCCGTCCCGACGATCACCAGCAGGGTGACCAGCGGGTGCAGCAGCCACAGCCAGCGCCAGCGGGACCTGGTCGCCACGATCAGGCCGATCGCGACCATCAGGGCCCAGCCGAAGTGCAGCGACGGCATCGCCGCGAACTGGTTGGAGAGATGGTCCGAGGAGGGCGGGCCGTACACCGACGGCCCGTACACGTGCGCGGTGTCCACGAGATGCGTGGCGGCCAGCATCCGCGGCGGGGCCAGCGGATAGACGAAGGGCAGCACCAGGGCCGCCGAGGTGAGCACGGCGAGGACCCGGCGGGCCCAGACGTAGTGCGCGGGGCGCCGCAGGTAGAGCCAGATCAGGAAGGCCGCGGTGATCGGGAAGTGGACGGTCGCGTAGTAGGTGTTCGCGATCTGCGCGAGGCCGTCGCCGTGCAGCAGCAGGGACTGCACCGCGCCCTCGCCGGGCAGGTGCACGGCCCGTTCGAGGTCCCACACCTGGCGTGCGTTGTGGAAGGCCTCGCCGGTGTGCCCCGTCGCGAGCTGCCGGCCGAGCTTGTAGACGAGGAAGAGCCCCGCGACGAGCAGCAGCTCGCGCACGAGCGGCGGCCGTGCCGCGTCGGTTCCCCCCACATCCGGAGGCTTGGTGCGTCCGTTCATCCCCCGGCCCCTTTGCTGACCGTCGTACCTGTGCTGGTGCTGAGTGAGACTCCGGCCGTGGCCGGAACTCATCGGTACGCACCCGTCCCGAAACGAAAGCGTTCCGATACGGGAGTGTACCGATACGTCGGCGTTCCGGTACAGTGGCGTATCGATAGGTACGACACACAGGCAGCCGGGAATAATCCCGGACCCGGGGAAGACCGCAGAAAACGCGAGAAAGACCACAGACGAAGGAGAAGCGCGCATGACGTCGCAGGCCGCGGACGGACCGGACACGGTCGTCGCCTCGCGCCGCTCCAAGATCACGCCCGAGCGTGAGCAGGAGTTCTTCGACGCCGTGCTCGAACAGATCCGTGAGTGCGGATACGACGCCGTGACCATGGAGGGCGTCGCCGCGAGCACGCGCTGCAGCAAGTCCACGCTGTACCGCCAGTGGAAGACGAAGCCGCAGTTCGTGGCGGCCGCGCTGCGGTCGGCCCGGCAGGTCCGCTTCGGCGGCATAGACAGCGGGTCACTGGCCGAGGACCTGAGGCAGGCCGCGCGGATCGCCGCCCAGTGGGGACGCAAGGACACCCGGCTCCACCAGGCGCTGGGCCACGCCATCACCCAGGACCCCGAGCTCCAGCGGGCCCTGCGCGAGGCGCTGGTCGAGCCGGAGATCTGCGCGCTGCAGGAGATCCTCCAGCGCGGCGTGGACCGGGGCGAGATCGCCGCCGACCATCCGGCCCTGCCGTACGTCCCGGCGCAGATGTTCGGCGTGATGCGGGCCCGGCCCGTCCTGGAGGGGGAGTACGCCGACCCCGACTATCTGGTCCGCTTCGTGGAGGCCGCCGTGCTGCCGGCACTGGGCCTCTCCTGAGACTCGGGCCGCCGTCCACGGGATGACTGGACGGTGACCCGACCGCGCCGCACCGTGGGGACGGGGGCGGCGCGCACCCCCCGGCCGGGTGGGGCTCCCCTTTGAGCGGAGGGGAGCACCGCCCGGCCGATCGCCGTCCGGGACGGGACCGGACGGCGCCGGATCAGACGTTCTGGCCGTTGCCGCTTCCCGTCGACACCTTGATGCCCTTGGTGATGGTGTCGATGACGGTCTGTTTCTCGGCGACGTCGACACCGAAGCGGACGACGACGATCTGTTGGGGGTTCGCGGGGGAGGGGAACGCCAGCGACTCGACGTAGCCGTCCGAGCCCTTGCTGGTGACCGCCTTCCAGCGGACCAGATAGCCCTTCTGCCCGGCCACGGTGACCGCCTTGGAGTCGAGCACGTCGTGCGACGTGATCGAGCCGTAGGTCTTGCCGCCGTAGGACTCCTCGGCGTTGGCCCCGATGTCGGCCTTCGCCACCTCCTCGGCCGACGAACCCTTGGTGCCCAGGGCCAGGGCGGGCGCCGAGTACGCGCCGCCGTTCGTGCAGGTCTGGGAGGTGTCGCCGGGGCACTTGTAGGAGTGGTCGGAGGTGATCTGGGCGCCCACCGAGAGCTGCTGGCCGTACCAGTCGTCCGGGATGGGCAGGCTGATCCCGGAGACCGCGTCGGTCACCGAACCGCTCCTGATCTTCGGCGCCTCGGACTGCCCGGGAGCGGGCGACTCGCTGCCGCCGGAGCCGCCCGAACCGCCGGAGCCCCCCTGACCGCCGTTGCCGCCGAACGGTCCGCCCTGGCCGCCCTGTCCGCCCGAGGAGCCGTCCTGCCCTCCGGGGCCCGGCCCCTGCCCGGAGGCGGTGCCGCCGCCCGAGTTGTCGTTGCCCGCCAGGGCGTACACGCCCACGCCGATGCACGCGAGGACGACCACGGCCGCCCCCACCGCGATGCCCGTGCGCAGACCGCGGCGCGGCGCGGCCGGTGGCTGGGCGGGATACGACGGGTACGCCGGGTAGGCCGACACACCCGCCGCGGGGGCCGCCTGCGCCGGATCGGCACCGGCCGTCGGCGTCTGCGCCGGTGGACCCCATACGGCCGCCGACCCGGCGGGGCGGGTCCGGTCCGTCCATGCCTTGCCGTCCCACCACCGCTCGGTGGCGGGACCCTCACTTGTCTGCCCGGGGTCGGGGTACCACCCGGGAGGAGTCACCTGCGTCATGCCCCCACCGTATGAGGCCTCGGTGAAAGCGGGATGAGAGCCCCGGCGTTCATGCCACCACCAGCCGCCTCGGCGGCCGTGCACCGGGTGGCGGCAGCCGCAGCCCCTCCCGGCCGGGAGTGATCGAGCCGAGCACGCGCGCGTGGCGGGCGCCGGTGCTCGCCGGGTGGGTGCCGGGCAGGCCGTGGGCGGTGAGGAAGCCGAGGACGGCGAAGGCGTAGGCCTCCTTGGCGTTCCAGGGCAGGCCCAGTTCGTCGGAGGTGCGCACCGCGGTCCCCGGCAGCCGCTGCCCGAGCATCGCCATGAGCACAGGATTGCGGGTGCCGCCGCCGGAGGCGATGACCTCCGTGGCGTTCAGGGCGCCGACCGCGTCGGCGACTGTCCGGGCCGTGAGCATGGTCAGCGTGGCGATCACGTCCTCGGCCCTGAGGGTGGTGAACCCGGCCAGCGCGTCGCGCAGATAACCGAGGTGGAAGAGTTCCTTGCCGGTCGTCTTGGGGGCGGGCAGCGCGTAGTACGGCTCGTCGAGCAGCCGGCGCAGGAGCGGTTCGTGAACGGTGCCGCGCGCGGCCAGCGCCCCGTCGACGTCGTGGGCCAGTGCTCCGCCGCTGAACCCCCGTGCCGCCGCGTCGATCAGCGCGCACGCGGGCCCGGTGTCGAAGGCCGTGCCGTCGGGGGCGGTGACATTGGCGATGCCGCCGAGGTTCAGGGCGACGGGTGTGCCGGGTCTGCCGCGCAGCCACAGCAGGTCCACCAGGCTCACCAGAGGCGCGCCCTGGCCGCCCGCGGCGATGTCGCGCGGCCGGAAGTCGGCGACCACGGGCAGCCCGGTGGCCTCCGCGATCCAGGCCGGCTGCCCGAGCTGGAGCGTGCCGCGCACCTCGCCGCCGTCCGCCCAGTGGTAGACCGTCTGCCCGTGCGAGGCCACCAACTCGGCCTCGCCCCGGCACACTTCACGGTCCGCCCGCACCGCGGCCGCCGCGAACGCCTGCCCGATGCCCGTGTCGAGCCGGCACACCTCGGCCGCCGACGTGACACCCGGCGGCAGCGCGGCGGCGAGCGCCTCCCGCAGCTCCTCGTCGTACGCCTCGCTCACCATCCCCAGCGGCTTCAGTACGAGACCGTCGCCGTCGAGGCTCAGGTCGGCCGCCGCCGCGTCGATGGCGTCGTACGACGTGCCCGACATCAGGCCGATGACCCGCATCCGCTCAACCCGCTTTCCGTTTCGGTGTTCCGGCCAGGGCGAGGACGCTCACCGCGCATGTCGCCGCCGCGTAGTACCCGGGAATGTCGACGTTCCCCGTCCGCTTCACGGTTTCCGTGATGATGAGCCCGGCACAGCCCGAGAACACGGCATTGGACAGCGCGTAGGCGAGTCCCAGGCCGGTGTATCGCACGTTCGTCGGGAACAGCTCGGAGAGCATCGCCGGGCCGGGGCCCGCCATCAGCCCGACCACCGCACCCGCGCCGAACACCGCCGCCCCCTTCACGGAGTTCGACGTCCCGGTGTCCTGGAGGAGGTCGAGCAGCGGCAGCGCAAGCAGCACCACGAGCACCGCGCCCGTCAGCATCACCGCCCGCCGGCCCACCCGGTCGCTGAGCAGGCCCGCCGGGACGATCGTGACCGCGAAGCCGGCATTGGCCAACACCGTGGCGATCAGCGCCTGTTGGAAGCTCGCGTCGAGGGTGCTCTGCAGATACGAGGGCAGCACGACCAGGAAGGTGTAGCCCGCCGCAGCCCAGCCCATGATCCGCGCGGCGCCCAGCGCGACGGTCCGGGCCACCTCGCCCGCGGGCGGGCTCACCGCCGCGGTCTCCCGCCGGAACGCCGGCGTCTCGTCCAGGCGCAGCCTCAGCCACAGCGCCGCGAGCCCCAGCGGCAGCGTCAGCAGGAACGGCACCCGCCAGCCCCAGTCGCCCAGCTGATCCTCCGTCAGCAGGGAAGCCAGCAACGCCGCCACACCCGCCCCACCCAGCAGCCCCAGCGCCACCGTGAACGACTGCCACGAGCCGTACAGCCCGCGCCGGCCCGGCGGCGCGAACTCCGTCATCACCGCCACCGCGCCCCCGAACTCCCCGCCCGCGGACAGCCCTTGGAGCACCCGCAGCAACGTCAGCAGCCATGGCGCCAAGGCCCCGACCGTGGCGTAGGTCGGCAGCGCCCCGATCAGCGTCGTCGCCGCCGTCATCAGCAGCACCACCAGGATCAGCACCGGGCGGCGCCCCACGCGGTCGCCCAGCCGTCCGAACAGGGCCGCCCCGACGGGCCGGAAGAAGAACGCGAGCGCGAAGGAGGCGTACGTCTTCACCAGCGCCTCCGCCTCGCTGCCGCCCTCCGGCGTGAAGAAGCGCGCCGCGATGACGGTGGCGAAGTAGCCGTAGACCCCGAACTCGTACCACTCGATGAAGTTGCCGACCGAACCGGCCAGCACAGCGCGTGTCGTGGACGCGTCCCGCACGACCCGGCGTTGCCCGAAAAACAGCGTCATCTCAGCGCCCTTCGACTGTCGGTTACCTTCTGTCGGGCTGCTCACGGGTCCGTCGCGTCGCCTTGCCGTACCCGCTGTCACCCATCACGGCAAGAGCTACCCGGAGCGGCCACCACTTGCCCGACCGGACGGCTACGCTCGAGGTCTGTACGTCGTTCGGGCGACTTGGGGAGGTAGCGGGATGACGGACGTCCGGCCCGGGGAGGGCGCCTCGGCCTCCCTGTGGGAGCGCGAGGACGAAGTCGCCGCCGTCGTACAGGCGCTCGACACCCTCTGTGGCGATCGCGCGTCCGGGGGCAGCCTGATGGTGATCCGGGGAGAGGCGGGCATCGGCAAGACCGCCCTGCTCGCCGAGGTCCGCCGGATCGCCGAACGCCGCGGCTGCACCGTGTGGTCGGCCCGCGGCGGCGAGACCCTCAGGTCCGTCCCCTTCAACGTGGTGCGCCAACTGCTGCAGCCCGCCCTGGTGTCGCTGATGCCGGAGGAGGCCCGCGAGTACCTGGGCGACTGGTACGACATCGCGGGCCCGGCCCTCGGGATAGCGGAACCGGGCGAGCGCCAGGCCGACCCGCAGGGCGTGTGCGACGGACTGGTCGCCGGGGTGCGCCGGCTGGCCCGCCGCGACTGGCCCCTGGTGCTGCTCATCGACGACGCGCACTGGGCCGACCAGGAGACGCTGCGCTGGCTCGCCGCCTTCGCCGAGCGCCTCGACGACCTGTCCGTGCTGCTCGTGGTGGCCCGCAGGCCCGGCGAGGTCAGCGGTGACAGCGCCCGCTATCTGGAGGCGGTCACCGCCTGCGCGGGCGGACCCGACGCCACCCTGAGCGCCCTCACCCCACAGGCCACCGCCGGCCTCACCCGCGCCACCCTCGGTGCGCACGCCGACGCCCCGTTCTGCCGCGAGGTGTGGGCCGTCACCGGCGGAAACCCGTACGAGACCGTGGAGTTGCTCGCCAAGGTCCGCGAAAGCGAACTGGAACCCACCGAGGGCTCCGCCGCCGAACTGCGCGCCCTCAACCGCTCCGCACGCGGCGGCGGCCTCGTCGCCCGCCTGGAGGAACTCGGCATCGACGCCACCCGGTTCGCCTGGGCGGCCGCCATCCTCGGCACCGGCATCTCCGTCGACCTGGTGGCCAAGCTCGCCACCATGTCCCGCGAGGACGCGCTGCGCTGCGCCGAACTGCTGCAGGGCGCCCGCATCCTGACCGAACCCGACCCGGCCGGCGTCCGGATCGGCGACGGCGACCTGGAGTTCGTGCACCCACTGATCGCCTCCGCCGTCTACCACTCCATCCCGGACGCCCTGCGCACCGCCATGCACGGCATCGCCGCCCAGGTCGTCACCGACTCCGGACTCGGCGCCGCCATGGCCTCCCGGCATCTGCTGCAGGTGCACCCAGACGACGACGAGGAACTGGTCGAGCAGCTGCGCGAGGCCGCCCGGGAACACCTCGCCGTCGGCGCGCCCGACGCGGCCCGCCGCTGCCTGGAGCGCGCCCTGCTGGAGCCGCCCGTCCCGGAGTCCCACGCGCGCGTGCTCTTCGAACTCGGCTGCGCCACCCTGCTGGACGCGCCCGCCACCACCATCGAGCATCTGCAGTCCGCGCTCGCCATGCCCGGCCTCGACAGCGAGGAACGCGTCGACGCCGTCGTCCGCCTCTCCCAGGCCCTCCTCCACAACGACCAGCTGGGGGAGGCCGTCCGCACCGTCGAGGCGGAGGCCGCCCGGCACGAGGACGGCCCCGCGAAGCTGCGGCTGCAGGCCGTGCAGTACATGTGGGAGGGCATCCACGCCGGAGAGTCCACCTCGCCGGGACGCTCCGAGCGCCTCGCCGGCCTCGCCCGCACCTGCACCGGCCGCAACAACTCCGAGCGCGCCCTGCTCATGCTGCGCGGCTTCGACGCGCTGCTCCAGGGCGAGAGCGCGGAGGAGGTCATCGAGGTCTGCGACCGCGCCCTCGTCAACGGCCGCCTGGCACCGGGACTCGGCTGGACCAACACCGAGTGGGGCATCGAACTGCTGCTGATGCTCTCCAACTCCTACGCCTACACCGACCGCCTCGACCGCGCCGAGAGCCTCTACAACGAGGCCCTGCGCACCTACGAGACGGCCGGCTGGAGCGGCGGTCATCTCTCCCTGGCCCACGCCCACATCGGCCTCGTGCACCGCAGGCGCGGCCGGCTCAGGGAGGCGGAGGCATCCCTGCGCGAGGCGCTGCGCCTGGCCGAGCGCGTCGGCCGCGGACTGCCCCTGTACTGGTGCGCCACCAGCAACCTCGTCGACGTCCTGCTCGCCCGCGGCCATGTCGACGAGGCCTGGGCCATAGCCGACCAGCACGGTTTCGCACCGCCCTACCCCTCGCCCATGGTGATGCACGACCCGCGGTCCGTGCGCGGCCGACTCCTGCTCGCGGTCGGCCGCACCGCCGACGGCATCAACGAACTGGAGGAGGCCGAGAAGGACGCGGCCGCCCGCGGCCACCACAACCCGGTGGTCCTCCCTTGGGCGTTCAACCTCGCCCGGGCGCTCGCCACGGAGGAGCCGGCCAGGGCCGCGCAACTGGCCACGGACGCCCGGCAGCAGGCCGAGCGGTTCGGCACGGACACGGCCATCGGCGAGGCGCTGCGGTGTGAGGCGGCGCTGGAGACGGGGCAGCGGGCCGTCCGGCTGGCCGCCCAGGCGGTCGCCTATCTGGAGGCCTCGCCCTGCCAGTACGAGCATGCGGCGGCCCGGGTCGAGTACGGGATCGCTGCGCGGTCCGTGTCCGAACTCAACAGGGGGTTGGCGCTCGCGCGCTCTTGTGGGGCGGACGGGTTGGCCGAGGAGGCGCGGCAGGTGCTGGAGGCGGGGCGGGGGTTGCGCTGACGAGCTCGGGCCTTGAGGTGAGTTGGCGTCTGCGGGTCGGTTGGGGTTGATCGCGCAGTTCCCCGCGCCCCCAAGACACGAACCCCCGCTACAGCGCCAGCAGTTGGTCCGTCACCGCTGACAGGCGTTTCTGTAGCTCGCGGTCATACGTCGCCTCGTGGGCCCGTGCTCGGTTCGTGCCGTCGAAGTAGTTGCCCGTGCCCGTGTCCTTGGTTGCCAGGGCCAGTACGCCCGGTGCGCCGTCGGCCACCGAGTTCCAGGGGGTGACGCCGCCCTCGCGGACCATGGCCGTGTCCATGAAGGTGGCGGGGTGCAGGACGTTGACCGACACGCCGGAGTCGGCCAACTCCTCGGCCAGGGTGAAGGTGTGGGCCGCCAGGGCGAACTTCGCGCGGCGGTACGCCGCGAAGCCGTCGTAGCCGCGACGGAACTCGATGTCGTCGAAGTCGAGGGGTTCCTGGCCGACCGAGCCGACGTTGACGACGCGGGCCGGCGGGTTCGCGCGCAGCACCGGCAGCAGGGCGCGGGAGAGCACGACCGGTGCCAAGTAGTTCACCGCGAGGCGCAGTTCATGGCCGTCGGCGCTCAGCTCGCGGCCCGCGCCGGACGCGCCCGCTCCCACGCCCGCGTTGTTGATCAGCACGTCCAGACCGGGATGCGCACCGGCGACCCGCTCGCCCAGCTCGCGCACCTGCGTCAGCGAGGCCAGATCGGCGACGAACCCTTCCGCGTGCCCCTCCGTGCGCAGCTCCGCGACCAGCTGCTCGGTGCGGCCCGGATCGCGGCCGTGCGCGAGGACGGTGTGGCCGGAGCGGACCAGCTCGAAGGCGACGTAGCGGCCGAGACCCGAGGTGGCGCCGGTGATCAGAATGGTGGACATGCCTCCACCGTAGGCACGCGGTGAAGGCATGTGGCAGATGCTGCTGAGGCTACGACCAGCAGGGTCACCCTCGGCTCCCGTCCTCCTCCGCCAGCACCCGCTGGGCCGTCGCGAACGCCGAGTTCGCCGCCGGAACCCCGCAGTACACGGCCGTCTGCAGGAGTACGGCGCCGATCTCGTCCGGCGTCAGACCGTTGCGCCGGGCCGCCCGCACATGCATGGCGAGCTCGTCGTAGTGGCCGTGCGCGACCAGCGCCGTCAGCGTGATCATGCTGCGTTCGCGGCGCGAGAGCGTCGGATCGGTCCAGATCTCGCCCCAGGCGTAGCGCGAGATGAAGTCCTGGAAGCGGGCGGTGAAGGGGCTCTGGCGGGCCTGCGCCCGGTCCACGTGCGTATCGCCCAGCACCGCACGGCGTACCTCCATGCCCCGCTTGGCACCCCCGTCGAAGTGGGCGCGCAGCGCGGTCAGCACGGCCTCGGGGCACTCCGCCGGCGCGAGATGCGCGGCACCCGGAAGCTCGACGAGCGTGGCGCCGGCGACCGCGTCCGCGATCTCCCGCAGATGCGGCGGCGGGGTCGCCCGGTCCTCGCGCCCGGCGATCAGCAGCGTCGGCACGGAGATCTCCGCGAGCCGGACCCGCAGGTCGAAGGCGGCCAGTGCGTCGCAGCAGGCGGCGTACGCCTCCGGATCGGCCTCGGCCTGGTCACGCACCAGCCGCGGGACGGTGAAGCCGGGGGTGAACCAGCGCGCGTCGGCGCTCTCCACCAGTGAGGCGAGGCCCTCCCGCCGCACCAGCGCGGCCCGTTCCTCCCACGGCTTCGAGCCGTTGAAGTGCGCCGACGAACAGATCACGGCCAGCGACGACACCCGGTCCGGGTGGTGCACCCCCAGATGCAGACCGACGGCTCCGCCGAGCGAGACACCGGCGTAGGCGAAGCGCTCGATGCCGAGCGAGTCGGCGAGCGTGAGCACCTGGGCGGCCAGGTCGGCGACGGTGGCGCCGGGAGCGATCAGACCGGGCGCCGACCCGCCGTGCCCCGGCAGGTCCCAGCGCACCACACGGTGGCTGACGGCCAGCTCGGGCGCCACCTGGTCCCACAGGGCGTACGACGTGCCGAGGGAGGGTCCCAGCAGCAGCGGGGGAGCCGAAGCGGGCCCTTCGGCACGGTGGTTGAGGAGTTTCTCGGTCAACGTCGCTCCAGTGCACGGTCGGTGAGGGCTCCGGCGGAGCCGGTGTAGCGGGCGGGATCGGTCGGCTCGTCGAGGTCGACGTCCTTCAACTCGGGCTCGGCCGCGAGCAGTTCACGCAGGGAGCGTCCTTCGGCGTAGGTGCGTCCGGCCAGCTCGCTCAGCAGCTTCTTGGCGCGGGCGCGGCCCAGCACCGGGGCCAGCTCGGCGGACAGCCGCTCGGAGACGATCAACCCGTGGGTGAGGCCGAGGTGTTCGCGCATCGTGTCCGCGTTCACCCGCAGCCCCTCGGCCAGTTCGGCGGCGTCCCGGGCCGCCCCGCCGACCAGGCGCAGCAGATCCCGCAGCGGCTCCCATTCGGCGTGCCAGGCCCCGGCCGGGCGCTCGTCCTCGGCGGCCAGCGACCCGTACAGCGTGGCCGCGAGCTGCGGAGCCCGCCGGGCCGCCGCCGCGACGAGCGTGGACCGCACGGGGTTCGCCTTGTGCGGCATGGCCGACGAGCCGCCGCCGCTGCCCTCCGCGACCTCGGCGATCTCGGTACGGCCGAGCGCCAGCACATCCACGGCCATCTTGCCCAGCGCCCCGGCCGCGAAGGCCAGACAGCCCGCGAGATCGGCGATCGGTGTGCGCAGGGTGTGCCAGGGAAGCAGCGGTTCCCGCAGCCCCAGTTCTCGGGCGAACGCCGCCGTGAGGGCCTGCGGGTCCCGGGCGCCGTACGCGGTGAAGGCGGCCAAGGTCCCGGCTGCGCCCCCGAGTTGGGCCGGCAGACCGTCCTGTACTGCCTTGATCCGGTCCCGGGCGTCGAGGACGAGCGAGCGCCAGCCGGCCGCCTTCAGCCCGAACGTCGTCGGCACGGCGTGCTGGGTGAGCGTGCGTCCCGGCATCGCGGTGTCGCGGTGCTCGGTGGCCAGTCGGGCGAGCGCCCGTTCGGTGCGGTCGAGGTCGGCGAGCACCGGGTCCAGGGCGCGCACGGCGACCAGCATCGTCGCCGTGTCCATGATGTCCTGGCTGGTCGCGCCCCGGTGGACGTAGGGCCCGTGCTCCTCACCGACCGCCTTCGTCAGATCGGCGACCAGCGGGATGACCGGGTTGCCGCCCGCGCGCGCTCGCTCCGCGAGGGACCGCACGTCGAAGCGACCGGCCTCGGCCGCTGCGGTCACCGCGGCCGCAGCCGTCGCCGGGGCGAGATCCAGGGCGGCCTGCGCGCGGGTGAGCGCGGCCTCCGCGTCGAGGAGGGCCTGCAGATACGCCGTGTCGGCGGTGGCCGACGCGACGGGGGAGCCCGCCCACCCGGGGGCGAGCAGGCCGGGGTCGTCGGGGTTCTCGAAAGCGGCGGGTGGACCGGCAGATGTCACTGGAACTCCAGGAAGACCGTTTCGCCTTCGCCCTGAAGGCGGATGTCGAAACGGTAGGTGCCCTTGCCGTCGTCCTCGGCGATCAGCGTGTCGCGTCGCGACCGGTCCACCCGGGACAGCAGCGGGTCGGCGGCGAGGGCAGCGTCGTCGCCCGGCAGATAGATCCGGGTGAACAGATGCACCAGCAGCCCGCGCGCGAAGACGCACACGCTGATGTACGGCGCGCTCCGCCCGCGCGCACCGGGCCGCAGCGTACGGGCGTACCAGTGGCCGTTGGCGTCCGTCTGGATGCGCCCCCAGCCGGTGAACTCCACGCCGTTGCGGCCCACATAGCCGCCGGTCGCCGGGTCGCGCCGGATCGATCCGTCGGCGGTCGGCACGTTGCCGTCGGGGTCGGCGCCCCACAGCTCCACGAGGGCGTCCGGCAGTGGTTTGCCCTCGCCGTCGTACACGTATCCCTGGAGCGTGATCGTGTCGGGGTGTCCGACCGGCGCGATGTCACCGCCGCCGGGAAAGGGCAGGGCGTAGCCGTAGAAGGGGCCCACCGTGTGCGAGGGAGTGGGCAGGACGGTCTCGGGCCGGCTCGTGTCGATCTTCGTCATGGCAGGTCAGCGCCCTTCCTCGAGCCAGGTGGCGTGCGGGCCGTCCAGCACGATGTCCCAGTGGTAGCCCATCGAGAACTCCGGTACGGACAGGTCGTGGTCGTAGGTCGCGACCAGCCGCTGCCGCGCGGAGTCGTCGGTGACGGACTGGATGATCGGGTCGTACGGGAACAGCGGATCGGCGGGGAAGTACATCTGCGTCACGAGCCGCTGGGTGAACGCCGAGCCGAACATCGAGAAGTGGATGTGCGCCGGACGCCAGGCGTTGAGGTGGTTGCGCCAGGGGTAGGGGCCGGGCTGGATGGTGGTGAAGCGGTAACCGCCGTCGGCGTCGGTGATCGTACGGCCGAATCCGGTGAAGTTCGGGTCCAGCGGGGCGTCGTGCTGCTCGCGCTGATGGGCGTAGCGGCCCGCCGAGTTGGCCTGCCAGATCTCGATGAGCTGACCGCGCACCGGACGGCCGGCGCGGTCCAGCAGCCTTCCGGAGACGGTGATGCGCTCGCCGATCGGCTCGCCCCGGTGGTGCCGGGTGAGGTCGTTGTCGATCTCGGTGATGTCGCGCTCGCCGAAGGCGGGGGAGTGCAGCTCCACCAGCTCCGGGTCCTTGCTGACGTCGATGGCGATGGGCGGCTGTTGGGGGTGACGGAGGATCGAGGAGCGGTACGGCGCGTAGTCGCGGCGCGGGTGGTGCTCCATGGGGGCGCCGTCGGTGACCCGCTTCTCGTACGCGGCGTGCTCGGCCGCGATCTCCTGGTCGATGTCGTGTTGTGTGAGCGTCATGGGGTTTCCCTCGGGGTTCCCGGGTGTCCTTGGCGTTCCGCGTTCCGCGTTCCGCGTTCCGGCGGTGGGGCGTTCAGCGTTCGAGGACGAGGGCGAGGCCCTGGCCGACGCCGATGCAGAGGGTGGCGATGCCGGTGCCGGTGCCGCGGGCGGCGAGCTGGTGGGCGACGGTGCCCGCGAGCCGGGCCCCGGAGGCGCCCAGGGGATGGCCGAGCGCGATGGCGCCGCCCTGCGGGTTGAGGATCGCCGGGTCGAACTCGGGCCATTCGGCGACGCAGCCCAGCACCTGCGCGGCGAATGCCTCGTTCAGCTCCAGCACGTCCAGGTCGGCGAACGTCTTGCCGGCCTTGGCCAGGGCCCGGTTGACGGCCTCGACCGGGGCGAGGCCGAAGTAGTGCGGGTCGACGGCGTGCACCCCGGTCGCGGAGACCCGGGCCAGCGGCTCGCGGCCGACCGCGTTCAGGCCGGCCTCGTCGACCAGCAGCAGGGCGGCGGCGCCGTCGTTGAGGGGGGAGGCGTTGCCGGCCGTGACGGTGCCGTTCTCCTTGCGGAAGGACGGCTTGAGCTTGGCCATGGCCTCCAGGGAGGCGTTGGGGCGGACGCACTCGTCGGCGGCGAAGTTGACCGGCTCGCCCTTGCGCTGCGGGATCGCGACGGGCGCCAACTCGGCGTCGAACAGCCCCTGTTCGCGGGCGGCGGCGGCCTTGCGGTGGGAGGCGAGCGCGAACTCGTCCTGCTGCTCGCGGCTGATCTTGTGCTTGTCGGCGATCAACTCCGCGCTTTCGCCGAGGGGGATGGTCCACTGCGGGTCCATGGTCGGGTTGACCATGCGCCAGCCCAGCGTGGTGGAGTACAGCTCGGTGTGGGCGGCCGGGAAGGGGCGGTCGTTCTTGGGCAGCACGTAGGGGGCGCGGGTCATCGACTCCACGCCGCCGGCCACCGCGATGGAGGCGTCGCCGGCGGCGATGGCGCGGGCGGCCTGGATGACGGCCTCCAGGCCGGAGGCGCACAGCCGGTTGACCGTCACCCCGGGCACGCTGGTGGGCAGCCCGGCCAGCAGGGCGGCCATGCGGCCGACGTTGCGGTTCTCCTCACCCGCGCCGTTGGCGTTGCCGAAGTACACGTCCTCGATCCGCGCGGGGTCCAACTGGGGTGTGCGGGCGAGGAGTTCGCGGATGGTGTGGGCGGCGAGGTCGTCCGGGCGCACGCTCGCCAGGCCGCCGTTGTAGCGGCCGATCGGGGTGCGCACGGCGTCGACGATGTACACGTCCTTCAAGCGGTCGCTCATGAGTGGATCTCCTCCGGGATGCGCACCGTGGCGGCGGTCTTGGTGATGATCTCTTCGACGCTGACGGCGGGCGCGGTCTCCACCAGCACCAGCCCATCCGCGGTGACGTCCAGGACGGCGAGGTCGGTGATGATCCGGTCCACGCATGCCTTGCCGGTCAGCGGCAGCGCGCACTCGTCCAGGATCTTCGGGCTGCCGTCCTTCGCGGTGTGGGTCATCACCACGATCACCCGGCGGGCCCCGTGCACCAGATCCATCGCCCCGCCGATCCCGGTGACCAGCTTCCCCGGGATCGCCCAGTTCGCCAGGTCACCGGTGGCCGAGACCTGCATGGCGCCCAGCACCGCGACATCGATGTGCCCGCCGCGGATCATTGAGAAGGACAGCGCCGAGTCGAAGAACGAGGCGCCCGGCAGCACGGTGACGGTCTCCTTCCCGGCGTTGATCAGGTCCGGGTCGACCTGATCCTCGGCCGGATAGGGGCCGGTGCCCAGGATGCCGTTCTCCGACTCCAGCACCACCTCCACCCCGGCGGGCAGATAGTTCGGGATCAGCGTGGGCAGCCCGATGCCGAGGTTGACGTACTGCCCGTCGTGGAGTTCGCGCGCGGCCCGCGCGGCCATCTCCTGGCGTGTCCAGGCCATCAGCTGCTCACCGTCCGCTGCTCGATCTTCTTGTCCGTCGCCTGTGCGGGCGACAGGGCGACCACCCGCTGGACGAAGATGCCGGGCAGGTGCACCGCGTCCGGGTCGATCGCGCCGGGTTCGACCAGCTCCTCCACCTCGGCGATGGTCACCCGCCCGGCCATCGCGGCGAGGGGGTTGAAGTTCCGGGTGGCCTTGTTGAACACCAGGTTCCCGTGCCGGTCCCCGCGCGCGGCCCGTACGAGTGCGAAGTCGGTGCGGATGCCCCGCTCCAGCACGTACTCGATTCCGTCGAAGGCGCGGACCTCCTTGGGCGGTGAGGCCAGCGCCACCCCGCCGTCGCCGTCGTAGCGCCAGGGCAGGCCGCCGTCGGCGACCTGGGTGCCCACCCCGGCCGGCGTGTAGAAGGCCGGGATGCCCGCACCGCCCGCGCGCAGCCGTTCGGCGAGCGTGCCCTGCGGGATCAGCTCCACCTCCAGCTCCCCGGCCAGGTACTGCCGGGCGAACTCCTTGTTGGCGCCGATGTAGGAGCCGGTCACCCGGGCGATCCGGCCCGCCGCCAGCAGCACCGCGAGCCCCGTCTCCATCGCCCCGCAGTTGTTGGAGACCACCGACAGGCCCCCCACCCCCCGCTCGAACAGGGCCCCGATCAGCACGTTCGGCACCCCGCTCAGACCGAACCCGCCCACCGCCAATGACGCGCCCTCGGGCACATCCACCACCGCCTCAGCGGCAGTGGCGACCACCTTGTCCATCCGTGAAGCCCCATCCCGTCCGAGCGCCCGGTCCGCAATTAATCAGGGCACTGAGTATTTCGGTGAAGTTTCCTTCACGCTGCCACTGTCGCCGCGAGGCGTCAAGACCTCCGCGTAGTCCATGGTCAGAGTCCGATGCAGGGATGCAGACAGCCCGTACGGGCGCTGGGTATCGTCAGTACACCAACGAATTCGACCTCGGGAGCGCACATGGCCGCGGTGGACCTCACCACCCACCCCGGGCACCTGGCCCGGCGGCTGCAGCAGGCCCACTACCTGCTGTGGAACACGATGGTCTCCGAGGAGATCACCTCGCCGCAGTTCGCGGTCCTGAACGCGCTCGTCGCCGAGCCGGGCCTGGACCAGCGCACGGCGGGGGAGCGGGTGGGGCTCGACCGGTCCACGATCGCCGAGGTGATCAGCCGGCTCGGCAGGCGCGGGCTGGTGGACAAGGTGCGCGACCCGCAGGACGGCCGCCGTTTCCTGCTGCGCCCTACCGACGAGGGGGTGCGCACCCATCGCAAGCTGACCGTGCGCACGGCCCGGATGAACCAGGTCTTCCTGGCGCCGCTGACCGCCGCCGAGCAGACGGTGTTCTTCGACCTCATCCGCCGGGTCGCCGACGCGGCGGAGGGGCTCCGCAACCCCGCGGAACCCCTCGTGGCGCAAGGAGGATGAGCAGGCCGTACAGGTCATCAGGACCGTACAGGGCATGGAGACCGCACAGGTCATGAGGCCTGTGCCAGCACCACCCACACCTGGCCCTTGGCGAAGTTGACCGGCCTGCCGTCCTTCGTTGTGAACGACGTACCGTCCATGGCCGTCGCGCGCTTCCAGTTGACGTCGTGGACCCGTCCGTCGCGCAGGACGTCCGCCCGCCCCGATCCCACCGTCTCGGTGTACGGCGTGTAGTTGCCGAGGAAGTCGTGGAAGGCAGACTTGTGCACCTTCACGTACTGCACGACGACCGTCGCCGGTGCCACCCGCTTCCCGTCGGTCGTCACGGTGGGCGTTCCGTCCATCGCGACCAGATAGCGGTGCTGGGCGGGGGACCAGGTGAAGGTGAAGCGGGCGGCCGGGTAGCGGATCGTGCGCGACTTCTCGGCCTTGCCGCCGGCGGGTGCGGGGCCGTAGCGGAAGCCGGTGGTGAGCGCGGCCGGGCCGGGGGCCGACGGCATCAGGCGGGCGGGGCGCAGGTAGAGGTTGTGCGGGGCGGCCTTGGCGGTGCCGCGGAAGTAGGCCTTGGACGCCTTGCCCGGCGGCTCGGCCTGCACCGGGGCCTGGTCGATGAGCGGCAGCAGCCTGTGCTGTGCGCCGGAGAAGGCGAGCGTCGGTCGGTCGAACTGACGCAGCAGCTCCAGGTCCGACTCGCGGGCGCTGCGGACCGGCCCGACGACCTTCGGCAGCGTGGTCGCATACACCGCCATCAGCCGGCTCAGGCCGCCCTCGACCTGCTCCACGTAGACGATGTCCGCGGTGTCGAGCCCGGTCTGGGGGCGGGCCCCGGGCGCGTTGTCGATCTTCACGGCGAGTACGGAACCGGCGGCGTCGACGCTGTGGTGCGGGGCGGGGGTGTGCTGCCCCTCTGTGCGTCCGCGCTTGTCGTCGGACTGGCCGTGCCCTGCCGTGCAGCCCGCCGCCAGCGCGGCCGTCATCGTGGCGGCCAGCAGCGCCACCGTCGTCGAGGCGCGTCGAGGGCGCACCGTCCGTCTCATGCTCACGTGGCCACCACATCCCGTGTAGATGATTGTGCGTTTATACGTTCATTGGTGGCCATACCCGCTCGGTTCTGGTTGTGCGCGGTGAATACGCCCATTGGCCCTGATCCTGCTTCGGTCGGCGCACGCCCGGGTACCCGGGCGGGACCGCAGAACGGACCCATCGAAGCGACGGAGGGAGCGTCACACGATGAAGGCTGTGACCTGGCAGGGGAAGCGGGACGTACGGGTCGAGGAGGTACCGGATCCGAAGATCCAGGAGCCCACGGACGCCGTCATCCGCATCACGTCGTCGGGGCTGTGCGGCTCCGATCTTCATCTGTACGAAGTGCTCACACCGTTCATGACACCCGGCGACATCCTCGGACACGAGCCGATGGGCATCGTCGAGGAGGTCGGACCCGCGGTGCCGGACCTCGCGGTCGGTGACCGGGTCGTCGTGCCGTTCCAGATCGCCTGCGGCAACTGCTGGATGTGTCTGACGGGGCTGCCGACGCAGTGCGAGACCACCCAGGTCTCCGGCGAGGGCATGGGCGCGGCCCTGTTCGGCTACACCCGGCTGTACGGCGCCGTGCCGGGTGCGCAGGCCGAGTACCTGCGGGTGCCGCAGGCCCAGTACGGGCCGATCAAGGTTCCCGAGGGCCCGGCCGACGACCGTTTCGTCTACCTCTCCGACGTGCTGCCCACCGCCTGGCAGGCGGTCGAGTACGCAGGCATCCCGAAGGGCGGCAGCGTCGCCGTGCTCGGCCTCGGACCGATCGGGGACATGGCCTGCCGGGTCGCCCAGGTGCGCGGTGCGGGGCAGGTGTTCGGTGTGGACCTGGTGAGCGAGCGGCTGCGCCGGGCCCGTGCGCGGGGTGTGGACACGTACGACCTCAGGAGCTTCGACAACGACAAGGAACTCGTCGCCGCGATCCGCGACAAGACCGACGGCCGCGGACCCGACGCCGTGATCGACGCGGTGGGCACCGAGGCCCACGGCAGTGCGGCCGCCCGGCTGGCCCAGCAGGCCTCCGCGATGCTGCCGCGCAAGATCAGCGGACCGTTCGCCGAACGCTTCAGCATCGACCGGCTGGCCGCCCTGTACACCGCGATCGAACTGGTCCGCCGCGGCGGCACCATCTCGCTCAGCGGCGTCTACGGCGGAATGGCCGACCCGATCCCGCTGCTCACCCTGTTCGACAAGCAGATCCAGATGCGGATGGGCCAGGCCAACGTCCGCCGCTGGAGCGACGAGATCATCCCCTACCTCACCGACGAGGACCCCCTCGGCGTCGACGACTTCGCCACCCACCGCGTGCCGCTGACGGACGCCCCGCGCGCCTACGAGATGTTCCAGCAGAAGCGGGACGGCGCGGTGAAGGTGCTGATGACGCCCTGAGCCGGGTGGGCGGCGCGTGTCAGCCGGGTGAGCGGAGCGCGCGTCAGCCGGGCGAGCGGAGGATTTCGTCCAGGTCGTAGCGGACCGGCTTGTCGAGCTGGGCGTAAGTGCAGCGTTGTGGGATGGGGTGGGTGCGGTCGGCGGCGGGAACGGGCTGCGTGCCGACGGCCAACTCGGCGCGTCCGTCAGCGCCACCCACGTGACGCTCGCGGGCGCTCCGCGGGCGTGCGAAACGCCCTGCGCCGGCCCGGCAGGGCGCGTCAGTCGGGTGAGCGGAGGATTTCGTCCAGGTCGTAGCGCACCGGTTCGTCCAGTTGTGCGTAGGTGCAGCTCTGCGGGGTGCGGTCCGGGCGCCAGCGGCGGAAGCGGGCCGTGTGGCGAAAGCGGGCTCCGTTCTCCATGTGGTCGTAGGCCACTTCGGCCACCCGCTCGGGGCGCAGGGGCACCCAGGACAGGTCCTTCTTGCCCGACCAGCGGCTGGGCGCACCGGGCAGCCGGGCCGTCTCGTGCGCGGCCTCGTCGGCCCAGGCCGCCCACGGGTGCCCCGCCGCGTCCTCCATGCGCAGCGGCTCCAGCTCCTCGACCAGCTCGGCGCGCCGCTTCATCGCGAAGGCGGCGGACACCCCAACGTGCTGGAGGCGGCCATGGTCGTCGTAGAGGCCGAGGAGCAGCGAGCCCACGACCGGCCCGCTCTTGTGGAAGCGGTAGCCCGCGACCACGACGTCCGCCGTGCGCTCGTGCTTGATCTTGAACATGGCGCGCTGGTCCGGCAGATAGCGCAGGGTGAGCGGCTTGGCGATGACGCCGTCCAGGCCCGCCCCCTCGTACTGCTCGAACCAGCCCTGCGCCTCCTCGACATCGGTGGTCGCCGGCGCCAGATGGACGGGTGCGGTGACGCCCTGCAGCGCGCGGCTCAGCAGCGCCCGCCGGTCGGTCAGCTCCACGTCCAGCAGGGACTCGTCGGCAAGAGCCAGCAGATCGAAGGCGACGAAGGACGCCGGGGTCTTCTCGGCGAGCATCCGCACCCGGGAGTCGGCCGGGTGGATGCGCTCGGTGAGCGCGTCGAAGTCGAGCCGCCCCTCGCGGGCGATCACAATCTCGCCGTCGAGCACGCACCGCGTCGGCACCCGCTCCTTCAGCGCCTCCACCAGTTCGGGAAAATACCTGGTCAGCGGCTTGCCCGTACGGCTGCCCAGCTCGATCTCGGCCCCGTCGCGGAACACGATCGCCCGGAACCCGTCCCACTTCGCCTCGTACTGCATGCCCGGAGGGATCTTCGCCACCGACTTGGCGAGCATCGGCTTCACGGGCGGCATCACCGGGAGATCCATGGTTCCGATTCTGCTCGCATACGTCACTTGTCGCCCGGTATGCGAGGTTCGCGAGGTGCGCCTACCGTGGCCGCATGGGTGCAGCGGTGGAACTGGAGTCGGGTGGCCGCACGGTCCGGCTGTCCAGCCCGGACAAGATCTTCTTCCCGGAGCGCGGCTACACCAAGCTGGACCTCGCCCGCTACTACATCGCGGTCGGCCCCGGCATCCTGCGCGCCCTGCGCGACCGGCCCACCACCCTGGAGCGCTACCCGGAGGGGGTCACCGGCGAGTCCTTCTTCCAGAAGCGGGCGCCCAAGAACATGCCCGACTGGATCCCGACCGCCCACATCACCTTCCCCAGCGGACGCAGCGCCGACGAGATGTGCCCCACCGAACCGGCCGCCGTCCTGTGGGCCGCCCAGTACGGCACGCTCACCTTCCACCCCTGGCCGGTGCGCCGCGACGACGTCGACAGCCCCGACGAACTGCGCATCGACCTCGACCCGCAGCCCGGCACCGACTTCGACGACGCCGTCCACGCCGCCCATGAACTGCGCGCCGTCCTCGACGAGTTCGGCGGACTGCGCGGCTTCCCCAAGACCTCCGGCGGGCGCGGCCTGCACGTCTTCGTACCGATCGAACCGCGCTGGACCTTCACCCAGGTCCGGCGGGCCGCCATCGCGGTGGGCCGGGAGCTGGAACGCAGGATGCCGGACCATGTGACGATCAAGTGGTGGAAGGAGGAGCGGGGCGAACGCATCTTCGTCGACTACAACCAGACGGCGCGCGACCGCACCATCGCCTCCGCCTACTCCGTACGCCCCCGCCCGCACGCCCCCGTCTCGGCGCCGCTGCGCTGGGAGGAGGTGGGCGTCGCCCGACCTGAGGACTTCGACATCGTGACCATGCCCGCGCGCTACGCCGAACTCGGCGACGTGCACGCGGACATGGACGACACGCGCTACTCCCTGGAGACCCTGCTCGAACTCGCCCGGAAGGACGAGCACGACCACGGGCTGGGGGATCTGCCGTACCCGCCCGAGTATCCGAAGATGCCGGGGGAGCCCAAGCGGGTACAGCCGAGCCGGGCGAAGAAGGGGGCGCCCCCGGCGAAGGCGCCCCCGGGGGACGCTACAACTCCTTGATCCGGACGTCCCGGAAGGACACCACGTCCGACGTGCTGTGCACCTGCAGTCCGACATAGCCGGAGGCGAAGCGCCGTCCGTCCGTGCCCGGGTCGTCCGAGCGCGGCGGCTCGAAGACCTGGCCGCCGATGTTGTCGAACTCGTTGATCAGCACGCCGTTGCGGTAGACCGAGTAGTGCTGGCCGACCACGCGGATCTCGTAGTCGTTCCAGGTGCCCTTCTGCGTGACACCGGCACCCGCGAGCCCGACGCGGTCGAAGCCGTAGATCGAGCCCGTCTTGTACATGTCGCCGGAGGGCGAGTCGAACACCTGGATCTCGTGCCCGAACTTGATGGCGGCCCACTCCGGGCGCGGCTCCTCGGGGTGGTCGTGGATCCACGGGAAGCGCACGAACACACCGGAGTTGGCGTTGCCCGTGCCCGGAGCGTCGTCACGCCACTGCAGCTTCAGCGAGAAGTCGCCGTACTTGCGCTGCGGATACCACAGCATGCCCAGGCCGTCCTTGGTGGTGCCGCTGGTGATCGAGCCGTCCGCGTTGAGCGCGAACGAACCGCCGCCCACCTGCTCCCACTTGGCGAGGGACTCGGCGGTGCCGTCGAAGATCGTCCGGTAGCCCTGGGTCTGTCCGGGTTCACCGATCCCGGACTGGCGGGCGGCCTTCTGGATCGCCTTGACCTCGCGCCGGTCGACGACTCCTTCGTCGCGCAGCTTGTCGAGGACCGTCCTGACGTGCTTCAGGAACAGCGCGTGGGACGTCCACTCCTTCTCGTCCTCGATCAACTCGTTGATACGGCACCGGTTGTTGGTGACCCGGTTCGGCACACCCGTGTCGACCGTGCCGACGATGACGGTCAACCGCTCGTCGTACTCAGGGCAGTTGGGCGCGGGCACCCCGCCACCGGCCACCACCGTGAAGCTCGCGGTCCGCGACTCGGAGGTGTTGCCCGCCTTGTCGCTCGCCCGGTACGCCACGGTGTGGCTGCCGGTGCGGTCGACGGTCACGGCGGCGGTGTAGGCGAGGTACGGGCCGCCGTCGAGGGAGTACTCGATCCGGTCGACGCCCGAACCGCCCTCGTCCGCCGCGCTCACGGTGACCTTGGCGTTGCCGACGTACGCCCCGTCCGAGTTGCGCGTGCCGTCGACGCTGACACCCGTCACCGGCGGGGTGGTGTCCTGCGCGGGCGGCGAGACGACCGTGAACTCCACGCTCTTCTCGGCGG
This sequence comes from Streptomyces spinosisporus, assembly GCF_022698145.1. Classification (GTDB taxonomy): domain Bacteria; phylum Actinomycetota; class Actinomycetes; order Streptomycetales; family Streptomycetaceae; genus Streptomyces; species Streptomyces spinosisporus. The sequence continues at coordinate 1,024,146 of NZ_JALDAX010000001.1, forward strand.
CCGTGTTGCCCGCCTTGTCGGTGGCCCGGTAGTGCACGGTGTGCGTGCCGACCTGATGCACCATCACGGGCGCGGTGTACGGCTGCCAGGCGCCGGAGTCGACCGCGTACTCGATGGTGTTGACCCCGGAGCCGGTGTCGGACGCGGTGACGGTGACCGTGGCCATGTCGAGGTAGTTCCCCTCGGCGTCCTTGTCCCCGCTGACCGTCGCCGAGGTGTCCGGCGGTGTCGTGTCGTCCGTCGGCGGTGCGACGACCGTGAACGACACGCTCTTCTCGGCCGCCGTGTTGCCCGCCTTGTCGGTGGCCCGGTAGCGGACCGTGTGGTCCCCGACCTGGTCGACCACGACCGGCGCGGTGTACGGCTGCCAGGCGCCGTCGTCCCCGATCGCGTACTCGATCTTGTCGACACCGGAGCCGCCCGTGTCGGTCGCCGTGATCGCCACGCTCGCCGAACCGACGTACTGGCCCTGCGAGTTCTGCGTGCCGTTCACGGCCGCCGAGGTCTCCGGCGCGGTGGTGTCCTCGCCGCCGCCCTCGGTCACCGTCAGGATGCCCTGCATCTGCCCGTGGCCGGGGATCGTGCAGTGGTAGAAGTACCGGCCCGGGGTGAGCGTCACCTCGGCGGTGTGCCGGCCGCCCTGGTCGTCGTTGGGGTTGGCGAGGATGTTCAGCTCGACGTCGCTGTTGAACTCCGGGTCCGAGGTCACGAACGTCAGCGTGTGCGGCATGCCCATCGTGTTGCCGGTGGCCACGCTGTTCTCGAAGACGATCGTCGCCTGGCCCGCCACCGCCGTGGTGGGCGCGGACGCGTACTTGGTGATGTCGTCACCCGCGGTCCAGGTCAGGACCTGCTCGGCGGCCGCCTCGGGTGCGGGTTGCGCACCGGCCGTCGTCGTCTGCAGGCCCAGCATCATCAGTACGGCGGCCAGCAGCGCCGTCAGGAGTCTTCGTTGCCGCAGTTGCCGCATCACTGCCCTCCCCTCGCCAGTTGATCGGCGGCCGGGGTCGGCCCGCCGCCGGTGTAAGTGACCCGCCACAGCGCCGACTTGGCGTCCGAGGTGAAGAAGCCGCGGCCGTAGTCGAGGACGTACAGCGCCCCGTCCGGGCCGAACTTCCAGTCCATGAGGTTCTTGATGCCGTCGTTGCCGATCGGCACGATCTTCTTCAACGACTCCGAGTGGACCGGCAGTCCGCCGTCCCCGTGGGTCTTGGGGTCGGTGAGCACCGCGTTGCGCGGCTGGTCGGCGTCGTAGAAGTCACCGACGAACCACTTGCCGTCCCAGTACGAGGGCCACTTGGTCTCGCTGGTGTTCGCCGGGTCGTAGCGGTAGACCGGCCCGTCCATCGCGGCCTGGCCGCCGCCCTTGAGCCAGGGCAGCAGATAGGTGGCCTCCTCCTGCTTGTACGAGGGGATGCCGTTCGCGTCGCGCGGGTAGTCCGGGGCGCCGCCCTGCGGCGAGTACCAGATGTTGTTCCCGGTCGCCGGCGGGAGGTTGACCAGGCCGTCGTTGTTCGGCGACTCGTTCTTCGGGTGGTCGCAGTCGTACCAGCCCAGCGGCTTGCTGGGGTCCGGCAGATTGCGGTCGCGGTAGGGCTGCTTGTTGCCCATGCAGTACGGCCAACCGCGGTTGCTCGCCTTGGTGATGACGGCGAACGTGTCGTACTTGGCCGGACCCCAGGTCGTCGACGGGGCGCCCGCGTCCGGGCCGACCCAGCCGGCGTAGAGGGTGTCCGTCTTCTTGTCGACGGAGATCCGCGCGGGGTTCCTGACCCCCATCACATAGATCTCGCCGCGCGTCTTGCCGCCGCCCTCGTCGGTCTCCTTGCCGGTGAAGAGATTGCCCTCGGGGAGCGTGTACGTCCCGTCCGGCTCCGGATGGATGCGCAGGATCTTGCCGTTGAGGTTGTTGGTGTTGCCGGCGGTGCGGCGCGCGTCCGCGAAGGAGACGCCCTTGTAGTTCGGCTGCGGATTGTTGCCGGAGTAACCGTCGCTGAATCCGCTGGAGTTGTTGTCGCCGGTCGCGATGTACAGGTTGCCCTTGGAGTCCCAGGCCATCCCGCCGCCCGCGTGGCAGCAACTGTGCACCTGCACCGGCCACTTGAGCAGCACCTTCTCGCTGCTCAGGTCCAGCTTGTTGGTGGCGAGGTCGAGCGTGAAGCGGGAGACGCGCCGCTCGGCCATCTGCGTGTCGCGGTTGAGCTGCGAGTGCGGCGTGTAGTGCAGATACACCCAGCCGTTCTGCTCGAAGCCCGGGTCCAGCTCGATGCCGAGCAGGCCCTCCTCGACCTTGACCAGCTCGTCGCCGCCGCCCTTGTTGCCGAAGATCGTCAACTCGCCCGCCAGCGTGACCTTCTTGGTCTTCGGGTCGTAGACATGGATCTGCCCCTTGCCCTTGCCGACGTCCGGGTTGTTCCAGTCGGTGATCACGGGCTGGGAGGCGTCCGCGCCGCCGCGGCCGATGTAGAGCACCCGCCCGTCGGGGGCGGTGACCAGGCCGTGCGGCTCGCCGATCTGGTCGTTCTGCCCCGGCTGGTTGGGCTGGGTGAGGCGCTCCGCCTTGTAGTTGGCGTCGATCGTCGCCTTGCAGTCCGCCTGCACCAGACGGGTCGTCCACAGCAGGGCGCCGCGCAGATGGTCGCGGAAGTCCGTCTCGTCGTACGAGGAGACCGTGCCGCCCATGCCGGTGTAGAAGGAGCGCCCGCCGTCGTAGTCACGGCACCAACTCACCGGGTGGTCCCAGCCGTTGGCACTGGCGCCCGGCTTGTACGTCGACTCGCGCACGCGTGCCACGGTGTGCACGTCGCCCGAGGGGTTCTCGACCCAGTTGAACCACTGGTCGGGCCGCTTCCACTGCAGCGGCAGGTCCTTGGTCGCCGGGTGCTGCCGGTCGCCGACCTCAACTACCGCGCGCTGCACGGCGGTCGGGCTGGAGGGGGCGGGCCGGGCGCCGACCAGACCGGTGAACCAGTCCGAGTACGGCTCGGCGCGCGCCGCGTCATGGATGCCGACGAAACCGCCGCCCGCCTCCATATAGGCCTCGAGGCCCGCCTCCTGCTCGGGATCGAGGACGTCGCCCCCGCCCGTCAGGAACACGATCGCGTTGTAGCGCCCCAGCTTCTTCTCATTGGTGAACACCGAGGCGTTGTCCGAGGCCTCGACCGTGAACCGCTGGTTCGCGGGCCCTGTCTGGCCGATCCGTTCGATCGCCTCGATACCGGCGTTCACGACCGGCGACTCGTCCCCGGCCGCGGCGGAACCGTAGAAGATCAGCACCCGTACATTCGCGCCGCCCGGAGGCGACTTGACGGACATCGTTGTCGAAGACGGTAGGGGGGCCGGGCCGGCGTGCGCGACCGGCCCCGACAGCAGTCCGGCACCCAGCACCCCCGCCGACACGGTCGCCACCCAGGTCCGTCTTCTCGCGCTTCTTGTGCTCAACCCTCGTAAGTGCATGGGCACCTCCTCGGTCACAGCAACAACGCCAAGGAAGCTAGACCCCTTTGCGTGACTCGCCAATACCTATGACCGCAATGGCACGAACTTTGTCCTGAGTGTGGATAAACGCTTCGGCGGCCTGTACCGTCTCACAGGTTCACCACAGCTTCGTCTCGCAAATTCCGTACCAGGGTGGGGAGTTCTGCATGGACAGACGTGGGTTCAACCGGCGGAGCATGCTCCTGGGCGGTGCGGCGGTGGCGACATCGTTGTCCCTCGCCCCGGAGTCGGCGAGCGCCTCGGGCCCGGCGAAGACCGCCCCGGCCGGCGGCGAGGTCAGACACATCAAGCTCTACGCCGAGAAGCTCGCCGACGGACAGATGGGCTACGGCTTCGAGAAGGGCAAGGCGACCATCCCCGGGCCGCTCATCGAACTCAACGAGGGCGACACGCTTCACATCGAGTTCGAGAACACCATGGACGTCGCGGCCAGCCTGCACGTCCACGGCCTGGACTACGAAGTCTCCAGCGACGGCACGAAGTTGAACAAGAGCGACGTCGAGCCCGGCGGCACCCGCACCTACACCTGGCGCACCCACAAGCCCGGCCGCAGGTCCGACGGCACCTGGCGCCCGGGCAGCGCGGGATACTGGCACTACCACGACCACGTGGTCGGCACCGAGCACGGCACGGGCGGCATCAGGAAGGGCCTGTACGGCCCGGTGGTCGTCCGCCGCAAGGGCGACATCCTGCCGGACGCGACCCACACGATCGTCTTCAACGACATGACGATCAACAACCGGCCCCCGCACACGGGACCCGACTTCGAGGCCACGGTCGGCGACCGCGTCGAGATCGTGATGATCACGCACGGCGAGTACTACCACACCTTCCACATGCACGGTCACCGCTGGGCGGACAACCGCACGGGCATGCTCACCGGCCCGGACGACCCCAGCCAGGTGATCGACAACAAGATCGTGGGCCCGGCGGACTCGTTCGGCTTCCAGGTGATCGCGGGCGAGGGCGTCGGGGCGGGCGCGTGGATGTACCACTGCCACGTCCAGAGCCACTCGGACATGGGGATGGCCGGGCTGTTCCTGGTGAAGAAGACGGACGGCACGATTCCGGGGTACGAGCCGCATCACCACTGACCGCGGCCCCTGTGAGCGCTCTCACCTCCCCGCCCGCCCGGAGTTATCCTGATCGGCACCCGCCGATGAGGAGCCCCGAAGTGACCGACACAGCGCCACGCCCCACGCTGGAGGCCGTGGCCGCCCGCGCGGGGGTGTCCAGGGCGACCGCCTCCCGGGTGGTCAACGGCGGGGACGGGGTGCGCGAGCCCCTGGTGGCCAGGGTCCGGCGCGCGGTGGAGGAACTGGGGTACGTGCCGAACCAGGCCGCGCGGAGCCTGGTGACCAAGCGGCACGACGCCGTCGCCGTGGTCATCGCCGAACCCGAGGCCCGCGTCTTCGCCGACCCCTTCTTCGCACTCCAACTGCGCGGCATCAGCAAGGAGTTGACGGCCCACGACAACCAGCTCGTGCTGCTGCTCATCGAGGGCCGCGACGACCACGCCCGCGTGGGCCGCTATCTCGCCGGCGGCCATGTCGACGGCGCTCTCGTCTTCTCCCTGCACCTCGACGACCCACTCCCCGGACTCATCCAGCACGCCGGGGTGCCGACCGTGTTCGGCGGCAGGCCCGGCTGGAGCGACGGCCACAGCGAAGCCCTCTACGTCGACTGCGACAACCGCGAAGGGGCCCGCGAGGCCGTACGCCACCTCACCGGCCTCGGCCGCACCCGCATCGCGCACATCACCGGCCCGCTCGACCAGACCTCCGCGGCGGACCGGCTCGACGGCTACCGGGACATGATGGCCGACGCCGATCCACGGCTGGTCGTCGAGAGCGACTTCACCCCGGCGGGCGGTGAGCGGGCGATGCGTGAGCTCCTCGAACGCCGGCCCGACCTGGACGCTGTGTTCGCCGCCAACGACCTCACCGCCGCAGGCGCCCTGCGGGTGCTGCGCGAGAGCGGACGGCGGGTGCCCGAGGACGTCGCCGTGATCGGCTTCGACGATGTGCTGCCGGTCGCCGAGCAGACCGATCCGCCGCTGACGACGGTCCGTCAGGACATCGAGGAGATGGGCCGGTTGATGGCCCGGCTGCTGCTGCGCCGGCTCGGGCACCGGGGCGTGGCCGAGGACGCCGAGGGCGCGCCGTCCAGCGTGGTGCTGCCGACGACACTGGTACGCCGCGCCTCCGCGTGAGCACTCCGCCCGCCGAGCCGGAAAGGTCCGGGGGTGCTGCTTCGACGACTGCTGCTAAGTCTGCTGCGGTGCGCTCTTGATGACGGCGAAGCGGGCGCCGTAGGGGTCGGTGAGCCTGGCGATGCGGCCGACGCCCTCGACGTCGGTGGCCGGGACGCGGACCTGCCCGCCGAGCCGCTGTGCCTCGGCGACCGTGGCATCGGTGTCGGTGACCTCGAAGTACGGCAGCCAGTACGCGCTGTCCTCCGCCGGGTCGTCGGCCAGGTCGACGACGCCGCCGAACATGGCGTCCTCACCGGCGCCCGCGGGGTTGAGGCAGGTGTACGTGCCGCCGGGGAAGGGCACCGCGGAGGTCTCCAGGCCCAGGGTCTCGTGGTAGAACCACGCGGCCGCCGGGATGTCCGGGGTGTACAGCTCGACCCAGCACAGGGCGCCCGTCTCGTTGGCCTTGTCGACACCCTTGGTCCGGCCCGGCTGCCAGATGCCGAACGACACGCCCGCCTTGTCGGCGAGGATCGCCATGTGGCCCTCGCCCATCACGTCCATGGGCTGCATGAGCACGCTGCCGTGCGCCTGCTCCGCGGCCTTCGCGGTGGCCTCGGCGTCCGCGCTCTGGAAGTACACCGTCCAGGAGGGCGGGCCCTGCTCGGGGGTGGTCTGCATGCCGCCGGCCACGGTCTTCCCGTCCAGCTGGAAGAAGCCGTAACCGCCGGCATCCGGGCCCGCCGACTGGAACCGCCAGCCGAAGAGACCGCCGTAGAAGGTGGTGGCGCCCTCGATGTCGGAGGTGCCGACATCGATCCAGTTCGGAGCGCCGTTGACGAAACGGGTGGTGAGCATCGTGCCCTCCTCGTAAGGGTCCCGTCCTGTGCACTGCTGAGTCTTGCACCGCCCACTGACAACCGCTGCCGGAGCGCTGCGGCGGGGTGTTGGCGGGGTCCGCCGGGGGAGCGACGGTCCGCCGGGGGCGCGGCGGCCCGACGGGAGCGCGGCGGGGTGGCGGGCGTGGCAGGGCACGGGCGCGGTGGGGCGGAGGGCGTGGCAGGGCACGGGCGCGGCGGGGCGGAGGGCGTGGCAGGGCACGGGCGCGGCGGGGCGGAGGGCGTGGCGGGGCACGGGCGCGGCGGGGGCCGTGGCGGTCACCGCGGGGCAAGGGCGCGGCCCGCACGGATTTCACACGCCCCCGCGCGCCGCCGTGCGCAGCCGGGTGCGGGCGCGCAACCATCGGGTGGCCGGGACCCCTGCACGGCGGCGTTGATCCCGCGTTGATCGAACGTTTTTCGCCGCACGGCACGCTCGGGCTCATGCACAACGACACGATCACCCCGGCCGACCCCGCCTGGCAGGCCCAGGCGCTGTGCGCGCAGACCGGGGCCGACTTCTTCTTCCCCGAGCCCGGCAGCTCGGTACGCGAGGCGAAGCGCATCTGCGGCATGTGCGAACTGCGCCCCGTCTGCCTCGACTACGCCCTGCGCAACGACGAGCGCTTCGGAGTGTGGGGCGGCCTGTCGGAGAAGGAGCGGATGGAGCTGAGGCGGCGCCAGAACAACCGGTGAGCCGGCCACGCGCGCGTGGCCGGCTCACCGCATCGGGAATCGGATGAGCCGTCAGGCTCCCGCCCGGGCCGCCATCCGGGCCTTGCGGGCGGCCAGTTTCTCGTCGAACTTCAGGGCCTCGGCGTCGAGGCCGCCCATGAAGAGGCCGAGTTCTTCCTGGGCCTTGAGGCCCTCGGGGCCGAGGTTGTCGATGTCGAGGACCTTCAGGAAGCGCAGGACGGGCTGGATGACGTCGTCGTGGTGGATGCGGAGGTTGTAGACCTCGCCGATCGCCATCTGGGCCGCGGCCCGCTCGAAGCCGGGGATGCCGTGGCCGGGCATGCGGAAGTTGACGACGACATCGCGCACGGCCTGCATGGTGAGGTCGGGGGCGAGTTCGAAGGCGGCCTTGAGCAGGTTGCGGTAGAAGACCATGTGCAGGTTCTCGTCGGTCGCGATGCGCGCCAGCATGCGGTCGCAGACCGGGTCGCCCGACTGGTGGCCGGTGTTGCGGTGCGAGATGCGGGTCGCGAGCTCCTGGAAGGCGACGTAGGCGACCGAGTGCAGCATCGAGTGGCGGTTGTCCGACTCGAAGCCCTCGCTCATGTGCGCCATCCGGAACTGCTCCAGCTTGTCCGGGTCCACCGCGCGCGAGGCGAGCAGATAGTCGCGCATCACGATGCCGTGCCGGCCCTCCTCCGCGGTCCAGCGGTGCACCCAGGTGCCCCAGGCGCCGTCGCGGCCGAAGAGGGAGGCGATCTCGTGGTGGTAACTGGGGAGGTTGTCCTCGGTCAGCAGGTTCACCACCAGCGCGGTGCGGCCGATCTCGCTGACCTTGGACTGCTCCTTGCCCCAGGCCTCGCCGTCCTCGAAGAGGCCGGGGAAGTTACGGGCGTCCGACCACGGCACGTACTCGTGCGGCATCCAGTCCTTGGCGACCTTCAGATGCCGGTTGAGTTCGTTCTCGACCACTTCCTCCAGGGCGTACAGCAGCCGGGCGTCGGTCCAGACGGCGGGACTACCGAGGTGCGGGGAAGTGATCGTCACGGAAACTCCAGGGGGACGGGCGGCAGAACGGAAAGGGTCCGGCGAGCGGTGCCGGGAACCTACGGGATCGTAGGCTACGAAACCGTAGGTTACGAGACCGTAAGTTAAGAGGGGCGTAAAGAGCCCTGATCAGATGCCGTGCCCATGGCATGCGGGAGCATGCCAAAAGCCTCAAGGACTTGCAGGTCCCGGGGCTGAAGGAGTGAAACGATCGCCCGTCAGGCGTAGAGGTCCCGCAGCCGGACCGAGAGGCATGTCACACAACCCTCGAGCTTCTCGAACTCGCTGATGTCCACCACGACCGGCTCGAAGCCGAGATCCGCGAGCAGGTCCGCCGACTTCGGCGCGCTCGCCGCCATCAGCAGCTTCTCGCCGCCGAGCAGCACCACATGGGCACCGCTCTCCTCGGGCACCGACAGGAAGCGCGGGAACAGCGAGGGCCGGTCCACCTTCGGGATGTGCCCGACGACCGTCCCGTCGGGCAGCGCCGTGACGGCCGACTTCAGATGCAGCACCTTGCTCACCGGTACGGCGACGATCCGCGCCCCCAGGGGCTCGAAGGCGGCCCGCAGCTGCTGGACGCCGGCGGCGTTCGTGCGCCCGCCCCGGCCGACGTAGATGGTGTCGTCGATCTTCAGTACGTCGCCGCCGTCCAGGGTGCCCGGCTCCCAGATCCAGTTCACCGAGCAGCCCAGGCGCGCCACGGCCTCCTCGACGCCGACCGTCTCCTCGCGCCGGGACGTGGCGCCGGGCCGGGTGATCAGCGCGACGTTCTTGTACATGACGACCGTGTCCTCGACGAACACCGAGTCCGGGCAGTCGTCCTCCGGGGCCACCTCCACGGTCTCCCAGCCGTGCGCCTGCAGGGCCTCGACGTACGCCTCCCACTGCTCCACCGCAAGATCGGTATCGACCTTCTCCCGCTCGATGTGCGTCACCAGGCCTTCGGCCAGGCGGGGGCTGGGGCGGCGGACGAGGGCCTTCTTGCTGGGCACGACGGGACTCCGTAACGGCGGGACTGTGGACCGGGCCCCGTGATACAGGGCCCGGTCCGCCATCATGCAGGGCGGATGTGCGCGGGCAAAACCCCTCGTTGCCAGGCTGTGCCCCTCCTGCAATGCGCTATCCGACCTCCTCCGGCGCGGTCTCCTGCAGCTCGCCGTCCAGCAGGAGCCAGCGGGCGATGCCGATCGACTCCAGGAACGGCAGATCGTGGCTGGCCACGATCAGCGCCCCTTCGTACGACTCCAGGGCCGACGTCAGCTGCCGCACGCTCGCCATGTCGAGGTTGTTGGTCGGCTCGTCGAGCATCAGCAGCTGCGGGGCCGGCTCGGCCAGCATCAGCGCCGCGAGAGCGGCCCGGAAGCGTTCGCCGCCGGACAGCGTGGCCGCCTTCTGGTCGGCACGGGCGCCCCGGAACAGGAAGCGGGCCAGACGCGCCCGTACCCGGTTGTTGGTGGCGCCCGGCGCGAACCGGGCCACGTTCTCCGCCACGGACAACTCGTCGTCGAGCACGTCGAGCCGCTGCGGCAGAAAACGGAGCGGCACGTGCGCGTGCACCTCGCCCGACACCGGCTCCAGCTCACCGGCGATGGTCCGCAGCAGCGTCGTCTTGCCCGCGCCGTTGCGCCCGATCAGCGCGACCCGCTCGGGACCGCGCAGGTCGAGCCCGCCGGCCACGCGCGCGCCGTACGCCAGCTCCAGGTCCATCAGCGTGAGCACGCCACGGCCCGCCGGGACGGCCGTGAACGGCAGGTCGACGCGGATCTCGTCGTCGTCCCGCACGGCGTCCACCGCGTCGTCGAGCCGCTCCTTCGCCTCCGTGAGTCGCTCCTCGTGCATGATGCGGTGCTTGCCCGCGGACTCCTGTGCCGCGCGCTTGCGCGCCCCCATGACGATCTTCGGCTCGCGCTTCTGGTCCCACATCTTCTGTCCGTACCGCTTGCGGCGGGCCAGCTTGACCTGGGCGTCGGCCAGTTCGCGCTTCTGCTTGCGGTAGTCGGCCTCGGCGGCGCGGACCATCCGCTCGGCCGCCTCCTGCTCGGTCGCGAGCGCCTGTTCGTACGCGGAGAAATTGCCTCCGTACCAGGTGACCTCCCCGGAGCGCAGATCCGCGATCTGGTCGACGAGGTCCAGGAGTTCGCGGTCGTGGCTGACCACGACCAGTACGCCGGGGTAGGCGGACACGGCCGCGTACAGCCGTCTGCGTGCGTACAGGTCGAGGTTGTTGGTCGGCTCGTCCAGGAGCAGGACGTCCGGGCGGCGCAGCAGCAGTGCGGCAAGCCGCAGCAGCACCGACTCGCCGCCCGAGACCTCGCCGATGGTGCGGTCCAACTCGATGTGGCCGAGCCCGAGTTCGCCGAGTGTGGCGAGGGCTCGTTCCTCCACGTCCCAGTCGTCGCCGACCGTCTCGAAGTGCTCCTCGGTCACGTCGCCCGCCTCGATGGCGTGCAGCGCGGCCCGCTGGGCGGCGATGCCGAGCGCCTCGTCGACCCTCAGCCGGGTGTCGAGTGTGACGTTCTGCGGGAGACGGCCGACCTCGCCCGTGATCCGCACGGTGCCGTCGGCCGGGGTGAGTTCGCCCGCGATCAGCTTCAACAGGGTCGATTTCCCCGATCCGTTGACGCCGACGAGCCCGGTTCTGCCGGGGCCGAAGGCGACGTCGAGGCCCTCGAAGACGGGGGTGCCGTCGGGCCAGGTGAAGGACAGGGACGTACAGGTGATGGAACTAGACATACAGGACCTCGCGGTTGCGTGATGCGGTCAGGGGCAAACGCGTATCGAGACACCGCGGGACTGCGGGCGCAGAGAGGAGTCCTGGAGAGGAGAGTCCCGGAGTGGAGAAGGGGCCTTAAGGACGCCTTGGGGACGCCCTTGGGGATGAAAAAGGGCCTGCTCCGCCGGGGACGGCTCGACTGCCGAGGTCACACTCTGCGCACACACCTCAAGGGGTGTGACGCGGTGTCTCAGGACCTCAGAGGAGCAACGTCCTTCTCCGATCGACGGCAACAGAACCGCTGTACACCGTACGAGCGGCTCCGGGAGCTGTCAACGCATTAACGAATTACCGTGATCCTCGACGACGCCGCACCAAGGAGACCTCGTGCCCCACGGTTCGCTCTCGATCCCGGCCCGGCTCTGCCTCCTCGCCTGGGACCCCACCGGCGCCGAGGCCGCGGACGCCGCGCATCTGGTACGGGCCGGCGCCCTCGCCGAACTGGCCCGACGCGGTCTGCTCACCGACGAGGACGGCATCGCCACACCCGTCGACATGGACTCCCTCGCCGGCGACGCCCCTCTGGACGGCCTACTGGAACTGGTCCGCGAGTCCCGTCCACACCCCTGGCGGGCGTGGGTGCTCCTCCACGCACGCGTGACGGCGGACGCCGTAAGGGAACAGCTGACGGCGGAGGGTTGGCTGCGGGCGGAGAAGAGGCGGGTTCTCGGCGTCTTCCCGAGCGTGGAGCACGTCCTGGAGCGCGCGGACGCAGTGGAGACACTGCGGGAGGAGGCGCGGCAGGTGTGGGAGGGGGTGGCGCAGGTGTCGGGGGCGTCGGGGGCGGATGCCGCTGTTGTGGCCCTGGCGGTGGCGGGTGGGGTGCGTGGCGTGGTCGGGGATGGGGGCCGTGAGGGGCGGAGGGTGCGGTACAGGGCGCGCGTCGAGGAATTCGTGGGGCTCAGCGGGGAGAGCTGGGTGCTGGGTGAGCTGGTCGCTGCTCTCGGATCGGAGCTTCGGGTTTCCGGCGCCGACCGCCCCGGGCGCTGACCAGGCATGACAACCAAAGAGACGCTACGCGCGCGTGCCGGGCGCTCGGTGTTGCGGACGGCGATCGGCTGGATAGTGCCGCTGCCGACGCGCTCGGGGTGCCGTTGTTCGTGAACGTGCGGATCGACACGTTCCTCAGGGGCGCCGGGGGGTGGACCTCACCCTGGAGAGGGCGGCCGCGTGCCCGGAGTCGTCGACCCGGGGGTCGTCAAGGTCCTCGTCGACGGGATCGAGAAGCCGGTGAACGTGATGGCGGGGCCCGGCGCTCCACCGGTCGCCGAGCCGGCCGCGCTCGGTGTCGCCCGGGTGGGCGCCGGCTCGGGCATCGCGCAGGCCGCCCACGCACTGGTCCGGCGCGCCGCAGGGGAGCTGCTGGGCACGGGGACGTACGACTCGCTGACGGGCGGGCTCGACTACGGCGAGCTCAATACGCTCATGGGCGGGAGCCGTCAGGCGGCGTCGCGCATCAGTTCCGCGAGGTCGTGGTCCAGGTCCAGCTGCAGATGCTCAAGGCCCACGGGCACGAGCGCGTTCGTCGCGGCGAGGAACCCGCGGATCTCCTCCGAGCGGACATGCACGATGGCCGTGCCCTCGGGGGCGTGGAACTCCAGCACGGTCCGGTCGTAGCCGTAGGGCCGCACCCGGACGTCGCCGTCGCCCACGGCCTCCTCCTGGCCGTCCATGAGGAGTTCGCGCGAGAAGGTCCAGCAGACCTCCACGCCCTCCAGGGTGGCCGGCGCGGGGAAGGTCATTCGGACTGCGAACGGGTCGCTGCGGTCGTAGTGCAGGGTTGCCGGAATGCTCGGCATGCGTGGCGCGGCGGCCACGAGGCGGGCCTCCACGGGCTGCTCGATGACGGTGGACAACGTCTTGCTCCCTTGTGACGTCTGGGCGGACTGGTGGGCGGACAGGACCGGGCACTGCTAGAGACGCCGGAACCAGCCAATCCGTGCACCCCAAATCCGAGTGACCTCCGTCACCGCGTTCATTCACAGGAGTGACGAGGTCTACTTCTCGTGTGCCGATGGGCACGTGGGACCCGCCCCCAGGTGCCCATGGGACCACCCCCGTGGGCACATGAGCCGTGTCCCGACCGGCACTTGGGACGGTGACGGGCCGTCTGGACGGTGCCCGGGCGGTGGACTAGTTTCGCCCGCCATGAGGCGCTTGGGGAGCACGCGACGCGTGAGACGTACGTTCTGCACGGTGGCAGCAGGGGCGGTGTGCTCGATGGCGCTCGCCGCCCCGACCGCCGTACCCGCACAGGCCGCACCGTCACAGGCCGCACCCGCACAAGGGCAGGAGCACGGGGTGCACAAGGCACCGCACTGGGAGCTCACGGACACCGGTGCGGCCGACGTTCGCTTCCGCGCACTGTCGGCCGTCAGCCGTCACACCGCCTGGGTGGCCGGAACCAAGGGCACCGTCCTGCGCACCACGGACGGCGGTACGAACTGGCGAGACGTCTCGCCGCCGGGCGCCGACGCCCTGGAGTTCCGGGACATCGAGGCCTTCGACGCACGGCGCGCCGTGGTGCTGGCGATCGGTGAGGGCGAGGCGTCCCGCGTCTACCGCACCGACGACGGCGGCGTGACCTGGACGGAGTCCTTCCGCAACACCGACGCCAAGGCCTTCTACGACTGCCTGACCTTCTTCGACCACCGCCACGGCCTCGCGATGAGCGACCCCGTGGACGGCAGGTTCCGCATCCTGTCCACCAGCGACGGCGGCAACTCCTGGAAGGTGCTCCCCGACGCCGGCATGCCGCCCGCCCAGGAAGGCGAGGCGGGCTTCGCGGCGAGCGGCCAGTGCCTCGTCGCCTCCGGCCCCTCGGACGTCTGGCTGGCCACCGGCGGCGCCGCACGCGCGCGCGTGCTGCACTCCCGCGACCGCGGGCACACCTGGACGGCGACCGACACCCCGATCCCGGCGGGCGACCCGGCCAAGGGCGTCTTCGCGCTCGCCTTCCGCGACCGTACCCACGGCCTCGCGGTCGGCGGCGACTACCGCCCCGACCAGTCCTCACCGCAGGCCGCCGCACGCACCGCCGACGGCGGCCGCACCTGGCAGCCCGCCGCCCAGCCGCCGCCCGCCTACCGTTCCGGCGCCGCCTGGCTCCCGCACAGCCGTACCGCCGCCCTCGCGGTCGGCCCGACCGGCACCGATCTGACCACGGACGGCGGCCGCACCTGGCGGACGGTCGACACCGGCTCGTACGACACCGTGGACTGCACCGCCGACCTCGGCTGCTGGGCCGCGGGGCAGCAGGGGCGGGTGGCACGTCTGGAGAAGTGAGGCACAAGAGGGCCGGAATGCGGGTACTCGATCGCGGACATCGGCAGTCGCGACTGCGAAGGGAGCGAGCGATCATGCCCGCAGGCTCGAGCTCCAAGAGGGAGCGCCAGTACGAGCACATCAAGAAGAGCGCCCAGGACCGGGGCGAGAGCACCGGACGCGCCGAGGAGATCGCGGCCCGGACGGTCAACAAGGAGCGCGCCCGGTCCGGCGAGTCGAAGACCGCCAGCCGCACGTCGACCCAGGACATGTCGTCCGGCGAGCGGGGCGGCAAGCGCTCGGGCCGGGGCTCCGGCGGCCCGACCCGCGACCAGCTCTACAACGAGGCCAAGCAGCGCGGCATCGAAGGGCGCTCGTCGATGAACAAGGGGCAGCTGCAGCGCGCGCTGAACGCGAAGAAGGGCTGAGCCGAGGCGCTCAGCCGGCCGGCTGCCGGTGGCGCTCCAGCTCCGGAGCCGTCTTCGTGGCGCGGAACTCCGTGACGCGGTAGGTGCACACACCGGCGACGTTGAAGGGATCGCCCGCGACGATCTCCTCGATGCGGGCCCGGTTCTCCGCGACGGCGAGGATCACCCCGCCGTCACGGGGCTCCTTGCGCCCCGACGCCAGGAAGACGCCCTTGCCGTACTGCTCGTCCAGCCACGCCACATGCTCCGGCAGCAGGGCGTCCACGGCGTCGAGCGGGGCGGTGTAGGTCAGCTCCAGTACGAACATGATCGCGAGCCTACGCCGCCCTCCTGGGGCCCGTACGCTCGTTCCCATCATGACGACCGTAGGGATTCCCGCGGGCTGGCCCGCGACCGAGGAAGAGGCCCGTGCCGTCCAGGACGAGCTGCGGGGGCGTGTGGTGCTCGACGAGTCCGGACCGCCGCCCGGCACCGGGCGGGTGACCGGTGTCGACGTGGCCTACGACGACGAGCGGGACGTCGTCGCGGCGGCGGCCGTGGTGCTGGACGCGGCGAGTCTGGACGTCGTCGCCGAGGCCACGGCCGTCGGGCGGATCTCCTTCCCGTACGTGCCGGGTCTGCTCGCCTTCCGCGAGATCCCCACGGTCCTCGCCGCCCTCGACGCGCTGCCGTGCCCGCCGGGGCTCGTGGTGTGCGACGGCTACGGCCTCGCCCATCCGCGCCGCTTCGGCCTCGCGAGCCACCTCGGCGTCCTGACCGGCCTGCCCACCATCGGCGTCGCCAAGAACCCCTTCACCTTCGCCCACGACGCCCCGGGCGCCGCGCGCGGCAGTGCGTCACCGCTGCTCGCGGGCACCGAGGAGGTCGGGCGCGCACTGCGCACCCGGGACGCCGTGAAACCGGTGTTCGTGTCCGTCGGCCATCGCGTGAGCCTCGACAACGCCTGCGCCCACACCCTGGCCCTCACCCCCGCCTACCGGCTGCCGGAGACGACCCGCCGGGCGGACGCGTCGTGCCGACGGGCACTTCAGGACGCGACGATCCGCCACTGACCCACTTCGCGGTACTCCGAGTCGTAGACCGCCGCCTCGTCCCCGGGCTGCAGCGGGTAGTGACGGAGGTTGCCGCCCCAGTACCGCAGAATCCGACCGAGCTCGCCGGCCGGGTCCTTCGTCAACGCCGCGTCGTCCATGGTGACTTCGAGAAGGAATTTCATACCTTCAAGTGTTTCATTGAACTGCCTGTTGGCACTTGACGACGGATCTCGGCCGGAAAACGGGGCCGGTGCGCAGGAAAAGCCTCAACTGGCGCTTGCGGGAGGTAGGTGGACGCGCGGCGCGATGTGAGTATGCGTACTGAGTACGAGTACGGATGTGGGCACGGCTTCCCGGCCGACAGGCTGTGCCCCATGACGACGCACCGCGCCCCAAAGCCCCTCGCCGACCCCAACCGTCCCGTCGAGCGCGCCGTGACGGCCGCACTGATCCTGGCCGTCCTGGCGGGCGTCGGCTGGATCGCCGGGATGATCTACACCGTGGCCGGCTGGTCGCTCTAGGAAGCGCCGGACGCCGCCAACTGTGTGCCTTGCCCGGGTTCAGCGGCTCACGACCACTCGAAAGCCGATCCCGGCCCCGCTCAGCCGCTCGATGAGGGCGTCGCCCATCGCGACCGCAGTCGTCACCTGCCCGGCTGTCGCCGGAAGGTCGTCGAAGGCGAGCGACAGGGCGGACTCGGCGAACATCACGGCGGTCTCGCCGTAGCCGGGGTCGCCGCCCGTGACCTCTGTGAAGACCTGTCGGCCACCGCCCTCGCCCACGAAGCGGATCTTGAACCAGCTCTTGGCGCGCTTCTCGGCGTCCGGTCCCTCGCCGGGCTTGAGGCGGTTGGACAACCAGCGGCGGGCGGGCGGCAGTTGGGCGGCGGTGAAGAGGCCGCCGGCGGCTGCGACGCCGGCCATGGCCATGGGCAGGCGGCGTACGGCGGCGTAGTGCCGGTAGCGGAAGTCGGGGCCGTAGCGCTCCAGGGCCTTGGCGGAACGGTGCACGATCTGCGGGTCGATGGTGGGCAGCGGCAGCGCCCACGCGCCGATCTCCTTCGCGAACCGCGGCACCCCGGTGGGCGCCGTGGCGCGTCGCCCCACCAGGCGTGGCTCGTGCCGCCTGCGGTCCCGCTCGGCGGCCAGCATCGGGCGCACCCGCGCGAACTGGTTGAGCGCCGAGGCGAACGTGCCGCCCGAGAAGACGGCGTCCACCGTCACGAATCCGTCCACGGTCAGCGGCACCCCCTCAGGCAGGTGCTGGACCGTGAAGTACGCGCCGAGGTCGTGCGGGATCGAGTCGAAGCCGCAGGCGTGCACCAGCCGGGCACCGGTCTCCCGCGCGCGTGCGTCGTGGCGTACGTACGTCAGGTCCACGAACTCGGGCTCGCCGCACAGGTCGAGATAGTCCGCGCCGCTGTCCGCGCAGGCGGCGACGAGCTCCTGGCCGTAGGTGACGTACGGACCCACCGTCGTGGCCACCACGCGCGCGTGCCCGGCGAGTTCGCGCACGCCGGCCGGATCGGACACGTCCGCCCGCAGCACACCCACCTTCTCGCCGCCGGGCAGCCGCTCGCGCAACTCCTCCAGCTTCCGCTCGCTGCGCCCCGCGATCGCCCAGCGCAGCCCGTCGGGTGCGTGGGCCGCCAGGTACTCGGCGGTGAGCGTCCCGACGAATCCCGTCGCGCCGTAGAGCACGATGTCGTACGGCCGGTCCGTCCCGTTCAGCCTGCTCATGACACCCCTTGTCCACAGCCCGCGCCTTGTCCACAGCCCGCGCCGTTGTCGGTGGCCGAGGCTAGCGTGAGATGCGCTGAGTTCGATGACGAGCCCGGAGGCGGGACTGTGGCCGTGACCAGAAATGCCCTGAAGAAGTGGGAGAAGGTGCGCGCGTTCGCGCTCGGGTTGCCGGGCGCCGCCGAGGAGTTCCCGTGGGGTGAGTCCGTCGCGAAGGTCAACAAGAAGGTGTTCGTCTTCCTCGGGGTCGACGACGGCAGCTACCCGCTGGGCGTGACGGTGAAGCTCAAGGACGAGGCGGCCCATGCCCACGCCCTGACCTTCCCCGGAGCCGAACCCGCCGGATACGGCCTGGGCAGGGCCGGCTGGGTGCGCGTCCCGCTGGAGGAGCAGGGTGCCCCGGCGGCGGAGCTGCTGTGCGACTGGGTGGAGGAGAGCTATCGCGCGATAGCCCCGAAGAGGCTGACGGCGCAGCTCGACGCGCGGTGAACCGGTCGGTGGATCTGTCAGCGATCCGGTCATTGTCTAAGCGCTTGCTCGCTCAGGGCTTGTGCTCAGTGGAACGTGTTCTTAGCATCACTGGTGTTACATCAGTTGTGTCACAGTGCTGGGGGCTGGATGACAACGGCGAAGACGCCACCCGGGCAGGGCCCGCTGACCGGCGTGCGCGTGGTCGAGCTCGCCGGGATCGGGCCGGGCCCGTTCGCGGCCATGATCCTGGCCGACCTGGGCGCCGACGTCGTGCGCGTCGACCGCCCCGGCGGCGCCGGACTCGCGATCGACACCGCGTACGACGTCACGAACCGCAACAAGCGCTCGGTGGTCGTCGACCTGAAGTCGGCGGACGGTCCCGCGCGCGTCCTGGACCTCGCCGAGCGCGCCGACATCCTCGTCGAGGGCTACCGCCCCGGCGTCGCCGAGCGCCTCGGCGTCGGCCCCGAGGCCTGCCACGCGCGCAACCCGGGGCTGGTCTACGGCCGGATGACCGGCTGGGGCCAGGACGGCCCGCTCGCCCAGCGCGCCGGCCACGACGTCGCCTACATCGCGCTCACCGGCACTCTCGGCATGATCGGCGACCCGGACCGTCCGCCCGCCGTCCCCGCCAACCTGCTGGGTGACTACGCGGGCGGCTCCCTCTACCTGGTCATCGGCGTCCTCGCCGCCCTCCACCACGCGCGCGCCACCGGCACCGGCCAGGTCGTCGACGCCGCGATCGTCGACGGCACCGCCCACCTCTCCGCGATGATCCACGGCATGCTCGCGGCCGGCAGCTGGCACGACCGGCGCGGCGCCAACCTCCTGGACGGCGGCTGCCCGTACTACGGCACGTACGAGACGTCCGACGGGAAGTACATGGCGGTCGGTTCCCTGGAGCCGCAGTTCTACGAGGAGTTCGTGACGCTCCTCGGCCTGCCCGAGCACTCCGGCGCCCGCAGGGACTGGGCCCGCTGGGGCGAACTGCGCGAGGCCGTCGCCGCGCGCTTCGCCACCCGTACCCGCGAGGAGTGGACGACCGTCTTCGAGGGCTCCGACGCGTGCGTGGCGCCCGTCCTGTCGCTGCGCGAGGCCCCGCACCACCCGCACCTCGCCGCCCGCCGCACCTTCACCGACCAGGGCGGCATCACGCAGCCGGCCCCGGCCCCCCGTTTCTCCGCGACCCCCACCGCGGTGCGCACCGGTCCGGCCCGGCCGGGCGCCGACACGGCGGCCGTGGCGCACGACTGGGACGTACCCGATCTCCTGAAGGACCAGGACCTCACGAAGGGCCCCGAATGAAGCGGCAGATCTTCGCCCCCGAGCACGACGCGTTCCGCGAGACGGTGCGCGCCTTCCTGGCCAGGGAGGTGCTGCCGTACTACGAGCAGTGGGAGAAGGACGGCATCGTCTCCCGCGAGGCCTGGCGGGCGGCCGGCAAGCAGGGCCTGCTCGGGCTCGCCGTGCCGGAGGAGTACGGGGGCGGCGGCACCTCCGACTTCCGCTACAGCGCCGTCCTGGCCGAGGAGTTCACCCGCGCGGGCACCCCCGGCCTGGCCCTCGGCCTGCACAACGACATCATCGGCCCGTATCTGACCTCGCTCGCCACCGAGGAGCAGAAGCGGCGCTGGCTGCCCGGCTTCTGCGACGGCTCGATCATCACCGCCATCGCCATGACCGAGCCCGGCGCCGGCTCCGACCTGCAGGGCATCCGCACCCACGCCGAGGACCGCGGCGACCACTGGCTGCTCAACGGCGCCAAGACGTTCATCTCCAACGGCATCCTCGCCGACCTGGTGATCGTGGTCGCCAGGACCACCCCGGAGGGCGGCGCGCGCGGGCTGTCGCTGCTGGTCGTCGAGCGCGGCACGGACGGCTTCGAGCGCGGCCGCAACCTCGACAAGATCGGCCAGAAGGCGCAGGACACGGCCGAGTTGTTCTTCCACGACGTGCGCGTGCCCAAGGAGAACCTCCTCGGCACGCTCCACGGCGCGTTCGTCCACCTGATGACGAACCTCGCCCAGGAGCGCCTGAGTATCGCGGTCTCGGCGATCGCCGCCGCCGAGCACCTGCTGGAGATCACCACCGACTACGTCAAGGGGCGCGAGGCCTTCGGCCGGCCGCTCGCCGCCAAGCAGCACATCCGCTTCGAGATAGCGGAGATGGCCACCGAGTGCGCCGTCACCCGCACCTTCCTCGACCGCTGCATCGAGGAACACGCAGACGGCGGGGCCGGCACGCTCGACGCCGTCCACGCCTCCATGGCCAAGTGGTGGGCGACCGAGCTGCAAAAGCGCGTCGCCGACCGCTGCCTCCAACTGCACGGCGGCTACGGCTACATGACCGAGTACCCCATTGCCAAGGCCTTCACCGACGGCCGCATCCAGACCATCTACGGCGGCACGACCGAGATCATGAAGGAGATCATCGGCCGTTCGCTGCTCGGCTGAAGCTTCCCGACCGGCCGGCCCTCACCACCGGACCGCCGGCCCACCCTCACCCTCGAAAGGCCTGCTCGTGACCACCGAAGCGTATGTGTACGACGCGATCCGCACCCCGCGCGGCCGCGGCAAGGCGAACGGCGCCCTGCACGGCACCAAGCCCGTCGACCTGGTCGTGGGCCTCATCCACGAACTCCGCGGCCGCCACCCGGACCTCGACCCCGCCGCGATCGACGACATCGTGCTCGGCGTCGTCGGCCCGGTCGGCGACCAGGGCTCCGACATCGCCCGGATCGCGGCGATCGCCGCGGGCCTGCCGGACACGGTCGCGGGCGTCCAGGAGAACCGCTTTTGTGCCTCGGGTCTGGAAGCCGTCAACATGGCCGCCGCCAAGGTCCGTTCGGGCTTCGAGGACCTCGTCCTCGCGGGCGGCGTCGAGTCCATGTCCCGGGTGCCGATGGCCTCCGACGGCGGCGCCTGGTTCAACGACCCGATGACCAACCTCGCCACCAACTTCGTGCCCCAGGGCATCGGCGCCGACCTCATCGCCACCATCGAGGGCTTCTCCCGCCGAGACGTCGACGAGTACGCGGCCCTGTCGCAGGAGCGCGCGGCCACCGCCTGGAAGGAGAACCGCTTCGAGCGCTCGCTCGTCCCGGTCAAGGACCGCAGCGGCCTGGTCGTCCTCGACCACGACGAGCACATGCGCCCGGGCACCACGGCCGACTCCCTCGCCAAGCTCAAGCCGTCCTTCGCGGACATCGGCGACCTCGGCGGCTTCGACGCGGTGGCGCTGCAGAAGTACCACTGGGTCGAGAAGATCGACCACGTCCACCACGCGGGCAACTCCTCCGGCATCGTCGACGGCTCCGCGCTGGTCGCCATCGGCTCCCAGGAGATCGGCGAGCGTTACGGCCTCACCCCGCGCGCGCGGATCGTGGCGGCGGCGGTCTCCGGCTCGGAGCCCACGATCATGCTCACCGGCCCCGCGCCCGCCACCCGCAAGGCGCTGGCCAAGGCCGGGCTGACCATCGACGACATCGACCTCGTCGAGATCAACGAGGCCTTCGCGGCGGTCGTCCTGCGCTTCGTGAAGGACATGGGCCTGTCCCTGGACAAGGTCAACGTCAACGGCGGCGCGATCGCGCTGGGCCACCCGCTCGGCGCCACCGGCGCCATGATCCTCGGCACGCTCGTCGACGAACTGGAGCGCCAGGACAAGCGCTACGGCCTCGCGACCCTCTGCGTCGGCGGCGGCATGGGCATCGCCACCATCGTCGAACGCGTCTGAAGACCCCAGCGGCCACCCAAGACTTCTACGGAGAACCCCTCATGACCGAGAGCACCACCATCCGCTGGGAACAGGACGACACCGGCGTCGTCACCCTCGTCCTCGACGACCCCAACCAGTCCGCGAACACCATGAACCAGGCGTTCCGCGACTCCCTCGCCGTCGTCACCGACCGCCTGGAGGCCGAGAAGGACTCCATCCGCGGCATCATCCTCACCTCCGCCAAGAAGACCTTCTTCGCCGGCGGCGACCTGCGCGACCTCATCCGGGTCACCCCCGAGACCGCGCAGGACCTCTTCGACGGCGGCATGGCGATCAAGCGCAACATGCGCCGCATCGAGACCCTCGGCAAGCCGGTCGTCGCCGCCCTCAACGGCGCGGCCCTGGGCGGCGGTTACGAACTCGCGCTCGCCTGCCACCACCGCATCGCCCTCGACGCGCCCGGCTCCAAGATCGGCTGCCCCGAGGTCACCCTGGGCCTGCTGCCCGGAGGCGGCGGAGTGGTCCGTACGGTCCGTCTGCTGGGCATCGCCGACGCCCTGCTGAAGGTGTTGCTCCAGGGCACCCAGTACAACCCGCGGCGCGCCCTCGACAACGGCCTGGTCGACGAGGTCGCCGAAACCCGGGACGAGATGCTCGCCAAGGCCCGCGCCTTCATCGACGCCAACCCCGAGTCGCAGCAGCCCTGGGACAGGCCGGGCTACCGCATCCCCGGCGGCACCCCCGCCAACCCCAAGTTCGCGGCCAACCTGCCCGCCTTCCCGGCCAACCTGCGCAAGCAGACGAACGGCGCACCCTACCCGGCGCCGCGCAACATCCTCGCCGCGGCCGTCGAGGGCTCCCAGGTCGACTTCGAGACCGCACAGGTCATCGAGGCCCGCTACTTCGTCGAACTGGCCGCGGGCCAGACCTCGAAGAACATGATCCAGGCGTTCTTCTTCGACCTCCAGGCCGTCAACTCCGGCGCCAACCGGCCGACCGGCATCGAACCCCGCACGGTCCGCAAGGTCGCTGTCCTCGGCGCCGGGATGATGGGCGCGGGCATCGCCTACTCGTGCGCCCGCGCGGGCATCGAGGTCGTCCTCAAGGACGTCTCGCTGGAGGCGGCCCTCAAGGGCAAGGGCTACTCCGAGAAGCTGTGCGCCAAGGCCGTCTCCCGCGGCCGTACGACCCAGGAGAAGGCCGACGCGCTGCTCGCCCGCATCACGCCCGCGGCGGACCCGCAGGACGTGGCCGGCTGCGACGCCGTGATCGAGGCCGTCTTCGAGAACCCCGAGCTCAAGCACAAGGTGTTCCAGGAGATCCAGCACATCGTCGAGCCCGACGCGCTGCTGTGCTCCAACACCTCGACCCTGCCCATCACCGCCCTCGCCGAAGGCGTCGAGCGCCAGGCCGACTTCATCGGTCTGCACTTCTTCTCGCCCGTCGACAAGATGCCGCTGGTGGAGATCATCAAGGGCGAGCGGACGGGCGACGAGGCCCTCGCCCGCGCCTTCGACCTGGTCCGCCAGATCAACAAGACGCCGATCGTCGTCAACGACTCCCGCGGCTTCTTCACCTCCCGCGTGATCGGCCACTTCATCAACGAGGGCGTCGCCATGGTCGGCGAGGGCATCGAGCCCGCGTCGGTCGAGCAGGCGGCGGCGCAGGCGGGCTACCCCGCGAAGGTCCTCTCCCTCATGGACGAGCTGACGCTCACGCTCCCGCGCAAGATCCGCAACGAGTCGAAGCGGGCCGTGGAGGAGGCCGGTGGCACCTGGCCTGCGCACCCCGCCGAGGCCGTCATCGACCGCATGGTGGACGAGTTCGACCGCCCCGGCCGCAGCGGGGGAGCCGGCTTCTACGACTACGACGAGAGCGGCAAGCGGGCGGGCCTGTGGCCGGGCCTGCGCGAGCACTTCACCAAGCCGGGCCACGAGATCCCGTTCGAGGACATGCAGGAACGCATGCTCTTCTCCGAGGCGCTCGACACGGTCAAGCTCCTGGAGGAGGGCGTGCTGACGTCCGTCGCCGACGCCAACATCGGCTCCATCTTCGGCATCGGCTTCCCCGGCTGGACCGGCGGCATCCTGCAGTACATCAACGGCTACGAGGGCGGGCTGCCCGGATTCGTGGCACGCGCGCGTGAGCTGGCCGAGCGCTACGGCGACCGCTTCACGCCGCCCGCGCTGCTGGTGGAGAAGGCGGAGAAGGGGGAGCGCTTCACGGACGCCGCCTGAGGGAGCCGGGCGGGTTCGGCCCCACGTATCGCTGAGCGGTACGCGGGTCTTGCACCCGACCCTCCGGGCCCGGGACGCTGACCTGCGAACGCTCCGCACGGCCACCGTCCCCCGGAGGAGCCCCCATGGGATACCGTCCCGCCCTCGCCGTCCTGGACATCCTGCGCGGCGAGGGCGTGGATCGCGTCTTCGGCAACCCCGGCACCACCGAACTGCCCTTCCTGGCCGCCCTGTCGGAGGCGGCGCACGACGGACCCGAGTACGTGCTCGGCGTCCACGAGGGCTCCGTGGTCGCCATGGCCGACGGCTACGCCCGCGGCACCGGCCGCCCGGCCTTCGTCAGCCTGCACATCGCCGCGGGCCTCGCCAACGGCCTGATCGGCCTGCTCAACGCCCGCCGTTCGCGCACCCCGCTCGTGGTGACGGCCGGCCAGCAGGACCGCCGTCACCTGCAGCAGGACCCCATGCTCTCCGGCGACCTGATCGGCCTCGCCACACCCGCGGTGAAGGCGGCGTACGACATCCAGCACGCCCAGGACCTGCCACTCGCCCTGCGCCGCGCCTTCGCCCTTGCCGTACGGCCGCCCGCCGGGCCGGTGTTCCTGTCGGTCCCCATGGACCTGCTGGCCGAGAACACCGAGGTCGACGTCCCGGCCCGCACCCCCACGCCCCCGCCCGGACCGGCCGCCGGTCTGGAGCGCGCCGCCCTGCTGCTCGGTGCCGCGGCCCGGCCCGCGATCGTGGCCGGGGACGGGGTGGGTCGCGAGGACGCCGTCGCCGCTCTCGTCGCCACCGCGGAGGCGTGCGGCGCCGTCGTCCACCACCAACCGATGAGCGATTGCCTGAACTTCCCCACCACCCACCCGCTGTACGCGGGCATGCTGCCGCCCCGGCACGACGCCATCCGCAAGGCCCTCGCCCCCTACGACGCCGTACTGGTCGCCGGCGCCCACGCCTTCACGCCGCACCACTACAGCCCCGGGCCCGCGCTGCCGCCGGGCCTCACCGTCGTCCAGCTCGACTCCGACCCACACGAGATCGGCCGCAACTTCCCCGCCACGGCCGGGCTGGTGGGCGCTCTCGCCCCCTCCCTGAACCGGCTGTGCGAGCTGCTGCGCGACCGGGTGCCCGCGCACACCGCCAAGGCCCGTGTCGAGCGCGCGGGCGAGCGTCACACCGCCGACCGCGAACGCGCCGAGTCCGCCGCCCGCGCCGCCTACTCACCGGCGCCGCTCGCCCCCTGGGCCGCCGCCCACGCCGTGGCGCGCGGGCTGCCGCCGGACGCCGTCGTCGTCGAAGAGGCCATCACCGTCGGCCTGTTGCTGCGCCGCCTCGTCCGCCTCGAACGCCCCGGCAGCTACACCCACACCGTCGGCGGCGGCCTCGGCTGGGGCATCGGCGCCGCCGTCGGCCGCGCCCTCGCCGAGCCCGGCCGCCCCGTCGTCGCCGTCCTCGGCGACGGCTGCACCCTCTTCGGCCTCCAGGGCCTGTGGAGCGCCGCCCGGCAGAACGCCCCCGTCCTCTTCGTCGTCATGAACAACGGCGTCTACCGCACCCTCCAGGACACCTACGAAGCGATGGGCGCCCAGGGCCCCTGCCCCGGCACCGACCTCGGCCCCCTCGACTTCACCCAGGCGGCCCGCTTCTTCGGCGTCGACGCGGTACGTGCGGCGAGCGCGGACCACCTGCGGGAACTGGTGACGGGCGCGGACGCCCTGACCCGGCCCCTGCTGGTGGACGTACCGCTGCGCGGTTGAGGGCGCGCACGGCGCCGTGGTCCTCGCGGCCCACGCCTTGTCACTCCCCCCGAAAGCGACCACCATCGGTTCATGACGGACGGTCAGCTGCCGAAGTCTGTGCTCGCCCGCGGGGTCCTGCTGCTGCGCGCCTGCGGTGACTCCGAGACCGCCCTCACGCTCGCCGAGCTGGCCCTGTGCACGGGGCTGCCCAAGCCCACCGCGCACCGGCTGATCGGTGAGCTGGTGCGGCTCGGGCTGGTCGAGCGCACCGAGGAGGGCAACTACCGCATCGGGCTCGGGCTGTTCGTGCTGGGGCAGTCGGCACCGAGCGTGCGCGAGCTGCGGGACGCGGCGCTGCCCTACCTCGGCGATCTGCACGAGGCCACGCTGGAGAACGTCCACCTGGCCGTCCCGGACGGCACCGACACCCTGTTCCTGGAGAAGGTCACCGGCCGGCGCGCCACCCCGATCGTCTCGCGCACCGGAGGCCGGCTCCCCGCGCACTGCACGGCCACCGGAAAGGTCTTCCTCGCCCAGGACCCCCGTCCGCCGTACCGCGCCCTGCCCCGGCTGACCCCGCGCACCCTGGTCCTGCCCGGCCAGCTCGCGCGCGACCTCGCCCTCACCCGGGCCCGCGGCTACGGCGTCAACCTGGAGGAGGCCGAGATCGGCATCTCCGCCGTCGCCGCCCCCGTCTACGTCCGCAGCAACGGCCCCCGCCCCATCGCCGCCATCTCCGTCACAGGCGGCACCCGCCGCCTCGACGTCGACCGCATGGGCGCCCGAGTATGCGCAGCAGCAAAAGCCCTCACCCGCACCTTGTCGGCCTGACCGGCCCAGGGACTTCGCCTCACACCGCGCCCGGCCCCGCCCGCGGCGCTGTCGGTTTGACCGGGTCAGGGGCCTGGCCCCGCGCCCAACCGGATTAGCGCGCCGTGTTCCGCGCCCCGCCCGGCCTGACCGGACCAGAGGCCGGAGCCCGTTCCCCCTCCGGCTCAGCCCCGCTCACCCCGACTTGGCCACCGTCTGCTGCCGCCACCGCCGGCTCGTGCTCCGTGAGCCGCTCCCTGCAGACCGCTCGGGCACCCGGGTGTGTGCCGCGGCCAGGGCCGTCCCCCGCACCCTGTCCGCCTGACCCCCACGGCCCCGGATCCCCGTTCCTCTCACGTCGACTCGGTCACCGTCGGCTGCACAGCTACCGCCAGTTCATGCTCCGTGAGGTGCTCCCCGTGTACCTCGCCCGTGAGCCGGCCGCGTACGAAAACGAGCACTCGATCGCACACCTCCGTCAGTTCGGCGAGGTCGGTCGAGGCGATGAGGACGGCTGTTCCGGTGGCGGCCAGCTCGGTGATGATGCGGTGCATTTCGGTGCGTACGCCGACGTCGACGCCGCGGGTGGGATCGTCCAGGACCACGATCTTCGGGTCTGTCGCCAGCCACTTGGCGAAGACGACCTTCTGCTGGTTGCCGCCGGACAGCCGGGCCACGATGTCGTGCAGGCCGCCGCGAAGGCGCAGGTGTCGGGTCAACTCGGCCGTGCGGCGGACGAGTTCGGAGCGGGAGGGCAGCATGCCGCCGCGGCCGAGCGCCAGCCAGCTCACCGTCGTCGTGTTCTCCCACACCGTACGCTCCGCCATCAGCCCGTACCGTTTGCGGTCGCTCGGCACGAAGGCGACGCCCGCCCGCACCGCTCCGCGCAGGGAGCGCGGGAGCCCCCGGCCCGCGACGTCCACCCGGCCCGCGGAGATCGCCGTACGCCCGCACACCACCTCCAACGCGCTGAGATGACCGGCACCCTGCAGCCCGGCGACCCCGACCACCTCGCCCGCCCGCACCGTGAACGTCACATCCCTCAGCCGCCCGGGCACGCTCACCCCGGACAGCACCACCGGCGGCGGCAGATCCACCACGGCCCGCGCCCGGCGCACCGGCTGCGGCGGGCGGCCGCCGAGCATCGCGGTGACCAGCTCCGGCACACCGACCTCGGACCGGCGCACCCCGCCCAGCGCGACCTGCCCGTCCCGCAGCACGGTCACGCGGTGCGCGAAGCGCATCACCTCCTCCAGGAAGTGGGTGACGTACAGAACGGCGATGCCCCGCCCGGTGAGGGTGCGCAGCACCTCCGCCAGCCGGTCCACGGCGGCCGCCGGCAGCGCCGAGGTCGGCTCGTCGAGGACCAGCAGCCGGGGACTGCGCAGCAGCGCCCGCGCGATCTCCGTCAACTGCTGGTCGGCGAGCGGGAGTTCACCCAGCTCCTGGCCGAGGTCGACGTCCAGTCCGAGCTCGGCCAGGACCGGTCTCGCCGCCCGGTCCATCGCCCTGCGGTCGAGCAGTCCGAAGCGCCGCAACGACCCCCGCGGGAAGAGGTTCTCGCGCACGGTCAGATCCGGGAACAGGCTCAACTCCTGGGAGACGACGGCGATCCGGATGTCCCCGGCCGTCCGCACCGCCCCCTGGTCCGCCGCCAGCGTCCCCGACACGATCCGCACCAGCGTCGACTTGCCCGCGCCGTTCTCCCCGACCAGCGCGTGCACCTCACCGCCCCGCAGCCGGATGCCGACCCCGTCCAGCGCCCGCACCCCGCCGTACGACTTCACCAGGCCCTGTGCCACCAGGATGTCCCCGTTCGTCATCTCAGCGGGCGTCCTTCAGGGGCTTGAGGTTGGCCTTCTGGTCGCCCAGCAGCTTGTCGATCGTCGGCTTGTACCAGTCGTACGCCGCCGTCGCGGACTTCTGCCGGGCGATGATGTCGTCGATGTTCGAGGAGTCCACCACCCCGCCCGGCGACAGGAACCATCCCTCGGGCAGCTTGCCGTCGTTGTCGCGCACCGCGTCGATCAGCAGCGCCGTGGACAGATAGCCCTTGAGGAAGTGCTGCGGGTCGATGGTGACGAAGTTCGAGCCGTCCTTGACCGCGTCGAGGGTCTTGGGGTCGACGTCGAAGCCGGCCGTCAGCCACTTCCCGTGCCGCGACTTCTTGATCTTGGCGAGGTTGTAGCTGTCGGCGTCACCCACACCGAGGAACGCCAGCGCCTCGGGGTGCGCGTTGACCTGCGACGACCAGGAGCTGTAGTTCTGCCCGGGATCGCTGTACGTCTGGAAGGGGCCGAGCACCTTCACCCCCGGCGCCTGCTTCCTGAACGTGTCGGAGATGCCCTTCGCCCGGTTGTCCAGCACCGGCGTCCCCGGGTTGGGCACCCCGATCACGATCTCGCCCTTCGGATCCGCACCCAGCCGCTTCAGCGCCTCCTTGGCCATCAGCTCGCCGAGCGCGTAGTTGTCGTTGCCGACGTAGAAGGTGACCTTGCTGCCCTCGGTGGGGGAGGTGTCCAGGGCGACGACCGGGATGCCCTTGTCGACGGCCTGCGCGGCGGGGCGGGTGAAGATCGGCGGGTCCAGGTTCTCCAGGACGATGCCGTCCTTCGCGGTCGCGGTGAGGTTCTGGAAGAGCTGCACCTCGGCGGGCCCGTCGGTGTTCGGCGGCCCGACCGCCTTGAAGTCCACCTTCCCCGCGTGGCTCGCGGCGCTCTCGGCGCCGAGCACCATCTCGTGGGCGAAGTTGAGCGAGATGTTGGCGACCGCGATGCCCATGTCGAGCTCACCGCTCCTGCCGCCGGAACCGCTGTCCCCGCAACCGGCGGCACCGAGCAGCACCAGCGCACCGAGCACGGCGGCGGTCGTACGGAGTCGGGCGTGCATCACGGCCTCCAAGTGCTGTGCGCAGGCTGGGTGTTCACTTGCGTCGGCGCCCGGTGCGCCGCAACGCGCTGTCGGCCGCGACGGCGACGAGGATGACCCCGCCGGTCGCGAACGACGTCCAATTGATGGGTACTTCGAAGAAGACGAGCCCGGAGGCCACGACCGCCAGGATCATCGCCCCGGCCACCGCGCCGACCACCGAGCCCCGTCCGCCGGCCAGCGGAGTGCCGCCGATGATGCAGGCGGCGATGGCCTGCAGTTCGTAGCCCTGGCCCAGGGTCGGGTCACCGGCGCCGTAGAAGGCGAGGGCGAGCGCGGCGGCGCACGCCGTGGTGAGCCCGGACAGGGCCAGGGCCTCGATGCGGGTGCGGACGACCGGGATGCCGCTGAAGGCGGCGGCGTCGGGATTGGACCCGATCGCCCGCACCCGGGCCCCGAAGCGGGTGCGGGCCAGCACCACGGCCAGCACCACGAGCACCGCCAGCAGCACCCACAGCGCGAACGGCACCCCGCCCGGGTCGCCGCCCACGACCGTGAAGAACGAGTCGTCCAGCGGCAGATCGGTGATCTGCTTGCCGTCGGCGAGCGCGAGCCCGACCCCCCGGAACAGCATCAGCGTGCCCAGCGTGACGATGAACGACGGCAGCGCGAGCAGGGTCGTCACCAGCGCGTTGAACACCCCGGCGGCGATCCCCGTCAGCAGCATCACCGGCACCGCCAGCCACGGGCTCAGCCCGTCCCGCACCAGCAGCGCCCCGACGACCAGGCACATCGCGTAGGTGCCGCCCACCGACAGATCCACCTCGCGCATGGCGAGCACGAAGACCATGCCGCACGCCATCAGCGAGATGTAGACGGAGTTGTGGGCCGTGGAGAGCAGATTGGAGGTGTCGAGGAAGTCCGGGTACGCGATGCCGATCCCGGCGATCAGCAGCCCCAGCACCAGCAGTACGCCCAGCTCGTCGCGGACCAGGCGCCCGGGCAGCGGGGCGAGCCTGCGCAGTCCGCCACCCTGATCGCGGGCGCGCTCGGCGTCGTCCACGGCACGCTCGGTCTCGGTCATCGGGCACGGCTCCCGTACGGCTGGTGCTGGCGACGGGCCCGATCCGCCGGCCAGGCCCCGCCCGCAGCGTCGGCCCCCGGGCTGCGTACGGCAACAACGCCGTTTCAGCGAGTGAAATGCACCCTTGCCGAGTGCCTGACGGCTCATCACACTCGGCCCATGGAGACGCGTACCGCCCTGGTGACCGGTGCGGCACAGGGCCTCGGGCAGGAGTTCGTGGTGGCGCTCGCGGGACGTGGGTACCGGGTTGCCGGGCTCGACCTGGTCCCGCAGACCCAGACCGCCGGGCAGGTGCTGGACTATCTGGAGCTGGTCGGCGACGCCACCGACGAGGAGCAGGTGCAGGCCCAACTGGAGCGTGTGATCGACCAGTTCGGCACCCTGCACGTGGTGGTCAACAACGCCGGCGTCTACCCCGCGAAGCCCTTCGAGGAGACGACGGCCGAGGACTGGCGCCGCGTCATGCGGATCAACCTGGAGGCGCCCTTCCTAGTCACCCGGGCGGCGCTGCCGTATCTGAAGGCGGCCGGGTGGGGGCGGATCGTCAACATCGTCTCCGCCGCCGTGTTCACCGCACCACCCGACATGGTCCCCTACGTCGCCTCGAAGTCCGGCCTGATCGGCTTCACCCGCGCGCTGGCCTCGGCCCTCGGCCCCTACGACATCACCGTCAACGCGATCGCGCCGACCATGGTGCGCACCGCCACCGCCGAGCGGACGGTCGGCGCGGACGGCGGCTTCGAGGCGGTCCGCGCCGGGCAAGTCGTGCGGCGCACCCAGGAGCCGTCCGACCTGGTCTCGACCCTGCTCTACGTGGTGGACGAGGGCAGCGGCTTCCTGACCGGGCAGACGCTCAACGTGTCAGGCGGATCGGCCTTCCTGTGAGCCGGTGCGAGTGTCCCCGCGTGACTCCGTGTGGGCGTCGGCGAGCCACTGGTGCACCTCCTCCTTGAGCGAGCGCTGGAACGTCGTCAGCAGCGCCTGCACCACCAGAGGCTGCATGTACGCGGACAGCGACTTCACGTCCTCCTCGTCCCGTTCGAGGACCTCACCGCGGAACAGCTGCGACAGTTCGTGCGCCGCCGCGCGCGAGTGCTCGATGAGCACCTGGCGCGAGGCGAGGATGACCGCCTCGGACAGCGGTACGTCGAGCAGCTGGACGGCGAGCCTGAGCAGCCCCGAGTCGACCCGGAAGGCGTCCCCGTCGGGCCGCACCACGCCCATGGCGGCGAGCCGCTCCACGTCGTCCTCGCCCAGCGGCCGCCCGGCCCGGCGCCCCAGCTCCTCGGCGGTCAGCGTCTCCACCGTGTCCGGGGCCCAGGAGGCCACGACGGCCCGGTGGATCGCCAGGTCGTGATGGCTCAGGTCCGCGGGCAACTGCTCCATGTAGCGCTCGATCGCCGCCAGCGTCATGCCCTGGTGCTGCAGCTCCTCGATGAGCGCCAGCCGGGCCAGGTGCTGCTGCCCGTAGTGGCCCACGCGCCGGGGACCGAGCACCGGGGGCGGGAGCAGCCCCTTGGTGCCGTAGAACCGGACCGTGCGCACCGTCATGCCGGCCCGCGCGGCCAGTTCGTCGATCGTGAGCGTCGGCTCCCCGGTGTCGCGGTCGGTGTCCGTCGTCATGTGCAGCAGTATCGCTGTCTCACCAGAACTGTGAAACCCGGACGGCAGGGTCGCCCGGGACCGGTGGGGCGCAGGTGGGAGTCCTGTGGGGCGCGTGTGAGAAGTGCCGCTGTGTGATCTATGCCATCGCATGCGCCCGGGGGGTCGGGGGAAGGTGGCGCGTTGGTCTGCGTTTCCCCACCGAGTGCGCGGGCCCCGTACGTCCGGAACACCCGAGCGCGACCCGCTCGGGCGCACCAGAGAGTGGTACCCCCGTGAGCAAGGACGCCGTGACCACGGCACAGGTCGCTCCCCACAGCGACGCGGCCCCGACGCCCGCGGACGCGGGCGACGCCGGATACAGCAAGGGCCTCAAGCACCGTCACGTCAACATGATCGCCATCGGCGGCGCGATCGGCACCGGACTCTTCCTGGGCGCCGGCGGCCGGCTGCACAGCGCGGGCCCGGCCCTCGCGATCGCCTATCTCGTCTGCGGGATCTTCGCCTTCTTCGTCGTACGGGCGCTGGGCGAGCTGGTCCTGTACCGCCCGTCCTCCGGCTCCTTCGTGTCGTACGCGCGCGAGTTCCTGGGCGAGAAGGGGGCGTACGTCGCGGGCTGGATGTACTTCCTGAACTGGTCGACCACCGGTATCGCCGACATCACCGCGATCGCGCTCTACACCCACTACTGGAGCATGTTCACCAGCATCCCCCAGTGGGTGCTGGCCCTGATCGCGCTCGCAGTGGTCCTGGCCGTGAACCTGATCTCGGTGAAGATCTTCGGCGAGATGGAGTTCTGGTTCGCGATCGTCAAGGTCGCCACCCTGGTGGGCTTCATGCTGATCGGCATCTGGCTGCTGGCGACGTCGCACGAGGTGGGCGGCGGGACCCCGGGCATGAGCGTGATCTCCGACCACGGCGGGGTCTTCCCGCACGGCGTGATGCCGGTCGTCCTGGTCATGCAGGGCGTGATCTTCGCCTACGCCGCCCTGGAGCTCGTCGGCGTCGCCGCGGGCGAGACCGCGGAGCCGGAGAAGGTCGTCCCGCGCGCGGTGAACTCCATCATGTGGCGGGTCGGCCTCTTCTACGTCGGCTCCGTCGTCCTGCTCGCCCTGCTGCTGCCCGGTTCGGTGTACTCGGCGGACGAGAGCCCGTTCGTCACGGTCCTGTCGAAGATCGGCGTCTCCGGCGCCGGCGACGTGATGAACCTGGTCGTCCTCACGGCCGCCATGTCGTCCCTGAACTCGGGCCTGTACTCCACGGGCCGCATCCTGCGCTCGATGGCGACGGCGGGCTCTGCCCCGAAGTTCACCGCCCGGATGAACCGCAGCCAGGTCCCCTACGGCGGCATCCTGCTCACCTGCGCGGTGTGCGTGCTCGGCGTCGGCCTCAACTACCTCATGCCGAGCCAGGCCTTCGAGATCGTCCTGAACGTCGCCTCGCTCGGCATCGTGTCGACCTGGGTGATCATCATGATCTGCCACCTGGTCTTCGTCCGCCGCGCCAAGGCGGGCCTGCTCGCCCGCCCCTCCTTCCGCCTCCCCGGCAGCCCGGTCACCGAGATCGTCACGATCGCCTTCCTCCTGGCCGTGCTCGGCCTGATGTGGAACGACCCCGAGGTCGGCCGCAAGACCCTCCTGCTCATCCCGGTCGTCGCTGCGATGCTGGTCGCGGGCTGGTTCGGCGTACGCCGCCGGGTCGGCCGTACGGCGGACCAGGAGCTGTCCCAGCTCGGCAAGTAGTCCGCCGAGCAGCCCTCGCCGATATTCAGGGGCCCGTTGTCAGTGGCGGGCCGTACGGTGGCGTCATGTCGGAGATCATCTACATCCGGGGTGACGCCACCGCGCCGTCGGTGAAGGGCGTCAAGGTGATCGCCCATGTCTGCAACGACCTGGGAGGTTGGGGGAAGGGCTTCGTCCTCGCGCTGTCGCGCCGCTGGCCGGAGCCGGAAGCGGCGTACCGCGCCTGGCACCGCGACCGCGCGAAGAACGACTTCGGGCTCGGCGCAGCACAGTTCGTGCAGGTCGAGCCGTATGTGTGGGTGGCCAACATGATCGGCCAGCGCGGCACCAGAACCGGCAGCAAGGGCGTCCCGGTGCGCTACGAGGCGATCGACGCCGCCCTCGGCAGGCTCGCCGACAAGGCCCTGGAGCTGAATGCGTCCGTCCACATGCCCCGGATAGGGTGCGGGCTGGCCGGCGGCAAGTGGTCGCGGGTCGAGCCGCTGATCACGGAGCGACTGGTGAGACGCGGCATCAAGGTCACCGTGTACGACCACGGGGAGGGCGGAAAATGAGCCGCGACATCGACGTTCTCGTCCTGGGCGGCGCAGGTGTGGACACGATCGTCCATGTGCCGCAGCTGCCGCTCCCGTATGCCGACAGCTACATGATCGAGCAGGGGATCCGCACCCGCGCGGGCCAGACCGGCGACTTCGTGGCCCTGGGGCTCGACGCCCTCGGCCTGCGGGTGCACCACCTCGACATGCTCGGCGACGACCATGAGGGCGACCTGGTCCGCGCCCTGCACACCGAGAAGGGCATCGCGTTCACGGCGATTCCGCACCCGGCGGGGACCAAGCGCGCCGTCAATCTCGTCGGCCCCGACGGCAGGCGGCTGTCCCTGTACGACGTGAGCCGGACGCAGGGCGAGGACCGCTTCCCCGAGGACACGGTGCGGACACTCGCGGGAGCGAGCCGCCACGTCCACGTCACGATCACCCAGCCCTGCGCCGACGCCCTGCCCCTGCTGCGCGAGTCGGGCGCGACGCTCTCCACGGACCTGCACGACTGGGACGGCGAGAACCCCTACCACGCACCCTTCGCCCACGCCGCGGACGTCGTCTTCCTCTCCGCCACCGCCCTCGGCGACCCGGAACGCACCATGCGCCGCATCGCCGACCGAGGCCGCGCCGAGGTGGTCGTCGCCACGGCAGGTGCGAAGGGCGCCTACCTCCTCGCCGACGACGAACTCACCCACATACCCCCGGCCACACCCCCCGGCCCGGTCCTCGACTCCAACGGCGCGGGCGACGCCTTCGCGGCGGCCTTCCTCCACGGCTGGCTCAACCGCGAAACCCCCCGCCGCAGCGCCCTCTACGGCACCCTCGCAGGCGCCCACGCCTGCACAGTCCCATCAACGGAGACGGCCCCACTAACCCGCGAGGCCCTCCTGACAAAGCTAGTGGCAACCCCCTAAGGGGCGCGGGGAACTGCGCGACCAACCACATCGGCCCCGCAGCCCCCAAACAACCGAACCCGGCACTACCTAGTGGGCGCCGTGAGCAGCCACAATCTTCTTCCACGACCGAGGCTGCACACCCGCCGACTTGGCAAAAGCCTCACCCGCGGACTTTGCAAGAGCCCCACTGGCCGGCTTGACCGGCTGGAACAACCACACGTCGAACAGCGCCCCGAGCGACTTCCCGGACACCTTCTCCGCATACGCCTGGAAATCCGCGATGGACGCGTTCCCGTACGCATGCTCCTGCGGCCACCCCTTGAGAATGGCGAAGAACGCATCGTCGCCGACCGCGTTGCGCAGCGCCTGGATGGCCAGCGCCCCCCGGTCGTAGACGGCGTCGTCGAACTGGTGGTCCGGCCCGGGGTCACCGGGCTTCACGGTCCAGAACGGGTCGTCGGCCGGATGCGAGGCGTACACGTAGTCGGCCAGTTCCTGTGTCGTGCCCTCGCCCTCGTGCTCGGACCACAACCACTGCGCGTACGAGGCGAAGCCCTCGTTGAGCCAGATGTTCTTCCAGCCCTTGAGCGACACACTGTCGCCGTACCACTGGTGCGCCAGCTCGTGGACGACGAGAGAGGAGTTGGCGCCGTTCGCGAACTGCTTCGGGCTGTAGTAGACCCGGGTCTGCGTCTCCAGGGCGTACCCGGTGGTCGTGTTCGGGACATAGCCCCCGGCCGAGTTGAACGGATACGGCCCGAAGTAGCCGCTCAGCCAGTCCACCAGCTCCCCGGTGCGCTCGATGCTCGCCCGCGCGGCCCCGTCGTTGTCGCCGAGGTCCTTGCTGTAGGCGTTGACGACGGGCACGCCGCCCTCGGAGGTGCTGGTCGTGATGTCGAACTTCCCCACCGCCAGCGTGGTGAGGTACGTCGCCTGCGGCTTGTTCTGACGCCAGTTGTAGCGGGTCGAGCCGAGCTGTGAACGCGTCGACTGCAGCGTGCCGTTGGAGATGGCCTGGGTGCCGTTCGGCACGGCCACCGAGACGTCGTAGGTGGCCTTGTCGAGCGGGTGGTCGTTGCTCGGATACCACCACCAGGCCGCCTCGGGCTCGTCGGCCGCGACCGCCCCGTCGGGAGTGCGGTGCCAGGTGCTGAAGCCGTAGGCGCTCTTCGTCGAGGGCACGCCGCTGTAGCGCACGACCACGGTGATCGAAGTGCCCTTGTCGAGCGGCTTCTTCGGCGTGACGACCAGTTCGTGCTGGCCCGAGGTGGTGAAGGACGCCTTGGCGCCGTTGACCCGCACCTCGCTGACGTCCAGCAGGAAGTCCAGGTCGAAACTGGACAGATCCTGCGTCATCTTCGCCAGGATCGTCGCCGTACCGGACAACTCGTCCGTCGCGGGCTGGTACTTCAGGCGCAGGTCGTAGTGGGAGACGTCGTATCCGCCGTTGCCGTAGGCCGGGTAGTAGGGGTCGCCGATGCCCGGAGCGCCGGGGGAGTGGCTTGCGGCGGACGCCGGGATCGCCAGCATCAGGGAGGCCGCAGCGAGTGCGCCCGGCGCGATGATTCTGCGGTGCACGAAAGCTCCAAGTCGTAGGGGCACGAAGTCTGTTCGCAGCCTATTGAGTCCCTGTGGCCCCGGGCATGTCCATGGCACCGCCTGTCACACGATCGCCATTCGGCCGACATGGGCCCCTCCACGACAGGAACCGATCCGGCCGCAGAAGCCCCTGCCGACCGCCCATGACGTCCTACGGCCCTCTTCTGCACGGCAGTTGACCGATGTACCGTCCCGCGCATGCCGATACGCATGCGCTTCACGACCTGGAGACCGCTCGCGACGGCGGCCATCGCCGTCCTCATGGCAGCCCTCCTCACCCCGGCGGCGGCCCACGCGGCCGGCTCGACGCCGAGGGAGAGCCGACCCGTCTACTCGTACGCGAACGCCATCCGCGAGGCCGTATGGGTGGACACCGGACTCGACGGCGACCGCGACGGACGGCACGACCGCGTCGCCGTCGACATCGTGCGCCCGCGCGAACCCGCGCAGCAGGGGCGCAAGATCCCTGTCATCATGGACGCCAGCCCGTACTACTCCTGCTGCGGCCGCGGCAACGAGAGCCAGCTCAAGACGTACGACGCGCAGGGCCACGTCGTCCAGATGCCGCTCTTCTACGACAACTACTTCGTGCCCCGCGGCTACGCCTTCGTCGGCGTCGACCTCGCCGGCACCAACCGCTCCGACGGCTGCGTGGACGTCGGCGGCCGCTCCGACATCCAGTCCGCCAAGGCCGTCGTCGACTGGCTCAACGGCCGGGCCAAGGCGTACACGACCCGCACCGGCGCCACGACCGCCAGGGCGAGCTGGACCAACGGCAGAACCGGCATGATCGGCAAGAGCTGGGACGGCACGATCGCCAACGGCGTCGCCGCGACCGGCGTCAAGGGCCTGAAGACCGTCGTCCCGATCAGCGCCATCTCCTCCTGGTACGACTACTACTTCGCCCAGGGCGCCCCGCTCTACGACTCGGGCCCCGACTGGCTCTCGGACTACGTCGACAGCCCCGACGCCCGGGCCAGGTGCGCCGCGGTGCAGCAGCGGATCGTCGACGGCGCCCCGCGCACCGGCGACTGGACCCCGTTCTGGACCGAGCGCGACTACGTCAAGGACGCGAGCAGGGTACGGGCGAGCGTCTTCCTCACCCACGGCATGCAGGACCTCAACGTCCGCACCAAGCACTTCGGCCAGTGGTGGGACGCCCTTGCCAAGAACGGCGTCGAGCGCAAGATCTGGCTCTCCCAGACCGGCCACGTCGACCCCTTCGACTTCCGCCGCGGCGCCTGGGTCGACACCCTGCACCGCTGGTTCGACCATGAACTCCTCGGCTACGACAACGGAATCGACCGCGAGCCGATGGCCGACATCGAGCGCCACCCCGACCAGTGGATCACCTCCACGGTCTGGCCCCCGCGCGGCACCACGGCCACGACCCTGCGCCCCGACCGGGGCACCCAGGCGGGCGTCGGCACCCTCGGCCTCACCAAGGGCCACGGCAGCGAGACCTTCACCGACAACCCGCAGCTGAGCGAGACCGACTGGGCCGCCCGGATCGCCACGTCCACCCCCGAGAAGGCCGGCTTCCTCACCGGCCCCCTCACCCACGACCTGCGCCTGTCCGGCTCCTCCAAGGTGACGGTCACCGCAACCCCGACGACGAGGACGGCCCACCTCTCCGCGGTCCTCGTCGACATCGGCCCGGACACCATCCGGGACTACGCGGACGGCGGCGAGGGCATCACGACCGGCACCGACCGCAGCTGCTGGGGCGCGAGCACGACGGGCGACAGCGCCTGCTTCAAGAACACGGCGGCGAAGAAGACGACCGTCGACTACACGGTCTTCAGCCGCGGTTGGGCCGACCTGGGGAACCACGCCTCCCTGCACAAGGGCGTCCCCCTCACCCCCGGCAAGGCCTACACCATCACCCTGAACCTGGCCGCCACCGACCACGTCGTCCCCGCCGGCCACCGCCTCGCCCTGATCATCGCGGGCACCGACAAGGACCTCATCGACCCCCCGACCGACCAACCGACCCTCACCGTGACCCTGACCCACACCCGGGCCCAGGTCCCGATCGTGGGCGGCACCCAGGCCTTCACCCACGCCACCACCAACACCGGCACCGCCCCCAAGGCGACACCTTTGAAGGGCGTACGTGCCCCGAACACGACCCACCGCATCCCAACCCCCTGACCTGCAGCGTCTTCAGGGGCGCGGGGAACTGCGCGACCAGCCCCAACGCACCCGCACCCGCCGAACAACCCGTCCCCGCACCCCCGATGGAGCGCGGGGACGGTAACGGAATGTGTCAACACATGCTCGGAGAGCCATCGCACCGGGAATACTCACAGCATGTCTGCCGAGTACGCGACCTTCGGCCTGGCACCGGCGATGCGTGCCGGTGGAGTCCTCGCCAACGGTGACTACCAGATCCACCGGGACTTCGTGGACTTCGTCGTCGACGGACGGCCGCTGCTGTTCCAGCTCTCCGACCTCGACGCCGTCTCCCCGCTCGCCTCCGACGTCCCACCCGCGATCTTCACCGAACAGGTCCGCAGCCTGCTGCTGGAGGCGGACGCGCCGCTCCCGGACGGGCGTTACGTCATCTACGGCTGCCCCGACTGCGCGGACCTGGCCTGCGGCGCGGTCACCGCGGTCATCGAGCGGGACGGCGAGGACTTCATCTGGCGGGACTTCGCCTGGCAGACCGACGAACACGCCGACCTGGAGCTCAACGGCTACCACGGCATAGGGCCGTTCCGCTTCCGGGGCGCCGCATACCGCGAGGCGCTGGACGCCCTCCTCGACGGCGCCACCACGGGCCCGCGCCGCCGGGTCCTGCTGATCGGCGCCCGCGTCGCCCTGCTCGCCAAGCTGGCCGCGGCCCTGCGCACCATCGGCATCGGCGCCGACATCGCCCACGACGCGCACGGCGTCCCCGCCGACGAACTGCGCGGCTACGGCGCCGTCGCCTTCGGCCGCGCGATCACCCAGGAGCAGCGAGCCGCCGTACGCCGCAGCTTCGAGCAGGCCGGCGTCGAGGTCGCGTACGTCGAGGGCCTCGCCCCGATCGTCCCCCTGCTCGTCGCGCAGATCGAACACGCCCTGGACCGCAGCCCGGTGCAGCTGCGCCGGCTGACCCGGCTGGTGGCGGCCGACGGCGAGGCCGGCATCGAGGTCACCTCGCCCTGCCGGGTCCGCCTGACCGCGTACCGCCTGGACCGCCTCTACCGCACCCACACCCACGAGGTCTTCGACGGCGTCCTCGAAACGGGCCGCCATCGCATCGCCCTGGACACCAAGGCCGTCAGGGGCGAGTCCTTCGTGGTGGCCCGGACGGCGGGGAGCGTACTGGTGGAGGCGATGGCGCGCTGACGAGAGAGGCCCTCGCTGCCGGGAAACGCCGCGGCGGGTGGCCCCCGACGGCCGTTAGGATCGGCGGCCTGATGACTGCCACACTCGTCGCCAAGAACCTCGCCGCCGGGCACGGCGACCGCTCCGTGTTCGCCGGGCTCGACCTCGTCGTCGCACCCGGCGACGTGATCGGGCTGGTCGGTGCCAACGGCGCGGGCAAGTCCACCCTGCTGCGGATGCTCGCGGGCCTGCTCGCACCGGAGGAGGGCGAGCTCAGGCTCTCCCCGCCGACGGCGACCGTCGGACACCTCCCGCAGGAGCCGGAGCGCCGCCCCGGCGAGACCGTCCGCGCCTTCCTGGCCCGCCGCACGGGCGTCGCCGAGGCGCAGCGCGTGATGGACGAGGCGACCCAGGCCCTCGTCGACGGCGCACCCGGCGCCGACGACGCCTACGCGGCGAGCCTGGAGCGCTGGCTCGACCTCGGCGGCGCCGACCTGGAGGAGCGGGCCGAGGAGGTCGCCGACTCCCTCGGCCTCGCGATCGACCTGGACCAGCCGATGACGTCCCTGTCCGGCGGCCAGGCGGCCCGCGCGGGCCTCGCCTCCCTCCTGCTGTCGCGCTACGACGTCTTCCTCCTCGACGAGCCGACCAACGACCTCGACCTGGACGGCCTGGAACGCCTCGAACGCTTCGTCTCGGGACTGCGCACCGGCACCGTCGTCGTCAGCCACGACCGCGAGTTCCTCACCCGCACGGTCACCAAGGTCCTCGAACTCGACCTCGCCCAGGGACAGATCAACCTCTACGGCGGCGGCTACGAGGCCTACCTGGAGGAGCGGGAGGTCGCCCGCCGGCACGCCCGGGACGACTTCGAGGAGTACGCGGACAAGAAGGCGGCCTTGCAGGAGCGGGCGCAGACGCAGCGCTCCTGGATGGACAAGGGCGTCAAGAACGCCCGGCGCAAGGCGGGCAACGACAACGACAAGATCGGCCGCAAGTTCCGCAGCGAGGCCAGCGAGAAGCAGGCCGCGAAGGCCCGCCAGACCCAGCGCATGATCGAGCGCCTGGAGGTCGTCGAGGAGCCCCGCAAGGAGTGGGAGCTGCGCATGGAGATCGCCTCGGCCCCGCGCTCGGGCGCAGTGGTGGCCACCCTGCGGGACGCGGAGATCCGGCGCGGCGACTTCACCTTCGGGCCGGTCTCCCTCCAGATCGACTGGGCGGACCGGGTGGCGGTGACCGGGGCCAACGGCGCCGGCAAGTCGACCCTGCTCGGCGCCCTGCTGGGCCGCGTTCCGCTCGACGCCGGCGCCGCCTCTCTCGGCTCCGGAGTCCTGGTCGGCGAGGTCGACCAGGCCCGCAAGCTGTTCCACGGCCCGGAGGCCCTGCTCGACGCGTTCTGCGCGGCCGTACCGGACACCGAACCGGTCGACGTACGCACCCTGCTGGCCAAGTTCGGCCTGAAGAGCGACCACGTCCTGCGCCCGGCGGCGACCCTGTCCCCGGGCGAGCGCACGCGCGCGGCGCTGGCCCTGCTGCAGGGCCGAGGCGTCAATCTGCTGGTGCTGGACGAGCCGACGAACCACCTCGACCTGCCGGCCATCGAACAGCTGGAGTCCGCCCTCGACGCCTACACGGGCACCCTGCTGCTGGTCACCCACGACCGCCGCATGCTCGACGCGATCCGGGTGAACCGCCGCCTTGAGGTGGCGGACGGGAAGGTGACGGAGCGCTGAAGGCGCTTCGGGGGAGGCGCTCCTGGGGAGGGGCGGCAGCCGCCCCTCCCCGTCAGCTCACCGCTTGCCGTTCTTCGGGTCCACCAGTCCCGCCCGGCGCAGTGCGTCGGCCATCGCGCTGTTCGCCGGCGGCGCCTGACGTGCGCCCCCGCCCTGGCGCGCACCTCCGCCCTGGCGCTGGCGCTGCTGGGGCGGACGGCCGCCGCGCTGCCGGCGTTCACCGCCACCGTTGCCGCCCTGGCGGCCCTGCGGGGCCGCCTCGTCGTCCAGGCGCAGGGTCAGCGAGATGCGCTTGCGCGGGATGTCGACGTCGAGGACCTTCACCTTGACGATGTCGCCCGGCTTGACGACGTCCCGCGGGTCCTTGACGAACGTCTTCGACATCGCGGAGACATGCACCAGACCGTCCTGGTGGACACCGACGTCGACGAAGGCACCGAAGGCCGCCACGTTCGTGACCACGCCCTCCAACACCATTCCGGACGACAGGTCGGCGATCTTCTCCACGCCCTCCTTGAACGTGGCCGTCTTGAACGCCGGACGCGGGTCCCGCCCCGGCTTCTCCAGCTCCTTGAGGATGTCGGTCACCGTCGGCAGACCGAACGTCTCGTCCACGAACTCGTCCGGCCTGAGCGAGCGCAGCACGGCCGTGTTGCCGATGAGGGACGCCACTTCCTGCCCGGACGTCTGCACCATGCGGCGGACGACCGGGTAGGCCTCCGGGTGCACGCTGGAGGCGTCCAGCGGGTCGTCGCCGCCGCGGATGCGCAGGAAGCCCGCGCACTGCTCGTACGCCTTCGGGCCGAGCCGTGCCACGCCCTTGAGCTGTGTACGGGACTTGAAGGGGCCGTTGGCGTCGCGGTGCGCCACGATGTTCTCCGCGAGGCCCGAGGTGATGCCGGAGACGCGGGCCAGCAGCGGGGCCGACGCCGTGTTGACGTCCACCCCCACGCCGTTCACACAGTCCTCCACCACCGCGTCCAGCGAGCGCGAGAGCTTCACCTCGGACAGGTCGTGCTGGTACTGGCCGACGCCGATCGACTTGGGGTCGATCTTGACCAGCTCGGCGAGCGGGTCCTGCAGCCGGCGCGCGATGGAGACGGCGCCGCGCAGCGACACGTCCATGTCGGGCAGCTCCTGCGAGGCGAACGCGGAGGCGGAGTACACGGACGCGCCCGCCTCGGACACCATCACCTTGGTGAGCTGCAACTCCGGGTGCTTGGCGATGAGTTCACCGGCGAGCTTGTCGGTCTCGCGGGACGCCGTGCCGTTGCCGATCGCGATCAGCTCGACCGCGT
Source organism: Streptomyces spinosisporus (assembly GCF_022698145.1). Lineage (GTDB taxonomy): Bacteria > Actinomycetota > Actinomycetes > Streptomycetales > Streptomycetaceae > Streptomyces > Streptomyces spinosisporus. The sequence continues at coordinate 1,067,332 of NZ_JALDAX010000001.1, forward strand.
GCTCCTTCGCGAGCCGGGCCAGCTTGGCGATCGCCTCGTCCCACTTGTTGGCCGGGACGTGCGGATGGATGACGTCGGTGGCCACCACCTTGCCGGTGGCGTCGATGACGGCGACCTTCACGCCCGTACGGAAACCGGGGTCCAGGCCCAGCGTCGCGCGCGTGCCGGCCGGGGCGGCGAGCAGCAGGTCGCGCAGGTTGGCCGCGAACACCTGGACGGCCTCGTCCTCCGCGGCCGTACGCAGCCTCAGGCGCAGGTCGATGCCGAGGTGCACCAGGATGCGGGTGCGCCAGGCCCAACGGACCGTGTCCTGCAGCCACTTGTCGGCGGGACGCCCTTGGTTGGAGATGCCGAACTTCGAAGCGACGATGCTCTCGTACGAGGACGGGCCCTCGGTGGGCTCCTCGGCCTCCAGGCTGAGGTCGAGGACGTCCTCCTTCTCGCCGCGCAGCATCGCCAGGATGCGGTGCGAGGGCAGCTCGGTGAACGGCTCCGCGAAGTCGAAGTAGTCGGCGAACTTGGCGCCCGCCTCCTCCTTGCCCTCCTTGACCTTGGCGGCGAGGCGCCCGCGCACCCACATGCGCTCGCGCAGCTCACCGATCAGGTCGGCGTCCTCCGAGAACCGCTCGGTCAGGATCGCGCGGGCGCCGTCCAGCGCGGCCTGCGGGTCGGCAACGCCCTTGTCGGCGTCGACGAACGCGGCGGCGGCCGCGAGCGGTTCGACACCCGGGTCACCGAGCAGCCCGTCGGCCAGCGGTTCGAGACCGGCCTCGCGGGCGATCTGCGCCTTGGTGCGCCGCTTGGGCTTGAACGGCAGATAGATGTCCTCGAGCCGGGCCTTGGTCTCGGCGGCGCGGATCTGCGCCTCCAGCTCGTCGGTGAGCTTGCCCTGCTCGCGCACCGAGTCGAGGATCGCGGCGCGCCGCTCCTCCAGCTCCCGCAGATAGCGCAGCCGCTCCTCGAGCGTGCGCAGCTGCGCATCGTCGAGCATCTCGGTGGCTTCCTTGCGGTAACGGGCGATGAAGGGCACCGTCGAACCGCCGTCGAGCAGCTCCACGGCAGCCTTGACCTGCCGCTCCCGTACGCCGAGTTCCTCGGCGATCCTGCCTTCGATGGTCCCGACTGCGCTGGACCCGGGTGTCGTCACGATCCCGTACCGCCTTCTCACTGAGGTTGCGCCGCAATTGTGGCAGGTGGCAGTGACAGTCGGGGATCAGGGCGGCACCCGGCGGGCCGGGGCGCCGGAATCAGGCGCCGCGGCCGCGCGCGGTGGACGAGGCCCCGCCGAAGAGACGGGCGAGAGCCCTGAAGGGCAGCGTCACGACGGTGGCGATGGCGCCACCGATCTGGCGCAGGACGTCGGCTATGGCTCGGAACACGGATTTCCCCTTTCCTCCTCCGGCCACGGCGGCCGGCAGAGGTTCGGGTACCCGGGTCCGATCAATCCTTGCCTATCAGATCCGCGGGGAAGGCCCCGGCGCCGACCGCGGCCCCCGCGAAGGCCTTGCCCAGCTCGGTGAGCCGCGCGACGCCCTGCGCGCCCAGATGCTCGTAGGGTGCCCGGTCGAGCCGGTCCGTGTCCGCCTCGATCTGCGCCCGCAGCGCGACACCCTGCTCGGTCAACTCGCCGTCGCCGTCCAGCAGTCCGCGCCCGCGCAGCCGCTCGCAGGCCGCGTCCCACTCCTCCTGGCTCCATCCGCGCGTGGCGAACACCCACTTCGGTGTCATGCCCTTGCCGGTCGCGGTGTGGGTCACCACGGCCTCCAGACCGTCGAGACCGGCGGCCGTCAGCAGGGCCACGTGTCCGTCGCCCCGGTGCTCGCGCAGCAGCGTGGCGGCGTGGAAGAGCGCCATGTGCGGCTGTTCGGGGACGGGCAGGTCGGCGTGCGCGGAGTACAGCGGCCGGGCCGGGCGCGTACAGGCCTCCGTCGCCCGCAGCGCCAGCTGTGCGGCCTCGGCCATCTCCCGGGACGCCAGGATCTCCTCGCCCAGCAGCCGGCGCAGGGTCGCGTCGACGGCACGCGCGCGTGCGTCCAGGATCTCCCCCGGAGCGGCGCTCTCCCAGACCCCGGGCACGTGCCGGGCCACGAGCTCGTACTTGTAGTTGTAGAAGACGGCCGCCACCGTGCCCGGTCCGACCGGCCCCAGGGCGGCCCCGCGGACGGCGAAGTTGCGCGCCTTGGGGTGCGTGATGCCGAGGGCGCTGAGCTCCTCGCCCAGGTCGGGCGAGAAGTAGTGCGCCGCGTGAAGGGAGTTGAGCATGTTGTGGCAGCGGCGGCCGGCGCGGGACTCGAGGACGGCAGTAGTCATGCAGCGCACGTTACCGACTGGTTGGTATGGATGCCAGGGCGGGGCACGGTATGGCAGGAAAGGTGGGGTGCTCGTCATTGCGGCCATCGGGCGGGCCGCCAAGAATCGAAGACATGCGAACCGTCCTGGTCGTCCTCTTCGACGACGTGCAGAGCCTCGACGTCTCCGGCCCGGTCGAGGTGTTCAACGGCGCCGAGCTGCACCGCCCGGGCACGTACCGCATCCGCACGGTCAGCCGGGACGGCCGGCCCGTGCGCACCTCCAGCGGCCTCACCCTGGTCCCGGACCACTCCTTCGCCGACGCACCGCCCGCGCACACCCTGCTGATCCCGGGTGGCGCCGGCACCCGGCGACCCGACCCGCGCCTGGTGGCCTGGCTGCGGGAGAACGGCCCGCGGGCGGCGCGTCTGGTCTCGGTGTGCACCGGCGCGCTGCTGCTCGCCGAGGCAGGCCTGCTGGAGGGCCGCCGGGTGACCAGCCACTGGTCGGTCTGCGACAAGCTGGCCCGCGAGCACCCGTCCGTGGAGGTCGACCCCGACCCCATCTTCATCCGCGACGGAGACCTCGCCACCTCGGCCGGCGTCACCTCCGGCATCGATCTCGCGCTCGCACTCGTGGAGGAGGACGCGGGCCGCGAAACCGCCCTCTCCATCGCTCGCCACCTGGTGGTCTTCCTGCGCCGCCCCGGAAACCAGGCCCAGTTCAGCGCACAGCTCGCCGCGCAGACGGCACAGCGGGAGCCCTTGCGTGAAGTGCAACAGTGGATCACCGAGCACCCGGGCGAGGACCTGTCGGTGGAGTCGCTGGCCGCCCGTGCGCGGCTCTCGCCCCGCCACTTCGCCCGGGCCTTCCAGGGCGAGACCGGCATGACACCCGGCCGCTACGTCGACCGCGTCCGCCTCGAACACGCCCGCCGGCTGCTGGAAGAGTCCGCGGACGGGATCGAGGAGATCTCCCGCAGCTGCGGCTACGGCACCCCGGAGGCGATGCGCCGCGCCTTCGTACGGACCCTCGGCGCGGCGCCCGCCGAATACCGGCGCCGCTTCCGCCCGGCGCCCGCCCCCTGACCACCCGCCGAACCAGCCGATCCCGGCGCATCAGCCGAACCAGTCGATCAAGCCGAACAAGCCGAACCAAAGGGGGAACCATGCAGTTCGCGATCGTCCTCTACGACCGCTTCACCGCCCTCGACGCCGTGGGACCGTACGAGACCCTCAGCCGTCTGCCGGACTCCGAGGTCGTCTTCGTCGCCGAGCGGACCGGTCCCGTGCGCACCGAGGGCGGCAACCTCGCGCTGGTCGCCGACCGGACCCTGGCCGAGGTGCCGCACCCCGATGTCGTCGTCGTCCCGGGCGGCCCGGGTCAGACCCCGCAGATGGACAACGGGGCGCTGCTCGACTGGATCCGCACCGCCGACGCCACCAGCACCTGGACGACGTCGGTGTGCACCGGCTCCCTGCTGCTCGCCGCGGCGGGCCTGCTCGAAGGCCGCCGCGCGACCTCGCACTGGCTGGCCCTGGACGAACTGAAGCGGTTCGGCGTCGAGCCCACGGGGGAGCGGGTGGTGATCGACGGCAAGTACGTCACCGCCGCCGGGGTCTCCTCCGGCATCGACATGGGCCTCACGCTGCTCGGACGGATGTCCGGGGACGTCGTCGCCCAGGCCGTGCAGCTGGGTATCGAGTACGACCCGCAGCCGCCCTACGACGCCGGGTCCCCGCACAAGGCGCCCGCGGACGTCGTCGAGCTGATCCGCTCGATGAGCCGGTTCATCCTGGGGAAGGAACCGACCACGTGAAGCGCGGCTGACGGCGCTCCAGGAACGCGGCGACCCCCTCCGCGGTGTCGCCGCTGCCGCGCGCCTGCTCGCCCCAGTGGGCGTCCCGGTCGGCGCGGCCGTTCGCGAACTCCTTCGCCGCGGCCTGGGTGAGCTGTGAGCGGGACACCAGGATCCGGGTGAACTCCGCGACCCGCTTGGCGAGTTGGTCCTCCGGCAGCACCTCGTCCACCAGGCCGGTGCGCAGCGCCCGCGCCGAGTCGATCAGCTCTCCGGAGAACAGCAGGTACTTCGCGGCCGCCGGGCCCACCAGCGACACCAGCCGTCGGGTGGAGGACGCCGGATAGACGATCCCGAGCTTCGCGGGCGTCACCCCGAACAGCGCGCCCTCCTCGGCGAACCGCAGATCGCAGGCCGCCGCGAGCTGCGAGCCGCCGCCCACGCAGTGCCCGCGCACCGCGGCCAGCGTCGGCTTCGGAAAGGCGGCCAGGGCCTCCTCGGCGCGCACCGCGAGCTGCTGCGCCTCCTCGGGCGCCTCCCGCAGCGTGGAGATGTCGGCCCCGGCGCAGAACGTGCCGCCCTCGCCGGTCAGCACCAGCGCCCGTACGTCCGGATCGGCCGCGAGGCGATCGAGCAGCGGCGGCAGCGCGGCCCACATCGCGGCCGTCACGGCGTTGCGCTTGGCCGGGTGGTGGATGACGACGGTGGCGACCGAGTCGGCGACACCGTGCAGCAGCTGGGGCTCCATGAGCCGGATGCTAGCGGTCTCGCACTACAACCCGAAAAGTTCGCGAAGTCGGTTCCGGAGGGGACAGGAGCGGTCCCGCAACTGGCTGTGTCGTGCGCCAACGGTCATAAACGCTCGATATCCGCTGACTTGTGTTCAGTCATCCGGAGCGGGGCGGGTCGGAACCAACACTCGACTTGTGGTGACAATCGAGCGCGAGGGTGGCGACCGGACGATGGACGACCACGGGCGTGGGCCCGGCCCACGCCCAGAGGGCGGCGCCGAGGGGCCCCGAGATCCGGGGCCGACGGATCCGCTGCCGTACGAAGGCGTCTGGCGGTTCACCGCACCCGCCGTCGACGCCTCCGTCCCGCAGGCGCGGCACGCCGTGCGCGACCTGCTGCACCGCCAGGGGGTGCCCGTCTCCGACGACCTCGTCCACGGCCTGCTGCTGATCGTCTCCGAGCTGGCCACCAACGCCGTCAAACACGCGGCCGTGCTGTCGCCGATGCTCGCGGTGGAGGTCGCCGTGGGCGCGGAGTGGGTGCGGGTGTCCGTGGAGGACGACCACCCCTACCGCCCGACCGCCCTGGAGGCCGACCACGGCCAGACCGGCGGCCGGGGGCTGCTCCTGGTCAGCGAGGTCGCCCGGGAGGCGGGGGGTGTGTGCGACGTCGAACACACCTCGAGCGGCGGCAAGGTGATCTGGGCCGCCCTGCCGCTCAAACCCGTGCGGGCGCTCTGAGCCCCGGGGCCGCCGCGGGCGTCACCAGCCGGCCGACGCGCCGGTCAGCTCCCTGACCGCGGGACGCGCCGCGTCCAGCACGGTCATGAACCAGGACGAGAAGGTGTCCTTGGCATGCCGCTCCGCCAGCTCCTCGGGGCTCACGAAGGCGATCTCGCCGACCTCCTCCGGATCCGGCCGCAGCGGGGACTGCACCAGGCCGACGAACAGGTGGTTGTACTCCTGCTCGACCAGGCCCGAGTCGGGGTCCGGGTGGTTGTAGCGGACCGTGCCCGCCTCGGCGAGCAGCGAGGGGGACACACCCAGCTCCTCGTACGTCCGCCGGGCCGCCGCCGCAAAGGGCGCCTCGCCGGGGTAGGGGTGGCCGCAGCAGGTGTTGGACCACACGCCGGGGGAGTGGTACTTGCCCAGCGCCCGCCGCTGCAGCAGCAGCCTGCCGTGCTCGTCGAAGAGGAAGACGGAGAAGGCGCGGTGCAGCTGCCCCGGCGGCTGGTGGGCGGCGAGCTTCTCCGCGGTGCCGATCGTGACGCCGTTCTCGTCGACCAGTTCCAGCAGAATCGCGTCAGCGGTGCCGTTCGACGGAGTGTGCGTCGCGGTGGCAGGTGTGATCGGCATACCCATCCTTCGCATAGGTCTTCGCGCCCCAAGTCTGCCGTACGAAACCGGCACTCCCGGCACTTCACGGCGCACCCGCATGTCCCGCGTGCACCGCGGGGCGCGGCCGTCGCCGGCCGGGCGCCGGAAGAGGGGCCCGGTGGTTGATCGTGCCCGGAGCGATCGGCGGGGAACCGTCCGGGCGGTGCTGTGAGGGTCAGGACGCACCTCCGCGCCGGACGGCTGCATTCCGCCCCGGGGGCGCACCACCCACCTCAATTCTGCACCGCACCCCCACCCACCCCACACCGCCCCGGTTCCCCCGCCACCGCACGGGGTGGGCCCCAGCTCACCTCTCGTGATGCAACTGCCACCCCGCCCACGCCGACTCCACCATCTCCCGCACCCCGCGCCGGGCGGTCCAGCCCAGTTCCTTGGCGGCCCTCTCGGCCGAGGCGACCGCGCGAGGTGCGTCGCCCGGGCGGCGGGCCTCGACGAGCGGCGCACGCCTCTCACCGCTGACCTCTCCGATGGTGGTGATCATTTCGCGGACGGAGACGCCCTCGCCGCGGCCGATGTTCACCGTGAGATCGCCGTCGGCGCCGGTGTCCAGCTTGCGGGCCGCCGCCAGGTGGGCCTCGGCCAGGTCGGCGACGTGGATGTAGTCGCGGACGCAGGTGCCGTCCGGTGTCGGATAGTCGTCGCCGAAGATCCGCGGCGCCTCGTCGCGGGTGAGCCGGTCGAAGACCATGGGAACGATGTTGAACACGCCCGTGTCGGCCAGCTCGGGCGCGGCCGCGCCCGCCACGTTGAAGTAGCGCAGGCACACCGTGGAGATGCCGTGCGCCCGGCCCGCCGCCCGCACCAGCCACTCACCGGCGAGCTTGGTCTCGCCGTACGGGTTCACCGGCGCGCAGGGCGTGTCCTCGGTGATCAGGTCCACGTCCGGGCTGCCGTAGACGGCAGCGGACGAGGAGAACACGAACCGCCCGATCCCGGCCTCGGCGACCGCGTCCAGCAGGGTGGCGAGGCCGCCGACGTTCTCCCGGTAGTAGCGCGTGGGCTGTGCCACGGACTCGGCGACCTGCTTGCGCGCCGCGAGGTGGACGACACCGGTCACCGCGTACCGCGCGAACACCCGCTTCAGCAGGTCGCCGTCGAGCGACGAGCCCTCGACGAGCGGTACGTCCGACGGCAGTCGCGCGGGGTTCCCGGCCGAGAGGTCGTCCAGCGCGACGACGCGCTCCCCGGCGCCGGCCATGGCCCGCGCCACATGGGCCCCTATGTATCCGGCTCCGCCTGTGATCAGCCATGTCATGGTCGCCCACCCTATGTCGGCCCCGACCCCGCGATCCCCAATGTCCGTGATGCCTGGTCTGCTCCCCGCGGTTTGTGAGCGGGACCCCGGATCCCCGATGATGATCGCGGCAAAGGCCGGTGGAGACTGCGTTGATCGGCTAGTTAACGGGCGGTGAACGCCGCTCTCCTGGCATCCGATAGCCTCTGCCGACATGCCGCCCGCCTGGTGCAGCCAGGGGCGCCCGTACCCAGCACATGACCGGCGCCAGCGCGTCGGCACCCAGGGAGTGAGTTCGGTTGTCGACCGCCATCCTCACCGGTCAGCCGGTCCCCGGATCGTCGATCGAGGGCGATCTGCGGTCCCTCGGCTACGACGTCCGGTCCGCGGCCGACGCCGCGGACGCGGAGACGCTCCTCGCGCAGGTCCCCGGCGACCAGCGGGTCGCGGTGGTGGACGCCCGCTTCGTGGGCCATCTGCACGCCCTGCGCCTCGGCCTCACCGACCCCCGCTTCCCGCTCGCCGCCATCCCCGGCGCCGTCACCGCCCAGCCGGCCGGCCGTCAGGCGCTGACCCGCGCCATGGCCCGCGAGAACTCCGCGGGCGGCGGCGCGACCGTCGTCGTGGACAACCTCGCCGACCGCATCGTCGCGGCCCTCGACGCCGACGGCACCGACGTCCACCGCCCCGAGCTGGGCAGCCTGGTCGCCGAGGTACCGGCCGACCCGCAGGCCCGCAACGAAGCACGGCAGGCCGTCGCCGGCGTTGACGACGAGGCCATACGCCTGAAGTCGGCCGTGAAGTCCCGCGACGGCTTCTTCACCACGTTCTTCATCAGCCCGTACTCCCGCTACATCGCCCGCTGGTGCGCCCGCCGGGGCCTGACCCCGAACCAGGTCACCACCGCCTCCCTGCTGACCGCGCTGATCGCGGCGGGCTGCGCGGCCACCGGCACCCGCACTGGCTTTGTCGCCGCGGGCATCCTGCTGATCTGCTCCTTCGTCCTGGACTGCACGGACGGACAGCTCGCCCGCTACTCCCTGCAGTACTCCACGCTCGGCGCCTGGCTGGACGCCACCTTCGACCGGGCCAAGGAGTACGCCTACTACGCGGGCCTCGCGCTGGGCGCGGCCCGCGGCGACGACGACGTATGGGCCCTGGCGCTCGGCGCGATGGTCCTGCAGACCTGCCGGCACGTCGTGGACTTCTCCTTCAACGAGGCCAACCACGACGCCACCGCCAACACCAGCCCCACCGCCGCCCTCTCGGACAAGCTGGACAGCGTCGGCTGGACGGTGTGGATACGGCGCATGATCGTGCTGCCGATCGGCGAGCGCTGGGCGATGATCGCGGTCCTGACGGCGGTCACCACCCCGCGCATCACCTACTACGTCCTGCTCATCGGCTGCGCCTTCGCGGCGACGTACACCACGGCGGGCCGCGTGCTCAGGTCGCTGACCCGCAAGGCCCGGCGCACCGACCGCGCCGCGCAGGCGCTGGCGGACCTCGCGGACGGCGGACCGCTCGCCGGGGCGGTGGCGCGGTTCGCCCCGCGCGTCCCGGCCCCCGTCGCCGCCGCGGCCGCCGGTCTCCTCGTGGTGATCCCCGCCGCGATCTGGGGCGCCGCATGGCCCACCGTGCTGGGCGCCGTCGCCTACGTCCTGCTCTCCGGCGCCGCGGTCGCCCGCCCCCTCAAGGGCGCCCTGGACTGGCTCGTCCCGCCCTTCTTCCGGGCGGCCGAGTACGGCACCGTCCTGATCCTCGCGGCGAAATCCGGGGTGAACGGCGTGCTGCCCGCAGCTTTCGGCCTGGTGGCGGCCGTCGCCTACCATCACTACGACACGGTGTACCGCATCCGCGGCAGCGCCGGAGCGCCGCCGGCCTGGCTGGTGCGCGCCATCGGGGGACACGAGGGGCGGACGCTGCTCGTCACCGTCCTCGCCGCGGTGCTCACCGCCTCGCAGTTCAAGGTCGCGCTCACGGTCCTCGCCGTGGTCGTCGCCCTGCTGGTGCTCGTGGAGAGCATCCGCTTCTGGGTGTCCGCAGGGGCGCCCGCAGTACACGACGAAGGAGAAACCGCATGATCGGCCTCGTGCTGGCGGCCGGCGCCGGACGCCGCCTGCGCCCCTACACCGACAGCCTGCCCAAGGCTCTGGTGCCGGTGGGGCCCGCGGGCATAGAGGACTCGATCACGGTGCTCGACCTCACCCTCGGCAACTTCGCCGAGATCGGCCTGAGCGAGGTCGCGGTCATCGTCGGCTACCGCAAGGAGGCCGTGTACGAGCGCAGGGCGGCCCTGGAGGCGAAGTACGGCCTCAAGATCACCCTCATCGACAACGACAAGGCCGAGGAGTGGAACAACGCCTACTCCCTGTGGTGCGGCCGTGACGCCCTGCGGGACGGTGTGATCCTCGCCAACGGCGACACCGTCCACCCGGTCTCCGTCGAGAAGACGCTGCTCGCCGCGCGCGGCGACGGCAAGAGGATCATTCTCGCCCTGGACACGGTCAAGGACCTCGCCGACGAGGAGATGAAGGTCGTCGTCGACCCCGAGAAGGGGATGACGAGGATCACCAAGCTGATGGACCCCGCCGAGGCCACCGGTGAGTACATCGGCGTCACCCTGATCGAGGGCGACGCCGCCCCCGAGCTGGCCGACGCCCTCAAGGCCGTCTGGGAGAGCGACCCGCAGCAGTTCTACGAGCACGGCTACCAGGAGCTCGTGAACCGCGGCTTCCGGATCGACGTGGCGCCGATCGGCGACGTCAAGTGGGTCGAGATCGACAACCACGACGATCTCGCCCGCGGACGGGAGATCGCGTGCCAGTACTGACCCGGCTCATCCCCTCGCCGCTCGTCGTGGACATCCGCCCGGGTGCCCTCGACGACCTGGCGGGCGTGCTCGCCGACGAGCGCATCTCGACCTCCGGCAGGCTCGCCGTCGCGGTGAGCAACGGCTCCGGCGCCCGGCTGCGCGAGCGCCTCGCACCGTCACTGCCCGGCGCCACCTGGTACGAGGTCGGCGGCGGCACCCTCGACGACGCCGTGCGGCTGGCCGGCGAGATAAAGGCCGGCCGGTACGACGCGGTCGTGGGCCTGGGCGGCGGCAAGATCATCGACTGCGCGAAGTTCGCCGCGGCCCGGGTCGGGCTGCCCCTGGTCGCCGTACCGACGAACCTCGCGCACGACGGTCTGTGCTCGCCGGTCGCCACCCTCGACAACGACGCGGGCCGCGGCTCCTACGGCGTGCCCAACCCGATCGCGGCCGTCGTCGACCTCGACGTCATCCGCGAGGCGCCGGCGCGCTTCGTACGGGCGGGCATCGGCGACGCCATCTCCAACATCAACTCGATCGCGGACTGGGAGCTGTCCAACCGCGTCACCGGGGAGAAGATCGACGGCCTCGCCTCCGCCATGGCCCGCCAGGCCGGCGAGGCGGTGCTGCGCCACCCCGGCGGCATCGGGGACAACGACTTCCTCCAGGTCCTCGCCGAGGCACTGGTGCTCACCGGTGTCGCCATGTCGATCTCCGGCGACTCCCGCCCCGCCTCGGGCTCATGCCACGAGATCAACCACGCCTTCGACCTGCTCTACCCCAAGCGCGCCGCCAGCCACGGCGAGCAGTGCGGCCTCGGTGCCGCCTTCGCGATGTATCTGCGCGGCGCGCACGAGGAGTCGGCCTACACGGCCGAGGTGCTCCGCAGGCACGGGCTTCCGGTGCTCCCGGAGGAGATCGGCTTCACGGTGGACGAGTTCGTCCGCGTCGTGGAGTACGCCCCGGAGACCCGGCCCGGCCGCTACACCATCCTCGAACACCTCGACCTGACCACCGACCAGATCAAGGACACATACGCCGACTATGTCAAGGCCATCGGTAGCTGAACTCCGTCCGGTCGTCCACCCCGCAGGGGTCAAGGACCGGCGCAGCGGTGAGCACTGGATGGGGCGCCTCTACATGCGCGAGGTGTCCCTGCGGGTCGACCGCTACCTGGTGAACACCAGGGTCACGCCCAACCAGCTCACGTACCTGATGACCGTCTTCGGCGTGCTCGCGGCCCCGGCACTCCTCGTGCCCGGGGTCTGGGGCGCCGTGCTCGGCGTCGTCTGCGTCCAGATGTATCTGCTCCTTGACTGCGTCGACGGCGAGATCGCGCGCTGGAAGAAGCAGTACTCCATGAACGGCGTCTACCTGGACCGGGTCGGCGCCTACCTCACCGACGCCGCCGTGCTGGTCGGCTTCGGGCTGCGCGCCGCCGACCTGTTCGGCAGCGGCCGTATCGACTGGCTGTGGGCCTTCCTCGGCACGCTTGCCGCGCTCGGCGCGATCCTGATCAAGGCCGAGACCGACCTGGTCGGCGTCGCCCGCCACCAGGCCGGGATGCCGCCGGTCAAGGAGGCCGCCGCCGAGATGCGCTCCTCCGGCATGGCGCTGGCCCGCCGGGCCGCCGCCGCGTTCAAGTTCCACCGGCTGATCCTCGGCATCGAGGCCTCCCTGGTGATCCTGGTCCTGGCCTTCGCCGACCAGGCGCGCGGGGACCTCTTCTTCTCCCGGCTCGGGGTGGCGGTGATGGCCGGCATCGCACTGCTGCAGACCCTGCTGCACCTCGTGTCCATCCTGGCCTCCAGCAGGCTGAAGTGAGCGCCATGAAGGTCGGCGCGGTGATCATCACGATGGGCAACCGCCCCGAGGAGCTGCGCGCCCTGCTCGACTCGGTGGCCAAGCAGGACGGCGACCGCGTCGAGGTGGTCGTGGTCGGCAACGGCTCGCCCGTGCCGGACGTCCCCGACGGCGTCCGTACGATCGAGCTGCCCGAGAACCTCGGCATCCCCGGCGGCCGCAACGTCGGCATCGAGGCCTTCGGCCCGAGTGGTCGCGATGTCGACATATTGCTGTTCCTCGACGACGACGGGCTCCTCGCGGGCCACGACACCGCCGAGCTGTGCCGGCAGGCCTTCGCGGCCGACCCGCAGCTCGGCATCATCAGCTTCCGCATCGCCGACCCCGAGACCGGCATCACCCAGCGCCGGCACGTCCCGCGGCTGCGCGCCGCCGACCCGATGCGCTCCTCCCGGGTCACCACCTTCCTCGGCGGCGCCAACGCGGTGCGTACGCAGGTCTTCGCCGAGGTCGGCGGACTGCCGGACGAGTTCTTCTACGCCCATGAGGAGACCGACCTGGCCTGGCGCGCCCTCGACGCCGGCTGGATGATCGACTACCGGTCCGACATGGTGCTGTACCACCCGACGACCGCACCCTCGCGGCATGCGGTCTACCACCGCATGGTCGCCCGCAACCGGGTCTGGCTGGCCCGCCGCAACCTCCCCGCGCTCCTGGTCCCGGTCTATCTCGGCGTCTGGATGCTGCTCACCCTCGTCCGCCGTCCCTCGCGGCCCGCGCTGCGGGCATGGTTCGGCGGGTTCCGGGAAGGCTGGACCACTGCGTGCGGGCCGCGCAAGCCCATGAAATGGCGTACGGTGTGGCGGCTGACCCGACTGGGCCGGCCCCCTGTGATCTGACAAGCTTTTTCCCATGTACGAGCGACGCGGACCCGTCCCGGGTCCCGAGCTTCCGCCCGCACGGGCCGCGCATCCCGAGGACGAAAGTTTCCACCAGTGAGTGAGTCAACCCACGACGGCACGGTCGCCCTGAGCCCGGCCGTGTCACCCGACGAGGGCCTTACGGCGGGCCAGCTCGCCGCCAAGTACGGCCTGACCGTGAGCGGCGCCCGCCCCACGCTCGTCGAGTACATCCGCCAGCTCTGGGACCGGCGTCACTTCATCCTCGCCTTCTCGCGGGCGAAGCTGACCGCCCAGTACAGCCAGGCGAAGCTCGGCCAGCTCTGGCAGGTGGCGACACCGCTGCTGAACGCGGCCGTCTACTTCTTCATCTTCGGCGTCATCCTGAACGCCAGCCGGGGCATGTCGAAGGACGTCTACATCCCGTTCCTGGTCACCGGCGTCTTCGTGTTCACCTTCACCCAGAGCTCGGTGATGGCGGGCGTGCGCGCGATCTCCGGCAACCTCGGCCTGGTCCGCGCACTGCACTTCCCGCGCGCCTCCCTGCCGATCTCCTTCGCGCTGCAGCAGCTCCAGCAGCTGCTGTTCTCGATGATCGTGCTGTTCGCGGTGGCCGTCGGCTTCGGCAGCATCCCGGACCTGTCCTGGCTGCTGATCGTCCCGGTGCTCGCGCTGCAGTTCCTCTTCAACAGCGGACTCGCGCTGATCATGGCCCGGGCGGGCGCCAAGACCCCGGACCTGGCGCAGCTGATGCCGTTCATCATGCGGACGTGGATGTACGCGTCCGGCGTGATGTTCTCCATCCCGATCATGCTGGCCGACAAGCCGGAGTGGACGGCGACCGTTCTGCAGTGGAACCCGGCCGCCATCTACATGGACCTGATGCGCTTCTCGCTCATCGACGGCTACGGCTCCGAGAACCTCCCCGACCACGTCTGGGCCGCCGCGGCCGGCTGGGCCGTTCTCGTCGCCCTGGGCGGCTTCCTGTACTTCTGGAAGGCGGAGGAAAGGTACGGCCGTGGCTGACCAGCACATCGACCAGCAGGGCGGCGGACGGATCCCCACCGTCATCGCCGACGAGCTGCACATCGTCTACCGCGTCCACGGCGCCAAGACCGGCAAGGGCAGCGCCACCGCCGCCCTCAGCCGCATCGTCAAGCGCGGCGAGGAGCGCGGGGTGCGCAAGGTGCACGCCGTCAAGGGCGTCTCCTTCGTCGCCTACCGCGGCGAGGCCGTCGGCCTCATCGGCTCCAACGGCTCCGGCAAGTCGACCCTGCTGCGCGCCATCGCCGGCCTGCTCCCGGCGGAGAAGGGCCGCGTCTACACCAACGGCCAGCCCTCGCTGCTGGGCGTCAACGCGGCCCTGATGAACGACCTGACGGGCGAGCGCAACGTCATATTGGGCGGGCTCGCCATGGGAATGTCCCGCGAGCAGATCAAGGAGCGCTACCAGGGCATCGTCGACTTCTCGGGCATCAACGAGAAGGGCGACTTCATCACCCTGCCGATGCGCACCTACTCCTCCGGCATGGCGGCCCGGCTGCGTTTCTCCATCGCCGCGGCCAAGGACCACGACGTCCTGATGATCGACGAGGCGCTGGCGACCGGCGACCGCAAGTTCCAGAAGCGTTCCGAGGAGCGCATCCGTGAACTGCGCAAGGAGGCCGGCACGGTGTTCCTGGTCAGCCACAACAACAAGTCGATCCGGGACACCTGCGACCGCGTCCTGTGGCTGGAGCGCGGCGAGCTGCGCATGGACGGGCCCACCGACGAGGTCCTCAAGGAGTACGAGAAGTTCACGGGCAAGTAGTCCACTCACCCATGGGCCGACAGGCCCAGCACGCTTCGCGGGGCCCCGCCGGAACTGTTCCGGCGGGGCCCCGCGTCTGCAAAGGAAACGTCAACTCGGTCCCGCCCAAGGAATCTTGAAGCCAATCGGTGTGTTGTTGTGATGTGCAGGACACCCCAGCGAAGCTCGCTGCGTTGTACAACGTAAGCTGTACCGGTCCCGAAAGGCGGCAAGTGGGGCGATAATGCGCGACACCCAAAAGCGGGACGACCGCGCCGAGGGCCGGGCGGCGTGTCCGAAATAGTATGCATTGGGTCGGCAGTGTAGAACGGGAGATGTGACGGCAATGGCTACGGAAACTCCCCAGCTCGGCGGAGCATGTGCCGTCCCCGCCGCGGGCGGCCACCGGTGACGGGAACCGGCGCCTCGTACGCCGGTGATCCGGAGCGCGGCACGCTCGACAAGGCCGCGGGCGAGAACTTCCCCGTGGCTCCTTTCTTCCTGCCCCGGGCCTGGCGCGCCGACCTCATGGCGGTGTACGGCTTCGCCCGCCTCGTCGACGACATCGGCGACGGCGACCTGGCCCCCGGCGGCGCCGACGCCCGTCTGCTCGGCGTCCCGCCCGAGGACGCCGAGGACCGGCTGCTCCTCCTGGACGCCTTCGAGCAGGACCTGAACCGGGTCTTCGACTCGACCCCGCACCACCCGCTGCTGCGCCGCCTCCAGCCGACCGTCCGGCGCCACGGCCTGAGCCCGGAGCCCTTTCTCGGCCTGATCGCGGCCAACCGCCAGGACCAGCTCGTCAGCCGCTACGAGACCTACGACGACCTGCTCGCCTACTGCGAGCTGTCAGCCAACCCCGTCGGCCGTCTCGTCCTGTCCGTCACGGGCACCTCGACCCCCGAGCGCATCCGTCTGTCGGACGCGATCTGCACGGCGCTGCAGATCGTCGAGCATCTGCAGGACGTCGCCGAGGACCTCGGCCGCGACCGTGTCTATCTGCCCGCCGAGGACATGAAGCAGTTCCGTGTTCAAGAGGCGGATCTCGCCACATCCACCGCGGGCGCATCGGTGCGCGCACTGGTCGCGTACGAGGCACAACGCGCCCGGGATCTCCTGAATGAAGGCGCCCCTCTCGTGGGTAGCGTCCACGGCAGGCTGAGGCTGCTGCTCGCGGGGTTCGTGGCCGGGGGAAGGGCGGCGATCCACGCGATCGCCGCCGCTGAATACGACGTACTTCACGGCCCGCCCAAGCCCGGCAAGGGCCGGCTGCTGCGCGAGGTGGGCGTGACTCTGCGAGGAGAGGGGTGATCCGGACCGTGGAGTCTCCACCACACGTGTCCGCGCCGGTACTCGCCGCCTACAGCTACTGCGAGGCCGTCACCGGGCAGCAGGCCCGTAACTTCGCGTACGGCATCAGACTGCTGCCGACGCCCAAGCGGCGGGCGATGTCGGCGCTGTACGCGTTCTCCAGGCGCGTCGACGACATCGGCGACGGCGAGCTGGCGGACGACGTCAAGACGGCGAGACTCGACGAGACCCGGGCGCTGCTGACCCGGGTGCGCGAGGGCGCGGTCGCCGAGGACGACACCGACCCCGTCGCGGTCGCACTCGCCCATGCCGCCGACGCCTTCCCGATCCCGCTCGGCGGCCTGGACGAGCTGATCGACGGCGTGCTGATGGACGTACGCGGCGAGACGTACGAGACCTGGGACGACCTGAAGGTCTACTGCCGCTGTGTCGCGGGCGCCATCGGGCGGCTCTCCCTCGGGGTGTTCGGCACCGAGCGGGGCGCGCGCGGCGCCGAGCGGGCAGCGGAGTACGCGGACACGCTCGGGCTGGCGCTGCAGCTCACCAACATCCTCAGAGACGTCCGGGAGGACGCCGAGGGCGGACGCACCTATCTGCCCTCCGACGACCTCGCGAAATTCGGGTGCTCGGCCGGGTTCAGCGGGCCGACCCCACCGGAGGGCTCCGACTTCACGGGCCTCGTGCACTTCGAAGTGCGTCGGGCCCGCGCCCTTTTCGCCGAGGGCTACCGGCTGCTCCCCATGCTCGACCGGCGCAGCGGAGCCTGCGTCGCCGCCATGGCCGGCATCTACCGCCGGCTGCTCGACCGCATCGAGCGGGACCCGGAGGCCGTGCTGCGCGGCCGGGTCTCGCTGCCCGGGCGTGAGAAGGCGTATGTCGCCGTACGCGGACTGTCCGGCCTGGACGCCCGGCATGTGACCAGGACCGTCAGGAGGCGCGCCTGATGGACAAAACGGGCCAAGGTGATTCCACCGGCGAAAAGCGGCACGCAACCCTCCGGGCGGGGACGGCGTCCCTGACTGCGACGGCCGACCGTGCACCGTTCGAACAGCACGGAGGCCGCGCAGGGGAGGGTGCACGATGACCGACGACACCGGCTCCGACGAGCCGCTCGCGGGCATGCCGGGGCGTCCCGCACGGGACGCCGTCGTGATCGGCGGCGGGCTCGCCGGCATCACCGCCGCGCTCGCGCTCGCCGACGCGGGCATCCGCGTCACCCTGATCGAGGGCAGGCCGAGACTGGGCGGCCTGGCCTTCTCCTTCCAGCGCGGCGAACTGACCGTAGACAACGGACAGCACGTCTACCTGCGCTGCTGCACCGCCTACCGCTGGTTCCTCGACCGGATCGAGGGGACGGCGCTGGCGCCGCTGCAGGATCGTCTCGACGTGCCCGTCCTCGACATCGGCAAGCCCGAGGGGCGGCGGCTGGGCAGGCTGCGGCGCGACCCGCTGCCCGTACCCCTGCATCTGGGGCGCAGCCTTGCGACCTATCCGCATCTCTCGCTCGCCGAGCGGGCCAAGGTGGGGCGTGCCGCGCTCGCGCTCAAGGGGCTCGACCTCGCCGATCCGACCCTGGACACCCAGGACTTCGGCAGCTGGCTGGCCGCGCACGGCCAGTCGGCGCGTGCCGTCGAGGCCCTGTGGGACCTGGTCGGGGTCGCCACCCTCAACGCGGTCGCGGGCGACGCCTCGCTGGGGCTCGCCGCGATGGTGTTCAAGACCGGTCTGCTGTCCGACCCGGGCGCGGCCGACATCGGCTGGGCCCATGTCCCGCTGGGTGAACTGCACGACCGGCTCGCCCGCAAGGCGCTCGACTCCGCGGGCGTGCGCACCGAAGTCCGTACACGCGTCACCTCCATCTCTACTGACGAGAACGGGCGTTGGAGCGTTCAGGTTCCCGGCGAGACGCTTCAGGCGGACGCCGTCGTGCTCGCCGTACCCCAGCGCGAGGCCCACGAGCTGCTGCCCGACGGCGCCCTCGACCACCCTGACCAGCTGCTGGACATCGGCACCGCGCCGATCCTCAACGTCCATGTCGTCTACGACCGAAAGGTGCTCAGCAGGCCGTTCTTCGCGGCCCTCGGCACCCCCGTCCAGTGGGTCTTCGACCGCACCGCGGCGTCCGGACTGCGCGAGGGCCAGTACCTCGCGCTGTCGCAGTCGGCCGCGCACGACGAGATCGACGCACCGGTCGCCACCCTGCGCGAGCGCTACCTGCCCGAGTTGGAACGACTGCTTCCGGCAACCCGCGGTGCCGAAGTGAAGGACTTCTTCGTCACCAGGGAGCGCACGGCGACGTTCGCACCCACCCCCGGCGTCGGACGGCTGCGGCCCGGCGCCCGCACCAAGGCCCCCGGCCTCTATCTGGCCGGAGCGTGGACCGCCACAGGGTGGCCCGCGACCATGGAGAGTGCGGTCCGCAGTGGTGTGAGTGCGGCCGACGCCGCGTTGAGCGCCCTGGGCCGGTCCCGCCCCAGCGACCTCTTCGAGTTCGAGGAGGCGGCTTGATGCTCGAGCAGCACGCGGCAGGCCCCCACACCTCCGGCACCGCAGAAAGAGGAGAGACTGTGCCCACTGTGCCCCCGGCCGAGACGGCCGCGCGGAGGACCGCGGTGGACGTGACCGCGCTCCTGGAGCGCGGCCGGACCCTTGCCACACCGGTACTGAAGGCGGCCGTGGACCGCCTGGCCCCTCCCATGGACACCGTTTCCGCCTACCACTTCGGCTGGATCGACGCCGAGGGCAACCCCGCGGACGGCGACGGCGGCAAGGCCGTGCGTCCCGCGCTCGCGGTGCTCTCCGCCGAGGTCACCGGTGCGGCGCCCGAGGCCGGCATCCCCGGCGCGGTCGCCGTCGAACTGGTCCACAACTTCTCGCTGCTGCACGACGACCTGATGGACGGCGACGAGCAGCGCCGCCACCGCGACACCGTCTGGAAGGTGCACGGCCCCGCCCAGGCGATCCTGGTGGGCGACGCCCTGTTCGCCCTCGCCAACGAGGTCCTGCTGGAGCTCGGCACGGTCGAGGCCGGCCGCGCCGCCCGCCGGCTGACCGCGGCGACCCGCGCCCTGATCGACGGCCAGGCCCAGGACATCTCCTACGAGCACCGCGACCGCGTCAGCGTCGAGGAGTGCCTGGAGATGGAGGGCAACAAGACCGGCGCCCTGCTGGCCTGCGCCTCCTCCATCGGCGCGGTGCTCGGCGGCGCGGACGACCGCACCGCCGACACGATGGAGAAGTACGGCTACCACCTCGGACTCGCCTTCCAGGCCGTCGACGACCTGCTCGGCATCTGGGGCGACCCGGACTCCACCGGCAAGCAGACCTGGAGCGATCTGCGCCAGCGCAAGAAGTCCCTGCCGGTCGTGGCCGCGCTCGCGGCGGGCGGTGCCGCCTCCGAGCGGCTCGGCGAGCTGCTCGCCGCCGACGCCAAGAGCAGCGACTTCGAGAACTTCTCCGAGGAGGAGTTCGCGGCCCGCGCCGCCCTCATCGAAGAGGCGGGCGGCCGCGAATGGACGGCCGAGGAAGCGCGCCGTCAGCACACCATCGCCATCGAGGCCCTCGACGCCATCGACATGCCCGACCGTGTCCGGGCCCAGTTCGCGGCGCTCGCCGACTTCGTCGTCGTACGAAAGAGATGATCAGTATCGGTCGAAGACTCCTCGCGTAGTCGCCGGCCGGTGCCGGACAAGATGTATAAGGCACCGGTCGACGGCGGACCCACAGCAGGCACGACACGCACGACTGCAAGAAGGGGAAGCCATGACAGCGACGACCGACGGAAGCGCCGGGGCCGTCCCGCCCCGAGCTGCCTCGGCCAGCGACACCGACAGCACGACCCCCGTGGCGGCCGGGGTGCACGACGCCGCCGCACGCGCGACCCGACGCGCCACCGACTTCCTGCTGTCCCGGCAGGACGCCGCGGGCTGGTGGAAGGGCGACCTCGAGACCAATGTGACCATGGACGCCGAGGACCTGCTGCTGCGTCAGTTCCTGGGCATCCTGGACGAGTCCACCGCGCACGCCGCCGGACTGTTCGTGCGCGGCGAGCAGCGCGAGGACGGCACCTGGGCCTCCTTCTACGGCGGACCGGGCGACCTGTCCACCACCATCGAGGGCTATGTCGCGCTGCGTCTGGCGGGCGACGAGCCGGACGCCCCGCACATGGCGAAGGCCTCGGCGTGGATCCGCGAGCAGGGCGGCGTCGCCGCCTCCCGTGTCTTCACCCGGATCTGGCTCGCGCTGTTCGGCTGGTGGAAGTGGGAGGACCTGCCCGAACTCCCGCCGGAACTCATCTACTTCCCCAAGTGGATGCCGCTGAACATCTACGACTTCGGGTGCTGGGCACGGCAGACGATCGTGCCGCTGACGATCGTCTCCGCCAAGCGGCCGGTGCGGCCCGCGCCGTTCGCGCTCGACGAGCTGCACCAGGACGCGAACAACCCGAACCCGCCCAAGCCCTTTGCCCCGGCGGCGAGTTGGGACGGAGCCTTCCAGCGCCTGGACAGGGCGCTGCACCAGGCGCGCAAGGTCATCCCGCGCCGGCTGCGCAAGGCGGCGATGAACTCCGCCGCCCGCTGGATCATCGAGCGGCAGGAGAACGATGGCTGCTGGGGCGGCATCCAGCCGCCGGCCGTGTACTCGGTCATCGCCCTCTACCTGCTCGGCTACGACCTCCAGCACCCGGTGCTGCGCGAGGGACTCGCCTCCCTCGACCGCTTCGCCGTGTGGCGCGAGGACGGGGCCCGGATGATCGAGGCCTGCCAGTCGCCGGTGTGGGACACCTGTCTCGCCACCATCGCGCTCGTGGACGCCGGTCTGCCCGTGGACCATCCGCAGCTCGTCAAGGCGGCGGACTGGATGCTCGGCGAGGAGATCGTGCGCCCCGGGGACTGGGCCGTGCGACGGCCCCAACTGCCGCCCGGCGGCTGGGCGTTCGAGTTCCACAACGACAACTACCCCGACATCGACGACACCGCCGAGGTGGCCCTCGCGCTGCGCCGGGTCAAGCACCACGACCCGGAGCGGGTGGACAAGGCGATCGGCCGGGCGGTGCGCTGGAACCTCGGCATGCAGTCGAAGAACGGCGCCTGGGGCGCCTTCGACGTCGACAACACCAGCCCCTTCCCCAACCGGCTGCCGTTCTGCGACTTCGGCGAGGTCATCGACCCGCCGTCCGCGGACGTCACCGCGCACGTGGTGGAGATGCTGGCCGTCGAGGGCCTCTCCCACGACCCGCGCACCCGGCGCGGCATCGAGTGGCTGCTGGCCGAACAGGAGCCGGACGGCTCGTGGTTCGGGCGCTGGGGCGTCAACTACATCTACGGCACCGGCTCCGTCGTCCCCGCGCTGACCGCCGCCGGGATCCCCGGCTCGCACCCCGCGATCCGGCGGGCCGTGGCCTGGCTGGAGAAGGTCCAGAACGACGACGGTGGCTGGGGCGAGGACCTGCGCTCCTACAAGTACGTCAAGGAGTGGAGCGGCCGGGGCGCCTCGACCGCCTCGCAGACCGCGTGGGCGCTGATGGCGCTGCTCGCGGCCGGGGAGCGGGACTCCAAGGCCGTCGAGCGCGGCATCGAGTGGCTCGCGGCCACCCAGCGCGAGGACGGCTCCTGGGACGAGCCCTACTTCACCGGGACCGGCTTCCCCTGGGACTTCTCGATCAACTACCACCTCTACCGGCAGGTCTTCCCGCTGACCGCACTCGGCCGGTATGTGCACGGAGAGCCCTTCGCCGTGACATCCGTCGGCAAGGGGGGCTGATGAGCACACAGCCCGCCCCGGCCCCGTTGCTGATCGCGTGTGCGCTGGGCATCGAGCGCCTTGCCCTGCGCACGGGCGACCGCAGTGGGGCCGGCGGGCCGGTCACCGTTCTGCGGACCGGCATGGGGCCCAAGGCGGCCGAACGGTCCGTCACCCGCAGGCTGGCCGACCCGGCCCTCGGCGGGGCCGCGGTGCTGGCCACGGGCTTCTGCGCCGGGCTCGCACCCGGCATGCACCCCGGCGATCTGGTGGTCGCCGAGGAGACCCGCGATCCGGACGGAACCGTTCGGTGTACCGGGACCGACCTACTCGTCAAGGAGCTTGCGCGCACCGTGCCCGGACGTACCGTCCACAGGGGTCCGGTGGCCGGTTCCGATCACGTCGTCCGTGGTCACGAACGGTCGGATCTGCTCGCGACCGGCGCAATCGCGGTCGACATGGAATCCGCGGCGACGCTCCTGAGCGCCGTTCGCACCGCTGAGCGCCCGGTTGCGGCCGTCCGTGTGGTCGTGGACGCTCCTGAACATGAACTCGTCCGGATCGGCACGGTACGCGGTGGAATATCTGCCTTCCGCGTTCTTCGTTCCGTTCTTCCGGCTTTTTTCGATTGGCACCGTTCTTTGCTGCTCCCCAGGAGGTGAGCCAGATGGCCATGCCGCTGCGCCAGTCCATCAAGGTCGCTACGTATTTGGCTGAACAGAAGCTGCGCAAGCGGGACAAGTTCCCGTTGATCGTGGAGCTTGAACCTCTCTTCGCATGCAATCTGAAGTGCGAGGGCTGCGGCAAGATCCAGCACCCGGCGGGTGTGCTCAAGCAGCGCATGCCGGTCGCCCAGGCTGTCGGGGCGGTGCTGGAGTCCGGTGCCCCGATGGTGTCCATCGCGGGCGGCGAGCCCCTGATGCACCCTCAGATCGATGAGATCGTGCGGCAGTTGGTGGCGAAGCGGAAGTACGTCTTCCTGTGCACCAACGCCATGCTGCTGCGCAAGAAGATGGACAAGTTCAAGCCCTCGCCCTACTTCGCCTTCGCCGTGCACATCGACGGACTGCGCGAGCGGCACGACGAGTCGGTGGCGAAGGAGGGTGTGTTCGACGAGGCCGTGGAGGCCATCAAGGAGGCCAAGCGGCGCGGCTTCCGGGTCACCACCAACTCGACCTTCTTCAACACCGACACCCCGCAGACCATCATCGAGGTGCTCAACTTCCTCAACGACGACCTCAAGGTCGACGAGATGATGATCTCGCCCGCCTACGCCTACGAGAAGGCGCCCGACCAGGAGCACTTCCTGGGTGTGGAGCAGACCCGCGAGCTGTTCAAGAAGGCCTTCGCGGGCGGCAACCGCAAGAAGTGGCGGCTGAACCACTCCCCGCTCTTCCTGGACTTCCTGGAGGGCAAGGTCGACTTCCCGTGCACGGCCTGGGCGATCCCGAACTACTCGCTCTTCGGCTGGCAGCGCCCCTGCTACCTGATGAGCGACGGGTACGTGCCGACGTACCGCGAACTCATCGAGAAGACCGACTGGGACAAGTACGGCCGCGGCAAGGACCCGCGCTGCGCCAACTGCATGGCGCACTGCGGCTACGAGCCCACCGCCGTCCTCGCCACCATGGGGTCGCTGAAGGAGTCCCTGCGCGCCATGCGCGAGACGGTCTCCGGAAACCGGGAGTGACGTCGTGACCGCCATTCCCTTGGGCCTCCCCGAGGTGCCGGCCCGTCCGATCGCCGAACGACGCGTGTCGCGGCAGATCCATGTCGGGCCGGTGGCGGTCGGGGGCGGGGCTCCGGTGTCGGTGCAGTCGATGACGACGACGCGTACGTCGGACATCGGCGCCACGCTCCAGCAGATCGCCGAACTCACCGCGTCCGGCTGCCAGATCGTCCGCGTCGCCTGCCCCACGCAGGACGACGCGGACGCGCTGGCGACCATCGCCCGCAAGTCGCAGATCCCGGTGATCGCGGACATTCACTTCCAGCCGAAGTACGTGTTCGCGGCGATCGAGGCCGGGTGTGCCGCGGTGCGGGTCAACCCGGGAAACATCAAGAAGTTCGACGACCAGGTGAGGGAGATCGCGCGGGCCGCCAAGGACCACGGCACGCCGATCCGGATCGGCGTCAACGCCGGCTCCCTCGACAAGCGGCTGCTGCAGAAGTACGGCAAGGCGACCCCGGAGGCGCTGGTCGAATCGGCGCTGTGGGAGGCGTCGTTGTTCGAGGAGCACGACTTCCGGGACATCAAGATCTCGGTCAAGCACAACGACCCGGTCGTGATGGTCGAGGCGTACCGGCAGTTGGCCGAGCAGTGCGAGTACCCGCTGCACCTCGGGGTGACCGAGGCCGGTCCGGCCTTCCAGGGCACGATCAAGTCGGCGGTCGCCTTCGGCGCGCTGCTGTCGCAGGGCATCGGCGACACCATCCGGGTCTCGCTCAGCGCGCCGCCCGCCGAGGAGGTCAAGGTCGGCATCCAGATCCTGGAGTCGCTGGGACTGCGCCAGCGGCGCCTGGAGATCGTCTCCTGCCCGTCCTGCGGGCGGGCCCAGGTCGACGTCTACAAGCTGGCCGACGAGGTCACGGCGGGCCTGGACGGCATGGAAGTGCCGTTGCGCGTCGCCGTCATGGGCTGTGTGGTCAACGGGCCCGGTGAGGCGCGGGAGGCCGACCTCGGGGTCGCCTCCGGCAACGGCAAGGGCCAGATCTTCGTCAAGGGTGAGGTCATCAAGACCGTACCGGAGTCGAAGATCGTCGAGACCCTCATCGAAGAGGCGATGAAGATCGCCGAGCAGATGGAGCAGGACGGGGCCGCATCGGATGCCCCCGGCGTCACGGGGAAACCGGCAGTGACGGTGAGTTGAAGCAAGGTACGGACCGAGAGGGGGCCCGAGCGTGACGATTCTGGAGAACATCCGGGGACCACGCGACCTGAAGGCGCTGTCCGAGGCGGAACTCGGTGACCTGTCCGAAGAGATCCGGGAGTTCCTGGTGCACGCGGTCGCCAGGACCGGTGGACACCTCGGGCCCAATCTGGGGGTGGTGGAACTGTCCATCGCGCTCCACCGGGTCTTCGAGTCGCCCGTCGACCGCATCGTGTGGGACACCGGTCACCAGAGCTACGTCCACAAGATGCTGACGGGCCGTCAGGACTTCTCCAAGCTGCGCGGCAAGGGCGGCCTGTCCGGCTACCCCTCGCGCGAGGAGTCCGAGCACGACATCGTCGAGAACAGCCACGCCTCCACGGCGCTCGGCTGGGCCGACGGCCTGGCCAAGGCCCGCCAGGTGCAGGGGGAGAAGGGCCACGTCGTCGCGATCATCGGCGACGGCGCACTCACCGGCGGCATGGCCTGGGAGGCACTGAACAACATCGCGGCCGCCAAGGACCGCCCGCTGATCATCGTCGTCAACGACAACGAGCGCTCGTACGCCCCGACCATCGGAGGCCTCGCCAACCACCTGGCCACCCTGCGCACCACGGACAGCTACGAGCAGGTGCTGGCCTGGGGCAAGGACGTACTGCTGCGCACCCCCGTCGTCGGCAACACCATCTACGAGTCGCTGCACGGCGCGAAGAAGGGCTTCAAGGACGCGTTCGCCCCGCAGGGCATGTTCGAGGACCTGGGCCTGAAATACGTAGGACCGATCGACGGACACGACATCGGGGCCGTGGAGTCCGCGCTGCGGCGCGCGAAACGCTTCCACGGGCCGGTGCTCGTGCACTGCCTCACCGAGAAGGGCCGCGGCTACGAGCCCGCCCTCGCCCACGAGGAGGATCACTTCCACACCGTCGGCGTGATGGACCCGCTCACCTGCGAGCCCCTCGCGCCGTCCAACGGCCCTTCCTGGACCTCGGTGTTCGGCGACGAGATCGCCGCGATCGGCGAGGAACGGGAGGACATCGTCGCGATCACCGCGGCCATGCTGCACCCGGTGGGCCTCGCCAAGTTCGCGGAGCGGTTCCCGGACCGCGTCTGGGACGTCGGCATAGCCGAGCAGCACGCGACCGTCTCCGCGGCCGGTCTCGCGACCGGCGGACTGCACCCGGTCGTCGCCGTCTACGCCACCTTCCTCAACCGCGCCTTCGACCAGCTGCTGATGGACGTGGCCCTGCACCGCTGCGGGGTCACCTTCGTCCTGGACCGGGCCGGCGTCACCGGCGTCGACGGCGCCTCCCACAACGGCATGTGGGACATGTCGATCCTCCAGGTCGTGCCCGGACTCAGGATCGCCGCCCCGCGCGACGCCGACCAGCTGCGCGCCCAGCTGCGCGAGGCCGTCGCCGTCGACGACGCGCCGACCCTGGTGCGCTTCCCCAAGGAGTCGGTGGGGCCGAGGATCCCGGCGGTCGACCGGGTCGGCGGCCTCGACGTCCTGCACCGCGGACCGGGCACGCCGGACGTGCTGCTGGTCGCCGTCGGCGTGATGGCGCCCGTCTGTCTGCAGGCCGCCGAGCTGCTCGAGGCCCGCGGGATCTCGTGCACCGTCGTCGACCCCCGCTGGGTCAAGCCCGTCGACCCGGCGCTGCCGCCTCTCGCCGCCGAGCACCGCCTGGTGGCCGTCGTCGAGGACAACAGCCGCGCGGCCGGCGTCGGCGCCGCGGTGGCGCTGGCACTCGGTGACGCCGAAGTCGACGTCCCCGTACGCCGGTTCGGCATTCCGGAGCAGTTCCTCGCGCACGCCAAACGCAGCGAGGTACTGGCCGACATCGGCCTGACCCCCGTCGAGGTGGCCGGCCGGATCAGCGCGAGCCTCGCCGTCAAGGAGGCCGAGGACACCCTGGCCGTCGGCGAACAGCCCGGCGGCACAGTCAAGGAGAAGGCTGAATGACCAAGGAGTTCGACCTCGGCGCTCTCCTGGCCGAGCGCGGAGCCGAGCGCTACGAGCTGCACGGGAAGTATCTGAACCACCAACTCCCGCGCATGCTGCACACCATCGGCTTCGACAAGGTCTACGAGCGCGCCGAGGGCGCCCACTTCTGGGACGCGGACGGCAACGACTACCTGGACATGCTGGCCGGGTTCGGGGTGATGGGCGTGGGCCGCCACCACCCCGTCGTCCGCAAGGCGCTGCACGACGTCCTCGACGCCCAGCTCGCGGACCTCACCCGCTTCGACTGCCAGCCGCTGCCCGGGCTGCTGGCCGAGCGGCTCCTGACCCACAGCCCGCATCTGGACCGGGTCTTCTTCGGCAACAGCGGCACGGAAGCGGTGGAGACGGCCCTGAAGTTCGCCCGGTTCGCCGCCGGCAGGCCGCGCATCCTGTACTGCGACCACGCCTTCCACGGCCTGACCACCGGCTCGCTGTCGGTCAACGGCGAGGACGGTTTCCGGGACGGCTTCGCCCCGCTGCTGCCCGACACCGCCATCCCCCTCGGTGATCTCGACGCGCTGGAACGGGAGTTGAAGAAGGGCGACGTCGCCGCCCTGATCGTCGAGCCGATCCAGGGCAAGGGCGTGCACGAGGCCCCGCCCGGCTATCTGCGCGCCGCCCAGGAACTGCTGCACAAGCACAAGGCGCTGCTCATCGCCGACGAGGTGCAGACCGGCCTCGGCCGCACCGGCGACTTCTACGCCTACCAGCACGAGGACGGCGTCGAACCGGACCTGGTGTGCGTGGCGAAGTCGCTGTCGGGCGGGTACGTGCCGGTGTCGGCGACGCTCGGCAAGGACTGGATCTTCAAGAAGGTCTACTCGTCGATGGACCGGGTGCTGGTGCACTCGGCGAGCTTCGGGGCCAACGCCCAGGCCATGGCGGCCGGTCTCGCCGTGCTGTCGGTGATGGAGGACGAGCAGATCGTCGCCAACGCGCGGGCCACCGGGGAGCAGTTGAAGTCCCGGCTCGCGGCGCTGATCGACAAGTACGAGCTGCTCGCCGACGTCCGCGGCCGGGGCCTGATGATCGGCATCGAGTTCGGCAGGCCCAAGTCGCTGAAGCTGCGCAGCCGTTGGACCATGCTGCAGGCCGCGCGCAAGGGCCTGTTCGCACAGATGGTCGTCGTACCGCTGCTGCAGCGCCACCGCATCCTCACCCAGGTCTCCGGCGACCATCTGGAAGTGATCAAGCTGATCCCGCCGCTGGTCATCGGCGAGGAGGATGTGGACCGCTTCGTGGACGCCTTCACTGCCGTCATGGACGACGCGCACAGCGGCGGCGGCCTGATGTGGGACTTCGGCAAGACGCTGGTGAAGCAGGCGGTGGCCAATCGCTGATCAGAGGCCGAGCAGCGGAAGGTAGGGGCCGAGCACGACGAACGGCCAGGCCAGCGCGAGCACGCCCAGGACCGTGCCCGTGACGGTGATCCACCGCCGGCCGATTCCGCGGCCGGCGTAGTGGAGCCCCATGAGGCCGAAGGTGACGGCGAGTCCGCCGCCGATGGCCATCAGGGGGATCATGAAGAGCGTCAGCCACGGCACGAAACCCGCCGCCGCCATCAGCCCCAGGAACAGTGAGACGGGGCCGAGGGCGGCGGCGGGTGTGGCGTCGCAGTCGGCGGGAGCGTTTCCCTGCATCTGGTCCCCCTGGTTTTGAACGCGTTCAAATGTCGGGGGCAGCGTAGCAGCCGGAGCCGTTCCGGGAGCGCCTCTCGGGGCTTTTGCCGCTGAGGCAAGAATTTTGCCTGCTGGGCAATACTCGGGCTCAATGGAGGCATGAACGCCCCAGATGCCGCTCCCGCGGCGGGCCAGGGTGACGTCCTGCCCGTCGTCGCGCCACAGCTTCGCGCCCTGCGCCGCCGGGCCTCTCTCACGCTGGAGGCGGCGGCCCGCACCGCCGGACTGTCGGCGGCCCATCTGTCCCGGCTGGAGACCGGGCAGCGCCAGCCGTCGTTGCCGGTGCTGCTCACCCTCGCACGTATCTACGGTACGACCGTCTCGGAACTGCTCGGCGAGACGGTCGCCGACCAGGACGCCGTCGTACGCGCCGGCGACATGGAACCGACCGCCGCGGGCGGCTGGACCTACTGGGAGGCCGGCGCGTCCGGCCGCGGGATGCAGGCCCTGCGGGTGCGCGTCCCGCACGGCTCGCAGGGCGACATCGTGCGGGTGCACCCCGGTGAGGAGTGGCTCTACGTCCTCAAGGGGCGGCTGCGGCTACGGCTCGGCGACACCGCGCACCGGCTCGGCCCCGGCGAGAGCGCGCACTTCGACTCGCTGACCCCGCACCGCATCGCCGCCCAGGATCCCGACGGGGTCGAGCTCCTCTTCGTCCACACCCTTCTGCAGAGCCCCACGGCCACGCTGTGCCTGGGCCCGATCACCGGAGACATGCCATGAGCAACAGCAACATGGAGGAGAAGTTCCCCCGCGCCCTGTGGGTGCGCCTGATCATCTACATCGCGGTGGGGCACCTCTTCGCGGCCTTCATCTATCTGCTCTTCGAGATCGGCGCCAAGTAAGTACCGGCGACCGCCGTGATCAGTCGAGCAGTCGCTCCCGCAGGCTCGCGCGCAGCTCCGGGGTGAGGCCCAGGCCCTGCTCCAGGTAGGTGTCGACGTCGCCCCAGGTCTCCTCGATCGTCTCGAAGGCCGCCGCCAGATACTCGGCGCGGGCCTCGAAGAGGGGGCTGAGCAGCTCCATGACCTCGGGGGAGTAGCCCGCGGCGGAGGAGCTGCTGCGGCGCACCTTGTAACGGCGGTGCTTGGCGTTCGACTCCAGGTAGTCCGCGACGATCGCCTCGCGCTCGACGCCCAGCGCGAGCAGCGTCACGGCTATGGACAGGCCCGCACGGTCCTTGCCCGCCGCGCAGTGCATGAGCGCGGGCACGCTGTCCTCGGCGAGCGAGCGCAGCACGCGCGCGTGCTCGGCGGTGCGCTCCTTGATGATCGTGCGGTAGGAGGTGATCATCCGGTTCGCGGCGCGACCGTCGCCCAGGATGCCGCGCAGCTGCTCGATCTCGCCGTCGCGGACCATCTTCCAGAACTCGGCGCCGTCCGCCGGGTCGGTCAGCGGCAGGTTCACATTGCGCACGCCTGGCAGCTCGACGTCCGGGCCCTCCAGCTTCTGGTCCGCCGCGTTGCGGAAGTCGAAGACGGTGTGCAGGCCAAGAGAGGCCAGGAACTCGCTGTCCTCCTGCGTCGCGTGCGCGAGGTGGCCGCTGCGGAACAGCACCCCGAACCGCACCCGTCGTCCGTCCGTGGTCGGGAGGCCGCCGACGTCGCGGAAATTGCGGACACCTGCGAGTTCCGGTTCGGTCGACGG
Source organism: Streptomyces spinosisporus (assembly GCF_022698145.1). Taxonomy (GTDB): domain Bacteria; phylum Actinomycetota; class Actinomycetes; order Streptomycetales; family Streptomycetaceae; genus Streptomyces; species Streptomyces spinosisporus. The sequence continues at coordinate 1,097,345 of NZ_JALDAX010000001.1, forward strand.
GATCTGCTGCGTCACGGGTGCTCCTCCCACTCCACCCGAACGGCGCGACTCGTCGACGGGCTCTGTCGACCATACGACATGCGTTTCCTTGGGCAATGAGTTGTCCACAGGCGTTGCGACCAGGGCCCATGGCCCTTGATGATGTTGCAGATTGAGCGCACGTGTTCGGATCTGTGTGGGGGGCTTGGGATGCTGGAGATCGCCGACAACGGCCGTACATGGCTCCTGACGGGGCGGGCCAGCAGCTACGCCGTGCATCTCAACGAGGACGACGAACTCCTGCATCTGCACTGGGGTCCGCGGATCGCGCTCGCCGACGCCGAGGCTCTCGCCGCCCGGCCGCTGCCCGCCTACTGGCCCTTCGAGTCCCCGCTCGACGGGCACGAGGAGTACCCGGTCGAGGGCGGACCCCGCTTCGTACGGCCGGCCTTGTCGGTCCGCACCGACGAGCGCCGCGGCACGCAGTGGAGCTTCGAGGCCTACGACACCGAGGGCGGCGAGGGCGGTGACGACGGCGAGCTGCGCCTGCGCTTTTGTGACGACGCCGTGCGGATCACCCTCCACTACCGGATGCGGCACGACGTCGTGGAGCGCTGGGTGACCGTCGACAACGAGGGCCCGGCCCTGGAGCTGTTGCGGGCCGACTCCGCCACCTGGACCCTGCCCGACCGCGAGGACTGGCGCCTGTCCCAGCTGCACGGACGCTGGGCCGCCGAGTCCCGGCTGACCAGTGCCCCGCTCACCTACGGTGAGAAGGTCATCGGCAGCCGCCGCGGCCACACCGGGCACCAGCACCTGCCCTGGGTGGCGCTCGACACCGACGCGACCGAGGAGAGCGGCGAGGTCTACGGCTGCGCGCTCGGCTGGTCGGGCTCCTGGCGGATCGCCGTGGCGCAGCTCCCGGACGCGCGCGTGCAGATCACCGGCGGCGCGGGGTACGACGACTCGGGACTGCTGCGCCTGGAGGCGGGCCAGTCGTACACGACGCCCGTCTTCGCCGGCCTGTGGAGCGACGGCGGCTTCGGCGGCGCGAGCCGCGCCTGGCACGCGTACCAGCGCGCGTACGTCATCCCGGACGCGGACCGGGACCGGCCCGTGCTGTTCAACTCCTGGGAGGCCACGGAGTTCGACATCTCCGAGGAGCAGCAGGAGGCGCTCGCCCGGCGGGCCGCCGCGATCGGCGTCGAGCTGTTCGTGGTCGACGACGGCTGGTTCGGAAAGCGCACCAGCGACCGTGCCGGAATCGGCGACTGGACGCCCAACCCGGACCGCTTCCCGAACGGCCTCAAGCCCCTCGCCGACCATGTGCACGCTCTCGGCATGCAGTTCGGCATCTGGGTCGAGCCCGAGATGGTCAACCCGGACAGCGACCTGTACCGCGCGCACCCCGACTGGATTCAGTTCCAAACGGGACGAAAGAGGACGGAGTTCCGCAATCAGCTCGTACTGAACCTGGCCCGGGAGGACGTCCGGGAGTACCTGTGGGAACGGCTCGACGGGCTGTTGTCCAGCGCCCCGATCGACTATGTGAAGTGGGACTTCAACCGCTGTTTCACCGACGCGGGCTGGCCCGGCGAGCCCTACCCCCAGCGGCTCTGGATCGACCATGTCCGCGCCCTGTACGGCCTGTTGGACCGGCTGCGCGCGGCCCACCCCGGTGTCGCCTTCGAGTCGTGCTCGGGCGGCGGCGGCCGGATCGACCTGGGGATCATGAGCCGTACCGACGAGGTGTGGACCTCCGACAACACCGACCCGCTCGACCGGCTCGCCATCCAGCACGGCTTCAGCCAGATCCACCCCGCGCGCGTGATGGCCGCCTGGGTCACCGACAGCCCCAACATCCAGCTCAACGGCCGGGTCAGCTCGCTGCGCTTCCGCTTCGTCAGCTCCATGGCCGGTGTGCTGGGGGTGGGCGGCGACCTCACCCGCTGGAGCGAGGAGGAACTGGCCGAGGCGGGGGAGTGGGTGGCCCGCTACAAGGAGATCAGGCCCCTGGTGCAGCGCGGCGACCTCTACCGGCTGCGGCCTCCGCGCGGCGGGCTGAGCGCCGTGCAGTACGTGCGCGGGGACGAGGCGGTCGTCCTGGCCTGGCTCCAGGCGCAGAGCTACGGCGAACCGGTTCCGGCACTGCGCCTGCGCGGCCTTGACCCCGAGGCCTCGTACGAATGCCGCGAAACGGGCGAAGTGCACAGAGGTGCCGTCCTCCTGCATCACGGCCTGCGGACCGGTTTGCGCGGTGACCTCGACGCGACGGTTATCCGGCTACGTCGTACTTGAGCGTTCTGTCCGCTTCCTTCCAACTCGCCCGCGAATAGGGGCTCCTGGGATACGGGTGGGTGAGGAGCGTCATATTCGTGACGGTGCGTGGTCCGTCATGTTCACGTAATTCGCGTGCTTTACAAGGGGATTTACGCAGGGAGGCGGAGCCGGAATTCACGCACGGTCACCGGTATTTCCCACAAGGGATCAAGAGAAACGCATTCACCGGGAACCGTCACTTGTTGCTTTGCGTCTTCGTCGCTTACGTTCGCCACCAATCCGGACGGACGCCCAATCCTGCCGCCGCCCGGTACCCGCACAACTCACCCGTGAACGGCAGGAGCGGGGGACCCACAGGTATCACCGCCTGTTCCGGCCTCCGGAACGGCTTGGGGTAAAGCCGCGTCAAACGCGCGGCCGGGCATCTCCAGCTCGCACCCGACAGCTCACCTCGTAGGCGCCGGAGAGGAATTCGCCATGCCCGCGAAGGGTAAGCACCGCCGTCAGAAGCCCCAGCGCTTCACCCGCTCGATCGCCGTCGCCGGAACCGGTGGCGCCGCACTCGCACTTCCGCTCATGGGTGCCACCGGCGCCCACGCCGCCACCGCGGACTCCGTTTCCCAGTCGGTTTCGCAAAAGGCCGTCCAGTCCCTTCCGGGTGCCGAGAAGAAGACCACCGAGAAGAAGAGCGCCGCGAACCACAACGGCGTGCGCACCTATTCGGTGCGGGTCGGCGACTATCTCGCGAAGATCGCCGACGAGCAGCACGTCAACGGCGGCTGGAAGAAGCTCTACTCGGACAACCGCCAGGCCGTCGGCGACGACCCGTCGATGATCCACCCGGGTCTGAAGCTGACGATCGGCAAGAAGGCCGCGCCGGCCGCCAAGTCGTCGCACACGACCGCGTCTTCGGCCGCCCCGAAGGCGTCCTCGCCCAAGAAGGCGGCCAAGAAGACGACCGCCACGCAGGCCTCCAAGACGACCAGCGCCAACGGATTCACCCTCCCGGTGAGCAGCTCCGCCATCGGCACCGGCTACAAGGTGGCCGGCAGCATGTGGTCCAGCGGGTACCACACGGGCGTCGACTTCGTCGTCCCGACTGGTACCCCGGTCAAGGCCGTCGGCGCGGGCACGGTCGTCTCCGCGGGCTGGGGCGGCGCGTACGGCAACCAGGTCATCGTCAAGCTCGCCGACGGCCACTACGCGCAGTACGCCCACCTGTCCCAGCTCTCCGTCTCGGCCGGCCAGGCCGTGACCGAGGGCCGGCAGCTCGGCCTCTCCGGCGCGACCGGCAACGTGACCGGCCCGCACCTGCACTTCGAGATCCGCACCACGCCCGACTACGGGTCGGACGTGGACCCGGTCGCGTACCTGCGCTCGAAGGGCGTCACGGTCGGCTGACGCCCCCCAGCCACCTGCCTGACACGCCACCGAAGGCCGGACCCCGATCCCCGGGTCCGGCCTTCGGTATGTCCGGTGGTGCGCCGAGCGGTTGACGCTCCAACATCCCTGCTCGGAGGGTTATTCCGAGCTTGGTGAACACTTTAGAAGTGGCTTATCTCACCGCCCGTCAACCCCTTCATGCCGTTTCCTACGGTCGCGTAGGTCACATTCGAAGGTGGATCATTTCTCGACGTGGCAGACGATTCGAAGAGTGACAGCAGATCAGTGATCGGGTCGTACGTTGCGGTGGGGGACAGCTTCACCGAGGGCGTCGGCGACCCCGGCCCCGACGGGGCGTTCGTCGGCTGGGCCGACCGGTTCGCGGTACTCCTCGCCGACCGGCGACCCGAGGGCGACTTCGGCTACACGAACCTCGCCGTACGCGGCAAGCTGCTCGACCAGATCGTGGCGGACCAGGTGCCCCAGGCCATTGAAATGGCCCCGGACCTGGTCTCCTTCTGTGCGGGCGGCAACGACATCATCCGCCCGGGCACCGACCCCGACGAGGTCGCCGAGCGCTTCGAGCGGGCCGTCGCCCGGCTCACCCAGGCCGCGGGCACCGTCATGGTGACGACCGGGTTCGACACCCGTGGGGTGCCCGTGCTCAAGCATCTGCGCGGGAAGATCGCCACGTACAACGGTCATGTCCGGGCCATCGCCGACCGCTACGGCTGTCCGGTGCTCGACCTGTGGTCCCTCAAGAGCGTCCAGGACCGCCGGGCCTGGGACGGCGACCGGCTCCATCTCTCGCCCGAGGGGCACACGCGCGTGGCGCTGCGCGCCGGGCAGGTCCTCGGCCTGGAGGTCCCGGCCGACCCGGACCAGCCCTGGCCCCCACTGCCACGCCGCGGCACCCTGGAGATCCGCCGCGACGACGTCCACTGGGCCCGCGAGTACCTGGTCCCCTGGATCGGCCGCCGCCTGCGCGGGGAGTCCTCCGGGGACCACGTCACCGCGAAGGGCACCCTGTCGCCGAACGACATCAGGATGCGGATCTCGTCGGTGGCGTGAGAACCACCGGGTCCGACGGCCCGACCTGCCGGCGGCCCTGCGAGGTGAAGCGGGCATGAGCTCCAGCTCCGGACGGGGGTCCGGCCGCACTGGACGCCGTCCAGCGCTGCCCGCTCCGGGCCGGCCTGCCGGCCGTGGTCGGCATGGTGGTTGGGCGCGGTGCGTCGGCTCGGCGCGGTGGGTTCTCGCTGCGGGCGGGTCCGGCTTCCGGGTGCCGTCGGCGCTGCTCGTTGCGGGCCCCGGTAGGGGCGGTCGCGCCCGGTGGGCCAGCCCCCGGTCACGGTCGGTGCTGTGGTCCGGCTCGGCGAGACGATCTGGCGGTGTGAGTCCTCGCTCCGGGGGCGGGCTCAGCGCCCGGATGCCGTCAATGCCGCTCGTTGCAGGCCCAGTTCGTGTGCCAGGGCCTCGTCCACCCATTGCTGGGCACGTGCGCGGGAGACGGCGCCGGTGTAGGAGGTCAGTTGGACGGCGAGGCCGTCGAGGAGGGCCGTCAGGCGGAGGGCCGTGCCGTGGGGGTCCGGGCAGTGGAATTCGCCTGCGGCCACGCCCTCCGTGACGACCTCGGTGATCGCCGCCTTCCACTGCCGGTCGAGGTCGCGTGTGACCTCCTGCAGCGCGGGCTCGCGCAGTGCCGCCGCCCAGCCCTCGATCCACAGGCGCCAGCCCTTGGCCTGGCCGGTCGGCGCGTACCAGCGCACCGCCGACCGCAGTCGTCGTAGCGCCGTCGTACGGCGGCCGAGCAGTTTGCGCAGATGTGCGAGATCGTCCTCGGCCGCGAACGTGAACGCAGCGGCGACCAGCTTCTCCTTCGTCGAGAAGTGGTACAGCACCAGCGCGTTGCTCACCCCGAGCGCCGAGGCGACGTCGGCGATCCTGACCGCCGCCACGCCCCGCACCTCGATCTGCTCGATCGCGGCCCGCAACAGTTCCTCACGCCGCTCGGCCACACTCAACCGGACTCTCGCCACCCGTGCACCCTATTGCGTCGGGACGGGCGGTGCCGGGCGAGGTGGTCACTTGGCGAGTTCGACCGGGTACAGATCGGTCCGGGCGATCGCCGCGTCGCGCTCGCCGGCCAGCGCGGTACGCCGCGCGTCGGCCATGTAGCCCTCGTAGCCCTCCTGTGATGCGAACTCGATCAGCTGGATCTCGTCCGGCCGCCCGTCGGCTCCGTCGGCCCGGGCGCGCTGCACGAGCCGGCCGCCGTGCTCGCCGAGCAGGGCCAGCACCTTGTCCTCGTAGGCGACCAGGGCCTCGGCGGCACCGGGCCGGGCCCACAGCAGGACACACAGTTGCACCGTCTGAACCGTCATGTCGCCCGACCCTATCCACGCCCGCCCACCGGCAGCGGTTGTGGTCGGTCGGTCCGGTAAATCCGGTCAATCCGGCCAGTTCGGTCGGTTCGGTCAGTCCGGGAACTGGTAGTCGAGGCGGATGCGGCTGGTCTCGTCCAGGATGAGGAAGTTCCGGCCGCCTGCGGTCACTTGGCCCTCTATCCGGTTGAAGCCCTCCCAGCGGAACGTGACGGCGTCCCGCAGCTGCCGAGCCGTCCCGTGGACGCGGAACTCATAGGTGCCCGGCGCGACGAACTCCTCGTAGGCGCGCGTCACGCGCGCGTGCAGTTCGTCGTGGCCCCTGGCCTCCAGGGCGGCGGAGGTGAAGCCGAGACTCACCGCCTGGTCGTGCATCTGCTGCGGCGGGAGGAGGATGTGCTCCCCGTCCTCGGCCCACAGAGCGTGCACCGTCTTGCGGCGGGTCTCCGGGTCGGGCTCGTTCCACACGGCCACATAGCGGGCGGCGAGATCCTGTGGGTCGATGGCGGGCATGGTGCTGCTCCTCGGGTAGGTGCGCTCCGTATGCCCCTCGACTCTGCTGTCGCCGACGACCCGGCTCAATTCCCGACAGGGTATGGCGCATCGACGCGTGGGTGTTCAGGACGCCGCGTCGTCACCGGTACCACCCGAAGCGTTCCGCGATCACCGGCAGCCGGTCCGCAACGATGGCATGCGCGGCCGCGCGCGGGGTGGTGCCGTCGGCCTCCGCGCGGGCCAGCATCTGCTCCACCAGGGTGCGCATCGAGCGACGGATGTACGCGAACGCCTCGTCCGCGTCCGGGCCGATGTCGCCGAACAGGGTCCACCACCACCAGGCGTTCGTACCGGAGTTGACCACCACGTCGGGCAGCACGGTCACCCCGCGCGCGGCCAGCAGCTGCTCCGCCGCGGGCAGTACGGGCATGTTGGCCGCCTCCACGATCCAACGGGCCGTCACCCGGCCCTGGTTGGCGGTGTCGATCGCGTACGACACCGCCGCCGGTACGAGCACCTCCGCGTCGGCCGACAGCCAGGCGTCGCCCGGCAGTTCACGGTCGCCGGGGCGCAGCGCCGCGCGGTCCACGGTGCCGTACGCGTCCCGTGCCGCGAGCAGCGCCTCTACGTCGAGACCCGCCGGGTTGGCGATCGTGCCCTTGATGTCGGCCACGGCCACGACGACCAGCCCCCCGCGTGTGAGGAAGCGGGCCGTGGCGCCGCCCATCGTGCCCAGGCCCTGCACGGCGACCCGTGTCCCGGTGTGCGGCACGCCCGCCCGGTCCAGGGCCGTCAGCACCGACTCGGCGACCCCGCAGCCGCCGACGAGCTCGTCCAGCCCGATGCCGTCCACCTCGACCCCGAACGCGTCCGCGAGACGGCGGCGGGCCGTCGCCTCGTCGTCCAGCAGCGGGTACACGGCCTGGACGGACGACACGAGGCCCGCCTCGGCGGCCGCCCGGTCCACCAGGTCCTGGGTGAGGCCGAGGTCCTCGCCGGTGGTCCACATGTGCTCGACGTACGGCTTCATGGCACGCAGGTAGCGCACCAGGAGCGGGTACGCCCCCGGGTCCTGGGGGTCGCAGTCGATGCCGCCCTTGGCGCCGCCGAGGGGGACGTAGCGGCCCTCGGGGTTGTAGTGCAGCGCCTCCTTCATGGTCATGCCGCGGGCGAGCCCGGTGACCTCCTCCAGGGTGCAGCCCTCGCGCATGCGCAGACCGCCGCTCGACACACCGCGCACCAGCCGGTCGACGACCAGGAAGCCCTGGCGGCCGGTGAGGTGATCGGTCCAGGTGAGCGACATCAAGGGGGCGGTCATGCGATCTCCTCGCGGGGGGTGATCGGGGTGGAGCCGGGGTGCCGAGGACTTTCAAGAGCACCTGTCGACGGGCTGGAGGGCAGGAATGGACACCGACGGCCGGCGGTTCACCCGGTGACTGCTTCTTTGGGCTTTCCTTGGAAAGCGCACGCTGCGCACGGACGACGCCGGTGTTGTCAGAGGAGCCGACCATAATGGAATGACTCACCGACTCCACCTGGAGGTACCGTGTCCGGTTCCCGTTCCCTGAGCTCCGGGCTCCGTGCGCTGCGGCCCGAGGCCTTCGGCGCGGACCCGAGCGGTGAGCGCCTCGCGCGCATCCGCAGATCGCCGCACTTCAAGGACGGGGTCTTCCAAAACCCCGGGGGCACGGCCCGGACCCGCCCGTCCGGCTCTACGGTGGACTTCGCGAAGGTCTTCTTCGACAAGGAGCAGCGCCCCCGGCGCGCCCCCGAGGGCAACGTGCCGGTGCATCCCACCACGCTCGCCGACATCGCCCGTCCGCCCGCCACCGGACTGCGGCTGACCTGGATGGGGCACTCCAGCGTGCTCGCCGAGATCGACGGGCAACGGGTGCTCTTCGACCCCGTGTGGGGCGAGCGCTGCTCGCCGTTCTCCTTCGTCGGGCCCAAGCGGCTGCACCCGGTGCCGCTGCCCCTGGCCGCCCTCGGTCCGGTGGACGTCGTCGTCATCTCCCACGACCACTACGACCACCTGGACCTGCCCACGATCAAGGCGCTCGCCGGCACGGACACGCTGTTCGCCGTGCCCCTCGGCGTCGGCGCGCACCTGGAGCGCTGGGGTGTCTCTCCCGACCGGCTGCGTGAGCTGGACTGGCACGAGGCGACCAAGGTCGGCGGGCTCACCCTGACCGCGACCCCGGCCCGCCACTTCTGCGGCCGCGGCCTGCGCAACACCCAGCACACCCTGTGGGCGTCCTGGTCCGTCGCCGGGCCCGAGCACCGGATCTTCCACAGCGGTGACACCGGGTACTTCGACGGCTTCCAGGAGATCGGCGCCGAGCACGGGCCGTTCGACGCCACGATGATCCAGATCGGTGCGTACTCCGACTTCTGGCCCGACATCCACATGACGCCCGAGGAGGGCATGCGCGCCCACCTCGACCTCCAGGGCGGCCGGCCCCACGGCGTGATGCTGCCGATCCACTGGGCCACGTTCAACCTGGCCACGCACCCGTGGGCCGAGCCCGGCGAGGGCACGCTGGCCGCCGGCCACGCCACCGGCTCCCGGGTCGCCGTACCCGTACCCGGCGAGCCCTTCGAGCCCACCGCCGAGACGGTCCCCACCACCCCCTGGTGGCGCGCCGTCGCCCTCGCCCCGACCGGCGGCTGGCCCGCCACGGACGCCCTGACAGAGGCGGCAATCAGGACCTCCGCCGACGGCGGCACCAAGGGCCAGGCCGACGCGAACGACTCGGCTCAGAACGGGCCCACGGAGGGCACGGGGGAGCCTGAGAGGGTGCCGGCCGGCTGAAGCGGTCCTTGCCTCCGGCGTGGGGCACGGCAGGCGACGCGGGGTGTGCGCCGACCCGTGTGGGGGCCGACGGCTGCTGTGTCGGGGAGTGTGACCAGTTGAGGTCCGCGTACGTGGGTGTGTTCGGTCGTACGGCCGCATCGGACCCAGGTGGGGCCTCCGGCTTGGCTCGCGGCACATGGTGACGGGGTCGCAAGTCGCGCTGCGCGTGGCCGACGGCTGCTGTGTCGGGTGAGCTTGCCCAGCTGACGTCCGTGTACGTGGGGGGTGCCCGGGCGGTGAGGCCGCCGCATCGGAGACGGACTGGCGGCAGACGCTACGGGGTTCTGAACCGCGCCGCGTACGGCCGGCGGCGGTCGGCCCTCGCCTCGGGAGGAGCCGCCCGGTCGGCGCGAGCCCGCCTCCGTGTAGACGGAGACGGGCTCGATCGCGTCGAGGCGCGATGCCCCGGGCGCGTGAAGTCACGGACGCCGGGTTCGCCCGATCCCTACGGCCGCGTAGGAGACCAGTGGACGACGCCCACTGCCGTACCCGCGATCGCGAGCCCGATCCCGGCGGCTCGCTCATGGCCGTTGCACCATCGCGCCCGCCAAAAGGTGTGCGTCTATCAGGGACATGTCAGCCAGGCGGTCGGCGCGGGTGTAGCCCGTCAGCATGCGCTTGGTGAGGACGAGGGCTTCCGGGCGGCGGCGTACGAGGGGTCGCACCCAGGCGTCGACGGCGCGGTCCAGTTCGTCGACGGGGGCGGTCTTGTGGACGAGGCCGAGTCGCAGGGCGGTGGTCGCATCGAACCGGTCGCAGGTGAGCATCAGTTCGCGGATGTTTGCCGCGCCTGCCTCGGCGATGAGGCGGCCCATGGCTCCGCCCCAGGCGGGCGGCAGCCCCAGCCCCACCTCCGGCATGCGGAAGCGGCTGTTGTCCGCGGCGACGCGCAGGTCGCAGTACGAGGCGAGGGCGAGGCCCGCGCCGATGACCTCGCCGTGCAGGCGGGCGATCGTTATCACGTGCGCGGTCTCCAGTGCCTGGCACAGCCGCTGGGCCTTGTCCGCGATGTGGCGCAGCGAGGCACCGCTCGGGTCCGCCTCCAGCGCTGCCCGGTACTCGTCGCGGTCGGCTCCCCGGCAGAAGTTCTCGCCGAGGGAGGACAGGACGAGGACACGGATGTCGGGTCGCCGGTGGAGGTAGTCGAGGAGGGTGAGGAGGTCGTCGAGGGCGGGCGTGCCGAGTGTGTCGTCTCCCGAGGCCGGGTCGAGAGCGACTCTGAGCACCGGGCCGTCGATGTCGACGGCCACGGCTTTGTGCACACGGCGGGTGAGGGGATCGGTGGGTTCCATCATGCGAGGGCGACGTCCAGGTTCAGCAGACGCCGGAACGCCACTCGGGGCGCCCAGGACGGGCGTCGTACGAGGGTGAGGCGGGGGAGGCGTCTGACCAGGTGGAGGAGGAGGGTCTGGGCTTCCAGGCGGGCGAGGGGCGCGCCGAGGCAGTAGTGGATGCCGTTGCTGAAGGCGAGATGGTCGAACTTGCCGCGCTGGGGGTCGAAGCGGTCGGGGTCCGCGTGCCGGGTGGGATCGCGGTGCGCCGCTCCCACCATCAGGTGGACCATGGCGTCCTGGGCGATCTCGACTCCGCCCACTTCCCGGTCCTGGGCGGCGACCCGGCTGATCACGTGCGTGGGCGGGTCATAACGAAGCGTTTCTTCCACGAAGGCCGGCACGAAGGAGGGGTTGGCGGCGAGCAGGTCCCAGTGCAGGGGGTGCTCCAGGAGCCGTAACGTCATCGTCGACAGCAGGGTCGAGGTGGTCTCCAGGGCCGCCAGCAGGAAGAACAGGGCCAGGAAGTACACGGCCTGGTCGGCCTTGTCTCTGTCGGGTTCCAGGGTGTCCCAGGTCTGTATCCACAGCGAGACGGGGTCGTCGGCGGGTTTCAGGCGCCGCCGGCGGACCAGGTCCATGAAGTAGGCGCGCAGTTCGGCCGTGGCGGCGTCGGAGCGGGCCAACTGGCTTGCGGTGGGCAGCAGTTCCTGCGTGAAGACCTGATCGTGGGTCAGTTCCCGCAGGCGTGGGTGGTCGGCGGTGGGCAGCCCGAGCCACTCACCGATCGCGGCGATGGGCAGCTCCTCGGTCACGGTGGAGACGAAGTCCGCCTCGCCGTGGTGGAGTTGCTCGGACAGCGAGATCAGGAGCTGGTCGGTGGCCCGGCTGATCGTCCGGCCGATCCGTTTCAGTGCGGTGCGGCCGAACGTGCCGGCCGCCCGGCGGATGCGGGTGTGGTCCGGGGGGTTGAGGGCGGGCAGGGTGTTGCTCATCTCCCGCGACGAGGGGGCGTTCCAGCGCGTGCGCGGGCCTTGCTTCTCGCGCCAGTTCTTGTCCGGCTCCAGCCAGGTGCGGTCGCGCAGCACCTGGTCACAGAGGTCGAAGCCGGTCACGAGCAGACCGCCCCAGGGAGCGGGAGCGACCGGCCCCATGGACCGGAGGTCGGAGTAGACGGGGAACGGGTCGGCCTGCCCCTCCGCCGTCCGCAGACGGGCGAAGAGGCTGACGGTTGAACGACGGTCGTGCGACGGGCGTGCGTCGACCACCACGATGACGGCTCCTTCCTGGGAAACCAGCCGCCATACGTACCCATGCGCTGATTGAAACATCCACTAATGTCGGTCTGGTGAGGGTTACCTTCGTCACTCACCGCCAAGCCAAGCCCTGAAGCGGCTGAACAGGCCCCGGGGCTGGCTCGTTGCCGCCCGGGTCTCGGTCTGCGGCACCACCGTCGCGGCGGGCTGCGGCACCGGTGCCGACGGCTGGGCTCCGGCGGGCCGTGCCGGGCCGGCCGGGGCGAGGGCGCGAGGGGTGAAGCGGACCGGCAGGGTGACCAGGGTGCGGCTCCACGGCCCCTCCGCCCACTGCAGGTCCTTGAAGGGGACGCGCATCTCCAGATCGGGCAGTCCGGTCAGCAGGGACTCGACCGCGGTCACCGCGATCATGAAGGCGGGGTCCTTGGCCGGGCAGGCGTGCGGCCCCGCGCCGAACGCCAAGTGCGCCTTGGCGCTGAGCTGTTCGCGCTGCTGGGTCAGCTTGGGGTCGGTGTTGGCCGCCGCGAAGGAGATCAGCACCGGGTTGCCCGCCTTGAGGACCCTACCGCCCAACTCCACGTCGTGCGTGGGGTAGTGGCCCGCGTAGTTGGCGATCGGCGCGTAGTTCCACAGGGTCTGGTAGACGGCCTCCTCGACGGGCAGCGCGGCCTGGGCCTCCTCGCTCAGATACAGCGCGGCACTGGTGCCGAGGGCCGCGGCCAGCGGGGCGGTGCCGCCGGAGAGCAGCGTGACGAGCTGGTGCAGGACCTCTTCGTCGGTCAGCTGCGCATGGTGCTGCATCAGACGCGTCGTCAGGTCGGTGCCCGGCTGACGGTGCTTGAGGGCGATCAGCTCGGCGAGCGCCGTGCCCAGCACCTCGTCCGCCCCGGGCGTGCCCTGGAAGATGCCGCTGATCCCGACGATCACACGGTCGCCGAGCTCGGGCGGGCAGCCGAACAGGTCGCTGAAGACCAGCAGCGGCAGGGGCTGGGCGTAGGACTCCATCAGTTCCGCCCGGCCGCCCGGCTCGGAACTGAACTGGCTGATCAGATACTCGGCGGACTGCTGGACCTTGCGGCGCAGCTGGAGTTCGTTGACGGTGGCGAGGCTGTCGACGACCGCCTGGCGCAGCCGGGCGTGCGCCGCGCCGTCGCTGAACAGGGCGTTGGGCCGGTAGCCCATCATCGGTACGGCCGGGCTGTCGGCGGGGACGCGGCCCTCGTTCAGGGCGTTCCAGCGGCGCGAGTCGCGGACGAAGGACGCGGGGTTCTGCAGGATGTACAGGGCCGCGTCGTAGCTGGTGACCAGCTCGACCTCGACGTCGGGCGCGATGTCGACGGCGGCGCTCGGACCGAGGGAGCGCAGATGGCTGTAGGTGGCCTCGGGGTCGGAGCCGAACTGGGGTCCGTACAGCGGGACTTTGCCGTGCGCGGGGCAACCGGCCGGTATCTGCTGGCTGTCGTGGTGCTGGTGCATGGCGGGCTCCTAGTCGAGTAGGGACTGAAGGTGCTGCACGAGAGTGATGAGTGCCTGGGCCGCCGAACGCTGGTCGCGCACGTCGCAGCCCACGACGGGGGTGTCCGCGGGCAGGTTCAGCGCCTCGCGGACCTCCTCGAGCGGATAGGCGGTGGTGCCCTCGAAATGGTTGACGCCGATGGCGTACGTCAGGCCGAAGCGCTCGACCAGGTCCAGGACCGGGAACGACTCGTCGAGCCGCTGGGGGTCGACGATGACCAGCGCGCCCAGGGCTCCACGGGACAGCTCCTCCCACATCTCCTTGAAGCGCTCTTGTCCCGGCGTGCCGAAGATGTAGAGGACCAGCTCGTCGCTGAGGGTGAGCCGTCCGAAGTCCATGGCGACGGTGGTGGTCGTCTTCTCGGGCGTGCGGGACAGGTCGTCGACCCCCACGCTGGCCTCGGTGATCTCTTCTTCGGTCTGCAGGGGTTCGATCTCGGAGATGTTCCCGATGTAGGTGGTCTTGCCCACTCCGAAGGCACCTACGACGAGGATCTTCACCGAGCGCACAACGTCTGGATCCAGGTACACGGGTTACGCTCCGAATTTGGATTTCAGGCCAGCGAGGACATCGCCGAGCAGTTCTCGGTCGGTGGGCTCGGCCCGCGGTACGGGCTTTCTGACGAGGACGAGACCGCTCTCCTCGAGCTGCGCCAGGAGGATGCGCACGATGCCCAGCGGCAGATGGGTGTGGCCGGCCACCTCGGCCACGGACAGGAAGCCGTGGGCGACCAGGTCCACGATCGCCTGGGCCTCTGGCGACAGCGTGCGCGCCGCCGCCGAGGTGCCCTTGAGGGCGGTCACCAGGGCGGTGCGCTCGTACTGCTGGTCCGAAGGCAGCGCCCGCCCGTTGGTGATCACGAAGAAGGGCACTAACGCCGAGGTGAGTTCCAGTTCCGGTTCCTCGTCCTGGTCGTGCTCGTCAGGCATCGCTGGGTGCTCCCTCCCTCGATATCCGCTCCTCGCTCAATCTGGGCACGACCTCGTGCAGACGCGCGGTGAACTCCTCGATGTCGGTGTCGTGTTCGGCTGCCGCGGCCAGCAGGTGGCCCTTGCTGCCCGCGATCAGGAAGATCCAGCCGTGCTGGAACTCGATGACCGTCTGCCGCCACCCGGTGTCCTCGTGGACCCCGGTGAACTGTGACGTGACGCGGCTGTAGGCGTGGATGCCCGTCATGGCGGCCGAGATGGTGTCGACCAGATTCCGGCTGATGCCCGAACTCGCGCCCCGCGGAAGGCCGTTGATACCGAGAAGTACGGCGTGCCGGGCGCCGTGCACCTCGGCGATCACCTTGTCGAGGTCGGCGAGCACCAGCCCCGCCCGGTCGCCGGCCGGACTCCGGGACGAGGCGCCGCCGTCCGCGGACGACTCCTCCGCGTCCACCCGTGGCGGTGAGGTCAGGTTGTTGCCGAGCCGGGCGACGAGCCGGTGCATGCGGAAGGAGATCTGCTGGATGTCGACGTCCGGCTCCGCGGCCGCGGCGAGATAGGCACCCTCGCCGGCCCCGATGAGGAAGATCCACCCATGGGAGAACTCAATGATCGTCTGGTGCCACCGCGGGTCCCTCACCGGCTCGATGAAGTGGGACGTGGCCCGGCTGAGCGACTGCATCCCCGCCATGGCGGCGGAAATGGTCTGCACGTCTTTGCTGACAAGGCCTTCGGACGCCCCCAGCGGAACGCCGTCCGCGGAGAGCAGGACAGCGTGCCGTGCCTTGGGCACATTGGTCACGATGTCCTCGAGCATCCACGAGAGGTCAGTGGTCATGCGTCTTGGGACCCTTCGGTGGGCGAGGAGTCGAGGTTGCGGCCCGAGAGGGTGCCTCGCTGCAGCGCCCCCAGTGCACCCAGGCTGCGGCCGGAGGTACGGCCGGAGTCCTCGGTCGTCCGTGGCGGCTGCTCCTCCCGGTCGTCGGAGGCGACGGCGACGGGGGTCTGCCGGGACGCGCGCTTGGGCAGCCCGTTCAGCGTGCGGGGCCGGCTCTGGGTGGTGCCGCTCTCGGGGACGCGGGCGATGCTCACCGGCTCCTGCTCCACCGGGGACGGCTGCTCCTCGGTCCACAGGCCCTCGGGCAGCAGGACGACGGCGCGGACACCGCCGTAGCGGGAGTCCCCGGTGACGTCCACCCGGAATCCGTACTGGCGGGCGAGCAGGCCGATCAGCGGGAAGCCGAACTTCGGCTGGTTCCCGAGCTGCGACAGGCGCGGGACGACATCGCCGGAGAGCAGTTCGCTCGCGCGCTGCTTCTCCTCGTCGTTCATGCCGACGCCGCCGTCGTCGATCATGATGCACAGGTTGTTCTGGATGCGCTGGAAGGTCACATCGATGGGGGCGTCCTGCTGCGAGAAGCTGGCAGCGTTGTCGAGGAGTTCGGCCACGGCGAGCGCGACCGGCGTGACGGCGGAGGCCTTCAGCGCGACCCCGGTCTGTTGCCGGATCTCGACCCGGCGGAAGTTGCGGATCTGCGACTGGGCGCTGCGCACCACGTCGTAGACGCTCGCGGGCCGGTTGCGGCGTCCCACCGGCGCACCGCACAGCACGGCGATGCCCTGTGCCTTGCGCTGCATCTGCGCGTTGGCGTGGGTCACTTCGAGAAGATCGCCGAGCACCGCGTCGCCGCCGTACTTGCGCTGGATCTGCTCCAGGACGGTCATCTGCTCGGCGGCAAGGCTCTGCAGGAAGCTGGCGGATCCCTTCAGAACCGCCTTCGTGCTCTCCTCCGAGGCCTCCTCGGCCTCACGGATCGTTCCGTCGAACTCTTTCTGGTACTTCGTCAGTTCTGCCTGGGTCTGCAGCAGTTGACTCTTGGCGGCGTTCAGCTGAACGGTCAGCGAGTCCTCGGCCTGCCGCTTCTTTCTTCCCAGGGCCCTGTTGCGGACGACGAGCACCGCGATCGCGGCGACGGCTATCACCGTCATCGCAACCAGGCACCACGCAAGCGCGTCTCGAGACATGAAAACCTTTCCCGGCGCATGAAATGCGGACGTAGACGGATACACTCCCCCGCGAGTACGCACCCGCGACACAGCATGCCGGCTGCTCACGCGCGGTGGCGTGCCGAGCAGACGGCCCTCAAGTCAGCGCCTGAAGTGAGTGGATCAAGGTCGCAGATGCGGGGGATGCTACCACCGGCTCGCGAACCTCAGAGAGTCGCTCCCTGGTTCCTCCGCAAGCTCAACACGCCATCCGATTACGGTTGTTGACTGTTGTTCAGAGTGCGCGGCATCAAGTGCCGACAGCCTGTCGACAAGTGGAATGATCTTATCAGGATGCACGCAGCGTGTGGGTCCGGCCACCGAGGGCTCGGGATCATGGAACTCGGGATCACGGAACCTGACAGAGGCTGTTGAAACCGGCGTAGTGTCAGAGTTTGTGAGCCGTGCCGTCGAAGAGACCAACCGCCGCATGCTCCGGGCCCGGGACGCGATGGACCGTGCCTATGCGCAGCCGCTGGACGTGCCGGCCCTGGCCCGGATCGCCCATGTGTCCCCGGCCCACTTCGCCCGCACCTTCCGGGCCACCTTCGGCGAGACGCCGCACCGCTATCTGCAGCGGCGCCGCGTCGAGCGCGCCATGTTCCTGCTGCGGGAGACCGACCGCAGCATCACCGACATCTGCTTCGAGGTCGGCTTCGGCAGCCCGGGCACCTTCAGCCGCACCTTCCGGGACATCGTCGGCAGCTCGCCGAGGGAGTACCGCAAGCGGGCCGTCGCCCTGGACGTGCCCACCTGCTTCACGATGGCGTGGATGCGGCCGAGTGCGTGACGGAGCGGCCCCGGGTGCCCGACTGAGCAGTTCTGGATAAGTTTTCGCGCTGCAGGGCTCGTAGCGTGATGTCCATGTTCACAGGAATCACACACTCGCAGATCTACGTCCTCGACCAGGACGAGGCCCTCGACTTCTACGTCGGCAAGCTCGGCCTGGAGGTCAACACCGACGCCGACCTCGGCTTCATGCGCTGGCTCACGGTCAATGTCCCCGGGCAGCCCGACCGCGAGATCCTGCTGGAGCGGCCCGGTCCGCCGCGGCTGTCCGACGAGATTGCGGAGCAGGTGCGCGACCTGCTGACCAAGGGCGCGATGGGCGGCAACCTCATCTTCCGCACGGACGACTGCCGCAAGACCTACGACGAACTGCGGGCCAAGGGCGTCGAGTTCACCGAGGAGCCCACCGAGCGCGAGTACGGCATCGACTGCGGCCTGCGCGACCCCTTCGGCAACAGCATCCGGTTCACCCAGCCGAAGGGCTGATCTCGCGCGGAACGGCCGGATGGCTACGGTGAGTGATTCTCGGGGGAGGACTTCCGGGGGCGTAGAAACGCCTCGAACGGTCCCGGCGGGTTGATCGCCGGGCAGAAAAGGTCATCCGGCGAAGGCCGGGGAGCAGATGCTCCTCGGCCTTCTTTCGTTCGCCGCGACCGCTTCTGACCAGCTCTGATCGATACCTTCCTCGACGGGATCGCGCGCCTGCTCGGTTTATCGGTCTGTCGTACGACGCCTCATACCAGAGCGGGACGCTGCGCGGGGGACTTTGTCAACTGCCCACCGCACATGATGCGTTGCCGACTACTGTGAGTGTCCATCGGGCGACACCTGCCCGAAAAGCGCAGCCCGCGCTCCCGGCACCGACGGACCAGTACGACGAGGACTTCGATGTCTCACCTTCGCGCCCCGGCCGCACGCGCAGACCGCCGCGAGGGCGGGCGGCACGGACGGCCGGTAGCCCGTCCCGTACCCTCGCAGCCCGAGGCGCACATACGGCCTCAGCTGATGCGGCTCGCGGTGCTGCCGCCGATCGCGGTGGCCCTGAGCGCGGGCGCGGCCGTCCTGTTCACCGTGCGCTCCACCGGAGCACGGCCCGGCCTCGCCCTGTGGGGCGTACTGGCCGGCGCCGCGGCCGTCACCCTCGCGGGCATCCTGATCGCCGTCGTGGGCGCCGACCGCGCCGCCCGCTCCGTCAGCGACCGGGTCGCTGTCCTGCGCCGCAGCAGCGCCCGCGGCGAGGCCGAACTGCGCGCCCTGGTCAAGGCGTTGCGCCGCGGCGACGCCCCGCCCCAGCGCACGCCGCGCAGCGGACCGCCCGACGGCGCCGACGACCTCGAACTGCTCGCCGCCGACCTGACCCGTGCGCACGACGGCGCCGTCACCGCCGTCGTACAGGCCGCCCAGCTCTCCAGCCATGCGGGCAGCGAGCAGAAGCTCGAGGTCTTCGTCAACCTCGCCCGGCGGCTGCAGTCCCTGGTGCACCGGGAGATCTCGATCCTGGACGAGCTGGAGAACGAGATGGAGGACCCCGATCTGCTCAAGGGCCTCTTCCACGTCGACCATCTCGCCACCCGCATCCGCCGGCACGCCGAGAACCTCGCCGTGCTCGGCGGCGCCGTCTCGCGCCGGCAGTGGAGCCATCCCGTCTCCATGACCGAGGTGCTGCGCTCCGCCATCGCCGAGGTCGAGCAGTACTCCCGGGTCAAGCTCGTGCCGCCCGTCGACGGCACCCTGCGCGGCCACGCCGTCGCCGACGTCATCCACCTGCTGGCCGAACTCGTCGAGAACGCCACGGTGTTCTCCGCCCCGCACACCCAGGTCCTGCTGCGCGCCAACCTCGTCACCTCCGGCCTCGCCGTCGAGGTGGAGGACCGCGGCCTCGGCATGCCGGTCGGTGAGCAGAAGAAGATGAACGCCCTGCTCGCCGACCCCGACCAGGTCAATGTCGCCAGCCTGCTCGCGGACGGCCGTATCGGCCTGTTCGTCGTCTCGCAGCTCGCCCGCCGCCACGGCATCAACGTCCGGCTGCAGACCAACATCTACGGCGGGGTGCAGGCTGTCCTCATCGTACCGCAGGGCCTGCTGGGCTCGGCACCGGGGGTTCCCGGGAGCGCCGGGCAGGTGCAGGGGGCCGTGGGGTCCACGGGTACGGCAGGGGCGAGCGGGGTGGCCGGTACGGCAGGGGCAGCGGGTGCGGCAGGAGTGGCGGGTCTCGGCGCGCTGCCGCGGTCCGCGCAGCCGTCGGCGCCGCTCGTACCGCCCGCCCCCGGGCCCGAGACGGGCGCGCGGCGCATCGTGCCCGAGCCGCGCGCGCCGCGCGGGATCCAGCCGCAGGAGGGTGCGCGGCATGCGTCCGGGGTGCCGAACTCCGGGGCGCCGGGCGGTAGTTCGGCGGGCGGTGGTCCCGCGGGTGGCGGTTCGTTGGGCAGCGGCCCAGGGGGCAGCGGTCCGGCGGGCGGCGGTCCCGCCGGTGGCAGTGCGCTGAACGGTGGCCCGCTGGACGGCGGGCCTCCCGCCCCGCTGCCCGTACGCGGCTCGCACGAGGGGCGGTCCAACCCGGCCGAGGCGCTGCCCGGCATCCGGCCCGACGAGCGCGCCCGCGTCGCGGAGAACACGGCCGCCGCGCCCGCCCCCCGCACCGGAACGATCCGCGGCACCATGGGCAAGCCCCAACTGCCGCGCCGCCGCGCCCAGGAACACATCGCGCCCCAGCTGCGGGACGGCCCGGCGCCGCGTCAGGACTCCGAGCACCTGGCCGGCCACGACCCGGGACTGATGGCCGCCTTCCAGCGCGGCATCGGCCTGGCCGAGGCCCAGCAGAACGTGGACTCCGAGCACACGGGGGCGGCCCACACCCAGCCGGACCACATCACGGGGTCCGCACACAGGGAGCCGGCGGCGGAGTCCGGCGAGCGGGCGACCCGCATCCCACTGCACCCGCTGCTCGACCCGGCCCGTACCGAGACCACTCCCACCTTCCCGGCCTCACCGCTGGACGCCCGCCACACGGACGTAGGCCCCACGACCAAGCCGCACCCCATGGACGTGAGCCCCATGGACGTGAGCCCCATGGACGTGAGCCCCATGGACGTGAGCCCCATGGATGTGGGCCACATGGACGTGACCCCCATGGACCCGGCGCACATAGCCGAGGCGCGCCCCGCGTCCGCGCGCGGCATCGACCACCCCACCCGGCACGACGGGAGCGCGCCGGCCGGATGACCACCTTGCGTCCCACCCCCGCCTCCACCTCCACCGCTCCCGCAGACCTGCGTACCCCAAGGAGTCGATCCACCATGGCGAGCGAAGCGCCGACCGGCCATGTATCCGATCTCGACTGGCTGATGAGCGGCCTCGTCCAGCGCGTACCGCACACCACCAGTGCGGTCCTCCTCTCCTGCGACGGGCTCGTGAAGTCGGTCCACGGCCTCGATGCCGACAGCGCCGACCACATGGCCGCGCTGGCCTCCGGCCTGTACTCCCTCGGCCGCAGCGCCGGGGTCCGGTTCGGCGACGGCGGCGACGTCCGCCAGGTCGTCGTCGAACTCGACTCGACCCTGCTGTTCGTGACCACCGCGGGTTCCGGCACCTGTCTCGCGGTGCTCGCGGGCCGCGAGGCCGACGCGGCCGTGCTCGGCTACGAGATGGCGATGCTCGTCAAGAGCGTCCGCCCCTATCTGGTCACCGCGCCCCGGCAGCACGCCGTCGAACCCCCGGCGATGAGGCCTTGAGCGTGGCGACGGTCGGCGACGGGCCCTGGCTCGACGACGCGGCCGGTCGGCTGGTGCGCCCCTTCACGGTCAGCAACGGCCGCACCAGGCCCACCATCGCCCTCGACCTCCTGTCGCATGTGATGGCCACCGGGGCCACCCCCCTCGGCTATCTCGGCCCGGAGCACGCACAGGCGCTCGACCTGTGCCGCGCGCCCGTCTCGATCGCCGAGGTAGCCGCCCATCTGAAGCTGCCGGCGGTGGTCACCAAGGTGCTGCTGTCGGACCTCGTCGACTGCGGGGCGCTCACCACCAAACCCCCCGAGTTCCACCACAACCCGACTGACCGGGCCCTTCTGGAGGCAGTGCTCGATGGACTACGACGACAGCTCTGACCCCTTCCCCACCGCACTGAAGATCCTGGTCGCGGGAGGGTTCGGAGTAGGCAAGACGACCTTCGTGGGTGCGGTCAGCGAGATCGCGCCGCTCAGTACGGAGGAGTTGCTCACCACGGTCAGCGCCGCGACCGACAGTCTCGACGGGATCGAGAACAAGGTCGAGACGACGGTCGCCATGGACTTCGGCCGGATCACCCTCGATGCGGAACATGTGCTGTATCTGTTCGGCACGCCCGGGCAGGAGCGGTTCTGGTTCATGTGGGACGAGCTCTCGGAGGGTGCCCTCGGCGCGGTCATCCTCGCCGACACGCGCCGCCTGGAGGAGTGCTTCGCGGCCGTCGACTTCTTCGAACAGCGCGGCCTCGGCTTCATCGTCGCGATCAACGAGTTCGACGGCTCGTACCGCTACGACCCCGAGGAGGTCCGGGCCGCCATAGACCTGCCGCCGGAGATCCCGGTGGTGCGCTGCGACGCCCGGATCTCCAGCTCCGGCGTCCAGACCCTGCTCACCCTCGTCCGGCACCTCATCGAGTACGCCCCAGCGCATGCGCCGAGCCACGGCGCCCACATGTGATCCCCGCACACCGCCACGGAGCCCGTATATGCCTTGCGTCCACAGTGACGGAGCCCGCCCATGAGGTACGACCCGTCGCGTCCGGCCGGTCGGCTGCTGCTCACCCCCGAGGACAAGGAGGCCCCCGCCCGCGCCCGGCGGCTGAGCAGACTGGGCCTGGGCGAACACGCCGACCCGGCCCTGGACGCGTACGCGGACCACCTCGCCGAGCTCACCCGCGCGCCCTACGCCATGGTCAACTTCATCGACGAGCACCGCCAGTTCTTCGCGGGCCTGCACCTGTCGGACGTACGGCCCCCGGTCGTGAAGCCGGACGGGACCACGCCCGTGCTCGGCCGCGAACTCGCCCGCGACCACGGCTTCTGTCCGCACGTGGTGGTCCGGCGCAAGGCCCTGGTCCTGGAGGACGTGTGCGACTATCCGCGGTTCGCGGGCAATCCGGTCGTCGACGAGTTCGGCATCCGCTCCTATCTGGGCGCGCCGCTGATCGACAGCACGGGCATGGTGCTCGGCACCGTGTGCGCCGTCGACGTGGAGCCGCGGCCCTGGGGCAGGCCCGGTCTGGAGACCATCAAGGCGTCGGCGGCGGAACTGGTGGCCCGACTGGAGCGCCGCGAGGCGGACGGGCTTCCGCTGCTGTGAGGCTGCCGCCCTGCCGCAGCCGCTAGCCGACCGGTCTATTACCTCCGTAGACTGGTGGCGTGGGACGTACCAGTGACGCCAAGGAGAAGATCCTCGCCGCCGCCCGCTCGCTGATCGAGGCGCGTGGCTACTCCGCGCTGGGCGTGGCCGAGATCTGTACGGCGGCCGGTGTGCCCAAGGGCAGCTTCTACCACTTCTTCGACTCCAAGGAGTCCCTCGCGCTCGCAGTGGTGGACGAGCACTGGGCGGCCCAGAAGCGCGACTGGACCCGCGTGCTGGAGGGGGACGCGGCTCCCCTGGACCGGCTGCGGCAGCTGTTCGAGCAGACCGAGGCCGCACAGCACACCGCGCAGCAGGGCTGCGGCACCGTCTCCGGCTGTCTGTTCGGCAACCTCACCCTGGAGCTCAGCAACCAGACCGAGGCCGTACGCGCCCGCCTCCAGGAGATCTTCGAGGCCCAGATCGACATGGTCGAGTCGGTCGTCGCCGAGGCCCGCGAGCGCGGAGACGCCACCGTCACCGACACCCGCGAGGCGGCACGCGCCGTGGTGGCCCAGCTGGAGGGGCAGGTCCTCTTCGCCAAGCTGTACAACAACACCGGCCGCCTCAGCCCGCTGTGGCAGAACTGCCGGGCCCTGCTGGGCGCGACGGCCGCCTGAGGTCCGCCGCCTCATGTCGAAAGGCCGCCACCTGTCGCTGGACCCGTCTTCGGACCCGTCATCGTTCCCGTCTTCGGACCCGCCATCGGATCCGTCTTCGGACCCGTCGGGCGGGATGCCCCAGGGGGCCGGTTGGCTGCCGCACGGCTTCCGCCTCGACCCGCACTCGCACGTCCAGGGTCAATTGGTCTACGCCGCCGTCGGCGCCCTGGCCACCACGACCGAGCGCGGCACCTGGGTCGCCCCGGCCAACCGCGTGACATGGACGCCACCGGGGTTCACCCACTCCCACCGCTTCTACGGCCGCACCGACGTCCGGCTGCTCACGGTCCCGGTCGGGCTGTGCGGTGAACTCGCCCCGCATCCCAGCGTGTTCGCGGTGAGCCCGCTGCTGCGCGAGGCGATCCTCGCGCTGACCGACGACCGGCCTTCGGCCCGCCCCGGCGCCCGCGAACGGCTCCTCGCGGTGGCCGTCGACGAGCTGTCCGACGGTCCCGAGCAGTCCCTGCACCTGCCCGAACCCGACGACGACCGGCTGCGCGCGGTCACCGATCTACTGCACGCCGACCCCGCCCGGCCCGCCACCCTCGCGGAACTGGGCCGTGCGGCGGGGGCGAGCGAGCGCACCCTGAGCCGCCTCTTCCACAGCGAACTGGGCATGAGTTTCCACCGCTGGCGCACCATCCTGCGCATCCACCACGCCCTGGCCCACCTCACCAACGGCCTGTCGGTCACGGACACCGCGGTGGAGTGCGGGTGGTCCAACCCGTCCAGCTTCATCGACGCGTTCACGGAGGTCGTGGGGCAGACTCCGGGGCGCTATCAGGGGGAGCTGCGGGGCGGCGCTAGGTAGTCGCTCCGCGGGTTGGCGGGTTGGCAGGGTTGGGGTTGGCGGGTTTCCGGTATCCGCTGTCCATTTGCCGGTGGTCTGCACCCCTGGGCGGGTCCCACAGTGGTGCCAGTACGGCAGTACCGGCACCGGGCGGCTTCGTTCACGTCGCCGGTGCACCCACCACCATCTGCACGGAGACCCACACATGAGCGAGACCCGCGAACCCACAACCGTCGTCATCGTCGGGGCCGGCGTCGCCGGTATGACCCTCGGCAACCTGTTGCTGCGCAACGGTGTCGACTGCGTCGTACTGGAGAAGCACAGCCGTGCATACGTCGAACAGCGCCAGCGGGCCGGGACCATCGACACCTTCGGGGTGCGTCTGTTCCGCGACTGGGGCCTCGAAGAGGTGCTTGAAGGCGACCGCATCCCGGACAGCGAGGGCGGCTTCTTCATCGACGGCGAGGAGATGCCGATCGACGTGGGCGACGACAACGAGAGCCTGTTCTGCCCGCAGCAGGTCCTGGTCCGCAATCTCACCGACGTGTTCCTGCGCGACGGGGGAGACCTGCGCTACGAGGCCGCCGACGTGTCCCTGCACGACATCGACGGCGAGCGCCCCCTCGTGCGCTACCGGGACGTCGCCGGCACGACGAAGACCGTGTCCTGCGACTACATCGCCGGGTGCGACGGCTTCCACGGAGTCAGCCGACGCAGCATCCCGGCCGGTGTCCTGACCGAGTACTCCCACGAGTACGGCTACTCCTGGCTCAGCATTCTCGCGGCGGTGCCGACCAGCCCCTCCGGCATGGCGATCCATGCGCGCGGTCTCGCCGGCATGATCCCCCGAGGCCCGCAGGCCACCCGCATCTACCTCCAGTGCCCGGTCGACGACACCCCCGAGCAGTGGCCGCAGGAACGTGTGTGGAGCGAGTTGGAAGCGCGCTTCGGCACGTCCGTGTCCACCGGCGAGATCGTCGACAAGCGGATCGTGCCGTTGCGCAGCGTGGTGTTCGACCCGATGAGCCACGGGCGGCTGTATCTCCTCGGGGACGCGGCGCACATCGTTCCGCCGATGAGCGCGAAGGGAATCCATCTCGCCCTGCACGACACCGAGGTGTTCGCCCGCGCCGTCATCGCCCGGATCAAGAAGGGCGATCCGACCCTGCTCGCCACCTACTCGGAGACCTGCCTGCCGCACATCTGGAACTACCAGGCCTTCGCCTCATGGATCACCGACCTCATGCACAACGCCGGTGACACCTCCTACGAAGGAGAGTTCCGCAAGCAGACCGCCCGAGCAGAACTACAGCGCCAGTTCACCTCGGACACAGCGAGCAGGCTCTTCGCGGAACTGACCGCCGGAACCAACTAGTCGACGTCCGGGTCGACTTCGGGGTGCGTGAACCGCACGGGCTTGCCCAGCGACCGCGCGTAGGTGATTTCGGCTCGGGTGCTGTCCCCGATGTAGCCGCCGACCACGAGCACCTCATCAGCGAGCCGGATCTTCGCCCGGTGCAGATCGTCGAGCCGGACCTTCAGCGCCTCTGCCTCGACAGGATCGGACCAGAGTTCGTGCGGCGACTTCATGTCACACGCCGGTTTGACGACGATCCTGCCCGCTTCGGTCTCCCGCAGATCGGCCTCGTTCATCTCGGTCATGAAGCGGGTGGAGCCGCAGATCACGACGATGGGCGGGAGGGCCAACAGCTGCTTCGCGGATCGCATGTCGACCCGCTGATCCCCTGGATCAGACATCAGTAGCCCCGCCACACATTGTCGAACGCCGCGTCCTCGATCTGTTTGCGTTGCCGGACCGCCTCCAGTTCCATCACCGCGTCGCCCGCGGCGGCCAGTACGGTCGTGATGGTGTCGTCGTCGAAGTCCTGTTCGGTGGGGGCGTCGCGGAGGCCGGCGGTGGTGGCGAGGGCGGCGAGGACGGGTTCGTTCTCCGTCCAGCGTTCCTGGGCGCGGCGCCGGGGCGCCGAGTCGACCGGCTCGGTGCGCCAGGTCTTCAGCGGGAGTCGGCGGCCCCGCGGCCGGGTGGTCAGGCCCACGCGCTCCAGGTCGTCCACGTAGGCCGAGGCCAGCCCGCGGCCCCGGCGCCACAGCCAGTCCTCGACCGACTCGTACGGCTGCTGTCGTAGAAGTGCCGCGGCGGCCTCGTCGAGGAGGCGGTCGCCGGTGGGGGGCTGGGCGTTGGGCAGGATGCGGTCGCCGTCCAGGACGAGCGCCTTGGCCTCGATGAGGTCGAAGATCTCGGCCGCGGCGAGCGTGAGCGAGAGGTCGCCCTGTTCCACCGGGCGGTCGGGTGCCGCGTCCAGGGCGACGATCGCGAGGTCCCGTGCGGTGTTCATGTGCGGCTCCACGTCAGTTGGCCGGGTGCGGGGCGAGCGTTGGAGCCAGGTCCTAGGTGGGCCGGGCGTCCTCGGTCGATTCTCGCTGGTGCAGTGGGTTCGTGGGTCTTACTACGGCCATGTGGTGCGGGAATCCGATGCGCAGGACGGCGGCAGCCGCGGCGGCGGTGAGGACCGTGAGGGCGGCCAGGAGCAGGGCCTGGTGGTAGCCGTGGTGCAGGAGTGGGGCGACCAGTAGGGGGCCGAGGATCTGGCCGACGGAGTAGCCGGCGGTCAGCAGCGCGACCGAGCGAGGGAAGCGCAGGTGGGCGCCGGCGGCCAGGGCGAGGGTGCTGACCCCCAGGAAGGTGGCGCCGAACAGGATCGCCGAGGTGAGGGCGGCTGTCGTGGCGTCGGTCAGGGCGGGCAGGGCGATGCCGGCCGCCTGGATCGTCAGTGCGCTCAGCAGCAGGCCGGGCCGGGAGAAGCGGTGCCCGAGCCGGGCCCACAGGGCCGAGGAGGGTACGGCGGCCAGCCCTACGAGCACCCAGGCGCCGCTGCCGACCCAGCCGGGGGAGCCCTGTCCGACGGCTGCGACCAGGAAGGTCCCGGCGATGATGTAGCCGACGCCCTCCAGGGTGTAGCTGACGAAGAGCGCGCCGAACCAGCGGTGGGTACGGATGCCGGGGCCGGCGTCGCGCGCCGGGGCTGCGGGCGCCCCCTCCGGACGTAGATTCCACGCGCCCCAGGCCAGCAGTGCCGTAAGCGCGGCCGCCGCCCACCAGGCGGCCCGCCAGTCCGCGAGGGGTCGCAGGGCCAGGACCAGCAGCCCGGACAGTGCGATCCCGCCGCCGACCCCGCCGAACGCCCACCCGGACAGATGCGGCGGATGCTCCCGCAGATGGTGCAGGAGCGACCCTGCCGCGACGACGAAGACGAGCGCACTCGTCACCCCGGCCAGCAGCCGCAGCCCCTCCCACACCAGGGTGCTGTGGGTCAGCGGCATCGCGGCGAGCGTGGCCGTCAGCAGGAGCAGGGAGGCGCGGAGGACGGTCCGGGATCTGATCAGGGCGGGAGACAGGATGCCGGCCAGGGCGCCGATGAGGTAGCCGATGTAGTTGGCCGTGGCCAGGTTCGCGCCCGCGCTCGCGGACAGGCCCGCCCCGTCGTGCATCAGCGGGAGGATCGGCGTGTAGACGAAGCGGCCGACGCCCATGCCCGCCGCGAGTGCCGCAGCGGCCCGGGCGACATGGGTCCAGGGACCGGAGGAGTGACTCCGGGAGGCGGTGCTCATCGGGTGGCGTCGCCCCTGCCCGGGTCGTTCGGGTGGGACTCGAGCGGGGTGACGGTGAGGTTCATCCACGGGCGCAGCGGCAGCGTGCCGAGCACCTTGTCGTGCAGCTCCGCCTCGTCGGCGGCCCGCCACACACCGATACTGCGCAACTCGCCCACGGGGCGCCACAGCCGGACCAGATGCCCCGTCGCCGCCAGCTCCTTCGCCCGTACGGCCTCGGCGGCCCGGCGCCGGTCGACCTCGTCCTGCCCGGTGCCCTCGGGAACGGTGGTCGTGATCTCCACCAGGAACTCCCGAATGACGAACTCCCGCATGACATGCTCCTTCGCTGCGCGTGAGCCCATCACGCGCTGTCGCGAGCCCTTCATGGGCCCATCGCGAGCCCATCGTGCGCCCGTCACCAGCACCGATGCCACGACCGGCTGCCTCGCTGCTGAGAGGCGCAGCCTCCCAGCGCGCGTAGCATGGCGGGCGTGGAACTGCGTCAGCTGCGGTACTTCGTCGCCGTCGCCGAGGAACTCAATTTCGGCCGGGCCGCCGAGCGGCTCCTCATCGCGGGCCCGTCCCTCTCCCAGCAGATCAAGGCCCTCGAACGGGACCTGGGCGTGCGGTTGTTCGACCGGGACCGCCGCTCGGTCTCCCTCACTCCGGCCGGCGCGGCCCTGCTCCCGCACACCCGCGCCCTGCTGGAGGGGGCCGAGGACCTCAAGCGCCGGGCCGCCCGGCTCTCGGGCTCGGAGTCCGTCCGCCTCGGCTACGTCAACTGGCTTCCGCCGGACCTGAGTTCGCGTACGGCCGCGGTGGCCCGGGTGCATGTGGACGCCTGGGTCGCCCCCTCGCACACCCAGGCCGCCCGGGTCGCCGACGGCAGCCTGGACCTCGCCGTGTGCTGGGTCAGGACCGAAGATCTCGCCCGGCTCGGGCTGCGGGCCCGGCTGATCGGCGCCGACCGGCTGTACGCGGTCGCGAGGGGCGGCGACAGCAGCGACGTACCGGATGTGGCGGCCCGCGACGTCGACGTCCTGATCGACGACGACGTCACGTCGTGGGCGTCGTGGAACGTGTACGGCGAGGAGCTGGCGCAGGCCACCGGGGCCCGTACGGTCCGTATCTCCGACGGCGCGATCACCGGCCCCGCCTTCTTCGACCACGTCCGCCGCTGCACCCGCCCCGTCGTCAACTCGCCCAAGGGACAGACCAGTCCGCTCCCGTCCGACCTGGTCCGCCGGGAGATCGTGGCGCCGAAGGTGTACTGGACCTGGTCCCTGGTCTGGCGCGAGAACGAACAGCGCCCCGGCGTCCTCGCCGTCGTGGACGCCCTGTGCGCCGGGGTGGGCGACCTCGGGCTGCGGGCCGGGGACGTATGGCTACCGGCCGACGACCCGCACGCGCACACGCCCGGGATCCAGCGGGCTACCTGACACCCTGCCCATCCCCAAGAACCCTTCACCCGGACGGTGCGTCACATCACCACAGGCCAAGCGTTCGCTGTTACGCGGCCGCTCTGCCGGAACCGTGCACCACGCCGCCGCGTCCATCACGGGCATGGGCGAGAGAACCGCGCAGCGGGCCACGGGTATGAACCCGAAGACAGAGGGCGCCGCCGGATGCCTGCTCGCCGGCCTCGGTGCGACAGCCGCGCCGCTTGTCTGGGCACCGCGAGCCGCGGTCAGTATCGACGGAGGATTCGAGGGCCATGCCCGCGATCTGAGTGTGCTCTTCATCGATCTGCCGCTCATCGTGCTCGGCGGCGCATTGGTTCCGCTCTTCGCCTGGGCGTTGGCCACCAGACGGGTGCACCGCCCCTGGGCCGCGGCACTCATGGCCCTGGCCGCGCTCGCGCTCGCGGTGTGGGGGCTCACCGAGTGGTGGACCCCCCGCCGGCAGCCGGACCCCGGTTACGGACCTGGGATCTGACCACGGAGTCCGCGCCGCCTGGTCTGAGATCTCGTAAAGTCGCTGATCGCCCGCCGGGGCATCGAGCACGGCTCCGGTCTTGCGTCCCGGGTACCGGTTCCGACGCTCGACCTCGGGCAGCAGCGACTCGATCACCGCCCGCATCTCGTCGTCGACTTCCCACGGCTTCGCCGCGCGACCCGCGGTCCCGCACGAGCGACGCCGAAGTGGCCGCCCTGCTCACTGCCAAAGAAGGCGGACGCGGTGGGCGACCTCGGGCTGTGCGACGGGGATGTATGGCTCCGGCCGACGACCCGCACGCGTCCCCGCCCGACAACCCGCACACGCCCCCGCCCGGCGACCCCCACGCGCCCTGGCACCGCGCCCCGGACGCGCCCCCGCCTCACCGACGCGCCGCAGGCAGTTCCACGGTGATGCGCAGCCCGCCGGCCGGGCGCGGGGTGAGGGAGAGGGTGCCGTCGTGGGCCTCGGTGATGGTTTTGACGATGGCCAGGCCCAGGCCGACGCCCGCGTGGTCGGTGTGGATGCGGTCGGTGCCGCGGCGGAAGGGTTCGGTGAGGGTCTCGACCAGGTCTGCGGGGAGTCGTTCGCCGGTGTTCTCGACGGTGAGGACCACGGTCCGGGGGCGGAGGGCGGTGTGGATGCGGACGGTGCCCTGTGCCGGAAGGTTGTGGACGATCGCGTTGTGCACGAGGTTCGTGGCGAGCTGCAGCAGGAGCGCGGGCGAGCCGCTCGTCGGGGCGATGTCACCGCCGGTCTCGACCGTGACGGCGTGCTTCTCCGCGAGCGGCTGGAGTGTCTCGGCCGCTTCCTCCGCCACGAGGGACAGGTCCACCGGCTCCCGGGTGAAGGACCGCCGGTTGGCGCGGCTGAGCAGCAGCAGGGCCTCGGTGAGGTCGATGGCGCGGGTGTTGACGGTGTGGAGCCGCTCGACGAGTTCGCCGGCGTCGTGGTTCGGGTCGGCGCGGGCGACGTCGATGAGCGTCTTCGAGATCGCCAGCGGGGTACGCAGCTCGTGCGAGGCGTTGGCAGCGAACCTCTGCTGTTCCGCGACGTGCGCTTCGAGCTGCGCGAGCATCGTGTCGAAGGCGTCGGCGAGTTCGCGGAACTCGTCCTTGCGGCCCGGCAGACGGATGCGGTGGGACAGCGATCCGGCCGCGGCCGTGCGGGTGGCGTAAGTGATCCGGTCCAGGGGCGCGAGCATGCGTCCGGCGAGGATCCATCCTCCCAGCAGGCCGAACACCAGCAGGAACACCACGACCGCGGCAGCCGTCGGGGCGAAACTCTGCACGAACATCGTGCCCGGAGTCACCCTCACCGCCCCCGACTCATTGGTCTGCAGCCACCCCTGCCGCAGCATGAACACCCCCACGGCGACGAGCAGCAGAGCACCCGCGACCATGAGGAACCCGGCGTAGCTGAGGGTGAGCTTGAGGCGGACGCTCAGCCCGGGCTGCCTATCCACCGTCCCGTCCTTCAGCCCGGGCTGCCTGTCCACCGTCCCGTCCTTCAGCCCGGGCTGCCTGTCCACCGTCCCGTCCTTCAGCCCGGGCTGCCTGTCCACCGTCCCGTCCTTCGCGCCCGCCGCCGGGTGCCGTGTCGATGCGGTAGCCGACGCCCGGCACGGTGGCGATGACCCAGGGCTCGCCCAGCCGCTTGCGCAGGGCCGACACGGTGATGCGCACGGCGTTGGTGAACGGATCGGCGTTCGCGTCCCACGCGCGTTCCAAAAGCTCCTCGGCGCTGACGACGCCGCCCTCGGCGGCCACGAGGACCTCGAGCACCGCGAACTGCTTCCGGGTCAGCGCGACATAGCGGCCGTCGCGGTGGACCTCGCGGCGGAACGGGTCGAGGCGCAGCCCCGCGATCTCCCGCACCGGAGGCCTGCTGTGCCCGCGTCGGCGGTCCAGCGCCCGGAGCCGGAGCACGAGTTCCTGGAGTTCGAAGGGCTTGGTGAGATAGTCGTCCGCCCCCAGCTCGAACCCGGAGGCCTTGTCGTCGAGCCGGTCGGCCGCGGTGAGCATCAGGATCGGCATACCGCTGCCGGAGGCGACGATGCGCTTGGCGATCTCGTCACCGGACGGTCCGGGGATGTCGCGGTCCAGGACGGCGATGTCGTAGGAGTTGACGTCCAGCATCTCCAGTGCGGTGTCGCCGTCCCCCGCGATGTCGGCCGCGATCGCCTCCAGACGCAGCCCGTCTCGGACGGCTTCGGCGAGATACGGCTCGTCCTCGACAATCAACACACGCATACTCCCCAGGCTACGAGCCCGCACCTTTCGTCGGCGTATCGAAATTCGCATACGTCCCGGCAACATCGCTGCGGCTTGACTGGTGACGCGACGGCGTGGCCGCACGCCTTCGTGCGCCCGCCCACCAGGATCCGAGGATGCAGCAGTGACCAGCACTTTTCATACGGACACCCCCACCGCCGAGCCTGCGGGGGAAGCCGGAAACCGGCCCACGGGCGTCCGCCGGGCCGTCCGCGCGGGCCTCCGGCCGGAGCCCTGGAGGCGCGGCCCGGTACTCACGGCGCTGGCACTGCTGCTCGGCCTGCTCATGGCGCTGCACGCACAGATCCCGAACCGGATCGGGAACCTCGGCAGCCTGGTGGAGAGCGTGCTGCCGTGGTTCGGCGCGTTCGTCCCGGTGCTGCTGGCCGGGGCGCTGTGGCGGCGCTCCGCCTCCGCGGTGGTCGCGCTGCTGCTGCCGGTCGTGGTGTGGCTGAACCTGTTCGGCGGGCAGCTCGGCGACCGGTCCCACTCCGGCGGCGACCTCACCGTGATCAGCCAGAACGTCGACGCCGACAACTCCGACCCGGCCGGCACCGCCCGCGACCTGGCCGCCTCCGGCGCGGACCTGCTGGCGCTGGAGGAGATCACCCCGCAGGCCCTGGACACGTACGAGAAGGCGCTGGCGACGACGTATCCGTACCACGCGGTGCAGGGCACGGTCGGCCTGTGGAGCAGGCTGCCGCTGTCCGGCACCCAGCCCGTCTACGACGGCATGAACTACGGGCCGCTGGCGGCCACCAGGCCGGCCGACGCCACCCTGGCCTCGGACCGCGCCATGCGCACCACGGTGGCCACGCAGCAGGGCCCGCTGACGGTGTACGTGGCCCACCTGGGATCCGTACGCGTCAATCCCCGGGCGGGCTTCTCGACGGCCCAGCGGAACAGGGGAGTACAGGCGCTCGCCGAGGCCGTCGCCGCCGAGAAGAACGAGCGGGTGATGCTGCTCGGCGACCTGAACGGCACCCTGGACGACCGCGCCTTCGCCGACCTCACTGCGCAGATGCGCTCGGCGCAGGACGTGGCGGGTGACGGGTTCGGCTTCAGCTGGCCGGCGGCGTTCCCGGTGGCGCGGATCGACCAGATCCTGGTGCGGGGGGTGCGACCGGAGAGTGCGTGGGTGCTGCCGGCCACGGGCAGTGACCACCGGCCGGTGGCGGCGTCGGTCAGCTGGTGAATGCCGACAGCTGGTGAATGCCGATACCGCGCACCGCTGATCTGCGCTGCGAGTC
Organism: Streptomyces spinosisporus; assembly: GCF_022698145.1. Taxonomy (GTDB): domain Bacteria; phylum Actinomycetota; class Actinomycetes; order Streptomycetales; family Streptomycetaceae; genus Streptomyces; species Streptomyces spinosisporus. The sequence goes on from NZ_JALDAX010000001.1 coordinate 1,130,412, forward strand.
CGAGCCTCACAGGAGGGAGGAAACGGGTCCCGCGCAGACCCCTTGTGGCCTTTGACGCTGCAGGTCAGCTGGCCTAACTTCCAAATAGTCGACCGGTCGTCTAGTAGATCGGTCCCTAGGTCGGAGAAGGTCACCATGAGCACGCAGAACCAGAAGGTCGCCATCGTCACCGGCGCTTCGCAGGGCATCGGCGCCGCCCTCGTCGAGGGCTACCGCAAGCTCGGCCACGCGGTCGTCGCGACCTCGCGCACCATCGCCCCCGCCGACGACGCCGGCATCCTCACCGTCCGGGGCGACATCGCCGACCCGGCCACCGCCGAGCGCGTGATCACGGCCGCCGTCGAGCGCTTCGGGCGGATCGACACCCTGATCAACAACGCGGGCATCTTCATCGCCAAGCCCTTCACGGACTACACCGCCGAGGACTACGCCGCCGTGACGGGTATCAACACCACCGGGTTCTTCCACATCACCCAGCAGGCCGTGCGGCACATGCTGGCCCAGGGCGGCGGGCACGTCGTCAGCATCACCACCAGTCTGGTCGACAACGCGGACGCACGCGTCCCCTCCGCCCTGGCCTCGCTGACCAAGGGCGCCCTGCAGTCCGCGACCAAGTCCCTCGCGATCGAGTACGCCACCCGCGGCGTCCGCGTCAACGCCGTGTCGCCCGGCACCATCAAGACGCCCATGCACCCGGCGGAGACCCACCAGGCGCTCGCCGGTCTGCACCCGGTCGGCCGGATGGGCGAAATGAGCGACATCGTCGACGCGGTGCTCTTCCTGGAGACCGCGCCGTTCGTCACCGGGGAGATCCTGCACGTCGACGGCGGTATGAGCGCCGGTCACTGACACTCCGTCAAACAGGAGAGCAAGGAGCGGACATGACCACCACAGCGGACGACGAGAAGGTGCTGGCCGGCGTTCTCGACCGGTGGAAGGCCGCGGTCGACGCGCACCAACCCGAGCGTGCCGCCGCCGTCTTCACCGAGGACGCCATCTTCCAGGGCCTGCATCCCTACAGCGTCGGACGGCCGGGCGTCGCCGCGTACTACGCCTCCCAGCCCCTCGGGATGACGGCGGCGTACCGCATCGTCGAGACCAGACGGCCGGCCGACAACCTCGTACTCGGCTACCTGGACGTCGAGTTCTCGTTCACCGACCGGCCCGCACTGGACGTCAAGCTCTCGGTGCTGGCCACCGAGGTGGGGGACGATTGGCGGATCAGCCACTACCAGGTCTCCCGCCTCGACTGACCCGCCGACCAGCACGGTCCTGGCGAGTGGCCCGGGGCGCACAACCAAGGAAGGGTCCACCATGACCGACCTGCGCCTCAGTGTCCTCGGTTACGGACTGCGCAGTTCCCTCGCCCGGGTCGCCCACCGGCCCGGCGAGGGAGCCCGTGTCACCGTCGTCGCGGACCACGACCCGGCGTGCCGCAGACAGGCCGTCGAGCAGATCGACGGGGTGCGGACGGTCGACGACCACCGCAAGGTGATCGAGGACCAGGACGTCGACGCCGTACTGATCCTCACCCCGGACCACACCCACGCCGACCTCGCCTGCGCGGCCCTGCGCGCGGGCAAGGCCGTGTTCGTGGAGAAGCCCCTCGACATCACCGTGGAGGGCTGCGACCGCATCCTGCGCACCGCCCGCGAGACCGGTACGCGCCTCTACGTCGGCCACAACATGCGGCACATGCCGGTGATCCGGAAGATGCGGGAACTCGTCGCCCGCGGCGACATCGGCACCGTCAAGACCGTCTGGGTGCGCCACTTCGTCGGTCACGGCGGCGACTTCTACTTCAAGGACTGGCACGCCGAACGCCGCTACACCACCGGCCTGTTGCTGCAGAAGGGCGCCCACGACCTCGACGTACTGCACTGGCTGGCCGGCGGCTACACCCGCCAGGTGCAGGCCTTCGGCGACCTCATGGTCTACGGCGACAACCCGCACCGCCGCGCGCCCGGTGAGCCGAAGACCGCCGACTGGTACACCGAGGACGGCCACTGGCCGCCGCACACCCAGCGCGCCCTCAATCCGGTCATCGACGTCGAGGACGTGTCGATGGTCAACATGCGCCTGGACAACGGGGTGTTGGCCGCCTACCAGCAGTGCCACTTCACCCCGGACTACTGGCGCAACTACACCGTCATCGGCGACGCGGGCCGCCTGGAGAACTTCGGCGACATACCCGGGGGAGCGGTCCGGGTGTGGAACGCCCGGCGCTCCGGCTACCGGGCCGAACCCGACGCCGAGTACCAGGTGTCCGAGCCGGTGGACGACACCGAGCACGGCGGCGCGGACCCGCTGATCATCGACGAGTTCCTGCGCTTCGTACGTGAGGGAGGGCGCACCGACACCTCGCCGGTGGCCGCACGGATGGCGGTGGCGGCCGGGTACGGGGCGACGGCGTCGCTGCGCGCGGGAGGCGTCGTGGAGGAGGTGCCGGCGCTGGACCCGGACCTGGCCGCCTACTTCGAGCGGGGGCAGGTGTGACGCGTCGAGCAGCGGCGGATGTGACGCGTCGAGCAGCGGCAGGTGTGACGCATCGAGCGGGGCAGGTGTGAAGCGGATCTGGGGCGCGGCTTAAGAAATCCTCGATGGACCCGGGGTGGTGCGGTGCGGCAGATTGCTGGGTGATTCCACCCCCCACCCCCGGATGCGGGCTGTTTCGGCATGCCCGCATCCGGCCCCTCGAGCACAGGAGCCGTAGCGTGAAGGCGCTGGTCAAGGAGAAGGCGGAGCCGGGGCTGTGGCTCGCGGACGTTCCGGAGCCCGCGATCGGCCACGGCGACGTACTGATCAAGGTGCTGCGCACCGGCATCTGCGGCACCGACCTGCACATCCGGGCCTGGGACGGCTGGGCGCAGCAGACGATCGACACGCCGCTGGTGGTCGGGCACGAGTTCGTCGGCGAGGTCGTGGAGACCGGCCGGGACGTCACGGACATCGCCGTCGGCGACCGGGTCAGCGGTGAGGGCCATCTCGTGTGCGGCAAGTGCCGCAACTGCCTCGCCGGGCGGCGCCACTTGTGCCGCTCCACGATCGGGCTCGGCGTCGGCCGCGACGGGGCCTTCGCGGAGTACGTCGCCCTGCCCGCGTCCAACGTGTGGGTGCACCGCGTGCCCGTCGACCTCGACGTGGCCGCGATCTTCGACCCGTTCGGCAACGCGGTGCACACCGCGCTGTCCTTCTCGCTGGTCGGCGAGGACGTGCTGATCACCGGCGCCGGGCCGATCGGCCTGATGGCCGCCGCCGTGGCGCGGCACGCGGGCGCCCGCCATGTCGTCGTCACCGACGTCAGCGAGGAGCGCCTGGAGCTGGCCCGCAAGATCGGCGTGAGCCTCGCCCTGAACGTGTCCAAGGCCGAAATCGCCGACGGGCAGCGGGAGTTGGGGCTGCGCGAGGGCTTCGACATCGGCCTGGAGATGTCCGGCCGCCCCGAGGCCATGCGCGACATGATCGCCAACATGACGCACGGCGGCCGTATCGCCATGCTCGGCCTGCCCGCCGCCGAGTTCCCGGTCGACTGGGCCCGCATCGTCACCTCGATGATCACCATCAAGGGCATCTACGGCCGTGAGATGTTCGAGACCTGGTACGCGATGTCGGTGCTGCTGGAAGGCGGCCTCGACCTGTCGCCCGTGATCACCGGCCGTTACGGGTACGGCGACTTCGAGGCGGCGTTCGCCGACGCGGCGAGCGGCCGCGGCGGCAAGGTCATCCTCGACTGGACTGCGTAACTCCCTCACAGCTTCAGGAGCTTCAGACATGTTCGACTCCGTGCGCGACGACCTGCGCGCCACCCTCGACGAGATCCGCGCCGCCGGTCTGCACAAGCCCGAGCGCGTGATCGGCACCCCGCAGTCCGCGACCGTGAACGTCACCGCGGGCGGCCGCCCCGGCGAGGTCCTCAACTTCTGCGCCAACAACTACCTGGGCCTCGCCGACCACCCCGAGGTCGTCGCCGCCGCGCACGAGGCGCTGGACCGCTGGGGCTACGGCATGGCCTCGGTCCGCTTCATCTGCGGCACCCAGGAGGTGCACAAGGAGCTGGAGGCGCGCCTGTCCGCGTTCCTCGGGCAGGAGGACACGATCCTCTACTCCTCCTGCTTCGACGCCAACGGCGGCGTCTTCGAGACGCTCCTCGGCCCCGAGGACGCGGTGATCTCCGACGCCCTGAACCACGCGTCGATCATCGACGGCATCCGCCTGTCGAAGGCCCGCCGCTTCCGCTACGCCAATCGTGATCTCGCCGACCTGGAAAAGCAGTTGAAGGACGCGTCGGACGCCCGGCGCCGCCTCGTCGTCACCGACGGTGTCTTCTCCATGGACGGCTACGTCGCCCCCCTCGCCGAGATCTGCGACCTCGCAGACCGCTACGACGCCATGGTCATGGTCGACGACTCGCACGCCGTCGGCTTCGTCGGCCCCGGCGGACGCGGCACCCCCGAGCTGCACGGCGTCATGGACCGCGTCGACATCATCACCGGCACACTCGGCAAGGCCCTCGGCGGCGCCTCCGGCGGCTACGTCGCCGCCCGCGCCGAGATCGTCGCCCTGCTCCGCCAGCGCTCACGCCCGTACCTCTTCTCCAACACCCTCGCCCCGGTGATCGCCGCGGCCTCCCTCAAGGTCCTCGACCTGCTGGAGTCGGCGGACGACCTCCGGGTGCGGCTGCGCGAGAACACCGCACTGTTCCGCCGCCGCATGGAGGAGGAGGGCTTCGAGATCCTGCCCGGCGACCACCCCATCGCCCCGGTGATGATCGGCGACGCGTCGGTCGCGGGGCGCATGGCGGAGCTGCTGTTGGAGCGCGGCGTGTACGTGATCGGCTTCTCGTATCCGGTGGTGCCGCAGGGGCAGGCGCGTATTCGCGTACAGCTGTCGGCGGCTCATTCCACGGAGGACGTGAACCGGGCGGTGGAGGCGTTCGTGTCGGCGCGGGCGGAGCTTCAGGGCTGAGCCTCACGGCTGAGCCGGAGGGCGCTGCCGCACGGGGGAGGCCGAGCCGGTGCTCGTCTGCTCGCCCGGCTTGCGATAATCGATCCCATGATCGAAGCGCGGCGGCTGCACATCCTCCGTGCGGTGGCCGGCCACCGTACGGTGACGGCGGCTGCCGCCGCGCTGTATCTCACCCCGTCCGCCGTCTCCCAGCAGCTCACGGCGCTGGAGCAGGAGACGGGGCACCGGCTGGTGGAGCGCGGCGCCAAGGGGGTGCGGCTGACCCAGGCCGGTGAGATCCTCCTCAGCCACACCAACGCGGTCCTCGCCCAGCTGGAGCGGGCGGAGGCGGAGCTCGCCGCCTACGACTCGGGCGCCGCGGGCACCGTCACCGTCGCCTCCTTCGCGACCGGCATCGCGCAGGTGGTCGCCCCCGCGGTGGCCCGGCTCGCCGACTCCGCGCCCGGCATCCACCTCCGCGTCCAGGACGCCGAGGGCGACGCCAGCCTGCCGATGGTCCTGGACCGGCAGGTCGACGTCGCGGTGGCCGTGGAGTACCGCGGGGCGCCGCCGGCCGACGACCCGCGGCTGACGCACGTGTCCCTGTACGCCGAGCCCTTCGACGCCGTCGTCCCCCTCACCCACCGCCTCGCCGACACCGCCGAGGTCCCCCTCGCCGAACTCGCCAAGGACCCGTGGATCGGCCCCTACCCCGGCAACCCCTGCCACGAGGTGGTCGTCCTCGCCTGCGAGAGCGCCGGATTCCAGCCCCGCCTGGAACACTCCTCCGACGACTTCCGGGCCGTCGTGGCCCTGGCGTCCGCGGGCGCGGGCGTCGCGCTCGTCCCGCGCTCGGCCCTGCGCGGCACGGACCTCACCGGCGTGGTCGTACGACCCGTCGACGGGGTGGCGCCAACGCGCCGGGTCTTCGCGGCGGTACGGCGCGGAGCCGAGGAGCATCCACTGATCCGCCCGGTGCTGCAGGCGCTGGGGGAGGCGGCGCAGACGTAGCGCCGCGGTCATCGTGGCGACCCGGCCGTCGCGTAAAAAGGCCGGCCGTCACTGTTCCCGCCCCTGGGCCTGGCGACCCTGGCCGGCTACCTCGACCCCGACGACGAGGTCACCCTCCACGACGAGCACGTGGAGCGCATCGACCTCGACGCCCTCGACACCCCCGACCTGCTGGTGATCCAGCCGTACATCACCTCGGCCCGGCGCAGCTACGAGATCGCCGATGTTCCTGAAGGACTTCCGCGACGGCGCCCCCGCCCGCCGCTACGACTCCACCCGGCGCACCCTCGCCGGACTGCCGCCGATACGCCGACCTGTTGGAGCGGGCGGTCGAGGCCGGTCTGCGCAGCCTGTTCGTCGGCTTCGAGACCGTCAACGACGCGAACCTCAGAACATCGGCACCGACTACGCGGCGGCGGTTCGGCGCCTGCACGACGCCGGTGTCATGGTCAACGCCAGCTTCGTCTTCGGGCTCGACCAGGACGGCCCCGACGTCTTCGACCGCACCGTAACTTGGACCGTCAAGCAGGGCATCGAGACGGCGACCTTCCACATCATGACGCCGTACCCGTCGACCGGGCTGTGGCGGCAACTGGAGTCCGAGAACCGCATCGTGCACCGCGACTGGGACCTCTACGACACTGATCCGCTCCAAGCGCGTGGTCCGGGCTCTCCCGGCGCTGGAGCGGACGTTGGCGGCGTTCGGAGGCAGGGAATGACGGGAGTCGTACGTCGGCGGGTCCAAATCCCCGTGACCTCCGTCTCTGATGTGGGATATCGTCCCGGATATGAAACAGGATGTCGTCGAGACCACCGGGCCGGACCCCGTAGACGCCCGGCTGGGCACCCGCCTGGCCGAGCTGCGGGCCGAACGGGGATGGTCCCTGGGGGAGTTGGCGGAGCGCAGCGGGATCAGCCGCTCGACCCTCTCCCGTGCCGAGCGCGCGGAGATCAGCCCCACCGCCTCGCTCCTGAACCGGCTGTGCGGGGTGTACGGCCGCACCATGTCCCGGCTGCTCAGCGAGGTGGAGGCGGAACCGGCGCAGGTCGTGCGGGCCGCCGAACAGCAGGTGTGGCAGGACAAGGCCTCCGGTTTCGTACGCCGGTCCGTGTCGCCGCCGCACCCCGGGCTGCGCGGCGAACTCGTCGAGGGCCGGCTCACCGCGGGCGCGGACATCGCCTACGACCGGCCGCCCGTGCCCGGCCTGGAACAGCACATCTGGGTGCTGGAAGGAGCGCTCGACGTGACGGCACAGGACGTGGAACACCACCTCGCCACCGGGGACTGCCTCCGGCTGCGCGTGTGGGGGCCGACGCGGTTCCGGTGCCCGGGACCCGAGGACGCGCGGTATGCGCTGGCGGTGGTGCTGCCATGAACGAGGACGTGAACCGGGACGTGAACCGGGACGTGCTCGTGCACCGGCTGATCGGCGACGAACTGCACGCGCGCGTGGAGCAGTTGGCGGACCTCCTCGTCGACACCGTGGAGAGCGGTGCCTCGATCGGCTTCCTCGCACCGTTCGACCGGGCGGAGGCCCTCGCCTGGTGGAAGGAGCGCGCCGCGGGCGTCGCCGCCGGACAGCTCGCCGTATGGGCGGCACACGACGGCGACCGGGTCCTCGGCACCATCAGCCTCGCCTTCCCGGACAAGCCCAACAGCCGCCACCGCGCCGAACTGGTCAAGCTCATGGTCCACCGTGACGCGCGGGGGCAGGGGCTCGGCCGCCGCCTCCTGACCACCGCCGAGGAGGCCGCCGCCGAAGCGGGCATCACGCTTCTGCATCTGGACACGGAGACCGACAGCCTCGCGGAGCACCTCTACGCGGCGGCCGGCTGGACCCGGATCGGCGCGATACCCGACTACGCGGCCGCCCCGGACGGCGTGCTGCGGCCCACGTCGATCTACTTCAAGAAACTGATCCCCGCCGCTCCCACCAGGTGATTGTCAGTGGCAGCGGCTACGGTGCTGGGCATGCCGGATGCCGAAGACGTACGCCGTATCTGCCTCGCCCTGCCGGACACGACGGAGAAGGTCGCCTGGAGCATGCCCACGTTCCGGGTCGCGGGCAAGATGTTCGTCACGCTGCCCGAGGACGAGACCTCGATCGCGGTGCGCTGTCCCAAGGAAGAGCGTGACGAACTGGTCCTGGCCGAGCCGGACAAGTTCTGGATCGCCGACCACGAGGCGATGTTCGCCTGGGTGAGAGCCCGTCTGTCCGCCATCGAGGACGAGGACGAGCTGCGCGACATCCTCACCGACTCCTGGCGCCAGGCCGCCCCGCCCCGACTGCTGGACGCCTATCCGGAGTTGGGGGTCCAGGGCGGGAGCTGAAAACCCTTCGGGGGTTGTCGGTGCCGCGTGGCATGATCCGGTGCGGGTGCGGGTGTGGCAGCCGGGGGAGGGGAGTGCGGGATGACGACCGGAGGACGTGACATCGTTGCCGACGCGGAAGCGGGGCGGGCGGTGACCAGGCGGCCGGTGTGGTCGCGGGACTTCGGTCTGTTCTTCGTCGCCCGAGCCGTCGCCCGGCTCGGCGACACGATGCTCCCCGTCGCCCTCGCCGCAGGCCTGCTGCAGCACGGGTACGGCGCGGGTGCGGTCGGACTCGCCATGGCCGCGACGGCCGCCGCCTTCGCCGGACTGGTCGTCTTCGGCGGCGTCATCGCCGACCGCTTCAGCACCCGCAAGCTGATGATCGGCGCCGACCTGGTGCGTCTGGGCACGCAGTCCCTCGCCGCGGTGCTCTTCTACTCCGGGCACGTCGTGCTCTGGCAGATCTGCGCCATCGGCTTCGTCAACGGCGTCGCGGGCGCCGTCTTCCAGCCCGGCGTCGCGAGCACGGTGCCCCGGCTCGCCTCCGACGTCCAGGGCGCCAACGGCGCCATACGCATCGCCGAATCCTCCGCCCAGCTCGCCGGCCCCGCCGCCGCGGGCCTCCTGGTCGGCTTCGCCTCACCCGGCGGAGTCTTCGCTGCCCACGCCGCCACCTACGCGATCAGCGCCCTGTGCCTGCTGCTGCTCCGCCTGCCCGCACCGGCCGCCGACGCCGGGACGTCGCACCACGGCGGCTCGGGCGCCTTCCGCGCCGACCTGGTGGAGGGCTGGCGCGAGTTCCGGTCCCGCACCTGGCTGTGGGGCGTCATCGCCATCTGGTGCGTCTACATGATCGCCGTCTGGGGGCCCACGGTCCCGCTCGTCGCCACAGAGGTGGTGCAACAGCACGGCCCGCGCGCGTACGGCCTGGTCAACTCGGCCCTCGGCGCGGGCACCGTCGTAGGCGGGCTCCTGGCCCTGCGCCTGAGACCCCGCCGTATGCTGCGCGCTGGCGCGGTCTCCCTGTTCGCCTTCGCGGGCTTCCCGGCGACGGTCGGTGCGGGCCTGGACGTACCGTTCATGGCGGCGGGAGCGGCTGTCGCCGGGGCCGGGATGTCCTTCTGGGGCGTCATGTGGGCGACCAGCGTCCAGACCCAGGTCCAGCCCGACGTCCTCAACCGCATCCACGCCTACGACGTCGCCGGCTCCCTCGCGATGATGCCGGTCGGTCAGGCCCTGGCAGGCCCCGCCGCCTCCGTTGTGGGCGCCGACCACGTCCTTCTCTTCGCGGGCACCGTCAGCTTCGCCATCCCCCTCGCCATGCTGTCGGTCCCGGCGATCCGGAACCTGATCCGCGCCGACGCCCCGAAGCCGATCACGGCCCCGGGCCCGCTGCACGACCGCTCCTGCCCGGAACCGACGACCTGACCGGCCGCCGAGGCCCCGCCGCGGAAAAGCCATTCACGACCACCGACCCGAGTGCGGTATGGTTTCTGTGCACGTCGGGCCCGGGGAAACCCCAGGTCAGACAGGCACCGGGACGTGGCGCAGCTTGGTAGCGCACTTGACTGGGGGTCAAGGGGTCGCAGGTTCAAATCCTGTCGTCCCGACCAGCTTGGATGCAGGTCGGAGGCCGTTCTCTCGTTTGCGGGAGGGCGGCTTTTCGCGTTCCTGGAGGGCTGGTGGTCGCAGTGTGGTCGCAGGCCGGGGTTGGGGCCGGGCTGCGGTGGCGTTGAAGGGCGGCGGGACGGGGGACCGCAGCCGGTGGAGGGCTTCACGCAGCCGCCGGATGTGGTCGCGTGGTGATCGCAGCTGCTTCGGCCGGGCCTGCCGGTCGGCTTTCTGCTCGGCCAGTGTGAGGGTCTCCTCGATGGTGTCGACGGCCTCGCGGGCGGCCTGCCGGGTGAGGTGGCTGTAGAGGGCGGCGTTGGGGCGGGGTGGCCAGGTGAGGGACAAGCCCGCGCGGCCGCCGGCCATTCCTCGCCCGCTGTGGCAGTGAGCGTGAGGTGACTGGTGCTCTTGCACCAGGTCAGCGGAGTGTAGAAGCAGCCGGTGCCGCAGCGGCGGAGGGGCAGTCGCTTCTTGGTGCCTCGGCGCGAGGCCCCGCCGGGAGCGCATGGCTCCGGCGGGGCCCTGGCGGGTTCAGTAGGCGGGCGTCACGGCCGGTCGGCCAGCTCCGACTCGGCGATCCGTACGGCCTCCACTACGAACGCCGCGGGCAACCGCCCACCGTCCTGCCGGCCGAGGAAGCGCACTTCGTCCTCCTCGAAACCGCGGGTCACCGCGCACAGGAACTCGGATCCGCCCGGCAGTTGGTAGAACTCCACCGAATACAGGTCCTCCGTCATGTCGGTGGAGACGATGACCTCGACGTCGAGGCCTCCGACCAGGGCCATGGGATGCGTCCTCACTTTGCGTATTCCGAGGGATCGACGAAGCCTATCCAACCGCCGTCGGCGGTGAACTGGGCTCCCTTTCCATCGGGGTAGCGGTAGTCGATGATGTCGCCGTGCGTGCCGTGGGTACGCCTCGTCACCGTGATGTCCTCGCTGTTGAGCAGGTCATTGAGCCACTTCTCGCCGACGGCGTTCCAGGCGTCGGGGTTCTTTTTCCCTTCTGGAATGGGCCAGCCGTTCGGGTTGCCCTTGCGGCCCGCGTGCTTGGCCGCGGCCCGGCCGGCGTTGCTGTATGGGAACTTCTTGCCCTTGTCCGAGGGATCGTCCTGCTTGGCGATCCTGAGCAGATCGTCCTTGTCGGGCAGTCCTGCCGCCATCGCAGGGAGCTTCGATGCCGTTCCGGCGTCTCCCTTGGCCGCCTTCTTGAAGAGGTTCTTCATGAAGTGCCGGGCGATCCCGACCAGGTTGAACATGGACGCCGCTTCGGTGAAGTCGCTGCCGGCGTCGTAGTTCTTGGTGTTCTCGTCGACGCCGTGCTTCTCGGTGAACTCCTTGTAGCCGTCGTTGACACCACAGCTGGAGTTGCCGCCCCAGCACCAGGGCTCGGTCGCGTACTCGATGGCGTCGAGGCCCTCGGTGATGGCGTTGCCGATGCCGCCGAGGATGTCCTTGAAGCTGCCCTGCTCGCGGGCGTCTTCCGGCTCCTTGCTGTCGCAGATGCCGTAGTTGCGCTGCACCAGGGGGCAGGAGTCGGCTTTGGCGGAGGCATAGTTGGCGCTGCCCATGGTCGACATGCCGCCGGAGTTCGCGGACTGGCTCGCCCGCCAGCGGACGTAGTTCAGCACCGCCATCACGGCCCGCACGACGGCGTGGATCAGCGCGATGAGCGCGCCGAAGAACTTGCCGTCGGGGTCGGCGAAGGTGACCGGATTGTTGTTGCTGTAGGCGTAGCCGTTGATCTGCTGCGGGTCGGAGAAGCCGGCGACGGGGTCGACGCTGACGAAGCGTCCGGAGGTCGGGTCGTAGTCCCGGGCGCCGAGGTGGACGAGGCCGGTCGGGTCCTTGGTGCCGCCGACGAAGTGTTTCTCGCCGACCCAGGCACCGGCCGTCTTCCCCCGGTCCTCGCCGAACGGCGTCATGTGCCGCCGGGTGACCGCCTGCGTGGCAGCGTCGACCTGCACGCTCGCGGTGCCGTTGTGGTCGCTTGCGATCCAGGTCAGTCCGGCCGGCGTGCGTACGGCGACGCTCTGTCCGCCGTGGACGTAGTAGCGGGTGGCCTCCACCTTGCCGCTCGCCTTGTCCAGCCGCAGTTCGGTCTCGCCGAGGTAGAGCGTGGTTCCGGTCTTGTCGCGCCGGATGAGCCGGCTGCCGTCGGCGTCGTCGAGGAACTCGGTGACCGTACCGTCGGCCTCGGTGACCTTCTGCAGGGTGTTCTCTGTGTTCCAGTCGAGGTCCTGCGTCCGTCCGCCAACGGTTCGGGTGTCGGTGTTGCCGGCGAGGTCATAGGTGTAATCGGTGGTGGCGGTGACCGCGCCGTCCTCCTTGGTCTCGGTGGAGGCCAGAGCGTGCGGGCGGGTCTGGTCGGCCGTCTTGTAGATGTACGAGGACGTCGTCCCGGCCAGATGGTCTGTGGCCGTCTCGCGGTTGCCGGCGCTGTCGTAGGTGAACGACTGCCAGTACGCGGCCGGGCCACCCACGATGTCCTTGCCGGGCGCTGTGGCGCAGTCGGCGGTTGTCGTCCACGCGGACTTCAGCCGGCGGTGACCGTCGTAGGCGAAGCACTGCCGGTCGCCCGGACTGATCGCCTTCTCCTCGATCTCCAGGGGTTGCCGGCGAGGTCGTAGCGGTAGGCGACGTCGGAGTCCGTGCCCGAGTGGGTCTCGGAGACGACGCTCTGCCGGGCGAGCCGCTTGGTGCCGCTCTCGTAACTGCGGTTGATCTCCGTCCAGTTCGCGGTCGAGGAAACGCCCAGGGTGGTGCGGATCTGCTCACCGGCCGGGAGGTAGTCCGTGTTCTGGACGATGCCGGTCAGGCCCTTGAGCGTGTCCGGCATCCGCTGCTCGGTGTAGCCGTAGTCCAGGACCTCCTGGTCGAGGCCGCCCATCGAGGGGATGGTCCGCTTCTTCAGGGTGCCGTCGGTGTTGTAGGCGTTGGTGATCGTCCACACACCGGAGGCGCTGGCCAGCGCGCCCTCGCTCTTGCTGATCGTGTACTGCTCGTTCAGGACGCGGTAGAGCTTGTCGTACTTGGCGTTGGTCTTCGCGTACACGTCACCGGCCTTGCCGCCGACGTACCGGATCGCCGACGTCAGCTGGCCCTTGGCGACCGTGTCGTAGGTCCAGCGCGCCAGATACCGTCCGTCCTCGGGGGCGGGCTTGCCGTCGACGACGGGCATTCTGCCGTCCAGGCGGCCGGTGGGGCGGCCGAGCGGGTCGTAGGTGTAGCCGAGGGTCTTGCCGCGTGCGTCGGTCGTCGCCACGAGCTGGTCGAGGTCGTCGAACTCGTAGGAGGTCGCGCCCGCGTCAGGGTCCGTGGTGCTGTCCTTGCGGCCCAGGAAGTCGTAGCCGAACGCCCAGCGGTTGCCGTCGTCGTCCTTGACCTCGGTGAGCCGGTCCGCGTGGTCGTACCCGTAGGTCAGGCGGGTGAACCTCGTGCTCACTGCGTTGCCGTCGTACTCGAGCTTCTCGACCGTGCGGCCGCGGGCGTCCACCTTCTCGCGGACGGCCGGGGCGCCGACGGGGGGCTCGACCAGGGTGGTGTCACCGCTGTAGGTGTGCTTGGTGCGGGAGAACTCCTTGCCGTTGGTGAGTGTCCTCTCGATCGTCGCCCGCCCCGCGCCGTCGTAGGTGGTTTCGGTCCCCGTCGGCGCGGCCGTGTCCCGACGGTGCGAAGGGTCCTCGCAGGCAGTTGCCTGTGGGGGCCTTTTTCGCGTGGGCCGGGACGGTTTCCGCCACCGAGGCCCGGAGGCGATCCGTTGCTCGACGCGGGCGGACGGCGACCGGACGTCCGACGCGCTGCGGTCGCCGCGGCCTCGGGCGGGCCGCGGCGACCGGATCCCCGGGCGGTTCCTCACGCCTGAGGTGCGCCTGCGGTGGCTCGGGTGCGGGTCGCGCGCAGGCGCTGGGCGAGCAGGGCGAGGGCGCAGAGGGTGGAGACCGCCGCCGCGTAGGTGACGAACGTGTCGTGCAGACCGGCGTGCGTGGTGGAGATGCCGGCGATCACCGCCGGGATGCTGAAGGCCAGGTAGGAGATGACGAAGGCGACGGAGAACAGCTCGCTGCGTTCGGCGGGGCGGGCTATCCGGGCCAGGGTGCCGAAGCTGGCGAGGGCGGAGCCGCCGAAGCCGACGCCGGCGATCGCGGTTCCGAGCGCGGCCGCGGTCAGGGAGTGCTCCTGCACACCGGTCAGGGCGACGGCCGTGCCGACGAGGAGCAGGGTCGCGCTGACGGCGAGGGTCCGTCCGACGGGCCAGCCGCGCAGGGCGAAGGCGGTGAGGAAGGCCGGGCCGGTGAGCAGGGTGACCACGAGTCCGCCGACGACGTGACTGGAGAGGCCGAACAGACCGACGGCGACGGACGGGCCGAGCGAGAGGTAGAGGCCGCCGAGCGCCCAGCTCGCGATGAGGATCGGGACCAGGCTCAGCAGGTCGGCCCGCAGGTGGGGGGCGATCCGCAGGCGCGGCTGGAGCGAGCGGGCGGCCCCGGGCCGGCGCTGCGAGGTCTCGGGCAGGGCGGACAGGAGGGCGCCGGCCACCACGAGGGCGATGAGGAGCAGTACGTAGACGAGGCGGGTGGGGTGGGGGCCGTACTCGATGAGGAGTCCGCATCCGAGCGAGCCCAGGCCGAGTCCGAAGGTGGGCGCGGTGCCCGTGACGAGGCCCGCCCGGTGCGGGGCGTGCGCGGGGTTGAGGTCGGACAGGGCTGCGCCGAGCGTGGTCATGGCGGCCCCGGTGGCGATGCCCTGGATGAAGCGTGCCGTCAGCAGCAGTCCGACGCTGCCCGCGGTGAGGAACAGGACCATCGAGACGGCTTCGACGGCGATCGCGGAGAGCAGGACCGGCCGGCGGCCGAGGTGGTCGGAGAGGGAGCCGAGGACGAGCAGCGCTCCGAGCATGCCGAGCACGTAGACGGCGAAGACGGTGGTGAGGGTGGTGGCGGAGAAGTGCCATTCCTGCTGGTAGACGACATAGAGCGGGGAAGGTGCGCTGGAAGCGGCCAGGAACAGCACGAAGACGACGGCGAGGGAGGCGAAGGCGACGGGACGGCTCAGCCGTCGTCGCCTCTCCTCCGGTGGCTCTACCTGGTCGGTGGATGGCGAGGACGGCTGGAGCTGGGACGGGGCGGGACCGGACACGGCGCGACTCCAAAAGCAGTGATCGATGCGTTTGTGACGCTACCACTAACGCAACGATCAGTGCGATAATTTCCCCATGGCTGACTCGTCGACCCAAGTACGTCCCGGCGGCCGCTCCGCGAAGGTGCGGGCGGCCGTCCACCGCGCCGTCGCGGAACTCCTCGCCGAAGAGGAGGCGGAGGCTCTGACCCTGCCCGCCGTCGCCGCGCGCGCCGGTGTGCACCCCACCACCCTGTACCGGCGCTGGGGGTCCACCGCGCAGCTGCTCAACGACGTCGCCACCAGCCGCTTCACCGGCGACCTGGTCGTCCCCGACTCCGGCTCCCTCGCGGGCGACCTCCAGCGCTGGCTCGCCGATGTGGCCACCGACGTCGCCGACCCGGACACGCTCGCGATCATGCGGGCGGCCATCGGCTCCGGACCGGCGGGCGGCTGTGCCTGCACCGAGGACCGCCACCGCCAGCTCGGCGCGATCATCCGGCGCGAACAGGACCGCGGGGGAGCGGCACTCGACGTGGAGTCGGCGGCGGACTTCCTTCTCGGCCCGCTGTACTACCGCGCCATCTTCACGCCCGAGCCCGCCTCTCCCGACTGGGCCCGCACGCTGGTGTCCACCTATCTGGCGACGCTCCGGACGCCCTGAGCCGCACACTTTCCCGGCGGTGCCGTCGAGGCGCGTACCACCAGTTCGGTGGCGAGTTCGATGTGGTGGGACTCGACCTTGTCGTGATCGGCCAGCCGCAGGGCGGTACGCAGGGCGGCGCCGCCCATCTCCCGCAGTGGCTGGCGCACGGTGCTCAGCGGCGGTGAGGCCATCTGCGCGAGGTCCGTGTCGTCGAAGCCGACCACGCTCAGGTCTTCGGGGATGCGCAGGCCCCGGGTGCGGGCGGTCTCGATGACACCGAGGGCGATCTCGTCGTTGCCCGTGAAGATCGCCGTCGGTGGCTCTTCCAGGTCCAGCAGTGCCGCGGCGCCGAGCACCCCCGTTTCGTAGGTGAATTCTCCGGGCCGGACGTACGTGTCGGGCACCGGCGCGCCTTCGGCCTCCATGGCGGCGCGATAGCCGTGCATGCGTGCCTGGTTGCACACGGCCATGGCCGGGCCGCCGAGGTAGGCGACACGGCGGTGGCCGAGGGAGAGCAGGTGCCGGGTCGCGGCCAGGCCGCCGGAGAAGTTGGTCGCCCCGACGCTGTAGACCCGGCTGTCGGGCAGGTGCAGCGGGTCCAGCACGACAAGCGGCAGGTTGGCCCGGGCCAGCTCCTTCAGGTGTGCGGCGGTGTACACGCTGGTGACGGCGATGACTGCGCGGCGCCCTGCCGCAACCAGATCGCGTGCCCAGTGCGGGGCGCGGGACGCCTTGCTGACCACCACCGAGGCTCCTTCCTCGGCGGCGGAGTCGATGATGCCTTCCAGCGTCCTGGCCACGTACGACTTGAGGTTGCCCTGGAACTGCACCTCGATGGTCGGGCGTTCCACGGCCTCGAAGGTGCGCGACACGGGCGCGAGGTAGTCGTGTTCGTGCAGCAGATCCAGCACCCGGGCGCGGGTCCGCGGCGCCACGTCACCGCGACCGTTGACCACTTTGGACACGGTCGCGACAGAGACCCCAGCCGCTCGGGCGATGTCCGCCAACGTGGTGCGTCTGGCGTTCGGTGGCATCGGTTCCTCTCCGCTGTACGTCCACCGGCGTGGCGAGCCGCCGGCCGGTCGTGAACGGCGACTCGGCTGGAACCGGTCAACCGTACGGCAATCCGGCAGGGAGCGCGGAGGATATATCGCCGATCGCTGCCACGGCCCGATCCCTTCGAATGTTTCGAAATGTTTCGACGCTCACTCAGGCCTTTTCGACGGCCCGTACGGCCTGGTATTACGCGGTTATTGGAGTGTTCAACGGCGATGCGCACGCATGTCTTGACACGGTGTGAGCCCGAAATTAGCGTGCACGAATCGATCGTTCAAACGAATGTTTCGAAACGTCTTCACCATGACGCACGAGAAGCCGCTGGCTCTCGAGTGGGGAGAACAAACATGGACGTCCCTCTCTCTCGGCACGCCCTGTCCCGGCGCACCCTCCTCGGCATGGCCGCTGCCGTGCCGGTCTCCGCGGCGCTGTCGGCCTGCGGCTCGTCCGGTCCCGGCACGAGCGATGCCGCCGCCACCTACTGGTACCTGCAGGGCCAGCCACAGGAAGGCGTCAGGGCCGGCGCGGTGAAGGCGTTCAACAAGGCCCACCCCAAGACGCAGATCAAGGACACCACCTTCCAGAACGACGCGTACAAGACGAAGATCAAGACCGCCATAGGCGCCGGGCAGGCGCCCACCATCATCTGGGGCTGGGGCGGCGGGACGCTGCGCACCTACGTGGAGGCGAACCAGGTCGAGGACCTCACGTCGTGGTTCGACCAGCACTCCGAGGTCAAGAAGAGGCTGTTCCCGTCCGCGTTCGGTGCGGCGACCGTCGACGGCAAGATCTACGCGATGCCGTGCGAGACCGTGCAGCCGATCATCCTCTACTACAACAAGAAGGTCTTCGACCAGGTCGGCGTGAAGCCGCCGCAGTCCTGGGACGACATCATGGCGCTGGTGCCCAAGTTCAACGCGAAGGGCATCGCACCGTTCTCCCTGGGCGGTCAGTCCCAGTGGACGAACATGATGTGGCTGGAGTTCCTGTTCGACCGCATCGGCGGTCCCGAGGTGTTCCAGGCCGTCATCGAGGGCGAGAAGAACGCCTGGTCCAACCCGGCCGCCATCAGCGCGCTGACCAAGGTGCAGGAGCTGGTCAAGGCCCACGGGTTCATCAAGGGCTTCTCCTCGATCACCGCGGACTCCAACGCCGACCAGGCGCTGCTGTACACCGGCAAGGCCGCGATGATGCTGCACGGCGCCTGGTCGTACGGCATCCAGCAGGCCGACGGCGGGGACTTCGTCTCCAGCGGCGGCCTCGGGTACATGAACTTCCCGCCCGTCGAAGGCGGCAAGGGCGATCCGAGCAACACCGTCGGCAATCCGGCCCAGTACCTGTCCATCTCCTCGAAGGCGAGCGCCGAGGAGAAGAAGGCCGCCAAGGAGTTCTTCGCCACCGGCGTCCTGCAGGACGCCGAGGTGAAGCAGTGGATCGACAACGGGTCGGTGCCGATCCGGCTGGGCACGGAGAAGCTGCTGGCCGCCTCCAAGAGCGCCGAGTTCCTGGAACTCACCTACGACATCGCCAGCAAGGCCAAGACGTTCGCCCAGTCCTGGGACCAGGCCCTCAGTCCGACGGCCGCCGAGACGCTGCTGGACAACATCTCCAAGTTGTTCCAACTGTCCATCTCGCCTAAGCAGTTCGCCGGCAACCTCAACGCGGTCATCGGCAAATGAGCGCGCTCACCAGCCGTCCGCCGCGTCGCGCGCCACGCAGCATCCTGCCGTGGCTGGCGATGCCGGCCCTGGTGGTCTTCGTCTGCTTCGCCGTGGTTCCGCTCGTCGGCGTCTTCGTGCTCAGCTTCACCACCTGGGACGGGATCGGTGCCATCCACGCGTCCGGGCTGACCAGTTGGCGTACGGTCCTCACCAACCCCGGGCTCCCGCACGCCCTTTGGGTGACGTTCCTCGTGATGATCGTGTCCTGGGCCGTGCAGACTCCCTTGAGTATTCTGCTCGGCACGTTCATGGCCGGGCGCCAGCGCTACCGCGGGGTGCTGGGCGTGGTGTACTTCATCCCGCTGCTGCTCAGCTCCGCGGCGATCGCGGTCGCGTACAAGGCTCTGCTGGACCCCAACTTCGGCCTGGGTGCCGGGCTGAAGATCGGGCTGCTCAGCCAGGACTGGCTGGGGCGGCCCGGGCTCGCGTTCGGTGTCGTCGTGTTCGTCGTCTCCTGGCAGTTCATCCCGTTCCACTCACTGATCTACCAGGCCGGCGTCCAGCAGATCCCGAAGTCCCTCTACGAGGCCGGGCAGTTGGACGGTGCCGGGCGGATCCGGCAGTTCTTCAGCATCACGCTGCCCCAGCTGAAGTACACCATCATCACCTCGTCCACGCTGATGGTGGTCGGGTCGCTGACCTTCTTCGACCTCATCTGGGTCCTGACCGAGGGCGGCCCCGGGGACGCCACCCGGGTCCTCGCGCTGGACATGTACAAACGGGGATGGCGGGCCAGCCAGATGGGACCGGCCAGCGCCATCGCGGTCATCCTGGTCCTGGTGGGCCTCGCCCTCGCCCTGCTGCTGCGCCGGCTCGGAGGCCGGGACGCCGGTGAGAGCCAACTCGAGGGGGCCTGACATGACCACCATGCTCACCAGGGCCGAACAAGCGGACAAGACCGCCCGCCGCGAGCGGCAACGCCCCTCCCGTGCGACGGCCCGAAGGCGCAACTGGGTCGCCGGCCTGGCCGGTTGGATCTGGCTCGTCGTCGTCGCCGTACCGCTGTACTGGATCCTCATCACCAGCCTCAAGGCGCAGAGCCGCTACTACTCCAGCAACCCGCTGGTGCCCACGAGCGACCCCACGCTGGACAACTACCGGCTGGTCATCGAGTCCGACTTCATCCGCTACTTCGTGAACAGCGTCGTGGTCACCGTCGGCGCCGTGGTGCCGGCGGTGGCGTTCTCCTTCATGGCCGCCTACGCGATCGTGCGCGGCTGGCGCATGCGGGGCCTGCGGGTGATGAACGGGCTGTTCCTCATGGGTCTGGCCATCCCGCTGCAGGCGACGGTGATCCCGGTGTACCTGATCATCATCAAGCTGAAGATGTACGACAGCCTGCTGGCGCTGATCCTGCCGTCGATCGCCTTCGCCATCCCGCTGTCCGTGCTGGTGCTCGCCAACTTCGTCCGCGACATACCCAAGGAACTGTTCGACTCGATGCGGGTCGACGGCGCCACCGAGTGGACGACGCTGTGGCGGCTGGCGGCACCGCTCACCCGGCCGGCCCTTTTGACCGTGACCATCTTCAACGGCCTGACCATCTGGAACGGATTCCTGCTGCCGCTGGTCCTCACCCAGAGTCCCGGCCGCCGGACCCTGCCCCTCGCCCTGTGGACCTTCCAGGGCCAGTACGGCGTCAACGTCCCTGCCGTTCTCGCCGCCGTCGTCCTCACCACACTGCCCGTCCTGGTCCTGTACGCATTCGGCCGCCGTCAGATGCTCAGCGGCCTGACGGCCGGATTCAGCCGGTGACAGGCACAGCCCGTCCTGCTCGTCTACCTGTTCGCCCATCGCGCCCTGCCCCAGGGCCCGATGGGCGTGGGAGGAACGTGAACGCCAACGTGGCCGTAGAGACCACTTCTGAAGTCCGCCTCTGGAACGACCCCACCCTCCCCGTCACCACCAGGGTCGACGCCCTGATCGACGCGATGACCCTTCGGGAGAAGACCGCCCAGCTGTACGGCGTGTGGGTCGGCGCCTCCGACCAGGGCGGTGAAGTGGCCCCCCACCAGCACGACATGGAGGAGGCCGTCGACCTTGAGGCTCTGCTGCCCACCGGACTCGGTCAGTTGACCCGTCCCTTCGGCACCGTGCCCGTCGACCCCGCTCTCGGTGCCCTCTCCCTGGCCCGCACCCAGGCGCGCATCGCCTCGGCCAACCGCTTCGGCATACCCGCCCTCGCGCACGACGAGTGTCTGGCCGGGTTCGCCGCCTGGGGCGCCACCGCCTATCCCGTGCCGCTGTCCTGGGGTGCCACGTTCGACCCGGACACCGTGCGCCGCATGGCCGCCGCCATCGGCCGCGACATGCGGTCCGTCGGCGTCCACCAGGGCCTCGCGCCCGTCCTGGACGTCGTACGCGACGCCCGCTGGGGCCGGGTGGAGGAGACCATCGGCGAGGACCCGTATCTCGTCGGCAGCATCGCCACGGCGTACGTGCAGGGCCTCGAGTCCGCCGGCCTCGTCGCCACCCTCAAGCACTTCGTCGGCTACTCGGCCTCGCGCGCCGGCCGCAACCTCGCCCCCTCCTCCGTGGGCCCGCGTGAGCGTGCCGACGTGCTGCTGCCTCCCTTCGAGATGGCGATCCGCGAGGGCGGCGCACGGTCGGTGATGAACGCCTACACCGACACCGACGGCATACCCTCCGCAGCCGACGCGGACCTGCTGACCGGACTGCTGCGCGACACCTGGGGCTTCGACGGCACCGTCGTCGCCGACTACTTCGCCATCGCCTTCCTCAAGACGCTGCACGGCATCGCGGCCGACTGGGCCGACGCCGCCGGTCACGCGCTCGCGGCCGGCATCGACGTCGAACTGCCCACCGTCAAGACATACGGCGAACCCCTCGTGCAGGCCGTCACCGAGGGCCGCATACCGGAAGAGCTCATCGACCGCGCCCTGCGCCACGTCCTCACCCAGAAGGTGATGCTGGGCCTGCTCGACCCCGACTGGAACCCGCTGCCGGCCGCCCTCGACGGCGCGGACACCGACGACCCGGAGGCACTGCGCGGCACGATCGACCTGGACCGGCCCGGGAACCGTCAACTGGCCCGTGACATCGCCGAGAAGGCGGTCGTCCTGCTCACCAACGACGGCACCCTGCCGCTCACGCGGCCGCGTCGCATCGCCCTGCTCGGTCCCAACGCTACCGAGCCCACGGCGGTACTGGGCTGCTACTCCTTCCCGCAGCACATCGGCGTCCGCCACCCCGGGACCCCGGCCGGCATCGAACTGCCCACACTGCGCGACACACTCGCCGCGGAGTTCCCCGACGCCGAACTCACCGTCGCCCGCGGCACCGGAATCGACGACGGCGACCTCTCCGGCATCCCCGAGGCCGTCCGGGCGGCACGCGAGGCGGACGTCGCCGTGCTGGTGCTCGGCGACCGCGCCGGGCTGTTCGGGCAGGGCACCAGCGGCGAGGGCTGCGACGCCGAGACGCTGGTCCTGCCCGGGGCACAGCAGCAACTGCTCGACGCCGTCCTGGAGTTGGACACGCCTGTGGTGACGGTGCTGCTCGCGGGACGGCCGTACGCTCTGGGCCGCGCCGCGGACGAGTCCGCCGCGATCGTGCAGTCCTTCTTCCCCGGCGAGGAGGGCACTCACGCGATCGCCGGCGTCATCAGCGGTCGTATCAATCCCTCCGGACGCCTCCCGGTCAGCGTGCCGCGCGAGCCGGGCTCCCAGCCGACCACCTACCTCGGTGCGCGGCTCGCCCACGCCAGCGAGGTGTCCAACGTCGACCCGACCCCGGCGTTCGCCTTCGGCCACGGCCTGTCGTACACGGAGTTCGACTGGAGCGATCTGACCGTGGACACCCAGGAGGCCCCGACGGACGGCGAGTTCACGCTCGCCTGCACCGTGCGCAACACCGGCGAACGGTCCGGCACCGAGGTCGTTCAGCTCTATCTGCACGACCCGGTCGCCTCCGTCGTCCAGCCGGTGCAGCGCCTCGTCGGCTACACCCGCCTCCAGCTGGAGCCGGGCGAGGCCCGCCGCGTCGCCGTCACGGTCCCGGCCGACCTCGCCTCCTTCACCGGCCGCGACGGCCGGCGCGTCGTCGAACCGGGCGAACTGGAACTGCGGTTGGCCGCCTCCAGCGCGGATACGCGCCTGACAGCCAGGGTCAGGCTGACCGGAGCCGAGCGCCAGGTGGACCACACGCGGCGCTTTCATGCCACGTTTGGCCAGGAACCGGTCGCCCGGGCCTGAGCGGGGTGTGCGCAGCGCACGTCGCGGCAGCGGCAGGCGCTGCGCACACCCGCCGCCGGGGCCGGCACGGGCTCACAGCACCCCGCGCCGGGCCAGGTTGTGCATGAGGGCCCGTACGCCGTACGTCCAGGGCGGGGCCTGCTCGCTGGGGACGACGGTGTTGACGAGGGCACCGAGGCGGGGGCTGGAGATCCGTACGATGTCGCCGTGCTGGTGGGTGAAGCCCGCGCCGGGTGCGTGGCGGTCCTCGGTGGGGGCGAACAGCGTTCCGGTGAACAGCACGAAGCCGTCCGGGTATTGATGGTGCGCGCCGTGCGTGGCGGCCACCAGGTCCAGTACGTCACGGCTGATCTCGCGCATGGAGCTGTGGCCGTTGAGGACGTAGCCGTCCGGGCCGTCGACGCGCAGGTCGATGTCGAGCCCGCGTACGGTGTCGAGGTCGAAGCCGTCGTCGAGCAGGCGGACGAACGGGCCTATCGCGCAGGAGGCGTTGTTGTCCTTGGCGCGGGACAGCAGCAGCGCGCTGCGTCCCTCGATGTCGCGGAGGTTGACGTCGTTGCCGAGCGTCGCGCCGCGTACCCGGCCGCGCGAGTCCACGACGAGGACGGCCTCGGGTTCGGGGTTGTTCCACACCGACGCGCCGAGCACACCGATGTCGGCCCCGGTGCCGACCGCGGACAGCACCGGGGCCTTGGTGAACACCTCCGGGTCCGGCCCGATGCCGACCTCCAGATACTGCGACCACAGCCCCTCGGCGACCAGGAGTTGCTTCGCCTTGTCCGCCTCCGGCGATCCGGGACGGATGCCGTCGAGCGTGCCGCCCACCAGCTGCCCGACGCGCTGCCGCACCCGGGCGGCCTGCGCCGGATCGCCGCCCGTGCGCTCCTCGATGACGCGCTCCAGCAGACTTTGGGCGAAGGTGACGCCCGCGGCCTTGATCACCTGCAGATCGACGGGGGCCAGCAGGTGCGGAACGTCACGGCGCCCGGCCGGGGCCCGGAGCAGTTCGTCGAGATGCCAGGTGGTCCCGCCGTCGGCCTCGCGGACGACCGCGGCCGCGTCGTCGCGTTCCAGCAGGTCGGAGACGGTTGGTGCGACGGCCGTCAGATCGACGACCCGCTCGCCGCGGACCGCGGCCACGCACGGTCCGTCCGACTCCGGATCGTGGACCCGTGCGACCAGGGCGGCGTGACCGGCGTCCTCGGGCAGGACGGAGGCGGCGGTGAGGACGGGGCGGGGACGCGCTGCTGCCGATTCCACGATCGATGCTCTCCTGGGTTCGAGGTGTTGGGGAACCGGGTCCGGCTCAGTGGGAGTCGCGGGGGACCTCGTGGCCGCGGCTTCCGCGCAGGAAACCGAAGTCGGCGCCCCGGTCGGCCTGTTCCACGTGCTGGGTGTAGAGCCAGGCGTAGCCGCTGGTGTGCCGCTCGGCGGGTGCCTTCCATGCCTCACGGCGCCGGGTGAGCTCGGCGTCGTCCACGTCCAGGTCCAGCGTGCGGTTCGGGACGTCGAGGACGACTACGTCACCGTCGCGCACCAGGGCGAGGGGTCCGCCGACGGCGGCCTCGGGCGCCACGTGCAGGACCACCGTGCCGTACCCGGTGCCGCTCATCCGGCCGTCGCAGACGCGGACCATGTCCGTGACCCCGGCCTTCAGCAGCTTGGCGGGCAGCGGGACGTTGGAGACCTCGGGCATGCCGGGATAGCCCCTGGGTCCTGCGTTGCGGATGACGATGACGGTGTTCTCGTCGACGTCGAGCTTCGGGTCGTCGGCGACCGCGTGGTAGGCCTCGGGGGAGTCGAAGACGCGTGCCGGACCGCGGTGGGTGAGCAGGTGGGGCGAGGCGGCGGACTGCTTGATCACCGCACCGTCGGGGCACAGGTTGCCGCGCAGGACGGCGGTACCGGTGCCGGCCGGCTGGAAGGGGGCGTCGAGGCCGGTGATGACGTCGGTGTTGTCGTTCTCGGCGTCGGCGACGTTCTCGGCGACGCCGCGTCCGGTGACGGTGATCTGCTCGCCGTGCAGCAGCTCGCCGCGGAGCAGTTCGGCCATGACGGCGGGCAGCCCGCCCGCGTAGCAGAAGTCCTCCATGAGGTACGTGCCGCTGGGCATCAGGTTGACCAGGGTCGGCACCGCGCGGACCAGTTCGTCGAAGTCCTCCAGGCCCAGGTCGACGCCGACGCGTCCGGCGAGGGCGGTGAGATGGATGATGGCGTTGGTGGAGCCGCCGATGGCCGCGTTGACCCTGATGGCGTTCTCGAACGCCTCCCGGGTCAGGATCCGCGAGGGGCGCAGCTCCTCCTCCACCATCGCGACGATGCGCTGCCCCGCCGACTGCGCGATCTCCATCCGCCGGGAGTCGACCGCGGGCCAGGCCGCCGAGCCCGGCAGCTGCATCCCGAGCGCCTCGGCCATGCAGGCCATCGTGGAGGCGGTGCCCATGGTCATGCAGTGGCCGTTGGAGCGGGCCATGCAGCCCTCGGCGAAGAAGCACTCCTCCTCGGTCATCCGGCCGGTCTTCAGGTCCTCCTCGAACTTCCACACATGGGTGCCGGATCCCACGTCCTTGCCGCGGTACTTGCCGTTCAGCATCGGCCCGCCGGTGACCATGACGGAGGGCAGGTCGACGCTGGCGGCGCCCATGAGCATGGCGGGGGTCGTCTTGTCGCAGCCGGACAGCAGGACCACTCCGTCGAGCGGGTTGGCCCGGATCAGCTCCTCGACCTCCATGGCCATGAGATTGCGGTACAGCATGGCGGTGGGGCGCATCAGGGTCTCGCCGGTGGCCATGGTGGGGAACTGCAGCGGGAAGCCGCCCGCCTGCCACACTCCGCGCTTGACGGCCTCGGCGACGCGGGTCAAGTGAGCGTTGCACGGGGCGAGTTCGGAGGCGCTGGTCGCGATGCCGATGACGGGGCGGCCGTCGAAGACCTCGTGCCCGAATCCCTGGTTGCGCATCCAGGAGCGGTACACCATCCCGCCGCGGCCACTCGCACCGAACCATGCCTGGCTGCGACGGCTCGTCCTGTTCCCGTCGTTCATGTAGCTACTCCCGTGGCTCTCGCGTCGGCTGGTTCGCGATGGGGCGGTGTCGTGGGGGACCGTCAGGCCGTAGCCTGGACACAATCATTAAATGATTCGATGAATGACGTCCAGGGGTGAACACAGATCGTGGTGCACTTCCCGACCACGCATGAGCGAGTGGTCGACGAACTCGGCCGGCGCATCGTGGGCGGAGCGTGGGAACCGGGGCACGCGCTGCCGGTCGAAGACCTGCTCGCGGCCGACATCGGCGTCAGCCGGGGCGCGTTGCGGGAGGCGGTCAAGGCTCTGGTGGCCAAGGGAATGCTGCGGGTACGCCCGCGCACCGGCACCCGCGTACTGCCCCCGGAGCACTGGAACCACCTGGACCGTGACGTACTGCGCTGGAAACAGGCCGGGGACGCCGCGGCCCTGCTGCGCGACACCGGTGAACTGCGCAGGATCGTCGAGCCCGAGGCGGCCCGGCTCGCCGCCGTCCGGGCCCACCCCGACGACGTACGAGCCCTGTACGACGCCCTGGCCGCCATGGAGGCCGCAGCGGCGGAACCCGGCCGCAGCGGCTACATCGAGGCCGACATCGCCTTCCACCGGGCCCTGCTCGACGCCGGCGGCAACCGTCTGCTCGGCTCACTGGGCCGCGCCATCGAGATCGCGCTGGAACACAGCTTCGTCGTCAGCACCCAGACCCCGGGCGCGGTGGAAGCCTCGCTGCCCGGCCATCGCGCCATCGTGGAGGCGGTGGCGGCCGGCGATCCGGCGGCGGCGACGGCCGCCGTACTGGCCGTGGTCGACGCCGCCGAACGGGAGATCGCCCAATCACCGGGGCTGCCGCGTGACGCCGTATGACCTGCGGCGGGCTACGGGTCGTGTTCTCGGACATAGACGGTGACTCGCGCCCCGTGGACATGAGTTGTTCCGTAGGCGCGGAAGTGGCGTCGCAGGGTGCTTGTTTTCGCTTGCTCCTGCGGGCTGGTCAGCGAATGCGCACCCGCCGCGCGGACCACGACGATCCGGTCGAATGCCAGCATGCGTGCCGCGATCTCCCGGGCGGGGAGCTCGACACCTGCGAGTGTGTTCGACGAAACGGGATCCTGTGCCAAGGCGAGATCTGTCAGAAAACGGGTGTCCTCGGGGTTGGCCGCGGTCAAGATCCGTTGCCGGCCGGAGAGATAGAGCAGCCCGTCGCCGGGACGGCCTTCCTTGCGTACGGCGGCGGCGATGGCGGTGACGTCATTGCTCCGACTCTGGGGCGTCCGCAGCGAAACGCTCGGCGGGACGAGCGCGGCCAGTACGGCAACCGCCGCGAGCCACGCATTGCGGGAAGACCTCTGCCGCCGGTGGAAATAGTCCATCCGGGCGCCCAGCAGCAAGGCGATTCCGATATTGCTGTAGAGCACATACCGGTCGACGAAAAGCGGCTTGACCAGGGAGGCGATCAGCAGCAGAAGGCCCGGAAGCACAAGAATCGGTACAGCCAGCGCGGAAAGCCGTACGGGTCCCCGCACCCCCAGGGGTACTCGGGCACACGCGACGCCCACGACCGCCACGATCAGGAGATAACGCAGCCGCACCGGTCCGTCGATCCAGGCCACCTGCCCCGACTGCCCCGCACTGCAGATCGCCGGCGGCAACAGCCCGGCCACAACACCCACGGCAGCCGCACTCCACGCCTTCAGCACCGGTCGTGGAACACGGGAGACGACCAGTGTGACGCCATGTGCGACCAGGGCGAGGACCGCGAACTCATGGAGCAGACAGGCCAGCAGCATGGTGGAGCCATAGACCGCCCACCGCCACCGGGCGCGATGCGGGACGCCGGTCACCAGCGCATGGGTGGCCCAGGTGACCAGGGCACAGACCATGGCGTACGAGCGGCCTTCCTGCGCGTACTTCTGCACCTGGGGGAGGAGTGGAAACACCAGCCCGGCCAGCAGTCCGGCCCGGGGCCCCGCCAGGCGTAGCCCCACAAGCCCGACTCCGCTCGCCGCCACCGACATCGCCAGCACGGACGGCAGCCGCAACGTCAGCAGCCCTCCGCCGAAGAGGCCGTAGAGCTCGTGCATCACGGCGTAGTAGAGGGCATGGACCAGATCAACGTGCTGGGCGGTGAGCCATATCTGCGAAAGATCGCGATGCGCGAGCAGATAGGTGACGGACTCGTCCCCCCACAAGGTGTTCTGCCTGCGGATGCCCCAGAGCCCCAGAGCGATGGTCAGCGACCAGGGCGCGATGACGACAACGGCTGTGGCCGGGCCCGGATTTCGCCGACGGGCGGGTGCGGGAGGGGAAACCGTCCTGGCCACGGCGGCGGGAACATGTTCAGCAACTGGCATCGGCAGAAGGGCCTTTCAGCAGCGGCGAAGAAGCTCCGCCAGCGTGCTCGGACCTCGTTGACCGTTCGCTGACCCAACCTGACCGGCCGATCAGGAAGGCGGCCCGGCGCTGTGCAAGGCTGCACCGCATGCGCATCCTGGTAGTCGAGGACGAGGTGGACCTCGCCCACACCCTGCACACCGGCCTCACCGCCGAGGGCTACAGCGTCGACCTCGCCCATGACGGCCGGCAGGGACTGTGGATGGCCCGGACCGGCGAATACGCCCTGGTCGTCCTGGACTTGATGCTGCCCGGACTCAACGGCTACAAGGTCTGCGCCCAGCTGCGCCGGGAGGGCAACGCGACTCCCATCCTCGTACTCACCGCCAAGGACGGGGACTGGGACCAGGCGGAGGCCCTGGACACGGGGGCCGATGACTACCTGGCCAAACCCTTCTCCTACATGGTGCTCGTCGCACGGCTGCGAGCCCTGGTCAGACGAGCCGCCACGGTCGTCCCGCCCGTCCTCGCCGTGGGCGACCTGTCGTTGGACGTCGCCGCCCGGGTCTGCCGCCGGGCCGGGGTCCGGGTGGAGCTCACCCCCCGGGAGTTCGCCGTCCTGGAGCTACTGGCCCGCCGAGCAGGCCAGGCGGTGTCCAAAATGGATCTGCTCTATCACGCGTGGCCCGACGAAGCATGGGATCCCAACCTGGTCGAGGCGCGCGTCAGCACCCTCCGCAAGAAGGTGGACGCCGCGTTCCACCGGCAGTCCCTGCAGACCGTACGAGGCACCGGCTACCGACTGGTGGACGACCGTGAACGCGACTGAACCGCGGCGTCGTTGGTGGCCGCGTTCGGTACGGGCCCGCACGGCCCTGGCCGCCGCCTCGACCGCCGCCCTCATCCTGGTCGCCATCGGCTGGTGGCTGCACCACGACGTCTACCGCCAGGGCACGCGGATCGCCGAGAAACAAGCCGAGCAACAGCTCTGGGCTCTCGTCGACCAGCTGAACGAGGGGGTGGTTCCCGCTCACAGAGACACCGTGCTGCCGTACGAGGTCGTCGCCACCGGCCGACGCGCCGCTGTCGCCTACGGCGGAGGCATGGACGCCTTCGATCCCGGCACCCGCCATGTGCTGCCCGCCCCGGCGGAGGCCAGGGAGCCCGGAAGCCTGACGATCCTTCCCCTGCGCATACCGATGCGCGACTCCAGCTCCAGAGACAGATTCGGCATGGCCGGCAGAACCCGCACGGTCATGTTCGCCGACATCAGCGCCGATGAACTCGGCAGCGACAAAGTCGCCGCTCTGGGCGTCACGACCGACGCCCACCTGCGGGTCTATGTAGTGGTGCTCCCGCGAACAGCCGAGGACATGGCCAGGACCACTGACCTCCTGCTGCTGCGGGCCGGGCTCGTCGGCCTCGTACTGATCGCCGCCGTCACCTACTTCGCGGTCCGTATCGCGCTGCGGCCGGTCGAGGCCATCCGCGTCCTCACCGCCTCGGTCACCGCGACCGACCCCCGTGAACGCGTCACCGTCCCCGCCACGGGACACGAGATCACCGCCCTGGCCACCACCATCAACGCCACCCTCCAACGCCTCGACACCGCCGCCGCCCAGCAACGCCGCTTCGTCGCCGATGCCGCCCACGAACTACGCAGCCCCCTGACCACCCTGCTGGCCAGTCTGGAAGTCGCGCTCGCCTACCCGGAACGCACCGACTGGCCCGCCGCGGCCACCACCGCCGCACGACAGACCCGCCGCCTCCAGGCGCTCGCCGAAGACCTGCTGCTGCTCGCCCGCCTCGACACCCGCACCCCCGTGACCGGCCCCGAGACCGTCGACCTGACAGCACTCGCCTCCCGGCTGACCGAGCAATACCCCCTCACCGAACGGCCGTTGACCCTCACCTGCGACAGCACCGCCCCCGCGCACGCCCACGGAAACCCCGACGAGTACGAACGGCTGCTGCGCAACCTCATCGACAACGCCGCCCGCCACGCCGCACACCGCATCCAGATCACCATCCGGAACCAGGACGACTGGGTCGTCCTCACGGTGCACGACGACGGGCCGGGCGTGCCCGCAGAGGACGCGGAGCGCATCTTCGAACGCTTCGTCCGGCTCGACGACGCCCGTTCCCGCGACGACGGTGGCACCGGCCTGGGCCTCGCCATCGCCCGCGATCTGGCCGACCGCCACGGAGGCACCCTCACCCTCGCCCCCCGGACCCTCGGAGCATGCTTCCGGCTACGCCTTCCCCGAGCTCGCACTCCGGCCGAGAAATAAGGCGCCTCACGGCGGCAGCCCTTCAGAACCGGAAGAATCAGCACGAGATCACCCGCTGGAGCGGCTGCCGATCGACTGGCGGCCGGAGCCCGGGACCGCAGCGGGCCCGGGCTCCGGCCTTGTCCTTCGATCCGCTTCGAGGAGGGGACTCGACGGCTCGCAGGACATCCCGCGCAAGGCCCAGGGGGGCGGGTCTCACGCGCACGGCCGCCGTCAGCGCCGACTCCGGCGGTGGTCGCGCCCGTCCGGGTACCCCAATTCCCTTGCCTCATGCCGCAGTTGTGGGACGCAGGTGGAGCCGTGCAGTCCGCTTGCGTCCCGGTGGGCTCGGTCAGGCGGCGGGCAGGGTGCCGGTGCGGGCGACCTGGGCGTACCAGCGGGCGCTGGCCTTGGGGATGCGGGTGCCGGTCGGGTAGTCGACGTAGACGGCCCCGAAGCGCTTGCTGTAGCCGTAGCCCCATTCGAAGTTGTCCAGCAGGGACCACAGGAAGTAGCCGCGTACGTCCGCGCCGTCCTCGATGGCCTGGTGCACGGCGGCCAGGTGGCCGCGTACGTAGGCGATGCGGTCGGGGTCGTTGACCTGGCCGGAGGGGTCGGCGTAGTCGTCGAAGGCGGCCCCGTTCTCGGTGACGACCAGGGGCAGGGTCGGGAACTGGGACGACAGCCGGGTCAGGAGGTCGTAGAGGCCCGTGGGGTCGACGGCCCAGCCCATGGCGGTGGTGTCGCCGGGCGGCTGGTGGAAGGCTACCTGGTCCGCTCCGGGCCAGGGGCTGTGCGAACTCCTGCCGTGACCGTCCGCGTTGTGCGTGCCGCTGCCGTCGGCCTCCGAAACCACCGTGGGCGTGTAGTAGTTGATGCCGAGGAAGTCCAGCGGCCGGCTGATCTGCTCCAGGTCGCCGTCGCGTACGAAGGACCAGTCGGTCAGCGTCGCCGTGTCCTTGAGCAGGTCCTCCGGGTACGCGCCCTGCAGCATCGGCCCGGTGAAGACCCGGTTGGCGAGCGCGTCGATCCGGCGGGCGGCGTCCGTGTCGGCGTCGCTGCCCGTGAGCGGGCGTACCTCGTGGAAGTTCAGCGTCACCGAGCACTGGGCGTTCGAGGGCAGCGCGGCGCGCAGCGCCTGGACGGCCAGGCCGTGCCCCAGGTTGAGGTGGTGGGCGGCGCGCAGGGCGGCCACCGGGTCGGTGCGGCCGGGGGCATGGACGCCGGAACCGTAGCCGAGGAAGGCGCTGCACCAGGGCTCGTTGAGCGTGGTCCAGGTCTTCACCCGGTCCCCGAGCGCGTCCGCGGCGATGGCCGCGTATTCGGCGAACCGCTCGGCCGTGACCCGCTCGGGCCAGCCGCCCGCGTCCTCCAACTCCTGCGGCAGGTCCCAGTGGTAGAGCGTGGCCACGGGCGTGATGCCCTTGGCCAGCAGCTCGTCGGCGAGACGGCGATAGAAGTCCAGGCCCTTCTGGACGGCGGGGCCGCGGCCGGTGGGCTGGATGCGGGGCCAGGCCAGGGAGAACCGGTAGGCGCCCAGGCCCAGTTCGCCCATGAGCGCCACGTCCTCACGCCAGCGATGGTAGTGGTCCGTGGCGATGTCGCCGGTGTCGCCGTTGCGGACCCGGCCGGGTGTGTGGGCGTAGGTGTCCCAGATGGAGGGGGTGCGGCCATCTTCGGCGGTCGCGCCCTCGATCTGGTACGAGGCGGTCGCGGAGCCCCACAGGAAGCCGTCGGGGAAGACGCGTGCCACGTCCGGGGCAGATCCGCCTTGTCGTGCTGCGGTGACCACGTAGATCCTCTCAAAGGGTGTGTCGCAAGGGTGAGTTGAAACCGGGATACGGACAGGGGGGTACAAGCAGGCGGCAGGCGGCTCGGGTTCAGCCCTTCACCGCGCCCGCCATGATCCCGCTGACGATCTGACGCCCGAAGACGATGAACATCGCCAGCAGCGGCAGGGTGCCGAGCAGTGCGCCCGCCATGATCAGTGACTGGTCGCGGACATAGCCCGCGCTGAGCTGGGTGAGGGCGACCGGGACGGTCGGGTTGGTCATGTCGAGCACCACGAACGGCCAGAAGAAGTCGTTCCAGGCGTGCACGAACGTGATCATGAACAGGACGGCCATCGCGGGCCGCGCGACCGGGAGCACGATGCTCCAGAAGATCCGCAGCGAGTGCGCCCCGTCCACCCGTGCCGCCTCGACGAGTTCGTCCGGCAGGGCCTCACCGAGGTACTGCCGCATGAAGAACACGCCGACCGCGCTCACCAGCGTCGGGAAGATGACGGCGGGCAACTGCTGCGCAAGACCGAGGTCGGACATCATCATGAACAGCGGTACGACACCGAGTTGGGGCGGCACCATCATGGTGCCGATCACCAGGGTGAGCAGGATGTTGCGGCCCTTGAAGCGCAGTTTGGCGAAGGCGAAGCCGGCCAGCGTCGCGAACAGCACCGTGGACAGCGCGATGACCCCGGCCACGATCAGGCTGTTGACCATGGCCTTGCCCATCGCCGCCTCGTCCCACGCGCGGGCGAGGTTGCTGAACAGGTTGGGGCCCGGCAGGAACGGCGGCGGGCTCTGGCTGACCCGGGTGTTGTCCGTGGAGGCCGCCACCATCGTCCAGTACAGCGGGAAGATCGACACGAGCGCCATGATCCCGAGCAGGACGTAGGCGAGCGGACCGGCGTGGTGCTGGCGGCCGGCACGTATGCGCAGCAGCCGGCGGCCGGCGCGCGGGGCTTTCGGGGCGGGGGTCCGGACCGGGGTGTCCGTGCGGACCGGAAGGGAGTTGACGGTCATGACGGCTCCAGGTCAGGGCGTGCGGGAGCGCAGCCGGCTGATCAGGCGCTGCGCCACGAAGACGAGGATGAGCAGCAGGAACATCGCCCAGGCGACGGTCGCCGCGCGGCCCATCTGGTAGTTCTTCCAGCCCTCCTCGTACAGCAGCAGACCCAGCGTCTGGTACTGGTTGTCGGCGCCGCCGGTGACGCCGTTGGGCCCCTGGCCGAAGATCAGCGGCTCACCGAAGAGCTGGGTGGCGCCGATGGTGGAGAGCACGATGGTGAAGACGATGGTGGAGCGGATCCCGGGCACGGTGACATGGGTGAACTGCTTCCATCGCGAGGCACCGTCGATGGACGCCGCCTCGTAGCGGTCGGCGGGGATGGCCTGCATCGCGGCCAGGTACAGCAGCGCGTTGTAGCCGGTCCAGCGCCAGATCACGATGGTCGAAATGGCCACCTGGGCGGGCCACTTGTTGGCCTCCCAGTCCAGCGGGTCGATGCCGACCCAACCGAGCACCCAGTTGATCATGCCGAAGTCGCGCTCGAAGAGCATCGTGAACACGAGGGCCGCCGCACCGACCGAGGTGGCGTACGGCACCAGCGACGCGACCCGGAAGAACAGCGAGGCGCGCATCCGGTAGTTGAGCAGGTGCGCCATGCCGAGCGCCATCAGCAGCTGCGGCACGGTGGAGATGACCCCGATGGTGATGGTGTTCCGCAGCGCGTTCCAGAACCGTGAGTCCTTGAACAGATCGACGTAGTTGTCGAACGCCACCCACTGCATGGAGTCGAGCGTGGCCAGCTCCACATGGTGCAGCGAGATCCACGCCGTGTAGATCAGGGGGTAGAAGCTGAACGCGGCGAAGACGACGAAGAACGGCGCGACGAAGGCGTACGGCGCGCCCTTGAGGTCGATCCGGTGCAGCAGCGCACCGCGCTTACGGCCGCTCTTCCCGTCGGGGCTTTTCGCGGGCGGGCCGGCACGCTCCTCGCCGGCCAGGGCGTTGGTGGTGGAGGTCGCCACCGAAGTTCCTTCCTGAATACGGACGTCCGAAGTGCGGATGCCCGACGTGCGGATGTCGGAGCCGGGCCCGGGCTGTCCGAGCGGAGCCCGGTTTGTCCGAGCGGGGCCCCGGGCGCGCCCGGCAGGGTGGGAGGCGCGCCCGGGGTGTCGTAGGACCCGAAGGTCAGCCGACCGCCTTGTCGATGCGGCTCGCGGTGGTCTTCCACGCCTTGTCCCGCGACTGGCCCTGCTCCACCAGGGCCAGACCCTGGGTGAAGGTGTCCTTGATCGTGCCGTCCTTGCGGCCGAGAACCTGCTTGTCGGGGATCTCCTGCGCGGCGGCACCGAAGATCTCGCCGATCGGCGCGTTGCTGAAGTACGCGGAGGTGACCTTCTTGACGTCCGCCCGCTCCAACGCCTGCTCGGAGGACGGGAAGTTGCCGAGCTTCTTGAAGATGTACGCCTGCTGCTCCGGCGCGGTCAGCCAGGCGACGAGCTTCTGCGCCTCAGCCTTCACCGGGCTCTTCTCCGTCACGCCGAGGAAGGAGCCGCCCCAGTTGGCGCCCTTGGGGGCCCGGGCGACATCCCACTTGCCCTTGTTCTTGTCACCGGCCTTCTCGCTGATGTGGCTCAGCATCCACGCCGGGCAGACCGCGGTGGCGAAGGTGCCGTTGGCCAGTCCCGGGTCCCAACCGGGCTGGAACTGGCGCAGCTTGGCGCTCAGCCCGGCGTCGGCGGCGTCCGCGGCAAGGTTCCAGGCCCGCTTGACGTCCGGGTTCTTGTCGTAGATCAGGTCGCCGTTCTCGTTGTAGTACTGCTGCGGGTAGCCATAGACCATGGCGTTGAACAGGCCGCTGACCGAGTCCGTGTAGGAGACCTTGCCGCCCTTGAAGTTTTTCTTGAAGGTGCGGCCGACCTGGACGTACTTCTTCCAGTCGCCCGCCCACAGCTTGGAGACCTGCTCGCGGTCGGTGGGCAGGCCGGCCTGGGCGAAGTAGTCCTTGCGGTAGCACACGGCCATCGGACCGGCGTCGGTGCCGAGGCCCAGCACCTTGCCGTCCTTGGTGGTGATCTGCGACTGCTTCCAGGGCAGGAAGTGGTCGGTGCCCGGCGTCTTGGAGAAGTCGGCGAACTTGTCGGCCTGGGTCTCGGTGATCTCCTTGGCCCGGCCGATCTCGATGCCCTGGATGTCCTTGAGGCCGTTGCCCGCGGCGAGATGGGTCTGCAGGGCGGTGTAGTAGGTCTGCTCGTCGCCGGCTATCTCGGCCTTGATCTCGACACCGGGGTTCTCCTTCTCGTACTTCTCGAGCAGGCCCGACTCCTTGAAGCCCATCACGCCGAACATGCCCATGGTGATGACGGTCTTGCCGTCCTTCTTGCCGCCGCCCGTGGCCGAGCCGTCGCTGCCGCCGCAGCCGGCGACGAGTGCCAGCGCACCCACGGCCGCGACTGCTGACGCCAGCCTCTTCCTGCCGAACGAACCGGGACTGCTCATGGATCTCCTCCTAGGCGGCGACGCAGACGTGCCGGAAAGGCGCGTTTTGCGGCGACAAATACGGCTCTGGTGAGAGGTGGGAACGTGCCCATCGATGCCCCAAAGAAAGGTGGGCACGTTCCCACCGATGCATGGCAGACTCACGCCACAGAGCCGATCTGTCAATGACTTGAAGACAACGAGCCCATATCGACCGGTCCCCGCCTTCATTTTTCTTGGCCGGCGCTTGGCCCGGCCGACAGCGGTGTCTGCAAGAATC
Source organism: Streptomyces spinosisporus (assembly GCF_022698145.1). Lineage (GTDB taxonomy): Bacteria > Actinomycetota > Actinomycetes > Streptomycetales > Streptomycetaceae > Streptomyces > Streptomyces spinosisporus. The sequence continues at coordinate 1,166,214 of NZ_JALDAX010000001.1, forward strand.
GATGCTGGTCATCAGCGCGGCCGATGCCGCCGCGGCTGCCGGGAGGGGAGTGCATGGCTGGGAATCGCCGTCCGACGATCAAGACGGTCGCCGCCCGCGCGGGCGTGGGCAGGACGACGGTGTCCCGGGTCGTCAACGGCTCGGATCTGGTCAGCGCCGACGCACGCGCCAGGGTCCTGGCGGCGATCAAGGAGCTCAACTACGTCCCCAACACCGTCGCCCGCGGACTCGTCACCAGCCGCACCAACGCGGTGGCCCTGGTCATCCCCGAGTCGGCCAGCCGGCTCGGCTCCGAACCGTTCTTCGCCGCCCTGATCCGCGGCGTCAGCGAGGCCCTCGCCGACAACCGGACCCAGCTGCAGCTGATGCTCGTCCGCGACCAGGCCGAACGCGAACAGCTCACCGAGTCCGTGGCGGCACGCCGGGTGGACGGCGTCCTGCTGGTCTCCGTGCACGCCGACGACCCGCTGCCCGCGATGCTGGAGGAGATGGGCCTGCCGACCGTGCTGGCCGGGCGCCGCGACATCGGCGAACGGCTCAGCTATGTGCACGCCGACAACACCGGCGGCGCCGCCCAGGCCGTACGCCACCTGCTGGGCAGCGGACGCAGCAAGGTCGCCACCATCGCCGGGCCCCTGGACATGGACGTCGGCCGCAGCCGGCTGGAGGGCTGGCGCACCGCCCATCACGAAGCGGGGGTCACGGCAAGCCAAGTCCTGGTCGAGACGGGTGACTTCAGCTGGGAGAGCGGCCGCCGGGCCATGCATTCGCTTCTTGAACGCGCCCCCGACCTGGACGCCGTCTTCGCCGCCTCCGACCTCATGGCACTCGGCGCCCTCGACGAACTCCGCCGCCAGGGACGGGAAGTCCCCGGCGACGTCGCCGTCATCGGCTTTGAGGACTCCCTCGCCCGCTACGCCCACCCGCCGCTGACGACGGTGCGCCAGCCGGTGGAGGAGCTTGGGCGCACGATGGTGCGCATCCTCGCGGCGATCACCCAAGAGGGCGGGGCGCGGCAGCAGTTGATGCTGCCTACGGAGTTGGTGGTGCGGGAGTCGGCTTGATGGGCTGGGGTTTTTCGGGGGGCTGCGGGGTTGGGGTGCGGCGGGTCTGGGGTGCGGCAGTCTGGGGCGTGGCGGGTTCGTGGTTCGGCGGGTTTGCGGTGTAGCGAGTCTGGGGCGCGACGGGGCTGGGGTTCAGCGAGGTTGAGGCGTGGCGGGTTTGCGGTGTAGCGGGTCCGAGGTTACGGGTCTGTGGTGCAGCGAGTGCGAGGCGTGACGGATCTGGGACGCGGCGGGCTTGCGGTGCAGCGGGCGTGCGATGCAGTGAGTTTGAGGCGCGGCTGGCTTGCGCTTCAGCGGGTTTGGGACGCGGCAGTCTGCGGTGCAGTGGGTTTGAGGTGCAGTGGATGTGATGCGCGGCGGGTTTGATGTGCAGCGGGTTGGCGGCACGACGGGTGTGCAGTGCAGCGGGTTGGCGGCGCGGCAGCTTTGGGACGTGGCAGTTTGCGGTGCACTGGATGTGAGACGCGGCGGGTCTGTGGGGCGCGGGTCCGTGGCGGCGGGTCTGTGGCGGCGGGTCTGTAGGGCGCGGGTCCGTGGCGGCGGGTCTGTGGGGCGCGGGTCTGTGGGGCGGCGGGTCTGAGGCGGCTGGTCTGTGGGGCAAGCGGGTCTGAGGTGGCGGACCTGTGGGGCAGCGGGTTTGAGGCGCGATGGGCCTTAGGCGCAACAGGCCTGCGGCGTGACGGGTCTGCGGCGCAACAGGTCGGCGGTCAGCGGGGCTGTGGTGGGTTCTGATGGGGGTCGGGGTGTGTGGCGGGGGTGATGCGGCGGTAGGCGGCGCGGGCGTTGGCGACGCGGGCGGAGGCGGTGCCGACGACGGTGGCCGTCAGGAGGCAGCTGAGCCAGGCGAGGTCGCGTTCCGCAGCCCAGCTCAGTTCGCCGACGGGTGGTACGCCGAAGCTGTTGAGGAAGAGCCAGCACAGCAGCGCGGTGCCCGGGGCCGCGACGAACTTGGCCCACAGGCCGAGTGCGGCGGCGAGCAGTGACAGTGCGAGCAGGGCCAGCACCGGGCGGTCGGTGAGGCCGATCAGACCGAGGACCGGCATGAGCAGCAGCGCGCCGGCGAAGGCCACCGCCCAGATCCGCGGAGTGGCCACGGGTTTCGGTACGGCTCGTGCCCCGGTGCCGAGCTGCTGCCATACGATCACGTCCGCGGCTCCTCTCCGACACACGGCCGTACGTGGTCGAGAGCCTCAATGGACCACGCCTGACAGTGAATTCTCCCACTCCCGTTGATGCCGGTGGCCGCCTTGGACCGAACAGGCGCGGGCGCCCGGGAGCCGCGGTCAGTGCTCGTGCGGGCCGGGCCGGTGGACGGGGCCGTGGGCGTCGTCGCAGTGCTCCGTCGGCTCGGTCGACGCCGTGGTGATCTGCAGCAGCTCCTTGGCGTCGGTGTCCTCGCCGAGGTGGTCGACCTGGAGGGTGGCGTGGCCGATGCCGTGCTTGTCGCGCAGCAGCTGCTGCAGATGGCGGCGTACCGCGTGGCAGTCGCCGCCCGGTTCGACCAGGACGTGCGCGGAGAGTGCGGGCTCGCCGGAGGTGATGGTCCATACGTGCAGGTCGTGGATCTCCACGACCTGATGCTGCTCGGCGAGCTGGTCGCCGATCTCGTCGGGGTCGAAGCCGACCGGTGCGGCCTCCAGGAAGATCCGTCCCGAGTCGCGCACCAGCCCGTAGCCCGCCTTGAACATGAGCGCGACCACGACGAGCGTGGCGATGGCGTCGGCGCGGGCGAACCCGGTCAGTACGACGATCAGGGCGGCGACGGCCGTACCGATGAAGGCGAACAGGTCGTTGAGGATGTGCTGGTAGGCGCCCTCCACGTTCAGGGAGCTGCGGTTCGCCCGGGAGATGCACCAGGTGGCGACGACGTTGACGACGATGCCGGTGAGCGCGGTGGCCAGCATCAGCCCGCCCTCGACCTCGGGCGGGCTGACGAGCCGGCGGACCGCCTCGTACGCCAGCCAGGTCCCGAGCAGCAGCAGCGTCAGCCCGTTGGCCTGGGCGGAGAGGATCTCCGCACGCTTGAGGCCGTAGGTGAAGCCGCCGCGGGCGGGGCGGGCCGACAGCCGCATCGCGATGAGCGCGAGCACGATCGAGGCGGCGTCGGTGAGCATGTGCGCCGCGTCCGAGATCAACGCCAGGGAGCCTGCGAGGATGCCGACGACGACCTCCACCGCCATGAACACCGTGATCAGGGCGAGCGCGATGGCCAGCCAGCGACGGTCGGCGTCCGCCGAGACACCGTGCGCGTGCCCGGCATGCCCGCCCGCGCCGTGCCCATGATCGTCGTGGCCGTGGCCGTAGTGTCCGTGGCCCGGCTCGTGCTCGTGATCGCTCATGTTCTACGCCTTCCCCCTCGCATCGGTCCCCGGCCGCAGTGAAACGCATGATCGGGGCAATCGCCAAAGGCTGCACCGGTGACCGTTGTCATCTCCGTTAACACGGCTCTGACCTGGGAAAACCTCATGCCCGCGGATGGAAATGGGCCCTGTTTCCAGTATGGCCACCGGCGGCGCGGAACGGGCCGGTCAGACCCCCGGCACCGGTTGCGGGCGGACGGTGAGGATCTGCTGGGCCTGGCCGACGGGGCCGTGGACGTCGTGCAGGACGGTGCTGGTCAGGCCCTGCCCGGTGGGGCCGAAGGTGACCGTGGTGTCCAGACCCGTCCAGGGGCCGCGCGGCCGGCGGTGCAGATGGACCGTGAGGTCGACGTTGGGGAACATCCACTCGGCGGGCGACTGGCGCACGGCGATGCCGTTCGCGGTGTCGACCAGGGCGAGATAGGACGCGAGCGGGCTGACCTCCTGGCCCGCGACCAGGTCCAGCGGGGTGCTCACCCACGCGGTCGTACGGCCCGGCCTGGGCGGTCCGACGGGGCGTACGTCCACGGAGGCGATGTAGCCGCCGGGCCAGTCCTCGGACATGCGCCAGGGGGCCAGCGACTCCGGCGGGGCGAGGCGGTCGTCGGGGCCGCCCGCGACCGCGGCGGTGTCGACGGCGGTGAGGTACCAGGCCCGGGCCCGGACGACGGGACGGCCGGCGATCCGTACGACCGCCTCGACGAGCTCGATGGTGCGGCCGGGGCGGATGGTCTCCACCTCGATCTCGCACTCGTCGAGGGCGAGCCGGCCGAGGATGTCGTAGCTGATCCGGGAGAGCAGCAGCCCGCTGTCCGAACCGTCCGGACCATCCGGGCCGTCAGGGCCGTCCGGGCCCGCGGCCCGATGGCGGTCCAGGGCGTGGACGATCAGTCCGCCCAGCGGGCTGAAGTGCTGATCGTTCGGGTCCCAGGCGCCGCTCGCGTGGTGCGTCGGCTTGTAGCGGTGCTCGTCTATGGCCTCGAAGTAGCTGCCCTCCAGGGAGGGCGAGGGCGAGGTCGTCAGGGACACGGGCCGTTTCTCCTTGCGGGCACGCGCGCGCGGGGGCGCGAGTGCCGTTGTCATGTCAGCTGCTCGGCACGTTACCGGGCGGGCCGCGTCGTGCGCCCGTGAGAAAGTGCACAGTGCACCGATTTTGCAGGCGGCATGATGTGTGCGAGCCCGGCACGGGCGGAGTCGAGACCATCATGAAGCGGGGAGGGCGCCATGCGGGCGGCCTATCACGAGGAGCTGGAGTCGATCGGTGACAGCCTGGTGGACATGGCGAACCTGGTCACGTCGGCCATGGGCCGGGCCACCAGCGCTTTGCTGGACGCCGATCTGCAGCTCGCAGAGTCGGTGATCGCGGGCGGTGACACGGTCGACGATCTGCAGCGCGACATGGAGAACCGGGCGGTCGCGGTGCTGGCGCGGCAGCAGCCGGTCGCCAGGGACCTGCGGCTGGTCGTCACGTCGCTGCGCATGAGCGCGGATCTGGAGCGCTGCGGGGTTCTCGCCCAGCACGTGGCCAAGGTGGCCCGGCGCAGGTTTCCCGACCAGGCCGTGCCGCGGGACCTTCGCCGCACGATCCTGGAGATGGGGCAGCTCGCTCAGCGGCTGATGGCGCAGGCCGCGGAAGTGATCGTCACCCGCGACGTCGAGTCCGCCCTCCAGCTGGAGAAGGACGACGACCGGATGGACGAGCTGCACCGCATGATCTTCCATCACCTCCTGGACGAGAAGTGGCACCACGGCGTGGAGACGGCCGTGGACGTCACCCTCGTCGGCCGCTACTACGAGCGGTTCGCCGACCACGCGGTGTCCGTGGCCAAGCGCGTCGTCTATCTGGTCACCGGGGAACACGCCGACGGCCTGCCCGCGGACGGCTGCGCCTGACCCCTACCGGACCGTGCGTGGTGCGAGCCCCGCCCCGGCACCTGTATCCCGTAGTGGGCGATCTTGCGGTAGATCGTTGCGCGGCTCATGCCGAGGCGTTCCGCGGCTTGTGCGACGGTGGTGCCGGGTTCGGTCAACGACCGTACGATCTCGTCCCGTTCGAGCTGCTCGATACGGCTCAGCCGGCGGGCGGTGTCGGTGAAGAACTCGGCGGGCAGGTGCTGTATGTCGACGGTGTCGGTGCGGGAGGCGGCCTCCTGGACGACGCGGCGCAGTTGGCGTGCGTTCTCCGGCCAGGCGTGGGCGCAGAGCGCGCGGGCGGCAGCGGGGGTGAAGGTGACGGTGCGTCCGCGGTGCCGCAGTGCGAAGAGGTCGGCGAGCGGGAGGACGTCCTCGGGGCGCAGCCGCAGCGGCGGCACCTCCACCACGGAGTCCACGAGCGGCCGTAGCACCGCCGGGATCGCTTCGTAGCGCTCGGCGGTGACGACGAACGGCTGTGGCGGCCGGTCGGCACCGGGGGTGACCGGGCGGCGGGCGGACGCGAGGACCTCGGCGAGCCGGTCGGCGGCCCACGCGGGCAGCGCGTCCGTCGCCTCCAGGACCACACAGGTGTCGTTTTTGACGAGCTCGGGCGCCCACAGGCTCAGCCACGGCTCGATGTCGGCGTCGTTCGGGGGAGTCGCGCCGAGCAGCCGCTCCCTGGGCCGCACGGCCCGGCGCGCACGGCAGGCCAGGGCGGTCTTCCCCGCGCCGGGTTCGCCCACGACTGCCAGCGCCTCGCCCCGGGCCATGGCCGCGCGGGCCCGCTCCAGGGCGCGGGTCCAGCCCGGCGACAGAGGCGGCTCCGGCCGCTCCCGGTCCGCGAGCCCCGCGACCTGCACCCGGAACACCTTGCCGCGGGGCGCCCGGTACACGGCCTTTCCGGGATGGCTTCCCCTCGCCAGCATCAGGGCGCTCGTATTGCCGGCGGCGGCCTGCGCGAGGGCCAGCAGCAGCGCCGACGACTCGTCCGACCACGTGGTCAGATTGACGCTGCCGGCCAGTTCGCCGCTGGCCGGGTCGAGCACCGGCACCGCAGCGCAGGTGAAGCCCCGCAGCTCCGCGCAGTAGTGCTCGTCGGCCCGCACGAGGGAGGGGGCGCGGTCGGCGAGGGCGAGCCCGAGACCGTTGGTGCCCGCGTTCTGCTCGGCGAAGTAGAAGCCGGGGGCCAGATGCACCCGGTCCAGGGCACGGTCGACCGCGGGATCGTCCGTCAGCCGGCACAGCACCAGACCGTCACTGCCCGTGATCATCATGCTGACCGGCTCGTTGGCCAGCGTCGACCGCAGCCCCTGCAACACCTCCCGGCCGCAGTCGTACAGCAGCGACTCCGTGTCGACGAACCCGGTGAAGACCGGCTCGACGTGATCGGGCGCCACGCCGTAGCGCCTGCTGCGCTGCCACGAGGCGCGCAGCCGCGGCGCCAGCGTGGCGATGCCGCTGCCGTCCTCGCTCCGGCGTCCTTCGGGCCGTGGCGGATTCGTCCCGTCGTCCATCGAAACCTCCACCTGCGCGTCGTTGCGCCTGTCCGGCCAGCGTAGGTCCGCGGCCCCGGCCCGGACAGCGCCCGGTGTCTCAAAGTGAGACACGCCGGGACTGCCCACGACCGTGCTCGCTGCCTAGCGTCGCTGACATCCCCGATGGCACGGAACATGGAGGCCGCACATGTACGCCAAGGACGGCGAGACCTATTTCGTCGTGGACGCACACATCGCGCTCTGGGACGCCCGGCCCGAGAACCAGCTCAACATCCACGGCAAGCAGTTCATCGACTGCTTCTACGACTACCACCGCAACCTCAGCCCCGAGTCCGAGGTGTGGCCGTACGAGGAGTACCTCTACTACGGCAGCGAGCGGCTGATGAAGGACCTGTTCGCCGAGGGACACGTCGATCACGCCATCTTCCAGCCCGCCCTGCTCAGCGCCTTCTACCGCACCGGCTTCGGGCAGACCGAGGAGGCGTTCGCGCTCGCCGAGCAGCACCCCGACAAGCTCACGTACAACCACTGCTGGGACCCGCGCCACGAGCAGGCCGGTCTCGACCAACTGCGGCGCGACGCCGAGCGGTTCCACCTCAAGGGTGTCAAGCTCTACACCGCCGAGTGGCAAGGCGACTCGCGCGGCTACAAGCTCGACGACCCTTGGTCGTACCGCTATCTGGAGACGGCCCAGGAACTCGGCATCAAGAACATCCACATCCACAAGGGCCCCACCATCCGCCCCCTGGACCGCGACGCCTTCGACGTGGCGGACGTCGACAAGGTCGCCACCGACTTCACGGACCTTAATTTCGTGGTGGAGCACTGCGGACTGCCACGCCTCGAGGACTTCTGCTGGATCGCCACCCAGGAGCCCAATGTGCACGCGGGCCTGGCCGTCGCGATGCCGTTCATCCACACCCGCCCGCGCTACTTCGCCCAGATCATCGCCGAGTTGCTCTACTGGGTGGGCGAGGACCGCATCCAGTTCTCCAGCGACTACGCGCTGTGGACGCCGCGTTGGCTCGTGGAGAGGTTCGTCGACTTCCAGATCCCCGAGGACATGGACGACTACGCACCGCTCACCGTGGCCCAGAAGAAGAAGATCCTCGGCCTGAACGCCGCCGCCATGTACGACATCCCGGTGCCCGCCGAGTGCGCGGTCACCGAGCCCGCGGCGGTGTGAGATGCAATCCGACGACCTGCGACGCCGGGCGCACCACGCACTCGACGCCGTCCTCGACCCCGAACTCGACGAGCCCATCACCGACTTGGGGTTCGTCCACAGCCTGGACGCGGACGACACGGGACGCATCACCGTGCACCTGCGGCTCCCGACCTCCTTCTGTTCCCCCAACTTCGCCTATCTGATGGCCTCCGACGCCAAGGACGTCCTGTCCGCCCTGCCCGGCGCCGCAGCCGTCACGGTCGTCCTGGACGACCACCACGACTCGGACGTCATCAACCGCGGCCTGGCGGCGGACGCCGGCTTCCGCGGAACCTTCGGACCGGAGGCGGAGCAGGACCTGGAGGAACTGCGCGCCGTCTTCCGCCGCAAGGCACACGCCGCCGCCATGGAACGGGCCCTGACCCGGCTGCTCCGCACCCGCCCCGGCCTCACCGACGAGGGCCTGTACGACGTCGTCCTCGGCGATCTGCCCGACGACGACACGACCCGGGCCCTGCTGCGCCGCCGCGCCGCACTCGGCCTCGACCCCCGGCCGACGGCGCCCGTGCTCGTCGACGACCACGGCGAACGCCCCCGCCCCGAGGACGTCCCGCTGCGCCTGCGCTTCGCCCGCGCGACCCGCATCTCCATCGAAGGAAACGCCCACTTCTGCCGTGGACTGCTGCGCACGCGGTACCCGGACGAGGCCACCGACCACCAGTCCCTCGCACCCCACAGGGAGGCCGTCTCGTGAAAGCAGTGCAGGTCATCGGCTACCACCAGAACCTGCGGATGACGGACGTCCCCGAGCCCGAGGTGTCGGGTCCGTTCGACGTCGTCGTCAAAATCGGCGGGGCCGGGGTGTGCCGTACGGACATCCACATCCTCGAAGGGCAGTGGGCCGAGAAGAGCGGCGTCACCCTGCCGTACACCATCGGCCACGAGAACGCCGGCTGGGTGCATGCGGTCGGCAGCGCCGTCACCAATGTCGCCGTGGGCGACAAGGTCATCGTGCACCCGCTGATCACCTGCGGGCTGTGCCCCGCCTGCCGGGCCGGCGACGACGTCCACTGCGAGCAGAGCAGCTTCCCCGGCATCGACACCGCCGGGGGCTACGCCGAGTACCTCAGGACGTCCGCGCGGAGCGTGGTGCGCATCGACGACTCGCTCGAACCTGCGGACGTGGCCGCCCTCGCCGACGCCGGCCTGACCGCCTACCACGCGGCGGCCAAGGCGGCCCGCAGGCTGCGGCCGGGGCATCGCTGCGTGGTGATCGGCGCGGGCGGGCTCGGCCACATCGGCGTCCAGGTGCTGCGCGCCCTGACGGCGGCCGAGATCGTCGTCGTCGACCGCAACCCGGACGCGGTCAAGCTGGCCGGCGAGATCGGCGCCCATCACGGGATCGTCGCCGACGGCAGCCATGTGGAGGCGGTCCTCGAACTGACCGGCGGCAACGGTGCCGAGACCGTCGTGGACTTCGTCGGCGAGGGCGGCGCCACCCGGGACGGCGTACGGATGCTGCGCCGGGCCGGCGACTACCACGTGGTCGGCTACGGCGAGAACATCGACGTGCCCACCATCGACATCATCTCCACGGAGATCAACTTCATCGGCAACCTGGTCGGTTCGTACAACGATCTCAGCGAGCTCATGGTCCTCGCCGCACAGGGCCATGTCCGGCTGCACACCGAGAAGTACGCGCTCGACGACTTCCAGTCCGCCCTGGACGACCTCGGCGCGGGCCGGGTCAGGGGACGCGCGATCCTGGTGCCCTGACGACCGGTCGTACACGGTCGACGGGCTCGGTCGAGCCGGTGCTCAGCCGAGCCCGTCGAGCATCAGCCCGAGGGTGAAGTCGAAGCGGTCGTGGAGGGTCCCGGCGGTGAGCTCGGCGGCGTAGCGCTTGCTGTTCGGGAAGGTGTCGGGCAGTGCCGCGAACCGGCGCAGCAGTTCGTCGCGCCCGACGACCCACTCCTCGTCACTGCGCGCGAGCCGCCTGTTCGCCAGCGACACCTCGAGGCTGTAGGCGCCGACGTAGAGCATGAGTGAGTCGATGGCCCAGGCGGCGGTCTGCGGGGCGATGCCCCCGGCGAGCAGGATGGCGAGCATTCCCTCGCCGACGCGCAGTGTGTCCAGATTGGACGGGGCGGAGGCGAAGGCGGCCCGGGAGATGCCGGGGTAGCGCAGGTACTGGTCGCGCAGCTGGGTGCAGACTCCGGTGATCTGCTGCCGCCAGCGGTCGGGGTCCGGTTCCGGCAGCTCGATCTCGGCGCACAGCCGGCCGATGAGCAGCTCGTCCAGGTCCTCCTTGTTGACCACGTGGGCGTAGAGCGAGGAGGGTCCCGTCTCCAGGGCGGCGGCCACCCGCCGCATCGTCAGGGCCTCGTAGCCCTCCGCCTCCACGATGCCGAACGCGGAGGCGATGATCGCGTCGACCGTGATCGGCTTCTTGCGCCCGCCGGACGGTCCGCGCCGGGCGGCGGGCGCGTCCGGGCCGGTGCCGAGCTGGTGCCGCGCTGCGCGCCGTTCCTGCGGAGTCGGTGACATGCGGGCAGTCTAGCGGATCTACGAACAGTGTTCTACGTCACTAGGAACACTGTTCGCCTTGCTCTGAACAATGTTCGTCTGTAGAACGGTGTTCGTGTCCATTGACCAGCGCACCTCTCAAGCGCCCATCCCCAGCAGCCTGCCGCTGCGCACCGCATGGCTCGTCCTGGTAGTCGTGGTCCTCGCCGACCTGATGGATCTCATCGACTCCAGCATCGCCAACCTCGCGGGCCCCTCCATCCGCTCCGACCTCGGCGGCGGCCAGGTCACCGTCCAGTGGGTGCTCAGCGCCTACACCGCGGCCTTCGCCCTCGGGCTCGTCACCTCCGGACGGCTCGGGGACCTGCTCGGCCGCCGGCGCCTCTTCCTGCTCGGCATGACCGGCTTCACCCTGGCCTCACTGGCCTGCGGACTCGCCCCCGACGTGGTCTTCCTGATCGTCGCCCGCACCCTGCAGGGCCTGTTCGGGTCGGTCATGATCCCGCAGGGCCTGGCCCTGGTGAAGGTCGTCTTCCCGCCCCAGCATCTGCGCAAGGCCCTGGCCCCGGTCGGCCCGCTGATGGGTCTGACCATGGTGGCCGGGCCCATCCTGGCCGGCTGGCTGCTCCACCTCGATCTCTACGGCAGCCAGTGGCGCCCCATCTTCCTGATCAACGTGCCGTTCGGCGTCGCCGCGCTCCTGCTCGGCCGGCGCGTCCTGCCCCGGCACGGGGGAGAGGACCGCACCGCCCGCCTCGACCTCACCGGCGTCGCCCTGCTCACCGCGGCCTCGGCCCTGCTCATCGTCCCGCTCATCCAGGGCCGCGAACTCGGCTGGCCCGCCTGGACCTACGTCATGATGGCCGCCGCGGTCGCGCTGCTCGCCCTGTTCGTCGTCTCCCAGCGGCACAGCAGCCACCCGGTCATCACGCCGTCGCTGTTCCGCAAGCGCAGCTTCGTCGTCGGCCTGGTGATCGTCGCCGGGTTCTACGCCTCCCTGAGCGGCTTCGTCCTCGTCATCAACCTGCTGCTGCAGCAGGGCATGCACTGGACGCCGCTGCGCACCGGCCTCACCCTGATCCCCTGGGCCCTCGGCACCGCGGTCGCCGTCCTGCTCGCCGGCGCCGTACTCGCCGAGAAGCTGGGCCGCGCCACCCTCCACCTGGGTCTGTCCCTCGCCGTCGCCGGCCTGCTGGCCGACTGGTGGACCGTCGCCCACTGGAGCGCCGACCTCACCGTCTGGAAGCTGACTCCCGCGCTGCTGCTCACCGGATTCGGCTCCGGCCTGGTGTTCGTCCCGCTCGTCGACTTCATCATCGGCGACGCCACCCCCGAGGAGGTCGGCACCGGGGCGGGCCTGCTCAACGCCGTCCAGCAGTTCGCCGGCGCCATCGGCGTCGCCGCCCTCGGCACGGTCTTCCTCGCCCGCGTCGGACACCCCTCCGTCCACTCCTACTTCGCCGCCGCGGAACTGGTCTTCGCCATCACCGCGGGCCTCAACCTCCTGACACTCCTGCTGGTGGGCCTCCTGCCCCGGCACGCCCAGCAGGCGCACGGCTGAGCCCACGCTCGAGACGACCCCCCCCAATGGCCACACCCTCGGCCGATGATCTAGCGTCGAACCATGCATCCGCCCCGCGGCGAGCCGGCCGAAGACACCGTGCCCGGTCTGTCCGCCGGGCCGGTCGCACTGGCCTGGCTGACGCAGTTCCTGGTGGGGACCGATCTCTTCGTGGTGGCGCCGCTGCTCCCGCGCATCGCCGCGTCGTTCGACGTCTCCGCGGCCGGCACCGGCCTGTTGGTCACGGTCTTCTCGGTCGCGTACGTGGTGGCCTCACCCTTCGCGGGCTGGCTCTCCGACCGGTGGGACCGCGCCACGGTCCTGGTGGTGGCCCTGGTCCTGTTCTCCGCCGCCAACATCGGCACCGCCCTGGCGCCAAGTTTCGGCGTGCTCCTGGTGGCCCGCGTGGTGGCCGGTGTCGCGGCCGCCGCGACAGGGCCCACGGTGTACGCCCTGGTCAGCACCCGCGCACGGCCACAGGTCCGGGCGCAGGTGCTGGCCGTGGTGGGTTCGGGCCTGCTGACGGCCCTGTGGGTGGGCGCACCGGCCGGGTCGCTGCTGGGACGGTACGTCGGCTGGCAGGCCGCCTTCGTCATCCTGGCCGCGGGCACGTTGCTGCTGGCCCTCCCGCACGCGTTCGTCTGGCGTGCGCGCCCGGTCCCGGCGGACACGGCCCCGGCGGCCCCGCCGGACGCGGCCCCGGCGGCCCCGGCGGACACGGCCCCGCCGGACGCGGTCCCGCCGACCGTGGCGCATCAGGCCGACCGGCCCGCCACGCGCCTCGCGATATCGGCCGTAGCGGTCACGACCCTGTGGGCCTTCTCCGTCTACACCCTCTACACCTTCCTGGCCGTCGCGCTGCACACCGACGGCCGGTCGACCGACGTCACCTGGCTGCTGGCCGTCTACGGCGTCGGCGCCGTCGTCGGCGGTCAGGTGGGCGGACGTATCGCCGACCGCGCCGACGCCGTACGGGTCACCGGGTCGGCACTGGCACTGACCGCGCTGCTGGAGGTCGGCGTCGCCCTGGCCTTCCCCGTCACCTGGGCGCTGGCCTGCACACTGGCCCTGTTCGCGCTCGCTGCCTACGCCTTCTTCCCCGCCCAGCAGCGGCACTTGGTGGACCTGTTCCCCGGCCGCGCGACCGCCGTGCTGTCCTGGAACAACAGCGCCCTGTTCGTGGGCCTGTCCGTGGCGGGCGCCGTCGGCGGGCAGATCGTGCATGCCCTCAACTACCCGGCCCTGCTGTACATCGGCGCCGCCGTGGCGGTACCGGCCTGTCTGCTCGCCCGGGGCGGGCCTACAACGCGTACACCTGCCCGGTTTGGCCGCCCTCCACAGAGCGGACGTAGGCCTGGGTGACCTCGTCGAGGCCGACCGAGCCCATGCCGGGGAAGTAGGAGCCGTAGTCGGCGAGGCTCTCGGTGAAGACGTTGGGGCTGACCGCGTTGATGCGCCGCGGGGCGATCTCGATCGCGGCGGCGCGGACGAACGCCTCCAGCGCGCCGTTGGCCATGGAGGCGGCGCTGCCGGTGGGGATGGGCTCGCGCGCCAGGATGCCGGTGACGAGCGTGAACGAGCCGCGTTCGGCGATGTGCGCGAGCCCCTGGCGGACCAGTTCGATCTGGGCCAGCACCTTGCCGGTGAACGCGGCCCTGTAGTCCTCGGGCGTCATCTCTGGGAGGGGCTTGTAGGGCACGTCACCGGCGGCGCTCACGACCGCGTCCACCCGGCCGACCCGGCGGTACAGTTCGGCGGTCTGCGCCGGGTCGCTGATGTCGCAGCGCAGGTCGCCGGCGCTGCGGCCGACGGCGATCACGTCGTGGCCGCGGGCGGACAGTTCCTTGTGCACGGCCGTGCCGAGCGTGCCGGTGGCCCCGATCAGAAGAGTCTTCATGCCTGCGACGCTAGAACCGGCAGGGCAGGGACGGAAATGCCGATCGCCGGGCATTTATGCTTGACGGTCATGAATGTGGAGCTGCGGCATCTGCGGGCCCTCGTCGCGATCGACGAGGAGCGCACCATCACCGACGCCGCGATCGCCCTGCACCTCAGCCAGCCCGCGCTCTCGCGCACCCTGGAGCAGCTGGAGAGCCGCCTCGGCGTCCGCCTGGTGGAGCGCACCACCCGGCGTCTCGCGCTGACCGGCGCCGGGCAGCGTCTGTCGGAGCACGCCCGGCGCATCCTCGGCCAGCTCGACGACGCCCTGTCCGAGGCGTCCGGCCGCAGCGGCCCGCGACCGCTGCGCCTCGCCTTCGCCTGGGCCGCACTCGGCCGGCACACCGTCCCCCTGCTGCGCGACTGGCGGGAACGCCACCCCGGGACCCCGGTCGAGGTGCGCCGCCTGGACGACCCCGAAGCGGCTCTGCGTCGCGGCGAGGCGGACGTGGCCTTCCTGCGCACCCGGCCCGCCGACGGCTCAGGGCTGACGTACACCGCGCTGGCCCGGGAGCGGCGTGTGGCGGCGGTGCCCGAAGGCCACCGGCTCACCGAGCGCGACGCCGTCGCGTTGGCCGACCTGACCGGGGAGGTGGTCGCCCTGTGCACCACGGCCGCCACCACCGGCACCTACCTGTGGCCCGAGGGCCGAAGTCCCCGTACCGTGCGGGTTCCCGGCGTGGACGAGTGGCTCACCGTCATCGCCACCGGCGAGGCCGTCGGCGTCACCGCCGAAGGCACCAGCCACCACCACCTCCACCCGGGCGTCCGCTACCTCCCGCTGACGGACGCGGCCCCCGTCACCGTCCACCTCGCCCGACCGGCCGTGCCGACACACGCGGCCACGGAGGCCTTCGTGGGGCTGGCGCAGGAGCATCTACGACGGGCCGACACGGCACGGTGATGGGGTGCGAGGAGCGCCGGGGGCCGGCCCCAGACGCGGTACGGGTGCCACAGCGGCTGCGGTAGGGGTGTCACAGCGGCGTGGCCGCGTGCAGCACAAGCAGCAGCGTGTAGGCCGAGTTGGCGGAGAACATCGCCGACAGCACGGCCCCTGTCGCGGCCGTCCACAGGGCCAGCCCCACGGCGGTGGAGAGCGGCGGCCAGGTGCGCGCGGCGGGCGCCGGTGCGAGCAGGGCCGCGATCCGGCGCGGCAGCGGGCCGGGAGCGGCGAGCCCGGCCAGCGTCGGTGTCGGGGTGCCGCGCGAGACCAGGGCGGCCCTGCCGATCGCACGGGCCACCGTCCTGCGGCTGGCGACGGCCCGAGCCGCGTCCTCGTCCGCCCACCGCTCCGCCGCATAGACCACCGCGGTGCGCAGCGGCAGCAGGAACGGATTGGCGCGGGCGGCCAGTCGGACGAGCAGCAGATGCCGGTGGTGCCGGGCCGCGAGGTGGGCGCGCTCGTGCGCGAACAGGGCGCGGCGCTCCCGCGAGCCGAGGCAGTCGAGCATCCCCGTGGACACCACGACGCGGTCGCGCGGGCCGCCGGGCAGGGCATAGGCGTAGGGCCGGGGGTCCGGCAGAACCGCCACCCCGGTCGGCCGCAGACCGTCGAGCGCGCGGGTGGCCCGCCGCCGTACGACGCAGTGCCGCAGCACGGCGTGACCGCAGCTGACGACGACCGCGATCAGCGCGGGGATCGCCGCCCGGCCGGCGATCCCGTCCTGCGGCACGCTCTCGCGCACCTCGGGGTCGGACCAGGCGTCCGGCAGTGGATTGCCCGGCAGTTGAGCGGTACCGACCACCATCAGCAGCGCCAGGCACACCGTGCTGCACAGCGCCATGACGCACGAGACGCCGGTCAGCAGCACGGTCGCGGTGCGTGGGTGCAGGCGTTGTTCGGCAAGGCGTGCGATCGGCCAGGCGCTCAGGGGCAGCACCAGGGGCAGGAAGACGAAGATGCCCATCCGTGTCAGACCTCGATGCCCATCCGTGTCAGTCCTCGATGCCCATCCGTGTCAGTCCTCGTCGCCCGCCTGGTCGAGCAGTTCGCGCAGCAGCTGCTCCTCGCCCTCCGGCAGCCGCGTGATGAAGCTCGCCAGCACCGCTCTGCGGTCCTGCTCGCTGTCCAGCACCCGGTGCATCTTCCAGGCCGCGAGCGCCGCCTCGTCCGCGGCGGGCTTCCAGAGGAACGACCGGCCCTCGCGGCGGCGGGTGACGGCGCCCTTGGCGAGGAGCCGGGCCAGTACCGTCATCACGGTCGTGTACGCGAGATCGGCGGCCAGCCGGTCCTGGACCCAGCCCGCGGTCACCGGTCCCTCGGCCGTGTGCAGCGCGGCGAGCACCTGAGTCTCCAGAGCGCCCTGCGCCCGTCGCGGGCGACGCGGATCCGGCTCCACCACGCGGGGGTCTCCCTCCTGTTTCACCCTCGCCCCGTCCTTCGAGCCGAGGGAGCGCACATCGTACAGAGCCGTCCGTGACGGCCCGTTCCCGCCGTACAGACTCTTCTACAGTGTTGTAGATTCTAGCTTGGGTTCGCGGTGCGGACCCGAAACGACGCAACGGAGGGGCGAGTCATGGGTGTTTCCCTGTCCAAGGGCGGCAACGTCTCACTGAGCAAGGAGGCGCCGGGGCTGTCCGCCGTCCTGGTGGGCCTCGGGTGGGACGTGCGGACCACCACCGGCGCCGACTTCGACCTCGACGCCTCCGCGCTGCTGCTGGACGCCTCGGGCAAGGTCGTCTCCGACCAGCACTTCGTCTTCTACAACAACCTGAAGAGCCCGGACGGTTCGGTCGAGCACACCGGCGACAACCTCACCGGCGAGGGCGAGGGCGACGACGAGAGCATCAAGGTCGACCTGGCGGCCGTGCCCGCGAACGTCGACAAGATCGTCTTCCCGGTGTCGATCCACGACGCGGACGCGCGCGGCCAGAGTTTCGGCCAGGTGCGCAACGCCTTCATCCGCGTCGTCAACCAGGCCGGTGGCGCCGAACTCGCGCGCTACGACCTGTCGGAGGACGCCTCGTCCGAGACGGCGATGGTCTTCGGCGAGCTGTACCGCAACGGCGCAGAGTGGAAGTTCCGCGCGGTGGGCCAGGGTTACGCCTCCGGCCTGGCCGGCATCGCCTCCGACTTCGGGGTCAACGTCTGAGCGGAGCACGCACTTTGGGGGTCGGCGTGAGCGACGTGTCCAGTCCTTCCGCGCGGGACCGAGCGGACTTCGAGCGCGTGCTGCGCCGGGCGCTGGACACCCCGGACATCCGGTCCGCGCTGCACGCCGACCCCACGGGCCGGGCGGCGAAGCGGCTGCGGGAGTGGGCCCTGGAGGCGGCCGACGAGATCGGGGCCGCCGCCGACGAGGAGTACCGGGCGTACCGCGAGGCGCGCGACCGGCGGCCCCGGGGCCGGTTCCCCGTGGTCGACGGCACGGTGGCGCCGCTGCTCCTGGTGCTCACCCCCCTGGTCGCCACCCTGTCCGCGGCCGTACTGCTGCTCGTCGGGTATGCGCTGCGCCTCGCCTCCGTGGCCGCGGACTTCGCCACCTCGGCCGTGATCGCCGGCTGGGTCCTCGCGGGGATCGCCGCGGTGACCGCGCTCACCGGCCTCGGCGTACTGCTGCGGGCCGCACTGCGCGGTGGCGACGGGACACCGGAGGAGCGGCCCGGGACCACGCCGGACGTGCAGCGGGCGAGGGACCGTTGGCAGCAGGCACTGCTGGAGCGGGGCGTCCTGCCCTACCTGCGCCACCGTCTGCCGGAAGCGCTCGCCCCGTAGAGCGGCACGGCGCGGGCCGATACGCGGTTGCCGCTGAGTGATCGGCCGCTCTACGGTCGGTCCCATGGCGGATGACGAAGTCACACGTGCGGCACGGCTGCTGGACGCCCAGGACAAGGCCGCACGGCTGTTCGCGGAGATCGACAGGCGCGGGCTGGTCGCGCCGGGCGAGGGGGAGCGTGCGGTCAGCGACCGGGTGCGCGACCTGGCGAACGAGATGTTCGGCACGACCCGGCACTGGCACAAGCGGATCGTGCGCTCGGGGCCGAACACCCTCATGCCGTACCGCGAGAACCCGCCGGACCGCGTGATCGGCACGGACGACATCGTGTTCGCCGACTTCGGCCCGATCTTCGAGGAGTACGAGGCCGACTTCGGCCGTACCTTCGTCCTGGGCGGCGACCCGGTCAAGCGGCGGCTGCGCGACGACCTGCCGAAGGTCTTCGCCGCCGGGAAGCGGTACTTCGAGGACCACCCGGACATCACCGGGAAGCAGCTGTACGCCGAGGTGGAGCGGCTGGCGGCCGACCGCGGGTGGCAGCTCGGGGGCTGGCACGCCGGACACCTGGTCGGCGAGTTCCCGCACGAGACGATCGACGGCGCCGACATCGAGGCGTACATCGCCCCCGCCAACGACACCCCGCTGCGCCGCACGGACAAGGCGGGCCGCCGCTGCCACTGGATCCTGGAGATCCATCTCATCGACCGGGACCGGGAGTTCGGCGGCTTCCATGAGGAGCTGCTCACACTCGGCTGACGAGGTGGAGGCCACGATGACGAACCCCGTTCCGGTGAAAATCCTGCGGTACACCGCTCTGCTGGGCAGCGGCATGCTCGCCGGCGTCGCGCTCACCGTGCTCTTCCTGGAACTGGCCCTGCGGGACCTGAACGGCCCCGAGTACGTCCGGGTCCGGCAGGCCGAGTACGCCCCCTTCACCTGGTTCATCGGTGTCCTGTTGGTGCCGACGTTCGTCGCCGTGCTCCTCCTCACCCTCCGGGCGCGCAGCGAGCGCACCCCCGAACTGCCCCTGCTGGCCTGGGCGTTCGGGCTGATCCTGGTGGCCCTCGTGGTCTCGCTCGTGGTCAACGGACCCATCAACGTGGAGCAGACGGACTGGAGCGTCACGTCCCCGCCCGGTGACTGGGCGAGCGTCCGCGACCGCTGGCAGATCGCCCACGCCGTACGCACCGTCGCCCTGGTCCTCGCCTTCGGCTGCCTGAGCGCGGCGGCTCTCGACCGCCGGCCCAGGCCTCCGCGTGCGTGAGGGCACCGTGGGCGCGGGGGCATCACCGCAGGTGAACCATGACGGGCGCTGCTTGACACCCTTTTCCCGGCGGCCCTAGCGTCCACGCCATGAGTGAGCCGTCGACCACCCCCGGTGAAGGTTTCCACCCCCATCTCGGTGCTGCGGACGAAGCACCGGCAGCCCCCTTGCGCACGCGGCTTCACCACATCCGCGCCGACGCGCTCGACGGCGACACCGCCCAGAGCGGCGGCATGCGCAGATTCGCGGCGATCAGCGGGAAGACGGTCGGGTCGCAGAAGCTGTGGATGGGCCAGACCCATGTCGCCCCCTCCACAGCCTCCTCCGACCACCACCACGGCGAGTCCGAGACCGCCATCCATGTGGTCAGCGGCCACCCCGAGTTCGTCTTCGTGGACGACTCCGGCCCGCAGCCGGAAGAGGTACGGCTGCGCACCGCGCCCGGCGACTACGTCTTCGTCCCGCCGTTCGTGCCGCACCGCGAGGAGAACCCGGATCCCGACGAGGAAGCCGTCGTCGTCATCGCCCGCAGCACCCAGGAGGCGATCGTGGTCAACCTCCCGCATCTGTACGCGTACAAGCCCGAGGGCGTCTGACCATCAGCCCGCCCGTACGGGCGCCGAGCACAGTCATACATACGCTAAGATCGTTCACGAGCCGGTCACCGCAACCGCGGTTGCCTGGTACTGCGTTGGTGGTCCAAGGAAAGACGTCCCGCTTCCTGCGGGGAGATGCAGGTGCAAGGCCTGCCCGGCGCTCAAGAATGAGGCCCGTTCACGCGTACTGCGTGAACGGGCCTTATCTGTTGGCTAGTCCACGTCCACCGGGCCGTCGTCCGCCTTGCGGTCCTTGCCCGAGCGGAGCTGCAACAGCCCGTTGCCGGCAGTGCCGTTGCCCTCCTCGGGGCGGCGTTGGTCGGTCGCGTCCTGGCCGTTGAGGTTCGCCCGGACCGAGTCGAGGATCGTCAGGCCCTGCGAGACCAGTCCCGCGGCGATCTCGCCCAGGCCGTCCGCGCCGTTGAGGACGTTGACGTTGGCGCCGGACAGACCGCCCGCGGCCTCCTTCACGATCTGCGGCAGCTGGTCGATCAGCATGCGGTCGAGCGCGACCCGGTCGTAGGAGGCGGCCGCCTCGGCCTGGATCTTCATGCGCTGGGCCTCGGCGGCGGCGAGGACCCTGACCCGCTCGGCCTCCGCCTCGGCCGGTTTCACGACCTCGGCCACCAGCTGCTGCTGACGCAACTTCGCCTGCCGCTGGGCCAGTTCGGTCTGCGCCGCGAGCACCTCCTGCTGGGCGTGGGCCTGCGCGAGCGGTCCGGCCTGCGCCGCCTGCGCCTGCGCGCGGTCCACCTCGGCGGAGTACTCCGCCTTGACGATGGCCGTCTGCCGGGCGTACTCGGCCTGCTTGCGGTCCGCCTCCTGCTGCGCCTCCGCCGCCGTCTGCGTGGCCTGCGCCTGCGCGATCTGGGCCTGCCGCTGGATCGCCGCCCGGTGCGGCTGCGACATGGCGTCGATGTACCCGGCGTCGCCGTCGTCGATGGACTGGATCTGCAGCGAGTCCACGATCAGACCGATCTTCGCCATCTCGGTCTTGGAGGTGTCCAGCACCTCCGCGGCCAGCTTCTGCCGCTCGGTGACGATCTCCTCGACCGTCATCGAGCCGATGATGGCGCGCAGATGACCGGCGAAGATGCGCCCGGTCAGCACCGACATCTGGTCCTGGTCGGAGAGGAAGCGCTGGCCCGCGTTGATGATGCTCTCGGTGTCGTTGCCGACCTTGAAGGCGATGACCGCGCGCACGCTCAGCGCGATGCCCTGCCGGGTCACACAGGTCTCCGTGACCTCGGACTCGTTCATCGACAGGGTCAGGAAGCGGGTCTTGCGGAAGAACGGGAGCACGAACTTGCCGTGCCCCGTCACCACTCGGAACGGCGCGCCCCCCAGTCCCCGCCGGCCCCCCGAGATCAGCATCGCCTCGTCGGGAGCGGGAACGCGGTATCCGAACATGTTGTTGTACTCCTCAGTCTGCGCCGGCGGTGTCACCGCCGAGCGCGTCCAATGGATCCGCCCACTCGATGACGCCGACCTCCCGGCATCCGCGCGACTCGATCACGAGCACCGTCGCCCCCGTGGGCAGTGGTTCTTCGGACCAGGCGAGGAAGGTTTCGGAGCCGCCCCTGACCCGCACGAGAACTTCACCCGGGCCCGCGGATCCGCGCGTTCCGATGAGTACCTTGCCCGTGCAGCCGATCACGGCTTCGTCCTGCGGCATCACGCCCGCTCTTTCCTGTACAGGCCCATGATTCAGACGATAGACCCACCCGGGTCGGCGACCCAATGGGCATGACTTTGCTGTGTGCGCGGCTGGGACGGGCCGACGCCGAACGCGGCACACGGACCGCCTCCCGCATCTATCCCCGGACACATACCGAGCGGTATACAGACTCCGTCGCGTGTGACGCTCGCACCCCGGGTGCCGGTTCCACGCGACGTCCACGTCGTGAGGGGCGGATCCGGGGGAGGGTCGCATGGCGGACGACGGACGTGCGGACGACAGGGGCTCGGGAAGAGCAGCGAGACGCAGACGGAGCATCGCGGTGGGGGTGGCGCTCGGCAGCAGCGCCCTCGTGGCCCTGTCGACGTCGCCGGCCGCGGCGCACGGTGGGGGACACGGCCGCGGCACCACGTACGCGGCGCTGGGGGACTCGTACACCTCCGGCCCGCTGATCCCCACCCAGGTCGACGCCAACTGCGCGCGCAGCGACCACAATTACCCCTCGCTCGCGGCGGCGGCCCTGAAGGTCTCCGCGTTCAAGGACGTGAGCTGCGGCGGGGCGACGACCGAGAACATGTGGAAGGCGCAGGGCACCAACGGCCCCCAGCTGAACGCCGTGCACCGGGACACCGATCTGGTGACGGTGCAGATCGGCGGCAACGACATCGGCTTCGGCTCCATCATCAGCACCTGCGCCAAACTCGCTCCCGAGGACCTGGCCGGGGCCCCGTGCCGGCGCTACTACACCTCGTCCGGCACCGACCGGCTCGCGCTCAACATCCTGCGGACCGCGCCGAAGGTCGACGCCGTGCTGCGGGCCGTGCACGCCAGGGCGCCGCACGCCCGGGTGCTCGTCGTGGGCTACCCGGACCTGCTGCCCGACGACGGCAGCGGCTGCTACCCCTCGGTGCCGTTCGCGGCCGGCGACTTCCCCTATCTGCGCGACACCGGCAAGCGGCTGAACCTGATGCTGCGCCTGGTGGCGCAGTGGAACCGGGCGGAGTACGTCGACACCTACCGGCCCACCCGTGGCCATGACATGTGCAAGGCGCCCGGCGTCCGCTGGATCGAGCCGCTCCAGCCCGCCTCGCCCGCGGCCCCCGCGCACCCGAACGCCCAGGGCGAGGAAGCGATGGCGCGTGCGCTGCTCGAACGTCAGGACAAGGGGCACGGCCACCATTGAGCGTGTGTCACCCGAAGTTCATCGGCATTGGTGTGACGTCGGGGATGTAACGGAATGAAAGGTGCTGAACGGGCAACGTTCCCCTTCATGCCCCGTTTCATGCCCCGTACTCACAGCGCTCTGCAGGTGATTCGATGACGACGGCGACCAGGGCCACCGGGACGCCGTCCGCCATCGCGACCACAGCCCCCGCCCAGAGATCCACCCCCGCCCCGGCGCCGTCGCTGCCCTCGCTCACCGGGCTGCGGTGGATCGCGGCCCTGCTGGTCTTCGGGCTGCACGTGAACAACTTCCGCTATTTCGACGGCACCGGCGGCCGCATCGTGAGCTGGGCGTTCGGGGCGGGCGCCACGGGGGTGTCGTTCTTCTTCGTGCTGTCGGGGTTCGTGCTCACCTGGTCCGCGCGGCCCGGCGACCGGGCCCGTCCCTTCTGGCGGCGCCGCATCGCCCGTGTCGTGCCGGTGCATCTGGTGACCGCCGCGATCGCGCTGCTCATGGCGTACACCCTGGAACACCAGACGAAGCCGACGCTGCGTCAGGGGCTGGCCAACGTCCTGCTGGTGCACTCCTGGTGGCGCCCCTGGTGGCAGACCCTCGACCCGGTCAGCTGGTCACTGGCCTGCGAGGCCTTCTTCTACGCCGCCTTCCCGCTGCTGGCGCTCCTGGTGCGCCGTCTCGGCGCGCGGGGCGCGACGGCGCTGGCCGGACTGTCGGTCCTCGCGGTCCTCGTCGTCGCCTGGGTGGACGCGCAGCAGTGGGTGAGCCAGCCGCTGGACTCCCTCCCCGCCGCGCGCCTGCCCGAGTTCGTGCTCGGCGTCGCGATCGCGCGTCTGGTGGTGCTCGACCGTTGGCGGGGGCCCGGCCTGGAGGCCTCCCTCGCGCTGGCGATCATCGGGTACTTCCTCGTCCCGCAGGTCGCCACCGAGTACCAGGCCACCACCTGCACCGTCGTCGGCTTCGCCCTGCTCATCCCGGCGGCCGCCGTCGCGGACCTGCGCGGTCTGCCGTCGCTGTGGCGCGGGCGGCGGCTGGTCCGGCTCGGGGAGCTGTCGTTCGCCTTCTACATGGTCCATCTGCTGGTGCTGCGCGCCGGCACCAACGTCATCGGCCTCAAGCCCCGCTACGACCTGGCGGAGGGGCTGGCCGTCACCGCGGTCGCCTTCGCCGTCTCCCTCGGCCTGTCCTGGGTCCTGTACGAGACGGTGGAAGGGCCCGCGCGACGGCTGCTGCTGCGCAAGCGCCGGCCCACCGTGAGCGGCCGGGCGCGGCAGACGACGTAGAGCAGATGACGTAGAGCAGATGACGATGGGCTCGGCGGGGTCGGCGCTCAGTGCGCCGGGCGTGCCGCCGGGCCCGGCTGGACCGTGACCTCGGTCGGGTCGAGGGCGGTGTGCTCGTCGGGGCACTCGACGACGACCCGTACCGGGGAGCCGCAGTCGCGGTGGCGGATGTCCAGGACCGGGCCCTCGGGGTTGCCGACATGGGTCTCGCCCCACTGCCGCAGCGCCACCAGGACGGGCCACAGGTCGCGGCCCTTGGGGGTGAGGCGGTACTCGTGCCGGGTCCGGCTGCCGCGCTCCTGGTAGGGGACGGTGGTCAGGATCCCGGCCGCGCTCAGCTTGCGCAGCCGGTCGGCCAGGACCGCCTCGGAGAGCCCCACATGACGGCGGAAGTCGTCGAAGCGCCGCACTCCGTTGAAGGCGTCGCGCAGGAGCAGCAGCGTCCACTTCTCGCCGACCAGGTCGAGGGTGCGCTGGACCGTGCAGTTCTCGGTGCTCATCTCCAGCCACTTCATGAGGTCCATCGTAGGGCACCTGGCTTCGTCATTGACAGTCAGCTGCAGGGGCGGCTAGCTTCGAGAAGCGAAGCCAGAGGGAGGAAGCGCCGCCGCATGGAACGCTCTCGTACGTACGACTGGGACGACCCCGCGATCTCCGCGGCCGCCGTCGGACAGGGCTCCGGCCTGCACTTCCTGCGCGAACTCCTGGCCGGGCGGCTGCCCGCGCCGCCGATCGCCGCCACCCTGGGCATGGCCCTCGAAGAGGTCGAGCACGGGCACGCGGTGTTCTCGCTGGAGCCGGGCGAGGAGCACTACAACCCCATCGGCAGCGTCCACGGCGGTGTCTACGCGACCATGCTCGACTCGGCGGCCGGCTGCGCCGTCCAGTCCACGCTGCCGGAGGGCATGGCGTACACCTCGCTCGACCTGAACGTGAAGTTCCTGCGCCCCATCACCGCCGACACCGGCAAGGTCCGCGCCGTCGGCACCGTCCTCAGCAGCGGCCGCCGCACCGCCCTCGCCGAGGCCCGCCTCCTCGACCCCTCCGACCGCATCCTGGCCCACGCCACCAGCAGCTGCATGCTGTTCCCGGTACCGGGGGCCTGACGGCCCGTGGCGTCGCGCGGCTGGGTGAACCGGCCCCGCGATGAGGAACTCCCCCCTCCGCCCCCCACCCATTGCAGCCCCGCCCGAGCCGTCCCAGTGTGGGAGCCATGCCGGGTTGGTGAGGGAGGCGGACCATGGTGGGTCGGAGTGCGGTGGGTGCCGAACGGCAGCGGATCGTGGAGGCCGACCAGGGGCGGGTGGCCTGGCGGCGGTGGGGGCCCTATCTCGCTGAGCGGCAGTGGGGGACCGTCCGGGAGGACTACAGCCCCGACGGCCAGGCCTGGTCGTACTTCACCCACGACCAGGCGCGCTCCCGCGCCTACCGGTGGGGCGAGGACGGCATCGCCGGCGTCAGTGACGACAAGCAGCGGCTGTGCTTCGCACTGGCCCTGTGGAACGGCCGGGACCCCATCCTCAAGGAGCGGATGTTCGGCCTGACCAACGCGGAGGGCAATCACGGCGAGGACGTCAAGGAGTACTACTTCCACCTCGACAACACGCCCACGCACTCGTACATGAAGTACCTCTACAAGTACCCCCAGGGCGAGTTCCCCTACGCCGACCTCGTCGCCACCAACGCCGCCCGCGGCCGCCGCGACCACGAGTACGAGCTGCTCGACACCGGAATCTTCGACGAGGACCGCTACTTCGACGTCTTCGCCGAGTACGCCAAGGCCGGCGCCGACGACCTGCTGATCGAGATCACCGCGCACAACCGCGGCCCAGAGGAGGCCACCCTCCATCTGCTGCCGACGCTGTGGTTCCGGCACACCTGGTCCTGGGCCGGCGGCACCACCGTCCCCGGCCTGCGCCGCACCGGCACCGCCGTCCGCGCCGACCACGAGGAACTCGGCGCACACTGGCTGTACTTCGACACCGACGCCCCCGTCCTGTTCACCGAGAACGAGACCAACGACGAGCGCATCTTCGGCAGCCCGAACACGACCCCGTACGTCAAGGACGGCATCGACCGTCACGTCGTGCACGGCGAGACCACGGCCGTCAACCCCGCCGCAACCGGCACCAAGGCCGCCGTCCACCACACCCTGACCATCCCCGCGGGCGCCGGCGCGACCGTCCGCCTGCGCCTGACCGACACCGAACTCACCGACCCCTGGGCGCAGTTCACGGCCGTCATGGAGGCCCGAAAAGCCGAGGCCGACGCCTTCTACGAGGACGTCGTCCCGGACGGCATGGGCGAGGACGAGCGCCGCCTGGTGCGCCAGGCGCTCGCCGGGATGCTGTGGAGCAAGCAGTACTACCACCTCGACGTCGAGCGCTGGCTGTCCGAGCACGGCGTCGACCCGCTCGCCGCCGACCCCGGCCTGCGCAACAGCGCCTGGTACCACATGATCAACGACGAGATCATCTCGATGCCGGACACCTGGGAGTACCCGTGGTTCGCGGCCTGGGACCTCGCCTTCCACACCATCGCCCTGGCCATGGTCGACACCGGCTTCGCCAAGTCGCAGCTGGAACTGCTGCTGCGCCGCCTGTACATGCACCCCAACGGCCAGATCCCGGCGTACGAATGGAACTTCGGCGACGTCAACCCGCCGGTGCACGCCTGGGCCGTCCTGTTCGTCTACGAACTGGAGAAGCACCGCACCGGACGCGCGGACCGCGCCTTCCTGGAGAACTCCTTTCAGAAGCTGACGAAGAACTTCACCTGGTGGCTCAACCGCAAGGACGTCGACGGCAACAACGTCTTCCAGGGCGGCTTCCTCGGCCTGGACAACATCGGCGTCTTCGACCGCAGCGCCCCCCTGCCCACCGGCGGCCACCTCGACCAGGCCGACGGCACCGCGTGGATGGCGCTGTACTGCCAGAACCTCATCGAGATCGCGATCGAACTCGCCGTGGACAACCCGGTCTACATCGAGCAGGCACAGATGCTGTTCGAGCACTTCGCCTGGATCGCGGTCGCCATGAACCGCATCGGCAAGGACAACGAGAGCCTGTGGGACGAGGAGGACGGCTTCTTCTACGACGTGCTGCGGCTGCCCGACGGCGGCGCCACCCGGATGAAGGTGCGGTCCCTGGTCGGTCTGATACCGCTGGCGGCGACCAGCGTGATCGGCGAACGGGTGGCCCAGGACTTTCCCGAACTGGTCGAAGGGGCGCGGGAGTTCATCAGGCGGCACCCGGCCGTCGAGGCGGTCGTCTCGCGGCGGACCCCCGCGGACCCCGAGCACAAAGGCCGCTATCTGTTCGCCCTGTTCGGCGAGGACCGGCTGCGCAGGGTGCTGGCCCGGATGCTCGACGAGGAGGAGTTCCTCGGCCCGCACGGCATCCGGTCCCTCTCGCGCCACCACGCCGAGCACCCGTACCACTTCGAGGTCAACGGCCGGACGTACGGCGTCGGTTATCTGCCCGCAGAGTCCGACTCCGGCATGTTCGGCGGCAACTCCAACTGGCGCGGCCCGGTGTGGTTCCCGATGAACCTCCTGCTGATCCGCGCCCTGCTCAACCTGCACGCCTACCACGGCGCCGGCTTCACCGTGGAGTGCCCGACCGGCTCCGGCCGGCGGCTCAACCTCTACGAGGTCGCCCGCGAGATCTCCGACCGGCTCACCGCCACCTTCCTGACCGGCGAGGACGGTCACCGCCCGGTGCACGGCGCCCAGCCCAAGTTCGCCAAGGACCCGCACTGGAAGGATCTGATCCTCTTCTACGAGTACTTCCACGGCGACAACGGCGCAGGCCTCGGCGCCTGCCACCAGACCGGCTGGACCGGCCTGGTGGCCGCCACCGCAACCCTGTTCCACAGCATCAGCGCCGAGGACGTCGAGCACGGCGGCAGGGAGGCCCTGCGACCCGCGGACGAACGGTTCATGGGCGCGAGCGACGAGGAGCCCCTGTCATGACGGTCATCCACGAGATCAACACCGTTGTCTGGCTGGGCGAGTTGAGCGCGCGGCATGGACAACGTGTCACCCTGGGCGACGTCCCCACCGAGGCCTGGGACGAGGCGGCCCGGGCCGGTGTCGACATGGTCTGGCTGATGGGGGTGTGGCGGCGCAGCCCGGCCGGTCTCGCCATCGCCCTGCGCGACGAACCCCTGCGCGCCTCGTTCCGCGACGCCCTGCCCGACATCACCGAGGCGGACATCGCCGGATCGCCGTACTGCGTACGCGACTATGTGGTGGATGAGCGGCTCGGCGGCCGGGCGGGACTGGCGGAGGCGCGCGCCCAACTGGCCGCGCGTGGCGTGCGGTTGATGCTCGACCACGTTCCCAACCATGTGGCCCCCGACCACCCCTGGCTCGCTGAACGCCCCGGCTGCCTCATCCACGGCGACCAGCAGGACCTGACCCGGTCGCCCGAGGCGTTCATCGAGGCGGGCGGGCAGATCTACGCCCGCGGCCGTGACCCCTACTTCCCGCCCTGGCCGGACGTGGTCCAGCTCAACGCCTTCAGCGACGACCTGCGCACCGCCACCGTGGACACCCTGACCGCCATCGGCGACCAGGCGGACGCCGTGCGCTGCGACATGGCGATGCTGATGATGAACGACGTCTTCGCCAAGACCTGGGGGGAGCGCGCGGGACCCCAGCCGGCGCAGGACTTCTGGCCGTACGTCATCGAGCGCGTACGGGCCCGCCACCCGGACCTTCTCTTCGTCGCCGAGGCCTACTGGGACCTCGAATGGGCCCTGCAGCAGCAGGGTTTCGACCATTGCTACGACAAGCGGCTGTACGACCGTCTGGTCCATGAGGACGCCGCCTCGGTCCGCGCCCACCTCCGGGCCGACCTCACCTACCAGCGCGGCCTGGTCCGCTTCCTGGAGAACCACGACGAACCGCCGGCCGCCGCCACCCTCCCGGGCGGACGCGAGCGCGCCGCCGCCGTCACCGTAGCCACCCTGCCCGGCGCCACGCTCTGGCACGAGGGCCAGTTCGAGGGCCGCACGACACGCCTGCCGGTGTTCCTCTCCCGCAGGCCGCCAGAGCCGGTCGACGAGGAACTGCGCGCGTTCTACGGGCAGTTGCTCCCGGCCGCGGCCACCGTGCGCGACGGCGCATGGCAGCTGCTGGACACCACCGGATGGCCGGACAACGACAGCCACCGGCACCTCATCGCCCACAGCTGGACCGGCACCCACGCCCGCCACATCGTGATCGTCAACTACTCCGGCACCCCCGCCCAGGCCCACGTGCCGCTGCCCTGGCCCGATCTGACCGGCCGCGCCTGCCGCCTGACCGACCTGCTCTCGGCGCGGACCTACGACCGAGAGGGCGACGAGCTGCTCGCGCCGGGCCTGTACGTCGACCTGCCGGCCTGGCAGTCCCATGTGCTGACCCTGAGCTGACACACGCCCGTGGTAGAAGCGGACCATGACCAACTGCTGCACCACCCCGCTGCGGACCGGGGGTGCCCGATGACCGAGGGCATCGACACCCCGGACCGCCGCGGCCGCACCGGCCTGGACCGCACCGGCCTCGACCTGACCGGAAACCCGCGCGTGAAGGTGCGGGAGGTGAAGCTGCTCTCCAGCCACTGGTACGTGGAGCGCGCCACCACCTTCGACTTCCGGCACGCCGACGGCACCTGGAGCACCCAGCAGCGCGAGACGCACGACCGCGGCAACGGCGCCACCATGCTGCTGTACGACAAGGACCGCGGAACCGTCCTGCTCACCCGGCAGTTCCGCTTCCCGGTGTATGTCAACGGCCACCCCGACGGCATGCTGATCGAGACACCCGGCGGGCTCCTGGACGACGATGACGAGCACCCCGAACTCGCCGTGCGCCGCGAGGTGGTGGAGGAGACCGGGCACACCATCGGCGAGGTCCAGCACGTCTTCGACGTCTATATGAGCCCTGGCTCGGTCACCGAACGCGTCAGCTTCTACGCCGCCGCCTACGGCTCCTCGACTCGCACCCACGAGGGCGGCGGCCTCGACGAGGAGGGCGAGGACATCGAGATCGTCGAACTGCCCTTCCGCCGCGCCCTGGAGATGATCCGCACCGGCGAGATCAACGACGCCAAGACCATCATGCTGCTGCAGTGGGCGGCGCTGGAGGGCCCGTTCGCGGATCGGGCCGAAACCCCTTGACTTGAAGTGCGCTTCAGCCTGAAGACTCCCGTTCGTGCCCGAGAACCCGGGCACGAACGGGAGGGACACCCATGAAGTACCGCACCATCGGAAGCGACCCGGCCCACCGCCGCGAGGTCAGCGTCATCGCCCTCGGGGCGATGCTCATGGGCTCGCGCACGGACGAGAAGACGTCGTTCGCCGTCCTCGACCGCTATGTGGAGGCCGGGGGAACCTTCATCGACACCTCCGACAACTACGCCTTCTGGGAGGACGGCGGCCAGGGCGGGCAGAGCGAGGAACTGCTCGGCCGGTGGCGGCGCAGCCGCGGCATCGGCGACGAGATCGTCATCGCCACCAAGCTCGGCGCCCGCCCGCTCGCCCCCGGCACCAGCTATGTCGACAACCCGGAAGGCCTCTCGGCGAAGGTGATCCGCGAGTCCTCCGAACGCAGCCGGGAGCGCCTCGGCGTGGACAAGCTGGATCTGCTCTACGCCCACATCGACGACCCCGCCACGCCCCAGCGCGAGACCGTGGAGGCCTTCGCCGCCCTGGTCGCCGAGGGCACGGTCGGCCTGCTCGGCGTGAGCAACCAGGCCGCCTGGCGGGTGGAACGGGCCCGCGCGATCGCCGCCGCGTCCGGGCTGCCCGGCTACGAGGTCCTGCAGTACGCACACAGCCATCTGCGCCCGCGCACCGACGTGCCCGACGACATGTTCCCGGACGGCAGCCTCGGCCACGCAGGCCCCGACCTGATCACCTATCTCAGGGCCGAACCCGGTCTGACCATGGTCGCCTACTCCCCGCTCCTGAAGGGCGCCTACGTCCACCCGGACAGGCTCCCGGCCGACTTCGACCACCCGGGCACCCCGCCCCGCCTCGCGGCCCTGCACGACGTGGCCCGCGAGACCGGCGCCACCGTCAACCAGGTCGTCCTCGCCTGGCAGCTGGGCGGCAGCCTCCCGATCATCCCGCTGGTCGGCGCCTCCTCGGTGGCCCAGCTGGAGGAGACCCTCGCAGCGGCCGACCTGGAACTGACATCGGACCAGCGCGCCCGCCTGGACGCCGCGCACTGATCTCATGGGGCACGGCGGTCAGGGCTCCACGGGGTCATCATGGAACCCATGAGCCCTCTTCCCGGCGAACAGTCCGTCCGCACCACCCCGGAAGGTCTTCTGTGGGAGCCCGGCGAGCGCTGGGTGCGCGGCGTCAAGGGCGACGTAACCGTCGTCGACAGCCGGCACCCGGTCCTCGTCTGGGAACCCTCGCTGCCCGTACCGACGTACGCGTTCCCGCACGGGGACGTCCGCGAGGAGCTGCTGCGCCCCGCGAGGAACCCGCGGTCGGGCGCCCACACCGGATCGAAGATCTTCTACGACCTCGAAGTCGACGGCGAGCTGCTGGAGAACGCCGCCTGGACGTTCCCGGCCGCGGACCTGGCCGAGTACATCGCCTTCGAGTGGTTCGAGCGCAGCGGCAGGGGCCTGGACCACTGGTTCGAGGAGGAGGAAGAGATCTTCATCCACCCCCGCGACCCGCACAAACGCGTCGACGCCCTGCCCAGCAGCCGTCACGTCCGGGTCGAGGTCGACGGCCAGGTCCTCGCCGACACCATCCGGCCCGTGCTGCTCTTCGAGACCGGCCTGCCCACGCGCTACTACGTCCCGCCCGAGGACGTCCACCTCGACCTCCTCGAACCCACCGACCACCACACCGGCTGCCCGTACAAGGGCACGGCCCGGTACTGGTCGCTCGGCGCCGAAGCCGACGTACCGCCGAACATCGTCTGGAGCTACCCGGAACCCCTGCCCGCCGTCGGCCCGATCCGCGGCCTCCTCGCCTTCTTCAACGAGGCCGTCGACATCACCGTGGACGGCGAGCGGCTCGATCGGCCCGTCACGCCGTTCAGCGCGATGCTCAGACGGAGCAGCCCACGTGGGCCAGCGCCTGCTTGAGCAGGACGCCGTGGCCGCCCGGCATCTCGCTCTGCACCGCCCCCGAGACGGCCTCCTGGGGGCTGAACCAGACCAGGTCGAGCGCGTCCTGCCGGGGCCGGCAGTCACCGGTGACCGGGACGACGTAGGCCAGGGAGACCGCGTGCTGACGCGGGTCGTGGAACGGTGTGATGCCCAGCGTCGGGAAGTACTCCGCGACCGTGAACGGCTGCAGTGAGGCCGGGACCCGCGGCAGCGCGACGGGGCCGAGGTCCTTCTCCAGGTGGCGCAGCAGGGCGTCACGGACCCGCTCGTGGTGCAGCACCCGCCCGGAGACCAGGGTGCGGCTGACCGTCCCGTCCGGGCCGATGCGCAGCAGCACGCCCACGCTGGTCACTTCGCCGCTGTCGTCGACGCGCACGGGCACGGCCTCGACGTACAGGATCGGCATCCGGGCCCGCGCCGACTCGAGATCGTCGGCGCTCAGCCAGCCCGGAGTGGTTTCGGTCATGTCAGACATTGCTTGATCATACTTTCAGGAGGGGCCGGGGAGGCCGTAGACGCGAAGGGCGTTGTGTGCTCCTGCCCACTCGGCGATCCGCAACGCGTCGGGCAGGCCCAGCTCGTCCGCGGCCACCCGGTCCTGAAGCAGATCGCCCAGACCGCGGCGGAAGGCGAGCGCGCCGAGATGGTAGAACTCGGCCACACCATAGGCGTCGGAGCTGTACAGCAGCTTGCGGAACGGCGTGATCTCCAGGGCCTCCTCCAGGATCGCGCGGGCGCGCGCCGGGCCCACGTGGTGCAGGGTGAGGCCCACGTCCAGATACACCTGCTCGAACACCGCCGCCAGATAGGCGGCCTGGCGCTGGTACGGCCAGCAGTGCAGCAGCAGCACCGGGATCGCGCCGCCGGTCAGATGCAGCCAGTCGGTCAGGTGCGTGGGGTCGGCCCGGTGCATCCGGATGTCGTTGTCGCCGAAGCCGGTGTGCAGCTGGAGCGGCAGGCCGAGGTCGACCGCGGTCCACAGCAGATGCCGTACGAGAACGGGATCGTCGAGGCGCCCGCCGCGCGCCGACCAGGCATGGGCCGCCGCGGTCACCTCGGCCGGGGACGGGCGGGCCGGGTCGAGGTCGAAGCCGGTGCGGTAGGCGGCCACGGACTTCACCCCGACCACACCCGGGCGCGCCACGGCCCGCTGCACGGCCGCCCGGAAGGCGTCACCGTACGCGTCCGGCTCCACGCCCGCGGCGGCCACCGCCTCGGCGACGTTCTCCAGGCGTACGACCTCGTACGCCGTCCCGCCCGCCGCGTCGGCCAGCTCCGCCGGAGTCGTGAGGCGGTCCGGCGCGTACCCGGTGTCCACACAGAACACCCCGGTACCGGACGCGGCGAGGAAGCGGCGGTTCACCTCGCGAGCGCCCAACTCGGCGCGTCGGGCGAGGTATTCGGCGGGCGGTGCATGCCGGGGCAGGTCCAGCAGCGGGCCGCAGTGGCGGCGCACGGCCACGCCGACCGGGCTGTCGAAGGACGAGATCCCGGGCCAGCTGCCGCCCTCGGTGATCAGCTCCTCGAAATACTCCCGGGACAGTTCGCCACCCACGACGCCGTGGCAGTGGTGATCCACCAACGGCAGCGCGTCGAGCGCCTCCCGGACCGCGCCCATCTCAGTACTTCCAGCGGTACGCCACCGCGACCCGCTCGTCGTCCAGCCCGTCGACCGCCGCGATCTCCCCTTCCCGTACGGCGATCACGGCGTCGGCGAGGACCGGCCCGAGCGCCGCCCGCAGCCGTTCGTCCTTGCGGAACTCCGCGACGGACTCGGCGAGCGAGGCCGGCAGCCGCCGTACACCACGGGCCGCGGCGGCCGCCGGTTCGAGGCGGGCCGGATCGCCGGTGATCTCCTCGGGCAGCGGGGCGGCCGAGGCCAGACCGTCGAGCCCGGCGGTGATCAGACCGGCGAGCGCGAGATAGGGGTTGGCGGCCAGGTCGACCGGCTTGACCTCCAGGTTGGCCGCCTGCCCGCGCAGACCCGCGGTGCCCGTGACCACGCGCAGCGCGGCCTCGCGGGTCTCGCGGCCCCAGCAGGTGAACACCCCTGCCCACTGGGAGGGTTTGAGCCGCAGATGGCTCGCCGGGCTGGGCGCGGTGAGGGCCGTGAGGGCGGGCAGATGGGTGAGCACGCCCGCCGTGAACGACTCGGCGTCGGCCGTCATGCCGTAGCGGCCCTCGCCCCCGGAGTGCAGATTGACGTCGTCGCGCCAGGCGGAGAGGTGGATGTGGCCGCCGTTGCCGACGCCCTGCGCGAGGACCGCCGGGGCGAACGACACCACGAAGCCGTGGCGGCGGGACACCGCGCGGATCGTCTGCCGCACCAGCACGCTGCGGTCGGCCGCCGCCACCGGGTCGAGTGCGCCCACCGAGATCTCGAACTGCCCGGCCGCGTACTCGGGATGGATCTGCTCGACCTCCACGCCCTGCGCGGCGAACGCGGCCAGCAGGTCGGCGGTGCAGTCGCTCAGCTCGACCTGGCGGGTGGCGCTGTAGGCGGGTCCGGTGAGGGCGGGCACGAACTCCCCGCCCTCCGTGGGCCCTTGACCCACCGACCACTCGACCTCGATACCGGCCCTGAAGGTCAGGCCGTGACGTTCGGCGGCCTCGGCGACGAGGTGGCGCAGGGCCGTACGGCTGCACCCGGGGTGCGGTTCGCCCTCCTGCGTGATCCGGTCGACCGGCGCCCACGCCCAGCCGGGCTGCCCGGCCAGGACGGTGAGTTGGTCGAGGTCGGGGTAGAGGCGCAGGTCGCCGTCCGGGGAGCCCAGCACGTCGGTGGAGACGATGGAGTCGTTCGCCAGGAACGTGTCGAACACCGGGGACATGCCCACCCCCCAGGCCGCCGCCGAGGCGAGCTTGGCGGTCGGGATCGTCTTGACCCGGCCCACGCCCGCGGTGTCGACGTAGGACAGCACGATGCCGTGCACACCCCGGCCGGCCAACTCGCCGCCGAGCGCCTTGGCCCGCTCGACGTCACCGGGGCGCCCGCCGGGGACGGGGTCGGCAAGAGTGGTCATACGTCCTCCACGGGTGCGTCTTCCACGGATACGTCCTTGGATACGTCCTAGGGGCGCGTCGTCGAACGGACGTCGCCGCCGTCAGGGTTTCACGGCCACCGCGCCGAACTGCGGCACCACAGCGGGCGTTTCGGGTTCTGCTTCCGCGCGCCAGCGGGAGCACGACACCAGTCCCGGGTCGAGGAGTTCCAGCCCCTCGAAGAACGCGGCGATGTCCTGGCCGCTGCGGGCGGTGATTGGTGGACGGGCGTGGTCGTTCCAGAACTTCATGGCCGGGATCTGGCCCGCCCCGCCGAGTGCCGGGTCGAAGGTCGGGTGGGTGAGGACCAGGAAACTGCCCGAGCACACCTCGGACATGACGTGCTGGACGATCTTCCGGGCCTCGTCGGTGTCCAGTACGAAGTTCAGGATGCCCAGCATCAACACCGCGACCGGCCGGTCCAAGTCGAGGGTCCGGGCGGCCCGTTCGAGGATCGCGGCCGGGCCGTGGACGTCCGCGTCGACGTAGTCGGTGGCGCCCTCGGGGGTGCCGGTCAGCAGGGTGCGGGCGTGCGCGAGCACCACGGGGTCGTTGTCGACGTAGACGATCCGTGCCTCGGGCGCGACCCGCCGGGCGATCTGGTGCGTGTTGTCCGCCGTGGGCAGGCCCGTGCCGATGTCCAGGAACTGCCGCACCCCGCGCTCCTCTGCGAGAAAACGGACCGCCCGGCCCAGGAACCAGCGGTCGGCGCGGGCGATGTCCCGGATCACGGGGAACATGGCGGCGACCTGCTCGCCGACCTTCTGGTCCACGGCGTAGTTGTCCCTGCCGCCGATCCAGTAGTTCCACACACGCGCGTTCTGCGCCACTCCGGTGTTCACCGCTCAGCCCCTTCTCACCCACCTGCGGCTGCCGCCGCCATTGTGCCGTCCGGTGATCACGTTGTCTGGGG
>NZ_JALDAX010000010.1 GCF_022698145.1 Streptomyces spinosisporus
CCGCGGCCTCACGCAGTTTCCGCAGCTCGATCCCTAGGCGCTCCTGACGTGCCGTGGCCTGCTGCCTGCGCGGCATGAATTCCTCCTTGCGCCCAACTGCCCGGTGGCAGCACCTCGTTCGGAGGGAAGATTACGGCAACGACTTGCACGGGACCAACATTGCGCCCTACCGTCAGTCACGCAACGTACACCCTGCGGAAGTGCACCGCTCCGTCGTGCCACGGCGGCTGCGGCAACGCCACCGCGTGCGGAACCCCAACTCACCACTCGCTGGAGCTGACCCATGCCCGAAAACGAACCGTGGGACTACACCCTCTACATCCCGAACGACCTCAGAGCCGTCACCGTCTGTCGCCGTACCCTGCGTCTGATCCTGACGCTGCACGGCCGGATCGGGCTCGTGGACACCGCCGAACTGGTCGCGACGGAGCTGATCTCCAACGCCGTACGACATACCAAGGGACCTGCGGCGCTCAGGGTCCGGCAGTCGATGGAGGGGGTGATCTGGATCGGGGCGTGGGACACCGACCCCGAACCACCGGAGCCCCCACGGCCGTTGAGTCAGGTCACGGAGCTGGAGGCGGGTCGCGGGCTGGGCCTGGTCATGGCGTGCGCGGACAGCTGGGGCTGGCAGCCGTCGGCCCGGTTCGGGGAGCGGGGCAAGTACATCTGGTGTGACCTGGCCGTCGCGTAGCTCGTTGATCAAGTCGGATGGAAAGGAGAGCCGATGGTCAGCTCGACGCACGAGGCGATGCACCGGATCTTCCAGAAGGACCCCGCGCTGCTGACGCGGGCGCTGCAGCAGGTGCTGGGTGTCGCCTTTCCCGAGCCGCGGGACTTCGCCGGCATGAACATCGACCTCACCGAGATCGAACCGGTGGAGCGGCGCGTGGACACGCTGTTACGGGCGGAGACGGACGAGGGTCCGTACCTGCTCGTGGTGGAGGCGCAGCGGCAGAAGGACGACCGCAAGCGCGGCAGCTGGCCGTACTACCTCACGTACCTGCACGAGAAGTACCGCTGCGAGCCCGTGCTCATCGTCACCACACAGTGCAGCGCCACGGCCCGCTGGGCGGCCGAGCCGATTCATCTCGGCGTGCCCGGCAGCCCCTCTCTGACGGTCCGCCCGCTCGTGCTCGGACCGGACAACGTACCGGTGATCGCCGATGCGCGGGAGGCCGCACGAGATGTACCTCTTGCGGTGCTCTCGGCCATGACACATGGCCGGGGATCGAAGGCCGCCGCCATACTGGAATCGCTGGCAACCGCCCTGAAAACCATTGACGCGGACAGTGCCGCGGCCTTCGCGCAGTTCGTCGACTCATGCCTGGACGACCCCCAGGTCAAGCACATGTGGAGGGACCTGATGACGGCGATGCAGTACTTCTGGCGGCACCCTCTGGCCGAGCAGGTGCGCGAGGAGGGGCGAGAGCAGGGACGGGCTCAGGCCAAGGCCGAGATGATCCTCCGCATCCTGGAGTGGCGTGGCATTCCTGTGCCTGAGGACGTCCGTGAGCGGGTGGAAGCCTGCACCGACCTGGAGCAGCTGGAACTCTGGGCGCAGCGGGCTGTGCATGCGGCCGATGCGGCGGAGCTGTTCGTCGACGGGTGACCGGGCAGGCAAAGGCCCGCGTCCAGTCAGACGCGGGCCTTCGATCCCCTGGAACCGGACACTCACGAGCTCGGGTCAATGGGCCGCAATAGTCCGTTCCGTGGTGGCGGCGGTGACGGAAAGGGGTGTGTCAGGCCGCTGCCTCGGGGTCTTTGGTGAGGTGGGGGGACGGGACAGTGTCCGCTGTTTCCGGGTAGTGGCAGGCCGTCAGGTGGCCGGGCTTGTTGCCCTCGACCTGGACCAGCGGCGGGGCCTCGCTCGCGCACTTGTCCGTCGCCTTCCAGCAGCGGGTACGGAAGCGGCAGCCGGAGGGCGGGGAGATGGGGGAGGGGACGTCGCCGACGAGGCGGATGCGCTCGCGGGCCGGGGTCTCGTCCGCCGTGGCCTCGGGGACGGCGGAGAGCAGAGCCCTCGTGTAGGGGTGGCGCGGGTTGCCGTACAGGTCGTCGCGGTCCGCGATCTCGACGATCTTGCCGAGGTACATGACGGCGACGCGCTGCGAGAAGTGGCGTACGACGGCCAGGTCGTGGGCGATGAAGACGAACGCGATGCCCAGGTCCCGCTGCAGCTGCTGCAGCAGGTTGACCACCTGCGCCTGGATGGAGACGTCGAGGGCCGAGACCGGCTCGTCCGCGACGATCAGTTTCGGTTCCAGGGCCAGGGCACGGGCGACACCGATGCGCTGGCGCTGGCCGCCGGAGAACTCGTGCGGGAAGCGGTTGTAGTGCTCGGGGTTGAGGCCGACGATCTCCAGGAGTTCACGGACGCGCTTCTCGCGGCCGCCCTCCGGTTTGATGTTGTTGATCTCCATCGGGCCCGAGATGATTTTTCCGACCGTCTGCCGCGGGTTCAGCGAGGCGTATGGGTCCTGGAAGATCATCTGGATCTCGGAGCGGATGGGTGCGAGGTCCTTGCGGCCCGCGTGGGTGATGTCCTGCCCGCGGTAGGAGATCTTGCCCGCTGTCGGCTCCAGCAGCCGGGTGATCAGCCGGCCCGTGGTC
This sequence comes from Streptomyces spinosisporus, assembly GCF_022698145.1. Classification (GTDB taxonomy): domain Bacteria; phylum Actinomycetota; class Actinomycetes; order Streptomycetales; family Streptomycetaceae; genus Streptomyces; species Streptomyces spinosisporus. The sequence goes on from NZ_JALDAX010000010.1 coordinate 2,614, forward strand.
GACTTGCCGCAGCCCGACTCGCCGACCAGGCCCAGGCTCTCGCCCTCGGCGACCTGGAAGTCCAGCCCGTCGACCGCCTGCACGGCGCCGATCGTCCGCCGGATGGGGAAGCCGCCCTTGACCGGGAAGTGCTTGGTCAGACCCGCGACGTCCAGGAGGGGGGTGGTGCTGCTCATGGTGGTGAAGTCCCGTCTCTTGTACGTCAGTTGGTCCGCGCCGTGGCGTAGTCCGCGAACAGCTCGCGCTTCTGCTCCGGCGTCAGGTGGCACGCCGAGCCACGGCCGTCCGTGAGCTTCAGGGCCGGCTGCTCGGTGGAGCACAGGTCGCCGGGGACCTTCTCCGCGAACGTGCACCGGGGGTGGAAGCGGCAGCCCGACGGCGGGTTGAGCAGCGAGGGCGGGGCGCCCGGGATCGGCGACAGGGGCACGTCCACCGGTCCGTCCAGGCTCGGCATCGAACCGAGCAGCCCCAGCGTGTAGGGGTGCTCCGGCGTGCGCAGCACCTCCTGCTTGGTGCCCTTCTCCACACACCGCCCGCCGTACATCACCAGCACGTCGTCCGCGATGTCGGCGATGACCCCGAGGTCGTGGGTGATGAAGATGATCGCGGTGCCGAACTCCTGCTGCAGGTCCTTCAGCAGGTCCATGATCTGGGCCTGCACGGTGACGTCCAGCGCGGTCGTCGGCTCGTCGGCGATCAGCAGTTCGGGGTCGCAGACCAGCGCCATGGCGATCATCGCGCGCTGGCGCATACCGCCGGAGAACTGGTGCGGATAATCGTCGACCCGCATGTCCGGCTGCGGGATGCCCACCCGGCGCAGCATCTCGATCGCCCGTGCCCGGGCCACCCTCTTCGAGGCGCCGGTGTGCTTGCGGTACGTCTCGCCGATCTGCGCACCGATGGTGTGGTACGGCGACAGCGAGGCGAGCGCGTCCTGGAAGATCATGGACATCTTGTTGCCGCGCAGCTGCTCCATCTCCCGCTCGGAGGCGGTGATGAGCTCCTTGCCGTCGAGCAGGATCTCGCCGTCGAGCTTGGTGTTGCGCGGGTCGTGCAGGCCCAGGACCGCCAGGTTGGTCACGGACTTGCCGGAGCCGGACTCGCCCACGATGCCGAGGGTCCTGCCCTTCTCCAGGTCGAAGGAGAGCCCGTCGACGGCCTTGACGACACCGTCCTCGGTGCCGAAGTGCACGCGCAGGTCACGGATGGAGAGGAAGGGGGTGCTCATGGTCGCTCTCCTTACGCGAGGCGCACGCGCGGGTCGATGAAGGCGTAGACGCCGTCGACGATGATGTTGAAGACGACGATCGCAGCGGCGGCGACCATGACGACTCCGAGCAGCATGGGCAGGTCGTTGGTGCTGACCGCCTTCACGGAGAGCATGCCGAGGCCCTGCAGGCTGAACGTCGACTCGGTGATGATCGCGCCGCCGAGCAGCACACCGAGGTCGAGGCCGAAGATGGTGACGATCGGGCCCATCGCGCCGCGCCAGGCGAAGCGGAAGAAGACCGTACGGCGGGACATGCCCTTGGCGCGGGCCGTGCGGACGTAGTCCTCGCTGAGCGCCTCGACCATCTGCGAGCGCGTCATACGGGTGTAGTTGGCCGTCCAGATCAGGGACAGCACGATCCACGGCACCAGCAGGCCCTTGGCCCAGGCCGCCGGGTTGTCGGTAAAGGGCGTGTAGCTGGCCCGGTCCAGCAGGTGCCACTGGTCGACCAGCAGATACGTGGCGAGCACGCCGACGACGTAGATCTGCATCGAGGACGCGATCAGCGAGGCCGAGCTGGCGATCTTGTCCACGGCCTTGCCCTGCTTCACGGCGGCCAGCATGCCCGCGCCGATGCCGAAGATCAGGTAGATGACCGAGCTGCCCAGCGAGAGCGACAGGGTGGTCGGGAAGCGGTCCGCGATGGTGCTGAGGACCGACTCACGGCTCTGGAACGAGTAGCCCAGGCAGGGTGCGTGGCAGTGGCCGAACGACGTGTAGTCGCGGCCCACGAAGATGCCCTTGAGCCAGTCGAAGTACTGCACGGGAAGCGGATCGGCGATCCCCAGGTTCTTCCGCACCAGCTCCAGGGTCTCGGGGGTGCAGGCCTTGCCGCAGGCGATGCGGGCGGGGTCGCGCGGGGCGGCGTAGAACAGGACGAACACGATCGCGCTGATGATCACCAGGATCACCGCGGCACCGATGATTCGTCGGACAAGGAAGCGGAGCATGGCAGTTGGGTTTTCCTGACGGATGCCGAAGGGGGGTAGGAAGCGGGGCGGCCGGGAGCCGCCCCGCCACGAGGCCGGTCGTCAGGCCTTTACGTACGTCTTGTAGAGCAGGGTCGCGGAGAAGTTCGGGTCGAACATCGCACCGCCGACCTTGTTGCCGTAGACGTAGTAGCGGCGCTGGTACATCTCCGGGATGATCGGCGCCACTTCCTCCATGATCCGCTTGTCGAGCGCGGCCCAGGCGCTGCCGGCCTTCTTCTGGTCGGTGATGACCATGTTCTTCTGGATCGTGGAGTCGATCCAGGGGATGTTCGTCTGCGAGACGTTGTAGAGGCCGTCACCGATGTTGGCGCTGTCGAACAGCGGCTGGATCATCGTGTAGGCGGTCGGCCAGTCCGGGGACCAGCCGAACCACATCACGTCGTAGCTGTTGTCGACCTTCTGGACCTGGTCGTAGTACGTCGTGGAGTCGACCGGCTTGATGATCGGGGTGAAGCCGGCCTCCTTCAGGGCGTTCTCGATGACGACCTTGGTCTTGTTGTACGTCGGGTCCTGCGGGAAGGCGTAGACGATCTTCATGCCCTCCTTGCCGGCTTCCTTCAGCAGCTTCTTCGCGGCGGCCGGGTCGCCCTGCGGCTTCTTCAGCTTGCCGTAGACGTCGAACTTCTCGCGGCCCAGGATGTCGGGGCTGAGGATCGTCGTCGCGATGTCGCCGGAGGACGGGCCGCCGTAGATCTGCCGGATCTGCTGCAGCGGCCAGGCGTGGTTGAGGGCCTGGCGGACCTTCAGGTCGGTGACGCGCTTGGTGTTGATCGCGTAGTAGTAGGTGCCGGTGAGCAGACCGTTGAAGGTGCGCTTCTTGATCTCCGGGTCGGTGAGGACCTTCTGGATGCGCTCGGCGGGCACGCCCTTGTAGATGGAGACCGCGTAGGCGTCCTTGCCCTGGGAGGCGATGAGGCGGTCCACGCCGTCCAGGGTCTCGATGCCGAAGTCGAACTCGAAGCCGTCCGGGTAGGCGTTGCGGATCGAGTCGGTCGCCGGGTCCCAGTACTTGTTGCGGACCAGCGTCATCGACTTGTCGGTGACGTGGCTCTTGACCTTGTACGGGCCACAGGCGGCGGGGTGCTTGTCGTACTTCTCCTTGGTGTCCAGCTTCGGGGACACCGCGGCGTACGAGTGCATCGCCATCGTCCAGTTGAAGTCCGGGCGGGCCTCGGCGAGGTTGAAGGTGATGGTCCGCTTGGCCTTGTCCGTCACGATCTCGGACAGGTGCTTGCCCTTGTACGGGCCCTCGTACGCGTCACGCCACTTGCCGCCCTTGCCGGTCAGCGCGATCTGCACATAGCTGGCGGACTCGATGATGTACGGCGCCCACAGGCGCTCGATGCCGTGGCGGACGTCCTCGACGGTCAGCTCGCTGCCGTCCTCCCACTTCAGACCCTCCTTCAGCGTGAAGGTCCAGGTCTTGCCGCCGTTGGACATCGTGCCGGTGTCCGTGGCCAGGTCGCCGACGAGCTTCTGCGAGCCGTCGGAGGCGATCTTGTAGCCGGTCAGGCAGCGGTGCAGCAGCAGGGCCGCGGTGGAGTTGTACGCGTAGTAGATGCGGCCCGGGTCCAGGTGGGAGAAGTCGTCGGGGGCGATGCCGTAGATCGTGCCGCCCTTCTTGGCGCCCGGGACCTCCGGGGCCGGGCCCGTCGAGTCCTCCTTGGTGCCGATGGTGACCTTGGAGTAGGTCTTGGCGCCTCCGCCCGAGCCGCTGCCGCTGCCGCCGCCCGCGTCACCGCTGCTGCATGCGGACAGGAGCGTCGAGCCCGCGGCCGCGACAGAGGTGGCTATGACGAAGTTTCTGCGGGAGAGAGACATGGCAGACCCGTTTTCTCGTGGATGGGGAAGGTGCTTGGTGCGCTCCGGCCGGGCCCCGTCGCCCGTCGGAGTGGGGGACGTTCAGCGCTTGGTCTTCGGGTCCAACGCGTCGCGGACCGAGTCGCCGAGCAGGTTGAAGGCGACGACGAAGATCACCATCGACAGACCAGGGAAGAGCATGAAGGTGATGTCGTCCTGGTAGTACTTGGCGCCGAACTGGAGCATCACGCCCCAGTCCGGAGTGGGGTCCTGGAGGCCCACTCCGAGGAAGGCGAGACCGGCTTCCGCCGTGACGTAGATGGGCAGCAGGAGTGTCGACTGGATCAGGATCGGCGTCCACAGGTTGGGCAGCAGTTCCTTGAAGATGATCCGCGCCGGGGACGCGCCGGTGACCTTGGCGGCCTCCACGAACTCCCGCTCGCGCAGGGCGAGTACCTCGCCGCGCAGCAGTCGGGCGATGGAGGCCCAGCCGAACACGGTCATCACGATGATGAGGCTGGTGACGGTCAGCCAGACCGGGGTGTTCTCCTCGGGCGACACGAAGATCGCCAGCACGACCGGCCAGAACGCGATGAAGAACAGCGTCTGGGGGAAGGCCAGCAGGATGTCGATGACCCGGCCCACGAGGTAGTCCGTCTTGCCGCCCAGGTAGCCGGCGGTGATGCCGATGACGACGCCGAACAGGGTCGTCAGCAGCGTGGCCGCGGTGGCGATGAGCAGCGAGTTGCGGATGCCGTAGAGCAGGAAGGTGAAGACGTCGCGGCCGAGCTGCGGCTCGATGCCGAACCAGAACTCGGAGCTGATGCCGCCGTTGGGCTTGACCGGGAAGTTGAACTCGTTGAGCAGGCCCGGGATGTTGATGCCGTACGTCGTGTACGGATCCTTGCCGTACAGCTTGGAGATCAGCGGGGCGCAGATGGCCACGACGAAGAAGAAGAGAACCACGTAGCCGGATATGACGCCCGCGCGATCCCGCTTGAAGCGGCTCCAGGCGAGCCGTCCCGGTGAGCGGCTTTCATTGCCCTTGAGGGCCGAGGGCTTCGCCGGTGTCACGCTGTCTTCGTCGGTCACCTCGAGCGGGGCGGCCGGGGAAGGGGTAGGGGGGGTCATGATGCTCCGTGCCCTGTGGGTCAAGGACTCCGCAGGGCGCTCCCTACGGGCTACGCCGGACTTTTTCAACGCAATTCGTTCAAGGTCAATAAATTCTCACTCGACTTGGCGCGCTATTTACCTTCTTTGCCTGCGCTTGATCATTCTGTAGCTACGCGTGTAGCGCGTCGTAATCGATCCGTGTCCGGATTCGGGCCAACTGCGCGAAACGGGCAAGGAGTTCGATATACGGACGCCTCTGTATCGGAATCTGTACATCCCGGCGTCACAATCCAACGGTTCGGCATCGGATCGCGAAGATCCATTGCGCCCATTCGGATGGCGCGCCCCGTCCAAGATCCCCCAATGGCCTCGGTCCATGTGCGCCATGCCCCCTCTGAGCCGATATTTGCCGGTAATGGACCGGCAGTCATGAGGAGGCACTCCATGCGTGGAGCCACGCACGCCACATGGGCCGCAGGCGCGGCGGCGATCGCACTCGCCGCGACGGCCTGCGGGGGCGGCGGCAGCGACAACGGCGGTGGCAGTGGTGACAGCGGTGCGGTGCTCAGCTCCTCCTGGGGGGACCCGCAGAACCCGCTGGAGCCGGCCAACACCAACGAGGTGCAGGGCGGCAAGGTCCTCGACATGATCTTCCGGGGGCTGAAGAGGTACGACCCGAAGACCGGTGCCGCCCAGGACATGCTCGCCGAGAAGATCGACACCTCGGACTCGACGAACTTCACCGTCACCGTCAAGAGCGGCTGGAAGTTCAGCAACGGCGAGCCCGTCACCGCCCAGTCCTTCGTGGACGCCTGGAACTACGGCGCCAGCCTGAAGAACAACCAGAAGAACGCGTACTTCTTCGGCTACATCGAGGGCTACGACAAGGTCCACCCCGACAGCGGCAAGCAGACCGCCGACACGCTCTCCGGTCTGAAGGTCACCGGGGAGCGGACCTTCACGATCAAGCTCTCCCAGAAGTTCTCGACCTTCCCCGACACCCTCGGCTACCCGGCGTTCGCACCGCTGCCCAAGGCCTTCTTCGACAACCACGCCGCGTGGATCAAGAAGCCGGTCGGCAACGGGCCGTACCAGATCCAGTCGTACACCAAGGGCTCGAAGATGTCCCTGCGCAAGTGGGACGGCTACCCCGGCGACGACAAGGCGCAGAACGGCGGCGTCGACCTCAAGGTCTACACGGACAACAACACCGCCTACACCGACCTGATGGCCGGCAACCTCGACCTCGTCGACGACGTGCCCGCCGCCCAGCTCAAGAACGTCAAGGCCGACCTCCAGGGCCGGTATCTGAACACCCCGGCCGGCATCATCCAGACGCTCTCCTTCCCCTTCTACGACAAGAACTGGAACAAGAGCGGCTCGCAGAAGGTCCGCAAGGGCCTGTCCATGGCGATCAACCGCAAGCAGATCACCGACACGATCTTCCAGAAGACCCGCACCCCGGCCACCGACTGGACCTCCCCGGTCCTCGGCGAGAAGGGCGGCTTCCAGGACGGACTGTGCGGGGACGGCTGCGAGTACAAGCCCGACGAGGCCAAGAAGCTGGTCAAGGAGGGCGGCGGGCTGCCCGGCGGCCAGGTCAGGATCGGGTACAACGCGGACACGGGCTCGCACAAGGAGTGGGTGGACGCGGTCTGCAACTCCATCAACAACGCGCTCGACAACGACAAGGCCTGCGTCGGCAACCCGGTCGGCACCTTCGCCGACTTCCGCAACAAGATCACCGCGAAGAAGATGACGGGGCCGTTCCGGGCCGGCTGGCAGATGGACTACCCGCTCATCCAGAACTTCCTGCAGCCGCTCTACTACACCAACGCCTCCTCCAACGACGGCCACTGGTCGAACAAGGACTTCGACAAGCTGGTCAACCAGGCCAACAGCGAGACCGACACCGCCAAGGCGATCTCGCTGTTCCAGGACGCCGAGAAGGTCGTACGGGACAACATGGCGGCCATCCCGCTCTGGTACCAGAACGGCAGCGCCGGCTGGTCCGAGCGGCTCTCGAACGTCGCCCTCAACCCCTTCAGCGTCCCGGTCTACAACGAGATCAAGGTGGGCTGAGCGCCGATGGGCAGATACGTGGTCCGGCGTCTGCTCCAGATGATCCCGGTGTTCATCGGGGCCACGCTGCTGATCTTCCTGATGGTGAACGTGATGGGCGACCCCATCGCGGGACTGTGCGGCGAGCGGCAGTGCGACCCGGCCACGGCCGCCCAGCTGAAGAAGGAGTTCGGCCTCGACAAGCCCGTGTGGCAGCAATACCTGACCTACATGGGGAACGTCTTCACCGGCGACTTCGGCACCGCGTTCAACGGGCAGAAGGTCACCGAGCTGATGTCGACGGCGTTCCCGGTGACCATCCGGCTCACGATCGTCGCGATCCTCTTCGAGATCGTCATCGGCATCACGCTGGGCGTCGTCACGGGGCTCAGGCGCGGGCACCCGGTCGACACCTCGGTGCTGCTGCTCACCCTCGTCGTCATCTCCGTCCCCACCTTCGTCACCGGCCTGCTGCTGCAGCTGCTGCTCGGGGTCGAGTGGGGCTGGATCAAACCGTCGGTCTCGCCGGACGCGAACTTCGGCGAACTGATCGTGCCGGGCCTGGTCCTGGCCTCCGTCTCCCTCGCCTACGTCACCCGGCTGACCCGCACCTCCATCGCGGAGAACCGGCGCTCCGACTACGTCCGTACGGCCGTCGCCAAGGGACTGCCCCGCCGGCGGGTCGTCGTCCGGCATCTGCTGCGCAACTCGCTGATCCCCGTGATCACCTTCATCGGCACGGACATCGGGGCGCTGATGGGCGGCGCGATCGTCACCGAGCGGATCTTCAACATCCACGGCGTCGGCTACCAGCTCTACCAGGGCATCCTGCGCCAGAACACCCAGACGGTGGTCGGCTTCGTGACCGTGCTGGTGCTGGTCTTCCTGGTCGCCAACCTCCTCGTCGACCTCCTGTACGCCGTACTCGACCCGAGGATCCGCTATGCCTGAGCGCTACGAGTCCGAGGGGGCCATCTCCGGCGCGGGCATGGGCGGGGCCATGGACCTCGCGGTGACCGAGGCGGAGACGCTGGAGCGGACGCCCGAGGGGCCGGACGGCTCGGGCCCGGCCGGCAAGCCCCGCTCCCTGTGGTCCGACGCCTGGCGGGACCTGCGCCGCAACCCCGTCTTCATCGTCTCGGCCCTGGTGATCTGCTTCCTGGTCGTCATCTCCCTGTGGCCCTCGCTGATCGCCTCCGGCAACCCGCTCAAGTGCGACCTCGCCAAGGCCCAGGAGGGCTCCCAGCCGGGCCATCCCTTCGGCTACGACGGCCAGGGCTGCGACGTCTACACGCGGACCGTGTACGGGGCCCGCAAGTCCGTCACGGTCGGCGTCTGCGCCACGCTCGGGGTCGCGCTCCTCGGGTCGGTGCTGGGCGGGCTCGCGGGCTTCTTCGGCGGGTTCTGGGACTCGCTGCTGTCCCGCGTCACCGACATCTTCTTCGCGATCCCGGTCGTCCTCGGCGGCCTGGTCCTGCTCTCCGTCGTCACCAGCAACACGGTCTGGCCGGTGATCGGCTTCATGGTGCTGCTGGGCTGGCCGCAGATCTCCCGGATCGCCCGCGGTTCGGTGATCACCGCGAAACAGAACGACTACGTGCAGGCCGCCCGCGCCCTCGGCGCCTCCAACTCCCGCATCCTGCTGCGGCACATCGCGCCCAACGCGGTCGCGCCGGTGATCGTGGTGGCGACCATCGCGCTCGGCACGTACATCGCCCTGGAGGCGACCCTGTCGTACCTCGGCGTGGGTCTCAAACCCCCCACGGTCAGCTGGGGCATCGACATCTCGGCCGCCTCGCCCTACATCCGCAACGCCCCCCACATGCTGCTGTGGCCGGCCGGCGCCCTGGCCATCACGGTGCTGGCCTTCATCATGCTCGGCGACGCGGTGCGCGACGCCCTCGACCCGAAGCTGAGGTGATGACGCGATGCTGCTCGAAGTGCGGGATCTGCAGGTGGAGTTCAGGACCCGGGACGGGATCGCCAAGGCCGTCAACGGGGTCTCGTACAGCGTGGACGCCGGGGAGACCCTGGCCGTGCTCGGGGAGTCCGGGTCGGGCAAGTCCGTCACCGCGCAGGCGGTCATGGGCATCCTCGACATTCCGCCCGGCAGGATCACCGGCGGCGAGATCCTCTTCCGGGACCGGGACCTGCTGAAGCTCAAGGAGGACGAGCGGCGCAAGGTGCGCGGGGCCGAGATGGCGATGATCTTCCAGGACGCGCTGTCCTCCCTCAACCCCGTGCACTCCGTGGGCGACCAGCTCGGCGAGATGTTCGTCGTGCACCGGGGGATGTCGAGGAAGGACGCACGGGCCAGGGCCGTCGAGCTGATGGACCGGGTGCGCATCCCGGCCGCCAGGGAGCGGGTCAAGGACTATCCGCACCAGTTCTCCGGCGGTATGCGCCAGCGCATCATGATCGCGATGGCGCTCGCCCTGGAGCCGGCGCTCGTCATCGCCGACGAGCCCACCACCGCCCTCGACGTCACCGTCCAGGCCCAGGTGATGGATCTCCTCGCCGACCTGCAGCGCGAATACAACATGGGGCTCATCCTCATCACCCACGACCTCGGCGTGGTCGCCGACGTCGCCGACAAGATCGCCGTCATGTACGCGGGCCGGATCGTGGAGTCGGCCCCCGTGCACGACATCTACAAGGCCCCCGCGCACCCGTACACCCGGGGCCTTTTGGAGTCGATCCCGCGCCTGGACCAGAAGGGCCAGGAGCTCTATGCCATCAAGGGCCTGCCGCCCAACCTCATGAACATCCCGCCCGGCTGCGCCTTCAACCCCCGCTGCCCGATGGCCCAGGACGTGTGCCGCACCGATGTACCGCCCCTGTACGAGGTGGACGAAGTGCGGCGCAGCGCCTGCCACTTCTGGAGGGAGTGCCTGCATGGCTGAGCCGATTCTGCAGGTGAGCGGGCTGGTCAAGCACTACCCGCTCACCCAGGGCATCGTCTTCAGGAAGCAGGTCGGCGCCGTGAAGGCCGTCGACGGCGTGGACTTCGAGCTGGGCCGCGGCGAGACCCTCGGCATCGTCGGCGAGTCCGGCTGCGGCAAGTCGACGGTCGCCAAGATGCTGGTCAACCTGGAGAGGCCGACGGCCGGGGAGATCCGCTACAAGGGCGAGGACATCGCGCGCCTGTCCGGCAAGGCCCTGCGCGCGGTGCGACGCAACATCCAGATGGTCTTCCAGGACCCGTACACCTCCCTCAACCCCCGGATGACGGTGGGCGACATCATCGGGGAGCCGTACGAGATCCATCCCGAGGTGGCGCCCAAGGGGGACCGGCGCAAGAAGGTCCAGGAGCTGCTGGACGTCGTGGGGCTCAACCCCGAGTACATCAACCGCTATCCGCACCAGTTCTCCGGCGGCCAGCGACAGCGCATCGGCATCGCACGGGGGCTCGCCCTGCGCCCGGAGATCATCGTCGCCGACGAACCGGTCTCCGCCCTCGACGTGTCCGTCCAGGCCCAGGTGATCAACCTGCTCGACCGGCTGCAGAGCGAGTTCGAGCTGTCGTACATCTTCATCGCGCACGACCTGTCGATCGTCCGGCACATCTCGGACCGGGTCGGGGTGATGTACCTCGGGCGGATCGTGGAGACCGGCCGGGACAGCGAGATCTACGAGCACCCCACGCATCCGTACACCCAGGCGCTGCTGTCCGCCGTCCCGGTGCCCGACCCGGAGGCGCGCGAGCACCGGGAGCGGATCATCCTGACGGGCGACGTGCCGTCCCCGACGAACATCCCCTCCGGCTGCCGCTTCCGCACCCGCTGCTGGAAGGCGCAGGAGCGGTGCGCGCTGGAGGTGCCGGCGCTCGCGGTGCCCGCCGAGTTCCGGTACGCGGCCGGCCCCGCCGCGCACGACTCGGCCTGCCACTTCGCGGAGGAGAAACAGGTCGTGCCGCCCGAGGAGCCGGGGCGCAAGGAGCAGGCTCAAGAGCAGGCGGAGGAGTAACACGCAGGCAACTTCGCCGACCCGCATCCGATATACGGACGCGTCAGGCTCGGGAGCGTACGGCCGTGCGGGTGCCGTGAAGCGGGCCGGGGTGCGCCATGTCACCCCGGCCCGCTGCCGTGCTCCGTCAGAACTGCGCCAAGGACTACGCCAGGCCCAACGACCGCCGCAGGAAGTCCAGTTGCAGGAGCAGCAGGTTCTCGGCGACCGACTCCTGCGGGGTCATGTGCGTGACGCCTGACAGCGGCAGCACCTCGTGCGGCCGGCCGGCGGCCAGCAGGGCCGAGGAGAGCCGCAGGGAGTGGGCGACCACCACGTTGTCGTCCGCGAAACCATGGATGATCATCATCGGGCGGTGCTGCTCGGCCGGATCGACCAGACCCGCGTCGTCGATCAGCGAGTTGCGCCGGTAGACCTCCGGCTGCTCGCCGGGGTGCCCGAGGTAGCGCTCCTGGTAGTGGGTGTCGTACAGGCGCAGGTCGGTGACCGGGGCGCCCACCACGGCCGCGTGGAAGACGTCCGGGCGGCGCAGTGCCGCGAGGGCGGCGAGGTAGCCGCCGAAGGACCAGCCCCTGATGGCGACCCGGTTCAGGTCGAGCGGGAAGTCGCCGGCGAGCGACTGCAGCGCGTCCACCTGGTCCTGGAGGACGATCGCCGCGAGGTCGTCGCGCACCGCCTTCTCCCAGGCCGGGGAGCGGCCCGGGGTGCCGCGGCCGTCGGCGACCACGACCGCGAAGCCCTGGTCGGCGAACCACTGCGAGGTCAGATGCGGATTGTGCGCGACGACCACCCGCTGGCCGTGCGGACCGCCGTAGGGATCCATGAGCACGGGCAGCGGACGCACGCCGTCGTGATCGCGGGGGAGCAGGACGGCGCACGGGATGCGGCGCGTGCTCCCCTCGGTGAGGGTCACGCGCGGGGACATACCGGGATCTTCGGCATATGACGCGATGGTCGTCAGCTGCCTGCCGTCGCGAAGTACCTGCGCCTGGGCGCCGGGCCGGTCGAGCGTGGCGGACACCAGCACGGTCACGCCCCCGGCGCGCACCGCCGAGTGCACGCCGGGCTCCTGCGAGACGCGCTCCAGGCCGAGCTCGTTGACGCGGTAGACATGCACCTCGCCGGTCTCGGAGTCCTCCGCCTCGGCGCCCGCAGACGCCGCGACCAGCACGTCGTCGGGTCCGACGTCCAGCACCGCGCGCAGATGCAACTGCGGTCCGGTCAGCGGGCGTTCACCGACCGCGAGGACCCGGGCGCCACCCTCGTCGACGATCCGCACGAGCTGCCCGGAGGGGCTCCAGCAGGGCACCCCTGGGAAAAGATCAAGCCAAACTGGATCTTCGTCCGCGTGCACCAGCCGGGTCTGACCGCTCTCCGGGGAGACGGCGAGGAACAGCTGGCTGCGCTGGTCGCGCGCCTGTACGAGCAGCAGCGGTGCACCCGCTTGTGACCAGTGCACATGCGCCAGGTACGGATAGCGCGCCCGGTCCCAGACGACCTCCGTGCGCGTCCCGTCCAGGCCGATCACGAACAGCCGTACGTCCGCGTTGTCGGTGCCCGCCGCCGGGTAGGCGACGTGCAGTGGATCACGTTCCGGCTGGGCCGGGTCGGAGATCCACCAGCGCCGCACGGGCGTGTCGTCCACGCGCGCGACCAGCAGCCGCTCCGAGTCCGGCGACCACCAAAAGCCCCGCGAGCGCTGCATCTCCTCCGCCGCGATGAACTCGGCCAGGCCGTAGGTGACGTTCTCCGACTCCGGTTCCGCCAGGGCCCGTTCGTCCTTGCCCTCGGTGCTCACGACCCGCAGCGCGCGGTGCGCGACGTAGGCGACGTGCCGTCCGTCGGGGGAGGGGCGCGGGTCGATCACCGGCCCGGCGGCGGGCAGTTCGCGTGCCGTGCCGGCCCGCAGCTCGGCCGCGAAAAGCCGCCCTGACAAGGCGAAAGACGCCAACTCGACGGCCGCGTCGGTGGCGTAGCCGACGATGCCGGCGCCGCCCTCACGACTGCGTTCGCGGCGTGCGCGCTCCTCGGGCGGGAGGTTCTCGGCGGCGCCGCCCAGCAGCGTGCGCGGGTCGGCCGCGACCCGCTCCTCGCCCTGCGCCGTGTCGAGCACCCACAGGGAACTCGCTCTGTCCGTACCGGAGGTGGAGCGCAGGAAGGCGACACGCGCGCCGTCGGGCGCCACGGTGAACGCACGGGGCGCGCCGAGCGTGAATCGCTGGGTGCGGGCGTGCCTGCGGGGGAAGGAGTCGGACCTCGTCGTCATGCTCCGACCATATTGGCCATGCGCCCCCTTGTGCGGCCGTGCGCCGACCGATGCGCACGCCCGGATAGTTATGATCACTACCGCATAGTGGGTATGAACCTGCTGGTTATTGCATGGATTTATCTGGCCCCTGAGTCCGACCCCCGCGCCCTTGGGACCTTTGGAGGTGAGCCGCCGTGGCACTCTCGATTTCGGCGGTTGTGCTGCTGGCGATCATCGTCGTCCTGCTGATCAAGAAGTCAGGACTGAAGGCCGGGCACGCGATCGTCTGCGCGCTGCTCGGGTTCTATCTCGCCTCCTCGACCGTCGCTCCGACCATCAACGAGCTGACGACGAACATCGCGGGGATGATCGGGAGCATCAAGTTCTGACGCCGGTGCTGCCCGGTCGACTGCGCCGTCAGCCCTCGGACGCGTACGCCACGAAGTCGGACCATGCCTCCGGCGAGAGCTGGAGGCGGGGGCCGGTGGTGTGTTTGGAATCGCGGACGTGGATGGTGGCGGATGTGGTGGCGACCTCTACACAGGAGTCGCCCTCGCTGTTGCTGCTGTAACTGCTCTTGAACCAGGCCAGATCGCGGGCGTCCCCGGTCATGGGGATCATGTTTCCCCCAGCAGTTGCTCGATGAAGGCTGTCGACTCACGTGGGGTGAGAGCCTGAGCTCGGATGATGCCATACCGCAGTTCGAGGATACGGAGCTGTTTGGGCTCAGACACCGGACGCCCGTTGGCGACGGCCGGGGAGCGGCCCATCGCGGAGCCGTCGGGGAATTTCAGCACCTCGTCGGCCATGTCGAGATACTCAGGCCGGGGGATCCGCTTCCCGGCCTCGATCCTCCCAACCCGGCTCGTCCGACTCGCCCATGAGCCGGCTGACCTCACCGTCCACAGACATGCGCACACCCTCCGTCGTACGGCCGTACCTCTACGTAACCGCACGCCACGCTGAGTGATGCTAATCAAGAAACCGCCACCGGAACCCGACCGCTCGCGTTCCGGTGCCAGGGGCGATCTCTTTCAAGGACCACGATGGTGAAAGAACCCGGCCAAGCCCCACCCCTCCCGCCCGCGGCGCAGGCTCACTCGCCCGGGTGAACATTGCCAACTCGGCTGGATTTTCGGCCCCTTGATGGCTCTACGCTCGCCGCAACACAACCGCAGACATGCGACGGCCCCCGCCGGGACGGCAATCCCAGTGCGAGGGCCTGACCACCGAGGAAGTAGGAGCTTCCCGATGGACACGCAGCACCCTAGCGCGCCCTCGCGCACCCAGTCCCGGCTTGCCGCCAACAACCACCCGAACCAGGGGCAGCCCCACACGGGCGGCGGCCTCCGGCACGACAACACCCGTCACACCGCCCGCTTCACGGTGATCGGCAACCACCTCGCCCAGCACGCGGAACTCTCCCTCCTGGCGATCGGCCTGGCCTGCCACATCCAGTCGCTGCCCAAGGGCGCCCGCGTCGACATCAAAACCCTGACCGCCCGCTTCCCGGAGGGCGCCACCCGCATCGCCGCCGCCCTGCGCGAACTGGAGGCCCACGGCTACCTGCGTCGTGAACGCATCCGCCTCCCCGAGGGCCGCATCGTGACCCGCACCGTCTCCTGCAACCGGCCGGGGCGAGCCCGTCACGCCGACCGCGAGCCCGCACGGCCGTCCCACCCGAGGGAGGCGCCGACGAAGAAGCCGGCGCCCCGCAAGAAGGCTCTCCCTGCCATCCCGCAGCCCGCGTGCACCGCCCCCGCCCTCCTCCAGCAGGCCATCGACCTCCTCGCCGACCTGCGCCGCCACGACCCCCGCCTGCTCTTTTCGCCCTGCGACACGGCCCACCTGGCCTCGGGTGTCGCCGCCTGGCTGGAGCGAGACGTCACCCCAACCGCCGTACGCCTGGCCCTGACGGCAGATCTGCCGGACGAGCCCCTCCGCCGCCCAGCCGCCCTCCTGGCGCACCGACTCACCGCCCAGTTGCCCCCTCCACCCCCGTTCCGCGCCCCCACCCCGCCACCGCCCACCCGGCACCCCCTCCAAAACTGCGAAGGCTGCGACCGCGCTTTCCGTGCCCCGGCTCCAGGACGCTGCTATGACTGCCGTACACCCCTTGCCGCCTGAACCGCGTTCCCGACTCGGTGTCCCGATAACCTGGCCAGGGCACCCCCGGGAGGACACCATGAGCAGTCAGGCAGATCACGGGCACGAGCTGATCCCGCGACCCGAGCTGACGCCGGATGCCTTGCGTGCCGCCCTCGCCGTCGTTGCTCCTGGGCGCCTGGACGAGATGCAGGCCATGAAGGAGGATGCCTTCGCCAAGGCCGTCGAGTGGCAGTCGCTCAGTCCTGTGCAGAGCTGGGTCCTCATCTGGGCCAAGGAGATCGAGATCGCTCGCCGTCCAGACCTCTCCACTCGCCTCGCCCGAGCGCGGCGCGATCTCGAACATGAGGATCCGGACATCGCACGAGAAGCCCTGCGTGAACTGAGCGCAGTCATGGACGAGGCCCTGAAGGCAGTGCGCGAGTGGCTGGTTCGGCTATCAAGTCGTCGTGCGTAGCGAGCGCGTCTACGTCGTCCACATCACGTATCTAGGGTGCTGAGGGCCTTACGGCCGGTAGAAGCACGATCCGGAACCGAGGGACCGGAACCGGACACTTTCACCGGACGCACGTCCCCGCCCGAGCCCAAGCTCGCTTCCTCCCGCGACCCTCGTAGGGTTGCCCCATGACCGAAGAGCCCTCCCGGCGTCTGCTGCTGGTGCATGCGCATCCGGACGACGAGTCGATCAACAACGGCGCGACCATGGCCGCGTATGCCGCCGGGGGTGCCCGGGTGACCCTGGTCACCTGCACGCTCGGCGAGCGTGGCGAGGTCATCCCGCCGGAGCTGCAGCACCTGGCCGGCCCGGCCCTCGGCGCGTACCGGCAGCGTGAGCTCGCCGCCGCCATGGAGGCGCTCGGTGTCGAGGACTTCCGGCTGCTCGGCGGCCCGGGCCGCTACAGCGACTCCGGGATGATGGGCCTGCCCGACAACGACGACCCGGGCTGCTTCTGGCAGGCGGACGTCGACGAGGCGGCCCGGTATCTCGTCGAGGTGATCCTGGAGGTGCGCCCGCAGGTCCTCGTCACCTACGACGAGAACGGCGGCTACGGCCACCCCGACCACATCCAGGCCCACCGCGTCGCCATGCGCGCCGCCGACCTGGCCGCCGAGGCGGGATGGCCGATCCCCAAGGTCTACTGGAACCGGGTGCCCCGGTCCGTCGCCGAGGACGCCTTCGCCCGGCTTGCGGAGAATCTGCCCGCTCTGCCCTTCTCCAAGGCCGCCGTCGTCGACGACGTACCGGGTGTCGTGGCGGACGAGCGGATCACCGCCACCATCGACGGCACCGCGTACGCCGCCGCCAAGGCCGCCGCGATGCGGGCACACGCCACACAGATCGAGGTCGCCGAGGGCGGAGGCTCCTTCGCGCTCTCCAACGAACTCGCACAGCCCCTCTTCTCCACCGAGTACTACGAGTTGGTGCGCGGGCAGGCCGGCGGGCCGCGGGAGACCGACCTGTTCGCCGGGCTGAACCCCGATGCCGGCACGACTGCCGGGGAGGCGTCATGAACGAGCAAGGCTCCCTGCTCACCCAGCCCCTGCGGCCGCCGTCCGCCGGACGCACGGTCCTGTACCTCGGGCTCTTCGTGCTCGGTGTGGTCGTCGGCGCGGCCGGTGCGCTGTTGCAGGGCGCCTGGTTCCCGGGCGGTCTGCTGCTCGCCCTGGCCGGCGAGGCGGGGCTCTGCCTCGGCGGCGGATGGGCCACCGGCGGCCGGGGCGGTGCCATCGCGCCCGCCGCCGGCTGGATCATCGCCGTCATCCTGCTCACCGCCACCCGGCCCGAAGGAGACTTCCTCTTCGGCGCGGGAGGGGGCTCCTACCTCTTCCTCCTCGGTGGCATGGCTGTTGCTGTGATCTGCGCCACCCTTGGGCAGGGGCGGCAACCGGGCGGCCGTGACGTCCGACTTGGCAAGTGACGTACCACTTCGCCGTTAAAGGCGCGTGCGAGTCCCGTGTGGGTTTCCCCGGCGGTCATGGGATACACGCCAGAGGTGGCCAGTATGGTGGTGCGCGCCGCCGAGCCGCCCGTGAGGTTGTGTCGGGCGGCGGAGCCAACCGGGAGAACCTGCCTTGAGTCGTGAAACTGACACTCCGTCCTCCGGGCCCAACGGGCACGGCGGAGCCGCATACCCGTCGGGTACGCCGCCGTACGGGACGCCCACGGCTTCCGACGCCGGTGCGGACGCGGGCCGTTCGGCCGCGCAGCCGGAGGACCGCAAGACCGAGACCACGCTGACGACCCGGATCCGGATCAACATCCCCGGATCGCGGCCCATCCCGCCGGTCGTCGTGCGCACGCCGGTCGCGGACACCGAGAGCTCCGACGAGAGCCCCCGGACCGATCCTCCCGCGCCCGCGGCGACCCAGGCCATGGGCACCGTCGAGCCGCCGGCCGAGCCCGCCCAGCCCGCCGAGGAGAAGACCAGCGACTGGTTCGCGCCCCGCAAGTCGGCCGCGCCCAAGGGCGGTCAGGGCGGCGGCGCCACCAACGGCGCCGGAACACCGGGCGGTTCACCCGCGACGGGCACACCCGGCGCGGGTGCCGGGGCTCCCGGCCCGGGCGCCGCTCCCGGCGCTCCGCGCCCGGCCGGCGGACGCCCCGGCGGCGTGGTCGGCTCCATGAGCGTGCCGGGCGGCTCGCGCCCCGGCGGTGCGAGCGGCGCCGGAACCCGTCCCGGCCAGACGAACGGCTCCGGGCTGCCCGGAGCGACCGGCGGGCCCGTGGCCCCCGGGCACGGCGGCGGCACCGGCTCCTTCGACGTCACCGAGGCGCTGGGCGCGGGACCGCTCGGCAACGGCCCTCGCTCCGACGGCGGCGAACCGCGCCGCGACGAGCTGCCGTACTTCTCGGACTCCGACACGGGCACCCAGAACACCCCGAACGGCCAGGGCGGCTACGGCGCCCCTGTCGGCGTGAGCGACTTCAACGCGCCCGGCGGCCAGGGCCCCGCGGGCCCGACGAGCGGTCCGGTCACCGGCGAAGGGCCGCTGGCCCCGCCCCGCGGCACCGGCGGTCCCGGTGGACCCGCCGGACCGGGCGGCCCCGGCGGCATGGGCGGCCCGCACGGCGCGGGCCTCGGCCCCGGCGGCGGCCTCAGCGACGACACCGCGATCCTCACCCCGCAGAAGCCCGCCCCCGAGCCGGGTGCGCAGGGCGGCTACCCCGCGCCCGACAACATCTCCGGGCACACCGTCACCAGCGGCATCCCGGTCGTGCCGCCCGGCGCGAACTCGCCCTTCGGGCCCGGCGGCACGGGCGAGGCGCCGGTGCCGCACACACCCCCGAGGCTCCCCGAGCCGGTCGCGCAGAACGTGCCGTCCTCCTCCTCTTCGAAGAAGAAGCAGAAGAAGGGGAGCAACAAGCTGGTGCTCGTCGGCACCGCTGTGGTCGTCGTGGCCGGTCTCGCCTACGGCGCCGGGCTGCTGATGAACCACTCCGACGTGCCCAAGGGCACCACCGTGCTCGGCGTCGACATCGGCGGCGGCACCCGCGACGACGCCGTCAAGAAGCTCGACGAGGCCTTCGGCGGCAATGTGAACAAGCCGCTGAAGCTGTCGGTGGGCGGCAAGACGGTCTCGCTCAAGCCGGATCAGGCGGGCCTCCAGCTGGACGAGCAGGCCACCGTCGGCGCGGCCGCGCAGAGCGACTACAACCCGGTCTCCGTCATCGGCTCCCTCTTCGGCAACCACCGCGTCGTCGACCCGGTCATGCCCGTCGACGAGGAGAAGCTGGCCGCCGCCCTGAAGGCCACCTCCACCTCCGGCGGCTCCGGCTCGATGACCGAGGGCACGATCCAGTTCAAGTCCGGCAAGGCCGTCGCCGTCTACGGCAAGGCGGGCAAGGGCATCGACGTCGCCAAGTCCACCGAGGCCGTCGAGGAGGCGTACCGCACCCAGGTGGAGACCGGCTCGGCCCCGGCGGTCGCCGTCCCGACGACGACCCAGAAGCCGTCGGTCTCCGATGCCGAGGTCGACCGGATGATGAACGAGTTCGCCAAGCCGGCGATGTCGGGCATCGTCACCATCGAGGCGGGCGGGGTGCAGGTCAAGTTCAGCCCCCAGAACTCGCTGTGGAAGTTCCTCGGCGTCAGGGCGGTCGGCGGCAAGCTGGTCGAGCACTACGACACGACCGCGCTGAAGAACCTGTACGGCGGCGCCTGGGACGGCGTCCTGGTCACCCGCGGCAACGGCAAGAAGACCCCCGTGACACCCCAGGACGTCATCAGCGCCATGCGCAAGCCCCTCCTCGGCAAGACACCGGCCGAGCGCGTGGGCGTGATCGAGACCAACGCCGGTTAGCCGCAGGGCGGTTGACGTTCGAGGGGGCGCCCGGGTCCATGACCGGGGCGCCCCCTCCGGCGTGGTGGCGGCTTTCCGCCGCCGTCGAACAAAATCATTTTTTCCGCACTCCCGTGCCACCTAGGATCACTGCGGCGCATGGGCCGAACCAAGTTCACCCCATGGAGTCGGGGGGTTCGTCGTGCGCTCGTTCAGGCACTCCTGCCGGCTCCGGCGGGTCCGAGTGCAGGATGGGTGAGTGGATGAGCGCAAGGAAGAAAGCCCTCGTGGGCCTGGCGAGTGCGGCACTGGTTGTCGGCTTCACCGGTACCGCGTCCGCGGGGAGCTACAACGGCAAGTGTGAGTCCGCGGGCGGCGGCGAGGTGTGCATCTACCGCCTCGCGAACTACGGCGGCGGCCTGTACGACACGCTCTACAGCAAGACCACGTACAGCGGCAGCACGTACTACGGCACCAGCACGGCCATCGACAACACCATGTCCTCGGTGAAGAACATGGACCCCGACACGCTCGTGTACTTCTACCAGTACTCCGGCTACACCGGCGCCCTCACCGGCATCCCCCCGGGCGAGCAGATCAACCAGGTGCCCAACGACAACACGGCGAGCTCGCACTGCTTCGGCTCGAACTCCGCCTGCCCGAACTGAACGCGACGATGCGCCCCTTCACCGGGGCGCATCCCGTTCGGGCCGCCCTTCTCGAAGGAAGCGTCTGACCTGATGCGCAAGAGCCCAGCGGCCGTCGGCGTCGCCGCCCTGTGTGCCGTACTGCTGTCGGGATGCCAGTCGTCGGGTGACGGGACGCCGAGCGAGCCCGAGATCTCCGCCTCCCCGGCCACGAAGACCGTCGCCGGTGTCCGGGTGCCGGTCCTCCCTCTCGACGCCTACACCGTCGACGCGCAGCAGCAGGAAGAGCTCGACCGGGCCGTCGACCAGCTGGCCCAGACGTGCATGAAGGCGAAGGGCTACACCTGGCCCGCCCGTCTCGAGCAGCTCGGCGTACCGCGCTCGGCCAACGAGCGGCGCTACGGCGTCACCGACCCCGAAGCGGTGAAGGTCTACGGCTATCAGCTGGCCCCGCCGGTCGGCGTGACGCCGGCGCAACTGGCCGAGGAGGCGCGGCAGGAGAAGAAGCGCAAGGCCCTCATGACGGACGCGCTCACCAAGGCCTACACCGGCCGCAGCGGCAAGACGGCCTCGGCGAGCCACACGGGCGGCTGCCGCGGCAAGGCCC
The DNA here is from genome assembly GCF_022698145.1 of Streptomyces spinosisporus. Lineage (GTDB taxonomy): Bacteria > Actinomycetota > Actinomycetes > Streptomycetales > Streptomycetaceae > Streptomyces > Streptomyces spinosisporus. The sequence continues at coordinate 23,705 of NZ_JALDAX010000010.1, forward strand.
TGAAGCAACTCGGCCTGCCCCAGGGCGGCGAGGCGCTGACCGCCGTCGACCTGGCCCAGCAGCAGAGCTTCCAGCGCACGGAGGCGGACAGCCGGGCCAGGGCCGCGAACGCCAAGTGGAGCGCCTGCATGAAAAAGGCCGGCTACCGCTACGCGAACCCGCACGTCGCCGCGGCCGACCCGGCCTGGTGGACGAAGGGCGCGGACCCCGCCGCCCCGAACAGGGCCGGAGCCCGTGAGATCGCCACCGCGGTGGCCGATGTGCGGTGCAAGCGGCAGGTGGACTATGTGACCGTCTGGCAGTCCGTCGAGACCACCTACCAGCACAAGATCATCGCGGCCAACAGGAAGGAACTCGACGCCGTCCGGCAGGCGCGGCGCAACGCCCTGCGAAAGGCGCACGAAGTCCTCCGCTGAACCGGCAGCCATGACATCTGTCATACGCCACTCAGGACCGCCGACACTGCCGGGCCCCGGCCCCGCGCAGCCACGATGGTTCACATGACGACGACAGCGACAGTGACCGCCGCCCCGGTGGTCGGCTTCGATCAGGTGAGCAAGGTGTACGGGAGCGTCCGGGCCGTGGACGGGCTGACGCTCGCGCTGCACCCAGGGGAGACCGTGGCCCTGCTCGGGCCCAACGGCGCCGGGAAGTCGACCACGCTCGACCTGCTGCTCGGGCTGAAGCACGCCGACAGCGGCACGGTCCGCGTCTTCGGCACCTCTCCGCGCGAGGCGATCGTCGCCGGGCGGGTGGGCGCGATGCTGCAGAGCGGCGGGCTGATGGACGAGGTCACCGTCGCCGAGCTGGTCGGGCTCGGCTGCGCGCTGCACCCGAAGGCGTACAAGGTCACCGACGTCCTCGCCCGGGCCGGCATCAGCCAGATCGCCGACCGCAAGGTCAACAAGCTCTCCGGCGGCCAGGCCCAGCGCGTCCGCTTCGCCCTCGCCACCGCCGGCGACAGCGATCTGATCGTCCTGGACGAGCCCACCACCGGCATGGACGTCTCCGCCCGCCAGGCCTTCTGGGCGACCATGCGCGAGCAGGCCGACCAGGGCCGTACGGTCCTGTTCGCCACGCACTACCTGGAGGAGGCCGACGCCATCGCCGACCGGGTGCTCGTCCTGCACCGCGGGCGCCTCCTCGCCGACGGCACCGCGGCCGAGATCAAGGCGAAGGCCGGGGCGCGGCGGGTGGCGTTCGACCTGGAGGGCCAGGTCGACGAGGCGACCCTGCGCGGGCTTCCCTTCCTGACCTCGATCTCCGTGTCGAACAGCGGCCCCGCCGAGGGCTCCGTGCACACCGTCCGCCTGCAGTCCTCCGACGCCGACGCGACCGTGCACGCCCTCTACGGCCTCGGCCTCTACCCCCGCAATCTCGAAGTCGCCGGGCTCGGCCTGGAGCAGGCCTTCGTCGCCATCACCGCCGCCGAGGAGGCCAAGCAGTCGTGAACAGCCTGATCAAGCTGGAGCTCGCCCGAGCCCTGCGCAACCGCAAGTTCCTGTTCTTCTCCGTGATCTACCCCTCGGTCATCTTCCTGCTCGCCTCCAGCCAGACGGGCACGGTCGACGGCACCGGCCTGAGCGTGGCGTCGTACGTCATGGTCTCCATGGCCTCCTTCGGCGCCCTGACCGCCGTGCTGATGGGCAACAGCGAGCGCATCGCCAAGGAGCGCGAGAGCGGCTGGGTACGGCAGCTGCGGCTGACCACGCTGCCCGGGCGCGGCTACGTCCTCGCCAAGACCGCCAGCGCCGCCGTGGTCAGCCTGCCGTCGATCGTCGTCGTCTTCCTGGTCGCCGCCGCCGTGAAGGACGTACGCCTGGAGGCCTGGCAGTGGCTCGCCCTCACCGGCGCGATCTGGGCCGGCAGCCTGGTCTTCGCCGCGCTCGGGGTCGCCATCGGCTATATCGCCTCCGGCGACGCGGTCCGCCCCATCACGATGATCATCTACTTCGGTCTGTCGATCCTCGGCGGTCTGTGGTTCCCGTCCAACGGCTTCCCCCAGTGGCTGCAGGACATCGCGAAGTGGCTGCCCACGCACGCGTACGCTGCGGTGGGACGGGCCATCGAACAGAGCCAGGCCCCGCACGCCCAGGACGTCGGCATCCTCGTCGTCTTCTTCCTGCTCTTCGCGGGCGGCGCGGCCTGGCTGTACCGGAAGGACACGCTGAAGGCGTGAGCACCATGACGGAAGACCCGCATGTGGACGAGGCCCGGGCGGAGCGGCTGGTGCGCCTGGGGGAGCCGGCCCGCACCCCGCGTGAGGCCATGTACAAGCTGGTGTGGATCCTGCCCTGGCTGGTCTTCCTCGCCGCCCCGGTGCGCGACCTGACCGGCGGCCACCACTCCACCGGTGCCACCGCCGCCGGCTGGGCGGGCCTGCTCGCCTTCGTCGCGGTCTACATGACGGTGGTCTTCCGGAACATGGGCCGGGCCCTGCCCGCCCGCGTCGTCGCCGGCCTGCTCGCCGTGCTCGCCGTCCTCGCGGTCACCCTGTGCCTCACCCTCGGCGGCCACTGGCTCGGACTGTTCGTGTACGTCTCGGTCAGCTGCGGGCTGACCCTGCCGCTGCGGGCCTCGTACTGGACGATCCCGCTGACCACCGCGGCCTTCCTGGCCGTCGGGCTGCGCGAGGACCAGGACACCGCCTGGGGCCTGGTCCTGGTGGTGCTGCTGGTCGGTTACTCCATGACCGGTGTACGCCAACTGGTCAGCACGACCATCGAGTTGCAGAAGGCCCGCGCCACCGTCGCCCAACTGGCCGCCAACGAGGAGCGGTTGCGCCTCGCCCGCGACCTGCACGACCTGCTCGGCCACTCCCTGTCGCTGATCACGCTGAAGAGCGAGCTGGCGGGCCGTATGCTCCCCGGCCACCCCGACAAGGCGGCCCAGCAGGTCGCCGACATCGAGCAGGTCAGCCGCCAGGCCCTGGTGGACGTCCGCGAGGCCGTCACCGGCTACCGCCGCGCCCGGCTGTCCGCGGAGCTCGCGGGCGCCCAGGTCGCCCTGACGGCGGCCGGCATCGTCGCCGACGTGCCGCACGAACCGGACCTGTCCGCCGTCCCCGAGGAGAGCGAGGCCGCCCTGGCCTGGGCGGTGCGCGAGGCGGTCACCAACGTCGTACGGCACAGCGGCGCCGGGCGCTGCACGGTGGAGGTGCTCCGACGGCAGACCCTGGACGGGCAGATGCTGGAGGTCTCCGTCGAGGACGACGGCTCCGGCGGTTCCGGCGACGGCCCGGGCAACGGTCTGACGGGCCTGCGCGAACGGCTGGAGAAGGCGGGCGGCACCCTGGAGGCGGGCCGTGCCAGGCACGGCTTCCGGCTGGTCGCCCGGGCGCCCGCGGACCCGCCCCCGGCCGTAGGATCCGAGGCATGAGCCCTACGATCAAGGTCCTGCTCGCCGAGGACCAGTCGATGGTCCGTGAGGCCCTGGCGGCCCTGCTCGGGCTGGAGGACGACATCGAGGTCGTGGCGCAGGTGGCGCGCGGCGACGAGGTACTGGCGGCGGTGCGCGAGCACGCCGTGGACGTGGCCCTGCTGGACATCGAGATGCCGGGGTGCACCGGCATCGAGGCGGCCGCCCAGGTCCGCCGCTCGCTGCCGGAGGTGAAGCTGGTCGTCCTCACCACCTTCGGCCGCCCCGGCTACCTGCGCAGCGCCATGGAGGCCGGCGCCGACGCCTTCCTGGTCAAGGACGCCCCGGCCGCCCAACTCGCCGAAGCCGTACGCAAGGTGCTGGCGGGCGAACGGGTCATCGACCCCACCCTCGCCGCAGCCGCCCTCGCGGAGGGCGCCAACCCCCTCACCGACCGCGAACGAGAGATCCTCCGCGCCGCCTCCGACGGCTCCACCAACGCAGAACTGGCAAAAGCCCTCCACCTCTCCCAGGGCACGGTCCGCAACTACCTCTCGACAGCCATCCAAAAACTGGCGGTACGCAACAGAGCAGAAGCGGTCCGGATCGCACGGGAGAAGGGCTGGCTGTAGGGCTTTTTGCTTTTGGCTTTTAGGGGCGCGGGGAACCGCGCACGTCAATTCAACCGAGCCCGAGCAGCCCGAGCCTGCCCCAGCACCCGCTCCCCCGCCGCGACATCAACACCCCCCACCACATCGGCATACGCCTCCAACTCCGCGGCCCCCCGCAAAAACTCCCCCCTCTGCACCAGCAACTGCGCCCGCTCATACCGCAACCGCGCCGGATGCGACGGCAGCAACAACGACAACTCCACCGCCCACAACCCCACATCCGACCGCTCAGGCCGAGCAGCAGCCCACGCCCGCACATTGTTCAAGATCCGCACCACCACCTCCAAAGGCGCCGCAGGCACGAGCATCGACCGGTCCAACGGCGCCCCCGTCGCCCCGGCCACCAGCAACTCCGCGTCGCTCCCGTCGAGCACCCGCCCCCCGTCGAACGGATCGACGAGCACCTGCTGCTCCTCGGGGCCGAACCCGACGACGAAGTGCCCCGGCAGGGCGACCCCGTACACCGGCGCCCCCGCCCGCCGCGCGACCTCCATCCACACCACCGACAGCAGGATCGGCAGCCCGCGCCGCCGCCGCAGCACCTCGTGCAGCAGCGAGGACTCCAGACGCCGGTAGTCGGCGGGGGAGCCCCGGAAGCCCTCCCGTGCCCCGAGGAGATGGTGCAGCGCCGCCGCCCAGGACTGCGGGCCGCCCGGCCGGAACGGCAACTGCCCGGCCAGCCGGTCCAGCTCGATCTGCGCGGCGTCGATGCCCGCCTCGTCCAGCGTCCCGTCCGCCTCCGCGCCCAGCAGCAGACACAGCACGGCCAGGTCGGGCCGCTCGGAGCGCGCCTCCTCGGCGAACCGCCGCCGCACCTCGGCGGACCGTTCGGGCGAAGGGGGGTGTGGGGGACGCATAGCAGGCTCGTGCCCTTTCACGGCGATCGCTACGACTGGCCGCTGCCGGGAGCCGCCGGTTCCCGGTAGTGGTGGTACGCGTGGTGTGCGGCGAAGCCCAGCCCGGCGTACAGCACGCGCGCTCCCGTGTTGTCCTGCTCGACCTGCAGCCAGGCCGCCGAGGCGCCCTCGTCCAGGGCCGGCCGGGCCAGCGCGGCCAGCACGGTGGTGGCCAGGCCCCGCCGGCGCAGCGCCGGGTCCACCTCGACGGCGGCGAAGGACGCCCACCGCCCGTCCACCACACACCGTCCGATCGCGGCGGGCGACCCGTCGCCGGGGACGGTCGCGAACCACACCGAAGGGCCGCTCCCCAGCACCTTCAGCGCCACCTCGCTCACGCCCTTGCGCTGATAGCGCGTGAGCCACGCCTCGTCGGCCGTCCGGGACAGCTCCACGCCCGCGCCCTCCGCCCGGTCGGCGACCGGCGCGAGCGCTCCCGTCCACAGCTCGGCGCTCACCTCGCGCACCCACCCGCGCCGCTCCAGCTCCGCGCACAGCAGCTCCTGCGTGCCCTCGGCGCCGGTCGCGGTCTGGACGTAGGCGGGCAGCCCGCGCTCGCCGTACCAGTGCCGTACGGCGGTGAGTGCCTCGTCGAGCGGCAGGCCGGGGTCGCCGAGCGGCAGCACGGAGTTGGCGCGCCGGGTGAACCCGGAGGCGGCCCGCAGCTCCCACTCGCCGAGCCGCTCGCTCTCCACCGGCCGCCACGCGCGCGAGGAGACCTGTGCGAGCTCCTCGTAGGAGGCGGCGGGTCCGCGGCGCCGGGCCGGGGCCGCGGGCACGACCTTTCCCGCGACCAGCGCGGATTCCGGGATGCGGACGCTTTCGCCGTCCTTCCGTGTGATCAGCAGCACACCGTCGTCCCATGATGTGAGAACACCCACCGTGTCGGTGAACTTCTCCTCCGGGACTCCAGATTGGATCAAGCGCCGTACGGAGACTCGTTTACCCACGTCAGCAGCGGTGACACGGACCTCGAGACGGCCTCCTGCCGAGATTTCCACAGGTCAGTTCACCCCTCCTGTTCGGATCATGCCCAGGAACGGAGATACTAGGGGCGGGCATCGACGACGCCGCGCTCCCGCGCGCCAGGCGGCGGAGCCTGAGGAGGCCCGCCAGCGCCCAATCGAGGAGGAACGACAGCGTGACCTACGTCATCGCGCAGCCTTGTGTCGACGTCAAGGACAAGGCGTGCATCGAGGAGTGCCCGGTCGACTGCATCTACGAGGGCCAGCGGTCCTTGTACATCCACCCGGACGAATGCGTCGACTGCGGTGCCTGTGAGCCGGTCTGCCCGGTCGAGGCGATCTTCTACGAGGACGACACTCCGGAGGAGTGGAAGGACTACTACAAGGCGAACGTCGAGTTCTTCGACGAGCTCGGCTCCCCCGGCGGCGCCAGCAAGCTGGGCCTGATCGAGCGCGACCACCCCTTCGTCGCCGCGCTGCCGCCGCAGAACCAGTAAGAGCGGCCCGCACAGACGTGCCGCCTCGGTCCCGTACGGCCGGATCACCATGATCGCCGTACGGGGCCGAGGCGTTGCCGTACCAGAAAGTGAGTCAGAAACCGTGTCCGCAGTCTCAGACCGCCTGCCCACATTCCCCTGGGACAAGCTGGAGCCGTACAAGAAGACGGCCGCCGCGCACCCGGACGGCATCGTCGACCTCTCCGTCGGCACCCCGGTCGACCCGGTCCCCGAGCTGGTCCAGAAGGCTCTGATCGACGCGGCGGACTCCCCGGGCTACCCGACCGTCTGGGGCACCCCGGCACTGCGCGACGCGATCACGGGCTGGGTCGAGCGCAGACTCGGCGCCCGCGAGGTCACCCACCGGCACGTGCTGCCCGTCGTGGGCTCCAAGGAACTGGTCGCCTGGCTCCCCACGCAGCTGGGCCTCGGCCCCGGCGACCGGGTCGCGTACCCGCGCCTCGCGTACCCGACGTACGAGGTCGGCGCCCGGCTGGCCCGCGCCGAGTACGAGGCCTACGACGACCCGACCGAGCTGGACCCCGAGGGGTTGAGGCTCCTCTGGCTCAACTCGCCCTCCAACCCGACCGGCAGGGTCCTGCCGAAGGAGGAGCTGACCCGGATCGTCGCCTGGGCCCGCGAGCACGGCGTCCTGGTCTTCTCCGACGAGTGCTACCTGGAGCTCGGCTGGGAGGCCGACCCGGTCTCGGTGCTGCACCCGGACGTCAACGGCGGTTCCTACGACGGCATCGTGGCCGTCCACTCCCTGTCCAAGCGCTCCAACCTGGCCGGCTACCGCGCCGCCTTCCTCGCGGGCGACCCGGCGGTCCTCGGCCCCCTGCTGGAGATCCGCAAGCACGGCGGCATGATGACGCCGGCGCCGACGCAGGCGGCCGTCGTGGCGGCGCTGGGCGACGACGGCCATGTCCGCGAGCAGCGGGAGCGGTACGCGGCCCGCCGCACGGCCCTGCGCGCGGCGCTGGAGGGGCACGGCTTCCGCATCGAGCACAGCGAGGCCAGCCTGTATCTGTGGGCGACACGGAACGAGTCCTGCTGGGACACGGTGGCCCACCTCGCCGACCTCGGCATCCTGGTCGCGCCGGGCGACTTCTACGGCCCTGCGGGCGAGCGCTTTGTCCGGGTGGCGCTGACGGCGACGGACGAGCGGGTGCGGGCGGCCGTCGAGCGCCTGTAGCCGCTCCACAGACACGGCGAAGGGGCCCGGGAGACTCTCCCGGGCCCCTTCGCCATGCGGATCGTGCAGATCGGTCAGCCGCCGATCGGCAGGCCCTTCACCGGCAGGGTGCCGGTGGCCGGCAGGCCGCCCTTGGTCAGCGAGTCGGTCGGCAGGCCGCCGCCCTTGGTCGCGGACTGCGTGGTGACGCCGACGATCTCCCCGACGGAACCGGCCGCGGTGCCGGCCGCCTTCTGGGCCGCGGGCGCCGCCTTCTTCGCCACGCTGCCGCCGGTCTTGCCCGCGTTCGGAACCGCCTTCTTGACCGCGCTGGCACCGGCGTCGCCCGCGAGCCCGGTGACGTTCTGCGCGGCACCGTCGACGGTGTTGCCGACGCTCGCCCCGTCCAGGGCGGTCAGGCCGCCGACGTTCGGGGTCGCGGGCAGTTCGGGGGCCGCGCTCGCCGCGCCGGCCGCGCCGACACCGGCAGCCGCTGCGCCTGCGACGAGCAGGGCGGCCTGGGCGATGCGACGGGTCAGGGGGAGGGACATGATGCTCCTTCGATGGGCGTTGATCGTCCGGGCTCGGACGCAGTAACTACCGCTCGAAGTCCCCGAAGGTTGCGGCGCCCCAAGGTAAAGAGTTGGCAATGCGTCGCATTATCGGCTGCGGATAAAAACGGGCAAAAGGTGCGGGGGTTGAAAGCCTGCGGAATCCTTACACCCCTTTGCTTCCATGGGCTTTTACGGATTCGAGGGTGACGGCGCGAAAACCTGCGCCCACGGCGCCGGACGCATGCCCCGGGTAACCCGTGCGGGTGATCGGCCGTACTACTGCGCAGTGACGATCCGTACGGCGTCCGCCGTCCGCTGGGCACCGCCGGCCCCCGTCGTGGCGGCCCTGCGCCACTCGCTGTCGGTGTTCCCCGCGGTCCACTCCCGGCCGCCGTACGAGACGCGTTCGATGTGCAGTGCCGTCGCGTTGGCGACCGCCCAGTGGGCCAGCTGCCAGCCGCGCTGCCCGGCGGTGCGGCCCTTGGCGGGGCTGTCGCCGGAGCCGACGGGCAGGGTGACGGTCCGTGCGCCCGGGCTCGCGGACGGCTTCGGCGTCGCGGCGGAGCCCACTTCCGCGCCGGCCGGCTGCAGCACGTCGCGCCCGAAGTCCCGTACCAGCGCGGCCCGTACGCCGGCCGCTCCCGCCGCCAGCGTCGTGCCGGGGCGGCCGTCGCAGGTCAGCGTGGCGGCCGCGTTGCCCGTGAGGGCGGCGGAGAGCAGGGCGGCGTCCGGCTCGTGCTTGGCGTACGCCTCCGGGAAGCCGCTGCGCTGCACGCGCTGCGCGGCCACGGTGAGGGGGAGCTTCGTGTAGTCGCGCACCTTGGCCAGGTGCTCGTAGAAGACGGTCGCCGCGTACGTCGGGTCCAGGATCTCCTTCTCGGTGCCCCAGCCCTGGGAGGGCCGCTGCTGGAACAGGCCGAGCGAGTCCCGGTCGCCGTGCTCGATGTTGCGCAGCCCCGACTCCTGCAGCGCGGTGGCGAGCGCGATGGTCACCGCCCGCTCGGGCATCCTGCGGCCGGTGCCGACGGCGGCGATGGTCGCCGCGTTCACCGCCTGCTCGGGGGTGAACTGGTACATCGTCCCCTCGTCGTCGGCCGAGACCACCTTGCAGCCCGGAGCGCCTCTGCCCCCGGTGACGTACTGCACGACGAGATAGCCCGCGACGGCGAGGAGGACCACGAGGGCCGCCCCGAAGCGGAAGAGGCGGCCACGGCGTTTGAGGGTGGATGACGGCTCTGGCACGCCGTACAAGGTAGCGGAGGGCGCTGGGGCCCATGCGCCGGATGTGGACAGTGGGCCCAAGGGGTGGCGGGTTAGGGTCGACGGCATGGCCGACACCCCTCTTGACCTCACCCTGAACGCCGCGGAGCTCACCGCCCGGCTCGTCGACTTCCCCTCCGAGAGCGGCACCGAGAAGCCCCTCGCCGACGCGATCGAGGCCGCCCTGCGCGCCCTGCCGCACCTGACGGTCGAGCGGCTCGGCAACAACGTGGTCGCGCGAACGGAACTGGGCAGGCCGGAGCGGGTGATCCTGGCCGGTCACATCGACACCGTGCCGATCGCGGACAACGTCCCCTCCCGCCTGGACGAGGACGGCGTCCTGTGGGGCTGCGGCACCTGCGACATGAAGTCCGGCGTGGCGGTGCAGCTGCGCATCGCGGCCACGGTCCCGGCTCCCAACCGCGACCTGACCTTCGTCTTCTACGACAACGAAGAGGTGGCGGCGGAGCTCAACGGCCTCAAGCACGTGGCCGAGGCCCGCCCCGACTGGCTCCGGGGCGACTTCGCGGTACTGCTCGAACCGTCCGACGGCGAGGTCGAGGGCGGCTGCCAGGGCACCCTGCGGGTCCTGCTCAGGACCACCGGCGAGCGGGCCCACTCCGCGCGCGGCTGGATGGGCTCGAACGCGATCCACGCGGCCGCCCCGATCCTGGCCCGCCTCGCCTCCTACGAGCCCCGTTACCCGGTGATCGACGGCCTGGAGTACCGCGAGGGCCTGAACGCGGTGGGCATCACAGGCGGCGTGGCCGGCAACGTCATCCCCGACGAGTGCGTCGTGACGGTCAACTTCCGCTACGCGCCCGACCGCACCGAGGAGGAGGCGCTCGCCCACGTCCGCGAGGTCTTCGCCGACTGCGGGGTGGCGGAGTTCGTGGTGGACGACCACAGCGGCGCGGCACTGCCGGGCCTGAGCCACCCGGCCGCAGCGGCCTTCATCGAGGCGGTGGGCGGCACCCCGCAGCCCAAGTACGGCTGGACGGACGTCTCGCGCTTCGCCTCCCTCGGCATCCCGGCGGTCAACTACGGCCCCGGGAACCCGCATTTGGCACACAAGCGGGACGAGCGCGTCGAAACCGCCAAGATCCTCGCGGGCGAGGAACGACTGCGCAGCTGGCTGACACGCTGACGTCCCTCGTCCTTAACCCGCGTAGATCTACGCTGAGGTGGAAACACCCCGCAAGCGGAGGGAGCGCGCATGGCTACCGGAAACCCCGAGGGCAAGAAGCAGCCGCCCGAGGAGCAGCGCCTGGGACCGGTCCTCCGGAGGCGGGAGCAGGTCACGGCCAGCACCACCGACCAGCGTCTGCTGGACGCCGGCGGCCCGTCGGACTGGGTCCACACGGACCCCTGGCGGGTGCTGCGCATCCAGTCGGAGTTCATCGAGGGCTTCGGCACGCTCGCCGAACTCCCGCCCGCGATCAGCGTGTTCGGCTCGGCGCGCACCAAGGCGGACTCGCCGGAGTACGAGGCGGGCGTCCGGCTCGGCCGCGGCCTGGTGGAGGCGGGCTGGGCGGTGATCACCGGCGGCGGCCCCGGCGCCATGGAGGCGGCCAACAAGGGCGCCGTGGAGGCCAAGGGGATCTCGGTCGGCCTGGGCATCGAGCTGCCCTTCGAGCAGGGCCTGAACCCCTACGTCGACATCGGCCTGAACTTCCGCTACTTCTTCGTCCGCAAGATGATGTTCGTCAAGTACGCGCAGGGTTTCGTGGTCCTGCCCGGCGGCCTCGGCACCCTGGACGAACTCTTCGAGGCGCTCACCCTCGTGCAGACCCAGAAGGTCACCCGCTTCCCGATCGTCCTGTTCGGCAGCGCGTACTGGGGCGGACTGGTCGACTGGCTCAAGAACACGCTGATCGCCCAGGGCAAGGCCGCGGAGAAGGACCTGCTGCTGTTCCACGTCACGGACGACGTGGACGAGGCGGTCGCCCTGGTGTCCAAGGAGGCCGCCCGCTAGCGCGCCGCTATGCGAGCCCCCGGCGCGCGACCGCCGGGGGCCGGTGACCCGCGATCGTCGCCACCATGTCCAGCACCTGCCGGGTCTCGGCGACCTCGTGCACGCGGTACACCTGCGCCCCGAGCCACGCCGATACGGCGGTGGTCGCGAGCGTGCCCAGCACCCGCTCCTTCACGGGCTTGTCCAGCGTCTCGCCCACGAAGTCCTTGTTGGACAGCGAGACGAGGACGGGCCACCCGGTCTCGACCAGTTCGCCGAGCCGCCGCGTCGCCTCCAGGCTGTGCCGGGTGTTCTTCCCGAAGTCGTGCCCGGGGTCGATCAGCACCGACTCCCGGGGCACCCCCAGCGCGACGGCCCGCTCGGCCAGCCCCAGGGTCACCCTCAATATGTCCGCCACGACGTCGTCGTACGTCACCCGGTGCGGCCGGGTGCGCGGTTCGGCGCCCCCCGCGTGCGTGCACACCAGCCCGGCGCCGTACCGTGCGGCGACCTCCGCCAGGTGCGGGTCGACCCCGCCCCACGCGTCGTTGAGCAGATCCGCCCCGGCCTCGCACACGGCCTCGCCGACCTCGGCCCGCCAGGTGTCCACGCTGATGACGACGTCAGGGAAGCGCCGCCGTACCTCCGCCACGAACCCGACGGTGCGCCGCGCCTCCTCCTCGGCACTCACCTCGTCGCCCGGCCCCGCCTTCACCCCGCCGATGTCGATGATCGCCGCGCCCTCGGTGACGGCCTGCTCCACGCGCGCGAGGGCGGGCTCGTCGCGGAAGGTCGCCCCCTGGTCGTAGAAGGAGTCCGGGGTCCGGTTCACGATCGCCATGATCACCGGCTCATGGGGCCCGAATTCGCGCCTGCCCAGCCTGAGCATCCCCTGTGACCTCTCCTCGTACGTCCTGGGTGTCCCGGCCTTTCGGCCGCCTGCGACCCTAACTGTCGTAGCCGCATGGCACGATCGGACCCTGACACTTTCCGCTTACGAGCATCGAGCGTGGGGGCCACAGCGATGGTTATGTTCTTGTTCCTGGTCGTCGCACTCGCCGTCGTGGTCGCCGCGGTGACGCTCGCCGTGGTGGGCGGCGGCGAGGGCCGGGGCGCGCTGCCCGAGGTGGCCCCCGAGCGACTGCGGGACCCACTGCCGCCGGACCGCCCGGTGGGCCGGGCCGACGTCGACGCCCTGCGCTTCCCGCTGGCCGCCCGCGGCTACCGCATGGCGGACGTCGACGACGCCCTCAACCGCCTCGGCGCCGAACTGGACGAGCGTGACGCCCGCATCGCGGACCTGGAGTCGGCCCTGGCCGGCGCGCAGGCCGCCGCCCACCACGCCGCCATGGACAAGCCGCACCACGGCGAGGAGGGCCGGCAGTGAGCGACGGCACCGCGATCGCGGGCCCGGACGGCGGCCTGCGCTGCCCCTGGGCCCTGTCCACCGAGGACTATGTGGCGTACCACGACGAGGAGTGGGGCCGCCCGGTCCACGGCGACGACGCACTCTTCGAGCGACTGAGCCTGGAGGCCTTCCAGTCCGGCCTGTCCTGGATCACGATCCTGCGCCGCCGCCCCGGGTTCCGCGCGGCCTTCGCCGACTTCAGGATCGAGAAAGTCGCCGCCTTCACGGACGAGGACCGGGAGCGCCTGCTCCTCGACCCCGGCATCATCCGCAACCGCGCCAAGATCGACGCGACGCTGGCCAACGCGCGCGTGCTCGCCGAGTGGGCGCCGGGCGAGCTGGACGAGCTGATCTGGTCGCATGCGCCGGCGCCCGGCCGCCCGGCCCCGAAGGCACTCGGCGACGTCCCCGCGGTCACCCCGGAGTCGACGGCCCTGTCCAAGGCCCTGAAGAAGCGGGGCCTGCGCTTCGTGGGCCCGACCACGGCGTACGCACTGATGCAGGCGTGCGGCCTGGTCGACGACCATCTGGAAGCGTGCGTGGCACGTCGGTCCTGAGCGGTGCGGTGCGGGTCAGCGACCCAGGTACTTCGGCTTCTCCTTGTTCACGAAGGCCTGCACCGCGATCGCGTGGTCCTCGGACGACCCCGCCCGCGTCTGCAGCTCGTCCTCCTTGTCCAGCGTCTCGGACAGCGAGTGCGAGAGCCCGTGGGCGACGGACTCCTTGATCGCCGCGTAGGCGACCGTCGGCCCCTCGGCGAGCGCGCGCGCCACCTTCTCCGCCTCGGCGCGCAGCTCACCGGCCGGCACCAGACGACCGGCGATGCCCAGGTCGTACGCCTCCTGGGCGGTGATGCTCCGCGGGAAGAGCAGCAGGTCGGTGGCGCGCCCGGGGCCCACGACCCGCGGCAGCGTCCAGGAGATCCCCGAGTCCGCGGTCAGCGCCACACCCGCGAACGACGTGTTGAACGCGGCGGTGTCGGCCACCACCCGGTAGTCGGCGGCCAGCGCGAAGCCGAAGCCGGCGCCCGCCGCGACCCCGTTCACCCCGGCCACCACGGGCTTCGGCATCCCGGCGATCGCCCGCACGATGGGGTTGTAGTGCTCCTTGACCGTGCTCATCGTCTGCCCGGACCCCGACTCCCGGTCCTGCATCAGCAGCCCGATGTGCTCCTTGAGGTCCTGACCGACACAGAACGCGCGGTCACCGGCGGCGGTCAGCAGCACCGCCCGTACGGCATCGTCCCCGGCCGCGGAGCCGACCGCCTCCCGCAGGGCGACCTTCGTCGCCACGTTCAGCGCGTTCATCGCCTCGGGGCGGTTCAGCGTGATCGTCGCGAGTCCGTCGCTCACCTCGTAGAGCACGGTGTCGGCCATGGTGTGTCCCCTCCGCTGTCGCGGTTCAGGCGTACCGGCCGGTACGCCCCTGTCCGTAGGACAGCATGGCGGAGATCACCGTCGGCGGACCGGAGCGGACGTGTGACCTGCGTCAAAGAATTCCCGGCGGTTTCCGGCCGACGGACGTCGGGGCGGTGGCGCAGTATCGCAGTCACATCGCCGAATTGAGTGGTTTTGCTCGCGCGCGTTGCCCAAGCGATGCCGACTGATGTTGGTCATCGGGTCCTGAGATGCGGGATAATGGCTTGGAAGCAATGTGTTCGATGCCGGTGTCGCGTGTCCCAGTCCCACGCTGTGGCCCGCGCGTGCCCTCCCGGGCCGTCGGCTTTGACGATGAGCTGGTTTCAGGAAGGGGAACGAGCATGGCGGCCATGAAGCCGCGGACGGGCGATGGCCCGCTCGAGGTGACCAAGGAGGGGCGGGGCATCGTCATGCGCGTTCCGCTCGAAGGCGGCGGTCGGCTCGTCGTCGAGCTGACCCCTGACGAGGCCGACGCGCTCGGCGACGCCCTCAAGAAGGTCGTCGGCTGACGCGGAAGCGACCATACCCTTTCAGCTGCCCCGGCACCCAAGCGGTGCCGGGGCAGCTGTTTGCCGTCCCTGCACCGGTTCCGCGCGGGCTCCTTCTCAGCGTTTGACCGCGCACAGCAGGCCGTCGCCCACCGGCAGCAGCGAGGGCACCAGCTCCTGGCTCTCGCGGACCGCGCGCAGCAGCTCCCGCTGCCGCAGGACCTCCGTCGGCTGGGGTCCCGAGCCCACCGTGCGGCCGTTGGCGAAGACCCCTTCGAAGACGACAAGGCCCCCCGGGCGCAACAGGCGCAACGATTCAGCGAGGTACTCCATGACCTCCTGCCGGTCGCCGTCGCAGAAGACGAGGTCGTAGCCGGCGTCCGCGAGCCGGGGCAGGACGTCCAGGGCGCGGCCGGGGATGAAACGGGCACGGTTGCTGGCGAATCCGCAGGCGCGGAAGGCCTGGCGGGCGAACTGCTGGTGCTCGGGCTCGGGGTCCACGGTGGTCAGCACGCCGTCCGGGCGCATGCCGTGCAGCAGATGGATACCGGAGACGCCGGTGCCGGTGCCGATCTCGGCCACCGCCTTGGCGTCCACCGACGCCGCCAGCAACCGCAGCGCGGAGCCCGTGCCGGACGACACCGAGCGCAGCCCTGCCTCACGCGCCCGCTCGCGGGCCCACAGCAGCACTTCGTCCTCGGCGACGTAGGCGTCGGCGAACGCCCAGCTCGTCTGCCGGTTGCCGGTAATGACCCTCTCCTGTCCCCGTGTATGCCTCGGCGTGACTGTATCCGTTGGGCCCGGGAACCCGCAGATGGGACCGGGCGTTTAGAGGGGTGGAGACGACAGCGGGGGGACACGGTTGGATCACGATGAGGGGCAGGTTCCCGAGCAACTGCAGACGCAGGGGTCCGAGGGGTATCAGCCCAGATCAAATTCTCGTAAAACCGCTTATCCGGTCCTAACGGGCGAGGTGGCTATGGTAGGGGCTCCACTGGACACCACCAGAGTTGATAGGGGAGGTGCGGCCGCGCCCAACGGGGATCGGGGAGGAGCGCTCAGGCGCTTCCTCGGATCGGCGGGCAGGCCGAAATCCGTGAACGACACCGCTGCTGACCACAGCCACGCCGCTGACCAGGCCCAGACCGCGACTTTCTCCACCGACGCGGACGGGCAGGCGTGGACTCCGCCCACCTGGGAGGAGATCGTCAGCACCCACAGCGGCCGTGTGTACCGCCTGGCCTATCGCCTGACCGGTAACCAGCACGACGCGGAGGACCTCACCCAGGAGGTCTTCGTCCGAGTCTTCCGCTCCCTGTCGACCTATACGCCGGGCACCTTCGAGGGCTGGCTGCACCGCATCACCACCAACCTCTTCCTCGACATGGTCCGCCGCAAGCAGCGCATCCGCTTCGACGCGCTGGGCGAGGACGCCGCCGAGCGGCTGCCCAGCCGCGAGCCGTCACCGCAGCAGGTCTTCAACGACGCGCACTTCGACGCGGACGTCCAGCAGGCCCTCGACACCCTCGCGCCCGAGTTCCGCGCCGCGGTCGTCCTGTGCGACATCGAAGGACTGTCGTACGAGGAGATCGCCGCGACCCTCGGCGTCAAGCTCGGCACGGTCCGCTCCCGGATCCACCGCGGCCGTTCGCAGCTGCGCAAGGCCCTGGCGCACCGTGCGCCGCAGACCCGGACGACCGAGCGCCGCTCCCTCGCGGCCCGTGTGCCCGCTCTGGGGGGAGGGGGCGCGACCGCGTGAGTGGATCACGACCCACCCCCGCCGAGAGGCGGCTGGCCGAGCAGCACCTGGGAGACCGACTCTCCGCCCTGGTGGACGGAGAGCTCGGTCATGAGACGCGCGAGCGGGTCCTCGCCCACCTGGCCACCTGCGCCAAGTGCAAGGCGGAGGCCGACGCGCAGCGACAGCTGAAGAACGTGTTCGCGGAAGCGGCCCCGCCGCCGCCCTCCGAGAGCTTCCTGGCGCGGCTGCAGGGGCTCCCCGCAGGAGGTGACCCGGACGGCGGTGGCTCGCCGTTCGGCGGGGGAGGCCTGCCCGGCGGACTCTCCGGACGGCCTGCCCTCACCGGAGTCTTCGGCGTGAAGCGCGACGAGCCCTTCGAGTTCGGCTACGTCCCCGCCTCGTCCGCGCACGCGCCGGTCCTTCCGCCGTCCGCGGACCGCGGCTTCCGTATCCATGACGTCAGCCGCCACGAGTCCGAGCGGTCGGCCTCGCGCGGGATGCGGTTCGCGTTCGCCGCCGCCGGTGCGGTCTCGCTCGCCGCGATCGCGCTGGGCGGTGTCACGGCCGGCACGGCCACCGACACCGCGGACGCCCGCGGCGGTGCGGGCGCGGGCAGCAATGTGACGCCCGCGCGTACGCAGGGGACGGGCGCCGCGACGGCCCCCGACTCCCAGCGTCGCCGTGGCGTGGGCCCCCTGCTCGCACAGGGTCAGCAGCAGCTGGGTGACGCCCCGGTCGCCCCGACCGAGGTGTCCGCGCCGCTGCTCCCGGGAGTGCCGAGCCCGGCCGCCGCGGGGCAGGCCCGCCGGCAGAGCGTGCCCACGCTGACCACCCCCGTGATGGCGGGCGCCGCAGCGATGTCCCCGCTGATACGTCCGCTCGACGCCACCCCTCCGCTCACCCTGACCTCCTGGTCCACAGCTCCCGAGGCCCCGTCCGCGGGCCTGCTCGCCGCGCCCGTCCCCGACTCGACCGCCGCATCCTCCTCACCCGGCACCTCCCGCTGACCGGCCTCTGCGCCACGGCCCGTGAACCTGGTTGAATCCAGGGTGGGACCGCGCCCACGGCAGCACGCCGTGCGCGGAGTCGACAACTGAGGCCATCGCCGACGTGCCGTGCCGTGGCCAGCTGTGGGGAGCGCATGAACGAGGGGAAGCCCACAAAGCCGAAGTGGTGGAACCGTCCACGCCGGCCGGGCTCTTTGGGGGACGGGGACTATGAGCTGGAGCGGCCGGTGAGCGCCGGTGAGCGGGACTCCGGTGAGCCCGGCTCCGGTGAGTCCGCCCCCGACGGTGACTCCGGCGGTGACTTCGAACTGCGCAGCCCGCACGAGGTCGCCGCTCCGGAGGTCTCCCCGGTGCCGGACCGGTCGGACCGCTCGGACCAGCCGGGCCGGCCGGGCCCGGACGGCGGCGAGGGCGACTTCGTGCTGGACAGCCCCGCGCCGCAGCCCGCCGCGGAGCGCCCCAAGCCCCTGCACGACCCCGACCCCTACAGCACCCCGCCGTACGGCGAGCCCGGCCCCTGGGCGCCCGCTCCACCCGTACAGCACCCGGCGACCACACCGGCCGCCGGCACCGCGATACCGACACCACCACCGGCCCCGGCCCCGGCGCCGCCGCAGGCGCACGCCATGCCGACACCGGCCCCGCAAGCCCCGGCCCCGCACGGCTCGGCTCCGCAAGCCCCGGCCCCGCACAGCCCGGTCCCGCAAGCCCCCGCCCCGCACGTAGCCCCGCCCCCGGCCCCAGCAGCCGTGGCCCCCGGGCCCACCGCACCCCCCACCCCCTGGCAGAACTACGACCCCTGGTCCTCCACCCCCCTCCAGCAGAACGGCGCCGCGGTCGAGAGCAAGGACAAGCGGCGACGGCGCGTGCGGCGGGCCCTCGTCGGGGGAGCGGTGGCGCTGGCGCTGGTGTCCGGTGGGGTCGGCGGGGTCATCGGCGCGCAGCTCGAGCGCAACGGAGGCATAGGGGCCGTAGAGCTTCCGCAGGCCGGGAAGGAGCCGGCGGGGCGGGCTCCGGACAGCGTCGCCGGGATCGCCGCGCGGGCCCTGCCCAGCGTGGTGACGCTGCATGTCACGGGCGCCGAGGAGTCCGGCACCGGCACGGGCTTCGTGCTCGACCCCCAGGGCCACATCCTCACCAACAACCATGTCGTCGAACCGGCCGCCGACTCCACCGGCCAGATATCGGTGACCTTCAACAGCGGCGACACGGCCAAGGCCACCGTCGTCGGCCGGGACAGCGGCTACGACCTCGCCGTGGTCAAGGTCGGCCATGTCCGCGGACTCAAGCCGATGCCCCTCGGCAACTCCGACAACGTCCAGGTCGGCGACCCCGTCGTCGCCATCGGCGCACCCTTCGACCTGGAGGGCACCGTCACCTCCGGCATCATCAGCGCCAAGGAACGGCCCATCACGGCGGGCGGCGACAGCGCCGACGGCAGCGACGTGTCGTACGTCGACGCCCTGCAGACCGATGCGCCGATCAACCCCGGCAACTCCGGCGGCCCCCTGCTCGACAGCGCGGCCCGGGTCATCGGCATCAACTCCGCCATCCGGTCCGCCGACGAGGGTCCGGACTCCGGCAGCGGCCAGGCCGGCTCCATCGGGCTCGGCTTCGCCATCCCGGTCAACCAGGCCAAGCGCGTCGCCGAGGAACTCATCAACACCGGCAAGGCGACCCACCCGGTCATCGGCGTCACCCTCGACATGAACTACACGGGCGACGGCGCCCGCGTCGGCACGAAGGCCGAGGGCGGCGGCCCCGCCGTCACCGCGGGCGGTCCGGGCGAGAAGGCCGGCCTCAAGGCGGGCGACGTCATCACCGCGGTGGACGGCCAGCGCGTGCACTCCGGCGAGGAACTGATCGTCAAGACCCGGGCCCACCGCCCCGGCGACCATCTGGAGCTGACCGTCCGGCGCGACGGCAAGGAACGGCGCATCTCACTGGTGCTCGGCTCCTCGGACGGCGACCGATGACCGCGGAGGGCGGCCCATGACCGTGGACGCACATCACAAAAAGTCACAGTGCGGACGTCCTGTCGCGGCCCCACCTGGGCTCCCACAAGGCAAACATCCCCCAAAACCGCCCACGCGACCGCACTCGGAACGCCCGGGACAGTACCGGTCGTACGGGGTGGCCGGGTACCGTGGATCCGGCCCGGACCACGGAAGACCCGCACAGACCACCGAGGGCCGAGGACCGAGGGACTCGCGAGGAGCTTCAGGTGTTCAATGACATAGGACCGCTCGAGCTGGTGACGCTCGTTGTCCTTGCCGTGCTCGTCTTCGGTCCGGACAAGCTCCCGAAGGTCATCCAGGACGTCACGCGGACCATCCGCAAGATCCGGGACTTCTCGGAGAGCGCCAAGGACGACATCCGGCAGGAACTGGGCCCGGAGTTCAAGGACTTCGAGTTCGAGGACCTCAACCCCAAGACGTTCATCCGCAAGCAGTTGGACAACGACGACCTGGGGCTCAAGGAGATCCGCAACGGCTTCGACCTGAAGAAGGAGATGGCCGAGGTCACGGACGCGGTGCACGGCCGCGAGACCGAGACGCCGTCCTCCTCGTCCGGCTCGTCGTCCTCCGGCGGCCGCGTCGACATGACCAAGAAGCCCGAGGAAGACGACCGCCCGCCCTTCGACGCGGACGCCACCTGAGCGCACACCACCCGGGTCGTGCGTCCGCCCTGCCCACGTGCGCCGGACGTGATGCGTTTCATACTCCGGGACGCCTTTGCACGGCTTGATCCCGCCCCTCGGTGCGACCCACGCGCCGGGCGATTTCCCTGCGCTCCGGAGTGGGGTGGCTATGCTGCCGAGTTGTTGTGCGGGCCGCATGCGAAAAAGTAACGCCGCCCGATGGGGGGCGGGCCGCTGCGGTCCGACGAGAACGAGGAGGCGTCCGGGCACATGGAGACGACGAGTCAGGCAGTCGCGCAGGCGCCGGGCACAGAGGGCGGCGGACCGCTCCCCTCGACCCGGCGCACGGTCGACGGCTACCTGCTGGCGCCCTTCCCGTGGTACGGCCTCGACGAGGCCTTCACGGGGCCGCGCTGGCTAATGCAGGTCGGGACGGCGGCCGACGGAGCCGTCGAGCACGGTTCCCTCGGACACGGCGACGAGCCCTCCGTGAAGAACGAGTATGCGGTCGGCTCGGGCGACGAGCCGCGGGAGAAGTTCGCGGTCGTGGTGACCGTCGCCGCGAGCCCCGTGCGGCGCAGCGCCGACGGCACGGGGCTGCTGGAGGCCACGTCGGTCTCCTCGGCGGCCTGGCTGGCCGGTGTGGGGCTGCTGTCCTTCACCTGGCCCGGACAGATGGACCACTCCCTGCGCGACGACTGGCTGGAGCAGCAGACGGAGACCGCGTGGGCGCTGGCGGACGATCTGACGGGCCCCGAGTGGTCGACGCTCTCCCTGCCGGTGGACGGCGTTCCCACGCCCTTCCACTACCGGGAGTCCGAGTTCGGGTGGGTGCTCGCCGGGTCCACCTCCGAGGGGGTCCATGTGGGGGCGTACGGCAGAGGCATGAGCGCGTACGGACTCGGCTTCGCCATGATCAAGGAGATCAAGGCGTACGCGTAGACGGATCAAGGCGTACGCATGACTGCATACGTATGACGAAGGGGCGCCGCACGGATGCGGCGCCCCTTCGCTGTGGTCAGAACTTGTTCTTCGGCGTGATCCCCAGGGACAGGCCCGACAGGCCGCGCTGCCGTCCGCCGAGCTTGCCCGCGATGCCCCGCAGGGCGGCGCCCGCCGGGGAGTCCGGGTCGCTGAGCACGACCGGCTTGCCCTCGTCGCCGCCCTCGCGCAGGCGGACGTCGATCGGGATGGCGCCGAGGACGGGGACCGTGGCACCTGTCGTACGGGTCAGGCCGTCCGCCACCGTCTGGCCGCCGCCGGTGCCGAAGACGTCGACCATCTCGCCGCAGTGCGGGCAGGGCAGGCCGGACATGTTCTCGACGACGCCGACGATCTTCTGGTGGGTCTGCACGGCGATGGAGCCGGCCCGCTCGGCGACCTCGGCCGCCGCCTGCTGCGGGGTGGTGACGACCAGGATCTCGGCGTTCGGGACCAGCTGGGCGACCGAGATGGCGATGTCGCCGGTGCCGGGCGGCAGGTCGAGGAGCAGGACGTCCAGGTCGCCCCAGTAGACGTCCGCCAGGAACTGCTGCAGGGCGCGGTGGAGCATCGGGCCGCGCCAGACCACCGGGGCGTTGCCCGGGGTGAACATGCCGATGGAGATGACCTTCACGCCGTTGGCCGAAGGCGGCATGATCATGTTCTCGACCTGGGTGGGACGGCCGTCGGCGCCCAGCATGCGCGGCACGGAGTGGCCGTAGATGTCGGCGTCGACGACACCGACCTTCAGTCCGTCGGCCGCCATGGCCGCCGCCAGGTTCACCGTCACCGAGGACTTGCCGACGCCGCCCTTGCCGGACGCGACCGCGTAGACCCGGGTCAGCGAGCCGGGCTTGGCGAAGGGCACCTCCCGCTCGGTCTGGCCGCCGCGCAGCGCGGTCGCCAGCTCCTTGCGCTGCTCGTCGCTCATCACGTCGAGGGTGACGTCGACGCGGGAGACGCCCTCGACCGCCGAGACCGCGTCCGTCACGCGCTGCGTGATCGTCTCGCGCATCGGGCAGCCGGAGACCGTCAGGTACACGGTGACCGCGACCGTCCCGTCCGCGCCGATGTCCACCGACTTGACCATCCCCAGCTCGGTGATGGGTCGGTTGATCTCGGGGTCGTTCACCGTCGCCAGTGCCTCGCGCACCGCGTCTTCGCTAGCCATAGGGTCGATGGTACGGCGCCGCGCGGCGAGCCCGGGATGCCCGTCACCGGTCGTCTACGTCACGTCCGTGGGACCGTTCTGCCGGGAATACGACATGCCCGTGATGACCGTCCTGCCGCTCCTCCAGCTCCTTGACGAGGTCCTGCAGCTCCGAGCGGATCCAGTCACGGGTGGCGACCTCGCCCAGGCCGATGCGCAGGGCGGCGATCTCGCGGGTCAGATACTCGGTGTCGGCGATGGAGCGCTCGTTCTGCTTGCGGTCCTGTTCGAGGTTGACCCGGTCGCGGTCGTCCTGCCGGTTCTGCGCGAGCAGGATCAGCGGGGCCGCGTAGGAGGCCTGCAGCGACAGCATCAGGGTCAGGAAGATGAACGGGTAGTTGTCGAAGCGCAGGACGCTCGGCGCGAAGACGTTCCACACCACCCACAGCACGATGACGACCGTCATCCAGACGATGAACCGCCCCGTGCCGAGGAAGCGCGCGATGCGCTCCGAGAGCCGCCCGAAGGCCTCCGGGTCCCACTCGGGGATGAGTCGGCGGCGTGGCGCCCGCGGCTGGTCGAGCCGGGCCCGCGGGCGCGAGGCGGCCGTCGCCCCCGCGGGCGTGCGCTCACGCGTGCCCTCCCGCTCAGGCGTCATGGGCACCCACCCCCTCGCCCTCCTCCAGATGGAACTCCGTCTCCCGCCAGTCGTCGGGCAGCATGTGGTCCAGTACGTCGTCCACGGTCACCGCGCCGAGCAGCGCCCCGGCCTCGTCGACCACGGGCGCCGCCACCATGTCGTAGGCCGCGAAGAACCCGGCGACGACGGGCAGCGCGGAATCGGGGGCCAGGGTCTGCAGATCGTCGTCGATGATCGAGCTGACCAGGGTGTACGGCGGATCGCGCAGCAGCCGCTGGAAGTGGACGGTGCCGAGGTACTTGCCGGTCGGCGTCTCGTCCGGCGGGCGGCAGACGTAGACCTGGGCGGCGAGTGCGGGGGAGAGGTCGCGGTTGCGGACCCGGGCGAGCGCGTCGGCGACCGTGGCGTCCGGCCGCAGCACGATCGGCTCGGTCGTCATCAGACCGCCCGCCGTGTGCTCCTCGTACGCCATCAGACGCCGCATGTCGGCCGCGTCGGAGGGCTGCATCAGGCTCAGCAGCCGCTCCTTGTCCTCCTCGGGGAGTTCGGCGAGCAGGTCGGCCGCGTCGTCGGGGTCCATGGCCTCCAGGACGTCGGCGGCGCGCTCCTCCTTCAGCTTGCCGAGGATCTCGATCTGGTCGTCCTCGGGCAGCTCTTCGAGCACGTCGGCCAGCCGGTCGTCGTCGAGCGCGGCGGCGACCTCGGCCCGGCGCTTGGCCGACAGATGGTGCAGCACGTTGGCGAGGTCGGCGGGGCGCAGCTGCTCGAAGGTGGCGAGCAGGTTCTCGGCGCCCTGTCCGTGCTCCTCCAGGGAGAAGCCGGTGACGGCCGACCACTCGACGGTCAGCTGCTCGCCCTTGGCGCGCCGGAAGGCGCCGCTGCGCCTGCCCTTGCGGACGAAGACACGGTCGACCTCCCAGTCCCGGCGGGCCGGCAGCTGCTGCACCGACAGGTCGAGGACGGTGACCTCCTCGCCGGTGTCGGTGAGCGTGACCCGGCGGTCCAGCAGCTCGCCGAAGACCAGGCGTTCGGTGGGGCGTTGCTCGAAGCGGCGGACGTTGAGCACACCGGTCGCGATGACCTGGCCCGACTCGATGCTGGTGACCCGGGTCATCTGCAGGAAGATGCGGCGCCGTGTGGGCAGTTCGACGACCAGCCCGAGCACACGCGGAGGCCGCCGGCCGACGCGCAGCATGACGACCAGATCGCGCACGCGGCCCACCTGATCACCGTTCGGATCGAAGACGGCGACACCGGCGAGGTGCGAGACGAAGATCCGGGGGGCGCCCGCTGCCATGGCTGCGCCTCCTTTCCTTGCGGGGTGTTTCGCAGTGCTTGTCGACGGGTGTGGTGCTTTTTTCGAATTGCCCGCTCGGATGGGCTTCAGGCTAGCTCGTACCGATCGGGTCCGCCCTGACAGGGGGTCCGGACGGACTGCTTCCGCCGGGCCCTCGTACCCCCGGTACGCTGCCGTACGCCGCTTACCTCCCACGACGGAAAGGCAGCCCCTTCTGTGACTGCGATTGCCCAGGGCCCCATCCGCCGGCCCGCGCTGCTGGGAGCGATGTGCGCACTGGTCGTGACGGGGCTGCTGGCAGGCTGCAGTGAGGACCCGGACGCGGGCACGAACGGCGTCGGCAAGCTGCCGGCCGACAAGATCCAGTCGAAGACCCGGGCGGCCGCCGAGTCCGCCGACTCCGTACGTCTCGCCGGGAACGTGGTCACCAACGGGCACACGTACAAGCTCGACATGCGGCTGAAGTCGGAGGGCGCGAGCGGCTCGGTCACCTCGGACGGGGTGGCCTTCGGGTTGCTGCGGATCGGCGAGCAGCTGTATCTGAAGGCGGACGCGAGCTTCTGGAACCACGCGGACGGCGACGACGACAAGACGTCCGTGAGCAAGCTCGATGGCAAGTACGTGAAGGTGCCGCAGCGCGATCCCGCGTACAAGAAGTTCAGCGGTTTCACGGACATGGACGTCCTCCTCGACGGTCTGCTCAGCCTGCACGGCCCGCTCGCCACGGACGGCCATCACGAGCAGTCGGGCACCCGCACCATCCGCATCACCGGCGACAAGGGCTCCGGCGGCACCCTCGACGTCTCGCTGGAGGGCAAGCCGTACCCCCTCCGGCTGGAGCGGGCGGGCGGCGCCGGAACGATCGCCTTCTCGGCCTGGGGCGAGGACTTCGCCCTGAACGAGCCGAAGAAGAACGAGACGGTGGACTACGGCAAGCAGCTGCCGACGTCCTGACACCGCCCGGCTCCTCACACCGCCCGGTTCAGCGGCGTCGCCTCTTCTTCAGCAGCAGCCGGTGCAGCGCCGCGGGCATGGGCCGGCGTGTCGTGGCCGGTGTCGGCAGCGGCGCCTCGGCCAGACTGCCGTCGGGCAACGGCGTCGTCGTCCCGGTCGGCTCCAGGCGCAGCACCCGGCACTCACGCGCCCAACGCCCGGTCATGGCCTCGCCGTCGGGGGCGTTGAGCCGCTTGCCCTTCAGCTCGGCCACCGCGGCCGCCCACTCCTCCGACTCCGGTGCCAGCTCGACCACCTTGGCCTGCCAGGCCACCAGCC
Organism: Streptomyces spinosisporus; assembly: GCF_022698145.1. Classification (GTDB taxonomy): domain Bacteria; phylum Actinomycetota; class Actinomycetes; order Streptomycetales; family Streptomycetaceae; genus Streptomyces; species Streptomyces spinosisporus. The sequence continues at coordinate 49,076 of NZ_JALDAX010000010.1, forward strand.
GGCCGCCCTTGTCCTTGCTGCGGACCGTCACCTCGGCCGAGCCCCCGTCGGTCAGCCCCGGCAGCGGCTGCTCGTCCGGGCCGTCGCCGACCACGCAGGCGGCGCCCTCGTGCCACACATGCCACAGCGCACGCGCCGGGACGCCGGGACCGGCCACCCAGACGAGGCCGGACTTCTTGGTGGCCTCCTCGACGAGGGCCTGGTCGAGCAGCTCGCTTGTCATGGGCTCAGCCTATCCAGGCACCCTCATAGCCAGCCGTTGCGCTTGAGCGTGCGGTGGATGCCCAGACAGATGCAGACCGTGATGCTCATGATCACCGGGTAGCCGTACTTCGCGTGCAGCTCCGGCATGTACTTGAAGTTCATGCCGTAGACCCCGCACACCATCGTCGGTACGGCGATGATCGCGGCCCAGGACGTGATCTTCCGCATGTCCTCGTTCTGCGCCACGGACGCCTGCGCGAGGTTGGCCTGGAGGATCGAGTTGAGCAGCTCGTCGAAGCCGACGACCTGCTCCTGCACGCGGGCGAGGTGGTCGGCGACGTCCCGGAAGTACTTCTGGATGTCGGGGTCGATCAGCCGCATCGGCCGCTCGCTCAGCAGCTGCATGGGGCGCAGCAGCGGCGAGACGGCCCGCTTGAACTCCAGCACCTCGCGCTTGAGCTGGTAGATGCGCGCCGAGTCCACACCGCGCGAGACACCACCGCGGCGGCCCGGCGAGAACACCTCGGTCTCGACGTCGTCGATGTCGTCCTGCACGGCGTCGGCGACCGCCACATAGCCGTCCACGACATGGTCGGCGATCGAGTGCAGCACCGCCGAGGGGCCCTTGGCGAGCAGCTCGGGGTCGTCCTGCAGCCGGTGCCGCAGGGCGCGCAGCGAGCCCTGGCCGCCGTGCCGGACGGTGATGAAGAAGTCCCGTCCGGTGAAGCACATGACCTCGCCGGTCTCGACGACCTCGCTGTTGGCGGTCAGCCGGTCGTGCTCGACGTAGTGGATGGTCTTGAAGACGGTGAAGAGGGTGTCGTCGTAGCGCTCCAGCTTGGGCCGCTGGTGGGCCTGGACGGCGTCCTCCACGGCCAGCGGGTGCAGCCCGAACTCGGCGGCGATACCGGAGAATTCGGCCTCCGTCGGCTCGTGCAGACCGATCCACACGAAGCCCCCGTCGCGGCGCACCAGGCGCATCGCCTCGTGCGGGGTCAGGGGCCTGCCGCTGTCGACGCGGGCGCCGTCGCGGTAGACGGCGCAGTCGACGACGGCGGAGGGCGTCGAGGGGTCGCGAGTCGTGTCGTACGGCCCGGTCTCCTTGCGCAGGGAGATGCGGGACGGCCGGACCGCGGCGCGGAGGTCACGGATCATCGACATGGCTGGCTCCTTCGTGTCAGGCGACGAAAGGCGCCTACGACGGCTGGAACTGCCCGGAATGGGGACGTCCTGCTTCAGGTGTTTGGCACGTCCACAAAGCGGGGAGCACCGCACCGTCGCGGTGGCGTACTTCGCTGCTGAGTCAGATCAGACAGATCAGGCAAAAGGAAACGAAGTGCTCTTCCGCAGGAAGACATGAGCGTGAAAGGCGGCGGTCAGCCAGAGCCGGATCAGCTGTATCAGCGGCAGGAAGAGCGAGTGGTACTGCACGGGTGACTTCGATCCATGACAGCCCCACCTCCTCCGGCCGGTCCCTCGTAAGGGAGTCTCTACGGCGTCGGGACCCGATCGCGACGCTTCAGCGTGCTGCCCCGAACGACCCGGGCAAGACTATCAGCCGACCAAAGTGTCAAGGCGCCGCTTTGCCCGGTACTGACGAGTTCTATGCTCGCCGCATGGTTGATGTTCTTCCTCTGGTCGAGGCCAGGTTGCGCACCGCGCTGGGTGAACCGGACGCCCGCGCGGCGGTCACGTTCCTCGGCGCGGACCGTGTCGAGGTGCTCCGGTTCCACGAGGACGACATCGTCCGCTACGCCACGCTCGGCATGTCCGCGCAGCCGATGAGCGACCCCACGGCGATGCTCGCCGATCCGGTCGAGGGCCCGCGGGCCGAGCTGATCCTCTCGGTGCGCGGCGGTCTCGCCGACACCGACAAGGCGCTGCGCCCGCTCGCCGTGCTCGCCGCGTCCCCGCAGGTGGAGGGCGTGGTCGTGGCGCCGGGCGCATCTCTCGACGTCGGTGAGCCGCTGTGGCCCGGCGCGCCGTTCAGCTCCGTCCTGGTCGCCGAGGCCGGCGGCCTGGTCGAGGACCTCGACCTGGACGAGCCGCTCGACCCGGTCCGCTTCCTGCCCCTGCTCCCGATGACCCCGAACGAGGCCGCCTGGAAGCGGGTGCACGGCGCCCAGGCCCTCCAGGAGCGCTGGCTGACCCACGGGACGGACCTCAGGGATCCGGCCCGCACATCCGTCCCGCTGGACTGACCGACGAGTGAGCAAGCTCACCAACGGGCGTCCGAAAAGCGTCAGTTGGCCGTCAGCCGGCAAAAACGGCGACGCTGTCCTCGGCCGAGTGCCGCGGCTCCAGCTCCTCGGCCTCGTGCGTGAGTGACCTGCGGCGTACGAGCACGACGGCGGCGCCCAGCACAGCGGTGACCGCCGCGACCACGAACGGGACGTGGATGTCGGTCCACTCCTCGATCCTCGGCGCGAAGAACGGCGCCGCCGCGGCGGCGAACCAGCGCACGAAGTTGTAGCCGGCGCTCGCCACGGGCCGCGGCGCGTCCGAGACGCCGAGGGCGAGTTCCGTGTACACGGTGTTGTTCACGCCGATGAAGGCGCCGGACAGGATCGTGCAGACGACGGCGGTGGTGTGGTCGCCGTAGCCGAGCACGAGGACGTCGGCGGCCAGCAGTACGAGTGAGCCGCCGAGCACCTTCAGCGAACCGAGGCGCTCCTGCAGACGCGGGGCCACCAGTACGGAGAAGATGGCGAGCAGCACGCCCCAGCCGAAGAACACGGCGCCCGACCTGTACGGGGTCATGTTCAGCACGAACGGCGTGAAGGCCAGCACGGTGAAGAACGTGTAGTTGTAGAAGAACGCGGAGGCCGCCGCGGAGGCGAGACCGCCGTGACCGAGCGCCCTGAGGGGGTCGAGCAGCGAGGTCCTGCGGGCCGGCTTCGGCTGCTCCTTCAAAAACGCCGTGATGCACAGGAAGCCGACCGCCATCAGGAACGCGGTGCCGAAGAAGGGGTAGCGCCAGCTCTGGTTGCCGAGGAGGGCGCCCAGCAGCGGGCCGCACGCCATGCCGAGGCCGAGCGCGGACTCGTAGAGCAGGATCGCGGCGGCGCTGCCGCCCGCCGCAGCGCCGACGATGACCGCGAGCGCCGTGGAGACGAAGAGGGCGTTGCCCAGGCCCCACCCGGCCCGGAATCCGACGAGTTCGGCGACCGAGCCCGAGGTGCCCGCGAGTCCGGCGAAGACGACCACGAAGGCGAGCCCGAGCAGCAGGGTCCTGCGGCCGCCGATGCGGCTGGAGACGAAGCCGGTGACCAGCATGGCCACGGCGGTGATCAGGAAGTACGAGGTGAAGAGCAGCGAGACCTGGCCGGCCGTGGCGTCCAGGCCCTTGGCGATGGACGGCAGGATCGGGTCGACGAGTCCGATGCCCATGAAGGCCACGACGGACGCGCCGGCCGTGGCCCACACGGCCTTCGGCTGCCGCAGGATGCCGGCCGCTCCCGCGTCGAAGGGGTCGTCCATGCTTGCTCAGCTCCGTTCGTAATAGTTGGTGTATGCACATAGTAAGTTAGCGATGCTAATTAATGCAAATTACATCTAACTCATCGGGTTCCGTCCGACGGGTGATCGTCCTTGACGTGGGGGAGCCGGGGTAGGACCGTGGGGGCCTATGAGGGGCGAACCCAGTTGCCCGAAGTGTGGTGGCCGGGTCAGGGCTCCCGGACTCTTCGCCGATTCCTGGCAGTGCGATGTGCACGGCACCGTGCATCCGCTGCAGCCCGTGATCCCGCCCAGCGTCGAGGCCCTCAGCGTGGTGGTGCATCGCACGCAGGTACCGGTGTGGATGCCGTGGCCCCTGCCGGTCGGCTGGTTGTTCACCGGAGTGGCCTGCGCGGGCGACGACCGCCACGGCGGCCGGGCGACCGCGGTGGCCTGCTCGGGGCCGGGACCGCTCGGCGGCATAGGAGAGCTGATCCTGGTCGCGGAGGAACTCGGCGTCGGGCTCGGCGCGCGGTACGCGGGCATCGACGGTCCGGACCCGGGGCCGTACATGAACGTCGAGAAGCCGCCCCAGGCCAAGGTGTTGGCGGGTGGGCGGCCCACCCCGCTCTGGCATGTCTCCGGCAGTCCCGACGACCGGGCCGTCTTCGCGGGTGAGGCGCGGGGGTTGTGGCTGTGGGCGGTCGTGTGGCCCGAGCAGTCGGGGCTGTTGATGTACGACGAGCTGGTGCTGACGGATCTGCGGGATGCGGGGGCCGAGGTCGATCTCGTGCCCTGTGGGGCGTTGTCGCCGCGGTTGCTGGAGCCCTAGGGCTGAAGGTCGGCTGTGGGTAGGGGGTGCTTGGGCTGTGCGGGTGTGACAGGGGTGCCGGAACGTCTGGTTATCCTTGAGCGTCCTCATCCGTTCCGTCGTCGCCTGGAGTTCGCGTAGTGCGTATCGATCTGCACGCCCACTCCACCGCGTCCGACGGTACGGACACGCCCGCCGAGCTGGTGCGCAATGCCGCCGCTGCCGGGCTGGACGTCGTCGCGCTGACCGATCACGACACCACCCGTGGATACGCCGAGGCGATCGCCGCGCTGCCCGAGGGGCTCACGCTCGTCACTGGCGCCGAGCTGTCGTGCCGTATCGACGGCGTCTCCCTGCACATGCTCGCCTACCTCTTCGACCCCGAGGAGCCGGCGCTGCTCGCCGAGCGCGAGCTGGTGCGCGACGACCGGGTGCCGCGGGCCCAGGGCATGGTCGCCAAGCTGAACGCACTGGGCGTGCCGGTCACCTGGGAGCAGGTGCGGCGGATCGCCGGGGAGGGTTCCGTCGGGCGTCCGCACGTCGCGACCGCGCTCGTCGAGCTCGGCGTCGTGGCGAGCGTGAGCGACGCCTTCACCCAGGACTGGCTGGCCGACGGCGGCCGGGCCTACGTCGAGAAGCACGAGACGGACCCCTTCGAGGCGATCCGGCTGGTCAAGGCCGCGGGCGGGGTCACCGTGTTCGCGCACCCGGCCGCCGCCAAGCGAGGCCGTACGGTTCCGGAGTCCGCGATCGCCGAGATGGCCGCCGCAGGGCTCGACGGCATCGAGGTCGACCACATGGACCACGACGAGGACACCCGGGCGCGGCTGCGCGGGCTCGCGAAGGAACTGGGGCTGCTCGCGACCGGGTCCAGCGACTACCACGGCAGCCGCAAGACGTGCCTGCTCGGCGAGAACGTCACGGACCCCGAGGTGTACGGGGAGATCACACGGCGGGCGACGGGCGCCTTCCCGGTGCCGGGGACCGGCGGGGCCTGAGCCCTCGCCCCGGCCCTTTCACGTCCGTCCTCCTCCGCAAGGCCTGTAGCTCACCATGTTCGACCTCGCCGTCTTCGGCTCTCTCTTCCTGACCCTTTTCGTCATCATGGATCCCCCTGGGATCACCCCGATCTTCCTCGCGCTGACCGCCGGACGCCCCGGCAAGGTGCAGCGGCGGATGGCCTTCCAGGCCGTCTGCGTCGCCGGCGGCGTGATCACCGTCTTCGGGCTGCTCGGGCATCAGATCCTCGACTATCTGCATGTCTCCGTGCCCGCCCTGATGATCGCGGGCGGACTGCTGCTCCTGCTCATCGCGCTCGACCTGCTGACCGGCAAGAACGACGAGCCGAAGCAGACCAAGGACGTCAATGTGGCGCTCGTGCCGCTGGGCATGCCGCTGCTGGCCGGGCCGGGCGCGATCGTCTCCGTGATCCTCGCCGTGCAGAAGGCCGGCAGTTTCGCCGCCCAGGCGTCGGTGTGGGCGGCGATCCTGGCCATCCATGTGGTGCTGTGGCTGGTGATGCGGTACTCGCTGCTGATCATCCGGATCATCAAGGACGGCGGCGTGGTCCTGGTGACACGGCTCGCGGGCATGATGCTCTCGGCGATCGCCGTGCAGCAGATCATCAACGGCGTGACGCAGGTGATCAAGGGCGCCTAGGGGGAGCGGGAGCCGGTCGTGTCGCGCGTCCGAAACGCAGAGCCCCCGCGCGGCGTACGTGCCGTGCGGGGGCTCTGAAGGCTGTGCGGGTGATCCGCGTCGGTTATGCGGCCGAGTCCTCGGCCGGCCGGATCCAGAGTCGCTGTCCGATGGCGGCGGCCTGCTGGACGATCCGGTTGACGGAGGCGGCGTCCACGACGGTGCTGTCCACGGTCGTGCCGTTGACCTCGTCGAGTCGCATGATTTCGAAGCGCATGCCTCTCCCTTCGTCGCGCTGTGTATCTGACGTAGTCAACGGTCTGCGCGTTACAAACATTCCCTACGCTAAATAAATTTTTCGAACGACTAACTACTGACCGGTAAAGCACATTCACGAGACTGACCGGGACCGGTTGTGTTCGCAGCGTGACCGCCGGGACAATGGAGGCGATGAACGAAGACCTCGTGGCCCTCAACGCCCGCATCGATCGCACGAACGAGCTGCTGCAGCGCATGCTCGCCGAGGTGGCGAAGACGCCCTCGACGCATGCGATCTTCGTCGACGCGGGATACCTCTACGCGGCCGCGGGACGACTCGTCGCCGGCACGGAGGACCGCCGGGCCTTCGACCTCGACTCCGAGGGCCTGATCGAGGCGCTCATCGACAAGGCCCGCACCATCTTCGCCGACAGCCGGCTGCTGCGCGTCTACTGGTACGACGGCGCACGGCGCCGCATCCACACCTCCGAGCAGCAGTCGATCGCCGAACTGCCGGACGTCAAGGTCCGGTTGGGCAACCTCAACGCCAACAACCAGCAGAAGGGCGTCGATTCACTGATCAGATCGGACCTGGAGTCACTGGCCAGACACCGGGCGATCAGCGACGCGGCACTGCTGGGCGGCGACGAGGACCTGGTGTCCGCCGTGGAGGCGGCGCAGGGGTACGGCGCGCGTGTCCACCTGTGGGGCATCGAGGCCCCCGAGGGGCGCAACCAGGCCGAACCCCTGCTCTGGGAGGTCGACAGCCAGCGCACCCTCGACCTCGACTTCTTCAAGCCGTACGTCGCCCGGCGTACGGCCGTCGCCTACGAGGCCACCGCCACCCGGCCCGCCCGCGAGGACGTCCGCTTCGTGGGCGCGCAGATCGCGGCGAAATGGCTGGCGGCGCGGGGCCGGGAGGCACTGGCGGAGCTGCTGCCCGGCCACCCCTATCTGCCCGGCTCCATCGACCAGGACCTGCTGGTGGAGGCGGAGAGCCTGCTGCAGTACTCACTGCGCGGCCAGGCGGACCTGCGGCGGGCGCTGCGGGACGGGTTCTGGGAGCACTTGCAGGCGCAGTACTAGGCGCGCTGCTGGGCGCAGTATCAGCCGGAGCCGCGGTGCTGGTCGGACTGGCCGTCGGCGGTGATGCGGTCCCAGAAGTCGGCGAAGGCGCGGGCCGTGGCCCGGGGCTGGTCCGTGTTGGGGGAGTGCTCGGCGCCCTGGACGACCGTGCGGTGTGCGCGCAGACGTAGCGCCATGTCGTCGAGCAGGGGTACCGGCCAGGTGTCGTCGCGGGAACCCGAAAGGACGTGGAACGGCAGTGCCGTGGCGGCCAGTTCGGCCACGCGGTCGGGTTCCGTGCACAACTGGCGGCCGGTGGCGATGAGCTGGGCCGGCTTGTTGCCCAGCCAGCGGCGGCGCAGGTCCTCCTGGTCGGCGAGCCCCGCGTCCAGCTCGCCGGTCTCGGTCTCCTCGGGCGGCTCCATGGCCTGGATCGCCTCCCAGACCTCGGCCATGTTCATCACCGCGAGCGCGTCCCGCAGCAGCTTGACGCGCTGCTGCTGGGAGACGGAGATCTGGGCGGGTCCCGAGGACATGAGGGTGAGGGACAGGAAGGGGGAGCGGTCCAGCAGGACCGCGGCCCGTGCGATCTGCCCGCCGAGGGAGTGGCCCACCAGGTGCACCGGGGTGCCGACGGCCGCGGCCTGAGCGAGCACGTCCCGCGCCAACTCGCCCTGCGCGTAGGCCGATTCGTCGTCCTCGGGGCCGTCGGACTCGTACTGCCCCCGCCCGTCCACCGCGACGGTCCGGTAACCACGCTCACCGAGCGCCTCGTGCAGCGGATTGAAGTCCTCCTTGCTGCCGGTGAACCCGGGCAGCAACAACGCGGTTCCCTTGAGCGCGACACCCTCCGCCTGGGGGGAATCGACAACGGCAAACTCCCCACGCGCGGTGTGCAGCGTGTACGCACGGGCGCCGGGGGGCGGGGCGAAGGTCGGGGGCCTGCTCATGGGGTGAGGTTATCCGGCGCGGGTGACATGGGGACGGACGGGCGGGGACGGGGAGGAGTTTCGGTGCGCCCGGACGCCGACGGTCCGGTGCGCGTGAGGGGGGTTGGGCGGGGCGGAGCCTCGGCGCGCTCCAGGGCCGACGGTCCGGTGCACGCTAGGCGGGCCGGTCGGGCAGGGCGGGGCGGTGCGGGGCCTGGTGTGTATCAATGCGGGGGGCCGGGCGGAGTCCCGGTGCGCTCCAGGGCCGACGGTCCGGCGGATGCTAGGCGGGCTGGGCTGGGCTGGGCTGGGCTGGGCCGGGCCGGGGCGGGGCCCGGTGTGCATCAAAGCGCGGGGACGGGGCGGAAGCCCCAGTGCGCCCCAATGCCGACGGCCCGGTCCACACGAGGTGGGCCGGGCCGTTGGTTGGGCGGTTGCTCAGCTCTCTGCGGGCTCCGCGGCAGCCGTGGCCTTGCGCGTGCGGCGCGCCCTGGGCTTCGCCTCCGCCGCGTCGGCGGTGACCTCGGCGGCTGCCGTGGCCTTCCGGGCGCGGGTACGGGGCTTGGCGGCGGGTTCGTCGGCCGCCTGGGCCGGGATCTCGGTGGCGGCGGTCTTGCGGGTCCGGCGCGGCTTGGCCTCGGTGGCTTCCGCCGTGTCGACGGCAGCCTCGGCGGCCTTGCGCGTACGGCGCGGCTTCGCCTCCGCAGCCTCGGCGGTTTCCGCCGTGGCGGCCGTCTTACGGGTCCGGCGCGGCTTGGCCTCGTCGGCGGTTTCGGCGGTGGCGGCCGTCTTGGGCGTGCGGCGCGGCTTGGTCTCCGCGGCCTCCGCCGTGTCGACCGCTGCCTCCGCCGCAGCCGCGGCCTTGCGGGTCCGCGTGCGGGGCTTGGCGGCGGGTTCGTCGGCCGCCTGGGCCGGGATCTCGGTGGCGGCGGTCTTGCGGGTCCGGCGCGGCTTGGCCTCGGTGGCTTCCGCCGTGTCGACGGCAGCCTCGGCAGCCTTGCGCGTACGGCGCGGCTTCGCCTCCGCAGCCTCGGTGGTCTCGACCGCCGCCTCCGCGGCAGCCGTCGCCTTACGGGTTCGGCGGCGCGGCTTGGCTGCGGGGGCCTCGGGCTCCGCAACCGCGGGGGCCTCCACGACGGCCACGGTCTCCGCGGCGGGCGTGCTGTCCGCGGACTTGCGGGTCCGGCGGCGCGGCTTGGTGACGGCAGCCTCGGGCTCCGCCACAGCCGGCGCCTCGACGGCCGGAGCCTCCGTGAGCACCGGTGCCTGCGCGGCGACGGTCTCCGCGGCGGGCGTGCTCTCCGCGGACTTGCGGGTCCGGCGGCGGCGCGGCTTCTCCGGGGTCTCGGGAGCGTCCAGGGCCGGGCCCTCCGCCGTGGTGACGGCGGCTTCCGCGGCCTCGGGCGCGACGGCCGCGGCCGTCACCGGCTCGGACGCAGCACCACCGCGCGTACGGCGACGGCGGCGCAGGGAACGGGAACCGGTCTCCCCGGACGACGCCTTCTCCGCCACGGCCTCCGATGCAGGGGCCGCGTCCAGCGGCGAACCGCCGCGCGTACGGCGACGGCGACGCGGCGGACGGGCCTCGCGCTCACGGTCGGCGGACCGGGACTCGCCCCGGCCGCCCCGCTCGCCCCGGCCACCGCGACCGCGTGCACCACGGCCGCCGGTCTCGCCCAGGTCCTCCAGCTCCTCCGCGTCGAGCCCCGCGCGCGTGCGCTCGGCGCGCGGCAGGACACCCTTGGTGCCCGCGGGGATCCTCAGCTCCTCGAAGAGGTGCGCGGAGGTGGAGTAGGTCTCCGGCGGGTCGTTGAAGTTCAGCTCCAGCGCCTTGTTGATCAGCTGCCAGCGCGGGATGTCGTCCCAGTCGACCAGCGTGATCGCGATGCCCTTGTTGCCCGCGCGGCCGGTGCGGCCGATGCGGTGCAGATAGGTCTTCTCGTCCTCGGGCGACTGGTAGTTGATGACGTGCGTCACGCCCTCGACGTCGATGCCGCGCGCGGCGACGTCGGTGCAGACGAGGACGTCCACCTTGCCGTTGCGGAACGCGCGCAGCGCCTGCTCACGGGCGCCCTGGCCGAGGTCGCCGTGGACCGCGCCGGAGGCGAAGCCGCGCTGCTTGAGCTGGTCGGCGAGATCGGCTGCCGTACGCTTCGTACGGCAGAAGATCATCGCCAGACCGCGGCCCTCGGCCTGCAGTATCCGCGCGACCATCTCGGCCTTGTCCATGTTGTGCGCGCGGTAGACGTGCTGCGAGATGTTCGCGACCGTCACGCCCTCGTCGTCCGGCGCGGCGGCGCGGATGTGCGTGGGCTGCGACATGTAGCGGCGGGCGAGACCGATGACCGCGCCCGGCATGGTGGCCGAGAACAGCATGGTCTGGCGCCGGACCGGAAGCATGTTGATGATCTTCTCGACGTCGGGCAGGAAGCCCAGGTCGAGCATCTCGTCGGCCTCGTCGAGCACCAGGCACTTGACGTGCTTGAGGTTGAGCTTCTTCTGGCCCGCGAGGTCGAGGAGACGGCCCGGGGTGCCGACGACCACGTCGACGCCCTTCTTGAGGGCCTCGACCTGCGGCTCGTAGGCCCGGCCGCCGTAGATCGCCGTCACGCGGACGTTGCGCACCTTGCCGGCGGTCAGCAGGTCGTTGGTGACCTGCTGGCACAGCTCGCGGGTGGGGACGACGACGAGCGCCTGCGGGGCGTCGGTGAGGTCCTCGGGCCTGGCGCGGCCCGCCTCCACGTCCGCGGGGACGGTGACGCGCTCGAGGAGCGGGAGGCCGAAGCCCAGCGTCTTGCCGGTGCCGGTCTTGGCCTGGCCGATGACGTCCGTGCCGGAGAGGGCGACGGGGAGCGTCATCTCCTGGATGGGGAAGGGGGTGGTGATGCCGACGGCGTCGAGGGCCTCGGCGGTCTCGGGGAGGATTCCGAGATCTCTGAACGTGGTAGTCAGGGTGCTGCCTCTTCTGTGTACGCGGTGCGAGGCGAGCGCGGGGGTCGTAGACGGACCGTGCCGGGGGACGTCGGCTGCCTTACGGGCTTGCCGTAACGCACGGGACCTCTGCCGACGCTCTAGCGCTCGTACCGCTGAGGTGTCCCTCCGAGCGTCGTACGCGATGTGCCGTACGGCCTTTGGAGGGCTGTCGGGTCGGAGCCGATCGGGCCACCGACCGGGCATCCTCATACGTGCGGCCCGTCGAGTACTCGGCAGGCGCATTACCACCATACCCCGGAATCGCGCACACACGATGGCCGATTTGGTCACGTAGCCGTCGTCACACTGATTGACCAGGGACTTCCGCGGCTCGGCAAGCCGACTATTGTGCGCTCCATGACGACGTCTGACAACACCTCCGACGCACCCGCCGAGCCCACCGGAGTGGCCGCCCAGGACTGGGCCAAGGCCTCCGCGGACCCGCAGTACCGGGCCGCGGTCGTCGATCTCCTCGGAGCACTCGCGTACGGCGAACTCGCGGCGTTCGAGCGGCTCGCGGAAGACGCCAAGCTGGCGCCCACGCTGGCGGACAAGGCGGAACTGGCGAAGATGGCGTCGGCCGAGTTCCACCACTTCGAGAGGCTGCGCGACCGGCTCACGGAGATCGGCGAGGAGCCCACGCACGCGATGGAGCCGTTCGTCGCCGCCCTGGACGGGTTCCACAAGCAGACGGCGCCCTCGGACTGGCTGGAGGGCCTCGTCAAGGCGTACGTCGGCGACTCGATCGCCAGCGACTTCTACCGCGAGGTCGCGGCCCGGCTCGACGCGGACTCGCGCGAGCTGGTGCTGGCCGTGCTGGACGACACCGGGCACGCAGGCTTCGCCGTGGAGAAGGTCCGTGCGGCGATCGACGCCGACCCGCGCGTGGGTGGACGTCTCGCTCTGTGGGCGCGGCGTCTCATGGGCGAGGCGCTGTCGCAGTCCCAGCGGGTGGTCGCGGACCGGGACGCCCTCTCGACGATGCTCGTCGGCGGCGTCGCGGACGGCTTCGATCTCGCCGAGGTCGGCCGGATGTTCTCCCGGATCACCGAGGCGCACACGAAGAGGATGGCCGCCCTGGGGCTCGCCGCCTAGCTTCCGCTTCCTCCGTCGTCCGGGTCGTCCGGACCGCTTGCATCGTCCCCGTCGAGATCACGCCGGCGCCGAGCGTCGGCGGAGTCTCCCTGCCGGGCGCACCAGGAGGGAGAGCGAGGCGGCGGACACGATCGCCGCGCCGAGCAAAATCAGCAGCACGTTGCCGGGGTCGAAGGCGCTGTGCGTGACGAAGGCGCCGAACAGGGCCCCGGCGGCACCCGTCGCGAGCACCAGCGCACGGGAGGGCAGACGGTGGCCGAGCCGCTGGTGCGCGGCCCACGCCAGCACCAGACCGAGCACAGCGGAGCCGAGTGCTTCGAACAACAACATGGGGTCCCTCCCACACGGCCACACTGCGCGTCACGGTCGTAGCCCGTCATACCCGTGACCTGCGGAATGCAATCCTCCTCTGTGTGCCCTCTGTGCTCCATATGTGGAGAGAAAATCCTGGAGAAAGTCCTGATCCCGGGGCAGTCCTGATTTCGGGACAGTCCTGGAGGAAGTCTCGGGGAAAGCGAGAGGGGCCCGGCGGCGGACGGCCGCCGGGCCCCTCTCGTGATGCTGTGCCTACAGCGCGCCGAAGCCCACCTTGCGCGGGGCCGGCTCGCCGAGCTCGACGTAGGCCAGGCGGTCCGCCGGGACGAGGACCTTGCGCCCGTGCTCGTCCACGAGGGTCAGCAGCTGCGACTTCCCGGCCAGTGCCTCGGCCACGACCCGCTCGACCTCCTCGGCACTCTGACCGCTCTCCAGAACGATCTCGCGGGGCGCGTGCTGCACGCCGATCTTGACCTCCACGGCTATGTCCCTCCGACGGTCAGTGAAGTGCGCGATCTGTACGCGCCGTACCCAGCACACATTAGCCCGGTGAGGGGACCCGCATGCTCCGCCCGGGAACGCCAAGAGCGAACAGGGAGCGGGAACAAAGCGGGAACAAAGCGGGAACAAACGCGGTCAGTGAGCCTGCTCGGTGCCGTGCAGCGGGAAGCCCGCGATACCGCGCCAGGCGAGCGAGGTCAGCAGCTGTACGGCCTGGTCGCGCGGCACGCTGCGGTCGCTGTGCAGCCAGGAGCGCGCCACGACCTGCGCGAGCCCGCCGAGGCCGGAGGCCAGCAGCATCGACTCCGCGCGCGAGAGGCCGGTGTCCTCGGCGATCACGTCGCAGATCGCCTCCGCGCACTCGTTCGTGACCTTGTCGACGCGCTCGCGCACCGCGGGCTCGTTCGTCAGGTCCGACTCGAACACCAGACGGAAGGCGCCACCGTCGTCCTCCACATATGCGAAGTAGGCGTCCATGGTCGCGCGGACACGCTGCTTGTTGTCGGTGGTCGACGCGAGCGCGCCCCGCACCGAACCGATCAGTGACTCGCAGTGCTGGTCCAGCAGGGCGAGGTAGAGGTCGAGCTTGCCCGGGAAGTGCTGGTAGAGCACCGGCTTGCTGACTCCGGCGCGCTCGGCGATGTCGTCCATCGCGGCCGCGTGGTAACCCTGTGCCACGAACACTTCCTGTGCGGCACCCAGCAGCTGATTCCGTCGGGCACGGCGCGGCAGGCGCGTGCCCCGCGGGCGTGCCGCCTCTGTCTGCTCGATGGCTGTCACGCCGCCTCCCAATTTCGTCCACATGCGGTGTGCGCCGCGCCGCCATCGTACTTTTCGGTAACCCCGGTGTGCGCGGTGCGAGCGCAGAATTTCACGGACCGGACAGTGGCGAAAGCCGTGCAGGTGGGGCCGAACCGGATCGAAACAGGCAGCCGACCGTCTCCCTCCAGCTCAGCGGCACCCTCTCGGGCCCCCGCGTCCCCCGTCAGCGGTAGTCGTCCTCGTCGATGGAGACGACGCGGCGCTGCTCGACGAGATCGGCCTCGTTCGCGCGGGCCGGGTCCACGTCCTCCAGAGGGTCGTCCTTGTCCGCCGTGAGGTCCTCGGACTGCTCCGCGGCGTCGTTCTCCGGTGCCTCGACGTCGATCTCCCGGGCCTCCTGCGCGTCCTCGTCCTCGAAGGTGTCGGGATCGCTCGGGTCTACGGCCATGATTGGGCTCCCTTCCTACGAATGTCCCTGGAAGAAGCAGGGGCCAACAGCGGGTGCCCTCTTTACGAGCCTAGGAGACACCGGATCCGGATGCTATGCGGTGTGCATGCAATCTGTGACGGCGAACACATGAGCCACTACGTGATCGTCTCGTAACATTGCCGCATGTCTTCGACCGAGCTGCCGTCCGTTCCGGCGACCAATGTGCTCCCGAAGGTGGCGCCCGTAAGGGTCGCGGAGGGTGAGCGGCTGAGGTCCGTCGGGCTGCCGGGGATCACGCTGACGGTGCGGTCGAGACCACCCGCGCGCGAGGGACTGCCGCCCGCGCTGTACGTCCACGGTCTGGGCGGTTCCTCGCAGAACTGGTCGGCCCTGATGGAGCAGCTCGACGACGTCGTCGACGGCGAGGCCATCGACCTGCCGGGTTTCGGCGACTCGCCGCCGCCGGACGACGGTGACTACTCGATCACCGGGCACGCGCGCGCGGTGATCCGTTTTCTCGACGCCTCCGGGCGCGGTCCGGTGCATCTGCTGGGCAACTCGCTCGGCGGCGCGGTCACCACGCGCGTGGCGGCGCTGCGGCCCGACCTCGTGCGGACGCTCACGCTGGTGTCGCCGGCGCTGCCGGAGATCCTCGTCCAACGCAGTGCGGTGCCGACGGCGCTGCTGGCGCTGCCCGGCGCCGCCGGACTGTTCACCCGCGCCACCAGGAAGTGGTCCGCGGAGGCACGCGTCCGCGGCGTAATGGCGCTCTGCTACGGCGACCCCGGTCTGGTGTCGCCGGAAGGATTCCGCAATGCAGTGGAGGAGATGGAACGGCGGCTGCAGCTGCCGTATCTCTGGGACGCGATGACGCGTTCCGCGCGCGGCATCGTCAACGCGTACACGCTCGGCGGGCAGCACGGTCTGTGGCGCCAGGCGGAGCGCGTCCTCGCCCCGACCCTCCTCGTCTACGGCGGCCGGGACCAGCTCGTCGGCTTCCGGATGGCCCGAAAGGCGGCCCGCGCCTTCCGCGACTCACGCCTGCTGACCCTGCCGGAGGCGGGGCACGTGGCGATGATGGAGTACCCGGCCACCGTGGCCCGCGCATTTCGTGAACTCCTTGCTGAGACGGGGGAGTTGGGTCTGCCTGGTGAGACGGGGGAGTCGAGGGAGTTGGGTGGGCCTGGCGGGACGCGTGGGCCGGGCGGACGGAGTAAGACGCGTGGTGCTGGCGAGTCGGGCGGGACTGGTGAGTCGGTCGCGTCAGGCGGGGTCGGCGAGTCGGGCAGGGGCGGCGACTCGGACGGGACTGGGGAGTCGGGCTGGGCAGGCAAGGTCGGCGAGTTGGGCAGGACTGGGGAGTCGAGCGGGACTGGCAGGGTCGGCGAACCGGGCGGGACTGACGAGTCGGGCGGGACTGACAGGGTCGGCGACTCGGGCAGGGTCGGCGAGTCGGACGGTGGTGCGCCGTTGAGTGCGGACCGGGCCTCCCTCGACCGGGGTGACGTGTTCGCCGACGACGGCGAGGGTGCCGCCGAGAGCACGGGGAGCTGAGGGCCGGCGTGGGACGTCACAGCCGCCGCGGCCCCGGTGCCGCGAAGGGCGAGACCAGGGATGCGGATGCGGTGCGTGGGGGGCAGAGGGGTGCCTCCGCGGACTCCGGAGGCTTCGACTCCGGCTCCGGTGCGGGTGCTTCGGGTGCTCGGCGGGTGCCCGGGCAGCCGTCCGGGCCGTTGCCCGGGCAGCAGGGGATACCGGCGTACGGACCGCCGCGACGGCCTGACGGCACTCCCGCGCGCGGGGTGCCGCGTTTCGCCGAGGGGACTCCCGCGCGCGGGGTGCCGCGTTTGGCCGACGGCACGCCTGCCCGGGGTGTGCCTCGTCTTCCGGACGGTAGTCCTGCGGGTGGGGTGTCTGGGTTCCCGGGTGGCTCGCCTGCCGGGGGTGTCTCCCGTCTTCCGGACGGTAGTCCTGCGGGTGGGGTGTCCGGTTTCCCAGGTGGCACGCCTGCCCGGGGTGTGCCCAGAAGCCCCGACGGCGCCCCCGCGCGCGGGGTGCCCCGCTTCCCGGACGGCACCCCCGCGCGTGGAGTGCCCCGGTTCCCCGACGGCACCCCTGCCCAGGGGATGCCGCGGTTTTCCGACGGCGTGCCTGCGCACGGTGTTCCCCGTCCTGCTGACGGCACCCCCGTCCATGGCACGCCCCAGATTCGCGGTGGCCATCCCGAGCAGCGGGAAGCCGGTGGGGGATGGGGCGAGTTGAGGAGCCCCGGGGTGTCCGTTCCGCGGCAGCGCCAGGCGCCGCCCGGAGGGCCGCGGCAGGACTACGTCGACGCGTTCGACGACTTCGACACCTTCGGCGGCCTCGACGAGGACGACGACGTCTTCGCGCCCCGGAACGGCGGCTCCGCGCGCGCCCCGGGCGCGTATGCGTCCGCGTACGCCTCGGACCCGTACGCCTCCGTCACCGACTGGGACCCGGACACAGGGGTCGGCGTCCCCTCCGAGACCGACGAGGACGCGGCGCCGACCGGCGTGCCCGCGCAGACCAGGGGCAGCAAGGGGCGGACGTTCACCGGCATAGCGGCTGCCGCCGTCACGACCGTGCTTGCCGTCGTCGTGGCCGGTCAGGTCGCCAACGGACGCGACGACGCCGCCATCGGGACGCAGTCGGCCACCGACCAGGCGCGGGACGCCCGCGACTCAGGCGCGAGCGCGAAGCCGTCCGCCTCGGCCGGCGTGGCGACGCTGACGTACTCCGAGGCCATGGCGAAGCGGTATCCGCTCAGCGCCACGCTCAAGGGGCCGGGGAAGTTCGACGCGGTCCCCGGGGTCGCCAAGGCGCCGGGCAAGGGACAGAAGTACACCTACCGCGTGGATGTGGAGCAGGGCCTCGGACTCGACGGCGAACTCTTCGCGCAGGCCGTGCAGACGACCCTCAACGACAACCGGAGCTGGGCCCACGGCGGCGCCCGCACCTTCGAGCGCATCCACACCGGCAAGCCCGACTTCGTGATCACGCTCGCCAGCCCCGGGACCACCGCGGAGTGGTGCGCCAAGTCCGGGCTCGACACCACCGAGGACAACGTCTCGTGCGACTCGGCCGCCACCGAGCGAGTGATGATCAATGCATACAGATGGGCACAGGGGTCGAAGACCTACGGCGACCACATGCAGGCCTACCGGCAGATGTTGATCAACCACGAGGTCGGTCACCGGCTCGGCTACAACCATGTCACCTGCAGCAAGAACGGCGCGCTCGCCCCGGTGATGCAGCAGCAGACCAAGTTCCTCGACCACGACGGGATCCACTGCCGGGCCAACCCCTGGCCGTATCCCGGGAGTTGACCGGTGCCGTATATGACACATTGACATGCGCAGAAAGTTGATTCATATTTCTGGTCATGTCGACCCTCCACGCCTCCGCGCGCGCCGCCATCGAGCTGGCGCTCATCGGCGTGACCGCGCTCTGCGTGGCCGACATCCACTGTCGCTGACGCTCGCCCACGGGCGCTCGCGTCGCGATCCCTTTCCGCCGCCATGACACGGCCTTCCGCCGTGCCCCGGCAGCCGCTTTCGACGACCTGACGCCCGGGCGGACATCTGCTCACATCCGTCTCACATTTCGTCAATCTGTCTCATCATTCGAGAGGTCGTCATCCGATGCGTCACCCGTCCGTAAGCAGAGCCCGTGTGGCGGCGATATCCGCAGGCCTGGTCCTGGCCCTGGGCGCCGCCGCCTGCGGGCCGGAGGACAACGATGCCAAGGGCGCCGGCGGCGACTCCACGCCTCACAAGGGCGGCACCCTCACGGTCCTCAACTCCGAGGCCCAGACGGACTTCGACCCCGCGCGCCTGTACACCTCCGGCGGCGGCAACGTGCCCTCCCTGGTCTTCCGTACGCTCACCACCCGCAACCGCGAGAACGGCGCCGCCGGCTCCAAGGTCGTCCCGGACCTCGCCACCGACACCGGGCGCCCCAACAAGGACGCGACCGTGTGGACGTACACCTTGAAGAAGGGCCTCAAGTACGAGGACGGCACCGCGATCACATCCGCGGACATCAAGTACGGCATCGAGCGCTCCTTCGCGGCCGAACTGTCCGGCGGCGCGCCCTACCTGAGGGACTGGCTGGTCGGCGCGGCCGACTACCAGGGGCCGTACAAGGACAAGAAGGGTCTGTCGGCGATCGAGACGCCGGACAGCCGGACCATCGTCTTCCATCTGAACAAGCCCGAGGGCGAGTTCCCGTACCTGGCCACGCAGACGCAGTTCACGCCCGTCCCGAAGGCCAAGGACACGGGCACGAAGTACGAGGAGCACCCGGTCTCGTCCGGGCCGTACAGGGTCGTCAGCAACGAGAACGACGGTGAGCACCTGGTCCTGGAGCGCAACACCCACTGGTCGGCCGCCACGGACTCCGAGCGCAAGGCCTACCCGGACAAGATCGACGTACGCTCCGGCCTCGACTCGTCCGTGATCAACCAGCGGCTGTCGGCGTCACAGGGCGCGGACGCGGCGGCCGTGACCACGGACACCAACCTCGGCCCCGCCGAACTCGCCAAGGTGAGCGGCGACAAGAAGCTGGCCGCGCGGGTCGGCACGGGCCACTTCGGCTACACGAACTACATAGCGTTCAACCCGACCGTCAAGCCGTTCAACAACGTCAAGGTGCGGCAGGCGATCTCGTACGCCATCGACCGGTCGTCCGTGGTCAACGCGGCGGGTGGCTCGGCGCTCGCCGAGTCGGCCACCACGTTCCTGCCGAACCAGAAGTCCTTCGGCTATACGCCGTACGACCTGTTCCCGGCCGGTGCGACCGGCAACGCGGCCAAGGCCAAGGAGCTGCTGTCCGAGGCGGGTTACAAGAACGGCCTCACCGTCACGCTGACCCACTCCAACGCCAAGGACTTCGAGACCAGCCCGGAGATCGCGACCGCGATCCAGGACGCGCTCAAGAAGGCCGGCATCACGGTCAAGCTGCAGGGCCTGGAGGACAACGACTACCGGGACAAGATCCACAACGTGAAGACCGAGCCCGGTTTCTTCCTCGCCCACTGGGGTGCCGACTGGCCCTCCGGCGGCCCCTTCCTCGCCCCGATCTTCGACGGCCGTCAGATCGTCAAGAACGGCGCGAACTTCAACAACGGCCTGCTCAATGACACGTCGGTCAATGACGAGATTGACGCGATCAACAAGTTGACCGATCTTGACGCGGCCGCCAAGAGGTGGGGTGCACTGGACAAGAAGATCGGCGAGCAGGCCCTGACCGTGCCGCTGTTCCACCCCGTCTACAAGCGACTGGTCGGCAGCGACATCAAGAACGTCGTGATCAGCGACTGGACCGGCGTGCTGGACATCTCGCAGGTCGCGGTGAAGTAGCGCCGTGAGCGAGGCACTTGTCGCCACCCAGGTCCCCGAGGTGTCCGCCTCGGGGACCTCGGGGGCCCTTCGGTTCTGGCGGCGGCTGCGCACGCAGCGCGCCGCCCTCGTCGCGGCGTCCGTCGTCGCCCTGCTCGTCCTGATCGCGCTCGCCGCGCCGCTGCTCACCGCCCTGGAGGGCCAGGACCCGACCACGTACCACCCCTCGCTCGTCGACTCCGCGCGCGGAGGCGTGCCGGTCGGCTCCCTCGGGGGCATCGGCGCCGACCACTGGCTGGGCGTCGAACCCCAGACCGGCCGCGACCTGTTCGCCCGGCTCGTCTACGGGGCGAGGGTCTCCCTGGGCGTCGCGCTGGCGGCGACCGTGATCCAGGTCTTCCTGGGCGTCGTGATCGGCATCGCCTCCGCGATCGGTGCCGGATGGGTTGATCAACTGTTGAGCCGGATCACCGACATCTTCGTCGCCATGCCTTTGATGATCATGTCGTTGGCGCTGCTCGCGATCGTCCCGTCGAGCTTCCCGCGGCCCGTTCTGGTCACGTTGGTCATCGGGTTCATCGCCTGGGGCAACATCGCGAAGATCGTGCGGGCCCAGACGCTGACGCTCAAGGGGCTCGACTACGTTTCCGCCGCCCGGCTCAGCGGCTGGGGAACCTGGCGCATCGCGCGCAGGGAACTGCTGCCCGGGCTCGCCGCGCCCGTCATCACGTACGCCGCGATCCTCATGCCGGTCAACATCAGCGTCGAGGCCGCACTGTCGTTCCTCGGCGTCGGCGTGAAGCCGCCGACGCCGTCCTGGGGGCAGATGCTCACCGCCGCCGACGTCTGGTACCAGGCGGCCCCGCAGTACCTGCTGCTCCCGGCGGGCGCACTCTTCGTCACCGTGCTCGCGCTGACCGTCCTCGGCGACGGCGTCCGCACCGCCCTGGACCCACGGGCCGCCTCCCGGCTGCGCGTCGGGACGGGCAGCAAGCGGGAGGCCAGGGCGGCCGGCAAGGACTCGGGAGCGGCACCCGAGGAGGGCTCCGCATGAGCGGCTTCTCGGGCTTCCTGGTCCGGCGCGCCATCGGCACGGTCGTCACCCTGCTGGCCATCTCGGTCATCGTCTACGTCGTCTTCTACGCCACCCCCGGCAACGTCGCGCAGATCACCTGCGGCCCGCGCTGCTCCCCGGAGCAGGTGCACCAGGTGGCCCAGCAACTCAGGCTCGACGACCCGCTGTACGTGCGCTACTGGCACTTCCTCGAAGGCCTGGTCGCCGGTCAGGACTACTCCACGGGCACCTCGGTGGAGCACTGCCCGGCGCCGTGCCTCGGGCTGTCGTACCAGAGCGACCGTCAGGTCATGGACATCATCCTGACCAAGCTGCCGGTGAGCCTCTCGCTGGTGCTCGGCGCGATGGTCCTGTGGCTGGTCCTCGGGGTCGGCACGGGTGTGCTCTCCGCGTGGCGGCGCGGCCGCTTCACCGAGCGGCTGCTGACCGCCCTCACCCTCGCGGGCTGGGCCACCCCGGTCTTCGTCATCGGCCTGGTACTGATGATCGTCGTCTGCGGCGAACTGCAGCTGCTGCCCTTCCCGCAGTACGTGAAGTTCACCGACGACCCCGAGCAGTGGGCGTGGAACCTGCTGCTGCCCTGGCTCTCGCTCGCCCTCATCGAGGCTGCCGCGTTCGCGCGGCTGACCAGGGCGTCGATGCTGGAGACGTTGGCCGAGGACCACATCCGCACCTTCCGGGCCTATGGGGTCGCCGAGCGGTCGATCGTGGGGCGGCACGCGCTGCGCGGCGCCCTCGCGCCCGTCATCGCGCTGAACGCCAACAACGTCGGCTCGGCGATCGGCGGCGCCGTCCTCACCGAGACCCTCTTCGGACTGCCCGGCATCGGACAGGAACTCGTCCACGCGGTCAACGTCGTCGACCTGCCCGTCGTCGTCGGGATGGTCCTGGTGATCGGCTTCTTCGTGGTCCTCGCCAACGCCGTCGCGGACGTCCTGTACGCGGTGGCCGACCGACGGGTGGTGCTGACGTGAGTGGCGGTGTGGACGTGAGTGGCCGTACTGACGTGAGTGGTGGCACCGACGTGAGTCTCGTCCGGGTGACGGACCTGTCCGTGGAGTTCGGCGACCTGCGGGCCGTGGACGGGCTCTCGTTCGGCCTGGCCCGGGGCGCCGCCCTGGCGCTGGTCGGTGAGTCCGGATCCGGCAAGTCCACGGTCGCCTCGGCCCTGCTGGGGCTGCACCGCGGAACCGGCGCGCGGGTCGGCGGTTCGATCGAGGTCGCCGGCACCGACGTACAGCAGGCGTCCGAGGACGAACTGCGGCGGCTGCGCGGGGCGAAGGCCGCCATGGTCTTCCAGGACCCGCTGTCGTCCCTCGATCCGTACTACGCGATCGGCGACCAGATCGCCGAGGTGTACCGCGTGCACACGCGCGTGTCACGACGGGCGGCGCGCGCGCGTGCGGTGGACGTGCTCGACCGGGTGGGAATCCCGGACGCGGTGCGGCGCTCGCGTTCCCGGCCGCACGAGTTCAGCGGTGGCATGCGCCAGCGTGCGCTGATCGCGATGGCGCTCGCCTGTGAGCCCGACCTGCTGATCGCCGACGAGCCGACCACCGCACTCGACGTCACGGTCCAGGCCCAGATCCTCGACCTGCTGCACACGCTGCGCGAGGAGACCGGCATGGGCCTGCTGCTCGTCACGCACGACGTGGGCGTCGCCGCCGAGAGCGTCGACGAGGTGCTCGTCATGCGACACGGGCGCAGCGTCGAACACGGTCCGGTGGCCGACGTGTTGAGCGCCCCGGCCCAGACATACACACGGGAGCTGCTGGCAGCGGTACCGCGGGTGGACGCACGGCGGATCGCGGCGAAGGCCGGCGAGGAGACCGCCGCGGCTGTACCGGCGGTGTCCGTGGTGGAGGACGCCGGGGCCGCTTCTGCGGTGTCCGCGACGGAGAACGCCGAGGGCGTTCCCGACGGCCCTCCGGAGGCGACCGGGCACGTCGTTCTGGAAGCGACCGGTCTGCGGCGTGAGTTCGGGCGCGGCAAGCGAACCTTCGCCGCCGTGGACGACGTGTCGCTGACCATCCGCCGGGGCGAGACCCTCGGCGTCGTGGGCGAGAGCGGCAGCGGCAAGACGACGCTCGGCCGGATGCTGGTCGGGCTGCTGGAGCCGACGGCCGGCGAGGTCCGCTACGACGGGCACGCGCGCGTGGGCGTGCATCCGGCCGTCCAGATGGTCTTCCAGGACCCCGTCTCCTCCCTCAACCCCCGCCGCAGCGTGGGCGAGTCGATAGCCGACCCGCTCCGCGCGCGTGGTGAGAAGGACGAGCAGCGCATCAGAGGGCGCGTGACGGAACTGCTGGAGCGCGTGGGGCTCGAAGGGGCGCACTACGACCGCTATCCGCACGAGTTCAGCGGCGGACAGCGCCAGCGCGTGGGCATTGCGCGGGCGCTCGCCGCCGACCCGCGCGTGATCGTCTGCGACGAGCCGGTCTCCGCGCTCGACGTGACGACACAGGCCCAGGTCGTCGCCCTGCTCGGCGAGCTGCAGCGCGAACTCGGGCTGGTGCTCGTCTTCGTCGCGCACGACCTCGCCGTCGTGCGACAGGTCAGCGACCGGGTCGCGGTGATGCGCCGCGGCCGGATCGTCGAGTCGGGGCCCGCCGACGAGGTGTACGACAACCCCCAGGACCCGTACACCAAGCAGCTGCTGGCCGCCGTACCGTCGCTCGATCCGCAGGTCGCCGCCCGGCGCAGGGCGGCCCGGCGAGAGTTGGCCGCCGCCTGACGGAACGTAACTGCTTGATCTCTTAGCGCGATCGAACGCGAACCGCAAAGGAAAGTTACGACCGTTCACCCCTTTTGGTGGCGCGACGGACAACCGTCCATCGCGCCACCGCCTTGTCCGCATACGTTCTTCCCGCTGCGAGTCGCCGGGTCAACGGCGGCTCCCCATACGGGAGATCGGGGGTGCGCTCGTGCGCATCGGACTGCTTACGGAGGGTGGCTATCCGTATCTGAGCGGTGACGCCAGGCTCTGGTGCGACCGGCTCGTGCGCGGGCTCGGGCAGCACGAGTTCGAGGTCTACGCGCTCAGCCGCACCGAGCGCCAGGAGACCGAGGGCTGGGTCCCGTTGCCGTCGCAGGTCGGCCGGGTCATCACCGCTCCGCTGTGGACGGCCGAGGACGACGGGGTCTCCTACGGCCGGCGGGCACGACGCCGGTTCACCGAGTGCTACGGCGAGTTGGCGACCGCGTTGTGCACGGGAAGGCCCGGGGACCCCGCCGCGGCCCCGGGAGAGGCCCCGGCCGCCGAGGCGGACCGTTTCGGCAGCGCGCTGTACGGCCTCGCCGAACTCGCCCGCGACGAAGGCGGACTCGTGGGAGCGCTCCGCTCCGAGGCCGCCGTACGCGCCCTGGAGCGTGCCTGCCGCGCACCGGGCGCCCTGCGGGCCGCGCGGGAGGCGCGCGTACCGGATCTGCTCGCCGTCGCCGCACACCTCGAACGCGCCCTGCGCCCCCTCTCGCTCGACTGGTACGAGGACGACGCGCTCGGCTCGGTCGACCTGTGCCACGCGACGTCCGGCGGCCCCGCCGCCCTGCCCGGACTGCTCGCGCGCCACTTCCACGGCGTACCGCTCCTGGTGACCGAGTACGGCGTGCGGCTGCGCACGCACTACCTCGCCACCACGGACGCGCCGCCCGCCGTGCGCTCCCTGCTCGCCGCCTTCCACGGCAGGCTGGCCGCCGAGACCTACGAGCGGGCCGCGGTCATCACACCGGGCAACGCGCACGCCCGCCGCTGGCAGGAGCGCTGCGGCGCCGACCGGACCAGGATCCGCACGGTCTACCCGGGCATGGACGCCTCCCGCTTCGCCGAGGTGGGCGAGTCCACGGAGTGCGCCGAACCCGACACGCTGGTCTGGGTCGGCCGCGTCGAACCCGCCAAGGACCTGGTCTCCCTGCTGCACGCCTTCGCCGAGATCCGCAAGGAGGAGCCGAAGACGCGGCTGCGGATCGTTGGCGCGCCGGCCGGCCCCGAGGGCACGGCCTACCTCGGGCACTGCAAGGCGCTCGCGGCGCAGCTCTTCCCCGACGAGGCCGAGGGACTGCACTCCGTCGGCGACAACCCCGTCTCCTTCGAGGAGATCGGCGGCCCTGAACTGCCCACGCTCGCCGACGCGTACGCCGCCGGAGCCGTGACCGTGCTCTCCAGCGTCGTCGAGGGCTTCCCGATCAGCCTGGTCGAGGCCATGTTCTGCGGCCGCGCGACGGTGTCCACGGATGTCGGCGCGGTCGTGGAGGTCATCGGCGGCACCGGGCTCGTGGTGCCGCCGCGCAACCCGCGGGCGCTCGGCGAGGCGTGCCTTGCGCTGCTGCGGGACCCCGAGCGCCGGGAGCGCCTGGGTGCGGCCGCACGCGCGCGTGCGCTCGAACTGTTCACCGTCGAGCAGAACAACACGGCATTTCACGGCATTTACCTGGAGATCGTCTCGCACACCCCGGTGCGCCGGGTCGTCCTCGACGACACCGGCGAGCCCCTGCCGTTCGCCGCCCCCGCCGAGGCCCATGTGCCCGGCCGCTGGACCGGCCCCGCCACGCGCGTGGTGGCCCGTGGCGGCCCCGCCTGGGCGGCGGGAGGCCCTGGCCGGGCCGAGGGCGCCGCCGTGCGCGCCGGTTCCGCGACGCCCGCCACGGAGGGCGCCCGATGAGCGGCCTGGGAGAACTGGACCGACCCGGCGCACCGGGCGGCGCCGAGGCGTGGGACGAGCGCTCGGGGGAGTGGGTCGCGACGCCGGAGGGCGCTGCGGCGTCCGCGGTGTCCGAGGAGGCCCACGTCCCTGCGCCGAGCCGTCGGCCGAACCCCCGCCGCACCGGCGCCGACCCCGTGAAGGCGCTGATGCACCGTCATCGCGAGCTGTGCGCACGGGCCGTGGACCCCCTGGAGATCGCGGCGGGCCTGGAGGCCCACGGCGTCACCGACCGGACCGCCACCCGCTTCCGCCACCGGGACGTCTTCTCCCTCGCGGAGGAGATGTACGCGCGCGCCGCCCACGACGAGGAGACGGCGCCGCGCCCCACCACCCCCACGGCCATCCGGACACACACCTCCTGGATCCTCCTCACCCTGCTGCCCGGAGCGCTCTGCGCCGCCACCGTGGCCGCCCTCCGTCTCACCCACGGCCGGGCCCACGCCATCGCGCTCGCCGTCGGCGTCCTGGCAGGAGTCCTCGCCCTGCGTGCGGCGCTCGCCCGCGGCCCCCTCGCCCCGACCGACGGCACGCCCCCGGGATCCGCGCGGCACGCCTCCGGCAGCTCGGTCTGGACGTGCTGGCTCCTCGCCTACGCCCTCCTCGGCGACGGTCTGCTCGACGCGGCCGTCGCCGGAGGCCCCGACGGCCCGCCCGGCGCCTCCGCCGACAGCTCCTGGACCGTGGCCACGGCCCCTGTCCTGGCCCTGAGCCTGGCGTGCGCCCCCGCCGCATGGTGCGCCCACCTCTTCGCGGTGAGCGCCCGCCGCAGACTGGACACCAGCCGGGGTCTGGAGGAGTTCACCGCGTCCGCACGGCCCCTGCTGCTCGGCGCGTTCGCCCTCTTCCTGTCCGCCCTGTCGGCCCTGCTCGCCGTGTGCGGCGTCGTCCTGGGCGAGAGCGCGGCCTACGCCCAGACCGTCACCCTGGGCGCCCTGCTGCTCCTCGCCCGCCTCCTCACCGCGCACGGTTTCCACCACGCCCCCGCCATCGTCCTCGCGGCAGCGGCGGCCGCCGAGGCGACGGCCCTCGCCACGGTGTTCGCGGGCCGCCTGCCCGGCTGCGGCTTCCTCGCCACCCCCGTGGAAACCGCCGTCGACGCCTGGGGCCCCGGCAGCATCCCGGCCCTCGCCTGCGCGGCGGCCGCAACAGCCCTGCTGGTCCATGCGACTCGCACCCTCACCCGGGCCTCGGCCCATGCGCCCGCGGACAGGCCGTGCTGACGCCGCGGCCGTCCCCGTGGCACTGGCTGGGGCCGCCCGCGCGCCGTAGCTGGCCGCCTGCCGTTTGGCCGCCGGCGCTTGGTGTGCGCGGCGGCCGCGGTGGCCCTGCTGGTCTATGCGACCCGCACTGTCACCCGGGCCTCGGCCCATGCGCCCGCGGACCGGCCGTGCTGACGCCGCGTCCGTCCCTGCGGCACCGGCCGGGGCTGCCCGCGCGCCGCGGCAGGCCGCCTGCCACTTGGCGGCCGGCGCTTCGTGTGCGCGGCGGCCGCAACCCCCACTTTGCCGCCGGCGCCCGGACCCGCCGCTCGGGGGCAACCGCACCTCCCCCTCCGAAGGAGAAGTCCAGATGATCACCTCCCGATCTGACGCCGCGGCCCCGGGAGCCGCCCGATGAGAGTCCTGCTGATCGGAGCCAACGGCTACCTGGGCCGATTCGTCGCCGACCGTCTGCTCGCCGACCCGGCCGTCCAGCTCACCGCGCTCGGCCGCGGCGACGACGCCGACGTCCGCTTCGACCTCGCGTCCGGCAGCCCCGGCGCCCTCACCCGCTTCCTCGACGCGGTCCACCCGGGTGTCGTCATCAACTGCGCCGGTGCCACCCGGGGCGGCGCCCGCGACCTGACCCGCCACAACACCGTCGCCGTCGCCACCATCTGCGAGGCCCTGCGGCGCAGCGGCTGCGGCGCACGCCTGGTGCAGATCGGCTGCGGCGCGGAGTACGGGCCCAGCCAGCCCGGCTCGTCCACGGCCGAGGACGCCGTCCCCCGCCCCGGCGGCCCGTACGGCGTGAGCAAGCTCGCCGCCACCGAACTCGTCCTCGGCTCCGGCCTGGACGCGGTCGTCCTGCGGGTCTTCTCACCGGCCGGCCCGGGCACGCCCGCCGGCTCACCGCTCGGCCGGCTCGCCGAGGCCATGCGCCGGGCCATGCAGTCCGGCGACGGTGAGCTCAAGCTCGGCGGCCTCGGCGTCCAGCGCGACTTCGTCGACGTACGCGATGTGGCCCGTGCCGTGCACGCCGCCTCGCTCTCGGCCGCGCAGGGCGTCATTAACATCGGCGCGGGCCGCGCCGTCCGGCTGCGCGACGCCGCGGCCATGCTCGCCCGCGTGGCCGGATACGGCGGCGCCCTCCATGAACTCGACGGCCCGCCCGGCCCATTGCGGTCGACCATCGGGCACCCGCGCCCGGATCCCGACCACGCGGCCCCGGTGGCGTACCCGTACCCGGACGGCTGCGGAAGCTGGCAGCAGGCCGATGTGCGCACCGCACGCGACCGGCTCGGCTGGCGGCCGCGGATCAACCTCGAGGAATCACTCGCCGACATCTGGATGGAGGCGGCATGTCGTATGTGACCAGCACCAGAACAGGCATCGCGAGCACCCGGGTCCGCACCGGCTTCGGCATCCCCGGCTACGCACACCCCCTCGTCGCGCCCACCGAATGGGGCGAACTCACCCGCCCCGGAACCCCCTTGCACTGGGTCGTGCTCAATGTCGCCGACGGCCCCGGCACCCGCCCCGACCCGCACTGCCTGGAGGCGGCGGGCCGGCTGCGCAACGCGGGCGTCCGCGTCCTCGGCCACCTCGACTCCGCGTCCGGCGGCCGCAACCTCGGCGAGGTGATCGCCGACGCGCAGCGCCACGTCGACTGGTACCAGGTCGACGGCTTCCTCCTGGACCGCTGTCCGACCGACGGCGTCTCGCTCCCCGAGACCCGTCGCACCGTCGCCACCCTCCGCGCAGTCTGTGAAGACGCTCACATCGTCCTGGGCCATGGCACCCACCCGCACCCCGGCTATGCCGAGAGCGCCGACCAGCTGGTCACCTTCAGCGGCCCCTGGAGCGACTACCGCTGGTCGCAGGTGGCCGAGTGGACCGCCGAGCATCCGCCCGAGCGCTTCTGTCACTTCGTCCACGGAGTGCCCCTCCCGCACCTGGAGGAGGCCCTGCGCATCGCCCGCTGGCAGGGCGCGGCGACGATCTACTTCACCGACCGCACGGACCAGGGCGGCCACAGCGACCCCTGGGAGGCCATGCCCGGTTACTGGGACGAAATCGTCTCGCGGATCGGAACGGGTGTCTCGGAATGAAAAAGCGCGTGGCAGTGTTGCAGCAAGAACACCCGTAGTGATTGACCGACCAACGGAGTCCCCGTGTCGCTGCCACCCCTGGTCGAGCCGGCTGCCGAGCTCACCGTAGACGAGGTCCGCAGGTACTCCCGCCACCTGATCATCCCCGACGTGGGGATGGACGGGCAGAAGCGGCTGAAGAACGCCAAGGTGCTCTGTGTGGGCGCCGGCGGCCTGGGCTCGCCGGCACTGATGTACCTGGCCGCCGCGGGCGTCGGCACCCTCGGCATCGTCGAGTTCGACGAGGTCGACGAATCGAACCTGCAGCGTCAGATCATCCACAGCCAGTCCGACATCGGCCGCTCCAAGGCCGAGTCCGCCCGTGACTCCGTCAAGGGCATCAACCCGTACGTGAACGTGATCCTTCACGAGGAGCGGCTCGAGGCCGACAACGTGATGGACATCTTCAGCCAGTACGACCTGATCGTCGACGGCACGGACAACTTCGCGACCCGCTACCTGGTCAACGACGCCTGCGTGCTGCTGAACAAGCCGTACGTGTGGGGCTCGATCTACCGCTTCGACGGCCAGGCCTCCGTCTTCTGGTCCGAGCACGGTCCCTGCTACCGCTGCCTGTACCCGGAGCCCCCGCCCCCGGGCATGGTCCCCTCCTGCGCCGAGGGCGGCGTCCTCGGCGTGCTGTGCGCGTCCATCGGCTCCATCCAGGTCAACGAGGCCATCAAGCTCCTCGCGGGCATCGGCGAGCCGCTGGTCGGCCGCCTGATGATCTACGACGCCCTGGAGATGCAGTACCGCCAGGTCAAGGTCCGCAAGGACCCCAACTGCGCGGTCTGCGGCGAGAACCCGACCGTCACCGAGCTCATCGACTACGAGGCCTTCTGCGGCGTCGTCTCCGAGGAGGCCCAGGAGGCGGCCGCCGGCTCGACGATCACTCCCAAGCAGCTCAAGGAGTGGATCGACGACGGCGAGAACATCGAGATCATCGACGTCCGTGAGATCAACGAGTACGAGATCGTCAACATCCCGGGCGCCAAGCTGATCCCGAAGAACGAGTTCCTGATGGGCACCGCCCTGGAGAGCCTCCCGCAGGACAAGAAGATCGTCCTGCACTGCAAGACGGGTGTCCGCAGTGCGGAAGTCCTCGCGGTCCTGAAGTCCGCGGGCTTCTCCGACGCCGTGCACGTCGGCGGCGGCGTCATCGGCTGGGTCAACCAGATCGAGCCGCACAAGCCGGTCTACTAGGCGGCCACAGGGGCTCGGCACCAAGGGTGCCGGGCCCCTTTCCGCTGCCCGGGCGCCGGAGCCCCCTGCCGCGACTACGAGGCGCAGATCTTGCCGTCCTTCGGCACCGTCCCGTCCAGCAGATACGCGTTCACCGTCGAGTCGACGCAGTCGCTCCCGCTGCCGTACGCACCGTGTCCCTCGCCCTTCCAGGTGAGCTCCACGCCGACGCCCTTGCCCAGCTCGTCGGCCATCTTCCGGGCGCCCTCGTACGGCGTCGCAGGGTCGCCGGTGTTGCCCACCACGAGAATCGGCGCCGCTCCCGGTGCACTCACCTCCGGGGTGTCGAACTGCCCGGCCACCGGCCAGTCGTGGCACCAGCCGGCCGTGTCCCAGCCGAGGAAGTCGCCGAACACGGGCGAGATCTTCTCGAACGCCGACAGCCTCTTCTTCGTCTCCTCGGCGGTCGGGCGCTCCTTGTCGTCCAGGCACGATATGACCCGTTGGGAGTGGGTCGTCGTGCCGTAGTGCCCCGAGGAGTCGCGTTCGTTGTAACCGTCGGCGAGTGCCAGCAGCTCGGAACCGTCGCCCTGTTCGGCCGCGTCGAGGGCGCTGGTCAGGGTCGGCCAGCCGGACTTGCTGTACAGCGGCAGGACGATGCCGGTGAGGGCGAGCGTCTGGGTCAGCTTCCGGCCGGACGAGGTGGGCAGCGGCTTCGAGTCGAGTCGCTCGACCAGGTCCGCGATCTTCTGGGAGCCCTGCTTCGGGTCCTGGCCGGTCGACTTGAGGTAGTCGTCCAGGGCGCGCTGGAAGCCCCTGGTCTGGTTCTCCGCGTGCCCCACGGTGTCGGCGCTCGGGTCGACGACCGCGTCGAGGATCAGCCGTCCCACGTTCTTCGGGAACAAGTGGGCGTAGACACCGCCGAGTTCCGTGCCGTACGAGATGCCGAAGTAGTGCATCTTCCTGTCGCCGAGGACCTGGCGCATCAGGTCCATGTCGCGGGCGGTGTCCGTCGTCGACACATGCGCCAGCAGCTTTCCCGCGGCCTTCTCGCAGCCCTTGCCGAAGTCGGCGGCGTCCTGGAAGTACGCCTTCTCCTCCGCCGGGGTGTCCGGGGTGGCGTCCACGTCCTCGGCCGCCTGGATGTCCTTGTCGCTGCGGCAGCGCACACCCTCGCTGGCGGCGACTCCGCGCGGGTCCCAGCTCACCAGGTCGTACTGCTCGCGCAGTTTGGACACCATGGAGGCGTACGACGGCATCGTGGAGACGCCCGAGCCGCCGGGGCCGCCGAAGTTGAACAGGAGCGAGCCGGTGCGCTTGTCGCCGTTGGCCTTGGCGCGGATGAGCGCGAGGCCGATGGTCTCGCCCTCGGGCTTCGACCAGTCCAGCGGTGCCTTGAGCGTCGCGCACTGCCAGTCGTTGCCCGGCGCGGGGGAGTCGGCGGTGGCCTTGCAGGCTTCCCAGGCGAGCTTCTGTCCGGTCAGTGAGGAGGGCAGCGCGGCCGTCGTGCCGGAGGAGCGGGACGGCGACGAGGCGGGCGCGCTCGTACGGTCACCGCCCTTGCCGTCGTCGTCGGAGGACGAACCGCTGCCGCAGCCGCCCACCAGGAGCGCGGCGGCGGCGCTCAGTGCCGTCCACCGTAGGAGTCGTGCCATGTGCTTTCCCCCCTCACAGGCCCTCCGCATCGAGCGGCGGAAGGCGGTCAGGCCATAGTAGGCGGATCAAGCCGCACCTGCCGGAGCCTGTGGATAACGTTCTGACCTGCTGCTTTATTGGCGATCTGGCTCGGGTCTCAGGAACAGACGGTCCCTGCCTTCGGCACTCTCCCGTCGAGCAGATAGCCGTTCACCGCGGCCTGCACGCACTTGTTCTTGCTGTCGTACGAGCCGTGCCCCTGGCCCTTGTACGTCAGCTCGACACCGACGCCCCGGCCCAGCGACTCCACCATCTTCCGCGCACCCTCGTACGGCGTGGCCGGGTCGCCGGTGTTGCCCACGACGAGGATCGGCGCGGAGCCCGGCGCGCTCACGTCGGGGTGGTCGCCGGCCCCCGCCACGGCCCAGTCGGTGCAGCTGACCATGCCCCAGGCCAGGAAGTCGCCGAACAGCGGTGAGGCGGACCGGAACTCGGGCAGTTTCTGCTGCACGAAGCCGGGGCTGTAGCGCGGCTTGTCGTCGGCGCAGTTGATGGCGATGTTGGCAGCGGAGATGTTGCTGTACTCGCCGTTCTCGCTGCGCCCGTTCAGCGAGTCGGACAGCGCCAGAAGCGTCCTGCCGTCGCCCTGGTAGGCCTGCTCCAGGCCCTCGGTGAGGTACTGCCAGAAGTCCTTCGAGTACAGCGCCTGCGCGATGCCGTTGGTCGCGGCGGTCTGTGTCAGCCGGCGGGGGAAGATACCGGCGATCGGCTTGCTGTCGAGGTCCTTGAGCAGGGTGGCGATGCGGTCCTTCACGTCCTGCGCGGTGTCGCCGATGGGGCAGTCCGTGGTCTTGGACGTGCAGTCCTCGGCGAAGTTGTCGAGCGCGAGCTGGAAGCCCTTGGCCTGTCCGAGCGAGCCCTGCTCGGCGTTCTGCGTCGGGTCGACGACCGCGTCGAAGACGGCGCGGCCCACCTTCTTCGGGAACAGGTGGGCGTAGACGCCGCCGAGTTCGGTGCCGTACGAGATGCCGAAGTAGTGCAGCTTGTCGTCGCCGAGGACCTGGCGCATCAGATCCATGTCACGGGCCGCGTCGGTGGTGCGCACATGCGGCAGCACCTTCTTGGAGTTCTTCTCGCAGGCCGCGTTGAAGTCCTTGGTGTTGTCCAGGTACTCGGTCCGCTCACGGGCGTCGTCCGGGGTCGCGTCCTGCTGGAAGTACGCGTCGAGCTCCTGGTCGCTCTCGCACTTCACGGGGGCGCTGCGGCCCACTCCGCGGGGGTCGAAGCTGACCAGGTCGTAACGCGTGCGCAGGGTGGCGTAGTCCTCGCCGAAGGAGGGCAGCGTGGTGACGCCCGAGCCGCCCGGCCCGCCGAAGTTGAAGACGAGCGAACCGATGCGCTTGTTCTGCGGGCCGCTCGTCCTGGCCCGGATCAGCGCGATGCCGATGGTGTCGCCCTTGGGCTTGTTCCAGTCGAGGGGCGCCTTCATGGT
Organism: Streptomyces spinosisporus; assembly: GCF_022698145.1. Taxonomy (GTDB): domain Bacteria; phylum Actinomycetota; class Actinomycetes; order Streptomycetales; family Streptomycetaceae; genus Streptomyces; species Streptomyces spinosisporus. The sequence goes on from NZ_JALDAX010000010.1 coordinate 82,288, forward strand.
GGCGCACTGCCAGGTGCCGCCCTTCGGCAGCGGTGAGGGCGCGTTTCCGCCGCCCTGCGCGGCCGATGGCGCGGGGCAGTCCTTCCAGTCCAGCTTCTGGGCCGACAGATCCCCGGAGTCGTCGCTCCCGGAGTCGTCGCTGCAGCCCGCCATCAGGGAGGACAGGAGCACGACGGTGGCGGTCACGGCAGCGGCGCGCAGACGGGAAGGGTTCGGCATGCCTCCATCCTGCGGCCGTGCGGGGCGGGATGCTCGGGACACGGGCCGTACGAGGTACGCGCGCGTACAGCCGCCGTACCAGAAAAGCCGTCGTACTAGAGCGAGCCCTTGCGGGAGAGGTGGTTGAAGGCCAGCCAGCCCGGCAGCACCGGCAGCCAGAGCGTCAGCAGCCGGAACAGCAGGACGGCGGGCGCCGCGACCTCCTTGGGCAGGCCCACCGCGATCAGACCGACGGTCAGCGTCGCCTCCACCGCGCCCACGCCGCCCGGGGTCGGGGCCGCGGACCCGAGCGCGTTGCCGGCGAGGAAGACGACGGCGACGCTGGCGATGCTGAGCGTGGTCCCCTCACTGCCGAAGGCGCGGATCGAGGCGTCCAGGCACATTACGAAGCAGGCGGTCAGCAGCAGGGTGCCGCCGATGCCGCTGATGAGCTTCTGCGGCCGCTGCAGCACGTCCAGCATGCGCGGCACGACGCCGGCGAAAAGCGACCGCACGCGCGTGACGACGAACTTGCGCAGGAACGGCACCGAGGTGACCACCAGGACGAGTACCGCCACGGTGAGCAGACCCGCGATGACCGTACGGGACGGCGAGAGCGACGGGGTCTTCTCGGTGCCCGTCAGATAGCCGAACGACAGCAGCATGAGGATGTGGCAGCCGAGCCCGAACAGCTGCGAGGCGCCGACGCTCGCCACCGCGAGTCCCGGGCGCACACCGGAGCGCTGGAGGAAGCGCGTGTTGAGGGCGACGCCGCCCACCGCGGCCGGGGCGACGATCTTGACGAACGATCCGGCGACCTGCGCGGCCACGGCCCGCACGAACGGCACCCGCTCGGGCACGAACCCCAGCAGCGCCATGGCCGCGGCGAAGTAGCTGGCCGCCGAGAACGCCACGGCCGCAAGGACCCAGCCCCACTGCGCGTTCGAGATCAGGGGACCGAACTCGATGTGGGTGAGCTGCGTCAGCAGGAAGTACGCACCGAAGGCGCCCGCGATGAAGCTGATCAGCGTGCGCGGCCGCACCCGTTCGAGACGGGCAGGCTCGACCGGCGCCTGCGGCCTGATCAGCAGCACCTGGTGGCGGATCTGGGTGAGCAGATCGTCCTCGCGCGCCTCGTCCAGGGCCTCGTCGATGGCCCGCTTCTCGGCGCGCTGCTCGGCCCGCTGCTCAGCCCGTACGGCCTTTTTGTCGGGCTTGTCGGATACGGAGGTGTCGTCGTCCGGCGCCTCGTCCAGCCGGGTCTGCTTGAGCTGCCGGGAGGCCTCCAGGACCGCCTCGCGCTCGCGCTGGGCGCGCTCGCGGGCCAGTCTGCGCAGGGTCGCGCGCGAGGTGCGGCTGAGCGCGATGGGCTGCAGCATCGGCAGGCAGTCGGCCACGGCGTCCGGGCCGAGCACGCCCACCGCGGAGGCCACCGCGCGCTCGGCGCCCACCCGCAGGCCGAGCGTGACGAGGAGCTGCGAGATGTCCATGCGCAGCAGCAGATCGCCGGCCGCGATCTCGCCGACGCGCAGATCGGTCAGGATCACCGTGCCGGAACGATCCACCAGGATCGCGTCGCCCACCAGCCTGCGGTGCGCGATGCGCCGCGACTGCAGGGCCCGGACCTGGTGCCAGGCGTCGTGCAGCAGCTCGTCGGTGATCTCGTCGTCCGCCAGGGTGTCCAGGGTGCGCCCGCCGGTGTGCTCGTAGATGAGCATCACGGCGTCGGGGCCGAGCTCCGAGGTCGCGATCAGCTTGGGGGCGTTGGCACCGGCCGCGATCGCCGCGTAGGCGAGCAGCGCCTCCTGCTCCAGCGCCTGACGCAGGGACTGCAGGCTGCTGCGTGTGGCGAAGCCGCGCAGCGTCAGATTGCGCCACGCGCGGTAGAAGAAGCCCTGCGCCTGCTGCTCCCGGTCGACCACCGTCACGTCCAGCGGCGGGCCGTCCTCCAGCGTGACGAAGTACCGCCGGCCGCGGTCGCCCGTCTCGGGCGTCTCCGTCACTTCCTCGCGCGCGGCGGTCACCGGCCGGAAGCCGACGTGCCGCAGGCCCGCCATCAGCGTGCGTCCCGTGGGACGGACGTTGGGCGAGCCGACCGCGTACAGCGTGCCGTAGGCCACGGTCCAGCCGATCAGCACCGTCAGGATGATCGAGAACGGCGTGGTGTAGCCGGTGACGAGCATCGAGAAGGCGTCGAGGAGCAGCACGATCCACAGCACCGCGCGCCAGCGCGGACGGCGGGACATGCCGACCGCCGTCATGTACGCGATGACCGGCGCGAGATAGCCGTGCACCGGGTCGGTCAGTGCGTGGATGTCGCCCGGGGAGGGCTGGGTGAGCGCCTCCTGGATGGAGTCGGGGGCGGCCTTGGCGACCCAGAGGTCAGTGGCGAGCGTCACACCGTGGGCGAGGACCGCCGCGAGCACGCCGTCGGCGATGCGCAGCCCGTCGCGCTTGATCAGCCGCTCGATCGCGAAGGCGACCGGCACGAGCAGGATCGCGATGCTGGAGGCCAGGCCGGCGATCTTGATGAGCAGGTCGGGCGCCTGGCCGGTGCCCTTGTTGATGTCCTGTTCGAGCCCCGAGGTGGTGCCGTGCGCGAACGCGGCGATGGCGAGCAGGACGGCGACGGCCAGCACGCCCACCAGGAGGCGCATCAGATCGGACGGGCGGTGCACGCGCGCGGGGAGCAGCGGTTCGTCGCCCTCCACCTCGTCGATGTGGGCCTCGTCGAGGTACGGGTCCTCGCTCCTGGCCGCGCTCTTCGAGGCGGCCGGCCTGCCGTCCGGAGCGGTCTTGTCGCCGTCCGGGGCGGCGGCCTCGGCATCCGTGCCGGAGCCGGTGGGGCTGCCCGGGCGCGACGAAGCGTCAGAGGTGCTCTCCGCGTCCTCTGGGTGCGCACCCTGCTGCTTCATCGTCTCTTCTTGATCTCGTATCACCGGTCACCGCCCGCATGATGGTGGCATGCCCCACCGACACGCGGGGGTATCAGGGTGCACGTGCGGGGCGCACAGTCTGCCCGAAGCGCCGTCCAGGGGCGAGGGTCACGGACGGTCACAGGCCCGTCGCACTGTCGGTGGCATGGGGCAGGATGAGCCGGATGAGCGAGGAGAGCCTGCCGCACGACGACCCCCCGGAGCACCCCGACGCGCTGCCGGAGTACGCGGAGCGGGTCCTGGAGGTCGCCGAACTGATCCCGCCCGGGCGCGTGATGACGTACGGGGACGTCGCCGAATGGCTGGAGGAGGGTGGCCCTCGTCAGGTCGGCCGGGTGATGGCCCTCTACGGCGGAGCCGTTCCGTGGTGGCGTGTCGTCCGCGCGGACGGCGTTCTGCTTCCGGGCCACGAACTGCGGGCCCTCGACCGCTACCGCGCCGAGGGCACCCCCCTCAAGGAGGCGAGCAGGGCCGCCGAGGGCCACCTGCCGCGCCTCGACATGAGACGGGCGCGGTGGGACGGCGGCGGACGCGCAGAGGGTCACACCTGACAGCTTCCGCCATGGGACAGGTCCGCGTGTGACCCGTGATCCGTACGGGGGAACCGAGGCACGTTTGTGGCATGCCGTACGTTCGTGGGGCGAGGGGCCTGCGGGTCGCGAGTGCCGGGAGGGAAGAAGCGGAAGACCGACTTCCGTACGTCTCGTCGGCGTAGCGTCGGCTGCACCAGTCCCCCTCACCCCCTTGACCACCGTCCTCCACGCACTGTGGTCCGACAACCAGCGCAACCACCAGGACCGGCGAACCACGTGAGCTCCTCTTCCTCCACCAGGCGCCTGCCGCACCCCCAGGTGCGGCAGGGGAACCGTGGCGCTTACCGTCTGGTGCGTACTCCGCCGACCCGACAGGATCCCCCTCGTCTTGACGCGTCACAGCGCTCCGTGGTTGACCACGAGGGCGGCCCGCTGCTCGTCCTCGCAGGTCCGGGCACCGGCAAGACCACCACGCTCGTCGAGTCCGTGGCGGCGCACGTCGCCCGCGGCGGGGACCCCGAACGCATCCTGGTGCTGACCTTCAGCCGCAAGGCCGCCGTCGAGCTGCGCGACCGCATGGCCCTGCGCATCGGGGCGGCACACGCGCCCCGGGCGACCACCTTCCACTCGTTCTGCTACGCCCTGGTCCGTGCCCACCAGGACAGCGACCTCTTCGTGGAGCCCCTGCGGCTGCTGTCCGGCCCCGAGCAGGACGTGACGGTCCGCGAACTGCTCGCGGGCCAGGCCGACCTGGAGCGGCTCGGCCTCGCGCACGTGCGCTGGCCCGACGAACTGCGTGCCTGTCTCACCACCCGCGGCTTCGCCGACGAGGTCCGCGCCGTCCTCGCCCGCAGCCGCGAACTGGGTCTGGGCCCCGGCTCCCTGGACGCCTTCGCCCGCCGCATCGGCCGCCCCGACTGGCGCGCCGCGGCCGCCTTCCTCGCCGAGTACCTCGACGTGCTCGACCTGCAGGGCGTGCTCGACTACGCCGAACTGGTCCACAGGGCCGTCCTCCTCGCCCGCCGCCCCGAGGTGGCCGGGCAGCTCGCCGCGCAGTACGACGCCGTCTTCGTGGACGAGTACCAGGACACGGACGCCGCCCAGGTACGGCTGCTGCACGCCCTCGCCGGCGGCGGCCGCACCCTTGTCGCCTTCGGCGACCCCGACCAGTCGATCTACGCGTTCCGCGGTGCGGACGTGAACGGCATTCTCGAGTTCCCGGACACCTTCCCGCGCGCGGACGGCCGCCCGGCACCCGTGGAGGTCCTGCGCACCTCACGTCGCTCCGGTGCCGCGCTGCTGGCGGCGACCCGTCTGGTCACCCAGCGCATGCCGCTCACCCGCCTCCCCGCGGAGAAGGTGCGCGCACACCGTGCGCTCGCCCCGGTGCGCGACGGCGGCCGCGTCGAGGTGTACACGTACCCGACACCCGGTACGGAGCTGGACAACATCGCCGACATCCTCCGCCGGGCCCACCTGGAGGACGGGATCCCGTGGAGTGAGATGGCGGTGCTGGTGCGCGCCGGATCCCGCACCATCCCGACGGTCCGCCGCGCCCTCACCGCCGCCGGCGTCCCCCTGGACATAGACGGCGACGACCTCCCCCTGCGCCACGAGCCGGCGGTGGCACCACTGCTCACGGCCCTGCGGGCGGTGGCCGCGGCGGAGGCGGAGCAGCCCGAGGAGTCCCCTTCGGGCGAAACCCAGCCCGCAGAACCCGAAACGCCGCCCACCGAGCCGCCCACGTCATGGCTCGACACCGAAACCGCCCTCACCCTGCTCGCCTCACCCCTCGCGGGCATGGACGCCGCCGATCTGCGCCGTCTCGGGCGGGCCCTGCGCGACGAGGAGCGGGCCGCGGGCAACGCCCTGCCGCCGCCCTCGGACGAGCTGCTCGCGCGGGCGCTGGCCGAGCCCGAGCGGCTCGCCGTCCACGACCCCGCGTACGCGCGCGGCGCCCAGCGGCTCGGCGCGCTGCTGCGCAAGGCCCGGGAGCGCCTCGCCCGGGGCGGCACGGCCGAAGAGGCGCTGTGGGACCTGTGGGAGGGCACGCCCTGGCCGGTTCGCCTGGAGCGGTCCGCGCGCCGCGGCGGCGTCGCCGGACGCAACGCCGACCGTGACCTGGACGCCGTGTGCGCCCTCTTCGCGACCGCCACGCGCGCGGAGGAACGCACCGGCGGCCGAGGCGCCCTCAACTTCCTGGAGGAGATCGAGGCCGAGGACATCGCCGCCGACACCCTCACCCGGCGTGCGGTACGACCCGACGCCGTACGCCTGATGACCGCGCACCGTTCCAAGGGCCTGGAATGGCGCCTGGTCGTCGTCGCCGGAGTCCAGGAGGGCCTGTGGCCCGACCTGCGCCGCCGCGGCTCGCTCCTGGAGGCCGACCGCATCGGCCGCGACGGACTCGCCGAACCGCTGACCCCGGGTGCGCTGTTGGCGGAGGAGCGCCGGCTGTTCTACGTGGCCGCCACGCGCGCGCGTGAACGTCTCGTCGTCACCGCGGTGAAGGCCCCCGCGGACGACGGCGACCAGCCCTCCCGCTTCCTCACCGAGCTCGGCGTCGAGCCCAAGGACGTCACCGGTCGCCCCCGCCGCCCGCTGTCGGTCGCCGCGCTCGTCGCCGAGCTGCGTGCCACGACGGTCGACCCGCGCGTCTCGGACACCCTCAGGGAGGCCGCGGCCCACCGGCTGGCACGGCTCGCCGCGCTCGCCGACGAGGACGGCCGCCCGCTCGTCCCCTCGGCCCACCCCTACCGCTGGTGGGGCATGTACGAGCCGACCGAGAGCAAGGTGCCGCTGCGCGACCGCGACCAGCCCGTCGTGCTCTCCGGCAGCGCCCTGGACCAGCTCGCCAACACCTGCACCCTGCAGTGGTTCCTGGGCCGCGAGGTGAAGGCCGACGCCCCCGCGACCACCGCCCAGGGCTTCGGCAACGTGGTGCACGTCCTCGCCGACGAGGTCGCCTCCGGGCACACCCCCGCCGACCTCGCCGTCCTCATGGAGCGCCTCGACTCCGTGTGGAACGCGCTCGCCTTCGACGCGCCGTGGAAGTCGGCGCAGGAGAAGGAGAACGCGCGCGTGGCGCTCGAACGCTTCCTGAAGTGGCACGTCATGGACCGCGCGGGCCGCACACCCGTCGCCAGCGAGCAGGGCTTCGACGTCACGCTCGAAGCGGGCGACTACGAGGTCCGCATCCGCGGTTCCATGGACCGCGTCGAGACGGACGGCGAGGGCCGCGCCTACGTCGTCGACTTCAAGACCGGCAAACAGGCGCCCACCGCGCGCGAGATGGAGCGCCATCCCCAGCTCGCCGTCTACCAGCTCGCCGTCCGTGAGGGTGCCGTCGACGACGCCTTCGACGGGGAGCGTCCCGAGCCCGGGGGCGCCGAACTGGTCCAGCTGCGCCAGGGCGCCGCCCGGCGCGACGGCGGCGAGACCCTCCCCAAAGTGCAGGCGCAGGAGCCGCTGGAGGGGGAGTGGGTCGGCGAACTGCTCGCCACCGCCGCCGGCAAGGTGCTCGACGAACGCTTCACGCCGACCGCCGGACAGCACTGCGCGCACTGCGCGTTCCGGGCCTCCTGCAGTGCCCGGCCCGAAGGACGGCACATCGTCGAGTGACGAGGGTGATCCATCACACCACCCGTTCTGACCTGCACTTCTCGCCGACCGGGGGCCGACGCGGCCTCCACTGTCAGTGACCGCCGCTAGCCTCTCTGACGTGCCGCCACGTATCACCGATCCCGATCAGCTCAAGGAGCTCCTCGGGATCCCGTTCACCCCGGAGCAGACGGCCTGCATCATCGCGCCGCCCGCCCCGCAGGTGATCGTGGCCGGAGCCGGGTCCGGCAAGACGACCGTGATGGCGGCACGCGTGGTGTGGCTGGTCGGCACCGGGCAGGTCGCCCCGGAACAGGTCCTCGGACTCACCTTCACCAACAAGGCGGCCGGTGAACTCGCCGAGCGCGTCCGCAAGGCGCTCATCAAGGCGGGCGTCACCGACCCGGACGTCATCGATCCGGACAACCCGCCCGGCGAGCCCGTGATCTCCACGTACCACGCCTTCGCGGGCCGCCTCCTGACCGACCACGGACTGCGCATCGGCCTCGAACCCAGCGCGCGCCTGCTCGCCGACGCCACCCGCTACCAACTCGCCGCGCGCGTGCTGCGCGAGGCGCCGGGCCCCTACCCGGGACTCACCCGTTCCTTCGCGGACCTCGTCAGCGACCTGCTCACGCTCGACGCCGAACTGTCCGAACACCTCGTGGCACCGGCAGAGGTACGCGCGTACGACTCCGAGCTGCTGCGCACCCTGGAGGGCGTCAGGCTCGGCAACGACGCCCTGCGACAGGTACCCAAAGCGGCCGCCGCCCGCCGTGAACTCGCCGACCTCGTGGTCCGCTACCGTGCCGCCAAACGCGAGCGCGATCTGCTCGACTTCGGCGACCAGATCGCCCTGTCCGCGCAGCTCGCGCAGATCACCGAGGTCGGCCGCATCCTGCGCGACGAGTTCCGTGTGGTCCTCCTCGACGAGTACCAGGACACCTCGGTGGCCCAACGCATCCTCCTGGCAGGGCTGTTCGGGGGCGGCACCGGCCACCCGGTCACCGCCGTCGGCGACCCCTGCCAGGCGATCTACGGCTGGCGCGGTGCCTCCGTCGCCAACCTGGACGACTTCCCGGAGCACTTCGCCCACCCCGACGGCCGCCCCGCCACCCGGCAGTCGCTCAGCGAGAACCGCCGCAGCGGCGGCCGCCTCCTCGACCTGGCCAACGGGCTCGCGGAGCCGCTGCGCGCCATGCACGCGGGCGTGGAGGCCCTTCGACCCGCCCCCGGCGCCGAGCGGGACGGCACGGTGCGCTGCGCGCTGCTGACCACCCACGCCGAGGAGATCGAGTGGCTCGCCGACTCCGTCGCCCACCTGGTGAACACCGGGAAGGCACCCGGTGAGATCGCCGTCCTGTGCCGCACGGCGACCGACTTCGCGGAGATCCAGGGCGCGCTCGTCGCACGGGACGTCCCCGTCGAGGTGGTCGGTCTGTCCGGGCTGCTGCACCTGCCCGAGATCGCCGACCTGGTCGCCGTCTGCGAGGTCCTGCAGGACCCCGGCGCCAACGCCTCCCTGGTCCGGCTGCTGACCGGCCCGCGCTGGCGCATCGGACCGCGCGACCTCGCCCTCCTGGGACGCCGTGCGCGACTCCTCGTCAGCCACGCGCGCGTGGACGACGACGACCGGGACCGCCGGCTCGCCGAGGCCGTCGAGGGGACCGACCCCTCGGAGGTGACCTCGCTCGCGGACGCCCTCGACACCTTCCTGGAGATGCCGCTCGACGCCGACCGGGAGGACGACGGGCTGCCCTTCTCGCCGGACGCACGCGTGCGGTTCGCGCGCCTGGCCGCCGAACTGCGCGATCTGCGCCGGTCGTTGTCCGACCCGCTGATGGACGTGCTGCACCGCGTCCTCGCCGTGACCGGCCTGGAGGTGGAACTGTCCGCGTCCCCGCACGCCCTGGCCGCACGCCGCCGCGAGACCCTCTCCAACTTCCTGGACATCGCCGCCTCGTTCGCCGCCGGCGACCAGGAGGCCACGCTGCTCGCCTTTCTGGCCTTCCTGCGCACCGCCGCCCAGTACGAGAAGGGCCTCGACAACGCCCTCCCCGGCGGCGAGAACACCGTGAAGGTCCTCACCGCGCACAAGTCCAAGGGCCTGGAGTGGGACGTCGTGGCCGTCCCCGGACTGGTCACCGGCACCTTCCCCAGCACCCAGGGGCGCGAGCGGTGGACCTCCCAGGGCAAGGTACTCCCGCACGAGCTGCGCGGCGACGCCACCACCCTGCCCGACGTCGAGGCCTGGGACTCCCGGGGCCTGAAGGCCTTCCAGGAGGCGATGAAGGAGCACCAGCACACCGAGGAACTCCGCCTCGGCTACGTCACCTTCACCCGCCCCCGCTCGCTGCTGCTGGGTTCGGGCCACTGGTGGGGCCCCACGCAGAAGAAACCGCGCGGTCCCTCCGACTTCCTCCAGGCCCTGTACGAACACTGCGAGGCCGGACACGGCGAGATCGAGGCATGGGCGGACGAGCCCGCCGAGGGCGAGGAGAACCCGGCCCTGCACACGGAGAGCGTCGAGCAGGTCTGGCCCCTGCCCCTGGACGAGGCGTCCCTCGCCCGGCGCCGCTCGGCCGCCGAAACGGTCCTCGCCCACCTCGAAGAACTCGCCTCCCAGGACGGTCACCCCGCGGCCGCACACGACCCCGACAGCCACGACGACCCGGACTGGCCCGCACCGCCGGACGACGACGAACTGCCGTACGAGGACGGGCTTCCGTACGAGGACGAGCCGCCGTACGGCGAGGAACCGCCGCCCTACGACGACGAGCCGCTCTACGACGACGAGCCGTCCCTCGAGGGCGAAGCGCTGGACGAGAAGCTCCCCTTCACAGGCGAGGAGCCCCCCTTCACGGACGAACCCCCGTCCGACTGGGACGCCTGGTCCACAGCCCGTCCCACCGTCCCGCACCAGGCACCGCCCCCACAGGTCCCGGAGGCCTCGGAACCGCGTGGCGGCACGCGTGCGTACCCGCACCGCCCGCCTCGCGAGCCCGCCCGCCTCACTCCGGAGGAGGCCCGCACCCTCGCCTCCTGGGACCGCGACCTGGACGCCCTCACCGGTGAGCTCCTGCGCGCGCGGGAGGCCGTCACGGACGTCCCCCTGCCCGCGTCGCTCACCGCGTCCCAGGTGCTGCGCCTGGCGGCCGACCCGGACGGCTTCGCACAGGAGCTCGCGCGCCCGATGCCCCGCCCGCCGCAGCCTGCCGCCCGCCGGGGCACCCGTTTCCACGCCTGGGTCGAAGCACGCTTCGAAGAGCTGACCCTGCCCGTCCTGGAGCCGGAGGAGCTGCCCGGTACCGAGGCCGAGATCGCCGACGAGCGTGACCTGGAAGCGCTCAAGGACGCCTTCGAGCGGACCGAGTACGCGCACCGCACGCCCCACCGCGTGGAGGCGCCCTTCCAGCTCGCCATCGCCGGCCGCGTGGTCCGGGGCCGTATCGACGCCGTCTACAGGGAGAGCACCGACGACGGCGGGACGACGTACGAGATCGTGGACTGGAAGACCAGCCGCACCCGCTCCGCCGACCCCCTCCAGCTCGCCCTGTACCGGCTCGCCTGGGCCGAGCAGCAGGGCGTCCCCCTGGAGTCCGTCAACGCCGCGTTCCTCTACGTACGCACTGGTGAGGTCGTACGACCGCGGGACCTGCCGGACCGGGCCGCACTGGAGCGGCTGCTGCTGGGGGAGCCGGCCGAGCCAGCAAACTGTGAGGAACCGCCCAACGAGGATGTCGGTGCGGGCCGATAGGCTCGTGACCATGAGCCAGCCCGTTGACAGTGCCGTCAGCGCCGTCCGTACGTACCTCGCACAGCACCGAGCCGCCTTCCTCGACGATCTCGCCGAGTGGCTGCGCATTCCGTCCGTGTCGGCCCAGCCCGACCACGCGCCCGACGTGCGCCGCAGCGCGGAATGGCTCGCCGGCAAGCTGCCAGAGACCGGTTTCACGACCGTCGAGGTCTGGGACACCCCGGGAGCCCCGGCCGTCTTCGCCGAGTGGCCCTCCACCGACCCCGAGGCGCCCACCGTCCTCGTCTACGGCCATCACGACGTGCAGCCCGCTGCCCGCGAGGACGGCTGTGACAGCGACCCCTTCGAGCCCGTCGTCCAGGAGAACCGTCTCCACGCGCGCGGGGCGGCCGACGACAAGGGCCAGGTGTTCTTCCACACACTCGGCGTCCGCGCCCACCTCGCCGCCACCGGCCGCACGGCGCCCGCGGTCGGCCTGAAGCTGCTGATCGAGGGCGAGGAGGAGTCCGGCTCCCCCCACTTCCGCGCCCTCGTCGAGCAGCACGCGCAGCGGCTCGCCGCCGACACCGTGATCGTCTCCGACACCGGCATGTGGTCCGAGGACACCCCCACCGTGTGCACCGGCATGCGCGGCCTCGCCGAGTGCGAGATCCGCTTCCACGGCCCCGACCAGGACATCCACTCCGGCTCCTTCGGCGGCGCCGTCCCGAACCCGGCCACCGCCGCGGCCCGTCTCGTCGCCGCCCTGCACGACGAGCACGCACGCGTGGCGGTCCCCGGCTTCTACGACGGCGTCGTCGAGCTCACCGACAGCGAGCGGAAACTCTTCGCCGAACTGCCCTTCGACGAGGAGCAGTGGCTGCGCACCGCCAAGTCCCACGCCGCCCACGGCGAGGCGGGGCACACCACCCTGGAGCGCGTCTGGGCCCGCCCCACGGCCGAGGTGAACGGCATCGGCGGCGGCTACCAGGGCCCCGGCAGCAAGACGATCATCCCGTCGTCGGCGATGGTGAAGCTCTCCTTCCGGCTGGTCGCGGGCCAGGACCCCGACCACATCGAGAAGGTCGTCCGCGCCTGGGTCACCGAGCAGGTGCCCGCCGGTATCAGGTGCGAGATCACGTTCGCCCCGGCCACGCGCCCGTGCCTGACGCCACTGGACCACCCGGCCCTGCAGTCCGTGGTCCGGGCCATGGGCCGCGCCTTCGAGCAGAAGATCCGCTTCACGCGCGAGGGCGGTTCCGGACCGGCGGCCGACCTCCAGGAGGTCCTCGGTGCACCTGTGCTCTTCCTGGGCATCTCCGTCCCGTCCGACGGCTGGCACGCTCCGAACGAGAAGGTCGAACTCGATCTTCTCCTCAAGGGCGCCGAGACCAGCGCACACCTGTGGGGCGATCTCGCCGAGACCTGGCGTCATGCGCCCTGAAGCCCCCGCGCCGTCCGGAGCGGCACCGCGCGCGGGGCACACTGGAAGGACCGCCCCGCACCGCCCAGCCCCACCGGACCCGGCCGCCCGCTGCCCCACGTACCGCCGAACCACCCGCCGAAACAATCCGTTCCACCGGGGGAGTTGGAAGCACCCGTGACCACCAGGACCGACCACACCGCCGACCGCCCCATCTCGCTCACCGCACCGAGCGGAATCGACCGCGCCGCCCACCACCGCCTCGACGAGGCCTGGCTCGCGGCGGCTTGGAGCCACCCCACGACCCGCTGCTTCGTGGTCTCCGGCGGCCAGGTCCTCATCGACGAGACACCCGACGGCCGTACCGAACTCGTCATGACGCCCTCTTTCGAGGCCCCCCTCACCGAGGCCCACCGCTACTTCCTGGGCACCGACGAGGACGGCGTCAGCTACTTCGCCCTCCAGAAGGACGCCCTGCCCGGCCGTATCGACCAGTCCGCCCGCCCGGCCGGGCTGCGCGAGGCGGGCCTGCTGCTCTCGCCGCGCGACGCGGGCCTGATGGTGCACGCGGTCGGCCTGGAGAACTGGCAGCGCACCCATCGCTTCTGCTCCCGCTGCGGCGAGCGCACGGTGATCGCCGCAGCCGGCCACATCCGCCGCTGCCCCGCCTGCGGCGCCGAGCACTACCCACGCACCGACCCCGCCGTGATCATGGCCGTCACCGACGACCAGGACCGCATCCTGCTCGGGCGTCAGGTGCACTGGCCCGAGGGCCGCTTCTCGACGCTGGCCGGGTTCGTCGAGCCGGGAGAGTCCATCGAGCAGTCGGTGCGCCGCGAGGTCTTCGAGGAGGCGGGCATCGTCGTCGGCGACGTGGAGTACGTCGCCAGCCAGCCCTGGCCCTTCCCGTCCAGCCTGATGCTCGGCTTCATGGCCCACGCGACCTCGACCGACATCACCGTCGACGGCGACGAGATCCACGAGGCCCGCTTCTTCTCCCGCGACGAACTGGGCGCGGCCTTCGAGTCCGGCGAGGTGCTGCCCCCGTACGGCATCTCTATCGCGGCCCGCCTGATCGAGATGTGGTACGGCAAGCCACTGCCGACGAGGAGCTTCGTCTAGACGGCCAGAACCGCGAGAAGGCGGCCCCTGAGTGACTCAGGAGCCGCCTTCCCGGCGAAGCCGTGGGGTGTGAGGTGTCTACGCGCCGATCTTCTGCTTGACCTGCGCCAGCGACGGGTTGGTGAGCGTCGAGCCGTCCGGGAACAGCACGGTCGGGACCGTCTGGTTTCCGCCGTTCGCCTTCTCGACGAACGCCGCCGACTCCGGGTCCTGCTCGATGTTGATCTCGTTGTACGTGATGCCCTCGCGGTCCAGCTGGCTCTTCAGCCGGCGGCAGTAGCCGCACCACGTGGTGCTGTACATCGTCACAGTGCCCGACATGTCTCTCGCGCTCCTCAAACAGCTGGGGGATCGGTGCTCGCAGTGAGGGAACGTACTTGAAAGCGCCACCATTCCCCGGGGTGGTATCCGGTCGCCGTGACGCCTGCCGCATTAGTACGACTGCAGGTGCCTGCCTGTGGACAACCGCCGCACTCGTCTCCGGCGACCTGGCAGCATGGCGGTGTGACAGCAGCAACGCACTCCACGCTCTTCCCGCAGGTACCGGACTCGGCCGACGCGGTGCTCGAGGGGCTCGACCCCGAGCAGCGCGAGGTGGCCACCGCCCTGCGCGGCCCGGTGTGCGTGCTGGCCGGCGCCGGCACGGGCAAGACGCGGGCGATCACCCACCGCATCGCCTACGGAGTGCGGGCCGGCATCCTGCAGCCCTCCAGCGTGCTGGCTGTCACCTTCACCAACCGCGCCGCCGGCGAGATGCGCGGCCGTCTGCGCCAGCTCGGCGCAGCAGGCGTCCAGGCCCGCACCTTCCACTCGGCCGCCCTCCGCCAGCTGCAGTACTTCTGGCCGAAAGCGGTCGGCGGCTCCATGCCACGGCTCGTCGACCGCAAGATCCAGCTCGTCGCCGACGCGGCCGCCGCCTGCCGCATCCGCCTCGACCGGGGCGAGCTGCGGGACGTCACCGCCGAGATCGAATGGTCCAAGGTCACCCAGACCGTCCCCGCCGACTACGCACCCGCCGCCGCCAAGGCCGGCCGGGAGTCCCCCCGCGACCCGGCCGAGATCGCCCAGCTCTACTCCGTCTACGAGGACCTCAAGCGGGACCGCTCCGTCATCGACTTCGAGGACGTCCTGCTGCTGACCGTCGCCGTCCTCCAGGACCGGCACGACATCGCCGAGCAGGTCCGCTCCCAGTACCAGCACTTCGTGGTCGACGAGTACCAGGACGTCAGCCCCCTCCAGCAGCGCCTGCTGGAGCTGTGGCTGGGCGAGCGGGACAACCTGTGCGTCGTGGGCGACGCCAGCCAGACGATCTACTCGTTCACCGGGGCAACCCCCGACCACCTTCTCGACTTCCGCACCCGCCACCCCGGAGCCACCGTCGTCAAGCTGGTCCGGGACTACCGCTCCACCCCCCAGGTCGTCCACCTCGCCAACGGCCTCCTCGCCCAGGCCCGCGGCCGCGCCGCCGACCACCGCCTGGAGCTGATCTCCCAGCGCGAGCCGGGCCCCGAGCCCGGGTACACCGAGTACACCGACGAGCCCATGGAGGCCGAGGGCGCCGCCCGCCGCATCCGCGAACTCATGGACGCGGGCGTCCCGGCGAGCGAGATCGCCATCCTGTTCCGTACGAACGCCCAGTCCGAGACCTACGAGCAGGCCCTGGCCGACGCGGGCATCCCCTACCAGCTGCGCGGCGCCGAGCGATTCTTCGACCGACCCGAGGTGCGCAAGGCGGGCGTCGCCCTGCGCGGCGCCGCCCGCTTCGGGGGGAACGACTCCCTCCTCGACGACGCCGTGGACCTGCCCTCCCAGGTCCGCGCCGTGCTGTCCGGGGAGGGCTGGACGGCCCAGCCCCCGGCGGGCTCCGGCGCGGTCAGAGAGCGCTGGGAGTCCCTCGCCGCGCTGGTGAACCTCGCGCGCGACTTCGCTGCGGCCAGACCGGGCGCCACACTCGGCGACCTCGTGGCCGAGCTCGACGAGCGGGCCAACGCACAGCACGCCCCGACCGTCCAGGGCGTCACCCTGGCCTCCCTGCACTCGGCCAAGGGCCTCGAGTGGGACGTCGTCTTCCTGGTCGGCGTCGCCGAGGGCATGATGCCGATCACCTACGCGAAGACCGACGAACAGATCGAGGAGGAGCGCCGCCTCCTCTACGTCGGAGTCACCCGGGCCCGGGAGCACCTCTACGTCTCCTGGTCGCTGTCCCGCTCGCCCGGCGGCCGCCCCAGCCGCCGGCCCAGCCGCTTCCTGGACGGGCTGCGCCCGGGCTCCACCGGCACGGCGTCCCGCGCTGCCGCGGGCGGGGCGGGAGGAGTCGAGCGCGGTTTCACGAGCGCACCGGCGGCCGTGCCGCGGCGCAAGCAGCGCACCCCGGCGCGCTGCCGGGTGTGCGGGCGCACGCTCACCGACGCCGGCGAGATGAAACTGATGCGCTGCGAGGACTGTCCCTCCGACATGGACGAGGGGCTCTACGAGCGGCTGCGGGAGTGGCGCGCGGACCAGGCCGAGCGTAGCGGGCAGCCCGCCTTCTGCGTCTTCACCGACAAGACCCTGATGGCCATCGCGGAGTCCGTTCCCGGGGACGAGCGCGAGCTGGCACGGATCCCCGGGGTCGGCATGCGCAAGCTCAATCGCTACGGGACCGACGTCCTCGCCCTCTGCGCAGGCCGCGTGCTCGTGGGAGAGGACGAAGGAGAGGACGAAGACGACTGATTCAAACTCGTCGGAAAAATAGTTTGCGCATGCCCCAGCGATCCCCATAGGTTCTTGTCCACGGGGACGGAGGCCTTCTCGGAGGCCCCGATTCCGTGTTCTACTTGCATATCCGTCGGACTGGTTCATCCAGTCCCCCGAGACGCCGAGAGGAGGCGATTGAAGTGATCAGCATCAGCAACAGCACCGCCGGCACCGCCAAACTGACCGATCGCGCGATCGTCTCCCTGTGCATGCTCGGCGCCTCGAACCAGGGCACCGGTCTGTCCGGCATTCCTGCCGCCGGTCCGGCGTCCGCCCTCGTGTCTCTCGCGGGCCTTCCCGTCCGTGAGCGCAATGAGCGACCGATCAAGGCACTGGAAGCGGTAGTGGCACAGGCGAAGGCCTATGCCTTTACGGCGGCCGGTGCCGGAAGCCGGAAGCAGACGACGCAGCACCACCTGATGTGGGCCTTCCGTGGGCCAGATCCCTGGAGTGATCCAGCCTGATCCTTGATCAGGCCGGCGCCTTCAGGGCCGCGGAACCCCATCCGGGATCCGCGGCCCTTCTGTTTGCCCCACAACCGGGGACGACGGAGCGAAGGGGCCTCGGGACAAAAAAGAACCCGGTACCAGCCGACCACCGGTCCAACAGGGCCGGAACGACCAGACGAGGAAGACGAACCGTGCAACTCGAAGCGCACGCCCCGTCCGTACCGCCTTCAGACACGATCCCCAAGCCCGGCCCCACGGAGGACTCCACCTTGATCCCGCTCACCGCGCTCACCGCGCTCGACGACGCCATCGAGAACCTCGGTGTACCCGTCCCGTGCCGCTCCTACGACCCGGAGGTCTTCTTCGCCGAGTCGCCGGCCGACGTCGAGTACGCCAAGTCCCTGTGCCGCACCTGCCCGCTGATCGAGGCCTGCCTCGCCGGTGCCAAGGAGCGGCGTGAGCCCTGGGGCGTCTGGGGTGGCGAGCTGTTCGTCCAGGGTGTTGTTGTCGCCCGGAAGCGGCCGCGTGGTCGCCCGCGCAAGAACCCGGTCACGGCATGAACATCACCGGAACGATCGACCGCCCCCTCACGAACGACCCCAAGAAGCAGGCCCCGATGAAGCCGTCCACCCATGAGCCCTCCGGCTCCGCGATCGAAGACCTCACCACCACCGGCGTGACCGGCTCGCGCCAGAACAGGACCCGAGAGATGCAACTCATCCCAGAAGCCATGGCTCGTGCGCATATGCACGAGCGGCTGCATGAGGCCGAGCGGGAACGCCGGGCCGTGAGCCTGGTGGTCGCCCGCCGGATGCAGCGCCGGGCCGAGCGCGCCTCGCGGCGTGCTCGCCGCGCGCTCGCCGTGGCGGTCATGCAGTAGACAAACGACACCTGAAGCGGTGGCCTCCCCGACCGGGAGGCGGTAGCTGCCCCTGGGGGCCGGTCCGGCCGAACGGACCGGCCCCCGCGCTGCGTTCACACGGCAGCGGTTCTCACGCCTCGACGGCTTCCTCCTCGTCCGCCTCCACCACGAACCCCGGCAGCCACTCCTCCAACTCCTCGCGCAGCCGCACCGTCGCCCCCAACTGGCACAGCACACCGATCGTGCTCAGCGTGACGCGGTGTATCAGCAGATAGGCCGGCGGGAGATTGAGCTGCTTGCCCAGCTGGTACGCGGGGGAGCGGGGGTCGGCGATCCGGGCTGCCTGGCTGCGCATCCAGCCGCGGGTGAAGGTGAACTCGTCGGCCCTGGCCGGTTCGATGATCGGCAGGAGATAGTCGAGGACGGCGCTCGGATCCAGCTCTATGGATTCCTTGACGAAGCCCTCCGTGCACAGGAGGTCGTAGACGGCCTCCGCCTCGCCGTCGAGTGTCATCCGCAGAGAGTTGCCGATGGGGGTGGGCAGGCCGCCCGGGAGACGGTCGACCGTGCCGAAGTCCAGTACGCCCAGGCGCCATTGCTCCTCGTCGTCCGGGCCGCCCGGCAGCAGGCGGAAGTTGCCCGGGTGCGGGTCGGCGTGCAGCAGACCGGTGCGGGCCGGGCCGGAGAAGAGGAAGCGGGCCAGGAGCTGGCCGGCCCGGTCCCGCTGTTCCTGGGTGCCCTCCGAGATGATCTCCGACAGCGGTATGCCGTCGATCCACTCGGTGATCAGCACCTGGTCGCACTGGTGGACAACGCCGGGCACCAGGACGTCCGGGTCGTCCGCGAACTCCTCGGCGTGGGCCTGCTGGGCCTGGGCCTCCAGGGCGTAGTCCAGCTCCTCGGAGACGCGGTCCCTGAGCTCCGCGATCAGCGGTTTGATGTCCATGCCGGGGATGAGCGGCCCCAACAGGCGGGCGAACCGGCTCAATTGCCCCAGGTCGGACAGAAGGGCGTCGCCGGCTCCCGGGTACTGGACCTTGACCGCCACCTCGCGGCCGTCGTGCCACACCCCGCGGTGCACCTGTCCGATCGAGGCCGCCGCGGCGGGCTTGTCCTCGAACTCGAGGAACAGCTCGGCCCAGTCCTCGCCGAGCCGCTCGCCCAGCACCCGGTGCACGGTGCTGGTCGGCATCGGCGGCGCCGCCTCCTGCAGCTTCGTCAGCGCCGCGCGGTAGGGACCGGCGACCTCCTCGGGCAGTGCGGACTCGAAGACCGACAGGGCCTGGCCGAACTTCATGGCGCCGCCCTTGAGCTCGCCGAGCACCTTGAACAGCTGCTCCGCCGTGCGCTGTTGCATTTCGCGGCCGACGATCTCCGCGGACTCGCCGACGATCCGCTTGCCGAGCCCCCAGGTGGCCCGCCCGGCGAAGCCGAGCGGAAGCGCGGCGAGCTTGGCGGTCCGGGTGACCGCCTTGCGCGGAAGATCAGACATGCGCCCTCCAAGTCCCTGCCGGTCGCGCCACGTCTGCCTCACGGCACAACTTTCCCGGCGACCGCTGCCCCGCCATTGTCTCGTGTGACTCCTCGTCCTTTGAGGGGCGTTCACCCTTTCCTTTCTCCGCTGTCCCGCAGGGGCATGCGGGATGTGCCCAGACGGGCCGGGCGTGCCAGGTCAGACCCGGTAGCGAGACCTCCCAGCGCGCGCCTGCGGTCGTCGGGAGCTGCCCGTCCAGGAAGGAGAGCGCGTGCGCGGCCGCCAGCCCGGCGACCGTTGTGGCAAGTGTCACATCGCAGGCGCGCCCCGGGCGAGACCCGCCGGAGCGCCACTGGGCGACCAGCCGGGGCCAGGCCGGATCCCGGTCGGTGCGCGCCTCGTGCAGACAGCCCGCGCAGCTGGTCTCTCCGGGCAGGACGAGGGGGCCGACGACGCCCGTCGCCTCCACGACCCCTGCGTACAGATGCGGCGTGCCCGAGGCGATGAGCGGTTCCGCGGTGGACGGCGCGGGCGCGTGCACGGCGACGTCGTCGCGCGGGGCCAGGATCACCAGGGAGAAGCCGGGCTCGCCGGCCGAGAGCCGGTCGGCACGGCCGCGCCGGGGCGGCCGGTCCGGCGCGGCCCGGCGTACGGCCCGGCGGGCCGCTTCCTCCCTGCGCTCGCCGACGGACTCGGCGGGCAGGCCGCCCGGCGCCACGTCCCCCGCCTCGACCCGGCCGACGTCCCGCACGTCGACCTCCCCGATCCCCGCGCCCGCCAGCAGTGAGGCGAGCACCGTGCCCACCCGGCCGGCGCCCCGTACCTGGACGCGCAGCGAGCGGCGCGCGGCCAGGCGTGCGATCGCCTCGCCCGGTTCGGTGGTGAGCAGCGAGAGCGAGGCGAGATCCGGGCGCAGCCGGGCCATGACCTCCTTCCTGCTCCGCAGTTCGTCGGCGGCCGGCCCTCCGCCCCTGGCGTCGTCCAGGAGGCCCGCTCGCGCCAGCCGCTCCACCAGTTGGTCGACATGCCCGTCGGGCAGATCCATCCGGCGCCCCTCCTCGCGCAGAAGAGGCAGCCCGCGGGTGCCGTTGAGGAGATCGAGAAAGCTGCCCGTCGCCGTGTCCACCGGTCCCAGCGTCAGCGCATGCGCCGGTGCCATCCCGAACTGCACCGTGTTGAGATCGCGCCATCCGCGCCTGAGCGCCGGCTTCACCGCCGGAGCGATCAGAGCGGCCGCAGCCGTAGAACCGGCCGGCGCACCCGGCGCACCCGGCGCACCCGGCGCACCCGGCGCTTCCGATGCAGCCGGAATCATCGCTTCCATCGCGTCCATCACAAGCCCCCGTAATCTCCGCAGAACATCCCCGTTCGCCGGCCGAGCCCGGTCATGGCTTCGTCCGGCAGGAACCAGCATGCCCAAACCGGCCGACAGCCACCGAAAGTTGTCCACAAGCAGCGAGGATTCGTCGTACAAATCAAACGCCCGGTGGGCGATCCGCACGGAACCGTCCCGGAGTCGGGACTTCCCCCATGTGCAACGGGTAACGTCGGGGCGTGCCCGCCGACCCACTGCACAGCGCCAGAACGCCACAGCGCAGTACGACGAGCCAGCCGCCGAGCGGCTCGGGGGCGAGCGCGATCGAGGTCCGCAGGAGCGCCCGTCGACGCAGGACGGTCTCCGCGTACCGCGAGGGCGATCGCACCGTTGTACTCATCCCTGCCCGGATGTCCGAGGCGGAGGAGCAGCGCTGGGTGACCGTCATGCTCGACAAGCTGGCCGCCCAGGAGAGCAAGCGGGTCCTCGGCGACGACGAGCTGGCCGAGCGCGCCGAGCGGCTGTCGGCCCAGTACTTCGACGGACGCGCCCGGCCCACCTCGGTGCGCTGGGTCACCAACCAGAACACGCGCTGGGGCTCGTGCACCCCCTCCGAGGGCAGCATCCGCCTCTCGCACCGGCTGCAGGGCATGCCCGAGTACGTCGTCGACTACGTTCTCGTCCACGAGCTCGCGCATCTGCTCGTGCCCGGACACGGGCCCCGCTTCTGGCGCCTCCTGGAGGCGTATCCGCGCACCGAACGCGCCCGGGGCTATCTCGAAGGCGTGGTCGCCGCCGAACGGCTGCCGCATCTGCCCGGCGCCCGCGGGGAGTGAGCGCCGCCCCCGGGCGGTGGTTGTGTACCGGGTCTGTACCGACTTCATCCGGTGTCCGAGTTTGCCGTTAGCCTGGCGCGACGCACTCACATTCGGGATGGGGGACGGTCGTTACGCATGGCCAGGGAATTCCAACGCGGCCACAAGGCCAAGATCAGTGACCTCACCGCGGGCACCGATCTGTACGTAGGCGTGCAGATCAGCGGCCCCGGACTGACCTTCGACATCAGCTGCTTCGGTCTCGACGCCGACGAACGGCTCTCGGACGACCGCTACTTCGTCTTCTTCAACCAGCCGAAGTCCCCCGAGGAGTCCATTCAGCTCCTGGGCGCACAGGCCGGTGACACGGAGTCCTTCCGTGTCACGCTCGACAGGATCCCGGCGCAGATCCAGAAGCTGTCGTTCACGGCGACCCTCGACGGCGCCGGGCAGATGTCGCAGATCGCTCCCGGATACATCCGCATCGTCGCGGGCGGCGAGGAGGTGGCCCGCTACGCCTTCAACGGCTCGGAGTTCACCACCGAGCGAGCCGTGATGCTGGGTGACTTCTACCTGAAGGACGTGTGGCGCTTCGCCGCCGTCGGACAGGGCTTCGACGGAGGCCTCGACGCGCTGCTGAAGAACTTCGGCGGCGAGGTCATGGAGGAGGAGCAGCCCGCCGCCCCCGCTCCGCAGCAGCCGCAGCAGACCGGCGCCGCCCCCGGTTTCGCCCCGCCCGCGTTCGCGGCCCCGGCCGCTCCGGCGCCGGCTCCCGCGCCCGCACCTGCCCCCGCGCCCGCCCCCGCTCCGCAGGGCTTCGCGCCGCCTCCGGGACAGACTCCGCCCCCGGCCCCCGCGCCGAACGTCCATGCCGCGCCCACCGTCATCGCACCGATGACCCCGCCCGGCGGCGCCCCGGTGCCGCCGCCCGGCCCGGCGCCCGCTCCGTACGGCCAGCCGCCCCAGCAGCAGCCGTACGGCCAGCCCGGCGCCCCGACCGCACCGCCGCCGCCCGGCTACGGCCAGCCCCAGGCACCGCAGGCACCCCAGGTCCCGACCCCGCCGCCCGGTTACGGCCAGCCGACCCCGCCTCCCGGATACGGTCAGCAGCCGCCCATGGGGCAGGTCCCGGCGCAGCAGGGCTACGGCGTCCCGCAGGGTGCTCCCCAGGGCGGCGTGGGAGTCGCCGCCGCGCTGCAGCAGTTCAAGGAGACGCCCACCGGGCAGCGCTGGACGCAGCAGAACAAGAAGCTCGTCCGGGTCGACCTCGGCATCGGCGGCCAGCCCGTGCTCGCCCGGCAGGGCAGCATGGTGCTCTACCAGGGCAAGGTCGACTTCAGCTACAAGGGCGCGGGCTTCGCGGGCCGGATCGTGGGCAACGCCACCGGTCAGGAGATGCAGCTGATGCGCTGCACCGGCCAGGGCCAGGTCTTCCTCGCCGAGAACTCGACCCACCTGCACCCCATCGAACTCCAGGGCGACGCCATCTGCGTCTCCGCGGAGAACGTCCTCGCCTTCGACGAGAGCCTCCAGTACGAGGTCCGCCGGATCGAGGGACACGGCATCCCCGGGGGCGCGCTGTTCACGATGCAGTTCCAGGGGACCGGCACGATCATCGTCAAGACGCACGGCACCCCCGTCGTCCTGCCGGTCACACCGACCACCTTCGCCGACTGCAACGCGGTCGTCGCCTGGTCGGCCGCCGCCCAGGTGATCGTCTCCAGCCAGGTCCGCATGCGCCGCAACGCCTACCCGGGCGACACCGGCGAGAGCGTCAACCTGCAGTTCCGGGCCGCGCCCGGCAACTTCGTCGTCGTACAGCCCTACGAGGTCTGAGGGAGCCCGTCATGAACCAGCCGCTCGCGGGCTATGCCCCCGCACCCGTCACCGCCCGCATGGAGAACCACGGCAACCAGATGCTGAAGGTCGCCATGCAGACCGGGAACGACCTCCTCGCGCGCGTGGGGTCGATGGTCGCCTACGAGGGCTTCATCCAGTACGAGCCCAATCCGCCCGCCGTGCGCCAGATCGCCCGCGACTGGATGACCGGCGAGGGCGCGCCCCTGATGAAGTGCTCCGGCGACGGACTGCTCTACCTCGCCGACTACGGCGCGAACGTCGTGATCATCAACCTCAACGGCGACGGCATCTCCGTCAACGCCACCAACCTCCTCGCCTTCGACGCGTCCCTCACCTGGGGCGTCGAGCGGGTCAAGGGACTTGCGAAGTTCGCCGGCCAGGGCCTGTGGAACACCAAGATCTCCGGGCAGGGCTGGGTCGCGCTGACCTCCCGGGGCAAGCCGATCGTCGTCGACTGCGGCGGCGAGGACGAGACCTACGTCGACCCGGACGCGCTCGTCGCCTGGTCCCCGAACCTCAAGGTGAAGGGCAAGCGCAGCTTCAAGGCGCAGTCGCTGATCGGCCGCGGCAGCGGCGAGGCCTACCAGATGGCCTTCTCCGGTCAGGGCATCGTCGTCGTCCAGCCCAGCGAGGACAGCACCGACCGCCTTCGGGTCCGGGGCTGAGGGGGAGCCAGAAACGCCATGCAGAGTCCGCTTTTCGCCTTCAACGACTCGCAGTCCCAGGACCGCTACAGCCTGCAGAACAAGCAGATGCTGCGCGTCACCCTGCAGGGTCACGACGACATCCTGGCCCGCAAGGGCACCATGGTCGCCTACCAGGGACTCGTCGAGTTCGACGCCGAGTACGAGAACAACCAGCAGGCACGCGCGCGTGCGTACACCGGCGAGGGCCTCAGCCTGATGCGCTGCCACGGGCAGGGCACGGTCTTCTTCGCCAACCTCGCCCAGCACATCCACGTGGTGGACGTGGAGCAGGACGGCCTCACCGTCGACAGCAGCTATGTGCTCGCGATGGACTCCTCGCTGCACCACGAGGTCATCGCCGTCGACAGCCAGTACGGCATCTCCGGCTCGGGGAAGTACCAGCTCAACATCACCGGCCGCGGCAAGGTCGCCCTGATGACCTCCGGTGCGCCGCTGATGATGCAGGTGACGCCCGACAAGTACGTCAACTGCGACGCGGACGCGATCGTCGCCTGGTCGACGAGCCTGCGTGTCCAGATGCAGGCCCAGACGCACTCCTCGGGGGTGTGGCGGCGCCGCGGCAACACCGGTGAGGGCTGGGAGCTCAGCTTCATGGGCAGCGGCTTCGCGCTCGTGCAGCCGAGCGAGCTGCTGCCGCCGCAGAACGCGCAGATCGGTTCGGGCCTCGCCGCGCAGTACGGCATGGGACAGCAGGGAGCGCGGGCGCAGAACCAGGGCAACGTCTGGAGCTGACCGTCCGGAAAGCAGACGTAAGGGGCGCCGGCAGTTGCGGGCGCCCCTTACACACGTCGGCATACGGGTTGGCGGTTCACAGCCGCGCCCGCGTCGCCTCCAGCAGGCGTACGACCGAGTCGTCGGCCACGTCCGCCACCTCGTCATAGCCGAACCAGCGCAGGTCGAGCGACTCGTCGCTGATCTCCTGGACGGCGCCGGGCGGGGCCAGGACGGCGTACTGCACGTCCAGATGCCAGTGACAGGGCGCCGGGATGGGATGGCGGTCCAGGCGCACCGGACCGCCCGGCAGCAGCGTCAGACCCGCGATGCCCGACTCCTCGGTGGCCTCGCGCAGGGCGGCGGCCTGCACGGACGTGTCCTCCGGCTCGCAGTGGCCGCCCATCTGCAGCCACATCTGCAGCTTCCGGTGGAGGGTCAGCAGAACGCGCTCGCGCGACGGATCGACCACCAGGGCGCTCGCCGTGATGTGTCCCGCGTGACAGGCCTTCCACAGGCCGTCCGGATGGGCCTCCAGGTGGTCCAGATAGAGCCGGCGCAGCTCCGGCTGGTCCTCGTAACCCTTCAGGACGAGGACCGCGTCGTCGTACAGGCTCACTCGGTGCCGTCGCCCTTGGTGCCGTCGCCCTTGGTGTCGTCGTCGGTCCCGTCGCTCCCGGGCTCGTCCTTCTTCAGGTTCGGCTTCTCCGCGGAGCCGCCCGCCGCCTCGCCGAGCATCTTGTCCAGCTCGGAGAAGTCCAGCTGCTCGCGGTGCACGAAGCCGTCCGGGTCGTCCAGGTCGGAGGCCGTCGGCAGCATGTCCGGGTGGGCCCACAGGGCGTCCCGGCCGTCGACCCCGCGCGCGTCCGTGAGGGACGCCCACAGACGGGAGGCGTCCCGCAGGCGGCGCGGGCGCAGCTCCAGGCCGATCAGCGTGGCGAACGTCTGCTCCGCCGGGCCGCCCGTCGCACGACGGCGGCGCAGGGTCTCGCGCAGCGCGTCCGCGGACGCCAGGCGCGGCTTCGCGGCCGCGTGCACCACCGCGTCCACCCAGCCCTCGACGAGTGCCAGAGCGGTCTCCAGACGGGCCAGGGCCGCCTTCTGCTCCGGGGTGTCCTCCGGCTGGAACATGCCCTGCTGCAGGGCGTCCTGCAGCTGCTCCGGGTTCTGCGGGTCGAACTGTCCGACCACGTCCTCCAGCTTGGCCGTGTCGACCTTGATCCCGCGCGCGTACCCGTCGACTGCGCCGAACAGGTGGGAGCGCAGCCACGGCACGTGCGCGAACAGGCGCTGGTGCGCCGCCTCGCGCAGGGCGAGGTAGAGCTGCACCTCCTCCTTCTTCACGCCCAGGTCCTTGCCGAACGCCTCGATGTTCACCGGCAGCAGCGCGGCCTTGCCGGCCGGGCCGAGCGGCAGGCCGATGTCGGTGGAGCCGACGACCTCGCCCGCGAGCACGCCGACGGCCTGCCCGATCTGCGTGCCGAACATCGCGCCCCCCATGGAGCGCATCATGCCGATCAGCGGGCCCGCCATGGCCTGCATCTCCTCGGGCAGGACGTCGCCCATCGCGGCGCCGACCCGCTCGGCGACCGGGTCGACGAGCTCCTGCCAGGCGGGCAGGGTCGCCTCGACCCACTCCGCGCGGGACCAGGCCACGGCGCTGCCCGCGCCGGACGGCAGCGACGTCGCGTCGTCGAGCCACAGGTCGGCCAGGCGGACGGCTTCCTGGACCGCATTGCGCTCGGCGGGGCCGATGCTCGAGTCCTTGGTGCCGTCGGAGGTGCCCTGGGAGACCGTCTGGCGGGCGATCTGCTTGGCCATGTCCCAGTTCACCGGACCGCCCTCGTACGAGAGCATCTGGCCGAGCTGCTGGAAGGCGGCGCCCAGGTCGTTGGGGTTCAGCGAACCGAACATCGCAGCGAGCGGATTGTCCGCGCCGGGGCCGCCGAAGCCCCCGGCGCCGGGCAGCCCGCCGAAACCGAACGGGTTGGCCGGGCCCTGACCACCACCGCTCTCCTGGTCCTTCTTCTTGCCCTCGTCGCCGTCTTCCGGCTCCTCCGGCGGAAGGCCGAATCCGAATGGGGTGTCACTCACGGGATTCCTCGGCTGGTAAGGCCGCCGGATGTCCACCGACGGCACGACTGCCCGATAACACCACCCAGCGTAGACACCGCGGGCGGTTCGGGCCTCAGTGCTTCGCCGACTGTTGGCCTGCGGCAGGATGGATGCCACCTGGTACGGACGCGTCACTCGCGTTCGTACTGAAGACAACCGCTGGAGACGCCCGGTGAGTTCCCCAGATCCGCAGGTTCGCGCAGCGCGAAACGAGTCAACCCGCCCGTCGCCCGACCACGGCCTCTCGCCGGCGCCGCTCCGCGCCGACGAGTCGATCGCGGTGCGCGGGCCCGTCGTCGCGGTGACCGGCGCCGCGTCCGGCGTCGGTGCCCTGCTCACCGAGCGGCTCGCCGCCTCGGAGGAGATCAAGCAGGTCATCGCCATCGACGAGCGGCGCGGGGAGTGCGCGGCGGCACAGTGGCACATCCTGGACGTGCGGGACCCGGCCATCGCGGACAAGCTGCGGGGCGCGGACGTCGTGGTGCATCTGGCGCTCGACCTGGATCTGGAGACCGACCCCGCCGCCCGTACGGCCTACAACGTGCGCGGTACGCAGACCGTGCTGACCGCGGCGGCGGCCGCGGGGGTCCACCGGGTCGTGCTGTGCACCTCCGCCATGGTCTACGGGGCGCTGCCGGACAACGAGCTGCCGCTGTCCGAGGACGCCGAGCTGCGCGCCACGGCCGAGGCCACCGGTGTCGGGGATCTGCTGGAGATCGAGCGGCTCGCGCGGCGCGCCCCGCGCGCGCATCCGGGGCTCAACGTCAGCGTCGTACGCCCCGGGGTGCTGGTGGGAGGCACGGACACCGCGCTGACCCGGTACTTCGAGTCGCCCCGCCTCCTTGTCGTGGCCGGTTCGCGGCCGGCCTGGCAGTTCTGCCATGTCGAGGACCTGTGCAGCGCTCTGGAGTACGCCGTCCTGGAGAAGGTCGAGGGCGAACTCGCCGTCGGGTGCGACGGCTGGCTGGAGCAGGAGGAGGTCGAGGAGCTCAGCGGGATCCGGCGGATGGAGCTGCCCTCCGCGGTGGCCCTGGGGGCGGCGGCCCGGCTGCACCGGATCGGGCTGACACCGTCCCCGGCCGGGGACCTGGCCTACACGATGTACCCCTGGGTGGTGAGCGGGAGCCGGCTGCACGAGGCGGGATGGCGGCCCCAGTGGACCAACGAGGAGGTCCTCGCGGAGCTGCTGGAGGAGGTCTCCGGTAGGCACACGGTCGCCGGACGGCGGCTGGGCCGCAAGGACGCCACGGCGGCCGGAGCCGCGGGCGCGACGGTCGCGCTGCTGGGCGCGGCAGCCGTGGTCCGACGCGCACGCAAGGCGCGCCGCCGCATCTGAGAACGGCTCACCCTGAGCGGGGTCCTCCCGAACGGGCCCCCTTGAACGGCTCCTCCCGAACAGCCCCTCCTGTAGGACACTCCAGCCCCTCACGCGCGCGTGCCGGTCGAAACGACTGTTCCGTGTTCTCCGGAGGGTGCGGCACGATGGGGGCATGGCATCCACCGACGATCACCCCGGCGAGCAGGCAGCGCCAGATCCCATCAAGCTGATCGCCGTCCGTGAGACCGCGCTCTCCCTGGACGAGGTGTTCCGGGCCGTCGGTGACGACGCGGCCGGCGGGATCGCGCTCTTCGTGGGAACCGTACGCAATCACGACGGGGGCGCCGACGTCGACCGGCTCGGCTACTCCTGCCACCCCAGCGCCGAGGCCGAGATGCGGCGGGTCGCGGAGAAGGTCGTCGCCGGATACCCGGTACGCGCGCTCGCCGCCGTGCACCGGATCGGTGACCTGGCCGTCGGGGATCTCGCGGTCGTCGTCGCCGTGTCGTGCCCGCACCGGGCCGAGGCCTTCGAGGCCTGCCGGAAGCTGATCGACGACCTGAAGCACGAAGTGCCCATCTGGAAGCACCAGACCTTCTCCGACGGCACGGAGGAGTGGGTGGGCGCCTGCTGACCCCCGGCCTGTCGGGCCCCCGGCCCGCTGACCCCCCGGCCTGATGAACCCCCTTTGCCGCCCCTCCGGTTGCGTAACCGCACCCCTGCCGTGAGCGTTGTCAGTGCGGATGGTTAATCTGCTGATCAGTCAGTTCGAGCGGTTGCTCACCGGGGTTGGGAGGTCGGCATGGGGGCACTCCTGTGGTTGCTGATTCCGCTCTTCGCCGCGATAGGCGCGGGTCTGTGGGGCAGCTGGGCCAACCGGACCCGCAAGCAGCGGGGCGACGGGCCCGAACTCACCGGGTACGCCCGTTTCCGTGAGGCCATGGAGAAGTCCGACTCCGGTACGTGACATGACAGGGGTGGGGCTGACGGTGCGCTGACAGCACCGTCCCGTACTGTCGTGGCATGCCACGCCGCACCGCGACGATGCTCGCCTCCACCCTGATGCTGATCGCGCTCCTGTGCGCGGGAGTGTTCATCCCCGTGCCGTACTCGGAGATGTCCCCGGGCCCGACGGTGAACACGCTCGGGGACCATGACGGCGAGCCCGTGCTGCAGATCTCCGGGCACAAGACGTACGCCACGAGCGGCCACCTGAACATGACCACGGTGCGGGTCACCAGCGCCGACTACCGCATGAACCTCGTCGAGGCGGTCTACGGCTGGCTCGCCCACGACAACAAGGTCGTGCCGCACGACACGCTCTACCCGGACGGCAAGACCGAGGAGCAGTCGACGCAGGAGAACGCCGAGGAGTTCAGCCAGTCCCAGGAGAGCGCCAAGGTCGCCGCCCTGAAGGAGCTCGGCATCCCGGTGAAGTCCTTCGTGATCGTCTCGACGGTGGTCAAGGACTCGCCGTCCCAGGGCAAGCTGCACGCCGGAGACGTGATCAAGGCCGTCGACGGCACGGCCGTGAAGGAGCCGACCGACGTCTCCAAGCTGGTCACCAAGCACAAGCCCGGCCAGGACGTCACGTTCACCATCGTGCCCGCCAAGGAGCAGGCCGCCGCCGAGAAGCAGAAGAAGACGGCGACCAAAACCCAGGACGTCACGATCACGACCACCACGTCCCACGACGACCTCGAGAAGCGCGCCATCGTCGGGATCTCCGCGGGCCTGGACCACACGTTCCCGTTCGACATCGACATCAAGCTCGCCGACGTCGGCGGGCCGAGCGCCGGTCTGATGTTCTCGCTCGGCCTCTACGACAAGCTCACCCCCGGCAGCCTGACCGGCGGCAGGTTCGTGGCGGGCACCGGCACGATCGACGACAACGGCAAGGTCGGCCCCATCGGCGGCATCGAGATGAAGACGGTCGGCGCGCGCAACAAGGGCGCCCGGTACTTCCTGACGCCGGCCGACAACTGTGCGGCAGCCGCCAAGGACACCCCCAGCGGGCTCACCCTGATCAAGGTGAACACCATCGACGACGCCCTCGGCGCGCTGAAGGACCTTCGCGCGGGCAGGACGTCCGACCTGCCGAAGTGCACCACCAAGTAGCCGGCCCGAACGGCCCGCCGAGCAGCCCGCCCGAGTGGGGGCCGGCTACTCCTCGAAGGTCGCCGACAGCGCCTGGGCCAGACCCGGCACCAGGTCCGCGCCCGTGAGGACCTCCGTGGGGCTGTCCTTCTCGCGCAGGCGCAGCGCCGAGTCGCGGGTGCCGTCGCGCAGGACCGCCACTGTCATGCGGACCTCCTGGCGCTCCGGGTGGTCCGCCACCCACTTCGCGAGCGCGGCCTCGTCGAGGTTCTCGGGGACCTGGGCCTCGGCGGACGGCGGCAGCATCAGCCGCTCCACCGTCAGCGCGCAGCCGGCCACCGCGTCGGGCCAGGCGATGGTGGCGAGGAACTCGTCCAGCGGCTTCCCTGCCGGGATCTCGTCCTGCTCGATCGGGGTGAGACCGCCGGTCTCCGACTCGTCCTCCAGTCCGAGCTGGGCCGCGAGCGCGGGTTCCTGGGACCGCAGCCGGGCGGTGTCGACGAGGGCGAAGAGGCGGGCGGGGCGGTCCCAGCCGAGGCCGGAGACGTACTCGTCGATCTCGAGTACGGCCCGGGTGAGCGGGTTCGCTGCCATGGGAGTGTTGGACATGGTCACAATCCTGCCTCGTTCATCGCCGGAATCGGGAACCGCGTAAACGGTGAGTAAGTTGCATAGGTGTGGGCCCACGATCACGGGGGGCCACGGCAGGTCCGTGAACACGCGGGTCTGACGGATCGACAGCGAACTTCGAGGTGCGCACCTTGGCTTTCCAGATGCCGGACCGCGGCGGAGGCCCGACGGGGCCACGGATCAGAGTGGGCCGCCCGTCCCGGCGCGTCCGGACCCTGCTCATGACACTGGGCGTCCTGGCCGTCCTCGGCATGGCGTTCACCATGTTCGCGGGCTTCTGGACCGACTGGCTCTGGTATCGCTCCGTGAAGTACTCCTCCGTCTTCACCACCACCCTGTGGACGAAGATCGGGCTGTTCTTCGTCTTCGGACTGCTGATGGCCCTGGCCGTCGGCTTCAACATCTGGCTGGCGCACCGTCTGCGTCCGCCGCTGAGCGCCATGTCGATGGAGCAGCAGAGCCTCGACCGGTATCGGATGGGCATCGCGCCGTACAAGACCTGGCTGCTGCTCGGGATCACCGCCCTGGTGGGCCTGATCGCCGGCGCCTCCGCGTCGAGCCAGTGGCGCACGTGGCTGATGTGGGTCAATGGCGTGCCCTTCCACCAGAAGGACCCCCAGTTCCACCTCGACGTCTCGTTCTACGCCTTCGACCTGCCCTGGTACCGCTTCCTGCTCGGCTTCGGCTTCGCCGCCGCGATCCTCTCCCTGATCGCCGCCGCGCTCACGCACTACCTGTACGGCGGGCTCAGGATCACCTCCCCGGGCGCGCGTGCCACCGCGTCCGCGACGGGGCATCTGTCGGTGCTGATCGGCATCTTCGTCGCCCTGAAGGCGGTCGCCTACTGGCTCGACCGGTACGGCCTCGCGGTCAAGTCGAGCGACTTCAAGGCGACGGACAACTGGACCGGCCTCAGGTACGTCGACGCGAACGCCTATCTGCCGGCGAAGACGATCCTGTTCTGCATCGCCGTCATCTGCGCACTGCTGTTCTTCGCCACTCTGTGGCGGCGCACCTGGCAGCTGCCCGTCATCGGCTTCGGCCTGATGGTGCTCTCGGCGATCCTGATCGGCGGGCTCTACCCGGCGATCGTGCAGAAGTTCCAGGTCCAGCCCAACGAGCAGGCCAAGGAAGCGCCGTACGTCCAGAAGAACCTCAAGGCGACACGTGAGGCGTACGGCATCGACGGCGCCAAGGTCACCGACTACTCGGGGACGAGCAAGACGAAGGACAAGTCCACGCTGCGCGACGACGTCGACCCGACGGCGAGCATCCGCATCCTGGACCCGAACATCGTCTCGCCCACGTTCCAGCAGCTCCAGCAGATCAGGAACTACTACGCGTTCCCGACCAACCTGGACGTCGACCGCTACAGCAAGGACGGCAAGGACCAGGACACGGTCATCGGCCTGCGCGAGCTGAACCTCAACGGCATTCCGAAGAACAACTGGATCAACGACCACTTCCGCTACACCCACGGCTACGGCGTGGTCGCCGCCAAGGGCACCGCGGCCGACGCCAACGGCCAGCCGGTCTTCACCGAGTACGACCTGCCGTCGACGGGCACCCTGGGGTCGTACGAACAGCAGGTCTACTACGGCGAGAAGACCACCACGTACTCCATCGTCGGCGGTCCCCAGAAGGAGATCGACTACTCCGACGACAGCGGTGAGAAGACCACCAGCTACAAGGGCAAGAGCGGGGTCAACCTCGCCAACCCGATCAACCGGGCCGCGTACGCGGTGGCGTTCAACGAGCCGCAGATCCTGTACTCGGGTGCGATCGGCGAAGGTTCGCGCATCCTGTACAACCGCACTCCGAAGGAGCGCGTCGAGGCGGTGGCGCCCTGGCTGACCATCGACGGGGACGCCTATCCGGCGGTGGTCAACCACCGCATTCAGTGGATCGTCGACGCGTACACGACGACGAACGGATACCCGTACGCCTCCCGTACGACCCTCGGCGACACCACGGCCGACTCACTGACCGCGACCAACAACTCGCGGGCGGTGGTGGCCCAGCAGAACCAGGTCAACTACATCCGCAACTCGGTGAAGGCGACCGTCGACGCGTACACCGGCGAGGTCAAGCTCTACCAGTGGGACACCAAGGACCCGGTGCTGAAGACCTGGATGAAGGCCTTCCCCGACACGGTGAAGCCGCGGTCCGCGATCTCCTCCGACCTGATGGCCCATCTGCGGTATCCGCAGGACCTGTTCAAGGTCCAGCGCGAGCTGCTCACGCGTTACCACGTCACCAACCCGACGACCTTCCTCAGCGGCAGTGAGGTGTGGCAGGTCCCGGACGATCCGACCAACAAGTCGGGCAACGCGGTGCCGCCGTACTACCTGAGCATGAAGATGCCCGACCAGTCGTCCCAGGCGTTCTCGCTGACGACGACGTTCACGCCCAACGGCAGGGACAACCTCAGTGCGTTCATGACGATCGACGCCGAGGCGGGCAGCAGTGACTACGGCAAGATCAGAATCCTGAAACTGCCGACGAGCACGACCGTCGACGGACCCAAACAGGTGCAGAGTCAGTTCAACTCCGAACAGGACATCGCCGAGTCCATCAAGCTGCTCAAGGGCGGCGACTCCGACATCGAGTACGGCAACCTGCTGACCGTGCCGCTCGACGGAGGACTGCTCTACGTGGAGCCGGTCTACGTACGAGGTGGTGGACTGAAATACCCACTGCTGCGCAAGGTGTTGGTCAGCTACGGCGACAAGACCGCCTTCGAGGACACCCTCGACGAGGCCCTCAACAAGGTCTTCGGAGCGGAGACTTCGACCAAGCCACCATCCGACGAGGGGACGACGAAGCCACCGGCGTCCAACAACCCGACGGTCCAGGAGGCGCTGAACGACGCCCAGAAGGCCTTCGACGCCGGCCAGGAGGCTCTGAAGAAGAACGACTGGCAGGCCTACGGTGAGGCGCAGAAGGACCTCGAGGACGCGCTCAAGCGGGCCGAGGAGGCGCAGTCCAAGGCCGATAAGGCGGCGGGCAGCGGCGGCAGCGGCAAGCCGGGCGCCAAGCCGAGCAGCAGTCCCAGTACGAAGCCGAGCGGCAGTCCGAGCGGCTAGCGCATCACTGCTGATCAACGCCTCCCCGCGTCGTGGTACGGTTGCTGCACAACGACGCGGGGTGGAGCAGCTCGGTAGCTCGCTGGGCTCATAACCCAGAGGTCGCAGGTTCAAATCCTGTCCCCGCTACGGAAATCGAAGGCCCGGATCCAGACGGATCCGGGCCTTCGTGATGTGCGAACGCATGTGCCGGTAGAAGCGACGGCCGTGCCGCCTCGGGGAGTTGGGGGAACCGTGTTTGACTTGTCTCTCTGTGGGCATGTCGACAAAACGCTGAAGTGACCTCACTGGCTGCGGTATACCAGGTGTACCCGGGTTGCAGGTGGTGCGACGATGGACGTTATGGGGGACAAGGCAACTCTGTTCGAGACAGGGCGATTTGTGCAGCCTTCCGAACCGGGAGACGCCGGGGAGGTGGCTGAGGAGGCCGTCGAGGAAGTTCGTCAGCGGCTCGCCGCCGAGGCCGGCGACGCCGAGGCGATGAGCGTCCTCGGGGCCATGCTGCTGCGCCGCGGTGATCTCGACGGAGCCGAGCCCCACCTGCGTGCTGCCACCGCCGCGGGCGACCGCGCCGCCGCCAACAACCTGGGAGTCCTGCTGCACCAGCGCGGATACGCCGACGAGGCCGCCGGATGGTGGCGGATCGCCGCCGTCGCCGGGTCCGCGGCGGCCGCGCACGCGCTGGGCCGCCACCACCGTGAGCGCGGGGACGAGCCCGCCGCCGAGTACTGGCTGCGCCAGTCCGCCGAGCAGGGGCACGCCCTGGGGGCGTACGCCCTCGCCGATCTGCTGGAGCACCGCGGGGACGCCGGGGCCGAGGCATGGATGCGCACCGCCGCCGAGCACGGGCACCGGGAGGCGGCGTACCGGCTGGCGCGTGCGATCGACCGCCGTGCGGCGCTCGAGGGCGAGGACGGGTCCGACAACGGTGTCGAACTGCTGGCCGAGGCCGAGCAGTTCTACCGGCAGGCCGCCGCGCGCGGGCATCGGCGCGCGGCGCTGCACCTCGGCGCGATCCTGGAGAAGCGCGGCGAGCTCAAGGAGGCCGGACGCTGGTATCTGACGTCCGCCAAGGACGGGGAGGCGCGGGCCGCCTGTGCGCTCGGCTTCCTGCTGCGGGACGCCGGGGACACCGAGAGCGCCGCCGTGTGGTGGCTCAGAGCCGCCCAGGACGGCGACGGCAACGCCGCCAACGCGCTCGGCGCGCTGCACGCCGAGCGCGGCGAGACGCAGACCGCGGAGCGCTGGTACCGCGCGGCGATGGACGCCGGGGACGACAACGGCGCGTACAACCTCGGGCTGCTCTGCGCCGAGCAGGGACGGACCGCGCAGGCCGAGCGGTGGTACCGGCGGGCCGCGTACGCCGGACACCGCGAGGCGGCGAACGCGCTGGCGATCCTGCTGCTGCAGGGCGGGGACACCACGGGCGCCGAGCCCTGGTTCTCCAAGGCCGCCGAGGCCGGCAGCGTGGACGCCGCGTTCAACCTCGGGATCCTGTACGCCGGCCGCGGCACGGAGGAGGACGCGCGCGCCGCACTGCGGTGCTACGAGCGCGCCGCTGCCGCCGGGCACACGGAGGCCGCGCTGCAGGTCGGCATCGCCCGGCTGCGGGACGGCGACGAGCAGGCGGCGGAGCGGCATCTGCGGTGCGCGGCAGGAGGCGGTAGCGCCGAGGCCGCGTACCGGCTGGCGACGGTGCTGGACGCCCGGCGGCCGCCCGAGCCCGCGCACGAGCTCGGGGAGCCCGCGCACGAGCGGACCGAGTGCGAGGAGTGGTACGAGCGGGCGGCCTCGCAGGGGCACCGCCGTGCCCAGGTGCGCGTCGGCATGCTGGCCGCGGCCCGCGGTGACGTCGTCGAGGCGGCCCGGTGGTACCGCGAGGCGGCCGAGGCGGGGTCCCGCAACGGCGCCTTCAACCTGGGGCTGCTGCTGGCCCGGGAGGGAAGCGAGCCCGAGGCCGCGGTGTGGTGGACCCGGGCCGCCGACGCCGGTCACGGACGGGCGGCGCTGCGGCTGGCCCTCGTCTACGCGCGTCGGGGCGAGCTGGCCGAGGGGCAGCGCTGGGCGGACCGCGCGGTGACGCTGGGCCCGGCCGAGGTGTCGCGGCGTGCCGAGCGGCTGCGGGACGCGCTGCGCCAGGAGCTGTCGGCGTGAGGCCGCGCCGAGCTGGGACAAAACCGATTTGCCTTTGCCGTCACCGCTGACGTAACGTTGCGTTCACCGACGCGGGGTGGAGCAGCTCGGTAGCTCGCTGGGCTCATAACCCAGAGGTCGCAGGTTCAAATCCTGTCCCCGCTACTGAAGGCTCAGGGCCGGAATCCGGAAACGGGTTCCGGCCCTGAGTGCGTTCACGGGACGTGTCCCACCGCCTCCTCGTACAGCGTGCGGTCCACCGTTCTCGACACCGGGACCGCGGAGCCCTGGGTGGCGCCCTGGGCGCGGTAGGCGGCCTGCAGACGGGTCGTGGTGCCCTTGCGGATCTCCCAGTCCATGCGCAGGGACGGGGTGGCCTCCAGGACGGCCTTGTCGATCTTCAGGAGCTTGGAGAGATAGGCGACGAAGGCCGCGTCCTTCTTGTAGTCCGAGACGAAGAACGTGTTCACCGTCCGGATGTACGCCCTGAGCAGGGCGACGCCCGCGTCCACGTCGTCGTGCAGCAGCGTGGGGCCGTAGAGCAGTCCGCCGAGGGGCTCCCCGGCCGGCTGGCCGCCGAGGAAGGCGTATCCGGGCTTGCCGTCGACCTTGCGCCAGACCGGGTCCAGCAGCCACGCGGAGTCGACGCCGCCGTTCTGCAGGGCCGTGAGGACGTCCGCCGAGCCCAGCTGGCGGTACTGGATCTCGTCCAGGCCGCCGTGGTGCCGCGCGAGGGCCTTCTGCATGGGGTAGGCGATCACCGAGCCCTTGCCGATCATCGTGCCCAGCGTGCGGCCGGCCATCTCGACCCGCGCCGCCGTCTCGCCCTCCTTCGTGCGCACCCACAGGCCGCTCTTCGAGCCGGGGCCCGGCGAGAAGTTCCCCGCGACCCACTTGATGTCGAAGCCGCCCTTGATGCCGTTCATGACGGCCGCCTCCGGTGCCGCCCAGAGCGCGTCGATGTCCCCTTTGGCCAGCAGCGGGAGCGCGTCCGGGGTGGGCAGCACCTTGAGGGTGACGTCCAGGCCCTCGGCCTTGAACTCGCCCTTGTCCACAGCGGCTTCGAGCGGCGCCACGTACTCCGCGCTGAGCGTCCCCGTGGCGATCGTGATCTTCCGCTTCCTGGCGAGCGGCTGCGCGGACGGCGCGAGCGGTTCGCAGCGGGCCGGGGCGCGGTCCGGCGCGAGGTCGGCAGGGTCCGTCCAGGACGACTTTCCGCAGCCCTCGACCGGGCCGATCGTGCGGGTTCCCGTCCCCGCCTTCGCCCCGGATGTGTCGGAGTACGGCGACGAACAGGCCGCCGAGGCGAGCAGCGCGGCGACGGCGACGACCGCGACGCCGCAGGTGCGCCTTGTCATGACTGTCCCCTTCCTCGGTCCTTCGGTGCCCAGGGGGTGAGCAACCGGCCTGCCAGGCGCACCAGTTCGGAGAAGAGCACGCCGAGGACGGCCACGCAGACGATGCCGACGAACATCACGTCGTTCTGGAACAGCGCGCGCGAGTCGAAGATCAGATGCCCGAGGCCGTTCGTCGCGGCGATCTGCTCCGAGGCGACGATCACCAGCACCGCCACGCCCGCCGCGATGCGGGCGCCCACCAGGACGGAGGGCAGGGAGGCGGGCAGCAGGACGTGCCGGAACATCTGCCAGGGGGAGGCGCCGAAGACCCGGCCCGCGTCGCGGTGGCCGGACGGGACGGCGATCACCGCCGACATCGTGGAGATCCACACGAAGAAGAAGACGGTGGCCGCCACCAGCGCCACCTGCGGGCCCTCGCCCAGGCCGAACATGTTCAGGAAGACGGGGAGCAGGGCCAGTTTCGGGACGACGTAGAGAGCGTCGAGGAGGGGCTCGAAGGCCGCGCGGACCAGGGGGAGCGAGCCCATCAGAAGGCCCAGCGCATAGCCCGCCGCGGTGCCGAGGGCGTAGCCGGCCAGGACACGTTTCAGCGTCGCCCACACGTCCGGCCACAGGTCGCCCGCCGCGGCCCGGTCCCAGCCGTCGGCGAGGATCGTGGACGGGGCCGGGTAGACGCGGTCGTCGATCCAGCCCTGAGTGGCGGCGAGTTGCCACAGCAGGAGCAGGGCGAGGGGCACGGCCGCCGCCAGCGACAGCTCCAGGGCTCTTCTGCGGCGGTGGGTGCGCACGGGGTCGAGTTCCTCCGGGCCCGGGCGGCGGACCAGGACCGCATCCCTGCGCGGGGTGATCGTCGTCATGCCGGTGCCGCCTCCTTCCGCAGCAAGTCCCACAACTCGCTCCTGAGGGACGTGAATTCGGGGGTGGTGCGGATGTCGCCGGTGCGTGGACGCGGGAACGGCGGGACGCGTTCGGCGATGATCCGGCCCGGCCGTGCGGACATCACCAGCACGCGGTCGCCAAGGACGATCGCCTCCTCCAGGCTGTGGGTGATGAACAGCGTGGTGGTGCGGGTGGACTGGGTGAGCTCCAGCAGCTCGTCCTGGAGGATCGTGCGCAGTTGCGCGTCGAGGGCCGCGAACGGCTCGTCCATCAGCAGCAGTTCGGGTTCCACGGCGAGCGCGCGGGCGATCGCGACCCGCTGGCGCATGCCGCCGGAGAGGGTCGCAGGATAGGCGTCGGCGAAGTCGGCGAGGCCCATGCGGGCCAGCCAGGTGTCGGCGCGCGCGTTCGCCTCGCGACGCGGGACGCGCTGGATGTCCAGCCCGAAGCGGACGTTGGCGCGCACCGACTTCCAGTCGTAGATGCCGTAGTCCTGGAAGATCATGGCGGCCGGGCGGGCCGTGCGGCGGCGTCGCGCGTCGGGTCGCGGCTCGGAGCGGATCTCCAGCAGGCCGGTGCTGGGGCGGAGCAGGCCCGCGGCGATGCGCAGGAGCGTCGACTTGCCGCAGCCCGAGGGGCCGACGAGGCAGACGAACTCGCCGGGGGCGACGGTGAGATCGAGCGGGCCGAGGGCGTCGACGGCGCGGGGCGGACGGCCGAAGGTGCGGGTCAGATCGGTGGCGTGGAGTTTGGGGTGCGGGTCTCCCACGGTTGCTCCTTGCGGAGTTCGGTACGGAGCGGGGGGTGCCGCACGACGATATGACGGCCCGTCAGATTCAGGAAGCCTGTAGGCAGCACAAAGCCGAAGCCCTGAGGCAGCGCAAAGCCCCGGCGCCTCGAGAGGGGCCGGGGCTTCGGTGAAGGCTGCTAGGCGGCGGCCGCGCAGTCCGGGCAGAGGCCGCGGTAGGTCACCTCGACGTCCGAGACCGTGAAGCCGAAGCGCTCCGAGTCGGGGAGGTCGGCGAGCGGGTTGCCGCTCGGGTGGACGTCGCGGATCGCGCCGCAGCGGGCGCAGACCAGGTGGTGGTGCGGCCGGTGCGCGTTCGGGTCGTACCGCTTGGCGCGCTTGTCGGTGGCGACCTCGAGCACCTCGCCGAGGGAGACCAGCTCGCCCAGCGTGTTGTAGACGGTCGCCCGGGAGATCTCGGGCAGCTTGGCGACGGCCCGGGTGTGGACCTCGTCGGCCGTCAGATGGACGTGATCGCCGTCGAGAACCTCGGCCACGACGCGCCGCTGCGCGGTCATCCGCCATCCGCGTCCGCGCAGCCGTTCCAGTAGGTCGCTCATGCGGTCCAGCGTAACAGTCGGTGGACCACTTTCCGAATGGGTGTGACTTTGGATCTCAGCTTGACTTGGACTCGATCTAAGTGAGGGTGGGCCGGGCCTCGGGCCCTCCGGTCCGGCCCACCGGTGGTCAGGCGGGCACGTGCAGTCGCTGCGGCGCCCAGCAGCGGATGATGTCGCGGACGGAGACGATTCCGGCGGGCTCGCCGCGGTCGAGGACGATGAGATGGCGGAATCCGCCGTGGGTCATCGCATTGGCGGCCTCCTCCAGCGTCCAGGTCGGTGCGGCGAAGACGACGTCGGTGGTGGTGTGTGCGTGGGCGCGTTCGGAATTCGGGTCCTGGCCGAGGCCGATGGCGTTGAGGACGTCGCGTTCGGTGAGGATGCCGATGCCGCCGGCGTCGGGATCGAGGACCACGGCCGCGCCCACCCGTCGGGCGGACATCAGGGCGGCGGCCTGGCGGAGTGTGTGGTCGGGGCCGATGGTGAGGACCACCGTGCTCATGGCGTCGCGAACGAGCATGGACTGGAGCCACCTCCTAGGGAACTCCCGGTGACTGACGGACCCCGGTCTTGTTGGTCCCGGAGTCCGTTAGTTCAGGAATTCACAAGTTCACAAGTGGGGGGACTCTCAGAGTCGCAGGTAAAGCGCGGGTCAACAAGAGGGCGCGTGCGGCCATTTCGGGGCGTGCGGGGGACGCCCCGTGCTGCTCAGTACCGCTCGTTGAGGTACCCCAGGAACTCGTCGTGCAGCACGCCGTTCGACGCGGCCGCGTTGCCGCTGTGCGGGCCCGGGCGGCCGTCGAGGCCGGTGAAGGTGCCGCCCGCCTCGGTGACGACGATCGCGTTGGCGGCCATGTCCCACAGGGAGAGTTCCGGTTCGGCGCAGATGTCGACCGAGCCCTCGGCGACCATCATGTAGGGCCAGAAGTCGCCGTACGCGCGCGTGCGCCACACCTCGCGGGACAGGTCCAGGAAGCCGTTCAGCCGGCCCTGCTCCTCCCAGCCGGTCAGGGAGGAGTACGCGAACGAGGCGTCCGACAGCTTCGAGACGCGTGAGACATGCAGCCGGGAGGCCGAGGAGAGGCTGCGGCCGGAGAACGCGCCGTGCCCCTTCGCGGCCCACCAGCGGCGGCCCAGCGCCGGGGCGGAGACGACACCGACGACGGGCTGGTAGCCGCCCTCCGACGCCTCCATCAGGGAGATCAGCGTGGCCCACACCGGGACGCCGCGCACATAGTTCTTGGTGCCGTCGATCGGGTCGACCACCCAGCGGCGCGGACCGGTGCCCTCGAGGCCGAACTCCTCCCCGAGCACCGCATCGCGTGGTCGGGCCCGCTGGAGCTGGCCGCGGATGAGTTCTTCCGCCGCCTTGTCCGCCTCGCTCACCGGGGTCATGTCCGGCTTGGTCTCGACCTTGAGGTCGAGTGCCTTGAAGCGGTCCATGGTGGTCGCGTCGGCGGCGTCCGCGAGGACGTGGGCAAAGCGAAGGTCGTCCAGGTAGTCCGGCATGGAACGAACGCTATCCACCGAGATCGGGACGGGGCCAGCGGGCCCCGCTTACGGTTTGGCGGCACATCCGCCGCGCAGCCGCGGCACACGACGGCGCAAGGGCGCCCCGCAGTGCGCTCGCGAACCCTTGACAGTGCCCCCATGCGCGTCAAATCTGGGCGCAGAGCCGCTCGCCCCAGGGAGGCGATGATGCCTGCAGCGCGGGAATCCCTACTGGACGCCGCGTACACGGCGCTCGCGCGCCGACCGTGGTCGGCCGTGCGGATGGTCGATGTGGCCGCGGTGGCCGGAGTGTCCCGGCAGACCCTCTACAACGAGTTCGGCAGCAAGGAGGGCCTGGCCCGGGCCCTGGTGAGAAGGGAGGCGGACGCGTATCTCGCCGGGGTCGAGCGGGCGCTGACCACCCACAGCGACGCCCGGGAACGGCTGACCGCGACCGCCGAGTGGACCGCGTCCACCGCCCGCGACAACGCACTGGTACGGGCCATGCTGACCGGCTGCTGGAGCGAGCGCCTGCCCTCGCCGACGCTGTCCGCCGTGCCGTCCTCCTCGGCGGTGCCAGCGCAGCGGCGGGCGGACGGCCCGCTGCCCTCGCCGGGCGACTTCGTGGCGATGGTCCGCGACCGGGCCGTGGCCGTGCTGTCGGGCCCCGGGGCGCTCAAGTCGGACACCGCGGACCTGGCCCGCTCCTGCGAACTGGTGGTGCGGATCGCACTGTCCTGCGTGGCGGCCCCGCCGGGGGAGGGCGGCGTGGCGGACCTGGTACGCACGGCATTACCGCGACAGGCGGTGTGACGGGCGTCGGGCCTGCGGCCAGGGTCTGTCTTTCGGATCGGGTCGGCTGAAGGGAACGGCGCGTCCTGGCCGACCCGAGCGGGGTCTGGTGCGTGCGGCTGCAAGGCGGAGGGGGGCGTCGACGCGATGGGGTCCCCCCGGGTCGAGCGGAGTCGTGGGGGAGTCGGCAATCGACGACAACGCCGCTGGGGG
This sequence comes from Streptomyces spinosisporus, assembly GCF_022698145.1. Taxonomy (GTDB): domain Bacteria; phylum Actinomycetota; class Actinomycetes; order Streptomycetales; family Streptomycetaceae; genus Streptomyces; species Streptomyces spinosisporus. Next base: position 124,224 of record NZ_JALDAX010000010.1, read on the forward strand.
CACCCCCACGCCCTTCAGGCAGTGGGGGAGCGCGTGCCAGGGCCCGCGACGCCGAGATGATCCGAAAGACAGGCCCTAGTGGGCCGAGCCCGACAGTTGCAGGCCGATCACGCCCACGATCACCAGGCTGATCGAGACGAGCTTGAGGGCGGAGACCAGGTCGCCGAGGAAGACCATGCCGTAGACCGCGGTGCCCGCGGCGCCGATGCCGGTCCACACCGCGTACGCGGGGCCGACGTCGAGCTTGCGCAGGGACAGGGTCAGCAGGCCGAAGCTGCCGAGCGCGAATATGCAGAACGCGATCGTGGGCCAGAGCCGTGTGAAGCCGTGCGAGAGCTTCAGACACACGGCGAAACCGGTCTCGAGCAACCCGGCCACCACCACCAGCAGCCACGCCATGTGCTGTCCTCCCGTAGGTCCGGCTGGGTGCGATTATGCACTTACCGGACCCGCGTGCACACAAACAACGCGGTGGTCACACGGGTCCTGGGGTCAGTCGCCCTCCGTGCGCTCCCGGGTCGCCAGCAGCCGCCGCAGCGAATACAGCCGGGCCGGGTCGGCATGGCCCTCGGCCACCCACTCGTCCAGCGCGCAGTCCGGCTCGTCGTGGCTGCAGGCGCGCGGGCAGTTCGCCGTGCCCGGTTCGAGGTCCGGGAAGGCGTGGATGACCCGGGACGGGTCGATGTGGGCGAGGCCGAAGGAGCGGATGCCCGGGGTGTCGATCACCCATCCCTCGTCGTCGGACAGGGGCAGGGCGAGCGCCGAGGTCGTGGTGTGCCGGCCGCGGCCCGTCACCGCGTTCACATGCCCCGTCACACGGCGGCGCTCCTGAGGCACCAGCGCGTTGACCAGCGTCGTCTTGCCGACACCGGAGTGGCCGACGAACGCGGTGACCCGGCCGCGCAACTGCTCGCGCACCCGGACCGAGGCGTCGCCGTTCTGCAACTCCTCGCGGCTGGTGACGACATGGGGGATGTCGAGGTCGCCGTAGAGCTCCAAAAGCTTGTCCGGCGGGGCGAGATCCGACTTGGTCATGACCAGCAGGGGGGTCAGGCCGCCGTCGTAGGCCGCGACCAGGGCGCGGTCGATCAGCCGCGGGCGCGGCTCCGGGTCGGCGAGGGCGGTGACGATGGCGAGCTGGTCGGCGTTGGCGACGACCACGCGCTCGTAGGGATCGTCGTCGTCGGCCGTGCGGCGCAGCACCGAGGTGCGCGGCTCGATGCGGACGATGCGCGCGAGGGTGTCCTTCTTGCCGGACAGGTCGCCGACGAGGGCCACCCGGTCGCCGACCACCGCCGCCTTGCGGCCGAGCTCCCGGGCCTTCATCGCCATCACGATCCGGCCGTCGACCAGACAGGTCAGCCGGCCCCGGTCGACGGTGAGGACCATGCCCTCGGCAGCGTCCTCGTGGGCGGGACGGATGTGCGTACGGGGCCGGGTGCCCTTGCGGTTGGGACGGCTGCGGATGTCGTCCTCGTCGGTGTGCTTGCCGTAGCGGCGCATGTCCCTACGTCCCTACGCCCCGAGCATCCCGGTCCACATGTCGGGGAAGTCCGGCAGGGTCTTCGCCGTCGTCGCCACGTTCTCGATCTGCACGCCCTCGACCGCGAGGCCGATGATCGCGCCGGCCGTCGCCATGCGGTGGTCCTCGTAGGTGTGGAAGATCCCGCCGTGCAGCCGGCGCGGGCGGATGTGCAGGCCGTCGGCGGTCTCGGTGACATCGCCGCCGAGTTCGTTGATCTCCTTGGTGAGCGCGGCCAGCCGGTCCGTCTCGTGCAGCCGCAGATGGGCCACGCCCCGCAGGGTGGAGGGGGAGTCCGCGAGGGCCGCGACCGCCGCGATGCCCGGGGTCAGCTCGCCCACCTCGCCCAGGTCCACGTCGATCCCGTGCACGGCACCCGAACCGGTGAACTCCAGCCCGTACTCGGTGAGTTCGCAGGAACCGCCCATTTCGGTGAAGATCTCCCGCAGTTTGTCGCCGGGCTGCGTGGTGCGGGCCGGCCAGTCGGGGATCACGACCTTGCCGCCGGTCACCAGTGCGGCGGCCAGGAAGGGCTGGGCGTTGGACAGGTCGGGCTCGATGACCAGGTCCCGGCCGAGCAGCGCGCCCGGCGTCACCCGCCACACGTTCGGCTCGCCGCCCGCCTCCGGGGTGTCCACCTGGGCGCCGACCGCGCGCAGCATGTCGACGGTCATGCGGATGTGCGGGAGGGAGGGCAGCGAGGAGCCGGTGTGCCGGACCTCCACACCCTGGTTGAAGCGCGGGCCGGAGAGGAGGAGAGCGGACACGAACTGCGACGAGGACGAGGCGTCGATCTCCACCGGACCACCGTCCAGGGCGCCCCCGCCGTGCACGGTGAGCGGCAGCGCGTCACGGCCGTCGTCGTCGATCCGGGCGCCGAGCACGCGCAGGGCGTCGATGACTCCGTGCAAGGGGCGCTCGTACGACCTCGGATCGCCGTCGAAGCGGACCGGGCCGTCGGCGAGCGCGGCGACCGGCGGCAGGAAGCGCATCACCGTGCCGGCGTTGCCGACGTCGACCGTGGCCGGGCCGTGCAGGCCGGTGGGCAGCACACGCCAGGTCTCTCCCGTGCCGTCCGGGCCCACGCCCTCGACGATGTCGACGCCCATCGCGCGCAGGGCGCCGGCCATCAGCAGGGTGTCGCGGGAGCGCAGCGGGCGGCGCAGCCAGCCGGGTTCGCTGGCCAGGGCGGCGAGGACGAGGGCGCGGTTGGTGACGGACTTGGACCCCGGTACGTGGACCGTCGCGTCGACGGCTCCGCTCGCTACGGGGGCGGGCCAGAGGGCGGTGGGTGCGTCTTGTGGGGCCATGGGCCCCACTTTATAAGGAGGGGGTCGTTTGGCTGCGGCGCCGTCGTGGCTGGTCGCGCCCCGCGGCGGAGCCGCTGATGTCACAGCCCCGCGCCCCTGTGATGCGCCCCTTCGGGGCTGCATCACACCTCCAGCAGCCAGCGTCCCCCACCGATCAGCGAGCACAGACTCACCGCGTGAAACAGGAACAACCACAAGCCCGCCGGTACATGCGTCAGACGTGACAGTTGGTCCGCGTCCGAATCACCCGCGCCCCCGCGGCGGCGCTTCCCCTGGAGTTCGAAGGCCGGGCGTACGCCCCCCACCAGCAGGAACCACACCACCGCGTACGCGAACGCCGCCTGTACCTGCGGTCCCGCCAGCCAGGACACGAGAAGGAACGTGCCGCCGGTCAGGACCACCGTCACGGCGCCGTACGCGTTGCGGATCATCACGAGCATCGCTATGAGCAGGGCCGTCGCCACCCACAGCAGGAGGGTGATGTGGCCGGCGGCGAGCAGGGCGGCGCCGCCGAGGCCGAGCAGTGGGGGAGCGGTGTAGCCGGCAGCCGCGGTGAGGATCATGCCGAGGCCGTGCGGCTTGCCGCGGCTGACGGTGAGGCCGCTGGTGTCCGAGTGCAGGCGTATGCCCGTGAGCTGGCGGCCGGTGAGCAGCGCCGTCAGACCGTGGCCGCCCTCGTGCGCGATGGTGATGGCGTTGCGCGAGAGGCGCCACACGCCGTGCGGGACGGTCACGGCGACCGCGGCGACCAGGGTCGCGATCACCACCCACAGGTCGGGGTCGGGCTGGGTGCCGAAGACCCGGTCCCAGAGGGAGGTGAGTGAGGAGGCGGTGCTGTCCATCGGTGGCTTTGGCTCCCGTAAGGCTCGGCGGATCTGGCAGTGTGGCACGTATGTGCGGACGGTATGCAGCGAGTCGTGGGCCAGAGGATCTCGCAGGAATCTTTGAGATCGAGAAGTGGGAGCCGGAGGAGACTCTGGCGCCCGACTACAACGTGGCCCCCACCAAGGAGGTCTACGCCGTTCTCGACCGCCCTCTTAAGGACGTGGAGGACCCGCGGCCGGTTCGCCAGCTCCGCACGCTCAAGTGGGGACTCGTGCCGAGCTGGTCGAAGACGCCCGAGGGCGCCGCCCGGATGATCAACGCCCGTGCGGAGACGCTCCACGAGAAGCCGTCGTACAAGCGGGCCTTCTCCTCCCGCCGCTGCATCATCCCGGCCGACGGCTACTACGAGTGGGTCACCGGCAAGCAGGAGCGCGAACTGGAGGTCGACGGCAAGAAGAAGCGGCCGCGCAAGCAGCCCTACTTCGTGCTGCCCGCCGACGGCTCGGTCTTCGCGATGGCCGGTCTGTACGAGTTCTGGCGGGACAAGACGCTGCCCGACGACCACCCGCAGGCCTGGTGGGTGACCTGCTCCGTGATCACCACGGAGGCCGAGACCGGCCCGCTGGCCGTGTCCCCCGCCGAGGGACCGCACTCCCTGTCCGAGATCCATCCGCGGATGCCGCTGATGCTCACCCCGGACCGCTGGGACGCCTGGCTCGACCCCTCCCGCACCGACCTCGACGACCTGCGCGCACTGCTCGCGCCGCCGCCCGAGGGCCTGATGCGCGCCTACCCGGTCTCCACCGCCGTCAGCAACGTCCGCAACAACGGCCCGGAGCTGCTCAAGGAGCTGGAAGGGCCCGAAGAGGGCACACTTTTCTGACGTGACGACTTCTGACGCAGCCACTTCTGACGCGACGACCGGGACCGTCGAAACGATCGCGACGGACGCCGGCGAGGCGCGCATCACCTGGCACCCGGCCGAGCGGGCACGGCTCGTGCTGGCCCTGAGCCACGGCGCGGGCGGCGGCATCGAGGCCCGGGACCTGCAGGCGCTGGCCGCCGTCCTGCCCGGGCATGGTGTGACCGTCGCCCTGGTGGAGCAGCCCTGGCGGGTGGCCGGCAAGAAGGTGGCCTCGCCGCCCAGGACCCTGGACACCGGCTGGCGCGGCATCTGGCCCGCGCTGACCGGGCCGGGACTGCCGGTGGTCTCCGGCGGCCGCAGCGCCGGCGCCCGCGTCGCCTGCCGTACGGCGTCCGAACTCGGCGCACACGCCGTCCTCGCCCTGAGCTTCCCGCTCCACCCGCCGGGCCGGCCGGAGAAGTCCCGGGCCGGGGAACTGCTCGGATCGGGGGTGCCCACCCTGGTCGTACAGGGCGGCAACGACCCCTTCGGCAGGCCGGAGGAGTTTCCCGACGGAACGTACGAGCTGGTCGAGGTGGCGTACGGCGATCACGGCTTCGCCGTGCCGAAGAAGGCGGACATCTCCCAGGAGCAGGCCGTGGCGATCATCACGGACGCGGTGGTGAAGTGGACCGGGTCGCTGGGGTGAGGCCCGGGAATGTTGCGGCGGCGCCCTCTGTTGAAGGAGCCAGAAGTGCTGGTCGACCAGCACCGATGTCGTAGGAGAGGAAGTCCGCCGCATGGGTTCGACCATCTGCCCGAGCCGTGAGCGCAGCGCTGACCTGGACTGGACGGTGCTGACTGCGGCCAAGACCACCCCAATTCGAGGGGCGGCGGGGACGGGTCGTCGTCTATCCTCCGATTCTGGTGGGACCGGTTTCGGCTCCGCCCGGAATCTTGAGGAGGTGGGTCCGGTCACTGGGACCGACGCAGGGACCGACAACGGCCAGGCGGAGCAGCCCGAGGGCCAGGGCATCAGCGCGGAGTCGACCACGGAGCGCAGCGCGCGCTTCGAGCGGGACGCGCTCGAATTCCTCGACCAGATGTACTCGGCCGCGCTGCGTATGACGCGCAACCCGGCCGACGCGGAGGACCTGGTGCAGGAGACGTACGCGAAGGCGTACGCGTCCTTCCACCAGTTCCGTGAAGGCACCAACCTCAAGGCGTGGCTGTACCGCATCCTGACCAACACCTTCATCAACTCGTACCGCAAGAAGCAGCGCGAACCCCAGCGCTCGGCGGCCGAGGAGATCGAGGACTGGCAGCTCGCGCGCGCCGAGTCGCACATGTCGACCGGTCTGCGCTCCGCCGAGTCGCAGGCGCTCGACCACCTTCCGGACTCGGACGTGAAGGCCGCGCTCCAGGCGATCCCCGAGGAATTCCGCATCGCCGTCTACCTCGCTGACGTAGAGGGCTTTGCCTACAAGGAGATCGCGGACATCATGGGGACACCCATCGGTACGGTGATGTCCCGGCTGCACCGGGGCCGCCGTCAACTGCGCGGCATGCTCGAGGACTACGCCCGTGAGCGCGGGCTGGTCCCGGCCGGCGCCGGAGAGTCGAACGAAGCGAAAGGCTCGGGCTCATGAGCTGCGGAGAGCCGCACGAGACGGACTGCAGCGAGGTTCTCGATCATCTCTACGAGTTCCTCGACAGCGAGATGCCGGAAGTCGATCGCGACAAGTTCAAGCAGCACTTCCAGGAGTGCTCGCCGTGTCTGGAGAAGTACGGCCTGGAGCAGGCCGTGAAGAAGCTCGTCAAGCGGTGCTGCGGACATGACGACGTGCCGACGGACCTGCGGTCCAAGGTCATGGGGCGGATCGAGCTGATCCGCTCCGGCCAGAGCGTCCCCGAGCACGACGTCACCGCCTCCCCGGCGAGCCCGCAGGAGTCCTGACCCCTTCAGGCCCTCGCTCGGGACGGGCCGGCGTCACTCGAACGTGCTAATCCACGGCTCATACGCCGACGCGGCCCCCTCGAGCCCCCCTACGCTCCTCAGCCTGAGCAGCATCGGCCGGGAGGGGCGTGATGGAGGCGGTTCCGCGACGGGCACGTGCGTACGTCGCCTGTACGGTCCTCGGCGCTCTGTTCTGTCTGCTTCCGCTGCCGGCCACGCGTGTCTCCTGGTCGGCCGTCGCCCTGCTGGCCCTGGTGTACGCCGCCTGTGAGCAGGCGGCCGCCCGATGGCGCGTTGCCGGAACGTTCTACCCGGTCCTGCTCGCCGGTGCCTTTCTCCTTCCGCCGTCCGCCGCCGCCCTGGTCGCACTGCCGGGCGCGCTGCTCTCCCGCGCCGACCAGCGGCCGCGGCTGCCGCGCCGGGGCCGGCGGGCCGCCCAGCTGGTCCTCGGCGTGTGGGCCGCGAGCGCGGTGCACGGGGCGCTCGGCGGGCGGGACGCGGTGGTGGCCTCCGACTTCCCGTACGCGCTGGCGCCCGCGGGCGCCGCCGTACTGGCCTTCTGCCTGGTGCTGACCGCCCTGGACGGCGGACTGCGAGTGCTGACCGAGCATGTGCCGCTGCGCCGCGCCTGGCGCGGCCTGTTCGTACGCTCCCTGGCGCCGGTGGCCGTGCACGGTCTCGCCGGGCTGATGATGGCCGTCCTGTGGCGCAGCCCCTACGGCCCCGTCGCCGCGCTGCTCGTGCTGCTGCCGATGTGCGTGTCCTGGTGGGCCTTCGCGCAGTACCACCGCGAGCGCGCCGCCCACCAGGCGACGATCCGCGCACTGGTGCAGGCCGTCGACATCAAGGACGGCTACACCCGCGGCCACAGCGAACGGGTCGGCCAGGCCTCGATGATGATCGCGCGTGAACTCGGCATGGACGACGAGCGCGTCGAGGTGCTGCGGTTCGCCGGCATCCTGCACGACGTGGGCAAACTCGGCGTCCCCACACGGCTGTTGCGCAAGGACGGCCCGCTCACCCCCGAGGAGCGGCGGGTCATCGAGCTGCATCCCGAGTACGGCCACGAGATGGTGCGGGGCATCGGTTTCCTGGGCGAGGCCCGGGCCGCCGTACTGCACCATCACGAGCGGCTGGACGGCAGCGGCTATCCGTACGGGCTGGTGGGGACCCAGATCCCGGAGTCGGCGCGGGTGGTGGCCGTGGCCGACGCCTTCGACGCGATGACGTCCACGCGCTCCTACCGCCGGGCCCGGCCCGTCCCCGTCGCCCTGCAGGAGCTGGAGCGGTGCGCGGGCTCGCAGTTCGACCCGCGGATGGTCACGGCACTGGTGCGGGCGCTCGTCCGCGACGGCTGGCATCCGGCGGTCACCGCCCAGGAGGAGCCCCGCGTCCCGGCACCGCCCGCGCCCGTCGCCGCCCCCGCGCGAGCCCACCCATGAGCGCCCGTCCGCTCACGGTCCTCATCCACACCTGTGCCGCCCTCCTGGCCGCGAGCTGCCTCGCCGCCACCTGCCGTACCGGCCTGGAGGAGCGCTCCACCGCGCTCGCCTTCGGCGTGCTCGTCACCGTCGGCGAGCTCTCCCGGTGGACCGGCGCCCGGGTCCGCGAGGCCGCACCCCTCGCGGCCGCCGGGGCGCTGTCGTACGCGCTGCTCGGGGAGGACGCCGGACAGGCCACGCACCACGGCGCCCCCCAGGCCGTCGCCGTCGTCCTCGCCGCGGCCCTGCTCGGCAGCGTGCCGCACCTCGCGCGCGGACATGGACCCGAACTCGACCACCTCGCACGGCGCGTGCTCACCGTCGGATTCGCCGCCGTCTGCTTCCAACCGCTGTACAGCCGGGGGGTGTTCGACGCCTGGCACGGGGCCGCCTACGCGCTCCTGCTGCTGGCGCTGCTCGCCCTCACCGCACTGTGCGACGCCGTGCTCGCCGCGGCCCTCGCGCACTCCCGGACCCGCTGGCCCTTCGGCCCGCTGCTGCGGGACGAGTTGCACGCCCTGCTCGGCATCGGCTCGGCCGTGTGCGCCACCGGCGCCGTGATGGCGCTCGCGGTCGCCGTCGTGGGGTTGTGGGCGCTGCCCGTCTTCTCGCTGCCGCTGCTGCTCACCCAGCTGTCCTTCCGCCGCTACGCCGCCGTGCGCACCACCTACCGGCAGACCATCGCCTCCCTCGCCCGCGCCACCGAGATCGCCGGGTACACCCCCGCCGGACACGCCCTGCGCGTGGCCTCCCTGTGCCGGGCCGTGGGGCGCGACCTCGGGCTGACCCGGCCCGAGCTGAGCGTGCTGGAGCACGCGGCCCTGATGCACGACATCGGCCAGCTCAGCCTGGTCGACCCGGTGCCCGCCGGTGCCACCGCGGTGCTGCCCACGGCCGAGCAGCGCCGGATCGCCCTGCTCGGCGGGGCCGTCGTGCGGCAGACCGGCGTCGACTCCGCGGTCGCCGTGGTCGTCGAGCGGCAGGCCGACCCCTACCGGGAGCAGCCGGTCGCCGCGCGGATCGTACGGGCCGTCAACGCCTACGTGGAGAAGGCCCGCGACGCCGGTCCGGGCGGCCCCCTCACGGCACTGGAGGAGCTGCGGCTGGCGACGGCCGAGCAGTACGCGCCCGACGTGGTGGAATCGCTGGCCCGGGTCCTGGCACGAGACAGTCTGACCTTGCCCGCGGCTGGGTAACCCATGGGTAATGAGCGGCCTTCCAGCCGTACGTGGTTGGATGCGAATGAGAGGGTGTCCGGGGGCAGCACTAGCCAGCCCACTCCAAGGAACTGGCAGGCGGGAATCGTGAGGATCTTCGGCAAGGGACGGCACCGGCCCTCCGCCTCCTGGCGGCAGGCCACAGACCGCGCGTTCACCCTGATCGGCGATGGCCGGTACGAGGACGCGGGCGCGCTGCTGACACGTGCCGCCGACCTGGAGCCCTGGCTGTCCGAGTCCTGGTTCAACCTCGCCCTGCTGCACAAGTTCCGGCACGACTGGGAACAGGCGCGGGCGGCCGGCCTCAGGGCCGTGGCGCTGCTGGACCGGGCGGCCGGGGCGCCCGACTGGTGGAACGTCGGCATCGCGGCCACCGCGCTGCAGGACTGGCCGCTGGCCCGGCGGGCCTGGCAGGCCTACGGGCTGCAGCTGCCGAGCGGGGGCACCACCTCCGGTGAGCCCGTGGGCATGGACCTGGGCAGCGCGGCCGTACGGCTGTCCCCCGAGGGGGAGGCCGAGGTGGTGTGGGGCCGGCGCCTCGACCCGGCCCGGATCGAGGTGCTGTCGATCCCGCTGCCGTCCTCCGGGCGGCGCTGGGGCGAGGTCGTGCTGCACGACGGGGTGCCGCACGGCGAGCGGACCACGGCGGCCGGGCACTCGTATCCCGTCTTCGACGAGATCGAGCTGTGGGCGCCGTCGCCCGTGCCGACCTGGGTGGTGCTGCTGGAGGCCGCCACCGAGGCGGACCGGGACGCCCTGGAGCAACTGGCCGCGGATGCCGGGTTCGCCGCCGAGGACTGGTCGTCCTCGGTGCGGCTGCTGTGCCGGATGTGCTCGGAGTCGCAGATGCCTTCCGACGAGGGGGACGGGGAGCATCTCGATCCTCATGATCACAGTGAGCCCGGGCATCCGGGGCCGCTGGGGCATCGGACGGACGGGCAGTTGTGGGTGCCTGAGCGGGAGTGCGGGGTGGCTGCGCCGGCTTCGTTGGTGCGGGGGTTGCTGGACGGGTGGGTTGCCGATAGCCCGGATTCTCGGGATTGGCGGGATCTGGAAGAGGTTTGTTAGCGCCGTTGCCGGGTGCTGGTTCGTTGTGGCTGGTCGCGCAGTTCCCCGCGCCCCTTACAGGGGCGCTGCCCCTTACCCTGTATCAGCAGTGAACCCGGTTTTTTGAGGAAGGCATCGTCGGCATGGCGCAGCAGGACACCGATCAGCAGCACGTGGGCGTGCTTCCCGTGGATGACGAGGGTTTCGTCGACGACACGCAGGAGACCGAGGAGCGGGAGGCGGCCTGGCGGGAGCGGGGGACGTCGCGGCCGATCACGGTGGTCGGGAATCCGGTGCTGCACAAGGAGTGCAAGGACGTCACGGAGTTCGGGCCCGAGCTGGAGCAGCTGGTCGCGGACATGTTCGCCTCGCAGCGCACCGCCGAGGGCGTGGGCCTGGCCGCCAACCAGATCGGCGTCGACCTGAAGGTCTTCGTCTACGACTGCGGCGACGACGAGGGTGTGCGGCACGTGGGCGTGGTCTGCAACCCCAAGCTGGTGGACCTGCCCGCGGACCGGCGCCGGCTGGACGACAGCAACGAGGGCTGCCTGTCCGTGCCCACCGCGTACGCGCCGCTGGCCCGCCCGGACTACGCCGAGGTCACCGGGCAGGACGAGAAGGGCAACCCGATCAAGGTCCGCGGCACCGGCTACTTCGCCCGGTGCCTGCAGCACGAGACCGACCACCTCTACGGCTACCTCTACATCGACCGCCTCTCCAAGCGTGAACGCAAGGAAGCGCTGCGGCAGATGGCCGAGAACGAGCCCCGCTACCCCGTGGTCGCGAACGACTGAGGCGCCGCGGGTCGCCGCGGCTCAGGCCGCCTGCGGCCCCCTGAACGTGCGCCGGTAGGCGTGCGGCGTCGTCCCGATCGTCTGGACGAACTGGTGGCGCAGCGCGGCCGCGTTGCCGAACCCCGTCCGCCCGGCGATGGCGTCCACCGTCTCGTCCGTCCCCTCCAGCAACCGCTGGGCCAGCAGCACCCGTTGCCGCAGGATCCAGCGGTAGGGAGTGGTGCCCGTCTCCTGCTGGAAGCGGCGGGCGAAGGTGCGCGGCGACATATGGGCACGCTCGGCGAGCTGCTCGACCGTGACCTCCTCGTCGAGGTGGCGCTCCATCCACACCAGCACCTCGGCGACCGTGTCGCCGTGCGAGCGGGGCAGCGGGCGCTCGATGAACTGGGCCTGTCCGCCGTCCCGGTGCGGCGGCACCACCATGCGCCGGGCGATCTTGTTGGCGACCTCCGGGCCCTGCTCCTTGCGCACGATGTGCAGACAGGCGTCGATGCCGGCGGCGGTGCCCGCCGAGGTGATCACCGGGTCCTCGTCGACGTACAGGACGTCGGGCTCGACGGTCAGCCGCGGGTAGCTCCGGGCCAGTTGGTCCGCGTCGTGCCAGTGCACGGCGCAGCGGCGGTCGTCCAGCAGTCCCGCCTCGGCGAGCACGAAGACGCCGGAGCAGACGCTGAGCACCCGGGCGCCGCGCTCGATCCCGCGGCGCAGTGCCTTGAGCAGCTCGGGCGGGTACTCCCGGCTGCCGTAGCGCGCGCCGGCCGGCACGGCGATCAGGTCGGCCTCCTCCAGCCGCTCCAGACCGTGCTCGACGTTCATGGAGAAGCCCGCACGCGTGCTCACCACCGGCCCCTCGGCCGAGGCGACCGCGAAGTCGTAGACGGGCAGGCCGTCGTCGCTGCGGTCGATGCCGAACACCTCGCAGACGACGGCCAGTTCGAAGGGGTTCACGCCGTCGAGGACGACGGCGGCGACGTTCTTCAGCATGCCTCCAGTGTGCCTCGCGATTGGCAGTAAATCGAGGGTCTACGGCAGTCCTGCCACTGTTTGTAAGGAGTCAACGGCGCGACAGTGGTGTCCATGGATACGGCACACATCGAAGGACTGATCGCAATGCTGACCGTTCTCGGAATCCTCGTCCTGATGGTTCTCCCATCGGTGATCGGCATCGTGCACGACCGTCGCATCGACCGGCAGATCCGTGAGGCCGAGCGAGGGCGCCGCGAGCCGGAGGTGCTCGGGCCGACCGGGCACTCCGAGCGGGTGCACCGCTACCTCACCACCACCGTGACCCACCACTCCTGAAGACCCAGGCAGGAGACCCGGCCGGTCTGCGCGGCACACAGGGGCCGCGTGGACTGCAGCCGGGTCTTTCCTTTTTCTACGGCCTTGTAGGCGGCGCTCGCGTCGCCGGGCTGCAGGACGATGCCGCTGTTGGCGGCCTCCAGGACGGAGCCCTTCGGGCTGAGGGGCTTCCAGGGGCGCTTGGCCGTGCCGTCCAGGCTGATGCGGATCGTGTCGCCCACCGCCATGCACACCGTGCGTCCGCTGTCGCGAACGCCGAGCGTGGACGCCGGCGCACAGCCCGTGGGGGTGGTGGACGGACGTGTCGTGGGGGTGGGGGAGGACGACACGCTGTCGCTGTCGCCGCCCTTTCCGCTGTCGGCCTGGCCGCCGCAGCCGGCGAGGGCGAGAGCGAGTGCGGTGAGGGCGACGGCCGTGTGGGGGATCGTTCGACGCATGGGAGCCTCCTTACCCCTGTGACGTGTCACCGCCCCGTACGGATCCACGCGCGGGCCCCGGCCGCGATGAGGCGGCCGGGGCCCAGTGGTGCGGGGATGGTCAGCTCGTCGTGACGGCGGTGTCGTCGACGACGAAGCTGGTCTGCAGCGAGGAGTCCTCCGTTCCGCTGAACTTCAGGGTGACGGTGGAGCCGGCGTACGAGGACAGGTCGAAGGACTTCTGGGCGTAGCCCGAGGCGGCGTTGACGTTCGAGTACGTCGCCAGGGTCCTGGATCCGGCGGTGACCGTCAGCTTGTCGTAGGCGGTGCTGCCGGTCTCGGCCGAGTCGATGTGCAGGTAGAAGGTGAAGGTGGCCTTGCAGCCGGCCGGGACGGTCACCGACTGGGAGAGCGTGTCGGTGTGGGTGGTGCCGTAGCCGTCCAGCCAGGCGTAGTACGAACCGCCGTGCGGCGCCTGACCGTTGTCGTCGGTGATGACGCCGCTGGTCGCGGTCCAGGCGGTGTTGCCGGACTCGAAGCCCTGGTTGCCCAGGAGCTGGGACGAGGTGCAGCCGCCGCCCGAGGTGCCGACGGTCCAGGTGAAGGAGGCCGAGCCTGAGGCGCCCGTGCCGTCCTTCGCGGTGACGGTGACCTGGTAGGTGCCCGCGGTGGACGCCGTACCGGAGATCACGCCGGTCGAGGCGTTGATGGACAGCCCGGTCGGCAGGCCCGAGGCGCTGTAGGTGAGCGCGGCGCCCGCGCTGTCCGTGGCGTGGATCTGCAGGCTGACCGAGCCGCCCGTCGTGGTGGACTGGCTGCCCGGGTCGGTGACGCTCACCGTGTTGGCGGAGTCGCTGCCGGCGGTGAAGGCGGTCGTGCCGTTCGGGGTGCCCCAGCCCGTCGGGCCGTCGTAGCCGGTGCGGGCGGTGCAGAAGTACGAGGTGGAGCAGGAGCCGTTGTTGCCGCTGGTGACGTCGTACAGGTTGCTCGTGTGGCTGTAGGGGTACTTCGCCGGGTAGTCGCCGGAGCCCGGGGTGCCGGCCAGCGCGTACACGCCGGCGATGATCGGCGCCGAGGCGCTGGTGCCGCCGTAGACCGCCCAGCCGGAGCCGCCGTAGGTGTCGTAGACCGCCACACCGGTGGCCGGGTCGGCGACCGCGGAGACGTCGGACTCCATGCGCCTGCTGCAGCCGGTGTCCGTCTGCCAGCTGGGCTTCGGGTCGTAGGCGGAGCAGCCCGAACCGGTGCCCTCGCTTCCGCTGGTCTTCCACACGGACTCGGTCCAGCCGCGGGAGTTGGAGGACGTCGACAGCGCCGTGCCGCCCACCGCGGTCACGTACTGCGAGGTCGCCGGGTACTCGGCGCCGTAGTCCTCGTCACCCGCGGAGACCGTGATGGCGACGCCCGGGTGCTTGAAGTAGGCGGTGTCCTCGCTGGTCTGGGAGGAGGCCTCGTCGCCGCCCCAGCTGTTGGAGACGACCTTGGCGCCGAGCGCGACGGCCTCGTTCTCGGCGGTGCCGAGGTCGGAGTCGTTGGCGGACTTCGCCTCGACGAGGATGATGCTGCAGTTCGGGCAGACCGCGCTGACCATGTCGATGTCCAGCGCCTCCTCGCCCGCCCAGCCGGTGTCGTTCGACGGCAGCGAGGTGGTGGAGCCGGTCTGGCTGACCTGCTTGAAGCAGCCGTTGGCCTTGGTGCAGGCGGACAGGCCGAACTGCGAGCGGTACGTGGCCAGGTCCGCCTCGGCGTTCGGGTCGTTGTAGGCGTCGACCACGGCAACGGTCAGACCGGAGCCGCCCGTTGACGGCAGGTTGTAGGCGCTGTGCAGATTGGCCGGGCTGAGCCCGGAGGGGGCGGCCGCGGCGAGTGCGGAGGCCAGCCGCTGCTTGATGTCGGTGCGGCGCTGGGCGAAGCAGGACGCCTGCCCGGGGGCGGCGGTGGCGCACAGGTGCTTCGTGGGCACCTTCTGGCCTGCCGTGCCGGTCGAGTGGAAGATCTGCCGGTCGGGAGAGGTCAGGGCCTTGGCGTTCTGGGTGACGCGGGAGTCGGGGTGGACCTGCGCCTGTGCCGTGGGTGCGGCGGCGAGTCCGGCGAGGCCGAGGGCGAGGGCGGGTATGACGGCGGTCAGGAGTCTTCGCAGACTCCGTCGTGGCTTTTCACGCATGGGGGTGCTGCCTCCGTCGGGGGAGTGGGGTTCTCGACGCTGGTGGCAGGCCTGTGACGCGCGTAGCGGCGGCGGTGTCGTCGCGGGCATGACACGTTGACGGCGAGAACGTAGCCCCGTCCCGGGAGGGTGATCCAGAGCGGTTCCGATAACTTTGCCGCTCCATAGAGGGCCCATAGATCCCCGATGGGCGACCCATGGGCGGTCCATGGCAGCTCCGTGGATCTAGGTCACTGAACCACCGGCCATGGACCGCCCCGGCCGTGGGACTAGAAGTCCTCGTCGAGGTCGACCGTGCCCTCGACGGCCACCTGGTACGCCGACGGGCGGCGCTCGAAGAAGTTGGTCAGCTCCTGCACACCCTGCAACTCCATGAAGGAGAACGGGTTTTCGGAGCCGTAGACCGGGGTGAAGCCGAGGCGGGTCAGGCGCTGGTCGGCGACGCACTCCAGGTACTGGCGCATGGAGTCGGTGTTCATGCCGGGCAGGCCGTCGCCGCACAGGTCACGGGCGAACTGCAGCTCGGCCTCGACCGCCTCGCGCAGCATGTCCGTCACCTCCTGCCGGAGCCGGTCGTCGAAGAGCTCCGGCTCCTCCTTGCGGACGGTGTCGACCACGTCGAAGGCGAACGACATGTGCATCGTCTCGTCGCGGAACACCCAGTTGGTGCCGGTGGCGAGGCCGTGCAGCAGGCCCCGGCTGCGGAACCAGTAGACGTAGGCGAAGGCGCCGTAGAAGAACAGGCCCTCGATGCACGCTGCGAAGCAGATCAGGTTGAGCAGGAAGCGGCGGCGGTCGGCCTGGGACTCCAGGCGGTCCAAATTGTCGACCGAGTCCATCCACTTGAAGCAGAACCCGGCCTTCTCGCGGATGGAGGGGATGTTCTCCACGGCGGCGAAGGCGGCCGCGCGGTCCTCCGGATCGGGGAGGTAGGTGTCCAGCAGCGTCAGATAGAACTGGACGTGCACGGCCTCCTCGAAGAGCTGCCGGCTCAAGTAGAGCCGCGCCTCGGGGGAGTTGATGTGCTTGTAGAGCGTCAGCACCAGGTTGTTCGCGACGATCGAGTCACCCGTCGCGAAGAAGGCCACCAGCCGGCCGATGAGGTGCTGCTCCTCGGGGGTCAGCTTCGCGAGGTCGGCGACGTCCGAGTGGAGGTCGACCTCCTCCACGGTCCAGGTGTTCTTGATGGCGTCGCGGTAGCGCTCGTAGAAGTCCGGGTAGCGCATGGGGCGCAGGGTCAGTTCGAAGCCCGGGTCGAGCAGGTTCTGGGTACGGGTGGTCATCACTGGCAGGCCTCGCAGGACTCGGGGTTTTCCAGGGAGCAGGCGACGGCGTCCTCGGGAGCCGGCTGCTGGACGGGGACAGTGGCCCGGGCGGCGCGGGCGATGCGGGTCGCCGGGCGCGAGCGCAGGTAGTACGTCGTCTTCAGGCCCGACTTCCAGGCGTACGCGTACATCGAGGAGAGCTTGCCGATGGTCGGCGTCTCCAGGAACAGGTTCAGGGACTGGGACTGGTCCAGGTACGGCGTGCGGGCCGCGGCCATGTCGATCAGGCCGCGCTGCGGGATCTCCCACGCCGTGCGGTACAGGCGGCGTACGTCCTCGGGGATCCAGGCGAAGTCCTGCACCGAGCCGTTCGCCTCGCGCAGCGCCTCGCGGGTACGGGCGTCCCAGACGCCGAGGTCCTTCAGCTCCCGCACCAGATACGAGTTCACCTGCAGGAACTCGCCCGAGAGCGTCTCGCGCTTGAAGAGGTTCGACACCTGCGGCTCGATGCACTCGTAGACGCCGGCGATCGAGGCGATGGTGGCGGTCGGCGCGATCGCGAGGAGGAGCGAGTTGCGCAGGCCGACGGCCGCGACACGGTCCCGCAGCGCGGCCCAGCGCTCGGGCCAGGTGTGCTCGACGCCGTAGTGGTCGGGGTGCAGGACGCCTCTCGCCGTACGGGTCTTCTCCCAGGCCGGCAGCGGGCCGTTGCGCTCGGCGAGGTCGGCGGAGGCCTCGTACGCGGCGAGCATGATGCGCTCGGCGATCCGGGTGGACAGCGCCATCGCCTCGGGGGAGTCGAACGGCAGACGGAGCTGGAAGAAGACGTCCTGCAGGCCCATGGCGCCGAGGCCGACGGGGCGCCAGCGCGCGTTGGAGCGGCCCGCCTGCTCGGTCGGGTAGAAGTTGATGTCGACGACGCGGTCGAGGAAGGTGACGGCCGTGCGGACCGTCTCGTCCAGCCGCTCCCAGTCGATGTCGCGGGTCTCCATGTCGACAAAGGCACCCAGGTTGACCGAGCCCAGATTGCAGACCGCGGTCTCGCCGTCGTCGGTGACCTCCAGGATCTCCGTGCAGAGGTTGGAGGAGTGGACGACATGGCCCGGCTCGGCCGTCTGGTTGGCCGTGCGGTTCGCGGCGTCCTTGAAGGTCATCCAGCCGTTGCCGGTCTGCGCGAGGGTGCGCATCATGCGGCCGTAGAGCTCACGGGCCGGGACGGTCCTGCGGGCGAGCCCCGCGGCCTCCGCCCTGCGGTAGGCGGCGTCGAACTCCTCGCCCCACAGGTCGACCAGCTCCGGCACGTCCGCCGGGGAGAACAGCGACCACTCGGCGTCGGCGTTCACCCGGCGCATGAACTCGTCCGGGATCCAGTGCGCGAGGTTGAGGTTGTGTGTACGGCGGGCGTCCTCGCCGGTGTTGTCGCGCAGCTCCAGGAACTCCTCGATGTCGGAGTGCCAGGTCTCCAGGTAGACCGCGGCCGCGCCCTTGCGCCGGCCGCCCTGGTTCACGGCGGCGACCGAGGCGTCGAGGGTCTTCAGGAACGGGACGATGCCGTTGGAGTGGCCGTTCGTGCCGCGGATCAGTGAACCCCGGGCGCGGATGCGGGAGTACGCGATGCCGATGCCCCCGGCGTGCTTGGAGAGGCGGGCGACCTGGTGGTAGCGGTCGTAGATGGAGTCCAGCTCGTCCTTGGGGGAGTCCAGGAGGTAGCAGGAGGACATCTGCGGGTGGCGCGTACCGGAGTTGAAGAGCGTCGGGGAGGAGGGCAGGTAGTCCAGGCGGCTCATCAGGCCGTAGAGCGCGGCGACTTCGTCGACGGAACGCGCGGTGTCGTCCTCGGCGAGACCGGCCGCCACCCGCAGCATGAAGTGCTGCGGCGTCTCGATCACCTTGCGGGTGAGGGGGTGCCGCAGGAGGTAGCGGCTGTGCAGGGTGCGCAGGCCGAAGTAGCCGAAGCGGTCGTCCCCTTGGGGATCCACCAGCGCGTCCAGGCGGGCGCCGTGGATGCGGACGAACTCCGCGGTGCGGTCGGCGATGAGCCCTTCGCGGTGCCCGACGGCGACCGACTCGGTGAAGGACGTGACGCCCTGCGAGGCGGCCTCCGCGGCGATGGAGATCGTCAGCAGACGCGCGGCGAGGCGCGAGTAGGCGGGGTCCTCCGAGATGAGGCCGGCGGCCGCCTCCGTGGCCAGCTCGCGCAGTTCCGTCTCGTCCGCCCGCGCCGACCGCCCGCGCAACGCGGCGGCGGCGACCCGGCCGGGGTCGGCGTCGGGAAGGTCGGAGGTCAGCTCGGTCAGGGTCCGCAGCAACGCGGCACCGGGACCGTCGTCCGCAGTCGTGGCGGACGGTGTCGCTGAAGCCGGTTCGGCTGGCGCGATGGTCACGTGGGGCTCTCCCTCGCTCGGCACGGGGGCCTTGCGGAGGGCAGGGGCAGCCACGAGCGCACGACGGCGCCGCGTCCACCGGCCCATTCCACGAGGCCCGGACGTCGAAGCACCCGGGCCACGGTGGCCGGGCGCACTGTCGGCAGGTCCTCGGACTGACGCCCATACGTGTGCGAACACGCATGAGTACACCGTTGCGGGACAGTTCCGGATTCGCACCGGATTCCCCTGCGGCGACAGCGAGCATGAGCATACATCTTGTGCCGGGCTGTCGAGACACCCCTAGATGTTGTGTCGCGGTGACTTCAGAGCGTCAACTCATAGGCGAGAAGCGTGAAGTCGTGACCGGGGAGCGGCTGCCAGTCGCGGTCGGGGCGGCGGATGAAGCCCTGGCGCTCGTAGAGGCGGTGGGCCGCCGTCATCGTGGGCTGTGTGCACAGGACGACGCCGGTGCGGCCCGCCTGTCTCGCCCGGTCCATACAGGCCCGCACGAGGGCCTCACCCGCACCCTGGCCGCGGGCGGCGTGGTCCACCGCGAGCATCCGGATCTCGGCCTCCCCCGGGCCCGCCAGGTCGGACATGGGGCCGGGCGCGGGGACGTACGTGACGCCGCCGAGGATCCGGTCCTCGTGCACGGCCACGAGCACCTCGCCGTCGGCCGCCCGCTTGGCCACGTCCTTCAACTCGCGGAAATACCAGTCGTCCTCGCCCCCGAAGGCCAGGAAGCCGCCCTGGAGGTAGGCCCGCGCCGTGATCTCACCGATCACCTCGTACTCACCGGGCTCCGCCCGCCTGATCACGATGTCCATGCCCCCGAGTGTGCCGGACGGGTACGACAACGGGCCGCCGGGTTTCCCCGGCGGCCCGTTCAGGTGGCGCTGTTGTTCCGGTGCCCCCCTAGTGGGACCCGGCCGTCGCCGGTGGCAGGTCCACCTGGACGCCCTTGTCGCCGGCGTCCGCGGTGTAGTCGTCCGCCGTGGTCTCGTCGACGCCGTCGGGGGCCTTGAGGGCCTTGAGGACGAAGGTGAGGACCACCGTGACCACCACGTTCATGACGAACGCCGTCAGGCCGATGTAGCCGATCTCGCCGATCCCGGGGATCTCCTTCGCCGAGCCGCCGAAGTGCTTCTGCGTCGGCGAGGCGACACCGTATGCGGCGATGGTGCCGTAGACCATGCCGACCGCCCAGCCGGCGAGCAGTGCCCAGCGGTGGAACCAGCGGGTGAACAGGCCGCCGACCAGGGCCGGGAAGGTCTGCAGGATCCAGATGCCGCCCAGCAGCTGGAAGTTGATGGCGACCGTCTTGTCCATGCTGAGGACGAAGACCAGCGCGCCCACCTTCACCAGCAGCGACACGAACTTGGAGACCTGGGCCTCCTGCTTCGGCGTGGCGTCCGGCTTGATGAAGTCCCGGTAGATGTTGCGGGTGAAGAGATTCGCGGCCGCGATCGACATGATCGCCGCCGGCACCAGCGCGCCGATGCCGATCGCCGCGAAGGCCACGCCCGCGAACCAGTCCGGGAACATGTTCTCGAACAGCTGCGGGATCGCCAGCTGTCCGTTGCTGACCTTGACCCCGGCCGCGATCGCCATGAAGCCCAGCAGCGCCAGCAGGCCGAGCATCAGGGAGTACAGCGGCAGGATCGTGGTGTTGCGGCGGATCACCTCACGGCTGCGGGACGAGAGGGTCGCAGTGATCGAGTGCGGGTACATGAACAGCGCGAGCGCGGAGCCGAGCGCCAGTGTGGCGTACGTCCACTGGCCCGCCTCCGGCGTGACGACGGCACCGCGTGGCTTGCCGGTGGCCGGGTTGGTCTGCGCGAAGGCGTCGCCCGCCTTGGCGAAGATGTCGTCGAAGCCGCCGAGCTTGATCGGGATGTAGATGATCGCCACCGCGATGACGATGTAGATCAGCGTGTCCTTCACGAACGCGATCAGCGCGGGGGCCCTGAGGCCCGAGGAGTAGGTGTAGGCGGCCAGCACGGCGAACGCGATCAGCAGCGGCAGGTCCTTGACGAACCAGTTGGTGTTCTCGCCGCCGCCCACGCCCATCACGTCGAGCACGGCCTGGATGCCGACCAGCTGGAGCGCGATGTACGGCATCGTGGCGAGGATGCCGGTGATCGCGACGGCCAGCGACAGGCTCTTGGAGCCGAAGCGGCCGCGCACGAAGTCCGAGGTCGTCACGTATCCGTGCCGGTGGGAGACCGACCACAGGCGGGGCAGGAACGTGAAGATCAGCGGGTAGACCAGGATCGTGTACGGCACCGCGAAGAAGCCGGCCGCGCCCGCCGCGTAGATCGCCGCGGGTACGGCGACGAAGGTGTACGCCGTGTAGAGGTCGCCGCCGAGCAGGAACCAGGTGATCCAGGTGCCGAACGACCGGCCGCCCAGACCCCACTCGTCGAGCGAGTGCTCGTTCTCGGCCCTGCGCCAGCGTGCCGCAAGGAAGCCCATGGCCGTCACGGCCACGAAGAAGAAGATGAAGACGCCGAGTGCGACGCCGTTCACGCCGTCGTTCACTTCGACGCACCGTCCTTCCGCGCCGCACGGGCGCGCTGGTCACGCTGCCACAGCTGGTACGCGGTCATCGTCAGTGCCGTGGAGATCAGCACCCAGGCCATCTGGTACCAGTAGAAGAACGGGATGCCGATGAACTCCGGGCCGGTCCTGGCGTAGGAGCCGACCCAGAGCATCGCGACGAACGGCGCGATCAGGCAGAGGGCGATGACCACGCGGACGGGTGTCACCGTCGGCGGTCTCACTTCGGGTACTTCGGACATACGGCGGCTCCGTCCCCTCACGATCACCTGTGATCACGCGTGTAATGCGCAGGCAATCTAGGTCACCCTGTGACGAAAACGGAAGACCTCGTCCGCATATCGGTATGTCGATTGAGTGAAGGCCGCATCTCGGCGGGACAACGGTGTCGGCGGCGACGTAAGACGGGTGCGCCGGATGCGTGGGAGAGGGCCGGTGATGGGGCGTACCGGCCGCCGGTCTCAGTCCTGCGGGCGCTTGAGCCGTGCCACGAACTTGTAGCGGTCCCCGCGGTACACCGATCGCACCCACTCCACCGGCTGACCGTCCCGGTCCAGCGAGTGGCGGGAGAGCATCAGCATCGGCAGGCCCACGTCGGTGCTGAGCAGTCCGGCCTCGCGCGGGGTGGCCAGCGAGGTCTCGATGGTCTCCTCGGCCTCGGCGAGATGGACGTCGTAGACCTCGGCGAGCGCGGTGTACAGCGAGGTGTACTTGGCCAGGGAGCGGCGCAGGGCGGGGAAGCGCTTGGCGCTGAGGTGCGTCGTCTCGATGGCCATCGGCTCGGCGTTGGCCATGCGCAGCCGCTCGATGCGCAGCACCCGGCCGCCGGCCGTGATGTCGAGGAGCTCGGCGAGGCGGTCGTCCGCGGTGATGTAGCCGATGTCCAGCAGCTGCGAGGTCGGCTCCAGGCCCTGGGCGCGCATGTCCTCCGTATACGAAGTGAGTTGGAGGGCCTGCGAGACCTTGGGCTTGGCGACGAAGGTGCCCTTGCCCTGGATCCGCTCCAGCCGGCCCTCGACGACCAGTTCCTGCAGGGCCTGGCGCACCGTCGTGCGGGAGGTGTCGAACTCGGCGGCGAGGGTGCGCTCGGGCGGTACCGGAGTGCCGGGGGACTGGGTCTCCGTCATGTCGAGCAGATGCTTCTTCAGGCGGTAGTACTTGGGCACGCGCGCGGTACGGACACTCGCCCCACCCTCGTTCTCCGCACTGCTGACCTCGGTGCTCATGCTCTGCCTTCCCGGCTCCGGATGCGGGTCACATCGTGATCCCTTCTATATACCGGCGCTGTCTCTTTTGGTCTAGTCCACAGGCCAAATGGTCTAGCGGAAGAGAGTACTCCGGCGTCGCGGTTTTCGCTGGCTTGTTACTTAAAGGTCCTTGCATATGTAGGTCGCATAACGGCTGGTCAGGGCCGTTTCGAGCACCCTTGACAGGCCCTCTGGTCTGGTCCAAGCTCCCCCTACTGGTCTACACCATTGGTTCAGGTCCCGGCCTGGGGGCGGGAGGTGTGGGCATCCCTGAGGAGGGTGGCGTGAAGCGCAAGCTCATAGCCGCGATCGGTATCGCGGGCATGATGGTCTCCATCGCGGCGTGCGGGGACAACGACGACAAGGGCTCTTCCAACAGCGGCGCGGACGCCAAGGAACTGACCGTCTGGCTCACCGTGGACGCCCAGAACAACTGGCCGGACCTGGTGAAGGCCGCGGACGCCGCGGTGAAGAAGAAGCACCCCGGCATCAAGATCAACCACGAGTACTACGGCTGGCCGGACAAGAACGCCAAGCTCGACGCGGTCCTCGCCACCGACAAGGCCCCCGACGTGGTCGAGATGGGCAACACCGAGATGCTGAGCTACATGGTCAAGGGCGCTTTCGCCCCCGTCGACCCGGCGAAGTTCAGCAACTCCTCCGCCTGGCTGGACGGCCTCAAGGCCTCGGTCACCTACGACGGCAAGACCTACGGCGTCCCCTACTACGCCGGCGGCCGCGTCGCCAACTGGCGCAAGGACGTCTTCGCCTCGGTCGGCGTGAAGACCCCGCCGAAGACGTACGCCGAGCTGACCTCCGCCCTCGACAAGGTGCAGAAGAAGGAGGGCGACAAGTTCTCCGCCTGGTACCAGCCCACCCGTGACTGGTACGCGGCCATGTCCTTCGTCTACGACGCCGGCGGCTCCATCGCCAAGGAGGACGGCGGCCAGTGGAAGGCCAACCTCTCCTCGCCGGAGTCCATCAAGGGTCTGACCGCGTTCAAGAGCGTCGTCGACAAGTACATGCACGGCGACAAGACCAAGGACGAGTCCGACCGTTACATCGTCTACGGCCAGGGCAAGTCCGGCATGATCTTCGGCGCCGCATGGGAGGGCGCGACCTCCGCGGACCCGAAGAACGACAAGACCGGCAAGCTCAAGAACAACCTCGAGAACTTCGTCATGCCGGGTCCGTCCGGCAAGAACATGCCCGTCTTCCTGGGCGGTTCGGACCTCGCGGTGCCGGTGAAGTCCAAGGCGCAGGCCGTGGCCACCGAGTGGATCAACGCCTTCACCGGTCCCTCCGGCCAGAAGGGCCTGATGGCCAAGGGCAACCTGCCCAACAACAAGACGGACCTCGAGACCCTGAAGAACGACCCGGCCACCGCGGTCCCGGCCACCGCCGCCGAGTCCAACTGGTTCGTCCCGATGGCCCCCGGCTGGGGTCAGGTCGAAAAGGCCCAGGTCCTGCAGACGATGCTGCAGAACATCGGCACCGGAAAGAAGTCGGTGGAGGCAGCCGCCAAGGAGGCGGACGCCGCGATCGACAAGGTCATCAACACCAAGTGACCTCGCAGCAGGGCCCGTTCGGCCGCACCTGGCCGGGGGGCCCTGCTTCCCGTACGGACCGTACGGGCTTCGCTTTCGTACGACCTGAGGTACCGCTGAGGAGCGCGCGATGAGTGCCGCAGACACGACCACCCCTGCCAAGGTGCCGCCACCGCGGCAGGCGCCGCCGACCCCACCGGTGGCCAAGGGCCCACGCAGAGGCGGGACTTCCGGCGGTGCGGCCACCCCGTGGCTGCTGCTCGCCCCCTGCCTGCTGGTCCTCGCCCTGGTGATGGCCTATCCGCTGTACCGGCTGGTCACGCTGTCCTTCCAGTCCTTCGGCCAGTCCCAGCTGTGGGGCTTCAAGCCCGCCGAGTGGGTGGGCTTCGACAACTTCTCCAAGGTCCTCGGCGACAGCGAGTTCTGGACCGTGGTCCTGCGGACCATCGTCTTCGCGGCCGGCTGCGTGATCCTCACCATGGTCCTCGGCATGCTCGTGGCCCTGCTGCTGCAGCGGGTCTCCGGCTGGGTGAAGACGATGATCAACATCGTCCTCGTGGCCAGCTGGGGCATGCCGGTCATCGTGGCCACGACCGTCTTCAAGTGGCTCTTCGACTCGGACTACGGCGTCCTCAACGCGCTGATGAGCAAGCTCCCCGGCGTCGACATGGTCGGCCACAACTGGTTCGCTAGCGGGCCCCAGGGCCTGGCCGTGATCATGCTGCTCGTGGTGTGGGGCGCCGTGCCCTTCGTCGTCATCACACTCAGCGCGGGTCTCACCCAGGTCCCCAAGGAACTGGAGGAGGCGGCCCGGCTCGACGGCGCGGGCGCGCTCGGCGTCTTCCGCTATGTCACCCTGCCGATCCTCAAGCCGATCATCGTGATGCTCACGACCCTGTCGGTGATCTGGGACATGGGTGTCTTCCCGCAGGTCTTCGTGATGCGCGGCGGCCACCCCGAGGCCGAGTTCCAGATCCTCAACACCTATTCCTACGACCGCGCGTTCGTGGTCAACGACTATGCACAGGGCTCGGCGATCGCCCTGCTGACCGTACTGCTGCTGCTCGGTGTCGTCGCCGTCTACATGCGTCAGATGCTGAAGATCGGAGAGGTCGAATGACCAGCACGAGCGTCGCCCCCACGGGCGGCCGGGCCCGTCGCGGGAAGTCGAAGCTCGGCTGGAACCTGCTCGGTCTCCTCGTCTTCCTCGTCGCGGGCTTCCCGCTCTACTGGATGCTCAACACGGCCTTCAAGCCGGCCAAGGACGCCATCGACCCGGACCCGAGCCTGTTCCCCACCGGATTCACGCTCGACAACTTCCGCCGGGCACTGGACATCGCGGACTTCTGGGGCCCGGTCGGCCGCAGCCTCATCGTGTCGCTGGCGGTCGTCGTGATCGGCATGGTCGTCGGTGTGCTGGCCGCCCTCGCCATCTCCCGGTTCGCCTTCCGCGGCCGCAAGGTGGTCATCGTCGGCATCCTGGCGGTCCAGATGATCCCGCTGGTCGCCATGATCATCCCGATCTTCCTGCTGCTGAACGACCTTGAGCAGTACGACAAGCTCACCGGCCTGATCATCACGTATCTGACCTTCATCCTCCCCTTCACGGTGTGGACACTGCGCGGCTTCATCGTCAACATCCCCCGGGAGCTGGAGGAGGCGGCGATGGTCGACGGCTGCAGCCGCACGGGCGCCTTCGTCCGCGTGGTCTTCCCACTGCTCGCCCCGGGCATGGTCGCCACCTCGGTCTACGGCTTCATCCAGGCCTGGAACGAGTACATCTACGCCCTGATGCTGCTGAGCCAGAAGAACCAGACCGCGACGGTCTGGCTCGGCAACTTCACCACCAAGCACGGCACCGAATACGCGCCGATGATGGCGGGAGCCACGATGATGGCCGTGCCCATCGTCGTGCTCTTCCTCCTCGTCCAGCGCAAGATGGCCGCGGGCCTGACCGCCGGCGCAGTGAAGGGATGACGCGACCTGATGACACGGCCGACATTCGCCAGCAGCACCGACACCCTCACACGGGACGCGCTGACCATCCTCCAGCCCGGGTTCACCGGGACCACCGCCCCCGACTGGGTGCTGCGCCGGCTCGGCGAGGGGCTCGCCTCCGTCGGCCTGTTCGGCCGCAACATCCACACCCCTGAGCAGGTCGCCGCCCTGACCGCGCAGCTGCGGGCCGAGCGCGACGACGTCCTGGTCGCCATCGACGAGGAGGGCGGGGACGTGACCCGCCTGGAGGTGCGCACCGGGTCCTCCTTCCCCGGCAACCACGCCCTCGGCGCCGTGGACGACGTGGAGCTGACCCGGGACGTGGCCGCGGAGCTCGGCCGCCGCCTGGCCGCCTGCGGAGTGAACCTCAACTGGGCCCCCTCCGCCGACGTGAACTCCAACCCGGAGAACCCTGTGATCGGCGTGCGCTCCTTCGGCGCCGACACCGACCTGGTCGCCCGGCACACGGCCGCCTACGTCACCGGCCTGCAGTCCGCCGGCGTGGCCGCCTGCACCAAGCACTTCCCGGGCCACGGCGACACGGCCGTCGACTCCCACGACGCCATGCCGCGCATCGACGTGGACACCTCGGTGCTCGCCTCCCGCGACCTCGCGCCGTTCCGCGCGGCCATCGCCGCGGGCAGCCGCGCCGTGATGAGCGCGCACATCCTGGTCCCGGCCCTCGACCCGGACCGCCCTGCGACCCTCTCGCCCCGCGCGCTCACCGAACTGCTGCGCGGCGAACTCGGCTACGACGGCCTCATCGTCACCGACGGCATCGAGATGAAGGCCATCGCGAGCGCCTACGGCATCGAGCGGGGCAGCGTCCTCGCCGTGGCCGCCGGCGCCGACGCGATCTGCGTGGGCGGCGGACTGTCCGACGAGGGGACCGTCGAGCGCCTGCGTGACGCCCTGGTCTCGGCGGTGCGCACCGGCGAACTGGCCGAGGAACGCCTCGCGGACGCCGCCGCACGGGTACGGGCCCTGGCCCGCTGGACCGCCGAGGCGGCGAAGACCGACCCGGACCGCGCCCCCGACGACGAGGTGGGCCTGCGCGCGGCCCGCCGTGCCGTGCGGCTGACCCCGGCGGAGCCCTTCACCCCGCTCACCGAGCCGCCCTACGTCGCGGCCCTCACCCCCGTCGCCAACTTCGCCGTCGGCGACAAGACCCCCTGGGGCGTCGCGGCGGAGCTCTTCCGCCTCCTTCCGGGCACGGAGACGGGCAGCTTCAGCGGCGAGGACGCGGGGCGCGAGGCGCTGGCCGCGGCCGGCTCCCGCCGCATCGTGGCCGTGGTCCGCGACGAACACCGCCACCCCTGGATGGCGACCGCCCTCGACACCCTGCTCGCAGCCCGCCCCGACACCGTCGTAGTCGAAATGGGCCTCCCACAGGCCGCCCCCCGCGGCGCCCTCCACATCGCCACCCACGGCGCCGCCCGCGTCTGCGGCCGGGCGGCGGCGGAGGCCATCGCGGGCACCGGCTGACCCGCAACGCCGCCGCGCGAGGCTTTGGCGGGCGCAGACGGAAGGCGCCGGGCCCCACGAGGACCCGGCGCCTTCTCGCGTGCGGAGAGCGGCCACCCCTGGATGGCTGCGGAGGGCGGCCGGCCCTGGATGCCGACCGCCCTCGACACCCTGCTCGCGGCCCGCCCGGGCACCGTCGTGGTCGAGATAGGCCTCCCGCAGGCGGGAACAGGCTGACCCGCAACGCCGCCGCGCGAAACCCCTGCGGGCGCAGACCGAAGGCGCCGGGCCCCACGAGGACCCGGCGCCTTCTCGCGTGCGGAGGGCGGCCGGCCCTGGATGGCTGCGGAGGGCGGCCGGCCCTGGATGGCGACCGCCCTCGACACCCTGTTCGCGGCCCGCCCGGGCACCGTCGTGGTCGAGATGGGCCTCCCGCGGGCGGGAACCGGCTGAGCCGCCCGGCTTACGGGCGGAGCCCTCGCGAGAAACCTTTGCGGGCGCAGACGGAAGGCGCCGGGCCCCACGAGGACCCGGCGCCTTCTCGTTCTCGGGGAGTGGCTCGGACTGTTGAGGGGCGGCTCAGATCCCCTGCCACTCGGGCTTGTTGGCGTAGGTGTGCCGGAAGTAGTCCGCCAGCTTCAGCTTGGACGCGGCGGCGTCGTCGACCACGACCGTCGCATGCGGGTGGAGCTGCAGCGCGGATGCGGGGCAGACCGCGGCGACCGGCCCCTCCACGGTCGCGGCGACCGCGTCCGCCTTGCCCTCGCCTGTCGCGAGCAGCACCAGGTGCCGGGCCTCCAGGATCGTCCCGATGCCCTGGGTGATGACGTGATGCGGCACCTGTTCGATGTCGCCGTCGAAGAAGCGCGCGTTGTCGATCCGGGTCTGCTCGGTCAGCGTCTTGATCCGGGTGCGCGAGGCCAGCGACGAGCAGGGCTCGTTGAACCCGATGTGCCCGTCGGTCCCGATCCCGAGCAGCTGCAGATCCACCCCGCCGGCCTCCGCCAGCGCCCGGTCGTACGCCTCGCACGCCCCCTGTACGTCCTCGGCCGTCCCGTCCGGCCCCATGAACGCGTCCATCCCGATGCCGAGCGGCTCCAGCACCTCGCGCCTGAGCACCGAGCGGTAGGACTCCGGATGCTCGGCCGGCAGCCCCACGTACTCGTCGAGCTGCGCGATCCGCGCCTGCGAGGTGTCCACGGCACCCGAGCGCACCTTCGCCGCCAGCGCCTCGTAGATGGGCAGCGGGGTCGAGCCGGTGGCCACGCCGAGCAGGGCGGCGGGCCTGCGCCTCAGCAGCTGCGCCATGGCCTCGGCGATGAGCTCGCCGCCCGACCTGGCATCCGGAACGATGACAACTTCCACGCTGGGCCTGCCGATCTGAAGGGCTCTGTGGTTTAGACCAATCTAGCAGAATTGGGTGCCGCGCCCCAGAGGGCGGATTTTCTGGCATCCGCTATACAGGCCTTCTGGGAACACGGCTACGAGGCGACCACCGTCTCCGACCTCACCCGCGTCATGGGCATCGGAGCGCCGAGTCTGTACGCGGCCTTCGGCGACAAGCGCGCCCTGTTCGAGGAGGTCGTGGCCCCAGCCCCGATGTCGAGGCCCTGCTGCGCGACCGGCGCACGGCCGACATCGCCGCGTACGAACGTCGTACCGAGGAGGGCGTCGCGGCGGGCGAGCTGCCGGAGGGCACCGACACCGCCGCGCTCGCGCACCTCGCCATGGCCGTCTGGCCCCGCACATGAACCCCCGCGGGCTAGGCTGCGTGCTGGATACCAGGGCATGTGATCCGTTGGGGACCGCCGGAAGAAAAGACAACAACGAACAGGCTCCAACGCATGGACACACCTAGTGGTCTAGTCCACAATTGAAGTAGCGTTCAGCAGAACGACGCAGTACGAAGAGACTTCCGTCTTCCCCGCACAGGAGGACGGACGGAGGAACCGGAGCTCTCTGCCCTGACTGCCCCGGCTCCTCACCCTTCGGCCGACCGGGACCGCACACCCCACGGCCGATGCTGCTCCGGGCTGCGGTGCCGGGAGGGTTGAGGGTCCCTCCCAGGCGCCGCGGCCCGCGGGTGTTTCTGGGGCGCACATACCGCCAGGTACGCTCACGGATGTGCCCTCCATGAACGAACTGGTCCGCCAGCACACCGCACTCGACGACTCCGACCTCGAGTGGCTCCATCTGCTGGTGTCGGAGTGGCAGCTGCTGTCCGACCTCTCCTTCGCCGACCTCGTCCTGTGGGTCCCGACCCGCGACGGCACCCGCTATGTGTCCGTCGCCCAGATGCGGCCCAACACCGGCCCCACCTCGTACCAGGACGACATGGTCGGCCACCTCGTCCCGCGCGGCCGCCGCCCCATGCTGGACGCGGCACTCGACGAGGGCCGGATCGTGCGCGAGGGCGATCCCGAATGGCGCGAGGAGGTCCCCGTCCGGGTCGAGTCGATTCCGGTACGACGGGAGGGACGCGTCCTCGGCGTCATCGCGCGCAACACCAACCTGCTGACCGTGCGCACCCCGAGCCGGCTGGAACTGACGTACCTCCAGAGCGCCTCGGACCTGGCGCAGATGATCGCGGCCGGCTCCTTCCCGTTCGCGAACCAGCAGATGGACATGGACGCCGCCCCGCGCGTCGGCGACGGCCTGATCCGCCTCGACGCGGACGGCACCGTCCAGTACGCCTCCCCGAACGCCCTCTCCGCGTACCACCGCATGGGCCTCGCCTCCGACCTCGTCGGCCAGAACCTCGGCCTGACCACCGCCGAACTCGCCCCGACCCGCGGGCCGGTGGACGAGGCGCTGGCCAAGGTGGCCAGCGGATGGGCGCCGCGCGAGTTCGAGATCGAGGCGCACGACGGGGTCATCCAGTTCCGCGCGATCCCGCTCAAACCCAAGGGCACCCGCATCGGTTCGCTCGTACTGCTCCGCGACGTCACCGAACTGCGGCGCCGCGAGCGCGAGTTGATCACCAAGGACGCGACCATCCGGGAGATCCACCACCGGGTGAAGAACAACCTGCAGACGGTCGCCGCCCTGCTGCGGCTGCAGGCCCGGCGCATCGAGTCCGAGCGCGGCCGCGACGCCCTCGAAGAGGCGGTCCGCCGGGTCGGATCGATCGCGATCGTGCACGAGACGCTCTCTCAGAACCTGGACGAGCGCGTGGAGTTCGACGAGATCGCCGACCGGGTGCTGGCGATGGTCGCCGAGATCTCCCCGGGCAAGGTCACCGGCCGGCGCAGCGGCCGCTTCGGCATCCTGGACGCCGAGGTGGCCACCCCGCTGTCGATGGTCCTGACGGAGGTTCTGCAGAACGCCCTCGAACACGGCTTCCGCGAGGGCGAGACCGGCACGGTCGAGGTCTCCGCGGTCCGCGGCGGCACCGCGAAGGAGTCCCGCCTGCTGGTGACCGTCCAGGACGACGGCGTCGGACTGCCCGAGGGCTTCGACCCGCACACCTCCGGCAATCTGGGACTGCAGATCGTACGGACGCTGGTGGTGGGGGAGTTGGGCGGCACCTTCGACATGGTCCCGGCGCCGGAGCGGGGCACGCGGGTGATCCTGGACGTGCCGGTGCCGGCGCACAAGTAGCGCAGCAAGGCGCACAAGTAGCGCAGCAAGAAGCCCCGGACCCTCAAGGTCCGGGGCTGAAATGCTCGTTGCCAGCTTGTGCTGCGCATCGGGGGTACTGCGCGCTGCGGCTCGGGGGCGGGAGATGCGTACTCGCTGTACGCGCCGCCAAGCTCAGGCTGTGCGGGGCGGGTGTGTCAGGCGGAGGCCTGACGGGCCCGGTTGCGAGCGGCGCGGCGCTTCATCGCGCGGCGCTCGTCCTCGCTGAGACCACCCCAGACGCCGGAGTCCTGACCGGACTCGAGCGCCCACTGCAGACACTGATCCATAACGGGGCAGCGGCGGCAGACGGCCTTGGCTTCCTCGATCTGCAGCAGCGCAGGACCGGTGTTGCCGATGGGGAAGAAGAGCTCGGGGTCTTCCTCGCGGCAAACGGCGTTGTGACGCCAGTCCATGGCTGCTACCTCTCCTTGGTATTACATGCAGGTGCTTGTGAATGTGAACGCTTTCACGAATCCCTCAACAAGTGAAGGGCCGCCCGACAGGTAGCCCTGTCGTGGTCCTTGGGGTTGAAGAGGGGTTCCGGTGGTCTGTGGACGCCGGTCTTGCGGGCTGTCCCGACCGCCACGTAGAGACTCGCAAACCTCAGCGGCGGATACAACCCCTTCCGGAAAGTTTTTTTTGATTCCTCGGTGTCGACTAGGTCACAGCCGTACTTCCATGGGGTGGATCCTGGCCTAAACGTTCGAGTGAAAGGACTTCCGCCCTTTCTGCTCACACAATCACACGCAGTGCACGGCGTACGCCTGTGAACGTCACGCTCGTACGCAGCCCCAGGTGGTCGCCGTCCATCTGAAGGGGCAGAGGGACCTTCGAATGCAAGGTGAACCGGTCCAGGTCGTGCATCGTCACCGCGTGCTTGCCATGGGGTCCGCGCTCGGGGGACGAAGTGAGCAACTGGGTCGCATACCGGGCAACCGCGACCGTCGACATACGGCTGAGACCCAGCACATCGAGCCCGGTGTCGAACGAGGCCTTAGGCGCCGCGTACACCGGACGATTGCCCAGATACGTCCACGGCGAGGTGTTGCAGACTATGGACAGCACCAGATCGGTCACCGGGTCCTGGCCCGGCCGCTCCAGCGTGATGGTGCCGTGCCGGCGGTTCGGTTCCTGGAGGAACTGGCGTGCGACCTGGCGCAGATAGAGGGCGTGCGTGGACTTCTTGCCCCGCTCGCGCTGCTGCTCGACCCGCCCGACCACGCCCGCGTCGAAACCGAGCCCCGCGCAGAAGGTGAACCAGCGGTCCGGCACCGCCTCGTCCTCGGTGCCCGGGGTGCCCCCGGCGATGCCCATGCCGACGGTGCGTTCGCTGCCCTCGCGCAGGGCGTCCAGCAGGGCGCCGGTCGCGTCCACGGCGTCGTTGGGCAGACCCAGGGCACGGGCGAAGACATTGGTGGAGCCGCCGGGGACCACGGCGAGACGGGGGAGGTTGTCCGGGTCGGGACCGGCGTGCAGCAGGCCGTTGACCACCTCGTTGACCGTGCCGTCGCCGCCGAGGGCCACGACCAGGTCGATGTCCCGGCTCTCCGCCGCCTGCCGGCCCAGGTCGCGCGCATGGCCGCGGTACTCGGTGGTGACCGCCTCGAGTTTCATCTCGCTCGCGAGCGCGTGGATCAGGACGTCGCGCCTACGTGCGCTTGTGGTGGTGGCTGCCGGGTTGACCACGAGAAGTGCACGCATGAATGGCAGCGTACCTACTGGGAAGTACCGGGCACAGGGCGAGGTAGGGATCAGGTAAGAGGTGAGGGCGTGAGCCTCACCACGGGCGCCCGCCTCAACCTCGCCGCGGTGGCTCGCGTCCCCGGGGCTACCCTTCAGAGGTGACCAGTGAGAAGACCCCCGCCACCGCCGAGGAAGAGGCCGGCCCCCGCCCGCGCCGCCTGACGTATGCCGCGGCCCTCGCCGCTCTGGAGGGGCTCGCGCTGGTCGTCGGGGGCGTGTGGATGCTCGTCGAAGGGCTCACCGGCAATCCGGACGACCGCCGCTCCGCCGTCACCGGCGGCATCACGCTCGTCGTCCTCGCGCTGCTGCCGCTGCTGGCCGCCCGCGGACTGCTCGCCCGGCGCAGCTGGAGCCGTGGTCCCGCCGTCATCACCCAGATCATGGCGCTGCCGGTGGCCTACAACCTGCTCCAGGCCGACAGCGTGGCCATCCCGGCGGGCATCGTGATCGCGGTCGTCGCCGTGGCGGCGCTGGTTCTGCTGATCAATCCGGCGACGACCCAGGCCCTCGGGATCCGGGGCCCGGGTCGCGCACAGGACGGCGAACGGTAGGAGCGCCTCCGCAGGCCGCTCTCGCTTTCTGCGTGCTTCTTCGTTCGTCTTTGCGCCTTCTTCGTGCCTTCTTCGTGCGGCGTTCTACTCCTCCACCAGGAGCTTCTCGCGCAGCTGCGCCAACGTGCGGGCCAGCAGTCGGGAGACGTGCATCTGGGAGATGCCGACCTCCTGCGCGATCTGCGACTGGGTCATGTTGCCGAAGAAGCGCAGCAGCAGGATGCGCTTCTCCCGCGGCGGCAGGTCCTCCAGCAGCGGCTTGAGCGACTCGCGGTACTCGACACCCTCCAGGGCCTCGTCCTCCGCGCCCAGGGTGTCCGCCACCGCCGGGGACTCGTCGTCGGTGTCGGGGACGTCCAGGGACAGCGTGGAATAGGCGTTCGCCGACTCCAGGCCCTCCAGGACCTCCTCCTCCGAGATCGCCAGCTTCTCGGCGAGCTCGTGGACCGTGGGGGAGCGGCCGTGCTGCTGGGAGAGCTCGGCGGTCGCCGTGGTGAGCGCGAGGCGCAGCTCCTGCAGCCGCCGCGGCACCCGCACCGCCCAGCCCTTGTCACGGAAGTGCCGCTTGATCTCGCCGACGACCGTCGGGGTCGCGTACGTCGAGAACTCGACGCCGCGCTCCGGGTCGAAGCGGTCGACGGACTTGATCAGGCCGATGGTGGCGACCTGGGTGAGGTCGTCCAGCGGCTCGCCGCGGTTGCGGAAGCGGCGTGCGAGGTGCTCGACGAGCGGCAGGTGCATACGGACCAGCTTGTTGCGCAGCTCCGCGTACTCCGGGCTGCCGTCCTTCAGCGTGCGCAGCTCGACGAACATGGCGCGGGCTCCGCTGCGGTCCTGCGCGTCGTGCTGTGTGGCCTGCTGCACGCCCTGCTGTTCCTGGCCGTCGCCCTCGGCGTTTCGCTCGTGCTCGCTCATCGTTCCGCCCGTCGCCCTTCTCCGAGCCCTCGCCTCCGCTCGGACCGGGGTGACCCCGTACGGCCCGTCCAGGGGCGTGCTCTGCACGGCACCTTCCCGATCCCGCTGCCCGTCGTCCGGGGCGGCGAACTCCGTGGAGTCGTCCTCCGGATGCGGCCGGGCCTGCTCGGGGATGCCGTCCATCCCGTCGGTGCCGCCGGCGGCGTCCCGCATGCGTCGGGACCCGCCTGTGCCCTCGGCCGGCAGCTCACGTGTGCCGCGCTCTTCGTCACGCACCGGCCCGTCCCCTGTCCTCACGCCGGCCCGGGTCCCGCGCCGCGCTGTTTGTAGAGGCTGATCGAAACGGTTTTGTCCTCGTCGACCGCGGAGGAGACCTTGCCCGCGAGAGCGGACAGGACGGTCCAGGCGAAGGTGTCCCGCGAGGGGGCATGGCCGTCCGTGGTCGGGGCCGAGACAGTGACCTCGAGCGAGTCGTCGACGAGTCGGAAGACACAGCTGAGGACCGAGCCGGGCACGGCCTGCTGCAGCAGGATCGCGCAGGCCTCGTCGACCGCGATGCGCAGGTCCTCGATCTCGTCCAGGGTGAAGTCCAAGCGGGCGGCGAGGCCGGCAGTCGCCGTACGCAGCACCGACAGGTAGGCACCCGCAGCCGGCAGCCGGACTTCCACGAAGTCCTGGGTCGCGGGCTCGCCTGCGATCTGGGACACCCTCACCTCCAAGTGGTACAAGCTAATCGGGGCCGAGGGTCGCCCCCCGGGATAACGCGATGTGTGGTTCAGCGGTGACGCTATCGCGCTCTCAAGTTTCTGTCCCCGGGACCCAACCCCTTGCCGTCACTCACAGTAAAACTGTGGATACGCTCCGTGTCTAGGGGTCTGCGGCTCCAATTGGGAAGAACGCGCGCCGGGTTGACGTACCCAGACGTCAGACGGTCGAACCGTCGGCCCGTGGGTCGTCTCCGGTCGTCCAGGGTCACACGAGAACGTGGTCCAGGAAGCACCAACGCCATTCCTCGCCGGGCTCGAAGGTCCGCATGATCGGATGCCCGGAGTCCTTGTGGTGCTCCGTCGCGTGCCGGTTCGGCGAGGAGTCGCAGCAGCCGATGTGGCCGCAGGTGAGGCACTGCCGCAGCTGAACGGGGTGGGTGCCGTCCTTCAGACACTCCAGGCACGTCTCGCTCAGTGGACCGGGTGTCGGTTCTGGCAGCGCGTCGGCGTGCGTGCACTCTTTCATGATTGCCAGATTACGACGGCTGTGCGGATGACCGCGCGGAAAAACGAGGGCGGGCGAGGACGATGGACGTGATGCCGCTGCTGTTGCTGGTGGCGGGGAGCGCGGCGGTCGCCGCTGCCGCCCGGCGCACCCCTGTCCCGGCCCCGCTGCTGCTCGTCGCGGTGGGTCTGGCCGTCTCGTATCTGCCCGGGGTGCCGGACTACACGCTCGATCCCGAGATCGTGCTGCCCCTGGTGCTGCCGCCGTTGCTGCACAAGGAGGCGGTCGAGAGCTCGTACCTCGATCTGCGGGCCACGGTGCGGCCGGTGGCGCTGCTGTCGGTGGGGTACGTGCTCTTCGCGACCTTCGTCGTGGGCTGGATCGTCTATCTCGTCGTGCCGGAACTGCCGTTGCCCGCCGCGCTGGTGCTCGGTGCGGTCGTGGCGCCGACGGACGCGGTCGCGGCGGCGGCGGTCGCCCGCCGGGTGGGGCTGCCGTCCCGGATCACCACGATCCTGCAGGGCGAGTCGCTGCTGAACGACGCCACCGCGATCACCGCGTACCGGGTGGCCGTCGCGGCGGCCGTCGGCGAGGGCGCCTCCTGGATCGGCGGCATCGGCGAGTTCCTGCTGGCGGCCGTCGGCGGCGTGGTGGTGGGGCTGGTGCTGATGGCGCCGATCCACTGGCTGCGCACGCACGTGAAGGAGGCGCTGCTGCAGAACACGATGTCCCTGCTGATCCCCTTCGTGGCGTACGCCGTTGCCGAGCAGGTGCACGCCTCCGGTGTCCTCGCGGTCGTGGTCGTCGCGCTCTACATCGGACACCGCAACTGGGAGGTCGACTTCGCCACCCGCCTCCAGGAGGAGGCCGTGTGGAAGATGGTCGCATTCGTCCTGGAATCGGCCGTGTTCGCGCTCATCGGTCTGCAACTGCCCGTCGTCCTGCGGGGTCTTGGCGAGTACGAGGGCGTCGACGCGGCCTGGTACGCGGTGGTCGTCTTCCTGGTGGTCGTGGTGAGCCGCTTCGTGTGGGTCTATCCGGGCACGTTCGTGCCCCGGATGCTCTCGCGGCGGATCAGGGAACGCGAGGACAACCCCACCTGGAGAGGGCCGATCGTCACCTCCTGGGCCGCGATGCGGGGCGTGGTCTCGTTGGCCATCGCCTTCTCGATCCCGCTCACCGTGCACGGCGGCGACCCCTTCCCGCAGCGCAACCTGATCCTCTTCCTGACCTTCACGACGGTCATCGGAACCCTGGTGGTGCAGGGCCTCACCCTGGCCCCGGTGATCCGCTGGCTGAGGTTCCCCGGCCGGGACGCCCAGGCCGAGACCCTCGCGGAGGCCAACGCGCAGGCGCAGGCCTCCCGGGTCGCCGAACAGCGCCTGGACGAGCTGCTCGACGACGAGCGCAACGCCCTGCCGCCGCCGCTCGCCGAGCGCCTCCGCCAGGTCCTGGAGCGCCGCCGCAACGCCGTCTGGGAGCGCCTCGGGCAGGTCAACCCGGTCACCGGTGAGTCCGTCGACGACACCTACCGCCGGCTCTCCCGGGAGATGATCGGCGCCGAACGCGCGATGTTCGTACGGCTGCGGGACGGCCGCTACATCGACGACGAGATGCTGCGGACCCTGCTGCGCAGGCTGGACCTGGAGGAGGCGGCGGCCTACCGGGAGACGGAGTAGATCCGCGGTGTCCAGGGCCTACGGGAAGGGCCGTCCGGTGATCACGGCGGCGACCGTCGTGCCGCGCGCGAAGGCGCCCTCGTCGGCGAGGGCGACAAGTCCGTAGAGCAACTTGGCGACATAGAGACGTTCCACCGGGACTCCGTGACGCTCCTCGAAGTCCTCGGCGAAGGCGTCGAGTTCGGCGGGCACGCGCGCGTAGCCGCCGAAATGGAAGCGGTCGTCGAGAGACCAGTCGCCGCACCGGCCGCCGAAGGCACGCTTCTGGAGTGCCTCCGTGTCGGCGGTCAGGAAGCCGCCCTTGAGGACGGGCACGCCGAGCGCCCGCTGACCGGGGGCCAGGCCCGCCGCCAGTCCGGCGAGCGTGCCGCCGGTGCCGCAGGCGAGGGCGACGACATCGGCATGGCCGCGCAGCTCCTGGCCCAGGGCCCGGCAGCCGCGCACGGCCTCGGAGTTGCTGCCGCCCTCCGGGACGACGTACGCCTCCTCGGCGCCCGCCGCGCGCAGCACGCGCGCGAGGGTGGCCGGTTCGGTCTTGCGGCGGTACGTCGCCCTGTCCACGAAGTGCAGCCGCATGCCGTTCGCCGCGCACCGGGCCAGGGAGGGGTTGAAGGGGCGGTCGGCCAGCTCGTGGCCGCGGACCACACCCACCGTGGGCAGCCCCAGCAGGCGGCCCGCGGCGGCCGTGGCGCGCAGGTGGTTGGAGTGGGCGCCGCCGAAGGTGAGGACCGTACGGCCGTGCGCGGCGGCCAGATTGGGCGCGAGCTTGCGCCACTTGTTGCCGATCAGCTCCGGGTGGATCAGGTCGTCGCGCTTGAGGACGAGACGCAGACCGCGCCGGGCGAAGCGGTCGTCCTCGACGTGCTGCAGGGGTGAGGGCAGCCGGGGGCGCAGGGCGGCGAGGTCGAAGGGGTCCGGGCTGCTCATGCCGGCATTGTCACGCGCGCACCGGCGCCGTCGCATGCCGGGCGGCGGCTACTTCAGACGCTCGCGCACCCGCTCCCTCAGCCAGGCCATCGTGAAGCCCCGGGGATCCACCTTTCCCGGCTGCCACTCCAGGTGTCCGATCACCGACCGCTCCGTCCACCCGTGGTGGCGGCACACCGCGGCGGCCGCCTTCTCGATCGCCGTCAGCTGCGCCTCGGGCCACGGGTCCTTCCCGTCGCCGAGGTTCTCGCACTCGAAGCCGTAGAAGTGACGATTGCCGTCGGTGTTCGCCTCGTTGTCGTGCGGAAGCGCCTTCTCGGCGATCACCGCGCGCAGTACGTCGTCGTCGCCGAGGCCGGCGTGGTTGGCGCGGCCGTAGCCGACGAGGTGGACTCTGCCGTCCTTGGTGATGACGCCGTGGCACAGCGGGCCGGGCAGCCCGGCGTAGCCGTCCCTGCAGATGTCGACCGTTGCCTCGCTGCCTCTCGTCACCGTGTGGTGGATCATCACGCCGTGCACCGGGCCCCAGGGGCCCTTGTGGTTGCGATTGTGATGTTCCCAGTCGCCGACCTCGACGACCGTGAGGCCCTGGGCCCGCAGATCCTTCAGGAAACTGCCCGCGGACATGGGTGTGGCCATGACCGGCTCCTTCGTGCCGTGCCGACGGTCGCCCGACGCGACCTGTCCATGCCGGGTGTTGTACCGAAAGTGAGCATGCGGTCACACATGGTTCGCAGGGCGAGGGTGCGATTCCGGCCAACTCCGCTGCCGCTCGCCGCTGTACGGGAGCCCCGTATGTGCCCAGTCACGCGAAGATCCAACCCCGCTCATTCGTGTAATAGCACCGGCACGCTCCGTGATGAAAGGCTGGTCAGTGCAAGTCGCGATGCACGGCGCCGTGCGCGTCGCCGCATGACCGGGAGGGCAATTCTCATATGTCGGTAGGCGAAGAGGTCCGTTCGGAGCAGGGCAAGCCGCAGCAGAGTCTCGGCACCGCTGCCGCACGGAACCTGGCCACCACCACCAAGTCCGCGCCCCAGATGCAGGAGATCAGCTCCCGCTGGCTGCTGCGCAATCTGCCATGGGTCGACGTCCAGGGCGGCACGTACCGGGTGAACCGGCGACTGACCTACGCCGTCGGGGACGGCCGCATCACGTTCGTGAAGACCGGCGACCGGGTCGAGGTCATCCCCGCCGAGCTCGGCGAGCTGCCGGCGCTGCGCTCCTTCGAGGACGAGGAGGTGCTCGCCGAACTCGCTCAGCGCTGCCGCCAGCAGGAGTTCGCGCCGGGTTCCGTGATCGCCTCGTTCGGCAGCCGGACCGACGAGGTCCATCTGCTGGCCCACGGCAGGATCGAGAAGATCGGCACGGGCCCCTACGGCGACGACGCGGTGCTCGGTGTCCTCGCCGACGGCGCCTACCTGGGCGAGGCCGCCCTGCTCGACCCGGACGCCATCTGGGAGTACACGGCCCGCGCGGACACCGCCTGCACCGTGCTGTCCCTCTCCCGCCAGGACGTCGACCAGATCGCCGAGCGCGCCGACTCCCTGCGCGAGCACCTCCGGCAGCTGCGCGCGATCCCCGAGCAGCGCACCAACAAGTACGGCGAGAAGGCCGTCGAACTCGCCGCGGGCCACAGCGGCGAGCCGGACATCCCGCACACCTTCGTCGACTACGAGGCCCGGCCGCGCGAGTACGAACTGAGCATCGCCCAGACCGTGCTGCGCATCCACTCGCGCGTGGCGGACCTCTACAACCAGCCCATGAACCAGACCGAGCAGCAACTCAGGCTCACCGTCGAGGCGTTGAAGGAGCGCCAGGAGCACGAGCTGGTCAACAACCGCGAGTTCGGCCTGCTGCACAACTGCGAGTACGACCAGCGGCTGCAGCCGCACGACGGTGTGCCGAGCCCCGACGACCTGGACGAACTGCTCAGCCGGCGCCGCGGCACCAAGATGCTCCTCGCCCACCCGCGCGCGATCTCCGCCATCGGCCGCGAGCTCAACAAGCGCGGACTCGTCCCCGAGACCGTCGACGTGGCCGGAAACCGCATCCCGACCTGGCGCGGTGTGCCGATCTACCCGTGCAACAAGATCCCGGTCACCGAGGCGCGCACGTCCTCGATCATCGCCATGCGTACCGGCGAGGACGAGCAGGGCGTCATCGGGCTGCGGCAGTCCGGCATCCCGGACGAGATCGAGCCGAGCCTGTCCGTGCGCTTCATGGGCATCAACGAACAGGCGATCATCAGCTATCTGGTGACGGCGTACTACTCGGCAGCAGTCCTGGTGCCGGACGCGCTCGGAGTGCTGGAGAACGTCGAGATCGGCCGCTGGAGGTGACGTTTCGGCACCCGGAAACCGTGTCTCCGCCCGCCGGGTTGGGTACTACCCGGTCGTATGCGCCCAGCCGCAGCGGAAGCGCCACCGTCCGCGAACTGACCGAGGGAGATCCCATGGCCGAGTTCCTCACGGAGGCGAAGCACCGCACGGGCGCACAGTCGCCCGACCGGCACGAGGCGGCCGTGATCCTGGAGCGCACCAGGGCGTCGGTCGACCCGGAACTGCGCCTGGCCATCGACGCGCTGCCCGGCTCCATGCGCCGGATCGCGCTCTACCACTTCGGCTGGGAGCACGCGGACGGCACACCGGCGGCGGGCAACCCGGGCAAGGCGATCCGTCCGGCGCTCGTCCTGACCGCGGCCGCCGCGCTCGGCGGTCCGGCGGCGCGCGAGGCGGCCCTGCGGGCGG
Organism: Streptomyces spinosisporus; assembly: GCF_022698145.1. Taxonomy (GTDB): domain Bacteria; phylum Actinomycetota; class Actinomycetes; order Streptomycetales; family Streptomycetaceae; genus Streptomyces; species Streptomyces spinosisporus. The sequence continues at coordinate 164,947 of NZ_JALDAX010000010.1, forward strand.
CCGCGGCGGTGGAGCTGGTGCACAACTTCACGCTGCTGCACGACGACGTGATGGACCGGGACACCACCCGCAGGCACCGGCCCACCGCCTGGACCGTGTTCGGCGACACCGACGCGATCCTCGCCGGGGACGCCCTGCAGGCCCTGGCCCTCGGGCTGCTCGCCGAGGACCCGCACCCGGCGGCCGCCCCGGCCTCCGCCCGGCTCGCGGCCTGCGTCGTGGAGCTCTGCGCGGGCCAGCACGCGGACACGGCGATGGAGCGGCGCGGCCCCGGCGACGTCACCCTCGACGAGGTGCTGACCATGGCCGAGGCCAAGACGGGCGCACTGATCGGCTGCGCCTGCGCCGTGGGCGCGCTGTATGCCGGAGCGCCCGGCGAGGACGTGGCGGCGCTGGACGCGTTCGGCCGTGAGGCCGGGCTCGCCTTCCAGCTCATCGACGACGTCATCGGCATATGGGGCGATCCACGGCGCACCGGAAAGCCCGCCGGCTCCGACCTGGCGGCCCGCAAGAAGTCCCTGCCCGTGGTCGCCGCCCTCACCTCGGGCACCCCGGCCGCCTCGGAGCTCGCCGAGCTGTACGCGATGCCGTACGGCAAGGAGGGCGAGGCGCAGGACGGGGAGGAGATCGCGCGTACGGCGCTCGCCGTCGAGCGGGCCGGTGGACGGGACTGGGCGCAGGTCCAGGCCGCCGACCGGATGGCCCGCGCGATGCACGAGCTGTCCCGGGCGGTCGCCGACCCGGCGGAGGCCGGCGGACTGCTCGCCCTGCTGGAGTACGTGACGCGGCGCAGCACCTGACCGCCGTCACCCGGACCCCGGAGCCCGCCGGGGCCGTGCGGCTCCTGACCCCGCACGGTCACCGTGGCTCCGGCCCGGCGGGTCCCGCACATCCCCACGGTGTGCGGGGCCCGCCACCCCTATAGGCTCAACAGCCGTACGGCCGACATCGGTTGAGGCTGAAGGGACGGGGCATGGGCGTGGCGATCCGCACCGCGGACGAGGGGGACCGGGAGCTGGTCGTACGGCTGCTGGACGCGGCCTTTCAGAGCGATCCGGTCAGCAGCTGGATCTTTCCCGGGACCGAGTACCGCCGTAGGACCCATCCCGAGCTGATGGCCGCGTTCACCGAGATCGTGCTGGACGAGGGCCGGATCGACATCACCGAGGACGACAGTGCCTGCGCGCTGTGGCTGTCGGTGCCCGCCGGGCAGCACGACGGCGGGGACGGGGGCGAGGGCCCGAAGGACGACGGGGGGTTCGCGCAGCTTCGGGAAGCCATCGACCCCGGCAACGAACGCATCGAGCTGATCGGCCGTCTCACGGCCGAGGTGCATCCCGCCGGGCGGGCGCACGAGTACCTGTGGATGATCGGCGTGACGCCGGAGCGGCAGGGCGAGGGGCTGGGCACGGCGCTCGTCCGGCACGTCCTGGACCGCTGCGACCGCGAGGGCCTGGCCGCCTATCTGGAGGCCAGCAACGCCCGCAGCCGCGACCTGTACCAGCGCCTGGGCTTCGAGGTCGCGGGCGGCCCCCTCGACCTCCCCGACGGCCCGCAGATGTGGCCGATGTGGCGCGACCCGCGCGCCTGACCCGAGGAACCCGAGGAAGGAGAACGGCATGCGCAAGCTCACCTACTTCATCGCCTGCTCCATCGACGGGTTCATCGGGGATCCGGACGGCGACGCCTCGTCCATGTACGCCTTCGTGGACGAGGAGTTCTTCGCGTTCCTCACGACGGAGTACCCCGAGACCCTGCCCACCCACGGCCGCCGCCCGCTCGGCCTGGACGACCTGCCGAACAAGCGCTTCGACACGATCGTCCAGGGCCGGGCCAGCTACGACGTCGCGCTGCGCGAGGGCATCACCAGCCCCTACGCCCATATGCGCCAGTACGTGGCCTCGCGCACCCTCAAGACGTCACCGGACCCGGACGTCGAGATCATCGCGGAGGACGTGGTGGGCCGGGTCCGCGCGCTGAAGGCGGAGGACGGCGATCTCGGCGTGTACCTGTGCGGCGGCTCCCAGCTCGCCGGTGAACTGCTCGACGAGATCGACGAGTTGGTCATCAAGACATATCCGCAGGTGTACGGCTCCGGCATGCCGATGTTCGGCAGCGGCTTCGCGATCACCGACTTCACGCTGGAGTCGGTGCGCACGTTCAAGAACGGCGCTCTCGTCCGCACCTACGCACGCAAGCGCTGACCGGCCTACGCTGAAGGCATGGACAGCTCTGAGCACGTCTGTCCGGTGTGCGGACAGCCCGTGGAGACCGTCATCAGGCGTTACAAGACGCTGGGTGCGTGGGTCCCGCGCTGGGTGGCGGGTCCCTGCCGCAATCGCTCGTGCGAGGCCTACGTCCCCAAGGACCAGGACGAGGACCCGGACCAGGACCCGGGGGTCCGGCAGCGCCCCGCCGGCTCCGGCGCCGGGGCCGGTGAGGAGCCCGAGGAGACGGCCCCGCAGACATCCTGAACGGCACGTCGCGGCACGTCGCAAAGATCGTGAACTTCGCGTCGAGAATTTCCCGAACCCGGTGTCGAGAATCCCGGCCCGGCTCCGACGTCCCCCGTGAGAGCCGCCCCTGACGGGCGGCGAGAGCGAAGGAGTCAAGCGATGAAGTACCTGGTCATGGTGCAGGGCACGCAGGCGGACTACGAGGCCATGCAGGGGAAGGCCAACGAGCACTCCCCGGCCTGGAGCCAGGAGGACATCCAGGCCATGTACGCCTTCATGGGCGCCCTCAACAACGACCTCGCCGAGAGCGGCGAGATGGTCGACGGACAGGGCCTGACCGAGCCGGCCAGGACCCGTCTGGTGGGCCCCGGCGACGGCGGCAAGAGCGTGATCACGGACGGGCCGTACAGTGAGACCAAGGAACTGCTGGCCGGCTACTGGGTCCTGGACTGCGCGAGCCTGGAGCGCGTCACGGAGATCGCCGAGCGCATCCTGCAGTGCCCCCAGCCCGCCGGGGCGCCCACCTACCCCGTGGTGATCCGGCCCATCGCCGACGGTTCCGCGGACGTGTGAGCGGTCGCCGGCGTCCGGGCGCACCCATGGACGAGCACGCCGATGTCGAGGACCTGCTGCGCCTGCACGCGCCGCAGGTCCTCGGCGCGCTGGTGCGGCGGTACGGGCACTTCGACGCCGCCGAGGACGCCGTACAGGAGGCGCTGCTGGCGGCGGCCGGGCAGTGGCCGTCGGCTGGTGTGCCGGACAACCCGCGGGGCTGGCTGATCAAGGTGGCCTCGCGGCGGCTGACCGACGCGCTGCGCTCGGAGGAGGCGCGGCGGGCGCGGGAGGAGCGGGCGGCGGCGCTGACTCCGCGGTGGGGGCACCTGCCGGGTCCGTGGGGGGCCGGGGGAGCGCTGACGGCACCGCCGCCGGACGTGGACCGGGCGCCGCGCGAGGACGACACCCTCAGCCTGCTGTTCCTGTGCTGCCATCCCGACCTCACCCCGCCCGCCCAGATCGCGCTCACCCTGCGCGCGGTCGGCGGACTGACGACGGCGGAGATCGCCCGCGCGTATCTGGTCCCCGAGGCGACGATGGCGCAGCGCATCAGCCGGGCCAAGCAGAAGGTGCGCGGGGTGCGCTTCGGGCGGCCGGACAGCTGGGAGACGCGGCTGCCCGCGGTGCTGCACACGCTGTACCTGATCTTCAACGAGGGCTATACGGCGACGTCGGGGGCGAGTCTGCAGCGCCGTGAACTGGCCGGTGAGGCGGTCCGGTTGGCCCGTACCGTCCAGCGGCTGCTGCCCCACGACGGCGAGGTGGCCGGGCTGCTGGCCCTGATGCTGCTCACCGACGCCCGCCGCGACGCGCGCACCGGTCCGCGCGGCGAACTCGTGCCCCTCGACGAACAGGACCGCGATCGCTGGGACAAGGCCGCGATCGAGGAGGGCGTCGCACTGGTCACCTCGGCCCTGTCCCGCGGCCGCGCGGGCCCCTACCAGGTGCGCGCGGCCATCGCCGCCGTGCACGACGAGGCGCCGTCGGCGGACGCGACCGACTGGGAGGAGATCCTGGGTCTCTACGACGTGCTGGTCCGCCTCGTCCCGGGCCCCGTCGAACGCCTCAACCGCGCCGTGGCCGTCGCGATGGTCCACGGCCCCCACGCCGGCCTCGCCGAACTGACCCATCTGCAACCGGAGTTGGGCCACCGCCTCGACGCCACCCGCGCCCACCTCCTGGAACGCGCCGGCGCCCACAAAGAGGCCCGCGCCGCCTACGAGTCGGCAGCCGAGAAAACCCTGAGCCTGCCCGAGAAGAGGTATCTGCGGGGGCGGGCGGCGCGGTTGGGGGCGTAGGGCCCCCGGACCTAGTGCGGCAACCTGCCCGTCTGTGGGTCGCGGCCCGTCAAGCAGTATGTGCTGCCCGTCGGGTCCTGCATCACCGTCCAGTGGGGGCCGTTGGTGATGTGCTTCGCGCCGAGGTGTTCGTGGGTGGTGCGGGTTGTCGTGATGTCGGTGCAGGCGAGGTCGAGGTGGGCGGTGGTGGGGCGTTCCTCGCCGACGCGTTGGAGGAGGACGCGGACGGGCAGGCCGGGTGGGGGTGCGAGGACGTGGAACTCGGGGAGCGCGCCGGGGAGGGACCGCCAGTCGGGCAACAGGGCGCTCCAGAAGGCGATTTCGGCGTCGTAGCGGGAAGGGGCGATGTCGATGCAGATCTGGTCGAGGCGGCTGCCGTGCACGACGGGCGGCCGGACCGACTCCCCCTGCCAGGGCACGGCGCAGAACAACTGGCCTGCGGGGGAACGCAGGACGACCAGGTCCGCTTGATCGGCGACCGCCTCGGCCCCGAGACGCAGGGCCGCCTCGGCGAACCCCGCAACGTCGTCCATGCACAGGTCCAGATGCGCACCCCCCGGACCCGAAGCGACCCCCTGCAGCTTGAGACAGGCGTCCGCCCCCTCGGGCACGAGCCTCGCGAACTCCTTGTGTTCACCCCGCACTTCGGACAGCCGCGTGCCCGTGACGGCGGTCCAGAACTCACCGGCCGCACCGAACACGTCGGCCGGACGGTCGATGAAGGCGCAGACCCAGCGAACCTGCCTCATCCCGCGCGTTCCATGAACCGCAGCATGTTCCCCGCCGGATCGCGGAACGCGCAGTCCCGGACGCCGTACGGCATGTCCGTGGGCTCCTGGAGCACCTCGGCGCCCGAGGCCCGCACGCGCGCGAAGAGGGCGTCGCAGTCCTCGGTGGTGAAGTTGACCGCGCGCAGCACGCCCTTGGCCAGCAACTGCTCCATGGCCTCACGGTCGGCGGGCGAGAGGTCGGGGTTCGCCGCGGGCGGCTCGAGCACGATCGACACGTCAGGCTGCAGCGGCGACCCGACGGTCGTCCACCGCATGCCCTCGTACTTGACGTCGTTGCGGATCTCCAGACCCAGGACGTCGCAGTAGAAGGCGATCGCCTTGTCGTGGTCGTCGACGGCGATGAAACAGTTGTTCAGTTTCAGGTCCATGGGTCCAACCTAAGGTCGATACCGGCGTCACGCCCGCCTCGGACGCGTGTACGCGCGCACCACGCACGGCGGGATCTCGGCGCTCTCCTCGTGCGACCGCGCCCGGTAGGAACTCGGCGTCTCCCCGACCAGTTCGGTGAAGCGCGCGCTGAACGACCCGAGCGAGGTGCAGCCCACCGCCATGCAGACCTCCGTCACCGTCATGTCGCCGCGGCGCAGCAGGGTCTTGGCCCGTTCGACCCGGCGTGTCATGAGATAGCTGTACGGCGTCTCGCCGTAGGCGTCCCGGAAGCTGCGCTGGAAGTGGCCCGCCGACATCAGCGCGGTGCGCGCGAGGGCGGAGACGTCCAGGGGCTCGGCGTACTCGCGGTCCATGCGGTCGCGCGCCCTGCGCAGCCGTACCAGATCCTCACGGTTCACCACATCAGCATCGCACGGTCCTCACCCGCCGGGTGCCCGGACCTGGCAGGCCCTTTGCCTCCGGTTCGCCCGCCGTACAAAAGCGCTTGCTCCCATGAGGGAATGGACCACATCACGTTCCTCGTGGCGGTCGTGATCGTCACCGCTCTCGCTTTCGACTTCACCAACGGTTTCCACGACACCGCGAACGCGATGGCCACGTCCATCGCCACCGGAGCCCTCAAGCCGAAGGTCGCCGTCCTCATCAGCGGGGTCCTCAACATCGTCGGTGCGTTCCTGTCCACCGAGGTCGCCAAGACGATCTCCGGCGGCATCGTCGACGACACACTCGTCACCCCGGGGATGATCTTCGCGGGGCTGATCGGGGCGATCCTGTGGAACCTGCTGACCTGGCTGGTCGGGCTGCCGTCCAGCTCCTCGCACGCCCTGTTCGGCGGGCTGATCGGCGCCGTGTGGGTCGGCGCGGGCGCCGACGCCGTGCACTTCGACAAGGTGGTCGACAAGGTGCTGATCCCCGCCCTCGCCTCGCCGCTCGTGGCGGGCGTGGCGGCGCTGATCGCCACCTACTTCGCGTACCGGCTCACCACGCGGGCCCGCAGGAAGTCGGTCACCAAGGGCTTCAGGATCGGCCAGATCGGCTCCGCCTCGCTGGTCTCCCTCGCGCACGGCACGAACGATGCGCAGAAGACCATGGGCATCATCACGCTGACCCTGATCTCCGCGGGCGCGCTCGACCACGACGCGGGCCCGCCGGTGTGGGTGATCGCCACCGCCGGTCTCGCCATCGGCCTGGGCACCTACCTCGGCGGCTGGCGGATCATCCGCACGATGGGCAAGGGCCTCACCGAGATCGAGTCCCCGCAGGGCTTCGCCGCCGAGACGGCCTCCACGGCCGTCATCCTGACCTCCGCCCACCTCGGCTTCGCCCTGTCCACCACGCAGGTCGCCTCCGGCTCCATCCTCGGCGCGGGTCTCGGCCGGCGGCTGGCGGAGGTCCGCTGGGGCGTCGCGGGACGCATGGTGGCCGCCTGGCTGATCACGCTGCCCTGCGCCGCTCTGGTCGGCGGCGTCTCGGCGAGCGTCGTCAAGCACGGCGGCACGTTCGGCACCGTCGTGGTCGCGCTGGTGGGCGCCGCGCTCGCCGCGGGCATCGTCCTGCTCTCGCGCCGCAACCCGGTGCACGCCGACAACGTCAACGACCACCACGAGGTCGCCATCCGCACCGCACCGCCGGCCGGCGTCGGCACGGCGGCCTGAGGCAGGGAGGGTTTTGATGGATCTGGACTGGAGCGCGCTGGGCCAGGTGACCGCCGTGAGCATCGCGGTCACCGTCGCGGTGGTGGTCGTCTTCGCCCTCGGCGTCCTCGGCCTCGCCCGCTACGAGGGCGCACGCGAGGAGGGCGCGCACGAGGACGGGGGCGGCACGTCGTCCCTCGGCGCGGCCCAGGCGGGCCTGTGCTTCCTGGCGTGCGCGGCCGTGGTGGCGTACGGCATCTACCTGATCGTGCCTCAGTTCCACTGAGCCGCCGAGCTGCTGAGGAGAACGGATGACGACGCCGGACCTGCTGTCCGACCTGGCCGACCTGAAGGTCGACTACAGCGACCCCGACGACCCCGTGCTCATCCGCCCCGACGGGTCCCCGATCGACACCTGGCGGGAGAACTACCCGTACCCGCAGCGCATGGAGCGCAAAGAGTACGAGTGGCACAAGCGGCTGCAGCAGATCGAACTGCTGAAGCTGCAGAGCTGGATCAAGGAGACGGGACGCCGGATCGTCATCGTCTTCGAGGGGCGGGACGCGGCCGGCAAGGGCGGCACCATCAAGCGCTTCACCGAGCACCTCAATCCGCGGGGCGCCCGGGTGGTGGCGCTGGAGAAGCCGACCGAGCGCGAGAGCGGTCAGTGGTACTTCCAGCGGTACGTGCAGCATCTGCCGACCGCGGGCGAGATCGTGATGTTCGACCGGTCCTGGTACAACCGGGCCGGCGTCGAGCGGGTCATGGGCTTCTGCTCGGACGACGAGTACCGGCGCTTCATGCGCCAGGCACCGGCGTTCGAGCGGATGCTCGTGGACGACGGCATCGATCTGGTGAAGTTCTGGTTCTCGGTCTCGCAGGGCGAGCAGCGCACCCGCTTCACCATCCGTCAGGTCGACCCTGTACGGCAGTGGAAGCTCAGCCCCATGGACCTGGCGTCCCTGGACCGCTGGGACGACTACACCACCGCGAAGGTCGCCATGTTCCGCGAGACGGACACGGAGCACGCGCCGTGGACGGTGGTGAAGAGCAACGACAAGAAGCGGGCCCGGGTCGAGGCCATGCGCAGCGTGCTGGCCCGCTTCGCCTACTCCGACAAGGACGAGGAGGTCGTCGGCAGCCCGGACCCACGGATCGTGGGCGCGGCGGCTGGGCTTCTGGAGGCGGGGGAGGACGACCACGCGAGCGGGTAGGAACCCCGAAGGGGCCCGGCCGGCTTCCCGGCCGGGCCCCTTCGGGGTGCCCGTGGACCTGCGATGGTGCACCGATCGCGGGTCCTGGCGAACAGGCCGCGGTTCAGGCCGTCGTTCAGGCCTTCTTGGTCTCCCAGAAGATCTTGTCGATCTGGGCGATGTAGTCCAGAGCCTTCTGGCCGGTCGCCGGGTCGGTCGAGCCCTTGGCGGCCGACAGGGCCTTCAGGGTGTCGTTGACCAGCTGGTGCAGCTCCGGGTACTTCTCGAAGTGCGGGGGCTTGAAGTAGTCGCTCCAGAGCACGGAAACGTGGTGCTTCGCGAGCTCGGCGCGCTGCTCCTTGATGACGGTGGCACGCGCCTGGAAGTGCGGGTCGTCGTTGCCGGCCATCTTTTCCTGGACGGCCTTCACGGACTCCGCCTCGATGCGGGCCTGGGCCGGGTCATACACGCCGCAGGGCAGGTCGCAGTGCGCGCTGACCTTGACCTTGGGGGCAAACAGGCGGGAAAGCATGAAGCATTCCTTCCTCGTGATCGTCTTCTCAGGTGCGACATTACTCCCTGCAGGAGCCGAATTCTCGAGTGCCCCCATGGGCTTAGGACAAAAGTCCGGGGTGAAACTGAGACTGGTGGAGGAACGTACCGGGGAGGTGCCGGGAATGCCGGAGCTGTCGCAGGACACCGAGCGTGGGAGGGCGCTGCTGCCCTTCGGGACGGCCGAGGTGACCGGCCCGTCCATGGTGCCCACGCTCCACCACGGGGACCGTCTCGTGGTGCATTACGGGGCCAGGATCAGGCCCGGGGACGTCGTGGTCCTGCGCCATCCCTTCCAGCAGGACCTGCTCGTCGTCAAGCGCGCGGTGGAGCGCCGTGAGGGCGGCTGGTGGGTGCTCGGCGACAACGCCTACGCGGGCGGCGACAGCACCGACTACGGGACGGTCCCGGAGGACCTGGTCCTGGGCAAGGTGCGCTTTCGCTACCGTCCGCTCGGGGACGATCAGCGCTCGCCGTTCGCGCTCGCCCGCTGGGCGCTGTCGGCGGCCAGGCCCGTGCTGCCCGACCGGTCGGCCTCCAGGCGCTTGCGGGCGCGGTAGGCCGCGACGTTGGCGCGGGTCGCGCAGCGGTCGGAGCAGTAGCGGCGGGAGCGGTTGGTGGAGGTGTCCAGGTAGGCGTTGCGGCAGGGCGAGGCCTCGCACAGGCCCAGGCGGTCGACGCCGTACTCGGTGAGGTGGAAGGCCAGGCCCATCGCCGCGATGGCCGCGAAGCCGGCGGTGGCGTTCGACGGGTGGTCCGCCAGGTGCATGTGCCACAGCGGGCGGCCGTCGTCGTCCCGGTAGTCGTGGCCCGAGATCTGCGGGCTCACCGGGAACTCCAGGAGCAGGGAGTTGAGCAGGTCGACGGCCAGCGTCTCGTCGCCCTTGTCGGCGGCCTCGAACACGGACCTCAGCCGCGCCCGCACCGAGCGGAAGCGCGTCACGTCGGCGTCGGTGGCGCGGCGGGCCGCCGACTGGTTGGCGCCGAACATCTCGCGGACGGCCTCGACCGAGGTCAGGGAGTCCTTGCCCCGGGCCGGCTCCTCGCTGTTGACGAGGCGTACGGCATAGTCCGAGTAATAGGCCAGTTCCACTTGTAGTCCTTACCGAGGCGCTCTATGGTCATGGGCGGGAGGAAGTAACGGCTGCCTACGCTCCCAGGGTATTACGCGGGGGCGGAGAAGAGGGGACTCCATGACCATCACGACCGGAACCGGTACGACGGGAACCGACTGGCAGGCCTGGCAGGAGAGCTGGGACCGGCAGCAGGAGTGGTACATGCCGGACCGCGAGGAGCGGTTCCGGATCATGCTCGACATGGTCGAGGCCTGCGTCGGCACCGAACCCCGCGTCCTCGACCTCGCCTGCGGCACCGGCAGCATCACGGCCCGGCTGCTGCGGCGCCTCCCCGGCGCCACCAGCACCGGAATCGACCTCGACCCCGCGCTGCTCGCCATCGCGCGCGGCACCTTCGACGGCGACGACCGGGTCACCTTCGTCGAGGCCGACCTCAAGGACCCCGACTGGCCGTCCCGGCTGCCGTACGACACCTACGACGCCGTCCTGACCGCCACGGCCCTGCACTGGCTGCACAGCGACCCGCTGGCCGCCCTCTACGGCCGGGTCGCGGGACTCGTCCGCCCCGGCGGCGTCTTCATGAACGCCGACCACATGATCGACGAGACCACACCCCGGATCAACGCCGCCGAGGCGGCCCAGCGCCACGCCCGCATGGACCGGGCCCTGCGCAACGGCGCCCTCGACTGGGCCGAGTGGTGGCAGCTCGCCGCCAAGGACCCCGTCCTCGCCGGCCCGACCGCCCGCCGCTTCGAGATCTACGGCGACCACGCGGACGGCGACATGCCCTCGGCCCAGTGGCACGCACGGGTGCTCCTGGAACACGGCTTCGCCGAGGCACGACCAGTTTGGTGCTCGCCTTCGGACACCTTGCTGCTGGCGCTGAAGTAGGGGGCGCGACGAAGGGGCGGTACGGAAGATCCGTACCGCCCCTTCGTCGTGAAGCCTGCCCACCGTGCCGTCTACGGCACCTTGGCTAGAGCACCTTGGACAGGAACGACCTCGTGCGCTCGTGCTGAGGGTTCGCCAGGACCTCGCGCGGGTGGCCCGACTCGACCACCACGCCGTCGTCCATGAAGACCAGGCTGTCGCCGACCTCGCGGGCGAAGCCCATCTCGTGCGTGACCACGATCATCGTCATGCCCGACTCCGCCAGGTCCCGCATGACGTCCAGGACCTCGCCCACCAGTTCCGGGTCGAGGGCCGACGTCGGCTCGTCGAAGAGCATCAGCTTCGGCTCCATCGCCAGCGCGCGGGCGATGGCGACGCGCTGCTGCTGGCCACCGGAGAGCTGGGCGGGGTAGTGGCCCTTGCGGTCGCCGAGGCCGACCCGGTCCAGCAGCCGCTCGGCGCGTTCCCGGGCGACGGACTTGGACTCGCGCTTGACCTGCACGGGCGCTTCCATGACGTTTTCCACGGCCGTCATGTGCGGAAAGAGGTTGAAGCGCTGGAACACCATGCCGATGTCCCGCCGCTGCGCCGCGACCTCCTTCTCCTTGAGCTCGTAGAGCTTGTCGCCCTTCTGCCGGTAGCCGACCAGGTCGCCGTCGACGTACAGCCGGCCCGCGCTGATCTTCTCCAGGTGGTTGATGCAGCGCAGGAAGGTGGACTTGCCGGAGCCGGACGGGCCGATCAGGCAGAACACCTCGCGCGGGTTCACCTCCAGGTCGATGCCCTTGAGGATGTGCGCGAGCCCGAAGGACTTGTGCACGCCCTCGGCCTTGACCATGGGACGACCGCTCGACGGCACGGCCATGTCCTTGACGAGATCGGTCACCGGGCCACCTCCGGTCGACGGAACGAGCCGAACATGCGCAGATACCGGCGAAGCCGCTGCAGAGGAGTCGGCGGGAGGTTGCGCGACGAGCCGCGGGCGTAGCGGCGCTCCAGGTAGTACTGGCCGACGCTGAAGACACTGGTGAGGATGAGGTACCAGATGGACGCCACGAAGTACATCTCGACGACCGCGAGCGAGGTGCTGGAGATGTCCTGTGCCCTCTTGATGAGTTCGTTGAACTGCACCGCGTAGGCGAGCGACGAGGTCTTCAGCATGTTGATGAACTCGTTGCCCGTCGGCGGAACGATCACGCGCATCGCCTGCGGCAGGACGATACGGCGCAGCGTCCGGGACTGTGTCATGCCCAGCGCGTGCGACGCCTCGGTCTGCCCCAGGTCCACCGACTGGATGCCGGCCCGCACGATCTCGGCCATGTACGCGGCCTCGTTGAGGCCGAGGCCGAGCAGTGCCGCCAGGAACGGCGTCATCACCTGGTTCATCTCGTTCTTGTAGAACCCCAGATTGAGGATGGGGAACACGAGCGAGATGTTGTACCAGAGCAGGAGCTGCACCAGGACCGGGGTGCCGCGGAAGAACCAGATGTAGAGCCAGGACACCGTGCTGGTGACCGGGTTCGACGACATCCGCATGACGGCGAGGATCACGCCCAGGACGAGACCGAGCACCATGGCGAGCACGGAGATGTACAGCGTGTGCCAGGCGCCGGAGAGGATCGTCCCGTCGGTGAGGTAGTCCGGGATGATCTGGTAGTTGATCTTTGCGTTCGAGAAGGCGATCCCGATCAGAACCAGGATGGCGATCACGACCGCGGCGGCGACATAGCGGCCGTAGTGGCGAACCGGGATCGCCTTGATCTGCTCCGGCGGCACCATCGGCGCCGGAGCCTTGTCGACAGTGTCAGTCACAGTGACTGCCTTTCAGTGCTGCATCAGGCAGGTCAGGAGCCGCCGTTGATCTTGGCCTCGGTCACCGCGCCGTCCACGACGTTCCACTTCTCCATGATCTTCTGGTACTCGCCGTTCTTGATGATCGCGTTCACGGCGGCCTGGAGAGCGTCGCGCAGCTGGGTGTTCTCCTTGCTGACGCCGATGCCGTAGGGGCCGGCCTCGATCTGCTCGCCGACGACCTCGAAGTCCTTGCCTCCGCCCGAGGTCTTGGCGTTGTACGCGGCGACCGGGAAGTCGTTGAGGTCGGCGACCGAGGCGCCCTGCTTCAGGCGGAGCAGCGCCTCGGGGTCGGTGTCGAAGGTCTGCAGGTTGATGGCCTTCTTGCCGTCCTTGGTGCACTTCTTGCTCTGCGCCTTGGCGATGCCCTCGGAGGTGGTGCCCTGCTGCAGCGCCACGACCTTGCCGCACAGGTCGTCCAGGGTCTTGATGCCCTTGGGGTTGCCCTTCTGGACCAGGATCGAGGTGCCGGCGGTGAAGTAGTCGACGAAGTCGATGCCGTTGCCGATCTTCTTGCCGGTGTCCGAGTCGATGCCGTTCTGGCGGTCCTTGGTGTCGTTCATCGCCGACATGATGACGTTGAACCGCTTGGACTGCAGGCCCACGATGAGCTGAGCGAACTTGCCGTTCTGGAACTCGAACTTCACGCCCAGCTGCTTGCCGAGGGCGTCCGCGATGTCCGGGTCGATGCCGATGGCCTTGCCGCTCTGCATGTACTCGACCGGCGGGTACGCGATGTCGGAGCCCACCTTGATGACGCCGGCCTTCTTGATGTCGGCCGGGAGCTTGGAGGCGAGCGGGGCCGAGGCCGAGGACGTCTCCGAGCCGCTGTCGCTGCCCTTGTCGGTCTGGTCACCGCAGCCGGTGAGGATCAGGGTGCCTGCGACCGCGATCGCACCGACCGCTGCCAGACGGGTACGTGCGGCGGTCGTACGACGGGTGGAGCTTGCGGTCATTTTGGGTTCCTCCGGCGGATGGGTGGAGTTGCCGATGGGTCGACGAGAACACACACCTTCGGGTGTCGCGACCTCGTGTGTTTACGGCATCTTGCCATTCGGACTCATCCGTTCAGGGGGGCAGCCATGTCAAAATCGGATAACGGGTGACCCCCGAACCGCCTCAGGTCGGTACAACATGACCGGACCTTCTGCGGGAATCCGGCGTTCCGGCCGGAAGATCTTCAGCGCATCCCAGGATGCGGGACGGCGCACCGAGGTGTTGATCACTGTTCGACCATCGGTCGAGGGATCTTCGTGAACATGTCGCTACATTTCGTGACGATTCTTGTCATCGAGACGTGACCTTCCACCCCCGGGGATGTGACCTTGCGCTTAATGGACTCGTCCTCGGCGCGGTCCGTCCGGTAAGAAGGTTCTTTACACCCCTCATCCGGGGCTCGTGGCGCGTGTGCGGCGCGCCCGTCGCGTATGACCCCTACGCAATCAACAGATCGGGGCATGCGCGGTCCCGCCCACTCCTCACCCGGAGTGGCCACCCTCAACCAATGAACATCTAAGGGGTAGAACAAAGTGGCAGCGGAGATCGTCAATCCTCGCAGCGACAGCAAAATGGATCAGGACGGGGCGGAGCCCCTCGATTCCTTCGATCCCGTGTTCGCGCTGCACCGCGGCGGCAAGATGGCCGTGCAGGCCACCGTGCCGGTCCGTGACAAGGACGACCTGTCCCTCGCGTACACGCCCGGCGTCGCGCGGGTGTGCACCGCCATCGCCGAGCAGCCTGCGCTCGTCCACGATTACACGTGGAAGTCGTCCGTGGTGGCCGTCGTCACCGACGGCACGGCGGTGCTCGGCCTCGGGGACATCGGTCCCGAGGCCTCCCTCCCGGTGATGGAGGGCAAAGCGATTCTGTTCAAGCAGTTCGGCGGCGTCGACGCGGTGCCGATCGCGCTCGACTGCACGGACGTCGACGAGATCGTCGACACCGTCGTGCGCATGGCCCCGTCCTTCGGCGGCGTCAATCTGGAGGACATCTCCGCGCCGCGGTGCTTCGAGATCGAGCGCCGGCTCCAGGAGCGGCTCGACATCCCGGTCTTCCACGACGACCAGCACGGCACGGCGGTCGTCACGCTCGCCGCGCTGCGCAACGCCGCCCGGCTGAGCGGGCGCGCCATCGGGGACCTGCGGGCCGTGATCTCGGGTGCCGGTGCCGCCGGTGTCGCCATCGCCAAGATGCTGATCGAGGCCGGCATCGGCGACGTGGCCGTCGCGGACCGCAAGGGTGTCGTCTCGGCGGAGCGCACGGACCTGACGCCGGTCAAGCAGGACCTCGCCTCCTTCACCAACAAGGCCGGTCTCACCGGGTCGCTGGAGTCGGCCCTCGAGGGCGCGGACGTCTTCATCGGCGTCTCCGGCGGTACGGTCGCGGAGGAGGCCGTCGCCTCGATGGCGAAGGGCGCGTTCGTCTTCGCCATGGCCAACCCGAACCCCGAGGTGCACCCCGAGGTCGCGCACAAGTACGCGGCGGTCGTGGCGACCGGCCGTTCGGACTTCCCGAACCAGATCAACAACGTGCTGGCGTTCCCGGGCATCTTCGCGGGCGCGCTGCAGGTGCGGGCCTCGCGGATCACCGAGGGCATGAAGATCGCGGCGGCGGAGGCGCTGGCCGGTGTCGTCGGTGACGACCTCGCCGCCGACTACGTCATCCCCTCGCCCTTCGACGAGCGGGTCGCCCCGGCCGTCACGGCCGCCGTCGCCGCCGCGGCGCGCGCCGAGGGCGTCGCACGACGCTGACGCGTACGTCTGCCGATCGGCCCCGTTCTTTGGACGGGGCCGATTTTTTTACGGAGCGTCGGCCTGTTCGGGTGAGCGCGCGGCGGACGGTGCCTGGGCAGGAAGGCGGCCCTGGCGAGAGGGCGCTCGGCAGGCGGGCGCTCGGTGAGAGGGGCGCTCGGTCGGCGGGCGCTTGGCAAGAGGGCGTGTGTCACAGTGCGCTCGAGTTCCGTCGGCTGCAAACGCCACCTATCGTCAACGTCATGTTCGCCGTCTACGCCGCCCGAATCGACCGCGACCAGCCGCTGAGCGGCCTCGAGTTGGGGGAGCGCCCCGCTCCCGAGGCCCGGCCCGGCTGGAGCACCGTCGACGTCAGGGCCGCTTCCCTCAACCACCATGACCTCTGGTCGCTCCGCGGCGTGGGCCTCCCGGAGGACCGGCTGCCGATGATCCTCGGCTGCGACGCCGCCGGGATCGACGAGGACGGCAACGAGGTCGTCCTGCACTCCGTGATCGGACAGAGCGGTCACGGCGTGGGCCCCAGGGAGCCCCGGTCCATCCTCACCGAGCGCTACCAGGGCACCTTCGCCGAGCAGGTCGCCGTCCCGACCTGGAACATCCTGCCCAAGCCCAAGGAGCTCTCCTTCGAGGAGGCGGCCTGTCTGCCGACCGCCTGGCTGACGGCGTACCGCATGCTCTTCACCAATGCCGGTGTACGTCCCGGCGACTCGGTCCTCGTCCAGGGCGCCGGCGGCGGTGTCGCCACGGCCGCGATCGTGCTCGGAAAGGCCGCGGGGCTGCGGGTGTTCGCGACCAGCCGTGACGAGGCCAAGCGCAAGCGGGCCATCGAGCTGGGTGCCGTCGAGGCCGTCGAGACGGGGGCCCGGCTGCCGCAGCGCGTGGACGCCGTCATCGAGACCGTCGGCGCGGCGACCTGGTCGCACTCGGTGAAGTCGCTGAAGCCCGGCGGCACGGTCGTCATCTCGGGCGCGACGAGCGGGGACCGGCCCTCGCACGCCGAACTGACCCGTGTCTTCTTCCTCGAACTCAAGATCGTCGGGTCCACGATGGGCACCAAGGACGAACTGGAGGACCTGCTCTCCTTCTGCGCCGCCACGGGCGTGCGTCCCGTCATCGACGAGGTGCTGCCGATGGAGCGGGCGCGCGAGGGGTTCGAACGGATGGAGTCGGGTGGGCAGTTCGGCAAGATCGTGCTCACCAACAGCTGATCCTCTCTTCGCGTGCGGCGGGTTCGGGTGACCGGGCCCGCCGTTCGCGTTCTCGCCGTGCGTGTTCTCGTGGGCTTATGTCAACCGGGGTTGACGGATGGTGGGTGTCAACGTAGGTTGACACCATGACCGAAGCAACAGATCTCGCCGAGCGTGCGGGCGACCGCGACCCGCGGGTCGGGCTGCGCGCCGTCGCCGCGCTGCGCAGGCTGCTGGAGCAGCTGGAGGCGGTGCAGGTGCGCAGTGCGCGCAACCAGGGCTGGTCGTGGCAGGAGATCGCCGCGGAACTCGGTGTGAGCAGGCAGGCCGTGCACAAGAAGTACGGGAGGCATTGATGTTCGAACGGTTCACGAAAGACGCCCGCGAGGTGGTTCAGGGGGCGGTCGAGCAGGCCGAGCGGGCGCGGTCGTCGTCGGTCGACGCCGAGCATGTGCTGCTCGCGCTGCTCGACCGGGAGGGCAGCCGTGCGTCGTTCGCGCTGGCGTCGCTCGGGCTGTCCGGCGAGCGCAAGCAGTCCGTACGGGACGCCGTCGCCGCGGCTCGACGGCGGGCCGGGCTGTCGCAGGCCGAGACCGACGCCCTCGCGGGGCTCGGCATCGACGTCTCGGAGATCGTCGCCCGGGTCGAGGAGGTGCACGGCATCGGTGCGATGTCCGGCGACCGCAAGGACAAGGGCTGGTGGTCGGGGCGCCGTACCTTCAGCCGGGACGCCAAGGGCATCCTGGAGAGGTCACTGCGCACCGCCGTCGCCCGGGGCGACCGCCACATCGGCGACGAACACCTCCTCCTCGCCCTGACCGCCGGCCCGGGCGTCCCCGCCGAAACCCTCGCTGCGCACGGGGTGACCCATGAGTCGCTGCTCCGTGTGCTGTACGGAGGCGGCGAGGCGAAGGCGGGGTGAGTGCCCGGGCGGCGGGTCGGCGGGGCCGGCCCTGGCGCTTCAGACCCTCGGGCGGCGCAGTATCGCGCCGATGTGTGCCGCCGCCGTCGACAGATGGCGGCGGGCGTCGCGCAGTTGTTCGTCCGTGACGCCGTGGTCGCGGGCGGCGTCGCGGATGTCGTCGCGGAAGCGGTCGAGGAGACGGTCGAGATCGCGGGCCGCGTCGCCGCTGGACTCCTCGTGCGCCCAGGCCGGTTCGTACTCGGCGGGGAAGTCCTCCGGGGTGTGTGAGTAGTCGGGCCGTGGCGCCGAAGTACCGGAGCCGCCGCCCCGGCCGAACCCGAAGTCCTTGCCGAACTCCTTGCCGAAGTCGCCGAACTCCTTGGCCAGTTCGGTCAGCCCCTCGCGCACGCCCGTCGGCCAGTCGCCCCGCGCGAAGTGGTCCTGCACCTGCTCCTGCACCCGCCGTCCGATGCGCTGCAGCTCCTCCTGCGCCTGGGTGCGGGCCCGCTCCTGCGCCTCCTTGGCCTGGCGCCGGGCCCGCTGGGCCTCCTCGCGGGCCCTACGGCTCTCGTCCTTGGCGCGCCGGGCCTGCTCCTTCCACTCCTGCTTGACGCGGCGCATCTCGTCCTTGGCGGCGCGCCACGCCTCCCTGTCGGCATAGTCCGCGAAGTCCCCCAGGGGGCTGTCCTTCTCGCCGCGGCCCTTGGTGCCACCGCGGCGCGCCTCGGAGGCCGCGGCCCGCATCTCGCGGCGCAGATCACCCGCGGCGCCGCGCACATCGGCCTGGATCTCGGCGGCGAGCTCGGCGACGGACTCCCGGATCTCCAGTTCCAGGTCGGCCAGCTCACCGCTGCGGTCGGCCAGTTCGGCCCGGCCGGCGTCCGTGATGGCGTACACCTTGCGGCCGCCCTCCGTGGTGTGCGTGACCAGGCCCTCGGCCTCCAGCTTGGCCAGCCGGGGGTAGACGGTGCCCGCCGACGGTGCGTACAGCCCCTGGAAACGCTCTTCCAGGAGGCGGATCACCTCGTAGCCATGGCGCGGGGCCTCGTCCAGCAGCTTGAGCAGGTAGAGGCGGAGGCGGCCGTGGGCGAAGACGGGGGGCATGTCAGAGCACCTTCTTGTCGGTCGTGCCGTCGGCCGCGGCGTCGGAGGGGCCGTCGCCGTGGCCGGAACCGGAATTGTCCCCCGAGCCACCGGGCGGTTCGTCCGCCGGGGCGCTCGCCGGGCCGGCCTCGGTGGCCGTCCCCTCGGACGCCGGGCGGATGTTCTCGGTGCGGATGTCCTGCGGGCCGAAGTCCTCGGGGTCCACGTCCCAGGGCTCGTCCTCGGCCGGTGGCCTGCGCAGCAGGGCGATCGAGCCGGAGACCGTCGTCGCCTTCAGGCTGCCGTTGCCCGAGCCGAGTCGTCCGGTGATCCGCTTGGCGCCCCACTGGCCGCTGACCCGCAGGTCCTCGAAGGCGTTGGAGACCGTGCCGCTCGCGGTGTTCGCCTCCACCTCCGCGTCCACCGGGTGGGGCAGCCGGATGGCGATCTCGCCCGAGACGCTGGTGAGGTTGACGTCCGTCCGGCGGCCGGTCGGGTCGATGTCGACGATCATCGAGCCGCTCACCGAGTCCGCCTTGACGGACGAACCCGCCTCGACCACGGTCAGGTCCCCGGAGACGGAGTTGAACCTGAGGTCCCCGCTGAGGGCCTGTGCCTCCACGCTTCCCGAGACGGTGTCGGCGCGGACCGGACCGGTCAGTCCCACCAGGGTGGTGTCGCCGGTGACGCCCTTGACCTCCGCGCGGGCCTCCAGCCCGGAGAGCACGGCGGTGGCGCCGACGACGCCCACCTCGACCCGGGTGCCGGTCGGAACGGCGAGGGAGACGACGGCGCTGCGCCGCCAACCCTTGCGGTCGAGCCACTTGAGGAAGCCCTTCCAGGGCAGGTCGTCGTAGGCGACCGTGAGGGTGCTGCCCTGCTGGGTCACGGCGAGGGGCGGGCCCTCGATCTGGGTGACCTCGAGGCGGGCGGAACCTTCGTCGGTCCCCACCACGTTGACCGTGCCGTTGACGATGCGTACGTGGAGCTCTCGCACGCGCTCGTCGAACGTCAGCTTCCTCGGCTCCGTGACGGACCACTCGGACATCGTGCAGACCTCCCCGTCGCAACGCGCCATATCGCGTCTTCTTCAATTCACGATATATCGCGGCGAGGGAAAGTCAAGGCACCCGTTCTGGTGACCTGTGACTCCCCAAAATGACCGATGATGCGAATCGCCCTAGTTTGTGACCATGTCGTCGGAAGCCCCACGCACCGGCCCGGCCGGTCCCGCCGCTCCCGGGCCCGGCGGCCTGTTGCTGTGCCGGGCGGAGCCCGGGTCCGTCGCCCCCGTCGCCCACCTGCTGCGCGAGCGGCTGATGCTCGGCGGTGCCGGCGAGGGCTGGAGCGTGCTCGTGCCCGAGGGCCGGCCGTGGCTGCACGACGGCGAACCCGTGGACCGTGTCATGACCGGCTGGGCCACCGCCCTCGCGGTCGGCGCGCCCTGGCCGGTGCTCGCCCTGTGGTGGGACGCCGATCGCGCCGGCTTCACGCTCGCGTCGGGCTTCCGCCGACCCGTCGGCTACGTCTGGCTCGCCAACGGCACCCCGGCCGGTGAGGACGAGGCGATGCGTACGTTCGCGGCCCGTCTGGGCCTGGACCCGGTGCTCGACGTACAGGCCCTGGACCAGCTGGCGAAGCCCGGCTCCGGGGGCGATGCCCCCGCACGTCTGCGTGCCCTGCTCGCGTTCCTCACGCGCGCGGGGGTCTCGTTGCCCGCCGGACTCACCCCCGGCGAGCCAGCCGACCGGCTCCGTGCGGCCGCGGCCGCCCTGCCGGACACCCGCGCCGTCGAGCGCCCCCCTTGGCGCGAGGCGGTGCGCACCGAACTCGACGCCGTGGACAGCAGTCGCCTGGGCCCCTGGATGCCCTGGTCCGGAACCCCACGCTCCCGCGCCCTGGCCCTCGCCCAGGTGACAGCCGGCCTCCCCCTCACCGTCCTCGCCGCACGACGCCGCAACGCCGGCTGGGCCGCGGCGGGGGCGCTCCTACTGGCGCACGGGGCGCTGTCACTGGCGTACGAGGCGCTGCGACCACGCGACTGAGGCCGGGGTGGGAACCGGCGACCGCGCTCGCGAAAGCTGCACCTGGCGACGGTTGCTACCCCGACCTACTCGTCCTCCTCGTCATCCAGCCGCGCCAGCCACGTCGCCAGGCGCTCCACCGGAACCTCGAAGTCCGGGTTGAGGTCGACGAAGGTCCGCAGCTGTTCGGCGAGCCACTCGAAGGTGACCTCCTCCTCGCCGCGCCGCTTCTCCAGTTCCTCGATGCCGCGGTCGGTGAAGTACATGGATCGTGCTCCGTGATGGGTTACGGGGGTTGGCGCGCTCCCTGGGGGGAAGGACCATTTCTCCTGGGATGGGTGGGACGGAGAGAGGGCAGTCCTCCCGTTCGTCGGGGGAGACGCAAAAAGCATATGCGGCGATGGGGGAACGCCATGAGCCAGGACGTGACGCGGGTGGCGCGCATCGCGCTGCCGGACGGGACACCGGTGTGGGCCCGGATCACCGGCACCGAGGAGCTGAGCGCACCGCCGGGACAGCTGTCCTTCAGCGACGTGGGCTTCGCCGAGCGGGTCGAGGCGAGCGTGGACAGCCTGCACGCGCTCATCAGCGGGGTGGCCCGCTCGCTCGCCGAGCCGCTGCGCGCGGTGCGCCCCGACGAGGTCAGCGTCGAGTTCGGCATCGAGCTGACCGCGAAGGCCGGCAAGGTCGTCGGCCTGCTCGCCGACGGGGAGGCGAAGGCCGGCATCACGGTCACCCTGACCTGGAACGGCGGCCCGCCCCCGCTGGACACGCTGCCCGCCGCGCACGCGGACGACCGCACCCCGCCGCCCCCGCCCGCCCCGCCGTCCGGCGAGCCCACGCGCGCGGGAGCGTCTCCCGGCGCTCCGGTGCACGGCGGCACCTCGGCGGGCGCCGACGGAGCCGGGGCGTGACGCCGCAGCACGAGGGGGGCGCAACCGGCGGTTTCGACGAGGCCCACCGTGCGCTGCGTGACCTCGTCATGGCGGCGACCGTGCGCATCCATCGCACACGTGTCGGGTATGCACCTGACGGCCCGGACACCTTTCTCGGCAGCGGCTTCTTCGTCGCCCCGAACTGGGTCCTGACCTGCGCACACGTCGTGTCCGGCGGAGAGGGGGAGGAGATCGCGGTGATCCACCAGAGCGGACCACAGCAGGCCTCCTCCGTCGTCCTGGGCGAGGTGGCCACCACGCTGCCCCACCAGGCCGGGCAGCCCCCGGCCGGCAGCTGGCCGGCCCCCGACCTGGCCCTGATCCGGCTGCGGGAGCCGGTGGGCCACGACTGCATGTACGTGTCCGAACGGCCGACGACGTACCTCAGCGAGGGCAAGGTGCTCTACGCCGGCTGGACGGTCGTCTCGGGACAGCTGCAGATCCTGGACGGGCCGATCGAGGTCCAGGGCACCATCGGCGGCTGGTCCACGGGTGTGCAGATGCGCCTCGGCCACAACGACCTGCCGTACGGCGTCTCCGGCGGTCCCGTCGTCGACCCGCTGCGCGGCGAGGTCGTCGGCGTCCTGAAGTCGCGCTCCGACCACGGCCAGGGCGGCACCTGCACCGGCATCGAGCGGTTGCGCACCCTGCCCGTGCCGCAGGACGCCGTGACCGCGGAGCACGAGGACGTCTACCAGGCGGTCTTCCACGCCCACGACCGCTACCACCGCGACCGCCAGCAGCCCTCCGACTCGCGCCGCCCCACCTGGGCCGACGCACAGCAGCGGCTCGGTGCCCGGCCCGGCCGCACCCTGGCCCCGGGCGAGCGCACCGAACTGCTGGGCCGGCTCGCCGAACTCCCGCCGCCCACCGGCACCCGGGCCCTGCTGGACATCGTCGACTCCCTGCCCAACTTCGAGGCCCCGCACCTGCTGCCCGCCCCGCGCGCGTGGCGCGACGGACTCGGCATGCTCTACGAGAACGCCCGGGACGACGGCCTCCTCAAGCTCGTCATCGACTACACGATGCGGGTGATGCGCGCCGACCGGCCGCTCACCCCCAGCTCCCTGGACGCCGAACACGCGCTGTGGGACTGGGTGCGCCAGGCGGCGGCGGGTCTCGACAGCGGGTACCGCAGCAGCCTCGCGCGCCGCCGTGAGGAGTGGTCCGCGCTGCGCCGGCGGCAGCGGACACGGGGGCCGGACGGCGAGGGCGCGACGGGGGAGGGCCGGGACCGCTCCGGCATCGCACCGCCCTGGCCCGGTGCCGCGCCGTCCACCGCGGCGACGGTGACGCCGGAGTCCGGCCGCGCGGCGGCCGCGGGCACCGGCGGCCACGCGCGCGTGACGCCCCGGCTGACGGTTCTGCTGGAGGTGCTGCGGCGCGGGTGGGAGCCGGACCGGTGCGACTGGTCCGTCTCCCTGGCCCGACCCGACGGAGACGTACTGCGGCTGCACGAGGCCGAGCGCACCCCGGTGGACCGGCTGAGCGCCGAGGCCGCCGAACCGCTCGCCGAGGCCTTCCGCCGCTGCGACGCCCCCGGCCGCCCCGCAGCGCTCCAGGCCGCCCTGCCCCACCTGCTGCTCGGACTGCCGGTCGACACCTGGCAACTGCGCGCAGGGGAGCCGCCGTTGGGGGCGCAGCGCCCGGTCGTGGTCCGCTGCTCGGACCGCGACCAACTGCCCGACGACGGCGAGTACGACATCCAGGACGCCGGCGACCACCACGAGCGGCACGATCGCTGGCGCTGGCTGCACCTGCACGACGCCCGCGCGGAGGTCCTGGACTGCGACGACGGCGTACGGCAGCCCGTACCGGCCCTGGCGGACCTGCGCGGCCTGGCCCACCGCACCGTCCCGGTGCTGTGCCGCTACGGCGACCACCGCTACGAGGACGACGCGGCGGCGCTGGCCCGCATCGTGCACGCCGGCTTCGGCGTGGCCCTGTGGCGGCGCCGCCCCGGCCGCCCGGACGACGTCTGCGGGGAGTTCCACCGCGGCGCGCGCAAGGCCGTGGACGACGGCGGCAGCACGGTGCTGCTGCCGGACCTCGTGCACGACGTCCGCGCGCGGCTGCGCGCCGGACTGACCGACGCCTTCTGGGCCGAGGGGATAGCGCTCTACTACGACGACCCGCACCAGCCCCTGCCCGGCACCGGAGACCTGCTGGAGGCGCCTTGAGGAGGCCGTCGCGCGTCTTCCGGCCCCCTTACCACGTCCCCTGAGCATCGATACGGTGATGCACGTTCGACGGCTGCCATGGACGAGTGACGACGAGGACCGGACCATGACCGATTCCAATGAGTGGCTCATCTACCGAGGTGCCGGCGAACCCCACGACGGGATGGACCGGTTGCCCGCGCCGCCGCCCTGGCGCGACTTCTCCGGCCGCGACTCCGGTGCGCCCGGCGACGGTTCGCAGGACCGCAGGCTCGGCGCCAACCGGCACCTGGCGGAACTGCACCGGCCGGGCGCCGAGGAACTGGAGATGATCAACGCGGCGCTGTATCTGCGCCGCCCGCTGCTGGTCACCGGCAGCCCCGGCGCGGGCAAGAGCACCCTGGCGCACTCGGTGGCCTACGAGTTGGGGCTGGGCGAGGTGCTGCGCTGGTCCATCGTCAGCCGCTCCACGCTCCACGACGGGCTGTACGAGTACGACGCCATCGCCCGGCTGCAGGACGTGCAGATCGCCGCCCAGGGCGGGTTCGGCGGCGCCGCCGGCAGCCCGGGGGCCGTGGAGAGCATCGGCAGCTACATCCGCCTCGGTCCGCTCGGGACCGCCCTGCTGCCCTCCGACACCCCGCGCGTGCTGCTCATCGACGAACTCGACAAGAGCGACATCGATCTGCCCAACGACCTGTTGAACGTGCTGGAGGAGGGCGAGTTCGACATACCCGAACTCCAGCGCATAGCCGACCGGTTGGCGAACGGCGAGGCCGAGGTGCTCACCGCCGACGGGGTGAAGGTGCGGGTGCGTGACGGCCGGGTGCGCTGCCACGCGTTCCCGTTCGTCGTCCTCACCAGCAACGGCGAACGCGACTTCCCGGCCCCGCTGATGCGCCGCTGCATCCACCTGGAGCTGGACCGTCCGGACCACAACCGGCTCGCCACCTTCGTCCGGGCCCACCTCGGCGCCGAGGCGGCCCGCGCCGGCGACGACCTCATCAACCGCTTCCTGGAGCGCTCGCGCAGTGAACTCCTCGCCGCGGACCAGTTGTTGAACGCCATCTATCTCACCGACGCGGCCGCACCGCCCAGTCGCGACCGCTTGGCCGACCAGCTCATCCAGCGACTCGACCGCCCGAGGTGAGCCGCTGATGCCCGACGCAACCGCCCGCCACGGCCCGACCGACCCCGACCCGAACCCTCAGAACAGCCGGGACACCACCGACCCCGACTCGCCGCCCCAGGACGCCCAAGCCCCCACCGACTCCGACCCGACCCCCCAGAACGACCACGCCCCCACCACCCCCGACCCAACCCCCCAAGCCGCCCCCGACCCCATCGCCGAACTGGTCGCCAGGCTGCGGCAGGCCGGGCTTGATCCCGATGCTGAGGGGCTCAGTGACGCGCTGTGGCTGGCTCGTTGGTCTCGGCCCGTGGGTGGGCGGGGGGAGGAGTCGGCCGCGGTCGGGCCGGAGCGGGTGGGGCGGGGTGACGAGGGCGTGTCCGGGCAGGGGCCGGCGCCGGTCGGGCAGGACACCTCGGCGCCGCGGCAGGCGGAGCCGGCGCCGTCGTACGACACCGGGCCGAGCGGGCGCGTCGCGCTCTACCCGCCCTCGCGCGGCGACGCGGCACGCGCGCGTGCGTCCCGGCACACCTCGGCGCTGCCCATCGGCGTGCCCGCCGCCTCCGTGCTGCCCGCGCCGCTCGAACTCCAGCGCGCCTTACGCCCGTTGCAGGGCTACCGCAGCGCCGCCCCGCCGCTGCGCCGCACCCTGGACGAGACCGCGACGGCCGAACTCAGCGCCCGCGCGGGCGGCCTGGTCATGCCGGTGTACCGGGCCGTGACCCGGGGCGACACCCGGCTGCAGCTCGTCCTGGACGCGTCACCGTCGATGCGCGTGTGGGACCGCATGTTCAGCGAACTGGAGCAGGTCTTCGCCCAGTTGGGCGCCTTCGGCGACGTCCAGGTCTGCCATCTGCACGAGAGCCCGGACGGCGAACCGGTGGTCTCCCGCAGCCTCGACGTGCACGCGGCCCCGCTGCACGGCGCGGACCGGCTCAGCGACCCGACCGGGCGCCGGATCACCCTCCTGGTCAGCGACTGCGCGGGTCCGCTGTGGCGCAGCGGCGCCGCGCACCGGCTGCTGCACCACCTGGCCCGGCAGGCCCCGGCGGCGGTCCTGCAGCCCCTCCCGCAGCGCCTGTGGACCCGGACGCGGCTGCCCGTGACGTACGGCGAACTCACCCGCGGCGAGACGCTCGGCGGTGCCGCCGTGCTGCGGGTGCGCACCCCGGTCGGCGCGCCCGCCGAACTGCGCCGCGGAGGGCTGCCCGTACCGGTGCTGCCGCCCGAGCCGGTGGCGCTCGGCTCCTGGGCCCGGCTGCTGTCCGGCGCCGGTTCGGGTCCGGTCGCCGGGGCCGTCGGATGGGTGCGCGCCGACCAGCCGCCCGCTCCCGAAAGCGGCGCCGCCCGGTCGCGTTCCTGGGGGGAGCGCGTCGGCCGCTTCCGCGCCACCGCCTCCCCGGCCGCCGGCCGGCTCGCGGTCTACCTGGCGGCTGCCCCGCTGTGCCTGCCGGTCATGCAGCTAGTGCAGCGCACCATGCTGCCCGACTCGGGCCCCTCGGAACTGGCCGAGGTGCTGCTCAGCGGCCTGGTCAGCCGGGCCGGCGACGGCTACGGCGACGACGGCGCCCAGTGGTACCGGATGCAGCCGGACGTGCAGGAGGCGCTGCTGTCGACCCTGGGCCGGGACGAGGCGGTGCTCGTCCTCAAGCACTGCTCGGAGTACATCGAGCAGCGCTACGGCAAGGGCGGCCCCAACTTCCCGGCCCTCGCCCTCGCCCAGCTCGGCAACGGCGGCTCGGGACGGCCGTACGCGCCCGGTGGCGGCTACCCGGGCGACAACGGCGACGTGACGCTCGCACCACAGCCCTTCGCGGAGGTCGCCGCGCGCGTGCTGGAACGCTTCATGCCGCTGCCCGAGCAGTTCGCGGTCTACGGCGGCGGGGTCACGCCCGATCCGGCCGGACCCCGCGAGCCCCACCAGGCGATCGGGCAGGCCCGCGACCTGCTCGAACGGTTCGACGCCGAGGGCATGGTGCAGGACCTCATCGACGCCGTGCAGCTGCTGCGCGGCGCCGCCGAGCACGAGCGGCCCGTGGGCCGGGATCCCGAGCTGTGGGCGCAGTACGCGCGCTGCACGCTGCGGCTGTGGGAGGTGCAGGGCGGCCCCGAGCTGCTGCGCGAGGCCGAGCAGGCCGCCGAACGGGCCGTCGCCCACCCGCATGCCCTGCGGGAGAGGGCCGTCCTCGCGCGCGTGCTGCACGCCGCCGCCACCGACCGCAGGCGCCACGGCGATGCGCACGCCGCGCTGGAACTGCTCAGCCGCGCCGACCGCGAGTACGCGGGCGCGTTCGCCGCCCCCGACCTCACCCAGGACGAGGCACTCGAACTCACCCTGGAGCGGGTCCGCGCGCTGGAGGCGCAGTGGGGGCTCGGCGGCGACAGCGCGCTGCTGCAGGGCGCCGTCGGCATGCTGGAGGCGTTCGCGGACGCCTGGCCCGACCGCAGCCGGCGCCCCCGTGAACTCCCGCTGGCCCACGGCCGGATCCTGCTGCGGCTGGCCGATGCGACCGCCGACCCGCAGCTGGCCCGCGACCACGCCGAACAGGCCGCACGGTCGCTGCGGGACGCGCTGGAGCCCGTAGGAGCCGAGGAGCGGGCCCCGGACGGCGTACGGGTGCGACGCGACCTGGTGGACGCGCTGCTGGCCTCGGGCGGCTCGCTCGACGAGGCGCAGGAGCGGATCGACGAGGCGCTGGAGCTGGTCCGGGAACGGTCGTTGCGCTCCACGCTGCTGGTGCGCGCCGGCCGCATCGCCGTGGCGCGGCACCGCGAGACCGGTGAGACGGCGGAACTCCGCGCCGCCGCCGACCGGTTCGAGCAGGCCGCCCACGGCATGCCCAGGGACGCCCCGGCGCACGCGGACGTCCTCGCCGAATGGGGCGAGACGCTGCTGCGGCTGGCCTCGCTGGAGAGCGGCTCCCGGGCGCCGGTCTCGCTGTCGCGCGCGATCCGCGTGCTGCGCGAGTGCCGTACCGAGACGGTGTCCGGGGATGCCCGCCTGGCCCACCGCCTGCTGCTGCTCGGCCAGGCGCTGATGGCCCGCTACGGCACCCTGGGCGACCCGGTGGACCTGCGGGAGGCGGAGTACCTGTTCGGGCTGGCGGCGGCGGGCGCCACGAAGGCGCTGCCGGCCGCCCGCGCCCTGCTCGCCCTCGGGCAGGCGCAGTTCGAGGCGTACCGGGGCCTGGGCCGGCCCACGCGTCTGGACGCGGCGGCCGACGCCTTCCGGGACGCGTCGGAGTCCGCCCGGGAGGCCGAGGAACAGGCCGAGACCGAGCGGCGGTGCCACGAGGCCGTGGAGTTGGGCGCTCAGGCCCACCACTGGCGGGGTATGACCTATGAGGCGGCCGCGCGCCCGCGCGCCGCCCGCGACGCCTACCGTGCGGCGCGCGCGGAATGGCAGCGGCTGCCGGACGACTGGGTCGGCACCGGCGGGCCCACCGCGGACGAGACCGCGCGCAAGCTCGCCGAGCTGGAATGACGAGGGGGAGACGATGCAAGCGGAGGCAGCCGGGAAGCCGGCACCGGACGAGCCGGTCGAGGACGTACTCGCCCTGAACCTCGCCGAGTTGCGGACCGTCGGGCACCCGGTGCTGCGCGAGGTCCTCGACGACCTGCGGGAGCGGGCGGCCCGGCCCGGCGAGATGCTCTGGGGGTACGGCAGCGCGTTCTGACCCGGTCCGGCACGGTCGATTTTCGGTCAAATACCGTTCACAGCCCATGAGTTCAGGTCATGGCGCCGGTCGGGCAGGGGGTGGCCAAGTGTCGCACGGCGTCGTCAGCGTCGCGCCTTTCCCCTTCCGGCAGTTCATCGTCAAGATGCACGGCCGCTGCAACCTCGCCTGCCGCTACTGCTACCTCTACGAGGGCCCCGACCGCACCTGGCGCGACCGCCCCGCCAAGGCCTCCCGGGCCGTGCTCGACCGCACCGCCGACCGCATCGCCGAGCACGCGCTCGCGCACGCCAGCGCCGACCTGTCCCTCGTCCTGCACGGCGGCGAACCCCTCCTGGCCGGAGCCGGCACCCTCGCCCGCTTCACCGAGCGCGTGCGCGCCCGCGTCCCGCACGGCACCCGCGTCCACGCGTCCGTGCAGACCAACGCCACGCTCCTCACCGAAACCCGGCTGGCCACCCTGGCCGCCGCCGGCATCCGGGTGGGCATCAGCCTCGACGGCGGCCTGCCCGGCCACAACGCGCGCCGCGTCGACCACGCCGGACGCCCCTCCTGGCCCGCCGCCGCACGCGGCGCGCGCCTGGTCGCCGACCGCTTCCCGGACTCGTACGCGGGCATCCTCACCGTCGTCGACCCCACGCTGGACCCGGTCGAGACCTACGACTCGCTCCTCGCGCTGCGCCCGCCGGCCCTGGACCTGCTGCTGCCGCACGGCAACTGGTCCGCCCCGCCGCCGCACCTGGCCGGGGACCGGTACGGGCAGTGGCTGTGCGCCGTCTTCGACCGCTGGTGGCGGGCGGGACGGCGGCAGACGAGGGTCCGCCTGTTCGAGGCCTGCATCGCCCTGCTGCTGGGCCGGCCCGCCGCCACCGAAGCGCTCGGGCTGGCCCCCTTCGAGACCGTCGTCGTCGAGACCGACGGATCCATCGAGCAGGTCGACTCCCTGAAGTCGGCCTACGACGGCGCGGCCGAGACCGGCCTCGACGTCTTCCGGCACCCCTTCGACGAGGCGCTGCGCCACCCGGCGGTGGCGGCCCGGCAGGCGGGCGCGGACGCCCTGCACGCCACCTGCCGCGCCTGCCCCCTGCTGCACGTGTGCGGCGGCGGCCAGTACGCCCACCGCTACCGGGCCGGGCACGGCTTCACCAACCCCTCCGTCTACTGCGGCGACCTGCAGCGCTTCATCCGGCACGTGGCGCGACGGCTCACCGAGGAGACGGCCACGGCGGCCGCCGTCCCGGCCCAAGGAGGCACTTCGTGATACTTCCTCCGCTGACCGACCGCGCCCTCGCCGAACTCGGCGGCATCGGCGGCGGTCCCGACACCCTCGCGCTGCTCGTCCGCGACCAGGACACCCGGCGGATGCTGCTCCTGCGGGCCATCCTGGAGGCGGCCGACGCCGCCGGGGCGGACGTGTGCCCACCCGCCGCCAGCGAGCGGTTACGGGTGGACTGGGCCCTGCTGGAGGCGGCCGAAGCGGCGTACGGCCCGGCCGACGCCTCAGCCGTGCGCACCGCCCTGTGCCGCCCGCTCCTCGGCCCCTGGGCCAGGAGGTGCCTCCAGGCGCTCACCGCCCCGCCCGGCCGGGCCTCCGGGGCCGACCGCGAGCAGCGCGGGCGTGAACTCGCCGCCGATCTGGCGCACTTCAGCGCCGTCGCCGCGGCCGTCGCCGCACGCGCCGGCGTCCCCTTCGCCGTACGCCTCGACGCCCACGGCGGGGCCCTCGCCCTGCCGTCCCTCGGGGCCCTGTCCGTCGACGGTTCCGGCCCGGTGGCCCTCGACGTCGTGCACCGACACGGGCGGCTGACCCTGAGCCGGCCGGGAGCCGCGGACGTCCACGTGTTCCTGGAGGACGGCTTCGGCGCCTGGTCCGACTCCCGCGCCTGGCACCCGGCCTACGCGCTGCCCGCCCTGCTCCCGGACGGCCCGCCGCTGCCCCTGGAGGACTTCGACCCCTACCGTGCCGCGCCCGGCGACCCGCAGTGCTACGGCCTGACCGGCCCCGCCACCCTCGACGACGGCGAGCGCAAGAACTGGCTCCAGGCGTGGTCCGGCACACCGGCGGCACTGCTGCCCGCGGGGGAGCAGCGGCCGGCCGAGGCGGCCACCCTGCTGCGCTGCCTGGTGCCGCTCGCCACGCCCGACCGGGCCACGGCCGAGGCCCGCCGCGGATCGTGCAGCGCCACCCGCAGCGAGGCGTTCGGCGCCGTGCTCAGCAGCACCCCGCCCGACGCCACCCGTCTGGCCGCCACCCTCGTGCACGAACTCCACCACGCCAAACTGGCCGTCGTCAGCGAGATGGTGACCCTCCATCACGCCGACGACCGGGCACGGTACTTCGCGCCCTGGCGGCCCGATCCGCGGCCCTACGACGGCCTGCTGCAGGGTGCCTACGCCCATCTGGCGCTCGCCGACTTCCACCAGCGCAGGGCGCTCGACGGCTCGGACCGGGCGCACCTCGACACCGACTGGAGCCAGTTCGCCCGCTACCACGCCCAGGTGGGCGCGGCCCTGCCCGCCCTCGTCGGCTCCGGCGAACTCACGCCGCCGGGACGGAGGTTGGTGGAGTGCATGGTCGACGCGCACGCTCGTATGGCCGACCATCCCGCGCCCCGCGCACACGCCGTGCGCGCCCTGGAGTACGTGCGCACCGCACGTCGACTGTGGGCACGACGGGTTCCCCAGGAACTGCGTGCGCCACTCGCGTGACCCGGCCCGGGGCATTCGGCGGAAAACGTGCCCCCCGATGGTGGTGATCGTTGCGCTTGCGGGAAAGGATGCGAACCACGAGCGTCGGCGGCGGTGCGTCGTGCGCCTTCCCGGAGCCGTGTCCAGCTCTTAAGATTTCATGCGGGAGGCCGCGGCATGTCTGGAACTCGTAGGCCGGTCGGGTCAGCCGAGAGGAGGGCCGCGCGGCAGACCGTCACGATCAGCTTCGCCGGATTCAACCGGGCCTGGGCGGCCTGGATCGGCGACCGCCTGGAGCGGCGCGGTCTACGCGTGGTGTACCTGCGCTGGGACGCCCCGCCGGAGGTCCCGCTCGTCGACCTGCTGCGCGGTCTGAGCCTGGCCGAGGGCCGGGTCCTCATCCTCGTCAGCGACTGGTACTTCAAACTCGGCCCGCGCACCCACGAGGAGTGGAACGCCGCGCTCGGCGAGGTCGTGGCGCCCGACCCGTCGCGTTTCGCGGCCGTCTCGGTGACCACCGCCGCCATCCCGGCCGCCGCCGCGGTGCTCGCCCCCGCCGACCTCGTCAACATCGGCCCCGACGAGGCCGAACGCCGTCTCGCCGAACGCCTCGACCTGCCCGACGCACCCCCGCAGGACCCCGCCGACGGCCGCCGCGCCCCGCGCTTCCCGTCCGCCATGCCCGAGGTGTGGGGCAACGTACCGCGCCGCAACACCCGCTTCACCGGCCGCGAGCCGCTGCTGAACGACGCCTACCACCTGCTGCACGGCAGCGAGCCGGGAGCCGGTGTCCTCGCGCTCTACGGCATGTCCGGCGTGGGCAAGACCCAGCTCGCCGCCGAGTACGTCTACCGGTTCAGCTCCGAGTACGACGTGGTGTGGTGGATCAACGCCGAGAAACGCGTCTCCTACCGCCGCCAGCTCGCCGAACTCGCCCCGAAACTGGGCCTGTCGACGGGCGCCGAGTACGGCGAGCGGCTGCGCGCCGTGCGCGACGCGCTGCGCCGCGGCGAGCCGTTCTCGCGCTGGCTGCTGATCCTCGACGGCGCCGACGACCCCGACCAGATCTGGGACCTCGTGCCCACCGGCCCCGGCCATGTGCTCATCACCTCCCGGAACCCCCAATGGGGCGAGCACAACAGCCAGTTGATGCAGGTTCCGGTGTACGCCCGCGACGAGTCGGTCGCCTTCATCCGGCGCCGCGCGCCGCGGCTGTCGGAGCCGGACGCCGACCAGCTCGCCGAGGCCCTGGAGGACCTGCCGCTGCTGCTGGACCAGACGGCCGGCTGGCTCAACGACTCCGACCTGTCCGTCGAGGACTACATCGCCCTGCTGGAGGGCGGCATCGACCAGGACGTCGTCAAGGTGTCCGCCGACTTCCCGGTCGCCTTCCAGACCGCCTGGTCGATACTGCTGAACAAACTCCGCGAGACGGTCCCGGAATCCGTCGACCTGCTGCGCCTGTGCACGTTCTTCGCGCCCGGCTTCGTCCCCGTACGCCTGCTGAAGGACATGCCGCACGACGACCTGCCCGAGCAGCTCACCGGGCTGCTGGAGGACCCGCTGCTGTGGAACCGGGCGATCAACCAGCTGCGCCAGTACTCCGTGGTGCGCCTGGAGTCGCACGAGGCGACCGGCGAGCCGGGCTCGGCCTCGGGCGAGTCGCTGTACCTGCACCGCATGGTCCACCAGATCGTCCGCAACGACATGCCCGAGCCGGAGCGCCGCGAGTTCATAGAGGTCGTCCGGCGCGCCCTGGCCTCCGCCGACCCGGGCCGCGCCACCGACACCCGGCTGTGGGACACCTACGCCGAGCTCGTGCCGCACCTCAAGCACGCGGACGTCCTCAAGAGCCAGGACACCAAGGTGCAGCGGCTGGTCCTCAACTGCCTGCGCTACATGTACTTCGCCGGTGAGTTCAGCTCCGGCGTCAAGCTCGGCGAGCGCGCCCTGCGCGCCTGGCGGACCACCCTCGGCGAGCACCACCCGCGGATCTGGGAGCTCACCTACCACTACGCCAACCTGCTGCGCTCCTCCGGGGACTACGAACGCACCGAGGCCCTCGAACGGCAGGCGGCCGACCATCTGCGCGACGAGCGCGGCGACCGCGACCTGGACTATCTGCGGGCGGTCAACGGCCTCGGCGCCGACCTGTGGGGGCTCGGCCGCTACGACGAGGCACTGGAGATCTACCAGTGGCTCTACCCGACCTACCGGGACCTGCTGGGCGAGGAGGACTCCCGCACCCTCAACGCCCTGAACAACCTGGGCTTCGGCCACCGCCTCCTCGGCCACTACCAGCAGGCCCTGGAGATCGACGAGAAGACGCTGGAGTCCCGCCGCCGGCTGCTGAAGGCGCGCCACCCCTGGGCGCTGATGTCGGAGATCTCCTACGCCATCGGACTGCGGCTGCTGGGCCGCTACACCGAGGCCGAGTCGATCCAGTCGAAGAACGTCCGCGAGTGCCGGCTCGTCCTCGGCTCCGACAACCCGCAGACCCTGCGCTCCGAGCACAACCTCGCGCTGTGCCGGCTGCGCGTCGGGGACCGCGCGGCGGCCGGGGCGCTGCTGACCCGCGTACTGGAGCGCTACGAACGCAAGCTGGGCGACCGGCACGCGGAGACGCTGGCCGCCGCCGTCAGCCAGAGCTGCTTCGCCCGCGAGCACGGCGACATCGACCAGGCCCGCGAGACCAGCGAGTCCATCATCGCCCGCTACGAGTCGCTGCTGATCGCCGGTCACCCGTTCATCGCCGGGGCCCGCGCCAACCACGCGCTGATCCTGCGCAGCGTCGGCGAACGGGAACACGCCCATGTGCTCGTCGAGCAGGCGCTGGCGGAGATGACCGCGGCCGTGGGGGAGAACCACCCCTACACGCTGGGGTGTGCCATCAACGCCTCCGCGCTGCGCAACCTGGTCGGCGACACCGAGGCGGCGGCCGAGCTGAGCAGGCAGACCATCACCCGCGCCACCGAGACGCTGGGCGCCACGCACCCGCTCACCCTGTCCGCCCGGGTCGCCCACGCGGCCGACCTGCGCGGGCTGCGGGACATCCAGCAGGCCGAGAAGGTCGAGCAGGGCGCCCTGGCGGACCTGGAGTCCACGCTCGGCAAGCAGCACGTCCACACCATCTCGGCCCGCTCCCGCAACCGGCCGTACTGGGACTTCGAACCCCAGGCGACATGACGCCGTAGCCCCGCACGCCGAAGGGCCCGCCCCCCGGAACGACTCCGGGGGCGGGCCCTTGGTGCTGCTCCGAGCCGGTGGCTCAGGCCTCGAACACCTCACGCACCAGCTGCTCCTGCTCGGCCTGGTGCCGCTTCGCGGAACCGACCGCCGGGGACGAGCTGTGCGGGCGGGAGATACGGCGCAGGCGCTCGCCGTGCGGGACGTCCGCGCCGACCGCCAGGTCCAGGTGGTCGATCAGGTTGAGCGCGATGAACGGCCAGGCACCCTGGTTCGCCGGCTCCTCCTGGGCCCACAGGTACTTCTCGACGTTCGGGTACTTGGCGATCTCCGCCTGGAGCTCGGCACCCGGCAGCGGGTACAGCCGCTCGACCCGGACGATCGCCACGTCCTTGACGCCGCGCTTGGTGCGCTCGGCCTCCAGGTCGT
The DNA here is from genome assembly GCF_022698145.1 of Streptomyces spinosisporus. Lineage (GTDB taxonomy): Bacteria > Actinomycetota > Actinomycetes > Streptomycetales > Streptomycetaceae > Streptomyces > Streptomyces spinosisporus. The sequence continues at coordinate 199,785 of NZ_JALDAX010000010.1, forward strand.
AGTACAGCTTGCCCGCCACGAAGACGACCTTCCTGACCGCGGCCGGGTCGACCGAGGAGTCGCCGATGACCGGACGGAACTGACCCGAGGTGAACTCCTCCGTCTTCGACGCGGCGGCCTTCAGGCGCAGCATCGACTTCGGGGTGAAGACCACCAGCGGCTTGTGGTGCGGGTTGTGCACCTGCCACCGCAGGAGGTGGAAGTAGTTCGACGGCAGGGTCGGCATCGCGACCGTCATGTTGTTCTGCGCGCACAGCTGCAGGAAGCGCTCGACGCGGGCCGAGGAGTGGTCCGGGCCCTGGCCCTCGTAGCCGTGCGGGAGCAGCAGCGTGACGCCGGAGGTCTGGCCCCACTTCTGCTCGGCCGCGGAGATGTACTCGTCGACCACCGACTGGGCGCCGTTGACGAAGTCGCCGAACTGCGCCTCCCACATCACGAGCGCGTCCGGGCGGGCCAGCGAGTAGCCGTACTCGAAGCCCATGACCGCGTACTCGGAGAGCAGGGAGTCGTAGACGTTGTAGCGCGCCTGGTCGTCGGAGAGGTACTGCAGCGGGGTCAGGTCCTCGCCGGTCTCACGGTCGATGAGGACCGCGTGACGCTGGCCGAAGGTGCCGCGGCGGGAGTCCTGGCCGGACAGCCGGACCGGGGTGTTCTCCAGCAGCAGCGAGCCGATGGCGAGGGTCTCGCCCATGCCCCAGTCGATCGTGCCGTCCTCGACCATCGCCGCCCGGCGCTGCAGCTGCGGCAGCAGACGCGGGTGGACGTGGAAGTGGTCGGGGATGTTGACCTGGGACTCGGCGATCCGCTTGACGACCTCCGCGGAGATCGCGGTGGTCACCGGGACCGGGAACTCGGCCTGCGGGTCCGACACCGGGGCGGCGCTCGGCTGCGAGGTCGCCTCGCGGACCTCGGTGAAGACCTTCTCCAGCTGGCCCTGGTAGTCCTGCAGCGCCTGCTCGGCCTCTTCCAGGGTGATGTCGCCGCGACCGATGAGGGACTCGGTGTAGAGCTTGCGCACCGAGCGCTTCTTGTCGATCAGGTCGTACATCAGCGGCTGGGTGAAGGCCGGGTTGTCCGACTCGTTGTGACCGCGGCGGCGGTAGCAGATGAGGTCGATCACCACGTCCTTGTTGAACGCCTGGCGGAACTCGAAGGCGAGCCGCGCGACGCGGACCACGGCCTCCGGGTCGTCGCCGTTCACGTGGAAGATCGGGGCCTCGATCATGCGGGCCACGTCGGTCGCGTACATCGACGAACGCGAGGACTCCGGGGCGGCGGTGAAGCCGACCTGGTTGTTGATGACGATGTGGACCGTGCCGCCCGTGCGGTAGCCGCGCAGCTGCGACATGTTCAGGGTCTCGGCCACCACGCCCTGGCCCGCGAAGGCCGCGTCACCGTGCAGGGCGACCGGCAGGACCGTGAAGTCGGTGCCGCCCTTGTTGATGATGTCCTGCTTGGCGCGGACGATGCCCTCGATGACCGGGTCGACCGTCTCGAGGTGGGACGGGTTGGCGGCCAGCGAGACCTTGATCTGCTCGCCGTCCAGGCCGGTGAAGGTGCCCTCGGCGCCCAGGTGGTACTTCACGTCGCCGGAGCCGTGCATCGACTTCGGGTCGAGGTTGCCCTCGAACTCGCGGAAGATCTGTGCGTACGACTTGCCGACGATGTTGGCCAGCACGTTCAGCCGGCCGCGGTGGGCCATGCCGATGACGACCTCGTCGAGGCGGGACTCCGCAGCGCTGTCGAGGACCGCGTCGAGCAGCGGGATGACGGACTCGCCGCCCTCCAGGGAGAAGCGCTTCTGGCCGACGTACTTCGTCTGCAGGAAGGTCTCGAAGGCCTCCGCGGCGTTGAGTCGGCGCAGGATGCGCAGCTGCTCCTCGCGCTCCGGCTTGGAGTGCGGGCGCTCCACCCGGTCCTGGATCCACTTGCGCTGCTTGGGGTCCTGGATGTGCATGAACTCGATGCCGATGGTGCGGCAGTACGAGTCGCGCAGCACGCCGAGGATGTCGCGCAGCTTCATCAGGGACTTGCCGGAGAAGCCGCCGACGGCGAACTCGCGCTCCAGGTCCCACAGGGTCAGGCCGTGCTCGGTGATGTCCAGGTCGGGGTGCTTGCGCTGGCGGTACTCCAGCGGATCGGTGTCGGCCATGACATGGCCGCGGACCCGGTAGGAGTGGATCAGCTCGAAGACCCGGGCGGCCTTGGTGACGTCGTCGTCGTGGCTGGCGTCGATGTCCCTGAGCCAGCGGACCGGCTCGTAGGGGATGCGCAGGGCCTCGAAGATCTCGTCGTAGAAGCCGTTCTCGCCCAGCAGCAGGTTCGAGATCTGGCGCAGGAACTCGCCGGAGGCGGCGCCCTGGATGACCCGGTGGTCGTAGGTCGACGTGAGCGTCATGACCTTCGAGATGCCGAGCTTGTTGAGGGTGTCCTGGCTGGTGCCCTGGAACTCCGCCGGGTAGTCCATGGAGCCGACGCCCAGGATGACCGACTGGCCGGGCATCAGACGCGGCACCGAGTGGACGGTGCCCAGGCCGCCGGGGTTGGTCAGGGAGACCGTCACGCCGGAGAAGTCGTCCATCGTCAGCTTGCCGTCGCGGGCGCGGCGGACGATGTCCTCGTAGGCCTGCCAGAACTCGAAGAAGTTCAGCGTCTCGGCCTTCTTGATGGCCGCGACGACCAGCTGGCGGTCGCCGTTGGGCTTCACCAGGTCGATGGCCAGACCGAGGTTGACGTGGTCCGGCTTGACCAGGGTCGGCTTGCCGTCCTTCTCCGTGAAGGAGTGGTTCATCGACGGCATGGCCTTGATGGCCTGCACCATCGCGTAGCCGATCAGGTGCGTGAAGGAGATCTTCCCGCCCCGGGCGCGCTTGAGGTGGTTGTTGATGACGATGCGGTTGTCGAACAGCAGCTTCACCGGGACCGCGCGCACGGACGTGGCCGTGGGCAGCTCCAGCGAGGCGTTCATGTTCTTGGCCACGGCGGCGGACGGACCGCGCAGGGTCACCAGCTCGGGGCCCTCGGCGGACGCGGCGGCGGGCTCGGCCTTGGCCGCGGGCTTCGCGGCGGCGGGCTTGGCCGGAGCGGGCGCCGGGGCCTTCGCGGCGGGAGCCGGCTGCGCGGGTGCCGGAGCGGCGGCCGCGGGCTTGGCAGCCGCGGGGGCGGGCGCCGCCGGAGCCGGAGCCGGAGCGGCCTGCGCGGGCGCGGCCGGTGCCGGGGAGGTGGTGCCTGCGGCCCCCGCGGCCGCAGTACCCGCCGGAGCCGGAGCGGCGGCCGCTCCGGGCTTGTAGTCGGCGAAGAAGTCCCACCAGGCTCGGTCTACCGAATTCGGGTCCTGGAGGTACTGCTGATAGATCTCGTCGACGAGCCACTCGTTGGGGCCGAACGCGGCCGCGGGGTTCTTGCCCGCTTGGTCGGTGTCGGTCGAGATGGTCGAGTTACTGGGGGACTGTGGCGACACGGCGGCAACCGCCCTCTTCCGCTTCACAAGGTGATGGACAGCGGGAATAAAGGCTACGCCCCCCGGACCCCGAAGGTCAGGCCGGGCAGGTTCATCGTCGTGTAAGTCACATCGGAAACCGCGTTTCGGGCCTGGAAATGGCGGGAAACAAGCGGGGTTCCGCTTCGAATCCAGGGGGCCGGGAAATGCCGGAATGGGCCCGTCGCGCCCGGCCCGCGGGCGTGTGCCTGATCACACGTGTCCGTCAGCGCGGACGCTGGTGGATCTTGGGGCTCCGATGCGGACCCTACGTCAACTCTGATCGGTTGTCTCTCCCGGAAGAGTGACGCGAATCCGGCAACCCCGTTCCGATTCGGCCACCCCGATCCCGCCTCCGTGCAGGTCGACCGCCCAGCGGGCGATCGCGAGGCCGAGCCCGGTGCCGCCGTCGCTGCCCGGTCCGTTGGACGCGCCCGCGCCGCCGCGGTTGAAGCGCTCGAAGACCCGGTGCCACTCGGAGCGCGGAATGCCCGGGCCCTCGTCCAGCACCTCCATCTCCAGCGACTCCGGCAGCGGGCCGCGCCGCGCCTTCACGGTCACGCGGCCGTGCGGCGGGCTGTGCTTGACCGCGTTGTCGATGAGATTTGCCACTACCTGGTGGATGCGCTCGGGGTCCGCGTGCGCGGTCAGCTCCGGCGGGGAGACGTCGAGGTGCAGATGGACGTCCGTACGCGTGTGACTGCCGGAGCCCGACGCGATGCCCGCGCGCGCGGGCACGGCCATGTTGGCCTCCTTCAGCACGCCCGACAGGTACGGCCACACCTCGAAGCGGCGCCGCTTCAGCGGTACGACGCCGTTGTCGAGGCGGGACAGGTCCAGCAGGGTCTCCACCAGGCGGCCGAGGCGCTCCGTCTGCTTCAGGGCCGTGCGCATGGTCTCCGGGTCGGCCGGCGAGACTCCGTCCACGATGTTCTCCAGGACCGCCCTCAGGCCCGCGATGGGGGTGCGCAGCTCGTGCGAGACGTTCGCCACCAGCTCCTTGCGCTGCCGCTCCTGGGCCTCCAGGTCGTCGGCCATGCGGTTGATCGTCTGCGCCAGGTCGCCCAGCTCGTCCCGGCGGTTCTCACGCACCCTGCGGGTGTAGTCGCCGTGCGAGATGGCGTGGGCGACGGCGTTCATGTCGTCCAGCGGCGCGGTGAGCGAATGGGCCACGAACTGCGTGATGAGCAGCGTGGCGATCATCGAGAAGACCGTGATGAAGCGCAGCTCCGTCGCCGTGCGCATGGCGATCATCATCAGCCCGGTGGTGATGAGGACCGCGATGACGACCAGGACGCCCAGCTTGGTCTTGATCGAGAACGGGCGTACACCGCCCCAGGGCTCCCCGGGGCCTCTCCGTGCGGCCGGACCGCCGCTCATGGCGTCGGGGTCTCCAGTGCGTAGCCCACACCGTGCACGGTGCGGATCCGCTCGGCGCCGATCTTCCGGCGCAGCGCCTTGATGTGGCTGTCGACGGTACGGGTGCCGGAGGCGTCCGCCCAGTCCCACACCTCCGCCAGCAGCTGCTCACGGGAGAGCACCGCGCGCGGGGTGTTCGCCAGGCACACCAGCAGGTCGAACTCGGTGGGCGTCAGGTGCACGTCCTCCGAGTGCACCCGCACCCGGCGCTGGGCGTGGTCGATCTCCAGCTCGCCGAGGCGCAGGATGCCGCTCCTCGGGGTCGCCGCCGCGAGCGCGGCCCGCTCCACCCGGCGCAGCAGCACATGCACGCGTGCCGCCAGTTCCCGCATGGAGAACGGCTTGGTCATGTAGTCGTCGGCGCCGACGCCGAGTCCGACCAGCATGTCGGTCTCGTCGTCGCGCGCGGTGAGCATCAGCACCGGCACCGGACGGGCGGCCTGCACACGGCGGCAGACCTCCAGACCGTCGAAGCCGGGCAGCATGATGTCGAGGATCAGCAGGTCGGGCTGCCAGGCCTCGGCGGTGTCGACGGCGGCCGGGCCGTCGCCCGCGGTCTGCACGAGGAATCCCTCGGCGCGCAGGCGGGTCGCGATGGCGTCGACGATGGTCGGGTCGTCCTCGACCACCAGGACCCGTCGCTGTGCGCCCGGGGTCGCCGTCGTGCCGTTGTGGGATGTGTGGGTCTGCTCCATCGCCCGCCCCTGAGTTGCTTTCCGGAATGCGTGGGGTCATTCCTTCTGACTGGCTGTGCCTGCGCATGCTTGCGATTGACGCTTGAATGATCTGCGTCAGAGAAGCAGAGTACGGGGAGTTACGGCCCCGAGGCTATCCAGGCCGGACGGCGATGTGTACGACGTCCGGAACGCCCCGGGCAACGGGGATCTCTTCGGTACGCACCTGTTTGAACCCGGCATTCCGCAAGGTTTCTTCGAAATTCGGAGAGGGCTGTGCGGACCAGACCGCGAGCACGCCGCCCGGCTTCAACACCCTTGCGCAGCTTGTCAGTCCGGCCGGTGAGTAGAGATTGTCGTTGCCCTCGGTGACGGTCCAGTCGGGGCCGTTGTCGATGTCCAGGCAGAGGGCGTCGTACGTGGCGGAAGTCTCACGGATGTGGGTGATCAGATCCGCTTCGACGATCTCCGTGCGCGGATCGGCGACGGCCTGCTCCGAAATGGTGGCGAGGGGCCCCGTGCGGTGCCAGTCGACAATGGCGGGCTCGCGCTCGACGACCGTGATCGCGCCCCAGTGGGGGTCGGCCGCCGCATGTGCGAGCGAGAACCCCACGCCGAGCCCTCCGATCAGAACGTGCGGCTGCGGGCGTGGGTCCAGGGCGTCGCGCGCGGCGTCCACGAGCAGGCGCTCCGAGCGGCCGTCCGAGGTGTCCATCAGGAAGCACCCGTTGGCGATGATCTGCAGCAGCTCGCCGTGCCGGCGCAGCACGACCTCGCCGTACGGGCCCTCGCGACGGTCCAGAACCACAGGGGTGTCGTAGGTGGCGGTCATGGCCCCATCCTGCACGAGCCGTGCGCGCCGGGAATGTTCCGGAGGCGGTGTGCGTCCAGCTCTGTGACCTCTCCTGCCCCGAACCCCTCTGATCGCTGACAGCGAACGGGGCTTGGGGAACATTCGGGCAGTGGCAAGCATTGAGTCGATGTAACTCAACTTGACTGCCGAAGGGGAGATCATGGCTTCGACGTCCACTTCGCTCACCCTGCCCGTGCTGCCGCTCGACGACGAGGTAGTGCTCCCCGGGATGGTCGTACCGCTGGATCTGAACGACGCCGATGTACGCGCCGCGGTGGAGGCCGCCCAGGCCGCCGCCCGGTCCGAGCCCGGAAAGCCCAGGGTCCTGCTGGTCCCCCGCGTCGACGGGAGCTACCCGAGCACCGGTGTCCTCGGCACCGTGGAGCAGGTGGGCCGGCTCGCCGACGGCGACCCGGGCGCGCTGATCCGCGGTCGCGGCCGCGTGCAGATCGGGGCCGGTACGACCGGGCCGGGTGCGGCGCTGTGGGTCGAGGGGACGAGGATCGACGAGCGGGTGCCCGAGCCGCTGCCCGGTCACGTCACCGAACTGGTCAAGGAGTACAAGGCCCTGGCCACCGCCTGGCTGCGCAAGCGCGGCGCCTGGCAGGTCGTGGACCGGGTCCAGGCCATCGACGACGTGTCGCAGCTCGCGGACAACTCCGGTTACTCGCCCTTCCTGACCACCGAGCAGAAGATCGAACTGCTGGAGACCGCCGACCCGGTCGCCCGCCTGAAGCTCGCCACCCAGCAGCTGCGCGACCACCTGGCCGAGCAGGACGTGGCCGAGACCATTGCCAAGGACGTCCAGGAGGGCGTCGACAAGCAGCAGCGCGAGTTCCTGCTGCGCCGTCAGCTGGAGGCCGTCCGCAAGGAGCTGCGCGAGCTCAACGGCGAGCAGGAGGGCGAGGAGTCCGACGACTACCGCGCCCGCGTGGAGGCCGCCGACCTGCCGGAGAAGGTGCGCGAGGCCGCCCTCAAGGAGGTCGACAAGCTGGAGCGGTCCAGCGACCAGTCGCCCGAGGGCTCCTGGATCCGCACCTGGCTGGACACCGTCCTCGAACTGCCGTGGAACGAACGGACCCAGGACGCCTACGACATCCAGGGCGCCAAGGCGATTCTGGACGCCGAGCACGCGGGCCTGGAGGACGTCAAGGAGCGGATCACCGAGTACCTGGCGGTGCGCAAGCGCCGTACCGACCGCGGCCTCGGCGTCATCGGCGGCCGGCGTGGTGGTGCCGTGCTGGCCCTAGTCGGCCCGCCCGGCGTCGGAAAGACCTCGCTCGGCGAGTCCGTCGCGCACGCCATGGGCCGCAAGTTCGTCCGCGTCGCCCTCGGCGGCGTCCGCGACGAGGCGGAGATCCGCGGTCACCGCCGTACGTACGTCGGTGCCCTGCCCGGCCGGATCGTCCGGGCGATCAAGGAGGCCGGTTCGATGAACCCGGTCGTCCTGCTCGACGAGATCGACAAGGTCGGCTCCGACTTCCGCGGCGACCCGGCGGCCGCCCTCCTGGAGGTCCTCGACCCCGCGCAGAACCACACCTTCCGCGACCACTACCTGGAGGTCGAGCTCGACCTGTCGGACGTGGTCTTCCTCGCCACGGCGAACGTCCTGGAGGCAATCCCCGAAGCCCTCCTGGACCGTATGGAACTCGTGCGCCTGGACGGATACACCGAGGACGAGAAGGTCGTCATCGCCCGCGACCACCTGCTCCCGCGCCAGCTGGAGCGGGCCGGTCTCGACAAGGACGAGGTGACCCTGGAGGAGAGCGCCCTGCGCAAGCTCGCCGGGGAGTACACCCGCGAGGCGGGCGTGCGCACCCTGGAGCGCTCGATCGCCCGGCTGCTGCGCAAGGTCGCGGCCCAGCACGAACTGGGCGACCGGGAGCTGCCGTTCACGATCACGGACGCCGACCTGCGCGGCCTGATCGGCCGGCCGCACCACGTCCCGGAGTCCGCGCAGGACCCGGCGGAGCGCCGCACGGCGGTCCCGGGTGTGGCGACGGGCCTCGCGGTGACCGGCGCCGGAGGCGACGTCCTGTTCGTGGAGGCCTCGCTCGCCGACCCGGAGACAGGCGCGGCGGGTCTGACCCTGACCGGACAGCTGGGTGACGTGATGAAGGAGTCGGCGCAGATCGCGCTGAGCTTCCTGCGCAGCCACGGGGCCGAGCTGGAGCTGCCGGTCGCGGACCTCAAGGACCGCGGCGTGCACATCCACTTCCCCGCGGGCGCGGTGCCGAAGGACGGTCCGAGCGCGGGCGTCACGATGACGACGGCGCTGGCCTCGCTGCTGTCCGGCCGTCAGGTCCGTACGGACGTGGCGATGACCGGAGAGGTCTCGCTGACCGGCCGGGTGCTCCCCATCGGCGGCGTGAAGCAGAAGCTGCTGGCCGCGCAGCGGGCGGGCGTCACGACGGTCGTCATCCCCAAGCGCAACGAACCCGACCTGGACGACGTCCCCGCGGAGGTGCTGGACAAGCTCGACGTCCACACCGTGACGGACGTCCGCCAGGTCCTGGAGCTGGCGCTCGCGCCCGCGTCGAGCGACGCGGCGCCGGAGGTTCCGGTGGCGGCGTGACGGACGCCATCGGATGAGGGAAGGCCCAAGTCCCGTGAGGGAGGCTTGGGCCTTCTTCTCGTACGTCAGGCTTCTCGTACGTCAGGCTTCTCGTACGTCAGGCGAGTCGCTCGTGGGTCGTCAGCCGTTGGCGAGGGCGACGACCCGGTCGAGGGCGCCGTTGAACCGGTTGTGATCGCCCACGGTCGGGCCGGACGAGGTGTACTGCCACATCGTGTAGTAGCCCCAGCCCGCCGGGAGCGTCCCCACGCTGGAGGCGTAGCGGGCGATCCACAGGGGGTTGTTGGCGGCGAAGCCGCCGTAGTTGCCGGTGCAGTCGGTCCACCAGCTGGTGGCCGTGTAGATCACCGCGTCCCGGCCGGTGCGGGCCTTGTAGGTGTTCAGGAAGTCGGCGATCCAGCTGACCATCGCGCTCGCCGACTTGCCGTAGCAGGCGGCGCCGTAGGGGTTCCACTCGATGTCGAGGGCGCCGGGCAGCGTCTTGCCGTCCCTGGACCAGCCGCCGCCGTGGTCGACGAAGTAGTTGGCCTGGGTCGCGCCGCTGGTGGTGTCGGGCGTGGCGAAGTGGTACGCGCCGCGGATCATGCCGACGTTGTAGGAGCCGTTGTACTGCTGGGCGAAGTAGGGGTTGGTGTAGTAAGTCCCCTCGGTCGCCTTGGTGTACGCCCATTTGACCCCGCTGCTCCACAGCGTCGACCAGGCCACATTGCCCTGGTGACTGGAGACGTCGACGCCCTCGGTCTGGGTGGCGTCGGCGGAGGAGGGCAGGGCGCCGGTGCCGTCGTGGGCGGCGACGCCCATGCCCATGTGGGCGGAGCCGCGGGCCGGGGTGTCGGCGGCGGTGGCGGGGACGGCGAGGACGAGCGAGAGGGCGGCGAGCAGGAGTCCGGCGAGGAAGAGGTGCCGGGGGCGTACCGATCCGGATCTGTGCACGGGCATGGCGTGCCTCCGAAGGCTCGGTGATGCTCGGTGGGGGGCCAGTGCGGGTTGCTGCTCTGGGATGGTGCTCTGGGATGGGGCTCTGTGGCGTGGGCATGTCATTCGTTACCCGATAAAGAAGCTACGCACGTAGAAGATCGGGTGGAAGGGGGGTCGGAGGCTGCCGTTGGTCTAGCCCTGCGAAATACTTGGAGAGCTGCGGCAACGGCGGGGTCTGGCGGAAACTTTCAGGATCGGGAAAACCGAGGCAGGGACTGACGTGCACGAAGGCGGAAACGGGGACGAGCGCCGGCTGCCGGCGGAGATGTCACCGAGTGGTGCAGACCAGGAGTACCTGTCCCTGGAGCGCGAACTGACGATCCTCTTCCGGCGCGCCCGCGCCAACCAGGGGGAGATGGCCCGCGAGGTCCACCCCGACCTGGAGTCGGCGGCGTACGGACTGCTGATCCGTCTCGACGAGTGCGGCCGGCAGCGCGCCACGGAACTGGCCGCCTACATCGGCGTCGGCAAGGCCACCATGTCCCGTCAACTGCGCGCCCTGGAGGACCTGGGCCTGGTCGCCCGCGAACCCGACCCGGCCGACGGGCGGGCCTGGTTGGTGGGTCTCACGGATGAAGGCCACGACCGGGTACGCAAGGTCCGCGATGCTCGAAGGGCGCGCTACGTCAGCCAGCTCTCCCATTGGGACCGCCTGGAGGTGGCCGAACTGGCCCGCTTGCTCGGCCAGTTGAACCGCGGTATGGAGCGGTAGTCCGCGGGCGTCCCGAAGACCCCGCCCCCGGGGGGCCCTCAGAGTTCGGCGTACACGATCGTCGCGTCGTCGTGCGTCTTGCTGCGCCGCAGGAACTTGCGTTCCGTGTCCCCGTTCTCCAGCGAGCGCACGCGCTCCACCAGGGCCCGTGCGCCCTCCTTGCGCACCAGCCTGAAGCAGTCCTCCCAGGTGCCCTCGTGGAACTTCTCGACCCAGCGCGTGGCGCCGTCCGTGAGGGCTGCCAGGGCGCGTACCTCGTGGCGGGGGAGCACCCCGGTCACCGCGCGCTCCGCCACCATCGGATCCGCCGCCGCCGTGAAGAAGCCGCCCTCCCTGTTGCGGACCGTGGCGTCCACGAGGGTGTCCGTCGCCAGGGCCGAACGCGGCAGCCGGGACAGACGGTCGTCCAGTACGGCCGTCACCGCTCCGTCCGGCGACTCCACGAGCAGCGCGGAGTCCGAAAGGACCAGGTATTCGACCGTCTCCGCGCCCCAACGCGCCATCACCACCGTGGCCTGCGGGGTGCGCGGGTGAGAAAGGTCACAGGTGGCGGAGTGTGATTGAGCTGTGCGCGCGATGGCGCGCGAGAGGGCCTCGGCCAGCGGAACATCCGTGAGGGAAACGGTCAGTTCGGTCAGGGCACCGCCCAGGTGTGCCACGTACCAGGGCACCGAATGCAGACAGCCCGTCCCGTCGCGCGGAGGTGTCACCCCGTCCAGGACGACGACCACACCGCCCTGGCCGGAGGCGGGGAGGGCGGCTGCCGCGAAGTCCTCGTTGGGGCGGGCGGGATCACCGGGCTCCGAGACAAGTTCCGTATGCATTCGGCCAGTCTGCACGACGTCTTCACAAGGTTTGCGAAAGGCCGACGGTGGTTTCCGAATCGGCGCACTCGCGCAGGTCAGGCGTCTGTTTTGAGGTGGAATCCGTTGTTCCGAGAACGCGTGGCGGCGAATAGTGCCATCGTCGGGCGCGGACGTCCAACCGGCCCGCCGCGCGCGGTCGCTGCACGCGCCCGCGAAACTTGCTCGCCAACTCTCCTCCGATGTTCACTCCTTCGGGTGGCGGGTCAGGTGATGCTCGGCCACTGCCCACCGGCACTGGGAGGGTCGGGGACCGTACCGAGGGTGTGCGCGGTCGGCGCCAGTTGACGGAGCGTCACCCGGGCCCATGAGTATCACGAGTCAGGAATGCGAGCACCGGTGCAGAAGACGCGGCCTCGTCGCACAGGCAAGCAGACGGATCCCGCAGCGGACGCCGAGCGCGCGCCCGGCAGCACCGCCCCCACCGGCAAGGGCCGTCCCACTCACGTCCGCAACCGCCTCGTCGTCGCCGTGGCCGTCGTGGCCGCCGCCATCGCCGGGGCCGGACTCCCCTCCGTCCTCGCCGCCTCCGGGCAACTCTCGGACTCCCAGGACCTGGTGACGCTCGCCGAGCAGACCCAGGACGCCCTCGTCCTCGCCCACTCGCTCGCCGACGAGCGCGACGAGGTGACCTCGTACATCGCCGCGGGCCGGCCCAAGTCCAAGGCCCCCGGCGAGCAGGCGAGCGCCCGCGTCGACCGGCAGGTCGAGGAGCTGCGCGAGAACCCCGACATCTCCGCCACCCTGCGCGGCGACCTCGACGGCATAGCCGCGGTCCGCCGCTCCGCGCTGACCGGCAAGAACAGCGCCCTGGAAGCACACGGCGCCTACTCCGCCGCCATCACCGAACTGCACCGGCTCGCCGAGCAGCTGGCGGAGAAGATGCCGCCCCGCGCCGGCGCCGGTGCGTACTCCCTGGCCGAGCTGGACTCCGCCGTACAGCAGTCCGCCGCCGCCCGCGGCCTCCTCGTCGCGGCCCTCAACGTCCCGTCGTCCACCCAGACGGTCATCAGCCCCACCACCGGGCTGCCGGTCAGGTCCACCACCTCCTCGGCGGCCGACACCAAACAGCGCAACGCGCTGACCGCCGCCGCCCAGCAGGCCCGGCTGCGCTCCGACGCGGCCCTCGCCGACTTCCGCGACACCGCGCCCAAGGCGGCCCGGACGTCCTACGACTCCACGGTCACCGGTCCCGAGGTCGACTCCGCCGAGAAGTACCTGGCCTCCCTCACCGACCAGCCGACGCTCTCCACGTCCGAACTGTCCACCAGCGCCTCGAAGACCAACGCCGCGCTCTCCGCCCGGATCGACGCCATGCGGGGCGCGGAGTCCGCCCTCTACGACCGCCGCACCAAGGACCTCGCCCAGCTGCGGGACGACGACGTCACCGCGCTGGAGCTGCGCATCGCCGTCCTCGGCGTCCTCATGCTGGTCGCCGTCGGCATCGCCACGGCCATGGCCCGCACCCTCACGCGTCCGCTCTCCGTCCTGCGCCGCGGCTCGGCCCGCCTCGCCGGTGCCGAGAACCCCGCCGCCGAGGAACCGGTCACCTTCACCGGCCGCAATGACGAGTTCGCGCAGGTCGTCCGCTCCGTCAACGCCCTGCACGCCCACGCCGCGGCCCTGCACGAGCGCATCCACACCCTGGAGGCCGACCGCAAGCACCTGGTCGGCCAGCGCCAGAAGATGGCCGACGCCCGTGAGGGACTGCGCTCCGAACTCGCCGATTCGGCCGCCCAGCTGGAGCGGCTGCGCGACAGCATCGGCGGCACCTTCGTGAACCTCGCCCTGCGCACCCTGGGCCTGGTCGAGCGGCAACTCGGCGTCATCGAGGGCCTGGAGGAGCGCGAGCACGACCCGGACCGGCTCGCCACGCTCTTCAAGCTGGACCACTTCGCCACGGTGATGCGCCGGCACAGCGAGAACCTCCTGGTCCTGGCCGGAACCGAGCACGTCCAGCAGAGCGCGCACCCGGTCCCGCTCGTGGACGTCGTCCGCGCCGCGGTCAGCGAGATCGAGCGCTACGAGCGCGTCCGCATCGCCGTGCTGCCGCCGCACGCGCATGTCGCGGGCTTCGCCGCCGACGACCTCTCCCATCTGCTGGCCGAACTGATGGAGAACGCCACCGCGTTCTCGCCGCCCGACCGGCCCGTCGAGATCTCCGGCTGGCTCCTGGAGAACGGCGAGGCCATGCTCTCCGTCCAGGACGAGGGCATCGGCATGACCGGCGAGCGCATGACCCGTCTCAACACCCGGCTCGCCGAGTTCGACCCGGAGTCGCCCTACGACCAGGAGGGCGAGGACGGCCTCGGCCTCGGTCTCTACGTCGTCGCCCGCCTCGCCCAGCGCCACGGCGTCCGCGTCCAGCTGCGCGAGCAGAAGCAGGGCGGCGTCGCGGCGGTCGTGGTCCTGCCGGGCACCCTGCTGGCGGCGGCCCCGTCGGCCGCAGTCCCGTCCGCCTCCTCCCCGGTCTCCGGCTCCGCCCACTCCTTCTCCCTGCCGGGCGCCGACGCGGAGGCCAACTCCAACGAACTGCACCACCGCACGAAGTCGCAGGACCCGCTGGTGGCCTTGGCGGAGAAGGCCGAGAAGGCCGCGCAGCGGGCCGGCGAGACCAACCTGGCCACCGAGGCCAAGCCGACCACGGAGGCCGAGCCGACCACGGAGGTTAAGCCGACCACCGGGGCCGAAGCCACGGCTGACTCCGACGAGCACGCGCCGACCCCGGCCGAGACCACGATGGAACTCCTGATCCCGCTCCAGCCGACGGACCGGGACCCCCTGCCGCAGGAGGCCCACCCCGAACCCGAGGCCGCCGACGGCGAGGAGCCCCCACAGGGGCCACCCGCACCCGACGACGAAAGTGGCACAGGTGGTGCGGGTGGGAGCACATCCGCCGAAGGCGAAGCCGAGGCGGAACACGAACGCGTCCCGGACGAAGAAGAACCAGTAACAGCAAAGGGCCTCCCCAAGCGCACCCCAAAGATCACCGCACCGACCGAGACCCAGCCGACACGCCCCCGTACCGTTGACGCGGAAGCGCTCCGCAGGAGACTCGGCGGATTCCGCCAGGGCGCCCAGGCCGGCTACCGCGACGTGGAGGTGGAGATCGCCGAGAGGACGGCCCAGAACGAGGTGCCGGCCACCGGAACAGCTGGATCCGAAGAAGCCACGGGGGGCACTGTCGAGGAGGAACGCAGTTGACCGCGCCCAGTACCTTCGGACTGAGCAGTGAAGCCCGCAATCTGCACTGGCTGCTGACGAACCTGGTCGAGGAGGTGCCGGGCATCCAGTCAGTGGCGGTGGTCTCCTCCGACGGCCTGCTGCTGCTCTCCTCCGACCCCGGCCGCAACGCCGAGGCGAAGGCGGAGGCCAAGCGGCAGCGGACCGGCGGTCCGCGCGGCTCCGCCGCCGACCTCGCCACCATCGTCTCCGGCATCGGCAGCCTCACCATCGGCGCGGCCAAGCTGATGGACTCCGGCAAGGTGAAGCACACGATGGTCGCGATGGAGGAGGGCAGTCTGTTCGTGATGTCGATCAGCGACGGCTCACTGCTCGGTGTGCACGGCTCCGCGGACTGCGACATGAGCGTGGTGGCATATCACATGGCACTCTTCGTGGGCCGCGCCGGCCATGTGCTCACCCCCGAACTCCGCAGCGAGCTACGCCAGTCCCTCGAGCAGGAGTCCGCCGGGAGCGCCCGATGAGTACCTCGCCGAAGAAACTCCCCGTCCGCGGCGCCGAGCGCAAGCCGGCCCGCGTGCGCCCCTATTCGCTCACCGGCGGCCGTACGCGCTTCGGTCACGTCCTCCTCGTGGAGACGTTCGTGGCGGCGCTGGAGGCACCCGAGGAGCGCAAGGAACTGACGAACGGGTCCGGCAGCAGGGTGATGCCGGAGATGCTCGCCATCGTCGAACTCTGCCGCCGTATGCGCACGGTGGCCGAGATCGCCGCGCTGCTGAAGATGCCGCTCGGCGTGGTCCGCGTGCTGCTCAGCGACCTCGCGGACCAGGGAAAGATCCGTGTGTACGGCACCGGGACCGGTCACGGCACTGGCCGTCCGGACCGCGCTCTGCTGGAAAGGGTGCTGAATGGACTCCGCCGTCTCTGACGCCGCCACCGCTGCCGGCGTCACCCCGCTCGTCGACGAGGACGAGAATCTGCAGTCGTGGCAGACGGACCGCACCCGCGCCCCCATCGCCACGAAGATAGTCGTGGCGGGAGGCTTCGGCGTCGGCAAGACCACGCTGGTCACCGCCGTCTCGGAGATCACGCCGCTGCAGACCGAGGCGCTGATGACCGAGGCGAGCGAGGAGACCGACGACCTCACCTCCACGCCCGGCAAGCTCACCACCACCGTGGCGATGGACTTCGGCCGCCTCACGCTCGACGACGACCTGGTGCTGTATCTGTTCGGCACACCGGGCCAGCAGCGGTTCTGGTTCATGTGGGACGACCTGGTGCGCGGTGCGATCGGCGCCGTCGTCATGGCCGACACCCGCCGCCTGAAGGACTGCTTCCCCGCGCTCGACTACTTCGAGAGCTGCGGACTGCCGTACGTCGTCGCCGTCAACCACTTCGACGGCAGTGAGATGTACGAGCCGGAGGACGTGCGGGAGGCATTGACGATCCCCGCGCACATACCTGTAATGATCATGGATGCGCGCCGCCGGATCTCGGTGATCGAGACCCTCCTGTCCCTCGTGGGCCACGCGCTCGACGAAACACCCGAGTGAACCCCCGTTAGGAGCCCTCACCCGCATGCGGAAGATACTCGTCGTAGGAGCCGGTCAGTCCGGTCTGCAGCTCGCCCTCGGCCTTCAGTCGCACGGGTACGAGGTCACCCTGATGTCGAACCGGACGGCGGACGAGATCCGTTCCGGCCGGGTCATGTCGACGCAGTGCATGTTCCACACGGCACTGCAGCACGAGCGCGATCTCCAGCTGAACTTCTGGGAGTCCCAGGCCCCGAAGATCGAAGGACTCGGCGTCTCGGTCGCGGCCCCGGGCTCCTGGGGCGAGGGCCCCGCGGCGCGCGCCATCGACTGGGTGGGCAGGCTCGACGGGTTCGCGCAGTCGGTCGACCAGCGGGTGAAGATGGCCGGCTGGATGGAGACGTTCGCGCAGCGCGGGGGCCAGCTGGTCATCCACGGCGCGGCGGTCTCCGACCTCGACTACTTCTCCCGTACGTACGACCTGGTGCTGGTGTCGGCGGGCAAGGGCGAGCTGGTGTCCATGTTCGGCCGGGACGCGTCCCGTTCGCCCTACAGCGAGCCGCAGCGTGCCCTCGCGGTGGCCTACGTGCACGGTCTGGGCCCGCGTCCCGAGCACCCGGAGTTCGACGCGGTCCGCTGCAATCTGGTGCCGGGCGTCGGCGAGCTGTTCATCATGCCGACGTTCACCACCTCCGGCCGCGCCGACATCCTGTTCTGGGAGGGCATACCCGGCGGCCCGCTGGACGTCTTCAACGGCGTCAAGGACCCGGCGGAGCACCTCTCCCTGACCCTGGAACTCATGGAGAAGTTCACGCCCTGGGAGTACGCGCGGGCCACCAAGGTCGAACTGACCGACGCCGGCGGCACCTTGTCCGGCCGTTACGCGCCCACGGTCCGCAACCCCATCGGCCGGCTGCCCGGCGGCGGTCTGGTGCTCGGCGTCGCGGATGTCGTCGTCGCCAACGACCCCATCACCGGCCAGGGTTCGAACTCCGCGTCCAAGTGCGCGGCCGCGTATCTCGCCTCGATCCTGGAGCACGGCGACAAGGAGTTCGACGAGGCCTGGATGCAGGCGACGTTCGACCGCTACTGGGGCACCGCGCAGCACGTCACCAAGTGGACGAACGCGATGCTGGCGCCGCCGCCGGAGCACATCCTCAACCTCATCGGCGCGGCAGGGCAGTTGCAGCCGGTCGCCGACCGCTTCGCCAACGCCTTCAACGACCCGGCCGACTTCGAGAACTTCTTCTATGAGCCGGAGAAGACGGAGGCGTACCTCGCCTCGGTCGCCGGTTCCTAAGCGCCGCGCGCGTCGGGTCGTACGGCTCCCAGGATCGGGTAGGACGCGATCGGCGAGACCTTGATCTTCTCGCCGGTGCGCGGGGCCTGGATCATCACGCCGTGGCCCAGGTACATCGCGACGTGCGTGGCCTCGGGGAAGTAGATCACCAGATCGCCGGGGCGCAGCTGATCGAGGGGCACCCTCGGCAGCTGCGCCCACTGCTGCTGGCTGGTCCGCGGGATCGGCGTCCCCGCGCGGTCCCAGGCCTGCGAGGTCAGGCCCGAGCAGTCGTAGGACGTCGGGCCCTCGGCGCCCCACCGGTACGGCTTGCCGAGCTGCCGCACGGCGTAGCGCACCGCTCGGTCGCCCTCCGGTGACGGCGGGCGGTCGTCGTCCAGGGCGCCGGACGCCAGGAGTTTGCGCTGCGCGGTCTCGACCCCGTTCTTCTCCAGCTCGGCGAGCGCGGAGAGCTGTTCGGGGGTGAGCGAGGCCAGCAGCTCCTCGACCTTCTTCAGCCGTCCGCGCACCTCGTCCCGGTCCTTCTTCTGCCGTGCGGCGAGGGAGAGTTGGCGGTCGAGGGCCTTGCGGGCGCTGCGGGCCAGCGCGTCGGCCCTCTGCTCGGTGCCGGTCAGCCGGCCCACCGTCTCGGCCCGCTCCCGCGCCAGCCGGCCGATCACATGCCCCTGGTCGAGCGCCTGCTGGGGGTCGCGGGCGAGCAGCAGGCGTACGTACGGCGAGATGTCGGTGCTGCCCTGGTACTGCTGTCGGGCGAGCCGGCCCGCGGCGCCCCGGCTGTCCTGCAGGGACAGACGGGCCCGGGCGAGCGCGCGGTCGAGGCGGTCCACCTCGGCGCGCTGCTTCTTCAGCTTCTCCGCGGTGGCGTCGTAGGTCTCGGTGGCCTTCTCCGCCTCGCGATACAGCCGCTGAAGGTCCGTCAGCTGTTCGGCGACGGTGCGGCCGCCGGGGTCGGGTGCGGGCACGGCCGTGGCGGGCAGCGGCGCGAGGACGCTGCCGGCGGCCACTGCCGCCGTGCACACCAGACGCAGAAGCCTTCCTGACACGTCATCACCTCCGATGCGGTGCGGGCCTTCCGCTCCGCACAGTGAGGTGTTGACGGCCGCGCCACCGACGCGCGCCGGATGTGCGCGGTTCGGCGCAACCGCGTCACTCGTCGGTGTCGTCCGGCGTGCGGCCCGGCGTGGCGCGGGGCGCGGTGTCCGGCTTGGACCACGGCCACTTCAGCCCGTCCGCCCTGCCGGTGGGGTCGTACTCGTACTTCCACCCCTGCAGCAGGCCGAGGCGCCTGGTGTGACCGCGCGGGACGCGCCGGTAGACGTGCACGACGGGCGGGCCGCCGGCGGCGTCCGGGACCGGGATGCGGTAGATCTTGGGCGGCTGTCCGGTGGGGCCCACCAGGACCGGCAGCACCCGGCCGTCCATCGGACCGCCCTCGAACGGTGTGTCTTCGCTCTTCACGGCACCAGTCTCGGACATCCGGCGCCGGTGTCAGACATCATCCGCCAGCCTCTGCACCAGCTCCGCGGTCTGGGCGTCCCGGGCGGCGGTCACCGAGAGCACGGCCACGAACTGGTCGACCAGCCAGTCCCGCAGTTCGTCCAGGGGCGGCTGCTTGTCCTCGTCCAGCCAGATCAGGGAGGCCGCCTCGACCGCGGTGATCCACATCCGCACGGTCATGCGCAGCCGCAGGCCGGGACCGGTGACGCCCAGGTGGCTGAGGATGTGCTCGGCGGCGGCCCGGCGCACGCCGTCCACGATGGCGGTCGTACGGGAGGTCTCGACGACGCTGCCGCCCTGCAGCAGGGCGCTGAACCCGGCGTCGTGCTGGTCGACGAAGGCCAGATAGCGGTCCAGGGCCCGCGCGAGCCGGGGCAGCAGCGGACCCACGCGCGGCTCGTCGAAGCACTGCTCGAGCTCCTCGGCGGCCGACCGCAGCGCGGCCTCGTACAGCTGCTGCTTGCCGCCCGGGAAGTACCGGTACACCAGGGGCCGCGAGACCCCGGCCGCCTCCGCCACGTCGTCGAGGGAGACGTCCTCGGGGGCGCGGTGGGCGAAGAGGCCGAGGGCGGAGTCGAGGAGCTGGCTGCGCCGCTCCTCGACACTGAGGCGGCGGTAGGCGGGGGTGGCGGCCGACGGGGTCATGCCTCGCAGCGTAACCGGCCGCCTGCACGCCTCCTACGCCAGCAGTCCGGACGACCTCCACAACCGGCGCCCGGCACCCCGCAGCACCCCGATGTCGTCCAGGAAGTCGGTCAGCCGCTTCGCCCCGGTCTGCATGACCTCCCGCCGGTGCCCGCTCGCCTTCACCTGCGCCATGGCCTCACGCTTGTCGAGTCCGACGTTCGTGTAGACCTCGGGGTTCACGAAGGCCACGGAGAACACCCGCGCGAACTCGCCCGACGTCAGGCGCGTGAACTCCTGCGACCACCGCGGAGCGGTCACCATCTGCCGGCGCAGCTCCTCGCGGGCGTAGCGCACATGGCGGGCCTCCTCGACGACGTGGATGCGCGTGACGCCGCGGATCAGGGGCTGCACCCGCTCGTCCGGGAAGGTCAGGCGCTGCATCCAGTCCAGGACCTCCTCGCCGAGCAGGGTGGCCGTGAAGGAACCGGGCGTCGTGGAGATCGTCTTGAACAGGCGGCCCAGGTTCTGGTGCACCCGGCTCACCGGGTACCAGGGGGTGCCGCCGTGCGAGATCAGCCGGGCGAACATCTTGGAGTGCCGGCACTCGTCCTCGATCTCGGTGAGGGCGTAGCGCACATGGGCGCTCGTGGCCGCCTTGTCGTAGATGTGCCGCACCAGCAGCTGCATCAGGATGAGTTCGAACCAGATGCCGAGCGAGGCGAGCGCGGCGGCCTCATGCTGCGAGAGCAGGATCTGCTGCTCCTCGCTCATCCGCTTCCACATCGGGGTGTCGTAGAGCGAGACCAGCTCCGGCGGCCAGAACCACTTGCCCTCCTCGAAGGGCGCGTCCCAGTCCAGCTCCTTGTCCGGGTCGAAGGAGTGCTTGGCGGAGGAGGCGAGGAGTCGCTCGGCCACCTGTTCGCGGTCCTTGAGCTGGCCGAGCGCGTCGCGCAGCCCCTCCAGCGCGTCCGCTTCCGTCAGGATCGTCATGGTTCTTCCACTTCGTTACCGGGGGTTACATCCTCCATCGCTTATAAGACTGCCTGTCAGCAAGCCCGTCAATCCCCTGTGCGCGATTTGTTGACCCGGCGTCTACCACGTGTGAGCCTGCGAACATGCCGACTTACGACCTGTACGCCATGGACCCGGGCGACCCCCACTGGCAGGTACCGGCCAATGGAGCAGCCCGTTTCAGCTGGGAGTACGACGACGGACGCGACCGGCTCCTCGCCCTCTACCAGAAGGGCAAGGACAAGCAGTGGGACGGGCAGAAGCGGATCGACTGGGATCTGGAGGTCGATCCCCACGACCCGCTCGGCACCCCCGACGAGTCGATGTCGCTCTACGGCACCAAGTACTGGGCGAAGATGACCGACCAGGACAAGGGGGAACTGCGCAAGCACTACGCCACCTGGCAGTTCAGCCAGTTCCTGCACGGCGAGCAGGGCGCGATGGTCTGCGCCGCCCGGATCGTGGAGTCCGTCCCCGACCTGGACGCCAAGTTCTACTCGGCGACCCAGACGATGGACGAGGCGCGGCACGCGGAGATCTACGGCCGCTTCCTGCACGAGAAGATCGGGATGCTGTACCCGATCAACGACAACCTCCAGGCGCTGCTGGGGGACACCCTGCGCGACAGTCGCTGGGACATGCCCTACCTCGGCATGCAGGTCCTGATCGAAGGCCTGGCGCTGGCCGCCTTCGGCATGATCCGCGACACCACCGACAAGCCCCTGCCCAAGCAGATCCTCGCCTACGTCATGCAGGACGAGGCCCGGCACGTGGCCTTCGGGCGGATGGCCCTGCGCGACTACTACAAGCAGCTCAGCGACGCCGAACTGCGCGAGCGCGAGGAGTTCGTCATCGAGGGCTGCTATCTGATGCGCGACCGGCTGCGCGGCGTCGAGGTCCTGGAGAACTTCGGCATCCCGAAGGCCGAGGCGGAGGAGTACAGCGAGCAGTCCGAATTCCTCGCGCTGTTCCGCAAGTTGCTGTTCTCCCGCATCGTGCCGTGCGTCAAGGACATCGGCCTGTGGGGCAAGCGCCTGCAGCAGGCGTACGTCGACATGGGCGTGTTCGACCTCGGCGACTCCAACCTTGACCTGCTGATGGCCCAGGACGAGGAGATCGCGGAACAGCTGGACGCGGAACGCTTCGCCGAGGAGGAACGCGAACGCGTGGCGGAGGTGACGGAGGCGATCGAGGCGGGCGCCGGGCCGGCCGGCGGCTAGAGCGGGCGGCCGGCGGTCAGACCGAGCAGCCGAGCCCGTCCGGCACCTCCAGCGGCACCGGTTCGGCGCCCTGCGCCGGGAACGACGTGCGCAGCGTGAAGGCGTAGGGCGTGGGGCCGTTGGCGCGCAGATGCAGCAGCCGTGCCTCGGCCTCCGCGACGGTCGGGCGGTGCCCGGCCGGCACCCACCACATCGCCACCATCGCCTGCTCGATCCGCTCGAACCACTCGCGCCGGCGGGCCAGCATCTCGCGGTGGCGGCCCTGGTACATGAACGCGGTCAGCGCGTTCGCGTCCCGCCACACGGACATGTTGATGATCAGCCAGTCGTCCCCGAAGACGGCCACGTCGGTGGCGTCACCGCCGTCGCCCTGCAGGCGCCAGACGAAACCGTCGGCGGCGTCGGCGTCGGCGTTCACCGGATCGAGGGCGGCGACGAAGTCCCTCAACTGCGGCGAGTCCAAGGGGGCCTTGAGGCGGGCGATATTGACCTGGGCGAGTTCGTACGCGTGGGCAGACGTCATGGACCGAACGTTAGGTCGGGAGCATTGCCCGCCTCAACCCCCGTCTCAGTCCTTGGAGTTGAGGACCGTCTCCATCACCGACCGGGCGATCGGCGCGGCCACCCCGCCCCCCGTGATGTCGCCCCGCTCGGCCGAGCCGTCCTCCACCACCACGGCGACCGCGACCTTCGGCTGCCGTTCGTCCTCGTTCTGCGCCCACGACACGAACCAGGCATAGGGGACCCCGGCGTTGCCCAGGCCGTGCTGGGCGGTGCCGGTCTTGCCGCCGACGATCGCGCCGGGGATGGCGGCGTTCGTGCCGGTGCCCTCCGTCACGACGTCCTCCATCAGCTCCTTCATCCGCTCCGCGGTCTCCGGGCGCATCGCCGCGCGCACCGGACGCGACCCCGCCGTGGCCACCGTGGCGCCCTCGTTCGTGGTCGTCCGCTCCACCAGGTACGGCGAGCGCACCTGCCCGCGATTGGCGACGGCGGCGGCGACCATCGCCATCTGCAGCGGGGTGGCCCGCGTGTTGTACTGCCCGATCGACGAAAGGGCGAGCTGCGCCCGGTCCATCGAGGTGTCGAAGGTGCTCGGCGCCACCGCGAAGGGGATGCGCTGGCGGGTGTCGTTGAAGCCGAACGCCCGCGCCGTGGCGGCCATGCGCCTGACGCCCACGTCCACGCCGAGCTTCGCGAACACGGTGTTGCACGACCACTCGAAGGCCTCCCGCAGCGGGGCGTCCCCGCACCCCTCGCCCTCGTTCATCAGCGTGGTGCGCGTGCCCGGCAGCGGATAGGGGTCGGGCGAGTGGGTCGGCCTGTCGAGGTCCGTGACGACCCCCGCGTCCAGCGCCGCCGCCGCGGTGACCACCTTGAACGTCGAACCGGGCGGATAGGTCTGCCGCACCGCACGGTTGAGCATCGGCTTGTCCGGATCGGCGTTGAGCCGGGCCCAGGAGCGCGCCGTCGCCGCCGCGTTCCCCGACAGCGCACCGGGGTCGTAGGAGGGACTCGACACCAGCGCCAGCACCCGCCCGGTGGCCGGTTCGATCGCCGCCACCGCACCCTTGCGCCCGTCGAGCCCCTCGTACGCCGCCCGCTGCGCGGCCGCGTCGATGGTGGTCACGACGTCGCCGCCGCGGCTGCGGGCCCGCGTGAAGCCGTTCATCACGGGGAACGGCTTCAGCGCCGGGTCGGTGCCCGACAGGACGGCGTCCTTGACGTGCTCCAGCAGCGTCGTGCCGTACACCTGCGAGGCGAAGCCGGTGACGGGCGCGTACAACGGCCCGTCGGTGTACGTCCGTTCGTACCGCAGCTGCTCGCCGGAGTCCCGCGAGCCGGTGACGGGCGCGCCGTCGACCACGATGTCGCCGCGCGGCTGGTGGTAACGGGCGATCTGGGAGCGGCGGTTGGCGCGATTGTCGTCGTAGGAACCGGCGTCGAGGAACTGGATGCGGACGGCGTTGGCGAGCAGCGCGACCAGCAGCATGAGGCAGAAGTAGGCGGAGTGGCGGATGTGCTGTGTCATGACGGCACCGCCTCCTCGCCGTACCGGCCGCGCGCCGCGTCGCTCAACCGGATCAGCAGCGCCACGATCGCCCAGTTGGTGACCACCGACGAACCGCCCTGGGCGAGGAACGGCATCGCCATGCCGGTGAGCGGGATCAGCCCGGTCACCCCGCCCGCGATCACGAACACCTGGAGCGCCACGATCGAGGCGAGCCCGACCGCGAGCAGCCGGCCGAACGGGTCGCGCAGCGCGAGGGCCGCGCGGTAGCCGCGGTCCACGAGGAGGCCGTAGAGGAGGAAGATCGCGGTCAGGCCCGCCAGGCCCAGCTCCTCGCCCGCCGTGGCGAGGATGAAGTCGGACTTGGTCGCGAAGCCGATGAGGATCGCGTGGCCGAGGCCGAGGCCCGTGCCGAGGAGCCCGCCCGCGGCGAAGGCGAACAGCGACTGGGCGATCTGGTTGGGGCCCTGGCCGGCCTCGATCGACGCGAAGGGGTGCAGCCAGTCCTGGACCCGGCCGTGCACATGCGGCTCCAGCCAGCCGACCGCCACCGCGCCCACCGCCGCCAGCAGCAGGCCGACGGCGATCCAGCCGGTGCGGCCGGTGGCGACGTAGAGCAGCACCACGAAGAGGCCGAAGAACAGCAGCGAGGTGCCGAGGTCGCGCTCCAGCACCAGGACGCCCACGCTCAGCAGCCAGATGGCGAGGATCGGGCCGAGCACCCGGCCGGTGGGCAGCTGGAAGCGCCTGAAGCGCCAGATGTGCCGGCCGGTGTACGCCAGCGCGTTGCGGTTGGCCGCCAGATACGCGGCGAAGAAGACCGCCAGCAGCACCTTCGCGAACTCGCCCGGCTGGATGGAGAATCCGGCGATCCGGATCCAGATGCGGGCGCCGTTCACGGCCGGGAAGAGGATCGGCAGGAGCAGCAGGGCGAGCGCGGCGACGACACACACGTAGGCGTAGCGCTGGAGCACACGATGGTCGCGCAGCAGCAGGACGATCACGGTGAACAGGGTCACGCCCACGGTGGACCACACGAGTTGGGTGGGGGCCGCGAGGTCGTGCGGGGTCTCCAGGTCGAGCCGGTAGATCAGCACCAGACCGAGGCCGTTGAGCAGGACGCCGATGGGCAGCAGCAGCGGGTCGGCGTACGGGGCGCGCAACCGCACCGCGCAGTGGGCGAGCAAGGCGAGCGCACCGAGCCCGGCGCCGTAACCGGCGGCGCCGGGCGGGACGGTGCCGTGCCTGGCGAGGCCGACATTGCAGTAGCCGTAGACCGAGAGCAGTACGGCGATGGCGAGGAGGGCGAGTTCGACACCGCGGCCCCGCGGCGGACGGACCGCCCGGGCGGGGGCGTCCGTCTGGGTCAGCACCAGCGCGGCGGCGTCCCGATCGTGTCGATGTAGCGGGCCGAACCCCATGCCCAAGTCCCGTCCGTGAGGAGGTACCAGAGGTGGTTGCCCTGCACGCTCTGGCCCGGTGTCTTGCAGAAGATGGAGACGCGGTCGCCCTTGTGGACCACGCGGATCACCTGACTGCCGCGGGTCGGCGCGCTGCGCAGCAGCAGCGTGCTCGCGGTGACGACGCCGCGGGCGTACTGCTGGCCGCCGTGGTCACCGCCCTGGTTCCAGTCACCTGACTGCCCGGAGTCGCCCTGGTTCCAGTCGCCGGACTGCCCGGAGCCGGGGTCGCCGCCGTCGCCGCCACCGCCCCAGTCGTCGTCCGCGAGCGCGGGCGCGACGGCCACGGAGGTGATCAGGGCGCCGGCGGCGGTGGTTATCGCGAGTCGGGTGAGAGCGGAGCGCAGTGACATGGCCGATACCTCCACGAACGGGGGTGAAGCTGACTATCCGCCACGTTAGGAGCAGTACCGGGGCGTCGCTCGTCCGGTTGGGCCAGTGGAGCGCCCCGAAGAGGGGCGGGGAACCTAACCGAGCGTCAGCACGGCGACGGCCCCGCCGTCCGCCGCGTTCGCGAACGTCAGGCGGGCGCTCAGTACCTCCGCCTGCCCGACCGCGATGGTCAGCCCGAGCCCGTGCCCCTTCGCACCGCCCTCGGTGCGGAACCGCTGCGGCCCGTGCTCCACGAGATAGTCCGGATACCCGTCCCCGTGGTCCCGGACGGTCACCACCGGCCCGTCGACCGTCAACGACACCGGCGGGCGCCCGTGTTTGTGCGCGTTCGCGACGAGATTGCCCAGCACCCGCTCCAGGCGCCGCCGGTCCGTCTCCACCCGCGCGTCCCGCAGCACGACGACCGCGGTGTCGGTGCCGGACGCGC
The DNA here is from genome assembly GCF_022698145.1 of Streptomyces spinosisporus. GTDB lineage: Bacteria > Actinomycetota > Actinomycetes > Streptomycetales > Streptomycetaceae > Streptomyces > Streptomyces spinosisporus. The sequence goes on from NZ_JALDAX010000010.1 coordinate 225,998, forward strand.
GCACCACGCGCTCCGCCAGCGCGGCCAGCCCCTCCGCGTCGACCTCCAGCCGCTCGCGTCCGGTGTCGAGGCGGGAGATCTCCAGCAGATCCTCGGTGAGCGTGCGCAGCGCGGCCACCCGGTCCTGCACCAGCTCCGTCGGCCGCCCCGGCGGCAGCAGCTCGGCCGCCGCGTGCAGCCCGGTCAGCGGGGTGCGCAGCTCGTGCGCCACGTCCGCGGTGAACCGCTGCTCGCTCAGCAGCTTGCCCTGCAGCGAGGCCGCCATGGAGTCCAGCGCGGCGGCGACCGCGGCCACCTCGTCCTGGGGGTGCGTCGGGTCCTTCGTACGGGGATCGTCGACGCGCGCGTCCAGGTCGCCGGCGCTGATCCGCCGGGCCACCTGCGCCGTGGCCTGCAGCCGCCGGGTCACCCGGGTCACCGCGAACGCGCCCACCAGCAGCGTCACGCCGATCGCGAGGCCCGACGACCACAGGATCGCCCGGTCGAGTCCCGCGATCGTGCGGGACTGCTGCGAGTAGTCGACCTCGACGGCCAGCGCCCGGCCCCGGTCGGCCGGGCCCGCGGCCCACATCGTGGGACGCCCGTGGCGGTCGGAGACCATGGTGCCGCGGCTCCCGGACCGCGCCAGCCTGCGCAGGTCGTCCGGCAGCTCCGGGGGATCGACGCCCGTGCCCGGCAGCAGCGTGTCCCCGGCCTCGTACGCCTTCGTCGCGTCCGACAGCCGGGACAGCGCGAGATCGCGGGCCTGGCCGACGGTCTGGTTCGTCACCGAGACATGCACCAGCACACCGAGCATCGCGGCCAGCGCACAGCACATGACGGTGATGAAGACGGCGGCCTTCACGGCGAGCGTGCCGGCCCACTGGGGCAGCCCGAGCCTCGTCATGGGGTCGCCGAGGGGGAGAGGGAGGGAGAGGCGCCGGTGGTCGTGGAGGGCGATGTGCCGGCGGACGCGGAGGGCGATCCGGACCGGCTTGCCGACGGCCGCTTCGGCGGCTGCTCACGCTTGCCGTTGTGCAGCATCTCGTCGTGGGTGAGCAGCATGACCTTCTGCTCCGGGTCCCAGGTCCACTGGAAGCGGTACTCGTAGTCCGACAGGTCGGACGGCGCGTGGATGATCACCGAGCGCCCGGCCAGCTCCACCCCGCTCACGGCGTCGTTGTTGGACATGACCTGCACGACCCGGTTCCCCTCGACCGTGTAGACGCGCACGGCGGTCTGGTTCCCGGGCAGCAGCCGGAAGCCCAGCGTGAGGTCGGGGTGCCCGTCGCCGGTGATGTCCCGGTAGTAGGGCCTGAGCAGGGGGCACTTCGCGTCCGCCGGGCGTTTGCCGCAGGAGTCCATCCGGCGCACGGTCTCGCGGTACGGCGCCTTCGAGCCGGCGTAGTCGTCCGCGTGCTGGGCGATCTCCGCCCGCACCAACCTCGCCGGATCCACCTTGCGGATGTCGCCGCCCGGAGCGGTGACGCCCTTCATCGTCTCGGACTCGCCGTTGTCGTAGTTCCAGGCGGGGCTGGACGCGGGCGTCAGGCTCGGCCACAGCTTGGCCGGGCTGGTCGCGGTCGGGGTGGACCCCGCGCCCTGCAGCCCGCCCGCGTCACCGCAGCCCGCCACCAGGGCGAGCGCGGCGAGGGCGGTGCGTGCGGCGCGGGAGCGGGGCACTGTACTCCTGTGACTGAGAACGATCGGTGACCCGGTACACCCTATTCGTCCGGGGAAACGATCACCTTGCTACTCCGCCAGCTCCTCCAGCAGCCGGGCCGTCGGCAGCCCGGCCCGCAGATAGTCCACGAAGAGGTCGTTGTGCAGTGCCCAGGGCGAGCGGCGGGAGCGGATGAGGCGGATCGCCTGCTCGGCGGAGTGGCCCCGGCGCACCAGGGTGTGCGCGACCACGAGCCCCGAGCGGTTGTACCCGTGGTAACAGCGGACGAGGACCTTGCGGCCCTCGTCCAGTGCCTCGCCCGCGGCCCGTGCCAGACGGATCACGCCCGCGAGCTGGGTGCCGTCCAGCGGGCCGTCGGGGATCGGCCACACATGGTGCTCCACGCCCGGGTCGGGGCCGTGTCCCGGCAGTCTGAGCAGGGTCTGCACAAGATCGAACTCGTCGCGCACCACAGCGAACTCCAGATCACCGGTGCCGTTCCTGAACTGGTGTCCGCCCATCCACAGTCCGGGCACGATCTCGCTCCATGGACTGGCCGGAGCCGGTACATCGGGTTGCTTCCTGCGGGTACGCAACGACGCCTCCCCAAGTGCCCTCCCAACTCCTCCCAAAGGTAACCGTCTTCTTGCCTGGGGAGCACCCCGCCTGTTCCCATGGTCAAGGGGTGATGGCGCATGACCGGACTGCGAGTCATACCGTCCTGGCGGCACGGCCAGGAGCGGCTCTACGTTTGCCACAGGGACGGGCGCAACGTCGCCTGGTACGACCGCGAGGCCGCACGGGTCAACCTGCTCAACGACAGCGAGGAGGAGCGCGTACTGAAGGCGCTCGGCCCCTTCCTCACCGGCCCGGTCACCGTCGGCCCGCCGCCGGTCCCGACCCCGGCCGAGCTGGCCCGGCTCTCCCTCCACCCCGACGACGACCTGGCGCCCAACCGGCCCGGCGAGGCGCTGCTGATCGCCCTGGACCGGGAACCGGGCCCCTCCCACCGGCTGCGTCCCGACCCCCGGCGCAGGGCGCTGACGGCGGAGCAGACGATCGGTGAGGCCCTCGACCGCCTCGACGGCGCGGGCTGGCACACCCTGCACTCGGTGCCGCTGCCCGGCGGCGACCGCATCCACCACCTGACGATCGGCCCGGGCGGCCTGTTCGCCGTCCACACGCTCTACGCCCGCAAGCAGAAGGTGACGATCACCGACCCCATGGTCACGCTCGGCCGCCGCGAACCCCAGCCCCTGCTGCGCCGCGTCCGCGCCGACGCCGACCGCGCCTCGTACGCCCTGACCGCCGAGGTCCACCCGGTCCTGGCCCTCCTGGAACCCACGGACGTCACGATCCCGACCCCACTCCGCGAGGTCCGCGTCATGAAGGACACGGACTTCGACGACCTGACACGACTCGGCGGCGTCCTGAAACCGGCGGACGTGGAGGCACTGCACGCCATGGCACGGGATCGGGGGACGTGGGGGCGGGTGTGATGCGCCGGGGGCGCGTGCTGGATGCGTTCAGGGGAGTGGGCCGGGTGCCCTGCTGAGCCGTCTCCAGGGGAGCGGGCCGGGTACCTGCTGAGCGGGTTCAAGGAGGGGGGCCGGGCTGCCCGCGGAGCGTGTTCAAGGAGGGGGCCCGGGCTGCCCGCCGAGCGTGTTCCAGCGGGCGTACTGAGTGTGTTGTTCAGGGAAGTGCCCCAGCGTCCTCCGCGTCGAGCAGTGGCGACAGCAGGTCGCCGTAGTCCTGTACGCGGGGGGCGAGGTCGGGGGCTCTGAAGGTGAGTTGGTCGGGGGCGCCGCACTCCTCGACCTCGCTCCAGGTCACCGGGGCGGAGACGGTGGGCTCGCTGCGGGCGCGGAGTGTGTAGGGCGCGGCGGTGGTCTTGCGGGCCGCGTTCTGGCTCCAGTCGACGAACACCTTGCCGGGCCGCAGACTCCGCGTCATCCGGTGCAGAACCAGCCGGGGCATGGCCCGCTCGGCCTCCACGGCGAGCTCCTTGGCGTACTCACTGACCCGGTCGGACGGGGTCGGCCGTACGGCGGCGAGCAGATGCAGCCCCTCGGACCCGGAGGTCTTGGCGCAGGCCCGGATGCCGTCGGCGGCGAGCCGCTCCCGCAGCCAGAGCGCGACCTCGCAGCAGTCGACGACGCTCGCGGGCGCGCCGGGGTCGAGGTCGAAGACGATCCGGTCGGCGACGCCCGGGTCGGCGATGACCCACTGGGGCGTGTGCAGCTCGGTGACGAGATTGGCCGCCCACATCAGACTCGGCAGGTCCTGCACGAACACCATCCGCGCCGGCCCCTCCACCCGCGGCACCTCGGCGGTCGTGACCCAGTCGGGCGTACCGGGCGGCACGTTCTTGGTGAAGAAGACCTGACCGTCCGGCCCGTCGGGATACCGCAGGAACGACACGGGACGATCCCGCAGGTGGGGCAGCAGGACCTCGGCGGTGGTGGCGTAGTAGTGCAGCACCTCGCCCTTGGTGAACCCGGTGGCGGGATAGAGCACCTTCCCCAGGTTGCTGAGGGCGAGACGTCTCCCCTCCACCTCCGTGATCGGCGTCATACGATGAGAATCTCACGCAAACCGCAAAGGAGCGGAGCAAACCGGGTGAAAGGGTGCTACACGTGCGATCCATATGGAACGGCGCCATCTCGTTCGGTCTGGTCAGCATCCCGATCAAGCTGGTGAACGCCACCGAGAGCCACTCGATCTCCTTCCGCCAGATCCATGTGGAGGACGGCGGCCGCATCCGCTACCGCAAGGTCTGCGAGCTGGAGGAGAAGGAGGTCAGCGGCGCGGAGATCGGCAAGGCCTACGAGGACGCCGACGGCTCGATGATCCCGATCACGGACGAGGACCTGTCCCATCTGCCGCTGCCCACGGCCAGGACGATCGAGATCGTGGCCTTCGTCCCGGCGGACCGCATCGACCCGCTCCAGATGGACGCGGCGTACTACCTCGCGGCGGGCGGGGCCCCGGCGGCCAAGCCGTACACCCTGCTGCGCGAGGCGCTCAAGCGCAGCAACAAGGTGGCCGTCGCGAAGTTCGCCCTGCGCGGCAAGGAGCGCCTGGGGATGCTGCGGGTGGTCGGAGACGCCATCGCGATGCACGGCCTGCTGTGGCCGGATGAGGTGCGCGCCCCCGAGGGCGTCGCCCCCGACACGAACGTCACCGTCAACGACAAGGAACTCGACCTCGCGGACGCCCTGATGGACACCCTCGGCGAGATCGACATCGAGGAGCTGCACGACGAGTACCGCGAGGCCCTGGAGGAGGTCGTCGCCGCGAAGGCCGCCGGCGAGGCACCCCCGCAGAGCCCCGAACCGGCCCGCGGCGGCAAGGTGCTCGACCTCATGGCGGCCCTGGAGAAGAGCGTGAAGGCCGCGAAGGAGTCGAGGGGCGAGGAGGCCGCCGAGGAGGACGGCTCCCAGGAGGACGCCGAGGTCACCCACCTCCCGGCCCGGAAACGGACGGCCAAGAAGACCGCCGCCAAGAAGTCGACGGGCAAGAAGACCGCTGCCAAGAAGACCACGGCCTCGTCCTCGTCCTCGGCCAAGAAGACGGCATCGAAGTCGTCGCAGAGCACGAAGAAGACGGCGGCCAAGAAGTCGACGGCGAAGAAGACCACCACCAAGCAGCAACCGGCGAAGAAGCCGGCGTCACGCAAGCGCTCGGCCTAGATCGCCGCGTCCCCGAACCGCGTGCTCGCGTCCCCGTCCGCCCCGCGGAACGCCTCAAGAATCCGCTCCGCCGCCAGCGTCGCCGTCAACTCACCCTCCCTGACCTGCTGTTCGAGGGACGGCGCGAGGGCGCGTACGGCGGGATCGTGGTGGAGGCGGTCGAGGAGTTCGTCGTGGACCATGCCCCAGGTCCAGTCGACCTGCTGGGTGCGGCGCTTCTCCGCGAGACGCCCGGTGGTGTCGAGGAGGGCGCGGTGCTGTTCCAGGCGCTCCCAGACGGAGTCCAGGCCGGACGACTCGCGGGCGCTGCAGTGCAGGACCGGCGGGGTCCAGAACGCGTCCTTGCCGTGCATCAGCCGCAGCGCGCCCGCCAACTCCCGTGCGGCGGCGCGGGCGTCGCGTTCGTGCGGTCCGTCCGCCTTGTTGACGGCGATCACGTCGGCCAGCTCCAGGACGCCCTTCTTGATGCCCTGCAACTGGTCGCCGGTGCGCGCCAGCGTCAACAGCAGGAAGGAGTCGACCATGTTGGCCACCGCGGTCTCCGACTGCCCGACACCGACCGTCTCCACGAGGATCACGTCGTAGCCCGCCGCCTCCATGACGACGATCGACTCCCGGGTCGCCTTGGCGACACCCCCCAGCGTCCCCGCCGTGGGGGTGGGGCGGATGAACGCCGCGGGGTCCACGGCCAGGCGCTCCATGCGCGTCTTGTCGCCGAGGATGGAGCCGCCGGTGCGGGTGGACGAGGGGTCCACGGCCAGCACCGCGACCCGGTACCCGAGCCCCGTGAGCATCGTCCCGAACGCGTCGATGAAGGTCGACTTCCCGACGCCCGGCACCCCGCTGACCCCGATCCGCCGCGCCTTCCCGCTGTGCGGCAGCAGCTCGGTCAGCAACTGCTGCGCCAGCACCCGGTGTTGAGGCCGGGTCGACTCGACGAGCGTGATGGCGCGCGCGACGATCGCCCGCTTCCCGTCGAGCACGCCCTTCACATACGTGTCGAGTTCGATCGCTGCCATGGCCGCTACAGCTCGTGCCCGAGGCCGGCCGCCAGCCGTCGTACGAGATCGTGGGCCGCGTCCGGGATCACCGTCCCCGGCGGGAAGACCGCCGCCGCACCCATCTCCAGCAGCGTCGGCACGTCCTGCGGCGGGATCACTCCGCCCACCACGATCATGATGTCCTCGCGCCCCTCCTCGGCCAACTGCTCACGCAGCGCAGGTACGAGGGTGAGGTGCCCGGCCGCCAGCGACGACACCCCGACGATGTGCACGTCCGCCTCGACGGCCTGCCGCGCCACCTCGGCCGGCGTCTGGAACAGCGGGCCGACGTCCACGTCGAAGCCGAGGTCGGCGAACGCGGTCGCGATCACCTTCTGGCCCCGGTCGTGGCCGTCCTGGCCCATCTTGGCTACCAGGATGCGCGGACGGCGCCCCTCGGCCTCCTCGAAGTCGGACACGAGCGCGCGGGTGCGCTCCACGGACGGGGACTCGCCGGCTTCGTTGCGGTACACGCCGGTGATGGTACGGATCTGGCTCGCGTGCCGCCCGTACACCTTCTCCAGGGCGTCCGAGATCTCGCCCACGGTCGCCTTCGCGCGAGCGGCGTTCACCGCCAGCTCCAGCAGGTTGCCCTCGCCGCCGGCGGCCCGGGTGAGCGCGTCCAGCGCGTCCTGGCAGGCCCGCTCGTCGCGCTCCGCCCGCAGCCGCCGCAGCTTCTCGATCTGCTGCGCCCGTACGGAGGAGTTGTCGACCTTGAGCACGTCGATCTGCTCGTCACTGTCGACGCGGTACTTGTTGACGCCGATGACGGGCTGACGCCCGGAGTCGATGCGCGCCTGGGTCCGGGCCGCGGCCTCCTCGATGCGCAGCTTGGGGATGCCCGCGTCGATCGCCTTGGCCATGCCGCCCGCCTGCTCGACCTCCTGGATGTGCTGCCAGGCCCGCCGGGCGAGGTCGTACGTCAGCTTCTCGACGTAGGCGCTGCCGCCCCACGGGTCGATGACCCGGGTCGTGCCCGACTCCTGCTGGATCAGCAGCTGCGTGTTGCGCGCGATCCGGGCCGAGAAGTCGGTGGGCAGCGCGAGCGCCTCGTCGAGCGCGTTGGTGTGCAGCGACTGCGTATGGCCCTGGGTGGCCGCCATCGCCTCCACGCACGTGCGCGTGACGTTGTTGAACACGTCCTGCGCGGTGAGCGACCAGCCCGAGGTCTGCGAATGGGTGCGCAGGGAAAGGGACTTGGCGTTCTGCGGGTCGAACTGCTTCACCAGCTTCGCCCACAGCAGCCGCGCCGCCCGCAGCTTGGCGACCTCCATGAAGAAGTTCATGCCGATCGCCCAGAAAAAGCTGAGGCGCGGCGCGAACGCGTCCACGTCCAGGCCCGCTTCACGGCCCGCGCGGATGTACTCCACCCCGTCCGCGAGCGTGTACGCCAGCTCCAGATCGGCCGTCGCACCCGCCTCCTGGATGTGATAGCCGGAGATGGAGATGGAGTTGTAGCGCGGCATCCGCTGCGAGGTGAAGGCGAAGATGTCGGAGATGATCCGCATCGACGGCTTCGGCGGATAGATGTAGGTGTTGCGGACCATGAACTCCTTGAGGATGTCGTTCTGGATGGTCCCGGCCAACTTCTCGGGCGCCACGCCCTGTTCCTCGGCCGCCACGATGTACAGCGCCAGCACCGGCAGCACGGCACCGTTCATCGTCATCGACACGGTCATCCGGTCCAGCGGAATCCCGTCGAACAACTGCCGCATGTCGTAGATGGAATCGATGGCCACGCCCGCCATGCCGACGTCGCCCGTCACCCGCGGGTGGTCGCTGTCGTACCCCCGGTGCGTGGGCAGGTCGAAGGCGACCGACAGGCCCTTCTGACCGGCCGCCAGATTGCGCCGGTAGAAGGCGTTGGACTCCTCGGCCGTGGAGAAGCCCGCGTACTGACGGATCGTCCAGGGCTGGTTGACGTACATCGTCGGGTACGGCCCGCGCAGATACGGCGCCATGCCCGGGTACGTCTCCAGGAAGTCCAGGCCCTCCAGGTCACGGCCGGTGTACAGCGGCTTGACCGCGATGCCCTCCGGGGTCTCCCAGAAGGTTCCGTCGTTCCCGGCCGCCTTGCGCCAGTCGTCGAGGCCGGCGTCGGTCCTCGGCTCCCCGAGCTCGATCCCGGAGAAGTCGGGGATTCCCATCAGGACACTCCCATGCGGTCGAGGGTGGCGGACAGCACGGCGACGGCGTCACAGCCCGCGAAGACGTAGGCGTCGACACCCGTGTACTGCCCGGGGCGGCCCGCGAGGAACACGTGCGTGGCGCCCGCCGACCTGAACTCGGCGGCCACGGATTCGGCCTGCTCCTCGTAGAGAGCGTCACTGGAACACAGACACACCTCGCTGGCGCCGCTCTCGGCGAAGGTGCCCTCCGTGACGGGCTCGATGCCGCCCGCCTGGAACAGGTTCGACGCGAAGGCCAGGCGCGCGGTGTGCGCGGCGGCCGGACCGAGCGCGGCCAGGAAGACACGGGGCCGGGAGCCGGTCGCGGCCAGATGCGCGTCGGACCGGGCACGCAGGGCCTCGTACGCCTCGTCCCGCCGGACGCGAGGAAGGCCGCCGGACGGAGGCGCGGGGGCGGGCTCCCGCTCCACGGCCGGCTCGGCGAGATTCGGGAACTCGCTGACACCGGTGACGGGTTCGCGCCGCTTGGCGAGCTTGGTGGTGCGCGCTTGCCAGGTGTCGGTGAGGGTTCGGCTCAGCTGCCCGGAGCGGAGGGCGGCGGCCTGACCACCGGCGCGCTCGATCTGCTGGAAGAACTCCCAGCCCGCATGGGCGAGTTCGTCCGTGAGCCGCTCCACGTACCAGGAGCCGCCCGCCGGATCGATCACCCGCGCCAGGTGCGACTCCTCGACGAGGATGGTCGAGGTGTTGCGGGCGATACGTCGCGCGAACGCGTCCGGCAGGCCGAGCGCGTGGTCGAAGGGCAGTACGGTCACGGCGTCGGCGCCGCCGACCCCGGCGGCCAGCGTGGCGATCGTCGTCCGCAGCATGTTCACCCAGGGGTCCCGGCGCGTCATCATCACCGGCGAGGTGACGACGTGCTGCACCTGGGCGCCGGGCGCCCCGCACACCTCGGTGACCCGCGCCCACAGCCGGCGCGCGGCGCGCAGCTTGGCGACGGTCAGGAACTGGTCGGCGGTGGCGGCGTAACGGAACTCCAGCTGGGCGAGGGCCTGTTCGACGGTCAGTTTTCCGGTACCGGCGCCCGCTTCTGTGAGCTCGCGCAGATAGGCGACTCCGGTGGCGAGCGAGCAGCCGAGCTCCTGGGCGGCGGACCCCCCGGCCTCGTGATAGGGCAACGCGTCGACGGTGAACGCGCGCAGCCCCGGGTACTGCTCGGCACACAGCCGGGCGAGGGGGACGAGGGACGCGAAGCCGAGCGCGCGACCCGTACGGGCCTCATGCCCGAGCGGATCGGCCCCGAGATTGCCGCGAACGGCATCGTGGGCGACCCCGCGCTCGTCATGGATCCGCATCAACTCGCGCGCAGCGGCCTCTACTTGCTCTCCGGCATCGAGAACGACAGGAGCAAGGTCAAGATAAACACCGTCGAGAGCTCGCCCGAGTTCGGAGACCGGGATGCCGCCCTCGCCGAGGACCAGCCACAGCGAGGTGACGCCGTTCTCCAGGTCGGCGAGCACGACCCCGTCGGAGGCCGAGGTGTGCCGCTGCCGCAGATCCCAGCCGCCACCGGTGTTGCCCTCGGGGCGCCCGCCGCGGACGTACGGGGCGAACCCGGGCAGCCCGGGATCGGGCGCGGCGTCGTGCGCGGTGTAGAGGGGGCGGGTGCGCAGCCCGTCCTCGAGCGCGGTGGACAGGGCTTCTTCCGCAGCCGACCCCGAGACGTCCTTGCCCGACTTCCGCAGCACACCCTCCACAAGGTGTTGCCACTGTTCACGAGTCGCGTCAGGGAACTCGGCGGCCAGCGAGAGCCCGTCGTCAGGCAGGACCGTCATGCTCGGATGCTAGGCCAGAGGTCCAAAGGAGCAGCAGGGGGAAGGGCTGTGACCTTGTTCTCTTGGGGGTTGTGATGTGGGTCTCGGGGCTTTCGACCGAGGTAGTTGAGTCTTGCAGTATTACAACTCAATCACCATCTCCATCAATCCATCACATCCGGCGTGCCCGCACGGATAGTTTCACCCCCCACGTACCGCTAGACCCGGGGGATCCCATGAGCCACTACCCGCCCCAGCCGTCGCCGTGCTCGCCGCCGCCCGGACCGCCGGCCACCCGCCCCGCACCCAAGTGGGCCCGCAAGCGCTTCGTACTCCCCGCCCTGGTCCTCGCGTTCGCCCTGGGCGCGGCAGGCGCCGGCGCGGACAGCGGGAACACGAACACCGACACGACGAAGACGACCGCCGCCGACAAGGCCGAGCCGGCGGCCACAGCCACGGTCACCGCAACAGCCACGGCAACGGAAACCGCCAAGCCCGAGCCCGCCCCGACGGTGACGAAAACGGTCAAGGTAAAGGTCACGGTCACGGCTCACGCCGCATCCTCCGGTTCCGGATCGAGCGGCAGCGGAACCTCCGGCGGCTCGTCATCCAGCGGGGGCTCCACCTCATCAGGGGGCTCCACCTCCGCAGGCAACGGCGCAACAGCCCGATGCAACGACGGCACGTACTCGTACGCGGCCCACCACCAGGGAGCTTGCTCGCATCATGGGGGTGTGGCGGTCTTCTATCGGTGAGCGGGCCTTCGGGCAGGCTGAGCAGTGTCCACGCGGGGGGGGGAACAGTGAGGATCAAGGACCCGGAATACCCGGCAGCGGTCGAACTGGCGGTAGAGATCCTGCAGAAGCGGGCCCGGGAGGGGCAGACCATCACGTACGGAGAGCTGAGCGCCGAGCTGAAAAAAGGAGGCTACGACTCCATCCCACCTCACCGCGGGATCATGACGTACCTGCTCAAGGACGTCTGCCTCCACCGCAACGAAGACGGCCGAGCACCGATGCTCTCGGCAATCGTCGTGAACCAGGCCAGCAGGGAGCCATCCGGCCAGTTCTCCAGCCTCGCCAGAAGCCTGCCCTTCTCCCATCCGGAGAACTGGAGTTGGCAGGACGAGCAACAGCGGGTGTTCGCTCGGCACCGCGAGGGGTGACGTCGTTACGGCGTAACGACTGGGGTCAGACCTTGATGACGATGGCGCGTGTTCCGCACAGGGCCGCGAGATCTTCGGGGTCCGAGGTGAGCACGGTGACGGGCCCCGGGGCGGCGAGGGCCGTCGCGCTGAGCACGGAGTCGATGGCGTACTTGTGCCCGCGCAGGCCGGCATCGGTGAGCAGGGCGGCAGCATAGCGCGCGACCGCGTCGGTGACCGGCTCCACGACGAGACGGGAGAGCGTCCACTCCAGGGCCGGGCGGTTGATGCCAGGGCGGACGGCCTCCACCAGAGTGGCCGACGACGTGATCACACGCAGGTCATCGGGCCCAGCAAACGGGCTCGGACCCCGACCTCACCGAAGCTGCGGGCGTGGTTCTCTCGGCACTCGTAGGCCCCTACTGGCGGGTGCGTTGGTTGAACGCGAGGGTGCTCATCTCTGAGGTGGCCCTTTCAGGTTGCCCTCTTCGACTGCGTCTACTTCTTGCCGACTCGCGCTAGAGAGGCGCTTTGGTAACTGCCAAGGTCGTTCTTGATGTGGGTGGACATCCCAGGTCCATAGCCAGGGCCGCCGTACACACTCTGCCTGATCTTGTGGGTGAGGTCTCGCGGGACCTCAGCGCCGGGCTGGGTGATTTCCATGGCCTGGTAGAGGTCGGAGCGCAGCTCGTAGAACTTCGCGTAGACGGGCTGGGAGAAAAAGACGCCACCTTCCAGGTTGAAGTCCATGAGTTCTTGGGCGTACTGCTCAGCCCATTCGCGGGTCTTGGGCTGACCTGAGAGAGTCCAGTTGGTTTCGTAGCGAATGTGGATCTTCCAAAGCTTGGGGTAATACTCGATCCGCCTCTTGATGATCTCTTGGAACTGTGTCTGGACTGCTGCGTTGTGGTTGGTCTGCACGGTGGCGCGGACAGTTAAGAGGGTTCCGACCACGGACACCACTGCCGCTATGAGAGCGACGGCCGCTGGAGAGTTGAGATCCATGGGCACCTTCTATCTCGGGTGCTGCGCCCTTGCCGCTGGTTTGGAGGATTCACCTCGTCGATTTCGCCCGCGGGCGAGTCGCGTCGGCTGGTGGCGCTCAGCTCTTGCTCCGGGGGCGGCGAGTGAAGTGGCGTTGCGGCCACTGCACTTGGTGCCTGCGCCGACCCCTTCTGTTCCCGATCGCTCTGTTGGAGATGATCCACTACCACCGCTGACCCGCTAGGCGCAGGAGCGAGCGGAGCCATGCGGCTTGTTCTGCCTTCTTGTGGCCGTATCTCGCTTGCTGCTGCCATGGCGGAAACGCCGGCGCGAAAGTACAGGGGGCCTTGTGGAGCTGCACATCACGCGCTGGAAGCGGTACGGACATGACCGTCTGTACGCCAACCTGCCTGAGGGCCCTGCGGTCGGTTGGGCGGACGTCACGTCAGGGGAGATCACGGTCTTGCGGGCCGAGTACCGCGATGACGTAACCGCTGTGCTGACACAGCACTTACAGAAGCTCGACGAGACAGCCCCGCCAAACAGGACGCCCGAGACAACAGCGCGTCGTCCGGTGCTGCCGCCTCTGACTGAGGCCGACGATCTGGCCGTGAACCCTCCCGGGGCTGCCTTGCGTGATCTGCTGGACGAAACCGGTCCGGGACTCGTGGAGCGAGGGGTCTCACGCCTTCTTCGACGGCCCACGGAGTGGGACACCTGGCGCAAGGGGTTGGCGGGAGAGCGGCGCGTGGGCGCCGAGCTGAACCGATTAGCGCGCCACGGTTGGCACGTCCTGCATTCCGTTCCCTCGGCCAACCAAGTGGACATCAATCACTTACTGATCGGGCCTGGTGGGGTGTTCAGCATCAATACGAAGCATCACCACAGGAAAGCCGTATGGGTCGGCGACGATTCCGTGAAAGTCGACCACGGAAAACCGGCGCCTACGCACGCAAGCGCCGGGCGGAAGCCAAGCGAGTAGCCCGAGTGCTCGCGTACTACTGCGACTTTCCAGTGCCGGTGGAACCGGTGCTCGTCTTCGTCGGCGTCACCGACCTGAAGGTCGTGGCCACGCAGCTCACCGTGCGGGTGTACAAGGAACGCCAGGTATCGGCCCTGGCGCCGCTCTCAGGCGTACTGACAGTCGACCAGGTTGAGCAGGTGTACAGCGTCGCTCGCCACCGTCAGGCCTGGAGCCAGGCCTGAGCCGCGGCGCTCGGCCTTCGACGCCCGACGTCGGCGTGAGCCTCGTCATCCGAGAGCTCACCTGGGGCGATGCCTCAAGATCCCGTCCACGCCTCGTCCACAGGCCCCGACATACGGCCGCTTCGGGCCGCATACGGCTGCACATACGCGAAGACCCCGGCCTCAGCGTTTCCGCTGGTGACGGGGTCTTTGGGCACCTCATGCTGGGTGCCCCCGGCAGGATTCGAACCTGCGCACACGGCTCCGGAGGCCAGGGGAGACCGTTGCGCCATTTGGGAGCTGACCTGCACGGGAAGGGTGGTCTCGGTTGCGGTGGGTGAAGATCATTACGCCCCTATTACGCGGGCGGCCTGTCGGGCGGTGGGCCCGGCCCGTATGGTCGAAGCATGATCTCGGGCAGCAGCGGGGGAGCGGACGGCGGCGCGGAGTTCACGGCGGAGGGCCTGGAACCTGTCCTTCGCGAGGCATGCGCAATGGTCGAACTCGACTCCCGCGGTGCCGAGTTGCTGCGGCTAGGCTCGAACGCGGTCTACCGCCTGGCGTCCTTGCCGGTCATCGCCCGCATCGCGCGTGATCCGGCGGTGCTCGGCGAGATGGAACGGGCAGTGAGCGTGGCCCGCTGGCTTGAGACGCAGGACTTCCCGGCCATGCGCGTGCCGGCGTCGGTCGCTCAACCGCTCGTTGTCGGCGGCCTGGTGGTGACCCTCTGGGAGAGCGTTCAGGAGAACGAGGAGTACGGGACGGTTGGGGAACTCGCGGATCTCCTCCGTCGCTTGCACTGGCTTGAAGAACCCGAGTCTCTGCACTTGCCGTACTTCGACCCGTTGGCCAAGGTGGCGGCGTCCCTCGAAGGGTTGGACGGCATCTCGGCGGAGGACCGAACGTTCCTCGAAGAACGAGCATCGAGCCTAGGTAAGGACTACGACCGGCTGGACTTCGTCCTTCCCTTCGGCATGATCCACGGCGATGCCAGTATCGGAAACATCCTCCGTCACCGAGACGGGCACGCAGTGCTCATCGACCTGGACGGTTTCGCTCTGGCGCCGCGTGAGTGGGACCTAGTTCAGACGGCGATGTTCTACGAGCGGTATGCGTGGCACAGCAAGGCGGAGTACGCAGAGTTCGTGCACCGGTACGGCTTCGACCTGATGAACTGGCCCGGGTACGAGACGCTCGCTGACCTGCGTGAGCTGATGATGGTCGCCTGGCTCGGTCACCAGGTCACGAGCAGCGACCGGGCCGCCACCGAGTTCGCTCGGCGAGTGGGGTCCCTTCGTACTGGTGAGGGCCGAGACGAATGGGGCCCGTTCTGACCGAGACGTTGGCGCGTCAGGAATCGGCCTGACCGCCAGCGGCGAGCCACAATCTGTGGTCTCTGACCTGATCGGTGAGGGTCTGTACGTCCCTGTTGCTACCGACACCTGCAAGGTTCTGCCGGAACTCCGCGAGGTAGCTGATGCAGCGAGCCGACTTCAGTTGCTCGCCCAGGTCGAGGGCATCAAGGGCGACACGACAGGCTTCCTCGACGTCGCCGGCGCGCAGGTGGGCGTCCGCCAGCACCATGGTCGCGAAGAAGTCGCTTCGTACGTGGCTTCCGCTCATGGCATTCTCGGCGTGGGCGACGGCCTTTCGGGCGCTGTTGACGTCGCGGAAGCAGTGGGCGGCCTCGGCAGCAAGTTCAGCCTCGTCGAAGTAGCTGATCCATTCGGGCTCGTCGTCGCTGTTCCGGCTCTCCAGCGCCTTCGTGGCTGCGGTCAGGGCCGCTTCGCATGCCCGAACGTCGCCGGTGCGGGCAAGTGCGCGAGCCTCCATGGCATGAAACTGGGCACGCAGTGTCGGCGTGGCCACGGGGGAGATGCCCATGAGCGCCGCGCGGGCGAGCGTCGCGGCCTGCGTGTAGCGACCGAGGAACGTCGCCTGGTGGCTCATGGCGGACAGGATGCTTCCGGCGAGCCGACGATCGTTGGCGTCCTGGGCCAGCCGGAGGGCCTGGAGGAAGTACCGCTGCGCCAGACCGTGGCGGCAGGCGTCGTAGGACATCCAACCTGCCAGGAGGGTCGCCTCTGCCACAGTAGAAAACAGCGCTCGACCCACCTGCTCTCTGTACTGCCCGCGTAGGAGTGGCGTCACTTCCGTGCTGAGGTACTGCACGGCTGCATGCCGAGCGTGGTCGCCTCCGAACCGGTCGTCTAACTCGGCGAACATGTCCGCCGTGGTCTTGACGGCGGCGACGTCTCCGAAACCGACGCGCATTCCGTCTCGACGCTGCCTCGGAACGGCCGGCTCGGGCGCGACCAGCCAACGAAGCGAGGCTTCGTTCCACGCGGGCTCGGACGGCTCGGCATGCAACAGGGGCTCGTACCGGTTGAGATCAGCGCGCCACAGCTGACCGACCGTATCGATCGCGCCCTCGGGGCTCGCCGGATAGCTGGCGTCCAAGAGCCCGGTGTCGCGCTCCCCCTCGTGGTTCAGCCCCAGCTCGGCGGCGCTGAGGGTGTACGCCTCGCACAGCAACCGACCGTAGAAGTCGTCCGGCGCGCTGTGGCCGTTCTCCCAACTGGCGATACGACGCTTCACGCTGGCGTCTGACGGGAGTTGGTGGCCGCGGCCGAGCGCAACCTGACGCAGCTCGCGTACCAACCTCGGCTGACTCCAGCCTCGGCCCGTACGGGCTTGCCGTAAGCGAACGCTGATCGGCTCTAGCGAAGACGTGACCGTTCCCTCCCCACCTGAGCACGGGTGCGACTTCTGGGGCGCACGACTCTTCGGCTTCACGATCGAATGTACGCGCAGTTCTTTGCCGCGCGCTGCAAGTAACCGTAGATCGAGGGTTGTTGATCGGTGACGGGGGATGACGCGTCCGCGCCTGACCCGTCATCCCCCGTCACCTCTCGTCATCTGCCCTGGCCAGGGTGGTGTCCCCGAGCCTGGACACAGGGCGGCATCGCGGCCGCAACCCAGTCTCGACCGAGGTGAGATGGCGTGCAGAGGATGACCAGGAGCGGCATGCAATGGCTGTCGGCGGCAGCGGACAACCCCATTGAGTGCCGGCAGGTGTGGGCGGACGATCCCCGCATGCCGTGCCTGCTGCCGACCGGCCGCTACTTCGACGTGCTGAGCGTGGAACAGCGCCTCGGGATGGAGATGTTCGATCGTCTCTTGCGGAGCGCGATGCCGTTCGGACCAACGGTCGTCGACCGCAAGGCACAGCGAGTCGGATTCTTCCTCTCCTCGCGGAGCCGCGAGACCTTCACGCACTACCTCGAACGCGAAACGTCCTCGCCACCGCCGTACCGATACCTGAGCAAGGACTGTGCCGTCGTCGTGCCGGGCCCCATCTCGCTGGCCGACGACCGCTATCAGTGGCTCCGCGCGCCTACGCGTCGGCCGGAAGCCAATCCATTGCGTCCCGTCGCCCTGGCCACTGCGCTGGTCGCTTCCGCGGAACTGCTGGCAAGGATCGACCGCTTCGACGAGCAGTACCCGACGCCGTACGCGGCGGTCGCCGCGCTCCCCGAGGAGTCGAACACGGATGCCGAATGAGCCGACCGACGGGCGCGACGCTGCCGCGTGGTCGCCGCTTGACAGCGACGGCTGGTACGCGGCCCGAAACGCCACCACCGCACTGCGAGACGTCCTCGTGCGCGCCGGCCTGGAGAAGGGCTTCCCCTACCTGCGCGCGGACTTGAACGCCTTCGGACACGGCCTTGTCGAGCTGGGCCGAGTGTCTCCCGCCACGGCCGAGCGCATCGCAGAGCTCCTGCGCCTGGCCCTGGCAAGCGGATTCGGCCGAGACCATAACGACGACGGCGACGAACCGACCGTCGCTGAAGAACGCCAGGGAAGGGCCTGACATCATGACCGACCGGCGCGGAGTAGTGGCCAAACGAGCGGAGAACCTGTCGCCGGGCGTCCCGTACGTGCGCGGCTGGAACCGCGCACGACAAAGCGCCGGCGCTCTGGCTGATCAGCTTGTGCTGCTCGGGCTGGACTCGGACTTCCCCGACCTGGTCGCCGACGTCAACGTTTTCGGTGACGGGCTGGTGCAGCTCGGGGCCGTTCGTCCTGAGGCGGCTGAGCTGCTGGCGAGGCTGATCACGGCCGGACTAGCGGCGGAATCGGCGGACACGACGACGAACGTGCCCCCGCTCCCTCCCCAGGAAGCGCCTGCGGCTTGAACCGCTCCTCGGCGTCCTGTTGCCCTGCCGCTCGGCCGGGACCGGCGCCCCAGCGCCGCAGCCCGGACGAACGGCAGGGCAACCGGCATCAACTTGGGAAGCTGCGGGCATTTGAGGCCGGTTCTGGTGCTGGCCTGGGCGAACGGCCGAACGTGGGGCTCGGTAGCTTGGCTGCTTTCACCGTGATTCCGCCGTCCCCGCTGGATCTGGTGCGTTTGTGGTGCGGCAGCCATCGAAGGACGAGGCATCGGCCGGCATATGCGGCCCGGGTTCGCCGGCCTGGAGCGCGTTGTCAGGCGCGACGCTTTGGTGGAACCGGCCCCGGAATCACGTCCTTTCCGAGGTGCTCTTTGATGAGGTACTTCAACTCGGGACCTTCGATGAGCTGAAGGCGGCCGTGCTGCCGGGCGAACTCGTGGCTTGCCCTGCCGAACCACGACGTCGTGATCAGGACACCCTTCGCGGCTCGCTTGTGTTCCACGACCCCGGCAAGGGCCTGGACGGATTCCACTCCGACGAGCTTGCTGTAGCGCTTCGCCTGGATGATGCACTCACCGTTGAAGACGGGGTCCTTGCTGACGGCTACGGCGTCGACGCCTTCGTCCTTCGACGCCTGGGTGTTCCAAGCCTCCATGCCGATCGCTTCGAAGAGCTGGCGGATCAGGTGCTCGAACTCGGTCGGCGACAACTGCACGAGTACCGGCCTGCTGTCGAGGCCCGCGACGACGTCCATGCTGTCCATCAGCCTGTACTTCGACAGGTCGAACTCGATGATGGGCCGGACAGGCTCCAGATCGTACGGATTCGGCGACACCAGGGCGTTGAGATGCTTCAGACAGTGGACCGGGTCAACCTGGCTCAGTCTCAGAGTCGCGAACTGATCTCTGCTCGTACTGAGCGTGATTAGGCAGGGGGATACCTCTTGCCCAGTGGCGCGGTCGACAGTCTTCACATGACCATTGAGCGTTACACCAGTGATGATCTTGTCCGTGTCACTGGCCAAGACCTCGTGCACGGTGCGCAGCGCGATTTGGGCGAGCACCGACGCGTACGTTTCTTTGCGCTCCTTCTCCGGACGTGGCACCGCCGTCGTTTCATCACGAGACTTGATGTACTTGTAGCCTCGTGCGGCCGGAACGCACTCCTCCAGGGGCAGCTGAATCTCGATTAGTACGTCACCGGTTGCTGCGCGGAACGCAATGCGATGCCCCCTTGGGAATCCTGCTGGATATGTGGAGGCGTCCAGCACCTCTCCCAGAAACCATTCAACTGCCTCGGCATCCCCAGTGCGGTATCTCTCGCGCCGCTGGCCTAAAGCCTCGTTGAACTCCTGAGCCTCTCGAGCCGCCTGAACCTCCCTCAGGTCGTGCGCGACCCGCTTACGCTCCAACGCGGTGCGTCGTTTCTCCTCCGCGCGCTGATGGTGCTCCTGTGCCTCACGGAAGCGTTCCTGAGAAGCTGCCAGTTCGGTGTCATATCTCTTCTTGCCCAGCCCGAGGAGCGCTGACAGCTTCCCCGGCTCCGGTGGGGCGAAGTCTTCCCACCGCGGCGCGAGTTCCGGGCGAGACCAGGGACGCTCATCGAACGCCATCGGTGTGTGCACGCGACGGAGCCGCTCGAAGGAGGTCGGCGCATCACCTACCAGGGCGTCGCGCAGCAACTGTCGTAACTGCTCCGCTTCATGCTCGACACCGATGGTTCGAGCCTGCGCAAGCTCTGCTTGCCGCTGCTCGTAGGCGACCTTCTGCTCCCGCTCCCGCCGTTTACGATCCGCCTCAGCGGCCTTGCGTGCCCGCTCAGCCTGCTGTTCCTGCTGACGCTGTGCGCGCTGCATCGCCTGCTGCTGCCGCTGATACTCACTGTGCCAATTGTTGTTCCGACGCTGAGCCATTGGACCCCTCCCCCTAGCTGCCGACCACCATGGGTCACGCTGTGCATTCCCGCAGGAAGGCAGAGAATCACCAGCAACTCGCGACCACCTTGGAGCTGTCAAGCAGGGCCCTGCACCACACTGCTTTCTGATCTTCAGATCCCTAGCCATACAGAGATCCGTCCTTGAAGGTCATGTGGGCTACCGCCGTGAGCGATCAGTCGAAGAACAGGGTGGCCCATGGGCGTGCGTCGACGACGCCGCCGTGATGCGAGCATGCACCTTGTCGGCCGATAGAGCTGGACGGCCACCCGTCGCTGCAGTGAGCGGGTGACGGCATCTCCACCCTGCTGACCTCGGTAGGCGCTTGGTCTATAAGGGAAGCCTCGGCGATGAAGTCTGAGTCGAAGCACTCCCGGTGATCGAGAACGATTCGTGCAGCCTGTCCAGCAAGGTCGCGCTTCTCGGAGTATGCCGTCGATATGTCCAACTCAGTGGCGGATGCGGCGCCGATGCTTCCGAGGGGATCGTCGGGGAGTTTGCCCCCGAGTTGCAGGATGCTTACGGTCGCGTCTCCGGCGAAGACGAGGGGAATTCGCACCGCCTGGGCTTTGTCACTCAGCGCCAGAGCATGAGTTCGGTATGGACGGCACCCAGCCTCGTGCTGATCTTCTTTCCAGGCGTTCCAGGTGCAGGACCCCAGGCCGGCCAGCAACGTCAGGGTGACGAGAACTAGTCCGGCACGGATCGTCCGCTGTTTCCGTTCCGCCCGTTGTCTCGCTCTTTCGGCCCGCGCCCGCACCGCCTCGGCGGCGGCTTCGCGCTCAGCCCGGGTGGCGTGATGGCGGCACCCTCGGCCGATTTCCTTGGGCAGCTTGCACGGCGTCCCCTTCTTGGTAGGACGTCCGCAGCGGAGCGTTGTTGAGCGTCTTCGAGGGCGGCGGTACCTGGACGGCATACCGCGCATTGTGAACCATCTACTCATACCGCTGTAGGGAGAACGACTGATAGTGGTTCGACAACACACAACCCCCGGTCAATGACCTGGAGGTTCACAGTGGAACGTGTGGCGAGAATCGAACTCGCGCTCTCGGCTTGGGAAGCTGCGGGCGTTCGGGGCTGGTTGGGGCGCTGACCTGGGCGAACGGCTGGCCTGTGTCCTCGTCGAGCCTAGGCCTTCACCGTGATTCCCCGCTGTTCCCCGCTCAATCTGGTGCGGCTGTAGTGCGAGCGGTCTGGGAGCGGCATGGGCGGGCTGGTCGCACAAACAGGCGTGTCGACGCCGATTCAGAGGTGTTGCCTGGCCGACCTGATGAGTCGTCTGATGGTGATACGGGTCCGTTCTCTCAGGTCTTCGAGCTCGTTTCTGCTCTCGGCCATGGCTAGGGCGTTGACGTCGTCGAGTAGGGAGTCCGCAGCCTGGCTCAGCGTCTCGTCGTCCGTGAGTATCTGGACCTTGAACAGTGCCTCTTGCGCGCTGGTACGCAAACTATAGGCGCGGATCCGCACCGTCTCGGGGTCCTCAAGCGGCGGTTGCTCGTGCTCGCAGAACCAGAGATGTATCAAGCAGCGGCGATAGTTGATCAGCACCCCACCGTAGGCGGAGTAAGCGTCGAGTCGTTCTTGGCGGACCTTCTCATCGCGGGTGAACTGGTGGCTTCTGTCAGTGGCGCGCTGCTGAAACGCCAGGGTGAGTCCCGCGCCGAGTAGGGTTCCCAGGACAGCTAAGACACTGGCGATGATGGTTGCCATCCACCAAGCGGAGCACGCATCGGCGCCGTTGGAAGGTCTCCAGGCCCAACTTGGCACCTCCAACACGCTTTCCAACTGTGGTGGTGGCTCCTGAGGCCGCGTCCGGGGGCGTTCACCTGGGTTCATGGGCGGCCCGCTCGTGGGCTGTGTCCGGCTCCTGGTCCCGCCTGAACGGCCGTGAACGGGGCTGAATGAGACGGAAACTGAGACGGATCTCGCTGGACCTGGAGCGAGACCAACGGGGCTACAGACGCCGAAGCGCCTCGTACAGATCGTCGTAGGCGCTCCAGCAGTCGACACTGGTCGTTCAGAGTGCCCACGTACCAGTCCTCATCGTCGACCGACTTCACCAGACACAGCCCATGGAACCCCAGGAAGAACTCGGGGTGGAGCCGTTCGTCTTCCCTAGGCCGGCCCACCCACGTCACGACGCGGCGGTGGGACGGTTGCCCCACCTACACCCAGACCTGTTGGTTGAAGCAGCTGCAGACCACACGGCGAGTTTGGCTGTCGTCTTCCTTGCGGCAGCAGAGTGCAATGCAAGGGTGCAGCGGACGGGTGGCCCAGATTTTCTACTTTCTGCTGTATCCGCCGTCGCTCCGTTCTAACGTGTCGCTATGGATGCGCTGCCTGTTGCTGCTCTCGCGGTTTCCACTCTCGGGCTTGTTATCTCCGGGGGGGCCGCAACCTTCGCTCGCCAGCAGGCAAGGTCGGGGCGTGAGCAAGCGAAGGCGGCGAGCGATCAAGCCAAAGCGGCAAGCGATCAGGTGGTGGCAGCTCAGCAGCAAGTCGTCGCAGCGCAACAGCAGGTGTCCGCTGCCAATCAACAGATCGATGTTGCGAGGCAGCAGTTGGCAGCCGCCGAGAGGGCGCAACGCGAAGCCACTGAGCCGTACGTGGTCGTGGATATTCGCGCGCGTGTACCGGGCTCTCAGCTTCTTTGGTTTGTTGTTGAAAACATTGGACCTACCCTTGCTAAGGATGTCCGGATCGCTGTTACGCCACCCCTGGCTACCAGTCGCGGTGACGAAGCTACGGCGAAGCTGAATGCTGCCGCTTCGCGTGTGATCCCAGTAATCCCGCCCGGTCGGATGTTCGGTTACACGATGGATGTCGGGTCCGGTTTCTTTGCAGACCCTGAACTGCCGCGGGTGTACACGGTGACTGTCGACGCGAAAGGGCCGCGTGGCCCGGTCGAGACTCTCACATATGTAATTGACCTGAATATTCTTGCAGACAGTGCCCTGAATGCTGACTCCATTGAATGGAGCACGAAGAGAATTGCAGACGAGCTCAAAAGGATGAGAGAGTTTCAGGCGAAGAATCGCCACTAAGTTCTTTCTTTGGTGTCAAGAGCTGATGTTAGGGCATCGGAGTGCCATCAATCAGTTTTCATCTCCTGGGGCAGAACCATCAGAACCGAGATTCAAGTCACCACTTTGAATCAAACGGTACAAACGTTCCGTCGACAGGCGCCGCTGTATTTGCGCATGCGTGAAGACGTCATCGCGGGAGACCTGAAGGACTGAGCCAGGGTCGAGCAACCACCTCGCAAGGTCGTGGTCGTCGCGACGGACGGCGTCCTCAACCTGTTGCTGCAGCCGCCTCATCAGGTCGCCAAACGACCCATAGAAGAAGTCATCGTTAGATGTAGGTGGGATCTTCGCCATCGCTCGATAGGCGGATTCCCTCAACTCATCGGCTCGGGCCGTGAACGCTGGCTCATCAACGCGCTGGCCGTCAGCTAGCCGTGCGCATGTGCGCAGGAGGTATTCAATCCACGCCTGCCCTGTGGCCCGGATCTCCCCAACCAATTGGGCGTCCCGCGCCTTGCGAGCCATGTTGGCCTCAGCAGCGTTCTTCCTCACCTTCCACACCTGAACGGCCGAGGCCGCTCCTCCCACGGCGAGACCAGCCGCTCCGCTGACGATCGCGGTCATGAGTTCACTCACGAGGGGAGTCTGACATGTAACGACCGATGGCCGTAGACAGCAGAAGGGGTGAGGGCTTTGAACCTGGGCGTTCGTAGTGGAACGGGAGATGAGCATCGAGCTCTCAGCTTGGGAAGCTTGGGTTCCTTAGCGGTGATCGACGGGTTGACCTGGGGTGGAAGGACCTTCCAGTCTCGGCGGATCAGCTGTTTGGTCTCCGCTGTTCCCCGTGAGTCCCCGCAGGGTCTGGCACGCGGATGGCACGACCTCGGCCCTTCGTCCCGAATCGCCGCGGGGGCTGGGGCTCGTAGGGCGCCATCCCGCCGTGGCCTACCTAGCCTGCCGAGTCAACAGGCGGTGTATCCGCGGCGGGTGGCAGCTCGCGGCTGCCCTCCAACGCCTGGCCGAAGCTCTTGCAGAACTCTGTGAAGCTCCACTGGGCGCCGGGAGCCGGTGCAAACGAAGCGAACGATCCAACGCGCTCACCTCCCACTGCTACGTCCAAGGTGCCTTGCTCGCCGATGCGTGCGCTCGGACACTCCCGAAGCTCCTGGGCGAACATGGGTTTGGTCTGTCTCCCCTGTCCTAGCCATGCACCCCAGTAGATGGTCCGGTCGGTGAGGAAGAGGACGCCATCCTGAGGACCGTCCCACAGGTTTCGCGCGGGCGAACTGGCAATTCTCCGTTCGCCAGGGCCAAGCACGGGTTCAATGCTCTGCCAGTACTCCGCCTGCGCTTTGTCGTAGCGCCGCTGTGCCCAGCGTCTAAACATGGCCATGGTCCCCTCCCTCAAGTGCGTCCAGTATGCAGCCCTTTATGGCGTCCGTCCCTGGGTTCGATTGATATCGCGACCGGCCTCGTAGGGACGAGCGCCGGCTGGGGAAGGTGCTTGCGGTGCCCGGCTATGGCTCGTCTGCCACCGTGGGTCGCTGTTGAGTGGTCTCAAGGTAGCCTCGCACAGCCCAGAGACGGCCCAACACTGCCCAGCACTAGTACTGCACGGTCCACTGCCAGACGCTACCAACGGAGTAAAACTCCGGGCTCTACAGCCAGAGCATGCCGTAATGGGCGCTACTTGCACCGGAGGGCTGGTGAGGGTGGGCGCGATGGCCTCTAATTGCTTGGCGTCGCGATTGGGGTAACGCGAGCGGAGACTATGTCGCTTTGCAGCTTGATTTGTTTGTACGAGCTCTTCACTATGCTTTTCCAGGAAAAGAACGAACCCGCAGTCAATGCGATCCCAAGAATGGTGACGACTGTCATAGACGCGACAATATTAAGCTTGTCCCCATGCCGGATAAGGTTACCGTCGGCAGCCAATGTCAACAAGGCCCCATTAACTACCCAACCGCGACAGACTCGCATGCGGCTTCTAGCGTACTCTGTACGCGCCAAAAAATAGGGAACTGTGGAAATGCGTTCGCGGGCAACCGTGTAGTCGCGGGAGTTCGGGAAATAGGTCGCCTTGTATGTCTCGCTAAGAGGCTTAAGGAGCAGGTCCGCCGCACGATCAAGAACTATTCCTGCCGCGTATGAAAGGGTAAGGCCACAGGACAATATGAAGCCTGTATCAGCTTCTAGTATCTTAGAAATCGTTTGCCCGTCGAGTGCGCAAAACAAAAATCCGACGCTAGCCAGAGTCGCTCCAATGCCAATGACTAGCACCTCTGCGAAAAGGGCAGTAACCGATATGCCCGACCCCTCATTCAAAAGCTACTCCCCACACGCTTGAAAGCTCGTCTAGCCAGTCGTCGGGTAACGCTTGACGCCATGCAGCCGCGAGGCGAAGCGGCATCTCTTCGAGTAGCTGGAAAATGATTACACTTTCGGGCTGACCTACCAAAACATACTGTCCCGATTGGCCGACCTCACTCATTGGTCCGTACTCTCGGAAAGTGTCATCCAGCTTAGCGAACCGGTGGCGCGAAAAGTCAACCAATCTATTCCCGTAGGATTCAGTGTCCTCGATCAACGAGGTTAGTACAGGCATAATCTCCTCTGAAATGGAGATTTCATAGTCAGACGCCACGAAAAGATGAAATACTCGTTCGGCGTGACGCAGTAGTTGGACCTCTCGAAAATCTGGATTGGACTCCATTTCTTCGACCCCCCGGGCCACTTCCGAGTCGTACAACTCGACCAGTGCTAGGAGACGATACAGGGAGCGTCTGACAACGGGCGTGGACGGAACGGCTGGTTTGTAGAGAAGAGTATGCGACATGCGGGACCAGAGATCCTGTGCCCGAGTCCTGACTTGAATCTCACATTCCAGCGGTGAAGTATCACTTGCCGGATCATGACTGGGGTCGACGATCTGCAGGTGGATCTTGGGATAGATCAAACGCGATTCGTTTTCAGGCTGATCGCGCTCATCTTCTTCATGCAATACAGTGAAGGCGGCTCGGATTACTTCGAGCACTTCATCAACGTCGTTGCTGTGCTCAAGTATCACTCGAACCCCGGCTTTATCGGTTATCTCTTCCCAGGGGTTCGCATATCTTTTTTTGAGAGCCTTTCTAACGAAACTTGCTACGTCCTTGCTTCGCCCCTGAACCTCGCATGTGATCCCATTGGCGGCCGCCTCGGTGCGTATAAGCTCTGTTACGTTCGACGCTAGAGTGTCGAATATGGATTTTTCTCTTATGTACCTGAGTCTCGCCTCATTCTGGACCTGATCCATCAGAGCTTTCCAGATCGCGCGGCCTGTTTGATCGGCGTCCGCCGCTGCCTCGGCTCTTCATCTCCTTGAGATGGTCAAGAACCTCGATTCGACTCAGACCATCGTCGTCGTCGACAACGTGAACTATTCCTTCCGTGAGCGCGGATGGCGGGACAATTACTACTGTTCCGCTATCGAAGGTGTACTGAATCTTGGCAAGCTTACTTTCGACAAGGTAAAGATCCTTCTCAAATGGCGTCTTGGGTACACCCGATTCACTCATCAAGTGAACGTAAGCGTCACGATCTTCTTCGTCGAGATGGGAATTGGCGAATCCGCGCATGGAAATGCTTCGACGGTTGCTTTGAAGTTCAGACAGCAATGCAACCGTGTACCTCGTTTGTTTTTCTGAACTAGTACTGAAGGAGTCTATCCATTTGCCCGATGATTCGAAAAAGCGCAGCGTCAGCTCTTCTGGCTGTTCTTTCGGGCGGCATCCAAGATAATCCTGGAGGAAGAATCCAGCAATGCGAGAGCCGGGAGTCTGTTTGTCTGAGACGAACCCTTCGAGTGCGTGCTCGTCATCCTGAGGCTGTAGAAAAAGTCCCGCCTTGTAGACCTGAGCTTTTCCCGCGAATAGTAGGTCGTTCAGGTATACGACCTGAAAGGTGTCCTTTCCGTTAACCGAGTCAAACGTTGCACGCATCCCATTTTCGTTTGCCAGTTTCACGATTAGTAGCGCACGTTTTTCCGCAATGGAGGCGCTGGCCACCAAGAGCAAGCCGCCTGAATTGGCGCCATCTTGGGATGCCCTGAGTGCTTCGGCAAGGTCCTGCGAAACGAGAACGAAATCGGATTCGTCGCCGTCTAGGTAATCGCGTACGATGTCTGGTACTTTGGAGGAGCGTGGGGAGTCCTCTACGATTTCCCGCCCGGAGTGGGCCAAATCCCCCCGAAATTTCACCTGTAAGTTTTTGAGAACCTCAGGCGTTAGAGGGCTAGATACCTGACTCAGGCGCAAGGGGGCGGGATTGGTCTCGCGCCTGAAGACCTTGGGGACCTCGTGAACAATCACTTCTCGGATTTTGAGCAACCCAAAATCGATACTCATAACGCCCCCCTGACCACTCGGCTCCAACCCGTGAGCCGGTAAGCACTCCATGTTACGACAGCGAATAGGGTGCTGCTAGGGGGAGCTCAGGTCAAGTTCCCTGCGGAGATTGGCTCTTCGTCGAAGAGGTCGGCGGAGCGGGTTTGGCCGGTGGCCTGCCCGGTCTGGGGTCGAGCATGACCAGGGGGCCGTACGCTGGTTGGCAACTCGGGCAGGCTTTGGGCCTGACCGCAATGTGCACGAGTGGCCCCCTGGTCTTGCTCGACGCGGGACCCGGACCGGGGAGGTGGCTAAAGCCGTGGAGCCGACCGCCCCAGCCACGATGTACCCCTTCTCTGGCATCAGGTCACTGATTGCTGTGCGCGCGGTACGGGCGCCGGCCGGGCTGGAGCGGGGCGGAGACAGGAGCGCAGGCCCGGCCGGGGGCCGGGCCGCGCGCGGTGAGCGGAGCGAGCCGCCTTGATTACGTGAAGAAACTCTGAGCCAACTCGGGTACGGCTACAGCCTGAACGACAGCTCCAACTCGTCGCCTGGCAGGTGGAACTCTTCCAGGGCCAAGGGCTTGTCCGCCGCCGCGAGCGTCACGCGGATGACGTGCAGGAGAGGCACACCATCCGCGAGTCGGAGGGCCTGGGCCTGGTCCGGTAGAGGCATGCGGGTGCGAACGTACTCCGTGAAGCGGAGTTCGTGGCCCAGGTCTGCGAGTGCCGTGTAGAGCTCCGGCGCCGGCGGCGGTGCCTCCTCCTCGTACTTGGTGTCGATCAGGACGGAGAACGGCACGTACGTCCGGTGGAGTTGGCGGAGATGGCCGTGGTCTGCCGTTTGTAGGGCGTCGTACGTGAACATCGGCTCGCCCGGCGGGATGCGGAGTAGGTCCGCCAGGGCCAACGGGGCGTCGGTGCGAGTGGCCACGGGGGGCTCGGCGTCGGTCCAGCGGATGCCGTCGGCCTCGATGTAGCGGCCGTCGGGTGCCCTGCGTACGCCGCGCGGGCGCGTGTGGCTGGGGCGGCCATGAGGTGAGCGGGCGAAGGTGCCGCGGCCCATGATGGCCTCGACGAGACCGGACGCCCGTAGCTCGGAGAGGCCCTGACGGACTGTGGGGCGCGTCACGCTGAACTGCTTCGCCAACGCCTCCTCGGACGGGAGCGGTTGGCCGGCCGGGAAGGTGCCGTCCAAGATGCCATCGCGCAGGTAGTCGGCGATCTGCCGATACTTCGGCTGCGTGTCCTTCGGCGGCATGCGGGCCCTCCACGGCAGGGGTTGTTGCTTCTTCCTTCCATGGATGGAAGTTCCATCCGCGGACGGAAGTAGCTTCTCCCACTCGAAGGCGGTTGACAACCCGTACTACGGGTTGCACTCTTGTCCGCGTCACCCGTACTACGGGTGGTCTAGCAATCCGGAGGATCGGCCTTCGGGTGCCAGAGATGAGGAGATCCGAACAGTGGCAAGCCTTCCGATCGACACCGCGAAGTACACGGGGATCATCTGCGCCGTACCCCCGACTCCGCGGGTCGCCAACCGTGAGACAGGTCAGCTCCGCGTCGACCGCGACACGGGCAAGACCATGTATCAGGTCGGACTCTGCTTGATGGCAGGGTCGTCGGCCGACGTCGTGAACGTGAGCGTGGCCGGTGAGCCGGCCGGTGTGCAGCTCGGCATGCCCGTGGCCGTGCGGGACCTGGTCGCCACGCCGTGGGAGAACGAGGGGCGGCACGGAATCGCGTTCCGTGCTGCGGAGATCCGGCCCCTGAACACTCCCGCCCCGGCGGGCAAGGGGGCCGCGCAGTGATGAACCTGGCCTCCACCACTTCGGCCCATGCGACCGGGCCGAATTGGGTCCTGGTGGTGGCCGCAGCGCTGGTCTCGGGCCTGCTTCTCGCGGGCCCGGCCCTGCGCCGCCGCTACCCCGTCGCCGGGTGGCTGTTACTCGGCTTCCCGGTCGCCGCCTTCCGTGTCATGCAGACCTGGCGGCAGCTCATGGCCGGGTGTGGACTCGCCGTGAGTCGCCGGCCCGCGCTGACGGTCGTGTCCGGGCTCATCGGCAACGGGGCGCCCCCGCCTCAGCCGCGGATGCCGCGTCGCGGGCTCATACGCCCTACCTCCGGCGGCTTCGTACTGCTGGCACGGCTGTTACCGGGCCAGGTGCCGGAGGACTTCGTCAAGGCTGCGCCTGCCATGGCGGAGGACTGGCAGGTCCACGCGGTGCGGGTGACCTCCTGGAAGCCGGGGGTCGTGCGGATCGTCGCATCGGCGGCTGACCCGTTGGCGGATCCTCGGATACCGAAGCAGCGGGGCCCTGGTCATCTGCTCCGGGTGACGGTGGGCGCGCTGGAGACCGGGGCCGCGTGGGTGCTCGACCTGCGGCGCATACCGCACTGGCTGATCGTCGGGGCTACCCGTTCAGGCAAGTCCACGCTGATCAACGCCCTCGTGGCGGGCCTGGCTCCGCAACCCGTCGCCCTGGTCGGCATCGACTGCAAGGGCGGCATGGAACTGTCCCTGTACGGGCCGCGGTTGTCCGCCCTCGCGACGAACCGTGAACAGGCGGTCCGACTGCTGGCCGCGCTCGTAGATCTGACCCTCGACCGCATGACCGTCTGCCGGGCGGCTCGCGTGCGCAACATCTGGGGTCTGCCGGACAAGGAACGCCCGGTCCCCGTCGTCGTGATCGTCGATGAGCTCGCGGAACTGTTCCTCGTCGCGAGCCGGAGCGAGAAGGACGAAGCTCAGGCGGCCGGTACGGCGTTGATCCGGCTGGCCCAACTCGGCGCGGCCCTCGGGGTGTTCCTCGTAGTCGCCGGCCAACGCGTCGGCTCCGACCTGGGGCCCGGCGTCACAGCGCTGCGGGCCCAGCTCGGTGGTCGGGTCTGTCATCGCGTGGCCGACCCCGGTACGGCCGAGATGGCGCTCGGCGACCTCAATCCTGACGCGCTCAAGGCGGCGCAGGCCATCACGCCCGAACAGGCCGGTACGGCCGTCCTCGCTTCCGGGGACGGCTGGGAACGGGCCCGCTCACATCTGATCACGGAGACCGAGGCGGAAGCCGTTGCCGCCGAGTACGCGCACCTGACTCCCGTCCTGTCCGAACTGCACGTCGAAGCGCCGTGAAAGGGGCCTGCCGTGCTGGTGTCCATGTCCGCCGTCCTGCTACTGGGCCTGCTGATCTGGTTCCTGCTGCGCATCCGGTACCTGCGGTGGGCCGACGCGCTGCTCTGCGGAGCCTTCGGCTTCCTGCTCTCCAAGACCGTGGCCGCGCCGTTCGCTCAGGCATTCCTCGACGGCGTGAACGGCTTCCTCGGCCAACTCCGCTTCTGAAACGACCCGTTGACCCGAGAGGGGTACATCCCGTGTCCGCATACGTCATCCGCTCCGGTGACCGCGCCGCGTTCCTGGCAGGTCTGCGGGAGCTGGTCGACTTCCTCACCGCCAACCCTGCAGTCGTCGTACCGCACCGCGCATCCATCGCCGTCCTGGTCGACGCACCTGACTCCGCCACTCGTCGCGAGGGAGTGGAGTCCGTCGCCGCTCCGCTCGGCGTGCCAACGGAAGACCTCGGACAGGGCTACTTCGACGCACGCCGCGAATTCGGGCCGATCGCATACGTAGCCGTCGCCGTTCCGCCCAAGGACCGGCAGTGATCGCCCGTACGAAGGGCTCCCGACGGGGCGCGAAGTCGCCAAACCCGACCCCGTCAGGAACCCACTCCATCCGCCACATGAGCAGTGAAAGGAGCACTCACACTTTGTCCAACGCGCATCATTCGCGCAAATCCCCGCTGCCCGACTGCGAACTCAGGCAGCGCGACCCGGACGTCTCGACTTGCGCCGGCCGGGAACAGGTCGTCCTCGTCGGGCTCGACGACACCGAGCAACGCCTGTGCCCTGCGCACGCCGCGGCGCTCTGGCTCACCGACCCAACGCTTCGCTTCAGCGCCAAGACCCGGCCCGAGGGCATCTCGGCCGTGATGGCGCACGCGTTCGGCGGCGGGGGTGGTCACCGATGACCACGACCCTCATGAAGGACTCTGCTGCCCTGATCGCCAGGGCGTCAGAGTCGGAGTTCGCGGCCTGGCGTCGGAACATCGTCCGTCTCGGCGGCTGCACCAACCCGATCCACCTGGTCGGCGCGGCGACCGTCTACGACACGACTACGGGCGCGGCCTTGCTCTCCTACGGGTCGGACGTCTACGGCGGTCGCCTGCTTGTCGCGTGCGGCAACCGGCGCGCGACGGTCTGCCCGGCCTGCTCGGGCTTGTACCGAGCAGACACGTATCACCTCGTCCGGGCCGGACTCGTCGGCGGCAAGAATGTCACGGAGGCGGTGAGCGGGTACCCACGCGTGTTCGCCACGCTCACCGCTCCCGGCTTCGGCCTGGTGCACACACGGCGGGAAGACGGCGGGCGGGTACGGGCCTGCCGCC
This sequence comes from Streptomyces spinosisporus, assembly GCF_022698145.1. GTDB lineage: Bacteria > Actinomycetota > Actinomycetes > Streptomycetales > Streptomycetaceae > Streptomyces > Streptomyces spinosisporus. Next base: position 257,570 of record NZ_JALDAX010000010.1, read on the forward strand.
CCCGCCGGGCGGGGGAGTCCTGCCCCCATGGCCGGCCAACCGGATGCCGCGAGCGTCACTCGACGGACGATCTCCGTCTTGGCGAACCGCTCTGCCCGCGCTGCTACGACTACGCGGGCGCCGTCCTCTGGCACGCGTTCGCCGGTCGGCTCTGGCACCGGTTCGGCCTGGAGCTGCGACGGGAGGTCGCACGCCGTGCCGGGCTGTCGCGTACGGAGTTCGCGGAAGTCGCGCGGCTCTCGTACGCGAAGGTCGCCGAGTACCAGCGGCGCGGCCTGGTCCACTTCCACGGCGTGATCCGACTCGACGGACCGGACGGACCCGACTCGCCCCCGCCCGGCTGGGCGACTGTCGCGCTCCTGATGGACGCCGTACGGACGGTGGCCGGTCGGGTGCGGCTGTCCGCTCCGGGGGCGAACGTGGTCGGCCCGCGGGAGCTCCGCTTCGGTACGCAGGTCGACGTACGGCCGGTCACCTCGTACCGGCGGAATGCGGGGGAGCGGCCTGCCTTCGCGGCGGCCGTGGCGGGCTACATCGCCAAGTACGCCACCAAGGGAGCCGAGTCCGCCGGCGCGGTCGACGGCCGGATCCACCACGCGCGGGACATGGTCATGTTGCCTGTACGTGCACACGTGCTGCGCATGATCGGTACGTGCTGGTGGCTCGGCGGCCTGCCGGAGTTCGAGCCACTCGGGCTGCGTCGTTGGGCTCACATGCTCGGGTACGGCGGGCATTTCTCCACCAAGTCACGCCGCTACTCGACAACGCTGACCGCGCTCCGGCAGGCGCGCGCCGATCACCGCGCGGAACAGCAGCGGGCGTCGCTCGGTCTGGTCGACGGTCCGACGGTGACGGTTGGCCAGTGGCGGTACGCGGGTCGCGGCTACTCGCCGGCGGCTGCGCTCCTGGCCGCATCCGTGCGGGAGGGCGGTGGTCTCCATGGCGCGTGACAGCCGCGCGAAGACGGCCGAACTGCTCACGGTCCGCCAGGTGCTCGACGAACTGGGCGGCATCTCCCGACGCACCTTCTACCGCTGGCGGGAACTGCGCATCGCGCCACCCTGCATCCGGCTGCCGAACGGGGAGCTCCGGGTTCGGCGGGACGTGCTCAACGACTGGTTGGAGGACCGGGCAGAGGGGGCTGCGTCGTGAAGTCGTACAAAGTCTCCGTCTGGAAGATCTCGGTCAACAAGACAACCAAGAAACCGACGTACCTCGTGCGCTGGGTCGTCGACGGGCAGCCGTTCAGCGAGTCGCACAAGACCAAGGCGCTTGCCGACCGCTTCCGGGCCAAGCTGATGCGGGCACTCGACAAGGGCGAGCCGTTCGACACGGTCACGGGTCTGCCCGACTCGCTACGCGGGGGCAAGGCTGCCTTGTCGTTCCTCGACTTGGCGGTGAAGTACCTGGACGCGCGTTGGCCGGAGGCGTCGGCCAAGCAACGGGACAGCATGACCGATGCGCTGGCGACGGTCGTTCCCGTCGTGGTCAAACCGGCACGGGGGCGGCCTGCTCCGGAGGTGCTTCGGAAGGCGTTGCGCTCGTACGTCCTGCCGGTTCCGCGAAGGGAGCGGGAGCAGCCTGAGGAGATCGCCACGGCCGTGCGGTGGATAGAGAAGGCGTCGCTTCCGGTGGGGGAGCTTCAGGAGATTGTCCGGGTGCATGAGCTGATCGATGCGCTCGGCCGGAAGCTGGACGGTAAACCGGCTGCGACTCAGACCTACCGGCGACGGCGCGCGGTGGTGTTCAACGCTCTTGAGTACGCAGTGGAGTTGGAGCACCTTACGTCGAATCCACTGACGCGGGTCCGGCGCAAGCGCGGGAAGAGGGCGGTGCAGGAGGTTGACCGGCGAGTGGTGGTCAACCCTCGGCAGGCTCGGGAGCTGCTGACGGCGCTCACGTATGTAGGCGGCTACGAACGGGCGAGCGGTCGGAGGCTCCGGGCGTTCTTCGGGTGCCTGTACTACGCGTCGATGCGACCGGGGGAGGCGCTGGGGCTCCGCCGCTCCGACTGCACGCTTCCGGCCTCCGGTTGGGGCCGCATCGAGCTGGCGGAAACCCGTCCCACGGCGGGCAAAGCCTGGACGGACTCCGGAGAGGCTCACGATCGGCGCGGCCTGAAACAGCGAGCCCAGGGCGAAGTGCGCATCGTGCCGATACCCCCTCCGCTCGTGCGCCTGCTCCGTGAGCACCTGAAGGAGTTCGGTACGGCGAAAGACGGCCGGCTGTTCTCCAGCGAGCGGGGCAACGTGATCGCGGCCTCGTCGTACTCGCGTGTGTGGAAACAGGCTCGGGAGCTGGCGCTCATCCCGGATCAGGTCTCGTCGGTCCTGGCCTTCCGGCCGTACGACCTCCGTCACGCGGGCGTGTCCCAGTGGCTCAACTCCGGCGTTCCCGCCCCGGAGGTCGCCGCTCGGGCCGGTCACTCGGTGGATGTCCTTCTGAAGATCTACGCCAAGTGCATCGACGGCCAGGAGAAGGAGATGAACGACCGGATCATGCAGGGCCTGGGGGAGGAGGGCGCCAACGGATAGCGTTTCGGTCCGATGGACTGTGAGCGCTGTGGGCCCCGGAGCGATCCGGGGCCTTCGTCATGCTCTCCGGGTACCTGAAATCGATGGTCGACGACGAAACCATCAGATCGATGAACATAGGCTGATCAGGTACGGAATGCTGGGGCCATGAATCCGCCGACACCGCTGCCGGAAGGGCTGTGCCCTCTTGTCGATGAGCACCGTGAGCGTCGGCAGGAACCTGTGCGCTTCCGGCCTGAGATTTGGCGTGTCCGGCTCGAACCGCATGGGGTGGCCGGTGTCCTGGAGATAGGCAGGGCTGGGTCCAAGGCCGGGGAGCGATTGATCAGTCGTGAGGATCTGGCACGCCTGCGCGATGAGGTCGGTGCGGATCCGGACGGTCTTCGGGGGCTGTTCGCGGCTGTGATGATCTGGGGTTCGGGCACGACGAATGGGCGTGGACCGCGCTACACCGAGGCGGCCCTGGACGACCGTCAACGACTCCTTTCGGCGCTCGTCGGTACGCGCGCCAAGGTGTGTGCGGGTGATCTGGATGGCGCATACCGGGGATTCCGGGTCAATGGCGTGGGACGTTCGTTCTTCACGAAGTGGTTCGCGGTGGTGGACGACGGCTCGGCCGAGGAGCGGGCGCTGATCTTGGATGACCGGGTCTTCCAGACGCTGAACGCTCTTGGGTGGGTGAGTTGGCGAGCCGCAGGTACTCGGAACAGGGCTGCCCGCTACGTGGCGTACGTGCGGGACATGCATTCGTGGGCGAAGACGCTCGACGTAGCACCAGCCTGGCTGGAGTGGCTCATGTTCGACCTCAGTGGCAATGTGCGGCCACAGGGAGGATCTCGGACTGCTGCGGCGGAAGACGATTAAGGGCTGCTGACCTGCTGCAAGGCCCCTCAAGATCAACACGCTATTACAACGTGATCACTGGCAAACGGCTGCTTCCGGCAGCATCCGCCTGCACATACGCGAAGACCCCGCACTCAGCGAATGCGCTGGTGGCGGGGTCTTTAGGCACTTCATGCGAAGTGCCCCCGGCAGGATTCGAACCTGCGCACACGGCTCCGGAGGCCGTTGCTCTATCCCCTGAGCTACGGGGGCGTGTCGGCTGCGCTGTGTGCGCGGCGACGGGTAGAACCCTACCAGCTGATCCAGGGTGTTCATGAACGGGTTTTGTGGGGTCGTCCCGAGGGGCATCGCCTGGCTGCGGCGCCCGTGTTGCCCGGTTCGGGTTCCCTGTTGGTGGGGTGCGCTGTGCGTTCGTCCCCCGCCTTGTTGCCGGCTGTGCTGTGGAGTCCGTTCGTCCCCGCCCGCGCCTCACTCAACCTGCCTCCTGGCATCCAGTGCCGTCACTGGGGGTCCTGGTCCCCCGTCCTGCCGCCCACATCCCGCCAACCCGTTGCGCCCCCTTCGCCCCAGCAGTTCGCGTTCGTCCCCTCAACCCGCAACTCCATCGTCCCGTCGGCGCCCGCAGACCCCCGCACCACCGAATCCCGTGCCCCCGCTGCCGTCACCCCCCACCCCCGCCCCCACCCCTGTCCCCCGCGCGGGCCAGAAGTGGGGAAAAGCCGGACGCGGTGGCCGGTGTCGACCTACTCTCGAGTTGTGCCAGGCGCGTCGGGTCGGGTGCTTGTTGTGGACGACAACAAGGTCATCCGGCAGCTGATCAGGGTCAATCTCGAGCTGGAGGGTTTCGAGGTGGTGACCGCGGCTGACGGTGCCGAGTGTCTGGATGTCGTTCATCAGGTGCGGCCCGATGTGGTCACCCTCGATGTCGTGATGCCCCGGCTTGACGGACTTCGTACCGCCGCCCGGCTGCGCAGCGATCCACGTACCCGTGATCTTCCCCTCGCCATCGTCAGCGCCTGCACCTCGTACGAGATCGACGCCGGGCTCGACGTCGGCGTCGACGCCTTCCTCGCCAAGCCCTTCGAGCCTGCCGAACTCGTGCGTCTCGTGCAGCAGTTGGTCGAGCGGAAGAGGGGTGGGGGGAGCCGCGACGAGGACGACGACTCCGAGCTGGGGAGCGTTCTCGGGGTCGGTGAGGCCGAGCGGGCCGGGCGTGCCGGCGCCTGAACCCGGCAAACCTGACAGCAACCTGACAGCAATCTGACAGCAACAGGCCTCACCGCGGCGGCGCCGTAGTCCCCCCCGTCCACATCCCGGACCCCCACCCCCACCGACTCGCCTCCCCACCCCCCTCCTCCCATACGCTTGACCCGTGACCCCCGTAGAGCTCTCCCGCACCGTGCTGCGCGCGGTGTGTCGTGCTGTGGATGAGGGGGAGCTGAGGGTGGCCGTGCCGGGGAGGGTTGTCGTGGCGCCGCCCGGTCCTGGGGGCTGCGGGGACTACGCCACCAACATCGCGCTGCAGCTCGCCCGGCCCGCCGGGCAGCCGCCGCTGCGGGTTGCCGAGATCATCAAGGGGCATCTCGCCGACGCGGACGGTGTCGCCGACGTCGTCGTCACCGGACCCGGCTTCCTCAATATCAGCCTGCAGCCCGCGGCGGCATCCGCGGCCGCCCTGACCCGCGAGATCCTCGACGCCGGCCCGGCCTACGGGCACGGCGACTCCCTCGCCGGGCAGGTCGTCGAACTGCGCATCCCGTACGAGGTCCGGGCCGAAGTCGTCGCGGACGCGCTCGTGCGGATCGTCGGTTCACAAGGGGGGCGTGTCGAGGTCGACCACCGCGAACCCGTGAACCTCCGGCCCGTCCCGGCCCCGGACGACCCCGCCCCGCTCGGCCCCGACGCCGCCCGCTGGGCGCTGCTGCACCCCGCCGCCCACGACCGGCCCCGTATCACCGCCGATCATCTGGTCCAGCGCGGGAGCAACCCTCTCTTCCGCGTCCGTTACGCCCACGCCCGCACCCGGGCCCTCCGCCGCAACGCCGCCGCCCTGGGCTTCACCCCCGCCCCCGGTGACGTAGACGAACACGTTCATGGCGGACACCTGCCAAGGGACCCGCACACCACCTGGTCCCCCCTCCTCACCCCCCTCACCGACCACCCCCGCATCCTCGCCCGTGCGGCAGCTGACCGCGCGCCCGACCGTCTCGCCCGGCACCTCGTCACCGTCGCCGATGCCGTGCTCCCCGTCCTGCCTACCGTGCTCCCGCGCGGCGACGAGAAACCCTCGGCCGCCCACCGCGCCCGGCTCGCGCTCGCCGAAGCCGCCGGGACGGTGCTGGCCGGCGGCCTCTCCCTGCTCGGCATCCACGCCCCCGATCACCTGTGAGGCAGCGGGCCCCCCGCCACCGGTGGCGCAAGACGCACCTCACCCCGGTGACACACGACGCACCGCATCACCGGTGACGCAGGAACCGCCCCACTGCCCGTGACGCACACAGAAAGCCACTCCGAACCCATGAGCCGTTCCGCACACCCCGCCGGCCCCCGTCACGCCGACGTCCTCCCCGAGGGCCACTACTCCGCCCCGCCCGCCGACCTCAACGCCCTCGACCCGAAGGTGTGGGCGCAGACGGTCACCCGCGACGTGGACGGGGTGGCCACCGTCGGCGGCTTGGACGTGAAGACGATCGCCGAGCAGTACGGCACCCCTGCCTATGTCCTCGACGAGGCGGACTTCCGGGCCCGGGCGCGGGCCTGGCGCAGTGCCTTCGGGGCCGATGCCGATGTCTTCTACGCCGGCAAGGCGTTCCTGTCCCGTGCTGTCGTGCGGTGGCTGCACGAGGAGGGGCTCAATCTCGACGTCTGCTCCGGCGGCGAACTCGCCACCGCCCTGTCCGCTGGCATGCCCGCCGACCGCATCGCCTTCCACGGCAACAACAAGTCCGTCGCCGAGATCCACCGCGCCGTCGAGGCCGGTGTCGGCCGTATCGTGCTCGACTCCTTCCAGGAGATCGTGCGCGTCGCCCACATCGCTCGGGAACTCGGCCGACGGCAGCGCGTGCAGATCCGGATCACGGTCGGTGTGGAGGCGCACACCCACGAGTTCATCGCCACCGCGCACGAGGACCAGAAGTTCGGCATCCCGCTGGCCGGCGGGCAGGCCGCCGAGGCCGTGCGGCGGGCCCTGCAGCTCGACTCGCTCGAGCTCATCGGCATCCACTCCCACATCGGTTCGCAGATCTTCGACATGTCCGGCTTCGAGGTCGCCGCGCACCGCGTGGTCGGGCTGCTCAAGGACGTCCGGGACGAGCACGGTGTCGAACTGCCCGAGATCGACCTCGGCGGTGGCCTCGGCATCGCGTACACCAGCGACGACGACCCCCGCGAGCCGCACGAGATCGCCAAGGCGCTCACCGAGATCGTCACGCGTGAGTGCGAGTCCGCCAGGCTGCGCACTCCGCGCATCTCCGTCGAGCCCGGGCGCGCCATCGTGGGCCCCACCGCCTTCACGCTCTACGAGGTCGGCACCATCAAGCCCCTCGACGGACTGCGGACGTACGTCTCCGTCGACGGCGGCATGTCGGACAACATCCGGACGGCGCTCTACGACGCCGAGTACAGCGTCGCGCTCGTCTCGCGCACCTCGGACGCCGAGCCGATGCTCGCCCGGATCGTCGGCAAGCACTGCGAGAGCGGGGACATCGTGGTCAAGGACGCGTTCCTGCCCTCCGACCTGGCGCCCGGCGACCTGGTCGCCGTGCCCGCCACCGGCGCCTACTGCCGCTCCATGGCGAGCAACTACAACCACGTCCTGCGCCCGCCCGTCGTCGCCGTGAACGACGGCGAGGCCCGCGTCATCGTGCGCCGCGAGACGGAGGAGGACCTCCTGCGCCTCGACGTCGGCTGAACCCCAGGGCGAAGAAAAAGAGGCCCGGCAAAAGGGCGGAAGATCTCCTGTCCTCCACCCCGGTACAAATGAAATCGATGTCTCACGATCCGGACATGGCATAGAAACTCCGGTCCGGTGAGTGAGACTGGTCCAACCGTAGACGGTATGAGGAAACGAGGTCGGATGATGCGTACGCGTCCGCTGAAGGTGGCGCTGCTGGGCTGTGGGGTCGTCGGCTCAGAGGTGGCGCGCATCATGACGACGCACGCCGCCGACCTCGCCGCCCGGATCGGCGCCCCCGTGGAGCTCGCGGGCGTGGCCGTACGCCGTCCCTCCAAGGTCCGCGAGGGCATCGCGCCCGAGCTCGTCACCAGCGACGCCACCGCTCTCGTCAAACGCGGCGACATCGACGTCGTGGTCGAGGTCATCGGCGGCATCGAGCCGGCCCGCTCGCTCATCACCACCGCCTTCGAGCACGGCGCCTCCGTCGTCTCCGCCAACAAGGCGCTGCTCGCCCAGGACGGCGCCGCTTTGCACGCCGCCGCCGAGGAGCACGGCAGGGACCTGTATTACGAGGCCGCCGTCGCGGGTGCGATTCCGCTGATCCGGCCGCTGCGCGAGTCCCTCGCCGGCGACAAGGTCAACCGCGTGCTCGGCATCGTCAACGGCACCACCAACTTCATCCTCGACAAGATGGACTCGACCGGCGCCGGGTACCAGGAGGCGCTCGACGAGGCCACCGCCCTCGGGTACGCCGAGGCCGATCCCACCGCCGACGTCGAGGGCTTCGACGCCGCCGCCAAGGCCGCGATCCTGGCCGGCATCGCCTTCCACTCCCGAGTGCGCCTCGACGACGTCTACCGCGAGGGCATGACCGAGGTGACAGCGGCGGACTTCGCCTCCGCCAAGAACATGGGCTGCACCATCAAGCTGCTCGCCATCTGCGAGCGGGCCCAGGACGGCGGCTCGGTCACCGCGCGCGTGCACCCCGCCATGATCCCGCTGAGCCACCCGCTCGCCTCCGTCCGCGGCGCGTACAACGCCGTGTTCGTCGAGTCCGACGCGAGCGGACAGCTCATGTTCTACGGCCCCGGCGCGGGCGGCGCGCCCACCGCCTCGGCCGTGCTGGGCGACCTGGTCGCCGTCTGCCGCAACCGGCTGGGCGGGGCGACCGGCCCCGGTGAGTCGGCGTACGCCGCGCTGCCCGTGTCGGGCATGGGCGAGGTGGTGACGCGCTATCACATCAGCCTCGACGTAGCGGACAAACCGGGTGTTCTCGCCCAGGTTGCGACCGTGTTCGCCGAGCACGGGGTGTCGATCGATACCGTTCGGCAGCAAGGCAACAACGGCGAGGCCTCCCTCGTCGTCGTCACCCACCGCGCGTCCGACGCCTCCCTGTCCGGGACCGTCGAGGCGCTGCGCAAGCTCGACACCGTGCGGGGTGTCGCCAGCATCATGCGGGTTGAAGGAGAGTAACCAGCAATGACCCACCAGTGGCGCGGAATCATCGAGGAGTACCGGGACAGACTGCCCGTCTCCGACACCACGCCGGTCGTGACGCTCCGCGAGGGCGGCACGCCCCTCGTGCCCGCGCAGGTGCTCTCCGAGCGCACGGGCTGCGAGGTCCACCTCAAGGTGGAGGGTGCGAACCCCACCGGTTCCTTCAAGGACCGCGGCATGACCATGGCCATCACCAGGGCCAAGGAGGAGGGCGCCAAGGCGGTCATCTGCGCCTCCACCGGCAACACCTCGGCGAGTGCGGCCGCCTACGCCGTGCGCGCCGGCATGGTTTCGGCCGTTCTCGTGCCGCAGGGCAAGATCGCGCTCGGCAAGATGGGCCAGGCGCTGGTGCACGGCGCCAAGATCCTCCAGGTCGACGGCAACTTCGACGACTGCCTCACCCTCGCCCGCTCGCTGAGCGAGAACTACCCCGTGGCGCTGGTGAATTCGGTCAATCCGGTGCGTATCGAGGGCCAGAAGACGGCCGCCTTCGAGATCGTCGACATGCTGGGCGACGCCCCCGACATCCATGTCCTCCCGGTCGGCAACGCGGGCAACATCACGGCCTACTGGAAGGGCTACCGGGAGTACGCCGCCGACGGCCCGGCCACCCGCACCCCCCGGATGTGGGGCTTCCAGGCGTCCGGCAGCGCCCCGATCGTGCGCGGCGAGATCGTCAAGGACCCCTCGACCATCGCCACCGCGATCCGTATCGGCAATCCCGCCTCCTGGCAGTACGCACTGGCCGCGCGGGACGAGTCCGGCGGCTTCATCGACGAGGTGACGGACCGTGAGATCCTGCGCGCCTACCGGCTGTTGGCCGCCCAGGAGGGTGTCTTCGTCGAGCCGGCGTCCGCCGCGTCCGTGGCGGGACTGCTGAAGGCCGTCGAGCAGGGCAAGGTCGACTCGGGCCAGCGCATCGTGTGCACGGTGACCGGAAACGGCCTGAAGGACCCCGACTGGGCCGTCGCCGGCGCCCCGCAGCCGGTCACCGTCCCGGTCGACGCCGTGGCCGCGGCCGAGCGCCTCGGTCTGGCCTGACGCCGAGCGCCTCGGTCCGGCCCGAGGGTCCGGCCCGACGGGAACTCCCGCCAAGGGGTGCACGGGGGGCTTGCGGTACGCATCGTGCGCCTCCTGTGCGCCCTATGTCGCCACAGAAGCATCCTTCGATAGGCTGTACCGAACCCGCCCGCCGCATATGCCTCCGCACATGGAGCATGTGGTCGGTGCCGCGCCGCGCCCGAACGGCCCGAGGGTCTCCGCGTACGTATCCGGTGTCGTATCGAACGTCTTCGACCATCACGCAGCTCTAAGGAGAGTCATCGAGAGATGGCCGGTCCCGCATTCCGCGCCGCAGCCGTAAGGGTGCGCGTCCCCGCCACCAGCGCCAACCTCGGCCCCGGCTTCGACGCCCTCGGCCTGTCGCTGGGGCTCTACGACGACGTCGTCGTCCGGGTCGCCGACACCGGGCTGCACATCGACATCGCGGGCGAGGGCAGCGAGACGCTGCCGCGTGATGAGAACCACCTGCTCGTACGGTCCCTGCGCACCGCCTTCGACCTGCTCGGCGGGCAGCCGCGCGGCCTTGAGATCGTGTGCGCCAACCGCATCCCGCACGGCCGCGGCCTCGGCTCCTCCTCGGCCGCCATCTGCGCGGGCATCGTCGCCGCGCGCGCCGTGACCATAGGCGGGGAGTCGAAGCTCGACGACACGGCCCTGCTGGAGCTCGCGACCGAGATCGAGGGCCACCCCGACAACGTGGCGGCCTGTCTGCTCGGCGGTTTCACCCTGTCCTGGCTGGAGGCCGGCGCCGCACGGGCGATCAGGATGGACGCCGCCGATTCCATCGTTCCGGTGGTTTTCGTGCCCGGGAAGCCGGTCCTCACCGAGACCGCGCGCGGCCTGCTCCCGCGCACCGTGCCGCACGTCGACGCCGCCGCCAACGCGGGCCGTGCCGCCCTGCTCGTCGAGGCCCTCACCCGGCGCCCCGAGCTGCTGCTGCCCGCCACAGAGGACCGTCTCCACCAGGAGTACCGTGCGCCCGCCATGCCGGAGAGCGCCGCGCTGGTGGAGCGGCTGCGGGCCGACGGAGTCCCGGCAGTCATCTCCGGAGCAGGACCCACCGTGCTCGCGCTGGCCGACGCCGACAGCGCCGACAAGGTGGCCGATGTGGCAGGCGAGGGCTGGGCCGCGAACCGGCTCGAGCTCGACGCCCAGGGGGCGAGCGTGCTGCCGCTCGCCACCTGACACACGGTTGCCGGATTTCGAGAGGGGGAATGTTTGTTGGATCCGGTAGTGTTAACCTCAAGTCTGCACCCGACCCCACCATGGCGAGGTGCTTCGTGTCCCAGTCCGGGACAGACATTCTTCCGGGAGCCTCCCAAGCCACTCTGTGTTCCGTACGACGTATGTGGGCAGTACGTCGTACGCGGGCGCTGAGCGACTTGCCGGGCACGCTCCGGAATCGGTGCTACCGAGCCACGTGACACTGACACCGGGTGCCACGGCCCAGGTTCCGGGAAGCGCCATCCCAGATATTGCCTCCGCCGCCATGTGGCGGACCACCGCCCCGGCACGGTCCAGACAGCAAGGGCCGAAGTCGGAAGCACAACCGGTCGCCGAGCCAGACAGGCCGACGTCCGCTCCAGGGAAGGACCCTTCGTGAGCGACACCACCGATCTGATGGGCGCACGTGTCGAGGAGACTGCTGCCGCGCCCGCCACGGACGCCTCCGCGCCTGCCACCGGTGCAGGCTCCCGGCGGCGCCGCGGTACCGGCCTCGACGGCATGGTGCTGGCCGAGCTGCAGCAGGTCGCATCCGGCCTCGGCATCAGGGGCACGGCGCGTATGCGCAAGAGCCAGCTGATCGAGGTCATCAAGGAGGCGCAGGCCGGGGGAGGTGCCGCCGCTCCCGCCAAGTCCGCGGACGCCGCCGCCGACACCAAGCCCAAGCGCCGCGCCACCTCCAGGTCCCGCACGGGCGACGACGCGGCCGACGCCGCGGAGAAGAAGGCGGCCGCCCCGGCCGAGAAGGCCACGGCCCAGCAGCAGATCGAGATTCCCGGCCAGCCGGCCGGCGGCCCCTCCCGCGACGCGTCGGAGGACGCTCCCGCCGAGCGCCGCCGCCGTCGCGCCACCGCCGAGGCGGGCAGCCCCGAGACGGTCACCGCCGAGGCCAAGAGCGAGCCGAAGGCCGAGACGCCCGCCCCGCAGACGCAGGGCGAGAGCAGGGGCGACGCCGGCGGTGACGGCGAGGGCCGTGGCCGCCGCGACCGCCGTGACCGCGGCCGGGACCGTGACCGCGGGGACCGCGGCGATCGCGGTGACCGTGGCGATCGCGGTGACCGCCGTGGCAACAAGGGCGACGACCAGCAGGGCCAGCGCGGCCAGCAGAACCAGCAGGGCGGCGGCCGTCAGGACCGCCAGCGCGACAACGGCCCGCAGGACGACGACGACTTCGAGGGCGGCCGCCGTGGCCGTCGCGGCCGCTACCGCGACCGTCGTGGCCGTCGCGGCCGTGACGACATGGCCGGCGAGCCGCAGATCTCCGAGGACGACGTCCTGATCCCGGTCGCGGGCATCCTGGACATCCTCGACAACTACGCGTTCATCCGGACCTCCGGCTACCTGCCGGGCCCGAACGACGTGTACGTCTCCCTCGCCCAGGTCCGCAAGAACGGTCTGCGCAAGGGCGACCACATCACCGGTGCGGTCCGCCAGCCCAAGGAGGGCGAGCGCCGCGAGAAGTTCAACGCGCTGGTGCGTCTCGACTCCGTCAACGGCATGGCGCCCGAACACGGCCGCGGCCGCCCGGAGTTCAACAAGCTGACCCCGCTCTACCCGCAGGACCGCCTCCGTCTGGAGACGGACCCGGGCGTGCTGACAACCCGCATCATCGACCTCGTGTCGCCGATCGGTAAGGGCCAGCGCGGTCTGATCGTGGCCCCGCCGAAGACCGGCAAGACCATGATCATGCAGGCGATCGCCAACGCGATCACGCACAACAACCCCGAGTGCCACCTGATGGTCGTCCTCGTCGACGAGCGTCCGGAAGAGGTCACCGACATGCAGCGGTCGGTCAAGGGCGAGGTCATCTCCTCGACCTTCGACCGCCCGGCCGAGGACCACACCACGGTCGCGGAGCTCGCCATCGAGCGCGCCAAGCGCCTGGTGGAGCTGGGTCACGACGTCGTCGTACTGCTCGACTCCATCACGCGTCTGGGCCGTGCGTACAACCTCGCGGCGCCCGCCTCCGGCCGCATCCTGTCCGGTGGTGTCGACTCGACCGCCCTGTACCCGCCGAAGCGCTTCTTCGGTGCGGCCCGCAACATCGAGGACGGCGGCTCGCTGACCATCCTCGCCACCGCGCTGGTGGACACCGGGTCCCGTATGGACGAGGTCATCTTCGAAGAGTTCAAGGGCACGGGCAACGCCGAGCTCAAGCTCGACCGCAAGCTCGCCGACAAGCGGATCTTCCCGGCGGTGGACGTCGACGCGTCCGGCACCCGCAAGGAGGAGATCCTGCTCGCCAGCGACGAGCTCGCCATCGTCTGGAAGCTGCGCCGGGTGCTGCACGCCCTCGACCAGCAGCAGGCGGTCGAACTGCTCCTCGACAAGATGAAGCAGACCAAGTCGAACGCCGAGTTCCTGATGCAGATCCAGAAGACGACCCCGACGCCGGGCAACGGCGACTGAGCCTCGGCTTCTGTCGAAAGGGCGCTCCCGTGACGGGGGCGCCCTTTTGCGTGGTCCTTTGCGTCACCGACTCGCGAGATCTTTGCCACAAGAGTCCTGGTGGGCGGCGTTTCCGGCAGTGCGACCACGGTGGCTGAAACCGCAGGTGAGAAAGTTACAGCCGTAAACATATGTGACGTTCTGTGCCCAGGCGTCCACGGTATGGGCACAGTGCGCTGTGCAACCCTTTCTCGGGTTTCTCCGTCTGACCGGATGGAGTGACGATGGTGCGATACGACCCGTATCGACCGGCCTGACCCAGGCTTCAGGGGGTAATCGACCGTACGAGAACGAGGAGCACATGTCCGCCGAGAGCACGCCGGGACCCGGCATACCGGGAACCCCCGGCACCAACGGCCCGCGCAACAGCGCCAAGGGCCGTCGCCGCAAGCCCCGCAGCAGGCGCCAGAAGGGCCTCATGATCACGGCCTGGGTCGCGGCGGGGATCGTCGTGCTCGGCGGTACGGGCGCGGGGTACGTGTACTTCAAGCTCAACGGCAACATCAAAAGCGTCGACATCGACTCGGCGCTCGGCACGTCCCGCCCGACGAAGGTCGACAACGGCTCGGAGAACATCCTCGTGCTCGGCTCGGACTCCCGCGCCGGCGGCAACAAGAAGCTCGGCGGCGGCGCGGACGACGGCTCGGCCCGCTCCGACACCGCGATGGTCGTGCACGTGTACAAGGGCCACAAGAGGGCCAGCGTGGTCTCCATCCCGCGCGACACCATCATCGACCGCCCCGAGTGCACCGACACCCACGGCGACACGCATCCCGCCGCCCAGGGCGTGATGTTCAACTCCGCCTATTCCACGGGCGGTGCGGCCTGCGCGGTCAAGACCGTCGAGTCCCTCACGGACATCCGCATGGACCACTATCTCGAGGTCGACTTCAAGGGCTTCGAGAAGCTCGTCGACGAGCTCGGCGGCGTCCCGGTCACCACGACCAAGGACATCAAGGACCCCGAGAGCCATCTGGACCTCAAGGCCGGCACCCACACGCTCGACGGCGAACAGGCCCTCGGTCTGGTCCGCACCCGGCACGGCGTCGGCGACGGCTCCGACCTCGGCCGCATCCAGCTCCAGCAGGCCTTCATCAAGGCCCTGGCCGACCAGGTCAGGCACCTCGGCGTCTTCACCAACCCGAAGAAGCTCTACGACCTCGCCGACACCGGCACCAAGACCGTCACCACCGACTCCGACCTGGGCTCGGTCAACTCCCTGATGTCCTTCGCGAACGGCCTCAAGGGCATCAGCTCGTCGAAGATGACCATGGTCACGATGCCGGTCCAGTACGACCCGGCCAACCGCAACCGCGTCATCGTCGAGCAGACCAAGGCCGACCAGGTCTGGACGGCCCTGAAGCACGACCGGGCCATCCCGAGGTCGGCGACCGAGGGCACGGCCACGGGCGATGCGAAGGGCGTCGTCGACGCCGGCTGAGGGCCCCTGCGGGCCGTACGGAATAGAACACCCGAACCCCCGGTTTTGGGGGATGGCCCCAGTCCTGGCAGACTGGTACGTCGGCTCCGGTTCACGTGGCAGCAATCCGCGGCTGCGACCCGGCGCCCTCCCGAAACTAGGAGACACCTTGAAGCGCGACATCCACCCCGAATACGTCGAGACGCAGGTCAGCTGCACCTGTGGCGCGTCGTTCACCACCCGCAGCACGATCTCCAGCGGCACCGTCCGCGCCGAGGTCTGCTCCGAGTGCCACCCGTTCTACACGGGCAAGCAGAAGATCCTCGACACCGGTGGCCGTGTGGCCCGCTTCGAGGCCCGCTTCGGCAAGGCTGCCGGCTCCAAGAAGTAGCGAGCTCCAATCCGCCGGTCCACGGCCGCGCCCTTCACAGGCGTGCCGGGACCGGCGTTTTTGGTCGCCCGCCTTTCCGCCGTACGTATTTCAGGAGCCCAAGATGTTCGAGGCCGTCGAGGAACTCATCGGTGAGCACGCCGACCTGGAGAAGAAGCTCGCCGACCCGTCGGTCCACGCCGACCAGGCCAACGCGCGCAAGCTGAACAAGCGCTACGCCGAGCTCACCCCGATCGTCGCCACGTACCGCTCCTGGAAGCAGACCGGCGACGACATCGAGACCGCGCGCGAACTCGCCGCCGACGACCCGGACTTCGCCGCCGAGGTGAAGGACATGGAGAAGCAGCGCGAGGAGCTCACCGAGAAGCTGCGCCTGCTGCTGGTCCCGCGCGACCCCAGCGACGACAAGGACGTCATCCTGGAGATCAAGGCCGGTGCCGGCGGTGACGAGTCCGCGCTCTTCGCCGGGGACCTGCTGCGCATGTACCTGCGCTACGCCGAGCGCGTCGGCTGGAAGACCGAGATCATCGACGCCACCGAGTCCGAACTGGGCGGCTACAAGGACGTCCAGGTCGCCGTGAAGACCAAAGGCGGCCAGGGCGCCACCGAGCCCGGACAGGGCGTGTGGGCCCGACTGAAGTACGAGGGCGGCGTGCACCGCGTGCAGCGGGTGCCGGCCACCGAGTCCCAGGGCCGTATCCACACCTCCGCCGCGGGCGTCCTGGTGACCCCCGAGGCCGAGGAGGTCGACGTGGAGATCAACCCCAACGACCTCCGCATCGACGTCTACCGCTCCTCCGGGCCCGGCGGGCAGTCCGTGAACACCACCGACTCCGCCGTGCGCATCACGCACATCCCGACCGGAGTCGTCGCCTCCTGCCAGAACGAGAAGAGCCAGCTGCAGAACAAGGAGCAGGCACTGCGTATCCTGCGCTCCAGGCTGCTCGCGGCGGCGCAGGAGGAAGCGGAGAGGGAGGCAGCGGACGCCCGCCGCAGCCAGGTCCGCACCGTCGACCGCTCCGAGAAGATCCGCACGTACAACTTCCCGGAGAATCGCATTTCGGACCACCGCGTGGGCTTCAAGGCGTACAACCTTGACCAGGTCCTCGACGGCGACCTCGACGCGGTCATCCAGGCCTGCGTCGACGCGGACTCGGCGGCGAAGCTGGCCGCCGCATAACGTCCGTACGCACGACCCAGTACGACACGGAGGACTTGCGTGAACCTGCTGCTCGCAGAGGTGGCACAGGCCACCCAGCGGCTGGCCGACGCCGGCGTGCCCTCGCCGCGCAACGACGCGGAGGAGCTCGCCGCGTTCGTGCACGGCGTGAAGCGGGGCGAGCTGCACTCCGTGAAGGACGCGGACTTCGACGCCCGCTACTGGGAGGTCATCGCCCGGCGCGAGCAGCGTGAGCCGCTGCAGCACATCACCGGGCGGGCCTACTTCCGCTATCTGGAACTCCAGGTCGGCCCGGGCGTGTTCGTGCCGCGGCCGGAGACCGAGTCCGTGGTCGGCTGGGCCATAGACGCCGTGCGCGCCATGGACGTCGTGGAACCCTGCATCGTCGACCTGTGCACCGGCTCCGGCGCCATCGCGCTCGCCCTCGCCCAGGAGGTCCCGCGCTCGCGCGTGCACGCCGTGGAGCTGTCCGAGGACGCCTTCGGCTGGGCCCGCAAGAACGTGGCGGGCTCCAGGGTCGACCTGCGCCAGGGCAACGCCCTCGACGCCTTCCACGACCTCGACGGCCAGGTCGACCTGGTCGTCTCCAACCCGCCGTACATCCCGCTGACCGAATGGGAGTACGTCGCCCCCGAGGCCCGGGACTACGACCCCGAACTCGCCCTGTTCTCGGGGCCGGACGGGCTCGAACTCATCCGCGGTCTGGAGCGGACCGCACACCGGCTGCTGCGCCCGGGCGGCGTCGTCGTCATCGAGCACGCCGACACCCAGGGCGGCCAGGTGCCGTGGATCTTCACCGAGGAGCGGGGCTGGGCCGACGCGGCCGACCACCCCGACCTCAACAAACGCCCCCGGTTCGCGACCGCCCGCAAGGCGCTGCCGTGACCGCCCCGCAGACCCTTTCCCGGATGTACGTGTACGAGGAGGCCCGCTAGACATGGCTCGGCGATACGACACCAACGACGCGACCGACCGCACCACCGGTCTGCGCGAGGCCGCGTCCGCCGTGCGCCGGGGCGAACTCGTGGTCCTCCCGACCGACACGGTGTACGGCATCGGCGCGGACGCCTTCTCCTCGGAGGCCGTCGTGGACCTGCTGGAGGCCAAGGGCCGCGGCCGCAACATGCCCACCCCGGTGCTGATCGGCTCCCCGAACACCCTCCACGGTCTGGTCACGGACTTCTCCGAGATGGCCTGGGAGCTGGTCGACGCCTTCTGGCCGGGCGCGCTCACCCTCGTCGCCAAGCACCAGCCGTCGCTGCAGTGGGACCTGGGGGACACCCGGGGCACGGTCGCCGTGCGCATGCCACTGCATCCGGTCGCCATCGAGCTGCTCACCGAGGTCGGGCCGATGGCCGTCTCCTCCGCCAACCTCTCCGGGCACCCGGCGCCGGAGGACTGCGACGCCGCGCAGGAGATGCTCGGCGACTCCGTCTCCGTCTACCTCGACGGCGGCCCGACCCCCGGAAACGTCCCGTCGTCCATCGTCGACGTCACGGGCCGGGTGCCGGTGCTGCTGCGCGAGGGCGCACTGTCGCCGGAGGAGCTGCGCAAGGTCGTACCCGACCTCGAGGTGGCCAATTGACAGCCCCTGACGCGGGGCGTGGCATAGGCAACGGGGAACGGGCGACGGAGATCACGACAACGTTTGTCGGACTCCCACGCGACTGCTTCCGCATCCTCCACGTCAGCACCGGAAACGTGTGCCGCTCGCCCATCACCGAGCGGCTGACCCGGCATTACGTGACGCAGCGCCTCGGCGTCCTGGGCGGCGCGCTGATCGTGGAGAGCGCGGGCACCTGGGGCCACGAGGGCGCGCCCATGGAGACCAACGCGGAGCGGGTGCTCGCCGAGTTCGGCGCGGACGCGACCGGCTTCACCGGCCGTGAGCTGCTCGACGAGCACGTCATCATGGCCGACCTCGTCCTGACGGCGACCCGCGACCACCGTCAGCAGGTCATCTCCATGGGCCACTCGGCGGGCCTGCGCACCTTCACCCTGAAGGAGTTCACCCGCCTGGTGCGGGCGATCGACCCCGCGACCCTGCCCCCGCTGGAGGACGGCGTGGTCGCGCGCGCACGCGCCCTGGTCCGCGCCGCCGCCGCTCTACGCGGGTGGCTGCTGGCCCCGACCGCCGAGGCGGACGAGGTCTACGACCCCTACGGCGCCCCGCTGACCTTCTTCCGCTCCATCGGCGACGAGATACACCAGGCACTGGATCCGGTCGTCACGGCGCTCACCGGCGTACGCGCAAGGATGTAACAACCGCGCGGCACCAGGTTGACGGGCCTACATTGGTCGTACGTCACCACGGAGGCGAACCGCCCGCAATCCCCGTCGCCGGGAGCCC
Source organism: Streptomyces spinosisporus (assembly GCF_022698145.1). Lineage (GTDB taxonomy): Bacteria > Actinomycetota > Actinomycetes > Streptomycetales > Streptomycetaceae > Streptomyces > Streptomyces spinosisporus. The sequence continues at coordinate 276,414 of NZ_JALDAX010000010.1, forward strand.
ACCATGCCGGTCACCCACGCCCCTGAGACCGCCGACGCCCTGCTGCGGCAGGACCCCGAGCTGGCCGAGATCCTGCTCGGGGAACTCGACCGGCAGTCGACGACGCTGCAGCTCGTCGCCGCCGAGAACTTCTCCTCGCCCGCGGTCCTCGCAGCCCTCGGCTCCCCGCTCGCCAACAAGTACGCCGAGGGCTATCCGGGCGCCCGGCACCACGGCGGCTGCGAGATCGTCGACGTGGCCGAGCGCCTGGCCGTGGAGCGGGCGAAGGCCCTGTTCGGCGCCGAGCACGCCAACGTCCAGTCGCACTCGGGCTCTTCGGCCGTCCTCGCCGCCTACGCGGCGCTGCTGCGGCCCGGCGACACCGTCCTCGCCCTCGGCCTGCCCCACGGCGGCCACCTCACGCACGGCTCGCCCGCCAACTTCTCCGGCCGCTGGTTCGACTTCGTCGGCTACGGCGTCGACGCCGAGACCGGGCTCATCGACTACGACCAGATGCGCACCCTCGCCCGCGCCCACCGCCCCAAGGCGATCGTGTGCGGGTCCATCGCCTATCCGCGCCACATCGACCACGCCTTCTTCCGCGAGGTCGCCGACGAGGTCGGGGCGTATCTCATCGCCGACGCCGCGCACCCCATCGGCCTGGTCGCCGGGGGAGCGGCGCCCAGCCCGGTGCCGTACGCCGATGTCGTGTGCGCGACCACGCACAAGGTGCTGCGCGGGCCGCGCGGCGGAATGATCCTGTGCGGCGCCGAGCTCGCGGAGCGGGTCGACCGGGCCGTCTTCCCGTTCACCCAGGGCGGCGCGCAGATGCACACCATCGCCGCGAAGGCCGTCGCGTTCGGCGAGGCGGCGACGCCGGACTTCGTGACGTACGCCCATCAGGTGGTCACCAACGCACGGGTGCTCGCGGCCCGGCTCGCGGCGGAGGGCCTGGTCGTCACCACCGGCGGCACCGACACCCATCTGATCACCGCCGACCCGGCGCCCCTGGGCGTGGACGGGCGCACCGCGCGCGGGCGGCTCGCGGCGGCCGGAATGGTGCTCGACTGCTGCGCGCTGCCGCACGGCGACGCCCGCGGCCTCAGGCTCGGCACGGCCGCGGTGACCACCCAGGGGATGGGAGAGGAGGAGATGCAGTGGATCGGCGCCCTGTTCGCAGCGGTGCTGCGGGGCGAGACGGAGACCCAGAAGGCGCGCGACGAGGTGCGTGAGCTGACCGGTAGATTTCAGCCGTACACCAGCTGAGCGAGGGTATGCGCACCTGTGTGCACCCGGGTGCAGCCTGCGTGCACAGGCACGCGTGCAACCATCGTCGCTACCCGGAAGTCCCCACTCATATGCGTCCCTCGCTAGGGTGTGGGGCTGAGATGGCCAGCGAGACCTGTGGGGAAGCCTGTGCGTGAATACCTGCTGACGCTCTGCGTCACGGCCGCGGTGACCTACCTGCTGACAGGGCCGGTACGGAAGTTCGCGATCGTGGCCGGAGCCATGCCGGAGATCAGGGCCCGTGACGTGCACCGGGAACCCACTCCGCGCCTCGGCGGTATCGCGATGTTCTTCGGCCTGTGCGCGGGCCTGCTGGTCGCGGACCATCTGACCAACCTCAGCGAGGTCTTCGAGAAGTCGAACGAGCCGCGGGCGCTGCTCTCCGGAGCGGCGCTCATCTGGCTGATCGGCGTGCTGGACGACAAGTTCGAGATCGACGCCCTGATCAAGCTCGGCGGCCAGATGATCGCCGCCGGCGTCATGGTCATGCAGGGCCTGACGATCCTGTGGCTGCCCATCCCGGGCGTCGGCAGCGTGGCGCTCACCCAGTGGCAGGGCACCCTGCTGACGGTGGCGCTCGTCGTCATCACCATCAACGCGGTCAACTTCGTCGACGGCCTCGACGGCCTCGCCTCCGGCATGGTGTGCATCGCGGCCTGCGCGTTCTTCCTGTACGCCTACCGGATCTGGTACTCGTACGGCGTCGAGGCGGCCGCTCCGGCGACGCTGTTCGCCGCGATCCTCATGGGCATGTGCATCGGCTTCCTGCCGCACAACATGCACCCCGCGCGGATCTTCATGGGCGACTCCGGCTCGATGCTGATCGGCCTGGTGCTGGCGGCCGGCGCGATCTCCATCACGGGACAGGTCGACCCGGACGCCCTGAAGCTGTTCGTCGGATCCGAGAAGGCGGCCGTGCACCAGACGGTGCCCGTCTACATCCCGCTGCTGCTGCCGCTGACGATCATCGCGGTGCCGACCGCGGACCTGGTGCTCGCCATCGTGCGCCGCACCTGGCGCGGCCAGTCGCCGTTCGCGGCCGACCGCGGGCATCTGCACCACCGGCTGCTGGAGATCGGCCACTCGCACAGCCGGGCCGTGCTGATCATGTACTTCTGGTCGGCGCTGATCGCGTTCGGCGCGCTCGCCTATTCGGTCAACTCGGCGTCCATGTGGATCGTCCTGGGCGTCGTGATTCTCAGCGCGGTGGGCCTCGCCCTGCTCCTGCTGCCCCGCTTCACGCCGCGCGCCCCGCGCTGGGCCGAGCACTTCGTGCCCCCGCGCTACCGCCGCAGCACGGCGGTGGCGGACCCCGAGCCGGAGCCGGCGCAGGCCGCCGAGTCCGAGGAGGAGCGCGCCCCGGTGGCCGCGGGGGTGGCCTCAGTCAACGGAGCGACGGCCCTGGGCCGGCGGAATGCCGGAACCTCGCGCTGACTTCGGCGTCGACTCGGCAAGGTAAGAATCTGACTAGAGCATTGCCAAGTCGTGGGGGAGCAAAGTTCCCTAATACCAGACAAAGCACCCCGGTTTCTGCACAGACGCGCGCTATCACTCTCATGTGTGACAGCTGGCACACCTTCTAGGTAAAGACCGCATCAAATAGTTTGTGATAGCGTTCACTACCAGTTGAAGGAAGCGCCGAAAGGCCTTGGCGGAACGGTCCTTTGGCCCGAAGCGCCCACACCTCCTCGCGTTAGCCTCTGCACTGCACCGGGTGACCGACCAGTGACACCCGGTCACCAGTCTCGACCCCCACTTCCGTTGGAGCCGTCCGCATGCAGCCAAACGACGTCCGGATCCTCCGGGGAGCAGCGATCATCGCCGCCCCCGTGGGCATCGTCGCCACCGTTGTCAGCGCGGTCGTCGCCGGTGAGAAGGGTCTCGTCGGCGGACTGGTGGCCCTCGCGGTGGTGGCCGGCTTCTTCGGACTCGGCTCCGCCGCCCTGATGCGCCTCACGCAGGACAAGCCCCAGGTGGCGATGACGGCCGGACTGCTCGTCTACACCGTGCAGATGCTGCTCATCGGTGTCTTCGTCATCGCCTTCAGCGACACCACGTTGTTCAACGGCCGGGCCTTCGCCCTGAGCCTGCTGGCCACCGCCCTGGCGTGGGTCGGCGGACAGGTGAAGCAGAGTCTCACCAGCCGCATGCTCTACGTGAACCCCGAGCCGTCCGTGCCTGCCAAGGAGGCGGACCCGGTCAAGGCGGAGTCGCGTGATGCGGCGTAGGGGGCACGTAAAGGCGATACATGCCTATCTGCTATCGTCCGGAAGCGCTTCCGGTGGGGGGTCCTTCCGCTTCTCGAGCGGGGCAGGACACAGCCTCCACGGCCGCCGGCGCACTCGGACCGTCAGCTGTGATGACAGCACGGAATCCGAGCGGCCGGGCCCTCGGCGGATGCGCCCCACGGACTGCGGCGGCACCGTCACACCACCACGTCCCCAGTGCCGATCAGCGGCCTCACCAGCCGCGCTGACACACAAGGTTGCCGTTACTTATGCGTCACGACGAAGGAGTCACGGGTGAGTGCCCACATGCTGCTCGCTGAAAGCGGCTGCCACATCAATGCTGACTGTGCCTTCCCCGCGCCGGGCCTTCACTCGTTCAACTTCGAGCCGATCTTCAGCGTCGGCGGCTTCGACTTCACGAAGCCGATGCTCCTGACGATCATCTGCATGCTGGCCGTGATCGGCTTCTTCGCCGCCGCGTTCCGCAAGCCGAAGCTGGTCCCCGGGAAGATGCAGCTCGTCGGCGAGATCGGTTACAACTTCGTCGCCCGCAGCATCGCCCTCGAAGTGATCGGCAAGAAGGGCAGCAAGTACGTCCCCTTCCTCACGTCGGTCTTCTTCTTCGTGTGGATCATGAACGTGATGTCCATCATCCCGCTGGCGCAGTTCCCGGCGACCTCGCGCTTCGCGTACCCGGTCGTGCTCGCCGCGCTGGTCTACGTCACGTACATGTTCCTGACGTTCAAGACGCACGGGTTCAAGGGCGGCGTCAAGAACCTGGTCTGGCTGGACGGTCTGCCCAAGCCCCTCATCCCGCTGATCGTCCTGCTCGAGTTCTTCTCGAACGTGATCCTGCGCCCGTTCACCCTCGCGGTGCGGCTGTGGGCCAACATGTTCGCCGGCCACATGCTGATCGTGATGTTCAGCGTGGCGACCTGGTACCTGCTCACTCCGTCGATCATGTCGGCCGTCGCCGGTGGTTCGTTCCTGCTGGCGCTCGCCATGACCACCCTGGAGGTTCTGATCCAGTTCCTTCAGGCGTACATCTTCACGCTCCTCGCCTCGATCTACATCCAGGGAGCGCTGGAAGAGGGTCACTGACCCGCACTGCATCCCCGTATCACCGCCGCTGGGAAGCCCTCCCAACGGACCGCATCGCACACATCACAAAAGGAAGACAGGGAAATGTCTGCCGAGCTCGTTAACCTTGCTGCCGCTTCCGTCGCGGGTCGTATGGGCGCCATCGCCTACGGTCTCGCCGCCATCGGCCCCGGTGTCGGCATCGGTCTGGTCTTCGGTCACTCCATCGAGGCCATGGCCCGTCAGCCCGAGGCCATGCCGATCATCCGCACCAACATGTTCCTGGGCTTCGCGCTCTGCGAGGTGCTGGCACTGCTCGGCCTGGTCGTCCCCTTCGTCTTCAGCAGCTGACGACCAGTAGCCACTCTCGACGAAAGGTTCAGACATGATGGCCTTCCTGGCTGCGGAGGGAGCGGAGAATCCGCTCATCCCCGCCACCCCGGAATTGATCGTCGGCCTGATCTGCTTCTTCATCGTCTTCGGCGTCCTCGGCAAGAAGCTCCTGCCCAACATCCAGAAGACCCTGGAGGAGCGGCACGACGCGATCGAGGGCGGCCTGGAGCGTGCGGCGGAGGCGCAGGCCGAAGCCACGCAGATCCTTGAGCAGTACCGGGCTCAGCTGGCCGAGGCCAGGCACGAGGCCGCACGCCTGCGCCAGGAGGCGACCGAGCAGGGCGCCACGATCATCCAGGAGATGAGGGCGGAAGGCCAGCGGCAGCGCGAGGAGATCATCGCCGCCGGGCACGCCCAGATCGAGGCGGACCGCAAGGCCGTGGTGGCCGCGCTCCGTCAGGACGTGGGCAAGCTCGCCACGGAGCTGGCCGGCAAGCTGGTCGGTGAGTCCCTCGAGGACCACGCCCGGCAGAGCCGTACGGTCGACCGCTTCCTCGACGGTCTCGAGGAGAGCGCGGCGAAGGCCGAGGCCAGGCCATGAACGGAGCTAGCCGCGAAGCGCACGCAGCCGCGCGAGAGCGTCTGGAGGCGCTGACCGACTCCTCGTCGGTCGACGCCGGGCAGCTCGCCGAGCAGCTGGCCGCCGTCACCGAGTTCCTCGACCGCGAGGTCGCCCTGCGGCGCGTCCTGACCGACCCGGTGCAGTCCGGCGAGGCCAGGGCCGAGCTCGCGACCCGGCTGCTGACCGGCCACGTCGACGGCCCCGCCCTCGACCTGGTCACCGGCATGGTCCGGGCCCGCTGGTCGCGCTCGCGCGACCTCGTCGACTCGGTGGAGGAGCTCGCTGCCTCCGCCGACCTGACGAAGGCTCAGCAGGGCAACACGCTCGACGACGTCGAGGACGAGTTGTTCCGGTTCGGCCGGATCGTCCAGTCCAGTGCCGCACTGCGTGCCGCGCTGACCGACCGGGCGGCCTCGACCGAGGCCAAGAGCGAGCTGCTGCACAGCCTGCTCGGCGGCCGGGCCAACCCGGTCACGGAGCGCCTGGTCGTGCGCCTTGTGACTCGGCCGCGGGGACGTAGCCTGGAGGCAGGCCTCGAGGCCATGTCCAAGCTCGCCGCGGCGCGCAGGGACAGGGCGGTGGCCGTCGTCACCTCGGCGGTTCCGCTCACGGACGGACAGAAGCAGCGTCTCGGCGCTGCGCTGGCGAAGCTGTACGGACGCCAGATGCATCTGAACCTGGACGTGGACCCCACGGTCCTCGGCGGGATCTCCGTACGGGTCGGCGAAGAGGTCATCGACGGCACGATCACGGAACGCCTCGCGGAGGCGTCCCGGCGGTTGGCCGGCTGACGGCCACCCGACCGACAAGAAGAACAGCGGCCCGGTTGGGTCGTGCAGAAATTGCAGAAGATTGCTGGGGGCCCGCGGCACAGCCGCTGAGGGAAACAGCCCCAGACCCCCAAAGACTTCGGGCCCAACAAGGAGAGCAGGGAACCCAGATGGCGGAGCTCACGATCCGGCCGGAGGAGATCCGGGACGCGCTGGAGAACTTCGTCCAGTCGTACAAGCCGGACGCGGCCTCGCGCGAGGAGGTCGGTACGGTCACCCTTGCCGGCGACGGCATCGCGAAGGTCGAGGGCCTTCCCTCGGCCATGGCCAACGAACTGCTGAAGTTCGAGGACGGCACCCTCGGTCTTGCGCTGAACCTGGAAGAGCGTGAGATCGGTGCGGTCGTCCTCGGTGAGTTCAGCGGCATCGAGGAGGGCCAGCCGGTGCAGCGCACCGGTGAGGTGCTCTCGGTCGCCGTGGGCGAGGGCTACCTCGGCCGCGTCGTCGACCCGCTCGGCAACCCGATCGACGGTCTCGGCGAGATCGAGACCAGCGGTCGCCGCGCCCTCGAGCTGCAGGCCCCCACGGTCATGCAGCGCAAGTCGGTGCACGAGCCGATGGAGACGGGCTACAAGGCCGTCGACGCGATGACCCCGATCGGCCGCGGCCAGCGTCAGCTGGTCATCGGTGACCGCCAGACCGGCAAGACCGCCCTGGCCGTCGACACGATCATCAACCAGCGCGACAACTGGCGTACCGGCGACCCGTCGAAGCAGGTCCGCTGCATCTACGTCGCCATCGGTCAGAAGGGCTCCACGATCGCCTCCGTGCGTGGCTCCCTCGAAGAGGCCGGCGCGCTGGAGTACACGACCATCGTCGCCGCCCCGGCGTCCGACCCGGCCGGCTTCAAGTACCTTGCGCCGTACACCGGTTCGGCCATCGGTCAGCAGTGGATGTACGAGGGCAAGCACGTCCTGATCATCTTCGACGACCTGTCGAAGCAGGCCGACGCCTACCGCGCCGTGTCCCTGCTGCTGCGCCGCCCGCCGGGCCGTGAGGCCTACCCCGGTGACGTCTTCTACCTGCACTCCCGTCTGCTGGAGCGCTGCGCGAAGCTCTCCGACGACATGGGCGCCGGCTCGATGACCGGTCTGCCGATCGTCGAGACCAAGGCCAACGACGTCTCGGCGTTCATCCCGACCAACGTCATCTCCATCACCGACGGCCAGTGCTTCCTGGAGTCCGACCTGTTCAACGCCGGCCAGCGCCCGGCCCTGAACGTCGGTATCTCGGTCTCCCGAGTCGGTGGCTCCGCCCAGCACAAGGCGATCCGCCAGGTCTCCGGCCGACTCCGTGTCGACCTCGCCCAGTTCCGTGAGCTGGAGGCGTTCGCCGCCTTCGGTTCCGACCTGGACGCCGCCTCCAAGGCCCAGCTGGAGCGCGGTCAGCGCATGGTCGAGCTGCTCAAGCAGCCGCAGTACCAGCCGATGGCCACCGAGGACCAGGTCATCTCCATCTGGGCCGGCACCACCGGCAAGATGGACGACGTCCCGGTCGGCGACATCCGCCGCTTCGAGAAGGAGCTCCTCGAGTACCTGCACCGCAAGGAGCAGGGCCTGATGACCTCCATCAAGGAGGGCGGCAAGATGTCGGACGACACCCTGCAGGCCATGGCCGACGCGGTCGCGGAGTTCAAGAAGCAGTTCGAGACCGCCGACGGGAAGCTGCTCGGCGAGGACGCTCCTGCCGCTGCCGCCAAGTGACGTAAGGAAGGGACCTGACTCATGGGAGCCCAGCTCCGGGTCTACAAGCGTCGCATCCGATCCGTCACCGCGACCAAGAAGATCACCAAGGCGATGGAGATGATCGCCGCCTCGCGCGTCGTCAAGGCGCAGCGCAAGGTGACCGCCTCCACGCCCTACGCGACCGAGCTCACCCGCGCGGTCACGGCCGTCGGTACGGGTTCGAACACCAAGCACCCGCTGACCACGGAGGTGGAGTCGGCGAGCCGCGCCGCGGTGCTGCTCCTGACGAGCGACCGTGGCCTGGCCGGCGCCTTCAACTCCAACGCCATCAAGGCGGCGGAGCGCCTCACCGAGCGTCTCGAGGCCGAGGGCAAGCAGGTCGACACGTACATCGTCGGCCGCCGCGGCATCGCCCACTACAACTTCCGCGAGCGCGCGATCGCGCACACGTGGACCGGTTTCACGGACGAGCCCTCGTACGCGGACGCGAAGGAGATCGCGGGGCCGCTCATCGAGGCCATAGAGAAGGACACGGCGGAGGGCGGCGTGGACGAACTCCACATCGTCTACACCGAGTTCGTCTCGATGATGACGCAGACGGCGGTCGACGGCCGCCTGCTGCCGCTCCGCCTCGAGGACGTGTCCACCGAGTCGTCGGCGGCCACCGGCACGGAAGCGCCCGCCAAGGGCCAGCCCCGTCCGCTCTACGAGTTCGAACCGTCGGCGGAGGACGTCCTCGACGCCCTGCTGCCGCGCTACGTCGAGAGCCGTATCTACAACGCGCTGCTCCAGTCGGCTGCCTCCAAGCACGCCGCCACCCGCCGCGCGATGAAGTCGGCGACCGACAACGCGGGCGAGCTGATCAACACGCTCTCCCGCCTTGCCAACGCGGCCCGCCAGGCCGAAATCACCCAGGAAATCAGCGAGATCGTCGGTGGCGCCAGCGCCCTGGCCGACGCGACCGCGGGGAGTGACAAGTAATGACGACCACTGTTGAGACGGCCGTTGCCACGGGCCGCGTCGCCCGGGTCATCGGCCCGGTCGTCGACGTGGAGTTCCCCGTCGACGCGATGCCGGAGATCTACAACGCGCTGCACGTCGAGGTGGCCGACCCGGCCAACGCCGGCGAGAAGAAGACGCTGACCCTGGAGGTCGCCCAGCACCTGGGTGACGGCCTGGTCCGCACCATCTCCATGCAGCCCACCGACGGTCTGGTCCGCCAGGCCACGGTGACCGACACCGGCTCGGGCATCAGCGTCCCGGTCGGCGACTTCACCAAGGGCAAGGTGTTCAACACCCTCGGTGAGGTGCTGAACGTCGACGAGTCCTACGACGGCGAGCGCTGGTCCATCCACCGCAAGGCCCCGGCGTTCGACCAGCTCGAGTCCAAGACCGAGATGTTCGAGACCGGTCTGAAGGTCGTCGACCTGCTGACCCCGTACGTCAAGGGCGGCAAGATCGGTCTGTTCGGTGGTGCCGGTGTCGGCAAGACCGTGCTGATCCAGGAAATGATCATGCGTGTCGCCAACCTCCACGAGGGCGTCTCCGTCTTCGCGGGCGTGGGCGAGCGCACCCGTGAGGGCAACGACCTCATCGCGGAGATGGAAGAGTCCGGCGTTCTGGACAAGACCGCGCTGGTCTTCGGTCAGATGGACGAGCCCCCGGGCACCCGTCTGCGCGTCGCGCTGGCCGGCCTGACCATGGCCGAGTACTTCCGTGACGTCCAGAAGCAGGACGTGCTGTTCTTCATCGACAACATCTTCCGCTTCACGCAGGCCGGTTCCGAGGTCTCCACGCTGCTCGGCCGTATGCCGTCCGCGGTGGGTTACCAGCCGAACCTGGCCGACGAGATGGGTCAGCTGCAGGAGCGCATCACCTCCACGCGTGGTCACTCGATCACCTCGATGCAGGCGATCTACGTCCCCGCGGACGACCTGACCGACCCGGCCCCGGCCACCACCTTCGCCCACCTCGACGCGACGACGGTGCTCTCCCGTCCGATCTCCGAGAAGGGCATCTACCCGGCCGTGGACCCGCTGGACTCCACGTCCCGCATCCTGGACCCGCGCTACATCGCGCAGGACCACTACGACGCCGCCATGCGCGTCAAGACGATCCTGCAGAAGTACAAGGACCTCCAGGACATCATCGCGATCCTCGGTATCGACGAACTGGGCGAGGAGGACAAGCTCGTCGTCCACCGTGCCCGTCGTGTGGAGCGCTTCCTGTCCCAGAACACCCACGCCGCCAAGCAGTTCACCGGCGTCGACGGGTCGGACGTCCCGCTGGACGAGTCGATCGCCGCGTTCAACGCGATCTGCGACGGCGACTACGACCACTTCCCCGAGCAGGCGTTCTTCATGTGCGGTGGCCTGGAGGACCTCAAGGCCAACGCCAAGGAGCTGGGCGTCTCCTGAGCCGCAGGCTCACTGGAGGGGGCGGGCGCGTCCCGCCCCCTCTGTCACGCCCACTAGACTTGTAACCGACACCCGGCGAAACCGCCGGGTGGTGACCAGAGGAGCCACCCTTGGCTGCTGAGCTGCACGTCGAGCTGGTCGCTGCCGACCGCCAGGTCTGGTCCGGTGAGGCCCGTCTGGTCGTCGCTCGCACCGCGTCCGGCGACATCGGAGTCATGCCCGGTCACCAGCCGCTGCTCAGCGTGCTGGAGTCGGGCCCTGTGACCATCCGTACGAGTGATGGTGGAACGGTCGTTGCCGCGGTGCACGGCGGTTTCATCTCGTTCGCGGACAACAAGCTGTCGCTGCTGGCGGAGGTCGCCGAGCTCGCGGACGAGATCGATGTCCAGCGTGCCGAGCGGGCGCTCGACCGCGCGAAGTCGGATGCCGACGCCTCCGCCGAGCGTCGCGCGGACGTCCGACTGCGGGCGGCGACGGCGCGCTGATACCGCTGCAGGTGTGAACACATCACTCAGCCGCGGCCGGCCCGGAGCAATCCGGTGCCGGCCGCGGCTGAGGCAGATGTAGGTGTCTTTTCCGTTTCATTACCTAGTGTCGAACGTAGTTCCACTACCTGGGAGACGAGGAGGTCGGTGTCGATGGTCCTCGCTCTGACTGTGTGCGGAATCGTCGTGGCCCTGGTGGTGCTGGGGCTGTTCGTCTTCGGCCTGCGCCGCAGACTCATCCAGCGCTCCGGCGGCACCTTCGACTGTTCGCTGCGCTGGGACGTCCCGGAGAAGCCCGACACCAGCGGAAAAGGCTGGAGTTACGGCGTCGCCCGCTACAACGGCGACCGCATCGAGTGGTACCGCGTCTTCTCCTACGCCTACCGCCCGCGCCGCACCCTGGAGCGCGCCGCCATCGAGGTCGTCGGCCGCCGTCTGCCGGAGGGCGAGGAGGAGCTGGCGCTGCTCTCCGACTCCGTCGTCCTGACCTGTCTGCACCGGGGCACGCGCCTCGAACTCGCCATGAGCGACGACGCGCTGACCGGTTTTCTCGCGTGGCTCGAAGCAGCCCCGCCCGGTCAGCGCGTCAACGTCGCCTGAGAGCCGTAACTCCCTTACGACAGACCGCTGTTGATGGCGCTCACCAGCTCGCCGTTGCTGGTGTCACCGCTGAACTCCCAGAAGAACGCGCCGCCGAGGCCCTGGGACTTGGCCCAGCTCATCTTCCCGGCGATCGTCGACGGGGTGTCGTAGGACCACCAGTTGCTGCCGCAGTGCGCATACGCCGTTCCCGCGACCGTGCCGGTGGCCGGGCAGGACGTCTTGAGCACCTTGTAGTCCTCGATGCCCTGCTCGTACGTGCCGGCCGCCGGACCCGTCGCCGTGCCGCCCGGGGCGTCCTGGGTGACGCCGGTCCAGCCGCGGCCGTAGAAGCCGATGCCGATGAGCAGCTTCTTCGCGGGCACGCCGATCGCCTTGAACTTGGCCATCGCGTCGGCCGTGGTGAACCCGGCCTTCGGGATGCCGGAGTACGAGGTGAGGGGGGAGTGCGGGGCGGTCGGGCCCTGCGCGTCCCAGGCGCCGAAGAAGTCGTACGTCATGACGTTGTACCAGTCGACGTACTGGGCGGCGCCCGCGTAGTCCGCGGCCTCGATCTTGCCGCCGGCCGAGCCGTCCGCGGTGGTGGCCGCGGTGACCAGGTTGTTGGAGCCGAACTTGGCGCGCAGCGCCTGCATCAGGTTCTTGTAGGCCGCGGCGCCGCTGGTGTCGCAGCTCAGGCCGCAGGCGTTGGGGTACTCCCAGTCGATGTCGATGCCGTCGAAGACATCGGCCCAGCGCGGGTCCTCGACCAGGTCGTAGCAGGACTGGGCGAAGGCGGCCGGGTTCTTCGCGGCCTCGCCGAAGCCGCCGGACCAGGTCCAGCCGCCGAAGGACCACAGCACCTTGATGTTCGGGTACTTGGCCTTGAGCTGGCGCAGCTGGTTGAAGTTGCCGCGCAGCGGCTGGTCCCAGGTGTCGGCGACGCCGCTGACGGACTGGTCGGCGGTGAAGGCCTTGTCGTAGTCGGCGTAGGAGTCGCCGATCGCGCACTTGCCGCCGGTGACGTTGCCGAAGGCGTAGTTGATGTGGGTGATCTTCGCGGCCGAGCCGGACGTCACCAGATTCTTGACGTTGTAGTTGCGGCCGTAGATGCCCCACTCGGTGAAGTAGCCGAGCTTGACCTTGTCGCCGGTGGTGGGCGGCGGGTCGGTGGTGCCGCCGGTGGTGTGCACGGCGACGGCGCCGCTCGCCGGGCCGGTCTGGTCGGCGGTGTCACGGGCCCGGACCGTGTAGGAGTAGTCGGTGCCGGCGGTGAGGCCGGTGTCCGTGTACGAGGTCGTGGTGACCGTGGCGACCTTGGCTCCGTCGCGCAGGACGTCGTAGTTCTTGACGCCCTTGTCGTCGGTGGCCGCGCTCCAGGAGAGCTTCACCGAGGTGTCGGTGACGGAGGAGGCGGTGGGGGTGCCGGGCGCGGAGGGTGCCGCGTCGCCGGGGACCGTGGTGCCGTCACAACTGTCGCCGTTGAGCTTGCAGTTGGAGGGGGAGCCGGAGCCGGTGCCGTTGAAGCCGAAGGAGACGGAGGCACCGGGTGCGAGGGTGCCGTTGTAGGACTTGTTCTTGGCGGTCCAGTGGGTGCCGGAGCTCGTGACGTCCGCGTCCCACGCGGAGGTGACGGCCGTACCGGAGGGGAAGTCCCACTCGACGGTCCATGAACTGATGCTGCTGGTCCCGGTGTTCTTGACGGTCCACTGACCGCCGAAGCCGGTGCCCCAGTCCTGGGTCTTGGTGTAGGTGGCGGTGGCGTTCGCCGCGGCCTCGGCTGGGCTCGCGAGGCCGACCAGGCCCGCCAGGGGGAGCAGCAGGGTCGCGAACCCTGCCGCGGCTCTGTGTCTGAAGCGCATACTGCGCCTCCCTCGTGTAAGGGGATGAGGGCGCAACTGAGCCTTCGCGCCCACGGTGCCGCGAGAATAGAAAGGTCTGGACCACCGGTCAATAGGTCTGTACCAATTGACGGATGTATCGCGTCAGATCCCCAATTCCTGGGCCAGCACCGCCGCTTGCACCCGGCTGCGCAGCTCCAATTTGCCGAGCAGCCGACTGACGTGCGTCTTCACCGTGGCCTCCGCCATCTCCAGGCGTACCGCGATGTCGGCGTTGGACATCCCCTCGCCCAGGCAGGACAGCACCTCGCGCTCGCGCCGGGTGAGCGACTCCAGTACGGCGGGATCGGCGGCCGGCTTCCGCGCCGGCCGGGCGGCGAACTCGGCGATGAGGCGTCGGGTGACGGCCGGGGCGATAAGGCCCTCGCCGCGCGCGACCGTACGGACCGCCGCCAGCAGGTCCTTCGCGTCGGTGTTCTTGAGCAGAAAGCCCGCGGCCCCCGCGCGCAACGCCCCGAACACATACTCGTCGAGGTCGAAGGTGGTCAGCACGAGAACGTCCGCGAGGCGCTCCTCGACGACCTTCCGGGTCGCCGACACCCCGTCCAGACGCGGCATCTGAATATCCATCAGGACCAGGTCGGGGCGCAGCTCCCGGGCAAGCGCCACCGCCTGCTCGCCGTCCCCCGCCTCGCCGACCACCTCGATGTCGGGTGCGCTGCGCAGGATCAGGACGAGTCCCGCGCGGACGGCGGACTGGTCCTCGGCGACCAGCACCCTGACGACACGGCTCATTCCAGGTCTCCTTCGGTCACGGGAAGCGTGGCGTGCACGGCCCACAGGGAGCCCTCGGGGCCCGCCTCGAACGTGCCGCCCAGCAGCGCGGCCCGCTCCCGCATCCCGGTCAGACCGGCCCCGGAACCGGGGGCGCGCGGACCGTCCCGGTGGCCGTACGGGCTGGTCACACGGACGTCGAGCACATCGTCCCGCTGGGCGAGGGCCACCGTGACGGGTCCGGGGCAGGCGTGCTTGAGGGCGTTGGTCAGCGACTCCTGGACGATGCGGTAGGCGGCGAGTTCGACCGGCGCGGGGACCTCGCCGTGCTCGGCGTCGAGCGTGATGTCCAGGCCGTTGGCGCGGGCGCCGTCGACGAGGGCGGCGAGCCCGTCGAGGGTGGGGGCGGCGGCCGGTTCCGCGGCGGCGCCGGCGTCGCGCAGGAGGCCGATGAGCCGGCGCATCTCGGCGAGTCCCGCCACGCTGTTCTCCCGGATCACGGTCAGCGCCTGCCGGGCGGTGGCCGGTTCGTCGATCGACAGCGCGGCCGTGGAGTGGATCGCGATCGCCGAGAGGTGGTTGGCGACCATGTCGTGCAACTCCCGTGCCATCCGCGCCCGTTCCGCGGTGACGGCCTGCGTGCGGTCCATCTCCGCGAGCAGCGCGGTCTGTTCGGCGCGCAGCCGGGCGGCCTCGGCGGCGTCGCGGTGGTCGCGGACGATCCAGCCGGTCGCCGCGGGCGCGAAGGAGACCAGGCCGATCAGGACACCGATCAGCAGGGCCTCGGGCTCGCGCCACACCGCGAACGGCACCAGGGCGCCCGCCACCGTGAGCAGCCCGGTGATCCGGGGGATGCGGCGGGCCGAGGCGGGCGGGCCGTACAGGACGGCGGCGTAGACGAGGTCGGTGAACATCAGGACCGTGGCGATGTTCCCCTGGGTCGTCTGGTCCGCGACGATCGCGGCCGTGCCGGTCAGCAGGGCCGTGCGCGGGGCGGTCCGGCGCAGCAGCTCGCACCCGGCCGTGACCGTCAGCGGCACCAGGACCGGCCAGAAGCCCTCGAAGAGGGTGACCGGATCGCCGGACGACCGTGTGTGCAGGCCGGCGGCCATCAGCAGCAGACCGCCGAGCAGACCGCCGACGGCGACGTACACGTCGAACCGGTGCGGGCGGGGAAGTCGCAGGGCCATGACTCCATCCAACACGGCACGGGCGCCCGGCGCCTGATCCCCGGGAAGGGTCCCCAGCTGCATCTTTCGATGTACCGCGACTTCGTCACCGGTGACGACGTATCGCCCGCGCGCCGCCGCGAGCCTGGAGACATGACCGCAATTCCGGTGAGGAGCGAACCGTGATCGTCGCACTGATCATCGCCTGCGAGGTCGGCTTCTGGGTCCTGCTCGCGGCCGGCCTTGCCGTGCGCTACCTGCTGGAACGACGCCGTACGAGCGTGGTCCTGCTGCTGTGCGAGCCGGTCCTCGAACTCGTGCTGTTCGTGGTGACGGCCGTGGACCTGAGGAACGGCGCGGAACCGAGCTGGGAACACGGCCTCGCCGCCCTCTACATCGGCTTCACCGTCGCCTACGGCCACTACACGATCACCTGGCTGGACGGCCACGCCGCCCACCGTCTCGCGGGCGCCCCGCGTCCGCCCCGGCCCCCGCGCTACGGCCTGGCCCGCGCCCGGCACGAGGGCCGGCTGTGGCTGCGCACCCTCCTCGCCGCCGCGGTCGCCTGCGCCCTGCTGCAGGCCGCCATCTGGTACGTCGGCGAGGGCGACACCTCCTCGCTGCGCATGTTCCAGTGGGTGGCGCTCCGGGCCCTGGGCATCCACGGGCTGATCGCGCTGACGTATCTGATCTGGCCCAAGAAGGCCCCGGCCGACGCTGCCGCACGCTCCAAGGAGGGCCGTACCCTGACCGGACGATGAGGGAGGGGTGCATGAGTGAGACGGGCGGCCCCGGCGGTGTGCTGGTCGTGGACGACGATCCGGCCATCCGCCGTTCGCTGGAGCGCGGCCTCAGGCTGAGCGGCTTCAAGGTGCGCACGGCGGAGGGCGGTCACGAGGCGCTCGCGGCGATCGGCCAGGCGCCGCCGGACGTTCTCGTCCTCGATGTGTCGATGCCGGAGATGAGCGGCATCGAGGTGTGCGAACGGCTCCGCGGGGACGGCCAGGACCTGCCCGTGCTGATGCTCTCGGCGCTCGACGAGACGTCCGACCGCATCGCCGGGCTCCAGGCGGGCGGCGACGACTACCTGGTCAAGCCGTTCGCGCTGCAGGAACTGGTGCTGCGGCTGCGCGCGCTGCTGCGCCGCCGGCCGCCCGCGGGGGAGGTGCTGCGGGTCGCGGGGCTCGTGATCGACCCGGCCGCGCGCACCGCCGAGCGGGACGGACGGCCGCTGGAGCTGACCCGGCGCGAGTTCGAACTCCTCGAAGTGCTCGCCCGCAACACCGGGCTCGTCCTGACCCGCGACCAGCTCCTGGAGCGGGTGTGGGGCTACGACTTCGACGTCCGCACCGACGCCGTGGACACCTTCGTCAGCTATCTGCGGCGCAAGCTGGAGGCGGGCGGGCGGCCCCGGCTCGTGCACACCGTCCGCGGAGTGGGCTTCGTGCTCCGGGACGAGACGTGAGGCCGTCGTGAGGCTGTCCACCCGGATCGGCATCGCCGTCGGGGTCACCGTGCCGCTGCTGGTGCTGGCCAGCGGCTGGCTGCTGCTGCGGCTGGTCGACCACGATCTGCACACCGCCGAGGACGACCATCTGCGGGCCCGCGCCGCCGCCGTGGTCCCCGACGCCCGGGCCCTGCTGCGGGCCAGTGCGGGCGGGCGGCCCAAGGCCGCCGACAACCGCGAACGGCAGCTGTACACCGCCGCCCTCGACGTCGGCGTCCGCGTCGTCGGCCCGGACGGCACCTTCAGCGGGGGCCCGCAGCCGGACGCCTCGGTGCCGCTCCCCGCGCGCAGGAACACGCCGGTCACCGTGCGGGACGGCGCCACCAGCTGGCGCGCGCTGACCGTTCCGGTCAGGACGGGACGCGGCCCCGGGACCCTGACGGTCTTCTCGCCCAACGCCGCCGACCAGGCCCAACTGCGGCTCGTACGGCGGCGGGTGCTGTGGACGACGCTGCTCGCCGTGCCGCTGTCGGGGCTGCTCGCCTGGGGCATCGCCACCGGCGCGAGCGGCCCGCTGCGCCGGCTCGGCCGCCGTACCGCCGGACTCGACCCGCGCACCAGCACCGCCCGGCTGCACCACGAGCCGACCGGCGTCACCGAGGTCGACGACCTGGCGGCCACCCTGCAAAAGGCCCTCGCCCGCTACGACGAACAGGCCGCGCGCACCGCCGAGGCGCTGGACACCGCCCGTTCCTTCTCCTCGGCGGCCTCCCACGAACTGCGCACCCCGCTGATGAGCATGGGCACCAACCTCGACATCCTGGCCGGCCACCCCGGTCTGCCCGAGGCGGAGCGCGCCGAGGTGCTGGCCGATCTGCGCGCCGAACACGCCCGCCTGCTGAACCTGCTGGTGATGCTGCGTGAACTGGGCCGCGGCGACTTGGTCGAGGCGGAGGCCTTCCGGACGGTGGACGTGTCGGAGACGGCGGACGCCGCGGTCGCGGAGGCGCGGGCGCGGGTCCCGGACGCGCGGATCACCCTGGACGCGGTGCCCGGGGCGACGGTCCACGGCTGGGAGCCGGGACTGCGGCTGCTCCTGGACAATCTGCTGGCCAACGCGCTGGCGCACGGACGGGACGCGGCGGGCCGGGCGAGTGTGGCGGTCGGTGTACGGCGTGTGGCCGAGGCGGGCGCGGGCGACCAGGTCGTGGTGACCGTCGACGACCGTGGCCCCGGAGTGCCGCCCGAGGCCCGCACCCGGATCTTCGAACGGTTCCGGCGCGGCCCCGGCAGCGCGGGCACCGGCCTCGGCCTGACGCTCGTGGCCCAGCAGACGGCGCTGCACCGGGGCACCGTCACGGTCGCCGACGGGCCCGGGGGGACCGGCGCCCGCTTCGAGGTACGGCTGCCGTCCACGGGCGGCACGCTGCCCGCCCAGCGGGACTGGCTGATCACCACCGCCGGGACAAAGCGGTCACAGAGTTTCCCCAAAGATGCTTCCTAGCCTCCCTGCGACCCGGACGGCCGAAGGTGGTCGTCCGCGAAGTACGGAGGCTGAGATGGACGTACGACGACGCAGGCGCACCCTTCTCGTCGGGATGGCCGCCGCGGCACTCGTGGCGACCGGCACCGGAGTGGCCGCGGCCGAGAGCGCGCCCTCCCCGGCGGCGGCACCGACCGGCGACGGGGCGCACAGGCTGTGCAAGCGGCTGCCGAAGATCGACCACCGCATCGACCGCGCCCTGAAGCGGCTGGACGCCGGCGCCGCCACACGCGGTTCCGTCGCCCGGCTGCAGGCACGCGTGGACAACGCCAAGAGCGCGGGCCACGACGAGATCGCCACCTATCTGCAGGACCGGCTCACCTTCCGCAAGTCGCTGATCACCACGCTCCAGCAGCGCGAGAAGGACCTGGCCGACGTCCGGACGTGGTGCTCGGACCACGACAACGGCGCGAAGGGCAAGTGATGCGTGCCCGTGCGGCGGCGGCCACGACCCTGCTGGCCGTGACCCTCCTCGCCGGCTGCGCCGGGGAACACGGCTCGACGGCCACTACACCCTCGTCGTCCGTCACTCCCTCGACGAGCCCCTCCGGCTACGCGGACATGGAGAAGAAGGTGGCCGCGGCCGAGTCCGCACTGGCGCAGGCGGACAAGGACGCGGCACGGGACGACACGGACCGCTAGCGCGGCTCAGCGCTCCCCGCCCGGCACCCACAACACATCCCCCGTCTCCTTGTTCGCCACTCGGGCCAGGATGAAGAGCAGGTCGGAGAGGCGGTTGAGGTAGGTGGCGGTGAGGGGGTTCATCGTTTCGCCGTGGGCCTCCAGCGCCGCCCAGGTGGAGCGTTCGGCTCGGCGGGCCACTGTGCAGGCCTGGTGGAGCAGGGCCGCGCCGGGGGTGCCGCCGGGGAGGATGAACGAGCGGAGCTTCTCCAGCTGCTCGTTGAAGCGGTCGCAGTCCGCCTCCAGCCTGTCGACGTAGAACTGTTCCACCCGCAGCGGCGGGAACTCGGGTTTCTCCACCACCGGCGTCGACAGGTCGGCGCCCACGTCGAAGAGGTCGTTCTGGACGCGGGTGAGGACCGCCACGACCTCCGCGTCCAGACCGCCCAGCGCGATCGCGGTGCCGATCACGGCGTTGGCCTCGTTGGCGTCGGCGTACGCCGAGATCCTGAGGTCGGTCTTGGCGACCCGGCTCATGTCACCGAGGTTGGTGGTGCCGCGGTCGCCGGTCCGGGTGTAGATGCGCGTCAGATTGACCATGTGGCCAGCGTAATTACGCTCGGGCCGTCCGGAACACGCGTGTGCCCACTGTCACGGCGAGGCCGGACAGACCGAGGGCGACCAGCACGCCGTAGAGCATGTGTCCGGTGGTGTACGAGCCGACGTAGGCGTCGCGCACCGCGTCCACCAGATAGCGGAACGGCATCAGGTGCGAGAGCACGTCCAGCCAGGCCGGGGCGAGGCTCATCGGCAGCATCAGGCCGGACAGCAGCATCGACGGCATGGTCATGGCGTTGACCAGCGGCCCGAACTCCTGCGGAGTGTGCACCTTCATCGCCATGGCGTACGACAGCGAGCCGAGCGAGACCGTGAGCAGGGCGACGAACGCGAAGCCGATCAGAACCCCGCCGAGCGGCGCGCGCAGCCCCATCGCCACCGCGGCCAGCACCAGCAGCACCGCCTGGAAGACGAAGACGGTGGTGTCGCGCAGCACCCGGCCCAGCAGCAGCGCCAGCCGGCTGACCGGGGTCACCCGCATCCGCTCGACCACGCCCTGGCTGTTCTCGATGATGATCGAGAACCCGGCGAACGACGCCCCGAACAGGCCGAGTTGGAGTAGCAGCCCGGGCACGAGCAGCTGCCACGAGCTGCCCCGCCCGCCCAGCGGCAGACCGGTCAGCAGCGGCCCGAAGAAGCAGAGGTAGAGCAGCGGCATCAGCAGCCCGAAGAGCAGCGCGAAGCGGGAGCGCAGGGACTGACGGAGATAGCGGCCGTAGATGAGGGCCGTGTCCTGGAGCAGCATGGTGGGAGGGATTCCTTTATGGCTGACGGCTGACGGCTGAACGGCTATACGGCTACGGGGGTGGCGTCGACCGGCGCGGGGCCGCGGCCGGTGATCGCGAGGAACGTGTCCTGGAGGCTCGCGTCGATCGAGCCGCCGTGCTCCAGCTTGAGCGCGCTCGGTGTGCCGTCGGC
Source organism: Streptomyces spinosisporus (assembly GCF_022698145.1). Taxonomy (GTDB): domain Bacteria; phylum Actinomycetota; class Actinomycetes; order Streptomycetales; family Streptomycetaceae; genus Streptomyces; species Streptomyces spinosisporus. The sequence goes on from NZ_JALDAX010000010.1 coordinate 296,870, forward strand.
GACGACCACGCCCCGGTCGACGATGACCAGGCGGTCGGAGAGCGCGTCGGCCTCGTCCAGGTAGTGCGTGGTCAGGAAGACCGTCGTGCCGTGCTCGTCGCGCAGCCGGCGGATCAGGTCCCACAGGTCGGCCCGGCTGCCGGGGTCGAGTCCGGTCGTCGGCTCGTCGAGGAACAGGACCTTCGGGCGGTGGGTGAGCGCCATCGCGATGTCCAGCCGGCGCCGCTGTCCGCCGGACAGCGCGGACGTCTTGCGGTCGAGGAGCTCGTCCAGGCCCAGCTCGCGCGCCAACTCCCCGGCGCGAGCGATCGCCTGAGGCTTCGTCAGGCGGTAAAGGCGGCCCTGGGTGACGAGTTCCTCGCGCACGCTGATCTGCGCGTCGACCCCGCCCGACTGGGCGACATAGCCGCAGGCCCGGCGGACGCCGGCCGGATCGGCGGCGAGGTCGTGCCCGGCGACGGTGGCCGCGCCGCCGGTGGGGGCGAGCAGGGTCGTGAGCATGCGCAGGGTGGTGGTCTTGCCGGCGCCGTTCGGACCGAGGAAGCCGAGGATCTCGCCCTCGCGCACGGTCAGGTCGATGCCGCGGACGGCCTCCACGGGGCCGCGTCTGGTCTGGAAGGTGCGGGCCAGTCCGGCCGCGCTGATGACTGCCATGCCCCACAGAAAAACAGAGACTCACCAATTTTGCAATGACCCCAAGTTTTCAGTGAGGCCAGTCAAAGCTAGGATTCGGTCATGGCAGAGGGGCTCAGGGAGCGGAAGAAGCGGCAGACCCGCCAGTACATCTCGGACGTCGCCACCGGCCTGTTCGTGGAGCGGGGCTTCGACGCCGTGACGGTCGCGGAGATCGCCGAGGCCGCTGACGTCTCCGTCAACACCGTCTACAACTACTTCCCCGCGAAGGAGGACCTCTTCTTCGACCGCTCCGCCGGCCTCGTGGACCGGATGGCCCGCTGGGTGCGCGGCCGGAACAAGGGGGAGTCGGCGGCGTACGCCGTCCTGCGGGAGCTGCGCGAGGAGGTCGAGGCGGTCTCGCCGCGGATCGGTCTGATGTCCGGCTACGCCGCCTTCATGCGCGTCATCGAGAACGCACCCGCGCTGCGCTCCCGGCTGTGGGCGATCGGGCAGGAGGTTCAGGCCAATCTGGAGCGGACCCTGCGCGAGGAGACCGGCGCGGCCGACGACGACCCGATGCCGCATCTGATCGCCGGTCAGCTCGGCTGGGTGCACAGCACTGTCATGGGCGTCATCGGCCGCGAGATGGTCAAGGGGCGCAATCCGGGCGAAGTGTCCCGAGAGGTACTGGTCCTTCTTGACGACATGGAGGAGCTGTTGGGAGAGAAGGTCCTCAACTACGCCGTCCGGAGCACGGAATGACCCGAGCCGGTGTGATGTCCGTCAGATGAGACGTGACGCGCATTACTTACCGGTCACACAGCACCGACAGAGCGCTAAGGTCCGCCGCAGAGAGATAAACAGCGGGTAAGGCGTTTCAAAGGGGAGTCGCAACAGTGGCACGGAAGCTTGCCGTCATCGGCGCCGGCTTGATGGGTTCCGGCATCGCCCAGGTCTCCGCCCAGGCGGGCTGGGAGGTCGTCCTGCGAGACGTCACCGACGAAGCCCTCGACCGTGCCGTCGGCGGCATCCAGGCGTCGTACGACAAGTTCGTGAGCAAGGGGAAGCTGGAGGCGCACGACGCCGACGCCGCCCTCGCCCGCATCACCACGACCACCGACCTGGACGCCGCCGCGGACGCCGACGTCGTGGTCGAGGCCGTCTTCGAGAAGCTCGAGGTCAAGCACGAGATCTTCCGCGCGCTCGACAAGATCGTGCGCCCGGAGACCGTGCTCGCCTCCAACACCTCCGCGATCCCGATCACCAAGATCGCGGCGGCCACCGAGCACCCCGAGCGGGTCGTCGGTGTCCACTTCTTCTCGCCCGTGCCGATGATGCAGCTCGTCGAACTCGTCCGCGGCTACAAAACCAGCGACGAAACCCTCGCCACCGCGCGGGAGTTCGCCGAGTCCACCGGCAAGACCTGCATCGTCGTCAACCGCGACGTCGCGGGCTTTGTGACGACCCGTCTCATCTCGGCGCTCGTCGTCGAGGCGACCAAGCTCTACGAGTCGGGCGTGGCGAGCGCCGAGGACATCGACCTCGCCTGCAAGCTGGGCTTCGGCCACGCGATGGGCCCGCTGGCCACGGCGGACCTGACCGGCGTCGACATCCTGCTGCACGCCACCGGAAACATTTACACCGAGTCACAGGACGAGAAGTTCGCTCCGCCGGAGCTGATGCGCCGCATGGTTGACGCCGGCGACATCGGACGCAAGAGCGGGCGGGGCTTCTACACGTACTGAAAACATCAGTACGTACCGCCACTGAGACCGCACAAGCCCCTGGAGCATCACCCGCAGGGGTGAATTGGGTATCGGTTCGCTTACAGACGGCAACCTCGTTGCCGCTGAAGCAGTCAGACGTTGCACAGCCACCGTCACGGAGTACGCCACCGCATTCACGGGGAGCGCATATGTACATCAGGGGCGACCACGCCGAGCTGGTCGTCGGGGGCCGCCTCGACGTCCGCAGCGCGGCGGACGCCCGTACGGTCCTGCACTCGGCTGTCGACGACGGAGCCGGCGACCTGGTGCTCGACCTGTCCGAACTGGACTCCTGGGACGCCACCGGACTCGGGGTGATCATGGGTGTCCACCGGCGGGCCGGCCGGTGCGGCCGGCGCCTGGTGCTGCGCGACGTACCGCCGCAGATGCAGCGCCTGCTGGTGGCCACCCGGCTGCACCGGATCCTGGCGATCGAAGGGGGCATCGGGGTGGAGTCACTGCCCCGCGTGTGACACCCCGGATTGCTGTGATGCGGGATGCGGGGGAGCACCGGACGCACCGCGGCGCAGGACATGTCACGTGCAATCCTCACGAGACTGTGACGTCTGGCACGGAGCGATACCCCGGGCTGTCGTAGATACTGAGCGAAGGTTTAGGGTTCGGTCGCCCGCTGCCTGATGTCCCTGCGAGCGGGTCCGGACCAGAAGCGACAGCGCGGTGTGCAGCAAGGCCGGGAGGGGCTAGAGGCACACACGACGCTTTTGGGGGGCTTGAAACCTATGGACCCGAACAGCCGGGGACCCGAGGAGTACGGCCATGACGGCGGCGGCGACACGCCACGCCAGCGCCCGCCCAGGGACCCCCTCACACCCGACTTCGGACAGCACACGCCCGCGCTCGCACGCACGGTTCAGCTGGTCACGGGCGACTACCTGCTCACCGTCAACCCCGTCGACGGCAGCGAGATAGAGCCCTGCCCGCCGGGCGAGCGCCCGGGCCGGCCCGAGAAGCTCACCGCGGCCGGACGCGCCGAGGTGGAACGCGCCGCCAGACCGCCCGTCCCGCCGGGCCCGGCCCCCGTGGCGCTGCCGCTGCTGGAGCGCCAGGACGAGCGCGAGCGGCTCGTCCGTCTCCTCGCCCGCGGCCGCTCGGTCCGCCTCACCGGACCGGCCGGCTCCGGCCGCACCAGCCTCCTCGACCTGATCGCCGAGGACTGCTCGGACCTCGCCCCCGACGGCGTGATCCGCCTCAGCGGCTACCACCGCACCGCGGACGAACTCCTCCACGACCTCTTCTACGCCGTCTACGACGCACCCCTGCACCGTCCGGAACGGGACGAACTGCTCGCCCACGTGCGGGAGATCGGCGCGGTCGTCGTCCTCGACGACATCGAGTTCGGCGGCGCCGGGCTCGACGAACTGCTGGACGCGACGCCCGAGTGCGCCTTCGTCATCGGTGCCACCCCCGACGTTCCCGCGCCCTCCTCCGGCTCCGAGCTCGAAGAGGTCTTCCTCGGCGGCCTGCAGCGTGCGGGCGGTGTGGACATCATCGAGCGCACCGTCGGCCGGGCCCTGACCGAGGAGGAGGCCAACTGGGCCGGCGACCTCTGGTTCGAGTCCGAGGGCCTGCCGCTGCGCTTCGTGCAGGCCGGCGCCCTGCTGCGCCAGCGCGACCGGCTGCGGGCCGGGACCGACGCCGTGGACGAGTTCGGGGTCTTCGAGGACGCCCTGCCCGTCGACGCGCCCTTCGAGGTCGAGGCCGGCGACGACGTACCCCTGCCGTCGCTGGGCGAGGCCGCCGCTCCCGCGCCGCTGCTGGCCTCCCGGCTCAGCGCCTCCGCGCGCGCCACCCTGCGGTTCGCCGTCGCGCTCGGCGGCGAGGTGCCGCACCAGGCGCACCTGCCCGCGCTCGTCGGCGACACCCACGCGGACGCCGCGCTGGGCGAGTTGGCGTCCTGCGGACTCCTCTCACCGGTCGGCTCCCGCTACCGCCTCGCGGCCGGGGTGCTGCAGCAGCTGGAGGCGGCGGGCTACGGCGACGACATCGAGACCCGCGCCCTGACCGCCGCCCAGCACTACGCCTGGTGGGCCGGGCACCCCTCGGTCACCCCGGAGCGGGTGTGCGCCGAGGCCGACGCGGTGCTCGCCGCCCTCGGCATCCTGGTGCCGGCCACCACGGCGCCGGCCGAGGGCGAGGAGAGCCTCACCGTGCAGCTGGCCCGCACGGCGGCGCCCGCGTTCGCCGCGGGTCTGCACTGGAGCGCCTGGGAGCGGGCCCTGCGGTCCGGTGCCGAGGCCTCCCGGCTCTCCGGCGAGGTGTCCGAACAGGCGTACTTCCACCACGAGTTGGGCATCCTCGCGCTCTGCGGCGGGCAGTTCGACCGGGCCCGCGCCGAGCTGGAGGCCTCCATCGGCCTGCGCGGCGCCCTCGCCGACAAGCGCGGCACCGTCGCGGGCCGCCGCGCCCTCGCCCTGGTCGCCGACCGCACCGGCACGACGCCGGGCCTCGGCACGACGCCGGCGCTCGGCTCGACCGCGGGCGAGGAGGTCCCCGACGCGCGTCACGAGGAGTCGCAGTCGCCCTCCGGGGGAGTGGTGGCCGCCGCGCTGCCGGGCGTACCGCGGCCGCTGTCCGCCGAGGAGTCCACGCTGGTCGTCCACCGGTCCGCGTCCGGTGCGGCGCCCAAGCAGCACCGGGCCGGGATCCGTGGTCTGGCCCGGCGCAACCTGGTCGCGGCGGGCGCGGGCGCGCTGCTGGTGGCGGTGCTCGGCACGGTCGTGACGCTCGGCGCGACGTCCAACAACGACGCCAACACCCCGTCCGACAACGTCGGCGTCAACCCGTCGGCCAGTCAGGGCCTTGACGACGGCAGCCTGGGCGCCGACAAGCCGAAGAGCGACACCGGCAAGGGCGACACCGGCACCGCGACCAGCCGCCCCACCGACCCGGGCCCCGACGGCACCTACGGCACGTCCGACGACCCGACCCCACCGTCCGACTCGGGTCGGCCGTCGGACAGCCCGAGCGGTACGAAGGGTTCGGGGGGCAGTTCGTCGCACTCGCCGTCCAAGTCGCCGACGAAGAAGCCGCCGACGAGCCCGACGACCAAGCCGCCGACGAGCTCCAAGCCGCCGACGTCCGAGCCGCCCACCTCCGAACCGCCGACGTCCGAGCCGCCGACCTCGCCCCCGCCGTCGTCACCGTCGACCTCGGACTCGGCCAGCGGCCCGGCCTCCAGCGCCCCCGCATCGTCGAGTGCGCCGGCCACGACCAGCAGTTCGGTGAGCGCGCCTGCGAGCAGCAGTGCGGGCGGGCTGATCTGAGGTCGCACGCAGAGGTGAGGGCCGACTCCGCTCGACGATCCGGCCCTCCTCGGTGTGCGGCCGTGGCTCGGAACAGCCGGCCGGACACGATCAGCGGTTCGGCGCGCACGCCCGAGCGCGGCAGTCCCGGTGGGCTGATCTGCAGCTCCGTGCAGCCGGTGAGGGCCGGGTCCGTCCGACGGACCCGGCCCTCGTCGTCGTAGAACCGTCTCTCAGAACAGCCGCAGCTTGTCGTCCTCGATGCCGCGCAGTGCGTCGTAGTCGAGCACGGCGCAGCCGATCCCGCGGTCCGTGGCGAGGACGCGGGCCTGGGGCTTGATCTCCTGGGCCGCGAAGATGCCGCGGACCGGGGCGAGATGCGGGTCGCGGTTCAACAGCTCCAGATAACGCGTGAGTTGCTCGACGCCGTCGATCTCGCCGCGCCGCTTGATCTCGACCGCGACGGTCTGCCCCTCGGCGTCCCGGCACAGGATGTCGACCGGGCCGATGGCGGTCATGTATTCGCGCCGGATGAGGGTGTAGCCCTCGCCGAGGGTCTCGATGCGGTCGGCGAGGAGTTCCTGAAGGTGTGCTTCCACGCCGTCCTTGATCAGGCCGGGGTCCACGCCGAGTTCGTGCGAGGAGTCGTGGAGGATCTCCTCCATCGTGATGATGAGCTTCTCGCCCGCCTTGTTGATCACGGTCCAGACGCCCTCCTCCCCGTCCGCGCCCTCCTTCAGGGTGCAGGGCGGTGACATCCAGTTCAGGGGCTTGTAGGCGCGGTCGTCCGCGTGGATGGAGACGCTGCCGTCGGCCTTCACCAGGATCAGGCGGGGCGCCGAGGGGAGATGGGCGGTGAGCCGGCCCGCGTAGTCCACGGAGCATCGGGCAATGACGAGACGCATGGTCGGCAACGCTACTCGACGCGCGCGCCCCGGCGCGATCCGCCCTCCGGGCCGCCCCTGTTGTCCCGGAACACCCGAGACCACCCTTGTTCATTGGTGGCTGATTGTGGGCCCAATGAGGCCTCTCCATGTACGCATTTTTGTGGTGCGGTCACCGTCCGTTGCTTACCGTAGTAAACGGGAGGTCGCGAGACGGGTACTGAGCGTGTTCGGTATCGCGAACTCCCTTATCTGTCCGGCAACCCCTGTCGACCACGGGGGTGCGAGAGGAGAACCCATGTCGCTCGACGTCTCACCGGCCCTACTCGAGAAGGCCGAGCGAGGCGAGGTCGACGAATCCGAATTCGTCGACTGCGTCCGGACCTCCCTGCCCTACGCATGGGAGATGATCAGCTCCCTGGTGGCCCAGCTGAAGGTCGACGGCGGCACCTTCGCCGACAACCAGACGCCTCCGCCGGACGAGCAGGCACGCGGTCAGTTGCTGCGTGCGCTCGCGAGTGACGCGATACGCGGCGCGCTGCAAAGGCACTTCGGTGTGCGGCTGGCCTTCCAGAACTGCCATCGGGTGGCGGTGTTCCCGCTGGACGCCTCGGTCGACGAGACGCTGGCCCGCTTCACCTCGGTCCGCAGTCAGGTGCTCAACCAGTCCCCGGAGTTCAGGGACTGCTGAGAGCAAGCCGCTTGCTTGCCGCTCCGTACGCGGGAGGTGCATTCAGTACTGGGGCGGCAAGCTCCTTGCAGGGCCGGTCCGTTCACCCGAGGTGCGGGAGCACCTCGGCGCCCAGCCGCCGGACGTTCTCCTCGGTGGCCGCCAGATCTCCGGAGCCCTCCACCAGCAGGGCGAACCGGGAGATGCCCGTCCGCTCGCTGGTCGCCGCGAGCCGGTCGGCACACAGCCGCGGGGTCCCCACCGGGTGCAGCCCGCAGAGCAGTTCGGTGTACGCCAGCGGGTCGCGCATCTGCCGGATCCGGCCGTCCACCGTGACATGGGCCTCGAGTCCCTGCTTCAGCCAGCCCGGCATCGCCTTCGTCAGCGCCTCCACCGCGTCCGTGCGCCGGTCCGCGATCTGGCAGACGCCGGCCGAGACATGGGCGGCGCCGAGGACGACGTCCGCCGGGTGTCCGCTGGCGCGCGCGTGCCGCCGCCACAGGGACACCATCTCGGCCTTCTCCTCGTCGCCCACATGCATCCCGAGCAGCATCGCCAGACCGTGCTCGGCGGCCCGGCGCACACTCGACGGCGAGGTGCACGCCACGACCACCTCGGGGCCCTCCGCCTCCGACAGGGACTCCGACGGCCTGGGGACGACGGGGACTTCGCGGAAGGGGAAGCGGCTCCCCGGGGGACCGGCGACCGACGGCTCGCGCAGCCAGCGCAGCAGCAGGTCGAGTGATTCCCCGAACCCCTCCTCGTAGGCCTCGATGCCCGAGCCGAAGACCTCCAGGTCGACCCACGGCCCGCCGCGGCCCACGCCCAGCGAGAAGCGCCCGCCGGAGGTGATGTGCAGCAGGGCGGCCTGCTCGCCCACCTTCACCGGGTGGGCGGTGGGCAGGACGGTGACCGCCGTGCCCACACGGATCCGCCGGGTCCGGCCGAGCAGCAGGGCCGCCAGCGTGATCGCGGACGGGCAGGTGCCGTACGGTACGAAGTGGTGCTCGGCCAGCCAGACCGAGTCGAGTCCCGCTTCCTCGGCGACCTCGGCCGAGCGGACCGCGCGGTGCAGCGCCTCCCCCTGACCCTGACCCGGGAACTGGGCCGCCAACACAAAACTTCCAACGCGCATTGTTCTGCCTGCTTCCTTGGCCCCGACGCGGAGCTCCCCCACACCCGCATAACCGTCTGACACGTGCCGAGGACACGGCCTGGCGGAGAGATTTCCGGATTTTCTGCAGAATGGGTACAAGTGGCGGAGGGTTCGGCGCCGACCGGTCCTGTACGCGTACCGTCTCCGAGCCCCGTAGGCTGGACACGACCCGTGCTCCCTGTATAGCCCCGTGAGGTGTCCTGTGTCCCCGCGTCGCAACCGGCCCAAGGGAGCCGGCCCGTCGGGTACGTCCGGCCGCAGCGCCGAGGACGACCGCTCCGGCCGCTACGGCGGCTGGCAGTCGACCGAGAGCTGGCAGGGCGAGGACTGGAACGTACGGCACGTGGCGGGCGCCAGTGCCCAGGGCAAGACCTACCGCTGCCCCGGCTGCGACCAGTTGATCCCCTCGGGCGTCCCCCATGTCGTGGCCTGGCCGGAGCACGCGGGCGTCGACGACCGCCGCCACTGGCACAAGGCGTGCTGGAACGCGAAGGACCGCCGCACCACGAGGGTGCAGCGGTCCCGCAACGCGCCGAGGTTCTGAACCGGGCGACCCGTCGCTACACGTCGCGCTTCTGCAGCAGGGCGACCGCTCCGGCGAACGCCGCGGCCGTCACGCCCAGGGCGATCCACAGCGGGTCCCAGCCGCTCGGGCCCGAGTCGCTGAGGGAGTTGGTGTAGAAGACGCCCAGCTGGTTCGGGATCGAGTAGTCGAACAGCGCCTGGCGCACGTCCTCGAGCGCCGAGGAGACCATGAACAGCGCGATCACCAGCGGCGCCAGCACCAGGCCGATCATGAGGGTGATGGCGCCCGCGGAGTGCCGGATGACCGAGCCGACGACGAGCGAGAGCAGCCCGAGAAGCGCGATGTAGAGCGAGATGCCGAGCGTGCCCTTCAGCCACTCCGAGCCGGTCGGCTCCTTGGCGCCCTCCAGCAGGGCCACGTCGGCGAGGGCGACGACCAGCGCCGAGACGAAGGTGACGACGAAGGCCACCAGGAAGAACACGATCGCCTTCGCGGCCAGCACCCGCGGACGGGAGGGGCACGCGGTCATCGTCGTCCGGATCATGCCGGTGCCGTACTCGGAGGCGGTGGTCAGCACGCCGAGCGTGATGATGCACATGCTGCCGAGCAGCAGTCCGAAGACGCCGAAGGACAGCGGGTTCTCGCCCGCCAGGCTGCCCTCCGACTCGTTGGCGGCGACCAGCGAGGCGGTCAGCAGGCCGATGCCCATGACGAGCAGCACGAACACGCCGAGCGTCCACATCGTGGAGCGCACCGACCTGATCTTCGTCCACTCCGAGGCGATCGCGTGCCCGAGGTGCGTGCGCACGACGGGGATCGGCGAGGTGTAGCCGGGATACGGCGAACCGGACGCCGCCGCCTGCCAGTCGGGTGCGGCGGTCTGCGGCATCGGGGGCTGGGGCGTGCTCATCGGGCGTCCTCGGGCTTGGTCAGGTCGGCGGGGGCGGGCGGCTGCTGGGGCGCCTGGGGCGCGGCGGGCGCCGGCTGGGCGTACGGGTTGCTGCCGTCCGCGCCGGGCGCCGACGGGGCGCCGTAGGGCCCCGGCTGGGGCTGCCCGGCGCCGCCGTACGGACCCTGGCCCTGCGGCATCGCGAACGGCTGCCCGCCCTGCTGGGGCGGCGGCGGGGCGTACCAGTCCGGCTGGCCCTGCCCGGGCACCGGCATCGGCGGCTGAGCGCCCGGCGGCAGGGGCTGCATCAGCCCCTCCTTCTGGTCGATCGTCGAGCGGTAGTCGACGGCCCCCTGAGTCATCCGCATGTACGCCTCCTCCAGCGAGGCCTGGTGCGGCGACAGCTCCCACAGGCGTACGTCCGCCTCGTGCGCGATGTCGCTGATGCGCGGGAGCGGCAGTCCCGTGATCCTGAGGGCGCCGTCCTGCTCGGGCAGCACATGCCCGCCCGCCTCGGTGAGCGCGGACGTCAGCTTCTCGCGCAGCTGCGGCTCGCCGTCGGGGGTGCGCACGCGCGCGAAGTCCGCGGAGTTGGCCGAAATGAAGTCCTTGATGCTCATGTCCGCGAGCAGCTGACCGCGCCCGATCACGATCAGGTGATCGGCGGTCAGCGCCATCTCGCTCATCAGATGGGAGGAGACGAAGACCGTACGGCCCTCCGCGGCGAGTGCCTTCATCAGGTTGCGCACCCAGAGGATGCCCTCGGGGTCGAGGCCGTTGACCGGCTCGTCGAAGAGCAGCACCTGCGGGTCGCCGAGCAGCGCGGCGGCGATGCCGAGCCGCTGTCCCATGCCGAGCGAGAAGCCCTTGGAGCGCTTCCTGGCCACGTCCTGGAGCCCGACCACACCCAGCACCTCGTCGACCCGGCGGGCCGGGATCCCGGAGAGCTGGGCCAGGCACAGCAGGTGGTTGCGGGCCGAGCGGCCGCCGTGCACGGCCTTGGCGTCGAGCAGGGCGCCCACCTGGCGGGGGGCGTTCGGGAGCCTGGGGTACGGGTAGCCGCCGATCGTCACCTGCCCCGCCGTGGGGTTGTCCAGGCCGAGGATCATCCGCATCGTCGTCGACTTGCCCGAGCCGTTGGGCCCGAGGAATCCGGTGACGGCACCCGGTCGCACCTGGAAGGAAAGGTTGTAGACGGCGGTTTTGTCGCCGTAGCGCTTGGTCAGGCCGACAGCCTCGATCATGCTCCGCACCCATCGAAAGGATCAGGACAGCGGGGCACACGCCCCCGTAAGGGTTAGGAGGATATCCATGCGCTGACGGTTCCGCTCAAGAGGAAGTAAAAGACCGGCCCCGATCACGCGTCGCGTCGCTTCAGCAACACATAGCCGCCGAGGAGCGCCGCGATCACCCACAGCGCCATGATTCCGAGGCCGCCCCAGGGGCCGTAGGGGGTGTCGTCGTCGAGCGGCGTGACCACCTGCATGATCCTGCTGCCGGCCTGGTCGGGCAGATACTGGCCGATCTTCTTCGTCGCGTCGACGTTGCCCAGGATGTTGGAGATCAGGAAGAAGAACGGCATCAGGATGCCCAGCGACAGCATCGGCGAGCGCAGCATCGCGGCGACGCCCATCGAGAAGACCGCGATGAGGGTCATGTAGACACCGCCGCCGATCACGGCCCGCAGCACGTGCGCGTCGCCGATCGAGGCCCGGTGCGAGCCGAGCATCGCCTGGCCGAGGAAGAACGCGACGAAGCTGGTGACCAGCCCGACGGCCAGGGCGAGCACGGTCGCCACGGCGATCTTGCTGAACAGGAAGGTGCCGCGCTGCGGCACGGCGGCCAGCGAGGTGCGGATCATGCCGGTGCTGTACTCGTTCGAGACGACCAGCACCCCGAACACGATCATCGCGAGCTGGCCGAGGCTCATGCCGGCGAAGCTGATGAAGGTCGGGTCGAAGGAGAGCCGGTCCCTCCTGCTCATGTCGTCGAACTCGTTGCTCGACAGCGCGGAGATCAGCATGCCGAGCGCGACGGTGACGACCACGGCGAGGGAGAGGGTCCACACCGTGGACGCCACCGACCGGATCTTGGTCCACTCGGACCGTACGACCTGGACCGCGGTCATCGCCTGCTCCTGTTCCAGTCGTCGCCCCACTGCTGCGGCGGCTGCGGTTGCTGTGCGGCGGGCGGCGGGACGTCGTAGGGCGCGTCGGTGTGCGCGTGGTACTCCACCGACCCCGCGGTCAGCTGCATGAACGCCTCCTCCAGGGAGGCCTGCTGGGGGCTCAGCTCGTGCAGCACGATCTGGTGCTGCGCGGCCAGCTCGCCGATCTGCTCCGCCCTGCCGCCGTCCGCCTCCAACACCCCGCTGCCGGACTCGACGACGGTGATGCCGGCCAGATGCAGCACGTCGAGCAGCCGCTCGCGCTGCGGGGTCCGGATGCGGACGTACGACCGCGAGTTCTGCGCGATGAAGTCGGCCATGGAGGTGTCGGCGAGCAGCCGTCCCTGTCCGATGACGACGAGGTGGTCGGCGGTCAGGGCCATCTCGCTCATCAGATGGGAGGAGACGAAGACGGTACGGCCCTGCGCCGCGAGGGACTTCATCAGATTGCGGATCCAGTGGATGCCCTCGGGGTCCAGGCCGTTGACGGGCTCGTCGAACATCAGGATCCGGGGGTCGCCGAGCAGGGCGCCCGCGATGCCGAGCCGCTGCCCCATGCCGAGCGAGAACCCCTTGGCCTTCTTGCGGGCGACGGCCGTGAGGCCCACCGTGTCGAGCACCTCGGCCACCCGGCGGCTGGGGATGCCATTGCTCTGCGCGAGGCACAGGAGGTGGTTGCGGGCGCTGCGGCCGCCGTGCATGGCCTTGGCGTCCAGCAGGGCGCCGATGTACTTCAGCGGGTCCTTGAGCCGGTCGTAGTGCTGTCCGTCGATCCGGACGTCCCCGGCGGTGGGGCGGTCCAGGCCCAGCATCATGCGCATGGTCGTGGACTTGCCGGCCCCGTTCGGACCGAGGAACCCGGTCACCATGCCGGGTCTGACGGTGAAGGTGAGGTTGTTGACCGCCAGCTTCTCGCCGTACCGCTTGGTCAGGCCCTCCAGCTCGATCATGCGGCCACGCTAAGACCCGGGTTGGGCGACTGCCACCCGTACGGCCAAACAGAGTCCGGCAGCCCGGCCGGGAGCGGCCGTGCTCATGGCGAAGGGCCCGCGCCGTTCGGGGGAGAGGGCGCGGGCCCTTCGGGGTGCCGTCAGGCTGTGTTACCGGGACTGCTGGGCAGGAACCCCACGGGTGATCGGCTCGTCCTCGGCCGGCGTGCCGGCGGCGGCCACCGCGGCGCCCGTGAGCGTCGCGAGCATCTCGCGGACGTTCGTCAGCTGGGCGTTGATGCTGTCGCGGCGGTTGGTGAGGGCGGCCAGCTCGCGCTCGGATTCCGAACGGATGCGGTCGGCCTTGGCGTTGGCGTCGGCCACGATGTCCTCGGCCTGGCGCTGGGCCGTCTCCACCGTCTGGCGGGCGCGGCGCTCGGCGTCCGTGCGCAGCTTCTCGGCCTCCAGGCGCAGCTGCTCGGCGCGGTGCTCGATCTCGGCGAGGCGCTTCTCGGCCTTGGCCTGACGGGACGCCAGGTCGCGCTCGGACTGCTCGCGGCGCTTGGCGAGGTTCGTCTCGAAGTCGGCCGCGGCCTGGGCGGCCTTGGCGCGGGTCTCCTCGAAGAGAGCGTCCGCCTCCTCGCGCTTGGACTGCGCGTCCTTCTGCGCCTCGGCACGCAGCTGCGAGGCGTCGCTCTTGGCCTTCTCGACGATCCGGACGCCTTCGTCCTCGGCCTTGGCCTTGCGCTCCGCCGCGAACGATTCTGCGTCGTTGCGGACCTGCTGGGCCGCCGACTCGGCGAGTTCGCGGTGCTGCTCGGCCGCGCGCCTGGCCTCCTCGCGCAGATCCTTGGCCTCTTCCTCGGCGAGGCGGAGGATCTTCTCGACACGCGCGCCGAGGCCGGCGTACGACGGCTCGGCGTCGGTCACCTGAGCCTGGGCGTTCTGCGTCTCGAGGTGGAGCTCCTCGATGCGCTTTTCCAGAGCGGTGATGCGGGCGAGAGCACTGTCACGGTCGGAGACGAGCTTCGAGATCCGTTCGTCCACCTGAGCGCGGTCGTACCCACGCCGCACAAGCTCGAAGCCGTAGGGGGAAGTGTCGCTCATGGGGTTCCTGTCAACTGAGACCGGTGAGGTGATAGGGGGAATCCTAGGGGCCGAAGCGGTGTGTCATCGAGCGGATACGTGTTTGATCTGGAGAATGACACCCCTTTTGAGTGGCTGACGGACGGACCACTTGCCAAAAACTCGGTCAAAGGCCCCGGACGGCACCGGATATGGGCCTGTCGATCAGCTGTCCGACGGCTTACCCGAACGAGGGGCGCCGACCGTGGCTCCGGCCTTGACGCCGCCGTCCTTGCCCGCCCCCGGGGCCTCAAAGGACTCCAACGCCTCCAGCACGTCCTGGACACGGGAGATCTCGGCGTTGATGTCCTCGCGGCGGCGCACCAGGATCTCCAGCTCGCGCTTGCCCTCCTCGACCGTGCGCTTGGCCTCACGGACCGCCTCGGCCTTGAGCTCCTCGGCCTCCTTCACGAGCGCCGACTTCTTCTGCTCGGCCTCCTTCAGCAGCCCCTCGGCCTTCTTGACGGCGGCGATACGGACCTTGCCGGCCTCCGAATTGGCCTCCGAGACCAGCTCCTTGGCCTTCGCCTGCGCCTTGGCCAGCTGCTCCTCGGCGGCCTTGATGAGCGCGTCGCAGCGGTCGCCCGCCGACTTCATCGTCTCGGCCGACTCGCGGCGGGCCCGCTCGTGCAGCGCCTCGATCTCGCCCGTGATGCGGTCGCGCAGCTCCTCGGCCCGCTCGCGGATCGAGGTGGCGTCCCGGCGGGCGCCGACGAGCAGCTCGTCCGCGTCCGTACGCGCCTTCTCCACCCGGGCGTTGCCCTCGACCGTCGCCTCGGACACCAGGCGTTCGGCCTCCGTGCGGGCCGCGCCCACCATGGTGTCGGCCTGCGCCTCGGCGTCGGCGGTGGTCTTGTGGGCCTGCTGCTGAGCCTCCGTCAGCAGCTTGTCCGCCTCGGCCGTGGTCTCCGTGATGAGCTTGTCGACCTGCTCGGCCACGTCCTGGCGCCGCTTGCTGGCCTCCTTGCGGACCTCGTCGAGCGTCCGGTCGGCCTCCTCGCGCGCGGAGTTGACCAGTCGTTCGGCCTCCGCCTCCGCCTCGGAGCGCAGCCGCTCGGCCTCGCTGCGGACCCGCTCCGCGTGCTGCTGGGCGGAGCCCACCGTCTCGGCGGCCTCGGCGCGCAGCCGCTCCGCGTCCCCCGTGGCGTCCGCGATGAGCTTCTCCGCCTTGGCGACCGCCTCGGCCCGCAACCGGTCCGCCTCGGTGACCGTCTCCGTGGTGAGCCGCTCGGCCTCGCTGCGCGCCTCGGTGATCAGGGCGTCCGCCTGCTCGGCCGCGTCCGAGCGGATGCGGTTGGCGTCGTCGCGGGCCTCGGCCCGGGTGCGCGTCGCCGCCTCGTCGGCCTCCGCGATCGCGTCCGAGGCCTCCGTGCGCACCCGCTGGGCGTGCTCGGCCGCCTCCGAGCGCAGCCGCTCCGCCTCCGCGATCGCCTCCGAAACGGTGCGCTCGGCAAGCGACTTGGCCGCTTCCGTCTCCCCGGCTGCCTCGCGCCGCAGCCGGCCCGCGTCCTCGCTGGCCCGCTCGCGCTCGGCATAGGCGTCGGCGCGGACCCGGTCGGCCTCCTCCTGGGCCTCGCGCCGGGTGCGGTCCGCCGCGTGCTCGGCGGCACTGCGCAGCCCGGTGATCTCCTCCTGCGCCTGCTCGTGCAGACCGGACACCGAGTCCCGTACCTGCTGGGCGTGCTGCTCGGCCGCCGAGACCATCTCGTTGGCGCGCCGGTCGGCCTCCTCGACCAGGCGGACCGCCTCGGCCTGGGCCTCCTCGACGCGGTTGCGCGCCGAGGCCAGCAGCTCCTCGCTCTGCTCGCGGGCCCGCTCGCGCTCCTGGTCGGCCTCGGTGCGCGCGGCGCCGAGGAGTTCCTCCGCCTCGCGCCGGCGCCGTTCGGCCTCCTCCTGGGCGGCGGCCAGCGTCTCCGAGGTCTCCGTCGCCAGCCGCTCGGCGGCCGCCTGGGCCTCCGCCCGGATCCGGTCGGCGGTGTCCTGCGCCTCCGCCTTGAGCCGCTCGGCCTCCGAGGCGGCCTCCGAACGCAGCCGTACGGCGACGGCCTCGCCCTCCGCCCGGGACGCGGACGCGTCCGATGCGGCCTCGGTGCGCAGCCGCTCGGCCTCCGCCTCGGCCTGCTGCTGCAGCGTGCGGATCCGCTCGGCGGCCTCGCTGCGCAGCCGCTCGGTCTCCTCGGCGGCCTCGCGGCGGATGCGTGAGGCCTCCTCGCGGGCCTCGGTCAGCGCCTGCTCGGCGGCGGCGAGGCGCTCCTCGGCCTCCGTGTGCAGCCGCGTCAGCTCGTCGGCGGCCTCCGCGCGGCGGGCCGCTATCGCCCGCTCGGTCTCCTCGTGCAGCTCCCGTGCGGCCCGCTCGGCGTCGGCCTTGATGCCCTCGGACTGCTCGACGACCTCCTCGCGGTGCCGCTCGGCCTCCTGCCGGGTGCGCTGCAGCGTCTCCTCGGCCTGCCGGCGCAGCGTCGTCGCCCGCTCGATGGCCTCGGTGCGGACCTTCTCGCTGTCGGTGGTGGCCTTCTGGCGCAGCTCGTCGGCGTCCTGCCGGGACTTGGCCAGCAGCTCCTCGGCGGTCTTGGCCGCCTCCTCGATCTGCTGGACGGCCTCCTTGCGGGCCTCCGCGCGGATCTTCTCGCCCTCGGCGACCGCGTCGGCGCGCAGCTGCTCGGCCTCGCCGCGCAGCCGGCGGGCCTCCTCCTGCAGCTCGACCGTCTTGGCGCGGTACTCCTTGGTGTCGTCCTTGGCCGCGCCCTTGAGCTGCTCGGAGATGTCGTGCGCCTCGGCCCGCAGCCGGTCCGCCTCGGCCTCCGCCTCCCGGCGGATCCGCTCCGCCTCCTCGGCGGCGGCCTTGGTGGTGTTCTTCGCGTCCTCCTGCGCGCGGTTGAGGACGTCCTCGGCGGTCTTGGCCGCCTTCGACAGCTGGGTCGCGCTCTCCTCTGCGGTGATCGTGCGGGCCTTCTCCGAGGCCTCGGCGACGATCCGCTCGGCCTGGGCGCGGGCGTCGGCGACGACCTCCTCGGCGGCGGAGCGGGTGGCCTCGGCCTCCTTGGTGGCCTCCTCGACCAGCCGGGCGACCTGCTCCCGCGCCGTGCGCGTGCGCTGTTCGTTCGCCGACTCGGCGCTGGCGAGGGCCTTCTCGGCCGACGCCGTGGCCTCGGTGATCAGCTTGTCGGCCTCGGACTGCGCCTTGCGCAGCGTCTCCTCGGCCTCCGCCATCCGCTGCTCGGCGGCCCGACTCAGCTCCTGCGCCTGGCGCCGGGCGCTGTCCGACTCCGAGACGGTGGAGGTGCGCAGCTGCTCGGCGTGGTCGGTGGCCTCCTGTGCCTGGGTGGAGGCGGCGTTCAGCAGCCGCTCGGCGTCCGTGCGGGCCCGGCGCAGGATCTGCTCGGCCTCCGCGCGGGCCGCCTCGGCGTCGCTCGTCAGGCGTTCGCGGGCCTCGGTGGTCAGCCGCTCGGCCTCCGCGCGCGCCGCGGCCATGGCCTGCTCGGCCTCGGCGCGGGACTCCTCCAGGAGCCGGCGGGCCTGGGACTCGCTGCGGGCGCGCAGCTGCTCGGCCCACGCCACGTTCTCGTTGACGTGCGACTCGACGGTCTGGCGGCGCTCGGCGAGTTCCTGGTCCAGCTGCTGGCGGCGGGTGACCGCCTCCTGGTGCAGCTCGGCCTGCAGCCGGGCGGCCTGCTCCGCGTGCTCCTGGAGGATGCGCTGGGTCTGCGCGCGCACCTGGCTCAGCTCGCGCTCGGCGTCCTGGCGCAGCTGGTCGGCCTGCATCTGAGCGTTGCGGAGCAACTGCTCGGCCTGGTAGCCGATGTCACCGCCGTCGAAGGAGGGCCGGGACATGAGGGTGCGGCGCGCCTCGTGCAGCTTGGCGCGCAGCACCTCGACCTGGTAGCCGAGGTCCTCGGCGTGCTGGATCGCCTTCTCCCGCTCGGTCTTCAGCCGATCCATCTCGGCCTCGAACCGAGAGAGGTGGTCGACGTCAGCCGCCGGCTCTCGCTCCTGGCGTTCGTAGCCCCGCACTGCGCGGTCCCATCCGTCCCCTGGTCGCAAGTCTGGCCAAACGAGCTCCGTCCGTCCGACGGACGGGGCCCCCGGGGGAATGGTGTCAGATCAACGGCGGAGCATGGGCTGCTGCCCCGACGCTCGCCCCCCGAAACCCGGACCCCGGCATGTGGCCACCCCGGTTCGAGGAGCGACCGCCCCCAACCCTACCGGCCCATATGTACGAGGGTCAGTGCTCAGGTGACTCAACAGGCGCCGAAGTGACCAGTTCTGTCAGTACGCCATGGCAATCCTTGGGGTGCAGGAACGTGATCCGTGACCCCATGGAGCCGCGTCGCGGCTCTTCGTAGAGCACGCGGACGCCCTTTTCCCCGATGCCGGCGGCCTCCGCGTCCACGTCGGCCGTGCCGAAGGCGATGTGGTGGACGCCCTCGCCGTTCTTGTCGAGCCACTTCGCGACGGTCGAGTCCGGCCGGGTCGGCTCCAGGAGCTGCAGATACGACGCGCCGCCGTCGGAGGTGTCGTTGATCTTGAGCATGGCCTCGCGCACGCCCTGCTCCTCGTTGACCTCGGAGTGGAACACCTCGAAGCCGTAGGTGGCCCGGTAGAACTCGACGGTCCTGTCGAGGTCGAAGCAGGCGATCCCGATGTGGTCGATTCGCGTCAGCATGTGTGTCAGTGCAGCGCGCTTCGCAGGGTTGCGCAACGTGCCAGCGATCACATCGACGGCCGGGTGACGGCACGGAGTGCCACTCAGTACATTCGAAGTAAACCCTCGTTCACTCCTCGGCTGTGCAGCCGGTAAGGGGATCGCAGCTCATGTCATCTGGAACGAACACCTCGGTGATCGTCGCGGGCGCGCGCACGCCCATGGGACGGTTGCTCGGCTCGCTCAAGTCCTTCTCCGGCGCCGACCTCGGCGGTTTCGCGATCAAGGCCGCCCTCGACCGTGCGGGGATCGGCGGCGACCAGGTGCAGTACGTCATCATGGGCCAGGTGCTGCAGGCCGGTGCGGGGCAGATCCCGGCCCGCCAGGCGGCCGTGAAGGCCGGCATCCCGATGAGCGTCCCGGCGCTCACCGTCAACAAGGTGTGCCTCTCCGGCCTCGACGCCATCGCGCTCGCCGACCAGCTGATCCGCGCCGGCGAGTTCGACGTGATCGTCGCCGGCGGCCAGGAGTCCATGACCAACGCGCCGCACCTGCTCCCCAAGTCCCGCGAGGGCTTCAAGTACGGCGCGATCGAGATGCTCGACGCCATGGCGTACGACGGCCTGACCGACCCGTGGGAGAACATCCCCATGGGCGAGTCGACCGAGAAGCACAACACCCGCCTGGGCATCGGGCGCGCCGAGCAGGACGAGATCGCCGCCCTGTCCCACCAGCGCGCGGCCGCCGCCCAGAAGAACGGCGTCTTCGAGGCCGAGATCACCCCGGTGGAGATCCCGCAGCGCAAGGGCGAGCCGGTCGTCTTCAGCAAGGACGAGGGCATCCGCGGCGACACCACGGCGGAGTCCCTGGGCAAGCTGCGCCCGGCGTTCACCAAGGACGGCACGATCACCGCCGGTTCCGCCTCGCAGATCTCGGACGGTGCGGCGGCCGTGGTCGTGATGAGCAAGGCCAAGGCGCAGGAGCTGGGCCTGGAGTGGATCGCCGAGATCGGCGCCCACGGCAATGTGGCGGGCCCGGACAACTCGCTGCAGTCCCAGCCGTCCAACGCCATCCTGCACGCCCTGAAGAAGGAGGGCCTGGAGGTCTCCGACCTCGACGTCGTCGAGATCAACGAGGCCTTCGCCGCCGTGGCGGTCCAGTCAATGAAGGACCTCGGGGTCTCCACGGAAAAGGTGAACGTCAACGGCGGCGCGATCGCCCTGGGCCACCCCATCGGCATGTCCGGCGCCCGTCTCGTGCTGCACCTGGCGCTGGAGCTGAAGCGGCGGGGCGGCGGTGTGGGCGCGGCCGCGCTGTGCGGTGGCGGCGGTCAGGGTGATGCACTGATCGTGAGGGTGACCAAGGCCGCCTGAGGCCTCGGTCGGCGAATTCTCGGAACGGAGCTGTGATGCAGGACGTCTCCACCCTGGTGACCCAGGCCAGGGAAGGCCGGCCGCGGGCCGTGGCCCGGCTGATCTCGCTGGTCGAGGGGGCGTCCCCGCAGCTGCGGGAGGTCATGGCGGCGCTGGCGCCGCTGACCGGGAACGCCTATGTGGTCGGTCTGACCGGCTCCCCGGGCGTCGGCAAGTCCACGTCGACGTCGGCGCTGGTGACGGCGTACCGCAGACAGGGCAGGCGGGTCGGTGTCCTGGCCGTCGACCCGTCCTCGCCGTTCTCCGGAGGCGCGTTGCTCGGCGACCGCGTGCGGATGTCCGAGCACGCCTCCGACCCCGGCGTCTACATCCGCTCGATGGCCACCCGGGGCCATCTGGGCGGCCTCGCCTGGTCCGCTCCGCAGGCGATCCGGGTGCTGGACGCGGCGGGCTGCGACGTGATCCTGGTGGAGACGGTGGGGGTGGGCCAGTCGGAGGTGGAGATCGCCTCCCAGGCCGACACGAGCGTCGTGCTGCTCGCCCCCGGCATGGGCGACGGCATCCAGGCGGCGAAGGCCGGAATCCTGGAGATCGGCGACGTCTACGTCGTCAACAAGGCCGACCGCGACGGCGCCGACGCCACCGCCCGCGAGCTGAACCACATGCTCGGCCTCGGCGAGTCCCGCGGTCCCGGCGACTGGCGTCCCCCGATCGTCAAGACGGTCGCCGCGCGCGCGGAGGGTGTCGACGAGGTCGTCGAGGCGCTGGAGAAGCACCGGGCCTGGATGGAGGAGCGCGGGGTGCTGGCCGAGCGCCGCCGTGCCCGCGCCGCCCGCGAGGTCGAGACCATCGCCGTGACGGCCCTGCGCGAGCGCATCGGCGACCTGCACGGCGACCGCCGCCTGAGCGCGCTCGCGGAGCGCATCGTGGCCGGCGAACTGGACCCGTACCGCGCGGCGGACGAACTGGTGGCGGGGCTGACGCAGAGCTGACGGGCGGCAATTCCATGGCCGGCTCCCGGCGGCCGCTGCTACGTTGAGCGGCATGTACCTCCTCATGGCATAGGGCACACCCGAGCCCGCGCGACCGTGTGCACGGCCCGCGCGGCGACCAGGTGTCCCCTTTTCGCCTCGAGTCGAGGAACTCCCGTGTCTTCCACGCCAGTTGTACGGCCGTCGTATGCCGCCGTCCTCCAACTCCCGTACGCCCGCCGCACCTTCGCCGCCGCCCTGCTCGGCAGACTGTCGTACGGCGTCGTCCCCCTGTCCGTGATGCTCGCCGTGACCCGGGCCACCGGGTCCTACGCCGTGGCGGGCACCGTCATGGCGCTGTTCGGCGGCACCAGCGTCTTCCTGTCGCCCGCGCGGGCGGCCCTGATCGACCGTCACGGGCCGTGCCGCGCGCTCGTCCCGATGGCGGCCGCCTACTGCGCGCTGCTCGGCCTGCTGACGGCGCTCGTGTGGCGCCCCGGGTCCGCCTCGCCGCTCGTCGTGGGCGCCGTGACCGCCGCGGCCGGTGCCTGTACGCCGCCGCTGGGCCCGACCATGCGGGCCGTGTGGGGGAGGCTCGCCCCGGACCGGGCGCTGCTGCAGCGCGCGTACAGCCTGGACGGGGTCGCCGAGGAACTCCTGTTCGTGTCGGGGCCGTTGGTGGTCGGCGTCCTCGTGGGCCTCGCCCCGCCGACGGCCGGGATCGTCTTCGGTACGTGCCTGATGGCGGCCGGGACCGCCGGGTTCGTGAGGTCGCCCGCAGTGAGGGGGATGCGTCCCGCGGGGCGGGCGACGGGTGAGCGGCGCCATGAGGCCCCGCGCGGGACGCTGCGCGCCATCCTGCGCCCCGTCGTCGGCGCCACCGGCGTGGGCCTCGCTCTGGGCGCCGTCGATCTCATCGTCGTGGCCTTCGTCGGGCAGCGGCACTACGGCGACGACGCCGTGGCCTGGACCCTGGCGGCCCTGTCGGCCGGGAGCGCCGTGGGCGGCCTGCTGAACGGAGCCGTCCCCTGGCGCACCCCGGCCCGGGTCCGCCTCCCGCTCCTGGTGGCAGGCCTCGGCACGGCCCTGCTCTGCGCCGCCCTCGCCCCCAACCTCGTCACACTCGCCCTCACCCTGGCGACCGCCGGCCTCTTCGTCGCCCCGGCCCTGACCACCGCCTACCTCTCCGCCGACGACACAACACCTCCCGAGTCACGGGTACGGGCCGGCGCCTGGGTCAACACGGGCGTGAACGCAGGCACCACGGCCGGCGCCGCCGGCGCAGGGCTCCTGGTGAGCGGGGTGTCGCTGGCGCTGTGCTTCGCGGCGACGGGGGCGGCGGCCCTACTGACGGCGCCGGCCGTCGCGGGCAGGGCGCGCCGGTCGCCGCGGGAGGTTGCCGGGTCTGTCGGCGCGTGAGGAGGGCCGGTTGGCGTCGCGGTTCGTGGGGACGGTGGTGGGTGTTGCCGGTGGCGGGGTTCTGGTGGGCCGGGGTGTCGACCGCGCGGTGGTGTGGAGCGGCGTGGACGGCGGGCTTGCTGACGGCGCCGGCCGCGACGGGAGGCGGGCGCCTCCGCTGCCGGGCTCCCGGCGGGTGGGGTGCCGCTCCCGCTGTGCTTCGCGGTTGCGGGAGCGGCGGCCTTGCTGAGGGCGCCGGCCGTCGGGGGGAGGTTGCAGCGGTCGCCGCGTTTGTCGGCGTATGGGGACTGTCAGTCGTCGCTGTGTGGTGGCGGGTGCTCGCGCTGTGCCTCGCGGCGGCGGGGCGGCGGTCCTGCTCACGGCCCCGATCGCCGCGGGCGGGCGCCGCCTCCGCCGCCGTCTGAGCAGCGTCAGTCGTCGTCCCGGTCGTCGTCGTCACCGTGACCGCGGCCGTGGTCGTCACCGTGGTCCTTGTCGTGGTCCCGGTCCTGGGTGATCTTGCCCGTGTGGGCGTCGACCTTCCACTCACCGCTGGCCGTCTCGACGTTCCACACCGCCGGGCCGTCGTCGTCCAGGTCCACCTCGGTGACCGTGCCCTTGGGGGCGATGGACTGGGCGGCCTCGCGGGCGTTCACGGTCGTGTTCTTCAGGGTGGTGAGGTCGTGGCGGGCGTCGTCGTCGGCGGCGTCGCGGTGGGTGGAGAGGATGTGGCCGTCGGTGGAGGAGATTTTGACGGTGTATTCGGTGCCGTTGCTCTTGACGACGTCCACCTCCCAGGCGTCCCGTCCGTCGTCCTCGCGGTCGGCGGAGACGGCGGTGCCCGGTGTGTGCTGCAGAGCGGCCGCGACGGCCTCGGCGGCGGTCACCTGCGCGGCGCCCGCCCCGGTCCCGGCGCCGGTGTCCGCACCGGCGGCCTGCACCTTCGTACCGCCGCTGCGCGGTCCGTCGTCCGCGAGGGCGACCGCCGTACCCCCGCCGATCACGACGGACGTGGCGACGGCGGCGATGACGAGCTTGCGCTTCATGGGGATCCTCCCGAGTCGGTTCGGTCTCGACGGGAACCACCGTCGCCGACCGACACTGAGGGGAACCTGAAGCACCCTGAAGATCACTTCAGCTTCGGTTTGCGACCCTGATGCACATGCGCCTGCTGATCGTGGAGGACGAGAAACGCCTCGCCCTGTCCCTGGCCAAGGGACTGACGGCCGAGGGATTCGCCGTGGACGTCGCCCACGACGGACGCGAGGGCCTGCACCGGGCGACCGAGGGGGCGTACGACCTCGTGATCCTCGACATCATGCTCCCCGGCCTCAACGGCTACCGCGTCTGCGCCGCCCTCCGCGCCGCCGGTCACGACGTCCCGATCCTCATGCTCACCGCGAAGGACGGCGAGTACGACGAGGCGGAGGGCCTGGACACGGGCGCCGACGACTATCTGACCAAGCCGTTCTCCTACGTCGTCCTCGTCGCCCGGGTCAGGGCGCTGCTGCGCCGCCGCCCGCGCCCGGGCGCATCCCCCGTGCACGTCCACGGTGAGCTGAAGGTCGACACCGCCGCCCGCCGCGTCTTCCTCGCCGGCGACGAAGTCACCCTCACCGCCAAGGAGTTCGCCGTCCTGGAGCAACTCGTCGTGCGGCCCGGCGAGGTGGTCTCCAAGGCCGAGATCCTGGAGCACGTCTGGGACTTCGCGTACGAGGGCGATCCGAACATCGTCGAGGTCTACGTCAGCGCACTGCGCCGCAAGCTGCGCCCCGGGCTCATCCGGACGGTCCGCGGCGCCGGTTACCGGCTGGAGGCGGAGCGATGAGGCGCCTGTTCGGGTCGGTGCGGGCCCGCGCGACGCTCGGTGCCACCGTCGTCGTCGCCGTGGCCCTGGTCGCCGCCGGGGCCGCCGTACTGCTCTCCCTGCGCTCCAACCTGATCGGCCAGGCCGGCACCCAGGCGGAGCGCACCGCACGGTCGGTCGCCACCGAACTGGCCGTGGGCAAGGCGTACGACCAGCTCTCCCTGGACGAGGACGACGAGCCGGTCCAGGTCGTCGACGAGGACGGACGGCTGGTCGCGGCGAGCAAGGACCTGCAGCGGATCAGCGGCACGGGCACCGACGCGGTCACGCCGCGGCCCCGGCCGAACGCCACCGCGAGCGGCGACGACGACGGTGACGGTGACGACGACGGCGACAACCACGGCGGCGACCACCGGGGCGACGACGACGCATCCACCCTCGAACCCGGCGAGATCGACGAGAACACCACCTTCGCCGGCGGCTCCGCCACCATCGACGGGCACCACGCCGACTACCGCTTCGCCGCCGTGAAGGTCGACGTCGAGGGCAAGGGCGAACTCACCGTCCACGCCGGCGCCCCGCTCTCCGCGGAACAGGGCGCCGTCCGCACCGCGCAGACCGCCCTGCTGATCGGCTTCCCGCTGCTGCTCGGCGTCGTCGCGGGCGTGACCTGGCTGGTCACCCGGCGTGCGCTGCGGCCCGTGGAGGGCATCCGCAGCGAGATGTCCGCGATCACCGCTTCCGAGGACCTCGCGCGCCGTGTCCCGGTCCCGGACACCCACGACGAGATCGCCCGCCTCGCCCGGACCACCAACGAGACGCTGGCCGCCCTGGAGGCCTCCGTGGAACGCCAGCGCCGCTTCGTCGCCGACGCCTCCCACGAGCTGCGCAGCCCGGTCGCCTCCCTGCGCACCCAGCTCGAAGTGGCGCTCGCCCACCCCGAGTTGCTGGATCTTCAGGGCGCCGTCGAGGACACCGTACGACTGCAGGACCTCGCCGCCGACCTGCTGCTGCTGGCCCGGCTGGACGCGGGGGAGCGGCCGGGGCGGGCGCGCTTCGACCTCGGCGCGCTGGCGCGCGAGGCAGCGGCGCGGCGCACAGGGGTGACCGTGGATGCCCAGGCCGTGGAAGTGGCCGGATCGCGGGGGCAGTTGGAGCGGGTGCTCGCCAATCTGCTCGACAACGCCCGGCGGCACGCGCGGTCGGCGGTGACCGTGTCCGTGCGGCGGTCGGACGGGGCGCAGGGAGCGCAGGCGGTGCTGACCGTGGCAGACGACGGGGACGGTGTGCCCGAGGGCGACCGCGAGCGGATCTTCGAACGGTTCGTACGGCTCGACGACGCCCGCAGCCGTGACGACGGCGGGGCGGGGCTCGGTCTCGCCATCGCCCGTGACGTCGCCCTGCGGCACGGCGGCACCCTCACGGTCCGCGACGCGCCGGCAGGCGGCGCCCTGTTCGAGCTCCGCCTGCCGATGGCCGCGTCCGAGGGGCTGGAGAAGCCCGGTGCCGGTCGGTCCTAGGGGCGTCCCCGCTGCCCGCGCAGATGCTGCGCGATGGGCTTGAGGGCCTTGTCGAGTTCCGCCAGGGCCTCGGGGGACAGCAGATCCATGAAGTGCCTGCGCACGGACGCCACATGATGGGGGGCGACCTTCTTCATCGTCTCCATGCCGTGCTCGGTCAGGACGGCGTAGAGGCCTCGCCGGTCCGACTCGCAGTTCTCGCGCCTGACCAGGTCCGCGTTCTCCATCCGGGTGATCTGGTGGGAGAGCCTGCTCTTGGACTGGAGGGTGGCGGACGCGAGGTCGCTCATCCGCATCCGGACGTCCTCCGACTCGGAGAGGTTCACCAGGATCTCGTAGTCGTTCATTGTCAGGCCGAACGGCTGCAGGTCCCGCTCGAGCTGGTACGTCAACAGCCTGTTGACCTCCAGGTGGGTGCGCCAGGCGCACTGCTCCGCATCGGTCAGCCAGCGCGTGGCCGTCTCGGTCTCCATGAATGAAGTCTACCTAAAATGTTGAAAGGCGAACTAATGAGGGTCGTGTGACGGCGCGCGCATACGTTCGACGTCACACTCCGCAGACTACCGCTCACAGCCCGAAGCGACGCTGGAGGTCCCCCAGCTGTCCGGGAAGGCGCGGTGCGCCGGCTTGCTGTGAAGGGCCTGTGTGTGCCCCGCCGCCGGGCACCCCCGGCTCGTGCGGAACCACCCCCGTGGCCTGCTCGGCCATGAGGGTCTCCGAGGACTGGAGCAGGACCGTGCCGGCCCCCACGAACTCGAACTGATGCTCCTCCCCGGAGGCCCCGCCGAGGCCCGTCATCGCATGTAGACCGCCCATCAGGCCGGTCATGTAAGCGTGGTCGTAGTGATGGCACGGCGAGGGGCAGTCGGCCCAGCCGACGAGCGCCTGCGGGTCCACCCGGATCGGGGGTTCCATGAACACCACCGGACCGTTTGATGCAGCCACGAACTTTCCGGTTCCGATGAGGGTCAGAAAACCCGGCACGATCGACTGCTTGAGAGCGAGACTTGGCTGAAAAGCGAGCAAGTTGCCCGAGCGAATGGTCAGGTTGCCGTCTTCGAGGTCGTACGAGTTCACGTCGAAGGCCCGGTCGGCGAGGAGCATCTTGCCCGAGCCCTCCGCCACGACCCACTCGCTCGCGTGCAGTGGCGAATGAAAGGACGTACGGACAAGTCGGTCGAGCCGGCCGTGCCCGATGCCGTTGAACTCCATCGAGCCGTAGTAGGCGATCATCTTCCCCTTCTGCAGGAACCACTGGCTCCCCTTGAGCTCCACGCAGAAGGTGTACTTGTTGACGTTGTCGTCGACCGGCAGGGTCATGGGGTCGTAGACCGTCGGGCCGCCGCCCGGAGCCCCGTACATGCTCACAGCTTCTCCTCCGAGGCCTGGACGTACACCGCGCCGTTGCCGCTGAGCTCCAGCTGGAAGGCCTCGCCGGAGCCGCGTCCCACCATGTCCCGCCAGCCGAGCGCGGTGGACAGCTTGTTGCGTACGTCGCCGTGGTGGGCGACGTAGGCCTGCGGGTCGACATGGACCGGGTGCTGCGGGTTGATGGGGATCTCGAAGACGCCGCCGTGGGCCATCACGGCGACCGAGCCGTGGCCCTTGAGGGTGGTCGTGAAGAGCCCCTGGCCGGTGACCTGGCCGCGCACCATGCCCATCACGCCGCCCTGCGAGCCCATGAACATCGTGCCCTGCTGGAGGGTGCCCTCGAAGGCGAGCAGGCGGTCCGCCTCCACGTAGAGCGTGTCGCCGGTGAGGTTGATCACCTGGACGTGGTGGCCGCCGTGCCCGAACAGGACCGTGCCGCTGCCCTCGACGCTCATCAGCGGGGTGGCCTCATTGGCGACCCGGCGGCCGATCATCGACATGATCCCGCCCTGGCCGCCCTGCATGTTGGGTGTGAAGGTCACCTCGCCCTTGTAGGCGAGCATGGCGCCGCGCTGGCTGAACAGCCGCTGGCCGGGCATCACCGTGGCCTCGACCATCTTGGAGTTGATCTCGCGGAAGGGCATGTCAGACGTCCCCCGCGATCGTGTTCCGCTCGCTCGGCTGCACGTACACCAGCCCGTCCCCCTCGAACCTGATCTGGAAGGCCTCGCCGCCGCCCTCGCCCATGAGGGTGCGGAACGTCACACCGGACTGGAAGGACTGCCGCAGATTCCCCTGGTGCGCGATGTACGCCCCCGGGTCCACGGTCAGCGGGTACTGCGCGCTCACCCTGAGCACCACCGCCGGGCCGTCCGACATGATCGCCGCCTGGCCGTGGCCCTCGACGGTAGTCGTGAACAGCCCGTTGCCCTGTGAGGCGCCGCGCAGTCCGGTGAAGGTCGTGCCGGTCCTCAGGCCGGCGTCGGTCGCGAGCAGATTGCTCGACTCCACATACAGCTTCTCCCCCTGGAGTCCTACGAGGTTGATCTCCGAGGCGCGGTCCGCGAACCAGCACGTGCCGTGCCCCTTCACCTCCATCACCGTCATCTGCTCGCCGGTGAGCCGCCGCGTCACCATGCCGCGCAGCCCCTCACCGCCGCCGCTGAGCTTCTTGAAGGCCATCTGACCGTCGTACGCGACCATCGAGCCGTTCTTCGCCTTCACGGCGTCCCCGGTCATGTCGACGGCAAGCACCTTGCTGCCTTGGAGTCGAAACATCGCCACGCTGCGAAGGTAGCCGCCGGGCGGCTGCGGCGAACAGGGCCCGAAGGGTGGAGAAAACCCCAGACCGGACCCCTAGGGGGCCCGGGGCGGGCCGCTCCGTCCGACCCCCCGGCCGATGTCCGTCCCGCCGTTTGCCAGAATGGACGAACGCTTGTGCTTCTGTTCACAAGAGCGACCCGTCTCCCACCGAAGGTGACCCGTGGACCTCAAGACCGCCACCGCCCTCCGCCGCCTGCGACTCGTCTCGGCCCCCGAGGCCGTCTCCTTCCTGCTTCTGCTGGTCTGCTCCGTGCTGAAGCGGACCACGGACTTCAACGCGGTTCCGGTGATGGGCATGATCCACGGCGTGCTCTTCATCCTGTACGTGATCTTCTGGGCCGACGCCTGGAACCGCACCAAGTGGCCCCTGAAGACCGCGGCGTTCTACTTCGTCCTCTCCGTCCTGCCGACCGGCGGCTTCTTCGCCGAGCGCAAGCTCAAGCGCGCCGCCGAGGACGAGATCATCGCCTCGCGCGCCCGCCAGGAAGGGGTCGTGAACGCATGATCGTCGCCTTCTCCGTGACACCGCTGGGTGTCGGCGAGGACGTGGGGGAGTACGTCGCCGACGCCGTCCGGGTCGTCCGCGAGTCCGGCCTGCCGAACCGCACCGACGCGATGTTCACCAGCATCGAGGGTGAGTGGGACCAGGTGATGGACGTCGTGAAACGCGCCGTCGCCGCCGTCGAGGCCCGCGCCCCGCGCGTCTCCCTCGTCCTCAAGGCCGACATCCGCCCCGGCGTGCACGACGGACTCACCTCCAAGGTGGAGACAGTGGAACGACACCTCGCGGAGTAGCCACCGGGAGGGCGGCACCTCGGCCCGCGCGCGTGAGGCGGGTATCCGTCGCAGGAGGGTCTGCCGCCGCGGTGGTGGGTCTTGGGGCGGTGGCCGGTGGCCCGGCGGGCGGTGCGGCGTGGGGCATGGTGGACGGGTCGGCGCTGACGTTCCCGTGCGCTCCCCCAGACGGGGCGGCGTTGACGCCCCCTTCCGCCCCGCCGGACGGCCCGCCCCCGTCAGTCGCCCCCCGACACCAGTGCCATCCCCAACGGTGTGCGTTCGTAGAGGACTTGGTGGCCGTAGCGGCGGGCGGTGAGGAGGCCGGACTTGCGTAGGAGGGTGAGGTGGGCCGAGACCGATGACGGGGCGAGGTTGAGGCGGTGGGCAAGGGTCGTGGTCGTGGCGGGCTCGTCGAGGGCGGTGAGGACGGTTGCGCGGCCGCGTCCCAGGAGGCGTACGAGGATGTCGGTGGCGTGGCCGGTGGGCTCGGTCCACAGGGAGCCGATGCCGCGGGCCGGGTAGACCAGGGTCGGCTGCCAGGGCGGGTCGAAGGTGCTGACGACGTCGGGCCAGATGAAGACGCTGGGCATCAGGACCAGCCCCTGCCCGCCGAGGTTGCGCTCGTGCTCGCCGCGGGACTCGACGGTCAGCGTGCCCGCGTGCCAGCCGAAGCGGCGGCTGATCTCGGGCAGCAGCCCGCCGAGACCCACCTCCGCGAGCCGCCGCGTGTGGAACGCGACGTCCGCCTCCAGCAGGGCGCGCAGCCGGGGCCAGTCCGGGGCGACCAGGGTGCGCCAGGCCTCCTCCATCGCGTCGGCGAGCTGCTCGATCATCCCGGCCGGGTCCCGCAGCCAGCGCCGGGCGTGCGGCAGGTCGAGGGCGCCCGGGGTGTCGGCGAGCGACTGCGCGGTCTCCGCGCGGGCCGCCTCGGGGTCGCTCGCCCGTACCGCCGCGATCTCCTCCTCGAAGGTCGCCGCCGGCCCGATCGGGGGCGGGCAGAGCCAGTCCGGGCAGTAGCCGACTTGCGGCATCAGCAGCCACAGGTCCGTGAGGTCGAGCGCGGCCGCGGTCCGGCCCGTGCGGCGCAGCCAGTGCGCGTGGTAGCCCTGCCGCTCGGGCCGTTTGAGCGTACGGACGACCTCCTGCGTCTCCCACAACGGGGACAGCGCGAACCGGCACCGCAGGAAGTCGTCCTCCCCGAAGTGCAGACGTGACGGCATGACCACCCCCGGGCGGACGAGCTGGAACATTCGGCCTGTGCCGAATCTCTAGGATGCCCGGTCCCGGCCGAGCACGCTGCTGGTCATGCCGGACCAGCCCGAGGGCACGACCACCCTGCCCACTCCACCTCCCGCCGCCCTGGGCGGCCACCGCCGCTACACGGACGTGTTCCGCGTCCGCGAGTTCCGCGCCGTCTTCGCCGCCCACGCCCTGTCCCTGCTCGGCGTGATCGTCAGCGAGATCGCCCTGTCCGTCCTCGTCTACGACCTCACCGGCTCACCCCTGATGAGCGCGCTCACCTTCGCGCTCGGCTTTCTGCCCTACGTCGTCGGGGGCACCCTGCTCGCGGGCGTCGCGGACCGCTTCCCGGCCCGGCGGGTGCTGGTGGTATGTGACATAACACAGGCCACCTGCGTCGGTCTGATGATCGCCTCCGGCGACCGCATCACCGCCCTCCTCTCCCTGCGCTGCTGCCTCGCCGTCGTCTCGCCGGTCTTCCAGGGCACCCGTATGGCCACGCTCGCCGACATCCTCGGCGACGGCGATCTGTTCGTGCTCGGCCGCTCCCTGCTGCGGATCGTGTCGCAGAGCGCGCTGCTCGTCGGGTTCGGCCTCGGCGGTGTGCTGCTGATCGCCGTCTCGCCGCGGCAGGCCCTGCTGATCACCGTCGGCACCTTCTGCGCCTCGGCCGTCCTGCTGCGCCTCGGCACCCGGCGCAGGCCCGCCCGGACCACCGCGGGCAGCGCCCTGGTGGGGGACTCCCTGCGGGGTGCCCGGCAGGTCTGGGCCCACCGCCGGATGCGGTCCCTGCTCCTGCTGTTCTGGATCCCGCCGATGTTCGCGGTCGTCCCCGAGGCGCTGGCGGCGCCCTACGCCGACGACCTCGCCGCGGGCTCCGTGGGGCTCGGCCTGCTGATGTGCGCGCTGCCGGTGGGCACCATCGCCGGTGAGCTGTGGGCGGGTTCGCGGCTGCGCCCCGCCACCCGCGAACGCATCGCCCTGCCCCTGGTCGCCCTCATGCTCCTGCCCTACCTCGGCTACGCCCTCCACCCCGGCCTCGTCCCCTCCCTCCTCCTGCTGCTGCTCTCGGGGGCGGGATCGGCGTACACGCTGGGCCTGGACCAGTGGTTCGTGCGGTCCGTGCCCGAGGAGCTGCGCGGCCGTGCCATGACGCTGCTCACCGCCGGGCTGATGACCATCCAGGGCGTGGGCATGGCGCTGGCGGGTGTCGCGGCGCAGTTCGCGGGAGTGGCGGCCACCGTCGCCGGGGCCGGCGGGCTGGGCGCGGTGTGCTGTGCGCTGCTGGTGCGCCAAGTCCGCGGTACCGATGGGCGAGACGGGGCTGACCACCATATGACCGGCCGGTAAGGTCTGTGCCGTGCCGAAGCCGCTCAGCCTTCCCTTCGATCCGATCGCCCGCGCCGACGAACTCTGGAAGCAGCGCTGGGGAAACGTGCCGTCCATGGCGGCCATCACCTCGATCATGCGCGCCCACCAGATCCTGCTCGCCGAGGTCGACGCGGTGGTGAAGCCGTACGGACTCACGTTCGCGCGGTACGAGGCGCTGGTGCTGCTCACCTTCTCCAAGGAGGGCGAGCTGGCGATGTCGAAGATCGGCGAGCGTCTGATGGTGCACCCGACCTCGGTGACGAACACCGTGGACCGGCTGGTGAGGTCGGGACTGGTGGCCAAGCGCCCCAACCCCAACGACGGGCGCGGCACGCTCGCGTCCATCACCGACAAGGGCCGTGAGGTGGTCGAGGCGGCCACCCGCGACCTGATGTCGATGGACTTCGGCCTCGGTGCCTACGACGCCGAGGAGTGCGGGGAGATCTTCGCGATGCTGCGGCCGCTGCGGGTGGCCGCCCACGACTTCGACGAGGACTGACCCGGCCCAAGATCTCCCGGAACGGGCGGTTACGCTCGACGGCATGAAGAAGAGCGTGCTGACCCGCTATCGCGTCATGGCCTACGTCACCGGTGTCCTGCTGGTCCTGCTGTGCCTGAGCATGATCGCCAAGTACGGCCTGGACGTCGACGGCGCCGCGGACTTCACCCGCGTCGTCGCCATCGCGCACGGCTGGCTCTACGTCGTCTACCTGATCTTCGCCTTCGACCTGGGCTCCAAGGCGAAGTGGCCGGTCGGCAAGCAGCTGTGGGTCCTGCTCGCGGGGACGATCCCGACGGCCGCGTTCTTCGTCGAGCGGAAGATCAGCCACGAGCTGCAGGCTCGGGTCGGCGACGAGGCTCCCGCGGTCGCCAAGGCCTGAACGACACCGCCGTACGCCCGGGTGCGTACGGCGGTCGCCCTCGGCCGATTTAGTTGGACGTCCTACTACCTCGACATTTACTTGGACGTCCAAGTAAATTGGATGGTATGGACGCTGACGCCATCGAGGAGGGCCGCCGACGCTGGCAGGCCCGGTACGACGCTTCGCGCAAGCGTGAGGCCGACTTCACCACGCTCTCCGGTGACCCCGTGGAGCCCGTGTACGGACCCCGGCCGGGGGACACGTACGACGGGTTCGAGCGCATCGGGTGGCCCGGGGAGTACCCCTTCACGCGCGGGCTGTACCCGACCGGGTACCGGGGGCGGACGTGGACCATCCGGCAGTTCGCCGGGTTCGGCAACGCCGAGCAGACCAACGAGCGCTACAAGATGATCCTGCGCAACGGCGGCGGAGGCCTGTCCGTCGCCTTCGACATGCCGACGCTCATGGGCCGCGACTCCGACGACCCGCGCTCGCTCGGCGAGGTCGGGCACTGCGGGGTGGCCATCGACTCCGCGGCCGACATGGAGGTCCTGTTCAAGGACATCCCGCTGGGTGATGTGACCACGTCCATGACGATCAGCGGACCGGCCGTGCCCGCCTTCTGCATGTACCTGGTCGCGGCCGAGCGGCAGGGCGTCGACCCCGCCGTGCTCAACGGCACGCTGCAGACGGACATCTTCAAGGAGTACATCGCGCAGAAGGAGTGGCTCTTCCAGCCCGAGCCCCATCTGCGCCTCATCGGCGACCTGATGGAGCACTGCGCCGCCGGCATCCCCGCCTACAAGCCGCTGTCCGTCTCCGGCTACCACATCCGCGAGGCCGGCTCGACGGCCGCGCAGGAGCTGGCGTACACCCTGGCCGACGGGTTCGGGTACGTGGAGCTCGGACTCAGCCGCGGGCTCGACGTGGACGTGTTCGCACCCGGCCTGTCCTTCTTCTTCGACGCGCACGTCGACTTCTTCGAGGAGATCGCCAAGTTCCGTGCCGCGCGCCGCATCTGGGCCCGCTGGATGCGGGACGTCTACGGCGCGAAGAGCGAGAAGGCGCAGTGGCTGCGCTTCCACACCCAGACCGCCGGCGTCTCCCTGACCGCGCAGCAGCCGTACAACAACGTCGTGCGTACGGCCGTCGAGGCGCTCGCCGCGGTGCTCGGCGGGACCAACTCGCTGCACACCAACGCCCTGGACGAGACCCTCGCGCTGCCGAGCGAGCAGGCGGCGGAGATCGCGCTGCGCACGCAGCAGGTGCTGATGGAGGAGACCGGCGTCGCCAACGTCGCGGACCCGCTGGGCGGTTCGTGGTTCGTCGAGCAGCTCACCGACCGGATCGAGGCGGACGCGGAGAAGATCTTCGAGCAGATAAAGGAGCGGGGTCTGCGGGCGCATCCGGACGGAAAGCACCCGATCGGTCCGATCACCTCCGGGATCCTGCGCGGGATCGAGGACGGCTGGTTCACCGGCGAGATCGCCGAGTCCGCCTTCCGGTACCAACGGGCCCTGGAGAAGGGCGACAAGAAGGTCGTGGGGGTGAACGTCCACACCGGGTCCGTCACCGGCGACCTGGAGATCCTGCGCGTCAGCCACGAGGTCGAGCGGGAGCAGGTGCGGGCGCTGGCCGCCCGCAAGGCCGCCCGGGACGACAGCGCCGTGCGCACGGCCCTGGACGCGATGCTCGAGGCGGCCCGCTCCGGCGCCAACATGATCGAGCCGATGCTGGACGCCGTCCGCGCCGAGGCCACCATGGGCGAGATCTGCGGAGTGCTGCGGGACGAGTGGGGGGTGTACACCGAACCCGCCGGGTTCTGACCACGGAAGGCAGAGGGGGCCCCTAGTCGGACTGGGAGGCCCCCTTGAGGCCCAGCAGCAGGACGCGCGTGAAACCGCGCGCCCAGTCCTCGTCGGCCGGCTCCGCGCTCACCAGGGTGCGGTGCACCACCGCGCCGGCCACCACGTCGAAGATCAGGTCGACCGTGCGGGCCGCCTCCAGGGGATCGGTCTCCGGGGGCAGTTCGCCGCGCGCCTGGGCGCGCGCCCGGCCCTCCAGAACCAGCCGCTTCTGACGGGTGACGATCGACTCGCGGATGCGCTCGCGCAGCGCCTCGTCGCGGGTCGCCTCGGCGACCACCGCCATCAGGCCGCTCCTGGCCTCCGGGCGGGCCAGGATCGTCGCGAACTGCAAAACCACGCCCTCGATGTCGGCCGCCAGTGTGCCGCGGTCGGGCAGGACGAGCTCGTCGAAGAGCTCCGCCACCGCGTCGACCACCAGTTCGTTCTTGCCCGCCCAGCGGCGGTAGAGGGTCGTCTTCGCAACCCCCGCGCGCGTCGCCACGTCTCCCAGGGTGAGCTTCGACCAGCCCAGCTCCACCAGCGCCTCCCGCGTCGCCGCGAGGATCGCGGCGGCCGCCTCGGCGCTGCGCGGGCGTCCCGAGGCGCGGGTGACGGGGGTGCGGCTCTGCATCTGACGACCATAACCGGCCGTTCTTGTGAGGCAGTGAGGGAGATCACCGGGGGGTGGTCGCGGGAAGGCACCCGGTGCCATTACGCTACGACTCGTAGCGAAACCGCTGGCGTGGCGCGGGGTGGGGACCCGACGCCGGACACAGCGCAGTACGACCGGCTTTCACACGGCTTTTCACACACCGCGGGCGGACGGGGGAGGATAGACGCATGCAGCCACGGAACATGTCCATGAGCGGAGTCGTCGACCTCGCCGCGGTGAAGGCGGCCCAGGAGGCCAAGGCGAAGGCGGAGCAGGCGCGCGCCGAAGCCGCGCGGCAGGGCGGCGGCCCGGGTGCCGTCTCTCCGGCCGACCTGGTGATCGACGTAGACGAGGCCGGATTCGAGAGCGACGTCCTGCAGCGGTCCACCGAGGTGCCCGTCGTCATCGACTTCTGGGCCGAGTGGTGCGAGCCCTGCAAGCAGTTGAGCCCCGTGCTCGAACGGCTCGCCGTCGAGTACAACGGCCGCTTCCTGCTCGCAAAGGTCGACGTCGACGCCAATCAGATGCTGATGCAGCAGTTCGGGATCCAGGGCATCCCGGCGGTCTTCGCAGTGGTCGCCGGGCAGGCGCTGCCGCTCTTCCAGGGGGCGGCCGGCGAGGCCCAGATCCGCCAGACCCTGGACCAGCTGGTGCAGGTGGCCGAGCAGCGCTTCGGTCTGACCGGTCTGACGGTCGACCCGGACGCGGAGCCGGGCGGCGGCCCCGCCGCGGCGGAGAAGGCGCCGGCCGGGCCGTACGACGCGCTCCTCGAGGCCGCCGTGCGGGCCCTGGACTCGGGCGACCTCGGCGGAGCGGTGCAGGCGTACAAGAACGTGCTGAGCGAGGACCCGGGCCACCCCGAGGCCAAACTCGGGCTCGCGCAGGCAGAGTTGCTCCAGCGGGTGCAGGGCCTGGACCCGCAGCAGGTGCGCAGGGACGCGGCCGACAAGCCGGGCGACGCCCAGGCGCAGATCACCGCGGCCGATCTGGATCTCGTCGGCGGTCATGTCGAGGACGCCTTCGGACGGCTCATCGACACGATCCGGCGCACGGCGGGTGACGAGCGGGACACGGTACGCCTGCGACTGCTGGAGCTCTTTGAGGTTGTCGGGACCGATGATCCGAGAGTGGCGTCGTCACGCAGGGCGCTCGCGCGCGCACTCTTCTGACAGGGCGCGGGGCCGGTTCTGACCAGTCGCTAAACGCCGGGGCATGTGATGCCCAAGTGAAAGATTTGCCGATGGAACGTCAGTGCGGCCGTGCTTTACCAAAACTTGGTAAACGCGGCCGCTGTTACTGCCAGTAAGTTCCGGGCGTTGATCTGTCGGTTTCTGTCCAATGATCAACGGTTTTGTCCGCGCCGTTGACAGCACCCTCTGTCGTCGGCCGAGACCTGTGGGTCGTCCGACGGTTATCCGGCCGTTACTACCCAGTAACGAAGCCCCTTGTGCGGGCGGCGAGAATGCACCACGATCGGCGACGCTCGGTCCTAACCCGTACCCCGACAGCCGGTCGGGTCGCGGGAGTTCCTGGGTCCCCACCGAGCAGAGCCGACGTCCCTGACGCCGGCTCTTGGGCAGGGGGGTCTTCGTCCACTCGGCGAAGCCTGTCCAGCAAGGTTGTGCGTGATGCGTGTCAGGCGCGACCAGTGGTTGTCGCTCGGGGGTGATCGCCGGTGATCGGTGCGCGGTTCGCGCCTCCGAGTGCAGGCGCTCTCCTTCCCGAGGACGTAGCACTTCTCCCATCCCTGCCCGGCCGAGCCGCCGACAAAGGGGCGGTCGGGACCAGGAGATGTACGTCCGAGAAGGAGGAAATATGGAGTCCCAGGTGCGTGGCGGGACCAGATGGAAGCGGTTCGCTGTGGTCATGGTGCCCAGCGTCGCCGCTACGGCCGCGATAGGTGTCGCCCTCGCGCAGGGCGCTCTCGCCGCGTCATTCAGCGTGTCAGGCCAGCAGTTCAAGGTGACGGCCGACCAGCTGACCGGCACCGGCTTCTCGCAGTACGGCGCCGTTGACTCGGGGTACACCCTCGACGGCAAGAAGACGGCCCACCCGGTCGCCGTCTCGGCGTTCAAGTCCGCGTCGATCAAGGGCCTGTGCCAGTCCGTGGTCACCCCGGACATCCCGGTGATCGGCACCGTCAGCCTGGTGCTGAAGGCGGGCGGCGGCAGCACGCCGGTCGAGGCCGACAACCTCTACATCGACCTCGATGACCTGAGCGCCGACGCGACGTTCAAGAACATCGACATCGGTGTGGCCGCCAAGGACGCCAGCAAGGGTCCCGGCATCAAGAGCGGTGACACCGCGAACCCGTACGGGTTCGCACAGCAGGCCGACTCGGCCACGCTGAGCGGTGTGAAGCAGACGGCGTGGGCGACCACCGCCGGAACCTTCAAGCTCAGCGGGCTGAAGATGTCCGTGAAGACGGGTACGCACGAGTGCTACTAGGCACTCGTTGACGGGCGGGGGAGCCGATGGCGCCCCCGCCCGTCACCCTTCCAGGACTGTCTTCACACGTACTACAACCCACCACCACAGCACCATCACCACAGCAAAGCCGCACCAGGGAGCTGTATTCCATGAGCGCCGAGACTCCTGCCGAGCCCGCCGGCCAGTTCAGCCGCCGGAGGGTGCAGTTCCGCGCCTGGCGGGGCACGCGGCCGTTCTGGGCCGGCCTGTTCGTCATGCTGGCCGGACTCCCCATCGCCTACTTCCCGTACGCCCACCTCCAGGTGGGGCACCTGACGCTGGCGATGGCCACCACCGCCGGGGCCGGGTCCCTGATCATCGGGGTGCTGCTGGTCGTCCTGGGCTTCAGCCTCTGGTTCCAGAAGCACGTGCGGACCTTCGCGGGTATCGCGGCGATCCTTCTGGGACTGGTGTCCATTCCCGTGTCCAACCTCGGCGGCTTCCTCATGGGCTTCCTGCTCTCGCTGATCGGCGGATCCATGGCCGTGGCCTGGGCGCCGGGCGAGCCGCCCGTCGAGGAGGAGCAGGAGGACACGCCGGGTACGGGCGGCGCCCCGCAGGCCATGGACACGGACACCACCATCCTCAAGCCCGTGGTGGGCGAGCCGCACGATCTGTCAGGAACGAGCCCGGCCAACGGGGTGAACGGGAGGCACAGTGCCGGCTGACGAGGTGATCCACGGGGCTGATGTGGACGAGTCCCGTGAGAGAACCAGGGCCCGCCACGCGGCTCCCAAGAAGCCGTTGTTCACCAGGTTCCACATGCCTGCGGGCAAGGCGATAGCCATGGCGGCGATGCCGACCGCGGTCCTCGTGGGCATGGGCTTCACGTCCTCCCTCGCCCTCGCGGCCGGGGGTGGCGGCACGCCGTCCCCGACGGCGAAGAGCCTGACGGCCGACGAGTACAAGGACTGCGTCGCCGCGCTCGGCGACGACGCCTCGGCCTCGCCGTCGCCGTCCGCCTCTCAGAGCAAGGACGACAAGGCCTCGCCCTCGCCGTCCGCGTCGGACTCCGCGAAGGACTCCTCGAAGAGCTCCGGCTCGGACAAGGCGGGCTCGTCGGACTCCGGTTCGGGCGACAAGGCGACGCCTTCGCCGTCCGCGTCGGACAGTTCGGGCAAGGACGCGTCGAGCGGTTCCACCGCCTCGCCGAGTCCCTCGGAGTCGGAGAGCAGCGGCGGCGGACTGCTGAGCGGCGTCGGTGACGCCCTCGGCGGTCTGCTGGGCGGCGGCAGCGACAAGTCCTCGCCCAGCGCGAGCGCCACACCGTCCGCGTCCGCCTCGCCGAGCGCGAGCGCGTCCTCGGACAAGAGCCTCACGGGCACCGTCAAGGACACGACCAAGAAGGTCACCGACACGGTCAACGGCACCGTGAAGGACACGACCGACAAGGTCTCCAAGGCGGCGGAGGACGCCACCAAGGCGGCCGAGAAGGCGGCGCAGGACGCCACCAAGGCGGCCGACCCCTCGCCGAGTTCGAGCGTGGACGCGGGGGACTGCCCCACCGCGACGGACGACGAGGGCGGCGTCGACAACAAGGTGCCGGTGGCGGACGACCCCTGGTACCTGAGCGCCAGCTCGCTGCTGCTGAAGGGCGCCGACTACCAGGGCGTCGTCAAGGTGAAGACGGCCAACGGCACCACCAAGAAGGTGCTGAAATACGTCATCTCCGACGGCACCGACATCGGCGACCTGCACCAGACGGTCAAGGACAAGCAGCAGGGCAAGACGTACCACGTCCAGGCCGGCTCGGGCACCACGTCCACGATCCGCGACGGCGCCACGACGATGTACACGGAGTCCATCTCCGGGAACCTGTTCGGGCTCATCCCGATCACGTTCAGCCCCGGCTTCCCGCCGCCGCTGAACATCCCGCTGATCTACTTCACGAACGTGCACGTCGTCCAGGCCGCGCAGTTCGGCGGCACCCTGCACGTGCCCGGTATGCACGTGTACACCACCGACGGAATCGGCTGAGCGCCGCCACAGGCCCGTTCGGGAGCCGCACAAGCGCTGAGGGCGCCCCCTGTCGCAGGGGGCGCCCTCAGCGGCGTACAGGAGCCTTCAAGGCCCCGTGCGGATGCGTCAGTTGCTGCCGCCGCCGATGTGGTGGACCCGGAGCATGTTGGTGGTGCCGGGGATGCCGGGGGGCGAGCCGGCGGTGATGATGACGGTCTCGCCCGGGTGGAAGCGGTTGATCTTGGCGATCTCCTGGTCGACCATGTCGACCATCTCGTCCGTGGTGTTCACGAACGGCACGACGTGCGACTCCACGCCCCAGCTGAGCGTGAGCTGGTTGCGGGTGCCCTCGTCGGTGGTGAAGGCGATGATCGGCTGCTGGGCGCGGTAGCGCGAGAGCCGGCGGGCGGTGTCGCCGGACTGCGTGAAGGCCACCAGGCCCCGGCCGCCGAGGAAGTCGGCGATCTCGCAGGCGGCACGGGCGACCGAACCGCCCTGCGTGCGCGGCTTCTTGCCCGGCACCAGCGGCTGCAGGCCCTTGGAGAGCAGCTCCTCCTCGGCCGCGGCCACGATCTTCGACATCGTCTTCACGGTCTCGACCGGGTACGCGCCCACGCTCGACTCGGCGGACAGCATGACCGCGTCGGCGCCGTCCAGGATCGCGTTGGCGACGTCGGACGCCTCGGCGCGCGTGGGGCGGGAGTTGGTGATCATCGACTCCATCATCTGGGTCGCCACGATCACCGGCTTGGCGTTGCGGCGGCACAGCTCGATGAGGCGCTTCTGCACCATCGGGACCTTCTCGAGCGGGTACTCGACGGCCAGGTCGCCACGGGCCACCATGACGGCGTCGAAGGCCATCACGACGCCCTCCATGTTCTGCACCGCCTGCGGCTTCTCCACCTTGGCGATGACGGGGACCCGGCGGCCCTCCTCGTCCATCACCTTGTGGACGTCGTCGACGTCCTTGGCGTCCCGCACGAAGGACAGCGCGACCATGTCGCAGCCCATGCGCAGCGCGAAGCGGAGGTCCTCGACGTCCTTCTCGGACAGCGCCGGCACGTTGACGGCCGCGCCGGGCAGGTTGATGCCCTTGTGGTCGGAGACGACACCGCCCTCGATGACGATCGTCCTCACCCGCGGGCCGTCGACGTCCAGGACCTTCAGCTCGACGTTGCCGTCGTTGATGAGGATCTGGTCGCCGCGGTCGACGTCGCCGGGCAGGCCCTTGTACGTCGTGCCGCAGACGGACTTGTCGCCCGGGACGTCCTCGGTCGTGATGACGAACTCGTCACCGCGCTCGAGCTCCACCGGGCCCTCGGCGAAGGTCTCCAGCCGGATCTTCGGGCCCTGCAGGTCGGCGAGGACGCCGATGGCCCGGCCGGTCTCCTTGGACGCGGCCCGGACGCGGTCGTACCGCGCCTGGTGCTCGGCGTGGGAGCCGTGGCTGAAGTTGAACCTGGCCACGTTCATTCCGGCCTCGATCATCGAGACCAGCATTTCGTGGGAGTCGACCGCGGGGCCGAGAGTACAGACGATTTTCGAACGGCGCATGGGGCGATCCTATCGGTTTGTTTCGCCGCGGAATATTCCGTCTGGCGGAAGATACAAATGGGCGGCCGGGTGCTCAGTTGCCCACACGGCGGAGCCGCATATCGTCACCGCCCGACCAGGGCGTAGGTCTGCGTCGCGATTTCCAGTTCTTCGTCGGTCGGCACCACGGCGACCTTCACCCGTGCGTCCTCGGGGGAGATCAGCCGCGGTTCGTCACTGCGCACGGCGTTCCGTTCGCCGTCCACCGCCAGGCCCAGGATCTCCAGGCCCGCGACGGCGGCCTCCCGCACCGGCGCGGCGTTCTCGCCGACTCCGGCGGTGAACGCGATCGCGTCCACCGTACCGAGAACGGCGCAATAGGCACCGATGTACTTCTTCAGCCGGTGAATGTAGATGTCGAAGGCGAGCTGTGCGCGAGCGTCGCCCTCGTCGATACGGCGTCGTATCTCCCGCATGTCGTTGTCGCCGCACAGCCCGACCAGCCCGCTCTTCTTGTTGAGAAGAGTGTCGATTTCATCGATGGACATTTTGCCAACGCGCGCCAAATGGAAGATGACGGCGGGATCGGCGTCCCCGGATCGCGTACCCATCACGAGTCCCTCCAAAGGCGTCAGCCCCATGGAGGTGTCCACGCACTTCCCGCCCCGTACGGCGGAGGCGGACGCGCCGTTGCCGAGGTGCAGCACGATCACGTTCACCTCCTCCGGCGCCTTGCCGAGCAGCTTCGCGGTGGCCCGGGAGACATAAGCGTGCGAGGTGCCGTGGAAGCCGTAGCGCCTGATGCGGTGCTCGTCGGCGGTGCGCACGTCGATCGCGTAGCGGGCGGCCGACTCCGGCATCGTCGTGTGGAAGGCGGTGTCGAAGACGGCGACCTGCGGCAGGTCCGGGCGCAGCGCCTGAGCTGTGCGGATGCCGGTGAGGTTCGCCGGGTTGTGCAGCGGTGCCACCGGGATCAGCCGTTCGATCTCGGCGAGCACGGCCTCGTCGACGACCGTCGGCTCGGTGAAGGTCTGCCCGCCGTGCACGACCCGGTGCCCGATCGCGGCGAGCTCCGGCGAGTCGAGGCCGAGGCCGTCCTTCGCCAGCTCCTGCGAGACGGCTTTCAGCGCCGCCTCGTGGTCGGCGACCGGGGCGTTCCACTCGCGCGTCTCGCCGCCCCGGGCGAGCGGGGTGTGCCTCAGCCGCGAGGTCTCCTCGCCGATCCGCTCGACGAGTCCCGCGGCCAGCCTGCTGCTGTCCCGCATGTCGAGCAGCTGGTACTTCACCGACGAGGAGCCGGAGTTGAGGACGAGGACACGGGACGGACTCACTGGGCGACGGCCTTCTCGTTCGGGTTCTGGGCCTGGATGGCCGTGATGGCGACGGTGTTGACGATGTCCGAGACGAGGGCGCCCCGGGAGAGGTCGTTGACCGGCTTGCGCAGCCCCTGCAGCACCGGGCCGACCGCGATGGCGCCGGCCGAACGCTGCACGGCCTTGTAGGTGTTGTTGCCGGTGTTCAGGTCGGGGAAGATCAACACGCTTGCCTGACCGGCGACTTCGGAGCCCGGCAGCTTGGTGGCCGCGACGCTCGGCTCCACGGCGGCGTCGTACTGGATCGGCCCCTCGATCCTCAGGTCCGGCCGCCGCGAGCGCACCAGCTCGGTGGCCTCACGCACCTTGTCCACGTCGGCGCCCGTGCCGGAGGTGCCCGTGGAGTACGACAGCATCGCGATCCGCGGCTCCACGCCGAACTGCGCCGCCGTGGCGGCCGACTGGATGGCGATGTCGGCGAGCTGCCGCGCGTCCGGGTCCGGGTTCACGGCGCAGTCGCCGTAGGCGAGGACCTTGTCGGCGAGGCACATGAAGAAGACGGAGGAGACGATGGCGGTGTCCGGCTTCGTCTTGATGATCTCGAAGGCGGGTCGGATGGTCGCCGCCGTCGAGTGGACCGAGCCCGAGACCATGCCGTCGGCCAGGCCCTCCTGCACCATCAGTGTGCCGAAGTAGTTGACGTCCGAGACGACGTCGTACGCCAGCTCGACCGTGACGCCCTTGTGGGCGCGCAGGAGGGCGTACTGCTCGGCGAAGGAGTCGCGCAGCTCGCTGGTGGCCGGGTCGATCAGCTGCGCGTCGGCCAGGTCGATCCCGAGGTCGGCGGCCTTCTTGCGGATCTGCTCGACCGGCCCGAGCAGCGTCAGGTCGCAGATGCCGCGCCGCAGCAGCACCTCGGCCGCGTGCAGGATGCGCTCCTCGGTGCCCTCCGGGAGGACGACCCGGCGCTTGTCGGAACGGGCCTGTTCGAGCAGCTTGTGCTCGAACATCATCGGCGTGAGGCGGTCGCTGCTGGGCGCGGAGACCCTTTGCAGCAGCTCGCCGGTGTCGGCGTAGCGCTCGAAGAGACCGAGCGCGGTCTCCGCCTTGCGTGGTGTGGCCGCGTTCAACTTCCCCTCCATGGAGAAGAGTTCGGCGGCGGTGGGAAAGCTGGTGCCGGCCACCGAGAGCACCGGCGTGCCCGGGGCGAGCCGGGCGGCGAGGGTAAGGATCTCCTTGGGCGGCACCTCGTTCAGGGTGAGCAGCACCCCGGCGATCGGCGGGGTGCCGGCGCTGTGCGCGGCCAGCGAGCCCACCACCAGGTCGGCGCGGTCCCCGGGGGTGACGACCAGACAGCCCGGGGTCAGGGCGGCGAGGAAGTTCGGCAGCATCGCACCGCCGAAGACGAAGTCGAGGGCGTCGCGCGCGAGGCCCGCGTCGTCGCCGAGCAGGACCTTGGCGCCGAGGGCCTGGGAGATCTGGGCGACGGTGGGGGCGGAGAGGGCGGGCTCGTCCGGGACGACGTAGCAGGGCACCGGGAGCCGGGAGCCGAGGCTCTGCGCGATGGCGTCCCGGTCGTCGCGCGCGACCCGGTTGGCGACCATGGCGAGGACGTCGCAGCCCAGCCCCTCGTAGGCCCGGTGGGCGTTGCGGGTCTCGGCCAGCACGGACTCGGCGCTCTGCCCGCGGCCGCCGACGACCGGTATCACCGACGCCCCGAACTCGTTGGCCAGCCGGGCGTTGAGGGCGAGCTCGTCGGGCAGCTGGGTGTCGGCGAAGTCGGTGCCGAGGACGAGGATCACCTCGTAGTCGCGCGCGACCGTGTGGAAGCGGTCCACGAGGGCCGACACCAGCTCGTCCGTGCCCTGTTCCGCCTGCAGCGCGGACGCCTCGTGGTAGTCCATGCCGTACACGGTGGCCGGGTCCTGGGAGAGCCGGTAACGGGCGCGCAGCAGCTCGAACAGGCGGTCGGGACTGTGGTGCACCAGCGGCCGGAAGACCCCGACCCGGTCGACCTGGCGGGTCAGCAGCTCCATGACCCCCAGCTCGACGATCTGGCGGCCGTCGCCGCGGTCGATACCGGTCACGTACACGCTGCGCGTCACGCGTGCTCTCCGTTTCGTCTGGCGTCCGGTGTCATGGCGAGGGCTCGCGAAGATCACCCGCCGGGGCGAGCGGAACCCTCTTGACAATACCTCCGGGGCTGGATAGGGCGCCCGTCAGCGTCCGCTCGCAGGGCATGAAACAATCGCATTGGCTCACCGGTATCAAATGCGAGCAGGAGACACAGCACGATGCGCATCGGAGTTCTCAC
Source organism: Streptomyces spinosisporus (assembly GCF_022698145.1). Taxonomy (GTDB): domain Bacteria; phylum Actinomycetota; class Actinomycetes; order Streptomycetales; family Streptomycetaceae; genus Streptomyces; species Streptomyces spinosisporus. The sequence goes on from NZ_JALDAX010000010.1 coordinate 341,602, forward strand.
CGCAGGCGGCGACTGCCCCGGCCTGAACGCCGTGATCCGGTCGGTCGTGCACCGCGCCGTGGACCACTACGGCGACGAGGTGATCGGCTTCGAGGACGGCTACGCCGGCCTGCTCGACGGGCGCTACCGCAGCCTCGACCTGGAGTCGGTCAGCGGCATCCTGGCCCGCGGCGGCACCATCCTCGGCTCCTCCCGCCTGGAGCGGGACCGGCTGCGCGAGGCCTGCGAGCGGGCCGAGGACATGGTCGAGGCCTTCGGTATCGACGCGCTCATCCCGATCGGCGGCGAGGGCACGCTGACGGCGGCCCGCATGCTCTCCGACGCGGGTCTGCCCGTGGTCGGCGTCCCGAAGACGATCGACAACGACATCTCCTCCACGGACCGCACCTTCGGCTTCGACACGGCCGTCGGCGTCGCCACCGAGGCCATGGACCGGCTGAAGACCACCGCCGAGTCCCACCAGCGGGTGATGGTCGTCGAGGTCATGGGCCGGCACGCGGGCTGGATCGCGCTGGAGTCCGGGATGGCGGCGGGCGCGCACGGCATCTGTCTGCCCGAGCGCCCCTTCGACCCCGGCGACCTGGTCAAGATGGTCGAGGAGCGCTTCTCCCGCGGCAAGAAGTTCGCGGTCATCGCCGTGGCGGAGGGCGCGCATCCCGCCGAGGGCACCATGGACTACGGCCACGGCGAGATCGACCAGTTCGGCCACGAACGCTTCCAGGGCATCGGCACGGCGCTGGCGTACGAGCTGGAGCGGCGGCTCGGCAAGGAGGCCAAGCCGGTCATCCTCGGCCACGTCCAGCGCGGCGGCGTCCCCACGGCGTACGACCGGGTCCTCGCCACCCGGTTCGGCTGGCACGCGATCGAGGCGGCGCACCGGGGCGACTTCGGCAGGATGACCGCGCTCCGGGGCACCGACATCGTGATGGTGCCGCTCGCGGAGGCGGTGACCGAGCTGAAGACGGTCCCCAAGGACCGGATGGACGAGGCGGAGTCGGTCTTCTAGGAGCTGTTACTTCGGTGGCGGGGGCCGCCCGTCACTCGGTGTTGTCCTGGACCGCGGCCCAGAAGTGGTCGACGATCCGGTCCAGGAAGTCCCGCCCGGCGTCGCTCGACTCGCTCGCCGCGCTTCCGGCGGCCCAGCTCAGCGAGGCGACCATCTGTCCCTGGTAGTCCTGGTGCAGTTGCTGGAGGGTGTCCTCCAGCAGCCGCCGGTCCAGGGGCACCGTCTTCGCGACCGGCCGGACGTAGGCCTGCCAGCGCGTGGTCACGGCACTGCGCAGCATCTCGGCGAGCTTCGCCTCGCGGCCGGTGACGGTGACGAAGTCCGGCAGCGACAGGTCGAGCATCTCGGCGAGAGCGGTGGCCTGGCGCTCGTTGCCGCGCCAGACGTTGGTGTCCTCCATGCGGAGATAGGCGGGCAGTTCGAGGCCGGCGGTGCGGGCGACGTCCTCGGGGGCGAGGCCGCGGGCGATGCGGTGTTCGCGCAAGGTGCGCGGCTTTCCGAGGAGTTCACCGGGGGAGCACCACAACACGGCGGCGAGGGCGCTGAGTTCGGGGTTGGTGGGGGCGACCTGCCCGCGCTCCCAGGCGACGACCAGGTCCGCGCTGACGTAGGGCAGTCCGTAGGAGGTGCGCAGACCGTGGGCGACGTGCTCGGGCCCCATGGCGAGCGCGGTACGCAGTCTGCGGGCGGCGATGGCGTTGAACGGCGGGGCGGACTGGTGCGGGCGGGGCGGGCGTGGGAACACGCGGCACAAGCTAGGCGGGCGGCGCAGCGGTGACTACGGGCTGTTCGGCCAGGATCACGGATTGTAGGAACGTACGGATTCGGCCACGCGTGCGACCGGAAAGGGGCGGCTGAAGCCCGTCCACCGCTGCGGCGGACGTGCCGGCGCAGGCGTTCGCGCCACGGCGCACGTGTGAAGGACAAGCTCAGGCGGCATATGCGTCCGCCGGTGGCCGTCCCCGGCGGCCGGCATCGGGTGTCGCCGGCCGCCGCGGTGTCGCCCGCGCGGGCGGGCATCGAAGGCACGTACGCGCGGCTCGATCCCGACGCCCCCGCCTTGACCGCGCCTCGGGTCTCACCCCTTGACCGCGCCGCCCAGTGCGAAGCCTCCGCCCAGCCGCCGGGCGATCAGCACGTACAGCAGGATCACCGGCGTCGAGTACACGATGGAGAACGCGGCCAGCTGCCCGTACGCCACCAGGCCCCGGTTGCCGAAGAAGTCGTTGATGCTCACGCTCGCCGGCATCTGGTCCTCCGTGATCAGGAGCATGAAGGGAACGAAGAAGTTCCCCCACATGACGACGAAGGAGAAGACGGTGACGACCGCGACGCCCGGCCCCATCAGGGGCAGGACGATGCGGATCAGCGACTGCATCGAGGACGCCCCGTCGGTCCAGGCCGCCTCCTCCAGCTCCTTCGGCACGCCGTCCATGAAGTTCTTCATCAGCCAGATGGCGAAGGGGAGTTGGGAGGCGGCGAAGAAGAAGATGGTGCCCTGCATGGTGTCGATCAGGTTCACCTGCACGAACAGCGCGTACACCGGAACCATGATCGCCGTGATGGGCAGGCTCGTCGCGAACAGGATGGTCAGCAGGAACGGCCGGTTCAGACGGGAGCGGAAACGGGAGAGCGGGTACGCCGCCAGGGCCGCGCACACCACCGTCAGCAAGGTCGCGCCACCGCACAGGATCAGGCTGTTCAGCAGCGGTGTGAAGGTGACCTGCTGGTTCATGATGGCGTCGAAGTTGTCCCAGGTGAAACCGTCCGGTGCCTTCACCTGCAGGTCCGGATGGGGGTCCACCGACGACAGCAGCACCCACAGCAGCGGCAGCACGAAGGCGGCGGCCACCACCAGCAGGCCCGCGTCGGCGGCCAGTCGGCGGCCTCTGCGGCGGGAGGCGAGTGAGAGGGCCATGGTGTCGGTCAGACCTCCGTCCGCAGCAGGCGCATATAGACCAGCGAGAACAGCGAGCCGACCACGAGCAGCAGCAGGGCGACCGCGGTGCCGTAGCCGATCATGCTGTTCTGGAAGGCCTGTTCGTACATGAACAGGGGCAGGGTCTGGCTCTTGTTGCCCGGGCCGCCCCGCGTCATCACCCAGATCAGACCGAAGACCGACAGGGTCTGCAGGGTGTTGAGCATCAGGTTCGTGCCGATGGAGCGGCGGATCATCGGCAGCGTGATGTGCCACATACGGCGCCAGCCACCCGCGCCGTCGACCTCGGCGGCCTCGGTGATCTCCTTGGGGATCTCGTTCAGCGCGGCCGAGTAGACCAGCATCGAGAAGGCCGTGCCGCGCCACACGTTCGCGAACGACACCGCCAGGATCGGCAGGGTGTACAGCCAGTTCTGGGACGGCAGATGGAGCCAGTCCAGGATGGCGTTCAGGGTGCCCTCGCGGCGGAAGAAGGCGTAGAGGAGGAAGCCGGCGACCACCTCCGGCAGTACCCACGCGGTGATGACGATGCCGCCCGTGATCGTGCGCACCGGTTTGGAGGCGCGCTGCATCAGGGACGCGAGCGCCAGACCCAGGGTGTTCTGCCCGAGGAGCGAGGACACCACCGTGAAGACCAGGGTCAGCCATACGGCGTTGATGAACTCGTCGTCCGTGAACGCCTTGCGGAAGTTGTCGAGGCCGACGAACGAGGAGTGGGCCTGGCCGGTCAACTGCAGGTCGGTGAAGGCGAGATAGGCGCAGTAGGCGATCGGGCCCGCGAGGAAGAGCAGCAGCAGGACCACGGCCGGGGTGACGGGCAGGGCCCGGGTCAGGCTGCGCGCGAGGGACGTTCGCTGTCGGCGCTCGGGCTGTGGGGCGGGCGGGCCCGGAGGGATCTTGGCGGTCTCCGGGCCCGTTCCGGCGTGCGGGGTGGCGGCGGTCATCGCCGGTCTCCGCCGCTCACTTGCGGACCACCTGGTTGTCGGTGGCGTCCTTCAGCGCGTCGTCGTAGCCGCTCGCCGCCTTGTCGACGGACGCGTCACCCGTCGTCACGCCCTCCATGGCCTCCTGGATGGCGACGGAGACCTTCGGGTACGCGGGGTAGGCGGGCCGGTAGTGGGTGCTCGCGACGAGGTCGGTGAAGAACTTGATGCCGGGCTGGGCGCTCGTGTACGTCGGGTCCTCGGCGACGTCCTTGCGCACCGAGATGCCGGAGTTGGCGATGTACCACTTCTTCGCGTTGGCCTCGGTCTGCATCGTCTTGATGAAGTCGAAGGCGAGGTCGGGGTTGCCGGCCTTGCTGGGGATCGACCAGGCCCAGCCGCCCGACATGCTCACCTTGCCGGGGGCCTGGCCGTGCTGGGTGGGCATGTACGCGAGGCCCAACTGCTTGGACCAGTCCGCCCATTCACGCCCGCTCCCCTTCAGCCAGGCCTGCGGGAGCCAGGAGCCGTCGAGGTTGATGCCGACCTTGCCCTGGGGGAGCAGGCTGCTGTTGACCGAGACGGCGTAGTTGGGGTCGAGGGCGTCGGAGACCTCGGGACCCAGCTTGTCCTTGTAGACGGTCTCGACGAAGGACAGGGCGTCCTTGAAGCCCTGGCCCCCGGCGATCCACTTCTTCGACGCCTTGTCGTACAGGGGGTCCGTGGTGCCGCCCTTGGTGTCGTTCGTGCCGTACAGGAGCATCTCGAAGCCCTGCATGGTGGCCCGTTCGCCGGCCGGCTTGCCGGTGTAGACGTTGAGCGGGACGACGCCCGGCACCTTCTTCTTGATGGTGCGGGCGGCGTCGAGGACCTCGTCCCAGTTCTTCGGCTGCCAGTTCATGGGCAGCCCCGCCTTCTTGAACACCCGCTTGTCGAACCAGAGTCCGCGGGTGTCCGTCCCGTCCGGGACGCCGTACGTCTTGCCGTCCTCGGCCGTGGTGGAGGACTTGGCCGTGTCGATGAACTGGTTCCAGTCCGGCCACTTGGACAGATACGGATCGAGCGGCTTCAGGTACCCGCTGGTGATGTCCGAGTTGATGAGGAAGGTGTCCTCGTAGACCAGGTCGGGCGCGGTCTTGGGGGAGCGGAGCATCTGCTGGAGCTTGGTGTAGTACTCCGAGTCCGGGGCCTTGATCGGGACGAGCTCGACCTTCTTGCCCGGGTACTTCTTCTCGAACTCCTTCTTCATGGCCTCGACATAGTCGTCCATCACATGGATCGAGTTGTCCGTGGACTGCTTGTAGGAGATCTTCACGGTGTCCGGGTCGCTGCCGGAACCGGATCCGCAGGCCGTGAGGGCTCCTGCGGCCAGGGCCGTGACGACGACAAGGGCGGGGAGCTTGGGGAGGGAGGCGGTGGGGCGCACGGGCATGACCTCCTGCGAACGCACGTCGCTGTGGCGCGGGGATGGCTGCCCGGTGAACCTAGGTTGAGTGGTCTAGTCAGGTCAATGCATGTGCGGTGGATTGACCTGAGCGGGTGGCCGGCTCCGAACCTTTACCGTCTTTCGTGGCTTTTGCCGCTCACCCAGCGGTACTGCAGCTCCGGCCGCCCCACGGTTCCGTACTGCGGACTGCGTGCCGCCCGGCCCGCGTCGACCAGGTGTTCCAGATAGCGCCGGGCCGTGATCCGGGAGATCCCCACCGACTCCGCCACGCCCGCGGCCGTCAGCCCCTGTGCGCAGTCCCGCAGCGCCACCGACACCCGCTCCAGGGTGGGCGCGCTCAGGCCCTTGGGGAGCGCCGCGGGCGACGGGGCCCGCAGCGTGGCGAGGGCCCGGTCCACCTCGTCCTGGCCGGCCGCCTCGCCCGCCGCCGCGTGGAACTCCGCGTACCGCACCAGACGGTCGCGCAGGGTCGCGAAGGTGAACGGCTTCAGGACGTACTGCACCACCCCCAGCGACACCCCCTCCCGCACCACGGCGAGATCGCGCGCCGACGTCACCGCTATCACGTCCGTCTGCTGCCCGGCCGCCCTGAGCGACCGCGCGAACTGCAGCCCGTGCACATCCGGCAGATGCAGATCCAGCAGCAGCAGGTCCACCGCCGTGCGCTCCATCAGCCGCCGCGCCTCCGCACCCGTGTGCGCCTTCCCCACCGCGACGAATCCCGGCACCCGCCCGACGTACATCACATGCGCGTCGGCGGCCACGGGATCGTCCTCGACGACCAGGACACGGATGGGCTGCTGCGTCGTCATGCGTCACCTCTCAGGGCGGCGTGCGGGGCGGTCCCGGAGGCGGTGGATTCGGATGGGGCGGCCTCGGATCGGGCGGCGGAGTCCGATGTGGCGGCCTTGGGCGCGGAGGCCTCGGGTGTGGCGGCTTCGGGTGCGGCTGTCTCCGGCGCGGCTGTCTCCGGTGCGGCCGCGGTGACCAGGGGAAGTCGTGCCTCGAACATCGCGCCCCCTTCCCTGGCCTCCGCCACCGTGAGTGTGCCCTCGTGCCGGTTGACCGCCTGGCTGACCAGGGCCAGTCCGAGGCCGCGCCCGCCGGGACCGGCGGGCTTCGTCGAGAACCCCCGTTGGAATACCAGCTCGGCATGGGCGGGATCCACCCCCGCGCCGGTGTCGGCCACCCGCATCACCAGCTCGGTGTGCTCCGCGTACGCCGTCACCGTCACCCGGGCGCGCAGGCTGCCCTGAGCCGCGTCCACCGCGTTGTCGATCAGGTTGCCGAGGATCGTCACGAGGTCGCGGGCCGGCAGGCTGGCGGGGAGCACGCCGTCGTCGAGGCGGCTGTCCTGGGACACCACCAGCTCCACGCCCCGCTCGTTGGCCTGCGCCGTCTTGCCGAGCAGCAGGGCCGCGAGGACCGGCTCGCTCACCGCCGCCACCACCTGGTCGGTCAGCGCCTGGGCCAGCTCCAGCTCGGCCGTGGCGAAGTCGACCGCCTCCTGCGCCCGGCCCAGCTCGATGAGCGAGACCACCGTGTGCAGCCGGTTCGCCGCCTCGTGCGCCTGGGAGCGCAGCGCCTGCGTGAAGCCGCGCTCCGAGTCCAACTCGCCCATCAGCGACTGCAGTTCGGTCACATCGCGCAACGTCACCACGCTGCCCCGGCGCTCCCCGCCCGACACCGGCGAGGTGTTCACCACCAGGACCCGCTCCGCCGACATGTGCACCTCGTCCACCCTCGGCTCCGAGGCCAGCAGCGCACCCGTCAGCGGCGCCGGCAGCCCCAGCTGCGCGACCGACCGTCCCACCAAATCCTCCTCGCCCCGCACCCCCAGCAGCTCCCGCGCGCCGTCGTTGATCAGCGCCACACGGTACTGGCCGTCGAGCATCAGCAGCCCCTCGCGCACGGCGTGCAGCGCGGCCTGGTGGTAGTCGTGCATACGGCTGAGCTCGGCCGCGTTCATGTTGTGGGTGTGCCGGCGCAGCCGGGCGTTGACGACGTACGTACCGACCGCGCCCAGTGCGAGGGCGCCGGCCGCCACGCCGAGCAGCGCCGACACCTGCCCCTGCACCTGCCTGCTGATCGCCTTCACTTTGATGCCCGCGCTGACCAGGCCCACGATGTGCCGGTGGTCGTCGTAGATCGGTACGACGGCGCGGACCGAGGGGCCCAGCGTGCCGGTGTAGGTCTCGGTGAAGGCCGTGCCGTGCTGGGCGGGGCCGATGTTGCCGCGGAAGTGCTTGCCGATCTGGTCCGGGCTCGGGTGGGTCCAGCGGATGCCCTGCGGGTTCATGATCGTGACGAAGTCGACGTCCGCGTCGCGCATCACCTTCAGCGCGTACGGCTGGAGCTCCGTGGTGGGACGCGGGGTGCGGATCGCCGCCGGTACGGAAGGGGAGTCCGCGATCGAGCGGGACACCGACATCGCCTGCCGGGCGGCCGCGTCCTCGGCCTGCTCCCGGTCGCTGATGTAGCTGAAGAGCGCATATCCGGCCACGAGCACAGCGATCAGCACCGCCTGCATGGCGAACAGCTGACCGGCCAGGCTGCGGGGTCCGGGGACGGGAATGCGCATGTCGTCAGTGTGCATCCCATGTCAATCGTGAACTAAATGAACGGAAGGGTGACCGCCGTCACAGGGCGTTGGATAGTCTCCGCAATCCCCCGGTGGCCGAAGCCCGGCCCCCGACCCCGGACGTGAGCCGCACGCCGGTGAAGCCGACGAAGACGTCAAGGAGGGCAGCTGTGGCCGCCTCAACCCCCGATACGGCACCTGCCGCACCCCCCGCCAAGCGGGACCGCACCCATTTCCTCTACATAGCGGTGATCATCGCGGTCGGCATCGGCATCGCCGTCGGCTTCGCAGCGCCCGACTTCGCCAAGGAGCTCAAGCCGCTCGGCACGGGCTTCGTGAACCTGATCAAGATGATGATCACGCCGATCATCTTCTGCACGATCGTCACCGGTGTCGGGTCGATCCGCAGCGCCGCGAGGGTCGGCAAGCTGGGCGGTCTGGCGCTCACGTACTTCATCGCGATGTCGTTCGTCGCGCTGGCCATCGGCCTGGTCGTCGGCAACATCATGCACCCGGGCGACGGCCTGCACCTGACCCAGTCGGCCAAGGAGGCCGGCCAGTCCCAGGCGGCCGACGGCAGCGAGGGCCTGGTCGACTTCCTGCTGAGCATCATCCCGACCACCTTCGTCTCCGCCTTCACCGAGGGCGTGGTGCTCCAGACGCTGCTCGTCGCGCTGCTCGTCGGCTTCGCGATCCAGGCGATGGGCAAGTCCGGCGAGCCGATCCTGCGCGGTGTCGGGCACATCCAGAAGCTGGTCTTCCGCGTCCTGACCATGATCATGTGGGCGGCCCCGATCGGCGCCTTCGGTGCCATCGCGGCGGTCGTCGGTGAGACCGGTGTCGACGCGCTGAAGGCCCTCGGCACGATCATGCTGGCCTTCTACATCACCTGTGTGCTCTTCGTCGGTCTGGTGCTCGGCCCGATGCTGTGGTTCGTCGCCAAGGTCAACCTGCTCAAGCTGCTGAAGTACCTGGCCCGCGAGTACCTGCTCATCCTGTCCACCTCGTCGTCCGACGTGGCCCTGCCCCGTCTGATCGCCAAGATGGAGCACCTGGGCGTCAGCCGGCCCGTCGTCGGCATCACCGTGCCGACCGGCTACTCCTTCAACCTCGACGGCACCATGATCTACCTGACCATGGCGTCCCTGTTCATCGCCGACGCACTGGGTCAGCCGCTGCACCTGGGCGAGCAGATCACCCTGCTGCTGTTCATGATGGTCGCCTCCAAGGGCGCTGCGGGTGTCTCCGGCGCCGGTCTGGCGACCCTCGCCGGTGCCCTGCAGACCCACCGGCCGGCCCTGGTGGACGGCGTCGGCCTGATCGTCGGCATCGACCGCTTCATGAGCGAGGCCCGCGCGCTGACCAACTTCTCCGGCAACGCCGTCGCCACCGTGCTGATCGGCGCCTGGACGAAGGAGATCGACAAGACCCGCGTGGACGAGGTGCTCTCCGGCCGGCTGCCCTTCGACGAGGCGACCGTCATGGACGAGCACGGCAGCGCCTCCGCCGACCTGCCCGAGCCGCGCACGGGCGGCGACGACAAGGAACTCGCGAAGGCCTGAGGCAGGAACTCACGAAGGCCTGAGTGCGAAAGACCCCGGGCGACTGAACACTCCCCCCTGTCGATTCAGTCGCCCGGCACAGAGGCCGAGCGGCCGGGTTCTTCCCCCGTGGACCCGACCGCTCGGTCTCACGCTTCTCGGGGGCCGCGCACTCTCACCGAGCTCTTACCGTCGTCCACTAGCGTGCCGCGCCGGTCCGGTTCCGGTCCGGCACACAGCGGTGGGAGGCACGGGGGAATGAAGATCGACTGGGACCGGCGTACGTGCGCGCGCAAGGGCCACGTCACCTACGCGCCGGACGACCCCCGGCTGCGGGCCCGGCTGCACGCGGAGACCGCCCTCGGGGAGGCCTGGCGCTGTCTGCGCTGCGGCGACTTCGTGCTCGGCGCGCCGCACGGCTCGGGTGCGGCGGACGACGCGCCCCTCGTGCCGCGCGGCAAGGTCCTGCGCGACCTGTTCATCCTGCGCTTCCTGGCGATCGAGCGGGCCGTGCGCGGCGTGTTCATCGTGCTGGTCGCGCTGGCGGTGTGGAAGTTCAGCAACAGCCAGGACTCGGTGCGCCGGCTCTTCGACGAGTACCTCGACGTCTTCCGGCCCGTCTTCCGGCACTTCCACTACGACCTCGACCACTCGCCGGTCGTCGACACCATCCAGAAGACCTTCGGCTACAAGCACTCCACCCTGGTGCTGGTCGCCGTACTGCTCCTCGTCTACGCCCTGATCGAGCTCGTGGAGGCGGTCGGCCTCTGGTACGCCAAGCGCTGGGCGGAGTACCTCACGGTCGTCGCGACCGCCGCGTTCCTCCCGCTGGAGATCTACGAACTCACCGAGCACATCAGCTGGTTGAAGATCGGCACGCTGGTGCTCAACATCCTGGCCGTCCTCTACATCGCCCTCGCCAAGCGCCTGTTCGGCCTCCGTGGCGGCCGCAGGGCCTTCGAGGAGGAACGGCACAGCGCGTCACTGCTGGAGGTCGAGGAGTCGGCGGGAGTGCCTGCCCGGGCTGCCTGACAGTGCTCGCTCAGCGGGTGCCGACCCGGTGACGCGGTCGCCGTTGCCCTGACGTTGGCGTCAAGGATTACCGTCGAGGTCATGCGAATCGGCGAGCTGGCCGCACGGGCCGGGACCACGACGCGGACGCTGAGGTATTACGAGTCGCGGGGGTTGCTGCCCGCGCGGCGCGGCACGAACGGGTACCGCAGCTACGACGAGGGCGACCTGAAGCTGCTGAGGCAGATCAGGACGCTGCAGGACTTCGGGTTCGACCTGGAGGAGACGCGGCCCTTCGTGGAGTGTCTGCGGGCCGGGCATCCTCAGGGCGACTCCTGCCCGGCGTCGCTCGCGGTCTACCGGCGCAAGCTCGACGAGCTCGACGCGCTGATCGGCGAGCTCACGGCCGTGCGGGCGACGATCGCCGTGCGGCTCGCCGCGGCCGACGAGCCACCGGCCGACGAGCCACCGTTGTGCGAAATGGGAGGGCAGGAACTGTGATCGACGTGACGGACGAGGATTTCACCGCGGAAGTGATCCGCTCCGAACTGCCGGTACTGGTGGAGTTCACCGCGGACTGGTGTCCGCCGTGCCGGCAGATGGGGCCCGTCCTGCATGCCCTCGCCGCGGAGGAGGCCGACCGGCTGAAGGTGGTGCAGCTGAACGTGGACCTCAATCCGGAGACCACGAACGCCTACAAGGTGCTGTCGATGCCGACGTTCATGGTGTTCAGGGACGGTGAGCCGGTCCGCTCGATGGTGGGTGCGCGGCCCAAGCGGCGGCTCCTGGAGGAGATCGAGGACGCCCTCTGAGAGGGCCGAGACCAGCCGTCATACAAAGAAATCCCCCGGGCAATTGCGCCCGGGGGATTTTCTTGCGTACACTCAATGATTCGCGACTTCAGGGAAATTGAGTCGCAGAGAAGTTCACTGAACGCAGTATATCCGGCCGGGAGCGGAATTGTCAAACACCGATTATCCAGACGGTGAAATGCAACGCGAACAGGAATTCATCGACGGGCTGTATGCACGCGTCGACGCCCTGCGCGGCGACACCGAGGCCGGGGTCACGGACGCCCTCGCGCAGGGCAACACGCCCATGCAGGCCCGGCTGGAGCGGGACATCCTGGTGGCCGAGCGCTCGGGTCTGCTCGCGGCGCTGAACGCGGTGGACGGATCGCTCTGCTTCGGCCGGATCGACCTCACCTCCGGCGAGAGCCACCACATCGGCCGCATCGGGCTGCGCACGGACGACGAGGAGCGCACCCCCATCCTCATCGACTGGCGCGCGAACGTCGCCCGCCCCTTCTACCTGGCCACCGGGCACACCCCGATGGGCCTGCGCAGGCGCCGCCACATCACCACCGGCGGCCGTACGGTGACCGCGCTGCACGACGAGATCCTCGACCTGGGCGACCAGGAGCGGACCGGCCACGAGGACCCCACCGGCGACGCCGTGCTGCTCGCCGCGCTCGACGCCGCGCGCACCGGCCGTATGCACGACATCGTGCAGACCATCCAGGCCGAGCAGGACGAGATCATCCGGGCGCCGCACCGCGGGGTGCTCGTGGTCGAGGGCGGTCCCGGCACCGGCAAGACCGCCGTCGCGCTGCACCGGGCCGCGTATCTGCTCTACGAGCACCGGGAGTTGCTCGCCAAGCGCGCCGTCCTCATCGTCGGCCCCAACCCCGCCTTCCTCGGCTACATCGGCGAGGTGCTGCCCTCGCTGGGCGAGACGGGCGTGCTGCTCGCCACGGTCGGGGAGCTGTTCCCCGGGGTGCGGGCGACCGCGCGCGACAGCCGTGCGGCGGCCGCGGTGAAGGGCCGCGCCGACATGTCCGACGTGCTCGCCGAGGTCGTGTCCGACTGGCAGGCGCTGCCCGACCCGGTGATCGCGATCGAGCACGACCGGGAGATCCTGATGCTCGACGACGGTCTGGTGAAGGTCGCCCGCGACCGCACCCGGGCCGCGAGGCTGCCGCACAACGCGGCCCGCGAGATCTTCGAGGGCCATATCCTCAACACGCTCACCGAGCTGTACGCCGAGCGCGTCGGCACCGACCCGTACGACGGCAGCAGTCTGCTCGATCCGAGCGACATCACGCAGATCCGTGACGACCTCGCCGAGAACCCCGAAGTCTGGGCCGCCATCGACCAGTTGTGGCCGCGGCTGACCCCGCAGCGGCTGGTCGCGGACTTCCTCGCGGACCCCGTCGGCTACCTCCCGGACGAGGACGCGGCCGCCATCCGCCGTCCGGTGACCCGGGAGTGGACGGTGGCGGACGTACCGCTGCTGGACGAGGCCGCGGAGCTGCTCGGCGAGGACGACCGGGTGCGGCGGGCGCTGGCGGAGCGCGAGCGCGAGACACAGGTCGCCTACGCACAGGGCGTGCTGGACGTCTCCTACGCCTCGCGCACCTACGAGTTCGAGGACAAGGAGGCGGAGGACTCCGAGGTCCTGTCCGCGCACGACATCATCGACGCCGAGCGGTTCGCGGAGCGGCAGGAGGAGGACGACCACCGCAGCGCGGCCGAGCGCGCGGCGGCCGACCGTACCTGGGCGTTCGGGCACATCATCGTCGACGAGGCGCAGGAGCTGTCGCCGATGGCGTGGCGGCTGCTGATGCGGCGCAGCCCGACCCGCTCGATGACCCTGGTCGGCGACCCGGCGCAGACCGCGGAGGCGGCGGGCGTCGGCTCCTGGGCGGGCATCCTCGAGCCGTATGTCGAGGACCGCTGGGAGCACACCCGGCTCGGCGTCAACTACCGCACCCCGGCCGAGATCATGGACGTCGCGGCGGCCGTGGTCCGAGCCGAACAGCCGGACTTCGAACCGCCGAGTTCGGTGCGCTCCACCGGCGTGCGGCCCTGGGCGCGGGCCACGGACGACCTGCCCGGCGCGGTGGCCAAGGCGGTCGAGGAGCTGACGCCCGAGGAGGGCCGGCTCGCGGTCATCGCCCCGCGCCATCTGCACCGGCGGCTGGCCGCACGGCTCGACGGGGTGACGGCGGGCGCCGAACCCGACCTGACGCACGACGTCGTCCTGCTCGACCCGCGTCAGTCCAAGGGCCTGGAGTTCGACTCGGTCCTGGTAGTGGAGCCGGGCCTGTACGGCACGAGCGACCTGTACGTCGCGCTGACCCGGGCCACCCAGCGACTGGGCGTGGTCCACAGCCGAGCACTGCCGAAGTCCCTGGCAGCGGTGCTGGCGTGACCCGGCTCCGGTGCCGCCCAGGGGGCCGTCGCGCCCCCTGGGCGGACGACCGCTAGGCCGGGCGCAGCCACACGGTTGCCAGTGGTGGCAGGTTCAGGGTGATGCTGGCCGGGCGGCCGTGCCAGCCCTGGGGCTCCGGCTTGACGGCGTCCGGGTTGGTGATGTCGCCGCCGCCGTACTTGCCGAGGTCGGTGTTGAGGGTCTCGTGCCAGGCCTGGACGTCGTCGGGGACGCCGAGACGGTAGCCGTGGCGGACCACGGGGGAGAGGTTGGAGACGGCCAGCAGCGGGGTGCCGTCGGCGGCGTACCGCAGGAACGCGAAGACATTGTCCTCGGCGGCGTCACCGACGATCCACTGGAAGCCCGCCGGGTCGATGTCGCGCTCCCACAGCGCGGGCGTGTGCCGGTAGACGACGTTCAGGTCGCGGACCAGGTCGCGCACCCCTCGGTGGTCGGCCTCGGCGCCGTAGGCCGGATCCAGCAGCCACCAGTCCGGGCCGTGCGCCTCGGACCACTCCGCGCCCTGCGCGAACTCCTGCCCCATGAACAGCAGTTGCTTGCCCGGGTGGGCCCACATGAAGGCAAGGTAGGCGCGCAGATTGGCGCGTTGCTGCCACCAGTCGCCCGGCATCTTCGACACCAGTGAGCGTTTGCCGTGGACGACCTCGTCGTGCGAGATGGGCAGGACGTAGTTCTCGCTGTAGGCGTACACCATCGAGAACGTCATCTCGTTGTGGTGGTACTTGCGGTGCACCGGCTCGTGCTGCATATAGCTGAGCGAGTCGTGCATCCAGCCCATGTTCCACTTCAGCCCGAACCCGAGGCCCCCGAAGCCGCCGGGGCCCCGGTGGTGGGTGGCCCGGGTGACGCCGTCCCACGCCGTGGACTCCTCGGCGATCGTCACGACGCCGGGCACCTGCCGGTACACCGTCGCGTTCATCTCCTGCAAAAAGTCCACCGCGTCCAGGTTCTCCCGGCCGCCGTGCACGTTCGGGACCCACTGGCCCGGCTCGCGCGAGTAGTCGAGATAGAGCATCGACGCGACCGCGTCCACCCGCAGGCCGTCGATGTGGAACTCCCTGCACCAGTAGACGGCGTTCGCCACAAGGAAGTTGCGCACCTCGCGGCGGCCGTAGTCGAACTCAAGGGTGCCCCAGTCGGGGTGCGCGGAGCGCAGCGGGTCCTCGTGCTCGTACAGGGGGCGGCCGTCGAACTCGGCCAGCGCCCAGTCGTCGCGCGGGAAGTGCGCCGGCACCCAGTCCATCAAAACGCCGATGCCGGCCTGGTGCAGCGCGTCGACCAGGTACCTGAAGTCGTCGGGGGTGCCGAGGCGGGCCGTGGGCGCGTAGAAACCGGTGACCTGGTAGCCCCAGGAACCGCCGAAGGGGTGCTCGGCGATGGGCATCAGCTCGACATGGGTGAAGCCGAGGTCCTTCACATACGCGGGCAGCTGCTCGGCCAGTTGACGGTACGTCAACCCGGGTCGCCAGGACGGAAGATGGACCTCGTACACGGAGAACGGCGCCTCGTGCGCCGGCAGCGCGGCGCGCTGATCCAGCCAGGCCGCGTCCCGCCACTCGTGGTGCGAGGCGGTGACGACGGAGGAGGTGTTCGGCGGGGCCTCCGTGCGGCGGGCCAGCGGGTCGGCGCGCAGCGTCTTGGAGCCGTCGGGCCGGGTGATCTCGAACTTGTACAGCTCGCCCTCGCCGATCGCCGGCACGAACAGCTCCCATACACCGGAGGAGCCGAGCGAGCGCATCGGATATCCGGTGCCGTCCCAGAAGTTGAAGGTGCCGGCCACATGGACGCCGCGCGCGTTCGGCGCCCACACGGAGAAGCGGGTGCCGCTCACGCCCTGGTGCGTCATCGGGTGTGCGCCGAGCACCGTCCACAGTTCCTCGTGCCGGCCCTCATTGATCAGATGCAGGTCGAGTTCGCCCAGGGTGGGCAGGAAGCTGTACGCGTCCTCGACCGCCTGCTCGGTGCCCTCGTACCGCACGAGGAGCCGGTAGCCCTGCGGTACGTCGGACAGGGGCAGCAGACCGGAGAAGAAGCCGTCCCCGTCGTCGTGCAGCTCCGCCCGCAGATCCCCGGCGACGGCGGTCACGGACAGGGCGTACGGCCTGAACGCCCGGAAGGCGACCCCACCCGCCACCGGGTGGGCGCCGAGCACCGTGTGCGGATCGTGATGCGTGCCTGTCAGCAGCCGCTCCCGGTCACCGGCGTCCAGGGCGGGATCAGCTGCGCGGGCGGGATCAGCTGCGCGGGCGGCAGCGAGGGGGGTGGACGTGGGGGCGGGGGCCTTCTTCGGCTTGGGTGCCCTCGGAGGCTCGGCGGGGCCGGAGACGGTGACCCGGTCGGAGGCGACGGTGGTCTTCTCGGCGGTGGCCTTCGTCTTGGTGGTCTTGGCGGCGGTGCTCTTCTTGGCAGAGGTCTTCTTGGCGGCGGTCTTCTCGGCGGTCGCCTTCTTCGCTACGGCCGTCCCAGCGGCGCCCGTCGCAGTGGCGACCTTCTTTGCGGTCGCTTTCTTCGCCCCGGCCTTCTTCGTCGTCTGCTTCGCCGTATTCTCTGCCGTCTTCTTCGCAGGCACCTTCTCTGCCGCGGCCTTCTTGCCCGCGGCCTTCTTGCCCGCGGCCTTCTTCGCTGCCGTCTTCTTCGCCGTGACCGCCTTCGTCGCGCTCGCCTTCTTGGTGGTCTCCTTCTTGGCGGTCGCCGTCTTCTTGACCGGCTTCTCGGGGTCGGTCGCCCGCTCCGTGGCCTTCGCGGCCTTCTTCTTCGGGTCAGAACCGCTGGGAGTGGTGCGGGGGGTCACGGGCGGCGCCTCCTCGGCAAGGTTCAGGTCAGGTCTGTCATGGCGTAACGCTCGATCGCGGCCATCGGTACGGGCAGCCAGTCGGGGCGGTGACGGGCCTCGTAGACGGCCTCGTATATGGCCTTGTCCGTCTCACAGGCACGCAGCAGGACCGGGTCGGTGCGCGGGTCGCGGCCGCTGACCTCCGCGTACCCGGAGCAGTACGCGGCCCGGCAGGCGTCGGCCCACTCCGGGGCGGGGGCGGCGGCGGAGTGGGCCGCGTAGTCGAAGGACCGCAGCATCCCGGCGATGTCGCGCACCACCGGCTGCGGCATCCGCCGCTCGGCCAGCGGCTTGGACGGCTCGCCCTCGAAGTCGATCAGCCACCACTGGCCGGCCGGCGAGCGCAGACACTGCCCCAGGTGCAGATCGCCGTGGATGCGCTGCGCGGTCCACAGGTGACCCTCCGCGGACAGATCCGCGAGCGCGGTGAACGCGGAGTGCAGGGCGGGTGCGTACGGCCGCAGTGCCGGTACCGCCTGAGTGGCCGCCTCCAGGCGCTCGATCATGCCGTCGGCGAGCAGCTGCATCTGGGTGTGGCCCAGGGTCACGGTCGGCAGCGCGCGGGCGAGCGCGGTGTGCACCTCGGCGGTGGCGCGGCCGAGCGCCCGCGCCTCGGCGCCGAAGTCCTCGCCCTTGGCCAGCTCGCGCAGCGCCAGCTCCCAGCCGTCGGAGGCGCCCTGCAGATACGGCTGGAGGACGCCGAGGACATACGGCTCCCCGGACAGCTCCGCCTGCAGCCACGCCGTCGGGGCGGGCACCCGGGAGCAGCCCTCGCGGGCCAGCGCCAGCGGCAGTTCCAGATCGGGATTGACGCCGGGCACGACGCGGCGCAGCAGTTTGAGAATGAACGTATCTCCGTACACGACCGACGAGTTCGACTGTTCCGCGGTCACCAGACGCGGGACGAGACCCGTGCGGATCTGCCGGCCGGGCTCCTTCTCGAAGCACAGCCCGCCGATGCGTGCCTGGGAGCGCATCGCCTCCAGGAGCACTTCGGCGGGCCGGGTGTCGTGCAGGGCCTCGTACACCGTGCGTCCGGCGAGCGGGCCCTGGTCGACGTGTCCGATCAGCGCGGGCGCCAGCCGGGGCGGCAGCGCCTCGCGCACGCCTATCAGCAGCTGGTAGCAGTCGCCCGGGTGCGGCTCGGCGCCGATCGTGAGCGGCTGATGGGCGCGCACCAGCAGGTGGTACAGGCCAAGCCTGCTGTCGACGGGCAGCAGCTCGGTGGCCGCGACCAGCGTGAACCCGGTGACCGGGCGCCCCTTGCCGGCGAACCAGCGCTGCCGCGGCAGCCACTCCCTCAGGAGCGGATCCAGGGACGCGAGCAGACCGGGACTCGCCGTGCCGGAAAGTGTGACAGTTTCCGCCATGGTGTCACATTCCTTTCCCCGGGGGGTCGGGGTGTTACTGATGCGTGCCCCGGGTGGGGCAGGGGAAACCGCCCCTTCCCGGGTTCTCGACCTGCGCTATACGGGGTCCTTGCGGAGCCGGAACCAGTAGAAGCCGTGCCCGCCGAGGGTCAGCAAGTACGGCAGTTCACCGATGGCCGGAAAGCGCACTCCGCCGAAGAGTTCGACCGGGTGCCGGCCGTTGAACGCGCGCAGGTCCAGCTCCGTCGGCTGGGCGAAGCGGGAGAAGTTGTTCACGCACAGGACCAGGTCGTCCTCGTACTCGCGCAGGAACGCGATCACG
>NZ_JALDAX010000011.1 GCF_022698145.1 Streptomyces spinosisporus
ATCGGGTGGCGACCGGCAGCGAGTCGTCGCGCAGTACGGTCACCGCCGCCAGCACGGCGTCGCGACCCGGCCCCTCGGGAACCCCGGCCGCCAGCCGCTCGTGCAGGTCGCCGCCCTCCTCCAGGACCAGACCGGTGTCGATGCCCGCCGGGATCTTGATGCGGGCGGTCCGCCGCCAGGTCGTTACGGGGTCGCTCCAGGCCTCCACCCGGAAGGTCCAGCGGCCCTCGGAGAGCGGGGTGACGTCGGCGCCCCAGCGGTCGGAGCCGGGCGACAGCTCCCGCATGGGTGTCCATGGGCCGTGCTGGCCCTCCGGGCCGGTCAGGACGACATTGGCCGCGACCGCGTCGTGGCCCTCGCGGAACACGGTCGCGGTGACCTGGAACGTCTCGCCCGCGACCGCCTTGGCCGGGAACCTTCCGCACTCCACCGTCGGCTGGATGTCGCGTACCGGAATGCGGCCGATGGCCGAAATCGAGCTCATGGATCTCACCTCCACCGTGCTGGAAAACCGGGCCAGTCGGCCCGGTCGGGGTAGTGAACTGCGCCGGAGGGGTTGCCTCCCGCTTCGGGTGCGCCGCCGTGGTCACCGGTCCCCGGCAAGCCGCCGATGCACCTCCGGAGGAGCGCGGCGTGCCGAGACGTCGGGCTGGGTCCGCTCGTCCTGTTCCCGGAGATACGTGCCGAGGGTTGAGCGCAGATATCGCTCGGCGGCGTCCGCCGCCTCGCGGGCACAGCGTTTGCCCATCAGGACACACAGGGTGTAGCCCGAGTCCTCGAAGGTGGCCCGCACCGCGCGGTCGGCGGGGGACGCGAGCATGACGCGTTCCCACGCCCGGTACCGCCGCAATTGCCGGGCCACCTCGGCCTTGGCAGGTAGCAGCATGACGCCCTTCACTTTCCGGGGCTCGATCGCGCGTCTCCCGACCGTCGGGCGGCGCCCGCGCGTGAGCACGCGCGGATCCGTTACGGGCATCGAGGTCTTCACACATGGTGCACGGACGACGACTCAGCGTCTTGTTGGATCTTCAACTACCCCAGTGGGCCCATCGATCACCACGAGACCGCTCGTGTTGCACGAATGGCGTAGTGCTCCCACTCTTGAGGTGACTCAGAAGCGATCACCGCTCACGCTGTGCATACGGGGCTCGTCCCGCAGGGGCGAGGACAAGCGGGAGCTTCGCGGGTGAGGAGCCAACGACGATGAAGACCGCAGCGCCCTGTTACTACCACCTCGACGTCGAGGTCAGCCCGGAGCGGGTCGGGCAGGTTCGGCGCATCCTGGCCGCATACCTGCGGCTCTGGGACCTCCAGACACTGGTCGAGCCCGTGTGCGGCGCGGCCGAGCTGCTGCTGAAGGCCATCGACCGGCACGCCAGGGACAAGAGCACGTCGATCGAGATGTGGTGGAACGGGCAGCATCTGATCACGGCCGTGGGGGAGAACGACAGCGAACTGCGTCCCGACCAGGACCTGCGCGGCTGCCTGCGCCGGATCGCCGCGATGAGCGACGGCTGGGGCTGCTGTGCCACGGCCACCGGCAGCAAGGTCATCTGGTTCTCGCAGCGGGCCCGGGCCGGCGGGCGTGTGCCGCTGGTGCCCGTGGCTCCCGAGCCGCGGCTGCGCGAGGTGCTCCAGGTGCCCCGCGAGACGCGGACCGCGGTGCTGTCCGGCTGCGTACACGAGACGGACGGCGTGCTGGAGGATGCCCGGTGACGGCGAAGCGACGCCACACGGCAGGGGTGCCCGTCAGGAGCGGGCACCCCTACCCGTTGGGTGCCTCCTTCGACGGGAAGGGCACCAACTTCGCCCTCTTCAGCGAGGTCGCCGAACAGGTCGAGCTCGTCCTCCTCGACGACAAGGGCGGCGAGTGCCGCATCCCGGTGACCGAGGTCGACGGCTTCGTCTGGCACTGCTATCTGCCGGGCGTCCGGCCCGGACAGCGCTACGGCTACCGGGTGCACGGCCCCTGGCACCCGGACCTGGGCCACCGCTGCAATCCGAAGAAGCTGCTCCTCGACCCGTACACCCGCGCGGTGGACGGGCAGGTGGACAACCACGCCTCGCTCTTCGAGCGTTCGCCGAACGGGCCCTCGCGCTCCGACAGCGCCGGGCACACCATGCTCGGCGTCGTCACCGATCCCGCCTTCGACTGGGGCGACGACCGGCCACCCCTCAGGCCGTACGCGGAGAGCGTCATCTACGAGGCCCACGTGCGGGGCATGACCCGCACCCACCCCGACGTCCCGCCCCGGCTGCGCGGCACCTACGCCGGCCTCGCGCACCCCGCGGTCCTGGAGCATCTGACCGGCCTCGGCGTGACGGCGGTGGAGCTGATGCCGGTCCACCAGTATGTGCAGGACGGCGTGCTGCAGGGCCGTGGCCTGTCCAACTACTGGGGCTACAACACCATCGGCTTCTTCGCCCCGCACAACGCCTACGCGGCCCGGGGCACCCGCGGCCGGCAGGTCGACGAGTTCAAGTCGATGGTCAAGGCGCTGCACGCGGCCGGGCTCGAAGTGATCCTCGACGTCGTCTACAACCACACGGCCGAGGGCAACGAGAAGGGCCCGACGCTCTCCTTCCGCGGTATCGACAACGCCTCCTACTACCGCCTGGTGGACGGCGACTGGGGGCACTACTACGACACCACCGGCACCGGCAACAGCCTGCTGATGCGGCACCCCTACGTCCTGCAGCTGATCATGGACTCGCTGCGGTACTGGGTCACCGAGATGCACGTCGACGGCTTCCGCTTCGACCTCGCGGCCACGCTGGCACGGCAGTTCCACGAGGTGGACCGGCTGTCGGCGTTCTTCGACCTGATCCAGCAGGACCCGGTGATCAGCAGGGTCAAGCTGATCGCGGAGCCGTGGGACGTGGGGGAAGGCGGCTACCAGGTGGGCAACTTCCCGCAGCTGTGGTCGGAGTGGAACGGCAAGTACCGTGATGCGGTACGGGACTTCTGGCGTGCCGAGCAGCACACGCTGGGTGAGTTCGCCTCCCGGCTGACCGGGTCCGCCGACCTCTACCAGCACAGCCGGCGCCGCCCCCGCGCCAGCGTCAACTTCGTCACCGCGCACGACGGGTTCACGCTGCGCGACCTGGTGTCGTACAACGACAAGCACAACGAGGCCAACGGCGAGGGCAACCGGGACGGCGAGAGCGCCAACCGTTCCTGGAACTGCGGCGCCGAGGGCGACACGGACGACCCTGCCGTGCTGGAGCTGAGGGCCCGCCAGCAGCGCAATTTCCTTGCCACGCTGCTGCTGTCGCAGGGCATTCCGATGCTGAGCCACGGTGACGAACTGGGCCGCAGCCAGGGCGGCAACAACAACGCCTACTGCCAGGACAACGAAGTGTCCTGGATCGACTGGCACCTGACCGGGGAGCAGCGTGAACTCGCGGACTTCGTGCGGCACGTGATCGGGCTGCGGGCCGCGCACCCCGTGCTGCGCCGCCGCCGGTTCTTCGCCGGCGAGACCGCGACGCGCGCCGGCCGGCCGCTGCCCGACCTGATGTGGCTGGCGCCGGACGGACGGGAGATGACGGACGAGGACTGGCAGCGCCCGGACGCGCACTCCGTCGCCGTCTTCCTCAACGGCGACGCGATCGCCGAGCCCGACCCTGAGGGCCGGCCCGTGGTGGACGACTCGTTCCTGCTGCTGCTCAACAGCTACTGGGAGCCGATGGAGTTCCGCCTGCCGGACGTCACCTACGGCGAACGCTGGACGACCCTGATCGACACCGCCGAACCCCAGGGCCCTCCGGACGAGTCCGAGCACAAGGCGAACACCTCGGTCCTGGTCGAACGGCGCAGCCTGGTGCTCCTGTCCCGCCCCTCCACGCCGACGTCCCGGGGCACACGCGGCGCACGAGGCCGTAAGGGCCGCTCGGAACGCTAGGGCGCGCGGTGCGAGGTCACCGTGAACTGGGCGCCGTCGGCATCGCGCAGGACGGCCTCGTCGCTGCCCTTCGTCAGCACGCTGCCGCCGTGCCGTTCGGCCGCCCGCACGCAGGCCGCGACGTCCTCGACCACGAAGTGGATCTGCCAGTGGGGCCGGATGGTGGGGTCCGGGGCCGCACCCAGGGCCCCGGACTCGATGCGTGCCACGACGGTGCCCTGACTGCGCAGGACGACCTCGCCCCCCTCGTAGCGGACCTCGCAGGAGCCGGGCCGTCCGGACGCCCAGTCCAGCACCTCGCCGTAGAAGATCGCCGCGTCGAAGGCGTCGCGGGTGTGCAGCCTGATGAAGGTCGGGGCCGCCAGCCGCCACTTCTCCCAGTCGGCGACGAGCAGCCCCTCCCAGATGCCGAAGGTGGCGCCGTCCCGGTCGGCCAGCAGCGCCGCCCGTCCGGGCGGGAAGGAGATCGGGCCGACCGCGGCCGTCCCGCCCCGCTCCTGTGCCCGGGCCACCGCGTGGTCCGCACTGGCCACGGCGAAGTACGGCGTCCACGCCACCGCCACCTGCCACATGGAGGCGACCCCCGCGATCCCGGCCACGGGCGTTCCGTTCACCAGCGCCATCCGGAAGCGGTCGCCCAGCTTGGCGGGGCGCCATTCCCAGCCGAGGACGGCCTCGTAGAACCGCTCGGTGGCGTCGACGTCACGGCTGGTCAGGCTCACCCAGCAGGGTGCCCCGGACACGGAGTGCGAGGAGACGACATGGGTCTTTTCGCGAGGGCGTGAGAAATCGTGGTTCATGACAGTCGCGTCCTGGTCTCGTCCTCCGGCGGCCACCGGTCTCGTACCCAGTGTCCGACCGGAACCGCTGCGGGCGCCTGTCGAGTACCCCTCGCATGGGGCCGAAACGGGCGCCCCGGCCGGGACCGGGCGGCCCGGCCGCTCAGCGGTTCTCCGCCAGCAGCTCCTCACGCAGCTGGGCGAAACAGCCGCTGAGCAGCCGGGAGACATGCATCTGGGAGATGCCGAGGTGCTGCGCGATCCGGCTCTGGGTCATGCCCCGGAAGAAGCGGAGGTAGAGGATGGTGCGCTCGCGTTCGGGCAGGGCCCGGATGCAGGGCCCCACCGCGACCCGGTCGACGACGATGTCGTAGGCCGGGTCGGAGCCGCCGATCGCGTCGGTGAGGGAGTAGCCGTCGGAGCCGGGCATCTCGGCGTCGAGCGACAGCGCGGAGAAGCACTCGAGGGCCTCCATCCCCGTGCGCACCTCGCTCTCGCTCAGCTGCGCGTGCCGGGCGATCTCGCCGACCGTGGGTCCACGTCCCGGAGTGGTCTGGGACAGTTCCTTGACGGACTGCCGCACCCTGTTGCGCAGGTCCTGGACCCGGCGCGGAACGTGCAGCGTCCACATGTGGTCGCGGAAGTGCCGTTTGATCTCGCCGGTGACGGTCGGCACGGCGTACGCCTCGAAGGCGTGGCCGCGGGACGGGTCGTAGTGGTCGACGGCCTTGACCAGACCGAGGGCCGCCACCTGGTAGAGGTCCTCCAGGGATTCTCCCCGTCCCTTGAACCGGACGGCGATCCGCTCGGCCATGGGCAGCCAGGCCTCGACCAGCTCGTCCCTGAGCTTTCTGCGCTGCGGACCGTCGGGCAGCCGCGCCAGGCGCGAGAAGGCGTCGGCGGTGTCGGGGGCGTCGTCGTGCGGGTGGGGGTTGGTTCTGCCGCTGGTGACCAGCATGGTGCGCACCTCCCAGAGGCGGTGCTGGACGGTCCTTTCAAACTAGAACGGACCTCGGGATGGCGCTCGTCGGGTGCTTGACCGTCTCTTGGGTTAGTTACCTCTGCTACAGAGGTAACCTCCGGGTGTGGAACCCGAACCCTTCCCGGACGAGCTGATCGACGCCCTCGTCGGCGTCCACCGGCTGCTCCGACGCCGACTGCGCCCCGAGATCACCCCGCAACTGCGCGGTGCCGAGGTCGAACTGCTGCGCCTGGTCGTGAGCCGGCCCGGCATCGGGATCTCGGACGCCGCCAAGGAACTGCATCTGGCCGGGAACTCCGTCTCGACGCTGGTCAACCAGCTGTCGCGGCAGGGCTATCTGCTGCGCGAGACCGACCCGGCCGACCGGCGGGCCGCCCGGCTGAAGCCGACCCCCGCGGCCGAGGCCCGGCTCGACGAGTGGCGCAGACGCCGTTCCGAGCTCGTACGGGGCGGGCTGTCCCGGCTCGACGACAAGGACCGCGAGGCGCTCGGCGCGGCGATCCCGGCCCTGCGCAAGCTGGCCGACAACCTGCACGAGGAGGCCGATCAGTCATGACACGGGACAGCGACCCCGACCAGCCCGAGGCCGTGACCTGCACGGGCCTCGCCTACTCCTTCGGCGAGACGAACGCCGTCGACGGACTCGACCTCTCCGTGCGCCCGGGCGAGGTCTTCGGGCTCCTCGGCCCCAACGGCGCCGGGAAGACGACCGCGATCCGCTGCATCACCACCCTCCTGCCGGTACCGGCAGGAATGGTCCGGGTCTTCGGCAGCGACGCGGCCAAGGACCGTATGGGCGTACGGCGCCTGCTGGGCTATGTGCCGCAGCAGCTGTCCGCCGACGCCGGCCTCACCGGCCGGGAGAACGTCGCACTGTTCGCCCGGGTCTTCGACGTCTCCCGCGGCGAGCGGGCCGAGCGCGTCGGCCAGGCGCTGGCCGCCGTCGACCTCACCGACGCCGCCGACCGGCTCGCCAAGACCTACTCCGGCGGCATGATCCGCCGCCTCGAACTCGCCCAGGCGCTGGTCAGCGCACCGCGCCTGCTGATCCTCGACGAGCCGACCATCGGCCTCGACCCGATCGCCCGCACCGGCGTGTGGGAACACATCAACGCCGTCCGCGAGGCCACCGGCATGACCGTGCTCGTGACCACCCACTACATGGACGAGGCCGACCAGTACTGCGACCGGGTCGGTCTGATGCACCGCGGCCGTGTGCGGGCCCTCGGCACCCCCACCGAACTGAGGCAGGGGCTCGGTGAGCGCCGGCGCGCCGAAGGTGCCCCGGCCTCGGCCCCGCTGCCCACGCTGGAGGACGTCTTCCGGGACGTGGCGGGCAGCGGTCTCGACGACAAGTCAGGAGATTTCCGCGATGTCCGAAGCACCCGCCGTACTGCCAACCGTGTCGGCTGAGCGCGTCGAAGGCATCGATCTGCTGCTGCGGCCGCCCCGGCCCCGCGCGGGCTGGCGGCTGCTGCCCGCCCGCGTCGGGGCGATGTGCACCGTCGAGCTGCAGAAGCTGCGCCACGACCGCACCGAGGTCTACACGCGGGCGATCCAGCCCGCCCTGTGGCTGCTGATCTTCGGGCAGACCTTCACCCGCATTCGCGCGATACCCACCGGCGGCATCCCCTACATCGACTACATGGCACCCGGCATCATCGCCCAGTCCGCGATGTTCATCGCCATCTTCTACGGCATCCAGATCATCTGGGAGCGCGACGCCGGCATCCTCAACAAGCTGCTGGTCACGCCGACTCCGCGCTCGGCCCTGATCACCGGCAAGGCCTTCGCCGCCGGACTGAAGTCACTGATCCAGGCCCTGGTCGTCGTCGTGATCGCCGCCCTGCTCGGCGTCGCGCTGACCTGGAACCCGCTGAAACTGCTCGGCGTGGCGGGGATCGTCGTCCTCGGTTCCGCGTTCTTCTCCTGTCTGTCGATGACCATCGCCGGCATCGTCATCAGCCGCGACCGCCTCATGGGCATCGGCCAGGCCATCACCATGCCGCTGTTCTTCGGCTCCAACGCCCTGTACCCGATCTCCGTCATGCCCGGCTGGCTGCAGGCGATCAGCAAGATCAACCCCTTGAGCTACGAGGTGGACGCGCTGCGCGGGCTGCTGATCGGCGCGCACGCGCACGTGGCGCTCGACTTCGGGGTGCTCCTCGTGGCCGCCCTGATCGGCATCACCGCGGCCTCCTCGCTCCTCGGCCGGCTGGCCCGCTGACCGAGCGCTCCGGAACGTGATGTGCCACACGCGCGCATGCGGGTGTGTATGGCTTGTTCGGACCGTTCTTCCTGCGCACGGCTTGATCAGTGATCAAAGGGGGTGAATGCGCTGGCCACAGCGCATTCTGCTCATTTGACAGTGCACTGAGCGCACAGATAGGAAGCAGCTCTCTGAGGTCGAAGAGGTGGACTGTGTACGAGCCGAACGTGGTCGGGGACTGGCAGGAGTACGACGAGCACGACGGCCTGCGTGTCCGCGTCCACCGGTTGGAGGCGTCCGAGCCGCCCCGCGGACGGGACGACGCGGCCGAGGGGCTCACGTACTTCAGCGTCCGGGTGACCGTCGAGAACCGCGGCAGCCGGCACACCACCGTCCACCTCGAGGACGGCCAGATCGACGTACGGCTCGGACCCGACGGCGAGGCCGCGTTCATCGACTGGCGCAACTCGCAGTTCATCGAGGGCTTCGACGTCTATCCGCTGCGCCGGGCCACCGCCGTGCTCTACGCGGCCGGTCCGGAAGCCTCGCTGAGCCAGATCGACGTCCAGGTCCAGCTGCGGGCCGACGACGAATGGGCCGAGCGCCGGCTGTGGGCGGGCGGCATCGGACTGCACGACGAGCCCGTCGCCCCCACGGGGGGAGTGCGGGACCGCCTGGCCCATCAGGTCAGCAAGTTCCTGCGGGACCAGGCGGAAGAGGGCACCGCCTGAGCCGGATCCGGCTCAGTGCGGGACATGCTCCCCAGGCGTGACGCGTCCTCAGTGCGGGATGCCGTCGATGATCTCGCGTGCTCCCTGGCGCAGCAGCGCCACCGCGACCGACGTGCCCAGCGTGGCGGGGTCGAGGCGGCCGGCCCACTCGTGGGCGTTGAGCCTGGTCTTGCCGTCGGGGGTGAACACACAGGCCCGCAGGGACAGTTCGCCGCCGTGCTCCACGCGCGCGTACCCGGAGATCGGGCTGTTGCAGTGCCCCTGCAGCACATGCAGGAACATGCGCTCGGCGGTCGCCTCCCGATGGGTGTCCGGGTCGCCGAGCCCGCTGACCGCGTCGATGAGCTCGCTGTCGCCCTCCCGGCACTGCAGGGCGAGGATGCCCGCGCCGATGGGCGGCATCATCGTCTCGGGGGAGAGGATCTCGGTGATCACGTCCTGGCGGCCGATGCGTTCGAGCCCCGACACCGCGAGCAGCAGCGCGTCGGCCTCGCCGGCCGCCAGCTTCGCCAGCCGCCGGTTGGCGTTCCCGCGGAACGGCACGCACTCCAGATGCGGATGGGTGGCCGCGAGCTGCGCGACGCGCCGCACCGACGAGGTGCCGATCCGGGTGCCCTCCGGAAGCTGGTCCAGGGTGAGGCCGCCCGGGTGGATGAGGGCGTCGCGGATGTCGTCCCGCTTGAGGAAGGCGGCGAACGTCGTGCCCGCCGGAAGCGGCCGGTCGGCGGGCACGTCCTTGACGCAGTGCACCGCGAGATCGGCCTCGCCCGCCAGCAGCGCGGCGTCCACCTCCTTCGTGAACGCCCCCTTGCCCTCCACCTTGGACAGATCGCCCATCCACTTGTCACCGGTCGTCTTCACCGGTACGACCTCGGTGCGCACACCTGGCTGCAGAACCGCCAACGCGGCGCGGACACGCTCCACTTGGGCGAGCGCCATGGGCGAGTCGCGGGAGACGATACGGATCAGTTCGGGGACGGACATGCGGACACGATAGACCCCCTGGAGGGGGTGTCCCTGCCATACGGCATCTTCGGGACCCGGATCACGTCCGTTTGACGATCAGGCGCCACGGGTAGAACCGATGGCCTTTCCGGCCACGCGGCCCTCGGGCCACAGCAACACCGTGAGCGCGCCCAGCGTGAGCAGCCCGCCCACCAGGAACGTTCCGCGCACATCGACGACCGGCAGCAGACATCCGCCGAGGAGCGCCCCGGCCGCCACGCCCGCGTTGAAGGCGGCGCCGTTGGCGGCGAGCGCCGACTCCGTACGACCGGGCGCCACCCGCAGCACCTGACTCTGCGTCGCCATGAACACCGGAGCGACCGAGGCGCCGAGCAGCATCAGCAGCGCGACCGACGCCACCTGGCTGCTCGCGCCCGCGTACAGACCGAGCAGGGCCGCCGCCTGCGTCATCACCGGCACGGTGAGCGTGGCGCGCGGGAACCGGTCGAGCAGCGGACCCGTGACCGCGACACCGGCCAGCGCGGCCGCACCGAACGCGAACAGCACACCGCTCACCGCGTCCGCGCCGAACCCGCCGACGTCCTGGAGCAGGGCGACGACGTAGGTGTATCCCGCGAACACCCCCGTCACCGACAGACCGGTGGTCGCGACGACGACCAGGAACCGGCGCCGGTCCGGTTCGGCACCGTAGGCGGCGTGACTCTCCTCGGGATGCGAGGTCGGCAGCAGGGCGCCGATCACCACGAGGGAGACGAGCGCGAGGGCGCCGAGCACCGCGAAGGGCACCTGCCAGCCGCCGTGACCGCCCAGCCAGGTCCCGGCCGGCACGCCCAGCACGGTGGCCAGCGAACCGCCGAGGGACAGCAATCCCATGACGCGGCCGCGCCGTTCGGGCGGGAACAGCCCCGCCGCGACCGGCCCCATCAGCACCCAGAACGACGCCTGCGCCAGCGCGGTGACCAGACGCGCCGTCAGCAGCATCCCGTACGACACGCCCTGCAGCGCCGAGATCCAGCTGGCCGCCGCCAGCAGACCCAGCAGCGCGGCGAGCAGATACCGGCGCGGCACGGACCGGGTGAGCCGGGCGGCCGGCAGCGACACCACCGCCACCGTCAGCCCGTATCCGGTGACCAGCGCTCCCACCGCCCCGAGCGGAACACGCAGGTCGGCCGCCATCAGCGACAGCAGCCCCAGCGGCAGGTTCTCGGCCGTGTTGAAGGTGAACGCCGCCAGCATCAGCGCCGCGACGACGGCGCCACGGCGCCATGCGGCCGGACGTACGCTGCCCATCCAGGGATCCTCCGGGGTGTCGGGAACAAGGCGGGAGAGGCCGGGAAGGCCGGGGGCCAGCGTGCTCGGCGCCTGGCAGGGCCTCTACTGTTTCGACGCAGGCCGAATCGGTTCCGGGACGGCCCGCCTCGCACGGATCCGATCGGGCGCGTTCACGGAGGTCCCTGTGCCGCTGACCCTGCATCTCGGCGCCGCCGACCTGACCCGCTGCCGGTTCGCGATCTCGCCGCTGTGCCAGACCCACGAGGCGCTGCGCATGCTGCGCCGGCCCGCCCGGCACGGCTACCACCGCGCCTGGCTGCGCCGTCTCGGCCGTACGCTCACCGGGCTCGACCTGTCGGACCTGTGGCTGTTCGTGCCACACCCTGGCGGCTACACCCCGGACTTCCTCGGCCCGCCCCCGGACGAGCCGTACCTCTCCATCGACGACGAACTGGCCCGCATGCGCGCCACCGACCCCGAACTGGCCCGCGAGGAGATGGCCCGCTCGCTCGCCTGCACACCGGGACTCGCCGCATCGCCGCAGGGCCGCGCCGCGCTCGACGACCCCGCCAGGACCGTCCGCCGCCTGGCCGACCTCACCGAACTGGCCTGGCACACCCTGCTCGCCCCGGACTGGCCCCGCCACCGCGCCGTCCTGGCGGCCGACATCGCCCACCGCTCACGGCAGGCGGCCGACGGCGGTCTCGACGCGCTGCTCGGCGGCCTGCACCCCGCGATCGGCTGGACCGGCCGGCGGCTCGTCCTGCACAGGACCGGCGACCACGCGGAGGCGCAGCGCCCCGACGGGCGCGGCATCCTGCTCATGCCCAGCGTGTTCGCCTGGCCCGATGTGATCAGCGGCTTCGCGCGCCCCTGGCAGCCGACCGTCATCTACCCCGCCCGCGGCATGGGCCGTCTGCACAGCACCCCCGCGCCGCGTCCCTCCGAGGCCCTCGCCCGCCTCCTCGGGGCCCAGCGGGCGGCCCTGCTCAGCGACTTGACCCTCCCCGCCGCCACCACGGAACTCGCCGCCCGGCACGGTCTGGCCCCGTCCACGGTGTCGTCCCATCTGACGGCGCTGCGCACCGCGGGGCTGCTCGTCTCGCGGCGCCAGGGCTACTTCGTGCTGTACGAGCGGACGGCTCTGGGGGACGGGCTGGTGGCGGGCGGATAGGGCGGCCCCGCCGGGCAGGTGTCGGCAGGGGCCCGGCCGCGATGTCGCTGCGGCGGGTGGGGCAGGACATGGCGGCGAGGAGTACGGGTACCCGAGCAGTGCCGAGCGGGACGGTGCGCCGTCCCCGGGCGTGTTCGACCCTACGGAGGGACCAACCGTGACCGAGTACTACCCCAACGGTGCCGCCTCCGCCGTACAGATGGCGCTGCGTGCGGTGGCCGCGGGCGATGCCCATGACGCAGAACTGGACACCCTGGCCGACAGCGAGGTCCTGGTCCCCACCGGCTCCGCCGCGGACCAGTCCCCTGAGACGGTGAGTCTGCCCGTCTACGAGCAGCCGGACGGCACCGAACTGGTGCCGGTGTTCACCTCGCAGGCCCGTATGCACCAGGCGTTCCCGAAGATCACGGAGCATCGGCTGATCCAGCTCGGCGCGCTCGCCCACGGCTGGCCGTCCGAAACACTGGCGCTCGTGATCGACGCGGGCACCCCGGAGGAGCTGGCCCTGACCGCTCAGGGCGTGAAGGATCTGCTGGACCGCGGGACGGAGTGAGTCGCCCCCGCGCCGGTTTCGGCCGGGCCCGTCCCGGGCACCCGGGGCGGGCCCGGCGCGCGGCTGCCTGCCGCCCCGGCGGGCAGGGCACCCGCAACGAGGAGGTCGGGCCATGACCGACAGCGGCTCCGGAGACGGGCTCCGGGCGCGGCCGGACGGGGGACACGGCAACCAGCTGTACGGACCGCAGCACGACGTGGCGGGCGCCGCCGGCTATCCCGACTCCCCGCCCCGCATGGGCTTCTTCACCGACACCTCCGTCTGCATCGGCTGCAAGGCGTGCGAGGTGGCCTGCAAGGAGTGGAACGCCGTCCCGGAGGACGGTCTGCTGCTGACCGGCATGTCGTACGACAACACACAGGGGCTCGGTGCCGACACCTGGCGCCATGTCGCCTTCATCGAGCAGCGCAAACCGCTCGGAGGGCAGGAGCCCGGTGTGTCCCACGAGGACGTCGACGTGTTCGACGCCGCCGGCCGGTTGGGCACCGGTTCTGCCCCCGCGGGGCAGATCTCCCCACTGGCCCCCGACGGACGCACCGAGCTGCGCTGGCTGATGTCCTCGGACGTGTGCAAGCACTGCACGCACGCGGCCTGTCTGGACGTGTGCCCCACCGGTGCGCTGTTCCGCACCGAGTTCGGCACCGTCGTCGTCCAGGAGGACATCTGCAACGGCTGCGGCTACTGCGTGCCCGCCTGCCCGTACGGCGTGATCGACCAGCGCAAGGACGACGGACGGGTCTGGAAGTGCACCCTGTGCTACGACCGCCTCGGCGTCGGCCAGGAACCGGCCTGCGCCAAGGCGTGCCCCACCGACTCCATCCAGTTCGGCCCCCTGGACGAGCTGCGGGAGCGCGCCGAGGACCGGGTGGCCCGGCTGCGGGCCGCCGGGGTGGCCGACGCCCGGCTGTACGGCGAGGACCCCACCGACGGGGTCGGCGGCGACGGCGCGTTCTTCCTGCTCCTGGACGAACCCGAGGTTTACGGCCTGCCACCCGACCCGGTCGTCACCACCCGGGACCTGCCGGACATGTGGCGGCACGCGGCGCTGGCCGCCGCCTCGCTCGCCGCGCTTGCCGTCACCAGTTTCGTCAGGAGCGCGGGCAGGGGACGGCGATGAGCGGATCCGACGTGACGCGCAAGGGCGTCGAGGGCGAGCGACCCGGACGGGACGCCGTCACCGGAGAGGCCGCGGGGCGCCGCAGGCGGCGTCGCGGGGGCCGGGGCGAGCGGTCCATGGTGCCGGACGCGGAGTTCTCCTCGTACTACGGCAGGCCCATCCTGAAGAAGCCCACCTGGAAAGCCCTCGACATCGCGGGCTACCTCTACCTCGGCGGTCTCGCGGGCAGCTCCTCGCTGCTGGCCGCCGGCGCACAGGCGACCGGGCGGCCCGTGCTGGCCCGAGCGGCCAAGTTGGGCGCTGCGGGCGCCATCTCGCTCTCGCTGGCCGCGCTCGTCCACGACCTGGGACGCCCGGCCCGGTTCATGAACATGCTGCGGGTCTTCAAGCCGACGTCGCCCATGAGCGTGGGCTCCTGGCTGCTGTCGGGCTACGCCCCGCTGACCCTGGCCGCCGCGGCGAGCGACGTGGCGGGCCGCTACCGGCTCGTCGGATCGGCCGCCACCGCGGGCGCCGCCGTCCTCGGCCCCGCCGTCGTGACATACACGGCCGTCCTGATCTCGGACACGGCGGTGCCCTCCTGGCACGAGGGCCACCGGCAGATGCCGTACGTCTTCGCCGGTTCGGGCGCCACCGCGGCGGCGGGACTGGCCCTGGCCGCCGCACCCACCGCCCAGACGGGACCCGCACGCCGTATGGCCGTGCTCGGAGCCGCCCTGGAACTGGGCACCTTCCAGCTGATGAAACGGCGGATGGGGCTGGCCGCCGAGCCGCTGGAGAAGGGCCGCCCGCACGTGATGCTGCGCACCGCGGAAGCCCTCACGGCAGGCGGCGCCGTCCTCGCGGCACTCTCGGGTCGTCAGCGGGGGAGGGCGCTCGCGACAGTGGCCGGCGCGGCCCTGCTCACCGGGTCCGCGGCCCTGCGGTTCGGCCTCTTCCACGCCGGGGTCGCCTCCGCGGAGGACCCGAAGTACACGGTCGTACCGCAGCGGGAGCGGTTGCGGGCGAGGCAGGGCGGGCAGGAGGCGTAGGGCCGGTCGGGGCACGGGAGCCGCGCCCTGTTTCGGCAGAGGTGCCCGGGGTACTCCGCCCCGGCGGAACGTCGGCAGGCGAAAGGAGGGCCCGGAGCCATGGGCGTGCGCACATGGATCGACTCCTGGCCGGTCTACCGCCAGCTCACGGGCACGGACCCGCTGGGCCGCGGGGCCGCCGCGAAGAGCGGGCGCAGCGAGCGGTTGACCCCCCGCGTCGCGAGCGCGGACCACGTGGTGAAGTCGGTCTGCCCGTACTGCGCGGTCGGCTGCGGCCAGAACGTCTACGTCGAGGACGGCAAGGTCACCCAGATCGAGGGCGACCCCGACTCCCCGATCTCCCGCGGCCGCCTGTGCCCCAAGGGCTCGGCGAGCCTGCAGCTGACGACGGGCGACGCCCGTGAGCACGAGGTCCTCTACCGGCGCCCGTACGGCACCGAGTGGGAGCGGCTGGACCTCGACACCGCGATGGACATGATCGCGGACCGGGTCGTCGCGGCCCGGCGCGCGGGCTGGCAGTGGGAGGTCGACGAGGCCCGCACCCGGCGCACCCTCGGCATCGCCAGCCTGGGCGGTGCCACGCTCGACAACGAAGAGAACTACCTGATCAAGAAGTTGTTCACCGCGCTCGGGGCGATCCAGATCGAGAACCAGGCGCGCGTTTGACACTCCTCCACCGTTCCCGGTCTGGGAACCTCGTTCGGACGCGGCGGCGCGACCACCTTCCAGCAGGATCTGCAGCACTCCGACTGCATCGTCATCCAGGGCTCGAACATGGCCGAGTGCCACCCCGTCGGGTTCCAGTGGGTGATGGAGGCCAAGGCCCGGGGCGCGAAGGTGATCCACGTCGACCCGCGCTTCACCCGCACCAGCGCGCTCGCCGACGTGCACGTCCCGCTGCGCGCGGGCAGTGACATCGCCTTCCTCGGCGGAATCATCAACCACGTGCTGCAGAACGAGAAGTACTTCCGCGACTACGTGGTGGCGTACACCAACGCCCCCATGATCCTGCGCGAGGACTTCCGCGACACCGAGGACCTCGACGGCGTCTTCTCCGGCCTCGACCCCGACAACCGCCGCTACGACAACGCCAGTTGGCAGTACGAAGGCATGGAGGTCCAGGCGGCCTCCGGTGAACGCGACCTGGAGTACGACAAGCGCACCACCGGCGGGGGTTCGGAGACCGAGGCCGCGCGCGGCGAGGCCCACGGCTCCGGCGGCGCCGACATCGGCGAGGGCGAACCCGAGCGGGACGACACCCTGACCCATCCGCGCTGTGTCTTCCAGGTCCTCAAACGCCACTACGCCCGCTACACCCCGGAGGCGGTGGAGCAGATCTGCGGGGTGCCGCAGGACCTCTTCCGCCAGGTGTGCGAGCTGGTCACCGACAACTCGGGACGGGAGCGCACGACCGCCTTCGCCTACGCGGTCGGCTGGACCCAGCACACGGTCGGCGTGCAGTACATCCGCGCGGCCTCGGTGCTCCAGAGCCTGCTCGGGAACATGGGCCGGCCGGGCGGCGGCATCCTCGCGCTGCGCGGACACGCCTCCATCCAGGGCTCGACGGACATCCCCACCCTGTTCAACCTGCTGCCCGGCTACATCCCGATGCCGCACGCCCACAAGGGCGAGGGCCTGGACGAGTTCGTGCAGGGGGAGGCCGCGCGCAAGGGCTACTGGGGCAACATGCGCACCTACCTCGTGAGCCTGCTCAAGGCCTACTGGGGCGACGCCGCCACAGCCGAGAACGACTTTTGCTTCGACTACCTGCCTCGCCTCACCGGCTCCCACTCCGCCTACGAGACGGCGATGGCCCAGCTGGAGGGCGTCTGCAAGGGCTACTTCGTGTTCGGTGAGAACCCGGCCGTGGGCAACGCCAACGCCAAGCTGATGCGGCTGGGCATGGCCAACCTGGACTGGATGGTCGTACGCGACTTCTCCCTGATCGAGACCGCCACCTGGTGGAAGGACGGCCCCGAGATCGAGACGGGCGAGATGCGCACGGAGGACATCGGCACCGAGGTCTTCTTCCTGCCGGCTGCCGCGCACACCGAGAAGGACGGCAGTTTCACCAACACCCAGCGTATGCTCCAGTGGCACCACAAGGCCGTCGAGCCGCCCGGACAGGCCCGCAGCGATCTGTGGTTCACGTACCACCTCGGACGGATCATCCGCGAGAAGCTCGCCGGTTCCACCGACCCCATGGATGCGCCCGTGCTCGACGTGACGTGGGACTACCCGCTCAAGGGCGAACTCGCCGAGCCGGACGCCGAGTCCGTCCTCGCCGAGATCAACGGCCGTGCCGCAGACGGCAGTCCACTGTCCTCCTACGAGCAGCTGCAGGCCGACGGCTCCACCGCGTGCGGGTGCTGGATCTACTGCGGGGTGTACGCCGACGGCGTCAACCAGTCCGCCCGCCGCAGGCCCGGCACGGAGCAGAACTGGGTCGCGGGCGAATGGGCGTGGGCGTGGCCCGCCAACCGGCGCATCCTGTACAACCGCGCCTCCGCCGACCCCGACGGCAAACCGTGGAGCGAGCGCAAGGCGCTGGTGTGGTGGGACGCGGACGAGGGGAAGTGGGTCGGCCACGACGTCCCCGACTTCAAGCCCACCAAGGCCCCCGACTACGAGCCGCCCCCGGACGCGACGGCCGCGGAAGCACTGTCGGGCACCGACCCGTTCATCATGCAGGCCGACGGCAAGGCATGGCTGTATGTGCCCTCCGGACTCACCGACGGGCCGCTGCCGACCCACTACGAGCCGCAGGACTCGCCGTTCGACAACCTGCTCTACCCCCAACAGCGCAATCCCGTACGGCAGTTGCTGGCACGACACCCCGACAACCGCTACCAGCCGAGCGGCACCGAGCCCGGCTCGGACGTCTTCCCGTACGTGGCCACCACCTACCGGCTCACCGAGCACCACACGGCGGGCGGCATGTCCCGCTGGCTGCCCTATCTCGCCGAGCTGCAGCCGGAGTTCTTCTGCGAGATCTCGCCCGAGCTGGCCGCCGAGCGCGGTCTGGAGCACACCGGCTGGGCGACGATCGTCAGTGCGCGGGGCGTCGTGGAGGCACGGGTGCTCGTCACCGACCGGATGGCCCCGCTGACCGTGCAGGGGCGCACCCTGCACCAGGTCGGACTGCCCTACCACTGGGGCCCGAACGGCTACAGCACGGGCGACGCCGCCAACGAGCTGCTGCATCTGTCCCTCGACCCCAACACCCATATCCAGGAGGCCAAGGCGTTCGCCGTCGACATCCGCCCCGGACGCCGGCCACGGGGCCCGGCGTCGGTGCGGCTGGTGCGGGAGTACCGCGCGCGGGCGGGCATCGACGAGAACACGGGCACGGAGCCGTGATCACCTGAGCACGATCGAATGCGCGCCGAGCGGCACCAGTTCACCGATGACCGGCGCCCCTGGCACCTCCCCGGCG
The DNA here is from genome assembly GCF_022698145.1 of Streptomyces spinosisporus. Lineage (GTDB taxonomy): Bacteria > Actinomycetota > Actinomycetes > Streptomycetales > Streptomycetaceae > Streptomyces > Streptomyces spinosisporus. The sequence goes on from NZ_JALDAX010000011.1 coordinate 18,156, forward strand.
ACCAGCAGCCCCCCGGAGGTCTGGGCGTCGGCCAGCAGCAGCCGGGTGTCGGCGTCCGTGGTCCCGAAGTCGGTGTACGGCGCCACCCACTCCAGGTTGCGCCGGGTGCCGCCGCTGACGTACCCGTCACGGACCGCCTCCCGCGCACCCTCCAGCAAGGGCACGGCGGCCGCGTCGATCACCGCGCTCACGCCGGAGGCGCGGGCCAGCTTGTGCAGATGGCCGAGCAGACCGAAGCCGGTGACATCGGTGGCGCAGGTCGCCCCGGCGGCCAGGGCGGCGACGCTCGCGTCCCGGTTCAGGGCGGTCATCGTGGCGATCGCCTGCTCGAACCGCTCGCCGGTCGCCTTGTGCCGGTTGTTGAGCACGCCGAGGCCGAGCGGCTTGGTCAGGGACAGCGGCAACCCGGCCCGCCCGGTGTCGTTGCGCAGCAGCCGTGCCGGGTCGGCGAGTCCGGTGACGGCCATGCCGTACTTGGGCTCGGGGTCGTCCACACTGTGCCCGCCGCCGACATGGCACCCCGCCTCCGTGGCGACGTCCAGTCCGCCGCGCAGCACCTCGCGGGCCAGCTCGAACGGCAGCCGGTCGCGGGGCCAGGCCAGGAGGTTGACGGCGACGATCGGGCGGCCCCCCATCGCGTACACGTCGGACAGGGCGTTGGCGGCGGCGATCCGCCCCCAGTCGTAGGGGTCGTCGACGACCGGGGTGAAGAAGTCGGCGGTCGACACCACCGCCGTGCCCTGCTGCCCGGGCAGCGCCACCACGGCCGCGTCGTCGCCCGTGGCGAGACCGACCAGCAGTGGGCTGTCGGTGGCAGGACCCGAGGGCGTGAGGCCGCTGACGACGTCCTCCAGCTCGCCGGGCGGGATCTTGCAGGCGCAGCCGCCGCCGTGTGCGAACTGGGTGAGCCGTACGGGCGCCTGGCGGGTCGTCGGTGTCATACCGGTCTCCTGGGGAACTAGCCTGTCGGTCGGTGGAGGCGTGTGGGTGCCTGGTGGCCCTCCCGGTCTTCAAAACCGAGGTGCCCGAGGATCTCGGGCAGGCGGGTTCGATTCCCGTCCGCCTCCGCTCCCCGAAACGTCCCGGCAGCGCCGTCGCAGGTCGTCCACGCGCTCGGTGAAACCCTGTGCGTCCAAGTGCTCCAGCAGCGGCACGGCCACCCGGCGGGTGGTGTCCAGGGCCTTGCGGGCCTCACTCGCGGTGAACGGCTGCGGCAGCCGGGCCAGTACGGCGGCGGCCCGTGCCGCGGCGTCCGGCAGCAGCACGATCCCGTCGGCGATCCGCAGCAGTGCGCCCGCCGCCTGCGCCGCGGCCACCGCCTTGCGGGTGAGACCCAGCTCGGCGAGCCGGCCGGCGTCCGGGGCGCGGAACGGCGCGGTCGCCAGCTCCTCGCGCACGGCTTCCACGGCCGTACGCACGGCGGGCGGCAGGGACGTGGCGAGGCCGTCGTCGGCGTACAACCGGCCCTGGCGCACGGTGAGTCGCGGCGCGGCCGAGGCGAGCGCGTCGACCAGCACCCGGTCGGGCAGGTCCAGCAGCCGGCGGGCGGCCTCCGTCGGCAGTCCGGGCTCCAAGTCGTGCTCAGCGGCGTGCCGTTCGACCTCTTCGACCAGGCGCTCGCCCAGCCGGGCCCAGTGCGCCGGGTCGGCGAGCCAGTCCCCGGCGACGGGCGCCGACGGTGCCGGGACACCCATCGCGAGCAGGTCCGTGCGCCGGATCAGCCCGTGCCGCCGTACCTCCTCGACCCCGTCCGGAGCACCGGTCATGGTCGCGAGCTCCGCCGCTCGCGCGCGTCCCGCGCCCCGGCGGGCCAGCCGCGGCGGCCGCACGTCCAGCACGAAGGCGGCACAGGGCATCCGCCGGCCGCCCGGTTCCCGCAGCACCGCGCGATCGCCGACGCGCAGCGGCAGTTCCCGGCCGAGCGTCAGCCGGGCGGTGTCCTCGCCCAGCGGCCGCACGGTCACCGGGACGGCCGCGGTGCCCAGGTGCAGGGTCACGTTCCGGGGCAGGTCGGCTACGGGTTCGCCGACGACCCGGACGTCCACGCTGCCGGTGCGCAGCCAGCGGTCCGGCGTCAACAGGACGTCCCCGCGCCGCAGTTCGTCGGCGCCGCTTCCGTGCACGTTGACCGCCACCCGTGCGACACCGCTCACCGCCGACCGGTCCTCGTGCAGGGCCTGCAATCCGCGCACCCTCAGCATCGACCTGCCGTCGCCCGTCATCAGCCGGTCCCCGACGCGCAGCGTGCCGGCCCCGAGCGTGCCGGTGACGACGGTGCCGTGGCCGCGCACCGTGAACGCCCGGTCCAGCCACAGCCGTACGTCGGCGTCCGCGGGCGGGACCGGCAGGGCATCCGCCAACTGGGCCAGCCGGGCGCGCAGTTCGTCGAGCCCGGTGCCGGTCACCGAGCTGACCGCGACGGCCGGGACGGTACCGAGCGTGGTGGCGGCCATGCGTGCGACCGCGTCGGCCGTCGTGGGCCCGGGGTCCGCCAGATCGCTGCGGGTCACCGCGAGGACGGCGTGCCGCACGCCCAACGCGTCCAGGATCGCCAGGTGTTCCTCGGACTGGGGCTGCCAGCCCTGGTCGGCGGCCACGACGAAGAGCACCGCCGGCACGGGACCGGCCCCGGCCAGCATCGTCGCCACGAACTTCTCATGTCCCGGCACATCCACGAAGGCCAGGTGCTCGCCGTCGGCGCCGAGCCGTGTCCACACGAAACCCAGGTCGAGCGTGAGCCCCCTGCGCCGCTCCTCCTCATAGCGGTCCGGTTCCATGCCGGTCAGCGCCCGGACCAGGGCGGACTTCCCGTGGTCGACGTGCCCGGCCGTGGCCAGCACCCGCATGACACCTGCCCCCTAGCTCTCCGTCACCGCGCGCACGGCGCCGTGCAGCCGTTCGTCGTCCCGCGGCGGCACCGCGCGCAGATCCAGCAGACAGCGCCCCGCCTCCAGCCGGCCGACGACCGGGACGCGCCCGGTGCGCAGCGCGGCGGCGTACCTCTCCGGCAGGGACAGTGCGACACTCGGCAGAGTCACGCCGGGAGCGCCGCCCCCGCCCACGGTCGCGGCGCTCTCGACCACCCGGACGTCGACACCGTCCGCGCTGAGCGAGGCGGCGAGCCGGTCGGCGCGGGCGCGGAGGGCGGCCGGGTCGGCGGTCAGTGCCTCGGCGGTCGGGGTGGGTGGGCCGGTCAGGGTGGCCTCCAGGGCGGCGAGCGTCAGCTTGTCCACGCGCAGGGCGCGGGCGAGCGGATGCCGGGACAGGGCGCGCACCAGGCGCTCCTCGCCGAGCAGCAGCCCGCACTGCGGCCCGCCCAGCAGCTTGTCGCCGCTCGCCGTGACCAGCGAGGCCCCGGCCCGCAGCTGTGACGCGGCGTCCGGCTCGTCGGGCAGCAGCGGCTGCGGGGCGAGCAGCCCGGAGCCGATGTCGACGACGACCGGAACGCCCAGTCCGGCGAGTTCGGTGATGTCCGCGGAGCGCGTGAAACCGGTGATGCGGAAGTTCGACGGGTGCACCTTCAGCACGAACCCCGTGTCCGGCCCGACCGCCGCCGCGTAGTCCTCGGCCGTCGTGCGGTTGGTCGTGCCGACCTCACGCAGCCGGGCGCCCGTGGAGACGAGCAGATCCGGCAGCCGGAAACCGTCCCCGATCTCCACCATCTCGCCGCGGCTGACGACGATCTCCTTGCCGGCCGCGAGGGCGGTGGCGGCGAGGACCAGTGCGGCGGCGCCGTTGTTGACCAGGTGCACGGCCTGCGCGTCCGGCACCCGCTCCCGCAGCGCGTGCAGCGCCGTACGCCCACGCCGGGCCCGTACGCCCGTGGCGAGATCCAGTTCCACGTCGGTCGGCCCGGCGGCCTCGGCAACCGCGCGCCGGGCCGCGTCCGAGAGCGGGGCCCGGCCGAGATTGGTGTGCAGAAGGACGCCGGTGGCGTTGATCACGGGCTGCAGCCCGGATGCGGTGTCCGGCAGCAACGCGACCGCTTCGTCCGCCACGTCCTGGGGCGCGAGCCGCCCGGCCCGCGCCCGCTGCTGCGCCTCACGGACCGCCGCCTTGACCACGGGAGCGCCGAGCCGACGCGCCGCCTCGGCGAGGCGCGGTTCGCACAACAGGGCGTCGGTCCGCGGAATCAGCCGCCGTACGTCGGCGTCCGGACCCGCGGACGACGCGATGAGCCCTGCCGCCGCGTCCCGGCGCTCGCCGTCACTCGTCATCGCCGATCCGCTCCGTGGCTCCGTCCGGCCCTGCCCCTTGCCCCCGTCTCCGGCTGCCGGGGACGTTCATCGTCTCCCAGTGCCCAGAACCTGTCGGCCGACACGCTGAGGAGAACCTGTCCCGGTCAGGAAGCGCACGGTCTCGGCAGCCCTACGGTTCCTGCACCGGGGGCCTGTGGGCGTTGTGCCAGGCGATCGCGCGGCGTATCTCCGGTTCGTGCAGGCCGGTCCGGCAGGCCAGCTGCTCCAGCGCGAGGAAGGGCGGACCGCTGGTCAGGACGCGGGTGATCTTCGCGGCCCACAGCTCTTCCTGGATGTACGGCCGGTGGCGGTAGCGCTCCCGGACGATGTCCAGGTGGCTCTCGCTGCACGCGGTGACCCGGCGCAGCCCGTCGGACCAGCCGTCACCGGGCCCCGCGGCGGAGGAGTCCGGCACATGGCCTCGTACCGCCTCCTGCTCGGGGAACGTGCGACCGCACAGGTCGCACAGCTCCAGGGCGAGGGGCCCCCTGGGTCCGGCGCTCTTCTTCCTGCGCTTCCACATGCCGACTCCAGTCGAGGCCGGTGATGGGTGGGGCTGTTGAAGAAGTACCCCTTCAGTACAACACGCTCCCGCTTCAAGAGCGCTGGAGGCGTACGGCACACTCCAGCAGAAGCGCGTGGACGAAGGCCTGGGGCAGGTTGCCGCGCAGCTGGCGTTGGCGTACGTCGTACTCCTCGGCGAACAGTCCGGACGGGCCGCATGCCGCGCGGGTCCTCTCGAACCAGCGGAACGCGCCCGTGCGGTCCCCGAGCCGGTGCGTCGCGAGTGCCATGGCGAACCCGCACAGCAGAAAGGCGCCCTCGGCCTCGCCGAGCGGTGCGTCCGGCTGGTCGAAGCGGTAGAGATAGCCGTCCTGGGACAGCTGTTCCTCGATACGGTCGCGGGTGATCGCACTGCTGGGGTCGTCCGGGGCGGGGCAGCCGCGCGCCATGGCCACGAGCAGCGCCGCCTCGGGGCCGTCGTCGTCCGACGTCCGGCGCCAGTGGCCGTCCGGGTGCAGACAGCGGCGGCGCGTCTCGGCGAGGACGGCGTCGGCGAGTTCGGTGCAGCGCCGCCCGTCGCGGCGGGGGAGTACCCCGGCGATCCGGCGCAGCCCGCCGACCACGCACAGCCGCGAATGCGTCCACCACCGGTTCTCCAGCTCCCACAGTCCCGCGTCGTCCCGGGTCCAGTTGCGCTCCACCGCGTCCACGGCGACCGCCGCAGCACTCTGCGCGTCCCCGGTGAGACGGTCGTGGTCGGCCGCGGCGGCGAAGAGCTGGAGCGCCTCGCCGAAGGTGTCGAGCTGGAACTGGCGTCCCGCGCGGTTGCCGATCCGGTCGCTGCCGCCCGGGTAGCCGGGCAGCCGCAGGGTCCGCTCCTCGGGCACCGGGTCCCCGGAGACGGTGTAGACGGGTCGCGTCCTGTCGCCGTCGGCGAGGATCCGCTCGGCGGTGAAGCGCACGGCGCTGTCGAGGAGTTCGTGCGGGCCGTGCGCGGCCATCGCCAGCCCGGCGTAGCACTGGTCGCGGAGCCACGCGAAGCGGTAGTCGTAGTTGCGCCCGGTGTTCGCCCGCTCCGGCAGGGAGGTCGTGGCGGCGGCGACCATGCCGCCCGCGGAGCTGGTCAGGCCGCGCAGCACGGCATACGCGTGCCGGGCGTCCCGGGGTGCGGCGAGGGCCGAGCAGTCCGGGACGGCGGCGCGCCACGCATGCTCGGTCGCCTGCCACAGTTCCCCGGCGTCGAGCCGACGGGTCTGCCGCGCCGTCGCGATCTCCAGCACGAGATCACGCTGCTCGCCCTCGCCCAGTCGGAACTCCCCGCGAAGCCCGAACTCCGGATCCCAGGAAGCCGCGGGCGCCCCCACGAGCCGCACATGGAGTCCTTCGGCCTCGGCGCTCCACACCCCGTCCCGCAGGCGGGGGTCGCGCATGCGGTGCGCGCCGAAGCCGGGGCGGGGATCAAGGCTGGTCCGCAGCCGCGTCGCACCTCGGCGCACCCGCATGCGCCGCATCAGCAGCACCCGGTCCGGCGAGGCGGGCATGGCGAGTGCGTCGCGGCACTCGATCACGCAGTCCGGTGTCACCCACCGGCTGACCCGGACGAGAGTGCCTTCCTCGTAGGAGCCGCCCCAGACGTTCCAGTGGTCCGCGGGCTCCACCGCGAAGTGGCCGCGGCCTCCGATCAGTGCGGAGAACACCGCGTCGCTCTGCCAGGCCGGCGCGCACAGCCAGACGATCCTGCCCCGGGGATCCACCAGCGCGCCGCGTTCACCGTCGGCGAGGACGGCGTAGTCGCGCAGCGCCCAGGGCGGGCAGCTCGCGTCGGCCTTCTGCGGCGCGGCGGTCGGGTCGTCGCTGTCGGACTGCGGCTCGGGGACCTCAGGCCGCATGGCGGGTCCCCCTGCTTCGTCGGGCGGTCCCGTCGCGCCGTGGAGCTGTGCTCCCGGCCCGTCGAGGGGTCTTATCGCACCGTCGAGCGGTCTCCTCGCCCCGTCGAGCGGTACCCCGTCGAGCGGTATCCCCGCCCCTTCGAGCGCCGTCAGCAGACACCCTCGCCCGTCAGTCCTCGCCCCTGACGATGTTCCAGTCGGCGCTCGTGTGCGCCGTGGAGGAGGGGCCGCGCTCCTCGACGGGGGCCACGCAGGTGCGAATGCCCTTCCCGCGCAGTTGGCGGGCGGCCTTCGCCCACCCGGTCTCGGACACGTGCAGGACTTCCTTCTTCACGGTGAGCGTGCTCACGGCGCTGTCACTTCTCTCTGCTGCGAAAGACCCCGGCCCGCGGGGGCCGAGGAGCGCCGTTCCTGCACGGCGCCCGGGTCTCGGTGTCGTGTCTGGCGGGTTCCCGCACACCCGCGTGCAAAACGGTGCGGATCTCCTCGCGGCCGTGTGCGCGCGGCCCGGTCAGGCCGGCCCGTGCGCCGAGTCCTCGCGCGCCGACGCATCGAGATGCCAGGCCAGCCGCTGGGCCTGCAGGATGAGGGCACCGTACGCCGAGGCCTCCTCCGGCTCACCGGGCACGGAGTCGAGCATCTGCCGGTGCAGACCGTCCACGGTCGAGCGCATCTCCCGGGCGGCCTGCCGCAGCGACTCGTCGTGGTCCCGCCCTTCGCCGCTCTGCCCGGACAGCCGCATCACCTGGGCCGCCTGGGCCAGGAAGTCGGCGTAACCGTGGATCAGGGGCAGCCCCGCCCAGTGTGACTGCCGGTCCTCGGCGGCCGCCTCGACCAGAGTGCGGGTGAGTTCCGTCGTGTGCACGGCCGCGTACTCCAGCACCACCAGCGCGTCCTCGTCGTCTCCGGCCGGAGATGACGGTGCGAGGTTCCGGCGGCGTACGTTGCCCCACAGGCTCTCCCGGCTCCAGCCGACGGCCGACCTGCACTCCTCCACCAGGCGCTGGATGTGCAGGGCCTGCTGATGCCACGCCTTAGCCTCGTCCTCGTCCCACTGCCCGTCGACCAGCCGACCGGCCGGCTTCTCCAGGAGCTCCGCCGTCTTCCGGGCGGCCTCCTGAAGCGAGGCCCGGGCGTTGCGCAGGTAGACGGGCGGCCGGATCAGCGCGTTGACCGCGATGCCCACCGTCGCTCCGAACGCGGCCTCCCCGATCCGGGCCGCCGAGGCAGCCCAGCCGAAGTGCGTGTCGGTGAGCACGAACAGGGCGCCGGTGGCCGTGTAGATCCCCTGCCGTCCGAGGCGCCACCACGAGCTGAGCAGCACGACGACGGGGAGGACGAGGCCCATGGCACCGATCCTGTTGTGCATCAGCAGCACCAGAACGGTCGCCATGACCGTTCCCGCGGCGATCGCCGCCAGCTGCTGCAGAGCATGGGCCACGGACTGGTAGACCGTCGACTCCACGAGCAGGATCGCCACCCAGGGCGCCACGAACGCCATCGGCGCGTGCAGCCACCAGCCGACGACCGCCCACGACAGCCAGGCCGCGAAGGCGGCCTTGAGTGCCTGCGCCGCGAGATCCCGCTCCCGGCCGGGCTGCTCCCACGCCCGCCGTACGGCCTGTGCCGCGCCGTGCAGTTTCGTCGGTACGGCCTGTGCCGCGCCGTGCAGTGTCGTGGTCACGGCCCGTGCCGTGTCCGACGCTCGTGCCATGTCGGTTCTGCTCCGCGATCGCTGTCCTCCGTCAAAGGGGGCAGGGTTCCCACGAGCGCCGCGGCCAAGCATCGTGATCGGAATCGGGGTCCGGTCACCTCACGAGCCGGTGAGGTCGATTTCCTCGGCCGTGACGATCCGGGCGCCCATGTTGCGCTCCATCATCTCCAGTGCGGCCGAGCCGAGTTGGGGATGGATCGAGGCGACGGCGTCCCGCGGCACCGTGACCTCCAGGTGGCGGATGTGCGCGTCCAGGGCGGAGTAGAGGATGCACTGCTCGGTGACCTGCCCGCTCAGCACCACGTGGCCGACGCCCAGGTGCCACAGGAGGTAGGTCAGGGGCGTCTCGTAGAAGACGGAATGCCGGGCCTTGACCACGAACAGCGAGTCCTCGTCGGGCCGTATCGGTTCGACGAGGTCGGCGTGCTGGGTGGCCAGCGCGGCGTCCACGAGTTCGCCGTGGTGCGAGCGCCACGCCCCGAAGTTGTCGTTGGCGTAGATCACCGGTGTCTCCGCAGCGCGTGCCCGGCCGATCAGGTCCGCCACGACGGGCACGATCCGCCGCGCGGACGGCACGAGCAGCTCCGCGTCCTCGTGGTCGTACGTGTTGATCATGTCGATCACGACGAGCGCGAGTCCGGTCGTGTCTCCGGATCGGTACATCTCCACGTGCCTCCCTGCCGACCGGTTCGCCGGGTACCCGCCGGGCCGGACCGTGTAACGAGCTGCGATGCCCGATGCACCGACGAGCCGGACGACGGGGGCGTGGCTCTTGCCGCGCTTCGTGACGGAACCCCGGGGAACCCGTCGATCAGGTCAAGCACTGTCCTGTCAGGAGGAGCGGTGAGCCGGAGCGAGGTCACGACGGACGACGCATGTGAGCCGGTCGACGCGGTGCTCCTGGACGTCGTCCGGGACTGCGGCGCGTCCAGGGGCATGCTCTACGTCCTGCCCGAGGGCGGTGACGCTCTGTGGCTGGTGGCGCTGACCGGGACTCCGCGTGAGATGGCCGTTCCGTGGACCCGGGTGGGCCTGGCCGACCCCGTTCCGGTGGCGGACGCCGTACGTTCCGGCAGGCCGGTCTGGATCGGCGACATGGAGGAGATGGCACGCCGTTACCCGCGCACCTCCCTCGTCCTGCCCTACGCCTTCGCCCTGGCAGCGGCGCCCCTGACCGTCGGGGACGCCGTCGTGGGCGGGCTGGTGCTCCTGTGGCCCGCCAGTCACCCGGCGCAGTTCAGTGCCGGCGAGCGTGCGGTCGTCGACGCCGGGTGCAGGCGACTGGGGCGGCTGCTGCACCACGCGCCGGACCGCGCGGGCCCGCGCCCGGGAGGCGAACCGCGTCTGCTGCCGCACCCGTCGCGCGCCAGAGCGGTGCCCGCCGAGGGCAGCGAGCCGGCCGCGTTCATCGCCCGGCTGCCGGGAGGGGCGTGCGCGCTGGACGACACCGGCCGGTTCACCTTCGTGACCCCCGAGGCCGCGCGACTGCTGGGCACCGATGCCACCACCCTGGTGGGCGCCCTGCCCTGGGAGGCGCTGCCCTGGATGGACGTGCCCGACATCGAGGACCACTACCGCTCGGCAGTGGTCAGTCAGCGGCCCACCACCTTCAGGGCGGTGCGCCCACCGGACCACGGGCTGCTCTTCGCGCTGTACCCGGACTCCTCCGGCATGAGCGTGCGCATCACCCGCGACGATCCGCGCGACGAGCCCTCCCCGGGCCTCGCGAGCGCCTCCGCCGCATTCGACGAGATGACCGTGTCCGACGGCATCGCCGGGTCCGACGAGAGCGCCGAACCGGCCGAGAGGTCCGAACCGGCCGAGAGCACCGAACCCGCCGCCGGTGGCGGGCCGAGCCGGGCCGGTTTCCTGTACCACCTGATGCATCTGGCCGCCACGTTCACCGAGGCCGTGGGCGTCGAGGACGTGGTGGACCAGGCTGCCGACCAGCTGATGCCTGCGCTCGGCGCGACGGCGATGGCCGTGAGCGCGCCGCGGGACGGCAGACTGAGAATCCTCGGCCACCGCGGCTACGGGCCCGAGGTGGTGAAGCACTTCGACGATCTGCCCCTGACGGCCGACACCCCCGCCGTGCGCGTCATGGACAGCGGTAGCCCGCACTTCTTCTCGAGCTTCTACGAACTGCAGCGGTCGTATCCCGGTGCCGTGCAACGGGACGACAAGGCGTCCTGGGCCTTCCTGCCGCTGATCGCCTCCGGCCGCGCCGTCGGCTCGCTCGTCCTCGCCTACGACCGGGAGCGGCGCTTCCCGCCGCCCGAGCGCGCGGCGCTCACGGCGCTGGCCGGTCTCGTCGGCCAGGCACTCGAACGGGGCCGCCTCTACGACACCCAGTACGCCGTCGCGCACCAGCTCCAGGCCGCGCTGCTGCCCCGGCACCTGCCCGCCGTCCCCGGGCTGGGCGTCACCGCCCGCTACCGGTCGGCCGGGCACGGCCTCCAGGTGGGCGGCGACTTCTACGACCTCATCCGGCTGAACGAGACCACCGTCGCCGCCGCGATCGGCGACGTACAGGGACACGACATCGACGCGGCGGCCCTGATGGGCCAGGTCCGTACCGCCGTGCACGGGCACGCCGCCGCCGGGGCGTCCCCGGGAGACGTCCTGCGCAGCACCAACCGCCTCCTGGTCGACCTGGACGCCGGCCGCTTCGCCAGCTGCCTGTACGCGGACCTGGATCTCGCCCGGCATGCCGCGTGCCTGGCCAGCGCTGGGCACCCGCCCGCCCTGCTGCGCGATCCCGACGGCCGCACCGAGGTGCTCAGCGCCCCGCCCGGACTGCTCCTCGGCATCGACCGCGAGGCCGACTACAAGGCCGTCGAGTTCCCCCTCAGGCCCGGCAGCGCGCTCGTCCTGTACACGGACGGACTGGTCGAACGCCCCGGAGTCGATCTGGGTGAGGCCATCGCCGACCTCGCCGACCTGGTCTCGCGCACCGACCCCGCGGACCCGGACGCCATGGCCGACACACTGATCGACCGTGCCTCCGATCCCGCGGACGACGTCGCCCTGCTCATCATTCACGTCAACGGGACGGCGCAGGAAGCCGGTTGACCGCGCTGCGCGCCCGGCCGGCGAGCTGCGTGCCCGCCCGGAGCGAGGGTTAGCGCTCAGAGGTCGCGCTGCTCCAGCGGCCGCACCGCGGGGCCCTGGAGGATGCTGCCGTCGGGGGCGAAGCGGGAGCCGTGGCAGGGGCACTCCCAGGCCTGTTCGGCACGGTTGAACGCCACGAGGCAGCCGAGGTGGGTGCAGCGGGCCGAGACCGCCTGGAGCCGGCCGCTCTCGTCCCGGTGCACGGCGCACTGCCGCCCGCCCACCCGGACCACGGCACCGTCACCGGGGGCGATGTCGTCCGGCGAGTCGCTTTTCACGGCTGACAGCCGGTCGCCGACGAAGTGCTGGGCCACCTGCGCCTGATGCTTCAGGAACGACGTGCCCTCCCGGGCCACCGAAGCCATACGGCGGGGATCGTAGAGGCCGTCCCACGGGACCGGGCTGTCGTTGACGAGGTCGCTGAGCAGACGGCCCGCCATGATGCCGCCGCTCAGTCCCCAGCCGCCGAACCCGGTGGCGACATAGGTGTGACGGCTGCCGGGGTGGAGCGGCCCGACGAGCGGGACGGTATCGGTGGAGTCGTTGTCCTGCGTGGCCCAGCGGTGAGTGGGCGTGAACCCGCGGAAGCGGTCGGACGCCCAGGCTGACAGCCGGTCGAAACGTTCCTCGACGTCGGCGGTGCCGGGGGTGAAGTGCTCGCCGGTGACGATGAGCAGGCGGGTGCCGTCGCGGTACGGCGCACTGCGCACGGACCGGGTGGACTGCTCCGGCGTGATGTACATGCCGCGCGGGGCCACGTCCTCCCCGACGGGCCCGGCCACGACCAGCTCGCGGCGGGGGGAGAGCCGGGTGAACAGCAGCGCCCGGTCGAAGATCGGGTAGTGCGTGGCGACGATGACCTCACCGGCACGCACCGACACACCCGCGTCGGTCGTCAGGACGCACGGTTCACCCTCGGTGAGGCCGACGACTCGGGTGCCCTCGTACACCGTGCTGCCGCGACGGCGCAGATCGTCCGCGAGGGCCAGCAGGTACTTGCGCGGATGGAACTGCGCCTGGTCCGCGACACGGACCGCGCCGGCGACGGGGAAGGGCAGGTCGGTCTCGGTGACGAACTCGGCCGGCAGCCCGGCCTCGCGCGCGGCCTCCGCCTCGGCCCGCAGCTCCGCCACGCGCCCCGGGTCCTCGGCGTAGGTGTACGCCGCAGCCTCCTCCCAGTCGCACTCGATGCAGAGCTCGTCCACGACCTGGGCGGCGTGCCGGATCGCGGCGGCCTGCGACTGCGCGTACAGCCGCGCCCCCTCCGGACCGCGCGTACGGCGCAGCCGGTCGTAGATCAGGGTGTGCAGAGCCGTCAGCTTGGCACTCGTGCGGCCGGTCACCCCGGCGGCGAGGCGGTCGGCCTCCAGCACCGCCACCTCGCGGCCCTCGCGGGCCAGCTCCCAGGCCGCGCTCAGCCCCGCGATGCCACCGCCCACCACGGCCACGTCGACGCTGAGGTCACCGGACGGCGGGGGAGCGGGTGCGGGCGGTGGCGCGGTCTGCAGCCAGTACGAGCCCTGGATTCCTGTCTCAGTGTTCATGACCCCCGAGTTCCCGTCGGAGGGTTCCGGACACGCCGGGGCTCGCACGGGTCGCAGCCGTGCACAGCCGTACGTCCGCCGTGCCCGAGACGGCCGATCGACGCCGGTCCGGCTCAGACGCCGGAGAGCAGGCCCTCCAGCGGAGCGGGTACGCGGTCGGCGTCGAGCGCCTCCACCAGGACGCGGCCGTAGTGGATCTTGCGGCCCTTCTTCGTGCCGAGGAAGCGGCGCAGCTGCTGCTGCGCGGCGCGCCCCTGCTGGGCGGGCTGGCGCAGGAAGGTCTGCAGGGCGCGCAAGTCGCCCTCCTCCTCGACGAGTTCCTTGACCCGCGGCACCCCCAGCGCGCGGATGAGCTCGTCCTCCAGATCCGCGGCGCAGACGAAGAACCCGTGCTGTGTGGCGCCCGCCCCGTCCAGGGCCCGGGCGTAGTAGGGACGCTCGCGTTCGTCGCACAGTCCGGTCAGGGGGAGGTCGAGGCCGGTCGGCCCGAGGAGGGCGGCGAAGCGGCCGACGCTCATCGCTCCGCCCATGGGCAGCACGCAGACTCCCTCGGCCGCCAGATTCCGGCCGCGGCGCTCGGCGAGCGCGTCGACCGCCGCGACGTCGCTGGGCCCTTCGAGCAGCACGACCCTCCGGACGGGAAGGCGCCCCGCCAGCTCGCGCGCGGGTTCGCCGGGGCCACCGGCTGCCCAGGCCGTGACCGCGTCCCGGAACGACCCCATGTCAGCCATGCAAGAAGTCTCCGCCGCCCGGTGGTCGTCGCGCCAGGCAATTTTGTCCAACGACCACCGGTCATGGCGCCGGGTCCGCGAGGCGGCGGCCCAACAGCCGGGCGGTGACGAGGAGTTCGTCACCGCCCGGCTGCCGCATGTCGACGCCCGCGCGCCTCAGTACGTCCGCTCCAGAATCTCCAGCACCTCGGCCGTCTCTGGAATCCGCGGAGCGTTCTTGGTCACCGCGTCCGCGACCGCACCCGCCGCCACGGAGGACAGCATCGGACGGTCGGCGCCCAGCTCGCGCAGCGGACGCTTGATGTCCAACGCCGCGGAAATCTCCCGTACGGCGGCCACGGTGGCCCGCGCCCAGTCGCCGTCGGCGGGCGGGTCGAGGCGCATGGCCCGTCCCGCCTGCTCGTACGCGTCCCGGGCCGCGGGCGCGCTGAACTCCATGACCTCTTCCAGTACGGCCGCCAGGGCGACCCCGTGCGGTGTGCCGGTGTGCGCCGTCAGGGCGTGGCCGATGCCGTGCACGAGGCCCAGGCCGGAGAGCGTGAGGGCCTGGCCGGCCAGATGCGCGCCCATCATCAGTTCGGCGCGGGCGTCGAGGTCCGAGCCGTCCCGGTACGCGGCCGGCAGCGCGCGGCTGACCAGGGTCACGGCCTGCGTGGCGTAGGCGACGGAGAACGGGTTCGCGCCGCGCGAGGCGAGCGACTCGATACCGTGCACCAGGGCGTCGATGCCGGTGGCGGCGGTGGCAGCGGCAGGCAGACCGAGCGTCAACTCGGGGTCCAGCAGGGCTACTTGGGGGCGGACCGACGGGTGCCCGATGTAGACCTTGCGGTGGGCTGCGGCGTCCTCGATGACTCCGAAGCCGTTGGTCTCGGCCCCGGTGCCGGAGGTGGTGGGGATCGCGACCAACGGCAACCCGTCCGCGCCGTCCCACAGATGGTCGGCGTCGGCGGCCACCGCATCCGGATTGCCGACGAGCAGCGAGATGCCCTTCGCCGCGTCCAGCACCGAGCCGCCGCCGAGCGCGACGACCGCGGCCGGACCGAACGCGCGGGCCCGCGCCGCGCCCGCGTCGACGTTGCCGGTGGACGGGTTGGGCGCCACCTCGTCGTACACCGCGTACTCGATGCCCGCGGAGTCCAGGGTTTTCAGGACGCGTTCGGCGACGCCCGCCGCGCGCAGCCCGCGGTCGGTGACGACGAACGCCCGTGTGTGCCCGGTCGCCGCGATCAGTGCGGGGAGCCGGTCGATGCGGCCGGGTCCGAACTCGACGCGGCAGATGCCGTCGATGCTCAGAGGAGTAAGGGAGTTCATGGGTGCGGCTCCTGAAAGGTCGGGCGTCAGACCGTGACGGTCGCGTCGTCGAACGCCACGGTCGGGTTGGGCAGGCGGAACTCCCGTCCCGCGAGCGCCTCGTAGAGGCGGATCGGGCTCATCTCACCCGCGAGATCGCCGTGTTGGGCCTTGGACCGGCGGTAGATCTGCTCGACCAGTGCCGACAGCTCGGTGGAGACACCGACGTCGCGGCCCAGGTCGACGGCGAGGCCGAGGTCCTTGCAGGCGAGGGCCATGGCGAAGGAGTCGTCGTAGTCACCGTCGGTGAGCACGCTCATGAGGTCGCGCTCGATGAAGGAGGAGGCGGCCGGGCTCGCCAGCAGCGCGCTGCGCAGCACCCCCAGGTCGACGCCCGCCTTGACACCCATCGCCAGGACCTCCGAGGAGGCGACGAGATGGGTGAACCAGAGCAGGTTGATCATGAGCTTGACCGTGTAGCCCGCGCCGAGCGGCCCCACGTGCAGGATCCGGTCCGGGTCGCCCATCGCCTCGAAGACGGGCAGCGCGATGCGGAAGTCGTCGTCCGCTCCGCCGACGAAGATCTGCAGCATCCCCGCGTCGGCGCCGTGGGCCATGCCGCTGACCGGGGCGTCGAGACGGCGCACGGCGCGGGCGTCCAGCACATCGGACGCCACCCGGTCGGCCGCGGCCGGCGTGGACGTCGACATGTCGATCCACAGGGCGCCCTCCGGCAGCGCCTCGGCCGCCCCGCCGCGCAGCAGGACGTCCTCGACGATCCGCGGGTTGGGCAGCATGGTGATCAGGAACTCCGCGTCCCTGGCGCACTCGGCGGGGGAGTCGGCCCAGCGGGCGCCGAGCGCGAGATGTTCCACGCCGGCCTCGGGCCGGGTGTCGTGCACGGTGACCAGGTGTCCCGCGTGGATCAGGTGGCGGGCCATGTGACGTCCCATGTTGCCCAGGCCGATGAAACCGATCCTCATCAAAGTCCTCGCTAGGTGGCGGTGTGGTACGGGCGGGTGGTGCAGGGCGTGTGGTGCAGGGGGTGTAGTGCGGGGCGGTGCTCTAAGGGGGCAGGGCCGTTCAGCCCAGGTTGATCCAGGTGGTCTTCAGCGCGGTGTACGCGTCCAGCGCGTGCAGGGACTTGTCGCGGCCCGCGCCGGTCGCCTTGAAGCCGCCGAACGGCGTGATGACGTCGCTGGCGTCGAAGGTGTTGATCCAGACGGTGCCAGCCCGCAGCCGCTTCGCCGTGCGGTGGGCGACGGTCACGTCCCGCGTCCACACGGAGGCGACCAGCCCGAAGTCGCTCTGGTTCGCGAGCCGTACGCCCTCGTCGACGTCGCCGTCGTAGGACACCACGGCGAGGACCGGGCCGAAGATCTCCTCCTGGCCGACGACGGAGGTGTTGTCCACGCCGTCCAGGACGGTGGGTTCGACGAAGCTGCCGCCGGTGGAGGCGAGGACGCGCTCGCCGCCGAAGAGCACGGTCGCGCCGTCCTGCCGGCCGCGCTCGATGTAGCCCAGGATCTTGGCGAGTTGGGTCTCGTCGACGATCGGGCCCATCACGGTGGCCGGGTCCAGCGGGTCGCCGACGCGGAAGGTGTCGGCGGTGATCCGCCGTACGGCGTCCAGCAGTTGGTCCTTGACCGAGGAGTGCACGACGACACGGGAGCCCGCGTTGCAGGTCTGCCCGGCGTTGTAGAAGATGCCCCAGGCCACGGCGGACGCGGCGGCCTCGATGTCGGCGTCGGCCAGCACCAGTTGGGGCGACTTGCCGCCCGCCTCGACGGCGACCTGCTTGCCGTTGGACTCGCCCGCGTAGACCTGGAAGAGCCGGGCGACCTCCGCCGAACCCGTGAAGGCGATCTTGTCGACCTCGGGATGGCGGCCCAGCGCCTGCCCCGCGACCTCGCCCCGGCCCGGGACCACGTTCAGGACGCCGTCCGGCAGCCCCGCCTCGGTGGCCAGCGCGGCCAGCCGCAGCGCGGCGAGTGAGGTCTGCTCTGCGGGCTTCAGCACGACGCTGTTGCCGGTGGCGAGCGCCGGGCCGAGCTTCCAACTGGCGATCAGCAGCGCGTAGTTCCAGGGCACGACGACGCCGATGACACCGAGCGGCTCCCGGGTGATCAGCGCGAGCGCGTCACCGGGCGTCGGCGCGATCTCGTCATACGACTTGTCGATCGCCTCCGCGTACCAGGCGATGGTCTCGGCGGTCTTGGCCACGTCCACCCGCACCGACTCCGTGATGGGCTTGCCCATCTCCAGGGTGTCGAGCAGGGCCAGCTCCTCGGCGTGCCGGAGGATCAACTCGGCCCAGCGCAGCAGGATCCGCTTGCGTTCCTTGGGCGCGAGGTCGCGCCAGCGGCCGTCCTCGAAGGCGGCACGGGCGGACCGTACGGCCCGGTCGACGTCCTCGGCGGAGGCCGCCTGCACCTCGGCGAGCACCTTGCCGTCGCGCGGCGAGACGCTGGAGAAGCTGTCGCCGGACGTGGCGTCGGTGAAGGCGCCGTCGACGAACGGACGGGTGTCGAAGGTGAGTTTGTCGGCCGCGGCCTGCCACTCCTCGTGCGACCGCTGCAGCAACTCCTCGATGGTGTACGTCACTTGATCCTCCAGCGGTCGATCGCGTCCTCGTCCAGCTCGACGCCGAGGCCCGGCCTGTCCGGCACTTCCAGACAGCCGTCGGCGTTCACCCGCACCGGCTCGGCGAGCATGAAGTCCCGGCGTTCGGGGGTCCAGCCGGGCGGGTCGTAGGGGAACTCGAAGAAGGGGCCGCCGCCGACGCCCGCCGCGACATGCAGGTTGGCGAGCACGCCGATGCCGTTGGTCCAGCTGTGCGGGGTGAACTGACGGTGCTTCAGGTGAGCCAGCTCGGCCAGGGTGCGGGCCCGCTGCATGCCGATCGCGAGCACGACGTCCATCTGGTAGATGTCGAGCGCGTCCTCCTCCAGATAGCGCAGCAGCTCGGTGGGGGAGTGGTGCATCTCGCCGGCCGCGATGCGCACGCCGGGGTTCTCGGCGCGCAGCCGCTTGAAGCCGTTCAGGTCGGCGTACGGCAGCGGCTCCTCGACCCAGAACACGTCCAGTTCGGCGAGCCGGGCGATGGTCCTGCGGGTCTTGGCCAGGTCCGAGGCGTGCGCGGTGTCGCCCGCCATCCGCCAGGACTGGTTGAGGTCGACCATGATCTCGAAGCCGTCGCCGAGTTCCTCGCGCACGGCCCGCACGGCCGCGATCCCCTCGTCCACGCGGTCGCGGTCGATGCGGATCTTCAGCGCGCGAAAGCCCGCCTCGCGCACCTTCAGGGCCGTCGCGACGCGCTCCTCGGGGGACTTGAGCTCGCCGGAGGAGGCGTAGGCGGGCAGCTTCTTCGACGCGTTGCCGAACAGCTCCGCCACCGGTCGGCCGTGCACCTTGCCGATGACGTCCCACAGGGCCGCCTCCAGGGGCCAGTAGTGGGCGCCGTGGAAGTTGGCGGTCTCGATCGCGCGGACGTGCCGGGTGATGTCGAGGGGGTCCTCGCCGACGAACAGGTGCTTGTAGGTCTCGAAGCCGTCCATGAGGTCGCCGGAGCCGATGCCGGTGATCCCCTCGTCGGTGTGCACCCGGACGATCGTGGCGTCGAAGTGCCGGCGCGGCTCCGGGTCCCAGGCCGCCCGGAAGGGCGGGTCCAGCTCCAGCCGGAGGCGGTCCAGCGTGATGTCGGTGATCTTCATCGGACCAGGGCCTCCGGCGAGGGTGCGTAGAAGGGGTTGGCGGGTCCGGCCTTCGCCGCGTCCAGGGCGTCGGCCACGGACGGCGTGCCCGTCACGGCGGCCCGGATCGCGCCGTGCGCGGCCTCCCGCTGGTTGCGGAAGGACACGTCGAGGTCGTCGACGGCCGGGTTGACCCACACGGCGGCGATGATCAGCAGGTCGTCCGCGTCGTCGGCGGGGATCAGGCCCGCGGCCACGGCGTCCAGGACGCCCTGCGCCAGCCCGGCCTGGGCGGACCCCCAGGTGGCGCGCTCGTGCAGTTCGCCCGAGGCGGCGGCCTTGTTCACGAACAGCGTCAGCGGCTTCACCGGCACCGACGGGCGCACGACCGTCATGAACGGCACGTGCCCGGCGCTCGGTGTGGCCAGCGCGGTCGCCCAGGCCGTCTCGACCGGGCCGCCCTTGCGGCCGATCACGACGTTCGTGTGCGCGGCGTTCGCACCGTCACCGACGAAGGACTCGCCGATCAGCGCGGTCGCTGCAAAGGGGGGCATCGCAACTCCTGGACCTGGGAAGGGGGTTGTGTGGGGTACGGCGGGATGCGGGAGGAACGCGGGGTACACGGGGTACGCGGGGTACGCCGAGGTCCGGGACGAACCTCGCATTCAGCGCAGTTTCCTCCGGGCCGATGTCGCGAATCTAGGTCTGGCGACAGGCGCCCGCAAGGCGGTCACGGGAATCGAAATGCCGGTTGCTCTGCTGACAACTCGGTGCTTGACCTGGGCGTTCCTCGACCGGTCGGCAGGCATACGATGACGGCCGTGAGCGACTCCTCCTCCGCCGCGCGCGGGCACGGGCTCCGCCGTGACATCGACCTCCTGGAAGCCCTCGCCTCCGACGAGGCGCAGCAGGCGGGCGGCCTCGGCGTGGTACGCCTCGCACAGCTGGTGGGCCGCGAGAAGACCCAGGTCTCCCGGGCCCTGAAAACCCTGGCCGCCGAGGGCATCGTCGAACGCGATCCCGACACCCTGGAGTACCGGCTCGGCTGGCGGCTGTACTCGATGGTGGCCCGCACCTCCGAGAGCCGGCTGGTCCGTGTCGCCGAACCGGTCATGCACACCCTGTCGGCGGAACTGGAGGAGACCAGCCACCTGTGCGTGCTCAGCGACCGCGACGTGCTCACCCTGCTCTCGGTCTCCGGCCACTCCTTCCGCGTCCACGGCTGGGAGGGGCGCGGCGTGCCCGCCTGGCAGCTGTCCGCGGGCCGGGTACTGCTGGCCGACGCGACCCCCGACGAGCTCTACGTCCGCTTCGGCACGAGCAGCGAGATGCCCGTCCAGGACCTGTGGACCCTCATACAGGACGCGAAACGCCGGGGATACGCGCGCGTCAGCGAGGAGTTCGAGGAGGGCCTGGTCGGCGTGTCGGCCCCCATCCGGGACTTCCGCGGCCGCGTCGTCGCCGCCATCAACATCTCCGCCCCCAAGACCAGACTCGGCGACCGCCTCGACGAGGCGGGCCGCACCACGGCCCGAGCGGCAGCCCGCGTGTCGATGCTGCTGGGCTGGGAGCCGAGGCGTACTTCGGGGGTTCGGGCGCGGTTGACATGAGCGCGGGGGGTGCCTGGCCGGCGGGCTGAGCGGGTGGGGGTTGCGTGCGTGTGAGGGGTGCGGGCTGGTCTGCTGGTGGGGTGTCGGGTGGCTTGAGGGCGGTGGGTGCGGGGTGGTTGGGGTGGGTGTGGGGCTTGGCTGGCGGTCGGGAGGGTGTGGGTTGGCGGGAGCGTGATGCTTGCCGGACGGTCCGGCGCGGGTTGGTGTGAGCGTGGTGCGGGGTGGACGCTCGGCGCGGGTTGGTGTGGGCGTGATGCGGGCTGGACGGCTCGGCGCGGGCTGGCGGGAGCGTGATGCTTGCCGGACGGCCTGGTGTGAGTTGGTGTGAGCGTGGTGCATGGTGGACGGCCCAGCGCGGGTTGGCGTGAGGGTGGTGCGTGGCGGCTGGCCAGGTGTGGTTCGGCGTGAACGTGGTGCGTGGTGGCTGGCGGGTGTGGTTGGTGTGGGTGTGGTGCTTGCCGGGCGGCCGGACGCGGGTGGTGTGGGTGTGGTGCTTGCTGGAGGGCCGCACGCGGGTGGCGTGGGCGGGGTGCAGCGTGGACAGCCGGACGCGGGTTGGCGTGGGTGTGGTGCTTGCCTGACAGCCCCCGGCACGGGTTGGCGTCAGCGCGGCGCGTGGCGGAGGGTCCGGCGCAGCTCGCGTGAGCGTGGTGCACGCCTGTCGGGTGGGTGCGGCTCGCGTGGGTGCCGTAGCGCTGCGTGTGGCGGTCTCGGCGTACTCCCGGGTGTGATCGGTGAGTTGCCCTCACAGCAACCCGCGTTGCGATCCGCCGGAGTCACCTTGTCGCCCCCATGACGCGCTCGTAAATTCACCGCGCATCGGACGAGATCCCGTCCGGAACGGAGAAAAGAGCAGCTCATGACCCTCGCCGGTATCGACCTCCTGGCCAAGGCCCCGCTCGGAGACGGCGACGTACTCCTCGGTGGCCGATGGCTTCCGGCAGCCGACGGACGCACCTACTCCCTCCACGACCCGGCCACCGGCGACCTGATCCGCGAGGTCTCCTCGGCGGGCGAGCAGGACGCCCGTGCGGCGATCGAGGCGGCGCAGTCGGCCGCGGCCGAATGGCGCGCGACACCTCCGCGACGGCGCTCGGAGATCCTGCACGACACCTTCGTGTCGATGCGAACCCACCAGGACTCCCTGGCCCGCCTCATCGTGCTGGAGAACGGCAAGGCCCTGCGCGACGCGGTGGCCGAGGTCGGCTACGCCGCCGAGTTCTTCCGCTGGTTCGCCGAGGAGGCCGTACGCATCGGCTCCTCCTTCGGCGACGCCCCGGGCGGCGGCTTCCGGCATGTCGTGCGCAGGCACCCCGTCGGCGTCACCGCCTTCGTCACGCCCTGGAACTTCCCCGCCGCGATGGCCACCCGCAAGATCGCCCCCGCGCTCGCGGCCGGCTGTCCCGTCCTGCTCAAGCCCGCCCCCGAGACCCCGCTCACCGCACTCGCGGTCGCCGCGCTCCTCGCCGAGGCCGGAGTACCCGCCGGACTCGTCAACGTCCTGCCCACCGACCGCGCCCCCGAGGTCGTCTCCGCCTGGCTCGGCGACGAGCGCGTGCGCAAGTTCTCCTTCACGGGCTCCACCGCCACCGGAAAGCGGCTGCTGGAACAGGCCGCGGCGAACGTCGTCAACGTGACCATGGAACTCGGCGGCAACGCCCCCTTCGTGGTCTGCGCGGACGCCGACGTCGACGCGGCCGTACGCGGCGCCATGGACGCCAAGATGCGCGGCGGCGGCGAAGTCTGCATCGCCGCCAACCGCTTCTACGTCCACGCCGACGTGGCCGCCGAGTTCACCGAGAAGTTCGGCGCCGCCATGAGCGCCGTACGCACCGGACCCGGCCTTGAGGAGGGCGTCACCCTCGGGCCCATGATCAACCGGGCCGCCGTCGACAAGATCCGCACCCTCGTCGACGACGCCGTGCACCGTGGCGCGGTGATCGCCGCGCAGGGCACGGTGCCGGACGGCCCCGGCCACTTCCACCCCGCGACCGTCCTCGTGGACGTCCCCGACGACGCCCGCATCCTGCACGAGGAGGTCTTCGGCCCCGTCGCACCGATCAGCACCTTCACCGACGAGGAGGAGATGCTGACCCGCGCCAACGCCACGGTCCACGGCCTCGCGTCGTACGTCTACTCCCGCGACGTCGGCCGCGCCCTCCGCATCGCCGAACGCCTGGAGGCCGGCATGGTCGGCGTCAACCGGGGCCTGCTGTCCGACCCCGCAGCCCCGTTCGGCGGCGTCAAGCAGTCAGGGCTCGGCAGGGAGGGTGGGCGCGAGGGCATCGAGGCCTTCCTGGAGACGCAGTACATCGCCCTGGACTGGACCGACTGACCACCTCCGCCGCCCCGTTCCGTCCCGTCCTCGCCACCCCTCCCGGTTCCCCCCGATCCGCACCCCCCTCCACACGCCCCATCCACACCCCCCTCCACACGCCGCATTCACACCGGCCCCGATCCGCTCCCGCCGCTCACGACAAGGACCGCACATGGCAACGACGCCTGCGATACCGCCCAGCACCACCCAAGCCCCCGACCACGTGCGCGAACGCCGCCGCCTGCACACCAAGCTGAAGCTCGCCACCCAGATCGGCGAGGGCATCGACGGCTACGTCATCGGCGGCATCGGCATGGCGATGACCGCCCTCACCGCCGACCTCCATCTCTCCACCCTGATGGAGGGCCTGGTCGGCGCGTCACCGCTCATCGGCATCTTCGTCGGTGGCCCGCTCTTCGGCCGCCTCGCCGACCGCTACGGACGGCGCCCGGTGTTCCTGGCCGACATGCTGATCTTCCTGGTCGGCTCGGTGCTGCAGTTCTTCGTCACCGACGGGATGCAGCTCTTCCTCATCCGGCTGGTGATGGGTGTGGCGATCGGCGGGGAGTACGCCATCGGCGCCCCGCTGCTGTCGGAGTACGCCCCCAAGCAGGGGCGCGGGCGTCTGCTCGCCAGCCTGGAGATCAGCTGGTACGTCGGCTACGCCCTGGCCACGGTCGTCGGCGCCGTCTTCGAGGACGTCGACGGCGGCTGGCGCTGGTCGCTGGCCAGCAGCGCGGTCCTCGCCGTGGTGTGCGTGTCGCTGCGGGGCGGCATCCCCGAGTCGGCCCGCTGGCTGCTGAGCAAGGGGCGCCGTGAGGAGGCCGAGGCGCTGATCGAGAAGTACGGCATCGAGATCGACGTCACCGCCGAACTCGACGAGCGCACGGCGACCCAACAGGCCGGATTCCGGGCTCTGTTCCGCAAGGAGCACCTCCGCAGCACGGTGTTCGCCAGCGTCTTCTGGGCCGCCCTCGTGCTGCCGTACTTCGCCATCGGCACGTACTGGACGCAGGTCTTCGAGGCCCTGAACATGGGCGACAACGCGGTGGCGGCGCTTCTCGTCTACTCCTTCACCGCGGTCGCCGGTGTCACCGCCGGCTGTCTCGTCGTGGACCGCATCGGCCGCCGCCGGCTGCTGATCCCGCCGTTCTGGATCACCGCCGGCTGTCTCGCACTGGTCGCGGTGTGGCCGTCCTCGACCCCCGTCATCGTCTGCGGATTCCTGTTCTTCATCTTCCTCAACGCCGCCTCCAGCGCCCTGACCGCGGTGTACCCATTGGAGGTCTTCCCCACCTCCCTGCGCGCCACGGGCGTCGGCTTCGCCACCGCGATGAGCAGGGTCGGGGCAGCGATCGGCACCTTCCTCCTCCCGATGGGCCTCGACCACTACGGCGCCCGCTTCGTCCTCCTGATCGGCGCCGCCGTCCTCGCCATCGGCGGCCTCGTCTCCCAACTCCTCGCCCCGGAAACCACAGACCTGGACCTGGCCAACGCAGCCCGCCGGGCCCGCGAAAAGCCAACGCCGTAACCCCGCGAGGGCGTGTCAGCGAAACGACACCACCCTCACGCGACCGGCACCGGACCCGATGCGGGCACGGCTGGTGCTCCGGGGAGGTCGGGGCCCCTGAGGGCCGGGGCCCGCCGGGGCTGCCGCGAAGGTGGCGGCGTCGCGCGAAGCGGTCGCGGCTGCGTCAACTCCGGTGCAGTGCGTCGGCTTCGCCCGCCCGACGGCGTGACCGCGCGGCTGTCCGGCGGAAAAACTGCGCCGGGCCCCGGTGCGGCGGTCGGAGCTCGAAACCGCCGTAGCACCGGATGACCAGAACCCCCGGAAGAGCCGGAGCCCCCGGGCCGTCGCAAAACTCGCCGCGTCTCCCGAGGCGAGGCGCCCGCGCTGCGCCGTGTCCCGTGCAGTGGGCGCAAGCCGTGCGCCGCGAGGCGGCTGCCCCCTTCGTCCCGTCGGCGCTAACCCGCGCCCGACGCCGACGAGTTGTCCGTGGCGGCGTGGACCGACGACCGGAGCGATTCCAGTGCGCGCGCCGACTCCGACCCCGGCTCGGCGTGATAGATCGCCAAGATCTGCCCACCCGAGTCGGCGATCGGCAGTTTCTCGCGGCCCAGTTCGAGTCGGCCGAGCTGCGGATGGCACAGCGCCAGCGACCCCCCGGCGAGTGCCGTGACGTCGTGCCGGGCCCACAGGCGCCGGAACTTGTCGCTGCCCAGGGACAGTTCGCCGACGAGCTGCACGATCCGCGGATCGTCGACGTCACCGCCCACGGAGGCCCGGAACCCCGCGACGAGTCCGCCGGCCGTCTTCTCCCAGTCCGGGTAGAGCGCCTGCTCGGCGGGGTCGAGGAAGATCGTGCGCAGCCGGTTCACCCCCGGACGGAGGTTGGGTGACACGGCACCGGCCAGCCGGTTCGCGGCGAGCACGTCGAACATCCGGCTCTCCACGAACGCCGGCAGGTTGATCGCGTCGAGCAGCTGCAGGATCCCCGGGGGCACCACTTCGCGGGGTGCCCGCCGGCGCGCCGCTGGGCGGGCGGTGGACAGGCTCAGCAGATGCTCCGTGGCGATCGCGTCCAGCCGGAACACCCGTGCCAGCGACTCCAGCACCTGAGGGGACGGATTGCGGTCCCGGCCCTGTTCCAGCCGGAGGTAGTAGTCCGCGCTGATCCCGGCCAGCGTGGCGACCTCTTCACGGCGCAGCCCGGGGGTGCGGCGTACGCCGACGACGGGGAGCCCCGCGTCGGTCGGATCGGTCAGCTCACGACGGGCCCGAAGGTACTCTCCGAGCGCATTCGGCCTGCTCATGCCCTCGATCCTACGAGCCCCACCGGCACTCTGCCTGGCCCTGTCACCCCCAGGATGACCGGGGCACAGGCTATGTCCGCCGCGGATTCCTACGGTCGAAACAGCTCCCGGAGAAGCCGGTGAGCGGAAGGGAATCATGACTGGCAACCAGCTCCCCGGCGGCACCTACCGCGCGGGCGACCTCACCCTCACCCGGTTCGGCTACGGCGCCATGCAGTTGGCGGGTCCGGGCGTCTTCGGCCCGCCGAAGGACCGCGACGCCGCGATCGCCGTTCTGCGCACGGCGGTCGACCTCGGTATCCGGCACATCGACACGGCCGACTTCTACGGCCCGTACATCACCAACGAGATCATCCGCGAGGCCCTCCACCCGTACCCGGACGGCCTGCACATCGTCACCAAGGTCGGCGCCCGCCGCGACGAGCAGGGCGGCTGGCCGCACGCCCGCACCCCGGCCGAACTGGTGCAACAGGTCCACGACAACCTGCAGCGCCTCGGCCTGGAAGCCCTCGACGTGGTGAACCTGCGCGTCGGCGGCCTCGACTCGCCCGAACCCGGCTCCATCGCCGAACAGTTCGGCGCCCTGGCCGAACTGCGCGACCAGGGGCTGATCCGCCACCTCGGCCTGAGCACGGTCGACGCGGAGCAGCTCGCCGAGGCCCAGTCGATCGCGCCCGTGGTGTGCGTGCAGAACTTCTACAACCTCGCCAACCGCCAGGACGACGCGCTCGTCGACAGCACCGCACGCCAGGGCATCGCGTATGTGCCGTACTGGCCGCTGGGCGGTATGTCACCGCTGCAGTCGGACGCCCTGACCAAGGTCGCCGCACGCCTGGACTCCACCCCCATGTCGGTGGCACTGGCCTGGCTCCTGCAGCGCTCGCCCAACATGCTCCTCATCCCCGGCACGTCCTCGGCGCAGCACCTGCGCGAGAACATCCGCGGCGCAGCTCTGGAACTGCCGCAGGACATCCTCACCGAACTGAACGCCGTCGGAGGCAAGGGCCTACCCTCATAGGTCAGCGAGATCCGACTGGGGGGGACATGGCGGACGACATCGACGTTTTCATGAGTCGGCTCAACCCCGACATGTGTGTGGTCACGGCCGCCACGGACACCGAGCGCTCGGGGTGTCTGGTCGGCTTCTCCTCCCAGTGCTCCATCGACCCCGTGCGGTACGTGGTGTGGATATCCAAGGCCAACCACACCTATGGAGCAGCCCGCGCCGCCGAATGTCTGGCGGTCCATCTGCTGACGCGTGAGCAGCACGGGCTGGCGGCCCACTTCGGCGGACGGACCGGTGACCGCACCGACAAGTTCGTACCGGCAGAGGTGCGGTGGAGACAGGGGTACGGCGGCTCGGTCGTCCTGGAGGACGCCGCGGCCTGGTTCGTGGGCGTGGTCGAGGACCGCGTCGACGGCGGAGATCACGTCGGCTTCGTCCTCAGGCCCGTGGAATGGGGCGGGCGCAGCGACGGCCCGTTGCTGCGGCTGGCCGACGCCATGGACATCCCGCCCGGCCATCCGGCGTGACGCCACGCGTTTTTCCGGACCACCGTGAGCGATCCTTTTCAAGGTCACTACCATTCTGACCCAAGACAACCGTTCGACCGGTGCATGCGGTGTGTGCCGGTCGGGGTCGCCGATGCCAGGGTCCGCTCCCCGGGCTGCGGTGATCTTCCTGGCCAGGAGGACCTTCCGCATGTTCCGACGTATTGGCAGCACGGTCGTCCGACATCCCGTCTGGACGATCGTGGCTTGGCTGATCGCTGCGGTGGCGATCGTCGCCACCGCACCGAGCCTGCCCTCGAACAGCGACGAGAGCAGTTTCCTACCCAAGAGTTATGAGTCCATCAAAGCGGCGGATCTCCAGGAGAAGGCCTTCCCCAGCGCCTTCACCCCGTCCGCGATCGCGCTCTACCAGCGCACCGACGGCGGCAAGCTGACCGCCGCCGACAAGAAGGACGTCGCCCGGATCACCAAGGAACTGGGCGACAAGCACATCGACCAGGTGCAGAAGGTCGTCCCCGGCCAGCCGTCGAAGGACGGCAGGTACACCATGACCCTGGTCCAGATGGACAGCAAGAACGCCGGCCAGCCCAAACAGGCCGACGCGGCCAAGGTGCTGCGTGACGACGTCAAAGCCCTGACCAAGGGCACCGATCTGGAGGCCAAGCTGGGCGGATCGGCCGCCCAGGCCCTCGACCAGCAGGACTCGTCCAAGCGCGGTGAGGCGCTGATCGGCATCGGCACCTTCGCGATCATCCTGGTGACGCTGCTGATCATCTTCCGGGCGCCGATCCTGGCAGTGCTTCCGCTGATCCTGATCGGCGTGGTCTCGGCGATCGCCAACGGACTGATCGCGTACGCCACGAAGCTGTTCGATCTGCAGGCCAACAGCTCGATCTCCTCGATCCTGATCGTCGTGCTGTTCGGCGTGGGCACGGACTACTTCCTGTTCCTGATGTTCCGGTACCGGGAACGCCTGCGCGCCGGCGACGAACCCAAGACGGCCATGATCAACGCGGTCGGCAGGGTCGGCGAGGCGATCGCCTCGGCGGCCGGGGCGGTGATCATCGCCTTCCTCGCGCTGGTGCTGTCCACGCTGGGCTTCCTCAAGCAGATGGGTCCCGCGCTGGCCATCGCCGTCACCGTCACCCTGATCGCGGGTCTGACCCTGATCCCGGCCGTGGTCTCACTGATCGGGCCCAAGGTGTTCTGGCCCTCCAAGACCTGGCAGCGCGAGCCGGAGAACGCGCGCTTCGCCGCCCTCGGGCGCGGGGTGCAGCGGCGCCCCGCCCTGACCGCCGGGATCTCCGGACTGGTCCTGGTCGCGCTCTCGCTGGGCGTCTTCGGCTACAACGCCACATTCGACCTGGCCTCGGGCTCCATGCCCAAGACCAAGGAGTCGATGGTCGTCCAGGACGAGATGCAGACGGCGTACTCGGCGGGCGCGGCCGCCCCCACCGACGTCTATCTCTCCAGCACCGACGGCAAGCCGCTCGACAAGTCGGTCTTCGACTCGTACGCGGCGGCGCTGCGGTCGGTGGACGGCGTGGCGAGTGCCCGTATGACCCAGGTCAACAAGGCGGGCACCACCGCGGACTTCACCGTCACGCTCAAGTACGAGGCCTCCACGGACCAGGCGATCGACTCCGTGGACCGGGTGCGGGACGTCGCGCACGCGAACGCCCCGGACGGCACCGACGCCCTCGTCGGGGGCATGTCCTCGATCTACAAGGACATCGACACGGCGGTCAACCACGACTACCGCACCGTCTTCCCCGTCGCCGCGGTACTGATCATGGTGATCCTGGGGCTGCTGCTGCGCAGTGTGGTCGCCCCCTGGTATCTGATCGCCTCGGTGGGTCTCGGCTTCGGTGCCACCCTGGGAGCCACGGTGTGGATCTTCCAGGAGGCGCAGGGGCACTCGGGCCTGATGTTCATGCTCCCGGTGATCATGTATCTCTTCGTGGTCGCCATCGGGACGGACTACAACATCCTCATGATCGCCCGGCTGCGGGAGGAGGCCCGTGAGGGCCGAGAACCGCGTGAGGCGGCGGGCATGGCCCTGCGGCACGCGGGCCCGACCGTGGCCGCGGCCGGCTTCATCCTGGCGGCGACCTTCGCCACGATGATGCTGGCGGGCAACTCGCTGCTCACGGAGATGGGCTTCGCCGTCTCCTTCGGCATCGCGGTCGCCGCCTTCGTCATGGCGATGTTCTTCACGCCCAGTCTGACCGCGCTGATCGGTCATGCGGCATGGTGGCCGGGACACGCCGACCGGCCGCAGGAACCGGCCGTCGCGGGCGCCGGATCCGGTGGTTCCGGTCCGGTCTCCGCGGCCAAGGGTTCGGACACGGTCACGCACGATCCGGCGGCACGTCGCCGGTAGCGCGCGACGCAGCACGACGTAGCACGACGGCACAGGTCTGCCGGGCCGCACGGCCCGGCAGACCTGTTCGTGTGTCGGGGTCAGACCAGCGGCTCGCTCATCTCGATCGCCCGCACGGCCGCCGCGAGAGCCTGTTCGTCACCGATGTCCAGGGCCGTGTCGGCGAACTTGATGACGTGCTCGTCGCCGTGCGCGAGCGCCCGCTCCACGACGTCCTCCGGGCTTGGGCGGGACGCGGGCGCGTAGTTGACGGGCCCGGCCGGCGCGTACATCGCGGTGACCGCCGCGGACGCCGTCCATGCCGCGTGCAGACTCGGCGCCCACAGCTCGCCCGGCAGTGAATCCAGCGTGCGCAGCACGGCGTTGGGGGCGGTCGCGGCGTGGACGAGCATGGTCGGCTCGCCGTGCCCATGGGTGGCGTACCGGTGTGTCGCCGCCGTCACCAGCTCGGTGAGCCGCTCCCGCGCGGCCGCCGGATCGCTCACCTCCGCCGCCCACGACGGAAGTCGGTGCACGGCGGCCAGCCGGTCCGGGAACCCCTGGTGGCCCTCTTCGATCGCGGGTACGGCGTCCAGCGAGGCCGCGGCCGTCGGTGCGGCGGGCAGCGCGGCGACGCCGGAGACGGTGTGGTGACGCGCCGCCCAGTAGCCCAGGGCATGGGCGAGTTCGGCGCGGCGGGGGGCGTTCTCACCGGATTCCAGTGTGCGTACGGCATGGCCGACCCGTATCACCGGATGCGTGGCGCCGCCGTACATGCCGGGCAGCAGCCGCGGCCACCACTCGGCGAGCACGCTCCGCCAGGGCCGTTCGTCGAGCGTGCGGGAGAAGTGGTCGATCCAGTCGGCGGCCCGGCGTACGTCGCCCAGCGCCGAGCGCCAGTTGTCGTCCGTGACGGGTGCCACCCGGTCGGGGAAGTCCTCCAGCTTGCCGCGGTACAGGTCCAGCCAACGATGCACCGCCCCCGCCTGCCCGCGTGCTGCCAGCGCCTCTACGACCATGGGGGCGTGGTTGGAGAGCCGGCCGAGGCGCTCCGGTCCCGTCGCGTGCACCCGTTCCAGGGCTTCTTCGAGTTGTCCGCTCGTGTCGCTCGTCTCCATGGAGTCGACGCTAGGCAGCGGACGGCGGCGGGGGATCGGGCGCGGGAACCAAGCCCGGCACGCCTGAGGGCCTAGACCCCGAGGACCAGGTCCACGGTGTGGTGCCCCGTCCCGTCGGCGCGCACGACGGGCTCCGCCGGACGCCCGTCGACCGTGCACGACCGCACCCGGCTGCCGCCACCGCTCAGAGCGATGTCGAGCGTCATGTCCCGGTAGCGCAGACCCCGCAAGGCCACCGGACCCCAGTGCTCGGGCAGACACGGCCGTAGCTCTACGGCGTCCTCGGTGAACGTCAGGCCGAACAGGCCCTCGTGGATCAGGCGCAGATACGCGGTGACCGACCAGGCCTGGTCGGGCTGCGAGACGAAGTGCTCCATCCGCCCGCTGCCGCCCTCCTGCCAGCCGCCGTCGACCTCGCCGCCGACGGAGTCGTAGACCTCGTGGAAGCCCATGCCGCTGCCCGCGACGAGGCCGGCGAGTCGCTCGACGGACCGGGCGAACAGGTCGGTGCGGCCCGCGGCGGCGGCCGCGTTGCCGAACAGCCCGTGGACGACGGGCCACACCATGACGTTGTGCCGTCCGGGCCTGGCGTCGTCGAAGCGCGGGAAGTGCGGCCACACGTCGACGACGCCGTGCGGCTGCCAGTGCGTGTGGTCCAGGATCAGGCCCGCCCGTGCGGGGTCCGCGACCTCGCAGAGAAGGGCGAGGGCGAGGCCGGCGCCCTCCTGGGAGGTGTCGACCGTGCCGTCCTCGTGGCGGAGGTAGGCGTAGGTGCCCGTCTCCTCGCGCCACAGGTGGCGGTCGATCGCCTTTCGCAGACGGGCCGCGTCCGCGCGCAGCGATGCCGCCTGCTCCGTGTCCCCGAGGCTGTCGGCCATGTCCGCCAGGGCCGACTGGGCGCCGACGTAGAGGCAGTTGGTCGACAGGCACATCAGCCGTTCGGTGCCGGGATGGTCGAGGATGAAGGAGGAGCGCACGTCCGGTGAGGCCGGTGGGCTGGGGTAGCCGGAGATGCCGTCGTTCATGAAGCCGGGGCCCCGGAACAGGCCGGCGTCGGTGTCGAAGTCGCTGCCCCGGCGTACGGCAAGGGTGTTGGCGCCGGTGCGGTGGGCCTCGGCCAGGAAGTCCCGGTCGCCCGTGACCCGGTAGTGGTGCCGGGCGGCGAGGATCCATACGACCTGGTCCCACCACTGGTCGTCCTGCTGCACGATGGGTCCGTGCGGGCCGCGGTCGACCACGGAGAACAGGGTGTTGCGGCCGACCGCCGGTGCCAGCAGGCTCGCCGCGCTCCAGGCGTTGACGGCCGCGTCCCGTGTCCACCGCTGCGGCGCGGGATAGCCGCCACCGGCGCCCACGATCGTGCCCGGCGGGTGCGTGAGCAGCCCCGCCCTGTCGTAGACCGCCGGGTCGGCGTGGACGGTGTGAGTGTCGGCCAGGGCCGTGAGCGCGGCCGTGTAGAGGGTGCCGAGGCTGCGTCGAGTGACGGGGTCGGCGAAGGTGAGGACGGGCATGGTGTAGCCGTTACCCCGGGCCCGGGACCCCGCACCCGCCAGGCTGAGAAGTGCTGTCGCGGCCAGCAGGCTCCGCCGTGACAACCGCCCGCGGCTCCTGACTCCGTCGACGTCGACTCTCATGATCCGCCCTTCCCCGCTCCCGGAGCCAGCATGCCTCCGGGAGCGGTGGAACGAGCGGTGGGGTGAACGGTCGCGGTGTGACGAGGCGTCCGGTGGGACGAGCCGTCCGGTGAACGGTCGCGGTGTCAGGCGTTCGGGTCGAACGCGATCCCGGACGGCTTCGCCGACGAGAGGTGCGAGGCGAAGTTGCTGTCCTTCAGGCCGAAGTTGGCGCTACCGAAGTCGTACGCGCTCAGCTTGTCGCGCAGGCCCGCGGGGTAGCCGTTCCAGCCGACCAGCGGCGGGTACTGCCAGGTGTGCTTGTCGTTCTCCGGCGGCTCGTCGTTGGAGTTCGCCAGCCGGAAGCAGTGCGTGCTGATGCCGTCCTTGTGGTAGACGATCTTGGCGTGGGTGCCCTCGTAGCGGACCTCGGACGTCGCGTGCACGGTGAACGAGCCGTGGTTGGACGTCGAGACGTACTTGACCTGGTTGTCCTGCACCCAGATCACCACGTGCTCCCAGTCGTTGCGGTGCCCGCCGATGCTGCTGCCCGCGATGGCCTGGTCCTTCTCGAAGTACAGGCCGTACATGTAGGCGCACCAGCCGTTGTTGCACTTGTAGCGCGAGTAGCTGTTGGTGTTGTCGAGGTCGGAGGCGTCGTGGCACTGCCCGTTGAGCGCGCCGGTCGGGTTCAGGCCGCCGTTGATGGTGCCGTCGGGGCCGATCGCCGGGGTGGAGTAGCAGCCGTCCGTGTCGTAGTCGAAGGCCGGCTGGTAAGTGAGCTCCGCGGCCTCCGCATTGACGGGCAGCGCCTGCGGCGGCGCGGCGAAGGCGACGCCGGGAACGGCGACGACGAGCGCGGCCGCACCGGCCAGGCCGGTCAGGAATCGTCTGCGGTTGGTCCTGAACTTCGGTGACGCCACTGCGTCCTCCTCGGGGTCCGGGCCCAGCCCAACGGCTGTGGGGGGAAGGGGAGTTCAGGATCCCGAGTTTTCCCTTCCGCGCCAAGAGGTCACAGGCGTACCAGTGGTGAAACGCAGCCCAATATTCGGTTCATGACGGGACGTCAGCCCAGGTCGTCCGGCAGGTCGTCCGGCAGGTCGGCCGCGGCGTCCTCGGGGGCGAGGTCGGGCCGCAGCCGCAGCCAGGACGGCTGTCGCAGCATTCCGGCCCGGGTACGGGTGCTGTAGCGGACCTCGCCGACCAGCCTGGGCAGCACCCAGTGCGCTCCCGGCGCCGCCGGGACCGGGTGGAAGGGGCACTCGGCCGTCTCCGACGCCCGCAGCAACTCGGCGAGACGGATCCGCTCGGCCTCGCTCCACCCGGTGCCCACTCCGCCCACGTACCGCAGCCGGCCGTCCCTCCGCTGCCCGACGAGCACGGCGCCGGGAAGTCCCGACAGCCGCCCCTTGCCGGGCAGCCAGCCGCCCACGATCACGTCTTCGCTCCGCATGTTGCGGATCTTGACCCAGGCCCGCGAACGCACCCCCGGCTCGTACACCGAGTCCAGCCGCTTGCAGACCAGGCCCTCCAGACCGTGCTCCCGGGTGGCCCGCAGGGCCTGCTCGCCGTGCCCGACGAGGGCGGAGGGCGTGGACCAGAACGGACCGTCGAGGCCGAGCTCCTCCAGCAGCCGGCGCCGCCGGGTGTAGGGAAGTCCGGTCAGGCGCTGCCCCGTCAGATGCATCACATCGAACAGGATCAGGTGGACGGGCACCTTCGCGGCCTGGCGCGCCGCCCTGGCCGGAGCGTGCGCGAGCCCCATGCGGGACTGCAGCAACTGGAAGTCGGCGCGGCCCTGTTCGTCCAGCGCCAGCACCTCGCCGTCCAGCACGGCGGGCGCCGTCCCGAGCATCGCGGCCAGCGACTGCAGCTCGGGGTATGCGGCGGTGATGTTCTCCCCGGACCGGGCCCGCAGCAGGAGACCGCCGTCCCCTTCGGCGTAGACCACCACGCGCTGCCCGTCCTG
Organism: Streptomyces spinosisporus; assembly: GCF_022698145.1. Taxonomy (GTDB): domain Bacteria; phylum Actinomycetota; class Actinomycetes; order Streptomycetales; family Streptomycetaceae; genus Streptomyces; species Streptomyces spinosisporus. Next base: position 52,184 of record NZ_JALDAX010000011.1, read on the forward strand.
CTTGGTCTCATAGGCCCAGCGGGCGTCCTGCGCGGCCGGAGGCAGCGACCCGGGTGTGGCGAGCATGGGGCGGATCAGAGGGAGCGTCACGGGGTCAGATGTCGACGCCGCCGCCTCCCGCCATTCGCCCCGCCCGCCGGTTTCCCCTGAACGGCGCTGCCTACAGGCTGGCCGCCGGCATCAGCAGGTCCTCGAGCCCCACCCGGCGGAAGAACTCCACCCGGATCCGGTCGGCCACCGCGGAGACGACCTCGCTGCCGTCCTGGCTCGGGTCCACATGGACCCGGAACGGCCGCTTGCCGTGCGGCAGTTCGACGGTCCTGACGACGGCGTCCGCCACCTCGGAGACGTCCGCGTCCGGCGGCATGAGGCCCGCCAGTCGCTCGTTGACATCGGCCATCAGCGTCTTGTACCGCGTGTCGTACTCCGCGGCACGGTCGGTGTCGGCCGGGGTCCCGGCGTGGGCGAAGTGGCTCGTGCCCGAGGTGAAGGCGCCCGGCACGACGATCGAGGTGTCGATCCCGAACCGTATGAGCTCGGCGGCATAGCTCACCGCGAGGGCGTCCATGGCGGCCTTCGCCGCGAAGTACGGGGCGAGGAAGGGCGGGGTGCCGCCGCGTGTGCTGGAGGAGCCGATCCACACGAGGTGCCCCTGTCCCTGGCGGCGCAGCTGGGGCAGGGCCGCCCGGTTGACGCGCTGGGTGCCGAGGACATTGGTGTCGTAGACGTCCGCCAGCTGCTCGGGGGTGAAGGCCTCGGCCGGACCCAGCACCATGTGCCCGGCGTTGTGCACCAGGACGTCGAGGCGTCCCTGTTCGTCCACCACGCGGGCGACCGCGGCGTCCGCGCTGTCCTGCCGGGTCACGTCCAGCTCGACGGCGCGCAGGTCCACCTTGTGCTCGTCGGCGTGTGCGGCGAGGTCGGCGGCGGCGCGGGCGTTGCGTGTGTCGAGGGCGCGCATGCCCGCGTAGACCGTGTGGCCGCGCTCGGCGAGCGCGCGGACGGTGAGGGCGCCGAAACCGCTGGAGGCGCCGGTGACGAGAATGACCTTGCTGTCGTTCATGGCTGTTCCTCTCGATGTCCCGCAGTTGTTCCGAGGACGGCGCGCCGTCAGATGATGCCGCCGTTGGCCCGCAGGACCTGTCCGTTGACCCAGTGGCCCTCGGGGCCGGCCAGGAAGGCCACGACGTTGGCGATGTCGTCCGGCGTCCCCAGGCGCTCCAGCGGCGGCTGTGCGGCCAGGCGGGCGACGGTCTCATCATCCTTGCCGTCGAGGAAGAGCGCAGTGGCCGTGGGGCCGGGCGCGACGGCGTTCACGGTCACGTCGCGGCCGCGCAGTTCGCGCGCGAGGATCAGGGTCAGGGCCTCGACGGCCCCCTTGCTCGCGGCGTAGGCGCCGTAACCGGGGAAGGCGAGGCCCACCACCGAGCTGGAGAAGTTGACGAGTGCTCCGCCGGAGCGCAGCCGGCGGGCGGCCTGCTGGTCGACGACGAACGTGCCGCGGATGTTGGTGCGGTACAGGGCGTCCAGCTCGCCGAGGTCGAGCTCCGCGACGGGGGACAGGGGCATCCGGCCGGCCGCGTGCACCACCGCGTCCACACCGCCGTATGCCGCCTCCGCCTGGTCGAAGAGGGACGCGATCTCGGTCTCGTCGCCGACGTCCGCGCGGACGGCGAACGCGGTGCCGCCGGCCTTCTCGATGGCGCCGACGGCCTCGTCGGCCGCGTCCTTGTTGCCGGCGTACCCGATGACGACGGCGAATCCGTCGGCGGCGAGCCGCTGCGCGACCTGCCGGCCGATGCCTCGTGATCCACCGGTCACGATCGCGACGCGCCGGTCCGTGTGGGGCTGCGTGGTCATGGCTGCTTCCTTCGCTGTTAGCGTTGCTACGGCGTCTTCGTATCGACGGTAACACAGGTTCGTAGCGTTGGTACACCCCGATTCGTATCGCCGCTACGAATGGCGTACCGTGGACCCATGGATGCGAGGGAAAAGATCCTGGAGGCGGCCACGAACCTGCTGGCCAAGGCGTCGGCCGCGGATGTCTCGACGCGCGCGGTGTGCGAGGCGGCCGGGGTGGGGGCGCCGATGCTCTACCGGCTCTTCGGCGACAAGGCGGGCCTGCTGGCCGCCGTGGTCGACCGGGGCTTCGAGGAGTACCTCGCGTCCAAGCGGGCGGCCAGGCCCAGCGACGACCCGGTCGCCGACCTCAGAAGCGGCTGGGACAACCACATGCGCTTCGCGCTGGAGCACCCCCATCACTACCGCCTGATGCACTCGCCCGAGCTGACGGTCCCGCCCGCGGCGGCCCAGGAGGCACACGCGCTGCTGCACGGGATTCTCGAACGCTGCGCCGCCGCAGGGCGGTTGACCGTTCCGCCGGCGCTCGCGACGCAGATGATCATGTCCGCCAACGTCGGAGCGGCCCTGTCGATGCTGACCCGGCCGGAGCAGTATCCGGACCCGCAGTTCTCCGAGCGGCTGCGCGACGCCGTACTGGACTCGCTGACCCGTCCGGCCGATACCGCGGAGCCGAGCGGGCCCGACAACGCCGTCCCGGTGGCCGCCGCGACGCTCGCCGCCCGGCTGCGGGCCGAGCAGGCCCCGAGGTTCACGGCGGCCGAGTCCGCGCTGCTGGAGCAGTGGCTGGACAAGCTGTCCGCCGACTGAGCGGTCGCAGTGGGCCGTCACGACTGTGCAGTCGCAGTGGACCGTCACGACTGAGCAGTCGCAGTGGGCCGTCACGACTGTGCAGTCGCAGTGGACCGTCACGACTGTGCAGTCGCAGTCGGCCGTCAGCAGTTCGCGGGTGCCTGGGTCCGCACCAGGCCCGACTGATGGGCGAGGACGACGAGTTGGGCGCGGTCACGGACGCCCAGCTCCGTCATCACACGGCGGACCTGTGTACGCACCGAGACGGCGCTGACGTCGAGTCGCTCGGCGATCTCCGCGTTGGAGCGGCCCTCCGCGACCCAGGTGACCACCTCGCGGTCGCGGTCCGTGAACGCCGCGAGGTCCCCGGACGTGATCAGCGGTGTGTCAGGTGCGGGGACGGCCAGGAAGCGGCTGATCAGCGCGCGCGTGGCGAGCGGGGAGAGCAGGGAGTCCCCCGAGGCGACCGTCCGGATGCCGTCGAGCAGCACGTCCGCCGTCACGTCCTTGTCCAGGAAGCCGCTCGCCCCCGCCCGCAGCGCCTCGGCCACGCGCGCGTCGATCTCGCGCGTGGTGAGGATCAGTACGCGCGTGCCCGGCGCGCCGGGGTCGGCGCAGATCTCGGAGGTGGCGGCCACGCCGTCGGTACCGGGCACCCGGATGTCCATCATCACGACGTCGGGGCGGTGCACGCGCGCGAGGGCGACGGCCTCGCCGCCACAGGTGGCCTCGGCGACCAGCTCCATGTCGTCGCAGGAGTCGAGCAGAATCCGCAGGGCGGCCCGCACGAGGGCCTGGTCGTCGGCGAGCAGCACGCGGATGGTCATGGTGTCCGTTCTTCTCGTTCCAGGATTCCCGTCCGGAATCCATGGTGAGCGATGATCGACAGGAACGTCGGGCGGGAGAGGCCGGTGTGCCGCGCCGCGTGAGTGCCCATCCTCGGGGAAGGTACGGGTCAGACGCGGGCGGACGGCCGTTCGACCACCCCGTCCGCGGACCGGGTGGGGCGGGTCCTTGCGGGTGAGTGCCGCGTCTCGTCGGCGACGCATGGGCGGCTCGTCCGGCCGGCGCGTGAGGGTCACCGCGAGCTGTGCAGGTCCGTGCCTGCCGAGCCGTTCGGGCGCGGTGGGCATGCCCCCGCGCGGAGCTGAAGACCGCCCCCGACGTGCGGTTGCGTAGGCTTCCGTCGCTGGCACCCGCCGTACCCTCGGCGGACCCGCGACGGTTCGAGGGGCTGACCGTCGCAGGGCTGAACGAAGTCCCGGTGTGGTGGTGAGCATGGCCGGCAGGACGGGACGGACGGAGCGGGCCGGGGCGACCCGGGAGCTGATCCTGACCGCGGCCGAGCGGCTGTTCGCCGAGCGCGGGGTGAACGCGGTGTCCAACCGCCAGGTCGCCGAGGCCGCCGGCCAGGGCAACAACACTGTCGTCGGCTATCACTTCGGCACCAAGGCCGACCTGGTCCGGGCGATCGTCCGCCGTCACGCAGGGCACACCGAGGAGATCCGGAGCCGCCTGCTGGCCCGGATCGGTGACTCCTCCGACGTACGGGACTGGGTGGACTGCCTGGTTCGCCCGCTGCCCGAGCACCTCGGCACCCTGGGCGGTCCCACCTGGTTCGCGCGGTTCTGCGCGCAGTTGATGACCGACCCGGCGCTCCACCAGATCATGGTCGAGGAGTCCTTCGCCTCGCCGTCCCTGCAGCAGTGCGTCGACGGACTCAACCGGTGCCTGCCCGATCTGCCGGCCGAAGTCCGCGCGGAACGCGGCGAGATGGCCCGCCACCTGATCGTGCACATGCCCGCCGAACGCGAGCGGGCGATCGCCGAGAACCGGGCCACGGCGCGCTCCAACTGGGACGACGCCGCGACCGGCCTGGCGGACGCGGTCGTCGGCCTGTGGCTGGCACCCGTGACGACCGGAACCCCCACCGCTCGACCCAGGTGACCGGGACCGTAGGGGCGCGGTCATTTACTTGAGTTACGCAACGATATGGTAAACTGGGCCGTATGCCCACACCACCGCTCCCCGAACTCCCCGACCCCCCTGCCTCGGACGAGGTCATCGAGATCGAGCGGGCGCTCACCCGCATCACGTATCTCAGCACGCGCGCACGGCAGCACGAACGGCGGATGGCGCTGGCCGGCGTGCCGCTGGACCGCGCGGCCGTGGCGCTGCTGCGCCAGGTGGCCGATTCGGATCCGCTGCGCCCGGGGGAGCTGGCCAACCGGTTGGGTGTGGAGGCCTCCCATGTCACCCGCACCGTGCAGCAGCTGCAGAGGTCCGGCTATGTCACCCGCGTCCCCGACCCCGACGACCGCCGGGCCCAGCGCATCCAGCTGACCGAGGCCGGTCAGCAGGCCATCGCACGCGTCCGGGACGTGGGTGCCCGCGGCATGCAACTCGCGCTGTCCGCATGGACACCGGAGGAGCTTCGGCAGCTGGCCACGCTGTTCCACCGCATGGTCGACGACTTCCTGTCCTACACCGCCGACGAGGTCACGGAGGAGCAGCCCGTCGCACGGGCCGGTACCACCTGACCCCACGCCGCCTCACGCCGATGTCGTGCGCGGGTGCCGTTGCGCGGGCGGCCTTTCGACCGCGGGAGCGGGCTCGCGCAGGCCGCACAGCAGGAGCCGGCCCACGACGGGCAGCGCGATCAGGGGGAGCAGGGCGGTCCGCAGGGAGGTGGCGTCGGCCAGGGAGCCGAGGACGGGGGCCGCGAGCCCGCCCGCACTCACCGCGAGGCCCAGGGTGACCCCGCTCGCGGTGCCCGGCCGCCGCGGCAGGAAGTCCTGACCGAGGGTGATGTGGAGGGCGAAGGGGACGTACAGGCCCGCCGAGGTGAGCGCGACGAACGGATAGACCGCCGGGCCGGGTACGAGCACGACGCCGGCGACGGCCACCACGCTCAGCGCGTACGACCGGCGGACCACCGCGAGCCGCCCGTACCGGTCGGCGAGCCGGCCACCGGCCAGCGTGCCCAGCGCACCGCCCGCGTACAGCACGAACAGCGCTGCCGTGCCCGCCGCCTCGCCCCCGCCGGTGCGCTGCCGGACGTAGAGCGAGACGAAGGCGCTCAGGCCGACGAAGACGACCGAGCGGCACACGATCGCACCCGACAGCCGCAGGAACGACGCCCAGTCGTCGACGCCGGTGGCCACCGCCGCGCGGGCGACGGCGGAGCGGCGTTGCGGCGAACGCACCGCGGCCCCGCAGAGGACCGCCCCCACCACGGCCGGGACGCCCAGCAGGGGAGAGGCGCCGAGGCCTCCCGTGGCGACGACGGCCGCCACGAGCGGCGGCGCGAGCGCGAAGCCGATGTTGCCGCCCAGCGAGAACCAGCCCATGGCCGTGTTGCTGCCGCCCGCAGCGGCTCGGGCCGCCCGGGCCGCCTCGGGGTGGTAGGCGGCGATGCCGATGCCGGACACCGCGACCGCCACGAGCGTCAGCGCGTACGAGCCCACCACGCCGCTCAGGGCCACACCGGCGCCCCCGGTCAGTGCGCTCAGCGGCAGCAGCCACGGCATCGGCCACCGGTCGGTGAGCACCCCGAACACCGGCTGCACGACCGAGGACAGCAGGGACGCGGCCAGGACGATGCCCGAGGCGGCGGCGTAGGTGTAGGCGCGCTCCGAGACGAAGTACGGCACGAGCGCGGCCACCGCCCCCTGGTACACGTCGACACAGACGTGCCCGAGGGACAACAGGGTGATGGGACGGTTGCAAGAAGAGGACACTCTGCGATCGTCGCGGCCGGACGTATGGCCCGCTTCCGGTAATCTGCCTGGTTGTGTCGAACATCCGCCACACGCCGAAGGCGCCCACCTCGGCCAGAAGCCTGGCCGCCGGCGAAGGCATCGACGCACACCGGCACGACGAGCACCAGATCGTCTACGCCGGCTCCGGAGTGCTGGAAGTGACCACCGACGCGGGCACCTGGTTCGCGCCGGGCACCCGCGCCATCTGGGTCCCCGCGGGTACCGTGCACGCCCACCGCGCCCACGGCCATCTGGAACTGCACCTCGTGGGCCTGCCCGCCGCCGACAACCCGCTCGGTCTCGGCGCCCCCGCCGTCCTCGCCGTCAGCCCCCTGCTGCGCGAACTGATCATCGCCTACACCCACGACCCCGACGACCACACCCCCGAACGCCGCCGACTGCTCGCCGTGCTGCGTGACCGACTGCGCGTCTCGCCCCAGCAGCCGTTGCGCCTGCCCACCCCCACGGACCCGCGCCTCGCCGCCGTCTGCGCGATGGTTCACGCCGAACCGGCCGAGCAGCGCACCCTCGCCGCCCTCGGCGCCGCGACCGGGGCCGCAGAACGCACCCTCAGCCGCCTCTTCCGCAGCGAGTTCGGCATGACCTTCCCGCAGTGGCGCACCCAATCCCGCCTCTACCACGCCCTGCGCATGCTGGCCGGCGACATCCCCGTCACCACCGTCGCCCACCGGTGCGGCTGGGCCTCCGCCAGCGCCTTCATCGACGTCTTCCGGCGATCGCTCGGCTACACACCGGGCACCCACAACCGCCGGACCCGAACCGGTGCGGACACCGGCGTCACCCCCCTCTCTACCCTCCGGTAACATCGCTCGCCAGGTCATCGGAGGAGGAACCGTGTCACGGTCCGAACGCTCGCCCCTGCTGCTCGCCGGCCTGCTGGCCGCCGCGGGCGTCACCCACTTCGCCCAGCCACGTCAGTACGACGCGATCATCCCGGGCGCGCTGCCGGGCGACCCCAGGACATGGACCTACGCGAGCGGCGCCGTCGAACTCGCCCTCGCCGCCGGGGTCGCGCTGCCGCGCACGCGCAAGGTCGCCGCTCTCGCCACGGCCGCCTTCTTCGTCGGCGTGTTCCCCGCCAACGTCAAGATGGCCGTCGACTGGCGCGACCGGCCCGCGCGCCAGAAGGCCGCGGCCATGGGACGGCTGCCGTTGCAGCTGCCCCTGGTCCTGTGGGCCCGCAGCGTCGCGAAGAACGGGGAGGGGCGGGCATGAGCCGTCAGGTGAACGTCGGCGACAGGCTCGACGACTTCGAGCTGCCGGACGAGACCGGCACCCCGCGCAAGCTGTCCGAGCTGCTGGCCGACGGGCCGGTCGTGCTCTTCTTCTACCCCGCCGCGCTGAGCTCCGGATGCACCGCGGAGGCCTGCCACTTCCGGGACCTGGCCGCCGAGTTCGCGGCCGTCGGCGCCCGGCCCGTGGGCATCAGCGGCGACACCGTGGACAAGCAGCAGGAGTTCACCGGCCGCCACAACCTCGGCATGCCGCTGCTGTCCGACACCGACGGCACGATCCGCGAACGGTTCGGCGTGAAGCGCGGATTCAGCCTCGCGCCGACCAAGCGGGTCACCTTCGTGATCGCCCAGGACCGCACGGTCCTCGAGATCGTCAGCAGCGAACTGCGCATGAACACCCACGCCGACCGGGCCCTCTCCGCCCTGCGCGCACAGCAGAAGTGACGGCTTCACGCCGGGGAGCGCAGGCTCACTGTTCCCCGGCGTCCGCGGCCACCTGGGCGAGGGTACGGCCGCTGGTCACCGAGCGGGCCCGGCGCGAGTCCGGGGTGCCGTGACCGTCCGGCCTCGCGCCGCCGGCCCTGAACAGCAGCCAGGCCTCCCTGCCCTTGTCCTGCTCACCGCGGAAGCGGGTCAGGGAGTACTCGCCGTGCAGCTTCGAGCCCCTGAGCCGGAAGCGTGCGTGCCCGTGTTCCAGGGACTCCTCGAAGCCGACGGAGCGCCCCTTGCGGTCGTGGCTCAGCGGCTCGTAGACGCCGTGGTCCCACACGATCACCGTGCCACCGCCGTACTCGCCCTCGGGAATCACACCCTCGAACTCCTCGTACTCCAGCGGATGGTCCTCCGTGGGAAGGGCGAGCCGTTTGTCGTGCGGGTCGTCGGAGGGGCCCTTGGGCACAAACCACGACTTCAGTACGTCGCCGACCTGCAGCCGGAAGTCGAAGTGCAGGGTGCCGGCGTCATGGATCTGCACGACGAACCGGGGCTCGGCGCCCCCGTCGGACGCCTGCCCCCGCGGTTCGCCGGTCCGTCCGAAGTCGCGCTTGCGGTGGTAGTCCCGCAGCCTGTTCCGCTCGGCCACCTCCGGCTCCTTCCGTGAACCCCGTGCCGTGGGCGGCCGAGCACCCACCCGGCGTCTCAGAACTCCTCGTGCACCTCCGGGTCCCCGCCGATGCGCCGGTGGGACCGGTCGGCGACCGCGTCGAGCTGGGAGGGGTCCAGTTCGAAGCCGAAGACGTCGAGGTTCTGCCGTTGGCGCTCGGGATCGGAGGACTTGGGGATGGGGACCGCGCCCAGCTGGGTGTGCCAGCGCAGGACGACCTGCCCGGGTGTGACGCCGAGGGACTCGGCGACGGCGACGAGGGCGGGGTCCTTCAGCAGGCTGCTGCCGCGCCCGAGGGGGCTCCAGCTCTCCGTGAGGATGCCCTTGGCGGTGTGGAAGGCGCGCAGCTCGGGCTGCGGGAACAGGGGGTGCAGCTCGATCTGGTTGACGGACGGCAGCACCCCGGTCTCCTTCTCCAGCCGCTCGATGTGCTCGGCGGTGAAGTTGGAGACGCCGATGGAGCGGACCAGGCCGTCCTCCCGCAGCTTGATCATGGCCCGCCAGGAGTCGACGTACTTGTCGACGCGGGGGAGCGGCCAGTGGATCAGATACAGGTCGACGTACTCCACACCGAGCCGGCGGCGGGACTCCTCGAAGGAGGCGAGGGTCTCCTCGTAGCCGTGGTGCCGGCCCGGGAGCTTCGTCGTCAGCACGATCTCCTCGCGGGGGACACCGCTGCGGGCGACACCCCGGCCCACGCCGGACTCGTTGCGGTAGTTGGTGGCCGTGTCGACCAGACGGTAGCCCGCCTGCAGGGCCTCGGACACGGCGCTCTCCGCCTCCTCGTCCCCCATGGGCCAGGTGCCCAGGCCGAGGGAGGGGAGCGTCGTGCCGTCGTTGAGCTGGTGTGCCGGGATGCTGATCACCGTGGGACCTTTCCTCGACTGTGCCGTGCCCCCAGCCTCACGGATAGGGTGAGCAGTGATCAACCGGGCGGGTGGGGAATGAGGGCGACGGACGGCATGGGCAGCACCGAGGAGACGCGGCCGGCGAACGCGGGGCGTCCCACGTCACGCGATGTCGCACGGCTCGCCGGTGTCTCGCACACCGCTGTCTCCTTCGTGTTCAACGGCCGCGCCGAGGGCAACCTCTCGCCTGCCACCCAGGAACGCATCCGCCGGGCCGCCGAACAGCTCGGTTACCGCCCCGACCCCGTCGCCCGCGGGCTGCGCCGCCGTCGTACGGCCGTGATCGGGCTGGTCACCGACGAGATCGCCTCCACGCCCTTCGCGGGCCGGCTGCTGCGCGGCGCCATGGAGACGGCCTGGGACAACGACCACCTCGTGCTCACCGTCGACTCCGGCGGCGATGCGGCGAAGGAGGACGCGGCCGTCGCCGAACTCCTCGACCGCCGCGTGGACGGCATCATCTACGCCGCCATGTCGCTGCGGCGCGTCCGGGTCCCCGAGGGGCTGCACCGCACCCACTCCGTGCTCGCCAACTGCCTGCCCGAGGACGACTCCCTGCCCGCCGTGATCCCCGCCGAGCGGGCCGGCGGCAGGACCGCGGCCCGGCTGCTGCTGGAGCAGGGCCACCGGAGGGTGGCCATGATCGGCGGCCAGGACGACATCGCCTCGGTCGAGCGGCTGCGCGGCTTCCGGGACGCTTTGCGCGCCGAGGGGATCACGGTCCCCAAGGAGTGGGTCCCGCGCACCGGCGGCGAGATCTCCGGCGGACACGAGGGCGCGCTGCGCGTCCTCGGCAACACCCCCGCCGACCGCCGCCCGACCGGCCTGTTCTGCTACAACGACCGGGTCGCGGCGGGCGTCCTGCACGCCGCGACCCGGCTCGGCATCGACGTACCCGCCGAGTTGTCGGTGGTGGGCTACGACGACCAGGAGCACATGGCCGAGTTCCTCACCCCCGCGCTCACCACGGTCGCCCTGCCCCACCGCGCCATGGGCGAGGCCGCCGCCCGGCTCCTCCTCGACTCCATCGAAACCGGCCGCACCCCTCCCGCCACGACTCGGCGCGTCGCGTGTCCGGTGATCAGTCGAGCGTCCGTGGGACCGGCTCCCACCCGGTGACGGCGGACACCGCCCCGCTCACGACGAGTTCGGCCACGTCCTCGGCGCCCCGGTGGACGCGCTCGGTGAGGGTCGCGCGGTCGTCGACGAACACCTCCAGCAGAGAACCGTCGGCAAGTACCCGTATCTGCCTGCCGGTTGAGTGGACCACGACCGGCGCCGACCCGTCGGGGCGCGTCCGCGGCCAGGCGCTGCGATCGAGCGTGACGGTGCCCTCGTCCGGGTCCAGCCGCAGGGTCAGCTCCGCACCCGTGGCGGAGCGCAGCAGGCTGACGGTGGTGGGGCCGTGTGCGGTGACGGTGAGGTCGTACGACGGCGGGAGCGGTACGCGGCGGTCCGGGCCGGAGACGAACGGGGCTGCCGCACGCAGCAGTTCGAGCTCCGGTGCCGGTGCGATGCGCAGGGTGCCGTCCGGGTGGAGGCCGACCACCCTGGGTGCGGTGAGTACCCCCGCCCACCCCGCGCGGTCGATCTCGTCCTGCTCGCACGCCTCCCAGGACCAGCCCCACATCAGGGCCCGGTCCGCTTCCTGGAGCACGGCGGGCGCGTAGAAGTCCCGGCCGTGGTCGAGTCGGCCGCCGGTGCGTGTGTCGAAGTGCAACTCGCCGTCGTCACAAGGCGTGAGACGGCCTGTCAGGTAGCCCGTCGAGCGGGGGTCTCCGTCCCAGAGGGACAGCAACAGCACCCACTCGTCGCCCGCGGTCGAGAACATCTGCGGACACTCCCAGCCGACCGCCTTGTCGCCGAACGCCTCGACCGCGACGGGGTCGTTGCCGTCGAGGAGAACCCCGGCGAACCGCCAGTCCGTCAGGTCGTCGCAGTCGTACAGCAGGACCGACGGCGTGCCGTCCGCGTGCCCCGCGCCGACCAGGGCCCGGCGCCGCCCGCCGGCCGTGAACACGAACGGGTCGCGGAACATGACCACGTCCAGGTCCGCGGGCGGAGCGGACACCACCGGGGCGGGCAGCGGCTTCCAGTCGGTGAGCGTCTCGTCGTCGGGCACCACCGCCCGTGCCAGACAGATGGAGCCGATGCCGTTGTGATGACGGTCGACGCCCGTGTACACGGCGGTCGGCACGCCGTCGTCGTCGACCACGCAGCCCGACCAGCAGCCCGCCTCGTCGGGGCCGCCGGCTGTGGGGGCGAGCGCGATCGGGTGGTGCTCCCAGTGCGCGAGGTCGGGGCTGGAGGCATGGCCCCAGTGGATGTTCGCGTGCACCGGCGCGTCCGGGTTGTGCTGATAGAAGACGTGGTAGCGGTCCCGCCAACGGAACGGCCCGTTCGGGTCGTTGGTCCAGCCGGCGGTCGGACGGACCCTGAAGCGCGGGGCGTTGGGGTCGAGGCTCAACGGTTGACTCCTGCGGACGTGATGCCCTCACGCAGAGGGCGCTGACCGACGACGAACACGGCGACGGCGGGGATCATGGACAGCACGACTCCGGCGAGAACGACGGAGATGGAGCCCGTGCCGAGATTGCCCTGGAGCGAGACCAGGCCCAGCGGCAATGTGTAGTTCTGCCCGGAGGTCTCCAGGATCAGCGGCCGGAAGAACTCGTTCCAGTGGTAGTTGAAGGCCAGGACCCCGACGATCGCAAGACCGGGCGCGGCCAGCGGCGCGTACACCGACCGGAAGATCCGCCACGGCCCGGCACCGTCCAGCATGGCCGCCTCGCCGAGGTCCTTGGGCATGCCCAGGAAGTACTGGCGCATCAGGAAGGTGCCGAACGCGGTCGGGAAGGCCGGGATGATCAGGCCGAGCAGGGTGTCGGTCAGGCCCATCGACTTCAGCACCAGGAACACCGGCACGATGGTGACCTGCAGCGGCACCATCATGGTGGCCAGCACCAGCCCGAACAGGGGCTTCTTGAACCGGAATTCGAGACGCGCGAAGGCGTACCCGGCAAGGCCCGCGGTGATCATCTGGCCGACCGCGACCAGTGCGGTCACCAGGGTGGAGTTCAGCGCGAGCAGCCATACGTCGATCTGGTCGAAGACCCCGTGATAGGCCGCCGTGGTCGGATGGCTCGGGATGATCTGCGGCGGCAGGTCGAAGGACTCGGCCGGCGTGCGCAGCGAGGTCGAGATCGTGTAGATGACCGGGCCGAGGGTCAGCAGCGCGCACACGGCGAGGCCGGTGATCCGCGCCCACGGCCCGAACGAGTACCGGGCACGGCTGAGGGTCGGGGTTGCTTGGCTCATGGGACTCACCCGGCTCACTGGTAGTGGACGAAACGCCGGCTGAGCCGGAACTGCAGGGCGGTGACCGCCATGATCAGCACGAACAGCAGGACTCCCACCGCGGACGCCTCGCCGAAGCGCAGCTGCTCGAACGCCGTCTCGTAGATGACCATCACGACGGTGCGCGTGGAGTCGCCGGGGCCGCCGTCGGTGAGGACGTAGGGCTGCTCGAAGACCTGGAGGGCGTTGATGACGCCGACGACGGTCGCGACCAGCAGCGTCGGCGACAGCAGGGGAAGCGTCACATGCAGGTGTTTGCGCAGGCCGGTCGCGCCGTCCAGGGAGGCGGCCTCGTGGACTTCCTTGGGAATGTTGTTGAGGCCGCCGATGAACAGCAGGAACGAGAAGCCGAACTGCTGCCACACATAGACGATGACGACGGTGGCGAGGGCCGCGTGCTCCGAGGTCAGCCACGGCACCGGCGCGATCCCGACCAGCCCGAGCAGCCAGTTCACGACGCCGAAGTGCGCCATCTGCTGGACCACCAGGTCGCCTCGTTGCACCCGCTGGTCCGGGTCCACCCGGAGACGGGGGAGCGGGTGCTGTTCGTCAACGGCTACTACCTGGAGCAGATCACCGGCGTCTCCCGACCGGAGAGCCGCGCCCTGCTCGACATGCTGCTGGAGCAGACGGTCAGGCCCGAGTACACGGTGCGCTTCCGCTGGGAGCCGGGCAGCGTGGCCTTCTGGGACAACCGCGCCACGATCCATCTCGCGCCCAGCGACAACGCCCACCTGGACTTTCCGCGGATCATGCACCGGGTGATGCTGAGCGGCGACGTTCCGGTCGGCGTGGACGGCAGGCCCTCGGAGCCGCTCGTCGGGACCGAACCCGGGCGCTGGTGACCTCAGTCGGAGGGCCGCCAGCCCAGTGCGGGACCGAGCTTCGTGGCCATGTCGGTGAGGATCTGTACGTAGTCCTCGTGCTCGAAGGTGAACGGCAGCGCGAACGCCACCTCGTCCACCTCGCGGAACGCGGCGTGGGCGCGCAGGCGTTCGGCGATCTCCTCGGAGGTGCCGACGATGTCCGGCGCGAACAGCAGACGGGCCGGGCCCTGCGGTGATGCCGTACGGGGGGTGCGCGCGGCCGCGTACTCCTCGTACCTGGCGCGCTGTTCGGGGGTTGCGGAGTCGGTGGGGATGACGACCAGGCCCTGGGAGACCCGGGCGCTGTCGCCGTCGGGGTGGTGGGCGCGGAAGGCGCGGATGTGCGAGAGCTGGATCTGCGCGAAGTCGAAGTCCGGCCCCTCGGCCCCCTCTGCCTTGACGACGCTGCTGACCAGGAAGTTCATGCCCTGCTCGCCCGCCCAGCGCGCCGAGCCGAGGCTGCCGCCGCCGTACCACATCCGGCGTCCCAGACCGGGGGAGTGCGGCTGCACGTGGTCGGAGAACGTCTCGAATCCCTCGACGCCGCTGAAGCCGGTGGCGCTCTCGCCGCGGACGAAGGCCAGCAGGCGCCGCACCCGCTCGTAGGAGAAGTCCTCCGCGTCGGCGGTGTCCGGGTACAGCGCCTCCTTGACCTGCTCGTAGTGCATCGGCGGGCCCACGCTGACTCCCGGGTTGACGCGTCCGCCGGACAGGACGTCCACCGTGGCCAGGTCCTCGGCGAGCCGCAGCGGGTTCTCCCAGCCGAGGGGGATGACGGCCGTGCCGAGTTCGATGCGGCGGGTGCGCTGCGTCGCCGCCGCCATGACGGCGACGGGGGAGGAGATGCCGTACTGGAGATGGCGGTGGCGCAGCCACGCGCTGTCGAAGCCGAGCCGCTCGCCCAGCTCGATGATCTCCAGCGTCGACTCGTGCCCCCGGCGCGGATCGGCCTCGTCGAACAACCCGATGGTGAGGAAGCCCAGCTTGCGCAGCGGGCGTGAGGTCGGCGGCATGGGCCCCTCCGTCAGTGATCGTTCCACGGCGTACGGAGGTGCCAACGGCGCCGTGCCCGGTGGTGTTCCCCTGAGCAGCGGCGGCTCAGCCCAGAGGGATGATCACCTCGTCCTCGACCGGCGGGTCGATCTCCTGGGCGCGGTTGCCGGTGGCCGCGAAGCAGCGCAGCCGGACGGTCTCCGGGGTGACGTCCAGCCGCAGGAAGCACTTGAAGAAGGGCGGGCTGTAGGTCGCCGAACTCGGCGAGAACAGCTGCGTGTAGATCTTGCGGACCGGGAGGCGGAAGCGCGAGGTGCGGTCGGGTCGGCCGCCGGCGCCGAGCAGGGTGGCGACGATGCGGGCGCGGCGGGTGACGCGCACCGGTCCGCCCGGGGTGCGGGTGGACGGGATGCCGAGCCGCTCGGCGATCACGGCCATCGCCTCGTTCTCGGACAGGGCGAACAGACGCCGCAGGCGCAGCCGGCGGCCGTAGAGCCCGCTGTAGAAGGCGAGGGAGTCGCCGCGCAGCGGATAGCAGCGGAAGTCCTTCTCGGTGACGTTCGCGATGTCGACGCGGGGGATGGTGTGGGTGGCGTGCATGAACGCCCCGCCGCCGCCCGCGACGACGTACTGGATGGTGCGGCCTTCCACCTGGACCGGGTAGCGCTGGTAGTTGTGGATGTCGCCGCCTATCGCCGCCACATAGTGGTGCTCGGGGTCGCGGACGATGTCGTCGACGGTGCCGTGGCCGCCCTCGATGGTGCACGGGCGGTGTTCCCCGTCGACGTACAGGGGCGAGCCGGTGATCAGGATCTTCGGGCGCGGTCCCTTGGACACCTCGCGCAGCCAGGCACCCTGTTCGGCGTCGATCGTGCCGAGCAGACCGGTGTCGATGCCTATGATCCGCAGCGGTCCGGCGTCGACGGCCCAGTACGGGCCGGGCTGGACGGCCTGTTGGGCCGGAGCCGACCGCAACTGCCGTGCCTCGTCCAGATGTTGACCGTCCGTGGCACGCGGGCGGTGCCACAGGAGGTTGCGTATCCAGGCCCGGGACACAGGGCGCGGCGCCGTCTCCGGGGGGAGCGGCGGGGCGTCGTCGCAGAAGACGCGCATGAAGGCGCCGAGGCCCTCGTACCAGTCGTGGTTGCCGGGTATCGCGTAGATCGGCGCGCGGTAGTCCCGGTACGGGCGGAAGAAGTTGGTGCCGTAGTCGTCCGCGCTGCCCACCGGGTAGATCACGTCGCTCGCGACGACGGCGAAGTCCGTGTCCTGACCGACCTTCAGAAAGCCCGGCACGACGGCGTATTGAGGGTCGTCGCCCTCGCCGGTGTCGCCGATGACCATGAAGGAGAACCGGTCCTGTTCCGTCCGTCGGATCACCTTGTCGGCGGGCGCTCCGGCGGCCTCGCGCTGGGCCACCCATCGGCTGCGGGTGCGGCCGGTGGGGTCCCCGAACCAGGAGGCCAACACGCCGTTCCGCGCCGCCCACAGTGTCTTGGGGTTGAGCCAGGAGACCTTCTCGACCTGGTGCGGCATGAGTTGCTTGTAGGCGCCGCGCTCGGCTGCGCCCCAGCCGGCGCCTTCGGCGGTATCGCGTGAAGAGTCAGACACCGGTGAACCGTAACAACGATCAAGTGGGCGCTGAGAAGGGGGCCGCCGGTCACCAGTCCTGGCTGGTGGGCGGCGGAGCCCACTGCGGCGTGGACGACTGCGCCGCGGGTCCGTACGGGTCCTGCCGCGGGTAGGCCTGTTCCGGCCGGGGGCGCGCGGGGCTCACCGGTCCGCCGAGGAACGCGTTGCTGTGCTGCGGCGCGGGCTCCTGGACCTCTTCGGCGGCCGAAGTCCGTTGCCCGCCAGGGGACTTGGAGCCCGACGAGTTCCATTCGCCCTCGCCCAGCACCAGCAGCGGGTCGAACATCACCACCACTCCGGCCAGCAGCAGGAACACGGCCGGTCCCACGAGCATGGGGAACAGCAGCGAACCGGGCGAGTCGCCGGACCAGGCTCCGTTGCCCGAGCCGTGCACATGGACGCTGACGCCGGCCATGGCCGTGTAGTGCATGCCGGACACCGCCACGCCCATGACCAGACTGGCGCCGAGACTCGGCAGGAAGCCCCGGATGCTGACCGCCGCCCACAGCGCGGCGGTCGCGGCGACGATCGCGATGACGACGGACAGGACGACGGTGACGGTGCTGAGTTCGATGTTTCCGTTGACCTGCACCGCCGCCATGCCGAGGTAGTGCATGGCGGCCACGCCGATACCGGTGATCGCACCGGCGACGGCCAGAGTGACCTTGCCTGCGCCGCGATAGCCGACGATGAACACGCCGATGCCGACCACCAGAATCGCGACGGCCAGACTCAACAGGGTGAGTCCCTTGTCGTAGCGGATTCCGGTCTCCGCCACCTGGAAACCCAGCATGGCGATGAAGTGCATCGTCCAGATGCCGCTGCCGATGGCCGCGGCCCCCATCGCCAGCCAACCGGCCTTCCACGACTGTTCGTTGAGCAGGGACCGGACGATGCAGCGCAGTCCCAGCGCCCCTCCCAGGCAGGCCGTCAGATAGGCGGCCACCGGCGTCACCGCGCCATAACGAAACCCGTCAACCGTGCCTTGCATAGCCAACTCCCCCCAGAGTCACGGCAGATCGTGGAGCATTGTCTACGGGTAGGTGTGGCGTGAAGGCAAGGCATTACCGCCGGTAACTGAACAATTCTCAATTAAAGCCGGCGAACTGTGGTCGGACACCGGTGTCCCCCGGACCGGCGGGCGGAGCCTCGCGCGTGTTTGAGTCAGGCTGAGGCGTGTACGCGACGTGTATGACTCAGTCCAAGCGTGAGACAGAGCGCAAGTACGACGCTCCGTCGGCCGATGACGCCTCGTGGCTCCCGGACCTCACGGGCGTGGGCGGCATCACGTCGGTCGTGGAGAAGGGGACCCACGAGCTCGACGCCGTGTACCACGACACCGAGGACCTGCGCCTGGCCGCGGCGTCCGCCACGCTGCGCCGCAGGACGGGCGGAACCGACGCCGGCTGGCACCTGAAGCTGCCCCTGTCGGGGGACAGCCGCGAGGAGGTGCAGGCCCCGCTCTCGGAGAACCTCCCGGACGACCTGCGCGAGCTGGTGCTCTCACGCACCCGTGGTGCGGAGCTGACGCCCGTCGTGCGCATCCGGTCCACACGCAGCACCCGGCAGCTCGTCGACTCCGGCGGCACGGTCCTGGCCGAGCTGACCGTCGACGCCGTTCGGGCGCAGTCCCTGGGCGGAACCCCCACGCTGGCCGCCTGGACCGAAATAGAGGTCGAGCTCGCCGAGGGCACCGACCCGTCCCTGCTGGACGCGGTGGAGAAGACGCTGACCAGGAACGGCATCGACCGGGCGGCCGGTCCCTCCAAGCTGGCGCGGGCCCTGGAGACGACGGGACTCGGCGCACCGCGCGTGCCGGACCCGCGCGCGGAGACGGTCGAGTCCGGCACGGCGGGCGCCGAGGTGCTCGCCTACCTGGACAGTCAGGTGCGCTCCCTGGTGAACCTCGATCCCGCCGTACGCCGCGACCGCCCGGACTCGGTGCACAAGATGCGCGTCGCCTGCCGACGGCTGCGCAGCACCCTGCGTTCGTACCGCTCGGTGCTGGACCGTGAGGTGACCGACCCGATCCGCGCGGACCTCAAATGGCTGGGCGGCGAGCTGGGTGCGGAGCGTGACCAGGAAGTGCTCATGGAGGAGATCGGCGCACGGGTCGAGGCTTTGCCCACGGAGCTGGTCCTCGGACCCGTCACCGCCCGGTTGCGGGCCTGGAACGTCGCCCGCGCCGACGAGGCGCACCGGCGCAGCCTGGAGGCTCTGAACTCACCCCGCTATCTGGCCCTGCTGGACTCCCTGGCCACCCTCACGGCCCGGCCGCCACTGCGCCCCAAGGCCGCCCGCAAGCCGAAGAAGGTCATGGTCAAGGCCATCCTCAAGGAGTACGACCGCCTCGCCGCCCGGATGGCCCGCGCGCTGGAGCTCCCGCCCGGCAAGGAACGCGACGTGGCCCTCCACGAGGCCCGCAAGGCGGCCAAGAAGACCCGCTACGCCACCGAACCGGCGCGCGCGGTGCTCGGCAAGCCCGCGAAACGGCTCGGCAGGCGGGTGAAGTCTGTGCAGAAGGTGCTCGGGGAGCACCAGGACACCGTCGTGGCCCGGGACGCCCTGCGGAAGCTGGCCGTCGCGGCGCAGGCCGCCGCCGAGCCCGGTTTCACCTGGGGCCTGCTGTACGGCGGGCAGCAGGCAGTGGCCGCCGAGGACGAACGGGACCTGCCCGCCGTATGGACGAAGGCCTCGAAGCCCGAACTGCGTAAGAGGCTGTCCCGCTGAGCGAGACCTGCCCCTCGCTTGGCAGGATTGCTTCGCAACACACCGACCAGGAGGTCCCGTTCATGTCCAAGCCGCCGCTTCCGCCCGAGGCACAGGAAATGCTCAGCCGGCCCAATCCGGCGATCATGGCCACACTGCGCTCCGACGGCGCACCCGTATCCACTCCCACCTGGTACGTGTGGGACGACGGCCGCGTCCTGATCAGCCTGGACGAGGGCCGGGTCCGCCTGAAGCACCTGCGCAACGACCCCCGCGTGACGCTCACCGTCCTCGACGGCGACGACTGGTACACGCACGTCACGCTCATCGGCAAGGTCGTCGAACTGTACGACGACAAGGACATGACCGACATCGACCGCATCGCGACCCACTACATCGGCAACCCCTATCCCGACCGGGTACGCCCCCGGGTCAGCGCCTGGATCGAGGTCGAGCGGTGGCACGGCTGGGGCGCCCAGAAGGACAGCGGGCAGGCGTCCACCTGAATCCCTGAGTCGGGTGTCCACCTGAATCGCTGATCCGGGTGTCCACCCGGATCCCTGATCCGGTCCGGCACGGCCCGTGCCGGACCGCATGGCGGCAGGCGACTCGACGGTGCGGGGGCGAACACGTTTCGCTGCGCGCAACCTCATGCTGCGCGCCGGGGCGTAGACCGTGTCGCGCCCGGTGACGACTGTGGCAGCGCACCATTCGAGCCGCGCCAAGGAGTTGCCGCCATGTGTGAGCCGACGAGCGATGCCCCGGACCCGTATCCGTCCCGCAGAAGGCTGCTCGGCACCGTGGCGGCCTCGGCCACCGCGGTCGCCGTTCCCCTGCTCGGCACCGACCGGGCTCACGCCACCGAACGGACCACGGCTGCTGGGAACTCCGCAACCACGGGTCCGCAGGGCACCGGCAAGGCCCTGTCGGTGACGCTCCTGGGCACGAACGGCGGACCCCCACCGCTCGCGACCCGCTACGGCATCTCCTCCGCACTCGTCGTCAACGGACGTACGTACGTGGTCGACTGCGGACGAGGAGCAGTGACCCAGTACCTCCGCGCCGGGCTCTCGATGCCCTCGCTGGCCGGCATCTTCCTCACCCATCTGCACGCCGACCACATCGCCGACTACTACGCCTTCCCCATGCTGGCGGCCGGTGCCGCGGGAGCCCAGGGCTTCCACACCCCCGTCGAGGTCCACGGCCCCGGGCCCGCCGGCATCGCCTCCACGGTCACCGGCGCGCCCGGGCCCCTCCCGGGCACGGTCGCGATGACCCGCCTCGCCGGACAGGCCTACGCGTCGTCGCCCACCTTCTTCATGGCCGAGCACACGGGCACCGACCCCGCCACCCTGCTGAACGTCCACGACGTCCTGCCCCCCGGCACCGTCGGCGCGTCCGCGACGAACACCGCGCCGGCCATGCGGCCCTTCACCGTCATGGAGAACGACGACGTGAAGGTCACCGCCGTCCTGGTCCCGCACGGCGCGGTGTTCCCCGCCTACGCCTACCGGTTCGACACCGACCACGGCAGCGTGGTCTTCTCCGGCGACACCACGCCCACACCGAACCTGGTGACGCTCGCCCGCGGCGCGGACGTCCTGGTGCACGAGGCCCTGTACCCCGAAGGGCTGACCGGCCTCGGACTGCCGCAGGCCCTGGTCGACCACATCATGGCCGGCCACACCGACGTCGCCGAACTCGGCCGTATCGCCGCCCAGTCGGACGTACGCACCCTGATCGCCACCCATCTCGGCCCCGGACAGCGGACCGCCGTCAGCGACGCCACCTGGCGCCGCCTGCTGCGCGACAGCGCACGTGACGCCGACTACGGCGGCCGGATGCTCCTCGGCTCGGACCTGATGCACGTCGCCGTCCGATAACGCGGGCCGCCCTTCAACGGCACCACCCACGACGACACACGTCACCAACGGCCAAGAGCCGTCGCCGTCGTCCACCCCTGCCGGGTGGCACGGCGCAACGGCGGCGGTCGACCCGGATCCCCGGCCCGTCGACCACCGCTCCAGCTGTTCACCCACTACTCCATGTCTCGAGGAGCCATGCCGGCCATCACATCTGCCTCGTCCCCGTCCGCACAACCAGGAGCCGCATCCCGGCACACCACCGCCACCATCGTGCTGGCCTGCCTGGGGGTGTTCGTCTCCTATCTGCCGGTCGTCGGCGTCTCCGTCGCGCTGCCGGTCATGCAGCAGGCGCTCGACGCCTCGACCGTCGGCCTCCAGTGGATCACCGACGCCTTCATTCTGCCGACCGCCGCCCTCCTGCTGACCTGCGGCATGATCGGTGAACTGTACGGGCGCAAGAAGACCTGGCTCGCCGGTCTCGTCCTGTTCGGCCTCGGCTGCCTGGTCTGCCTGACCGCCGACAGCGTCGTGCAGGTCTGCGTGGGCCAGGCACTCACCGGAGTCGGTACGGCCGCCCTGCTTCCCTCCACCCTGGCCCTGATCAGCCATGTGTGTCCGGACCACCGCAAGCGCGCCAGTGTCATCGCCCTGTGGACGGCCTCCCTGGGCCTCGGACTGACGCTCGGTCCGCTGTTCAACGGCGTGATCGTGGAGCATGCGAGCTGGCGGTGGATCTTCCTGCCGGCCCTCGTCGTCGGCGTGCTCACCGCGGTGGCCGGGGCCGTCCTGCTCACCGAGTCCCGCTCACAGCGTGAACGCCATCTCGACATCCCCGGCCAGATCCTCGCCGTCGTCGCCATCACAGGCCTGGTGTACGGCGTGATCGAGGGCGGCAGCGCCGGATGGGGCTCCGCCGAGGTCGTGATCGCCTTCGTGGTGGCCGCGGTCGGTCTGCTCGCCTTCGTCGCCGTCGAACTCCGGTCGCCCTGCCCGATGCTGGACATGCGGCTGTTCGGGTCGTCGGCCTTCTCGGGCGCCGCGCTCGTGATGGCCCTGACGCTCTTCGCCCAGGTCGGCCTGGTCTTCGCCCTGAGCGAGTACTTCGGACTCGTCCATCACGCCTCCACCTGGGACATCGGTGTACGACTCGTCGCCATCAACGGCTTCACGGTCGTGCTCGGTCCCCTCGTGGGCCGTCTGATGAACCGCACCTCGCCCGGACTGCTCCTGGTCACCGGCCTCGTGGTCGGCGGCATCGGGGCGCTGTGCGTCAACCTCTTCCACGCCTCCACCGGCACCGGGGAGGCCGCGCTCGTCATCGCGGTGCTGGGCATCGGCATCGCGCTCGCCATGGCGCCGATCACCACCATCGCCATGAACAGCCTGCCGCGCCGGCTCGCCGACACGGCGGGCGCCGCCAACAGCGCACTGCGCCAGATCGGCAGCGCGCTGGGTCCCGCGGTCTTCGGCGTGATCCTCACCAACCGCACCCTGGACACGCTGCCCGGCCATCTCGCCCAGTCCGGTCTGAGCCCGGCCGACCAGGGCGAGGTGAGCGGGCTGGTCTCCCACGTCGGCATCCAGGCCGGCGCGTTCCTGCACCTCAAGTCCCCGGAAGCCACCGGCCGGGCGCTGTCCGCCTACGGTGCGAGCTTCACGGACGCCCTGCACACCTGCGCCCTCGTCGGGGGCATCGGCATGCTGGTGGCCGCTGTGATCGCCCTCGTCATGATCGGCCTGCGCACCCGTCCGGTCCACGACACCACCCAGGCACCGGAGCCGGCGGTCCAGTCAGCCGGGGCCGCCGGGGCCGCCGGGGTGGCGGCAGGGGAGGCGAGTTGAGCAATCGGTAGTCGCTGTGGGGTGGTTGGGCATGCGCGGCGAGTCGCGGTGCTCGGCCGTCCCGTCGGCGGAGGCGTGCACCGGCGCGACCCGGTGCACGCCTCAGCACACCGGCACGGGCGCCGCCTCGGCGCCCCACTCGGCGGCGCGCAGCGTGTTGACCAGCAGCATGGCGATGGTCATCGGACCGACTCCGCCGGGTACGGGCGTGATGCGTCCGGCGATGCCGTCCAGTTCGGCAGCCCGGACGTCGCCCGCCAGTCCGTGGGGTGTGCGGTGGATGCCGACGTCGATGACGGTCGCGCCGGGCCTGACGTGCTCGGGACCGACGAGGCCACGTACGCCCGTTGCCACCACCACGATGTCGGCAGGGCGGGTGACGGCCGCGAGGTCCGCGGTGAACTCGTGCGCGACCGAGACGGTGGCGCCGCGGCGCAGCAGCAGGTGGGTGAGCGGGCGGCCCACCAACTCGCCCCACCCGACCACGGCGACGCACGCGCCCTTCAGTTCGATGCCCTCCGCGTCGAGGAGTTCGATCACTCCGCTGGGCGTACAGGGACGCAGCCCGCGCTCTCCGCGGGCCAGGCGGCCGAGGCTGGCGGTGGTGAGACCGTCGACGTCCTTGGTGACCGGGATGCGGTCGATCAGCGCCGCGGCATCCAGCTGCGGCGGCAGGGGCAGCTGCAGAAGAATGCCGGAGACGTCCGAACGGCCTGCCAACTCGTCGATGACCGAGGCGACTTCGTACTCAGTGGAATGCTCGGGCAGATGCCGGTGGACGTCCCGCATGCCGGCCTCGCGGACGGCCCGGCGCTTCGCGGCGACGTAGACCGCGCTCGCCGGATCGTCACCGACGAGGAGGGTGGCGAGGCCGGGCACGCGTCTCACGGCCGCCGCTTCGGCGACCCGCTCGGCGACCTCTGCCCTGATGCGCCGGGCGATCGACGAGCCGTCGATGGTGCGTGTCACGCCGACGAACGTGCCTGTCATGATGGCGAACCGCCTTTAGCTGGTGAACGATTCGCCCGGCCGAGAGGACGGTGTTCCCGCGCCGGGCGGTCTGCTTGTCGGAACGGGGGCGTTGCTAGGCGAAGACGATGGTGTGGTTGCCGTTGCGCACGACCCGGTCCTCGGCATGCCAGAGCACGGCGCGCGAGAGGACGGCCCGTTCGACGTCGGCGCCGCGGCGGGCGAGGTCCGTGGCCGTGTCGGCGTGGCTGACGCGGACCACGTCCTGCTCGATGATCGGCCCCTCGTCCAGGTCCTCGGTGACGTAGTGGGCGGTGGCCCCGACCAGCTTCACGCCCCGCTCCTTCGCCTTGGCGTACGGCCCGGCGCCGATGAAGGCCGGCAGGAAGGAGTGATGGATGTTGATGATCGGCACTCCGGCCTGCTCGATGAAGTCGCCGGACAGGATCTGCATATAGCGGGCGAGCACCACGAAGTCGACGTTGTCCTTGAGCAGCCGCAGATGCTCGGCCTCGGCAGCCGACTTGTCCGGCCCCATCGAGGGGACATGGAAGAAGGGGATGCCGAACGACCGTACCTCCTCGGCGACATCGGGGTGATTGGAGATCACCATCGCGATGTCGACCGGGAGTTGCTCCTGACGGTGCCGCCAGAGCAGGTCGAGCAGACAGTGGTCGGACTTGCTCGCGAAGATCGCGACCCGCTTCGGTACGGACAGGTCGCGCAGCGTGTAGGCGAGCCCGAACTTCTTGACGAGGTGTTCGTCGAGCTCGGCCCTGAGGTCGGGAAGCGCCGCCTGCAGGGCGTCCATGGTGAAGACGGTGCGCTGGAAGAAGGCGCCGCCCTGCGGATTGTCGGAGTACTGGTCCAGGGAGACGATGTTGGCGCTGTGACCGCTGAGGACGGTGGTCAGCGCGGCGACGATGCCTGTGGCGTCGGCGCCCTGGACGATCAATGAGGCTTGGTGGCCGGGCCTGTTGGTCTTCCCGGCCGGGCGAGCCGCCGAGGCCGGCACGTGCTGAGTAAGTGTCATGCCTGCAGCTCCTTCCTGAACCGGGCGACCCATTCGGCCGTGGCCCGCAGCCCGCCGAACGTGTAGAAGTGGACCTTCACCTCGCCGTGCCGCGCGGGTTCGTACCCCTCGGCCAGCGCCCGCAGAAACCGGTCCGGGCCGGCGGTGCCCATGAGATTCGTCAGCGACAGCCCGTACTTCTTGGCGATGGCCGCGCTGGTGCCGACGCCGAACCGGGCCGCGTAGGACATCAGACGCCGCACCCCGGCGGGGCCGGGGACGCCGATGCGGACCGGGAGGACGATGCCCATCCCGCGCACCCGCTCGATCCAGGCCAGCACGGGATCCACGTCGAAGCCGAACTGCGTGATGACGCTGCCTTCCAGGCCCTGCGCGGCCAGCGCCGCGCTCTTGTCCCGCAGCGCCGACCACAACACGTCCGCGGCGATGGCGGGATGCCCCTCCGGGTAACCGCTGATGCCGACGTGCCGTACGCCGTACTCCGGCAGCAGGCCCGTGTCGATCAGGGAGAGCGAGTCCTCGTACGGACCCTCCGGGCGCGTCGGGTCGCCGCCGACGGCGAATACGTTGTCGCAGGTTCCGTCGGTGCGAAGACCGGCCAGGAAGCCCTCGAAGTCGGCCTTGGAGCCCAGCCGTCGGGCCGAGAAGTGCGGCACGGGCACGAAGCCGAGCTGCTTCACGGCCCGGGCGGCGGCCAGTCGCATCTCCAGGTCCTCGTTGCCGAGGAAGGTGACGTTGACACGCGTGCCCCGGGGGATCGCATCGCGCGCCTCCTCCAGTTTGGACACGTCCTTGCCGGTCATCTCCAGCGAGAAGTCCTCCAGCAGCGATGTACTCACCGCCGCCGAGGCCGTGTTGAAGGAATTCATGGTGCTCCTAGGGCTCCTCGTGCTCCTGGTGGAAAGTGCGCGGGCGTGAGGCACCGCCGGACGCGGTCAGGGACCGGCGATCAGAGATCAACGGCCAAAGATCAGCGATCAGAGATCAGCGATCGGCGCTCGGGGCGGGAGGGGAGGGGTTCTCTCGACCGCGTGGGTGCGTGCCGGGCGGTGCCGGGCCGCGGAATCGGTCGGTCGGTGCGCCGGCGAGTGGTCTCGAGCCGACGGGCGCGGCCGGGTGGCCGGCCGCGCGGACCGGGCCGGTCAGGCGTTGCGGCGGTACTGGGTGCGCGCGTGCTGGTCGAAGGGGCTGGGCTGCACGGTGGCGCGGATGCGCGGGAAGCCGAGGTCGGCGTCGGGGTCGGTGCCGCCACCAGGGTGCTCGCCCCACGCCACGCTGACCTTGGTGCCGGGCGCGGCGTGCGAGGGGGCGATCAGCGCCTGCGCCAGCACGGTGCCGACCGGGTCGATCGATGCGATCTGCATGGTCACACCGACCAGTTCGCCGTCGCCGTCACCGTGTCCGGTCTCGACCCGGTGCCGGGCGTAGCTCAGCACGAACCCGGGGTCCCGTCCGTCTCCCACCACCCGGCGTACGTCGTCGGCGTCGAACACGAGGGTGACCTTCTTGCGCAGTTCCTCGTCCCTCGCCTTCAACAGGGCGTCCCGGCCAAGGAAGTCATGGCCGAAGTGGATCATCTTCCCGTAGCCGAGTTCGTACGGCGAGACGTAGTAATCCTCGATGTCCGGCGAGAAGTGACTGCCGTTCAGCGGGCGCTGGCCCTCGATGCCGAAGAGCGGCAAGTATCGTCGGTAGTCGAGCAGTTCGGGGTCGGAGTAGATGCCGGGGACCGGCGAGGGTATCCAGCCGCTCTCCACGCTCGGTGTGGTGTAGGCGAGGGCACCGACCTGGACCAGCCCGAGCGGTTCACCGGCCTTGAGGAACGCCTCGTGGACGTGGGCGGCGTGCTCCCAGGGGCCGATGAACTCGTATCCGGCCTGGCCCGCCATCCCGTGACGCAGGGCGCGGAAGGCGCGGCCGTCGAGGGTGACCGGCGTGGAGTGGAAGAACTTGGTCTCGGGCAGCGGTCCGCCGAAGACGCTCTCGACCAGGTCCAGAACCCTGGGCCCCTGGATCTGATAGCGGAAGAGCTTCGGGTCCTTGCCGCCGGGACGGAAGGCGGAGGAGGGATCGGTGATGCAGGAGACGTCGTAGCCGCCCTTCTCCGCGTGGTACTGCACCCAGTGCTGTGCCGCCGGGATGCCGCTGAGGAGGTAGGCGTTCTCGCCCTCGCGGGCGAGGATGCCGTCGGTCACGATGTGGCCGTGCCGGGTGACCGGCACATACTGCTTGGCCTGCCCCACCGCGAACTTCTCGAAGTTGTTGACGCCGTGGTCGGCCAGTACGCGGGTGGCGTCCGGGCCCTCGATCCACATGTCGTACATGTGGTGCGAGAGGTTGAGCAGCGCGACGCCGTCGTGCCATGCCGCCTGCTCCTGCCGCCATCCGACGAACTCGCGCTCGACGACCTCGGGGGTCCATGGTTCGGCACCGGGTTTCCACAGCAGGTCGACGGGTGAGCCCGCCTTGTCGATGCCGTCCTGGAGGCTGGGGGTTGTCATGCGGCTCCTTTCAAGAACACTGACGGTACTAAATCGATCTAGCGAGGTCGCCGACGGCACCGTGAGTGGACTTAATCGTTCTAGCGGAAGCTAACAGGCGGTCTCCGGGATTGAGGAGGTACGGGTCCCGCACGCTTTTGTTGCGCGCGACGCAAGACAGCGGCGATCTGGTCTGTTACGTTCGCTAGAACGATTAAGTAGGGCGCGTGTGCGTGCAACGGCCGACGGGAGGAGGGGGAGCTCATGGACCGCCTGCTCCTCATGCGCAGTTTTGTGACCGTCGCGCAGCTCGGCAGCTTCAGCCGGGCCGCCAGGACGCTCAACTCCTCGGGATCACTCGTCTCGCGCCATGTCGCCGAGTTGGAGCGGCAGGTGGGGGTGCGGCTGGTGAACCGCACGGCCCGCTCGGTCAGCCTCACTGAACCGGGGGTGCGCTACGCCGAGTTCGCGGCCCGCATCCTCAAGGAGATCGAGGCCGAGGACGCGAGCATCGCCCAGTTGAACGACCGCGCGGAAGGGAGCCTGGGGGTGGTCTCGCCCAAGTGGATCGGGAGCCTGGACCTCGGCGACGCCATCGCCGCGTTCTCCGCGGAGCATCCCAAGATCTGCGTGCGCTTCGAACTGGGCGGTCTGTCCGACCGCACCTACGATTTCCTGGACAGCGGATTCGACATCGCCCTGCACACCCGCGATTTGCGCGACTCCGGCGTCCGCCTGCGGAAGATCACGTCACTGCCCTTCGTGCTGTGCGCGTCGAAGGAGTACGTCGACCGGCACGGGGCGCCGGCCCACCCCAACGATCTCGCGTCCCACGACTGCCTCGTGCACGTCAACGAGCCCGTGTGGCGGCTGGGGCACGGGGCCACGTCCACCCTGCACAAGATCCGCAACGTGGCGTACTCCTCGAACTCCTACCTCGCCCTGCGCAAGGCCGCCCTGCTCGGACGCGGCATCGCCCTCCTCCCCGAGCGGTCGGCCCACGACGACCTCCTGTCCGGCACCCTGCAGACCCTGCTCCCCGCACATCCCGCCCCAGAACGACCGCTCTACGCCGTCTACGGCCCGGGACAGCCGACCCCGCGCAAGATCACCGTGTTCCTCGAGTTCTTGACGCGGTGGTTCAGGGAGCATGCCGTTGCGGCTGCGGGTGTGTAGAGGGGGAGTGCGCCCGCTGGGGCGGGGCGGCTTCTTTGGGTGGGTGGGGTTGGGTGCGGTGGATTCGGGACTGTCGCGTTGTGGCTGGCGGTGGGGCAGCGGCCGTGCGTGCCGGGGTTGCCGTCCGTCATTGGGCTCTGTGCCGGGTGTGGGGCGTAGGCGGTCTGCGGGGGCGGTGGGGTTTCGGCGGGCCCGAACGGGACCTTTCGTGCCGCGGCTGTCGGTGGGGGCGCTGATCAAGGGTTTTCGTCCCGCTTGTGCGCCGTGTCTGGTTCGGGGGCGCGGACGGACTGCGGCGGTGGAGGAGTCGTGGCGCGCTGGATCCGGGTCCCTCGCGTTGCGGCTGTCGGTGGCCCAGCGGCAGCGCCTGCCCAGGGGTTCCTGGCCGTGGCTGTGTGCCGTATGGGGTGCCATGGTGTGGGCGGGCCGCGGTGGTTGAGGGTTGCCGGCGTGCTGGTTCGGAGGGCATCGGCCCCGGTTGCCGCAGAGCGCGCGGTGGCGGCGCCCCCATGAGCGGACTCCCGGGTGTGTGGTCACGGTGTGCTGCGGGGCACCGGCCAGGGGGAAGGTTGTGAGGGGGTTTCGCCCTCCAGGGCGACGGTCAGTCTTCGTAGGGTCTCGATGGCGGCTGCCCGCTCCTCGCCGAGGATCTCGCTGAGTGCGCTGTCGGCGTGGGCGATGCGTGTGCGGCCGTCCGCGACGCCGGCGAGGCCGGTTTCGGTGAGTTCGTGGAGGACGACGCGCTTGTGCACGGGGTGCGGCAGGCGCCGTACCCAGCCGAGGCGCTCCAGTTGGGCGAGGGCCGTGGTGACGCTCTGCGGGGTGAGGCGGAAGATCCGCGCGAGGTCCGAGGCCGACATGAGACCGAGCTCGTCCAGGTGAACCGCCAGTCCGAGCTGGGTCAGCGTGACGCCCAGACCGTCGATGGCGGACTGCGTGTGCCGGTGCACCGCCTGCTGGGCCCGCCAGAGCACATGCGGAAATCCGTCCTGCCACTGGGGACCGGCCCCGCCCGCCGCCGACGTCATCGACACCCTCCGTTCGCAAGGGGACCCATTCTCCACTGTTGTCCGACGACGGCATTGTTTCAGGCATCTTCAAACTTTACAGGTGACTGATATAGCCTGACGCCCCCGCCCGGCGGTGCAGCCGGGCCGCGGCGACAGGGGAGGACTGCCATGTCCAGTCTTGAAGAAGAGATCAACAACGCCGGCGGAGCGCTCGCCCTGCTCCGGCAGGGACGCTCCGGGGCGTACCCGTTTCCCATCAAGGCCGAGTTCACCAACTGGCGGGACGAGCAGGAGGCTTGGCGCACCAGCGCGGCGCTCATGGATCTGTCGCACCACATGACCGATCTCGTGGTGCAGGGTCCGGACACCTACCGCCTGCTCCAGCACCTCGGTGCGAACAGCTTCGCGGGCTTCGGCCCGGACAGCGCCAAGCAGCTCATCGCGGTCAGGCCGGACGGTTACATGATCGGCGACTGCATTCTGTTCTGCGTCGGCGACCACGACGTCCGCATCGTCGGCCGCCCGCCCGCCCTCAACTGGGTCCAGTTCAACGCCACCACCGGCGACTGGGACGTCACCGTCCGCCGTGACGAACGCACCGTCAACAACCCGGAGGGACGGGACCTGTTCAGGCTTCAACTGCAGGGCCCGCACGCCGCGGCGATCTTCGAGAAGGTCAACGGCGGCCCCATGCCCGACATCCCGTTCTTCCACATGGGCCGCTTCAAGGTCGGCCCCTACGAGGTCACCGCCCTCAACCACCGGATGTCCGGCTTCCCGGGCTACGAATTCACCGGCCCGTACGCCGAGTTGGAGCCGGTGCGCGAGCTGATCACCGAGGCCGGCGCCGAGTTCGGCCTGCGGCTGATCGGAGGTCGCGCGTACGCCTCGGTCGCCACCGAGTCCGGCTGGATCGCCAACACCCTTCCGGCGACGTACACCGGCGAGGACATGAAGCCGTTCAGGGAGTGGATGCCCGCACGGTCCTTCGAGGGCAATCTCGCCCTCGGCGGCAGCTATGTCGCGGACCGGATCGAGGACTACTACCTGACCCCCTATGACCTGGGCTACGGCCACATCGTGAAGTTCGACCACGACTTCGTCGGAGGCGAGGCGCTGGAGCGGATCAAGGACGAGCCGCATCGCCGCAAGGCATGGGTGCTGTGGGACCGGGACGACGTGGCGAAGATCTTCGCGAGCATGTACGAGAAGGGCGACAGGCGCTTCAAGTACCTGGAGATGCCCGCGGCCTTCTACACGTCCTGCCAGTTCGACCGGGTGGAGAAGGACGGCGAACTCGTCGGCGCGGCCATGCTCACCGTGTACTCCGCGAATGTCCGCGGCTGGATCTCCCTCGGCACCGTCGACCCGGCCGCCGCGGTGGGGGACCGGGTGGAGATCGTCTGGGGCGAGCCGGACGGAGGGTCACCGAATCCGGCGGTCGAACGGCACACCCAGACCCGTGTGCGGGGCACGGTCAACTCCCGCCCGTTCCCCGGCAAACGCTGAGACGGACGGCCGGGAAGCCTCCGCCCCGCGCAAGATCAGTGTGCGGAGCGACCGCGAGATCCGACGGCAGACGGCCCCCGGATCCTTGGGCTAGCCTGAACTTAATCGTTCTAGAGCTGGTGTGCCGAGAGGATCCGGGATGGGCCGTTCTGGTCGGGTGACGTTGAGCGACGTGGCCAAGGCGTCCGGGGTGTCACGAGCCACCGTGAGCTTCGTACTGAACGACGACCCACGGCAGACGATCTCCGTCGCGACCCGGGAGCGGGTCCTGGAGGCCGCCCAGGACCTGGGGTACGTCCCGCACGGGATCGCCAGGGCCCTGCGCGAGGGCTCCTCCCGCGTCGTGGTGCTCAACGTCGACTGGGGCATGGAGGGCAACTTCTCCCGCAGCTACGTCCGCGGCCTGGACGAGGAACTCGCCGAGCACGAGCACATCTTGCTGGTACGGCACGGTCACGCGAACCCGGAAGCGACACAGCACGTCCTCGACACCATCGCGCCCCGCGCCGTCCTGCGGCTCGGCGAGGTGTACATGCGCGGACACGAACCCGTGGAGGAGGACTGGGAGAGCGGCTTCGCGGCCAACGCCGCACTCCAGATCCGGCACCTGGCGGACCACGGCCACACCCGTATCGCCCTCGCCCTGCCGGACCACGACTTCCCGCTGACCGACACCCGGTCGGGGTTCGCCCAGGAAGCCGCCCGGCGTATGGGGCTTCCGCCCCTGGAGCAGTTCGTCGTGCCCCGGCCGCGACAGGCGGGGGCAATGGCCGTCGAGGCGTTCCTGGCGGAGCACCCGGACGTGACCGCCCTGGCGGCGTTCGACGACGACATCGCGCTGCGCAGCATCACGGCTCTGCGCGACCTCGGGCGTCGCGTGCCCGAGGACGTGGCCGTGATCGGCTTCGACGAGACCGAGTACGGCTCCCTGTCCACGCCCGCCCTGACCACCGTGCACATCGACGCCGAAATCCTCGGCCGGATCGCCGCCCGCGCCGTACTCGACATCGACACCGAGGGCCTGGCCCCGGTGCCGGGCCGGATCGTGGTCCGCGAGTCCGTGTGACGGCCGGATGCCGGTGAGACGATCGAATGCCGGTGTGGTGACAGGATGTCAGCCCCCGGATGTCAGTCCTTGCCCATCTGGTCCTCGGCCGACAGATGCTCCACCGTCACCCCCGTCTCGGTGAACGTGCGCGTCACATGACCCGAGGAATAGACCCAGAGGATGCGCAGCGGGACGTCGCCGATGTTGCGGAACAGATGCGGAATCGGTGACGGGACGTACGTCGTGTCGAACTGCTCCAGCTTCGTCACCTCGCCGTCGACCACCACCTCCGCCTGCCCTTCGAGGACCGTCACGTGCTCGTCGCAGTTGTGCGAGTGCAGCGGCGCGCCGGAGCCGACCGGATAGACGCTCATGCCGCTGGTGATCCTGTTCTCGCCGTGCGCGGACGGAGTCGTGATCAGGGGCGTCGTGACGACGGCGCCCCCTCGGTCCATCGGCGGCACCTGCGCGGCCTTGATGATCGTGGTCATCCGGAGGTTCCTCTCCACTGCACGGTGATATGTCGACCGACGATCGACGTTAGGTCGCGCGCACCTGAATCGGTGCCCACCGGCGTGCAGCTTTACCTTGCATTCCGAGGGGGGCTGACCTGCGCTGTTCCGGATGTACGGTCGCCTGGCGTCGCACGGCTTCCGGTCCGTGCCCGCGATCGCTCCGTCACCGCCCCCGCAGTCGCCCCGCAGAAGACAGGCAGGTATCGGCCCGATGAGGCTCCCCGTTCTCAGTGAAGAGGAAATGGACGCGCGCCAGCAGGAGTTGGCCGCCCGGATCGCGGGTCGGCGCGGCGCGGTCCGCGGCCCGTTCCGGGTCTGGCTGCACAGCCCCGAGATGTGCGAACGCGCCGAGTCACTGGGAGCGTTCGCCCGTTTCGACTGCAGCCTGCCCCGGCATCTGCGGGAGCTGTCGCTGCTGATGGCCGCCAGGAACTGGGACGCGCAGTACTCCTGGAACGCCCATGTGCACCAGGCGATCGAGGCCGGCATTCCCGAGGCCGCGGTCAAGGCCATCGCCGAGAAGCGCGAGGCGGTCTTCGACGACGAGGCCGACCAGGCCTTCTACCAGTTCTGCCGCGAGGTCCTCCAGGAGCACTTCGTCCGCGACGAGACCTTCGCCCGGGCGCTGGCACACTTCGGCCCGAAGGGGCTGGTCGACACCATCGGCGCGCTCGGCAATTTCACGATGCTCGGCATGTGCCTCAACACCTTCCAGGTGGATCTGCAGCCCGACAAGGAGCCCCCCTTTCCGGACGTCCGCGGTTACGGACGTATCGGCACGGAAGGTTGACAAAATTGCCAACAATCCCTTTGTCTTGGTCGCCAAGAGCAACGTGAGCGAGGCACCCCGGTACTGCCCGAGTCAAGGACATGGCGGAAAACATGGATCGCTTGCTCCTCATGCACAGCTTCGTCACCGTCGCCCAGGTCGGCAGCTTCAGCGGCGCGGCCAAGCGGCTGGGCTCGTCCGGCTCCCTGGTGTCGCGGCACGTCGCCGAGCTGGAGCGGCAGGTGGGCGTGCGCCTGGTCAACCGCACGGCACGCTCGGTCAGCCTCACCCAACCCGGCCGGAGGTACGCGGAGTTCGCCGCGCGCATCCTGGACGAGATCGAGGCCGAGGACGCCGGTATCGCACATCTCCACGACCGGGCCGAGGGGACGCTCAGCATCATCTGCCCGAAATGGATAGGCAGCCTCGATCTCGGTGACGCCATCGCCGCCTTTTCCGTGGCCCATCCGAAAATACAGGTCCGTTTTGAACTCGGCGGAATGTCCGACCGTACCTACGATTTCCTGGACAGCGGATTCGACATCGCCTTCCACACCCGTGATCTGAGGGACTCCAGCGTCCGACTGAAGAAGATCGCCTCGCTGCCCTTCGTCCTGTGCGCCTCGAAGGAGTACCTGGACCGCGAAGGGCCGCTCACGGAGCCCAACGGGCTCGCCCACCACGACTGCCTGGTGCATGTGAACGACCCGGTGTGGCGCCTGGGCCACGGACACGCCTCCACCCTGCACAAGATCCGCAACATCGCGTTCTCGTCCAACTCCTATCTCGCGCTGCAGAAAGCGGCCGTCCACGGGCGCGGCATCGCCCTGCTGCCCCAGCGCCCGGCCTACGACGACCTCGTCTCGGGAGCACTCCAGGTGCTGCTGCCCGAACTGACGGTCCCCGACCGGCCGTTGTTCGCGATCTACGGTCCCGGACAGAACACCCCGCGCAAGATCAGCGTCTTCCTCGACTTCCTCACCGACTGGTTCTCACGCAACCCCATCCCCGCGATCGGGCATTAGCCGCAGGACCTCGGGCGCACGGCACCGGCAGCGGGACATCGGCTGCAAGAAACGATTGCGTATTTCGTCGAGCACGCTCCATTGAGGCCGCCGTCTGCGGATATCTACGCTCACAGGCGACCCGCGAAAAGAGGAATCCATGGGAATCCAGAGGATCGAGTCGGTCACCTACTCGATCGACGACCTCGACGAATGCGTCCGTTTCTTCGACGACTTCGGTCTGTTCCTGGTGGAACGGACCGACGAGCACGCCGTCTTCGAAACGCTCACCGGACAGACCCTTCATCTGGACACCCTCCCCGGCCTGTTGCTCCCGCCCCCGGTGGAGTCCGGACCCACCCTGCGCGAAGTGGTGTGGGGCGTCGACACCCCCGGGGAACTTCAGCGGCTGGTGGCCGGCGTGACCGAGCACCGCGAGGTCCGCCCGAGCGCCGACGGCGTCCACCACACCGTCGACGCAACCGGCTTCGGCGTCGGCCTGGCCCTCGCCCGCCCGCGCCCGGCCCCCGTCACACCGCGCCCGGCGAACGCGCTCGGCCACGTCAACCGCTGGAACACCGCACTGGGGCCCATCGAGCGTGTCCGCCCGCTGCGCATGTGCCATGTGGCCCTGAACATCCCCAAGTCCGGCAAGGACGAGGCGGTCGCCTTCTACACGGACCTCCTCGGCTTCCGGCCCACCGATGTCGTCGAGCCGATGGGCGTGTTCATGCAGGCCCCGGGCGACGAGGACCAGCACACCATGCTGCTGTGCCACCGCCCCGACAAAGCCGGGATCAACCACATCGCCTACGAGGTCCCCGGCTTCGACGACGTCGTCGAGGGCGGCAACCACATGATCGACCACGGCTGGCGCGAGACCCGCAGACTCGGCCGCCACACCATCGGCTCCAATGTCTTCCGCTTCCTGCACGCCCCCTGCGGCGGCCGCGTCGAGTACGCCGCCGACATGGACCGGGTCGACGACAGCTATGAGACCCGCGTCCACGAGACCACCCCGCCGCACCACATCTGGGCCCTGCGCACCAACCGCGACCAGCAGGAAGCCCCCGCCCAGTCCTGACCCTGAGAGGGCACCCACCCATGACCACCGACCACGGCCACCCCGCCGTCCGCATGTACATAGCGGGCGAGTGGTGCGAGGGCGGCAGCGGACGCACCGCCCCGATCGTCAACCCGGCCACCGAGGAGGCGATCGGCGACGTGCCCCTGGCCACCATCGCCGACCTCGACCGCGCCCTCGAAGCCGCCGACCGCGGCTTCCGCGTCTGGCGCGGCACCTCGATCGCCGAGCGGAGCCGGATCCTGCACACCGCCGCCGACCTGCTCACCGAGCGCGCCGCCGAGGTGGGCCGGATCATGACCAGGGAGCAGGGCAAGCCCCTCGCCGAGGCCACCGGCGAGGCCCGCCGCGTCGCCGACACCCTGCGCTGGCACATCGAGGACGCCCGCCGCGCCTACGGCCGCATCATCCCGTCCGCCCCCGGCACCGTGCTCTCCGTACGCCGTGAACCGGTGGGCCCCGTCGCCGCGTTCGTGCCGTGGAACTTCCCGGCCGGCGGACCCATGCGCAAGATCTCCTCCGCGTTGACGGCCGGCTGCTCCATCGTCATCAAGGCGTCGGAGGAGACCCCCGCCACCGCCGCGGCGCTCGTCGCGTGCTTCGCGGACGCGGGACTGCCGGCCGGTGTCCTCAACCTCGTCTTCGGCGAACCGGCCGAGGTCTCCGCCCGTCTCATCGCCTCCCCGGTCACCCGTCTGGTCGCCTTCACGGGCTCGGTCCCCGTCGGCAAGCTGCTGGCCGCCGCCGCGGGCGAGGTCATGAAGCCGACGCTGATGGAACTGGGTGGGCACGCGCCGGTGATCGTGTGCGCGGACGCCGATGCGGGGACGGCAGCCCGCCGCGCGGCCCGGGCCAAGTTCGTCAACGCCGGCCAGGTGTGCACCTCGCCGAGCCGGTTCCTGGTCCACGAAAGCCTCGTCGAGGACTTCACCGCGGAGTTCGTGAAGGCCGCCGAGTCCGTCGTCGTCGGCGACGGCCTGGCCCCGGGCACGACGATGGGGCCGCTGGCCAACGAGCGCCGACTCGTCGCCATGCAGCGACTGACCGCCGACGCCACACAGCGGGGAGCCAAGGTGCTCACCGGCGGTGAACGCCTCGACCGCGCAGGGTACTTCTTCGCTCCGACCGTCCTGACCGACGTACCGGCGGACGCCGCCCTCCTGCACGAGGAACCCTTCGGCCCGCTTGCGCCGATCGTGCCGTTCACCGAACTCGACGAGGCCCTGCGCACCGCGAACGAGCTGCCCTACGGCCTCGCCGCCTACGGCTTCACCCGTTCCGCCGCCACCGCCGAACGGCTCGCCGCGGAGCTGGAGGCCGGGATCCTCTCCATCAACCACTGCGGCGGCTCGGTCCACGAAGCACCGTCCGGCGGTGTGAAGGAGAGCGGCCACGGCCGGGAGGGCGGGCCAGAGGCCCTGGACTCCTATCTCGTCACCAAGCGCGTCTCCCATCTGCTGGCGCCATGAGGTACGCGCGCATCTCGGTCGAGGGCCGGGCGGTGTGGGGCCGGGTGGGGGAGTCGGACATCGAGCTGCTGTCCGAGTCGCCCATCGACGGCGAACCGAGCGTCATCGGCGCGGTACCGCGCGCAACTGCCGTGTGGCTACCGCCCGTTGTGCCCCTCGTCTTCTACGCGGTCGGCATGAACTACCCCCGCCACATCGCCCACGCGGGGGCCCGGACCCCCGACCGCCCCGAAGTCGGCTACCGCGCCAACAACGCGCTCACCGGGCACGGGTCGCCGATCGTCAAGCCGGCCGACGTCGAGGGCCGGTTCGAGGCGGAGCCCGAACTCGTCGCCGTCATCGGCCGCAGGCTGCGCCGCGCGACATACGAGGAAGCCCGCACGTCGGTGTTCGGCTGGACCATCGGCAACGACGTCAGCGCCCGCACCTGGCAGCACCAGGACCGCAGCTTCTGGCGCAGCAAGAACAGCGACACGTTCAAGCCGATGGGGCCCTGGATCGAGACCGACGTCGATGCCCTGGCCCAGCGGACCACCCTGCGGGTCAACGGCGAGGTCCGGGCCCACTTCCCCACCGGGGACATGGTGTTCGATCCCTTCGACCACGTCGTCGAGATGACCAGGCACCTCACCGTGCACCCGGGCGACGTGCTGTGGATGGGCGCCGAGTCCACCTGCCGGATCGCGCCCGGGGACACCGTGGACGTCGAGATCAGCGGCATCGGCGTGCTGTCCAACCCCGTACACCTCGAAGGGACCTGAAGATGAGCAAGGAACCCCGCTACATCCACCACGTCAACTTTCCCACCACCGACCCCGACCGGACCGCCGAGTGGTACACCAAGGTCTTCGGGATGAAGCGGATCATGCCCAAGTCCAACACCCGTGTGGTGCTGATGACCCGGGGCAACTTCGACCTGCACTTCACTCCGGTGGAGGAGATGGAGCGCATGGCGCCCTACCACTTCGCCGTCGAGGTCGACGACTGGGACGAGTTCCTCGGCCACCTCAAGGAGCTGGGCATCCGACACACCCGGCCGATCGAACGCCCCGAGAACCAGTCGAAGTTCTGCTACATCCACGACCCCGACCACACCATGATCGAGCTCGTTTACCACGGCCGCCGCCCCAACTGACCCTGGCTCTACGGGAGTTCACACTCATGCCCATCGCCGACTCCGACGGCACCGCCATCTACTACGAGCGCCACGGCAGCGGCCCGGCGATCCTGTTCGTGCACGGCAGCGGTGGCCACCATGCCGCCTGGTGGCAGCAAGTGGCCGCCCTGCGCGAGGAGTTCACCGTCATCACCATGGACCTGCGCGGCTTCGGCAGGTCCGGCACGCCCGCACCCGCACACGCGGGGCAGGACGGGTTCGACGCCCAGGACTTCCCCGGCGACGTCGCCGCCGTCCTCGACCGGGAGGACCTGACCGACACCATGCTGGTCGGCCAGTCCATCGGCTCCGTCGCCGCCCTGCGTGCCGCGCTGATGCGCCCCGAGCGGGTCGGCGCGGTCGTCCTCGGCCACTCCCTCGGCGGCATCAGCCACCCCGAACTCAGGGAACTGGCCGCCGCCGACCGCGCCGAGGCCGTCAAGCTGCCGGTCCTCGACCGCCTGCTCACCCGGCAGTTCCAGCAGGAGCGGGCCGACCTCACCTTCCTCTTCCGGCAGATGGGCACCTTCAACGCCGCCACCATGCAGGACCTGCGCAATCTCGACACCAACGGCCCGACCCTGGACGAGATCCGGGCCTCCGGCGTCAAGGTCGCCTTCCTGGCCGGCGAGCAGGACGCGGTGATCGGCGTGAAGACCGTCACCCGCGCCCACGAACTGCTGCCCGGCTCCCGTCTGGAGATCGTCCAGGGCGCCCCGCACTCCATGTACTGGGAGACGCCCGAGAAGTACAACGCGGCCGTCGCCCGTCTGCGCCGCACCCTCACCGCCGACAAGGACGCCGCATGAGCACCCTGACCCTGGACGCCGCCGAGAAGATCGTCGCCGCTGCCCACGAGCGCGCCCGGACCGTGGGGAAGGCGGTGAGTGTGGCCGTCGTGGACGCCGGTGGCTTCCCGATCGCCATCCGTCGCGCCGACGGCGCCCGCCCGCTCACCCCGGACATCGCCCGCGCCAAGGCCTACACCGCCGCGATCATGCAACGGCCCGGGAAGATGCTGAAGAAGTGGCAGGAGAGCCAGCCCGTCTTCTTCGGCCAGCTCTCCCAACTCCCGGGCGCCGCCCTGCCGATCATGGCCACCGACGGCAGCGTCACCATCAAGAAGGACGGCGAGATCATCGGTGGCCTCGGCATCGCCGGCGGCACCGCGGACGAGGATCAGCAGATCGCCGACGACGTCCTCCAATCCCTCGGCTACGAGCTGGAGTTCGCGGCCTGGGGCGTCGCGGGGCAGCCCGCCGGAAAGGACGTGTGAGCCATGGCCGACACCTTCAACTACCGCATCGACCACCACGGCAGCCTGGTGCGCCCCGTGGGCCTGTCCACCGACGACCCCGACTCGGTGACTCAGGCGGTCCGGGAAGCCGTCGCCTACCAGCGCAAGCTGCGCTCCACCGTCGTCACCGACGGTGACTTCCCCCGCGAGGACTTCCGCAGCGCGGTCCTCGACGGAGTCTCGGGATTCCGCCGTACGGACCAGACGGATCCCGACGGCCTGGTGCGCTGGGTAGCCGAGTCCCTCCCCAAGGCCGGCGGCCCCCTGCTCGCGGACCAGGCCGCCCGCCTCGCCGACCTGACCGTGATAGCGCCCAAGGCCTCGCTGCCCTCACCGGCCTACCTCGCCGCGACGACCTTCGAGCCCGGCTCGGGCATCACGTCGGCCCGTGAACTGGGCGAGGCCCTCGCGGAGATCATCCGGGCCGAGATCGAGCTGCTGGTCTCCAGAGGCGTACGCCTGATCCAGCTCAACAACCCACTGCTCACAAGCCAGTTGGCCACCGACCCGGCCGACCCCGGCGCCCTGTCCTTCGAGGACGCACTCGCCGTCGACGGACTCGCGGCACGGCTGGACGAGCGACCCGAGGGCGTACGCATCGGCATGGCCCCCGGTTGGTCCGCCCCCGCGGCACTCGACCGGTCCCGCGCCGAGCAGCTGTACGCCGCGATACCCGCCGACCGCTGGATTCTCCCCTTCGACCAGGGCACCCCGGCCGAACTCGCCCTGATCCAGGCACTCCCGGAGGACCGCGACTTCTGCCTGGGCGTGGTCGACGCCACCGTGCCGTCCCTTGAGGACATCGACACGGTCATGCAACGCATCGACGCGGTAGCCGAGTTCAAGGACCTCGAGGACGGCGCCGTATCCCCGTCCCGAGGCTTCGCGGACTCGGCGAACCGCCCTTTGCTCACCGCCGAGGCCCAACGCAACAAGCTGGTCCTCGTGGAAACAATCGCCCGCTACTGCTGGGGCAACGAGTTCTGAAGCGCCCCAAAGGGGCGCGGGGAACTGCGCGACAAGCCACACACAACCCGCGCTCAAGAACAAACACAAACCGGGCAGACGCTAAAGCACCTCGGCGAAAGTAACCGTCCGCTCGATCAGCAACGGCCACACCACCCCCACGACGAGCTCCTGAAAGTGCGGGGCCGCCTTGTGCGCCTCGAACCCACCCTCATCCACGTACTGCTCGTAGAGCACAAACCCGCCGGGCTCGCCCACCACCTCGTGCACCTCGTACGCAAGGTTCGCCGGCTCGCCGCGCGAGCCGGCACGGGCCTTGAGCAACGCATCCCGCGCCGTCGCCGCATCAGCGGGCGCACAGCGGTAGTGGGCGACGACTGCAAATGCCATCTGTTCTCTCCTCGACCATCGGTCCGGCGGACCGATTCCAGCACGGATCTCCGGCCCGCCGACCTGCACCCGGCGCAAGCATTGCCTGCCCCGACAGGGCTGGTGGACCCATCGCCACATGGTGTGTTGTCGCATCCGGCCCGCACGATCCGCACCGCGGACGACCAAGGAAGTGATCTCCATGCGCACACTGGAAACCCTGTCGGGCGGGGAGTGGGTCTCCACCGGGGAGTGGATCGACGTCCACGACCCGGCCGACGTCCGCGCCCCGATCGCCCGCGTCCCCGCCCTCGCCGCCAAGGACGTCACCCGGGCCTACGACCACGCCGAACGTGGCTTCGCCGTATGGAGGCGGACCAGCCCCTTCGAGCGGGCCCGGGTCCTCACCGACGCGGCCCGGCTGATCCGCGAGCGCATCGAGGAGATCGCCGCCGACGTCACCTCGGAGAACGGCAAGACGCTCGCCGAGGCCACCGGCGAGACCCTCAAGGCCGCCGACTTCCTCGACTACTACGCCGGGCTGGCCCGCCAGGGGTACGGCACGCTCCTGCACGACGTACGCCCGAACCACCGTACGCACACACAGCGCGAGCCGATCGGGGTGATCCTTGTGATCAGCCCCTGGAACGACCCGCTGATCACGCCGGCCCGCAAGCTCGCCCCGCTGCTGGCCACCGGAAACGCGGCCGTGTTCAAGCCCGCCACCGAGACACCGCTGTCGGGTCTGCACTTCGCGCGTGCCCTGCACGACGCGGGGCTGCCCGCCGGCGTGCTCAACGTCGTCACGGGACGTACGGCCGAGATCGAGGAAGCCCTCCTCGACGACCCGCGCATCGTCGGCATCACCTTCACGGGCTCCAATGCTGTCGGAAACCGGATCCGCCGGCGCCTCGCCGACCGCAACGTCCGCTTCCAGGGCGAACTGGGCGGCAAGAACGCCTCGGTGGTGCTCCGCGACGCCGATCTGCCGGCCGCCGCGAAGGCGGTGGTGGCGGCCTCCTTCGGCCAGGCGGGACAGCGCTGCACTGCGACCAGCCGCGTGATCGTCGAGCGGCCGGTGTACGAGGAGTTCACCCGTCTCCTGGTCGCCGAGGTCGAGACGCTGACGGTCGGCCCCGGCAGGGACCCGGCGACCACCCTGTGCCCGCTGTCGAGCCCGC
The DNA here is from genome assembly GCF_022698145.1 of Streptomyces spinosisporus. GTDB lineage: Bacteria > Actinomycetota > Actinomycetes > Streptomycetales > Streptomycetaceae > Streptomyces > Streptomyces spinosisporus. The sequence goes on from NZ_JALDAX010000011.1 coordinate 94,162, forward strand.
AGCAGCGCGACTCCGTCCTCGCCGACCTGGACCGGGCGGTGGAACAGGGCGCCACCGTCTTGACCGGCGGCCGCGCGGACAGCGAGGGCGAGCGCGTCCACGGCTGCTACGTCCAGCCGACCGTCCTCGCGGACGTGCGCCCCGAGAGCGCCGTCTGGCGCGAGGAGGTCTTCGGCCCCGTCCTCGCGCTCCGCGCGGTCGACGACTTCGCCTCCGCGGTCGAGGCCGTCAACGACTCGGACTTCGGCCTCGCCGCCGCCGTCTTCACCCGCGACCTGGGCAGCGCACATCGCTTCGCGGACGAGGCCGAGTGCGGACAGGTCGCCGTCAACACGACCACCACCGGCTGGGACGTCCATCTGCCCTTCGGCGGGTTCCACGACTCCGGCACGGCCTACAAGGAGCAGGGCGAGGAGGTCCTGCGGTTCTCGACACGCGTCAAGACGGTGGCCGTCAACTACGGCGCCTGAAGCACGCATCGGAGAGAGCAGAGCGAGCGGAGAGGAGGACACCGATGGCCGACGAGACGATCGGCATCGTCGGCGCGGGAATCGTGGGCCTGGCCACGGGCCGTGAGATCGCCCTGCGCCGCCCCGGTACCCGCGTCGTGGTGCTGGAGAAGGAGCACCGGGTCGCCGTCCACCAGACCGGACACAACTCCGGTGTCGTGCACGCCGGTATCTACTACGCGCCCGGCAGCCTCAAGGCCGCCCTGTGCGTGCGCGGGGTGTCCCTGCTGCGGGAGTACTGCCAGGAACGCTCGGTGCCGTACGAGGAGATCGGCAAGCTCGTGACGGCCGTACGTCCGGACGAACTGGGCCGGTTGGAGAACCTCTACGAGCGAGCCCGGAACAACCACGTGCCCGATCTGCGGAAGGTCTCCAAGGAGGAGATCGGGGAGATCGAACCGCACGCCGCCGGCCTCGCCGCCCTGCACTCCCCGCGCACCGCCATCACCGACTACCCGGCGCTGGCAAGGGAGTTCGCCAAGGACATCGAGAACTCCGGCGGCGAGATCAGGCTCGGCTTCCCCGTCACGTCCCTCACCGGCGTGCCCGGCGGCATCGAGGTGGCGTCGGGACAGGACCGGGTCAGGGTCGACCGGTTGATCCTGTGCGCGGGTCTGCACGCGGACTCCGTGGCCCGGCTCGCCCAGGACCGTCGGGAGCCGCGGATCGTGCCCTTCCGGGGCGAGTACATGCTCCTCAAGCCGGACCGGACCCATCTCGTACGAGGCCTCGTCTACCCGGTGCCCGACCCGCGTTACCCCTTCCTCGGCGTGCACTTCACTCCGCGCGTGGACGGCTCCGTCGAGATCGGACCCAACGCCGTCCTGGCCCTGGCGAGGGAGGGCTACCGGCTCACCCACATCTCCCCGAGGGACCTCCTCGGGCTCGCCGCCTACCCCGGCACCTGGCGGATGGCCGCCCGGCACTGGCGCACCGGCCTCAAGGAGTACCGCGGCTCCCTGTCCACGGCCGCCTTCATGAAGGACGCCGGGCTCTACGTCCCCGCCGTCGGCGCCGACGACGTCGTACGCGGCGGCGCGGGCGTGCGCGCGCAGGCACTGGACCGCGACGGCACGCTCGTGGACGACTTCCGCATCCACCGGTCCGGCCGGATCACCGCCGTGCGCAACGCACCCTCGCCCGCCGCCACCGCCTCCATGGCGATCGCCGAGCACATCGTCGACGCCGTCTTCAGTACCGGTTCCCCACCCTGAGAACGCCCGATCATCCCACCACCCCCTGCTGCGAAGAGAGTTGAGACATGTTCGTCGTCGACACCCAGATCCACATCTGGAAGGAAGAGACCCCGGACCGCCCCTGGGTCCCCGGGGCGCGGGAGCGCATCCGCCTCAACGGACACCGCGAGGACCCCTTCTCCTACGAGGAGGCCCTGGAGCTGATGGACGAGGCAGGCGTCAACCGCGCGCTGATCCTGCCGCCGTCCTGGGAGGGCGACCGTATCGACTACGCCCTGGAGGCGTGCGAGGCACACCCCGACCGCTTCGGCATCATGGCCCGCATCCCGCAGAACAAGCCCGAAGAGGGCAAGGCGATGCTCAAGGACTTCGCGCAGAACCCGCACGTCAAGGGCACGCGCCTGACCTTCCACCGGCCGATCGACCGCAACTGGATGATCGACGGCACCAACGACTGGTACTGGCCCGTCGCCGAGGAACTGGGCATCCCGACGATGGTGCACGCCCCCATCTGGAAGCGGGAGCTCGGCGAGATCGCCGAGAAGCACCCCGAGCTGAAGATCATCATCGACCACATGGGCATCATGGCGCGCTGCGTCGACGACGCCATCGGCTACTGGGTGCAGGAGACCGCCGACCTGCACGTCCACCCCAACATCTACGTCAAGGTCTCCGCGCTGCCCGGCTACTCCACGCAGCCCTTCCCCAACCACAACATCCAGAAGTACGTGCGCGAGATGGTCGACAAGATGGGCCCGCAGCGCTGCTTCTACGGCACCGACATCACCCGGCTGCTCGGCCACGGCATCACCTACACCGACACGATCGAGCAGTTCACCAAGCACTGGGACTTCACCCCGGAAGAGCTGGAATGGATCATGGGCCGGGGTATCTCCGAGGTCCTCGACTGGCCGATCGAGGGCTGAGGAACCACACGAGATGACGGACACCCAGCACACGTCGGGCACCGACGGCGGCGACGCCGTCGTGTCCGCCTTCAACGCCGTCGGCGCCGACCACATCTTCTGCTCCTCGGGGTCCGAGTGGGCCCCGGTGTGGGAGTCCCTGGCCCGGCACCACCGGGACGGAATCCCCTGCCCCGACTATCTGGACCTCACGCACGAGACCGTCGCCGTCGGCATGGCCACCGGGTACGGGCTCCTCGCGCGGCGCCCGCAGGGCGTGCTCCTGCACGCGGCCCCCGGCCTGCTGCAGGGCTCCATGGCCGTGCACGGCGCGCTGCTCGCCGGGGTCCCGATGGTGGTCGCCTCCTCCGAGTCGACCACCTACGGCGACGGGCCCGGCCCGGACCCTGGCGGTCAGTGGTACCGCAACCTGTCCATCGTGGGCGGCCCGCACGGCGTCGCCCGGCCGTTCACCAAGTGGTCCAACGAGGCCGCGAGCGTGCACACCCTGCCCGCGATGATCACGCGGGCGGCGGAGCTGTCCTGGCGGGCGCCCGCGGGACCGGCGTATCTGAACATCCCGCTGGAGATCCTGCTGGAGGAGTGGGACGGCCGCGAGTCCGGACCCGTGGTCGCCCCCGGCTCCACGCACAGCTCGCCCGAAGAGGTCGATCTCGTCGCCCGGTTGATGCGCGGGGCGGTGAACCCCGTGATCGTCACGGAGACGGCCGGGCGTGAGACGGGCGGCTTCGAGGCCCTCGTGGCCTTCGCCGAGGCATGGAGCATCCCGGTCGTCGAGCCCGACTCGGCGGTGTGCGCCAACTTCCCGCGCACCCACCCGCTGCACGCCGGCAGCGACATCGGCCCCTGGATGGACGAGGCCGACCTGATCCTGCTCGTGAACTGCCGTGCCCCCTTCTACCCGCCGTCCCGCCGTCCCGCCGAGGCAAAGGTCGTGGTGATCGATGAAGTGCCGCAACGCCCGCATGTGGTCCACCAAGTGCTCTTCGCGGACCGCTACTTGGAAGGCGACGTCGCCAACACCCTGCGCCAGCTGACCAAGCGGGCCAAGGAACTCGACGAGACCGTGGTGAGCGCACGCCGCGCGGCCCAGGAAGAGCGGCACGCCGCCGAACAGGCCGCCGTCGCGGCCGCCGAGGCCAGGGCGACGGACGCCGAGGGCATCGACCCGGTACTGGTCGCCGCGAGTCTGCGCAGGCTGCTCGACGGCAGGAACGGCATCGTGGTCGACGAGACGATCACCCACAGCCGTGTCGTCAAGCGCCATCTGCAGACGTCCGAGCCCGACTCGTACTTCTATGTGCAGGGCGGCCTCGGCCAGGGCATCGCGGTCGCCCTCGGCGTCAAACTCGCCGCCCCCGAGCGCCCGGTGGCGCTCACCATCGGCGACGGCGCCTTCACCTACAACCCGGTCATCCCGTCGTACGACGCCTCCAAGGCGTACGAACTGCCGCTGCTGATCGTGGTGTTCAACAACCGTGTCTACCAGTCGATGAATCTCAACCACCGCCGCTTCTACCCCGACGGGGCGGCCGCCGAGACGGGGGAGTGGCTCGGCACCGATCTGCACCGGCTGCCCCGGCTCGCCGCCTTCGCCGAGCCGTTCGGCCTGCACACCGAGACCGTCGACACCCCGGACGCGCTCGCGCCCGCCCTGGAGCGCGCCCTCAAGGCCGTGACCGAAGGCACCACCGCTGTCGTCGACGTCCTCGTCACCCGCTGACCCTGGAGCAACCCGCCACCATGTCCGAGAACCCGTCCCAAGTCCTGGTCCCCGCAGCGGAGTTGCGCACCTTCTCCGCCGCGCTTCTGGAGAAGGGAGGCCTCAGCGCCGAGCACGCCCGCACCACCGCCGACGTCTTCGTCTGGGCCGCGCAGCGCGGCGTCGACTCCCACGGCATCGCCCGCGTCCCCGCCTATCTGGACCTGCTCGCCAAAGGCGTCGCCAACGCCCGGCCCGAAATGGCGATTGCGTCGACGACCCCCGCCGCCGCCGTCCTCGACGCCGACCGTGCCCCCGGCCCGGTCGCCCTGAGCGCGGCCGCTGACGAAGCGGTACGGCGGGCGCGACAGACCGGCACCGCCACCGTGGGCGTCCGGCGCACCGTGCACACCGGTGCCATCGGCTACTACGTCTCGAAGATCGCCGAGCAGGGCCTGATCGGCATCGGCTTCGTGGCCGGCATGCCCAACATGGCCTACACCGGCGTCAAGGGCGCCGCCGTGGCCACCAGCCCCCTCGCCGTCGCCGTACCGGCGCGCGACCACGCGCCGCTGCTCCTCGACATGGCCACCGCCACCATCGCCCTGGGCAGGATCCGCCAGGCGAAGGCGAGCGGCACCCCGCTGCCCGAAGGTGCGGCCGCCACCGAGGACGGCACCCCGACCACCGACCCGGACAAGGCGGTCCTGCCGCTCCCGCTGGGCGGCGCCAAGGGTTCCGGCATGTCACTCGCCTTCGAGCTGCTCACCAGCGTGCTGGTCGGCGCGCCCATCTTCTCCGCGTTCCACTCCGACGACCCGGCCGGGCGCAAGCACCGCCAGAACGCCCTGCTGATGGCCCTCGACCCGGCCGCCTTCGGGGACGCGGACGCCTTCACCACGGACGTCGACACCACCCTCGCCACCCTCAAGGACCTGCCGGTGGCCGACGGCGCCGACGGCGTCTTCTACCCCGGCGAACGCAGCGCCCTGGTGGCCGACGAGCGTGGGGCGCGGGGCATCCCCGTAACCCCGAAGCTGTGGCGCGAACTGACCGAACGTGCCGGGCAGTTGGGTGTGCCGCTGCCGGACGCGGCCGACCGGGCGCTCTGACTCGGGGCACAGGCCCCGCACAGTTCGGCATGGCATCGTCGCCCCATGTCCGCAAGTGCTGTGGCCCGTAAGGCCGGGGTTCGTGTGCTCATCGTCGATGACGAGCCCGAGCTCACCGAGCTGTTGTCGGCGGCCGTCGCCGAGGCGGGGTGGCGGCCGTTCACGGCGGAGGACGGCCGGGGCGCGCTGCGGGTGACACGGGCCTGCGCGCCGCACGTCGTCGTGCTCGACGGCATGCTCCCCGACGTGGACGGGGTGGAGGTGCTGCGCCGCCTGCGGGGCGAGAACGCGAAGGTGCCGGTGCTCATGCTCACCGCGCGGGACGCGCTGGAGGACCGGATCGCGGGCCTGTCGGCGGGCGCGGACGACTATGTGACCAAGCCGTTCTCGCTGGAGGAGGTCATGCTCCGGCTGCGCGGGCTGCTGCGCCGCGCCGGGGCGGGCGAGGAGGCGTACGACGACGGACCCGTACGGGTGCTGGGCGACCTCGTGGCCGCCGAGCGGACGCGGGAGGTGCACCGCGGCGGGACCCCGGTCCCGCTCACCGCCAAGGAGTTCGACCTGCTCTGGTTCCTGCTCGGCCACCCCCACCAGGTGCTGAGCAAGGCGCAGATCCTCGACCACGTCTGGAACGCCTCGTTCGACGGGGAGGGCAATCTCGTCGAGGTCTACGTGTACAGCCTGCGCGCCAAGATCGACAAAGGACGGCCGTCGATGATCCGCACGGTGCGTGGCGTCGGCTATGTGATCAGGGCCGCGGAGGACTGAGATCGAGGCCTACGACCGCACCGGTCGGCCGGGGCGCTCGCTGCGGGCCCGACTGGTGTTCTTCATCTCCGTGACGATGGTCGTCGTCTGCGGGGCCATGGCCCTGACCACGGTGGTCGTCCAGCGCGCCCATCTGCTGGCGGACCTGGACCAGCGAGTCACCGACGCGGCCGAGCGCAGCCAGGGCGGTCTGCAGTACAGGACGGGCGGCGCGACCGACCTGGGGTTCCTCGACGAGCGCGGACAACCGGTCGGAACGCTCGCCGCCCGCTTCGACGACGACGGACGGGTCATCGCCGCCGAGGTGGTCACCGGCGACGGACGCCGGAAGGTCCTCTCCGCCTCCCAGCGTGCCGCCCTCGCCGGGATCGCCCCGGACGGCTCGCTGCACACGCGCACCGTCCCGGACCTGGGCACGTATCGGCTCACCGCCCTCGCGGGCGACGGCGTTCCCGTGCTGGCCGGGCTGCCCATGGACGACGTCCAGCGCATCATCGACGACCTCGTCGTGCTGGAAGCCGTGATCACCGCGCTCGGACTCGCCGTCGCCGGCGGGGTGTCCGCGGTGGTCGTCCGGCGTCAACTGCGGCCGCTGGCACGGGTGGCGGCCACCGCCGTCGAGGTCGCACGCGTACCGCTGGACCGGGGCGAGGTCGGCGCACTCACGCGGGTCCCGGCCGGGGACACCGACCCCGGCACCGAGGCCGGGCAGGTCGGCGCCGCACTCAACCGACTGATCGACCACGTCGAGCACGCGATCGCCGCACGTCAGCAGGGAGAGGAAGGCATGCGTCGGTTCCTGGCCGACGCCAGTCACGAACTGCGCACACCGCTCGCGTCGATCGCCGGGTACGCCGAGCTGATGGACCGCGGCAGCGAGCGGATCGACCCCGAACTGGCCTGGCGGCGGGTCTCCGCCCAGTCGGCGCGCATGTCGGGACTGGTGGAGGACCTGCTGCTGCTCGCCCGCCTCGACGAGGGACGGCCCCTGCAAAGGGCGGAGGTGAACCTGGCGACCCTCGTCGCCGAGGCCGTATGGGATGCGCGGGCCGCGGGCAGCGATCACGAGTGGCAGCTGGCGCTGCGCCTCGACGGCGGCCCGGCAACGGTGGTCGGCGATGCGGCGCGGCTGCATCAGGTGGTGGCCAATCTGCTGGCCAACGCCCGTCTGCACACTCCGGCGGGCACCAGGGTCACGGTCGTCGTCGAGGCGACGGTCGCGGACTGTGTGATCCGCGTCCAGGACGACGGACCCGGCATTCCCGCGGACCTCCTCCCGTCGGTCTTCGAGCGCTTCACCCGGGGCGACATCTCCCGCAACCGTGCAACCGGCGGCTCCGGCCTGGGCCTTGCCATCGCCGCGGCCATCACCCAGGCCCACGGCGGGCGCATCGAGACGAGCAGCGGGCCGGGACACACCGAGTTCGCCGTACGTCTGCCGGCCGCTGGGCACACGTCCGTGGCGCCGGCCCCCGAACTCTAAGTGTCTGCACAGAAGCCCAGTTCAGGGCGGCGCCGACGGTTCGATGCGCCTGTTTTCGCACCACGTCCGGGCTCCGACTTCAGGTGTGCCTCAGCTCGGTCCGCGACAGTCGTGACACCACGGCGGTCCGGCAGGGACACGCCACGACGAAGGGAAGCGCGACGATGACCGAGCTCGACGCCGCAGAGCCGACCGACCGGGAGCCGCACTCCGACGCCGGCCGCAGCGCCCACGCGAGCCGCCGCACCTTCATGCGCAAGGTCTTCTTCGCGAGCGGCGCCACGGCGGTGGTCACGATGGGCGGAGCCGGCGCCTGGGCCGCGATGGCCGACGACACCACGGGCACGGCCGACGCATCGGCCACTCCCGTGCCGAGCGGCGTCCCCAGCGGCGGCCCGGGCGGCGGTGCGGGCGGACCCGGGAACCAGTCGATCACCGAGGAGTTCTTCGGGCTGACGACCGACGGCAAGCGGATCGACGACCTGTTCACCATCCACTCCACCAAGGTCGACACCGCCCCGGTGATCTCCGCGGCCGAGGCGTTCCTCGCCGGGCTCTCCGACACCCAGAGGTCCTCGACCCAGTTCACGGTCCACTCCACCGAGTGGCGGCTGTGGAGCAACGTCGACTCCTACGAGCGCCAGGGCGTCTCCCTCGCCGACCTGAGCGACGATCAGAAGGCGCTGGGCACCGCTCTGTTGAAGGCGGCGCTGAGCGCGGACGGTCTGGAGACCACGGAGAAGATCCGCAGGATCAACCAGGCGGCGGGCGAGGCGATCGGCAACACCGACTCCTTCAACGAGGACGCCTACTACTGGACCGTGATGGGCACACCGTCGGACAGCGAGCCGTGGGGCTTCCAGTTCGACGGCCACCACCTGGTCCTCAACTACTTCGTCCTCGGCGACCAGGTCGTGATGAGCCCCTGCTTCTGGGGCTCGGAACCCACGTCCATGAAGATCGACGGCGAGACGGTCACCGTCTGCCACGAGGAGGTCCTCGCGAGCCTCGCCTTCATCAACTCCCTGACCGAGGCGCAGCAGAAGGTCGCCATCGCCTCCTCGACCAAGTCCAACGAGTCCATGAAGGCCGGCGCCTTCGCCGACAACGCGGTCCAGGCGTACGAAGGCATACAGGGCAGCGCCCTCACCGGCGCCCAGAAGGCGAAGCTCCTCGGCATCGTCGAGGCCTTCGTGGGGCGGGCGAGGGCCGACGCCGCGCAGGTGCGGTTGGCCGAGGTCCGCAAGCATCTCGACGACACCTTCGCCACCTGGTCGGGCGGCACCGCGGACGACGCCGCCTTCTACGTCCGGGTGCACAGCCCCGTGGTGTGGGTCGAGGTGGACTGCCAGGCACCGGGCCCGCTCGCCGGCGCCTACGGCGCCACCCAGGGCAGCGGTCCGACGCAGATGCACGTCCACTCCGTCATCCGCACCCCGAACGGCAACGACTACGGAAAGGAACTCCTGCGGCAGCACTACCTGACCTCACCCCACCACCGGTGAGGGACTGTCACTGGCGCTGCCACCGGCCGCCGTCAGCCGGTAGGCGCGGCGACCCCGGGTGATCCAGGTCAGCCAGGCCAGCAGCAGCGCCAGGGCGAGGGTGACACCGGCGTAGTTGAAGGACTCGGCGGTGATCGGGGCCGACTGGGGCAGACAGAAGACCACCGTGATGACGACGACGTAGGCGACGGCGACGACACCGATCGGCCGTCGCCAGCGTCCGAGACTCCACGGCCCCGGTCGGTACCGATCGCCCTTGCGCAGGGCGAGGAAGACGGGGATGCCGTAAGCGGGGATCATGCCGACCGCGTTGATCGCGGTGATGGCGCCGTAGGCGGCGGGCGACCACAGGGCGGGCAGGGCGAGCACGAACGGGACGCAGATCGCCAGCCATACGGCCGGTACGGGGGTCCTGGTCCGGCCGCTGACCCGCCGCCAGGTCCGCCAGCCCGGGAGGGCGCGGCTGCGGGAGAAGGCGTAGATCATGCGGCTCGCGGCGGCGACCTCGGCGTTGCCGCAGAACAACATGGCCACGATCACGACCAGCAGCAGGGACTTGGCGCCGCCGGTGCCGAGGACGTCGAGGAAGATCTGCGCGGGCGGCACGCCGGTCGCGGTGTTCCGGGTGGCGTCGTAGTCCTGGATGGCGGCGAGCATCCCGGCGAGCAGGACGAAGCCCGCGATCCAGGAGACGGTGACGGCGTGGACGATGCCCCTGGGGGCGGACGTCTGCGCCTCGGTCGTCTCCTCGGCGACGTGGGCGCTGGCGTCGTAGCCGCAGAAGGTGTAGCCCGCGAGCAGGGCGCCGATCAGGCAGACGTACAACGGGCTGGTGAAGCCGGTGTCGTTGTTGAAGTGGGTGAGGACGAACCGCGCCGAACGGTGCTGGTCGGGGGCGAGAGCGAGGGCGCCGACGATGACGGCGACGCCGGCCAACTGCCACCAGACCGAGATCGAGTTGAGCACGGTGACCAGACGCACGCCGCGCAGGTTCAGCAGACCGTGCAGCAGCAGGATGCACCCGAAGACGACGAGGGTGGTGGTGACGGTCGGCGTCACGTCCCACTGCAGTTGCGCGAAGGCGCCGATGAAGGTCGCCGCACCGTAGTCGATCCCCGCGATCGCGCCCAGCAGGCCCAGCAGATTGAGCCAGCCGGTGGTCCAGCCCCAGCGGGGGCCGCCGAGCTTGTCGGCCATGAAGTACGGTCCGCCGCTCGTGGGGTAGGCGGAGACCACATCTGCCAGGGACATCCCGACGAGCAGCGTCATGAAGCCGATGACGACCCAGCTGCCGAGCATGACCGCGGGACCGCCGTGGTCGAGGCCGTAGCCGAACAGGCTCATGCCGCCGGCCAGGATGCAGATGACGGAGAAGCTGATCGCGAAGTTCCCGAACACGCCCATTCTGCGGGCGAGTTCGGCCTTGATGCCGAGCCGGGCCAGGACGGTGTCGTCCTGACCCGGCGGTGGTGCCGCTGCACTGCGAGACATCACGAATCCCCCGGAGTCGACGATCGTGCCTTCCCCATGTGTGTTCCCCGTGGGACACGTGATGACTCGTCAGCAGCCTGGGGCCGCTGGTACGAGGAGCCTCGCCCTGGCCCGCAGGTGCGGCGCCCAGCCGGGACCGACCTCACGATGCACACAAGCCGTCTCCTCAGCCCGGTGCGATCTCCGAGATCAGTGCTCGCACCAGCGCTTCGATCGCGTCGCGGATCGTGCGTACCGCGTCGATGCCCTGTCCTGCGGGGTCGTCGAGCTGCCAGTCGAGGTACCGCTTGCCGGGGAAGACCGGGCAGGCGTCGCCGCACCCCATGGTGATCACGACGTCGGAGGCCTGGACGGCTTGTGCGGTGAGGATCTTCGGGGTGCCGGCGGAGATGTCGATGCCGATCTCGCGCATCGCGTCGACCACGGCCGGGTTGACGGTTGCGGCGGGGGCGGAGCCGGCGGAGCGGACGTCGACGCGGCCGCCCACGAGGTGTTCGAGGAAGGCCGCGGCCATCTGGGACCGGCCCGCGTTGTGGACGCAGACGAACAGCACGGAGGGGCGCGAAGGCCGGTCGTTCACGAGGGAAGCCCTTCCGGTGGAGCGCCGGCCGCGGTCCGCGCGGTGGTGAGGAACCCCGCGAGCCGGTCCAGGACACCCGGCAGCACCCAGTAGTAGACCCAGGTCCCACGGCGCTCGCAGTCGATGAGTCCGGCCTGCCTCAGGAGCTTGAGGTGGTGGGAGACGGTCGGCTGGGACAGGTCGAAGGCCGGGGTCAGCTCGCACACGCAGACCTCGCCGCCCTCTCCCCGCGAGGCGATCATCGACATCAGCCGCAGCCGGATCGGGTCGCCCAGGGCCTTGAACACCCTGGCCAGCTCGACCGCCCGGTCCTCGTCCAGCGGCGCGGCGGACAGCCCCGGGCAGCAGGCGCCGTCCTGGCCGATCACCACCAGCTCTTCGTTCGTCATGAACTCTATATTGACGTTCATCGATCCAAGGCGCAAGCTTGCATTGATGAACGTCAATACAGGCCGTCTTGGGGCGCAGTGCGCCCCTTCATCCAGGAGTGCGTCATGACCGATCAGAGCACCGACCTGAGGGAAACCGTCCGCCAGAGGTACGCGGCGGCAGCCATGAAGGTCACCGTCGGCGGCACCGCCTGCTGCGGTCCCGAGCCGGTCGAGACCGACGAGAACTTCGGCTCGACCCTGTACGCCGCGGACGAGCGCGAGGCACTGCCCGCGGAGGCCCTCGCGGCCTCCCTCGGCTGCGGCAACCCCACCGCCGTCGCCGAACTGCGCACGGGCGAGCGCGTTCTGGATCTCGGCTCGGGCGGCGGGATCGACGTCCTGCTGTCCGCCCGCCGCGTCGGCCCCACCGGCAAGGCGTACGGACTGGACATGACGGAGGAGATGCTCGCCCTGGCCCTCGCCAACGCGGCGAAGGCGGGCGTGACGAACGTGGAGTTCCTCAAGGGCACCATCGAGGCCGTCCCGCTGCCCGCGAACACGATCGACGTCGTCATCTCCAACTGCGTGATCAATCTGTCCACCGACAAGCCGGCCGTCTTCGCCGAGACCTTCCGGGTGCTCAGGCCCGGCGGCAGGCTCGGCGTGTCCGACATCGTCGCCGACGACACGCTCACCCCCGACCAGCGGGCCGAGCGCGGCGACTACGTCGGCTGCATCGCCGGCGCCCTGTCCTTCTCGGAGTACCGCCAGGGCCTGGAGGCCGCCGGCTTCACGGACATCGAGATCACACCGACCCAGCCGGTCGCCGACGGCATGCACTCCGCCGTCGTCCGCGCCGTCAAGCCCGCCTGACCCGATCCGACCTGCCCTCAAGTCCCAGGCATCCAGGGTTGCTTGGGCCACCGACCCTAGGTCTTGCCGCCGCATGCAGGGATAACCCTAGAGTGCCCTGCAGGCGGCTGACATGACCTGGTCAAAGCTGTCATTCTCCGTTCAACCGCCGCACCCACCCCCCACGTTCTCACCAAGCTGTGCCGGTCTCGCACAGCTCTGCTTGTCCCGGTCAGTACACCCGTCTGCCCGGTCTGTCATGGCCGCCCCCACACGGCCACAGCAGTAGGAGAACGAGTGAGACGCAACCCCCGCATCCGGACCGCGGTCGGAGCCCTGGTCTCCACCGCGGCCTTCCTCGCCCTCGGCATCCAGTCCGTGCCGGCGAACGCCGAACCCGCGGCATCCCATCCCAGCCCGCTGCGCACCGGCGGCCTGGAGATGAAGCTGACCGCGGCGCAGCACAGCGCGCTGCTCAAGAGCGCGCAGGAGAAGACCTCGGCGACCGCCCGCTCGATCGGGCTCGGCGCCAAGGAGAAGCTGATCGTCAAGGACGTCGTCAAGGACAACGACGGCACCGTGCACACCCGTTACGAGCGGACCTACGCCGGTCTGCCCGTCCTCGGCGGCGACCTGGTCGTGCACACTCCGCCCGCCTCCCTGGCCAAGGGCACGGTGAGCACGACCTTCAACAACAGGCGCACCATCAAGGTCGCCTCGACCACCGCGACCTTCAGCAAGTCGGATGCCCGGACCAAGGCCCTCAAGACGGCCAGGGCCCTCGACGCCGAGCAGCCCTCCGCCGACAGCGCCCGCAAGGTGATCTGGGCGGGCGACGGCACCCCGGAGCTCGCCTGGGAGACGGTGGTCGGCGGGCTGCAGGACGACGGCACACCGAGCCGGCTGCACGTCGTCACCGACGCCACCACCGGCAAGGAACTCGGCCGGTACCAGGACATCAAGACGGGCACCGGCAACACCCAGTACAGCGGTGCCGTCACGCTGAACACCACGCTGTCCGGCTCCACTTACCAGCTGTACGACACCACGCGCGGCGGCCACAAAACGTACAACCTCAACCGGGCCACCTCGGGCACCGGCACCCTGATGACCGACTCCGACGACGTCTGGGGCACCGGTTCGGGGTCCAACACGCAGACCGCCGGCGCGGACGCGGCCTACGGCGCCCAGGAGACCTGGGACTTCTACAAGAACACCTTCGGCCGCAGCGGCATCAAGAACGACGGCGCCGCGGCCTACTCCCGGGTCCACTACAGCAGCGGCTACGTCAACGCCTTCTGGGACGACAGCTGCTTCTGCATGACCTACGGCGACGGCTCCGGCAACACCCACGCGCTGACCTCGCTGGACGTGGCCGGGCACGAGATGAGCCACGGCGTCACCTCCAACACCGCGGGCCTCAACTACACCGGGGAATCGGGTGGGTTGAACGAGGCGACCTCCGACATCTTCGGCACCGGTGTGGAGTTCTACGCCAACAACAGCAGTGATGTCGGCGACTACCTCATCGGCGAGAAGATCGACATCAACGGCGACGGTTCGCCGCTGCGTTACATGGACGAGCCGAGCAAGGACGGCGGCTCCGCGGACAGTTGGTACTCGGGCGTCGGCAACCTCGACGTGCACTACTCCTCGGGTCCGGCGAACCACATGTTCTATCTGCTCTCCGAGGGCAGCGGCACCAAGACCATCAACGGCGTCACCTACGACAGCCCGACGTCCGACGGCGTCGCGGTCGCCGGCATCGGACGGGCCGCGGCCCTGCAGATCTGGTACAAGGCGCTGACGACGTACATGACGTCCAGCACCAACTACGCCGGAGCCCGCACCGCCGCCCTCAACGCGGCCGCCGCGCTGTACGGCACCAACTCCGTCCAGTACGCCGGGGTCGGCAACGCCTTCGCCGGCATCAACGTCGGCAGCCACATCACCGTGCCGGCCAACGGTGTCACGGTCACCAACCCGGGCAGCCAGTCCTCCACCGTCGGCACGGCGGTGAGCCTGCAGATCTCGGCCAGCAGCACCAACGGCGGTTCGCTGTCGTACGCCGCGAGCGGACTGCCCGCGGGTCTGTCGATCAACAGCTCCACCGGTGTGATCTCCGGTACGCCGACGACGGCCGGTACCTACAGCACCACCGTCACGGTGACCGACAGCACCGGCGCCAAGGGCACCGCCTCCTTCAGCTGGACGGTCAGTACCAGCGGTGGCGGCTGCACCTCGTCCCAGCTCCTCGGCAACCAGGGCTTCGAGTCGGGCAACACCGGCTGGACCGCGACCAGCGGTGTCATCACCGACGACAACGGTCAGGCGCCGCACGGCGGTTCGTACTACGCCTGGCTGGACGGCTACGGCACCACGCACACCGACTCGCTCTCCCAGTCGGTGACCGTCCCGGCCGGCTGCAAGGCGACGCTCACCTTCTATCTGCACATCGACACGTCGGAGACGACCGGCAGCACCGCCTACGACAAGCTGACGGTCACCGCCGGGTCCAGGACACTGGCGACGTACTCGAACCTCAACGCCGCCTCGGGCTACGCCCAGAAGTCCTTCGACCTGTCCTCACTCGCAGGCACCACCGCCACCCTGAAGTTCAGCGGCACGGAGGACTCCTCGCTGCAGACCAGCTTCGTCATCGACGACACGGCCCTGACGACCAGCTGATCCGGCACGCGGCATTCCCCACATGAAACGGCCCTCACCCCGCACCGGAGCGGGGTGAGGGCCGGCATCTGCCGGTTCGGCGTCTGTCAGTTCAGCGGGTCGAGCGTCAGAGAGGCCTTCTGCGGGTTGCCGTCGTGGACGAGGGACTCGTGGTTGCCGACGTCGTCGAAGGCGAACGCGTAGGCCTTGCCGTCGGCCATCTGCGCGTGGATGTTCTTGGCGTACTGGTTGGTCACGGAGTCCTTGTAGAAGTCCGCGTCCGAGGAGTCCGGCTGGTTGGGGTTGGTCAGGAGGGTGGAGCGGTTGAAGGCCGCGCACAGGGTCCGCGAAATCGGCCCGCGCACCTGGTCGTTGGGGGCGTCGAGCAGCTTGTGGCACCCGAAGATGCTGTCCGCGTCGGGCTTCTGGAAGGTGGTGACGACCGAGCCCGAGCCGTCCGTGAAGTTCATGACGTCGCCCGAGACCTTGCCGAAGTACTTGGTGTCGGGCTGGTCGGTGAACGGCGTCACGGTCAGCGTCTCCGACGCGTACTTCTGCCAGACGCGGTTGACGTAGTCGTCCATCACGGTCTTCGGCAGGGCGCCGGTCTCCATGCCGTACCCGGGCGCCAGCGCACGCAGCACCGAGCCGTCGGACCCGGTCTGGATGAGCTTGTCCCAGCCGCCGCCCTGGCTCTTCAGCGCGTTGAAGAAGCCGTTGTAGCCGCCCGATTTGAGGTGACCGGTGGTGGCCGTGCTGCCGTCGGAGCGCTGCAGGCCGACCGCGTAGGGCGCGGAGAACATGTCCACCTGGGTGCTGTTGAGCCACAGGCCGGAGTCGTTCAGCGTGTACTCGGACCAGTTGAACAGCGTGTCGCGGTTGGGGTCGCTGGGGTTCTGCACGGCCGGCTGCACCAGACCGCCCTCGGCCAGCCGGAAGTCGAGCTTCTTGCCGTACGAGAAGTAGATGCGGCCGGAGAACTTGGGGATCTGGATCGTCTTCGACTGCCCGGACGCCGGCCCGGCGATCGACGCGTCGGGCGCGGGAGTCGGCGGATTGCCGCCCGCGGGCCATGCGTGGAACGTGCCGTCGGCGTCCGCCCAGCCCTGTTTGCCCGACGACAGCTGGGTGCCGAGGGTGTAGACGTAGACCGGCTCGCTGCGACCGGAGTTGTTGGTGAGTTCCAGGGGGATGGTGTCGGGCACCGCGGCGTCCGCGGACGAGGGCGAGTGGAGCGCCAGCGCCCCGGCGATCAGCGCTGCTGCCGCTGCCGGGACCAGAAGCCGGTACTTGACTTTCCTTGCGTGCACGCGCACCTCCGTGGGGGGTTCAACACTTGTGGGGGGATGGCCCTCGAAGGTGGTCCGGACCACCTTTGAGAGCGCTCTCAAACTGACACTGAGGCGCGAGCATGTCAATAAGTTGAACGATGAGCGAGGTGAATGGCGACGCCCGCGGGTCCG
The DNA here is from genome assembly GCF_022698145.1 of Streptomyces spinosisporus. Classification (GTDB taxonomy): domain Bacteria; phylum Actinomycetota; class Actinomycetes; order Streptomycetales; family Streptomycetaceae; genus Streptomyces; species Streptomyces spinosisporus. The sequence continues at coordinate 110,787 of NZ_JALDAX010000011.1, forward strand.
ACCCGCGGGCGTAGGAGCCTGTTTGTCCGTCAGAAAGACGCGTTGAAAAGACGGGCCGAGCAGGCCCGGCCGGAAACGTGCGGTTCAGAAGGTCCGGTCGAGGAGGTCGAGCAGAGCCGCCCAATGCCGCTCGTCGGCCTCCTTGTTGTATTCGGCCGTGTCCGCCTGCGTGTACCCGTGGTGCGCGCCGGAGTAGACCTCGCAGCGGTGCCGTACACCCGCCTTCGTGAGGGTGTCCTCCAGGAGCTGCTGCTGCTCCGGTGGCATGGAGCCGTCCTCGTCGGCGTGGGCGAAGTAGAGCTCGGCGGTGACGTTGCCTGCCACCAGGTGCGGGCTGTCCGGTGCGTCGGTGGCGAGCCGGCCGCCGTGGAAACCGGCCGCGGCGGCGACCCGGTCCGGGTAGGAACCGGCCGTCAGCAGCGCGAGACGAGCACCCATGCAATAACCGGTCAGCGCGACCGGGCCGTCGGCGGCCAGGGGCGAGTCCGCCAGCCACTGGAGGTACGCGCCCGCGTCCCGCTTGGCGAGGTCCGGGGTGAGCGCCTGCATCACCGGGCCGATCTTCTGGAAGATCTCCGGCCGCGCGGACACGTCGATGAACTCCGGGAGGTCGAAGACCGGCGTGCGGCCGTGCCGGTAGAAGACGTTCGGCACCAGGACCGCGTAGCCGGATCCGGCCAGCCGGTCAGCCATCGACCTCAGATGCGGACGCAGTCCGAAGGCGTCCTGGTAGAGCAGTACGGCGGGGTGGGCGAGGCCGTCATCGGGATGCGCGAGATAGGCGTCGGCGACGCCGTCCGCGGTGGTGATGTCAACGGCTGTTCCCTGTACGGAGGTCATGGGGGCTGCCTCTCTGCGCGCGCGGCGCCGACGTGCTGTGCGGCCCGACGGGCCGGGTGCGAACATCGTTGCACGTACCATCGACCCGCCGGAAAGGACCCCCGCCCAACCGGAACGGCCTATTCGAAGCGCGTGGTGTCCCCGGCCCCGCGCCGTACGATCTCGGCCTCGCCGTCCGAGAAGTCGATGACCGTCGTCGGTTCGGTGCCGCAGTCCCCGGAGTCGACGACCGCGTCCAGCACATGGTCGAGACGGTCCTTGATCTCCCAGCCCTGGGTCATCGGCTCGTCCTCGTCGGGCAGGAGCAGCGTGCTGGACAGCAGCGGCTCGCCGAGCTCGGTGAGCAGGGCGTGGGTGACGACGTGGTCGGGGATGCGCACGCCGACCGTCTTCTTCTTGGGGTGCTGCAGCATCCGCGGCACCTCCCTCGTCGCCGGCAGGATGAAGGTGTAACTGCCGGGCGTCGACGCCTTGATGGCGCGGAACACGTCGTTGTCGACGCGCACGAACTGGCCGAGCTGTGCGAAGTCCTGGCAGACGAGGGTGAAGTGGTGCCGGCTGTCCAGGTGGCGGATGGACCGGATCCGGTCGATGCCGTCACGACTGCCCAGCCGGCAGCCCAGCGCATAACAGGAGTCTGTCGGGTACGCGATAAGGGCGTCGTCGCGGATGCTCTGGGCGATCTGGGAGATGGCACGCGGTTGGGGGTTGTCGGGGTGCACGTCGAAGTACTTCGCCATTCGGCGAGCTTATGCCGTACCGACCTTGGCGACGAACGCGGCGACGTTCGCCACGGTCCGCCGGATCTTCTCCTCCAGCGTGATCGTCTCGTGCAGCCGTGCACCGACTCCCGCGTCCCTCTTGCCCCGCACATACAGGGAGCAGGCGAGATCGCTGCAGATGTAGGCGCCCACCGAGTTGCCCTGCTGCCCGGCCTTCCCCGCCTTCGGCGCCACCATCAGGGAGACGCCGCCGGAGTGGGTGGTCAGGCACATCGAGCACATGCTGCGCCGCTGCTGTCCGACGGCGGAGCTCGCGGCGCGCAGGGCGACGGCCCTCGCCCGGCCGTCGTCCCCCGTGGTGACGAGGTAGGCGCGGCCGGGCGCCTGGGGGTCGCGCCAGCCGAGGAAGTCCAGGTCCTCCCACGGCTGCTCGGTCAGGTCGCGCGGGACGGACAGGCGCTTCGCCTCGCCCTTGGTGCAGTTGATGAAGGCCGCGCGGATCTCGCGCTCGGTCAGCGGTTCCATAACCCCAAGGTAATTTGCCTAAAGAGTTTAGGCAAACGCATAATGGGTTCTGGTCGAGGTCGTGGCCGGAGAGAGGTGAGGCGGATGCGCGCAGGGCTGACCACGGAGCGTGTGGTGCGGGCGGGTGCGGAGCTGGCGGACGAGGTCGGCTTCGACCGGGTGACCGTCTCCGAGGTCGCGCGGCGGTTCGACGTCAAGGTCGCGAGCCTGTACTCGCATGTGAAGAGCTCCCAGGATCTCAAGATCCGTATCGCCCTGTTCGCCCTGGAAGAGCTCGCCGAGCGGGTCGCCGACGCCCTCGCCGGCCGGTCCGGAAAGGACGCCCTGGCCGCCTACGCCAACGCCTACCGCGACTACGCCAGGCAGCACCCCGGCCGAGCGGACGCCGCCCGGACGCGACTGGACCACGAGACCGCGCTCGCCAGTGCGGGCGTCCGGCACTCCGAGATGACGCGCGCGATCCTGCGCGGCTACGACCTGGCCGAACCGGAGCAGACCCACGCCGTCCGGCTGCTGGGCGGCGTCTTCCAGGGCTACGTCAGCCTCGAAATGAGCGGCAGCTTCAGCCACAGCGCCCCCGACCCGGAGGTGAGCTGGGCACGCGTCCTCGACGCGCTCGACGCACTGCTGCGCAACTGGCCCACCGACCCCGCCCGCTGACCGTGAGGCCGAGGACACCCATGCACACCACGTACGACTGGATCACCACGCCCCTCACCGCGAGCCTGCTGCGCGGCGCCATCGACGTGGAGCGGACCGAGCGCGGTCTGCTCCCGCACCGGCTCCCCGCGTGGGCGCGCGCCCAGTGCACCGATCCGCAGCTGGCCATGGCCGAGTCCCAGCCCTCCGGCGTACGGCTGGCCTTCCGCACCCGCGCGACGGCGATCGAACTGGACACCGTGCCCACCAAGCGCCTCTACGTCGGCGCCCCGTCCCGTCCCGACGGCGTGTACGAGCTCCTCGTGGACGGCCGCCCGGCCGGCCGGGGCAGCGTCAAGGGCGGTGACACCGTCACCATCGACATGACCGCGGGAACCGCCGAGGTCCGATCCGGCGCCGTGGGCACGCTGCGCTTCACCGGCCTGTCCGACGAGGCCAAGAACGTGGAGATCTGGCTGCCGCACAACGAGACCACCGAACTGGTCGCCCTGCGCACCGACGCCCCGGTGAAGCCGGCCCCTGCGTCCGGGCGCAAGGTGTGGCTGCATCACGGCAGTTCGATCAGCCACGGCTCCGACGCCGCGGGCCCCACCACCACCTGGCCCGCCTTCGCCGCCTCGCTCGGCGGCCTGGAACTGATCAACCTCGGGCTCGGCGGCAGCGCCCTGCTCGACCCGTTCACCGCCCGCACGATGCGCGACACACCCGCCGACCTCATCAGCGTCAAGATCGGCATCAACCTCGTCAACACCGATCTGATGCGGCTGCGCGCCTTCACCTCCGCCGTCCACGGCTTCCTCGACACCGTCCGGGAGGGTCACCCCACGGCACCCCTGCTGGTCGTCTCGCCCATCCTGTGCCCCATGCACGAGGAGACGCCCGGCCCGACCGTCCTGGACTTCAGCACCCTGGGCGACGGCAGGCTCCGGTTCCACGCCATGGGTGATCCCGCGGAGCGTGCCGACGGGAAGCTGACCCTGGGCGTCATCCGGGACGAGCTGTCCCGCATAGTGACGCAGCGGGCGGCCGAGGACCCGCACCTGCACTACCTCGACGGCCGTGACCTGTACGGGGAGGGCGACGCCGTGGAACTGCCGCTGCCCGACCAGCTCCACCCGGACGCCGCCACCCATGTGCGGATGGGCGAGCGGTTCGCCCGGCAGGTGTTCAGCGCGGGCGGGGTCTTCGCCGACCGGCGCGTCTGAGACGTCCACCTCCTCGCCGCCACCTCGCCTCCTCCGTGCGGTCCGGACGCCGTACTCGTGTCACCACCGGGCACACGTGAGGTAACGTCCCCGACCGATATGCCGAGGTCGATGTGATGGACGAGGAGAAGGCCGAAATGGGTGCCGGAAAGGACGGGGCCGGCCGTGCGCAGGTGACGGATGCCGAGAGCGCGAGGTGGGCGCGGGAACTGCTCGACCATCTCCGGCCGACCAGCCGCGACATCCGCCGGCTGGTGGGCTGGCTCGCCGACATCGTGGGCGGGACGGCCTGTCTGCAGGACGACACCGGACACGTCCTCGCCGGAACGCCGACACCGCTGGACGAGCACCTCGTCGCGGACCTTGTCTCCGGCCGTGTCGCCTCCGCCGCCTGGGACGACGAGGGGCGCCATCTGCGGCTCGTCGGAGTGCGGCAGCCGCAGCTCGCCGCGGCCGGTGTGCTGGCGGTCTCCCGGACCGCCCCCTTCGACCGGCGGGCCGCCGACATCGTCACCCACACCGCCCAGGTCGTCGAACTCCTGCTGAGGGTACGTGAGTCGAGCGAGGCCGGACGGCGGCTGCGGCGCGCGACCTCCGATCTGCGCCTCGCCATCCTGCAACTGCTGATGGTCGAGGACACCGTCTCGGCCCGCCGCGTCGCCGCCGGCCTGTGGCCCGGTCTGCTCGACACCGACACCGCCTGCGTCTACGTCCTCGAGAGCAGCGCCCAGGAACGCGACCACATCGCGGAAGAGTGTCTGACCGCGACGGACGAGCGGGCCCTGGTCGTACGCTGCCCCGCCGTCGATGCCCATGTCATCGTCGTCGCTCCCCATGACGCCGGCGCCGGAGACCTGCGGCTGCTGGTCGGGCGCCGGCCCGGCACCTACCTCGGCGGCAGCGCCCCGCAGAGCCTGGTGCGCACCGCCACCGCCTACGGCCAGGCCGTCAGCGCGCTGGCCGTCGCCCGCTTCCGGCCCGACCAGCAGGCCGTGTACGCCGAGCGCACCCACCCCGAGCGCCTGATGGATCCGGCGGTGCTGCTCGACTGGACGGTGAACGTCCTGCGTCCGCTCGACACCCTGGCGTACCACACCAGGGCCGAACTCCTCGCCACCACCAGGCTCGGCCTGGAGTTCACCGCGGTGAACGCGGCCAAGGTCCTCGGCGTCAGCCGCAACACCGTCCGCGCCCGCATGGACCGGGTGGAGGCCCTGCTGCACACGGACTTCTCCGACCTCGTCGCGCGCGCCGTCGTCCACCTCGCGCTCAACACCCGGGTCGGTCTGTCCGAGGAAGCGCCCGAGGCCGGCCCCGCCGGGACGGCCCGGGCACGGCTCGCCGACCTGCTCGCCGGTCCCGCACTGCGTACCTGGGCACAGGGCCTGCTCGGCCGTCTGGAGGGCGACGCCCGCGATCTGCGACGTACGCTGCGCACCTGGATCGCGGCCGGGGGCAACGCCGAACGCGCCGCCAACATCCTCGGTGTCCACCCGCAGACGGTGCGCGACCATGTGCGCAGCGCGGAGCCCGTTCTCGAACGCCAGCTGCTCGCCTCGGGCAGCGATCTCTACGAGGTCGTGCTCGCCCACCTGGCCCTGGGCGAACTCGCCCAGCCCGAACTGCACCCGACGAACCAGGACCTTCCGGACTCAACTGTGCACGGGTGAGTCCCGCGGACTTCTCAGCGGGCACGGACGCGGTTCACAACATGTCCACTCGCCACGTAGTTTCGACGAGCCGCGGGGGCACGACCGGAACGGGGGACCGGTCGGGCCCCCCTCGGCGTTCTACGCCCGTAGCCGCACCGGCACCTCCTGCCAGCCGAACGCGATGAACGACGGCACCTGCCGCAGTTCGTCCTCGTCGACGGCCAGGCGCATCCCGGGGAAGCGCCCGAAGAGGGCGGGCAGTGCGGTCAGCGCCTCCACCCGGGCGAGCGGAGCACCGATGCACCGGTGCACGCCGATGCCGAACGACAGGTGGTCGTCGGCCCCGCGCGCCGCGTCGAAGAGGTCCGCGTCCGGCCCGTAGTGCGCGGGGTCCACTCCCGCGGCGGCGTACGTCGTGATGATGGCGTCGCCCGCCGGGATCGTGACGCCGTCGGCCTCGATGTCGCTGACGGCGAACCGCAGCGGCAGCGCGGCGATCGACGGATGCAGCCGCAGGGTCTCGTCGACGACCGCGTCCCAGCTGATCTTCCCGGCCCGTACGGCGGCGAGTTGCTCGGGGTGCCGGAGCAGGGCGACGACCGCGTTGCCGATGAGGTTGACGGTCGTCTCGAACCCGGCGCCGATCACCAGCAGCAGGGTGTACAGCAGTTCCTCGTCGCTGAGCCGGTCGCCGTCCTCGTCCCGGACCCGGATCAGCTCGGTGGTGAGATCGTCCCCGGGGTGCTCGCCGCGGTGGGCGATCAGCGCGGGCAGGACCGTCCCGATCTGCTGCTGCACCGATGCGGCGTGTTCCGAACTGGGGTCGGAGGTGTCCATGATGGCCGCGACCATCCGCGCCGTGTCGTCCACCAACTCGTCCGGCACACCGAACAGTTCGCAGATGATCCGCAGCGGCAGCGGATGCGCGAGCGCCGACTTGACGTCGACCACCCGGCCGTCGGCGCCGGCCGCCTCCAGCGCGTCGAGCAGCTCCGCGGTGATCGCCTCCACGCGCACGCGCATCGCCTCGGTGCGCCGGCGGGTGAAGCTCGGCGCCACCAGCTTGCGCAGGCGCGCGTGGTCCGCGCCGTAGGTGGAGAGCATGTTCACCACGCCCACCCAGCCCAGTACCCAGCCCCAGGAGGGGTGTTGGCCGACCTCCGGCCACAACCTCCAGTGCAGGCGCGGGTCCTTGCTGACCCGGGGATCGAGGATCAGGTTCTTCAGGGTGTCGTAGTCGGTCGGCGCCCAGGCGGGAATGCCGCCCGGAAGGTCGACGGGGACGATCGGGCCGAGGGCGCGCAACCGGGCGCTCTCCGCGGGGATGTCGGCGCCGAACGGGTCGATGACGAAGCGGTCGATGCGGTCGGTGACGGTCACGGCGGATCTCCCGGAGGTGGGGTGGAACGGGCCGAGTCCGCGGCCCGCCGGGCCGGCACTCGCGTGGGCGCGGGCCGGTGACGCGAACCCCCGCGCCCGCTACGCTACCCGCCAGTAACCGGATGTAACCAGGGGGGTACCGATGCCGCAGCTCGAAGTCCACGGCGCAGCGCTGACCTATGACGACGAGGGCCCGCGCGAAGGCGACGGCGTGCCCCTGGTGTTCATCCACGGCTGGACGGCGAACCGGCACCGCTGGGACCACCAGATGACGCACTTCGCCCGGACCAGGCGCGTGATCCGCCTCGATCTGCGCGGCCACGGCGACAGCGGCGGAAAGGGCGTGCGCACCATCGCGGAGCTGGCCGAGGACGTGACCGCCCTCCTCGATCACCTCGACGTCGAACGGGCGGTGCTGGTGGGCCACTCGATGGGCGGCATGATCGCGCAGACGATCACGCTCGACCAGCCCGAGCGGGTGGAGCGCCTCGTCCTGGTCGACTCCATCAGCCGCATGACCTACAGCCGCGGACGCGGCCTGCTGATGGGCGCCTCGACACTCGTCCCCTTCAAGCTGTTCATCGCCGCCAACATCCGGCGCGCCTTCGCGCCCGGCTTCCCCCGCGAGCAGGTCCGCGCCTACATCAAGGCCTCCGCGGACACGCCCCGCGACGTCGTCATGCCGCTCTACGGCGCCATGCGCGCCTTCGACGTACTGGACCGGGTCGGCGACATCCGCGTACCCACCCTCATGGTGCACGGCTATCACGACATCCAGCTGCCGCTGCGGCAGATGCTGCGCATGGCCAAGGCCTACCCGGACGCGGTGGTCCGCATCATCGACGCAGGACATGAACTGCCGGTGGAGAAACCCGCCGAACTGACCACGGCCCTCGACCAATTCCTGACCTCCGCCGAGAAGTAGGGCGAACCCCGAGCGCGCCCGGGGCGATCAGCGGCTCAGCTTGGCCTTCATGCCGCCGACCGTCGCGGCGGGCCGTGCCGTGGCGCGCACCGACCGGCCCACCAGGTTGGCCTCCCGGCGCAGGTCGTGAGCGGCATGGCGGCCGCGCCAGGCCAGCGAGGGGGCACCGGCGGTGTCGTCGGCAGCGATCAGCAGACCGCCGAGCATCGACAGGTTCTTCAGGAAGTGGATCCGCTGCTGAGCGCGCTCGTCGGGATCCTTGGCCTCCCAGAAACGGTGCCCCGCCAGGGTGGTCGGCACCAGCGTGGCCGCGATGGCCAGCGCCGCCGGCCGGGGCAGCCGCCCGCTGCCCAGCAGCAGACCCGCCACCAGCTGTACGGCGCCGTTGAGCCGTACGACCTGTTCGGTGCGGTCGGGCAGCTGGGGCACCCGCTCGGTGACCGGCTGGACGACGGGCTCCGCGGCGGGAGCGACCTGTTCGGGAGCGCGCAGCGAGTCCATACCGCCCGCGACGAACATGGAGGCGAGCATGGGCCGGCCGACCAGACGCAGGAGACTCATGAGCCTCTCCTCGGAGTGTGGGGATGTGCAGGGACCCTCCGGGTTCCCGACGGGCTGTGGTCGATGCCACGTCACCGGTGGCGGCACGGGCATGTCGCCATAGGGAGTCGGCCGCTACCGTTTTTTCACGGTTCCAGTTCTCGCTCATGCAATACGGACGGCCCGCAGTGCTCGCAGACCTCTCCCCGCTCATCGCGGCGACCGCCCAGTGGCTGACCTGCGCCTACCCCTCGGCGGGCGGTGCGCGGGCCGCGACCCTGTGCGAAGTGCAGGCCCGCCAAGCCGTCACGGTCGCGGCATGGCTGCGCTACCCCACCCCGGCGGACGCGGCACTCGTCGGCATCGCGGGCCCCGGCGGCTCGGCCCGCCTGGACTGGATCTCGGGCGCGGACCACACCCTCGGCCACGACCCGGACGCCCACGCCTGGCGCACCTGGGTCGACGAGGTAGTGGCCAGCTGGGCGGCCTGTCTGCTGACCGATCCGGATCTGGCCCGTCTCGCGGTGGACGCCCTCGCCGAGGGCAGCCGCGACGCCGGTGATCCCGGCAGGTTCCGGCGCCTTGTCGCACCCGACGAGACCGACCGGCGTGCGGCCGCTCTGCTGCGCCACCCGGATCTGCTCGCGCCCGTGAGCGCACTCCACCAGGACCAACTCCTGGACCTGCTCAAGCCGGGACAGGCACTCACCGCCTGACGCGCGAGCCCTTTCACGCCCCCATGCCGCGACCGCTCAGTGCGTCACGCATCCGGTCGACCAGTCCCGCACCCGGTGCCATCAGCTTGTTCGCCGGAGGGGTGTCCGGCGCGGAGGGGTGCGGACGGGTCGGCGCCGTCTTCTTGGCCCGGCGGACCTTGTCGCCCAGTTCGTCGAGGGCCTCGGGCGTGCAGGCGGTGCGTAGCCGCGGAAAGAGGTTTCCTTCCTCGTCGGCGATGTGCGCGCGGACGTCGCTCATCAACTGCCCGACGAGCCGGTCGAATTCGGCGTCACCGGCCTCACAGCTCTCCAGATCCTTCATGATCTGCTCGGCCGTCGAGTGATCCTCGATCTCCCGGTCCGCCAGGGCGTCGCCGTCGGGCAGATGCTCCCGCACCGCCGGGTACAGGTACTCCTCCTCGGCCACGGAGTGCCGGACCAGTTCGATCGTGGCCCGGTCGGCGTACACCTTGCGGTCCTTGTCACCGGGCGGCAGCGCCTCGATGCGGCCGAAGAGGTCCTCGACCTCCCGATGGTCGAGCGCTAACGCCCACGCTCCGGCTCGGGCCCCGTCAGTCATGGGCAAGGGCATGGGCACGGCCCGCTTCCGTACGAGCTCATGCGGCAGGCGAAAGTCGGGCGCGACTAGTATGCGTTCCCGTCATGGACTTCACGGATGTCTCGCTGACCGCGCTGCGCGTGCTGCGTGCGGTGGCCGAACAGGGCACGTTCACCGCGGCAGCGGCGTCGCTGGGCTACACCCAGTCGGCGGTGTCACGGCAGATCGCCGCGATCGAGCGGGCGGCCGGCGCGCAACTGCTGGAACGGCGGCGTGACGGCGTACGGCTGACCGCGGCGGGCCGCGTCGTGATGCGCCGGGCGACGGTCGTGCTCGACGAGATCGAGGCCACCGCGCGCGAGCTGTCCGGCCTTCCGGAACAGGCCGGCACGGTCCGCCTGGGATGGTTCCCCAGCGCCGGAGCCGTCCTCGTGCCCACGGCCCTGGCCGCGCTGCGCCGCACCGACCCCGGCCTCGACGTCGTCACACGGGAGGGCACCACTCCGGCACTGGTGCGCGCCCTGCGCGCCGGCAGCCTGGATCTGGCGCTGCTGGCCTCGGTGCCGCCCTTTCGGCCGCCGGACACGGAATCGCCTCCGCTCGCAGTGCAGACGCTCACCGAACGGGCCCTGTGTCTCGCGGTGCCCGCCACCCACCCCCTCGCCCGCGGCGCCTACGTCGACGTGGCCGACCTGCGCGGACAGCGCTGGATCGCGAGCACCGGCTCCGGCGAGGACCGGCTGATGGGTGTGTGGCCGGGCCTGGACGAGCGGCCCGAGATCGCCCACACCGCGCGCGACTGGCTGGCCAAACTCCGCCTCGTCGGCGCCGGTTGCGGGCTCACCACCGTGCCCGCCTCTCTCGCCGGGGCCGCACCGCCGGGCGTATGCATCCTGCCGGTCCGCGGCGGGCCCCAGGAACAGCGGCGCCTGCTGCTGGCCCGGCTGCCGCACCCGCCGAGCGAACCGGTCGTGCGCGTGGCAGCCGCCCTCCGCGCGTCCGCCCTCGACGCCGAAACGGCGGGCCCGGCGGCATGAAGCAGGGTCCGCGCGGCACGCACGGACCCTGTGCCATGAGCGGTGCGCCGTGTCAGGCGCGCGGCCGCTCGAAGGTGAGGAGCAGGCCCTCGACCGCTCCGGGCCCTATGCGGCCCTTGACGTCGGCCGAGGTGATCGCCTTCAGTGCCCAGCCGTCCTCGGCATGCTTGTTGAGGACCTTCTCCAGCTTGCCGCTGTCCAGCGCGTCACCGATCAGGGACTCCCTGAAGGAGACGACCTTGTACTCATAGCTGTAGGCGTGACTCATGGCTGTGGTGTCCTCCTGTGCGTCGGCGGCGGTGCGGGCACCAGCCAATCACGGTGCCACGGCACTCGGCACAGCGGTGCGCCCTTCGTCCGCGAGGACGTCCGATCCGCGAAGGCAACTCATCCGCGACGGCATCGCGGGAGATGTCCCCATGGACTACGGTCGACGGATGGCAACGTGGGACGACGTCCGGAACCTCGCACTCGGCCTCCCCGAGACCAGCGAACGGATCTCGCGTGAACTGCCGCAATGGCGTGTCAAGGACAAGCTGTTCGTCTGGGAACGGCCGCTGCGGGGCACGGACCGCGAGGCGCTCGGCGACGCCGCGCCGGACGGGCCGATCCTCGGCGTCCGGGTCGCGGACGTCGGTGTGAAAGAGGCGCTTGTGGCCTCCGACCCCGGCGTCTACTTCACCACCCCGCACTTCGACGGCTATCCGGCGGTTCTGGTCCGCCTCGACCGGATCGGCTCCGCCGAGCTCCAAGAAGTGATCACGGAGGCATGGCTCGTCCAGGCCCCGAAACGCCTGGCGGAGCAGTTCCTCGACACGGGCGGCTCATGAGCCCGCTCAGCAGTCGCGGGACCCGTCCTGCTGTTCGCCGGTGAGCGTTCCGCCGGGGTGCGGCCACTGTGCGAGCGAGATCATCCGCATCACCCGGTGCAAGAGGTAGCCCGCCAGCGGCAGTTCGCCGAAGACCGCGAGCGCCGCCGCCGGCCACACCTCGGAGGTGCCGAAGGAGAGCGACACGTCGAACCACGCGTCGCCGATCAGCAGCACCGCCGTCGCCAGTCCCGCCACGATCACGGCGCGGTGCCGCAGCCAGCCGAGCAGCACGGTCGCGGCCATCGCGATCAGGAGCAGGACGTCGAACCCGACCCAGGCGACACGCCAGTGGTGCACCTTGTAGCCGGACGGCAGCGTCAGCGCCAGCAGCACGGTCCACGGGACGAGCGCGACGGCGCACACCGTCAGCAGTTCCAGGGTGTGCCGCCGGTGCCGGCGACTCCGTTCGAGCAGTTCGGGCGACGCGACGGGAGCGGCCCCTTGCGGACCGCCGGCCTTCAGGTCGCTCACGTCACCCGCTCCGTTCGCTCTGCGGCGCCCGCACGACTCAGGGGATGCGGGACCGATCGATGTCCAGTACGACAAGACGGCGGTCGACGGCATTCCCGGCACCGCCGATCTCCGCGCCGCGCCGCAACACCGGGAACGCGACCGAGCTCCGAGTCCCGTACACCTGGCGATGTGCGGGATGCGGAGCTCGGGGGTGGGTCATCCGTGGCAGAGGAGGACGATGAGACCGTCGCAGTCGTCGCCGTCGTCGTCCCAGTCGTCGTGACCGCGGTGGGCGCCGCGGTCGTCGTGGCGGTGGTCGGCCGTGGCCTTGGCGGGACCGTCCGGGCGGGGCGCCGCGGCCATGGCGGGTGAGGCCGCTCCCGCCAGGGCCGCACAGGCGAGGCCCAGTGCGGCTCCCACCGCGAGTATTCGCGGAATGCGGGGGCCGGCCTTCTCGGAGTGACGGAGGGGTTCGCTGTGGTTGCGTTCTGCAGTGTTCATGCAGTCACCGTGCCTGCCCCGACGGCCGATTTCGCGCCGGGCGGACCGATCGGGTGAGGCGGCCGTGACGACGCGGGCCCTTCATGGTCAACGCCCGTTCGTGCGGCCCCGGTCAGAGCGTGACGGTCTTGTACTCGACGTACTGGGAGAGCCCGACCGCGCCGTACTCGCGGCCGATCCCGCCGGCCTTGTAGCCGCCGAACGGTCCGTCGAAGGCGATGGGCGCACCGTTGACCGTGACCGTGCCGGTCCTCAGCCGGCGGGCGACCGCGAGTGCATGGGCCCGGTCGGCGGACCACACCCCGCCCGAGAGCCCGTACTCGGAGTCGTTGGCGATCCGTACGGCGTCGTCCTCGTCGTCGTAGGCGATGACGTCGAGCACCGGGCCGAAGATCTCCTCCTGGGCGATCCGCATCGAGTTGTCGACGTCGGCGAACACGGTCGGCGTCACGTAGTTGCCGCCCTCCAGCCCCGGGGGCACGTGCGGACCGCCGGTGACGAGCCGGGCGCCCTCCTTGATGCCGAGTTCGATGTAGTCCCGCACGCGCTGCTGCTGGTCCGGCCGGACCATCGGGCCGATGAAGGTGTCGGGGTCGTTCGGGTCGCCGACCTTGAGCGACTCCACCAGCTCCTTGAGCGCGGCGACAACCTCCTCGTAGCGGCTGCGCGGGGCGAGGATGCGGGTCTGTGCGATGCATGCCTCGCCGTTGTTGAGCTGTGAGAGCAGACGCAGCACGCAACCTGGAAGCCGTTCTGACGACCGGGGCGCGCATGCTCGCCGACGACCCCGGCGCGAGCATCGCCGCCATCGCGGCCGAGGCGGGTGTCGACCGGCGCACCGTCTACCGGCGCTTCCCCTCCCGCGAGGAACTGCTGGCAGCCATCTACGAAGCCCGCTACGAGGCCGTCGAGCGGGTCGTCGAGGACGCGAGGCTGCGTGAGGCCCCCGTCGCCGTGGCCCTGCACCGCTACGTCGAGGGGATCATCGGCGTCAATCGCACGTGGCCCGTGGAACTCACCCGGCTGAAGGCCGACGAGGAGATCCGTGGGCGGCGCGACGCGTTGATCGGGGAGCTGGACGCGTTCTTGGAGCGTGCCGTCTCAGAGGGGCTGCTGCGTGCGGACCTTCCCGCCGCATGGACGGGTTCGCTGCTGCCGCAGCTGATGCATCTGGCCTCGCAGCAGATGTCTCAGCTCACCGCGGCTCAGGCCGCCGACCTGGTCGTCGACACGTTTCTGCAGGGGCTCGGCGCGCGGTGACACCCGGGGCGAGCCGGCCGCCGACGGCCGCTGCGAGGAGCAGCGCGGCGAGCGCGGTGAGGGCGGTGCCGCGCCAGCCGAAGGCGTCGAGCAGGGGAGCGGCGAGGGCGGTGCCGAGGGCGCCGATCGTGAAGTACAGCACCAGATAGACGCTGCTGAGACTGCCGGAGCGCTGCGGGTCGAGGGCGATGATCCGGCTCTGGTTGGCGGCCTGTGCCGCGAAGCATCCGGCGTCGAAGAGCGCGAGTCCGGCAGCGGTGACCGGCGGCATGCCCAGTCCGGCGGTCAGCGCTGCGACGCCGATCGCGGCGGCCGCCATGGAGGCGGTGATCACGGTGCGCGGGCTGTACCGGTCGGTGAGGCGTCCGGTCAGGGGCAGCGCGACGAAGCCGAGAAGTCCGGCCAGGCTGTAGAGGCCGATGGCGGTCGGGGCGAGCGAGTGGGGCGGCCGGGCGAGAGCGAGCGCGAGGGCGACCCAGACCAGGGTGAAGGCGAAGTACCAGAGGCCGCCTGCCACCACCGCGGTGCGCAGCTGCGGCACATCGCGCAGCAGCGGGGGAAGCGAGGCGAGGGCCGACCGGTAACCGCGGTCGGAGCGCGGCCGCTCCCGGGGCAGCACCAGGGCCGTGGCCCATGCGCCGAGCAGCGCGAGGGCGGCGAAGACGAGGAGCATCCGCCGCCAGCCGAGCGCGTCGGTGAGCGCACCTCCCGCGAGGCGGCTGAGCAGGATGCCGGCCGACATGCCGGCGGCCACCAGGGCCACGCCGGCACCGCGGCGTCCGGGCGCGGCGTGCCGTCCCGCGATGGTGCCGGCCTGGGCGGCGACGCTCGCGGACGCCCCGACGAGGACGTAGGCGGCCAGCAGGACGACCGGCCCGGGTGCGGTGGCCGCGGCGACCAGAGCGGCGGCCAGGGCGCCGAGCTGCGCGGGGACCAGTCGGCCGGGGGCCACCCGGTCGGTGAGCGGCAGCAGGAGGGCGAAGCCGATCGTGCAGCCGACGAGGGCGGCGGTCGGTACGAGGCCGATGACGGCCGTGGAGACCCGCAGATCGGCGGCGACGACGCCGAGCGCGGGCTGGACGGCGTAGTTGTTCGCGATCGCCGTGCCCGCTGTAGCGGCGAGCAGGAGGGTGCCGCCGCGGGGGAGCGGCCGGGTCACGGCCGGGTGTCGCGGGTGAGGACGACGACGTAGCGGCACTCGGTCCCGGTGGTGTTGGCGAAGACACGGTCGGTGGGTGCGCCGAGTTCGATGGTGTCGCCCGGCTCGAGGTCATGGACGGTGTCGCCGTCGTGGAAGGTCAGCCGGCCGTCGAGGACCCAGACCACCTGCCGTACGAAGGCGAAGGCGGCCGCCGGGTACGGCACGCGGGCTCCGGCGGGGAGAACGATCTCGGCGATCTCGGCCGGGAACCCGGGGCCGGTGATCTGCCGGCGCCGGTAGCCGGTGCCGGGGTCGCGCCACTCGGCCGCCTCGGCCCTGCGCCTGACTCCCGCACTGCGGTCCGTGTCGTCCTCGGTGCCCTCGGCGAGGGCGAGCAGGGAGGCGACGCTCAGCTGGAAGGCGGCGGACAGCTTGCCGAGCACGACGGCCGTGGGGCTGCTCTCGCCGCGTTCGATCCGGCTGATCATCGCCTGGGAGACACCGGAGGCGTCCGCGAGCTGGGCCAGGGTCCAGCGGCGGCGCTCCCGTTCGGTGCGCACCCGTGCGGCGATCCGTCCCACGAGCGGATCTACTATGTTGGACATGAATCCAATATACGAGAGGAGCCGCCGGACGGTCACGGTGCGCCCGGCCCGCTCCGGCGACGGGGAGGCCGTCCGGGCCATCCGCAACCACGCCGTCGAGCACTCGACGGCCCTGTGGACGCAGACCGTCCAGTCCCCGGCGCAGGGGGAAGCCTGGCTCGCCGCCCATCTGGAGCGCGGTTCGGCGTTCGTCGCCGAACTGGAGGGCGAGGTGGCCGGGTTCGCGGTCTACGGCCCCTGGCGCGAGCTCGACGGCTACCGCCACACCGTCGAGGACTCCGTCTACGTACGCGAGGACCGGCAGGGCCTGGGCATCGGATCAGCCCTGCTGACCGCTCTGATCGCCTCGGCCCGCGAGGCCGGCCGTCACGTCATGATCGCCGGCATCGAGGCCGGGAACAGCGGGTCGATCCGGCTGCACGAACGGTTCGGCTTCCACCACGCCGGCACGGTGCGGGAGGTGGGCACCAAGTTCGGCCGCTGGCTCGACCTGACGATCATGCGGCTGCCCCTGAGCTGAGAGCCGCGCCTACGACGCCGAGTTGTGCGGGGTCTGCGACGCCGTAGGGGCCTTGCCGGTGGCGGCGGGCCGGTCCTTGTGCGGACCTCCGGGAGCGGGACGATGGCTGCCGCGCAGAGCGGAGGCGACCGCGGAGACCAGCGCCATGCCCGCCGCGACGCTGAAGACGATCGTCAGGCCGTGGTGGAAGGGACCGGAGACCAGCTGCGGGAAGAAGCTGTGGCCGGTCAGGGCCGCGCGCTGGGCCGCGGAGACATGGTCGAGGGACCCGTCGGACGCGAGGAGGTGCTGGATCGGGTTGTTGCCGAGGAAGGTGGCGAACAGCGTGCTCACCGGCGGCAGCGAGGCGGCGTGCTCGGCCGCGCCGGCCGGTACGCCGTGCGCCTGCAGCCCGCTGCTCAGCGTCCCGGGCAGGGAGGACGCGAGCCCGGAGACCATCAGGGAGAAGAACACCCCGATGGACAGGGCCGTGCCGGAGTTCTGGAACGTCGAGCGCATGCCGGAGGCGACGCCCCGGTACTCGGGCCGCACACTCCCCATGATCGAGGACGTGTTCGGTGCGGAGAACATGCCCTGTCCCAGCCCGTTGAGCAGCAGCAGCGCCGCGAACAGGCCGTAGTCGAAGTTCACCGGCAGGGCGAGCAGGCCGAGGAAGGACGCGGCGACCACCAGCAGGCCGGCGGTGGAGAACAGCCGCGCGCCGAAGCGGTCCGACAGGAAGCCGGACACGGGCCCCGCGATCAGGAAGCCGACGGTGAGCGGCAGCATGAAGACGCCCGCCCACAGCGGCGTGTCCTCGAAGTCGTAGCCGTGCAGGGGCAGCCAGATGCCCTGCAGCCAGATGATGAGCATGAACTGCAGGCCACCGCGCGCGATCGCGGTCAGCAGCGCGGCCAGATTGCCCGCGGCGAAGGCGCGCACCTTGAACAGGGCCAGGTTGAACATGGGCTCGGCGACGCGCGTCTCGACGTAGCAGAAGAGCAGCAGGAGGGCGGCGCCGCCGATCAGGCCCGTCAGGACCCAGGGGTTGGCCCAGCCGGTGGCGCTGCCGCCGTAGGGCTGGATGCCGTAGGTGATGCCCGCCAGCAGGATGCCCGCGCCGACCGCGAAGGTGAGGTTGCCCATCCAGTCGACGCGGCCGGGCCGGCCCGACGCCGTCTCGCGGAGGCTGAGGTAGGACCAGATCGTGCCGGTGATGCTGATCGGGACGCTGACCCAGAAGACCGCACGCCAGTCGACGGCGGCGAGCAGACCGCCCGCGAGAAGGCCGAGGAACTGGCCGGCGAGGGCGGTGATCTGGTTGATGCCGAGGGCCATGCCGCGCTGCCGGGTGGGGAAGGCGTCGGTGAGGATGGCCGCCGAGTTGGCGGTGAGCATCGAGCCGCCGAAGGCCTGCACGATGCGCCAGATGATCAGCCACAGGGCGCCCGCCCCCGCGCGGAACGGGTCCAGGGACAGGGCGACGGACGCGCACGCGAAGATCAGGAAGCCGAGGTTGTAGATCCGCACCCGGCCGAACATGTCGCCGAGCCGGCCGAGGACGACCACGAGGACGGCCGAGACCAGCAGATAGCCGAGGATCATCCAGAGCAGATAGCCGATGTTGCCCGGCGCGAGCGGGTCGAGGCCGATGCCGCGGAAGATCGCGGGCAGGGAGATGATCACGATGGAGGCGTCCATCGTGGCGATGAGCACGCCGAGCGTGGTGTTCGACAGCGCGACCCACTTGTAGCCGGGCCCGACGGGGGTGTCCTTCCCGCGTGCCGAGCGCAGGGCGCCGAAGGTGAAGGGCCCGTTCACAGCTGTTCCGCCAGCCGGTCCAGGAGCGGAAGCGCCGCCGCGAGCGCGGCCCGCTCGTCCGCGGTGAACTCCTCCAGGACCGCCCCGAGCCGGTGCACGGACTCCGAGCGGCGCTCGGCCAGCATGGTGCGCCCCTCGTCGGTGATCGCCACGATGCTGCGCCGCCCGTCCGCCGGGTCGGGGCTACGGCCGATCAGCCCGCGCTGCTCCAGCAGCGTGAGGGTGCTCGCCATCGCCTGCGGGCGGACCCGCTCCATCTCGGCGAGCGCGGTCGGTGTGTCCGGGCCGTCGTTGGAGAGCCGCGAGAGCACCGAGACACCGGAGAGGTTGACGTCCCCCACGGCATGGGCCTGGCGCAGCCGCCGGGTCACCCTTCCCATCGCGAGCCGCAGGTCGTACGCGAGCTGTGCGGTGTCGCTGGGGTCGCGCGTCTCGCCGCGACCCGCACCGGTGTTCACCTTCATGGGTACTCAGTCTAGTTTTATCAGTTGCAACTGTTCAACCAATTGTTAGTAAATCCCAAGTACCCTTCCCTCACAGGGCGTTCACGCCATCACGGCACCCGCGTGATAGATATGGCACTCTCCCCTCCACGAATCCCAGGTGCCACACACATGCCCAACCGCCTCTACGTCCCCTTCCGTCGTGAAGTCCTCGTGGGACCGGAACGACTGGCGTTCTTCGGCGACGCCGTGTTCGCGATCGCGATCACGCTGCTCGCACTCGACATCAGCGTCCCGGAGGACCTGCCCGACTCGGACGTCGCCCACGCCGTACGCGAGGCGGTGCCGGCGATCGGCGCCTATCTGCTCAGCTTCCTCGTCATCGGCGCGCTCTGGCTGGCCCAGCACGCGCTGTTCCGCCTGATCGCCACCGTCGACCGCTGGCTGCTCTTCTGCTACTTCGCGCTCCTCGCGATCGTCGCCGCACTGCCGTTCCCGACCAAGCTGATCAGTGAGTACGGCGACACGACCACGGGAACCGCCTTCTACGCCGCGTCGATCTTCCTGACGGTCGTGCTCTACTGCGCGATGTATCTCCGCCTGATCGCCAAGCCGGGGCTGACAGCGCCACACGCCACGCCGTCGAACCTGACCGAGGTGTTCCGCCGCAGCCTGGTCGTGGCGCTGGTCTTCGCCACGTCCGTCCCGGTCGCGTTCTTCTCGCCGACGCTGGCCAAGTACTGGTGGCTGCTGGCGGTCCCCGCCAACCTGCTGTTCCGTGCGCGGCCCGCCGCCGCGTCCGGCGGACAGGACGAGTCGCAGCCCTCGGAGGGATAGAAGGTCGTGACCGCCGGCCGGCGCCGGGACATCAGGAGGACGTCTGCGCCTTGGTCCAGGCGTTCCCGCCGGGGATGAACTCGTAGGCGGGACGCCCGGCGTTGGCGCTGGTGCGGAACGGCCGCCCGTGGTTGTCGATCCGCACCGTTCCGTGCCGGGTGCCGCTGGACCAGTTCAGTTCCAGATACCACCTCGCGTCGTACGCCGAGGTGTCGGCCTTGATGTAGAAGACCTCCGGGTCGGACTCGCTCACCTTGAAGGGGAAGTTGCGCTGCCCCGACTTCGGTACGGCGACCGGGCGGGCCGAGTCGAGGTCGACGCGGAAGGAACGGGTCTGCACACCGCCGCCGCAGCCGACGCCCATGGCGTAGTCGTTCCAGGGCAGAGGCGCGCTCCTGCCGGCCGAGCGGACGGCAAGGCTGTTGAGGACGACGGTCTCCTTGCCCGAGCCCTGCACGGTGAGCGTGACGTACTGCTCTCCCGCCGAGACCCCGCCGGCCGCCGCCAGCCAGGCGGTCGCGTCCTCCTCCACGGGCGGCGGACCCACCTGGGCGGGCGGCTTGTCGATCAAGTAGTGCTGACTGCAGGGGTCCTCCCAGCTGTACGGCTGGGTGGTCACCGTCAGCGGCGTACCGGAGGCGGGGTGGTCGACGGTCGTGGAGGGGGAGGCCCCGGCCGCTCCCGGGTCCTTGGCCGGCTCCTTCGCCCGGCTCTTGGCCGAGGAGGACGCCGAGGGCGACGCATGGGACGGTGACGGCGACCCGGTGCTCCCCTTCGCCTTCCGCTCCGCGTCGTTCGTCGCGGAGGCGGCACCGGCGGAGCGGGCCCGGCCGTCGTCGGCATCCCGCGACGGCAGGTTCGCGGTGAGCGCTGCCGCACCGACTACGGCGACCACCGCGATCCCGGCGAAAACGGCCCGCCGGGTGGGGCGCGGCTTCCTGGGCGCGGGGCCGCCGGACGCCACAGCGCCGGGCGCGGCAGCGGGCTCGTCCGTGACAGCGAGACGGCCCGACGGTTCGTCCGCGACCGCGGCATCGGCTGTCGGTTCGTCCGCGCTCGCGGCATCGGCAGCCGCCTCGTCCGCCGCAGCGAGGTCGCCCGCTGTCGTGCCCTTCCGGCTGCGGTTCGCGTCCGCCAGCACCCAGCGCCGGTGCAGCTCGACGAGTTCCTCGGGCGACGCCTTGCACAGGCGGGCCAGCCGTTCGACCGGTGCGTAGTCCGTGGGCACGGCATCGCCGTTGCAGTACCGGTGCAGCGTCGACGTACTCATGTGCAGTCGCTTGGAGAGCGTCCCGTAGCTGAGCCCGGACCGGTCCTTCAACTCCCGCAGCAGCCCGGCGAACCCGGCCTCGGCAGTGTCCCGCGACACCGTTCCTCCCACCCCATGTCCCGTTCCGGCGTTCCAGGAACAGGTTGTTTCAGCAGTTCAGAGCCCATTTCGGCGTTCCAGCGTCCCTGATCCCCCGGTGGACGTGGCATCTGGAACGGATCACCGTACAGGCTGAGGTCATCCAAGCACGCCGATCCCGGGAACCGTCTCAGCGGTGGCCCCGGCCTTGTCATCAGGAGATGGATCCAGCCATGCACGCCTCTCGCACCAGCACCGACACCAACACCGCCCCCAACAACGGCGCCTCTGCCACCAACCGCCCCGCCCGCACGCCCCGGTTGCTCGTGAGCGCAGCAGCAGTCACGCTCACCGCACTCGCCCTGACGGCCTGCCAGAACGGAACGGGCACCAAGGACGAGGGCGCGGCGACGACTTCGGCGTCCGTCACGGCCGACCTCTCGGCCGGCGGGACCGGAAAGGCACAGGACCAGAGCTCCGCGACCGGCGGGCAGACCACCGGGGGAAAGACCGGCGGGAGCAACGGCGGCGGCGCACAGAGCGGCGGGGGCAAGAGCGGGAGCGGCACCGGCTCCGGAAGCGGGAAGGGCGCCTCGGGCACGTCGGCCTCGGACAAGCGCGCCCTGTGCAACGGCTCCAACACCAAGGTCACCGTGCAGACGGTCTCCCGCCCGCTCAACCACATGCTGATCACGGTCGAGAACACCGGCTCGAAGACCTGCGACCTGACGTACTACCCGGTGCTCCGCTTCGACGAGATGCAGTGGGCGCCGACCGCGATGAAGGACACCCAGCCGCAGGCGGTGGTGACCCTCGCGCCCGGTGAGTCGGGCTACGCGGGCGCCCTGCTCTCGGCCGCCGACGGCAGCGGTGAGGGCGGGCAGACGGGGCACCGGCTGACGGTCGCGTTCCAGGGCCTGACGCCGAACAGCAGCGGCGGTGCGTCCGCCGTGCCCACGCTGCCCGCCAAGGGGGTCTACTACGACAGCTCCCTGACGGTCACCTACTGGCAGCAGAACATGGCGGACGCGCTCGACTCGTGAGCGCCCCGGGCGGCCTCGCTCAGCTTGCCCGGGCGCGCCTCGCGAGGAGCGCCACACCGGCGAGCAGGGCGAGGACCACGACGGCGAACCAGGTCATCGCGCCGGACGTCGAGGTGTAGCGGCCGGCGACGCCGAGGCCGACGGGCAGCAGCGCCAGGCCGACGTAGGAGACCAGGAACAGCCCGGCGAGCGCCTCGCCTCGCCGGGCTGGGGCCGCCATCGCGGCGACGGAGCCCACGGCGGACTTGAAGAGCATCCCGGCCCCGGCGCCGGCGACGATGCCGGCGAGGACGAACACGGTGAGGCTCGCGATGTGCACCCCCACGGCGAGCACGGCCACCCCGACCGCCTGGGCGAGCAGTCCGGCATTGCGGCGGGCCCTCGGGGAGAGCCGGCCTGTCAGCACCTGTGCCGCGGCCGCCGCGCCGAAGACCACGAACACGATGAGCCCGGCCAGTGCGCGGGACGGATGGTGCAGGGTGCCGCCGACGAAGCCCGGGACCAGGGAGGTGAAGAGTCCGAAGACGGCCAGCGACGCGAAGCCCGCGGCGACCGCGGCGATGTAGCCGGCCCGGTCGCCGTGGTCGGCGCTCACCCGCTGCGGCCGGTAGACGGGTCTGGTCGCCGGCTTCTCCACCGTCTCCGGGGTGAGCGCGACGGCGGCCACGCCGACCAGCAGGGCGACGCCGACGACGGCGTAGGGCAGACGCAGCGGTGCGCCGAGGTACTGGGCCAGCAGACCCGCCACCAGCGGGCCGACGCCCAGGCCACCGATGTTCGCCGCCGTCGACACGATCTCGAAGCGCTGCGGCGAGCCGCCCGGCCGGTGCGCGCTGTGCAGTTCGTGCAGATGGGCCGTGGCGGTCGCGGTGAGCATGCCGACACCGAGCCCGGTGACGAGTCGCGCGACGAGCAGGACCGGCAGCGACGGCACGGCGAGGAACAGGGCGGCGGCGACGAGTTCCAGCAGCAGCGCCGCGGCGAGGACCTTCTTGCGGCCGACCCAGTCCGAGACGTGCCCGGCGAGCACCAGACTCACCAGGACGCCGACGGCGTAGACCGCGAACACGACCGTCACCGTGAACGTCGAGAAGCCGTCGTGCGCCTGGTAGAGCGGATACAGAGGCGTCGGCACCGTGGAGAACGCCATGGCCGTCACGAACACCGCCGCGATCGTCCAGAACCCGACGCCGTACGAGCGGCGGCCGAAGCGGCGAGCCTCCGGCTCCTGGCCGGCGTCGCCTCGCGCGCGGCGGGTGGCCGAGGACATCGACATCTGAGCACTCCGATCCCTGAACGGTTCATCAGGCGGCGCGACAGCCGCCTGACGCTCACAACAGGTGTCCGGTGTGCTCGCTTCCCCTTCGGTCGAGATGATCGTAGATAACGGTAATCTCTCCAAGCGATGAGCGCGGGGAAGGCGGACGCATGGAGCTACGGCAGATGGCGGTCGTCGTCGCGGTCGCCGAGGAGGGCGGCTTCACCGCGGCGGCACGCAGGCTGCACGTGGTGCAGTCCGCGGTCTCCGGGACGGTACGCGCACTGGAGCACGAACTGGGGGCGAGGCTCTTCCAGCGCACCACGCACCGGGTGACGCTGACCCCGGCGGGGCGGGCCTTCCTGTCCTCCGCGCGTACGGCCCTCCAGGCGGCGGAGGAGGCACGCGCGGCGGTGACCCTGGCCCAGGAGGAGCTGAGCGGAGAGGTCACCGTCGGTGTGATGCAGGGGCTCTACGCCGGTCTGGCCCCGGGGCTCGCCGCCTTCCACCGGGAACACCCGGGCGTGGCGGTGAGACTGCGGCAGGCCCCGGCGGACGACATTCCACGCGACCTGCGGGAGGGCCTCGTCGACCTGGCCGTCGTGGCCCTCGACTCCGCCCGGCTCCGCGGACTCGCCACCAGGGCGCTCGCGCAGGAGGAGATGGTCCTGGTGACCGCTCCGGCGGAGGCCCGGCTGCCGGAGGGGCCGGTGACGCCGGCCGAGGCCGTCGCGCTGCCGCTGGTGGACTTCCCGCTGGGCTGGGCGATCCGCACCTCGGTCGACCGGGCCCTGCGGTCGGCCGCCGTCGAACGCACCACCGCCTTCGAGGTGAACGACGTCCTCGGCGCCACCGACCTGGTGCGGCACGGCCTCGGCGTCTGCATCCTGCCCGCCTCGCTGGCCGCCCGCTTCCCCGACCTGTCGGTGCGCCGCTTCACAGCGCACGCACCGACCTGGCGGATGAGGGTCGTTCACCCGAAGGGGGACCTACCGCCCGCGGTGGCCGAACTGCTGCGCCACATCGGGTAGTTGCCGTCAGCCGGTGGGTGGTTGCCACCAGCCAGTGGGCAGTTGCCGTCAGCCAGTGGGTAGTTGATCAGCCAGTGGGTGTCGTGCCTCAGGCATTCGGGTCGAACGGAATGCCCGACGGCATCGAGTGGGCGAGGCCGTACTCGAAGTCGCCGTCCTTGATCTTGATGGTGGCCGCACCGAAGTCCGCGCTCAGGAGCTTGTCGCGGTAGCCGGCCGGATAGCCGTTCCAGCCCACCAGCCGCGGGTAGAACCAGCCGCCGGTCACGTTCTCCGGAGGGTCGTCGTTGGAGTTGGCGAAACGGAAGTCGTGGGTGGACACACCGTCCTTGTGGTAGACGATCTTCGGGTGGGTGCCGTCGAAGCGGATGGCCGAGGCGGCCGCCACCTGGTAGCCGCTGTGCTGGGACACCGACACGTACTGGACCTGGTTGTCGTTGATCCACACGACGACGTGCTCCCAGTCGTGCGTATGGCCGATGGCCGCCGGTCCGAGTGTGGCCTGATCCTTCTCGAAGTAGCTGGCGTACATCACGGCGCACCAGCCGTTGTTGCACTTCTCGCGCGAGTAGGTGTTGGCGTTGGCGAGCTGGGCGTAGTCGTGGCAGTGGCCGTTGACGTCGCCGCCGAGCTTCAGGCCCGGGTTGATGGTGCCGTCCGCGCCGATGGCCGCGGTGGCGTAGCAGCCGTCGCCGTCGCCGTCGTAGTCGTAGGCGGGGGAGAAGCTCTGCTCCAGGCCGTCGGCGTTCTGCGGCAGCAGCGTCAGCACATTGGCGTCGGCCTGCGCCGGGAGCGCCACGACCAGGGCCATCGCGCCGAGGACGGCGGCGATCGCCGTCCTGCGGGTCCTTGCGACCCGCGTGAGGGGATTGCGCATGTCGACTCCTACGGGTGGCTGGTCACCGTGTGAACCGACGAGCGCGCGCACGCGGTGGGGTTCGCCCGGTGAAACTAAAGGTCCGGACCACTTTCGTCAAGATGTGAAGTAATAGCTGAGAGAGGGGAGTTGAGCATCCGTCACGGGTTCGCGAGGCGCACCGCGGTCGCGGAAATCCGTCGCGCCCGAGACGGCGGAGCCGTTAGCCTCCGGCTGGCGGAGCCGGGCAGTTGACCACGATGGGGGAGTGGGCATGGAGACCAGCGGCGAACGGACCGACCGTTTCGGCATTCTGCTCGACCAGTTCGACATGGCCAGGGAGATGGCACAGGTACGGCTCACGGGTCTCGGTGACGAGGAGTACCTGTGGGAGCCGGTGCCCGGATCCTGGTCGATCCGGCGCCGGAGCGAGGCGACGACGCCCAGGGCGTTCGGGCCGGGCGAGTGGGTGCTCGACAAGGGTGCCCCCGACATCCCGGCGAGCGAGTACGCCGAGATCGCCCGGGACGTCGCGGGCGGCATGACGATCGAGAAGATCGCGAAGGACTGGAGCGTGAGCACGCAGCGGGTCGAGGAGGTCCTCGCCCACACCGGCCCGGTGCAGCCGGACGCCGCTCCGGTCACCACGATCGCGTGGCGGCTCGGGCATCTGCACTCCAACTTCGCGGGCGACTGGGAGTGGACCTTCGGCGAACGGCGGCGCGACCCGCACGAGTTGGTCGACTTCACCCCCGATTCCGCCCTGGCACTGCAGCGGTTCTGGGCGACGGTCGACCGCTGGCGCGAGAGCGTCGCCACCGTCACCGAGGGGCAACTGGACACGGTCGGGTTCTCGCAGTACCCGTACGGCTCCAACCCCGACGAGCCGTACATCTGCGTGCTGTCGGGCATGAACCTCGAATTCATCCACCACATGGCCGAGATCGCGCTCCTGCGGGACCTGTGGCGGGCGCGCCCCACGGCAGGCAGCTGAATGCCGCCCGCCATGGAGACGTCGCCCGCCTTGCGGCCGACACCGCCCTCGATCACCTGGGAGCGGTGATACGGAGCCTGATCGTGCGGGCCTCCGGTCGCAGTGCGAACTCGGGCCATACGTCCGGTCCGCAGGCCCGTGAACCGAGCCCGTGCTGGGCCGCGTCGATGATCAGGTGACTGGTCGTCGAGTCGGGCAGTTCGAAGGGGTGCTCGGCCCGTGCGATCTGCTGCGGGGTGTGACGGCTCAGCGTGAAGCCGGGTCGGCGGCCCTGGGTGTCCGGCACGGCCACGATGCGCAGCGTCTCCAAGTCACCGCACTTCAGTGATAGTTGACGCAGGTGTGAGCGGTGTCCGGTCTCCTGAGGGCGTGCGTAGTCGACCGAGAGATCGCGGATGGTGGAGGAGAAGCGGCCCGTGTACGCGGCGCGCAGGCTGTCGGCGTAGGACTCCAGCGGGCCCAGCCCGAACCACTCGGCCCCGTCGACGGGGGCCGTGCCGTCGGGCAGCTCGAAGCGGACCCCGATCCGTGGCCAGACCGTCCGCCAGCCGCGCGACGGCTCGATCTCCACCCGCAGTTCCAGTTCACCGTCCTCCAGTGACCAGACGGACTCCACCAGCACCGACAGCGCGGAGTTCGCCGCGGAGACCTTGTCCACGGTGCGCAGGGCGTCCTCCGCACCTTCCACGGACAGCCGTCGCGTGGTCAGCCGGTCGAGACCCTCGCCTCGCCACAGGTCGGCGCTGGACACCCCGGCCGTGCTGTCGTCACTGCCCACGACGGTGCCGGCCCCGCTCTCGTCGTTGTCCGTCGGCGCGCGGAACAGCTCCAGCCGCGGGCCCGAGACGGCCCGGCCGGCGAGGCGGACGAGGGAACCGCCGACGAACTCCGCGATGCCGAGGGCCACCGTTCCGTCACTCGGCCGCCAGTCGCCGCGGACTCGGGCCGCGGGCACGGCGGGGCGGCGAACCGTCCGGTCCAGCTGGGCAGTTGCGATCACATGACCTTCGGGTGCCCAAGCGGTCGGCGATGCCAGCACCGCGTCGATCGTGAGCCATGTCTCGGCGTCCGGGGCCACCGCGACCGGCGGCAGGGGAACCCACTCCGAGCCGCCCGCCGCGACGACGGGGACGTCCAGGTCGCCGGATTCCACGAGCCTTCCATCATGCTCGACACGCCAACGGAAGCGCAGATCCGACGTGTCGGCCGAATGCCGGTGGTTGGTGACGGCCAACTTGTCGGCCTCGAAGGTGAATCCGACCGGCTGCACGACCGCCTTGAACTCGTACAGGCTCGGCGTCGGCACATCGTTGCTCAACACCATGCCGTCCATCACGAAGTTGCCGTCGTGCACGACCTCTCCGAAGTCACCGCCGTAGCCGTAGAACGGGGTCCCGTCCGGGGTCGTCGTCAGGATGCCGTGATCGCGCCACTCCCAGACGAAGCCGCCGTGCAGCCGCGGATGCCTGTGCACCAGCGCCTCGTACTGGTCGAACCCACCCGGTCCGTTGCCCATCGCATGCGCGTACTCGCACAGCAGGAACGGCTTGGTGCGCTGCCGGGCGCCTTGCGCGGGCGTGCAGTTGAGCAGGGGCGCAGTTGAGCCGTCGGTGCCGATCTGCTCGGTCTCCGGCACCGTCGAGTACATGCGTGAGTAGACGTCCGTGTACTCGCCGGCGTGGTCGCCCTCGTAGTGCACGGGGCGCTCGGCGTCGCGGGCGTGGACCCAGGCCGACATGGCGGCGAGGTTGCTGCCGGTGCCCGCCTCGTTGCCGAGCGACCAGATCACGATGCTGGGGTGGTTCTTGTCCCGCTCCACCGTGCGCTCGATGCGGTCCAGCAGCGCGGGGCGCCAGGTGGGGTCGTCGCTCGGATTGCCCACCCAGTCGACCGTGCCGAAGCCGTGTGTCTCCAGGTCGCATTCGAGGACGACCCAGAAGCCGAGTTCGTCGGCCAGGTCGAGCAGCCGGGGATGCGGCGGATAGTGGCTGGTGCGGATGGCGTTGACGTTGAACCGCTTCATCAGGGCCAGGTCCTCGCGGGCGTGCTCCTCGTCGAAGACGCGGCCGCGCTCGGGGTGGGTCTCGTGGCGGTTGACCCCGTGGAACACCACGCGTCGGCCGTTGACCAGGAACCGGTCGCCGCGGATCTCGACCGTGCGGAAACCCACCCGCAGGGCGATGCTCTCCGCGGCCGAGGACACGGTCGCCTCGTACAGGCGCGGCTGTTCGGCCGACCAGGGCTCGACGTCGGCGAGCTCGACCGGTGCCACGTCGGCGGGCGTGGCCCAGACCTGCTCGACGCCGAGTTCGGGGACGCGCAGGGTGACGGGGAAGGCGGACTCGTCGGCGACGACCTCCGGGTCGATGCGCCCGCGTCCGTTGTCGAAGCCGGTGCGCAGCCAGACGTCCTCGATGCCTCCCGCGGGCCGGGCGAGCAGGGTGACATCGCGGAAGATGCCCGGCAGCCACCACTGGTCCTGGTCCTCGACGTAACTGGCCGCGGACCACTGGTGCACGCGGACGGCGACGACGTTGTCGCCGGGGCGCACGGCCGAGGTGACGTCGAACTCATGGGCCAGCCTGCTGCCACTGGCGCTGCCGATCGCGACGCCGTTCACCCACACCCGGAACAGCGACTCGACCCCGTCGAAGCGCAGCACCATACGCTCGGCGTCCGACCAGTCGGTGGGCAGGGCGAAGTGGCGGCGGTAGTCGCCGGTGGGGTTCTCGTCCGGGACGTACGGCGGGTCGATCGGGAACGGGAACTGGACGTTGGTGTAGATCGGCCGGCCATAGGCGCCGTCGCCCTGGAGCACCCAGTGCGAGGGCACGGGGATGTTGTCCCAGCCCTCGTCGTCGAATGCGTCGGCCGCGAAGTCCTCCGCCGCCGATGCCGTGGGAGACAGACGGAACCGCCAGGACCCGTTGAGGGAGAGGGAGGGAGCGTCGGAGTGCAGCCACGAGCGCGCGGGGCGCAGTGCGCCGCGCCCCGGTGCGGTGTCCGAAACAAGTGCGGAGAGCTCGGAAGGCAAGAGGTCACAACTTTCTTGGTGGCAACAGGTGTTGTCGGTGGGGGAGCTGAACGTCATCTGAGCACGGCGGTCATCTGAGGAGGGCGGTCATCTGAGGAGGGCGGTCATCTGAACACGACGGTCCTGATCTCCCAGGGGCCGAGGGCGAGTTCGAGCCCGTCCCGCACCTGCTCCGGGGAGATCGGCCGGCCGAGCAGATCGACCGTGGTGGCCTCGGTGAACGGTCCGGTCACGCGAACGGTCGAGCCGGTGTCGCTCATCGCGACGAGCCGCATCTCAGTGCCGGCTTCGGTGCCGGTGCCGGTGCCGTGCGCGTCGTCGTCGACACGGCGGATGCCGGAGACATGGACGCCCCGGCCGTCGACCCGGAAGCCGGTGGCGTCCTCGGGCAGGGGGCCGCCCGCGGGCCCGGTCCCGCGGGCGACGAGCACGTCGTTGCGGAACTCCTCGGCGAGGGCGACGGCGTCGGCGCCCTGCCAGCCGGCGGCACACGGCACGACGGCGAACCGGTGCTCGATCCGCATGCCCAACTCCTGCGCTCCCGGCACCGGGATCTCGCTCGCGGCCGGCTCGTCACGCAGCGGATGGATGTTGACGCTGATCGAGCCGATGGCGCGCAGCAGGGTGAGGGCGAGCGCGGAGCCGTCGTCGACTACCTCGTACTCGCCGCAGTGGTCGAGCAGCACCGTGGCCGGACCGGCCGACACGAAGGTGCTCGCCGGGTAGGTCGGCAGCGGGTACTCGCCCCAACCGCCCTCCGCGGTGAGACCTCGCTCTGTGACGGCGAACTGCCCTGCCGACGCGGAACCGGTCACCGGTTCGGGCAACGGCACATGGAAGCGCAGCCGGTGATCCGCGCACCGGTTGAGGAACGAGGTGGAGACACGGACGTAGGGCTCGCCTGCGCGGACCTCCACCAGCATCTCCACCGGCGTCCGCACGGCCTGGTCGGCGCGCACGTCACGGTCGGCGGAGAGCGCGGCGGGCCACTCGTAGACGCGTGTGACACGCAACCTGGAACGCAGCGGCCCGCTTTCGAGGACGTCGACGGCGATGTGCACCGGCTCGGACACGAGTGAATCCGCCGCCGGGGGAGCGTAGTTGTAACTGTCGCCGCGGTCGCCTCCGTCGACCAGGCGGCCGACTCCGTACAGGACGGTGCCGTCCTCCCCGGTCACGTCCAGGGTGCCGTCGTCGGCGACCTCGACCTCGACCAGTCCGTTGGACAGCGCGCGTGAACGCGCGGTCGCGGGCGCGAACCCCATGGCCGGGGCGGCGGGACGGTCGCTCGCCTCGACCCGGAAGGCGGCCAGTCCGGAGGCCGGGACGTGCACGGGTACCAGTGCGGCCGCCCGGGCCTGCGCCAGCGTCCGCACCCGCCACTCGCCCGGATGCGCCGCTGCCGCGTCGGCGACCTCGCGGCGCAGGACCATCAGATCGAACGGTCCACTCGTCGGCACTTCGGCGAGATGGAACACCAGGGAGTTCGGGGTGAGTTCGTAGTGGTCGATCAGCAGCCCGAACAGCTCTCTGCGATGGATGCGGCGCAGCACCCGTTCGAGGTGCGAGGCGTCCATCCGCTCGTCGCTGAGCACGGTCGGGGCCTGGGACACCAGTTGTACGGGGTGTGCCGAGCCGTCGGCGGCCGCCGCGACCAGGTCCGAGCCGTGCGCAGGCGCCACGACATCGACCTCGACCAGTGCCGTACGCGCCGACGGCAGCGGGTTGGCGACCAGATGGCCGTCGCTCGGGACCCGGGCCGCGGGTTCCGCCACCGCGGCGTCGCGCACGGCGCGGGCCGTCTGCGCGGCCTCGGCGAGTCGTGCCGCGACCTGGTCGCAGGTCTCGTCGGTACCCGAACCGACCACGGAGTCATGGGCCGTCGACTCGATGATCTTGTGCCAGGCCAGGGCGAGGAACGGTGAGTCGTCGCGTGCGGACCACAGGGCGTTCATGCGTTCCGCGTGGTCGACGGTGCGCTCGGCGACGGCCATCCGCTGCTTGAGCCCGAGCCGCACGGACAGCACACCTGGCAGGATGTTGCCGCGCACATGGCTGCGCAGCTCACCGGTGACGACCGTGGCCGTCTCGTCGCGCACGTGCCGGTGGACGTACTCGTCGAGCGACGCGAGAGTGATCGGCCGCTCCTTGCTCGACGCGCGCCTGAGCCACTCGGCCAACCGCGGGTCCGGCGCGTTGTGGTCCGTGCCCGCCATCGCCAACACCGGGTCCTTGCCCCACCGTTGGGCCGTCATCCGGGCGTACTCGTCCAGCGCGCTGCCGATCCGGTCGGGCACCAGCAGGACGTCGAGGCCGTTGTCGTAGCCGTCGAAGAGGAACTCGGCGCGCACCTCCGATCCGTCCGGCGCGCGCCAGCGGAAGGCATGGCCGTCGACCGAGCCGGGCACACCGCGCCACAGCGCTGTGTGCTCGACGCCCGCGCGGGCCAGGATCTGCGGCATCTGTGCGATGTGGCCGAACATGTCCGGGAGATAGCCGACGGACATCGCGCCGCCGAGCCGCTCGGCGGCCGCCCGGCCCATCTGCAGATTGCGCACGATGGTCTCGCCGGAGCAGAGGAACTCGTCGAGCAGGATCAGCCAGGGCCCGATGGCGAGCCGGCCCTCGCGGACCAGGGCCACCACCCGCTCGCGGTTCTCGGGGCGCATCTCCAGGTAGTCCTCGATCGCGGCCATCTGTCCGTCGACGGTGAACCGGAAGTCCGGGTCCGCCTCGGCCGTCTCCAGCACGGTGTCGAGTGCGGTGACGAGCCGGTGTCGGAAGACCTGGAACGGCTCGTACCACTCCCGGTCCCAGTGGAAGTGGGGTACGAACACGGCGGAGTCGGGCATGGTGTCGGACACCTTCTGTGCGGGGGCGGGCGTCACTTGAGGGAGCCGGCGGCGAGCCCCGAGCGCCAGAACCGCTGGAGCAGGATGAACACGATGATCACGGGCACGATCGACACCAGCGAACCGGTGATCACCGACTCCTGGAGCAGCGGCGCCCGCGCGGTCTGGCCGTTCCACTCGTACAGGCCGAGTGTGATCGGGAACAGCGACTCCTTCTGCAGCATCACCATGGGCAGGAAGAAATTGTTCCAGATGGCGACGAACTGAAACAGGAAGACGGTCACCAGGGCCGGTGTCATCAGCTTGAACGCCACCGAGAAGAACGTGCGGAACTCGCCCGCGCCGTCCAGCCGCGCCGACTCGATCAGCTCCTGCGGAACCGCGGCGTTCGCGAAGATCCGCGCCAGATAGACCCCGAACGGGCTGACGATGCTCGGCAGGAAGACCGCGAGGTAGGTGTTGACGAGCCCGGTCGCCGAGAACAGCAGGAACAGCGGCAGGGCCAGCGCGGTGGTGGGTACGAGGACGCCGCCGAGGATGACGGAGAAGAGGAACTCACGCCCGCGGAACGGGAACTTGGCGAGGGCGTATCCGCACAGCGCGGAGATCAGCGTGCCCACGGCCGCGCCCAGCACCGCGTAGATGACGGTGTTGACCGCCCACCGGCCGAAGACGCCGTCGCTGCGGGTGAACAGGATGCGCAGGTTCTCGAACAGGTTGAAGTGCGAGAACGCGAGGCCGTTCGTGGAGGCGAGATCGCCCTGCGGCTTGGTCGCCGCGACGATCAGGAAGTAGACCGGCAGCAGGAAGTACACGGCCAGCAGGAACATCAGCGCCATGACGGCCGTACGGCTGACGCGGCTTTCACGGATCGTGGATGGCGTGCTCACAGTCCGGCCCTCTTGGCGGTCAGTCGCATGAACCCGAAGCTCAGGACGAAGGTGATGACGGCGATGACCACGGAAATCGCCGCGGCCTGCTGGTAGTTGTTCCCGGAAGCCACCGCGTACGCGAGCATGTTGGGCGTGAACGTGCTGGAGATGTTCGAGGAGATCTGGCGCAGCACGGCCGGTTCGGC
The DNA here is from genome assembly GCF_022698145.1 of Streptomyces spinosisporus. Taxonomy (GTDB): domain Bacteria; phylum Actinomycetota; class Actinomycetes; order Streptomycetales; family Streptomycetaceae; genus Streptomyces; species Streptomyces spinosisporus. The sequence goes on from NZ_JALDAX010000011.1 coordinate 143,474, forward strand.
GTAGAGCTGGAGCGTGCCGATGATCGAGAAGACCGTGGTCAGCACGATCGACGGGGCGATGATCGGGACCTTGATCCGCCAGGCGATCGTCCAGTTGCTCGCACCGTCGATCCGCGCGGCCTCGTAGAGTTCCTGCGGGATCGACTGCAGCGCCGAGTACATGATCAGCATGTTGTAGCCGGTCCACAGCCAGGTGGAGACGTTCGCCGCCGACCACAGGACGGCGCCCGGACCGAGGAAGTCGGGCTCGAGCCCGATGCCGTCCAACAGGTCGACGACCGGGCTGAGTTGGGGCGAGTAGAGATACGACCACATGATCGCGGCGATGACTCCGGGCACGGCGTACGGCATGAACGCGGTGATGCGGAAGAACGCCTTGAGCCTGAGCAGCGGAGTGTCCAGCAGCAGCGCCATGACCAGGGCGACGAACAGCATGACCGGCACCTGCACGATGCCGAACAGACCGATGCGCCCGATGCTCGCCCAGAACTCGGTGTTCTGGAAGACCTGCACGTACTGCTCGAAGCCGCCGAACGTCGTGTACGAGGTGCCGTACTGCCCGCCGGAGCGCCGCACCACGCGGAAGCTCTGCCACAGGGCGTAGCCGACCGGCACCAGATAGAAGAGCACGAACGGCAGGAAGAACGGGGTGACGAACGCGAGGACGGTACCGGCCCGGGGGCCGCCGCCGCTCGGACGGCGACGACCCCTGGGCGGCTCGACCGCACAAGGCGTGCGGGTGGTGCGGGTGGCGATGTCCGTCATGCTGCGGTCACTTGCCCGCCGTGGCCGGGATGGCCTGGTCCTTCATGGACTTCAGCGCGGCCGCCTGCGCCTTGGCGAGCGCGTCGTCCAACGTGCCGTCACCGGCGGCCGCCTTGGCCATCGCGTCCTGCAGCGCCAGGTTCACCGTCTTCTGGGTGGGGCCCCAGGCGAAGCTGGTGTCGATCTTCTTGGACGACGCGGCGAAGACGTCGAAGATCTTCTCACTGTTGTAGTACGGAACACCCTTGGACAGCGCGGGCAGTTGGAGACCGGCGTTGGCCGCGGGGTAGAGGCCGCCGAGCTTGTTCTCCAGCGCGAGCGCCTCGGGGTCGGTGTTCAGCCAGGTGTTGAACTTCACCGACTCGTACAGGTGCTTGCCGCCCTTCATGAACGCGACCGTCGAACCGCCCCAGTCACCGGACGAGCCGTTCGCGCCCCACGTCGGCATCGGCACGACGCTCCACTTCCCGGCCTGCTTGGGAAGGTTGTCGCGGAACATGCTGTAGCCCCACGCGGCCCCGACGTAGCTGGCGATCTGGTCCTTCTGGTACGCCGCGTACATCTGCGTCGAGCCGTTGGCCAGGTCGGTGCGCACGAGCTTGTCGGAGATCAGCTTCTGCCAGTAGTCCGCGACCTGCCTGCTCTGCTCCGACTCGACGGTGACCTGCCACTTGTCGTCCGCATAGCCGTACATCTTGGCGCTGTTCTGCCACAGGAGCCCGTTGAACCACTCGGCGTTGTTCGGGTCGAAGAACGTGATCGTGAGCTTGGGGTTCGCCTTGTGCAGCTTCTGCGCGGCGGCCGCGTACTCGTCCCATGTCTTCGGGACGGCGATGTCGTACTTCTTGAAGAGGTCACTGCGCACGAAGAGGGCCATGGGGCCGGTGTCCTGCGGGAGGGCGAACACGCCGGTGCCGTCGAAGCTGGTCTGCGACCAGGTCCACGGCACGAACTTCGACTTGGCCGCGCCGGCCGCCGAGCAGGCCGAGGCGTCCACGAAGGCGTTCTGGGTGCGCAGGTTGGGCAGCTCGTCGTAGCCGACCTGGGCGAGGTCCGGAGCCTTGCCCGCCTTGAGAGCGTTGCCGAGGATGCCGTACTGGTCGTTGGAGATGTTCTTGGTCTCGACCTGGATGTCGGGGTTCTTCTTGTTCCAGAGGTCGACGACCTTGTCCATGCCCGGAACGGTGTTCCAGTACTGCAGGGTGACCTTCCCCTTCGCGGGGCTGCAGGAGGGCGCGGAGGCCTTGTCCGAGGAGTCGGACGAGGAACATCCGGCGAGGACGGCGATACCGGTGGCCGCGGCGAGGGCGGCGAGGCGAGTGCGCCTGGCTGTGTTGCTCATGTCTTCCGTTCCCGGAGAACGACTGGTGGCGGGTGCTGAGTGGGTTGGAACAACAGGCCGTGAGCGGTAACGTGAGCGCTCACGGGAGCGAAGTGATTGGGAGTCTGCGCTGATGTACGGACAAGTGTCAAGGCTCCGGAGTCACACAGACGGAGGTGAATGATGGCGTCGTCGGGGACCGGCCCGCGCCGGGTGACGATCGACGATGTGGCGCGTGCCGTCGGGGTGTCCCGGCAGACCGTGTCGCGGGCGCTCAATGACAAGGGCGAGATCGAAGCCTCCACCAAGCAGCGCGTCCTCGACGCGGCCCTCGAACTCGGCTACCGCCCCAGCCGGTTCGCCAGGGGACTCGTACGGCAGGACACGACCAGTGTCGGTCTGGTGATACCCGATCTGCTCAACCCGTTCTTCACCGAGGTCGCCGCCGCCGCGCTGGAGGCGGCGCGCGCCCGGGGCTGGCATGTCGTCGTCTACGACACCGGCGACCGCGTGGAGGAGGAGCGCGGCACACTGGAGGTCATCGCCTCACAGGTGGACGCCGTCGTGGGGTATCTGACCCTGCCCGAGGACGAGATCGACAAGCTGACCCGCGGGCTCCCCGTGGTGCTCATCGACCGCGAGCAGCGCGCCGAGCGGTTCAGCGCGATCCGCATCGACGGCGAGGCCGGCGTGCACGCCGCCATCCGGCACCTCGTCGACGCGGGACACCGGCACATCGGCATGCTCGACCACGCGGCCCGGTCCGAGCCGAGCATCCGCCACACCTGGTTCGACGCCGCCATGTCCGCCTGCGGACTGGACTCCGGCACGGTGAGCCGCGCGGACCAGAGCATCGAGGGCGGGGAGAACGCACTGGAGCGGCTCCTGGCCGAACACCCCGATGTGACCGCGGTGTTCACCTTCAACGACATCATCGCCATCGGGGCCCTGCGTGCCGCGCGCAGGCTCGGGCGGCAGGTCCCCCAGGACCTCGCCGTGATCGGCTTCGACGGCCTGCGACTCGGCACGCTCGTCGAACCGCCCCTGTCCACCGTGGCTTTGGACACCCGCGAACTGGGCGCCCTCGCCGTGGAGGAGGCCGGCCGGCTACTGACCCGGAGCGGCCCGCTCAGCCACGACGAAGCGGCCGTCAAGGCCGAACTGCGGCTGAGCGGATCCGCGTAGAAGGGGCCAACTGCGCTTCCGGGACCGGGTGATCAGGACACTTCCGCCTCCGCGGTCCTGCGCAGTTCCAGCAGCAGCGCCTGACCGGGGTTGAGGTTGGGCATGGGCAGCCCCGCCACGGTCAGGACCGAGCCGGGCAGCGTGAGCCCCCCGTCGAGAGCGGCGGACAGCCAGACGGGACCGGACACCTGGTGGAAGGACGGTAGACCCGGCTCGGTGCGGACACGGAGGAGATAGGTCGCCTCGGGGGCGAGCCCGGGCAGTTGAACCCGCCCGTACTGCCCCTCCGGTGAGGTCGCGACCCGCGCCCAGCAGTAGAGCGCGGCCGAGCCGTCGTGCGCGACCACTCCGTGCAGCAGCGTCGCCTCGTCGGCGAGGTCGGCGCGGACCGTGCGGCCGCCGTGGAGCAGCGGACGCAGCTCGCGGTGGAGCGCCGTCCAGGCGGTGATGCGGGCGAGCTCCTCCGGGGAGCAGCGGGTGAGGTCCTGTTCGATGCCGGCGTGCCCGAACAGGGCGGTGGCCAGCCGCAGCGAGTCGGAGCCGACGCGGGCGGTGGTGTGGCTCGTGGCCGGGCCGACATGCGTGCCGATCAGCTCGGGCGGCAGCAGCTGCCCGGTCCAGCGCTGGATGGCCTGGCGTTCCACGGGGTCGTTGCAGTCCGAGGCCCAGATCCGGTCGGTGTGCTCCAGGACGCCCAGGTCCACCCGCCCACCCCCGGCGGCGCAGCTCTCGATCTCGAGGCCGGGGTGGCGCGCCTTGAGCGCGTCGACCAGCCGGTAGAAGGCGAGCACCTGGGCATGGGCCACGGGCCGGTCGGCCGCGGTGTGCACGCTCTCGTGCAGCTCCCGGTTGTGGTCCCACTTGAGGTAGGCGATGCCGTACTTCTCCACCAGGGCGTCCAGCGAGTCCAGCAGATGCTGCCAGACCTCGGAGTTGGACAGATCGAGTGTGTGCTGGTTGCGGGCGGACGGGCCGACCCCGCCGGCCGGACCCAGCACCCAGTCGGGGTGCTCGCGGGCCAGATCGGAGTCCAGGTTCACCATCTCCGGTTCGACCCACAGCCCGAACTCCATGCCGAGCGACCGCACATGGTCCACCAGCGGGGTCAGTCCCTCGGGCCACACCACGGGGTCGACGGTCCAGTCGCCCAGCCCGGCATTGTCCGAGCGGCGCCCGCGGAACCAGCCGTCGTCCAGCACGAAACGCTCGACGCCGACCTCCGCCGCCTTGTCGGCGAGCCGCAGCAGCCGGTCCAGGTCGTGGTCGAAGTACACCGCCTCCCAGCTGTTGAGGATCACCGGGCGGGCGGAGCGCGGATGGACGGGACGGGCCCGCACCAGGCTGTGGAAGCGTTCAGCAAGCCCGTCGAGCCCCTGGTCGGACCAGGCGAAGTGACACACGGGCGTGGTGTACGACTCCCCGGGAGCGAGCCGGATCTCCCCGGCCCGCAACAGCTCGCCGCCGCCGAAGACGGCGGCGTGGGTGCCCGCGCCCTCCGGCAACTGCTCGACCAGATAGCGCTGGTCGCCGCTCCAGGCGACATGCACCGCCCAGACCTCACCGGTACGGAAACCGAACCCGGGCACACCGACCGTCATCAGATACGGCGAGTCCAGACCGGGCTTGCCCCGCCGTATCTCCCGGGCATGGGTGCCGAAGCCCACCGGCCGCCGCTGCGGTGAGCGCTCCCGGCTCCACTTGCCGGTGAAGTCCAGGATCTCCGCGGCCCGTCGGGGCAGCGGCAGCAGCGTCGTGACCTGCGCCAGGTCGTACGGCGCCGGGTCGGCGTCCGCACGGCGGGTCAGCGTGGTCCGCACGGACAGCACCCCGGACGGCTCCAGCACATAGGTGACGGTGGCGTCGAGTCCGGCCCCGGGGTCCGTGAGGTGCAGGTCCAGCTCCCCGCCCTCGGCCCGCGGACGGTACGAGGCATCGGCGAGACCCATTCTCGGTGCGGTGAACGTGCCGGCCAGATGGCCCTCGTGGGCCGGTGTGCCCGACCACCCGTCCGCCTCCGTGGGCCAGACGGTGAACCGGCGCGGAATGTCGATGGAGTTGTTGAGCACGGCGGGCTCGGCCGTCAGGGCGAGGGCCGCGAGGGCGTCCGCGGACAGCTCGCCCGGATCGGCCCCCCAGTGCAGGACTCTGGGCACCGGCTCGGTGAGCTGCACGACGAGTGCGGTGCCTGCCGCGCGCAGGGTGTGAATCCGCGCGGTGGTGTCCGACATGCAGAGTCCTGCCTTTCAACGGGGTGACGGGTTCAGTTCTTCGCGAGCAGCTGCTTGCTCTTGGACTGCATCTCGGTGAACACCGAGTCGCCCTTCTGTCCCGCGAAGTAGGCCTGGAACAGCGGTTCCAGCGCGTCCTGCAGTGCGGCGCCGTTGCCGTAGACCGGGGACGGGTAGAGGACCTTGTTCTTCATCATGTCCGTGAAGACGGACAGGTCCACGCCCTTCGTGGCCAGCGCCTTGGCCGAGGAGTCCATGGACGCCGGGATCGACGGGAAGAAGGTGCCGGTCTGCGAGGCCTTGGACTGGCAGGCCTCGCTGCCCATGTACGAGACCCACTTCCAGGCCAGGTCCGCGTTCTTGGTGCCGGCCCAGATGTTGTTGCCGTTGGAGTTGCTCAGCACGGCCCGCGTCCTGCCGTCGGGACCGTACGGGGTGGGCGCGATACCGACCTTGAGGCCGGGGACCTTCACAAACGTCGCGGCCTCCCACGAACCGGCGCTCTCCATGGCGACCTTGCCGGAGGAGAGCAGGTCGACGTCGCTGACGCTGTCGGTGAACTGGCCGATCCTGGGCGCGAATCCCTTGTCGGTCAGGGAGCGGATCCAGTCCATGGTCTTCACGAACCGAGGATCGCCGTAGTTGAACACCGTGGGCCAGGACGCCTTGTCACCCAGGCGCCAGCCCGTGGTGTCCACCAGCGGGCTCCAGGTGGTCTGCCCGATGAAGTCCTTGGCCGCGACCTCGCCGTAGCCGTACGTCTTGACGTGGGACTTGTCGAAGCCCTTCTCGTCACCGCGGCGTCCCTTGTCGTCGATGGTCATATGGGCGATCATCCTGCCCAGTGTGCCGCCGTCGTCGGGGTTCCACGTCATCGAGTCGACGTCCTTCGCGGTGTAGCCCGCCTTCTTGAGGGCGTCCTCGTTGTAGTAGATGCCGGTCGCTGCCCAGTCCAGGGGCAGGGCGTACTGCTTGCCGTCGGTGAACTTCCACGCGTCCACGCCGACCGAGAAGCGCGACAGGTCGAACTTGTCCTTGGAGATGAAGTCGTCGAGCGGCATCAACTGGTGCTGGGAGGCGTACGCCTGGAAGTACTGGACGCTGTTCTGGAAGGCGTCGGGTGCGTTGCCCGCCACGAATCCCGCGGTCAGCTTGGTGAAGTAGTCGGCCACGTTGTACTGGGTGATCTTCACGGTGACGCCGGGGTTGGCCTTCTCGAAGTCCGTGGCGCACACCTTGTACGCGGCGGCCTGCTTGTCGTCCCAGGTCCACCAGTTGAGGGTCTTGGAACCACCGGCGGAGGAGGAGCCGTTGGAGCACGCGGACAGCACCGCCGCCAGCGTGAGCGTGGCGCCCAGCGCGACGGTCTTTCGAACTCCCTTGATTCTTTTCATCGGTCCTTCTTTCAGGGGGACACAGGAGGTGCTGGGGACGGCACCACCGGGGGACGGGACGACGTCTTGAGGAGCGCGGCGAACGCGCCGAGCGCGATGGCCAGGTCTTCGGGGCCGCCGGCGTCGTGGCCGTTGAACTCCCACAGCCGCAGCTGCTTGGGGCCGGCGTAGGCGTGGTAGGCGGCGATGGTGGTGACCGGCGGACACACCTCGTCGCGCAGCCCGGCGGAGAACCAGGCCGGGGCGGTGGCACGGCGGGCGAAGGCGAGCCCGTCGAAGTAGCTCAGCGTGGCGAACGTCTGCTCCACGCGGTCCCGGCGGGCGCCCAGATAGCCGATGATCTCGGCGTAGGGGTCCGCGTCGGTGAGCCGGGTGGCCTGCCGGATGTCGCACAGGAACGGCGCCTGGAAGTGGGCGGCGGACAGATCGGGGATCAGCCCCGCGACCGCGAGGGCGATGCCGCCGCCCTGGCTGGGGCCGACGACGCCGACCCTCGCGGGATCCACGAGGTCGGTACGGCCGCGCAGGGCCTCGACGGCGCGAACGGCGTCGGTGAAGACCCGGCGGTAGACATACGTCTCCTTGTCCTCGACGCCCCGGGTGAGGAAGCCCGGATACGCCGGTCCGCTGCCCACCGGGTCGGGCGTCCCGCCGCCACCCGCCCAGGCGCCGCCCTGACCGCGGGCGTCCACCAGCAGATGGGCGTACCCGGCGGACGCCCACAACAGGTCGTCCACGGGAGCGCCGCGACCGCTGCCGTAGCCATGGAACTGCACCACGGCGGGCAGTGGGCCGCCGCGGTGGCGGGGAAGCCTGAGCCAGCCGCGGACGGGGTGGCCGCCGAAGCCGGGGAGGACGGCGTCATGGACGTCGACCGTCTCCAGACCGGTGGCCACCTCCGTCAGCTCCAGTGAGGCCTCCCGTTCCGCGCGCGCCTGCGCGAGGGTGTCCTTCCAGAACGTGTCGAAGTCGGCCGGCTCCCGGTAGGTGCTGCGGTAGGCGAACAGCTCGGGGACGTCCTGCTCGGTCAGCACGGGACCGCCTCCCCTCGGGGCCGCAGACCGGCATCCAGCTCGACCTGATGGCCGACCGGGAGGCGCACCTCGCACTCGTGGGTGCCGTACCGGACGCGGACCGGCTCGGTGCCGTCACCGGCGAGCCGCCGTACGGTCACCGCGCTCGGAGCGCCGTCGGCCCAGGTGAAGTCGACGGCGAGCCCTCCGCGGCAGCGAAGGTCCGTGGCCCGGCCGTCGGGCCACTGCGCGGGCAGCGCGGGCAGCAGATGAACGGTGCCGGTGTGGCTCTGCAGCACCATCTCCGTGATGGCCGCCATGAAGCCGTAGTTGCCGTCGATCTGGAAGGGCGGGTGGGTGGAGAAGAGGTTGGGCAGCAGTCCGCCCCACCGGGAGCCGTCGACCGGGGCGTCGACCGCGCAGTCCCCGTCGAGCGGGCGGCTCGCTTCCAGCATCAGAGAGCGTGCCGTCGCCGCATCCCTCAACCGTGCCCGCAGAGCGGTCTTCCAGGCCCATGACCACCCCATGGCACCGGGGCCACGGCGGTCCATCGACTTCCGTGCCGCGTCGGCCAGTTCGGGCGTGGTGTCCGGATCGACGAGCCCCAGTGGATGTACGGCGATGAGGTGCGACAGGTGCCGGTGGTGCGGGTCGGCCTCGGGCAGGTCCTCGGACCACTCCTGCAACCGGCCCTGCGTCGAGATCCGGGGCGGGCGCAGGCGGGGCAGCGCGCCACGTATCTCGTCGGTGAGCGGCGTGTCGAGGCCGAGCAACTCAGCAGCCTTGAGGGTGCGTTCGAAGGTGGCCCGGGTCAGCGCCATGTCCATCGCGGCCGACCAGGTCAGCGACCTCGGGGTTCCGTCGACGAGGAAGAGGTTCTCGGGAGAGGTGGACGGGAGGGTGTCCAGGTATCCGGTGCCGTCGTCCACCAGCCAGTCCAGCAGGAACTCGGCGCATCCACTGAGCAGCGGCCAGGCACGCTCGCGCAGAAAGCCCAGGTCGCGGGTGAACTCGTAGTGGTCCCACAGGTGCTGGGACAGCCAGGCGCCGCCCATCATCCACAGCGCCCAGGAGGGGTTGCCGTGGCCCATGCCGACCGGTAGCGCCCAGCCCCACAGGTCGGTGTTGTGGTGCGCCACCCAGCCCCGGGCGCCGTACAACTGCCGTGCCACCTGGGCGCCTTGGGCGGCCACCCGGTCGAGCAGGTCGAACAGGGGCTCGTGGCAGGCGCTCAGGCCGGCCGCCTCCGCGCCCCAGTAGTTCATCTGCGTGTTGATGTTGACTGTGTAGTTGGAGGACCAGGCGGGGCGCAGGTCCGCGTTCCAGATGCCCTGGAGGTTGGCCGGGGGACCGGCGTGCGGGCGGGAGGCGGTGGCCAGGAGGTAGCGGCCGAACTGGAACAGGACGGTGGCGGTGAGGAGTTCGTCGTCCCCGCCGAGGACGTCGAGGGCGACGTCGTGGACGCCGGAGCGGCGCGGGCCGACGCGCAGGGCGGTGCCGCCGAGCAGGCCCCGCACATCGGTCACATGGTGCGCGAGCAGGCGGTCGGCGCCCTGCGCGACGGCCCGGGCGGCGATGTCGCTCGCGACTGCCAGATGCTCGGCGCGGTCCGCGTGGTCCTCTCCGCGCCAGTGCCGGGCCGCGTTGGTGGACGAGGAGAGCGTGATCAGGACGTGGGATGCGCCGGTGACGTGCAGGTTTCCCTCGTGCACGGTGACCGTGCCATTGGTGTGCAGGGCCAGGGCGAGGGCGCCGAACGGCTCGTAGCCGTCGAGGGGGCCGTCGGCGTACCGCAGGGGTTCGGAGACCTGGGGCTCGTGGGCGGGTGCGCCGTCCACCGGTATCTCGACGCCGAGGGCGAGGCCGCTCGGCGCGGCCGAGCGGTGGACCTCGCGCAGGGGGGTGGACAGTTCGACGGACAGGTCGACGGTGCCGCCGTCCGTGTCCAGCGTGGTGCACAGGGTGCCGGTGACGGCGTCGGCCCAGACGCGGCGGCGGACCGTGCCCGTGTCGAGGGCGCCGAGGGCGAAACCGTCCTCGGCCACCGCCGTGTCGAGGTTGAGGGTTCTTCCGCGATAGGCGGCCCGCTCGCCGCCCGTCACCGTCAAGTACAGGTCGGCGTACGGCAGATACTCCTGGCTGTAGGGGCCCTCGAAGGTCGTCATCAACGCCTCGGCGCGGTCGTGGTCGCCGCCGCGGAGCGCGGAGCGGGCCTCTTCCAGCCGCTGCGGGCCCGCGCCGGACGCGCGGACAGCGGCGAGGGCGGCGGCCGGGCCGCCGGGCGTGCCGGACCACACGGTCGAGTCGTTGATCTGGACGCGGCACCGATGGGAGCCGCCGAAGACCATCGCGCCGAGCCGGCCGTTGCCGACAGGCGCGGCCTCGGTCCACGCGGCCGCGGGCGCGGGCCACTTCAGCACCAGGTCGCTGGGGGACATGGCTGTGCCGTCCAATCGCGGTGTACGGGCGGTCACTTGAGACCGGAGAAGCCGATGGAGTTGACGATGCGCTTCCCGAAGGCGAGGAACAGCAGCAGCATCGGCAGGGCCGCGACGAGGGCCGCGGCCATCAGGCCCGCCCAGTCGGGGGCGGCCTGCGGGGAGGACTGCTTGAAGACGCCGAGCGCGAGCGTGAGGGGCTGCACGTTCTCGCTGTTGGTGATCAGGAGCGGCCAGAAGTAGTCGTTCCACGCGTTGACGAACATCAGCAGCGACACGGTGGCGATCGGCGCGGACGACATCGGCAGGATGATCCGGAAGAAGATCCGGAAGGGACCCGCGCCGTCGATGATGGCGGCCTCCTCGACCTCGCTGCTCAGACCGAGCATGAACTGCCGCAGGAAGAACAGGGTGAAGGCCTGGAAGAGGGCGCCCGGCAGGATCAGCCCACCGAAGGTGTTGGACAGCCCGAGGTCTTTGACGAGGACGAAGTTGGGCAGCAGCGTGAAGACGCTCGGCACCATCAGCGCGGCGATGAGGATGTTGAAGACCAGATTGCGCCCGCGCCAGTGGAGCCGGGAGAAGGCGTACGCGGCGGCCGCGGAGAACAGGACGATCAGCACGGTCTGTACGGACGCGTAGACGAGCGAGTTGCGCAGATAGAGCGCGATGTCGATGGAGGCGCCCGAACCGCCCTGTGCCTGCGCGTCCGCCGTGGAGGCGATGCCGAGAACCCGCTCGAAGGCGCCCCAGGTGAAGCCCACCGGCAGCGGCGAGGACGGGTTGGTCGCCAGCTTGTAGTTGTTGGACAGCGCGGTACGCAGGATCCAGTAGAAGGGGAAGAGCGTGACCAGGACGACGACACCGAGGTAGATCCAGGCTGCGACCCTGCCGAGCGGGACACGGCGGGAGGTGTTGCCGGTGGGGTGCTTCGCGGTGGCCGCCCGGCCGGGCGCGAGGGTGACTGCCATGACGGCCTCCTTCAGTTCAGGTCGGATTCGTTGGCGCGGGCCAGCCGCAGCTGGGTGAAGGTGACCGTGATCAGCAGGGCGAACAGGGCCAGCGACAGGGTGGCGGCGTAGCCGAAGTCGAACTGCCGGAAGGCCTTGTCGTAGATGTACATCTGCAGCACGTTCGAGGCGTTGGCCGGGCCGCCCCGGGTGGTGACCTGCACGATGTCGAACACCTGGAAGGAGTTGATCACCGTGAGGACGACCACCATGACGAGGATGGGGCGCAGCAGGGGCACGGTCAGCCGCCGGAACATCTGTATCTCGCTCGCGCCGTCCACCCGGCCGGCCTCGTAGATCGTGGGCGGGATGGTCTGCAGTCCGGCGAAGATCAGCAGGGCGTAGTAGCCCATCCACTTCCACACGCTGATCGCGGCGAGGGAGGGGATCGCCCAACCGCCGCTGCCGAAGAAGAGGATGGAGTGCCCGGTCAGGTGCTTCAGGACGCTGTTGACGATGCCGAGGCTGGGGTCGAGCATCCACTGCCAGACCAGCGCGGCGATGACATTGGAGATCAGGAAGGGCAGCAGGATGACGCCGCGCAGGAGCGAGGAACGGGTCACCCGGTGCAGCACCACGGCCGTCACCAGGGAGATCAGGGTGCCGAAGAACACCGACAGGGCGACGAAGTAGACGGTGACGAGGAGGGAGTGCCAGAAGACGTCGTCGCCGAACATCTGGTGGAAGTTGGCCAGTCCCACCCACTGCGGCGGGCTGAGGACGTGGAAGTCGGTGAAGCTGAGGTAGATGCCGCGCAGGGTCGGATAGGCGAAGAAGACCGCGAACCCGGCCACGGCGGGCAGGATGAGCACAAGAGCGGCCGGCAGGTCGCGGCGGCGGGCCGCCGCGGACCTGGTCGGGGTGGAGCGGCCCGGCGTGCGGGCACTACGGGCCTTGCGGGCGTGGAGGGTTGGGCCGGAGGCGGTGGCCGTGGTGGTCACCGCGGCGGACGGCGGTGTGGTCGGCGTCGTGAACTTGCCCGGTGATGTGACCACCACGGCACCTCCTCAGGTGTCGGATCAGATGTCGGATCAGATGTCGGACGAGGTGTCGGATCTGCTGTCGGACGGGTGGAACGGTCGGACCGGGGAGGCGGTCAGAGAGTGATCCGGTCCACGTCGGAGGCGTAGTCCGAGGGGTTGCCGAAGCCGATCGTGTTCTCGCCGGCCTTCAGCGGCACGGGTACGGTGATCGACTGCGGGCTGCCCCAGTTGTTGTCGTTGCTGCCGGGCAGCGGCACCTGGAAGGACGTGTCGCCCGTGGTCACGATGATCGTGCGGCCGGAGGAGCCGTCGGTGTAGTCGAGCTTCATCAGGTACGTGCCGTCCTTGGGCGCGGTGACGTGGTTGATCGCCACGGATCCGCCGCCACCGAGGTTGCCGACCTTCTTGCCGCCCGAGCACTCGGAGCAGTCGGAGACGGACGCGTTGCCGCCGAGGGTGTTCGCCGAGGCCTCGGCCTCGTAGGAGACCGGTCCGCCCGCGGCCGGCGTGGTGACGTCGACCGCCTTGCTGGGTGCGGACGTCCGGCCCCTGGCGTCATGGGCCACGACGGTGAACGAGTAGTCCGTTCCGGCCTTGAGGCCGGCGACGGTGGCCGAGGTACCGGTGACGGTGGCCGCCTTCGAACCGTTCGCGTAGACGTCGTAACCGGTGGTCCTGGTACCGGAGTTCACCGGGAGCCAGTCGAGCGAGACGCTGGTGGCCGTCGACTTGGTGCCGTGGACCGCGAGCGGGACGCCGGGGTGCTTGCCGGTGTCGCGCGGGGTGATCCGCAGCAGGCGGGAGCCGTGCGGCGGCAGGTTGTCGGTGAACTGGCCACGGACCGAGCCGAAATTCTTGTGGCTCCACAGGTCGCGGACCGCGGCCTTGCCGCTGATGCCGAGGTCGCCGAAGTCGGCCGTCACATCGGAGTAGCCCTTGTCGAGGTTGAAGAGGGCCACGGTGTAACTGCCGTCCGTGTTACGGGCGTACCAGACCTGCTGGGGTGTCTTCTGGCTGACCGGCCTGGCCGGGTTGCCCGCCTGGTCGACGGCGATGACCTCGTCGTTGGTGAGCAGCTTGAGGCCGTAGGGGTCGAGCTTGGTGAGGTCGTCACCGATGTACAGCGGTGCGGACTCGATGGCCCACAGCGTCATGTAGCTCTGCCGCTCGACGTTGTTGATGCCGTCCATCACGCCGGAGCCGACGTCGAGGGAGTCGAGGTTGTTCCAGTGCCCGGGTCCGGCGTCGTCGATCCACGGCACGACGTCGTTCCAGCGCCCCTTCACGGAGTTGTTCCAGGTCACCAGCGTGTCGCAGTAGCACTCGACGTCGGTGTCGACCCGCCAGCCGTTGGAGTTGGCCTTCCAGACGTCGGCCTGGTTGTGGCTGAGCGACCAGGACAGGACGAACTGGATGGGCCGGCCGGTCTTCTGCAGCGCGGTGTGCCAGGCCTTGATGTCGGGGACGTTGTTGTGCGCCTCGTCGCCCTGGTTGGAACCGGGGCCGACGCCGTCGATCTTGAGGAAGTCCACGCCCCAGGAGGCGAGTTCGTCGGCGACGGACTGGATGTACTTGGTGGTGCAGGGGCTGGCGAAGTTCAGCTGGTAGGAGACGTTGTCCCAGCCGCTGGTCTTGCGCAGGTCCGGGTAGACGATGTCCTTGGTGGTGCAGCCGGGGGCGTCGTATATCGGCGTCTTGCCGTCGTTGTAGTAGTCCTGGTAGAGGCCCACGGCGAGGTAGAGGCCGAACTTCAGGCCCTTGCGGTGCAGTTGGTCGGCGACGTACTTCATGCCGTGCGGGAACTTCTTGAGGTCCGCGGCCGGCCGGGCGTAGGCGTCGCCGACGTTCTTGCCGTTGTCGACGTTCCAGCCGGCGTCCACGTTCACGTAGTCGTAGCCGTGGGACTTCAGCTTGGAGGCCAGGATGTCGGCCTGCTTGAGGACGTTGGTCTCGGTGACCCAGTTCTCCCCGCCGTAGCCGGGAAAGTTGGTCGATTCGAGGCTCCAGGTGCTGTAGCCCATGTACGGCTTGGCCGCCACCATGGGCGCGGTCGTGTTCCCGGACGCCTTGGCGCCGGGGGCGTCGGCCGGGGCGTCGGCCCGCGCGGCGGCGGGCACGGCGAGCGCCACCGCGAGTGCGGTGACACAGGTCAGCGTTCTCAGACGTGAGGGTCGAGCTGGACGAGCCATGTGTGTACTCCGTCAGGGCGCGACTGCAGGCAACGGGCACGTGGGTGGGGGGCCACGCTCCTCGCGGCGCCGGACCGTCCCGTCCGCACCGACGAGGAGTGCGGCGAATGTAGGTGGGATTTCCTTCCAGCGTCAACATACTCGGAGCAGGGAGATATCCGATGTCTAGAGAGTCGAGCGCTGGGTTTCCGTCAGAAAACGGCACGTGACCTGCAGTTTCCGGCCAAGACATAGGGTGAATCGGGCGCTTGTCTTAGTTTCCAAAGGAAAGGTAAGGTCGTCCCCATGACCCTCGCCGATCAGCCCCCCGCGGCCGCTCTGGTCTTCCAGACCCTGCTCCAGCACGGCCCGCTGAGCCGCGCCGAGATCGGTCGGCGCACCGGGCTGACGCCGGGAGCGGTCACCAAGGTGGCCACCCCGCTGATGGCCGACGGGTGGATCACCGAGGTGGGCCGTCCCGCCACGGAGGGGGCCAGCGGACGTCCCGCGACCCTCATCGCCGTCCGCGCGGAACGCGCCCTGTTCGCCGGCGTGAAGGTCACCGGCGAGGAACTCATCGGCGTACTGGCCGACTTGACCGCCCGTCCGCTGGCCACCGGCCGCGTCCTGCTCGACTCACGGGACGTGGGCACCGTGGTCCTGGCGATCGCCGGGCTGGTGGACGAGCTGCGCACGGCAGGCGGGATGGCGCAGTCCGATGCCCTCCACGGCATCGGCGTCACGATCTCGGGCGACGTGGACAGCCGGCTGGGCACCGTCCAGTACTCACCGTTCCTCGACTGGCGCCGTGTGCCGCTCGCCCAGCTCGTCGAGTCCGCCGCCGGGGCGCCGACGGTCATCGAGAACGACGTACGGGCGCTGACCGTGGCCGAGCAGTGGTTCGGGGCGGGTGCGGGCCTGTCGACCTTCGCGCTGGTCACCGTCGGCGCAGGCATCGGCGCGGGACTCTCCATCGGCGGTCGTGTGGTCTCCGGTGCGCACGGAGTGGCGGGCGAGGTCGGACATCTCCCGGTGAGCGGTGTCGAACGCGTCTGCACCTGCGGCAACACCGGCTGTGTGGAGGCGGTCGCGTCCACCCACGCGATCACCGAGCAGGCCCGGCAGGCCACCGGCAACGCCCGGTTGACCATGGACGAGGCGGTGCGTCTCGCACACGCCGGCGATCCCGCGGTCCGGGCGGTCTTCGCCGGCGCAGGACGTGCCGTGGGCCTGGCGTTGGCCTGCGTCGCCAACCTCATCGGCCCGGAGCGGATCATCATCTCCGGTGAGGGCGTGGCTTCTTACGACCTGTTCGCCGACCACATCAGGCAGAGCTTCGTCGACCACGCGTTCGGCGCTGCCGTGGACTGCGATCTCGTCGTACGCCCGCTGCCGTTCGAGGAGTGGGCGCGAGGTGGGGCCGCGGTGGCGGCGCAACGCGTCTTCGCACCCGCCAAGTAGGCCTCGGCCAAGGGCCATTGCGCCTACGAGGTCGCGGCACCCACGAGGTCACGGCACCCACGACCGGTGTCCCGCAGCCCACCGGGAGGTGCCGGGCTGCGGGACACCGGGATCGTCGGGGACCGCGGTCAGCTGCTGTGGGAGACGTTCAGCCCGTAGAACGCGACCCGTGCGCCGTTCGTGGTGCTGTCGGAGGACGACTGGTTGTAGGAACCGGCCTTGAAGTACTGCTTGTAGGAGAAGAACGACGACGGGATCGAGTAGTGCGTGGTGCTGCCGTTGACCGTCAGGTCGATGGTGTCGCCGCCGGAGACCGCGATGGTGTACGTCCACGTCTTGCCGACGGAGACATGGCCGACGGTGTGCAGCGTCTGGCCGCCGGAGGGGGAGTTCTCGGTGCCGAGGACGATGTCGCCGCTCGAACGGTAGTAGAGCTCCACCAGCGGCTTGGTGGAGGAGCCGCCGGTGCCGAGGTGGATCTGGCCGACGCACACGTTCTTCGTGACCGACACGACCCGCAGGGTGGCGCTCAGCTTGTGGCTGCCGCTCAGTGACCAGTTGGCCGCGCTGCCGCTGCGGTTCATCTCCCGCAGCTCGGAGCGGGCGTAGTTGGAGTTGGGCGTGGTGACGCCCTTCTCCGGGGCCCAGAACGTCATCGCGCCGTCGCGCTTGTCGGTGTAGAAGTACGAGTCCTGGTAGCCGTTCGCCCCCTGCAGGCGCGAGGAGGGGATCGTGGTGGGGGAGCCGGGAGAGCCGACGGGCTCCTGAAGCTGCCATATCGACAGGTCGAAGTTGCCGCCGGGCGCCTTGCCGGGATCGGCGGCGGTGGCGTTCCCGGTGCTCATGACCGCCAGTACACCGACGACGGCCGTGACGCCGACACCGGCCATGACTTTCGAACGTTTCATGGCGTGCCCTGCTTTCTCGATGGTGGGGGTGAGCACGTGCCCGAAGCGCTAGGTTCACAAGTCTGAACAGAGTGCTTGTCTGTGAACCTGGTGGGTGTGGGAGAACTTAAAGGTCTGAACCACCTCCGTCAAGAGGTTGTGAGAACTGTCCAACAAACACGGGTGAGTTGAGTGGCATCCGGACCGGAGTCAGGTCCGTCCTGACTCCCTAGCCTGTTTTTCAGTGTCCATGTGTTCACTGAATGGTGGGTCTCATGAGGGAACCTGAGCAGGAATCCGGAAGGGCTCGTCGAGTCGCGCGCAGGGCGGGCAAGAAGGCGGGGAAGGTGGCGCTGGCGGCCGCGTTGGGCGCGCTCGTCCAATGGGTGGTCACATCGCTGCTCGGCCGCCTGAGTTGATCAGTTGATCGGGGTTGCCAGAGGAGTGGCTCCACCCAGTGCTTTTTCCCTAGGATGTGTTGCTTGGCGAACCGGTCCGCTCGATGCGGTGTTGAACTGGGGGAGACGATGGAGTCCGGGAAGCGGCTGTCCACGAAGATCGATGCCACGGTTCCGACAGCCGCGCGCATGTACGACCACTACCTGGGCGGCAAGGACAACTACGCCGTGGACCGGGCCGCCTGCGAGGAACTGGACAAGGTGGTGCCCAGCACCCGCGCGCTGGCCCTGAACAACCGGCGCTTCCTCCAGCGAGTGGTTCGGACGCTGGCGCAGGAATACGGCATCAGGCAGTTCCTCGACCACGGGTCCGGCCTGCCCACCCAGAACAACGTGCACCAGGTGGCGCAGCAGATCGACCCGGACTCGCGCGTGGTCTACGTCGACAACGACCCGATGGTCCTGGTGCACGGCCGGGCCCTGCTGGACCAGAACGATCGCACCGCCGTCATCCAGGCGGACATGCGCGAGACCGACGAGATCTTCTCCCACCCCGACACCAAGCGTCTGATCGACTTCTCGGAGCCGGTGGCCGTGTTGTTCAACTCGGTCTTCCACTGCATTCCGGACAGCGAGACCGACGGGCCCCCCGCGGTCGTGGAACGGGTCCGCGAACGGCTCGCGCCCGGCAGTTGTCTGCTGATGTGTCAGCTGGTGAGCGAGGACCAGGAGGTACGGGACTTCGTGACCGGCTTCATGGACCGGGCGACGCAGGGGCACTGGGGCCGGGTGCGTCAGGAGAAGGACGTCGCGGCGCTGTTCGACGGACTGGAGATCCTGGAGCCGGGCCTGGTGGAGGTGTCCACCTGGCGCCCGGACAACGAGGTGGCGCCGCGTCAGCTCACCCAGGAGTGGATCGAGTTCGGCGGCGTGGGCCGCATGCCGTAGCGGCTCGGCCGCGTCGTACCGGGACGGGCCGGGTCACGCGCCCCCGTACCGCTGCGCGATCGTCTCCTTCAGGCGAGTCAACGACTCGCGCGGGCTGAGGGCGTCGTCGGCCAGTTGGTCCAGCGTGACCCGGTACTGCTCCGTCTCGTCGCGGTCCTCCAGGAACGTCGCGCTCCTGATGTGCTCCAGGTAGACGATGTCCGGCAGATCCAGCCCACCGAAGCGCAGATAGGTGACGGGGATGGCCGGTGCGGAGGCGTTGGTGACGTCCAGCGGGACGATCTGCAGGGACACGTGGGGCAGTTGGGCCATGGTGACCAGATGGTCCAGTTGCTCACGCATCACCTCGCGGCTGCCCAGGACACGCAACAGCACCGACTCGTCGATGATCGCCCACAGTTGCGGGGCGTCCGGGCGCTGCAGCAACTCCCCGCGCCTGGTGCGCAGTTCGACGCGTCGGCTCACCTCGCGGGCCGGTGCCGAGGGCAGCCCGCGCTCCACCACGGCACGGGCGTAGGCGGGAGTCTGCAGCAGTCCGGGCACGTACTGGATCTCGAACGTACGGATGGAGTTGGCCGCTTCCTGCAGTCCGACCAGCCGGTCGAACCACTCCGGCATCAGGCGTTTGTCGAACCGCTGCCACCAACCGGGCTCCCCGGCACGCCGCAGCAGTTGCAGCAGGACCGACGCCTCGTATTCCTCGGTCTTGTAGTGGTCGAGGAGTGTGCGGACATCGCCCTCGGTCGGCGGCCTGCGCCCCTTGCCCGCCTCGATGCGTGACAGCTTCGCCGGGCTGAACCCCACGGCGCGGGCGGCCTGTTCCTGGGCGAGCCCCGCGTCCTCGCGGATGCCCGCGAGCTGCACCCCGACCAGCATCTTCAGCAAAGTCGGCGCCGGTTCCGTGCGTTGCAGATACGGTTCCAGACGGGAGACGCGCGGCGACTCGGAGGACATCCTGACTCCCGGTGGGCAGGGGGCAACAGGCCGCATTATCGCATCCGGACGGGTGCCGCCGCATGCTCAGGCCAAAGCAAGCGGTCCGATGGGCCCGCGCGCCTCACAACAGGTCGTCGAACTCGCCCTCCTTCGCACCGATCAGGAACGCGGCCAGCTCCGTCGACGTGTAGATGAGCGCGGGACCGTGCGGGTCACGGGAGTTGCGCAGCGCGACTCCTCCCTCGGCCAGCGCCGCGACCTCGACGCAGTTGCCCTCGGCGTTGCTGTGCCGGCTCTTGGTCCAGCGGACGCCCAGCGAACTCGCTCGTACCCCATTCGGAACTGATGGCACTGCAGTCTCCTTGCACATGACTGGCTCGAACTGCGCGCGCAATTTCTCATGAAATTGCACGAGCGTGCGGTCGACGTGGATAATAGCCAAGGCGCCGAGCCCTCCGTCGGCGCCTTGTCCTGACGTCACTTCAGGAGTTGTCGTGTCCGTCCTCGCGCACCCCACAGCCGCTCTGCGTCTGTCAGGCGACCGCGCAGGCTGCGCCCAGGCGCGCGAGTTCACCGAACGAGTGCTGAAGGACTGGGAGTTGGCGAGCTGCCGCGACGACGCGGTCACCGTCGTGTCCGAACTGGCCGCCAACGCCGTGCTGCACGCGGGGCGCCCTGACGAGGGCGAAGGCTCCGGGTCCGGGGTGTGGCTCAAGCTCACCCGTCGTCGGGCTCACCTGGTGTGCGCCGTCACCGACCAGGGCGACACCTTCCCCGGCACCGCGCACGCCGCGGGCCCGCTGGAGGAGCGCGGCCGCGGTCTGTTCATCGTCGAGGCCCTGTCCCAGCACTGGGGCTGGACGCGGTACGCCCCCAAGGGCAAGACCGTCTGGGCCATGCTGCCCACCGGGGCCGGTGCCTGAGATGACACCACGACCCCGACCCACGGCGGCACGTCCCGTGAGGCCCAAGAAGCCGGCCACCACTCTCCGGGATGTCGGCCTCGTGTCCTGGCACGACATCGCGGACGCCTCGGGATCAGCCGCTGCGATTCCCTATCTGCTCGCGGCCATCGCCTCGGGCGACGAGGCCGCCGCTTTGGACGCCCTCGACCGGCTGCGGCACCGCATCTGCCAGTACGGCTTCGTCGTCGGCCAGGCGACCGCGGTCACGGTGCCCTTCCTGTGGGATCTCGCCCAGCGCCCCGAGACGACCTGCCGGGTGCAGATCCTGCAGCTCCTGCGGAACATCGCCGACGCCCGCCAGTGGGAGATCACGGCCGCCGCCTACCCCAAACTCCGCCGCCATCACGGCGACTACGTCGAATGGGAATCGGCGGCCCGCCATGCCGTACGCGCCCAACGCGGCGTCCTGCCACGGCTGCTGGCCGAGCGCGACCGCGAACTCGTCCACGCGACCAGGGAACTCGCCACCACCCTGGCCGGGTGAGCCCTGCGCGGGGCGGGTTCAGACGACCCGGGCCACTCCCGCGTAGATGCCGCTGTCCTCGGGCTCGGGCAGCCGGCCGGGAGGCCCCCACTCCGGTGCCGTCACCAGGCCGGGCGGTACGAGGTCCAGGCCGTCGAAGAAGCGCTCGACCTGCGGACGCGTGCGGAAGCCCAGTTCGATACCGCCCTTCGCGTACTCCGCGGTGACCTGCTCGACGAGCTCCTCGAACCGGTCGGAGGCGGCGTGCGACAGCACCAGGTAACTGCCCTTCGGCAGTGTGTTGACCAGGCCGCGGACGATGTCATGGGCTCCCTGGGCGTCGGTGATGAAGTGCATCAGCGCGATCAGCGACAGCGCGATGGGGCGGTCGAAGTCCAGGATGTGGCGGGCATGTTCGACTATCGCGTCCGGCTGCCGTACGTCGGCCTGGATGTAGTCGGTGGCACCCTCGGGGCTGCTGACGAGCAGTGCCTCGGCGTGGCGCAGCACGATCGGGTCGTTGTCGGCGTAGACGACCTTCGCCGTCGGCACGACGCGCTGCACGATCTGATGGAGATTGGGCGCCGTGGGAATTCCCGTGCCGATGTCCAGGAACTGGTCGATGCCCTGTCCGGCGAGCCAGGCAGCCGCCCGGTGCATGAACTCCCGGTTCTGCCGCGCCGCGTCCCTGGCCTCGGGCGGCAGTTGTGCTCCCACTGCCTCGTCGACCGGGTAGTTGTCCTTACCACCGAGCAGCCAGTCGTAGACCCGCGCGGGATGCGCCTTGCTGGTGTCGATCTGGGGGGACGGCTGTGAGCCGGTCGTCATGAGAACTCCATCGCGCCGGTGAAGCAGACTGGGCCGAGTACTCGATCATCGTACTCGCGTCGTGATGTTGCCTGAAGAGGACGTGATGTTGCCCGAGGCGGAAGGGAGTTGGAACCGGCGTCGCGCGCGAGCGGCTGCCCGGGACCTTCGTACGAGGTCGGTGGCGGCCCCGTCCCAGTCGGGTCGGGTGAAGGTGAACCCGGCCGCGTGAAGACGGCCCGGAACCACCCGCCGGCTCTTGAGCAGCAGCTCCGTGTCCGAGCGCATCGCGAACGCCCCCAGCTTGGTCATCCACCGTGTCGCGGGCAGTCCGAACGGAACGCCCGCGGCCGAGCGCAGGGTCCGCATGAACCGCCGGTGGGGGAGAGGGCCGGGCGAGGCGAGGTTCACCGGTCCTTCGAGGTCGTCGCGCGCGATCAGGAACTCCACCGCGCGTACGAAGTCCTCGTCATGGATCCAGGAGACGTACTGCGCACCACCGGCGACCGGCCCGCCCAGCCCCAGCCGGGTCATCCGCAGCAGCACGTCGAAGACCCCACCCCGGTCCGGGCTCATGACCATCGCCGAGCGCAGGGCCACCTTGCGAGTCGCCGGCGTCGGAGCCTCGGTCTGCGCGCGCTCCCAGTTCCTCGCGATCTCGACGCTGTACGCCCAGTAGTCCGGCACCCCGGTCTCCGAGCCGCCGATCACGCCCGTCGCCTCGTCGTGCGCCGCGTCGAAGCGATGGGCGTAGATCGTGGCGGTGCTCATCTGCAGCCAGACCCGCGGAGGCCGCGTGGCGGCGGCGATCGCCCTGCCGACGATCCGCGCCGAGTCGACCCGGGAATCCATCATGGCCCGGAGGTTCTCGGCGGTGTAGCGGCACGAGACGCTCCGCCCGGCCAGGTTGATCACGGCGTCGGCTCCGTCGAGGGCCCCGGTCCAGTCGCCGAGCGTCGCCCCGTCCCAGGGGATCTGACGCTCCCGCTCCGGATGCCTGGTGAGCACCACCACCTCGTGCCCGGCCGCCGTCAGCGCACGGTCCAGGAGGGTGCCCACCTGCCCGGTTCCCCCGGGCAGCACTACCTTCATCGAGTCCCCCTCGTCTCTGGTGGGCCCAGCCTAACCGCGGAATTGAACGCGTTCAATAATGGCTGCGTCCCGGCGTGGAAGGGTCTGAGGTCGGGGTCGTTCCCCTGCGGCCTCCGTCAGTGCGTGTGCTCGGACGACTCGGGGGTCTCGGTGTGCGTTGATGAGGCGTCCGGCTGCTGCACCGCGCCGTCGGTGCTGGTGCCGGTGGTGGTGACGGTGAAGGCGGCTGTGTGGACCTTGCCGGCGTGCTTGAAGTCCAGGAACAGCCGGTAGGAGCCGGTGCTGGGCGCAGTGGCGGAGAAGGAGATCCGCGGTCCCGGTCGCGTCGCTCCGTCGCCGGGCTCGCCGTTGGGGTGCACGTGCAGATAAGCCAGGTCGCCGGAGCGCAGCGCCACGAGATGGCCGTACGCCCCGAGATAGGGCTGCAGGTCACGGACCGGCCTGCCGTTCCTGGTCACCGTGAAGGTCAGCTCGCTGCCCCGCGCGGGTTCCGGACGGCCCTTGAGGCTGACCTCGTATCCGTCGGCCTCGACCGTGGTGACGGGTGCGGGCAGGGGTGCGGGACGATAAGTGCCCGACGCGGTCAGGTCGGCGCCCAGGGTGAGGCCCTCACCGCCGCGCGGCGTGAAGTCGGCGAAGACCCGGTAGGCGCCGGCCTCGGGCAGGGTCACGGGCGTGGACCAGGTGCCGTCGGCGGCACGCGTCGGGTGCAGGTGGCGGTACTGCGTCAGGTCGCGCGAGGCGATGATCAGGTGCAGCTCCTTGGTGTGCTCCCGCTGGTAGGTGGTGAGCGGACGGCCGGTGGCGTCCTTCACGACCGTGAACCGCAGGTTCGTGCTCCTGCCCGTCTCGACGGACGGAGTCTTCAGCGCGAGGGTGTAGCCCCCTTCGGACATCTGGAGTCCGCCGGGCGGTGCCGCCGCCGCGCCGCCTCCTCCGTCGTGGCCGCCGTGCGATCCGGTCTCGTGCCCGCCGTGCGCCGCAGCCGCCGGCTTGGGCTCGGGCGAGACCTCGCCGACGCCGCTGCCGACGCCGTAGGCCGTGCCGAACGTGGCGGCGAGTGCCGCGGCGAAGACGGTGATCCGCAGTCCGGTGTTCATGGTCATTCCTCGTCTCTCGACTGCCGATGGGCGCCTGAATGCACCTCACGGTACCCCCAGGGGGTATCAAGTCAAGAGGTGTTCGCCCTTGTTCTGAATACGGGTGGGGGGTATACATGGAAGCGTTGGACGGGATACCCCCTGGGGGTACTCCTTGGATACGAGGAGCAGACATGATCACCACCGCACCCGGTGCCTCCGAGGTCGAACTCGTCATCGGCGGGATGACCTGCGCCTCCTGCGCCGCCCGCATCGAGAAGAAGCTCAACCGCATGGACGGCGTCGAGGCCACCGTCAATTACGCCACCGAGAAGGCCAAGGTCGCCTTCCGTGACGGAATCGCCGTCGCCGACCTGATCGCCACCGTCGAGGCCACCGGCTACACCGCGCAGGAGCCCGCGCCGCCCGCACCCGAGAGCGACGTCGAGGAGACGCCCGAGCCCGAGGAACTGCGGTTGCTGCGACAGCGGTTGACCACTGCGGTGGTGCTCGCGGTGCCGGTGATCCTCATGGCGATGGTGCCGGCCCTGCAGTTCGACTACTGGCAGTGGTTGTCCCTGACGCTGGCGGCACCCGTGGTGACCTACGCCGCCTGGCCCTTCCACCGGGCCGCCTGGACCAACGCCCGGCACGGCGCCGCCACCATGGACACGCTGATATCGGTCGGTACGTCGGCCGCGTTCCTGTGGTCCGTGTGGGCACTGTTCCGCGGAACGGCCGGGATGCCCGGCATGAAGCACCCCTTCGAGCTGACCATCGCCCGCAGCGACGGATCCGGGAACATCTACCTGGAGGCCGCCGCCGGAGTGACCGCCTTCATCCTGGCGGGCCGGTACTTCGAGGCGCGCGCCAAGCGCAAGGCGGGCGCGGCGCTCAAGGCCCTGCTGGAACTCGGAGCCAAAGAGGTCACCCTCCTTCGCGGTGGTCGTGAACAGCTCGTCCCCATAGCGGAGTTGAAGGTCGGCGACCGCTTCCTCGTCCGTCCCGGCGAGAAGATCGCCACCGATGGCACGGTCGTCGACGGATCCTCCGCCGTGGACGCCTCGATGCTCACCGGTGAGTCCGTCCCGGTCGAGGTCTCCGTTGGAGACCCGGTCACCGGCGCCACACTGAACGCAGGCGGACGGCTGATCGTCGAGGCGAGCCGGGTCGGCGCCGACACCCAACTCGCCCGTATGGCGCGGATGGTGGAGGACGCCCAGAACGGCAAGGCCGCCGCCCAGCGGCTCGCCGACCGGATCTCCGGGGTCTTCGTGCCCGTCGTGCTGGCGCTGGCCGTCGCCACCCTGGGCTTCTGGCTGGGCAACGGCGCCGAACTGACCGCCGCCTTCACCGCAGCCGTCGCCGTCCTGATCATCGCGTGCCCGTGCGCCCTCGGACTCGCCACCCCCACCGCACTGATGGTCGGCACCGGACGCGGTGCCCAGCTCGGCATCCTCATCAAGGGCCCCGAGGTGCTGGAGAGCACCCGCAAGGCCGACACCGTCGTCCTGGACAAGACCGGCACCGTGACCACCGGCCGGATGACCCTGCTGGCCGTGCACACGACCGAGGCCACGGACGAGACGGATGTCCTGCGCCTGGCCGGCGCCCTGGAGCACTCCTCCGAGCACCCTGTCGCCCAGGCCGTCGCGGCCGCGGCCGCCGACCGGATCGGCGCCCTGCCCGCTCCGGAGGACTTCGCCAACGTCCCCGGTCTCGGTGTCCAGGGAGTCGTCGACGGACACGCCGTTCTCGTCGGCCGCGAGCAACTCCTCACGGAGTGGGCCATGGTGCTGCCGTCCGACCTCCAACTCGCCAAGAACGCCGCCGAGTCCGCCGGTCGTACGGCGATCGTGGTCGCCTGGGACGGCGAGGCGCGCGCGGTCCTCGAAGTGGCCGACGCGGTGAAGGAGACCAGCCCGGAGGCCGTCCGCCGGCTGCGGGCGCTGGGTCTGACCCCCGTCCTGCTGACCGGTGACAACCGTGCCGCCGCCGAGGCCGTGGCCGCCGAGGTCGGCATCGAGCCCGAGCAGGTGATCGCCGAGGTGCTGCCGCAGGACAAGGTGGACGTCGTCAAGCGGCTGCAGGGCGAGGGCCGTTCGGTCGCCATGGTCGGCGACGGCGTCAACGACGCCGCGGCGCTGGCCCAGGCCGACCTGGGACTGGCGATGGGGACGGGCACGGACGCGGCGATCGAGGCGGGCGATCTGACCCTCGTACGAGGCGACCTCCGTGTCGCCGCCGACGCGATCCGGCTCGCCCGCAGGACGCTGGGCACGATCCGGTCCAACCTCTTCTGGGCCTTCGCCTACAACGTAGCGGCGCTCCCGCTCGCCGCGGCAGGCCTGCTCAACCCGATGATCGCGGGAGCGGCCATGGCCTTCTCCTCGGTCTTCGTCGTGGGAAACAGCCTGCGGCTGCGGGGCTTTCGCACCGCGGACCGGTGAGCACACGGCCCCTCACGCCCGGGCTCACTCCTCCGGCTTCACTCCTCCCGCCCGGGCTCACTCCTTGCTCCCGGGCGGGGCCGTCAGATAGCTGGTGAGCATGGCCACCAGCTCGTTCTCCAGGCGTCGTACGTCGACGGGGTCGGGCTCGGCGATGAGCTGGTGGACGACGAGCTCGACCGTGGCCACGACGAGCCGGGCGGCGAGGTAGGTGTCCGCGACGCGGACTTCGGGATGGCCGTCGAGCAACTCCTGTGCGTAGGCGATGTGTTCGCGCTCGTACTGCGCGATCCGCTGGAACAGCTCGGGGGAGCGGGGCGTCTGCTCGAACATGACGCGGAGCAGGTGCGGGTCCTCCCGATGGTTCTCGATCACGACCCGCACCTGTCTGCGGATGATGTCCTCGATGGAGTCGGGCGGCCCGCTCTCACGCTGCTGCCTGGTGCTCGCCATCCCGGTGTCGAGGTGCCGCGTCAGCAGCTCCAGCAGGATCGCGTCCTTGTTCGGGTAGTACTGGTACAGCGAGCCGATCGACACCCGTGCGCGTTCCGCGATGCGGTTGGTGGTCCCGGCGGCATAGCCGTGCTCGGCGAAAACGTGAGCAGCGGCCGTCAGGATGCGCTGCCGAGTGAGCTCGGCGCGGACCTGGCGTGGCTGTTTACGTGGCTGAAGTCCCCGACGACCGGACGACATGGCACCCCCTGGGCAGCGCCTCGAATGCGAGTAGCGTAAGACCTGAATTATTGCTCACAATAGGCCCATGAGCTGCGGCGGAGCGGTGAGCGCCCGCCGACGGCAGCAGGGCGGGGCCCTCGCGCGCGGGCGTTCCCGATCGCCCGGCGCGCCCCACCCGTATCCGGAAGGAGCCTTCGTGACGCACACCCCCGCACGCCCTCGGCCGGTGTCGATGGACGAGGTACGCGCCCGCCTCGGCGAGCCCGACGCCATGGTCAAGGGCAAGATCATGGATCGCATCGATGACGAGTTCCGCCGTTTCATCGCGCACTCGCCGTTCCTGACCATGGCCACCGCGGACGCGGCAGGCCGCGCCGACTGCTCGCCCCGCGGCGACTACCCGGGGTTCGTGAAGGTCCTCGACGACCACACGCTCGCCCTCCCCGACCGCCCCGGCAACCGGATCGCCGATTCCTTCCGCAACCTCGCCGAGAACGACGGCATCGGCCTGCTCTTCCTCGTCCCCGGCCTGCGGGAGACGCTGCGGGTCAACGGCCGGGCGTATGTCACCGACGAACCCGACGTCCTCGCCCGGATGCAGACCGAGGCCAGAACACCGGAGCTGGCCATCGTCGTCGAGGTGGAGGAGGCTTACGGCCACTGCGGCCGGGCCGTCCTGCGGTCGCGGCTGTGGGATCCCGCGAGCCAGGCCCTCGCCGACGAACTCCCCTCCGCGGGGGAGATGTTCGCCGCCCAGCTCGGACTCGACATCGCTCCCGAGATCCTCGACCACGCCCTCGAAGAGGGCTACCGGCAGCTCTACTGACCACCCCGCGAACCGACCACGCCCCAAGGTGAATCACCGATGCAGCAGACCACCGTCGTCGACCGGATCGAACCGGCCGCCGAGGACGTCGTCTCCGTCACCCTGCGCGCAGCCACCGAACCGCTGGCGCCCTGGGAGCCGGGGGCACACATCGACCTGAGACTGCCCAACTGGCTGACGCGTCAGTACTCCCTGTGCGGAGACCCGGCCGACCGGGAGCACTACCGCATCGCGGTGCGCCACGACGCCCTCAGCCGCGGGGGATCGGAGTACATCCACCGCTTCCTGCGCGAGGGACGTTCGCTCGACGTGTCCCTGCCGCGCAACCACTTCCCGCTGCTGCCCGCCCCGGAGTACCTCTTCCTGGCCGGCGGGATCGGCATCACCCCGCTCCTTCCGATGCTGCGAGCGGCGGTCGCATCCGGCGTCCCGGCCTCGCTCGTGTACGTGGGCCCGTCGCGCGGGACCATGCCGTTCCTGGACGAACTGCGCGCCCGTCACGGCGACCGAGTGCGCGTCGTCGCCACACGACACGACGGCAGACCGGACCTCGCCGCCCTCGCCTCCGCACTGGGCCCCGGTGCCCTGGTCTACTGCTGCGGCCCGGCGCCGATGCTCGCCGCCGCCGAGGAGGCCTTCCCCGCCGAACAGCTGCATGCCGAGCGGTTTCGCCCGCAGGTCCGGACGTTCGCCGCCAACACGCCGTTCACAGCGGTGTGTTCACGGTCCGGCAGAACCGTCGAGGTCCCCGCCGGCGAATCCCTGCTCGACGCTCTCAACCACGCCGGACTGCCCGTGCCGTCCGGCTGCCGCGAAGGCGTCTGCGGGAGCTGCGAACTCACCGTCCTGGACGGCGAGCCGGAGCACCGGGACGACATCGGCGCCCCCGAGGGCCGTATGTACGCGTGCGTCTCCCGCGCCCTGTCGGCGCGGCTCGTCCTGGACCTGTGAGCGGTGCCCGGATTTTCCTGAATCTCGTTCAATGTCGGCGATTGGTCCACCCGACTTGCCCACTGCTTGACGATCCGTTCCCTGAGCGTTCAACAAGTCGCCTGTGTGCGCGTTGTGTGTCGCCCCTAACGTCCCTGCGGACCTGGAAAGAGGGGGCTCATGGGCACACTCCACGCAGTCCGGGCTCGCGGTATCACCAAGAGCTTCGGGGACGTCGTCGCGCTCGACGGCATAGATCTGGATGTGACGCAAGGTCAGATCCATGGACTGGTCGGACCGAACGGCGCGGGCAAGACGACCCTGCTCGGTCTTCTGCTGGGTCTCGCCGTCGCCGACAGCGGCGACCTGGAGATCCTGGGCGCACCGGTCGGACGGGCACTCGCCGCTCCCGACGGCGTCACCGGCTTCGTGGACGGACCCGGCCTCTATCCCTCGCTCACCGCCCGGCAGAACCTCGCCGCACTGGCCGCACTGCGCGGCGAGGACGGGCAGACGACGGACATCGACGACGTGCTCGCCGAGGTCGGGCTCACCGATGTCGCCGACGACAGGACGCGAGGCTTCTCGCTCGGCATGCGCCAACGGCTCGGGCTCGCCGCCGCCCTGCTCACCGGGCCGCGGCTGCTCGTCCTCGACGAACCCGCCAACGGGCTCGACCCGGCGGGCAAGAAGCATGTGCACGACGTCCTCAACCGGCTCGCCGAACAGGGCACCGCCGTGGTGCTCTCCAGCCACCGTATGGACGACCTCGAAGCCCTCTGCTCCGAGGTCACCATCCTCGCCACCGGACGGGTCGTCTTCTCCGGTCCGCTCGGCAAACTCGCCACGGAGAACCGCGAACTCGACTACAGGCTGAGCACCTCCGACCCCGATGCCGCCCGCCGCGTGGCCACGGACACGGCCGGGATCCAGGTCATCGACGACGCCCGGACCCGCACCGACGGCGACGTGCTCGTCGTGCGCGCGCTGGTACCCGCCCTCGACGAACTGGTGGTCCAACTCGTCCACGCGGGCGTCGCGCTGCGGGAGCTCACGCCCGTCGTGTCACCGCTCGAGGCCGCGTTCCTCGCCCTCACCGAACAGCAGGAGGCGGGCAGATGACCGCGACCGCAGTCCACGACCGTACCGCCGTCGCACGACCGGTCTCGGTGCCGCGCGGCTACCGCTTCGAGCTGGTCAAGGTCGTCTCGCAGTGGCGGATCCGGCTGCTGGTCCTCGCCTGCTGGATCGCACCCGCGCTCTTCGTCGTCGGCGTGAGTCAGCAGAGCACCCTGCCCAGCGACACTCTGTTCGGCCGCTGGATGCTCGCCACGGGCTGGGCCGCCCCGCTGGTGATGCTCGGTTTCGCGGGCACCTGGGCGCTGCCCCTGCTGACCTCGCTGGTCGCCGGCGACGTGTTCGCCTCCGAGGACCGGCTCGGCACCTGGCGCCATCTGCTCGTGGCGGTCCGCTCGCCGCGCCGGATCTTCGTGGCGAAGGCGCTGGCCAGCCTGACCGTCATCCTGCTGCTCGTCGCCGGACTGGCCTGCTCCAGCACGGTCGGTGGACTCGTGACGGTCGGCAACCAGCCGCTGGTCGGTCTCGACGGCCATCTGCTGGCCCCCTCGGACGCCGCCTGGAACGTGCTGCTCGCCTGGCTCTGCGTCCTCGCCCCGACGCTGGCCCTCGCCGCGATCGGACTGCTCGGGTCGGTGGCGCTGGGCCGGTCCCCGATGGGACTGCTCCTGCCGGCCCTGGTCGCGCTCGCGATGCAGCTGGCGCAGATGCTCCCGCTGCCCGTCGCCGTACGCCTCGCCCTGCCCGGGTACGCGTTCATCTCCTGGAACGGCCTGTTCACCACCCCTGCGCAGACGGGCCCCCTGCTGATCGGTATCGCCGTCAGCCTGGTGTGGGCGGTGCTCGCGACCGTTCTCGCCCATCTCCTTTTCCTGCGGCGGGACTTCACCAATCTCACCTACGACGGCTCCGGACGCCGCGCGATCACCGCCGGAGCGCTGCCGCTGGCCGGACTGCTCGCCGTCACGATCGCGGTCGTCACCGTGGCGACCCCCTCGACGGGTTCGGGCATCCGGCAGGACGAGGTGCAGCGGTCGGTCGCCACGGCGTTCGCGCATCTCTACCGCCTGCAGACCGAGCAACTGCACCGCCCGGCCGTCACCGAGGCGCAGTTGAGGGCAACGGCCGCGTGCAACAAGGGCGCGGGCCGGCTCGCCGCCGAGGGGCCGGGCAACGACTGGCGGTGCGTCGTGTCGTGGCATCTGCCCGGCGTCCAGACCACGGGACAGGCCATCTACCAGCTCGACTTCACCGCCGACGGGCGGTTCGTCGCCGACGGCGACGGGCCGAAGGAAGTGAACGGCTACTTCCTCGTGCGCACCCCGGTCGGGGACGCACCGAACCCGCTGTGGCAGTTCGACGGCAACGTCGACCTGCTCGACACCACCCCGAAGGGATGATCATGCAGGTAACACGGCAGCGTCGCACCAGCGAGAAGGGGCACGTCGACCTCTTCGGCAGACGCATCGGCCGACGGACCTTGCTGGTGACGACGGGTATCGCCGTCGCCCTCGGCGTCACGGGCACCGCGGTCGCCTCGACCTACCAGTTCGGCACCCAGCAGGTCGCCCAGACCACCGCCAACGGCCAGGTCATCTCCAGCGACCAGTACATCGACCCGTACGGCAGCCGCACCGTCATCAACGACGGCAAGATCATGTCCTCGGCGGTCAGCCCGGACGGCACGCATCTGGCGGCCTCGGTGACCGACGGCGACGCCTCGCTCGTCGTCATGGACCTGGGGACCGGGCAGGTGAAGCAGAAGGTCGGCACCAACGCGGCGGACGACCTGCGGATCAAGACCGCCGCCGTCGGCCAGGAAGGCCCGACCTACTCGCCCGACGGCACCCAGCTGTGGCTCGGACAGGCGGACGGCTACACCAAGTTCACCGTCGGCGCGGACGGCACCCTCTCCGACCCGGTCACCGTAGCGATCCCGGCCGACGGCACCAAGCACGCACTCGTGGGCGCGGCCGTGTTCTCCGCCGACGGCTCCACCGTCTACTCCGCCGTCAACGGCCAGAACCGGGTCGTCGCCATCGACGCGGCCACCGGAACCGTCAAGCAGAGCTGGGCCGTTGGGAACGCCCCGCGTGGTGTCGCCCTGGTGGGCGGCAAGCTCTACGTCAGCAACGAGGGCGGACGTCCGGCCAGGCCCGGCGACACCACCATCAACTCCTACGGCACCGAGGTGGTCGCCGACCCGGACAGCGGCGCCAGCACCACCGGCACGGTCAGCGTCATCGACGTCGCGGACCCCTCCGCCGCCGTCCGCAGCATCGACGTCGGACTGCACCCGACCGCGGTGTACGCGAAGAAGGGCGCGGTGTTCGTCACCAACACCGCCGACAACAGCGTGTCGGTCATCGACAGCCGCAAGGACCGGGTCGTCCAGACCATCGCCACCCAGCCGTGGCCCGAGGCCAAGGTCGGCTACGAACCCGACGCGGTGACGCTCACCGACGACGGCCGTCTGCTGGTGACGCTGGGCCGCGCGAACGCGGTCGCCGTCTACCGGTACAAGTCCCCCCAGGAGCCCGCGAGTTACATAGGTCTGCTCCCGACGGACTACTTCCCCGCCGAGATCACGACCGTGGGCCGGAAGGTGGTCGTCTCCAACACCCGCGGCATCGACGCCCGCCGCCCCTCCACCAGCGGCGCCCACGGCACCCACGACACGACGTCGAGCCTGACGCAGTTCACGCTGCCGGACGAACGCGTCATCAGGTCCCAGACGGCCAAGGTCTTCAAGCAGAACGGCTGGACGCCCGGCTCGGTCACGACGTCCAAGGGCAAGAGCCACGCCAGACCCGTGCCCGTCCCGGTGCGTCTCGGCGACCCCTCGACGATCAAGCACGTCTTCCTGCTCGTCAAGGAGAACCGGACCTACGACCAGGTCTTCGGCGACATGCCGCAGGGCAACGGCGACTCGGCGTACACGCAGTTCGGCGAGAACGTGACGCCCAACCAGCACGCGCTGGCCCAGCAGTTCGGGCTCTACGACAACTTCTACGACATCGGCACGAACTCCGCCGAGGGCCACAACTGGCTGATGCAGTCCGACAACCCGGAGTACACCGAGTCGTCAGCCGGTGAGTACACCCGCAGTTACGACACCGAGAACGACGTCCTCGGCCACCAGAAGAGCGGCTTCATCTGGTCCGGCGCGCAGGCGGCCGGCAAGTCCGTGAAGGACTACGGCGAGTTCCAGTCGGTCGAGAGCAAGCCGGCCGGCGCCACTTGGCAGAACCTGTACTGCGACGCCAGGACCATGGACGCGACCGGGGCGAAGACGGCGTACCCGATCCAGACCGGTTCGGCGATCCCCTCGCTCAACAAGGTGTCGGTGCCCGGCTTCCCGCTGTTCGACCTCGACGTCCCGGACGTGTACAAGTACCAGATCTGGAAGCAGGACTTCGAGAAGAACGGCCCGGCGAACCTCAACATGTTCTGGTTCTCCAACGACCACACCGGCGGTCCACCGAGCCCGGCCGCCGAGGTCGCGGACAACGACCTCGCGGTCGGCAGGATGGTCGACGAGATCTCGCACAGCAAGTACTGGAAGGACTCGGCGATCTTCGTCGTCGAGGACGACTCGCAGGCCGGCCTCGACCACGTCGACGGCCACCGCGCCCCGGTCCAGGTCATCAGCCCCTGGGCGCAGCACGGCACGGTCGACAGCCACTACTACACGCAGATCACGATGATCCGCACCATCGAGCAGATCCTCGGGATCCACCCGATGAACCAGAAGGACAGCGCGGCCACCCCCATGTACGGCGCCTTCAGCCGCAAGGCGGACAACACCCCGTTCACGGCGCAGCCCAACCGGACCTCGCTGACCGACGGTCTGAGCACCCTGCCGCCCTGCGGCGCGGACACCCCGGCACCGCAGGACGCCAAGGCGTCGCCCGCGCCGACCACGGCGAAGGTGCCGGCGGACAAGCAGAAGCTGGCGGCCCAGTGGAAGACCTGGGAGTCGCACCAGCGGCTGACCGGCCCGCACGCCGTGCCCGACTACGCGAACCCCGTCCAGATGAACCGTCTCACCTGGTACGAGACACACAACTGGACCAAGCCGTACCCCGGTGACAGCAGGATCTACGCGCCGAACGACGTACCCGGCGCCTATCTGCCGTCGCCGGAGTCGGACGGCTGACCTGCGCGTCAGGCGCGCAGGTCAGACAGTGGAGAGGTCGATCGCCCGGTCGACGTCCTGCGGCTGGAGCACCCGCAGGATGCCCTCCAGCAGGTAGTAGTCGGCGTACGGGAGGGAGATCTCGACGCCGTCCTCGGCCGGGCGGTTGCGGGTGCCGCGCGCGACGACCGCATCCGCCCGGGCCGAGTTCCTCGTCAGGCAGGTCTGCGCCAGCGCGGTCAGCATGCGCAGCGCCACGTCGCGGTAGGACTGCCGCCCGGTGGCCGCGGCCAGATCGAGAAGCCCGCAGGCCGTGATCGCGCCGGCCGACGCGTCCTTGATGTCGTACGGCTGCTGCGGCGCGAAGTAGTCCCACACCGGCACGTGGTCCGCGGTCAGCGCGCCCACCGCGAAGTCCGCGAGTCTGCGCGCGGTGGCCAGGAACTCGGTGTCGCCGGTGCGCCGGTACATCGTCGTGAACCCGTAGACCCCCCATGCCTGTCCGCGTGACCAGCACGAGGTGGGGCTGTACCCCTGCACGGTGTTCGGGCCGATGGGGGCGCCGCTGTCCGGATCGAAGTCGTAGACGTGCGGGGTGGATCCGTCCGGCCGCGGGAACACCTTCTGCGCGGTCTTCGCGTGCTCGACCGCGATGTCCAGGTACTTGGCGTCGCCGGTCTGCTTGCTCGCGAACGCCAGCAGGTCCAGGTTCATGATGGTGTCCATGATGACCCGGCCCGCGTTCGCCGGATCGTTCAGCGCGCCCCACGCCCGGATGAAGTGGCCGCGCGGGTTGTAGCGCTTGATCAGGGAGTCGGCCGCCCTGACCGCGCCGGTGCGCCACGCTTCGTCGCCGGTCAGCCGCCAGGCGGTGACCCACGACGGGTAGAAGAGGAACCCGAGGTCGTGGGTGCTGGTGTCGGACTGCCGGGGGGCCAGCTTCTGCGCAGACTCCAGGGCCCAGGTGCGGAAGGCGTCGTCCTTGCTGCGCAGCCACGCCATCCACAGCGTTCCCGGCCAGAACCCGCCGACCCAGTCGCCGTTCTGCGAATACGTCCACTTCTCGAATTTCGTCCCGACGGGGAAGGCGGTCACCCCCGGCGCAACGCTGCGCACCTTCTCGACGGCGTAGTCGGCCGCGGCATCGAGCGCACGCAGGCTCGCCGCCGGTGCCTTCGCGTGCGCCTGCGTGTCGGCCACGGCCGGTGCCGCGGCCCCCCATCCCGCAGCGGCACCGGCCGCCGTGGTCAGTACCGCACGCCGGGAAACAGTCATGCCTGTCCCTCCAACTGGTCAAGAAATGAGAGAAGTTGGCCGAGCGTTGCACATGTGACGCAGGGCTGTACAGGCACGTGACAGATGTTCATGTCCATGAACGAACACACTCGACCAGTCCATGACGAATACGCATACTGCTTGTTCCAAACTCTCGTTGGACGCATGCATGTCGCGTTCCTAGCGTGGAAGCCATGACCGCTTCACGTATCGCCCTCGTCACCGGCGCCAACCAGGGCCTCGGACGCGCACTCGTGGAAGGACTCGCCGCCCGGATGCAGCCGGACGATCTGGTCCTGCTCACCGGCCGCAACCCGCAGCGGGTGTCCGAGGCCGCCCACGAGGTGGCGCAGCTGCCCGGGAGCCGCGCCCGTGTCGAGGGCCGGGTCCTGGACGTCACCGACTCCGGCGCCATCGGCCGCCTCGCCGACGAACTGCGCATGCGTCACGGCGGGTTGGACGTCGTGATCTCCAACGCGGTGGCCCGTGTGCTGCCCGACGAGTCGCAGTCCGCCCGCGCCGACGAGTTCATCGACGTCTCCAACACCGCCACCCACGCGATCCTGCGCAGCTTCGGACCGGTTCTGCGGCCCGGTGGCCGGCTGCTCGTCGTGGCCAGCAGCCTGGGCACCCTCGGCCACCTCGATCCGCGGCTGCACCATCTGTTCGACGGTGCCGACCTGGACCAGGTGGAGGACGCCGTCGAGTCCTGGCGCACCGCCGTCCACAACAAGACCGCCCAGGAGGCCGGTTGGCCCCGCTGGCTCAACGTGCCCTCCAAGGTGGCCCAGGTCGCCGCCGTCCGCGCGCTCGCCGCCGAACGCCGCGAGCGCGACCTCGCCGACGACGTTCTGATCGCCTCGGTGTGCCCCGGCATGGTCGACACCGCCACCTCACGGCCCTGGTTCAGCGACTACAGCCACGCCCAGTCGCCCACCGACGCCGCCCGCGCCGTACTCGACCTGATCTTCACCGAACCCGTCGACCCCGCCCTCTACGGCGAGTTGATCCGCTTCGGCAAGCCCCTGCCCTGGCACGACGGCACACCCCCGATCGAACAGGACCGCCTCCTCACCCCCTGAACCGCCGCAGCCTCGGCCGAGTCATCCACTCGGCCGAGGCGCAGTCACCCGCCGCGCCGCCGCGGCGGCAGCCAGCGACCGCGGCGCGCAGCGCCTGCTCCAGAGCCGCAGCGCCTACCGCCCCCGTCCTCACGCAAGCGGACACCGAATACGCGTACGTGGGCACCCGCGAGGGCATCCTCGCCGTCGACCTGTCGGCCTAGGTCGGCCCAGGCCGGTACGTGACCCCTCCTCAGATGCTGCGTCCCGGGCGTTCGAACCGCTAGAAGGACTCGTCGCGCCGGACCACGCACAGGGCCCAGATGATGAGCGCGGAGAACGCGATCATCACGACGGACCACACCGGGTACTCCGGCAGCGAGAGGAAGTTGGCGATGATGATCAGCCCGCCGATCGCCACTCCGGCGACGCGCGCCCAGGTGGCCGCCTGGAAGAGGCCGAAGCTGATGAACACGGCGACCACGCCGAGCACGAGATGGATCCAGCCCCAACTGGTCAGGTCGAATTCGAAGACGTAGTCGGGCGTCGTGACGAACACATCGTCCTCGGCGATCGCCATGATGCCGCGGAAGATGGCGAGCAGCCCGGCGACCGTCAGCATGACGGCGCCGAAGGTCATCAGGCCGGCGGCCCACGACTGCTTCGCGGGACTCGTCTGTGTGGTGTGTGTGGCGGTCATCCTGGATACCTCGTTTCGATCACTGCGGCGTGCTCAGCGCCCGGCAGCGGCGGTCGCACCGGAAGAAGTCCCCGCCCCGTGGCCGCTGAGGACCAGCTCCTTCGCCCTGGCGAACTCCTCGTCGGTGATGTCGCCGCGGGCGCGGATCTCGGACAGCTTGACGAGCTCGTCGGCGCTGCTGGGTGCGGTGGCCCCCTTGGCGGTCTCCCGCACGTACGAGTCGAAGGCCCGTTGCTGCTCCTGTGCCTGCGCCACCTCCCGCCGGCCCATGTTCTTGCCGCGCGCGATCACATAGACGAAGACACCCAGGAAGGGCAGGATGATCACGAACGCCAGCCAGCCGCCCTTGGCCCATCCGCTCATGGCGTCGTCACGGAAGATGTCGACGATGATCCGGAAGAGCAGGACGAACCACATGATCCACAGGAAGAACACCAGCATGGACCAGAAGACGCTCAGCATCGGATAGTCGTACGCGAGATACGTCGGCGCGCTCATCTCTCTCCCTCCGCCCCGGACGTGCGCCCGGGAGGCTGCTTCTGCGTTCTCAGCGTGCGCACGGCAAGGACCGGGCGCCTCACCCGGCACGGGTGAGCGGCCGCAGGAGCCGTCAGCGCGGCGTCTTCTCCTCGCCCGGGACGAGGACGGCGGCGCGGTACCAGGTGCTGGTGGCGACGGCCTCGCCGAGGGCCATGCCCGCGATGGCGACGAGGAAGATGCCGATCAGCCAGGACAGGAGCGTGAAGACCGGTCCGAGGGGGCCGAACTCCTCGAAACCGCGCCGCATGGCCTGCGACAGGAGCAGATGGCCCGCCCAGCTCAGCGTGATCGTGCCCGCTCCCGCCAGAACCGCACCGGGCAGCAGGCTCAGCCAGCCGATCCTGCCGCCCAGCAGCAGATGCTGCGACCACCACCACAGCAGCACGGACCCCGCCAGGGACAGCGCGAGTCCGGTGGCCGGGCCGATGCCGAACCCCCGTCGTAGCGGGGCCTGGACGAGCATGAACGCCAGCCACACCACCAGCCAGATGAGCCAGCGCCAGGCCGCCGACCGCATCGGCGCCCGGGGCAGCCGCCAGCAGCGTTCGCACACCGCCTGCAGGGCCCGGCTGAACGCGGTGGCCGACGCGAGGGTCAGAAGCGCTCCCAGGGCACCGACGGACTGCCGGGCGGAGGCGCCGGCGGAGTAGACGTGTCTGACGTCGTCGAGGGCCTCGCCATGCACTCCCAGGACGGAGCCGAGGGAGTCCAGCAGCAGGTTCTTCAATCCGGCCGGCGCGAACGCCGCCACGGTCATCAGCAGGGGGAGCGCCGCCAGGAAGGCCTGTGCGGCCAGCCTCATGGCACCCTCCACGAGGTTGAGCGCGGCCAGCCGGGGCAGCAGCCGCCCCAGCGGGCCGGTCCGTAGGCCCGCCGCCGCCCGGGCCGCGCGCTGCCTGCGGGTGGTGGCCGGTGCGGTCCGTCCGGTCATGGCTCACGTGACCGCGGGCCCCGGTTCGTCGGCGGCGTCGGGGGCCGGGCCCGCGGCGGCGAGCACGGCGGTGATCGCCAGCACGACCAGGACCAGGACGAGCACCAGGACGACCGCGCCGACGGTGGGACGGTTCCATAGGGCGAGGGCCAGGGCGCCCGCCCCGATGGTCACACCGACGGTCCAGGACGCGTGGGCGGTCAGCCAGCGTCCCGTCAGGCCGCTGTTCAGCCCGGTGCGCCGCAGCCCCTTGCCGGCAGCCGTGGCTCCGCGCCCGGCCAGGCCCCGCACGCCGCGGGCCACCCGGCCGGGGCCGTAGAGGAAGGCGGTGAGCGCCGCGAGCAGGGAGACGACGAGCAGGGTACGGGCGCTCGAGCGCAGGAAGCGGAGGAAGGTGTCGTAGATGACCGCGGCGGCGTCGGGCGGCAGCGTCGCCGGGGGGACGGAGTCGAGGTAGAACCGTCGTACGACGGCGAGGGCGACCAGCAGCAGTGCGGCCATGACGGCGACGGCGATGCCGACGACGATCACCATCAGCCGGTGGTTGGGCGCGACCCACACGGTCAGTCCCGCGAAGACCAGGGTCAGGACGGGCAGCCAGGTGCCGACGATGTCCAGCAGCCGCATCCCGTCCTGCGCCTTGCGCAGTTGCTCGGTCCTGAACAGCGTGATCGTGCGGTTCACGTCGGGGATGGCGGAGGCCTTCTGGAAACCCGCGTCGACCAGGCGTTGGCGTACCTGGTCGATGACGGTTCCGAGGTCCAGTTGCACCCTGTCGCCGGTGGCCCGGAGCGCTCCCTGGTGCGATCCGGTGAGCATGTTCACCACAGCCGCGTGTGCCTGGCGGTTGGCCCCCACCCAGGCCTCCCGGAACACCTCGCTGGTGATCACGCGGCTCACATTGCGCTCCACGACCGTGTGCACCGCGGACCGCAGGGGCCCGGCGAGCGCCTCGGAGGCCTCCACCACGCGCGGTCGCGCCCCGTTCTTCTCCAGGGTGTCGGTGAGCGCGTTCGTCACCGCGTCCACGTCCACGTTGGCCACGACGCGGTCGGTGAGCCGGTCGACGAGGACCTTCTGGACGGCAGGGTCCGAGGCCAGCGGTCTGACGGTCTGCACATAGCGGCCCGTGTCGGCGACCTCGTCGTGCACCCAGGCCGCGACGAGCGCCAGAGGGACCAGCAGCATCGTCAGCACCAGCAGGACTACGGCACCCGACCGGCGGGTCCGCCGGTGACGTACCGCTGCGGCGTGCCGCAGTCGCAGGTACTCCTCGTGCTCCGTGGCGGTCATCTCACGCGGGGCCCCGGCGGTCGCGCCGGAGCCCGGTGTCAGAGAGGTCGAAGGGGGATGCATGGGGTCTCCCTCGTCGTGCCCGCACCCGGCAGCGGTCCGGCGCGGTCCCGGTCAGCCGGGGGAGGTGGCGCCGTCGGTCGCGGGGGCACCCCTGTCGCCGGTGAGACCGGACCGGCGCAGTGCGGCCCGCCAGGCGAAGGCGAGCACCAGCTCGGCGAGTCCCAGCAGGACGAGCCAGAGTCCGAGCAGCCGGGTCAGCGCCCGTGCCGACTCGGACGGCATGGCCAGGACGACGATCCCGGCGACGATGCCGATCACCGCGGCGCCCACCACGAAGCCGCGGTGCGGCATGTCCTCGGCGGCGATCGCCGTGTAGAGGGTGAGGATCCCGGTCACCAGCCAGACCACGCCCACGATCAGCGAGAGCGCGGCGATGGTCTGCAGCGGATTGCGCAGGCACAGCACTCCGGCCAGGACGAACAGGACGGACATGATCAGCGGGACGACGCGTTCGACCCCGCTGCCGGCGAAGACCGCGACGAACCGGAACGCCCCGTTCACCAGTAGGTACAGGCCGATCAGAACGGCCAGGACGTGCAGGGTCTCGTCCGGCCAGACCAGCACCAGGACGCCCGGCACGAGCGTCATGATCGACGAGGCCAGCACCCAGGTCCAGGAGCGGCCGAGCTGCTCCAGCGCCTGCGCGGCACCACCCGCCTGACCCGGTGCCCGGCCGGGCACCGCACCGTCGGGGCTGTGCTCCGGTCCGGTACGCGATGCCGGACCGCGCGGAATGGTCATGGCTCCTCCTCGCTGGACGAGCGGATCGGATCCGGACCGCTCGGCGGGGCCGTGTGCGGGGGACCTGACGACGCCAGCGTCCCTCCGGGCACCGCCGGCCGGGTCACCCGTCCCGGGTGATCCGTGCGGACCGCCGCCCCGATGGGCTTGACCCGGAGACGTCGCGTGGAGCGAGGCGGGACGAGCGGTCTCCAGGCCACTGCCGCTCCGGACCAGGAGGTTGAGATGACCGTGATGACCGTTCCGCACTCCTTCACCGCGACCCTGTCGCCCGCCGAGCGTGCGCAGATCGGCCGCAGCGCCCGGGTCCGTGCGTCGCGTTCGTGCCACGGATGGTTCGAGGCGGGCGAGGACCGCTTCGACCCGGTCGAGGTGATAGACCGTCAGTCGGCCACCCGGGTACCGGAACTCGTGCCGATCCGTTACGGCCGCATGCTGGAGTCGCCGTTCCGCTTCTACCGCGGCGCGGCCGCCGTCATGGCCGCGGATCTCGGCCCCACCCCGAACACCGGCCTGCGCGTGCAACTGTGCGGAGACGCCCACCTGCTGAACTTCCGGCTGCTCGCCTCACCGGAGCGGCACCTCGTCTTCGACATCAACGACTTCGACGAGACCCTGCCCGGTCCCTTCGAGTGGGACGTGAAGCGGCTGACGACGAGCTTCGCGATCGCCGGCCGGGCCAACGGCTTCTCCGTCAAACAGCAGAACGCCGCCGTACGGACCTGTGTACGGGCCTACCGGGAGCGGATGCGTGCCTTCGCCGGCATGCGCACCCTGGACATCTGGTACGCCCAGGACGACATGGACGGTCTGCGCGAACTGATGGCCTCGTCGATGAACAAGGAGGCCAGGCGCCGCGCCGCCCGCGCCACCGCACAGGCCCGCACCCGCACCGGATTGCAGGCGTTCGAGAAGCTGACCCGCACCACCGCCGAGGGCCGCCGGATCACACCGGACCCCCCTCTGATCATTCCGCTCGGTGATCTCGTGACCGGTTCGGCGGACGAGGAGAAGGCTCTGCGGACCGTGCTGGAGGGCTACGCGCCGACCCTGTCGTCCGAGCGCCGCCATCTGCTGCGCCACTACCACCTGGTCGACATGGCCCGGAAGGTGGTGGGCGTCGGCAGCGTCGGCACCCGCTGCTGGATCCTGCTCCTGCTCGGCAGGAACGACGACGATCCGTTGCTGCTGCAGGCCAAGGAGGCCCAGGAGTCGGTCCTGTCCGCCCAGACAGGCGGCGACCGCTTCGACAACCAGGGCCGCCGGGTCGTCACGGGCCAGCGCCTGATCCAGACCACCAGCGACATCTTCCTCGGCTGGACGCATGTGGTGGGCATCGACGGCAATGAACGCGACTTCTACGTACGACAGCTGCGCGACTGGAAGGGCATCGCCCGCCCCGAGACCATGGGCCCGGAGCTGCTGGGCCTGTTCGCGCGGTTGTGCGGCGCCTGTCTGGCCCGGGCCCACGCCCGCTCCGGCGATCCGATCGCCATCGCCGCCTACCTGGGCGGCAGCGACCGCTTCGACCGCGCCCTCACCGAGTTCGCGCAGTCCTACGCCGACCAGAACGAACGGGACTTCGAGGCGCTGGCCACCGCCTCCCGCTCCGGCCGGGTCGACGTCCGGGAGATGTGAGCGCACCGGGTCCGCGAGCGTTCTTCCGGTCACTCCGGGACCTGGCGCATCTCCAGGACGTGCAGGCCGAGCGACTGGCAGCGCGCCAGCAGTCCGTAGAGATGGGCCTCGTCGACGACGGACCCGAACAGGACCGTCTGACCGGACATCACCACGTGGTCGAGTTCCGGGAAGGCCTTGGCCAGGGTGTCCGACATCAGTCCGTCGACTCGGATCTCGTAGCGCATGAGCTGTGCTCCCGCGGGGGCCGGGGGGAGGCGGGTTCTGCGCCCCGTTCTGTGATCGTGCGCCCGGCCGGTGCACCGGGCCTCACCCGGTGCAGGTGAGCCGCCCCTACTGCGGGAACGTCAGTGCTTCAGGAACAGCTTGAAGGAGATGATCAGCAGGCCGAGCGCCAGATTCACCGCTGCGGTCGTCGCCATCAGCCGCCAGGAGGCACCGGCCCGGCGGGCCGCGGCGACGGACCACCCCACCTGCCCGGCCACCGCCACGGACAGCGCCAGCCAGACGGCCCCCTGCACATCCAGGCCCAGCAGCGGGCTGACGGCCACCGCGACGGCCGGCGGAACGGCCGCCTTGACGATCGGCCACTCGTCCCGCAGCACATGGAACACCGCGCGGCGGTCGAGCGGCCGTTGCGCCAGGCGCGCACCGAACAACTGGGCGTGCACGTGCGCGATCCAGAACACCACGCCGGTCAGCAGCAACAGCAGCACCAGCTCCAGACGCGGGAACGAGCCGAGAGCGCCCGCCCCGATCACCACCGAGGCGGCGAGCATGGATCCGTAGACGCCTCCGGTGTAGTCCGCGTGGGCCCGGCGCTCGGCCGTGCGCTCGTGGACGGTGGTGGGGTCGGTCCTGGACATCGCGCCCCCTGTGGTCAGCCCCTTCGATCGCACCGGAGGCGGAGCGACGGCGCCTCACCCGTCGCGGGCGAGGCCCGCAGCGGTCACAGCAGCCGCAGGTCGCGCCCGCGGCGCGCGGCGTCGCTGCGGCGGTTCACGCCGAGCTTGCGGTACAGGCTCTTGAGGTGGGTCTTCACCGTGTTCACCGACACGAACAGATCCGCGGCGATCTCCTGCGTCGACATCATCTGGGCCAGCCGCTCCAGGACGTCCTGCTCGCGGGTGCTCAGCTCCTCCACCACGATCGGCCAGGGCGGACCGCCGGGCCCGCCCGGTGCGCCGTACGACGAGGAATCGGGCCTCAGCCACCCCGCCGCCAGCTGGTGCAGCGGAGCCGTGACCAGCAGCGGCCGCAGCCACCGGCCTGCGTCGAGGAAGGGCCGCCGCAGCCGCTCGCGCCGCGCCTCATGCAGGGCCAGCGCGACCAGCCTGCGCGCCCCGGCCGCGTCCCCCGCGGCATCCGCGGCCTGGGCGCGCACCAGCATCGCCCGGACGGTCACCGCGGGGCCCGCGGCGGGGTGCGCGCCGGGAACGCTGTCGAGGAGGTCGATCGCGGCCCCCGCATCGCCCACGGCGAGCTGGATACGGGCGGCTTCCACGGCACACACCGGCTGACCGTCGCCCAGCTGCCGCAGGACCTCGGCGGCGCTCTCGTACCGGCCCTCGGCCAGATGGGCGGCCGACGTCACCAGCGTCTCGTGGCTGTCCGCCCAGGGAGAGGCGACGTCGGCCGCGACGGCCGGGTCCGCCGCCTCGACGGCGGCGCGTGTGTTGCCCCGGGCCAGCTGCAGCCGGGCCGTCACCATGGCCCGCCCGGCGGCCGTCACCGGATCGTGCAGCGAGGCGGGCGGCCCGTCCGTCTCGTCCAGCAGGGCCTCGGCCCGGGCCAGCTCGTTGCGGTCCACGGCCACGGCGGCCAGGACCACCCGCCCGATGCCCGAGCCGCCCGGCCCGAAGGGGCCGCACTGCTCGGTCCCGTTCACCGACTCCAGGGCCTGGTGCTCCGCCCTGCCCGTCCATCCGTTCAGATAGTCGATCAGGGCCAGATGGCCCATGGACTCCTCGCGTGCGAGCAGGGTGGCGGCCCGGCCGGGGGAGTCGGCCACCCTGGACAGGGAGACGCGGGCGTCCTCGAAGCGCCCGGCCCACACCTGTGCGGAGCCGAGATGCGTCAGCAGCAGCGCGGGCAGTTCGGGGTGCCGGTCCAACAGGTGCGCCGGGACCTCCGGCTGTACCTCGTCGGCCGATTCGGCGGCCCGTTCCGCGCGCGCGGGGGAGCCGCTCAGCCGGGCGGCCAGCGCCTCCAGCAGCGCGCAGCACAGCTGCGCGGCCGCCGGATCGGCCCTGCCGGTGGCGAGCCGGGCCTCGGCGTGCCGCAGATGGGCCGTGCCGCGGCCGAGATCGCTCTGCGACAGCTCACGGGCCGCCCGCACCAGGTCGGTCGCCGGACTGGTGGCGCCGGGATCCATCCGGGAGAACAGCCGGGCCAGGTCGTCGGAGCGCAGGCCCGTGAAGAACTGCCCGATCGCCAGGTCGTCCACCAGGGCACCGGCGGTGAACTCCCAGTCGCCCGCCGCGGCGCCATGGCTGAGCGTCTCCGGCAGCGAACCGGCCCGCCGCAGCCACCGCGCGGCCCGCCGGTGCAGCTCGGGCTCCAGACCGGGGCGGCGCACCCGCAGATGAGCGCGGAGTATCTCGCCGAACAGCGGGTGCAGGCGGTACCAGGAGTGCCCGAGCTGTTCGACGAACG
Organism: Streptomyces spinosisporus; assembly: GCF_022698145.1. GTDB lineage: Bacteria > Actinomycetota > Actinomycetes > Streptomycetales > Streptomycetaceae > Streptomyces > Streptomyces spinosisporus. The sequence goes on from NZ_JALDAX010000011.1 coordinate 188,008, forward strand.
CGTTGCCGCGACACAGCTCGGACAGGATGCGTTCGGCATCGGTACGCCCGGTCAGCGCGTTCACCAGGTCCGGGCAGAGGCGGTCCAGGACGCTGACGCGCAGCAGCAGGTCCTGGGTCTGCTCCGGCTGCCGCTTGAGCACCTCGGCCAGCAGGAAGTCGGCGACGGTGCTCCGGCTCGCCTCGAACTCCTTGAGATACGTCTCCGGGTCCGGGCTCTGCTGTGCGGCGAGCGCGCTCAGCCGCAGCCCGGCGGCCCAGCCGCGGGTGCGGTCCACGAGGGCGCGTGCCGTGCCGACGGGCAGGCTCAGCCCGTGCCCCTCCAGCAGCGCCGCCGCCTCCTCGGGCGTGAAGGCCAGCTCGGCGTTGCGGATCTCGGTCAACGCTCCGGCCGCCCGGTACCGGTGCAGCGACAGCATCGGTTCCGTACGGGTCACCAGGACCAGACGCAGTCCCTGACCGGCATGCTGCAGCACGAAGTCCAGCTGCTCCGCGACCTCCGGCACGGTCACCCGGTCGTACTCGTCGAGCACGACGGTCACGGCCGGGCTGCGGGCCTGAAGATCCTCGGCGATCGCCGACAGCACCCGGCGGTTCACATGATTCGCGTCGGCCGGCCCGCCGACCTGTTCGGAGATCGGGCTGCCCCACGCCCGCAGGGCGTGCAGGAAGTACGCCCAGAACATCCCGGGCCGCTCCTCCTCCGCCTCCATGGTGAGCCAGGCCGGCGGCTGCGCCAGGCCCGCCGCCCAGTCGGCGACCAGCAGCGTCTTTCCCGCCCCCGCCGCGCCGTTGACCATCGTCAGCGGTGTCCGCAGCGCCTGGTCGAGGTGCCTGGTCAGCCGTGGCCGCCGCAGGAAGGTCACGGGTCTGGCCGGCAGGGCGAAACAGGTGCGCAGAAAAGGGTCCCCGAGCGGATCGACACGGTGTTCGGCCGATGTCGGACTGCTCTCCATGGCACTCACCACCACCACTGTGTGACAGGCCTCGGGCGGCGCTTCCCTGCGCTCAGAGTCCCATTGTTCGCGCGCACGCGCCCGGCACAGGTGGTCCGGTGGTCCCTCCACCCGGCCGACCGGCCCTCATCGAGGGGCCGATGGGCCCAACGGCCTACGCCGCGACCCGGGTGGCCCGGTTCATCTGCCGGTCCAGGGAGAGCGCGGCGGTGATCAGGGCGAGGTGGGTGAAGGCCTGCGGGAAGTTGCCGAGCTGTTCTCCCGTCGGACCGATCTCCTCCGCGAACAGACCCGCGTGGTTCGCGTACGTCAGCATCTTGTCGAAGGCGTACCGCGCCGGTCCCAGCTGCCCCGACCGCGCGAGCGCGTCGACGTACAGGAAGCTGCACAGCGAGAACGTGCCCTCGCTGCCGCGCAGCCCGTCCGGGGAGGCCGCCGGGTCGTAGCGGTGGACCAGACTGTCCGAGACCAGCTCCTGCTCCATGGCCTGCAGCGTGGACAGCCAGCGGGGGTCGTTCGCCGAGACGAACCCGACCTGGGGCATGAGCAGCAGGGAGGCGTCCAGGGTGGTGTCGTCGTACTGCTGGACGAAGGCCTGGCGCTTCGGACTCCAGCCCCGTTCCATCACCTGCCGCAGGATGTCGTCGCGGGCCGTGATCCACTGCGCGGTGTCGGCGGGCCTGGCGTACCGCTGGGCCATCCGCACCCCCCGGTCGAAGGCTGCCCAGCACATCAGCCGGCTGTAGGTGAAGTCCTTCTGGCCGCCGCGGGTCTCCCAGATCCCCTCGTCGGGCCGGTCCCAGGCCTTCACCAGCCAGTCCAGCACCCCCGCCAGGGCCTGCCAGCCGTCGTACGGCGGCACGTCGGCGACGTCGTCCACGGACTGGGCGAGCGCCAGCGCCGCCTCGCCGTAGATGTCGAGCTGGAGCTGACCGGCGGCGCCGTTGCCGACGCGCACCGGCGCCGAGCCGCGGTAGCCCTCGAAGTGGTCGAGGACTTCCTCCGGCAGTTCCGGGTCGCCGTCGATCCGGTACATGATCTGCAGCGGCTCACCGCTGACCGTGCGGCCCGCCCGGATCCGGTCGCCCAGCCACCGGCGGAAGGCCACCGCTTCGTCGACGTGGCCGAGCCCGAGCAGGGCGCCCACCGACAGGGAACCGTCGCGCACCCAGGTGTAGCGGTAGTCCCAGTTGCGCCCGCCGCCGATCTGCTCGGGCAGACCCATGGTGGCCGCCGCGACGGGCGCCCCGGTGGGCGCGTAGGTGAGCAGCTTCAGGGTGATGGCCGACCGGTTCACCATGTCCTGCCAGCGTCCGTCATAGGTGCTGCGGCGCATCCAGCCGTGCCAGAAGTCCCGGGTCCGCTCGAACAGTTCCCTGATCTGCCCCGCCCCGACCGGAGCGACCCGCAGGTCCTGCGAGGTCCCGAGCGTCAGCACCACGGCGGCCAACTCGTCCTGGCCGAGCGTGAGTTCACCGGTCACGTCGTCGCCGTCCCTGCTCCATCGCAGCGGACCCGCGCTCTGCAGCACGGCGCGGGCGCCGGTGCTCTCGAAGCGGATCGCGTCCTCGCCCATGTCCAGGCGGTGCGCGGCACGCCCGTAGTCGAAGCGGGGGCGGCACTCGAGCGAGAAGCGCACCCGGCCCCGCGCCACCCGGAAGACCCTGACGAGACGGTGCGTGTCCGCGGCCTGTTCGGGGCGGTCCACCGGCATGAAGTCGATCACCTCGCCCACGCCCTCCTCGGCGAGGAAGCGGGTCACGAGGATCGCCGTGTCCTGCAGATACAGCTGGACCGGGGGCCCTGTGCTGTCGGCGGTGACGCCGAAGTACCCGCCGTGCTCGTGATCGAGGATCGACGCGAACACGCTGGGCGAGTCGAACCGCGGCGCGCACAGCCAGTCGACGGTTCCCTCCGACGAGACCAGTGCCGCCGTCTGCAGGTCTCCCACCAGCCCGTGGTTCTCGATCGGGGCATAGCGTCGCATGACAGGTTCTCCTTCCCGCCGCGCGCCCCCGGGCACCCGCGTGCCGCGACCGCGCCGCCCACCTCCGCCCAACGTGGCAACCCCGCACCGGGAGGGCTTCACCCCCGGAGGGTGAGGCAGTGCCCCGGGCGCTGCCGAACCCTGGACGAGGGCAGGCGGTGACGGGCCCCTGTCCGGGCTTGCGTCCGATGCCGAAGGCGCTCCAGGGGGCGACAGCAGTGGTCGAGACGGCCGAGCGGAAGCAGACGGCGGGAAGCGGACGCGTCCTGGCCGCCCTGGCCCTCGCCCAGTTCATCTGCAGCTTCGCCGGCTCCAACATGAACGTGATGATCAACGACATCAGCAAGGACCTGGACACCACCGTCCAGGGCGTGCAGGTGGCCATCACCCTCTTCCTGCTGGTGATGGCGGCGCTGATGATCCCCGGCGGCAAGCTCACCGAGCGCTACGGACGCAAACGCTGCTTCCTGCTCGGTCTGGTCGTCTACGCCGTCGGTGCCCTGCTGTGCGCGGCCGCTCCGGGACTGGGTGTGCTGATCCTCGGCAACTCCCTCCTGGAGGGCGTCGGGACCGCCCTGCTCATCCCGCCCGTGTACATCCTCGCCACGCTCACGTACCCGGACGTGACCTCCCGTGCCCGCGCCTTCGGGGTGATCATGGCGCTGGGCGGTCTCGGTGCCGCGGCCGGACCGCTGATCGGCGGGCTCATCACCTCGGGCATCAGCTGGAGGGCGGCCTTCGTCTTCCAGGCCCTGGTCATCGGGGTGATCGTGCTCCTCAGCCTGCGCATGACCGATCCGCTGCCACCCGATCCGACCTCCTCCTTCGACACCTTCGGAGCGGTGCTCGCCGCCGTAGGCCTCGTCCTCGTCGTCCTGGGCATCCTCGCCGCCGACGACAACATCTGGCTGATGATCGGCCTCATGGTCCTCGGCGCACTCGTTCTGGGGTGGTTCTTCCACCACGTCCGCGCCAAGGAGACCGCCGGACAGGAACCACTGCTGCCGCGCAGCCTGTTCCGCAACCGCACGTCCAATCTCGGGCTGGTCACCCAGAACGTGCAGTGGCTGATGCTCATGGGCACCTCCTTCACGGTGGCGGCCTACCTCCAGGTCGTCCGCGGATACGACGCCATAGAGACCGGGGTCATCTTCACCGCGGCCACCCTGGGACTGCTGTTCACGTCCCTGGCGGCCGAGCGCATGGCGAGACGGTGCTCCCAACGCCTGCTCATCACGACCGGATTCGCCGTCGCCATCGCGGGCATCGTCGTCCTGATCGTCCTGGCCGGCGCCTTCACCACCGCCTGGGCCTTCGTCCCGGGACTGGTGCTGATCGGACTGGGCCTCGGCATGATGCTGACCCCGTCGGTCAACGTGGTGCAGTCGAGCTTCCCGGAGGAGCAGCAGGGGGAGATCTCGGGCCTGTCCCGCAGCGTGTCGAACCTCGGCTCGTCGTTCGGCACGGCCATCGCCGGGACCATCCTCGTGTCCGGGCTGACCAAGGGCGCCTACGCCGCGGCGATGTCCTGCCTGGCCGTGATCGGAGTCGTCGGCCTCGTCGCCGCCACACGCCTTCCCCGGGACACGGGCACGGCCGAGGCGGACGTTCCGCGGGCCACCGCCCCGCTGTAGCATCGGCGTGCGGTGGATCAACGCTCGTGAGGGTCTGTCACTCACCGCCGGGCGAGGGGACGAAGGTGCCGGAGAGAAACATCGAGTTCGGTGCGTACGGAGCTCGTGGCGTCAAAGGACACGAGGCCGTCGCCCGACGGCTCGACGCGCTCGCCGGCTTCATCGCCACCCCTGTCACGACGCAGCGTGGCCTGCTCGCCCGTCTGCACTACCTCACCCGGACCGAGCACTCCCGCCGGGCCGCCCGGGCGGCCGGACTGACCGTCACCGACCGCACGCTCAGGGCATGGCTGGAGGGCCGCCGCAGCCCGTCGCGGAAGAACCTGCGGAACATCGAATCCGCCTATCGGACCGTGCGCCGCCACAACGTCTCCCGCTATCTGCTCGCCCGGCTCAACCGCGAAGGACGGGGCACGCGCGTCGAGTTCCACCCGCTCAACCAGAGCCAGGTGCCCAGGCCCCGCCAGCGCGTGATCGAATACCGCACCCTCAACGTCCGCCACTGGGACCGCATCGTCCAGGCCTGGGCCGAGGACGACGACGCCGCTCTGGACGACGCCTGGGTGAACGACGCCACGGTGGACCTGGGCAGCCAGTGGGGCGAGTACGAGTACGTCACCACCATCGGCTTTGCCGCCTGACTCTCTACGGCGCCCGTCAGTTGCGGTGGCTGTCGCATCGGCGGCTTCGGAGCATGTCGTAGCCTCGGCAGCTGAGGGATCACGAGGCGGGAGGTCGTATGGCGGGGTCCGAGACGGAGTCCGGGAGCTGTTGTACGCCGGGACGTGCGGGGCGGGCGGAGTCCCCCGGGCCGGTGGTGGCGGCCGACGGGCGCACGGGTGCGACCGACGGCATGGTGCTGCTGCCGGGCGGCACTTTCCGCATGGGCACCGAGGACCCGGACGGCTTCCGCGAGGACGCGGAAGGGCCCGTTCGCGACATCACGGTGTCGCCCTTCTGGATCGACGTCCACGCCGTGACCAATGAGCGGTTCGCCGCCTTCGTGGACGCGACCGGGTATGTCACCGAGGCCGAGCGGTTCGGCTGGTCGTTCGTGTTCGCGGGGTTCCTGCCGGCCGCGCTGCGGCGCGGAGCGGCGCGCCCCGAGCAGACGCCCTGGTGGTGCGGGGTGGAAGGGGCGTACTGGCGGGCGCCGGAAGGGCCCGGCAGCGCGTTGGCGGACCGCGGTGACCACCCGGTGGTCCATGTCTCGTGGCACGACGCGCTGGAGTACTGCCGCTGGGCCGGAACCCGGCTGCCCACCGAGGCCGAGTGGGAGTACGCCGCCCGGGGCGGGCTCGACCAGCGCCGCTATCCGTGGGGCGACGAACTGACGCCGGGCGGCGAGCACCGCTGCAACATCTGGCAGGGGCACTTCCCCACCAAGAACACGGCGGAGGACGGTTATCGCGGCACCGCGCCCGTCGACGCCTACGAGCCCAACGGCTTCGGTCTGCACAACATGTCCGGCAACGTCTGGGAGTGGTGCGCCGACCGGTGGGGCACCGCCCACGGCGGCCGTCCGCGCACGAACCCGAAGGGCCCGGAGCGTGGCACGTCCCGGGTCATGCGCGGCGGTTCGTATCTGTGCCACCGCTCCTACTGCAACCGCTACCGCGTGGCCGCCCGCACCTCCAACACCCCGGACAGCAGCACCGGGAACCTGGGGTTCCGCACCGTCCGCGACGCGTGAACCGGCCCGGCGCGCAGTCGCTGCGGCCCGGCGCGCGCCGCTCACTGTTGCGGGCGTATAAAAATCCTCCGCCCATGTGCAGCTCGCGGAAGCCCACTTGACCTGCGCCTTTGCGCGTGTTCGGGGAGGGGGCCCGCCAATTTTATTTTTTCCGGGCTGTTGACGAAAAAATACGAGCGTCCCCATGCTGTGGCCCATGCCACTGCACCACGACGGCCCGCTGGCGCGGCTGCGCCGCGGCCACGAAGAGCTCGTACTCGGGCTGCTGCGCAAGCACGGCCCGCTCAGCCGCGCCGAGTTGGGCCGCCACAGCGGACTGTCCCGGACGACGCTCTACGACATCGTCGGCGCGCTCGTCGACAGCGGCGCGGTCGTCGCCACGGCGCCCGCAGCGGGGGAGCGCAGGCGCGGGCGGCCGGTGGAGACGCTGACGCTGCACCCCGAGGCGGGCCAGGTGATCGGCATCGACTTCGCCCGGCGCGCGGTGCACGTGGCCGCGATCAACGTCGCCCACGAGGTGATGGGTTCGGCCGGCGAGGCCCATGAGCCCGACCTGCCCTGGCAGGAGCGAGTGGACGTCGCCGAACGGCTCGTCGGCTCACTGGCCGGTGGCACCCTGCGGCTGGGCTCGCTGGGAGCGATCGGCGTCGGTGTCGTCGGCCCGGTGCAGGACACGGCGGCCGAGGAGCACGACGGCACCGAGCCCCGCCGCGACCTCCCGCTGCTGCTGCGCAAGAGGTTCGGCGTCCCCGTCCTCGTCGACAACAACACCCGCCTCGCCGCGCTCGCCGAGGCGACCTGGGGAGCCGCCGCGGGCGATCAGGACGTGCTGTATCTGCGGCTCTCGCACGGAGTCGGCGGAGGGCTGGTCGTGGGCGGCTCGCTGCACCGCGGCGCCTACGGGCTGTCGGGGGAGTTCGGGCACATCACCGTCGAGCCGGACGGGCGCCGATGTTCGTGCGGCGGGCGAGGGTGTCTGGAGACGGTCGCCTCCGTCGGGGCCGTGCTCGAGGCCCATGACGGGGCGGACGATCTGCCCACCCTCCTCGCCGACCCCGCCGCGGCCACCCTGCTGGACGGTGTCGGTGCCAAGGTCGGCACCGTACTGGCCGCCGTGTGCAACGCGATCGGTCCCGGCGTCGTCGTCATCGGCGGCGAACTCGCCGAAGCGGGCGAGGCGTTGTTCGGCGGTGTGGGCCGGGCCCTGGCCGCCGACCTCATGCCGATCTCACGCAACCGCGTCGATCTGCGACCGGCCGCCCTCGGCGAAGCCGCCGGTGCGCTCGGTGCCATCGCCCTGGTCCTGCACGAGTCGCCCCTGCTCGCCCGCTACCCCGCATCCCCCGACTCCGAGGAGCACACATGACACCCGCGCACCGGGCGAGGCCGCCATGGCAGTGATCACCGCCCCCGACAAGACACCCACGACCTCCACGCCCCGCCGCAGCCGGCGGCGGGTGCCCGCGCTGCTGCTCAATCTGATCGCCCTGGTCGTCGGCGTCGCGGCCTGGGCCCTGATCGCCTCGGCCCAACTCGCCGACGTGCCCGGCCCGTTGTCCGTCTCCTCCCGGGCGCTCGACCTGATCGAGGACGGCACGCTGGTCGACGACGCGCTGGCCAGTCTGCGCCGCGTCTTCCTCGGCTTCGCGCTCGGCACGCTGCTCGCCGTGCCGGTCGGCTTCCTGATGGGCTGGTACCCGCTCGCGCGCGGCCTGCTGGAGCCGTACGTCCAGTTCTTCCGCACCATCCCACCCCTCGCGATCATCCCGCTGGCGATCGTGCTGATGGGCATCGGGGAGACGCCGAAGGTCTTCGTCATCTTCCTCGCGGCGTTCCTGTCCTGCGTGGTGGCCGCGTTCCAGGGCGTGGTCGGCGTGGACAGCACCCTGATCAACGCGGCCCGGGTGCTGGGCGCCCCGGACCGCGTCATCTTCCTCAAGGTGGTCATCCCCGCGGCCACGCCGTTCCTGCTCGTCGGCATGCGGATCGGCCTCGGCTCCGCCTGGGCGACCGTGGTGGCGGCCGAACTCATCGCCGCGGACAAGGGGTTGGGCTACGAGATGACGCACGCCCAGACCTACTACGACATCCCCACGATCTTCGTGGGCCTCATCACGATCGGAGTGATCGGCCTGGTGATGGACCGTCTGCTGCTCCTCGCGGAACGGCGGTTGACCGGATGGCAGGAGCGCCGATGAGCACGGACCTCGACAGGGCGGACCCGGCACCCGGCCGGGCCGACGCGAAGATCTCGTTCCGGGACGTGGTCAGGACGTTCCCGATGAAGGGCGGCGAGTTCACCGCCCTGGACCGGGTGTCGCTGGACGTGGGGGAGAGGGAGTTCGTCACCGTCGTCGGGCCCTCGGGCTGCGGCAAGTCGACCCTGCTCAACCTGGCCGCCGGACTGGTGGAGCCGACCTCGGGAGAGGTGCTCGTCGACGGCAGGCGGGTGGCCGGACCCGGCCCCGAACGGGGCGTCATCTTCCAGCAGTACGCCCTCTTCCCGTGGCTGACCGTGCGCGGCAACGTCGAGTTCGGGCTGAAGCTCACCTCCCTCGCCGCGGACGAGCGCCGGCGCCGGGCCGAGCAGGCCATCGACCTGGTCGGACTGTCCGACTTCGCCGACGCACTGCCCAAGACGCTCTCCGGTGGCATGAAGCAGCGCTGCGCGATCGCCCGGGCCTACGCCGTCGACCCCGAAGTCCTGCTCATGGATGAGCCGTTCGGCGCGCTCGACGCCCTGACCCGGGTGCAGCTGCAGGATCAGCTCCTGGACACCTGGAGCCGCCGCAAGCGCACGGTCGTGTTCATCACCCACGACGTCGACGAGGCCGTCTACCTCGCGCGGCGCGTCGTCGTGATGGCCGCCCGACCGGGCCGCATCCACCGGATCATCGACGTCGACCTGCCCTACCCGCGGACCGAAGAGCTGCGCCTGTCACCGGAGTTCGCACGGATCCGCAACGAGGTCTGGCACTCCGTCTACCACCAGACACCGGCGGGCTCGGCCGCCTGACCTCCCTCACTCGCACGGCACTTCTAAGGAACGTATGTCATGAGCATGTCTCGACGCGGCTTCATCACGGCCCTGTCCGCCACCTCCCTCTCCCTGCCGCTCGCCGCATGCGGCTCCTCCGGCAGCGGCAGCGGCGGCAGCAGCGTCCGGTTCGGGTACATCGCCGACTACAACGGCGCGAGCCTGCTGGCCATCGCCGACGAGCGGGGCCTGTGGAAGAAGCACGGCGTCTCCGCCTCGTACAAGGTGTTCGTCAACGGCCCCATCCAGATCCAGGCCCTCGGCACCCACAACCTCGACTACGGCTACATCGGCCCGGGCGCCATGTGGCTGCCCGCCTCCGGCAAGTCGAAGATCGTCGCGATCGACACCCTGACCTTCGCGGACCGGGTCATCGCCCAGCCCGGCATCACCTCCATCGCCGGCTTGAAGGGCAAGAAGGTCGGCGTGCCCGAGGGGACGTCCGGTGAGATGGTGCTCCATCTGGCGCTGCAGAAGGCCGGGATGAGCATGGACGACATCAAGAAGGTCGCGATGGAGCCGGCCACCGTCGTCTCCGCGTTCGCGTCCGGGCAGATCGACGGCGCCGGCATCTGGTATCCGCTGATCGACACGATCAAGCAGAAGTTGCCGAAGCTGGTCGAGGTGGCCGGCACCCAGGAGATCGGCGGAGACTTCCCCACCGCGTTTGTCGCCGGTGACAAGGTCGCACCCGCCACCAACGAGAAGGTCGTCAAGGTCCTTCAGGAGGCCAACGACTGGCGGGCCGCGCATCCGAAGGAGTCGGTCGCGCTCGCCTCGAAACTGCTCAAGATCCCCGAGGACAAGGTCGCGTCCGACGCGAGCCATGTGAAGCAGATGACGACCGCCGACCTCGTCGCCAAGACCAAGGACGGCACCGTCGCCAAGTGGCTCGACGGCATGAGCGACTTCTTCGTCGGCACCGGACAGCTGAAGAAGGCCCCCGCCGCGGATACCTTCTACGACGCCGACGTCTACACGAAGGCGGCCGGGTGAACCTCCTCTTCCTGATGACCGATCAGCACCGGGTCGACACCCTGGGCTGTTACGGCAACCCGCACGTGGCCACCCCCAATTTGGACCGGCTCGCGGCCACCGGAACCCGCTTCGACCGCTTCTACACCCCCACCGCCATCTGCACCCCGGCCCGCGCCAGCCTGCTCACCGGCCAGGCCCCGTTCCGCCACCGGCTGCTCGCCAACCACGAGCGCAACGTCGGCTACCTGGAGGACCTGCGCGAGGACGCCTTCACCTTCCCCGCAGCCCTCGCCGAACGCGACTACCAGCTCGGCCTGATCGGCAAGTGGCACGTCGGCACCCACCGCAACGCCGCCTCGTACGGCTTCGAGGGCCCCGACCTGCCCGGCTGGCACAACCCGGTGGACCACCCCGACTACCTCGCCTACCTGGAGGAGCGCGGACTGCCGCCGTACCGCATCACCGAGCCGGTACGCGGCACCACCCCCAACGGTAACCCCGGCAACCTCCTCGCCGCCCGCCTGCAGCAGCCCGTGGAAGCCACCTTCGAGTACTACCTGGCCACCCGCGCCATCGAGCAACTGGACAAGTACGCGGCGGACGGCCGGCCCTTCTTCCTGGCCACCCACTTCTTCGGCCCTCATCTGCCCTATCTGCTGCCCGACGCCTACTACGACCTGTACGACCCCGAACTCGTCGACCTGCCACCGTCGATCGCCGAGACCTTCGAGGGCAAACCACCCGTGCAGCGCAACTACAGCGCCCACTGGGCCTTCGACACCATGCCGCTCGACGTCACCCGCAAACTCATCGCGGTCTACTGGGGATACGTCACGCTCGTCGACGAACAGATCGGCCGCATCCTCGCCCGCATGGACGAACTCGGCCTCACCGACGACACCGCCGTCTTCTTCACGGCCGACCATGGCGAGTTCACCGGCGCCCACCGTCTGCACGACAAGGGCCCCGCGATGTACGAGGACATCTACCGCATCCCCGGAATCATCCGGGTGCCCGACCAACCCCCGCAGGTGCGCGAGGAGTTCGTGACCCTCACCGACTGCACGGCCACCCTCCTCGAACTCGCCGGCAGTGACACCCGACCGGCCACCGACAGCCGCAGCCTGCTCCCGCTCGTACGGGGTGAACACCCCGACTGGCCAGGGGAGTTGCTTGCGGAGTTCCACGGCCACCACTTCCCCTACCCGCAGCGGATGCTCCGCGACGAGCGCTACAAGCTCGTCGTCAACCCGGAGTCCGTCAACGAGCTCTACGACCTCACCGCCGACCCGCACGAACTGTCCAACCGCTACGAACACCCCGAACTCGCCTCCGTACGACGCCGGTTGATGCGCCGCATGTACGACCTGCTGAGGGAGCGGGGCGACAACTTCTACCACTGGATGACGCCGATGTACGACATCGGCACCTCCGACTACGACCCCACGCTGAGCTCCTTCGAACAGAAAGGCCCGTCGCCGTCATGAGCCGCAGACGCATCCATGGCACCCTCGCCGCGCTGACCGGCCTGCTCCTCGCGGCGCTGCTGCCGCCGTCGCACCCAGCGGCCGCCGCCGCGCCGTCACCGACGTACCGCAATCCGGTGACCGCCGGCACCGTGGACACCTTCCCCGACCCCACAATGATCCGCGGCAAGGACGGCTACTGGTACGCCTACGGCACCCAGAACCCCGTCTTCCAGAGCAAGGGGGAGAGCGGCGAACGCATGCTGCCCATCCTGCGCTCGCCGGACATGACGCACTGGGAGTACGCCGGGCAGGTGTTCACGCCCGAGACCCAGCCCGCCTGGCACGACGGCTCCCGGCTCTGGGCCCCCGACATCCGGTACACGAACGGCCACTACAACCTCTTCTACTCGGTGCCCGGCAAGGACACCGTGGGCGTGGCCACCGCTCCGACCCCCACCGGCCCGTGGCACGACGAGGGGGCCGTGATGCCCGCGGACAGCGGCTGCGCCACCGGCGACATCGACGAGGCCCAGTTCACGGACGTGGGCGGACAGCCGTATCTGTACTGGGGCAGCTACGACACCATCTGCGTGGCCAAAATGAACGGCGACCGTACCCGGATCGAGGGCCCGGTCACCGAGGTCGCCCAGGGCCGACGCATGGAGGGCGGCTTCGTCGTCCACCGCGGCGGCCACTACTACCTCTTCTACTCGGACGCCGGATGCTGCGACGGCGCCTTCAGCGGCTACCAGGTCAAGGTCGGCCGAGCCACCAGCCCTACGGGTCCGTTCACCGACGACCAGGGCGTCGACCTGATGGCCCCGACCAGCAAGGGCGGGGTGGTCGTCGCGGGCGACGGCAAGTGGATCGGCCCCGGGCACAACGCCTTGCAGACCGACCTGTCCGGACAGGACTGGCTCGTCTACCACGCGATCCCCGCCGAGCACCCCGACCTCGATCCCGTGCCCGGCATCGACCGCACGCTCAGCACCCGCCCGATGCTCGTCGACCGGCTCGACTGGATCAACGGCTGGCCCGTCGTCCGCGCCGGCGCGGGCCCCTCCGAGGGTGACCAGCAGGCGCCTGTCACCACGTGGAGCGCGGGCGGCACCTTCAACGACGGCTCGCTGTCCGGCTGGCGGGCCGAGGGTGGGGGCGACTGGGCCACCGCCACCGACCAGGACTCGGGCGGATACGTCACCCACCGCACCACATCCAGCGACCCGGCCTATCTGGTGACGGCGGCGGCAGCCCCGGCCCAGGTGCGTGCCGAGGCGGATCTGCGCGTCACCTCGGCCGGATCGGCTGCCGGACTCGTGATCGCGGGCAAGGGCCCGGACAACCAGGTCGTCGCCTGGCTGGACCGCGACCGGCAGGCGCTGGTGACCGACGTACGGGTGAAGGGCGTCAGCATGGGGGAGCGGTCCACGCCGCTGCCGTCCGGTTTCCAGTGGGGCGCCTGGCGCAATGTCTCGGCCGAAGTGCGCGGCACCCGGCTGACCGTGGAGATCAGCGCCGACCGGCTGCACGACCCCGTGGCCGTGCAGCAACGTACGCTGCCCGCAGCCGCCGTCCATGCGGGAAGCGTCGGCGTCGCGGCCCGGGGAGCGGGGGCGCAGGCGGACAACGTGGGCGCCGCACGCCTGTACACACCGGTCACCACCCGGGTCCCGGCCCCCGCCACCGGAGCCGAACTGCCCGCCTACAGCGACGAGTTCACGGGCGACACGCTCTCACCGCAGTGGTCCTGGGTCCGCGGCCCGGCGACCGGAGCCGGCCTCGGCGGCGGCACCCTGTCCTGGCCGACCCAGAACGCCGAGCTCTACCTCGACACCAACACGGCGTCCGTGCTGACCAGACCGGCACCGCAGGGCGACTTCATCGTGGAGACCAAGCTCCACCTGGCCAACGGGCCCGGCAACCAGCAGGCAGGGCTCGTGCTGTACGGCAACGACGACCGGTACTTCAAGCTCGTCCACTCCGTTCTGCCGCTCAGCCACACGGACGGGAAGGTCACCCATGTCACGGAGTTCGGCAAGGAGGGAGCACGGCCCACGACCACGCCGCCGACGGCGGTGGCGTACGGCCCCATGTTCGGCGGACCGGCCGCCGACACGCTGTGGCTGCGGCTGTCGTACCACCACGACACGTCCGGCGCCGAACACGAGGTGCGCGCGGCCAGTAGCACGGACGGGAAGCACTGGACCTGGACCGGTGCATGGACCCTGCCCGCCGAACAGGCCCTGCGGATCGGCCTGGTGTCGATGAACACGGCCGGAGCGACAGCGCAGTTCGACTACGTACGCACCTACCGGACGGCCCGACCCTGACGAACCGCACGCGCCCTGCCGGGAACCGGACCTCGCTCAGCTCCGCCCGGCGTCCGTCGCTCCCGTAGCCTCCTTGGCTCCGACGAGACGCCTCAGCGGTCCGGTGATCGGCTGGGCCGTGAGGGAGGGGTCGACCAGGCGGTGCAGCACCAGGCCGTCCAGCAGGGCGCTGAAGACGACCGCGGTGGCCTCCGCGTCGTCCAGGCCGGCACTGGCGCGCAGCCAGTCGGCCAGGGCGGCGCGGAACTCGCGGATCAGAACGGCCAGTTCGGCGCGGAGCCGCTCGTGGCGCGTGGCCGCGAGCAGCACCTCGGTGAACAGGACCGTCAACTGGTCGTCCGGGGTGTACGCCTCGGCCATCGCGAGCACCTGCTCCACACCGGCGGCCGGGTCGATCTCCTGGCGCAGCGCCGCGAGGGACCTTTCCACCTCACGGCGCACCTCTCCGAGGGACGCCTCGACGAGCAGGTCGGTCACCGTGCTGAAGTGGTAGTGGACGAGGCCGGGACGCAGACCGGCCCGCTCCGCCACCTTGCGCGTCGTCACGGCGCCCCAGCCTTCTTCCGCGATGAGCCGGGAGGCGGCGTCGAGCAGCCGTACGCGGGTCTCCTTGCCGCGCTCGGCGGAGGTCGGGGTCACGGTGGCCCGGTCTCCTTTCCGGTCGAACGCACAGGACGATCGTCTTGGACGTATGTCCAATTTAACACAGAAGGACCCGGGTCCCGTTCTGAGCTATTGGGCCCGTGCTATTGAGCCCGTTCCCGTACGACCCGGGCGATGTCCAGGCCGCGGACCATGCGGATCGCGGGAATCTGTGACAGCAGCGATGCCGCGAGGACGGCGACGACGGCGGAGGCCAACGTGCCCCAGTCCAGGGTGAGTTCCATGTGGAACATGTCGCTGCTGAAGGACTCCAGTGCCTCCCACGCCGCGGCGGCTCCCGCCACCAGTCCCACGGGCACGGCGAGGAGGGTGGCGGTGAGGTTCTCCGTCGCGAGGATGCCCGCGATGCGACGCAGCGGAACACCCGCCGCGCGCAACGTGGCCAGTTCACCGGTGCGTTCGGCGACATTGACGGTCATCGTCACATAGATGACGGTGAGGGCGAGGATCGCGCCGAGGACGAGCATGGCGCCGGCGAAGAGCCAGAACAGACCGAGGTATTTGTCGAACTGGCTCTGCAGGGCCTTGGCGTCGGTGTAGGCGACCACGCCGTGCATGGTGCTGATCGTGGCACGGGCGTCGTCGCGGGCGTGCTCGGGCAGGGAGCGGTCGAAGCGCAGCTGGTAGGAGTTGACGCCGGCGCCGGTGAGGGCGTGCGTGGTGGCGTCCGTGGCGTAGACGGACGTGCCGATCGGCTCGTCCAGCAGACCGGCGAGACGGGCCTGTCTGCTCACTCCGCCGGGGGAGGCGACGGTCACCGTGTCGCCGACCCGCACGTCCAGTCGGCTCGCGATCGCCCGGCCCGCGAGCACGCCCCGAGCGGGCAGGTTCGTGGTGCCGCCGCCGGGTGTAAGGAAGCCGTGCATGACGGTGTCCTGCCGGTATCCGGTGAGCGAGGTGCCGTAGGAGCGACCGTGGGCCGAGACGATCACCGCGACCGTGGTGACCGGTTCGACGCGGGCGACCCCGGGGACCTTGCGCAGGCTGCTCTCCAGGCCGGACGCGTGGATGTCCGCGGTGATCGTGGCGTCCTCCTGCTGCACCGTGCCGTACTGCACGCTCACCAGCGACCGCATGCTGGTGATCATCCCGACGGAGGCGAGCACGAGGACGAGCGAGAGCACGGTGCCGGTCATGGTGGCCAGCGTGCGGCGCCGGCTGCGGGTCAGCTCACGCAGCGTCAGCCGGGCGACGACGGGGAGCCCGTGGGCCCGGGCGACCGTACGGCTCCACGGCCCGGGCGGCTTGAGGGTGCCGCCGTCGCCGCGCATGGCCTCGGCCGGCGCCTCGCGGGATGCCGCCAGGGCGGGGGCGATGCCACCGGCCAGGCCGACCAGCAGGCCGAAGACCAGACCGGCCACGGCGACGGGCCAGCGGTGCTCGATGACGGTGTCCGGGACCTTGAGCGCGCTGGTGTAGGCGCGGGTGACGGCGTCGGTGGACAGGGTGCCGAGCACGAGTCCCGCGACCGCGCCGGCGGTTCCGGCCAGGGTGCCGTGACTGAGGTAGTGCCGGACGACGAGCCTGCGCGGGGCACCGGCCGCGAGGAACGTGGCGATCACCTTGCGCTCGGACAGGACGAGACGGGTGATGAGCACATACGCCGCGACCGCGGCCGCCGCCAGGAACAACAGCGGGAACGTCAGGCCAAGTTGCTGGAATCCGGTCAGATCCTCCTTGAGGGTGGCGACCGAGGCCTGTTCGGAACGGGGGGTGACGTCGACGGCACCCGCCTTGCGCAGATCCGCCGCCCGCTTCGTGGTGGCGCTGCCGCGGGCGTCGTCGGTGAACCGCACGAGAGTCTGGCTCGTGGCGCCGGGCCCGGCCAGGCTGCGGGCGGTGGCCTCGGGGGCGAAGATCACGGCGAACGAGTGCGGGTCGTCGAGGGAGTCCTGCCTGCTGCGGGCGGGCCAGAGGTACTCGGCCGAGTCGACGATGCCCCGCACGGTGACGGTGCGCCAGGCCGAGCCGTCGAAGGCGCGCAGCCGGTCGCCCGGTGACAGCGCGAAGGTCTTGGCGGCGTGGCTCTCGACCAGGACGCCGGTCGGGTCGCCGGGATCGAGGTAGCGGCCGGAGGTGACGTCGACCCGGTCGACCGCGGGCTGGGCGCCGGCGGGCAGCCCGACGACCCGGCCCAGCAGCTTGTCGCCCCCGATGCGCAGTGGCAGATCACCCTGCGTACGGCTGCTCACGGCCGACACTCCGGACATGTGCCGGGCGGCCGCCGCGACCTGCCGGGGGTCGCCGCCGGTCGCCGTGACGTCGGCGAAGTGCAGACGGGCGTAGGTGCGGTCGTAGGAGGCGCGGAGGTTCTGGTAGGCCTCGTAGCTGGAGATGAACAGCACGACGCCGACCATCACGGTCACGGCGACGGCGGCGAACTGGGGGAGCCGGCGGCGCAGGTCGCGGCGGGTCTTGGTGAGCAGGATGCGGTGCATGCCCTCACCAGCTCACGGCTGCCGCGTCGGCGGGCTCGGCGTTGCGCTCCATGGACTGGACGCGGCCGTCGCGCATGGTGATGACGCGGTGCGCCATCGAGGCGATGGACGCGTTGTGCGTGACCATCAGCACGCCACGGCCCTGACGGTTGGCCTCCTGGAGGAGGTTGAGGACGGTCTTGCCGGTGGCCACGTCCAGGGCGCCGGTCGGTTCGTCGGCGAGCAGCAGGTCGGGATCAGTGGCCAGGGCGCGGGCGATGGAGACCCGCTGCTGCTGACCGCCGGAGAGCTGGGCGGGGAAGTGGTCCATGCGGTCGGCGAGCCCGACCTGCTCCAACAGCCCTGGCACCTCGGCCCGTTGCCCGCGGCCGGTCAACTCGACGATCACTTCGACGTTCTCACGCGCCGTCAGGGTCGGGACCAAATTGAAGAACTGGAACACGAAGCCCACGCGGTCACGGCGGAAGGCGACGAGTTCCCTGGGCGCCCGGCCGGTCAACGTGGTTCCCGCGACGGTCAGTTCACCGCCGTCGGGGCACTCGATGCCGCCGATCACGTTGAGGAGCGTGGTCTTGCCCGAGCCGCTGGGGCCGAGCACCACCACCAGCTCGCCCGGTTCGATGTCCAGGTCCACGCCGTCGAGCGCGTTGAGCCTCGCATCGCCGGTGCCGTACGTCTTGGTGACGCCGCGCAGACGGACCCCGCCGCGCGGCGCCGGGACCCTGAACGCTCTCACGTCCGCCATTCCGCCTGTCCCTTCCCGCCGTACGCGATGCGCCGCAGTAAGCGCTCGACATGGGTTTGGGCGATCGCCTAGGTCAATCACCTTGGTCGTTCGCCCTAACCGTAGCACTGGGGCTGTCCGCTGCGAAGGGGACTGTTGGAGGGGGACCGTTGGAAGGGGACCGTTGGGGAGGGGGCCGCGCTCTCCCGGTCAGGCCTTGGTGGCGAGCGGCCGCCAGGCGTTCCAGGTGTCGAGACGCTGCCGGTAGGCGGCCTCCACGACGGGGTAGGGGTAGGCGCCGAGGAAGAGCCGCAGGGGCGGTTCGTCGAGGTCGACCAGTTCGAGGAGAACCTCGGCGGTGACCTGCGGATCCTGCGGGGCACGCGCCGCGGCACCGGCCCGGCGGGCCTCGCGGACGGGCTCGTACGCGGCGATCGGCTCAGTGTGCTCCGCGGACGTACCGGACCAGTCGGTGCCGTAGGGGCCCGGTTCGACGATGGTGACATGGATGCCGAGGGGGCCGACCTCCTGGGCGAGGGCCTCGCTCATGCCTTCGAGCGCCCACTTGGAGGCGTTGTACAGCCCGAGAGTGGGGAAGGCGGCGAGGCCGCCGAGGCTGGAGACCTGCACGATGTGCCCGCTGCGCTGGGCGCGCAGGATCGGCAGTGCCGCCTGAGTCACCCACAGCGGGCCGAGCAGATTGGTGTCGAGCTGGGCGCGCGCCTGCTCCTCGGTGGTCTCCTCGACCATGCCGAACAGGCCGTAGCCCGCGTTGTTGACGACGACGTCGAGGCGGCCGAAGGCATCCGCGGCCCGCTGGACGGCGGCGGTGGCCGCGGCCCGGTCGGTGACGTCGAGACGCAGCGGCAGTACGCGGTCGCCGTAGCTGTCCACGAGGGGTTGCAGCAGTTCGGGGCGGCGTGCGGTGGCGGCGACGCGGTCGCCGCGGGAGAGGGCGGCGGTGGCCCAGGTCCGGCCGAAGCCGCGGGACGCGCCGGTGATGAACCAGGTCTTCATGCCTCGACCCTCCGCGATGCGCGGACCGGCAGCCAGCACCCCCGGAGGGTTACCCTTCAGTCCATGGCGACCGACAACGCCCTGGGCGAGTTCATCAAGGCCCGGCGGGGACGGATCCCGCCCTCCCGCGTGGCACTTCCGGCCCCGGGAAGGCGCCGGGTCGCGGGACTGCGGCGCGAGGAGCTGGCCCGACTGGCGGGCATCAGCGAGCCGTATCTCGTCCGGCTGGAACAGGGCGTCGACCGGCATCCCTCACCGCAGGTGCTGCGGGCGCTCGCACAGGCCCTGGAACTCGACGCCGACGGTGCGGCGCATCTGTTCGCTCTCGCCGCCCCCGAACCCGTGGGACCGTCGCGGACCGAGGTCACCGCGGATGTGCACCAGCTGCTCGACGCATGGGTCGGCACCCCGGCGTATGTGCGCGACCGCCGCTTCGAGGTACTGGCCGCGAACAAGTGGGCGCGCGCACTCGCCCCGATGTACGAGCCCGGGCACAACCTGGCCCAGGACGTCTTCCGCGACCCCGCGGCACGGCGCCTCTTCCCCGACTGGCGTCAGATCGCCGCCCAGACCGCCGCGGCCCTGCGCGCCGAGGCCGACCCGCGCGATCCCGGCACCGCGCACCTGATCGAGGAGCTTCGGACGGACGACGACTTCCGTGACCTGTGGGCCCGGCACGACGTACGGCCCTCCCGCGACGAGCTCAAGCGGTTCGCACACCCGGTCGTCGGGGATCTCGCCCTGCGGCGGCAGGCCCTGACCGTCGGCGGCGCGGAACAACAGGTGATCATCGTGTACCAGGCGGCCCCGGGGAGCGCGTCCGCGGCGGCGCTGGCCCGGCTGATCTGAGCCGAGTCGCCGGCGGCTATCCGGAGCGGCGGCGGGCTATTACTCGTGGGGTAATCGACGGTCCTCCGGCCCACTGCCAGGATCATCGGCGTAACCAGTCCGGCTCTTCTCGGAAGGGGACGTCATGTCCGCCTACGCGATTGCTCATCTGCAGGAAGCCGCCCCGCACCCGGAGATCGCCGACTACATCGAGCGCATCACGGCGACCTTCGCCCCCTACGGCGGCCGGTTCCTCGTGCACGGCGCCCAGCACGAGGTGAAGGAGGGCGCATGGCCCGGGCACGTCGTAGTGATCGGCTTTCCGTCGATGACGGACGCACAGGCCTGGTGGGATTCGGCCCCCTACCAGGAGATCGCCCCCTTGCGCTCACGGCACATCGACGGGGACATCATCCTGGTACCGGGCGTCCCGGACGACTACGACGCCACTGCCACGGCACGGAAGATGCGGGGGGCGCTGCACGACTGACGGTCCTGCCCGGTGGTCCCTGCGGACGTCGTCGCGAGGCGGTGCGGCGGGCCACCGGTAGACTGCCACGTCATGCCCGTAGGCCGCCACACTCCAGGACCCGGCGCGACGACATCCCTCCTGTGGCCGTCCGGAGGGGCGCATCAATGGCCATCGGGGGCGACGACGTCGGTGCAGTCCCACCCCCGCGGACATCTGGTGTACGCGGCCGGGGGCGTCCTGTCGGTGCACACCGAGAGCGGCACGTCGATCGTTCCCGCCAACCGCGTGGCGTGGACCCCCGCCGGGTTCACGCACTACCACCGCGCGCACGGGCACACCGATATGCGGATCCTGTTCCTGCCCGCGTCCCTGGCCCGGCTCGTACCCAGCCGTCCCGCCGTGTTCCTGGTCTCCGACCTCGCCCGCGAGATGCTGCTCGCCCTCACGGGCCCGCGCAACTACGACCCGACGGCGGACAGGTACGACCGCGCCGCCCACGCCCGGCTCCGTCGCGCACTCGTCGACGAACTCCGCGAGGCGCACGAGCAGCCACTGCAGCTGCCCGAACCACGCGACGATCGCCTGCAGGCCGTCGCACGGATCCTGTACGAACAGCCCGCGGACAATTCCTCACTGGCGGAACTGGGGCGCAGGACCGGAGCCGGCGCCCGCACGCTCAGCCGGCTGTTCCACGACGAACTCGGCATGACCTTCTACGAATGGCGCACTCAACTCCGCATCCACCACGCCCTCGTACTCCTCGCCGACGACCACGACACCACCCACGTCGCCCACGCCTGCGGCTGGTCGAACCCCAGCAGCTTCATCGCCGCCTTCAACCACATCATCGGCACCACACCGGGCCGCTACCGATCCGACGAACAGCGCCGCAGCGCACACTGACGTGAGCACCGCCTTTCGTAGGAGAGGGCTCGTGTGCACGTAGGCCTTGCTGGTCATCAAGCCCGCACTACACCCGAGTTGCGAGTCGGCGACGGCCCGTTTGAGGAAACGCATTCCGTACGACCGTAGAAGCATGCCATCACCTTCCGACGAGCCGTCCTCCCGAGCGGCGGGCGCCTTTGCGACCGGTTGCGTCCTGGTGCTCGTGTTGATGGCGGACGTGTTCGCCGGGCTGCTCGTCCTCATCGTGCTCGCCGTACGGGGGCTGGGCCGGATGGACGCCGGTGCCGGGCAGCCGCCGTCCGGGCCGCCGCCCGTGGACTGGACGCCCGTGCTGGGGTGGGGGGTTCTGGGAGTGGCGGCAGGAGTGACCGGCCTGCTCTTCCTGCGGGGTGGAAGCCGGGGCATCGGGGCCCTGCAGCTGGCGGTGGGCGTCGTTCTGGTAGGTGCCGCGATGTCGGCCTGGCCCTGAACCGCCATGCCGGGCAGGGCTATTGGCTGTGGCCCTCGTGCTGGACTCCTCCGTTGTGCTGCCGGACTTCACCGAGGGTCACTTGTTGGGGGAGCTTCGTCATTCGGGGGGCGGCCGGGTGGGAGACCGGTCGTGTCGTGGTCCCCTCGAAGCGGCTCGGGAAGGGGAACTTGCGCTCCAGGAAACCGTGGATGGCGGCCTGCGCCTCCGCTCGCGCCTCCGGAGGAGTGTCCACGTCGTTGAGGCAGAAGAAGTCGATGTCCTCACCGGCGGTCAGCCGGGCCAGGCGGCGCCGCATGTCCGGGGTGCCCAACTGTACGTAGCGGAAGCGGTAGTGGGCCGGGACGGCGCGGCCGGTCGCGATGGCCCAGTGATGGTGGAGCGTGGAGGCGGGCGCGACGTCGGAGGTGGAGCGGAAGCGCGAGTAGGAGGTGCGCTCCAGTTCGTCGATGCCGAGGCTCTCCATCTCCTGCATGACCGACAGCAGTTGGGGGTGCGGGGTGTGCAGCGACTTGTGCGTGACGTACCGGCCGTGGAAGCGCCTGATCACCTCGCGGGCGTTCTTGCCCGCGGAGTTGGGGGCGGGCTCCAGGGAATGCGGGGCCCCGAGACCGAGCTTCAGAGGCGAGAGCGGGATACGTGCGATGCCGTTGCCGTGGAAGAAGTGCTCTGCCCGCACCGGCCGGTTGATGAAGACGTCGTCGTTGAAGTAGAGGTAGTGGCTCGACAGCCCCGGTATGTGGTGCAGACTGCTCTCGATCGCATGGGAGTTGAAGACGGGGAGCGCGGCGGCCGGGAGGATGTCCTGGTGGTCGACGACCGTCAGGCCCGCCGCGTCCGGGTTCAGCCAGGCCGGGATCTGGGAGTCGGTCACGAGGTACACGTGCCGCACGAACCCGGCGTACATGTCCAACGAGCGCAGCGCGTACTTGAGTTCGTCATGACTCGTGTAGCGCGAGGCACCGGTCTCGCGCGGGGCGATGGCGTTGTCGTAGTCGTAGATCCGCTGATGCGCACGGCGTTTGGCGGCCATGGTGGGGTCGTCCCCGTCGACCCAGGTGAAGACCACGTCGACGGGGAACCGCACCTCGTCGACGGTGGACTCGGCGAACGGCGCGAACGTCGGCACACGGCGCCGCGGCCCGGTCACCGCGGCGGGCTGCTGCGCCACCGCGGGGAGCACCTCGGAGACGGCGTTGCGGCGCGGGGCGACGAGCGCCGGGCCGTAGACGTCCCCCAACTGGCTGCCGGGCACGGTGAACCAGGAGGGATCGGTCCCCGGCGCGGTGCCCAGGTCCCTGCCGTGCCGCCAGAACTCGATGTCACAGCCGGCCTCGGTCCCGCTCAGCACCTGCCCCGCGGGGCCCAGGCGCACCACCCCGGTCCGGAGCACCGACGCCTGCCCCACCGCCCGCGGCAGGCTTCCGTCGGCCCACAGCACCGCACGCGTCACGGCGCCGTCCGGTCCGACGGCCCCGACGTACTCGGGCGTCCGGGCGAAGCGCTGCGCGGCGCGGGCGAGGACCGTCTCGCGGTACGACTCCTCGACACCGACGACAGGGGGCCGGGGCGTGCCGTCGCTCTGGTCGGAAGGGACCTGGAAGTACGGCACTCCGACCGCCTCCAGCAGGGTGCAGACCCGCTCGAGGTCGGCCTCGTCGGCGTCCGCGGCGGTGTAGGCGGCGACCGTCGGCCCGTACAGCCGTACCGGCCCGAACGCGACCGGGCGCAGCCCGGGGACCGCGGCCCTCAGGCGTCGTCTGGCCCGCATGCTGCGCACTGTCCAGAACCGGGCCCACAGTGCGAGCCGGAAGCGCACCAGCAGATCCCGACCGGCTCGCAGGCCCGCGGGCATCGCGGGGCGGTGGCGGATGTCCATGGACGCGGCCCCGTCAGTTCCGCTTCTCGAAGGGACTCGGGAACGGGAAGTAGTGTTCGAGGAAGTCGTTCATCCGGGCGCCGACCAACTCCCGTTCCTCCGGCGGCACATCGACGTCGTTGAGGCAGAAGAAGTCGAAGCGGCGGGTCCGGCGCAGATCGTGCAGGCGCTTCTCGGCGTCCGGGCGGCTGATGTTGACGTACCGGAAGCTGAAGCTGCCCGGCACGCCACGGCCGGTCATCAGCGCGTACTGGTAGAGCAGCGGCGCCGTCATCGCCACGTCCTGCGGGGAGCGGAAACGGGACGCGGTGGTCCGGCGGATGTCCTCCGCGAAGAGCTCCTCCAGCGCCAGCAGCGTCTCGCGCTGCTGCGGCAGCGGAGTGTGCATGAAGTTGTTCGTGGTCATCCGCCCGAACTTCTCCCACAGCAGCCGACGGACGTTCTTGCTGGCGGAGTTGGTGGCCGTCTCCTCGGCGTGCGGCTTGCCGATGCCGATCTTGAGGGGGGACACCGGCACCTTCATGAGCCCGCTGCCGTGGAAGAAGTGCTCCGCGGTGACCCGACGGCCCACGAACACGTCGTCGTTGAAGTACAGATAGTGGTCCGACAGACCCTCGATGTGGTGCAACCGGGTCTCGATGGCATGCGAGTTGAAGACCGGCAGCACGTCCGCCGGGAAGATGTCGCGGTGGTCGACGACGGTGATGCCGGGGGCCTCGTCGTCGAGCCAGTGCGGCTTCTGCCCGTCGGTGACGAGGTAGATGTGCCGGACGAAGTCCGCGTACATCGCCAGCGAGCGCAGCGAGTACTTCAGTTCGTCATGGCTGGTGTAGCGGGAGGCGTTGGTCTCCTTGTCCAGGATCTCGGCGGTGCCCCGCCCCTGGTAGCGGGCCCGCTTGGCGCGCATCTCGGGCTGCTCGCCGTCCACCCAGGTGTAGACGACGTCGACGGGGAAGGTCACGTCGTTCACCGTCGGCCGGGTGAACGGCACGAAGCTCGGCAGCTCACGGTCGCCGACCTGCACGGTGGCCGGCTTCTGCTCGGAAGCGGGAAGCACGTCGGTGACGCCGTTGTTCCGGGGCGCGATCAGGGATTCGGCGAAGATGTCGGCGGAGGCCTGCGGCTGGACCTTGGCCAGTCGGCGCGGTCCTTCCTCCGAGGCCATGAGCGCGGCCCCGTCCTCCCAGAACTCGATGTCACAGGCGAGTTCGGGCCCGGCGAGCAACTGGCCCGCGGGCCCCAGGTGGTTCTCGCCGATCCGCAGCGTGGGCGCCGTGCGCAGGGCGGCGGGCAGCACGCCGTCCATGAACAGTGCGGGGTGCAGCAGCTTTCCGCCGGGCAGCGGCCTGCCGATGAACACGGCCTTGCCCGCGTTCTGAGCCTCCAGCGCGGTGAGGAACCGCTCCCGGTCGACGGCGTTGACGCCGACCGTGTGCCGCGTACGAGAGCCCGGCACCAGGAAATGGGGGATTCCCTCCTGCTCCAGGGCGGCCACGACCAGACCGAGATTCGAGGCGGCGGCCTCGGCCGCGCTGAAGCCGGTCACCACGCGTCCGTAGAACCACTGGCCGCGCACGGCCACCGGGCGCAGCACCGGGTCGGTGACCGCGGCCCGCCGACGGCGCCGCATGGTGCGCAACTGCCACACCCTCTCGGCGGCCTTCCGCTCGACTCGTGGGCGCATCCGCCGGGCAAAAGAGCGCACGGTCACCTTTTGAGCTCCTCTTCACCAACTCCTGTACGTACCTGCGATATCCAGACCGACGCGCGTGACGAAAGGTTGTACGAGATGTCTCCGGGAATTTACGTGGCGCACAGCCAACGCACTGCTGTTTGTGCTAGCGGTGGCGGAATATGCCGGCGGGCGATGAGTTCCGGAGCCGGGCGCGGTCTACCTCAGTACAAGGGCAGTACAAGGGACAGCTGCGCACGAATTCTGTGAGGGATCATGACCACCCACGCACTACCACCCGTCGTCGACGCCGCGACCTGGGAGCGCCGGCTCGAAGCGCTGCGCGCCCGCGAGAAGGCCGCCACACGGGAGCTCGACGCCATCGCGGCCGAGCGCCGCCGCCTGCCCATGGTGGAGATGCCCGACTACGTCCTGGAGGGCGAGGACGGCCCGGTCCGGCTGGCGGAGATCTTCGAGGGCAAGAGCCAATTGATCGTCTACAACCACATGTGGTTCGCCGGCAAGGAATGGCAGTGCCCGGGCTGTACGGGATTCACCTCGCAGTTCACCCGGCTGGAGTTCCTGGACAGCTACGACGCGCGCTTCGTGATCGTCACTCAGGGGCCGATCAAGGAAGCGCTCGCCTACAAGGAGCGCGTCGGCAACCGCATGACCTGGTATTCGACGGCGAACAGCTCGTTCGGAACCGACGTCGGCGCACCGCCCGACGGTGGATTCGCGGTCAATGTGTTTCTGCGGGACGGCGACAGGGTCTATCGCACCTGGCACACCAATGGCAGGGGAACCGAGCAGCTCAGCCACACTTTCGCACTGATCGACACGCTGCCGTTCGGCCGGCAGGAGGAATGGCAGGACTCTCCCGAGGGCTGGCCGCAGTCGCCCACCTACAGCCGGTGGCCGCGCTCCCAGGACATCGCCGCGCTCTACGGCCCGGAGCCGGGCGCGAGCTGAACGGCCGGCCCGACGGGCGGAGGGCGTACCGCTGCCGCGGTGTGCCCTCCGCCCGCGGGGCCACACAGGGCGACCGTCGGTGACGCAAGGTGGTTCAGCAGCGGATGGGGGCGTTGGGGCGGCCCTGTGAGACTGTGAACCATGGATATCGCTCGGCGGAACAACATCACCGTCACCGGCAACCCGCAGGGACCCACCGTGGTGCTCGCGCACGGGTTCGGATGTGATCAGAACATGTGGCGGCTGACGGTGCCCGCGCTGACCGAGGACCACCGTGTGGTGCTGTTCGACTACGTGGGCTCGGGCCGCTCGGACCCCGCCGCGTTCTCGGCGGAGCGGTACTCCTCCCTGGAGGGATACGCCCGGGACGTCGTGGAGGTGTGCGAGGCGCTCGACCTTCGCGAGGCGGTGTTCGTGGGCCACTCGGTGAGCGCGATGATCGGGGTGCTGGCCGCCGACCTGGCTCCGGAGCGGATCGGCGCACTGGTGATGATCGCCCCCTCCCCGCGCTACATAGATGACGACGGCTACCGCGGCGGTTTCGGAGCCGACGACATCGAGGAACTGCTGCAGTCCCTGGAGTCGAACTACCTGGGCTGGTCGGCGGCCATGGCACCGGTGATCATGGGCAACGCGGACCGGCCCGAACTCGGCGAGGAGCTCAAGAACAGCTTCTGCGCCACCGACCCCGACATGGCGCGCGTCTTCGCGCGGACCACGTTCCTCTCGGACTCGCGAGACGATCTGAAGCGTGTGAACGTCCCCACGCTGGTGCTGGACTGCACCCACGACGCCATCGCTCCCCGTGAGGTCGGCGCGTTCGTCAGCCGGGCGATCCCCGGATCGACGCTCGTCACGCTGGACGCGACCGGCCACTGTCCGCACCTGTCGGCACCCGAAGCGGCCAACGAGGCCCTACGCGCCTTTCTCGCGGACCTGCGATGACCTGCCGCTCCGGGCACTCCGACCCGTCCGACGCCGACGGCGACCGGATGGCGGACGCGGCATTCGCCGCACTGCTGGAGGACAGTGCCGAGGAGCTGTACGAGAGCGCCCCGTGCGGGTACCTGTCCACCCTGATGGACGGCACCGTCGCGAAGATCAATGCCACGCTGCTGGGCTGGCTCGGCTTGGAACGTGCGGCGGTGGTGGGCCGGATGCGGTTCAGCGACATGCTGAGCGTGGGCGGAAAGCTGTACCACGAGACGCACTTCGCGCCACTGCTGCAACTTCAGGGCGAGATCAGCGGCATCGCCTTCGAGATCAAGCAGGCGGACGGCGGCCGGATGCCAGTGCTGGTCTCCTCGGTGGTCAAGCGTGCCACCGACGGCGAGCCCCTGCTCATCCGCACCACGCTCTTCGACGCCCGGGACCGCCGTGCGTACGAGGAGGAGCTCCTACGACGCCGCAAACTGGCCGACGAGGCGCGCATGCGGGCGGAGGTCGACCGTGCCAGGCTGCAGGACGCCCTCGCCGTCCTCCAGCGGTCACTGCTGCCGGACACGCTGGTGCGGGTGCCCGGACTGGAGACGGCGGCCCACTACCACACGGCCTCTCCCGACCGGCTCGGCGGCGACTTCTACGACCTCTTCCCGCTCGACGACAAGCGCTACGCCTTCTTCCTCGGAGATGTCTGTGGCAAGGGACCCCAGGCCGCCGCCGTCACCTCGCTGACCCGCTACACGCTGCGGGCGGCCGCACTGCACGACGCCGACCCCGTGAAGGCCCTCGCCACCCTCAACACGGTGCTGCACGAGCGCTACACCGGCAGCGGTGACCCCCGCCACTGCACCGTCGTCTTCGGGACGCTCGAACCGGACCCGGTGACGGGCCGGGTCGGCGTCCACCTCGCCTCGGGCGGTCACCCCCCGGCCCTGGTGCTGCGTGCCGACGGCACGGCCGCCTTCCTACCGACGCCCGGCGGCCTCCTGGTCGGCGTCCTGCCCTCCGCGACCTTCGCCACCGCCATGACGGTTCTCGCCCCCGGCGACACCCTCCTGCTCTACACCGACGGCCTCACCGAGGCCCGCACCGGCGAAGACCGCACCTCCCTGTACGGGGAGGACGCCCTGTTGGCCTTTGTCACGGAGCGCGCCGGAGAGCCTCCGAGCGCCGTGATCAAGGCCCTGACGGACCTGCTGGACAGCTTCGGCGACGGCCTCGACGACGACACCGCCCTGCTCGCCCTCGGCATACCGGACGCCAACTCACGGGCGGACGACGGATGGTGAGCGTGCTGCGGCTCCTGTTGCGCTAAAAACCGCGGCCCTCCGCCCCTACGCTGCTGACCCCTTACCCCGCTGAACTGCCGTGCACCCGTACGGCCGTGGCCAGATGGTCGGCAAGGGGTGCGGGCAGCGCGCTGCCGTCGGTGGTCCGCAGGAGGGCGTCGGCGATCAGGCGCAGTTTCGTGTTGCTGTGCTGGGACACGGTCACGAGCACCTCCCAGGACTGCTGGGCGTTCAGCCGGAACGACGCCATGAGCATGCCCCGGGCCAGGTCGATCGCCGCGTGGCTCTCCAACGCCTGGTGCAGCTGGGCGTTCTCGGCCGCGATGTCGGCGCCGGGCGGGTCCGCCTCGCGCGTCGTTCCGATCGCCGGCGGCCCGGAGTCCGCAGCTCCGGCCGCGAAGAGGGGGAGAACGCCGGTCAGGGCGAGCAGACGTTGAACGGCCGGGCTGGTGGTCCGCAGCACGAAGCGCTTGGCGCTCGCGCGCGCCCGGTCGTGCACGTCCAGCAGCACGTTGAGGGCCGCGCAGTCGCAGAAGTCGACGCCGGCGAGGTCCAGTTCGAGACCCCCGGAGGTACGGTCGAGCGCATCGTTCAACGTCTGCTGGAGCAGTTGGTCGCTCTCCAGGTCGAGTTCGCCTGAGACCGTGACCACGAGCCGGTCCCCGGACATGTCGAGGCTCAGCGTCACCGGCGCGGGCAACTGCGTCGGCCAGGCCGCCGTGCCGCACTCGGGGCAGGGCTCGTCGCCGTGGGGAAGGGCCGTGTGATGGGACATGGATGCTCCCGGCACATACCGTCTTCTCGACTGCCTCCCAGCATCGCTCCCCGGTGCGTTCAACGTCAACCAGCACACGAAAAGGGATTCGTTCTTCGGGATGCGTGAACTGTTGGCCGTATGATGTCCTTCATGGACCGAGCGCCGGAATCGCATGCAGGCTGGACGTTCCTGACCAACCACTCCCGTGTGCTGGCTGCCATCGCCGACGACCGCACCACCCGTGTCCGTGACATCGCGGCCCGCTGCCGACTCACCGAACGGGCCGTGCAGAAGATCATCGCCGACCTGGAGGGGGGCGGTTACCTCACCCATGTCCGGGAGGGCCGCTCCAACGTCTACAGCGTGGCGACCGACAAGCGACTGCGCCATCCCGCGGACGCCCCGGCCACGGTCGCGGAGTTGCTGTCGATCCTGATCCACCACGAATCGACGTACGCGTCCGCCTCGTCCGCCCCGACCGCCTCGTCCGTCGAGGGTCATGAGGCGCCGTAGAGAACGGTCTTCGCCGTATCCGCAAGCGCCGTCGGGACGGTCTGCTACGGTTCACTTAACCGATCTAGTTGCGCGTTCGTGACCGTTCGGCGGGGCGGCGACGGATCGCAGGTGCGCAGGATCAGGAGGACCTCCGTGGACAGGGCCGAGGCGCAGCGCAGCACATACGAAGCGGTTCAGCGGCTGAGGGACGCACCCTTCGTCGCCGAGCGGCCCGCCTACTTCAGCCCGGCCGCGGCGGCCCAGGACAGGAGCAACGACCAAGGGTCCTTCGCCCACTTCGCCCAGACCCTGCTCCCCCTCGAGTACACCAACTGGGCCGAGGAGTGCGCCGCGCATGTCACCGCCTGCTACATCGGCGACTGGTCCAGTCTGCACAAGGTCCTCGTGCGGGGCCGGGAGGCCCGGGACTTCCTCGCCTGGCTGGGCATGAGGGATCTGTCCCGCTTCGAACTCGGGCAGATCAAGCACCATGTGCAGCTCGACGCCAACGGCTGGGTGGCGTCCGAGGGAGTCCTCTGCAGGCTGGGCGAGGAGGAGTTCCTCTATACGGCCGGCAGCGGGGACTGGCTGATCTGGCAGTTGGGTCAAGGGAGTTGGGACGCACAGGCGGTGGACGTCAGCCCCGACCGGTTCATCTTCGGAGTGCAGGGACCCGCGGCCCTGGACACGCTGGAGAAGCTGACGGGGGAGAGCCTGCGCGACATCGCCTTCAGCCGGAGCCGGATGTCCCGTGTCGCCGGGATCCCCGTACGGGTCCTGCGCACGGGCATCTCGGGCGAGCTCGGCTACGAGCTGCACGGTTTTGCCGCGTACGCCAACGAGATCTGGTCGGCCACCGTCGAGTGCGGCGGGCCGTTCGGGATCCGCCAGCTCGGCCTCAGATCACAGCCCGTGCAGCACATCGAGGCGGGCATCGCCACCAACGGCCTCGACTACCTGCCCGCATCGATCCTGACGCCGGGCGCGCCGACACAGTTCAGGAGGGGCAGGCCCGGCGGCAGCTACGTACCGGACAACGGCATCTCGGACTACTTCCGCAAGCCCGGCGAGTTGGGCTGGGGCTTTCGCAAGGCGGTGCCCGACCGTGACTTCCTGGGCCGGGAGGCGCTGGCCGCCGATGCCGCCGGGGGAGGCCCCGGTCGGACGCTGGTGGGCCTGCGCTGGAACGCGGAGGACGTCGCCGGCATCCTCACCGCACACCTCGGTGAGGGCGAGCTGCCCGACGCCATGGAAGTCCCGCGCGGCCGCGGACCGGCCTTCGATCAAGTACTCGTCGACGGGCGGCAGTCGGGCGTGTCCACCGGCCGCACCCTCAGCGTGAACCTGCGCGCGACCATCTCCCTCTGCGTGATCGACGAGGCCCACGCCACCCCCGGACGCGACGTGGTGGTGCTGTGGGGGCGCTCGGACACCCCCCAGCGCGAGGTCCGCGCGACAGTGACCCCACTGCCCTTCAAGCCGGACCGTCGGCGGACGGACGTGTCGCTGCTGTGAGCGGACGGTGTGCGCGGCCCCGACCTGCGCCGAGGCCTACGACTGGTCGCCCTGCCGGCGCACCATCTCGGTGATCCAGGTCGGCGCGAAGGGGGATGTGCAGCCGGGGGACGTCGGGTAGTCCTTGAGGACTTCCAGGCGCTCACCGATCGCGATGGCACGGGTGCGGTACTCGGCGTGGGAGATGCCGATCTGCGCCAGGCAGTGGTTCATCGCCCACTGCAGCCGGTCCGGGGCGTCCTTCATCTCCGCCTCGATGACGTCGAGCAGACCCGGGAGGTCGAGGCCCTCGGGCTTCTTCGCGACGCGTTCGGTGGTCAGGGCCCAGCCGGCACTGGCGACCACGGGGTCCGGGTCGTCCGACCAGGCAAGGCGCAGCTCTTCGGCGTGCGGGTTCTTCTTCACCACGTAGTTGACGAGCCAGTCGTGCACCTTGGGTGAGCGCGCCTGCCGCAGCATGACGTCCAGCTCGTCACGTGCGAACGCCTTCGGGCGGCAGATCAGAAGCGCCAGCAGACGTGCCGCGGTGTCGTCCGTCTCCCAGAGCCGACGCGCGAGGTCCTGCTGCGTCTTCAGCCGCTTCGCGAGGGCCCGCAGCTTGGAGAGGTTCACACCGTGATCGTCACCGTGGCGCTCGTTCACCGCACGGATCTTCGGGTCCTCCAAGGTGGCCAGCTCGGCCATCACCTCGGCGACCGTCGTCCCGGTCAGCGCTGTCCCGGCCATCTCGGCCTCCTGTGTCTCACGTGGGCGTGGGCCTTGTTCGGCCAGATCCTTCTCCAGGGCCCGCGCCGTGGCGTCCAGGGTCGCGACCAGCGACTGGAGGTGGTGCGGGTCGTAGCGCATGCTGGGCATGGACACGGACAGGCCGGCCAGCGCGGTGCCGTCCGGGTCGCGCACGAGCACGCCGACGGCCACGAGACCACGCTCGGACCGCTCCTTGTTGACCGCGAACCCGGTGCGGCGCAGCCGCTTCAGCTCCGTGCGCAGCCGGGCGAGATCCGGCCGGTCGGCCGGACGGTCACGGTACCGCTCAGGGGCGTAGGCGGCGTCCAGCTCCTCGTCGGTGAGCTCGGCGAGCAGCAACAGGCCCGCCGTCGTGCGGTGGGCCGGGAAGACCATGCCCTCGCGGGAGCCGACCCGCAGCGCCTGCCGGCATTCGACGCTGGCGATGAACCGGGCCGTGTCGCGGGTCCGCACGATCAGGTTCGTGGTCTCGTCCAGCAGATCGACGATCCGCTGCAAATGGGGCAGGGCCGTCGTACGCAGCCGTGACACCAGGGACGGCGACTGCGCGGCGGGCTCCAGCACGGGCCCCGGCCGGTAGACGCGGCCCTCGTCCTGCACGGCGAAGTCCCGGTGGACGAGCATCGCCAGCAGCCGGTGCGCGGTCGACCGGGCCACGCCCAGCCGCTCGGCGATCTGCGACACCGTCGCTCCGCCCTCCATCTGCAGGATGGTCGCCGCTCGCAGCGCGTGGTCCACACTGGCGATCGGATACGGCGGCGGAGTCCTGAGCGGCTTGTCCATGGCACGTCCCTCGACATTCTGCTCTCCAGAATCTACCCGTCCCCCTGCCGGACGCGTAGCACGCTGAGAAACGTGACGCAGTCCTCCCTCGCCCATGACACCGCCCAGGGCTCCCCGGTCCGGCTGCGGGCCGTCTCCGCCGCGGGGCAGCCCGAGGTCACCCCGGCACTGCAAGAGCTGTACCGGGGCTTCGAACGGGAACTCCTCGTCCCGCTGTGGACCGAGATCGGCGACCTGATGCCCGCCCACCCCCGCTCACGCGCCGTGCCGCATGTCTGGCGCTGGGAGCGCCTGCGGGAACTGGCCGCGCAGGCAGGCGAGTTGGTCCCGGTCGGCCGCGGCGGCGAGCGGCGCGCCATCGCGCTGGCCAACCCCTCCCTCGGGGGGAGGCCGTTCGCCACGCCGACCCTGTGGGCCGCCGTCCAGTATCTGATGCCCGGCGAGGACGCCCCGGAGCATCGCCACACCCAGCACGCCTTCCGGTTCGTCGTCGAGGGCGAAGGAGTGTGGACCGTCGTGGGCGGTGACCCCGTTGCCATGCGGCGCGGCGACTTCCTGCCGCAGGCGGGCTGGAACTGGCACGCCCACCACAACGCCACCGCCGCGCCGATGGCCTGGATCGACGGACTGGACATCCCGTTCCAGTACGTCACCGAGGCGCAGTTCTTCGAGTTCGGACGCGACGAGATCGGTGACGCCGAGCGTGCCACTCCCGACCGCTCGCGCTCCGAGCGACTGTGGGGCCACCCCGGACTGCGCCCGGTCTCCGCCACCGCCACCGGGCCCGGTTCGCCGCTGCTGGCCTACCGCTGGGAGCACACCGACCGGGCCCTGAACGACCAACTCGCCCTCGAAGCCGAGGGATTCGGCGCCGCGGTCGAGCCCGGACACGCCGCCGTACGCTTCAGCGACCCGGCGACCGGTGCCGATGTCCTGCCCACCCTGCGCGCCGAGATGCACCGGATCGCACGCGACGCCGAGACCGCTCCCGTCCAGGAGACCGGCTCGTCCGTCTACCAGGTCTTCGACGGCTCGGGCCGGGTCACCGTCGGCGACCGCAGCTGGACGGTCACGCGCGGCGACCTGTTCGCCGTGCCCTCCTGGCAGCCGCTGTCCGTGCGCTCCGAGGCCGGCGCCACCGACTCCGACTCGGGCGCCCTGGACCTCTTCCGTTTCAGCGATTCCCCGGTCTTCGAGGCCCTCGGACTCGGTCGCACCCAGGTGGAAGGAACCACCCGATGAAGCTCGCGACCATCCGGACCGACGGGACGACCCGGGCCGTACGGCTCGACGGCGAGGTCCTGGTCGATCTGGGCCTGCCCGACGTGGGCACCCTGCTGAAACAGGACGGCTGGGCGGAGTCGGCCGCATCGGCGACAGGTACGGAGCTTGCGGCGGCGGACGCCGACTTCGCGCCGGTCGTCCCCGCCCCCTCGAAGGTGGTGTGCGTCGGCCTCAACTACCGCAGTCACATCGAGGAGTTGGGTCGCGAGCTGCCCGAACACCCGACGCTGTTCGCCAAGTTCGCCGACTGTCTGATCGGCGCGTACGACGCCGTCGTCCGGCCCGAGGAGACCGAGCAGTTGGACTGGGAGGTCGAACTGGCCGTGGTCGTCGGCACACAGGTGCGCCGGGCCCGGGGCGCCGAGGCGGAGGCCGCGATCGCCGGGTTCTGCGTCCTGAACGACATCACGTGCCGCGACTGGCAGTTCCGTACCCGCGAATGGCTGCAGGGCAAGACGTGGGACTCCAGCACACCGGTCGGCCCCTGCCTCGTCACCCCCGACGAACTGCCCGGCGGAGTGCGCCCCGCCCTCGACGTACGCCTGAGTGTCGACGGCGAGGTGATGCAGTCCGCGTCCACCGGCGACCTGCTCTTCGACCCGGTCGACCTGGTCGAGTACGTCTCCACGATCGTCCGCCTCAACCCGGGCGACATCATCGCCACCGGCACCCCCGGAGGCGTGGGCCACGCCCGCAGGCCCGAGCGCTACCTCTCCGGCGGCGAGACCGTCGTCGCCGAGATCCAGGGCGTGGGCCGTCTGGAGAACCGGGTCGTCAAGGAGAACACGTCATGACGCGCCGGACCTTCGACGACTCCCGGCGCTGGACGCGTCTCGGCACCGAGCTGTTCCTCAAGGCGACCGAGGCCGGCCAGGACGGCCCCAGCGCCCTGCCCGGCTGGAGTCGTGGACATGTGATCGCCCATGTGGCCGCCAACGCCGACGCGTTGGGCAACCTAGTGCACTGGGCCGCGACCGGCGAGCCGACCCCGATGTACTCCTCGCCCGAGGAACGCGCCGCCGGGATCGAGAGCGGCGCCCGGCTGCCGGCGGCCGAACTCACGGCATGGCTGCGCCGGTCCGCCGACGCACTCGCCGCGTCCATGGACGCGCTCGACGAACCGCGGTGGCGGGCGCCCGTGGTGACCGCCCAGGGGCGTACCGTCCCGGCGAGCGAACTGCCGTGGATGCGGGCCCGTGAAGTGTGCGTGCACGCCGTCGACCTCGCCGCCGACGTCTCCTTCGCCGACCTGCCCACCGACTTCCTCACCGCCCTGTGCGACGACGTGGCCGCCAAGCGCGCCGCGGCCCCGGGCCCTGCCGTGACCCTGCGGGCACCGTCCGCCCGAGCCGCCTGGAAACTGCCCGGCCACGGCGAAACCGCCCTGGTCGCAGGCGAGTTGACGGACATCGCGGCCTACCTCACCGGGCGGAGCGCCGACCCGCACACCGCCGACGGCGCGCCCGCACCCCCGCTGGGCGCCTGGCTCTGAGCCGGGCACGTCCCGCGACCGAAGGAGCCGATCATGAACTCTGCAGCCACGACCGCCCGGCAGCCCGACGTCCTCGTGGTCGGCGGCGGCATCGGCGGTCTCAGCGCCGCCTGCGCCCTGGCCCGCCAAGGACTACGGGTACGGGTCCTCGAACGCACCAAGGAGTTCGGCGAGGTGGGCGCCGGACTGCAGATCGCGCCCAACTGCACGCGCATCCTCGCCGAGTACGGCCTGCTGGAGGAAGCCAGATCCCTCGGCGTCGTCCCCGAGCACATGGTCATGCGCGACGCGCTGGACTCCCGGGAGCTGACCAGGCTCGACCTGCGCGACCTCGAACGCCGCTACGGCTTCCCGTACATGGTCATCCACCGCACCGATCTGCACGCGATCTTCCTGCGCGCCTGCGAACACGCCGGTGTCGAGCTGCTGACCGACCAGGACGTCGTCGGCTACGAGAACACCGAGGGCGGTGCCAGGGTCCTGCTGCGCAACGGCCGGTCTGAGTTTGCACCGCTCGTGGTTGCCGCCGACGGACTGCACTCGGTGGCCCGCCGCCTGCTGGTGGGCGACGACCTGGTCAGCTCCGACTACGTCGCCTACCGCGCGGCCGTGCCCATCGAGCAGGTGCGGGACAACGGCATCTCCGAGCGGGACGTCACCGTCTACATCGGCCCCCACTGCCACTTCGTCCAGTACGCCCTGCGCCGCGGCGACATGTTCAACCAGGTCGCCGTGTTCCGCTCGCCCAAAGCCCTTGCCGGACACGCCGATTGGGGCACGCCGGACGAGCTGGACGCGGCGTTCGCGCCGGCCTGCGACCCGGTGCGCAGAGGCGTTGCGCTGATGTGGCGGGACCGCTGGTGGCAGATGCTCGACCGCGACCCGGTGGAGAACTGGGTGCACGGCCGCATCGTCCTGCTCGGCGACGCGGCCCATCCGCCGCTGCAGTACATGGCGCAGGGCGCGATCATGGCCATCGAGGACGGCTGGGTGCTCGCCCGCCACCACGCCCGCCACCACGCCCGCCGGGCCGCGGCAGCCGGAGCGGGCGGCGCGCCGGACTGGGACGCCGTCCTCGCCGCATACGAGGCGGTCCGCGTCGAACACTGCCGCCGGGTGCAGAACACGGCCCGCGCCTGGGGCGAGCTGTGGCACGTCGACGGGGTACGCCGACTGCAGCGCAACGCCCTCATGCGCCAGCGCGACGCGTACGACTACAGCTTCACCGACTGGGTGTACGGCCCCACCGCGCTGACCCCGGACGAGGAGCCCCCCATGTTCACACCGATCCCGTTGTCCTCGGCGTCGTTCGAGGACCCGGACGGTGCATTGACGGTCGCAGGGCGCGGCACGTCCTGAGCGCAGGGAGCGGTACGTCCCGGCAATCGGCGCTCCCTCGACCACCGCGCGAACGCCGGTCGACCGGCCGACCACGGCGGACTCGGCCACGGCAGACCGAATCGCGGGCTGTCGCAGGAGAGCCCGGTCGTTCTAGGCTGCGGGCAGGAGGGGAGTCCACACCTCCTGCGCCCCCAGTCCTCGGGCATGCCCAAAACACCGCGCGCATCGGGCGGCCGGAGCCCACCTCGTCCCGCACATGAGCCTTCAGCGGGCCCCGGCCTTCGTCCTCGCGGCTGACTCGAGCTGGGGCTCACTCCCGCAGGCCCCAGAGCCGCCAGGACGTACCCGCGCGGGGTCCTCGCGCCGGGGGACGGCGCGAGCCCTCGCGCACAGCGGCCGTCGCCTTCGCCGACAACAGGCGGCGGCCGCTCCTAAGCCTTCCCAGGGATCGGGCCTCCGGCACCCCTCGAAGTGCAGAAGTTGTACGGAGCACTCATGGGATGCCCGGAGGAACCCTTTCCGGCATGACGTAGATCACGTCAATCCGCGGGTCGATCTTGGAATGCGCGGCGCCCTGTCCGTGCTGCACTGTTGGTGGGTTCGCCCTGCTTGGGGGTGCGCGGGCAATGGTGCTCGACGCGGCCGGCCGGAGGATCTCGACGACCTCGGCCCGGGACCGCTCCCTTGTCCCCGTTGTTGTACTGCTTTCGTTGAAAGGTTCCCCCGCACCATGCCTCTGGCTCTGCTGGCCCTGGCTGTCGTCGCGTTCGGCATCGGCACCACCGAGTTCGCCACGATGGGGCTGCTGCCCCAGATCGCAGACGGGGTCGGCGTGTCGGTGCCCCACGCGGGCAACCTCGTCTCGGCGTACGCGCTCGGCGTGGTGGTCGGCGCCCCGCTGCTGACCGGCATCGGCGCACGCGTCCCGCACAAACGGCTCCTGCTCCTGCTGTCGGGACTGTTCGTGGTCGGCAACCTCGCGTCCGCCTTCGCCCCCGGCTTCGGCCTGCTGTTCGCCGCGCGCTTTCTGGCGGGCCTTCCGCACGGCGCGCTCTTCGGCGTGGGCGCGGTCGTCGCCTCCCGCCTGGTCGCCCCCGAACGGGCCGCGCGCGCCGTCTCGAAGATGTTCCTCGGACTGACGGTCGCCAACATCGTCGGCGTTCCGGCCGGCACCGCCCTCGGGCAGCAGCTGGGCTGGCGGGCCGCGTACGGCGCCGTCGCCGTCATCGGCCTGGTCGCCCTGGCCGCGCTGGCCCGTTTCGTCCCGCACCAGCCGCGCGGCCGGCAGTCCGGCATCCGGCACGAACTGCGGGCCATGGGCAACCGGCAGGTCGCGATCGGTCTGGCCACGGCGGTGGTCGGCTTCGGCGGGTTCTTCGCCGTCTACAGCTACCTGGTGCCGATGCTGACGCACCTCACGGGCCTCTCCGACTCCTCGACCACCCTGGTCCTGGCCCTGTACGGCGTCGGCATGACGGCCGGCACGCTGATCGCCGGCCCCCTCACGGACCGTGCGCTGCGCCCGACGCTCTACGCGGGCCTCGCCCTGCTCGCTGCGGGACTGGTGACGTTCTACTTCACCGTGCACAGCACCGTTCCGGCCCTGCTGACGATCACCTTCATCGGTGCGATGGGTGCTTTCGTCACCACGCCCGTGCAGATGCTGCTGATGGCCAAGGCGAAGAACGCGCCGACCATGGCCGCGGCCTCCAACCACTCCGCGTTCAACCTGGCCAACGCGGGCGGCGCCTGGCTCGGAGGGCTGGCCATCTCCGCGGGCTGGGGCTGGGCCTCGCCCGACCTCGTCGGGGCCGCGCTCGCCGTCGCGGGTCTCGGGCTCGCCTTCACGGGCGGCCTCATGGACCGCGGCAGCCGACGCTCCGAGGTGATCACGTCGTCCATGGAGACGCCGCTGGACGCGGCCCACGCGGAGGCGGCCCGACCCGACGGACACGGCCGCTGACGTAGCTCCGCCTCGGACGGGGTCCGGCGGGTCCGGGCCGAAAGCCTTCGGACAGCTGTGCCAGATGCCCGCGCAGCACCGCCAGGACCGTGTCCGGCCGCACCTGCCACGCAGCAGACGCCGAACCCGCACTGCTGATGAACAAACGCACGCAACTGCCGGAGGGGGCACAGGCGTGATGGTGGGGGAGAGGTGCGGCCGCGCAGGGGGGAGCGGGTGTGCAGTTCATCGAGGTCACCGGCCTTGCCGGGGTGCGATCGTCCGTCATCCGGTTCACCCGGCCGGGGACGGGCCTGGCGTTCATGCTCTTCCCCATGATCCATCTGGCGGAGGCGGCCTTCTACGCCGAAGTGGAGGCACGCCTGCGCAGCAGCTGCGACCTGGTGGTCGCCGAGGGGGTCGGGGAGGGCTCGCCCGGCGCCGAGGCGCTGGTGGCGTCGTACCGGCGGCTGGAGGGGCATGAACGCCTGGGGTTGGTGGTGCAGGACATCGACTACGCGGCGCTCGGACTGCCCGTGGTGTGCCCGGACATGAGCGGTGCGCAGTTCGAGGCGGGATTTCGCCAACTGCCTCTCAAGGAGCGCGCGTTGGTGGCCACGGTCGTCCCGGCCATGACGGCCGCCATGGGGCTGGTGGGGACGCGCCGCTGGCTCGCCCGGCATCTGGAGCTGGAGGACCTGGTGAGTGAGGGCGAGGAGGCCGCGGCCGACTTCTGGCCGGGCCTCGACGACCTGGTGCTGCGGCGCCGCGACCGCCTGCTGATCAGGACCCTGACCGATTTCCACCGGGGATACACAGGACGGACCGGCACGTTCACCATCGCCGTCGTCTACGGCGCCAGGCACATGCGCGCCGCCTCCGAGGCCCTGTCCGGCCTGGGCTACCACGCCGCCGACGCCGAGTGGCTCACCGTCTTCACGCTGGACCCGCAGTGACGGCGCGAGACGGTCGGTCGTAGGCGCGGGCTTGAGTGCGTTCGGTCGGGATACCCGGCGGATATGGCAAAGCTTCATCTTCCAGGACGGCATCGTGAACACGACCGCGACGAGGACCCGGAGGCCCGGGTGCCGTCGCCGGAGGAGGTGGGGCCGGACCAGGAGGTCGAACAGGCCGCTCCGGACACGCCGATCAAGCTGCCCAAGGGCGCCTGGGTCGCCGTGCTCAAGGGCAGCCTCAAGGAGTTCAAGGACGACGAGCTGACGGACCGGGCCGCGGCGCTGACCTACTACGGCGTGCTGTCCCTGTTCCCGGCGCTGCTGGTGCTGGTCTCCCTTCTGGGGGTCGCCGGCAAGTCGGCCACCGACAAGGTGCTGGACAACTTGCAGCAGCTGACTCCGGGCTCCGCGCGCGACATCATCACGAGGGCCGTCGAACAACTGCAGAACAACTCCGGTACCGGCTCGCTGATGGCCCTGCTGGGCATCGTCCTCGCGGTGTGGTCGGCGTCCGGTTATGTGGCCGCGTTCATCCGTTCCGCGAACGCCGTCTACGACATGCCGGAGGGCCGGCCGGGGTGGAAGATCCTGCCGGTGCGGGTGGGAGTGACCGTGGTCCTCATGGTGCTCGCGGTGCTCAGCTCGCTGATCGTGGTCTTCACCGGCGGCCTCGCCCGGCAGACCGGGCAGGCACTCGGGGTCGGGGACACCGCGCTGACGGTGTGGTCGATCGCCAAGTGGCCGGTCCTGGTGCTCCTGGTCACCGTCATGATCGCGATCCTCTACTGGGCCACCCCGAACGCCAAGGTCAAGGGCTTCAGGTGGATCACCCCGGGCAGTTTGCTGGCCCTGGTGATCTGGCTGCTCGCCTCCGCCGGGTTCGCCTTCTACGTCGCCAACTTCGCCTCGTACAACAAGACCTACGGCACCATGGCGGGCGTCATCGTCTTCCTCGTCTGGCTGTGGATCAGCAACCTCGCGATCCTGCTGGGCCTGGAGTTCGACGCGGAGAGCGTGCGCCAGCGGGCCATCGCGGGCGGGCACCCGCCCGAGGCCGAGCCCTATACCCAGCCGCGCGACACCCGGACGTGGGACGAGGAGGACGTCCGCCGCCTCGGCGAGGTGTGATCGGCGGCGGACTCAGCGGGCCACGCGGTGCTTCCGGCCACCACGCCGGAAGCGCACGGCCGCGTACGCGAGAGCGACGAGCAGGACGACGGCGCCGATGATCAGCAGATAGAAGAGCCCCTCCGCGGCGAATCCGATGATGCCCAGCACGACGGCCACGAGGACGAGGAACAGAAACAGGCTCATCGGCCCTCCCAGAGGCTTCGGTCACTTCGGTGTCGTCGGTGGTGCCGGTGTCGTCGGACGGCCGGTGTCGTCGGTCGGCTGGTGTCGTCGGTCGGCTGGTGTCGCCGGTTTCGTCGGCGGCTCAGCGTCGGCCGAGCCGGCGTTCACCGCCGGCACCGGACTTGTAGTCGAGTTCGTAGTGGGCGAAGATCTCCGGCTCGTCCTCGGCCGGCAGCTCCC
Organism: Streptomyces spinosisporus; assembly: GCF_022698145.1. Taxonomy (GTDB): domain Bacteria; phylum Actinomycetota; class Actinomycetes; order Streptomycetales; family Streptomycetaceae; genus Streptomyces; species Streptomyces spinosisporus. Next base: position 229,207 of record NZ_JALDAX010000011.1, read on the forward strand.
CGTCGACGTCGATCGCGGGGGCCTTCTTGACCACGTCCTTGGGCTGGGTGATCTTGAGATAGCCCGGTCCTACGGTCGCGCCGGTCAGCGGCGCGAACACCAGCCGCCGGCGGGTGGGAAGACCCACGGTCACCGTCGCGAAGAAGGGCTGGTCCGTCGCGGTGTCGACATAGATCGCCTCCAGAACGCCGATCTTGTGACCCTCGGAGTCGACCACGTCGTGCCCACGCCACTCGCGAATATCGCCTGCCTCGAACATCATGAACCTCCACAGAGGGGGTACCCCCGGATCGCGTCCCTGATGTCTGGCCGAGGGCGCGCCCACCCGGACGCACCCTGCGGTCCTACGGCGCCACGTCCTCCAGGCTGCGCCCGCTGGTCTCCTCCGCCCCGGCCGTGGCCGTGAGCGAGCCGATGAGGGCGACGGCGGCGAGGGTCACGAAGACCGTGCCGATCGCGCCGCCCGCGTAGACAGCACCCACCACGATCGGTCCGAGGACGATGCCCAGGCGGTTCATGGCGCCGCCCATGCTGGCGCCCAGCGCCCGGATCCGGGTGGGGAAGAGTTCGGGCGTGTAGAGGTAGAGGCAGATGTTGCAGCCGAAGAGGAAGACCGCGGCCAGGGACGTCCAGATCAGGACGCCTACGGCGGTGCCGGTCGCCGACAGGCCGAGGACGAGCAGGCAGAGCGCGGCGGCCGCGAAGCACCAGATCACCGTGTTGCGGCGGCCGACCCGGTCCACCGTGAGCGCGACGATCAGACAGCCGAGGAGTCCCGTGCAGCTGGTGACGGTCGAGTAGAGGAGGGCCGTCGACAAGTCCAGGTGGAAGTGGGACTTGTAGATGGTCGGCAGCCAGGACGTGATGCCGTAGTTCGCGAAGTAGCCGGTGAACCAGAGGAGTCCGACGACGATCATGCGCTTGCGGTAGCGGTCGCCGAACAGCTCGCGCAGTCCGCCCTTGCCCTGCGGCCAGCCCTTGCCCTGGGGCGGCACGACGGACGGCGTCGGCTCCGGCGGGGGCAGCGGGGCGCCCGTGATCCTCTCGACCTTCGTCTCGATCGACGCCATCGTGGCGAGCGCCTGCTCGTGCCGGCCGTGGTCCGCGAGCCAGCGCGGCGATTCGGGCACGTAGCGCAGGACCACGAGACTCAGGACGACCGGCAGGGCCGCGAGACCGAACATCCAGCGCCAGCCGAGCAGCGGCACCAGCCAGTAGGCGACCAGCGCGCCCGCGGTCAGGCCGACCGGGAAGACGAGCTCGAAGAGGAGCACGAACCGGCCGCGCTGGTGGGCGCGGGTGATCTCCGCGATGAACGTGGCGGCGATCGGCACCTCACCGCCGATGGCCATGCCCTGCACGAAGCGGACCGCCATGAACGGCTCGGGCGAGGTGCACAGCGTTAGCAGCAGATTGCACAGACTGGCAAGAGCGATGCAGCCCGCGATCACCTTGACGCGGCCGACCCGGTCGGCGAGCCGTCCCGAGACCAGCGCACCGCCCAGCATGCCGACCGAGCCGACGGTCATCAGAGCGGTGGTGTGGCCGGTGTCGAGGTTCCACTCGGTGCGCAGCTGGGGGAGCGCGTACGCGATCAGGAGCTGGTCGAAGGCCTCGAAGAACGTGGCGGTGCCGACGACGAGCCGGACCATCACCTGCCAGCGGCACAGCGGCAGGCGTTCGAAGCGGGCGCCGATGGCGGCCGCGAGCGCCGGTGTGTCGCCGGGTCGCTCGGCGGCGGCGCGTTGAGCGTCGATCGTCATGGATGGCCTCCGGATCCGTGCGGCACGGTTTGGGGGACGGGACCGCACGGGAGGGTTCGGGCCGCGAGGGTACGACGGTATCCCGGTACCGGGCGGCTGTGAGGGCTGGGGCTGGGACGGCGGGCCCCAATTCCATAGGTGCTGAACATCTCAGCGCTTAAAGTTCTACCGGTATCCCTCCGAGGTTAGGCAAGCCTTAGCCCTGACCTCGTGAAAATTTCCCGGACGGCACCCCCTTGCGGTCGAAATAGTTAAGCCCTTAGATTTCTAGCACTTCGACACCGCACTCGACGCCTCATCCGGAGGTCCCCATGCCGCGCATCCCCGCCGACGAGATCCTCATCGCGGGCCGCTGGCGTCGCGGTCGCGGTGTGCCCATCCACACCGCGGACCCGGCCGATGGCACCGTTCTCACCACCGTCCACGCCGCCTCCGTCGAGGACGTGGAGGAGGCCGCGCATGCCGCCGCCGGGGCCGCCGCCGCGCCCGAATGGCGCGATCTGCTGCCGCACGAACGGGCGCGTGTCCTGCACCGGATCGGCGACGCCATCGAGGAGCACGCAGAGGAACTGTCCGCGTTGCAGACCGCCGACACCGGCAAGACCCTCGGCGAGACCCGCGCCCTCGCGCTGAGCGCCGCGGGCACCTTCCGGTACACGGCGGCGGCGTTGGAGACCGCCGAGGATGCGCTCACGCCGTCACGCGGCCCGTATCTGACGATGAGCGTCCACGAGCCGATCGGCGTCGTCGGCGCCATCAACCCCTGGAACTCGCCGATCGCCTCCGACGCGCAGAAGGTCGCGCCCGCACTGGCCGGCGGGAACGCGGTCCTGCTCAAACCCGCCGAGTGGACACCGCTGGTCTCCCTCGCCCTCGGCCGCATCGTCCACCGGGTGCTGGCAGGGGCCGGGCTGCCGACCGCGCTGCTCGCGGTGCTGCCGGGCAAGGGCAGCATCGTGGGCGACGCGATCGTCCGGCACCCGCTCGTCGGCCGCATCGGCTTCACCGGCGGCACGGGCACCGGACGCGGCATCGCCCACGTGGCCGCCGACAAGCTCATCCCCGCCTCGCTCGAACTCGGCGGCAAGTCGCCGACGATCGTGCGCGAGGACGCCGACGTCGAACAGGCCCTCTCGGGTGTGATGTACGGGATCTTCTCCTCCAGCGGCCAGTCCTGCATCGCCGGATCGCGCCTCTTCGTCCAGGCCGGCCTCTACGACACCTTCGTCGGTGAGCTTGTCGACCGCGTAAGGAAGTTGAGAGTCGGTCCGGGCACCTCGCCCGACACGCAGGTGGCCCCGCTCGTGCACCACAGGCACCGCGACGCGGTCGCCGCGTACGTGGACCTGGCGCGCGAGGAAGGTGGCCGGGTGCTCTGCGGCGGCGCCGCACCGGAGGGGGAGGCGTACGCGAAGGGCGCCTACTACCTGCCCACCGTGATCGGCGGACTGCCGAACACCGCGCGCACCTGCCAGGAGGAGATCTTCGGCCCCGTACTCGTGGCACTTCGCTACGACGACGAGGACGAACTCGTCGCACAGGCCAACGACTCCGACTTCGGGCTCGCCTGCGGCATCTGGACCCGGGACGCGCGTGCCGCCTGGCGGCTCGGGCGGCGGATCGACGCCGGGACCGTCTGGATCAACACGTACAAGCAGTTCTCCATCTCCACCCCCTTCGCGGGGATGAAGGACTCCGGACTCGGCACCGAGAAGGGACGCGAGCTGATCCGCGCCTACCAGCGGCAGAAGTCCCTGTACTGGAGCACCGACTCCACACCGCTGCCCTGGGCCAACTGACCCTCTCGTCTGGGAGATTGCACATGAACCACCCCCCGATCGCCCGGCTGCGCGCGCTGCGCTCGGTCGAGCTGCTCACCCCGAACTTCGCCGAGGCCGCCGGCTTCTACGAGGAGGCGTGGGGCCTGGAGGTCGTCGAGGCCGGGCACAGTGCGAGCTGGCTGCGCGGCACCGGCACCGAGCACCACGCCCTCCAGCTGACCCGCTCCGAGAAGATCGGCCTCGGCCGCCTCGCCTTCGCCGTCGGCACACCCGCCGAGGTGGACGAGGCCGCACGCCGACTGGAGGCACGCGGCATCACTCTCGTCACCGAGCTCGGCCCCCTCGACCAGGTCGGCGGCGGCTACGGGCTGCGCTTCCACGACCTCGACGGACGCCTCGTCGAACTCTCCGCCGACACCTGGGCGGTCGCCGCGCGCGGCCGGGACGAGGCGCTGCCCGTCGGCGTCACGCACGCGGTCCTCAACACCACGGACATCGACGCGGCCGTCGCCTTCTACCGCGATGTGCTCGGCATGCGGGTCTCGGACTGGTCCGAGCACCAGATGGCGTTCCTGCGCTGCAACACCGACCACCACTGCATCGCCTTCAACCAGGCGCCCTGGGTCTCCCTCAACCACGTGGCGTACGAGATGAGTTCGCTCGACCACTTCATGCGCGGACTCGGCCGGCTCCGGCACCACGGCATCACTCCGGAGTGGGGCCCCGGCCGGCACGGCCCCGGCAACAACACCTTCTCCTACTTCACCGACCCGACGGGTCTGGTGTGCGAGTACACGTCCGAGGTCGCGCAGATCGTCGAGGACGCGTGGATCTGCCGTACCTGGCGGCGGACCCCTGAACTGTCCGACACCTGGGGCACCGCGGGCCTGCCCTCGAAGCTGATCCGCGCCCACATGGTGGGCACATCCGACGGCAGCCCCGTCGTCCCGCCCGTCGACGCCGAAGGAGTCGCAGCATGAGCAGGGTGCGCAAGGTCGGTCTCATCGGCTGGGGAGCCATCGGCCGCGTGGTCGGAGGGGCCGTCGCCGCCGGTGGCGTGCCGGGCGCCGAACTGGTGGCCGTCGTCGACAACCGGCCCCTCGGAGACGCGGTCCCCGCACCGCAGATGACCGTGGAACAGGTCGTCGAACACTGCGACTTGATCGTCGAGGCGGCCGGTCAGGGTGTCGTACGGGGCTGGGGCGAGACCATCCTCGCCTCCGGCACCGACCTCCTCGTGGCGTCCACGGGAGCCCTGACCGACGAGGAGCTGTCGAAGAAGCTGCTGACCACCGGACCCGGGCGGGTGTATTTCACCGGGGGAGCGGTCGGCGGACTCGACGTGCTCCAGGCGGTCCGCGCCATGGGGCCGCTGAGCGAGATCAGGCTGACCACCACCAAGCTGCCCTCGACGCTCGAACAGCCGTGGATGGACGAGCAGTTGCTGACCGCGATGCGGACCGCGACCGGGCCTGTCGAGGTGATGCGCGGCACCGCGCGCGAGGTGCCGGTCAGGTTCCCGAAGTCGACCAACGTCGCCGCCTCCGTGGCGCTCGCGGTAGGGGACCTCGACGCGGTGCGGGTCAGCGTCGTCGCCGACCCGGCCGCCGTGCACACCTCGCACGTCATCGAGGCGAACGGACCGCAGGGCTCGTACCGCTTCGAGGTCAGGCACCAGCCGGACCCGGCCAACCCCGCCACCAGCCAGGTCGTTCCGTACGCGGTCCTGCGCTCCCTCGCGGCACTCGCCGGGCGTTCGGGGCAGATCCTGTGACGGCGTATGGCATCGCCGGGCTGCACCTCGAACAGGCGGGCGCCGGTGGACCGCTGGTGCTGTGCCTGCACGGCATCGGGTCGTCCTCCGCCGCCTTTTCGCCCCAACTACAGGCGCTTGCGGGCAACTTCAGGGTGCTTGCGTGGGATGCGCCGGGTTACGCCAAGTCGGCGGACCCGGAAAGGGAGTTGAGCCTCGACGACTACGCCGACGCCGCGGCCGCGGTCATCCGCGCACATGACGGCGGCGGTGGCGCACATGTCCTCGGCGTCTCCTGGGGCGGCGTGATCGCGCTGCGGCTCGCCACCCGCCACCCGGACCTCGTCGCCTCGCTGACGATCGCCGACTCCACCCCCGGTTCCGGCACGACCCCAGAGAAGGCCGCTGGGATGCGCGCCCGCATCGCCGAACTCGCCGAGCTCGGACCGCGCGCCTTCGCCGAGCGGCGCGGCCCCCGCCTGCTCTCCGCCGGAGCGCCGAACGAGCTTCTCCGGCGCGTCGTCGACACCATGGCCGACTCGATCCGCCTGCCCGGCTACGGATACGCGGCCGAGTCCATGGCCACCACCGACCTGCGCGGAGAACTCGCCCGGGTCACCGCGCCCACCCTCGTCCTGTGCGGCGACCAGGACCGCGTCACCGGTCCCGAAGCCTCACAGGTCCTGGCCGGCGGTCTGCACAGGACCGCGTACGTGATCGTCAAGGACGCCGGTCACCTGGCCAACCAGGAGCAGCCCGAGCACTTCAACGCCTGGCTGCTGTCCCACCTGCACATCGTCACCAACTCCCGGACCAGCAAGGGATGACCACCATGCCGATCACCACCACCGAGTACGACAACGGCGGCGACCTCGCCAAGTACACCGACGCCCTCATCGCCACCAAGAACTCCCGCGAGCCCGACTGGGGCACCCTGTCCTTCCAGGAGAAGGCCGGCCCGCAGTACAAGCGCGCACAGATCCGCTACGTCGGCTCCGGCGCCACCGGCAACCACGAGAACGACAACCGCATCCTCCCCTCCGGCGGCTTCACCTTCTCCAACATGCTGCTGCCGCCCGGCGCCGAGGGCCCGGCCCACACCCACCACGACGTCGAGGAGGCCTTCTTCGTCCTGGAGGGCCAGGTCCGCGTCGGCATCCACCGCGGTCCGGACGAGGTCGAGTACCGCACCCTCGGCTACCGCGACATGATCGTGGTGCCGGCCGGGGTGACCCGTTCGCTGAAGAACGAGGGCGACACGGACGCACTGTTCTGCGTGATCATCGGCACGCAGAAGCCGCAGGTGCCGACCTACCCCGAGTACTCGCCGCTGTACGGCATCACCCGTGACTGAGCAGCCGCGAACGGTCGTCGTCACCGGTGGGGGCCGTGGTCTGGGGGAGGCCATGGCCCGCCGGGCCGGCGCGGACGGCTACCGGGTCGTCGTCGCCGAGCTGAACGAGCAGTGGGGCCGACGGACGGCTCGGGCCGTCCAAGAGGCGGGCGGCGAGGCGGAGTTCGTACCACTGGACGTCGCCGACCCGGCCTCGGTCGAGGCACTGGCCGCCTGGCTGGCACCTCGCGGCGCCGTCCACGGACTGGTCAACAACGCGGCACTCGCCAACGGCGTCGGCGGCAAGTACTTCCAGGACATCGACGTCGAGGTGTGGGACCGGCTGATGGCGGTCAACGCGCGCGGGCCCTGGCTCGTCGCCAAGCACCTGCTCCCGCTGATGGCGTGGCCCGGCCGCATCGTCAACATCGCCTCGGACGCCGCCCTCTACGGCTCACCGCGGCTCGCCCACTACATCGCCTCCAAGGGCGCCGTCATCGCGCTGACCCGGGCGATGGCCCGTGAGCTGGGCCCCGAGGGCATCACGGTGAACGCCGTGGCGCCCGGCCTGACGGAGATCGAGGCGACCGAGACCGTACCCGCCGAACGCCATGCGCTGTACGCGCAGAACCGGGCGATCGCACGGCCCCAGCAGGCCGACGACCTGGTCGGGACGGTGTCGTTCCTCCTCGGAGCGGAGTCCGGCTATCTCACGGGTCAAGTGATCGCCGTCAACGGCGGCTTCACGATGCACTGACCCACCCCTGCGTCCCGCACCACCACTTCCAAGGAGTTCTCATGGACCTCGGCCTCGCCGACCGCACCGTGCTGGTCACCGGGGGCAGTTCGGGTGTCGGCCTGGCCACCGTCCGGGCCCTGCTCGACGAAGGCGCCAACGTCGCCACCTGCGGCCGCGACGCCGAACGGCTCGCCAAGGCGGCCGCGCACCTGGGCGCCGGTTCCGACCGGCTGTTCCACAGCGTGTGCGACGTACGGGACTCCGACGCCGTGGGCGACTTCGTCGAGCGCGCGGCGGACCGCTTCGGCGGGCGCCTCGACGCGCTCGTCAACAACGCGGGCCAGTCCCGTATGAAGCCGCTCGACGAGACGACCGCCGAGGACTGGCGCGACGAACTGGAGCTGAAGTTCGCCGGCGTGCTCAACCCCCTTGCCGCCGCCCGCGGTTACCTGCGCGCCTCGGACGCGGCGGCGATCGTCAACGTCAACGCCGTCCTCGCCAAGCAGCCGGAGACCCGGCTGATCACGACGAGCGCCGCGCGCGCCGGCATCCTCAACCTCTCCAAGTCCCTGGCCACCGAGCTCGCCAAGGACGGCATCCGCGTCAACTCCGTCTGCCTCGGCCTCATCGACACCGGCCAGTGGACGCGCCGCCACGCGGCCACCGCCGGCGACCTCGGCCACGAGGAGTGGCAGGCCGAGCTCGCCGCCGACCGGGGCGTCGCGCTCGGCCGGCTGGGCCGCGCCGAGGAGGTCGCGTACGCCATCGTCTCCCTGCTCTCCCCACGCGCCTCGTACATCACCGGAACCAGCATCGACGTCTGCGGCGGAGTCGGCCGCGGCATCCTCTGAGGAGCCCTCCATGACCCCTGTGACCCACCGCAATGGAGGCGAACTCCTCGCCGCCCACCTCACCTCGCTGGGCATCGACGCCGTCTTCGGCATTGTCTCCGTGCACAACCTTCCGCTGGTGGAGGCCATCGAGGCCGACCCGGGGCTGCGTTTCGTACCCGTACGCCACGAGGCCACCGCCGTGAACGCCGCCGACGCGTACGGCCGCGCACGCGGCAGCATCGGCTGCGCGCTCACCTCGACCGGCACCGGCGCGGGCAACGCGGCCGGATCCCTCGTCGAGTCCCTGTCCGCGGGGACGGCCGTCCTGCACATCACGGGACAGGTCGAATCCGCGTACCTCGGCAGTGGGCGGGGCTTCATCCACGAGACGAAGGACCAGCTCGGGATGCTCACCGCGGTGTCGAAATACGCCGCGACCGTCACCTCCACCCGTGACGCGGGGCGCATCCTGCGCGAGGCGTCCGCCGCCGCCCTTACCGCTCCCGCCGGGCCCGCGAGCGTCGAGTGGCCGATCGACCTGCAGTACGCGGCACAGCAAGACGACGGTTCCACGCCTCAGGCCGTCGAGCCCCCGGTCCCCGACAAGGCACAACTCGCCGCCGCACGCGCGCTGTTGGCGTCCGCCCGGCAACCGCTGATCTGGGCGGGCGGCGGCGCGAACACCGCGCGGGCCGAACTCCTGGCACTCGTCGAGGCGACCGGCGCGGGTCTGCTCACCTCCAACTCCGGGCGTGGCGCCGTACCGGAGGACCACGAGCAGGTCATCGGCAACTTCGCCACCACGCCCGCCGTTCGCGCCCTGCTGAAGGACGCCGACGTCCTCGTCACCGTCGGCACCCACTTCCGCTCCAACGAGACCGCCGACTACGGGCTCGAACTGCCCACCGCCCACATCCAGATCGACATCGACACCGCCGCACTCGGCCGCGTGTACCCGGCCCGGCACGCACTCCACGGTGCCGCGTCCGCCGTCCTGCCCGAACTCACCACGGCAGCCAGGCGCGCGAACGCCGCCTGGACGGACCGTGTTCGTCGCGTCCGCGAAGAGGTCCGCGCCACACTGCACGACACCATCGGCCCCCAGGCCGCCCTCTGCGACGCCCTCGCCGACGCCCTGCCCCGTGGTGCCGTCGTCGCCCGCGACGTCACCATCCCGTCCTCCTCCTGGGGCAACCGCCTGCTGCCGCTGCACGATCCGCGCGCCAACGTCTTTCCGCGCGGCGGCGGCATCGGGCAGGGCCTCGGCATGGGCATCGGCGCGGCCGTCGCCCGCCCGGACGAACCGACCGTCGTCATCGCCGGCGACGGCGGACTCGCGGTCCACCTCGGCGAACTGCTCACACTGGCCCAGGAGCGACCGCGCCTGACACTCGTCGTCTTCAACGACGGCGGCTACGGCGTGCTGCGCAACATGCAGGACAAGTACAGCGAACGCCGCTCCGGAGTCGACCTGTTCACCCCGGACTTCGCCACGCTCGCCACCGCCTGCGGCCTGACGTACGCGCGCATCTCCGACGCGTCCGACGCCGCGGCCGTCATCAAAGCCGCCGTCGCCCATGACGGACCCACGCTCGTCGAGGTGGACCTCGCCGCGCTCGGCCCCATGAAGAACCCGTTCACCCCGCCCGTGAAGATCCCCACCGCGTAGGGAGGCCCCACCATGAGCAGCACCGAAGAGCAGGAGCTCGACCTCCTGGTCCACCGGATGACCTGGGAGGCCGAGGGCGTCCTCTCCGTCGAACTGACCCACCCCGACGGCAAACCGCTCCCGGCCTGGACACCCGGCGCGCACCTGGACCTTCATGTCGGCGGCCACGTGCGGCAGTACAGCCTGTGCGGCGACCCGGCGAACAGCGCCGTGTACCGGCTCGGCATCCTCAACGAGCCGTCCTCACGCGGCGGTTCGCGCCATGTGCACAGCAGCCTGCGGCCCGGCCACACTGTGCGGGTGGCCGGGCCGCGCAACCACTTCGCGCTGGAACCCGCCGCCTCCTACGTCTTCATCGCCGGCGGCATCGGCATCACACCCATCCTGGCGATGGCCCGACAGGCACAACGCGACGGCACCCCCTATCGGTTGGTCCACGGAGGGCGCACACGGGCGTCGATGGCGTTCGGCAGCGAGCTCGCCGCGCTCACCGGCGGCCAGGTCGGCTTCGTACCGCAGGACGAGCAGGGCCACATCGATCTGGCGGGCATCCTCGCGGACCTTCCCGCCGACGCCCTCGTGTACTGCTGCGGCCCGGAACCACTGTTGCAGGCGGTCGAAGACGCCGTCCCCGAAGCGCAGTTGAGAACCGAGCGGTTCGCCGCTCCGGTCGTGGAACGCGGCGCCGACGACAGCTCCTTCGACGTCGAATGCCGTACGTCGGGGGTGACCCTGAACGTCGGCCCCGACACCTCCATCCTGGAGGCCGCCGAGAACGCAGGCCTTGACGTCAACTCCTCGTGCCGTGACGGAATCTGCGGCTCCTGCGAGACCCGCGTCCTCGCCGGTACCCCCGATCACCGCGACTTCCTGCTCACCGAGGCCGAGCACGCGGCGGGCCGGACGATGATGATCTGCGTCTCGCGCTGCGTCTCGGACCGACTGGTCCTGGACCTCTGATTTCTCTCGGTCGCCGCGTGTCCGGACCCCGCCGACACCCGACCGCTCCGCAACCCCTCTGGACCTCTGAGACCCGTACGGATACCTGATGCCCGACACCTGGCCCCACCTGGACCCCCACCAGACCCGAGACCACGAACCCACCCCGTACGAGCTGAAGCTCGCGCGCACCCTCGAGGACATCTTCACCAACGACGGCCATGAGCTCAGCGACGTGCTCGCGGGCCTCAACTCCCGTCAGCTGCACACCCCCACGGGAGAACCCTGGACCGAGGAGTCCTTCCGCGCCGAGATGCACCGCCTGGGAGCCTGACATGACGCTTTCCACCCACGACACCGCCGAGCACATCTACGCCCACGGCCTGCGCAACCAGTGGCACCCCGTCGTGCCGTCGCACTTCGTCGAGCCCGGCGGCATGCGCAAGGTGACCGCCCTCGGCGAGAACTGGCTGCTCTTCCGCAGGTCCGACGGCACCCTCTCGATGCTCGCCGACCGCTGCCCGCACCGCGGCGCCCCGCTGTCGCTCGGCAAACACCTGGGCGACCGGGTCGCCTGCTGGTACCACGGCGTCGAGGTCGACGGCACCGGCAAGGTCACCTCCGTGCCCGGCCTGCCCGGCTGCAATCTGGAGGGCAAGACCCTCGTCACCTCCCTGCCCGTGCGCGAGGTGGGCGGCGCGATCCTCGCGTACTTCGGCGACGAGGAGCACCCCGAACCGGTCGACCTCACGCTCCCGGACCCGCTGGCCGACGACGGCATCGACGCCTTCCTCTGCTACGCCGAATGGAACGTCCCGTGGCGCTACGCCATGGAGAACCTGCTCGACCCGATGCACGGCGCGTTCCTGCACAACGAGTCCCACACGATGTTCGCCGGGGACACGACGGCGAAGTTCCGCATCCGGGAGACCGACCGCGGCTACTTCTTCGAGAAGACCGACCAGCGCGGTGTGAACTTCGACTGGGTCGAGCTGTGCCACACCGGCGTCGACTGGGTGGACCTGTCCATCCCCTACCCGCCCTCGGCCGGACCCGGCGGCCCCTTCGGCATCGTCGGCATGGCCTGCCCGGTGGACGCGGGCCGTACCGGCGTCTTCTTCTGGCGCTACCGCAAGGTGCGGGACTGGCAGCGGGACACCTGGCGCTTCCTCTACAAGACCCTCATCGAGGCCCGTCACTGGGAGGTCCTGGAGCAGGACCGCGTCATGCTCGAAGCCATGCCGCACGATGCCGACCAGCGCGAGAACCTCTACCAGCACGACCTCGGCATCGTCCGCCTCCGCCGTCTCTACCAGGCGCGGGCCAGGCAGCAGTCGAAGGCGGTACCGCCCGCCGGCGCGGCCGTATGAGTCAGCCGCGGCCACCGGCTCAGCTCGGGTTCGGCCCGGCCTCCACGGCCTCGTTGGACGTCACCGCCTCGTCGGACTCCACGATCGAACGCTCCAACTTGGAGAGCAGACCGCCGAGTTGACGCCGCTCGGCGGGTGACAGCCCGCCGAGCATCCGGCGTTCGTTCTCCAGGTGGGCGGCGAAGACCTCGTCGATCTTCTTCAACCCGGCCTCGGTCAGGCGTGAGTACACGACCCGGCGGTCCTCGGCGTCCCGCTCCCGCACGAGCAGCCCGTCCTTCTCGAGCCGGTCCAGGCGCAGGGTCACCCCGGCCGACGAGATCAGCCCCGAGGCGGCGAGCTGTCCCGCCGTGAGCCGGTACGGCGCCCCCGACCGGCGCAGCGCGGTGAGCACGTCGAACCCGGCGACGGACAGGCCGTGCGCATCGAGCTGCGAGGTCATCCGCGACTGGTACTGCAGATACGAGCGGTGCAGCCGGGCCAGCACCTCCAGCGGCGTCGTGTCGAGCTCGGGCCGCTCACGGGCCCAGTCGTCGACGATCCCCGAAACGGCGTCGGGCCGCTTCGCCGACCTGCGCTGCGCCATGTCTTCCCCTCGCGGCATATATCTGGTGTTGAAATCTTAGCCCTGAGGGAAAGCGCCGCTCATTACGTGGGTCGTGGTGGCCCCGGTGGGTCGTGGTGGCCCCGGCGGGACGCGGTCAGCCCCGGTCCGGGTCGAATTCCATCACCTGAGTGAGACGGATGTTGTTGCCCGAGGGGTCGCGGAACGACGTGTCGATGCCGTACGGCTGCACCGTCGGCGGGTCGTTGAACTCGACACCGCGGGCGGACAGCTCGTCGTAGGCGGCCTTGCAGTCGTCCGTCTCCAGGAACAGTGTGCCGCCCGCACCCTTGGCCACCAGATCGGAGAGCTGGGCACTGGCGGTCTCGTCCAGCATGGGCTGCCGCGGCACGGGCATCAGCACCAGCGCCGGACCGTCCCCACCGGGCGGGCCGACGCACAGCCACCGGAAGCTCCATGCCTCCATGGTCACGTCCGCCCGGACCTCCCAGCCCAGCTTGTCGGTGTAGAAGGCGAGCGCCTCGTCCTGGTCGTGCACCCAGAACTGCGCATTGGCGATCTTGATGCTTGTCATGGCCGCTCCTTGGTCGACTTGCCTGGGAACGACGCTAGGCAGTGGACGCGGACGTGTCTTCTCGAAACGTGCGGTTCTGCGGACGCGCGTAGGCCATGGCCACACAGCGGGGGATGCGCACATGCCGCGCGGCGGGCGGATGGGCCGCCCGGTAGGCCTGCGGGGTCGTCCCGTACATCCTGCGGAAACTCGTCGTGAACGATCCGATGCTCTGCGCACCCACGGCAACCGCGATCGTGGCCACAGTCCAGTCGGTCGTCACCAGCAGCGACGCGGCCCGCTCCAGGCGACGGGTCAGCAGGTACTGGTGCGGCGACTCACCGAACGCGGCCTTGAAACGCCGGCTGAAGTGCGCCGGGGACAGCGCGGCGGCCGCGGCCATGTCGGCGACGGTGAGTGCCTCGCAGTAGCGCGCGTCGGCGAGATCCTTGGCGCGGAGCAGATGACGAGCGATCGGTACGGGGGCCACGTAGACCATTGTGCGGCGGGCGGGCGCCGCCGGTCGTGGGGGTGCGGGTGGCCGGCCGGGTGGGTCTGCTGTGATGGGGAAGGGGTACCGGCCTGAGCGAGCGGTGGGAGCGGTGATGACCGAGCGTGTTGTCGAGGTGGACGGCATCGAACTGTGCGTCGAGTCCTTCGGCGACCCGTCGCAACCGCCCGTCCTGCTCGTCATGGGCACCGGGGCCTCGATGCTCTGGTGGGAGGACGGCTTCTGCCGGATGCTCGCCGAGGGCGGTCGCTTCGTGATCCGCTACGACCACCGCGACACCGGCCGATCGGTCACGTACGAGGTGGGTCGACCCGGGTACACCGGCGCTGACCTCGTCGCTGACGCCGCCCGAGTGCTCGACGCCCATGAGATCCCGGCGGCGCACATCGTGGGTGTCTCTGCCGGAGGAGCGCTCGCGCAGCTGCTCGCGCTCGACCACCCGGACCGCGTCAGCTCGCTCGTCCTGATCAGCACGTCGTGCGCCGTGTCGATCGATTGCGAACTTCCCCCGCCGACCGAGGAGTTCATGCGCTTCTTCTCGGACGCGCACGTCGACTGGTCGGACACCGGCTCGGTGATCGACCACCAAGTGGCGTACGCGCGCGTGCTCGCCGGGGGCCGCCGCCCGTTCGACGAAGCTGCCGCGCGCAGCCTTGTGCGGCGCGATGTCGAGCGCGCACACGACTTCATGGCGGTCCGCAATCACGACGCACTGCCGGACGGCGAACTGCCGGATGCACCCCTGTCCTCGATCGCCGCGCCCACGCTGGTGATCCACGGCAGCGCCGATCCCCTGTTCCCGCTCCGGCACGGCGAGGTCCTCGCCGAACACATCCCCGGCGCAAGGATGCTGACCCTGCCGGACGCCGGCCATGGCGTCGAGCGCGCCGACTGGACGACGATCGCCGCCGCGATCCTGGAGCACACCGCTGCCAACGGCCGCCAGTGACACGGATGTTGATGCGAGACGCTGCCGTACAGCCGTTCGCGTCAGGGGCGACGTGGCGGTCGGTGAGGGGAGAGGCTCACAGGAGGTGGCCGTCCTCCACTTCCTCACCGACGCCGAGAAGCCCGACCGGATCGTCACCACCCCGCGCGACGCGCTGCCGGACGGCAGCTTCGTGGTCCTCTCGCACGCCACCGTCCGCCCGGTCCGAGAAGGTTGGCTTCTACGGCGGCGGGCGCGCGCAAGTCCCGCCGATCGCTCCTGGCGGAAATGTCATAGGAACCGATCTTGCCCTGATGATGTCTGGGCGAACATGGCGAGTCTTGCGTTTCTCATCCTGGTGTTCGCGCCGTTCCTCATGCCGTTGGTGGTGGTGGGCGCCGGTGCGGCCCTGATCCGGCGGGCCGCCACCCGGCAGCCGATCAGCGGCCTGCGCCTGCCCAGCGGTACGACCTGCACGCTGGTGGCCGTTCTGGCCGGGGCGGCGGCGCTGGGCGCATACGCGTGGGGCGTGATGTCGGGCTTCTACATCCTGGACCCGGACCAGATGTGCGCGGCACGCGGCGCCCGGGGTGATCACATCGTGACCCGTGCGACCCTGCCGGTCAGCGCTCAGTGCGTCACCTCGGACGGCGTGGGGACCGAACTGGTGCCGGCCTGGGTGAACCCGGTGGTTTTCGTGGGCCTGACACTCTTCGTCCTCGCCGTCGTGACGGGAATCATCGGGCTGACGCGCCGGGGCCGTGCCCGCTGAGGGGCCGCAAGCAGCCCGCCATGCTGCGACGTGTCTGATCGACCGGTGATCTGGATGTCATGGTCGGAACAGGCTTGACCTTGACGCTGGGTCAACCCTCCAAGCTTCCGGCAGGAGCTTCCTCGCAGTCGCCGGGGACGACTCCACGAAGGAGGCAGATGACCATGACGGCCCGATCGATCGCCGGCCCGGTAATTCGCGTGCGGGGTTTGGAGAAGGCGTACGAGAAGCTGGAAGTGTTGCGCGGGGTCGACTTCGAGGTGGCGCGGGCACCATTTTCGCCCTACTCGGCTCCAACGGGGCAGGCAAGACCACGACCGTGCGGATCCTCGCCACGCTCCTGAAGGCCGACGCGGGGACGGCAACCGTCCACGGCTTCGACGTCGCCGAGCAACCGGCGGATGTGAGGGAGTCCATCAGCCTCACCGGGCAGTTCGCGGCCGTCGACGAGATCCTCAGCGGCCGGGAGAACCTCGTCCTCGTCGCCAGGCTGCGCCACCTCAAGGACCCGGGCGCGATCGCGGACGACCTGCTGAGGCGTTTCTCGCTGACCGATGCCGGCCTGCGCAAGGTGTCCATGTATTCGGGTGGAATGCGCCGCCGGCTGGACATCGCGATGAGTCTCATTGGAGCTCCATCCGTGATCTTCCTGGACGAGCCTACGGCCGGACTCGACCCCGAGGCACGCATCGGGGTATGGCATGCCGTAAGGGAACTCGCCGAGTACGGCACGACGGTGCTGCTCACCACGCAGTACCTGGACGAGGCCGAGCAGCTCGCCGACCGGATCGCGATCCTCCACCAGGGTCGGATCATCGTGAACGGCACCCTCAGCGAGCTCAAGCAGCTCTTCCCGCCCGCCAAGGTCGAGTACGTCGAGAAGCAGCCGACCCTGGAGGAGATCTTCCTCGCAGTCATCGGCAGCGGCGACAAGAGCGAAGCCACCAGCAGGACAGCCGGGGGACAAGGATGACTGCGTACTTCTTCAGCGACACTGCCGCGCTCACGGGGCGGACCCTGCGCCACGTCACACGCAGCATGGACACCATCATCACGACCGTCATCACGCCCGTCGCCATGATGCTGATGTTCGTCTATGTGTTCGGCGGCGCCATTGACACCGGGTCGGTCTCGTACGTGAACTACATGCTGCCCGGCATCCTTCTCATGACCATCGCTTCGGGCATTTCCTACACCGCGTACCGATTGTTCATCGACGTGCAGAGCGGGATCTTCGAGCGGTTCCAGTCCATGCCGATCGCACGCTCGGGTGTGCTGTGGGCCCACGTCGTCACCTCCCTGGTCGCCAACCTGATCGCGCTCGTGCTCGTCGTCGGCGTCGCTCTGCTCATGGGCTTCCGCTCAGGGGCTGGAGTGTCGGCATGGCTCGCGGTCGCCGGCATCCTGCTCCTGTTCACCCTGGCGCTGACCTGGCTCGCCGTGATCCCCGGTCTCTCCGCGTCGTCGGTCGAGGGGGCCGGCGCGTTCGCCTACCCGCTCATCTTCCTGCCGTTCGTCAGCTCGGCGTTCGTGCCCACCAGGACGATGCCCGGCCCGGTGCGCTGGTTCGCCGAACATCAGCCGGTGACGTCGATCGTCAACACGATCCGCAGCCTGTTCGCCCGGCAGTCGGTCGGCGACGACATCTGGACCGCCCTCGCCTGGTGCCTCGGCATCCTCGTCGTGGCGTACGTCTTCGCGATGGCCGTCTACCGCCGGAAGATCGCCTGAGGCAGGGTGGGACCCATGCTCACCATCAGCCGGCTTGCGGCGTACGCCGGGGTCACTGTGCGGGCAGTACGCCACTATCACCGGATCGGGTTGCTGCCGGAGCCCGCACGCGACCGGTCCGGATACCGGACCTACGACGCCGTTGCGGTCGTACGACTGATCCGGATCCGCACCCTGGCCGACGCAGGCGTGCCGCTGGCCCGGGTGCAGGAGCTCCTCGACGCCGGCACGAAGGAGTTCGCCGGCGGCGTCCAGGAGATCGACAAGGCCCTGCGCGCCGAGATCCGGCGCTTGCAGGATACTCGCGGCCGTCTCGCCAGGCTTGCCGCCGGGGAGCACCTGGCGCTTCCGCAGAGCGTTGTGGACTATCTCGACCGGCTGCGCGGTCTCGGCGTTGAGGAGCGGTACATCGAGATGGAGCGGGACGCCTGGATCATGATCGCCGCCCAGGTGCCGCATTCGATCGACGCCGTGATCGCCAAGAAGCACGAGGAGCTGGACGACCCCGACACGGTGAGGCTCTACAGCCTGCTCAGCGGGGCACTCGACTGGCCGGCCGACGATCCGCGGATCGTCGAGGTCGCCGACATCATGGAACGCTTGATGGTGCGCGCCATGGAGGCCGGCGAGGTGGGTGCCGATGACGGTATCGACGATCAGTTCGTCGACCTGCTGGACTCGGCCATGGTCGAGTCCTCACCGCACGCCGCGCGGCTGTTGGCGATTCTGGAGGAGCGGGGCTGGAAGGGCTGGACGCGCATCGAGCGAGTGCCTGCCGACAGACTCAACACTGAGCCGCCGCCATCGTGATGACAGGTCAGGGTCCTGGAGCGACGCCATTCGGGGGCATGCAGGAGGGCACCTGTGGTGTCGTCGAGCAGGGGTCAGGGTCCAGCCGACGGCTCCGGGGGGCCGAACCCGACGGATCTTGCCGGTGAGCTGCCCCCAGCCGAGCGGGGAGTAGTGGTCCGGCCGGGAGGGCGTACGGCACGAGTGCGCGCGGCAGTGCTGCAGGCCGCCTGGGGACGCCTCGGCGGAGCAGAGCTTTGCCCACCTGGATCTCACTGACCACGCGCGCCGCGACGACGTGGGAAAGATGACCGTCTACCGGCGCTGAGGAACGGTCACCAGCCTCGTGCTCGACCTGCTGACGGACATGACCGAGCAGTCACTGCCGCGCACCGAGACCGGCTCGCTGCTCGGCGACCTCGAGGCCAACGCCCCGCTCGTGCAAAGCACTGGTGACACTGCAGCGAGCCGATCACGCAGGCCGCTCCAGCGCAGCCCGCCACGCGGGGCTGTCGACATAGTGATTGTCGAACCGCTCCGAGGACTCGGCGATCTCCTTGGGGTCTGCCTCGCCGCGCGTGACGCGGCCGAGCAGCCGTAGGTAGTCGAACCGGCCCATGCCGGGGGTGAAGACGAACAGGACGTCCGCTTCGCAGCCCGGAGCGGCTGCGAAGGCGTGCGGGGTGTGGGGAGGCACCGCGAGGAAGTCTCCTTCGTTCAGGATGGTGACTTCCTCGCCGATCAGGACCTGAAGAGACCCGCTGATGACGAAGAACAATTCCGTGGCGCGGGTGTGGAAGTGGGCCGGGGCTCCCGCCCCGCCCTTCGCGAAGTGGGAGCGGTAGCTCGTGAAACCGTCCGCGGTCGCGCCCGACTCGGCCAGCAGGGTGATCACGCTGCTCGGGTCGGCGCAGGTCTCGGCATCGGTGTGGCGGGTCAGCACGGGCGAGGTGGTGGGTGCGGGGGCGGCGGGTGTCTGCTCGTTCATGATGTTGCTCCTGGGTCAATGAGCGGATTCCGTACGGGGGATGCATTGCCGCGGCGCGGCGCGGCGCGAGGTGGGGCGAGGGGGCCGGGCGCTTCAGCCGCCCAGCGTGAGCAAGGCCGCGATCGCCGGTCCGAAGGCTCCGCCGAGCTGGTAGCAAAGGCTGAACAGACCGATGGCCGTGGGGCGTTGGGCGGTCGGCGAGGCCTGGATGGCGTACACCGCGAGCGTCGCCTGGCCACCGCTCGTCGCGAACACGGCCACCGTCGCGACCAGCAGGAGCAGCGGGGCCCAGGGGGTCAGTGCCGCGGTGAGCGGGGCCGCTGCCCCGGCCGCGATCAGGAGCGTCAGGACTCGCGGACGGCTCATACGGGCGGAGGCCGCGGCCAGACCCATGGAAAGTGCCGAGCCTGCGAGGAGGGCGATCAGCTGGCCGGTGCCGATCGTGGAGGTCGACCAGCCGGTACGGTCGCCCAGCAGCTGCGGGACGGTGAAGAGCAGTGTGAAGTACGAGGTCGCGAGCGTGCAGGCGAGCAGGGCGGAGAGGACAAACGTCCGGGTGCGCAGCAGCGACGCAGGGACGAAGCCCGCGGGCCTGTACCTGATGTGCAGGGCCAGCAGCGCGGCCGCCGCCAGGGAGGCGGCGACGGCAGGGAGTGGGTAACGCGGTACGAGGACCAAGGCCGTCGCCGTCAGCACCAGAAGGACGCAACCGCGGCCGTCGAAGGGGGTGTTGTGCCGCGGCGCGGACAGGTCCGCACGGCGCACGACCGCCGGAAGGGCGAGCAGTGCGACCGCCCCGACGCCGAGGGACACCCGCCATGAGGTCACATCCGCGATCGTCGAGCCGAGCAGCGGCCCGGCAGCGCCGAGCGTGCCGAAGCCCGCCGTGATCACGCCCATCCGGCGGACGGAGCCCGCGAGACTCATCGCCGCCGTGATCAGGCCCGCGCCGCCCATGGCCTGGGCCGCCCGGCCCGCCATCGCCAGTGGCAACCAGGGCGCCACGCAGAGGACCGCGGTGCCGGCCACGATCAGGGCCGTGCACAGCCTGAGCACACTGCCCAGCCCGCGACGGCGCAGCAAGCTCGCCATCACCGGGGTGCCGACGGCCATGGCCCACGCGAAGGCTGTGACGAGCCAGGTCGCCGTCGCGGTACGGATGCCCAGCGAGCCGGCCATGTCGGGGAGGATCAGGACCGGGCCGTTGGCGCTCGCCGCGACCGGAGTGGCCAGCAACGCGAGCCATACGACAGGGACTTGGCGTGCCTCCTGCCCGGAAACGGTCGCGGGCGTGTGCAAGGCGGGGCGGGGTGCGAGTTCGGGCATGGCGGGCGCCCCCTTTCGTTCAGCCTTGATAATCTCAACGTTGAAATAAAAGCAGCAGGGTTCTCTCGGCGTCAAGTGTCTTAACTTTGAGAAGATGCACGTTGAGAAGATGTGCGCTGAGAAGACGCACGCTGAGAAGATGCGCAATGACGGGAGTGGCGGAGATGGGCGATGTGGTGGACGCGATCGTCGGGCAGTGGGCCAAGGAGCGCCCCGATGTGGTGGAGGACTTCTGGCCGGTCGAGCTCCTTGCCCGGGTCCAGCGCCTGGCCAGGGTGGTCGACAAATCCGTCAAGACCACGGCCGCCGCTCATGGAATCGAGCACGGTGAGTTCGACGTCCTCACCATCCTGCAGCGCTCGGGTCCGCCCTACATGCTCCCGGCCGGGGCTCTCCTCAAGGCGTCCATGGTGACCTCCGGTGCCATCACCAACCGCATCGACAGGATGGAGGCCAAGGGTCTCGTCGAGCGGGTGCGGGAAGGGGCTGACCGCCGCACCGTCAAGATCCGGCTCACCGAGCATGGGCACGAGGTCATCCGGGTCGCTCTCGCCGACCATCTTGCGGCCTACGCGGAACTGCTCGCCGGTGTGGACCGCCGGCTGGTGGAGCAGACGGCCGAGGGTCTGCGGCAGGTACTGGAGAGCCTCGGCGATACGGCTTGAGGCGATACGGCTTGATACGGCTTCCTGGCGTGGGGCTTGACGGCCGGGCCGCTGCTAAGTATGTACATGCCAGAGGATTGGTATGGACCAACTCCGCGGCTTCACGCGCCGCTCCGGCGCCCACCCCCCAGTGGAGGCAGCACATGCGAAGACCGTCGGCACTTCTCACCCTGTTCGCCGCTCTGCTTCTGCTCGTTCTGGCTCCACCCGCGACCGCCGCGGGCACACCGAGCGCCGCCTTCGCCAAGACGTCGACGTGGGAGGCCGGTTACCAGGGTTCGTACACCGTCACGAACGGCGGAAGCACCAGCCTGTCGAGCTGGAGCGTCGAGTTCGACCTGCCCTCCGGCAGCACCGTCGGCTCGTACTGGGACGCACTGCTCACCCAGAGCGGCAACCACTACACCTTCAAGAACCGTGAGTACAACGGCAGTTTGGCCCCGGGCGCATCCGCCTCCTTCGGCTGGGTGTCCAACGGCACCGGCACCCCCACCGGCTGCAAGCTCAACGGCGGTCCCTGTACGGGAGGTTCGGGTACCGACACCACGCCGCCCAGCGCCCCGTCCGCAGTGACCGTCGGCTCCGCGACCGGCTCCTCCCTGACGGTGCGGTGGAGTGCCTCGACGGACGACTCGGGGTTCGTCGCCGGGTACGAGATCTCGCGCGACGGGGGTACCCCGGCAACGGTGACCGGAACCTCGTACACGGCCACCGGGCTGCAGTCCGGCACCAGTTACTCGTTCCGCGTACGGGCCCGCGACGCCGCGGGCAACGTATCCGCGTACTCCACGGCCGTCAGCGGTACGACCACCACCGGCGGCGGCCAGCAGCCGAGTGGCGGCCTGTCCACCGCGCCGTACATCGACATGGGGGCGTGGCCCACGCCGAGCATGCCCGACATGGCCTCGGCGAGCGGGCTGAAGAACTACACGATGGCCTTCATCACCGCCTCCGCGTGCAAGGCGATGTGGTTCAACGCCTATGACCCGCGCGACGGTTGGGCCAAGGACCAGATCGACGCCATCAGGGCCGGCGGGGGAGACGTCAAAATCTCCTTCGGTGGCGCCAGCGGCATCGAACTGGCCCAGGCCTGCGGTTCGGTGGACGCGCTGTACGCCGAGTACAACGCGGTCGTCACCGCCTACGACCTGAAGTACGCCGACTTCGACATCGAGGGCGCGGCCTCTGCCGACCCGACGTCCGTCGCCCGGCGCTCCCAGGCCCTGGCGCGACTGCAGCAGGCGCACCCGGACCTGAAGATCTCACTGACCCTGCCCGTCCTCCCGGAGGGGCTGACCTCGGACGGCCTGAACGTGGTGACGTCGGCGCGAGACGCCGGGGTCGACCTGGACGTGGTGAACGTGATGGCCATGGACTACTACCGGAGCGTCGACTACGGCGACGCGGCCGTCCAGGCCGCGCAGAGCACCTTCGCGCAGCTCAAGTCGCTCTACCCCGGCAAGACCGACGCCCAGGTCTGGGCAATGGTCGGCGTGACGCCGATGCTCGGGCAGAACGACGACGGCCACATCTACGACCAGGCGGACGCCCGCCAGTTGGTCTCCTTCGCCCAGGGCAAGCACCTCGGGGAGCTCGCCTTCTGGGAGGCCACCCGGGACCGCAACGCCTGCACCGGCGCGCTCTACCAGTGCACCAACATTCCCCAGTCCCCGTACGAGTTCGCGAAGATCTTCGCGGCCTATACGGGCTGACGGCCCGTCAACCCGTATAAGTCTCCAGCGGCTGCAACCGCTCCGGGCGGTGAACCCCACCTCCCGGAGCGATCCCGCCCACCACGGAGCCCCGGACCGTTCCGGGCCGGTTGACGACGTGAATCGGGGTACCCAGGGCCGCATGACACTGCACACCGATCACCCCACGCCCCTGCCGGCCGTGCGGCAACTACGCCGTATGCGGGCCTTTTACGCGGCAGGCGTCACGTTGTGGACCGCGTCGACCGCCTGGACGGGGTGGGACTCTCCCGGCAGTCGGCCCATGTGGACGTCCCTGCTGCTCCTTGCAGTCTTCGCCGGTCTGCTGGTGATGGCCTGCCGTTGGCTGCGGAACCTGGAGAACGGCGGGACGGACGGACGGGCGCGGCGACGCGAAGGCGTACGGTCTCCGGCGCCGGGGGCCGGCTCTTGTGCGCGGGGAACAGCCGTGGGAGGCGGCTCGGTGACCACCGCTCTCTGACCGACCCGTCGGACTGCTCCGCTGACCTGCCCGTCGGATTGCCCCGCTGACCTGCCTGTCGGACCGACCCGCGTGTCGCAACCGGCCGAGCACTGGACGGGCGACCAGGGTTGCGACACGGTGCGATCGTGCCCCGGGCCCGACCGGTCGAGGGTGAGGAGACAGCGGTGAGGATCGTCATCACGGGCGCGTCCGGCTTCCTGGGACGCCTGCTGGCCGAACGTCTGCTGCACACGCGGACGTTCGCAGGAGGACCGATCACCCGGCTCGTGCTCGCCGACCGCGTTGTTGCGCCCGAGATGCCGCAGGCGTCCGGTGCGCTGGTGGAGTGGGTGCACGGCGACCTGATCGACCGTGTCGAGGCGGTGTTCGCGGAGCCGGTGGATGTGCTGTTTCATCTGGCTGCCGCCGTGTCGGCCGAGTGCGAGGCCGATTTCGACCTTGGGATGCGCTCGAATGTGGACAGCACCCGCACCGTACTGGAGGCGGCCAAGGGGCAGTCGGTGGCCGGCGGACCGGTGGCGCGGGTGGTGTTCGCCAGCAGTCTCGCGGTCTACGGATCCCATCCGGCGCTTCCTCTGCCGCCTGTGATCAGTGAGACGACGCTGCCTGTGCCGCGGTCGAGTTACGGCACGCAGAAGCTCATGTGCGAGCACCTGATCGCGGACTTGAGCCGCCGCGGCTTCATCGACGGACGCGTGGCCCGGCTGATGACCGTCGCAGTGCGGCCGGGCCCGCCGAACGCGGCCGCCTCGGGCTTCCTGTCCGGCATCATCCGCGAGCCACTGGCAGGGCTGCCCGCCATCTGCCCGGTCGACGCCGGCCTGAAGGTGGCACTGTCCTCGCCACGGCGCACCGTGCGCGGCATCATCCGCGTTGCCGAGGCCGAGCGCGGGACGGGGCTTGGGCGTCTCGACAGCCCCCTGCCCGTCAACCTGCCCGCCCTCACCGTCTCCGTGGCCGACATGCTCGCCACACTCCGCCAGGTGGCCGGTGACACGGCCGCCGACCTGGTGACCGTCGCACCTGATCCCGCCGTCGAGGCCATCGTCGGCTCATGGCCGGCCGTCTTCGACAACCGGCGCGCCGCCGCCCTGGCGCTCCAGCCCGATCCGAGCTTCCTGGCCGTGGTGCGGGAGTATCTGGCCGATCACCCCGAGGCCGTCATCGTGGGCTCGGAGTGACGGCCCGGAACGCACGGAGCCCCGACTGGACGGGGGAGGCCAGCCGGGGCCGTTGTGGTGTGACGTGCGGAGGGCGGTCGCCTCTCGGCGAAAGGCTCCGTGGGGCTTCAGCCGAACGATCTTCCCCACGGGCTATAGGTGAGGCCCGGGGACACTGTCCCCTCCGCAGCCACGTATAGGTGAACGGTCAACCGCTGGGAGTTGTTCCGCGTACGTCCGCCAGTCCGTCGTGACATGGCGCACACCGGGCGCCGGCTCGAATGCGCACGACCTCGTCGCCCCAGAGGGCATTGCGCGATCCCTGTACGCGCTCCGGGACTTGGGATAACGTCGCCCTGCCTCAACACATTGAATCGTTTCAACCCGTCACGACGAACCCCACCATGAATCCCCACGACGAATCACCAGGAACGAGGTGCCATGACATCGAGCAGCGCATCGCAGAGTGCCGCACAACCTGGCCCCCGCCGCCGTACGGTCATGGCGGCCGCCGGGGCCGGAGCCGTGGCCCTGTCCGTCGGTTCGCCCGGAACAAGCCCCGCCGCCGCGGTGACGAGCGCGGACGCCGAAGCGGCGGCCGTTTCCAGACCGCCGCGCCCGGGCACCGGCTGGCAGCGCTACGTCCAGGGGCCCGCGTCCCGGACGGTGCGGCCCGTACGAGTTCTCGGCTCGACCGGCGACGTACGCAATCCGCCGGCGCTGCTGAAGCCCGGCGGCGCCGCAACCACGCTGCGACGTCCGCAGCCGAGTCCCGCGCCGCGCTGGCCGGAGGGCACCACGGCCGAGGCGTCCTCGACCCACGCCGGCAACAACGGCAATGACGGGCAGCCGCGCACCTACGACGCCGCCAACGCCATCGACGGCAACCCCGACACCTTCTGGAACGACGACACCCTGGCCGCCTTCCCGGACGTCCTGACCATCACCATGCCGGACGCCCGGCAGCTGTCCGGGATCACGGTGATCTCCAACAGTGACGGAGTGCCCACCGCCTTCACGGTCGACGCCTGGGTCAATGACGCCTGGAAGACCGTCGCAACAGTCACCGACAACGATGTCATCCAACGGGCCGTGCCCTTTGCCGCATCGGTGACGACGAACAGGGTGCGCATCACCGTGACCGCCGTGCAGGACACCTCGCGCGGGGCGTTCACCCGGATCAACGAGGTGTGGCCCGAGCCGGTCGAACCGGTCGTGGCGCCCAGCGTCACGGTCGACTTCGGCAAGGTCGTCGTGGGCTACCCGCGCATCCGCTTCACCTCCGCCTCGGACAACTCGCCCGGTGTGCGCGTGGCGTTCTCCGAGACGCAGCAGTTCCTCACCGAACGCTCCGACTTCACCCGCTCCGACCAGTCCGGCGGCGCGGGCCGGGGAACCGACCAGTTCGCCGTACCGGCCAAGGGCGCCGACTGGACCGACCACAAGGGCTTCCAGGCAGGCGACAAGGTCTACGCCGACGGACTCCACGGCTTTCGCTATCTGCGCATCGCCCTCGACGCCCTCGACTCCGACGCCCCGGCGGCCCAGCCCTGGGGGACGGTCGCGATCGACTCCGTCAGCCTGGACTTCACCGCGTACGTGGGTACGCCCGGCACCTACCGCGGTTGGTTCCTCTGCTCCGACGACGACCTCAACCGCTACTGGTACGGCGCCGCTTACACCAACGAACTCGTCACCGACACCTTCCGTCAGGACGACGTCGACCCGAGGAACGCCTGGAGCGCCTCACTGGAAGGCAAGCTCGTCCTGCATGACGGGGCGAAGCGCGACCGGGACCCGTACGTGGGCGATCTCGCCGTCTCCGCAAGGACGTTGTACCTCACCCACGACGACACGGCGGCCGCCGCGCGCAACGTGCTCGCCGACCTCGCCGACCACCAGCGCGCCGACGGCTGGATACCACCGGCCTCCATCTCCTCCTACACACTCCCGCTGTTCGACTACCCCCTGTGGTGGGTGACCTGCAGCTGGGACTACGTGCTCTACACCGGGGACCGGGCCTACGCCGCCCAGTACTACCCCAACCTGCTCAAGGTGCTGGACACCTGGTACCCGAGCGTCACGGACGAGGCGGGGCTGCTGAGCAAGGGGCTCAACAACACCGGGGGATACGGCGACTACGCCTTCCTGGGGCGCACCGGGAGAATCACCTACTACAACGCCCTGTACGTCCAGGCACTCAAGGACGCGGCCCAACTCGCCCGGCTGCTCGGGCACTCGGCGGACGCGACACGCTGGGCACAACGGGCCGACACGGTCACGGAGGCCATCAACACCCATCTGTGGGACGCCGCCGCGGGCGCCTACCTCGACTCCGCCACCGGGCCCGCTCGCCACGCACAGGACGGCAACGCGCTCGCCGTCACCGCGGGCATCGCCGACGCGGACCGCTCGGCGTCAGCCCTCGCCCATCTCGACGGGACCACCCAACTCCCGTACGGCAACGCGTTCATGGACAACGACACCCTCTTCGACGGCGCCTCCGAGCGCGTGTACGCCTTCACCTCGTACCCCGAGATCGAGGCCCGCTTCATCGCCGGGCGCGCCGACTCCGCGCTCGACCAGATCCGGCGCACGTACGGCTGGATGGACAGCCACGACCCTGGCATCACCAACTGGGAGGGCATCGGCCCCGACGGATCGCTCTACGAGGACGCCTACACCAGCATGGCCCACGGCTGGTCCACCGGAGTCCTGCCTGCGCTGACCCACCAACTCCTGGGCGCCAGGCCGACATCACCCGGCTACGCCACCTGGGAGGTGCGGCCGAACCCCGGCGACGTCGCCTGGGCACAGGGCCAACTCCCCACCCCGCACGGTGCCTTGCGCGTCTCCTGGCAGAACACAGGGAACACCTTCCGGCTCGACGTCGACGTCCCCGACGGCACGCGGGCAACGGTCGCCCTGCCGGTGAACGGGCACCGGATGACGGTACGGTCCCGCAACCGCCTGCTGTGGGACGGACGCCACGCCTCGGACGGCAGGGCGAGCATCGTCGACGGGCGCGTCACGATCCCGGGACTCGCGCCGGGAACGTACACCTTCACCGCTCGGCACACCGGCTGAGCGCGAGGCCCGGCCCGCCACGATTCAGGGGTGGCGGGCCGGGCACGTGATCGGCCGGAGGCCGTCGGGTGAGTCGTCCATGCCGGTCATGGGTACGCGGTCCGTCGGCGCTCGGGACGCGCGGCGGATGGGGAAGGTCATGGCTGGGTTGCTGGGAAGGCGTGAGGGTGGGGCGCGGCGGCTGCGGGAGATGCTTCTTGGGGCGGGACCGGTCCTCGCGCCGGGGGCCTACGACGCGATGAGTGCGCTGCTCGTGGAGCAGGCGGGCTTCCCGGCCGTGTACATGACTGGGTTCGGTACGACCGCCTCGCTGCTTGGCCGGCCCGACATCGGTCTGCTCACCATGAGTGAGATGACGGCTGCCGCCCGTCGCATCGTCTCGGCGGTCGACATCCCGGTGATCGCCGACGCCGACAACGGGTACGGCAACGCGATCAACGTCATGCGGACCGTCCGCGAGTACGAGGCCGCCGGTGTCGCCGCGATCCACCTGGAGGACCAGACGTCCCCCAAGCGCTGCGGTCATATGGAGGGCAAGGAGGTCATCCCGGCGGGCACCATGGCCGGCAAGGTCGAGGCGGCCGTAGCAGCCCGGGAAGACCCCGACTTCGTGATCATCGCGCGCACCGACGCCCGCGCCGTGGAGGGTTTCGACGCCGCACTGGAGCGGGCCCGCCGCTACCGTGACGCCGGCGCCGACATGCTCTTCCTGGAGGCCCTCAGGACCGACGCCGAGATCGAGGCGGCAGCAGCCGCCTTCCCGGACACCCCACTGCTCTTCAACTGGGTCGAGGGCGGCAAGACCCCACCCACCAGCCTGGCCCGCCTCACCGAACTCGGCTACCGCCTCGTCATCTTCCCCGTCTCCACCCTCCTCGCCGCCACCTCCGCCGTGCAAAAGGTCCTCGCCGAACTGGCCGAAGCGGGTACGCCGACGGACGCCGTACAGCCCATGCCCGCCCTGAACGACTTCTTCGCGACCGTGGGCCTACCGGACGTACTCGACCTGGGAAAGCGCTACGACCACGGCTGACAGCAACTCCCAACGGACGGTGGGACGAGGGCAGTTGATCGTCAATGTGGCTTCCGGCTACGACCTCGTGTGCAGCATCCGGTACGCGCCTGGTGCCATCCCGTGGGTGGTGCGGAAGAGCCGGGTGAAGTGTGCGGTGTCGGCGAAGCCCCAACGCGCGGCGATGGCGCTCACCGGGCGGTTGAGCAGCGTCACGTCGGTCAGGTCGCGCCGGCACTGTTCCAGCCGGCGTAGGCGGATCCATTCGGCGACCGTGCACTCCTCGGCCTCGAACAGCTTGTGCAGATAGCGCAGCGAGATGTGGTGGGCGTCGGCGACGGCGCGGGGCGAGAGGGCGGAGTTGCCCAGGTGGCTCTCCATGAAGGCATAGATCCGCTGCACCAGCGCCCGGTGATGCACCTTGTCCGGTATCGAGGCGCGCCGGTCGAGCCGCCCCGCCAAGGCGGCGGTGAGCAGGTCGAGCACGGCGGACGAGATACGCACTGACTCCGCCGGGTCATAGGTGTCCTGTTCGGCGGCTATGCCTCGTAGCAGCGCCGATATCAGCGAGCCGGACCCCTCCTGCCCCGACAGTCGTACGGCCGTCAGCAGCGCGAGTTCGGACGATGGCAACGGAAGCTGCGTACGAGGCACCAACAGGGTCAGCACCTCTTGGTGCCCGCCGGCGGCCATCGCCACGTCCCTCGGCCTCTCCATGTCGGCGAGGGCGAAGTCACCCGGCCGCAGGGCGGCTTCGCGTCCGTCCTGCGCCACGACGTACAGCACGCCGTGGCGGAGAAGCTTGACTTCGTAGGCGTCCGTGTCGGCCCAGTGGAGGCGGCGGGGCGTCCGGTGGGCCTCGAGCGTGGTCCAGGCGGGGTCGGCGGTGATGGAGGCGGTGGTGATCGTGGCTGTGCCGAGATCCCTCGTGACCGAGCGCGCCCGGAACCAGTCGTGGCCGCTGTGCGGGAATCTGATGTCGTGGCCGTGGTACCGGCGGGCGATGTGCTGCCAGTAGTCGTCTCGCTCCGCGGGGGACACGTCGTCGGTGCTGAATGAAACGCTCACCGCCGTCTCCCTCCGTTGCTCGTCGCGGGAATGTGGCTGCACATGCAAGCCTAGGCCGCCCGGTCAAGGGCCGGGCGGCCGGACGGGTGTCCCGCCGGCGGGAGGACGAGGGGTGGGTATGGGCCTGCGAGCGCGTCAGGCCATCGGCGGGCCGAGGAGCTCGACCCCGTAGGTGCGGGCGTGGCGGGCCATGGCCGCCGGGTCGGGGGGTTCCTCGGACGGGGGTGGGGGCGTGTGCCGAGCTGCCGGCCGACCGATGTCGCTGAAGAACGCCTCGAAGCCGCCGGGCACGCACAGGACGAGAACCCTGGCCGTAGGGGAATCCACGCGGAACGTGTGAGGGATGTTCCTTGGCAACCACACGAAGGACCCCGCGGTTGCCGCGAGAACCTGGTCGTCCACCTGGCAGGTGAGCCGGCCTTCGAGCAGGTAGAGGGCCTCGTCCTCCCTGCGATGGACATGCAGAGGCGGCGACGAACCCTCGGGGAGCACCTCCTCGGCCACAGACATCTTCCCTCCGGTGCGCGCCGCCGGCGCTTTGACCAGCTTCAGGACGTCGAGATACCAGAGGGCCAGGCCGTCCTGCGGGCCGGCGACGAACGGGCTGGTAGCGGGTTGTGTGGTCTCGGTCATGCCCTTCCCTTCCCAAGGGGGACCGTCCGGGAGGACGTCACGACACGACGATCGCCTGCGACGGCAGGCTGAATCCTCGGCAACGCGTGCACACCGCTTGTCGGGGAGTGCACGGATGTGGGGGCAACTGGCCGATCACCGCCCACGGCCGCAGACCGAGGACCGTGTCAGTGCCTTCTGCAATGATCCCTCGGTCACCACACCGGGAGGGGTCATGGGCATCGGTTACAAGACATCATGGCTTGCGGTGCAGGACGCGACGCCTGAGGACGTCTGTGACGCCCTCGGCCTGCGGCAGCGGCAGTACATGGACTGGACGAGCGGCACGCATGCCGCCTATCGGTCGGGGGTCTTCGTCATCCGACCGGTACCCGCCTGGACGATCGCGCACGGCAGGATCCATCTTCCGCCGGAGATCGACCTCACCGACCCGCGCTTTCCCGCATGGCTCGAAAGCATGAGCACGCGACTCGGTGACCTGCAGTTCTTCAAGAGCGACCGCATCGGTGAGGACCACGCCTGGGCCAGGGCCGAAGGCGGTGTGCTGACCCGCGCCTACTACTACAGCGGAACGCTCGGCGACGTACCTCTCCACCACGGCGAGCCCACAGCAGTGGAGAGGGAACTCGGTGTCGGACAGCGCTGGCTCGAAGACGGAAGGGAGGACGCCGAATGGGAGGCCTGGCACGGCGCCATGCCCAGTGAACGCCACGTCATGGACATCGCCCGGCGCTGGAGCCTGTGTCCCCTCGACATCGTGGACGAGAAGGTCACCTCGCGAGGGATCCACGGCTTACCGTGAGGAGTTGAATCCCCATCAGCCCATGGAGCGTTGACCGACCGGTGCCGCGCGCCGTCGTGGCGTGGTCAAGCAGGCTGCTCGCCGGAGGTGGGTTGCTCCTCTGCGTCAGGGGCGGTGTAGAAGACGGACGAGCCCTGCTTGGTGCGTTGGGCGTGGTTCTTGGCCACCAGGCCTTCGAGGGTGGTGCGTACGACGGTTGTTTTGATGGCGCGGTCGGGGTGTTGTTCCGCGAGGGCGGTGGTGACTTCTGCGGCGGAGCGGGGTTCGGTCTGGGCTGCGAGGTGTTCGCGGACCAGTTCGACGAGCGTGGGTCGGGGGGACGACGTGGCCGGCGCCTTGGCGGCGGTCTTCTTGGTGGTGCGCTTGCGTCCTGTTGTCGTGGTCTTCTTGGTCGCCGTCTGCTTGCCCGTGCCCGTTGCGGCCGCCTTCTTGCGGGGGGACGGGACGGTCGCGGCGGGTGCGGCGACAGGTTCGGCGGTGATGCCCAGGGCCTGCTGGATGTTCACCAGGACCGTGTGGTCGTGGCGCACGGCGGCCAACTGCGCCTGCAGCGCCTCGATTTCACCGCTCAGGCGCTCCTGTTCCTTCAGGTTGCGCTCGAGGTCGCCGGCCACCTGGGCGCTGTACTGCGAGGTCAACTCTGTGGTGTCGGCAGTCGTTTCGGACACGGTGCTCACGCCCTTCCTTGAGGTCACCGTCGGCGAGCTGCGCGCCCGCGGCGTATGCGAAATCTAACGTAGTCGCCTTACCGGCTGGTGGTACATGTTAGATGTCGGTTACTGCCGCACAGCAATCCCCATGAGTGACCTGCACCTACCCGAGCCAGGCCGCGACCTTGTCGGGATGGGCCTTGACCCACTTCTCCGCCGCCGCCTCCGGTGCCATCTTGTCGAGCGCGATGTATCTGGCGACCGTGTTCTGGTCGGCGTTGGTCCACTTGAAGTTCTTCACCAGGTCGTAGGCCGGGCTGCCGGACTTCGCGAACCTGCTGCTGACGATCTTGTCCAGGTCGAACACGGGATAGTCGCAGGCCACCTTGGCGGCTTCGGCGTCACATCCCGCGGTGTGCTCGGGCAGGGACACCTTCTTCAGCGGTACCTCGGACAGGAACCACTGCGGCTCGTAGAAGTAGCCGATCACCCACTTCTTGTGCTTCTCGGCGTCGCGGAAGGCCTGGATGAGCGCGGTCTCGCTGCCCGCGTACACCACGGTGAAGTTCAGCTTCAGGTTCTTCACCAGCGCCTCGTCGTTGGTCTGGTACGAGGCGTCACCGTCGAGGAGTTGGCCCTTGTCGCCCGACTCCGAGGTCCTGAAGTGCGAGGCGTACTTGTTGAGGTTCTTCCAGTCGGTGATGTCCGGGTACTTCTTCACGATCCACGGGGGCAGATACCAGCCGATGATGCCCTTGTTGCCGGTCGGCCCGAGATCGACGGCGGTCTTCTGCTCGGTGATGTACTTCTTTCTCAGGTTGTCGTGGCCCCAGTTCTCCAGGATGGCGTCGACCTCGCCCGTCTCGAACCCCTGCCAGCCGATCTCCGCCTTGAGATCCTTCTTGACGACCTTGCAGCCGAGCTCGTGCTCCGCGACATAGCCGACGACCGCCGCGTCCGCCTCGTAGCCGACCCACGGACTCACCGCCACATTGAACGTGCCGCACTTGCCCGAACCACCGCTCCCCGCCGCTGACTCCTCGCCGACCTTCGCGCCGCCGCAGGCCGTGAGGGTGAGACCGAGTACGGCCGTTGCGGCCGCG
The DNA here is from genome assembly GCF_022698145.1 of Streptomyces spinosisporus. GTDB lineage: Bacteria > Actinomycetota > Actinomycetes > Streptomycetales > Streptomycetaceae > Streptomyces > Streptomyces spinosisporus. The sequence continues at coordinate 261,926 of NZ_JALDAX010000011.1, forward strand.
CTGTGACGCCACACTGCTGTTCGCTCTGCCATGGTCCTGCTCCTTGGGCGCACCGCGGGGCACGCCGTGGTCCGAGTGGTCGAGTCCTGCATCCCGTCGTGGATCGAGTCGTGGATCGATGCGTGCGAGGTCATGTGGCGTCCATGGCGCACCGGAAGCCGACGTTGCCGGTCGCCGAATCCGGGAAGAGCGCCTGTCGCGCGGCGACCCGGTAGCGGCGGCAGTAGGACGCGTGGCACAGATAGGAGCCACCCTTGGTGACGCGCTCCTGTCCGCCGGGGGCCCGGGAGGGCGAGAAGGCGTCCTCGCACCATTCCCAGACGTTGCCGGTGGTGTTGTACAGGCCGAAGCCGTTGGGTTCGTAGGCGTCGACCGGACAGGTGCCGTACCAGCCGTCGGCGGTCGGGTGCCGGTCGGGGAAGTCGCCCTGCCAGACGTTCATGCGGGGGCGGCCGTCCGGCTCGAACTCGTCGCCCCAGGGGAACACCTTGCCGTGCAGTCCGCCGCGGGCGGCGCGTTCCCATTCCGCCTCGGTGGGCAGACGCTTGCCGGCCCAGGCGCAGTACGCGCGGGCGTCGTCCCAGTCGACATGGACGACGGGATGATCCGGCAGGTCCTCCCAACTGGAGTGCGGCCCGTGGGGCCGGCGCCAGTCGGCGCCCTCGACCTGCCGCCACCAGGGCGCGTTCAGCACGCCCCGGGTCGGCGGGAAGTGGTCCGGGAGCAGACCGGCGAACACGAACGACCAGCCGATCCGTTCGGTGGAGGTGCGGTATCCGGTCTCGGCGGCAAAGCGTGCGAACTGCGCGTTGGACACGGTGCAGGCGTCGATCCGGAACGCGTCGACGTACACCGTGCGTTGTGGGCCTTCGCCGTCGGCGGGGTAGGCGTGAGGATCCTCGCTGCCCATGAGGAACTCGCCGGCGGGGACGGTGACCATGCCCTCGGGTGTCGCCTGGGCGACGGCCGACGACTGGAGTTCGTGCCGGGCGGCGGTCCGTCCACCGGAGGGCGTGCAGCAGCTCACTGGGCCCCCATCACACGCCGGTGCAGCCCGCCGTCCAACTCGGAGGAGTCGACGCTCCGGCCACCGAGATCGATGCGCACCGTGCGGATGGTGCCGGTGAACTCGTTGTCGAGCGCCGGATAGTCGTCGCTCACCGGCGTGCTCAGGTCCACGCCGACATCGAGGGTCTCGTCGAAGGAGAAGTAGTACGCGATGGTCCGCTCGACCCGTCCGCTCGCGTGCTTCTCGCCGTCCACCAGCAGCGTGGCCGTGCCGCCCTTGCCGAGTCCGCCGCCGTCGTAGTCGAACTCGACGCGGATCTCGTGCCGTCCCGGTGCCAGGGGCCTGCCGCGCACGGTGTACAGATTCAGGCCGAAGTAGTTGTACGCGTACGCCGGCCTGCCCTCGGTGAAGTACAGGGTCCAGCCGCCGAACCGGCCGCCCTGCGCGATGATCACGCCCTCGGCCGCCGTCTGCGGCAGGTCGACCTCGGCACTGATGCTGTGCGAGCGGTTCTTGACGTTGAGGGTGGTCTCCTCGGTGAACCGCCGCATGCCCGCGCGGTAGGTGATGGACGTGCGGTCGCCGAGCAGATCGATACGGCCGGCCATGGCGGGGTTCTCCCGTTCGGTGACCCGGTCGTCGAGGGGGAACACCTGGTACTTGGCCGCCTCGATCAGGAACAGGTCCTGCAACTGGCGCAGTTTCGCCGGGTGTTGGGCGGCCAGGTCATGGGCCTGACTCCAGTCGTGGTGCAGGTCGTACAGCTCCCAGACGTCGTCGGCGAACCGGCGGTCCTTGTCGGGCACCATCTCCCAGGGGGTGCCGTGCCGGGTGACCGCCATCCAACCGTCGTGGTAGATGCCGCGGTTGCCGCACATCTCGAAGTACTGGGTGCGGCGGTGTTCGGGTGCCCGGGGGTCGGTGAGCGTGCGCTGCATGCTGGTGCCCTCGATCGGCTGCTGCGGCACACCGTCCACGCTGAACGGCGCCGGGACCCCCACGCAGTCCAGGACCGTCGGCAGTACGTCGATCACGTGCGCGAACTGGTGCCGCAGACCGCCTCGTTCGGGAACTCCCCGCGGCCAGTGCAGGATCATCCCGTCGCGGGTGCCGCCGAAGTGCGAGGCGACCTGCTTGGTCCACTGGTAGGGCGTGTTCAGGGCCAGCGCCCAGCCCGCCGGGGCGATCGGGTAGCTGAGCGGGCCGCCGATCTCGTCGAGGTGGTCGATCATCTCGTCCGGGTCGTCCACCAGGCCGTGCCCCAGCCGGTGCTCGACGACGGTCCCTTCGATGCCGCCCTCGCCCGAGGCACCGTTGTCCCCCAGGATGTAGATGAAGAGGGTGTTGTCCAGCTCGCCGAGTTCCTGCAGGGCGTCGACGAAGCGGTCGACCTGGACGTCGGCGTGTTCGGTGAAGGCGGCGAACGTCTCCATGAACCTGGCCGCCAACCGGCGCTGGTTGTCGCTGAGTTCGTCCCAGTGGGGCACGCCCTCGGCCCAGGGTGCGAGCTCCGCTTCCGGCGGTACGACGCCCAGTTCCTTCTGCCGCTGAAGGGTCGACTCACGCTGCCGGTCCCAGCCTTGGTCGAACCGTCCGCGGTACTTCTCCTGCCACTCGCGGCCCACATGCAGAGGTGCGTGCGCGGCTCCGAGCGCGAGGTAGGTGAAGAAGGGCCGGTCGGGACTGAGGGTGCGCTGGGTGCGCACCCAGTCGATGGCGTGGTCGACGAGGTCCTCGGACAGGTGGTAGCCGTCCTCGGGCCTGCGGTCCGGCTCGACGGGGGTGGTGCCGTCGTAGAGCAGGGGGTACCAGTGGTTCATCTCGGCACCCATGAACCCGTAGAAGGTGTCGAAGCCCTCGCCGGTCGGCCAGCGGTCGAAGGGGCCGACCGCGCTGATCTCCCGCGGTGGGGTCTGATGCCACTTGCCGAAGGCGGCCGTGCTGTAGCCGTTGCCCTGCAGGATCTGGGCGATGGTGGCCGCGCTGCGCGGCCGGAAGCCGTTGTAGCCGGGGGCCGCGGTGGTCATCTCGGTGGTGCCGCCCATGCCGACCGAGTGGTGGTTGCGGCCGGTCAGCAGGGCCTGCCGGGTCGGCGAGCACAGCGCCGTCACATGGAAGCGGGTGTAGCGCAGCCCGTTGTCCGCGAGCCGCTCCGCGGCCGGCATCTCGCAGGGTCCGCCGAACGCGCTGGAGGTGCCGAACCCGAGGTCGTCGACGAGCACGATCACCACGTTCGGGGCGCCCTCGGGCGGTGGCACCGGACCGACGGGCGTGAAGGCGGTCTCCTGGTCGTGGACGTCCATCGCGGTCGTCAGGGGCCGGCGGGTGTCCGGCCGCGGCAGGATGTGCCGTCCGGCATCGAACTCAGTCATGTAAATTCTCCGATTCGGAGCCCGGCGGAAATGCGGAAGGAAATGGGCACCTTGTTGGCGCGGCCTAATTGCCGAGGAATACGGCTGGACTTGAGGAGATCCAGAATGAACCGGCGTGCGCTGCAGTAAAAATGACAGCCGCGCCGAAGCGCGGTCAACAAGCCGTCCTGCATTCCCGCGAACCGGTTTTGAATGAAGGCGATAGATGCCTTCTATACCTGCAGGGCCAGGTCCACGAACGCCTGGGCGGCGGGGGAGAGCGGTCCCGAGCGCCACACCAGCCGGCCGTGGCGCAGCAGCCGGGGGCTGTGGGAGAGCATCCGCGCGCCGCGCAGCGCGGCGTCCCGGGCCATGGCCGTGGGCAGCAGGGCGGCGCCGACGCCGGAGAGCACGAGCGGCACGATCATCGCGCGGTGCGCCGTCTCCACCGTGATCCGCGGTGCGAGGCCGAGCGCCCGGCACACGTCGTCGACCGCCGTCCGCGTCTCGGTGCCCGGTGGGGTCACGATCAGTTCCAGAGCGGCGAGTTCGGCCGAGGTGATGGTGTCTTTCGCCGGGTGCGGGTGGTCCGCGGGCAGCACGACATGCATCTCGTGCTCGGGCAGATCGATGCCCTGCAGATCCGCCGTGGTCACCGAGGCGTCCACCAGGCCGAGTTCGCACTGGCCGGTCGCCACCATCTGCGCCACCACGGGTCCTCGTTCGGGGTCGACCACCCGCACCGAGACCTTCGGGTACGCGCGGTGGAAGGCTCCGAGCATGTCGGCCAGGGGGTCGACTGAGAGCGTCGTCTGCGACACGATGTCGAGCCGGCCGCCGCTGAGTCCGAGGACCTCCCGCACCAGCGAACTCGCCGTGGACAGATCGCGCAGGACCTGCTGGGCCGGGCGGACCAGCGCCTCGCCCGCCGCGGTGAGCGTGACGCCGTGGGGGAGACGGTGGAAGAGCTTTCCGCCGAATTCCCGTTCAAGGGACCGGATGGCGTGCGACAGCGAAGGCTGGGCGACATGGAGCGAATTGGCCGCGGCCGTGAATCCACCGTGTTCGACCACTGCGATGAAGTATTCCAGCTGGCGTCGTTCCACCGGGTCTCCGTCAGGTCCTTGTGCAGCCCGAAGCGGCAGCGTACCCCGGGGTGAGCCACCGCCTACCGGTAGCCCCGTTTGAGGAGATACTTCGCTCCCGCCGCGTAGCCTTCGGCGCTGAGGAGTTCGAAGCCGAAGGCGTCGGCGAGTCGATCGGTGGTGTTGAAGGCGGCGCAGACCGCCAGCGCGTCCTCGACCTGCTCAGGCGTGACGCCGGCGGCCAGCACCTCGCGCATGTCCTCCACGCCGACCGTCCCCTCCCGGGTCAGCGTGCCGAGCATGCGCAGCGTGGCCCGCAGTGTCTCCGGGACGGACGCCGTCTCCAGGTCGTCCAGCACCGCCGCGACCTTTGACGGGTTCTGATAGGCCTGGCTCGCGGTCGCGGTGTGTGCACCGATGCAGAAGGCCGTGCCGTTCACCTTGGACACATGGGCCGCCATCAGCTCGCGGTCGCCGACCGACCAGGCGGAGGGCCCGCGCATGGCCTCGTGGGTGAATTCCTTGGCGCGCGTGCCGTAGAAGTCGGGGCGGTAGAAGACCAGCTTGGCCGCGTCCGGTACCGGATGCCGGGAGAACAGCCGGATGAGTGCGAACAGCAGCTTGGTACCCGGGCCGTAGCCGTGGTTGAGGATCTCAAGTCGCATGACCGGGGCCCTCCTTGAGCATCGCTTCCGCCAGAGCCGTCAGTCCGGCCTCGTACAGCCGGGTCGACTTGCCGACGGCGGCGCAGACCACCAGCTCGAACACCTGGTCCTCGGTGCGGCCCGAGGTCTTCGCCGCGGCCAGGTCGGACGCGGTGACCTGCGTCGGGCTGTCGGCGACCTTCGCGATCAGAGCGTCCAGTGGCGGGGTGAGGCCGTTGTTGTGGAAGGCGCGCGCCCGATCCTGCGCGGATGCCTCGCCGTCGCCGTTCAGCAGGCGATCCACCAGGGCCCGGTGCGCTGCTCGCTTTCTGTCCTCGTCCGGCACGACGTCCTCCTCGTTTCCGCTGTGCTCACAGTTTTCTGGATACGACGACGGTGCGGCGCCGTATGTGACACGCGCCGTGGCGGGCAGCCGGAGGCGAGTCCGCTACGAGACATCGACCACTGTCGTCACCCGCCCTGTATCGATGGCATACACATGCCCGGAGACGGAGATCCTGGGTGACAGTAGCGGCGAGGCGAGCAGGTGCGCGACATCCTCGCGGACCGTCCTGTGCGGTTCGGCGACCTCGGAGGCCTTCAGCGTCGTCTCCTCGATACCGGTGGCCTGTACGGCTCGACCGAGGAACCCGGTGTCGGCGAGGAACCCTGTTCCGCACTGCGTGTGGTGGAGGACCGCCACCTCGAAGAGCGGTCCACTCGCGCCGAACAGCGCGTCGGCCAGGAAGGCGAGGTACGCGAGGTCGTTGATCACCGACTCGGTGACACGTCCGCCCGCGTTGCGTATGACGGGCGCCTCGCCCGGCTGCAGGCCGAGGACGGCCGCGGGGTCGATCCGGTGGTCGAGGCAGGTGACGACAACGACCTGAGCCGTGGGCACGCCGAGCGCGACAGGGGCGTAGTCACGAGCGAACCGCTCGTTGCGTTCGAGGAGGGGACTCAACCTGGTCATGGGACTTCTCCGGCCGACGACGGTCGCGCTGTGGTCCGACAGGGCCTCGCGACGCTTTGGTGGACACCGTCCACGTTAACCGACGTAAGTGGACACCGTCCACTATTGCTATCCTGCCCCTGTGACTCCCAGCCGACCAGCAGCGGAAGCCTCTCCACGGGCGACGAAGCGAAGGCCGCGCGGCGCGGTACGTGACGGGCTGGTCGCCGCCGGTCTCGAACTCGCCCGGAGCGGTGGTCCGGACGCCGTGGTGCTGCGCGAGGCGACGCGGATCGTGGGTGTCGTGCCCAACGCCGCCTACCGCCACTTCGCCAATCGCGACGAGCTCCTTGCCGCGGTGTGTTCCGCCGCGATCGGTGAGCTGGCCGACCGGATGGCGAACGGCGTGGCGAGCGTGCCCGGCCGCTTCGGCGATCCCGCAGCCGCCGGCGAGCGGCTACGGGCGATCGGTGCGGCCTACTTCGCGTTCGCCCGTGACGAGCCGGGCCTGTTCGCCGTGGCGTTCGCACTGCCGCAGCAGCACACGTACCCGATCCCGGACGGCACGGCCGACCCGGACCGCTCCCCCCTGGGCCAACTCCGGTCCGCTCTGGACGAGTTGGTCGAGGCGGGCGTGCTCGATCCGAAGCGCAGGCCGGGGCTCGAATACCCCATCTGGTCCACGGTGCACGGCATGGCGGTCCTGGCCGGGCAGGGACCGTTGCGCGACGTGCCCGAGGCCGAACGCCGGCAGCTCGAGGAGCGCACCTTGGCGATGATCCGCGAGACCCTCAGATAGCCGGGAGGCCGCCAGGCAACGGGACGCGACTCCCCGCTCGCGCCCCCACGTGCGTCCCCCGCGCGCCCCCACATGCATCCCCACCTGCCGTCCCCCGTACCGTCAGGCCGTAGCGTGACCGTCGACCGGGATCCCCAGCCGACCGGCCACGGTGGTGAGGGCCGTACCCAACGGGAGCGCGACCCGGGTGAGAGCGTGCCGGTCGCCGCGGGTGGCGTCCCGGTTGATGATCAGCACCGGTTTGCCCGATTGGGTGGCTTGGCGGACGAACCGGAGCCCGGACATCACCGTCAGCGAGGAGCCCAGCACCAGCAGGGAAGTGGCCTCGTCGACGAGCCTGCGGCAGTGCTCGACCCGCGGCGGCGGAACGGTCTCGCCGAAGAACACCACGTCCGGTTTGAGGACGCCGCCGCAGATGGTGCAGGGCACCACGTGGAAGTCGCCGACCTGCTCGTCGGTGAGGTCGGCATCGCCGTCGGGGTTGATGCCCGCGGCCACCGGCTCGAAGCCCAGGTTGGCCTCCTCCAGCCGGCGCGCGAGTTCACGGCGCGGGAGGGAGTCGCCGCAGGAGAGACAGCCGACCCGGTCGAGGCTGCCGTGCAGCTCCACGACGTCCTCGCTGCCGGCGGCCTGGTGCAGTCCGTCCACGTTCTGGGTGATCACCCCCGCGAGCAGACCGTGACGCTCGAACGCGGCCACGGCCCGGTGCCCGGCGTTGGGGCGGGCGCGGCCGAAGGTGCGCCAGCCGAGATGGCTGCGCGCCCAGTACCGACGGCGGGCCTCGGCACTCGCGGTGAAGTCCTGGTAGGTCATCGGCGTGTGCCGGCTCAGGCTCCCGCCCTCGCCCCGGTAGTCGGGGATACCGGACTCCGTCGAGATACCGGCCCCGCTGAGGACCAGCACACCACCGGCGCTCAGCGCATCGGCGACCGGCTCCAGATCCGTGGTGCCCTCAGGCAGATCCTCGGTGGGGGTCCAGCTCAGAGTGGGGCGCATGCGCATGCCGCAAGGGTACGGAACAGCCGACGCTCCGTCGTGGCTCGTGCCACGCACCTAAGAATTGGGCCAGCATTATCGATGGTGATTGGGTCTGATGAGCGGTCCATTGACTCCGTACCGTCACTGTCATGACCCATCGACCGGCACGTCATCTGGCTCTCGCGCAGCTCGCCAACTCCGTTGGTGACGGCACCTATTACGTGACCTCGGCGCTGTACTTCACCCAGGTCGCCCACCTCGCCCCCGCACGCGTGGGGCTCGGGCTGACCCTCGCCTGGGGTGTCGGCTCGCTGGTAGGGGTGCCGCTCGGACGGCTCGCGGACCGGCGCGGACCACGCGGCACATCGGTGCTGCTGGCACTCGGGACCGCCACGGCGATCGCCTCGTTCCTCCTCGTCCGGGACTTCGCGGCGTTCGTGCTCACAGCCTGCCTCTACGCCGCCGCCCAGTCGGGGCTGGCAGCGGCCCGCCAGGCGCTGCTGGCAGGGCTGGTGCCGGCCGGGGAACGCACACGGCTGCTGGCGCGCCTGCAGTCGACGCTGAACGGCGGACTGGCGGTGGGCGCGGCCCTCGGCGGCGCCGCGCTGAGCGTGGGGACGGCGTCCGCCTACCGTGCCGTGCTCGTGCTCGACGCGCTGTGCTTCCTGGTCTGCGCGCTGCTCCTGCTGCGACTGCCCGCCGTGAGGGCGACCATGCCCGCCGACATCGGCACGACCGGCGGCGACCGGCGGATCGCGGTGCTCCGTGACCGGCCGTACGCCCTCCTCGCGCTGCTCAACGCCGTGCTGTTGTTGCGCCTGCCGCTGCTCAGTCTCGCGCTGCCACTGTGGATCACCGAGCGCACCGGAGCACCGGCCTGGCTGGCGTCGGGGCTGTTCGTGCTCAACACGCTCGCGGTGACGATGTTGCAGGTGCGGACGGCCAGGGCGGTGACCGGGCTCGGCAGTGCCGTCCGGATCGTGCGCCGTTCCGGGCTCGTGATGCTCGCCTCCTGCGCGGTCTTCGCCCTGTCGGCGGGGCGGTCGGCCTGGCTCGCGGCAGCGATCATGGTCGCCGGTGCGGTACTTCAGGTCGTGGCGGAGATGCAGCAGTCGGCCGGGTCGTGGCAGCTGTCGTTCGACCTGGCGCCCGCCGACCGCATGGGGGAGTACCAGGGACTGTTCGGCACCGGCGTGACCGTCGCCCGCACTGCGGGACCCCTGGTGGTGATCTGGCTGCTGTTGGGGTGGGGAACGGCAGGCTGGCTGGTGCTGGGCGTGCTGATGGCGGTCGCGGCGTATGCGATGGGGCCGGTGGCGCGGCGGGCGGCCCACCGCCGGACGCCGCAGCAGGCGGTCGCCGAGCCGGTCCTCGTGCGCTGACCACCATCGGGGCGCGCTGCATCGTGGACGCGGATCGTTCAGGGACGCCCCGTACCGCTCAGACCTTCTGCCGGGCCGAGCGGTACAGCTCTTCGGAGGTGGAGAGCAGTTCGCGCTGCTCCTCCTCCGAACCCACCATCGGCTGCGAGCCGTTGAGGGGCACCTGTGCGCTCTCCGGCAGGAACTTGACCGTGATCAGCCCGATGACTCCGGCCAGCATGAGGTAGTAGGCGGGCATCAGATCGTCGCCGGTGACGCTCACCAGGGCGGCGGTGACCAGTGGAGTGGTGCCGCCGAACGCGGCCACGGCGAAGTTGAAGCCGATGCCCATGGCCGCGTAGCGCACGGCGGTGGGGAAGAGCGCGGGCAGTGTGGCGGCACTCGGTGCGGCGAAGCACGCCAGCAGCGTCGACAGGATCAGCACGCCGAAGATCGGCGGCCAGGTGCCGTGCATCTTGATCAGCTGGAAGGACGGGACCGCCAGGACGATCATCGCCGCCGCCGACACGGCGTAGACGGGCCGCCGTCCCACATGGTCGCTGAGGCGGCCGATGAAGGTGATCAGCAGCACGATCCACACCATGCCGATGAGGACCAGCACATCGGCGGAGGCGCTGGAGCGGTTCAGGGTCTCGGTCTGATAGGTGGGCAGATAGCCGGTCACCATGTAGTTGGTGACGTTGTACAGCAGCACGAGCCCCATGCAGATCAGCAGGGCGGGCCAGTGGTCCTTGACGATGGTCCTGAACTCGCTGCCGGCCGACGTCTGGGCGAGGCTCTTCTCGTGCTCGTCGAGCTGCTGCTGGAAGGCGGGCGACTCCTCCAGCTTCAGCCGCATGTACAGGCCGATGGCGCCCAGCGGCCCCGCGATCAGGAACGGGATGCGCCAGCCCCACGCGAGCATCTGGTCGTCGCTCAGCGCGAGGTTCAGCAGGGTGACCAGGGCGGAACCGAGCGCGTAGCCGACGAACGTGCCGAAGTCGAGCCAGCTGGAGAGGAAGCCGCGGCGGCGGTCGGGGGAGTACTCGGCCACGAAGGTGGTGGCACCGCCGTACTCCCCGCCGGTGGAGAAGCCCTGCAGCATGCGGGCGAGCAGCAGGAGGATCGGCGCGGCGATGCCGATGGTCGCGTAACTGGGGATCAGACCGATGGCGAAGGTGCCGATCGCCATCAGGATCATGGTGGTGGCGAGCACCTTCTGCCGGCCCAGACGGTCACCGAGCGGCCCGAAGACCAGGCCGCCGAGCGGGCGCACCACGAATGCGGCGGCGAACGTCGCGAAGGAGGAGATGACCTGGGCCGCGGGTGAGGCTCCGGGGAAGAACACCTTGCCGATCGTGGCGGCGAGATAGCTGTAGACGCCGAAGTCGAACCATTCCATGCAGTTGCCGAGCGCGGAGGCGCCGACCGCGCGCCGCAGCAGCGGCGGCTCGACGACCTGGACGTCCTCCTTCCGCAGGGCACGCCTGCTGCGGCGGAGTCGGCGGGTCAGTTCGTCGCGGACCTGCCGCGGCAGGTCCGCCACGCGCTCCCGCGGCCGCTCTCCGCCGGGAGAGCCGGACCGTGGATCCCTGGGGCTCGCATTCACTACCAGCGCCACCTTGCTCGATCGGTCGTATCGCCGCACATCCGGTCGTCCGCCTCCGGTGGCGGACGGACGACCGATGCGTGAAACAACGGATGCCCAGCAGAGCACTGTTCACGCGTGCAACGCCCCGAACGGGCTCATGGCCTGCGGGTGAAGGGTGGGGGCGCGGGTTCGGCCGCTCAGGACGCCTCGACGGCCGTCTTGATCCGTTGTCCGAAGGCGGGCGCATCCTTGCGTGCCGCACGCAGCGCGAGCCCCACCAGCAGCTTTCCGATGCCGTGGCCTTCGAGCACATTGAAGATCCGTACCTTGGTGGTGCCCGGGCCGGTGGACTCCAGGTCGTAGCCGCCTTCGTCCGCCGTCACGGTGTTCTTGGAGATCTCCGCCCAGCGGATGCGGTGCGGAGCTTCGAGTTCGGTGATCCGGAACTTGCGGCCGGTCTTCATGCCGGCGTCCTTGACCGTGCTCGTGAAGACCGTGCCCACCACCGTCGGCCCTTCCGGGGTCTTCGTGATGGCCTGGACCCTCGGGCTGAACTTGGAGTCGTTCGTCCCCTCGGCGAGGAAGGCGAAGACCTCCTCGATGGGACGGTTGATCTCGGCTGTCGCCTCGAACTGACCGGACACGATTCCTCCCGTGCTGTGATCGCTGGGGTTCCGGCTGAGTGCAGGGGGTGCGAGCGGGTGCACGAAAACGCGCCGAGCGGGCATCAGCCTATCGGCGCCTCTTCATGAGCGCTTCCGAGGTATTGAAAACGGCCGAGGCAGGGGGACGGTGGTGGCACGTCCTCGCTCTAAAATTCGGTAGCCGGCAGACAGCGCACGCGCTCCGGACACGCACATCCGCAACGCCGTCAAAACTGTTCTGTCCGCTACGACTGTGACCGGGGACCCGACATTGAACTCGACGCGAACGACGAGCGCGGCGGAGCCGGAGGGCTCCGGCACAGGTGTGCGGCCGGCGCGGGCAATGGCCCGCCTGTCCCTGCTCTGCGTCGCCGGAGGCGTCGCGGCCGTGGCGGCGGGCGCCGGCCAGTGGCTGTTCCTGCTGCTGGGCCTGGCGGGGTTCGCCCTGGCCGGTGCGGGCATCTGGTGGGCACTGGCGCACCGGGGGGTCACCCGTCTCCTCGGCGCTCTGCTGGCCGTCGCCGCGCCCGTCGGAGTGCTGGTGCTGTACGCGGCCTCGGGCCTGTGGGTCGTGGCGGTGGCCGCGCTCGCGTCGTGGACCGTCGCGCTGGCCTGTGCCCGCAGCGCGCTGCGGCGACTGCGCAAGCCGCGCGGCATGCGCTCACGCTCGACCAGGCCGCCCCGCCGGGCCGTACTGATCATGAATCCGCGGTCGGGCGGCGGCAAGGTGGTCGAACACGGGCTGGTGGAGAAGGCCGAGAAGCTGGGCGCGCGGGTGATCCTGCTCGACCTGGACGCCGATCCCGACCCGGTGGCGCTGGCCCGCCAGGCCGTGGCCGAGGGCGCGGATCTGCTGGGGGTGGCCGGTGGCGACGGCACACAGGCGCTGGTGGCGCAGGTGGCCGCCGAGCACGGTCTGCCGTTCATGGTCGTGACCGCCGGAACCCGCAACCACTTCGCCATGGATCTCGGCCTGGACCGCGACGATCCTGCGCGGAGCCTGGACGCCCTCACCGACGGAGTGGAACTCCGCGTCGACCTCGGTGAGGTGGGCGGCCGGCCGTTCGTCAACACGGCGTCCTTCGGGGCGTACGCGGAGATAGTCCAGAGCCCCGAGTACCGGGACGCCAAAGCGGCCACGACCCTGGACCAGCTGCCGGACCTGCTGGCGGGCGACGCGGGCGCCCCGCTGACCGCGCGGGCCGACGAGGAGCCCCTGGAGGAGCCGCAGACGCTGCTGGTGAGCAACAACCCCTACGCGCGGGCGGACCCGCTCGGCGGCGGGCGGCGGCCGCGGCTGGACACCGGCAGGCTCGGCGTGATCGGGGTCAAGGTGGGCGGCGCGGCGCAGGCGGCCGAACTCGCGCTGCTGGGCGAACGGGCCAGTGGCATCACGTCGTTGACGTGCCGTCGGGTCGTGGTCGAGTCGGAGGAGGAGCAGATACCCGTGGCCGTGGATGGTGAGGCGCTCACCCTTCCCACACCCGTCGTCTGCACGGTACGGCCGGGTGTGCTGCGGGTACGGGTGCCCAAACACCGTCCGGGTGCGCCGTATGTGGCGCCGTCGGTCGACTGGCGGCGCATCGTCCGGCTCGCCTTCGCCCGAACACCCGGCCTGCACAAGAAGAACCAGGCTTCCGACGAGAACCACCAGGCCCTGAGCGAGAACGATTAGTCCTCCACCCCGAACGACCAGGCCTCCAGCTAGAACGACCGCACTCCAGCGAGAACGACCGCACCCCGGCGAGCAACCAGGAGCAGAGCGATGACTGACGCCACGCCTCGCAACCAGCGAGTACCTCGAGGTCTGATGCGCGACCTCGTCGCCCTCGACCAGGCGCTGTACGAGGCCGTGACGGTCACCAGTACGCCCACGCTGGACTCCGCGCTGCGACGGCTGTCCGCGGCGGCGGACCACTCGAAGATCTCGTTCGCGGTCGCCGGTGCCCTGGCGGTGTGGCCGGGGCGATCACGCCGCGCGGCGGCTCTCGGGGTCGCGGCGATCGGTGTGGCCTCGGCGACGGCCAATCTGCTCGGCAAGCGTCTCGTACGACGCCCACGCCCGCGCCGCGATGTCGACTCGCCCTTCCCCGGACGGCATGTGCCCATGCCGCAGTCGGCCTCCTTCCCCTCGGGCCATACGGCGTCGGCGGTGGCCTTCGCCGCCGCCGTCGGCCCCGCCTTCCCGGCCGCCACGGTGCCCCTCGGCCTGCTGGCCTGTGCCGTGGGCTACTCACGGGTCCACACCGGCGTGCACTATCCGGGCGACGTCATCGCGGGCGCCGTCCTCGGAACGGGCGCTGCGGCCACGGTACTTGCGGCAGCCGGCCGGGGCGGCCTGAGCGACACGGTGTTCCGCCTCACGGGTTCGAGGCCGTAACTGCTGGCCGGTTCCCTACGCGCGATGACTGCTTCCCACCCTCCTCCACACCCTCCGGACGTTCCAGTTCCGAATTCCCAGGGATCATGAAGATCCTGTGCGGAAAAGATGTTTAAGATCTGGATTCTGTACGGAGAGGAGCGCGCGTGAGTGAACTGGCAGGCCCCAGCTGTCCGGAGTGCGGCAAGCCCCGAGGGGCGGACGGCACCCCGACCTGCTCCTGCGCGCGCCGCGCGTCCGACGTCCACCGGCAGTCCCGTACGGCCGAGGCGGCGGCCGCGGAGGACTTCGATCCGGTGCGCATACGGCCGTTCGTCGACATCGATGCCAACGCCGGTGCGGAGGAGGGCTCCACGCCCAGCGCCGAGGCCGAGGGCGCAGCTGCGGAAACCGAAGCGGCCGGTACGGATGCCGGTGCGGCGAAGGACGCCGACGAGCCACAACAGCCGGACGGCGCAGGGGAGTTGGCGGACGCGCCGACGACCGTCGTACAGGACGGCCCTGCCTCCTTATCCGACGGTGACCTACTCACGCCTCCCCGGGCCGACGGCACGTCCGTCCGGCGGCGGCGGCCCCGGGCGCTGCTGGTGACCGGCGCCGCAGCCGCCGCGGCCGTTGTGGTGGCGGGCGGCATCGTCGGGGGCCTGTTCTGGTACGACGGTCCATCGCGGGAGGGGTCCGTGTCGGGCGGCGTCCGGGCCGGGCTGCCACAGACGCGGCCCTCAGGACATGACCCGTCGTCCAGCGGCGCGTCCCTCACCCCGTCGTCCTCGGCGCAGTCGTCCGCGACCACGTCCTCCTCACCCGGCGCGACCTCGGCCGACGACCGCGGCGCCCCGACAGGGACCGACGGACCGAGCGGCAGCGCACCCGCGGCCACGGCCACCACCACTGCCCCCGGTGCGCCGGTACCCAGCGCCTCGGGCGGCCGGGACCCGGTCCTCCGCTACGGCGACAAGGGACCCGAAGTCGTCGAACTCCAGCTGCGGCTGCGGCAGATCGGCTACTACCGCGGGGACGCCGACGGCGACTACGACCGCGACGTGGAGAGCGCGGTCCGCGGCTACCAGCTCACCCGCGTCATCCTCAAGGACGAGTCGGGCGTCTACGGGGTGGCGACCCGCGCGTCGCTCGAAGCCGAGACCACGGAGCCGTGACGCAGGCGGCTGTCGGCCACCCACAGCCAGGATCCGCCGCAGCTAGCGCTTCGCGACGGTGTAGGTCAGGTGGGTCACGCGGGATGATGCGTCCGAGCGGACCTGGTCCAGTGCGAGTCGGTCGGGGTCCACGCAGTCGAACAGGCGGATGCCGTTCCCGAACAGCACCGGCGCGAGGGTGATCGAGAACTCGTCGATCAGGCCGCTGTCCAGGTACTGCTGGATCGTCTCGGCGCCGCCCCCGATACGGACGTCGCGGTCGCCGGCGGCCTCACGGGCCTGGAGCAGAGCGCTCTCGATCCCGTCGTTCACGAAGTGGAAAACGGTGCCGCCCGGCCGCTCCCACGGCTCACGCTCGGTGTGGGTGACGACGAACACCGGGGTGTGGAACGGCGCGTCCTCCGGCCATGACAGCTCGCCGCCGTCGAACATCCGCTTGCCCATGACGCTCGCGCCGGTGCGCTCGTACGTCGCTCGGGCGATGTCGTTGTCGAGCCCTTCCTCGCCGCCCTCGCCGAGCTTGAGGTTCTCCCTGAAGAACCGCTGCGGGAACAGCCACGCCTGCAGCTCCATCCATTGCGTCATCCAGCGCCGGGCCCTCGGGTCGTTGCGGCCCTCGGACGAGAAGGCGTACTCGACAGAAACCGCCTCGGGGGCCATGAAGCCGTCGAGCGACATCGTCACACTGAAGAACACCTTCCCGGCCATCAGTTCTTCGCCTCCTTCGGCGTGGTCCCGTTCCGGCCGGCGTCGTCCCGGGTGAGTTCGGCGACGTAGTCGGCCAGGTTGCGCAGTGTCTGCTCGCCGCCCTCGACCGCGTGGTACTTCTCGACTGCCTCGTCGCGGAGTTCCTTCGTGGGGAACACCGTGCGCATCACGATCCGGGTCTGCTCGCCCGTGGGCTCGAAGGTCAGGACGGACTCGAAGGCGTTGGGGTCGTCGCGGTGCTCGCCGTGCAGCAGCGCGATCCGCTCCGGCGGAACGATCTCCTGCCAGGTGATCCACTCCTGGTAGTCGGTCCCGTCCGGCCCGTGCATCACGAAGTCCCATGTGCCGCCGATGCGGAAGTCGAAGGACCGTGTCGTGGTCGTGAACCCTTCCGGGCCCCACCACCGCGACAGATGCCGGACCCGTGTGAACGCCTCGAACACCACCGACGGCTCGGCGTCGATCAGCCGGGAGATCACGATCTCGCGGTCCGTGGTCGTGTGTGCAGGAGTGCTGCCGCTACTGCTCGTCGCCATCGCGTGGTCCCGTCTGCCTTGTCCGCTTCAACTCCTGCACGTACTCGTCCAGTCGGTCGAAGCTCTCGTTCCAGAACTGCTCGAAGCCGCCCAGCCATTCGTGGACCGGCCGCAGCCCGCGGGCGTCCAGGGCGTACAGCCGCTGCTTGCCCATTCCGCGGACCTGCACCAGTCCCACCTCGCGGAGGACCCGCAGGTGCTTGGACGCCTGCGGCTGGGTCATGCCCAGGTCCCGGGCCAGTTCGGTCACCGGCCGCTCGCCGCTCCGCAGCAGCACCAGGATCTCCCGCCGCTGCAGCTCGGCGATCGCGTTGAACGTGTCCGAGGTCGTCGCCGCTCGTGCCATGGCTCCATCATATGCCTATATGGGCATGCGTCAAACCTGCAGCGGGCGAGCACGGACCGGGGAATGGACGGGGGAGAGGGCTCAGCGGCGCTCCGGCCCCGCGTCGTCCGCCTTGCCGCACCCGCAGCTGGCCCGGCGCACGACCGTCACGGGGAGCATCAGGGACACGGGCTCGGTGTCGCGGGTGCCGGTCAGGCGTTTGATCAGCAGCTCGACCGCCTCCTCTCCCATGCGCAGCATCGGCTGGCGCACGGTGGTCAGCGCCGGGCGCACCAGGCGGCTGAGCGGAATGCCGTCGAAGCCCGTCACCACCACGTCGTCCGGGACGCGCAGCCCCTGCTGCTGCAGCGCGTGCAGCGCGCCGACGGCCAGCTGGTCGTTGGCGAACACCAGGGCGTCGGGGCGCTCGCCCTCCCGCGCGAGCAGGACGTCCACGGCGCGTTCCCCCTCGGCCTGGGTCATCATCGCCACCCGCAGATCGGGCTCGTCGCTCACGCGCACCCCGCCCGTACGGCACGCGGCGAGATATCCGCGAAAACGGGCCTCCACGTCCGGTGACTCCTCCGCGGACCCGATGTAGGCGAGGCGACGCAGGCCGTGGTCCTCGATGAGATGCCGGGTCAGTTCGTGCTGGCCGTCGAAGTTGGCGACCTCGATGTGGTCCAGATGGTCCAGGTGATCGGTGCCCTCGCGGGGTCCTGCGAGCATCACCACGGGCTGCCGGCGGGAGATCACCTCCAACTCCTGTGTCGGCACGGTCCGGGCCAGCACGGCGAAGCCGTCGACGCGCCCGGCGACCTTGGCCACCAGGCTCTCCGGCCCGCCCTTGAGGGACGCGGCGATCAGCAGGGCGTAGCCGTGGCGGCGTGCGGCCCGTTCCATGCCGCGGATGATCTGGTCCGCGTAGAGCGTCGCCGCGTCCTCCTCCTCGGCCTCGGTCGCCTCCGCCTCGGCGTCCGGGTCGGAGTAGTCGGGGAAGCAGAGACCGAGGACGCCCGTGGAACGGCTGGCGAGCCCGCGGGCGTTGCCGCTCGGCACGTACCCGAGCTCACGCGCCGCCGCCAGCACGCGTTCACGCGTCTCGGCGCGGACGGAGTCGGGATTGCGGTAGACCCGGGACACGGTCGCGATGGAGACCCCGGACCGCTCGGCGACGTCGTACACCGTGGGGGCAGTGCTCACGAAAAGGGACTCCCGAAGCGACGGGTATGCACAGGCATACGACTGTAAGCGCATTCATTTTAGGTCCCGCCCCCTGAACCGGGCAAGGGACGGGACCCGTGCGACCGTGCACGCCGACCGGTCAGATGCTGAAGCGCTCCTTGCCCAGCAGCGGACGCACCCGGGAGCGGAACCCGCCGGTGCGGAAGGGGCGTTGGAGCAGTCCGGGGGACAGGTGCTGGGCCAGGGCGGCGGTGATCATTCCCTGGTCCAGGGCGAGGACGACATCACTGACGCGGCCCGTCGTGACGTCGACGGAGTCACGGAAGCCGTAGCGGTCGTCGTACGCGCCGAGGTTCCGGTCGAGCGCCTTGAGGTTGGCGACGGCCTCGTCCGGCACGAGAGGCAGGGCCAGGAATGAGGCGTGGGGCGTGACCACGCCCAGGCTGTTGTAGCCGTCCTCCTGCATGCCGATCCCGTCGACGCCGTACTCGCGGTAGCCGCCTTCGGGGATGCTCGCGGGGGAGAAGCCCCAATACCCGTACTTCTCCTCGATCAGGCCGTGCTCGATCTGGCTGCGGATGTAGCGCCGGTGCGAGGTGCCCCACGAGTGCGGCGACCACTCCGGTTCGGGCACGAACAGGGGGACCATCAGGGCCTCGAACATCGAGCCGCCCCAGGTGGGGACGAGTTTACGGCCGCGGTAGGTGTAGTGGCCCTGCCAGACCCGTACGCCGTCCACGGTGACGTATCCGCCCTCGGGCTCCTGCTCCTGCCCCATGCCAGGCAGAAGGGTGCGGAAGAGGTGCCAGTAGTGGTCGGTGGGCAGGGTGCCGTCGGCGATGCCGTGGTAACTGGCCATGCGCGGCTCGGTGTTGAGGGCTCCGTAGTGGAATCCGGTGGGTTCGCCCTTGCCGGGCTTGTCGGGCCAGTAGCCGCCGAGGAGTTGACCGGGCCCTGCGACCGGGTCGGCCGCGTCGTAGGGGG
The DNA here is from genome assembly GCF_022698145.1 of Streptomyces spinosisporus. GTDB lineage: Bacteria > Actinomycetota > Actinomycetes > Streptomycetales > Streptomycetaceae > Streptomyces > Streptomyces spinosisporus. The sequence continues at coordinate 280,615 of NZ_JALDAX010000011.1, forward strand.
TGTAGAAGTACGACCAGTCGACTCCCGCCAGCAGCCGGGCGATGCGCGGGCGCAGTGCGGGGTCGGCGTCGGCCGCGATCCTGAGGCCGGTGACCAGCCAGGCGTTGTCGACGGTGGACAGGAAGGGCCGGACGGCGTCCCCGCTCTCCGGCCACGTCGTCAACACCGAACCGTCGTGGGCGTCGTACCAGTTGAACCAGAAGCCGTGCGCGCGCTCCAGTCTCTCCACCGCCGCCACCGCGCGGCCGAGCCGCTCGTGCATGAGCGAGCCGGAGATGACCCCGAGGCCGGCGGCGGCCACCGTGGACCACAAGCCGCAGCCGATGTTGGTCGGGGAGGTCTGCGGCGAGGGGACGGGCGTGCTGGCGCCGCTGACGTCGATCTTGTCGGCGGCCAGACCGAGTTCCGTGGTCATCGCCGTGATCGAACGGTAGGTCGCCTCGAACCAGGTGCGCAGCAGCTGGGTGTCCGAGGGGGTGCGGGCACGGGAGGCGGTGGCGGCGAAGGCGGAGGGTCCGGTGGCGCAGACGGCCGCTGCCGATGCGGTGGCGGCCGTGAGGAACCGGCGACGGTTCATACGGGATCAACTCCTCGAAGGGGGACGACGGAACGGGAGCCGGTGGGTGTCAGGGGCCCACCGGCTCCCGGGCACGGGGGAGACGCGGAGGCGCGTCGGGCGGGGTGGCGCGGTCAGGAGGCGGTACGCGGGAGCAGGCGGGTGCGGCCGAGGCCGCCGAGCCACTCGGCGGACGGCTTGGGCGTGCGCTCGAAGGTCACGGGGTCGACGGCGATGAGGCCGAACGTGGGGGTGTAGGAGCCCCATTCGTAGTTGTCCAGGGCGCTCCAGGCCAGATAGCCATGGACGTCGAGGCCGTCCTCGACGGCGGAGGCGACGGCCGCGAGTGCACCCGTGTAGTAGTCGATACGACGTGTGTCGTCGTCGGTCGCGATGCCGTTCTCGGTCACGATCAGGGGCATGTCGCGGCCGATGACGTCGGCGGTGTGGCGCAGCGCCTCGCCCACGGCGGCCGGGTAGTACTCCCACTGCGTCAGGGTGCGCTCGGCGTCCTCGGGCGCGGTGACCGGACCGTCCTGGCCGACCTTGGTGCGCGTGTAGGACTGGACGCCGATGAAGTCGTCGCCGCGGGCCGCCTCGATGAAGACGTCCTCGCGGGGGCGGCGATAGGCGGCGGTGACCTCCTCGGCGCCGGGCAGCGCCTGGTAGACCTGGTTGGCGATGGTCCAGCCGACCTGGATGTCCGCGTTGACGGCCCGCACCACCTTGACCGCGGCGTGGTGTGCGGCGATCACCGCTTCGGTGGTCTCCAGGTCGGGGAACGGCAGCCCGGCGGGCGGGAAGCCCTGCTCGCCGCGCTTGGCGAGGCCCGCCATGACGGCGATCATGTTGGGCTCGTTGATGGTGCACACATGGCGCACGCCGTCGGCGATGATCGGCGCGCAGTTCTCGACGTAGCGGGCGAACAACTCCACCGCTCCGTCGGCGGTCCAGCCGCCGAGGTCCTCGAACCACTGCGGCACGGTGAAGTGGTGGAGGGTCACCATGGGGCGCAGTCCGCGGGCCAGGGCGCCGTCCACCATACGGCGGTAGTGCGCGATCTCGGCGCGGGAGAAGGCGCCGGGGGCCGGTTCGATACGGGCCCACTCGACGCTGAAGCGGTAGTCGGTGAAGCCGAGGCGGGCCAGCAGGTCCATGTCCTGCTCCCAGCGGTGGTAGCTGTCGCAGGCGTCGAGGCTCGGTTCGGAGATGCCCGCCTCCGGGTCGTGTTCCTTGCGCCACCAGTCGCTGTTGACGTTGTTCCCCTCGATCTGGTGGGCGGCGGTGGAGGCGCCCCAGAGGAAGCCGTCGGGGAAGCGGAGGGAGGTGTGGGTCATCGTCCGTTTCTGTCTGTGTGGTGGGAGCCGGTCGGATCGTGCGGGCACGCGGACCGAGCACGGCCGGCGGGGGTGCGGATGCGCGGCGGCTATTTCAGGCCGGCGGTCGCGATGCCCTGGGTGAAGTGGCGTTGCAGGACGGCGAACACGGCCAGGACGGGCAGCACCACCAGGAGGGACCCGGCCATGAGCATGCCGTTGCCGCCGGCGACGGTGCGGTTGGGATCGTTGGCGAACGTCGCGAGGGCGACCGGCAGCGTGTACTTGCCCGGGTCGTTGGTCGCGACCAGCGGCCAGACGAAGTTGTTCCACGAGCCGAGGAAGGTGAAGATCGTCAGCGTGGCCAGAGCCGGTCTGACCAGGGGCAGGACGATGCGCCAGAAGATGAACCACTCGCCGGCACCGTCGATCCTGGCCGCCTCGAGCAGCTCGTCCGGCACCGACTGCATGAACTGCCGCATCAGGAACACCCCGAAGGCGCTCGCCGCGAACGGCAGCACGAGCCCGGCGTAGGAGTCGATCAGGTTCAGCCCGCTCATCAGCACATACAGCGGCAGGATCAGCAGATTGCCCGGCACCATCAGCGCGGCGAGCACCGTGCCGAAGACCTTGCTGCGGCCCGCGAAGTCGAGCTTGGCGAGCGCATAGCCGAGCATCGAGCAGAACAGCAGATTGCAGACGGTCACGAGGACGGCCACGATCAGCGAGTTCAGGAAGTAGCGCGGCATGTCCAACTGGTCCAGCAGCGCACGGAAGTTGCCGAGCGTCCACTGCGTCGGAAGCCACACAGGAGGGCTGGCCGTCAGGTCCTGCCTCGTCTTGAAGGCGGACAGCGCCATCCACAGGAACGGCGCCGCCATCACCAGCACGCCCAGCGAGGCGACGAGGTACAGCACGGGCCGGCGCACGCGGCCCTCGCCGTGCCGGGCGTCCCGGGCGGAGGCGGCCGGGGCTGAGGCGGTCGGGGCGCTCATCGGGTGTTGTCCTTCAGCAGTCGGAGCTGGAGCACCGTGATGGCCATGATCACCACGAACAGCACGTACGCCATCGCGCTCGCATAGCCCATGTGGAAGAAGTTGAAGCCCTCCCGGTACATGTCCAGGGACACCGTCAACGTGCCGTTGTCCGGCCCGCCCTGGGTCATCACGAACGGCTCCTCGAAGACGTTCAGATAGCCGATGGTGGTGATGACGGTGGCGTAGAGCAGCGTCGGCCGCAGCAACGGCACGGTGATGCGCCGCAGTTCGTGCCAGGGACCGGCGCCGTCGAGCCGCGCGGCCTCCCGCACCTCGGCCGGGATCGCCTGCAGCCCGGCGATGAACAGCACCATGACGGTGCCGAGGTTGCGCCAGACCGCCAGCAGGATCAGCGACGGCATGGCCCAGGTCTGGGAGCCGAGGAAGTCCGGTGTCGTCGTGCCGAGTTCGGCGGCGACACCCGAGACGAGGCCGTCCGACGGGTCCAGCACGAAGCGCCATACGACGGCGACCGCGACGATCGACGTGACGACCGGGGCGTAGAAGCCGACCCGGAAGAAGGTACGGGCCCGGTCGATGCCGTTGTTCAGCAACAGCGCGACCAGCAGGCCGAGCACGATGGTCAGGGGCACGCCGACGACGACGAAGTAGGCGGTGTTGAAGAGCGCCGTGCGGAAGGTGTCGTCGCCGAACAGCTGCGTGTAGTTGTCCAGGCCGACGAACTCCGCCTCCAGCGGCTTGCGCACGTCACGCACACCGAAGTCGGTGAAGCTCATCCAGAGCGTCGCCACGATCGGGAACAGCATGAAGACGCCGAACAGTACGAGGAACGGGGTGGAGAACAGCCAGCCGTGCAGATTGCGCCGGCCCAGCGAACGCCGGCGACCACCGAACCGCCGTCCCGCGCCCGGCGGTTGAGCACGGCCGCCGCGCCCGGTCTTGGTGACGGCCGCGTCGTGCGCGGCCGATCCCGTCAGGAGAGGCATGCCGACTAACCCACCAGGCTCTGGATCGCGGACTGCGCCTTGTCCAGGGCCGCCTTCGCGGAGGACTTGCCCTGGGTGACCGACCCGATCGCCTCGTCGACCTTCGAGGTGATCTCGGTCAGCTTGGGCTGCGCGGGCAGCGCCTTCGCGGACTCCATCTGCTTGCGGAACACCTTCATGTCCGCGTCGCCGGCGAGCTCACCCGTCTCCCACGCCTGGGTGTTGGCGGGCAGGTCCTTGGTGCGCTTGTACCAGTCGGCCTGTCCCTCGGCGCCGGTGAGGTAGCCGACGAAGTCCTTGGCGGCGGCCTTGTGGGAGCTGTCGGCGGAGATCGCGAGGCTGGAGCCGCCGGCCATGGAGACCGAGGACTTGTCGGCCGGTACGGCCGTCACGGCCCACTTGCCCTTGAGGTCCGGGTAGTTGTCGTTGAGCAGACCCACCATCCACGGTCCGCTGAAGAACATCGGCACGGCGCCGGTGTTGAAGTCCTTCGTGACGTCGTAGCCCGGCCGGAACACCTTGTCGCTGAGGCCCTTGGCGTAGTAACTGCCGTAGTCCTCCAACGCCTTGACGGCCGCGGGGCTGTTCACAACGGGCTTGCCGTCGTCGTCGAGGATCGCGCCGCCGGACGAGTAGAGGAACGGGTAGAAGCTCTGCACGGTGTCCAGCCCGCTCGGCTGGATGGACAGACCCCACTTGGACCCGGCCTTGTCGTGATACGCCTCGGCCGCCTTCTGGAGGTCCGCCATGGTGGCGGGGGCGCCGTCGATCCCGGCCTTCTTAGCCAGGTCGGTGCGGTAGAAGAGGACGCGGGTGTCGATGTACCAGGGAACGCCGTAGGCCTTGCCGTCGTAGACGCCCTGGTCCCAGGCGGACGAGAAGAAGCTGCCCTGCTTGAAGGCCTTGGTGTCGACCGGCTCCAGAGCACCCATGTCGGCGAACTCGCCCAGGTAGCTGGAGCCCATCTGCGTCACGTCCGGGAGCTTGCCTGCGGCGGCCGCGGCGACCAGCTTCTGGTGCGCCACGTCCCAGCCGACCGGGGTCACCTTCACGGTGACGTTGGGGTGGGCCTTCTCGTACTCCTTGGCGACGTCGCCGAGCTTCTCGCCCTCCGTCCCCATGGCCCACACGGTCAACGTCTGCTTCGCGTCGGCCCCCACGTCCTTGCCCCCCGAACCACCGCATGCGGACAGGGTGAGAGCGGACGCCGCCACGAGGGCGAGTGAGGCGGTCCGGACGGCGCGGTGCATAGTGTGCTCCTCGTCGAGCGTGGCTGATGTATGCGCTGTCTGTAAGCGCATACATGACTGTGTTACACGCGCCGGAGGGCTGGCAAGTGGGTCGCCGGTCACGCTCTGGTAACGGCTGGGGGTGAGGGCAGGCCTCCGAGGTGCCGTTGCGTGAACGGGGGTCGGTCGGCTTGACTTGACGCCTCGGCGATACGCACACGGGGGATGACTTGGGTTCTGTTGCACTCGCCATCGCGGGCGTGGGAGCTGTCCTGGGCACCGCGATCACTGTGCTCGTGCGCCGGGAGCGGCGGCGGATGCCGCTCGGTGCCGACACGCATCGGATCGAAGCGGCGGCCACCCGGGGCTTTCGCGATGCGCGTCGGCAGGCTCACGCTTATCACCACTTCGCCGACTCCACGGGTGTGAGCGCGCTCAGGGATCGTGACTCCCGCTCCCAGTGATCGGCGAGCGGCTGTGCGTCCGTCGGTTTGTACTCGCCGGCGCCGGGTGGCCAGGCGCCGGAGCTTCCGCCATGCTGGCGCAGGGTGGCACCACTTTCCTGTTTGCGTGACAAGGAGGACCGTATGACGACGGATACGGTCGAACGATTCCTGGCAGCCCTTGACCCGGAGCACCGGGAGGCCGTCGGTGCCAGGCCGCGCGAGGAGCAGGAGATCCTCGCGGAGGCATGGGAGAAGGAGCTGGCAACGGACGACGAGCTGGACACGCTGGACGAACTGTCGCCACCGGCGGCGGAGGCCGAGGCGGCCCGTCGTGTCCTGGACCGCAGGAGCGAGTAGAGGTCGGCCGTGAGGCTAGGGCCCGTGTCGGCCATGGTCGTCCGGCAGCGGACGGGGACCATCGCCGACACGGGGTGCCGGGGTGCCTGTGGTCACCGCATGACGATCAGGCCTTGCCCTTGCTCACGACCCACTCGCCGTGGACCCAGTTGCCGACCGTCTCGTAACCGGAGCGGAACGAGCCGAGCCAGTTCAGGCTGAGGTTCCCCTCGGCCCTGGACAGGACCGGGGTGTAACTGCCGGGTTCGTCGGCCGGGCCGCCTGTCGTGTTCTCGGCGACGTAGGGGAAGGGGTAGGCCGGCCTGCTCGCGGTGACCTTGCCGCTGCTGTCGAGCGACTTGGTGAGCAGGCTGTCCGGTGCCTTGCCCTCGGTGACCCAGTCGACCACGGCGGTCAGTGCGTCGAAGGTGTCCGGCCCCTGGCCGCCGCCGCAGTGCGCGACACCGGGGAGCAGGAACAGCCGGGCGAAGTCCCCGGTCCTCGCGCTGCCTCCCATGACCTTCTGCACGGCCTTGTAGTACGCCATGGTGCCGACGGCCGGGATGTGCTGGTCGCCGAGCCCGTGCCAGAGGATCAGTTTGCCGCCGACCTTCTTGAACGCCCTGAGGTCCGGATCGGTGGCGTCGTACATGCTCTCGTTGGGCTGCATGATCTTCTTGTAGTAGGCCGCCGTGAACTTGACGTCCCTGTACGTCAGGTGCGGCTGCGGGCTGTCGAAGACCTGGTAACGGAGCGTCTCCCGTACGAAGTTGATGTCACCGCTGGTGCCGGTGGCCGTGGCGGGCACGATGACGCCGGCCCAGTTCGGCTCGGAGCCGCGCAGCTGGTGTCCGGGGTAGAGCAGTCTGCCGTGTGCGTCGGTGGGACCGGCGTAGATGCGCCGCACGGTGGTCACCTGGTCCGCGGTCAGGCAGAAGTCCGAGGCGGTGGAGGTCTGTTCGGCCCCGCACTTGATGCTTGCCGGGTCCCAGGTGCAGCTCAGCGGGTCGACGATGACGCCGTCCGTGGCCCCGCACCCCTTGAGGACGGCCGCATGGAGCGGAGCGAGGTCGGCCGTCGTGAGGGTGGCCGGGCCGCCGTCGAGGTAGACCGACTGCGCTGTCCACGCGTGCGAGAAGGTGTTGAGGGCGGTGAAGTTGTTGGCGGGGGCGCCGGCGATGATGCCGTCGAAGTCATGGGGGTAACGCTGGGCCTCCGTCAGCGCCTGATGTCCACCCTGGGAGCATCCGTCGAAGTAGGCGTGGGTCGCGGCCCGTCCGTAGTACTTCTGGATCGTCGTCTTCGCCACCTGGGCCAGGAGATGGTCGGACTTGTAGCCGAAGTCGGCCCGCAGCGCCGGGTCGGTGGAGAACAGTCCACCGCCCTGGGAGTGGCCCTCGTCGCTGGAGGCGACCGCGAACGCGCCGTCGGTCAGCGGGACGCAGCCGGCCGAGGCGGGCGCGCTGCCCGCGTTCACGTTGCCGCACAGTCCGCCGCAGCCGAGCTGCAGATAGCCGGCCTGCCAGCCCGTCTGGGGCATGCGCAGCTCGAAGTGGATCTGGGGTGCGATGACGCCCTTGACCACACAGGCCGCCCAGTCGCCGAGGGTGTTGTCGTCGGCGCTCAGCTCCGTGGCGGAGGTGAACTCGAAGGGGACGCCCGGCACGGAATTCGCCAGGTCCAGGCCTGCGACGGAGGCACAGGACATGGCCGGGGCGATGCCTGAGTCCGTGCTGCCTGCCGTCACCGCGGTGGCGGACGCGGATGCGCGGGCGCTGCCGGTCGTGGTGGCGGCGAGGGCGATGCCCGCCCCGGTGACGAGAGCGAGCGCGGCGGCCAAGGTGGCCATGAAGGGGGCCGGCGTCCGACATGGTGATATCCACCGACACCATGTGAAGAGCGTGCGCATGCTCGATCTCCGTTCCCTGGACTAGTAGTCGGCCGTGCAGTACAGCGGTGCCGTGTCGGCGTTATCCTTGGTGACGAGACTGATCGGCGTCTTGTCGATCTTGTCGGCCTTCTCGTGACGCAGCAGGGACAGGGCGTTCTCCACCGCCAACTGCCCGGTCTTTGCAGCGGAGTTGGCGACCGTGGCGGCGAAACGCCCGTCCCTCAGAGCGGCCAGGCCCGCGTCGGTGCCGTTGACGGTGACGATCTTGACGCCCTGGCCGCCGGCCGCGTCGAAGGCCTTGCGGGCGGCGAAGGCCATCTCCTCGTTGGCGACGAACACGTAGTCGAGGTCCGGGTGGTCCCGGATCATGTCGGCGGCCACCTGTCGCGCCTTGGTGGCGTCGAACATGCCGGGCCGACTGGCCACCACACGGGCGTTGGCGGGCAGCGCCCCGGTGAAGCCCCCGACCAGCAGGTCGGAGGCCGCGCCGGGGGCGCCTGCGATGACGCCGACCTCGGCCTGGTGGCCTGCCGCGTTCTCGCGGATCCATTGGGCGTCGAGCCGTCCGACGGCCTTCAGGTCGACCACGACGGCTCCGAGGATCTTGGAGGGTTCGGCGTTCACCGAGGTCAGGAAGACCGGGATGCCGGCGTCCTGGGCCTCGGCGATGTCCGTCCTGAGCGCGTGTGTGTCGACGGTCTGCACGATGATCACGTCGACGTGCCGGGCGATCATGTCCTTGATGTTGGACAGTTCCTGTGCGGCGTTCTGGTGCGAGTCGGCCGTGACGATCTCGGTGAGGTTGTTCTTCGCGGTCGTCACGACGGCCTGCTGCAGACAGGTGTGGAACAGGGTGTCGCCGCCGTTCACGAAGCCGATCCTCAGGGGGCCTTCGTGGGTCTCCGCGGCGCCGGACTGCATGGTGCAGCCGCTGAGGCCGAGGACAATGGCGAGGAGCGAGGCGGCCAGGGGTCTTCGGCGACGGTCGGACGAGGTCATGGCTGGGCCGCCTTTCAGTGGCGAGCGGGCTCGCGGCGTACGAGACCGGCCGAAGCTATAACCGTGCCGAACCCTGCGGATCCTCACGGATGCGCAAGCTATGGATGTGCGCGGTGCGGTATGCGGTCCGGCACCACATCCGGTACGCCTCGAAGTGCCGTTCCCCGCCGGTCAGTTGACCATCTTCCGCGGGTTGCCCAGGCCCGCACCGGACGTCCGGCCCACGGTCTCGCGCGTCCCGCTCGCGGACGTGTCCGTGCGTGGGGCGGCGGGGAGTCGGATGGTGGCGCACAGGCCGCCGGTGGGGCGTGGGGTGAGGTCGAGGGTGCCGTCGTGGGCTTGGACGATGCTGTGCACGATGGCCAACCCGAGACCGACGCCTGCGTGTTCGTCGGCGCGTATGCGTTCCGTTCCGCGTTGGAAGGGCTCCGTGAGGAGCGGTACCAGTTCCGGAGGAAGCGGAGGACCCGTGTTCTCGACCCGCAACACGCAGGTGTGGAGCCGCTGTTCGGTGTGGACCGTGACGGTGCCGTCGGCGGGGAGATTGTGGACGACGGCGTTCTGGACGAGGTTCGTCACCATGCGCAGGATCAGCGCCGGGGAACCGGAGGTCGGCGCCCGCTCGCCGGTGACGTCGAGCGTGATCCGGCGCTTTTCGGCGAGCGGAAGGAGCGTCTCGACGGCTTCCTCGGCCATGAGGGAGAGATCGACGGGCTCGCGCGCGAAGCTCCTGCGGCCCGCGCGGCTGAGCAGCAGAAGGGCCTCGGTGAGGTCGATCGCCCGCGTGTTGACGGTGCGAAGGCGTTCGATGAGTTCGTCCGGGTCCCGCGTGGGATCGTTGCGGGCGGCGTCGAGGAGCGTCCGGGAGATCGCCAGCGGGGTGCGCAGTTCGTGCGAGGCGTTCGCGGCGAACCTCTGCTGTTCGCCTACGTGGGACTCCAGTTGTTCGAGCATGGTGTCGAACACGTCGGCGAGTTCACGGAATTCGTCCATCGGACCCGTCATACCGATCCGATGGGACAGGGATCCCTTCGCCGCCATCCGTGCGGCATGACCGATCCGCGTGAGCGGTGCGAGCATCCGCCCCGCGAGAACCCATCCGCCGGCGAGGCCGAACAGCAGGAGGAAGGCCAGCGCAATGGCGGCGGCAGGCACGAAGCCGCGCAGCATGTCCGAGCGGTTGGGCCCGACGATGATCACGGCGCCGAACGCTTCCTGGAGGGCCCGAGGGTCGTCCTGCGGAAGCCAGCGGAGCACGAACACCCACACCAGGGCCAGCAGAAGCGCACCGGCGAGGAAGAGGAACCCGGCGTAGCTGAGAGTGAGCTTCCATCGGGCGCTGAGCTCCCGGCGCCCTTTCATGAGTGCCGTCCGGGTGAGCGGTGTGCGCGGCTGCGGTGGGGTGCCCGCAGCCGCGGACCGTCACGGACGACTTCACTCGGGCAGGGCTCCTCCTCGGTCAGAACGTGCATGCCGGAAGCCTAGGCAGCGCCACATATCGCCGCCGTATGCAAGGACGCGGCTACTCCTCGTCCGCCGTCGTCGCCGGCCTCGTCCGGCCGGGTTCCGGTGGGATCTCCTCCTGGGCACGGATGTGCAGCACGTCGCCGATGAACAGGTCGTAGACGAGCACGCCGATCACACCGCCGACCAGTGGTCCGACGATGGGTATCCAGAAGTAGTTGCTGAAGGCGCCGGACAAGGTGCCCGGCATGGCCAGGTCCTGCCAGCCTGCCGCCCAGGTGAACAGCCGTGGGCCGAGGTCACGGGCGGGGTTGATGGCGTACCCGGCGTTGGCGCCGAAGGACATGCCGATGGCGGCCACGGCGAAGCCGACCAGCAGCGGGCCGAGGTTCGCCTTCACCGCGGTGTTGCGCAGGTCGATCAGGGCGACGACCAGCATCACCAGGAAGGCGGTGCCGACGATCTGGTCGATCAGCGGGCCCCAGATGCCGCCGTGGAAGTACGGCGCCGGGAAGGTGCCGAAGATGGAGAACGAGGCGAGGGTGTGTCCGTTGGTCTTGGGGCCCTTCATGGCGTCGTCGAAGGTGTTGATCGCATCGTGGTAGACGGCGTAGACGAGCGCGGCACCCGCGAAGGCCCCGACCAGTTGGGAGATCCAGTAGGGGAGGACCTTGGCCCAGGGGAACTTGCGGCGCACGGCGAACGCCAGCGTCACCGCCGGGTTGATGTGCGCGCCACTGACGCCGCCGGCCACGTACACACCGAAGACGACGGCCATCGCCCAGCCCCAGGTGATGAGCAGCCAGTCCCCGGCGCCGAGGAAGAACGTCGTGGGTCCGGAGGTGCGACCCGACCCTGGGAGGGCGGCGACCGCCATCGCCACCACACCGCAACCAAAGGCGATCAGGACGAAGGTGCCCAGGAACTCAGCCAGGCACTCACCCCACAACCCTCCCCGGCGCCTGAGCCGGGAGGGTTTGAGCAGGGGCTGGATCTCTACGGCCATGTGATCCTCCCGATGTGCGGTTGTGCACCACGCCGAAGCGCGGTTTGTCCCGTCATAACGCCGCTGGACGGCTGCGGCAAGTTCGGCGGGCCGCCCTCCGGTGCCGCGGCCGATCGACCTCGGCGCGGGGTCGTGCACCGCCGGTGGTGAGTGCGCTCGGGGAGAGCCGGAGCAGGTCGGCACGGTGACTGTTGCAGTGTGCAATAGCCTACTCCCGGGTCGACGCTGCGGCACAGGTGTGTGCGGCGTCCCGCTCAGGCAGGGCCGGTCCGTGATCGCGTAGACGTTTCAACGCGTGATCGCGTAGACGGTGTCACACGTGAGCGCGCCGGTCATTCACACGACCGACCCGCCCCACCGCCGGTCCGCCTGCTCCCAGGCGTCGGCCCACAGACGCATACGGCGTCGGCCCAGGCCCGCCTGTATGCACTGGACACCGACCAGTACCACCACACCCGCACCGCCCGCCGCCGTGAGGCCGACCATGGCGGACTGGAACATCGCGTTCGTGGGGGACAGGGGCTCGGCCGTCAGCTCGTTCCGGGCGTTCGCCCACACCCGGATCGGGTCACCCGGGGCGGCTCCCGCCCGCACATGGGTACGGCCCGTGTGCGCGTGTCCGTCGGTTCCGGTCCAGCGGACCGTCGCCCGTATCCGGCGATCGCTCGTCGGACCCGTCGTGGCCTCGGACTTCGCGCGTTTCACCACGACCGCGGAGACCGGTCGGCGTTCGGCCCGCGCGCGGTCGTAGCCCGCCGCGGCGGCGCTGCCCGTCACCCACGCCGCCGCCAGACCACCCGCTATGGCGCACACCCAGGCCGCGAGGATGACCCACGCCTCCACGACATCGATACGCCGTCGCAGCGGATTGCTCCGCCACCTCCACAGCCGCACGCTCGCGCGGCTCATGTCGTCGTCACGGGCCGACACCCCCTCGAGAGTCCCGGCGGCACCTGTCTCGGATGTTGCCCTGTGCAATGGTTCCTGAGCGACTGCTACCCCCGGCGGCCCCGTCGACACCCGGCGGCGCCGAACTCACCGGCCCGTCGGACGGCGTCGCGGGTCGTCAGTGCGGGGTGGTGGGCGTCGCTTCCCACTGGGTGACCGTGCCGGGCGGCATGCCCGGGATGAAGCCGGTCTCGGGCGGCGTGCCGTGGGTGTGCGAGGAGTCCAGGGTGAGGCGGGAGACGATGCGGTAGCGGTCGCCCCGGTAGATGGAGTGGACGTACTCCACGGGCCGGCCCTCGGTGTCGTTGGTGAGGCGTTCGAAGAGCAGGGCGGGGGAGAGGTGGGGGACCTCCAGGAGTCTGCCCTCGGCCTGGCTGACGACGGTGGGCTCGATCGTCTGCACGGCGTCGCGCACATGGACCCGGTGCCGCTCCCGCAGATGCTCGTACAGATCGCCCGCCTCCAGCTCCTGCGCGGTGAGCGCGGGCACCAGGTCCGCCCGGATGTGCAGGTGTTCGATCGCCATCGGGGCGCCGTCGACCAGGCGCAGCCGGGCCGCGTAGACGATGTCGGCGGCGGGGGAGAGGCTGAGCTTGCGGCCCACACGGGCGCCGGCCGCGATGGTGGTGAACTCCAGCAAGCGGCTCGACCAGGTGCCGGACGCCTGCGGAAGGGTCATGCCGTGGGAGTCGGAGACGAGTTCCTGGGTGATCTTCTCGGGTGCCACGAACATGCCGCGGCCGTGTTCGCGTACGAGGAGTCCGGCCGCCACGAGTTCGTCGACCGCCGCTCGCAGGGTCGGCCGGGAGACGTTCAGGTCGGCGCACAGGGTCCGCTCGGAGGGAATGGCGTCCCCCGGTCGAAGTGACTCGATCAACTGCAGGATGTGGTCCCGCACTCGCTCCCGCTTGAGGACCGCTCCCGAGTCGCCAGCCGTCATGTCGCCCGCTCCTGCCGCCGTGCGTGAAATTTCCTGACCAGTTTTCTGACCAGTGTCCCTGACCTTTTACCACTGACCGCCACTGGTCAAGTGCAGTGTAGACGCCGCTCCTCGCCTACGGCCGGGTCCCGGGGCTGCTCTGCGCTCAAAAGCAGTGCGAGCGCGAGGGGTTGACGCCTCTATTGGTCTATGCCACCTTCATCCACCACCGACAGGTCACCTGTCCAGTTGCTCAACTGGTCAGTTCGTATGGTGCTTTCCCTTCAGAGGTGAACTGTGAAGCTCCGCATGCTTGCAGGTGTGTCCGCGCTGGTGATCGCTGGAGGCCTCAGTGCCTGCAGCGGCGGTTCCGGATCGTCCGGCGACTCCGCCGACGGCACGACGACGATCGACGTATGGCTCATGCGCGACAGCATCTCCGCGCAGTTCCAGAAGGAGTTCGTCAAGGGATTCGAGGCCGCCCACCCGCACATCAAGGTCAAGGTGCAGATCCAGGAGTGGGACGGCATCGGGAACAAGGTGACCGCCGCACTCGCCAGCAACGACGCCCCGGACGTCATCGAAACGGGCAACACCCAGGTCGCCCAGTTCGCCCAGAGCGGAGGCCTGCTCGACCTCAGCGACAAGGTCGATGAACTCGGCGGGAGCAACTGGCTCAAGGGACTGGCCGAACCGGGAGCGTACGACGGCAAGCAGTACGGCATCCCCTACTACGCGGCCAACCGCGTCGTGATCTACCGCACCGACCTGTTCAAGAAGGCCGGCGTCGACCCCGCCGCCATCAAGACCCGGGATCAGTGGATCGCGGCCACCAAGAAGCTCAACTCCTCCGGCTCCCAGGGCATCTACCTGCCGGGCCAGATGTGGTACGCGCTCGCCGGCTTCATCTGGGACGAGGGCGGCGACCTCGCCACCCGCACCGGCGGCACCTGGAAGGGCACCCTCGACACACCGCAGGCGCTGCGCGGCATGGACTTCTACAAGAAGCTCCAGGCCCTCGGCAAGGGCCCCAAGGACTCCGACGAGGCCGAACCGCCGCAGGCCGAGGTCATGGCCAAGGGACAGGTGGCGCAGATCATCTCGACACCCGGCGGAGCCAACGTGGTCACCCAGAACAACCCCGACCTCAAGGGCAAGCTCGGCTTCTTCCCGATTCCCGGCAAGACCGCCGCGCGCCCCGGTTCCGTGTTCATCGGCGGCTCCGACCTCGTCATCCCGGCCGCGTCCGGCAAGCAGGACGCCGCCTTCACGTTCGTCAAGGACCTCACCGGCGACGCCTGGCAGCGCAAGCTCGCCGCCGCGATGAGCTACGTACCGAACAAGACCACCCTGGCCGACGCGGTCGCCTCCGACCCGGGCGCCTCCGCCATGGCCGTGGGTGCCGCCGTCGGACGGGCCACCCCCAACACCCCCGGCTGGGCCGCCGTCGAGGCCAAGAACCCCATCAAGGACTACATGACCGCGGTGCTCACCGGCGGCAACGCAAAGGAGGAGGCGGCCAAGAGCTCCGACGCGATCACCGCCGCCATGAAGGGCGGCTCCTGAGCCGTGCCGGCCGGTGCCACACCCCCGTGGCGCCGGCATCCCTGCCCGCACCGAGAGGAGAGGACGCCGTGTCCGTCACCCGGGAACACAGCGCGGCGCCGGCCCGGGTCCGGCTCCGCCGGCCCACGACGCGCCCCGTGCGGCAGGAGCCGGGCGGCGTGCGCCGGCGTCGGGGCGCGGGAGCATGGCCCTACCTGCTGGCCGCTCCCACGGTCCTGGGCATGCTGTATCTGCTCGTCTACCCGCTCGCCCGCGCCGTCCTGATCTCGCTGCAGGACTTCCAACTGCGTCAACTCATCCGCGGAAACGCCGAGTTCGTGGGCCTGCGCAACTACGAGACACTGCTGACGGACGAGCGCTTCTGGCAGGTCGTACGCCGCACCTTCCTGTTCATGGCCGTCAACGTCGTCCTCATCATGCTGCTGGCCACCCTGGTCGCCCTGCTCATCGAACGCCTCGGCCGCCGGTGGCGGCTCGCCCTGCTCAGCGCACTCGTCCTAGCCTGGGCGATGCCGGTCATCGCCGCAACGACCGTCTTCCAATGGCTGTTCCATTCCGAGTTCGGCATCGTCAACTGGTCCCTGAAACACCTGGGGTTCAGTTCCTTCGACCGCTATCCGTGGTTCGCGCACGGCCCGGCCGCCTTCACGATCCTGGTGCTGCTGATCGTCTGGCAGTCGGTTCCCTTCGCGGCCATCACCCTCTACTCGGCGCTGACGACCGTGCCTTCGGAGCTGTACGAGTCGGCCCGCATCGACGGCGCCTCGGGCGGCCGCATCTTCCGCTCGGTCACCTTCCCGATGATCCGCCCGATCTTCATGCTGGTGTTCTCTCTCGAAGTCATCTGGACCTTCAAGGCGTTCGTGCAGATCTGGGTGATGACCAACGGGGGGCCGGGCGACGCCACCACCATCCTGCCCGTCTACGCCGTCCAGACCGCCCTGTCCAGCCAGCGCTACGACCTCGGCTCCGCGGCCTCGATGGTCAGCGTGCTGCTGATGGCCGCCGTACTCGTCCTGTACTTCCGCCAGATGTTCCGACAGGAGGGCGAGGCCCTGTGAGCACCGCACGACTTCGCCTGCGACGCGCCCCGCTGCACGCGGCCGCCGTCGTGACGATCGTCCTCTGCCTCTTCCCCGTCTACTGGATGATCACCACCGCGTTCAAGCCCAACCGGGACATCCAGTCCGCGAGCCCCCAATTCCTGCCGCACACCTGGACGTTGGAGCACTTCCGCACCGCCGTCGACGCCGACGGATTCGCACTGTTCTGGCGCAACAGCATCCTCGTGACCCTGAGCGCGGTGCTGCTCGCGCTGATCGTGGCACTCGGCGCGTCCTTCGCCGTCGCCCGCATGCGCTGGCGCGGCAGGCGCCAGTTCATGCTGCTGGTCTTCGTCGCGCAGATGGCGCCGTGGGAAGCACTGATCATCCCCGTGTACATCATCTCCCGCGACACCGGCATGCTCGACCGGCTGCCCACCCTGACCCTCGTCTACTTCATGATGACGCTGCCGTTCACCATCGTCGTGCTGCGCGGATTCATCGCCGCGATCCCGCAGGAGCTGGAGGAGGCGGCACAGGTCGACGGCTGCACCCGTATGCGCGCCTTCCGTCACATCACCTTCCCGCTGCTCGCCCCGGGCCTGATGGCCACCTCCCTGTTCGGCTACGTCACCGCCTGGAACGAGTTCGCCTACGCCAACTTCCTGATCATCAAGCACCAGGACAGCCGCACCCTGCCCGTCTGGCTGTCCTCCTTCCAGAACGTCTTCGGCACGGACTGGGGCGCCACCATGGCCGCCTCCACCCTCTTCGCACTCCCCGCACTCGTCGTGTTCCTGCTCCTGCAACGGCATGTGACCTCCGGCTTCGCCGCCGGCGCCGTCAAGGGCTGATCCACCCGCGCCCTCCGCCCCTGCGCACTCCTCCACACGCGACCCTCGGAGACAGTCAGTGATCACGCCCCCACCGCACACCTCACTCGTGCCCCGCCCCACCAAGTCCCGCTTCAAGGCAGGTCACTTCACCCTCACCGCGGACACCTGCCTGCGCGTCGGCAAGGGCGCGGAGGCGGCGGCCGACCTGCTGCGCACCACCCTGGCGCCCGCCACCGGGCTGCCGCTCGAGCCGGCTTCCGACGGAGCCGTCGTCCTCGCCCTCGACTCCGCCCTGACCGGCCTGGGCGACGAGGGCTACGGGCTGACGATCGGACCGGAATCCGTACTGCTGCGGGCCCGGGAGGTCACCGGGCTGCTGCGCGGTGTGCAGACCATCCGCCAACTCCTGCCCGTAGAAGCCCTGTCGGCCACGCCGCAACGCGACACGTCCTGGTCGCTGACCTGCGCGGAGATCACCGACCTCCCGCACCGGCCCTGGCGCGGGGCCATGCTCGACGTGGCCCGCCACTTCCAGCCCCTGCCGTATCTGCTGCGCTACGTCGACCTGCTCGCCCTGCACAAGATCAACGTCTTCCATCTGCACCTGACCGACGACCAGGGCTGGCGGATGCCCGTCGCCGCCTACCCCAAGCTCACCGAGATCGGCGGCCATCGCCTGGAGTCCCTGATCGGCCCGACCGGGGAGCGCTACGACGGCGTGCCGCACGGCGGCGCCTACACGCGGGCGGAGCTCGCCCGGCTCGTCGCGTACGCGGCGGCGCGCGGCATCACCGTCATGCCCGAGATCGAGATGCCGGGTCACACGCGGGCCGCCCTGGCCGCCTACCCGCACCTGGGCAACGACCCCGACCGCGCCCTGGACGTCTGGACCAGGTGGGGAGTGTGCGACACCATCCTGGGAGTCCACGACGAGGTGTTCGACTTCTGCCGCACCGTGCTGGACGAGGTCATGGACATCTTCCCCTCCCGCCACATCCACCTCGGCGGGGACGAGTGCCCCCTCACCGAATGGGCACGGAGCCCGGTGGCCGCCACCCGCCTGCGCGAGACCGGACTGAGCGACAGCACCGCGCTGCACCGATGGTTCCTCGGCCAGGTCGGCGCGCACCTGACGCACAACGGGCGGCAGCCGGTCGGCTGGGCCGAAACCGGCACCGAACTGCCCGACGGCTTCACGGTGATGGCCTGGCGCGACCCCGCGCACGCCCTCGCCGCCGCGGACCGCGGTCACGAGGTGATCAACTCCTACCACCGCGCCACGTACTTCGACTATCCGCAGAGTTCGGCGGCCGACGAACCGGCGGGCCAGCCGGGAGGCGTCGTCAGCCTGCGCGACACCCACGGCTACGAGCCCGTACCCGAGGGCGCCACCCCTGAGGCCGCCGCGCGCGTCCTGGGCACTCAGGCCCAGCTGTGGACCGAGTACGCCGCCACCCGAGAACGCGTCGAATACCTCACCTACCCCCGTCTGTGCGCGCTGGCCGACGGCAGCTGGAGCGGCCCCACTCCGTGGACCGACTTCTCCTCCCGCCTGCGTGGGCACACCGCACGCCTCGACGCCCTCGACGTCAGCCGCCACCCCTGATCCGCACGCCCCACCCCTGATCCGCACCCCCCACCCGAAGGTAGACCCCCTCCGGAAGGAACAGCATGAACACGCATCCCACCCCCAGCAGATGGCGTGTCGCCGCAGCAGCAGCGGTGGCGATGGCCACCGCGGCCGGCGGTCTCGCCGCCCTGTCCGGCACGGCCAGGGCGGCCGGTGAACCCGTGACCGTCCAGTACCGCACCAGCGCCACCGGCGCCACGGCGGACCAGGCCGAGCCCTGGATCAAGGTCAAGAACACCGGTACGAGCACCGTCCAGCTCTCCGGGGTCAAGGTCCGCTACTACTTCAAGTCCGACTCCGGCAACGCCAGTTACCGTTTCGCATGCTCGTGGGCGGTCAAGGGCTGCGGCAACATCACCGGCACCTTCGGCACCCTGGCCAACCCCACCGCCACGGCCGACCGCTACCTGGACATCGGCTTCACCTCAGGAGCGGGCACGCTCGCCCCTGGCGCGGACACCGGCGACATGCAGCTGCGGTTCTACCGCTCCGACTGGCAGCCGCTCAAGCAGAGCGACGACTACTCCTTCGGGGCCTCCCAGACGTCGTACGCCAACTGGCCCAAGGTCACCGCCCAGCTGTCGGGCAGCACCGTGTGGGGCGCGGCCCCCGAGGGCAACGACCCGAGCGATCCGCCCACCGACCCGCCCACGGACCCCCCGGCCGACGGGCAGAGTCTGTTCGACGACTTCAACTACTCCTCCTCCAGCGACCCGAGGATCTCGGCGAACGGCTGGAACGTCCGCTCCAACTCGGGCGGGCCCGGAGTGCCCGGCGCCACCTGGTCCCCGGAGAACGTCACCTTCGCCACCACGGGCGGCAACTCCGTGATGAACCTGCGGACGTCGACCGCCGGCACCGCGGAGAGCACCAAGCAGACCGAAGTCCTCACCAAGGCGCTGAAGTTCAAGAACGGCACCTACGCCGCACGGGTCAACTTCTCCGACGCACCGGTGTCGGGCCCCGACGGCGACCACCTCGTCCAGACCTTCTTCACCATCAACGACCTCAAGGCACCGATGGCCGACGACTACTCGGAGTACGACTTCGAGTATCTGCCGAACGGAGGCTGGGGCGAGCCGTCGAACATCCTCTACACGACGTCCTGGGAGACCTACAACCCGGACCCGTGGCAGGCGGTCAACCAGCACACCGAGGGCCGGCAGAGCTACGCCGGCTGGCACGATCTGCTGCTGACCATCGACAACAGCACCATCAAGTACTACATCGACGGACAGCTCTTCGGCACCCATGACGCCGCCTACCTGCCCGAGCGGCCCATGTCGATCAACTTCAACCAGTGGCTGATCGACCTCGCGGGCCAGACCGGCACGACGCCCCGCTCCTACGACGAGAAGGTCGACTACGTCCTCCACGTCAAGGACCAGGTCCTGACCCCGGCCCAGGTCACGGCGAAGATCAACGCATACCGCTCCGCGGGCACCACCTTCGAGGACACGGTGTCCGGCGGCTAGGGGCGCCACTCACCGCGGCCGCGGACGCTCTCGCCGGTCGGGACTCACCCACCATGAGGCCCTCCGGCTGCGAGGCGGCCCCCGCTCGGCGAGGATGGCCGAGAGCCGAGCGGGGGCCGATGCGGAAGCCGAGGAACTGTGGGACCACGAGGCCGGCACCCGAGGGAGCGACCCTCCCCGCGCACGCCCTCGTGGCGCCACGGCCTGGTCGCGGTCGTCGTCCTGCTGGCGGTCTGCGGCGCCGGCATCGGGCTGTATCTCAACGAACGCTCGGCACGCCAGAAGGCCGTCACGGTCGGCATGAAGGCGGCGCCGCGCGACCGGCTCGACATCGAGGCCGACGTACGCCAGACCGATCCCGAACAACGCACCGCCACACTGCAGTTGACGGCCACACCGCACGGCAGGTTCGGCGACGGCGAGGGATCACCCGTCAAGGACATCACGCTGGTCACCAACGCGCCGGACGGCAATGATCTGCGGTTCAAGGCCTACAGCACGGCGTGGCTGAAGGAGATCTCGGTGCCCCTGACCGAGGGCACGGCGTCGGACTACCCGTTCGACCGGTACACCGCCTCCCTCGTGATCGGCGCGATCGCCGGCCAAGAGACGGTGCCCGTGACGCTGCGCTTCCGCGACGAGGACTCCTACTTCGCCATCACGGCGGACCGGACCGGCTACGAGGGCGGGGTCGCCGCCGTCACCGCCCACGTCACACGCTCACGGAGCACCTTCATCCTCGCCTGGTTCATGATCATCGCCATGTGGACGGTGGCCCTCGCGGTGGTGGTCGCCTGCTGGCTGGTCGTGCGCCAGGGCCGCGGGCTGGTCTGGGGTGCCCTGGGCTGGATGGCCGGCAGCCTCTTCGCCCTCGTGGGCCTGCGCAACGCGGCCTCCGGAAACCCGCCCAACGGCAGCCTGCTCGACTACGCCGCCTTCTACTGGGCCGAGGCCCTGATCGCCCTGAGCCTCACCTGGCTCGTCCTCCACGGGGTCCTGGTGGAACACCGGACGGGCGGCCCGGTCCCCGAAGCGCCGCAGCGCCGCACGCTCCGCCCTCCCCGGGTGCGCCACCGGCCGCGCCCCTGGCGGGTACGGGGGCGACGACCGCAGGCGTGAGGTGTCGGGGAGCGTGCGCCCCAGGCGCGCGAGCGGGGACACGGCCATCAGCGCGGGCGACAGCAGCATGCCTGCGGCGCAGACCAGGAGGCTGGTGCGTGTGCCCCACGTCTGGGCGAGGAAGCCTCCGAGGAGCGAGCCGAGCGGGGCCAGCCCCATGCCGACGAAGTTGATCGTCGCGGCCGCGCGGCCCTGCATCGCGTCCGGTGTGACGGTCTGCCGTACGGCCATGATCGTGACGTTCACCAGCTGGCCGAAGGTCCCGAAGACGAGGTTGACGGCGAGCAGCGCCGGAACCGTCGCACCGGGCGGGCCGTGCAGTGCGGGCACGAACAGGAACACGCCGTCGCCGAGCGCCGCCGCCGACACGAGCACGACGCCGTACCCGAAGCGACTCGGCAGGCGGGCGGCCAGCAGCGAGCCGAGGAGCGCGCCCGGCCCCGTCGCCGCGAGCGCCAGTCCGACGGCGGTGCCCGACAGGTGCAGATCCCGTGGCAGGAAGAGCAGATAGACGGTTATGACGGCCGCGAAGAAGAACTGGAACGCGGCCGACGCGAGACACACAGTGCGCAGCGAGACGTCTCCCGCGACAAAGCGCAGCCCCTGATGGATCAGCCGCCAGACCCGAGGAGGGCGTGCAGGGCGTTGCGGAACGGACTCGCCGCGCCCGATACGGCGGATCGACAGGAACGACAGCGCGAAGAACACGGCGCTGGAGGCCGCGGCGATCGGAGCCGACAGCACGGACACCAGGGCACCGCCGAGTGCGGGACCGCCGATCTGCGCGGCGGAGCGACTGCCTTCGAGCGCGCTGTTGCCCCGCACCAACAGACCTCGATCCACAAGCCGTACCAACGACGCCTGATACGCCACGTCGAAGACCACGGACAGGGCCCCGACGACGAACGCGACCACGAGCAGCGCCGGCATGCCGAGTGCACCGAGGAGCCCGGCCACGGCGGCGGCACCCAGGACCAGGGTCCGACCGGAGTCCGCCAGCACCATCAGCGTGCGCGTCCGCCACCGGTCCACCCATGCGCCGACGAAAAGAGAGAGCAGCAGAATCGGCGCCTGCCCCACCGCGCGCAGGGCGCCCAACTGACCGGCACCTGCGTGAAGCGTCAGGACGGCGAAGAGCGGCAGGACCACCAGGCTTGCCTGCTCGCCCAGTTGGGACATCGTCTGCCCCATCCAGAGCCTGCGGAAGTCGCGGTGCCGCCACAGGCTCGGGGCAACAGGTCGAACGCAACGAGAGACACCAGGAGAAGGGGACGGCACAGGGAAGACCTCTCGGACGACCGACCCTGTCTTCGCAGCTCGTGGGTCACCGGCTGCCCGCACACTAACTCCCGCTCGGCGCGGCACGCGAGGTGTTTTAGGCGCAGACGCGTGCGCCCCGGACCGCCGAGCGGTGGCCCGCCGGGCTCACTCGTCCTGCGCCCGGTCGTACACCTGCCGGGCGAGCGGGCCCAGATACTCCGCTGCGATGGCCGTGTCACCGGTGGCGTCGTTGCCGTAACTGGTGACGCCCGTCACCGTGCCCGTGCCCCGCGCACCGTCGAAGTGCGCCAGCCATGGGCCTCCGCTTGCCCCGCCTCCCATGTCGCAGGGGACTTCCTGGGCGTGGTGGCGCGACGGTCGTGCTGTCGCGGTGCAGGACATCAGCTCCTCGCCGCGCTGCGGCCGGGTGCCGGGATATCCGAACACGGTGACCTTCCCGCCGGGTCGGCCGGTGAAGGCCACCTCCTGGGTACCCACCACGTCCGCCAGCCGGCGTCCCGCCCGCGCATCCACGACGAGTGCGGCGACGTCGTACGCGTCGTCCGTCTCCCAGCTACGGGGCATCGTGAACGCCCTGACGGCGAAAGCCCCGTACGGCATTGCGCCCTTGTCGTAGCCCGGGACGAAGACCAGGGAGATGTGATGGTTGCCGGGCGAGGCGGGGACCTGCGCGCAGTGGGCGGCGGCCAGCACTACCGAGTGATTCCTCGCGGGCACCGACGTGGCGGTGCACCAGGAGTCCTCGCCCTTGTCGTTCACGAAGAAGAGCCGTCCGATCGACGCGATCCGCGGACCCCGCCAGACCTTCTGATCCGCGGGCGTCGCGCCCTCGTCGAGTGAGGCACCCGCCTGCCGTATACGTCCGGCGGTCCAGTACTCCAGGGCCTGCCTGCGGTCCGCCTCGCTGTACGTCACCGTTGCCACGGTGTCCGCGGCCTGTCTGCCCGGCAGCACGGACACCGCGGCGACGAGGGCGAGGGCGCAGGGTCCGACTGCTCTCAGCCGCATGGGTCCACGGTAGGCGGGGGCTGGTGTGCCGACCACTCGAGCGGGGTCCGTCACACGGCATATGCCTGAGTCAACGGCCCCGCTCGTGACGTGGGCTGCAGTAGGGAGTTACCTGCCCCCGGCCGTGACCTCCGCCGCGTACACCAGCGCGACGCGGTGGTTGTACTGGATGGTGTACATCGGCTTGGCGCCGGTGACGACCGTGCCGCTGGAGGGGAAGAAGTCGTCCGTGAGGGCCGGCGGCCGGGTGGCGACGTAGGCCTGGCCGGGCGGGACGGTGTACATGCTCAGCGGGGACTGGGTGGAGGGGGACAGGCCGGAGGGGTACTCGGAGGCGTCGGGGTAGCTGGAGCCGTACACCGCGACCGGGGAGGTGCCGGCGGCCTTGATCACCTGCACGCCGTGGGCGCGGACCGTGTTGCGGCCGTGCGGATTGTGGAACCACACCTTCGAGCCGCTGTACCAGATGGCGGTCCAGTCACCGTCCCGGTCGGCGACGACGAACTGCTGCCCCGCCTGAGCGGCGCTGCCCCAGTCGTTGATCCGGTCCGTGCCGGCCGCGTCCGGGTGGATCGCCTGGTCCCCGAAGAGCGGGGCGTCTGCGCTGGGTGCGGTGCGCAGGTGGACGAAGTCGGACGCCTGCCTGGTCTCGGTGCACTCGGTGGTGGCGCCCGTGGGGTCGTCGTCGGGGCAGATCCGCACCGTCTGCTTGTTGTGCGCGAAGCCCGGAGCGATGGTGACCACCGAGCCGACGGGACCGACCCCGTGCCGTCCGGTGTGCACCCCGAGCAGGTTCATGAAGTGGTTCCAGTCCCAGGACGGGCCCGGATCCCAGTGCATGCCGGCGACGAGGGACGAGGTCGGACCGGCAACGTTGTCGTGTCCGATGATGTGCTGACGGTCCAGCGGGATGTCGTACCGGTCGGCCAGGTACTTCACGAGGTCGGCCGTGGCCTCGTACTGCGCCTCGGTGTACCAGGTGGCGCCGTGCGCGGCGTAGCCCTCGTGCTCGATGCCGATCGAGTGCATGTTGGTGGAGTAGTTGCCCGCGTGGAAGGCCAGGTCCTTCGTGGGCACCATCTGCGTCACCGCGCCGTCGGAGGAGCGCATGACGTAGTGCGCGGCGCTGCCGCCCGCCGTCTGGAAGGCGGAGATGGCGGCGTCGTAGGAGCTCTCCGTGTCGTGTATCACGATGGTGTCGATACGGATGCCGTTGGCAGGGCGGTCGGAGACCTGGCCGTTGGACGGCGCCGCCGGGACGAAGGTGCAGTCCACGGTGGCAGGGCACTCGACGTCCGTGTCCGCCGCCGACTTCAGACGCAGGTCGGCCAACTGGCCAGTGGCCGGGCTGACTTCGCTGTCGGCCCTCAGGGTCACGCGCTCGCCGTCCGCCGTGGTGCGGGCGGCGCCCTTCTTCATCGTGGCGTAGACCCGGTCGGCGTAGGCCGCGGCACCCTGCCGCTGGGTGGACTGGCTGTACCGGGCCACGGCGGCGTACCAGTTGCCGGGTTCGGCGGAGGTGTGGCCGGTGGTCTTCTTCTGGTACGAGGCGATCAGCGCAGCGCCGCCGCGGATGTTGGCGGCCGGATCGGTGCGCAGCTCCTCGGCGGACAGGCCGGTGAGCTTCGCCGCGGCCCGGAGGGTGTGCAGGGCGGGATCCGCGGCCATCGAGGCCAGGTTTCCGCGGCCCGCCGCGCCCGCGTCACCGGCGGCCAGCATGGCGGGCGTGACGTCCGTCAGATGCATCGGACCGTAGCCGCCGTCCGTGCTGTGCTGCCCGGAATGTGTCTCCCAGGCCGACTCCTGGTACGCCACCGCCATCAGCACCTGGCGCGGGACCTGGTACTCGTCGGCCGCGCTCGCGAAGTCCTCGGCCAGAGTGGTCGCCTGTGAGTCGGAGTCGTCGGTGGCCAGTGCCGTCACCGGAACGGCCATCGCCCCCGCGACGACGAGCGCGCTCGCGGCGATCAGCGCACGACGGCGGCGCCGCGACGCGTCCCCGTGCCCGGCATCTCTAGTGGTCATGAAAACAGTCCCCGAAGCTGAAGAGAGTCCAATGAGCGGGAGCGACCGGGCCGGTGCACGCAGGGCTGCGGGCCTCGGTGTGGCCAGGTCCTCGCCACTTCGGGTGTGGATGATCCTCCTCCGAGCGAACCGGCGTCAACCTCGGTCGGTTGAAGGTGATTTGAAGGTTCACCGCACCCCTGGCGGGTGCGGTGGATGCGGCGGCGGTGCGGGAATGCTGGACAGTCCGGGTGCGTCCTCCGGCCAGACCAGCAGCACCGGGCAGGGGGCGTGGTCCACGACGAAGCGGCCGTGATGGCCCAGGCTCTTGGGTCCCAGGCGGCTGCGGTTGCCGTCGCGGGCCACGATCAGCAGCTCCGCGTCCTCGGCAGCGGCGACCACTTCCCGTTCGACACGTCCGGTGCGCTCGACGCGAGTGCAGGGGCGGCCGAGCCGGTCGGCCGCCTGCTGCAGCAGTTCGCTCCCGGCTTCGGCGGCGAGTTGCTCCACCCGGGTTCCGGGATCCTGTTCCGGGTGGCCGCGTCCGAGCAGCCCCGCGAACGCACCGTGCGCGATGGCCGGGAGCTGTTCGTCGGCCACATGCAGCAGTACGACCTCCGATCCGTCGGGGGTGTGGGCGCGCGCCGCGTCCACACAGGCGGGCCAGGTGCCCTCGACGATCCAGACGACGACGGTCATACGGTTCAGCCTCCGGCCTCACGCTCGGCTCCGGTCGCCGGAGGCCGGGACGAACTCACTGTGCCGGCCCCCGCTCAGTGTCGTGATCGCGCACGATACGCGCTCGATCGTGTCCCGGCACGCAGCCGATGGACGCCGCGTGAGGTGTCGGAACCGCCCCGGGTGCTGCCGCCCCCGCGTACGACTCAGCCTGCTTGCGCGGCCAGTTGTTCCACGACCGCGCCGAGCAGCGGAGCCGGCGGGTGCAGTGCGTGGAGTGCGGCGATCTTCGCCGACAGGGGCTGTGCCGAGGTGACGACGCGCCACATCTCCAGTTTGAGTGGGTTGTCCGTCTGGGCCGCGGTGAGAATGCGCTCGATGTTCGCCGTGGCGTGATCCGCGCTCACCGGAGCCGTGAGCTTGACCTCGACGGTCGTCGCGCTCGTCGTGTCGGCCCGCACGGTGACGCTGAACCGCCCTGCTTCGCCGGTGAGTTCGGCCGGTCGCCCGTCGATCAGGGGCGGTCCGGAGGGCAGATCCGCGAGGAAGGTGACGGTCCAGGTGCGTGCGGCGGGAACGATGCCTGCCGGACCCTCGGCCGCGCCGATGGTCAGCCGGGCCCGGTCGGCGTCCCACTCCAGCAGCGTGGTGACCGTACGAAGGTCCGTTCCGTCGCCCTGACCGTCGTCCTCGACCAGGGTGAAGGCTCCGCTGTCCGTCGGCGCGACGAGAACTTCGAGGTGTTCGGGATTGCGGGTGGCGTCCAGGTCCTCCTCGCTCGTCAGGGGGAGGATGCCGCCGCTGCGCAGCAGGGCCGGCACGCCGGCCAGGTCCCGGTGCAGTTCGACCTGGCGGTCGCCGCTGTAGACGGTGCCGGTGAAGATGTCGGTCCAGGTGCCCGGCGGCAGCCACGCGGTGGCGGAGCCGAGCAGCGTCACGGGATCCCGGGGCGAGGTGATGGGGGCGACGATCAGTTCGCTGCCGAAGGAGAACTGGTTGGGGACCTGGTAGGCCTCCTCGCGGTCCGGTTCGAGGTGGTACATCGGACGCACCAGGGGCAGACCCTCGGCCGCGCGGTGGTTCATGGTGTGCAGATACGGCACCAGCCGGTGCCGGAGACGCAGCGCCTCGCCCATCGCCTGCCGGGCTTCGAGGGGGAACTGCCAGGGCTCCTTGCGGATGAAGGGATTGTTCGCCGAGTGCAGCCTGAGGATGGGGGAGAACACGCCCAACTGGAGCCAGCGTGTGGCGAGTTCGTCGTCCCGGACACCTCGCGTGTGCCCGCCGATGTCGTGACTCCACCAGCTGTAGCCGATGTTGGCGGCGGTGGCCGTGAACTCCGGCTGGAAGTCCAGGGAGGCCCACGAGACGACGGTGTCGCCGGAGAAGCCGACGCCGTAGCGGTGGCTGCCCGGGCCCGCGTAGCGGGAGAACGCCATGGGACGACGGCCGTCGCGGCCGGAGTCGAGGAAGTGGAAGTGGTTGAGCAGCCACAGCGGGTCGACGCCGGGGACCCGCGATGTCGTGCCCTGCTGCCAGTCGATCCACCAGAAGTCGACGCCCTGGTCCTCCAACGGGTGGTGCAGGATGCGGAAGTAGGCGTCGAGGAACGTGCGGTCGGTCAGGTCGAAGGGAATCGTCGCCCCGGACGCGGGATCGACACCGACCGCGCGGGCCATGTCGGGATAGGCATCCTCGAACGGGCGCACCCCGTCGGCCGGGTGGAGGTTGAGGGTGGTTCTGAGGCTACGGCGGTGGAGCTCCTCCAGGAACGCCGGCGGGTCCGGGATGAGGCTCCGCTCCCATGAGTAGCCGGTCCAGCCGGTTCCGTACTGCGCGGGCACGGAGCCGACGCGGTGCCAGTCCATGTCGATCACGGCGACGGAGAAGGGCAGGTTGTCGGCGGCGAAGCGGTCGAACAGCTCCAGATACTCGTCCGAGGTGTACGCGTGGTAGCGGCTCCACCAGTTGCCCAGGGCCCAGCGGGGAAGCACCGGCGGGTGGCCCGAGAGGTCGTAGAGCGCCCTGACCGCCGCGGTGTGGTCGCGGCCGTAGGCGAAGACGTACAGATCCACCCGGCCGGGCTCACGCGGGGCGATCCATCCCTCGGCGTCGAAGAGGAAGGACGCGGAGTCGTCGATGACGGCGATGCCGCCCCGAGCGGTGACACCGTTGTCGAGCGGTGTACGTCCGTCGGCGTCGTCGAGCGTGCGCGCGGTGCCGCCCAGGTTGTCCAGGTGCTCCCCGAAGTGCCAGCGGCCGCCCGTGGGTGAGGTGACCACCAGTCCGTTCGCGCTGAACTCACGCCGGTCGTACAGCAGATGGAACCGTGAAGTGGACACCTCCAGGGCCTCGCCGTCGCGGACGGTGAACCGCGGTGTGGCGAAGTCGCGATGGAGGGCGAAGCTGGAGGCGCGGTCCTCGAACGCGCCGTCGTCGGACCACTCCAGGCGCAGCAGCCCATCGGTCAGGACGGTGACGCGCCACTTGTCACCGCGCAGGACAGAGGAGTCCGGGGCCTGAGGGCGGGCCGGGATCTTGCCGAGTGCTGTCATTGCTTCACTGCCCCTTGGGTCACTCCGCTGATCACCCATCGCTGGGAGAACAAGTAGACAACCACGGTCGGTGCCATCGCCATCAGGTACGAGGCGAAGGCGATGTTGTAGTTCGTGCCGAATTGGCTCTGGAAGATGCTCTGGACGACCGGGAGCGTCTGCAGTCCCGGATCCGCCGTGATGAGCGAGGGCAGCATGTAGTCGTTCCAGGAGGCGAGGAAGGCGAAGATGCCGACGGTGGCGTTCATGGGCCCGAGCAACGGCATGATGATGCGCCAGAAGATCTGCCCGGTGGAGGCGCCGTCCATGCGCGCACTCTCCTCCAACTCCGCGGGGACGGAGCGGAGATAGGCACTGTAGAGCAGCACACTGAACGAGAGCTGGAAGACGATGTGGAGCAGCGTGACGCCCACCGGATTGTCGATGCTGAGCAGCGCGGTGAGCTTGATCTGCGGCAGTGCCACCACGGGGAACGGCAGGAACATCGCCCCGAGCAGATAGAAGAACGACCAGCGGAACAGACGCCGGTCCCAGTTGCGGGCGATGGCGTAGGCGGCGAGCGAGCTCAGGACCAGCGTGCCGAGCACGGTTCCCGCGGAGACCGCGACCGAGATCGCGAAGGACGTCGGGAAGTGCGTCAGACGCCAGGCGGAGGCGAAGTTGTGCAGGTCGATCGGCCACGGCGGGGCGAAGGCGTTGCCCTGTGCCGCCTGCGAGGGGGACTTGAGGGCCATCGCGACGGTCACGTACAGCGGGACGAGCACCGCCAGACTGGCGACCACGAGGATGACGGTGACCGGACGGTTCGGGGCGTCGGTGCCGCGGCGGCGGACGCGGACGGCGGAGGTGCGCGGTGGGCGCCGCCGGGTGCCGGGGTCGGACGTGGGGAGCGTGGCGGTCATCAGAGTCGAAGTCCCCTTCCGCGGGTGGCCAGCAGTTGCAGCAGCGAGACCACGACCGTCAGGACGAAGAACACCGTCGCGTTGGCCATCTGGTAGGCGTAGTCCCCGCCCGTGTAGCCGGTGAAGATGGTCATGGCCACGCTGCTGGTGGACGTCCCGGGCCCGCCGTTGGTGAGTGCCACGATGATGTCGTAGGCGTTGAGGTATCCCTTGATGCCGAGAATCGTGTTGATCACGACGAAGCCGGCGATCAGCGGCAGCGTGATGGATCTGAATCGGCGCCAGGCCGATGCTCCGTCCAGGGCGGCTGCCTCGTACAGCTCGTCGGGGATGGACAGCAGGCCCGCGATGTAGATGAGCAGGGCGCCCGGGATCGTCTGCCAGGCGGAGACGATCACGATGGAGACCCAGGCGAGGTCGGGGTCGCCGAGGATGCTCTGCTCCAGTGGTCCGAACCCGACGGCACCGGCGACGGAGGGCAGCGAATTGGCGAAGAGGTAGTTGAAGACGTAGGCGACGACGATGCCGGAGATCACCATCGGGATGACGAAGATGCTGCGCAGGGTGGTCAGGAACCGGATGCGCTGCGTCAGGCCCACGGCCAGGGCCAGGGCCGTTGTCTGGGTGAGGACGACGGTGACCAGGGCGAAGCCGATGGTGAACTTGTAGGACGACCAGATGGAGGGGTCGGAGAAGACGGCGATGTAGTTGGTCAGGCCGGTGAACTGCCAGGATCCGAAGCCCACATAGTCGGTGAAGCTGTAGAAGATGCCGACCAGGGCGGGGGCGAGGACCAGCGCGGTGAACAGCAGCAGGGTGGGCAGCAGGAACCAGTAGTAGATGGGTTCGACGCGGTGGCGGCGGCCGGGACGTGGTGTGTCGGGTGCGCGCCGGGGGAGGGGCGAGGGCACGGTCACGGGGTCTCCTCGATGCGGTGTGCTCGGTCAGTGGGACGTCGCCGAGGAGCGGATGGCGAATCGCCGCCAGTCACTGTCGAGCCGTTTGAGCATGGCTTCGAAGTCGCCGGTGGCCACGGCGCTCTGCAGGTAGTTGCCGAGGGGGATGGAGTTCGGGACGAAGGTGCCGGCTCCCAGGTAGAACGCGGACGAGTCGACGTAGGGCTGCAGACCGGACAGGCGCGGGTCCGTGGCCGCCGGTGCGTCCTCGGTGACGCCGTAGGCGAGGTTGTCGCGGTTGTAGGCGTCGATGATCTCCGGTTGCATCAGGAAGTCGACCAACTCGGCGGCCAGATCCGGGTGTCGGGCGCCGGTCGGGATCCACAGCGCCAGGTCGATGTTGACCCTGGCCTTGCGGTCGCGTGCCCGGTCGGTGACGGGCAGCGGGAAGGTGCCGAGTTCCAGGTGCGGATCCACCGCGGCGATCTGGGTGAGCGCCCAGGGCCCTTGGAGATACATGGCCGCCTGCCCCTTGCCGAAGGCGAGGTTGCCGTCCGAGTACGAGCGTGTGGCGGCGTCCCGGTTGTAGAACCGGGTGAGGGTGCGGGCGCGCTCCATGGCGGTGGCGAAGTTCTTCTGGAACGAGACGGGGGAGTGCGGGCCGACGTCGGTGCCCTGTTCCTGGAGGCGGGCGTAGAAGGAGGCGGTGTCGACCAGGCCGCCCGCGCAGTAGTCGAAGAGCCCCTGCCAGATCGTCCAGGTGTCCTTGTTGGTCGCGTAGATCGGTGTCACCTTGGCGGCCTGCAACTCCTTGCACACGTCGAGGAGTTCGGACCAGGTGGTCGGCACCGGCAACTGGTGCTTCGCGAAGATCCGCTTGTTGTAGATGACGCCGGCGGCGGCCAGGGAGTAGGGCAGGACGCTGGTGCGGCCCGGGTAGGTGGCGTACCGCTCGGCGAGGGTGGCGATGCTCTTCCTGATGTGTTTGGACGCCGGCCGGTCCGAGAGGTCGGAGAGCACTCCGCGCTCGATGTAGCGGGCGAGTTCCAGGTTGTTGTTGAAGCAGCCGACGTCGGCGGGCGCGTCGCGGACGAACTGCGGGGCGATGATCACGGTGTCGTCGTGGTCCACCCGGACCCCGGGGCGCCGCTTCTCGAACCTGCGCAGCAGTTTGTCGAAGTAGGCGATGACTTCCTGCTTCTGCTCGTAGAAGCGGATGGTCGTCGTGGAGCCTTCTGGGCCGGTGTTCGCACATCCGCCGAGTCCCAGTGTGCCGAGCGCGGTCCCGGTGCCCGCCGCCGCGACGAATCGGCGGCGGCTGAGTCGTGCGGTACCTCGCGTCGTGGGGCGCCCTGGTCTGATCGTCACCTCGTGGCCTCCAGCGGTCTGTCCACGCATCCCTGGGGGCGCATGAGCCCGGTGGGAGTAGAGTGGCCGCGAATTTACAGCGCTGTAAATTTGAGTGTCAACAGGCGTGACTTACTATTTGCAGGCCCCTCGCCGGGGCCTTGGTTTGGGTAGGGTCCGTGCGCAGGTGACGGGGTGTTCCGCCGCGTCGCGGACCCCGAGCCACCCGAGGAGGCGCAAGTGCCCAACGTCCGCCTGAGCGATGTCGCGCGGCACGCCGGTGTCTCGACCAAGACGGTCTCCAACGTCGTCCACGGCTTCGTGCACGTACGCGAGAGCACACGGGCCCGCGTGCAGCAGGCGATCGACGAGCTCGGCTACCGGCCCAACCTGCGCGGACGCAACCTCGCCACCGGCCGTACCAACATGCTCGCCCTGGCCTTCCCCGACCTGCGCATCCCCTACTTCGCCGAACTCGCGCACGTCATCGCCGAGGCCGCCGCCGAACGCGGCTACCGGCTGCTGCTGGAGGAGTCGGGCGGCGCCCCCGAGGCCGAGCGCGCCATCCTCTCGGCGGAGGAGGCGGGTATCGTCGACGGCGTGCTGCTGCAGCCCGTGTGGCTGACCTCCACGGAGATCGCCCAGCACCGGCGGGAGGTGCCGCTCGTGCTGCTCGGCGAGAACACCGCGCCGCTGACCCTCGACCACGTCAGGATCGACAACATCGCCGCGGCCGCGCAGGTGGTGCAGCATCTGGCCGCCCTGGGGCGGCAGCGCATCGCCTTCGCGTGCGCCAAGCAGTCGGCCCCCAGCGAGACTTCGCGGCAGCGGCTCATCGGCTACCAGCAGGGCCTGGAAGCCTCCGGGCTCCCCGTCGACACCTCGCTGATCGTGCCCGGGCAGGTGGCCGACGCGCACTCGGCGGCCGCGGCACTCGGCGCCGCACTCGACGAGGGCATGGCCCCGGACGCGATCTTCTGCCGCGACGACCTGACCGCCCTGGGCGCGCTGCGCGCCCTCGCCGAACGGGGCATCAGGGTGCCCGACGACGTCGCGGTCACCGGGTGGGACGACAGCGCGGTCGCCTCGGTCGTACGCCCCAGCCTGACCTGCGTACGCGCCGACGAGGAACAACTCGCAAGACGGGCACTGGACTTGCTCATCGAACGCATCGAGGGCTACGACGGCCTCGGCCGGCACGAGGTCGTCGAGCACTCACTCGTCCTCCGCGAGAGCGCCCCGGCCGTGGCTCACTGACCTGCCTCATGCCGCGTACGGCCTCGGGCTCGTTCATGGGCGACCCCGAAGCATGCTGCGATCATTTTTGGGAAGGTCATTTACAGCGCTGTAAACGGATGCTGAGATGGCTGCTGCGAAGCAACTGCCCGACCTGATGGTCCGATCCGGGAGAGCGCATGGCCACGTCCGTTCCGCAGCCCCTGCCCCGCACCGCGTCCGAGGCTTCGCGGATTCCGCGGCCGGAATACCCCCGCCCGGGATTCGTCCGCGAGGACTGGCTGAACCTCAACGGCCCGTGGCAGTTCGCGCGTGACCCCGGCGACAGCGGACTGGAGCGCGGGTTGGTCGACGGGGAACTGCCCGAGCGGATCCTCGTGCCGTTCTGCCCCGAGTCGGAGCTGTCCGGCATCGGCGACACGGACTTCCACCACGCGGTCTGGTACCGGCGCACCGTCCGCATCCCCGGCACCTGGGCCGGACGCAGAGCCGTACTGCACTTCGGGGCCGTCGACCACGACGCCACCGTGTGGGTCAACGGACGCGAAGTCGTACGGCACAGCGGCGGCTTCACCCCCTTCAGCGCCGACCTCGGCGACATCGTGTCACCAGGGGAGGACACCACCATCGTCGTACGCGCCAGGGACACGGCCACCGGTCCGCAGGCACGCGGCAAACAGTCCACCGAATACGCCAACCACAGCTGCGTCTACACCCGCACCACGGGCATCTGGCAGACCGTGTGGATGGAACCGGTCGCCGACACCCACTTCAAGCGCCCCCGGATCACCCCCGACCTGGCCGGCGGCTGCTTCCACGTCGAGGTGCCGCTCAACGGCCGGCGCACCGGCCACCATGTCCGGGCCGAACTGCGCGACGCCCAGGGCCCGGTCGCCGAGAGCCGCATCGACGCCGGGCTGGATCTCGCGGCGCGCCTGGTCCTGCCCGTGCCCGAGGACCGGCGCAGGCCGTGGTCGCCCAACGACCCGCACCTCTACGAGCTGTCCCTGGAACTCACCGACGCGAACGGCCGGGTCGTCGACACCGCCGTCTGCACCGCCGGCCTGCGGTCGGTCACAGTGGACGGCAAGCGCGTGCTGATCAACGGCGAGCCAGTCTTCCAGCGCCTCGTCCTCGACCAGGGCTGGTACCCCGACGGCCTGATGACCGCTCCCGACGACGCCGCCCTGGTGCGCGACATCGAACTCTCCCTCGCCGCCGGCTTCAACGGAGCCCGCCTCCACCAGAAGGTCTTCGAGGAGCGCTTTCTGCACCACGCGGACCGTCTGGGCTATCTCGTCTGGGGCGAGTTCGGCGACTGGGGCGGGAACACCGGTCCGGTGAGCGGCGACAACCAGCAGCCCACCAGCGGCTTCGTCGCACAGTGGCTGGAAGCCGTGGAGCGCGACTACTCCCACCCGTCCATCATCGGCTGGTGCCCGCTCAACGAGACGCGACAGGAACTGACGGACCGCCAGAGCGTCCTGGACGACGTGACACGAGCCATGTTCCTCGCCACCAAGGCCGCCGACACCTCCCGGCCCGTCCTCGACGCGTCCGGCTACGCCCACCGCGTCCCGGAGACCGACATCTACGACTCGCACTGCTACGAACAGGATCCGCGCGTCTTCGGCGAGTTGATGAGCGGACTGGACAAGGACGCCCCCTTCGTCAACCCCCAGGATGAAGCACCGAACACCACGTGGTCCGTCCCCTACCGCGGACAGCCCTACTTCTGCAGCGAGTTCGGCGGCATCTGGTGGAACCCCGACGAAGCACAGGCAGCGGGGGAGGACCGGCTCGTCTCCTGGGGATACGGCCAACGCCCGCGCGACGAGGAGGAGTTCCACGAGCGCTTCGCGGGACTGACCGGAGTGCTGCTGCACGATCCCGACATGTTCGGCTACTGCTACACCCAGCTCACGGACGTCTTCCAGGAGCACAACGGGATCTACCGCTTCGACCGGAGCAGCAAGCTGGACGTGACGCGGGTGAGGGAGGCGCAGGAGCGGCGGGCTGCTGTCGAGGAGCGGTAGGGGGAGTTCGGGGGGCTGGTGGTCCGGTGGCCCGGTGGCCCGGTGGCCCGGTGGCTCGGTGACCCGGCGGCCTTGCGGCTTCGCGGCCTGGTGGCCTTGCGGTCTGGCGATCGGGAGCCGCCGTTGATTGAGGTCGGATCGCGTGGGCACGAGGAGTGCAGGTTCACGCGAGGAGAGGGGCGGGGCGGGCATGGTTGATCCAACGGCGGCGGTGCCGCGGCCGGGACCGGATGCGCAGGACGGCGGCGAAGCCCCGACTCCGCCGCTGCGCCCCGGCCATTACGACCCGGCCGACTACACCGGATGTGTGCTGCGCAGCGCCGCGGAAACCGGCGTATCGCCCCAGCTCGTGATGACAGTGCTGTACAACGAGGCGTACAAGCCGCACCACCCCCTGCTGGAGCGGTTGTGGCAGTGGTGGAAGCCCGGGGCGTCGTTCGGGGTGGGCAATATGCACCGCGCGACGTTCGAGCAGATCCGCAGCACGTACGGCCTGTCGAAGCAGTGGCACGACCTTCGCGACGACCCCGCCTTCGCCATCCATGCCGCGGCCCTGTACTTGAAGGACCTCGACCGGAGCCTGCCCGAGCGGCACGTTCGCCGCTACACCCGCGACGAACTGCTCGCCCTCGGCTACAACGCGGGCGAACGCAACATGCGGGCGTTCGCCCGAGGTGTGCCGCCGGGGCCCATGGCGCGGTCGTATCTGCGCCGTTTCAGGGCCAATCAGGGCCGGGCCGCCTCGACCCTGGGGAAGGGTGGCGGGTCGCGTGAGGCCGCGGCGGAATGAGCGCTACGGCCACTGCTGACTCCCTCGACCCGTACGGGCGTTGACTAACTTCCCTGGTTTCCGCTGGGGCGACGGTAGGCGCCGTACCACCAGATCTGGGCGAGTTCGCGGGCGAAGGGGATGTCGCCGGTGCCGTCGTCGACGCGGATGTGGTGGGCGATGGCCTGGGCGCCTCCCCACACGATGATGCGACTTGCGGAGACGGCGTCGACGTCAGCCGGGGTCAGGCCGGCCGCCTGGTCGGAGAGCAGGGACCGTAGGGCCGTCTCGTCGAAGCCCTCCAGGTCGGCCGTGTAGAAATCGTCCACTGTGGAGTCGTAGGCCGCTGCCTCGCGGACTGCGGTGATCACGCTCTGGTGAGCGCGGTGGATCCTGATCACTTCCTCGAAGAACTCCGCGAGCCTGTCGACGCCGGCCGCCGGGTCCCACTGCTGCGCCAGCGCGAGCAGTGACTCCCGCAGCTTGCCGGCGAGCCGCTGAAGGACGTCCGCCTTGCTCTGGAAGTGCGCGTAGAACGTGGCCCGGGAGACGCCCGCCTCCTCCAGGATCCGCTGCACGCTGATCTCGGAGAAGGCCTCACCCGAATCGAGGAGCTCCTGAAGAGCGGACAGCACCTGGGCCACGGTCGCTGCCGAGCGCGCCGCGTGGTGGTCGG
>NZ_JALDAX010000012.1 GCF_022698145.1 Streptomyces spinosisporus
TGTCGGCTTTGAGCGGAACACATAACTGAAGAGTGTGCTTGTTCGCTCGAAACCATTAGGGTTTCGGTGGTTATAGCGTGAGGGAAACGCCCGGTTACATTCCGAACCCGGAAGCTAAGCCTTACAGCGCCGATGGTACTGCAGGGGGGACCCTGTGGGAGAGTAGGACGCCGCCGAACAATCTTTGGGAAGGACCCCTGGTCCCCAGCGTTCAGCTGGGACCAGGGGTCCTTTTCTTTTTACAATGCTTGCGGTACCGAAGACAGGAGTCACCGATGTCCACCAACTCTCCCGACGATCGACCTGAGCGCGACCAGCGGCGACGGGACGGTGGGGACCGCGGCGTCCGAGGCGGCTATCGCGGAGACCGTGGTGGGTTCCGCCGCGACGACCGCCGGGGCGATCGTCGTGATGACCGTCGGGACGATCGGCGTGACGATCGCCGGGACGACAACCGCGGTGGCGGGTACGGGCGTCGGGACGATCGCGACCGTGACCGGGGCTTCCGCCGTGACGACCGCGGTGGATTCCGGCGTGACGATCGCCGGGACGACAACCGCGGCGGTGGGTACGGGCGTCGGGACGAGCGGCGGGGTGATGACCGCGGTGATCGTGGTGCGCGGCCGGCGTACCAGCGCGACGACCGTGACCGTGGCCCCCGTCGGGATGACCGTGACCGCGACCGTGACCGCGGATTCCGCCGCGATGACCGAGGCGACCGCGACCGGGGCTTCCGCCGCGATGACCGAGGCGACCGCGACCGGGGCTTCCGTCGCGACGATCGGGGTGACCGCAGGGACCGGCCCTCCTTCCGTCGTGACGACCGCGGCGATCGGGGTGGCCGCCCGTCCTTCCGCCGCGACGACCGTCGCGATGACCGCGGCGACCGCCCGTCATACCGTCGTGATGACCGTCGTGACGACCGTCGCGATGACCGCGGCGACCGCCCGTCATACCGTCGTGATGACCGTCGTGACGACCGCCGCGATGACCGTGGCGACCGTCCCTCCTTCCGTCGTGACGACCGCGGCGACCGTGGTGACCGCCCGTCCTACCGCCGTGACGACCGTCGCGATGACCGCCGTGACGACCGCGGCGGTGACCGTGGTGGCTTCCGACGTGACGACAACCGGGGTGACCGGGGTGACCGTGGTGGGTTCCGCGGCCGGGATGACCGTGGTGGACGTGGCTACGGTCCTCGTCGGGACGACCGTGGTGGTCGACCCGGAGGCTTCAGGGGGCGTGACGACCGGCGCGGTGGCGGCGGTGGCGGCGGCCGGTTCCGGGATGATCGACCCCGCGACCGTGACCGGGACCGCGACCGCGATCGCGAGCCGATCAAGCGGCTGCCCATCCCCGAGGACGTCACGGGCGACGAGATCGACAAGGACGTACGGCAGGAGTTGCAGAGCCTGCCGAAGGGGCTTGCTGAGGATGTCGCCAAGAACCTGGTGATGGTCGCGCGGCTCATCGACGAGGATCCCGAAGGCGCTTACGGATACTCCAAGGTGGCGTTGCGGCTGGCGTCGCGTGTCGCCGCCGTACGCGAGGCGGCCGGGTTCGCGGCGTACGCGAACCAGAAGTACGCCGAGGCGCTCGCCGAGTTCCGGGCCGCGCGGCGCATGACCGGCACCGTGGAGCTGTGGCCGGTGATGGCCGACTGCGAGCGTGGGCTCGGACGGCCGGAGAAGGCGCTGGACATGGCCGGGGCGCCCGAGGTGCAGAAGCTGGACAAGGCCGGGCAGGTGGAGATGCGGCTGGTCGCGGCCGGAGCCCGGCGCGACATGGACCAGCTCGACGCGGCCATCGTGACCCTGCAGAGCCCCGAGCTCGCCTCCAACTCGGTGCAGCCCTGGACCGCGCGGCTGCGTTACGCGTACGCGGACGCCCTGCTCGCCGCCGGTCGTGAGGGCGAGGCGCGGGAGTGGTTCGCGAAGGCCGTGGAGGCTGACCGCGACGGCAGCACGGACGCCTCGGACCGGCTCGCCGAGCTGGATGGCGTGGAGTTCGTCGACGCCTTCGACGGGAGCGACGAGGACGACGACATCGAGGCCGGTGCCGACGTCGACCTCGCTGAGAAGGACGAAGACCAGGACCAGGACCGGGACGACAGGAACTGATCGTTGACGAAGGGGCGGGGCCGTGCGGTCCCGCCCTTTCGTGTGTCAGAGGTCCAGCGTGCGCAGCACCAGCCCGGAGGCCGGCTTCGGGCCGAACGACGTCGACTTGCGCGGCATCGTCACTCCCTGGCGGGCCAGGTCGCGTACGACCTCCTCGCGGACCGGGTGCAGCAGTACCGCCGTACCGCCGTCGCGCTCCGCTTTTTCGACCGTGGCGGCCGTGTCGTGGATGTAGGCGATATGGGCCGGGGAGTCCTCGGGGATGTGCCAGACGTGGTCGAGGAGGGCGGCGTGCAGGACCGTCGCGTCCAGGGTGCGCCAGGCGGGGGGGCGGTCCGTCGGGATCGTACGGGCCAGGAGATCCGGGTCCGGCCGGTCGACCAGGTGGTAGGCGCCGTCGCCGGCCAGCAGGAAGGCGTTGCCGTCGCGGGCGCTGTCGGCCAGCGCTTCGAGGGCTGACGGCAGGGACCCCGGCAGGTGCCGGATGCGGAAGAGGCCCTCCACGGCGGCGAGCGCGTCGGCCACCGGCACACCGTGCAGGAGGCGGTGGATGGCACGGACGCGCAGGGGGTAGCGGGCCGTGTCGACGAGGAGGACGAGGCCGTAGTCCCAAGGGCTGGGGGAGGTGTGCTCCGCGCGTAGACGGCGGTACGTCGCCCAGCGGTGGTGGCCGTCGGCGATGAGGGCCTGGTGCTGTGCGAGGTCGGACTGGATGAGGGCGAGGTCGGCCGGATCGGTGACCGCCCACAGACGGTGGCTGTAGCCGTCCTCCGTGGTCGTGGCGAGCACCGGAGGGTGGTCGGCGACGCGCTCCACGATGTCGGCCGCGGCGGACGTCGAACCGTTGCCGCGGTAGGTCAGCAGCAGGGGTTCGAGGTTCGCGGAGGTGGCGCGCATCAGGTCCGCGCGGTCGGCGACGATGTGCGGCATGACGTCCTCGTGCGGCAGCACGACGCCCTCGGCGGGGTCGGAGACGCGCAGGGCGCCTATGATGCCGCGCTGCAGCATGCCGTCGTCGGCGCGCTGTTCGTAGACGTACAGACCCGGTTTGTCGTCGGCGGCGAGTACGCCCTCCGACTGCCAGCGGCGCAGGGTGTCCGACGCCTGCTCGTTGCGGGCGCTCGGTGTCGGGGCCTGGGGGAGGATCAGGCGGACGATGTTGTACGGGTCGGCCGACTGGAGATGGTGCAGGCCGTCGGGGCGTACGACCACGTCGTACGGCGGCGACGTCACTGCGGCCAGGCTGCCGACCCGGTCCGGGTCGTAACGGAGGCCTCGGAACGGGGTGAGTTCCAGGCCCCGGAGCGCCGTTGCTTCCGAGTGACCTGCTGTGTTCATCCCGGCATCGTACGTGTGTCAGAGGCGTGAGGGATGATCGAGGGAAAGCCGTCGAGCGAGGAGCGATGTGGAATGAGCCAGAGCGTCAGGACGAGGCCCGAGGGCAGTGGCCAGGCCCTGAGCGAGGCATACGACACGGCGCTGCTCGACCTGGACGGGGTGGTGTACGCGGGGGGCAGTGCCATCGCCCACGCCGTCGAGTCGCTGGCCACCGCCCGGGCGGGCGGGATGCATCTCGCGTACGTCACCAACAACGCGCTGCGGACTCCGGACGCGGTGGCCGGTCATCTGACCGAGCTGGGGATCCCGACCGGTGCCGAGGACGTCATCACCTCCGCACAGGCGGTCGCGCGGCTGATCAGCGAGCAGATGCCGGCGGGCGCGCGGGTGCTGGTGATCGGCGGGGAGGGACTGAAGGTCGCGCTGCGCGAGCGAGGGCTCGAGCCCGTCGATTCGGCCGAGGACGATCCGGCGGCGGTCGTGCAGGGGTACGGCGGTCCCGATCTGACGTGGGGACGTTTCGCCGAGGCGTGCTACGCCATCGCACGCGGGGTGCCGT
This sequence comes from Streptomyces spinosisporus, assembly GCF_022698145.1. Classification (GTDB taxonomy): domain Bacteria; phylum Actinomycetota; class Actinomycetes; order Streptomycetales; family Streptomycetaceae; genus Streptomyces; species Streptomyces spinosisporus. The sequence goes on from NZ_JALDAX010000012.1 coordinate 4,018, forward strand.
GGTACGCCTCCAACACCGACCTGACGATTCCCGGCGCGCGCGGGATCGCACCGGGCAACGGCGCGGCGGTGGAGGTCGTGCGGATAGCGACCGGCGCCGATCCGCAGGTCGCGGGCAAGCCGCTGCCCCCGATGCACCGGGAGACGATTCTGCGTACGGGCGCCGAGCGGCCGTTGGTGGTCGGGGACCGGCTGGACACGGACATCGAGGGGGCGTTCAATGGCGAGGTGGACTCGCTGCTCGTCCTGACCGGCGTCACCGACGCGGCACAGCTTCTCGCGGCGCCGCCGCAGCACCGGCCGACGTATGTCGACGCGGATCTGCGCGGAATGCTCACCGGACAGCCGGAGGTCACCGGGCTGGATGACGGCTTCCGGTGCGGCGGCTGGACGGCCACGGCGTCCTCGGAGCGGCTTGAACTGGACGGTGACGGGGAGGCCTTGGACGGTCTGCGGGCGCTGTGCGCGGCGGCCTGGACGTCGGCAGGCGAGGGTGTGTGCGAGCTGGACGCGGGGAAGGCGCTGGGCCGGCTGGAGCTGTGAGGCGACGGTTGCGGAGTTCGCGGTGGGGAGTTCGCTGTGAGCCGGAGCACATGCTGGACGGCGCTCGGGGTACCTGTGCATCGCCCGGTCGCGGTGACCAGCCATCGTGGTGGGATGCGAGGGTAGGCTAACCTAACTGCGTGTTGGTCGACAGTCCTCCCGAACAGCGCGCGGAGACCGCCCCCGCGCCCCCAACCCGCCGGGCGATACGTGCCTTTGGGCTCCTCCTCGCTCTCGCCGTCCTGGTGCTCGTCGCATTGGCGAGCATCGCGATCGGCGCGAAAGAGCTGTCCCTGGAGCAGGTGTGGCACGGGCTGTTCCAGGACACGGGGTCGTACGGCGACGTCGTCGTGGACGAGCGGCTGTCGCGGACGGCCCTCGGACTGCTCGCCGGCGTGGCACTCGGCCTCGCCGGTGCGGTCCTCCAGGCGCTCACCCGCAATCCGCTGGCCGACCCCGGACTGCTCGGCCTCAACGCGGGCGCGTCGGCCGCGGTCGTCACGGCCATCACGTACTTCGGTGTCACCAGCCTGAGCGGCTATGTCTGGTTCGCCTTCGCCGGAGCGGCGGCCGTCGGTGCGCTGGTCTGGTTCCTCGGGGGCAGCCGGAGTGCGACGCCGGTGCGGCTCGCGCTCGCCGGTACCGCCATCAGTGCCGCGCTGTACGGCTATCTGCAGGCCGTGATGATCACCGACGAGGCGGCGCTGAACAAGATGCGCTTCTGGACGGTCGGTTCGCTCGCCTCGGCGACCGACTCGACCATCCTTCAGGTGTTGCCGTTCATCGCGGTCGGCTCGGTCCTCTCCCTCGTGCTCGCCCGTCCGCTCAACGCCGTGGCCTTGGGCGACGACACCGCCAAGGCGCTCGGCGCCGACCTGAACCGGACCCGGGCGCTGTCCATGCTCGCCGCGACCGTGCTGTGCGGGGCGGCCACGGCGGCGTGCGGGCCGATCGCCTTCGTCGGGCTGATGGTTCCGCACGTCGTACGGTCCTTCACCGGGCCCGACCTGCGCTGGATCCTGCCGTACGCCGCGATCCTGTCGCCCGTCCTGCTGCTCGGCGCGGACGTGCTCGGCCGGGTCGTCGCCCGTCCCTCCGAGCTGCAGGTCGGCATCGTCACCGCGATCATCGGCGGGCCGGTCTTCATCTTTCTCGTACGACGGCGAAGGACGGCGCAGCTGTGAAGAGCACCCGTGTGGTGAGGTCCCCGGGCGGGCTCTCCGTGCGCCTGGATGTACGGGCCGCCCTCGTCGTCGTCCTGCTTTTGCTCGCCGCGCTCGCCGCGAGCGTCGTACTGATCGGCACCGGCGACTTCCCCATCTCGGCCGGCGATGTGCTCAAGACCCTTGCCGGGAACGGAAACGCGGGACAGGAGTTCATCGTCAACGAGCTGCGGCTGCCGCGGGTCCTGGTCGGGCTGCTGGTCGGCGCCTCGCTCGGACTGGGCGGCGCGCTGTTCCAGGCCGTCACCCGCAATCCGCTCAGCAGCCCCGATGTGCTCGGGCTCGGCCAGGGGGCGACCGCCGGGGCGCTGGTGATGATCGTGCTGTTCTCCGGCAGCGCCACCGAGGTCACGGTGGGTGCGCTGGTGGGTGGGCTGGCGACCGGGCTCGCCATCTATCTGCTCGCCTGGAAGCAGGGGGTGCACGGGTATCGGCTGGTGCTGGTCGGCATCGGTGTCTCCGCGATCGTCACAGCGGTCAACGGCTATCTGCTCACCGTGTCCGACATCGTGGACGCCACCCGTGCGGTCGTCTGGATGACCGGGTCGCTCAGCGGCCGCGACTGGGAGCAGGTCTGGCCGCTGCTCGGGCTGTGCGCCGTGCTGGTCCCGCTCGTCCTCGTCAACGCGCGCGGGCTGCGGATGATGGAGATGGGCGACGACGTCTCCGGTGCCCTGGGGGTACGCGTGGAGCGCGTCCGGGCCCTGCTGATGGTGGCCGCGGTCCTGCTCACCGCGACCGCCACCGCCGCCGCGGGTCCCGTCAGCTTCGTGGCCCTCACCGCGCCACAACTCGCCCGCCGCCTCACCCGTTCACCGGGCCCCAACCTCCTGTCGTCCCTGTGCATGGGCGCCGCCCTACTCGTCACCGCCGACTGGGCCTCCCAACGAACCTTCGGCGCCGACCAACTGCCCGTCGGCGTGGTCACCGGAGTCCTCGGCGGGGTCTACCTGCTGTGGCTACTGGTCACAGAACGCAGGGCGGGGCGGATATGAACGGGCTGGAGGGGCTGGGCGGGGGTTCGGCGGTGAGGCCTGCCGGTGGCTCGGTGGTGGATGCGGGCGCGGGCGCGGTGGCGAGTCCGGACCCAGACACCGCAACCACCCCGGACCCAAACCCCGCACCCACCCCGACCCTGAGCATGTCGACAAAGCCGGACGCGCGTACATCGACAAAGCCGGGTGGGTGTGGCCCGGACGTTGCGACGAACACCCGAAGGAGCACTGTGAACCGTCTGTCTGCCGAGAGTGTGACTCTTGCCTACGATCAGCGGGTCATCGCCGAGGAGTTGTCGGTGGAGATCCCGGACAACTCCTTCACTGTGATCGTCGGGCCGAACGCGTGCGGCAAGTCGACGTTGTTGCGGGCGCTTTCGCGGATGTTGAAGCCGAACCGGGGGCGGGTGCTGCTCGACGGGCAGGTCATTCAGTCGATGCCGGCCAAGAAGGTCGCGCGCACGCTGGGGCTGCTGCCGCAGTCGTCGATCGCGCCGGACGGCATCACCGTCGCCGACCTGGTGGGCCGCGGCCGCTACCCGCACCAGGGCATCCTGCGCCAGTGGTCGACGGAGGACGAACGGGTCGTACAGGAGTCGATGGCGCAGACCGGGGTCACCGAGCTCGCCGATCGCTATGTCGACGAATTGTCCGGCGGTCAGCGGCAGCGGGTGTGGATCGCCATGGCACTCGCCCAGCAGACGCCCCTGCTGCTGCTCGACGAACCGACGACCTACCTCGACATCCAGCACCAGATCGACGTCCTCGACCTGTGCGCCGAACTCCACGAGGAACAGGGCCGCACCCTGGTCGCCGTACTGCACGACCTCAACCACGCCGCCCGCTACGCCACCCACCTGATCGCCTTGCGCGAGGGACGGATCGTCGCCGAGGGAGCGCCGAACGACATCGTCACGGCCGAACTGGTCGAGGAGGTCTTCGGGCTGCGCTGCCAGGTCATCGACGACCCGGAGACGGGAACCCCGCTGGTGGTGCCCGCAGCGCGGAAGGCGCGGGCCGCTACAGCAGCTTCCTGAGCAGCAGCAGGTCCCGCAGTCCGGCCTCCAGCTTCACCCGGCCCGAGCCCCACGCCCGGGCGAAGTGCAGTTCGCCGGAGACCAGCGCCACCAGGTCGTCGCCCTTCATGGCCAGTCTGATCTGGGCCTTCTCCCGCGGAGGGCCCTGGACCGTGTCCTCGACCACGATCCGGCCCCCGGTCATCCGGCCGACGAAGGTGATGTCGAGGTCGGTGATCCGGCAGCTGACGGAGCGGTCCAGGGCGACGGCCGTACGGACGTCCCCCTCGGCGCTGCGCATGTTGTCCGAGAGCTTTTCGAGTGCGGCGCGGCACTCCTCGATCGTGGCCATCGAGATCGACGGTACCCCAGGGCTTCGGGGTAGCGTCTGGGCATGAGCGACACTGTGCCCGAGCCCACGAAGGGTCATGCGCCGGCGCCCACGGCAGAGGATGCGCCGGCCGAGGCCGAACCCCTCGTCGAGGCCGACCACGACCCCGCGGCCGACCACGATCCCGAGGCCGACCACGACCCCGCGGCCCCCGCTCCGCTGAACATCCCCCGCACCCCGACCGGCAACGCCGAGGTCGACGCCGGGCTGGAACGGCTCGGTGACGCCGACCACCTCACCACTGACGGACACATCGAGGTGTACGAGGATGTACACCGGGGGCTGCGCGACACGCTCACCGCGCTCGACGCCCGCCCGGGACCTCCGGCGCCCCCGCCCTCGTACCGATAGCCGTCGTACCAACACAGGAGCTGAACCGAACGTGGCAGGAGTCGCACGCCGTCGTCTGGACGCGGAGCTGGTCCGCCGCAAGCTGGCGCGTTCGCGCGAGCACGCCAGCCAGCTGATCGCGGCCGGGCGGGTGACCGTCGGCAAGACCGTCGCGACCAAGCCCGCCACCCAGGTGGAGACGGCGGCGGCCATCGTCGTCTCCGGCGACGACAACGATCCCGACTACGTCTCCCGGGGCGGCCACAAACTCGCGGGCGCGCTGGAGGCCTTCGTGCCGCGGGGACTCGTCGTCGAGGGACGACGGGCGCTCGACGCCGGCGCCTCCACCGGCGGCTTCACGGACGTACTGCTGCGGGCGGGGGCGGCCCACGTCGTCGCCGTGGACGTCGGATACGGACAACTCGCCTGGACTCTGCGCAGCGATGAACGCGTCACCGTCAAGGACCGTACGAACGTACGCGAGTTGACGCTCGAAGCGATCGATGGGGAGCCTGTGGATCTAGTCGTGGGGGATCTGTCCTTCATCCCGCTCGGCCTGGTACTGCCTGCCTTGGTGCGGTGCGTGAAACCGGACGCCGACCTGGTGATGATGGTCAAGCCGCAGTTCGAAGTGGGGAAGGAACGGCTCGGCAGCGGGGGTGTCGTACGGAGTCCGCAACTGCGGGCGGAGGCCGTGTGCCACGTGGCCCACAAGGCGTGGGACCTCGGGCTCGGGGTGAACGGTGTCACCGCCAGCCCCCTGCCCGGACCGTCCGGGAATGTCGAGTACTTTCTCTGGCTGCGGGCCGGGGCACCCGAACTGGACCCGGCCGACGTAGACCGTGCAGTGGCGGAGGGGCCGCGTTGACACAGAACCGAGCTCGTACTGTTTTCCTGCTCGCCCACACCGGGCGGCCCGCGGCCATCCGCAGCGCAGAACTGGTCGTGAAGGGCCTGCTGCGCGAGGGCATCGGCGTGCGCGTCCTGGAGTACGAGGCACGCGACCTGCCGCTGCCCGAGGAAGTGGAGCTGGTCGAGGAGGCCACACCGCAGTGCCTCGACGGCTGCGAGCTGCTGATCGTGCTCGGCGGCGACGGCACGCTGCTGCGCGGCGCCGAGTTCGCCCGGGCCTCGGGAGTGCCGATGCTCGGCGTCAACCTCGGGCGGGTCGGGTTCCTCGCCGAGGCCGAGCGGGACGACCTCGACAAGGTCGTCGACCGGGTGGTGACGAAGGCGTACGAGGTCGAGGAGCGGATGACCGTCGACGTCGTCGTCCACCGCAACGGCGACATCGTGCACACCGACTGGGCGCTGAACGAGGCGGCCGTGCAGAAGGTGTCCGCCGAGAAACTGCTCGAGGTCGTGCTGGAGATCGACGGGCGGCCGGTCACCGGGTTCGGCTGCGACGGGATCGTGCTGTCGACGCCGACCGGGTCCACGGCGTACGCCTTCTCCGCGGGCGGGCCGGTGGTGTGGCCCGAGGTCGAGGCGCTGCTCATGGTGCCGATCTCGGCGCACGCGCTGTTCGCGAAGCCGCTGGTCACGTCGCCGGACTCGGTGCTCGCGGTGGAGGTGCTGCCGCACATTCCGCCGGGGGTGCTGTGGTGCGACGGGCGGCGGACCGTCGATCTGCCGCCCGGGGCGCGGGTCGAGGTGCGGCGGGGTGCCGTGCCGGTGCGCCTCGCCCGGCTGCACCACGCGTCGTTCACCGACCGGCTCGTGGCGAAGTTCGCGCTGCCGGTCTCCGGATGGCGGGGGGCGCCCCATTAAGAGGTACCCGGAGGCGTTGCACTCGGGTGGGTGACAATGTGCCGTCCTTGTGCATTCGTCACCTGCACCTTCACACAACCGGGACGGGGGCCGTCGCACTTCCCGGTACTGACCTCGTAAGGTCGTAGCCGTGCTGGAAGAGATGCGGATACGGTCACTCGGAGTCATCGACGACGCGGTCGTCGAGCTGTCGCCCGGGTTCACGGCCGTCACCGGTGAGACCGGTGCGGGCAAGACCATGGTGGTCACCAGTCTCGGGCTGCTGCTGGGCGGGCGGGCCGATGCCGCGCTCGTGCGGATCGGGGCCGACAAGGCCGTGGTGGAGGGGCGGATCGCGCCTCCCGAGGGCTCCTCGGCCGTCGTACGCGCGGAGGAGGCCGGGGCCGAACTCGACGACGGGGCGCTGCTGATCAGCCGTACGGTTTCCGCCGAGGGACGCTCCCGGGCCCATCTGGGCGGGCGCAGTGTGCCCGTCGGAATGCTGGCGGAACTGGCCGACGAACTGGTGGCCGTGCACGGGCAGACCGATCAGCAGGGGCTGTTGAAGCTGTCCCGGCAGCGGCAGGCGCTCGACCGGTACGCCGGGGACGCCGTGGCCGGGCCGCTGGCGAAGTACGGCGAGGCGTACCGGCGGCTGAGGGCGGTCTCCACCGAGCTGGAGGAGATCGTCACGCGCGCGCGTGAGCGGGCCCAGGAGGCCGACATGCTGCGCTACGGGCTCGACGAGATCGCCGGTGTGGAGCCGCGGGCCGGCGAGGACGTGGAGCTCGCCGAGGAGGCGGAGCGGCTCGGGCACGCCGAGGCGCTGTCCTCGGCGGCCACGGCCGCGCACGCCGCCCTCGCGGGCAATCCGGAGGACCCCGAGGGCATCGACGCCACCATGCTCGTCGCGGGCGCCCAGCGGGCGCTGGACGCGGTGCGGTCCTACGATCCGGCGCTGGCGGCGCTGGCCGACCGCATCGGCGAGATCGGCATCCTGCTGGGCGATGTCGCGGGGGAGTTGGCGGGGTACGCCGACGACCTGGACGCGGATCCCTTGCGCCTTGCGGCGGTTGAGGAGCGGCGTGCCGCACTCACCGCGCTGACCCGGAAGTACGGCGAGGACGTCGCCTCGGTGCTGGCGTGGGCCGAGCAGGGGGCCGCGCGGCTGACGCAACTGGACGGCGACGACGAGCGGATCGGCGAACTGACCGCCGAGCGGGACGCGCTGCGCAGCGAACTGGGCGGACTGGCGCAGGCGTTGACGGACGCCCGGTCGGAGGCGGCCGAGCGGTTCGCCGCCGCCGTGACCGCGGAGCTGGCCTCGCTCGCCATGCCGCACGCGCGCGTGTCGTTCGAGATCCGGCAGACCGAGGACCCGGAGGGCGTGGAGGTCGGCGGCCGTCCCGTCGCCTACGGGCCGTCCGGCGCCGACGAGGTCGAGCTGCTGCTCGCGCCGCATCCGGGAGCGCCGCCGCGGCCCATCGCCAAGGGTGCCTCCGGCGGTGAGCTGTCCCGCGTGATGCTCGCCGTCGAGGTCGTGTTCGCGGGTACGGACCCGGTGCCGACGTATCTCTTCGACGAGGTGGACGCCGGCGTCGGCGGCAAGGCGGCGGTCGAGATCGGCCGCCGGCTCGCGCGGCTGGCGAAGACCGCACAGGTCGTGGTCGTCACGCACCTGCCGCAGGTGGCGGCCTTCGCCGACCGGCAGTTGCTGGTGGAGAAGCGCAACGACGGGTCGGTGACCCGCTCCGGCGTGAAGGTCCTGGAGGGTGAGGACCGGGTCCGGGAGCTCTCGCGCATGCTGGCCGGCCAGGAGGACTCCGAGACGGCCCGGGCGCATGCGGAGGAGCTGCTGGCCACGGCCAGGGCGGACGGATAGCGCCCGCGGGGGCGGGGGCCGGGCGTCGCCCTTTAGGGTGGCCCGATGGTCAACCGTGCTCGTAGGACAAGGTTGTTCGCACTGGCCGCTGGACTCACCCGTGCCGGGATCGCCGGGCTGCGTGCCAAGGCGCCCGGCGGGCGCGGGCGTTGGGAGCGGACGAACTACGCAGGCCGGACCGTGGAGTTGTACGCCGGGCCCGCGGCCGCGGTGGGCGCGGCCGTCGGGGCCGGGCGGGTGCGGCCCGTCGCCGGATTCGCCGTGCTCGCGGCCGGGCTCTGCGGGGCCTACGACGATGTGGCCGGGGCCGGTGACGATCGGCGCGGGTTCCGCGACCATCTCCTGGCGCTGCGGGACGGCGAGATCACCAGCGGGACGGTGAAGCTGTTCGGGATCTCCGCAGCGGGACTGGTCGCGGGCGCGCTGCTCAAGGAGCGGGCCGTGGACAAGGTGCTCGCGGGCGTCGTGATCGCCGGAGCGGCCCACTTCGTGAACCTCGTGGACGTACGCCCGGGACGGGCCGCCGCCGCGGTCCTCGCGCTCGGAACCCCCGGACTGCTGCGCTCCGGCCCCGGCGCGGAGTTCGCCGCCGCCACGACGGGCGCCGCCGCAGCCGTCCTGCCCGATGACGTCGGTGAGCGCGCAATGCTCGGCGACACGGGAGCACACGCACTGGGCGCGGCCCTGGGCACTGCGGTCGTGGCGGGCAACACACGCGCCGGGCTCCTGGCGCATGCCGCGGCTCTGGTCGCCGCGGCGGTGTACGGCGAGAAGGTGACTGAGGCGGCGCGGGCGTGGGGTGGCCGGGTGTGAGGCGGGCGGTCGTCCGGCGGGATCTCTTCGGGCGGACAGCGACGCCTGGCGGCGTGCACGGGGGCTGCTGACCTGCGGTCGCGGGTGCGGAACTCGCCGCGGTAGCGACTGCGTCGCCGTGGCCGTCTGCAGCGATGAGGTGGCTGGGTGGCGAGGGCGTGAGGTGGGCGGTTGTCCGGCGGGCGAGGTGCGGCGGCGGGCGGCGTGGGCTGGGATCTGTTGGGCGCGGAAATGGGGGCGCGGCCGTCGTGGCCTGGGCCATAGGCGTGCCGGGTTTCTTGCGTACGTGCGACTCGGTCGCCGTGGTCGTCTGCCGCGATGGGTGGTTGACGTGGCGAGGGCGTGGGGTGGGTGGTTGTTCGATGGGGGGCGAGGCGCTCGGCGGTGTGCGTCCGGAGCGCGCGTGCACGTGGGCGCGCGAAGGGCGCACTTCTTCCAGTGGTCGGATGCATCCGTGGCACCCACTGCCCCGAGGAGCCCCCTGCTCACTCGTGTGAGTGACCAACCCCACCGTCGCGCGGCCCGCGCATCGGGTTCGCGTTGTCGGAACACCCGGGCGGGCTGGCATCCTTGAGGCAGTACGTGGAGGAAGCCGCGCGGTACACCCCCTCCGCTCGTTCCTTCTGTACTTTCTTCGTGACCGCCCGAAGCCGAACCAGGAGCCCCGGCCACGTGAGCCACGTGAGCAGCCACTCACCGCACGGCCAGTTGCCGCTGCGCACCGTGCAGGTGCTGGGCGGTGGCAACGCCGGCAGCAGCGCGCATGTGCGCTCGCTCGCGTCGGGACTGGTCGCGCGGGGCGTGCGGGTCACGGTGTGCGCCCCCGTCGAGGCCGAGCACACCTACGACTTCACGGGCGCCGGCGCCGACCATGCGCACGTGCCGCGCAGCAGCGACCCGGGAACCGTAACCCTGCTGCGCGCGGCCTGCGCCGAGGCCGACCTGGTCCATGCGCACGGCCTGCACGCCTCCTTCCGCGCCGCGCTCGCGCTCAGCGGCCGGCGCACCCCGCTCGTCGTCACGTTGCACGACCGCGCCCACGCCGAAGGAGCCCGCGCCCATCTGCTGCGCCTCCTGGAGCGGCGGGTCGTGAAGGCGGCCACCGTGGTGCTCGGCGTCACCTCGGACCTGGTGGACCACGCTCGCCGCAGCGGGGCACGGGACGCGCGGCTCGCCGCCCTCACCCTGCCGCCCGCGCGCCGCACCGCGGAGCCGGAGGACCCCGAGCGCCCCGGCCTCAAGCTGCGGGCCGAACTCGGCGCCACCGGCCGCCCGTTGCTGCTGGCCGTCGGCTCCCTCGACCGGCACCGGGGCTACGACACCCTGCTGGACGCCACGCGCGCGTGGCGGCGCCTGGACCCCGTGCCGCTCGTCGTGATCGCGGGCGAGGGGCCGCTGCGGGGCGTGCTGCAGCGCCGTATCGAGAACGAGGGCCTGCCGGTGCGCCTGTTGGGGCGGCGGGACGACGCGGCCGAACTGCTCGCGGCCGCCGACCTCGCGCTGCTGCCCAGCAGTTGGGAGTCGCGCTCCGTGCTCGCCCAGGAGGCCCTGCACGCGCGCGTGCCGCTCGTCGCGTCCCGCGTCGGCGGCATCCCCGAACTCGTCGGCGACGGCGCCGAACTCGTCCCGTACGCAGACGCGGAGGCCCTCGCCACCGCCGTCACCGCGCTCCTCGACGACCCCGGGCGCCGCGAGGAACTCAAGGCCAAGGGCGCCCGGCAGGCCGCCACCTGGCCGACCGAGGACGAGACGGTCGCGCAAGTGCTGAGCATCTACGACGAGTTGACCCAGCCCCGGCCGCTCGCCTAGCTCCCCGGCCGCTCGCCTAGCTCCCCGGCCGCTCGCCTGACTCCCCGGCCGCTCACCCAGCTCACCTCTCGGCTCCCCTCACGGCACATGCCTGCGCGCCCGCAGGGCCAGGCTCAACGCCAGTACCGTCTGCGGGTCGTCGAGGTCCGTGCCGAGCAACTCGCCGATCCGGGCGAGGCGGTTGTAGAGGGTCTGCCGGTTGAGGTGGAGCTCGCGGGCCGTCTCCGCCTTGCGGCCCGCGTGCGCCAAGTACGTCTCCAGGGTGGGCAGCAGAGGCGGTTTGGAACGGTCGTCGTGGTCGCGCAGCGGGCCGATCGCACGGTCCACGAAGGCCGCCAGGTCCGGGTGGTCGCGCAGCCGCCACAGCAGCAGGTCGATGTCCAGGCGGCGGGCGTCGTACCAGAGGCGGTCCGACAGGCCCTGCGCCGCCGTCGCCGTCTCCGCCGCGTGTCTGAGCCCCGCGGAGGCCGCCGCCCAGCCGCCCGCCACCCCGACCACCACCGGCGGCCGCGCCCCGGGCCGGTGCATCCCGGCCCGCTCCACGCCCGCCCGCAGCGCCGCCGCGACCCGGTCCGCGACCGCCGCACGCTCCGACTCCGACCGCAGGCCCAGCAGGACGAGCACACGGCCCTCGACCGGCCGTACACCGAGCAGGACCGGTACCCCGACGGACGCGAGCTCCTCGGAGACCGCCCGCGCCAGCACCGCCCAGCCTCCGCCGCGCTCGAACTCGCCCGCGCGCGAGGCACCCCCGGCCGGGGCGAGGGCGTCACCCAGCCGCATCACGACCGGCAGCAGCGGGCTGCTGCCCGGCTTGAAGCCCAGCACGCGCGCCTGCGCGGGCGCGTCCTGCGCGGTGATACGGCCCTCGGCGAGATCGGTGAGGAAGTCGCCGCGGCCCCGCGCCGCCAGCTCCTCCTCCTGCCGCGCCTGCATCAGCACGACCGCCAGGATGCCCGCGGCCCGCTCGGCGGCCATGCGGTGCACGGGCACGAGCGGCGCCCGTACGGGCAGCAGGACCAGCCGGGCCCGCACCGAACCGGTGCCGGGCCCGCCGCCCGGCACATCCACCAGGACCGACCCGGACGGCGGTGGCACGTCCTTGTGCTGGCCGCGCAGCCCCTCCCACACCTGCAGTGGGTCCGCCCCCTCGGGCCCGGCGCCGGCGGCGTACAGCAGCTGCCCGTCCGTCGTCTCCAGAAAGACCGGGTTGCCGCTGAAGTCGCCCAGGATGCCGAGCACTTGGGGCACTCCTCCGCCACCGAGCAGGGCCTCGGTGCAGCGCCGGTGCACCTCCTCCGCCTGCTGCAGCAGCGCGTAGTGACCGTTGACGATCTCGGTGTGGATCTCCTCCGTGACCGTCACGAAGGGCACCTCGCGGTGCAGTTGGACCAGGGGGAGCCCGGCCGAGCGGGCTGTGTCGACGAGCGCGGCGGGCAGGCGCGTGAAGCGCGGGCCGAGCTCGACCACGAGGGCCGCGATGCCGCGTTCGGCCAGGGTGCGCACGAACGCCCGCTGGTCGGCCGGGCGGGTGCCGAGCCCGTACCCCGTGGTCAGCAGCAGCTCGCCGCCCTTCAGCAGCGAGGCGATGTTCGGCACCTCGCCCGCGTGCACCCAGCGCACGGTGCGCTGCAGCCGGTCCTCGCCCGCGAGGACCTCCGGCAGCCCGCTGCGCAGACCGGGCAGCTCCAGCGCCCGCCGAACGGTGATACCGGCGCCGCCCCGGCCGTCGAACCCGCCGTCCCTGCCCCTGTCCGTGCCGCTTTCCGTGCCGCTGTCCATAGCCGGACGCTACCTGCGCCGATGCCTCCAGGACACCTCCGGGCGATTACGGCGCAGGCCGTCGGGTAGCGGATCGACATGGACTTCAGCGTGGTGGCAGTGGCGCGTGAGGACGACAGCCCCGTGGAGGAGCCGCTGCGGGTCGCGGTGCTCGCCGACCGGCTGGGCTACCGGGAGGTGTGGGCGGGGGAGGGACCCACCTGGGACTCCTTCGTGCTCGCCGCGGCGATCGGGCGGGCCACCGAGCGGGTCGCCCTGACGGCCGGCCCGGTGCCGGTGTCCGTGCGCGACCCCTACAGCCTCGCGCGCGGTGCCGCGTCGGTCGCCGCCGTCACCGGACGGGCGGTCGGCGTGGCACTCGGCACCTCCAGCAAGCGGGTCGTCGAGGGCGTGCACGGGCGGCCCCGGGTGCGCCCCGCGGCCGTGATGGAGGAGACGGCGGCAGCCGTGCGGGAGCTGCTGCACGCCGAGCCGGGCGAGCCCGTCGTGCCCGGCAGCCCCTTCCGCCGCCGGCTCGCACCGCCCGGCGGCCCGCTCACCGTCGCCGCCTTCGGCGACCGTGCCATCGCGACCGCCGCCGCGCACGCCGACCGCATGCTGCTCGACATCGTCTCCCCGGAGCAGGTGCGCGACCTGCGCGCCAGGCTGGACGCGGCGGCCGAGAAGGTGGGCCGTACGCCGCCCACGCTCGCGGCCTGGCTGCCCGCCGCGGTCGATCCGGAGCCGGCCTCGCTCGCGCAGATCCTGGTCAGCATCGCCGGCTATCTGACCGTGCCGGGCTACAGCGACGTGTTCACCGCGGCCGGATTCGGCGAGGCGGTGCGGCTCGCCGCCGCCGGTGCCGACCGCGACACCCTGGTCCGCGCCCTGCCGCCCGAGGCCGCCGCCACCGCGGGCCTGGTCGGCGACCTCGGGGCCGTACGCGCCCGCATCGACGCCTACGCCGAGGCCGGGCTCGACGAGATCGCGCTGGTGCCGGCGACGGCGGCCGATCCGGCAGGGGAGCGGACCCTCACGGCGCTCAGGCCGGCCTGATGTTGTGGTTGAAGCGGAAGACGTTGTCCGGGTCGTAGGAGCGCTTCACCTCCGCCAGACGCCGGGCGTTCTCCGCGCCGAGGCCCGCCACGACCCGGTCGGTGCCCTCGTCGCCGATGAAGTTGAGGTAGACCGCACCCGTGCTCCACGGCTGTACGCCGGTGCGCACCTCACGGACCCACTGGATGCAGCGCTCGTCGTCCGCGGGGTCCTCCCACAGCCCGAAGGGGTGCACGCCCCACGGCGCGTCCCGGTAGGGGACGGGGTACTCATGGGGGCCGGTGCCGATCGCGCCGCCCTGCGGGAACAGCGCGTGCAGGGTGCCCGTCGGTACCGGCGTGAACTCCCCGAGACGGCAGAAGACGTCCACGAACTCGTCGGGCGCACCCGTCAGATACTCCGCCGACCAGTAGTTCCGCATCCCCGGCGGATCGTCGAGCATGCACTGGACGTCGGCGTACGGCATCTCCCCGACGATCTCCGACTCGTGCGGCAGCGCCAGCAGCGGCTCGGCCAGCTTGCGCAGATCCTGCTCGGGTCCGGCGTACGTGAGCAGCATCCCGCACAGCAGCTTGCCGACCAGGTGCGGCGGTATGAACTCCTCGGGCGGGCCGGTGACGTAGAGGACGGCCCCGCTCGCCTCGTCCGGGCCTGCGGTGATCACATCCCGGTAGGTGCGCGTGACCTCCGGTCCGAACTCCGGCAGGTACAGCACGAACGCGATGGAGAAATGGGGCAGTTCGTACAGTTTCAGGGTGAGCGACGTGGCGACGCCGAAGTTGCCGCCGCCTCCGTGCAGGGCCCAGAACAGGTCGGGGTTGTCGTCGGCGTCGGCGTGGATGCGCTCGCCGTCGGCGGTGACCAGCTCGACGCCCAGGAGGTTGTCGACGGCGTATCCGCAGCAGCGGTCCAGCCAGCCGGTGCCGCCCCCCAGCACGAAGCCGCCCACACCGGTGGTGGAGGCGCGACCGCCGGTCGTGGCGAGGCCGTACGGAGCGCAGGCGCGGTCCAGGTCGCTCATGGTGGCGCCGCCCGCGATCCGTACCGCCTCGGCGGCCGGATCCACGGTGACGGCGCGCATGCGCCGCAGATCGACCACCACGGCCCCGTCGCCCAGGGCCGAGCCCGCCACGCTGTGCCCCCCGCCGCGCACCGCCACGGGGAGGTCCAGTTCTCGTGCGCAGCGCACCGACTTCACGACGTCGGCTTCGTTCGCGCACTGTGCGATCGCCGCCGGACGACGGTCGATCATCGCGTTGAACACGATCCGGGCCTCGTCATAGCCCGGGTCCTCGGGAGCGAAGAGTTCGCCGACCAGATCCTCGCGCAGCGCGGCGAGGGCCGCGCCCGCCGTTGAGAGGGAAGCCATGGCCGCCCCCTTCCGGAAAGGGGCAATGTGGATGCTTCCCAGCCTAGGCAGACACGGCCCTCCCGGCGCGCTCAGCCGCCGTACGCTCCCGAGGCCGTCAGCCGCAACGCCGTGTCGATCAGCGGGACATGGCTGAAGGCCTGCGGGAAGTTGCCGACCTGCCGCTGCAGCCGCGGGTCCCACTCCTCGGCGAGCAGGCCCAGGTCGTTGCGGAGCGCGAGGAGCTTCTCGAACAGTTTGCGGGCCTCGTCCACGCGGCCGATCATCGCCAGGTCGTCCGCCATCCAGAACGAGCAGGCCAGGAACGCCCCTTCGTCACCGGGCAGACCGTCTACGCCCTCGGTGGAGCCCTCCGTCGGGTAGCGCAGGATGAAGCCGTCCGCCGTGGACAGCTCGCGCTGGATCGCCTCGATGGTGCCGATGACGCGCTTGTCGTCCGGGGGCAGGAAGCCCATCTGCGGAATCAGCAGCAGCGACGCGTCCAGCTCCTTCGAGCCGTACGACTGCGTGAAGGTGTTGCGTTCCTTGTCGTAACCCTTCTCGCAGACGTCGCGGTGGATGTCGTCGCGCAGTCTGCGCCACCGCTCCAGCGGCCCGTCGGCGTCGCCGGACTCGATGAGCTTGATGGTGCGGTCCACGGCGACCCAGGCCATGACCTTGGAGTGCACGAAGTGCCGGCGCGGACCGCGGACCTCCCAGATGCCCTCGTCCGGCTCCTCCCAGTGCCGCTCCAGGTAGCGGATCAGCTTGAGCTGGAGCAGCGAGGCGTAGTCGTTGCGGGCCAGGCCCGTCATGTGGCCGAGGTGCAGGGCCTCGGTGACCTCGCCGTACACGTCCAGCTGTAGCTGGTGCGCGGCGCCGTTGCCGACGCGCACCGGTGCGGAGTTCTCATAGCCGGGCAGCCAGTCCAGCTCCGCCTCGCCGAGCTCCCGCTCGCCCGCGATGCCGT
This sequence comes from Streptomyces spinosisporus, assembly GCF_022698145.1. Lineage (GTDB taxonomy): Bacteria > Actinomycetota > Actinomycetes > Streptomycetales > Streptomycetaceae > Streptomyces > Streptomyces spinosisporus. The sequence goes on from NZ_JALDAX010000012.1 coordinate 19,903, forward strand.
ACATGATCTGCAGGTTCTCGGGGTCGCCCGCCACCGCGCGCAGCAGCCACTCGCGCCAGGCGCGGGCCTCCTCGCGGTAGCCGGTGCGCAGCAGCGAGGACAGGGTGATGGCCGCATCGCGCAGCCAGGTGTAGCGGTAGTCCCAGTTGCGCACGCCCCCGATGTCCTCCGGCAGGGAGGTGGTGGGGGCGGCGACGATGCCGCCGGTCGGTGCGTACGTCAGCGCCTTCAGCGTGATCAGGGAGCGGATGACGGCCTCGCGGTACGGGCCGTGGTACGTGCAGTGCTCCACCCACTCGCGCCAGAAGTCCTCCGTCGCCTGCAGCGAGGCCTCCGGCTCGGGCAGCGCGGGCGGCTGCTTGTGCGAGGGCTCCCACGAGATCGTGAACGCGATCCGGTCACCCGGTGCGACCGTGAAGTCCGAATACGTGGTCAGGGACTTGCCGTAGGTCTCGCACTCGGTGTCGAACCACACCGAGTCGGGGCCCGCGACGGCGACCGTGCGCCCGTCGTGCTTGTGCACCCACGGCACCACACGCCCGTAGCTGAATCGCATCCTGAGGGCCGAGCGCATCGGGACGCGGCCCGAGACGCCCTCGACGATGCGGATCAGCTGGGGGGCGCCGTCACGCGGCGGCATGAAATCAATCACTCGGACCGTGCCGCGCGGGGTGTCCCACTCCGACTCCAGGATCAGGGAGTCGCCGCGGTAGGTCCGGCGGGCCGCGGTGGGCGGCTGGGCGTCGGAGGCGTGCGCGGGGCCGAGCCGCCAGAAGCCGTGTTCCTCGGTGCCCAGCAGTCCGGCGAAGATGGCATGCGAGTCGAAGCGGGGCAGGCACAGCCAGTCCACTGTGCCGTCCCGGCAGACCAGGGCAGCGGTCTGCATGTCTCCGATGAGTGCGTAGTCTTCGATGCGCCCGGCCACGTGCAACTCCAGTCGAACGGCCACGTCACACCCCCACGGGGGTGCTGTCGCTAGTGCGGTCAAGGGGTCGTTGTAATGCGTCGTTGAGCGGTGAAGCAAAGCAGGCGTCCAGCCGTGTGGCAAAACGACGATTTCTGCTCAACGAACTGACGAGCTCTCGTTGTTCCGGCGCATGCGGGCGGGGGTGGTGCCGTGATGCCGGCCGGGCTCGGCAGCGAGTGTCCGAGCAGGATACGACGCACGTAGATGATCTGCGTGCCGCTCCGGACAACCCGGATAGGCCGAACGGGTGAGCAACGGGTGAGAAAGTCGGGAGACCGTGCGGGTCCGTGGTGACTCGTGTGCGGAGCGTGGCCGGAAGCCATCCCCTCCGGGCGCTGATACCCTGGTAGCCCGTGGACCGGTGGGCGAGAAAACCCCGGAACCGCACCCCAGACCGCGACCACGGGAGCCCCCCTTTGGCCATGCCGCCCGCTGCTTTCCGAAACAGCAAAGCCACGACGACCAAGCACATCTTCGTCACCGGGGGTGTCGCCTCCTCGCTCGGCAAGGGCCTCACCGCCTCCAGCCTCGGCATGCTGCTCAAGGCGCGGGGCCTGCGCGTCGTGATGCAGAAGCTCGACCCGTACCTGAACGTCGACCCGGGCACGATGAACCCCTTCCAGCACGGTGAGGTCTTCGTCACCAACGACGGCGCCGAGACCGATCTGGACATCGGACACTACGAGCGCTTCCTCGACCGGGACCTGGACGGCTCTGCCAATGTCACTACAGGCCAGGTCTACTCGACCGTGATCGCCAAGGAGCGGCGCGGCGAGTACCTGGGCGACACCGTGCAGGTCATCCCGCACATCACCAACGAGATCAAGCACCGCATCCGCCGCATGGCGACCGACGAGGTCGACGTCGTCATCACGGAGGTCGGCGGCACGGTCGGCGACATCGAGTCCCTGCCGTTCCTGGAGACGGTCCGCCAGGTCCGGCACGAGGTCGGCCGTGACAACGTCTTCGTGGTCCACATTTCCCTCCTGCCCTACATTGGCCCGTCGGGAGAGCTGAAGACGAAGCCGACCCAGCACTCGGTTGCGGCTCTGCGCAACATCGGTATCCAGCCGGACGCCATCGTGCTGCGCTGCGACCGCGAGGTCCCGACCGCGATCAAGCGCAAGATCTCCCTGATGTGCGACGTCGACGAGGCCGCCGTGGTGGCCTGTCCCGACGCCCGCTCCATCTACGACATCCCGAAGACCGTGCACGGCGAGGGCCTGGACGCCTACGTCGTGCGCAAGCTGGACCTGCCCTTCCGCGACGTGGACTGGACGACCTGGGACGACCTGCTCGACCGCGTCCACAAGCCCGACCACGAGGTCACCCTCGCGCTGGTCGGCAAGTACATCGACCTGCCCGACGCCTATCTCTCGGTCACCGAGGCGCTGCGCGCGGGCGGCTTCGCCAACCGGGCCCGCGTGAAGATCAAGTGGGTCACCTCCGACGACTGCAAGACCCCGGCCGGCGCCAAGGCGCAACTGGAGGACGTCGACGGCATCTGCATCCCGGGCGGCTTCGGCGACCGCGGTGTGCTCGGCAAGGTCGGCGCGATCAAGTACGCCCGCGAGAACAAGATCCCGCTGCTCGGCCTCTGCCTCGGTCTGCAGTGCATCGTGATCGAGGCCGCCCGCAACCTGGCCGGCATCTCCGACGCCAACTCCACGGAGTTCGACCCGGCCACCGGTCACCCGGTGATCTCCACCATGGCCGAGCAGCTCGACATCGTCGCCGGCGAGGGCGACATGGGCGGCACCATGCGCCTGGGCATGTACCCGGCCAAGCTGGCCGAGGGCTCGATCGTGCGCGAGGTGTACGAGGGCAAGGAGTACGTCGAGGAGCGGCACCGCCACCGCTACGAGGTGAACAACGCCTATCGTGCGGAGCTGGAGAAGAAGGCCGGCATCCTGTTCTCCGGCACGTCGCCCGACGGCAAGCTCGTGGAGTACGTGGAGTACCCGCGCGAGACGCACCCCTATCTGGTGGCGACCCAGGCGCACCCCGAGCTGCGCTCCCGCCCGACCCGCCCGCACCCGCTGTTCGCGGGACTGGTGAAGGCGGCGGTCGAGCGGCAGAGTTCCAACTAGCACGACAGTTGTACGGTGGCCGGGGCGCGCGCATTCAAGAGGTGTGCGCCCCGGTTTCTTTTGCGCACGTCGAAGGGCAGGGCATGACGATCAAGGACACCCCGCAGGAGTGGGAGATCCGGGCGACCGAGACCCCCTTCGTGGGCAACAAGACCTCCGTCCGCACCGACGACGTGGTCATGCCCGACGGTCATGTGGCCCGCCGCGACTACCAGGTCCACCCCGGCTCGGTGGCCGTCCTCGCCCTCGACGACGAGGGGCGCGTCGTGGTCATCCGCCAGTACCGCCACCCGGTGCGCCACAAGCTCTGGGAGATCCCGGCCGGCCTGCTGGACGTGCCCGGCGAGAACCCGCTGCACGCCGCCCAGCGCGAGCTGTACGAGGAGGCCCACGTCAAGGCCGAGGACTGGCGGGTGCTGACCGACGTCTACACCACCCCCGGCGGCTGCGACGAGGCCGTCCGTGTCTTCCTCGCCCGCGGTCTCTCCGAGGCCGACGGCGACCGCTTCGAGGTCGAGCACGAGGAGGCCGACATGGAGCTCGCGCGCGTACCGCTGAAGGAGCTCGTACGGGGTGTGCTCGCGGGCGAGCTGCACAACAACTGCCTTGTCGTGGGCGTCCTTTCGCTGGTCGCCGCGGAGCACGGGGACGGGCTCGACGCGCTGCGCCCGGCCGAGGCCCCGTGGCCCGCGCGTCCCTTCGAGTCCTGAACGCAGCCGTCACCGCGCCCGTCCCCGCAGCCGCTCCCGCACCGGTGTGACGATCTGCTGATCCGATCGAGGGACGTGTCCGCCGCGCTCCGCACGGAACGTAGCAGAGCGTGAACTAGGCTCTGACACGCCCGAACCGGAGTCCCGGCGGGCTTGCACGCGCGGTGGGACGGGAGTGTGGCCCGTGACGGATCAGGCGGTGGACACGGACGGTGCACGGCCGGCGGGGCGCGCTGCGGACGAGGGCCGATTCCTGGGCCGTACAAGGGAGTTGAAGGAGCTGCGCGCCGACATCGAGCGCGCGGGACTGGACACCCTCTCCGGCCGCAAGGCCCCCCGCGCACGCGTCCTGCTCATCGCCGGAAGGCCCGGTTCCGGACGCACGGCGCTCGCCGAGGAACTGGCCCGGCAGGTTGCGCACCGTTACGACGACGGAGTGCTCCGGGCGCGGCTGAGCGGGCACGACGGCACCCCCGTCCCGGTCGAGCGCATCGCCCGCGAACTGCTCGGTGCCCTCGGGCTGCCGACCCCCGCCGGAGCCACCGAGGACGATCTGTGCGAGGCGCTGCGCGCCGCCCTCGCCGACCGACGGACGCTGGTGCTGCTCGACGACGCGGCGGACGCCGAACAGGTCGACGCGCTGCTGCCGGACACTCCGGAATGCCTGGTCGTGGCCGTGTCCGGCGGGCCTCTCACCGGGATCTCCGACGTCCGACCCTGCACCCTCGGCGGCCTCGACACCCGGTCCGCGGTGGAGCTGCTCAGCCGCTTCACCGGCTCGGTCCGCATCACGGTCGACCCCAGGGCCGCCGAGAGCCTCGTCGAGGAGTGCCAGGCCCAGCCCGCCGCCCTGAGGCTGGCCGGCGGCTGGCTCGCCGCCCGCCCCAAGGCGACCGTCGCCGACCTCGCCAAGCAACTGAACACGGAGAGCGACGAAAGCACCCCGCTGCGCCGGGTCTTCGGGCTCGTGTACGCCTCGCTGTCCGCGCCGGACGCCCGGATGCTGCGGCTGCTGTCGCTCGCCCCGGCCGGCCAGGTCGACCCGCACACCGCGTCCGCGCTGGCCGGCTGCTCGGTGGGCGACGCCCGCACCGCGCTGGACGGCTTCGCCGGCCTCGGGCTGCTGCGGGCGCTCACGTCGCCGCTGCCGCAGTACGAGGTGCCGGGCTGCCTCCACCCCCTACTCGAGGCGCTCGCCGAGACCCAGGACCGCCCGGGGGAGCTGCAGCTGGCCAGGGCCCGGATGCTGGAGCGGACGGTACGGCTGCTGCAGTCGTGCCGGACGATCACCGAGACGGACAACCCCGAGGCGCGCGAGAAGCTTCAGGCCATGCCGCGCTCGATGCGCTTTTCGAACCCCCGGGCCGCCGAGGACTGGCTGCGGGTGCGCCGGCCCGCGCTGCTGGCCGCGGCCCGGCTCGCCGTGGCCGACGGGGAGCTGGACACCCTGGCTCGCCGCCTGATGTCACAGCTGGTCAAGGCCATGGTGGCGCATTTCGGCACCCAGGCCGCCGCCCCCGACCTGTACGGCATCCACCGGCTCGTCCTGGACGTGGCCGAGCGGCAGAACCTGCCCCGGGAGCAGGCCGCCGCCCTGCTGAACCTCGGCGACCTGGACGCCCGGACGGGTCGTACGCGCGAGGCGCTGGTGCGGTACCGGGCCGCACTGGACGCCGGACGCCGGGCGAACGACCCGTACGCCGCCGGTCGCGCGATGGAATCCGTAGGCGGTGCGCACCTGGAGCTCGGGGACTTCGACCGGGCCGCCGACTGGTTCGGGCGTGCCCTCGCGCAGTGCCTGGCCCGGGACGACCGGACGGGCGCCGCGCGGCTCTACGGCCGGATCGCCACGGCCCACACCTACGCGGGCCGCTACGGCGAGGCCCTGCGCAACTGGCGCGCCGCGGTCACCGGACACCGCAAGAGCGGCGATGTCGCCGCCCAGGCGCGGGCGCTCAGCGAGGTGGCGCGCGTCCAGGAGTACGCGGGCCGCCCCGAGGAGTCGCTGGAGACCTGCCACGAGGCGGTGGAGCTGGCACGCCGCGCCGAGGACGTCCGGCTGCAGGCAGCGCTGCAGCTGCGGCTCGCCGACACCCTGGAACGCCTCGGTGACCCCGCCTCGGCCCAGCTGCACCGAGGCTCTGCGGAGCGCCTGCTGGGCGGGGAAGCGTCGCAGGCCGAGGAGCCGCCGGAGGAGTCTGCGGAGGGGTCTGCGGGTGTCGAAGACTCGAAACAGGACGGTGACGCCTGCGAAATCCGTAGTGCTCGTCCTGAAGATTGATGCAATGAAAGGCTAGACAGCGGGAACACCTTCATTAGACTGGCTCTGCCGCACCTTCTCCTGCGGTGTCTCCTGGTGTGCTCATGCATGCCTGGGTATGTGTTGTATTGCCCCATCCACGAGCCAAGGACCGTGATCGACGTGAAGGTCGGCATCCCCCGCGAGGTCAAGAACAACGAGTTCCGGGTGGCCATCACCCCCGCCGGCGTGCACGAGCTGGTGCGCAACGGCCACCAGGTCGTCATCGAGCAGGGCGCCGGCGCCGGCTCGTCGATCCCGGACGAGGAGTACGTCGCCGCGGGCGCGAAGATCCTCAACACCGCAGACGAGGTGTGGGCCACCGCCGACCTGCTGCTGAAGGTCAAGGAGCCCATCGCCGAGGAGTACCACCGCCTCCGCAAGGACCAGACGCTCTTCACCTACCTGCACCTGGCCGCCTCCAAGGAGTGCACCGACGCGCTCGTCGAGTCCGGCACCACCGCGATCGCCTACGAGACCGTGGAGCTGCCCAGCCGCGCCCTGCCGCTGCTCGCCCCCATGTCCGAGGTCGCGGGCCGTCTCGCCCCGCAGGTCGGCGCCTACCACCTGATGCGGTTCAACGGCGGCCGCGGTGTGCTGCCCGGCGGCGTCCCCGGCACCCAGCCCGCGAAGGCCGTCGTCATCGGCGGTGGCGTCTCCGGCTGGAACGCCACGCAGATCGCCGTCGGCATGGGCTTCCACGTCACGCTGCTCGACCGCGACATCAACAAGCTGCGCGAGGCCGACAAGGTCTTCGGCACCAAGGTCCGGGCGATCATGTCCAACTCCTTCGAGCTGGAGAAGGCCGTCCTGGACGCCGACCTCGTCATCGGCGCCGTCCTCATCCCCGGTGCCAAGGCCCCCAAGCTCGTCACCAACGAGCTGGTGTCCCGGATGAAGCCCGGCAGTGTCCTTGTCGACATCGCGATCGACCAGGGCGGCTGCTTCGAGGACTCGCGTCCCACCACTCACGCCGAGCCGACCTTCAAGGTCCACGACTCGGTCTTCTACTGCGTCGCCAACATGCCGGGTGCGGTGCCCAACACCTCCACCTACGCGCTGACCAACGCCACGCTGCCCTACATCGTCGAACTGGCCAACAAGGGCTGGGTGGAGGCCCTGCGCCGCGACCCCGCGCTGGCCAAGGGCCTCAACACGCATGACGGCAAGGTCGTTTACCGCGAGGTCGCCGAGGCGCACGGCCTGGAGCACGTGGAGCTCGAGACCCTGCTCGGCTGATCGTTCGGTCGCCGAGCCGCTAAGTCACCTTTCGGTAAAAGGCGATACGTCAACACAGGTCGTCAACACCGCGCACACGGCCGGACCTTGCCCGACAAGGTCCGGCCGGGTGTGTGTATGGTCACTTTGCGGCTCTCGGTCAACTCGCCTCGAACGTAACCCTTTGGTCGATTCGTACACCGGTGAAACCTGCCGTGCGACGGCCGTACGCCCTTGACAGAGGGATGTTTCATTGCCGACACATCCTGCCGGGTCCGGCGGATTGTGTTGCTGCGGACGCCCGACACGCCATAGAGTCGCCAACCGTCGGCATGGTGCCACGCTGACCTGTCTAGAAGTTTCCTGGTCACCAAGGAGGTAAGACGACTTGTGAATGAGTCGACATTTTCTCCCGGGGGTGGTCAACCAGGAACGCCGGTAGGGGGCCAGGGCCCCGCGGGGTTCGAGGCTGTCGGCTCCGTTGCTGTGCGCACCTTCGCAGCCCATCAGAGTTCGGGTCCGCAGATGATCCGGACTGCACACCAGAGCATGGATGGCCATCACGTGAACGCCATGGCCGGCGACGGAAGTGGCGCGCCCCACAACCACTTCGCCGACTACGACGAACTGCCCGAAGGGCACTTCTACGACCCCGACGCGGAGTACGAGCCCGACCCCGAGTACGCGGCCACGCTCGCGCCCGACGCTGCCCGCCAGCGCCGTGAGCGCATCGGCCCGACCGGACGTCCGCTGCCGTACTTCCCGATCCCGGGCCCGCTGACCGATCACGGCCCCGCGAAGATCATCGCGATGTGCAACCAGAAGGGCGGCGTCGGCAAGACCACGTCGACCATCAACCTGGGTGCCGCGCTCGCGGAGTACGGACGCCGCGTGCTGCTCGTGGACTTCGACCCGCAGGGCGCGCTGTCGGTGGGCCTCGGCGTCAACCCGATGGAGCTCGACCTCACCGTCTACAACCTGCTCATGGAGCGGGGCATGGCGGCGGACGAGGTGCTCCTGAAGACAGCGGTCCCGAACATGGACCTGCTGCCCAGCAACATCGACCTGTCCGCCGCCGAGGTCCAGCTGGTCTCCGAGGTCGCGCGCGAGTCCACGCTGCAGCGCGCCCTGAAGCCGCTCATGGCCGACTACGACTACATCGTGATCGACTGTCAGCCCTCGCTCGGCCTGCTCACGGTCAACGCCCTGACGGCCGCGCACAAGGTGATAGTGCCTCTCGAGTGCGAGTTCTTCGCGCTGCGAGGTGTCGCGCTGCTGACAGAGACCATCGAGAAGGTCCAGGAGCGGCTCAACCCGGAGCTGGAGCTCGACGGGATCCTCGCCACGATGTACGACTCGCGCACCGTGCACAGCCGTGAGGTGCTCGCGCGGGTCGTCGAGGCGTTCGACGACCACGTCTACCACACGGTCATCGGGCGCACGGTCCGCTTCCCGGAGACCACGGTCGCCGGTGAGCCGATCACCACGTACGCCTCCAACTCCGTCGGCGCCGCCGCCTACCGCCAGCTCGCCAGGGAGGTGCTCGCCCGGTGTCACGCCGAGTGAGTCTGCCGGGGGCCGACGAACTCTTCCGTACGACAGGGGGAATGGCGCTCCAGCCGTCCACTCCGCGGCGGGGGGCCAACGGTGAGGCACGGGTGCCCGCGCCCGCCACGGAGAGCGACGGCGTCGCGGCCGCGTCGTCCGAGGACGCGCCGCAATCGGTGCCCGCGCAGGGCGGCGACGGCGAGGGCGCGGAGCATGTGGCCGCGGAGCCCGAGCAGGCCGATGCCGGTGAGTCCCGCAGCCGCGCCGCGGCCGGGGAGCGCAATGCGCGACGTCAGACGACGCAGGAAGGTTCTGCCGCGTCCTCCGGTGCCGCACAGCAGCCCCGCAAGCGCGGCCGGTCCAACGCCTCGCGGCGGCCGAGCGGGCGTGAGCGGCACGACGAGAAGATCACCGTCTATGTGTCCGCCGAGGAGCTCATGGACCTGGAGCACGCCCGTCTGGTGCTCCGCGGTGAGCACGGTCTCGCGGTCGACCGCGGGCGCATCGTCCGTGAGGCGGTCGCCGTCGTGCTGGCCGACCTGGAGTCCCGCGGTGACGCGAGCATCCTCGTACGTCGGCTCCGCGGGCGGTAGCGATAGCCTGCGGGGGCCATGACCTCCAACGACGCCCCCACCCCCAGCGCCGGCCCCCCTGCCTCCGGCAGCCGGCGCCGAGCGCTGGGACGGGGCCCCGGAACGGCCCCCACGTCCACACCGCCGGAACCGCACCCCACGGGCGCCCCTGTCCAGCCGGATTCCGCGGTCGCCGCACCCGAGCTTCCTGCTCCCGGGGCGGGTCGCGAAGTTGGAGTGGGCGAGGGCGGAGTGCCGGGTGATGGTGAGGCATCGGAGGCCGGCGGTTGGGCGTCCGGGGACGGCGAGGAGTCGGGCGGCGTCGAGGCATCGGGCGGCAGCGGAGGACCGGACGGTGCCGAGGGACCGCGCGATGGCGCAGAGCCGGGCGGCGGCGAGGCATCGGGGGACGGCGAGGAGCCGGAAGACGTCGAGGGACCGCGCGAGGGCGCGGAGCCGGGCGATGGCGAGAAATCGGGCGACGGCGGAGAACCTGGCGGTAGCGGACAGCCGGGGGTCGGCGAGGAGCCGGACGGCGTCGAGGGACCGCGCGGCGGTGAAGAGCCGGACGACGGCGAAGAACCCGGCGACGGCGTAGAACCCGGCGACGGCGAAGAATCGGGCGACGGCGGAGAACCTGGCGGTAGCGGACAGCCGGGGGCCGGCGACGAGCCGGACGGCGTCGAGGGATCGCGCGGCGGTGAAGAGCCGGACGACGGCGAAGAGCCCGGCGGCGCCGTAGAACCCGGCGGCGGCGAAGAATCGGGCGACGGTGTCTTCAAAGTTCGGCTTGCCAATTTTGAGGGGCCCTTCGACCTGCTGCTGCAGCTGATCTCCAAGCACAAGCTGGATGTCACCGAGGTCGCGTTGTCCAAGGTGACCGATGAGTTCATGGCGCACATCCGGGCGATGGGGCCGGACTGGGACCTGGACCAGACGACGGAGTTCCTGGTCGTCGCGGCCACGCTGCTCGATCTGAAGGCCGCCCGGCTGCTGCCCTCCGCCGAGGTCGAGGACGAGGCCGACCTCGCGCTGCTCGAAGCCCGCGACCTGCTGTTCGCTCGGCTGCTGCAGTACCGCGCGTACAAGCAGATCGCCGACATCTTCAACCGCCGGCTCGACGAGGAGGCCCGCCGCTACCCCCGTACCGTCGGCCTCGAACCGCACCACGCCGAGCTGCTGCCCGAGGTGGTCATCAGCATCGGCCCCGAGGGCTTCGCCAAGCTCGCGGTCAAGGCGATGCAGCCCAAGCCCAAACCGCAGGTCTACGTCGACCACATCCACGCGCCCCTGGTGAGCGTGCAGGAACAGGCCCGGATCGTGATCGAGCGGCTCAAGGAGTCCGGAGAGGTCAGCTTCCGGGCGCTGGTCGACGACACCGAAGACACCCTCACCGTGGTGGCACGCTTCCTCGCCCTGCTGGAGCTGTACCGGGAGAAGGCCGTCGCGCTCGATCAGGAGACGGGGCTCGGCGAGCTGATGGTGCGGTGGACCGGTGGGGAGGGCGAAGCCCAGCCGATGGTGACCGATGAATTCGACCGACCGCCCGAGCCAGCGAAGGAGGAGCAGAAGGCATGACCGAGGAGACCGCGGACCTCCCGGCAGGGCTCCGCAGCGTCGCCGACCTCGACCTCAAGCCGGCCCTGGAGGCCGTCCTCATGGTCGTGGACGAGCCCGCGAGCGAGGAGCACCTGGCGAAGATCCTGGAGCGGCCCAGGCGCCAGATCGGCGACGCTCTGCGGCAGCTGGCCGACGACTACGCCGTGCAGGGCCGCGGCTTCGAGCTGCGGTTCGTCGCCGGCGGCTGGCGCTTCTACAGCCGCGCCGAGTACGCGCCCGCCGTCGAGCGGCTCGTCCTGGACGGCCAGACGGCCCGGCTGACGCAGGCCGCCCTGGAGACCCTCGCGGTCGTCGCCTACCGCCAGCCGGTGAGCCGCAGCCGCGTCTCCGCCGTACGAGGAGTCAACTGCGACGGGGTCATGCGCACCCTGCTGCAGCGGGGTCTGGTCCAGGAGGCGGGCGCGGAACCCGAAACAGGTGCGATCCTGTACACGACGACGAACTACTTCCTGGAGCGGATGGGCCTGCGCGGTCTGGACGAGCTCCCGGAGCTCGCGCCCTTCCTCCCGGAGGCGGAGGCGATCGAGGCCGAGACCCAGGAAGCCGTACCGTCGTTCGATCCGGATGCTCCGGACCCGGACGGCGGACCCACGTCGGCCATGACTGACACGACGACGACGGAACTTTGATGCGAAGCAGCGGCAGCGGCAAGAGCGGCGGGCGCGGTAACTACCGCGGTGCCGGCAACAACAGGGACCAGAAGCAGGGCGGCCAGGGCGGCCGTCCGCGCAAGCCCCGCCCCGAGGAGCGCCGCTACGACGTGGGCCCCGGCGCCACCCAGGACGGGCCTAAGTCCGGGCGCGGCGGCTCCGCGCGCGGTGGCGCCAAGGGCGGCCCGAAGCAGTCCCGGCAGGGCGGGCGCGGGCGTACGGCCCCGGGCAGCTCCCGGGAGTACGAGGCACGGGCCGAGGAGCGCAACCGCGAGCGGTACGCGGGCAAGAAGGAGGTCAAGGTCCCGAAGACCTTCCCCGGCGCCGAGCAGGAGGGCGAGCGGCTGCAGAAGGTCCTCGCGCGCGCGGGCTACGGCTCCCGGCGCGCCTGCGAGGAGCTGATCGAGCAGGCCCGCGTCGAGGTCAACGGCGAGATCGTCCTGGAGCAGGGCAAGCGCGTCGACCCGGAGAAGGACGAGGTCAAGGTCGACGGGCTGACCGTCGCCACGCAGTCGTACCAGTTCTTCTCGCTCAACAAGCCGGCCGGTGTCGTATCGACGATGGAGGACCCCGAGGGCCGGCAGTGCCTCGGTGACTACGTCACCAACCGCGAGACCCGGCTCTTCCACGTGGGGCGGCTCGACACCGAGACCGAGGGCGTCATCCTGCTCACCAACCACGGCGAGCTGGCGCACCGGCTGACCCACCCCAAGTACGGCGTGAAGAAGACCTACCTCGCCGCGATCGTCGGCCCGATCCCGCGCGACCTCGGCAAGAGGCTCAAGGACGGCATCCAGCTGGAGGACGGGTACGCGCGCGCGGACCACTTCCGGGTGGTCGAGCAGACCGGCAAGAACTACCTGGTCGAGGTCACCCTGCACGAGGGCCGCAAGCACATCGTGCGCCGCATGCTCGCGGAGGCCGGCTTCCCGGTCGAGAAGCTGGTGCGCACCTCCTTCGGGCCGATCACCCTGGGCGACCAGAAGTCGGGCTGGCTGCGACGCCTGTCGAACACCGAGGTCGGGATGCTGATGCAGGAAGTCGATCTCTGACAGATCGCTCGTGGGCGATGCGTTTTCGCCTTCTCGCCGGTCTGTACTCAGTGAGCGGCGAGAGGGGTGGGCATTCATGACCGCTACGACGAGGGATCGCGAGGCGCCATGGGCGCCCGGGGAGCTGCTGGAGCGCTCGCTCGCCTATGCGCTGGGCAGCGTCGCCGAGGTCGGGCCGGGGAACCTCGAACGGGTCACGCCGTGCGCGGAGTGGGACCTCGGGGCACTGCTGGGGCATCTCTACGACTCCCTGGACACCCTGCACGAGGGGCTGACGGGCGGGCGGATCGGGCTGTTTCCCCCCGAGCCCGGGGCCGTCGATCTCGCGTGCGCGTTCCGCACGCGCGCGTGTGCCGTGCTCGGAGCCTGGGCCGCCGGGCCGGGGGAGCGGGTCGTGGTGGGCGAACTGCCGCTGGACATGCGGGTGATGGCGGCCGTGGGCTCGGTGGAGATCGCCGTCCACGGGTGGGACGTCGCGCAGGCCTGCGGGCGTCCGCGGCCCATCCCGGAATCGCTCGCCGACGAGCTGCTGCCCGTCGCGCGGTGCGTGGTGGCCGAGGAGGACCGGGGCGTCCGGTTCGCCGAGGCGGTCGCCGTACCGGCCTGCGCCGGGCCCGAGGCACGGCTGCTGGCCTTTCTGGGCCGGTGCGCTCCCCGCCCGGAGTGAGGCTCGTCCCTAGCCGGGGACGTCGGCGGAAGCGGGGGCTGCGAGCAGCCGTCGCATGCGCTCGGCGGCACGGACCGCCGCGTCGCCGCAGCAGTTGTTGAACAGGACGTGGACCTGGTCCACCCGACCGGCCAGGCTGCGCAGCCGCGGGAGCCAGTCGGCGAGTTCGTCCTCGGCGTAGTCGTGGCGGAACCGGTCCTCCTTGCTTCCCCTGCCCCAGGCGGCGCTGCGGCCGTGGAAGCGGACGACCGAGAGGCGCGGAGTGGTGACCGGGGTGACGGGCGGGATGGACGTCGGCAGCGTCTGGGTCATGTCGACGGCGACGGCGGCCATGCCGTAGCGGGTGAGCAGCGCGCGTGTCGCGTCCGCCCAGGTCGTACGCCACCACCCGGGATGCCGGAACTCCACGGAGATGGGCCACCCCGCGGTCCGCTCGGCGCATTCGTGCAGGAACTCCCCGGCCCGCCCGCCCGGCCGGAACCACGGCGGCAGCTGCAGCAGCACGCTGCCCAGCCGCCCGGCCACGCGCAGCGGTTCGATGCCTTCGGTGAACCGCTCCCAGACCGCGTCCAGCACCTTGGGGTCCCGTGGCTCGGGGCGCAGGCCGTCCGGCATCGCGGTGTCGCGCGTCGGGTGCCCGGTCAGCAGCGAGAACGCCTTCACGTCGAAGACGAACCCCGGTGGTGTGCGCTCGGCCCAGGCCCGGCACGTCCGGGCGTCGGGAATCGCGTAGTAGGCGGAGTCGACCTCGACGATCGGGAACTGCGTGGAGTAGTGCCGCAATCGGCCCTCCGCGTCCCGGCGCCCGGGCGGATACCACCCGCTGGTCATCAGCGCTCGATCGGTCCACGAACAGGTGCCCACCAGGATCTCGCCCATGGCAGCCCGGTTACCCGCTCCGGGCTTGTGGAAGCACACCGACCCTGTTTATAGTCGTGATGACTATAAAAAGGGGTGGGTGCAGATGGCCTTCGACCTGGCGGGCTACGACAAGTACGCCTACGAGCCCTTCGCCGTCACCGTCGACCTCGCCGTGCTCACCATCCGCGACGGCGCCCTGCACGTGCTGCTCGTCGAGCGCGGACAGGAGCCGTACGCCGGACACTGGGCGCTGCCCGGCGGCTTCGTGGAGCCGCACGAGTCCGCGGAGACCGCCGCCCGGCGCGAACTGGCCGAGGAGACGGGTCTCGCCGACGTCACCGGACTCCACCTGGAACAGCTGCGGACCTACAGCGAACCCGGCCGCGACCCCCGGATGCGCGTCGTGTCCGTCGCCTTCACCGCGCTCCTGCCGCACGCGCCCGAGCCGCACGCCGGCACCGACGCGGCACGGGCGAGCTGGCTGCCGTACGACGCGGCGGGTCCGCTCGCCTTCGACCACGACGTGATCCTGGCCGACGCCCACGAACGCGTCGGCGCCAAGCTCGAGTACACCTGCCTCGCCACCGCCTTCTGCCCGCCCGAGTTCACCCTCGGCGAGCTGCAGCGGGTCTACGAGACGGTCTGGGGCACCACCCTCGACCGGCCCAACTTCCGCCGCAAGGTGCTCGCCACACCCGGCTTCGTCGAGCCCGTGCCGGGTGGCGCCCGGCTCACCGGCGGCCGGGGCAAGCCCGCGGCCGTCTACCGCGCGGGACCGGCCACGGCCCTGCACCCGCCCCTGCTTCGACCGTCCCGGGAAGGACGCCCCGCATGACCTTCGACATCGTCGACAAGCAAGCCGCCACCGGGGTGTTGACCGGTCTCGCCCTCGGGGACGCGCTCGGCTTCCCGACCGAGTTCGACGACGTTCCCGCGATCCTCGCCAAGTTCGGGCCGTGGCGGCAGATGCCGCTGCCGACGCCCGCAATCGTCTCCGACGACACCCAGATGACCCTGGCCGTGGGGCACGCCCTGCGGACGGCCACGGACCGCGGGGTGCTCGAACCGGAGAGCCTCGAACCGCCGCTGCGCAAGGAGTTCGTGCGGTGGTACGAGTCGCCGGACAACAACCGGGCGCCGGGCAACACCTGTCTGCGGGCCTGTGAACTGCTGCGGGACGACAGCCGCGCCTGGCAGGACGCCAGCCAGATCGGCTCCAAGGGGTGCGGCGCCAACATGCGGGTGGCGCCCGTCGGGCTCGTCCCCGGGCTGAGCGAGGAACAGCGTGCGGGCGCGGCCCAGTTGCAGTCGGCGCTGACGCACGGGCATCCGACGGCGCTCGCCGCGTCCGACCTCACCGCCCACGCCGTACGCCTGCTCGCCGAGGGCGCCGAACCGACCGGACTGGTCGGCCAGTTGCGGTCGTACGCACTGGAGAACCGCAGCCGCTACCACGAACCCTGGCTCGGCGACCTGTGGACCCGCGCCCACGACGACGCGCCGGAGGCGTTCATCGCGCGCGGCTGGGACGAGTGCCTGGAGATTCTCGGCCGCCTCCAGGAGGCCGAGCGCACGGCCTCGCCGGAGAACGAGCCGTGCCTGGCCACCGGGGCGGGCTGGATCGCCGAAGAGGCCCTGGCGACCGGCCTGTTGTGCTTCCTGCAGTTCGTCGACGAACCGGTCACGGCGATCCGGCGGGCCGCCTGCAGCTCGGGCGACTCGGACTCGATCGCCGCGCTGACCGGCGCCTTCGCGGGCGCCCACCTCGGCGCGGAGGCCTGGCCGACCGAGTGGGCCGACCGCATCGAGTACGGCAGCGACCTGGTGACCCTCGGGGCCCTCTGGGACTCTTGAGCGATGATCGACACCCTCGCCCTCGACCTGGCGCCGGTGGTCGCCGAGCAGCCCGACCCGGTGCTGTTCGCGACCATCTCCGGCGCGCACCTGTACGGCTTCCCGTCGCGCGACTCGGACGTGGACCTGCGCGGTGTGCACCTGCTGCCCGTCGCCGACCT
Source organism: Streptomyces spinosisporus (assembly GCF_022698145.1). Taxonomy (GTDB): domain Bacteria; phylum Actinomycetota; class Actinomycetes; order Streptomycetales; family Streptomycetaceae; genus Streptomyces; species Streptomyces spinosisporus. The sequence continues at coordinate 36,172 of NZ_JALDAX010000012.1, forward strand.
GGTGGGGCTGCGGGAGCCCGAGGAGACCCGGTCCCGGATATGGGACCGGGACGGCGTCGAGATGGATCTCGTCACCCACGACCTGCGCAAGTTCGTACGGCTGATGCTGCGCCGCAACGGCTATGTGCTGGAGCAGCTGCTCTCGCCCCTGGTCGTGCACACCACCGACGCGCACCGGGAGCTGGCGGCACTCGCCCCCGGCGTCCTCACCGTCCATCACGCCCATCACTACCGGGGGTTCGCGAACACGCAGTGGCGGCTGTTCGAGAAGACCGGCGAGTTGAAACCGCTGCTCTACACCTTCCGGGTGCTGCTCACCGGCATCCATCTGATGCGCAGCGGGCAACTGCAGGCCCATCTGCCCACGCTGCTCGGCGAGGTGGAGGCGCCCGGCTACGTCGCGGACCTGATCGCGGCGAAGGCGGAACAGGAGCACGGGGCCGCCGACGTCGGTCACGCGCGCGTGCAGACCGACGTCGAGCGGCTGCACGCCGTGCTCGACGAGGCGCAGACGGCCTCGGCGCTACCCGACGCCCCGTCCGTCCACGACGCCCTGCACGACCTCGTCGTACGGATCCGGCTGCAGGGCTGAGGCGCGCCGCACCCGGACGAGGAAGTCCTCCACCCGGCGCTGGTCCGGCTCGGCGGGGAGCGGGCTGCGGCCGGCGGCCTCGTCCGCCTCGGCTGCCAGACGGTTCATCCGGGAGACGACCTCGGGCCACGGGACCTCGCCGCGTTTGACCGCGAGGAGCGGCTCGCGTTCGTCGCCGACGTCAAGGGTCAGGGCGCCCGTGCGCAGCAGATCGCGGGAGCTCATCAGCAGCCGGAGCAGATGCATGGCGTGCTTCCAGCGCGGGGTGCCGTGGGCGCGGACGGTCGCCTCCAGCTTCCTGCGCTGGCCGAGCGCGTAGCGGGTGAACGTCTCGTGTGCCCGCCGGGAGAGGAACGCCCCGCGCAGCGCGAGGAGTTCGCGCCCGGTGTCGTCGACGTGCTCCACGAGCGGGGAGTGCAGGCACTCCAGGATGTTCGGGTTGGCGCGCAGCGCCAGCTCGCAGAAGCGCTCCAGCTCCCAGCTGAACTGCTCCTCGGCCGGGCCCTCGACATGCGTCGGCGGCTTCTGGAAGCGCCAGAACAGCGCGGTGGGAGCGAGGAACACGCCCCGGCGGTCGGTGTCGCTGCCCTCCGTCGCCAGACCGAAGGCGCGCGAACCCATCACGCAGGCGTAGATCGTGTGGTCGCGGACCAGGGTCTCGGGGCGCATGACCGGGAGCGTACGCGGCACCTCACGCCAGGTTGATGGAATTTCCCTCCACCTTGATCTGCTGCTCGGCCAGGGGCTTGGGGGCGGGGCCCTTCGCCACCGAGCCGTCGGCCACCTTGAACCTGCTGCCGTGACAAGGGCAGTTGATCGTCCCGTCGGCAACGGCGCTCACCGTGCAGCCCTGGTGGGTGCAGACCGCCGAGAAGGCCTTGAACTCGCCCTTCTCCGGCTGGGTCACCACCACCTTCTCGTCCTTGAAGATCCTGCCGCCGCCGACCGGGATGTCGGACGTCTTCGCCAGCTCCTGACCGCCGGAGGCGTTCACCGACGGGGACGATCCCGAGTCGTCCTCGTCGCCGTACTTGCTGCAGCCGATGGCGAGCGTCGCCGCGCCGGTCGCGAGGAGAACCGTGCGCCGGGTCGAGCGGTGGGTCATGTCGTCACTCCGAACGTACGGAAGAACCAGAGGGCGGAGGTCAGCCAGATGAGGGTGAGCGCCGTGAAGACCAGCCCGCCGACGAGCGGAAGCAACCAGCCCGGTAGCCGCTCGGAGCGGAGCAGAAGCATCTTTGCACTGAAAACACCGAAGAAGAAACAACCCAGGATGGAATGCCACAAAACACGCGTTTCATAGGTCTGATAGCCCAGCGCGTACAGACAGTGCACCGCGACCGGGACCGCCACGAGGAACGCGATCCGCCCCGACCAGCGGTGCAGCTTCGACGCCCAGCGCGGGCCCGGCAGCTTGCCGTAGACCATGAGGGCGCTGACCAGTTGGACGAGCGCGAAGAAGAACGCGGTCGTCGCCAGCCATGACTTCACCGCACTCGTGCTGCTGAAGCCGGCGATGTTGAAGGCGGTCCCGGCCGGGTCGTGGACCCTTCCGTACACGCCGAGGGCGACGGCCACCGCGGCGGCGACGAGGGCCGGGACGAGATAGCGGGCCGCGCCGGCGCGGGGCCGGACAGGCTCGGGTGACGGGAATCCCTGGGTTGCGGCGTTCGGGTCGACGGTCATGGTCGGCTCCCTGGAGCGGACGGTGGTGTCGGCGGACGACGGGGCGGGCCGTGGGGCTGAGGACGACATGGCTCGCCGTGGTGCTGGGGGTGGCCGGGTGTGCGGTGGTGCCGGGGGTGGCCGGGTGTGCGGTGGTACCGGCAGGCGGCAGGACGAGTCGTGCTGTCAGGGGGTGGCGGGGCGTGCCGTGAGCTGTTGTCCGTCGACCGTGACCGCGCCCGTCTCCGGGTCGATGACCGGAGCGGCCTGGGGGTCCCCGTCGCGGGTGACGATGCCGACCTGCTTGCCGCCCGGCAGCACGATCCAGCCGCCGTCGACCTTCGCCCCGCGTACCGTGGCCGTCGCGCGGTACAGCCCGCCCGGCTTCTTGGCCTTGTCCGCGGTGAAGCCGTAGTGGCCGCCGCCGACGTCGGCCGTGCCGCTGATGCGCTTGCCCTCCTTGAGCGTGCCGTTCAGGACGTCGCCGTTCTTGCCGGTCAGCCGCATGCTGCCGTCGTCCTTGACGTCGCCCTTCAGCCACGACTCCTTGGCGCGGCCGTCGCAGAAGTACGCGATCGCCTTCCGGTCGCGCACCGTCACGGCGACGGCGGAGGAGTCGTCGTCCGTCCGTCCGGCGTAACTCGCGTCGGGCACGGACACCCGGGACGGCGACGGGCTGGGCGGCGTGGTGGTCTTCGTGGGAGCCGGCGACGCGGCGGCGGTCGGCGGCTTCTTCTTGGGCGTGGACGAGACGGCTTCGCTGCCCGTCGTCGCGTTGAGCGACAGCATGAACAGGCCGAGCAGCAGTCCCGCGAGCAAGGTGAACAGCGGTCCAGGACGCTTCATACGGACCTCCCCCGAGGCGATGGTGCTGCCATCAGAGCGGACCGCGGGCCCGGCGTAAAGAGGCGCACAGGGGCGTCTGTCGCCAAGTAGCGGAATTGGGTCGATTCAGAGACATTGGCGATGTCTCCGGTACTCGCGGCGAGCGGAGTACGCGGCGTTGACCCGTCTCAGCGGGCGGGCGCCGCGTACCCGCTCGTCACGGGCTGACTACGCTGGACGGTCGTAGAGCCGAGACGTACAGCAGCAAGGAGTCGAGCCGTGGCGGTACGAGCGGTCCGGGGAGCCGTCCAACTGGAACGGGACGAGGCCGGCCACATGGACGAGCAGGTCGGGGCCCTGCTCACCGCCATCCTGGAACGCAACGCCCTGACCGCCGACGACCTCATCAGTGTCTGGTTCACGGCCACGCCCGACCTGCACAGCGACTTCCCGGCGGCCGCCGCCCGCAAGCTCGGCGCCGGGTTCGCCGACGTCCCCCTGATCTGCGCCCAGGAACTGGACATCGAGGGCGCCATGCCCCGCGTCGTCCGCGTCCTCGCGCACATCGAGTCCGACCGGCCCCGCGCCGACATCGCCCATGTCTACCTGGGCGCCGCGGCCGCCCTGCGCAAGGACATCGCCCAGTGAGAACCGCGCTCGTCATCGGCACCGGACTCATCGGTACGTCCGCCGCCCTCGCCCTGACCCAGCGGGGCGTCACCGTGCACCTCGTCGACCACGACCCCGAGCAGGCCCGGACGGCCGCGGCGCTCGGCGCCGGCACCGACGAGGCCCCCGAGGGCCCAATCGACCTCGCGATCGTCGCCGCCCCGCCCGCCCATGTCGCCGCCGTGCTGGCGGACGCGATGCGCCGGGGCGTGGCCCGCGGGTACCTCGACGTGGCCAGCGTCAAGGGCGGCCCCCGGCGTGAGCTGGAGGGCCTGGGCCTGGACCTGTCCGCCTACATCGGCACGCACCCCATGTCGGGCCGTGAGAAGTCCGGCCCGCTCGCGGCCACCGCGGACCTCTTCGAGGGCCGCCCCTGGGTGCTGACGCCGACCCGGGACACCGACACCGAGGTGCTCAACCTCGCCCTGGAGCTGGTCTCGCACTGCCGTGCCGTGCCGGTGGTCATGGACGCCGACGCGCACGATCGCGCCGTCGCCCTCGTCTCCCACATGCCCCACCTGGTGTCCAGCATGGTGGCCGCACGCCTGGAGAACGCCGAGGAGGCGGCCGTACGACTGTGCGGCCAGGGCATCCGGGACGTCACCCGGATCGCCGCCTCCGACCCCCGGATGTGGATCGACATCCTGTCCGCGAACCCCGGACCGGTCGCCGACCTGCTCTCCGACGTGGCCTTGGACCTGGACGAGACCGTCCGGGCGCTGCGCTCGCTGCAGTCCTCCGACGAGGCCAAGCGGCGGGAGGGCACGAGCGGCATCCAGGACGTGCTGCGGCGCGGCAACGCCGGGCAGGTCAGGGTGCCGGGCAAGCACGGCTCCGCGCCGCGCGCGTACGAGGTCGTGGCCGTGCTGATCGACGACCAGCCCGGCCAGCTGGCGCGGATCTTCGCGGACGCCGGCCGGGCCGGGGTCAACATCGAGGACGTACGCATCGAGCACGCGACCGGGCAGCAGGCAGGTCTGGTGCAGCTGATGGTGGAGCCGCAGGCGGCGCCGGTCCTGACGGCGGCCCTGCGGGAGCGGGGCTGGGCGATCCGGCAGTGATCCGGCGGGGCCGCGGCCGTGAGCCGATCATCCGTCTGTAAGAGGGCACCCCGGAACCCAGTAACCTGGTGCGGGGCACGATCGCGCCCCGCCACCCCCGTCGCACCGCACCAGGAAGGTGTCCCCCCGTGGAAAACGGCGCCGCCCAGCCCGTGATTGTCGCCATCGACGGCCCCGCAGGCACCGGCAAGTCGAGCACGTCGAAGGCAGTCGCCGCGCAGCTCGGCCTGAGCTACCTGGACACCGGCGCCCAGTACCGGGCGATCACCTGGTGGATGGTGAACAACGGGATCGACGTCGACGACCCGTCCGCGATCGCCGCCGTGGCCGGCAAGCCCGAGATCGTCTCCGGCACCGACCCGGCCAACCCCACGATCACGGTCGACGGCGTGGACGTGGCCGGACCGATCCGCACCCAGGAGGTCTCCTCCAAGGTCAGCGCGGTCAGCGCGGTGCCCGAGGTGCGGGCCAGGATCACCGAGCTGCAGCGCTCGGTGGCCGCCGCCGCGGAGGTCGGCATCGTGGTCGAGGGCCGTGACATCGGTACGACCGTGCTGCCGGACGCCGACCTCAAGATCTTCCTGACCGCTTCCGCCGAGGCCCGCGCCGCCCGCCGCAGCGGCGAGCTCAAGGGCTCCGACGTCAACGCCACCCGTGAGGCGCTGATCAAGCGCGACGCGGCCGACTCCTCCCGCAAGACCTCGCCGCTCGCCAAGGCGGACGACGCGGTCGAGGTGGACACCACCGAACTCACGCTGGCCCAGGTCATCGAGTGCGTCGTCACCCTCGTCGAGGAGAAGCGGGCCGGAAAGTGACCGGAGCCCCCGTTCCCTCCGAGAGGGGCGCCGAGGTCGGGCGGCGGATCGGCGTCGGCCTGATGTACGGCCTGTATCGGCCCCGTGTACTCGGCGCCTGGAAGGTGCCCGCGACCGGCCCGGTGATCTTCGCCGTCAACCACTCGCACAACATAGACGGCCCCATGGTGATGGGGGTGGCGCCCCGGCCGACGCACTTCCTGATCAAGAAGGAGGCGTTCGTCGGCCCGCTCGACCCGTTCCTGCTGGGCATCGGCCAGCTGAAGGTGGACCGGTCGGTCGCCGACCGCGGGGCGATCACGCGGGCGCTGGACGTGTTGTCGGCCGGCGGAGTCCTCGGCATCTTCCCGGAGGGCACCCGCGGCGAGGGCGACTTCGCCTCCCTGCGCGCCGGACTCGCCTACTTCGCCGTCCGCAGCGGCGCCCCGGTCGTGCCGGTCGCCGTGCTGGGAAGCTCCGAGCGGCGCGGACGGTTGATAAAGGCGCTGCCCCCGCTGCGCAGCCGTATCGACGTGGTCTTCGGCGACCCCTTCGAGGCGGGCGACGGCACCGGACGGCGCACGCGCAAGGCGCTCGACGAGGCGACCGAACGCATCCAGAAGCAGCTCACCGCGCACCTGGAGAACGCCAGGCGGCTCACCGGCCGCCGGGCGACACTGAGTAGTGGATCAACCCGGTAGAACCGGGCGTCCACCGACCACCACGATGAACGACGAGGTACGGACTTCATGAACGACCACATCCACTCCGAGGGCTCTTTCGAGGAGCACGACCACGGAGAGCTTGGCGATGCCGAGTACGCGGAGTTCATGGAGCTCGCCGCGGAGGAGGGCTTCGACCCCGAGGACGTCGAGGGCGCCATCGAGGAGGCCGGGCACGGACCGCTGCCCGTCCTCGCCGTCGTCGGCCGCCCCAATGTCGGCAAGTCGACCCTGGTGAACCGCATCATCGGCCGCCGCGAGGCCGTCGTCGAGGACAAGCCGGGCGTCACCCGCGACCGCGTGACCTACGAGGCCGAGTGGTCGGGCCGCCGCTTCAAGGTCGTCGACACCGGCGGCTGGGAGCAGGACGTCCTCGGCATCGACGCCTCCGTGGCCGCCCAGGCCGAGTACGCGATCGACGCCGCCGACGCCGTCGTGTTCGTCGTCGACGCCAAGGTCGGCGCGACCGACACCGACGAGGCGGTCGTACGCCTGCTGCGCAAGGCGGGCAAGCCCGTGGTGCTGGCCGCCAACAAGGTGGACGGGCAGAGCGGCGAGGCGGACGCGGCCTATCTGTGGTCGCTGGGTCTCGGCGAGCCGCACCCGGTTTCCGCGCTGCACGGCCGCGGCACCGGCGACATGCTGGACGCCGTCCTGGAGGTCCTGCCGGACGCACCGCGCGAGACGTTCGGCGCGGCCGGCATCGGCGGGCCGCGCCGTGTCGCGCTGATCGGCCGCCCGAACGTCGGCAAGTCCTCCCTGCTGAACAAGGTGGCGGGGGAGGAGCGCGTCGTCGTCAACGAACTGGCGGGCACCACCCGCGACCCGGTCGACGAGCTGATCGAACTGGGCGGCGTCACCTGGAAGTTCGTCGACACGGCCGGTATCCGCAAGCGCGTCCATCTGCAGCAGGGCGCCGACTACTACGCCTCGCTGCGCACCGCGGCCGCGGTCGAGAAGGCCGAGGTGGCGGTCGTCCTGATCGACGCCTCCGAGTCCATCTCGGTCCAGGACCAGCGCATCGTCTCCATGGCGGTCGACGCGGGCCGCGCGATGGTCATCGCGTACAACAAGTGGGACACCCTCGACGAGGAGCGCCGCTACTACCTGGAGCGGGAGATCGAGACCGAGTTCGGGCAGGTCTCCTGGGCGCCGCGGGTCAATGTCTCCGCGCAGACCGGCCGCCACATGGAGAAGCTGGTCCCGGCGATCGAGACCGCTCTGGCGGGCTGGGAGACCCGTGTCCCCACCGGCCGGCTGAACGCCTTCCTCGGCGAGCTGGTCGCCTCCCACCCGCACCCGGTCCGCGGCGGCAAGCAGCCCCGCATCCTGTTCGGCACCCAGGCGGGCACCAAGCCCCCGCGGTTCGTGCTGTTCGCCTCCGGGTTCATCGAGGCGGGCTACCGGCGCTTCATCGAGCGCAGGCTGCGCGAGGAGTTCGGCTTCGAGGGGACGCCGATCCACATCTCGGTGCGGGTGCGCGAGAAGCGCGGCGGCAGGAAGAAGTAGCGTTACGTGCCAAGGGGCGGTCCCGGCCGGGACCGCCCCTTGGCACGTCGCCGAGGAGTCCGGCGTCAGTCGCTGCCGCGCGGGCCGGGTGGCAGCGCGGCCGGCAACGGGTGCAGGCCCGTGCCCTGTTGCCCGGTCGACCCGACGCGCTGCCACTGCGACTGCTGCCGCGCGCTGACGGCGCCCGCGCTGTAGGCGCTGTACGAGCTGCTGAACGACCCGGGGCGGTGTCTGGTGCGCAGGCCCGTACTGCGCGGGATGTTCCCGAAGGCGGTGAACCCCAGCTCCTCCTCGCCGCTGCGGTCGCCCGGCAGCGTGCGGAAGGACCTGACCCACTCGGCGTAGAGCGCGTCGTAGATGGGCGTGGCCGAGGGGCCGCCCGAGGTGTCCTGGGCCGACCGTGCGGACGGGATCGGCTGGAGGGGCTGGCGGCGGGGGACTTCGTATGCGTGCACGTATGTCCAAACGACCCCGGAACTCAAGGGATGCGGTCGGGGCCGGCCCCGTCGGGCGCACACCCAGGGCGCACTCAGGTTCCGGCGAGGGGCATGGCGACACCGACCAGCTGCCCGTTGGCCGCCGCCTTGTCCAGCGCGTCGCGCAGCAGGTCCTCGCGCGGCTGACGGCCGATGGAGCCCACCGGCGCGGCGAACAGCAGCACCTGCCGCAGCTTGTTGGCGGCGGTCCGCCAGCCCTCGGTGACCTGCAGCGGCTGGTGCGCCTGCCACCACGCCACCGGCTGCGTGCCGTTGCTGCCGGGCTGCAGCACGGCGTGCAGCTGGCCCATGGCGAGCAGCACCGACCAGCCGTGCAGCACCGGCGGCACCTCGTTCAACTGCGTCAGCGGCATGAAGCCCTGCTCGATGAGCAGCGGCAGGAAGTCGTCGCCCGCTCCCGTCGTGCCCGGCCGCACGATGGGGCCGGTCGGCTCGACGACCAGCGCCGGGTGCAACTCGCCGCCGATCAGGACGAGTCCGCTGGTCACTCCGAGCACGGCCTGCTCGGGGACGGCCTGCCCCGGGCCCGCGTCGGCGCCGTCCCCGGAGATGGACTTCACGGCGCCACGGAGCTGCTCCTCGGTGACCTGGACGACCTGCGAGGGCAGGCAGGTGGCGTGGGCGAAGGCGAGGACCGCGGTCTCCTCGCCGATGAACAGGACGGTGCTGGTGCGCTCCTGCGCGGAGTCGCCAGGGGTGCGGCAGGACGTGCAGTCGTAACTGCCCGGGGCGTTGTCTCCGGCGAGCAGCCGGTCGGCTTCGTCGTCGCCGATCTCGGCACGTACCTCGTCGCTGACGTCGAGCATGCGCGGCACGGGTGGCTCCCTCGGGGTCGTGGTGTGCGGCGGGGCCGGGTGGCTCCCGGCCCGTGAACCGGGTGGGCCCCGGGCTCATGAAGAAGACAACGGGTGATCTGTGGCGGGAGTCACGCCCGACACCGAACGGAATCGAACCATCCACCGCACAAAGTCACCGCAGGTGCGGAATCGGGTACTCACCGTCAATTCCTCGGAAATCCAAGGAAGTTGGTTTCGTGAGGTGAGTCACAGATCGTCCCGGTCTCCGGTCGACAAATCATGAAATGCAGGAATGAAGTGGGTGGCCGGAAGTTGCTGCTACCGCAGGTAACGGCGAACTGGCCTGGAATGACAAGGAGTTGGTTGCTGACGCCTCGACAAGCTCTCTACATTCCTCCGCCGTGTGCAACGAGCACCGCTCGGGTACGTCCGCCGGCCGAACAAGCCAGCTCACAGCACCACCTCCGGCGGATGGGACGGAGCGTGACGACCACTCAGGTGAGTGGGGCGCGCGCCTCGCTCCTGGGGGACCCCGGGTTGTTCGAGAGGGAACTTCATGTCCGAATGTGCCGATACCACTCACGGCAGCGATCGTCACGACAACGCACGTAAGACGCCGACTCGTACGACGGCGGTCCTCGCCGGGGCCGCACTGCTCGCCGCCCCGCTCGGACTGCTGGCCGCGACCGGGAACGCCGCGGCGGCCGACAACGGAGTGTGGGACCGCATCGCCCAGTGCGAGAGCGGCGGCAACTGGCACATCAACACCGGCAACGGCTACTACGGCGGGCTCCAGTTCTCCGCCGGCACCTGGCGCGCCTACGGCGGCACGGCCTACGCGCCGACCGCCGACAAGGCTTCCAAGGGGCAGCAGATCGCCGTGGCCACCAAGGTCCAGCGCGCCCAGGGTTGGGGCGCCTGGCCGGTCTGTTCGGCACGGGCCGGTGCGTACGGAAGCGCACCCGCCTCCTCGGGTTCGGCGACCACCAGGTCGGCCGAGTCCACCGGGTCGACCACGTCGACCGACGCAGCCCCGTCGAAGAAGCCGTCGAAGGCGCCGGCACGTTCGACGGGCCACACGGCTCGCGGGGAGTCCCGTGGCGACTACACCGTTCGCCGGGGCGACACGCTGAGCACGATCGCCGCACGGCACGGGACGACCTGGCAGCAGCTGTACGCCGCCAACAAGGCCGTCATCGGCGGTGATCCCGATCTGATCGTGCCCGGGCAGCAGCTCGACCTCTGAGCCGCCGCCCACCGGGCACGGGGCCCCTCCGGTCGTCCGACCGGGTGGGGCCCTTCGGCGCACACGACGCGCCGGAGCGGACACCGACCGCCCGCTGCTTACCGTGGGCCGATGTTGCGCACGCACCGAAGGCACGGCACGCCTCGCAGGTACGGCACGCCGATCGCACTGGTTCTGGCCGCCGCCCTGTGCGGCCTTCCGGCCCCCGCCACCGCCCAGGCGGCACCGTCCCCGCAGCGCGCAGTGCTTCCCGCGCGCGTGGCTCTCGACTGCGCCAAGGACCACTGGCCTTGGGGCTGCCTCGCGAAGTGCGAGAGCGGCGGCCGATGGGACGCCAACACCGGCAACGGCTACTACGGGGGCCTGCAGTTCTCGCAGCCCACCTGGAGGGCGTTCGGCGGACTGAAGTACGCGGCGCGCGCCGATCTCGCCACGCGCGCGGAGCAGATCGCCGTCGCCAAGAAGGTGCTGGCCGAACAGGGGTGGGGCTCCTGGCCCGTCTGCTCCGACCGCTACGGCCTCGAAGGGCGCGCGCTCAAGGCCCGGCCCGGCCGGACGCTGTCCTCGATCGCGGAACTGCTCGGCGTCCGCGGCGTCTGGGAGCGGCTCCAGGGAGCCGACGAGGACATGACCGGCGGCACTTCGGACCGGGCGAACTCCGGTACGACGACGGTCATCCCCGAGGACCCGGCCCGCGAGGGGGAGCCGCACCGGGTCCGCGGGGAGTTCGGCCCGCCTCTGGACGACGCTCCAGCTCGGCCGCCTCTCCGCTGAACACCACGGCGCCCCGGCGCAGTTCGTACACCAGGACCCCCGGCCTGCCCTGGAGCCCGGGCGGCAACCGCTGCTCGGCGACGACGACACAGGCGTCGAGGCCGGCCAGCAGTGCGTACGTCCGCGCCGCCACCGCGGGCGACATGCCCTGGGCGGGCTCGTCGACGAGCACCACGCGCGCGCGTGCCAGCAGGGCGCGGGCGAGCGCGAGCATGCGCTGCTCGCCACCCGAGAGGGTGCCGGCGCGACGCCCCAGCAGGGGCACCAGCTGCGGATAGGCGTCCAGGGCGACGTCGTGCTCGCGGGCCGTGAGGTCCAGGTTCTCGCGCACGGTCAGGGAGCCGAACACGGCCTGCCGCTCGGGGACCAGACACAGTCCGCGGCGGGCCCGCTCGTAGGCCGGCATCCGGCTGACGTCGGCGCCGTCCCACACCACCGCGCCGCCGGACAGCGGCACGGTGCCCGCCAGTGCCCGGAGCGCCGTCGTACGGCCGGAGCCGTTGCGGCCCAGCAGCACGGTGAGGCCGGGGCCGGGGGCGGCGAGGGTGACGCCGTGCAGGGCCTCCAGGGGGCCGTAGCGCACGCGCGCGTGGCGCAGCGAAATGGTCATGCGCCCACCTCCGTTGCGCCGAGGGCGTCGAGTACGTGTCCGGGCGGGCCCGAGGCGACGATGCGGCCCGCCGTCATCACGTGCACGACGTCCGCGAGGTCGGCGACCAGGTCGAGGTCGTGCTCCACCACCAGGAGGGCGGCCCCGTCGGCAGCGAGGGCTCTGAGCACGTCGGCCAGGGCGGTGACTTCGGCGCTGTCGAGGCCCGCGGCCGGTTCGTCGAGCAGCAGGACGCGGGGGCCGCCGGCGACGGCTCGCGCCAGCTCCACGCGGCGGAGGGTGCCGGTTGGCAACTCGGCGGCGGGGAGGTTGCGTATCGGGCCGTTCAGCTTCAGTAGCCGTAGGGCTCTTTCTACGGCTGCCTGGTCGTGGGTGTGGCCCTGTTCGGCGCCCACTTGGACGTTCTCGGCGACGGTGAGGGAGGGGAAGACGGAGAGTTGCTGGAAGGTGCGGGCGATGCCCAGGTGGGTGCGGGTGTGAGGGGGGAGGAGGGTGATGTCTCTTTCGCCGAGGCGTACATGACCCCGGGTGGGGTGCAGGGTGCCTGCCAGGCAGTGGAACAGGGTGCTTTTTCCTGCGCCGTTCGGGCCTACGATCGCTGTGATGCGGCCGGGGGGTACGTCCAGGTCTACGCCGTTCAGGGCGGTGAAGGTGCCGTAGCGGGCGTGTAGGGCCTGGGCTTTGAGGGTGGGTGCGGGTTTGTGGGGGTGCACCCGGCCTTCGGCCGGGTTTGGGGTCCTACCCGCACCACCCGTGCGGATTTCGTTGTCGGGTGCGGGTGGCCCTTGTGGGGGCTTCGCGCCGTCGGCGGCTGCCGGTTTCGGTCGTACGGCTTTCTGTCGCGGCCGTAGGCGTCCTGCTGCCCGCAGGCCCGTCGGTGTCAGGCGGGACTCCCGGCGCGGGCGCAGGCGTTGGGCTGCTGTTCTGAGGGCCTCGTACGGGCCGCCCGGGAAGCGGCCCACCAGGACGGCCAGTACGCCGATGAGGGCTGCCGCGACGCCGCCGCGGGCGCCCGCGTCGAGGCCCACCAGCAGGGCCGCCGCGAGGAGGGCGCCGAGAGTGCTGTCCGCGCCGAGGACGACCACTGCGGCGAACCACAGCAGGCCGCGGACGGGGTCGTAGGCGCCGGGGTCGAAGGCGCGCAGCCCCATGCCGAGCATGCTGCCGCCGAGGGCGGCCAGGGCGGCGCCCGAGACGAAGGCCAGCAGCTTGAGCGAGGGGACCCGGACGCCCGCCGCCGACGCGCCCGGCTCGTGGTCTCGCATGGCGGCCAGCGCACGGCCCGTACGGCCGGTGCGCAGCGCTCGTGTCGCCAGCAGGGCGCCCGCCAGCAGGACCAGTTCGAGGACGTAGTAGGCGCGGTCGCCCTCGAAGCCCGCCGGACGCCGCAGCGAGAGCCCGGAGGTGGCGTACGGCTGGGCGAAGACGAAGCGGCTCACCCCGACGCCCACCGCGAACGTCGCCAGTGCGAGCGCGAGCCCCCGGCGGCCGATCGCCGGCCAGCCGGTCAGCAGGCCGAGGGGAGCGACCAGGACGACCGCCACCGCGAGTGCGGCCAGTTCGGGCAGCCGGGGCAGGCCCGGGAAGCGGCCCGCCGCGAGCAGCGCCGTGAACAGGGCGCCCAGACCCGCGTACGCCGCCTGCCCCAGCGAGATCTGGCCGCCGCGGCCGGTGACCACCACCAGGGAGAGCAGGACCACGCCGAGCGCCGGCACCTGGACCGAGGTGTGCAGGTCCGAGCCGGCGAAGCCCAGCGGCAGCAGGAACAGGACGACCGCCACGATCCACGCCCCCTGCGGCGTCGGCACGCGCGCGGTGGCCGTGCGCGGCAGCGCGTCGCGGGTGCCGACGCGGGGCAGTACGAGTGCCGCGACCAGCAGGGCGACGACGAACAGGTTCGCGCCCACCGCCTGCAGGAGGGGCGCGCCCCAGCCCGACGGATGCAGCCGCGTCAGCTGGCTCTGCGCGACGCCGATGCCCAGCGCGACGACGACGGCCACCGGCAGGCTGCGCATCCGTGCCGCCACCGCGACCGCCACCACCTCCATGACGAGCAGCGGCAGCCCGTACGGATCCAGGCGCACGTACGGTGCCAGCAGCACACCCGTCAGGCCCGCCGTGAAGGAACCGAACGCCCAGCCGGCCGCCGCCACCCGGTCCGCGTCGATCCCGCCGAGCACCGCGAGCCCGCGGTCGTCGACCACGGCCCGCAGCTCCGTGCCGAACCGCGTCCAGCGGATCACCGCCCCGACCCCCGCCGCCAGCACGAGCACCACACCCAGCTGCCCCCAGGGATCCGCCGACACCAGCTCGGGCGCGTCGTCCCGGGCCCCCTGCCCCCACAGCAGCGCGGCCCCGCCGACCAGGAGCACGAAGACGCCGATGGACGCGACGAGGGTCTGCGCCGGATCACCGCCCAGGACCGCCGTCGGACGGAAGACGAACCGTTCCAGCACCACGCCGATCGCCGGGGCCAGCAGGAGAAGCGTCACGGTCGCCCCGAGCCACAGCGGCCAGCCCCACTCGACCACGCACTGCCGCAGCACATACGCGCACACCATCGCGATCGCGCCGTGGGCGAAGTTGAGCACGCCGGTCGCGCGGTACGTCACCACCAGGCCGATCCCGGTGAGCGCCGCCGCGCTGCCGACCGAGAGACCGGCCAGCGTGAGGTCGTACGTCAGTGAGGACATCAGCCGGTTTCGCCGGCGGGGTCGCAGATCGGGCACGGGCCCAGCTCGCCGCCGGCCAGCAGCTTGGCGTCCACCGGCACCGCCTCCACCTTTCCGGCGACCAGCGGGCAGTCCGCGCGGTGCCACAGCGTGCCGCCCGGCACCATCAGCAGGTCCCCGCTGACCGCGAGGGGGAGGGCCGCCGCACGCCCGGCGTCGTCGGTGTCGCTGGATCCGGCGGCCACCAGGAGGCCGTACAGCTCCTCCACGCGCGCGGCCGCCAGCGCGTTGCGTCCCTGGGTGAGCAGCACCGCCCCGGCGACGATCAGGGCCGCCCCGGGGACCGTGCAGGAGGCGAGGTAGGGCAGCTGGCGTTCGGCGAAACGCTCGCCCGAGATGCCGTACCAGCCGATGACGCACAGCACCGCACCTGCGGCGAGCGCGGCCCAGCCGGCCCACAGGACGGGGTGCACGGTCCGCAGTCGGCCTGTCCGCATCGCTGGCTCCCGCACATCGCGTTCTTGCCCAATCGCCTGCTGCTATTCCATGTAAGCCAATGGACTTGCACTATGCCTTCTGCAAGCTGACCCTGAAAGCACCGGGCGCACCTTGCCCGGACCGACACCCGGTGGTGAGCCAGATGGTTCTCGGGAGCGACCTCAGGAGCAGGAACGCACCAAGGGGGCGCGGCCCACGGGCAGCGGGCCGGGGCACGGCGGCGCTGGCCGCCCTCGGACTCGTCCTCGCCCCGGTCCTCGCGGCGTGCAGCGACGACAGCGGCGGCGGCAGCGAGAGCGCGCCCCCCACTCCGTCCGTGGAGCGGACGACGAGCGCCCCGGCGACGGCGCCGGCCGATCCGGCGGCCGCGACGAAGGAGATCCAGGAGAACTGGAAGACGTTCTTCGACCCGGCCACGTCCACGAAGGACAAACAGGCGGTCCTGGAGAACGGGGACCGCATGGGCCCGGTCATGCAGGCCTTCAGCGGCGACCAGCGCGGCGGGCAGGTGCAGGCGAAGGTGACGAAGGTCGAGTTCACCTCGACGGACAAGGCGAACGTCACCTACGACCTCACCCTGAAGGGCGCCACCGCACTGCCGGGCGCCACCGGGACGGCCGTCGAGCAGGACGGCACCTGGAAGGTCTCCGTCACCACGCTCTGCGCACTGGTCGGCATGAGCGGAAATGCCTCGGCGTCGGCTCTCCCCGGCTGCTGAGACCGCTGCCGCGGTGCTGCTGCTCCTCGTGGGCACGGCCTGCGGCAGCCGGCTGCCGGAGAGCGACTTCGAGCACGACGGCCGTACGGACGCGCCCGCGCCAAGCAGTGCCGCGCCGGTCCGCGTCGGCATCGTCACCAGCGCCACCAGCCCGGTCGGCGGCAACACCTTCACCGGCCCCCGTGACGGCGCCAAGGCCTGGTTCGACCGGCTCAACGCGCAAGGGGGCATCGACGGGCACCCCGTGGAGGTCCGTGAGTGCGACGACGGCGGCAGCGGCGTCGGCAACAACTCCTGCGTGCACAAGCTGATCGACGACGACAAGGTGGTCGCCCTGGTCGCGACCACCGCGCTGGACTACGCGGGCGCCTCCCGCGTCTCCCACGCGCGCGTGCCCGACATCGGCGGCCAGCCCATCGGGGCCGCCTACGACACCTGGCCGCACCTGTACGGCATCTACGGCAGCCTCGCGCCCCGCAACGGCACTCCCGGCTGGGGCGGAAAGCTCTACGGCGGCACGGAGGTGTACCGCTACTTCAAGCGCGAGAAGGGCGCCCGCACGGCCGCCGTGGTGTCGTACAACCAGGCCGCGTCCGCCTCCTACGCCCGCCTCGTCGAGCAGGGGCTCAAGGCCGAGGGCTACAAGGTGGTCACCGAGGAGGTCGACTTCGCGCTGCCCAACTTCCGTGCCGCCGCGGCGGATCTGAAGGAGCAGGGCGCCGACCTGGTCTTCGACGCCATCGACACCCACGGCAACGCCCAGCTGTGCAAGGCGATGGACGAGGCCGGGGCCAAGGTCATCGCCAAGGTCACCAACGTCCAGAACTGGACGTCCACCGTCCCCGACGACTACAAGGACTCCCCGCGCTGCCGCAACGCCCTGTGGGCGACCGGCTCCAGCCGCAATTACGACGACACGGACGACGCGGCCGTGCGGCGGTTCCGGGACGCCACCAAGGGCCTGAAGACGCACTCCCAGTGGCAGTTGGAGGGCTGGGCGGCCGCCATGTGGTTCACCGACGCGGCCAGGTCCTGCGCGAAGACGGGCATCACGCGCGCGTGCGTCGACGCCTACATGAACCGCAGCGAGAACTACACCGCCGGTGGACTGCTGGTCCCGGTCCGCTTCGACCGGCTGCCCGAGCCGCCGAAGCACCGCAGGACCTGTCTGTCGGTGGCCCGCTGGCAGGACGGGAAGGGGTGGGTGTCCCAGGGCGACATGAACAGCACCTGCTTCGACGTGCCGCAGCTGCCCTACCAGCCGTAGATCCGCCGCGACGCAACGCAACCAAAGGGCCCGGACACCGGTCTAACCGGGCAGCACAGGGCGAGGAAGGACCTTCACCGCATGACGACGTTGGCCCCGCAGTCCACACCGCTGCGCGCCGACTGCATCGCCGACTCGGCGGGCGGGCTGACCTTCGACGTGCCGGCGTTCGGGGAGAGCGGCCCCGCCCTGCTGGTGCTGCGGCTGCGGGACGCCCACGAGGAGGTCTGTCTGCCGCTGACCCCGGCCGGGGACGGCCGGCTGCGTGCCGCCCTGCCCAGCAGCGTCGCCCTCCCCGAGGGCCGCTGGGACGCCTACGCGCGCGTGGCCGCCGGGGAGCCGCGCCGTCTCGTGCCCGGCGTCACCGATCTGCGCTCGCTCGCCGCCCGGACCCCGGGCGCCTCCCGCGGCCATGTCGCCGTCCGCATCCCGTACGCCACCCGCCAGGGCAGGCTCAGCGTCCGCAGCTGGCTGCGCGCCCCGCACGCCGAGGTCGGTGAACTGCACGTCAGGCAGGGCGTGTTGAGTGTGCGGGGGCGGGTGTACGGCACCGGGCTCGGCCCGCACGCCCACGCCGAGATCCGTGCCCGGCACGCGCCCGTGCCGGTGCTGCGGACCGAAGTCCTCGCCGACCGGGCCGAGTTCCGCTTCAAGGTGGTGTACGCGGCCCTGGAGCCGGGCGTGTGGGACCTGTGGCTGCGGCCCGCGGGGGATGGAGGACCAGAGGTGCGGCTCGCCCGGCTGCTCGACGACGTGGCCGACAAGAAGCCGGTGTTCACCTATCCACGCGTGCGCGTGGACGCGCCGTACGGCCCGGTGGAGGCCGGGCCGTACTACACGCGGGACAACGACCTGTCGGTGTCCGTCACCGCGTGTGCCTCACCGCAGTGAGCCGAAGAACTCCCTGACGTCACGCGTCAGCAGGTCGGGCACCTCCAGGGCGGCGAAGTGACCGCCCCGGTCGAACTCCGTCCAGCGGACGACGGTGTTGGCCCGCTCGGCCCAGCGGCGGATCGCGACGTCCTCGGCGAAGTTCGCGACCGCCGTCGGCACCCCGGAGGGCGCGGTCGGGAACCAGTCCGGGACATGGCCGTTCTCGTAGTACATCCGGGCCGCCGAACCCGCCGTGCCGGTCAGCCAGTACAGCATCACGTTCGTCAGCAGCGTGTCCCGGTCGATCGCGTCCTCGGGCAGCGCGGCCGAGGAGTGCGTCCACGCCTGGAACTTCTCCATGATCCAGGCGAGCTGGCCGACGGGCGAGTCGGTGAGGGCGTACGACAGGGTCTGCGGACGGGTCGACTGCAGGACGTTGTAGCCGAAGCCGTCGGTGGTGAACTCCGCGATCCTGGCGAGGCGTTGCCGCTCACGGTCGGTCAGCCCCCGCTGCTCCTCCTCCTCGACCGGGCCGAGCGGGATGAAGCCCACCGACGCGGCGTTCACATGGACCCCGACCACCGACTCGGGCGCGACGCGGGCGAGTTCGGGGGAGACCAGCGCGCCGAGGTCGCCGCCCTGGGCGCCGTAGCGCTCGTAGCCGAGCCTGCGCATCAGCTCGGCCCACGCGCGTGCCGTGCGCGAGACGTTCCAGCCCTTCTCACGGGTCGGTCCCGAGAAGCCGAACCCGGGCAGGGACGGGATCACCAGGTGGAAGTCGCCGCTCAGCGGGCCGATCAGACCGAGGAACTCCACGACGGACCCCGGCCAGCCGTGCGTCAGGATCAGCGGGAGCGCGTCCGACCGGGCGGAGCGCACATGCAGGAAGTGCACGGTCGCGCCGTCGATCTCCGTCGTGTACTGCGGGATCTCGTTGAGGGCCGTCTCGTGCTTGCGCCAGTCGTAGCCGCCGCGCCAGTAGGCCGCCAGGTCGCGGAGGTACGGCAGCGAGGCGCCGTAGTCCCAGCCCGCGTCCGGGAGTTCGTCCGGCCAGCGGGTCAGGTCCAGGCGGGTGTGCAGGTCGTCGAGCTGTGCCTGCGGGATGTCGATCCGGAAGCCGTGCACGCTGTTGTCTGCCATGCATCCCACGCTAGGGACACTTGCGGACACCTTCTGTCCGCGTCCTTTGGCAGACTCGGCATCATGTTGGAGACCTCGGCACGACTCCTGCGGCTGCTCTCGCTCCTCCAGGCGCACCGCGACTGGTCGGGCGCCGATCTCGCCGACCGCCTCGGTGTCACCCCACGCACCGTGCGCAGGGACGTCGACCGGCTGCGTGAGCTCGGCTACCCCGTCAACGCCAGCCCGGGCACCGGCGGCGGCTACCAGCTGGGCGCGGGCGCCGAACTCCCGCCGCTGCTGCTGGACGACGACGAGGCGGTCGCCGTCGCCGTCGGGCTGCGCACGGCCGCCGGACAGGGCATCGAGGGCATCGGCGAGACCTCCGTACGCGCCCTCGCCAAGCTGGAGCAGGTACTGCCGAGCCGGCTGCGGCGCCGTGTGGGCGCCCTCAACGCCTTCACCGTGCCGATGCTGCGCGGCCCGCAGGCCTCCGCCGTCGACCCGGCCCTGCTGACCGAACTGGCGAACCTCTGCCGGGACGCCGAACGCCTCCGCTTCGCGTACAGCGACCACGACGGCACCGCCACCCGCCGCACGGTCGAACCGCACCGCCTGGTGTGCAGCGAGCGCCGCTGGTACCTGGTCGCCTGGGACCTGGACCGCGACGACTGGCGTACGTTCCGCGTCGACCGCATCACGCCGAGGCCGCCGCACGGCCCGCGCTTCACACCGCGCACCCCGCCCGCCGAGGACCTCGCCGCCTACGTCTCCAGGGGCGTCTCCACGCGCGCGTACGCCTCGCACGCCGTCGTACGGCTGCTGGTGCCCCTCGAGGAGGCCGCCGAGCGGATCTCACCGAGCGCCGGGCAGCTGGAGGCGGACGGCCCGGACGCGTGTGTGCTGCGCACCGGTGCCGCGAGTCTGGACGTGATGGTGATCCACGTGATGATGACGGGGTTCGAGTTCGAGGTGCTGGAGCCGGCCGAGCTGACCGAGGCGATCAGGACCGCTCGTGACCGGCTTGCTCGCTCGTTGGCTCGGGCTGCGGCGTCAGCGCCGCCAGTTCGGGATGGTGCAGATCGAACGCCGGGGACTCGGAGCGGACCTTCGGCAGGGTGTTGAAGTTGTGCCGCGGCGGCGGGCAGGAGGTCGCCCACTCCAGGGAGCGGCCGTAGCCCCAGGGGTCGTCGGAGTCGACCTTCTCGCCGTACTTGGCGGTCTTCCAGACGTTGTAGAGGAACGGCAGCGTCGACATGCCGAGCAGGAACGCGCCGATCGTCGAGATCGTGTTGAGAGCCGTGAACCCGTCGGCGGCGAGATAGTCCGCGTACCGGCGCGGCATGCCCTCCGCGCCCAGCCAGTGCTGCACCAGGAACGTGGTGTGGAAGCCCACGAACAGCGTCCAGAACTGGATCTTGCCGAGGCGCTCGTCGAGCATCTTGCCGGTGAACTTGGGCCACCAGAAGTAGAACCCGCCGAAGATCGCGAAGACCACGGTGCCGAACACGACGTAGTGGAAGTGCGCGACCACGAAATAGGTGTCCGAGACATGGAAGTCCAGCGGCGGTGACGCCAGGATCACCCCGGTCAGACCGCCGAACAGGAAGGTCACCAGGAAGCCCGTCGCCCACAGCATCGGCGTCTCGAAGGACAGCGAGCCCTTGATCATGGTGCCGATCCAGTTGAAGAACTTCACGCCGGTCGGCACGGCGATCAGGAACGTCATGAAGGCGAAGAACGGCAGCAGCACCCCGCCGGTGACGAACATGTGGTGCGCCCACACCACGACGGACAGACCGGTGATCGCCATCGTCGCGCCGACCAGCGTGAGATAGCCGAAGAGCGGCTTGCGGCTGAAGACCGGGAGGATCTCCGTGACGATGCCGAAGAACGGCAGGGCGATGATGTAGACCTCGGGATGGCCGAAGAACCAGAACAGGTGCTGCCACAGCAGGGCACCGCCGTTGGCCGAGTCGAAGACCTGCGCCCCGAACCGCCGGTCCGCCTCCAGGCACAGCAGCGCCGCCGCGAGCACCGGGAACGCCATCAGGATCAGGATCGACGTGAACAGCGTGTTCCAGGTGAAGATCGACATCCGGAACATCGTCATGCCGGGGGCGCGCATCCCGATGATCGTGGTGATGAAGTTGACCGCGCCGAGGATCGTGCCGAAGCCCGCCAGCGCCAGGCCCATGATCCACAGATCGGGTCCGACGCCGGGCGAGCGCACCTCGCTGTTGAGCGGCGCGTAGGCGAACCAGCCGAAGGCGGCGGGACCGTCCGGCACGAACAGCGAGCCGAGCACGACGAGACCGCCGAACAGGAAGAACCAGTACGACAGCATGTTCAGGCGCGGGAAGGCGACGTCGGGGGAGCCGATCTGCAGGGGCATCAGCTCGTTGGCGAAGCCCGCGAACATCGGGGTCGCGAAGAGCAGCAGCATGATCGTGCCGTGCATCGTGAACAACTGGTTGAACTGGTTGTTGTCCATGATCTGCAGCCCGGGCCGGGCGAGCTCGGCGCGCATCATCAGCGCCATCACCCCGCCGATCAGGAAGAAGGCGAAGGAGGTGATCAGATAGAGGTGGCCGATCTTCTTGTGGTCGGTGGTCGTCAGCCAGTCGACGACCACCCGCCCCTGCCGAGTGGGCACCGGTCGCGCCGCCGTGTGTACGGTCTGGGTCCCCATCGCTCGCTCGCCCCTTCGCTCGTCGCGCCCCGGGTCCGCCGCAGCCCGCGGACACCTGGCCGCGAGCTCACGCCATGATGCTCGCGTCGCCGTGTGCTCCGACAGGGGGCGTGCGGGGATTCTGTGCTGGAGCCATGGATTTCCTATGCGCTGTCAGCTCCCGCGAAGCCGCCGGAATCGATCGGGAAAGAAGTCCGGAGGCAGTTCTGACGGCACTTTCCGCCGGGGAATTCGAAGAGTGTTCGCGACACGCGGCAATTACGTTCGATTGCCTGCGGAAGGCGTAGGGACGCGTCCGTTCGTGTGACGGACCGGACCCGAAACGCGTGTCGTGGTCCTGTGACAGAAGTGTGACCGGAGGGGGATACGTGTCCGTCGGGCAGCGGGGGACGGGCCCCGCTTCCCTGCCCGCCGGAGAAGGCCTAGCGTGGCGGCATGGCACCGATTCCCACTCCGCCTGCGGAGCCCCAGGACAGTCCCGACGCGTACGTCGGCCTCGACGCGGCCGGAGCCGAGCGGCTCGCACGGGAACGCGGATGGTCGACGGTCCGCGCGCTGCCGCCGGGGGCGATCATCACCATGGAGTACCGCGTGGGCAGGATGAACTTCGAGGTCGAGGAGGACCGCGTGGTGCGGGCCTGGAAGGGCTGAGAAGGCCCGCCAAGCTCCCTGCCGGGCAGGTCCGGCAGGTCCGGCAGGCCCAGCAGGCTCGGGAGGTCTGGCAGGTCCGGCTTACGGCGAAGGCCCCGGTTCCAGGGCGGAACCGGGGCCTTCCTTGTGCGGGGGTGGTTGTGCGTACCGGCCCCGCTGTCCGTGTGCCGGTCAGGCGCCCGGCACGGGTCTGGCCGTCGAGGCCGCCGCACCGCGCGTGACACGGTCCGACTGCGGTGGGCGGCGGCTGCCGACCGGGGTGACCGGTGTGCGCTCCGAGCGGGCCGTGTGCGGGCCCTGGGACAGGTAGGCGGGCCCACGGGCCGTGCGGGACGACGAGGCGGCCGTGCCGCGCGCGGCCGCCTCGTCCTGCGGCGACGTGGCGGTCGCACGCGGCTTGAGCAGCACCGGAGAGCCGGCCGGAGCGGCCGGGGCCGGGGCCGGGGCGGTGCCACGGGCGCGCCAGCGGTCGCGCAGGTCGAAGAGAGCGACCTCGGCGCGGGCGATCAGCGGCTCGCACCAGGGCAGGGCCAGCAGGACCAGCAGTCCGGCGGCCCAGCCGAGGAGCACATCGCTCAGCCAGTGCGTACCGAGGTAGACGGTGGCCATCCCGACGCCCAGCGCGGTCACGGCGGACAGCGCGGACAGCCAGCGGCGGGCTCTCGGGGTGGAGGCGAGGTAGGCCAGGATGCCCCAGGTCACCACGGCATTGGCGGTGTGGCCGCTGGGGAATATATCGCCGCCCAGACCCATCTCGTTCGAGCCGATCGTCGTCGCGTAGTGCGGTCCCAGGCGGCCCATGCCGATCTTGGCGGCGCCGACCGTGATGTTCAGCAGCAGCAGCGAGGTGCCCAGGGTCAGCAGCGGGCGCAGCGTGTGCTGCCGCCAGGAACGCCAGCCCAGCCAGGCCGCGACCATGACGGCGGTCGGGCCGCGCTGGCCCAGCACCACGTAGTAGTCCACGAACCAGTGGATATGCGACCACTGCTGGTAGGGCCGGAAGAACATGACCTGCCAGTCCAGGCGGACCAGCCAGGAGGTGGTCACGACGGCCCACACGATCGCCAGATAGAAGGCCAGGGTCCCGGTGAGCAACGCGACCCTGTGCCGGCTCATCTTCGGCACATCGATGAGGGCCGGCCGTTCGGGCTCCCGGTCCAGTCTGGCGAACACCCGGTCCAGACGGGTGAGGTTTCGTTCGGTACGCACCCAATCGACGTTACAGCGAGTGAGCTCAGTTCTCCGTCGATTCAGCGGCTTTGTGATGACGATGTGATGTGGGATTCCTCTCAGCTGCGGCTTTATTTCCGAGGAATCCGCAATGCCCGGCGGCGCCTCCCTTCAATTCCTTTGATCATTCCGCGAATCAGTTTTATGGGACTTATGAATTCGTTCACCGAATGCTGGGACGGATTTTCCCGGACGCTCACCGCCCGCACAGGGCGGTCACGGCGGCCCCGAGCCGTTCAGCCAGAACGCTCCGTAGACGGCCGACGCCGCCGCGACACCGCCCACCACCAGCGCCGATCTCGATGTGCGCAGCCGTGACAGGGCCAGGGCGAGGGGCAGCAGCAGCGGGAAGGCCGGCAGCAGCAGACGCGGTTTCGAGCCGAAGTAGCTCGACGCGCACAGGGCCAGTGCGGTGACCACACCCGCGTAGACCAGGAGGGGCAGGGGCTGGCGCCCGCGTACACAGGCGACGTACAGCCAGATCACCAGGCCGACCCCGACGATCAGGCCCGCGCCCGCGAGCGCGGACGGAAATGACGTGAACTTGTCGGCGACGAAGCGGGCGAAGGCGGCGCCGCCGTCGAAGCCGTTGCGCCAGCCGGCCTGGACGTCCAGATAGCCGAGCGGGCCCTTGCCGGTGCGGTGGCCGACCCACAGGACGTATCCGGCGGCGCCCAGCGGCGCCACGAGCATCGCGAGGAGGCGCGGTACCGCTCCGGGGGCGCGCGACGCGTCCGGCGCGCCCTCGGATGCACCGACGCGCTCCGAGGGGTCGTCCGCGGACGCCACGGGGGCGCGTTCGCCCGCGCGGGCGACGCGTGCGTCCGCTGCGCCTCCGCCTCGCCCGAACGAGACGATCGCCGCGGCCCACACGGCCGCGACGACCGCGAGCCCGACCGGCCGGGTCAGCCCCGCCAGCGCGGCCAGGGCGCCCGCCGCCGGCCAGCGGCCGGTCAGCACGGCGTACAGCGACCAGGCGGCGAGCGCGGTGAACAGCGACTCGCTGTACGCCATCGACTGCACGATCCCGACGGGCAGCACGGCCCACAGCAGCACGGCACAGACCCCCGCCCTGCGCCCGTACACATGGTCCGTGACCGCGAAGATCCCCCAGGCCGCGGCGAGCGAGGCGAGCAGGCTCACGACGAAGCCGGCGTCCGCGTACGACAGGGGCGTGACCGCGTGCAGCAGCCGCTCCAGCCAGGGCAGCAGGGGAAAGAAGGCCAGGTTGGAGTGGACATCGCCGTTGGGCAGCCGCACCTCGTAGCCGTAGCCCAGATCCGCCACCCTCGTGTACCACAGTGCATCCCAGCGGGCCGTCAGCAGGGTGTACGCGCTCTTGTCGCGTGCCGCGCTCCACACGGCCAGCACGACCAGGCCCAGGGCGCGCACGGCCGCATACCCGAGGAGGGCCGGGACGGCGCGGCGCAGGGCCCCGTCCCGGGGCGGGGCCGCACGCGTCGCAAGATCGGTCACGGGCTCGATTATCGGTGGCGGCGCAACCGCCGGGCCGGGCGGGGCGTGAACCAGGAGGAGGGGAAGTGGCGTACGCCACACCGGTCCGCGCGAACTCTGAGAGGTCCGCCACGTGCCCCCGCCGGGAACTCGCGTACGCTGACGTGTCACTCGCCTTCGTTGCGCGGGCCGGAGACCACCGCTCCTCTCCGGCCGAGTCATGGGGAGTCCCCCACCCATGTGCCCGCCGAATGCGAGGGAACATCTGGGAGGTACGTACATGTCCGGGACGACCACGGCCGCCGCTGCGCTGCGCCGTCGGGCGGCCGGGGCCGGTGCAAACCGCTGGGTCGTCCTCGTCGTCCTCTGCGTGAGCCTGCTGCTGGTCGCGGTCGACGCGACCGTGCTGCACGTGGCGGTGCCCGCCGTCACCGAGGACCTCAGGCCCGGCGCGATGGAACTGCTCTGGATCGTCGACGTCTATCCCCTCGTCTGCGCCTCGCTGCTGATCCTCTTCGGCACGCTCGGCGACCGGGTCGGCCGCAGACGGATCCTCCTTCTCGGATACGCCCTCTTCGGCCTCGCCTCCGCTCTCGCGGCCCTCGCCCGTGACCCGCAGATCCTGATCCTCGCGCGGGCGCTGCTCGGCGTCGGTGGCGCGATGATCATGCCCGCGACGCTCTCGATCCTCCGCCAGGTCTTTCCCGACCGGCGCGAGCGGGCGCTCGCCATAGGTGTCTGGAGCGCCGTCGCCGCGGTCGGCGCGGCCGTCGGCCCGCTGCTCGGCGGGTTTCTTTTGGAGCACTTCTGGTGGGGCTCGGTCTTCCTCGTCAACATCCCGCTGATGCTGGTCAGCCTGCCGGTGGGACGACTCCTGCTGCCCGAGTCGCGCGGCACGGGCGACGGTCCCTGGGACGTGGTCGGCGCGCTGATGGCCGCGGCCGGGCTCTTCGGCGTCGTCTTCGGCGTGAAGCGGCTCGGCGGCGGGGAGCCGCCGGCGAGTGTGCTCACCCTGGCGCCGCTGGTGGTGGGAGCGGTGCTGCTGGTCCTGTTCGTACGGCGGCAGCGGCGGCGTACGCACCCGCTGGTGGACCTCGCGATGTTCTCCCGCCCGGCCTTCAGCACCTCGGTCGGCTGCATCGTCCTCGCCATGCTCGCCCTGGTCGGGCTGGAGCTGATCGCGGCGCAGTATCTGCAGCTGGTGCTGGGACTCTCCCCGCTGGAGACGGGGCTGCGGCTGCTGCCGCTGACGTTCGCCGCGATGGCCGCCGGGCTCGCGGGCGCGCGCATGCTGCGGCGGTTCGGGCCGCGCCGGATGGTGTGCTTCGGGTTCTGCCTGACGGCCGTCGCGGTGCTGCTGCTGACGGCGATGGGCGGCACGGACAATCCGAGCCTGCTGGTGTCCGCCTTCGTCGTCCTGGGCTTCGGCCTGGAGACCACGCTCTTCGGCGCGTACGAGTCGATGCTGAGCGAGGCGCCGCCCGCCCAGGCCGGCGGGGCCGCGGCCGTGGGGGAGACCTCGTACCAGCTGGGTGCCGGGATCGGCATCGCGCTGCTCGGCAGCGTGATGAACGCGGCGTACGCGCCCGGCCTGTCGTCCGTCCCCGGTGTCCCGTCCGCCTCCTCGGCCGCGGCCCGGCACTCGCTGGGGGAGGCCTACGAGGTCGCCGGGCGCCTCGGCGGACCGGTCGGGGTGGCGCTGCGCCGGGCGGCCCAGGACTCGTTCGTGCACGGGCTGCATGTGACGCTGCTGGTGAGCGCGGGTCTGCTGCTGATGGGAGCGGCCATGGCGCTGCGGCTGCCGCGGGTCATGCAGTGCGCGGAGCCCGCGCCGAAGGTGGAACTGCCCGCGCCGAGGGAGATGGCGGACTCCCGCGTCTCCGCGTGACCCGTACCGGCCGGGTGTGACCCGGTGCCACTGGACGTGCGGGACACTGCGTCGTAACGTCGGCTCCGAAATCTTAACTAGCGCTGCTAGTTTTCAGGAGAGCACTGCACGAGTGTCGGAGGGTGTCCCATGGCCACGTCCGCGAAGTTGCCCCCGTTCGACCCCGCCGACCCGCTCGGGATCGACGACCTGCTGGAGCCGGAGGACCTCGCGGTCCGGGACACCGTGCGGTCCTGGGCGGCCGACCGGGTGCTGCCCCATGTCGCCGAGTGGTACGAGAAGGGCGAACTGCCCGGCGTCCACGAGCTCGCCAAGGAGCTCGGCTCGATGGGCGCGCTCGGCATGTCGCTCAGCGGATACGGGTGCGCCGGAGCGAGCGCCGTGCAGTACGGCCTCGCCTGTCTGGAGCTGGAGGCCGCCGACTCCGGAATCCGGTCCCTGGTCTCCGTGCAGGGCTCGCTCGCGATGTACGCCATCCACCGCTTCGGCAGCGAGGAGCAGAAGCAGCAGTGGCTGCCGCGCATGGCCGCCGGCGAGGTCATCGGATGCTTCGGGCTGACCGAGCCGGACCACGGCTCCGACCCCGCCTCCATGCGCACGTACGCCAAGCGCGACGGCGGCGACTGGGTTCTCAACGGCCGCAAGATGTGGATCACCAACGGCTCCGTGGCCGGCGTCGCGGTCGTCTGGGCGCGGACCGACGACGGGATCCGCGGATTCGTGGTGCCCACCGACAGCGCCGGGTTCTCCGCGCCCGAGATCAAGCACAAGTGGTCGCTGCGGGCCAGCGTCACCAGCGAACTCGTCCTCGACGACGTACGGCTGCCCGCCGACGCCGTACTGCCGGAGGTGGTCGGGCTCAAGGGACCGCTCAGCTGTCTCTCGCACGCCCGTTACGGCATCGTCTGGGGCGCCATGGGCGCGGCGCGCAGCTCCTTCGAGGCGGCCGTCGACTACGCGAAGTCGCGGGAGCAGTTCGGGCGGCCCATCGGGGGCTTCCAGCTCACCCAGGCCAAACTCGCCGACATGGCGGTCGAACTGCACAAGGGGATTCTGCTCGCCCACCATCTGGGGCGGCGCATGGACGCCGGCCGCCTGCGTCCGGAGCAGGTCAGCTTCGGCAAGCTCAACAACGTACGGGAGGCGATCGAGATCTGCCGTACGGCGCGCACCATCCTGGGGGCCAACGGGATCTCGCTGGAATACCCCGTCATGCGGCACGCGACCAACCTCGAGTCGGTGCTGACGTACGAAGGCACCGTCGAGATGCACCAGCTCGTGCTGGGCAAGGCGCTCACCGGACTCGACGCCTTCCGGTGAACCCTGCGCGGGGGCAGGGCCGGTGAGCGGCCCTGCCTCAGCTCTGGTTGAAGAAACCGTCCGCGCGGTGCGCCGCCGGGTCCTGGCTCACGATCTCCGTGTCGGCCGGAGTCAGCAGGAAGACGCGGTTGGAGACCCGGTCGATCGAACCGCGCAGACCGAAGATGAGTCCGGCCGCGAAGTCCACGACGCGCTTGGCGTCGGAGGCCTCCATGGCGGTGAGGTTCATGATGACCGGCACGCCCTCGCGGAACAGTTCGCCGATGGCGCGTGCGTCCCGGAAGCTGTCGGGGGTCACCGTGCCGATACGGCGGCCCTTTTCCTCTGCGGTGTCCGAGGCCACCTTGACCCTCGGGTCGGTGACCCAGGCATCCCCGGGCTGCTCGGTCCCTTCGGAGTAGTCGTCGTCGTAGTAACGCTCGTCATCGTTGTCGTCGACGAGGCCAAGCCAGGCACTCGCCTTGCGTACCGATCCCATGGACGCCTCCTCTCACAGCGGTCCTTCTGCTCTCCGCAGTCCCTATGGTCATCCATGATGCGGTTGGCGCGCCAAGTGGATAGACGCCGCACGGGGGGTTTGTGACGGTACTGGTGCAGAGCGAATACGTCGAGAGCCCGGGTACCCCAAGGGTCTTGCAGTATGCGGATGCTGACTGTGAGTGAAATATGATTCTTCGCGGCGTATGGGTGATGGGCGGGGCGTACGGGTGAACGGGGTGGTCGATACGATGCGGCCGCGCAACCACGTCGCATCAGCCGTAACAGCCTGATCGGCAGCCTCACAAGCAGCGCGTGTCACGGGGGAGATCGTCATGTTCGGAATCGTCAGGCCCTGCACCCATCGGCTCGGAGAACATCTCAAGTCCCAATGGATGGCGCACTTGTGCGGGCTGTGTCTCGCGCTGCGCACGGACCACGGGCAGTTCGCGCGGATCGTGACCAACTACGACGGGCTGCTGATATCGGTTCTGACGGAGGCTCAGGCCGAACGGACGGGCCGTTGGCGGCGCACGGCGGGACCCTGTCCGCTGCGCGGGATGCGGACCGCCTCCGTCGCGCAGGGCGAAGGGGCACGGCTCGCGGCGGCCGTCTCGCTGGTGCTCGCCTCGGCCAAGGTGCGGGACCACGTGGCCGACGGGGACGGGCTGCTGGCCCGCAGGCCGGTGGCGCTCGCCGCGCGCCGGGTGGCGTCGAGCTGGGGTGCGGCAGGCGCTCGTACGGGATCGGACGTCGGGTTCGACACGGCGGTTCTCGTGGACGCCGTGGACCGGCAGCTCGGCATCGAGACGCTCGCCGGGCCGGGGACGCCTGTCCTCACGGTCACCGAACCGACCGAGACGGCGACGGCCGCGGCCTTCGCGCACACCGCGGTGCTGGCGGGCCGGCCGGGCAACGCCGAGCCGCTCGCCGAGGCGGGGCGGCTGTTCGGACGGCTCGCGCATCTGCTGGACGCCGTGGAGGACCAGGAGGCCGACGCCGCCTCGGGTGCCTGGAACCCGCTCTCCGCGACCGGGACCTCGCTGCCGGAGGCGCGGCGGCTCGCCGACGACGCCCTGCACGGGATACGGCTCGCCCTGCGCGAGGTGGAGTTCACGGAGGGCCGGCTGGCGCACCGGCTGCTCGTGCACGAACTGCGCAGCTCCGTCGACCGCGCCTTCGGCACCGCCTCGTGCGCGCACGGGTCCGCGCCGACGCTTGCGGGACCGTACGCGCCGCCCGGCGGTCCGGGCGGGCCGCCGCGGTCCCCGGAGCCGCCGCGGCGCAACCCGCGCGGGCTGCTGGCCGGCTGCGCGGTGTGGGCGGGGCTGGCCTGTACGTGCCAGTTGTGCTGCGGCGAGTACGAGGACCCGTGGAGCCGTGAGCGCAAGGACGGACTGTGCAAGGACGCGGACTGCGGCGATTGCTGTGACTGCTGCAACTGCTGTGACTGCGACGGGTGCGACTGCTGCGACTGCGGGTGCGACTGCAGCTGCTGACCCGGGCGGTGCCGTTGTCGTGAACGCTCGGCGGGTCCGGGACGTAGAGCAGGTCGAGGACGCGAAGGCAGTCCGGCCGCTCGAAAGGACCAGGGATCATGCCCGGCCGCTGTGACAGGACCGTCCCGCTCGCCGTGAAGGTCGTGGTGAGCGGGGGAGTCGGGGTCGGCAAGACCACGTTCATCGGCGCCATTTCGGAGATGGAACCGCTGGACACCGAGGCGGCGATCACGCATGTGTCGATGGGCGTCGACACGCTCGACGGGGCGGAGTCCAGGACGACCAGGACCGTCGCGCTCGACTTCGGGCGGATCACGCTCGATCCGACGATCGCGCTGTATCTGTTCGGGGCGCCCGGATCCGGTGCTCAGGAGCAGAGGCGGATCTCCTTCATGTGGGAGGAGCTGGCGGAGGGCGCGCTCGGAACGGTGATCCTCGCGGACACCCGGCGGATCGAGGACTGCTACCCGGCCGTCGACTACTTCGAGGACCGGGGCGTGCCGTTCGTCCTCGCCGTGAACCGGTTCGAGGACGCCGAGCCGCTCGAACCGGACGAGGTCCGCAGGGTGCTGGGACTTCGCGGTGATGTGCCGGTGCTCGAATGCGATGCGCGTGAGCGGGATTCGGTGCGGGACGTGCTGGGCGCGCTGATGGACCGGGTGCTGGGGGAGCGGGCGGTGACGGCGCGTTAGCGGAGGGGGACCGACAGCGGCCAACCCGGCACAGGCCGTTCAGTCTCCGAGTTCCGGCGGGGAGATCTGTGACTTCTCGATGGCCGAACCCGTGGTCCCCCACTTCTTGAGGATCTTTTGGTAAGTCCCGTCGCCTATCAGCTCGTTCACCGCCGCCTGAAACGCGGGAGCCAGCCGGGAGCCCTTCTTGAAGGCGAAGCCCACGTCCAGGCGGTGGTACTCATTGAGGAACTTCAGGCCCTGCTGATGGGCCACGGCATACCGCAGACCGTTGATGGTGGACATCACCACGTCGCTGCGGCCCTGCTGCAGGGAGGACCACAGGGCGCCCTGTTCGCCGTAGGTCTGCACCTCGTAGGGCTTCTTGCCGGCGGCGGTGCAGGTCTTCTTGTTCTCCTCCAGCGTTGCCTCGAAGGTGGTGCCCGCGCCGGTGGCGACGTTCAGGCCGCACAGCTGCTTCAGGTCCGTCACCTTGGAGAGCTTGCTGTCCTTGCGGGTGGCGAAGCCCTGGCCGTCGTTGATGTACGTGACGAAGTCGATCGTCCTGCGGCGCTCGTCGGTGACGCCGAAGTTGCTGGCGCCGAAGTCGTACTTGCCGCTGTCGAGGGCCGGCAGGATCGCTTCGAACCCGGCCTGCTCGGTTCTGAGCCGGATGCCGAGCACCTTGGCCACGGCATCGGCGAAGTCGACGTCCTGGCCGGTCAGGGTCTTGCCGTCGGACAGATAGGTCGTGCCGGGCGGGGTGCCGCCGACGCTGATGGCGACCGTGAGGCTCTTCACGCCCTCCGGCAGCAGTGCGGCTGCCGCCTTGTCCTTGTGGATGGCCGAGACTACGTCCGTGGTGGGGACCGCGTCGGACGCCCCCGCCGCGCCCGCGGCATCGGCGGTGCCGTCCGGGCCCGTACCGCAGGCCGTGAGGAGCAGCGTCGCCGCGGTGATCAGAACGAAGGGGGTGATGAGCCCATTTCGGGCAGGCAGGGGTGTGCGCATGGCTGGGCGGACTCCTGGGAGCGAGAGGCGCGGAGCAGCGGGAAACAGGGCGGAGGGAAGGGCGGAGCGAGGGGAGGGCGCGTGTGAAGGCGAGGAGGGAGAACGCAAAAGAGCGCCCCGGAACGTCAGGGGCGGTGCAGGGGGTCAGCTCAACAGGAGGAGGACCACACGCGACCGAAGTCGATGTGGGAGCGCTTGACCAGCCACTGCTGTGGATGCATGGGCCAAGTGGAACAGGCATCCGGTGGTGCGTCAACCGGCTTGAGACGTACGGCTCACAGTTCGGACAGCCTTGACAGCAAGGGGAAACGCACCCGTAGTCTCGAAGGGCGGCCCTGCTGAGGGGCTCGGCCGCTCCCGTGTGAAGGCATCACCGTGTTCGACTCAGCTCACGGAGCCTTCGCATGTCTTCCGACACCCTCGCCAAGATCCCCGCCGTCCCGGACGCACCGGACCACGCCGACTCCCTGCGGATCGTGCCGCAGCGCCGGTTCGGCCAGTGGGCCGCCGCCGTAGTCGTGCTCGCACTCCTCGGGCTCGCCCTCACCTCCGTCCTGCGCAACAAGGCGTTCCAATGGGGCGTCGTCGCCGACTACTTCACCTCGGACGCCGTGCTGCGCGGGCTGTGGCTCACCCTGTGGCTGACCGCGGTCGTCATGGTGCTCGGCTTCGCCCTCGGCACCCTGCTCGCCGTGTTCAGGCTGTCCGCCAACCCCGTGCTGCGCAGCGTCAGTTGGGGATACGTATGGCTGTTCCGCTCGATACCGGTGCTGGTCCAGCTGCTGCTGTGGTTCAACATCGGGGCGCTGTACCCGGAGTTGTTCGGGGTGAAGACGGTCGATCTGCTCGGGCCCGCCCAGGTCGCCGTCGTCGGACTCACCCTGCACGAGGCCGCGTACGCCGCCGAGGTGGTGCGCGGCGGACTGCTGTCCGTCGAGCGCGGGCAGATCGAGGCCGCCCAGGCGCTCGGTCTGAGCAGGTGGCGGCGGCTGCGGCGGATCGTGCTGCCGCAGGCGATGCGCTCCATCGTGCCGCCCGCCGGGAACATGCTGATCGGCACCCTCAAGGGCACCGCCATCGTCAGCGTCATCGCAGTGAACGACCTGCTGTTCTCCGCCCAGTTGATCTACCACCGCACCTACCAGGTGATCCCGCTGCTGATGGTGGCCACCCTCTGGTACACCGTCGTCACCTCGGTCCTCGGCGTCGGCCAGTACTACGTGGAGCGGCACTACGCCCGCGGTTCGGAGCGCGCCCGATGAGGCCCTCCCTGGTGATCGTCGGGGCCGGGCCACGGGGGACCGGTCTCATCGAGCGGATCGCCGCCAACGCGCCCGAGCTGTACGCCGGTTCGGGCCTCGACATCCATCTCGTGGACCCCTACCCGCCCGGCTCCGGACGGATCTGGCGCGCGACGCAGTCACCGCTGATGTGGATGAACTCGCACGCCGAGGACATCACGATGTTCACCGACGAGACGGTGGCCATGGAGGGGCCGGTGATCGGCGGCCCCACCCTGCACGAGTGGGCCCGCATCGACGGCCGGGTCTTCGCGGACCGCCGGCTGCAGGGCTCGTATCTGCGCTGGGTGCACGAGCGGGCCGTCGCCGCCCTGCCCGCGGACGTCACCGTCCACCACCACGCACGGCGGGCCCTGCGGGTCGGCGGCCCGCGCGAGGGCCGGCAGCAGGTGTGGCTGGAGGGTCGCCCGCGCCCGCTCCTCGCCGACCTGGTGGTGCTCGCGCTCGGTCATCTCGACGCCGAACCGGACGACGAACAGGCGGAGTTGGCGGCGTACGCGCGCACGCACGACCTGGTCCACCTCGCGCCCGACTTCACCGCCGACTCCGACCTGTCCGCGCTGAGGGCGGGCGAACCGGTCCTCGTGCGCGGGTTCGGGCTCGCCTTCGTCGACCTGATGGTGCTGCTGACCGAGGGCCGGGGCGGACGCCACGACGGCGACACCTATGTGCCGTCGGGACAGGAGCCGGTGCTGTACGTCGGCTCGCGCCGCGGAGTGCCGTACCACTCGAAGATCGGCTACGACTGGAGCGGCGAACGCCCGCCGCTGCCACGGTTCTTCGGGCCTGCCGAGGTCGAGGCGCTGCTCGCGCGGCCCGGCGGGTTCGACTTCCGGCGGGACGTGTGGCCGCTGGTGGAGAAGGAACTGGGATTCGCCCACTACCACCGGCTGTTCACCGCGCATCCGGAGCGGACGAACGGTGCCTGGAGCGACTTCGAGGAGAAGTACGCGGCGACGTCCCGGGCGGCGCAGCGGGAGGCGCTCGTGGTGGCGGCCGTGCCCGATCCCGTGGACCGGCTCGACCTGGACGCGCTCGACCGCCCACTGGAGGGGGTGCGGTACGCCTCCTTCGAACAGTTCCAGGAGGCGCTGCGCGGGTATGTGGAGCATGATCTGACCAGACGTCATAATCCGTACCACAGCCCTGACTTGGCAGTGTTCCTCGGTCTGCTCTCCGTCTACGGGCAGTTGGTCCGCCTCGGTGGCGTCGGGCCCTGGTGGCACGGCTTCTTCAGCTATCTGGCCTCGGGGCCGCCCGGGCCGCGGCTGCGGCACATCCCCGCTCTGTCCAGGGCCGGAGTCCTGAAGTTCGTCGGCGCCGACATGTCCGTCACCACCGAGGACGGGATGTTCCGCGCGTCGAGCCCCACCGTGCCGGGCTTCTCCGTCCGTGCGCGGGCGCTCGTCGAGGCGCGGCTGCCCGCGCCCACCGTCGCACGGGCCCGCGACACCCTGCTGCGCGAACTGCACGCCGAGGGCGCCGCCGAGACGCCCGACGGACTGCTCCGGGTCGACCCCGCCGACGGGCGGATCCTCGACCGGGCCGGGCGGCCGCATCCCCGACGGTTCGCGCTCGGGCCCTACACCGACGGCCGCACACCCGGTGCCTTCACCCGGCCGCGCACCGGCGGTCCGGCGTTCCGGCAGAACGACGCGACGGCACGGGCGGCGCTGCG
Source organism: Streptomyces spinosisporus (assembly GCF_022698145.1). Lineage (GTDB taxonomy): Bacteria > Actinomycetota > Actinomycetes > Streptomycetales > Streptomycetaceae > Streptomyces > Streptomyces spinosisporus. The sequence goes on from NZ_JALDAX010000012.1 coordinate 70,953, forward strand.
GTTCCTGGCGGGGCTCGCCTCACGGGCCGCCGCATGACCACCCCGAACTCCCGCCTACGGCAAGGAATCACGCGATGAGCGTCATGGTCGACATCAGATCCGTCCGCAAGAGCTTCGGCGCGCTGACGGTCCTCAAGGGCATCGATCTGCAGGTACGGAGCGGTGAGGTCACCGTCGTGCTCGGCCCGTCCGGCTCCGGCAAGTCGACGCTGCTGCGCACCATCAACCATCTGGAGAAGGTGGACCAGGGCGTGATCAGCGTGGACGGCACCCTGATCGGCTACCGGCGCTCCGGCGACCGGCTGTACGAACTGCCCGAGCGCGAGGTGCTCAAGCAGCGCACCCGGATCGGCTTCGTGTTTCAGAACTTCCATCTGTTCCCCCATCTCACGGTGGAGGAGAACATCACCGAGGCACCGGTGTCCGCGCTGAAGCGGCCGCGCAAGGAGGCCGTGGAGAACGCGCGCGGGCTGCTCGCGCGGGTCGGCCTGGCCGACAAGGCCGAGGCGTATCCCCGGCAGCTGTCGGGCGGACAGCAGCAGCGGGTCGCCATCGCCCGCGCGCTCGCCCTGGAGCCGAAGCTGCTGCTGTTCGACGAACCGACCTCCGCGCTCGACCCCGAGCTGGTCGGTGAAGTGCTGGACGTCATCCGGGACTTGGCCGGTCAGGGCACCACGATGATCGTCGTCACGCACGAGATCGGGTTCGCCCGCGAGGTCGCCGACAACGTCGTCTTCATGGACGACGGCAGGATCGTCGAGCAGGGCCCGCCGGCCGACGTACTGGACCGGCCGCAGCAGGAACGTACCCGCGCATTTCTGTCCAAGGTCCTCTGATCCCCAGGTTCTCCGGAAAGGCTTCCTCCTCATGACCTCAACTCCCGCGCGGGGCCTGCTGCACCTCGCCGCCGCGATCAGCCAGGGGGCGGTGTACGGCACCGAGGCCGAGGTCGAGGCGGTACGGCTCGCCGAACGCGGCGGACTCGACTTCGTGACGCTCGACGACACCTCCGCCGATCCCGTCACCCTCCTGTCCCGCCTCGCCTCCGCCACCACGCGCATCGGTCTGGTGCCCGCCGCCACGAGTGCGCGCACCGAGCCCGGTCAGGTGCCTGGTCAGGCGCGGGCGGCGGGCGCCGCGCCCGCCCGGACCGGCCGGCGGATCGACGCGGCGACGGCGCAGGACGAGGCCCGGGGTGATGCCCGGGAAGAGAATGCCCGGGACGATGCCCGGGACGAGAAGCGGGACGCCGGGCCGTGCCCGCCCCGGGACCGCCCCGTCCGCGTCATCGACGCCACCGAGGCGCAGGCGCGGCGCGCCGCGGCCCTGTACGCCGACGTGGTGCTCGTGCGCGTCGCGACCGCCGTACAGGCAGCCGCCGTACGGGACCAAGTCCGAAGGACCGCCGAGGAGTCGGGGCGTGATCCTGGCGCCCTGCGCATCCTCGCGAGCCTTCTGGTCGACCTCGGCGACGGGGAGTACGCGGCCGCGCCCGGGCACGGCGGGGGCGGCCCCCGGCAGACCGCACAGGGCCCGCACTACCGGGGCGGACCCGTGGACCTCGCCGAGCTGATCGCCACCTGGCACGCGAACGGCATCGTCGACGGCTTCCACTTCACGCCCGTCGAGCCGCGCCGTGACCTGGAGCGGCTGGTCAACGGGACGGTGGCCCTGCTCCAGCACCGCGGTCTGTTCCGCACCTTCTACCCGGGTAGCACGCTGAGGGAGCATCTGGACCTCGTCGGGCGGTCCGACCGGGCCGCGGTTGGCGGGAACTCGCGGTTGTTCAAGGCCTGACGGCCGAAAGGCGCCCTTGCGCCGACCGGTCGGTCGGCCGAATACTCCCGGCAAGCGCTTGTCAGGGGCACGGCGTGTCCGAAATCCGGATGCCCGCACCCTGACTGCGCCTCACGGGGCCCCGACCCCACGCGGGCCCCCCGACTTCCTTCTTGGAGGAACGAAGTGAGGATCAAGCGCACTACCCCCCGCAGCGGCATTACGAGACGGACCCGGCTGATCGCCGTCACCACCGGACTCCTGGCCGCCGCCGCGTTCGCGGTCCCCAGCGCCAACGCGTCCACCGTCACCCCCTTCAGCACCGCCCAGCTCAAGAGCGCGAACGACTCGGTCCTCAAGGCCGATGTCCCCGGCACCGCCTGGGCCGTCGACAGCAAGACCAACCGGGTCGTCGTCACCGTCGACAGCACGGTCTCCAAGGCCGAGATCGCCAAGATCAAGCAGCAGGCCGGAAGCAACGCCGACGCCCTCACCATCAAGCACACGCCCGGTCAGTTCAAGAAGCTGATCACCGGCGGAGACGCCATCTACGGCGGCTCCTACCGCTGCTCGCTCGGCTTCAACGTGCACAGCGGAAGCACCTACTACTTCCTGACCGCCGGCCACTGCGGTGAGGTCGCCTCCACCTGGTACTCCAACTCCGGCCACACCACGGTGCTGGGCACCAACGTCAGCTACAGCTTCCCGACCAACGATTTCGCGCTGGTCCGCTACACCAACTCCTCGGTCGCGCACCCGAGCGCGGTCGGCAGCCAGACCATCACCCGCGCGGCCACCCCGAGTGTCGGCACGACGGTCTACCGTCGCGGCTCCACCACCGGCACCCACAGCGGCCGGGTCACCGCCCTGAACGCCACCGTCAACTACGGCGGCGGCGACGTCGTCTACGGCATGATCCAGACCACGGTCTGCGCCGAGGGCGGCGACAGCGGCGGCCCGCTGTACAGCGGTTCGACGGCGTACGGTCTGACCTCCGGCGGCAGCGGCAACTGCACCTCCGGCGGCACGACCTTCTTCCAGCCGGTCACCGAGGCCCTCAGCTACTACGGCGTGAGCGTCGGCTGACGTAGTCCCGACCGGCACACCGGCACCGAGCGAGCCCCCGCAGGCAACTGCAGTGCGGGGGCTCGCCCTTGTCCGCACCCCGGCGTTACCTTCGAAGTACAGGCAGTACGCCTGGTGTATCGACTCCTCCGCAATACGCACATACGCCCACTTCGGACCCTGGGGGGCCGACATGGTCGAGGAGCTGGTGGCCACGGGAGTGGTCCTCGCGTCCGCCGGAACGGTGTACCTGATGGCCGCAGCGCGCGTCGTCAAACAGTACGAGCGCGGTGTGGTGTTCCGGCTCGGCAGGCTCCGCTCCCGTGTGCGCGAGCCGGGCTTCACGATGATCGTGCCGTTCGTGGACCGGCTCCAGAAGGTCAATATGCAGGTGGTGACGATGCCGGTGCCCGCGCAGGAGGGCATCACCCGAGACAACGTCACCGTGCGCGTGGACGCCGTCGTCTACTTCAAGGTGACCGCGCCGGCCGAGGCGGTCGTACGGGTCGAGGACTACCGGTTCGCCGTCGCGCAGATGGCGCAGACCTCGCTGAGGTCGATCATCGGCAAGAGCGAGCTGGACGATCTGCTCTCCAACCGCGAGAAGCTCAACCAGGGGCTGGAGTTGATGATCGACAGTCCGGCGGTGGAGTGGGGCGTCACCATCGACCGGGTCGAGATCAAGGACGTCTCGCTGCCGGAGACGATGAAGCGCTCGATGGCCCGGCAGGCCGAGGCCGATCGTGACCGCCGGGCCCGGGTCATCAACGCGGACGCCGAGTTGCAGGCCTCGAGGAAGCTCGCCGAGGCCGCGCAGCAGATGGCGGACACTCCCGCCGCGCTCCAACTGCGGCTGCTGCAGACGGTGACGGCGGTCGCCGCCGAGAAGAACTCCACGCTCGTCCTGCCCTTCCCGGTGGAGCTGCTGCGCTTCCTGGAGAAGGCGCAGCACACCGCCGCGGCGCCGCAGCAGGCGCCTTCGCAGATCGACCGGCAACCGGTGCAGGAGCAACTGCCCGCGGCAGAACCGCGGATGGACCCGAACGGCGACAGGTCGAATTTCGGACAGGACTAGACCTTACCCAGTGCGAGCGCGTTACTCGCTCGTAGTGTTTGCAGAGCGAAGACGTGGGCTGACCGTGGTCTGTCAAAAATCAGGGGCGCATATGGCGCGTTCTACGCGCGTCTCGAAGAAGCCCTTGTGTGCTCCCTGTCGGCCTCGGGATAGTAGGCGCTGTTCAACGCCTTCCGGTTCGTGAGGTCCCCACAACCTCCCGGGCCGATCCCCCCACAGGAGGACGTCAGTTGAAGCACCGACGCATACCCAAGCGACGCGTGGCCGTGGCCGGCGCGGGTGTCACCGCGCTCATCGCCGCCGCAGTCACCTTCCAGACTGCGAACGCGAGTGAGACTCCGAAGACCCCCGAGCCGCAGACCCTGTCGGCCGTGGCGGCCGGAAAGCTCGCCTCGACCCTCGGCAAGGACCTCGGCGCGGACGCGGCGGGCACGTTCTACGACGCGAAGGCCAAGAGCCTCGTGGTGAACGTCCTGGACGAGACCGCCGCCAAGACCGTGCAGGCGGCCGGCGCCAAGGCCAGAATCGTCGAGAACTCCCTCGCCGAGCTCAAGAGCGCCCGTACGACGCTCAAGCAGGACGCGACCATCCCCGGCACCTCCTGGGTGACGGACCCCACGACCAACAAGGTCGTCGTCACCGCCGACCGCACGGTCTCCAAGGCCGAGTGGGCCAAGCTGACCAAGGTCGTCGACGGGCTCGGCTCGGTGGCCGAAGTCAAGCGCACGCAGGGGGAGTTCAAGCCCTTCATCGCGGGCGGCGACGCGATCACCGGCTCGGGCGGGCGCTGCTCGCTCGGCTTCAACGTGGTCAAGGGCGGCCAGCCGTACTTCATCACGGCCGGGCACTGCACCGAGGCCATCTCCACCTGGTCCGACTCCAGCGGCAACGAGATCGGCACCAACGAGCAGTCCAGCTTCCCGGACAACGACTTCGGTCTGGTCAAGTACACCTCGAACGTGGACCACCCGAGCGAGGTCGACCTCTACAACGGCTCCACGCAGAAGATCACCAAGGCCGCCGACGCCACGGTCGGCGAGAAGGTGCAGCGCAGCGGCTCGACGACCCAGGTGCACGACGGCACGGTCACCGGCCTGGACGCCACCGTGAACTACGGCAACGGCGACATCGTCAACGGTCTCATCCAGACCGACGTCTGCGCCGAGCCCGGCGACAGCGGCGGCTCGCTCTTCGACGGCGAGTCGGCCATCGGCCTCACCTCCGGCGGCAGCGGCGACTGCACCTCCGGCGGCGAGACGTTCTTCCAGCCGGTCACCGAGGCGCTCTCGACCTTCGGTGCCGAGATCGGCTGATCACCGCTCGACCTGTTCGACCTGTCAGTGGAGTCCCGCCCCGCGCGCGAGGGGCGGGACTTCCGCGTTTTCCGCGTTTGCGCAGGTGGGAGAGGGTCGAACGTCGGTCGTACATGTATTCGAATTTTGGTCTATGGTGGGGGTGGGACAGTAGGGAACTGATGTTCGAGAGCGGAGGTGCGGATGTCCGGCTTCACACATCTGCACACCGTCTCCGGGTTCTCGTTGCGCTACGGCGCCTCACACCCGGAGCGGCTGGCGGAGCGTGCCTCCGAGCGGGGCATGGACGCCCTCGCGCTCACCGACCGCGACACCCTCGCGGGCGCCGTCCGCTTCGCCAAGGCCTGCGCGAAGGCGGGCGTGCGTCCGCTGTTCGGGGCGGAGCTGGCGGTGGAGCCGCCCGCGCGGATCCGGGACGACGAGTCCGTACGACGGGAGCGGCGGCGCACCCCCGTGCGCGGCGGTGCCTTCATCGACGAATCGACACCACGGGTCACCTTCCTCGCCCGGGACGGCGCCCGCGGCTGGGCCGGCCTGTGCCGGCTGGTCAGCGCCGCCCACACCGCCGACGGTCCGCCCCGGCTGCGGTGGACCGACCAGCACGGCGACGGTCTGACCGTCCTGCTCGGCCCCGCCTCCGACGTCGGGCTCGCACTGGCCGCCGGGCGCCCGGACCGGGCCGCGAAGCTCCTCGCCCCCTGGCGCGAGATCTACGGCGACGCCCTGCGCCTGGAGGTCGTCTGGCACGGCCGCGAGGGCACCGGCCCCGGCTCCCTGCGCCTTGCCGCCCGCACCGTCGGCTTCGCCGCCGAGCAGCAGGTCCGCCCGGTGCTCAGCAACGCCGTCCGCTACGCCGACCCCGGGCTCGGCCCCGTCGCCGACGTCCTGGACGCGGCCCGCCGGCTGGTCCCCGTCGACCCGACGAGGGAACTGGACTCCGGGGAGGCCTGGCTCAAGGACGAGGGCGCCATGTTCCGCGCGGCCGAACGGATCGTGGAGGCGGCGGGATACCGGCGCGACACCGCCCACAGCCTGCTGGAGCAGACGCGCGCGACGGCCGCCGAGTGCCTGGTCGACCCCGACGACGACCTCGGCATGGGCGCCGTCCACTTCCCCGAACCGCACCTGGTCGGCGCGGGCCGCCGCACCGCCCAGCGGGCCCTGGCCTCACGGGCGGCGGCCGGGATGGTCCGGCTCGGTTACGCGGACCGGCGCGCCCACTGGGAGCGCATGCACCACGAACTGGACATCATCGCCCACCACGGCTTCGCCTCCTACTTCCTGACGGTCGCTCAAGTAGTTGACGACGTACGGAACATGGGCATCCGGGTCGCCGCGCGCGGCTCCGGCGCGGGCTCCCTGGTCAACCACCTCCTCGGCATCGCGAACGCCGACCCGGTCGACCACGGGCTGCTGATGGAGCGCTTCCTGTCCAAGGAGCGGGTCGTGCTGCCCGACATCGACATCGACGTGGAGTCCGCGCGCCGCATCGAGGTCTACCGCGCGATCATCGACCGGTTCGGCGAGGAGCGGGTCGCGACGGTCGCGATGCCGGAGACGTACCGCGTCCGCCACGCGATCCGGGATGTGGGCGCGGCCCTGTCCATGGACCCGGCCGACATCGACCGCATCGCCAAGTCCTTCCCGCACATCCGCGCCCGCGACGCCCGCGCGGCGCTCGACGAACTTCCCGAACTCAAGGCGCTGGCGGAGGAGGTCCGGCAGGCGGGCGGGCGGTACGGGCGGTTCTGGGAGCTGGTCGAGGCGCTCGACGCCCTTCCGCGCGGAGTCGCGATGCACCCCTGCGGAGTGCTCCTGTCGGACGCCTCCCTCCTGGCCCGTACGCCGGTCGTGCCGACCAGCGGCGAGGGGCTGCCCATGTCGCAGTTCGACAAGGACGACGTGGAGGACCTCGGACTGCTCAAACTCGACGTCCTGGGCGTGCGGATGCAGTCGGCGATGGCACACGCGGTCGCCGAGGTGGAGCGGGCGAAGGGGGAGCGGATCGACCTGGACGCACTGGCGAGCGGCGACCCGGCGACGTACCAACTCATCCGGTCCACCGAGACGTTGGGCTGCTTCCAGATCGAGTCGCCGGGCCAGCGGGACCTGGTGGGCAGGCTGCAGCCGGCCACCTTCCACGACCTCGTGGTGGACATCTCGCTCTTCAGGCCCGGACCGGTCGCCGCCGACATGGTGCGGCCGTTCATCGAGGCGCGGCACGGGCGGGCGCCCGTCACCTACCCCCACCCGGATCTGGAGGAGCCGCTGAAGAGCACGTACGGGGTCGTCGTCTTCCACGAGCAGATCATCGACATCGTCGCCATCATGACCGGCTGCGGGCGCGGTGAGGCGGACCGGGTGCGGCGCGGGCTGTCGGACCCGGAGTCGCAGGGGCGGATCAAGGTGTGGTTCGCCCAGCACGCGGCGGCGAAGGGATACGACGCAGAAACGATTCGGCGCACCTGGGAGATCGTGGAGGCCTTCGGCAGCTACGGCTTCTGCAAGGCGCACGCGGTCGCCTTCGCCGTGCCGACCTACCAGTCCGCCTGGCTGAAGGCGCATCACCCGGCCGCCTTCTACGCGGGCCTGCTCACGCACGACCCCGGGATGTATCCGAAGCGGCTGCTGCTGGCGGACGCGCGGCGGCGCGGGGTGCCGGTGCTTCCGCTGGATGTGAACCGGTCGGCGGTCGCACACCGTATCGAACTGGTGTCTGAATCTCCCGTGGCGTGGGGACTGCGCCTGGCCCTCTCCGACGTACACGGCATCAGCGAGGCCGAGGCGGCGCGGATCGCGGAGGGGCAGCCGTACGCCTCGCTCCTGGACTTCTGGGAGCGGGCGCGTCCGAGCCGGCCGCTCGCCGGGCGGCTCGCACAGGTCGGTGCGCTGGACGCCTTCGGGGCCAACCGCCGTGATCTGCAACTGCACCTGACCGAGCTGCACCGGGGTGCCCGGGGTGCGGGCGGAGGCCAACTCCCGCTGACGGGCGGGCGGAAGACGGCGCCGGCCGGACTGCCCGACCTGTCGGAGGCGGAGAAACTCAGTGCCGAGCTGGGAGTGCTGTCGATGGACGCCACACACCACCTCATGGACGACCACCGGGCCTTCCTCGACGAGCTGGGCGTGATGTCCGCGCGCCGGCTGCGCGAGGCAAGGCACGGTGAGACGGTGCTGGTCGCGGGCGCCAAGGCGGCCACCCAGACCCCGCCGATCCGGTCCGGCAAGCGGGTCATCTTCTCCACCCTCGACGACGGCACGGGCCTGGTGGACCTCGCCTTCTTCGACGACTCCCACGACGCCTGCGCCCACACCGTCTTCCACTCCTGGCTGCTGCTGGTGCGCGGAGTGGTGCAGCGACGCGGCCCGCGCAGCCTCAGCGTGGTGGGCTCGGCCGCCTGGAACCTCGCCGAACTGGTCGAACTGCGCGCCGAGGGCGGCCTCGACGAGGTGGCGGCACGGCTGGCGGAGCCGGTGCCGGAGGGCGCGGGCGGGGATCCGGCGCGCGGCAGACGAATCCAGATGCCGACCGGATACGAAATGAACCCATGGGCCGATCTGCGACCGGCGGGTCAAGGGCCTTCACAGGTACGGAAGTTGTGGCACCAGAGCCCGGGGAGTGCGGGATGACCATTCTGTGCGTACGTTTCCAGCTGCCGCCGGACGGCGAGGCCACGCTGCCGGGGCTGCTCGGGTTGCTGGAGGAGTTCACCCCGGTCGTCGAGGCGCTGCCGCCCGACGGGGCGCTGGCCGATCTGCGGGGCGCCGAGCGGTACTTCGGGCGCGACGCGGTCGAGCTGGCGGCGGTGATCCGGGTCCGCGCGCTGGCCCTGCACGGCGTCGACTGCGTGATCGGCGCAGGACCGGGTCCGATGCTGGCCCGCGTGGCCCTGCGCGACGCCCGGCCCGGAGTGACGTGCGCGGTGCCCGAACACCCGGACGGCATCGCGGAGTTCCTCGCGGACCGGCCGGTCACCGTGCTCCCCGGCGTCGGCACGGCCACCGCGCGCACCCTGTGCGACTACGGCCTCGACACCCTGGGCCGGGTCGCCGCCGCACCGCTGTCCACACTGCAGCGGCTGATCGGCGCGAAGGCGGCCCGCGAACTGCACGAGAAGGCGAACGGCATCGACCGCGGCCGGGTCGTCCCGAACGCCGTCTCCCGCTTCCTGGCCACCGAACGCCCCTTCGTCCGCGACGAGTTGTCCCCGGACCGGCACCGCCGCGCCCTGCTGTCCGCCGCCGAGGAACTGGGCTCCCGGCTGCGCGCCCTGGACAAGGTTTGCGGCACCCTCACCCTCACCGTCCGCTACGCCGACCGCACCGCGACCACCCGCACCCGCACGCTGAAGGAACCCACCGCCCACTCGCCCGCCCTGACCAGGACGGCGTACGACATGTACGAGTCCCTCGGCCTCCAGCGCGCCCGGGTCCGCGCCTTCGTCCTGCGCGCGGAGGGGCTGAGCCCCGCGGAACAGGCCTCCTACCAGCTGGTCTTCGATCCCGTCGACGAGAAGGTCCGCCGCGTCGAGGAGGTCGCCGACCGCGTACGGGCGAAGTTCGGACCGCACGCGGTGCTGCCGGGGGCGCTGGCGGCGTAGCCGTCACTGCGCCCAGGGGGGCGCGATCCGTGTCCCGTCGGCCAGTTCGGCCTCCAGTCCTGTGGACGTGGTGACCCAGGAGACGGCCGTCCGATCGGTGGGGTTCTCGATACGAACGGTCGCGCCCGGATTGACGATGACCGTGTCGCCCGCCGTGATGTGGTCGGTGCGGCCGTCGAGGGTGATGAGCAGTTCGCCGTCGAGCAGATGGAGGATCTCCTCCCGGCTGACGGTGTGCACGGGCGCCTTCGTGCCCGCCGGGATCTCACCGCGCCAGGCGCAGAGCTCCTTGCTGCCGGTGCGCGTGGTGGCGTACGAGACGAAACGGGCGCCGTGCATCTCGTGCGTGACGGCTTCGGATGTGCGGATGACGGGCATGGCTGCCTTCCGTTCGACGGGTGTGCACAATGGGCGTGCCGGATGGTCAAGTAGCTTGACTACCTGCCCTATGGTCAAGCTGCTTGACCGACGCGTCAAGGGTGTTTCAATGCCCTCGTGCAGAACTCCGAGGCCATGGCCCTGTCCACCACCCTGCTCGCCATCGCCGGTGAGCTCACTCAGCGCATCAATGAGGGGGTCGTCGCCCGCGGGTTCGACGGGGTCAGGCCGGCGCACGGGTTCGCCTTCGTGCGGCTCGCGCCCGACGGGGCGACGGTGACCGAGCTTGCCGTGCACCTCGGGGTGACGAAGCAGGCGGCGAGTCAGCTCGTCGACGAGATCGTGCGCAAGGGGTACGCCGAGCGGCGGGCGCATCCCGGGGACGCGCGGGCGCGGTTGGTCGTGCTGACCGAGCGGGGGTGGGCCTGTACGCGGGCCGCGGAGGAGGCGGCCGCGGAGGTCGTGCGGGGGTGGGGGCAGCTGCTCGGGGAGGGTGAAGTGCGGGCGCTGCATGAGCAGTTGGGGCGTATTGCGCCCTACGGGCGCATCAGGCCCACCTGGTGACGGTTGATCAGCAGTCACTGGCGCGTCGGTTATCACTGGAAGTTTTTACTGACGCGTAACTTCACACTTGCACTACTCGCTCGTAACTTGACGAGTGAACAGCATCCTTCGTGATCCGGATCACAGGGCGTAAGGCCATCGCAACTCCCTTGAGCCGCAAGGAGATCACACGATGCTGCCCTGGAAACGAGTGCTCAGACCCCTCGCCGCCCTGCTGCTGACCGCTGCGGTCGCCGTCGTCCCGGCCGCCACCGCGGCGCACGCCTCGGAAGCTCCCCACACCGGCTGGAACGACTACTCCTGCAAGCCCTCCGCCGCCCATCCCCGCCCCGTCGTCCTGGTCCACGGCACCTTCGGCAACTCGGTCGACAACTGGCTCGCCCTCGCCCCCTATCTGGAGAACCGCGGCTACTGCGTCTTCTCCCTGGACTACGGCCAGTTGTCCGGCGTCCCCCTCTTCCACGGCCTCGGCCCCATCGACAAGTCGGCCGAGCAGCTCTCCGCCTACGTCGACAGGGTGCTGGCCGCGACCGGCGCCGCCAAGGCCGATCTCGTCGGCCACTCGCAGGGCGGCATGATGCCCCGCTACTACCTCAAGTTCCTCGGCGGCGGCGCCAAGGTGAACGCCCTCGTCGGCATCGCACCCGACAACCACGGCACCGCCCTGAACGGCCTGGCCAACCTGCTCCCGTACTTCCCGGGCGCCTCGGACCTGCTGTCCAAGAACACTCCCGGCCTGGCCGACCAGATCGTCGGCTCCGCGTTCCTCACCAAGCTCAACGCGGGCGGCGACACCGTCCCCGGCGTCCACTACACGGTCATCGCCACCAAGTACGACGAGGTGGTCACGCCGTACCGGAGCCAGTTCCTGAGCGGTTCCGACGTGCACAACGTCCTGATCCAGGACCGCTGTTCACTGGATCTGTCCGAACACGTCCTGATCGGTCTCACCGACCGGATCGCCTTCCACGAGGTGGCCAACGCCCTCGACCCGGCACACGCCACCGCCACCACCTGTGCGTCGGTGCTGAGCTGAATCAGCAGAACCGCTGCGACGGAAAAACCGGGGCCTGTCCGGCCTGAGCCGCCGGACAGGCCCCGCCCCCCGTGGGATCTAACGGCCCCCGCGCCTGCGCACCGAGGCGAACAGCGCCGCCGAGCCGAGGGCCAGCGCGGCCGCCCCGCCCATGGCGATGTACGGAGTGCTGCTGCTGCCTCCGGTCTCGGCGAGGTCCTGCACCGACGTGCCCGAACTGCCCGCCGCCTTCGGCTCGTTGGCGACCACGGGGTCGGTCGTCGTAAGGGCGTCCTGGTCACCGTGGCCGTGGTGCTCGATCGTCGACTTGTCGGCGCCGTCCGCGACCTGCTCGTCGGTGGGCGCGGAGGCGGACGGGGCGGGCGTCGAACCGGTGGTCGAACCGGTCGTCGTACCAGCGCCGTTGCCGCCACCACCGAAGGCGACGTCCGAGCAGGAGTAGAAGGCCTCCGGGCTGTCCGAGCGCTGCCAGACCGCGTACAGCAGGTGCTTGCCGGAGCGCTGGGGGAGCGTGCCGGAGAAGGTGTAGAAGCCGCCGGAGGCGACCGGGTCGGTGGCCGTCGCCACCGGGTGCTGCAGGTCCAGGTCCGACCAGGCGAGCGGCTGCGACGGGTCGTAGCCGTCCTTGGTGATGTACACCTTGAAGGTGCCCTCGTGCGGGGCGGTCACGCGGTACTTGAAGGTGTACGACCCGCTGCTCACGCTGGTCGCCGGCCAGTCGGCGCGGGCCAGGTCGAGCCCCTTGAACTCCTCGCTGTTGGCGCTGCACAGCTTGCCGTCCGGGATCAGCGCCTGGTGCTGTCCGGCGGCGTCACCGATGCGGATGCCGTTCCAGTCGTACAGCGCCTGGGTGCCGCCGGCCGCGACGGCCGCCTTGCACGCATCCGACTTCGGGCTCTCCGGGCCCTCCGCGTAGCACTGCGAGACCCGGCTGACCGGGTCGCCCATCGAACCGTGGGCCGACGCGGGGGCGGCGGCGAGGAAGGTCAGGGCGAGCGGGGCCGCGCCGAGGGCGGTGAGAGTGGCGACCTTGCGGCGGCGTGCGGGCATGCGGAATCTCCTCGGAACGGAACGGTCCTGATGCGTGGGGCGGGTCCTGTGGGATGGATCCCGTGGGGCGGATCCCGTGGGGGCGCGATCAGAAACTAGCCCCAAGGAAGCGTGAAATCGCCTGCTGGAGGCGGGTGGGGGAGATCCTTATGGTGGCGTTAAGGGAGTGCTCAGACTGGGATCAGGTAATAGCGTGCGCGGCATGACCGACGAGGAGATCCGGGTCGCCGTGGCCGCCGACGTGCCGGCCGTGAAGGCCGTGACCGATGCCGCGTACCACCCCTACATCGAGCGGATCGGGGTGGTGCCGGTACCCATGCGGGCGGACCACGCGGCGAACGTGGCCGCGGGCCGGGTGTTCGTGACCGGGGATCCCGTCGTGGGGCTCGTGGTGCTGGAGGAGCACGAGGACCATCTGTTCCTCGACAGCATCGCCGTCCACCCCGAGGCACACGGCCGGGGGGTGGGGCGGCGGCTGCTGCGCTTCGTGGACGCACGCGCGCGTGGGCTCGGGCTGCCCGAGGTCAGGCTCTACACCAACGCGATGATGTGGGAGAACCAGAAGATCTATCCGAAGTACGGATACGACGTCGTGGAGCGGCGGGTGACCGGGCCGTACGACCGCATCCACTACCGCAAGCGGCTGGACTGACGCCGTCAGCCGTCCGGCCACCACGTTCTTGCGATGTCTCGGCGCACCTCCGGGCGTCCCGCGGGGCGCTCGTCGGCCTCTTCGCGGACCCTGCGCGAGTCCGACTTTTTCAGGGGCTTGTGCACAGTGGTCCGGCGCATGGCTGCCTCCTTCGGTGCCTACCGAGTTCCCGCGTTCTCACGGTGGTAGACCCTTGTCGGGAGACTGACTCATCGGTCCGGGTCTGTCTGTGGTGGCAGTCACCATTCGACTGTCAGTGGCGGGTGTCACTCTTGGCCTCATGACGGATGACAACGTGGGTCTGACCGGGGCGGACGTCGACTGGGACGCGTCGGCCGCCTCCTTCGACGACGAGCCGGACCATGGGCTGCGCGATCCGGAGGTCCGGCGGGCGTGGGCCGCGCGGCTCTCCTCCTGGCTCCCCGCGCGGGCGAGCGACGTCCTGGATCTCGGCTGCGGCACGGGCAGTCTGTCGCTCCTCGCGGCCGAGCAGGGACACCGCGTGACGGGCGTGGACGCGTCCCCGGCGATGGTCGAGCGCGCGAGGGCCAAGCTCGCGGGACGTGACGCCGTGTTCCTGGTCGGTGACGCGGCGGCACCCCCGGTGGGGGAGCAGCGCTTCGACGTCGTGCTCGTACGGCACGTCCTGTGGGCGCTGCCCGACCCCGGCCGTGCACTGCGGCACTGGCGCGGACTCCTGCGGCCGGGCGGGCGGCTCGTCCTGGTCGAGGGCGTGTGGGGGACGACCCACCCGGTGGGCATCGCCGCCGACACCCTGACCGCCCTCCTCGCACCGCTCACGGGGCGGATACGGGTGGAACGGCTGTCGGAGGAGACGGCGCTGTGGGGAAAGGAGGTACCGGACGAGCGGTATGCGGTGGTGGCGGTCGTGGAGTGAGCGGTCCTCAGGTCAGCAGCGTGCCGAAGGTGCCCTCGTGGGCGAGAGCTTCCAGTTCGCTCAGTGCGGCCAGTGCGGCTGCCGCGGTTTCGGGGTCCGTCCGGGTCAAGCCACTGGCGGCGAACTCGTCCTCGTCCAGCCTGCGTACGTCCCTGCCGTCGGCGGAGCGCCACAGGTCCAGGTCGAGATCCTCGACCACGAGCTCGCTGCCGGCGAGCACGGCGGGGCGGGTGATGTCGCAGTACCAGCCCTTCAAGGCGCCCGCGGAGTCGCGGACCTCCTTCACCGCGTACCAGCGGTCCCGCCAGTAGTGCTCGGTGAAGACGTCGCCCTTCTCGAAGCGGACGAAGCCGAAGTCGCGGACGCCCTCGCCCGCCCAGGGGGCCCGGACGACGATGCGCGTGCCGTCGTCGCCGAGCAGCTCCGCCTCGTAACGGATCTTCGTGCGGCCCGCCTTGACCAGCACGACCTCGAGCCGGGCCGCCTGGCCGGTGGAGTCAGCCGAGTTCGCGGACATACCGCACCTCCGTCGCACAGATCTCGTACCCGAACCACTTGTTGATCGCGAGCATCGGGCCGTTGCCCACGTCGTTGCCCGTGAGTGCCTCCGTGAGGCCGGCGGCGCGGGCGCGGTGCAGGGAGGCGTTCTTGGCGAGCTTGGCGAGGCCACGGCCGCGGAAGGCGCGGGCGGTGCCGGTCATGGCGGTCGCGTAACGGCCGGTCGCGGGGTCCGTGAACGCCACGCTGAAGGCGGCCGGGCGGCCCTCGACGAAGGCGATGGTGGTCAGCTCCCGGTCGAGCAGCGGATGCTTCCAGCTCTCCTCGATCCAGGTCTCGTACTCGGTGAACTCGGTGTCCACGTCGCTCGGTTCGTCCCGGGTGGTCTCCGCGTCCAGCTCGAACAGCGGGCGCGGATCGTCCGCGACATCGGCCGCGGAGCGCAACTCGACGCCGGGCGGCGGGGATTGCAGCGGCGGCAGCGTGCCCTCGGCCAGATCGAGGCGGAGGAAGTGGGCGGAGCGGCCGGCGCGGTAGCCGTGCCGCTCGGCGAAGTCCCGGTTCGCGGGCTCGTCCAGCACCCACGCGAACAGCTTCGTCGCCCCGTGCTCGGCGAGATGCTCCTCGGCGGTGCGGACCAGGAGCCCGCCGGCGCCGCGGCGCGTCCGGTCCGGGCGTACGTAGATGTTGAGCAATCCCTGGCCCGGCTCCGGGCTGTCGTGCGCCAGTTGCACCTGGGCGGTGCCGATCACCTCGCCGTCCTCCTCGGCGACGAGGGACCGGAAACGGGCGTCGGGGTGGGTGTGGGCCAGGCTGTGGACGATCGCGTCCGGGGTCCACAGGATGTACGGCAGGGCGAGGTGCCGTACCCGGGCGAAGTCCTCGACGTCGGTCCGGTCTGCGGGGCGCAGGTCGCGCACGATCACCGTCATGTGGACGCACGCTACGGCGGGACACGCCCCTGCGCCTCTCATTTTCCGGCGGGTGCGGAAGAATCGGCTGCGTGACCTTGAAGATCCACATCGACGACAGTGCTGCCCCGTACGAGCAGGTGCGGGCACAGATCTCCGATCAGGCGCGGTCGGGCGTGCTGCCGGTGGGGTACCGGCTGCCGACCGTGCGCGGGCTCGCCGAGTCACTGGGCCTCGCCGCGAACACGGTCGCCAAGGCCTACCGCGCGCTGGAGAGCGACGGGGTGATCGAGACCCGGGGGCGCCACGGCACGTATGTGGCCGCCGCGGGCTCGGCCGCGGAGCGGGAGCTGGCGGCCGCCGCGCAGGCCTACGCCGAGCGGGCGCGTCGGTTGGGGATGGCGGAGTCGGAGGCCGCGGCCGCGGTGCGGGACGCCCTGCGCGCGGCCTACGGCAAGGAGTGAGCAGGGTTCCGCGAAACGAGGGCGCGGGTGTCAGGGGGTGCGCGTCACCCTGAGGTGCGCCGCGCGTGCCGCCGCCGCGAACGTGGCCGCGTCCTCGACCGCCGCCCCGTTCGGGTCGTTGTTGAAGTACGCGTACACGTCGGCGTCCGCTCCCCATGACTGCGCGATGCGCTCGGCCCAGGTCGTCAGGGCCCGGCGCCCGTAGCGCGGCCACGCCTGCGCGCGGCCCTCGTGGAAGCGGACGTAGCCCCAGTCGGTGGTGCGCCACAGCGGGCCGGCCGGGCGCGCCCGGACGTCGGCCCAGCACAGGGCGGCGCCGCGCGCTGTGAGCACCTCGCGGATCTCGTCGGTCCACCAGGAGTCGTGGCGTGGCTCGACCGCCACGCGCGTGCCGGACGGGAAGCGGCACAGGCACGCGTCCAGCAGCTTCGCGTCGGCCTTGAGGGTCGGCGGGAGCTGGAGGAGGACCGGGCCCAGGCGGTCGCCCAGGCCCGCCGCGTGGCTCATCAGACGCTCGACCGGCTCCTGCGGTTCGCGCAGCCGTCTGATGTGGGTCAGATAGCGGCTGGCCTTGACCGTGACCACGAAGTCCCGCGGCACCCGCTCCCGCCAGCTGACGAAGTTCTCCCGGCTCGGCAGGCGGTAGAACGCGTTGTTGATCTCCACCGTGGCGAAGTGCCGCGCGTACTCCTCCAGCCACAGCCGCTGCGGACACCGCTCCGGGTAGAGCACACCCCGCCAGTCCTTGTACTGCCACCCCGACGTACCGACGAACAGGGTCATACGTCCATCAAAGCACTACAGGTACAGCCCCGCGTCCGCCCCGTCCCGCGGCTCCGGCAGCGCCGTCGGCGAGGTGCCCCGGCGCAGTGCGTACAGCTCCGCCAGGGTGGCGCCCTCGCGGCCGACGCCCTCCTCGCTGCCGAGCCAGTCCACCGCCTCGCGGCGGGTCAGCGGCCCGACCTCGATCCGGGCCAGACAGCGGCCGGGGCGGACCACGGCCGGGTGCAGACGCTCCAGGTCCTCGTTGGTCGTCACACCCACCAGGACGTTGCGCCCCTGGCCGAGCAGGCCGTCGGTGAGGTTGAGCAGCCGGGACAGGGCCTGGCCCGCCGTGTGCTTGGCCTCGCCGCGGATCAGCTCGTCGCAGTCCTCCAGGAGCAGCAGCCGCCAGCGGCCCTTGCCCGTCCCGTCCTCCTCGCCGATCGCGATGTCCATCAGATAGCCGACGTCGGAGAACAGCCGCTCGGGGTCGAGCACGCAGTCCACCTGGCACCAGTCACGCCAGGAGCGCGCGAGGGTGCGCAGGGCCGAGGTCTTGCCGGTGCCCGGCGGGCCGTGCAGCAGGAGCAGCCGGCCCGCGATGTCCTCCGGTGTCGTCTTCATCAGGGTGTCCATCGCCTCGGCCACCGGTGCCGTGTAGTTCTCCCGCACCTCGTCCCAGGTGCCCGCGGAGATCTGCCGGGTGGTGCGGTGCGGGCCGCGCCTGGGCGAGACGTACCAGAAGCCCATCGTCACGTTCTCCGGCTGGGGTTCGGGCTCGTCCGCCGCGCCGTCCGTGGCCTGGTCGAGGATCTTCTCGGCCAGCTCGGCGGTGGTCGCGGTCACCGTGACGTCGGCGCCCCTGTTCCAGCGGGAGATCAGCAGCGTCCAGCCGTCGCCCTCCGCCAGCGTCGCGCTGCGGTCGTCGTCGCGGGCCACCCGCAGCACCCGGGCGCCCGGCGGCATGAGGGTCGCGCCGGAGCGGACGCGGTCGATGTTCGCCGCGTGGGAGTACGGCTGCTCGCCCGTCGCGAAGCGGCCGAGGAACAGCGCGTCGACGACGTCGGACGGCGAGTCGCTGTCGTCGACGTTGAGCCGGATCGGCAGCGCGTCGTATGGGTTCGCAGACATGGCGTCCATGATCCGGCACGGGCGCTCGGTGTGCACCCGGTTTCCGCCGCGTTCGGTGGTGCTTCCGGAATGTCGGCCTCTGTATCCCGCCCATCCTGTTACAGACCTGTGCATTCACAACATCTGCCCTACCTGGCGTTCCCACGGTTACTGTTGCCCTCGATGGGACGTCATGGGTGGACTTCGGGGGCGGGGCGGTGGCGGCTCACCGCGCTGCTCGGGGTGGGCATCGCCGCACTGGCGCTGATCGTGACCCTGATCAACACACTGCCGGGGGGCGGCGGAAGCACCGCCGGCACCTCGCGCAACGGCGACACGGTGCACGGCACCCCGGTGACCCCGCCCGACCAGGACGAGCCCGAGGTGGGCTGGGGCTTCACCCACACCCAGTACAGCGCCGACGAGGGCAGCTCCGCCGCCTCCGAGCGGGTCGAGAAGCTGATCTCGGACGCCGGGGGCATGCCGCAGGACCAGGCGATCATGGGCTGGGGTGCCGACAACCCCGAGCCGGTGAAGGGGCGTTACGACTTCGGCGCGATGGACCGCCGTATCGACTTCATCCGCAGGTCCGGCGGCACCCCGGTGGTCACCCTGTGCTGCTCCCCGGACTGGATGAAGGGCGGCAGGGCCGGCGTCGACAACACGAACTGGAGCCAGTCGTTCCTGGAGACGGCCCCGAAGCCCGAGCACTACGCCGACTTCGCCGCGCTCGCCGCGACCGTCGCCAAGCGCTATCCGGACGTACGTCACTTCATCGTCTGGAACGAGTTCAAGGGCTTCTGGAACGACGCCAAGGGCCGCTGGGACTACGAGGGTTACACCAAGCTCTACAACCTGGTCTACAAGGCCCTGAAGAAGGTCGACAAGAAGATCATGGTCGGCGGGCCGTATCTGGTCATGGACAGCGTCGACCCGCGCGCGGACGAGGCGTCGTCCGCTCTCAAGGGGCCCTGGGGCGCCATGGACCAGCGCATCGTCGACGCCTTCGACTACTGGAACGAGAACAAGGCGGGCGCCGACTTCGTCGTCGTGGACGGCTCCAGCTACACCAACGACGACGAGATGCTGCCCAACGAGTTCGCGGCGACCGACAAGTTCACCGCCGTCGGCAGATGGGTGCGGCAGCAGACGCACGATCTGCCGCTGTGGTGGGCCGAGTACTACGTCGAGCCCGCCGACGGCAACGACGAACGCAAGGGCTGGTCCGAGGCCCGCCGTGTCGCCGTCCAGGCCGCCGGAATGATCGCCATGGTCAAGGGCGGCGCATCCTCCGGCTTCTACTGGAACCCGGAGGACGAGAAGGGCGACGACTGCGCGGGCTGTCTGTGGACGCCGACCGACCAGGGGGACGGCGGCGCGAAGCTGCCGATGTTCGACCTGGTCTCCCGCTTCCACCAGGCGTTCCCGCCCGGCTCCGCCTACACGACCGTGTCCGTGGCCAAGGACGACGTGCCCAACGTCCGTGTCCTCGCCACCGACCGGGCGGTCGTCGTCGTCAACACCCTCGACCGCTCGATCAGCGCCAAGATCGACGGCAAGCGGTTCGAGATGCAGGCGTACGAAGTGAAGTGGCTCGACCGGTAGACCGGCCGAGCCACTTCACGGCACGCGCCCTCACTTCATCGTCAGGAACCGCTGCACCAGCGAGGCCAGGAACACCGCCAGCAGCGGCAGCGAGAACCAGAAACTGCTCTGCAGCCACCGCAGTTGCCGCACGCTCGGCCGCAGCGCGACCCGCACCACCTCGCGCGCCGTCATCAGCACGATGAGCGCGAGCGCGGCGAGGGCGCCGACGACCGACCACGGCGTCCAGGTGATCTGCGGTCCGATCGGACCCGGGTCCGGCTTCGCCACCTTGCCCCCGGGCTGCTTCGCGAGGGTGTAGATGACGGCGTCGTCGTTGACGAAGGCCTTCTTCAGCTCCGGCCGCCGGTCCAGGTTCTGGATGAGCCGGGGCTCCCAGGTGTCCGAATACCCCACGTCCATGCGGAGATAGGTCGTCTGGCTCTCGTTGATCATCAGATACGAGTTCGGGCCCGCGTCCTTGAGCGCCTTGACCAGGCCGGACACCAGCACCGGGTCGGGCGGCGCCAGCGTGGGCACGTAGTTGACCCGCTCCATGTCCTTCGCGCCCCACGGCAGCGCCGGCGTCACGTCGTTGACCGTGTCGTTGCTCAGCCACAGCACGCGCACCGTCGGCTTGTCGTGGGCGTACACGAAGTCCATGGCCGCGACCTCGCCGGGCCGCACCCGCTCGAACGGCTCATTGCCCCAGCGGGCCACCAGGAAGCCGCCCACCAGGAGCAGTCCCGCCAGCAGCGCGGCCAGCGGAGCGAGGCTCACCCGGTCCTTGTCCCGCTCCTCGGCGGTGACACCGGTGCGCGGGAACAGGGCGAGACCGGCGAGGAGCGCCGCGCCCGGCACCGCGAACATGAAGACCCTAAGGGCCATTTCGCCGCCGTAGGACTGCATGCCGAAGCCCAGGAACGGGACGAAGGTCAGCACCAGCAGTGACCGCTCGCGGTACTTGTGGTCGCGTCGGCGCCACCAGCCCCAGCAGGCGAACGCCATCACGCCGCCGGCCAGCAGGACGCGTGTGTAGAGCACCAGCTTGTGCGTCGAGTCGCCGCCCTGGATACGGCCTGAGACCGAGGTGGAGACATTGCTGCCGACCCCGCCGACCCCGCCGAACAGGTCGTTGAAGTGGCCCGACCAGTACGGCTCGGCCATGAAGCCCAGCCAGGCCGCGACCATCACGGCGAACAGGATGGGCAGGCCGCGCAGTTCGGACCTGCCGATCAGGACGAGCACCGCGAGCACGCCCAGCATCACGAACGGCGTGAGCTGGTGGGCCGGGACGCTCGCCGCGTACAGCCCGACCAGTACAGCGAGCAGAACCGCCCTCTGGCGGCGGTCGGTCGGTTCGACCTCCGCCTCACCCGGCCGCGCCTTCGTCCAGATCACGCGCGGCGCCCTGAACCAGACCAGCAGGATCGCCACGAACGTCAGATACAGCAGATACGTGAAGCCCTGCGGGGAGAAGTAGTCCTGCCCCACCCAGCTGCTGAGGACGAAGATCCAGATGCCGGTCCACTTGGCCCGCCAGCTCGCCCGCAGCGAGCGTACGAGCAGGAACATCGGGGCCAGATAGAGGAGTTCGATGGTGGTCGGCCACCAGCGGATGACCTCGGAGAGGTCACTGACCCCGCAGGCCTTGGCGACGAACGCGGCCGCGGCGAAGAAGCCCGGCCAGCTCCAGCGCGCGTCCAGGTCCGGCACCGCGGATCCGGTGCGGTCGATGTAGTCGAGGAACCCGAGGTGCTGCCAGGCCGTCGGGAACCGCGGCTCCGTCTCGATCACCGCGGGCAGCGCATGCAGCGAGACGACCGTCGCCAACAGCGTGACCAGCAGCAGCGCCTTGTGCTCGCGTCCGAGCCAGAGCAGCGAGGCGAACACCACGATCAGCAGCGCGGCACCGACCAGCGTCGGCAGCGGCAGGACGGAGACGAGGCCGAGTCCGCCCATCCCGTCCAGATCGGCCTCGTCGATCCGCAGCGCGGGCACCCAGTACAACAGCAGCGCGGCGGCCAGCAGACAACCGAGGACGACTCCGAGACGGCTGGGCTGCAGCCGCTCGCGCCAGGAGAGAGCCGGGGGTGCGGGTTCGCGCACCTCAGTGTCCCGGCCCTCTTCCTCCTGGGCCTCCTCGGGCGGCTCCTCCGTGACGAGCGAGGCCTCCGCCTCCCGTACGACCTCCTCGCCGAACTCGGCTCCGAACGGCGCGTCGACCTCGGCCGGTCCCAGCGAGGCCTCCGAACCCGGCTGCCGCTCCTCGACGGGCAGACCGACCTCCGGGTTCTGCGCCCAGGCCGGCCGGTGGTCGGGAGGCAGGACGGGTGTCCCGGTGGGCGGTGTCCCCGGCCCCGGGCGCACGTCCGGGCGGCGCTCCACATGGTCGAAGTCGACATGGATGCCGAGCGCGAGGGTGTCGGTGTCCAGCGCCCAGGCAGGCCCGCGCCTGCGCGGCGTCTCGCCGCCCGGGGCCTCGCGAGCCCCCAGGTCGGCGAGGTCCCCGTCGGGTGCCGCGTGCTCGGGCACGGCTGCGCTCGGAGCGGCCCGGAGAATCCCGTACAGCTTCGGGGCGGCGATCGCGACGATCACCGCCAGCGAGGAGATCTCGGCGACACCGGCGCCGGTCAGCCCCATGCGGGGGAGCAGCAGCAGGGTCAGACCGAGCACCAGGGCGCACAACAGGCCCTGCAGCCAGGCGAGTCCGGCGGTGCGGCTCTGCGCGCGCAGCACCGCGAAGTACGTCTCCATGACGACCCTGAGCAGCGCGCCGACCGCGAACCAGCGCAGCAGCGGCGTCGCCGCGTCCGCGTAGCCCGCGCCGAAGACCCCCAGGATCCACGGGGCCCCGATGAACAGCACCCCGCAGATCGGCAGCATGATCCGCGCCATCCGCTTGAGCGCGGCACGGGTGTTGGCGGCCAGCCGGGCCGGGTCGTGCGAGCCCTCGACGGTCAGCGAGGCGCCCATGTTGATCGCGAGCAGATTGACCGTGCCGCCGATCGTGGTGGTGATGTAGAAGTACGCGTTGTCCTCGGAGCTGACCTGCGAGGCGATGATGACCGGGATCAGATAGACCACGGCGAGCGAGAACAGCGAGCCGGTGTAGTCGCCCGAGAGGAACTTCCCGATCTCCCTGAGCGTCGGCGGTTTGGCACGGTCCTCGGTCGCCTTCACATGCCGTGGCACCAGACGCCGGAAGACCAGCCAGCCGAGCGGGATCACCGAGGTGGCGATCGCGGCGACCCAGGAGACGAAGACGCCGGTCGTCGGGATCGCCACCGCGAACGCGACCAGCAGGCCCAGCTTCACCGCGGAGAACACGGTGTTGCCCACCGGCACCCAGGGCGCGCTTCTGAGCCCGGTCAGCACGCCGTCCTGGAGGGTGAGCAGGTTCCACGCGACCACGGCGACGATGAACCCGAGGCCGTTGAGCGGCCCGTGCAGGAAGCGGTACGACGGCCCCCACACGTTCAGCGTCAGCAGGAAGACGCCCGCCGCGACCGCCACGACCAGCGAACTGCCCGCGTACGTACGGAAGATCAGCCGTGCGGTGGCCCGCCCGGCGACGGGGATGAAGCGGGCCAGGGCGCCGGTCAGGGTCACCGCGGTCAGGCCCGCGAGGAACTTCATCGCGGCGATCGCGGCCGAGCCCTGGCCGACCGCATCCTCGGAGTAGTAGCGGGCCGCGGCCAGCCAGAAGCCGAGCCCGAGCACGGCCGAGATGCCGGTGTTCAGCATCAGCGCATAGGCGTTGCGGAACAGCTGGTTGCCGTCCTTGTTCCGGCCGAGCCCGGGCAGGCGAAGACGGCGCCCGGACTGCTCGGGCGCCTCGGTCGGCGGCGCTTCCGCCTCGGTGGTGGTCGTCGTGTCAGACACGGGAACGGATGGCCTTCCGGCGGACCTGACGTGCTCTTCGGACCATGGCGTACCCCTTGGTGAGGACGCGGTCCCTGGCGAACGTACGGGCGATCGCGCGGCCCTCGACCAGCCGCTCGAACTCCTCGATGCCCGTGCTGCGGCGCACGGTCACGCGCTGCAGGGCGTACGGCCCCTGGCTGCGCCGCGCGAGGCCGTTGCCGACGGCGAGCGCCTGCGCGTACCCCGTCTCGCGCACGGCTTCGCGGACCCGGCGGCTGGAGTAGCCGTAGGGGTAGGCGAACGAGGCCGGGGCGGTGCCCAGTTCGTCGCCGACGATCTCCCTGCAGTGGACCAGCTCGTGCCGCAGCGCGTCGTCGTCGAGCTGGTCGAGCTGCGGATGGGTGTGGCTGTGGCCGCCGATCTCGACGTCGGCGGCGGCGAGTTCGCGCACCTGGTCCCAGTCGAGCATGGTGTCCAGGCCGCCGCCCATGTCGTGGGCGCCCCTGAGCCAGCCCGTGGAGACGAACAGGGTGGACGCGAAGCCGTGCTTGGCGAGCACGGGCAGGGCGTGCCGGTGCACGCCCTCGTAGCCGTCGTCGAAGGTGATCAGCACGGGCCGGGCGGGCAGCGGGCGGCCCGAGCGCCAACTCGCCGCCAGATCGGCCGTGTTGACCGGGGTGAGTCCTCGGTCGCCGATGCACGCCATCTGCTCCGCGAACGCCTCGGGTGTTACCGACAGCTCACGGGTGGCGTCGTTCGGCGCGGTCGCGACCGAGTGGTACATCAAGACCGGCACCGGTGCCTCAGTCATGAGAGCCCCCCTCGCTCACGAGAATCTCCCCGCTCATGAGACGTTCCCTCGATCTCGACGACGGAGAAGGTCGCGTCGCCTCGGCGTGCCCGCACACTCCCCACCACGTACCCGCCGGCCGCCGTCAGCACCCCGGCGACGATCGCACCCGCCCGGCCCGCACCGCCCGGCCGGGCCAGCACGGCGTCGCGCAGTCCGCGGGCCACGCCGGCCGGCAGGACCCGGGTGGCGTACCGGCGCTCGGACTCAAGTCCCTTGTCCGCGCCCACACTTCGCGCCACCAGCGCCTTCGACAGGCCCTCGGCGTACGCCCGCGTGCGGAAGTACCCGAAGTGCTCGCGGGCCTCGGGCACCCTGTGGTGGATCACCGCGCGGTCGTCGATCAGGAGGATCGCGTCCGGTCTGGCGCGGGTGAGCCGGATGCACAGCTCCGTCTCCTCGCAGCCCAGCGGCCGCTTGTCGCCGTCACGGCCGATGCCGGTCGCGAAACCGCCCGCCGCGTCGAACGCCGTACGCCGGAACGAGGCGTTGCCGCCGAGGACGTTGCGCACCCGGACGCGGCCAGGCGGCAGTCCGAGGTAGGTGCAGCCGACCACCCAGTCGAACTCCGCGGGGAACCAGGCGGGCCGCCGGCCCGACGCCCAGATCGGCATCGTACGGCCGCCGACGGCCATCACCCGCGGATCGGCGAACCCCTCGGCGAAGCGGCGCAGCCAGTCCCGCTCGGCCACGGCGTCGTCGTCGAGGAAGGCGATCACCTCGCCGCCGGAGGCCGCGATCCCGGTGTTGCGGCCCGCGGACAGACCACGGGGGCCCGCGTTGGCGAGCACCCGTACCTCGTCGGTCTCCTTGTACTCCTTGGCCAGCCGGTCGAGCAGCGCCGGGTTGTGGTCGACGACCAGCAGGGTCTCCAGGGCGGGGTGCGACTGCGCCCGCACCGAGGAGACCGCCGCGAGGATGTCCTCCCAGCGGTCCTCGGTGTAGACGCAGATCACGACGGAGATGTCGGGATCGCTCAAGACACCTCTCCCTGAACCGAGTCGAGCCGGGCGGAGTCGAGCATCGGCGAGTGGTGTTCCTGCCGGCGCAGCTCCTTGCGGTTCGACCGCTCCTTGAGGATGACCTTGAGCACCCGGAACCCGTCGCGCACGGCCCGCAGATTGCTCGCGCCGTGGATGCGCAGATACTCGTAGCTCGGTATCTCCTGCACCTTCAGACCCGCCTTGACCACGCGGATGTTGATCAGGGTCTCGATCTCGAAGCCGGTGCAGTCCAGCGAGATCTTGTCCAGGCAGTGCCGCCAGAACGCGTTGTATCCGTAGCAGAGATCCGTGTAGCGGGCGCCGAACTTGCGGTTGACGACGGTGCACAGCGCCCAATTGCCGAGCTTGCGGATGAACGTCATGTCGTCGGTGCCGCCGCCGTTGGCGAACCGGGACCCCTTGGCGAAGTCCGCGCCGGAGACCAGCGCCGAGACATAGCTGACGATCTCGTTGCCGTCCGCCGAGCCGTCCGCGTCGACCATCACGATGATGTCGCCGGTGCACGCCTCGAACCCGGTGATCAGCGCGTCGCCCTTGCCCTTGCCGCGCTGCTCGACGACCTTGACCTCGGGCCACAGCTCGCGGGCCACCTGGACGGTGTCGTCGGTCGAATTGCCGTCCACGAGGACGACTTCGTGTATCCAGTCCGGAAGTGTCTTGAAGACGTAGGGGAGATTCTCCGCCTCGTTCATGGCGGGAATCACCACGCTCACCGGTGGCGCGATGGCCAGGTGAGAGGAGATCGGCCGGTATTTGCTGGCAGTTGACGGGTCTTGGCCCGTGGTCGCCGGCCGAAGAACTGAACTCATGAGTCTGGTCCCTCTCGTCCGGTGGACCGCCCGCCCCTGGGCGGCCCGGTTATGTGTCCGGTTCGAAAGGGGGGTTCACGTCTGCGGCATCACGAAATGGATCTCCGTGCATGCCGAGACGAGCTGGCAAAGCTGGCCGGCCGCCTGCCGAGGAAACGGCAGTCGGTCGCGCGGCACGACTCGGTCACAAGTGCGGTCACCGAGCACGGCACCCCCCTACCGCGCCCCGCTCCGGCTCCATCGCGGTCCTTGAGCCCTCCCCTGGAGCCGCTTGATGATGGACCGTTGCGGGTGAGATGTATGACGGTATTGACGATTGAACCCGTATGGCAAGGCCTGGAACGAGGCCTCACGTTTTTGTTGGTTTGACCGTTGCACAGCCCACCAGAAGCAGCAAACTGATCACGGCCACTGCGATGATTCCGCCGCGCACCGACCAACGGTGAACGGCCAACATGCCTTGCGCCACCAGCATGTTGAGCACAACGGCACCCGCGATCGCGCCGAGAGCGCGACCGAGGGGCCCCAGCCCGCGCAGCGCGGCCCAGACAGCCGTCGCGGGCGCTGCGAGCAGGAAGAACAGGGTGAACGGGCCGCGCAGGGGTGAGTCGGAGTCGACGAGCGCCAAGAGCGCGCCGAATCCCCCCACGGCCGTCGCGGCACCCGCGAGCACGGGCGACAGGTCCCTCCCCGGTCCTGATCGCTCCCGCTGGGCGCCCGATGGTGATGGTCTCTTGATATGGATCGTCTGCATTGGCGACTTTGCCCCCCGACGCGCCGGATGCCGGGCTTCACTGTCGCGCAGCGCAAGAGGGGCGTCAAGGTGCTGAAGTGGCCCATACCGGTTCTTGTGCATTCTTGAACAAGGCTGACGCGAGGGCATCGGACATGAACTTGTCCGGATTTGCTCGGTGGTTGACCCCAAATCTTGACATGGACACTTCCCGTTGACGCGCGTAGTTGCTACCACGGTTACGGCAGAGATCCTGCTAAAGGGAGGTTCCATGAGACGTTCCCGAATTGCCGTCTTCGTGAGTTCCATCCTCCTCGCCGCCGGCGCGGCCCTCACCGGGGCCACGACGGCGCAGGCGTCCCCGGACGCCGCAGCGACCGGCTATGTGGCCCTCGGCGACTCCTACTCCTCCGGGGTCGGGTCGGGCAGCTACATCAGCTCCAGCGGCGACTGCAAGCGCAGCACGAAGGCCTACCCCTACCTCTGGGCCGCCGCCCACTCACCCTCGACGTTCGACTTCACCGCCTGCTCCGGCGCCCGTACGGGTGATGTTCTGTCCGGACAGCTCGGCCCGCTCAGCACCGCCACCGGACTCGTCTCCATCAGCATCGGCGGCAACGACGCCGGCTTCGCCGACGTCATGACCACCTGTGTGCTCCAGTCCGACAGCTCCTGTCTCTCCCGCATCAACACCGCCAGGGCGTACGTCGGCTCGACCCTGCCCGGACAACTCGACACCGTGTACTCGGCGATCAGCGCCAAGGCCCCGAACGCCCATGTGGTCGTCATCGGCTACCCCCGCTTCTACAAGCTCGGCACGTCCTGCATCGGCCTCTCCGAGACCAAGCGGAAGGCGATCAACGACGCGGCCGACCTGCTGGACACCGCCATCGCCAAGGCCGCGGCCGACCACGGCTTCAGCTTCGGCGACGTCCGCGCCACCTTCACCGGCCATGAGATCTGCTCCGGCAGCTCCTGGCTGCACAGCGTCGACTGGCTGAACATCGGCGAGTCCTACCACCCGACCGCGGCCGGCCAGTCCGGCGGCTATCTGCCGGTCCTGACCAGCGCCGCCTGATCACTCGGAGGGCGACGCCGAAGTACTGGGGGAGGCCCCGCCCGTCGGGGTCTCCGCCACACAGGTCACCGAGAACGGAACCGAGTTGGACGTCGTCTCCACCGGAGAGCGCACCTCGACACTGATCTCGTTGCGGAAGGTCCCCGTGCTGTCGTAGGTCGTCACGAACGCCCTGTCCTGCCTGGTCCTCGAACCGCCCTCGGGAAAGGACATGGTCTTCCACCCCTGGTCCATGACCTGGCCGTCCCGCGAGACCCAGCGATAGCTCACCTGCGCCGGCAGATTCCCCACCGTGAACGTCGCCGTGAAGGCCGGCGCCCGGCCGCTCTCGGGCGGACAGCTGCCCGAGTAGTCGGTGTTCGCGCCCGCGAGCGTGACCTTCACGGACTGCGGCGCGGTCGTACGACCGCTGCTGCTCTTGCTCGGCGCCGGACTGTCGCCCCCGCCGCCGCCCGGCTGCTCGGTGGTCGGCGTCTGCGAAGTCCCGCCCCCCGCCCGGGTGGTGTTGCCGCCCCCGGCGTTCCCGTCGCCGCCGTTGTCGCGGTTCAGCAGCCCGTACGTCAGACCGGCCAGCGCCAGTGCCAGCACGACCAGCCCGGTGACCAGTACGACGGCTGCCCGGCGGTTGCGCTGCTTCGGCACGGTGGCCGTGGTCGCGGCCAGCTCCGGCGTGGCCTGTGCCGGCGCGGTCGGGTACGGCATCGGCGGAGTCGGCGTCCCCTGCGCCGGATACGCGGCGATCGTCGGCGTGTACGGGGCAGTCGGCGCGGCGTCCGCGCGCGGCGTGCCCCCCGCCCCGACGATCCGCAGGTCCTGCTCGGCCCGGTCGGCGGCCAGCCGCTCGGCCGGGTCCTTGCGCAGCAGCCCCTCGATGACCGGGGTCAGCGCACCTGCCCGCAGCGGCTGCGGCAGTTCCTCGTCCACGATCGCCCGCAGGGTGCTGAGCGGGGTGTCCTGGCGGAACGGGGAGTTGCCCTCGACCGCCGCGTACAACAGGACGCCGAGCGACCACAGGTCGGACTCGGGGCCCGGCGTGCGGCCGAGGGCCCGCTCCGGTGCCAGGAACTCGGGCGAACCGATGACCTCGCCGGTCATGGTCAGCGCGGAGCTGCCCTCCACCATGGCGATGCCGAAGTCGGTGAGCACCACCCGGCCGTCGTTGGCCAGCAGTACGTTGGCCGGCTTCACGTCCCGGTGCAGCACCCCGGCCTCGTGCGCCGCCCGCAGCGCCGCCAGCACCTCGGCCCCGATGTGCGCGGCCCGCTGCGGCGGCATCGGGCCCTCGGCCTCCAGGAGGTCGGCGAGGGAGATGCCGCGCACCAGCTCCATGACGATCCAGGGGCGGCCGTCCTCGGTGGCCACGTCGTAGACCGTGACGACATTGCGGTTGGCGACCCGCGCGGCCGCCCATGCCTCGCGCTCCAGGCGGGCGTACATCCGCTCCACGTCCGGGGCCGGCAGACCGGCGGGCGCGCGCACCTCCTTGACGGCGACCTCGCGGTGCAGCACCTCGTCACGGGCGCGCCACACCGTTCCCATGCCGCCCTGGCCGAGGGGGGACAGGAGGCGGTAGCGGCCGGCGATCACACGTTCACTGCCCGGTTCTTCGGACACGGGCGTCCCCCATTCGCATCCGCGTGCTTTTTCCACTCCGTGTGATTTCTCCACAAACGTAGCTCAGCCGAGTGCGGATGCCGCCCCCTTGAGCACCAGTCCGATCCCCAGGGCGACGACGAGGAACGCCGACGCCAGGGGGGCGCTCCTGCGGACCAGGGCCGCGACCGGACGGGCCGTCCAGCGGGGACGCCTGTCCAGCAGGCGGTTCACCCCGGTGCCCAGCTTGACCACCGCGAACCCGGCCGCGGTGAGGGTGAGCGCGAGCCCGACTCCGTACGCGACGACCAACAGCAGCCCGAACCAGGCCTGCCCGAGCGCCGCGGCGCCGACGAGCACGACGACGGCCGACGGGCTCGGCACGAGACCGCCGGCGAAGCCGAGCAGGATCGTGCCGCGCAGGGTCGGGGCGGTGGAGTGGGTGTGGGTGAAGCCGCCGTGGGTGTGCTCGATGGTGTGCGGATGGGGGTGGGCGTGGCCGTGGTTGTGGTCGTGGGGGTGGTTGTGGGGGTGGCTGTGGTCGTGATCGTGCGTGTGCGTGTGCGCGTGGTCGTGGTCGTGCGTGTGAGCGGGCGGGTGGGGATGGTGTTCGGCGGTCGTCGGTACGGGTTCCGTGTGGGCGGCGACCAGGACGAGTTCGCGCTCCTCGGGCTGCTCAGTCTCGTGCGGGTGGGGGTGGCCGTCCGGGCCGTGCGGGTGGGGATGGTCGTGGGTGTGCCCGTGACCATGGCTGTGCCCAGGGCCGCGGTTGCGCCAGGCCCGGCGTACGAGGGTCACGCCCGCGCAGGCCACCAGGACGCCGCTCGCGATGCCCAGCCAGGTGATCACCGAGGGCGCCGCCCCCGAACCGGCCGTGACCAGGAGGCCCAGCGCGACCACCCCCAGCGTGTGCGTGACCGTCACCGAGGCGG
Source organism: Streptomyces spinosisporus (assembly GCF_022698145.1). Taxonomy (GTDB): domain Bacteria; phylum Actinomycetota; class Actinomycetes; order Streptomycetales; family Streptomycetaceae; genus Streptomyces; species Streptomyces spinosisporus. Next base: position 101,556 of record NZ_JALDAX010000012.1, read on the forward strand.
CCAGCGGCAGTACGTCCTTGAGGCGGGCGCGACCGCCGCGGGCGGCTGCCGTCGCGGCCATCAGGGTCTTGCCGTGGCCCGGGGCGAGCGCGTGCATCGCGCCCAGGACGATCGCGATCAGCAGCGCCAGTGCGGTGAAGCCGACGGTGAGGTCGTGCCGGGCGACCAGCGAGTCCAGGGCACGGGTCCAGCGGTCGGCGCCGCGCGGCAGCACGGAGGCGGCCGGCGCGTCCTGACGGTCCTCGGTGAGGGCGGGCCCGCCGGGGCGCACCCGCAGGGAGGCGGACGAGGTGTCGGCGGGGGAGGAGAGCAACTCCTTGGGATAGCTGGTGAGTTCGCGGGAGACCGAGCTCTTCGGTACGTCCGTTGCGGCGAGCGTCGTCCGGTCGCCGCGCGCGGTGATCTCCCGCCAGCCGGGCCCGGAGGACGCGCCCGCGCTGTGGAAGCCGACGGTCACGGTGTTGCCCTTCGGCAGCGGCGCGGTCAGCCGGCACTCGACCCGCAGCGTGGTCAGTCCCGCCTGTCCGGGCCGCTTCTGGGCCTTGCTGCCGGCGACGGTCAGGGCGGTTTCCCGCCCGTCGACGGTGACCTTGCTGCCGTCCGCCGCTTTCGCGCATCGCTGCCGCGCCCACTCGGTCGTGCCGAGCCGCTCGATGTCCGGCTCGGCCTGCGTGGCGGGGATCTCGGCGAGGTCCTCGACGTGGTCGACACGGAGCCGGTCGGGCGTGGCCACGAGGCCGTCGTAGCGGTTGACGGTGAAGTTGCCGAGGGGGTGCGCGCTCGCGCTGGTGGAAGGGAACAGCGCGAGCGCGCAGGCCGCCGTGAGGACGGCCCCGGTGGAGGCGAGCAGTCGACGAGGGTTCACTGCGCCGCCTCCAGGTCCTTGATCGCTTCGCGGGCCTCGTGGGCGCCCAGTGGGGAGAAGCCGGGGTTGAGTTTCAGTGCCGCTTTCAGTGAGGCGCGGGCGTCCTCGGGGTGGCCGGTGGCGCGCTCGATCATGCCGCGGTGATAGAGGAACGAGGCGTTGCGGTAGCCGGTGGCCGTCGCCTGCCGGGCGTACGAAAGGGCCTGTGTGTCCTGGCCGTTGACGTGCAGGGCCCAGGCCAGGGCGTCCGCGGTGTGCACGGTGTGCCGCCGGGTCCACTCCGCGCGGGCGGCGCGCAGGGCCGAGGTCCTGTCGCCGTGGTCGGCGGCGGCGAGCGCGGTGTCGAGGTCGGCGTTGACGCCGTTGGCGCGGGCGAGCGCGATCCACGCGTCCACCAGGGCGTACTGGTCGAGGGCCTTCGCCCGGTCGCCCTCGGCGCCGCGCTCCTCGTACATCTCGCCGAGCTCGACCAGCGGTTGGGGCAGCGGATAGCGGGCGACGACCTGTTCCATCCCCTTGATTGCGGCGGCCCGGTCGCCGCTCGCGTACTGCGCGAGGGCACGGCCCTGCAGTGCGGGAAGGTAGTTCTCGTCGGCGGCGAGCGCCCGGGCGTAGTGGGTGAGTGCGCTCTTGTAGTCGCCCTGGTTCCAGGCGAGTTGACCGAGCTGGGCGGCGACGTAGGAGATGTCTCCGCGGGCGGTGGAGGAGCCGAGGGCCTGTTCCAGGACCCGGCGCGCCGTCTTCACGTCGCCGCGCAGCTCATGGACGTACGCGTACCTGGTGAAGACCGGGACGCCCGGGCGCCGGGAGTCGGCGGTGTCGGCGGCCCTCGACGCGTCGGCGTAGCGGCCGAGTTCGACGAGGGCGTCGATACGGGAGGAGAGGGCGCGCTCGCTGTACGGGTTCTCCTTGAGCACGCCGTCCGCGTACCTGAGGGCGTCCGTGAAGTCGTGCCGCGCGGCGGCCAGGGCGGCCTGGCCCGTGACGGCCTGCTCGTTGCCGGGCTTCAGCTCCAGCGAGCGCTTCAACGCCTTCTGGGCCTGCGGGTAGCGGGAGGGGTCGCCCTTGGTGCGGGCCTGCTCGACATAGGCGAGACCGAGCGTGGCCCAGCTGCCGAAGTCCTTCGGCTGGACCCGGAGTTGGGCCTGCAACGCGGCGATGCTCGCGTCCAGGCCACCGGACAGCACGGCCGGGGACACGGCCCCGGATGCGGCGGCCACGGTGGTGTCCTCGTGGTCCCTCAACGCACCGACCGCGATGGATCCGGCCGTCAGCGCAACAGCCAACAGCACAGCCGTCCCCCCGAGCTGCAACGCCCGCACCCGCCGCACGGCCGCGACGCGGGGATCGGCATTCGCGCCGGGGCCGACCTCCGTGCTCAGGTCCGTTTCCCCGCTCCCGGCGGAGACTGCGCAGCTGCCCGCCTGGTCCGGGCCGTCGGGGCCTGGCGGCGGGTTCTTCTTCGCCAAGGCCGGGTCGTGCCGGGGCTTTTCGGGGTGTGGCGTGGCCTCGTGGTTCGGTGGGGTGGCGGGCGCGGGGCCCTGCTTCCTCTCCGGCTCGGTGCCGTTCGTGCGCGGGGCCATGCCCTCTCCTCAATCGACGTGCTGCAAGCGGACGTTGCGGGATGTGCGGCGCGGCCCGGCCGTGGGGGATGAGTACGAACGGGCCACGCCAGTCGAGGGTTCGGGCCCGGGCGGAGCCCGGACCGAAGGGGCGCGGGGAACTGCGCGACCAGCCACGGAACCGCTGTGGCCGAACGACGGCCGGCAGTCCCCCCGCGAGAGTCAGTACGCACGCCTCCGCATCCGGCGCCACCACATCAGCGCCGCCGCGATCAGCACGATCCCGGCCGCACCGGCGCCCGCGGACCCCGCGATCAGCGTCATGTTGCTGTTGTTGTCGGAGGCCGGCTGCAGAGCGTCCCCCAGCTGGTTGCGGACGTCGTTCCCGCTGGTGGCACCCTTGGCGGTGGCACCGCGCGAACCGGCCGTCGGGTTGGCCAGGTACGGGAAGGAGTGCCCGAAGCCCTTGTCGTTCTTGTCGACCGCGTCGCCCAAGTCGTTCTTGGATCCGACCAGTTCACCCTCGACGACCTGCAGCGCCTCGTCGACCACGTCGTCGGTGAGCCGACGGCCGTTCGGGAAGCCCGCGTTGTCACCGTCGAGCACACCCAGCCGCTTCGGCTCGGCCGTGGGCTTGATCGAGGTGTTCAGGCGCAGCTCCTCCGCCGGCCGGACCTTCGGCGGCTGGTTGAGCCCCTTGACGCCCTTGAGGAACACGTCGACCAGGTCGTTGCGCGGCTCGGCCGGCGCCTTGATCTTGTAGATCGACTCGATGAGCTTCGGCAGCTCGGGGTTGGTCACGTTCTTCAGGAACTGGCCGTCGTTCCACGGCGAGGACGCGTTGAACTTGTCCTTGTCCTTCAGCGGGTTGACGACCTCGTTGACCAGCGGGTTGCCCAGACGCGAGACCTGCTCGTAGTAGCCCTGGGCGTTCTTGCGCTGGGTGGTCGACCAGATGCCGACGACCGGCTGGTCCGCCGACTCCGTGATCATGTCGGTCGGGACCTGAAGGGCGATCGAGTTGACGTTGTAGCCCTTGAGGGTGTCCCGCCCGACCTCGGAGAGATCGCCGCCGTACAGCAGGTCGAAGACCCTGAGGTCCAGGAAGAACGGGTCGTCGGCCTGGCCCGCGAACGTCTGCGCGCCGTTGGCGAGCTTGTGGATCGCCTGCTTGCGCAGCGTGTCGTAGTCCGGCATCGACGCCTTGCCGACATTGGACGGAGCCACCGCCACGTTGTCGGCGAGCTTCGTCTTCGACGTCACCTTCTGGTTGTGCAGCTTGATCAGGTCGATGTCGTACGACTGCGTGACGTTCAGGTCGGGGTCGTCCAGGCTGGTGACCGCGCCCGTGTTGTAGAGGAACGTCTTCTTGTTCTTCGTGTGCGTCTTGAAGGTGTAGCGCAGCAGCAACTCGCCCTGCGCGTCACCGTTGTTGTCGATGTGGATGTCGTACTGGGCGTCGTCGGCGAACGTGTAGAAGTTCGGGCCGCCCGCCGGGTCCTCGAAGGGGATCCAGTTGGCGATGATCGTCGTCGTGTCCGGCCTGTCCGGGCTGACGAACGCGTACACGTCGGTGTTGTCGTACTGCGGCTGCCCCGAGATCAGCGGGGCCTCCCGGTGGCTGGAGGCGGAAGCCGCCCCCGGTTCCAGCGTGGCGACGCCGGCGGCCGCGAGCCCCCCGGCAGCGAGCGCTCCTGCCATCAGGGTCGCGACGCTCCTGCGTCCCGCACCGCTCCTGGAGATAGGTGTCATGCCGTCCGTCCTCAGTCCCAACTTGCCTGACGAACGCTGATTCGGAGCGGTCGGCAAAGTGGATTGGTCGAATCTCAAACGTTCTTGAGGCGAGTTCGGGAGCTCGTCCCCCACGACCCGTGAATCTTGTTTCGTGGGCCGCGGACCCGCGTTTTCGGCACTCTGATCCGTAACCCCATCCGGAGGTGCGTTCGTTGCGAATGCCTGGTGTGACGGGACGGGGCCCTTGCGGCCGCAGAGAGGGGGACCGCGTGGAGGCGGACGAGCTTCTGGTGCTCGTGGCGGGCGGAGACCAGAAGGCATTCGAGGAGCTGTACGGGCTGGTGTCGGGTCCGGTGTTCGGACTGGTGCGCCGGGTCGTACGGGACCCCGCGCAGTCGGAGGAGGTGGCCCAGGAGGTGCTGCTGGAACTGTGGCGGTCCGCAGCGCGGTTCGATCCCGGGCGCGGCAGCGCGCTGTCCTGGATCCTCACCCTCGCCCACCGCCGGGCCGTCGACCGGGTGCGCAGCGCCCGCGCGGCCGGCGAGCGCGAGCAGCGCGAGGCGCGCCGAGCCCACCACCCCGCCTTCGACCAGGTCACCGAGGAGGTCGAGGCGGGCCTCGAACGGGAGTGGGTGCGCCGCTGTCTGGACCGGCTCACCGACCTGCAGCGGCAGTCCGTCACGCTCGCCTATTACGACGGCTACACGTACCGTGAAGTGGCCGAGCGGCTCTCGCTGCCGCTGGGCACGGTCAAGACCCGGATGCGCGATGGACTCACCCAGCTGCGCAAGTGCCTGGGAGGTGTCGCATGAGCCTGCGCGACCGCCTGCGCCGCGAGGACCCGCACTCGCTGGCCGCCCCCTACGCGCTCGACGCGCTCGCGCCCGCCGAGCGGGCCCGCTTCGAGAAGCACCTGCAGACGTGCGCCGTCTGTGCCGCCGAGGTGCGGGCGCTGTCCGAGGACGCGGTCCGGCTGGCCTATTCGACGGCCGTCCCGGCGCCGCCCGCGATGCGGGACCGGGTGCTGGCCGCCGTACGCGCCACTCCGCAGGAGCCCGCGCACGAGCACACGCCCCAACTGCCGCCGCACGTCTGGGGCACGCAGCCACCGCCGGCGCGCTCCCGTGCGCCCCGCGAGCGCCGCCCGCTCTTCGTCCCCTTCGCCACGGCGACGGCCGCCGCGGCCCTCGTGGTCGCATCCCTCTTCGCGGTCCAGGCCGACCGGACCCAGGACCGGCTGAACGCCGAGCGGGCCCAGTCACGTGAGATCGCCCACGTTCTCGCAGCTCCCGACGCACGCGCGACCGCGGGGCGGGACGACCGGGGCCGCAACATCTCGGTGGTCGCCTCCGCGTCCGAGAAACAGGCGGTCGTCACGCTCAGCGGATACGGCTCCCTGCCCAGCGGACGCGTGCACCAGCTGTGGCTCATGCGCCCCAATGCGCAACCACGCTCCCTCGGGCTGTTCAAGGGCGGCGACACGCCCCTGGTCGCGACCGACCTCGACAGGTCTGCCACATCACTGGCTGTGACCGTCGAGCCCGACGGCGGCTCACCGCAGCCCACCAGCCAGCCGATTGTCCAACTCGCCCTGAAAGCGGTTGGATTCGGAGAGTGACGAACGTGGAATCGTCAACCTCCTTACGGGGAAGGTGAATCCTGTGACCGCGATACACGAGTGCCCCGAGGGAGCGATAGGGTTACTCTGCCCGGGCCGGGTGGACTCGTACGGGTGGGGAGTGACATGGAACAGATAACAGTGCGGAGCAGGGCGAGGGTCCCTGCGATCACGTACGGGAGCAGCGCGAGCAGCTCGCGCCTCGACCGGCACCTCTCGGTGCTGGGCGGTCCCGCCGTGCCGCAACAGAAGGCCGCCGAGGCGACCACGCTGATGCGTGAGCTCACCACGCGCGACACCCCGCAGGAGCGCAGTGCCAGGGGTGCGCGGATCAGCCGCGTACTGCTCTTCGCGCCGCTGCGTCGGCTGCGCCGTTCGCTGTTCGGCGGGCGCTGAGCCGCACCGGCGCCCCCGGCGGGCCCACGCCCGGTCGACCGCACCGTCCCGGCGCAGCGCTGCTCACTCGTCGTCCGTCATCCCCACGGCAGCAGCGATGCTCAGGTGCGCCACCGGGCGAGGGCCCGCGCCCAGAGCCCGAAGCCACGTCCCCGGCCGGACCCGCAGGCTCTCGACTCCTACCGCCCCGGTTATTACCGCCCCGGCTGTCAACTCCCCACCGCCCCGGCTGCCAACTCCCCACCGTCCCGCCCGAGTTGCCCCGCCACTGCGGCTAGATGAGCGCGAACTGCCCTTCCGGGCCTTCCTCGTGATGGTCCAGGACCGACGCCGGCCTGCGCGCGGTCCCGGGAACTGGCAGGACACCCGCCTTGTGCAGCTCGGACGCCGTGACGGGCGCGGTCACCGTCAACTCCTGCTGCTGCGGCCGTACTTCGGCGAGCAGGGCCAGCACCGTGATCAGTTCCAGCAGCTCGGACGTCCACGCCTGCGGCCAGGTCGCCGGGCGGATCGCCGCGAGCGTGCCCGGTTCGGCCCGAGCGGTGCGCGCCGTGAACCACTGCTCCAGTACGCGCACACCTCCCGCCTCGAAGTCCCATGCCTCGGGCGGCACGGGGGAGATGCGGCCCTCGTCGAGCAGCAGGGTCTCCTCGTCACGGTCGTAGTCGATCGTGAGCGGGCGGGACGGCAGCGGGGCGCGGACATAGGGGCGGCGGCCGCCCGGCAGCTTGGGCCGGTCGCCGTCGCGGCGCATCAGCCACAGGATGCGGCGGCCCAACTCCACGCCCCGCGACCACAGTTCGCCGTCCTCGGTGAGCGGGACCGTCAGACCGGGCCGCACCGTCGCCATGATCCAGGCGAGCACGTCCACCGGGGCGGGGACGAGGCCCAGACGCGTGCCCAGGTGCTCCAGCAGGCCCGGCGCCAGGTTGGGCTCCGCACCGCCGGGGCGGCGGTGGAGCGGACGGATACGGCCGGGGCGCAGCAGCGGGAGACGGGACGTGGCGAGCAGCTGCGGGCCGCCCGTGTCGGACGGGGTCTCCACGACGAAGACCTGCCGCTCGTCCGCCACCCGCCACAACTCCGGGCGGGCCGAGTCGATCAGCCGGTGGTCGGGGATCAGCCACTGCTCGTCGAAGGCGGCGTGCAGCACGCGCACCGGCTCCGGGCAGGGGCCGACGGCGCGCAGCAGCTTCTCCGTGCCGCTCGACTGGCCCGGCAGCTGGCCCACCGCCGAGTGCAGGGTGCGCGAGCGGGAGGGTTCGAACAGGGCCTCCCGGTCCGGGCCCTCGGCCTTCATCAGGGCGTCCCAGCGCGACTTCAGACAGGCCGCGTCGGGGCCCGCCGGCCACCCCCGGCCGAGCCGCGGCGGTGCGACGGACCACGGCATGAGGTCCGCCAGCAGCGGAGCGTCGTCGTGCGTCACGCTGGGCATCGTACGACCTTCCGCCGACAGGCATCCGGGGCCGGGGGCCTCATGTGGCGTCCAGGGTCACCGTGAAGGAGAAGCGGTCGCCGCGGTAGTGGATCACCGCGGCGTCCAGCACCCTTCCCTCGGCGTCGTAGGTCACGCCCGTGTAGTGCAGGATCGGGCTGAGCAGCGGGACTTGGAGCAGACGGGCCGTCTCCGGGTCGGCCAGCCGGGCCTCGACGGTGTCCGTGATACGGCTGATGTCCACCCGTACGACGTCGCGCAGCACCTTGGTCATCGGCCGGTGCAGCAGCTCGGCCGCCTCGAACCGCGCGGCCACGTCGGGACGCACGTAGTTGCGCGCGTGGTTCGTCGGCTCGCCCGTCTTCTCGTCGCTGCGCAGCCGGTGGTACGTGGCCACCTCGTCGATCTCGGGGAAGTGCTCGGCGAGTTCGGGCGGCACCGGCCCCGTGCCGTGGTCCAGCAGCTCGGTCGTCATGCCGGACTGCTGGGCCACGATGGCGTCCACCGAGCCGAGCAGCCGGACCGGGGTGCCCCGGCGGGCGTCGGGCTCGATGAAGGTGCCCCGGCGCCGGTGCCGGGTGATCAGGCCCTCGTCCTCCAGCTCCTTCAGCGCCTGCCGCATGGTCAGCACGCTCACCCCGTAGTGCTCCGCCAACTGCTCCTCGGTGGGCAGCCGCAGGGGGTCCTGCGGGGAGCGGCCGAGTATCGAGGCGCGCAGGGACTGCGAGACCTGGTACCAGAGCGGCAGCTTGCGGTTCAGGACGATCGAGTCCGGGGCGAAGGAGGTCACGGGGCCATCCGTACCGGTCGGGGATCTTCAGTGCAAGGGGCGGAAGTGGCGTTCGAGGCCCTGCCACACGTCGTCGTAGCGCTGCTGGAGGTGCTCCGCGTCCGCCGCCTGTGGGGCGAGCGTGACCGGCCAGCGGGTCTCGAACATGAACGCCAGCCCGTCGTCCACCTTCTGCGGCTTCAGCTCGGCCGCGCTCGCCCGGTCGAACGTCTCCCGGTCCGGGCCGTGCGCCGACATCATGTTGTGCAATGAGCCGCCGCCCGGAACGAATCCCCCCTTCCCGGCGGTCTTCGCGTCGTAGGCGCCCTCGATCAGGCCCATGTACTCGCTCATCACGTTCCGGTGGAAGTACGGCGGCCGGAAGGTGTCCTCGCCGACCAGCCAGCGCGGCGCGAAGACCACGAAGTCGACGCCCGCCAGTCCCGGGGTGTCCGACGGGGACGTCAGCACGGTGAAGATCGACGGGTCGGGGTGGTCGTAGGAGATGGTGCCGATGACGTTGAAGCGGCGCAGGTCGTAGACGTACGGCAGATGGTTGCCGTGCCAGGCGACGACGTCGAGCGGTGAGTGGTCGTACGCCGCCCGCCAGAGGTTGCCGCAGAACTTGTTGACCACCTCCACCGGGCCCTCGGCGTCCTCATACGCGGCGACCGGCGCCCTGAAGTCCCGGGCGTTGGCGAGTCCGTTGGCGCCGATCGGGCCGAGGTCTGGGAGCTGGAAGGGGGCGCCGTAGTTCTCGCAGACGTAGCCGCGGGCCGCCTCGTCCAGCAGCTCCACGCGGAAGCGCACCCCGCGCGGAATCAGCGCCACATGTCCCGGCTCCGCGTGCAGCAGCCCGAACTCGGTGTGCAGCAGCAGCCCGCCGCGCTCCGGGACGACCAGCAGCTCGCCGTCGGCGTCGCTGAAGACGCGCTCCATGGATGAGTCGGCGTGGTAGAGGTGCACGGCCATGCCGGTGCGCTGCGTCGCGTCGCCGTTGCCGCCCAGGGTCCACAGGCCCGCGAGGAAGTCCGTGCCGGCCGGGGGCTCGGGCAGCGGGTTCCAGCGCAGCCGGTTGGGGTCGGCGACCGATTCGGTGAACGGGGCCGTGCGGATGTGGCCGTTGTCCGTGCGCGTGAAGGCCGGGTGGGCGGCCGAGGGGCGGATGCGGTAGAGCCAGGAGCGGCGGTTGCGGGCGCGCGGTTCGGTGAACGCCGTGCCGCTGAGCTGTTCCGCGTACAGGCCCAGGGGTGCGCGCTGCGGCGAGTTGCGGCCCTCGGGCAGGGCACCGGGCACCGCCTCGGAGCTGTGCTCGTTGCCGAAACCGGAGAGGTAGGTCAGCCCCTCGGCCGTCTTGCGCGCTTCCCCGCTCATCGTCGCTCCCTTGCGAACAGCTGCAGTCCGATTCCTATGGAACACCGTAGGATTGCGGTTTCGCCGGCGCAAGAGGGTCTTCGGGCCTCCTCACCAGGGAGGAACGAGAACCAGACTCCAGGGGGATCCGAGTGTCGGACCGGTGTTCTAGTCTCCGGGCATGTCGTGGACGCGTGGTCTGCCCGCCGCGCTCGCGGTCTGTGTCCTGCTGCTGACCGGATCCGCGGGCTGCGGGACCGGTGATGCCCACGAGGGGAAGGACGGGCGGTCGGCCTCACCGGTGGGCAGAGTCCTGGAGGACACGGACGAGGACGGGCGGCACTACCGCGAAGTGCAGAAGAAGGACGCACCCGAGGTCGGCATCGAGGTGCAGCCCGACGCGGACAACGCCTGGGACGTGCGCCTGACCGTCCGCAACTTCCGCTTCTCCGCCGGAGGCGCGAAGCCGCAGGCGGTGGCGGGGCGGGGCCTGGCGTACATCTTCGTCGACGACCGGCTCGTCACCCGGCTCCGCGGCCTCAACTGCCGCCTCCCGGCCCGGCTCGTACCACGCGGCACGCACCACGTCACCGCCCGGCTCTACGCCGACGACGGCACCGTCTGGGCGGTGAAGGGCGAGCCGATCGAGAGCACGGCCGACATCACGGCGTCCGAGGCCGCGGCCAGGCCGGGCCGCACCGAGGACACGACGGCATTGAGTGCATCGCGCACCTGTCCGCGTACTGGGGGGCGAGGTTCTCCGGAGCGCGCCGGAAAGGCATCATGAAGCCTGTGCCCCACGCGACATCGCTACGCCGCGCCCCCGTGCAGCGCCGCAGCGCCGAACGGCTCACCAGGATCCTCGACGCCTGCGCCGACCTCCTCGACGAGGTCGGCTACGACGCCCTGAGCACCCGGGCCGTGGCGCTGCGCGCAGAAGTGCCCATCGGCTCCGTCTACCGCTTCTTCGGCAACAAGCGGCAGATGGTCGACGCCCTCGCCCAGCGCAACCTGGAGCGGTTCACCGAGCAGGTCGGCGAGCGGCTGAAGACGGCGGGGGAGGGGGGCTGGCGCAGCGCGATGGACGCCGTCCTCGACGAGTACCTGGCGATGAAGCGCACGGCGCCCGGCTTCTCCCTGGTCGACTTCGGCAACCAGATCCCGGTCGGCGCCCGCAACGCCGAGCCCAACCACCGCGTCGCCGACCGCCTCACCGAACTGCTCTCCGGCTATCTCGACCGTGAGCCGGACGAGGATCTGCGCCGCTCCTTCCTCATCGCCGTGGAGACCGCCGACACCCTGGTCCACCTGGCCTTCAGGATGGCCCCGGACGGCGACGAGAAGATCATCGCGGAGGCGCGCGAGCTGCTGCAGGCGTATCTGGCGCGGGTGCTCGACTGAGGGACCGAGGCCCCGGCTGCGGACGACGATCGCCACGCCGGCCGCCGGAGTCGCTCCGCCGGTTCGTCCGGCGGAACCCTCCCCAACATGCCAACCGGTCGGTATGCTCGAAGCGCCCGTGCGTCGACATCGCCCACCGGGAGGACCCGTGTCCCGCACCGCTCTGCGAATCTGCCCCCTGTGCGAGGCCACCTGCGGGCTGACGCTCACCATCGAGGGCACCCGGGTCACCGGTGCACGCGGTGACCGCGACGATGTGTTCAGCAAGGGGTTCATCTGCCCCAAGGGCGCCTCCTTCGGGGCCCTCGACGGCGACCCCGACCGGCTGCGCGGCCCCCTCGTGCGCAGGAACGGCGAGCTGCGCGAGGCCACCTGGGAGGAGGCCTTCGACGCGGTCGCCGCCGGCATCCGCCCCGTCGTCGAGCGGTACGGCCCGCACGCGGTGGGAGTCGTCCTCGGCAACCCCAATGTGCACACCGTGGCCGGCGCCCTCTACCCGCCGGTGCTGCTCGCCGGCCTCGGCACCCACAGCGTCTTCACCGCGTCCACGGTCGACCAGATGCCCAAGCACGTCTCCAGCGGACTGCTCTTCGGCGACGCCAACGCGATCCCCGTGCCGGACCTGGACCACACCGGCCATCTGCTTCTCATCGGCGCCAACCCCCTGGAGTCCAACGGGAGTCTGTGCACCGCCCCCGACTTCCCCGGCCGGCTCAAGGCGCTCAGGGCCCGCGGCGGCACCCTCACCGTGATCGACCCGCGCCGCACCCGCACCGCCAAACTCGCCGACCGGCACATCGCGATCCGCCCCGGCACCGACGCACTCCTCCTCGCGGCGATGACGCACGTCCTGTTCGAGGAGGGCCTCGCCGACCCCGGCGAGCTGACCGGGCACCTCGAAGGCATCGACGAACTGCGCGAGGCCGTACGGGACTTCACCCCCGAGGCGGTCGCCGCGGCCTGCGACGTGGACGCCGAGGTGACACGCGCCCTCGCCCGCGAACTCGCCGCCGCGCCGACCGCCGCCGTCTACGGCCGCATCGGCAGCTGCACCGTCCCGTACGGCACGCTCGGCAGCTGGCTCGTCGACGTCCTCAACATCCTCACCGGCAACCTCGACCGCCCCGGCGGCGCCCTCTTCCCGCAGGCGGCCACCGACCGCACGCCCCGCCCGGCCGGACCGAGCCACGGCTTCACCCTCGGCCGCTGGCACTCCCGGGTGAGTCAACACCCCGAGGCGAAGGGAGAGTTGCCGCTCTCCGCGCTCGCCGAGGAGATCGACACCGCGACCGAGCGGGGCGAGCCGATCCGGGCCCTCGTCGCCGTCGCCGCCAACCCGGTGCTGTCCGCACCCGACGGCGACCGGCTCGACAAGGCCCTGGACTCCCTGGACTTCATGGTCAGCGTCGACCCCTACCTCAACGAGACCTCGCGCCACGCCGACGTCGTCCTGCCGCCGCCCCCGCCCTCCCAGAGCCCGCACCACGACTTCGCCTTCAACACCCTCGCCGTGCGCAACCAGGTCCGCTACAACCGCCCCGCCGTCCCCCTGGAACCCGGCCGGATGGCCGAGACCGAGATCCTCGCCCGGCTGATCCTGGCCGCGACCGGCATGCACGGCGCCGAACCGTCCGCCGTCGACGACATGGTGATCGGCCAGACCCTCGGCAAGGCGGTCCGGGAACCCCACTCGCCGGTGCACGGCCGCGACCCGGAGGAGATCGCCGCACAGCTCATCGGCCAGAACGGCCAGGAGCGCCGGCTCGACATGATGCTGCGCCTCGGCCCCTACGGCGACGGCTTCGGCGTACGACCCGACGGGCTCACCCTGGAGCGGCTGCTCGCGCATCCGCACGGCATCGACCTCGGACCGCTGCGGTCGCGTCTGCCGCAGCCGCTGAAGACCCGCAGCGGCAGGATCGAGCTGTTGCCGCAGCCGATCGCCGACGACCTGCCGCGGCTGCGCACCGCCCTGGACCGACTCCCCGACGGGCTCGTCCTCGTCGGCCGGCGCCATCTGCGCTCCAACAACAGCTGGATGCACAACGTCCCCGCCCTCACCGGCGGCAGCAACCGCTGCACCCTGCACATCCACCCCGAGGACGCCGAGCGCCTCGGTGTGCGGGACGGGGACGCCGTCCGCGTGAAGGGCGCCGGGGGAACAGTGACCGCCCCCGCGGAGGTGACCGAGGGGGTCCGCCCGGGTGTGGTGAGCCTGCCGCACGGCTGGGGCCACGACCGGCCCGGCACCCGGATGAGCCACGCCGCCACCGACCCCGGAGTCAACGTCAACCAGCTCCTCGACGGCAGCCTGCTCGACCCGCTGTCCGGCAACGCGGTTCTCAACGGCGTGCCCGTGGAGGTCACGGGCGTGGCCCAATCGATCATGCCGCTGACCTGAGCAAAGCCCTGACCTGCAATTTTGCGCTTATTGCTCACGTGTCAACGTCTTGTTAAGCCTGTTTGAGCGGACCTAACGTCGTCGCACCGCCTGCCCGGTGGGATGTTCAAGGGCGAACGTTAGGTATCCACTCATGCTGACCCTCCTCGGCTTCGCCATGATCGCGACCTTCCTGGTCCTGATCATGCTGAAGAAGATGTCACCGATCGCAGCACTCGTGCTGATCCCGGCGCTGTTCTGCGTCTTCGTCGGCAAGGGCGCGAAGCTCGGCGACTACGTCCTCGACGGCGTCACCGACCTCGCCCCCACCGCGGCGATGCTCATGTTCGCGATCGTCTACTTCGGGGTGATGATCGACGTCGGCCTCTTCGACCCGGTCGTGCGGGGCATCCTGAAGTTCTGCAGGGCCGACCCGCTGCGGATCGTCGTCGGCACGGCCCTCCTCGCCGCGATCGTCTCGCTCGACGGCGACGGCTCGACCACCTTCATGATCACCGTCTCGGCGATGTACCCGCTCTACAAGCGTCTGAAGATGAGCCTGGTCGTGATGACCGGTGTCGCCGCCATGGCCAACGGCGTGATGAACACCCTGCCGTGGGGCGGCCCGACCGCCCGCGCCGCCACCGCGCTCAAGCTCGACGCGAGCGACATCTTCGTCCCGATGATCCCCGCCCTCGCCTCGGGCCTGCTCTTCGTCCTGGCCCTCGCCTACGTCCTCGGTCGCCGCGAGCGCAAGCGGCTCGGCGTGCTGACGCTGGACGAGGCGCTGGTGGAGGAGAAGGAGACGGAGACCGTGCTGGTCGGCGCGGGTGCGGGTGCGGGTGCCGGTCGTGGCAAGTCCCCTGCGCGTACGGGCGGTTCGGGCGGCGGGACCGACGCGGACCGTGCGGACGAGGAGACGGACGACGAGGACTTCCGCGGTCTCGACCCGAACCGCGCCACCCTGCGCCCCAAGCTCTACTGGTTCAACGCGCTGCTCACTGTCGCCCTGCTCACCTCCATGATCATGGAGTGGCTGCCGATCCCGGTGCTGTTCCTGCTGGGCGCCGCGACCGCGCTCACCGTCAACTTCCCGCACATGCCCGACCAGAAGGCCCGGATCGCGGCGCATGCCGAGAACGTCCTCAACGTCTCCGGCATGGTCTTCGCCGCCGCCGTCTTCACCGGCGTCCTCCAGGGCACCGGCATGGTCGACCACATGGCGAAGTGGCTGGTCGACAACATCCCCGACGGCATGGGTCCGCACATGGCCCTCGTCACCGGCGTGCTGAGCATCCCGCTGACGTACTTCATGTCGAACGACGGCTTCTACTTCGGCATCCTGCCGGTGCTCGCCGAGGCCGGGCACGCCCATGGCGTCTCCTCCCTGGAGATCGCCCGTGCCTCGCTCATCGCCCAGCCGCTGCACATGTCGAGCCCGCTGGTGCCCGCCGTGTACGTCCTGGTCGGCATGGCCAAGGTCGAGTTCGGCGACCACACGCGGTTCGTCGTGAAGTGGGCCGTGCTCACATCACTGGTGATCCTCGGGGCAGGAATCCTGTTCGGGATCGTCTGACCCGGCGCGGCGCCGGTGCCGTACACGATCGTCTGGAGGACTTCACCATGAGGCCCGGTGGGAACCGCGGCTGGCTGCTCCGCCTCGTCATCGCCTTCGGCTTCGCGCAGGGGGCGGTGTCGATGGCCCGGCCCGCCGTCTCCTACCGGGCCCTCGCGCTGGGCGCCGACGAGCGCGCGGTCGGTGTCATCGCAGGGGTCTACGCCCTGCTCCCGCTCTTCGCCGCGGTACCGCTCGGCCGCCGCACCGACCACGGCCGCTGCGCACCCCTGCTGCCGGTCGGCGTCGTGCTCATCGCCGGCGGCTGCGCGCTGAGCGGGATCGCCGGCTCCCTGTGGACCATGGCGGTCTGGAGCGGGGTGATGGGCCTCGGGCACCTCTGCTTCGTGATCGGCTCCCAGTCGCTGGTCGCCCGCCAGTCCGCCCCGCACGAACAGGACCGCAACTTCGGCCACTTCACCATCGGCGCCTCGCTCGGCCAGCTGGTCGGCCCGATCGCCGCGGGCGTGCTGATCGGCGGCCCGGACATGGCGGGCACCAGCGCACGGGCCCTGCTGGTGGCCGGTGCGGGAGCCGCGGTGGCGTTCACGTCGCTGTGGCGCATCGAGGACCGTACGGCCGTGAAACCGCCCACCGGCGAACGGGCCCGCGTCCCGGTCGGCGGCATCCTGCGCGCCCGGGGCGTACCCGCGGGCATGCTCATCAGCCTCTCGGTGCTGTCGGCCACCGACATCCTCACCGCCTATCTGCCGGTGGTCGGCGAGCACCGGGGGATCGCGCCGTCGGTGATCGGCGTGCTGCTCAGCGTGCGCGCGGGCGCCACCATCGCCTGCCGTCTGGTGCTCACCCCGCTGCTGCGGCTGCTCGGCCGCGCCACGCTGCTCTTCGTGACCTGTCTGCTGGCGGGCCTGCTGTGCGCGGGGATCGCGGTGCCGATGCCGGTGTGGGTGCTCGGTGTGCTGCTGGCCCTCCTCGGGTTCTGTCTCGGCGTGGGCCAGCCGCTGTCCATGACGACCGTCGTCCAGGCCGCCCCGGACGAGGCCCGCTCCACGGCCCTCGCCCTGCGCCTGACCGGCAACCGCCTCGGGCAGGTCGCCGCTCCGGCCGCGGCGGGTCTGGTCGCGGGGGTCGCCGGAGTGGCGGCGCCGTTCGTGATGCTCGGGGCCCTGCTGCTGGTCTCGGCGGGCACCGCCCTGCGCGGTCGCGATTGCGCCGGTCGAGCGACTTCCGACGGCGCGTCGGGTGGTGTCGGCGCGGTATCGGAGGCGGATGTGAAAGAGAGTCAGGTGAAAGAGCGATTTGTATGAAAATCGTCTGACTCGGAGGAACATCCATGCCCACCTTGATGCCCCCGTCCGCCGGCGTCCGTCTCGGAGCCGCGGCCCTCACCGTCCTCACCACGGCCGGGGCCTCCTGGCTCGCGACGTCGGCCGCGGTCGCGGCCCCCGGCGACGGTGCCGACATCAGGATCCACAATGAGCGGGTGCCCTACGGCGTCTCGAAGGACGACCCCCAGGTCTGCAGGTTCTACCTCGACGCCGCGAACTTCGGCGACGTCAACAGCGTCTCCTACACCATCACGGCCCAGCCCCCGCTGCCCACCGCGGCCACCGTGAGCGGCACGATCTCCCTCGCCGGCGGCGCCGGCCACACCGACACCCTGGGGCTGGCCGACGGCCGGTACACGCTCACCTGGACCTTCACCCCCACCCCGCCACCGGGCGCCACCCCTGTCACGCCGAGGACGAAGGTCTTCACCGTCGACTGCCACAGCCGGCACGACCAGGGCCGCGGGCAGCAGGGCCCGAACCGCACCATCGAGGACCACGGGCCCGGCGCCGGGCACGAGGGCGGCGGACCCAAGGGCGGGGTCCACGCCGGCGGCGGCGGTCTCGTCGACACCGTGCAGTCGTACACCCCGCTGAGCGCGGCCGCGGGCGTCGGACTGGTCGCGGTCGGCGGAGCCGTGTACGTCCGCACGCTGCTGCGCCGCCGCTCGCACGGTGCCTCCTAGGCGCAGACGCAGGCCCTGGCACCGGACCCGCGCCTACCGCCTCACCAGGACGGCCCTCATCGTGGCCGTCCTGGTGACGGTCGTCCGGTGCGGAGGGCACCACCACCAGGCCCCGCCCGTGGCCGGTGGGCCGGCCCCGGTGCACACGCCTGCCGAGCCGGTGACCGGGACCGCCGACCACCGTCCGCGGACCTCCGAGCCGACGACGGCCAGGCCGACCCCGCCACCCCGGCCGCTGCCCCGGTCCCCGGCGACCACCCTGCGCGTCCCGTCGCTCGGCATCGACGCGCCGATCATCGCCGTGAACGTCGGCGCCGACCGGCAGCTTCAGACCCCGCCGCTCGACAAGCCCAAGCTCGTCGGCTGGTACCGGGACGGACCCTCGCCGGGCGAGTCAGGCACGGCCATCGCCGTCGGCCACCGTGACACCAGGACCGGCGCGGCGGTCTTCGCCGCCCTCGCGCAGGTGCGCCCCGGCAGCGCGATCGAGGTCCGGCGCGTCGACGGCCGCACCGCCGTCTACAGCGTCGACCGCGTCCGGGTCTTCGACAAGGCACGCTTCCCCGACAAGGAGGTGTACGGCCAGAGCAGGCGCCCCGAGCTGCGGGTGCTGACCTGCGGCGGGCTGTTCAACCGCAGGACGGGCTACACCAGCAACGTCGTCGTCTTCGCCCATCTGACCGCGACCCGCTGACGCGGCGCGGCGCTGCGCCCGGTTTCTCACTGGGCGGAACGATGGGCCCGATTGTGCCGGGTGTCTTCCG
The DNA here is from genome assembly GCF_022698145.1 of Streptomyces spinosisporus. Classification (GTDB taxonomy): domain Bacteria; phylum Actinomycetota; class Actinomycetes; order Streptomycetales; family Streptomycetaceae; genus Streptomyces; species Streptomyces spinosisporus. The sequence goes on from NZ_JALDAX010000012.1 coordinate 119,423, forward strand.
CGAGCACGTACGGTCCGTTAACTTCCGTGACTCACAGCCCGTACGACCCGCACGGGCCCATCGACAGCCGAGCATCAGCGCTCGCTCCGTACGCCCCCGGGGGCTGTGTCATGACGCGCGCCATCTCCCTGCACGACGTGAGCAAGACCTATGCGCGAGGCGTTCGCGTGGTGGACCGGCTGTCGCTCGACGTCCGGCCCGGCGAGTTTCTCGTGCTGCTGGGGCCGTCCGGCTGCGGCAAGTCCACCGTGCTCAGAATGATCGCGGGACTGGAGGAGATCACCGAGGGCAGACTCCTGCTGGACGGCGAGTACGGCAACGACCTGCTCCCGTCCGACCGGAACATGGCGATGGTGTTCCAGAACTTCGCGCTCTACCCGAACATGACGAGCCGGGGCAACATCGGCTTCCCGCTGCGCGTCGAGAACCCCGGTCAGGATCCGGGCCCGCGCGTGGACGCCACCGCCCGCATGCTGGGCATCGAGGACCTCCTGGACCGCTTCCCCAGCCAGCTCTCCGGCGGCGAACGCCAGCGGGTCGCCATGGGCCGGGCCATCGCCCGCCACCCCTCCGCCTTCCTGATGGACGAGCCGCTGTCCAACCTGGACGCCAAGCTCCGCAACCATCTGCGGGCCGAGATCTCCAAGCTCACCCGGGAGTTGGGCGTCACCACGGTCTACGTCACCCACGACCAGGCCGAGGCCATGTCGCTCGGCGACCGGGTCGCCGTGCTGCGCGGCGGGGTGCTCCAGCAGGTGGGCACCCCGCGTGCGGTCTACGCCCTGCCGCGCAATGTGTTCGTCGCCGCCTTCATCGGCACCCCGCGCATCAACCTGCTGCGCGGCCTGGTCCGTGCCCCGCTCGACGGCGCGATGACCATCAGCCTCGGCAAGCAGTATCTGCGGCTGCCCGAACCCCTGAAACTGGACCACCAGTTGCTGCGCGTGCAGCAGGGCCGCGAGGTGATCGTCGGGCTGCGCTCGGAGGCCGTGCGGATCGCCAAGCGCACCTCGGCCCGCGCCGGCGAGGTGCCGCTCACCGGCCTGGTGGAGCATGTGGAGTTCCAGGGGCACGAGGTCCTCGTCCACTTCAACACCGGCTCGAAGCCCGCCGTCGTACCGGACCTCGAAGCCCCGCGCCCCGCTCCCCGGCCCTCCCGGCGGCGCCGCAGGGACGGGGCTCCGACCGTCCTCGGCCGGATCCGGGAGCGGGCGGGAGCCCTGCGCGCCGGGCCGGTCGTGGTCATGGACGACCCGGCGCGGGGGCGGCCGGTGGAACCCGCGTCCACCGAGCCCCGTCTCCCCGGCGACCTGGTCGTCCGCACCACCCCCGACATCGAGCTGCGCCACGGCATGCAGGTCCCCCTGCTCGTCGACCTCGCCCATCTGTTCGTCTTCGACCAGCACGGCGAGCGGATCTGTCCGTCCCCGGCGCGGCTGCCCGACCTGGAGGAGTAGGCCTTCGGGGGAGGGTGCCCCTGGGGTGTCCCCGGGGAGTCCCAGGGGGGTCCCTGGTGTCCAAAAACTATCGGCGCTAGTTTAGAGGCCTGTCGATAGGTTGTGACGCGCAGGACGCACCCCGCACCGGAGGAGCAGATGAAGGCACACGACGGCATGTACATCGACGGCGCGTGGCGCCCCGCCGTCGGCACGGACACGATCGAGGTCGTGAACCCCGTCGACGAGCAGGTCGTCGGCCGGGTCCCGGCGGGCACCGCCGCGGACGTCGACGACGCCGTGCGGGCCGCCCGCGCCGCCTTCCCGGCCTGGGCCGCGACCCCGCCCGCCGAGCGGGCCGCCCGGCTGACCGCCCTGCGTGACGTCCTCGCGGCCCGCAAGGACGAGATCGCCGAGACGGTCACCACCGAGCTCGGCTCACCCCTGAAGTTCTCGCAGAACGTCCACGCGGCCGTGCCGATCGCGGTCGCCGGCTCGTACGCCGAACTCGCTGCGACCCACGCCTTCGAGGAGAAGGCCGGCAACTCCACGATCCGGCTCGAACCGGTCGGCGTGGTGGGTGCGATCACCCCCTGGAACTACCCCCTGCACCAGATCGTCGCCAAGGTCGCCCCGGCGCTCGCCGCGGGCTGCACCGTCGTGCTCAAGCCCGCCGAGGACACCCCGCTCGTCGCCCAGCTCTTCGCCGAAGCGGTGCACGAGGCGGGCCTGCCCGCGGGCGTCTTCAACCTGGTCACCGGCCTCGGACCGGTCGCCGGCCAGGCCCTGGCCGAGCACCCGGACGTCGACCTGGTCTCCTTCACCGGCTCCACCGCGGTCGGCCGGCAGATCGGCGCCACGGCGGGCGCCGCGATCAAGCGGGTCGCCCTGGAGCTCGGCGGCAAGTCCGCCAACGTCGTCCTGCCGAGCGCCGACCTCGCCAAGGCGGTCAACGTCGGCGTCGCCAACGTCATGTCCAACTCGGGCCAGACGTGCAGCGCCTGGACCCGGATGCTGGTGCACCGGGACCAGTACGAGGAGGCGGTGAGCCTGGCCGCGGAGGCCGCCGCCAAGTACGGCGAGCGCATCGGCCCGGTGGTGAACGCCAAGCAGCAGGCACGGGTGCGCGGTTACATCGAGAAGGGCATCGCGGAGGGCGCCCGGCTCGTCGCCGGCGGACCCGAATCACCGCGCGAACAGGGCTACTTCGTCTCTCCCACCGTCTTCGCCGATGTCACCCCCGAGATGACGATCGCCCAGGAGGAGATCTTCGGGCCGGTCCTGTCCATCCTGCGCTACGAGGACGAGGAGGACGCCCTGCGCATCGCCAACGGCACGGTCTACGGCCTCGCGGGCGCCGTCTGGGGCGACGAGGCGGAGGCGGTGGCGTTCGCGCACCGGATGCAGACCGGGCAGGTCGACATCAACGGCGGCCGCTTCAACCCCCTTGCCCCCTTCGGCGGTTACAAGCAGTCGGGCGTCGGCCGCGAACTCGGCACGCACGGCCTGGCCGAGTATCTGCAGACCAAGTCCCTCCAGTTCTGAGGAGCGTATCCGTGGTTCGCGCAGCAGTCCTCCCCGCCGTGGGCGCTCCCCTGGAGATCACCGGGATCGACCTCCCGGAGCCCGGCCCCGGCCAGGTCCGCATCCGGCTCGCCGCCGCCGGGGTGTGCCACTCCGACCTGTCCCTGTCCAACGGCACCATGCGGGTGCCGGTCCCGGCCGTCCTCGGCCACGAGGGCGCGGGCACCGTCGTCGCCGTCGGCGAGGGCGTCACCCATGTCGCGCCCGGCGCCGAGGTCGTCCTCAACTGGGCGCCGTCCTGCGGCAGTTGCCACGCCTGCTCGCTCGGCGAGGTGTGGCTGTGCGCCAACGCCCTGAACGGCGCCGCCGACACCCACGCCCGGCGCTCCTCGGACGGCACGGACCTCCACCCCGGACTGAACGTCGCCGCGTTCGCCGAGGAGACCGTCGTCGCCGCGTCCTGCGTCCTGCCGCTCCCCGAGGGCGTCCCGCTCACCGACGCCGCCCTGCTGGGCTGCGCGGTCCTCACCGGCTACGGCGCCGTCCACCACTCCGCACAGGTCCGGCCGGGCGAGACGGTGGCGGTCTACGGCGTCGGGGGAGTGGGCCTCGCGGCACTGCAGTCGGCCCGGATCGCGGGTGCCGGACGTATCGTCGCCGTCGACGTGTCGCCCGAGAAGGAGGAGCTGGCGCGCGGCGCGGGCGCCACGGACTACGTCGTCGCCTCCGAGACGACGGCCCGCGAGATCCGGGGCCTGACGGACAAGCAGGGCGTCGACGTGGCCATCGAGTGCGTGGGCCGCGCGACGACGATCCGCACCGCCTGGGAGTCCACCCGCCGGGGCGGCCGTACGACGGTGGTCGGCATCGGCGGCAAGGACCAGCAGGTCACCTTCAACGCCCTGGAGATCTTCCACTGGGGCCGGACCCTTTCCGGGTGCGTCTACGGCAACTCGGACCCGGCGAAGGACCTCCCGGTGCTCGCGGAGCACATCCGGGCCGGCCGGCTGGACCTGGGAGCGCTGGTGACGGAACGCATCGGCCTCGACGGCATCCCGGCGGCCTTCGAGAACATGCTGGCGGGCAGGGGCGGCAGGGCACTGGTCGTGTTCTGAGGTCCGCGGGCCCGTCCGGGGCGGCAGTCCGGAGCGGAGTCCGGGGGCGGAGTCCGGGGGGCGGGTTCACCACCCGCCCCTGGATGCTCCGTACAACCACCGTGCACATCCGTTGACCCCATACCGTCCGGTCAGTATGTTCCCGGGAACGTCCCCACCGCACCCCGTGGAGTGCACACATGGACACAGCTCCCTCCGCTCACACCCTCCCCACCACCGCCCTCCCCACGACCGGCCGCCGCCGGGTCGCCACCGCGGCGGCCCTCGCGTCGGCCGTCGAGTGGTACGACTACTTCGTCTTCGGCATCGCCGCGGCCCTCGTCCTCGGCGACCTGTACTTCCCGGCCGGCAGCCCCACCGCCGGGGTCCTCGCCGCCTTCGCCACGTTCGCCGTCGGCTTCCTGGCCCGCCCGCTCGGCGGCATCGTCGCGGGCCACCTCGGCGACAAACGCGGCCGCAAGCCGATGCTGGTCCTCGCCCTCACCCTGATGGGCGTCGCCACCACCGGCATCGGCCTGCTGCCGACCTACGACACGATCGGCGTCGCCGCCCCCGTCCTCCTCGTCCTGCTCCGCGTCGTCCAGGGCCTCGCCGTCGGCGCACAGTGGGGCGGCGCGATGCTGCTGGCCACCGAGTACGCCCCCGAGGGCAAGCGCGGCCTGTACGGCAGTGTCGTCCAACTCGGCGTCCCCATCGGCGTGGTGAGCGCGAACACGGTCTTCCTGCTCGCCGGGGCGTTCACCAGCGACTCCGCGTTCACGGCCTGGGGCTGGCGGATCCCGTTCCTCGTCGGCCTGCTGGTCCTCGCGCTCGCCCGGTACATCCACACCCACGTCGAGGAGACCCCCGAATTCCGGGCGGCCGAGCGGGCGTTGGCCGAGCAGGACAAGGAGCAGGCCGAGCGCACCTCCCCGCTGCGCGCGATCCTGCGCGGCCACCTCGGCACGGTCCTGCTCGCGGGCGGCTCCTTCGCCGTGAACACCGCGACCTTCTACATCCTGATCACCGGCGTCCTCGACTACACGACCCGCGACCTCGGCATGAAGCGCGACGCGGTGCTCACCGTCTCGCTCTGCGTCAGCCTCACCCAGCTGGTGCTGATCCCGGCCGCCGCCGCGCTCTCCGACCGCGTCGGCCGCATCCGGATCTACACGCTCGGCGCGGCCGGCATCGCCCTGTGGGCCGTACCGATGTTCCTGCTGATCGACACCGGCTCGCTGCTGTGGCTGGCCGTCGGCACCTTCGTCGCCGGCTGCTTCCTCAGCATTATGTACGGCCCCCAGGCCGCGCTGTTCGCGGAGCTGTTCACGCCCGAGATGCGGTACACGGGAGCCTCGCTCGGCTACCAGATCGCGGCCGTCCTCGGCGGCGGCCTCGCGCCGTTCGTCATGGTGCTGCTGCTGGAGGCGACCGGCACCTCGATGGCGGTGTCCGGCTACATCGTCGTCCTCGCGGTGATCGCCCTGCTGTCCATCAAAGTCCTTGCGGGCCGGGCGCGTTCACGCTGAACCCGGCGCGCCCTCGCGCTGCGGCTCCGGAACCTCCTCCGGTGCCGCGGCCCGCGGGACCTTCCCGCTCCGGGGCCGGGAGCGGGACACCGCCACACCCGCCAGACACAGCACTCCGCCCCCGAGCGTGACGAGCCCCGGTACCTCGCCGAGCGCCAGCCACGACATCAGGACGACCAGCGCGGGCACCGCGTAGGTGGTCGCGCCCATCCGGCCGGCCGTCGTACGGGCCAGCGCGTACGCCCAGGTCGTGAACGCGAGCGCGGTCGGGAACACGCCCAGATAGACCATGTTGAGGGTCGCCGCGACCGGCGCGTCAGCGGCCTCGCCGACCAGCTGCCCGGCGAACGGCAGACAGCACACCGCACCGACGAGACATCCGAACGTCGTCACCTGCAGCGCGCTCGCGCTGCCCAGCGCGGGCTTCTGCGCGACGACACCGGCCGCGTAGCCGACCGCCGCCAGCAGACACAGCACCACACCGAGCACCGACGAGCCGCCCTCGCCCGACATCGACAGACCGACCGCCACCGCGCCCGCGAACGACACCGCCATGCCCGCCAGCAGCCGCGGCGGCATGCGGTCGCCGAGCAGCCGCGCACCGAGCAGCGCGATGAGGATGGGGCCGACGTTCACGACCAGGGCCGCCGTACCCGCGTCCACCTGCTGCTCGCCCCAGTTCAGGGCCACCATGTAGAAGCCGAACCAGAGCACCCCGGATATCGCGATCCCGCGCCAGGCCGACCGGGGCGGCAGCCCCTCCCCGCGCAGAAGCAGCATCACGCCGAGCACCAGCGCCCCGCAGACCAGCCGCCCGAGCGCCAGCGCGCCCGGCGAGTACGCGGCGCCCGCACTGCGGATGGACACGAAGGCGGAGGCCCACAACACGACGGTGACGGCGGCGGCACCGGGGGCGAGGAGGTCGCTGCGACGGAGGTTCATCATGCTCCAGAGGGTAGGGAGGGGACGGCGGAAGGGCTCGCGGGTTTCGGTCGGTGTGCTGGTGCGGGGGTGCTGTGGCTGGGCGCGCAGTTCCCCGCGCCCCTTTCGGGCGCTCAGCGCAGCGTTGTCGTGTCGATGCCGAAGAGGGTGGTCAGGGCCTGCTCGCCCTGTTCGGTCACCTTCACCGCCCGCTCGCTGCCGATGCGTACGCACCAGCCCGCGTCCAGCGCGTGACGGCAGAACGCCGCTCCCGCGACCCCCGCGAGATGCGGTCGGCGTTCGGTCCAGTCGAGGCAGGCGCGGGCGAGGGGGCGGCGGCCCTTGCGCTCCAGTGGGATGCCGACGGCGCCGAACCACTCCAGACCACTGTCCGTGAGCGCGAACCCGGTGTCCTGGCGCAGCAGCCCGCGCGCCGTCAGCCCGTCGGTGACCGCGATGCCCAGTCGCCCCGCCAGATGGTCGTAGCAGGTCCGCCCGCGTGCCATCGCCGACCCGGCGCTCGACTCCCGCAGCGTGCGCGGACGCGGTCGTACGGAAGCGTCCGGGGCCACCTGGGCGGCCAGGTCCTCGACCAGCTGGGCGACGCGGGGGCCGGCGAGGCGTACGTACCGGTGCCGGCCCTGTCGTTCCTCGGCCAGCAGGCCGCCCGCGACGAGCTTGCCGAGGTGCTCGCTGAGCGTCGAGGCCGCGACGCCCGCGTGCCGGGCCAGTTCGCCAGCGGTCCACGCCCGGCCGTCGAGCAGCGCCAGCAGACACGCCGCCCGTGTCTCGTCGGCCATCAGCCCGGCCAGCCGGGCCAGCTGCGGTGCCTGGGGGTCCCTGGTGGTCATGCGTCCCAGCATGCGGCATGCACGGTTCGGTGAGTGCCGAAGTGTCGTCACACGGTGCGCTTTACCCGCTCGTACTGCTGCACCAGCCCGTCCAGGAGCGCCGTGAGGCCCGTCTCGAAGGCCCGCTCGTCGATCTTCTCCTGCTGCTCGGCGAGGAGGTGGGCCTGCTGGAGGTGCGGGTAGTCGGCGGGGTCGTAGGCGCTCTCGTCGTCGACGAAGCCGCCGGCGAAGGAGCCGAGTGCGGAGCCCATCACGAAGTAGCGCATCAGGGCGCCGATGGAGGTGGCCTGGGCGGGTGGCCAGCCGGCCTCGACCATCGCGCCGTAGACCGCGTCGGCGAGGCGCAGCCCGGCGGGGCGGCGGCCGGGTCCGGTGGCGAGGACCGGGACGATGTTGGGGTGGTCGCGCAGGGCGGCGCGATAGGAGACGGCCCAGTCGTGCAGCGCGGTCCGCCACTCGCGGCCGTCCTCGAACATCGACAGGTCGACCTGTGCGCTCACGGAGTCGGCGACCGCCTCCAGGATCTCGTCCTTGGTGCGGAAGTGGTTGTAGAGCGAGGGCCCGCTCACCCCCAGCTCCGCGGCGAGCCGGCGGGTGGAGACCGCCGCGAGGCCCTCAGCGTCCACCAGCACACGTGCCGTCTCGACGATCCGGTCGGTGCTGAGCAGGGGCTTGCGCGGTCGGGCCATGGCGCACATAGTAGGGCTGCGATCAGAAACTAGCAGTGCTAATTTTAAGGTGGCCCACCATGAACCTGGAACTCAGCGAGGAGCAGACCGCCGTCCGCCGGCTCGCCCGGGACTTCGTGGACCGTGAGATCGCCCCGCACGTTGTCGCCTGGGACCGGGCCGAGGAGGTCGACCGGTCGATCGTGAAGAAGCTCGGCGAGGTCGGCTTCCTCGGTCTGACCATCGACGAGGAGTACGGCGGCAGCGGCGGCGACCACCTCGCGTACTGCCTGGTGACGGAGGAGCTCGGGCGCGGTGACTCCTCCGTGCGCGGCATCGTGTCCGTCTCGCTCGGGCTGGTCGCCAAGACGGTCGCGGCCTGGGGGAGCGAGGAGCAGAAGCGGCAGTGGCTGCCCGGACTCACCTCCGGCGCGTACGTCGGCAGCTTCGGCCTCACCGAGCCGGGCACCGGGTCGGACGCCGGCAACCTCACCACGCGGGCCGTCCGCGACGGCGACGACTACGTGATCAACGGCACCAAGATGTTCATCACCAACGGCACCTGGGCCGATGTGGTGCTCCTCTTCGCCCGCTCCACCGACGCCCCCGGGCACAAGGGGGTCTCCGCCTTCCTGGTGCCGGCCGACAGCCCCGGCCTGACCCGGCGCACCATCCACGGCAAGCTCGGCCTGCGCGGCCAGGCGACGGCCGAACTGGTCCTGGAGGACGTGCGGGTACCGGCCTCGGCGATGCTCGGCGAGGAGGGCAAGGGCTTCTCGGTCGCCATGTCGGCCCTGGCCAAGGGGCGGATGTCGGTGGCGGCCGGCTGCGTGGGCATAGCGCAGGCCGCGCTGGACGCGGCCGTCAAGTACGCCGGTGAGCGCGAGCAGTTCGGCACGCCGATCGCGGGTCACCAGCTCGTCCAGGAACTGATCAGCGACATCGCCGTCGACGTGGACGCCGCCCGGCTGCTGACCTGGCGGGTCGCCGACCTGATCGACCGCGGGCAGCCCTTCGCGGTCGAGTCCTCCAAGGCCAAGCTCTTCGCCTCCGAGGCCGCCGTCCGCGCCGCGAACAACGCCCTGCAGGTCTTCGGCGGATACGGCTACATCGACGAGTACCCGGCGGGCAAACTGCTGCGCGACGCCCGGGTGATGACCCTCTACGAGGGCACCAGCCAGATCCAGAAACTGCTCATCGGCCGTGCCCTGACGGGTGTTTCGGCCTTCTGAGCGGCACTTGAGTACGTGAGGCACTTGAGTACGTGAGTACCTGAGCTGAGTATCCCGGCGGATGTGGTGACGGCCACGTCCGCCGACGCTTGTCCCATGAGTGACACACCGGTCAAGCAGCAGAGCACGGCGGCCTTCTACGGCCAGGCCGTCGCCTCCTTCGCCGTCGCCATGACCGCGACGGCGATCGGTATCTTCCGGCTGAACGCCGACGCCTGGGTGCGGGCCTTCCTCGCGATCGCCGTCCTGTACCTCGTCACCTCAGCCTTCACGCTGGCCAAGGTGATCCGCGACCGGCAGGAGGCGGGCCAGATCGTCAGCCGTGTCGACCAGGCCAGGCTGGAGAAGCTGCTGGCCGAACACGATCCCTTCGAAAAGCTCTGAGCGACCGAAACGCTCTGAGCGACGGACACGCTAAGCGCTTGCTCACTTTCGGCGGTATGGTGGGGGTTCTGTCGGCGAAAAGGGGCGAGCGAGCGATGACTACGGCGGAGGAGACGACCGGCGGCGAGGCGTCCGCGTGGGGCGAGGTCACGCCCGACGCGGCCCGGCGACTGCTGATCGCCGCGGTGGAGGCCTTCGCCGAGCGCGGGTACCACGCCACCACGACCCGGGACATCGCGGGCCGCGCGGGCATGAGCCCGGCCGCGCTCTACATCCACTACAAGACCAAGGAAGAGCTGCTCCACCGGATCAGCCGGATCGGTCACGCGAAGGCGCTCGAGATCCTGCAGACGGCGGCCCGGCGCGAGGGCACCGCCACCGAGCGGCTCGCCGACCAGGTGAGCTCCTTCGTGCGCTGGCACGCGGGCGGGCGGACGACCGCCCGCGTCGTGCAGTACGAACTGGACTCGCTCGGGCCCGAGGCGCGCAAGGAGATCCTCGCGCTGCGCCGGCAGTGCGACGCCGAGGTGCGGGCGGTGATCGAGGACGGCGTGGCGGCCGGCGAGTTCGACGTGCTGGACGTCAAGGGCACCACGCTCGCCGTGCTGTCGCTCTGCATCGACGTGGCGCGCTGGTTCAACGTCGAGGGCCCCTGGACGCCGGACGAGGTCGGCGCGCTCTACGCCGACCTCGTGCTGCGCATGGTGGGGGTCAAGTAGCCGTTTCTGAGAGGCAGAAGCCGCGTCTCAGGGACGCGCACGAGCCGTCTCTCAGAGGTAGAAGCGGGCCACGGACTCGGCCACGCAGACCGGCTTGTCGCCGCCCTCGCGCTCCACGGTGTAGCCGACGGCCACCTGTACGCCGCCCGGTACGTCGTCGACGGAGCTGATCCTCGCCGTGGCGCGCAGGCGCGAGCCGACCGGTACGGGTGCGGGGAAACGTACCTTGTTGGTGCCGTAGTTGACGCCCATCTTCACGCCCTCGACGGACATCAGCTGGGGGCCGAAGAGGGGCAGCAGGGAGAGGGTCAGATAGCCGTGCGCGATGGTGGTCCCGAAGGGTCCGGCCGCGGCCTTCTCGGGGTCGACGTGGATCCACTGGTGGTCCCCGGTGGCCTCCGCGAAGAGGTCGATCCGCTTCTGGTCGACCTCCAACCAGTCGGTGTACCCCAGCTGCTCGCCGACCGCCGCCTTCAGCTCGTCGACGGACGTGAAGATCCTCGGCTCTGCCATGTCCCGGCCTCCCTGCCTCGCAATGTCTAAGCAACTGCTTAGCATGGTCGGGTGTGCACCCGATGTCAACGGACCGCCACGGGGACGCAGTGGGTAGGGTTCGAGAGGTGCCCCAGATCCCAGAGAAGATCCACGAGCTCACCGTCGGCCAGCTCGCGGCGCGGAGCGGCGCCGCCGTCTCCGCCCTGCACTTCTACGAGTCCAAGGGCCTGATCAGCAGCCGCCGGACCGCGGGCAACCAGCGCCGCTACCACCGCGACACGCTGCGCCGGGTCGCCTTCGTACGGGCCGCACAGCGCGTCGGCATCCCGCTGGCCACGATCCGTGAGGCGCTCGCCGAACTGCCCGAGGAGCGCACCCCCACCCGCGAGGACTGGGCCCGCCTCTCCGAGGCCTGGCGCTCCGAGCTCGACGAACGCATCAGCCAGCTCAACCGCCTGCGCGACCACCTCACCGACTGCATCGGCTGCGGCTGCCTCTCCCTGGACACCTGCATCCTCTCCAACCCGAACGACACCTTCGGTCAACGCCAGTCCGGTTCCCGCCTACTCGTGGAGCATCGGGGCGGCCGGAAGGGGCAGGAGCGGGGCTGAGCCGGGTGCCGGGTTTTTCGTTCGGCGCCCGGCGGGCCGGTCACTCGTACTCGGTGCCGCCCTTGCGGGTCAGGTAGGCCGGGCTTACTGCCTTGGCGATGGCTCTGCCTCCGGTCACCGGGCTGTACCGCTCGGTCGCAGGACGGATCACGACGCCCTCGCGCAGGTGGAGCTCGCGTCCGGAGACGGTCTCGCGGCCGCTCGCGATCGACAGGACCCGCTCGATGTCGTACGGACCCTCGTACAGCCGGGGCACCAACGGCAGCCGCCCGTCCAGGAGTTCGGCCGGGTCCAGCCAGTGCACCGTGCCGTCGATCTCCGCGCTGACGTCGAAGGCGGCGTAGCCGAGGGACTCGCGGCGCCCGTCGGCGCCGTAGGTCAGGTCCTGGACGCCCGCGCCGTACACCTCGCCGAAGATGCCGATCCGGCGTGCGCCCAGTCGCTTCGCGAGTTCGGCCGCGACTTCGGCGACGCCGTGGCCGTGCACCGCCCGCCAGTACAGGTTGCGCGGATCCTCCTTCAGCGCCAGGGACTTGGCGCCGAAGCCCTTGGAGGAGACGTGCACGCGGTCCTCGTCGGCGAGATACGTCAGCAGACAGGCCGAGCCGTGCAGCTTCTCGGTCAGGACCACATCCTCGCCCGGCGCGAAGATGTCCGGAAACCGCTGGATGTTCTCGATGTCGACCCAGGGCAGCAGATCGGGCGCGGACTCCACGTCGCCGTTCATCGTGGGCGGGATCGGCGGCACCCACTTGGTGATGCCGAGCCGCTCGGCGAAGTCCGTGCCGTCCAGGGCGGCCTGCGCGAGATCGACGTCCGCGAGCGCCTCGGGGCGGCACACGATGCCCTGCGACAGCTCACCGCGCAGCCGCACCGCCTTCACTCGGTCCGCGTTGCCGCCCGCCAGCCGTCCGGTCAGCCCCAGTTCCTCGATCAGGCCGGCCGGCAGTATGGACTGCTCGGGGATGTAGACGGCGGCGTCGCCGGTGCGGTAGGTGCCCTTGGCGACGACCGCTCGGTACAGGCCCACCTGGGCCAGTTCGAGCGCATCGGCGTTCGGATGCTCGTGGATCGTCAGCACTTCGGCGGTGACGCGGAGCGTCGACATCGCAGGTCCCCCTAGGACAACTCAGGTGTGTTTCATCGCCCTCAACTGTCCGTACGGGAAAAGGGTGGAGCGAGCGGATTTGCGGCTGCTAGCGTCGAGAGCCGTACTGGGCCAGGCCCTCCGTCACCAACTGGGCGTTGGAGGCGGCCCGTTGACCGTCCGGCAGCAGCAGGGTGTCCTCCAGGCCGATGCGGGTGGCGAGCCCCAGCCGGCCGGCCAGGCGCAGCACCGGCCAGGCGCTGCCGTCCTCGCCGTGCAGCAGTACGGGGCGGCCGTGCGCGGAACCCAGGCGGGACAACAGGGCGCGCGCCGTGTCCTCGGCCGTGTCCGCCGAGGTGTCCGTCACCTCGGCCAGCACGCGCAGCACCCGCGGGCCGAGCGGCGAGACGGCGAACCTCGCGGCCCCGTCCGTCCCCGACCAGATGCCGGCCTCCACGCCCACGCCGAGTTCGATCAGCGCGGCGGCGATCTCCTCGGCGCCCTCCTCATGCCAGTTGACCGAGGCGTGGTCGGGCAGAGCGGGCAATTGCGCCCAGCTCCGGACACGCGCCAGCCGGGCCTCCGGCTCCGGCTCGGCCCAGGCACCCGTGGTGACCCCAACTGGCACCGACACCCGCGCCCGTATGGCCTCCAACGTCGGCGCCAGCACCTTCGGCGACAGCGAATCCTCGCCACAAGGGGACTTGGGATGCACATGCACATCCATGGCCCCGGCCGCAACGGCCCACGCCGCGGACTCGCCCATCGCTTCCGGCGTCAACGGCACCACCGCCCCGTCGACGGCCCCACGCGGCCCATTGAGACACACCTGCAGCATGCCCCCAGCCTGCCATCCGACACCGACAACGGCCCGTCGTCCGCTGTCCGTCGAGCATCGCGGGCCGTCACATCGCCTCCGGCGTCATCGGCGCCATGCCCCTGTCGCCAGACCCACCGACAACGGCCCGCCGCCCACCGGGCATCGTCGGGTGCCAGAGCCCCTTCGGCGAGTGCGAGTCCTCGCAGCAGGGCGTGTTGGAGTGGGCATGGAGGCTCGTGGCCTTGGCCGCGGCGGCGCGCGCCGTCGGGCTCGGCGGTCGCCTGCGGGGTCGGCGGCAGCATGCCCCAGCCTGCCGGGCCCCACCGACAACGGCCCGCCGCCCACCGGGCATCGTCGGATGTCAGAGCCCTTCGGCGAGTGCGAGTCCTCGCAGCAGGGCGTCGTGGAGTGGACATGGACGTCCGTGGCCGTGGCCGCGGCGGCCCGCGCCGTCGGACTCGGCGGTCACCTGCGGGGTCGGCAGCATGCCCCCAGCCTGCCGGCCGTTACCAGCAGCATCCCGCCCCGCCGCCCGCAGGGCACTCCAGGCAACGCGCGGCGTCGAAGCAACATCCCCGCCCTGCCGCCCGCAGGGCACCCCCGCCCTGCCGCCCGCAGGGCACCCCCGCCCCGCCGCCCGCAGGGCACGCCCCGCCGCCCGCAGGGCACCCCAGGCAATGCGCGGCGTAGAAGGAGCGTTCCCCGGCTTGCAGGGGGTGCGGCATCCCCGGCGCACCCCCGTCGTGCTCAGGCCGACACGAGCAGCCTTCCGCGCCTTGCGTCAGCCAGGGCCTCGGGCTTGAGCACGGGCCGTGGTACGAGAATTCCGCAGTGGGTGCAGACCGGACCCGACGACGGTTCGTGGTCCAGGTCGTATTTCCAGATCAGGCGCTCGGTGCCGCACACCGGGCAGCAGGCGCCCGGTTCGTGCTCCAGGCCGGAGATCAGCCGGCGCAGCACCTCGGCCAGCGGTTCGCGCGGGTGCACCCGCGGGTCGTCGCACCAGGCGACTCCGAATCCGCCCCAGGTCAGACGGTGCCAGTCGTCCACGCTGCCCGGACGACGCAACCCGTCGTGCTTCTCCTTCTTGCGCCGCTCGGCGAACTCGACCTCATAGGCCAGCCAGACCGTGCGGGCTTCCTCCAACTCCTCCAGCGCGGCCACGAGCCGCACCGGGTCGGGGGAGCGGTCCTCAGGACCGAACCCTGCCCGGGAGCACAAATGGTCCCAGGTCGCCCTGTGCCCGTAAGGAGCGAACCGCTCAAGGCACTTGCGAAGTGAGTAGCGCCGCAGTGCCAGATCGCACCGCGGATCGCGGACCTGTCTCGCCAGACTCCGGAAACCGGCCATCGCCCTGCACCTCCGTCACACCTGCACCTGTACTTCGGTCACTTCGGCGTCGTCGAACGGACGTCGCCGAATAGACGTATCGACAGCCGATTCGGCTCCATCCGATTTCCGATGACCCCCATAAGCCGCCGTGCCTACTCCACAACTTGACGCATGTTCATCTTCTATCCCGGGGATACCGGCGGTAACGTCCCGGCTCACCCCCGTCGGTAGGAGCTGTCATGCCACGACGCACCTCACGCAGCGCGCCGCACAGACTGAGAACTCCCGGCAGACTCGCCGGGTTCCTGAAGACGGCATCCATATGCGTCCTGATTGCAGGCCTTTTGTCCCCGCTCACCCAGGCGACGGCGGCCGCCGCCACGGCCCCGAACGACTACTGCGGCGGCCAGTGCTCCGACATCCTGCCGCCGGGTGAGAACGGCAACGCGACCCTGGCCCAGATCCTGCTCAACCAGGCCTTCGGAACCCAGCCCGACCACGCGGAGGACCAGCTCGGCCCCTACGCCGACCTGGCCGGAGGCTACTCCGCGCTCACCGACGCGAAGATCGACGACTTCTTCAACGACGCGTCGTTCGGAGTCGCTTCCGATCAGGTCGCCTCCACGGAGAAGCCGGCGGGCCGCACCGACGTCACGATCGCCCGGGACAAGAAGACCGGTGTGCCGCACATCACTGGCACCACGCGCTACGGCACGGAGTTCGGGGCCGGGTACGCCGCGGCCGAGGACCGGCTCTGGCTCATGGACCTCTTCCGGCACGTGGGACGCGGCCAGCTGACCACCTTCGCGGGCGGCGCCCCGGCCAACCAGGGCCTGGAGCAGCAGTTCTACCGCAACGCCCCCTACACCGAGGCCGATCTGCAGGCCCAGATCGACAGCGCGGTCGCGAACAACGGCGACCGCGGCCGGCAGGCCCTCGACGACGCGAATGCCTACATAGCGGGCATAAACTCCTATATCGACGCCTCCGACTCGGGCCGCTACTTCCCCGGTGAGTACGTCCTGACCGGCCACAAGGACGCCATCACCAACGCCGGCACGATCGACCACTTCAAACTCACCGACCTGGTCGCCCTGGCCTCCGTGATCGGCTCCCTGTTCGGCTCGGGCGGCGGCGGAGAGGTCAACAACGCGATCTCACTCCTGGCCGCCCAGTCCAAGTACGGCGTGGAGGAGGGCACCAAGGTCTGGGAGTCCTTCCGCGAGCGCAACGACCCCGAGGCCGCCCTCACCGTCCACAACGGCGAGAGCTTCCCGTACGGCGCCAAGCCCGACAGCGCCCAGGGCGAGGCCCTGCCCGACGCCGGTTCGGTGACGACCGAGCCGCTGGTCTACGACGCCACCGGCACCGGCGCGAGCCAGAGCGCCACCTCCGCCGCCAAGGCGGCCACCGCCAGTGCGCTCGGCTCGGCCAGGCGCGGGATGTCCAACGCCCTCGTCGTCAGCGGCAAGCACACCGCGAGCGGCCATCCCATCGCGGTGTTCGGCCCGCAGACCGGCTACTTCGCCCCGCAGCTGCTGATGCTCCAGGAGATCCAGGGCCCCGGCATCAGCGCCCGCGGCGCCTCCTTCGCGGGCCTGAGCATGTACGTCGAACTCGGCCGCGGCCAGGACTACTCGTGGTCCGCGACCACCTCGGGCCAGGACATCATCGACTCCTACGCCGTCGAACTGTGCCAGGACGACCACCACTACCTGTACCACGGCACCTGCACGGCCATGGACAAGGTCGAGCAGAAGAACTCCTGGAAGCCGACCACGGCCGACGGCACGGCCGCGGGGTCGTACACCATGCGCGTGTGGCGGACGAAGTACGGGCCCGTGGCCTACCGCGCGACCGTCGGCGGCAAGAAGGTCGCCTACACCACCCTGCGCTCGTCCTATCTGCACGAGGCCGACTCGATCATCGGCTTCCAGATGCTCAACGACCCCGGCTACGTCAAGGGCCCGAAGGACTTCCAGAGCGCGGCCCAGCACATCAACTTCACCTTCAACTGGTTCTACGCCGACTCCCAGCACACCGCGTACTACAACAGCGGTGACAACCCGGTGCGCGCGAGCGGCGTCGACTCCGAGTTCCCGGTGTGGGGACAGGCCGCCTACGAGTGGAAGAACTGGGACCCGGCCACCAACACGGCGGCCTACACCCCCGCGGCGCAGCACCCCAACTCCGTCGACCAGGACTACTACATCTCCTGGAACAACAAACAGGCCCTCAACTACACGACCGCGAGCTGGGGCGACGGCTCGGTCCACCGCGGCAACCTGCTGGACGACCGGGTGAAGAAGCTGGTCGCGGCCGGCGGGGTGACCCGTACGAAACTGGTGCAGGCCATGGCGGACGCCGCCCTCGCCGACCTGCGCGCCGAGGACGTGCTGCCGGACCTGCTGAAGGTGATCGACAGCAGCACGGTCACCGACCCCACGGCCGCGGCGGCCGTCGGCAAGCTCAAGACCTGGCTGACGGCGGGCGGCAGGCGCACGGAGACCTCGCCGGGATCCAAGGCCTACGCCGACTCCGAGGCGATCCGCATCCTGGACGCCTGGTGGCCGCTGCTGGTGAAGGCCGAGTT
The DNA here is from genome assembly GCF_022698145.1 of Streptomyces spinosisporus. Lineage (GTDB taxonomy): Bacteria > Actinomycetota > Actinomycetes > Streptomycetales > Streptomycetaceae > Streptomyces > Streptomyces spinosisporus. The sequence goes on from NZ_JALDAX010000012.1 coordinate 136,719, forward strand.
CCAGCCCGGCCTCGGCGACGACCTGTACACCGCGTTCACCGCGAACCTGCCCATCGACGAGTCCCCGTCCGCCGGCCACGGCCCCACCGGCTCGCACGCCGGCAGCTCCTTCCAGTACGGCTGGTGGAGCTACGTCGACAAGGACGTACGGGCCGTGCTCGGTGAGCCGGTGCAGGGTCCGCTGGCCGAGAAGTACTGCGGCGGCGGCGACCTGAGCGACTGCCGGTCCATCCTGATCAGCACGCTCAAGGAGGCGGCCGGCACGTCCGCGTCCGCGGTCTACCCCGGCGACGACCTGTGCTCGGCGGGCGACCAGTGGTGCGCCGACTCGATCAACCAGCGCACGCTGGGCGGCATCAAGCACCACACCATCAGCTGGCAGAACCGGCCCACCTTCCAGCAGGTGGTGGAGTACACCTCGCACCGGTGACGCACGGCAGGCGGCGGGTCAGCGGATGCGGCCCGCCGCCAGCACGATCCGGGCCAGTTCCGGGTGCACGATGTCGCTGTGCGCCCCGGAGGGCGGCCCGCCCCTTCGGACCACTGCCGCGGCGTCCACGTTCACGCAGCCCGACGCGGGCAGCGTCGCCGTCAGCGCCTCGGCGAGGGTGAACGCGCGCGTGCCGGGCACCGCCTGCACACCGTCGTACCCCATTGCCCCCCACTTGGCGCCCAGCACCTGCGCCAGAGCGGCGTTCTCGATCACGCCCTGGGCGTCGTTCGCCATGCGCGACGCCAGCGGATAGATCGTGCCGAGCGCCGAGTCGAAGCGGGAGTGGCAGCACACCAGTGGCCCGTCGATGCGGTTCTGCTGGCCCTGCAGCACTCCTCCCGCGTGCGCGTCGTGCGGCAGCCTGGCCGCGAACGCGTAGTGGGAGAAGGCGCCTTGGAGCAGTGTCACCGACTTCACCGTGTGCACCCCGTCCGGCAGACCGCGCAGCGCGAACGACACCAGCCGCCCGCCGAAGCTGTGCCCGACCAGATGCACCCGCACGTCCGGCGCCCTGGTGGCCAACTGCCCTACGGCGCGCCCGAGTCCACGCTCACCGACGGTTCCCGCGCGCCGCTTCATCGCGTAGTACGTCGCCTGCCGCAGCAGCTCCTTCGCCCCGTCCCATGGGTTCGGTAGTGTGAACTGCGCCTCGGCGTCGCCGGATCGGAGGACCGACAGCGCCCGGGTGAACTCGTCGCACAGCGTCGTCGCGTCGCCGGTGAACAGCACCGGATCGCTCTGCGGGACACCTTCGGCGAGCGTGTCCGCTGCGAACAGCGGCTGCGGTCCGCCGGGTACGACCTCCACCAGCAGCCGTACGAGCCGTCCGAACTCCTCCAGTTCGTGCTCGGGCCGCTGGTCCAGCATGCGTGCGATCTGGTCGACGACGGTGGCCCGGCCGGGAAAGGTCTCAAGGAGCGCGTGCCGGGTGTCCTTGTCCAGCGCGGGCCTCGGGACGGCCTCGGCCTCCGTGGCCACCACGGACTTGGGGAAGTCGGGGATCGGTTCGTCGCTGAAGCGCATCGACGGCCAGACCACGCCCACGTACCCGATCCTCGCCCTCGGCGCGAGCCGGGGGACCGGTGCGAAGAACCGCCGGTAGAGGGCGGTCGCACCCGAGCGGTCGTTGTTCCAGCCGTGCGCGAACACGATCAGGTCGTGCACTCCACGGGCGGTCACCCCGGCGAGCAGTTCGTCCCGTTCCCGGCCGTCGACGTCGCCGTCCGCGTCGAAGGTCAGCTCCCAGTACGGAGTCACGCTCTTCTGCGGCCCTGCCATGACCGGCCCCCTCGCCGCCGTAGCGATGCCCTGTGGGCGCATCGTCCTGCCGGCGGACGAGGTTGGCCATACGCCACGGCTCACTTGTAGAGGAGGTATTCCCTTCGAACGCGCCGGAAGGCGGCCAGTTCCCGCTGCCAGCCGGCGACCACGTCGTCCGTGCCCGCGCCCGCGTCGATCGCGGTCCGCACCTGCGTGGAGCCCGTCAGCTTGTCGATCCAGTTGTCGGACCGCCAGGCGAAGCCGCTCCACACCTTCTTGGCGGTCACCAGCAGGGCGATGCCGGTGCGCACGGGGTCGTAGGCCGCGCGGTCGTGCACATGGATCTGCACCCCGCCGACCGTCTTGCCCTGGAACTTGGAGAACGTCGGCGCGAAGTACGCCTCCCTGAAGTGCACGCCGGGCAGGCCGAGTTCGTTCATGGCCACGGCCCACCGGCCGTCGACGCCCTCGGCGCCGAGCAGTTCGAAGGGCCGGGTCGTGCCGCGTCCCTCGGACAGGTTGGTGCCCTCGAACATGCACGTCCCCGAGTACACCAACGCCGTGTACGGGGTCGGCATGTTCGGGCTCGGCGGCACCCAGGGGAGCGCCGAGGCGTCGTAGAACTTCGAGCGCTGCCAGCCCGTCATCCGCACGGTCTGAAGGGGGACCGGCGCGGTGAGGAACTCCCCGTTGAACAGCCGGGCCAGCTCGCACACGGTCATGCCGTGCGCCTGGGAGATCGGCTGCCGCCCGACGAAGGTGGCGAACTCCTTGTGCAGCACCGGCCCTTGGGCCGAGCGTCCGGTCACCGGGTTGGGGCGGTCGAGGACGACGAAGCGCTTGCCGGCGAGCTGCGCCGCCTCCATGCAGTCGTAGAGCGTCCAGATGTACGTGTAGAAGCGGGCGCCGGCGTCCTGGATGTCGAAGACGATCGTGTCGACGCCCGCGGTGGTGAAGATGTCGGCGAGGGCCTGGCCGCTCTTGAGGTACGTGTCGTAGACGGGCAGCCCGGTGGCGGGGTCGTCGTAGCGGCCCTCGGAGCCGCCGGCCTGGGCGGTGCCGCGGAAGCCGTGCTCGGGGCCGAAGACCGCGGTGAGGTTCACGCGGTCGTCCGCGTGCATGACGTCGACGATGTGGCGGACGTCCCGTGTCACGCCGGTGGGGTTGGTGACGATGCCGACGCGTTGGCCTTCGAGGGGGGCGTAGCCGGTGGCGGCGAGGTTCTCGAAGCCGGTGCGGAAGGGGGTGTGGTGTTTTGCGGCGGCTGCTCTGGCCGGGGGTGCCGCGGTGATGGATGCTGCTGCCGTGGTCGCTGCGAGGAGGGCTCGTCTGCTTGGGCGCATGGGGTGCAAGGTATTGCTCCCGCCGGTTGTGGGGAAGGCGCGGGTTGGTCGTGGCTTGTCGCGCAGTTCCCCGCGCCCCTGAAACGGCGTTGCAGTCACCCCTTTCTTGATACATACCGACCGGTTAGTCTGGGCGTCGCGGGGGTGCTGGAGCCGGAGCACGTCGGAGGAAATCCATGGTGGAAGCCGTTCAGGGTGCTGGTGTCGTCGTCACGGGGGCCGGGGGTGGGATCGGGGCCGCGATCGCCCGGCGGTTCGCCGCCGAGGGGGCCCGGGTCGTCGTGAACGATCTGGACGGGGCGCGGGCCGAGGCGGTCGCCGCGGAGATCGGCGGCACCGCGGTGCCGGGCGACGCCTCCGCGATCGTGGCCGACGCGCGGGACGCCCTCGGCGGCACCGTGGACGTGTACTGCGCCAACGCCGGTGTCGCCTTCGACGACGGCGGCCAGGGACTGTCCGCCGACGAGAAGTCCTGGGCGACCTCCTGGGACGTCAACGTGATGGCGCACGTCCGCGCCGCCGAGCAGCTGCTGCCGGGCTGGCTGGAGCGCGGGAGCGGACGCTTCGTGTCCACCGTCTCCGCCGCCGGACTGCTGTCCATGATCGGCGCGCCCTCCTACAGCGTCACCAAGCACGGGGCCTACGCCTTCGCCGAGTGGCTGTCCCTGACCTACCGCCACCGCGGGATCAAGGTGCACGCCATCTGCCCGCAGGGCGTCCGCACCGACATGCTGGCCGCCACCGGCACCGCGGGCGACCTGGTGCTCAAGCCGACCGCGGTCGAGCCCTCGGACGTCGCCGACGCCCTGTTCAAGGGCATCGAGGAGGACCGCTTCCTGATCCTGCCGCACCCCGAGGTCGCCGGGTACTACCAGCTGCGGGCCGCGGATCCGGACCGGTGGCTGGGCAATATGAACCACCTCCAGCAGAAGTGGGAGGAGGCGCGATGACCGGCTCCCGTTACGCCGCCAAGCCCTGGCTGGCCCTGCTGAACGACGCCCAGCGCGGCCCGGTGCGGCCCGCCGACTCCCTGGTGCAGGCCCTGCGCAGGTCCGCCGCCGAGGCCCCGGACCGTGCCTGCCTGGCCTACTTCGACGGACGGCTGAGCTACCGCGAGGTCGACGAGCTGTCCGACTCGGTCGCGGGCCACCTCGTCGCCCGCGGCCTGGAGCGCGGCGACCGGGTGGCGATCCTGCTGCAGAACTCCCCGCAGTTCGTGCTCGCCCTGCTGGGCGCGTGGAAGGCGGGCGCGGTCGTGGTGCCCGTCAACCCGATGTACAAGTCCCGGGAGGTGGCGCATGTGCTGCGGGACGGCGAGGTCGCGGCGCTGATCTGCTCGGACCGCGCCTGGGAGTCGTATCTGCGCGAGACGGCCGCCGACTCGCCGGTCAGGATCGTGCTGACCGCCTGCGAGCTGGACTTCCAGACGCGCGGCGACGCGCGCGTGCTCACCTTCGAGCGGCTGCCGCAGGCCGCCGACGCCGCCGACCTGACGACCGTGGCCCGCGCCGGCTACGAGGCGCCCGGGACCCGCTACCCCGGGCCGTCCGACATCGCGCTGATCAGCTACACCTCGGGCACCAGCGGCACCCCCAAGGGCGCCACCAACACGCACGGCAACATCATGTACAACGCAGAGCGGCAGCGGACGGGGCTCGCGCTGCCCGAGGCGCCCGTCTACTACGCGCTCGCGCCGCTGTTCCACATCACCGGGATGGTGTGCCAGCTCGGCGCGTGCCTCAACAGCGCGGGCACGCTGGTGCTGACGTACCGCTTCGAGCCGGGTGTCGTGCTGGAGGCGTTCGCCGAGCACCGGCCGCACTACACGGTCGGACCGTCCACGGCCTTCATGGCGCTGGCCGCGCACCCGGCGGCGACCCCGGACCACTTCTCCTCCTTCGTCAACATCTCCAGCGGGGGCGCGCCGCTGCCGCCGGCCCTGGTGGAGAAGTTCCGGGCGGGCTTCGGGCCGTACATCCGCAACGGCTACGGCCTGACCGAGTGCACCGCGCCCTGCGCCTCCGTGCCGCCCCACCTGGAGGCGCCCGTCGACCCGGTCTCCGGGACGCTGGCCGTGGGAGTGCCGGGGCCCGAGACGGTCGTCCGGATCGTGGACGAGCAGGGGCAGGAGCTGCCCTTCGGCGAGCAGGGCGAGATCGTCGTGCGCGGGCCGCAGGTGGTGCCGGGCTACTGGCGCCGCCCGGACGCGACCGCCGAAACGTTTCCGGGCGGCGAACTGCGCACCGGCGACATCGGCTTCATGGACGAGCAGGGCTGGCTGTACGTCGTCGACCGCAAGAAGGACATGATCAACGCGTCCGGGTTCAAGGTGTGGCCGCGCGAGGTCGAGGACGTGCTGTACACCCATCCCGCGGTGCGCGAGGCGGCCGTGGTCGGGGTGCCCGACGGGTATCGCGGAGAGACCGTCAAGGCGTACATCAGCCTGCGTCCGGGCTCCGACACGGACCCCGATGAGCTCGCCGTGTACTGCAAGGAGAGACTGGCTGCCTACAAATACCCGCGGCAGGTGGAGATCCTGCCCGACTTGCCGAAGACGGCCAGTGGGAAGATCCTCCGTCGGGAGCTTCGTTCCCGCCCGCAGAGCGAGTAAGTACGTCGAGAACAGCGAAACGCCCGGAAGGCAGGTGGCGGCACAGTGCCCAGGACGACGGACGGAGACGGTACGCCCGTCCCGCAGCGGCTGCTGGCCGCCGCCACCCGGCTCTTCGCCGAGCAGGGCTACGACCGCACGTCCGTGCAGGAGATCGTCGAGGCGGCCGGCGTCACCAAGGGGGCGCTGTACCACTACTTCGGCTCGAAGGACGACCTTCTGCACGAGGTGTACGCGCGCGTGCTGCGCGTCCAGCAGGAGCGGCTGGACGCGTTCGCGAACGCGGACGAGCCGATCGAGAAACGGCTGCGGGGCGCGGCGGCCGACGTCGTCGTCACCACCATCGAGAACCTCGACGACGCGATGATCTTCTTCCGCTCGATGCATCATCTGAGCCCGGAGAAGAACAAGCAGGTGCGCGCGGAGCGCCGCCGCTACCACGAGCGCTTCCGTGCGCTGATCGAGGAGGGCCAGCGGACCGGCGTGTTCTCCACGGCGACCCCGGCGGACCTGGTGGTGGACTACCACTTCGGTTCGGTCCACCACCTGTCGACGTGGTACCGCCCGGACGGTCCGATGGGCGCGCAGGAGGTCGCCGACCATCTGGCCGACCTCCTCCTGCGGGCCCTGCGTCCCTAGGGACCGTCAGAGGTACTTCTTCAGCTCCCGTCGTGCCAGCGACCGCTGGTGCACCTCGTCCGGGCCGTCGGCCAGCATCAGGGTGCGGGCGCCGGCGTAGAGCTCGGCGAGCGGGAAGTCCTGGCTGACGCCGCCCGCGCCGTGCAGCTGGATCGCGCGGTCGAGGATGCCGACGACCGTACGCGGTGTGGCGATCTTGATGGCCTGGATCTCGGTGTGGGCGCCCCTGTTGCCCACGGTGTCCATCATCCAGGCCGTCTTCAGCACCAGCAGACGCAGCTGCTCGACCGCCACGCGCGCGTCGGCGATCCAGTTCTGCACCACGCCCTGCTGGGCGAGCGCCTTGCCGAAGGCGTTGCGGGAGACGGCCCGGCGGCACATCAGCTCGATGGCCCGCTCCGCCATGCCGATCAGCCGCATGCAGTGGTGGATACGGCCCGGGCCGAGGCGGGCCTGGGCGATGGCGAACCCGCCGCCCTCCTCGCCGATCAGGTTGGTCACCGGCACGCGCGCGTGGTCGAAGATCACCTCGGCGTGGCCGCCGTGGTAGTGGTCCTCGTAGCCGAAGACCTGCATGGCGCGCTTCACGGTGACGCCCGGGGTGTCGCGCGGGACCAGCACCATCGACTGCTGGCGGCGGATGTCCGCGCCGTCCGGGTCGGTCTTGCCCATCACGATGAAGATCTTGCAGTCCGGGTTCATCGCCCCGGAGATGTACCACTTGCGGCCCGTGATGACGTAGTCGTCGCCGTCCCGCTCGATGTGCGTGGTGATGTTGGTGGCGTCCGAGGAGGCCACCTCCGGCTCGGTCATCGCGAACGCGGAGCGGATCTCACCGGCGAGCAGCGGCTCCAGCCACTGTTTCTTCTGCCGCTCGTCCGCGAACTGCGCGAGCACCTCCATGTTCCCGGTGTCCGGCGCCGCGCAGTTCGTGGCGGTCGGCGCCAGCTGCGGGCTGCGGCCGGTGATCTCGGCGAGCGGCGCGTACTGCAGGTTGGTGAGCCCGGCGCCGTGCTCGGCGTCCGGCAGGAAGAGGTTCCACAGGCCCTGCCTGCGCGCCTCGGCCTTCAGCTCCTCCACCACGGCCGGGGTGTCCCACGGGGAGGCCAGCGCGGCCCGCTGCTCCTCGGCCACCGCCTCGGCCGGGTAGACGTACTCGTCCATGAAGGCGAGGAGTTGGGCGCGCAGTTCCTCGGTGCGCGCGTCGAACGCGAAGTCCATGACGGGTCAGCCTTCCTGAAGAGTGGTCAGGCCGTGCTCGATGAACACGGGCACCAGGTCGCCGATGCGGTCGAAGCCGCGGCCGACCGTCTGGCCGAGGGTGTAGCGGTAGTGGATGCCCTCCAGGATCACGGCGAGCTTGAACCAGGCGAACGCCGTGTACCAGGAGACGGCGGAGACGTCGCGCCCCGAGCGCGCGGCGTACCGCTCGATCAGCTCCGCCGGGTCCGGGTGTCCGGGAGCCTCGGCCGTGGTGGAGACGGGGGACTTGGGCAGCCCGAGCGGCATGCTGTACATCACCAGCAGGCCGAGGTCGGTGAGCGGGTCGCCGAGCGTGGACATCTCCCAGTCGAGGATCGCCCTGATCCGGTCGTCGTCGCCGATCAGGACGTTGTCGAGCCGGTAGTCGCCGTGGACCACCGCGGGCGCGGGGGACGGGGGGAGGTGCCGGCCGAGCGTCGCGTGCAGCTCGTCGATGCCGGCCAGGTCGCGGTTGCGGGAGGCGTCCAGCTGCTTGCCCCAGCGGCGCAACTGGCGGTCCAGGAAGCCCTCGGGCCGGCCGAAGTCCGCGAGGCCCACCTCGGCGGGGTCCACCGCGTGCAGCTCGACGAGGGTGTCCACCAGGGAGAGGACCGCGTCCCGGGTGCGCTCGGGGCCGAGCGGGGCGAGCTGGTCGGCGGTGCGGTACGGCGTGCCCTCCACGAACTCCATGACGTAGAAGGGGGAGCCGAGCACGTCCTCGTCCTCGCACAGCAGCACCGGGCGCGGCACCGGGACGTTCGTCGGGTGCAGCGCGCTGATCACGCGGTGCTCGCGCTTCATGTCGTGCGCGGTGGCCAGCACATGGCCGAGCGGGGGCCGCCGTACGACCCACCGGTCGGTGCCGTCCGAGACGGCGTAGGTGAGGTTCGACCGTCCGCCCTCGATCAGCCGGCCGGTCAGGGGGCCCTGCACCAGTCCGGGCCGCTCCTGCTCGAGCAGTCCGCGCAGCCTGTCGAGATCGAGACCTGGCGGGTGGTCGGGGCTCATCGGTGCTCCTTTACGGCGGGGGTGACGTTAACGACCAATGATGCCGACCGGTCGGTATGTCGTCCAGTGCGTGACGCGGGAACGTGATCCGAGCCACGATATGCCGACAGCTCCCCGCGCAGAACCGCGGGGAGCTGTCGGGCGGCCGGTACCGGCCAGGGTCAGTGGTCGTCCCAGTGGCCGTCGTGCGCGGCGTGCCGGTGGCCGTCGTGGACGTAGTCGACGTGGTCGCCGTGCAGCACGCTCTCGTGTCCGCAGCCCTCGCCGTGCCGGTGGTCGTGGCTCTCGTGCGGGACGTGCTCCGCGGGTTCGCACTCGTCCCAGTGACCGTCGTGGAGCCGGTGCAGGTGCCCGCCGTGCGCGTAGTCCACGTGGTCGTCGTGCGGCACCTGCGTGTGGCCGCAGTCCGGGCCGTGCTCGTGCGCGTGGGCGGCGTGTTCCCGGTGCAGGGCGGTCATGGTGCTCACCTTCGGGGTGCGGGGGGATGACGACGGACAGGCTGCCACGCATTCGCCCCGTATCGGGGCATCCGGGTTGCGTGGCGTCCGGCCACCGCGGAGGGTCGTGGGCATGAAGGGCATCAGCTCGTGAAGGGCATCAGCTACAGCCGGTACGGCGGACCCGAGGTCCTGGAGTACGGCGAGGTGCGCGATCCGAAGGTCGGCCCCGACGCCGTGCTCGTCAAGGTCCGTGCCGCTGCCGTCAATCCCGTCGACTGGAAGTGCCGCGCGGGGTACCTCGACGGGATGCTCGACGCCGTCTTCCCCGTGGTGCCCGGCTGGGACCTCTCCGGAGTGGTGGTGCGGCCGGGCGTCTCCGTCACGGAGTTCACCGCTGGGGAGGAGGTCATCGGGTACGTGCGCGAGGACTTCCTCTCGCGCGGCACCTTCGCCGAGTACGTCGCCGCCCCCGTGCGCACCCTCGCCCGCAAGCCGCGCAACCTCTCCTTCGAAGAGGCCGCCGGGCTGCCGCTGGCGGGGCTCACGGCCTACCAGGTGCTCGTGAAGGCGCTCCAGGTCAAGCGGGGCGAGACCGTCCTGGTGCATGCGGCCGCCGGCGGGGTGGGCTCCATCGCCGTCCAGCTCGTGCGGCATCTCGGTGCCCGGGCGATCGGCACGGCGAGCGCCCGCAACCATGCGTTCCTGCGGGGGCTGGGCTGCGAGCCCGTGGAGTACGGCGAGGGACTGGCCGAGCGGGTGCGCGGGGTGGCGCCCGAGGGCGTGGACGCCGTGTTCGACACCGTCGGCGGCGAGGCCCTCAAGGCCTCGGCCGGGCTGCTCGCGCCGGGCGGCCGTCTCGCCTCGATCGCCGACGGCGACGTCACGGGCTACGGCGGCCGGTACTGCTGGGTGCGCCCCGACGCCGACGACCTGCTGCGGCTGACCGAACTGGTCGAGCAGGGCGCCGTGTCCGTGCACGTGGACCGTGCCTTCCCGCTGGAGCAGGCGGCCCAGGCACACCGGCTCAGCGAGGAGGGGCGGACCCGGGGCAAGATCGTGGTGACGGTGGGGGACGCCGCCGAATAGCGCGCGTCCGTCACAGCACGAGCGCCACCCCGCACACCGCCATCGCCACCGTGCACACGATCGCGGCCGTGGCGTGCCGGGGGGCGAGTGCCGGGGGGACGGCGGCGGAGGCCAGGGTGCGGATGCGGCGGTGGGCCACGAGCAGGAAGCCCAGCCAGAGGGAGCAGCACAGGGCGCAGGCGACGATCCCGGCGGCCGAGACGTCGCCGTGCAGCGCGGTCTTCGCGGCGAGCACGGCGGCCACGGTGCTCGCCAGCGTGGTGCGCCGCCAGGCCAGCCGGGTGCGCTCCGGCTGCAGCCCGGGATCGCGCTCGTGGGCCGCGGCGGAGCTCATCCCTCCCACCCGACGAGCACGACGACCACCATCGCCACGGCCACCACGGCCACGACGACGCTCAGCAGCGCCGGGAACCGGGACACGGGCAGGTCCTCCCCGCGGCGCATGGCCCGCTCGCAGCGCATCCAGTGGTTGACCGCGCGCAGGGAGCACAGGGCGCCCGCACCGAGCAGCGCGAGCGCGAGCCCGACCCGCCAGGCCCAGCGCAGGTCGGGCAGGAACTGGTCCACCGCGAAACCGCCGCCGATCAGGGCGAGCGCGGTGCGCACCCAGGCCAGGAAGGTGCGTTCGTTCGCCAGCGAGAAGCGGTAGTCGGGTGTGCTGCCCTCCTCGCGTACGTCCTCGGGCGCGAACCAGAGGCGGACGTTCCGTACGAATGCGATCACGCGAAGGACCCTATCCGGCCGACCGGAAGGCCTTCAGGCGGTGGTAGGCCGCCAGCCCGTCCGGCACCCACTGCCACTCGGCGAGCCGCCGCTCCACCTCCGCCGGTGGCAGGAAGTCGTGCCAGGCCACCTCCTCGGCCTGGGGGCTGACCGGCAGTTCGCAGCGGACCTCGTACACCGCCGACCACCAGCTGTGGCCCGCGCCGTTGTCGTAGAGGAACTTGAAGAGGAACCGCGGCTTCGGCAGGCCCGTGACGCCGAGCTCCTCCTCGGCCTCGCGCAGCGCCGCCTCGTCGTAGGACTCGCCCGCGCCGACCACGCCGCCGACGAACATGTCGTAGTGAGAGGGGAAGACCAGCTTGACCGGGGTGCGGCGGTGGACGAAGAGGCGGCCGTGCGCGTCCCTGGCCTCGATGAAGACACAGCGGTGCCGCAGGCCCTCGGCGTAGGCCTCGCCGCGCGGGGCCTGCCGGACGACCTGGTCGTTCTCGTCGACGATGTCGAGGATCTCGTCTGCGGGGCTCGTCATACGGCCATCCAAGCAGGACGGCGTCAGTTCGGCTGCAGGTCCCGTACCCGCTGGGGCCTGGCCGCGCCGCTCGGCATGCACGGGTGCAGACCGAGCAGGACGATGCCGCCGACGATCGCCGCGAGGCCCGCCGCCTCCCAGGCGAGCGCGCCGGTGTCGGTGCGCAGCCGGTCGCCGAGGAAGCCGACCCCGCAGAGGATGCCGGCGAGGGGCTGGGCGGCGGTGAGGGCGGGCAGCGACATGCGCAGGGGAGCGGTCTCGAAGGCGCTCTGCACGAGGATCAGGCCGGTGACGCCGATGACGACGACGCCGTACGGCTGCCAGGTGGTCACCAGCTCGGTCAGGCCGCCCTCGGAGAAGCGCTGGCCGCTGATCCGGGTCAGGGCGTCCTGGACGCCGTAGAGGAGGCCCGCGGCGAGGGCGAGGAGGACCGGGGCGGCGCTCAGCCGCGAGCGCTTGGCGTAGGTCGTCAGCAGCAGCGCGAGGCCGATCATGGCGCCGATGATCAGCCAGTGCCGGAAGGGGTCGCTGATCGCGCTGCCGCCGCGCGGCTGCCCCGCCACGATGAAGGCGGTGACGCCACCCGCGAGCAGCGCAAGACCCGTCCAGCCCTGGCGGCCGAGCGGCTGTCGGGTCTGGCGCCGGGACAGGGCGAGCGCGAAGAGGAGGTTCGTGGCCAGCAGCGGTTCGACCAGGGAGATCTCGCCCTGGGACAGCGCGATCGCGCCCAGCACCATGCCGGCCACCATGAAGGCGATGCCGCCCAGCCAGCGCGGCACCTGCATCAGGTCGACGAGCAGGCGGGGTGAGAGGAAGTCGCTCAGTGGTGCCCGCTGGGCCGCGTTCTGCTGGAGCACGAATCCGAAGCCCAGGCAGCAGGCCGCGCTCACGGCGAGAATCAGTACCAGAACGGACACGTTGCGTACCTCGATCGTTGGGGACACGGGGTGCGTTTGGGTGACTGTAGCCTCCCGGCCGCCGCCGTGCCCCCGGGAGTGCGGGGATCCGGACGTCGACTCGGTCACGTCGCCCGGCCCTCCGGGGCGCCGACGCGGCCGTTCCGTCATGGTGGGGTGCCCGGGCCCCGGACGCCATGGCGTACGCCACACGAGGGATGGGCCGCACGGCGGTGACGGTGACCCGACTGATCCTTAAGTGCCCCTTCCGTCACAGGAGTTGAACCGTGTAACACCCGTCCATCCCTTGACGTGAACCATTGGTGACCGGTTGGCTGTGCGTGACCAGTCGACGGCAATCCGATATCGGGCGACGCACCGCGTCGCGTGAGGAAGTTCCCGCGGTGTCTCCACCCCCGCCACCTCTCGGCCGGGGCCGCAAGCGTGCGGCCCAGGCTCTCGACGCGGCTCTGGACGACGCCGAACTCGTCGCGGCCCGGGCCGCGTTGGCCCAGGGCCGGTGGCAGGCCGCCCGGTCGTTGCTCGTGCACACGGGGGACGACTGGGACCGCCGCGGCCACCGGCTCACCGTGCTGGCACTGGAGTCCTACAGCGCCGCCTGGGCCCGCGACTGGCTGCTCGCCGAGCCCGACTCCGCCGACGCCGCCCTGCTGCTCGCACTCGCGCAGGTGCAGCGGGCCCTGGCCCGCAAGGAGAAGCCGGACCGCGCCCGTAAGGCCTGCCGGGCGGTTGCCGAGCTCGTACCGGCCGACCCCACCCCGTGGCTCGGCCTGCTGATGCTGGAGCGCGGCACGGGCACGGACGAGGAGACCGCGCGCCTCTTCGACCAGATCCGCAGCCGGTACGCCGACCACCATCACGCCCACCACCTGATGGTCGCCCGGCTCGCCGAACGGCAGGCCGAGGCGGGCGCCGACCCGCTGCACGAGGTCTACGACTTCGCCAACTGGGCCGCCGAACAGGCCCCCGCGGACTCCCCGCTCGCCATCCTGCCGGTCGTCGCGCACGCCGAGCGCTACCGCGTGCTGGCCGCCGCCGGGCTGGAGTCCCCCGACCCCGTCTCCTCGGGCCACTGGAGCGGGCGGCGGGCCCGGCAGGTGATGAAGGCCGCCTTCGACTGGTGGCTGGAGTGGGAGCACGAGGGCCATCCGCGCCGCCTGGTCGACCTCAACTTCCTCGCCCACGCCAAGGTCTGCGAGGGGCGCGGCGCCGAGGCCGCGGCCCTGTTCCACCGCATCGGCGAGCACGCCACGCCCGCCCCGTGGTCGTACCCGGACCGCGATCCGCACTCCGCCTTCCGTGCCGCGCGCGCCGCCGCGCTCGGCACGGCATGACATTCCCGACCCCGACAGAAGGACGGTCCCCGCGATGACCACGGGCAGTTCCAGCGCGAGCAGAGCAGGCTCGGACGGCATCAGTACCTATCTGGGGCAGGAGCGTGCCCTGCGTGCGGACCGCCTCGGCACGGGGGGCCTGCTGCTCTCCGTCCTCGCGGCCACCGCCCCGCTCATGGTGGTCGCGGGTGTCATGCCCACGACGTTCGCGGTGATGGGGATCGTCGGACAGCCGCTGCTCTTCGTCGTCCTCGGCGTCGTCCTGATCCTGTTCGGCGTGGGCTACGCCGAGATGAGCCGGCACGTCCACAACGCCGGCGCCTTCTACGCGTACATATCCCGCGGCCTCGGCGGCACGGCCGGGGCGGGCGCGGCCCTGGTGGCGCTGGTCGCCTACAACGCCCTCCAGGTCGGCATCTACGGCATCTTCGGCTTCGAGGTCTCCGGGCTCTTCGACACCTACGCCGACATGACGGTCGTCTGGTGGATACCGGCGCTGGTGGCCCTCGCGGTCGTCGGTCTGCTGGGCTGGCTGAAGATCGACGTCAACGCGCGCGTGCTGGGCGTGCTGCTGGTCGTCGAGGTGATCCTCGTGGTGATCTTCGACGTCGCGGCCGTCGGCGACCCCGCGAAGGAGGGCCTGTCGCTGCACGCCTTCAACCCCGACACGCTCAGCGGCGCGGGCGTGGGCACCGCCCTGTGCTTCTGCATCGCGGCCTTCCTCGGCTTCGAGCAGGCGCCCGTGTACGCGGAGGAGACCAGCAGGCCGCACATCCTCGTGCCGCGCGTGATGTTCTACGCGGTCGGCGGCGTCGCCGTCTTCTTCGCGCTGAGCAGCTGGGCGCTGACCGTGGCCGCCGGGCCCTCCCAGGTCGTCGGCGTGGCGCGGAAGGAGAGCGCCGGGATGCTCTTCTCGCTGACCGAGTCCCGGCTCGGCGGCGCCTTCACCGACGTCCTGCACGTCCTGTTCGTGACCGGCATGTTCGCGGCCATGCTCAGCTTCCACAACGTCGTCGCCCGCTACACCTTCGCGATGGGCCGCGAGGGGCTGCTGCCGCGCACCTTCGGCCGCACCACCGGCTCCAGCGGCGCCCCCGGCACCGGTTCCCTGCTGCAGACGGCCGTGGCGGCGGTGGTCGTGATCGTCTTCGCGATCGCCGACGACAAGCCCACCGGGGACCCGACGGCGCCCGTGCTGCACCTGTTCACCTGGTTCGGCAACATCGGCGCGCTCGGCGTGATCGTGCTGATGGCGGCGGCCTCCGTGTCGGTCATCGTCTTCTTCGCCCGCCGCGGCGCCGCACGCGCCCAGTCCTGGCGCCTGGTCACCTCCGCCCTCGCCGCCGCCGCCCTGCTGGTGATCGCCGGCTACACGGTCAAGGACTTCGACGTCCTGGTGGGCGCGGGCCCCGACTCGGCCCTGAGCTGGGCCCTCCCCGGCATCATCGGCCTCGCCCTGGTGGTGGGCCTGGTCCAGGGCCTGGTGCTGCGCTCCCGCTCACCGGAGGCGCATGCCCGCATCGGTCTGGGCAATGAGGCGTTCCAGCTGGACAAGGCGGCCGCGAGCGAGGCGCCGTAGGGACGTGTGGGTGGGGTCGGGCGGGGGCGCCGGCTTTGGGGGTGGGGGAGCGGGTGCGATGCCCAGGCCGGTGTGGCCCCGGCTCTGCCCTGAGCTGGGTGGTGCACGGCGTCGCCGGAGGCGCGCGCTCGCATCGGCTTCGGCGCGGGGTGTTCCGGTTGGACACGGTCGTGGGCGAGGGCCCGTAGGGGTGCGTGGGTGGGGTCGGGCTGCGCCGGCTTTGGGGGAGCGGGTTCGATGGCCAGGCCGGAGCGGGCCCGGCTCTGCCCTGAGCTGGGTGGCGCGCCCGCGTCGGCTTCGGTGCGGGGCGTTCCGGTTGGACAAGGCGGCGCGGGAGACCTCGTAGGTGCGGTCGGTTTCTGAGGGGTGGGTAAGAAGATGACGGAATCCTGACGAGGAGCCGCGATCGCTGGTCCCGTCGGGGTCGGGGGTGTTCGAATGGATGGGTGAACTCCGAACAACCCGAGGAGCCCGGCGCGCCGCAGCCGTCGGCGGAGCGCGGCGCTCCGATCGGCCGCCGTGTCCTGCTCGGCACCATCGGTCTGGGCGCCCTCGGCGTGGTCGCCGCGCCGCCGCTGCAGCGCGCCCTGGAGAGCTTCCTCGGCGCGGCGGCCGACAAGGACCCCACGGGACTGACGGGACTGCTCCCCAACGGCGGCGGCTTCCGCTACTACTCGGTCGCCTCGTCCGTGCCGCACAAGAACGCCTCGAACTACCGCCTCACCGTCGACGGCCTCGTGGACCACCCGAAGACGTACACGCTCGACGACCTGCGCGCCCTGCCGCAGACCCGGATGGTCAAGGACGTCCAGTGCGTCACCGGCTGGCGCGTCCCCGACACCCCCTTCGAAGGGGTACGCCTGTCCCGGCTGCTGGACGCCGCAGGGGTGCACGGCAAGGCCGGCGCGGTGCGCTTCACCTGCTTCGACGGCACGTACACCGAGAGCCTCACCCTCGACCAGGCCCGCCGCTCCGACGTCCTGGTGGCGCTGCGGATGCAGGACAAGGACATCGGTCACGCCCACGGCGGCCCGGTCCGCCTCTATGTGGCGCCGATGTACTTCTACAAGTCCGCCAAGTGGCTCTCGGGCATCACCGTCACCGAGGACGTGCGCCCGGGCTACTGGGAGAAGCTGGGCTACGACGTCGACGCCTGGGTCGGCCGCTCGAACGGACGCGACGATGAGCCTACGACTTGAGTCGCACACCCCGTCGGTCTCCGGGGTCCGCCGCTTCGGCCCTGTCCAGCGCTGGGTGCACCGCACCACCGCCGCCCTGATGGGCATCTGCGTACTGACGGCCGCCTTCCTCTACGTCCCCGAACTCGCCGAACTGGTCGGGCGCCGCGCCCTGGTGGTCCGCGTCCACGAGTGGGCCGGGCTCGCCCTGCCCGTACCGGTGCTCGCGGGCCTGTTCTCCCGGTACTTCCGCGCCGACCTCGGCCACCTGAACCGCTTCGGCCCGCACGACAGGATCTGGCTGCGCGCGGCCCTGCGCCGCGACAAGCGCCGCTCCTCGCGCCCGGCGGCCAAGTTCAACGCGGGCCAGAAGATCTACGCGGCCTGGATCGCCGGCGCCTCGCTGGTGATGCTCGGCACGGGCCTGATCATGTGGTTCACCCATCTCACCCCGATCATGTGGCGCACCAGCGCGACCTTCGTCCACGACTGGCTCGCCCTGACCATCGGCATCGTGCTCGCCGGGCACATCGGCATGGCGCTCGGGGACCCCGAGGCCCGCAGCGGCCTACGGACCGGACAGGTCAGCCGTGAGTGGGCCGAGCGTGAGCACCCCCTGTGGCGTCCCTGACGACCCATCGGGCGACGGCACCGCGGCGGGCGAAGCGACGGTGAGGGCGTCCCTCAGCCGCGCCTCGGTGCCGGCGTACCGGACGGCCACGTCGACCCGCTGCGGATAGCGGTCCAGGGACGGCACCACGGCGGACAGCACCAGCCGGTCGCCCGACCGCGAGCGCACGACGGGCGCCCCGGCGAGCCGGTGCCCGCCGATGAACACGCTTCCCGACCGCAGCAGTTCGGCCTGGTCGAAGTAGGTGCCGCGCAGCTCGATCGCGACGGTGTCGCCCGGCCGCACCTGGGTCCCGCCGCCCGTCTCCACGCCGGCGATCCGGTAGTCGCAGGCGGGCCGCGCGCCCGAGTCCGTCGTCAACTGCGCGTTCGCCCCCGGGTACCGGCGGTGGAAGTCGAGCAGGGCGCCGAGCACGGCGTAGGCGGCACGGCCCTTGCAGGTGCCGGCCTTTCCGGCCGCTCCGGCGTACCCCTGTGCCGCCGCACTCCAGCTGCCGCCCTCGCCCTGTACGGCCAGACAGGCGTCGGCGAGCGCCCGCAGCACCCGCCACTCGGGGTCGGACGACGACCCGGGGATCACGCCGAGGGCGGCCCGGCAGTGGCGCGGATCGCGGAGCCGGTCGTAGACGCTCGACGGATCGGGAGCGGAGTCGGCGTCGGGCGAGACGGGTCCGGGCGGGAGCCACACGGGGCTCTTCAGCAGCCGGTTGCCGGACGAGGAGGAAGGTGTGGGGGAGGACGTGCCCCGCGGTGCGGCCGTGGCCGTCCGGGAGTGGTGGCTCGGACTGCCCGGCACCACCGTGCGGTTCGCCTCTCCGGCGGGTGACTCCCGGGGACCCGAGGGCTCCGGCGCGACGAAGGGACGGGCACTGCTCGACGGCCCGACCGTCACGATGGTGGTACCCCCGCCACCTCTGTCCGGGGTGCCACTTCCGTCACCACCGAAGGCGGCGACGGCCACCGCCACCGCTCCGACCACGAGCAGCCCCGAGACACGCATCCCGAGGGAAATGGCCATGACGCCCCCCGACACACAGACCCCCGGGGGCCTGGGTCCGGGGGCCTCCTCATCATCGGGCCGACGGTGCCCGTCGGGGAAGACGTCATATTGGCGGTCGGTGACGAAAAACAGTCACCCGGAAAACCGGAGACTCAGTCTCCGAAGTCCAGCAGGACCTTGCAGGAACGGCTGCGGTCCGCCGCGAGTGCGAACGCGGCCTCGGCCTCCCGCACCGGGACCACCGCGCTGACCAGGGCGTCGAAGGCGGGCTCGGCCGCGAGCAGCCGCAGCGCCTCGTCGAACTCCGCGTCGAAGCGGAACGCCCCGCGCAGGTCGATCTCCCGGCTCACGACGAGATTCCCGGCGAACGGACTCGGTCCGGGCGGCAGCATCCCCAGCTGCACCACGACGCCGCCGCGCCGCACCAGCCGCAGACACGTGTCGAGCCCCGCGGCGACCCCGGACGCCTCCACCGCCACGTCCGCCTCGGACGGCCACCCCGCGTCGGCCGGGTCGTCGGCCCGTACGACCGTGTCGGCGCCCGCGAGACGCGCGTACCCAAGCGCCGCCGGGAGGAGGTCGGTGACCGTGATGTGCGCGGCGCCCGCCGCCCGCGCGGCGGCGACGACCAGGCACCCGATGGGCCCGGCTCCCGTCACCAGGACGTGCCGGTCCTTCACCTCCCCGGCCCGCCGCACCGCGTGCAGCGCGACCGAGAGCGGTTCGGCCAGCGCGGCCCGCCGCAGCTCCAGGCCCTCGGGAAGCGGCCTCACCTGCTCGGCGGGTACGGCGATGTGCGCCGCGAAGCCGCCCTGCACGTGCGGGAAGCGGGCGGCGCTGCCGAGGTAGCGGGTGTCCCGGCAGATGTTGCGGCGCCCGCCGGTGCATTCCGGGCAGCGCCCGCACGGGGTCGCCGGGTGCACCGCGACCGCCGTACCGACGGCCGGGCCCGGCGCGCCCGGGGAGCCGTACGCCACGACCGTCCCGACCACCTCGTGCCCGAGCAGCATGGGCTCGCGCAGCCGGAAGTCACCGACGCCGCCGTGCCGCCAGTAGTGCAGGTCGGATCCGCAGACCCCGCCGTAGCGCACGGCGACCAGCGCCTGGCCGGGGGCGGGCTCGGGGACCGGCAACTCCTCGACACGCAAATCCAGTTGACCGTGGATCACACAGCCGAGCATCTCCGTCATGAGCCGTACCCCTTTACAGGACGCTCGTCATGCCGCCGTCGACGTACAGCACCTGTCCGCCGATGAAGTCCGCCGCGGGCGAGGCGAGGAAGAGCACCCCGCCCACCAGGTCCTCCGTACGGCCCCAGCGGCCGGCCGGGGTGCGGCGGCGCACCCAGGCGCTGAACTCCTCGTCCTCGACGAGAGCCTGGGTCAGTTCGGTCTCGATGTAGCCGGGGCCGAGCCCGTTGACCTGGACGCCGTGGGGGCCCCAGTCGGCGCACATGCCCTTGGTGAGCATCTTCAGGGCGCCCTTGGTGGCCGCGTAGGGCGCGATGCCGGGGCGGGCCACCTCGCTCTGCAGCGAGCAGATGTTGACGATCTTGCCGTGGCCGCGCTCCGTCATCCGGCGGGCCGCCTCGCGGCCGACCAGGAACGCGCTGGTGAGGTTGGTGTCCAGGATGCGGTGCCAGTCCGCCTCCCCGAACTCCAGGAGCGGGGCGCGCAGTTGCATGCCCGCGTTGTTGACGAGGATGTCCAGCGGGCCGACCCGCTCCTCGACGTCCGCGATGCCGGCGGCCACCGACGGGCCGTCGGTCACGTCGAACGCGGCCGTGTGCACGTCGCCGGGCAGCCCGGCCGCCGCCTCGTCGAGGCGGTCGGCGTCGCGGCCGTTGAGGACCACGGTGCAGCCGGCCTCCGCGAGGCCGCGGGCCAGGGCGAGCCCGATGCCCCGGCTGGAGCCGGTGACCAGAGCCGTGCGGCCGCTGATGTCGAAGAGCGGGTGACTCATCCTCGTACCCCTAAATGATCACTGAGAGCAGCAGGACCAGGGCCCCGCCGACCACCGAGATGATCGTCTCCATCACGGACCAGGTCTTGATGGTCTCGCCGACGCTCAGGCCGAAGTACTCCTTCACCAGCCAGAACCCGGCGTCGTTGACATGGCTGAAGAAGAGCGAGCCGCAGCCGATGGCCAGGACGAGCAGGGCGGTGTGCGAGGTCGACATGTCGGCCGCGAGCGGGGCCACCAGGCCGGCCGCCGAGACCGTCGCCACCGTCGCCGAGCCGGTCGCGAGGCGGATGATCACCGCGATCAGCCAGGCCAGCAGCAGCGCGGGGATCGACCAGTCCTTGGAGATGTCCAGGATCATCTGGCCCACGCCGGAGTCGATGAGCGTCTGCTTGAAGCCGCCGCCCGCGGCGACGATCAGCAGGATGCCCGCGATGGGCATGAGGCCCTTCTCGACGGTGTCGGTGATCCGCTCCCTGGTGAACCCGGCGGCCCGGCCCAGCGTGAACATACCGACGATCACGGCCGCGAGCAGGGCGATCAGCGGGTTGCCGATGACGTCGAAGACGCGCTGGGTGAGGTTCTCGGGGTCGTCGATCACGATGTCGACCAGCGCCTTGAGCAGCATCAGCACGACCGGCAGCAGCACGGTGGTCAGGGTGGCGCCGAAGCCGGGGCGCTTCTCCAGCTCCTCGGAGGCGCGCGGCGGCAGCATCCGCTCGGGGACCGGGGCGTCCACCCAGCGGGCCGCGACCTTCGAGAACAGCGGACCGGCGATGATCACCGTGGGGATGGCGACCAGGATGCCGAGCGCCAGCGTCACACCGAGGTTGGCGTGGACCGCGTCGATCGCGACCAGCGGGCCGGGGTGCGGCGGGATCAGACCGTGCATCACGGACAGACCCGCGAGCGCCGGGACGCCGATGCGCATCAGCGAGAAGTTGCCGCGCCGGGCGACCATCAGCACGACCGGGATCAGCAGCACGATGCCGACCTCGAAGAACAGCGGAAGGCCGATCACGGAGGCGATCAGGACCATCGCCCACGGCATGGCCCGTCCGCTCGCCTTCGCGAGGATCGTGTCGACGATCTGGTCCGCGCCGCCGGAGTCGGCGAGCAGCTTGCCGAGGATCGAACCGAGGGCGATCAGCACGCCCACGCTCGCGACCGTGGAGCCGAGCCCGGTGGAGAAGCTGGTGATGACCTTGTCGAGCGGGGCGCCCGCGACCGCGCCGAGCACCAGCGAGCCGATGGTCAGGGACAGAAAGGCATGCAACTTGAACTTGGTGATGAGCAGCACGATGACGGCGATGCCCGCCAGAACGGCGATGCCCAGCTGAGCGTGGCCGGCCGAGGTGATCGGCTCGGGTGCGTCCGCTGCCAGCATCTCGACGCTGAGTCTGGTCACGGTGTTGTCCTTGCAGGTACGGGGATGGGGGAGGGTGTTACCGGGCCGGGTGGGG
The DNA here is from genome assembly GCF_022698145.1 of Streptomyces spinosisporus. Taxonomy (GTDB): domain Bacteria; phylum Actinomycetota; class Actinomycetes; order Streptomycetales; family Streptomycetaceae; genus Streptomyces; species Streptomyces spinosisporus. Next base: position 158,156 of record NZ_JALDAX010000012.1, read on the forward strand.
GAGCGTTTCCAGCGCGTTCATGGCCCGTGCGGTGATCTCTTCGGGACTGCCGGAGACGTCCACCTCGACGCCCGCCTCGTCCGGCTGGAGCGGCTGGAGCGTGGCGAACTGGGAGTCGAGCAGGGCCGTGGGCATGAAGTGGCCCTTCCGGTGCGACATCCGGTTCTCGATGAGGGCGCGGTCACCCGTCAGGTGCACGAAGACGACGCCGGGTGCGGCTGCCCGCAGCCGGTCGCGGTACGAGCGCTTCAGCGCGGAGCTGCTGACCACTCCACCGAGCCCGGCCCGCCCGTGCGCCCAGGTGCCGATGGCGTCGAGCCAGGGCCACCGGTCCTCGTCGTCGAGCGGGACACCGGCCGACATCTTCTCGATGTTGGCCGGCGGGTGGAAGTCGTCGCCCTCGGCGTAGGGAACGCCGAGCCGAGCCGCGAGCAGGGGACCGATGGTGGTCTTGCCGGTGCCCGCGACGCCCATCACCACGACGACATGGGGGGTGCTCATCACTGCCTCGCTGTCTGCTGTCCTCGTCGACGCCTGACGCATGACGCGTCGACGACACTGAAACCGATTAGGTACGACGAATACAAGACTCTGTGACAAATAAGTCCGACTTTTTGTTTCCGTGATCCGCCCCGTACGCTGAGTGCATGAGCACACGGGGCCGGGGGCTGCACGGCCATGTACTGGACACCCTCGGCCCCGCGATCACCGCGGGCGAGTACCCGCCGGGCAGCGTTCTGCGCACGGACGAGCTGGCCCAGCACTTCGAGGTGTCACGCTCCGTGATGCGCGAGGCCGTCCGGGTCCTGGAATCCATGCATCTGGTCGAGTCCCGCCGCCGCGTGGGCGTGACCGTGCAGCCGAAGTCGGCGTGGAACGTCTACGACCCGCAGGTCATCCGCTGGCGGCTGGCCGGCGCCGACCGCCCCCACCAGCTGCGCTCGCTGACCGTCCTGCGCTCGGCGATCGAGCCGGTCGCCGCGGGCCTCGCCGCCCGGCACGCCACCGCCGAGCAGTGCGCCGAGCTCACCGAGTGCGCGCTCGGCATGGTCGCCAATTCACGCGGTCATCAGCTGGAGGCGTATTTGGTGCACGACATGGCCTTCCACCGGGTGATCCTCACGGCGTCGGGCAACGAGATGTTCGCCCGGCTCGGTGACGTCGTCGCCGAGGTGCTCGCGGGCCGCACCCACCACGAGGTCATGTTCGAGGACCCCGACCCGGCCGCCGTCACCCTGCATGTCCAGGTCGCCGAGGCGGTCCGGGCGCGCGACGCGACCCGCGCGGAGCAGCTGACCCGCGAGATCACGGTGGGCGCGCTCCAGGAACTGGACATCCTGGCGCCCTAGGGTCCGGCGGCCCTTGAGCCCGGCCGCCCTCAGTCGAGGAACTCCCCGTCCACGTACACCCAGGTGCCCTCCACCCGCTCGAACCGGCTGCGCTCGTGCAGCGAGCCGCCCCTGAAGGACGCCCGGAACGTCACCGTGCCGGTGGTGTGGAAGGCGGACCCGTCGGTGGTGGCCAGGATCTCCAGGCCCGTCCAGCGCATCCCCGGGTCGAGTTTCAGTTCCGCCGGGCGGGTACTCGGGTGCCAAGTCCTCAGCAGATACGGCTCGTTGAGCTTCACGAAAGCGCTGTAGCGCGAACGCATCAGCGCCTCGGCCGTCGGAGCGGCCGACTCACCCCGGTGGAATCGGCCACAGCACTGTTCGTACGTCTCCGCAAGACCGCAAGGGCAGGAGGGCTTGTGAACGGGGGCGGAGCCGTGCTGCCGCCGGGATTGCGAGGTACGTCGGGACATGGGCTCCATTCTGCTGCACCAAGGGCTGTGTGAGATCTGTGAAGCGCCTGATCCGACACGCGCACATCCGGTGTGGGTCGTGCACACCGCCCTCCATCGAACCTCCCTTCCGACTGGCGTGAACATGCCTTGCTTGTGCAACGGCCAACTCCCCAGGCTGGACAGAGCACTTGAGCATCAGGAGTCACAAGCGTGTTTGCTTGACCCGGTCGGCCGTCCGACCGGGGCAATGACGGGGGAACGCTGAAACGGGGTGTGCGGGCCGGCGCGTGAGGACGCGTCGGCGAAGCTGCCGCCTGCCGCTGTGCCAAAGCCTCTCCCTCTGCCGCCTCTTGGTGCCTTTCGTCCGGTGCCTGACAGGGATAGGAGGGGGAATGCCGACGAATGCCGTGAGCGCCGCGAGGCCGACGTATCCGGGCGTCTACGTCGAAGAACTTCCCAGCAGCACCCGCACCATCTCCGCCGTGACCACGTCGGTGACCGCATTCGTCGGGCACACCCGGCGCGGCCCGCTCAACGAGCCGGTGCGCGTCACCGGATTCACCGAGTTCGAGCGACGCTTCGGCGGGCTGAGCGCACAGAGCCCGCTCGCCTACGCCGTCCACCAGTTCTTCGGCAACGGCGGCTCCGTCGCCGTGATCGTCCGGGTCGCCAAGGCGGGCAGCGGCAAGGCGGCCTGCGTCGTCCTGGAGTCCACCGAGGGCCACAGCGAGACCCGGGTCCTCGAAGTGCACGCCAAGGAACCCGGCGTGTGGGGCAACGGGCTGCGCGTCGCCGTCGACTACGACACCCAGGCCTGTGACGAAACCTTCAACTTGCGGGTCTACGACGCCAAGGGCGACGCCCGCGAGAGCTTCAACGGCCTGTCCATGGACGAGGGCAGCGCGAGCTACGCGCCCACCGTCGTGGGCGCCGGCTCGCGGCTCATCCGCGTCGAGGCAGTCGGCGAGGGCCGCCCCGACCCGTCCGGCACCGTCTCCAAGCCGTTCGGCCACGAACTGCCCGACCTCGCCGTCGACCTGACGGTGAAGATCGGCGACGTGGAGCGCGAGTTCAGGCTCTACGACGCCGACTGCGACGGCGAAGCCCCGTCCTCCGTGGCCGAGTTGGCGCTGCTCCTGGAGCGCAAGCTGCGGGCCCTGCCCGACGCCCCCGGCAAGCACGCCTTCGCCGGCGTGGAAGTCACCGCCTTCGGCCGCCGTATCCAGGTCGTCGCGGGCTCCACCGACCCCGAGGACGTCGTCCGCTTCCTCGGCGAGTGCGCCAACGACCTGGGCCTGGAGGCCTCCGTCAACCCGCCGGTGTTCCCGCTGGAGGGCGGCGAGGACGGCGAGGCCCCCGGCCCGCGCGACCTCATCGGCTCCGAGGCCGGCAAGACCGGCATCCAGGCGCTGCGCGGCACGCCCGATGTCAACCTGCTGTCGCTGCCGGAGCTGGCCTCGTACGAGAAGACCGAGGACGCCCTCACGGTCATCTCGGCCGCCCAGCGGCTGTGCGAGGAGCGGCGTATCTTCCTGCTGGTCGACGCGCCCGCCACCTGGGTCAGCGTGGACTCCGCCCGCGCGGGCCTCGCCGCCTTCGACGCCGTCCGCGGCAACCACGCGGGCCTGTACTTCCCGCATCTGCAGCTCACCGACCCGCTCACCGGGCGGCTGCGCGCCTTCCCGCCGTCCGGCGCGGTCGCCGGCGTCATCGCGCGCACCGACTCCGAGCGCGGCGTCTGGAAGGCACCGGCCGGCACGGAGGCGCAGCTCGTCGGAGTGCACTCGCTCACCGTCGACCTGACGGACCGTGAGACGGGGCTGCTCAACCCGCTCGGCGTCAACTGCCTGCGCACCTTCCCGCTCACCGGCCCGCTGGTGTGGGGCGCCCGCACGCTGGAGGGCTCCGACGCCCTGGAGAGCGCCTGGAAGTACGTGCCCGTGCGGCGGCTCGCGCTGCACGTGGAGGAGAGCCTGCAACGCGGATTGCAGTGGGTGGTGTTCGAGCCCAACGACGAGAGCCTGTGGCAGCAGATCCGGCTGTCCGCCTCCTCCTACCTGCACACCCTCTTCCGTCAGGGCGCCTTCAAGGGCAGCACCCCGCGCGAGGCGTACTTCGTGAAGTGCGACAGCGAGACCACGACGGACGAGGACGTGGCGAACGGCGTCGTCAACGTACTGGTCGGCATCGCGCCGGTCCGCCCCGCGGAGTTCGTCGTCGTCAAGATCCAGCAGACGTCGGGGCAGTTCGCGCTGTAGCGCCGGCAGATCCAGGGAGAGCTGAAGGAATCCGATGGCTGAGTTCACGGTCAACGCGCACCGCTTCGACCCGTACAAGAACTTCAAGTTCCTTGTGCTGTGGGACGGTCGGACGGTCGCCGGCATCAGCAAGATCAGTCCGCTGAAGCGGACCACGGAGGTCGTCAAGCACCGCCACGGCGGCGACCCCTCCTCCCCGCGCAAGTCGCCGGGCCGCTCGGAGTTCGAGGGCATCACCCTCGAACGCGGGGTCACCCACGACCCGGAGTTCGACCGCTGGGCCAACAAGGTCTGGCAGGTCGGCGCCGGCCTCGGCTCCGAGGTGTCCCTCGCGGACTTCCGCAAGGACATCGTCATCCAGGTCCTCAACGAGGCCGGTCAGGTCGCCGTCTCGCACAAGCTCTACCGGACCTGGCCGAGCGAGTACCAGGTCCTCGGCGAGATGGACGCCAACGCCAACGCGGTGGCCATCCAGTCGCTGAAGCTCGAGTGCGAGGGCTGGGAGCGGGACTACGAGGTGCCCGAGCCGGAGGAGCCCTCGTTCCTCAACCCGGCCTGACACCGCGGTAGTTGAAGAATCCGGGGGAGGACATGGCGAACACCGGGGCGGCCGAACTGCTGGCCGCCTGGGAGGCGGGGCTCGGCGAGGCGCCCGTCGGCCGGGCGCTGCTGCTGCACCGCACGGCACGACCGGACGTCGACGTCTCGCGGCTGCCCGCGCTTCCCGTGGGCGAGCGCGAGGCGGACCTGTTCGCGCTGCGGCGCGCGCTGTTCGGCGAGCGGATGCAGGTGCGCCTGGAGTGCGCCGCCTGCGGCCAGGACATGGAGTTCGACCTGGACGCGGGCGAGCTCGCCGCATCGCTGGGCGGGCGCGGCGAGCGGGGCGAGCGGGTCGTACGGGTCCAGGAGGGCGGCTGGGACGTCGAGTTCAGGCTGCCCGGGATCGCCGACCTGCAGGCCGCGGCCCGGTCGGCCGACCCGCGTGCCGCCCTGTTCGCTCAGTGCCTGGTCTCGGCGGCACGGGGCGGCACCGCCGTGGCCGACCCGGAGCTTCCCGGCGCGGTGCAGCGCCGGATCGCCGAGGCGGTCGAGGCTGCCGACCCGGGCGCCGACCTGGCGCTCAGCATCGCCTGCCCCGAGTGCGGCGCGGCCACCCGGGCCGAGCTGGACATCGCCTCCTACCTCTGGACCGAACTGGACGCCTGGGCACGGGACGTCCTGCTCGACGTCCATCTGCTCGCCACCGCCTACGGCTGGAGCGAGCCGGAGATCCTGGCGCTCAGCCCCACACGGCGCCGCTACTACCTGGAGCTGTGTGCGGATGTCTGACTCCCAGGACCACAGGGATCGCCCGGACCACGCGGACCGTCCGGATTCCCCGGACTTCTTCGACCGGCTGATCGCACGCCACACCGCACCGCGACCGGCGGCCGTGCGGGTGCGGCCCCGGCTGCCCGGCCCGTTCGAGCGCGTGAAGGCCGTACGGTCCCGGTCGGCGACGTCCGAGGACGACGCGCTGCTGTGGCCCGCGGCCACGCCTGCCGCACCGCAGGCGGACGTGCCGCTGACCGCGCCCGGCGAGACCCGTACGCACACCGAACACGAGCACACCGTCGTACGCACCGCACACGAACCTGCGGGCCCGGGCCCGCGTCCGGCCGCACCGGCCCGCGCGGAGGCGCCCCTGCTGCGGCCCGTCGCGCCCCTCGCCCCCGGGCCGCGGCCCCCGGCCGACACCGCCCGGCGCGCCGCGGGGCGAGGACGCGCGGCGCAGCCGGAACACGCACAGACCGCGGTCTCCGCGCCCATCCCCCCGGGTGCGGAGACCGCCCCTCACGCCGTGTCGGCGGCGCTGCGACCCAGCGCCGCCGACACGGCGGCAGCGCGCGACGCCGTACGGCAGGCCGCGGCCCGGCGCCCGGCACGGGCCACCGAGCAGGTCGTGCAGGTGCAGATCGGGCGGCTCGAAGTGACCGCGCAGCCCCCGGAAGGCGGGCGGCGGAGCACACCCGCGAAGGAGCGGGCCGGGGCGACCGTGAGCCTCGCCGAGTATCTGGCCCGGGGGCGCGAGTGAACCACGGACAGGGATCAGCAGGCCGAGAGGAACCGAGGAACTGACGTCATGAGCAACGCACTTGCCATCGCCCATGTCACCCAGGCCCTCGCGCTGCTGATCGAGAACAATGTGGGACCGGAGTTCGGCGAGGCCGTCAAGGTCGAGCCGCGCAAGCCGCCCATGGACCCGCAGCTGGAGCAGCCGACGATCTCGGTGTTCCTCTACCAGGTCACGCCCAACACCTCGCAGCGCAACAACGACCTGCCGACCCGGGCGGCCGACGGCACCCTGGTCAAGCGGCCCGCCGCGGCGCTCGACCTGCACTATGTGATCAGCGCCTACGGCGACGAGCGGGAGCTGGTCGGGCAGCGGCTGATCGGCTCCGTGGTGCGCACCCTGCACGAGATCCCGGTCCTTCCCAAGGACGTCATCGAACAGGCCGGTGAGCGGCCCTACTTGGCGGGCAGCGACCTCGCCGAGGCGGCGCAGCGGGTGCGGTTCACACCGACCGTGATGGACGTCGACGAGACGTCGAAGCTGTGGGGGATGCTCTACCAGACGCCGTACACGCTGTCCGTGGTCTACCAGGCGACGCTCGTCCTCATCGACGGCCGGCAGGTGCCGGTGCCGGGCAAGCCGGTCGAACGGCCCGAGGTGCGGGTGCTGCCGTTCGGGGCGCCGGGCGCGCCGGTCCCTCCGGGAGCCGAGCCGGGGAACATCTCCGGCTCAAGTGAACCCGCATCCGGCCGGGTTGAGGGCCCCGAGCCGCAACAGCCCGCTCCGGAGAAGGCCGTCGCGAAGACCGCCAAGGCCCCGGCGAAGACCGTCGCGAAGACCGCCGCCAAGTCCCCCGCGCGGGCCCGCAAGTCGGCGCCCAGGGCCGGCCGGCAGACCCCGCGGCAGGGCGACAGCAGCACGGAGAAGTGAGGCGGCATGACGACCACGGGGGCAGGTGAGGACATGGGGACGACCGAGCACGGTACGACGCTGACCGCGGAGATCCGCCGTGTCCTGGCCCGGGTCGACGCGCACGCCGCGCGGTCCGCCGAGAAGGACCGCGCACCCGGCGCCGAACTCGCCCCCGTCGAGGGCCCCGGCGCCGCCCCTCTCGACGCCCTCGTCTCCTGCTTCGGCCTCACCGCCTTCGAGCGCGACCTCGTACTCCTCACCGCCGCCCAGGAGTTGGAGCCCACCGCCGGCGCCCGGTGCGCCGCCGCCAGCGGTGACCCCGCGCGCGCCCACCCCACCTTCTCGCTCGCCCTCGCCGCGCTCGCCGAGCCGCACTGGAGCGCGCTGACGCCCGTGGCCCCGCTCAGGCGCTGGCGGATCACCGAGCTGGACGACGAAGCACGGCTGACGACCTCACGGCTGCGGCTCGACGAGCGCATCCTGCACTTCCTGCTCGGCTCGCCCTATCTGGACGCCCGGCTGCACGGACAGCTGCGCCGCACCCCCGTGCCGCAGGCCCTGACGCCCTCGTACGACCTGGCGGCCGACCGGCTCGCGGAGGGCTGGACGACGGCGGGAGCCGCCGACGCCCCGCTCGTCGAGGTGACCGGCGGGGAGCTGCGCAGCCGGGCCGACATCGCGGCCGCCGCGGCCGCGCGCTCCGGGCTCGGGCTGTACTCGATGAGCGCCGAGGACATCCCGTCCGACCCCGTCGAACGCGACCGGCTCGCCCGGCTGTGGCAGCGCGAGGCGATCCTGCTGCCCTCCGCGCTGCTCGTCGAGGTGGGCGACCTGGACCGCGACCAGCGGGCGGCCACCGACGCGTTCCTGGCCGGGGCCGCCGTACCGGTGGTGGTCTCCAGCGAGGACCCGCTGCGCACGGAGCGGTCGTACGCGGCCCGGGTCGCGGTGCCGCAGCTGGACGACGAGGAGCAGTTCGCGCTCTGGGGCGAGGCCTTCCACGACGTCGCCGATCTCGACGACGGCGAACTGCGGTCCCTCGTCGCCCAGTTCAGCCTGCCGCCGCACGTCGTGCGGTCCGCGGCCGCGACCGTACGCCGCCGGCTGCCGCAGGAGGACGAGCTGGACGCCGCCCAACTCGCCTGGCGGGCCGGGCTCGACGAGGCACGCATCGGCATGGACGAACTCGGCCGGCGGATCACCCCGCGGGCCGGCTGGGACGACCTGGTGCTGCACGAGCGGCAGACCAGCGTGCTGCGGGAGATCGTGGCGCACGTACGGCAGCGGGCGACCGTCCACCAGGAGTGGGGATTCGGCGCCACCCTGCGCCGCGGCCTCGGCGTGACCGCGATGTTCGCGGGCGGCTCCGGCACCGGCAAGACGCTCGCCGCCGAGGTCATGGCCAACGAGCTGGGCCTCGACCTGTTCGTCATCGACCTCTCACAGGTCGTCAGCAAGTACATCGGCGAGACCGAGAAGAACCTCCGCCGGGTCTTCGACGCCGCCGAACGCGGCGGCGCGCTGCTGCTGTTCGACGAGGCCGACGCGCTGTTCGGCAAGCGCAGCGAGGTCAAGGACAGCCACGACCGGTACGCCAACCTGGAGGTCAGCTATCTGCTGATGCGGATGGAGGCCTACCGCGGCCTCGCCGTCCTCACCACCAACATGAAGAGCGCCCTCGACACCGCCTTCCTGAGGCGCATCCGCTTCGTCGTCGACTTCCCCTTCCCGGCCGAGCACGAGCGGGCCGAGATCTGGCGGCGCGTGCTGCCGCCCCAGGCACCCATGAAGGGCATCGACCCCGAACTTCTCGCCCAACTCACCGTCGCCGGCGGCTCGATCCGCAACATCGCCCTGTCCGGGGCCTTCCTCGCGGCCGAGGAGGGCGACCGGCTGCAGATGCGGCACATGCTCGCCGCCGCCCGCACCGAGTATCTGAAGCTGGAGCGCTCCCTGACGCCGACGGAGGTCCGCGGATGGGTGTGAACTCCGGTCCCGTGCAAGAGCCTTCGGCGATCCGCGTCGACATCGGCGAACTCGTCCTCGACGGCTTCCGGGCCGACCCCGACCGGGTGTCGGCCGCCTTCGAGACCGAACTGACCCGTCTCATACGGCTGCACGGCGTGCCGCTGGCCGCCGACGGACCCCTCGCCCTCGACGCGCTGTCCGGGCTGCCGCCCCTGTCGGCCGGGCTGTCCGCGCGGCGCCTGGGCCAGGAACTGGCGCGCGTCGTGCACCAGGGGCTGAGCGGTGACGGGGAGGTGAGCCGATGAGCCCGCGCACCCAGGACGCCGCCGCGGAGCAGTCCGCCGAGCAGCGCCGCCGCAAGCGCAGGGAGAAGGCCGCGAAGTCCCGCGCGCCCGAGCCCAAGAACATCGTCAGCGGCGCCGGACAGCCTCTGGACCCGGGCCTGCGCCGGGAGTTGGAGGAACACCTCGGTCACGACCTCGGACGGGTACGGCTGCACACCGGCCGCGACGCCGGACAGCTGACCGAACTGCTCGGCGCGGACGCGGTCGCCGTCGGACAGGACGTCTTCTTCCGCGAGGGCGCCTTCCGCCCCGGCACCGACGAGGGCCGCCGCCTGCTCGCCCACGAGCTGCAGCACACGGTGCAGAACCCGCACGGCCTCGGCACCCTGCGGGCCGGCCGCGAACTCGGCGCCGTGAGCCTGCCGCAGCAGGCCATCGAGCGCGAGGCCGAGGAAGCCGCCCAGGCCCTGGTCCGGCCGGACACTCCGGACGCCGCCCCGCAGGTCGAGGAGGGCCAGGACACCCCCGGCTGGCTGCGCTACGCCACCGTCGACGCCGACCGGATGCGCGCCGAGGCCGTCGACCCGGCCACCCTCGTGGACCGGATCGCAGGCAACGTGCTGCGCAGCCTGCGCGGCGACCCGAGCGACGCCTCCGGTCGCGTACGCCTCCAACTCGCGCGGATGTCCCAGCAGTTGGAGGACGCGGTCGTCGAGCGCCTGGAGAACAGGCTGCTCACCCCCGAGTACGACCGGCTGCTGGAGATCGCCGAACAGGCCAGGCCCGGACCCGTCGAACTCCAGCCCGCCGAAGCCCCGTTGCCCGAGGTCGACCTCTTCGAAGAACTCGGCGTCGAACGCACCCACTGGCAGAAGAAGCAGGAGTCCGACCGCGGCTCCGCCGACCGGCGGGCCGCCGACTCCCGCGAGGAACAGCGGGACACGAAGGCACGCGACGCCAAGAGCAGCAGCGACCGCAGCCGGGCCCGCGCGGACGCCGCCACCGAGGAACAGGACGCAGCGCAGCGCACCGAGCAGGAGGATGCCCGCAACGCCTCACGGCAGCAGGCCAAGGAGGAGCAGCAGCAGGAGGAGGAGCAGTCCGCCACCGATCGCGAGCGCACCGACCAGGCCGCCGACCAACGGGCCCAGGGACGCCAGGAGGGCACCGAACAGGCCAAGGAGGAGCGCAAGGAACAACGCGAGCGCGAGGAGGCCGACCCGCAGCAGGCCACCGCTCCCGGCGCCGACAAGCGCAAGCGGCGCGACGACCAGACCCAGCCCGCCGCCGGGTCCCGCAACGAGCAGCCGGACCCCAAGCAGAAGGCCCAGCCCGGCCCCGTACGCCCCGAGAAGGTCGACGAACGCGCCGAACGGCCCGACTCCGCGCTGTCCGAGCACGGGCTCAACGAGAAGGACGAGGACGGCGGCGCCGAGGCCGAACCCCGCGAGGAGGAACGGCCGCTCGGCCTGGAGGCGGGCGCCGACCAGGAGGTCGCGGGCGGCGAGGACGAGAGCGCCGGAGCAGCGGACACGAAGGACGAGCCCCCGCTCAAGCCCGAGGACTATCTGCCCGAGGCCGACCTCGACCTGTCCGCCGTACCGACCGCGGACAAACTCACGCCGGGCGCCGCAGAACCGTCCCCGCCCTCCTTCCCCACCCCGCCGCCGACGAAGGCCGAGAAGACCGAGCAGGAGCGGGAGAAGAACGAACAGGAGCCGGACGAGGACGACGCCGGACCCGAGCCCAAGGCACCCGGCCAGGACGAGGGGCCCGTCGAGGGCGAGGCCCCGCAGCCCGAGAACGGGCCCGCCGCACAGGCCCAGGACCGCGGCACCAAGGAACTCCAGGAGACCGGCAAGCCGCTCGACCAGGAGGTCGGCCCCGACCCCGCGACCCAGGACAGGGAACGGCCCGAACCGGAGACCGAGAAGCCGGATCCCGAGCAGCAGCAGGAGAAGGGACAGACCAAGGACCCGGACGACTCCGACTCCGACCGGACCGACGGCGAGGACGAGAAGCCGGACGCCGACGACGAGCAGGACGAGAAGGACCGGCAGCGGGAGCGTACGACGGCGGAGTCCCGTACGACCGCCGCCTCTCCGGGACCTGCGTCACCGTCGCCCGCGCCCGCTGCGGCGACGCCCGTCGCCGCCGCCGTGTCCCGGCCGGCCGGCGCGCAGACGCCCCGGACCCCGGTCGAGGACCGCGATCCCTCGCCCGCCACGCGGCGCGATGCCGCACCGCCCCGGTCCGAGCGCGAGGCACCCCAGGCCAAGAGCCAGGTGCCCAAGGAGACCGGACCCGGCGCCGTACCGCGCGGACCGATCGGCGCGTCCGAGCGGACCGGACCCGCGGTCGCCGCCGGCCCGGGCGCGGCGCCGTCCGTCGCCCAGGCGGCGGTCAGCCCGGCCGCGGAACAGGCGGACGGGCCCGGCCAGACCGCCGCGACGAGCGCGCCACGGCCCGAAGCCTCCCTGGAGAAGGACGGCGGAGGCTGCGCGCCGCCCGCGCCCGCACCCGAGAAGGACGAGGGGCAGCAGGGCAGTTGCGGAGGGGGAGGCGGCGAGGCCGCGCCCAAGGAGAAGCAGCAGGACCCGCCGGACGTCTCGGGACAGGACCCCAAGGCGGCCGTGCAGACCGTGAGCAAACTGGCGCCCGACCAGGCGGCCGCCGCCATGCCCGGGGTCGACAGGGCCGCCGACAAGAAGATCGCCGACGAGCAGAAGCGGCTGGACGCGGCACCGCCGACGCGTGAACGTCCCTCGGGCGCGCCGCAGACGCGTTCCGCGCCGCCGCAGGCCGCGCCCGCGGCCGCCCAGGTCACCGGCAAGGTGGAGCGGGTCGGCCCCGAGGACCAGGGCGACAAGCAGAAGGCCAAGGGCGGCGACAAGGCCGAGGGCAGACAGCCCGCCGCCGACGTGCCTCCGCCGCCGCCTCCCGCCGTACCGGACAAGGGCCTGAGCGAGTCCGAGGCGAAGAACGTCGAGGCGACGGCCGACTCGATCCCCACCACCGACCCCGCACTCGAGAACAAGACCGTCGGCCCCGCGCCCAAGATCCGCCTCGAGGGCCCCAGCGACCCGACGCGCACCGACGACCAGGCCAAGGCGCTCAAGGACAAGCAGACCGACCTGCAGACGACCGGGCGCGAGGACGCGGCCAAGCCGCTCGGCGAGGACCAGATCTACCCGAACGCCCCGGCGGAACGGCTGACCGGCAAGGCGTCCGGCGGGGGCGGTGGCGGCAAGGCCGGCGGGCTGGAGGCCACGCCCGCGCCCAAGGCCGGCGTCGGCGCGGTCGCCAAGCAGGAGAAGGGCACCGAGATCACCGCCGGCGCGGGCAAGGCGCAGGGCGATCTCGCCGCCAAGGACAAGGAGCACCAGCAGGGCGAGCAGAAGGCCAAGCAGGACAAGCAGAACGAGATCGACCGCGAGGTCGAGCGCAACACCGCGCAGCAGACCGCCGAACGCGGCCGGGTCGCCCGGGAGACGCAGAAGCAGCGCGAGGACTGGCGCAACGAACAGGACAAGAAGGTCGAGGACGCGGACAAGCAGTCCGGCGAGGAGCACGACAAGAAGAACAAGGAGATCGTCAAGGCGCGCGACGACAAGGACAAGGAGATCGGCGCGCGCAAGGACAAGGACAACGCCTCGATCGACACCGAGCGGGAGAACGCCGAGAAGGAGGCCAGGAAGAAGAAGGAGGAGAAGAAGCCCTCCGGCGGGCTGCTCGGCTGGGTCGCCGACAAGGTCGCCGACTTCTTCAAGGGCCTGCTCGCGGCGGTCACCGCGGTCTTCGACGCCGCCCGCAAGGCGGTCAACGGCATCATCGACAAGTTCAAGGAGTGGGCCAACCAGGCCATCGACTTCGTACGTGACCTGGCGATCAAGGCGATCAACACCCTTGCGGACGTCCTGATAGCGATAGGCGACACGCTGCTGGCCGCGTTCCCGGAGCTGCGGGACCGCTTCCGCAAGGCGATCGAGGGCCTGCGGGACGCGGCGATCGCGACGGTCAACAAGCTGGCGGACGGCCTGAAGAAGGCGGTCAACAGCCTGCTCGACGCACTGGCCGCCGGGCTGAACAAGCTCCTGGACGTCCTCGAAGCCGGCGTGAAAGCGGTCATCAAGGCCTACCAGGCCGTCATCGTCGGGGCGATCAAGTTCGCGCAGGCGGCGATCGAGGCGCTGGGGAAGTTCGCGGCCCTGGTCGCGGACATCGCGCCGGACCCGGGCGGCTGGATCGCCAAGGCCGGCAGCGCCGCCAAGACCGGCATCACGGACCACCTCTGGGGCGCCATCAAGGTGGCCGTGAAGCAGTGGTTCGACACGAAGGTCGAGGGCATCCTCGGCCTCGGTAAGGCCGTCATCGACGTCCTGGTCAAGGGCTGCGTGTCGCTGAAGCAGATCGGCAAGATGGCGTGGGACGCGATCATCGCGTCCCTCCCGATGATGATCGCGACGCTCGTCATCGAAAAGGTCGTCTCGATGATCGTGCCCGCGGCGGGCGCGATCCTGACGATCATTCAGGGGCTGATGGCGGCGTGGTCGACGGTCAGCTCGATCCTGTCCGCCTTCTCGAAATTCTGGGCCTACCTGAAGGCGGTGAAGGCGGGCCCGGCGGCCTGCCTGTTCGCCGAGGCGGTCGCGGCAGGCGTGGTCGCCCTCCTGGACTTCATCACCAACTTCCTCCTCCAACGCCTCTCCCGAGCCACCAAGGGCGTCGGCAAACGCCTCAAAGGCATGGCCCAGAAAATCATGGACGGCCTGAAGAAGGTCGGGGGAGGGGCGAAGAAGGCGGCGGGGGCGGCGGTCAACTCGGCGCGCGGCGCGGTCCGCAAGGCCCGCCAAACCCTGTCCCGCGACGCCAGGCCGTCGAAACCGAAGGGCGAGCCGTCCCCCGACCCCAAGTCCCCGGTGAAACCGAAGGACCACGCGACGCCGAAGGGTCCGGCGAAGAAGCCGGATGCGGCGGAGACGAAGCCCAAGGAGAGGTCGCCGGAGAAGGACCGGACGCCGGAGCGGGAGCAGGGGGCTGCGAAGGACCGGACGCCGGACAGGGACCGGACACCGGACAGGGAGAAGTCTCCCGACACGGACACGAAGCCCAAGACCGCCCCGAAGAAGAAGCCGAAGGAGATCGAGGGCCCGAAACCGACCAAGCCCAAGAAGCCCAAGTCCCCGGTCGGCAAGGCCCTTTCGAAGGCCAAGGGCGCGGTCAAGTCCGCCCTGAAGAAGGTCGGCAACGCCGCCAAGACCCTCGGCCGCAAACTGAAGAAGTCCAAGCTCGGCAAGGCGCTGAAGAACGGCGCGTCGAAGCTGCGGAACTACTTCAAGAAAAAGAAGGACCAGTTCCGCGACCACAAGAAGCGCCGCCAGGAACAGAAGAGGCGCAAACAGGAACAGCGGAAGAAGGACGAGAAGTCCAGGGAGTCGAAGGAAGCACGGCTGCACAAGATCGTGCTCCGCATACGCCCTCGCTTGGACGGCCTGCTGGAGAGGGGTGTGCCACGGCCGGTCATGATCGCGACCCTGGCCGGCATGCGGATCTGGTACCGACTCACCGGACTCGATCTGCGAGGCCGCGCGACAGGGGACATCCTTGCGCGGCTCAACCCCGAGGAAGTCTCCAACGAGTTCGAGGAGGAAACCCCGGCGCCGCCTCCCGCCTCTCTTGCCGCAGCTGAGGCCGAGCAGAGAAGGCAGGGCGATCGGGGCTCCGAGCAGGAGGCGCCGGATCAGCAAGCGGGACAGCAGGAGCAGCCGAAGCCCAAGATGACCGGACTGTCGGACGCGCTGAAGGCAGTCCTGAACAGCGCGACGAAGCCTTCGGGACAAGGTGCGCCGGAGCCCGGGGAATCCCTCTCCTTCAAGCAGGCCGTCGACCGGAAATACAGAAAGGCCAACCAAGGGAAGAGAGACGAGGAGAAATACACTCCCGACCACATACCGTCAGGTGCCTCTCTGATCCAGGCCGAGAAAGACCGGGTGAAGGACGCAAAGGAGTCGGAGCTGGGTCGGAGGCTCACCTCTCAGGAAGAGCTGGAGCTGTACCAGAAAGAAAAACTCCTCACCAAAAAGAGGGGTAAGCGCAACGTTCGGGACGACAGGGCCGAGGAGATCTATCAGGAGGGTCTCACCCTCTACTTGCGGAAGCAGCTCCATGAACAGGGGAGAACCTTCTTCAGCGCAAACACGCCAGAGAAGGTGAAGCATGACGCAAAGAACCCGACCAAGGCCGTCGAACTGGATTATCGTGCCTATCTGACGGTCCTCGGTGAGGAGCTGACCCAGGACGAAGTGATAGGTTTCATCCGACATTACGAACACCTGGCGCGCACCAAGTTGATCGACTGGTCGCCCGAGATCGACAAGCTCCTACAGGAAGCCTGGGAGAGAGTCAAGTGAGGCCGAAAGAGAAGCTGGAACAAATTGCAGCAGACGCCGCGCTATCCGTTCCGGACAAGGAGGCGCGCATTATCGAATTGCTTTCCGGGGAGTCGGACCGAGGGGTGGCGGCCGCGGTCGACTGCCTGGTGGAGACCGATGACGAGCGGGCGGCGGACTTCGCGGCGATCCACCTTGCGCTTCTCCCTGGGGCGCGTGAGGGGAAGACCCGCGCCGCAGAGCGTCTTCGGGGTGCTGGGCCAATGGTTCGTTCAGCTTCCCGACTGGTCCCTTGGCTTCCGGGTGAGCTGCTGGACGGCTTTGTGGCCGACTACGTGGCGGATCCGAAAGCCGGCTCCCCGCTGTCCGACGTCATCTTTGAAATCGGTGTGAACGCTCCCGATCGACTGCGTCCATTTGCCGACAAGGTCGAGAGTCATTTCATTCACAGGAGCCTGTTGTCCGGCTCGCCCGACGAACTGGTCGATGCCTTTCTTGAGCGATGGCGCGAGGAGGACGACGATTATGATGCGATCGAGGCAGTCGCACTCATTCGCACCCCTCATGCCGTTCGCACCCTGATCGCGGTTCGCGAAGAATTCGAGGATGCTGAGGAATGGGAGATTCTGCTGGAGTTGGCAGGGCTGCTCCCCGACACCGAGAAGAGTGCCGGTCACCCGCCGGCATACCTGGGCTCCGTTGTCGATGAAGCGGAAAGCCCGCATGTCATGGGCGGCCATGTCGATGGGCCCGTCCCTGTCTGCCCCGCCTGCTCCGCCCCGGCTCAGCGGGTGCTGACTGTGGCCGCCGAGGCGGTCCCTTTCGGACTTGCGCAGGACGCGTCGTTCTTCTGGTACACGTGCTCCTGCGGAGCTCTGGAGACCACGACGGTAAGGGTCGGCCCCGGCGAACGGTACGTCTTCTATGGTCCGCACGGAGTCTCCGATCCCAGCCGGAGCATTGTGCCGGGCAAGAGGGCGATGGCTCTGGAGCCGCACCCGAATCAAGTCGGGGTGAGCCTCGAGGCGATCGCAGGGGCATCCAGGCATCAGGTCGGCGGCCTCCCGCGTTGGGTGGAGTACGACGCCCATCCGCACTGTCCCGAGTGCCGTGAAGCGATGCCTTTCCTTGCTTCTGTCGACAGCGGGCCAACCCCCTTCGGGGCGATGGGATTCCGAGGAACGCTTTTCTGCTTCTGGTGCAATGACTGCGGCGTATCAGTCACGCAGCACCAGTCATGAACATCCAGGACGGTGAGCGATGACCCGCTACGCAGACATCCCCAAACCCATCCGCTCCGGAATAGTCGTAGTCAACCCCGAAACGGGCACCCCCCAACGCATCATCGTCCTCCAGTTCAACCCGGACACCCTGGAGCGCAGCATCGCCCCCCAGTCCGCCGGGGACAGCAGCGACGGGGGAGCAGGTGGCACCGGGAATGGCGACCGGAACGAGGCACTTCGCCTCAAGGGCCCCGCCGAGGAGACGTGGAAGTTCACCGCCGAGATCGACGCGACCGATCAGTTGGAGATCGCCGCGCCCGACGGCATCCACCCCCAACTGGCCACGCTGGAAATGCTCGTGCAGCCCACCACCGCGCAACTGCGCGCAGCCAGCCGGCTCTCGCAGAAGGGGACCATCGAGATCAGTCCGATCGAGATGCCCCTCACGCTCTTCACTTGGGGCAGCAAGCGCGTCATGCCCGTCCGGCTCACCGAACTCTCCGTCAATGAATCCGCGTTCGACGTGAATCTCAATCCGATACGGGCCTCGCTCAGCATCGGCATGAAGATCCTCACCGTCAGCGATCTCCCGGCGGGGCACCGAGGCGCCGACCTCTACATGGCCCACCTTGCCCAGAAGGAACGCCTCGCGGCCGCCGCCCGCGGCGGCAGCCTCGGGGCCCTCGGACTCCCGGGCGCCGATGTACTGAGTGGAAGGGGCTGACAGACACCCATGGCCGACATCGAGTCCTACGAAAGCGCCCTCGGCGCGATACCCGGCGCGCACCCCTACCCCCGCACCAGCCGCTACCACGACGCCGAGATCGGCATCCACACCCTTCCCGACGGGACCGAAGTCCGGTACGCCAAGCGCCGGTTGCTTCCGCCGCTCGACGACCAGGACACACAGGAACACACTGTCGGTGCCGGCGAGCGCCCCGACCTCCTCGCCCAGCGGTTCTACGGCGACCCCGGCCAGTGGTGGCGCATCGCCGACGCCAACCCCGTACTCGATCCTCGCGAGTTGACCGACGAGGCCGGACGGGTCGTCGAGATCCCCGAGCCCGGGGGGCGACGGAGTGTCTGAGCAGCCAGTCGGACAAGGGCCCGTCCACATCACGCTCCTCATGGGGCCGAAGCTCGCCCGCCCCGTGCCGGCCGAGGTGACCGAGGCCCTCCTCTCCGCCCAGATCACCGCCACCGCCGGCGAACGCAGCGGTTTCCAGCTGGCGTTCGACCTCACCAAGACGGGGATCATCAACAAGCGGCTGCTGCCTGAAGGGTTCTTCGACCCCAAGACCCGCCTCATCGTCACCGTCAGCGTCCGTGGCACCACCGACGTCCTCTTCGACGGGCTCGTCGTCCGGCAGGAGGTCGGCGCCAGCAACCAGCCCGGCCACTCCACCCTCACCGTCACCGGCGAGGATCTGACCCTGCTCATGGACCTGGAGGAGCGCACCGCCCGCTACCCCAACCTGCCGCCCTCGCAGCGCGTCCACGCCATCCTGCGCCGCTACTCCGACTACGGCATCCGGCCCGACGTCTACGCCGAGAAGATCGCCCAGCCGCCGCACCAGGACCTCCGCGTCCACTACCAGACGGGCACCGACCTTCAGTACGTCACCGACCTCGCCCGCGCCAACGGCTACACCTTCTACCTGGAACCCGGCCCCAACCCCGGCCAGTCCTCCGCCCGTTGGGGCCCCGAGGTCCGCCTCGGCATCCGCCAGCACGCCCTCAACGTCAACATGGACGCCAACACGACCGTGGACCAGCTGACGTTCTCGTACGACGGGACGGCCCGCGAGGAACCACAGGCCCGCTGGCAGGACCCGGGGACCCGTCTGTCCACCCTGCTGCCCCAGCCGCCGATCAGCCCGCTGCGCCCGCCCCTCGGGCGACGCCCCACCCCCGCGCTCAGGCGCAGGACCCTCTCCGGCACCGCCAAGCAGCAGCGCGAGCAGGCCGAGGCCGAACTCCTCGCCCGCGCCGCCGTCTCCGCCGACGTGGTCTCCGGTTCCGGCTCGCTCGACGTCAACCGGCACGGCTACATCCTGCAGCCCCGCCAACTGGTCGGCGTGCGCGGCTCGGGACGGGCGTACGACGGCGACTACTACGTCAAGTCCGTCACCCACAACCTGCGCCCGGGCTCCTTCCAGCAGAACTTCACCCTCTCCAGGGAGGGACTGGAGGCCCGCAGCGACCACGTCCGGCCGTAGCCGCCCGAACCACCCGAATCACCTGAAAGCCAGCCGCACCACCCGCACCACCCGACGCGCCCCAACGGCCCACCCACCAGGAGCAGTTCAGCATGGCGGCACCCAACAACCGTTACCTCGGCAAGTTCCGCGGCCGGGTCGTCGACAACAACGACCCGCTGCGGATCGGCCGTGTCACCGTCGAGGTGCCCGACGTCCTCGGCGACGAGCCGTCCACCTGGGCCCTGCCCTGCCTGCCGTTCACGGGACCGGAGTCGGGGCAGTTCGTGGTGCCGCCGCCCGGCGCGGGCGTATGGGTGGAGTTCGAGCAGGGGGACCCCAGTTTCCCCGTGTGGACGGGGTGTTGGTACGGGGCCGCCGAGGAACTGCCGCCCGACGCACGCCGCGCGCTGCAGGCGAACGCGCCCACCAAGCCCGTCGTCGTGCAGACCCCGGGCGCGCACAAGATCGTGATGAACGACACCGCGGGCGCCGAGCAGGGGATTCTGCTCCAGGCCCAGGGCGGCGCCTACATCCGCATCACCAAGGAGGCCGTGGTCATCGCGACCGGCGCAGGCGCCGAGATCGTGCTCCGCGGCAGGGAAGTAACCATCAACGAGGGCCAGTTGACCGTGCTCTCGAAGCGATAGAGGACGGGGGACGCACCAAGTTGTCCGGGAGTCTGCTCGACGCCGGCGCCGTGATCGGCTGCCCGCACGGCGGCCGGGTCACCGCCGCCACCACACCCTCCGGCGGCGTACGCATCCAGGGTGCCGCCGTCGCCACGGCCAGGCACACCTACGTCGTCACCGGCTGCCCGCACACCGTCGACGGTGTGCCCACACCCTGTGTCTCGGTCCGCTGGACCGCCGACGGCACCGGCATCACGGTCGACGGCGTCCCGGTGCTGCTCGACACCTCCGCGGCCCTCTGCCTCACCGCCGCCTTCGTGCCGCAGGGCCCGCCCGTCGTCATGGCCGCACCGCGAAAGGTGACCGTCCGATGAGCCCACGCACCCGCCCGCGCACCGACATCGCGTTCCCCTTCCGCGCCGACCGCCGCGGCCGCACCGCGCACGCCGCGCATGCCGCGCACGTCCACGACCTGATCGAGCAACTGCTGTTCACCAGCCCGGGAGAGCGGGTCATGCGGCCCGACTTCGGCTGCGGGCTGCTCGACCTGGTCTTCGCACCCAACAGCCCGGAACTGGTCAGCACGCTCGAACTCTCCGTGCAGGCCTCGCTGCAGCGCTGGCTCGGCGACCTCATCGACGTCGTCGCCCTCGACGTGGTGAGCGACGACAACGCCGTACGGGTCCATCTGTCCTACGTCCTGCGCGCCACCGGCGCCCGCACCGACGACGTCTTCGAAGGGAGGGCCGTATGACCACCGCCACGTCCCGGCGTGCCAAGGTGAGAGCCGCGCAGCTCAACGGAGTCGACGCCGTCGAGGTCGACGACGACGGACTGCTGCTCACCGTCACCTTCCTCGGCAAGGCCCCGCACGGCCTCGGACCGGAGAACGTCCGCATCGACGGCGGCCGCCGGATCACCGGCATCACCGCCGTCGACGTCAGCGTCGAACGCGAGGAGGACCCGGAGCTCGACGACCGGCTCTACGTCACCCTCGACCGGACCGGCGACACCTCGCGGTACGTCCTCGCCCTCGTCGAGACCGACCCGTACGGCCGCCCCGGCACGGAACCCTTCCGCGGCTTCGACCAGCGCTACCACCGGGCGTCCTTCTCCTTCCGGCCCGACTGCCCAACTCCGTTCGACTGCAAGGAAGACGGCGAGGCACAGCCGGACTTCCCCGCCGCGCCCGTCGTCGACTACACCGCCCGCGACTACGACACCATCCGCAAGCTGCTCCTGGACCGGCTCGCGCTCACCACCCCCGACTGGGTCGAGCGCAACCCCGCCGACCTGGGCATGACGCTCGTCGAACTGCTCGCGTACACCGGCGACCAGATCAGCTACCAGCAGGACGCGGTGGCCACCGAGGCCTACCTGGACACCGCGCGCCGCCGGGTCTCGGTGCGGCGGCACGTCCGGCTCATCGACTACGCGATGCACGACGGCTGCACGGCCCGCGCCTACGTCACCGTCCGCACCGCCGACGACACCACGCTCGCCCCGGGCACCTTCCGCTTCGCCTCCGTCGACATACGCACCCTCGACCCGCACGACCGGCCCGTACCGGGACCGGTGATCGACGAGAACGACCTCGGCGACCTGGACGAACGCGGCTCCGTGGAGGTCTTCGAACCGGTCCTCGCCGCCGACCCGCTCGAACTGAAGGTCGCGCACAACGCGATCCGGCTGTGGACCTGGGGCGGCGAGGTGTGCACCCTGCCGAAGGGCGCCACCTCCGCCACCCTGCGCGACGCGTGGGACGACCCGGAGACCTGCCGGACACGTCAACTCGCCCTCAAAGCAGGTGACGTGCTGATCCTGGAGGAGGTCAAGGGGCCGCGCACGGGCACCCCGGGGGACCAGGACCCGAGCCACCGCCAGGCCGTGCGCCTCACCTCCGTCACCCCGGGTGTCGACCGCATCGAGGACCAGCCGGTCCTGGAGGTCACCTGGGCCGCCGAGGACGCGCTGCGCTTCCCGCTCTGCCTCACCACGCGCGGCGGCCGCGACTGCCTGCCCGTCGAGGACGTGACCCTGGCCCGCGGCAATGTCGTCCTCGTCGACCACGGCCGCACCCTCACCGGCCTCCCGGAGACCGTCACCGTGCCGCCGGAGCCCGCCGTCGTCGCCCCCTGCGACCCGCCCGCCTTCGGATGCGACGACCCCGCCGAGGGCAACGCGCCGGCCCGTCTGATCAACTCCCTCACGGACCGCACGGAGAACGGCGAAGCACTCGTCCCCGACGACGTCCGCGAGCTGTTCCAGGTGGTGGGCGAGGCCGCGACCGTACGCGCCGGAATCGGTCTGGAACGCGCCGGTCAGCGCCACGAACGCGTGGTGCCCGGCACGGCATACGCCCAGGCCGCCGCCCTGCGCGCCCTCCTCGCGCAGTCCGTGTACCCCGGCATCAGGCCCCGCTTCCGCCCGGTCCTCGGCCGCTCCCCGGTCGTCCAGGCGGCCCCCTTCCCCGACCCGCAGGCCGTCGCCGCAGGGCAGGCCGAGCGGATCGCCGCGATCCCGGGGCGGGTGCGGCAGCGCCTCGTCGAACTGTGGCGCAGCGCCCGCGACCGCGACGGGCTCACGGACGAGGAGATCGCCGAACTCACCGTCGTCTACGGCCTGAAGACCATCGAGCGGTACGAGCTCCGGGCGCACCCCGTCCGAGCCCTGCGCGAACTCCTGCACAGGAACGACGAGTTCCTGGACACCAAGCTGCGCCGGGTGGAGATCCTCGCCTCCCGGGCCCGCGCGGGCACCGTGCTCGACGGGCACATCGCCTGGGAGATCGCGCACAGTTGGGGCCCGGCGTACGCGGCCGGACTGCACCCCGACGAGCCCGTGCTGCGCGGGTCCGCGACGGCCGCGCTCGACCAGGACCCGCGCACGGCGCTGCCCGCCGTACGGGTCGAGGACGGCGAGCAGACCTGGGTGCCCCGCCGCGACCTGCTGCACAGCGGGCCCCGCGACCGGCACTTCGTCGGTGAACTCGAGGACGACGGCCGCCTCGCGCTGCGCTTCGGCGACGGCCGGCACGGCGCGCGGCCCGCAGCGGGCGCCCGGCTCGCCCTCCATTACCGGCTCGGCGGCGGGCACGCGGGCAACGTGGGCGCGGAGGCCATCAACCATCTGGTCGTGCAGAGCGACTGCGAGCGGCCGCCGGCCGCCGTGGTCCGCAACCCGCTGCCCGCCACCGGCGGTGTCGAGCCCGAACCCGTCGAGCAGGCACGCCAGTTGGCCCCGCTCGACCTGCGCCGCACCCGGCTGCGCGCGGTCACCGCCGAGGACTACGCGGCCCTCGCCCGCGCACTGCCCGGCGTACAGCGGGCCGCCGCCGAGATCCGCTGGACCGGCAGCGTCCAGGAGGCACACATCGCGATCGACGCATACGGCAGCGCCGAGCCGACGGCCGCACTGCTCGCACGGGTGGAGCAGTCCCTGGAGGCGTACCGGCGCATCGGCCACGACCTCGTCGTCGGCCCCGCCCGCCTGGTGCCGCTGGACATCGAGCTGAGCGTGTGTGCCGCGCCCGGCCACCAGCACGGACAGATCCTTGCCGAGCTGTACCGCGTGCTGGGCAGCGGACGGCTCGCGGACGGGCGGCTCGGGTTCTTCCACCCGGACGCGCTGACCTTCGGCGAACCCGTACGGCTCAGCCGGCTGGTCGCCGTCGCCGCCGCCGTACCGGGCGTGCGGAGCGTCGAAGTCACCCGGCTGCGGCGGCTGTTCGAGCAGGAACGAGGAGAGAGGGAGGACGGCGTGCTGCGGCTCGGCCCGCTGGAGATCGCCACCTGCGACAACGACCCGGACCGGCCGGAGAACGGCCTGCTGGCGATAGCCCTGGGAGGTGCCCGATGAGCCCGACGTGCTCCTGCAAAGGGGCGTGCGGCGGTCACGACGAGCGCCTGGCGCCCGCCCCCGTGCACAACCCGCCCGGCCGCACCGCCCTCGACTACCGCGTCGGCGCGTACGGCTCCTTCCTGGCCGCCCTCCTCGACCGGCTCGCCTCACCGGCGTACCCGGCACTCGACGGGCTGACCGTACGCACCCCCGACGACCCGGCGATCGGTCTCCTCGACGCGACCGCCGTCCTCGGCGACCTGCTCACCTTCCACTCGGAGAGGATCGCCGACGAGGCCTATATCCGCACGGCCGGCGAGCACCGCTCGCTGGTCCTGCTCGGCCGCCTCGTCGGACACCGCCCGCGGCCCGGGGTCGCCGCCGCCACACACCTGGCGTACACCCTCGAACGCGACCCGCGCGCGGAGACGCTGCCCGTCGTGATCCCGCGCGGCGCACGCACCCACAGCGTGCCCGCCTCCGCGGACGAGGAGTCCGTGACCTTCGAGACCAGCCGGGACCTCACGGCCCGCTGGGACTGGAACGAGCTGAAGGTGCGCAGGAGGCGGCCGACGCTGGTGACGCCGGCGGATCTCGAGCGGCGGTCCGAGTTCTTCGTCGAGGGGGCGGGGAACTCGCTGCAGACCGGGGATCAGTTGCTGTTCGTCTTCGGTGAACAGGCCGGTGGGGAGCGGAAGTTGCTGCCGGTCGCGGGGGTGCGTGTCGACCGGGACGAGGATGTCACGGTACTCACGCTGCCGAAGTCCGCGCCCCCCACGCTCAAGGAGCTCGTCGACGAGGTGCTGCGGTGGGTGGCGGAGCCGTCCGCTCCGGGTGGGCCGGGGGATGAGCCGCCGACGCCTGAGGTGCCCAATCCGCGGCCGGTGAGCCGGTTGATCGAGGATTTCGAGGATCAGGTGCTCGTGCCTCTGCGGGCGGCTTTGGGGGACGTGAAGACGCCCGAAGGGTTGGTGGGGTGTCTGGCGGAGCCTGTTGCGCGGCTGGGTGAGGCCGAGGTGTTGGCCGAGCCGTTCGAGGAGGTTGCTGCGTGGTTTGAGCAACTGCACGCGGTACTCGATGAACTCGGGGCTCGTGCAATGGGGTTGGCTCCTGCGCAGGCCGCCGATGAGGGTGCCCCTGTGGGTGCGTTGGCGGGTGCGGGTTCGTCCGGGCTTGGCGCGCAGTTCCCCGCGCCCCTGGAGGGTGATCCGCGTACCGCTGCCTTTGATGTTCTGGGGGCTGTTCTTCCCGCCCTGCGTGCCCAGGCTGCCGGCGCGTTTGGCGGGGGCGGTGCTCGGCGGCCCGGTGCCGATGCCGCTCGGGTGCTTGCTGCGCTCAATCCGGGGGTCGGCAGTCTGTATCCGGCCTGGCGGAAGGCGGCTGTTGGTGCGCCCGGGCAGTTGCTGCGGGCGTTGCTCGCCATGCGGGTCACCGCGGCGCCGTTCGGGGCCACGGCGCCGCTCAAGCCTGTGCAGGACGACAAGGGGCGGGTCATCCGCTCCACCGACTGGCCGCTGACGGGCGCCGCGCTCACCGGCATGCGGATCGTCTACGACACCGGGGCCAAGGCGCCGGTCCGGGCGGAGTTCCAGTACGTCGAGGGCAACAGCTCCGACCAGCGCGCCGTGACCCTGCCGCTGAGCCAGCAGGTCAGCTTCACGCTCGGGCCCGGCCAGGTCGACCTGTCGACCCGTGCCGCCCAGGACCGCGACCTGAGCTGGCTCACCCGCCGCCCCGCCGACTCCCAGGAACCCGGCGTCAACATCCGCCTGCGCGACGGTCTGCCGGCGCGGACCCTGTTCGTGTCCCGCCCGGACGAGCAGGGCGTGATCCACGTCGGCGTCAACAACGGCACCCCGCGCGAGGAGTCCCTGCGCCCGGGCGACACCCGGCAGTTCACCCACGGCGAGTACGAGGTGAGCCTGCGCTACACCGTGGGCAGCAGCGAGCCCAACGTCGAGGTCGTCATCGCCAGCAAGCCGGCACCGGTCAACCGCAAGGTGCTCCAGCTGGACAGCGTGCACACCGGCATCACCGTCGGCAGCTGGGTCGCGATCCAGCGCCCCACCAAGGGCGCCCAGGACGGCATCCCCGGCGACGCCGAGCTGGCGTTCGTCACCACGCAGGTCGTGTCGGTGCGTACGGCGGCGTACACCAACTACGGCATCACCAGCCGCGGCACCGAACTCACCCTCGCCGACCCGTGGCTGGACGAGTTCGACGTCCTGCTCTCGCACATCCGCGACACCACCGTGCACGCGGCGGGCGAGCCGCTGCGCCCGGCGGACGAGCCGCTCGGCGAGGACGTGCACGGCAACGAGATCGAACTCGCCGAGCTGTACGACGGGTTGGGCGCGGGACGGCTGCTCGTCGTCACCGGCGAGCGCAGCGACATCCCCGGCACGGCCGGTGTCGCCGCCACCGAGGTCGTCGCCGTCGCCGCCGCCGACCCGGCCGTGGATCCGCAGCTGCCCGGCGACCGCGTCCACACCCGGCTGACCCTGACCACCGACCTCGTCCACCGCTACCGCCGCGACACGGTCAGGATCCTGGGCAACGTGGTCGAGGCCACCCACGGCGAGAGCCGTCAGGAGTCCATCGGCAGCGGCGACTCCGACCGCGTCGGACAGACCTTCGCGCTCTGGCAGTCCCCGCTGACCTGGCTCGCCGACGACAACCCCCTCGGCGCCACACCGGTGCTGGAGATCCGGGTCGACGGCGTGCTCTGGCACGAGGTGGACAGCCTCGCCGGACGGGGCCCGCGCGACCGTGTCTACATCACCGGGACCGCCTCCGACGGGCGCACCACGGTCACCTTCGGCGACGGTGTGCACGGCGCCCGGCTGCCCAGCGGCCACGAGAACGTCCACGCGAGCTACCGCTTCGGCACCGGCAAGGCCGCCAACGTGCCCGCCGACCGGCTCACCCAGCCCCTGACCCGCCCGCTCGGCGTCACCGCCGTCACCAACCCCCGCCCGGCCACGGGCGGCGCGGACGCGGACGGCCCGGGCCTGACCCGCCGTACGGTCCCGCTGGCGGTCTCCGCCCTCGACCGGCTCGTCTCGCCGGCCGACTACGAGGACTTCGCCCGCTCCCGGGCCGGCATCGGCCGGGCCGCCGCACGCGAACTCTTCGACGGACGGCGGCGGTTGCTGCACGTGACGGTCGCGGGCACCGACGACGTGCCGCTCGACGGCGGCTCGGACACCCTGCGCGCCCTGCGCGGCGCACTCGCCGAGTACGGCGACGCCAACCTGCCCGTCCGTGTCGACGTGCGCGAACTGGTCCTGCTGCTCGTCGCCGCGAAGGTGAAGGTCGCCCCCGACCACGCCTGGGAGTACGTCGAGCCACGGCTGCGCCAGGCACTCATGCGCCGACTCGGCTACGAGGGACGGGAGTTGGGGCAGCCCGCCCGGCTCTCCGACCTCCTCGCCACGGCCCACACCGTGCCCGGCGTCGACTACGTCGACGTGGACGTCTTCACCGGCGTCCCCGCCTCCGCGACCCCGGACGAACTCGCCGCACTGCTCACCGACCCCGGCCCGCCGCGGGCCTCGGTGCCGGCCCACCCGGCGTCGTACGACAAGAAGGTCCACACCGTCCGCGCCGCGAACGGCGAGACGCTGTCGGAGATCTGCGCGCGCTACGGCATCGCGCTCGCCGAACTCCTGCGCCTCAACCCCGACATCACCGACACCCGGCGCCTCGCGCAGGGCCGTTCGGTGTTCGTCTTCCGCGGCATCCGCCCCGCCCAGCTCGCCCTGCTGTCCCCACGGGCGGCGGACACCCTCATCCTCACGGAGGTCAAGTGATGGCCGCGAACCCGGCGGACGTCCAGTTCGACACGGCGACCCCGGCAGCCGTCCGGGAGCCCGACGGCCTCGCCGCCCTGCTGCCGCGCTGGCACCTGCTGCGCGACGCCGAGGAGGGCGAGCCGCTGCGGGCGCTGCTCGCGGTGATCGCCGAGCAGCTCGACCGGGTCCGCGACGGTGTGGAGCAGGGCTACGAGGACCTGTTCGTGGAGACGGCGGCACCCTGGGTGCTGCCGTACCTCGGCGACCTGGTCGGCTACCGCACCCTGCCCGGCTACGAGCGCGTCCTGACCACCGGTCTGCACGCGGGCGGGCGCGAGGCCCTCGCCGAGGCGATCGCACCGCGCGCGGACGTGGCGGCCACGGTCGCCGCCCGCCGCCGCAAGGGCACGCTGCACCTGCTGGAGGAGATCTCCGAGCGGGTCGCCGGCTACCCCGCACGCGCGGTCGAGCTGTCCCGGCTGGTCGCGCACAACCAGTCGGTGAAGCTCCACCGGGACACGGGCCGGGGCCGTCTGCTCGACCTCAGGGACGGCTCGGCGCTCGCGCTCACCGGCGGCCCCTTCGGGACGACCGCCCGCACGGTCGACGTCCGCCGCACCAACTCCTCGCGCAGACAAGGGGGTTGGACACCCGCCGGGGTCGGCCTCTTCGTCTGGCGGCTCGGGGCGTACTCGCTGACCTCGTCCCCGGCGTACTGCATCGACCGCGCCCGCAACCTCTACACGTTCTCGATCCTCGGCAACGACAGCCCCCTGGTCACCAAGCCCGTCCCGGAGCCGTCGCCCACCCACATCGCCACCGTCGACAACGTCCCCGCCTTCATCACCCGCCGTCTGCTCCACGACCGGCTGCTCGACTACTACGGCCCCGGCAAGAGCTTCGTCATCCGACGCGACGGCGAGGACCGGCCCGTACCGCCCTCCGACATCGTGGTCGCCGACCTCTCCGACTGGCGCTACCGGCCCAAACGCGGCCAGATCGCCGTCGACCCGGAGCTCGGACGGATCGCGTTCGGGTCCAGGTCGGCGCCCCGGCAGGGCGTATGGGTGGACTACCACTACGCGTCCGGCGCCGACATGGGCGGCGGCGAGTACGCGCGGCCCGACCGCACGGCCCGGCCCGACGCCGCTTTCTACCGGGTCGGCCCCGGGCAGCCGTACCGCCAGATCATGGACGCCTACCGGGCCTGGCAGCACGACCGCCGGGCCGGTGACACCGGACCCGACGGCATCATCGAGATCACGCACAGCGGCGCATACCAGGAGCAGCTGGACTTCGACCTCGACCCCGGCGACCGGCTGGAGCTGCGCGCCGCCGAGGGCACCCGCCCGGTGATCCGGCTCCTCGACTGGTACAGCAACCGCCCCGACGCCCTCAACATCCGCGCCGTGGACGAGGACTGCGCACCGCACGAGCGGCCGCGCATCGTCCTCGACGGGCTGCTGGTCGCCGGGCGCGGCATCAACGTCACCGGGCCGATGGGAGCCGTCGTCGTACGGCACTCCACGCTCGTACCCGGCTGGTCCCTGGAACCCGAGTGCGAGCCGCACTCGCCCGACGAGCCCAGCATCGTGCTGGAGCGCACCACCGCCTGTCTGCAGGTCGAACACAGCATCCTCGGCACCGTCGAGGTCATCGGCGACGAGGTGAGCGAGGACCCCCTCGACATCCATCTGCGCGACAGCATCCTGGACGCCACCGGCTCCGACCGCGAGGCACTGTCCGCCCCGGACTGCCGTCACGCCCACGCGGTGCTCCATGTGCACCGCACCACCGTCATCGGCGAAGTCCACACCCACGCCGTGGAGTTGGCCGAGAACTCCATCTTCACGGGCAAGCTCCATGTGGCCCGGCGCGGGATCGGCTGCCTGCGCCACTCCTACGTCCCCGCCGGCTCGCGCACCCCGCGAAGGCACCGCTGCCAGCCCGATCTCACCCCGGGCGTACGGCCGTTGTTCTCCGCCCTGCGCTACGGGACGCCCTGGTACGGGCAGCTGTCCGACCGCTGTCCCGAACAGATCCGGCGCGGAGCCGACGACGGCGCCGAAATGGGTGCCTTCCACGACCTGTACCGGCCGCAGCGCGAGGACGGCCTGCGCGCGCGGCTCGCGGAGTACACCCCCGCGGGCACCGACGCCGGGATCTTCTTCGTGACCTGATCCGAGGCCGACAGGCACCCGCACCCGCACCCTTTTCCGAACCAGGGGGACCCCCTTCATGCACGCTGATCTCTCCCGCCTCACCTTCCGGCCGGAGCGGCACTACTCCGCGGTCGTCGCCCAGCAGGGCCGCGTCCAGCTCGACGCCGACGCCAACGAGCAGACCGCGATCCAGCTCCACCGGGCCCGCGCCCTCGCCGCCGACCTGATCGGCCGGCACGGCGGACCGCGCGACGCGGCCGGCTTCCGCGTCGAGTACATCGGCGGCAAGCACGACATCGACACCCTGCACATCTTCGGCGGGCGCTACTACGTCGACGGCATCCTCGTCGACGCGGACCGCCCGGCGCCGGGCACACCCGTGCCGGACGAGGACGCCGAGGACACCGACGACACGGCGGACACCGCGGCCCCGCCGTCGTACTGGACCTACTGGGACCAGCCCGACGCCTACCGCGACCCGGAGAAGCCCGGCGACCGGCTGCCCTCACCCGCGCAGTCGCCGTTCGTGGTCTATCTGAACGTCTGGGAGCGCTCGGTGACCGCGGCCGAGGACCCGGCGCTGCGCGAGGTCGCCCTCGGCGCGGCGATGCCGGACACCGCGGCCCGCGTCAAGGTGGTCTGGCAGGTGCTGCCGCTCTCCCTCGCCGAGCTGGCGATCGAGGACACCGACCCGTCGAAGGAGGTCGTCCGCGCCGCCTTCGAGAAGTGGGCGAAGGGACAGGCGCTGTCCTCGGCCCGGCTCGCGGCGCGCAGCGAACGACCCGACCACGCCGACGAGGACCCCTGCCTGGTCCGGCCGGACGCCCGCTACCGCGGCACGGAGAACCAGCTGTACCGCGTCGAGGTGCACGCGGGCGGCGCGGCGAAGGACGCCACCTTCAAGTGGTCCCGCGAGAACGGGTCCGTGGTCTTCCCGGTCGACGAACTCGACGGCACCTGGGTGCAGTTGGCGTCCCTCGGCCACGACGACAAACTCGACCTGGCCGTCGGTGACCTCGTGGAGTTCACCGACACCGCCTACTCCTCACGGCTCGAGGCCCTGCCGCTGCTGCGCGTCGAGGAACTCGACCTGCCCGGCCGCCGGGTCCGGCTGTCCGCCGAGCCCGAGCCGGGCGTCGGGCGGCAGCCCGCCCTCAACCCCTTCCTGCGCCGCTGGGACCACCACGAGGGCCCCAGGCGCAAGGGCCGTACGGCAACCCTCAAGGGGGGCGCCGTCCCCGTCACCGAGGGGGAGTGGCTGCCGCTGGAGGACGGCGTCGAGGTGTACTTCGCCAAGGGCGGCGCCTACCGCACCGGCGATCACTGGCTGATCCCGGCCCGCACCGCGACCGGCGCCGTCGAATGGCCGGCCGACCCGGCGCGCCGCCCACTGCTCCAGGGCCCCGCCGGCATCGCACGCCACTTCGCCCCGCTGGCCCTGGTCAAGGGCGAGGAGGGCGCCGTCGACCTGCGGCTCGCCTTCGGTCCGCTGGCCAGCAGCATCCCGGCCGCGGACGAGGCCACCCTGGCCGCGGAGGAGCAGGCACGACGTGAGGAGACGGCGGCGGAGGACCCGTCGCACGGAAGGTCGCAGACCACGGCGGAAGCGGAGGCCGCGGCGGAGGGAGACAACTGATGGCCACACCCATGAGCGCGTCCAAGCTGCTGGAGATCCTGCGGGCGGAGGGCCTGACGGTCCACGAGGTACGCAGCTGGCGCACCCACAACCGCAACAGCAAGGGACCCTGGGGTCCGATCAACGGCGTGATGATCCACCACACCGTCACCTCGGGCACCCAGAACTCGGTGAACATCTGTTACAACGGCTACTCCGGGCTGCCCGGCCCGCTGTGCCACGGCGTCATCGACAAGAAGGGCGAGGTCCACCTCGTCGGCAACGGCCGTGCCAACCATGCCGGGTTGGGCGACAGCGACGTCCTGCGCGCCGTCGTCAACGAGTCGAAGCTGCCGCACGACAACGAGGCCGACACCGACGGCAACCGGCACTTCTACGGCTTCGAGTGCATCAACCTCGGTGACGGCAAGGACCCCTGGCCCGAGGCGCAGAAGGAGGCCATCGAGAAGGTGGCCGCGGCCATCTGCCGGCACTACGGCTGGAGCGAGCGGTCGGTCATCGGCCACAAGGAGTGGCAGCCCGGCAAGACGGACCCGCGCGGCTTCACCATGGACGGGATGCGCAAGCGCATCGCCGAACGGCTGGCGGGCAAGGGCGGCGGAGGTGGCGGCGGCTCGAAGCCGCCGTCCAAGCCCAAGTACGCGCCCTTCCCCGGTGGCGGCTTCTTCCACGACGGACAGAAGTCCCCGCTCATCACCGCCATGGGCAAACGCCTGGTCGCCGAGGGCTGCGACCACTACGAGGTCGGGCCCGGCCCCGAGTGGACCGCCGCCGACCGCGCGTCCTACCAGGCCTGGCAGCACAAGCTCGGCTTCAAGGGCAAGGACGCCGACGGCATCCCCGGCAAGGTCAGCTGGGACAAACTGAAGGTGCCCGCGAGCTGAGGGCCGCCTCCCTTTCGCCCCGCCCGCCTACGCCGACTCGGCGTTGGTGGGCGGGTGCGTGGGACGGGCGGGGAACTGCGTGGGCAGCGGCGGCAGTTGGGCGCCGTGCACCCATGCATCGAGGAGAGCGTCCAGCGGCTCGTCCGCGAACCGGTTCACATGGGCCGTGAACGTCTTCGTCGTCACGGCCCCGTCCCGGTGCAGCACCGCCCAGTTGCGCAGCATACGGAAGAACGCGTCGTCGCCCATCGCGCAGCGCACCGCGTGCACGGTCAGCCCGCCGCGCTCGTAGAGCCGGTCGTCGAACATCGACTTGCGGCCCGGGTCGGCCAGCTTCAGATCCTGCGGCTGCGCGGACAGCAACCGGTGGGCGACGGCGGCGAAATGCTGCGCGGCGCGCCCGCCGGAGCGCTCCGACCACAGCCACTCGGCGTACTTGGCCAGCCCCTCGTTCAGCCAGATGTGCCGCCAGTCCGCGATGGACACGCTGTTGCCGAACCACTGGTGCGCCAGCTCGTGCGCCACCAGCCGCTCCGAACTCCGCGCCCCGTCCACGTGGTTGGCGCCGAACAGCGACAACCCCTGTGCCTCCACGGGCACATCGAGCTCCTCCTCGGTCACCACCACGGCGTACTCACCGAACGGGTAGGGCCCGAAGACCTCCTGGAACAGGTCCATCATCTGCGGCTGCCGCGCGAAGTCCCGGGAGAACTCGGGCAGCAGATGCGCCGGGATGTGCCCGTGCTGCGGCACCCCGCCCGGGCCCGGGTCGCCCAGCAGCACCGTCTGGTACTTGCCGATCGCGAGCCCCACCAGATAACTCGACGTCGGCGCCGACTGCTCGTACACCCAGGTCGTCGTGGACGCCTTCGTCGTACGGGTCAGCAGCCGGCCGCCCGCGACCACCGCGTACGCGGACGGCGTGGTGACCGAGATCTGGTACGACGCCTTGTCGGCGGGCCGGTCGTTGCACGGGTACCAGGACGGCGCCCCGACCGGCTGGCTCGCCACCAGCGCCCCGTCCTCCAGCTCCTCCCAGCCGAGCCCGCCCCACGGGCTGTGCACCGGCTTGGGGTTGCCCGACCACTGCACCTCGACGGTGAAGGCCGCACCGGCCCGCACGGGCTTGGCGGGGCGGATCCGCAGCCTGCCGCCGCGGTGCGTGTAGTGCGGCTGCCGCCCGTCCACCCGGACCCGGCCGATCTTGAAGTCGGCGAGGTTGAGGACGAACTCGGCGAGCGGCGAACGGCCCGCTATGGCGTTGATGCGGGCGGTCCCGGCCAGCCGGTTCGGGCCGGGGCGGTAGTCCAGCGCGAGCTCGTAGCGGTGCACCCGGTACCGGGCGTCACCGTGGTCCGGGAAGTACGGGTCCGAACCCGCCGCCTGCTGAACTGCCACTGCCGCTTCTGCTCCCTGCGCCGTACTGCCACCCGTCCGTGCCGGTGCACCGCTCACCGGCTCCGAGTGACCCGCGCTCAGGGACGCCATGCCTCGATCGGATTGCCCAGCCAGCGGGTGTCGTCCGGGACGGACTCCGCTGCCATGACGAGCGACGCGGGACCCAGCGTGGTGCGGGCCCCGATCGTGCTGCCGGGCAGCACGATCCCGCCAGGGCCCAGCGTGGCGCCCTCACGGAGAACCACAGTATCCGTCCGCAAGATCCGGTCGTGGAAGAGGTGGGTCTGCAGGACGCAGCCGCGGTTCACGGTCGCGGCGTCCCTGAGCGTCACGAGATCGGTCTCGGGCAGCCAGTAGCTCTCCACCCACACGCCCCTGCCGATCCGCGCACCAAGGCCGCGCAGCCAGCCCGTCATCAGCGGCGTCCCCGGCACCGAGGCGGCCAGCCACGGCACCGCGACCACCTCGACGAAGGTGTCCGCCAGCTCGTTGCGCCACACGAATCCGCTCCACAGCGGGTGCTCACCCGCGCGGTGCCGCCCCACGAGCAGCCACTTCGCGACGATCGAGACGCCGGCCGCCGCGCCGCCCGCCGCGAGCAGCACCAGCCCGGACAGCGGCGCCGCCCACGGCCCCAGCAGACACAGCACCGCCACCGTGGCGGCCGCGATCGCCGCCGAGCAGAACACCGGCACGATCCGGCACAGCTCCACCAGAGCGCGCGCCCACAGCAGCCGGGCCGGCGGGTCGTAGGTCCGGCTCTGGTCGCCGGACTCCGTGCTCCGCGGCAGCCGCACCGGCGGCAGCCCCAGATAGGAGCTGCCCTTCTTGGCCTTCTTCGGCGTCGCCGACAGCACCCCGACCAGACCGCCGTCCGGCACACTGCGCCCCGGCGCCGTCATCCCGGAGTTCCCGAGGAACGCCCGCCGCCCGATCTCCGCGCGCCCGATCCGCATCCAGCCCCGGCCGAGTTCGTACGGCGCGGTCAGCGTGTCGTCGGCGAGGAACGCACCCTCGCCGACCGTGGTCAGGCTCGGCAGCGCGAGCACGGTGGACACCTCGGCCCCGCGCCCGATCCGCATCCCGAGCAGCCGCAGCCACACCGGCGTGACCAGCCCGGCGTACAGCGGGAACAGGGTCTCGCGGGCGCGGTCCATCAGCTGCGTGACCGTCCAGGCCTGCCAGCCGGTCCTGCTGTGCGTCGGATACGTGCCCTCGCGCAGCCCCAGGCTCAGCAGCCGTACACAGACGACGATCAGCAGCGCGTACGCCGCCCCGAAGGCCAGTGTCGCCGGGACGAGCGCGAGGGCGGCACCCCGCACGGGCGCGGCCGGGTCGACGAACGCGCACGCCACGAGGAACGCGGCCCCGCCCGCGAGCAGCGGCAGCGCGGACAGCGCGAGGCCCGTCAGGCCGTACATCACACGCCAGTACGTGCCCCGCTGCGGGCGCTCCTTGGGCCAGTTGCGCTTGGCCTTGCCGAGCTTGACCGCGGGCCCACCGGCCCAGCGCTGACCGGTCGGGATCTGCCCGGTGACCGCCGAGCCCGGCGCCACCTCGGCGCGCTTGCCCACGTGGGCGCCCGGGAAGAGCATGCTGCGGGTACCGACGGTGGCGTGCGCGCCGACCTTGACCGCGCCGATCTCCAGCCGGTCGCCGTCCAGCCACCAGCCGGACAGATCGACCTCGGACTCCACGGCCGCGCCCCGGCCCAGCTTGAGCAGACCGGTGACCGGCGGCAGCGAGTGCAGGTCGACGTCCTGGCCGACCTTGGCGCCCAGCGCGCGTGCGTACCGCTCCAGCCAGGAGCCGGTCAGCGAGGTCGCCCCGCTGACCTCGGCGAGCCGCTCGGCGGTCCACAGCCGCAGATGGACGCCGCCGCCGCGCGGGTACCGGCCGGGCTGCACACCCCGCAGCAGCAGCCGCGCACCGCCCGCGGCCGTCGCGAGCCGCCCGGGCGGCGTGCAGAGCACGAGACCACCGAGCGCGAGCAGCCACCAGGGGGCCGTCGGCAGCCAGGACCAGGCGGGCAGCAGATTCCCGGCCGCCGCGAGCGCGACCGTCCAGCGCAGTCCGAGCAGGGTGAACAAAGGGACGAGCAGCAGCAGTTGGATCACCTTGGCGCGGACCGGCACCGGGGCGACGGTGCGCTCACCCCCGTCGTCGTGCGCCGACTCCTCCAGGTGCCGGGCCAGCTTGCGCAGGGTGGGCTGCTGGTAGATGTCGAGGACGGCGGCGCTCGGGTAGCGGGCGCGCAGCCTTGTCGTCAGCTGCGCGGCGGCCAGGCTGCCGCCGCCGATCGCGAAGAAGTCGTCCCGGGCGCCGGTGACGGGGATGCCGAGGACTGCCGTCCACTGCTCGGCCAGCCACGCCTCGGTGCCGTAGAGCTGCTCGGCGGGACCGCTGGTCTCCAGCCCCTCCAGGGGCCAGGGCAGTGCGTTCCGGTCGACCTTGCCGCTGGTCCGGGTCGGCAGGACCTCGACCGGGGCGAGCAACGGGACGAGCGCGGCGGGCAGTTCGGCGCGCAGCTTCTGCACGGCGGCCGCGTGGTCCCAGCCGTCCTGGGTGACGACGTAGCCGACGAGGAGCTGGTTGCCGCTGCGGGCGGTGCGCACGGCGGCCGCGGCGCCCGCGACACCGGGCAGCGCCTGCAGCGCGGCGTCCACCTCGCCGAGCTCGATGCGGCGACCGCCGAGCTTGATCTGCTCGTCGGCCCGCCCCAGGAACACCAGCCCCTCCGGCTCGGCCTTGACGAGGTCACCGCTGCGGTACGCCCGATCCCAGCCCAGCGCCTCCAGTGGCGCGTACTTCTCCGCGTCCTTCTCGGCGTCGAGATAGCGGGCGAGCCCGACCCCGCCGATCACCAACTGCCCGCTGCCGCCCATCGGCACGGGCTCCCCGGCCTCGTCGACGACGGCCAGCTCGTAGCCGTCCAGCGGCAGCCCGATCCGAACGGGCTCCTCGCCGCCCAGCAACGAGGCGCACGCGACCACCGTCGCCTCGGTCGGCCCGTAGGTGTTCCAGACCTCGCGCCCCTCGGTCACCAGCCGTTGCACCAGCTCGGGCGGGCACGCCTCACCACCGAAGATCAGCAGGCGTACGTCGTTGAGGGTCTCCGGCTCCCACAGCGCGGCCAGCGTCGGCACCGTCGAGACGACGGTGATCTCCTGCTCGACCAGCCAGGGCCCGAGATCGGCGCCGCTGCGGACCTGCGAGCGGGGCACGGGCACCAGACAGGCGCCGTGGCGCCAGGCCAGCCACATCTCCTCGCAGGACGCGTCGAAGGCGACCGACAGCCCCGCCATGACCCTGTCACCGGGACCGATCGGGTCGTCGGTCAGGAACAACGCGGCCTCGGCGTCCACGAACGCGGCGGCACTGCGGTGGCCGACCGCGACGCCCTTGGGCTTCCCGGTCGAGCCGGAGGTGAAGATGATCCACGCGTCGCTCCCGACGCCGGGCCGCGCGGCGGGCACGTCGCCGCGCCCGGTGACGGTCAGCTCGTGCCCGGCCCCGACGACGGCCCGTACCTCCGCCTCGCCGAACACCAACTCGGCCCGCTCGTCCGGGTCCTCGGCATCCACGGGGACGTAGGCCGCACCCGCGGCGAGAACCGCCAGGACGGCGACATAGAGGTCGTTGCTCCCCGACGGCACGCGGACACCGACCCGGTCACCGAGCCCGACACCGGCCGCGGCCAGCCGCCCGCGCAGCCGCTCCACCTCGGCGGCCAGCGCGCGATAGGTCAGCCGGGTCGTCCCGTCGTCCAGGGCGAGCTCGTCCGGGTAGGAGCGTACGGACGCGTCGAAGATGTCGACGAGCGTGCGAGCGGAGGCCGCCTGACCTCCCGAAAAACGTGCGGTGTCACCGAACTGCCGGTGGATCTCAGCGCCGAGCTCATCGTCGAGCAGGCCGAGAGCACTGCCCTCGTGTATGGCTGCCATCGGTCCTCGCGTCTCGATCCCGGAAGCCTCCGGGGCGCTGGCGGGCCCGCAGGTCTGCCTGGGGTTGTCCTCCTCCAGCTCCGTAACAAGCCGGAAATTTTAGTACGACGCTAGGTTCGCGACCTTGGATCGGCCACTCGGGAGGGCCGCTCGGAGACACCCGGAGACCGACACCGGCTCGCTGACCTCGCGCTTCTTCGGCGAAGGAGAGATGCCCCACACGACGAGTGAGGCCGTGACCCCGAGGGGTCACGGCCTCACTTCCGCTGTGGTGTCCGAGGGGGGACTTGAACCCCCACGCCCGATAAAGGGCACTAGCACCTCAAGCTAGCGCGTCTGCCATTCCGCCACCCGGACAAGGTGTCTGTCGTGCGGGTTTGCCCGCCGCGACGTAGGAAACAGTACCAGGCTCCGGAGGGGGTCCCGGTCACCCCCTTCCGGCGTGAACGGCGTGTGACGGAGCGGGTCCGCTCTTGGGGTGCGACCGGGGGAGAGGGAGGATGAGGGGAACCACCAGCAGTGACAGCGGGAGGAAGCAGCGTGAGCGAGGCGGACACGGCGCGGGGCGTCACCGGCGAGGACGAGGTCGTGGACCTCTGCCGCGAGCTGATCCAGATCGACACCAGCAATTACGGCGACCACTCGGGTCCGGGTGAGCGCAAGGCGGCCGAGTACGTCGCCGGGAAGCTCGCCGAGGTGGGTCTCGAACCGGAGATCTTCGAGTCGCACCCGGGCCGGGCCTCCACCGTGGCCCGCATCGAGGGCGAGGACCCCTCGCGGCCCGCACTTCTCATCCACGGCCACCTCGACGTCGTCCCGGCCAACGCCGACGACTGGACCCACCACCCCTTCTCCGGCGAGGTCGCCGACGGGTGCGTCTGGGGCCGCGGCGCCGTCGACATGAAGGACATGGACGCGATGACCCTCGCGGTCGTACGCGACCGGCTGCGCAGCGGGCGCCGGCCCCCGCGCGACATCGTCCTCGCCTTCCTCGCCGACGAGGAGGCGGGCGGCACATACGGCGCCAAGCACCTGGTCACCGAGCACCCCGGTCTCTTCGAGGGCGTCACCGAGGCGATCAGCGAAGTGGGCGGGTTCTCCTTCACGGTCAGCGAGCAGCGCCGGCTCTATCTGATCCAGACGGCCGAGAAGGGCATGCATTGGATGAAGCTGAAGGTGGCCGGCACCGCGGGCCACGGCTCGATGATCCACCGGGACAACGCGATCACCGAACTGTCGGAGGCGGTCGCACGCCTCGGCCGGCACCGCTTCCCGGTCCGCGTCACCAAGACGACCCGCGCCTTCCTCGACGAACTCGGCGACGCGCTCGGCACCGAGCTGGACCCGGAGGACATGGAGGGGACCCTCGCCCGGCTCGGCGGCATCGCCAAGCTCATCGGGGCCACCCTGAGCAACACGGCCAACCCCACCCAGCTCGGCGCCGGCTACAAGGTCAACGTCATCCCCGGCGAGGCCACGGCGCACGTCGACGGGCGCTTCCTGCCGGGCTTCGAGGAGGAGTTCCTCGCCGACCTCGACACGATCCTCGGACCCAAGGTGCAGCGTGAGGACGTGCACGCCGACAAGGCCGTCGAGACGACCTTCGACGGGGCGCTGGTGGAGGCCATGCAGTCCGCGCTGGTGGCCGAGGACCCGGCCGCCAAGGCCATCCCGTACATGCTCTCCGGTGGCACGGACGCCAAGTCCTTCGACGACCTCGGCATCCGCGGCTTCGGCTTCGCCCCGCTCAAGCTGCCCCCCGAGCTGGACTTCGCGGGCATGTTCCACGGCGTCGACGAGCGGGTGCCGGTCGACGGCCTGAAGTTCGGTGTGCGCGTCCTGGACCGGTTCATCGACGCGTCGTGACCGTCGCACATCGACGCTTCGTGACCTTCGTAATCGGCAGCGCGTACGGAGCGGCGCCGGGACGGGTGAATGCGACCATCAGGTCGTAGCTCCATTACTTCCTCCTCGTTACAGGTAATGCGATCAGCAACACGAGATCGCTTTTGCCAACAAGGAGGAATAATGATCAAGAAGGTCGTCGCTGCTGCGGCTGCCACTGGTGGTCTGGTTCTCGCGGGTGCGGGCCTGGCTGTCGCCGACTCCGGTGCTCAGGGTGCCGCCGTGCACTCCCCGGGCGTCGTTTCCGGCAACGTCGTTCAGGTGCCCGTTCACGTCCCGGTGAACGTCTGCGGCAACACGGTCTCCGTGATCGGGCTGCTGAACCCCGCCTTCGGCAACACCTGCATCAACAAGTGACGTCGATCCGCTGAGGGTCGTTTCACGCCGTCGGCTCCGGAGCGCACGCCATGCGCTCCGGAGCCGACCGGCCGTTGTCCCGGATTTCTTCGTGGAATTCGCAGGATTCCAGGTCAGGATCGAAGGCAGGAGAATTCAGCAATGCGACAGGTCACCCGCAAGGGCCTGATGACCGTGGCGGCCGCGACCGGCGTGCTCGCCGCAGCAGGCGGCTACGCCCACGCCGACTCGGGCGCGAGCGGTTCCAGTTCCGACTCACCGGGCGTCCTGTCCGGCAACACGGTGCAGGTGCCCGTTCACGTCCCGGTGAACGTCTGCGGCAACACGGTGGACGTCGTCGGGATCCTCAACCCGGCCATGGGCAACACGTGCGCCAACAAGAGCGACGGCGGCGACTCCACCGGCGGACACGGCGGCTCCCGGGCCGACGGACACGCCAGTGACTCGCCGGGTGTCGGCTCCGGCAACCACGTCCAGGTGCCGGTCGACGTCCCGGTGAACGTGTGCGGCAACAGCGTCGACGTCGTCGGCATCGGCAACCCCGCCAAGGACAACGACTGCACCAACAACGGCTCGGGCGGCGGGCACAAGACGCCTCCCGGTGACGACGAGACGACTCCGCCGGGCAACCCCGACCACCCGGGCAACCCCACGGAGCCCACTCACCCCGGCACCCCGAGCACGCCTCCCGGCAAGGGCGGCGAGACACCGGGCGACACGCACCCGAACCACCCGGGCACCCAGACGGTCACCCAGCCCAAGGGCTCCGCGCAGCTGGCGCACACCGGCAGCGACCTGCCGATGGGCGTCGTGCTCCCGGTGGGTGCGGGCGCGCTGCTGGCCGGAGCGGTCATGTACCGCAAGGCACGCGCTTCCGTATAAGGCGACGCTTCCGCACAAAGCGACACAGGCGCGGACGAAGCACCGGAAACTTCCCCCGACGGTGCGCAGAACGGAGCGGGCCCCGTGCTGGCGGGGCCCGCTCCGTTTCGGTCGTCCGTCCCGGCCTCAGCTCACCACGTGGCACGCACCTGGCGGATGATCCGCCGTCGCAACCGCACCCTGCGGCTTCCGTCGCGCATCAGGCTCAGACGGTCCAACTCCCAGTGACCGTACTCGGCATGGTCCGTCAGCAGGCGTGTGGCGTCCTTGCGGGAAACCCCGCGCGGTACGTACACGTCGACAAATTCGTATTCCGGCATCGCATCTATTGTGCGGGCTGGGGCCCGGTACGGATAGCGTCTGCACTATGTCTGATGCTGTGCAGCCCACCGCTGCCGAGGTACGCGCCGCCGCCGAGGCGGTCAAGACCGCGCT
Source organism: Streptomyces spinosisporus (assembly GCF_022698145.1). GTDB lineage: Bacteria > Actinomycetota > Actinomycetes > Streptomycetales > Streptomycetaceae > Streptomyces > Streptomyces spinosisporus. Next base: position 199,093 of record NZ_JALDAX010000012.1, read on the forward strand.
CGACCGCCACCTGGCCGCGGTCGAACGCAGGTCCGGGGAGGACGACCCGGCCGTCTACGAGGCCTTCAACGAGCTCGCCGCGGCCGCCGAGACGTACGACGAGCTGCTCTACGACCGCTACGACGAGGTCACGCCCTTCGAGATCCCCGGTGCGGAGGACACACTGCCGCCGTACAAGGGTCCCGAGGAGCCGAACGCGCTGAGCGTGCTCATCCGCCGCGACTACGCCGTGGTGGAGCCGCAGCGGCTGCTGGCACAGGCGCAGCGCGTGGAGGCCGCGGACTCCGACGACGGCCGAGGCGCGGGCGCGGAGGCCTCCACGACGGTGCACGGCGCGCTGGGCATCCTCTTCGGCGAGTTCGAACCGGACGAGATCGCCTCGCGGCACAAGGAGTTCGGGCTGGAGGAGGGCGACTCCACGCTCTGGGTGACGGCGACGGACGAACCGGCCGAGCCCGGCGAGTGGCTGGAGGCGCCGTTCGACCAGATCGACCCGCAGCGGGTGGTGTGCCGCTTCGACGTCAGCGCGGTGTTCGACGAGGACCTCGACGACATCGGCCTCGACGACGACGAGGACGAGGTCGACCTCGACGACGACCTGGACGGCGACGAGGACCTGGAACCGCTGGACGCGGAACGCTGAGGACCGCGGACACCGGGCCGTCACGTCACGGCCGGGACGGCGGCGGCCCCGGGGCGAGGACCCCGGGGCCGCCGTCGTCGTCCTGGGCTCGGTGAGGGCGGGGTCAGCCGGTGGCCGGTACCTGGGTCGCCAGCAGCAGGGGCAGGCGGGTGGTGCGGGGCTTGGCGACGACCTCGGCCACGGCTCTGGGGAGTGCCTGTTCGACGCCGTGGACCACGGACAGATGGCGGTCCGCTCTGCCGAACGCGGTGTAGATCCACGGGCGGCTCAGGGCGGGTACCGCGTCCCCGGGCAGCACCGCGACCACCGCGGGCCACCGGTCACCCACCGCCTGGTGCGCGGTCAGCGCCCATCCGTGCCGCACGGACTGCTCGACCCGCTCCTTCGCCACCACGACGGGCAGGCCCGAGCACGACAGATGCAGCCCGTCGGCGTCGGCCTTCACCACGGCGCCGGGGACCGTACGCCCCGGTGCGGGGGAGTAGGCGATCCGGTCGCCGGGGTCGAAGCCGCCGAAGCGGCCGGGGCCGGGGTTGAGGCGTTCCTTCAGCGCCGCGTTGAGCGCCCGTGTGCCCGCTGCGCCACCGTGGCCCGGGGTGATCACCACGGTCTGCTCGGGGGGAACGCCGATCGCGCGCGGCACCGAGTCCGCGACGAGCTGCACGGTGCGGTGCACGGCCTCGCCCGCGTCCCGCACGGGGACGATGACGACCTCCTTGCCGGGTGCGTCGACCTGGCCCAGCTCGCCGATGCCGATGCCGGAGACCAGCTCGCCGAGCGGCCCGGAGTCGGGCAGCCGGGAGGAGATCCGGGGGCAGATCCGCGCCGCCAGCAGGTCGGCGAACACCCGCCCGGGTCCGGCCGACCACAGCACCGCCGGGTCGCCGGAGAGCACCAGCCGGGCACCGTCGGGCAGCGACTCGATGAGCAGGGCCGCCGTTTCGACGTCCAGCTGGGGTGCGTCCAGCACGACGAGGAGATCCAGGTCCAGCGCGCCGTCGGCATCCCGCCCGGGGCCCTCGACGCCGGAGAGCAGACCGGCGACGGTGGTGGCGCGGGAAGCGTCGCGGCCGTCGCTCCGGTGCCCCCGCCCGGCGCCCTCCTGCACGTGCCCGGAGTTGCCCTGACCCTGCCCGGCCCGGAGTGCCGCCGCGAACCGGTCGCGGCCGCCCGGGGTGTGCGTGGCCGCCCAGGCGCGCAGGCCGAGGCCTGCCGCGACCTCCAGCAGCGCCGCCGGCTCGGCCCGGGACGCCTCGCCTCCGGTGTGCAGCACCAGGCCGTGGCCGGCGACCGCGCGGACGAGTTCGGCGGTGGAGCCGTGCGCCGCGGCGGCCGCGCGCTCCCAGTCCTCGGCCGAACCGTCCTGCTTGGGCACGGAGTTGATCAGCCGGGCCAGACCGTCGGCCAGGCTCTCCTCCGCGAGGGCGTACCGCTCCAGGCCGATCAGGACGCGGACCGGGCGCTCCTCGGCCTCCTCGCCGTCCTCGGCCGGCTCCGGAGCCGGCGCGGTCGGGTCGAGGGCGTCCTGGAAGACCAGCGCCTCGCCCTCCGCGACGGCGCTCTGCACGGCCGATTCCGCGTCGGGCACGGCCCGTTGGGCCAGCGCCGCGATGAGCGCGGACATCTCCAGGGCCGTGTGCCCGGCGAGGGCCGCCTGCTCCAGCAGCCAGCCCGTCAGCGCCCGGCCCCGCCGCTCGTCGTCCGGACGGCAGTCCGCGCCGAGCAGCGCCCGCGCGAAGCCGTCGGCCTGCTCCGGCCGTACGCCGCCGACGCGCAGCAGCAGCCACGGATCCGACCGCAACTGCTCGTCCGCACCCTCGCCGAGGGCCGCGGTGACCTGCGGTGCGAGTGCCTCCGGGGCGCCTCCGTCGGCCAGTACGCGTCCGACCGCGCCCACCGTCTCCGGGGCCGGAGCCGCGGCCGGTGCGGCGGGCGCGGGCTGCGGCCGGCGCACCGGCTCGGCCGTGGGGCGCCGGGGGGCGCGCTCGGGTTCGCCGAAGACGGTCGCCACGGGCTTCTGACCGCTCTCCACGGCCCGGACGGCGGCGAGCAGATCGGCCGCCTTCCCGCTGAGCTTCGCGCCACTGTCGATGGGCCCGCGCTTCTCGGCCTTGCGCCGCTCGATCCGCTCCCGCTCGATCCGCTGCGCCGCCAACTCGGCCTCGGCCTCGGACCGCTGAGCAGCACTCTCACCGTCGCCGTCGGAGGGCGACTGCCTGACGGGGTCCGCGTCAGCTCCCGCTGTCCCCGCGTCCGTCACGTCGTCGCGCGGGGCGCCGTGCACGCCCTCGCCGTGCGCGCCTTCGCCCGGTGCGGCGTCACCCGCCACCTCGCGCTGCGCGGCGGGGTCCGCGTCCGGTGTCGCCGTCCCTGTACCCGGCGCATCGCTGTCGGCCGGCCCGTCCTGCGCGGCGCGGCTCGCGGCCCTGCTGCCCGCCGCTCCGTCCCGCCCGGCGAGATCCGCGTCCGGTGCTGCCGTGCCCGTATCCGCCGCGCCCCGCGCCGCCACCCCCGGCTCGGTGTTCTCCGTGGTCTCCGGGTCCGTGCTCACAGCGTGCTCCAGTCGTGATCGGGATAGCGGTGCACGGGCGCCGACACATCGTCGAGAGCCCGGCAGATCTCGTCAGGAAGACTAAGCGTCTCCACTGACAATGCCGCCGTGAGCTGCTGCGCGTTGCGCGGGCCGATGATGGGGGCGGTCACGCCGGGCCGGTCCCGGATCCAGGCGAGGGCGACCTGAAGGGGCGTCACCGCGAGCCCGTCCGCCGCGGTCTGCACGGCGTCCACGATGCGGCTCGCCGTGTCGTCGAGGTACGGCGCCACGAAGGGCGCCAGGTGTTCCGAGGCGCCGCGCGAGTCGGCGGGAGTGGTGTCGCCCCGGTACTTGGCCGTCAGGACCCCGCGGCCCAGCGGCGAGGACGGCAGCAGCCCGACACCCAGGTCCAGCGCCGCCGGCAGCACCTCGCGCTCCACGCCGCGCTGCAGCAGTGAGTACTCCATCTGCGAACTGGCCAGTCTCGTACGCGTACCGGGCGCCGCGAGCTGCCAGGTCGCGGCCTTGGCGAGCTGCCAGCCGCAGAAGTTGGAGACTCCGGCATACCGTGCGCGCCCGCTGCTGACCGCGACGTCGAGGGCGTGCAGGGTCTCGTCGAGCGGGGTGTACGGGTCGTAGGCGTGGATGTGCCACACGTCGACGTAGTCCGTGCCGAGCCGGGCGAGCGAGGCGTCCAGCGCGGAGAGCAGATGCCCGCGCGAGCCGTCGACGCGGCGGTCCGGGTCGGGCACACTGCCGGCCTTGGTCGAGATCACCAGATCCCGGCGCGGGACCAGGCCTTCTATGAGGCGTCCGAGCAGATACTCGGCCTCCCCGTCGCCGTACACGTCCGCCGTGTCGACGAGGTTGCCGCCCGCTTCCCAGAACGACTTCAAGAGGTCCGCGGCGTCGTGTTCGTCGGTGTCCCTGCCCCAGGTGAGGGTGCCGAGTCCGATACGGGACACGCGAAGACCGGTACGGCCGAGATGCCTCTGCTCCATGAACGCCGAGATTACTGGCCTGAACCTGTGGCGTGGGGGCCTGTGGACAACCAGTTTTCTCACGCTAGGGTCTGCGGAACAGGCACGTTACTGATCGGTAAGGGGAAACGGCATGCAGCTCGGGATCAACCTCGGCTACTGGGGTGCCGGAATGGACGCGGACAACCTCGCGGTCGCCAAGGAGGCCGACCGGCTCGGCTATGCCGTCTGCTGGGCCGCCGAGGCCTACGGGTCGGACGCGGCCACCGTGCTCAGCTGGGTCGCCGCCCAGACCGAGCGCATCGACATCGGCTCGGCCATCTTCCAGATCCCGGCCCGCCAGCCCGCGATGACCGCGATGACGGCGGCCACGCTCGACTCCCTGTCCGGCGGCCGCTTCCGCCTCGGCATCGGCGTCTCCGGACCGCAGGTCTCCGAGGGCTGGTACGGCGTCAAGTTCGACAAGCCGCTGGCACGCACGCGTGAGTACGTCGAGATCGTGCGCAAGGCGATGACCCGCGAGCGTCTGACGTACGAGGGCGAGCACTGGACGCTGCCGCTGCCCGGCGGACCGGGCAAGCCGATCAAGCTGACCGTGCATCCGCAGCGTGAGCACATCCCGCTGTACATCGCCGCGATCGGCCCGAAGAACCTCGAGCAGACCGGCGAGATCGCCGAGGGCGCCCTGCTGATCTTCCCCTCCGCCGCGCACCTGGAGGAGACCACGATCAAGCACCTGCGGGCCGGGCGCGAGAAGGCCGGCAAGACCATGGAGGGCTTCGACGTCCACCCGACGCTGCCGCTGGCCGTCGGCGAGGACAAGGACGTGGCCACGCTCGCCGACGCCTTCCGCCCCTACACGGCGCTGTACGTCGGCGGCATGGGCAGCGCCAAGCAGAACTTCTACAACCAGCTCGCCCAGCGCATGGGATTCGAGGCCGCGGCGGCCGAGATCCAGCAGAAGTACCTCTCCGGCGACAAGCAGGGCGCCGCGGCCGCCGTACCGCACGACCTGATCGACCAGACGACGCTGCTCGGCTCCGTGGGCCGCGTCGCGGACCGGATGAAGGAGTACGCGGCGGCCGGAGTCACGAGCCTCAGCCTGAACCCGGCGGGCTTCACGCTCGACGAGCGGCTCGCCTCGCTCCGGGCCGGCATGGAGGCCCTGGAGCGCGCCGGACTGGCGTGACACCGGGGGCTGGAGGTTTCTGCGGCCGTGGTGGGGGCTCGGGGGGTCTTCCCCGCCACGGCCGTCACGGTGAACAACGCGCGCGGGTCCACTCGGTTACGCCCCCGTGCGCCCTGGCGGGTCCACCTTTTGGCGGAGTTGTCCGATACAGCTGTTGCAGCACCTCTCGAGCCGCATTTGACTCGTTCTTTGCGGAATCCGGCGGAGTTCCGTGAGTCCCGCAGAGAGGTGTCCACGATGCTTTCGGCAAAGAGCCTGTTCCAGGAGATCCTCGACGACGACGAATCGTTCGCCCTGTTCTGCTCCATCGCGGCCGGTGGGGAGTCACAAGGAGGCTGGGAGAACGGCCGCATCGCCGCACTCGTACCGGAGAGCGAGCACGGGCTGGCCCCCAAGATCACCCGGCACGGCGCGGACGAGGACAAGCACGGGCGGATCTTCAACGCCCTGATGAAGAAGCGCGGGCTCGACCCCGTCCCGGTCCCGCCCGAGACCGACTACACGATGCTCCTGGAGAGGCACGGCATCGGCCTCTCCCACGAGAAGCTCAAGGGCGAGGAGCGGCTCACCGTTCAGGACATCGTCACCTACCTCGCCCACAGCCGGGTCACCGAACAGCGCGCCTCCGAGCAGATGGACCTGCTGCGCAGGCACTTCGCCGACCACCCCGACGTCGGGCGCGCGGTGAAGATGATCTCCAACGACGAGGACAACCATCTGGCCTACTGCCACGAGGAGTTGCTGCGCTTCGCGCGCGCGGGGCACGGCCGGGCGATCCAGCGGACGCTGCGCGAGTGCGCGCTCGCCGAGATCCGCATCTACCGCGACGTCAGCCTTGCCGTCATGGACCACATGGGACGCATCCTCGGCTGGTCGAGGACCAGGTCGGCGGTGCTCGCCGCCGGCATCCACGCCGTCTACGCCTACGAACGGCTCGCGGGCTGGCGGCGCATGGTGAGCCTGCGGATGCCGGAGCGGCGCGACGCGCTGGGCGGGCCCGCGGCGAGCACACCCGAGTTCGCCTGAGGCCCGGGCACGGGTCCTACAGCCAGCCCCGGCGCTTGAGCAGCCGGAAGAGCAGTACCTCCAGGACGGCCATCAGCAGGATCACCGCCGGGTACGACACGGTCCAGTGCAGCTCGGGCATGTGGTCGAAGTTCATGCCGTAGATCCCCGCGATCATCGTGGGGACCGCGGCCATGGCCGCCCACGCGGAGATCTTCCGCATGTCGTCGTTCTGCCGGACGCTCATCTGCGCGAGATGCGCCGACAGCACGTCCGAGACCAGCCGGTCCAGCCCCTCCACCGACTCGTTCACGCGCGTGAGGTGGTCGCTCACGTCCCGGAAGAACGGCTGTGCCTTCTCGTGCACGAAGGGCACCTTGGTGCCGAACATCCCGTTGCCCGCGAGCCGGGCCAGCGGCTGCGTCAGCGGTCCGGTGGCCCGGCGGAACTCCAGGACCTGCCGTTTGAACGCGTAGATCCGGGACGCGGTGTGGCGCGAGCCGCCGCCGGTCGGCGAGAACACCTCGGTCTCCAGTTCCTCCAGGTCGGTGCTGAGTTCGCCCGCCACCTCCAGGTAGTGGTCGACCACGGCGTCGGCGATGGAGTAGAGCACCGCCGTGGGCCCGTGCCGGAGCATCTCCGGCTCGTCCTCCAGGCGGTGCCGCACCTGCGCCAGGGGTGCCTCCTCGCCGTGCCGCACCGTCACCACGAACGAGTCGCCGACGAAGACCATGACCTCGCCGGAGGTGACGATGTCGCTCGCCGCCTCGTACCCGACCGGCTTGAGGACCATGAACAGCGAGTCGTCGTAGACCTCCAGCTTGGGCCGCTGATGCGCGCTGAGCGCGTCCTCGACGGCCAGCGGATGCAGCCCGAACTCCTCGGTGACCCGGTCGAACTCCTTCTCCGTCGGCTCGTGCAGGCCGATCCAGACGAAGGCGTCGCGCCCCCGGCGGCACTGCGCCAGAGCGTCCGAGAAGTCGTCGGGCCCCTCGGTGCGACGCCCGTCGCGATAGATGGCACAGTCCACGATCACGGAGCGCATTCTCCCGTCGTACAGGCGTGGACGCACCCCGGCGTGCGCCTACTCTTGGCCACATGCCCACGCTGATCCTGGTCCGGCACGGACGTTCCACCGCCAACACCGAAGGGGTGCTCGCGGGCTGGACGCCCGGTGTCGCTCTCGACGAACGCGGGGCCGCGCAGGCCGCCGCACTGCCCGGGCGGCTCGCCGAGCTGCCGATCCGCGAGGTGGTCAGCAGCCCGCTGCAGCGCTGCCGGGAGACGATCCAGCCACTGCTGGACGCCCGGCCGGAACTCGCCGTCCACACCGAGGAGCGCATCGGCGAGGCCCACTACGGCGACTGGTCCGGCCGCAAGCTCGCCGAGCTGGGGGACGAGCCGCTGATGCAGGTCGTGCAGGCGCACCCGTCGGCCGCCGCGTTCCCGGGAGGCGAGTCGATGCGCGCGATGCAGACCCGCGCCGCCGAGGCCGTACGCGAGTGGAACGCGCGCGTGGAGCGCGACCACGGAGCCGACGCCGTCTATCTGATGTGTTCGCACGGCGACATCATCAAGTCGCTCGTGGCGGACGCACTGGGACTTCATCTCGACCTCTTCCAGAGGATTTCCGTTGAACCGTGTTCCATCACCGCGATCCGTTACACACGCCTGAGGCCGTTCCTCGTGCGCCTCGGTGACACCGGTGACCTCACCTCGCTGGTGCCGCGCGAGGAGCCCCCCGCGGACGACGCCCCGGTCGGTGGCGGTGCGGGCGCACCGTGATCGTCGGGAGCAGTAGGGTGAAGCGGTCGCAGTAGCGCCGCAACCGACCGCACCCGCAGGCCGTGCGGCCATCCGGTCCCATGTCGATCCCCGATTCCAGGAGACAGGACGTGTCCCGTCAGGTGTTCCTCTACGACCCGCCGGACCGCTTCGTGGCCGGTACGGTCGGGCTGCCCGGACGCCGTACGTTCTTCCTCCAGGCCACCGCAGGCCCCCGTGTGACCAGCGTGGCCCTGGAGAAGACCCAGGTCGCCGCCCTTGCCGAGCGCATGGACGAACTGCTCGACGAGGTCGTACGGCGCAGCGGCGGCAGCGCCGCCGTCCCGGCCGTGGCCTCCACCGAGATCACCGACTCCGACCCGCTGGACACCCCGGTCGAGGAGGAGTTCCGGGTCGGCACCATGGCGCTCGCCTGGGACGGCGAGGAACAGCGCATGATCGTCGAGGCGCAGGCCCTCGTCGAACTCGACGCCGACTCCGAGGAGGACCTCGCCGAGGCCGAGGAGCGCCTGCTGCAGGACGAGGAGAACGGGCCCCCGATGCTGCGGGTCCGGCTGACCGGCACGCAGGCGAGAGCCTTCGCCAAGCGTGCCCTCGACGTCGTCAACGCCGGGCGGCCGCCGTGCCCGCTGTGCAGCCTCCCGCTCGACCCGGAAGGACACGTATGTCCGCGCCAGAACGGATACCGCCGCGGAGCGTGACGCCCGTCGAGCTGCTCGCCGACGGTGAGCTCACCGTGCGCGGCAGAATCCGCGAGGCGTCCAACGCAGCGCTGTACTGCACGATCTCCCACGAGGGGCGGGAGGCGGCCTGCATCTACAAGCCCGTGGCCGGCGAACGCCCCCTGTGGGACTTCCCCGACGGCACCCTCGCCCAGCGCGAGGTGGCCGCCTACGAGGTCTCCGAGGCGACCGGCTGGGGGCTCGTCCCGCCCACCGTGCTGCGCGAGGGGCCGTACGGCGAGGGCATGGTCCAGCTGTGGATCGAGGCGTCCGCCGATGGTGACGCTCCCGAACTGCTCGCCCTCGTGGACGCCGAGGAGCCCGAGCCGGGCTGGAAGGCGATCGGTCTCGCCGAGGTCGGCGAGGGCCGCACCGCGCTGCTGGTGCACGCCGACGACGTACGGCTGCGACGGCTCTCGGTGCTCGACGCCGTGATCAACAACGCGGACCGCAAGGGCGGCCATCTGCTGCCGACGTCGGAAGGCCGGCTGTACGGCATCGACCACGGGGTGACCTTCAACACCGAGAACAAGCTCAGGACACTGCTGTGGGGGTGGGCGGGGGAGCCGCTGGACCCGGAGGCGGTCGGTGTCCTCAAGACGCTCCAGGAGGCCCTGGGCGCCCAGGGAGCGCTCGCCGCGCGGCTGTCGGCGCTGATCACCCGGGCCGAACTCGACGCCACGCGCGCGCGTGTCGCCGAACTGCTGGAGTCGGGGAAGCATCCGGAGCCCGGCGGGGAGTGGCCGGCCATTCCGTGGCCGCCGGTCTAGGAGCACACTGGGCGCTGTCGCGCCCCCAGGGGCGCGGGGAACTGCGCGACCAGCCCCCACCGGCCCGCGGGGTGGTCCCGGCGGCCTGTGCGGCGATGTCCATGCATAAGGGCTGTTGCCGCGCAAGAGCGCCTCACCGGCCATCCGGCCCGGTCCGGTTCGTATACGGAACTTCCGTCCGGTTAGGCTCATGACATGCATGCCTGGCCCGCTTCCGAGGTCCCCGCCCTGCCTGGTCAGGGCCGCGACCTGAGGATCCACGACACCGCGACCGACGGCGTGGTCCGCCTCGACCCCGGTCCCGTCGCCCGTATCTATGTCTGCGGCATCACGCCGTACGACGCGACCCACATGGGTCACGCGGCGACCTACAACGCGTTCGACCTCGTCCAGCGCGTGTGGCTCGACACCAAGCGGCAGGTGCAGTACGTCCAGAACGTCACCGACGTGGACGATCCGCTCCTGGAGCGGGCGCAGCGCGACGGCGTCGACTGGGTCGGCCTCGCCGAGCAGGAGACGGCCCTCTTCCGCGAGGACATGACCGCCCTGCGGATGCTGCCGCCGCAGCACTACATAGGCGCGGTCGAGGCGATACCGGGCATCGTCCCGCTCGTCGAGCGGCTGCGGGAGGCGGGCGCCGCCTACGAACTCGAGGGCGACATCTACTTCTCCGTCGAGTCCGATCCGAACTTCGGCAAGGTCTCCAACCTCGACGCGGCCGCCATGCGGCTGCTGTCCGCCGAGCGCGGCGGCGACCCGGACCGCCCGGGCAAGAAGAACCCGCTCGACCCGATGCTGTGGATGACCGCGCGCGAGGGCGAGCCCAGCTGGGACGGCGGCTCGCTGGGCCCCGGCCGGCCCGGCTGGCACATCGAGTGCGTCGCCATCGCCCTGGACCACCTGGGCATGGGCTTCGACGTCCAGGGCGGCGGCTCCGACCTGGCCTTCCCGCACCACGAGATGGGCGCCTCGCACGCCCAGGTGCTGACCGGCGAGTTCCCCATGGCCAAGGCGTACGTCCACGCCGGCATGGTCGCCCTGGACGGCGAGAAGATGTCCAAGTCCAAGGGCAATCTGGTCTTCGTGTCCACGCTGCGGCGAGAGGGGGTGGACCCGGCGGCCATCCGGCTCGCCCTGCACGCCCACCACTACCGGTCCGACTGGGAGTGGACCGACCAGGTGCTCGCGGACGCCGTGGCCCGGCTCGGCCGCTGGCGCGCCGCCGTCTCCCGGCCCGACGGTCCTCCGGCCGAGGCCCTGGTCGAGGAGATCCGCGAGGCCCTCGCGAACGACCTGGACGCCCCGGCCGCGCTCGCCGCGGTCGACCGCTGGGTCGCGCTGCAGGACGCCGAGGGCGGCACGGACACCGGGGCTCCCGGGGTCGTGTCGCGCGCCGTGGACGCGCTGCTGGGCGTGGCCCTGTAGCGCTCGTCCCGCACACGAAGGGGCGCTTCCTTGCGCAAGGAAGCGCCCCAACTGCTGTTCAGCGGCCGGTCAGATGCGCTGGATCCGCACGCTGCGCAGCACGTTCGGGGCCTGGGTGTCCCAGACGCCGATCACCTGGTGGCCGAACGCGAAGGCCTCCTGGATCTGCTGGTGCAGCTGCGGGGTCGGGTTGTTGAGGACCCGGAACTGGTTGTTGATGCGCAGGAAGACCTGCTGCGGCTGGCCCTGGAGCGGGTGGACGATGTCGACGAAGCCGTTGGCCACGCCGGCGGCGAGCGCCTGCGCCTGGACCTGCTGGATCACCTGCTGGACGACCGACTGCGCGAGCTGCTGGAGCTGCTGCTGCGTCTGCTGCTCCTGCTGCTGGGCCTGCTGGTCCTGCTGCTGTTGCTGACCGTAGGGCTGCTGCTGCCCCATCTGCTGCAGCAGTTGCTGGTACGGCTGCTGCTGGCCGAGCTGCTGGAGCTGCTCCAGCGAGCCGCTCATCCCCATCGGCTGCTGCTGCCCGAAGCCCTGCTGCTGGCCGAACGGCTGCTGCTGCCCGAAGCCCTGCTGGCCGAACGGCTGTTGCTGTTGCTGCTGGTACGGCGACGTGCTCGGGTTCTGCTGTCCCAGTTGACTCATCTGCGGGGTGGTGCTCATGCGGGTGTCACCTTCCCTTGATGGTTGGGATCCGTCAGCCCGTGACGACCAGGCCGACGATCTCGTCGTCCGAGAACCACACTCGGACGTCGGGCCGTCCCCCCGCGAAGGCGGAGTGCACCGCCTGGCGTACCTCGGGGGACGGGTGGTCCAGGTTCCGCCAGGCACCGGCCACGAACAGCCGGAGCCTGGGCGGGAGTTCGCGTGGATACGGCACCAGCTCGTCCCAGTACCGCTCGGCCCGGCCCGAGCCGACCGACTGCGGCAGCAGATGCGTGACCGCCGCCTTGATGTCGGGCCGGTTGCCGATCCGCTGGGAGGCGGGCCGGCCCGGTGCGTCCTGCTGCGGTGAGCCGGTGGCCCGCAGCACCTCGCGGGCACGTTCCGGGGACATCGGCGGCTGGCCCGCCGTCATGAGCATTCCCTGGAGGGCGGCCAGCGCGCCGACCACGACCGGGGAGGCGGAGGACGTCCCCGAGAACGTGTCCGTGTACCAGGCGATCTCCTCGGGCCCGCCCTGCAGATCGCCCGGCCGGTCCCAGAAGCCACCGGTGGTCGTGACCTCGCGGCCCCAGCCCTGGGCGTCCAGCCGGGCGCCGTAGTTGGAGAACGCGAGCCTCGACCGGTCGGGTCCGTGGTCGCGGCCGTGGGTGCCGGGCGGGGGCGCGCCCGCGCCGACCAGGACCGCGCCGGAGGACTGGTTGGAGGGGTTGAAGGGGTTGCGCCACCACTCGGGGAACTCGTCCGGGCGGCGTTCGTAGACCGCGTCGTCCAGCGACTCGGCGCCGTTGCCCGCCGCCTCGACCACGAGGATGCCCCGGGCGGCGGCGTACCGGATGGCCGCGAAGTCGTCCGGCCACCACTCCAGGGCGATGTAGCCGCGCTGGTCGTCGCGTTCGGCGTACTCGAACCGCGGCCCGGGCCGGTGCAGTTCGACCAGCACCACGTCGCCGGGGCCGAGGCGGTCGGCCGCCGCGTGGATCGCGGCCGCCGTGCCGATGCCCTGGAAGGACGCGGCCGCGGTCACCGCCTCGGGCACGATGCCGTTCACGCCGTACTCGCCCATGTCGCCGCCGATGACACCGATGACGGCGGTGCCGTGGTTGCGCCAGGCCAGATCGGTGAGCGGGGTGCCGACCACGATGCCGGCCAGCTTGGCGGCGAGGTCCTCGTGCCCCAGCTGCCAGGCGCCCTCGACATCGACGACGGTCACCCCTCGCCCCGCACCGCCGGGCCGGTGCCACGCCCAGTGGGCGTCGACCCCCTCGGGAGCGGGACGCAGATAGCCCTGGCGGCCGCTGAAGTCCGGTGTGACCGGGGCGCCTTCCTTCAGCCGCCGGTTGTCGTCGGCCACCGTCGCGGGGACGGCACCCGGCTTCACATACGCGGTGTCGATGCCCGGCAGTGCGGCGATCCGGGCCCGCAGCTCCTGGGCGCGGCTCTCCCCGCCGCGTACCCGGTAGAACAGCGCGAGGTCGGGCGGGCCCTGCTCGCCCGGTGCGGGGGAGGCCTGCTGGAGTCGCTCCTCGCTGCCGAACAGCGGCTGCAGCTGGAGCTGTTCGTCGCTGAGGAACATGTTGAGCGCGGAGAGGTCGGCACCGGCCGCCGAGCGGACGTCCTCGGCCCGGGCGCGCAGCTGGGCGCCGGGGCTCGCGACGACGATCAGCTCCTGCTCGGCTCCTCGATAGGTGAATCCCGCTCCGTCGGGTCCGGGCCCACCGGCTCCGGGACCCTGTGCCGGCTGTACCTGGTCGCTCATCGGTACCGCTCCCTTCGGTTCGGTCCGTGCGGGTGCGCCGTCGATGCACAACCAAGCACGCGCACGCCGACGCGTAAAGGCTGTTTTCGCCAACTCCGTTTGAAACAAGTTGAATTGGGTAACGTGTGCAATCCGTCCTGAAACAACCGGCACGGCTCAATCCGGCCAAAGGCTGTGGACAGACGAAGGGCGGTGCGCCACGCGCACCGCCCTTTTCCTCAGTCCTCCGAGGACTCGTCGTCCTCCTCGCTCGGCTTCGGAGGTTTCGGTGGTTTCGCCCGGCCGCCGGGGTTGTCCCGCAGATACGGCTGGTTCTCGCCGCCGTCCGCGGTGGCGTGTCCGCCGGCTGGACCCGACCCGTCCCGGCGGCGCAGATATCGCTCGAACTCGCGGGCGATCGCCTCGCCCGACGCCTCCGGCAGCTCCGCGGTGTCCCGGGCCTCCTCCAGCGTCTGGACGTACTCGGCGACCTCGCTGTCCTCGGCCGCCAGCTGGTCCACGCCCACCTGCCAGGCGCGCGCGTCCTCGGGCAGCTCGCCCAGCGGGATGCGCACGTCGATCAGGTCCTCCAGGCGGTTGAGCAGCGCCAGCGTGGCCTTCGGGTTCGGCGGCTGCGACACGTAGTGCGGCACCGCCGCCCACAGCGACACGGCGGGCACGCCCGCGTGCGTACAGGCCTCCTGGAGGACGCCGACGATGCCCGTCGGACCCTCGTACTTGGTCTCCTCCAGGTCCATGCGCCGCGCCAGGTCCGCGTCGGACGTTGTGCCGCTGATCGGGACCGGACGCGTGTGCGGGGTGTCGCCCAGCAGGGCGCCCAGCACGACCACCAGCTCCACCCCCAGCTCATGGGCAAAACCCAGCAGCTCGTTGCAGAACGAGCGCCAGCGCATCGACGGTTCGATGCCACGGACGAGCACGAGGTCGCGCGGCTTGTCACCGCCGACCCGGACCACCGAGAGGCGGGTCGTCGGCCACGTGATCTTGCGCACGCCGGCGTCCATCCACACCGTGGGGCGGTTCACCTGGAAGTCGTAGTAGTCCTCGGCGTCCAGCGCCGCGAACACCTCGCCCTTCCACTCCCTGTCCAGATGCGCGACCGCGGTGGAGGCGGCGTCGCCGGCATCGTTCCAGCCCTCGAACGCGGCCACCATGACCGGGTCGATCAGCTCGGGAACCCCCTCGAGCTCGATCACCCAGGCCTCCTTCCGACGTGCCCTCCGCTTGACCACCCAACCTTACGGCGTGCGGCGGGGGCACCCGCAGCCCCCTTGCACGGGCGAGTGAACGGATCACTGCCCCGATCGCCACCCCGGAACACCCCCCCGGCCACGCGAGCCGGAACGCAGGGCTCCGGGACTTTGCCCCACCGTCACAGCGTCGAGCGCAGCCACTGTTCCACGCTCGCGATGTGCACCGTCGCCCACGACCGCGCGGCCTCCGCGTCCCGGTCGCGCAGGGCGGCCAGGATCGCCCGGTGCTCGTGCAGGGTGCGGCTGACCGCGTCCTCCTGGGTCAGGCCGCGCCAGATACGGGCCCGGGTGGTCGGCCCCGACAGACCGTCCAGCAGCGAGCAGAGCACCGAGTTGCCGGAGCTCTGCACGATGCCGCGGTGGAAGTCGAGGTCGCAGGCGACCAGCTCCTCCACCGAGGGCGCGTCCCCGAGCTTGTCCAACTGGGCCGCGAGTGCGTCCAGTTGCTGCTCGCTGATCCGGGCGGAGGCCATCGCGGTCGCGGCCGGCTCCAGGATGCGCCGCACCGCGAGGAACTCCAGCACGGTGTCGTCGCGGTGGAAGTCGACGACGAAGCTCAGCGCCTCCAGCAGCAGTTGCGGGTCGAGGCTGGTCACATAGGTGCCGTCACCCTGCCGTACGTCCAGGATGCGGATCAGCGACAGGGCGCGTACCGCCTCCCGCAGGGAGTTGCGGGACAGCCCCAGCTCGGCCGCCAGCTCGCTCTCCTTGGGCAGCCGGTCGCCGGGTCGCAGCGCGCCGGAGACGATCATCCCCTTGATCTTCTCGATCGCCTCGTCGGTGACTGCCATGTCCGGCCTCCCTGTCGTTCAGACATCCGATGTCTTACGCCATTATGGCGTTCCACGGGCTGAACGGGGTGCCGAATGCTCAGCTCAGGCCCGGACCGTGCGGCCCTGCGAAAGGGGCGGCTCCATCGGCGCGGAGCCGCCCCTCACACGGGATCCGGCCTCCTAGGGGAGAGAGGCCGTTCCCCGTTCGTGCCGGTCCCGGCCAGGGGAAGGGACCGGCACGAGGTCACTTCCTCACGAGGTCACTTCTTCACGAGGTCACTTCTTCTCGAGGTCACTTCTTGTCGAGCAGGTCCTGGACCTTCGCCCGCACCTCGTCCGTGGCAAGCCCCCGGATCGTCAGCGTCGTACGGCGGCGCAGCACGTCGTCCGGCGTCTCGGCCCACTCGTTGTCCCGGGCGTAGACGACCTGCGCCCAGATCTCCGGGGCGTCCGGGTGCACCCGCTCGCCCAGCTCCGGGTTCTCGTTGGCCAGCCGCGCGATGTCGAAGGCCAGCGAACCGTAGTGCGTGGCAAGGTGCTTGGCCGTGTCGGCGGCCATCCGCGGCCCCGGCGCCGGGTTGTCCACCAGCAGCCGGTGCGCGACCGCACGCGGGTTGGCGACACCCGGCAGCGGCAGCTTCTTCGGCAGCGCGGAGATGGGCTCGAAGTCGTCGCCCAGCGGGGCGCCCGGCAGCGACTCCAGCTTCTGCATCACCGTACGGCCGATGTGGCGGAAGGTCGTCCACTTGCCGCCTGCGACGGAGAGCATGCCGCCACGGCCCTCGGTGACCACCGTCTCGCGCTTGGCCTTGGCCGTGTCGCCGGGGCCGCCGGGCAGCACCCGCAGACCCGCGAACGAGTAGGTGATGAGGTCACGGGAGAGCTGCTGGTCGCGGACGGAGAAGGCCGCCTCGTCCAGGATCTGGGCTATGTCCTGCTCGGTGACCGCGACGTCCGCCGGGTCGCCCTCGAACTCCTCGTCGGTCGTGCCGAGCAGCAGCATGTCCTCCCAGGGGAGGGCGAAGGTGATGCGGTACTTGTCGATGGGCGTCGCGAGCGCCGCCTTCCACGGCGAGGTCCGCTTCAGGACCAGATGCGCGCCCTTCGACAGACGGATCGACGGTGCCGCATTCGGGTCCTCCATCCTGCGCAGGTGATCGACCCACGGGCCGGTCGCGTTGAGTACGAGACGGGCGTTCACGCCGAACTCGTCGCCGGAGACGCGGTCGCGCAGCTCGGCGCCGGTCACCCGGCCCCGGGTGAAGCGCAGACCGCTGACCTCGGCGTGGTTGAGGACGACGGCGCCCGCCTCGACGGCCGCACGCACCGTCATCAGCGCCATGCGCGCGTCGTTCATCTGGTCGTCGCCGTACACGGCCACGGCCTTGAGGTTCTCGGTACGCAGCTCGGGCACGTCCTGCGCCGCCTTGGCGGGGGACAGCAGGTGGCCGACGCCGTCACCGAACGCGGAGAGCGCGGAGTAGGCGAAGACGCCCGCGCCGAGCTTCGCGGCGCCGTGCGGCCCGCCCTTGTACACGGGGAGGTAGAACGTGAGCGGGTTCGCCAGGTGCGGTGCCACCTGACGGGAGACCGCACGGCGCTCGAAGTGGTTCTCCGCCACCAGCTTCACCGCGCCGGTCTGCAGATAGCGCAGGCCTCCGTGGAGCAGCTTGGAGGAGGCGGAGGAGGTGGCGCCGGCGAAGTCGCCGGCGTCGACCAGAGCCACCCTGAGGCCGGACTGCGCGGCGTGCCAGGCGGTGGAGATGCCCAGGATGCCGCCGCCGATCACAAGAAGGTCGAACGACGCCTTGGCGAGCTGCTCCCGGGTCTCGGCGCGGCTCGCGGTGGAGCCGGAGGCCGGGCGCGTGCCCAGGGCAGGCACGGACTGCAGGGTGGTCTGACTGGTCATTTCGGGTTCTTACTCCTCATCGGAGCCGGTCGGGCCTGGTGGGGCCCTCGTCAGCTCTCGTCCTCGAGCCAGCCCATGGTCCGGTCGACGGCCTTGAGCCAGTTCTTGTACTCACGGTCGCGGGTCTCCGCGTCCATGCGGGGGGTCCACTCGGCGGCCCGGCGCCAGTTGGCGCGCAGGTCGTCGGTGCTGTTCCAGAAGCCGACGGCGAGACCGGCGGCGTAGGCGGCGCCGAGGCAGGTGGTCTCGGCGACCATCGGGCGCACCACCGGCGCGTCCAGGACGTCCGAGAGCGTCTGCATCAGCAGGTTGTTGGCGGTCATGCCGCCGTCGACCTTGAGGTTCACCAGCTCGACGCCGGAGTCCTTGACCATGGCGTCGGCGATCTCCCGGGTCTGCCAGGCGGTGGCCTCCAGGACGGCGCGCGCGAGGTGCGCCTTGGTGACGTACCGGGTCAGACCGGCGATCACACCGCGGGCGTCGGCGTTCCAGTGCGGGGCGAACAGGCCGGAGAAGGCGGGCACGAAGTAGGCGCCGCCGTTGTCCTCGACCGAGAGCGCGAGTGTCTCGATCTCGGCGGCGGTGGAGATCAGGCCCATCTGGTCGCGCATCCACTGCACCAGGGAGCCGGTGACGGCGATCGAGCCCTCCAGGGCGTAGACCGTGTCCTGGTCGCCGATCTTGTAGCCGACGGTGGTCAGCAGGCCCGCGTAGGAGTTGATGATCTTCTCGCCGGTGTTCATCACCATGAAGGTGCCGGTGCCGTACGTCGACTTGGTCTCGCCCTCGGCGAAACAGGTCTGGCCGAACAGGGCCGCCTGCTGGTCGCCGAGCGCGGAGGCGACCGGGATGCCGCCGAGCAGGTCGCCCAGCTTGCCGCCGGTGATCTCGCCGTAGACCTCGGCGGAGGAGCGGATCTCGGGCAGGATCTGCAGCGGGACGCCGATGGACTCGGCGATCTTCGCGTCCCACTCCATGGTGTGCAGGTTCATCAGCATGGTGCGGGAGGCGTTGGTGACGTCCGTGACGTGCTTGCCGCCGTTGGCACCGCCGGTCAGGTTCCAGATGACCCAGGTGTCCATGGTGCCGAACAGGATGTCGCCGGCCTCGGCGCGCTCCTTGAGGCCCTCGACGTTGTCCAGCAGCCAGCGGGCCTTGGGACCGGCGAAGTAGGAGGCGAGGGGAAGGCCGGTCTCGCGGCGGAAGCGGTCCTGGCCGACGTTGCGCCCGAGCTCCTTGCACAGGGCGTCGGTGCGGGTGTCCTGCCAGACGATGGCGTTGTGGACGGGCTCACCGGTGTTCTTGTCCCACAGCACGGTGGTCTCGCGCTGGTTGGTGATGCCGATGGCCTTGATGTCGTCCCGGGTGATGCCGGCCTTGGCGACGGCCCCGGCGACGACCTCCTGGACGTTGGTCCAGATCTCCGTGGCGTTGTGCTCGACCCAGCCCGGCTTCGGGAAGATCTGCTCGTGCTCCTTCTGGTCGACGGAGACGATACGGCCGTCCTTGTCGAAGACGATGCAGCGGCTGGAGGTGGTGCCCTGGTCGATCGCCGCGATGAAGGGCCCGGCGGTGTGGGCGTCGGTCACTGTGTGCTCCTGGGATGTGCTGAGTTGGGAGGGACTGTTCTACCGGTGCCTCTAAGCAAAAGCGACGTTGTAGATGCCTGCAGCGATCGCGCCGCCGATCAGCGGACCGACCACCGGGACCCAGGCGTAGCCCCAGTCGGAGCCGCCCTTGTTGGGCAGGGGCAGAAGGGCGTGCACGATGCGCGGACCCAGGTCACGGGCCGGGTTGATCGCGTAGCCCGTCGGGCCGCCGAGCGAGAGGCCGATGGCGACGACCACGAGTGCGGTGATCAGACCGCCGAGGACGCCGAGTCCGTTGCCCTTGTCGTTCAGGCCCTGCGTGAGCACGGCGAGGATCAGCACGATGGTGCCGACGATCTCCGTGAGGAGGTTCTGCACCGCGTGCCGGATCTCCGGACCGGTGGAGAAGATGCCCAGGACCGGGCCCGCGCCCGTCTCCTGCGCCTCGACCGCCTTGACCTTGGTGGCCTGTGCGCCCGGACCGCCGACGATCTCCTTGTCGGTCAGGTGCGCGTGGAACTGGCCGTAGTAGGCGACCCACACCAGGGTCGCGCCGATCATGGCGCCGAGCATCTGGCCGGCGAAGTAGACCGGAACGTCGCTCCAGTCGCTGTTCGTGATGGCCAGGGCGACGGTGACGGCGGGGTTGAGGTGGGCGCCGGAGAGCGGGCCGGAGATGTAGACGGCCGTCATGACGGCGAAGCCCCACCCGAAGGCGATGGCGAGCCAGCCCGCGTTACGGGCCTTGGAGGCCTTCAGCGTCACGGCGGCGCAGACTCCGCCGCCGAGCAGGATGAGTATGGCGGTACCGATGGTCTCGCCGATGAAGATGTCGGAGCTGGACACCCGCGACTCCTTTGTCCTTCGTCCAGGGGACCGAACCCCGGGTCCCTCCGGGAGTTCGAGCTGCCCTCGGGGTGAGGGCGGTTCCGGCCCTTGGCGTTGTCACACTCTAACGCGTATTGCCGGTAGGTGTTCGACAATGCCGACCGATGGACGGGAGTCTTGCTTCGCCGTCAGTCGCCCGTCAAGGGTCATGTCGTCGAAAACACGATCGTTATCGATCCGCGAGGGCAGTCGATCTTGCAGGTCAGATGCGTGCGGATGCGTACGGCGGGGTAACAAGCGCGGCGCGTACCGACTGGACGGTCTGTCCGCTCGCCCTGCGACCGCGGGAGGCTTCGGGTGCAGCGGGTCAGAACCGTCCGGCGCCCAGGTCCCGCGACACCGCGCGGGCGCAGTCCCGTACCGCGGCGATGAGTTCGGGCCGCACCTCGCCGTCCCGGCACACCCGCTCCACGGCACCGGTGATGCCCACCGCGCCGACCGGCATGCGCCGCCGGTCGTGGATGGGCGCGGCGATGGAGGCGACGCCCTCCCAGGTCTCCTCGACGTCGGCCGCGTATCCACGCGCGCGGGACATGTCGAGGATGTGCTCGAAGGCCTCCAGGTCGCACACGGTCCGGTCGGTGAAGGACTTGCGGTCGGCCTCCAGCGCCTCGCTGTGCGCGACCGGGTCGTAGGCGGACAGGACCTTGCCGAGGGCCGTGGAGTGCAGGGGCTGCATGGCCCCGATCTCCAGCACCTGGCGGCTGTCGTCGGGCCGGAAGACGTGGTGCACGATCAGGACGCCGTGCTGGTGCAGGACGCCGAGATACACGCTCTCCCCGCTGGAGCGCGCCAGGTCGTCCGTCCACACCAGGGCGCGCGCCCGCAGCTCGTGGACGTCGAGATAGGTGGTGCCCAGACGCAGCAGTTCGGCGCCCAGCTGGTAGCGCCCGGAGGCCTCGTCCTGCTCGACGAAGCCCTCCTGCTGGAGGGTGCGCAGAATCCCGTGGGCGGTGCCCTTGGCGAGGCCCAGTGACGAGGCGATGTCCGACAGGCCGAGCCGTCGCTCGCCGCCCGCGAGCAGCCGCAGCATCGCGGCCGCCCGTTCGAGCGACTGGATGTTCCGTGCCATCGCCGTGCTGCCTCCGTCCCCTTCGACCGTCGACGTGCGACGTCGCTGCCGCCGTTCGGCAATGTCGAACACTACCGGTCGATGCCGACCTCTCGCTAATGGTCGGCCGTCATCTGTCGCGATCTGTTGTGTCACAGGTATCCCGCAAGCGACCTGCCCGTCACCCTCGTCCGCCCCGTGGACGCCCCGGACATCCCCGGGCGGACCCGGTTACCCTGGCGTGGTGCGCCCGCCGCGGGAAGGCCTGCGGCAAGGGCGCAAAGCCGACAGCCGTCGCACTCAGAGGGAGCCCCTTCATGGCCTCGTCGCCAACGACCCCTTCCGCCGACAGCCGGACCCGTGTGTCCGCGCTCCGCGAGGCGCTGGCCACCCGAGTGGTGGTGGCCGACGGAGCGATGGGCACGATGCTCCAGGCGCAGGACCCCACCCTCGAGGACTTCCAGAACCTCGAAGGCTGCAACGAGATCCTGAACCTGACCCGCCCCGACATCGTCCGTTCGGTCCACCAGGAGTACTTCGACGCGGGCGTGGACTGCGTCGAGACGAACACCTTCGGCGCCAACTACGCGGCGATGGCCGAGTACGACATCCCCGAACGGGTCTACGAGCTGTCCGAGGCGGGCGCCCGTATCGCCCGCGAGACCGCCGACGGCTACCTCGCCCGGGACGGCCGACAGCGCTGGGTGCTTGGCTCGATGGGCCCCGGCACCAAGCTGCCCACGCTCGGCCACATCGGGTACACCACGATCCGCGACGCCTTCCAGCAGAACGCCGAGGGCCTGATCGCGGGTGGCGCGGACGCGCTCATCGTGGAGACCACCCAGGACCTGCTGCAGACCAAGGCCGCCGTGATCGGCGCGCAGCGCGCCCGTGAGCTCTCCGGCCTGGACCTGCCGATCATCGTCTCCGTCACCGTCGAGACCACCGGCACCATGCTGCTGGGCTCCGAGATCGGTGCCGCGCTCACCGCGCTGGAGCCGCTCGGCATCGACATGATCGGCATGAACTGCGCCACCGGCCCCGCCGAGATGAGCGAGCACCTGCGCTATCTCTCCCGGCACTCCCGCATCCCGCTGTCCTGCATGCCGAACGCCGGCCTGCCGGTCCTCGGCAAGAACGGCGCCAGCTACCCGCTCACCCCGCCCGAGCTGGCCGACGCCCACGAGACCTTCGTACGCGACTACGGCCTCTCCCTGGTCGGCGGCTGCTGCGGCACCACGCCCGAGCACCTGCGCCGGCTGGTCGAGCGGGTCCGGGACATCGCCCCGACCGAGCGCACCCCGCAGCCCGAGCCCGGCGCCGCCTCCCTCTACCAGAGCGTGCCGTTCCGCCAGGACACCTCGTACCTGGCGATCGGCGAGCGCACCAACGCCAACGGCTCGAAGAAGTTCCGCGAGGCCATGCTGGAGGGCCGCTGGGACGACTGCGTGGAGATGGCCCGCGACCAGATCCGCGAGGGCGCCCATATGCTGGACCTCTGCGTGGACTACGTCGGCCGGGACGGCGTCGCCGACATGGAGGAGCTGGCCGGGCGCTTCGCCACCGCCTCCACCCTGCCGATCGTCCTGGACTCCACCGAGGTCGCGGTCATCAGGGCCGGCCTGGAGAAGCTCGGCGGCCGCGCGGTCATCAACTCCGTCAACTACGAGGACGGCGACGGCCCCGAGTCCCGCTTCGCGAAGGTCACCGCGCTCGCGCGGGAGCACGGCGCCGCACTGATCGCGCTCACCATCGACGAGGAGGGCCAGGCCCGCACCCCCGAGAAGAAGGTCGAGATCGCCGAGCGGCTGATCGAGGACCTGACGACGAACTGGGGCATCCACGAGTCGGACATCCTCATCGACACCCTGACCTTCACCATCTGCACCGGTCAGGAGGAGTCCCGCAAGGACGGCATCGCCACCATCGAGGCGATCCGTGAGCTCAAGCGCCGCCACCCCGACGTGCAGACCACGCTGGGCCTGTCGAACATCTCCTTCGGCCTCAACCCGGCCGCCCGCATCCTGCTCAACTCCGTCTTCCTGGACGAGTGCGTCAAGGCGGGCCTGGACTCGGCGATCGTGCACGCGAGCAAGATCCTGCCGATCGCACGCTTCACCGAGGAGGAGGTGCAGACCGCCCTCGACCTCATCCACGACCGCCGCACGGAGGGCTACGACCCCCTGCAGAAGCTCATGCAGCTCTTCGAGGGCGCCACCGCCAAGTCCCTGAAGGCGGGCAAGGCCGAGGAGCTGGCGGCGCTGCCCCTGGAGGAGCGCCTCAAGCGCCGCATCATCGACGGCGAGCGCAACGGCCTGGAGGCCGACCTCGACGCGGCCCTGCAGGACCGCCCCGCCCTCGACATCGTCAACGACACGCTCCTGGACGGCATGAAGGTCGTCGGTGAGCTGTTCGGCTCCGGCCAGATGCAGCTGCCGTTCGTGCTGCAGTCCGCCGAGGTCATGAAGACGGCCGTCGCCTACCTCGAACCGCACATGGAGAAGGTCGAGGGCGAGGAGGCGGGCAAGGGCACCATCGTGCTGGCCACCGTCCGCGGCGACGTGCACGACATCGGCAAGAACCTCGTCGACATCATCCTGTCCAACAACGGCTACAACGTCGTCAACCTGGGCATCAAGCAGCCGGTCTCCGCGATCCTGGACGCCGCCGAGGAGCACCGCGCCGATGTCATCGGCATGTCGGGGCTCCTGGTCAAGTCCACGGTGATCATGAAGGAGAACCTGGAGGAGCTCAACTCCCGCGGTCTGGCGGCCGATTACCCCGTCATCCTCGGCGGCGCGGCCCTCACCCGCGCCTATGTCGAGCAGGACCTGCACGAGGTGTACGAGGGCGAGGTCCGCTACGCCCGCGACGCGTTCGAGGGGCTGCGCCTCATGGACGCGCTCATCGGCGTCAAGCGCGGAGTCCCCGGCGCGAAGCTGCCCGAGCTCAAGCAGCGCCGGGTGAGGGCGACTTCGGCGGTGGAGGTCGAGGAGCGCCCGGAGGAGGGCCACGTCCGCTCCGACGTCGCCACCGACAACCCGGTCCCCGCCCCGCCGTTCTGGGGCACCCGCGTCATCAAGGGCATCCAGCTCAAGGAGTACGCGGCCTGGCTCGACGAGGGCGCGCTGTTCAAGGGCCAGTGGGGACTGAAGCAGGCCCGCACCGGCGAGGGCCCCTCGTACGAGGAACTCGTCGAGACCGACGGCAGGCCGCGGCTACGCGGTCTGCTGGACCGGCTGCAGACCGAGAACCTGCTGGAAGCCGCCGTCGTCTACGGCTACTTCCCGTGCGTCTCCAAGGACGACGACCTGATCATCCTGGACGAGCACGGCAACGAGCGCACCCGCTTCACCTTCCCGCGCCAGCGCCGCGGCCGCCGGCTCTGTCTCGCCGACTTCTTCCGCCCGCAGGAGTCCGGGGAGACGGACGTCGTCGGCCTCCAGGTCGTCACCGTCGGCTCGCGGATCGGCGAGGAGACGGCGCGCATGTTCGAGGCGAACGCCTACCGCGACTACCTCGAACTGCACGGCCTGTCCGTGCAGTTGGCGGAGGCGCTGGCCGAGTACTGGCACGCGCGCGTGCGTTCGGAGCTGGGCTTCGCGGGCGAGGACCCGGCCGAGATGGAGGACATGTTCGCCCTGAAGTACCGGGGCGCCCGCTTCTCCCTCGGCTACGGAGCGTGCCCGAACCTGGAGGACCGCGCCAAGATCGCCGACCTGCTGGAGCCCGGGCGCATCGGCGTCCAGCTCTCCGAGGAGTTCCAGCTGCACCCCGAGCAGTCCACGGACGCGATCGTGATCCACCACCCGGAGGCGAAGTACTTCAACGCACGCTGAGGACGGCGAGAAGGACCGCAAAAGCGCAGCTCACAGCGGACCGGGGCGTACGTACGGTGTGCCCCGGCCCACACCGGATAAACCAGGCGCTTCGGCGGTGACAGTCGTACACTGGTCGGTCCACTGCAGGCCGGTTCCCCGCACGGGAACCGGCCTGATCGTCCCTCAAGGAGGTGCGCCCGGATGACCAGTACGGTCCCCGCGCTCGGAACCCGAACGGCCGAAGGCTCAGCCCTGCAGGCCGTGCTCCTCGACATGGACGGCACCCTGGTGGACACCGAGGGCTTCTGGTGGGACGTCGAGTGCGAGATCTTCGCCGGTCTCGGCCACACCCTCGACGACTCCTGGCGCCATGTCGTGGTGGGCGGACCCATGGCCCGCAGCGCGGGGTTCCTGATCGAGGCCACCGGCGCCGACATCACGCTCGCCGAGCTCTCGGTCCTGCTCAACCAGGGCTTCGAGAGCCGCATCGCCCGCGCCCTGCCGCTGATGCCGGGTGCCGCCAGACTGCTCGCCGAGCTGTCCGAGTACGAGATCCCCACGGCCCTGGTCTCCGCCTCGCACCGGCGCATCATCGACCGGGTGCTCACCTCGCTCGGCCCCCAGCACTTCGCCCTCTCGGTGGCCGGCGACGAGGTGCCCCGCACCAAGCCGCACCCCGACCCGTATCTGGCCGCGGCCGCCGGCCTCGGCGTGGATCCGGCCCGGTGCGCGGTCGTCGAGGACACCGCGACCGGGGTCGCGGCGGCCGAGGCCGCGGGCTGCCATGTGGTCGTGGTGCCCTCGGTGGCCCCCATCGCACCCGCCGCCCGGCGCACCGTCGTCACCTCGCTCGAAGAGGTCGACCTGACATTTCTGCGCGGGCTGATCGCTGTCTGATCGCCGTCCGATGACAGAAATGCGCTGAACGTTCACGCAGTGTGCGGTAGTGATAGGACAGGAATTCCCACTGCCGGTGTGCGAGGGAATTCGAATCAGGACGAGCGGCCGAATTCCGGTGCCGATCCGGGTCGTTGAGAATGTGACGTTCCCCACGTTTACGGCCCTCGACAGGGTGGGCGGCATGTGCAGCCCGCCCGTTTTCACCGTGCCCCGGCGTGCCTTTGTGTCCCGATTGATGGGAACCTGCACGAAACCTTCCCATCGTGGGTTTCCGGTCCGTCCGCACCCGATTCCGCTGCGTGATGGGGGCTCAACTCCGGTGGCTGCCAACCCTCGTGCCGGTGCCGACTAATCTCATCGCGAGGACCATCGCCCCTACCCCCGTGATCCGCTGCGACACCCCTGCATGCCGGGTACACGGACCTGAACAGCTTCTGGAGAAACTCGAGCATGAACCGCAAGACTTTGGTGCTGCCTGCCGTGGTCGGCCTGCTCGCGCCCGTGCTCGCCGCTTGTGGTGGTTCCGACAGTGGCAGCAGCGGTGGGGACGCGATCGTCGTCGGTACGACGGACCAGTTCACCGCCACCAAGGCCGCCCCTGCGCCGCTCGACCCGGCGTACGCGTACGACGTGGGCACCTGGAACATCCTGCGCCAGACCGTGCAGACCCTGATGATCCAGCCGCGCGGCGAGGGCGACCCCGTGCCCGAGGCCGCCGAGAGCTGCGGCTTCACCGACTCCGGCAACGAGCGCTACGCCTGCAGGCTGCGGGAGGGCCTGAAGTTCGCCAACGGCGACGCCATCACCGCGCAGGACGTCAAGTACTCCATCGACCGCGTGCGCACCATCAACGCCGAGGGCGGCCCGGTCGGCCTGCTCTCCACCATCGACACGGTCGAGGCCAAGGGCGACCGCGACGTGATCTTCCACCTGAAGACCGCCGACGCCACCTTCCCGTACAAGCTGTCGACCCCGGTCGCCGGCATCGTCAACCCCGACGACTACGAGAAGAACAAGCTGCGCGACGGCTTCGACGTCGACGGCTCCGGTCCGTACACCCTCTCCAGCGAGGTCAAGGACGACGCGCTCGTGAAGGCCACGTTCACCAAGAACCCCAACTACAAGGGGACGCTCAAGGTGAACAACTCCAAGGCGGAGATGGTCTCCTTCGCGGACGCCGACGCGATGGGCAAGGCGCTCGACAAGGGTGACATCGACGTCATGACCCGCAGCATGTCGCCGGAGCAGATCCAGAAGCTCTCCAACGACTCGGACACCAGCGTCGACCTCGTCGAGATGGCCGGCCTCGAGATCCGCTACCTCGCCTTCAACACCAACGCCCCGAGCGTGAAGACGAAGGCCGTCCGCCAGGCGATGGCCCAGCTGATCAACCGCGGCGAGCTCGTCTCCAAGGTCTACGGCACCCAGGCCGAGCCGCTGTTCTCGCTGGTCCCGGCGAGCATCACCGGCCACTCCAACTCGTTCTTCAACAAGTACGGCGACCCGAGCACCACCAAGGCCAAGGCCACGCTGGAAGCCGCCAACATCACCACTCCGGTGAAGCTGACGCTGCACTACACGACCGACCACTACGGCTCGGCCACCAAGAAGGAATTCCAGATCCTTCAGAAGCAGCTCAACAGCAGCGGCCTGTTCGACGTCAGCATCCAGGGCTCGCTCTGGAAGGACTACATCCCGGCCGAGCGCAAGGGCGACTACGACGTCTGGGGCATGGGCTGGTTCCCCGACTTCCCCGACGCCGACAACTACCTGGCGCCGTTCCTCGACAAGGACAACTTCCTCAAGCTGCCGTACCACAACAACAAGATCATCAACGACCTCATCCCGGCGTCCCGCCGTGAGGCCGACCGCATCGCCGCATCCCCCGACCTGACGCAGATCCAGGACGACGTCGCCAGTGACGTGCCGATCCTGCCGCTGTGGCAGGGCAAGCAGTACGTGGCCGCCCGCGACGACGTCACGGGCACCGCGTACGCTCTCAACTCCTCCTCGACTCTTCAGTTGTGGGAGCTCAGCCGTGGAGTGAGCGGCTGACAAGATCCCCGGGGCCCCAGGGACGGCGGCCCCGGGATTCCTGATACCGACGAGAAGGCAATGTGCCGTGAAGATGCGCAACCAGTGGCCGGTCCTGCCCGTAGTGGCAGGGCTGGCCTCCGGGCTTTTGACGGGCTGTGGAGCCGACAGCGGCGATTCCGGAGGAACCGGATCCTCCGTCGTCATGGGAATGTCGGACGACGTCCTGGCCACCGACCCCGCCTCCGGATACGACCCGGGGTCCTGGCTGCTGTTCAACAACGTCTTCCAGTCCCTGCTCAGCTTTCCCAACGGCGGGACCGAGCCCGAGCCGGAGGCGGCCGAGTCGTGCGGCTTCAGCGACACCTCGGCCAAGGTCTACAAGTGCACGCTCAAGGACGGCCTGCACTTCAGCAACGGTGACAAGCTCACCTCGGAGGACGTCAAGTTCTCCTTCGACCGCATGCTGAAGATCAACGACGCCGCCGGTCCGGCGATCATGTTCCCCATGCTGGACAAGGTGGAGACGCCGGACGAGAAGACCGTCGTCTTCCGGCTGAAGGTCCCCGACGCCACCTTCCCCAGCAAGATCGCCTCCGGTGCGGGCTCGATCGTCGACCACACCCAGTACGACGGCGACAAGCTGCGCAAGGACGGCAAGGCGGTCGGCTCCGGCCCGTACAAGCTGGACTCCTTCGACAAGAAGGAGGCCGTCTTCTCGGTCAACAAGAGCTACAAGGGCACCGCCAAGGTCAAGAACTCCGGCGTGACGCTGAAGTTCTTCCACGGCGACCAGAACGCCCTGAAGAAGGCGCTCCAGGACGACAAGGTCGACATCGCCTACCGCGGTCTGACCGCGGGCGCCATCGCCGACCTGCAGAACGCCAACAACAACTCCAAGGTCGAGGTCGTCGAGGGCAGCAGCGCCGAGGTCCAGCACCTGGTCTTCAACATGAAGGACCCGGTCGCCGGAAAGCTCGGCGTCCGCAAGGCGATCGCCTATCTGATCGACCGCGACGCTCTGATCAAGGACGTCTACGAGGGCACGGCCACCCCGCTGTACTCGATCATCCCGGCGGGCATCGGCGGCCACAACACCGCCTTCTTCGACACCTACGGCGCCAGCCCCTCCCCGGCCAAGGCCGCCGCCGCGCTCAAGGCCGACGGCATCACCGGCAAGGTGAAGCTGACCCTGTGGTCCACCCCGTCCCGCTACGGCCCGGCCACCGACGAGGAACTGAAGGCGATCGCCAAGCAGCTCAACGCCAGCGGTCTGTTCGACGCCGACGTGAAGTCCGTGGCCTTCGACCAGTACGAGAAGGACATCGCCGCGGGCAAGTACGGCGTGTACGTGAAGGGCTGGGTGCCGGACTACCCGGACGCCGACAACTTCACGGCCCCGTTCTTCGGCAAGGGCAACGTGCTGAGCAACAACTACAGCAACAGCACCATCACCGGCACGCTCATCCCGCGCACCGCCGCCCAGAGCGACCGCGCCGCGACCGACAACGACTACGACCGGCTGCAGGACATCGTCGCCGACCAGCTGCCGGTCCTGCCGGTCTGGCAGGCCAAGCAGTACGCGGTGACCCGCGAGAACGTCTACGGCCTCGAATACTGCCTGGACGCCTCGACGGTGTTCCGCTTCTGGGAGCTCAGCAAGGACTGAGCGGCCCTACGCACGGAAGAAGGGCGCCCCCTCGCGGGGGACGCCCTTCTTCCGTCACTGCCACGAGGGCTCACTGCGCGCCGGGACGCACCAGCCCGCTCTCGTACGCGTACACCGCGGCCTGCACGCGGTCGCGTAGCCCCAGCTTGGTCAGCACATGGCCGACGTGCGTCTTCACCGTGGTCTCGCTGACGAAGAGATCGGCCGCGATCTCGGCGTTGGACAGCCCGCGGGCCACCAGCTTCAGCACCTCCACCTCGCGGTCGGTGAGGGTGTGCAGCGTGTCGGGGACCGGCTCGTCACCCGAGGGCAGATGCGTGGCGTACTTGTCGAGCAGCCGCCGGGTGATGCTCGGCGCGAGCATGGCCTCGCCGCCGGCCACCACACGGATCGCCTGCACCAGCTCGTTGGCCGGCGCGTCCTTGAGGAGAAAGCCGCTGGCGCCCGCGCGCAGCGCCTCCACCACGTACTCGTCGAGGTCGAAGGTGGTCAGCACGAGCACCTTGGCCGGGCCGTCCCGCCCGGGCCCGGTGATCTGCCGGGTCGCCTCCACCCCGTCCATGCGGGGCATACGGATGTCCATCAGGACCACGTCGGGCTGCAGAGCCCGCACCTGGTCGAGAGCCTGGAGGCCGTCTCCGGCCTCGCCGACGACCGCGATGTCCTGCTCGGCCTCCAGGATCATCCGGAAGCCGGTACGCAGCAGCGGCTGGTCGTCGACCAGTAGGACGCGGATGGCCACGTAAGTCTCCTTCGCTAGTCCGGCCCCATTCTGCCCTGCGTGCGGTCACCGGACTCGGCCGCCCTCACGGGCAGCGGATACGGCGGGGGAGTGCCGCCGAATTCCGGGCAGTGCGCCTGGTGGTCGCACCAGCCGCACAGCTTGGTGGGGCGCGGGCGCCAGTCCCCGGACTCCGTCGCCTGCCGGATCGCGTCCCACAGCGCGAGCAGCTTGCGCTCGACGCGCTCCAGGTCGGCGAGGACGGGGTCGTACGTCAGGACGTCGCCGCTGCCGAGGTACACCAGCTGCAGCCGCCGCGGGACGACGTGCTTCAGCCGCCACACCACCAGGGCGTAGAACTTCATCTGGAACAGCGCGCCCTCCGCGTACTCCGGGCGGGGCGCCTTGCCCGTCTTGTAGTCGACGATCCGGACCTCGCCCGTGGGTGCCACGTCGACCCGGTCGATGATGCCGCGCAGCGTGAGCCCCGAGTCCAGCTCGGCCTCGACCCACAACTCGCGCTCGGCGGGCTCCAGCCGGGTCGGATCCTCCAGCGTGAACCAGCGCTCGACGAGCTGCTCCGCCTCGCCCAGCCAGCGGGCCAGCCGCTCGCCCTCGGGGTCGTCCGCGAAGAGCTCCAGGACCTCCGGCCTGCTCTCCCGCAGCCGGTCCCACTGCGCGGGGATCAGGGACTTGGCCCGCGGCGCGGTCCGCTCCGCCGCCGGCGCGTCGAAGAGCCGCTCCAGCACGGCGTGCACCAGCGTGCCTCGGGTCGCCGCCTCGCTCGGCTTCTCGGGCAGCCGGTCGATCACACGGAAGCGGTACAGCAGCGGGCACTGCATGAAGTCGCTCGCGCGCGAGGGAGACAGGCTTGCGGGCACTATGGCCACCGGCGCGCCGCCGCCCACCACCCCGGCCGCACCCCCGGCCACCGCCCGCACGCCCGCAACGCCCTCCGCCGCCACCACCGGCTCGACCGGCGCGACGGGGGCGCCGGTCGCCGTCGGCTGGACTGGCGTGACGGGTTCGGCGGTCGCCGTCGGCTGGACCGGCATGACCGGCTCCACGGTCGTCACCGGCTCGACCGCCGTCACCGGCTCGCCGGTCGTCACGGCCTCCGTCGTAGTCGCCGGATCCACAGATACCGGCGAATCCCCCTGTGCCGCACCGCTGCCGCCGGCCTCGGCCGCACCCTCCGCGCTCGTCTCCATGTCCCAGACCTTACGGCCCGCCACTGACAGTGACCCAGCCACGGTCGTGACGGGCGCGACGCCCGGGAAAACTGAGGGGGTGCCGGGGCGGAACACGCCGCGACGGCCGCATACCATCGACCCCAGACCCTTCCGCCCGGCAGGCGCGGAAGACGCTTCGAACGAGGGGACATCGTGGACGAGAGCGGCGGGAGCGGGCAGCCGCGGTCCGGCACCGACGAGCCGGCCGAGCACCACGCAGGGCCTACGGCCCCGGCCGCCCCCTCACCCACCCCGGCCGACGAACGGCCCGCCGAGACCACCGAGGGGGAGAACGGCGCCGACGCCCGGGAGGACCACCGGCCGGGCACCGACACCGGCGCGGGCGCCGCACACGACGCCGCGGGCAACGACACCACGGACCAGCGCCCCGGGGACGACCACCCCGCGGCTCACTCCGGCGAACGCACCCTCGCCCACTCCGGCACCGGCAACCGCCCACCCCGGCGCCCCGAATCCCCCCGAGGCGGCCTGCTCATGGGCCGCCCCTTCGGCGTACCGGTCTATGTGGCGCCCAGCTGGTTCCTCGTCGCCGCCCTGATCACCTGGGTGTTCGGCGGCCAGCTCGACCGCGTACTGCCGGAACTGGGCGCAGCCCGCTACCTCGTCTCCCTCTTCTTCGCGGTCGCCTTCTACGCCTCCGTCCTCATCCACGAACTCGCCCACACGGTCGCGGCCCTGCGCTTCAAGCTCCCCGTACGCCGCATCCAGCTCCAGTTCTTCGGCGGCGTCTCCGAGATCGAGAAGGAGGCCGAGACCCCCGGCAGGGAGTTCGTGCTGGCCTTCGTCGGCCCCCTGCTCTCCCTCGTCCTCGCCGGCCTCTTCTACGTCGCCATGCAGCCCGTCGAACCCGGCACGGTCCCCGGCGTCCTGCTGGCCGGCCTGATGATCTCCAACCTCATCGTGGCCGCCTTCAACCTCCTGCCCGGCCTGCCCCTGGACGGCGGCCGCATGCTGCGCGCGGTGGTCTGGAAGATCACCGGCAAGCCCATGAGCGGCACCATCGCGGCCGCCTGGGTCGGCCGCGCCCTCGCCGTCTCCGTCCTGGTCGGCCTCCCGCTGCTCACCCAGTCCGGCGCCCTCGGCTCCACCGCCGAGGACAGCGTCGGCATGGACACCGTCACCGACGCCCTGCTGGCCGCCATCCTCGCCGCGATCATCTGGACCGGCGCCGGCAACAGCCTGCGCATGGCCCGGCTCAGGGAGCACCTGCCGGAACTGCGCGCCCGCAACCTCACCCGTCGCGCCGTCCCGGTCGAGACCGACACCCCGCTGTCCGAGGCCCTGCGCCGTGCCAACGCCGCCGGGGCCCGCGCCCTCGTCGTCGTCGACCCCGACGGCACCCCCATCTCCCTGGTGCGCGAGGCCGCCATCGTCGGCGTACCCGAACACCGCCGCCCCTGGGTCGCCGTCAGCGGCCTCGCCCAGGACCTCACCGACGGCATGCGCGTCTCCGCCGAACTCGCGGGCGAGGACCTCCTCGACGTCCTGCGCGCCACCCCCGCCACCGAGTACCTGGTGGTCGAGGAGACCGGCGAGATCTACGGCGTCCTGTCCGCCGCGGACGTGGAGCGCGCCTTCGTGAAGGCCATGGCCCGCCCCTCCTAGTGCTCGCTCCGGTGGTCGGCGGCCCCGGCAAACCCCGGTAGGCTGTTCACATGTCCGAACCGACCGGTGCCGCCCGCAGGCGCGGGCCCTTCAAGGTCGGGGACCAGGTTCAGCTGACCGACCCCAAGGGCCGCCACTACACGTTCACGCTCGAAGCCGGGAAGAACTTCCACACCCACAAGGGCTCCTTCCCGCACGACGAACTGATCGGCGCTCCCGAGGGCAGCGTTGTCCGCACCACCGGTAACGTCGCCTACCTCGCGCTGCGCCCCCTGCTCCCCGACTACGTCCTGTCCATGCCCCGCGGGGCCGCCGTCGTCTACCCGAAGGACGCGGGACAGATCCTCTCCTTCGCCGACATCTTCCCCGGCGCGCGCGTCGTGGAGGCGGGCGTGGGCTCCGGCTCGCTCAGCAGCTTCCTGCTGCGCGCCATCGGCGACCAGGGCATGCTGCACAGCTACGAGCGGCGCGAGGACTTCGCGGAGATCGCCCAGCAGAATGTGCAGCGCTACTTCGGCGGCCCGCACCCCGCCTGGCAGCTCACCGTCGGCGACCTCCAGGACAATCTGTCCGACACCGACGTCGACCGCGTCATCCTCGACATGCTCGCCCCCTGGGAGTGCCTGGAGGCCGTCTCCAAGGCACTCGTCCCCGGTGGCATCCTGTGCTGCTACGTGGCCACGACCACCCAGCTCGCCCGCACCGTGGAGTCCATCCGCGAGATCGGCTGCTTCAACGAGCCGACTTCCTGGGAGACGATGATCCGCAACTGGCACGTGGAGGGCCTCGCCGTCCGCCCCGACCACCGGATGATCGGCCACACCGGCTTCCTGCTCACCGCCCGCCGCCTCGCCGACGGCGTCGAACCCCCCATGCGCCGCCGCCGCCCCGCCAAGGGCGCCTACGGCGAGGACTACTCGGGCCCCAACGCCGACGGAGGCTCCGGCCGCTAGGGCGGTCCGTGCCGCGACAACGTACGGGCGCTGCCGCAGAGTTCCCCGACCCCCACCGGAACTCGACCGCAGCGCCTTTGCGTTGACATGCCGTAACAAACAGCACAATCCCGGCAGGAAGCGCCGAGGAACCGAACACCCCGCCGTTCCGCCTCACTGTGACGTGTGGCACGATGCAGCCACCCCCACCGGCACAGCCCTCACAGGAGACACTCCTCGTGCAGCAATCCGCCGTTCCGGAACTGGCACACACGCACACCCGGCCCATCCACTGGGTCGCCACCGCCACGGCCGTCTCGGGCGTGATGGCCCTCTCCTCGCTCCTGCAGCCCAACTCGGCGACCGCGGCCCAGCCGGCCCACACCGGGACCAAGGCGGCCCACGCGGCGCCCGCGCCCTCCGTCGAGGGCGTCGACTTCCCGCTCACCTGCGGCCCGGTGAAGGCCGTCGTGCAGAAGAAGGCCACCGGGGATCTCGACGGCGACGGCAACCCCGAGACGGTGGCCGTGGTGCACTGCGACGCCCCCATGGGCACCCCGCCCGACGGCATCTACGTCGTCACGCGCGCGTCCGACGGCAAACCCCGCGTCGTCGCCACCCTGGTCGACCCGAAGTCGGGGGACACGGTGAGTGACTTCGCGGTGCGCGACAAAGCGGTCGTCGCCACCCTGCTCGGCTACTCGTCGAACGACGTGCCCCGGTGCTGCCCGGACGTCACCGACAGCGCGAAGTGGCAGTGGAAGAACGGCGCGTTCGTGCGCTCGACATCCGCCCAAGCGCACAGCGTCTGACCGCGCGAGCGCCGTATGGGACAGCCGTGTGAGATATCAGACAGCGTGACGGACAGTGGCTATCCGGTCACTCCGCGTCCGGACCGTACACCTCGACCCTGTCCGAAACCCGCCGCACATGGATGCACTCGCCGGGACACTCCCGGGCCGAGTCCACCACATCCGTGAGAAGCGGCAGGGGCACGGGCGTTGTGGCACCTCTGTCCTGCAGCAGCACGTCGTCCGAGCCCTTCACGTACGCCAGCCCGTCGATGTCCAACTCGAACACCTCGGGCGCGTACTGGGCACAGATGCCGTCGCCGGTACACAGGTCCTGATCGATCCAGACCTCGAGCACCTCGCCGCCGGACCCGGCCTCCTGCTGCACGCTCATGTCTCCTGCCGATGACAAGTCGAGCCGGCGGGAATCCGGCCAGCTCTGACGGGTGTTGAACACTTCGACCCTACCCGGGTCAGCTTTCCAATCTTGTTGGGTGGGTATTCCCCTGGCGTGAGGGAGAGCGCAAGGGTGAAGATCGGACACACCCCGACCGTCTTTGTGATCTAGGGGTTTCAATCGACACCCACCCAGGTAGGGTCTGGAAGCGTCCAGCTCCCCTTGGAGGAGGTGAGGACCGTGGCAGCCCACGACGACGACATGAACCGCGGCATCCGCCCAGGACGCGGGTCCGACGACCCGGCCGGGCAGATTGCCTACCTTGAGCAGGAGATCGCCGTCCTGCGACGCAAGCTCGCCGACTCGCCGCGGCACACGAGGATTCTCGAAGAGCGGATCGTCGAGCTTCAGACAAACCTGGCCGGCGTCTCCGCCCAGAACGAGCGACTGGCCAACACGCTCCGTGAGGCCCGCGACCAGATCGTGGCCCTCAAGGAAGAGGTCGACCGGCTTGCACAGCCGCCCGCCGGATTCGGCGTCTTCCTGCAAGCCATCGAGGACGGCACGGCCGACATCTTCACCGGGGGCCGCAAGCTCCGGGTGAACGTCAGCCCCAGCGTCGACCTCGACGAGCTCCGGCGCGGCCAGGAAGTGATGCTCAACGAAGCACTCAACGTGGTCGAGGCCATGGAGTTCGAGCGCGCCGGCGACATCGTCACCCTCAAGGAGATCCTCGAGGACGGCGAACGCGCCCTGGTGCTCGGGCACACCGACGAGGAGCGGGTGGTGCGGCTCGCCGAGCCGCTGCTGGACGTGAACATCCGCCCCGGTGACGCCCTGCTGCTCGAACCCCGCTCCGGCTATGTCTACGAGATCATTCCGAAGAGCGAGGTCGAGGAACTCGTCCTCGAAGAGGTGCCCGACATCGGCTACGAGCAGATCGGCGGTCTGGGCGGCCAGATCGAGGCGATCCGCGACGCGGTCGAGCTCCCCTATCTCTACCCGGACCTGTTCAAGGAGCACGAACTGCGCCCGCCCAAGGGCGTCCTGCTCTACGGGCCGCCCGGATGCGGCAAGACGCTCATCGCCAAGGCCGTCGCCAACTCGCTGGCCAAGAAGGTCGCCGAGGTCACCGGCCAGGCCGCCGGCAAGAGCTTCTTCCTCAACATCAAGGGCCCCGAACTCCTCAACAAGTACGTCGGCGAGACCGAGCGGCAGATCCGCCTGGTCTTCCAGCGCGCACGTGAGAAGGCGAGCGAGGGCACGCCCGTCATCGTCTTCTTCGACGAGATGGAGTCCCTCTTCCGCACCCGCGGCTCCGGTGTCAGCTCGGACGTGGAGAACACCATCGTCCCGCAGCTGCTCGCCGAGATCGACGGCGTCGAGGGCCTGCAGAACGTGGTCGTGATCGGCGCCTCCAACCGCGAGGACATGATCGACCCCGCCATCCTGCGCCCCGGCCGCCTGGACGTGAAGATCAAGATCGAGCGTCCCGACGCCGAGGCCGCCAAGGACATCTTCGGCAAGTACCTCACCGAGCGCCTCCCGCTGCACAGCGACGACCTGAGCGAGCACGGCGGCGACAAGGCGGCGACCGTCGAGAGCATGATCCAGACGGCCGTCGAGCAGATGTACGCGGAGTCCGAGGAGAACCGCTTCCTGGAGGTCACCTACGCCAACGGCGACAAGGAAGTCCTCTACTTCAAGGACTTCAACTCCGGCGCCATGATCGAGAACATCGTCGGCCGCGCCAAGAAGATGGCGATCAAGGACTTCCTCGAGGCCAAGCAGAAGGGCCTGCGCGTCTCCCACCTCCTCCAGGCCTGCGTGGACGAGTTCAAGGAGAACGAGGACCTGCCCAACACCACCAACCCGGACGACTGGGCCCGTATCTCCGGAAAGAAGGGCGAACGGATCGTCTACATCCGTACCCTCATCACCGGAAAGCAGGGCGCCGACACCGGACGCTCCATCGACACGGTGGCGAACACCGGTCAGTACCTGTAAAAAACAGGGCGGCTGCGGGTGCCCTCACCGGGTACCCGCAGCCGACTGTTTTTCAGGCCACGGCTGGAGCAAGGCAATGACGCAAATGATCTCCCCACCAGCGCAAAGCCGTTCTAGGCTCTTCGGTACCGCCGAGTCGCGCAGTGCGGGGACGGGCACCGCACACGCACCGGAGCGCCAGCGGTACTTGAGCAGCGCCCCCGACCGAGGGCGCCGCCGGGCAAGGAGGGCCGCATGACCGTACGGCGAGTAATGGGCATCGAGACGGAGTACGGCATCTCCGTGCCCGGCCACCCCAACGCCAATGCCATGCTCACCTCGTCCCAGATCGTCAACGCCTACGCGGCGGCGATGCACCGGGCCCGCCGGGCCCGCTGGGACTTCGAGGAGGAGAACCCGCTGCGGGACGCGCGGGGCTTCGACCTCGCCCGCGAGGCCGCCGACGCCAGCCAGCTCACCGACGAGGACATCGGCCTCGCCAACGTCATCCTCACCAACGGCGCCCGGCTCTACGTGGACCACGCCCACCCCGAGTACAGCGCGCCCGAGGTCACCAACCCGCGCGACGCCGTCCTGTGGGACAAGGCCGGCGAGCGCATCATGGCCGAGGCCGCCGAGGGTGCCGCCCAGCTGCCCGGGGCGCAGCCGATCCACCTCTACAAGAACAACACCGACAACAAGGGCGCCTCCTACGGCACGCACGAGAACTACCTGATGAAGCGGGAGACCCCCTTCTCGGACATCGTGCGCCACCTCACGCCCTTCTTCGTCTCCCGGCAGGTCGTCACCGGGGCCGGCCGGGTCGGCATCGGCCAGGACGGCCACGAGCACGGCTTCCAGCTCAGCCAGCGCGCCGACTACTTCGAGGTCGAGGTCGGCCTGGAGACGACCCTGAAGCGCCCGATCATCAACACGCGCGACGAACCGCACGCGGACGCCGAGAAGTACCGCCGCCTGCATGTGATCATCGGCGACGCCAACCTCTCGGAGATCTCGACCTACCTCAAGCTGGGCACGACCGCCCTGGTCCTGTCCATGATCGAGGACGGCTTCATCGCGGTCGACCTGGCCGTCGACCAGCCGGTGCGCACGCTGCACCAGGTGTCGCACGACCCGACGCTGAAGCGCCTGGTCACGCTCCGCAGCGGCCGCACGCTCACCGCGGTCCAGCTGCAGATGGAGTACTTCGAGCTGTCCCGCAAGTACGTGGAGGAGCGCTTCGGCGCCGACGCGGACGAGCAGACCAAGGACGTCCTGGCCCGCTGGGAGGACACGCTCAACCGCCTGGAGAACGACCCGATGAGCCTGGCCGGCGAGCTGGACTGGGTCGCCAAGCGGGAGCTCATGGAGGGCTACCGGCGCCGCGACAGCCTCGACTGGGACGCCGCCCGCCTCCATCTGGTCGACCTCCAGTACGCGGACGTACGCCCCGAGAAGGGCCTCTACAACCGGCTGGCGGCCCGGGGCCGGATGAAGCGGCTGCTGACCGAGGACGACGTCGAGCGGGCCCGTACGAGCCCGCCGGAGGACACGCGCGCGTACTTCCGCGGACGCTGTCTGGAGCAGTACGCCGACGACGTCGCGGCCGCGTCCTGGGACTCCGTGATCTTCGATCTGCCGGGCCGGGACTCGCTCCAGCGCGTCCCAACCCTGGAACCGCTTCGCGGAACGCGAAATCACGTCAAGGAGCTCCTGGACCGCTGCCGAACGGCGGAGGACCTGGTCAGGGTGCTTTCCGGCGGCTGACGGGGTACCCGGGGCCGACGCGGCCCACAGGGTGGAAAACCCGGCGTACGGGAATCATCGAGGTGGTCCCCGGACGTTGAGAAACTGCGGGGCCGATGTCGGACCCTGCTTGTAGGGTCTGATCACGAACGTCGAACCGAGCGGGGTGAGGGTTATGGCGACCAAGGACACCGGCGGCGGCCAGCAGAAGGCGACGCGCTCCACCGAGGAGGTCGAGGAGCAGGCGCAGGACGCGCAGGGCTCCGAAGACCTCAAGGAGCGCCACGAGAAGCTCAACGACGACGTGGACTCCGTCCTGGACGAGATCGACGACGTCCTGGAGGAGAACGCAGAGGATTTCGTTCGGTCATTCGTTCAGAAAGGCGGCGAGTAACCTTCGATTCGAAGGTTACGGGGGGCTTTGGCCTTGGTGAGCGACGAGGACGTGAAGCGCTGCGTGCGGTGCGGTGAGATCAAGCCGCGCGCAGCCTTCGCACGTAGACGGTCCAACCTGGATGGTCTGCAGCGACACTGTCGAGACTGCGCATCGGACTATCACCGGACGCGTCAGCAAAGCTTGGGGCGGAAGGTCCGTCCCCAGGTGGAGGTACCAGAGGGGCACAAGTTGTGCCTCAAGTGTGGTGAGATCAAGCTCTGGAGCGAGTGGCACCGGAATGCGGCGGCCTCGGACGGGCTGTCGTCGAGCTGTAAGGCGTGTCGAGCTGCCGAGGGGCGCGCGGGCCATCTGAAGCGCCACTACGGCCTGACCGAAGCCGAACGTGACGAGATGGTCGCCACCCAGATGGGGCTCTGCGTGATCTGTCTGAAGGCGCCTGCCGTACATGTGGATCACTGCCACAAGACGGGTAAGGTCCGAGGCGTACTGTGCTTCAACTGCAATTCGGCCATCGGCAAGTTGGGAGACGACCCCGACGCCGTACGCCGGGCCGCCGCTTACTTGGAAGGAATCGCGTGGAAGCCAACACTCGTAGCACCGGGCGTCTACCAGCTGCCTTCCTGACGCCTGGGTCCTCGTCCTTCATGGACTTCCTGTCGGAGCACCAGCCGGAGATGCTGCCGGGCAACCGGCAACTCCCGCCCACCCAGGGCGTGATCGAGGCGCCTCACGGGACCACGATCGTCGCCGTCACGTTCCCCGGCGGTGTCGTGCTGGCCGGTGACCGTCGGGCCACCATGGGCAACGTCATCGCCCAGCGGGACATCGAGAAGGTGTTCCCGGCGGACGAGTACTCGGCCGTCGGTATCGCCGGCACGGCCGGTCTCGCTGTCGAGATGGTCAAGCTGTTCCAGCTGGAGCTGGAGCACTTCGAGAAGGTCGAGGGGGCGCAGCTCTCGCTGGAGGGCAAGGCGAACCGCCTGTCGACCATGATCCGTTCCAACCTGGGCATGGCCATGCAGGGCCTGGCCGTGGTGCCCCTGTTCGCGGGCTACGACGTGGACCGCGAGAAGGGCCGCATCTTCTCGTACGACGTGACGGGCGGCCGTTCCGAGGAGCACAACTTCGCGGCCACGGGTTCCGGCTCGATCTTCGCGCGCGGTGCCATGAAGAAGCTCTTCCGCGACGACCTGACGGAGGAGCAGGCCACGACGCTCGTCGTGCAGGCCCTCTATGACGCGGCAGACGACGACTCGGCGACCGGTGGTCCCGATGTCGCCCGCCGGATCTATCCGATCGTCACCGTGATCACCGAGGACGGCTTCCGCCGGCTCAGCGAGGACGAGTCCTCCGAGATCGCCCGTTCCGTCCTGGAGCGGCGCCTGGAGCAGCCCGACGGCCCGCGGGCCGCGCTGCTGTAACGGCGACCGGTTCTTACCAAGGTGATCCAGTTGACCTCGACAGAAAGGGACGGATAACCGGTGTCGACGCCGTTCTATGTCTCCCCCCAGCAGGCCATGGCCGACCGGGCGGAGTACGCCCGCAAGGGCATCGCCCGTGGCCGCAGCCTGGTCGTGCTGCAGTACGCCGACGGCATCGTCTTCGTCGGCGAGAACCCGTCCCGCGCGCTGCACAAGTTCAGTGAGATCTACGACCGGATCGGCTTCGCGGCCGCCGGCAAGTACAACGAGTACGAGAACCTGCGCATCGGCGGCGTGCGCTACGCCGACCTGCGCGGCTACACCTACGACCGCGACGACGTGACCGCCCGCGGTCTGGCGAACGTCTACGCCCAGACGCTGGGCACGATCTTCTCCTCGGCGGGCGAGAAGCCGTACGAGGTGGAGTTGGTGGTGGCCGAGGTCGGCGAGACCCCGGACGGCGACCAGATCTACCGGCTGCCGCACGACGGCTCGATCGTGGACGAGCACGGTTCGGTCGCGGTCGGCGGCAACGCGGAGCAGATCAGCAGCTATCTCGACCAGCGCCACCAGGACGGCATGAGCCTGGCCGAGGCGCTCAGGCTGGCCGTGACGGCCCTGTCCCGGGACACGAACGGCAGCGAGCGGGAGATCCCCGCCGAGCGCCTGGAGGTCGCGGTCCTGGACCGTACGCGCCCGCAGGCCCGCAAGTTCAAGCGAATCGTCGGCCGCCAACTCGGCCGCCTCCTGGAGACCGGCGGAGCGACCACGGAGGCGGAGAGCTCGGACGAGGCGGAGGGCTCCGGCGAGGAGTAGCCCGCACTCTTGTCACCCTCCCGTGCCCCGGCCGACGGATCGGCCGGGGCACGGGGCGTTCAGGAGGGGGCGGGCGGCGCCGAGGCCGCGACACGAACGGGGACGGCAGCGGCGTGAGCGTCCCGCCGGGTGGCCCGTAAGCCGAAGCGGATGGGCGGCTGCCTGTTGGAGAGCGGTGGAGGGGCCACGGAGGCCGGGCTGGTGGATGGGCCGGGGTGCAGGGCGTCAGGGGCGCCGGGCGGGGCCGAGGCCGGGACATGAACGGCAGCGGTTCCTGCCTGGCGGCCCGCAAATCCGAGCGGATGGTCGGCCACCGGGTCGGCCGCCTCCTGGAGAGCGGCGGAGCGGCCGCGGAGGCCGGGCTAGTGGATCGGCCAAGGTGCCGGGAGGCGTCGAGGCCGCGACGCGAACGGCAGCGGCGCAAGGTTCCTGCCGAGCGGCCCGTAAGCCGAAGCGGATGTTCGGCTGCCTCCTGGAGTGCAGTGGGTCGGGGCGCAGGGCGTTCAGGGGGCCCCAGGCGGTGCTGTGGAGCCTCGTAGGACCAGTTCGACGGGGATGTCGCCCGGCGTGGGGCGATGACCCTCCAGGACCGCCAGGAGGGCCTGCATGCCGCGTTCGCCGAAGAGTTCGGCGTCCAGGCGTACGGTCGTCAGTTCCGGGTCGAGGGCGGTGGCGAGGGCGAGGTCGTCGAGGCCGGTGACGGAGAGGTCGTCGGGCACGCGCAGACCGAGCCGCCGGGCGGCCTTGTAGGCGCCGGCCGCCAGCTTGTCGTCGTCGCACACCACGGCGGTGGGCCGGGGCCCGGGCGCCGACAGGGCGGCCTCGGCGGCGCTCAGGGCGCCGTCGATGGAGAGGGGAGCGTGCGCGGTGCGTACGGACGTGCCGGGCACCGCGGCGGTCCGGGCGGCGAGTTCCCGCGCGCGTACCTCGAAGGTCCAGGACGGTACGTCCGCGGCCAGATGCAGGAGGCGGCGGTGGCCGAGGCCCAGCAGGTGTTCGGCGACCTGGCGGACACCGTCGGCGATGTCCAGGTTGACGGTGGCCGCGCCGAGGCTGCCTCCGGGGTCGCTGTCGAGCATCACCAGGGGCAGCTGGTCGCCGCGGATCGCGCTGAGGGCGTCCGCGGCCATCGAGGAGGCGATGACGCCGTCCAGGGCGGCCTGGGCGGAGGCGAAGGGGTCGCGGGCCGGGCCGATGCCCTCGGGGGAGGGGTAGAGGACCACGCCGAATCCGTGCTCGGCGGCCACGCGCGCGGCGCCCGTGTAGACGCCGGCGAAGAACTCTGTGGTGAGCGCCGGGACGACCAGGAGGACGGTGCGGGTGCGGCCGAGGCGCAGGTTGCGGGCGGCGAGGTTGGGCCGGTAGCCGAGGTCGCGTGCGGCTGCCCGTACGCGCTCGGCGGTGGTCGCGGAGACACGGCCGCGCCACTTGTCGCCGAGCACGAGCGAGACGGCGGCCTGGGAGACGCCTGCCGCCTGTGCGACGTCACGGCTGGTCGGGCGCGTACTGCTGCGTGCCACCGGGGGCCTGCTCCTCTTAGAGGGGGTATTTCGCCTGGACTGCGAACAGCGCACATGCTACGTATGGGAACCGAGGTTATACGTAAAACTTGGAGGCGGGACATGGCCGCGGGGTATCTGGAGATCCTCAGGGCGAGGCACGCGGCCCGTCTGCTGACGGGCACGCTGGTGGGGCGGCTGCCCAACGCGACCGCCGCGATCGCCCTGGTGCTCTTCGTCCGTGCCGAGGGCGGCACGTACAGCCTGGCGGGCGCGCTCGTGGCGGTGTACGGCATCGCCAACGCCGTCGGGCAGCCCGTGCTCGGCCGGCTGGTGGACCTGCACGGCCAGCCGCGCGTCCAGCTGCCCGCGGCCGTCCTGTCGGCCCTCGCCATGGCCTGCTTCGCGTTCTCGGGCACCGACCCGCTTTTGCTCGCCTACGCGTGCGTGGCGGCCGCCGGGCTTTTCACGCCTCCCCTGGAGGGCGGGCTGCGGGCCCTGTGGCCGTCCGTGCTGCGCCGTGAGGAGCAGGTGCACACCGCGTACGCCATGGACGCCGTGGCGCAGGAAGTCATGTTCACGGTCGGCCCGTTGCTGGTGACCCTGTGCGTGGCGCTCTGGTCGGAGCAGGCGGCCCTGCTGGTGCTGAACGCCGTGGGCGTGCTCGGCGCCCTGTCCGTGGTCGTCTCCGGGCCGTCACGCGCGTGGCGTTCGGCACCGCGCGAGGCGCACTGGCTCGGCGCCCTGCGCTCGCCGGGCCTGCTCGCCCTGCTGGGCGCGTTCCTGTTCATCGGCATCGCGCTGGGCTCCATCACGGTCGCCTCCGTGCCGTACGCCGACGACCACGGCGGTGACACGGTGTACGGCTGGCTCATGGCGGCCCTGGGGCTCGGCGCGCTCATCGGCGGCAGCGTCTACGGCGCCCGGCAGTGGACCGGCGAGCCCGGGCGCCGACTGCAGGTGCTGGTGGCCCTCCTGGCGGTGTGTTACCTGCCGCTGACTCTGATGCCCGGCGCGGTCGCGATGGTGGCCCTCACTGTGGTCGCCGGGCTCTTCCTGGCGCCCGCCATCGCGTGTGCGTTCGTGCTCATCGACCGGCACGCGCCCCGCGGCACCGTCACCGAGGCGTTCTCCTGGCTTGTGACGACGTTCACCGTGGGGACCTCGGTGGGAACGGGTCTGGCGGGCCCGGTCGTCGAGGCGGGCGGGGCCCTGTGGGGGTTCGCGGTACCCGGTGCGGCAGGCGGTGTGTCACTGCTGGTTCTGCTGGCCACCGGACGGGTCCTCGCAGCTCCCGCGGGGGGTGAGGTGGTTGCGGCTTCATCGGAAAATGATCCGAACCGTGCGGTCGAACCCCGTTTCAGCTCAGGGGATCGGGCGTAATGTTCACTCATGGACCGCCGCATTTTCGGGCTGGAGAACGAGTACGGCGTCACGTGTACGTTCAGGGGACAGCGCCGCCTGTCTCCCGACGAGGTGGCGCGGTACCTCTTCCGCCGTGTCGTGTCATGGGGCCGCAGCAGCAACGTCTTTCTGCGAAACGGCGCCCGCCTCTATCTCGACGTGGGCTCACATCCGGAATACGCGACACCCGAATGTGACAACGTGACCGAACTGGTCACCCACGACAAGGCCGGCGAACGCATTCTGGAAGGGCTACTGGTAGACGCCGAACGACGCCTGCACGAGGAAGGAATCGCGGGCGACGTCTACCTCTTCAAGAACAACACCGACTCGGCGGG
The DNA here is from genome assembly GCF_022698145.1 of Streptomyces spinosisporus. Lineage (GTDB taxonomy): Bacteria > Actinomycetota > Actinomycetes > Streptomycetales > Streptomycetaceae > Streptomyces > Streptomyces spinosisporus. The sequence goes on from NZ_JALDAX010000012.1 coordinate 243,760, forward strand.
CAACTCCTACGGCTGCCACGAGAACTATCTCGTCGCGCGCCACGGGGAGTTCTCCCGGCTCGCGGACATCCTCATCCCGTTCCTCGTCACCCGCCAGCTGCTGTGCGGCGCGGGCAAGGTGCTGCAGACGCCGCGCGGTGCCGTGTACTGCGTCAGCCAGCGCGCCGAGCACATCTGGGAGGGCGTCTCCTCGGCGACGACCCGCTCGAGGCCGATCATCAACACCCGAGACGAACCGCACGCGGACGCCGAGCGCTACCGCCGCCTGCACGTCATCGTGGGCGACTCGAACATGTCCGAGACGACCATGCTGCTCAAGGTCGGAGCCACCGACCTGGTGCTGCGCATGATCGAGGCGGGCACGGTGATGCGCGACCTGACCCTGGAGAACCCCATCCGGGCCATCCGCGAGGTCAGCCACGACATCACCGGCCGGCGCAAGGTGCGCCTGGCCAGCGGACGCGAGGCCTCCGCCCTGGAGGTGCAGCGCGAGTACTACGAGAAGGCCGTGGACTTCTGCGAGCGCCGCGGCATCCGCACCGGCACCGTCGAGCAGGTCCTGGAGCTGTGGGGCCGCACGCTGGACGCGATCGAGGCCGAGGACCTCGACAAGATCGGCACCGAGATCGACTGGGTCATGAAGTACAAGCTCATCGAGCGGTACCGCGCCAAGCACAACATGACCATGTCCCACCCGAGGGTCGCGCAGATAGACCTCGCCTACCACGACATCCACCGCCGTCGTGGCCTGTACTACCTGCTCGAGAAGAAGGGTCAAGCAGCCCGGATCTGCAGCGACTTGAAGATCTTCGAGGGCAAGTCCGTTCCCCCGCAGACCACCAGGGCCCGGCTGCGCGGCGACTTCATCCGCAGGGCCCAGGAACAGCGCCGGGACTTCACGGTCGACTGGGTGCACCTCAAGCTCAACGACCAGGCGCAGCGCACGGTGTTGTGCAAGGACCCGTTCCGTTCCGTGGACGACCGGGTGGAGAAGCTCATCGCGGGAATGTGAGCAACGCGTTTTGGTGAACGACCGGAACGCAACACGGGCGCCGTACGTTTCCGGTACGGCGCCCTTCTCACGCCGTAGAGTTGCGCGCACGCCATCCACAAGATCGACCGATACGAGGCCCCCACCGTGCGCCGACGCTCCCTTCTCATCGCCGTACCCGCAGGACTGGTCACGCTCGCCGGATGTGGCGACGACAAGAAGTCCGACTCGAGCAAGGCCAGCGACAGCGCCTCGCCCTCCGCACCGGCCACGTCCGCGGCGCCGCCGCCGAAGATCGTGGACGGTCCGCTGCCGGCCATCAGCGCGGGTGCGAAGTTCGGTGAGAAGCCCACCGTCGCCAAGGGTTCGGGCGATCCGTCGAAGAACCTCGCGGTCAAGACGGTCATCGCCGGAGCCGGCAAGTCGGTCGCGGAGAACGACTACATCCAGGCCCACTACCTCGGCCAGGTGTGGGACACGGCGAAGGTCTTCGACAACTCCTACGACCGCAAGACCCCGCTGCTCATCCAGCTCGCCCAGGGCAGCATCATCGATGGCTGGCGCTATGCGCTCGCGGGCAAGAAGGTCGGCAGCCGTGTCATGTTCTCCGTGCCTCCCACCTGGGGCTACGGCAAGGAGGGCAACTCGCAGGCGGGTATCAAGGGCACCGACACCCTGGTCTTCGTCGCCGACATCCAGGACACGTTCAACGCGTCCAGCTCCGCCAAGGGCACCGACACCCCGCAGAACGACGCGGACCTGCCGAAGGTCGGCACCAACACCGACGGCAAGGCGCCCTCCATCGACATCCCCAAGAAGGACGCCCCCACCAAGCTCGTCGCGAACTACGTCATCGAGGGCGACGGCGACGAGGTGGCCGCCAAGGACACCGTGCTCGTGCAGTACAAGGGCGTGTTCTGGGACAACGGCAAGGAGTTTGACTCGACGTACGGCCGCAAGGCGCTCACGTCCTTCGGGCTCCAGCAGGTCGTCAAGGGCTGGGGGCAGGGACTGACCGGCAAGAAAGTGGGCAGCCGGGTTCTCATCGTGGTCCCGCCGAAGCTGGGTTACGGCGACAACCCGCCGGCCGGCAGCGGCATCAAGAAGGACTCCGTACTGGTCTTCACCGTCGACATCCTGGCGAAGATGTGAGCCCGGCGAGGTGTAAGACTGTGCGCATTGCCCTTCCGCAGACAAGCAGGAGCTGAAAGACGTGAGCATCGAGAAGCCCGAGATCGACTTCCCCGGCGGCGAGCCCCCGGCGGACCTCGAGATCAAGGACATCTGGGAGGGCGACGGCGCTGTGGCGCAGGCGGGCCAGACCGTCACCGTCCACTACGTGGGCGTTGCGTTCAGCACGGGTGAGGAGTTCGACGCCAGCTGGAACCGTGGCACCCCGTTCCGCTTCCCGCTGGGTGGCGGCCGGGTCATCAAGGGCTGGGACCTCGGCGTACAGGGCATGAAGGTCGGCGGCCGTCGCCAGCTGACCATCCCGGCCCACCTCGCCTACGGCAACCAGAGCCCGACCCCCGCGATCCAGCCGGGCGAGACCCTGATCTTCGTGGTCGACCTCGTCGCCGTCTGATCCCCGGATCCGACCGGACCCGATCAACCGGGGCCCATGCCTGTCCAGGCATGGGCCCTCGGCTTTTGCCACGCCACTTCGGGGCGGTACGGTCAACGTCGTCAAGCACCGTAGGGAGGCGAAGGGCGTCGATGGCCATTGCCAAGGCCGAGCGGCTGATGAACCTGGCGCTGTGTCTGCTCGGGACCCGACGGCCGCTCAGCAAGCGCGAGCTGCGCGAGTCCATCGAGGCGTATCTGGAGGCGAACTCGGAGGACGCCTTCAGCCGCATGTTCGAGCGGGACAAGGACGATCTGCGCGAACTCGGCCTGGTCATCGAGACGGTGGAGAACCTCGACGGCGAAACGGGCTATCTGGCCCGCCGCGACAGCAACCGCCTGCCGCCCATCACGCTCGACGCCGAGGAGGCCGCGGCTCTCGGTCTCGCCGCCAAGGTGTGGCAGCAGGCCCGGCTCGCGGGCGCGGCGAGCGGCGCCCTGCAGAAGCTGCGCGCGGCCGGCCTGCCCGAGGACGTCGACCCGTACGAGGCCCATGGGGCGCTCGAACCGCGCATCCCGGTGCACGAGGCCGCCTTCGAACCGCTGATGCTGGCCTGCCGCGACCGCCGCCCGGTCGTCTTCGACTACCGCAAGGCCACCGCCGCCCACCCCGAGCCCCGGCATGTGGAGCCCTGGGCGCTGGAGTGCTGGCGCGGCCACTGGTACCTGGCCGGCTGGGACCGCGACCGCGGCGCCGAGCGGGTCTTCAGGCTGTCGCGGATCACGGGCAGGGTGCGCAGCCGCAGCGGGCAGTTCACCGCGCCGGTGCCCGACGTGGTCACCGTCCGCGAGACCGTCGCGAGCTGGGCGGGGGAGACCGCCGACCGCTCCGCTCTGATCCGGCTGCGCTCGGGGTCCGGGTACCCCTTGCGGGCGAAGGCCACGGCGGTGCGGGAACTCGCCGACGGCTGGGACGAGTTGGAGATTCCGTACGGACACGGGCTGGACGCCTGGCTGGTGGAGTTCGGGCCGGACGTGGTGGTCCTGGAGCCGGCCGAGCTGCGCGCCGACGTGGTGGACCGGCTGCGCGCAGTGGCCAAGGGCTGAGGGGGAGCGGAGCAGGACAGTGGCAGGCAAACCGGTCAGGCCCGTGAACGCCATCGACCAGACCCGGCGGATGCTCTCGCTGGTGACCTATCTCAAGGAGCGCCCCGGGGCCCGGGTCGAGGACGTGGCGCGTGCCTTCGGCATCACCGAGGACGAGCTGGTCTCCGACCTCGATGTGCTGCCCATGTGCGGCACCAGCTTCCGCGGCGGCGATCTGCTCGACATCGACACCGACGGCGAGCGCATCTGGTGGCACAACCCCGCGGCCCTCGGCGAGGAGACGGCGGAGCCGCTGCGCCTCGCCGCCGACGAGGCGACCGCGCTGCTGGTGGCCGCCCGTGCGGTGGCCACCCTGCCCGGGCTGCGCGAGGGCGACCGGCAGGCGCTGCTGCGCGCCACCGCCAAGGTGGAGGCCGCGGCGGGCGAGACGGCGGGCGCCAGCTCTCGCCTGTCGGTGACCTTCGAGTCCGAGGGCGGCGTCTTCGCCGACGTCGACCGGGCGATCGCGGAGCGCCGCCGGCTGTGGATCCGCTACTACTCGCCCGCGCGCGACGAGCTCACCGAGCGCGAGATCGACCCCATCCGCCTCGTCAGCGTCGGGCACACCTACGTCGAGGCCTGGTGCCGCCGCTCCGAGGCGCGCCGCACCTTCCGGCTCGACCGGGTCGCCGAGATCAAGATCCTCGACGAGCCGTCCGCGCCGCCCGAGATCGAGCTGCGGGACCTGTCCGAGGCGCTGGTGCAGCCCGCCGCGGAGGACCCGGAGGTCGTCGTCGAGGTCGGCCCGGGCGGTCGTTGGGTCGCCGAGTACTACCCGCACGACAGTGCGGATGAGCTTCCCGACGGCGGGCTGCGTATCACCCTGCGCACGCCCGACCCGGCCTCGCTGCGACGGCTGGCGCTGCGTCTGGGGCGCGACGGCCGGATCGTCGCCCCGCGCGACCTCGCCGACAGCGCCCGGCAGGCGGCCCGGGAGGCGCTGGCGGCGTACGACGGGGTGGAGGCGCAGGGAGCACACGGAGGGCTTGCGGTGACGACGGACGGTACGACGGGCGGGAGCGAGCCGTAGGGTGCCGGTGCCGGGAGGAGCGCGCGAAGGCCGCGGGGCCGGGCGCGGTCGTCCACCGGGCACCGGCCGGGAGGCCGGCGGCGAACGACCAGAGGTAGAGGAGCAGGAGCTGTGAGCGAGTCGTCGGTGCCCGGGGTGCCGGGTGCGCAGGAGATGTCGGTCGCGGCAGCCTTCGCCGGGATGAGAAGCGTCTCGCCGGTGACGTTCCGGGCGGGCTGCCCGGACTGCCGGGGCAGCTTCGAGCTCGCCGCCGCCGCGCTGCGCCTCGCGATCGGCGCCTCGAGCCGCACCACCTTCTACTCCTTCACCTGCCCCGACTGCGGCGCCTCGGTGCGCAAGCCCGCGGGGGAGCGGATCGTCCAGCTGCTGACCGGCGGCGGGGTCAGGACCCTGCGGCTGCACTCCACCCTCTAGGCTCGGCCCCATGTTCTGGCCGATGTTCGCGGTAGCTGTGGGTTTCCTGGGTCTCGCCGTGCTCGGGGTGTTCGCCGTGCGGGTGTTCCTGGAGGCGCAGCGTCTGGGCAGGCAGGTGACGGACTCCGCGCGCCGGATCAGCCGTGCCGCCGAGGATCTGGAGCGGGCGGCCATGAGCACGGCCCGCGCCGTGGACTCCCTCTGAGCGGCGCCGTGCGAGGCGTGTGAGTCCTGCGCGGCAGGCGGTTTGGGCCACTTCGGCCTGTCACCGGGGCCACCCTGGCAGGTACGCTGCTGGTCGCGGCCCGGAGAACGAGGCCCGAGCCGCTGACCGGGAGTACGCACGGGGATTGCCTGACGTTTACCCCTGAGCGTTACGATCGCTGTCAACACGGTCGATCGGACATGTGTCCGACCGGTCGGACAGCACCCCACCCCAGCCGCCTCGGTGAGAAGGTAAAGACTTATGTTCGGAAGGCTCGGCGCCCCCGAGATCATTCTCATCCTCGTCGTCGTCATCCTGCTGTTCGGCGCGAAGAAGCTTCCCGACATGGCGCGCTCGCTCGGCAAGTCCGCTCGCATCCTCAAGAGCGAGGCCAAGGCGATGAAGGAGGACGGCAGCAGCGGCACGGCGACGCCGGCCGGCCCGCCCAACAACGAGCAGCCCCCGGCGCAGCGCACCATCCAGGCCTCTCCCGGCGATGTGACCAGCTCCCGCCCGGTCAACGAGCCGACGGACACCACGAAGGCCTGATGCAGGGCCGGACGCCCCCGGCCTGCCGCACGAGATGAGGATGTGGGTTGCCCAAGCCTGCCCGCAAGAAGGAGAAGGATCCCGAGGGGCGGATGCCCCTTGCGGATCACCTTCGTGAGCTCCGCAACCGGCTCGCGAAGGCGATGCTGGCGATCGTGCTCGTCACGGCCGTTGCCGCCTTCTTCTACAACGACATCATCAACTTCATCACCGAGCCGGTGCTGGACTCCGTCGGCTGCAGCCAGACCTTCGAGCAGCTGGCGAATTCGCACGAGAAGACGCACCAGTGCGCGCAGATCACGATCAACGGTCTGCTCACGCCCTTCACGCTGGCGTTGAAGGTGTCCCTGATGGCCGGCGTGGTGCTGGCCTCGCCGGTGTGGCTGTACCAGCTGTGGGCCTTCGTGGCGCCCGGACTGCACCGCCACGAGCGCAAGTACGCCTACGCGTTCGTCGGCACCGGCGTACCGCTGTTCGTCGGCGGTGCCTACTTCGCGTACCGCGTGCTGCCCACCACGGCGAAGGTGCTGATCGGTTTCACCCCGGACGGTGTCAACAACCTGCTGCCGCTGGACGACCTGCTCGACCTCGTCACGCGCATGGTGCTGGTCTTCGGGCTCTCCTTCGAACTTCCGCTGCTGCTGATCATGCTCAATCTCACCGGGGTGCTGACCGGCAGGCGCATGCTCGGCTGGTGGCGCGGCATGATCATGGCGATCACGGTGTTCGCGGCGATCGCGACGCCGAGCACCGACCCGCTGACCATGCTGGCCCTCGCCGGACCGATCTGGGTGCTGTACTTCGGCGCGGTCGTCTTCTCACTGCTCAACGACCGGCGCAAGCGGCTGCGCGAGGCCGAGGGCCCCGGCGACGACGAGGCCTCGGACCTGGACCTCACGCCGGAGGACATCGGCGAGGTCGAGACGGTCTCCGCGAGCCGCGCCCTGCCCGAGCAGGCGACCACGGACCGGGTCAACGGCTATGACGACGTGACCTGAGCGTTCGCCCGCTGCTGTCCACGAGAGGTGCCCGTCCCAGGCTCCGTGCCTGGTGACCCGGGCACCTCTCGGTGTTTGACGGACCGGGTTCCGGATAATGATCGTCCTGTTGTCAGTGTGGCCCGGTACGCTCGAAAGCACGATGACAGACGACCTCTCCCCGGCCGAACGGTACGCGGCTGCCCGCAGGCGCGCTGCCGACCAGGCCACCGCGCTCGCCTCGTTCCGCGAGATGTACGACTTCGGCCTCGACCCCTTCCAGATCGAGGCCTGTCGGGCGCTCGAATCCGGCAAGGGCGTACTGGTCGCCGCTCCCACCGGCTCCGGCAAGACGATCGTGGGCGAGTTCGCCGTCCACCTCGCCCTGCAGCAGGGCAAGAAGTGCTTCTACACGACACCCATCAAGGCCCTGTCGAACCAGAAGTACGCCGACCTCTGCCGCCGTTACGGCACCGACAAGGTCGGCCTGCTCACCGGCGACAACAGCGTCAACTCCGAGGCGCCGGTGGTCGTGATGACCACCGAGGTGCTGCGGAACATGCTGTACGCGGGCTCGCAGACCCTCCTCGGCCTCGGCCACGTCGTCATGGACGAGGTGCACTACCTCTCCGACCGCTTCCGGGGCGCCGTATGGGAAGAGGTGATCATTCACCTCCCCGAGTCGGTCACGCTCGTCTCGCTGTCGGCGACGGTCTCCAACGCCGAGGAGTTCGGCGACTGGCTCGACACCGTCCGCGGCGACACCGAGGTGATCGTCTCCGAGCACCGGCCCGTGCCGCTGTTCCAGCACGTGCTCGCCGGGCGGCGGATGTACGACCTGTTCGAGGAGGGCGAGGGCAGCAAGAAGGCCGTCAACCCCGACCTCACCCGCCTTGCCCGGATGGAGGCCCAGCGGCCCTCGTACCAGGACCGCAGACGCGGCCGCGCGATGCGGGAGGCCGACCGTGAGCGGGAGCGCAGACAGCGCTCGCGGGTGTGGACCCCCGGCCGCCCCGAGGTCATCGAGCGGCTGGACGCCGAGGGCCTGCTGCCCGCCATCACCTTCATCTTCAGCCGCGCCGCCTGCGAGGCCGCCGTACAGCAGTGTCTGTACGCGGGTCTGCGGCTCAACGACGACGAGGCGCGGGGGAGGGTGCGTGCCCTCGTCGAGGAGCGGACGGCGTCCATCCCCAGGGAGGACCTGCACGTCCTCGGCTACTACGAGTGGCTCGAGGGCCTGGAGCGCGGTATCGCCGCCCACCACGCGGGCATGCTGCCGACGTTCAAGGAGGTCGTCGAGGAGCTCTTCGTGCGCGGCCTGGTCAAGGCCGTGTTCGCGACCGAGACACTGGCGCTGGGCATCAACATGCCCGCGCGCTCGGTGGTGTTGGAGAAGCTCGTCAAGTGGAACGGCGAGCAGCACGCCGACATCACCCCGGGCGAGTACACCCAGCTGACGGGCCGTGCCGGCCGGCGCGGCATCGATGTCGAGGGCCATGCCGTGGTGCTGTGGCAGCGCGGGATGAGCCCGGAGCACCTGGCCGGACTGGCCGGCACGCGTACGTACCCGCTGCGCTCCAGCTTCAAGCCGTCGTACAACATGGCGGTGAACCTGGTGGAGCAGTTCGGCCGGCACCGCTCGCGCGAACTGCTCGAGACGTCCTTCGCACAGTTCCAGGCCGACAAGTCGGTCGTCGGGATCTCCCGCCAGGTGCAGCGCAATGAGGAGGGCCTCGAGGGCTACAAGGCCTCCATGACCTGCCACCTGGGCGACTTCGACGAGTACGCCCGTCTGCGGCGCGAACTCAAGGACCGGGAGAACGAGTTGGCGCGGCAGGGTGCCGTGCAGCGGCGGGCGGAGGCCGCGGTCGCGCTGGAGAAGCTCAAGCCGGGGGACGTCATCCATGTGCCGACGGGCAAGTACGCCGGTCTGGCCCTGGTGCTCGACCCGGGACTGCCGGCCGGGCGGTCGAACGGGCATCGCGGCTTCGAGCACCACGACGGCCCACGCCCGCTGGTGCTGACCGCCGAGCGGCAGGTGAAGCGACTGGCGTCGATGGACTTCCCGGTCCCCGTCGAGGCGCTGGAGCGGATGCGGATCCCCAAGTCCTTCAACCCCCGCTCGCCGCAGTCCCGTCGGGACCTCGCCTCCGCGCTGCGCACCAAGGCCGGGCACATCCCGCCGGAGCGGGCTCGCAAGAAGCGCTCGCAGGCCGCCGACGACCGCGAGATCGCACGGCTGCGCACCGCCATCCGCGCGCACCCCTGCCATGGGTGCAACGACCGCGAGGACCATGCGCGTTGGGCCGAGCGGTACCACCGGCTGCTGCGGGACACCTCGCAGCTGGAGCGGCGTATCGAGGGCCGCACGAACACGATCGCGCGGACCTTCGACCGGATCGTCGCGCTTTTGACCGAGCTGGACTATCTGCGCGGTGACGAGGCCACCGAGCACGGGAAGCGGCTGGCGCGGCTCTACGGCGAACTCGATCTGCTGGCCAGCGAGTGTCTGCGGGCCGGGGTCTGGGAAGGGCTCGCTCCCGCCGAACTCGCGGCCTGTGTCTCGGCGTTGGTGTACGAGGCGCGGGTCGGCGACGACGCGATGGCGCCCAAGCTGCCGTCCGGCAAGGCCAAGGCGGCGCTCGGCGAGATGGTGCGGATCTGGGGGCGGCTGGACGCGCTGGAGGAGGACTTCCGCATCACGCAGACCGAGGGGGTCGGACAGCGGGAGCCGGATCTCGGGTTCGCCTGGGCGGCGTACATGTGGGCCTCGGGGAAGGGCCTCGACGAGGTGCTCCGGGAGGCGGAGATGCCGGCCGGGGACTTCGTGCGGTGGTGCAAGCAGGTGATCGATGTGCTGGGGCAGATCGCCGCGGCGGCGCCCGTCTCCGGTGTGGAGGGGTCGACCGTGTCTAAGGCTGCGCGCAAGGCCGTTGATCAGTTGCTGCGGGGGGTTGTGGCGTACTCGTCCGTGGGGTGAGGGGTTCGATGGCGGGTGCGGGTTCGTCGTGGCTTGTCGCGCAGTTCCCCGCGCCCCTGAAGACTTGACCTGGGCGACTCAGTACTGATCTTCACTCGTCACGGTGAGTGGTTTTCGTATGCGCGTACGCCGTTACACGCCGTGTGCGAATGGGATCTGAGCGTATAAATGAGCCGAGGGTACTCCTCGCCGGTGTCCCGATTCAGGTGCTTGCTGAATATGACCCGGCGATGATCCGGTCGGACTAAGCTCGCCCGCAGCGCACCGAGTTGAGGTGTATTCGTGCGCTTGTTCCCCATATGTGCGACTTCCCCTCGATTCGTTTCAGAAGGCCTACATGGTGAGTGTCCAATCCCCTCCCCAGCGCCGTGAACTCCCCTATGCACGTGTGCTGTTGCTGCCCGCGATAGTGATGGCCGCGGCGACCGGAGCAGCTGCCGCGGTGGTGACCGGGCCGGCCCGGGCCGCCGTCGTCTGGTGCGGTGCCGTCGCCACGCTGCTCGTCATCGCGACGGCGGCCGAAGCGGTACGACGCGGCCGCGCCCTGCGGGCCGTACGCGAAGAGAGCCTCCGTCACACTGCGTATCTGGAACGGCGTGTGGCCGGGCACGAGCAGGACATGCACCGGCTCGCGCACGAGATCACGCCGACCGCCATCTACTACCTGCGGGGCGGGAATTCCCCCGGAGAGGTGATTCGCCAACTCGGCGACATGGACCCCTCCTACCGCGATCTGCCCGCCTCCCAGGTGGCGTTGATCAAGCGCGTGCTCGACATCGTCGACACCGAGGAAGCGATGCGGGACTCCTCGCAGCGCGCCTTCGTCAGCATCGCCCGCCGCGTCCAGGCGCTCGTCCACCAACAGGCCGTGGAACTCCGGGAGATGGAGGAGGACCACGGCCGTAACCCCGAGGTCTTCGACGACCTGCTGCGCATCGACCACGGCACCGCGCTGATCGGCCGGCTCGCCGACTCGATCTCGGTGCTCGGCGGCGGCCGCCCCGGCCGCCAGTGGCCGCAGCCCGTCCCCCTGTACAGCGTGCTGCGCGGCGCCATGTCCCGGATCCTGGAGTACCGGCGCATCTCGCTCGACAACATCGCCAAGGTCAACATCCGCGGCATCTCCGTCGAGCCGGTCATCCACGCCTGCGCCGAACTCCTCGACAACGCCACGCGCTACTCGCCCCCGCAGACCAAGGTGCACGTCACCGCCAGCGAGGTGCAGACCGGCATCGCGATCGAGATCGAGGACGCCGGCATCAGCCTCAGCGAGGAGGCCCGCGCCCGGGCCGAGGGCATGCTGGAGCGCGCCCAGGCCGGTGTCGACCTCCAGGACCTCGGCGAGTCCCCGCGCCTCGGTCTGGCCGTCGTCGGCCGCCTGTGCAAGGCGTTCGACATGCAGATCTCGCTGCGCTCCTCGGCGTACGGCGGCGTCCGCGCCGTTCTCGTCGTACCGCGCGTGATGATGACGAGCGACCCCGCGCCCGGCCTCGCCCACGGCGTCGGCGCCACCGCCGCCCCCAAGCTCGACATCGGCGGCATCGAGGGTCCCCAGCGCGCCCCCAAGCGGCGGCGTCCCACCAGCCCGCGCATCCCGGCCGGCGTGTCCATGGAGGACGAGGTCCCCGAGGTCACCGAGTGGACCGCCGGCGGTCTGCCCCAGCGACGCAGTCGCGTCAAGATCCCGCTCAGCCAGCGGCTCGCCGAACAGGCCGCCGCCGAAGAGGCCGAGCGGGAGGCCCAGGCGGCGCGGCCCTCCTGGGGGGCACCGGTGCACGAACCGGAGCCGGAGCAGAAGGAGCCCGAACCCGGGCTCTGGGTCGAGGCGTTCTGGGAGGGCCTCAAGGGCGACCCGGACCCGACCGCATTCACCCAGCCGACCAACGAGCCGGCCCGTATCGAGGCCGACGACGAGAGGGACCACAAGTGATCCAGCAGCGAGCCAACTTCGACTGGATGCTCAAGGATCTCGCTGACGGAGTACCGGGCATCGAGATGATCGTGGTGCTCTCCGCAGACGGCCTGCGCATCGCCCGCTACGGGGGAGACCCCGACGCCGCCGACCGCGTCGCCGCGGCCTGCGCGGGACTGCAGAGCCTCGCGGGCGCCGTCGCCCATGAGATCCCCGGCAGCGACGGCCGGATGAAACTGGTCATCATCGAGATCAACGGCGGCTACTTCTATCTGATGGCCGCGGGGGCCAACGCCTATCTGGCGGTGCTCTCCGACGTGGTCGCCGAACCCGGGCTGATGAGCAACCGCATGCGCGACCTCGTCGTACGCATCGGGGCCCATCTCACCAGCCCGCCCAGGCGCAACGGGCAGACCGTATGACTCCTCCCCAACGCCGACGGCGACATCCCAGTCAGGAAACCGCGGAACCTCCCCCGAAACCGGCGCCCGGAAAAGCGGGCGAGACCAAGGCCCCGGAGCGGCTCTACGTGGTCGCCGGACCCGACGGGGAGCGCGCGGACATCGACCTGGTCACGTTAATCGTGGCGCGCGCCGACCCACCGCCCTCGGCCACCCCGGAGCAGGCGGCGATGCTCCGGCTGTGCACGGCACCCATCTCGGTGGCCGAGCTCTCGGCCTATCTGAGCCTGCCGTTCAGCGTGGTGACCGTGCTGCTCACCGAACTGCTGGCGGCAGAGCTGGTGCAGGCGCGCGCCCCGATCGTCCGGCAGGCGCTCCCCGACCGTTCCCTCCTCGAAGCGGTGATGCATGGACTTCAAAGGCTCTGACACCATCCCCGGACCACGCACAGAGGATCATCTGCCGCACACGGCCCAGGCCGCGGTGAAGATCGTGATCGTGGGCGGCTTCGGAGTCGGCAAGACGACGATGGTCGGCTCGGTCAGCGAGATCAGGCCGCTGACGACCGAAGAGACCATGACCCAGGCCGGCATCGGGGTCGACGACAACTTCGGGTCCGAGACCAAGACGGCCACCACCGTGGCCATGGACTTCGGCCGCATCAGCATCACCGACCAGCTGGTGCTCTACCTCTTCGGCACCCCCGGCCAGGAGCGCTTCTGGTTCCTGTGGAACGGGCTGTTCGAGGGCGCGCTCGGCGCGGTCGTACTGATCGACACCCGCAGGCTCGAGGTCAGCTTCGACGTCATAGGGCGTCTGGAGGAGCGCGGCGTGCCCTTCGTGGTCGCCGTCAACTCCTTCCCGGACGGCCCCCGTTACCCCATCCCCGAGCTGCGCACCGCACTCGACCTGGCCGACGAGATCCCGATCATCGAGTGCGATGCGCGCCGCCGGGCCTCCAGCCGGGACGTCCTGATGACGCTGCTGCGCTTCCTGCACTCGCTGGCCAGAGCGAAGGCACGCGCATGAGCCCGCCCCGGCCGCGTCCCGCGGCAGTCCCGCGGCCGCGCCCACCCCACCCCCTTCCGCAGACCGATCCATTTCAGCTTCGGAGCGATCATCGTGACGCCTGAACCCCATTCCCCGACCGGAACGGACTCCATGGCCGGTCCGCCGCCCGGCTGCCCCGCACACGGCCTCGGCCCCGGCGGGCTGCGCCGGCTGTACGGCCCCGAGGCGGAGAACCTGTCAGCCGTGTACGAGGAGCTCCGCGACGAGCACGGCCCCGTGGCCCCCGCGCTGCTCCACGAGGACGTGCCGATCTGGGTGGTGCTCGGCCACAGCGAGAACCTGCACATGGTGAGCACCCCCACGCAGTACTGCCGTGACACCCGGCAGTGGACCGCCCTGCAGGACGGCACGATCAAGCCGGACCATCCGCTGATGCCGCTCGTCGCCTGGCAGCCCATCTGCTGTCACGCCGAGGGCGACGAGCATCTGCGGCTGCGCGGCGCGGTCACCGGTGCCATGTCGACCATCAACCACCGGGGCATCCGGCGCCACATCAACCGCTCCACCCAGCACCTCGTCAACAAGTTCTGCGAGGAGGGCCGGGCCGATCTGGTCGCCCAGTTCGCCGAGCATCTGCCGATGGCGGTGATGTGCCAGATCCTCGGCATGCCCGACGAGTACAACGACCGGATCGTGCACGCCGCCCGCGACATGCTCAAGGGCACCGAGACCTCCATCGCCAGCAACGCGTACATCATGGACGTCCTGATGCGGCTCACCGCCCGCCGCCGGGCCGAACCCGAGGACGACTTCACCAGCCATCTGATCAACCACTCGGCGCGGCTCAACGACGAGGAGGTAGGCCAGCATCTGCGCGTCATCCTGATGGCCGCGTACGAGGCGACGGCCAACCTCCTCGCCAATGTGCTGCGGCTGGTGCTCACCGACCCGGGCTTCCGCGCCCAGCTCAACGGCGGTCAGATGACGGTGCCTCAGGCGGTCGAGCAGTCGCTGTGGGACGAACCGCCGTTCAGCACCCAGCTGCCCTATGTCGCCAAGCAGGACACCGAGTTGGGCGGCCAGCGCGTCCGCAAGGGCGACGGGCTCCTGCTGGGCATCGCGCCGGGCAACGTCGACCCGCGGGTCCGCCCCGACCTGTCGGCCAACATGATGGGCAACCGCTCCCACCTCGCCTTCAGCGGCGGCCCGCACGAGTGCCCCGGCCAGGACATCGGCCGCGCCATCGCCGACGTCGGCGTCGACGCCTTGCTCAACCGTCTTCCGGACATCCAACTCGACTGCGACGAGGCCGAGTTGCGCTGGCGTACGTCCATTCTGAACCGGCACCTGGTGGAGCTGCCGGTCCGCTTCGAACCGAGGCCCAAGCAGGATGTGACGGCGAAGCCCGGGCACCTCTCCGTCCCGGCGCAGCGCACCGACTGGCAGGTCGGCATCGGGCAGCCCGAGCCGGCCGCTCCCGTCCCGAGCCCCCAGCCGTCGGCTCCGCCGCAGGCCGCACCGGTGCCCGCGGAACCGGCCCGCCCCATGGGCGCATGGCGCCGGTTCCTGCGCTGGTGGCGCGGTTACTGACCGGGCCGCGGTCGCCGACCGGCCCGCGTGGCCGTCTCCGGTCGGTGGACTCCGGTGCCTGCTGCGCCTGTTGGAGCGGGTGCCGGAGTCAGACGGCGGCCATACGGTAGCGATCGGTGGACTCGTGCCAGTGGTACGAGCCCGCCGCCCAGCCCTGGATGGCCCGGGCGTGCCGCAGCACGGCGTGCCGGGTGTCGTGATCCACGCGCAGATCGCGCAGTGCTTGGGGGAGATCGGTCCTGACCGTTTCGTCGAGCGTCCTGACCCGGCCCGTCAGAATGCGGTCGACGAGCGAGACCGCCTCGTGCAGCGGTATGTCGTACAGTTCCTGCGCCACGTGCACGATGTTGTTCGCGGCGGCCCCTTCGCGGACCTCCTTGGGGTAGGACACGATGTCGTTGTGCAGATCGACCGTGTCCCGGAACGAGTTGATCAGCACGCCGAAGGGCCGGGTCGCGCGAATCTCCTCGGTCATCTCCCAGCCGAACGAGTGCTCCATCAACAGGGCACTGCACCCGGCCGCCCCGTAATCGCGGCGCATCTGGGTCTGTTCTATGAGATCGGGGTATCGGTGGCGCGTGAGATTGTCCACCTCCCACAGCGACGCTTCCAGGAACTGCCGTACGGATGTGGTGTACAGGGCCCGCCATGAGCGCGATGCCGATGGGGCGGTGCGGTGCCACAGGTCCAACAGCGCCCGCTCCAGCGGATGCTGCGGAGCCGGGCCCGAGCCGTAGGCCGTCACCGGCAGGAAGGACATCAGCCGCTCGATGCGCTCCAGGATCCGGGAGCGGTGGCCGAGCGCCTCGCACCAGGGGAGGAAGACGTCGTCGAGGCACCAGATGACGCTGTGCCAGCTGGACAGCAGCTCCAGCTCCTCGGCGGAGGCGTGGGGGTAGGTCAGCGCGGTGAACAGGGTGAAGTCCGCCCGGTCGAAGACCTCGGCGCTCCAGCCGCCGTGGAGCGAGTCGGTGTGCTGCGGCTCCAGCAGGCCGAGCGACCATGCCCAGGCACGGACGCGTGGCCGGACATCCTCCAAGTGCGGGTTCACCGTGGCCTTGAACGGCATGTAGAACGCGGGAAGTTGGAAGGTGTCCAACACGGTTGCCTCCTGAGTGGTGACGGTGTCCTTCTGCACCGCACGAACAGGCCTGCCGACGGAACCGGTCGAACAAAACTGGCCAACTTGTGCCGAGCGCCGAATTGCACAGGTCCATGGAGGGGGGATTCGCACAGGGCGCTTTCCATGAGCCACGAGAAGGGGCACTGGGTCTTATCCGCTGTTCCGAGCAGCCATGACGGCGGTCTGAATGGGAATTTCCGGTGTTACCTCGGAATACGACCCCGCCCCGCATTTCCGGCGAGTTGTTCGTTCTTATCTGATGGCGCGCTGCATAACTGACGCGATAAGAGACGCGGACGGTGGTCCGAGGTTGCTACCGCGAACCCAACACGACGTGATGCCATGGTCCGAGCCTCCGCAAGAACGTCCTACTTCTGGCTGTACTCCCCAGCGTGCGGGCGACTCCGGTGTCCGTGAAGGAGCGTAGGAGGAGCGTACGACGGCACACGAGGGGCGCACTTGGTTGAAATGTTGTCATGCGTGGCATCGATCCGAAAGGGTTGGTTCTGATTCGTTCACGGCTGTGCGTGTGAACTGATGGGAATTGAGCGGCACTTGTCATCGCGTGAGCCATAAGCGGGGCCGGTCATTCCGCTGCAGGGGCGGACAATGGTCGGACTTGTTCGGTCAGCGACCGGCCCAGTCGTCGTAGGAGGTCCAGGCTTCCAGGGTGCGGCCGCTTCGGAACCGGTGCTGTGCACCCGTGACCGGATCGGTGAACGCCAGTGTGCGCGCCAGCAGTTGCAGCGGGCGCCGGAAATCGCCGGCCGGCACCGCGTCGGTCACCACGGGGTAGAGCGGATCGCCGAGGATGGGCGTGCCGAGCCTGTTCATATGGACACGCAGCTGATGGGTCTGCCCGGTGCTCGGCACGAGCCGGTACCGGCCGAGACCGTCCGCGCGGTGCTCGGCGAGCTCGATGCGGCTGACCGCGTTCGGCTCGCCCTCCACCTCGTAGGCGGCGAGCACGCCACGGACCTTCACGATCCGGCTGCGCAGGGTCCGCGGAAGGTCGAGTCCGGGTGCGTGCCGAGCGATCGCCTCGTACTCCTTGTGGACCAGCTTGTCGCGGAACAGCGACTGGTAGGCGCCGCGCTCCTCGGGCCGCACGGTGAACAGCACCAGCCCGGCGGTGAGCCGGTCCAGCCGGTGCGCGGCGCCCAGGGCCGGGATGTCCAGCTCCCGGCGCAGCCGCGCGAGGACGGTCTCGGTGACATGGCTGCCGCGCGGGGTGGTGGCCAGGAAGTGCGGCTTGTCGACGACGACGATGTGCTCGTCGCGGTGCACGACCTCCAGCGGGAACGGCACCGGGATCTCGTCCGGCAGTTCGCGGTGGAACCAGACGAACATGCCGGGCTCGTACGCCGCGTCGGGCGCGACGGCCCGTCCGTCGGGCCCCACGATCCGGCCGGCGTCGAACATCGCGTCGACGACGCCGGATCCCGCCGCGCTCAGCCGCTCCACCAGATAGTCCCGTGCGGTGGTCCAGCTGCCGGCGGGGAAGCGCACCCGCACCGGATCGACCCCCTGCCGCTGCGGCAGGGGGGACGGGGGGACGCGCTGCTTTCGACTCATCGCGATCAAGGGTACGGCGCCGGAAGACCCGGAGACCTTGCGCTCCGCGCGCGAACGCGATACATCGTGTGTATTGACGGTCGCCGATGAGTCGCGATATGTTCGGCCACGGATATTCGTAGACGAGGCCACGGGCGAAGCGAATGAGGTGACCGTCATGGCGATGAAGCGCCGCAAGCTCAGCAACCCGCTGGCACTCGCCGTGCTGGTCACGCTCTGGCAGAAGCCGATGCATCCGTACGAGATCGCCCAGACCCTGCGCAGACAGGGGAAGGACGTCAGCACGAAGATCAACTACGGCTCGCTCTACACGGTCGTGCAGAACCTTCAGAAGCACGGCTTCGTTGAGGTCGCCGACGTCGAACGCCAGGGCAACCGGCCCGAGCGCACGGTCTACGGGCTCACCGAGGCGGGCCGGGAGGAGATGGCCGACTGGCTCTCCGATCTGCTGGCCGTCCCGGCGAAGGAGTTCCCGATCTTCGAGACCGCGCTGTCGCTGATCGGCGCCCTGCCGCCCGACGAGGTGGTGCGGTTGCTCCAGGAGCGGCTGCAGAGCCTCGAGGTGGAGGTGGCGAGCGGACGCGCGGCGCTGGCGAAGCTGTGCGAGACGCTGCCGCGGCTCTTCCTCGTCGAGGTCGAGTACCAGCTGCACATGGTCGAGGCGCAGGCACAGTGGGTCCGCGGTTTCCTGGCGGAGATCGAGAAGGGCACGCTGCCGGGCGTCGACGCGTGGCGCCACTTCCACGAAACGGGGGAGCTGCCACCGGAGTTCACCTGACGCAAAGGACCCCGGCCGGGCTGTTGCAGCAGCGTGGCCGGGGTCCCGAACCCCGAGCTGAGTCCGCCGTGCGGCGGCGCCAGGCGATCGAGGTGCGGCACACCCAGGATAGCCCGGCGCTCCCGGCGCGGACGGATCAGCTGTCATCCGCTGTCATCCGCTCATCAGGAGAGCTGTCGTCATGACTACCACCCGTGCGCCCGCCGTGGAGGCGCGCCAGCTGATCAAGACCTACGCCGGTGACGTCACCGCCCTGCGCGGCATGGACGTCACCGTCGAGCCGGGCACCGTCTTCGGGCTCCTCGGGCCCAACGGCGCCGGCAAGTCCACCACCGTCAAGATCCTCACCACCCTGGCGAGGCCCGACTCGGGCTCGGCGACCGTCGCCGGACACGATGTGCTGCGCCACCCCGACCGGGTGCGCCGCGCGATCGGCGTGGTCGCCCAGAGCTCCGGCGCCGACCCGGTCGCCACCGGCCACGAGAACCTCCAACTGCAGGGCAGGCTCTACGGGTTGAAGGGCGCCGACCTGAGCAGGCGGGTGGCCGAGCTGCTCGACCGGTTCAACCTCGCCGACGCGGCGAAGCGGCCCGTCAAGGGCTACTCCGGCGGCATGCGGCGCCGCCTCGACGTCGCCCTCGGCCTGGTGCACCGGCCCGAGGTGCTCTTCCTCGACGAGCCCACCACCGGTCTCGACCCCGAGGCCCGTACGGCCATGTGGGACGAGATCGACCGGCTGGCGGGCGAGGAGGGCCTGACCATCCTGCTCACCACGCACTATCTCGACGAGGCCGACCGGCTCGCCGAGCGCATCGCCATCGTCGACCGCGGACGGGTCGTCGTCGAGGGCACGCCCGACGCGCTCAAGGGCGAACTGCGGGGCGACGCCGTCCATCTGGAGCTCAGTCAGGCGGTCGGCGAGGCCGGCCGTACGCTCCTCGAAGGCGCCATCGGCCGGCTGACCGGCCTGCACGAGGTACTGGTCGACGGGCGCCGCGTCAGCGTCCGCGCCGACGACGGGGCGGCCGCCGTACCCGCGCTGCTCGGGGCCCTGGACCGGGCCGGGGTCGGCGTCGCCGCCGCGACCGTCGCCCGGCCCTCCCTCGACGACGTCTACCTCCGCTATGCCGGCCGCCGTTACTCCGAGGCCGACACCCAATCGACCGACGGCCTCGTCCTCGCCGGAGGTGCGCGATGAGCACGGCGATCTCCCAGACCTGGTACATGACCCAGCGTCAGCTGATGGTGTTCACCCGGCAGCCGGCGTACGCGATCATCACGCTGATCCAGCCGGTGATCTGGCTGTTCCTGTTCGGCAACCTCTTCAAGAAGGTCGTCGAGCTGGGCGGCTTCGGGACGACCAGCTATCTCGACTACCTGGTCCCCGGCGTGGTGGTGATGAGCGCGCTCAGCTCCAACATGTGGGCCGGCATGGGCACATTGGAGGAGATCCAGCGCGGCACGCTCGACCGGTTCCTGACCACCCCGGTCAGCAGGGCCGCGCTGATGAACGGCAATGTCGTCAACAACGGCCTGGTCACCGCGTTCCAGTCGGTCGTGATCGTGCTGCTCGCGCTCGCGGGCGGCGCCGACTACCCGGGCGGCATCGTCGGCATCGCCGTCCTGGTCCTCGCCTCCGTGCTGCTCGGCACGGTCTTCGGGGCGCTGTCCAACGCGCTGGGCATGCTGGTGCAGGAACGCGAGTCGATCATCGGCATCAACACCTTCCTGCTGCTGCCGCTGACGTTCCTGTCGAGCGCCTTCATGGCGCCCTCGCAGATGCCCGGCTGGATGCGGCACATCGCCGACTTCAACCCGCTCAACTGGGCGATGATCGCGGGCCGTTCGGCCATGTCCGAGAACCCCGACTGGGGTGATGTGTTCAGCCGCGGCGGCGCGCTGCTGGTGCTGGCGGTGGCGGCCGTGTGGCTGTCGATCCGTACGTTCCGGTCGTACCAGCGCAAGGTCTGAGCACGCCGAAGGGGTGGCACCTCGCCGAGGTGCCACCCCTTCAAGACGGCGCTCACGCGGCCGGCGCCGCGCCCTCCTGCTCCTGCTCGATGCGCGCGTTCCACTCCCGCTTGGAGGCCTGCCAGCCGTCCTCGTTGTGCCCGAGCCGCCAGTAACCGGAGATCGACAGGTCCTCGCGCGGGATCTGCAGCTCGACGCGCAGCAGTTGCCGCAGCTCCTTCACGAAGTGCGCCTCGCCGTGCACGAACGCGTGCAGCCGGCCCTCGGGGAACTCCAGCGCCCGCACGGCCTCGCACAGCAGCTCGCCGACCGGCCGCTCGCCGCGGTGCAGCCAGACGACCTCCACATCGGAGTCGATCTTCTGCTCCTCGCCGGGGCCGGAGACCTCGACGAAGGCATGCGCCCTGCAACCGTCGGGCAGCGACTCCAGGGAGCGCGCGATCGCGGGCAGTGCGCTCTCGTCGCCGACCAGCAGATGCCAGTCCGCGTCCACATCGGGGGCGTAGGCGCCGCCGGGGCCCATGAACCGGACGGTCTCGCCCGGCTGGACGCGCGCCGCCCACGGGCCGGCCAGGCCCTCGTCGCCGTGGACCACGAAGTCCAGCGTCATCTCCAGGGACTCCGCATCCCAGGCGCGCACGGTGTAGGTCCGCGTCACCGGCCACTGCTCACGCGGCAGTTCCTCGCGGATGCGCTCCATGTCGAAGGGCTCCGGATAGGTGACGCCCTCGGCGGGCGGGAACAGCAGCTTCACATAGTGGTCGGTGCAGGCGTCGGCCGCGAAGTCGGCCAGCCCCTCGCCTCCGAGGACCACGCGCTGCATGTGCGGGGTCAGCCGCTCGGTGCGGACGACCTGCGCGGACCGCGCCCTCCGCGGCTTGCGGGCCGGACGTTCTGCCATGGCGACCTCCCCTGCTCCCTTGCGCTTAGGCTTACCTAAGTTAGCACCTCTCATGCTGCCACCACGTTATCGGCGGCCACACTGCACGAAACGGCGACATTGTTCACGCGCCGAGCGTGGTCAGCAGGCGCTGCAGCGACCCGCCCAGACCCCACCGCGCCGCCAGCTCCTCCAGGGCCGCCGGATCGCGCGGGGCGTGCGGCAGGGCCGTGTCGACGTCCGGCAGCGGGACGTCGTCCGCGACCTTGACGACCTTCGGCGCGACCGCCACGTACGGCCGCGACTCCTCCAGCCGCTTGCGCTGCGACGGCGTGAGCTTCGCCTTCGGGTCCTCGACCGCGGCCATGATCCCGGCCAGGTCCCCGAACTCGGCGAGCAGCTTCGCGGCCGTCTTCTCGCCGATGCCGGGCACGCCCGGCAGGCCGTCGCTCGGGTCGCCGCGCAGCAGCGCCAGATCCGCGTACCCCTTGCCGTCGACCCCATACTTCTCGCGCAGCCAGGCCTCGTCGGTGAGCTGCAGCGTGCCGACGCCCTTGAGGGGATAGAGCACGCGCACCCCGCGCGCGTCGTCCACGAGCTGATACAGGTCGCGGTCGCCGGTGACGATGTCGACCGGGCCCTTGGCGCGGGCCGTGAACGTGCCGATCACGTCGTCCGCCTCGTAGGGCTCCACGCCCACACGTGCGATGCCCAGGGCGTCGAGGACGGCCTCGATGACGGGCACCTGCGGGGAGAGCGTGTCGGGCACCTCCTCCTCGTCCGGGCCCGCCGCGTGCTCCTCGGCGACGCGATGCGCCTTGTACGACGGAATGAGGTCGACCCGCCACTGGGGGCGCCAGTCGGCGTCCATGCAGGCCACCAGGAGGTCGGGACGGTGGTCCCTGACCAGGCGGTCGATGAATTCCAGCAGCCCGCGCACGGCGTTCACCGGGGTGCCGTCCGGTGCCTTCACGGACTCCGGGACGCCGAAGTAGGCGCGGAAGTAGAGCGAGGCGGTGTCGAGGAGCATCAGTCGTCCGGTCACGTCTCGCATCATGCCGTACGCCACCGACAGTCACCCCGCCACAACCCGGGGGTGACGGGTGTAAACGCCTTGTGAACCGGCAAACTGGCGGGTTTGGACTGGACCACTTTGGGCAGGCGCCGCCCCGGAGCGACGCGGTTGCCCCTTCAACCGGCCATGCCCTGTCGACTCCACTTCCTGTCGTCGAGCAAGAGGGCTACGCGTGTCATCCAGGCTTGAGGCCGAACATCTCTACAAGGTGTTCGGCAGACAACCAGTCGAGGCGGTCGAGCGGCTCCAACAGGGGGCCGATCGCGAGGAACTGCGCGCCGACGGCACCACCGCCGCCGTGATCGACGCCTCCTTCACCGTCGAACCGGGCCAGATATTCGTCGTGATGGGCCTGTCCGGATCCGGCAAGTCCACGCTGCTGCGCATGCTCAACGGTCTGCTGGAGCCGACCGCCGGACATGTCAGCTTCGACGGGCAGAACCTCACCGCGCTCGGCGCCCGCGAGCTGCGCGAGGTACGCGCACGGAAGATCAGCATGGTCTTCCAGCACTTCGCGCTCTTCCCGCACCGCAGTGTCCTGGAGAACGCGGCCTACGGCCTGGCCGTGCAGGGCGTGCCCCGCGCCGAGCGCGAGAAGCGCGCCGGCGAGGCGCTGGCCCTGTGCGGTCTGGCCGGCTGGGAGAAGTCCTGGCCCGACGAGCTCTCCGGCGGCATGCAGCAGCGCGTGGGCCTGGCCCGCGCCCTCGCCACGGACGCCGACCTGCTGCTGATGGACGAGTCGTTCAGCGCGCTCGACCCGCTGATCCGCCGTGACATGCAGGACCAGCTCCTGGAACTGCAGCAGAGGCTGAAGAAGACCATCGTCTTCATCACCCACGACCTCAACGAGGCCATGCGCCTGGGCGACCGGATCGCCGTCATGCGCGACGGCCGGATCGTCCAGACCGGCACCGCCGAGGACATCCTGCTGCGGCCCGCCAACGACTACGTCGAGTCCTTCATCCAGGACGTCGACCGCTCCCGGGTGCTGACCGCGTCCGCCGTCATGGACCGTGACGTCCGCGGCGACGAGGCCGACTGCGGCTGCGAGAGCGACTGCGAGACCGCGACGCCCGACACGCCGTTCACCGAACTCTGCGCGATCAGCGCCCGGTTGAGCCACCCGGTGGCCGTGCTCGACGACAAACGCAAACTCGTCGGGGTGGTACCGAGGCAGCGCCTGGTCGGCTTCCTCGGCGACGAGAAGGCGGTGACCCATGCCTAGGATCCCGCTCGGCGACTGGGTCAACGACACGGTCGACTGGCTGCTCGGCCATGCCGCGTGGCTCTTCGACTTCTTCAAGACCGTCTTCACGGGCACCTACGACGGCATCAACGCCGTCCTCCAGGCGCCCGAACCCCTGCTGCTCGCGGGCATCTTCGCGGTGCTCGCGTTCTGGCTGCGCGGCACCTTCGCCGGTGTCCTCACCTTCGTGGGATTCGCCTTCGTCGACTCCCTCGAACTGTGGGACGACGCGATGGTGACCCTCGCCCTCGTCCTCGTCGCCACGATCATCGCGCTGGTGATCTCGGTGCCGGTGGGCATCTGGGCCGCGCGCTCCAACCGGGTCAGCGGAGTCGTCCGCCCGATCCTGGACTTCATGCAGACGCTGCCCGCGATGATCTACCTCATCCCGGCGATCCTGTTCTTCGGCACCGGTGCCTCCGCGGGCATCGTCGCCACCCTGATCTTCGCGCTCGCCCCCGGCGTCCGCATGACCGAGCTGGGCATCCGCCAGGTCGACAAGGAACTGGTGGAGGCCGCCGACGCGTTCGGCACCACGCCCCGCGACACGCTCCTGCGTGTGCAGCTGCCGCTCGCCCTGCCGACCGTCATGGCCGGCGTGAACCAGGTCATCATGCTCGGCCTGTCCATGGCCGCGATCGCCGGCATGGTCGGCACCGGCGGCCTCGGCGGCGATGTCAACGAGGCCATCGGCCAGCTCAACGTCGGTCTCGGCTCCGAGGCCGGTGTCGCCATCGTGATCCTCGCGATCTACCTCGACCGGATGACCAGCGCCCTGGGCAGCCATGTCTCCCCGCTCGGCCGCCGCGCCGCCGCCAAGGCACGCGCCTCGCAGGGCCTGAAGATCTGGTCGTACCGGCCGAGCCCGCAGATCGCCGTGGTCGGCGTCGTCGTCCTCGCCCTCGTGGCCGGCGGCATGGGCATCTTCGGCTCCGACCCGGGCGGCTCCTCCGTCGCCGACGGCAAGAACGTCGGCCAGGGCAAGAAGGTCTCCATCGGCTACATCCCCTGGGACGAGGGCGTCGCCTCCACCTTCCTCTGGAAGGAGATCCTGGAGCAGCGCGGCTACCAGGTCGACGTCAAGCAGTTCGACGCCGGCCCGCTCTACACCTCCCTCGCCCAGGGCAACATCGACTTCGAGACCGACTCCTGGCTGCCGACCACCCACGCGCAGTACTGGAAGAAGTACGGGAGCAAGCTCGACGACCTGGGCTCGTGGTACAAGCAGACCTCGCTGGAGCTGACGGTCCCCGCGTACATGACGGACATCAAGTCCCTGGCCGACCTCAAGGGCAAGGCGTCCACTTTCGGCGGGAAGATCACCGGCATCGAGTCCAGCGCCGGTGAGATGGCCCTGCTCAAGAGCAAGGTGCTGAAGGAGTACGGCCTCGACAAGGAGTACAAGGTCGTCGACAGCTCCACGCCCGCCATGCTCGCCGAACTCAAGCGGGCGTACAGCAAGAAGCAGCCGATCGTCACCACGCTCTGGTCGCCGCACTGGGCGTACAACGACTACAAGCTGAAGAAGCTGAAGGACCCCAAGGGCGCCTGGGGCAAGGGCGACGGGGTGCACACGCTCTCCCGCAAGGGCTTCGCCAAGGACAACCCCGTCATCGGCAAGTGGCTGAAGAACTTCACGATGACGGAGAAGCAGCTCACCAGCCTGGAAGCCGAGATCAACAAGGCGGGCAAGGGCAAGCAGCAGGACGCCGTGCGTGCCTGGCTGAAGGACAACCCCGGGATCGTCGACAAGCTGGCCCCCGTCTCGGGCAGCGCGGGCTCCACGCCGGCCGAGGCCAAGCGGCCGGTGAACGTCGCCTGGTTCCCCTGGGACGAGGACGTCGCCGTCACCTACCTGTGGAAGAACGTCCTCGAAAAGCGCGGCTACAAGCTGAACCTCAAGCAGATGGACGTCGGCCCGGTCTACACCGGCCTCGCCTCCGGCGACCTGGACGTCAACTTCGACGCCTGGCTGCCGTATGCCCAGAAGAACTACTGGGACAAGAGCAAGGACAGCCTGAAGGACCTGGGCACCTGGTACCAGCCGACGTCGCTGGAAGTCGCCGTGCCCTCGTACGTGAAGGGCGTCAAGTCCCTTGAGGACCTCAAGGGCAAGGCGTCCACCTTCGACGGGAAGATCATCGGGATCGAGCCGGGCACCGGCGAGATGAACCTCCTCAAGACGAAGGTCCTGCCGGGCTACGGCCTCGACAAGGAGTACAAGGTCGTCGACGGCTCCACCCCGGCGATGCTGGCCGAACTCAAGCGCGCCTACGCCCAGAAGAAGCCGGTCGCCGTCGTGCTGTGGTCGCCGCACTGGGCCTACAGCCGCTACGACCTCACCAAGCTGAAGGACGACAAGAAGCTCTTCGGCGAGGGCAACACGATCCGCACCATCACCAACGAGAAGTTCACTGGGCAGTACCCGCAGCTCACCAAGTGGATCAAGGGTTTCCACATGAGCGAGGACGAGCTCGGCAGCCTGGAGAGCGAGATCAACGAGCAGGGCCAGGGTCACGAGCAGCAGGCGGTCGCCGACTGGATCAAGAAGCACCCCGATGTCGTCGACCGGATGACACCGCAGTAGGCGCGGGTACGAAAAGGATCCGGCCAACCACAGAGCGCCACCTCTTCACCTGAGCCTCATCGCCCACTCGTCCGGGGCGCCGACGGTTCCGCGCCCACCCGGCGCGGTGCCGAAGGCGCCCCGAACGTCTTTGCGCCGCCCTGCGGCCCCGGCCCAACCGGACGGCCGCCGCCGGGCCCGTGGCGGTCGCGTGCGCCAACTGCCCCCCGTGGCAGGGGACTTCGCCCTGCGGCGGGCAAGGCCTGATCACGGGCCTGATCGCATACGGCGGGCGAGGGCAATCGCCGGGAACACATGCGCTCGTGCGCACATTGAAACGGAGAAGAGAACTCGGGTGCCGAGCACCGGCCGGTGCGGCCGCGTGTCCTGCGCGGGACGGCGGACGGATACCCGCGAAGGCTGTCGTCCTCGGGGCGTGCCGACCGGTGGCCGGCGTCCTGTGCGCCGCTTGTACCGGCACCGGCCCGGTTCACCGTCCGGGCCCCCTGGTCAGCGTTTTCGCCCTTGAGGGGGAATTCGCCTCCGACGGGCCGTGCGGGCCCAGCGGGCGCCAGGAATTGGCGAATTGACCGCATGCGGTGTTTACGGGGATGTGACGGGCGCGTGAAACGGTTTGCCGAACCTGCGTAAGGTGCAGAGAACTCTTCAGAAGTACCGCACGCGGACGGCGACGCGCAGAATGCTGAACCACCGCACGGACCACGAGCCAAGAAGGGAGCGGGAGCGATGGGCGACCACAAGGAACAGCCCCTGCGAGTGGGCGCGGCCGTACGGCGGCGGCGCCGGACGCTGCAGCTCACCCTCGCCGTCGTGGCCGAGCGCAGCGGCCTGTCGGTTCCGTTCCTGAGCCAGGTCGAGAACGACCGGGCGCGGCCCAGCAGGGCGTCCCTGGAGAAGGTCGCCGACGCGCTGCGCACCACCGCCGTCGAACTCCTCGCCGCCGCCGACCCGGCGTGCAGCGTCGACGTCGTGCGCGCGGAGTCGTGCGAGCCGCCGGACCGGCCGAGGGTGCGTTCCCTGGTGCGGGGTCACCACCAGATGCACGCCTCGGAGTTCACCGGCGACCATGACGCGGGCCGTGAATTCCAGTACCGCAACGACCAGTTGATGTACGTCGCCGACGGCGCGGTCGAGATCGAGGCCGAGGGCCGCGCCTACCGCCTCGGCCGCGGGGACACGCTGTATCTGACCGGCGGTGTGCGCCACCGCTGGCGGGCGACGGTGTCGGACACCCGCGTGGTCGTCGTCGCGGTGGCCGAGCACGTCGAAGCGGTGCAGAACCGGTCGCGGTAGCCGCGGATGCGCGTCGTCTCCCTCGTGCCGTCCCTGACGGAGGCGGTGGCCGTCTCGCTGCCGGGCGTCCTGGCCGGCGCGACGGACTGGTGCAGCCACCCCGCCGGCCTCGACGTCCCCCGTGTCGGCGGCACCAAGAACCCGAAGCTCGACCGCATCCTCGCCCTCGCCCCCGACCTGGTGGTCGCCAACGAGGAGGAGAATCGCGAGCCCGACCTCACGGCCCTGCGCGAGGCGGGCGTCGAGGTTCTGGTGACCGAGGTGCGGAACGTGCCGCAGGCGTTCCGGGAGCTCGCCCGGGTCCTGGAGGCCTGCGGGGCGGTCTCCCGGCCGCGCTGGCTGGACGAGGCCGAGGCGGCCTGGTCGCGGCGCCGGAGGCCGGGCCCCGCAGGACGGCGGTGGTGCCGATCTGGCGCCGGCCCTGGATGGTGCTCGGCCGCGACACGTTCGCTGGTGACGTCCTCGCCCGGCTGGGCGTCGACCACCTCTGGTCGGATCACCCCGAGCGCTATCCCCGCGTCCCCGTCGAGGAGCTGCGGGCGGCCGCCCCGGATGTCGTCGTGCTGCCGGACGAGCCGTACCGCTTCACGGCCGACGACGGGCCCGAGGCCTTTCCGGGGCTGCGCTGCGCTCTCGTCAGCGGGCGCCATCTGACGTGGTACGGACCGTCGTTGGTCGAGGCCCCGCGGGTGCTGGGCGAGGCGCTGCGAGCAGCGCGCCGCTGACCAGACCGCGGGCCGTGCACACCGTCGCGGTGCCCCAGGCGGCGACGAGCAGGGCGTACAGGCCGATCGCGAGCCAGTCGTAGGCGAGCAGTCCGGTGTGCCGGGCGAGGGCCTCGGCGCCCGTGACGCACGTCCCGACCGGGAAGGTGAACGCCCACCACGTCATCGAGAAGCCCATGCCGTGCCGGCGCGCCCGCAGTACCTGGGCGGCGGCGAACGCGAGCCACAGCAGCGCGAAGCCCATGACCGGGACGCCGTACAGCACGACGAGGACGCGGAATCCCTCGCCGTACGGCGCCGGTACGACCCCGGGTGCGGTGTCCGCGACCTTGCCGACGGCGGTGGTGGACTGGCCGAGCGGGCCCAGCACCAGGAACAGGGCCGGGGTCAGGGCGAGGGGCAGCGGCCCTCCGGTGAGCAGCCGGGCGAAGATCACCGGCAGCATGACCAGGGTCGCCAGCAGGCTGAGCCCGAACATCGCGAAACAGGCGAGGAGCAGGGTCTCCCGGGGCTGCCCCGGCGGCAGGTGCGGTACGAGGAGCGGGCCCAGCGACGCGGAGACCATGGGCGCGACGACCGGCAGCAGCCACACCGGGGAGGCCTGCCCCGGCTCGATCCGGTGCCGTACGGCCATGAGGTAGGGCACCGCCACGGCGGCCACCAGCCCCACCACCGTCCCGGCGGTGAACAGCACGGCGTCGAGGGCGAGCGCCGCCTCCGGGCCGATCCAGTCGCGGCCGACGACGAGGGCGCCGCCGCCGACGGCCAGCAGGCCCATGGAGAGACAGCCGTAGAAGGGGGCCGCGGCCGGATCCAACAGATGGGCTCGGGCCTGGTCGCGGTGGTAGGTCCAGTGCAGGGTGCGGGCGGCGAGCAGGACGGCGAGCAGGGCGAGGGACAGGGTCCATACGGCGGTGCACAGGGTGCGCAGGCCGGGGACGTGGACGGGAAGGGTCGCTCCCGCCGTACCGACGATGGCGGTGCCCATGACGGCGGCGTACCAGTTGGGTCCGAGGTGACGGACGGCCGTGGCGCGGGGAGCGCGGGGGGCGCGTGTGGTGGCGCGCGGAAGGTGCTGTGCTGCGGTGACCATGACGCCTACGGTCCCGCCGCCGGGGGCGGGCCACCAGGGAGCGCCGTTCTATCAGGGCATAAGCTGGGGTTATGAGCGAAGAGGGTGCGCGGGCTTCCGGTGGTGCGGGCGATCTGGCGCATCGGGTGCCTGATCTCGGGGCGCTGGAGCTGCTGTTGGCGGTGGCTCGGCTCGGCAGCCTGGGCGCGGCCGCGCGAGAGGTGGGCATCACCCAGCCGGCGGCCAGTAGCCGGATCCGGTCCATGGAGCGTCAGCTCGGCGTGGCCCTGGTAGACCGCTCCCCGCGCGGCTCCCGCCTCACGGACGCGGGCGCGCTGGTCACGGACTGGGCCCGGCGGATCGTGGAGGCGGCGGAGGCCTTCGACGCGGGAGCGCAGGCGCTGCGGGACCGGCGGGACTCGCGGCTGCGGGTGGCGGCGAGCATGACCATCGCCGAGTACCTCCTCCCCGGCTGGCTCCTGGCCCTGCGGGCCGAGCGCCCGGACACGGCGGTGTCCCTGCTCGCGGGCAACTCGGCGGCGGTCGCGCAGCGCCTGCTCTCCGGGGAGGCGGACCTCGGTTTCGTGGAGGGCGTCGATGTCCCGCACGGCCTCGACTCCGCCGTCATCGCCCACGACCATCTCATCGTCGTGACGGCGCCGAGTCATGCCTGGGCCCGCCGCAGCCGCCCGCTCGCCGCCTCCGAACTGGCGGCGACCCCCCTGATCCTCCGCGAGAAGGGCTCCGGCACCCGCCAGGTGCTCGACGCGGCCCTGGGCGGCCTGGCCCGCCCCCTGATCGAGCTCTCCTCGACGACCGCGGTCAAGGCAGCAGCAGTGAGCGGCGCGGGCCCCGCCGTCCTCAGCGAACTCGCCGTGGGCGAGGAACTGGCGATGCGGCGGTTGGTACGGGTACCGGTCGAGGGGGTGGCACTGGCACGCGACCTACGCGCCGTCTGGCCCACAGGCCCCCGCCCGACGGGCCCGGCCCGCGAACTGCTGTCACTTACGCGGGGGTAGCCGCTGCGCGGGCCGTTCGCACCTCTCGGCGGGCGCTTGCGGTCCGGTGTTCCGGGGACGGCCGGTGCTGTCGGCGTGGCGCTCAGGCGGTGGTCGGAGGTTGCGCCGCCGCGTCCACCAGTGCTCGCATCACCCGTATGTCCGTGCCCATCTCCGGGTGCCATTGCACGCCCAGGACCCATCCGTCGGCTGCGGGTAGCTCGATGGCCTCGATCGTGCCGTCCTCCGCGTGGGCCGAAGGAAGGAGCCCGGTGCCCGGGCGGTCGATCGACCGCTTGGCGGGCGTTTGCGGTCCGGTGTTCCGGGGGTGGCCGGGGCTGTCGGTGCGGCGCTCAGGTGGTGGTCGGAGGTTGCGCTGCCGCGTCCACCAGTGCTCGCATTACCCGTGTGTCCGTGCCCATTTCCGGGTGCCATTGCACTCCCAGGACCCATCCGTCGGCTGCGGGTAGCTCGATCGCCTCGATCGTGCCGTCCTCTGCGTGGGCCGAAGGCAGGAGGCCGGTGCCCAGGCGGTCGATCGACTGGTGGTGGTAGGTCGGGACGGAGGTCTCTTCCGGGACGGCGGTGGCGTAGCGCGTGCCGGGGATCGGCTTCACCGGGTGGTGGCCGAAGGTGCCCACGATCTCCGCGTGGCCGTCCAGGTGCTGGACGAGGGTGCCGCCGAGGGCGACGTTCAGGAGCTGCATGCCCCGGCAGATGCCCAGCAGGGGGACGCGGGCCGCCAACGCGGCGTCGATCAGGGCCAGTTCCCAGGCGTCGCGGGCAGGGGCGGGCGGGCCGGTGCGGGGGTCGCGCTCCGCGCCGTAGCGGGACGGGTCGACGTCCGGGCCGCCCGCGATCACCACACCGTCCAGCCGGGACACGACGTCCGCCGCCCGGGACGCCTCGTCGGGCGGCAGCATCACCGCCATGCCGCCCGCCCGCTGCACCAGCCGCGGATAGCCGGCCGGCAGCAGGGCCGCCTCCAGCTCCCACACGCCCCAGCGCGCCGCGGCCTCCAGATACGTACTGACGCCGATCAGCGGCCCGCCCGCCATGCGTTCTCGCGCCATGCGTCCTCGCGTCATGCGTCCTCCCGCCCCGAGCAATGGATTCGCCGAATACCTTTGGTCACGTCAAGAATCCCCTGAGCAGCGCCGCCGTCCCCGCGCAGTGCTCCCGCATCATCCTCCGTGCCCCGTCCGCGTCCCGGTCCAGGACCGCCTCGACGAGCGCGACGTGCTGCCGCTGCGAGTGCTCCAGATTGCGCACGAGCAGGGGGATGCAGTCGAGCAGGTCGTTCACCGTGGCCCGGACCGCCGCGTACTGCGCGGTCAGCGTCGGCGACCCGCACAGCTCCGCGAGCGTGAGGTGGAGCAGGGTGTCCAGCCGGCGGTAGTCGGCGAGCGGGGCGTCGCCCGTGCGGTCCAGCGCCTCGCGCAGCCGGTCCGCCTGCTCCTTGCCGAGGCCGTGCGTGGCGCACAGACCCGCGGCCCCCACCTCCAGCACCTCCCGGAAGCGCAGCACGTCCTCGATGTCGACCTCGGCGATCCGGCGCCGCAGCTCGTCCTCGCCGCCCGCGTCCTGGCGCGGCAGCACGAAGGTGCCGCCGTAGCGCCCGCGCCGGGACTCCACGAGACCCTGGTCCTGCAGCACCTTGAGCACCTCGCGCAGCGTCACCCGGCTGATCCCGAGCCGCTCCGCGAGCTCCCGCTCGGCCGGCAGCCGCCCGCCCCCCGGCACCAGACCCAGCCGTACGACCTGCAGGATCTGCTCCAGCGCCTCCTCGAAGCCGTTGCCCGCCCGCACCGGCCGCAGCACCGGCGTCAACCGGTCGTCCGGGCCGCCGTCCGGATCCACCGACACCCGCCGCACCCCCTTCCCAAGCAATGGTTCTCCGGCATACCTTATGGCTTCCGGCCCGGTGGAAAAAGCGCAGCAGCCGAAGGAGATCTCCCGTGGCAGACCGCACACCCCCACTCGGCGTCGAGGAGCTGCACGCCCTCGTCGCGAGCGGTGAGATCGACACTGTCGTCCTGGCCTTTCCCGACATGCAAGGGCGCCTCCAGGGCAAGCGGTTCGCCGCCCGCTTCTTCCTCGACGAGGTCCTGCACCACGGCACCGAGGGCTGCAACTACCTCCTCGCCGTCGACACCGAGATGAACACCGTCGACGGCTACGCCATGTCCTCCTGGGACCGCGGCTACGGCGACTTCGCCATGCACCCGGACCTCACCACCCTGCGCCGCGTGCCCTGGAACCCCGGCACCGCCATGGTCGTCGCCGACCTCGCCTGGAACGACGGCTCACCCGTCCTCGCCGCCCCCCGGCAGATCCTGCGCCGCCAGCTCGACCGCCTCGCCGAACACGGCTTCACCGCCCAGGTCGGCACGGAGCTGGAGTTCATCGTCTTCAAGGACACCTACGAGCAGGCCTGGGACGCCAACTACCGCGGCCTGACACCGGCGAACCAGTACAACATCGACTACTCGGTGCTCGGTACCGGCCGTATCGAGCCGCTGCTGCGCCGCATCCGCAACGAGATGGCGGGCGCGGGCCTGACCGTCGAGTCCGCCAAGGGGGAGTGCAACCCCGGCCAGCACGAGATCGCCTTCCGCTACGACGAGGCCTTGCGCACCTGCGACCAGCACGCGATCTACAAGACCGGCACCAAGGAGATCGCCGCGCAGGAGGGCGTCTCGATCACCTTCATGGCCAAGTACAACGAGCGCGAGGGCAACTCCTGCCACATCCATCTCTCGCTCGCGGACGCCGCCGGCAACAACGTCATGCCCGGGGACGGCGAGGACGGCATGTCCGACGTCATGCGCTACTTCCTCGCCGGACAGCTCGCCGCGCTGCGCGACTTCTCGCTCCTGTACGCCCCCAACATCAACTCCTACAAGCGGTTCCAGCCGGGCTCCTTCGCCCCGACCGCCGTGGCCTGGGGCCACGACAACCGCACCTGCGCCCTGCGGGTCGTCGGCCACGGCCGCTCCCTGCGCTTCGAGAACCGGCTGCCCGGCGGCGACGTCAACCCGCACCTCGCCGTCGCCGGTCTGGTGGCGGCCGGGCTGTACGGCATCGAGCAGAAGCTGGAGCTGCCCGACGCCTGTCCCGGCAACGCGTACACCGCCGGGTACGAGCACGTCCCGACCACGCTCCG
Source organism: Streptomyces spinosisporus (assembly GCF_022698145.1). Classification (GTDB taxonomy): domain Bacteria; phylum Actinomycetota; class Actinomycetes; order Streptomycetales; family Streptomycetaceae; genus Streptomyces; species Streptomyces spinosisporus. Next base: position 277,018 of record NZ_JALDAX010000012.1, read on the forward strand.
GGAGGCCGCCACGCTCTGGGAGAACAGCCCGATCGCCAAGGCCGCCTTCGGTGACGAGGTCGTCGCCCACTACCGCAACATGGCGCGCGTCGAGCTGGAGGCCTTCGACGCCGCGGTGACCGACTGGGAGCTGCGCCGCTCCTTCGAACGCATGTGAGGCCCTTCTTGTCGCACGAGTTTGAGCTCCAGGTACTGAACCCGGCCACCGAGGAGGTCGTCGCCACCGTCCCCGGCGCCACCGCGGCCGACGTGGACGCCGCCGTCGTACGCGCCACCGCCGCACAGGCCGGGTGGGCGGCGCTGCCGCCCGCCGACCGGGCCCGGCTGCTGCGCCGGTTCGCGGTCGCCGTCGACGAACACCTCGAAGAGCTAGCCCGGTTGGAGGTCCGCGAGGCCGGCCACACCATCGGCAACGCCCGCTGGGAGGCGGGCAACGTCCGTGACCTGCTCGACTACGCCGCCGGGGGAGTGGAGCGACTCCTGGGCCACCAGATCCCGGTGCCCGGCGGCCTGAACGTCACGATCCTCGAACCGCTCGGCGTCGTCGGCGTCATCGCGCCCTGGAACTTCCCCATGCCGATCGCCGCCTGGGGCACGGCACCGGCGCTCGCGGCGGGCAACGCGGTCCTCCTCAAGCCCGCCGAGACCACCCCGCTGACCGCGCTCCGCCTCGCCGAACTCGCCCTGGAGGCAGGCCTGCCCGAGCACCTGTTCCAGGTGCTTCCCGGCCGCGGACCCGTCGCGGGCAACGCCCTCGTCGAGCACCCGGGCGTCGCGAAGATCGTGTTCACCGGGTCGACCGCCGTGGGCAAGCAGGTGCTGGCGAAGGGCTCGGCGCTGCTCAAGCGCGTCACCCTCGAACTCGGCGGCAAGAGCCCCAACATCGTCTTCGCCGACGCCGACCTGGAGGCCGCCGCGGCAGCCGCCCCCATGTCCTTCCTGGACAACTCCGGCCAGGACTGCTGCGCCCGCACCCGCATCCTCGTCCAGCGCTCCGTCCACGACCGCTTCCTGGAACTCCTCGCCCCCGCGATCGAGTCCGTCCTCGTCGGCGACCCGGCCGACGAGAAGACGGACATGGGCCCGCTGATCTCCAAGTCCCAGCTGGAGCGCGTGCGTTCCTACGTCGACACGGGCGCCCCCGGCATCCGCGGCACGGCCCCCGACGGACCCGGCTTCTGGTTCCCGCCCACCCTCCTGACCGGCGTCGAGCCGCACGCGCGCGTGGCCGTCGAGGAGGTCTTCGGCCCGGTCGCCGTGGTCCTTCCCTTCGACGACGAGGCGGACGCCGTGGCCCTCGCCAACGCCACCGACTACGGCCTCTCCGGCTCCCTGTGGACCCGGGACGTGGGCCGCGCCCTGCGCGTCTCGCAGGCCGTCCGCGCCGGGAACCTCTCCGTCAACTCCCACTCCAGCGTCCGCTACTGGACCCCGTTCGGCGGCTTCAAGCAGTCCGGAATCGGCCGTGAACTCGGCCCGGACGCCCTGGCCGCCTTCACCGAGACCAAGAACGTCTTCATCAGCACGGAAGGCCCCGCACAGTGACCGACGAAAACATCTGCCGCCGCCTGGTGGGCCGCACCGCCGTCATCACCGGAGCCGGCAGCGGCATCGGACTCGCCACCGCGCGCAGGCTCGCCTCCGAGGGCGCGCACGTCGTCTGCGGCGACGTCGACGAGGCCCGCGGCAAGGCGGCCGCCGAGGAGGTCGGCGGACTCTTCGTGAAGGTGGACGTCACCGACGCCGAGCAGGTCGAGGCCCTGTTCAGGACCGCCTTCGACATCTACGGCAGTGTCGACGTCGCCTTCAACAACGCGGGCATCTCCCCGCCCGACGACGACTCCATCCTGGAGACCGGCCTGGAGGCCTGGAAGCGCGTCCAGGAGGTCAACCTCACCTCCGTCTACCTGTGCTGCAAGGCCGCCATCCCCTACATGCGCCGCCAGGGCAGGGGCTCCATCATCAACACGGCGTCTTTCGTGGCGCGGATGGGCGCGGCCACCTCCCAGATCTCGTACACCGCGTCCAAGGGCGGCGTGCTCGCCATGTCCCGCGAACTGGGCGTGCAGTTCGCCCGCGAGGGCATCCGCGTGAACGCGCTGTGCCCCGGACCGGTCAACACCCCGCTGCTGCAGGAGCTGTTCGCGAAGGACCCGGAGCGGGCCGCCCGCCGGCTGGTGCACATCCCGGTCGGCCGGTTCGCCGAGGCCGACGAGATCGCCGCCGCCGTGGCCTTCCTGGCCAGCGACGACGCGTCGTTCGTCAACGCCACCGACTTCCTGGTCGACGGCGGGCTCGCGGGCGCGTACGTCACACCGCTCTAGGAGTCGTGTCCCGATCCTCGACGCCCGTCCTAGAGTGCCTCAATGAGCATGTCGCCCCCGCCCGGCTGGTATCCCGATCCGTCGGCCCCCCACCTGCAGCGATGGTGGGACGGCACGACCTGGACCGAGCACCGCGCCCCGGCCGCCGCGCCGACGGCTCCCGTGCCGCCGCCGTCGGCCGGGGGCGGCGGCACCGGCCGGGCGAAGGTCGTCGCGCTGATCGCCGCGGGCGCCGTCCTCGTCGCCGCCATCGTCACGGGCGGGCTCTACCTCGGCAGGGGCGACGACGGCGACGGCGAGGACGTCCGCAGCGTCCCGAACCCCGCCACCTCCGGCGCCTCACCCACCACCGACGCCCCCTCGCCCTCGGCGTCCACGTCCCAGCCCTCGGCCGACGACCCGGCCGTCGTCACCGACCAGCTCAACGGCATCACGCTGCCGCTGCCCGACGGTTGGGTCAGGCCGCAGTACGTCACCGAGGACGACGTCGTCATGACCACCGACGGGACCTACGACTGCCCGGGCGACTCCGGGGTGTGCCGGCACGGCCTGGTCATCTCCCGCACGGCGACCGGGAACGACGGAAGCTCCCCCGAGGCCCTCGCCAAGAAGGACATCTCCGACGCCGCCGACGCGGCCTACGACCGCGACCTCGTCGGCCGGCGCCCCTTCGGCGGCATCGAGTCCCACCAGCAGGTCGCATCCGGCCAGATCGCGGTCGCGGGCCGGGCGGGGTACTACGTCCGCTGGCGGGTGAAGACGGCCAAGGGCCCCGGCGGCTACGTCGAGTCGCTCGCCTTCCCCTCCAGCGTCGGCACCGAGGCGCCGGTGCTCGTCCGGTTCGTCTTCGACGCGGGCGAGGACGGACCGCCGCTCACCGACATGGACAAGATCACCAGGGGCATCCGGTCCATCGACGACGCGGCCACCGGCGGCGGCGTGGGAAGCAGCATCGGCCCCACGGACTGAGGGCCGACGCTCCAGGAACGGGCGGGCAGCCGGGTCGCTACAGGAAGGTGTGACCTTCCCCGCGGTACGTCGGAACGGTGGCCGTCACGGTCTCGCCCTGCACGAGGTGCAGTACGTCGAACCGCTCGCAGAGCTCACCGGCCTTGGCGTGCCGGAACCACACCTTGTCGCCGATCAGCAGGTCGTCGGCGGGGGAGCCGAGCAGCGGGGTCTGCACCTCGCCGGGGCCCTCCTGCGGGTCGTAGCGCAGGCCCTCGGGCAGATGGGGGACCGGCAGCCGGTCACCGCCGGCCGCACCGGAGGCGGGGTATCCGCCGCCGAGCACCGTCACCACCCCGACCCCGGGGCGACGCACGACGGGCAGGGCGAACAGCGCCGCCGGACGCCCGCTGAAGGACGTGTAGTTGTCGAACAGCCGCGGCACGTACAGCCCGGATCCCGCGCCGATCTCGGTGACCGCGTCCTCCGCGGCCGTGTACTGCACACTGCCGGTGCCGCCGCCGTTGACGAACTCCAGGTCGGGCACGACCGCCCGGACCGCACGCACGACGGCGCCGCGCCGCTCGGCCAGCTCCCGGCGCGCCGTGGCCTGCATCAGGCGCACGGCACGCGACCGCAGGGGATGCCCGGCGACGGAGTCACCGACGCCCGCGATGTGGCCCTCGTAGCCCATGATCCCCACGACCTTGAAGCCGGGCCGCCGCGCGACGGCCCGCGCCATGTCGGCGACCTGGGCGGGGGAGTGCAGCGGCGAACGGCGCGCCCCGATGCGCACGCGTCCCCCCAGCAGCTTCAGCGAGGTGTCCAACTCCAGGCAGACCCGGATGACTTCGCGCCCGCCGTCGCGCGCCTCGTCGATGAACCGCAGCTGCGCCGGGTCGTCGACCATCACGGTCACGGCGGCGGCGAGCTTCGGGTCGGCGGCCAGTTCCGCGTAGGCGGCGCGGTCCGCGGACGGATAGGCGAGCAGGATGTCGTCGAAACCGCTGCGCGCCAGCCAGAGGGACTCGGCGAGGGTGAAGGCCATCACACCTGCGAACCCGTCCCGGTCCAGGACCCGCTCCAGCAGGGCCCGGCAGCGTACGGACTTGCTGGCGACGCGGATCGTCTTGCCGCCCGCACGGCGCACGAGATCGTCCGCGTTGGCGTCGAAGGCATCCAGGTCCACGATGGCCAAGGGGGCGTCCAGGTGGGCGGTGGCCCGGTCGTAACGGGCCCGGTCGGCGGCGCGCGCAGTCATGAACGAAGCCTGCCAGACAGGATTACCGCAGGGTAGGGGGACGTTCCGGGCAGATCCCCCGGGCTCGTGGACTGGTTCCCGAATCGACATCCGCAACCCGTAGAGTGACGCGCACGTACGGCGGAACGACGTCGGCGCACACGGTGCCGACGGATGCCGGTCCGCCCGTACGGGTATGCGTGCCCCGGGACGGAGTGACCCGGCGTCGACCGGTTGAGCGCACGGACGACGGCCCGCGTACTGGTAGTCGGCCCGGGCGCGAGGAAACGGGGGGTGCATGAGCACGGAAGCGCAGCACGCCGCGATTCCGCCGCGTCCCCCCAAGCCGCCGACAGCCGGGACGACCCCCGAACCCGCCCGGGACGCGAACGACGCCCCGCCCTCCGCGACGTCCGACACCTGGTCCCCCTGGCACCGCACACCCCGGTCCCCGCAGGACGACGGCGAACCGGACGGGGAGTCCGTGCCGCGTCCCGGTCCCGGTGCCGTGGCCGACGGTGGTGCCGTGGCCGGTGGGGCCCAGGAGGTCCGGGCCCGGTTCCCGCGGCTGCGCGCGCCCTCCGAGGAGAGGACGGAGCCGCCCCCGCCGCAGGCATCCGCACGCTTCCCGGACGCACCTCCGGTGGCCGGACGGGAGAAGGACGGGGCCGGTTCGGCGGCAGCCGACGCACCGCCGCAGCCGAGCCGCCGTCCCACGACGCCGCCGCGACCCGTGAAGGCGCCCGCGGAGACGCCGCAGGAATCCACCACACGGCTGCGCCCGATCCCTCCGGAGACCGAGGCCGTACCGCCCATGCCCGCCTCCCGCCCGCAGGGCAGGGGCACGGAGCCCGACCCGGCCCTCTCCTGGAGCGCTCCGAGCGCTCCGAGCACCGAGCGGCCCGTGGTCTCGTTCGCGGAGCCCGAGGGCTACGACGATCGGGCCAGACCCCGCCCGCTCGGCGCTCGGGTGCGCCCGCGCACCGCCGCGATCGCCGCCTGTCTGGTGCTCGGGCTCGGCCTCATCGGCGGTGCCGTGACCGGGAGTTGGCTGGTCGGGGGCACCGGCGACGGCGGCACGCGGGACACCTTCGCCGAGGCCGCGAGCCTGTGGCACAGCGTGCCCGTGGACCGTCTGTTCCCGCCGACGGTGAAGGGCACCGGCGCAGGCCCCGGCGGCGCCGACCGCACGTGGACGCGCGTCGCCGTCGCACCGGACAGCGGCTGCAAGGGCGCCTTCGACCCGCTGTTGCAGAAGGCCCTCGCCCCCGCCGGCTGCCGCCGCCTGCTGCGCGCCACCTACACCGACGCCACCCAGAGCTTCGTCACCACCGTCGGCATGGTGTTCACCAAGGCCGACGCCCCGTCCATGGAGGCCCTCGCCAAGCGCTTCCAGAACGAAGGCCTCGGCACCCGCACCGATCTCATGCCCCGCCCCTTCGCCGAGAAGGACAGCCCCGCGGCCCGGTTCGGCGACAAGCAGCGTGCCTCATGGACGATCTCGGTCCTCACCGACGCCCCCGTCGTCGTCTACGCCGTCTCCGGCTGGACCGACGGCCGCACCGTCGACACCCCGGTCCCCGCCGAGCAGGCCACGCAGCCCGGCACCACCTCGCCCCCGGCCCAGGCGGGGCTCGGCAACGAGGCCCAGGGACTGGCCGACCGCATCGAACGGGCCCTGCGCAAAGACGTCACCTCGCCCACGGAGAAGCCCTCGTGAAGCGCAGCACCCCAGGGAAGCGCAGCACTCCAGTGAAGCGCCGCACCCTCGTGAAGCGCCGCAACGGAGCGCGCACCGGAGCGCTGGGCGTCCTCCTCGCCGCCTCCGTCGCCCTCGTCCCGCCGACCGTCGCGCACGCCGACGGCATCCGCGCCCAGCAGTGGGCCCTCGACGCCATGCACACCCAGCAGGCCTGGCAGACCACCAAGGGCAAGGGCATCACCGTCGCCGTCCTGGACACCGGCGTCGAGACCGACCACCCCGACCTGGCCGGGAACGTCCTGCCGGCGAAGGACATGATCGGCTTCGGGGCGAAGCAGGGGGACCGGGCCTGGGCCCGGCACGGCACCGCCATGGCCGGCATCATCGCCGGTCACGGGCACGGCCCCGGCGACAGCGAGGGCGTCATGGGCATCGCGCCCGAGGCGAAGATCCTCCCCGTCCGCGTGATCCTGGAGGACGGCGACTCCGCCCGCGGCAAGGCCCGCAGCACCCGCGGCAACGCCCTCGCCGAAGGCATCCGCTGGGCCACCGACCACGGCGCCGACGTCATCAACCTATCGCTCGGCGACGACTCCGCCTCCGCCCACCCCGAACCCGGCGAGGACGAGGCGGTCCAGTACGCCCTGAAGAAGGGCGTGGCCGTCATCGCCTCGGCGGGCAACGGCGGCGAGAAGGGCGACCACGTCTCCTACCCGGCCGCCTACCCGGGCGTCATCGCCGCGACCGCGGTCGACCGCTTCGGCACCCGCGCCTCCTTCTCCACCCGCCGCTGGTACGCGACGGTCAGCGCCCCCGGCGTCGACATCGTCATCGCCGACCCCGACCACAAGTACTACGAGGGCTGGGGCACGAGCGCCGCCTCCGCCTTCGTCTCGGGCGCGGTCGCCCTCATCAAGGCCGCGCACCCCGGGCTGACCCCCGCCCAGATCAAACAGGTCCTGGAGGACACCGCCCGCAACGCCCCGGCCGGCGGGCGCGACGACTCCCGCGGCTTCGGCATGATCGACCCGGCCGCCGCCATCAAGGCCGCAGGCCACCTCAAGCCGGAGGGACTTCAGGTCGCGTCGTACGGCGACAAGTACTTCGGCCCGGGCCCGGACGCCGCCACGTCGGACGACGACCCCACGGGCTGGGCCGCCCCGCTCGCGGGCGGCCTCGGCGGGGTCCTACTGGTGATGGCCGTGGCCCTGTGGCGCGGCCGCCGCACCCGCTACGAGAACTTCCCGGCCCCGCCACGTCCC
>NZ_JALDAX010000013.1 GCF_022698145.1 Streptomyces spinosisporus
TCGCCTCAGAGAGACGGGGTATCAACATATCTGGCGTTGATTTTTGGCACGCTGTTGAGTTCTCAAGGAACGAACGCTTCCTTCGTACTCACCCTCACGGGCTTTCCTCCGGGCGCTTCCCTTCGTTCTTGCGATTCCGACTCTATCAGATCCTTTCGGGCCTGATTCCCTGTCGGCGGGGCCTTTCGACATTCACTACGTTAGCCGATTCCCTTGCCAACTCATAATCGAGTTCCGCGAGATTGAATTCAGGCATGCGGGCACGCCGAATTCGACCCCGCTGAGGGGTGACCGTAGGTAGTGGTTTGGCCGCTTCCGGCTGCTGGCGAATGCCGTACCCGGTTCAAGCGGCTCGGGCTACATTACGCACCCTCCGAGGGCGCGTCAACTTCGTCGACGCCTGGGTACGTGGGCCCGATAAGGGCTCACGGTCGGGTCGTTGGAGACCCAGAAGCGCCAGGGGTGGACGCCACCATCACCGGCCACACCTGTGCGCGGGCCGTTGCTTACCTGGTCGGAGCCGGTAGCAGTGCCCGTCAGGATCCGCAAGGGGGTCTCTCCGGGGGCGCAGGCGTCCGTGCCGTTCAGGGCGCGGTCCACACCCAGGGCCGTGGCCAGACGGGCAGGGCCTTTGGCCAGTTCTTTGTCGTTTCGGGCCGAGAGTCGACGTTTACGGGCGAGTTCGGCGCCCTCGATCACCTCGCCGGCCCGGAGCAGGACCGCGCTCGCGCGCCCCTCCGGTCCGCACACGAGGTTCATGCAGAACCACATGCCGTAGGTGAAGTAGACGTACACATGGCCGGGCGGACCGAACATCACGTCGTTGCGGGCGGTGCGGCCGCGATAAGCGTGGGAGCCGGGGTCGGCAGCGCCGTCGTAGGCCTCGACCTCCGTCAGGCGCAGGGCGATCGGACCGTCCGGGGTCGTACGTACGAGGATGCGGCCGAGGAGGTCGGGGGCGACCTCCAATACGGGGCGGTCGAAGAACTCCCTGGGGAGTGGCGTACGGTCCGGGGGCGTGATCATGGCGTCCGAGCCTAGTCCAGACCGGTGGATGCCAAGGGGTGGTCAAGCCCCGGTCTGATTGCCAGGGTGAGGGCGCGGAACCGGATGTGCCCGGATCGCGTTTGTAGGGATCAAGGGTCCACACGTAAAGGGAGAGTCATGGCGTTCAAGAAGCTGCTCGCGAGTCTGGGGGCCGGCGGGGCTTCGGTCGAGACGGTGCTGACCGAGGTCAACGTCGTTCCGGGTGGCGTCGTCCAGGGTGAGGTGCGGATCCAGGGCGGGTCCGTGAACCAGGAGATCGAGGGCCTGTCGGTGGGCCTGCAGGCCAAGGTCGAGGTCGAGAGCGGCGACGAGGAGTACAAGCAGAACATCGAGTTCACGAAGGTGAGCCTCGGCGGGGCCTTCGAGCTGCAGGCCGGGGCGGTGCACGCCGTGCCGTTCGGGCTGGAGATCCCGTGGGAGACGCCGATCACGATGATCGACGGGCAGGCGCTGCGCGGGATGAACATCGGTGTGACCACCGAGCTGGCGATCGCCCGCGCCATCGACTCCGGTGACCTGGACCCGATCAATGTGCACCCGCTGCCGGCGCAGAAGGCCATTCTGGACGCCTTCATCCAGCTGGGCTTCCGCTTCAAGAACGCGGACATGGAGCGCGGTCACATCCGCAACACACGTCAGCGGCTGCCGTTCTACCAGGAGATCGAGTTCTTCCCGCCGTCGCAGTACCGCGGGCTGAACCAGGTCGAGTTGAGCTTCGTGGCCGACGAGCACGCCATGGACGTCGTCCTGGAGATGGACAAGAAGCCCGGTCTGTTCAGCGAGGGCAGTGACACCTTCCGTTCGTTCCAGGTGGGTCAGCACGACTTCCAGGGGACCGACTGGGCGGCGTATCTCAACCAGTGGCTGTCCGAGGTCGGCAGCAAGCGGAACTGGTTCTAGGCTCGGAACTGCTGATTCCGTAATCGATCAGGAGGTACCGAGGTGACCGAGCTCAAGCGGCGGCCGCTCCCCCACGACTTCCATCCGCCCGTGCCGGCGTTCACGGTGACGAGTGAGGACGTCCAGGAGGGCGCCACGCTCAAGGACGCTCAGGTCTTCGCGGCCGGCAACACCTCGCCGCAGCTGCGGTGGGAGGGTTTCCCGGCCGGGACGAAGAGCTTCGCCGTGACCTGCTACGACCCGGACGCCCCGACGGGCAGCGGGTTCTGGCACTGGACCGTGTTCGACATCCCGGCCTCGGTGACCGAGCTGCCGGCGGGTGCGGGCAGCGGCAAGTTCGAGGGACTGCCCGAGGGCGCCGTGCAGGTGCGCAACGACTACGGGACGAAGGAGTTCGGCGGCGCCGCGCCGCCGCCCGGTGACGGGCCGCACCGTTATGTGTTCACGGTGTACGCCGTGGACCAGGAGAAGCTGGGTCCAAATTCCGATGCCTCTCCGGCGGTCGTCGGTTTCAATCTGCGCTTCCACACGCTGGCCCGCGCGCAGCTGGTCGGCGAGTACGAGGTGCCTGCGGAAAGCTGATGTCCGCCGAAGCCTGACGTTCATTGAACGTTTGCCCGCCCCCGGTCATGGAAGTGATCGGGGGCGGGCATTTTTTATTGCGTTGTCCATCTCGGCGTGCCCGGCCAGAGTTGATCCAAGCCCGCCAGGGGGGTGGGCCGGTGCACATGGGAGGTGGGCTGGATGCGGGACACGCTGGTGCTGAACGCGAGCTTCGAGCCGCTGTCTACGGTGACGATGAACCGGGCTGTCGTTCTGGTGCTGCAGGACAAGGCCGTCGTCGAGCAGGCCCACCCCGAACTGCGCATGCGCGGTGCCGCGGTCGACATACCCGTGCCCCGGGTGATCCGGCTGTGCAGATACGTGAAGGTGCCGTTCCGAAGACAAGCGCCATGGTCCAGGCGAGGTGTGCTGGTCAGGGACCGGCACCGGTGCGCCTACTGCGGCAGGCGCGCGACGACCGTGGACCACGTGGTGCCGAAGTCGCGGGGCGGGCAGGACTCCTGGCTCAACACGGTTGCCTCGTGTGCGGAGGACAATCACCGGAAGGCGGATCGGACTCCTGAGCAGGCCGGGATGCCGCTGTTGCGGCAGCCGTTCGAGCCGACGCCGCAGGATGCGATGTTGCTGACGCTGGGGGCGGAGGAGTTTTCGGCTCTGCCGGCTTGGCTGGCTCGGGATGCTGCCTGAGTTTTCGCCGTAGGGTGCCAGGTTGTTGGTTGGGCGCGGGTGGGTTGTGGCTTGTCGCGCAGTTCCCCGCGCCCCCAAGAACTTCAGTCGCCCGCGCTCCCAGAGAAACCGCAGCCTCCCGCGCCCCCGAAAAACCTCAGTCTATGGACGGCCTCTCGCGCCGTTCTGTCGCCTTCTCGGGGGCGGGGGTGCCGCCGCCCGGGGTGCCGCTCAGGCCGAAGTTGCCCATGGCGCCGGACAGGCCCTTGAGGGCGTCGCCGATCTCGCTGGGGACGATCCAGAGCTTGTTGGCGTCGCCCTCGGCGATCTTCGGGAGCATCTGGAGGTACTGGTAGCTCAGCAGCTTCTGGTCGGGGTCGCCGGCGTGGATCGACTCGAAGACCGTACGGATCGCCTGGGCTTCACCCTCGGCTCGCAGGGCGGCCGCCTTGGCCTCACCTTCGGCGCGCAGGATCTGGGACTGCTTCTCGCCCTCGGCGGTGAGGATCGCGGCCTGGCGCGTACCTTCGGCGGTGAGGATCGCGGCGCGCTTGTCACGGTCGGCGCGCATCTGCTTCTCCATCGAGTCCTGGATGGAGGTGGGCGGTTCGATCGCCTTGAGCTCGACGCGGTTGACGCGGATGCCCCACTTGCCGGTGGCCTCGTCGAGGACGCCGCGCAGGGCCGCGTTGATCTCCTCGCGGGAGGTCAGGGTCCGCTCCAGGTCCATGCCGCCGATGATGTTGCGGAGCGTGGTGACGGTCAGCTGCTCGATCGCCTGGATGTAGCTGGCGACTTCGTAGGTGGCCGCGCGGGCGTCGGTGACCTGGTAGTAGATGACCGTGTCGATGTTCACGACCAGGTTGTCCTGGGTGATCACCGGCTGGGGCGGGAAGGGCACGACCTGTTCGCGCAGGTCGATGCGGTTGCGGATGGTGTCGATGAACGGGACGACGATGTTGAGGCCCGCGTTGAGCGTCCGTGTGTAGCGGCCGAAGCGCTCGACGATGGCGGCGCTGGCCTGCGGGATGACTTGGATCGTCCTGATCAGGGCGATGAAGACCAACACCACCAGAATGATCAGGACGATGATGATCGGTTCCATCGGTCTTCCCGTACCCTTCTCCGCCTCGGCGCTTTCGGAAGATCTTATGGCTGTTGAAGATCTTGCTGGTCGAGTCTGTCAGACCGTCGCACAACTCGGGGGCTGTTCGGTTCAGTTGAGTCCTACGAGGTCAGATGACGATCGCGGTGGCACCTTCGATCTCCACGACATCCACTTCCTGGCCGACTTCATAGGCGCTGCCGTTGTCGAGGGAGCGTGCCGACCAGATCTCGCCGCCGAGCTTGATGCGCCCTCCGGAGGCGTCGACGCGCTCCAGTACTACGGCTTGCTTGCCCTTCAACGCCTCTACGCCGGTGGCGAGTTGGGGGCGTTGCGCGCTGTGCCGGGCCGCGATGGGCCGTACGACGGCGATGAGGGCGACCGAGACGACGACGAAGGCGAGGACCTGGGCCACGACGCCGAAGCCCAGTCCGGCCATGACCGCGGCGGCGACGGCGCCCACGGCGAGCATGCCGAATTCCGGCATTGCCGTGACCACGAGGGGGATTCCGAGCGCAGCCGCGCCTACGAGCCACCACACCCAAGCGTCGATGTCGTTCACATGGTCATGGTAGGACCGCGGGTCCCGCCTCCGACAGGGCGCGATGCGCGGCAGCGGGCTTCTTGTCCGGGCTTTCGCGGGTGCTTCACAGAGTGGTGCTGCACCGAGTCAGGACAGCGGCAGGCCCTGGGCGGTCCAGCGGTCACCCACCTGTTCCACGACGAGCGGGAGGCCGAAGCACAAGGAGAGGTTGCGGCTGGTGAGTTCGAGCTCCAGCGGGCCGGCGGCGAGCACCTTGCCCTGACGGATCATCAGGACGTGGGTGAAGCCGGGGGCGATCTCCTCGACATGGTGGGTGACCATGATCATCGAGGGGGCGATCGGGTCGCGGGCGAGGCGGCCGAGGCGGCGTACGAGGTCCTCGCGGCCGCCGAGGTCGAGGCCGGCGGCGGGCTCGTCGAGGAGGAGCAGCTCGGGGTCGGTCATCAGGGCGCGGGCGATCAGGGTGCGCTTGCGCTCGCCCTCGGAGAGGGTGCCGAACTTCCGGTCGACGTACTCGGTCATGCCGAGGCGGTCGAGGAAGGCGCGGGCGCGCTGCTCGTCGACGTCCTCGTACTCCTCCTGCCAGCCGGCCGTCATGCCGTACGCGGCGGTCAGCACGGTCTGCAGGACGGTCTGGCGCTTGGGGAGCTTGTCGACCATGGCGATGCCGGCCACGCCGATGCGCGGGCGCAGCTCGAATACGTCGGTGCCGGGCCTGCCGAGGGTCTCGCCGAGGATGGTCGCGGTGCCCTTGCTGGGGTAGAGGTAGCTGGACGCGACGTTGAGGAGGGTGGTCTTGCCGGCGCCGTTCGGGCCGAGGATGACCCAGCGCTCGCCTTCCTTGACCGACCAGGAGACCTGGTCCACCAGAGCCCGGCCCTCCCGGACCACGGATACGTCCTGAAGCTCCAGAACATCGCTCATGAGCGCGTTGTCTCCCCTTGCAGTGTGACCGGTCTCGGCGTCTCGGCTGTGCGTGCGCGTTTGTGGGCGCCGCCCTCAACGAAATCTACGCCACCGGCCGCCCGGTCCATTCCATCGGTCCGGTCCTTAGGGTGGAGGCATGCTCTCGGAACCGCGTTCAGGACGCCTTGCGGCTTGGGGAAATGCCCTTTTGGCCGGACTTGTCTCTCCCGATGATGCCGTGCTCACGATCGTCGGGGACGATGCCGTGCACCGTATGGAGGGGCTGCCCGGTGAAACGGGGCCGGTAGGGCTCACACTCGCGCTCGGGCGGCTGCGGGCACTCGGCGTGACCGGGCTGCGGCTGGCGCTGCCCGCGCCGGGCCATCCGCTGGGGCTGAGCGGTCCGCCGGAGTTCAACGCACGGGCGTTGGACGCCGAGGAGGCGGTCATCTGTTACGGCGCCGCGTTCGGGCTGGTGCCCGAGGTGTACGAGGCCGGGCCCGAGGGCGATCTGCATGTCGAGGTGGTCTGGCACTGTCTGCCGGTCCGGGAGGCACCGCCCGCCGACGTGCCCTCCCTCGGCGAGGCCGAGCGGGAGCTGGCGGAGGCTCTGCGGGACGCCACGGAGGTGTTGTCGCGGCTGGACGTCGCCGCGTCGGGGCCGGTGGCGGAGGCGGCGATCGATGCGTACCGGGCACGGGCCGAGCGGAAGCGGGACGTGCTGGCTCCGGGGTATCCGCCGCGGGCGGTGCGGGTGCTGGAGCTGGCGCAGCGGGTCGGACTGCTGGTCTCGCTGGCCCGGGAGAACGGGCACGGGGGCGCGGTGAGCTCCGCGGAGATGGGGGCGCGGGCGGAGGCGCTGCGGCCGGTGGAGCGGGTGGCTCGGCGGGCGCAGGTCGCCGCGTACAACTCCGTTGTGGAGGAGCGGGAGCGGGGGGTGAGGTGAGCGGGGGTGTGCAGTGAGCGCCGGGTTCTTTGGCGCCGGTGTTCGGGGTGCCGTAGCTGGGGGCTTTGCCCCCAGACCCCCTTTTCGACCTGGACGGCCTCGTCCTCAAGCGCCGGACGGGCTGGATGGCTGACGTGCGCCGAGACGGTTCCGCATGAACGGGACCGTTCCGCGTAAAAGTGACCCCGGCCTCCCGCTTGCTGACGGGAGGCCGGGGTCACTGCGTACATGAGACCGCGTCAGCGGTTGAGGCCCAGGTTGCCGAAGGCCGGGTTCAGGACGCCCACGACGTTCACGCTGTTGCCCACCGCGTTCACCGGGATGTGCACCGGGGCCTGGACGAGGTTGCCCGAGATGACACCGGGCGAGCCCACGGCCTTGCCGTCGGCGTGTGCGTCGGTGGCGGAGGCCATACCGGCACCAGCGGCGATCAGACCGCCGGCCACCATCGTCACGGCCGCTGCCTTCTTCAGGTTCTTCACTGTTCTAAGCCCTCCCTGGCGATTGCTGCGACGCTCGCCGCAGCACGCAATCAAGAACGGCGGAGATCCACGAAGGATGCGCCATCCGGGGGACATTCCCACGACGGTATGAATCTCAGTCCGGAACGGAACCCTCCGTGTTGCCGTCCGGCGCGCCCGCGCGTGCGGCTCGTGTCAGCCGGTCACGCCGTGGCGCACGGCCCACAGAGCCGCCTGGGTGCGGTCCGCCAAATCGAGCTTCATCAGGATGTTCGAGACGTGGGTCTTGACGGTCTTCTCGGACAGGACGAGGGCGCGCGCGATCTCGCGGTTCGAGCGGCCGTCCGCTATCAGGCCCAGCACCTCGCGCTCCCGCTCCGTGAGTGAACCGCCTCTCCCCTGGCCCGAGTTGGCCTCCTCCTGGGAGAGCAGGGCGCCCGCGACCTCGGGCTGGAGCAGGATGTGCCCGGCGTGCACGGAGCGGATGGCTCCGGCGAGTGCGTCCGGGTCCACGTCCTTGTAGACATAGCCGGCGGCGCCCGCGCGCAGGGCCGGGACCACCGTGCGCTGCTCGGTGAAGCTGGTGACGATCAGCACGCGCGCGGGGTTGTCCAGCTCGCGCAGTCTGCGCAGGGCGTCCACGCCGTCCATGCCCGGCATCTTGACGTCCATCAGGACGACGTCGGGCCGCAACTCCTCGGCGCGGGCGACTCCTTCGGCGCCGTCGGCCGCCTCGCCCACGACCTCGATGTCGTCCTGCACCTCCAGGAAGGTGCGCAGGCCGCGGCGGACCACCTGGTGGTCGTCGACGAGCAGCACCTTGATTGCGTCAGCCACCGGGGACCTCCATCTCGATCGTGGTGCCCTTTCCGGGCGCCGACTCCACGGTCAGCGTGCCGCCGACCCCGCTCGCGCGGTCGCGCATGGAGACCAGGCCCAGATGGCGTCCCGCCCGTCGTATCGCCTTCGGGTCGAAACCGCTGCCGTCGTCCGTCACCCGCAGGACCGCCGCGGTGCCGCGCCGGGCCAGGGTCACGTCGACCCGCTGTGCGCCGGAGTGCCGCAGGGCGTTGTGCAGGGCCTCCTGGGCGACGCGGAGAAAGGCCTCCTCCTGGGAGGCGGGCAGCGCCCGTACGCCACAGCAGTCGAAGGTCACGCGCGCGGTGTGGGCGCGGTCGAGGACCTGGATCTGGGTGCGCAGGGTGGCCACGAGGCCGTCCTCGTCGAGGGCCGCGGGGCGCAACTCCACGACGGCGGCGCGCAGTTCGTCGGCGGCCTCGGCGGCGAGCGCCGCCACCTGCTGCAGCTCGCCCTTGGCCCGGGAGGGGTCGCGGTCGACGAGGGCGGCGGCGGCCTGGGCGGTCAGGCGCAGGGAGAAGAGCTTCTGGCTGACCGCGTCGTGCAGTTCGTGGGCGAGCCGGGAGCGCTCCTCGGCGATCGTGAGCTCGCGGCTGCGCTCGTACAGGCGCGCGTTGGTGAGGGCGATCGCCGCGTGCTGGGCGAAGATCTCCAGCAGCTCCGCGTCGTCCTCGGTGAAGCCGCAGCCGCCCTCCGGCTTGGGGCAGTTCTTGTTGGCGAGGAAGAGCGCGCCGATGACCTCGTCGCTGTCCTTGATGGGCAGGCCCAGGAAGTCGGACATGTCGGGGTGGGCGGAGGGCCAGCCCTCGAAACGGAGGTCCTTGCGCACATCGGCGAGGCGCTCGGTCTTCGCCTCCTGCAGCATCGAGGCGAGGATGCCGTGCTGGCGCGGGAGGGGGCCGATGGCCTTCCACTGGGCGTCGCTCACGCCGTCGACGACGAACTGGGCGAAGCCGCCGTGGTCGTCGGGGACCCCCAGCGCGGCGTACTGCGCGCCGAGCAGCTCGCGGGCCGAGGCGACGATCGTCTTGAGGACGTCGCGCACCTCGAGATGCCTGCTCATCGCCAGCAGTGCGGCACTCACCGCCGCCAGGCCGGACCGGGGCTCCTGACTCATGTCCTCAAGGTACCGGCGGGGTGTGACAGCGCGGATCGGACCTGTGGCGGCGCCGACTGCGCCGGTGGGCCTAGGGCCGGAGAACTAGGGCGAGGGCCCCGGGCCTACGGCTTAGGGCGAAGGGCCCCGGCATCTTGCGGCCCGCGTCCGAGGCGGGGCGGGCGGTGCGGTTCCTACGTTGAAGTCACCGCCGATCGAGAGGCGGCCGAGACGAGGGGACGTGTCATGCCGGTAGCGATCATCACGGGGGCCTCGAAGGGGCTGGGACGGGCGCTGGCCGAGGCGCTGGCCGCGCGCGGCTGGGATCTGGTGCTGGACGCCAGAACGGCCGGGGTCCTTCAGGAGGCGGCGGACGGAGTCAGGACGTACGGCACGCGCGTGACGGCACTGCCCGGGGATGTGACGGACGCCGGTCACCGGGCCGAGCTGGTGGCCGCCGCCTGGCGGCTGGGCGGGCTCGATCTGCTGGTGAGCAATGCGAGCGCCCTGGGCGCCAAGCCTCTCGTACGCCTGGAGGCGCTTCCTGCTGAGGGGCTGCGGCGGGCGCTGGAGGTGAACGTGGTGGCCGCGCTGGGCCTGGTCCAGGAGGCGCTGCCGCTGCTGCGGGCGTCCGGGGCGGGCACGGTGATCACGGTCAGTTCGGACGCGGCCGCCGAGGCGTATGAGACATGGGGCGGGTACGGGGCGTCGAAGGCGGCCCTGGACCATCTCGCCGCGGTGCTCGGCGCGGAGGAGCCGGGGCAGCGGGTCTGGGCCGTCGACCCGGGCGACATGGCCACCGATCTGTACGCGGCGGCCGTACCGGACGACGGCGATCCGCGGCCGGCGCCCGTCAGTGTGGTGCCGGGCTTCCTGCGGCTGCTGGACGAGCGACCGGCCAGTGGCCGCTATGCGGTTCCGGCGCTGCTGGAGGGGCAGCGATGACGGTGGCGACGGGCGTCCCTCCGCGCGAGCCTGTCCGGGCGTGGAGCAAGGTCCCGGAGGAACTGCTCGCCCGCGTTCCGGTCGAGCAGCGCGGGGCCGGGCTCGGCCGGGATGCCGTACGGCTGCTCGTGTCGCGCGGGACGCAGGTGTCGCACCACGCCTTCACGGAGCTGCCGCGGCTGCTGCGGGCCGGAGACCTGCTCGTGGTGAACACCTCGCCCACGCTGGCGGCCGCCGTGGACGGGCGGGTCGGGCACGCGCGCGTGGTGGTGCATTTCTCCACGCGCGCAGACGACGGGCGGTGGGCCGTCGAGCTGCGCGATCCCGACGGAAAGGGCACCACGCGCGCGCGTGCGGGCGGGCCCGCGGGTGTGGAGGTGCGCCTGCCGGGGGGTGTGCGGCTGGTCCTGGAGGAGCCGCTCGGCGCGCACGCCGACCGGCTGTGGTGGGCGCGGGCGTCCGGGGCGGAGGTCCTCGGGATGCTGCGGGAGCACGGGCGGCCCATTCGCTACTCCTATACGGAGCGGGATCAGCCGCTGTCGGTGTACCAGACGGTGTTCGCGCTGCCGACGGCCGACGGGGCGGGCAGTGCGGAGATGCCGAGCGCGGCGCGGCCCTTCACCGCGCGGCTGGTGGCCGAGCTGGTGAGCCGGGGCGTGCAGTTCGCGCCGATCACGCTGCACACCGGGGTGGCCTCGGCGGAGGCGCACGAGCCGCCGTATCCGGAGCGGTTCTCGGTGCCCGGGGCCTCGGCGCGGCTGATCAACGCGGCGCGGGCGGGCGGCGGGCGGGTCGTCGCCGTCGGGACGACCGCTGTACGGGCGGTGGAGTCCGCTGCCGGGCCCGACGGCGTCGTACGCGCGCGTGCGGGGTGGACGGACCTCGTCATCACCCCGGAGCGCGGGGTGCGGGTGGTGGACGGGCTGCTGACCGGTCTGCACGAGCCGGAGGCCTCCCATCTGCTGATGCTGGAGGCGATCGCCGGACGGGCCGCGATCGACCGCGGCTACGACGAGGCGCTGCGCGGTCTGTATCTGTGGCACGAGTTCGGGGACGTCCATCTCCTCCTTCCGGAGGAGAGTCCTCACACAGAGCATTGCTGCAGCAACTGCTGGTGAGACCTTAACGGGCCCGATGTGAGCCCGCGCATAGGGCGCACATCACGTACGAAGGACGTTAGGAGATAAAGCGTCCCCTTTTGAGCGGGGCGGACGGTCCAGTCTGCCCCGTTTTGCCCTTCCCTGATCCACTATCCAGGATCGTACGTCACACCTTTGCCTGGAGTTTTTGCGGTCGCTAAGAATGGCTGCCGTCGCTGAGCGCCGCGGGTTCCCACCGCGGCGTTTGTGCGGGCCGGGCCCCATGCCCCCCGCAGACCCCGAGCGACTCCGCGCTATTCGAAGAGGTCCGTCTGCCATGCCCAAGAAGTTCGAGATTCGCCGACTCAGTCGTTCGCTCAACCGCCACCAGCGGATCGCCGTGGCCGGTGTCGCCACCCTCGGTGCCGCCGCTCTCGCCTTCTCCGCGGTGCCCAGCAACGCCGACACGACCACGCAGGACACCGCGGCCTCCACGGCCAAGGTGGAGTACAGCACCAAGCCCATCAAGGACGTCAAGGCCGACGTCACCGACCAGCTCGCCGGTGCCGACCTGAAGGCGCAGGCCGCGAAGAAGGCCGCCGCCGAGAAGGCCGCGGCGAAGAAGGCCGCCGCGCAGAAGAAGGCCGCTGCCGCCGCCGCTGCCAAGAAGAAGGCCGAGGCCGCGCGCAAGGCCAAGGAGGCCGCGAGCCGGTCCGCCAAGCGCGCCACCGTCAAGAAGGCCGTCACCAAGACCTACGCCAACAACCTGGACGGCTGGATCAAGCAGTCCCTGGACATCATGAAGTCCAAGGGCATCCCGGGCAGCTACAACGGTCTGTACCGCAACATCATGCGGGAGTCCTCCGGCAACCCGAACGCGATCAACGGCTGGGACATCAACGCCATCAACGGCATCCCGTCGAAGGGCCTGCTGCAGGTCATCCCGCCGACCTTCAGCGCCTACCACGTCGCCGGCACGTCCTGGAACATCTACAACCCGGTCGCCAACATCACCGCTGCCGCCAACTACGCGGCCGACAAGTACGGCTCGATCGACAACGTCAACAGCGCGTACTGAGGTCGGCGCGGACCTCTTCACGTGAACTGAACGCCGAAGGGCGGCACCCCCTGACGGGTGCCGCCCTTCGTGGTACGAGGCCGCCGTACGACAGCGACGTACGAGCGCGCCTACTTGCGCATGACCTCCGGTTCGTGGCGGCGCAGGAAGCGGGCCACGAAGAAGCCGCAGATGATGCCGAGGACGATCAGGGCGAGCATGTCCATGCCCCAGGCGCCGACCGTGTGCTCCCACAGCGGGTCGTTGCTCTTGCCCTTGCCGGGCGGGCTGATCTTGTTGAAGTCCAGCGTGGCGCCCGCGGCGGCCACCGCCCAGCGCGACGGCATCAGGTACGAGATCTGGTTGGCGCCGATCGAGCCGTTCAGAGCGAACAGGCAGCCGGTGAACACGACCTGGATGATCGCGAACATGACCAGCAGCGGCATGGTCTTCTCGGCGGTCTTCACCAGCGACGAGATGATCAGGCCGAACATCATCGAGGTGAAGCCCAGCGCCATGATCGGCAGCGAGAGCTCCAGGAGCGTGGCGTTGCCGAGGACGAGCCCCTTCTCGGGGATCTCGCGGCTGGCGAAGCCGATGACGCCGACCATCAGGCCCTGCAGCAGGGTGACCGCGCCGAGCACGAAGACCTTGGACATCAGATAGGCGGAGCGGGACAGGCCGGTCGCGCGTTCCCGCTCGTAGATGACCCGTTCCTTGATCAGCTCACGGACGGAGTTCGCGGCGCCGGCGAAGCAGGCGCCGACCGCGAGGATCAGCAGCACCGTGGTGGCCGTGCCGTTCGGGACGGGCTGGCCGGTGGCCCGGTTGATCATCGGGTTGGGCAGCAGGCCCTTGCCCGAGTCGATGAGCAGGCTCACCGAGCCGAGGACGAGCGGCAGGATCACCGTCAGGGCCAGGAAGCCCTTGTCGGAGGCGATGACCGAGACATAGCGGCGCACCAGCGTGACGAACTGGGACATCCAGCCCTGCGGCTTCGGCGGCTTCATCGCCTGCATCGGCGGCATCTGTACGGACTGCGGCGCAACGGCGTCGATGTCCGCGGCGTACATCTGGTAGTGCTGCGAGCCCTTCCAGCGTCCCGCCCAGTCGTAATCGCGGTAGTTCTCGAAGGCGGAGAAGACGTCGGCCCAGCTGTCGTAGCCGAAGAAGTTCAGCGCCTCCTCCGGCGGGCCGAAGTAGGCGACCGCGCCGCCCGGGGCCATCACCAGGAGCTTGTCGCAGATCGCCAGCTCCGCCACCGAGTGGGTGACGACGAGGACCGTGCGGCCGTCGTCGGCGAGGCCCCGCAGCAGCTGCATGACGTCGCGGTCCATGCCCGGGTCGAGGCCGGAGGTCGGCTCGTCCAGGAAGATCAGGGACGGCTTGGTGAGCAGCTCCAGGGCCACCGAGACACGCTTGCGCTGGCCACCGGAGAGGGAGGTGACCTTCTTCTCCTTGTGGATGTCGAGCTTGAGCTCGCGCAGCACCTCGTCGATGCGGGCCTCGCGCTCGGCGCCGGTGGTGTCGGCGGGGAAGCGGAGCTTGGCCGCGTATTTCAGCGCCTTCTTGACGGTCAGCTCCTTGTGCAGGATGTCGTCCTGCGGGACCAGACCGATGCGCTGGCGCAGCTCGGCGAACTGCTTGTAGAGGTTGCGGTTGTCGTAGAGGACATCGCCCTGGTTGGCGGGCCGGTAGCCGGTGAGCGCCTTGAGCAGCGTCGACTTTCCGGAACCGGACGGGCCGATGACCGCGATCAGCGACTTCTCCGGGACGCCGAAGGAGACGTCCTTGAGGATCTGCTTGCCGCCGTCGACCGTGACGGTCAGATGGCGGGCCGAGAAGGAGACCTCACCGGTGTCGACGAACTCCTCGAGGCGGTCGCCGACCAGGCGGAAGGTGGAGTGGCCGACGCCGACGATGTCGTTCGGGCCGAGCAGCTGCGAGCCGCCCTTGGCGATCGGCTGGCCGTTGACGTACGTGCCGTTGTGCGAGCCGAGGTCGCGGATCTCGAAGCGGCCGTCGGGCGTCGCGTGGAACTCGG
This sequence comes from Streptomyces spinosisporus, assembly GCF_022698145.1. GTDB lineage: Bacteria > Actinomycetota > Actinomycetes > Streptomycetales > Streptomycetaceae > Streptomyces > Streptomyces spinosisporus. The sequence goes on from NZ_JALDAX010000013.1 coordinate 14,219, forward strand.
CGTGGTGCCGGGAGACCTGCAGGTCGGAGACGACCAGTTCGTTCTCCAGGGCACGGCCGATGCGCATGACGCGGCCGAGCGAGAACTGGTGGAACGTGGTCGGGCTGCGGTCGCCGTAGACCGGCGGCGCCCCCGCGCCACCACCGGGGCCCTGCTGCGCCGGGACCTGCGGCGCCCCCTGCTGCGGCCAGCCGGCCTGCGGGGCCTGCTGCGGCGGCGCCTGCTGCGCCCAGCCGGGGCTCGCGCCCTGGGCGGCGTACGGCTGCTGCTGTGGCTGCACGACGGCGGCCGCCGCACCGGCGACGGTCACCTTCGGGCCGTCGGTCGCGTTGCCGAGGTGCACCGCGGAGCCCGGCCCGATCTCCAACTGGTGGATCCGCTGCCCCTGCACGAAGGTGCCGTTCGTGCTGCCGTGGTCCTCGATGACCCAACTACGGCCGCTCCAGCTGATCGTGGCGTGACGCCAGGACACTCTGGCGTCGTCGATCACCATGTCGCCCTGCGGATCGCGTCCGAGGGTGTACGGCCTGGACGGATCGAGCGTCCAGGTACGTCCATTCAATTCCAGTACGAGTTCCGGCACTCCACGCCCCATGAGTAGTCCCCCGAGTTACCCCCATCACAGGGAGTCTAGGGATGTCGAACATCGTCGGGAACTATTTCAGGCTCGCCCCCCTGACCGAAAGTCGGGCCTTGTGAAGACCACGCGCGTGCGCATCGGATGGTTCCGTTGACGGGGTTGAAACCGACCCGGAGAGTGGTAATCCACGCGAGGGGGACCGGCACGGTGGCCGTGCCGTGCCGCGGATCGGGGGGTCTGCCATGAGCGCGTCGTCGAGGGTCGAGACCGTACGAAGCGGTACGCGGGTGCCGTGGGGAGACATCGTGCTGTCCGCGATCGCCTCGGTGAGCTGGGCGTTGATCGGAATGGCGGGCACGGCGGCGCTGGGTCTGCATCTGCTGGAGGCGGACGCCTCGGCCTCGCTCGGACCGATGACCGCGGCGGTCGTGGCGCTCGCCGCGGGCGGCTCGGTCACCCCGTCCGGCGATGTGTCGGCCTTCGGACTGAAGGGCGCGGAGGCGCACACGGCCGTCACGATCACGCCGCTGGGCGTGAGTCTGGTCGGCGCACTACTGCTGTCCTGGTTCTTTCTACGGTCCCTGCGGTCGACCGGAGTTGTCGTCGCACCGTCCGAACTCCTCGCGCGCGCGGGCGCGGTGGTCGCGCTGTTCGTGGCCACGCTGGGCGGGCTGGCGTGGGCGGGACACGATGTCATCACGATCGACGGGGGCTCACTGGGCCTCGACAAGCTGCCCGGCGGCGGAGGCGGGGGCGGCGGCGTGGAGATCCCCGGTCTCGGCGACATCGGTGACATCGGCGGGCTGCTGCCCGACAACATCGGCAACCTCATCGACGCGAAGGCGGCGGTCGGCTTCACCGTCGACACCGCGCCCACGCTGCTCGGCGGTCTGGTCTGGTGCGCCGGCGTCCTGCTGATCGCCCTGCTGGCCTCGCGCCGCACGCCCCTGCCGACCGGCTGGGAGGCCGTGCACCGGGTCGTGCGGCCGGCGGTGTCGGCGATCGTCGCGGTGATGCTGACGGCGGTGGCGGCCGGCCTCGCGGCGGCCGCGTACGCGGCGATCGGCGACGAGCACCCCAAGCGGATCTTCGGCGCCGCGCTGCTGGGCGCGCCCAACGGCACCTGGCTGGGCATCCCGATCGGCCTGTTCGTGCCGTTCGACGGCAACGCGAGCGGTCCGCTCGCCACCTTCCTGCCGGATCCGCTGGACGACCTGCTCACCGCGAAGACCGACCAGTCGGTGACGCTGGGGCGGCTCGCGGACCTGGACGGGCGGGTGTGGCTGCTGGGCGTGGCGGCGGCCGTGATGATGCTGCTGGCCGGAGTGCTGACGGCGGTGCGGACGCCGGAGGGCACGCCGGTCGCCTTCGCGGGCACGGGCGCCCCCACGGCAGGCGGCGCCGGTGGAACCGGCTCCCCCGGCGTGCGCGAGCCGGGCGCTCTCGCCTTCGCGGGCCGGTGCGCGCTGCGGCTGGGCATCGTCACGGCGTTGACGCTGCCGCTGCTCGCCTGGCTCACGGAGGTGTCCGTGGACGCCTCGCTGTCGGTGCTGGGCTTCGACGCGTTCGGCGCCGGGATCGAGCTGCACGGAAGCCTCGGCATGGCGCTGCTCCTCGGTGCCCTGTGGGGTGCGGGAGCGGGGGCCGCCGGGGCGCTGCTGGCCCGGGCCACGGGTGCGGCGGGACGAAGGGCGGCCCCGCTCGCGCTGACGGCCGTGCCCGCGGGGGCGGCGGCCGAGGGCGCCGGGCAGCCGCAGTACGCGCGCGAGGCGGGCGCCGGGGTTCCGGCCGAGCCGCGCGCGCGACGGGGCGAGCCCGGGCCGTCCGGGCCGTCCGGGCCGTATACGCCCAGCGCCTCGTACCGGGCGCCGAACCCCGCCACCAATCCCTATCTGCAACTGCCGGACGAGCTGCGCGAACCGGAGGACGCACGGCCGCCGTCCGGCGAGACCGCGGACCCCGGTGAGCGGACGCGTGAGCTGCCTCGTGAGCAGGGCGGTGAGCAGGGCGGTGAGCAGCCGCCCAGGACGCCCGAGGAGGGCGCCGGCGGCATGTACGGTGCGCCCACGGTCGCCCGCCCGATCGGTGGCCCGCCTCCGCGGTCCTCGCGCCGTCCACCCCGGCAACGCCCCGGCGACCGCTCGAAGCCCGCACCGGGCGAGCAACCGCCGCCGCCTCCTCCCCCACCGCCACCGCCGCCGGGGAGGCCCAAGGGCCGCCGGTGAGCTGAGGGCGGCGGGTCGTACAAGAGCCCTTCAGCCTCGCGTCACCCACCCGACACCCACTGTTCCGTGTCCGTCAGGCGGACCACAGCGGCGGTGGGCACTGCGTGCCGGATACGGTGGGTACACCATGAGCGCTTCGCAGACCCCGCCCTCTGACGTCACGCCCGACGCCCCCACTCTGCTGGTCAAGATCTTCGGCAAGGACAGGCCGGGCATCACGGCCGGTCTCTTCGACACCCTCGCCGCCTACTCGGTCGACGTGGTCGACATCGAGCAGGTCGTCACCCGTGGCCGAATGGTGCTGTGCGCGCTGGTGACCCAGCCGCCCGCCGGGCTCGAGGGCGACCTGCGCGCGACCGTGCACAGCTGGGCCGAGTCGATGAAGATGCAGGCGGAGATCATCTCCGGCCACGGCGACAACCGGCCACGCGGTCTCGGGCGCTCGCTGGTCACCGTGCTCGGTCATCCGCTCACCTCGGAGGCGACCGCCCGGATCGCCGCCAAGATCGCCAAGGCCGGCGGCAACATCGACCGCATCTTCCGGCTCGCCAAGTACCCCGTCACGGCGGTGGAGTTCGCGGTCTCGGGTGTGGAGACCGAGCCGCTGCGCACGGCTCTCGTGACGGACGCCGCGGCACTCGGTGTCGATGTGGCGGTCGTCGCGGCGGGTCTGCACCGGCGGGCCCAGCGCCTGGTGGTCATGGACGTCGACTCGACGCTCATCCAGGACGAGGTGATCGAGCTCTTCGCGGCGCACGCGGGCTGCGCGGACAAGGTCGCCGAGGTCACCGCGGCCGCGATGCGCGGGGAGCTGGACTTCGAGCAGTCGCTGCACGCGCGCGTGGCGCTGCTCGAGGGGCTCGACGCCTCCGTGGTGGACAAGGTGCGCAGCGAGGTGCGGCTGACACCCGGTGCCCGCACGCTCATCCGCACGCTGAAGCGGCTCGGATACCAAGTGGGCGTCGTATCCGGCGGGTTCACCCAGGTCACCGACGACCTCAAGGAGCGGCTCGGGCTCGACTTCGCCCAGGCCAACACCCTGGAGATCGTCGACGGAAGACTCACCGGCAGGGTCATCGGCGAGATCGTCGACCGTGCGGGCAAGGCGCGGCTGCTGCGCCGGTTCGCCGCCGAGGCGGGCGTACCCCTGGTGCAGACCGTCGCGATCGGTGACGGCGCCAACGACCTGGACATGCTGAACGCGGCCGGTCTCGGGGTCGCCTTCAACGCCAAGCCGGTCGTACGGGAGGCGGCGCACACCGCCGTGAACGTGCCCTTCCTGGACACCGTCCTGTATCTGCTGGGCGTCACCCGCGAAGAGGTCGAGGCGGCGGACACGATGGACGAGCAGTAGAGCGTCGACCAGTAGCGGAGCATCTTCGTACGTCGAGTTCGTACGTCGAGGGGCCCGGCACCGTGGTGGTGCCGGGCCCCTCGTGCGTCGTGGCGGCTACTCGGTCGGTGCCCAGTAGTCGATCAGCTTGGCGGTGGCCGGCTCCAGGCTCTTCCAGGAGCCCTCGAAGGACAGGACCGCGAAGGCGGCGGCCGGGAACCCGCGCTGGCTCATCCGCTCGCGGGCGTCGCCCTCGGCCGAGCCGGCCAGGATGTCGGCGAGGCCCTGCACACCCGGGTTGTGGCCGATGAGCACGGCGTTCTGTGCGTCGTCGGGGGTCTCGTTGAGCAGTGCGATCAGCTCGCCGGGCGAGGCCTCGTAGATACGCTCCTCGTAGACGGTTTTCGGCCGCTGCGGGAACTCGTGAACGGCGAGCTTCCAGGTTTCTCGGGTCCGGATCGAGGTGGAGCACAGGGCCAGGTGGAAGGGGATGCCGGTGTCGGCCAGCTTGCGTCCGGCGACTGCGGCGTCCGTGCGGCCCCGGTCAGCCAGGGGGCGCTCATGGTCGGTCACCTGCGGCCAGTCGGCTTTCGCATGCCGGAAGAGGACGATCCTGCGGGGTTCAGCGACGCTCATGGAATCCAGCTTCGCATGAAACAGGCCATCAGGCGCAGGTAGTTGACCGGCGGTCCGAGAGGGGTATCGGCGGTCCGAGAGGGGCTCAGCGCGCCACGAGCTGCTGTATGCGCTCGAAGAGGTGGGTGATCGCCGGGTCGCTCGCCGCCTGCGCGTGGGTGGGGTTCAGCATCAGGGCCAGGAGCACGATGAAGGCGAGCGTCGGCAGGGCCAGTGCCCACCAGGGCAGCCTGGTCTGGACGCCACCCGTGGTCGACGGGTGGTGCAGGGTCTGCGAACGGGCCGACATGAGAGCCTCCGCGATCTTCGAGTGGTCGGTGACCGCCCCCGCGGTCACGATTCGAAGGTACGCAGTCGGCGGCCCCCAACCCATCCGGAGACCCACCCACTTGACCCTGACACCCGCCCCCTAGGGGATGGTGGGGCTAGCCCCACCATCGGGCGTCACACATCGGCGTCACGCATCGGGCGTCACGGCGAGGCGATCGTCGCGATGATGGCGATGATCACGAAGATGGCGAGGAACGAGCCGAAGACCAGCAGCATCTTCTTCTGGCCGTTCTTGGGGTTCGGGTCGAGCACGGGCATGCGCCAAGTCTCCCACCTCGCGGCGCCGGCACTGCCGCCGGGGGTCAGGCGGCCGCCTCGTCCTCGACCGTGCGGTTGCGGCCCGCCAGGACGCCGACCACCATCTGCGGGATCAGCAGGGCGGTCATGAGGCCGATCGGCAGGCTCCAGCCGCCGCTGTGCTGGTAGAGCACGCCCACCAGGAGCGGCCCGGGGATGGAGATCAGATAGCCGGTGCTCTGCGCGAAGCCGGACAGCTGGGCCACTCCGGCGCTGGTCCTGGACCGCATGCCGACCATCGTCAGGGCCAGCGGGAACGAGCAGTTGGAGATGCCGAGCAGCAGGGCCCACGCCCAGGAGCCGGCGGCGGGGGCGAGATAGAGGCCGGCGTACCCGGCGAGGCCGCACACGCCCAGCGCGATCACGATGGGGCCCTGGTGGGGCAGCCGGGTGGCGAGGCGCGGGATGACGAAGGCCAGCGGCACACCCATGACCATGGTGACGGCGAGCAGCAGTCCCGCGGTGCCCGCGGGCACGCCCGCGTCCCGGAAGATCTGTGCCATCCAGCCCATGGTGACGTAGGCACCGGTGGCCTGGAGCCCGAAGTAGACGGCGAGGGCCCAGGCGGTGCCGCTACGGGTGATCCGCAACGCGGGCGCCGCCACGCGCGCGTGCTCCCGCTGCCCGGCCGGCTGCTCGGCGGACCGGCCGTCGGGCTGTCCGGCGGACCGCGCGCCCGGCTGCTCGGCGGACCGCGCGCCCCGCTGCCGTACGAACGGGATCCACGGCACGATGGCGACCACCCCGAGCAGCGACCAGATCGCGAGCCCCGACTGCCAACTGCCGCCCAGGGCCTCGGTCATGGGCACCGTCACCGCCGCCGCGACCGCGGTGCCCAGGGCGAGGGCCATCGAGTAGAGGCCGGTCATGGAACCGACCCGGTCGGGGAACCAGCGCTTGACGATGACCGGCATCAGGACGTTGCTGACCGCGATGCCCATGAGCGTGAGCGCGCTGGCGGCTAGGAAGCCCGCCGTGCTGTGGGTGTACGGCCGCACCAGGAGTCCCGCGGCGATGGCGACCATGCCGGCGCAGACCACCGCGGCCGGTCCGAAGCGGCGGGCCAGGCGGGGGGCGGTGACGCCGAAGACGGCGAAGCAGAGCGGCGGCACGGAGGTGAGCAGTCCGGCCACGCTGCCGCTCATGCCGAGCCCGTCGCGGACCTCCTCCAGGAGCGCGCCGAGACTGGTGATGGCAGGCCGGAGGTTCAGGGCGGTCAGCACGATGCCGACCACCAGCAGCCGCGTCGCCCACGCGCGCGTGGCGGGCTCTGTGGTCGTGTGCGCCTCCGGGGTGCGTATCTGCGGGGACGTGACCGTCCTGGATTCCTCGCTTGCCATGACGCCCATCATAGAATCATGGGATGATTGGTTGTCCATCGTGCGGCCGTCCCGACCGTCCTGCCCGCCCGGCCCCGTCCCTCCCGTGCGAAGGTGTGCCATGCCCTTGAGCCACCCGCGCCGTTCGGCGCTGTCCGAGCAGGTCATCGCCGCGCTGCGGCATCAGATCACCTCGGGCGAGTGGCCGGTCGGCTCACGCATCCCCACCGAGCCGGAGCTGGTCGAGCAGCTCGGTGTGGCCCGGAACACGGTCCGTGAGGCCGTCCGCGCGCTCGCCCACAACGGCCTGCTGGACATCCGTCAGGGCTCGGGCACCTACGTCGTGGCGACCAGTGAGCTGGCGGGCGTGATGCACCGCCGCTTCGCCGACGCGGACCCGCGGCACGTCGCCGAGCTGCGCTCCACGCTGGAGTCGGCCGCCGCGAGACTGGCCGCCGAGCGGCGCACGGAGAAGGACCTCAAGCAGCTCGACACGCTGCTCGTGCGGCGCGAGGAGGCCTGGGAGTCGGGCGACACGGAGGCGTTCGTGGCGGCGGACGCCACCTTCCACCTGGCGGTGGTGGCGGCGTCCCACAACGACGTGATGAGCGCGATGTACGCCGACCTCGGCGAGGTGCTGCGGGACTGGCTGCGCGACGACGTCGGCGAGGCGCTGACGCCGGAGACGTACATGGAGCACACCCGCCTGGTGGACGCGATCCGCGCGGGCGACGCCGAGGCGGCGGGCTCGGCGGCGGCGAGCTATCCGGTCCTGTGCCGTCCGGGCCGTCCGGGGCGGTTCACCGCTTCTGGTGGCTGATCCACACCGAGCGGACCTCCTCCCAGCACCGTCCGGTGAGCCGTACGGTCATGGCCGGCCAGGCGTCGACCCGGGCGCCGTCGGTGTCGAGGTCCCACCAGCGAGCGCACTCGACGTGCAGGCTGACGCCGTCGGTCCGCGGATAGGGGTTGTGGCAGTACGCGGTCACGTGCGAGCCGGTGATCCGGATGCGGCACTGGGCGCCGAAGGGCTCCGGCGAGGGCGGCTTCGCGGGCTGCACGCGCGCGTGGGGCATCGCGTCGTACGGCAGGGACATCACCTCGTAGGGCAGGGACAGCACGAGGACGACGGCGAAGGTCGCTGAGGCCAAGCTGCGGAACAGACGCACAAGGGGACCTCCTCGGCCGTGCTCGGGAGGGAATCACGTGCCGGAACACGTCATCCCACGTGCTGAACACGTCATCCAGAGTGCCCAGTTGAGGCCCCGACCCGCCCGGCCGGGTAGGCCGAACGGGTGACATGCCAAGGGCGCGCGCCCGGCAGGACACGCGCCCTCGATCGCCGTCGTACGGCAGCGGCGGCGCTCACGCGCCGATGGCGTGCAGACCCCCGTCGACGTGGATGATCTCGCCCGTCGTCTTCGGGAACCAGTCGCTCAGCAGGGCGACGATGCCCTTGCCGGCCGGCTCCGGGTCCTTGAGGTCCCACTCCAGCGGGGAGCGGCTGTCCCACACCGCGGCCAGGTCGCTGAAGCCCGGGATGGACTTGGCGGCCATCGAGCCGATCGGGCCCGCGGAGATGAGGTTGCAGCGGATGTTCTGCTTGCCAAGGTCACGGGCGAGATAGCGGCTGGTGGCCTCCAGGGCTGCCTTGGCCGGGCCCATCCAGTCGTACTGCGGCCAGGCGTACTGGGCGTCGAAGGTGAGGCCGACGACCGAGCCGCCGTTCTGCATCAGCGGCAGACAGGCCATGGTCAGCGACTTCAGGGAGTACGCCGAGACGTGCATGGCCGTGGCGACCGACTCGAACGGCGTGTTCAGGAAGTTGCCGCCGAGCGCGTCCTGCGGCGCGAAGCCGATGGAGTGCACGACGCCGTCGAGGCCGCCGAGCTCCTCGCCGACGACGTCGGCCAGGCGGCCCATGTGCTCGTCGTTGGTGACGTCGAGCTCGATGACCTTGGTGGGCTTGGGGAGCTTCTTGGCGATGCGCTCGGTCAGCGTGGGCCGCGGGAACGCGGTGAGGATGATCTCGGCGCCCTGCTCCTGGGCCAGCTTGGCGGCGTGGAAGGCGATGGAGGACTCCATCAGCACACCGGTGATCAGGACGCGCTTGCCCTCGAGAATTCCGCTCATGGTGATCAGTGACCCATTCCCAGTCCGCCGTCAACGGGGATGACGGCTCCAGTGATGTACGAGGCGTCGTCGGAGGCGAGGAACCGCACCGTCGCGGCCACCTCCTCGGGCTGCGCGTACCGGCCGAGCGGCACCTGCGACACGATGCCCGCCCGCTGCTCGTCGGTGAGCACCTTGGTCATGTCGGTGTCGACGAAGCCGGGCGAGACGACATTGAAGGTGATGTTGCGCGAGCCCAGCTCACGGGCGAGGGAGCGCGCGAAGCCGACGAGACCGGCCTTGGAGGCGGCGTAGTTCGCCTGGCCGGGTCCGCCGAGCAGGCCGACGACCGACGAGATGAGGACGACACGGCCCTTCTTGGCGCGCAGCATGCCGCGGTTGGCGCGCTTGACCACGCGGAAGGTGCCGGTGAGGTTGGTGTCGAGGACGGACGTGAAGTCCTCCTCGGACATCCGCATCAGGAGCTGGTCCTTGGTGATGCCGGCGTTGGCCACCAGGACCTCGACCGGGCCGTGCTCCGCCTCGATCTCCTTGTAGGCCTGCTCCACCTGCTCGGTGTCGGTGATGTCGCACTTGACCGCGAGGAAGCCGGCCGGCGGCTCTCCCGAGCGGTATGTGATCGCGACCTTGTCGCCGGCGTCGGCGAATGCGCGGGCGATGGCGAGGCCGATGCCCCGGTTGCCTCCGGTGACGAGAACCGAGCGGCTCAACGGATCACCCTTTCGATAGCGGTCTGATGCCTCCGCCCGACACCTGGATGACAGGCGGCTTCCTCGAAAACCTATCGGTCGGACGCCTCCGGCGGACAATCGGGCACCGACAGTGGCCAACGGGACTCGCTGTCGGGTCCCTACAGAAAGTTCTCCGGACCGGAGCGAAACCTGTGGTCCGCCGGGCCGCTCACGCGACATGATCGGAGCAGCCACAGGTCACGACAGGTCACAACGGGTCACGACAACAAGGAGAGACCTCGGTGCCTCATTCCATCGACGAAGCCTTCACGGCACTTCCTCTACGCGCCCTGGCCGACGCGGCGCTGGCACGCGCGCGTGCGCTGGGCGCCGAGCACGCGGACTTCCGGTTCGAGCGGGTGCGCAACGCCTCCTGGCGGTTCCGCGACGCCAAGCCCGCCGGTTCGTCGGACACCACCGACCTCGGGTACGCGGTCCGGGTCGTGCACGGCGGCACCTGGGGCTTCGCCTCGGGTGTGGATCTGAGCCTCGACGCCGCCGCCAAGGTCGCCTCGCAGGCGGTGGCGATGGCCAAGCTGTCGGCCCAGGTGATCAAGGCGGCCGGTTCGGACGAGCGCGTGGAGCTCGCCGATGAGCCCGTGCACGCGGACAAGACGTGGATCTCGTCGTACGAGATCGATCCGTTCACCGTGCCCGACGAGGAGAAGTCGGCGCTGCTGGCGGACTGGAGCGCCCGGCTGCTCGCGGCGGGCGGCGTGGACCATGTGGACGCCTCCCTGCTCACCGTGCACGAGAACAAGTTCTACGCCGACACCGCCGGGACGGTGACCACCCAGCAGCGCGTACGGCTGCACCCTCAGCTGACGGCCGTGTCGGTCGACGAGTCGAGCGGCGAGTTCGACTCGATGCGGACGATCGCGCCGCCGGTCGGACGCGGCTGGGAGTACCTCACGGGCACCGGCTGGGACTGGGAGGGCGAGCTGGAGCAGCTCCCGGAGCTGCTCGCCGAGAAGATGCGCGCGCCCAGCGTCGAGGCGGGCCTGTACGACCTCGTCGTCGATCCGTCCAACCTCTGGCTGACCATCCACGAGTCCATCGGCCACGCCACCGAACTGGACCGCGCGTTCGGCTACGAGGCCGCCTACGCCGGCACCTCCTTCGCCACGTTCGACCAGCTGGGCAAGCTCAGGTACGGCTCCGAGCTGATGAACGTCACCGGTGACCGCACCGCCGAGCACGGCCTGGCGACCATCGGCTACGACGACGAGGGCGTCGAGGGCCAGTCCTGGGACCTGGTCAAGGACGGCACGCTCGTCGGCTACCAGCTCGACCGGCGCATCGCGAAGCTCACCGGCTTCGACCGCTCCAACGGCTGCGCCTACGCCGACTCCCCCGGGCATGTGCCGGTGCAGCGCATGGCCAACGTGTCGCTGCAGCCGGACCCGGCCGGGATGGCCACCGAGGATCTGATCGGCGGGGTCGACCGCGGGATCTACGTCGTCGGGGACCGCTCCTGGTCCATCGACATGCAGCGCTACAACTTCCAGTTCACCGGCCAGCGGTTCTTCAGGATCGAGAACGGGCGGATCACCGGGCAGCTGCGGGACGTCGCCTACCAGGCGACGACCACCGACTTCTGGGGCTCGATGGCCGCGGTGGGCGGCCCGCAGACCTATGTCCTCGGGGGCGCGTTCAACTGCGGCAAGGCCCAGCCGGGCCAGGTCGCCGCCGTCTCGCACGGCTGCCCCTCGGCCCTCTTCAAGGGCGTCAACATCCTCAACACCACCTCGGAGGCCGGTCGATGAGCGCGGGTACCAGCAAGGCGAGCAAGCCCCACGAGGTCGTCGAGCGGGCCCTGGCGCTGTCCACCGCCGACGGCTGCGTCGTCATCGCCGACGAGCACTCCACCGCCAATCTGCGCTGGGCGGGCAACGCGCTCACCACGAACGGCGTCACGCGCGGGCGCACCCTCACGGTGATCGCCACCGTCGACGGCAAGGAGGGCACGGCCTCCGGCGTCGTCTCCCGTTCGGCCGTGACCGCGGACGATCTGGAGCCCCTGGTGCGGGCCGCCGAGGCCGCCGCGCGCGGCGCCGGACCCGCCGAGGACGCGCAGCCCCTGGTGACGAACGTGGCGCAGTCGCCGGACTTCACCGACGCGCCCGCCGAGACCACCTCCGCCGTGTTCACCGACTTCGCGCCCGCCCTCGGCGAGGCGTTCGCACGCGCGCGTGCGGGCGGCCGCGAGTTGTACGGCTTCGCCAACCACGAGCTGGTGTCGAGCTATGTGGGCACGTCGACGGGGCTGCGGCTGCGGCACGACCAGCCCAACGGGACGCTGGAGGTGAACGCCAAGTCGCCGGACCGCACGCGTTCGGCGTGGGCCGGGCGCTCCACGCGCGACTTCAAGGACGTGGACCCGGCGGCGCTGGACGCGGAGCTCGCGGTGCGCCTGGGCTGGGCCGAGCGCCACATCGACCTGCCGGCCGGGCGCTACGAGACACTGCTGCCGCCGACCGCCGTCGCGGACCTGCTGATCTACCAGCTGTGGTCGGCCTCGGGCCGGGACGCGGCGGAGGGCCGCACGGTGTTCTCCCGGCCGGGCGGCGGCACGCGCGTGGGCGACCGGCTCAGCGAGCTGCCGCTGACCCTGTGCAGCGACCCGAACGAGCCGGGGCTTGAGTCGGCGCCGTTCGTGATCGCGCACTCCTCCGGCGGCGACCAGTCCGTCTTCGACAACGGCCTGCCGCTCGCTGCCACCGACTGGGTGCGCGAGGGCGAGCTGGCGCATCTGACCACCACCCGGCACAGCGCCGGTCTGACCGGTCTGCCGGTGGCCCCGGCGATCGACAACCTGATCCTGACCGGCGGCCAGGACCGCTCTCTGGAGGAGATGGTCGCGAGCACCGAGCGCGGGCTGCTGCTGACCTGTCTGTGGTACATCCGCGAGGTCGACCCGGCGACCCTGCTGCTGACCGGGCTGACCCGGGACGGCGTGTACCTGGTGGAGAACGGCGAGGTGACCGGCGAGGTGAACAACTTCCGCTTCAACGAGTCGCCGGTCGACCTGCTGGGGCGGGCCACCGAGGCCGGGCGCACCGAAAAGACGCTGCCCCGGGAGTGGAGCGACTGGTTCACTAGGGCTGCGATGCCGGCGCTGCGGGTGCCCGACTTCAATATGAGCTCTGTCAGTCGGGGCGTATAACCTCGTAGCCGGTGGTCGAGCGACCGCCCGAGATCATCAAGGAGATACGAGAACCGTGACGGACATCGTCGACGAACTGCAGTGGCGTGGGCTGATCGCCCTCTCCACTGACGAGGACGCATTGCGCAAGGCGTTCGCGGACGGTCCCGTCACGTTCTATTGCGGCTTCGACCCGACCGCGCCCAGCCTGCACCTCGGCAATCTCGTGCAGATCCTGACGATGCGCCGCATCCAGCAGGCGGGCAACCGCCCTCTGGGCCTGGTCGGGGGCGCCACCGGCCTGATCGGTGACCCCAAGCCCAACTCCGAGCGCACGCTCAACGCCCCCGAGATCGTCGCCCAGTGGGTCGAGCGGCTGCGCGCGCAGATCGCCCCGCTGCTGGACTTCGAGGGTCCGAACGCCGCGGTGATGGTCAACAACCTGGACTGGACGCAGGGCCTGTCGGCCATCGAGTTCCTGCGGGACGTCGGCAAGCACTTCCGCGTGAACAAGATGATCGCGAAGGAGGCCGTCTCCCGGCGCCTGGAGTCCCAGGAGGGCATCAGCTACACGGAGTTCAGCTACCAGATCCTCCAGGGCATGGACTTCCTGCAGCTGTTCCGCCGGTACGGCTGCACCCTGCAGACCGGCGGCAGCGACCAGTGGGGCAACCTCACCTCGGGCACCGACCTGATCCACAAGGTCGAGCCCGACGCGGTGGTGCACGCCCTGGGCACGCCGCTGATCACCAAGGCCGACGGCACCAAGTTCGGCAAGACGGAGTCCGGCACGGTCTGGCTCGACCCCGAGATGACCACGCCGTACGCCTTCTACCAGTTCTGGCTGAACGCGGACGACCGGGACGTCTCCAAGTTCCTGCGCATCTTCAGCTTCCGCTCCCGCGAGGAGATCGAGGAGCTGGAGCGGCAGACCGAGGAGCGTCCGCAGGCCCGTGCCGCCCAGCGTGCGCTGGCGGAGGAGCTGACGACGCTGGTGCACGGCGCCGACCAGACGGCCGCGGTGATCGCCGCGTCCCGCGCCCTGTTCGGACAGGGCGAGCTGGCGGAGCTGGACGAGAAGACGCTGACCGCCTCGCTGTCCGAGGTGCCGCACATCAAGGTCGCCGAGCTCGGCCCTGTCGTCGACCTGTTCGCCGAGGTCGGGCTGGTGGCCAGCAAGTCGGCCGCGCGGCGCACGGTCAAGGAGGGCGGCGCCTACGTGAACAACGTGAAGGTCGCCGCCGAGGACGCGGTCCCCACCGCGCAGGACCTGCTGCACGGACGCTGGCTGGTGCTGCGGCGCGGCAAGAAGAACCTGGCGGCGGTGGAGGTCGTGTCCGCGTAGACACGGCCCGCGAAGACGCATCCCGAGGGGCGGGTTCCCGGCTGGGCCCGCCCCTTCGGCGTGCCTGGGCTAGGCCCGCTGCCGCTGCTGCTTCTTCTTGCCGAGCGTCGCCATGTACAGCATGTCGACCACGAAGACGATGACGATCGCCGCGACCAGCTGGAAGGCGTGCCGGCTCCAGTCGATGCCGGAGGTCGACTCGACACCGGCGGCGCGGGCGATCGCGTTGCCCACGATGGCGCCGAGCATGCCGCAGATGGTGGTCAGCCAGAGAGGGCTGTGCTGCTTTCCGGGAATGATCGCCTTGGCGATCAGACCCAGCACGAAACCGACGATGATCGCCCACAACCAGCCCATGGCTGCCTCCTAGTACGGATCGACGTGAGCATTACGCCCAGTGTCGGCCCGTGCACCGTACGGCGCATGTCGGGGAGGGCCGTACGCGCTACGGCTGAGGCCGTTCGCCCAGGCAGGAGACGACCCGGTCTCGTAGGCGGCGCAGGCGCGGCGTAACGTTGGAGGTGTCCGGGAGTCGTCCCCCGACCGGGGATGCACCGGTCACGGGGGCGGGCAGAGTCCGATGCGGGCGGATGGTGGAATCTGATGCGGAAGCAGCATGGCACGGGCAACGGCCAGGTTTTCCGGATCACCGGCGCCCGGACGAGCCTCGACGAGGACGTGCGCGGACGGCAGCGCAGGTATGTCATCTCGATGTCGATCCGTACGGTGGCGGTGATCCTGGCGGCCTCGCTGTGGAACGTCGAACGGCACGTGGCGATCGTGGCGTTGGTGCTCGGGCTGGTCCTCCCCTATATCGCCGTGGTGATCGCGAACGCGGGGCGGGAGAACGCGCCGTCGCTTCCGTCGACGTTCGTGAGCGTTCCGATGCGTCCGATGATTGGGCCGCCGCGGACGAACGACGGTCCTGCGGAACCGGTCCCGGAAGATGTCGCGGGTGAGGCCGCGCCCGGTGCAAAAGGCGAACCTCGCGACCGGGCGTGATCCCGGCGGGCCGCGTGCGGACGGGCTTCGGGGCCGTGCCGAGGCTCAAGAAATGCTCAGATCAATCATGTTGTTCCGGTGCCAAGCGACCGGTTACCCGTGACATACTTCGTAGGCGCTCCGCATCCCCCGTCGGAGCGACGGACCGACGCCGGGCAGCTCCCCCCGTGGCTGCTCGGCGTCGCCTTGTTTGCCGTACCTGTGAGACGAATCCGTGAGTGAAGAGACCCCGATCTGCTCCGCCAAGGGCTGCCGTGCCGCAGCCGTGTGGGTGCTGGCGTGGAACAACCCGAAGATCCACACGCCGGAGCGGCGCAAGACGTGGCTCGCGTGCGAGGAGCACCGGGAGCATCTCTCCCAGTTCCTCGGTGTCCGGGGGATGTTGAAGGACGTCGTGAAGTTCGAGGACTGGGAAGCGCCCGAGGGGTCGTAGGGCCGTAAAGCCGTAGGGCCTGTCCTAGCCGCCGATCGCGGACATCGGGCGGTCCGGCTGGATGAACGACGGGTCGTCAAGGCCCGCTCCGGCCTTCTTGCCCCACATGGCCAGGCGCCAGATGCGGGCGATCTCCTCGTCCGGTGCGCCGGAGCGCAGGGCGGCGCGCAGGTCCGTCTCCTCCGTCGCGAACAGGCAGGTCCGTATCTGTCCGTCGGCCGTGAGGCGGGTGCGGTCGCAGGCCGCGCAGAACGGGCGGGTGACGGACGCGATGACGCCGACGCGGTGCGGTCCGCCGTCCACGATCCACCGCTCGGCGGGCGCCGAGCCGCGCTCCTGGGAGCCTTCCGGGGTCAGCTCGAAGCGGGTGCGCAGGGCGGTGAGGATGTCGCCCGCGGTGACCATCCCCTCGCGCTTCCAGCCGTGCTGGGCGTCCAGGGGCATCTGCTCGATGAAGCGCAGTTCGTAGTCGTGCTCGATCGCCCAGGCGAGGAGGTCCGGGGCCTCGTCCTCGTTCAGCCCCGGCATCAGGACCGTGTTGACCTTGACCGGGGTCAGGTCGGCGGCGCGGGCGGCGTCCAGGCCCTCGATGACGTCCTTGTGCCGGTCGCGGCGGGTGAGGGTCTTGAAGACGTCCGGGCGGAGGGTGTCCAGCGAGACGTTCACCCGGTCCAGGCCCGCCGTCTTCAGGGCCGCGGCCGTGCGCTTGAGGCCGATGCCGTTGGTCGTCAAAGACATCCGGGGGCGGGAGCGCAGCGCGGCGACCCGCTCGACGATGCCGACCAGACCCGGGCGCAGCAAGGGTTCGCCGCCGGTGAAGCGCACTTCCTTTATGCCGAGCGCGGTGGTGGCGATGTCGATCAGGCGGACGATCTCGTCGTCCGTGAGCAGGTCCGGTTTGGCCAGCCACTGCAGGCCCTCCTCGGGCATGCAGTACGTGCACCGCAGGTTGCACCGGTCGGTCAGCGAGACCCTCAGGTCGGTGGCCACCCGGCCGTAGGTGTCGATGAGCACGTGGGCCCCCTCCCCCTCATTGCGCGCCAGCTCTGCTTCGCCGGCTGTGCTTCGTGTTTCCGTTACCTGCGAGCCTACGTGACACGACTGACAACTACAGCGGCCCGATCCCACCAGGTACGACGCGGCCGCGTCGTAGGGATCTACGACGCGGCCGCTCAGTGAGGTGCCGAGGTGCGGTCAGTGGGCCCCGGTGCCGGTGAGGGACCGGACCTCCAGCTCGGCGTACTTGCCGGCGTCCGGCTCCTCCTTGGACAGATAGGTGCCGACGACGCCCAGCAGGAAGCCGACCGGGATCGAGATGATGCCCGGGTTCTCCAGCGGGAACCAGTGGAAGTCGACGTCGGGGAACATCGAGGTCTCCTTGCCGGAGACCACCGGCGAGAACAGCACCAGGCCGACCGCCGTGATCAGGCCGCCGTAGATCGACCACAGTGCTCCGGAGGTGTTGAACCGCTTCCAGAAGAGGCTGTAGAGGATGGTCGGCAGGTTGGCGGAGGCGGCGACCGCGAACGCGAGGGCGACGAGGCCCGCGACGTTCAGATCACGGGCCAGGGCGCCGAGCAGGATGGAGACCGCGCCGATGCCGACCGTGGCCAGTCGGGCCGCGCGCACCTCCTCCTTCTCGTTCGCCTGGCCCTTCTTGATGACGTTGGCGTAGATGTCGTGGGCGAACGACGAGGACGAGGCCAGGGTCAGGCCGGCGACGACCGCGAGGATCGTGGCGAAGGCGACCGCGGAGATGGAGGCGAGCAGGACGGCGCCCCAGTTGGAGTCGACGCCGCCCAGATGCAGCGCCAGCAGGGGCGCGGCCGTGTTGCCCGCCTTGTTGGAGGCGATGATCTCGTCGGGCTTGATGAGCGCGGCGGCGCCGAAGCCCAGCGCGAGGGTCATCAGGTAGAAGGCGCCGATGAGGCCGATGGCCCAGTTCACGGACTTACGGGCGGCCTTGGCCGTGGGCACGGTGTAGAAGCGGATCAGGATGTGCGGCAGGCCCGCGGTGCCCAGGACCAGGGCGATGCCCAGGGAGATGAAGTCCAGCTTGGACGTCGAGGTCAGGCCGTACTTCAGGCCGGGCTCCAGGAAGGCAGAGCCCTTGCCGCTGTTGTCGGCGGCCGTGCCGAGCAGGTCGGAGATGTTGAAGTTGAACTTCAGCAGCACCAGGAAGGTCAGCAGGATGGCGCCGACGATCAGCAGGACGGCCTTGACCATCTGGACCCAGGTGGTGCCCTTCATGCCGCCGATGGTGACGTAGACGATCATCAGGACGCCGACCAGGGCGACGATGCCGATCTTGCCGCCGTCGCTGGTGATGCCGAGCAGCAGCGAGACCAGGACGCCGGCGCCCGCCATCTGCGCGAGCAGGTAGAAGATCGACACGACGATGGTGGAGGTGCCGGCCGCGGTGCGGACCGGACGCTGGCGCATGCGGTAGGCGAGGACGTCGCCCATCGTGTAGCGGCCCGAGTTGCGCAGCGGCTCGGCGACCAGGAGCAGCGCCACGAGCCAGGCGACCAGGAAGCCGATGGAGTACAGGAAGCCGTCGTACCCGGCGAGCGCGATCGCGCCCGCGATGCCGAGGAAGGACGCGGCGGACATGTAGTCGCCGGAGACCGCGAGGCCGTTCTGGAAGGCGGTGAACTGCCGTCCGCCGGCGTAGAAGTCGGCGGCGTTCTTGGTCTGGCGGCCGGCCCACACCGTGATGACGAGGGTGGCGGCGACGAAGACCGAGAACAGGGTGATGATCAGCCCCCGGTGCTCGCTTGCCTCTCCGGCCGCGAGCAGGGTGGTCTGTACGGAGCTCATGCGCCTCCCTCCATACGGGACTTGATGGCCTCGGCCTTGGGGTCGAGCTTCGCGGCGGCGTGCCGCGAGTACCACCAGGCGATGAGGAACGTGGTCAGGAACTGCGCCAGGCCGAGCGCCAGGGCGACGTTGATGTTGCCGAACAGCTTGGTGCCCATGAAGTCGCCCGCGTAGTTCGACAGCAGGACGTAGAGCAGGTACCAGGCGGTGAACGCGATGGTCAGCGGGAAGGCGAAGGAGCGGTAGGAGCGGCGCAGTTCACCGAACTCCGCGCTCTCCTGCTCCGCGACGAACTCCTCGGTGGAAGGAAGTCGGGCTTGGGTTTTCGAGGGGGGCGGTGTCTCGGTGGCCACGGAGTCTCCTCGCGTTGCGGGTGCGGTTGTGACGGGGATCGGGGGCGAGTTTCCTCGCGCTCCCTGCTCAAGGTCACGGCGCCACGCGAAGACGGGTTCAACTGACTTGACCGGTTTCCGAACTCTTCTTGGGCAGCTCATTGCTGACCAGCGACATGGGGGGTTAGGTTCTGGCCTGCACCGCCCGTCATGTACCTGCCCGAGAACCACCGTGTCTCGGGCGGTTCCGTTTCCGGATGATGTGGAGATCCCATGGCTCATCTGCGTTCCAGACGCCGTCTCGCCCTCGCCGTGCCCGTCGTGCTGTCCCTGACGGCCTCGCTCGGTTTCCTGCCGGCGGCCGCACAGGCCGCCCCGCGCGCGGAGGCCGCCGCGCAGACGGCCGACGCGGGGACCTACGCGTATCTCGTCAACACCAGGACGGACCACCACACCATCAAGTCGGTGGAGAAGGCGATCGCCGCGAACGGCGGCAGCATCGTGGCCTCGTACGACCGGATCGGCGTCATCGTCGCCCACTCGGCGAACCCCGACTTCGCCGCCAAGATACGCAAGGTACGCGGTGTGCAGTCGGCGGGTGCCTCCCGCACCTCGCCGGTGACCGCGGCGGGCACGACGGACGAGGGAGCGGTCCAGCACCTCTCCGCGGCCCAGGCCGCCAAGGTCGCGAAGGGCTCGGCGGCCGGCCAGGAGCCGCTCGAGGCCGACCAGTGGGACCTCAGGGCGATCGGCGCGGACAAGGCCGCCCGGATCGACCCCGGCAGCCGGAAGGTGACCGTCGGCGTCATCGACACCGGTGTGGACGACACCCACCCGGACATCGCGCCCAACTTCTCCCCCTCGCAGTCCGCGAACTGCGTGAGCGGCAAGGCCGACACGACGTACGGCGCCTGGCGGCCGGTGGACGCCGACCACTACCACGGCACGCATGTGGCGGGCGAGATCGCCGCGGCCCGCAACGGCGTCGGTGTCGCGGGCGTGGCGCCCGGCGTGAAGGTCGCCAGCATCACCGTCGCCCAGCCGGACGCGAACTCGCTGTTCTTCCCGGAGAGCGTCGTGTGCGCCTTCGTGTTCGCCGCCGACCACGGCGTCGAGGTCACCAACAACAGCTATTACGTTGACCCGTGGCTGTACAACTGCATGGACGACCCCGATCAACGTGCCATCGTCGATGCGGTCAACAGGGCCCAGCTGTACGCCCAGCGCAAGGGCACGCTCAATGTCGCCTCGGCGGGCAACTCCAACGACGACCTCGACTCGCACGCCCTCACCGACGCCTCCAGCCCCGACGACGGGACGCCGGTGACGCGGACGGTCGACCCGCACGAGTGCTTCGACGTGCCGACCCAGCTGCCGGGTGTCGTCACGGTCAGCGCGACGGGCTTCACGAGCGCCAAGTCGTACTACTCCAGCTACGGCGACGGCGTCATCGACGTCGCGGGACCGGGCGGTGACGCCCGCGTGCCCGCGGACACGCCGTCCAAGAACGGCCGCATCCTCTCCACGCTGCCGAACAACCAGTACGGCTTCCTGCAGGGCACGTCGATGGCCTCGCCGCACGTCGCCGCGGTCGCCGCGCTGCTGAAGTCGACGCACCCGCACGCGTCGCCGGCCCGTCTGCAGGCCCTCCTCAAGGCGCAGGCCGACAACCCGGGCTGCCCGACGGACCCGTACGACACCGACGGCGACGGCGTGGTCGACGCGACCTGCGAGGGCGGCAAGCACGTCAACGGCTTCTACGGCTACGGCATCGTCAACGCGCTGCGCGCGGTGAAGTAGGGCTCTGCTGCCCCTGAGAGGGGGGCCGGACGGTTTTCCGTCGGGCCCCCCTCTCTCTGTCTCTCTGTACGCAATATGTTGATTGAATCAATAATGCATAGTGCTGTCATGACGGGTATCACGACAGACATCAACACTGCATGGGGGGAACTGGGCGGCGATCCCGCCCTGGTCTCCCGGGTCTCCACCGTCGCGCGCCGGGGAGCGCTCGAAGCGCGGCTTCCCGTACGGGAGTTGGCGCGCGCCTGCGTCGGAGCGTGCGCGCTGGCCGCCGCCGAGCTGGGAGCGCTGCGGGGCGGGCTCACGGAGGTGCCCGGCGTGGTCGTGGACGACGGGGCCGTGGCCACGGCCTTCCGCAGTGAGCGGCATCTCACGGTCGACGGGCGGGCGCCGGTCACCTTCGCGCCGCTGTCGCGGTTCTGGCGCACGGCGGACGGCTGGGTACGGACGCATGCGAACTATCCGCACCACCGCGCGCGGCTGCTGGAGGTGCTGGGTGTGCCCGACGACGTGGACGCCGTCGGGGCGGAGCTCGCGCGGCGGAGCTCGGCCGAAATCGAGGAGGCCGTGTACGCGGCCGGAGGGCTGGCCGTCGCGCTGCGGACGCCGAAGGAGTGGGCCGCGCACGAGCAGGCGGTCGCGGTGGCGGAGCGGCCCCTGGTGGAGCGCGAGCGGCTGGACGGCGCGCACGCGCGCGAGCTCCCGCCGGTCGACGGCTCTCCCCTGCTGCCCGCCGAAGGGCTCCGGGTCCTCGACCTGACCCGCGTCCTCGCCGGTCCCGTCGCCACCCGCACGCTCACCCTGCTGGGCGCGGACGTACTGCGCGTGGATCCGCCGCAGCTGCCCGAACTGCCCGACCAGCACGCCGACACGGGGTTCGGGAAGCGGTCGGCGACGCTCGACCTGACGGCCGACAGGCGCACCTTCGAGGAGCTGCTCGCGGCGGCAGACGTGGTCGTCACCGGCTACCGTCCCGGCGCCCTGGACCGCTTCGGGCTGTCGCCGCAGGCCCTCGCCGAGCGGCGGCCCGGGGTGGTCGTGGCGCAGGTGTCGGCGTGGGGCGCGTACGGGCCGTGGGGTGACCGGCGGGGCTTCGACAGCCTGGTGCAGGTGGCCTCGGGGATCGCCGCCGTGGAGGGCTCGGCGGAGCAGCCGGGTGCACTACCCGCGCAGGCGCTCGACCACGGGACCGGCTATCTGCTGGCGGCCGCCGTGCTGCGCGCGCTCACCGAGCAGTCCCGTGAGGGCGGCAGCCGGTCCGTACGGCTGGCGCTGGCACGGACGGCGGAGTGGCTCGTGCACGGCATCGAGGTTGGGGAGGGCACCGAGGCCGAGGCGGGCATCGAGGACATGGAGGGCATCGAGGCCGGGGACGCGGAGGACGAGGCGTACGAGGGGCCCGGGCCCTGGCTCGCCGAGACCGACAGCGCCCTGGGGCGGCTGCGGTACGCCCTGCCGCCGGTGTTTTTCGCGGGCGGCCCCGCCAACTGGGCGCGGCCGCCGGTGCCCTGGGGGTCGCAGCCCGCGCACTGGGTCTGAGTCACGGGGGTGAGTGACAGGTCTGAGCCACAGGCGTGAGTCACGGCGCGACCGAAAACGTACCCATGGGCGGAATGCCGCACCGCCAGTTGTTTTACTTCACTTGCCCGGTTCTGCGACGGCCGGTGAAGATCTTGAGGTGACGTTGTCCAGACCCACGGCCGACGCGGCCGACGCGAGCGGGCCGATACGGCGTCCCGGCGCCCGCCGGGCCGTGGCCGTCCTCGTCCTGGTGACGCTGGCCGCGCTCATACCGCTGCTCGGTCCGTCCGCCGCGCTGCACGACACCGGCGAGGCCGCCGCACCCGGCGTCGGCGGCATCGCGCTGCTGCGGGCGGTGCTGTTCGCCGTCCTGTGCGTCCCGGTGGGCGAGCTGTTCGTGAACCGCCTGGCCCGCGCGCTGCCCGGCGCTCCCTCGTCCGGACCGCCGCGCAGCTGGGCCCCGTACGCGGCGGGCGCCGGCATCCTCGCGGCACTGGGGCTGGCCTCGGTGGTGTCCACCGGCAACCTGGTGCCGCACAGCCTGGCCCAGATCGACGTGGGCGGTCTGTACGACTCCCGGGACGGCAAGCTCGCCCTGGTGGAGGTCAACGCCTTCCTCGCGGCGGGCCTGTGCGCCCTCTCGCGCCACCCTGCCACGCAGCTGTGGCCGCTGGCCGCGGTGATCGTGGCGGAGGCCCTGCGCGCGCACCCCACGACCGAGCACCATCCGCTTCTCGGGTCCGGTCTGACGCTGGTGCACCTGACGTGCGCGACGCTGTGGGCGGGCGGTCTGCTGCACGCGCTGCGGACCCTGCGCGGCTGGGGTCGAGCGGAGGCGGGCGCCGCCCTGCTGGGGCTCTACGCGCGCGTGGCGGCCGTACTGCTCGCCCTCATCACCGCGACCGGGGTGTGGAGTTCGCTGCGCCGCATGCCCTCGCACACGATCCTCGACCAGCTGACGACGACGGCGTACGGGCGCACTCTGCTCGCCAAGGTGATCCTCGTGGCCGGCGTCGCCCTGCTCGCCCTGTGGGCGCGGATCCGGCTGAGCCGCGCCGCCGACCCCCTCACCGCCTGCTCGCCCGCGCGCGGGGAGGTTGCCGTTCTGGGGGTCGTGGTCGCGGTGTCGGGGCTGCTGACGGCGCTGCCGCTGCCCATCCGATGGTGACGTCGGACCGGTGAACGCCAGGATGGGGAACATCAGTTGGTGACCGTCAGTTGGTGACCAGCACCTTGAGCGCGGACCGGTCGTCCATCGCCTTGTAGCCGTCGGGCACGCCCTCCAGGCCGACCGTCATGTCGAAGACCGGCGAGGCGTCGACGGTGCCGTCCAGGACGTCGGGCAGGAGTTCCGGGATGTAGGCGCGGACGGGGGCGACGCCGCCGCGCAGCGCGATGTTCCGGTCGAACATGACGCCGAGGTCGAGGCCGGTGCCGCTGCCGTGCGGCACGCCGACGAAGCCGATCGCGCCGCCGTCGCGGGTGATGTCGACCGCCGTCCGCATGGACTGCTCGGTACCGACGGCCTCGATCACGGCGTGCGCACCCTGTCCGCGGGTGAGTTCGCGCACGGCCTCGACGGCCGCTTCACCGCGTTCGGCGACGACGTCGGTGGCACCGAAGCGGCGTGCGATGTCCGTACGGACCTGGTGGCGGCCGAGCGCGATGATCCGCTCCGCGCCGAGCCGCCGGGCGGCGAGCACCGCGCACAGGCCGACGGCGCCGTCGCCGACGACGGCGACGGTCGCTCCCGGGCGCACGCCGGCGCCGAGGGCGGCGTGGTGGCCGGTGCCGAGGACGTCGGAGAGGGTCAGCAGGGAGGACAGCAGACGGTCGTCGGAGGCGGCCTCCTTGGGGAGCTGCACGAGGGTGCCGTCGGCGAACGGCACGCGGACGGCCTCGCCCTGGCCGCCGTCGTAGCCGACCGAGCCCCAGAAGCCGCCGTGCCCGCAGGAGGTGGTCAGGCCCTCGCGGCAGTAGTCGCAGACGCCGTCGGACCACATGAAGGGCGCGACGACGAGGTCACCCCGGCGCACGGTGCCCACGCCGGAGCCGGTCTCCTCGACGACGCCGAGGAACTCGTGCCCGATCCGCTGCCCCGGCCGCCGGTGCGACTCGCCCCTGTACGCCCACAGGTCGCTGCCGCAGATGCAGGCGCGCAGCACCCGCACCACCGCGTCGGTGGGCAGCTGCGCCACGGGCTCGGGCACGTCCTCCATGCGCATGTCGTACGGGGCGTGGATGGTGGTGGCGCGCATGGCGGGGGTCCTTCTCGTGCCGGGTCGTGAGCGCGCTCAGGGGTGGCGAGCGCACTTCACGGTACGTCGCCCCCGGTGCAGGCCGCTCGCCGAGCGCACCCGGAACGCCCCCGTGCGCCTCAGCACCGCGCCGCAGGTGTGACCGACCGGACGTCGGCGGCGGGGATCCGGACCCAGCGCTTCTTTCCGGCCGTGCTGATCGTCACGGCCTCGGGGTCGGCCAGCACCAGCTCCCCGCATCGCACTCCCCCAGTGGTGTTCACGAGGACGTAGGGCCCGCTGCTGCCGGGACTCGCGGAGGTCTCCACCGGCACGAGCCACGACACCGCGATGGCGGCGACGATCGCGCAGAGCCCGGCGACGGACAGCCGCCGCGCCGTGCTCAAGGCGTCCTGCGTCCGTTCGACCTCGTCCAGGATGCCGGAGAGCAGCCGGTCACCGGTCAGCCACACCCGCTGCCCCACCTGGCCGTTCGCCGCCCGTACGGCGCCCAGGGAGCCGGCAAGGAGCAGTACGAAGGCGAGGACGAGGAGCAGGGCGGTCACCCAACGCCAGCCGCCGGGCATGCCGGCCACGCTCTCGCGGCCCTTCAGCACGAAGACCACGCCGACCAGTCCCGTGAGACCTGCCAGGCCGTTGCGCCAGCCCTCCGCCTGCCGGCGTACCGTGCCGAGCTGGTCGTACTGGAGTTGCTGACCCAGCTGCGCGTACCGCTTCTTCGCGATGTCGGTCACGGCGCCGCCCCCGGCTCGGGAGGCGGGACCGGCACGTCCCAGAAGGCACCGCATCCGGTGTCCGGGGACTCCGGTGGCCGCTCGGCGTGGGGGTAGCCGCACTGGCAGTAGACGGGGATGTCACCGGTGAGGGGTTCGGGCGCGCGCCGCCCGCGGCCCCACAGCCGCTTGGGCGGGCCGAGGACGCCGTACGAGACCCGGAAGACCGTGTCCACCCTGCACGTCGGGCAGTACCCCTTGACGGTGTACCAGCGTCCGTCCTCGGACCGTGTGACGGTGAACGGCTCGTCCGGACGGACCTCGGCCTCGTGTTCGCGGAACTCGGTCGCAACGTGATCGGGCATCAGGTCCTCAACTGGCGTCTTCGGCGACGTAGAACTCGGCGGACGGTGTCGGCGCCGGGTGGGCGGGAACGTCTGCGGGCAGGGTGAGCACGAACAAGGGGGCGTACAGGGCGAGCCGGTCGTACACCCACTGGGTCGTCTCCCCCAGTTCGCGTGCGGTGACGGCGACACGCTCGGACGTGACGGCGCCGCTCAACGCGGGTGCGCGGCCCGTGTACTGCCGGCTCAGCAGGATCAGGTCCTGCCAGCAGGGGACCACGTCGGAGGCGGGCTGCGGCCGTTCCATCAGCAGATCGAGCCCCAGGGGTCGGTACAGCGCGAGCCGGTCCCAGGTGCGGGTCAGCGACCAGCCGAACCGTGCCGCCGCGCGGACCAGGTCCAGCGGGCCTACGGGCCCGTCGCCGATGAGGTCCTCGCCGAACAGGGCGCTGTCGTACTCGGTCGGACGGTGCTCGCGCCAGTCCTCCGGACCGGTCTCCGGCTCCCGCCAAGGGGCGCCGAGGGAGGCGTACCGGGTGAGCGTCGCCAGGCTGTCGCCGAGCGTGCTGTCGTTCTCGCGCGCGTGGGCGACGAGGAGGGCCACGGTCGGCCGGGACCGCCAGCGCACGACGTCCTTTTCCGCCTCACAGCACACCACGAGGTCGGCGAGGGTGGGACGAAGATCCGGTGGCAGCGAACTCGACACCCCTTCCAGGGCGGAGACGTCGAGTCCGACGAGGGGGCCCAGCGGGACGAGGCGTTCGACTGCTGGGCGCAGTGCGGTGCGTGCCTTGGCTGCGGCAAGCAGGGCGAAGAAGATATCGAGGCCGTTGTGCAGGGCGGTGGTTTGTATGGCGTGCTCGATGCTGTACCCGGTCCCGGGGGTTCGGTCGAGGTGGCGCAGGCTCGAGTAGTGCTTGTCCCGGCAGAGCAGCAGTTCCCAGTCACTCGGCGCAACGGCGCGCCATTGCTCGACGAGCGCGGGGGCGCGTCCGTCCACTAGCCCTTCGTTCGCGAGTACGGTCAGTCGTTCCGCCACCGCCGCATCGTCGGCGGCTACACGAACCGCCGCCTGTGCCGTGTCCAGAAGATGTACGCCGTCATCGCGCCAGGAAAGCCGCAGGAGCCGCTCCGGGTCCCCGCGAAAGACAGCGCCCAGGAGGTCGCTGTCGAGCCGGGTGAAAACGGTCCCGGTCATTCCGGCCAGGTCCGGAAGGTCGAGCGCCCGCGTGGCGAGCACGTCCGCGAAGCGTTCGACCACCTCTGCCACGGGCAGCCCCAGCATGCCTGAAGCCCGGCCCAGCTGACGGCGCGTGAGGCGCTGATGGCTGGTGTATTCGCTGATGCCGAAGCTTTCCGTGAACTCGTCCACCTGCTCCTTTGTCCAAGACTTCGGCAAGTCGCGGGTCTCCGGTACCGGTTCGACCGGCTCGGGCGGTTCGGCCGCGACCGGACCTACGTGCGGCCAACCCAGCCACGCGTAGCGGTTGAGCACGTCGTCGTACAGCTCCTGGGGTGGCGGTTGCCCCACTACGTGGGCATCGGGCGCGAAGAATCGGGGATGCCAGCGAAGAACGGCGAGATCCTCGCGTGTGGCGACCTCATCGGCCGGAGCCGGTTCTGCGGTCTCGGGCACCTTCACGGGGAATCCGGCGGCCTCGAACCGCCGCGCCCTGGCCAGTGCCTCCCGAATGGGGAGACCTTGGCCGAGGCTGAAGCGGCTGAGCACCTGGATCACGCCTTCGACGGAATCACCGCCGACGAGTCCACGAGCAAAGGGGCCGCTGCCATAAAGGATTCGTGTGTCGGTCTCATCGAGCAGCAACCGGTGTGCGGCTTCAAGTCCGGTGACGGCGGGCACTTCCAGGCCCATGATGGCGTAGCGGCGCAGCCGCCTCATGAGCCGACCCAGACTGATGTTTTCGTCCCTATGCCTCGGCAAAGCGGCTTTCAGTGAATGCCTGGACCAGTCGAAATAATCCGTCGTGAAGTGCACTTCCCAGGCCTCGGGATGCGGATAACCATCTGTCGTCTCCGGCAGCGCCAGCTCATCCCGCCCACGGCGGGCCAGTTCGATTCCCACACCGCGCAGTATGGCCGCCCGCCAGGCAATGAAAGCGGAGTTCGTCGTCCCGGTGCGAATGAGAGGTGTGTCGTACTCTGCACGCCGAACCAGGCTGGGGTCGACGGGAAAACACCCCACCTGGCGGAAGTCGAGCAACACCGACCTGTCCCACGCGGTTCTGCTGGTCAGCCGCGCATCGGTGGCCAGGAGCCGGTCGACCAGTGGCATCGCCGCATCCGGGTGCACGCCCGCGAAAGCCCAGAGCCACTCCAGGGTGAGCCAGTGAGGAGCGTCGAACCTATTGGACGCGTGTCGGATCTTCTCGTCCACCCAGCCTCTGTCGTACGACAGCATCCGTGCCCGGTCCGCGCTGAGTTCTGGAGTGTGTGCCGCGCGCAGGTCCACGACGAAACCGAAAGGGCGACCGACCCCTTCGTGCCAGTCTGTGGCCTCTTTGTCGGTGTGTCCGGACCTGGCGTCCGAGCTGAACCAGGAAAGTGCACTCGCGTCCCGGCTCGCGTCCACCGCCCCAGGATCCGTCAAGATCCCATCAGCCAGCAAACACCCATTCCCCTTAACCCACCAGGCATCAGCCCCCGCCGGAACAGGACTAATCGCGTCCCCGAAGTAGTACAGCGCACCCTTCTCCCAGGTGCGCAGAACGTCCCCGCCCCGCTCCACCCGCATCGCGAACTCCGACCGCCACACGCGTGTGCCGAGTTCCTTCGCGACGTCGACGCCGTCCTGCTGGAGGTAGAGCCGCACCCGGGTGCCGCCGGTCGGCTGGGCCTCCTCGCTGCGCCGGATGCGGAACAGGCTGCCGGTGGAGGCCACGTCGACGCACAGGCCTCCGCCCGGGTCGGCACGGCCGTACTCATCGGTGGCGCGGGTCCAGATGCTGATCTCGTCGGCCAGCATGAAGTAGCTGAACACCCCGATGCCGAAACGGCTGTTGGGGTAGATCCGCAGATCGGGGTCGGCTCGGCGCCAACGGGCCTGTTCCCTGCGGTACTCGCGGGACTGCTCGAACCGGCGCCCGGCGCGCGAGAAGGTGCCGCGCAGCGCCCTGCGGTCCATGCCGACGCCGTTGTCCTCGCACTCGATGTACGGCCGGCCTTCGTCATCCGTGCCCTGCCGGAACACGATGTCACCGTTCCAGTGGTACGGGATCCGCCCGTCGGCCTCGCCGTAGCGCAGCCTGGCCTGGCGGTAGCGGCAGGCGTCGAGGGCGTTCTGGTACAGCTCCCGTAGGGCGAGGGCCGGATCGCCGTAGAGCTGTGTGCCCATGAGGAGTTCGCGCATCTCGTCCTCGGCGAGGCCGAACCGCATGAGCGGGACGGCATACGCGTCCGCCCTGGTCGCGCTGTCGTAGCGCGGACGCAGTCGGTGGCAGGTGATCCGTTCGGGCAGCTGGGCGAGGAGCGCGGTGGGCTCGGCGCGGGCGAAGCGCAGACGTACGTTCTGTACGGCCTCGTCGGTCCAGCCGGTCAGGATCTCCATCGCGGCGTGCACGGCGGGGTGGGGGCAGGGCAGATCCAGGTCGAGTGTTCTGCTCAGCCGGTCGCGTGCCCAGCGCAGTTCACGGACGCCGGCCACCGCCTCGGCGGGACGGAGGCCGTCCGTGACGCCGATGTTGTCCACCAGCACACCGGGCAGCTGGCGCAGGTCGCCGCCGAGCAGACCCGCGACGCCGAGGAGCCAGGTCAGTTCGCGGGGGCGCCACCGTTCGGTGACGCCGTCGGTCCGGAAGAGCTCGTTCAGGCGCCATTGCGCGTCGGCGTTCAGCAGCTCGCCCTGGTACGGCTCGGCCGGGGCGATCGCGATGTGTCGGCAGACCCGTACCAGTTCGTCGGTGAGCTCGTGGTGGCGGGCCCGTGCGGCGTCCGGACCGATCAGTACCTTCGCGAGGGGTGCGAGCAACTGCGGAGCGTAGGTGTCCCAGAGCTGTTCCTTGCCGGTGACGTGCCGGTGCAGCAGCCAGCCGGCCACGGCGCGGGCGTCCTCGTCGCGTCCCCTTCCGGCCAGTTCGCGCCCTTTGCGCCACAGCAGGGCGTGCGCGGCGAACGTGTGCTCCAGGTCGGCGCGTTCGGGTTCGCGGCCGAGGGCCCCGGTGTCCGGATCGAGGTGGAAGGGGTCGACGGCGGCGGTCTCCTTGATGCCCATCGCGTAGACCGCCTCGCGGACGAACGGGGCGGCAGCGAGCACGGCGAACTCCCCCGCGTCCACGAGTGGTCCGCCCTGTGTCTGCGACGGCGCCAGGAGGGCCTTGAGCCCCCGGTCGAGCACGCGGACCGGGTAGTCGTCGTCCGCCCAGGGGTCCGGGACCCCGGCGAGAGCACTGCTGCGCCACCGCGCGCACTCCGCCGTCAACCGGACGAGGGCTTGGTGGAGTTCGGTGCGGCGGGTCTCGGTCAGGCCCTCGACCGCGGCCCACAGTTCGGCCGAGCCCACGGCGGTCGCCCACTCCTCGTGGAGGGTACGGCCGGCGCACAGCGGCACCGGGTGAATGGCGTCCGGGCCGCTGGGCGCGTAGTGCGCCGTGGGTGTCTGCACCTGCCGGTGGGCGCGGGCGAACTCGGCGGTCCTTCGGACGGTGTGCGCGATGACGTCGGCGACCGTGCGGGGCGCGGTGTCGGCGTGCAGGGCATCGGCCAGGGCGCGCGTGAAATGACTGCCCCTCTTCTCGTCGGAGCCGCAGGTCTCGCCGGGTCCGCAGCCGAACAGCACCGCCACCCGGTCTCTTCGGGCCGGGAAGATCGTGGCGGCTCCGCCGTTGGACGTGCCGTCGGTGCCGTCCGCGGTCGAGTTGTCCCGGCAGGCGTCGACGGTCAGCAGCACCGTCCCGGCGCGACAGCCGCGCAGCAGTTCGGCGAGGTCGAGGCCGATGAGCGAGTCCAGGGCGACCTGTGGGGGCGTCGTCGCCCAGGTGAGCTGGGCGTCGGCGGGCACGAGATGGTCCGCCCCGTCCGCGGACAGCCCGTGCCCGGTGAAGTGGATGAGGACCGTGCCGCCTTCGGGGGCGGTGGCGCAGACCCGGCTGATCGCGCTCCGGATTCTTGAGCGCAGCGCGGGCTCGTCCTGGGCGGCGCCGAGGGATTCCACGCTGTAACCCGACGAGTGGAGCGCCTCGGTCATGAGCTCGACGTCGCGGGCCACCGTCTGCGTCAAGTCCGCGAAGTGTTCCGACAGTTCGCAGCGTGGAACGGCGACGATCAGTGCTTGTCTGCTGTCCATGCCCGACCGTGCCCCCGTCCCTGTGCCCGCGACGCAGGTCAGGATGGCACAGGGGGGAGCAGTGAACACAGAATCAGGTCACCGGAGGCTGCGCCAACGAACCGGCGCACAGGGGCCCCTGACGGTCAGGACTGTCAGTGACGGGTCGTATCCTCAAGGACCATGCTCGAAGACCGTACGACCGCAGCGTCCTCCCCCACAGCGTGGCCGGCCGCGTATCCGCAGGGGTACGCGGTCGTTGACGTGGAGACCACCGGCCTGGCGCGGGACGACCGGATCATCTCCGCGGCCGTCTACCGGCTGGACGCGCGCGGCGAGGTCGAGGACCACTGGTACACGCTGGTCAATCCGGAGCGGGACCCGGGGCCGGTGTGGATCCACGGTCTGACGAGCGAGATGCTCCGGGGCGCACCCCTCTTCCGGGACATCGCCGAGGAGTTCGCGTCCCGGCTGCAGGACCGTGTGCTCGTCGCGCACAACGCGGTCTTCGACTGGCAGATGATCGCGCGGGAGTACGCGCGCGCGAAGCGCGAGGCACCCGTGCGGCAACGGCTGTGCACGATCGCCCTGTCCAAGGAGCTGGGCCTGCCGCTGCCCAATCACAAGCTGGAGTCGCTGGCGGCCCACTTCGGTGTCGTGCAGCAGCGTGCGCACCATGCGCTGGACGACGCGCGCGTGCTGGCGGAGGCGTTCCGTCCGAGCCTCGCGGCCGCGGCGGCGGGGGGCGTACGGCTGCCGCTGCTGGAGTGCCGGCCGCTCACGGAGTGGACCGACAGCCCCGTGCCCCGCCAGTCCGGCGGCTACGGCGGCTACCGCCCGAGCAGTTGGCGCCCCTCCCGCAAAAGGCCCGCGTGCCCGTACCCCAACCCGGGGCGCTACGAGGACGGCAAGCCGCTCAAGCAGGGCATGCGGATCGCCTTCTCCGGGGACACCTCGGTCGAGCGGGAGCTGCTGGAGGACCGCGCGGTCGAGGCCGGGCTGCATGTCGCGACGAGCCTGTCCCGGCTGACCAGCCTGCTCGTCACGAACGACCCGGACTCGGGCACCTCCAAGGTCGTCAAGGCCAAGCAGTACGGGACGCCGGTGGTGGACGAGGCCGCGTTCGGTCAGCTGCTGCGGGACGTGGAGCCCGCGGACGGGTGATTGCCGCGCGACTCGCCCGGCGCCCGCTCGCCCGCACCCCGGTGAGGGCTCACCCTGTGGCGCATGGCGACCTGTGAAGTATGTGGCAATGACTACGGAATGTCCTTCGAGGTGCATGCGCAGGGCGCGGTGCACGTCTTCGACTGCTTCTCCTGTGCGATCCACCGCATGGCACCCGTGTGCGAGCACTGCCGTGTGCAGATCATCGGCCAGGGCGTGGAGGTCGACGGGCAGTGGTACTGCGGCGCGCACTGCGCCCGCGCGGAGGGCAAGGCGGGGATCGTCGACAAGGTGTAACCCGCTACCCGCCTGATTGCACCCCACGACCGAGTTGTACGGTCGTGGGGTGTACCGCTTCCTGTTGTCCCGGCAGTGGGTGATCCTCACCCTCGTCGCCCTCGTGCTGATCCCCACGATGATCAGGCTGGGCATCTGGCAGAAGCACCGCTACGAGATGCGCACCGCCCGCAACGACCTCGTCTCCGCGGCGCTGCACGCCAAGCCGGTACCCGTGGAGCGGCTCACCTCGCCCGGACATGCGGTCACCAGCTCCGAGAAGTACCGCACCGTCACCGCGACGGGCACCTTCGACACCGACCGTCAGGTCGTCGTCCGGCGCCGCACCAACTCCGACGACGAGGTCGGCTTCCACGTCCTGACCCCGCTCGTCCTCACGGACGGCAAGGTCGTGCTGGTCAACCGCGGCTGGATCCCGGCGAACGGTGCGCAGACCTCGTTCCCGAAGGTCCCCCCGCCGCCCGCCGGCAAGGTCACCATCAAGGGCCGGCTGAAGGCCGACGAGACGACCGCGGCGAGCGGCATCAAGGAGCTCAAGGGGCTGCCGGACCGGCAGATCATGCTGATCAACAGCGAGGAGCAGGCCCGCCGCCTGCACGCCACCGTGCTCGGCGGCTACATCGAGCAGACGGCGCCGGAGTCGAAGGGCGACAGCCCGGAGCAGATCTCCGACCCCGGCAGCGAGGACGCCCCGCTGAACTATGCGTACATGATCCAGTGGTGGCTGTTCGCCGCCGCCGTACCGGTGGGCTGGTGGGTCCTGGTCCGGCGGGAGCGCCGCGACCGCACGGAGGCGGCGGCCAAGGAGCAGGCCACGGAGACGGAACCGGCAGCCGTCTGAGCGGGCGGCACGCGTGCGTGCCGTCACTCCCCCGGCCCCGCCCCTGATTGTCCCGAAGGACGTCCGGGAACTCGCAACTGCGTGCACCCCCGCATCGAGGACTACGCGCTCATCGGCGACGAACAGACCGCCGCCCTGATCGGCCGCGACGGCTCCGTCGACTGGCTGTGCCTGCCCCGGTTCGACTCGGCGGCCTGCTTCGCCCGGCTGCTCGGCGACGAGGAGAACGGGTACTGGCGTATCGCCCCGAAGGGCGTCGAGGGCCCCTGCACCCGCCGCGCCTACCGGCCCGACACGCTCGTCCTGGACACCGAGTGGGAGACCGGCGAGGGCGCGGTGCGCGTCACCGACCTGATGCCGCAGCGCGACCGCGCCCCCGACCTCGTACGCGTCGTGGAAGGCCTGCGCGGCCGGGTCACGATGCACAGCACTCTGAAGATCCGCTTCGACTACGGCTCGATCGTGCCCTGGGTGCGCAAGTCCGGCGGGCAGCGGGTGGCCGTCGCGGGCCCGGACTCGGTGTGGCTGCGCAGCGAGCCCGAAGTGCGCACCTGGGGAAAGGACTTCGGCACGCACGCGGAGTTCACGGTCGAGGAGGGCGAGAAGGTCGCGTTCGTCCTCACCTGGCACCCCTCGCACGAGGCACGCCCGAAGGCCGTCGACCCGCACAAGGCCCTGCACTCCAGCGTCCACGACTGGCAGAAGTGGGCCCGGCGATGCCACTACCGCGGCCCCTACCGCGACGCCGTCGTCCGCTCCCTGATCACGCTGAAGGCCCTCACCTACCGGCCGACCGGCGGAATCGTGGCCGCCCCCACCACCTCGCTCCCCGAGGAACCGGGCGGCGTGCGCAACTGGGACTACCGCTACTGCTGGCTGCGCGACTCCACCCTCACCCTGAACGTGGGTCTGTCGGCGGGCTACCGGGAGGAGGCGGAGGCTTGGCGCGACTGGCTGCTGCGCGCGGTCGCGGGCGACCCGGCCGACCTGCAGATCATGTACGGCCTGGCGGGCGAGCGCCGGCTGCCGGAGTGCGAGCTGCCGTGGCTGGCCGGCTTCGCGGGGTCAAGACCGGTGCGCATCGGGAACGCGGCCGTCGACCAGCTGCAGTTGGACGTGTACGGCGAGGTCATGGACTCGCTGTATCTGGCCCGCCGTGCCGGCCTGCCCGCCAAACCGCACATGTGGAACATCCAGGCCTCCCTGATCGAGTGGCTGCGCGCGGCCTGGCGGCAGCCCGACGAGGGGCTGTGGGAGGTGCGCGGCGGCCGGCGCCAGTTCGTCCACTCCAAGGTCATGGTGTGGGTGGCCGTCGACCGCGCCGTGCGCACCCTGGAGGAGAACCCGGAGCTGCCCGGCGACCTGGAGGGCTGGCGCGCGCTGCGGGACGCGGTGCACCGCGAGGTGTGCGAGCGGGGCTTCGACCCGAAGCGGAACACCTTCACGCAGTACTACGGCTCGCGCGAGCTCGACGCCGCGCTTCTGCTCATGCCCCGCGTCGGCTTTCTGCCGCCCGACGACCCCCGGGTGACCGGCACCATCGACGCCGTCCGCGAGGAGCTGGGCCAGGGCGGTCTGCTGCGCCGCTACAGCACGGACCGTACGGCGGTCGACGGGCTGCCCGGAGACGAGGGCACCTTCCTGGTGTGCTCGTTCTGGCTCGCCGACGCGCTGCACATGACGGGCCGCGGCAAGGAGGCACGGGAGCTGTTCGACCGGCTGGTGGGCCTCGCCAACGACGTCGGTCTGCTGTCCGAGGAGTACGACCCCGTGCAGCGCCGCCAGCTGGGCAACTTCCCGCAGGCCTTCAGTCACGTGGGACTGGTGCACACCGCCCTCGCCCTGTTCGGGGACGACGAGGCAGGATAGGGCCATGGATCTTGGACTGAAGGACCGGGTGTACGTCGTCACCGGGGCCACGCGCGGCCTCGGCAACGCCACCGCGCGTGAACTCGTCGCGGACGGCGCCAAGGTGGTCGTCACGGGGCGGGACGAGAAGCGGGTCGCCGACGCGGCGGCCGAGCTGGGGCCGAACGCGGCCGGGGTCGCCGTCGACAACGCGGACCCGGAGGCGCCTGCGCGGCTCGTCGAGGCGGCGCGGCAGCGGTTCGGGGGGTTCGACGGCATTCTCGTGAGCGTGGGTGGGCCCGCCGCCGGGTTCGTGGCGGACAACACGGACGAGCAGTGGCAGTCGGCGTTCGAGTCGGTGTTCCTGGGGGCGGTACGGCTGGCGCGAGCGGCTGCCGCGGAGCTGGAGCCCGGGGGTGTGATCGGGTTCGTGCTGTCCGGGTCGGTGCACGAGCCCATTCCGGGGCTGACCATCTCCAACGGGCTGCGGCCGGGGCTCGCCGGGTTCGCCAAGTCGCTCGCGGACGAGTTGGGGCCGCGTGGGATCCGGGTGGTGGGTGTGCTGCCCGCTCGGATCGACACCGATCGTGTGCGGGAGTTGGACGGGATGTCCGCGGATCCGGAGGCGACGCGGGCTGCTCACGAGTCACGCATTCCGCTGCGGCGGTACGGTCAGCCGGAGGAGTTCGGGCGGGTGGCGGCATTTCTGCTGTCGCCGGCCGCCTCTTATCTGACCGGGATCATGGTGCCCGTCGACGGGGGGATGCGGCACGGATTCTGACTGCGGGTCGGCGGTGGTTGATCGCGCAGTTCCCCGCGCCCCTGAAAGAACGGGTCGGATTTTGGGTGCGGGTCCGTTCGGGTTGATCGCGCAGTTCCCCGCGCCCCTTAAAAGCCTTTAACTGACCCTCTCTGCGCGGTGCTTGAGCGCCTTCAGGTGTACTTCTGCGGGGAAGGTGGCGAGGCCGGCCGAGTTGCGGGCGTGGGTCAGGGACTCGGTGGTGAGGTGGTGGAGGGCTGTGCCCGGGTCCACGTGGGGTTCCAGTTCGAGTTGTACGCGGGACCTGGGGGCGGTTCGGGCTCCGGTCAGGCGGACGTGGGCGT
The DNA here is from genome assembly GCF_022698145.1 of Streptomyces spinosisporus. Classification (GTDB taxonomy): domain Bacteria; phylum Actinomycetota; class Actinomycetes; order Streptomycetales; family Streptomycetaceae; genus Streptomyces; species Streptomyces spinosisporus. The sequence continues at coordinate 50,048 of NZ_JALDAX010000013.1, forward strand.
GGGCCACGCCCTCCAGTCGGTTGGCCTCGCCCGCGAGGACGCCTTCCAGGGCGCGGCCCCGCAGCAGAGCGCCCTCGCCGTCGCCGGTGTCCACCAGGACCTCGGCGAGGCGGCGTCGGCGCAGGACCGCGGTCAGCCACCACAGGGCGAGCAGGACGACGACGGCCAGGACGGCGAGGACGGTCGGCCACCACCAGCCCTCGTCCCGCCAGCGGGTGCGCTCGGCCGCGCTGAGCAGCACGTCGTGCCGGCCGTCGTGGATCCACCAGGAGGGGGGCCGCACGCCGAGTCCCACGGCCAGCACGGACCCACCCAGCACGAGCAGGACCAGTCCGATGAGCCCGATCAGCACACGGTTGACGGTCCTGAGCACCGCACTCACCCCTTCCGTCCGGGACGCCGCACATGCACCGTCAGCGCGGGCGGCCGGGCGAGCCCCAGGCCGCCGATCGCCTCGGTGAGCGTGGTGTCCAGGTCCGTGTGCACGTCGTCCAGTTCGCGGAAGTGCGAGACGGCGGCGACGTCGGCCCGCCTGCGGCGCATCCGCACCCGTACGGACTGGACGCCCGCGACCTCCATGGCCCGGTCGCGCAGCACCAGGGCGGCGGCCTCGCGGTGCAGCCCGGCGCGCACGTCGGCCTGGGGGCGCCGCATCGGCAGGACGCCGCGCAGTCCCGGCGTGACGGCGAGCACGATCAGCCACAGGCCGAGGGCCGCGGCGACTCCGGCGCCGACGAGCACCCACGTGTCGTCGAGGGGGCGTTCGGCGAGCTGCCGAGCCAGTCGGCGGCGCCAGTCCATCGCGGGACGGTCGGCGCGCACGGCGGCGATGTCGTAGAGGAAGAGGCCCGCGACGGCGAGGGTCAGCAGCGCGACGAGGGCCGCGGGGACGCGGCGGGCGGACCAGAAGCGGCCCTCGCGGGCGGATTCCGCCGCCGGTGGGGGCGGTGCTCCCCGGTCGAGGTCGTCGCCGGGTGCCTTCTCGATGACCGGCAGCCGCTGTGTGGTGCCCTCGGAGCCCTGGGGCTCGCTCATCGCGTCCTCCCCTGTGCCGCGCCGTGCGCCGGGGTCAGATGCAGCCGCTCCACATGGACCGCGACCTCCGGCACCTCCATGCCCACCAACGCGCGTACCCGCAAAGCGACATGTCGACGCACAGCCGCGCATCGGCCGCCGATGTCGCAGGGATAGCCGAGTTCGACATGGACGCGGACGTGGGCGCTGTGGTGGTGGACCACGACGGAGGCGTGCGGCGCCGCCGCGTCCCCGGGCAGGTCGGTGAGCATCTCGCGGGCCGCCTGGGCGGCGATCTTCGCAACCACCCGGTCGGCGATCCTGGTGGCTCCGCGCTCCGCCGCCTCGACGACGGCCGAGGGTCTGTGCAGCTCACCGACGCCGTCGCTCACCGAGCTCACCGCCGACGGTCGTCACGCGTGCGGAAGAAGTCGCCGACCTCCAGGTCGCCCTCGACGAACCGGCCGACGACGAAGCCGATGGCGCCCAGCGCGGCCACCAGCAGGAAGGCCCCGAAGCCGCCGAAGTATCCGGCGAAGCCCAGTGCCATGCCGGCGATCATGCCGACCACGGCCATGCTCATCGTGCGCTCCCCTCAGCGGTGCGGTTGTCCGGTCGTCGGCGGGTCACTGGATCCGGGGCTCCGGCTCCTCGTCCTCTTCCTCGGGCAGCTTGACATCGCTCACCGCGATGTTGACCTCGACGACCTCCAGGCCCGCCATCCGTTCCACCGCAGCGACGACGTTCTCGCGCACGGCACGTGCGACGTCGGAGATCGAGACGCCGTAGTCGACGACGATCTCCAGGTCGAGTGCCGTCTGCACCTCGCCGACCTCGGCCTTCACGCCCCGCGTCACGGATTTCGAGCCGCCCGGCACCCGGTCGCGCACGGCTCCGAAGGTGCGGCTGAGCCCGCTGCCGAGGGCGTGTACGCCGACCACGTCCCGCGCGGCCAGTCCGGCGATCTTCTCGACGACTCCGTCGGCGATCGTCGTCCGTCCACGGGTCGCCGGGTCACCGCCGCCGCGCCGTGTGGTCCTGCGGGCGGTCGCGGGAGTGTCCGGGGCCTCTTTCCCCAGTCCGGGAGTCGTCGTCCGGTTCTGCTCCGTCATGTCGGTCATCGCCGTACGTCCCTTCGGTTCGTCCTCCTTGGTCCACGGTATGTGGGGTTGCGGTCCCGCGCGCCAGGGATGCGGCAGGCTGGAGGAATGACGGCGGAACGGTGGGCACAGGCAGTGCGGCATCAGGTGGGTCTGGGCAGGCTGCTGCCCCTGGGCGGACCGCGTGACGGCTCGTGGATCTCGGAGGAGGCGGCCGAGGCGGTGCTGCGGCGCGCGGCCGGGGAGTTGCGCGGGGTGCGCCTGGACGGACTCCGGATCGCTCTCGCCGACCCGGACGACGTGCAGGAGCCGGCCGTGCCGCCTCCGCCGTCCGCGCTGCCACCCGGAGCACTGCGGGTGACGGCCACGTTCGCGGCGACGGCCGCGGCGCCGCTGCCGGCGACGGCGGCCCTGGTGCGTACGACCCTGGCGGCCACGGCGGACGAGCGGCTCGGTCTGCGGGTGGCGGAGGTGGATCTGCGGGTGACGGCCCTGCTGGACGAGGACCCGGAACCCGCGCCCGTACGTGAGCCCGAGCCGCCGTACGCCGCCGAGCCCGGATCCGACGACGAGAGCCGGGCCGCGGCCGCCGCCCGGTCCGTCCCCGGGGTCGCCCGTCTGACCGGCGGTCTGGGCCGGGCCGTACAGCTGGAGGAACGGCGGACCGAGGGCGCGTTGGCGCACCGCCACGCGCGCGTGGAGCTCGCCGTGGACCCGGGCCACCGGCCGTCGGAGGTGGCCCGGCAGGTCCGTGCGGCGGTCCGGGACGCACTGTCCGACCACCCGACGGTGGCGGTGCTGGTGACGGCGGTCGGCTGAGCGGCTACTCGCCGAGGCCGGCCAGGTCCCTCAGCCGCCGGGCCTGCGCGGCACGCTCGGCGGCGCGCTGGTCGTCGTACGAACGGCCCTGCGCGCCCCGGATCAGCGCCTTCGTCTCGATCACGGCGTCGCGCGGCGCCGCCAGGATCGCCGACGCCAGATCCTGTACGGCACCGTCGAGCTGGTCGGCCGGCACGGCGAGGTTGGCCAGGCCGGTGCTGACGGCCTCCTCGGCCATGACGAAGCGTCCCGTCACACAGATCTCCAGCGCACGGGCCTGTCCGACCAGCCCGACGAGCGGATGTGTGCCCGTCAGGTCCGGCACCAGCCCGAGGCTGGTCTCGCGCATGGCGAACTGCACATCGTCGGCGACGACGCGCAGATCGCAGGCGAGGGCAAGCTGAAAGCCCGCTCCGATGGCATGCCCCTGGACGGCGGCGATGGACACGATGTCGCTGCGCCGCCACCAGGTGAAGCCGTCCTGGAACTCGGCGATGCTCGCGTCGAGTTCACCGTCGCTGCTGCGCGCAAGGTCGATGAAGGTCGGCTCGCCCTCGATTCCCTCGGGCGTGAACATTTGCCGGTCGAGGCCGGCCGAGAAGGACTGGCCCTCGGCGCGCAGCACCACGACACGGACCGACCCCGGCAGGACCCTCCCGGCCTCGGCGAGCGTCCGCCACATCGCGGGGCTCTGCGCATTGCGCTTGGCCGGGTTGGTCAGCGTCACCGTGGCGATCGCGTCGTCGACGGTGAGCCGTACGCCGTCCTTGTCGAGTACCGGACCGAGGTCCTTGGCGGGCGTGGCCATGGGGTGCCTCCGATGTGTGCGGTCAGCAGAGCATGCTCAAGTGACTGCACAGTAACCACCCGGCCGATCGTCCGACCGACCGGGTGGCCACCATCGAAGCCGAGGGGCCGCCCGGGGTCAGCCTGCGGCTTTCTTACCCCGGGTCGCCCCGCCACGCCCACGGAGCGTGACGCCCGACTCGCTGAGCATCCGGTGCACGAAGCCATACGAGCGGCCGGTTTCCTCGGCCAGTGCCCGAATGCTCGCACCGGAGTCGTACTTCTTCTTCAGGTCTGCCGCGAGCTTGTCGCGCGCGGCGCCGGTAACCCGGCTGCCCTTCTTCAGAGTCTCGGCCACCCGTGCCTCCTCATGGGAAGTGCGCTCTGGTCTCCTCATGATCACCCCTCCGGGCCTTCATGGCCACCCATTCGGCAAGGTCCGTAAGACAGGGATTTGACGACAGGAGCGCATCCCCACAAGGGGAATCCGGAATTCCACGTGATGCCGTTCGTACCGCCGAACGGGTTCTTCTCCGAAGTGCCAGGTCAGCGACGTACGACGGCCGAGCCCTTGTCGATAAAGGACTCGGCCGCGAATTCGATGTAGGACACACCTCGGTACGAGGAGATCTCACACAGATGATGGATCACCGATGGGCCGAATGATCCATACGCTGTGGATCACGCATTCGATCAAGCGAGAGCGACGAGATCCGCGTAGTCGGCGCCCCACAGGTCCTCGACGCCGTCCGGAAGCAGAATGATCCGCTCCGGCTGCAGTGCCTCGACGGCACCCTCGTCGTGGGTGACGAGGACGACGGCGCCCTTGTAGGTGCGCAGCGCGCCGAGGATCTCCTCGCGCGAGGCGGGGTCGAGGTTGTTGGTCGGCTCGTCCAGGAGCAGGACGTTGGCGGAGGAGACCACGAGGGTGGCCAGCGCGAGCCGGGTCTTCTCGCCGCCGGAGAGCACACCCGCCGGCTTGTCGACGTCGTCGCCGGAGAACAGGAACGAGCCGAGCACCTTGCGGACCTCGACGAGGTCCATGTCGGGGGCGGCCGAGCGCATGTTCTCCAGGACCGTGCGGTCGGCGTCCAGGGTCTCGTGCTCCTGGGCGTAGTAGCCGAGCTTGAGGCCGTGGCCGGGGGCGACCATGCCGGTGTCGGGCTGCTCCACGCCCGCGAGCAGGCGCAGCAGGGTGGTCTTGCCCGCGCCGTTCAGACCGAGGATGACGACCCTGGAGCCCTTGTCGATGGCCAGGTCGACATCGGTGAAGATCTCCAGCGAGCCGTACGACTTCGACAGGCCCTCGGCGGTGAGCGGGGTCTTGCCGCACGGCGCGGGCTCGGGGAAGCGGAGCTTGGCGACCTTGTCGGAGACGCGCACCGCCTCCAGGCCCGCGAGCAGCCGGTCGGCGCGCTTGGCCATGTTCTGCGCGGCGACCGTCTTGGTGGCCTTGGCACGCATCTTGTCGGCCTGCGAGTGCAGGGCGGCAGCCTTCTTCTCGGCGTTCTGCCGCTCGCGCCTGCGGCGGCGCTCGTCGGCCTCGCGCTGCTGCTGGTAGAGCTTCCAGCCCATGTTGTAGATGTCGATCTGGGCGCGGTTGGCGTCCAGGTGGAACACCTTGTTGACGACCGTCTCGACGAGGTCGACGTCGTGGGAGATCACGATGAAGCCGCCGCGGTACGTCTTCAGGTAGTCCCGCAGCCAGACGATCGAGTCGGCGTCGAGGTGGTTCGTGGGCTCGTCGAGCAGCAGGGTGTCCGCGTCCGAGAACAGGATGCGGGCCAGCTCGATACGGCGGCGCTGACCGCCGGAGAGGGTGTGCAGCGGCTGGCCCAGCACCCGGTCGGGGAGGTTGAGCGCGGCGGCGATCGTGGCGGCCTCGGCCTCGGCGGCGTAACCGCCCTTGGTGAGGAACTCCGTCTCCTGGCGCTCGTACTGCTTGAGGGCCTTCTCGCGGGTGGCGCCCTGGCCGCTGGCGATGCGCTGTTCGTTGTCGCGCATCTTGCGGATCAGCACGTCAAGGCCGCGCGCGGACAGGATGCGGTCGCGGGCGAGGACGTCGAGGTCGCCGGTGCGGGGGTCCTGCGGGAGGTAGCCGACCTCTCCGGAGCGGGTGATCTGGCCGCCGGCCGGGATGCCCTCCCCGGCCAGGCACTTGGTCAGGGTGGTCTTGCCCGCGCCGTTGCGGCCGACCAGGCCGATGCGGTCGCCCTTGGCGACACGGAAGGTGGCGGACTCGATGAGGACACGGGCGCCGGCGCGCAGCTCGATACCGGTGGCGGAGATCACGGACAGGCTCCAGGGCAGACAGGGTTGGCGGGTGTGGGCGGCTGAGGACGTTCCCGCCGTCTAATGCGCGAGGAGAATGGCCATGGGCCAAGTCTAACGGGGCGATGCAACCAGTTTTTCTGGGTTCGGGTGTTCGGGCGCCCGGGCGTGACGAACGGCACGCCCGAGCCCGCGCACGCCCCGGGCCCGCGAGCGCGATCTGAGAGCTAGCTCCCGCCGGTGTGCACCTGGAAGGCCGCGCGGCGCACCGCCTTCGCGAGGGCCGGGTCGGGGTGGGCCGCGGCGAGTGCGACCAGGACCTGGACGGTGCGGGGGTGGCCGACGGCGCGCACCTCGTCCAGGAGCAGCGGGACGGTCGGCTGCACGGCCGACTCCAGATGCCGTACGAGCATCGGGGCCTCGCCGTGGTCGGCGACGGCGGCGGCGGTGTCGACCCACAGCCAGGTGGCCTCCTCGCGGGTGAGCACCTCATGGGCGTCCTCGGGGTCCACGCCGTCGTGCTCGGCCAGCCACAGCAGGGCGTACGGCCGCAGAGTGGGCTCCTCGACGACGGCCCTGACGTCGGGCTCAGCGGGGGCGCCGACCACGCGCAGCGCCTCGAAGGCGAGGCCGCGCAGCAGTGCGTCGTCACCGCGCGCGGCGTCGACGAGTTCGGTGACGGCGCTCTTGACGGGCCGGGCGGCGAGCCAGGCGCGGTATTCGGCGCGCGCCGCGTTGGGGCGCAGCTGGGCGCAGCCGCGCAGCATGTCCTCGGCGGACTGCTCGATGTTCCCCGCGGGGCTCTGCGCGGCCACGCAGATCTGCTCCAGCTTGACCCAGACCGCCCAGCTGCCGAGCGGGGTGAGCGTGGCCTGTCCGTCGCCGTAGGTGAGGGCGCCGACGGAGGCGAGGGCGTGCAGGGCCCAGTCGAGGAGCGGGGCGAGCGGGGTGTCGGCGTCCTGCGGCGGCTCCACCGGTTCCGGCTGCGGGCCGTAGGGGATCTCGCAGCGCTCGGTGCGCAGTTCGGTGACGCGCTGCTCCAGCAGGTCGAGGAGCTGGGCGACGGGGACGGGACCGGCGGACAGCTGCAGGAAGGAGAGCACCTGGGGCATGGCCGAGACGACCTCGGCGACGGCGGCGGGCTCGTGGTCCGCGGGCTCGGGGTGGGCGAGCGACCAGGCGTCGAACAGGGCGACCCAGCCGCGCAGCACGGCGCTGTCGTCGCGGTTCCAGGCCCGCAGCCGCCAGCCGGGGCGGGCGCTGTCGCCGTGCACCTCGATGAGACCGGCGAGGCGGGCGGTGTCCCAGTCGGCGCGCGCCTGAACCACGGTCAGGCCCAGTTCCGCGGCGGCCCGTTCGGCGGTGGCGTCGGAGAGCGTGGCCTTGCCGTCGGCGGTCGCGCCGTCCCCGCCCGGGCCGAGCGCGGCGTCGGCCCAGCGGGCGACGCGGGCCGCCGCGGCCAGACCGGAGCGTGCCATTCTGGCCAGCTCCGCGGGTGCCGGTGTGCCCTCCGGGGGGTGGGGCGCGGGGCGGCGCGGGCGCCGCTGGTTCACAGCTGAAGGGGCGCCGGCCAGGGGTCGCGGGCGGACGAGTCGAAGCCTGGAGTCGCGCGGGATACGGGACGTCACGGGTGCAGTCTTCCGGTTGACGGTCCGAAAACCCAAACGGAATGTCACGGCGGGCGACGGGACTGGCCAACGCACGGGGTCCGGCGGGCGGCTCGGGGCCGGGAACAGGCCAGTGGTACGGCCTTAAACGGAATCGTATGAACTGTACGGCCGGACCTCGTTCGGCCGCCCCGCGGAGGGCGGCCGGGCGGATCACATGAGCGGGGTGAGGAAGCGGCGCAGGGCCTCTTCGTATGCCTCCGGGTCGGCGTTCCACATTGCCGCGTGCGGGGCCTCGGGGACGGTGTGCAGGGCGATCAGGTTGGGGCGGGCGTGCGCGAGCCGGCGGGAGTGCTCCCAGGGGGCCAGGGTGTCGTCCGGACCGTGGAAGATCATCGTCGGCACGGTGAGCCGGGCCGCCTCGGCGGTGCGGTCGCGCTCCAGGCCCGTGCGCCCCTGGGCGGCCCGCACGGCGAGCGGCAGCAGGGCGCCCGGGGTGCGGCGGGCCGACGCGAGGGCGCGCAGCGTCGTGGGCCAGCTGAGGACCGGGGAGTCGAGGACCAGCCCCGAGACGCGCTCGCGCAGGGCGGAGAGGACGGCGGCGCGCAGGGCCATGGTGGCGCCGGTGGACCAGCCGTGCAGGACCACCTGCCGGGCGCCGTTGTCCACGGTGTACCGGATCGCCGCGTCCACGTCGCGCCACTCGGTCTCGCCGAGGTGGTTGAGGCCGTCCGGGGAGCGGGGTGCGCCGCGGTCGCCGCGGTAGGCCAGGTCGAGCACCGGGAAGCGCTGGCGGTGCAGGAACTCCATGACGTTCAGGGGGTGTTCACGGGTGGCGCCCAGGCCGTGCACCGTGATCACCCAGGTGTCGCGGACACCGGGCACGAACCACGCGGGCAGGGAGCCGAGTTCGCCGGGGATGTCGACGTCGGTGTAGTCGAGGGAGAGGGCCGAACGCGGGTCGCCGATGTGCACGTTCGGGGTCAGCCGCACCTTGTCGCCCGGCTCCGGCGTGCCGCGGGTGACCCGTTCCAGGCGGCGCACGACGGTGTCGGCGGAGTGCGTGGCCGTCTCGAGCACCGGCCCGACGACCGCGTGGGTGCCGTCGCCCGCGAGGCCGTACGTGCCCGGGCGCAGCGCCGCCAGATGGCGGGTGAGCGCGATCTGCCCGGCGGCCGTGGCGTGCACGGTGAGCCTGGGCTCGGAGGGCAGGGGGCGGCCGGGGGGCGCCTTCAGCGCCGCGTCGCTCGCGAACCGGCCGGCGGCCACGCTCGCGGCGCCGGCCGCCAGGGCTACGGTGACGGCCGCGGCCGTCGCTTTGACAGTGCGCACCCCTCCAGTGTCCCGGCGGACCGGGTGACCGGCCAGCGGGAGGAAGGGACGGGGTGATGCGGGTTGCCGCCGAAGGTGTGGTGTGGTCACGGCACTTCGGGTACCCCGCGACGCCGGATGCGTCACTCCTGCGGCGACCCGGCGCCCGCCGCACGCTCACCCCGCTGCCCGTACCCCCGCAACTTCTCCCCCACCTCTGCCACCTGTTCGTTGGAGAGGAGGGTCGGGGACAGGCCCGGGACGGAGGATGCGGTCAGCCAGAGGCGGCACATCCACTCGAGTTGGGCCGTCCGGTCGTAGGCCTGGTCCAGGGTGGCGCCGTAGGTGACCGTGCCGTGGTTCTGGAGCAGGCAGCCGGTGCGGTCGGCGAGGGCGCGGAGCATGTTCTCGGCCAACTCGTCGGTGCCGTATGTCGCATACGGGGCGACTCGGACGGGTCCGCCGAGGGCGGCCGCCATGTAGTGGATCGTCGGGAGCTCGGGGACGAGCGTCGAGACGGCGGTCGCGTGCACGGCGTGCGTGTGCACGACGGCGGCGGCGTCGGTGGTGCGGTACACGGCGAGATGCATGGGCAGCTCGCTGGTCGGGACCAGGGTGCCGAGCACCTGCCGGCCGTCGAGGTCCACGCCGGTCACGTCGTCCGGCGCGAGCCGGTCGTAGGGCACGCCCGAGGGCGTGACCAGCACCGTGTCGCCCACCCGGACGGAGACATTGCCGGACGTGCCGACGACCAGTCCCTCGGACACCGTGCGGCGGGCCGTGGCGACGAGAGCCTCCCAGGCATGCGCCTCCTCGGGGAGCACACCCCTCCCCCACGCCTCCGGCACACGCCGTGCACTCTCCCGGGCGTCCCGCCCGTCCCCCTGATCCCGCCGCTGCTCACCCATGCCGCGATCCTGCCAGGGGCGTCCGCAACCCGCCGCCGGGCGGGGGCACTTTAGGACGGAAGCCGAGCTTCCGAAAGTGTGCGTATGCGGACAAATCACCTTGTCGCCCTGCTTGGCCTGGGATCGCCGAACATTCGGCGATCTTCCAGTAGCCTCCGGTTGATTTGTCGTGCACGTCGCCATTCCGGGGGGAAACATGGCTCGTGATCGCAAACCGTTCCGCCGCCGCACCTGCGTGATCGCGGCCTCCGTGGCGGCACTCACCACCGGCGGGGCCCTCCTCGCCGAGCTTCCGGCCTCGGCGGCCGGCCTTCCGAAGGGACACGACGTCTCCTCGCACCAGAAGAACGTCAACTGGTCGCGCGCGAAGGCCAAGGGCGCCAGGTTCGTCTACATCAAGGCGACCGAGTCCACGACGTACCGCAACCCGTACTTCGGCAAGCAGTACAGCGGCGCCCGCAACGCCGGCATCATCCGCGGCGCCTACCACTTCGCACTGCCGAACAAGTCGTCCGGCAAGTCCCAGGCGGCGTACTTCGTACGCAACGGCGGCCGGTGGAGTGCGGACGGCTGGACGCTGCCGCCGGCGCTCGACATCGAATACAACCCGTACGACAAGAAGCACAAGTGCTACGGCCTCAGCCACGCGAGCATGGTCGGCTGGATCAGATCGTTCAGCAACGAGGTCTACCGGCGCACCGGCCGCCACCCGGTGATCTACACGACCACCCACTGGTGGAACACCTGCACCGGCAAGAGCCGCGCGTTCGCCTCGAACCACGCGCTGTGGCTGGCCCGCCACAACTCGGCCAGTGCGGGAGCGCTGCCCGCCGGATGGTCGTTCTGGACCTTCTGGCAGTACGACAACAGCGGCAGCCTGCCGGGTGACCAGAATCTCTTCAACGGTTCCAGCACCCAGCTGAAGCGATTCGCCAGGGGCCGCTAGCCGAGGAACATCAAGGGGCACCAGGGGACCGGAGGCCGCCGGAACCGGGCGGAGCGGCGGCCTCCTCACCTGGTCACCCCCACGCCCCTCCCAGTTCACTTGCCGTTCACCCAGGTTGCCTACGGTCAACCGACCGATGACCTCGAACGATTGCCTGGGTAAATGGAAAACTTCTCGCTGATCCTCGCGATTGTGGTCGTCACCGCACTCGCGTTTGATTTCACGAACGGTTTCCACGACACCGCCAACGCGATGGCCACCACCATCTCGACCGGCGCACTCAAGCCCAAGGTCGCGGTGGCCATGTCCGCCGTGCTGAACCTTGTCGGCGCCTTCCTCTCGGTGGAGGTCGCCAACACGATCTCCAAGGGTCTCGTCGACGAGACCGGCATACGTCCCGAGGTCATATTCGCGGCGCTGGTCGGCGCGATCCTCTGGAACCTCGCGACCTGGCTGCTGGGACTCCCTTCCAGCTCCTCGCACGCCCTGATGGGCGGTCTGATCGGCGCCACCATCGCCTCGGCCGGCTTCGGTGCCGTGCACGGCGACGTACTCGTCACCAAGGTGCTCCTGCCGGCGCTCGCCGCCCCGATCGTGGCGGGACTCGCCGCGATGCTCGCCACCCGGCTGTCGTACGGGATCGGCCGCAGGGCCGACGGCAAGGCCGCCGAGAAGGGCTATCGCGCCGGGCAGATCGCCTCCGCAGGTTTGGTCTCCCTGGCCCACGGCACGAACGACGCGCAGAAGACGATGGGCATCATCACCCTCGCTCTGGTCGCCGGCGGTGTCGTCGCCCCCGACTCCGACCCGCCCACCTGGGTCATCCTCTCCGCCGGCCTCGCCATCGCGCTCGGCACCTACATCGGCGGCTGGCGCATCATCCGCACGATGGGCAAGGGCCTGACCGAGCTCCAGCCGCAGCAGGGCTTCGCCGCCCAGACCAGTGCGGCGACGGCGATCCTGGCCTCCTCGCACCTCGGCTTCTCCCTGTCCACCACGCATGTCGTCTCCGGTTCGGTGATGGGTGCGGGACTCGGCCGCAAGGGCGGGGTGGTCCGCTGGTCGACGGCGACCCGGATGCTGGTCGCCTGGGTGCTCACGCTTCCGGCCGCGGCCGTGGTCGGCGCCGGCGCGGAGTCCGTGACGGACCTCGGCGACTGGGGCACCGCCGTGGTGGCCGTCTTCCTCGTCGCCGCCAGTGCCGCCATCTGGAAGCTCTCCCGCCGCGAGGTCGTCGACGCCACGAACGTCAACGACACCGAGGAGCCGGCCGGCGTGGTGACCACGGCGATCGCCGCCGTGACCCCGCCGCCCGCGGCCACGGTGACCGAGGAGCTGACGGCCACCGTCCCCGCCCCGGTCACGACCGCCACCCCCGAGTCGGCGACCCCGCCGGCCGCGACCGTCTGAGCCCACCCGGCCCGACCCGGCCTGAAGGAAGAGAAGCAGCATGAAGATCGACTGGGCAGCTCTGGGCTCCGTCTTCGGCGTCAGCCTCGCGGTCACCGTGGGCCTCGTCGCCCTGTTCACCCTCGGCATCATGGGCCTGTCGCACCGCGAGCGCGCGGCAGCCCAGGGCAACTCGGCGACCCTCGCGGTCACGGGCGCGTACGTGGCCTTCGCGGGGTGTGTGGCGGCGGTGGCGTACGGGATCTCGCTGATCGTGGCCTGACACAACAGCCCCACGAGTCGGGCCGGGACACTCCTTTGAGTGACCCGGCCCCTTTTTGACGTGCCAAAAGGCCGAATGCCGGTGCTCGGCCAACCCTACCCATGGAAAAGTGACATGTGTCATAATGCCAACTGGCCGTCCGCACACATCACTTACCCATATGGCATCCAGCCCTGTGCAGCGTGATATGTGGCCCTGACGGTCACTGAGGAGCAAGGTCATGCCCAGGGAAGTCGATCCCAGCCTCAACCGCCGCAAACTCCGTCTCGAACTACGCAGCCTCCGTGAAGCCACGGGAGAGAGCCGAGATCAGGTCGCGCAGGCACTCGAGTGGTCGGTCTCCAAGCTCATCCGGATCGAGGGCGGCACGGTCAGCATGTCCGTCACGGATCTGCGAGCGCTGCTGCAGCACTACGGCGTGGCGGACGAGGAGTTGAAGGCCGACCTGGAGGCTGCCGCCCGCGGTTCGAAAGGGCCGAACTGGTGGGCCGGGTTCCGCTCCATCGTCGACCGCGGTTACGACCAGTACCTGGGGTTCGAGAGTGCCGCCGCCTCGATCCGCACCTATCACCCCGTCATCGTCCCCGGCCTGCTGCAGACCGAGGACTACGCGATGGCCATGCTGAGCACTCGTCTCGAACAGCCGCTGGCCCGCAGGCTCGTCGAACTGCGCATGGAACGCCAGGAGCGGGCCTTCGGCAGCGACACTCCTCCCTGGACCTTCTTCGTTCTCGACGAGGCCGCTCTGCGTCGGCAGGTCGGTGGAGGCATGGTGCAGCGCAACCAGCTCCGGCACCTGATCGAGATGGCGTCACGGCCACGGGTCGAGCTCAAGGTCCTCCCGTTCACCGCGCCCGCCCACTACTCGACCCTCGGCAGCTTCATCCTCCTCGGCTACGAGGGCGAGGAGGACGTTCTGTATCTGGAGACGTACGCGAGCAACCAGTCGATCCGGGACGACCACGAGGCCGTGGTGCCCTACCAGGAATGTTTCGAGTACCTGCGTGAGACCGCCATCGGCGGTGAACCGGCCATCTCGCTGATCGAGCAGATCAGGGAAGGCACCGACACCAGCTGATCCCCGTACCCGAGGAGTCCGGGGCAGAAGAAGGGGCCACACTATGCCGGCCGCTTGGCGAGAGTGGTTGCGACGAGTTCTGGCAGCCATCACGAACGTCCCGGGCGGCACCGTTGGTGCGGAAGGGACTGCAGGCGCCGACGGGTCCGGTGGTGGATCCCCCGAACCGGCACCGGGCTCCTGTTCGTCGACCGAACAGCCGGCGCCGGGCCCCACCTACAACGGCCTCGTCGAGCACGCCATCGACGACGAGGGCCGGACCACCAGGATGGACACGCTGGACCGCCACCGCACGGACGACCACATCCGGCTGATGCGGGCGACCGTCATCTACTGCACCGGCGGTGTGGTCGTGCTGGTGATCCTCCTGGCGGGACTGGCCACGGTGCTCGGCCTGTTCCACGTCACCTCGCCCGTGGTGCTCGGGCCGGTCCTGTCCGGGGCCATGACACTGGTCGTGGCGACGGGCTATCGGCTCGGGCGGCTGCTGTCGTCGCTGACCCGAGCGGGCCACGCGGTCATCCCCGAGGACAGAAGGGCCGTCGCGCCCGACGCACCGCCCGCATCCGGACCTACCGTCGGTGATCGTTCCTGAGGCCGGCGAACCCCCGCCACACTCCCGCGCTCAGCGCCACCGTGGCGGCGACCGCGACCCAGATGACGACCCGCGGCCCCGAAGCCGGAACGAGCAGCGACGCCACACCGCCGACGATGGTGGCGACCACACCGGCAAGAGCGAAGAACACCACGGGCACTGCGGCTGCTCTGTCCGAAACCGCTGCTGCGTCCTGGCTCGAAGCCCCCCTGCTCCGCAGCTCGATCGAGTGATGGCCGTTCAACACCTGACACTTCCCCCCGGGTCACGTCCCTCTGCCGGTCACTGCACCGCCGGCCCGCAGCATTCCCAAGAACGCCCGCCACGATGCGCGGGACAACGACACCACCGCTGTGTTCGGATTCCGTGAGTCGCGGACGGCCACCGTGCTTCCGAGGAAGGCCACTTCGACACATTCACCGTTCGTACCGCTGTAACTGCTCTTGCGCCACAACCACGGAGAACCCTTCGCATGGGTCACGCCGACCTCCTCCGTCAGAGAGCCGACGTCCCCCGACCCTGTCCATCGTCGTTCGCCCACGTCGTCGCACCATAGCTCCGCCACGCCATGCCGCCCAGAGGGACGGCAGGAGCGGCCGTGCGGGGGTCACGACCTGGAACCACATACTCGTGGACCGCTCTCACTTTGTTACTTCGAGTCTAAGAAGGCCTGAATTCGTCGCCTAGCGACATTCCGGCCCCTGTGTGGGTCCTGACACACTCCTCTCCGCAGGTCAACGGCAAGTTGACTGGAATTCGCGCACCATGGTGGACTGCCGGAGCCAATACGGCGGCAAGAGAGGAAGCCGGTGGAAGTCCGGCGCGGTCCCGCCACTGTCACCGGGGTAGGTAGCCCCGGGAGCCAGGAACTCTCACCGCCGGTCTCGTCGAACCAGGGCGTGGACACCCTGAGTGAGGACATATCGCCATGCGCGGCTGCCAGTTGAGGACCTCCGGGGTGCGCCCCCGGGCCGTCCGGGTCGACACCCGAAGTCTGTTCCTCTCCACGGCCGGCTGAGCCGATGCGTGCCGGTCGCGTCTTCGCGTACGGCGCCGCCGCCGGGCTTCTCGGTGACCATCTCCTCGGCGATCCGCGCCGCGGGCATCCGGTCGCCGCGTTCGGGCGGGCCGCCGGGGCGGTGGAGAAGGTGCTGTGGCGGGACCACCGCGGGTGGGGCGCGCTGCACACCGCCGTGTGCGTCGGCGGTGCCGTGGCGCTCGGTGCCGTGGCGCAGCGGGCCGTACGGGCCTCCGCTGCCGCCTCCGTCGCGCTGACCGCCGCCGCCACCTGGGCCGTGGTCGGCGGGACCTCGCTCGCGCGCGAGGCCCGGGGCATCGCGTACGCCCTGGAGCGCGGCGACGTCGAGGGCGCCCGCGCGCGGCTGCCGCATCTGTGCGGGCGCGATCCGCAGGCGCTGGACGCCGACGGGATCGCGCGGGCCGTGGTCGAGTCCGTCGCCGAGAACACCTCCGACGCGGTCGTGGGGGCGCTCGTGTGGGGCGGCGTCGGCGGGGTGCCGGGGCTGCTCGGCTTCCGCGCGGTCAACACGCTCGACGCCATGGTGGGGCACAGATCGCCCAAGTACCTGCGCTACGGCTGGGCTTCCGCCCGCCTCGACGACGTCGCCGGGTGGCCCGGCGCCCGCCTCACCGCCGTACTGGCGACCGTCGCGGGCGGCGATCCCCGCGCGGCCGTGCGCGCCTGGCGTACCGACGCGGGCAAACACCCGAGCCCCAACGCCGGCCCCGTGGAGGCCTCGTTCGCGGGCGCCCTCGGCGTTCGGCTCGGCGGGACCCTGTCCTACGGCGGGCGCGTCGAGCACCGGCCCGTCCTCAACGCCCACGGCCGCACCGTCACCGTCCCGGACATCGAACGGGCCGTACGACTCTCCCGACGAGTCGGCCTCCTCGCGCTCGGCGCCGCCGCCGCCGTACGCCTCGTGAAAGGGCATCGCTCATGAACGGCGGGGGGCTCCTCGTCGCCGGCACCACTTCCGACGCGGGCAAGAGTGTCGTCACCGCCGGGATCTGCCGCTGGCTCGTGCGGCAGGGGGTGAAGGTCGCGCCCTTCAAGGCGCAGAACATGTCCCTCAATTCGTTCGTGACGCGGGAGGGTGCCGAGATCGGGCGGGCCCAGGCGATGCAGGCGCAGGCGTGCCGGGTGGAGCCGACCGCGCTGATGAACCCGGTGCTGCTCAAGCCCGGTGGGGAGAAGAGCAGTCAGGTCGTGCTCATGGGCCGGCCCGTGGGCGAGATGAGTGCGCGCGGGTATCACGGGGGGCGGCAGCAGCAACTCCTCGGGACCGTGCTCGACTGTCTCGCCGAGTTGCGGGGCACGTATGACGCGGTGATCTGTGAGGGGGCGGGGAGTCCGGCGGAGATCAATCTGCGGCGGACCGACATCGTGAACATGGGGATCGCGCGGAATGCGCGGCTGCCCGTGCTCGTCGTCGGGGACATCGACCGCGGCGGCGTCTTCGCCTCCTTCTTCGGGACCGTCGCCCTGCTCTCCCCCGAGGACCAGGAGTTCGTCGCCGGGTTCCTCGTCAACAAGTTCCGGGGGGACGTGAGCCTGCTGGAGCCCGGGCTCGACATGCTGCACGGGCTCACCGGGCGGCACACGTACGGCGTGCTGCCCTTCCGGCACGGGCTCGGCATCGACGAGGAGGACGGGCTGAGGGTCTCCTTGCGGGGGACCGTACGGGAGTCGAACGTCGCCCCGCCCGTCGGCGAGGACGTCCTGCGCGTCGCCGTCTGTGCCGTCCCCCTCATGTCCAACTTCACCGACGTGGACGCCCTGGCCGCCGAACCCGGCGTCGTGGTGCGGTTCGTGGACCGGCCGGAGGAGGTGGCCGACGCGGACCTCGTCGTCGTACCGGGGACCCGGGGGACGGTGCGGGCCCTGGAGTGGCTGCGCGAGCGGGGTCTTGCCCAGGCCCTGGTCCGCAGAGCCGCCGAGCGAAGGCCCACGCTCGGCATCTGCGGCGGCTTCCAGATCCTCGGCGAACGCATCGAGGACGAGGTCGAGTCGCGGGCCGGCGAGGTCCCAGGGCTCGGAATCCTGCCCGTGCGGGTGCGGTTCGCCCGCGAGAAGACCCTGACCCGCCCGGTGGGCGAGGCCCTCGGTGAGCGGGTCGAGGGCTACGAGATCCATCACGGGGTCGCCTCGGTCGACGGCGGCGAGACCTTCCTGGACGGCTGCCGCGTCGGACAGACCTGGGGCACGCACTGGCACGGTTCGCTGGAGTCGGACGGCTTCCGGCGGGCCTTCCTGCGCGAGGTGGCGGCCGCCGCGGGCCGCCGTTTCGTCCCGGCCCCCGACACCTCGTTCGCCGCGCTGCGCGAGGAGCAGCTCGACCGGCTCGGCGACCTGATCGAACAGCACGCGGACACGGACGCGCTGTGGCGGCTCATCGAGTCCGGCGCGCCGCAAGGACTGCCTTTCATTCCACCGGGAGCGCCCGCATGAGCACAGTGTTGTTGTTGTCGACCGCCGACACGGACCTGCTGGCGGCGCGGGCCGCGTCCGGTGCCGGCTACCGCATCGGCAACCCGACCCGCATCGACGTCACGGACGAGCTGCCCGCGCTCCTGGACAGCGCCGACCTCGCGGTCGTACGGCTGCTCGGCGGGAAGCGGGCCTGGGAGGACGGGCTCGCAGCCCTGAAGGCGTCCGGCGTCCCGACCGTGCTGCTGGGCGGAGAGGCCGTCCCGGACGCGGAGTTGATGGCCGAGTCGACCGTGCCCGCGGGCGTCGTGGCCGAGGCGCTGAGGTATCTCGTCGAGGGCGGCCCCGCCAACCTCACCGAACTCGCCCGGTTCCTGTCGGACACCGTGCTGCTGACGGGCGAGGGGTTCGTCGAGCCGCGGAAGATGCCGGAGTACGGCATCCACGGCGGGCGTCCGCGCGTCGAGGGGCGGCCGACCGTCGGCGTGCTCTTCTACCGGGCCCACGAGCTCAGCGGCAACACCGCCTTCGTGGACACCCTGTGCGACGCGATCGAGGCCCGCGGCGCCAACGCCCTTCCCGTGTACTGCGGTTCGCTGCGCGGCGCGGACGCGGGCCTGTACGAGATCCTCGCCGGGGCGGACGCCCTGGTCGCCACCGTCCTCGCGGCCGGCGGCACGCACGCCTCGCAGGCGTCGGCGGGCGGCGACGAGGAGGCCTGGGACATCGGGGCGCTCGCCGATCTCGACGTACCCGTGCTGCAGGGGCTCTGCCTCACCTCGTCGCGGGCCGCCTGGGAGGCGTCCGACGCGGCCCTGTCCCCCATGGACGCGGCGATGCAGGTCGCCATCCCGGAGTTCGACGGGCGCCTGGTCACCGTCCCGTTCTCCTTCAAGGAGCAGGGACCCGACGACGTTCCGGTGTACGTCGCCGACCCCGAGCGGGCCGCGCGGGTCGCCGGAATCGCCGTACGGCACGCGCGGCTCAGGCACACGCCGAACGCCGAGAAGAAGCTCGCGCTCGTCTTCACCGCCTACCCGACCAAGCACTCGCGCGTCGGCAACGCGGTCGGCCTGGACACGCCCGCGTCGGCGGTACGCGTGCTCGACGCGCTCAAGGACGCCGGGTACGGCGTCAGCGAATACCCCTCCGGGGGCGACGAGTTGATCCACCGGCTCATCGAGGCGGGCGGGCACGACGTCGAGTGGCTGACCGAGGACCAGCTCGCAGCCGCCCCCGCGCGCGTGCCGCTCGCCGACTACCGGGCGTGGTTCGACAAGCTCGACCCGGGGCTTCGGGAGGCGATGACCGAGGCGTGGGGCGAGCCGCCGGGCTCGCTGTACGTCGACGGCGACGACATCGTGCTCGCCTGTCTCCAGTTCGGGAACGTCGTCGTGATGATCCAGCCGCCACGCGGCTTCGGCGAGAACCCCATCGCGATCTACCACGACCCCGACATGCCGCCCTCGCACCACTACCTGGCGGCCTACCGCTGGCTGGAGAACAGCTTCGGCGCCGACGCGATCGTCCACATGGGCAAGCACGGCACGATGGAGTGGCTGCCCGGCAAGGGACTCGGGCTCAGCGGCGGCTGCGCGCCGGACGCCGTGCTCGGCGAACTGCCCCTGATCTACCCGTTCATCGTCAACGACCCCGGCGAGGGCACCCAGGCCAAGCGGCGCGGACACGCCACGGTCGTCGACCACCTCGTACCGCCGATGGCGCGCGCCGACACCTACGGCGACCTCGCCAAGCTGGAGCAGCTGCTCGACGAGTACGCGCTCGTCTCCGACCTGGACCCGACGAAGGCGCCGGCGGTGCGCGCGCAGATCTGGACGCTGGTCAAGGCGGCCGAGCTGCACCATGACCTGCATGTGGACGAGCAGCCGGACGACGGCGACTTCGACGAGTTCGTCATGCACATCGACGGCTATCTGTGCGAGATCAAGGACGTGCAGATCCGCGACGGTCTGCACATCCTCGGCGGCGGGCCGGTCGGCGAGCCCCGGGTGAACCTGGTGCTCGCCGTGCTGCGCGCCGCGCAGGTGTGGGGCGGGCAGGCGAACGCGCTGCCGGGCCTGAGGGCCTCGCTGGCCGCCCATTTCGGGCTCGGCGAGAAGGAGTTGCTGGCCGAGCCGGGTGCGCCGGTGAAGGTGCCGGTGGAGCTGACGGACCTCGTCGAGGGTCCGTCGCGTACGGCCGCCGACGCGGTCGACCTGCTGGAGCAGTTGTGCCGGCGGTGCGCGCAGGGCATGGAGGAGCGCGGCTGGGACATCACGGCCGTCCCGGCGCTCGTCCGTGACGTCGTCGGCACCGAACTCCCGGACGCGGTCGCCGTGTTGGGGTTCGCCTGCCGGGAGGTCGTGCCACGGCTCGCCCGCACCACCGACGAGATCGGCCACATCCTCAAGGCGCTGGACGGCGGGTACATCCCCGCGGGTCCCTCGGGATCGCCGACCCGCGGGCTGGTCAACGTCCTGCCGACGGGCCGCAACTTCTACTCGGTCGACCCCAAGGCCATTCCCTCCAGGCTGAGTTGGGAGGTCGGGCAGTCGCTGGCCGACTCGCTCGTCCAGCGGTATCTGCAGGACACCGGCGCCTACCCGAAGTCCGTGGGCCTGACGGTGTGGGGCACGTCCGCGATGCGCACCCAGGGCGACGACATCGCCGAGATCCTGGCGCTGCTGGGCTGCCGGCCGGTGTGGGACGACGCCTCGCGCCGGGTGACCGGCTTCGAGGTCGTCCCCCTGGCGGAGCTGGGGCGTCCCCGCATCGACGTCACGGTGCGTATCTCCGGCTTCTTCCGGGACGCGTTCCCGCACGTGGTCGGGCTGATCGACGACGCGGTACGGACGGTCGCCGAGCTGGACGAGCCCGCCGACGGGAACTTCGTGAAGGCGCACGCCGACGAGGACACGGCCGGGCACGGCGACCGGCGGCGCGCGACCGCCCGCATCTTCGGCTCCAAGCCGGGCGCGTACGGCGCCGGGCTGCTGCCGCTGATCGACGCCCGCAACTGGCGCTCCGACGCCGACCTCGCCGAGGTGTACGCGGTCTGGGGCGGCTACGCCTACGGGCGCGGCCTCGACGGGCGGGCCGCGCGGGGCGACATGGAGACGGCGTTCCGGCGGATCAACGTCGCGGCCAAGAACGTCGACACCCGCGAGCACGACCTCGTCGACGCCGACGACTACTTCCAGTACCACGGCGGCATGGTCGCCATGGTGCGCCATCTGACGGGCGAGAGCCCCGAGGCGTACGTCGGCGACTCCGCCACCCCCGACCAGGTGAAGACCCGCACGCTCGGCGAGGAGACCCACCGCGTCTTCCGCGCCCGCGTGGTCAACCCCCGCTGGATGGCGGCGATGCGGCGCCACGGCTACAAGGGCGCCTTCGAGATGGCGGCCACCGTCGACTACCTCTTCGGGTACGACGCGACGGCCGGGGTCGTCGACGACTGGATGTACGAGAAGCTCAGCGCCGAGTACGTCTTCGCCCCGGAGAACCGGGAGTTCATGAAGAAGTCCAACCCGTGGGCGCTGCGCGGGATCACCGAGCGGCTGCTGGAGGCCGCGGACCGGGGGCTGTGGGCCGAGCCGGACGCGGACAAGCTGGAGCAGTTGCGCGCGACGTATCTGGAGCTGGAAGGCGACTTGGAGGGCGACCAGTGACCACCCCGTTCCCCTTTACGGCCGTGGTCGGCCAGGACGACCTGCGGCTCGCGCTGCTGCTGAACGCCGTCTCCCCGGCGGTCGGCGGTGTGCTGGTGCGCGGTGAGAAGGGCACCGCCAAGTCGACGGCCGTGCGCGCCCTTTCGGCGCTGATGCCGCACCTCGACGTCGTCTCCGGGTGCCGCTTCTCCTGTGACCCGGACGCCCCCGACCCGGCCTGCCCGGACGGTCCGCACGAGCCGGGGGCGTTCGAGACCCGCCCGGCACGGATGGTCGAACTGCCCGTCGGCGCCTCGGAGGACCGCCTCGTCGGTGCCCTGGACATCGAGCGGGCGCTGGCCGAGGGCGTCAAGGCCTTCGAGCCCGGCCTGCTCGCCGACGCGCACCGCGGCATCCTCTACGTCGACGAGGTCAACCTCCTCCACGACCACCTGGTCGACCTGCTCCTTGACGCGGCGGCGATGGGCGCCTCGTACGTCGAGCGCGAGGGCGTCTCCGTGCGGCACGCCGCCCGCTTCCTGCTCGTGGGCACCATGAACCCCGAAGAGGGCGAGCTGCGGCCGCAGTTGCTCGACCGGTTCGGGCTGACCGTCGAGGTCGCGGCCTCCCGGGAGCCGGACCAGCGGGTGGAGGTCGTACGGCGCAGGCTCGCCTACGACGACGATCCGGCCAGGTTCGCGGCCCGTTGGGCGGGCGAGGAGGCGGCCGTACGCCAACGGATCGTCGCCGCACGGGAGTTGCTGCCCTCGGTGCGGCTAGGTGACGGGGCGCTGCGGCAGATCGCGGCGACCTGCGCCGCCTTCGAGGTGGACGGCATGCGCGCCGACATCGTGATGGCCCGGACGGCGACCGCGCTCGCGGCCTGGGCCGGGCGCACCGAGGTGCTCGCCGAGGACGTACGGCAGGCGGCGCTGCTCGCGCTGCCGCATCGGCGCCGCCGCAATCCCTTCGACGCGCCGGGCCTCGACGAGGACAAGCTGGACGAGACGCTGGCGGAGTTCGCGGAGCCGGAGGAGGACGACGATCCGGACCCGGACGGTGGTCCGGATGGTCCCGGTGGTGGCGGGCAGCCGGAGCCGGACGCCGGGCCGCAGGGCGGGGACTCCGGGGCCCGTCCCGAGGCCGGCGAGGACGGCGAACCGCAGGCCTCCGGCGCCGGCGAGCAGTCCCCCGTACGCGCCTCCGAGCCCTTCCGCACCAAGGTGCTCAGCGTGCCCGGGATCGGTGAGGGGGCCGCCGGGCGGCGTTCGCGGGCGCGGACGGAGCACGGGCGGACCACGGGGGCCCGGCGGCCGCAGGGCGCGCTGACCAAGCTGCACCTGGCGGCCACCGTGCAGGCGGCCGCGCCGCATCAGCGGGCGCGCGGGCGCTCCGGACGCGGCCTTGTGGTGCGCCGGGACGATCTGCGGCAGGCGACCCGGGAGGGGCGCGAGGGCAACCTCGTGCTGTTCGTCGTGGACGCCTCCGGGTCGATGGCCGCGCGGCAGCGGATGAGCGCCGTGAAGGGCGCGGTGCTGTCGCTGCTGCTGGACGCCTACCAGCGGCGGGACAAGGTGGGGCTGGTGACGTTCCGGGGGGCCGCGGCCGAGGTGGCGCTGCCGCCCACGTCGTCCGTGGACGCGGCGGCGGCCCGCCTGGAGTCGCTGCCGACCGGCGGGCGCACCCCGCTGGCGGCCGGGCTGCTCAAGGCCCATGACGTGCTGCGGGTGGAACGGCTCAGGGATCCGGCGCGGCGCGCGCTGGTGGTCCTGGTGACGGACGGGCGGGCCACGGGCGGTCCGGAGCCGGTGGCGCTCGCGGGGCGCGCGGCACGGCTGTTCGCGGCCGAGGGCACCGCTTCGGTGGTGGTCGACTGCGAGTCGGGGCCGGTACGGCTGGGGTTCGCGGGGCAGCTCGCGGGTGAACTCGGCGGCACGGCCGTGACGCTGGACGAACTGCGGGCGGACGCGATCGCCGGACTGGTGAAGGACGTGCAGGGGACTTCGAGGAGGGCCGCGTAATGCCGCAGGGGCAGCCGAGTGTCGTACCGGACGACGGGCTGACGACGCGTCAGCGCCGCAACCGGCCACTCGTCGTCGTGCACACCGGGATCGGCAAGGGCAAGTCGACCGCCGCCTTCGGGCTCGCGCTGCGGGCCTGGAACCAGGGATGGCCGATCGGGGTGTTCCAGTTCGTCAAGTCGGCCAAGTGGAAGGTCGGCGAGGAGCGGGCGCTGCGGGTGCTCGGGGACTCCGGCGAGGGCGGGCCGGTCGCCTGGCACAAGATGGGCGAGGGCTGGTCCTGGGTGCAGCGGGACGCGCAGATGGACAACGCGGAGAAGGCACGCGAGGGCTGGGAGCAGGTCAAGCGTGACCTCGCGGCCGAGACGTACCGGCTGTACGTGCTCGACGAGTTCGCGTACCCGATGCACTGGGGGTGGGTGGACACGGACGAGGTGGTCGACGTGCTGCGCAACCGGCCCGGGACCCAGCATGTGGTGATCACCGGGCGGAACGCGCCCGAGAAGCTCGTCGGCTTCGCCGATCTCGTGACCGACATGTCCAAGGTCAAGCACCCGATGGACGTGGGCCAGAAGGGGCAGAGGGGCATCGAGTGGTGACCTCCGTGTCCTCCGTCCCCCGGCTGGTCATCGCCGCGCCCTCCTCGGGCAGCGGCAAGACCACCGTCGCCACGGGGCTGATGGCCGCGTTCGCCGCGCGGGGGCTCGCCGTGTCCCCGCACAAGGTCGGGCCGGACTACATCGACCCCGGGTACCACGCGCTCGCCACCGGGCGGGTGGGGCGGAACCTCGACGCGTATCTGTGCGGGCCCGAGTTGATCGGGCCGCTGTTCGCGCACGGTGCGCGCGGGTGCGACGTCGCGGTCGTCGAGGGTGTGATGGGGATGTTCGACGGGGCGGCGGGGGAAGGCGAGTTGGCGTCCACCGCGCATGTCGCCAAGCTGCTGCGGGCGCCCGTCGTGCTCGTCGTGGACGCCTCGTCGCAGTCGCGGACGGTGGCGGCGCTCGTCCACGGGTTCGCCTCCTTCGACCCGGAGGTGCGGGTTGCGGGCGTCCTCCTGAACAAGGTGGCCTCGGACCGGCACGAGGAGTTGCTGCGCGACGCCCTGGACCAGGCGGGGGTCCCGGTCCTCGGCGTACTGCGACGCGCCCCTCAAGTGGACACGCCTTCACGGCACTTGGGGCTGGTGCCGGTCGCCGAGCGGCAGTCGGCCGCGGTGGAGGCCGTGGCGGCGATGGCGGCCCAGGTCGAGCGGGGGTGCGACCTCGACGCGCTGATGGGGCTGGCTCGGGGTGCGGGTGCGCTGCCGTTCGGCGAGTGGGAACCTCCCACGGTCACCGTCGAGCGGCGTGCGGTGGTGGCCGTGGCCGGCGGGAGCGCGTTCACGTTCTCCTACGCCGAGCACGCCGAGCTGCTGACGGCGGCCGGTGCCGAGGTGGTCCCCTTCGATCCCCTGCGCGACGAGCAACTGCCCGACGGAACAAGCGGGTTGGTCATCGGCGGCGGTTTCCCCGAGGTGTACGCCGCCGAGCTGTCCGCCAACGAACCCCTGCGCAAGGCCGTCACCGCCCTCGCGGAGAGCGGCGCTCCCGTCGCCGCCGAGTGTGCCGGACTGCTGTATCTGTGCCGGGAGCTGGACGGGAAGCCGATGTGCGGGGTGATCGACGCGGCGGCGCGGATGAGCGAGCGGCTCACGCTCGGGTACCGGGACGCCGTCGCCGTCGGTGACAGCGTGCTGGCGCCCCCCGGGACCCGGATGCGGGGCCACGAGTTCCACCGCACGGTCGTCGAGCCGGCGGCCGGGGCGGCTCCCGCCTGGGGTGTGCGCGCCCCTGAGCGGCGCGTCGAAGGTTTCGTACAGCGAGGTGTGCACGCGAGTTATCTGCACACGCACTGGGCGTCCGAGCCCGGTGTGGCCCGTCGGTTCGTGGAGAGGTGCCGGACGTCATGAGCGCTCAGAGCAAGCTGATCGGCGTCGGGGTGGGGCCCGGGGACCCGGAGCTGGTGACCGTCAAAGGGGTCAACGCCCTGCGGGCCGCCGAGGTCGTCGTCGTGCCGGTGATGGACAGCGGGGAGCGGGGGCGGGCCGAGGCCACCGTGCTGCACTACGTGCCCGAAGAGAAGGTCGTTCGGGTCGTGTTCGCGCTGAACGAGCGGAGCGACCGGGCGCGGCGCGAGGCCGCGTGGGACGCGGCCGGGGCGCGGGTGGCGCGGCTGCTGCGGGAGCGCGGCACGGTCGCGTTCGCCACCATCGGCGACCCCAACGTGTACTCGACGTTCACCTATCTCGCGCAGACGATCGCCGAGCTGGTGCCCGGCACCGTCGTCGAGACCGTGCCCGGGATCACGGCCATGCAGGATCTCGCGGCGCGGTCGGGTGCCGTGCTCACCGAGGGGACCGAACCGCTCACCCTGGTGCCGGTGACCGCCGGGTCCGCCGTGCTCAAGGACGCCCTGGCCGGGCCCGGCACCGTCGTCGCCTACAAGTTCGGCCGGCAGGCGGGCGAGGTCGCCGAGGCGCTGCGCGAGACCGGGCGGATCGACGGCGCCGTGTGGGGCTCGGCGCTCGGCCTGGAGACGGAGTCGATCCGGCCGGCCGCGGAGCTGGACGGGGCCCCGCTGCCGTACCTGTCCACGCTCATCGCGCCCGCGCGGCGCGAGGGCGGGCGGGGCGGCAAGTTGTGACGCCCCGTACAGGGCACGCACGGCGAGGGGCCGCGGGCGCCTCAGCCGGCGAGGCCCACCACCAGCCAGATGAACAGCACGCCCGCGATCGTGCACAGCAGGGTCGAGCGGGCGGGGTGCTCGTGGTGCGCCTCGGGCAGGATCTCGGCCGCGGCGAGGTAGAGCAGTACGCCGCCGAAGAGGCCGAGATAGCCGCCGAGCAGGCCCTCGGGGATGGAGACGAAGGCGGTCGAGGCGGCGCCCACGACCGGTGCCGCCGCGTCCGCGAACAGCATGGTCAGCGCCCTGCGCCGGGCGTTCCCGTACAGGCTCGTGATCGTGTACGTGTTGAAGCCGTCCGCGAAGTCGTGGGCGACGACCGCCAGTGCGACCGCCGCGCCCATGCCGCCGCCGACCTGGAAGGCCGCGCCGATCGCCACACCGTCCATCGCGCTGTGGCCGACCATCGCCGCGGCGGCCGTGAGGCCCACCTCGGGCGCCCGGCCGTTGCTCTCCTCGCCGCCGTGCGAGGCCTGCCGGGCGGCCAGCAGACGTTCCACCAGGTGGGCCAGGAGGAAGCCGGCCACGAACAGCAGCAGGGCCGCCGGCACGCCGAAGACCTCGCCGCCGGCCGCCTGGAGCGCCTCCGGGAGCAGGTCCAGGCCGACGACGCCCAGCATCAGCCCGCCGGCCAGGCCCAGGACCAGATGGCGGCGGTCGGTCACACGCTGTGCCGTCCAGCCGCCGGCCAGCGTCATCAGGAACGCGCCGAGCGCGACGAAGACCGCCATGGGGCCTTGTTATCCGATCAACAGCCGTTCGCGCACATCGGGCGGGCGTACCGGCACCACCCGTAACACCTTTTGTCCAGAGAGGACCGATTTTCATGGCCGATGCCCCCACCGGCAAGGTGACCTTCGTCGGTGCCGGCCCCGGCGCCGCCGACCTGCTGACGTTCCGTGCCGCGCGTGCCATCGCCGAGGCCGACGTGGTGATCTGGGCGGCGAGCCTGGTGCAGGCGGAGGTCCTCGATCATGCGCGCGAGGGTGCGGAGATCCTCGACTCGGCGACGATGTCGCTGGAGGAGGTGGTCGCCGTCTACGAGCGGGCCCGCGCCGAGGGTCTGCGGGTGGCCCGGGTGCACTCCGGCGATCCCGCCCTGTGGGGCGGCACGCAGGAGCAGCTCGACCGGTGTGCGCGGCTCGGGGTGGAGACGGAGGTCGTGCCCGGTGTCTCCGCCTTCTCGGCCGTCGCCGCCCTCGTGCAGCGCGAGCTGACCATCCCGGAGCTGGCGCAGTCGGTCGTGCTCACCCGGCTCGGCGGCGGCAAGACGCCGATGCCGCCCGGGGAGGAGGTGCGGGAGTTCGCCCGGCACGGCACCACCATGGCGATCTTCCTGTCGGCCGCCCGCAGCGGGCAGCTGGTGCGGGAGCTGCTGGAGGGCGGCTATCCGACGTCCACGCCGGTCGTCGTCGCGTACCAGGCGACCTGGCCGGAGGAGCTGGTGGTGCGGTGCACGGTCGGGACGCTGGAGGAGACGGTCAAGGCGCACAAGCTCTGGAAGCACACCCTCTTCCTGGTCGGCCCGGCGCTCGACGCCGAGGGGACCCGCTCGCACCTGTACCACCCGGGCCACTTCCACGGCCACCGCAAGGCGGACCCCGAGGCCCGGCGGGCCCTGCGCGAGCGGGGGGCGAGTACGTGATCACGGTCCTCGGCACGGGGACGGGCGCGCCGGTCCCGCTCGACGCCCTGGCGCAGGCCGAGCTCGTCGTGGGCGGGCGCCGGCATCTGGACGCCGTACGGCTGCCCGCGGCCGCCGAGCGGATCGTGCTCGGGCCGCTGGCGCCCGCCCTGGACGCCATCGGGGAGTACGTCGCCAAGGAGCGGCGGGTGGTCGTGCTGGCCTCCGGTGACCCGGGGTTTTTCGGGATCGTGCGGGCGCTGGCCGAACGCTTCGGTGCGCGGCGCCTCGACGTACGGCCCGGTGTCCCCTCCGTCGCCGCCGCGTTCGCCCAGCTGGGGCTGAGCTGGGACGACGCGGTCGTGGTCAGCGCCCACGGCCGGGATCCGCGCACGGCCGTCAATGTGTGCCGAGCGCATCCGAAGGCCGCGGTGCTCACGGGGCCGGGCGCCGGTCCGGCGGAGCTGGGCGCCGCGCTCGCCCGCACCGCGCCCGGGCGGGTCCTCGTCGTCGCCTCCGCGCTGGGCTCCGGGCAGGAGCGCCTGGAGCGGGTCTCCCCGGCCGAGGCGGCGGGCCGCGACTGGGGTACGGCGGTGAATGTCGTCCTGTGCCTGGACGAGGCGCGGATGCCGGACGGTGCGCGCACGCTCGCGGGTCCCGTCCGGCCCGCCGGATGGGCGCTGGACGAGGCCGACTTCGCACACCGCGACTCGATGATCACCAAGTTCGAGGTACGGGCCCTGGCGCTGGCCCGGCTCGGACCGCGCCCCGGCGACCTGGTCTGGGACGTCGGCTCCGGCTCGGGCTCCGTGGCCGTGGAGTGTGCACGGCTGGGCGCCGCCGTCAGCGCGGTCGAGAAGGCCGCCGACGGGGTGCAGCGGATCCACGCCAACGCCGGGGCGCACGGCGTCGACGTGCATGTGGTGCACGGCGAGGCACCCGCCGCGCTGTACGGGCTCGACGAGCCCGACGCGGTGTTCGTCGGGGGCGGCGGGCGCGAACTGCCCGGGATCGTCGGCGCGTGCGCCCGGCGGGCCCGGCGCACGGTCGTGGTCGCCCTGGCGGCCCTGGACCGGGTGCCCGCGGTGCGTACGGCGCTCACCGGCGCCGGGTTCGACTGCGACGGGGTGCTGCTGCAGTCGTCCCGGCTCGCGCCGCTGCCCGGGGACGTGACCCGGCTGGCGGCGGCCAATCCGGTTTTCCTGCTGTGGGGCGCACGGCTCCACGCCTTCGCTGACAAGGGAGTTGCTCTGTGATCGGCCTCATTTCCGCCACCGCGGCGGGGGCGGCGGCGCGCGACCGGCTGGCCGCGGCGTGGCCGGACCGCACGCGCGTGTACGAGGGTCCCGTGGGGGGCGCCGTGCGGGCGGCGTTCGCGGAGTGCGAGCAGCTGGTGTGCTTCCTGGCGACCGGTGCGGTCGTACGGCTCGTGGCGCCGCTGCTGGCCGACAAGGCGTCCGACCCGGGTGTGGTGTGCGTCGACGAGGGCGGGCGGTTCGCCGTGTCGCTGGTCGGCGGGCACGGCGGCGGCGCCAACGAACTCGCCGTGGAGGTGGGCGAGTTGCTGGGCGCCGAGCCCGTGGTGACCACCGCGACGGACGCCGTGGGCCTCGCCGGTCTGGACACGCTGGGCCTGCCCGTGGAGGGCGACGTCGCCGGTGTGACCCGGGCCCTACTGGACGGGGAGCCGATCGCGCTGGACGCCGAGGTGCCGTGGCCGCTGCCGCCACTGCCGTTCGCCGCGCACGGCACGCACACCGTCCGGCTGACCGACCGGGCCGATCTGGCGGCGGGCGGCGAGGTGCTGCTGCGCCCGCCGTCCCTCGTCGTCGGTGTCGGCGCCTCCCGGGGCGTTCCGGCCGACGAGGTGCTGGAGCTCGTCGAGGCCGCCCTGCGGGACGCGGGTCTGTCCCCCCGCAGCGTCGCCGCCCTCGCCACCATGGACGCCAAGCGCGACGAGCCCGGCATCGTGGAGGCGGCGGCGCGGCTCGGGGTGCCCGTACTGACGTACCCGGCCGAGGAGTTGGCGGAAATCGAGGTGCCCAACCCCTCCGGCGCCCCGCTCGCCGCCGTGGGCACTCCGTCGGTCGCCGAGGCCGCCGCGCTCGCCCGCGGCGGTGAACTCCTCGTCCCCAAGCGGAAGTCGGCGCGCGCGGACGGACATGCCTCGATGGCGACCTGTGCCGTCGTACGGCGTCCGGCGCGCGGGCGGCTCGCGGTGGTCGGGCTCGGGCCCGGCGCCCGAGATCTGCTCACTCCGCGTGCCAGGGCCGAACTGCGGCGCGCCTCCGTGCTCGTGGGGCTCGACCAGTACGTCGACCAGATCCGCGATCTGCTGCGGCCCGGCACCCGGATCCTCGCGTCGGGGCTCGGCGCCGAGGAGGAGCGGGCGCGGACCGCGGTGGCCGAGGCCCGCCGCGGACAGGCCGTCGCGCTGATCGGCAGCGGGGACGCCGGCGTGTACGCCATGGCCTCCCCCGCGCTCGCCGAGGCCTCCGACGACATCGACGTGATCGGGGTGCCCGGCGTCACCGCCGCGCTCGCGGCCGGGGCGATCCTGGGCGCGCCGCTCGGCCACGACCATGTCTCCATCAGCCTCTCCGACCTGCACACGCCGTGGGAGGTCATCGAGCGGCGGGTGCGGGCGGCGGCCGAGGCGGACCTCGTGGTCACCTTCTACAACCCGCGCTCCCGGGGCCGGGACTGGCAGCTGCCGAAGGCGCTCGCAATCCTTGCCGAGCACCGGGAGCCGACGACGCCCGTGGGTGTCGTGCGCAATGCCTCGCGGCCCGACGAGTCGAGCCGGGTGACGACGCTGGCCGCGCTGGACCCGGCGACCGTCGACATGATGACGGTCGTGACCGTCGGCAACACGGCGACGCGTGAGATCGCGGGGCGCATGGTGACTCCGCGCGGCTACCGCTGGCAGGAGGGCACCCGGTGAACCGTGTGGTCCATCCGATCGAGGAGGAGTCGTACCGGCGGCTGCGCGCCCGCCTGGACACCTCGCACTTCCCGCCGCTGACGCGCGCGGTGGTGGAGCGGGTGATCCACTCCGCCGCCGACCTCGCGTACGCGGACGATCTCGTCATGGACGAGGGCGAGTTGGCGGCGGCGCACGCCGCGCTGCACGGCGGGGCGCCCGTGGTCGTCGACGTCGAGATGGTCGGCGCGGGCATCACCCGGCGCGAGACCGTCTGCCGCCTCAGGGACGCCGTGGCCGGGCCGGGCCTGACCCGCTCCGCGCACGCGATACGGCTGGCCTTCGAGGAGGTCGGTCCGGGCGCCCTGTGGGTGATCGGCAACGCGCCGACCGCCCTGGAGGAGCTGCTCACCCTGGACGCCGACCCGGCGCTCGTCATCGGGCTGCCGGTCGGCTTCGTCGGCGCGGTCGAGTCCAAGGCGGCACTCCGCGCGAGCGGACTGCCCGCCGTCAGCAACGTGTCCGAGAAGGGCGGCTCTGCGGTCGCCGCCGCCGCGCTCAACGCCCTGCTGTACCACCCTGTTTCACACCCCGAGGAGTCATCGTGACCACCCCGCCGCCCGCCCTGCTCATCGCCGGTCACGGCACCCGCGACGACGCCGGGGCCGAGGCGTTCCGCGCCTTCGTACGGCAGTTGGGAGAGCGCCACCCCCACCTGCCCGTCGCCGGCGGCTTCATCGAGCTGTCCCCGCCGCCGCTGGGCGACGCGGTCGCCGAACTGGTGGAGCGGGGGGTGCGGCGGTTCGCCGCCGTGCCGCTGATGCTGGTGTCCGCCGGGCACGCCAAGGGCGACATCCCGGCGGCGCTGTCCCGCGAGAAGGAACGGCACCAGGGGATCTCGTACACCTACGGGCGTCCGCTGGGCCCGCACCCCTCGCTGCTGTCGGTCCTGGAGCGGCGCCTGGACGAGGCGCTCGGTGGCACCGCCCGCACCCCCGAGGAGCGTGCCGAGGTGACCGTGCTGCTGGTCGGCCGGGGCTCCACGGACCCCGACGCCAACGCCGAGGTGCACAAGGCGGCGCGGCTGCTGTGGGAGGGGCGCGGATACGCGGGTGTGGAGACGGCGTTCGTGTCGCTGGCGGCGCCTGACGTGCCGAGCGGCCTGGACCGGTGCGCGAAGCTGGGCGCGCGGCGGGTCGTCGTGCTGCCGTACTTCCTGTTCACCGGCGTCCTGCCGGACCGGGTGCGCCGGCAGACCGAGGAGTGGGCGGCCGCGCACCCGCAGGTCGAGGTGCGTTCCGCCGAAGTCATCGGTCCCGAGCCGGAGTTGCTGGATCTGGTGATGGAGCGCTACGAGGAGGCCGTGCGGGGCGATCTGCGGATGAACTGCGACTCGTGCGTGTACCGCATCGCGTTGCCGGGCTTCGAGGACAAGGTCGGTCTGCCGCAGCAGCCGCACTTCCATCCCGACGACGACGGCCACCATCACCACGGGGGCCATCACGGCGGGCATCATCACGACGGGCACGCCCATGCACACTGACCGCGGGCACGATCTGCGTCACCACGGGGACGCGGAGGTGCGCGACGACGGTGCGGCGCTCGTCGACCTCGCCGTGAACGTGCGCACGGGCACCCCCCCGGTGTGGCTGCGCGAGCGCGTGGCCGGTGCGCTGGGCTCGCTCGCCGCCTACCCGGACGGGCGGGCCGCACGGGCTGCCGTCGCGGCGCGGCACGGGCTGCCCGTGGAGCGGGTGCTGCTGACGGCGGGCGCGGCCGAGGCGTTCGTGCTGCTCGCGCGGGCCCTGAAGGTGCGCAGACCGGTCGTGGTGCACCCGCAGTTCACGGAGCCGGAGGCGGCGCTGCGGGACGCCGGGCACTCGGTGGACCGGGTGCTGCTGCGCGAGGAGGACGGCTTCCGGCTCGATGTGGCGCGGATCCCCGAGGACGCGGACCTGGTGGTGATCGGCAATCCCACCAACCCCACCTCCGTCCTCCACCCCGCCGCGACGATCGCCGGACTCGCCCGTCCCGGGCGGACGTTGGTCGTCGACGAGGCGTTCATGGACGCGGTGCCCGGCGAGCCCGAGGCGCTGGCCGGGCGCACGGACGTGCCGGGCCTGGTGGTCCTGCGCAGCCTGACCAAGACCTGGGGGCTCGCGGGACTGCGGATCGGCTACGTGCTCGCCGAACCCGGGACGGTGGCCCGCCTGGAGCGCGCCCAGCCCCTGTGGCCGGTCTCCACGCCCGCGCTGGCCGCGGCCGAGGCCTGCATGGAGCCGCAGGCCCTGGCCGAGGCGGCGCACGCGGCCCACCGCATCGCCACGGACCGCGCCCATCTGGTCGCCGGGCTCAGCGAGTTCACCACGGACGGCCTGCGGCTGGTGCAGCCCGCCGAGGGCCCCTTCGTCCTCGCACGCCTGCCCCACGCCGCCGCCGTACGCCACCACCTGCGCGACCTGGGATTCGCGGTACGCCGGGGCGACACCTTCCCGGGACTCGGCAACGACTGGCTGCGACTGGCGGTACGGGACCGGACGACGGTCAACTCATTCCTACAGGCACTGGACCGGGCTCTGACCCTGGCGTCGCACCGCTGAGCGGGGGTGTGACGCCAGGGTGTTGGCCGGGGGGAACGCCCGCCGGGGCCGTAACCCGTCTCCGCAAGCCCCGACTCGACGCGCTGCGCCACGACGCCACCGAAGCCCGTGGTCGGCGACGACGGCCGCTGCGGCGGCCGTGCCGGACCGGACAACCCTCGACTCACTCCTGCAGGCACTGGACCGGGCATTGGCCCTGGCGTCGCACTGATCAACAGCCGTGTGGCGCCAGGGGTTTGTCCGGGAGCGCCTGACCGAACCGCTGGTTCAGTTGCGGGCGCGGCGCGTCAGGGCCACTGCTCCGCCGCCGGCCAGGAGCAGCACGATCGCGCCGCCCGCGATGTACGGCGTCATGGAGTTGCCGCCCGTCTCCGCGAGCCCCGACTCCTCGCCCTGCGCCTTGGTGCCACCACCGGGGTCCGTGCTCGGCGCCGACGACTGCTGCGCGGCGGCCGGTGCCTCGCAGGTCGCCTTCGCGAGGGTCAGCTCGCCCTCGACGTCGGCGACGTTGAGCTTCAACGGGTTGACGGAGACCTTCAGTTCGAGCGCGGTGGCGGCCGCCGTACGGGAGGTGGTCTCCTTCTTCGACAGGTCGAGACGGACCTCGCCGACGCCGGGCACCTTGACGTCCGTCGTGCCGCCGGCCGTGAGGGTGACCTTCTTGCCGAGGACGGTCACCGAGCCGGGCAGGTTCGACTCGGCGACGGGCGTCTTGCCGGCCGCGCACGTCGCCCTGGAGGTGACCTTCTCGATCTCGATGAGCGAGAGCAGCGGCAGACCGGGGACGTGCAGGCGGGCGTGGACGAGGTCGGTGCGGCCCTCTGCGCGTCCTGCGGTGACGGTCGCCTTCGCCGAAGCCGCCTGCGCGGTCAGCACGTTGAAGGGCTTGCCACCGTCGACGCCGTCCAGCGTGGCGGACAGCGCCGTCTTCTCGGCGCTCTGCGGCGCCTCGACCTGGTTGAGCGAGACCGCGAGCGGCACGTTCACGGTCTTGTTGAGCAGGGACACGTCGAGCCCGGTGCGCAGGACCACGGCGCTCGCGTGGCCCTGGTCGCCGGTCGCGTGCGCGGTGCCCGCGCCCGCCAGGGCCACGGGGCCTGCGGCGAGGGCCGTGGCCGTCGCGACGGTGGCGAGACGGCGTGCGGGCAGGCGGAATTTCTTGCCGTTCAAGGTGGGGACCCCTCGGAGGAGACATGCTCGGGACCCGCCAAGAATTACGCACCAGGAGTGAACCGGCGGCATTCCGGCGCCACTTCACCCCATCGTGCGTTCCCCGTGAACATTTTCGAATCGCGCGGCACAAGCGTTCCACCCTTTCCCCGCCGCACCGCCCCTTGCGGGTGTACGACGGCCGCCGCACCGGCGCACGGGACGGCGCGCGCCGCGTCAACAGGCGCTACGCGAAGGGGTGCCCGTCGACCACTACCCGCCGGGGTGCGGCGAGTACACGTACATCGGCCCGCGGATCCTCCTCGTAGACGACGAGATCGGCGGGCGCCCCCTCGTCGAGACCCGGCCGGCCGAGCCACTCGCGCGCGCCCCACGTCGTCGCCGACAGCGCCTCGACGGGCGGGATGCCCGCGGTGACCAGCTCCGCGACCTCGCCCGCCACGAGCCCGTGGCCGAGGTGGCCGCCCGCGTCGGTGCCGACGTACACCGGGATCCCGGCGTCGTAGGCGCTGCGCACGGTGTCGTAGCGGCGCTCGTGGAGGCGGCGCATATGGTCCGCCCACCGCGGGAACTTGTCCGCGCCGCCGTCCGCGAGCCGGGGGAAGGTCGCGATGTTGACCAGGGTCGGGACCATCGCCACGCCGCGCTCGGCGAACAGCGGGATCAGTTCGTCGGTCAGTCCGGTGGCGTGCTCGATGCAGTCGATGCCCGCCTCGACCAGGTCCCGCAGCGAGTTCTCGGCGAAGCAGTGCGCGGTGACCCGGGCGCCCATCCGGTGGGCCTCGGCGATGGCCGCGCCGACGGCGTCCCGCGGCCAGCTGGGGGCCAGGTCCCCGAGGTCGCGGTCGATCCAGTCGCCGACCAGCTTGACCCAGCCGTCCCCGCGGCGGGCCTCCTGGGCGACGTACGCGACCAGGTCCTCCGGCTCGATCTCCCAGGCGTAGCCGCGGATGTAGCGGCGGGTGCGGGCGATGTGCCGGCCGGCCCTGATGATCTTCGGGAGGTCCTCGCGGTCGTCGACCCAGCGGGTGTCCGAGGGCGAACCGGCGTCTCGCAGGAGCAGCGCGCCCGCGTCCCGGTCGGTCAGCGCCTGCTTCTCGGCCACGTCCTGCTCGACCGGGCCGTTCGGACCGAGCCCGACGTGGCAGTGGGCGTCGACGAGGCCGGGCAGCACCCAGCCCTCGACCGTACGGACGTCCCGGGCGCCGGCGGGACGGTCGTAGGAGATCCGGCCGCCGACCACCCACAACTCGTCCCGGACGTCGTCCGGCCCGACCAGGACCCGGCCCTTCACGTGCAGCACCGCGCGATCACTCATGCCAGCACCCTAATGACCGGCCCCGCGCCATGACCGGCCCCGGGCCATGACCGGCCCCGGGGCGCCCTAGTCGCCCTTGCCCAGCTGCTCCGGTGTGCCCTCCTCCACCTCGGCCATCGCCGGGTCGAGCAGGCGGGAGAGGAAGTGGCGGGTGCGTTCGTGGGCGGGGTCGCCGATGACCTGGGCGGGGGCGCCCTGTTCGACGATCACTCCGCCGTCCATGAAGACGACCCGGTCGGCGACCTCGCGGGCGAAGGTCATCTCGTGGGTGACGACCATCATGGTCATGCCCTCGTCGGCGAGCATGCGCATCACCGCGAGCACGTCCCCGACCAGCTCCGGGTCGAGCGCCGACGTCGGCTCGTCGAACAGCATCACCTCGGGACCCATCGACAGCGACCGTGCGATCGCCACGCGCTGCTGCTGGCCGCCGGAGAGGGAGGCGGGATAGGCGTCCGCCTTCTCCGACAGGCCCACCCGCGCCAGGTTCTCGGCCGCCACCCGCGCGGCCTCGGCCTTGTCCCGCCCGAGCACCCGGCGCTGCGGCAGCGTGAGGTTCCGGGTGACGGTGAGGTGCGGAAAGAGGTTGAACTGCTGGAAGACCATGCCGATACGGCGGCGTACGGCGTCGATGTCCACGTCGGGGTCGGTGAGTTCGGTGCCGCCGACGAGGACCTGCCCCTTGGTCGGCTCCTCCAGGAGGTTCACGCAGCGCAGCAGCGTCGACTTGCCGGAGCCGGACGGTCCGATGACGCACACCACCTCGCCCCGGCCGATCTCCAGGTCGATGCCGCGCAGCACCTCGTTGTCGCCGAACGACTTGTGCAGGCCGCGTACTTCGATCTCCGCACCCGCCGCGGGTGACGTCTGGCTCATTTCACGGCCTCCTGGGCCTTCGCCTCCATGCGGCGCACGACGAAGCCGAGCGGGATGGTCACCAGCAGGTAGCACAGCCCTGCGACCAGGATCGGCGTGGAGTTGGCGGTCGTACTGGCCAGGTCGCGGCCGTACTTGGACAGTTCGCGCTCCTCCAGGGTGACGCCGAGGAACAGCACCAGCGAGGAGTCCTTGAAGAGCAGGACGAGTTCGTTGGTCAGCGGCGGGAGGATGATGCGGAACGCCTGCGGGATGATGATCGAGATCATGGCGCGGGCGGGCGAGAACCCGAGTGAACGGGCCGCCTCCATCTGCCCCTTGGGCACGGCCTGGATGCCCGCGCGGATCGTCTCGGCCATGTAGGCGGCGGCGACCAGACCGAGCGCGAGGGCGACCTTGCCGTAGGTGCCGCCGACGATCTCCGTGCCGGGGAAGGCCAGGGGCACGGCGACGCCGATGAAGATGAAGATCAGCAGGGCGGGCAGTCCGCGGAAGATCTCGATGTAGATGCCGGCGACCCAGCGGTAGGGGCCCACCGAGGACAGCCGCATCAGCGCGATCACCATGCCGAGCACGAGGCCGACGACGAAGCCGGACAGCGTGTACAGCACGGTGTTCTTCAGCGCCAGCGTGATCACGTCGGGGAACATCTGCTTGGCGATGCTCCACTGCGCGAACTGGTTCTTCAGCCGGCCCCAGTCCGCCGCGACCGCGAAGGCGATCACGGCGGCGACGAAGACGACGTACTGCGCGCCGCGGGACAGGGTGCGCTTCTGCGTGCGGGTCAGGCCCTTCTTGCGGGGCTGGAGTCGTACGTCGGGTGCGGTCATGAGGCGGAGGGGGAGGCCGCGGACGCGTCGTAGGGGCCGATCCACTTCTCGTACAGCTTCTTGTACGTCCCGTCGGCCTTGGCGTCCTTGATCGCCTTGTTGACCGCGGCGAGGAGCTTGGTGTTGCCCTTCTTCACCGTGAAGCCGTACTGCTCACCGGTGTTGATCTGGCCGGCGACCTTGTAGGCGGCGTTGGCCTTGTCCTTCAGCCAGCCCTGGACGACGGGGTAGTCGATGACGACGGCCTTGACCTGGCCGGTGCGCAGGCCGTTGAGGACGGCGTCGGAGGACTCGAAGGAGACCGGGTCGAAGCCCTGCGACTTCGCGTAGTCCTCGCCGGTGGTCTGTGCCTGGGCGCCGAGCTTGACCTTCTTGGCCTTGGCGTCGGCGAGCGAGGTGATGCCGCTGTCCTTGCCGACCATCAGGGCCTGGGTGGCGTCGAAGTACGGGTCGGAGAAGTCGACGTTCTTCTTGCGCTCGGCGGTGATGGTCATGCCGGCCGCGGCCAGGTCGCACTCGCCGGAGTTGAGGAACGCGCCGGTCTTGAAGTTCTCGAAGGGCGTGTCGAGGATCTGCTGCTTGACGCCGAGGTCCTTGGCGACGAGGTCGATCATCGACACGTCGAAGCCCTGCACCTTGCCGTTGATCTCCGACTGGAAGGGCGGGTACGGCAGGTGGGTGCAGGTGGTCAGCTGTCCCGCCTTGACGAGTTGGACCCCGCCGGCGGCCGTCTTGCTGCCGCTGCCGCCGTTGTCGCTGGATGTGCAGGCGGCTACGAGCACCAGCCCGGCCGTCACGGTGATGGCGGCCAGAGTGCGGGTCCGGCGCCCGGAGGGGGTCTTCACGGGGGGCCTCCTGTGGGGGAACTGTGGGTTCCGATTATAAGGAGAGGTTTGGGTCTCTCAAACCAAACCGATGGTTGCGGGGGTGTCCGGCCTAAGAAGTCTCAAGTGGTGGGCACGTGGTAGGTGGGCCATATGGGGCGGGTCAACTGGCGGATACCCTCGACAGAAGTCGAACACTCGTGAGTGAAGAGAGCACGCCGTGACCCACCCCCTCCTCGATCTGCCCCCGATGAGCGCCGCGCACTTCGCCTCGATCGAGGACCGCGTGGCGAAGCTGCTCGACACCGAGCAGGACGTGGTGATCATGCAGGGTGAGGCGCTGCTGCCGCTGGAGGGGGCGATCCGGGGGACCGCCGGGCCGGGGACCGTCGCACTGAACGTCATCACCGGGCCGTACGGACAGACCTTCGGGAACTGGCTGCGGGACTGCGGGGCGACGGTGATCGACCTCTCGGTGCCCTTCCACACGGCGGTGAGTGCCGCACAGATCCGGGAGGCGTTCACCGAGCACCCGGAGATCGACTTCGTGTCGCTGGTGCACGCGGAGGCGGCCACCGGCAACACCAATCCGGTCGCGGAGATCGGGGAGGTCGTACGGGAGCAGGGCGCGCTGTTCTATCTGGACGCGGTCGCCTCGATCGGGGCCGAGCCGGTGCTGCCGGACGCGTGGGGTGTGGACCTGTGCGTCGTCGGGGCGCAGAAGGCGATGGGCGGGCCCGCGGGTGTGTCGGCGGTGTCGGTGAGCGAGCGGGCGTGGGCGCGGATGGCCTCGAACCCCGGGGCGCCGCGCAGGTCGTATCTGTCGCTGCTCGACTGGAAGGAGCGGTGGGTCGACGGCGGGCGCAAGGCTCTGCTGCATGCGCCGGCGCAGCTGGAGATGCTGGCGCTGGAGGCGTGCGTGGAGCGGATCGAGACGGAGGGGCTGGAGGCCGTGATGGCCCGGCACGCCTCCGCCGCCGCTGCCACGCGCGCGGGGGCGGTGGCTCTCGGCGGCGGCCTCGAACCGTATGTCCACGAGGCACACGAGGCGGCCCCGGTCGCCACGACGCTACGAACCCCTCCGGGCGTCCTCGCATCAGACCTGGTGACGCACGCCCTCTCCACCGACCCCACACTCCCGCTGGCCGCCGGCGGGGGCGCGCTGGCCGCTTCCATGATCCGCGTGAACCACTACGGCCCGAACGCGACCCCGGAGACGATCAACTCCAGCCTGACAGCACTGGGCGTCGCACTGCGGGAGAACGGGGCGACGGTGGACCTGGAGGGGGCGCGGGGGGCTGTGGAGGGCGGCTGGGCGTAGGGCACTGGGCGGGGCGCGGGCTCGGGCTCGGGCTCGGGCTCGGGCTCGGGCTCGGGCTCGGGGCTCGGGGCGCGGGCTCGGGGCGCGGGGCGGGTGCGGGACCCGGGCTGGCGTCACGAGATCTTCCTCGCCCCCGCCGCCCCTACCCGTCCCATCCCCCAGGGCCTCCGCCCCTTCAACCCCGGCGGGGACTACGTCCCCTGCACCCCTTACGCGCACTGCTCCCTGCTCCCTGCAAAGCCCACGCCAGCGCACCGCTCCCCACTCCCGGCAGAGACCACGCCCCGGGCACCCCACCGGGCACTGCCCCCAATCCCAGGAGACCACGCACTCCCGGACCCCCTCCGGGCGCCCTCCCACCCCCCAGCAGAACCACGCGCCCCGCATCCCCTCCGGGCACTGCCCCCCCCAAGACGTACCGCCCGTGTGGGGGGGGGACGGGAACGTCAGCGGGTACGGGCTCGACCCGGAGCGGGGTATCGGCGAGGCGCTCACCGTCTGGCAGCGGGAGATCGCGCGGGGGCGTGAGGTGTGTGCCGGCAGGCCGCTCGACGGCGTGGGGCGGATCGCCGACGGGCCGATGGCCGGTATGGAGGTCGCGCTGCGCTGGGTGTTTCTGCACATGATCGAGGAGTACGCCCGGCACAACGGTCACGCGGATATCCTGCGCGAGCGTATCGACGGAGTAACCGGAGCCTGAATTCGGCGCTATTCGGAGTACGATTCTCAGGGGATTATCAGGGGCAGCTTCCCGTATTCTTCTGCCCGCTTTTCTCCGTCCTAAACACAAAGATTTCGCGAACACCATCGGGTGTATTTCGGGCAGATCTCGTGCGGGTTCCACGGCTGTGACGCGTTCCACACTCCGCCCGGTTCGGGCGGTATATCCCCCACAAACCAGGCGTTTTCGCCGACCCGCTTCGCCCGCCCTCGCGCCCGCGCGATAACACACACGCCCCGCATCCGTAACCCCATCAGGCCATGCATTTTTGATTTTCCATCGGTAAGTTCAATTTGCATGACTGCCGCACAAGCAGACCGAGCAGAACTCCAAATCGACCGTCCATCGGTGGCGGACGGAGCCGCGCTGTGGCGGATAGCCCGTGACTCGAAGACGCTCGACCTGAACTCGTCGTACAGCTATCTGCTGTGGTGCCGTGACTTCGCCGGCACCACCGCCGTGGCACGCGACGCCCACGGGTCGCCGGTCGGCTTCGTCACCGGATACATCCGGCCCGACCGCCCGCGCACCCTGCTCGTCTGGCAGGTCGCGGTGGACGAGGCGTACCGCGGGCGCGGTCTTGCGGCCGCCCTCCTCGACGGACTCGTGGCACGCAGCACCGGCGAGCACCGGATCACCGCCCTGGAGACCACCATCTCGCCCGGCAACTCCGCCTCTCAGCGCCTGTTCACCTCGTTCGCCGAACGGCACGGCGCCGACGTGGAGCGCGAGGTGCTCTTCGACACCGGCCTGTTCCCCGACGGGCCCCACGACCCCGAGGTCCTGTACCGCATCGGCCCCCTCTCCCTCTGATCTCTCTCGTCTTTCTCTGGTCTTTCTCTGGAGAAGTCACCGAGGACTTCCCAGCCCCCCCCTGACGACCCCCACGCACTCCCCCACGCAACGAGGAGCGAATCGTCGTGACCATCACCCAGCCCGACCTCAGTGTCTTCGAGACCCTCGAGTCCGAGGTGCGCAGCTACTGCCGCGGCTGGCCCACCGTCTTCGACCGTGCGCAGGGCAGCCGCATGTACGACGAGGACGGCCATGAGTACCTGGACTTCTTCGCCGGGGCCGGCTCGCTGAACTACGGACACAACAACCCCGTCCTGAAACGGGCGTTGATCGACTACCTGGAGCGCGACGGCGTCACGCACGGGCTCGACATGTCGACCACCGCCAAGCGTTCCTTCCTGCAGACCTTCCAGGACCTGGTGCTGCGGCCGCGCGACCTGCCGTACAAGGTCATGTTCCCGGGCCCGACGGGCACCAACGCCGTGGAGTCCGCGCTGAAACTGGCGCGGAAGATGAAGGGCCGCGAGGCCATCGTGTCGTTCACCAACGCCTTCCACGGCATGTCGCTCGGCTCGCTGGCCGTCACCGGCAACGCCTTCAAGCGGGCCGGCGCCGGTGTCCCGCTGGTGCACGGCACCCCGATGCCGTTCGACAACTACTTCGACGGCCAGGTCCCGGACTTCCTGTGGTTCGAGCGGATCCTGGAGGACCAGGGCTCCGGTCTGAACAAGCCGGCGGCCGTGATCGTCGAGACCGTGCAGGGCGAGGGCGGCATCAACGTCGCGCGTCCCGAGTGGCTGCGCGCGCTGTCCGAGCTGTGCGAGCGCCAGGACATGCTGCTGATCGTCGACGACATCCAGATGGGCTGCGGCCGCACCGGCGCCTTCTTCTCCTTCGAGGAGGCGGGCATCACCCCGGACATCGTCACCGTGTCCAAGTCCATCAGCGGCTACGGACTGCCGATGTCGCTGTGCCTGTTCAAGCCCGAGTTGGACATCTGGGAGCCGGGCGAGCATAACGGAACCTTCCGCGGCAACAACCCCGCCTTCGTCACGGCCACGGCCGCGCTGGAGGCGTACTGGGCGGACGGGTCCGCGATGGAGAAGCAGACCCGCGCCCGTGGCGAGCAGGTCGAGCAGGCCTTCGTCGCCATTTCGGAGGAGAACCCCGACGCCGTCAAGGAGTACCGGGGCCGCGGTCTCGTCTGGGGCATGGAGTTCCACGACAAGGAGCGCGCGAACCGGATCGCCCGCCGCGCCTTCGAGCTGGGGCTGCTCATCGAGACCTCGGGCCCGGAGAGCGAGGTCGTCAAACTCCTCCCGGCGCTCACCGTCACGGCCGAGGAACTGGACGAGGGGCTCAGCATCCTCGCCCGCGCCGTGCGCGAGACCGCCTGAACAAGCCCGAACAACCGGGAAAGGCCCAACCCTGGGCATCAACTAGGAGGCTAGGCACCACCGTGATCGTCCGTTCGTTCAAGGAGATCGAAGGCACCGACCGGCATGTGAAGTCCGCGTCCGGCACCTGGGAGAGCAAAAGGATCGTCCTCGCCAAGGAGAGGGTCGGCTTC
Organism: Streptomyces spinosisporus; assembly: GCF_022698145.1. Lineage (GTDB taxonomy): Bacteria > Actinomycetota > Actinomycetes > Streptomycetales > Streptomycetaceae > Streptomyces > Streptomyces spinosisporus. The sequence continues at coordinate 92,570 of NZ_JALDAX010000013.1, forward strand.
TCGGTGCACGAGACGATCCTGTACGCGGGTACCGAGACGAACATGTGGTACGCGAACCACATCGAGGCCGTCGTCTGCACCAAGGGCGACGCCGAGCTGACCGACCGCGAGACCGGGAAGACGTACCACATCACGCCCGGCACGATGTACCTCCTCAACGGCCATGAGCGGCACACGCTCAAGGTCAAGGAGGACTTCCACTGCATCTGTGTCTTCAACCCGCCCGTGACCGGACGGGAGGACCACGACGAGAACGGCGTCTACCCGCTGCTCACCGAGCCCGAGGAGGTGTGACATCACATGACCGCCATCACTGATCTCTACCCCAGCCGCGGCCCCGTCGAGGTGTCCGTGCCGCGCAAGGACCCGGTCGTCTGGGGCTCGCCCGACACCCCGGGCCCGATCTCGGCGACCGATCTGCAGGGGTTCGAGCGCGACGGCTTCCTCGCCATCGACCAGCTGATCGCCCCGGACGAGGTCCCGCTCTACGCACAGGAGCTGGACCGGCTCGTCACGGACCCGCAGATCCGCGCGGACGAGCGCTCGATCGTCGAGCCGAAGTCCAAGGAGATCCGCTCGGTCTTCGAAGTGCACAAGATCAGCGAGGTGTTCGCGCAGCTGGTGCGCGACGAGCGGGTGGTCGGCCGGGCACGGCAGATCCTCGGCTCGGACGTGTACGTCCACCAGTCGCGGATCAACGTCAAGCCCGGTTTCGGCGCCAGCGGCTTCTACTGGCACTCGGACTTCGAGACCTGGCACGCCGAGGACGGCCTGCCCAACATGCGTACGGTGTCCGTCTCGATCGCCCTGACCGAGAACTACGACACCAACGGCGGCCTCATGATCATGCCGGGCTCGCACAAGACGTTCCTGGGCTGCGCCGGCGAGACGCCGAAGGACAACTACAAGAAGTCGCTGCAGATGCAGGACGCGGGCACGCCCTCGGACGAGGCGCTGACCGCGATGGCGAGCGACTACGGCATCAAGCTGTTCACCGGCAAGGCCGGTTCGGCGACCTGGTTCGACTGCAACTGCATGCACGGCTCGGGTGACAACATCACGCCGTTCCCGCGCAGCAACGTCTTCATCGTGTTCAACAGCGTGGAGAACGAGGCGGTCGAGCCGTTCGCGGCCCCCGTGCGGCGTCCGGAGTTCATCGGGGCGCGGGACTTCACCCCGGTGAAGTAGCGGCGTTGATCGTTTCTGGAGCGGGCGGCGTCACGCCTGTGGCCTCACAGCCACGACAGTGACGCCGCCCGCTCCAGTACGTTCCTGACCGCGCCCTCGTCCCCCGTGGCGCGGTGCGGCACCTGGTCGGGAGTGTGCCGGCCACCGACCAGCAGGCAGAAGTCCACCGGGTCCAGGGCGAGTTCGCCGTGCACCGGCTCGTCCTCCGAGCCCAGCACCCACTGCTGGTCCCCGTCGACGGCGAACAGCACCGGCGGAGCGGCGGGCCCCAGGGCGAGACCGAGCACGCGCACGGCGAGGCGCACCAGCTGCCCCAAGTACCCGGCGGGCGGCGGCGGGACGGTGAGGCCGAGGGCGCGGCCGATGTCGTCGGTGTGGATCCACGTCTCGAAGGCGCGCACCACGTAGTGGTCGGCGACCGGCAGCCGTACCCCCATCAACTCCGTTGCGCGCGCGGCCAGTTCGGGCACGCGGGCCTCGGGCGCGGCGAGCAGGGCGGCCGCCTGCGCCGCCCAGTCGCCGACCGTCTGCGCGGGCGTACGGCCGTGTTCGTGCGCGATGACCTCGGCGGTACGGCGGTCCCAGGCCTCCCCCCAGCTCATGCCCTCGGGCACCGGGGTCGCCGGCACGCGCGGCGCGATGCCGAGCCGGCCGGCGAGCGGTTCGTCGGCGGCGAGCAGATGGGCCAGGGTCGCGTGCACGTCCCAGTCGTGCACGACCGGTGTGCTCCAGCGGCCCTCGGCCTCCGGCAGCAGCGCCTTCACCCCGGCGACGGCGGCCGCGTACGGGGCCGCGTGCGCGGCGACCCGGGGCGCCGCCGGCCGGGCGCCCAGGGCGGCGGACAGCACGTCGGAGGTGGCGGGCGGTGGTGTGCCGTTCATGGCCGGTCCGTCCAGCAGCCGTACCGTCTCGCGCAGCCGTGCCGCCTCCGCCGCGCAGGTCTCGCACTCGGCGAGGTGCGCGGGCACCGACTGCCGCTCGGCCGGGGGCAGGGCGCCGAAGGCCCAGGCGGCCAGCAGATCGCGTACGGCGTCGTGATCGGTCATCGCGGGCCTCCTTCCCCGGCTTCCCGTGTCGCCATCATGCGCCCCGTTCGAGCGCGGGATCGGGCGGGTCGGCCAAAGACTCGGCCAAGGATCGCAAAGCCGTGCGCAGCCGGGTCTTGGCCGTGCCCTCCGGGATGCCGAGTTCCACGGCGGCCTGCCGGTAGGTGCGGCCCGCGAAGTAGGCCAGATGGACCACCTCCCGCTGCGGCTGCGGGAGTTCGGCGAGGGCCGAGTGCAGCAGCAGCGAGCGCTCGCGGTCGACGACCGTCTCGTCCGGGCCGGGCGAGGCGTCCGGGATGGCGTGCAGGGCCGAGTCGTCGGCGCGGGCGTCCTTGCGGTGCCTGGCCTCGCTGCGCACCCAGTCCACGGCCCGCCGGTGCGCGAGCATGGACAGCCAGGTGCGCAGCGAGCCGCGGGCCGCGTCGAAGGCGTAGGGCCTGCTCCACAGCTGGGCGAAGACCTCCTGCGCCACGTCCTCGGCGGCGCCCGGACTGCGGGTGACCCGCACGGCGACGCGCCGCACCAGAGCCCCGTACGCCTGGTACGCCTCGGCCAGCGCGGACTCGTCCCCGTACACCAGCCGCCGGTGCAGCTCCGCGTCGGCGGGCTGCCGCACGGAGGTCTCGCCCGTGGACTCCACGTGCCCTTCCTAGCGTCCCCGCAGGCACCGCGCCAGTGGTTCAGGCGGACAGGACGTCGAGCAGCCGGTCGACATCGGCCAGCGTGTTGTACAGGTGGAAGGCCGCCCGCAGGTTGCCCGCGCGGTCGGAGACCTCCACCCCCGCGCTGCTCAGCTCGCCCTGGCGGCGGCCGAGCCCGGGCACGGAGACGATGGGCGAGCCGGGTGACGGGACGGGCTCGTGGCCGAGCGAGGCCAGGCCCGCGCGGAAGCGGTCGGCGAGCGCGAGGTCGTGGGCGCGCACCGCGTCGACGCCGAGTTCCTCCAGCAGCTCCAGGGAGCGGCGGGCGCCGGCGTAGGAGAAGAGGGCGGGGCTCTCGTCGAACCGCCGTGCAGAGTGGGCGAGTTCGTCGATGGGGCCGTAGCAGGCGTCCCAGGGGTGCTCCCCCGCGACCCAGCCGGCGAACAGCGGGGTGAGTCCGCCGAGGTCCTCCGGGACGACCAGGAAGGCCACGCCCCGCGGGCAGACGAGCCACTTGAAGGCGACGCAGGCGGTGTAGTCGTGGGCGTCCGCGTCGAGGTCCAGCCATCCGGCGGCCTGGGACGCGTCGACGTAGGTGCGCGCCCCGTGCTCGCGCGCCGCCTCCCGGATCGCGGGCAGGTCGGCCACGCGTCCGTCGGCGGACTGCGCGGCACTGACCGCGACCAGGGCGGTGCCGGGCCGCACGGACTCGGCGAGGCGCTCCAGCGGCACGGCGCGCACCTTGAGGTCGGAGCGGACGTGGAAGGGGTTCACGACGGAGCTGAAGTCGTGCTCGGCGGTGAGGACTTCGGCGCCCTCGGGCAGGGAGGCGGCGATCAGTCCGCTGTAGACGGCGACCGAGGCACCGGCCGCGACCCGGCGGCCGGGCACTTTGGCGAGCCGCGCGAAGGAGGCGCGGCTCGCCTCGACGTCGGCGAACATGTCGGTGGGCCGCCCGGCGGCGGCCGCCTCGACGGCGATACGCAGGGCGGTCACGGTGCGGTCGGGCAGCAGGCCGGTGCTCGCGGTGTTCAGGTAGGTGTTCTTCGGGGCGAACTCGGCTCGGACGAGGCTCTCGAAGGTCTCCATGGACCCACTGTGGGCCCCCCGGAACCCATAGTCCATTGCCGATTTCTGCGTGGTTTCGCCAAGCAGTCCTTATAGATCGGTCGCCACCTGCGGCTTTGCCGGGCGCCGGGTCACGGGGTCACTGCTGCGGTACGGCGCATCCGTCGGGGCCGCACGCCTCGGCGTCACCCTCGTCGATCAGCTGCAGCGGCGGCCGTTCGCCCCACGCCCGGGTCAGTGCCTGGGTGAAGACCTCGGCGGGCTGGGCGCCGGAGACGCCGTACTTGCGGTCGAGGACGAAGAACGGCACGCCGTTCGCACCGAGCTCGGCGGCCTCGCGCTCGTCGGCGCGGACCTCGTCGGCGTAGGCGGTGGGGTCGGCGAGCACCTTGCGGGCCTCGTCGGCGTCCAGTCCGGCCGCGACGGCGAGCTCGACGAGCCGCTCGTCGCCCTCGGAGAAGACGGAGCGCTCCTCGGCGAAGTTCGCCCGGTAGAAGGTCTGGATCAGCTCGTCCTGGCGGCCCCGCTCCTTGGCGAGGTGCAGCAGCCGGTGCATGTCGAAGGTGTTGCCGCTGTCGCGGCCGCTGGTGCGGTACTCCAGGCCCTCGGCGGCGGCCTGCGCGCCGAGGTTCTCCTCGCCCGCCCTGGCCTGCGCCTCGCTCATGCCGTACTTCCTGGTGAGCATGGTGATCACCGGCTGCACATCGCCCTTGGCGCGGCCCGGGTCCAGCTCGAAGGAACGGTGCACGACCTCGACCCCGTCGCGGTGCGGGAAGGCGGCGAGCGCCTTCTCGAAGCGGGCCTTGCCCACGTAGCACCAGGGGCAGGCGATGTCCGACCAGATCTCGACCTTCATGCGCTGCGCTCTCTCCCGCTCGTACGGACGTACCGACACATCGGATACGGAGACACCCTCCGCCTCAGTGCGTGAACGTTCAAGCAGCGCCGGTCATTCCCCCGGCACCGAGAAGCGCAGGAAGAGGTGGTGGTCGTCCTCGGCGGGCGGGTTCTGCGGGTCGGGGACCCAGCCCTGGCGGGCGTAGAAGGCCTGGGCGCGGTGGTTGTCGACGTGCACGTCGAGGACGGCCGCCGTTCTGCCGTCGGCCCGCCACTGCTCGACGCAGGCGGCATGCAGGGCCGTGCCGACGCCGGAGCGCCAGTGGCCGGGGTCGACGTGGAACTGGAACAGCTTGACCGCGTCTGCGGGGGTGCCCTCCGGGGTGCGGAAGGAGGCGATGCCGACCAGGTGGCCGTCGCGGACCGCGCACAGGACATGGCCGTCGGGGCGCTCGATGGCCCGGGCCCACAGCGCCGGCCAGTCCCGGCCGTCGTCGGGGAGGCCGTCCGGGTAGTAGGTGGAGCGGGCGCGCACATGCAGTTCGGCGACGGCCGCGGCCTCGGCGGGCAGGGCGGTTCTGATCATCGGGGGGTCGAGGGCCCGGTTCGCTGCGATCATGCAGCGGAGGACGTGTCCCCGGCGGCCCCGGTTCCCAGGCGGGTGAACTGCGCCCGGTAGGCGCTCGGGGTCAGACCGGTCCTGCGGACCACATGGGTGCGCAGCGAGTCGGCGGTGCCCAGGCCGCAGGCGCGGGCGACCTGGTCCATGGGCAGGCGGGTGGTCTCCAGCAGCTCCTTGGCGCGCTCGATGCGCTGGTGGAGGAGCCACTGCAGGGGGCTGACGCCGCTCTCGGCGTGGAAGCGGCGGGTGAGGGTGCGCACCGAGACGCCCGCGTGCCGGGCCAGGTCGGTGAGGGTGAGCGGCTTGTCGAGGTTGCGCATGGCCCAGCCGCGGGTGTCGGCGCAGAAGGTGCCGCGCTCGGGTGGCAGCGGGGTGTGGGTGAACTGGGTCTGGCCGCCGGGGCGTACGGGGGCGACGAGGGAGAGGCGGGCGACCTCGTTGGCGACGGCGGCGCCGTAGTCGGTGCGGATGACGTGCAGGCACAGGTCGATGCCGGCGGCGTAGCCGGAGGCGGTGACGTACGGGCCGTCCTGGACGTAGAGGACGTCTCCCTGGAGGTCGACCTGCGGGTAGCGGCGGCGCAGCTCCTCGGCGTGCGCCCAGTACGTGGTGGCCCTGCGGCCGTGCAGCAGGCCCGCCTCGGCGAGCTGGAAGGCGCCGGTGCACAGGGACGCGATGCGCTTGCCGGCGCCGGCCGCCTCGCGCAGGGCGGTCACGATGCGGGGGTCCGGCTCGTAGGGGGCGCCCGTGCCCGCGACGACGACCGTGTCCGCCTCGTGCACCGCATCGAGCCCGCGGGGTACGTGCAGGTCGAGTCCGCCGGAGGTGGGCACGGGGCCCGGCTCCGCGGCGCAGATGACCACCTCGTAGCCGGGCCGCCCGTCCACCTCGACCTTGCCGAACATCATCTCCGGGATGGCGAGGTTGAACATGGAGACGGGCGAGGGCGCGATGACGGCGATGCGGTGCGCGGGCATGGCCAGAACCTCCGGGTGCATGGCATTCAGGCCACTACTGTACGGCCCCGGAGATCCGCAGCATGGAGCCATGTCGACCGAACAGACCCTCGGGAGTGAACAACTCCCCTATTCCGAGCGCGAGTTGGCGCCCAAGAGACCTGCTCCCGCACTCACCCTCGTCGCCGCCCTGCTCGGGTTCGCGCTGATCTGCCTGGACGCGTCCGTGGTCAACGTGGCGCTGCCGTCGATCGGTGCCTCGCTCGACGGCGGGATGTCCGGGCTGCAGTGGGTGGTGGACGCCTACACGCTGCCCTTCGCGGCGCTGATGCTGTCCACCGGCGCGTTCTCGGACCGGGCGGGGGCGAGCCGTGCGTACGCCCTCGGCACGGGCGTGTTCACGCTGGCCTCCGTGGTGTGCGGGCTGGCGCCCGGGCTGCCGGCGCTGATCGGTGCGCGGGTGGTGCAGGGGGTCGCGGCGGCGGTGGTGCTGCCGGCGTCGCTCGCGCTGGTGCGGCAGGCGTACGGGGATCCGGTGCGGCGGGCACGAGCGGTGGCCGTGTGGGCGGCGGGCGGCTCGCTCGCGGTGGCGCTCGGGCCCGTGGCGGGCGGGCTGCTGACCACGGCGTGGGACTGGCGGGCGATCTTCTTCGTGAACGTGCCGGTGGGCGCGACGATCCTGCTGCTGGCAGCCCGCACTCCGCGCTCCGAGCGCCGTCCGGCACCGCTGGACCTTCTGGGGCAGACGACCGCGGTGGTGAGCCTGACCGCGCTGACCTTCGCGGCGATCGAGCGCGGGGCGGCCGGGTGGGCTGCGCTGGTGGTGGCCGTCGTCGCGGCGGCGGCGTTCCTGCGCGTCGAGTCGCGCCGGGCGCATCCGGTCGTCCCGCTGTCCCTGTTCCGGGACCGGACCGTGACGGTGACCGTCGCGGCGGGGGCGGCGGTCAGCGTCGCCTTCTACAGCATGGTGTTCGTGTTCTCGCTCTTCTTCCAGCAGGTGCAGGGGCGTTCACCGCTCTTCGCGGGGCTGCTGTTCCTGCCGATGACGGGCCTGATCGCGGTGACGAACGTGGCCGCGGGCAAGCTCGCCGGGCGCTACGGCCCCCGGCTGCCGATGACGGTCGGACAGGCCCTGGCCGTCGTCGCGCTGCTCGTCCTCCTCTACGTCGACGCCGGCACGCCCCCGGCCCTGGTGGCCGCGCTGCTGATCCCCCTCGCCGTGGGCTGCGCCCTGACGGTGCCCCCGCTGACCGCCGCCATGATGGACGCCGTCCCCGCCGATCGCGCAGGCGTCGCCGCAGGCCTCCTCAACGCGGCCCGCCAGATCTCGGGCGGCCTGGGCATCGCGGTCTTCGGAGGCCTGGTCGCGGACGACTTCGAGTCCGGGATGCGCCTGAGCCTGCTGTGCAGTGCGGCCCTGCTGGCCACGACGGCAGCGCTCAGCTCCCGTCTCCCGGGCCGATCGGCCACGTAGCAGGGCCGACAGTCCCGCCCGTGACCACGCGGGCCTGCACTGAAGTGGGCGCTCGTTGAGCTTCCGCCAGGCAGGGCGCTCGCCCAGCTGGGGCGCCCCGCCGCCTCGCCCATCACGACCGCGGCCCGCGCCGCAGGCCCAGCGGCAAAGTCAGCCACCTGCCGCAGCCGCCCTGGGACCCACGCCAGGCCGTCGCCCGCACCCGCCGCAGGCGACGGCCCATCTGCCGCCCCACGGGCGACCCGTCCACATGGGCAGACCCGCAATCCCGACCGTCACCGGCGGCACGCCAGACCTGCCCGCCCTGCTCGCCGCAGGCAGCTCAACTCCCGTTACCCAAGCCGCCACGTCAGACACACCCGCCCAAACCCGCTCCCGCCCGCCGCAGGCGCCCCCCTCAGCTTCCATCCCGCAAGTCGCTCGGCCACGTAGGGCGGTATTCCAGGTGGTCGTACGTGACCACGCAGCCCTCGCCCAGGGGGGACTGGGTCATGAAGCCGATGAGGGCGTCGCCGGTTTCCTTTTCGGTGCCGAGGGTGAAGAGGCGGACGAAGGTCCAGTGGTGGCCGTCGCGGGAGGCGTGGAAGGCGAAGGCGCGGCCGGTGCGGCTCACCCGGAACCACACCGAACTGCCGTCCACCGTGAAGGAGTTGGCATCGTCGGAGTGGCCCCGGGTGACCACCGTGCACACGGTGGGCACGTCCGGGGAGTACTCCAGGCAGAGCTTGGCCCAGGCCCGCTCGCCGACGTGGACGTAGAGCACCCCCGCGTCGAAGGCGCCGGCGAAGCCGACCGTGACGCGTGCGATCAGCTGGAAGTCGCCCTCGGGCGCCCCGAGCAGCCGGGGCGCGTCCGAGGCGGGCTCCAGGGCCTCGCCGGTGGGCGGCACGAACCGGTCCTGCCGGGGACCGGCCCAGCCGGTGAGGATGCCGTCCTCGTAGGACCAGTTGCCCTCGGGGCCGTACGTGCGCAGTGCGAAGGGCAGTTCGGGGAGTTCCACGTCCATCCCGTGAGTGTGGCACCTGCGGGCGGTCGGTGCGGGCCTGGGGTCGTCAGCGCTCCAGCCGGCCGTTGAAGCGGCGCGGCAGCCCGAGCGGGTTGTCGTCGCGCAGCTCCGGCGGAAGGATCGCCTCGGGCGCCCCCTGGTACGCCACGGGCCGCATCCACCGCTCGATCGCCGTCCCGCCCACCGAGGTCGACGTCGACGTGGTCGCCGGGTACGGGCCGCCGTGGTGCTGGGCCGGGGCGACCGCGACACCGGTCGGCCAGCCGTTGACGAGGACCCGGCCCGCGAGCGGGGTCAGCTCGGCCAGCAGCTCGGCGCCCCGGCCCTCGCCCGCCGCCTCCTCCGCCGACAGATGCACCGTCGCCGTGAGGTTGCCGGGCAGCCGGGACAGCACGGACTGCACCTGGTCGTCGTTCTCGTAGCGCGCGACGACGGTCACCGGCCCGAAGCACTCCTCCAGGAGCAGGTCGTAGGCCCCCTCGGCCGCCAGTTTGTCCGCCGCCACCGTCAGGAAGCCCGCGCTGACCGTGTGCTCGCCGCCCGCGCCGGGGGTCACCGGCGAGTCCACGCCCGGAAGTTCGACGCGCTCGGCGATCCCGGCGAGGAAGTTGTCGCGCATGCGGTGGTCCAGCAGGACCCCCGCGTCGGTGTCGCTGACCGCGTCCGTCAGGGACTTCAGCAGCCGGTCGCCGGCGTCGCCGGACGGGGCGAGGACCAGGCCGGGCTTCACACAGAACTGCCCGACGCCGAGCGTCATCGACCCCGCGAGGCCCGCACCGATCGCCTCGGCCCGCTCGGCCGCCGCGGCCTCGGTGACGACGACGGGGTTGAGGGAGCCCAGCTCGCCGTGGAACGGGATCGGCACCGGACGGGCCGCGGCCGCGTCGAACAGCGCCCGCCCGCCCTTGACGGAACCGGTGAAGCCGGCGGCGGACACCAGCGGGTGCCGGACCAGCTCGATGCCGGCCTCGAAGCCGTGCACCAGCCCGACCACGCCCTCCGGGATGCCGTGCGCGGCGGCGGCCCGGCGCAGCACCTTGGCGACGTACTCGGACAGGGCCGGGTGGTCGGGGTGCGCCTTGACCACGACGGGGCAGCCCGCGGCGAGCGCGCTCGCGGTGTCGCCGCCGGCGACCGAGAAGGCGAAGGGGAAGTTGGAGGCCGAGTAGACGGCGACGACGCCGAGGGGCACCTTGTAGCGGCGCAGGTCCGGGATCGGCGGGGTCGCGGTGTCGTCGGGGTGGTTGATGATCACGTCGAGGAAGGCGCCCTCGTCGACGATGTCCGCGAACGCGCGCAGCTGGTAGCAGGTGCGGGCGAGTTCACCGGTGAGCCGGACCGGGCCGAGCGCGGTCTCGGCGTCGGCGGTCTCGACGAGCCCGTCCTGCGCGGCCTGCAGCTGCTCGGCCGCGGTGCGCAGGAAGGCGGCGCGGACAGCGCGGTCGGCGAGGGAGGCGCGCGCCGCGTGCGCGGCCCGGACGGCGGTGTCGACCTCCTGGGCTGTGGCCTCCACCGCAACCTGTTCACGCTGCTTCCCGGTTCGGGGGTCGACACTCCAGACTGGTGCTGCTGCCACCGCGGTCCCTCCAGGTATATCCGGGTCATTCACCAGGGTCGTTCGATATACTGAACGCTGTCTCTGATGATGAATATGCCGTTGGAGACTATTTCCCGGCGAACGAAGGGGTCAAGGGCGATGTCGGCAGTCGAGACAGGCGGCGGGGCGCAGGTCAAGTCCGCGGTACGGACCGTTGAATTGCTCGAGTACTTCGCCGGTCGCCCCGGCATGCACTCGCTCGCCTCGGTGCAGGAGGCGGTCGGCTATCCCAAGTCCAGTCTGTACATGCTGCTGCGCACGCTGGTGGAGCTGGGCTGGGTGGAGACCGACGCGACGGGCACGCGGTACGGCATCGGGGTGCGGGCCCTGCTGGTCGGCACGTCGTACATCGACGGCGACGAGGTGGTCGCGGCGGCGCGGCCGACGCTGGACCGGCTGTCGGACGACACCACCGAGACGATCCACCTGGCGCGCCTGGACGGCACGAACGTGGTGTACCTGGCCACCCGCCAGTCGCAGCACTATCTGCGCCCCTTCACCCGCGTGGGACGCCGACTGCCCGCGCACTCCACCTCGCTGGGCAAGGCGCTGCTGAGCACGTACACCGACGAGCAGGTGCGCAAGATGCTCCCGGAGACGCTGCCGGGCCTGACGGAGAACACCATCACGGACCGCGAGAAGCTCATAGAGGAGCTGCACCAGGTCCGTGAGCAGGGCTTCGCGGTGGACCGCGAGGAGAACACGCTGGGACTGCGCTGCTTCGGTGTGGCGATCCCGTACCGCACCCCGGCGCGCGACGCGATCAGCTGCTCGGTGCCGGTGGCGCGGCTGACGCCCGCGCACGAGCAGATGGTGAAGGACGCGCTGTTCGACGCACGGGACCGGCTGACCCTGGCGACCCGCAGGCTCTGACTCCCGGCCCCGGCGTTCTAGGCTCGTACGCCATGGACGTCGTACTCCGCGAAGTGCACGAGAGCGATCTGCCGGTCTTCTTCCGGCAGATGAACGATCCGGAGGCCGTGCGCATGGCGGCCTTCACCCCCGAGGACCCGGCCGACCGGGACGCCTTCGACGCCCGGTGGAAACGGATCCTCGCGTCGGACGACGTGACGCGGACGGTCCTGGCCGACGGTGACGTGGTGGGCAGCACGGCGGTGTACGGGGAGCCGGGCGAGCGGGAGGTCACGTATTGGGTGGACCGTGCGTACTGGGGGCGGGGCGTGGCGACGGCGGCCCTGCGTGCGCTGCTGGCCGAGGTGCGTGAACGCCCGCTGTACGCGCGCGCGGCGGCGGACAACGCCGGATCGCTGCGGGTGCTGGAGAAGTGCGGCTTCCGGCGCACGGCGCGGGTGTCGGGGTATGCGAACGCGCGCGGTGCGGAGATCGACGAAGTGGTGCTGACGCTGGAGGGGTGAGCCCTGCGGGCGCCTCCTGTTCTCGTACGCCTTCCGGCTGTGGCGTCTCCCCCTTGAGGCGGAGCGGGATCGTCGCCGGGCAGGACGCGGGCCCCGGCGCGGGTGCGGGAACGTGGGCCCATGGTGCAGGGGGAGCGGTCCGGGTGAGGGAGTTCGTCCGGTTGCTGCTCGGACGGCGGGCACGGCTGCGGTGGGTCCATCTGATCCTCGGCGGCGCGCTCGCCATGCCGTACGTCTTCGTCGGCGCCACCGCCGTCGGCCCGCTCACCGGCTCGCAGAACGTCTTCGGGGACTTCGGGCTGCAACTGGCCTCCTTCGCCGTGGCGTTGCCCCTGGCCGCCGTCACCTCGCTGTTCCCGCTGACCCGGCCGCTGGAGTCGAGCGCCGTGCGCTGGCTGTGCGGGGTGGACGCCGAGCGACTCGTCTACGGCCCCGCCCGCGCGCGGGGCGCGAAGGCGCGCACGGCGGCCTGGTTCACGCTGCACCTGGGGTTCGGCGGGGTGATCGCCGGGATGTCGCTGGCGGTGCCGCCCTTCGCGGGCGTACTGATCGCGCTGCCGCTGTTCGCGTGGCTGCGCGACAGCCGGCTCGGACTGCCCGAAATCCTCGACCGGTCCTGGGCGTTGGCGCTCTCCCCGGTGGCGGGTCTGGCCTGTCTCGTGGCGCTGGCGGGCTGCGCGGCCGGGGCCGGCGCGCTCCTCGCCCACCTCGCGCCCCGGCTGCTCGGGCCCGCCCCGGAGGACCGGCTCGCCGCGGCCGAGGCACGGGCCGCCGACCTCGCCGTCCGCAACCGGCTCGCCCGCGAGCTGCACGACTCCGTCGGCCACGCGCTCAGCGCCGTCACCCTGCAGGCGAGCGCGGCCCGCAGGGTCCTCGACAGCGATCCCGAGTTCGTGCGCGAGGCGCTCGCCGCGATCGAGGACACCACCCGGCGCACCGTCGCCGAACTCGACACCGTGCTGGGCGTGTTGCGCGACGGCGACGCTCCCGGCACCGGCCCGGCGCCCACCCTCGCCGGCGACCTCGACGGCCTGTTGCGCCGGGTCCGGGCCTCCGGACTGCGGGTGACGGCCACCGTCACCGCCGACCCGGCGGCACTGCCGCCCGCCCTGTCCCGCGAGGCCTACCGCATCGTGCAGGAGGGCCTGAGCAACTGCCTCAAGCACGCCGCCGCCCCCTCACGGGTGACCCTGCACATCACCGCGACCGACGACCACCTGACCATCACCGTCGAGAACCCCCTGGGCACCCCCACCCCCTGCCGCCCCGGCGGCGGCCACGGCCTGCGCGGCATAGCGGACCGCACCCGCCTCCTGGGCGGCACCACCGAGGCAGGCCCCACGAAGCACCACACCTGGCGCCTACAGACCCACCTCCCCCTGAAGGACCCCACATGACCCCCACCCACGCTGCCCTCCCCCTGAAGGACCCCACATGACCCCCACCCCCACCGCCCACAAACCCCCCATCCGCATCACCCTCGCCGACGACGAACGCATGGTCCGCACCGCCCTGCGGGCGATCCTCTCCGCCAGTGCGGTCCGCCCCGCCCCGCGCGCCACCCTCACCACCGAACCGGACCCGCCCGGAACGACACCTGACGGCCCCAGCCCCTGCCTCCCTTTGAAGGACCCCACATGACCCCCACCCCCACCGCCCACAAACCCCCCATCCGCATCACCCTCGCCGACGACGAACGCATGGTCCGCACCGCCCTGCGGGCGATCCTCTCCGCCGAATCGGATCTGGAGGTGGTCGGGGAGGCGGCCGATGGGGTGCGGGCGGTGGGGGTTGTGCGGGAGGTGCGGCCCGATGTCGTGCTGATGGATGTCCGGATGCCGGGGCTGGACGGGATCCGGGCCACCGAGGAGATCCTCGCCACGGTCGACGGGCCGCCCCGGATCATCGTCGTGACCACCTTCGAGAACGACTCCTACGTGTACGACGCGCTGCGCGCGGGAGCCGCCGGCTTCCTGCTCAAGCGGGCCGACGCCGACTCGCTCGTCCAGGCGGTACGGCTCGTCGCCCGCAGCGACAGCCTGCTGTTCCCGGCGGCGGTGCGGGCGCTGGCCGAGGAGCACGCGCGCGCGTACCCCACGCCCCCGCCGTGGGTGGCGCAGCTCACCGGCCGCGAGAGCGAGGTGCTGCGGCACATGGCGGACGGGCTGACCAACGCGGAGATCGCGCGCCGTATGGGCGTCGGCCCCGCCACCGTGAAGTCGCACGTGGCGGCGGTCCTGGCGAAGACCGGCACCCGGGACCGCACCCAGGCGGTGATCGCGGCCTACGAGGCGGGCTTCATGAGCGCCCGATGAGAAATCGGCGCGGAAGGGAACGATCCGCTCGCCTTCGCTCGTCCTCAAGGCGGGATGAACAAGACGATCAGGCGGGCCTCCGTCTTCACACTGCTCCTGGTGTTCGCTCTGCTGGTCAGGGCGACCTGGCTGCAGTTCTACGACGCCAAGGCCCTCGCGGACGACACCAAGAACCGGCGCAACGCGATCAAGACGTACGCGGAGCCGCTCGGGAACATCATCGTGGGCGGCCGGTCCATCACCGGCTCGGCGCCGACGAAGGACAGCGACCTGAAGTACAAGCGCACGTACAAGGACGGCAAGCTGTACGCCGCGGTGACGGGCTACGCCTCGCAGGCCTACGCCCCCACCCAGCTGGAGGGCATCTACCAGCACCTCCTCGACGGCACGGACACCAGCCTGGGCACCGTGATGGACACCGTCACCGGAAAGCGCGCCGATCCCGGTGACGTGATCACCACGATCGACCCGGACGTGCAGAAGGCCGCGTACGACGCGCTCGGCGACAAGAAGGGCGCCGCCGTCGCGATCGACCCGGCGACCGGCAGGATCCTCGCGGTCGTCTCCACACCGTCCTACGACCCGACGACGCTGACCGACGCCAACACCGCGGGCACCGCCTGGAAGAAGCTCAACGCCGACCCCGACAAGCCGCTGACCAACCGCGCCCTGCGCCAGCCGCTCCCGCCGGGCTCGACGTTCAAGCTGGTCGTCGCGGCCGCCGCGCTGGAGGACGGGCTGTACTCCTCGGTGGACGAGAAGACCGACAGCCCCGACCCGTACACCCTGCCGGGCACCACCACCGACCTGTCCAACGAGAACCCGAGCGCGCCCTGCGAGAACGCCTCGATCCGCACCGGGCTGCAGTATTCGTGCAACAACGTCTTCGCGAAGATGGCCGTCGACCTCGGCCAGGACAAGGTGAGGGCGATGGCCGAGAAGTTCGGCTTCAACGACACCACGCAGGATGTGCCGGTGCGGGCGTACACCAGCGTCTACCCCTCGGACATGGACCGCTCCTCCACGGCCCTGACGGGCATCGGGCAGTACGACGTCACGGCGACCCCGCTGCAGATGGCCATGGTCTCCGCGGCCATCGCCGACGGCGGCAAGCTGCGCTCGCCGCACATGGTCGCGCAGACCACCGACAGCGGCGGCGACGTGCTGAAGAACTACGACGACGACACGTCCACCGAGCAGATCGTCAGCTCCTCCACCGCCGAGCAGCTGCAGTCGGCGATGCAGACGGTCGTGGAGAAGGGCACGGGCACCAACGCGCGGATCGACGGCGTGACCGTGGGCGGCAAGACCGGCACCGCCCAGCACGGCGAGAACAACAGCAAGACGCCGTATGCCTGGTTCACCTCCTACGGCAAGGCGGACGGCAAGCAGGTCGCGGTCGCGGTCGTCGTCGAGCAGTCGGACGCGGCCCGCTCCGAGGTCAGCGGAAACGGGCTGGCCGCCCCCGTGGCCAGGGCAATGATGGAAGCGGCCCTGCACTGAGCGCACCGAAGGGGCGCGGGGAACTGCGCGCTCGGCCACGACGAACCCGCGGCCGAGCGCGCAGCGTCCTCACTTCACACCGAGGATCTGCTCCACCGGATCGATCGCGAAGTACACGAGGAACAGCGCCGAAACCCCCCACAGCAGCCAGTGCACCTCCCGCGCCTTGCCGAGCACCGTCTTGATGACGACGTAGGCGAGGAAGCCGGCGCCGATGCCGTCCGTGATGGAGTAGGTGAAGGGCATCGCGGCGATGGTCAGGAAGGCCGGGATGGCGATCTCGTAGCGGTCCCAGTCGATGTGCTTGACGTGGGTCATCATCAGGAAGCCGACGGCGATCAGGGCGGGCGCAGCCGCCTGCAGCGGGACGATCGTCAGCACCGGGGTGAGGAAGAGCGCGAGCCCGAAGAGTGCGCCGGTGATCAGGTTGGCGAAGCCGGTGCGCGCGCCCTCGCCGACACCGGCGGCGGACTCGATGTAGGCGGTGTTGGAGGAGGCGGAGCCGAGCCCGCCGGCCACGGCCGCCGCGCCGTCGATGAACAGGACGCGGCCGATGCCCGGCACCTGGCCCTGCTCGTCGAGCAGCCCGGCCTCCGCGCTGATGCCGACGATGGTGCCCATGGCGTCGAAGAAGTCCGAGAGGATCAGGGTGAACACCAGCAGCACCGCGGTGAGGATCCCGGCCTCCGCGAAGCCGCCGAAGAGGCTGAAGTCGCCGACGAGTCCGAAGTCGGGCGTCGAGACGACCTTGTCGGGCACGTGCGGGGTGGTCAGGCCCCAGCTCTTGATGTCCGCGACCGCGTCGATGACGATCGCGACGACGGTCATCGTCACGATGCTGATCAGGATCGCGCCCTTCACCTTGCGTGCGATCAGCGCGATGGTGAGCAGCACCCCGAGGCAGAAGACCAGCACGGGCCAGCCGGTGAGCCGCCCGGCGGAGCCGAGTTGCACGGGCACGGTGGTGTCCGCGGCGTCCGGGATACGGCTGACGAAGCCCGCGTCGACGAAGCCGATGAAGGCGATGAACAGTCCGATGCCGACGCCGATGGCCTGCTTCAGCTGATGCGGGATGGCGTCCATGATCGCCTTGCGCAGCCCGGTGACCACCAGCACGCAGATCACGATGCCCTCGAGGACGACCAGGCCCATCGCATCCGCCCAGCTCATGATCGGGGCGAGCTGGAAGGCGACCACGGCGTTGAGGCCGAGGCCCGCCGCGATGGCGAGCGGCAGATTGCCGCCGACGCCCATGATCACCGTCATCACACAGGCCACCAGGGCGGTGGCGGTGACGAGTTGGCCGGTGTCGAGGGTGTGCCCGAACTTGTCCTTCGCGCTGCCGAGGATGATGGGATTCAGGACAAGGATGTAGGCCATCGTGAAGAACGTGGCGAAGCCGCCGCGTATCTCCCGGCCGAAGGTGGATCCCCGCTCGGAGATCCTGAAGTACCGGTCGACTCCGTTCGCCGCTGGTGGTACGGCACGTGGCCGGTCGACCGTCTTCTCGGTGTCGCTCATGGCGGGTGCTCCTCGTGGCCGGATGGATCAGTGTGCGGGTGCTGGCTGGATTGTTCCCTCGTTTCGCCGGTTTCAGGTTTTCCCCGTGTTACGTGAAGGACGCCCCCGGCGGTGACGACCGGCGGGGGCGTTCGGGTTCAGCGGTTCCGGCAGGCCCCGGGTGCGGGGTCAGCTGACGAAGTACGTCGGGTTCGGCAGCTTGTACTTCTGGTCGGCGTAACCGCCGTCGAGGTCGGAGTACTGGTCGCCGAAGTTGGCGATGATGTCGTACCCGAGGTCCTTCTCGATGTGCTTGCGCGTGCCGGCCTTGTACTGCACGGTCGTGCAGGTCCAGGTGCCCGGCGTGGCGCAGGCGCTCAGATACGCCGGCGGGTTGGCCGCGTCCTTGAGGAACATGTGGTCGGCGTCGAGGTTGACGTCGGCGCCGACCTTCTTCAGGTTCTCCACGGCCGCCGAGCGCTGCGCCTCGTTCAGGCCCGAGTTGTAGAAGACCTCGACACCCTTCTTCTCGGCGTAGCGCACGAGTTCGGGGCTGCCGAAGACCTCGGGCCGGTCGGCCCTGTTCACGTACGCCGCCCAAGTGGCGGAGTTGTACGTGTAGTTGTAGCGCTTCTCGTAGTCGAGGCTGAGCAGCAGCGTGTCGTCGATGTCGAAGACGACCGCGGGCTTCTCGCCGTGGTGACGCGCCTTGTGCGCCGCCTTGTCGATGTAGTGCCTGGCCGCGGAGTCGATACGCGCCAGGTCCTTGGCGTACGGGCTGGTCGGCGACGCCTGGTACACGCCGTCGGCGTCCGCCGTCGTGCCGTAGTAGGTGTCGATGTCCTTCACCAGGAGCCCGATGTTGTAGGGCTCGTGGGTGGAGTTGGCCGTGGACTGGCCGGCCGTGGCCGCACCGGCGCCGTAGAGAGCGCCGCCGGCGAGAGCACATGCTGCGGCGATCGCCGCGATACGCAGAGGCTTATGCATGACAGGTTTCTACGCGCGTCACGCGGCTGGGCGCGAGACCCGTTGCCCGATCGATACCTCCGTGTCGGGTAAAAAACGGGTCAAGCACCCCGGACCACCGGCGCCGCCGCGTACAAGTCCCTGTCCCGGTGGGGGTGTTCACAGGACGGAGTCGAGCCAGGCGAAGACCTCCTCCTGCATGGGCTCCGTGAAGACATGGCCGAGTCCCGGCCAGATCTCGGTGCGCAGCCGCTGCGAGGCGTGGCGGGAGTGCCAGACGGCGCGCAGCTTGGCGTAGGCGGCGCGGACGCCCTCGGCGGTGAACAGCGGGTCCTGCTCGCCGTCGAGCAGCAGCATCGGCCGGGGCGCGGCGATGCTCGCGACGTCGGGGATGTCGAGGTAGCGGGCGAGCCCGGGGTGGAGCATGTAGTACGCGGACTGTCCGCGCAGGGTGTTGTTGCCGGGCACCATCATGTCCTTCAGGCCGGTCATCCAGCACACGGCGGCGGTGGCCGCGACGTGGTCGCTGAGCGCGGCGGTCTGCCAGGCGCGGTAGGCGCCCATCGAGAAGCCGGCGGCGGCGACCCGGTGCGCGTCCACACGGTCGAGCCCGGCGAGGAAGGCGACCGCCCTGGCGTCCTCCCGGGCCATGAGCCCGGCGAGCGAGGAGCCGAGGTTGTAGAAGTTGGCGGCGAGGGCCTGCTGCTGGTCGTAGGTCACGCTCCCGCGGTCGCCCCAGCCGAGCGCGTCGAGGCAGAGCACCACGTACCCGCGCCGGGCCAGTTCGTCGCCGACGAAACGGCCGCTGAAGTACGTGTCCGCCCAGGCCTCGGCGGAGGTGAGCCGGGTGTCGTCGTACCAGGGCCGGACGAGCTTCTCCTTGCCGATGTCGAACTTGGCGCCGTGGTCGTGCAGCAGCAGTACGGCCGGGAAGGGCCCGGCGCCGTCCGGGGTGAGCAGCGCACCGCGGACGCGTTCGTAGCGGGTCAGGGAGACGGTCACCAACTGGCGTGTGTACCCGTCACCTTGGGAGCGGGCGGTGAACTCGGGCGCGTACGGCGTCCCGTCCTGGCGGTCGCCCAGAAGGTGCTCCTCGACCACGGCACGGGCGGCACGGCGCCAGGTGGCGAAGTCGCGGACGGGTGAAGTGCCCCATGCCAGCGGGAAGTTCAGCTCGTCCTTGAGTGCCTGGTGGAAGTCGGGCAGCGGCCCGTCCACGACCGCCGCACTCGCCGGGACCGCTCCCCCGCCGAGCAGCGCCGCCGCCCCGGCCCCCACCACGAAGGCCCGCCGCCCCAGGGGTTCATCGGCGCTCATACGGCCTCCAGTCGCCCAGGTACGCGGCGCGGGTGGCCGACTCGGCCTGTTCGCGGGCGAGTTGGGGCCGGTTCTGCGGGACCGTGATCACGGCGCCGGGGCCGGTGTTGCGGTACTCGGCGAACCGCTGGCTCTGCCACGGGTACGCGTCCGACATGTTGGTGTAGGGCGCGACCGCGTCGATCCCCGCGCCGAGGTGGGTGTCACGGACGACGAGACTCGGGCGGGCGGTGGTGTCGGAGCTGGGCACCCAGGGGCGGGCCAGCTTGTAGGCGGCGTCCGGGGCCTCGCTGCTCACCCGGCTCCGCGTCACCAGGTAGCCGCGCGGGTTGGTCACCGCCGTGGAGGGCGCGAAGACGAAGCCGTAGGGGGCGGCGGCCAGGTCGGTGCGGTCCAGGGTGCGGAAGTGGCACTGCTCGTAGACCGCGGTCGCCCGCCCGAAGACGAAGTCGACGTCGCCCTCGACATAGCAGTGGGCGTAGTACTGGCGGGCGAAGGTGCCGAGCGCCATGGAGTCGGCGTAGAGCGTGTCCTGGTGGCCGAGGAAGCGGCAGTGGATGAAGGCACTGCGGTCCCCCTGCACCTTGACGGCCACCGCCTGCGTCCCCGTGATCTCCGGGTGCTCGGCCCGCAGCCAGTCGTTGGCGAAGGTGATCCAGCGGGCGGTGAAGCCGTCGGCCTGCACGGTCGTGGTGGCGGATCCGGTCGTGCCGTAGGTGCCGCCGCCGGGCTTGGGGGTGCCGGCCGCGTTGTCGTACACGATCACGACGTCGCGGGGGTTTTCGGAGGCGCCGATCCAGGTGGCGCCGGTGCGGGTGGCGTCGACGGCGACCGTCTCCCGGTAGACGCCGGGTGCGAGGACCAGTGTGCGGCCGCTGCCGCTCGCCGCGGTCACGGCGGCCTGGACGGTGGCGAAGTCGCCGCGGCCGTACGGGTCGACGTAGAGGGTGCCGGGGGTGAGACGGCGCCGCGGGGAACCGTACCGGCCGAACGGGCGGGGGCCGCCGGCGGCGCGCGCGGGGACGGCCGCGAGGCCGAGTGCGGCGGTCGCACCGGCGGTCGCGAGGAGGAATCCCCTTCTGGACAGGGGTGGTTGAGGTCTGGACGCGGGCATGCTGAAGCTCCTTGAGTCTGCGGCTCGTGCGGGTACGTCCTCGTGTGTGGGGGGGGTGGGCCGGGACGGGGGTGTCCCGGCCGTTGTGGATGGGGCGGCGTCAGTGCAAGTGGCCCGCGCCCGCGTGGTGGTCGACGATGGCGGGGACCGCCCTGGCCGGGTCGATCCGGGTGCGCAGGGTCGGCGTCCAGCCGGCGCCCGACCGCAGGATCTCGGTCGGCACCTCGGCGTTGTGGACGGCGATCAGATCGACCCGCCTGCCGTTGACGTAGTTGTCGTCGGCGGTCAGCGGCGCGTCGTTCCACCGCTTGAGGATCGTCCCGGCGCCGATCCCGTCGGGCAGCGTGAACGCGTTGTGCTGCGCGACGAGTTGGGACTCCAGGCCGATCCCGTAGCTGTAGCCGTAGCCGTCCTTGGCCACGAAGTGGTTGTTGTACGAGTCGACCTGGCCGAAGCGGACCCGCGGCGCCCGCTCCACCAGGTTCGAGAACAGGTTGTGGTGGAAGGTGACCTTGAGATGGCCGCGGTCGACGGCGGCCGTCGAGGCGCTGTCGCTGTTGCCGATCAGGATCGTCTTGTCGTGGTCCTCGAAGACGTTCCAGGAGGCCGTGACGTAGTCCGCGCCCTTGACGATGTCCAGCTCGCCGTCGTGCTGCTGGTAGATCCGTCCGTAGTAGCTCGGCAGCGTGCTGTCGGGGTGGTCGCCGTCCGTGAACGTGTTGTGGTCCATCCACACGTGCGTGGAGTTGTACACGACCGCGCTGTCGTACTCGGAGTTCCAGTTGCCGTCGGCGGTGTCGGTCGGGTCCCACTGCGGGAAGCAGTCGAGCGGGCTCTCGAAGGCCAGGTTGCGCACGATGACGTTGTCGACGTCCTTGATCTGCAGGCTGGCGCCGTGGAAGCCGGCGTTCCTGCCGACCCCGATGATGGTGGTGTTGGCGGGCACGGTGGCCTTGATGTACGCGTCCTGGTTGGCGGCGGAGGCGCGGCGCAGGCCCTCGGGGCTGTCGTCGGGCTCGTCGTCCAGGGTTCTGTCGCGGCCCCACACCGCGGGGTCGTACGTGGCGAGATAGGCGTCGAGGTCGTAGCCCGGCGCCTGGAACGAGTCGCAGCTCGGCCCGTCGGCGTCGATGACACCCTTCACCTTGATGATCTTCGGCGCGCTGCCGCCGTCGGCCAGGGCGGCCTTGAAGCCGGCCCAGTCGGTGACGGTGTGGACATGCGCGGCGTCGGCGGCCGCGCCACCCGTGGTGCCGGTGCCGTAGGACCCCCACCCGTCGTGCGCGCCCAGCACCTGCCGGGCGGTCTCATGGTGCTGGGCATGCGCGGCGGCCGTCCCCGTGACGCCGAGCACCAGGGCGGTGCATCCCACGATCGATGCTATGACGCGTCCATGACATATCTGTGTACGCACGTGCGACTCTCCTCGTTTACGCGGCCGGGCTGCCGGTCGCCTCGGGCCAGGTGATCCAGGACGTCGGAATCTCGTCGTGCAGCCGGACGACGTCGCGCGGCGCGAGCACCCGGGTGCGCAGCAACTCCCGCGCCACGAGCCGCGCCACGGCGATCGCGCCCGGCGGATTGAAGTGCGTGTTGTCCTGCTCGGTGGCGGTCCAGTTGAAGTAGACCTTCGTCTCCTCGACCCCGAGCTCCTGCCACAGCGCCAGGGACAGCGCCTCGATGTCGAGCAGCGGCACCCGCTCCCGCCCGGCGAGGGCACGCATCGCCGCCGGATACTCACCGTGGGTCGGCACGGCGTTCCCGTCGGCGTCGAACCTGCGGCGCTCGACCGGAGTGGCGAGTACGGGCCGGGCCCCGTGCGCCCGCGCTCCCTCGATGTACAGCCGCAGACAGTCCTGGTACGTCGTCCAGGGCTCGGTGTAGCGGGTCGGATCCCCGCTCTTCTCGTCGTTGTGCGCGAACTGGACGAGGAGAAGATCTCCGGGCCGGATCAGTTCGAGGATCGCCCCGAGCCGCCCCTCGTCCACGAAACTCTTCGAACTCCGCCCGTTCACGGCGTGATTGGCGACAGCGAGCCCCTTCCGCACAAAGAAGGGAAACGCCATACCCCACCCCGTCTCGGGGGCGGCGTCCGCGTATTTCTGCGCGGCGGTGGAATCACCGGCGATATACAGCGTGCGACGCCGCGACGCCGCCTGCGCATTGCCGACCCCCGAAAGGGCGAGAGGAACAGCGGCGCCCACCGCCATGCCGACCTGTCTTCGAGTAAGAGCCACACCGGTACCTTTCAAACATGGGTGGGACGAGCTTGCCTGTTTGGGGGCGCGGGGAACTGCGCGACCAGCCACTACCAACCGGCAGTCCCTCACGAACCGAAACCACAAAAGACCTCAGTGGTTCTGCTTCCAGTCCGCCTGCGCCTTGTTCAACTGGTCCGCGACCGTGTCCAGGAAGTCCTTCACGCTCATCTTTCCGAGCAGCACCTTCTGGAAGTTCGGCTCGTTGTCGGCCTTGGAGATCGTGTTCCAGTCCGGCAGGTAGTACGGCAGCTGCACGATCTTCGTGCCGTCACCGTTCAGCGCCTGCGCCGCCAGCTTCGTCGGCTCCGCCTTCTGGATCCACTCGTCTCCGGCCGCCTCCGTGTTCGCGGGAATCTGCCCGGCGGACTCGTTGAACTTCGAGTTCTCCTCATGCGAGACGGCGAACTCGATGAACTTCCACGCGGCCGCCTTGTTCTTGCTGGACTTGAACAGGCTCATCCCGTCGACCGGATTGGAGATCTGCACCCGTGTGCCGTCGGCCTGCGTCGGGTTGGGCAGGCCCCGGAACTTCTCGGCGCCCAGTGCCTTCAGATGGTCCTGGTACGAACCGAGGTTGTGGCTCAGCATGCCGATCGTGCCGCTGTCCCACTGGGCGACCATCTTGGTGAAGTCGTTGTTGACGTCGGCGGACGGGGTGTCCTTCTTGTAGAGCGCGACGTACTTCTCCAACGCGGCCACGTTCTTGGGGTCGTTGACCGTCGTCTTGTCGCCGTTCCAGAACGAGGTGATCCCGCTCTGGCTGTACGCCGCGTCCAGCGCCGGCGCGATGGATCCCTCACCTCCACGAATGGTGAACCCGAACTCGTTCTTGCCCTTGTTCGTGAGCTTGTCGGCGGCCGCGTAGAACTTGTCCCAGGTCGTCGGTGCGTCCAGACCGGCCTTCTCGAACAGGTCGGTGCGGTACCACAGCGTGCCGTTGTTCGACGACGTGGGGATCTGGTACAGCTTGTCGCCGCCGCCCGCGGCCTTGCTGCTGTCCAGCAGGTTCTGGCTGAGCTTGCCGTTCAGCGAGCTCTTCGCCAGCCGGCCGTCCAGCGGCTCCAGCGCACCCTGGACCGCGACCTCGGCGAGCATCGCGGTGCCCACACCGCCGACGTCGGGCAGCCCGCCGCCCTGGATGGCGGTGTCGTACTTGGACTGGGCGCTCGCGGCCGGGATGCCGACGTAGTTGACCTTGATGTCCGGGTTCTTCTTCTCGAAGTCGACGATGATCTCCTTCCAGATGTCGGTACGGACACCGCCGTTGTTGTCCCAGAAGGTGATCTCGCCCTTGCCGGAGCCCTCGTTGCCCTTGTCCCCCGCGCTTCCGCTGCCGTCGTCGCCGCAGGCGGTGGCGGTCAGCGCGAGCACGGAGCCCAGGGCGACGGCGACGGCCGCGCGCCTGCTTCTGCGGATGCTGCTCTTCATTGGTCGGCTCTCTTCTTCTGGACGGACGGACATACGACGTCGTGGGGGGTGCGCTGTTACAGGGAGGTGATCCGGAAGTGCGTGAAGGTCGCCGCGCCGGCGTGCCCCGTCCCGGTGGGCGCCAGCGCGAACAGGCCGAGCAGGGCGCCGACCCAGCGCCAGGGGGTGGCGGCGAAGACGGGACCCGAGGAGCGCGGGCCGTCCCCGAGGTCGTACGAGAAGCGGCAGCGCGCCCCCGCGCCGATCTCGATCCGCAGCCGCACGCGTCCCTCGGGAGCGGGCAGCGGATGGGCGGCGTCCCGTTCCCGCTCCGCGACCGGCTCGGCGAACCGGTGGACGAGCTGGACCGTGCCGTCGGACCCCCGCTGGAGACCGATCCAGCCGAACGCGTCCCCGAGCACCGCGAGTCCGGCCCGCGCCCCCGGTTCCTCGCTGTGCAGGGTGAGGTCGACCTCGACGGCGGACGGGGTGCCGGGCAGCCGCTGGGTGAGGACGTTCGGGATCCGGCGCAGGTCGTGCGCGTCGGCGGAGCGGACGCAGGTCAGCCGGAGGCCGTCACCGGAGTGCTGAGTGGCCCAGCCCGCCCGCGGGTTGACGGTCCACGACCACTGGCGGCCGAAGCGTCCGCCGGGGAAGTCGTCGTCGGTGGCGGGCGCGGCGGGCGGCTGCGCAGGCAGCCCGGGCTTCTCGTGCTCGGCGACGGGGGCGCCGTCGTCCCCGATCACCGGCCAGCCGTCCGCGCCCCAGCGCATCGGCTGGAGGTGCACGACCCGGCCGTAGGGGCCCTTGTGCTGGAAGTGCAGGAACCAGTCCTCGCCGGACGGGGTGCGCACCCAGGCGCCCTGGTGCGGCCCGTTGACGTCGGTGTCCTTCTGCTCCAGGACGATGCGTTCCTCGTAGGGCCCGAAGAAGCCGCGTGAGCGCAGGGCTCCCTGCCAGCCGGTCTCGACTCCCCCGGCCGGCGCGAGGATCCAGAACCAGCCGTCGTGCCGGTAAAGCTTGGGTCCTTCGAGGGTGAACCACCCCGGTATCCGGTCGCCGTCGACGATCACCTTGCCCTCGTCGAGGAGTTCGGTGCCGTCGGGGTGCATCCGGTGGCCGGTGAGGCGGTTCTTGACGCCGGAGCGGGACTTCGCCCAGGCGTGCACGAGATACGCCTCGCCACTCTCCTCGTCCCACAGCGGGCACGGGTCGATGAGCCCCTTTCCTGCCTTCACCAGGTGCGGGCGCGTCCAAGGACCGCGTATCTCGGGGGCGTTGACCTGGAAGATGCCCTGGTCGGGATCGCCCCAGTAGATCCAGAAACGGTCCTCGTGGTGCCGGATCGAGGGTGCCCAGACCCCGCAGTCGTGGCGTGGGGTGCGGAACTCGGCGGCGGGTTCCAGGCGTTGCAGGGCATGGCCGACCAGCGTCCAGTTGACCAGGTCGCGGGAGTGCAGCAGCGGCAGCCCGGGCACGCGGCCGAAGCTCGACGCGGTGAGATAGAAGTCGTCGCCCACGCGGACGACGTCCGGGTCGGACCAGTCGGCGTCGAGGACGGGGTTCGTGTACGTCACCGGTGCACCGCCTTGCGCACCAGTGCCGCCGCTTCGTCCGGGCCGAGGCCGCCGTCGGCGACCACGGTGACCACGCGCCGCAGGACCGTCTCACCGGGTGGGACCGGCAGCCGCGCTTCGTGCGCCAACGACGAGCCCACGCCCGGGTATTCGGCGGTGCGCACGAACCACGGGTCGTGGCGGGTGGCGTCGGTGGCACCGGCGAGGACCAGGGTCCAGGTGCTGCCCGCGAGCGCGAGCCAGTCGGCGCGGGTGCCGTGCACCGCGCTCTCGCCCTCACGGTCCGCGGTGAAGACGTGCGGTGCCGTGTGCTCCTTGCGGGCCCGCCAGAAGAAGCCGCCGTAGGCCGCGCCGGGGCGTCCGTTGGTGGCGGGGCTGCCGATGGACAGCGGGCCGGGGGTGACATTGGTCAGGGAGAAGGTGAAGTCCAGCGCCCACGCGGTGTCGGTGAGTTCGGTGGCCGCCACGGTGCGGCGCTCGCGCAGCAGCTCGACACCGGCCGCCACCCAGCGCAGCTCCTCCACGAAGCCGTCGGGCTCGCGCAGCAGGAAGGAGGTGTGGCGCTGGGCGCCGTGGTTGTCCAGCTCGGTGGGGCCCTGGTCGCGTACGAAGGTCCGGCCGCCCCAGAAGTTGTGCCCCTCGACGTCGGGAACGGCGACACCGACGCCGAGGTGGTGGGTGTGATCGGCGGGGCTCAGCTCGGTGACCGCCGTACCGGCCAGGGTGGTCACGGGGTGCAGATACGGCCGCGGGGAGAGCCGGTCCGGCAGCTCGGGCCGGGTGACATACCGGCCGATCGGGCGGCCCGCGACGCGCAGGACGGGCGAGTCGTTGGTCGTCATCAGGTGCTCACCTCTTTCGGTGGGGCCCAGGTGGCGCCGAGTTCGGAGTAGAGGGCGAGGGTGTCGGCACAGGTGGCGACGAGTGCGTCGACGCCGTCGACGACCCTGCGGTCCTCGTCGGCAACCGCATGCCAGGCCGCGGTGGGCAGCGGGGCCGGATCGGGGGCCTGTCGAACCGCTTCAACGACCGTCATGAAGGCCCCGGTCGAGGCGGGAGGGACCAGCAGCGCGGTGCCGTCCGTGACGTGCGCGACCAGGTTCTCCAGCAGGTCGGTGCGGCCGTACACGTACTCCTCGGGGCCGTGACCCGCACGCTGGAGCAGGACGCGGTCCTGCTTGTACCAGAAGGTGATCCGGCCGCTGGTGCCGTGCACCACGACATACGGTTCGCCGGGGTGCTCGGCGCACAGGGTCGCGGCGACGGTGACGGGGACGCCCCGGGCGGTGGTGATGCGTACGCAGGAGGTGTCGTCGGACTCGATGTCGTTGGCGCGCCACAGCTCCGGCTCGATGCCGGTGACGTCCTCCTCGTGGGTGGAACGGCCCAGGGCGAGGGCGGTGGCGACCACGTGTGCGAGCGGGTTGGTCAGCACGCCGTCGATCACGTCTACGCCGTCGAGGCGCCGCTTGCCGGCCCAGGGCGCGCGCCGGTAGTAGGACTCCGTGCGCGCCCAGGCACCGGCCCCGCCGATCCCGACGACCTCGCCGATCGCGCCCTCGTCGGCCAGCGCGAGGATCGTGGGCACCGCCAGGGAGCCCAGCGACTGGAAGCCGATCTGGCAGGCCACGCCCGCCGCGGCGACCCCGTCGGCCATCCGGCGGAACTCCGCGCAGGAGGGCGCGGGCGGCTTCTCCAGGAGCAGGTGCGCGCCCTTGCGCGCGGCCGTCAGCGCCAGGTCGGTGTGGGTCGGGATGGGTGTGGAGATCACCGCGAGCCGGGCGCCCGTGGAGTCGAGGAGTGCGCCGAGGTCGGCGGACTGCTCGGGCGTGCCGAGCCCTTCGGGGATCTCGTCGGCGGCCAGCGGGGTCAGCTCGCAGATCCCGGCGAGCCGGACGGCGCCCTGGTCCTGGAGCCGGCGGATGTTGTCCAGGTGCCGGCGGCCGTGACCGCGTGCGCCGGCGAGGACGACGGGTACGGTCATGGGATCCTCCCCGCGCCCTTTAGGTCCGGGCCGATGTGACGCGCACCGGCGGGCACCGGCGAGCCGGCCGCTGTCAACACCGCGCTGTACACCCTGAGTTGACGCCGCCTCATCCCTTCACCGCCCCCGCGCTGAACCCGGTGATCAGCCACTTCTGGATGAAGGCGAACACGATCACGACGGGCACGGCCGCGATGATGCCGCCCGCGGCGAGCGCGCCGAGGTCGACGCTGTCCGCGCTCATCAGGGTGTTGAGGCCGACCGGGATGGTCTGCTTGCCCTGGTCGCTCAGGAACATCAGGGCGAACAGGAAGTGGTTCCAGGCGTGCACGAAGGCGAAGGAGCCGACCGCGATCAACCCGGGCCGCAGCAGCGGCAGGACGACGATGCGGAAGGCGGTGAACCGGTTGCAGCCGTCGACCCAGGCGGCCTCCTCCAGCGAGGCCGGCACGTTCCGGATGAACCCGCTGATCAGGATCATAGACAGCGGCAGCTGGAAGACGGTCTCGGCGATGATGACGCTGCCCAGCGAGTTGATCATCTGCAGCTTGGCGAAGATCTCGAACAGCGGTACCAGGAGCAGTGCGCCCGGCACGAACTGGGTGCACAGCAGGGCCAGCATGAAGGCCTTCTTGACCCGGAAGTCGAACCGGGCGAGGGCGTAGCCGCCGGCCAGCGCGACCAGCGTCGTCATCACCAGGGTCGCAATGCCGACCAGCACGCTGTTCTGGAAGAAGGTGGCGAAGGCCCGTTCGTTCCAGACCTTGTCGAAGTGGTCGAAGGTCATCGGCCAGGGCACGAGGGAGGTCGAGCCGGCCGGGCGCAGCGCGAAGAGCAGGATCCAGTAGAAGGGGACGAGCGTGAAGAGCAGATAGAGGCTGAGCGGGAGGTAGATGTGCCAGCGGGGGACCTCGTCCCAGGCGCGGCGCTTCCTCCTCGGCCGGGCGGGCTCGGACGCCACACGGTCCGGCGCGGGTGCGATCTCGGTGATCACTTCTGCTCACCTCCGAACTTGCTCAGCCGCAGATAGACGATCGAGCAGAAGAGCAGGATCACGAACGCCACCGTGGTCAGGGCGGAGGCGTAGCCGAAGTTGTGTGCGTCGACGCTGGTGTTGGCGATGTAGAGCGGCAGGGTGGTGGTCTCGCCCGCCGGTCCGCCGCCGGTCAGGGTGTAGAGCAGGTCGACGTTGTTGAACTCCCACACCGCGCGCAGCAGCGTGGACAGGACGATGGCGTCCTTCAGATGCGGCAGGGTGATGTGCCAGAACTGCTTGAGCCGGCTCGCCCCGTCGACTTCGGCGGCCTCGTACAGGTCCTTCGAGACGGACTGCAGGTCGGCGAGGATGAGGATCGCGAAGAAGGGGACGCCGCGCCACAGGTCGGCGACGATCGCCGCCGGGAAGACGGTGGAGGTGTCCGAGAGCCAGCTGGTGCCGTACGAGCCGATGCCCATGTCCGCGAGGTAACGGGTGATGCCCGTCTGGGAGTTGTAGAGCAGCACCCAGATCGCCGAGGTCAGCACGCCGGAGACGGCCCACGGGGAGAAGACGAGCGCGCGGCCCAGCGCCCGGCCGACGAAGGTCTGGTTGACGATCAGCGCGAGCGCGAGGCCGAAGAGCAGCTGCAGACCCACTTCGACGAAGACCCACTTGGCGCTGAAGGTCAGCGTGTCCCAGAACTGCGGGTCCTTGGTGAAGATCTGGACGAAGTTCTCGGTGCCCGCGAAGCCGTTCCGCCACGGCTTGGTGGGGTTGTAGTTCTGCAGGCTGTAGTAGAAGACGCTGATGACCGGGTAGGCGATGAAGCCCAGCATCAGCAGGGCCGCCGGTGCGATCAGCAGGTACGGGAGCCTGCGCGGCGCGGCGGAGGCACGGCGCCGCCGAGGTGGCGGGGGCGGTTTCGCCACGGCTGCGGCTTGGGCCATGACAGGGTCTCCGTTCTCGGTGCGTCGTGCGTGCGGCGTGCGTGCGGCGTGCTCTTGCGGTACAGGAAGCGCTTTCTCAACGGATGTGGCAATGGGTGGTTCTGCTGCTCGATGAGTCAGCCGGCGTACGGGTCCGCGACCTTGCCCGGGCGGGCCAGGAACTCGAAGTCGCAGCCGGTGTCGGCCTGGGTGATCTGTTCGTTGTAGAGCGCGCCGTAGCCGCGCTCGTAACGGATGGGCGGCGGCGTCCAATTGGCCCTGCGCCGCTCCAACTCCGTGTCGTCCACATGGAGGTGGAGGGAGCGCGCCTGGACGTCGAGGGTGATGAGGTCCCCGGTGCGTACGAGGGCCAGCGGTCCGCCGACGTACGACTCGGGCGCGACGTGCAGCACGCAGGTGCCGTAGCTCGTGCCGCTCATTCGCGCGTCGGAGATCCGCACCATGTCCCGCACGCCCTGCTTGAGCAGGTGGTCCGGGATCGGCAGCATGCCGTACTCGGGCATGCCGGGGCCGCCCTTGGGCCCGGCGCCCCGCAGCACCAGCACGCTGTCGGCGGTGATGTTCAAATCCGGGTCGTCGATGGTGCGTTGCATGGTCCTGTAGTCGTCGAAGACGACCGCGGGACCGGTGTGCTTCAGCAGGTGCGGCTCGGCCGCGATGTGCTTGATGACGGCGCCGTCCGGGCAGAGGTTGCCGCGCAGGACGGCGACCCCGCCCTCGGCGGCGACCGGGTTCTCGCGGGTGCGGATGACGTCGTCGTCGTGGACGACCGCACCCTGAATCTGCTCCCCCAGCGTGCCGTTCACGGTCGACCGGTCCAGGTGCAGCAGGTCGGTGATCCGTGAGAGGAACGCGGGCAGGCCGCCGGCGAAGTAGAAGTCCTCCATGAGGTACGTCCGTCCGCCCGGCCGCACGTTCGCCAGCACCGGCACGGTGCGCGCGATGCGGTCGAAGTCGTCGAGGGTGAGCGGGACTTGGCAGCGTCCCGCCATCGCGATCAGATGGATGACCGCGTTGGTGGAGCCGCCGAGCCCGAGCACGGTGGTGACGGCGTCCTCGAACGCCTCGCGGGTGAGGATGCCGGAGGGCGCGAGGCCGCTCCAGGCCAGCTCGACGGCGCGACGTCCGGAAGCCGCGGCCATCCGCTCGTGCCCGGAGTCGACGGCGGGGATCGAGGAGGCGCCCGGCAGCGTCATGCCGAGGGCCTCGGCCGCCGCGGTCATCGTGGACGCGGTCCCCATCGTCATGCAGTGACCCGGTGAGCGCGCCAACCCGCCCTGCAGCTCGCGCAGTTCGCAGTCGGTGAGGTTGCCCGCGCGGTGCTCGTCCCAGTACTTCCACATGTCGGTGCCGGAGCCGAGGGTCTCCCCGCGCCAGTGCCCCGGCAGCATCGGCCCCGCGGGCACGAACAGGGACGGTACGTCGGCCGAGGCGGCACCCATGAGCAGTGCGGGCGTCGACTTGTCGCAGCCGCCGAGCAGCACCGCCGCGTCGACCGGATAGGAGCGCAGCAGCTCCTCCGTCTCCATCGCGAGCAGGTTGCGGTAGAGCATCGGGGTCGGCTTCTGGTACGTCTCCGAGAGCGTGGCCACCGGGAATTCGAGCGGGAAGCCGCCGGCCTGCCACACCCCGCGCTTGACCGCCTCCGCGCGCTCGCGCAGATGGACGTGGCAGGGGTTGATGTCGGACCAGGTGTTGACGACGGCGATGACGGGGCGGCCCCGGTACTCCTCGGCCTCGTAACCCAGCTGGCGCATCCGGGCGTTGTGCGACCAGGTGCGCAACTGGCCCTCGGTGCCGTACCACTGGTGGCTTCTGAGCTCTTCGGGGGACTTCATATCGACCACCCCGCGGCTATCGCGGCGACCTCGGCGCGCTTGTCCTCCGCCAGCGGCTTGCTCGGCGGACGGACCTCGCGGCGGCACAGGCCGAGGGAGGCGAGGGCCTCCTTGACGACGGTGACGTTGTCGGCGGAGCCGTTGGCCGCGCGCAGCTCCTCGAAGCGGCGGATCTGTTCCCAGACCTTCATGGCGGCCGGGTAGTCGCCGGATCGAAGCGCTTCGATCATGTTCAGCGAGACGGACGGGGCGACGTTCACCAGCCCCGAGGTGAAGCCGGTGGCGCCCGCCGAGAAGTAGGAGGGGGCGTACGGCTCGGCGAGACCGGCCACCCAGACGAACCGGTCCAGGCCCGCGTCCCGTGCGAACGCGGCGAACTTGGCGGCGTCCGGCACGGCGTACTTGACGCCGATCACGTTCGGGCAGGCGTCGGCCAGCTGGGCGAGCCGGGCTCCGGTGAGCTGGGCATTGCGGATGTACGGGACGACGCCCAGCTCCGGGACGGACTCGGCGATGGCGCGGTGGTAGTCGACCCAGCCGGCCTGGGAGACGTACGGGTGGACGGGCTGATGGACCATCACCATCCGGGCGCCGTGCTCGCGGGCGTGCCGGGCGGAGTCGACGGCGGTCGGCACGTCGAGACCGACGCCGGCCAGGACCACGGCCCGGTCCCCCGCCTCGTCGAGGGTCAGCTCGGTGACCAGGCGGCGCTCCTCGGGGGTGAGGGCGTAGAACTCGCCGGTGTTGCCGTTCGGGGTGAGGGTGGTGACGCCGCCGTCCAGCAGCCGACGCAGCAGCGCCCGGTGGACGTCCCTGTCGACGCTGCCGTCCTCGGCGAACGGGGTCACCGGGATCGCCACCACGTCGGCCAGGGCCGCCCGCTGGGTCTCGAACGCCGCGCTGCTCATGACTGACCTTCCTCTGCCTGGGCCTCGGGGAACGCTCGCCGCACGAAGGACGCGATGTGCGCGTGCAGGGCACGGGCCGCGCCGTCCGCGTCGCCGTCGAGGGCGAGCCGCAGGATCTCGCGGTGCTCGCCCGCCTCCCGCTCCCAGGACGGGTCCGCGGCCCAGGCCACGGCGGAGACCAGGGCGGCCTGGTCGCGGACCTCGTCGAGCATCCGGCCGAGCAGCGGGTTGCCGCACGGCAGGTAGAGCGCGCGGTGGAACTCCCGGTTGGCGAGGGAGCGTTCGGCGGTGTCGGCCGCGTTGTCGGCCCGGGTCAGGGCCTCGCGCGCATCGTCGAGCGAGGCACCGCGCCCGACCGCCCGCCTCAGCGCCTCCGGTTCGAGCAGCAGCCGTACGTCGTAGACCTCGCGCGCCATGTCGGCGTCCACCATGCGCACCGTGACGCCCTTGTACTGGCTCATCACCACAAGACCGGTGCCGGCCAGGGTCTTGAGCGCCTCGCGCACGGGGGTCTTGGACACCCCGAACTGTGCGGCGAGGTCGGTCTCGACCAGGGCCTGACCGGGCGTCAACTGCCCGGTGAGGATGCGGTGTTTGATCGCGTCCAGCACATATTGCGTGCGGGACGGGATCGGCAGGGGCACAGAGGTCATGCGCGCCTCTCGGATCTCGCGTATCGCGTCTCATATATGACGTACGAAGTACGACGCGATGAAGGTAGGAGCGGGCGCGGCCTTCGTCAATGCCTCTGACAAAAGAAGGCTTCCGAGTAAGGAATTCAGTGCTCCGGGCGCCAGTCCGGCTTTCGTCCGCTCAGCCCGACCGCCCGGTCGAGCAGGTCGGCGCCGGACGGCACCGGCACGACGGGGCCGAAGATGCCGCCGCCGCGGCTCGGGTCGTCCGCCGCGGCGAACAGGAAGTCGTGGCACATCCGCAGGGCGGCCGGGTCGGGGTCGTAGTCCTGGCCGGTGGCGCGGGCGAGGTCCCAGCCGTGGATCACCAGTTCGTCGGTGGCGACGGCCGCGGCGACGTCGCCGGGCAGGTCGATGCC
This sequence comes from Streptomyces spinosisporus, assembly GCF_022698145.1. Lineage (GTDB taxonomy): Bacteria > Actinomycetota > Actinomycetes > Streptomycetales > Streptomycetaceae > Streptomyces > Streptomyces spinosisporus. Next base: position 126,048 of record NZ_JALDAX010000013.1, read on the forward strand.
GCCGGCGCGGGTCATGCCCGTCCAGGCGGCGGGGTCGCGCCAGGACTCGGCCAGCTCGTCGAGCACCTTGGACAGCTCCTCGCGCCAGCCCGGGCCGAGTTCCGGCACGGCGGCGGGGTCCGGGGCGGTGTCGGTCGAGCCGCCCAAGTCCTTGCGGGCGGCGTCGCGGAAGGCGACGGTCAGGCCGAGGACATGGCCCAGCAGGCCCTGCACGGTGTAGTCGGGGCAGGGCGTGGGGCCCGTCATGTGCTCCTCGCGCACCCCCTGGGCGAGCCTCGCGATGACACGCGTCTGCGGTCCGAGGTCGAGGGTCGTGTTGTCCGTCATGCGTTGCTCCTCGTGGTCCGGGGCCTCGAAGGCTCTCGAAGGTTCTCTAAGGTTCTCGAAGGGTTCTCCGAGGTGTGGACCGCTCCGGAGCGCAGAACTCATCGCATGCCGGGCTCGGGGTCGGGACGTGCCGTGCGCAGCAGCTCGGCCGGTGTGCGGCCGCCGCCCAGGCACCACAGGGCGATCACCGGGTCGCAGATCGCGCACCCCAGCGAGGAGCTGTGGGCGAAGGGGATGATCGGGTTGCCCTTGACGTGGTGCACGACGTCCCACGCGGTGTGCATGAGCCAGCCGATGCCGACGAAGGTCCAGGAGTCCAGGCCCCGGTAGGCGACATAGGTGGCGACCGCGGTGAAGGCGAACTCCCAGCCGCCGAGGCCGCCGCCGCTCAGATAGGCGGCGCCCGCCCCGCCGACCATGACCGCGTTGAGCCTGCGTCGGTGCGGCTCGCGGACCAGGCACATCAGCAGGACGTAGAGGAGGCCGATGAGGATCGGGGCGACGTAGTTCATGGTGCCGACGCTAGGGCGGGCGCGCGGGGCGTCCCATGGGGATTACCGACAGCTTCCCACGGGATTCCGCCGCCTTTCTAAGGCAGTTGCCCCATGCCCGAGCGGGGGTCTTAGACCCACGATGGCCAGGCATGACGACATCGCTATCGACACCGGCATGGGCGGTGGTGCGGGTCCTGCGGGACCGCAACGCGGGGCTGTATCTCGTGGGCGTGGTGGTCTCCGGCTTCGGGACGTCGGCGCTGTGGCTGGCGTCGGGTGTGTGGGTCAAGGACCTGACCGGCTCGAACGGCCTCGCGGCGCTGTGCCTGCTCGCCATGTGGACGCCCACGCTCGCCGGCCCCCTGCTCGGCACCCTCGCCGACCGGGTGCGCCGCAAGCCCCTGCTGATCGGCACGAACCTGCTGCTGGCCGTCCTCCTGCTCACCCTCTTCACCGTCGACTCCCCCGGCCGCCTCTGGCTGCTCTACGCGGTCCTGTTCGTCTACGGCGCCGCGGGCGTCGTCGAGGACGCCGCCGAGTCGGCCCTCGTCGCCGCCGCCGTCGACCGGTCCCTGCTCGGCGACTTCAACGGGCTGCGCATGACGGCCACCGAGGGCATGAAGCTGGTGGCGCCCCTCGCGGGAGCGGGCCTGTACGCGGCCTACGGCGGATCGGGTGTGGCCCTGCTGGACTCGGTCACGTTCGTGCTGGCGGCGGGGGTGTGCACGCTCTTGCGAGTCCGCGAGGACAGGATGACGCCGCCCACGACCGGCTGGTGGGAGCGGACGGCCGAGGGCACGCGCTGTCTGTGGGCCCACACCCGGCTGCGGCCACTGGTCCTGGCGGGCGGCGGCACGATGCTCTGCGCGGGGGTGAGCGGCGCGCTGCTCTACGCCGTCGTCGACGGCCTCGGCCACGCCCCCGCCTACGCCGGCGTGCTCTACGCCGTCCAGGGCGCGGGTTCGGTCCTGCTCGGGCTGACCTCGGGCGCCGGACTGCGCCTGCTGGGCCAGCGCCGGTTCGCCGCGTTCGGGATCGCCCTGACGGCGTGCGCGGTGGCGGGCCGGGCGGTGCCGTCCGACGCCGTGGCACTCGCCTGCAGCGCGGCGAGCGGAGTGGGGCTGCCGTGCGTGCTGATCGCCGCGATGACGGCCGTACAGCGCGAGACCCCGGGCCCCCTTCTCGGCCGCACGGCCGCCACAGCCAACACCCTCATGTTCACCCCCAACGTGCTCGGCCTCGCCGCGGGCGCAGCCCTGGTCGAACTGATCGACTACCGCCTGGTGCTCGCGACCCTGGGGGTCGCGCTGCTGGCGACCGCCGCGGCCCTGATGCAGAGCCGAGCGAGCGCCTCCCGCACCAGCGACAGATCGCCGTCCGACGCCAACCCGGCGTGACAGAGCTGCAGTTATGTGGCCCCGAGCCCTCTGACCGCGGCCGGGTCGGCCGCCAGGGTGGCGATCTCGCCGTCGGCGCGGGACTGGTCGAACCGGTCGACCACCGCCTGCTCCTCCCGGCACTGGGCGTGACCCTGATTCAGAGCCGGGCAAGTGCCTCCCCCACCAACGACAGGTCGCCGTCCGACGACAACCCGCCTTGATGCAGCCGCGCTTGGGAGGGATCGACTCCTCCCGGCCCCGCCTCGTCCACCGCCAGAGTGCCGATCTCGCCCCCCGGCACGAGACTGGTCGAACCGGTCGACCACCGCCCGCTCCTCCCGGCCCCGGCGTGGCGCCGCTAGTGACGGCCGGCCGTGACCCTGGTTCAGAGCCGGGCGAGCGCCTCCCCCACCTGCGACAGATCGCCGTCCGAGGCCAACCCGGCCTGATGGAGCCGCAATTGGGAGGCGCCGAATCCCCCGGTCCCCGGCCATGGCGCCGCTGGTGACGGCCCCGGCCCTGGTTCAGAGCCGCGCCAGTGCCTCCCCCACCAGCGACAGGTCCTCGTCCGACGCCAACCCGGCGTGATACAGCCGCAGTTGTGTGGCGCCGAGGTCTCTGGCCCGGGTCGCGTTCGCCGCCAGGGTGGTGGGGTTGCCGCCCATGCCGGAGACCACGGTGAAGTTGGCGGCGATCACGCTCTTCTGGTGGCGCTGCTCGGTGAAGGGGGGCAGCAGGTCCGTGCCGCCGGTGCACGGGACGACCACGCCGTCGGCGACGGACAGGATGTGTGCGGGGTCCACGCCGACGTTGGCGCCGACGTGGTACGTCACCGGATCGGCGTGCAGCAGCACCTGGAAGCCCTCGGGGGCCGCCGCGCGCACCGCCCGGACGGCCTCCTCCTGGAGGGTGCGGGCCCTCTCGTCGCGCCACGCGCGCGTGGCGGCCGCCGTGGCCTCGCCGAGCAGCTTCTCGACCCCGGCCCAGCCCCCGTCGTCCGGCGCGCCCCGCCACAGCGGCTCCAGCGCGTCGCGCACACCGGCCGCCAACTCGTCCGCGTCCAGGCCCTGTTCGCCGTACCCCTCACGGCAGTACGGGCAGAAGCAGAGCCCCATGAGATACGTACCGGCGTCGCCGAGAGCGACTCCGCCGGTCTTGTCGTGGGCGTGCAGATGCTGCAGCCCGTACCAGCCGAGTGACTCCAGCTCGGTGCCGCGCGCGCCCGGCCGTACGGCCGCCTCGGCGGCCAGTTCGACGAGGTACGCGCGCGTGGCGGGCTGCGCGATGCACGGGGCCCACGGGTAGCGGTCGCCGTAGGCGTTGACGACGGAGGTGTCCGGACGCTCCGCGCCCAGGCGGGAGTTGTGGGCGAGCACGACCCAGGTGTGCACGTCGAGCCCCGCGTCCGCGAGCGCCTGCGCGGCCTCGCCGTACGCGTCCCCGGGCGCCCAGTCGCCGGCCGCGTACGGCCTGATCTCGTGCCCCTCCCAGCGCGCGTCCGTGGGGTAGAGCACGGCGGCGTGCTCGGCGGTGACGATGCGGTGGCGCGGGTGGCGCGGCGTCAGCGCGCGCGTGGAGTGGTACGCGGCGGCCAGCGTCACCTGCCGCACCCCGAGCGCGGCGATGCGCCGCGCGGCCTCGGGGTCCCCGTTGACGTCCCAGGGGTAGACGAACGCCGACGCCCTCACTTGTCCTCCAGCTCCTCCAGCAGCGCGTACCCGCGTTCGATCAGCGCCGCGAGCTGCTTGACATGGTCCTCGGTGGGCTCGTGCAGCGGCGGCCGCACCTCGCCCGCGTCCAGGCCGCGCAGCCGTACGCCCGCCTTGACCAGGGCGACGGCGTAACCCCGCCCCTGGGCCCGCAGCTCGACGAACGGCCGGTAGAAGCCGTCGAGGAGGCGGTGGGCGGTGGTCTCGTCGCCGGTGCGCAGCGCCTCGTAGAAGGCGCGGGCGATCTCCGGGGCGAAGCAGAACACGGCGGACGAGTACAGGCCGATGCCGATGGCGCGGTAGGAGAGCTGGGTCTGCTCGGCGGTGGGCAGGCCGTTGAAGTACAGGAACTCGCCCGGGACCTCGGTGCGCACGGCGCTGACGATGCGCTGCATCAGGTCGAGGTCGCCGAGGCCGTCCTTGAAGCCGATGACGCCGTCCGTGCGGGCCAGCTCGACGACGCTCTCGGGCGTGAACACGGCGTTGTCGCGCTGGTAGACGATCACGGGCAGCGCGGTCGCGGCGGCCACCTCGCGGTAGTGCCGCAGCAGCCCCTCCTGCCCGGCGACCACGAGATAGGGCGGCATGGCGAGCAGGCCGTCCGCCCCCGCCGCCTCGGCGAGGCGCGCGTACCGCACGGCGAGCGCGGTCCCGTACCCGGCGCCGGCGACGACCGGCACCCGCCCGTCCGCCGCCTGGACGGCCGTCCGTACGCACGCCTCGAACTCCTCGGGCGTGAGCGCGTGGAACTCGCCGGTGCCGCAGCAGGCGAAGACCGCGGCGGCCCCGGCGTCGACCCCGCGGCGCACATGGGTGCGGTACACGTCGAGGTCGACCGAGCCGTCCGGGCCGAAGGCGGTGACCGGGAAGAACAGCGGCCCGCTGGGGATGCTGAGTCGAGCGGCGAGGGGGGATGGCGTCACGGGCTCTCCCTGTGGCAGGCGCGTACGTTCTTCTGATCGGTGTCTATATTTCTGAACATCGCCACACTATGGAGCCGACTCGCGGCAGGTCAAGCGCGCAAACCCGCAAGACATCGACGGATTCGGCCGCTCCGCGCGACACTTGACGGAGTCGGGCCGCGCTCCTTAGCGTGTCCACGAATGTGAATTCTGTCCACGCATGCGGCCGTCATCGGCGGCGGACCAAGGAGACCCGAGGATGCCCGCTCCCCGCACCGTTCTGCTCACCGGCGCCGCCGGCGGACTCGGCACCCTGATGCGGGACCTGCTCCCCGCCTTCGGCTACGAACTGCGCCTGCTCGACCTGCGCCCGATCGACGGCGAGCCCGACGCGATCACCGCGGACCTCGCCGACCGGGACGCCCTGCGCGAGGCCGTGCGGGGCGTCGACGCGATCATCCATCTCGCCGGCATCTCCCTGGAAGCCCCCTTCGAGAAGATCCTCGCGGCGAACATCGAGGGGACGTACAACCTCTACGAGGCCGCGCGCGAGGAGGGCGTCGGCCGCATCGTCTTCGCCTCCTCCAACCACGCGGTCGGCTTCACCCCGCGCCCCCAGGGCGAGCCGCCGTTCGCGGCGAGCGCGCTGATCCCGATCGACACCCCGCGCCGCCCGGACACCTTCTACGGCCTGTCCAAGTCCTTCGGCGAGGACCTCGCCCAGCTCTACTGGGACAAGCACGGCCTGGAGACGGTCTCGGTGCGCATCGGCTCCTGCTTCCCGGAGCCGACCAGCGTGCGGATGCTCTCGGTGTGGATGAGCCCGGCCGACGGCGCCCGCCTCTTCCACGCGGCCCTGACCGCCGAGGACGTCGGCCACACGGTCGTCTACGGCTCCTCGGCCAACACCCGCCTGTGGTGGGACCTGTCGACCGCGCGGGCGCTCGGCTACGACCCGCAGGACGACTCCGAGCCGTACGCGGAGAAGCTGATCGCCGAGCAGGGCGAACTGGAGCCGGACAACATCGCGCACGCCCACCTCGGCGGCCACTTCGTGAGCGACCCGCCGATCTGGCCCTACTGAGCCTTCGGCCGGTCCCTCCGGCTCCGCCGTACGGCGGAAATCGATCGTTCGCGAACGGCGGGCGGGCACCGAACGGGCCCGCCCGCCGTCGCATTCGGGCACCGCGCCTGCCCGATCTCACGCGTCCGTTCGCAGGCGCGCAGGTCCGAGGCGGGCACTCCGCTCTGCAAACGGGCACATACGGGCAGCATCGGGCGTGCAACAAGCCTGGTCAGTGCGGCACACCGGGGGTAAAACTTCCCCCGTGGGCCCCACCCGGGCCCGAACGGGCAGTGAGCAAGGAAGGCGGTTGCGGCGATGACGGCGAACACCGCGAAGACGGCTGAAGAACGTCAGCGCGAGATCGTGCGGGTCGCGCGCGCCACCGGCTCCGTCGACGTCACCGTGCTCGCCGACCAGCTGGGCGTGGCCAAGGAGACCGTACGGCGGGATCTGCGCGCCCTGGAGGACCACGGTCTGGTCCGCCGCACCCACGGCGGCGCCTATCCCGTGGAGAGCGCGGGCTTCGAGACGACGCTCGCCTTCCGCGCCACCAGCCATGTGCCCGAGAAGCGCAGGATCGCGTCCGCGGCGGCCGAACTGCTCGGGGACGCCGAGACGGTCTTCGTCGACGAGGGCTTCACCCCGCAGCTCATCGCCGAGGCACTGCCCAGGGACCGGCCGCTGACCGTGGTCACCGCGTCCCTGCCGGTGGCCGGCACCCTCGCCGAGGCCGACGCCATCTCCGTGCTGCTGCTCGGTGGCCGGGTCCGCTCCGGCACGCTGGCCACCGTCGACCACTGGACGACGAAGATGCTGGCCGGCTTCGTCATCGACCTCGCCTTCGTCGGCGCCAACGGCATCTCCCGCGAGCACGGCCTGACCACCCCCGATCCGGCCGTCAGCGAGGTGAAGGCGCAGGCCATCCGGGCCGCGCGCCGCACGGTCTTCGCGGGCGTGCACACCAAGTTCGGCGCGGTCAGCTTCTGCCGCTTCGCCGAGATCGGCGCACTGGAGACCATCGTCACCAGCACGCTGCTGCCGTCGGCCGAGGCCCACCGCTACTCCTTGCAGGGGCCGCAGGTCATCAGGGTCTGACCCGGCGGCCGTCCCGCAAGGCATCTCCACACCCCAAAGCGCCCCTTATCTCCCCCTATGTCCAGGAGCGATCCATGCGCACCCAGAGCCGACGACGGCCACCGCGAGCAACGCTCGCCATGGCCGCCGCAGGGACGCTGCTCGCCCCGCTGCTCTCCGGCTGTTGGGTCGGGGCGGGCGGGTCCGGTTCCGGCGGCAACTCCATCAACGTCCTGATGGTCAACAACCCGCAGATGGTGGAGTTGCAGAAGCTCACCAAAGCGAACTTCACCAAGCAGACCGGCATCAAGGTGAACTTCACCGTCCTGCCGGAGAACGACGTCCGCGACAAGATCAGCCAGGACTTCGCCAACCAGGCGGGCCAGTACGACGTGGCGACGCTCTCCAACTACGAGATCCCCATCTACGCCAAGAACGGCTGGCTGCACGAGATGAACTCGTACGTCGCCAAGGACGCGGCGTACGACGAGCAGGACGTCCTCAAGCCGATGCGCCAGTCGCTGACCGCCGACGACGGCAAGCTCTACGGCCAGCCCTTCTACGGCGAGTCGTCCTTCCTGATGTACCGCAAGGACATCTTCGCCGAGAAGGGCCTGAAGATGCCCGCGCACCCCACCTGGGACCAGGTGGCCGACCTCGCCGCGAAGGTCGACGGGGCCAGGCCCGGGATGCACGGCATCTGCCTGCGCGGCCTGCCCGGCTGGGGCGAGGTGATGGCGCCGCTGACCACCGTGGTGAACACCTTCGGCGGCACCTGGTTCACCAAGGACTGGAAGGCCCAACTGGACTCCCCCGCCTTCAAGAAGGCGACCCAGTTCTATGTCGACCTGGTGCGCAAGCACGGCGAGTCCGGTGCCGCGCAGTCCGGTTTCGCCGAGTGCCTGAACAACATGACCCAGGGCAAGGTCGCCATGTGGTACGACGCCACGTCCGCGGCCGGCTCGCTGGAGGCCAAGGGCTCCCCCGTCAAGGGCAAGCTCGACTACGCGCCCGCCCCGGTGGAGAAGACCGACAACTCCGGCTGGCTCTACACCTGGGCCTGGGGCATCCAGAAGGCCTCCCACAACCCCGACAAGGCCTGGAAGTTCGTGTCCTGGGCGTCCAGCAAGGGCTATGAGCAGCTGGTCGGCGAGTCCAGCGGCTGGCCCAACGTGCCCGCGGGCAAACGCGCCTCGACCTACGCGAACGCCGACTACCGCAAGTCGGCGGCGTCCTTCCAGGAGATGACGAAGGAGGCCATCGAGAGCGCGAAGCCCAACAATCCGGGGGTGCAGCCGCGCCCCGCGCCCGGCATCCAGTTCGTCGGCATCCCCGAGTTCACCGATCTCGGCACCAAGGTCTCCCAGGAGATCAGCGCGGCCATCGCCGGACGCCAGTCCGTCGACTCGGCCCTGAAGAAGTCCCAGAAGCTCGCCGAGAAGATCTCGAAGGAGTACGAGGGGCGATGACAGCCACGACTACGGCTCCGATAGCCGCAACTCCCGTACGTACCAAGGGCGCACCCCCCGCCCGACTGCGCGCCTGGGCCACCCGTGCCCCGCTGCTGCCCGCCCTGGTCTTCATGATCGTGGTGACCCAGCTCCCCTTCGTGGCCACGCTGGTGATCTCGTTCTTCGACTGGAACGCCCTCTACCCGAAGGCCCGTCACTTCACGGGCTTCGACAACTACCAGGAGGTGCTGACCGACGCGGATCTGCGCCACTCGGTGTGGACGACCGTCCTGCTGACGGTGGCGGTGGTGGTGGCCTCCCTGGTCCTCGGCCTGGCGCTCGCCCTGATGCTCGACCGCAAGTTCCGCGGCCGGGGCGTGGTCCGCACGCTGCTGATCGCGCCGTTCCTGGTGGTCCCGGTCGCCGCGGCCCTGCTGTGGAAGCACGTCCTCTACAACCCCGAGTACGGCCTGCTCAACGGCCTGTTGCACTACGTCGGCGGGCCGCAGCCGGACTGGATCTCCAACACCCCGCTGCTCGCGGTGGAGGCCTCCCTGGTCTGGCAGTGGACGCCGTTCATGATGCTGATCCTGCTGGCCGGCCTGCAGAGCCGCGACAGCCAGCAGCTGGAGGCCGCGCGGGTGGACGGCGCGAGCGACTGGCAGATCTTCCGCCATCTGACGCTTCCGCACCTGCGCCGCTATCTCGAACTCGGCGCGCTGCTCGGCTCGATCTACATCGTGCAGAACTTCGACGCGGTCTTCACGATCACGTCCGGCGGCCTGGGCACCGCCAACCTGCCCTACACCGTCTACCAGAGCTTCTACCAGGCCCATGAGAACGGCCTCGCCTCGGCCGCGGGCGTCCTGGTGGTCATCGGCTCGATCATCATCGCGACCTTCGCGCTGCGCGTGGTGTCGTCCCTGTTCCGCGAGGAGGTGTCCCGCGCATGAGTACCGTCGCCGCATCGGCCCGCCCCCGCCGCAGGGGAGCCGGCATCGGCCTGGTGGCCTGGCTGGTCGGGATCGTCTTCTTCCTGCCCATCGCGTGGATGGCGCTGACGTCCTTCCACTCCGAGTCGGACGCGGCCACCAACCCGCCGTCCTTCGGCGCCGCCCTCACCCTGGACGGCTACCGCGAGTTCTTCGGCTCCGGCGGCGGCGCGAGCCCCTGGCCGGCGCTGATCAACTCCGCGGTGGCGTCGGTGGGTTCGACGATCCTGGTGCTGCTGCTCGCCCTCCCGGCGGCGTACGCGCTCTCGATCCGCCCGGTGAAGAAGTGGACCGACGTCCTGTTCTTCTTCCTGTCGACGAAGATGCTCCCCGTCGTGGCGGGCCTGCTGCCGATCTACCTGTTCGCCAAGAACACGGACATGCTGGACAACATCTGGCTGCTGGTCATCCTCTACACCTCCATGAATCTGCCGATCGCGGTGTGGATGATGCAGTCCTTCCTCGCCGAGGTCCCGGTCGCGGTGATCGAGGCGGCGCAGATCGACGGCGCCCGGCTGCCGGTCATCCTCGCCCGCGTGGTGGCGCCGATCGCGCTTCCGGGCATCGCGGCGACCGCCCTGATCTGCTTCATCTTCAGCTGGAACGAGCTGTTGTTCGCCCGGGTCCTGACGGGCGTGGTCGCCGAGACCGCCCCCGTCTTCCTGACCGGCTTCATCACCAGCCAGGGCCTGTTCCTGGCGAAGGTGTGCGCCGCGTCGCTCGTCATCTCCCTGCCGGTGCTCGCCGCGGGGTTCGCCGCCCAGGACAAGCTGGTCCAGGGCCTGTCGCTTGGAGCCGTCAAATGAAGGCCGCCGTCATCGAGTCCGTGGGCCGTGCCGTCGTCACCGAGGTCCCGGACCCGACGCCAGGGCCCCGCGAGGTCGTCGTCGAGGTCGCGGCCTGCGGTCTGTGCGGCACCGATCTGCACATCCTCCAGGGCGAGTTCGCGCCCAAGCTGCCGATCGTGCCCGGACACGAGTTCGCGGGTCAGGTGGTCGGCGTCGGCACCCAGGTCACGGAGGTCGCGATCGGCGACCGGGTGGCGGTCGACCCGTCGCTGTACTGCTACGAGTGCCGCTACTGCCGTACGGGGCACAACAACCTCTGCGAGCGGTGGGCCGCGATCGGCGTGACCACGGCCGGCGGCGCGGCCCAGTTCGCGGTGGCGCCGGTGGCCAACTGCGTGAAGCTGCCCGAGCACGTGCGCACCGAGGACGCCGCCCTGGTGGAGCCCCTGTCGTGCGCCGTGCGCGGCTACGACGTCCTGCAGTCCCGCCTCGGCGCACACGTCCTGATCTACGGCTCGGGCACGATGGGCCTGATGATGCTGGAGCTCGCCAAGCGGACGGGCGCGGCGAGCGTGGACATGGTGGACCTGAACCCGGCCCGTCTGGAGACGGCCCGCACGCTCGGGGTGTCGGCGTCCGCCGCCACCCCGGACGAGCTGGACCGCCCGCAGGGCTGGGACCTGGTGATCGACGCCACCGGCAACGCGGCCGCGATCCAGGACGGCCTGGACCGCGTCGCCAAGGCGGGCACCTTCCTGCAGTTCGGGGTGGCCGACTACGCGACGCGCGTGACGATCGACCCGTACCGCATCTACAACCAGGAGATCACCATCACCGGCTCCATGGCCGTGCTGCACAGCTACGAGCGGGCGGCCGAGCTGTTCGCGAACGGCGTCCTGGACCCGGAGATCTTCATCAGCGACCGCCTCCCGCTGGACCGCTACCCCGAGGCGCTGGACCAGTTCGCGTCCGGGGTGGGCCGCAAGATCGTGGTGGTTCCGTAGGTATTGGCCGGGAACCGGGCCGGGGGTGTGCGGCTCCCCCGAATGATCGAAGGGTAAGGGAACGGTAAAGCGCCCTCGCTCGTTCAAGGGGCATGACAGCTATGACCCCCGGCTCGAACATCCCTCTTCCCACCGCCCGCGTGACGGTGGACGTCGCCGCCCCGGTGCGGCTCGACGTATCGGGCCTGCTGCTCACCGGCGACGGCAAGGTGCGCTCCGACGACGACTTCATCTTCTACAACCAGCCGAGCGGCCCGGGCGTGACCTACCGCTCGGGCGGGGGTGCGGCGCCCGACGCGATCGTCGTCGACACCGCCGCCGTCCCCCCGGGCATCGAGAAGATCGTGGTGACCGCAAGCCCCGACGCCCAGGGCCAGACCTTCCAGGGCATCGAACCGACGGCCACGATCCGCAGCGCGGACGACAACAGCGTCCTGGCCACGTTCACACCCCCGCAGCTCGGAGCGGAGACGGCCCTGGTGGTCGTCGAGATCTATCTGCGAAACGGCCAGTGGAAGGCCCGCGCGGTCGGCCAGGGGTACGCCAACGGCCTGGCGGGCATCGCCACGGACTTCGGGGTCACGGTCGAGGAGCCCGCCGCGCCGGCCGCCCCCGTGGCACCGCCGCAGCCCACGGTGCAGACCCCGGTGACGCCGCCGGCCCCGCCCCTGTCCACCACGCCGCCGCCTCCGCAGGCCCCGCCGGCCGCCGCGGCCCCCGCCCCCGGCACCGGGAAGATCAACCTCGACAAGGGCCGGGTCAGCCTGCAGAAGAACCAGACCGTGTCCCTGGTCAAGGGCGGCCGTCCGCTGCTCAGCCAGGTCAAGATGGGCCTGGGCTGGGAGCCGGCCTACGGCGGCAAGGACATCGACCTGGACGCCTCGGTCATCGCCTTCGGCCCGCAGCGCAACCACATCGACAGCTGCTACTTCGGCAAGCTGTCCATCCTGAACGGCGCGATCAAGCACTCCGGCGACAACCTCACGGGCGAGGGCGGTGGCGACGACGAGGTGATCGCGGTCGACCTCGGCCGCATCCCGCCGGAGGCGACGGGCCTGGTCTTCACCGTGAACTCCTTCTCCGGGCAGAAGTTCACCGAGGTCGCCAAGGCCTACTGCCGCCTCCTGGACGCCGCCACCGGCGAGGAGCTTGTCCGCTTCGACCTCACCAACGCCGAGGCCCAGACGGGCGTGATGATGGCGAAGCTGATCCGCCAGTTCTCCGGCGAGTGGGAGATGACCGCGATGGGCGACTTCGTCAAGGCCCGCACGGTCCGCAACATGGTCAAGCCGGCCGCCCAGGCCCTCTGACCGAGTACGACTACGCGCGCAGCCCCTCCGTCAGCAGTGACAGATACCGGCGGAGGTGCTGCGTGCCGCCGTTGGCGAGTTCCGACGCGGTCGACACCCCGTGGGCCAGCCGCAGTACGTCGACCGGCTCGACATCCCGCCGCAGGGTCCCCTCCTGCTGGGCGGCCTCCACCAGCCGCTGCGCGGCCGACTTCATATGGGTCGCGCAGGCGGTGAGCGCGGCATTGCTCCCGTCCGAAACGGCCGATCCCAGCAGGGACTTCAGGCCGCGGACCTCGATCGTGCCGAGACAGACCTCGTAGAGCCACTCCACCAGCGCCTCACCGGGCGCCAGCTTTCGCGCGAGTTCGTCCGCGCGGCTCCCGAGCGCCTCGATCGCGTCGACGTAGACCGCCTCCAGCAGGGCCTGGCGGTTCGGGAAGTGCCGGTACAGCGTGCCGGAGCCCACCCCCGCCCGCTTGGCGATGTCGTCGAGGGACGCGCTCTCCCCGTGCTCGGCGAAGGCCTCGGCCGCCACCTTCAGCAGCCGCTCATAGTTGCGCCGAGCGTCCGCTCGCATGGGCTTGACCTGCGCCATTCAGATACTCCTTGCGAACCGGGGACTCTCTCCGTATTTTAGCGAGAGTTAAACGGAGACAGTCCCCGGTTATCTCCGCGGTCAACCTCGCCTGCCCATGATCCGTTGCTTCGTGCTGCCCGCGCGCACCCACCGGGGACCTCGAAACGGGAGAACTCCATGTCCACCCCGTCCACCGCCACCGAAGCACCCACGACACCACAGCACCCCGCCGGGCTCGGCACCGTCCTGCTCGTCATCGTCACCGCCTACCTGATGGTCGGCGTCGACTCCACCGTCGTCAATGTCGCGCTGCCCGACATACAGCAGGACCTCGGCTTCACCCGCACCGGTCTGTCCTGGGTCCTCAACGCCTACACCCTCGCCTTCGGCGGACTGCTGCTGCTCGGCGGACGCGTCGGAGACATCATCGGACGCCGCCGCACCCTCACCACCGGCGTCCTGCTCTTCGCCGGCTCCTCCCTGCTCGGCGGACTCGCCACCGACAGCGCCTGGCTGCTCGCCGCCCGCGCACTGCAGGGCATGGGCGCCGCCCTCGTCGCACCCAGCACCCTCGCCCTGATCACCGGCACCTTCCCCGAGGGCCCGCGCCGCCACCACGCCCTCGGCATCTACTCCTCGACGGCCGGCATCGGCGCCTCCGTCGGCCTGGTCCTCGGCGGCATGCTCACCTCCTGGGCGTCCTGGCGCTGGGCCCTGCTGATCAACGTCCCGATCGGCGCCGTGGTCGCGTTCGCCCTGCCCCGCTCTGTCACCGAGACACCGCGCCACGCGGGCCGGTTCGACGCGGCCGGCGCCCTCACCGGCACGGCGGGCATGACGTCGCTGGTGTACGCCTTCATCCGGGTCTCCGAGGCCGGCTGGAGCGACACCTGGGCCCTGCTCGGCTTCAGCACGGCGGCCGCCCTGCTCGCCGGATTCACCCTCGTGGAGTCCCGGGCCGGCCAGCCGATCATGCCGCTCCGGCTGCTGTCCGACCGCAACCGCGCGGGCGGCTACCTGGGCGTACTGCTGCTGCCCGCGGGCATGTTCGGCGCCTTCTACTTCCTGACGCTGATCAGCCAACAGGTGCTGCACTACAGCCCGTTGCGCGCCGGGTTCGCCTTCCTGCCGATGACGCTGGCGATGTTCGTCACCGTCCGCTTCGTGCCCCGCCTGCTGGCCAGGACCGGCGCCAAACCGCTGCTGCTCACCGGCATGGGCCTGCTCGTCACCGCGGCCGCCTGGCTGTGGCGCCTCGAACCGGGCGACGGCTACGCGTCCGGCCTGCTCGGCCCGCTGCTGCTGATCGGCATCGGCGTCGGCCTGAGCTTCATGCCGCTGAACGCGACCATCCTCGCCCGCGTGGAACCCCGTGAGGCCGGTGCCGCCTCCGGCCTGCTGCAGACCCTTCAGTGGCTCGGCGGCACCCTCGGCCTCTCCGTCCTGGTGACCGTCTTCGGCACGGCGACCCGGCACGCCTCGGGCACCCCGGCCGAGATCCTCACCGAGGGCTCGGCGCGCGCGTTCGGCGTCGGGGCGCTGATCGCCCTCGCCGCCCTGCTGGTCTCGGCGTTCGTGATCACCGGGCGGCGCGGACGGACCGTCTAGAACAGCGCGCTGTAGGCGTTGAGCGCGGGCTGGCCGCCCAGATGGGCGTAGAGCACCGTGGAGTCCGGGCCGATCTCGCCGCGCTCGACCAGGTCGACCATCCCGGCCATCGACTTCCCCTCGTAGACCGGGTCGGTGACCATGCCCTCGGTGCGGGCGGCCAGCCGCATCGCGGCCAGCGTGGTCTCGTCCGGGATGCCGTAGACCCCGGCGTGATAGCGCTCGTCCAGTTCGACGTCCGCCTCGGTCAGCTCACGCTCGACCCCGATGAGCCGGGCGGTGTTCCGGGCGATCCGCGCGATCTGGTCGCGGGTGGCGGCGGGCTTCGCCGAGGCGTCGATGCCGATCACCCGGCGCGGCCGTCCGCCCGCCTCCTCCAGCGCGGCGAACCCGGCGACCATGCCCGCCTGGGTGGAGCCGGTCACCGAGCACACCACCACGGTGTCGAAGAAGACCCCGAACTCCCGCTCCTGCTCGGCGACTTCGTACGCCCATCCGGCGAAGCCGAGGCCACCGAGCGGGTGGTCGGAGGCGCCGGCCGGGATGGCGTACGGCGTGCCGCCCGCTTCCTCGACGTCCCTGAGCGCCTGCTCCCAGCTCTCCTTGAAGCCGATGCCGAACCCGGCCTTCACCAGGCGTACGTCGGCCCCGGCCAGCCGGCTGAGCAGGATGTTGCCCACCTTGTCGTAGACGGAGTCCGGCCAGTCCACCCAACTCTCCTGCACGAGCACGCACTTGAGCCCGGCGCGGGCGGCGACGGCCGCGACCTGGCGGGTGTGGTTGGACTGCACCCCACCGATCGAGACGAGTGTGTCGCAGCCCTTGGCGAGCGCGTCGGCGACCAGGTACTCCAGCTTGCGGGTCTTGTTCCCGCCGTAGGCGATGCCGGAGTTGCAGTCCTCGCGCTTGGCCCAAAGCGAGGCGCCGCCGAGACGCGCGGTCAGCCGCTCCAGCGGATGCACCGGCGACGGGCCGAAGAGGAGGGGGTAACGCTCGTACGAGGAAAGGGACATGAGTCCTCCCGGGGTCGGGATCAGTCGTCGTCGGCGAGGTCGGCGAGAGTGCGCCAGATCTCCGCGGTGACACGGACCGCCTCCTCGGCGTCACCGGCGGCGCAGGCATCGATCAACCGCTCGTGCAGTCCGGCCGAACGGCAGGAGCTCTCGCCGAAGCGACGTCGCTCCAGGCGGCGGATGAGGGGGGTGTAGCGGGCGATGGTGGCGGCCGCCGCGCCGTTGCCCGCGGCCTTGACGAGCACGTCGTGCAGTGCGTCGTCGGCCCGCAGGGCCCCGTCGACGTCCCCCGCGCCGACGGCCGTGGCGAAGCGCTCGTTGGCCACGCGCATGGCGCGAACGCCCTCGGTGGTCAGCCGGGGCACCCCGGTCCGCGTGACCAGCTCGTGCAGGGCGCCGACCACGGCCGCGGCGTCCCGTACGTCGGCGGTGACCAGCGGGGTGACGCGGGTGTAGCTCTGCGGCTTGCTCTCCAGCAGCCCTTCGTCCACGAGCCGCGAGAACGCCTGCCGCACCGGCGCCCGCGACAGCCCGAGCCGCTCGGCGAGCTCACCGTCCCGCACCACCGCACCGGGTTCGAGCTCCCCGCCGACGATGGCGTCACGGATCACCTCGTAGGCGCGGTCCCGGAGGAGGGTGCGCCGGACGGGTCGTATGGCCTCCATGAACTGAAATGTTAGATGTCAGTCTCGTCGAGGGACAAGAGCCGGAGACGGACAAGGGCGTGGCCCGCACCCCCGTGAAGTGCGGGCCACGCCTCGGTGCTCAGACCCTCAGACCGCCCAGGGCCAGTCGGCGTCCCGGGCCGCCTCCAGCAGCGGCACCATCCGGAAGGCCGCGTCCGAGAGGCCGCCGAAGGTGTGCCGGTTCGCCGTGCCCGACGGGCCGTGGCCCGCGCGGTAACCGGCGAGGTTCCAGGTGTAGACCGGCACCCGCGACGGGACCTGCTCGGTCGGGTCGCCGTGGTGGCTGTAGCTGTACTGCTCGTCGGTGACGATCAGCACCCGGTCGTGCCCGCGGTAGTGCCTGCGCACCGCGCCGGTCGTGTCCGTGCCGCCCAGGTCGCCGAAGCGGTCGAGGATCTTCAGCACGGACTCACCCTTGCGGTACCTGATCCGGTTGCTCGTCGAGCCGAACTCGACGAGGTCCGCGTTCGCCGCCCGCAGCGCGAGCGCCGTACCGAAGACCGCCGCCGCGTCGGCCCGGCTGAGCTCCGTGCGGTCGGACATCCGCGAGTAGAACATCGAGCCCGAGCGGTCCACGAGGACCAGCGTCCGGCCGGGCAGCGCGGGCACATTGGCCAGCGAGTGACCGAGCGCCTGCTCCAGCGGGTACGACCAGCGCAGCGAGGGCGCGTGCCGGTACGCGGCCAGATACCGGAAGGGGAACTGCCGCGAGCGCGCGACCTCCGCCGGGTCGCTGATCTTCGCCGCGACCCGGGCTGCGACCTCGTCGGACACACCGGCCTCGTCGAAGTTGCGCAGGTTGCGCACCAGTGCCATGGCGCCCATGGACGGAATGACGGCCTCCCACGCCGCCCTGTCCATCGGCCCCCGCAGCCACCCGGCCAGCGCCTCCCAGGTCATCCCGGCGGCGGCCAGCCGCTGGGCGCCGCCCTCGGAGGTCACCACCGCGCGCCGCTCGGCCGACGGCACCGCCATGAGCGCGCGGTGCGCGGTCAGGACGCGGCTCGACGCGGGCGGCACCGCGGTGTCCGGGTTGTGCCGGCGGTCCAGGGCGTACTGGAACAGCTCGCCCTGCCACGGCTTGTCCGGGTCCGGGGCCGCGTGCACCAGGTTGAGGATGTCGCCGAAGCGGTAGCCCTTGGACGCGGTGTCGTACTTCAGCAGCGACTTGCCGCTGTAGAGGCGTCGCACGGCGTCGGCGATCCCCCGCTTGACGGGCTTGGGGACGCTGCGGCCGTACCTCGCCGTCCAGTACCCGAGCAGTTCACCGGGCTCGTCGGGGCGCTGCAGCACCGAGGCCACGACCTGCCGGTTCGACGGCCCGTCCGTCGTGCCCGCGTCGAGGCGCGCCTTCACGTACTCCGCGGCGCCCACGATCGAGGCGGTACGGAGATTGCCCTCGCCGCGCAGCCAGCGGAGCAGGCCTGCGGTCCAGTCCGGGTCCTCGACGGCGAGCTCGCGCACGAGGCGTGCGAAGCGGTCGTCGCGGTCGGCGCCGGTCTCGTAGAAGGCCTGCTGCGACACGAAGTTGGCCACCGCGAGGAGAAAGAGCTCGGAACGCGTGTCCCGCTCACGGCCGCGGCCGCCCTCGTACGTACGGAGCACTCGGCCCGTGGAGGTGACCCGCGAAACGGGCTGCGCCTTCGCGCCCTTGCGATTGAATCGCGCCATGGTGAATTCCCCCGAATTCCTTGCTGTTTCGGAGGGAGGCGCAGCAAAGGGAAGGTGCCCGGAATCGAGAGCAGACCCGCGCTCCGGACACACACCTTGAACTGCGCCTCCCGAGATCAAGTCGGCTGCGGCATCGGATTTTCTTTGCGAAAGAAGTAGCCGCGGCCCGCGCACCGGGAGGTGCATGAAGTTGTAGATGTCCAGAGATCGAGGTCGGCGGAACCGACGTAGGTGCTCTAACCCCTGAGCTACACCGGCGAGTTGTACCGGTGGCGGGACTCGAACCCGCGGCCGCCCCATTATGAGTGGAAGTAGGTCCTGCCTTCGCACCTGGACGTTTCTCACTCTAGGAGGCGGGCCGCGGAACTCGCGAACCAATTAATGCATCAACGCTTCTGACGCTTCCACGGCCCCGTGATGGCCAGCATGATCCCGGGGGTCTGGATGTTGGCGTACAGCGTCTTTCCGTCGGGCGAGAAGGTGACCCCCGTGAACTCGCTGTACTCCGGCTCCTCCTCGGTGCCGATGTTCAGTTCGTTGCGGGCGATGGGGTAGGTGCGGCCGCTGTCGGTGGCGCCGAACAGGTGCTGCAGTCCCTCGCCGTCCTCGGCGATGACCAGGCCGCCGTACGGGGAGACGGTGATGTTGTCCGGGCCGTCGAAGTTGCCTTCCTCGGACGGGTCGGGGTTGACACCGATGAGGACCTTCAGGGTCAGGGTGCGGCGCTTGGGGTCGTAGAACCAGACGGCGCCGTCGTGCTGGACGGGGCTCTCGTCACGGGCGTAGGAGGAGACGACGTAGGCGCCGCCGTCGGCCCACCACATGCCCTCCAGCTTGCGGGCGCGGGTGACCTGGCCGTCGGTGAACTGCTTGCGGACGGAGGTGGTCCTGGCGTCGCGGTCGGGGACGGTCACCCAGTCGACGCCGTAGACCGTGCCGATCCTCGTGGCGCGGGAGAGGTCGTCGACGAACTTGCCGCCGGAGTCGAAGCACTTGAAGGCCTGGAGGACTCCGGCGTCGTCGGCGAGGGTGCGCAGCCTGCCGCGGCCGTGGTGGAAGTGCTCCGGCGGGGTCCAGCGGTACAGCAGGCCGTTGGGGCCGGACGCGTCCTCGGTGAGGTAGAGGTGGCCGCGCCTGGGGTCGACGACGACGGCCTCGTGGGCGTAACGGCCCAGCGCCTTGATGGGCTTGGGGTTGCGGTTGGCGCGGCGGTCGGCGGGATCGACCTCGAAGACGTAGCCGTGGTCCTTGGTGAAGCCGTTGGTGCCGGCCTTGTCCTCGGTCTCCTCGCAGGTCAGCCAGGTGCCCCAAGGGGTGTTGCCGCCCGCGCAGTTGGTGGCGGTGCCGGCGATGCCGACCCACTCGGCGACATGGTCGCGGCGCACCTCGACGACGGTGCAGCCGCCGGCCGCGGCGGGGTCGTAGACGAGGCCCTCGGTGAGCGGGACCGGGTGGGGCCAGTCGGCGCGGGGGCCGGCCAGCTCGTGGTTGTTGACCAGGAGGGTGGCGCCGCGGGGGCCGTCGAAGGTGGAGGTGCCGTCGTGGTTGGAGGGGGTGAACTCGCCCGACTCCAGCTTCGTCCTGCCGCTGTAGGTGATGACGCGGTACTTGAACCCGGCGGGGAGGGCGAGGATGCCGTCGGGGTCGGGCAGCAGCGGGCCGTAGCCGACACCTACGTGTCCGTGTCCGTGTCCCGGCCTGCCGTCGGCACTCTCGGTGTCCGTGGACGCAAGGGCGTTGGGGGCGGTGGCGAGGGCGCCGACGCTGCCCGCCAGAGCTACCCCGGCACCGGTGACCGCGGATTTTCTGGCGAAGTCCCTGCGGGTGAGCGACATGGTGTCTCCTGTGACGGTGGATGTGCCGTGGAGGGTGGCGGACCTCGGGTCGGCGCCACCGTCCCGCCCACATCTGAACGGAGCCTGAACACAGGGCGACACTTGCGGACCTGCTTCCATGAATCCGTACGCAACGCACCACGGGAAGCAAAAATCCGTACTGCTGCGGGGCTCAACCCCCTTGCTGCGACCGCGCCTTGAACGCCGCCTTGCGGGCCTCCTTCGCGATGCGCTTGTCCGGGTGGAGGCGGCCCATGGCCTCCAGGACGTCCGCCGTGGCGGGGTGGTCGACGCGCCAGGCGGCCGCGAAGAAGCCGCCGTGCTGGGCGGCCAGACCCTGCACCAGGGCCCTCAGTTCCTCGGAGTTGCCCTCGGCGGCCAGTTGTGCGGCGATGGTGTCGATGGTCAGCCAGAAGATCATCGCTTCGGAGGGCGCCGGTACGTCCGCCGCTCCGTGCTCGGTCAGCCAGACGCGGGCGAGTCCGCCCAGTTCGGCGTCGTCGAGGACCTCCCGCAGTGCGGGTTCGGCCTCGGCGCCGACGAGCGAGAGCGCCTGCTGGCAGCGCAGCCGGCGCAGCGGTGCCCCGCCGTCCGCACCCCGAGCGGCGGCCAGCAACTCCCGTGCCGCGGCGAGGGGTTCACGGCGCGCCATCCACAGTTCGGTCTCGGCCTGGGCGGCCCGCTGGGGGAACGTCGCCGTCCCGTCGAGCAGGACGTCGGCCCCCTTGTCCGCGAGGTCGCCGACCGCGGGCGCCGCGAACCCGGCCTCCAGCAGCCGGGAGCGCAGCCCGTACAGGCCGAGCGGGGTGAGCCGCACCATGCCGTAGCGCGCGACGTCGGTGTCGTCCGGGGGCGCGAGTTCCTCGGCGGCGGTGTCGGCGTCGGCCATCAGCGCCTCGTCGACCGGCTGGAACTCCACGAGCCCCACCGGCTCCAGGAGCCGGAACTGGTCGTCCAGCCGCATCATCGCGTCCGACACCTGTTCCAGGACGTCGTTGGTGGGCTCGCCCATGTCGCTGGGCACGATCATCGAGGCGGCGAGGGCGGGCAGCGGCACGGGCGAGTCCCCGGGTCCGTCCTCGCTGACGGTGAGCAGGTACAGATTGCCGAGGACGCCGTCGAGGAACTCCGCCTCCCCCTCCGGATCCCACTCCAGCCGGGAGAGGTCGATCTCGCCGTCCTCGTCCAGCGCGCCCTCCAGTCCCTCCAGGTCGGGCACGCTCGCGTCGGCGAGGACCGTCTCCAGGGCCTCCAGCCAGACGGTCAGGACGTCGTGCGGCGAGCCCGAGGTGAGCAGCGCCAGGTCGTCCCCGGCGGCGACGGTGCCCTCGTCCTCGTCGGTGACCCGGACGAGCCCGGTGTCCAGGGCGACCCGCCATGCCTCGCTCGCGAAGGCCGCGGCGTCGTCGCCGATCAGCCCGAGCACCTCGGCCGCGGCCGGCAGCTGCTCGTCGACGAGTCCGCCCCCGGCGTCGACCCGGGTCTCGGGCCCGGCCCAGCGGGCGAGCCGTGCGGCCCGGGAGAGCAGCGGCGTGGACAGGGCGTCCCGCGCCAGCTCCGCTTCGGGGTGCAGGCGCACCGGCGGCAGGGGGGAGCTGTCTGACATCGGCTGGTTCTCCTCGGGCGTGTCGTACCTCAGCCGCTCAGCCTAGACGGATTTCGCCCCATGCCGCCCGGTTCATCTCCCGGACAGCACCCGTACATGGCCGAAACCTTGACAAGTGGCCTGACCGCGCAGGAGATTGACGCGCGTAGAAATACGGCGGAC
This sequence comes from Streptomyces spinosisporus, assembly GCF_022698145.1. Lineage (GTDB taxonomy): Bacteria > Actinomycetota > Actinomycetes > Streptomycetales > Streptomycetaceae > Streptomyces > Streptomyces spinosisporus. The sequence continues at coordinate 147,684 of NZ_JALDAX010000013.1, forward strand.
AGCTGTTCACCGGAGCTCTACGCGCGTCGCCGCCGCCCCACCGGTCGCGGACGCGAGACCGTCCACGCACCACCCTCGTCCCGGCGCCCACGCACGTCCCCGGAGGGATTTCCGTTGCCGAGCAAGTCTTCCGCGCGTCTCGCCGCGCTCACCGTCGCCGCCGTCTGTTCCGCGGCGTCCACCGTCGCACTGACCGCGCCCGCGCACGCGGACACCGTACGCATCCATGACATCCAGGGCAGCACGCGCACGTCCGCGTACGCCGGCCAGAAGGTCACGGACGTGCCCGGGATCGTCACCGGAGTGCGCACCTACGGCTCCTCCAGAGGCTTCTGGATCCAGGATCCGAACCCGGACGACGACCCGGCCACCAGTGAGGGCGTCTTCGTCTTCACCAGCTCCACCCCGAAGGTCGCGGTCGGTGACTCCGTCACGGTCACCGGCACGGTCTCCGAGTACGTCCCCGGCGGCACCTCGTCCGGCAACCAGTCGCTGACCGAGATCACCAAGCCGGTGATCACCACCGTCTCCACCGGCAACACGGTCCCGGCTGCGACGCTGATCGACGCGAGGTCGGTGCCCTCGCGCTACACACCCGCGGGCGACACCGCGGCGAACGGCTCGATCAACGGCCTGACCCTGCAGCCGAAGAAGTACGCCCTGGACTACTACGAGTCCCTGGAGGGCATGAACGTCCGGGTCGCCAATACCCGCGTGGTCACCGGCACCGACCCGTACACCGAGCTGTGGGTCACGGTGAAGCCGCACGAGAACCCGACCCGCCGCGGCGGCACGCTCTACGGCTCCTACGACGACCAGAACACCGGCCGGCTGCAGATCCAGTCGCTGGGCGCGACGGCCGACTTCCCGGTGGCGAACGTCGGCGACACGCTCACCGGCACCACGGCCGGCCCGATGGACTACAACCAGTACGGCGGCTACACCCTCGTCGCGAACGAGATCGGCGCCCTCAAGAGCGGCGGCCTGCAGCGGGAGACGACACGGAAGCAGTCCCGGAGCGAGCTCGCGGTCGCCACCTACAACGTCGAGAACCTCGACCCGGCCGACGACACGTTCGCCCAGCACGCCTCCGCGATCGTGAACAATCTGAAGTCGCCCGACATCGTGTCCCTGGAGGAGATCCAGGACAACAACGGTGCGAAGGACGACGGCACGGTCGCCGCCGACGTGACGGTGACCAAGCTGATCGACGCGATCGTCGCGGCGGGCGGCCCCAGGTACGACTGGCGCGGTATCGACCCGGTCAACGACCAGGACGGCGGCGAGCCCGGCGGCAACATCCGCCAGGTCTTCCTCTTCAACCCCGAGCGGGTGTCCTTCACGGACCGCGCGGGCGGCGACTCCACCACCGCGGTGGGCGTCACCAAGGTGCACGGCAAGGCCCGGCTGACGGCCTCCCCCGGCCGGATCGCCCCGGCGGACTCCGCCTGGGACAACAGCCGCAAGCCGCTGGCCGCGGAGTTCGTCTTCCACGGCAGGACGGTATTCGTGATCGGCAACCACCTGAACTCCAAGGGCGGCGACCAGGGTCTGACGGCGGCGTACCAGCCGCCGGCGCGCAGTTCGGAGACCCAGCGGCACGCGCAGGCGACGCTGGTCAACGCCTTCGTCAAGGACATCCTGCACGTCCAGAAGAACGCGGAGGTCGTCACGCTCGGCGACATGAACGACTTCGAGTTCTCCGGCACCACGAAGATCCTCGAAGACGACGGCGCCCTGTGGTCGGCGATCAAGTCGCTGCCGAGGAGCGAGCGTTACACCTACGACTACCAGGGCAACCAGCAGGTCCTGGACCAGATCCTGATCTCCCCGTCGATCCGCCGCGGCCGTGGTTTCGACTACGACTCCGTGCACATCAACTCGGAGTTCCACGACCAGATCAGCGACCACGACCCGCAGGTGCTGCGGTTCCGTCCGTGAAGTTCGGTCCGTAAGGTTCGGTCCGTAGGGCCGTGACTCCCGCTTGCTCAGGGCTGGTCGAACACGCCGTTCAGCCAGCCCTGCCAGGCGGTCTCGCACTCCTTGATGTCGGTGCCCGGCGTGAAGTCGTGCAGGGAGATGCCGACCGGGTGGCCCCAGTGGTTGCGCCCGAAGACACGGGTGAGACCGCGATCGGTGCGCAGCCCGATGAAGTACGGGTTGCGGAAGTCGACGACGGCCTCGAACGCGTCCGGGCCCCGGACCGTCAGGCGCGTGCCGGCGGCCATGTCCTCGCCGACGCCGAGCGCCCGCCCGACGACAGCGAGCGCGTCGAGCGCCTTGGACGCCTCGGGCCCGTCGAAGGTGGCGAACGCGGCGGGCCGGGGCGCGAAGTGGACCAGGTACTCGCGCAGGGTGTGCAGATAGAAGTCGGTGTGCTTGGCGGCGCCGTCGTACTGGTTGTCCCAGTCGTCGACGAAGATGCCGCTGTGCACGTACCGCACCCAGGCCCGGCGTCCCTCGTCGCGGGGCTCGATCGTGTAGTCGAGCTGGTTGAGGGTCTGCTCGGAGATGCCCTTGACGTCCTCGACGCGGTTGGTGTAGCGGTGCGGCGGGTCCCAGGCGGTGACCTCGGACCCGAAGGGCCCCTTGCCGCCGACCCGGGGCTCCGGCGGCTCCATCGGCCACAGATAGCCTCCGGTTCCGCTGGTGACCGCCTCCCATACCTGCTCGGGGGTGGCGTCGACCTCGAACTCGCGGGCGATCTCGAATTCCTTGGACATGGCGGGCTCCTGACTACTCCGGCTCGGTCTGGTCGAGCTCGCTCTGCTCGAGCTCGGTCTGCTTGAGGGTGGGATGGACGGCCACGACGATCCGGTGCGCACGCCCGCCCTCGGCGTCGGGGGCGTCGTACTTGCGGATCAGCGCGGTGACCCCGGCCGTCAGCTCCTGCACGAACGCGGCCCGGTCGGCGGCCGAGGCGAAGCGCACCTCGCCGTCGAGCGCGTACGTCGCCAGCCGCTTGCGGGCCTTGGCGGCACCGGTGATCAGCGCGCCGACGTCGCTCACCAGACGGGCGCCGAGGGCGAGCAGCCAGCGCGCGGACAGCTGGTCCCGGAAGCGGTCGGGGTCGGGCTGTACGGCGGAGAGGGCGAGCGGCGAGATGACGTACGACGCGGCGGTCGCCCGCATCAGCCGCTCGGTGACATTGCCCTTGCGGCGCTCCCCGGCGAGCTCGACCAGGCCGTGCCGCTCCAGCGCCTTGAGGTGGTAGTTCACCTTCTGGCGGGGCAGCCCGACCTGGCCGGCCAGCATCGCCGCCGACGCGGGTCCGGCCGTCAGCTCGGCGAGCAGCCGGGCCCTGATGGGGTCCAGGGAGACGGCGGCGGCCTCGGGGTCCTCGATCACGGTGACGTCCAGCATGGGTCCACCGTCTCACCGAAAACTTTTTTTGTCCAGACGGTTCAGACTTTCGGTGAGTCTCGCCGAAGCAGTAGGTCTCAGCCGGGGAGCAGGCCCAGCGCGTGCTGGTAACGGCTGACCGTGGTGCTCTTCAGGCCGGGCCAGGTCTGGACGCGGTGCCACTGCTGCGTCGACGAGCCGATGCCGTCGCCGGGTGCGGCGAGGGCTTCGAGGTGGGCGCGGGCGCTCTCCCACTCCGCGTAGTTGAGGACGCGGGTGCCGTCGGTGCTCAGATGGAAGTGGGCGGAGATGCCGCCGGGATGCGGGGTCGGCTCGCTCTCCAGCGCCTCGAAGACGGCGTCGACCCAGGCGCGCTGCCGGTCGGGGTCGGGGCCCTCGAACTCGATGTCGACGATCACGATGCAGCCGGGGACCCGCGTCTCGCCGTCCCTGACGCCGCTGCGGTAGCGCCGGTAACGCCCCAGTCCCAGCCGTTCGATGCCGGGCACGGCGGTGTCGATCGCGTCGACGCGCTCCTGACGCTGCGTCTTGACGAAGGCCTCGTAGGCCGCTTCGCCGGTCCACTGCGAGTGGTGGAGCAGGGTGGAGGCGTCGTCGCCGGTGTAGACGTGGTAGCCGAGCAGATCGTCGGCGGGCCAGGGGCGGCCCTGCCAGGTCTCCGCTATCGCCTCGACGGTCTGCCGCTGGCGCAGCGGGGTGCCCACGCGCCAGGTGCTGAAGAAGGGTGCTCCCACGCGCGGGTCGGTGAGGTCGGGGTGGGCGTCGGTACGGCGGGTCATACGAACCTCCGGTGGGCGGTGACCGATCGGTGTACCGCCCACCCTTCAACCTCAACCTCGATTCAGGTCAAGCCGCGCCTCACTTCTTCGGATGGCGCCGGCTGATCACCACGACCGCCACCAGGGTCGCGCCGATGACGAGGGTGGGCCGCGGATGCCGCATCGCCGCCTGCACCACCGGCCGGGCGGGCCACGGCATGCCGCGCTCCGCCCGGTGCTGCAGCTCCTGCCCCGTCGACTGCGCCGTGTCCTGGGCCGAGTGGCCGGTCCGCAGCGCCCGCTCGTGCGCCCGGTGCCCGGCCTTCGCGGCGTTGTCGTGCATCCGGTGGCCGGCCTTGGTGGCCTTGTCCTGGACCTGGTGGCCCGCCTTGGTGGCCCTGTCCTGGACCTGGTGACCGGCCTTGGCGGCCCGCTCCTGCATGGTGTGGCCGGCCTGTGCGGCGGTGCTGCGCAGTTGCACGGTCATGGCTCCGGCCTTGTCCCTGAGGTCGGCCGCCCGGGCCCGCGCCCGCCCCTTCACATCCATCTTGCCCGCCAACTCCTCCACTGTCGCACCGAGTTCGCTGCGTGTGCGCTCGATCTGCCGGCGCAACTCGTCGGGCCCCTTGGCGCCCGTCGCGGCCTTGTCCGTCATCGGTGTGCCCTTTCCTTGATCTCCTCGACATCGGCCTTGACGCTGCCGAGGGTCTCCTCGGGCGTGGGGGGAGTGGCCCGGCGCAACTGGGCGCGGCCGGTCATGGCGAGCACGGCCGCGATCACGAACAGCACGGCCGTCACGATGAGTGCCGCGGCCCAGACCGACAGCGCCAGCGAGAGGGCGGCGACGGCCGTGCCGGCCGCGGCGAGCAGGCCCGCGTAGGCGAACGCGCCCGCAGCGCCGAGCAGTCCGCCGCCGAGTCCGGCGCGCTTGCCCTTGGCGGCCATCTCCTCCTTGGCGAGGGCCACTTCTTGCCGTACGAGCCTGGAGAGCTGTTCTGTGGCCTGCCCGACCAGCTCGCCCACCGAGTGGTGCTCGTCGTGCACAGGCCCGGGGTGCATGGTCCCGGTCACGGCGTCGCCTCCTGTCGTGTTCCGCTCGTCTGCCTCTCGTTCGGAACACCCCGGGTACCCCGGCTCTCCTGCGCTACCCCTGCCTGCCCCGGCCGGGTCCGTGTTCGCCCAGCCGGGCCAGCTGGGTCTGGAACCAGTCGAGGCGCGCCTGCAACAGGGCTGCCTCCGCGACGAGTTCGGGCACCCCGAGCCCCTCGGCGCCGGGCACTGCGGTCGGCCGGTCCGGGTCGCCGCCGCCCGCCACCACCCGCAGCCCCTCCCCCGCGAGCCGCGCGAACGCCGCGAGCGAAACGGACGTACGAGCGCGGACGCAGCCCGCGCAGGAGGGCGCGAGCCCGCGCCAGCCGGGCCGGCCCCAGCCCGCGTCGGCCAGCGCCACGGCGACCGCGCCGCATGCGCAGGGGCCGACCGTGGCGACGCGCACCCGCTGGCGGGCGGAGCGGAAGCCGCGCTCGAAGCGGATGTAGGCGCCGAGGACGGAGACCTCCAGCAGAACGGCCGCCCGGTGCTCGGTGGTGCAGAGCATCGCCTCGGCGACCGCGCGGTCGTGCACGCAGTGGAACCCGCAGGCGCAGCGGCGGTGCGGTGCGCGATGGCGCAGGCCGTAGACGCACGCCGCGTCGGCCAGGACGCCGTACGGCAGCGCGCCGCCCAGCGACACACCGGTGAACCCGGCCCGGGTGCCGTCCTGGGACAGCACCGGGTGGGCGATCTTGTATCCGGTCGGCGGCTCCGTAGGGCGTTCCTCCGGAAGCCGCAGTCTCATCGGGCCGCCGGGACCTCTTCGGGGGCCTTCAGTTCCGTGGTCTCCTCGGGGAGTTCGATCTCTTCGGGTTCCTGGACCGATGTCTGCGGCTGCTCCTCCGCGACTCCCGTGGCGAGTGCCTTGCCGAGCTTCATGTCGCCTCCCATGACGCACTGCTGCCGCTCTCCGACCCGACCATGGTGACCCATGAAGGGCCTCTTTGGACATAGGGCCCGTCACCGGCACCCATCTCGAAGCCTTGCTTAGCAATACGTCGTAGAAGAATTAAGTGGAGCTTCACCGTCGCCGTCCCGACACTGCTGACATGACGACTGCCGTTGACACGACGACTGCCGCGGCCGGTGCCACCCCCTTCGGCCGCGCCCTGTGCGCGATGGTCACTCCGTTCACCGAGGACGGTGCGCTCGATCTGGACGGTGCGCAGCGGCTCGCCGCGGATCTGGTCGCGCGCGGGTGCGACGGGCTGGTGCTCTCGGGCACCACGGGCGAGTCGCCGACCACCACGGACGCCGAGAAGGCGGCGCTCGTCGAGGCGGTGCGGGAGGCGGTGGGCGGGGCGCCGGTCGTGGCCGGGGTGGGGACCTTCGACACCCGGCACACGGTGGAGCTCGCCCGCGCGGCCGAGAAGGCGGGCGCGGACGGCCTGCTGGTGGTCAGCCCGTACTACAGCAGGCCCCCGCAGGACGCGCTGGAGGCGCACTTCCTCGCGGTCGCGGACGCGGTGGGGCTGCCGGTGGTGCTGTACGACATCCCGGGCCGCACCGGCACACGCATCGAGGCGGACACGATGATCCGGCTCGCCGCCCACCCGAGGATCGTGGCGGTCAAGGACTGCTCCTACGACTTCCTGGCCGCCCAGAAGGTGCTCGCCCGCACCGACCTGGCGTACTACGCGGGCTGCGACGAGCACAACCTCGCCCTGTACGCGGTGGGCGGCGCGGGCTACGTCAGCACCGTCGCGAACGTCGTCCCAGAGCAACTCCGCGCGGTGCTGGACGCGTTCGACGCGGGCGACACCCCCGTCGCCGCCCGCCTGCAGCAACGCGCCACCCCGCTCATCGAGTCGATGATGTCCTCCGGCCTGCCCGGCACCGTCACCACGAAGGCCCTGCTCCACGAACTCGGCCACCCCGCCGGCCCGGTCCGCGCCCCACTGCAGCCCGCCGACCGCGCGACGGTCCACGGGCTGCTGAGGGAGTACGAGCGGCTGGTGGCCCACTGACTGGACCGGCCGGCGGCACCGGCCCCGGTCAGGGCTGGGCGAACAGGGGGTCCCAGCGCCCGGCGTCCCCGTCGTGGCCCTGGCGGAAGCCGCTGAGCGGGACCTCCTTCTCACTGCCGATGGTGACCAGCACCAGCCGCTGATGGAACTCGTTCTTGTCGTTCTTGGCGATGTCCCAGGCGATGAGCTGCTTGTTGCCCACCCAGGCGAGCAGCTGCTGCCCGCGCACCTCGGTCTTCGCGCCGGTCAGGGCGTCGAGGACGTAGGAGGAGGTGTGCCACTTCTTTCCCGCGAAGTCCCCTGCGACGAGTCGGCCGTTCGGGGACTTGCCCGCCTCGACGTACCACTGGAGGTACTTGTCGCCCGCCGGTGCGGAGACCGGCTCGCCCTTCAGGGTCCAGAACTCCTTGCCGATGTCGCCCATGGGGTTGCCGGCCCAGACGTGCCGGCCGTCGTCGGTCAGGGCGAAGTCCTGGCGGGCGTTGAGCATCCCGCCCATGGGATCGTCGGGGTCCTTCTCGAGCCTGACCTCCGTCCAGGGCCCCGTCCCGGAGGCCACGTCGATGACGTAGAAACCGGTGCGGCTCGACTGCATCGTGGGCCCCCAGTCACCCTGGCCCTGGGACCTGTACAACTGGTCGGGGTTCTCGCCGTACGTCGTGGCCACCAGCTTGCGGCCGTCGCGCGAGAAGGCGAGCCCGGCCACCTTGTGGTCGACCTCGATCCACCGCTCGACCTTGCCGGTGGTCAGATCGAGCAGTCCGATCCGCGACGCGGGCAGGTTCCGCTCCAGGACGGCGGCGGTCTTCATCCCGGGCGCCACGGCCACCCATGACCACTTGGCGGTCCGCACATACCTGCCGGTCTCGTGGTCCAGCAGGTAGTAGGTGCGCCGGCTGACGGCGGTCTCCTTGGTCAGCTCGACGGTGTCCGTCACGGAGTATCCGGCCAGGGTGGTGCCCCCGGCGGAGATCAGGTTCCGCGGCGGCGACTGGTCGGGGTGGGCCTCGGTGCCCTTGTGGTGCACGACGACGTCCGCGGGGCGTACGTCCTTGCCGCCGGAGTCGAGCAGCGGCACCGCCACCGCGACGGCGACCACGGCGGCCGTCGCGGCGGCGACGGCCGCGATCCTGCGGGTGCGGCGGCGCCGGCGCAGGGCCAGCACGCGGTCCGCCAGTCCCGGCCCCGCCGGGGTCTGCGCGGCCGCCTGCTCGCGCAGGGCCTCGCGCACGAGTTCGTCGACGTTCACGGACGCACCTCCACGGGCGAGTAGTCACGGGACGTCGCCTGTTCGGCGTCCGCGCGGCCGAGGACGGCCAGTTCGGGCGCCAGACTGCGCAGCCGCGCGAGGGAGCGGTGGGTGGTGGACCGTACGGTGCCGACGGAGCAGCCCAGCAGCCGGGCCACGTCGGCCTCCGGCAGGTCCTCGAAGTAGCGCAGCACGAGCACCGTGCGCTGACGTGCGGTGAGCCGGCCGAGCGCCTCGCGCATCACGACACGCAGTTCGGCGGCGGCGGCCTGGTCGGCGGGCTGCGGCTCACCTTCGGGCGGCTCGGCGACGCTGACCTCGCGCCGGGGCCACTTCAGCCGCCAGCGGCTGATCTGCTGGCGATACAGGACCCGGCGTACGTACGCCTCGGGCTCGTCGATCCGCTGCCATCTGCCCGCCGCTTTGACCAGCGCGTTCTGCAGGAGGTCCTCGCCGGCGTGCCGGTCTCCGCCGCACAGCAGCACGGCCGTCTTCAGCAGGGCCGACGACCTGTTGTCCACGAACTCACGGAAGCTCTCCAGACCTTCGGCATCCATCGTCACCTTCTCTTCCCCCGGCGGAGACCCGTGTGCCCCGCCCTGTGCCCCTACTGACGCGCGCGACCGCTCACCGCTATGCCTGTGCGGCGGAAAATTCTCCGCCGCCGCGGCACCCCTCGTGCCGTACGTTGTCCCCGTGAGCCGCCCGCTGCTGTTCCTCGACGTCGACGGCCCCCTCAACCCCTGGGCCGCGAAGCCCGAGCGGCGCCCCGACGGCTATACGACGATCAGGGTCGCCCTGCAGCCGGGCCGCGCCCTGCGCGTCTGGCTGAACCCCTCCCACGGAGCCGCGCTGCTCGGCCTCGACTACGACCTGTGCTGGGCGACGACCTGGATGGACGCCGCCAACCGCTGGATCGCCCCCGTGATCGGGCTCCCCGAGCTGCCCTACGTCGACTTCGGCACGGACCTGTTCGCGCTGCGCCCCGACGGGGTGCACTGGAAGACGGAGGCGATCGTCGCGTACGCCGAGGGGCGCCCCTTCGCCTGGGTCGACGACGAACAGACCCCGGCGGACGAGGAGTACGTCGCCGCCCGCCACGGCGCTCCAGCCCTCCTGCATCACGTCAGCCCCCATCTCGGGCTGCGCGAGGAGGACTTCGGGGCCCTGGCCCGGTTCGCGGCGACGCTGCGGCCGTGACCGGAAGGCGATCGGTTCACCCGCCCCCGGTGAACATGCACGAGCGCCCTTCCGTACGACGACGGAAGGGCGCCCGGTGCTGCGGCAGCGCTAGTTGTGGCTGTGCAGGATCTCGTTCAGGCCGCCCCAGACCGCGTTGTTCGGGCGGGCCTCGACCGTGCCGGTGACCGAGTTGCGGCGGAAGAGGATGTTGGAGGCGCCGGAGAGCTCGCGGGCCTTGACGATCTGACCGTCGGGCATGGTCACGCGGGTGCCCGCGGTGACGTAGAGGCCTGCCTCGACCACGCACTCGTCGCCGAGCGCGATGCCGACGCCTGCCTCGGCGCCGACCAGGCAGCGCTCGCCGAGCGAGATGATCACGTTGCCGCCGCCGGACAGCGTGCCCATGGTGGAGGCGCCGCCGCCGATGTCCGAGCCGTCGCCCACGACGACGCCGGCGGAGATACGGCCCTCGATCATGGAGGTGCCGAGCGTGCCCGCGTTGAAGTTGACGAAGCCCTCGTGCATGACCGTGGTGCCCTCGGCCAGGTGTGCGCCGAGGCGGACGCGGTCGGCGTCGGCGATGCGCACGCCCTTGGGGGCGACGTAGTCCGTCATGCGCGGGAACTTGTCGACCGACGTCACCTGAAGGTGAAGGCCCTCGGCACGGGCGTTGAGGCGGACCTTCTCCAGGTCGTCGACGGCGACCGGGCCGAGCGAGGTCCAGGCGACGTTGGCGAGGAAGCCGAACATGCCGTCCAGGTTCTGGCCGTGCGGCTTGACCAGGCGGTGCGAGAGGAGGTGCAGCCGCAGGTAGACGTCGTGCGCGTCGATCGGCTTCTCGTCCAGGGTGGAGATGACCGTGCGGACCGCGACCACGTCGACGCCCCGGCGGGCGTCCGGACCGATCGCCTTGGCGGCGCCCTCGCCGAGGAGTTCCACGGCCTTCTCGGCGGGCAGCCGCTCGGTGCCGGACGGGCCGGGCTGTTCGCTCAGCTCGGGCGCCGGGAACCAGGTGTCGAGAACAGTGCCGTCGGCGGCGATCGTGGCAAGGCCGGTGGCCACGGCGCCGGTGGTGCGAGAAGCAGTCGTGTCGGTCATGAGGGCAACCTAACCGGCCGGAGGGCACGGAGGCCAACCGCCGGCCACGGTGTCTCAGGTGCCGGTCGGGACCGTCATCACCCGGGACAGCGCCTCGCGCGCGAACCCCTCGTCGTAGGGGGTTCCGGTCAGCAGGACCTGCAGACAGATCCCGTCCATCAGCGCGACCAGCGCCCGCGCCGTGACCGCGTCGGTGCGCCGGCCCAGCCGCAGCGCGAGGTCCTCGCACCACTCGGCCGCGACCGGGCGCAGGGCGGGGCGGCGCAGGGCGGCGAGATAGAGCTCGTACTCCAGCTCCACACCGGTGCGGTCGCCGGACAGCCACTCGCCGAGGATCCGCGCGAGTTCGGCGGGCAGGTCGCACGCGGCGTCCTCCAGGGCGCCGTGCGCGGCGACGACCTTGGCGAAGCCCTCGTTGGCCTGCCGCAGCGCGGCGACCATCAGTTCGTCGAGGGTCTTGAAGTGGTACGTCGTCGAGCCGAGCGGTACGTCGGCCTCGGCGGCGGCCGAGCGGTGGCTCAGGCCGGCCAGGCCCTTGTCGCCCACCACGCGGATCGCCGCGTCGATGATCCGCTGGCGCCGGTCGGGGTCGTAGCGGCGGGGCATCAGTGCGCTCCTCCGAGGTTGAGCACGACGACTCCGACGATGATCAGGGCGATCCCGGCGGCCTTCTGGACGGTCATCCCCTCTCCGAGGAACACCATTCCGATGGCCACGATGGCGGCGGTGCCGAGCCCGGCCCAGATCGCGTAGGCCGTGCCGACGGACATGCTCTTCAGCGTCTGGGCGAGCAGCCAGAAGGACACGACGTATCCGACGAGCGTCAGCACCGACGGCCACAGCCGGCTGAACCCGTCACTGAACTTCATGGCGGTGGTGCCACCGACCTCGGCGGCGATGGCCGCGAGGAGCGTCAGAAAGGCCATGCGTACGAGTGTACATAACGCCGTTCACGATGGTGCGTCCCGGAAGGAGATCAGCGATGTCTTCGGGCGCAGTACGCAGAACTCGTTGCCCTCGGGGTCGGCCAGCACCACCCAGCCCACCCGGTCGCCCTGTCCGATGTCGACACGGCGCGCCCCCAGCGCGAGCAGCCGTTCGACCTCGGCCTCCTGGTCGTCCGGGGCGAGGTCGAAGTGCAGCCGGTTCTTGACGGTCTTCCGGTCGCTCACCGGCATGAAGCAGATCCCGGTGGGCGCGAACTCGTCCGGTCCGATGACGACTTCACGCGGTTTCTGCGACAGGATCCGCCAGTCGAGCACCCGGCACCAGAAGTCGGCGAGTCCGGGGAGATCGTGGGCGTCCACGACGATGTGATGCAGTGAAACGGCCATACCGGAGACGGTATGGCCGTTTCACAAGGGGCCGCAGGTTTTTTTGGGTGGCTCAGACGTTGAAGCCCAGCGCCCGGAGCTGCTCGCGGCCGTCGTCCGTGATCTTGTCCGGGCCCCACGGCGGCATCCAGACCCAGTTGATCCGCAGCTCGCTCACCAGGCCGTCCGTGGCGGACTTGGCCTGGTCCTCGATGACGTCCGTCAGCGGGCAGGCCGCCGAGGTCAGGGTCATGTCGATCGTCGCGACGTTCGAGTCGTCGATGTGGATGCCGTAGATCAGGCCGAGGTTGACCACGTCGATGCCCAGCTCGGGGTCGACGACGTCGTACAGCGCCTCGCGGAGTTCCTCCTCCGAGGCCGGCTTCATCTCAAGGGTCTCGCTCATGCCGTCTTCCTTTCGGCGTCGGCTCCGCCCAGGGCCTGGGCCGTCGCGTCCTTCCACGCCATCCAGCTCAGGAGGGCGCACTTGACCCGGGCCGGGTACTTGGAGACACCGGCGAACGCGACCGCGTCCTCCAGCACCTCCTCCATCGCGTCGTCGGGCTCGATCCTGCCCTTGGACTGCATCAGCTCCAGGAAGGTCTCCTGGATCTGCTGCGCGTCGGACAGGTCCTTGCCGACGAGGAGTTCGTTCAGCACCGAGGCCGAGGCCTGGCTGATGGAGCAGCCCTGGCCCTCGTAGGACACGTCCTGGATCGTCGTGCCGTCGTACTTCACCCGGAGGGTGATCTCGTCGCCGCAGGTCGGGTTGACGTGGTGCACCTCGGCGTCGCCATCCCGCAAGCCCCGCCCGTGCGGGTTCTTGTAGTGGTCCAGGATGACTTCCTGGTACATCGAGTCCAGCTTCACGCGTCAGCCCTTCATCCGAAGAAGTTCCGTACGTGCTCCAGGCCGTCGACCAGGGCGTCGATCTCCGCCGGCGTGGAGTACAGATAGAACGACGCTCGCGTGGTCGCAGGAATTCCGTAGCGGAGGCAGACCGGCCGCGCGCAGTGGTGACCGACACGGACCGCGATGCCCTGCTCGTCCAGGACCTGGCCCACGTCGTGCGGGTGGATGTCACCCAGCGTGAACGAGATCGCCGCGCCCCGGTCCTCGGCCGTGGTCGGCCCGATGATCCTCAGGTCGGGGACCTCCGCCAGCCGCTGCACCGCGTACTCGGTGAGCGCGTGCTCGTGGGCGAGGATCTTGTCCATGCCGAGCGAGGACAGATAGTCGATCGCCGCGCCGAGACCGACCGCCTGGGCGATCGGCGGCGTGCCCGCCTCGAACTTGTGCGGCGCGGGAGCGTAGGTCGAGGAGTGCATGGACACCGTCTCGATCATCTCGCCGCCGCCCAGGAACGGGGGCAGGTCCTCCAGCAGTTCCTGGCGGCCCCACAGGACGCCGATGCCGGTGGGCCCGCACATCTTGTGGCCGGTGAAGGCCACGAAGTCGGCCTGCAGCGACTGCACGTCCAGCGGCATGTGCGGCGCCGCCTGCGAGGCGTCGACGCAGACCAGCGCGCCGACCTCCTGGGCGCGGCGGACTATCGCCTCGACCGGGTTGACCGTGCCGAGGATGTTCGACACCAGCACGAAGGAGACGATCTTCGTCTTCTCCGTGATGATCTCGTCGATGTTGGACAGGTCGAGACGGCCGTCGTCGGTGAGGCCGAACCACTTCAGCTTCGCGCCCGTGCGCTGCGCGAGCAGCTGCCACGGCACGATGTTGGAGTGGTGCTCCATCTCCGTGATGACGATCTCGGTCTCGTGGTCCACGCGGTAGGGCTCGTCGGCCCAACCGAGCATGTTCGCCACGAGGTTGAGGGACTCGGAGGCGTTCTTGGTGAAGATCACCTCGTCGCGGCTGGGCGCGTTGATGAACGACGCGACCTTGTCACGCGCGCCCTCGTACAGCGCCGTGGCCTCCTCGGCGAGCACATGCACACCGCGGTGGACGTTGGCGTTGTAGCGCTCGTAGTACTCGTTCAGGGCGTCGAGCACCTGGCGCGGCTTCTGCGAGGTCGCCGCGTTGTCCAGGTACACGAGCTTCTGGCCGTCGTGGACCTGGCGGTCCAGGACGGGGAAGTCCTTGCGGATCGCCTCGACGTCGAGGAGGCCCGGCAGCTGTGTCACTCGGATGCGCCACCCTTCGTGTAAGCCTCGTAGCCCTCGTTCTCCAGCTTGTCCGCGAGCTCGGCGCCGCCGGACTCGACGATGCGGCCGCCCGCGAAGACGTGGACGTGGTCGGGCTTGATGTAGCGCAGGATGCGCGTGTAGTGCGTGATCAGCAGGGTGCCGACCTCGCCGGTCTCACGGACGCGGTTGACGCCCTCGGAGACGACGCGCAGGGCGTCGACGTCGAGGCCGGAGTCGGTCTCGTCGAGGATCGCGACCTTCGGCTTGAGCAGCTCCAGCTGAAGGATCTCGTGGCGCTTCTTCTCACCGCCGGAGAAGCCCTCGTTGACGTTGCGCTCGGCGAAGGAGGGGTCCATGTTGAGGCGCTCCATGGCCTCCTTGACCTCCTTCACCCAGGTGCGCAGCTTGGGGGCCTCGCCGCGGACGGCGGTGGCGGAGGTCCGCAGGAAGTTCGACACGGACACACCCGGGACCTCGACCGGGTACTGCATGGCCAGGAACAGGCCGGCACGGGCGCGCTCGTCGACGGACATCTCCAGGACGTCCTCGCCGTCGAGGGTGACGGTGCCGCCGGTGATCGTGTACTTCGGGTGGCCCGCGAGGGAGTAGGCGAGGGTCGACTTGCCGGAGCCGTTGGGGCCCATGATGGCGTGCGTCTCGCCCTGCTTCACGGTCAGGTCGACGCCCTTGAGGATCTCCTTCGTGGCGTTGTCGGCCTCGACGGTGACGCGCAGGTCTCGGATTTCAAGCGTTGCCATGGGTGCCTCAGGACTCCTGGTTGAGGGAGACGAGCACGTCGTCCCCTTCGATCTTTACGGGGTATACGGGGACGGGGCGCGTCGCGGGAAGGCCGGACGGCTTACCGGTGCGAAGGTCGAAGCTGGAGCCGTGCAGCCAGCACTCGATCTGGCAGTCCTCCACCTCGCCCTCGGACAGGGAGACGTTCGCGTGCGAGCAGATGTCGTGGATGGCGAACACCTCGCCCTCGGTCTGCACGACCGAGACCGGCGTGCCGTCGAGTTCCACCCGCTTCGGGGTGTCCTCCTCCAGCTCGCTCAGCCCACAGGCGCGTACGAAAGCCATCAGACGGTGGCCTCCAGCTCGGTCTCGATCTTGGCGAGCAGGCGCTCCTCGATGTCCGGGACCGCGATCTGCTGGACCAGCTCGGCGAAGAAGCCGCGGACCACCAGGCGGCGGGCCTCGTCGGCCGGGATGCCGCGGGCCATCAGGTAGAAGAGCTGCTCGTCGTCGAAGCGGCCGGTCGCGCTGGCGTGGCCGGCGCCGACGATCTCGCCGGTCTCGATCTCCAGGTTCGGCACGGAGTCGACGCGGGCGCCGTCGGTCAGCACCAGGTTGCGGTTCATCTCGTAGGTGTCCGTGCCCTCGGCCCTGGCCTCGATGAGGACGTCGCCGATCCACACGGCGTGCGCGGACTCGCCCTGCAGCGCGCCCTTGTAGACGACGTTGGACTTGCAGTGCGGGACGTTGTGGTCGACCAGGAGGCGGTGCTCGTGGTGCTGACCGGCGTCCGTGAAGTACAGCCCGAACAGCTCGGCCTCGGCGCCAGGGCCGGCGTAGGAGACGCGCGGGTGCAGTCGTACGACGTCGCCGCCGAAGGTGACGACCACGGACTTGAAGCTCGCGTCCCGGCCCACCAGGGCGCTGTGCTGGGCCACGTGCACGGCCTTGTCGTCCCAGTCCTGCACGGAGACGACGGTCAGCTTGGCGCCGTCACCGAGGACGTACTCGACGTTGGCGGCGAGCACGGCGTCACCGGTGTGGTCGATGACGACGACCGCCTCGGCGAAGGCGCCCAGCTCGACGACCTGGTGGCCGTAGCGCACGCCGCCCTCGCCGTGCACCGCGATGCGGATCGGCTCGGTGAGGACCGTCTCCTTGGGGACGGTGACCACTCCGGCCTGCTCGAACGCGGAGTAGGCCTGGGCCGCGACGCGGTCCACCGGGGTGCCCGCACGGCCGAGGCGCGGGTCGTCGCGGTCCACGACCTCGACGGTGACGCCCTCGGGCGCCTCCACGGCGACCTTCACGCCCTCGCCGGCGGCGACGGCGGTGCCGTCGTGCAGCCCGCGCAGCCGCTCCAGCGGCGTGAACCGCCACTCCTCCTCGCGGCCGTGCGGGACCGGGAAGTCCTGCACGTCGAAGGACGGGGGCGCGCTCATGCGCGTGGCGACGGTCGACTCGGCGGCCACCGCGATCTGGCCCGCGGTGGTGGACCCCACGGGGATATTCTGAGCCTCAGCCATGGCTGTCGGTCTGCTCTCTTCCTACGTCAGGTTTCGCTGGCTGCGTGAGGGGGCCGGTGCTAGCCGACCGCGCCTTCCATCTGCAGCTCGATCAGCCGGTTGAGCTCGAGGGCGTACTCCATGGGAAGTTCCTTGGCGATCGGCTCGACGAAGCCGCGCACGATCATCGCCATCGCCTCGTCCTCGGAGAGACCGCGGCTCATCAGGTAGAAGAGCTGGTCCTCGGAGACCTTGGAGACGGTCGCCTCGTGGCCCATGGACACGTCGTCCTCGCGGACGTCGACGTACGGGTACGTGTCCGAGCGGGAGATGGTGTCGACGAGCAGCGCGTCGCACAGGACGTTCGACTTGGAGCCCGGGGCGCCCTCGCCGATCTCGATCAGACCGCGGTAGGAGGTGCGGCCGCCGCCTCGCGCCACCGACTTGGAGACGATGTTGGAGGAGGTGTTGGGCGCCATGTGGACCATCTTGGCGCCGGCGTCCTGGTGCTGGCCCTCGCCCGCGAAGGCGATGGAGAGGGTCTCGCCCTTGGCGTGCTCGCCCATCAGGTAGACGGCCGGGTACTTCATGGTCACCTTGGAGCCGATGTTGCCGTCGACCCACTCCATGGTCGCGCCCTCGTAGGCGACGGCGCGCTTGGTGACCAGGTTGTACACGTTGTTCGACCAGTTCTGGATGGTCGTGTAGCGGCAGCGGGCGTTCTTCTTGACGATGATCTCGACGACCGCGGAGTGCAGCGAGTCCGACTTGTAGATCGGCGCGGTGCAGCCCTCGACGTAGTGCACGTAGGCACCCTCGTCGACGATGATCAGGGTCCGCTCGAACTGGCCCATGTTCTCCGTGTTGATGCGGAAGTAGGCCTGCAGCGGGATCTCGACGTGCACGCCCTTCGGCACGTAGATGAAGGAGCCGCCGGACCACACGGCGCTGTTCAGCGACGCGAACTTGTTGTCGCCGACCGGGATGACCGTGCCGAAGTACTCCTTGAAGAGCTCCGGGTGCTCCTTCAGGGCCGTGTCGGTGTCCAGGAAGATGACGCCCTGCTCCTCCAGGTCCTCACGGATCTGGTGGTAGACGACCTCCGACTCGTACTGGGCGGCGACGCCCGCGACCAGGCGCTGCTTCTCGGCCTCGGGGATGCCCAGCTTGTCGTAGGTGTTCTTGATGTCCTCGGGCAGGTCCTCCCAGGACTCCGCCTGCTTCTCCGTGGAGCGCACGAAGTACTTGATGTTGTCGAAGTCGATGCCCGACAGGTCCGAGCCCCAGTTCGGCATGGGCTTCTTGTCGAAGAGGCGCAGGCCCTTGAGGCGGAGCTTGGTCATCCACTCCGGCTCGTTCTTCTTCGCGGAGATGTCCCGGACGACGTCCTCGTTGATGCCGCGCTTGGCAGAGGCACCGGCCTCGTCGGAGTCGGCCCAGCCGTATTCGTACTTACCCAGGCCTTCGAGCTCGGGGTGGGCAGTCTCCTCGATGGGGAGAGTCATGCGGGGTTCCTCCCGGCCGTGCTTGCGGATGCGTTGTCAGTGGTCTGTGGGGAAATCTTGGGGATGAACGTCGTGCAGACGCCGTCACCGTGCGCGATGGTCGCCAGTCGCTGGACGTGCGTTCCGAGCAGCTGGGAGAAGATCTCGGTCTCCGCCTCGCAGAGCTGCGGGAACTCTTCCGCGACATGGGCGACGGGGCAGTGGTGCTGGCACAGCTGCTCGCCGACCGGTGCGCTGCGCGCCGTAGCAGCGTACCCGTCCGCGCTCAGCGCCCTGGCCAGGGCTTCGGTGCGCTCCTCAGGGGCGGCGGCCTCGATCGCCTTGCGGTAGGCGGCGGCCTGCTCGGCGATCCGTGCGCGCGCGAAGGCGACGACCGCCTCGTCCCCGCCGAAGCGCTCCCTGATCCAGCGCAGGGCGTCCGCGGCGAGCTTGTCGTACGACTGGTCGAAGGCGTCGCGGCCGCAGTCGGTGAGCGCGAAGACCTTGGCCGGGCGGCCTCGGCCGCGGGCTCCGTAGACCCGCTGCTCACGGGGGGCCACGACGTCGTCGGCGACCAGTGCGTCCAGGTGCCTGCGGACGGCGGCCTGGGTCAGGCTCAGCCGGCCGGCCAGCTCGGCGACGGTCGAGGGGCCGTGGTCCAGGATGGATCGCGCGACGCGGTTGCGGGTGGACCGCTCACCGGTCGCGTGCTCCTCCTGGTGGACCCCTGCCGGGGTCTCCAGAGCCTCGCCGACGTTTTTCACAACGCCATTGTTGCGTAATTCCTCAGGACCGGGCAAGCGGCGTCGGCGCCGCTGGACGGTGCCCTGCGTCACTTAGGTCTACCTAATCCGACCTGCGGAAACGATCTTTGTCTGTGTGCACCGGTGGAGATCCTGCACCCGGCCGTCGGGGCCCTGGACGCCGTACCTAGACTCGGGCCCATGCGAAGTGAGCCCGTGGTCCAGGTTCAGGCCCTGGTGAAGCGGTACGGCACGAAAACCGCTGTCGACGGCCTCGACCTGGTGGCCGGGGCGGGTGTGACCGCCGTACTCGGTCCGAACGGCGCGGGCAAGACGAGCACGGTGGAGATCTGCGAGGGATACCGTCGGCCGGACTCCGGCACGGTGCGTGTGCTGGGCCTCGACCCGGTGCGCGAGGCCCGCCGGCTCCACCCCCGCATCGGTGTGATGCTGCAGTCGGGCGGCGTGTACTCGGGCGCCCGGGCGGACGAGATGCTGCGGCACGTGGCGAAGCTGCACGCGAACCCGCTGGACGTCGACGCCCTGATCGAGCGGCTGGGGCTCGGCTCCTGCGGCCGCACGGCCTACCGCCGGCTCTCCGGCGGCCAGCAGCAGCGCCTGGCGCTCGCGATGGCGGTCGTGGGCCGCCCCGAGCTGGCGTTCCTGGACGAGCCGACCGCGGGCCTCGACCCGCAGGCCCGCCACGCGACCTGGGACCTGGTGCGCGACCTGCGCGCCGACGGCGTCTCGGTCATCCTCACCACGCACTACATGGACGAGGCCGAGCAGCTCGCCGACGACGTCGCGATCCTCGACGCCGGCCGGGTCATCGCCCAGGGCTCCCCGGAGGACCTGTGCCGCGGTGGCGCCGAGAACACCCTGCGCTTCCTCGGCCGCCCCGGCCTGGACGTCGGCTCGCTCCTCAAGGCGCTTCCCGCGGACTGCAGCGCGGCCGAGCTGACGCCGGGTTCCTACCGGGTCAACGGCAAGGTCGACCCCCAGCTGCTGGCGACGGTGGCGTCCTGGTGCGCGCAGCACGGTGTGATGCCGGACCGCATCTCGGTCGAACGGCACACCTTGGAGGATGTCTTCTTGGAGCTCACGGGCAAGGAGTTGCGCTCATGACGACGGCCACCGGCACCTATACGCCGAAGCCGGGGGCCGCGCCGCTGCCCCGCATGATCGGCGCCCAGGCGGCGCTCGAGACGCGGATGCTGCTGCGCAACGGCGAGCAGCTGCTGCTCACGGTTGTGATCCCGACGCTGCTGCTGGTGCTGTTCAGCTCGGTGGACATCGTCGACACCGGCGCGGGCAGGTCCGTCGACTTCCTCGCCCCCGGCATCCTGGCGCTCGCGGTGATGTCCACGGCGTTCACCGGCCAGGCCATCGCGACGGGCTTCGAGCGCCGCTACGGCGTCCTCAAGCGCCTCGCCTCCTCGCCACTCCCCCGCTGGGGCCTGATGACCGCGAAGACGGCGTCGGTGCTGGTCACCGAGGTCCTTCAGGTGATCCTGCTGACGGTGATCGCCTTCGCGCTCGGCTGGTCGCCGCACGGCAACCCCGGCGCCGTTCTGCTCCTGCTGGTCCTCGGGACGGCCGCGTTCTCCGGCCTCGGTCTGCTGATGGCCGGCACGCTGAAGGCGGAGGCGACCCTGGCCGCCGCGAACCTGGTCTTCCTGCTGCTGCTCGTGGGCGGCGGGGTGATCGTGCCGATGGACAAGTTCCCGCAGGGCGCCCAGGACGTGCTCGGCCTGCTGCCCATCTCGGCCCTCTCCGACGGCCTGCGCGACGTGCTCCAGCACGGCGCCGCCGTGCCCTGGGGCGACCTGGGCATCCTGGGCGTGTGGGCGGTCGTGGGGCTGGCGGCCGCGGGGACGTTCTTCCGCTGGGAGTAGCTGGGAGCAGGGGACGTCATGGACCCTCGTGAACGAGTGCACAAGCGGCCGCCTACGATGGGGCGCGTGCCAAACGTGACCCGCGCCGACGCCGTGGCGGCCCTGCGCAACCCGCTCTCCTTCATCGCCGAACGCTGGACCCCGACACCCCGGACGGTCCAGCGGGCGGCTCTCTCCGCACTCGTCATGTCGGTGGTCATCGTCGTCACCGGCGGTGCGGTGCGCCTGACCGGCTCCGGTCTGGGCTGCCCGACCTGGCCCAAGTGCACGGACGACTCCCTGACCGCCACCAGCGCGATGGGCTTCCACGGGGCGATCGAGTTCGGCAACCGCATGCTGACGTACGTGCTGTGCGCGGCCGTCGGCTGGGCGATCATCGCCGCCCGCTCCCAGAAGCCGTTCCGGCGCGGTCTGACCCGGCTGGGCTGGGCGCAGTTCTGGATCGTGATGGGCAACGCGGTGCTCGGCGGCATCGTGGTCCTCGTCGGCCTCAACCCGTACACGGTCGCGGCGCACTTCCTGCTCTCCTCGGCCCTGATCGCGGTCGCGGCGCTCATGTGGCAGCGCACCCGCGAGGGCGACGCCGCGCCCCGGCCGCTGGTCGGAAAGCCGGTGCAGCAGCTGGTGTGGTTCCTCGTCCTCGCCTCGGTGCTGCTGATCGCGGTGGGCACGGTGGTGACCGGCGCCGGACCGCACGCGGGTGACTCCAAGGAGGTCGACCGGATCCCGATCGACTGGGAGACGGTCGCCAAGCTGCACGCCGTGCTCGCCTGGATCGTGGTCACCCTCACCTTCGCCCTGTGGTTCATCCTCAAGGCGGTCGACGCCCCCAAGGGCCCGCTCGCCCGCACCCGTGAACTGTTCCTGGTCCTGCTCGCCCAGGGCGTCATCGGCTACGTCCAGTACTTCACGCACCTGCCCGAACTCCTCGTCGGCCTGCACATGCTCGGCTCGGCACTGATCTGGATCTGGGTCCTGCGAGTGCTGTTCTCGCTGCGCGAGCGGCCGCCGGCGGTGGCGGACCTGCCGGGTCCCTCGGCCGAGGTGACGGTCGGCACGCGCGCGTAGAGCCGCTTCCCGTACGGCCTCGTGCAGCTCGGCGTACGGCTCACTCCAGCCCGTACACCCGGCGCGCGTTCCCCGCCGCCACCAGCCCCGCCACCCGCTGCGCGTCCGCGAGCGACCACGCCCCGTCGGAGACCCAGCCGCCCAGCACCCGGCCGAGGGCCTCGCGGAACAACCGAGCGCCGACCACGTGCAGTTCGGGCAGTCCGTGCGCTCCGCTGGAGAAGAGGATCTTGCCGAAGGGGGCGAGCTCCAGGATCTCCGCGAGGACCGTCGCCGCGCGGGCGCCGGTGCGCACCAGCGCCGCGCCCGAGTCGGCGTAGACGTGCGGGAAGACGCCGGCGAGATGGGCGGCGTGGCGGTGGTACGGATAGCCGTGCAGCAGGATCAGGTCGGTGCCCAGGCCCGCCGTCGCGCGGACGAAGTCCGTCAGCAGCACCGGGTCCGTGCGGTCGATGCGCTGGCCCGGTTCGCCGAGCCCCGCGTGCAGTTGGAGGGGCAGGCCCGAGGCGACCGCGATCCACAGCAGGTGCCGCAGCAACACGGGATCGCTGAGCTCCCCGCCCACCCGGCGGCCGCCCAGCCAGCGGGCCGCGGCGCCCCGCACCTCACCGGGCCCCGGAGGCTCGGGCGCGAGCGCGAGACCGTGCCGTACGCCCGCGACGGACGTGAAGGCCACGGCGTTCCCGGCGGCGCCGTGCACCGATTCGGCGAGGTTGGCGAGGAAGGACTCGACGGTGCCGGAGGTGTCGGCGACCTGTTCGGCGAGCAGTTCCAGACGGACGATCTCGCGGGCCTCGGCGTCACTCGCGGAGGCCATCTCCGAGGGACCGGTCAGATCGCCGGGCAGCCCCGTGTCGACCAGGTACGTCGTGATGCCGCTGCCCCGCAGCAGTCTGCGGCCCGCCTCCGGTACGCCGAGCTCACGGCGCCGGGCGAGATAGCGGGCGGGGGCGCAGTGCGGTTCCAGGCCGAGCAGCGGCGGGCACCAGCGCCGTACCGCGAAGCCCGTCTGGGTGTCGAAGAGGGTCGTGCCGGGTGCCGGCGGGCCCTCCGTGCGGGCCAGCTGGGCCTCGAAGGTGCCGAGGCCCAGCTCCGTCCTCAGTACGCCGTGGCAGTACTGGTCCACGAGGGACGGCGTTTCGATCATCCGGACTCCCGCGCAGTGGACCAGTGCTCTCACAGGTCCTAACGGGTGAACCGGCGTCAGGTGTTGCTCGAACCGCCCAGCTGGATCCCGGCCATGCGCTTCCACTCGTACGGGCCGGTGCGCACCTTGGCCGCGAACTCGCCGTCGAAGGACTCGTGGACGGTGATGCCGGCCTTCTCGACGGCCTTCTCGGCCAGCTCGTAGGAGGGCGCCATCAGGTCGCCCCAGCCGCCGTCCGCGCCGACGAGGACGATGCGCGCGCCGCGCTCGCCGACGTGGGCCACCTGCCCCTCGGCCCCGCCGTGCGCCTTGGAGAAGGCGCCGATCCGCTTGGCGAGCCGCGCCACCTTGCGCTCGGCCTTCGGGTCAACCTGCTCAGTCTCTGCCATGGCCAGGATGCTACCGACGAGTAGGACGAACGGCGACGGGCGGGGTGCGTGACCCCCGCCTCAGCGGGTGCTACCGCAGGACCTCAGCGGGTGCTACCGCAGGAAGGGGTCCACCGCCACCGCCACGAACAGCAGCGACACATAGGTGATGGACCAGTGGAACAGCCGCATCTCCTTCAGCTTGCCGCCCGTCACCTCGGCCTTGGCGCGGTTCTGCAGGGCGTGCGCCTCCCACAGCCACCAGCCGCCGGCCGCCAGGGCGACCGTCGTGTAGAACCAGCCGGTGTAGCCCAGCGGCGTCAGCAGCAGGGAGACGGCGACCATCACCCAGCTGTAGATGACGATCTGCTTGGCGACCACCTTGTTGGATGCGACGACCGGCAGCATGGGCACGCCCACGCGCGCGTAGTCCTCCTTGACCTTCATGGACAGCGGCCAGTAGTGCGGCGGCGTCCAGAAGAACATGACGAGGAAGAGGATGATCGGCGCCCACGACATGGAGTTCGTGACGGCGGACCAGCCGATCAGCACCGGCAGACAGCCCGCGATGCCGCCCCACACGATGTTCTGCGACGTACGGCGCTTGAGGATCATCGTGTAGACGACGACGTAGAAGAGGAGCGCTCCGAGGGACAGCCAGGCCGACAGCCAGTTGACGGCGAGGCCGAACAGCAGCGTCGAGACCACGGCGAGCGTGATGCCGAAGGCGAGGCACTCGCGCGGGCTGACCATGCCGGTGACCAGCGGGCGCTGCGCGGTGCGGTCCATCAGCGCGTCGATGTCGCGGTCGATGTACATGTTCAGCGCGTTGGCGCCGCCCGCCGACAGATAGCCGCCGACGCAGGTGAGCAGCACCAGCGTCAGGTCCGGCACGCCCTGCTGGGCGAGGAACATCACCGGGACGGTGGTGATGAGCAGCAGCTCGATGATCCGTGGCTTGGTCAGCGCCACGAACGCCTTGACACGGGCCCCGAACGGCCGGTGACGCGGGCTCTCGCTCGCACCGATTACCCCCGCTGGACGGGATTCGACGGCCGTCACGCACACCCCTACAGAGACATCCCAGCAAGCCTCACCCGTGTGAAGTCCCGGTAAAGGCTCGCGCGTACCACGCCACTTTAGACGTTGCCCATACCCCGGCCTTCGCGGGGGTGGGGTCGTGTTGGGCGGGGCCCGCCACCTGCGGCACACCGATGCGCCCGGTCGTCGTACTCGAGCTCGATTGAGCAGTCTCGCGAGCGGCTGCGTATTGAGATGCCGAACACCGATCAAGGCGGCCGGGAGGCGGATCCCCCGGAGTCCCGGCAGTCTGGAATGACTCGAAAAACTGCGCGTACTCACGGGGGTAGGCTCGACAGCGGCCGGTAGCGCCAAGTCACCGGCATTCGACATGTGGAGAGGAGCCCTGACTCAGGGTGAGCACCAAGCCGACCACCACAGACCTCGAGTGGACCGAGTTGGACCAGCGGGCCGTGGACACCGCCCGCGTCCTGGCCGCCGACGCCGTACAGAAGGTCGGCAACGGCCATCCGGGTACGGCGATGAGCCTGGCGCCCGCCGCCTACACCCTCTTCCAGAAGGTGATGCGGCACGACCCCGCCGACCCGGAGTGGGTGGGCCGCGACCGCTTCGTGCTGTCCGCCGGCCACTCGTCCCTGACCCTCTACACGCAGCTCTACCTGGCCGGCTTCGGCCTGGAGCTGGACGATCTGAAGTCCTTCCGCACCTGGGGCTCGAAGACCCCCGGTCACCCGGAGTACGGCCACACCAAGGGCGTGGAGACGACGACCGGCCCGCTCGGCCAGGGTGTCGCCAACGCGGTGGGCATGGCGATGGCCGCCCGTTACGAGCGCGGCCTGTTCGACCCGGACGCCGCGCAGGGCGAGTCCCCCTTCGACCACTACATCTTCTGCATCGCCGGTGACGGCTGCCTCCAGGAGGGCATCTCCTCCGAGGCGTCCTCGCTCGCCGGCCACCAGAAGCTGGGCAATCTGATCCTGCTGTGGGACGACAACCACATCTCGATCGAGGGCGACACGGAGACGGCCGTCTCCGAGGACACCGTCAAGCGCTACGAGGCCTACGGCTGGCACGTGCAGCGCGTCGCCCCGAAGCCGGACGGCGACCTCGACCCGCACGCGATCTACAACGCGATCGAGGCCGCCAAGGCGGTGACGGACCGGCCGTCGTTCATCGCGATGCGCTCGATCATCGCCTGGCCCGCCCCGAACGCGCAGAACACCGAGGCCGCGCACGGCTCGGCGCTCGGCGACGACGAGGTCGCGGCCACCAAGCGTGTCCTGGGCTTCGACGCGGAGAAGACCTTCGAGGTCTCCGACGAGGTCCTCAAGCACACCCGTCAGGCGCTGGAGCGCGGCCGCGAGGCGAAGGCCGAGTGGGAGAAGTCGTTCCAGCTGTGGCGGCAGAACAACGCCGAGCGCGCGGCCGAGTTCGACCGCGTCGCCAAGGGCGAGCTGCCGGCCGGCTGGGAGGAGAAGGTCCCGGTGTTCGAGCCGGGCAAGGGCATCGCCACGCGTGCCGCCTCCGGCAAGGTGCTGCAGGCCCTCGGTGCGATCGTCCCCGAGCTGTGGGGCGGCTCCGCCGACCTGGCCGGCTCCAACAACACGACCATCGACAAGACGAGTTCGTTCCTGCCGGCGGGCAACCCGCTGCCGGAGGCCGATCCGTACGGCCGCACGGTCCACTTCGGCATCCGCGAGCACTCCATGGCCGCGGAGATGAACGGCATCACCCTGCACGGCAACACCCGTGTCTACGGCGGTACGTTCCTGGTCTTCTCCGACTACATGCGCAACGCCGTGCGTCTGTCGGCGCTGATGCACCTGCCGGTGACGTACGTGTGGACGCACGACTCCATCGGCCTCGGCGAGGACGGCCCCACCCACCAGCCGATCGAGCACCTGGCCTCGCTGCGCGCCATCCCGGGCCTGAACGTGGTCCGCCCGGCCGACGCGAACGAGACCGCGATCGCCTGGCGCGAGATCCTGCGGCGCTACACCAAGGTCTTCGGCAAGGGCGCCCCGCACGGCCTCGCACTGACCCGTCAGGGCGTGCCGGTGTACGAGCCGAACGAGGACACCGCGCGCGGCGGTTACGTGATGCTGGAGGCCGACGGCGGCGAAGCGCAGGTCATCCTCGTCGCCACCGGTTCCGAGGTGCACGTCGCCGTCGAGGCGCGCGAGCAGCTCCAGGCGGACGGGGTGCCGACGCGCGTCGTGTCCATGCCGTGCGTGGAGTGGTTCGAGGAGCAGGACCAGGGGTACCGGGACAGCGTCCTGCCGCCGAACGTGAAGGCGCGGGTGGCGGTCGAGGCCGGGATCGGACTGACCTGGCACAAGTACGTCGGGGACGCCGGTCGCATCGTTTCCCTGGAGCACTTCGGTGCTTCCGCGGACGGCAAGGTCCTCTTCCGCGAGTTCGGCTTCACTGCGGAGAACGTGGCCGCCAAGGCCCGGGAATCCCTCGCGGCCGCCCAGCGCTGACGCTCATATACGACACGTAGGAGATGTAATTCCATGACAGACGCACTCAAGCGCCTCTCCGAAGAAGGCGTCGCGATCTGGCTGGACGACCTGTCGCGCAAGCGGATCACGTCCGGCAACCTCGCCGAGCTGATCGACCAGCAGCACGTCGTGGGCGTCACCACCAACCCGACGATCTTCCAGAAGGCGATCTCGCAGGGCGACGGCTACGACCAGCAGCTGACCGACCTCGCCGCCCGCAGGGTCTCCGTCGAGGAGGCCGTCCGCATGATCACCACGGCGGACGTGCGGGACGCGGCCGACATCCTGCGCCCCGTCTTCGACGCCACCGACGGCCAGGACGGCCGCGTGTCGATCGAGGTCGACCCGCGCCTGGCGAACAACACCCGGGCGACGGTCGCCGAGGCCAAGCAGCTGGCCTGGCTGGTCGACCGCCCCAACACGCTCATCAAGATCCCGGCGACCCCGGCGGGCCTGCCGGCGATCACCGAGGTCATCGGCCTGGGCATCAGCGTCAACGTCACGCTGATCTTCTCCCTGGAGCGCTACCGCGCGGTCATGGACGCCTACCTGGCCGGCCTGGAGAAGGCCAAGGAGCGCGGCCTCGACCTCTCGCTGATCCGTTCTGTGGCGTCCTTCTTCGTGTCCCGCGTGGACACCGAGATCGACAAGCGGATCGACGCCCTCGGCACCGACGAGGCCAAGGCGCTGCGCGGCAAGGCCGCGGTCGCCAACGCGCGCCTGGCCTACCAGCTGTACGAGGAGGTCTTCTCCTCCGACCGCTGGAACGCGCTGGAGAAGGCGGGCGCCCGCAAGCAGCGCCCGCTGTGGGCCTCCACCGGCGTGAAGGACAAGGCCTACAAGCCGACCCTGTACGTCGACGACCTGGTCGCACCCAACACGGTCAACACCATGCCGGAGGCCACCCTGGAGGCCACCGAGGAGCACGGCACGATCACCGGCAACGCCGTCGCCGGGACGTACGAGCAGGCCCGCGCCGACCTCGACGCCGTCGAGAAGCTCGGGATCTCGTACGACGAGGTGGTGCAGCTTCTGGAGGACGAGGGCGTCGAGAAGTTCGCGGCGTCCTGGAACGACCTGCTCAAGTCGACCGAGGCGGAGCTGGAGCGCCTCGCCCCCTCGGAGGGTTGATCTTTGTCGAGCAGCAACCCGCTGCGTGACCCCGCAGACCGACGGCTCCCGCGTATCGCGGGGCCGTCGGGCCTGGTCATCTTCGGCGTCACGGGCGACTTGTCACGGAAGAAGCTCATGCCCGCCGTGTACGACCTCGCCAACCGGGGTCTGCTGCCGCCGGGCTTCTCCCTGGTGGGCTTCGCCCGCCGCGAGTGGCAGCACGAGGACTTCGCCGCCGAGGTGCACGACGCCGTCAAGGAGCACGCCCGCACGCCGTTCCGCGAAGAGGTCTGGCAGCAGCTCATCCAGGGGATGCGCTTCGTGCAGGGCACCTTCGACGACGACGACGCCTTCGAGCGGCTGCGCGGCACCATCGAGGAGCTCGACAAGGCACAGGGCACGGGCGGCAACTTCGCCTTCTATCTGTCCGTGCCGCCGCGCTCCTTCCCCGTGGTCATCCAGCAGCTGAAGAAGCACGGCCTGGCCGACCAGAGCTCCGGCTCCTGGCGCCGCGCGGTCATCGAGAAGCCCTTCGGTCACGACCTGAAGTCCGCGGAGGACCTCAACAAGGTCGTCCACGAGGTCTTCGCCCCGGACCAGGTCTTCCGCATCGACCACTACCTGGGCAAGGAGACCGTCCAGAACATCCTGGCGCTGCGCTTCGCCAACACGATGTTCGAGCCGATCTGGAACCGGTCCTTCGTGGACCATGTGCAGATCACCATGGCCGAGGACATCGGCATCGGCGGCCGTGCCGGGTACTACGACGGCATCGGCGCCGCCCGCGACGTGATCCAGAACCACCTGCTGCAGCTGATGGCCCTGACGGCGATGGAGGAGCCGGCCTCCTTCGACGCGGACGCGCTGGCCGCGGAGAAGACCAAGGTGCTCGGGGCCGTACGGCTGCCGAAGGACCTGGGCCGCGACACGGTGTTCGGGCAGTACGCCGAGGGCTGGCAGGGCGGCGAGAAGGCGGTCGGCTACCTCCAGGAGGAGGGCATCGACCCGCAGTCGAAGACCGACACCTACGCGGCCATCAAGGTCGAGATCGACAACCGGCGGTGGGCGGGTGTGCCGTTCTATCTGCGCACCGGCAAGCGGCTCGGCCGCCGGGTCACCGAGATCGCGGTCGTCTTCCAGCGGGCGCCGCACTCCCCCTTCGACCACACGGCGACGGAGGAGCTCGGCAAGAACGCGATCGTCATCCGCGTCCAGCCGGACGAGGGCGTGACGGTCCGCTTCGGCTCGAAGGTGCCGGGCACCTCGATGGAGATCCGGGACGTGTCGATGGACTTCGCCTACGGCGAGTCCTTCACCGAGTCCTCCCCGGAGGCGTACGAGCGTCTGATCCTCGACGTGCTGCTCGGCGACTCGAACCTCTTCCCGCGCACCGAGGAGGTCGAGCTGTCCTGGAAGATCCTCGACCCGATCGAGGAGTACTGGGACCGGCACGGCAGGCCCGCCCAGTACCCGTCCGGTACCTGGGGTCCCGTCGAGGCGGACGAAATGCTCGCACGAGAGGGACGGAGCTGGCGCCGGCCATGAAGATAGACCTCACGGACACCACGGCCAGCAAGATCAACAAGGCGCTGGTGCAGGGCCGCCGGGCCATCGGCACGCCGGCCGTCGGCATGGTGCTCACGCTGGTCATCGTGACGGACGAGGAGAACGCGTACGACGCCCTCAAGGCGGCGAACGACGCCTCGCGCGAGCACCCCTCGCGCACGCTCGTGGTCATCAAGCGCGTCTCGCGCACCCCCCGCGACCGTACGCAGTCCCGGCTGGACGCCGAGGTCCGGGTGGGTGCGGAGGCGGGCACCGGCGAGACGGTCGTGCTGCGTCTGTACGGCGAGGTGGTCGACCACGCGCAGTCCGTCGTCCTGCCGCTGCTGCTGCCGGACGCCCCGGTGGTCGTCTGGTGGCCGGTCAACGCGCCGCTCGACCCGGCGAACGACCCGCTGGGCGCCCTCGCCCAGCGCCGGGTCACGGACACCTACGCCGCCGAGCAGCCGGTGCGGGAGCTGACCGCCCGCGCCGACACCTACACCCCCGGCGACACCGACCTGTCCTGGACCCGCATCACGCCCTGGCGCTCGATGCTGGCCGCCGCGCTCGACCAGGTCACCTGCAAGGTGGCGGCCGTCGAGGTGGAGGGCGAGGAGTTCAACCCGAGCTGCGAGCTGCTGGCGATGTGGCTGGCGGACCGGCTGGACGTGCCGGTGAAGCGGTCGCTGTCCAACGGCCCGGGGCTGACCGCGGTGCGCATGGCCACGGACACCGGCCGGATCGTCCTCGACCGGGCCGACGGCTCGCTCGCGACGCTGTCGATCCAGGGTCAGCCGGACCGTGCGGTGGCGCTGAAGCGGCGCGAGACGGCCGAGCTGATCGCGGAGGAACTGCGCCGGCTGGACCCGGACGACACCTACGCATCGGCACTGCGGTTCGGGGTGGAGCGGCTGAGCGAGGTGTCGGACGCGGGGGTCGCGTTCGACGAGGCGGCGGACGCCGTCCTGGAGCCGCCCTCCAAAAGTGACGAGCAGTCACCCGGCCTTGACGCCCCCTCGCCCGGCGGAGAGCCGGTCGAAGCCGCTGCTGAAGCTGCCGCGCCGGAAGCGGAGGCGGAGGCACCGGTGACGGACGCGCCCTCCGGGACGGCGGCTTCCGAGAAGAAGGCGGCGGCGAAGTGAGCACTCCGCAGCTGGTCGTGCACCGCGACAAGGAACTGATGGCGCAGGCCGCCGCGGCCCGTCTGATCACGAAGATCGTGGACGCGCAGGCCTCCCGCGGCTATGCGTCCGTGGTCCTCACGGGCGGCCGCAACGGCAACGGCCTGCTGGCGGCGCTGGCCGCCGCGCCGGCGCGGGACGCGATCGACTGGGGCCGCCTCGACCTGTGGTGGGGGGACGAGCGCTTCCTGCCGGAGGGCGACCCGGAGCGCAATGTCACGCAGGCCCGCGAGGCCCTGCTGGACTCCGTCCCGCTGGATGCGAAGCGGGTGCACGCCATGCCGGCCTCGGACGGGCCGCACGGCACCGACGTCGAGGCGGCGGCGGAGGGCTACGCGCAGGAGCTGGCGCGGGCCGCCGGTCCCGAGAACCACGGCGCGGTGCCCACCTTCGACGTCCTGATGCTGGGCGTCGGCCCGGACACCCATGTGGCGTCGCTCTTCCCGGAGTTGCCCGCGGTGCGGGAGACGGAGCGCACGGTGGTGGGTGTCCATGGGGCGCCGAAGCCGCCGCCGACGCGGGTGAGCCTGACGCTCCCGGCGATCCGCGCGGCCCGCGAGGTCTGGCTGCTGGCCGCGGGCGAGGACAAGGCGCAGGCCGCGGCGATCGCCCTCTCCGGCGCGGGCGAGGTCCAGGCCCCGGCTGCGGGCGCCCGCGGGCGCTCGCGCACCCTGTGGCTGCTGGACGCCGCGGCCGCCTCGCAGCTGCCGCGGTCGCTGTATCCGTCGGCGTCGCCCTGAGGTTCGTGTACGTACCTGAGGTTCGTGTACGCAGGGAAAGGCGGCGAGGGGCAACTCCCCTCGCCGCCTTCTCACTTCACCGGCCTCACTTCACCGGCCTCACTTCACCGACCCGGCCATGACTCCCTGCACGAAGTGCCGCTGGAACGCGAAGAACACGACCAGCGGCACGATCAGGGACACGAACGCGCCCGGTGCGAGCACATCGATGTTGCTCCCGAACTGCCGTATCTGCGACTGGAGTTGAACGGTCAGCGGCTGCGAGGAGCTGTCCGCGAACAGCAGGGCGACCAGCATGTCGTTCCAGACCCACAGGAACTGGAAGATGGCCAGGGACGCGATCGCGGGCCGCCCCACCGGCAGGACCAGCCGGGTGAAGATGCGCCACTCGCTGCCGCCGTCCATCCGGGCGGCCTCCAGCATCTCCTTGGGCATCTCGGCGAAGTAGTTGCGCAGCAGGAACACCGCGAACGGCAGCCCGTACGCCACATGGAAGAGCACGACACCGGGGATCGTCCCGAACAGGCCCAGCTCGCCGAAGAGTTTGGCCACCGGCAGCAGACCGATCTGGACCGGCACCACCAACAGGGCCACCACGACGAGGAAGACGCCCTCGCGGCCGGGGAAGTCCAGCCAGGCGAAGGCATATCCGGCCAGGGCGGCGAGCACCACGACCAGGAAGGTCGCGGGCACCGAGATGAGCACCGTGTTCCAGAAGGCCTGTGTCATCCCGGCGTTCTTCAGCAGCGCCGAGTAGTTGTCGAAGGACAGCTGACCGGGGCTGGTGAACGCCGTCCACCAGCCGCTGCTCGCCGAGTCCTGCGAGGAGCGCAGCGAGGACAGGAACAGCCCCGCCAGCGGAGTGAGCCACACCAGGCCGACCAGGACGAGGAAGGCCTGCACCAGGCCGCTGCTCAGCGTGCGCCGCACCGCGTTCATCGCTGACTCCTTCGGAAACGACGGACGTTGAAGACCATGGCGGGGACCACCAGCAGCAGAAGCAGCACACCGAGCGCGCTGCCGAGCCCCTGGTTGTTGCCGCCGCCGAACGACACCAGCCACATCTGCGTGGCGAGCACGGTCGCGTCCTCCTGCACGGGCCCGGGCGCGATGATGTAGACGAGGTCGAAGACCTTCATCACATTGATCACGAGGGTCACGAAGACCACCGTCAGCACGGGTGCGAGCAGGGGCACCGTGATCCGCCGGAAGATCTGCCACTCGTTGGCGCCGTCCATCCGGGCCGCCTCCAGGGCGTCACGCGGCAGCGTCGCGAGTCCGGCGCCGATCAGGACCATCGCGAAGCCCGTCCAGATCCACAGGTACGCCCCGATGATCGCCGGTGTGACGAGGGCGGGCCCGAGCCAGGAGACGCCGTCGTAGGGCTGCGCGAAGTTGGAGGCCGGGAGCTTCACCGTGTACGAGCCGGAGTCGAGGCCCTTGAACGCGAAGGAGCCGTCCGAGGACGTGGTCGTGGTGGCCGTCCTTCCGTCGTCGCCCACCGCCTCGACCTTCATCTGCGGAAGTCCGCTCTCGCGCCGGTCGACCTGGCCCTGCTTGCCGCCCCCGCCGGGGGTGAAGTCCAGGTAGACGACACCGCGCACCTCGTCGGCCGCCGCCTTGCGGGAGGCTGCCGCATAGGCGGGCTCGGCACCGCCGGGCAGGTCCTTGGGCGCCACGCCGACCAGGCCGAGCGCCACCGAACTCCCCGGCGACACCGCCTTGTTCGTGCGGTACGAGCCGTCCGTGCCCTTGGTGATCCCGAACCCCTCGCGGGCCCGCGCCGTCGGATACTGCGAGGTGCCCTTGAAGGCGTCGTGCACCGAGACCACGGCCGCGTTCAGGACGCCCTTGTCCGGGTCCTCGTCGTAGGCGAGCCGGAAGATGATGCCGGCCGCGAGGAAGGACACCGCCATCGGCATGAACAGCAGCAGTTTGAAGGCCGTGGCCCAGCGGACCTTCTCCACCAGGACGGCGAGGATCAGGCCCAGGCCGGTCAGCAGCGCCGGTGCCACCACGACCCAGATGGCCGTGTTGCGCACGGCCTTGAGGGTCGCGGGGTCGCGGAACATCTCGGTGTAGTTGTCGCCGCCCACGAAGCGCGTGCCGGACGCGTCGAAGAAGCTGCGGCCGATCGAGAACAGCACCGGGTACACCACGAGGGCGCCCAGCAGGAGCAGCGCGGGGAAGGCGAACAGCACGGCGATGGTCCGGGCCCGCTCAACGGCCCCGAGAGCGGGCGGACTTGCCTCTTTCACCACAGTCGCGGTCATGGGGCATCAGCCCTTGTAGGCCTTGGCGGCCGCGGTTTCCAGCTGCGCCGCGGTCCTCGCCGGGTCGGACGGGTCGCGCAGGAAGTCCTGGAGCAGCTTCCACTCGCCCGCGCCCTTCGTGCCGCCGAACGCCGCGGGCGCCTGGTCGGACATGTCGAAGCGGACCGAATCCCCGGCCCCGACGAGGGACTTGGCGGTCGCGCGGGTGACGTCGTCGCCGTACTCGCCGAAGTCGAGCTGCTTGTTCGGCGACAGGAAGCCGCCCGCCTTCGCCCAGACCGCGGCCGCCTCGGGGGTCGCCAGGTACTCCAGGAGCTTCATGCCGGCCTTGGCGTTCTTGCCGTCCTTGAGGACGACGGCCGCGTCACCGCCGCTGACCACGGGCGCCTTGCCGCCGTCGACCGCGGGGAAGGGGAAGAAGTTCGCGTCCGTGCCGATCGTCTTGCCGAACTGGTCCTTGGCGACCCCGGCGACGAAATCGCCCTCGTAGACCATGCCGGCCTCCGGCTTGGGTCCGAAGACCTTCTCCACCGAGCCCGGGAAGTCGGTGTTGAGGGCCTCCTTCTGGCCGCCGGCGATGAGCTGCTTGTCCTTGAAGAGCTTGCCGAGGGTGCCGAGGGCCTTGACCACCGACGCGTCGGTCCACTTCAGCTTGTGCGCGGCGAGGGCGTCGTACTTCTCCGGTCCGGCCTGCGAGAGGTAGATGTTCTCGAACCAGTCGGTGAGGGTCCAGCCGTCCTGTCCGGCGACCGAGAAGGCGGCGAGGCCGGAGTCGGAGACGGTGTGCCCGGCCTTCAGCATCGCGTCGTACGTCGTCGGCGGCTTGACGCCGGCCTGGTCGAGGGCGTCGGGGCTGTACCAGACCGTCGACTTGTGGGCGGCCTTGAAGTAGACGCCGTAGAGGGTGCCGTCGACGCTGCCGTACTTCTTCCAGACGGGTGCGTAGCCGGCGTCCACGGACTTCTCGGTGGTGGCCGACAGGGGCTTGAGCCAGCCCTTCTTCGCGAACTGCTGGAGCACGCCGACCTGCGGGACCATCACCACGTCGGGGGCGTTGCCGCCCTCGATCTTGCTGCCGACGACGGTGGAGACGTTGTCGCCGGTGGAGGTGAACTGCGTCTTGGCGCCGGTCTTCTCGGTGAACGCGTCCAGCACCTTCTGGAAGTTCTTCTGCTCGCTGCCGGACCAGACCCCGGCCACGGTGACCGTCTGGCCGCTGAGCGACTTGTCGCCGCCGCCGGCGGAGACCGGGCCGCTGCCTCCGCAGGCGGTCGCGCCGAGTGCCAGGGCGAGCGCGGTGCAGCCGGTGAGCAGGGTCGTGCGTCGTCGCATCATCGTTGATGTCCCTTTCGGGGATGGGTAACTGACGAGAAATCAGAAGGGGCGGGCGGCGATCAGAGGTCGCTCATCCACCAGGCCGCCGTCGAGCCGGGCAGCACCCCTGTGGGGCACGGGCCGCTGGACAGCAGCGGGGTGCCGGAGACCGGCGCGGGCGTGGGCGCCGTCCCGAAGTTGACGGCGCAGACCAGGCCGTCGCCGCGGACGAAGCCGAGGACACCGGGCGGGGTGTCCAGCCAGTCGAGCGTGCCCTCGCCCAACTGGGGCAACGCGGCGCGCAGTTGCAGCCCGTCGCGGTAGAGGTGCCAGAAGGAGCGGGTGTCGGCGAGGGCCCGGTCGGTGGCGTACTGGGCGAAGTACGACGGCTGCGGCAGCCAGGGCCGAGCGCTCTCGGCGCCGGAGGTGAAGCCGAACGGCGAGGCCTGTCCGGACCAGGGCAGCGGCACCCGGCAGCCGTCGCGGATCCGGGCCCGGCTGCCGGTGCGGCGGAAGATCGGGTCGGTGAGCACGTCGTCGGGCAGGTCGACGACCTCGGGCAGCCCCAGCTCCTCGCCCTGGTAGATGTACGCGGCGCCGGGCAGCGCCAGCATCAGCAGCGCGGCGGCGCGGGCGCGGGCGGCGCCCAGGCCGCTGCAGCCGGTGGCGGGTTCGCCGTAGCGGGTGACGGTGCGGACCTGGTCGTGGTTGTTGAGCACCCAGGTGACCGTGGAGCCGGTGCCGGCGATGTCCTGCATGGCCTCGCTGATGACCTTGCGGAACGCGTCGGGGTCCCACGGGGCGCTGAGCAGGTCGAAGAAGAAGGCCTGGTGCAGTTCGTCCGGCCGTACGTACTTCGCGTGTTCGCGAGCGCTCGGCACGGACACCTCGCCGACCAGGAGCCGTTCGCGGCCGTCCTTGGCCGTGTACTGCTCGCACACCGCCCGCCAGTGCCGCCACACGTCGTGCACCTCGGGCTGGTTCCAGGCGAGCGGGTTGACCGAGTCGCGGGTGCGGGCGTCGGCCTCGGGGTCGTCGGAGTCGGGCAGTTCGGGGTGCTTGAAGAGTCCTGCCGCCACATCGATGCGGAAGCCGTCGATCCCCCGGTCCAGCCAGAACCGCAGCACCCGGTCGAACTCGGCGCCGACCTCGTCGTTGCGCCAGTTCCAGTCGGGCTGCTCGGGGGCGAACATGTGCAGGTACCACTGGCCGGGCCGGCCGTCCGCCTCGGTCACCCGGCTCCAGGCCGGTCCGCCGAACATGGAGTGCCAGTTGTTGGGCGGCTCGGCACCGTCGGGGCCGCGTCCGTCGGCGAAGTGGAAGCGGGCGCGGGCCGCGCTGCCGGGTGCCGAGGCGAGCGCCTCCTGGAACCAGGGGTGCTCGCTGGAGCAGTGGTTGGGCACGATGTCCAGCAGCACCTTGATGCCGAGCCGCCGTGCGGCCGCCATCAGCAGGTCGAACTCGGCGAGGTCGCCGAAGAGCGGGTCGACGCCGCAGTAGTCGGCCACGTCGTAGCCGTGGTCGTGCTGGGGCGAGGGGTAGAAGGGGCTCAGCCAGATCCCGTCCACGCCCAGCTTCTTCAGATACGGCAGTCCGGCGCGGACCCCGGCCAGATCGCCGATGCCGTCGCCGGTGCTGTCCAGAAAACTGCGGACGTATACCTGGTAGATCACTGCGTCGCGCCACCAGCGGCACTTACTCAACATGCATGCATGTTAGGTAGGCGTGTCGTGGGGATGTCAATGAAAAGAACGCGCGCTACCGGTGAGTCAGGGTGCCAAATGCGGACTTTTCAGGGCGATGAGGCGGCAGATGAGATATCCGCGTTACCTAACACGTAACTACGAAGACTCCGGAGGCTCCGCGGACTTCGCGGACCTATCGGCCGGGGATCGCGGCCAGCTCCCGCGCCAGCCGGCGCACGGCCGCCGCGGGGCTCTCGTGCCCGGTCATCGCGTCGTGCACCACCGCCTGCACCACCAGGCTGACCTGGCCGTAGCGCGGGCTCTTGGGCCGCGGGGCGGCATTGAGCACGCTCTCGCGCAGGGTGGGGAGATAGGGGAACTGCCGTACCAGCGCGGGGTCTTCGTACAGCGCGGCGCGCACGGGCGGCAGCGCTCCGCGCGTGAGGACCTGGCGCTGGACGGGCGCGCTGGTGAGATAGGCGATCAGGCGCGCGGCCGAGTCCGGATGGCGCGCATGGGTGGTGACGGCGAGGTTGGAGCCGCCCAGCACGCTCGTCCCGGGCCCGTCGGGACCCGGCAGCGGCACCGCGCCGACCTTCCCGGCGACCGGGGAGCCCTTGGCGGAGGCGACGACATAGGCGTAGGGCCAGTTGCGCAGGAAGAGCAGCCTGCCGTCCTGGAAGGCCTGCTTGGACTCCTCCTCCTTGTACGTCAGCGCCTTCTTCGGGATCCAGCCCTCGCGCACGCCCCGGGCGAGGAATCCGATGCCCTCGCGGGCGGCGGCGGAGTTCACCGTGACGGTCGCGCCCTCGTCGCCGAGGATGCTGCCGCCGGCCGAGTAGACCGCCTCCGCGGCGTTGACGGTGAGGCCCTCGTACGGGAGGAACTGCCCGGCGTAGCCGTCGAGTCCGTACTTCGGCGCGATGGTCTTCGCGTCCCGCTCCAGCTCGGCCCAGGTGCGGGGCGGCGGGACGCCCTCCTTCTGCAGGATGTCCTTGCGGTAGAGGAGCAGGCCGGCGTTGGTGACGTAGGGGACCGCGTACAGATGTCCGTCGTAGGTCGCCGTGTCGACCACCGGATTCAGGAACGTGCCGAGCGGGAAGCGGTCGCGGGGCAGCGGACGGATCCAGCCCTCCGCCGCGAACTCCGACGTCCAGTTGACGTCGATGTTGAGGACGTCGAACCGGCCGCGGTCCCCGCCGCGCAGGTCGGTGACCATCTGGGCGTGGGTCTCGTCGGCGGAGTCCGGCAGCTCGACGAGGGTCACCTTCTCGCCGGGATGGGTGCGGTTCCAGCCTTCGAGGAGCGGGCCGAGATAGCCGGTGAGGTCTCCCGCGGTGGCGAGCGTGAGGGGCCCGCGGCCCCCCGCCGTGCCCTCGTCGGCGTGGGCGCCGGAGGTGACGTAGCCGGTCATGACCACGACGAGTACGAGAAGGCCCCTACCGGCGGCGTGTATCCACCGCATAGGTTCCTCCCTGTACACCGGCACCACGGGCAGCATCGCCCGGGACAGTGGCCATGTATACCTGTTAGGTATGCGCGATACTAGGGCCCGCGGCACATTACTCGGGATGCGGGGAGGAGAGCACGAGTGCGGCTGCCTCTCCTGGCCCTGCTGGCGCGCGGTCCGGCCCACGGCTACGAGCTCAAGCAGGACCTTGAGCAACTGCTGGGCTCCGCGTACCCTCAGCCGAACGTCGGCCAGATCTATGTGACCCTCGGCCGCCTCGAGAAGCAGGGACTGATCGAGGGCGAGGACGTCCAGCAGTCGAACCGGCCCAACAAAAAGGTCTACCACCTCACCGAATCGGGGCGGGAGGCGCTGCGCGCCTGGTTCGAGGAGCCCGAGGACGAGCCGCGGGTGCGGGACGAGTTCTTCATGAAGCTGGCGCTCGCTCCGCAGACCGGTCTCGCCGACCAGATCGCCCTGATCAACAAGCAACGGCGCCAGTACTTGAACACCATGCGCAACCTGTCGAAACTGGCCGCCGCCGAGAACCGGGACAACCGTGTCGCGCAGCTGCTGATCGAGGGCGCGATGCTGCACCTGCAGGCCGACCTCGACTGGCTGGAACGGTGCCAGGAAGAGCTGGAGGAGCTGGAGTGAGCGACAGTCCCGCTCCCGTGCTGCACGCCCAGGGTCTGCTCAAGACGCACTACGGCGAGGGCGCCCCCGCCCATGCCGTGCGCGGAGTCGATCTCTGTGTCCGGCAGGGCGAGTTCGTGGCCGTCACCGGCCCCTCCGGCGCCGGCAAGTCGACGCTGCTGCATCTGCTGGGCGGACTGCAGCGTCCCGACGGCGGCAGCATACGGCTGGACGGCGTGCCCACCGACAGCTGGAGCGAGGCGCGCTGGGCGGTGGAGCGCAGGAAGCGCATCGGCATCGTCTTCCAGTTCTTCAACCTGGTCTCGAACCTGTCGGTCGCCGACAACGTGGAGCTGCCCGCCCTGCTCGCCGGGGTGCCGCCCCGGCAGGCGCGCGCCGGGCGGGAGGAGCTGCTGGCCGAGCTGGGCCTCGCGGGCAAGGAGCGGAGCATGCCGGGCGAGCTGTCGGGCGGTGAGCAGCAGCGGGTCGCACTGGCCCGGGCCCTGGTCAACCATCCCCCGCTGCTGCTGGCGGACGAGCCCGCGGGCAGCCTGGACAGCAAGGGCACCCGTGAGGTGATGCGGCTGCTGTCCCGCTTCCACCGGCGCGGCCAGACGATCGTGCTGGTCACCCATGACGCCCGGCTGGCGAGCGCCGCGGACCGGGTCATCAGCTTCTTCGACGGGCGCATAGCCGACGACGCGGAACTGGACGGCAGGCCGACCCGCGGGACCGGGATATCCGGAGTGCTGGAACTCAAGGACTGACATGCGGGTGTACGACCGTTGCCGCGCGCCCCGCGGACCGAGGGGCTGAGCCGCCGTGCGAGCGACCTTGCGCTGGGCGCACTCCGATCTGCGCACCCACCGCGGCGAGGCACTGTTCCTGGTGCTCGCCACGGCCGGGATCGTGGTGTCGCTGCTGCTGGCCACGGCCCTGTTCGGCTACGCCACCAACCCCTGGCAACGCATCTTCACCCAGGAGCGCGGTGCGCACGTGTGGATCCACACGGCCGAGTCCGCCCAGGCGCGGAAGCTCGCGGACCTGGACGGCGTCCAGTCCGTCGCCGGCCCCTACCCCGCCGCCTCCACCACCCTCGCCTCCCGCGGCACCCGTGCCTCGGTGGAGCTGCGCGCCACGCCCGAGCGCCCCACCGTGGGCCGTCCGCTCCTGACCGCGGGCCACTGGCTGGACCCCGCCACCCCCGACGGCGTGGTGCTGGAGAGCCGACTCGCCCGTGCCCTGCTCGCGGAACCCGGCGACACGCTCACCCTGCCGGGCTCGGCCCGGACGGTGACCGTCCTCGGCGTGGCCGACAGCGCCGAGCCCCGCTACCGCCCCGGCGAACAGCCCGGGCTCGTCTGGGCGCTGCCCTCCGCCGTGCCCCACCCGACCAGCCAGGTCATCGGGCTGCGCCTGACCGACCCCGACGACACCGGCTACGCCGTCCAGCGCGCCGTCACCGTCCTCGGCGCCGGCGCCATCGGCGAGGTCTCCACCTGGCAGCAGGCCCGCGCCGAGGCACAGGGCGACAACCGGCTGCTCGGTCAGGTGCTGGGGCTGTTCGGCGTGGGCGCGCTGCTCGCGGCCGGGCTCGCGGTGCACGGCGCGATCTCCACCCGTATCCGCGGCCACCTCCGGGACATCTCCGTCCTCAAGGCGATCGGCTTCACCCCGGCCCAGGTCGTCCGCGTCTTCCTCTTCCAGCACATCGCCTACGCCGTGCTGGGCGCCGTGAGCGCCGCGGCACTCACCCAGGCCCTGGGCAGCCGCTTCCCGGGCCGCCTCGGCGACGCGGTCGGCGTCTGGCAGGGCCTGCCTGGCCACACGGTCGCCCTGTTCGCCATTCCGGTCGGCGCGGTGCTCTTCATCGGCGCGACGACGGGCCTCGCGGCGTGGCGGGCGGGGCGGGTGCCGCCGGTGCCGGTGCCTCGGGGGCCGGTCGCGGGCGGGCGCGGGCTGGGGGCGCGGTTTGCGGCGAAGGGCGGTAGCGGGACGGGCTTTCGGGCCCTTGCGCCCCGGCCTTCGGCCGCGGAGGACCACAGTGCGCGCCTCAGCACGCCGGTGCCGGTGTCGGTGCCGGTGCGACGGACGCTCGGTTTTCGGCGTACCGCTCCGGGCGACGAGCGAGGGGCCGGTTCGGTCCACGGCCTTCAGGCGCCGGCGTCTGCCGGGCCGTCGAGCGGGCAGCTCTCCGGCCTGGCGCGGCGGGCGCTCGCGCTGGGCGTGCCGCCCGCGCTGGTGCTGGGCTGGCACACGACCTTCGTCCGCCGGCTGCGGTCGCTGGCCACCGTGGCCCGGCTCGCGCTGCCCCTGCTGCTGATCGTCGTGGCGATGAGCGCCTGGACCACCATCGACCGCTTCCACAGCAGACCCGAGCAGATCGGCCTGCCGGCCGCGCTCACCGTCCACACCGACGCCGGCCTGAGCGACCGCGGCACCCGCGCGGTGCTGGACCGCGACCCGCAGGTCGCCGCCGCCTACCCCGGCGTCGAGGTAGCCGCGCTGGTCCCCGGGCAGACGGCCACCATCGCGCTGCGCGGCCTCGGCACCCGCCACCACCCCTACCCGTACGCCCTGGCCGAGGGCCGCCCCGCGCGCGCCGACGACGAGGCGGTGGCCGGGCAGGGGCTGCTCGATCTGCTGGACGTCCACGTCGGCGACTGGGTGCGGATGACGGTCGGCGACCAGCCGCAGATCCTGCACATCGTGGGCCGCAGCATCGAACCGGAGAACGCCGGCCGCGTCATCTCCACCTCGCTCGACACCCTCCGCGACAACGACCCACACCTCGCCCCGACGCTCTACCAGCTCCGGCTGCGCCCCGGGGCCGACCCCCAGACGGTGGCGGAGCAGCTGACCACCGCCGGGCACGGGCATCTGGACGTGCACGCCGTGACCAACCCGGCCGACGGGCTCTCGCCCCTGCGCTCGGTCGTCGCGGGGCTGATCGTCGTGCTCGCCCTCATCGGGCTCGTCGAACTGCTCACCGCGATCGGCGGCACCGTCCGCGAGGGCGAACGCGATCTGCTCGCCCTCAAGGCCATCGGCCTGTCCCCGCGCCA
Organism: Streptomyces spinosisporus; assembly: GCF_022698145.1. Classification (GTDB taxonomy): domain Bacteria; phylum Actinomycetota; class Actinomycetes; order Streptomycetales; family Streptomycetaceae; genus Streptomyces; species Streptomyces spinosisporus. The sequence continues at coordinate 189,342 of NZ_JALDAX010000013.1, forward strand.
GATCACCGCGATCACGGTCACGGCCACCGGCTGCACCGCCCTGGCCGCCGTCGTCGCGGGTACGGCCGTGGGCACTCCTCTCGCGCACTGGCTGATCGACGCCCAGGGCAGATCGAGCGGGATCGGCGCGGGCATCGCCCAGGGTCCGTCGCCGGTACTGCTGGTCCTGTTCGGTGCGGCGGCGGTGCTGGGCGCCGCGGGGCTCGCCGCCCTGCCCGCGGCCCGAGCGGCCCGCCGCCGCCTCGCGGACACGCTCAGCGCGGTGACCTGACCTCGGTCAAGTCCCGTAGGGGCTGCGGGGGTTGTACGGGTTGTTGTAGGGATTTCCGTGCGGGTTGTTGTACGGATCGCCGTGCGGGTTGTTCTGCGGCGGACCGTACGGGCTTCCCTGCGGCGGGACGTACGGGCTGCCCGACGGAGGGCCGTACGGATGGCCCGGCGGAGAGCCGTACGGATGGCCCGGCGGCGGTACGAACCCGCCGGCACCCTGCGGTGCGTACGGCGGAGGCGGTGGCGGTGGCGATTGCGGCGGGGTGATCCGCGGCAGGATTGCCGGGTGCGCCGCCAGCCGGACGCCGTAGCGCTGTCTGAGCCGCCGCAGCTCCAGCAGTGCGATCCCCGTGACCGTCACGGGCGCGCCCAGGATGAAGACGATCCCCATCGTGAGGCTCAGGCCGTGCAGATCGCCGGTGAACAGGTCCGGGAGCGCCATCAGCCAGGTCGTGACCGTGGCGAGCAGCGGCGGCAGACCGCGGTGCACCACGGCGGTGCCGAAGAAGTTCCCCGACAGCTTGACCGCGCCCGTGATCACGAACACCGCCATCCACATCCCGACGAGGCTCAGCACGAGCTTGGCGACGACCCCGAACACGTCGCCCAGCCGGAAGAGCAGCACCGTCCCGAACACCGAACCGATGAAGAGCAGCAGCAGCTTGAGCGCACTGAGGAGCGGGCTCTTCAGCTGCCGTACCGTGCCACCGCGCCGCCAGACGAAGAGCATCACTCCGACCGTCAGCGGGGTGATGAAGAACAGCACGGCGGAGGCGGTGGCGGCGTTGTCCAGCATCTCGTCGAAGGCGAACCCGCCCTCGACGAAGGTGTAGACACCGAGAGCCGCGATCGCCCCGGCGATGATCCGCACCCGCTTGAGCTGCTCCACCGACGGGTCGACCGCCTCCGGGATCCACGCCGGATGGAACACCGCCCGCGCCACCTGATGAGGCTTCAGAAAGGTCCGCGCGGTCAGCCTCTCGCTGAGCCAACTCCCTTGTGCACTACTCACGTTGCACTCCCCCGAGCGGTCGTGTCCATGATCGCTCGGGGGATTCTACGGGACGCGCACGACCCCACGCCGCCCGCTTCCCGCACCGCGACGGTGACGTCATGCCCGGCCGCGCAGCTCCCGGTACCTGGCGACCAGCGCCTTGCTCGACTCGTCCAGACCCGGTACCTGGGCCCCCTCGGTCAGCGCGGGCTCGACCCGCTTGGCGAGCACCTTGCCGAGTTCCACGCCCCACTGGTCGAAGGAGTCGATGTTCCACACGGCACCCTGGACGAACACCTTGTGCTCGTACAGCGCGATCAGCTGGCCCAGCACCGACGGGGTCAGCTCACGCGCCAGGATCGTCGTCGTCGGGTGGTTGCCCTTGAACGTCTTGTGCGGCACCAGCTCCTCCGCCACCCCCTCGGCCCGGACCTCGTCCGGCGTCTTGCCGAAGGCCAGCGCCTGGGTCTGCGCGAAGAAGTTGGCCATCAGCAGATCGTGCTGCGCCTTCAGCGTCCCGCTCAGCTCGGCCACCGGCTCGGCGAAGCCGATGAAGTCGGCGGGGATCAACTTCGTTCCCTGGTGGATGAGTTGGTAGTACGCATGCTGTCCGTTGGTGCCCGGCGTGCCCCACACCACGGGCCCGGTCTGCCAGTCGACCTCCTGCCCGTCCCGCCCCACGTACTTGCCGTTGGACTCCATGTCCAGCTGCTGCAGATAGGCGGTGAACTTCGACAGATAGTGGCTGTACGGCAGCACCGCATGCGACTGGGCGCCCAGGAAGTTGCCGTACCAGATGCCCAGCAGGCCCAGGATCAGCGGGGCGTTGGCCTCGGCGGGCGCGTTCTTGAAGTGCTCGTCGACGATGCGGAATCCGTCGAGCATCTCGCGGAAGCGGTCCGGGCCGATGGCGATCATCAGGGACAGGCCGATCGCCGAGTCGTACGAGTAGCGGCCGCCGACCCAGTCCCAGAACTCGAACATGTTGTCCGGGTCGATACCGAACTCGCCGACCTTCTCCGCGTTCGTCGACAGCGCCACGAAGTGCCGGGCGACGGCCTCCTGACCGGCCTTCAGCTCACCGAGCAGCCACTCGCGCGCGGAGGTCGCGTTGGTGATCGTCTCGATGGTGGTGAAGGTCTTGGAGGCGATGATGAACAGCGTCTCCGCCGCGTCCAGGTCGCGGGTGGCCTCGTGCAGGTCGGCGCCGTCGACGTTCGACACGAAGCGGACCGTCAGGCCGCGGTCGGTGAAGCCGCGCAGCACCTCGTACGCCATCGCGGGTCCGAGGTCGGAGCCGCCGATGCCGATGTTGACGACGTTCTTGATGCGCTTGCCGGTGTGCCCCGTCCACACGCCGGAGCGGACCCGCTCGGCGAAGCCGGCCATCTTGTCGAGCACGGCGTGCACGCGCGGCACGACGTTCTCCCCGTCGACCTCGATCACCGCGTCCCGCGGGGCGCGCAGCGCGGTGTGCAGCACGGCCCGGTCCTCGGTGACGTTGATCTTCTCGCCGCGGAACATGGCGTCCCGCAGGCCGAACACATCGGTGGCGGCGGCCAGTTCACGCAGCAGCCGCAGGGTCTCGTCCGTGACGAGATGCTTGGAGTAGTCGATGTACAGGTCGCCCACCTGGAGGGTGTAGCCGGTGCCGCGGCCCGGGTCGGCGGCGAAGAGCTCCCGGAGATGGGTGTCGGCGAGTTCCTCGCGGTGCTCCGCGAGCGCGGTCCACTCGGGCGTCCGGTTGAGCCTGTTACGGCCGTCTGCGTTCATGTCCGACGTCAGCCTTCTTTCGTGCCTGTCCCAGCTGTTCCAACCTAGTTGATCAGCGCGGGGCGCGAGCCGTCGTGGCGTCGTCGTCCGGCGCAACAACAGGTACGTCCGGCTTGCGGGCAGGTATCAGCGCGAGGACGGACAGAACGAAGAACGAGGCGGCGAGCAGCGCCGGAGTGTTCGCGCCCCATGCGGTGGCCACGGCGCCGCCGAGGAGTGCGCCGAGCGGAGCTCCCGCGACGGCGAGAGTGCGGAAGGCGGAGCTGATCCGGCCCAGCATCTCCGCGGGCGCGCGCTGCTGCATCAGGGTCGTGGTGTTGACGTTCCACACCATGCCCATGAAGCCGAAGACGGCGAGGGCCGACGACGCCGCGATCAGGCTGCGCACCCCGCCCATGAGCACCAGGGCGCCGATCTGCACGGACCCGGCGAGCAGCACGGCCCGCGGGGCCCCGAGCCTGGAGGTGATGCGCCGGTTCACCGCTCCCCCGGCCAGGCCGCCGACGGTGTACGCCGTCATGGCCGCCGCGTATCCGGCGGTGCCGGCGTCCAGCCAGCCGGTCACCAGGAGCACCAGCGTGGCGATCAGCGCGCCCATGCCGATGTTGCACAGCGACGACGCGACGCACAGCCCGCGCAGGGCTCGGTCCCGCCACAGGGTGCGCAGCCCGTCCGCGATGTCCCGGCGCAGGGTGTCGCCCGCCGGTCTCGGGGCGCGCTCGGGCGCCTCGGTCCGCAGGGAGCAGACCAGCGCGGCGGCCAGCAGGAAGGTCGCCGCGTCGGCCGCGAAGGGCACGGCAGTGCCCGCCGCGATGAGCAGGGGCACCACGGGCGCCCCGATCAGACCGCCCGCGATCTGCTGCCCGGTCATCAGACGCGCGTTTGCGCTGCCGAGTGCCGCGCGGTCCACCAGCGCGGGCAGCAGCGCCGTCGAGGCGTTGTCGAAGAGTGTCTGGAGCGTGGTCAGGGCGAACGCGAGCACGATGAGCAGCGCGATGGAGGCGTGATCGAGCGCGACGGCCACGGCGAAGAGGGCGACCAGCAGCCCGCGCAGCGCGTCGACCGTCCACATGGCCCGCCGCTGGTCCACCCGGTCGGCGACCGCGCCGCCCAGCAGCCCGAAGACGATGCCCGGCAGATAGCCGCAGGCGGTCACCGATGCGACGAGCAGCGGGCGGTCGGTGAGCGAGACGGCGAGCAGGGGCAGCGCAGCGCCCCGCAGCGCGTCCCCGAACCGGGACACCACAGCGGCCGTCCACAGCCGCCCGAATCCCCCACGCCACGCGGGCGCGAGCACGCCCGTCTCCTCGACCGTCGCCACAACTCCCCCTCACGGTTGCCCGATGCACAAACCGTAGAGGGCAGCACTGACAATCGGTCCGGCGGCGATCGGCCGGGCGGGAAACAGCTCCGGCCAGGCACCACTCGGTACCCGGCCGGCCGTCAACTCCTAGATCTCGCCCCGCAGTTTGGCGAGCGCCTCGGCGAGGATCGCCTCGCCGTCCGCATCGCTGCGCCGCTCCCGGACGTACGCGAGATGCGTCTTGTAGGGCTCGGTGCGCGGCGGGTCCGGTGGGTTGTCCCGGTCCTGCCCGGCCGGGAAGCCGCAGCGCGGGCAGTCCCAGGTCTCGGGAACCTGCGCGTCGCTGGCGAAGCTGGGCTGCGTCTCGTGCCCGTTCGAGCACCAGAAGGAGATGCGCAGACGCGGCGCGGACTCGCCGCGCTCGGCCTCGCCCATCGGCCCCGCCCCGACCCGGCTTCCTCGGATCGCGTTGCCACTTGCCACGGTGTAACTCCCTGCGTGATGGTGCCGCGAAGCGAGTCGGCGTTTCGCTTCGTTGCGAGCGCCTCAGTCTACGTAAGGCCCAACGCGCGTCCAGTGATTGGAGTTACAACCTCCGTACCCAGACGCAAGCCCCATGATAGGCCGCGCTCAGTTGCGCGTACCGGACATGGGGCCTTACGTGCGGAATGCAGGTGTGGTCTGTGCGTTGCTGCTCAGCTGTTCGTCTTCATGATGATGCCGAGCACGACAATGCACGCGAACCACAGCAGACCGACCACCAGCGTGATGCGGTCCAGGTTGCGCTCGGCGACCGAGGAGCCACCGACGGACGACTGCATGCCGCCACCGAACATGTCGGAGAGGCCGCCGCCCTTCCCCTTGTGCATCAGCACCAGCAGCATCAGCAGCAGGCTGAAGACGATCAGGGCGATCGAGAACCCCAAAACCACGGCTGGACCAACTCTCTCGGATTCGGATGAACGACGGGGGCACAGCACCACGGCTGTGCCCCCGCAAGGGTACGACGGATCGCGTCTAGCGCATACTCCCAGCTCGTGTCACTGGTCGCGGAAGCGCACGATCTTGACGAACTCGTCGGCGTCCAGCGAGGCGCCGCCGATCAGGGCCCCGTCGATGTCGGCCTGGGCCATGATCTCGGCGACGTTGCCGGACTTCACGGAACCGCCGTACTGGATGCGCACCTGGTCGGCGAGCTCCTGGGTGTACAGCTCGGCGAGCTTGCCGCGGATGGCGGCGCAGACCTCCTGCGCGTCCTCGGAGCCGCAGACCTTGCCGGTGCCGATGGCCCACACGGGCTCGTAGGCGATCACGATGGTCTCGGCCTGCTCGGCCGGGAGGTCCTTCAGACCGCCCTCGACCTGGGCGAGGGTGTGCGCCACGTGGTTGCCCGCGTCCCGCACCTCCAGCTCCTCGCCGACGCACAGGATGGGGGTCAGACCGTGCTTGTAGGCCGCCTTGACCTTGGCGTTCACCTGCTCGTCGGACTCGTTGTGGTACTGCCGGCGCTCGGAGTGGCCGATCACCACATAGGTGCACTTCAGCTTGGACAGCATCGGGCCTGAGATCTCGCCGGTGTAGGCCCCGGAGTCGTGCGCCGAGATGTCCTGGGCGCCGTACTTGATCTTCAGCTTGTCGCCGTCGACCAGCGTCTGCACGGAGCGCAGGTCGGTGAAGGGCGGCAGGACGGCGACCTCTACGGCCTCGTAGTCCTTGTCCGCGAGGGCGAAGGCGAGCTTCTGGACGTGTGCGATGGCCTCGAGGTGGTTGAGGTTCATCTTCCAGTTGCCCGCCATGATCGGCGTGCGCGTGCTCATGCGGTGGAGTCCTCCAGTGCGGCGAGGCCGGGGAGCGTCTTGCCCTCGAGGTATTCGAGGGAGGCGCCGCCGCCGGTCGAGATGTGGCCGAATGCGGTCTCGTCGAAGCCCAGGAGGCGCACGGCCGCGGCGGAGTCGCCGCCGCCGACGACCGTGAAGGCCGGGGAGTCGAGGAGTGCCTGGGCGACCGCCTTGGTGCCCTCGGCGAAATCGGGGTGCTCGAAGACGCCCATCGGGCCGTTCCAGAAGACGGTGGCGGCGTCGGTGATCTTCGAGGCGTACAGCTTGCCGGAGGCCGGGCCGATGTCCAGGCCCATCCGGTCGGCCGGGATGGCGTCCGCGGCGACGGTGGTGGCGTCGGCCGGGGCCTTGGTCTTCAGGTCCGGGAACGCGGGGGCGACCACCGCGTCGACCGGCAGGACCAGCTCGACGCCGGTCTTCTCGGCACGCTCGATGTACTCCAGGACCGCCGGGATCTGGTCCTCCTGGAGCAGGGACGCGCCGACCTCGTGGCCCTTGGCCTTGAGGAAGGTGTACGCCATGCCGCCGCCGATGAGGATGCGGTCCGCCTTGCCGAGCAGTTCGTCGATGACGGCGAGCTTGTCGGAGACCTTGGCGCCGCCGAGCGCGACCACGTAGGGCCGCTGGACCTCGTCGGTGAGCTTCTTCAGGACGCCGACCTCGGTGGCGATGAGATAGCCGGCGTAGTGCGGCAGCCGGGCCGGCAGGTCGTACACGGAGGCGTGCTTGCGGTGCACCGCGCCGAAGCCGTCGCCGACGTAGACGTCCGCGAGGGCGGCGAGGCGGTCCGCGAACTCGCCGCGCTCGGTGTCGTCCTTGGAGGTCTCGCCGGCGTTGAAGCGCAGGTTCTCGATGACCGCGACCTGACCCGGCTGGAGGCCGTCCACGGCGTCGTGGGCGGCGGGGCCCACGGTGTCCTGGGCGAACGCCACGGGCGCGCCGAGGAGTTCACCGAGCCGCTCGGCGGCGGGCAGCAGGGAGAAGGCCGGGTCCGGGGCGCCCTTGGGGCGGCCGAGGTGCGAGGCGACGACGACCTTGGCGTCCGCCTCCACGAGGGCCTTGACGGTGGGCAGCACGGCACGGATGCGGCCGTCGTCGGTGATGGTGGTGCCGTCGAGCGGCACGTTGAGGTCGGCGCGGACGAAGACCCGCTGGCCGGCCACTCCTTCGGCGAGGAGTTCGTCGATCGTCTTCATAAGGGCTCCTGGTGAGGGTGCTCTGATCGTACGAGGGCTGCTGTGTACGTGAGTCAGGGCCCGGGCGGCGCGTCCCTGCGCCGCCCGAGCCCTGCGTTCACATCGAGTCGCCTGCTGCGTGGATCAGCTCAGAGCTGGTTGCCGACGAAGACCGTGAGGTCGACGAGGCGGTTGGAGTAGCCCCACTCGTTGTCGTACCAGCCGAGGATCTTCACCGTGTTGCCCTCCTGGACCATGGTCAGGGAGGAGTCGAAGGTGCAGGACGACGGGTCGCTGACGATGTCCGAGGAGACGATCTGGTCCTCGGTGTAGGACAGGTAGCCCTGCAGCTCGCCCTCGGAGGCCTTCTTGAACGCGGCGTTGACCTCGTCCTTGGTGGTCTCGCGCGCGAGCTCCACGACGAGGTCGGTGGCCGAGCCGGTCGGGACCGGGACGCGCATCGCGATGCCGTCGAGCTTGCCCTTGAGCTGCGGCAGGACCAGGGCGGTGGCCTTCGCGGCACCCGTCGTGGTCGGGATGATGTTCTCGGCGGCGGCACGCGCGCGGCGCAGGTCCTTGTGCGGGAAGTCCAGGATGCGCTGGTCGTTGGTGTACGCGTGCACCGTCGTCATCAGGCCCTTGACGATGCCGAAGTTCTCGTCGAGCACCTTGGCCATCGGCGCCACACAGTTGGTGGTGCAGGAGGCGTTGGAGATGACGTGGTGGTTCGCCGGGTCGTACTTGTCCTGGTTGACACCCATCACGATGGTGATGTCCTCGTCCTTGGCCGGAGCCGAGATGAGGACCTTCTTCGCGCCACCGGCGATGTGCTTCGCGGCGTCTTCCTTCTTGGTGAAGATGCCGGTCGACTCGACGACGATGTCGACGCCCAGCTCGCCCCACGGGATGTCGGCGGGGTTGCGCTCGGACAGGACCTTGATGGTGTGGCCGTCCACGGTGATCGTGTCGGCGGTGTGCGACACCTCGGCCTTGAGGCGGCCCAGGATGGTGTCGTACTTCAGCAGATGAGCGGTGGTCGCGGTGTCACCCAGGTCGTTGACAGCCACGATCTCGATGTCTGCACCCTGCTCCAGCAGCGCGCGGAAGTAGTTGCGACCGATACGACCGAAGCCGTTGATGCCTACGCGGATCGTCACGAACCGATCTCCTCGTTGGTACGCCGGCCATGCGGTGCCGGCGAGCTCTGTTTGGGATGTCCCCGACCACCCCCGACCCTACCTCCCGCGGGCCCTCGCGGTGACATCGAGATGCCGCATACACGGGCAGGCGGTCCGTACCCGCCAGTAGGGGTACGGACCGCCCGGCCGAAAGGGACGATCACTCCTTTTGACTACGGTGAGCTGTTCATCGTTGACCAGGAAGTTCACCCTTTGAGGGCTGCAAGCGCCTTCCTCAAGAGGGCGTTGCGGTCGGCCGCCGCCGTGACGTGCTCCAGGCCGAAGCCCAGCAGCACGGTCCGGTCGGTGGTGACGGCGCCGTACGTCTGGAACAGCGCCCCGGTGCGCGCCCAGTCCTTCAGGGCGGCCGGGCTGCCCGCGGGCGGTCCGGGCACGCTCCAGGGGCCGAGCGAGGTCTCGAAGCCCTCGGTCTGCGTCGCCGTGCCGTTCAGGACGAGCGAGGCCTCGTCGGCCAGGACGCCGTGTCCGCCGCTGCCCGGGTCGGTGACGTAGGTGATCGAGACCTCCACGGACTTGCCGGCGTAGGCGCTGAGGTCGTAGCCGACCTGTTGCCAGCCGTTGGAGGCGCCGGTGAGGCTGTTCCAGGTGCCGCTGGTGCCGATCGGGGTGCAGCCGCTCGGGGTGAAGGTGAGGTAGTGCTTCAGCCACGGGTGCTCGTTCACCAGGAAGCCCGCCTCGCACTCGGTCGGTACGGCAGTGCTGCTCGCGCCGCCCGCCTCGGGCAGCGTCGTCCAGTCGTCGGCGCCCGTGACATGGGCCTCGACGATCACATGGTCGTAGCCGGGCTCGGTGTCCCACAGCAGCCGGCTGCGCAGGGTGGGCCGGTCGGCGGCCGTGACACCGGTGAGGTCGACGGTGCGGCTGAGGCGCTTGTACGAGTCGTCGGTGTGCACCGCGGCCGCCATGAAGGAACCGGCGTACGGCCCGTACGGGTTGACGGCCCCGGCGAACCGGCCCGCTCCCGCGCTCGCGAACTGCGGGTAGGTGTCGACGGGCAGTTCCTCGGAGGTGACGCCATAGGTGCCCGCCCGGTCGAGCGGGTTGCCGGGCGCGGCGCCGAGGGGACCACCGGCGCCCGCGAGTTTGCCGGAGCCGGTGAAGCCCGTGGCCCCGGGGGTCGACGTACGCGAATAGGCACCCAGGTAGTACTGGCTGAAGTCGTTCGACAGGGTGCCGCCGCCGAGGTCGACGTTGCCGCCGGCCTGTTCGCCCGCCTCGATCAGCTTGCCGCCCTCGTTGAGGTAGGCACGCAGCTGGAGCTGGGTGGCGTTGCCGGGCACGCCCGCGCCCGTGTAGTGCACGACGGTCCGGAAGTGGTCGAGGACGCCGAGCGCGTCGGGTGCGCCCTGGGTGGCGACGTCCCAGACGATCGCCCTGCGGCCGTTGGCCTTCAGCGCGTCCACGTACGTCTGCGCCTGCGTGGCGGCCGCGCCCTCCTCGGCGACGACGAGCGTGTCGGCCCGGGGCCGCTCGGCGACGGTGTAGGTGAAGTGCTCGCTGGAGACCTTCTTCCCGCCCCTGGTCCTGCCGTTGAACCACACGTCGACCCTGTCGCCCGGGTCGGCGTCCTCGACCTCGGCCCGGTACTCGTCGAAGTGCAGGTTGTCCTCGCCGCCGTAGGTCTCGCCGCCCTTCCAGGACCTGAGCGTCCTGTCCTCGGTACGGCCGCCGTTGACGCGGTACTTGAGCTCCTTGTCGCGTATCGCCTTGCGTACGACGACGGAGACCTCCTGGTCGGCGCCGCGCGCGTACGAGGTGGAGAACGTCGCCGGGGTGAAGTCGGCGGCGCTCAGGCCGAGCGACGACGACGCGGTGTCGGGGTGCGGGGCGGTCTCGGCGACCGACAGCGCGAAGGGGATGTTCTTCTCGAACTCCCCCTGGATCAGCTTCTCGTCGTCCGGGAAGGTGAAGACGGACCGGCAGTCGGCCGCGTTCCACTGGTCGTCCGGATCGGCGTTCGAGGCGCTCTGGCAGGTCGACATCTCGGGGGTGAACATCGACATGCCGTTGACGTTGCTCGCGTGGCCGTCCGCCTCGCCGTTGGTGGTGTACAGCTCCGAGGAGACCTGCGGACGGTAGCCGGGGATCGCGGAGTTGTCCGGGGTGCCGGCCAGCGCCTTGTAGACCACGTCGTCCGGCGTGGGCGTGGCGACCTGCCAGCCGACGCCGTAGAGCAGGAGTTCGGCGGCGGAGTGGTAGTTGATGCCGTAGCTGAAGCCGATGCGCTTCTCGAGCCGGTCGATCGCCCTGGTCTCGGGCTCGGAGCCGGGGCTCGCGCCGCGGTAGGTCTCGCTGGTGGGGTTGGGGGACGAACCCTCGTCGTCGTAGCCCCACTTGTAGGCGAAGTTGCGGTTGAGGTCGACGCCGTCGCCGGTCGAGATGACGCCGTCGCCGTTGACGTCCCGCAGGTTCTTGCGCCACAGGCGGGTGTCGGAGCTCTGGAAGGTGTAGTCGTAGCCGTCGGGGTTGGCCGAGAGCACGAACCACAGTTCGGTGGAGTCGACGATCTTCCGGATGCGCTTGTCGGTCTTGTAGTGGTCCAGGTAGTAGTGCATCAGCCGCCGGGTCATCTCCGGCGTGATCCACTCGCGCGCGTGCTGGTTGGACATGTAGAGGACGGCGGGCCTGGAGCCGTCCTTGGACTTCTTCGCGCCCTTGGTCATCTTGAGCGCGAGGATGTCCTGGCCGTTCAGCGTCCTGCCGATGGAGACGACCTTGGTGAGGCCGGGGTTCTGCTGCCCGGTCCGGACGATCTCCTCCTTGAGGCCCCCGCTTCCGCTGTACGGGCGGAACACGCCCTGGGCGGCGTCCTCGGTGCGCGACTCGGCCTTTGCCGAGAGCGTGTGCTCGGTGAGGTCGACGCCCTGCTTGCGGAGCTTTGCGGCCTGCTCGCCGGTGAGTTGGACCTCGACGGAGGCGGTGCCCTTGCCGGGGACCTTCTCGCCGAGTTCGTGGGCGTCCTGTCCGGCCGCCAGCAGCAGGGGTACCTGCTGGGCCGTGACATCGGCGCGGTAGACGTGGATGTCGTCGGAACCGGAAGCCTGTTGGCTCCCGTTCTGCGCCTGGGCGATGGGTGCGAGGCTCGCTCCGCCGATCAGGAGCGCGCCGACAGCGAGGATCGATCTCGCTCTGTGTCTCATGAACCCCCCTAGCAGTTGATCACCACAGCAGCGAACTCTTGCCAGGCTCATGACAGTTCATGATCGAGTCAAGAGCGGCTCAAGGACAGGAAAACGCCGGTGCCCGCGCCCTCAAGTGGGCGCCGGCACCGGCGAGTTGAACGATCTTCGGTTACGGACCGCCGAGCGGGTCCCCGGTCAGCCGACGAGGCCGTCGGCCATCTCCTCGGTGAGGCTGGACTCCGTACCCGGAATGCCGAGGTCCGAGGCGCGCTTGTCGGCCATCGCGAGGAGCCTGCGGATACGGCCGGCCACGGCGTCCTTCGTCAGCGGCGGGTCGGCGAGCGCGCCCAACTCCTCCAGCGAGGCCTGCTTGTGCTCCATGCGCAGCCGGCCCGCGGCCGCGAGGTGCTCGGGCACCTCGTCGGCGAGGATCTCCAGCGCGCGCTGCACACGGGCGCCGGCGGCCACGGCCGCGCGCGCGGAGCGACGCAGGTTGGCGTCGTCGAAGTTGGCGAGACGGTTCGCCGTCGCGCGGACCTCCCGGCGCATCCGGCGCTCCTCCCATGCCAGCACCGACTCGTGCGCACCGAGCCGGGTGAGCAGGGCACCGATCGCGTCGCCGTCGCGGACGACCACGCGGTCCACGCCGCGCACCTCGCGCGCCTTCGCGGCGATCGACAGCCGGCGGGCGGCGCCGACCAGGGCGAGCGCGGCCTCGGGGCCCGGGCAGGTCACCTCCAGGGAGGAGGAGCGGCCGGGCTCGGTGAGCGAGCCGTGGGCCAGGAAGGCACCGCGCCAGGCCGCCTCCGCGTCGCAGGTGGCCCCCGAGACCACCTGCGGCGGCAGACCGCGGATCGGGCGGCCCCGGCCGTCCACCAGGCCCGTCTGCCGGGCCAGCTGGTCACCGCCGGCGACGACCCGGACCACGTAGCGCGAACCGCGGCGCAGTCCGCCCGGGGCCATCACGATCAGTTCGGAGCTGTGGCCGAAGATCTCCAGAATGTCCCGCTTCAGGCGTCGCGCCGCCATCGCGGTGTCCAGCTCCGCCTCGATCACGATGCGCCCGCTGACCAGGTGGAGGCCGCCGGCGAACCGCAGAATGGCGGAGACCTCCGCCTTTCTGCAGCAGGTACGGGTGACGGGGAGCCGGGAGATCTCGTCCTTCACCGCTGCCGTCATCGCCATGGGCCGATCCTTCCATGCATCCGAAAAATACGGTCGTACGCGGCGGCCAGCAGCTCCGGGTCGTGCCGCGGAGTTCCGTCCCTCCGGGCCACCGGCGCCAGCTCGACCGCTGCCCCGAGCCGCTTGGCCGCCTCGGTGAGGTCCTCGCGGTCGGGCACGGCAGCCTCGTCGGCCAGCACCACGTCCAGGGCGAGTTTAGGGGCGTGTCGTCCCAAAACCTCCAAATGACGCTGCGGGGAGAAGCCTTCGGTTTCTCCGGGCTGCGGGGCGAGGTTCAGTGAGAGCACCCGGCGCGCCTTCGTCCCCATGAGCGCGTCCAGCAGGTCGGGCACCAGCAGATGGGGGATGACCGAGGAGAACCAGGAACCCGGGCCGAGGACGACCCAGTCGGCGTCCAGGACCGCCTCGACGGCCTCGGGAACGGCCGGCGGATCGTGCGGCACGAGATGCACCGACTGCACCTCGCCGGGTGTGAGCGCCACGGTCGCCTGGCCGCGCACCAGGTCGGTCTCCTCGGGGCGGTCCGGGTCGTGCCCCCTGACCAGGGCCTGCAGCTCCAGGGGCACTGCGGACATGGGCAGCACACGTCCGTGCGCCCCCAGAAGCCGGCCGACCAGGTCGAGCGCCTGAACGTGATCGCCGAGCTGCTCCCACAGGGCGACGATCAGCAGATTGCCGACCGCGTGTTCGTGCAGGTCGCCCTGGGACTGGAAGCGGTGCTGGATGACGCGGGCCCAGGTCTGGCCCCAGTCGTCGTCGCCGCACAGCGCGGCCAGCGCCTTGCGCAGATCGCCGGGCGGCAGCACGCCCAGCTCGTCGCGCAGCCGCCCGCTGGAGCCGCCGTCGTCGGCGACGGTGACGACGGCGGTGAGGTCGCCGGTGATCCGGCGCAGCGCGGCGAGCGAGGCGGACAGGCCCATGCCGCCGCCGAGCGCGACGACCTTGGGCTGTGCGCCGCGGCGCCGCGGCCGGGCGCCGCGGGCCTCGACGGGCCGGCCGGTGCGCGCCTCGGGCGCCACGCGGCGCAGCCGGCTCAGCCGCGGTGAACGCTGCGTCATTCGCGTCCCATGTCCCGGTGCACGACCACCGTCTCCACGCCCTCGGCCGCAAGGCGCGCGGCGAGCTTCTCCGACATGGCCACCGAGCGGTGCTTGCCGCCCGTGCAGCCGATGGCGATGGTCACGTACCGCTTGCCCTCGCGGCGGTAGCCCGCCGCGATCAGTCTGAGCAGCTCGGCGTAGCGGTCGAGGAACTCCTTGGCGCCGGGCTGGTTGAAGACGTAGGCCGACACCTCTTCGTTGAGACCGGTGAAGGGGCGCAGCTCCGGGACCCAGTGCGGGTTGGGCAGGAAGCGCATGTCCGCGACCAGGTCGGCGTCGACCGGAAGGCCGTACTTGAAGCCGAAGGACATGACCGTGGCCCGCAGCTCGGGCTCCTCCTCGCCGGCGAACTGGGCGTCCATCTTGGCGCGCAACTCGTGCACGTTCAGGCTGGAGGTGTCGATCACCAGGTCGGCGTCGCCGCGCAGCTCGCGCAGCAGCTCGCGCTCGGCGGCGATGCCGTCGACGATGCGGCCGTCGCCCTGCAGGGGGTGCGGGCGGCGCACCGACTCGAAGCGGCGCACCAGGGCGTCGTCGGAGGACTCCAGGAAGACGATCCGGCGGGTGACGCGGCGGCTGTCGAGGTCGGCGAGGGACTCGCGGAGGTTGTCGAAAAAGCGCCGGCCGCGGACGTCCACGACCACCGCGATCCGCGCCACATTGCCCTGCGAGCGTGCGCCGAGCTCCACCATGGTGGGGATCAGCGCGGGCGGCAGGTTGTCCACGACGAACCAGCCGAGGTCCTCCAGGCACTTGGCGGCCGTGGACCGGCCCGCTCCGGACATACCGGAGATGATCACCAGCTCGGGGATGGCCGCGTCGGGGACCGGGACCGCATCGCCGCTCGCGCCCGTACTCACCTGTGCTCCGTCCGTGCCCTGGGGCTGTTGCCCGTCCTGATTGTTCACCTTCATGTCTCCTGCCCCCGTCGTTCGTCCGGGGCGCCCGTCGTCACGGGCTCCCCACTGGAACCCATGGTGCCGGGTTCCTCCTCCATGATCTCTCCAGTCGCCGTGTTCACGGCGGGTGCGGCCGGGGCCGCCTGGGCCAGGGCCACGGCGATCGTCTCGGCCGTCTTGCGGCCTATGCCGGGCACCTCGCAGATCTGGTCGATGGTGGCGGATCGCAGTTTCTTCAACGAGCCGAAGTGCTTCAGCAGTGCCTGCTTACGGGTCTCCCCGAGGCCGGGCAGGTCGTCCAGGGGGCTCGAGCGGAAGCGCTTGGCCCGCTTGGTGCGCTGGTAGGTGATCGCGAAGCGGTGGGCCTCGTCACGCACGCGCTGCAGCAGATACAGGCCCTCGCTGGTGCGGGGCAGGACGACCGGGTCCTCGTCGTCCGGCAGCCACACCTCCTCCAGGCGCTTGGCCAGGCCGCACACCGCCACGTCGTCGATCCCGAGGCCGTCCAGGGCCTTCTTGGCCGCCGCGACCTGGGGCCGGCCGCCGTCGACGACGACCAGCTGGGGCGGGTAGGCGAACTTCTTGGGGCGGCCGTCCTCCTCGGTGAGCGCGTCCTGGCCCTCGGACCACTCGCCCGTCTTCTCCTTCTCGGCGAGATAGCGCCGGAAGCGGCGGGTGATCACCTCGTGCATGGAGCGGACGTCGTCCTGGCCCTCGAAGCCCTTGATCTGGAAGCGGCGGTACTCGCTCTTGCGCTGCAGGCCGTCCTCGAAGACGACCATCGAGGCCACGACGTCGTCGCCCTGCAGATGCGAGATGTCGTAGCACTCGATCCTGAGCGGGGCGCTGTCGAGGTCGAGCGCCTCGGCGATCTCCTCGAGCGCGCGCGAGCGCGTGGTGAGGTCGGAGGCGCGCTTGGTCTTGTGCAGCGCGAGCGCCTGCTGGGCGTTGCGCTCCACCGTCTCCATCAGGGCCTTCTTGTCGCCGCGCTGCGGGATGCGCAGCGAGACGTTCGACCCGCGGCGGTCGGCGAGCCATTCCTGGACGGGCAGGGCCGGGTCGGGCAGGGCCGGGACGAGGACCTCCTTGGGGACGGAGTCGCCCTTCTCCTCGCCGTAGAGCTGCTGCAGGGCGTGCTCGACGAGGGCGCCGGTGGTGATCTCCTCGACCTTGTCGGTGACCCAGCCGCGCTGGCCGCGCACGCGTCCGCCGCGTACGTGGAAGATCTGGACGGCCGCCTCCAGCTCGTCCTCGGCGACGGCGATCAGGTCGGCGTCGGTCGCGTCGGCGAGCACGACCGCGTTCTTCTCCATTGCCTTCTTCAGGGCCCCGATGTCGTCGCGCAGCCGGGCCGCCCGCTCGTACTCCATCTCCTCGGCCGCCTCGGTCATCCGCTGCTCCAGGCGGCGGATGTACGTCCCCGTGCGGCCGGCCATGAAGTCGCAGAACTCCTCGGCCAGTTCGCGGTGCTCGTCCTCCGAGACCCGGCCGACGCAGGGCGCGGAGCACTTGCCGATGTAGCCGAGCAGGCAGGGGCGGCCGGTGCGCGCGGCGTTCTTGAAGACGCCGGCCGAGCAGGTGCGCACCGGGAAGACGCGCAGGAGCAGGTCGACGGTGTCACGGATGGCCCACGCGTGGCTGTACGGCCCGAAATAGCGCACGCCCTTGCGCTTGTGGCCGCGCATCACCTGCACGCGCGGGAACTCCTCGTTCATCGTCACCGCGAGGTACGGGTAGCTCTTGTCGTCGCGGTACTTGACGTTGAACCGGGGGTCGAACTCCTTGATCCAGGAGTACTCCAGCTGCAGGGCCTCGACTTCGGTGGACACCACCGTCCATTCCACGGAGGCGGCCGTGGTGACCATGGTGCGGGTGCGGGGGTGGAGGTTCGTCAGGTCCTGGAAGTAGTTCGCCAGTCGCTGGCGCAGGCTTTTTGCCTTTCCGACGTAGATCACCCGGCGGTGCTCGTCACGGAACCTGTACACCCCTGGGGAGTCCGGGATCTCACCCGGCCGGGGGCGGTAGCTGGAGGGATCGGCCATGTCTCACACCCTACTGGCGAGGGCCGACAGTGCGCCGAGCCTGTGGACAACGCCGGAGCGCACACCCGTCCAGGGCGATCGATCGGGTCTCGGCCAGGAGTACGTCGCGGTTGGGTTTCAGGTGTTGTCGGGACTAGGTCAACACGCTTCAATGCGTGGGAACTCGGGGCCGTGAAGGACGGCGTACGGATGTGAAGACTCTCCGGCGCCGGCGGGGTGGCCCCGCGAACAAGCGCAGAACCCGGCCCGACCAGCCGTAGTGAGCATTCACAGAAAGGCCCCTGCATGCCGCACGCCACACAGCACGCGGACGTCGCCGCCGTCGCCACCGCGGAACTGGACTCGGCCCTGCGGGGCGGCCCCTTCCACGTGGCGCTGCGTGCCGCGATCGCCGCCCGCGGACTGCCGCTGCAGCGCGTGCAGCACCATCTGTCCCGCCACGGGGTCAAGGTCGGTGTCACCAGCCTGAGTTACTGGCAGCAGGGTGCCCGGCGCCCGCAGCGCCCCGAGTCCCTGCGGGCCGTACGGGCACTGGAGGAGATCCTGCAGCTGCCGGAGGAGTCCCTGATCCGGCTGCTCGCCGAGCCCGACGAGAGCTCCTCCGCGCAGCGGGCCGCGGGCCGCTCCTACCGCTCTCTGGTGGAGGCCTCGGGCGTCCTGCAGCAGCTGCTGGCCGACCTCGGCTCGTCGCTCGACGGCGGGCTGCACACCCTGGGCCACCACGAGCTGGTGCGGATCGGCGCGCACCGCGAACTGGCGGGCCGCGAGTCGCACCACATCGTGCGCGCCCACAAGGACGGCATCGACCGCTTCGTCGCCGTCCACCACGGCGACCCGGGGTGCGCGCCGGAGCACATGCAGGTGCACGCCCTGGAGAACTGCCGCACGGGCCGCATACGCGTGCACCACGAGACGGGCGTGCTCGTCGCCGAGCTGCTCTTCGACACCCGTCTGCGGGCCGGTGACACCTTCCTCTTCCGCTACGGCATCGAGGACGGCACCGCCGGTGTGTCGCGCGAGTACGTCCGCGGCTTCGGGCCGGCCGGCGGGCAGTACGCGCTCCAGGTGCGCTTCGACGCGCTCGCCCTGCCGTCCCGCTGCCACCGTTTCTCCCAGCACTCACCGGCGGCCCCGCGCAGCGGTCGCCAGGAGCTGCGCCTGAGCGACCGCCACCACTCGGTCCACCTCGTGGAACCGCGGGTGCGGACGGGGGTCGTGGGGATCGGGTGGGACTGGGAGTGAGCTGCGGCTGACGCCGAAGGCCGTCTGCGGCTTGTGCCGCCTGTGTCGTTGCTTGTGCGGCCTGTGTCGTGAGGCACATGTGCGGCGAGGACGTAAACGCTTGCGCAAGCGTTTACGTCTGCGCCCGAATGGGATACCGTCCTGCGAAACGCAGGGAAGGGGAGCGCGATGGCCACGATGGCCGACGTCGCCCGCAGCGCCGGGGTTTCGGTGGCGACCGTCTCGCACGTCCTGAACGACACCCGGCCGGTGCTCCCCCACACCCGCCAGGCGGTCCTGGATGCCATCGACCGGCTCGGCTACACCCCGAACACCCTGGCCCGCTCCCTGGTGACCTCGCGTACGCAGTCCATCGGCCTGGCGGTGTCGGCGATCAGCAATCCGTACTTCACCGAGATCCTCCAGGGCGTCGAGGCGGCCGCCCTGGAACACGGCTACAGCCTGCTCATCGCCGACCCGCACGACGACCCCGAGCACGAGCGCAAGGTCGTCCAGCTGCTGCACGAACGCCGGGTCGACGGCATGATCGTCGCCCCCTCCGCGAGCCCCGGAGAACTCGTCGCCTACCTCCACCGGCACCAGGTGCCGGCCGTCCTCCTCGACCGGCTCCTCGACGCCCCGGCCGACGGCCCGTGCTTCGACCAGGTCTGCGCCGAGAACGCCGAACCGACCGCCCGTCTGGTCCGCCATCTCGCCGAACTGGGCCACCGCCGGATCGGCCTGGTCGCCGGTCTGCCCGGATACAGCACCACCCGCGAACGCATTTCCGGATACCGCCACGGTCTCGCCGCCTCGGGGCTCCCCTACTACGAGCACCTGGTGGCGCACGGCGACTCGTCGTCCGCGGGCGCCGAACACGCCACCGCGACGCTGCTGTCCCTGCCCGCGCCGCCCACCGCGCTCGTCACCGCCAACAACGCGATGACCATCGGCGCCCTGCACGCCCTGCGGGAACGCGGTCCGTCGGTGCCCGGCGACATCGCCCTGTGCTGTTTCGACGACTTCGCCTGGGCGGACCTGTTCTCGCCCCGCCTCACCGCCGTCGCCCAGCCCAGCCGGGAGATCGGTGCCCGGGCGGTGCGGGTGCTGCTGGACCGCCTCGCCGAGCCGGACCGCCCCGCACGCACCGTGCGGCTCCCGTGCACCTTCGTCCACCGCACCTCGTGCGGCTGCCCCGAACCGTCCGCGCAGTTGGAGAAAGGAACCGTCTCGTGATCGTCGTCGCCGGTGAGGCCCTGATCGACCTGGTACCGCAGGGCCCGGGCGCCCTCGCGGGCCTCAAGCCGGCGCTCGGCGGCGGCCCGTACAACACGGCCGTCGCCCTCGGCCGCCTCGGCTCCCCCAGCGCCTTCTGCTCCCGGACGTCGTACGACGCCTTCGGTGAGGCGCTGCTCGGCAATCTGCGGGCGACGGGGGTCGACGTCTCGGCCGTACAGCGCGGACATGAGCCGACCACCCTGGCGGTGGCCACGCTCGACGTGAACGGCTCGGCCGCCTTCTCGTTCTACGTCGAGGGCACCGCCGACCGGCTGTTCGCGGCCCCCGACGCTCTCCCCGCCGGGACGCGCGCCGTCTCCTTCGGCACCTGCTCGCTCGTCCTGGAGCCGGGGGCGACGGCCTACGAGACGATGATGCGGACCGCCGCCTCCCAGGGCGTCTTCACCGCGCTCGACCCCAACATCCGCACGAGTCTGATCCACGACGCGGACGCCTACCGGGACCGCTTCCGCAGCTGGCTGCCCTCGGTGACGCTGCTCAAGCTCTCGGAGGAGGACGCCGACTGGCTGGGCGGCTCCCCGCGCGAGTGGCTGGCCGCGGGGCCCACGGCGGTGGTGATCACCCATGGCGGCGACGGGCTCTCCGTCGCCGCCCGGGGCGGAGCCGAATACTCCGTGCCGGGCGAGAAGGTCGACGTCGTCGACACCATCGGCGCCGGCGACACCGTGAACGCCGCCCTGCTCCACGGCCTGTCGGCCCAGGACGCCCTGTCCGCGGACGGACTCGCCTCGCTGGGCGCCGACGGCTGGACCCGGCTGCTGCGGTTCGCGGCCCGCGCGGCGGCGATCACCTGCTCACGCGCGGGCGCGGAGCCGCCGTACGCCTCGGAAGTGGGCGAGGTGTAGCGGACGGGGTGGCGGCGGAGCTGCAACGGGCGGCGCCCCGCGGGAAGTTGTCCCGCGGGGCGCCGCCCGTTGCCCGTGCCGGTCAGGCCTTGCGTGCCCGCGTCGCCTTCTTCGCGGGTGCCGCCTTCTTCGTGGACCCGGCCGCCTTCTTGGTGGCCGTGTTGTTGGCGGCCTTCGCCGTCGCCGTCTTCTTCGGCGCCGACCTGGCCGCGACCGTCTTCTTCGCCGCCGGCTTGCGCGGTGCCTTCACCGAGGCCCCGTCGCTGATCCGGTCGGCGCCGAGGATCTCCCGCAGGAACTTGCCGGTGTGGCTCGCCGGGATCCCGGCGACCTCCTCGGGGGTGCCCTCCGCGACGACGAGTCCGCCGCCCGCGCCGCCCTCGGGGCCCATGTCGACGACCCAGTCGGCGGTCTTGATGACATCGAGGTTGTGCTCGATGACGATCACCGTGTTGCCCTTGTCGACCAGGCCCGACAGGACCTTCAGCAGCTTGCTGATGTCCTCGAAGTGCAGACCGGTGGTCGGCTCGTCGAGGACGTAGACCGTGCGGCCGGTGGAGCGCTTCTGCAGCTCGCTGGCGAGCTTGACCCGCTGGGCCTCACCGCCGGACAGGGTGGTCGCGGCCTGGCCGAGGCGGACGTAGCCGAGACCGACGTCGTTGAGCGTCTTGAGGTGGCGGTTGATCGCCGGGACGGCCTCGAAGAAGTCCATGGCCTCCTCGATCGGCATGCTCAGGACCTCGGAGATGGACTTGCCCTTGTAGTGGACCTCCAGGGTCTCCCGGTTGTACCGGGCGCCGTGGCAGACCTCGCACGGGACGTAGACGTCCGGGAGGAAGTTCATCTCGATCTTGATCGTGCCGTCGCCCGCGCAGTTCTCGCAGCGGCCGCCCTTGACGTTGAAGGAGAAGCGGCCCGGCAGGTAGCCGCGGACCTTCGCCTCGGTGGTCTCGGCGAAGAGCTTGCGGACGTGGTCGAAGACGCCGGTGTACGTCGCCGGGTTGGAGCGCGGGGTGCGGCCGATGGGCGACTGGTCGACGTGCACGACCTTGTCCACGAGGTCGTCGCCGTCCACGCGCGTGTGCCGTCCGGGAACGCTGCGGGCGCCGTTGAGCTCGCGGGCCAGGTGCGTGTACAGGATGTCGTTGACCAGCGTCGACTTGCCGGAGCCGGACACGCCCGTGACCGCCGTGAAGACACCGAGCGGGAAGGATACGTCGATGTCCTGGAGGTTGTTCTCCCGGGCGCCGTGCACCGTGAGTCGGCGTGACGGGTCCTGCGGGCGGCGGATGTCGGGCAGCGGGATCGACTTCTTGCCCGCCAGATACTGACCGGTCTGCGACTCGTCGTTGGCGAGCAGCTCCTTGAGGGAGCCGCTGTGCACGACCTTGCCGCCGTGCTCTCCGGCGCCGGGGCCGATGTCGACGACCCAGTCGGCGACCTTGATGGTGTCCTCGTCGTGCTCGACGACGATGAGTGTGTTGCCCATGTCGCGCAGCCGGACCAGGGTCTCGATCAGCCGGTGGTTGTCGCGCTGGTGCAGGCCGATGGACGGCTCGTCGAGGACGTAGAGCACGCCGACGAGGCCGGAGCCGATCTGGGTGGCCAGGCGGATGCGCTGGGCCTCGCCGCCGGAGAGGGTGCCCGCGGCGCGGTTGAGCGAGAGGTAGTCCAGGCCGACGTCGACCAGGAACTTCAGCCGCTCGTTGACCTCCTTCAGCACACGCTCGGCGATCTTCTTGTCGCGGGCGCTCAGCTTCAGCTCGCCCAGGAAGTCCGCGCAGTCGCTGATGGACATCGCGGAGACCTCGGCGATGGACTTCCCCATGACGGTGACCGCGAGGACGATCGGCTTCAGGCGCGTGCCCTCACAGGTGGGGCAGGGCACCTCGCGCATATAGCCCTCGAAGCGCTCGCGGCTGGCGTCGCTCTCGGCCTCGCTGTGCCGGCGCTTGACGAAGGGGACGGCTCCCTCGAAGGGCGTCGTGTACACCCGCTCGCGTCCGTACCGGTTGCGGTAGCGGACTTCGATCTGTGTCTTGTGGCCGTGCAGCAGGGCCTTCTTCGCCCGCTGGGGCAGGCCCGCGAAGGGGATGTCCGTCCTGAATCCCAGCGCGTCCGCGAGGGCGCCGATCAGGCGGCCGAAGTAGTCCTTGGTGTGCCCGTGCGACCAGGGGTGGATGGCGCCCTCGTCGAGGGACTTGTCCTCGTCCGGGACGATCAGCTCCGGGTCGACCTCCATGCGCGTGCCGATGCCGGTGCAGTCGGGGCAGGCGCCGAAGGGCGAGTTGAAGGAGAAGGAGCGGGGCTCCAGCTCCTCGAAGGACAGGTCGTCGTACGGGCAGTACAGATGCTCCGAGTACATGCGCTCGCGCTCGGGGTCGTCCTCGGGGAGGTCGACGAAGTCGAGCACGACCATGCCGCCGGAGAGCCCGAGGGCGGTCTCCACTGAGTCGGTGAGGCGGCGCTTCGCGGAGTCCTTGACCGTGAGGCGGTCGATGACCACCTCGATGGTGTGCTTCTCCTGCTTCTTCAGTGTGGGCGGGCTGGAGAGCTGGATCGTCTCCCCGTCCACACGCGCGCGGGAGTAGCCCTTGGTCTGGAGGTCGGCGAAGAGGTCGACGAACTCTCCCTTGCGCTCGCGCACCAGCGGCGACAGCACCTGGAAGCGGCTCCCCTCCGGCAGCTCCAGGACCTTGTCGACGATGGCCTGCGGCGACTGGCGCGAGATCGGACGGCCGCACTCGGGGCAGTGCGGCTTGCCGATGCGCGCGAACAGCAGACGCAGATAGTCGTAGACCTCGGTGATGGTGCCGACCGTGGAGCGCGGGTTGCGCGAGGTCGACTTCTGGTCGATGGAGACCGCCGGGGACAGACCCTCGATGAAGTCGACGTCCGGCTTGTCCATCTGGCCGAGGAACTGGCGCGCGTACGAGGAGAGCGATTCCACGTAGCGACGCTGGCCCTCGGCGAAGATCGTGTCGAAGGCCAGGGAGGACTTGCCCGACCCGGACAGGCCCGTGAAGACGATGAGCGAGTCGCGGGGCAGGTCGAGCGAGACATTCTTCAGGTTGTGCTCACGCGCGCCACGGACGATGAGACGGTCGGCCACAGCCGGTCCGCACCTTTCTTGAGAGAAGTGACAGGGGCAGGGCCCCGTGCTTCTTCAGACTAGGGGGAGCCACTGACAACGCCGGTCGGATTCCGGGTTGCATAACAATCCCCGGCCATCCAGCATGCCCGACGCCACGTGCGACCATATAGCACGCGCATTCGATTTACGGCACTGCTTCACCACCTTCACCCAAAGGTGTGGCGAAGCTAGGGTCAGCAGCATGATTGATCACGGTCATGACCTGGCGTCTGTACGAGACGCGACCGACCGGCTGCTCACCGCAGCCGCCAAACTGGACAACGCCGGGGTGACGCAACCGTCACGGTTGCCCGGCTGGAGCCGCGGCCACGTCCTCGCCCACCTCGCCCGCAACGCGGACGCTCTGGTGAACGTCCTCGAGGGCCGTCCCATGTACTCCTCCGCCGAGGCCCGCGACGCCGACATCGAGCGGGACGCCCCGCGCCCCCTCGACGTCCAGCTCACCGACCTGCGCGAGAGCACGGCCCGCTTCCTTCGGACGGGGGCCGCCCCTGCGGACTGGTCGCGCACGGTAGAGCTGCGCAACGGCGTCACGGACTCGGCGTCCCGGGTGCCCTTCCGGCGCTGGATCGAGGTGGAACTGCACCATGTCGACCTCGGCATCGGCTACGAGCTGGAGGACATGCCGGCGCAGTTCACGGAGCGGGAGATCGACTTCCTCGCCCGGCGCTTCTCCGGCAACCCCAATGTGGCGGCGGCGCGGCTGACGGACGGCACGCACGCGTGGCGTACCGGCCGCGAGACGACCGAGCCGGAGATCTCCGTGACGGGTCCGGCGCCCGAGCTGCTCGGCTGGCTGGCCGGGCGCCGCGACGGGTCCGGGCTGACCGTGCGGGGCGGCTCCCTGCCGACGCTGCCCCCGTTGTGACCGCGCTCCCGCCGTCGTGACCGCGCTGTCCACAGCCGGGGATGCGGGCGCACTCCCCGGCTATAGGCTGACCGCCATGACGTACAGCGGACAGGTGACGGTCGGCGGCCCGGCGGACGTGCACGAGCTCAAGGACCTGATGATCACCAAGATCGCGGTCGGCCCGATGGACAACAACGCCTATCTGCTGCGGTGCCGGGCCACCGATGAGCAGTTGCTGATCGACGCGGCGAACGACGCGGACACGCTGCTCGGCATGATCGGTGACGACGGCATCGCCTCCGTCGTCACCACGCATCAGCACGGCGACCACTGGCAGGCGCTCGCGCAGGTCGTCGCGGCCACCGGCGCCCGCACCTTCGCGGGCCGCGACGACGCTGCCGGCATCCCCGTCCCCACGGACGTCCTCGTCGACGACGGCGACACCGTCCGGGTGGGCCAGGTGGAGCTCACCGCGCGCCACCTGGTCGGGCACACACCGGGCTCGATCGCCCTGGTCTATGACGACCCGCACGGCCATCCCCATGTCTTCACGGGCGACTGCCTCTTCCCTGGCGGTGTCGGCAACACCCGTAAGGACCCGAAGGCGTTCGCGAGTCTCATCCACGACGTCGAGACGAAGATCTTCGCCGTGCTCCCGGACGAGACCTGGGTCTACCCGGGCCACGGCAACGACACGACCCTGGGCGCAGAGCGACCGCATCTGCCGGAGTGGCACGCGCGGGGGTGGTGAATCGCGGGCCGCGGGGGGTGGGGGATCGCGGGCGCGCGGGGCGGCGGATCGCGGGCGCGCAGGGCGGTGAGCCACACTCGCGGGGCGGTGAGCCGCGGGCGCGCAGGGCGGCGGATCGCGACCGCGCGGGGTGGCAAATCGCGGGCGCGCAGGGCGGTGAACCCCGGCCGCGAGGCGGCGAACAGCGGCCCCGCAAGGCGGCAAACCCCAGCCGCGAGGCGGCGAACCGCGGCAGCGCAGGGCGGTGAACCCCGGCCGCGAGGCGGCGAACAGCGGCCCCGCAAGATGGCAAACCCCAGCCGCGAGGCGGCGAACCGCGGCAGCGGGGCAGTGAGCCGCGGGCGAGCACGGCGGTGAACCACAGCCGCGGGGCGGCGAACCGCGGGCGCGCATAGTGATGAACCCCAGCCACGAGGCGGCGAACCGCGGCCCTGCAGGGTGGCAAACCCCAGCCGCGCACGGCGATGAACCCCAACCACGCGGAAGGTGAACCCCCGCCGGGCCCGGCAGGTGGCCCTCGGCCGCAGGGGCGCGCGTACGCAGCGTGCGCGCCCCGTGTGAACGGTTCACACGCGCCGGTGCCATGTGCACGCTCCCGGCGCCCCCTGCCGGGCAGTCAACTGGAAGCAGCCCCGCACAGGATGACGGCTCCTGTGCGGTACGGGCCGCCGGTCTTTCAATCCCCGCCCTCGACCGGCGGCCCCGGCGCTTTTCCGGACCAGTTCCTGCCCGTTCACACGACCGCAACACCTGCTCCCACGATGCGGACAGTTCCCGTTATGACCTCGACAGACGAGATGCGGGACTGCCAATCTCGCGCCATGCATCTCGCTCCCCACATACTGCGCCGCGCCGTCGCCGCGGCCACCGTCGCCCTGCTCGCCACGGCCGTCGGCTGTGCTCCGGAGCCGGAGGAGAAGGCGGCAGGCACACCGTCGGGTTCGGCCGAAAAGGCGTGCCCCCAGGGCAAGTTGGCGACGAAGACCTCGGGCAGGCTCACGATCGCCACGGACGAGCCCGCGTACGAGCCCTGGTTCAAGGACGACAAGCCCGCCAACGGCAAGGGCTTCGAGTCGGCTGTCGCCTACGCCGTCGCCAAGCAGCTCGGGTACACCAGGAGCGCCGTCGTCTGGCAGAGCGTGCCCTTCAACAAGGCCTTCGCGCCCGGGGAGAAGACCTTCGACTTCGACATCAACCAGGTGTCGATCAGCGCCGAGCGCAAGAAGGCCGTGGACTTCTCCTCCGGCTACTACGACGTCCGCCAGGCCGTCATCGCGCTGAAGGACTCCAAGGCCGCGAAGGCGACGGGCATCGCGGACCTCAAAGGACTCAAGCTGGGCGCCCAGGTCGGCACGACCAGCCTCGACTACATCACCGACGTGGTGCAGCCGAAGCAGCAGGCCGCGGTCTACGCCAAGAACGACCAGGCCAAGTCCGCGCTGAAGAACGGTCAGGTGGACGCCATCGTGGTCGACCTGCCGACCGCCTTCTACATCACCTCCGCCGAGGTGACCGACGCCAGGATCGTCGGGCAGTTCGAGAACCAGGGCCCTGCGCCCGAGCAGTTCGGGCTCGTGCTCGACAAGGGCAGCGCGCTCACCCGCTGCGTGACGGGCGCCGTGGACGCCCTGCGCAAGGACGGCACGCTGGCCGGCATCGAGAAGCAGTGGCTCTCCGACGCCGTCGACGCCCCGGTGCTCAAGTGACGGTCACCGAGGAGGAGTCGGGCGAGGAGCCGGGGAAGGACCCCGGCAGGGACGGCGGGCACGGCGACGCGTACGTCCCGTCCCAGCGCCGGCTGGAACGCGAACGCTACAAACGCGCGCGTGCCCGCCGCGCGACGGCGATCGCGGCAGCGTCGACCCTCGTGACGGGCGTCGTCCTCTATCTGATCGTCGTCAACGCGCCGGGCTGGCCGCGCACCAAGGAGACGTTCTTCAACTGGCAGTACGC
Organism: Streptomyces spinosisporus; assembly: GCF_022698145.1. Lineage (GTDB taxonomy): Bacteria > Actinomycetota > Actinomycetes > Streptomycetales > Streptomycetaceae > Streptomyces > Streptomyces spinosisporus. The sequence goes on from NZ_JALDAX010000013.1 coordinate 216,315, forward strand.
GCGCGAGGCGTTCCCCAAGGTCCTCGAAGGGCTGTGGCTGAACGTCCGGCTGCTGCTGATCTGCGGCGCGGCGGTCCTCGTGCTCGGCATGCTGATCGCGATCGCACGCACCCTGCGCGGCCCCGTGTTCTTCCCGCTGAGGGTGCTGGCCGCCGCCTACACCGACTTCTTCCGCGGACTGCCGCTGATCATCAACCTGATGATCGTGGTCCTGGGAGTGCCCGCGCTGCGACTGCAGGGCGTGACCGTCGACCCGGTGCTCCTCGGCGGCACGGCACTCACGCTCACGTATTCGGCGTACGTGGCCGAGGTGTTCCGCGCCGGGATCGAGTCCGTGCACCCCTCGCAACGCGCGGCCGCCCGCTCGCTCGGCCTCACCAACCGGCAGGCGCTGCGTCACGTCGTCCTGCCGCAGGCCGTGCGCCGCCAGGTGCCGCCGCTGCTCAACGACCTGGTGTCGCTGCAGAAGGACACCGGCCTGGTGTCCATCGGCGGTGCCGTCGACGCCGTACGGGCCGCCGACATCATCGTGGGCCGCAGCCTCAACTACACGCCGTACATCGTCGCGGGGCTCGTCTTCGTGGCGCTGACCATCCCGATGACCCGCTTCACGGACTGGGTGACGGCACGGATGGACCGCCGACGGGCCCAGGGAGGATCGATATGAGCGACGCGCCCGTGCTGCGCATGGAGTCCGTCCGCAAGACCTTCGGCGGCTCGGTCGTCCTGCGGGACGTCGGCCTCGAGGTCGCCCCGCACACGGTGACCGCGCTGATCGGCGCGTCCGGCTCCGGCAAGTCGACGCTGCTGCGGTGCGCCAACCTCCTGGAGGAGATCGACGACGGCGCGATCTGGCTGGACGGCGAGGAGATCACCGATCCGCGCGTGGACCAGGACGCGGTACGGCGCCGTATCGGCGTGGTCTTCCAGGCGTACAACCTCTTTCCGCACATGACGGTCCTGGACAACATCACCCTCGCCCCGCGCCGTGTGCACGGCGTCGCCCGCGCGGAGGCCGAGCAGCGCGCCCATGAGCTTCTGGAGCGGCTCGGGCTCGGCGGCAGGGCGGGCGAGTACCCGGACCGGCTGAGCGGCGGCCAGCAGCAACGGGTGGCGATCGTCCGTGCGTTGGCGGTACGGCCCCGGCTGCTGTTGCTCGACGAGATCACCGCCGCCCTCGACCCCGAACTCGTCGGTGAGGTCCTCGCCGTCGTCCGGGACCTCAAGGACGACGGCATGACGATGGTGCTGGCCACGCACGAGATGGGCTTCGCGCGGGACGTCGCCGACCAGGTTTGCTTTCTGGACTCAGGGGTGGTCCTGGAGCGCGGGACCGCCGAGCAGGTCTTCGGCGATCCCCAGCAGGAACGCACACGGCAATTCCTGCGGCGCATCGTGGACGCGGGACGACTTTAAGGGGCGGACTGTAAGGAGCGGACTGTAAGGAGCGCCCGCCAGGACAACGGGCCTTACGCGTCCGCCTGTGCCGCCCCCGCCAGCGCGGCGACGCGCTCCACGCCGAACACATAGCCCTGCACCCCGCACCCGGCGATGACGCCGTCGGCGCGCAGCGAGACGTACGAGTGGTGCCGGAAGGACTCGCGCTGGTGGATGTTGGAGATGTGCACCTCCAACACCGGCATTCCGTCACAGGTGTTGAGCGCGTCCAGGATCGCGACCGACGTGTGGGAGTAGGCACCGGGGTTGATCACGATCCCGCAGTGGTTCAGCCGTGCCTCGTGGATCCAGTCGACCAGGACGCCCTCGTGATTGGACTGGCGGAAGTCCACCGTGCCGCCGTGCGCGGCCGCCGCCTTGGCGCACAGGGCCTCGATGTCGGCCAGGGTGTCCTTGCCGTAGATCTCCGGCTGGCGCTGGCCGAGCAGATTGAGGTTGGGCCCGTTGAGGATCATGATCGGGGCGTTGGCCAGGGTGCGGGGCACGGTTCCTCCGGTCCGGTGGGGTGCGGCGATCCGTCCAGGACCGCTGTTCGGACCCGGTTTATCACGGTGCATGCGCGGCGGTGCGGCCCGTACCCTCCCGGCATGACGACGATCTCGTACCCTCCCAAGCCCTCGCCCGGCGACCGCGTGGCCATCGTCTCGCCCTCCGCGGGCCTGCCGGGGCTCCTGCCGCGTCCCTTCGAGCTCGGGCTGGAGCGGCTGCGCAAGGAGTACGGGCTCGAACCGGTCGAGTACCCGGCGACCCGCACCATGGGCTCGACCCCGCGGCAACGGGCCGACGACCTCCATGCCGCGTTCGCCGACCCGGAGGTGAAGGCCGTCGTCGCCTCCATCGGCGGGGACGACCAGATCACCGTTCTGCCGCTGCTGGACCGGGAGTTGATCCGGGCGAACCCGAAGCCGTTCTTCGGGATGAGCGACAACACCAATCTCCTGCTGTATCTGCGCAACACCGGGATCGTCGGCTACCACGGCGCGACGGTGATGTGCGAACTCGGCCGCCCCGGCGCCATGCACCCGCAGACCGCCGACTCCCTGCGCGCGGCGCTGTTCACCTCGGGCCCCTACGACCTGAGGCCCGCCGAGCGCTGGAACGACGTCAACGGCGACTGGGCCGACCCCGCCACCTTCGAAGCGGAGCCGCCGTCCCGGCCGGGCGACGGCTGGACCTGGGTGAACGCCGACCGGGCGGTGGAGGGCCGCAGTTGGGGCGGCTGCCTGGAGATCCTGGGCTGGCTGCTCATGGCCGACCGCGAGATCGCGCACGACCTGTCCGAGTACGACGGCGGTGTGCTGTTCCTGGAGACCTCCGAGGAGCTGCCGAGCGGCGCCGAGGTCTTCCGCACCCTGCGGAACATGGGCGAGCGCGGACTTCTGCAGCGCTTCTCCGCCCTGCTGATGGGCCGGGCGCGCACCTGGTCCTTCGAGCGCCCCAACAGCCCCGAGGAGGGCGCTCGTTACGCCGCCGGACAACGCGAGGCCGTGCTGCGGGCCATGCAGACGTACGCCCCCGACACCATGATCGTCTTCGATGTCGACCTCGGGCACACCGACCCACAGGTCGTCATCCCCTACGGCGGCCTCGTCCGCGTCGACGGCCCCGCCCGGCGCATCACGGTCACGTACTGACGCGCCACGGCCTTCGGGTTCCACGACCGCTTCGACCACGGGGCCGTCAAGGATTGATCGCGAGCTCCAGATACGCCGCGAACAGCACCAGATGGACCCCGCCCTGCAGCGGTGTGGCCCGGCCCGGGACCACGGTCAGCGAGGCCACCACGACGGTCAGCGCGAGCAGCACCATGTGCACGGCGCCGAGGCCGAGGACGAGTGGTCCCGAGAGCCAGATCGAGGCCAGGGCGACGGCGGGGACGGTCAGGCCGATGCTGGCCATGGCCGAGCCGAGGGCGAGGTTCAGGCTGGTCTGCACCCGGTCGCGGCGCGCGGAGCGCAGGGCGGCGATGGTCTCGGGGAGCAGCACCAGCAGAGCGATGATCACGCCGACGACGGCGTGGTGCAGTCCGGCGGCCTCCACGCCCGACTCGATCGTGGGCGACACGCCCTTCGCCAGTCCGACCACGCCGATCAGGGCGAGCAGGAGCAGCCCGAGGCTGATCCAGGCGGTGCGGGCGGTGGGTGTCTCGGCGTGGGTGTCCGCGGTGATCACCTCGCCCTGCCGGGTGATCGGCAGGAAGTAGTCACGGTGCCGCACGGTCTGGGTCGTGACGAACAGGCCGTAGAGCACCAGTGAGGAGAGCGCGGCGAAGGTCAGCTGCACGCCCGAGAACTCCGGGCCCGGCTTGCTCGTGGTGAACGTCGGCAGCACCAGGCTCAGCGTGGCGAGGGTGGCCACGGTCGCGAGGGCGGCTCCGGTGCCCTCCGGGTTGAAGACCGCCGTGCCGTGCCGCAGGGAGGCGACGAGCAGGCAGATGCCGACGATGCCGTTGCAGGTGATCATCACGGCCGCGAAGACGGTGTCCCGGGCCAGGGTCGAGCCCTTGTCGCCGCCGTCCGCCATGAGCGTGACGATGAGGGCGACCTCGATGATCGTGACGGCGACAGCGAGCACGAGGGAGCCGAAGGGTTCACCGACCCGGTGGGCCACCACCTCGGCGTGGTGCACGGCGGCGAGCACGGCTCCCGCGAGGACGACCGTCACGATCCCGACGACGGCGCCCGGCAGGTTCCTCCCCCACGTGAAGGCCAGCAGCACGATCGCGAGCGCCGGCACGATCGACGTCCAGCCTGTCGCGAGTGCTCTCAGCCGAGCGATCATGCGGCGATCGTCGCAGAGGCCCACGGGCCCCGCACTCCGGTCGCAGGGACATGCCCTCCGGGCGGACGGGGCGCACCCCGCGGATGCGCGGGGCGCGCCCCGGCCTGCTGCGGTCGCGCAGGACGAGCGTCTGCAGTGCCGGCTCGTCCTGCGCCGGTCGCGGTCAGGCCTGGACGCTGTCCTTCGCGGCGTCCTGGCTTTCGGCCCGCGCCGCGTCGGCCTCCGCCTGCTTCCTGGACGCCCTGAGGCTGGTGATAGTGGTGACGATCAGGACCGAGCAGATCACGCCGAGGGAGACCGGTATGGAGATCTCCGGGACGTGCACCCCGGACTCGTGCAGTGCGTGCAGCACCAGCTTGACGCCGATGAAGCCCAGGATGATCGACAGACCGTAGCTGAGGTGGACCAGCTTCCTCAGCAGGCCGCCTATGAGGAAGTACAGCTGCCGCAGACCCATCAGCGCGAACGCGTTGGCCGTGAACACGATGTACGGGTCCTGTGTCAGGCCGAAGATCGCGGGGATGGAGTCGAGCGCGAACAGGACGTCCGTGGTGCCGATCGCGAGCATCACGACCAGCATCGGCGTCATGACCCGCTTGCCGTTCTGCCGGATCCACAGCTTGGTGCCGTGGTACCGGTCGGCGACGCCGAAGCGGCGCTCGGCGGCCTTGAGCAGCTTGTTCTCCTCGAACTCCTCGTCCTCCTCGTCGGCCCGGGCCTCCTGGATGAGCTTCCAGGCGGTCCAGATCAGGAAGGCGCCGAAGAGGTAGAAGACCCACGCGAAGCTGGCCAGGATCGCGGCACCGGCGGCGATGAAGACCGCCCTGAGGACGAGGGCTATGAGGACCCCGACGAGCAGCACCCGCTGCTGGTACGGGGACGGCACGGCGAACTTCGCCATGATCAGCACGAAGACGAAGAGGTTGTCGACACTCAGCGACTTCTCGGTGATGAAGCCCGCGAAGAACTCGCCGCCCGCCTGGCCACTGCCGAAGACGAGCAGACCGAGCCCGAAGAGCCCGGCGAGGGCGATCCAGACGACCGTCCAGATTCCGGCTTCCTTGATGGACACGTCGTGCGGCTTGCGGCCGATGAAGAAATCGATCGCGATGAGGGCGGCCAGGCCCACGATGGTCAGGACCCACAGGGTCGGGGAAACATCCACTGCGCCTCCGGCGGTACGTCACGGCAAATGTCGTCGTCGCTACCGGAGGTCTCTTCCACCCAGGCACGGGCCCTGGGCCGACGCCCCGGGATCCGATTGATCCGTATTGACGGGTGCGCCGCAGCAGACCGGGAGTACTCCCCTCCGTGAGGAAGACAGTACCCCAATCCCCAAGGAAAGGTAAAGCAATTGGTAAAAGAAAGACCAAATACGCAGGTCAGAGAGTTTTACTGATACTTGGTGCGAGCTGTCGCGACCTGGGTGAGCACCTGCTGGAGCACCTGGCTGCCGACCGGCACGAGCGAAGGCTCGTACGTCCAGGCGTGGCCGACCCACGGGTCGGCGAGGTGGTCGTCGGGCAGCGGGGTCAGTCGCAGCAGCGAACGCCACAGCGGGTCGAGCAAAGGTCCGTAGCCGGCGGCCTCCTCACGGTCCGCGACCATCATCAGGTGGACGCCGACGGCCGGGCCCTCGTCCGCGAGATAGCGCAGCTGGGTCACGGCCCGGTCGTCGAAGCCGTGCGGGAAGTCGTTGACGATCAGGAGCTGCTCGGCGGTGTCGAAGCCGGGCGGCAGCGAGTCGGCCGCTCCGCCGCGCACCGCCATCTGCACCAGGTCGACGCGCTGGGTGAGCCGCGTCAGCACGTCCGACACGCCTGCCGCCCCCAGGGCGGGCGGGGCCGCGAGCACACCGGTCTGCAGCAGTGGCGCGAGCGCCTTGGTGCCGGAGCCGGCCGGGTCGATGACATGCGCGGTGAACTCGCCCGCCGGATAGACCGCGAGCAGCCGGGCCGCCAGCGCCACGGCCGTCTCCATCGCGAGGTGCGGCAGGGCACCGGTGTCCGCGAGCGGGTCCTCGCCCGCGCCGGTGCGTCCGCTGTCGATCCACAGGCCCCGCTCCAGCGGCAGGCGCACCAGCATCGGGATCCGCAGCAGTTCGCTCTCGGGCAGCCGCAGATCGCCCAGGCGCAGTGCCATGGGCATCTCCATCGGCACGCGGTAGGCGTGCCAGACGGGGTTGTCCCAGCGGGCGTACGCGGGCGGCAGCGCGGGCTCGACGACGTCGGCCTCGGCGGCGAGCTGGGCGAGGTCGCGGTCGAGTGCCTGCCTGGCCTGGTCGACCAGCTGTGTGTACTTGGCGCGGGCCGCCTGGCGCGCGGCGTCGCCCTGTCCGCCGATCCTGCTGCGCGGGTCGGACAGGACCTGGTCAAGTTCCTTCTCCATGCGCGAGTCCGCGAAGTCTACGGCGCTGCGGTACGCGGCCGCGCTGCGGGCCAGGTCCTCGAACATGCCCCAGACCTGGTTGTACAGCCGCTCGTCCATCGACCAGCCGGTCGCATCACCCGCCACGGGCCGGGCCGGCTGCCCGGGCTGCGCCGGGGGCGCGGCCGGCGGGGGTGGCGGCGGGGCGGAGCTCTGCCGCCCCGGGTGGCTGTAGTTGACCGGGCTGTCGGCGCCGGGCGTCGACGGCTGGGTGACCGCGGAGGGATCGACCGGGCCCGTCGGGTGTTCGGACCGACCGCCCTGGGGCGGGTACGTCGACGAGGAGTGCGGGCCCGCGGGAGCGGGGGCGCCATGGCGGGCAGGGCCGCTCTGGTCGGGGCCGAGCGCCGGGGCGGCGGTCTGGCGCGTACGGTCGCCGTCCGCCGCGCGCTGCGAAGGGGCCTGCACGGAACGCGCGAGGCCCTGGGCCACGGCTTCGTTGATCGTGGCCGCGAGCTGCTGGGCCTCGGGCAGCCCCTGGTCGGTGAAGAGCTCGGCGAGGCCGCCCGCGTACCCCTGGCCCACCGCGCGCACCTTCCAGGCGCCCTGGCGGCGGTAGAGCTCCAGCGCGACGACGGCCGTCTCGGCGTCCAGACCCGTGATCGTGTAGCTGGCGACCTCGGCGCCGTCGAGGCCGGTGACCGCGACGAAGGGTGCGGCCACCGCGCCGAAGCGGCCCGGTCCGCCGGTGCCCGTGGGCAGGGCGAGCAGCACATTGACGCGGTGCACCTCGTCCGGCATGGCGCCCAGGTCCACCGCGAGCCGGTGGTCGGCGGCCGCCTGCCTGGAGACCTCGAGCCCCGGGAGGTCCGGAGTGCCCGGGTGGGCCACCCATTCGAGGCCGCGCGCCTTTCCGTCGGCATCGCTGAGCGTGGCCGAGGCCACGACCGGAGTGCCGGCCGAGATCCGGATCTCGAGGCGGGCCTGGGAGAGCGGGTGGTTCTGCCCCCGCACCAGCTCGGCCGTCATCGCCCTCGTCCCCCTGTATTGACGGTGTTGTGTGGTGTGGGCCGGCGCGAGGTGCGCCCGGCCATCGCCAAGGGCCCGTCTCGCGGACGGGCCCCGGCGGAGTCGGACTACAGGTGCGGCAGGATCGCCGGCATCAGGTCCTGGAACGTACGGCCGTTGGCCGGGGTGCCCAGGGCCGTCATCGTCCAGCCCGGGCCCGAACGGTGCACCTTCGCCATGATCTGGGCCGTGTAGGCGCCGCCGCCGGCCAGCGTGTAGCGGGCGAGCTCCTGGCCGTTGGTCTCGTCGACCAGGCGGCAGAACGCGTTCTGCACCTCCTGGAACGTCTGGCCCGTGAAGGAGTTCACGGTGAAGACGATCTGGTCGATGTGGACCGGGACGCGGGAGAGGTCGACGAGGATCGCCTCGTCATCGCCGCCCTGGCCGACACCGCCGACGAGGTTGTCACCGGTGTGGCGGACCGAGCCGTCGTCGCTCACCAGGTGGCGGAAGAAGACGACGTCGACCGGCTGCTTGTCCGCGAACAGGACGGCCGAGGCGTCCAGGTCGATCTCCCGCGTGCGCGAGCCGAACAGGCCGCGCCGGGGAGCCGCCTGCCAGCCGAGACCCATGCGCACCGCGGCCAGACTGCCCCCGTCGTTCTTCTGCAGACTGATGGCCTGACCCTTTGTCATGTTGACGGTCACGCGCTGATTCCCCTCTCGAGCTGTCCCCTGTTGCCGCGGCATCCGCGGTTGACCAGAACCCTACGCAGGCGCACCGACCGTGCCGTACCCCGATCCGTACTTTGTGTCGGTCTTGCAACACAGAGCGGATACACCGAGGTCGGCACGGGAGGCGCCAGGTCAGGCCAGGCCCGCCTCGCGCATCTGGCGCAGTTCCTTCTTCATCTCGGAGATCTCGTCGCGCAGCCGGGCCGCGATCTCGAACTGGAGGTCGGCGGCGGCGGCACGCATCCGTGCCGTCATCTCCTCGATCTGTCCGGTCAGTTCGGCCGCCGGGCGGTCGGTCGGGACCGTCTCCTTGGCCTTGCCCTTCGCGGCCTTGGCCCCGCCGGCCGCCTTGCCGCCGAGGGCGGGCACGGGTGCCTTGGCGCCCTTGCCGTCCTTCGACTTGCGGTAGCCCGAGCCGAGCAGCTGTTCCGTGTCGACGTCCTCGCGGGCGATCTGCGCCACGATGTCGTTGATCTTCTTGCGGAGCGGCTGGGGGTCGATGCCCCGCTCCTTGTTGTAGGCGACCTGCTTCTCCCGGCGGCGGTTGGTCTCCTCGATGGCCTTCTCCATCGCCGGGGTCATCTTATCGGCGTACATGTGGACCTGGCCGGAGACATTGCGCGCCGCGCGGCCGATGGTCTGGATCAGGGAGGTGCCGGAGCGCAGGAAGCCCTCCTTGTCGGCATCGAGGATCGCCACGAGCGACACCTCGGGCAGGTCGAGGCCCTCACGCAGGAGGTTGATGCCGACCAGGACGTCGAACTCGCCCGCGCGCAGCTCGCGCAGCAGCTCGACACGGCGCAGGGTGTCGACGTCGCTGTGCAGATAGCGCACCTGGATGCCGAGTTCGAGGAAGTAGTCCGTGAGGTCCTCGGCCATCTTCTTGGTGAGCGTGGTGACCAGGACGCGCTCGTCCTTCTCGGTGCGGGTGCGGATCTCGTGCACCAGGTCGTCGATCTGGCCCTCGGTGGGCTTGACGACGACCTCCGGGTCGACGAGGCCGGTGGGGCGGATGATCTGCTCGACGACGCCGTCCCCGCGCGAGAGCTCGTAGGTGCCCGGGGTGGCCGACAGATAGACGGTCTGGCCGATGCGCTCCTGGAACTCCTCCCACTTCAGCGGACGGTTGTCGAGGGCGGAGGGCAGCCGGAAGCCGTGGTCGACGAGGGTGCGCTTGCGGGAGGCGTCGCCCTCGTACATGGCGCCGATCTGCGGGACCGTGACATGCGACTCGTCGATGACGAGGAGGAAGTCGTCCGGGAAGTAGTCCAGCAGGGTGTTGGGCGGGGAGCCGGGCAGCCGGCCGTCGAAGTGCATCGAGTAGTTCTCCACGCCGGAGCAGGAGCCGATCTGGCGGAGCATCTCGAGGTCGTAGGTCGTGCGCATCCTCAGGCGCTGGGCCTCCAGGAGCTTGCCTTGCTTCTCCAGCTCGGACAGGCGCTCGCCGAGCTCCTTCTCGATGTCGTTGACGGCGCGCTCCATGCGCTCGGGGCCCGCGACGTAGTGGGAGGCCGGGAAGACGTACAGGTGCTGGTCGTCGCTGATGATCTCGCCGGTGACCGGGTGGAGCGTGGACAGGGCCTCGATCTCGTCGCCGAACATCTCGATGCGGACGGCCAGCTCCTCGTAGACCGGGAAGATCTCGATGGTGTCGCCGCGGACGCGGAAGGTGCCCCGGGTGAACGCGAGGTCGTTGCGCGTGTACTGGATGTCCACGAAGCGGCGCAGCAGCTGGTCCCGGTCGATCTCGTCGCCGACCCTGAGGGGGACCATGCGGTCGACGTACTCCTGGGGCGTGCCGAGGCCGTAGATGCAGGACACCGAGGCGACCACGACGACGTCGCGGCGGGTGAGCAGCGAATTGGTCGCGGAGTGGCGCAGGCGCTCCACCTCCTCGTTGATCGAGGAGTCCTTCTCGATGTAGGTGTCCGACTGCGGGACGTAGGCCTCGGGCTGGTAGTAGTCGTAGTATGAGACGAAGTACTCCACCGCATTGTTCGGCAGGAGCTCGCGGAACTCGTTCGCCAGCTGGGCGGCCAGGGTCTTGTTCGGTGCCATGACGAGCGTGGGGCGCTGGAGCTGCTCGATCATCCACGCCGTGGTGGCGGATTTGCCGGTGCCGGTCGCGCCGAGCAGGACGACGTCCTTCTCGCCCCCCTTGATGCGCCGGGCGAGATCGGCGATGGCCTGGGGCTGGTCGCCGCTGGGCTGGTAGGGACTGACGACCTCGAAGGGCGCCACCGTGCGTTCGATGCTGGAAACGGGCCGCATGGGATCCACCGTACGACCCGGCACTGACAACGCGGTCCGGTCAGCGGTTCTGCGGGGTGCGTGAGGTGCGCCGGCCCTGGTGCCGGACGGGGCGGAGCGGCCGGCGGCGGGGCGGGTGGTGGACCGCCGGATGGGCCGGGACACCCGGCTTGTGCTCGACGGGGGTCCAGTCGGGCTTGCCCATGACCAGCATCGGGTCGAACATCACGACCACACCGGCGATGACGAGGAACGCGAGCGGGCCGACGAGCATGGGCCACAGCAGTGAGGCGGGCGATTCACCGGTGACGGGAGCGCCGGAATGGTGGAGGTGGACGCTGAGGGCCGCCATGCCCGTGTAGTGCATGCCGCTGACCGCGAGCCCCATGACCAGGCTCGCGCCGACGCTCCACAGGAACCCTCTGACCTGCCCGGCCGCCCACAGGGCGGCTGTCGCGGCGCACATCGCGATGACGACGGAGACGGCGACGGTGACCGTGTTGTACTCGAACCTGCCGTTCAGGCGCATCCCGGCCATGCCCAGATAGTGCATGGACGCGATGCCCAGGCCGGTGATCGTGCCCCCGGTGAACAGGGCCGCCCCCTTGGCGCCCTTGTAGCCGACGATGAAGAGCCCGACGCCGACCATCACTATGGCGACCCCGAGGCTGGCGAAGGTCATCGGTCTGTCGTAGTGGATGGGCGCCCCTTCGACCGTGAAGCCCATCATCGCCACGAAGTGCATGGTCCATATGCCGGAGCCGATGGCCGCCGCGCCGAGGGCGAGCCAGCCGGGGCGCCAGGACTGCGCCACGAGCATCGATCTGGTGGTGCAGCGCAGGCCGAGGGCGCCTCCGAGGGAGGCCATGAGATAGGCCACCACCGGCGTGACGAGTCCGTAGGTGAATCCGTCGACCGTGCCCTGCATGCGCGGCTGCCCTTCCCGCCCTCTTCGTCCCGTAACCCGCCGAAATACGCCCCCTCCCAGGACCGCCCGAGCGGTCAGGGTTGAGGCAGAGAGTATGACTCCCACCGGAATGGTCGAACGATTTTCCGGCAAAGAAACACGGCGTTGCCCCACTTGTGCGGCACCAGTGAGCGGTCATGGGCAACACCATTCAATGTGTGGCCATTCTGCACCCCGGCAGCGTTCACGCTCTGCTGTCACAGTTGATCTGTCCGTGATCAACCGATGTGAGGGGTACGCATGTACGCGCGCGCAGTCGCCGCCATCACCGCCGCGCTCCTGGGGGCGGCCGCCCTGCTGATGCCCGGGTCCGACGCCCGGGCCGGTGCCCACGCCCACGCGGACTCCCCCGTCAGGGCGGGCGGCACCGGTGCGCGGCCGCTGGTGATCGCTCACCGGGGGGCCTCCGCACAGGCGCCCGAGAACACGCTCGCGTCCATCGACAGGGCGGCCGAGCTCGGGATCCCCTGGGTCGAGAACGACGTGCAGCGCACCAGAGACGGCGAACTCGTGGTCATCCACGACGACAGCCTCCAGCGCACCACGGACGTGAAAAGGGTCTTCCCCGGGCGGGCGCCCTGGAAGGTGAAGGACTTCACCGCTGCCGAGATCGCGCGCCTGGACGCGGGCAGCTGGTTCGACTCGCGGTTCGCGGGCACGCGCGTGCCGACGCTGGAGCAGTACATGCGCCGCGTCGAGTACAACCGCCAGAAGCTGGTCCTGGAGATCAAGAATCCCGAGCTGTACCCGGGCATCGAGCAGCAGATCCTGAAGCTCCTCGGCAACGAGGGCTGGCTCGACCGGCCGCATCTGACCGGCCGGCTGGTCGTACAGAGCTTCAGCGCGGACAGCCTGCGGACCGTCCATGAGCTGAGGCCCGCCGTCACGACGGCCTTCCTCGGTACCCCGCGCATCGCGGACCTGCCCGGTTACGCCGCCTTCACCGACGGGATCAATCCCTCGTACGGCACGATCTCGCGGGGCTACGTCTCCGCCGCACACTCCGTCGCGGGACCGCACGGCCGGCCGCTCGGCGTCTTCGCCTGGACCGTCGACGACGCGGACAGCGCCCGCCAGGTCGCCGGGTACGGCGTCGACGGCATCATCACCGACAAGCCCGACGTCGTCCGGGACGCGCTGCAGAACCCCTGAGCCCCGCCGCTCCCCCGGGCGTTGTCAGTGGCGGGCCGTACGGTGGGCGCATGGACAGCGATGGGCAGTACGAACAGCAGGTCGTGTGGGCGGTGCTCGGCACGGAGATCGGTCCGCTGCTGCTGGCCGCGACCCGCGAGGGCCTGGTCAACGTCGTCTTCCACGCCACCGACCCGGTGCGCGACAAGGCGCTCGGCCGGCTCGCGTCCCGGCTGGGCAGCGAGCCTGTCGAGGCACCGGACTCACCCCTGCTGGCCGAGGCGATACGACAGGTCCGGGCGTACTTCGCGGGCGAGCGGCGCGACTTCGAGCTGCCGCTGGACTGGTCTCTGATCTCCGGCTTCAACAGGCAGGTGCTGCGCGAGCTGGCCGTCGGCGTTCCGTACGGCGCGGTCGTGGGCTACGGCGATCTGGCCGGGCGGGTGGGCCAGCCGGGTGCGGCCCAGGCGGTCGGGACGGCGATGGGGTCCAACCCGCTGCCGGTCGTCGTGCCCTGCCACCGAGTGGTGGAGAGCGACGGCGGCATCGGCGGGTTCGGGGGCGGACTGGAGACGAAGCGCAAGCTGCTAGCCCTGGAGGGAGTGCTCCCCGAGCCCCTGTTCTGAGGGGGTGCGCGAGGGGTGGCCGGGAGCGGACGGCAGTAGCAGACTCCGCCATGCGCACAGCCACTGGCATCCGAGGAATCGGAGCCGAAGGGACGGCGATCACGCATGAGCGGAAACAGGGCAGTCGCGTATCTCAAGCCGGGAGCGGTGGAAGTAAGGACCATCGACTACCCGACGCTTGAACTCCAGGACGGGCCGGGGGTGGCACCGGACAATGTCGGCCGCAAGGTCCGGCACGGTGTGATCCTCAAGGTCCTCGCCAGCAACATCTGCGGAAGCGACCAGCACATGGTGCGCGGGCGGACGACCGCGCCGGAGGGGCTGGTCCTCGGACACGAGATCACCGGGGAGGTCGTCGAGAGGGGTCCGGACGTCGAGTTCGTCGAAGTCGGCGACATCGTCTCCGTGCCGTTCAACATCGCCTGCGGGCGGTGCCGCAACTGCAAGGAACGCAAGACCGGCATCTGCCTGAACGTCAACCCGGCCCGCCCCGGTGCGGCCTACGGCTATGTCGACATGGGCGGCTGGGTCGGCGGTCAGGCCGAGTACGCCATGGTCCCCTACGCGGACTTCAACGTGCTGAAGTTCCCCGACCGGGACGAGGCGCGCGAGAAGCTGCTCGATCTGACCATGCTGTCGGACATCTTCCCGACCGGCTTCCACGGCGTGGTGAGTTCGGGCGCTGGGGTCGGCTCGACGGTGTACATCGCCGGGGCGGGGCCGGTCGGCCTGGCGGCGGCCGCGTCCGCGCAGCTGCTGGGTGCAGCCGTGGTCGTGGTCGGCGACCTCAACCCCGAACGCCTCGCCCAGGCGCGCAGCTTCGGGTGCGAGACCGTCGACGTCTCGAAGGGCAGCGTCGAGGACCAGCTCGCGCAGATCCTCGGGGAGCCCGAGGTGGACGCCGCGGTCGACGCGGTCGGCTTTGAAGCACGAGCCCACGGCAAGGACGCTCCGGAGGCGCCCGCCACGGTGCTCAACTCCCTGATGGGCATCACGCGCGCGGGTGGCGCCCTCGGCATCCCGGGTCTCTACGTCACGGACGACCCCGGCGGGATCGACGAGGACGCGAAGTCCGGGACGCTGAAGGTGCGGCTCGGCCTGGGCTGGGCCAAGAGCCACCACTTCACGACCGGACAGTGCCCGGTGATGAAGTACCACCGGGGCCTGATGATGGCGATCCTGCACGGGCGTGTGCACATCGCCAAGGCAGTCAACGCGACCGTGATCGGCCTGGACGACGCGCCGCGCGGCTACGCCGAGTTCGACCAGGGCGCCAGCCGCAAGTACGTACTCGACCCGCACGGCGTGCTGAAGGGGGTACAGCCCGTCTGAACCCGGCGAGGAACACAGGAACAAAAGGTGCCCACGCGCACACGCGCATGGGCACCCTCTTGCCCGGGCGGACGCCGTCCTGCGCTAGTCGTAGTGCCGGGCCTCGAAGATGTTGCCGTCGGGATCGCGGAAGTAGAAGCTGCGCCGGGCCATTCCGCGGGCGCCGTAGGAGTCGTAGGAGAACTCGGAGACGGGGACGGTGCGTTCCTCCAGGCGGCTGTGCAGGGCGTCGAATTCCTCGCGGGGCATGGCCAGGCAGACGTGGTTGACCGGGTGGCCCGAGCTGTCGGCGGCCCCGGGCACCATCTTCATGCCCTGCGCCATGGCATGGGGCATGAGGTCGAGGATGGTCTCGTCGTTGAGCCGTACCGAGGGGAAGGAGGCCTCGCCCGCCGCGAACTCGGTGATCCTCAGGGGACGCAGCCCGACCGCCTTCTCGTAGAAGTCGGCCGAGGCGACCGGGTCCTGCACCCACAGGACGACATGGTCGAGACGTGCCGTGTTGTCCGTCATGTTTTCAGGCTGGTGCGGTCCTCCGCGGGCCGCAAGGGTCCGGCGGCACGAAACCCGGCGGCTCCCGCCCCCATGCCCGTCGGCTCCCGCCGCTACGCCTTGCGTCCCCACGCCGAGATCATCGGGGCCGTGGCCAGGTCCATCCCGCCGGCCGCGACATTCGCCAGATGACGGTCGACGTCCTCGTTCGTCGCGATACCGGCGGCGACGAGACGGTCGCGGATCTGCCGGACGGTCGCCGACTCCAGGGCGGCGCAGGCCGCGGAGGTGAGCGGGAAGTACGCGTCGGCCTCCACGTCCCGCAGTCCGGCCTCGCGCAGCAGGCGCGGAAGGCGGCGGCCGTAGGAGAGGTCGGCGCCCCGGTCGGCGAGCAGTCGGCGGAAGCCCTGGCGCAGACGGTTGGCGAGCCGCTCCTCGGGGCCGTGCTCGTCGAGGCAGACCAGGGGCTGCAGGGCGGGGTCGGCGTCCTCGATGAGGAGCATGCCACCGGGGCGCAGGGCCTCGATCATGGACCGCAGAGCTCTTTCGCGGTCCGGTACATGGACCAGGACGAGCCGGGCATGCACCAGGTCGAAGCCCTCTCCCGGCGGTTCCTCGGCGCCGACGTCGTGGACGAGCACACGCACCGGCGGGCGGGCCGCGGAGGCTAGCAGGGAGGTGTCGATGTCGGTGGCGACGACCTCTCCCTCCGGACCGACCTTCGCGGCCAGCCAGGACACCACCGAGGTACCGCCGGCGCCGACCTCCCAGCAGCGCCCGCCGGAGCCGAGGCCGAGCCCTTCGAGGTGCCGGAAGGTCGTGGGGTCGAAGAGGGTGGTGAAGGCGTCGAAGCGCTCCCCCGCCTCGGTCTGCCGGTTGTCGAGCAGATATCCCTCGGATTGCGTCATACCGCGATCATCGCAGTCGTCCGCGCGCCGTCAGCCGCCGGTTGTCCACAGCCGGGAACCAAGCGGAATGCAGTGCTCCCACAGGCTCACTCGCCGCTTTCACAGACCTGGCAAACTGACGCGCCACGGCACACGAAGGCAGCTCACCACCGCGGCGGGCTGCCGACCGCGCTTCGAGCCCGGAGATCCACGCAAGGAGATCCAGATGTCCATGGCAGGGAATCTGCGGAAGGTCACGCACCTCAGCAGGGTCGGCGGCCTCCGCAAGGTGGCACGGCTGGCCCGGCGACGCCCCCGCGTCGACCTGAGCCACCCGGCCCGCTCCCCTCTGGGCTCCTCCGTGGTCAACTGCGTCACCTACCGGGAGGGCGAGCGGGTGCCGGGCGGCAGCGACCTGGTCGACGCCGTGGAGCGGGTGCGCAAGCACGGTGACGGGTTCGTGTGGCTGGGGCTGCACGAACCGACGGACCAGGAGTTCGCGGGCATCGCCGAGCTCTTCGACCTGCACCCGCTGGCGGTCGAGGACGCGATCGAGGCCCATCAGCGTCCGAAGCTGGAGCGGTACGACGAGACGCTGTTCGCGGTGTTCAAGACCGTCTGCTACGTCGAGCACGAGGAGCTGACGGCGACGAGCGAGGTGGTCGACACCGGCGAGATCATGGTGTTCGTCGGCGAGGACTTCGTGATCACGGTCCGGCACGGCAGGCATGGCTCCCTCGGTCCGCTGCGCGAGGAGCTGGAGTCCGATCCGGATCAGCTCGCCAAGGGGCCGGCGGCGGTGCTGCACGCGGTCGCGGACCATGTGGTCGACGACTATCTGCAGGTCACCGACGCGGTCCAGGCGGACATCGACCAGGTGGAGATGGATGTGTTCGCGGAGAACGGCGCGCGGGCGGACCCGGGCCGGATGTACCAGTTGAAGCGCGAACTCCTCGAGCTGAAGCGGGCCGTCGTGCCGCTCACCCGCCCGGTCGAGGATCTCGCGACCCGGCCGATCCGGGTGGTGCCCCCGGAGATACAGGCCTACTTCAGGGACGTCCTCGACCATTTGATGCGGGTGAAGGAGCAGATCGCCTCCTTCGACGAACTGCTCAATTCGATCCTGCAGGCCCATCTCGCGCAGGTCACGGTGGCGCAGAACGAGGACATGCGCAAGATCACGGCCTGGGCCGCGGTGATCGCCGTTCCGACGATGGTGTGCGGTGTGTACGGCATGAACTTCGATCACATGCCGGAACTGCACTGGACGTTCGGCTACCCCCTCGTCCTCGGCGTCATATCCATCGCCTGTCTGGTTCTGCACCGCGGCTTCAGGCGCAACGGCTGGCTGTGACGTGCCTCGCCGGACGGGTCAGCTCGTCGTCGACCTGGCGTAGACGCTGTGGGCGAAGTCGGCGATCTGGTCCTCCGTCAGATGCTGGGCCAGGTCGGCTTCGCTGATCATGCCGACCAACCGCTTGTTCTCGATGACGGGGAGCCGGCGGATCTGGTGGTCCTGCATCTCCCGGAGCACGTCGCCCACATCGGCGCCCGACTCGATCCAGCGTGGGGTGCCGTGGGCCATCTCGCCCGCGGTGACCCGGGCCGGGTCGTGGCCCATGGCCACACAGCCGATGACGATGTCGCGGTCGGTGAGAATGCCGCACAGCCGCTCGTTCTCGTCGCTGATGGGCAGGGCTCCGACGTTCAGCTCACGCATCAGCTGGGCCGCGCGGTCCAGCGTCTCGTGGGCGGGGATCCACTGGGCGCCACGGTGCATGATGTCTCCGGCAGTGGTCATGGGGTACCTCCCGGTGCCGGACGGCCGGCGCGGCGCGGGACGCACCGCTAGTCCCGGCGCCCTACATTCTCGCGGCGCGGCTCGCCCGGTGCACCCGGAACCGCGCGGTAACAGACGAACCGGAAAGGCCGGGCGAGGGGCGTTCAGTGCCGCGTCAAACCGAGAAGCCGACGATCCTGTGCGGGACGACGCGGATGATGACGCGGACCTCGTCGTCCTTCTCTGCGGGCGGGTCGATGCCGAGGTACTTGTGCGAGAGCTCGTGCGGGAGCCGCTTGCCCTCGTCGGGGAGGATCTCGGCGGTGCCGCGGATCTCGGCCGAGGTGTAGGGGTCGGCGAGGTCGAAGACCGAGAGGCTCACACGGGGATCGCGGCGGAGATTGCGCACCTTCTGGCGTCCGTCGGTGGAGGAGAAGAGCACGGTGTCGCCGTCGCGCTTGATCCAGACCACCGAGTTCTGGGGGGCGCCGTCGGGGCCGAGGGTGGCGACGCTGGCGAAGTTCTTGCCGTCCAGCAGGGCGCGGACGGCATCGGTGAGAGGAATCGGATCGCTCGGGGAGGGCGTCATGGGGACAGGCTAACTGCATGCACGCGCATATAAAAGCGGTGAGCGGCGTTCACCCCCGCCACGCCGGGCGGCGCGGATCGTCGGCGCGTACGAGGACGTCGGCGGTGCCGGCCGGGTCGGTCTCGTCCTCGTAGCGCTCGAAGGCGGGGAGGGTCCAGTGCTCGGACTCGGGGGTGCGCCGGTGCAGAGCGCCGGACGAGAGGAGGACATGGACGGTCAGGTCGAAGGGGAACCAGTGCCGCAGCAGGAGGGGACCATGGAGCAACAGGAAGCCGCCGGGCGGGAGTTGGACGTAGGGGCTGCGGGTGGCTCGGTCGGTGACCGGGTCCCACAGGTCCGGCAGCACACGCCCGTCGCCGCCGGGTTCGAGGTGGCCGAAGACCTCGCGCCACAGGGCGCCGGTGTCCAGCCGGCCGTCGTAGTAGGCGTCGATGTCGTGGCGGCCGTACTCCAGCCGGACCGAGGCGGGTCGCAGAAACCCCTCGGCGGCCACGGTCAGGGACGGGCGGCCGCGTATCCGCAGGGCCTCGGCGACGCGCTCCGCGAGGTCTCCCGGGTCGGCCGCGGGGGCTCCGTCGAAGGCGACCCGGGGCCAAGGACTGCCGTCGGCCGGTTCGAGGTCGAGCAGACGCTCGGCGATGAGGTCGCCGAGCCGGTCCCACGTGATCGCTTCCAGTCGCACACGGCCATCATGCGCCGGCCGCTGGACGGGATGCACAAACGGGATGCGCAGAACGGGCAGGCACAGGACGAGGCAGGCACAGGACGAGGCAGGCACAGGGCGGTTCAGGCACAGGGCGGACAGGCACAGGGGGAGATCGGGGTGATCCGAAGTCCGGTCAGGGGGAATGAATCAGTCATGGCACGTCTTGCAACTCCCGGGGCCCGCACCGGGCTTCTCGTCTTCCAGCCGCTCAAGAGACGGATGTGCACGGAGTGTCACGCGGGGCCGCTGGCGCTGCTCGTGCTCGAGGACGGGGCACCGCGGTGTCTCGACTGTGCCGACCTCGGCCATCTGGTGTTCCTGCCGCGCGGCGACACCGCGCTGACGCGGCGGTCACGCGAGGAGAGCACGTTGTCGGCGGTCGTGGTCCGCTTCAACCGGCGCAAGGCGCGGTACGAGCGGCAGGGCGTCCTGGTCGAGGAGGAGGGGCTGGCCCGTGCCGAGGAGCGATGCCTCGCGGACGCCGAGGCGCGACGGCGGCGCCGGGTGCGGGACGCGCGGCGCCGGGCGGCGGAGGACGTGCGGTTCACGGAGGCGTTCGCGGCGGAGATACGGCGGCTGTATCCCGGGTGCCCGGCGGAGCGGGCCCTGGCGGTCGCGGCGCACGCCTCGGTGCGGGGCAGCGGACGGGTGGGCCGGAGCGCGGCGGGGCGCGCGCTGTCCAGAGGCGCGGTGGTCTCGGCGGTCGTGGCCTCCGTACGTCATCTGGACACGCCCTACGACCAGTTGCTGATGAGCGGCGTGCCGCGGCACGAGGCCCGGCGGCGGATCAGGCCGGCGGTGGAGACGGTGTTGCGGGGTTGGCAGGCGCAGAGGGAGGAGGCGGGTTGACGAGGGGCGGGCCGAGGAGGGGCGGGCTGACCAGAGGCGAGTCGAGGAGAGGTGGGCTGACCAGAGGCGGGTTGAGGAGAGGCGGGTCAGGGAGAGGTGGGTTGACGAGAGATGGGGCCTGGGTGGGCGTGCTGGACGTCTGCGTATGTGCCTGCGTTCTTCGGCCATGGTCACCGAGTCGGTACGGCAATTCACTTGAAGTGACGGGAGGTGCCGGGGATGATCTCGGCTCGACGCGGGAGTTGACGACATGATCGATGGACCGTATCTGTGGCTGACGGTGCTGGGCGTGCTCGGAACGGGCCTGGTGGCGGGGGTTTTCTGCGGGTTCTCGACGTTCGTGATGAGGGGGCTGGCGTCGCTGCCGCCCGCGCAGGGTGTCGCGGCGATGAACGCGATCAATGTGACGGCGGTGATGCCGGCGTTCATGTTGGTGTTCGTGGGGTCGGCGGTGCTGTGTGCGGTGCTCGCCGTGGTGACGTTCGTGCTGTGGCCGGGCGACGGGAAGGTGGAGTTGCTGCTGGGCAGCGCGCTGTATCTGTTCGGTTCGTTCGGGGTGACGATGGTCGCGAACGTGCCGCGCAACGACGCGTTGCTCAGGCTGGATCCGGGCACTCCGGAAGCGGCCGCGTACTGGCCCTCGTATGTGCGCGAATGGACCTTCTGGAACCACGTTCGCACGGTCGCGTCGGCGGGAGCGGCAGTGGCGTACGTGCTGGCGCTGAGGTGAGCGCACCGGCGGCGCTCCACCCCTCTGCGGGGGTGGCCCCGGAGTCGTATCGTGGCCGGAAGAGGGCTTGCGTAGGCAAGGGAGACGGCCATGGCCGATCCCAAGGGATTCATGACCACGCCTCGCCGGGACTGGCCTCGACGGCCGGTCGAGGAGCGGGTCAGGGACTGGCACGAGGTCTATGTCCCCGGGGCGCTGCTGCCCATCATCGGCAAGCAGGCGGACCGGTGCATGGACTGCGGTATCCCGTTCTGCCACGACGCGTGCCCGTTGGGCAATCTGATCCCGGAGTGGAACGACCTGGTCAGCCGGGACGACTGGCGGGCGGCGGCCGACCGGCTGCACGCCACGAACAACTTCCCCGAGTTCACCGGGCGGTTGTGTCCCGCGCCGTGCGAGGCGGGGTGTGTGCTCGCCATCAACCAGCCGGCGGTCACCATCAAGAACGTCGAGGTGGCGATAGCCGACAAGGCCTGGGAGTCGGGTTTCGCGCCGCCGCAGCCGCCGGACCGGCTCTCCGGGCGGACGGTCGCGGTCGTCGGGTCGGGGCCCGCTGGGCTGGCGGCGGCGCAGCAGTTGACCCGGGCGGGGCACACGGTCGCGGTGTACGAGAAGGACGACCGGCTCGGCGGGCTGATGCGGTACGGCATCCCCGAGTTCAAGATGGAGAAGCGCCATCTGGACCGGCGGTTGGAGCAGATGCGGGCCGAGGGGACGAAGTTCCGTACGTCGACGGCGGTCGGGCGGGATGTCGGGGCGGTGGAGCTGCGGTCGCGATACGACGCCGTGGTGGTCGCCACGGGGGCGACGGCGTGGCGTGAACTGTCCGTACCCGGGCGGGAGTTGGCCGGGGTGGTGCAGGCGATGGAGTATCTGCCGCTGGCCAACCGGGTGCGGGAGGGGGACCTGGAGACCTCGCCGATGTCCGCCGCGGGCAGGCATGTCGTCATCGTCGGCGGCGGCGACACGGGGGCGGACTGCCTGGGGACCGCGGTGCGTGAAGGGGCGGCGTCCGTCACGCAGTTGGACATCTACGCCCAGCCTGGCGCCGACCGAGACGAGGAGATCGAGCCCTGGCCGACGTACCCGAAGATCTACCGGATGTCGGCCGCCCACGAGGAGGCCCGCGATCTGCGGACGGCGCCTGCGGCGGACGTGGACGCGCGGCTGTTCGCGGCGTCCACGCTGCGCTTCGAGGGGGACGCCTCGGGATGTGTGCGGTCGCTGCACCTGGTCGAGGTGGACGCGGCGCGCAGCCCGCTGCCCGGCAGCGAACGGACGCTCCCCGCCGACCTGGTGCTGCTCGCGCTCGGCTTCTCCGGACCCGACCGCGGGGACGGGCTCATCGACCAGCTGGGCCTGGCGATGGAGCCGCGCGGCACGATCACCCGCGACGCCTCCTTCGCGACGAACGTGCCCGGGGTCTTCGCGGCCGGGGACGCGGCACGCGGGCAGTCGCTGATCGTGTGGGCGATCGCGGAGGGGCGCGCCGTGGCGGCGGCCGTCGACAGCTACCTGACCGGCAGCTCACAACTACCGGCACCGATCGGCCCGTACGACCGACCGATGGCGGTGTAACGCGGACCGCGCCGACCGGACCGTACGACCGACCGAGGCGGTGCATAGCGAACCGGCCGGGGCCTCCTGCCACCGCCCGACGGCCGTGCAGCGCGGACCGGCCGGGGGCCGCCTTCGGAGAAGTGCCAGGGCGGGGACTGCGCAGGGACGAGCCGGGGGCTGCTGCAGGTGATCGACAGCTGTCCGACCCGCAGATCACGGCTGCCCGCGCCGATCGGACCGTACGACCGGCCGATGGCGGTGTTAGTGCGGACCGGCCGGGACCTCCGCCACCGCCCGACGGCCGTGCAGCCCAAACGGGCCGGGGGCCCGCCTTCGGAAAAGTGCCGGGGCGGCGGGGCCTGCGCGGGAACCAGCCGGGGGGCTGCTGCGAGTGATCGACAGCTGTCCGACCGGCAGTTCGCGGCCGCCCGCGCCGATCGGACCGTACGACCGGCCGAGGCGGTGCATAGCCGACCGGGTGGGGCCTCCTGCCACCGCCCGATGGCCGAAGACAGCGGACCGGCCGGGGATTTGCCTCCGGAGGAGCGCCGGACCAGCCGGGGACCCGCCTCCGGAGGAGTCCCGGAGCGGTGGGGACTGTCCGGGTGCCGGCCGTCGGTCACTGCGGCCGTGCAGCGCGGAGCCGTTGGAATCTTCCGCCACCGCCCGATCGCCATGCAGCCCCCACCAGACACGGTCCTGCCTCCGGAGGAGCGTCCGCGGTGGTCGGTCCTGCTCGGGGACGAGGTGAGGGCTGCTGCCGGGGGACGAGGCTGGGGTGCGGCCTCATGCCCGTTCTGGATTTCTGCTTTGAGTTGTCCGAAAAGTGGCTTCTGGGCTACAGGGATCCGAACGGCGGTGGGATCCTCGTAGAAGGAGGCGTGCCGCGTTCGGCCGGGTCCCCGCCCACTGCGGCCGCCCCATCCTTCGTTCCGCCGTCAGGCGCAGGGCCACCCCCGCGCGTCCCCCCTGTTGGCGGCCGGTCCTGGAGGGTGTCGATGACAACTCTCGACGAACGTCACGGAGAGGGTGCACGAGACGGGGACGGGGGCAGGGGCGAGATCGCCCTCGATCCGACCGGGACTCGGGGCCCGGCCACCGTCCCGCTGGATCTGCCCGGTGCCGCACTCTCCGACCACACAGGGTCCAAGGCCGCGAATCTCGCCCGTGCAGCCGCTGCCGGGCTGCCCGTTCTGCCCGGCTTCGTGATCCCGCACGGGGGCGGTGAGGACACCGTCGCCCTGCGGCGCGCCTGGCAGGAGCTCTCCGACGGCGGCGCCCGCCCGCTCGTCGTGCGCTCCTCCTCGCCGCAGGAGGACACGGAGGAGTCGTCGCTGGCGGGCCAGTTCGCCTCCGTGCTCGATGTGCGCGGCTGGCGCGCCTTCCGCGAGGCCGTACGCACCGTCCTCGACTCGGCCCGGCGGCCCGACGGGTCCACGGCGCCCATGGCCGTGCTGGTGCAGCCGATGCTCACCGCGCGCATCGGCGGGGTGATGTTCGGCGCCGATCCGGTCGAGGGGCGGGCCGACCGGATGCTGGTGAGCGTGGTGTGGGGCGGCCCGGACGGCCTGGTCAGCGGGGAGCAGGCGGGGACCAACCACTGGCTGAACCGGTACGGGCGGCTGCTGCGCACCGAGCCGTCGGACGCGGACTCGCCGCTCACGCGCACCGAACTGGCACGGTTGGCGCGGCTCGCCCGCAGGGCCCGGCGGGTGTTCGGCGGGCCGCAGGACATCGAGTTCGGGTTCGACGGGGAGGGACGGCTGTGGCTGTTCCAGAGCCGCCCCATCACCGCCATGGCGGCGCGGCCCGCACGCGGGGCACGGCTGCTGGGGCCCGGCCCGGTCGCGGAGACCCTGCCGGGGCAGCTGACACCGCTGGAGGCCGATCTGTGGGTGGCGCCCATGGCCCGCGGGCTCGCGGCCTCGCTCGACATCGGCGGCAGCGCGTCGCGCCGGCTGCTGCGGACGCAGCCGGTGGTCACGACCGTCGGCGGGAGAGCCGCCGCCGATCTGCGCCTGCTGGGAGCCGTGGCGCCGAAGCACCGCTGGCTGGCGCTGCTCAACCCGGCGCCGGGAGCGCGCAGGCTGGCCGCAGCCTGGCGGGTGGGCCGCCTCGGCGCTGCGCTGCCCGGCCTGGCGACGGATCTCCTGGCCGACGTCGACCGGCAGCTCGCGGAGATCCCGCCGCCCGCGGACTCCTCCCGCGCCGAACTCGTCACCGCCCTTCGCTGGAGCCGTGCCGTCCTGGTCTCCCTGCACGCGCAGGAGGCCCTGGCGGGAGCGCTTCTGCGCGACACTGCGCAGCGCCGCACCGCCGCGGGCGCCGCACTGACCGCCCTGGCCGACGCCCGCGCCCGCGGCGTCCCCGACGACCGGGTGACCGCCACCGACCCGGTGATCCTCGCGCTCACCGCCCCGGCCCTACGAGGCCCGGGCCGCCTGCCGGACGAACAGAGCGTGCCGCTTCAACGACGGCAGACGACGGCAGACCTGGGCCGGGAACCCGATGAACGGCATCACGCCGAGCAGACCCGGAACGCGGTGCCGGCCCGGCACACGGAGCCCGCCGGGCACACGAAGCTTGCCCGGAACACGAAACCGGCCCCGCACACGCACCCAGCCCCAAACACCAATCCGGCCCGCCACAGGGAGCTCGCCCAAAACCCCGAACCCGCCCGGCACCCCCACGAACCCCACCCCACCGCCGACCTCCCACCCCGGACATACAAACCCCACCCCACCCCCAACCTCCCACCCCGCGAATCCCTCCGCCTGCGGATTCGTTGGATACAGGAACTGCAGGTGCGGCTGGTCCGGGAGGCCGGGGCGCGGTTGGGGCTCGATGTGGAGCGCGTCGGGCTGTTGCGCTGGCGGGAGTTGGCCGCCGTACTCGAAGGGGCCCCGCTGCCCGCCGATCTGCACGCGCGCGTGCCGGACCCCGCGTCGCCGCCGCTTCCGGACGCGTTCCGGCTCGCGGCGGACGGCGTGGTCGTCGCCGAGCGGGCGGACCGGTCGGGCGACGGCACGCGGGGCGTGTCCTCGGGCCGCGCGGTCGGCACGGTCTGGGACGGGACGGGCCCACGGCCGCCGGACGCGGTCCTGGTCGTGCGCACCCTGGACCCCGCGCTCGCGCCGCTGCTGCCCGGGCTCGCCGCGCTGGTCGCCCAGACCGGCAGCCCACTGTCCCATCTCGCCGTGCTGGCAAGGGAGTTCGGGCTGCCCGCGGTGGTCGGCGCCACGGACGCGGTGCACCGCTTCCCGCCCGGTTCCCGGCTCACCGTCGACGGCACGGCGGGCGACGTGCGACCGGGCGACGTACGACCGGGGGACGTACAACCGGGCCACATACAACCGGGGGACACGCCATGAGAAGGATCGCCTACGTCTTCGGAGGTCTGGCCGCGGCCGGGGCCGGTACCTATCTCGTCGTCTACCTGTACCGGTGGCAGTGGCAGCGGGCCATGCTCTGCGGGGTGCTGCTGCTGGTCGTCGAGGTGATGCTGCTCGGCATCGTGCTGCTGGGGCGGCTGACCCGGATCGAGGAACGCCTGCGCGACAGCGACCGGCGGCAGCGGGAGGCGGCCGCGCGTCAGGACGACGTACTGGCGCGGCTGCGCGCCGAGCCCGCGCGGGAGCCGGGCGGCCGGTTCCGGTGGCTCGACGACTCGGTGGACCGTACGTATGTCTTCGTGCCGGTCCTCATGGTCACCGGTGTGCTGCTGTCCGGGCTCGCCTGGGTGGTGCAGCGGATCGCGTCGGCGACCGCGCGGCCGGCGGAGCGCCGGCTCGCCGGGCGGCTCGCCGTCCTGTCGGCGCCGGGCCCGGCCGTGTACGACGACCTGGAGGACCTGCCGCCGCTGGGCCCGGCGCGCTCACCGCGCCGTGTCGCGCGCGTGGCGGTGGTGACCGTGGTAGGTGCCGCCCTGCTCACCGCGCTCGTCGTGGGGCTCGCCCAGCTCACCCAGACCCGGGAGGAGGCGGCCGCCGCCAACGAGGCGACCTCCGTGCTCCTCCAGGTGGACATGCGCGGCGGTACGGCCGCGACGGCCGACCGGCGCGCCCTCGCCGCGGAGCAGGTCTGGGAGCGCTGCCGTGACTCCACGTCCGTACCGCTGCGTCACGCCGCGCTCGCCGACCTGGGCGACGGCGTGTACGCCGGGGTCGTACGGCCCGCCCTCACCCCGCACGACCGGATGCGGCTGCGCGGCTGCCTGGAGGACGCGACCCTCGACCGCGCCCACCTCACGGTGATGGCCATCGGAGACGCGGACGCGGACGACGACTGAGACGAACGCCCGCCTTCGCACCCTGTAAGACCTGCATACACACACGTACACGGACAAGACGGTTATCCCGGGTGCGGGCTACCATGCGAGGGCTCCCCGTCCCCCACCCCGTCGGTCGCCCATGGCTGTTCTCACCGCAACGCTGCCCCGCCCTGCCTTCCGCAAGCGCCCCCTCGCACGGCGCACGCTACGGATCCTCATGGCCGCGGCCGTCGGATACGTCGCACTGTGGGCCACCGGCGCCCTGGGCATCCTGGCCCTGTCGTACTGGGCCCGCGAGGAGACGCCCGCGCCGCCCGGGACCCGCACGCTGCAGGGCGTCCACCACTTCCAGCCCGTGGACGTCGACGGCCGGCTCTGGCGCGGCGCCGCCCCCTCCCCCGCCGGTTACCGCGCGTTGGCGAGCATGGGCTTCACGACGGTCGTCGACCTGCGCGCGGAGGACCTGAGCGCGGCACAGCTCGCGGGACCCGGCCGGGCCGGTCTGAAGACCGTGCGGCTGCCGATCCGCGACGGGCAGACACCCAGGCCCGAGCAGGTGCGGCGCCTCCTCGACGTGGTCGCGCGGGCGCAGGGGAAGGTGTTCGTGCACTGCGGCGCCGGAGTCGGCCGTACGGGCACGATGGCGGCGGCGTATCTCGTGCAGACCGGACAGCAGTCGTCCGCGGCGGCGGTCCGCCGCAATCTCGCGGTCGGACCGCCGTCGATCGAGCAGATCTACTACGGCCTGAACCTCACGCCCACCAGGGCCGAGCAGCCACCGCTCCCGGTGGTGGTGGTCAGCCGGCTGGTGGACGCCCCACGGCGCATGTGGTCGTGGGTGTGACGTACGCCGGGCCGCGGGGACACGACCCGGCGCCACGAGCACGTACGGACTACGGCTTGCGCCCCACCGCCCCGTACCCCGGGATCACCCCGTCGTCCTGACCGGGAACCGGCTCGCCCAGTTCGGGATGCCACAGGTGCGGCACCTCGACGCCGGGTTCGACGAGTTCGAGGCCGTCGAAGAAGCGCGTGAACTCCTCGCGGGAGCGCAGGGCCAGGGTGACGCCCGCCGCCTTGAGCTTCTCGGTCGCGGCCCGCGACTCCTCGGGGGTGAAGTCGGCGGTCGCATGGCTTGCCACCAGGTAGCTCCCGGAGGGGAGTTGGGACAGCAGCCGGCCGACCAGCTCGTGTGCGCCGTCCTCGTCGGAGACGAAGTGGAGCAGCGCGATGAGCGAGAGGGCCACCGGGCGGTCGAAGTCCAGGGTCGCGCGTGCACCGGCCAGGACGGCGTCCGGGTCGCGGACGTCGGCCTGCAGATACTCCGTGACGCCCTCGTCCGTGCCCTTGAGCAGGGCGGCGGCGTGGGCGAGCACGATCGGGTCGTTGTCGCAGTAGACGACGCGGGCCTCGGGTGCGATCTCCTGGGCGATCCGGTGGAGGTTGGGCTCGGTGGGGATGCCGGTGCCGACATCGAGGAACTGCCGCACCCCGTGCTCGGCCAGCCAGCGTGTGGTGCGGTGCATGAAGGCCCGGTTGACCCGCGCCATCACCGGCACACGCGGGTCGAGGGCGAGCATCTGGCGGCCCATGGCCTCGTCGACCGGGTAGTTGTCCTTGCCGCCCAGGTACCAGTCGTACATCCGGGCGGGGTGGGGTCTGCTCGTGTCGATCGTCGGCGGGGGCTGCTGCCCGGTCATGACGGACTCCAGGGATGTCTGCCGCAAATCAAGGTCAACTCAGTGCCAAATCAAGGGTGGTAGGGATGTGACGGAACAACAGAAGCTGAAAAACGGGCCTCACGACAGCAGAAAGTCGGCCTCACCCGCCTTGGCGCCCTCGATGAAGGCCGTCATCTCGTCGCTGGTGTAGATCAGCGCCGGGCCGTCCGGGTCGGTGGACTGGCGGACGGCGATCCGGCCGTCGGCGAGCTTCATCGCCTCCAGGCAGTTCCCGCCGTTGCCGCCGCTCCACGGCTTGTGCCAGCCCTCGCTGCCCAACTCCCGCGCGGGCATGCCGTTGTAGACGTGTTTGCGCGGCTTGATGCGATCCATTCACAACTCCTTGCGGAGATCCCGGAGGATCTCCTTCGTGCGATGTGCCGTAGCGGCCTGCGCCGCCATGCGGTCCATGACCTCGAGGTGGGTCGCCACCTCGGAACGCGCGTCGAGGTAGACCGCGCCGGTCAGGTACTCGCTGTAGACCATGTCCGGCAGTTCTGACATGGCAAATCGGAACAGCACGAAGGGCCCGTACGTGCCGGGGTGCGGCCCGTTGGTGAAGGGCGCGACCTGCAGCGTCACGTTGGGCAGCTTCGTGGCGTCGAGCAGTCTGTCGATCTGAGCACGCATCACCTCCGGGCCGCCCACCGGGCGGCGCAATGCGGTCTCGTCCATGACGGCCCAGAAACGGGGCGCTCCCTGACGTGTGAGCAGTTCCTGGCGCTGTATGCGCAGGGCGACATGGCGCTCGATGTCTTCAGGCCTGGTCTGACCGATCGCGCCCAGCTTGAGCACTCCGCGCGCGTAGTCCTCGGTCTGCAGCAGGCCAGGCACGAAGTGCGGGTCGTAGGAGCGGATGAGGGCGGCCGCCCCCTCCAGGCTGACGTACATGGAGAACCAGCCCGGCAGAATGTCGTGAAACCGCTGCCACCAGCCGGGCCTGTTGGCCTCCTCGGCCAACTGCACGAAGGCCACGGCCTCCTCGTCGGAGACGCCGTAGGACTTCAGCAGCAACTGCAGGTAGGGGATCTTGAGGGAGACCTCCGCCATCTCCATGCGGCGGACCGTCGCCGGGGCGACGCGGAGGATGCGGGCGGCCTCCTCGCGCTTGAGCCCCGCGCGCTCCCGCAGATCCAGCAGACGGCGACCGAGGACGACTTGACCGACCGTCGGCGCGGACCGCGGTTCGCTCACGCTCCACCTCCACCACGTCGTGTACGTCCCTGTCGTCGCCGACAGGGCGGCCACCAGGGCCCTGGCCTGCCGCACCAGCATGCTCACAGCCATACGGCGCCATTCGAAGACCCATTCGAAGACCTGTACGGATCTCCGTTGATCCCAACTGGCGCCGCTCAAGATGCTGTTGCGAGCAGTGTGCCACGGCATTTCACAGCGTCACACAGCACTCTGCATTTTTCAGAGTGACACTTGCCAAGTGTTCACGGCGGGGCGATAGTGGCAAGCGTGATTCCGTCCGCGCCCTTAGGAACAGACGCTGCCGCAGGCCGCCTGCCCGGTCTCGGTACCGCCGCGGAGGTGGCGCCCGACAGGGCCGCCGCCGAACGCCGGTTCCGTTTCGAGCTGGCCGCACATCCGGGCTCTCCAGCGCAGGCCAGACGCCTGACGAGGGCCCGGTTGAACGTGTGGTCGGTGTGCGAGGACATCTGTGACACCGCCGCGCTGGTGATCTCCGAGCTGGTCACCAACGCCCTCGTGCACACGGCGAGCAGCCACATAGTCTGCGAGCTGCACGACGGCGACGAACTGGTGCGCATCACCGTGCGTGACCAGGGCTGCGCGCCGGGCGAACCCCATCCCTCGCCCGCGCGGCCCGAGGAGGAGCACGGGAGGGGACTGCTCCTCATCGACGCGCTCTGTGAGGCATGGGGCGCGCATGAGAACGGCCCGGGACTGCTGGTCTGGGCGGAGCTGCCGCGCAAGCCCGTTCCGGGCCACGACTGCGGGCCCTGCAACGACCTGGGCTGGGGAGCCCGCCCCAAGCCGGGCTCGGCCGGCGGCCCGGGGGACGAGGACGGGACGGACGCACACGGACGGTTCGGGACAGGAGGCACATGGCGGTGAGGGCAGGGTCCGGCCGCCAGGTGCTGAGCCTGGACACGCTCGTCCGACTGCGGCGCGGTCTGCACACGCCGGGTACGCCCCGGCGGCTGCAGGTGCCCGACGGCATGACGGCCCCGCTGGGCTGCGACGCGGTGGAGATTCCCGCCCGTCTCGGCCCACTGGTGCTGCCGCGGCTGCCACGTGTGGGGTGTGTGTACGCCGATGACACGCACTGGTGGTGGCTCGTCCCGTCCGACTCCGACTACGCGCTGGAGTGGCCGGCGCCCACGCAGTACGCCGCCGGGGCGGTAGTTCCGGACGCCCCGGCGGTCCCCGACCTCATCCACCGGCCGACCGGCACGGTGCCGTACACCCCGCCGATCCCGCTGTATCTGGCCGTGTGCCTGGTGACGGGGACGACCCCGACCTGGTCCCGGTCGGCCGTCGCGTAGACCGTGACCGCCTGACCACCGGGCGCCCCGAGGCGTGCGCCCGCGCGCTCACCCCTTTTGACATGCGCTCTCCCCCGAGGGTCCCGGCCCGGCGATAGTGGCCGTTCGTCGACGAGGATCGGGGGGCCGGCGGTGGCGGCATCACAGGGCGGGCGGCGAAGGCGCGGCGGCAGGATCACACCGGAGGTCTCCGAGTCGGAGCAGCTGCTCTTCGGCGGACCCCTGCGCTACGACATGGGCTGGAACCAGCACCGGGACGCCTTTCTCGAACTGAACTTCCGGGCCATGGTGACCCGGCTGCCGACCCTGCTGAGGTCCAGCTTCGAGCTGGCCTGGCAGGCCGACCGGCGGGCGGCGCGGATCGTGCTGGCCGCCGAGATCGGCCGGGGCATGGCCCAGGCGGTGAGCCTGCTCGCGGTCAACAGCGTGCTGGGCCGGCTGATCACCGGCGGGGCGATCGAGGACCGGCTGCGCGGTGCCGTGCCCGCGCTGGTCGCCATGGCCGTCGTCATGCTGTTCGGAACGCTGCTGCGGGCCGCGTCGACGTATGCCACCGGGCGTCTCGAGCCCAAGGTGGAGCGGGTGGCCACGGAGCTGTATCTGGAGCGGGCGGCGGCCGTGGAGCTGGCCGCGATCGAGGACCACGCCTTCCACAAGCTGCTGGACACCGCGCAGTACGGCGCCTCCTCGGCCCGCCGGATGATCTCGTACGCCACGCGCGTGGTGAACGCGGTGATCTCGCTGATCGCGGCGGCGAGCGTGCTGACCGTGCTGCACCCGGCGCTGCTCCCGCTGCTCGCGACGATGACGCTGCCCAGCGCGTGGAGCGCGCTGACGAACGCCCGGCGGCGCTACGAGTCCTTCCACATCTGGGTGCAGCATGCGCGTGCGGGGCATCTGATCAGCGAGCTGCTCACCGAGCCGGCCGCCGCTCCGGAGATCCGGGTGCACGGGGTCGGGCCCTTCCTGCTGCGTCATTTCCGCGCGATGTCGGAGGCCGCGGAGGCGGAGCAGACCCGGCTGGCCCGGCTCGCGGCGCGCACCGGGCTGATCGCGTCGGCCTGGACGGGCCTGGCGACCATGGCGACGTACGCGACGCTCGGCGGGCTGCTGCTGAGCGGGGCGATGGCGCTGTCGGTGGCGGGGACGGCGGTGATCGCGATCCGCACCGGCTCCTCCAGCCTGGACAGCCTGGTCCTGGAGATCAACGCGCTCCACGAGGAGGCGCTCTTCGTCGGCGATCTTCAGAAACTTTACGTGGAGGCGGCCGAACGGGCGATCCCGGTGGGCGGCGACCCGCTGCCGGAGCAGCCCCGTGAGATCCGGTTCGAGAACGTCACCTTCAGCTATCCGGGCGAGTCCGCCCGTCCCGCGCTCGACGACGTGACGCTCACGGTGCCGCTCGGCGGGATCGTGGCGCTGGTCGGCGAGAACGGCTCCGGCAAGACGACCCTGATCAAGCTGCTCGCGGGCCTGTACACGCCGGACGCGGGCCGGATCATGTGGGACGACGTCGACGCGGCGACCGCGGACCGCCACCAGCTGGCGGAGCGGGTCGCGATGCTCGCCCAGGACTTCAAGCGCTGGCCGTTCACGGCCCGGGTCAATGTCGCCGTGGGCCGCTCGTCCGCGCCGCTGACCGAGGAGCGCATGGCCACCTCGCTCGCCGAGGCCGGGGCCGAGGACGTGGTGGAGAACCTGCCGCGCGGTCTGGACACCCTGCTGGCCCGGAACTTCAGCGGCGGCCACGAGCTGTCCGGCGGGCAGTGGCAGCGGCTCGGCATCGCGCGGGCGGCCTACCGGCGGGGCCGGATCCTGGTGGTGGACGAGCCGACGGCGGCCCTGGACGCGCGGGCCGAGCTGGAGGTCTTCGAGAAGATCCGGGCGCTGGCCTCGGCCGGCCAGACCGTGATCCTCATCACGCACCGGCTGGCGTCCGTACGCCACGCGGATCTGGTGCACGTCCTGGACCGGGGCCGTCTCGCGGAGTCCGGCACCCCGGAGGAACTGCTGGCGAGCGGTGGCATCTACGCGGAGCTGTACTCGCTCCAGGCCGAGCAGTTCAGGGCGCCCGTGCCCGCCCCGAAGGCGGGCTGAGAGCACCTCAGGCGATCGCGTCCACGCCCGTGTCCTTGCGGACGATCACCAGGAACATGTCCGTCGCGAGGTCCATGACCACCTCGGCGGGCAGCCCTTCCTGCCGTCGCGCATGCGCGAACTCCTCCGCGGGCCAAGAGCCTCGCGGCCCACCTGCGGGAAAGCGTTCGAGCACTGTTCGCCCGTTCACCATCTCGCACCTCCAGAAAGCGTCGTCCTGTAGGAGTTAACGCCCAGGAGGGGCCCATCGCCTCGCTCAGTTGCCGTACTGAGACGTAGTTGACACTTGTTCAGCGCGGAGTGTGAAGGTCCGGTCACTCATTGAAGATCCCGGTCGCTTCGTGACTACTTTCTGTTTCATTCCTCGTACTCGTCGTGATAGCGGATGCGCGCACTGCCCGCAGGCGCCCCAAGAGCCGACGCGCACCCCTCTGGTTGCTCCCACTCCTCCTGCCGGCCCAGCGCCGTCAGGTCCAGGAGGCTGGTGGTCGAGCCGAGTCCGTCGAGACCGCGCTCGTACGTCGAGTAGGTGTGGAAGACACGCTCGCCGTCCCGCAGGAAGCAGCTGATGCCGGGCCGCTCGACCGACTCCCCCGCGCGCTCCAGGGTCACCTCGAAGTCGCGGTTGAAGTCGGTGCCGTACGACGAGTACCAGGGCACCGTCCAGCCCATCCGCGCCTTGAACGGCAGGATCTTCGTGTACGGCGCCCGGGAGACGGCCGCGAACGTGGTGCCCCTGACCTTGAGATGGGCCAGATGTCCGATCTGGTCGAGAAATCCCGAACAGCTGCGGCAGCCGGCGTCCCACTCGGGCGCGAACATGAAGTGATAGATGACGCGCTGCGGCCGGCCCTCGAACAGGTCCGGCAGGGTGGCCTTGCCGTCCCCGCCCTCGAAGACGTACTCCTGGTCGATCTCGACCATGGGCAGCCTGCGCCGCTCGGCGTTCAGCGCGTCCCGCGCGCGCGTGGCCGCCTTCTCCTTGGCGAGCAACTCCTCGCGTGCGGCATGCCACTGCTCGCGCGGGACGATCTCCGGAAGCGACATGGCCCCTCCTGTGCAACGGTCCGTCGGGGGTGGTGACCGACCGGAGGGGCGAAACTCATCGCTGCCTCAGAAATTTTTCTGCGCGTACGTCACCGGCAGCGCGACCAGGCCGCGGGCGCGCAGCGAGCGGCGCCACCGCAGCTCTCCTTCGCCGAGGGCGAGTTCGGGGAAGCGTTCGAGGAGGGCGGCGAGCGCGATCTCCGTCTCGGTGCGGGCGAGCGGCGCGCCCAGGCAGTAGTGGATGCCGTGGCCGAGGGCGAGATGGCCGGAGGCGTCGCGGGTGAGGTCGAGGCGGTCGGGCTCGGGGAAGCGGGCCGGGTCGCGGTTGGCGGCGGACGGGGAGACCCAGACCGTCTCGCCGGCCGGGATGGTGACACCCGCGATCGTGACGTCCTCGACCGGGAAGCGCCGGATGGCGAACAGGGCGGGCCCTTCGTAGCGGATGAACTCCTCGACGGCATTGGCGAGTTGTGCGGGGTCCTCGCGGACGGCGGCGAGCTGTTCGGGGTGCTGGAGCAGGGCGAGCACGGAGTTGCCGATGAGCTGGACCGTGTTCTCGTACCCGGCGAAGAGGATGAGGAAGGCCAGCGACATCAGCTCGTCCTCGCTGAGCCGGTCGCCCTCGTCGCGTACGGCGATCAGGTCGGACAGCAGGTCGTCGGCGGGCTCGGCGCGCTTGGCGGCCAGCAGTTCGGTGAAGAAGCCGAGCATGGCCGCGACCGCTTCCCGGGCGGCGCCCGGCCGTGCCGGGTCCGGTGTGATGAGCGTGTCGGTCCACTCGCGGAAGTCCCTGCGGTG
This sequence comes from Streptomyces spinosisporus, assembly GCF_022698145.1. GTDB lineage: Bacteria > Actinomycetota > Actinomycetes > Streptomycetales > Streptomycetaceae > Streptomyces > Streptomyces spinosisporus. Next base: position 251,008 of record NZ_JALDAX010000013.1, read on the forward strand.
GCCGGCCGGGATGCCGAGCAGGTCGCAGATGACGGTGATGGGCAGGGGCGCGGCGTAGGCGGCGACCAGGTCGGCGGTGCCGTGCGTGCCGAGGGCGTCGAGGAGGCGGTCCGCGGTCTCCCGAACGGGTGTGCGCAGTTGCTGGACCCGGCGCGGGGTGAAGGCACGGCCGACCAACCGCCGGACCCGGGTGTGGTCCGGCGGGTCCATGTTCAGGAGGTTGGCGTCGAGGGCGGGCGGCAGGGAGAAGCCCTTGTACGTCCCCGCCGTCGCATGCCGTTTGTCCAGGGACAGCCGCGGATCGGCGAGCGCGGCGCGGACGTCGTCGTAGCGCGTGACGATCCAGGCGGGCGTACCGTCCGGTCCGGTGATGCGGTGCACTGGCGCGCTCTCGCGCAGGCGCCGGTACACGTCGTACGGGTGGTCGAGGAGGCCGTCGGCGGGGTCCATGGGGCCAGCGTAGGGGTCAGGGGCTGTCCAATTGCGCTACGCCCTGCGCGAGTTGACCCAGCACGTCGAAGATCCACCGGCCGAAGGGGGTCGGCGCGATCAGCACGCCGAGGGCGAGGGCGAGCCAGACGGTCAGCCATGCGTCGGAACGGGTGCGGGCCAGCGGCTTTCGGCGTGCCCGCAAGAAGACGACGACAGCGAGCAGCACCGCCACATCGATCGTGAGCTCCATCGGCCGGCCTCCCGTCTGACGAGAATTCCCGGCCTTCCTGTGTACCGTGAAATTACTGGGCGCGACGGCCCGGTCACCGCTGGTTGGCGTCAAAGCACTTGTCTGCGACCGGTTTTCAGGTCTTGTAATCCTGGATGCGGCGGCCATGGCCGCGGTCGACGAGTGCGGGCAGCCGCTCCCCCAACTCCCGTACGACCGAAGGGACATCGAGGGTGAGGAGCTCCCGGTCGCGCATCAGGACCCGTCCGTCGACGATCGTGGTGCGGACGTCGGAGGAGCGCGCGCTGTGGACGAGGGTGGCGGCGAGGTCGTGGACGGGCTGGGTGTGGGGGCCGGTGAGGTCGACGAGGACGATGTCCGCGCGCCGGCCGGGGGCGAGGGTGCCGAGAGTGTCGCCGAGGCCGACGGCCCGGGCGCTCTGCAGCGTTGCGTGGTGCAGGGCTTGACGTGCCGTCAGCCAGCGGGGGTCGCCCGTCGTGGACTTCTGGATGAGCGCGGTCAGCGCCATCGACTCCCATACGTCGAGGGAGTTGTTGGAGGCCGCCCCGTCCGTCGCGAGGCCCACGGGGACGCCGATGTCCCGCAGCGCGCGGACCGGAGTGGTCGTGGGCCAGGCGAACTTGAGGTAGCCGCGGGGCGCGGAGGCGACGGCCACTCGTCCGCCGGCGTTCTCGAGGAGCGGCAGGTCCCGTTCGAGGATGCCGGTACCGTGCGCGATCAGGACGTCGGTGTCCAGGATGCCGGTGCGCCCGAGTACCTCGATCGGGGTGACACCGTGCCGGTCGAGGCTGACGTCGGTCTGGTCGCGGTTCTCGGCGGCGTGGAGATGGACGGGCAGACCGTGCTCCCGGGCGAGGGCCGCGGTGGCGGCGAGGTCGGCGTCGTCGACGGTGTAGGGAGCGTGCGGGGCGAGCGCCGTGGTGATGCGACCGCCGGCGCCACACCGGTGCCGTAGCGCGAACTCCAGGGATTTCTCCCGGCCTTGGGGACCCTGGGAGGAGAAGTACGCCTCTCCGAGGTGGGCGCGCATCCCGCACTCCTCGACGACGGCGGCGACCGCGTCCATGGCGAAGTAGTGGTCGGCGAAGCAGGTGACCCCGCCGCGGATCATTTCCGCGCAGGCGAGCCGCGCCCCCAACTCCACGTCCCGCTCGGTGAGGTTGGACTCGATCGGCCAGACGACGTCGTTGAACCACTCCTCGGTGGGCAGGTCCTCGGCGACGCCGCGCAGCGCGACCATCGGCGCGTGGGTGTGGCAGTTGATCAGGCCGGGCATCGCGACCTGGCCGCGCCCGTCGATGCGTTCGGCCGCGTCGAGGTGCCGCACCGCGGCGGCGGTCGTCACGGCGTCGACGAGCCCGTCGCGCACGACGACGGCCGCGTTCTCCGCGAATCCGGGCCGTTCCTGCTCGTCGTGCACGAGGACGGTGCAGCCGGTGATGACGAGATCGGCGGGAGAGTCGGTCATCCCGCCAACGTACGACGTGGTCCTCGGGCCGTGTGAGCCGAACCGCGCATCCTGTCCCGGCTCTGTCGCGAATTCGGTCGGAGCGGCACTCTGGCGTCACCGCAGCTCGCCCTGCCGCTTCCGGAAAGGGGCCCGGCATGCTCCTCGGCACCTGGAACCTGGAGAACCTCTACCGGCCGGGCGGCCCCTTCGGCCCGAAGGACAAGGCCGCCTACGAGTCCAAGCTCGCCGCCCTCGCGGTTGTGATCACCGCCCTCGACCCGGCGCTGCTCGGCGTGCAGGAGGTGGGCGAGCCCGAGGCGCTGCGGGACCTGGCCGGGATGCTGGACGGCGACTGGCACACGGTGCTGTCCGAGCACCCGGACGGCCGGGGCATCAGGGTCGGCTTCCTCAGCCGTACCCGGCCGCGGGTCCTGGCCGACACCAACGCCTTCCCCGCCGCGCTGCGTGCCGTGCAGGAGGACGACTCCGGTGCGGGGGTCTCGGCGGCCGGGCGCGGTTTCCTGGCCGTGGAGACCGAGACCGACGCCGGCGCGCTGAGGGTGGCCGTGGCCCATCTCAAGTCGAAGCTGCTGTCGTATCCGGGCAACCGCTTCTTCCCCCGCGACGAGGGCGAGCGCGCCCGCTACGGCGCCTACGCCCTCTACCGGCGGGCCGCCGAGGCGACGACCCTGCGCGCCCTGGCCGATGTCCTGCTGGACGGGGACGGACGCGAGCGGGACGTCGCCGTGCTGGGTGACCTGAACGACGAGGTGCAGGCGGCGACGACGCAGATCCTGCTCGGCCCGCCGGGCTCCGAGATCGGCACGGCGGGCTACGACCGCCCGGACAAGGGCGACGCGGCGCGGCTGTGGGACGTGGCCCCGCTGATCCCCGCCGAACAGCGCTACTCCCGCGTCAACTCCGGGCGCCGCGAGCTGATCGACCACATCCTGGTGAGCCGTCGACTGGTCCGGCGGGTGACGCAGGCCGGGACGGGTGTGCCCGGTGACGGCGCGCTGCGGCTGCCGTCCGTGGGCGTCGATCCGGCGGAGCGCCGCGGGGCGGCGGGGTCGGACCACGCGCCGGTGTGGATACGCGTGGGGCAGCAGGACCGGACGTAGCAACTCCCGTGCCCTTCCCGGGAGTTCACTCTGCCGTGACCCGGATCTTGGACTGTCCGTGCGGGAGTTCCTCCCAGTCGGCCATGAAGCGGGCCCGCAGCCCGTGCTTCTCGGCCAGCGCGATCAGGGTCTCCGTGCGGTAGTAGAAGTCCTCCCGCAGCACATGGTGTTCCTCCCCCTCCGTGCGGTCGAAGGTGAAGTCGAACCAGCCGCCCGGTGCGAGCACCCGGCCCACATGGGTCAGGCACTCCTCGATGACGGAGAGCGGCGAGTGTGAGAAGACGCTGTGCGCGTGGACGACGTCGAAGTGGGCGTCGGGCAGGAAGGCGAACGTCAGGTCCCGCACGGGGGTCAGGCACGGCAGCCGCTTCTGCAGGCCCATGTCCACGACGGTGTCCTGCGCCGCGAACAGGATGTCGGGGGAGATGTCGATGCCGTAGTAGTGCCCGGGCTCCAGATGGCGGATGAAGCGCCAGCCGCCCCGCAGGTTGCCGCAGCCGATCTCCAGCATGCGGTGCTCGGGGCGCAGACCGTGGCCGATCAGGTAGTCGAACTGCATCGCGCCCAGCGCCATCCAGCGCTCCCGGTTGCGGCTGCCGACCGCAGCGTCCGGGTCGGCGCGGGTGTCGGAGCGCATCACGGCCCGGTAGTAGGAGATGTGGTCGGGGTGGCGGCGGCCGAGCCACCAGTCCCGCGTGGAGCGGGCCAGATGGCGGGGCACCCGGTCGGGGTGGCGCAGGGCGTAGGCGACGCGGTGGCCGAGGGCGGCGCGGTTGGCGGTGAGGTTCTTGGCGGGCATGGCGGTGCGGTCCTTCCGAGGCGGGGTGGGGGCTCTGCGGTGCTGTTCAAAGCCTCGGTGCGGGAGCACGGTGTTCGGCTCGCCCGACCGGCGCGTGTCCGCGTGCGGTCCGGGTGATCACGATGTCAGCCGATCGGTTGATGCGATCCGCTGCCGGGCGCGTTAGACACGGAGCATGCAGAACACCACCGAGGCGGACGAGCACCGGCTGAACGCGGTCGTGCATGCCGCGTTCTTCCTTCTACTGTGCTCCTCCTTCGCACGCTTCCTGACCCACGACCGGGGCGGGGCACGTACGGGCTGGATGGTGGCGCTGTTCGCCGCGTTCTTCCTGCTCTACGTCCTCGGCCAGGTCGTGGCCCCGCCCCCGCGCGCCGGCACCCCGCCCGGGGCGCGCCATCTGATCTGGCTGGGTTCGGTGTCCGCGGTGTGGGTCGCCCTGCTGGCCCTCGCCCCGAGCGCCACCTGGTGCGCGATGCCGCTGCTGTTCGCCGGCCTGTACGCGCTGCCGCCGCGGATCGCGGTGCCGCTGGCCGGCGTGCTGACCGTGCTGGTGGTGATCTCCGAGGTGCGAGTGGCGGACGGTCCGCTCAACCCCAACATGATCGTGGCCCCGCCGGCCGTGGCCGCGGTCGCCACCGCCGTCTTCGTCCATCTCCAGCGCCAGGCGGCACGCCAGCGCGCGATCGTCGAGGACCTGGTGCGCACCCGGCGCGACCTGGCGGCGACCGAACGACGCGCGGGCGTCCTGGCAGAGCGGCAGCGACTGTCGTCGGAGATCCACGACACCCTCGCGCAGAGCCTGTCCAGCCAGCAGATGCTGCTGCAGGCGGCGGAGCGCGTGTGGGAGACGGACCCGGACGCGGCCCGCCAACACGTCGGCAGGGCGGCCGAGATCACCTCGCGCGGGCTGGCCGACGCCCGCCGTCTCGTCCACGACCTGGCACCCGCCGACCTCGCGGAGCAGCCCCTGCAGGCGGCGCTGCGCGCGCTCGCCGAGCGGGAGACAGGGCCCGGTCTGACGGTCGGCTTCCGGCTCGACGGCGACCCCGGCCCGCTCCCGGACCGCGTCCAGGCCGCCCTGCTGCGCATCGCCCAGGGCGCCCTGGCCAACGTACGCGAACACTCCGCGGCCACCCGTGCCGCACTGACCCTGACCTGTCTGGACGACCAGATCTCGCTGGACGTGGCGGACAACGGGCGGGGCTTCGTGGCGGACGCCGTGCCCGCTCCCGGACGCAACCGCGGCCACGGTCTGCCGGCCATGCGCATCAGGGCCGGTCAGTCGGGCGGCACGCTCACCGTGGAGTCGGCACCGGGCGAGGGCACGGTCGTCTCGGCCGCGATTCCGCTGGCCCCGCAGGAGGTGGCCTCGTGAGCACGCCGGTACGTCTGCTCCTGTGCGACGACCATGCGGTGGTACGAGCCGGTCTGCGCGCCCTGCTGTCGAGCGCCGACGGCATCGAGGTGGTCGGCGAGGCGGGCAGCGGGGAGGAGGCGCTCGCCATGGCGGGGCGCCTGCACCCGGACGTCGTGTTGATGGACCTGCAGCTCGGCGAGGGCATGGACGGGGTGACGGCGACCCGGCGGCTGACCGCTCAAGGCGGCACGCGCGTCCTGGTGTTGACGATGTTCGACACCGACGCCGACATCACCCGCGCCATCGAGGCGGGCGCCACGGGGTATCTGCTGAAGGCGGAGCGCCCGGACGAGCTCTTCGCCGCGATCCACAGCGCCGCGTCGGGCCGTACGGCGCTGTCGGCCCCGGTGGCCGACCGTCTCCTCGCCCGGATGCGCAGCCCCCGCCCCACCCTGTCCGACCGCGAGCAGGAGATCCTCACCCAGCTCGCCCGCGGCCTCGGCAACCGCGAGATCGCCCGCGCCCTGTTCATCAGCGAGGCGACGGTGAAGACCCATCTCGGCCGGATCTACGCCAAGTTGGAGGTGGAGACACGGGCGGGCGCGGTGGCGGTGGCCAAGGAGCGACGGCTGCTGCCGTGATGCCCATGCCCCTACCGTCCGGCCTGGGCCTTCCTCGCCACTATCCGGCCAGGGCCTTCTGCACCACTATCCGGCCAGGGCCTTCTTCGCCTCGGTCAACGTCGCGACGAGCGAGTGCGGTTCGGGGTCCAGGTGTGTCAGGAGGCGGTCGATCTCCCGCAGTCCCGCACGTTCGATGAGCTTCTTCTCGTTGGTGACCCACTCCCCTCGCGCGGCGAGGACGGCGTGTGCGGTCTGGGTGGTGGCGAGGGCGAGGGCGCCCGCGACCTCCGTGAGGCGGCCTGCCGGGGCGTGGTTGGTCCTGGCGTAGGAGAGGGTGGCCGCGGCCATGCCGCGCCAGCGGGGCGGGGCGGATTCCCGGAGGGCCGGCGGGTAGTGGGCGGGGCGGGGTGCGACGCCGTGGAGCACCCGGTTGACCGCGAGTTCGGCCACCACCAGATAGCTCGGGATCCCGGCGAGGTGGAACAGCAGCGGCTCCACCCGGAAGCGTCCGGCCTCGGCCTCCGCCAACTCCCGTTCCACCACGTCGAGATCGCGGTAGTGCACGTCCACGCGACGTCCGTCGATCGTGAGCCAGGCGCCGCCGTTGAAGACCCCGCCGCCCCAGCCGCCGATCTCCGAGACCTCGCCCTCCCAGCCGACGGCTCTCAGGTGGTCGGGGTCGAAGGGACCGCGGTAGTAGACGGCCAGGTCCCAGTCGCTGTCGGGGCGGTGGGTGCCCTGGGCTCGGGAGCCGCCGAGGGCGACGGCCTCGACCGTGGGGAGCGCGGCGAGGCGCTCGGTGACGGCGGCGAGGAAGGCCCGGTCGTCGGCGTGCGTGGCGGACATGGGTGCAGGATGCCTGCCGGACCGCCGCCGGTGCCAGGCGTTATCGGCGGACACCGCAGCGCCGGCCGGCGGGCGCCCGCCGAAATTCGGGTGCGCGGCGGTCCCCGGCCGCGGATGATCGGCGTCGGGTGTGCCGGGTACCCGGGCGGCTGAGGGAGATCGCCGTTCGCCCGTCGCCGCACCAAATGGAGAGTCGGATGTTGATCGAGCACCGCGGGTTGCGCCCCGTCGTCCCCGATTCCGCGTATGTCGCTCCGACGGCCGTGCTGTGCGGGGCGGTCACGCTCGGCGAGCGGGCACGGATCCTGCACGGTGCCGTGCTCAGCGCGGAGGACGGGCAGGTGCACGTCGGCTCGGACGTCGTCGTGATGGAGAACGCCCTGGTGCGCGGGCGGGCCGGGCATCCCGCCGTCATCGGTGACGCCGTGCTGGTCGGGCCGCACGCCCACGTCAACGGCGCGACCCTGGAGGACGAGGTCTTCGCCGCCACGGGAGCCTCCGTCTTTCCCGGGGCCGTCGCGGGCCGGGGCTGCGAGCTGCGGATCAACAGCGTGCTGCACGCCAACTCCGTGCTGCCGCCCGGCACCGTCCTGCCCATCGGCTGGATCGCGGCCGGGACGCCGACGGCCCGCCTCTTCGCACCCGGCGACCACGACGAACTGTGGGCCGTGCAGAAGGAGTTGGACTTCCCCGGCACGGTCTACGGCGTCGCCCGCGGCACCTCCATGCGGGACATCATGACCCGCCAGACCGACTTCTACGGCGCCCACCTGGACGACCGCATGCTCGACGACTGACGGGAGCCCCTTTCTTGCCTGCCGAATCCGCCCAGCCCTCCACCGTGCACCTCCGCAGGGCCATCGCCCGCGACGCCCCCGAAGCCGCCGATGTCTGGCTGTGTTCCTTCGCCGCCGCGCTGCCCACCGTCGTCCGGCCGCGCACCGACGACGAGGTGCGCGCGTACTTCCGGGAGGTCGTGGTGCCGCAGCGCGAGACCTGGGTCGCGGACACCGGCGCCGAGGACGGGATCGTGGGGGTGATGGTGCTGGGCGACGGCGAGCTCTCCCAGCTCTATCTGCACCCCGACTGGCGCGGACGCGGCCTCGGCGACCGTTTTGTCGCGCTCGCCAAGGAGCGGAACCCGGGCGGGCTCGGGCTGTGGGCGTTCCAGGTCAACAAGCCCGCCCGACGGTTCTACGAGCGGCACGGCTTCGTCGCGGTCACGTTCACGGACGGCGGCGGCAACGAGGAGCGCGAGCCGGACGTCCGGTACGAGTGGCGGCCCTGAGCCGAGCCGTACCGGCCGTACCGGACGTGTCCCTGTCCCGTATGCGGTACGGATCTACCCCTCCTCGTCCCCCGCCCCGCCGGCCTCCGGCAGCCGTTCGCGGATCTCGACCATCACCGACGAGTCCGTCAGCGTCGTCACGTCGCCGAGGGCCCGGTTCTCGGCGACGTCCCGCAGCAGTCGGCGCATGATCTTGCCGGAGCGGGTCTTGGGGAGTTCGGCGACGACCAGGATCTGCCGGGGCCGGGCGATCGGGCCGATCTCCCTGCCGACGTGGGCGCGCAGTTCGGCCGCCACCTGATCGGCTCCGGCGGACTCCGCATGGCTCGCGTCCCCGCGCAGGATGACGAAGGCCACGACGCCCTGCCCGGTGGTCGGATCGCTCGCGCCGACCACGGCGGCCTCCGCGACCATCGGATGGGAGACCAGGGCCGACTCGACCTCCGTGGTGGAGATGCGGTGGCCGGAGACGTTCATGACGTCGTCGACCCGGCCGAGCAGCCAGATGTCGCCGTCCTCGTCCTTCTTCGCGCCGTCCCCGGCGAAGTACATGCCGGGGAACCGCGACCAGTAGGTGTCGACGTAGCGCTGCTCGTCGCCCCAGATGGTGCGCAGCATGCCGGGCCACGGCTCGGTGAGGACCAGATAGCCGCCGGAGCCGTCGGGGACCGGCTTGCCGGTGTCGTCGACGACGTCGGCCGCGATGCCGGGCAGGGGGCGCAGGGCCGAGCCCGGCTTGCAGACGCTCACCCCGGGCAGCGGGCTGATCATCTGGGCGCCGGTCTCGGTCTGCCACCAGGTGTCGACGACCGGTGTCCGGTCGCCGCCGATGTACGTGCGGTACCAGATCCACGCCTCGGGGTTGATCGGCTCACCGACCGAGCCGAGCAGCCGCAGGGAGGACAGGTCGAACTCGGCCGGGATGCCGGCGCCCCACTTCATGAAGGTGCGGATCGCGGTCGGGGCGCAATAGAGGATCGTCACGCGGTACTTCTCGACGATCTCCCACCAGCGGCCCTTGTGCGGGGTGTCCGGTGTGCCCTCGTAGAGGACGGAGGTGACGCCGTTGGCGAGGGGGCCGTAGACGATGTACGAGTGGCCGGTGACCCAGCCGATGTCGGCCGCCGTCCAGAAGACGTCCCGTTCGGGCTTGACGTCGAAGACCGCCCAGTGCGACCAGGCGACCTGGGTGAGATAGCCGCCGGTGGTGTGCAGGATGCCCTTCGGGCGGGCGGTCGTGCCGGAGGTGTACATGATGTACAACGGGTGTTCGCTGTCGAACGCCTCGGCCTCGTGCTCGGCCGGCTGTGCGTCCACCAGGTCGTGCCACCACACGTCACGGCCGTCGGTCCACTCGACCTGCTGGCCGGTGCGGCGGACCACCAGCACGCTGCGCACGTCGGGGCACTGCCGCACCGCCTCGTCGACGGCCGGTTTCAGTGCCGAGGGGTTGCCCTTGCGGTAGCCGCCGTCCGCGGTGATGACCACGTGCGCGTCGCAGTCGAGGATGCGGCCGCGCAGCGCCTCGGCGGAGAAGCCGCCGAAGACCACGGTGTGCGGGGCGCCGATGCGGGCACAGGCCAGCATCGCCACCACCGTCTCCGGGATCATCGGCATGTAGATCGCGACGCGGTCGCCCGCGCGGACGCCGAGCGACTGCAGGGCGCCTGCGGCCCGGCAGACGTCCGCCGTCAGCTCGGCGTAGGTGAGGGTGCGGGTGTCGCCCGGCTCGCCCTCCCAGTGGAAGGCGACCCGGTCGCCGCGGCCGGCGGCCACGTGCCGGTCGAGGCAGTTGTACGCCGCGTTGAGGCGCCCGCCGGTGAACCAGCGGGCGAACGGGGCGCGGCTGAAGTCCAGTACCTCGTCCCAGGGCCGTGCCCAGTCCAGCCGGCCGGCCGCCTCGGCCCAGAAGGCGAGGCGGTCGGCGTCGGCCCGTTCGTAGTCCGCCGCGGTGGCGTTGGCCGCGTCGGCCAGGTCGGGGGGTGGCGGGAACCGCCGTTCCTCCCGCAGCAGGTTGGAGAGTGTCTCGCCGCCCGGGTCGGTCATGCGTGGACTCCGGCGACGGGGCCGCCGCGGTGCTCGCGGTGCCCTCCGAGGCGCTCGCCGATGTTCGGGAGGACCGGCACGACGGCACGGTGGTAGGTGGAGTTGGTGACGCCGGCGAACGACGCGTACCAGGCGCACACGGCGGTGACGAGGCCCAGCCAGCCGCCGGCCTTGGTGGTGTCGGGCGACTGCGCGAAGTCGGCGACGCACAGCACGATGTAGGTGGCCGCCAGGGTCACGAACACGGCCAGGATCGCGCCGGTGGTGCGGGTCGCGGCGATGGCCATGTAGGCCGTGAAGACCGCCCACACCAGCAGGAACAGACCGGTCGCCTCGTGCGCGCTGGTGGCGGGCAGGTCCGGGGCGACGAACTTGGCGAGGGCGGCGTACGACATCCAGAAGGCGCCGTACGAGCAGAAGGCGGTCGCGCCGAAGGTGTTGCCCTTGCGGAACTCCCACATGCCGGCGAGGAGTTGGGCGAGGCCGCCGTAGAAGAGGGCGAGCGGCAGTACGACGGCGAGCAGGTTCTTGTCGGTGATCAGGTCGGCGTTGAAGACACTGAGGACGAAGGTCGTCGCGGCGAAGGCGGCGAGGCCGAGCGGGCCGGGGTCCGCGATGGGTGCGGTGTCGGCGGTTGGGGTGCTCATATGCGCCTCCTCTGTGATCCACATCACAAAGATGTAAGATCCAGTGTAGGCAGCATCTATTTCGGCCGGAACCCGAGAAGCCTCATGAGACGGGTGCTATGCCAGAACTTTTACCGGTCTTCACCTTCCGAGCGCACTCGCCCCCATACCCTCCGTTTGGGCACCGGCTCCGCATAGCCGCCCGAGCGGCTCGTCGTCAGGCCCAGGGCGACCAGCGACTCCGCCAGCTTCACGGCCGCGCCGACGCCGTCGACGACCGGCAGGCCGAGCTTGTCGCCCACCGCGCGCTGCAGACCGGTCATCCCGGCGCAACCCAGCACCAGGACCTCGGCGCCCGCCTCCCGCACCCGCTCGGCGGCCGCCAGGAACGCCGCCTCGGTGCGCTCGGTGTCACCGAGGTCGAGCACACCGAGGCCGGTTCCGACGACGGCGGCGCAGTTGCGCCCGACCCCCGCGAGTTCGAGGCTGTCCTCGATCTGGCCGCAGGAGCGCTCCAGGGTCGTCACGACCCCGTACCGGCGCCCCAGCAGACAGGCCAGATGTGCCGCGGCCTCGGTGATGTCGACCACCGGCACATCCACCAACTCCCTTACTCCTTCCCGCCCGTGCTCCCCGAACCCGGCCATGACCACGGCGTCGTAGGACGGTCCCTCGTAGGTCCGCAGCAGATCGATGACGGCGGCTGCCGAGAGGTAGCTGTCGAGCCAGCCCTCGGCCGACTCCGGCCCCCACGCGGGGGTCAGTCCGAGGACGGTGGTGCCCGGGCCTGCGGCAGCCCGGGCACCCTGCACGATCTCCTCGGTCATCTCCTGCGTGGTGTTGCAGTTGGTGACGACGATCCGCACGTGTGTCAGACCTCCTGTCCGGCGGGCTCGCGACGGCCCAGCAGGAGATACAGCCCCGCCCCGAGCGCCGTGCCGACGAACCACGAATACGGGGCCACATCGCTGAAGGTCTTCACCAGGGCCAGTACCGCGGCGACCGCCGCGGCCGGCAGGAAGGCCCACAGGGCCCGCGGGTTGACGCCCCTGCGGTAGTGATAGCGGCCTCCCGGCGCGCCGTTGAAGAGCTCCTGGACGTCCACACGACCGCGCTTGATCAGGTAGTAGTCGACCATGATCACGCCGAACAGGGGCCCCAGGAAGGCTCCGAGGCCGCCGAGGAAGTAGTTGACCACGGTGGGGTTGGAGAAGAGGTTCCACGGCGTCACGACCAGCGCCGCCACCGTGCTGATCATGCCGCCGACCTTGAAGCTGATCTTCTGCGGCCACACGTTGGCCAGGTCGTACGCCGGTGAGACGAAGTTGGCGACGATGTTGACGCCCATGGTGGCGACGGCGAACGTGAACGCGGACACGACGAGCACCCAGGTGTTGCCGATCTTCGCCACCAACTCCGCCGGGTCCGTGATGGCTTCGCCGAACACCTCGAGCGATCCGGCCGTGACGATCACCGAAACGACCACGAACGCCGTGGAGTTGATGGGCAGGCCCCAGAAGTTGCCGCGGCGGACGGTGCGGTAGTCGGGCGCGAAGCGGGAGAAGTCGCAGAAGTTGAGCATCAGCGTGCCGTAGGTGGCGAGGATCAGCCCGATCGCGCCGAACCACTGCCGCCACTGCTCGCCGGTCGAGACCGGGTGCGGGGTGGAGGTCAGCGAGATGCTCCAGCCGGCCTTGGACAGCACCCACACGGCCAGCGCGATCATCACCAGCCAGATCGCCGGGCCGCAGAAGTCCTGGAACTTGCGCACGGACTCCATGCCGCGGCTGATGATCGCCGCCTGGATCAGCCACAGCGACACGAACGACACCCAGCCGAGCGCGTCGAGCCCCAGGAAGGAGTGCTCGGTCCAGGACGTCAGGCCCGGCCAGGCCGCCAGCAGCATCACGTTGACGGCGACGGAGGCGAGATAGGTCTGGATGCCGTACCACATGATGGCGATCACGGCCCGGATCAGGGCCGGGATGTTGGCGCCCCAGACGCCGAAGCTGATGCGGCTGACCACTGGGAAGGGCACGCCGTGGCGCTGGCCGATCCTGCCCATCCAGTTCATGCCGACGTAGATGATCACGAAGCCGGCGAGCAGGGAGGTGAAGACCTGCCAGACGTTCATGCCGAGGACCAGCAGTCCGGCGGCGAAGGTGTAGTTGCCGAGGTTGTGGACGTCGGACATCCACATGGCGAAGAGGTCGAAGACCTTCCAGTTCCGCTTCTTCGCGGGTGCCAGGTCTTCGTTCGTCAGGCGTGGATCGGGGGTGAAGGCTGGTGCGCCGGTGGCTGCGGCGCGATCGGCGAGGGACACGGGGCCTCCAGGGACGGGCGGACGGAGGACGGCAGCCGTTTGGTATACCAAACAGCCGCATGGTCCCGTCGTCAAGCACTCGAACCGAAGTCGTTCGCGTTACCGCTCCGTAAAACCTCCCGGGAGTCGGGGAAACTGGGTCCATGAGCTCCATGACGAAGATCGAACCCCTGGGCGCGATCCGCGAGCGTGTGCTGGCCGGCCTGCGGCAGGAGATCATCTCCGGCACGCTCCGCCCCGGCGACAGGCTGGTCGAGCGGGAACTCGCCGACCGCTTCGGGGTCTCCAGGGTGCCCGTCCGCGAGGCGATCCGCGCGCTGGTCACCGAGGGCTTCGTGCACTTCGAGACGCCACGCCGCGCGCTCGTACGCCGTCTGACCCGGGACGACGTCAGGGAGCTCTTCGAACTGCGCGAGGCCCTGGAGGTCTACGCAGCCGGGCTCGCCGCCGCGCGCGCGACGCCCGAGGACCTGGCCGAGACCGAGAAGCTGCTCGCCTCCGCGGCCGCCGCGACCGAGGCGGGGGACGCCGAGGCGATCACGGACATCAACAGCCGGCTGCACGACCGCATCATGGCGATGGCGGGCAACGGCCTGCTGACCGAGGCCCTGGAGCCGGTCGCCGGCCGGCTGCGCTGGATGACCCGGCGCAACGAGGAATGGCCCCATCTCCTCGTGGAACACCGGGAGTTGTACGAGGCGATCGCCTCCGGAGACCCGGAACGCGCCCGCGCCCAGGCACTGGTCCACGTGCGGACCAACTACCGCTCCACGGTGCGACATCTGTTCGGGGAGGCCGAGGAGGACACCGCGGAGGCGTAGCCCAGCTGCCGCCTCAGCGGTGGGCGTACTTGTCCGTCGCCGCCACCAGCGCCTCGGCCATGTCCGGCGCCCCCGCGTTGTGCCCCACGTCGTCCACCATCACCAACTCGCTCCCCGGCCAGGCGTGATGGAGCCGCCACACGATGCCGAGGAGGTTGCCGAAGTCGAGGCCGCCCTGGACGAGGGTGCCGGGGATGTCCTTGAGCTGGGGCGCGTCGCGCAGCACGACGCCCTGGTCGTCGCCCTCGCCGAGGAAGTGGCCGTGGCCCCAGTAGTGGGTGACGGTACGCGCGAAGGCCATACGGAACCGCTCGTCCTCGTACCGCTCGACCGACCTCGGCGGCGCCGGGATGATCGCCGTCTCCCAGTCGGTCCAGGCCCGCGCCGCCCGCGCCCGGACCTCGGGGTCGGGCGACTCGATCAGCCGGTTGTAGGCGAGGGCGAGGTCGCCGTCGCGCTCCCCCTCCGGCAGCCCGGCGAGGAACCGCTCGAAGGCCTCGGGGAAGATCCGGCCGAGCCCCCTGGTGAGCAGGGCCGTCTCGGGATCGGAACCGGTCGCGACGCCGGTCAGCACCAGCTCGGACACCGCCTCCGGGTGCGTCTGCGCGTACCGCAGCCCCAGCACCGAACCCCAGGACACGCCCCACACCAGCCAGCGCCCGATCCCCAGGTGCCGCCGCAGCAGCTCCAGATCGGTCAGCAGATGCCGGGTGGTGTTGACGCTCATGTCGGTGTCGTACGCGCTCGCGTGCGGTGTGGAACGCCCGCAGCCGCGCTGGTCGAGCAGCACGATGCGGTAGGCCGCGGGGTCGAACAGGCGCCGGTGGTAGGGGGTGCAGCCCGAGCCGGGCCCGCCGTGCAGCACAAGTGCAGGCTTCCCTCCGGGATTTCCGCAGCTCTCCCAGTACACGCGGTTGCCGTCGCCGACGTCGAGCATGCCGTGGTCGTACGGCTCGATCTCCGGATAGAGGGGCATCAGGGGACCGTAGCCCCTCCGCGGCCCGGCCCGCCTCCCTATTTCACCGCCAGCCCGGCCGCCTCCCCCGCCGTGCGCAGCACCTCCCGCAGCATGTCCGGGGTGAGCTTGCCGGTGAAGGTGTTGCGCTGGCTGACGTGGAAGCAGCCGAAGAGGTCGATGCCGTCGAGCGGCACGCGCGTGCCGTGCCCGAAGACGGTCCGCGGCCGGGGCACCGCCCAGCCCGCCTCGGCGAACGCGGGCAGCGCGGCCTGCCAGCCGAAGGCTCCGAGCACGAGCACGGCCCGCAGGGTCGGGCGCAGCAGCTTCAGCTCCTGGACGAGCCAGGGGCGGCAGGTGTCCCGCTCACCGGGCGTGGGCTTGTTCTCCGGCGGGGCGCAGTGCACCGGCGAGGTGATGCGGACGCCGTGCAGTTCGAGCCCGTCGTCCCTGCTCACGGCGGTGGGCCGGTTGGCGAGACCCACGTCGTACAACGCCTGGTACAGCACGTCCCCCGAGCGGTCACCGGTGAACATACGGCCGGTGCGGTTGCCGCCGTGGGCGGCCGGGGCGAGACCGATGATCGCGAGCGGGGCGTCGGAGGGCCCGAATCCGGGCACCGGTCGCGCCCAGTACGTCCAGTCCCGGAAGGCCGCACGCTTGGTCCGGCCGACCTCCTCGCGCCATGCGACGAGCCGCGGACAGGCCGCGCATCCCGCGACCCGGTCGTCGAGCTCGGCCAGGCTGTCCATGGCTCCACGGTACGTCGATGACCTCCGGGAACGGGACGCGGCCCGGGGTCGCAAAACCGCCGGGCGTACCCGCGGAAGCGGACTAAGGTCGAGGACATGGCTTCCGAAGCTGACGAGGAGAAGAAGGCCGGGCCGGGTTCCGGTGAGCAGCCGGCCCCGGCGGCCGTCGACCCCGCGATCGCCGCCGCCGTGGCCGCCGCGGAGGCCGCCGCCCCGGCGAGCGGTGAGAATGTGCGGATCGACAGCTGGATCTGGGCCGTACGCCTGATCAAGACCCGCTCGCTCGGCGCCGCCGCCTGCAAGGGCGGACATGTGCATGTGAACGGCGAGCGGGTCAAGCCCGCCCACTCCGTGCGGATCGGCGACGAGGTGCGGGTGCGGCAGGAGGGCTGGGAGCGGGTCGTCATCGTCAAGCGGCTGATCCGCAAGCGCGTCGGCGCCCCGGTCGCGGCCCAGTGCTACGTCGACAACTCGCCGCCCCCGCCGCCCCGCGAGGCCTTCGCCCCGGCAGGCATCCGCGACCGCGGCACAGGGCGCCCCACCAAACGCGACCGCCGCGACATGGAACGTCTGCGCGGCATGATGGGCGGCGGCGCGGGCCCGGGTGCGAAAAGCCCCCGCGGACGCTGACGCGGAACGGCGCCCGACGGCACGACGACGAGGGCACACGACAGTGGTGGCGCCCGGCCCGGAACCTCGCAGGTCCGGCCGGACACCACCACCGTCGTGGCCCGTTTCATGCCCGTCGTCGCACCAGCCGCAGCAGATCGGCGTTGGAGCTCCGGCGTGCCCAGGCGATCAGGGCCAGCGGGACGATGAGGATCAGCGGGGTCGCCGCGTTCTCCCCGTCGAAGACGGTCAGCTGGACGACGAACGCGCCCACCATGAGCCCGCTCAGCGCGATCGCGGCGACCGACTGCAGCAGCGGGACCAACAACGCGACGCCACCGGCCAGTTCGAGCGCGCCAATGGTGTACATCCCGGCGCTGCCCCAGCCCATCCGGTCGAAGGTCTCGACGGCGTACGAGATCCCCATCAGCTTGGGCACCGCGCTGGCGACGACGTAGAAGAGGGCGATGATCACCTGCAGCGTGCGCAGGCCGATCCGGGCGCGGCGGCCCCGGGCGGTCGTGGACTCGGCGACGACGGGGACGGAGGCGACGCGGGCGGCGGTCTCGGACATGGGGTTCTCCTGTGTGAGCGGTGCGTGTTGCTGTCACAGAGGTAGACCGGCCGTTGCGTCGTAACTCATCGCCGCCGGGCGGAGATTCACGGAGGCCGCGCTAGAGCGCAAACCACCCGTGCCCGATGTACCAGTGTCCGCCCGCCCTCAGGTGGTCCCCCACCGCACGCTCGACGGCCGTGCGCCGCGGCAGTGTCCCGACGGCCAGCTCCGGGTCGCCGAACACGAACTGGACCGGCTCTGTGTCGGCCTGCTCGCGGTCCTCGTGGACGATGTGGAAGCGGTCCTGGAACCGGACGATGTTGGAGTCGGCGGGCAGGTACTGCTTCAACTGCCCGTCCAGCAGCCAGGAGTGGCACAGCGCGGCCCGGAACTTCTCCTCCGGGTAGTGGGTCGCGAAGAAGTCCGCGGCCAGCGCCAGCGAGCGCTCGCACGCCGCCGGGGACAGCGGACCGAGACAGTCCGGGATGTGCAGGTTGAGGCAGAGCGCACCGGACCCCATGTCCAGGCCGGCCGCCGTGAGCGCCCGCGCGGTGCGCTGCCCGGGCCGCGTCCGCTCGAACTGCAGCCGCCCCAGCTGGTACAGCTCCCCCCTGAAGTGCCGGGTCAGCCACCACGGCGCCTGGACGCCCGCCCGGCCGTACCGCCGGCGGTGCACGGTCATGTTCCGGCCCAGGTCGGCGAGAGTGCGCCGGGAGACGTCGGCCGGGATGCCCCGCGCGCGGTGGTACGCGCGCGTGTACGGCAGCGCGGCGACGAAGACGTACACGGGGAAGCAGCGCTGCAGCGGACCCGACGCCCAGTCGAGCTGCGGCAGGTCCACCGCGCCGCCCACCTCCCCCATGCCCCGCACCAGCTCCTCGACCGACGCCCGCAGGAAGCGCAGCAGCTCCGGGTCGTCGGTCACGCGTCGGCCCATCCGGACGAGCGCGTTGATGTCCTCGTGCGGTACGGCGAGGTCCAGCAGCACCTCGGCCAGCTCATCGGCATCCGGCAGCACGCGTCGACCCCCTGGTCCCGTTCCCCTTGGTGAACGTACGTCCCGAAGAGTACGTTGCCGACAGGAGCAATGATCCGGATGCGTACGGGCAGTGAGCCGACGACCGCGCGCAGTGCACTGCGGGCGCGGTTCTGGCTGAGCGTGTGGGGCCTTGTCTGGGCGGTCTTCGGCACGGCCGCGTTCGCGCTCGCCGGGCGCCCGGGATGGGCGGCCGCCTGCGGCATCCTGTGGCTGGTGGTCACCGTGGACATGGCCGTCGTCCTCCGGCACATCCGCCAGGGCCCGCACTACCAGCCCGGCCGGGACATCCCCCCGTACCGCCCGCCGGAGAGCCGGCTGCGGTGACCGGTGCTGCGGCGACCGGTGCTCATGTCACGCGTCGAACTGCGCGGCCTTGAGGTACTGCGGGTTGGGGTCCAGGGCGGCGGCCAGCCTGAAGTGGCGCTTGGCCTGCTCGGACTCGCCGCGGCGCTCGAAGGTCCGGGCGAGCGCGAAGTGCGCGAAGGCGTTGTCCGGCTCGCGCTCCAGGACGATCGTGAACTCCAGTTCCGCGGGCCGCAGTTGGGCGGCGGCGAAGAAGGCACGCGCGCGCAGCAGCCGGGCGGCGGTGTTCTCCGGGTGCGCGGCGATGACGGAGTCGAGCAGCTTCACCGCGCCCCGCGGATCCCGTGCGTTGAGCAGCTGCTCGGCGGCACGGAAGTCGATGACATGCGTCTCCGGAGTACGTCCGGTCGATCCGCTGGTCTCGGGCACGGCACAGTCCTTCCCTTGCTGAAGCGGTTCAACGCCCCTGGCGGAGGCCCTATTCCGGATACTGCCGCGGCGGGCCCCGCTACGCCTGCGCTCTGCGCACCAGTTCCGCCCAGACGTCCTTCACGCGGCGCTCCAGATCCGCGAGCGGTACGTCGTTGTCGATGACGACGTCCGCGATCTTCCGGCGCTGTTCGCGCGTCGCCTGTGCGGCCATGCGCGCCCGGGCGTCCTCCTCGGTCATGCCGCGCAGCCGTACGAGCCGGTCGAGCTGGGTCTCGGGGCTCGCGTCCACGACGATCACCAGGTCGTAGAGCCCGGCCAGGTTGTTCTCCGTCAGCAGCGGCACGTCGTGGACGACGACCGCGTCCTCGGCGGCCGCCTCCTCCAGCTCACGGGAGCGTGCGCCCACGAGAGGGTGCACGATCGAGTTCAGCAGGGCCAGCTTCTGCGGATCGGCGAAGACGATCGAGCCCAGCTTCGGCCGGTCCAGGCTGCCGTCGGGGGCGAGCACCTCCTCGCCGAAGGCCTCGACGACGGCGGCGAGACCGGGCGTCCCGGGCTCGACCACCTCACGCGCGATCCGGTCGGCATCGATCAGCACGGCCCCGCACGCAACGAGCAGCCGCGACACTTCGCTCTTGCCGGCCCCGATTCCGCCGGTCAGCCCCACCTTCACCATGAGCGGCAGCTTAGGGCCTGACGCCGGCGGCCGGACCGCCGGAGGTCAGTTGTCGCCCTCTCGCTCCGCCAGGAACCGCTCGAACTCCATGCCGATCTCGTCCGCCGTAGGGATGTCCATGGGCTCGGCGAGCATGTTGCCGCGGCTCTCGGCGCCCGCGACGGCGTCGTACTGGTTCTCCAGTCCCGAGACGAGGGCGGTGAGCTCCTCGTCGCCCTCCTGGATCTGGCGGTCGATCTCCGTCTGGGTGCGGTGCGCGTCGTTGCGCAGGGAGTGCGCGACGGCGGGGAGCACCAGACCCGTGGCCGCCGTGATGGCCTCCAGGACGGTCAGGGCCGCGTCCGGGTACACGGACCGGGCGATGTAGTGCGGTACGTGCGCGGCGACGCCGAGCACGTCGTGCCCGGCCTCCATGAGGCGGTACTCGACCAGGGACTCGGCGCTGCCGGGGACCTGGGCCTCGTCGAAGGGGCTGCTGTGGCCCGGTACCAGGTCGGTGCGGTTGCCGTGCGGGGTCAGGCCCACGGGGCGGGTGTGCGGGACGCCCATGGGGATGCCGTGGAAGTTCACGGACAGCCGGACTCCGAGCCGCTCCACGATCTGCCGCACGGCCGCGGCGAAGCGTTCCCACTCCACGTCCGGCTCCGGGCCCGACAGCAGCAGGAAGGGCGCTCCGGTGGCGTCCTGGACGAGCCGGACCTCGATCGTCGGGTCCTCGTACGCGCTCCACCGGTCGCGCTTGAAGGTCAGCAGCGGCCGGCGCGCGCGGTAGTCGACGAGCCGGTCGTGGTCGAAGCGGGCGACGACCTGGTGGGGCAGCGAGTCGAGCAGCCGGTCGACGATCTGGTCGCCGGTCTCGCCCGCGTCGATGTATCCGTCGAAGTGGTAGAGCATGACAAGGCCGGCCGATTCCTGTGCGAGCGCCATGTCGACGACAGCCAGGCCCTTCGGCTCCCATGCGTACAAACCCTGCGGATCAAGCACTGTGACCGCTCCTCCTCGTGTTCACAGGTCTCAACACGCCCTGGAGCAGGGGCATTCCCCGCGCGGTGCTTTTCACAGGGACGGGCAGCACTGAGGGGCCGCACCTCGAAAGGTACGGCCCCTCAGCTATCGGCTAGGCCTCAGCGGCAGGCGTTCAGCTCTGGCCGCCGGCCAGCTTCTCGCGCAGCGCGGCGAGCGCCTCGTCCGAGGCCAGCGCGCCGGAGTTGTCCGGGCCCTCGGAGGAGTACGAACCGCCACCGGACGCGGCCGGGGCCGCACCCGCGGTGTCGCCACCCTCGGCAGCGGCGGCAGCGTCGGCCTCGCGGCTCTTGATGACCTGCTGCTGGTGCTGCTCGAAGCGCTGCTGCGCCTCGGCGTACTGGTGCTCCCACGCCTCGCGCTGGGTCTCGTAGCCCTCGAGCCAGTCGTTGGTCTCGGGGTCGAAGCCCTCGGGGTAGATGTAGTTGCCCTGGTCGTCGTAGGACGCGGCCATGCCGTACAGGGTCGGGTCGAACTCGACCGTCGCCGGGTCGGCACCGAAGGCCTCGTTGGCCTGCTTCAGCGAGAGGCTGATGCGGCGGCGCTCGAGGTCGATGTCGATGACCTTGACGAAGATCTCGTCGTTGACCTGGACGACCTGCTCCGGGATCTCCACGTGGCGCTCGGCCAGCTCGGAGATGTGGACCAGACCCTCGATGCCCTCGTCCACGCGGACGAACGCACCGAACGGAACCAGCTTCGTGACCTTGCCGGGCACGACCTGGCCGATCTGGTGGGTGCGGGCGAACTGCTGCCACGGGTCTTCCTGGGTCGCCTTCAGCGACAGGGAGACACGCTCGCGGTCCATGTCGACGTCGAGGACCTCGACGGTGACCTCCTGGCCGACCTCGACGACCTCGGAGGGGTGGTCGATGTGCTTCCAGGACAGCTCGGAGACGTGGACCAGACCGTCGACGCCACCCAGGTCCACGAAGGCACCGAAGTTGACGATCGAGGAGACCACGCCGGAGCGGACCTGACCCTTCTGCAGGGTCGTGAGGAAGGTCTGGCGGACCTCGGACTGGGTCTGCTCCAGCCAGGCACGGCGGGACAGGACCACGTTGTTGCGGTTCTTGTCCAGCTCGATGATCTTGGCCTCGAGCTCCTTGCCCACGTAGGGCTGGAGGTCGCGGACGCGGCGCATCTCGACCAGGGAGGCCGGGAGGAAGCCACGGAGGCCGATGTCGAGGATGAGACCACCCTTGACGACCTCGATGACGGTACCGGTGACGATGCCGTCCTCTTCCTTGATCTTCTCGATGGTGCCCCAGGCACGCTCGTACTGGGCGCGCTTCTTCGAGAGGATCAGGCGGCCTTCCTTGTCCTCCTTCTGGAGGACCAGGGCCTCGATCTCGTCACCGACGGCGACGACCTCGTTCGGGTCGACGTCGTGCTTGATCGAGAGCTCGCGGCTCGGGATGACACCTTCGGTCTTGTAACCGATGTCGAGCAGGACCTCGTCCCGGTCGACCTTCACGATGACGCCGTCGACGATGTCGCCGTCGTTGAAGTACTTGATCGTCTCGTCGATCGCGGCGAGGAAGGCTTCCTCGTTACCGATGTCGTTGACCGCAACCTGCGGGGTGGTGGCGGTGGTCTCGGTGCTGCTCGTCATGTGGGAAAGGGCTCCGGTACGGACATTGAAGTCGTAGGTACTGCTACGCCGGGAGCCCGTATCGCTCTGATGAAGCCGGACAGCCAAGGAAGCGCCCCACCGGAGAACGGCGACGGCGCCTCGAGAACCGAGGGGACATACAACAGATGCGAGCGCAGCCTGCTACGTCTGAGGTGCGCAGGCCCGCAGCGCAACTTGTAGCATACGGGGGCAGCCGGACAGGGTCAACGCACGAACGCGCACACCCGGGGCGGATCGCCCCATACCCGGCACAAGAACAGTCTCCGGAGGCCACGCAGGCCTGCGACACCCCTTGTGTGACACCGCCGAGCGGGTGGACGCCACCGCGAGGGTGACGGAAGAGTACGACGAGGGAGCCGATCATCCAAGAGGCCGAAGCGTTCGAACCCGAAGCGACCCGGCGCACGGCGGACGTCGCGGAAAGCGCCCGGGCCAACCGGGGCTGGTGGGACCGGAACGCGGACGAGTACCAGGTCGAGCACGGCACGTTCCTCGGGGACGACCGTTTCGTGTGGGGTCCCGAGGGCCTCGACGAGGTGGAGGCGGAGCTGCTCGGCCCGCCGGAGGAGCTGAAGGGCAAGGACGTCCTGGAGATCGGCGCCGGTGCCGCGCAGTGTTCGCGCTGGCTGGCCGGTCAGGGCGCCCGTCCGGTCGCCCTCGACATCTCGCACCGCCAGCTCCAGCACGCGCTGCGCATCGGCGGGCCGATCCCCCTGGTGTGCGCCGACGCGGGCGTGCTGCCGTTCGCGGACGGCTCCTTCGACCTGGCCTGCTCGGCGTACGGCGCGCTGCCGTTCGTCGCCGACCCGGTGCTGGTGCTGAAGGAGGTGCACCGGGTGCTGCGCCCGGGCGGTCGCTTCGTCTTCTCGGTGACCCATCCGATCCGCTGGGCGTTCCCGGACGAGCCCGGCCCGGAGGGGCTGAGCGTCTCCGCCTCCTACTTCGACCGCACGCCGTACGTCGAGCAGGACGACGAGGGCCGCGCGGTCTACGTCGAGCACCACCGGACGATCGGCGACCGGGTGCGGGACGTGGTCGCCGGCGGCTTCCGCCTCGTCGACCTGGTCGAGCCGGAGTGGCCGGCCTGGAACACGTCGGAGTGGGGCGGCTGGTCGCCGCTGCGCGGGAACCTGATCCCGGGCACGGCGATCTTCGTGTGCGTACGAGACTGAGCATGTGATCCGTTACGACGCCCTGGACGCGCTGCCGGTACGCGGCGCCCTGCCCGCTCTGGACGACGCCCTGGAGGGGCACGGCACGGCGGTCCTGGTGGCGCCTCCCGGCACCGGCAAGACGACGCTGGTGCCGCTGGAGCTGGCCGGGCTGATCGGCGGCGGCCCGGCGCGTCGTGTGGTCGTCGCCGAGCCCCGCCGTATCGCCGCGCGCGCCGCCGCGCGGCGGATGGCGTGGCTGCTCGGCGAGAAGGCCGGGGAGAGCGTCGGGTACACCGTGCGCGGCGAGCGGGTCGTGGGGCGGCACGCGCGCGTGGAGGTCGTCACGACCGGTGTGCTGCTGCAGCGGCTGCAGCGCGACCAGGAGCTGGCGGGCGTCGACGTGGTGGTACTCGACGAGTGCCACGAGCGGCATCTGGACGCCGACACCGCCGCCGCCTTCCTCTGGGACGTGCGCGAGACGCTGCGGCCGGAGCTGCGGCTGGTGGCCGCGTCCGCGACGACCGACGCCGAAGGGTGGGCGCGGCTGCCGGGCGGCGCACCGGTGGTCGAGGCGCAGGGTGTCTCCCACCCCGTCGAGGTGGTGTGGGCGCCGCCGGCGCGTCCCGTACGGCCGCCGCACGGCATGCGCGTCGATCCCGCGCTGCTCACGCATGTGGCGTCGACCGTGCGGCGGGCACTGGCCGAGCGGGACGGGGACGTGCTGTGCTTCCTGCCGGGCGTGGGTGAGATCGCGCGCGTGGCCGGGCAGTTGGGGGGCCTCGGCGATGTCGACGTCCTCCAGGTGCACGGGCGCGCGCCGGCGGCCGTGCAGGACGCGGTGCTGGCGCCCGGCGAGCGGCGCCGGGTCGTCCTGGCCACCTCGGTCGCGGAGTCCTCGCTGACGGTTCCGGGGGTACGGGTGGTCGTGGACTCGGGGCTCGCGCGGGAGCCCCGGGTCGACCACGCGCGCGGGCTGAGCGCGCTGACGACGGTGCGGGCCTCACAGGCGGCCGGACGGCAGCGGGCGGGGCGGGCCGGGCGGGAGGCGCCGGGTGCGGTGTACCGGTGCTGGGCCGAGGCCGAGGACGGCCGGCTGCCGCGCTTCCCCGCACCGGAGATCAAGGTGGCCGATCTGACGGCGTTCGCGCTGCAGACGGCCTGCTGGGGCGATCCCGACGCCTCCGGGCTTGCGCTGCTGGACCCGCCGCCGGGCGGGGCGATGGCCGCGGCACGCGGCGTGCTGGCCGCCATCGGCGCGGTGGACTGTGCCGGGCGGGCCACGGAGCGGGGAGCGCGGCTGGCCCGGCTGGGTCTGCATCCGCGGTTGGGGCGTGCGCTGCTGGACACCTCCGGCCGGGGCGCCGAGGTGGTCGCGCTGCTGTCCGAGGAGGCGCCGAGGGAGTACGGGGACGACCTGGCGGCGGCGTTGCGCACGGCCCGGCGCGGGGGTGACGCCTATGCGGCGCGGTGGCGGGCGGAGGTACGGCGGCTCACGTCGGGCGAGAGCGAGAGGAGCGCGCCGACGGCGGACGAACGCACCGTGGGGCTCGTCGCCGCTCTCGCGTTCCCGGAGCGCCTCGCGAGGGCCGACGGCGGCTCCTACCTCATGGCGTCCGGCACCCGGGCCGAACTCCGTGACGGCAGTCCCCTGCGCGGCGCCCCCTGGATCGCCGTGGCCGTCGCCGACCGTCCCGTCGGCAAGGGGCACGCGCGCGTGCAGCTCGCGGCCGCGGTGGACGAGGACATGGCCCGCTCGGCGGCGGCCTCGCTGTACTCCGAGGCCGAGGAGGTCCACTGGGCGGGCGGGGACGTCGTGGCGCGGCGGGTGGAGCGGCTCGGGGCGATCGAGCTGGCGGTGCGGCCTCTGACGGACGCCGCCCCCGGCCTCGTACGCGAGGCGCTGCTGGAAGGGCTGCGGCAGGAGGGGCTCGGGCTGCTGCGGTGGCCGGCCGACGCCGTCGTACTGCGACAGCGGCTGGCCTTTCTCCGGCTGCATCTGGGCGAGCCCTGGCCCGACGTGTCCGACGACGCGCTCCACGCGCGCGTGGACGAGTGGCTGGAGCCCGAGCTGAGCCGGGCCCGGCGGCGCGGCGACCTCGCGCGGATCGACGCCGGGCAGGCGCTCGGCAGGCTGCTGCCGTGGGCGTCCGGGGAGGCGACACGGCTCGACGAACTGGCTCCGGAGCGCATGGCCGTGCCGAGCGGCTCCAGGATCCGGATCGACTACGGCGATCCCGAACAGCCCGTGCTCGCCGTGAAGTTGCAGGAGATGTTCGGGCTGCACGAGTCGCCGGCCGTCGCGGGCGTACCGCTGCTCGTGCACCTGCTCTCCCCCGCGGGCCGCCCGGCCGCCGTCACCGCCGACCTCGCGTCCTTCTGGAAGGACGGCTACAAGGGCGTACGGGCGGAGCTGCGCGGCCGGTATCCGAAGCACCCGTGGCCCGAGGACCCCGCCACCGCCGAGCCGACGCGGCACACCAACGCACGGCTCAGGCGCTGACGGTTCGGGCGCCTGCGGTCAGGCGCTGACCGGTTCGGGCGCCGCGGACTCGGCCGGTGCCGGGTCGGCCGGGCGGCGGCTGCGGGCCTCCAGCCAGAAGGAGAGGGCGAGCAGCAGGATGCCCAGGGTCAGAAAGCCCCAGGGCAGATAGGACGTCAGCAGCAGGACGAGGGTGCGGTTGGACTTGACCAGGTTCACGGTGTGCTCGATGTAGTCCTCGCGCATCTTCACGTGTCCCGCGAACGCGGTCACCTTGTCGCGGCCGCCGAGGAGGGTGCCGCCGCGCAGCTCCTCCTTGTGGATCTCCTCGCCGTAGACGGGTGCGCCGGTGACCGGCTCCACCCAGAACTTGCGGACCGTGGTGTACCAGCGGGTGGTGCCGGTCTTGGCGACCGACTCGGGGGTGATGCCCTTGACGGGCATGGTCTTGGGGAAGGGGACCTTGGTCCAGGGGACGGTCTGCTCGAAGTAGTAGACCTTCAGGCCGCGGAAGTCCTGCGTCCCCTTGTAGTGGATGGGGTTGGTGGTACGGGTCTGGGCGTCGAAGTACTCGTAGTCCCGCTTCTGGGTCAGGAAGGGCCACTTGAACTCGATGCCGTCCCGCTTGACCGGGTCGCCGTCGACCATCTCGCCGGTGGCGTGGACCGGGTCCTGGCTGTGCGCGTCGAAGATGTAGCGCTCGGGGATCTTCGAGACCATCTTGCCGTCGGGGCCCTGGACGTAGGACAGACCGTCCCAGACGACGACGTCCCGTCCGGCCGTCTTCTCGATCTGCTGCGAGGCCTCCACATTGCCCTTGAGGGTCTGCACGATGGTGACCTCGGAGACCTTCCGCGCCTTCATCGTGCCGTAGTCGAGCAGGGTCGCGCCCTTCGCCACCAGCACCATGTCCTGGTACTGGTCGGCCGGGATCTTGGCGAGCCGCGGGTAGGCGTAGTAGCGCAGCAGTGGGGACAGGGCCGCGAAGAACACGGCGAAGGCGAGCAGGACCAGACTGGCCTTGCGGCGCATCTCGGCCTCCCTCCCGGGCGGGCGGTCAGGGGTGGGTGGGCACCGTCGTCAGCAGTGGTTTCGGGGACGTGCTGCCCGACGGCGAACCCATCGCGGTGATCGTGAGGATCAGGGCGAGGGCGACGGCGAGACCGGTCGCGGCGGCGATCAGGGCGCGCATGCCTGCCTCCCGACGGACTGGAACTGATACATCGTCAGGTCCGGCACCGTAGCAACGGGTGGCCGAGATGAGAACACGTTGCACACGGACGAGGGCGCCCCGTCCGACGGATCGGAGGGGCGCCCTCGTCGTGAGGTGTCGCGAGGTGTCGTGCGGTGTTACGCGGAGGGGCTCGCCGACGTGCTGGGCGACGGGCTCGCCGAGGTGTCGGCCGCGGCCACGGTCAGCTGGACGTCGAGGCTCTTGCCGCCCGCCGTGGTGATGCGGAGCAGGAAGGTGCCGGTGGTGTCGTCCGCGTACAGCTTGGGCAGCTTCAGCAGACCCTTGGCGTCCGTCTTGAGGTCCTTCAGGGTGCGTACGGGCTTGCCGTCCGCGTCCTTGAAGTACGGGCCCTTGTCGATCTCGGACGCGTCCAGCTTGGACTTGATGAGGGTGGCGGTGGCGCCGACGTTGTCGGCGACGGCGCCCTTGTAGGTGGCCTTCACCTCGACCTGGTCGGCGAACTCGCCGCCCGGGGTGCAGGTCAGCGCGGTGTCGCTGGTGCGCACGAGGGTGTCGGCGACGCGCTCGGTGACGGTGGCCGCGTAGTCGATGGCCTTGATCGAGCGGCCCACGACGGTGGCGCGGACGGTGAGGTCGCCGGTCTTCTCGCCCGCCTGCAGGGCGGGAGCGACGGCCACGCCGGTGTCGTTGGTGACGACCGTGGCGACCTTCTCGCCGCCGGTGAAGGTGGTGTCGGTGTCGCCGACGACGGTGAAGCGGATACGGACCTTGGCGACGGCCTTGCCCGCCTTGGTCACCGCCTTGGCGCCGACCTTCTCCGTGAAGGCGTCGCCGGCCATCGCGGTGAGCGTGCCGGTGCCCGAGTTCGCCAGGTGGTCGACGGTGTCGGTGGGCGTCGGCGAGGGGCTGCCCGGGGTGGTCGGCGCATCCGGAGTGCCCGACGGCGGCTTGGGGCTCGAACCGCCGTTGTCGTGCGGGGACTTGGACGGCTTCGGGGTGGTCGTCGGCTTCGGGCTGCTGCCCGCGCTGCCGTTGCCGTCGCTGCGGTGCGACGGGATCGTGCCGGTGCCGTCCGGGATCTCGTGCGTGCCCTTGCGGTAGAACTCCAGCCACGACAGGACGAGGTTCAGATAGTCCTGCGAGTTGTTGTAGCTGAGGATCGCGCTGTTGAGACCGGACTGCTCGGACATGTCCCAGTCGTTGCGGCACAGGTAGTGACCGGCGGCCAGGGCGGCGTCGTAGATGTTGTTGGGGTCCTTGACCCCGTCGCCGTTGCCGTCACGGCCCGCCCACGCCCAGGTGGACGGGATGAACTGCATGGGGCCGACAGCCTGGTCGTACGAGCTGTTGTCGTCGTACTTGCCGCCGTCGGTGTCCTTGATCAGCGCGAAGCCGTTGCCGTCGAGCTGCGGGCCGAGGATCGGGGAGAGCGTGTTGCCGTCGGCGTCGACGCGGCCGCCGCGGGCCTGGCCGGACTCGACCTTGCCGATCGCGGCGAGCAGTTGCCAGGGCAGATTGCAGCCCGGCTTGGAGGAGCGCAGCTCGGCCTCGGCCTTCTTGTAGGCGTCGAGCACGGTCGCGGGGATGCCCGCCTCGGAGGTGCCCGGGGTCACGGGGCCGGTGCTCGCGGACGGCGAGGGGCTCGGGCTGTTGAGCGGCGGAAGATCCGTGTAGTACGGCGAGTTGCCGGTCGCGCCGCCATCGCCGGTGGCGGTCGCCTCGGGAGAGGACTGCGCGTCGGAGGCGGTGTGTCTGCCGTGGTCGTCGACAGTGGCCCCCGGAGCCTGGGATGCGGACAGGGCCGCCACCGCGGCCGCCGCGACGGCGGTGGTCGCCGCCCCCTTGCGCAGCCTCCTGCCGAATTGCGCCGCCATAGAGTGAACCCCTCCCGTGGACGCCGACGCGTCCGTCTCTGTCTTCGAGCGTGCGTGCTCGCCCCTGTTGTGACGGTCGACCCGGCGATCGGGTTGCGCTCGCACTCCGTACTTGTTCTGTCTTTTCTTCTTCCGCTCCTGTTCGACCGTGCAGCCCGTCACGGTGACCCAGGCGACCCTACGGCAACTTCCTTTGCACGGGGAGGCGTTCGCGCCCGGTTTTCACCGGTTGGCCGTGTGTGGTTGGTGCGCAGGTCATGCGTATGT
>NZ_JALDAX010000014.1 GCF_022698145.1 Streptomyces spinosisporus
GTCGTCGCGTAGGTCGATGCCGAGGACGCGTGCTGTCGGCCGGAGACGGCGGTCGCACGACGCACGACCCGACATCGCCTTCGGCCGTCCGTCTCGGGACTGGTGTCATTCGATGTCACGGTCGGGGACGACGTGGATGGCCGCCTCTTCCGCCGAGGCTGCGCCGCCGTCGATGCCGACGTCCCGCGCCGTGTAGTCGTCGTCGAAACCCACGTCACCGTCCGTGTCCCAGTCGACCAGGCGGCCTGCGCCCTCGTCGCCGACCTGGTCGTCGAGGAGTTCCCCGTCGGTGTCGACGGCGTCACCCAGTCCGTCGCCCTCGTCCTGCGCGCTCAATTCCGGGACCTCGCGCCTCAGTCGGTGGGTCAAGTCCTCGTGGGAGGCCCCCTCCCTGGCGGTCAGCCCCCATTCGGACACGCCGAGCGGTCTCTCGGGAGGCGAGTACCCCTCGTCGAGGATGTCCTCGCCGAACTCGTCCTCGTCGTACTCCTCCTCGGGGCTCAACGGGTTGAAGTCTGCCGGATCACTCGACGCCGAAGCGTCATCTGCTGCCGTCATCAGGCTCTCCCAGGCTGTGTCGTCTTCTCCCGCGCCGTCCTGCCGCATCGGCCCGGGTCCCCTCATCCAAGCGGCACGTTGTGGACGCGGCATCTACGCGGCGTCGCCGAGCCGGCGCGGGTTCCTCGTACGGAGGGGGGTCGCCCGCGCGCGCCGGCCCCAGCTTCCCGGACGATGGAGGTGTGCCGGTCGATCGAGGTGCTGCCGGCCGATCCACGTGCTGCCGACCGCGGCCCACGCTTGTCCGGAGACCGATGGGACGCCGGCCCGGCGACTGTCAGCGTCCGCTGTGCTCCAGGGCCCGGACCTCGGGATGGCGCAGATCGAACGCGGGGGACTCCGAGCGAATCGCGGGCAGCGAAAGGAAGTTGTGCCGCGGGGGTGGGCAGGAGGTGGCCCATTCCAGCGAACGGCCGTATCCCCAGGGGTCGTCGTCCGCAACGCGCGGCGCGTAGTGCGCGGTCTTCCACACGTTGTAGAGGAACGGGAGCATGGAGGCGCCGAGCAGGAAGGACCCGATCGTCGAGACGGTGTTCAGGGCGGTGAACCCGTCGGCTGCCAGGTAGTCGGCGTAACGCCGCGGCATTCCCTCGGCGCCCAGCCAGTGCTGGACGAGGAACGTGCAGTGGAACCCGACGAAGAGGGTCCAGAAGTGGATCTTCCCGATTCGCTCGTCGAGCATCTTGCCCGTGAACTTGGGCCACCAGAAGTAGAAGCCCGCGAACATGGCGAACACGACGGTGCCGAAGACGGTGTAGTGGAAGTGCGCCACGACGAAGTACGAGTCGGAGACGTGGAAATCCAGGGGCGGGGAGGCCAGCAGAACGCCGGTCAGCCCTCCGAAGAGGAACGTGACGAGGAAGCCCAAGGCCCACAGCATGGGCGTCTCGAAGGACAGGGACCCCTTCCACATCGTTCCGATCCAATTGAAGAACTTCACCCCCGTGGGAACAGCGATCAGGAACGACATGAACGCGAAGAAGGGCAGCAGAACCCCGCCGGTCACGAACATGTGGTGAGCCCAGACGGTCACCGAGAGGCCGGCGATGGCGATCGTGGCCCCGACCAGACCCATGTAGCCGAAGACCGGCTTCCTGCTGAACACGGGCAGGATCTCGGTGACGATGCCGAAGAACGGCAGGGCGATGATGTACACCTCGGGGTGGCCGAAGAACCAGAACAGGTGCTGCCACAGCAGGGGCCCGCCGTTGGCCGCGTCGAAGACGTGGGCGCCGAACTTCCGGTCCGCCTCAAGGGCGAGGAGAGCTGCCGCCAGCGTCGGGAAGGCGATGAGGACCAGGACCGCGGTGAGCAGGACGTTCCACGTGAAGACCGGCATGCGGAACATGGTCATGCCGGGCGCGCGCATGCAGATGATGGTCGTGATGAAGTTGACCGAGCCGAGAATGGTCCCGAAGCCCGACAGAGCCAGGCCCATGACCCAGAGGTCGCCGCCCACGCCGGGCGAGTACAGGGCGCTCGAAAGGGGCGCGTATCCGGTCCAGCCCCAGTGAGCGGAGCCGTCCGGGGTCAGGAATCCCGACAGGACGATCAGGGAACCCAGAAGATAGAGCCAGTACGCGAACATGTTCAGCCGGGGAAAGGCCACGTCCGGGGCGCCGATCTGCAGCGGCATGATCCAGTTCGCGAAACCCGCGAACAGAGGGGTGGCGAAGACCAGGAGCATGATGGTGCCGTGCGCGGTGAAGGCCTGGTTGAACTGTTCGTTGGAGAGGAACTGCATGCCCGGGCGCGCGAGTTCGGCGCGCATCACGAGGGCGAAGGCGCCGCCGACGAGGAAGAACACGAACGAGGTCGTCAAGTAGAGGGTCCCGATCCTCTTGTGGTCCGTGGTGGTCAGCCACTCCACCACCGCCCTGCCCCCGCCTGCGCCCTGCCGCCGCTCCATGGCCGTGTCGGCCGCCTGTACTTTCGCCACCGTCGCCTCCGTGCGTCCGATCGAGGGGCCGCGGCCACGCGCCGCCGTGCCGCGAGCGCAAATCAAGCACCGCGGCATACATGTGCCGTCTACGGCAGGTGAAGGGGCGGGTCATGACGGCTCTCGGTGAGGCCGAAGGATGCGTCGCCGTACCTCGCTGTCCGCCTTGCGAAAAGGGGGTGGGCACCACCAGGAGCCGGCCGCCGCGCTCGGTGCAGTGCTGCGCACTCCGGCCGACGAACCCGAGGCGGCCCGCTATATGGTGGCCGCGTGCGGCTTTGTGCCGCTCGCCGTCCGCATCGCCGCCTGCCGCCTGCCGCCTGGCCCACCTGGCGCATCGCCACCTTGGCCGACAGGCTCGCCGACGACACCAACCGGCTCGCCGAGCACCAGGCGGGCGACCTGGCCATCACCCCGTCCTCGCGCGCCTGTCCATGCCGGCCTGGATGCCGAACAGGCGCGCGCCTACCGGCTGCTGAGCACGACCACCGACCCGCTCCTGTGCCTGCTCCAGGCGGCACGCCTGCTCAATCGCGACTCCACGCAGACAGAAACGCTGATCGAACACCGAGCGTCAGCGGTAGTACGCCTCCAGTTCGGCGATCGAGGTGAAGGTCTGGGTGCCGCCGCTGCCGCCGATGACACGGACGCCGTCACCGGTCGTGGTGTCGAAGTCGAAGACGTATGTCCTGTTCGTGCCGGCGGACGGGGAGGTGGGGTAGGACGGTGTCACGCGCTGGCCGGTGACATCGGTCCACACGCCGTCGCGGCGCACCTGGATCCTGGGGGCGCTGCTGAACCAGCCGCCGTCGCCGAACATCGTGGCGGTGGTGTAGGCCACCCGGTCGAGGCGGTAGGTGCGCGGCCAGGTGTAGCCCCACCAACTGGTGGGCTTGCGCTCGTCGTTCCAGTCGTCCTCGTTCTGGGCCGTGTTGCCGTCGTTGTAGATCGCGGTGCCGAAGTGCGTGGCGCGTTCGACCGGGACGGTGCCGGGTTCGCGGGCCAGGTTGCGGGCGGCGTCCGGCCCGTTGTCCGGGGTGGTGGGGGTCGACGGGGTGAGGGACATCCTGCGCAGCGAGAAGGTGTACGCCCAGAAGTCGCCGGCCGGGTAACCGCCGCCGCAGGGGCAGACGTTGGACTGGAGCCACATCGACCTGCCGTCCGCGCTGATGTACTTCGACGGGATGGTGGTGGCGTAGCCGCCGTGCTTGGTGTGCGTCCATGGGTAGCCGCCGAAGTCCTTCGGGGTGAAGTGCTTCCACGGGCCCCACGGGGTGGGCGCCTCGTAGAACTCGTAGGTGTACTCCGTCCAGGAGGTGTAGAGGTAGCGGTTCAGCGGCTTGTCGTAGACGACCCCGCCCTGGCTGATCACGCTCAGGTCCCGGACGCGCCCCGCGGTTCCCACGTTCTGGTAGATGCGGTGGTCGTCGTGGAGGACGGAGACCCGCCGGTCGATGTCCGGCGTCCACTGCGGGGTGCCCGCACTGTCACCGGCGTAGAACCGCCATGCGGACCGGTCCTGGACGGCGGTGGCGGGCACCCGGGCCAGATAGAGGTCGGCGGGGTCCGGGTCGGGGTCGAAGGTGTCGCGCCAGTTGTAGTCCAGGCCGTAGGCGTAGACGTAGCCGTCCGGGCTGTTCGCGTTGTCCTTGCCGTAGTCGAGGAACATGACCGTGGTGAAAGTCTGGTCGGAGAACATCGGTGCTGTCTTGTCTGACGTCCATGTCGCGCCCTTGTCGGTGGACTTGACGATCGTCGCGCTCGGCGCGTGGTCCAGGGTGCCCTGCTTGAGGTCCTGGACGGCCAGGTAGAGGTCGCCGTTGACGCAGACCATGCCGGTGGGCTTGCGGTAGTACTGGCCGGGATCGCCCCAGATCCGGCCGATCCGGTCGCCGGCCGCGCGCTGCGTGCCCGTCAGGTTGCCGGGCATGCCGCTGATCCGGGCCACGCCGATGTCGTTCCAGGTGCTGCCGTAGCCCACGCCGTCGCCGTAGGCGGCATACACGTTGTCGTCGTCGGACCAGCACGACGGCCACAGGTCGCCGTGCTCCTTGTTGTCACCGATCGCGGGGGCGCCGACGGTGGCGCCCGGATCGACGCTCACGGTGGAGAAGTAGGTGCTCTCGGGGGCGTTGGCGAGAGCGGTGGTGTCGGCTTGGACGGCGGGGGTGGTCAGCGTGCCTACGGCGGCCAGCGCGACCGCCAGGGTGATCAGGGCTCTGAGTCTGCGCACGGACATGCTCCTCGCGGGTCGGCTCGGGAACTTCGGGAACTGGGAACGCGCTTGGGGAGACGTGCTCGGGGGAACGTGCTCAGACGGCCAGGCCGTTGATCCGGTACTGCATGACCCAGTAGTTCTGGGCGTCGTACCACTGGCTCACGGTGATGTCGAAGTCGGCGAAGGTGGACCCGGGGACGATGAAGCCGCCGTACGGGCTGGCGACCGCGTTGCCCGACTCGTTGCCCGGAGTGGTCGGGACGATGATGGTCTGCTCCGGGGTGGTGAACAGGTTGCTCGTCGGGAGCGCGAAGATCTGGGCGCGCATCGACAGGGGTTCCATGTTCAGCCAGGTCAGTGCGTACTTGCCGCCCATCGCCCGGAAGCAGATCTCGCCCCAGCGGCGGCGGCCGGTGATGGTGGTGGGGTAGTTGCCCCAGGCCCAGGCGCCGTTGGCGTAGCCCCATGGCTGGTACGCCGCCGGGTTGCCGAGCTGGTCCTGGCGGACGCGGTGCAGCAGGAGGTCGGAGGCGACGTCCCGGTTGAACACCGTCGACAGGACGTAGCAGTAGCCGTCGTCCGCGACCGCGTACGTCTTCTGCTGGAACTGGCCGCCGTACTGGTCGCCGGGCCACTGGCACAGGTACTGCCAGGTCTGGCCGTTGTCCGTCGAGCGCCAGAAGTCGCTGTGATGGGTCTGGTAGAGCACGCCCCGCATGAGATGCATGTACATCGTGCCGCCGACGGTGAAGACGTCCGACGGGATGGCGGTGGTGTTGTTCTCATGGCTCTCCGGGACCAGGCCGACGGCATGCGCGCCGCCCACGCTGTCGTCGATGACCAAGTGGTCGACGTCGGGGTGGCGTGCGCGCAGGCCCACCGGGGCTCGCCAGTCCCGGTCGCCCACCCCGGCCCCGTCGAAGGTGTCGCCGCAGACGAACAGCATGGTGCCGTCGGGGCAGCGGGCGGGGATGCCGAGGTCGGTCCAGGGTGCGGCGAAGGCACCCGTCTCGGCCGGGCCGGTGAGATTGCGGATCTTGGTGCCGGTGATGGCGGCGGTGCTCGCCGCGGCCCGGCCGGCGGTGAACCCGGTCGCGGCCATACCGAGGCCCGCGCCGAGGCCCGCAGCGAGGACCGTGCGGCGGGCCGGGCCGAGGGGCGCGGCCGACCGGCCGGAGTCCGGGTGCGGCCCGGCCGAGTGTTGTGAACCTGTCATGCGAAGCTCCTCGGAGTCGTGGGGGTCCCTGGTTCGCTCGGTCAGTGGTTCACGTGCCCGGTGCCCGGTGTCCGTCCCGCGCGCGGGGCGTGGACCGGACACCGGGAGTTCTGCAGGCGGCGGGGGCGAACGGGTGCCCGCCCGCTCGTCCCGGCGCCATGGGCCGCTACGGCTGCAGCGCCAGGTCCCCGCACAGGTGCACCTCGACGCCCAGCTCGGCGAAGAACGCCGCCTTGGCGCGCAGTGCCTTGTCGGCGGTGGCCGCGTCAGGGGCGTATGCGACGTTGAGGTGGTTGGCGCGGTGGCGGGCCATGAACTGGTCGCGGGTGACGCCGTGCAGGACCGCGTGCATGATCGGCCACTGGTGGTTGGTGGCCTCCAGACGGCGCCACGTCTCCTCCTCCGGCAGCTCGACGGCGCTCGCGCGGCCGAGGTCGACGTGCAGCCGCCCGTCCATCAGGAACACCCGCGACCAGACGATCTCGCCGGGCTTGGAGACACCGCTGAGGGTGCCGCCGCCGAGCGGGAAGAACATCGGTGGCTGGCGCATGCTGTACGACTTGTCGTAGCCGCCGTTGTGGGAGGCGGGCACCGAGCCGGAGATCTCGAAGACCCACACGAACCGGCCGTCGTACTCCTCGCCCCAGCGGATGTCGTGCAACGTGGTCGCCGGGTCCAGACCCATCGCGGTCCAGAGGCGGTTGGTGACGAGGGAGTCGACGGCGACGCCCTCGTCCACCTCGTTGAAGTGCGGCAGGGGCGCGCCCGCGTAGAGCTCGCGGGAGCCGTCGCGGCTGAGCACCGGCGGGCGCTGGACGTTGTTGAGCAGACCCTCGGCGAGGTCGCTCGCCGGGACGGTGTCCTTCAGGCCCTGCTGGTACTGGATGCCGACCGCATCCAGCCCGAAGTCGTCGGCGATGCGCAGCGCGGCGATGTACATCTTGAACTGGCTGAGCAGTTGGGCGTCGGTGAGTTCGGTGGCCTCGTCGGTGCCGGTGTGGAAGGTCATGCCGGCGTCGTCGAGCCAGGCGCGGACCGCCCTCGCCTCCTCGTCGGAGACCTTCTTCATCTCGGCGACCAGCGCGCTCTGCGACAGGCGCTCCTTGTAGATGCCGAGCGGGTTGAGGAACTCGTCGTCGATGATGGCGTTGTACATGCCCATGCAGCCCTCGTCGAAGACGCCGATGATCGCCTTCTCCTCGCGCAGCTGGCGGGCCAGAGCCACACCGAGCTCGGTCTCGGCGTCCTCGGACAGGGGCGGCAGGGGCCGGACGTGGCCGGTGTCGTGGGTGAGGGTGCCTGTCTCCAGCCAGGTCCGCAGTCCCTCGCGCGCCCAGTCGTCGGTGAAGTCGGTGCTCCACAGGACGGAGTAGTCGCGGCCCGCCTTGGTGAGGGAGCCGGCGAGGTTCAGCAGGCCGACCAGGCCCGGGAACTCACCGCTCCAGTTGGCTACGACCAGGATCGGGCCCTCGTGGCTGCGCAGACCCGCCAGGACGTGGTGGCTGTACTGCCAGACCGCCTCGACGACGATCAGCGGGGCGTCCTTGGGCAGGGTCTTGAAGACCTCGATACCGGCGCACTGGCTGTCGATGAAACCGTGGCCCTTGACCTCGTCGACCGCGTGACCGCGGCGCACCTTCCAGCCCAGGTCGGTCACGGCCGCGGCGAGGTCGTTCTCCAGCTTCTCCTGGGTGGGCCAGCAGGTGACGTTGGCGGCCGGGCGCAGGTCGCCGCTGGCCACGGTGTAGACGGTGTGCGGCTCGGCGGCCGGCGGCTGGTGGAGCTGGGGCAGGGCGTACGTGGTCATACGGGTCTCCGTCGGGGGTTCGGGTGTGCGCGAAGGCACGCAGGCACGGCCGGCTATGCGTCCGCGCCGATCGTGAGCGCTTGTGCGGATGTGTCGCGCCCGTGACGTGCACGGGCGCGTGGGCGGTCTGTAGGGGCCGGGGTGGTCTGTGTGGGCCGGGGCTGCTGTCAGCGCTCCTGCAGCGCCGCCAGCGTGTGGACGGCGTCCGCGGTGTCCGGGTACAGCCGCCGGTAGAGGGCGTACAGCGCGTCGTAGCGCGCGGTGTTCTCGGCGCGTGGCGTCACCGTCTCGCGCACCGGGTTCCAGTCGTCGATACGGGCGTTGCCGACGAGCTGGGCGGCCAGCAGCGCCCCGCCGTAGCTCGCGCCGATCGTGACGGTGCGCAGTTCCTGCGGGCGGCCGGTGATGTCGGAGACGATCTGCGTCCACAGCGAGCCCTGGGTGCCGCCGCCGACGGCGACCACACGGCGGATGTCGCCGCCGGCCTCCTCGATGACCTCGATGTTGTGGCGCACACCGAACCCGGTGGCCTCCAGGGCCGCCCGGTACAGGTCACCGCGGGTATGGGACAGGGTCAGCCCGGCGATGACCCCGCGGGCCTGCGGGTCCATGACCGGGGTGCGCTCACCGGAGAAGTACGGCAGCATCAGCAGGCCGCCCGCGCCGGGGCCGGACTCGGTGGCGAGCCGGGTGAGTTCGGTGTGGTCGGTGCCGTCGAACAGGTCGCGGAGCCAGTTGGTGACGGCTCCGGAGGTGGCCATGCCGCCCGCCAGGTTGCGGGTGCCGGGCAGGGCGCCGACCGTGCCCCACAGGGACGGGCTGGTGAGCGGCTCGGGCACGGTGTGCACGAGGAACATGGTGGTGCCGTACATCAGCATCAGATCGCCGGTGTGCTGCGCACCCACGCTCAGTGCCTCCGCCCAGGCGTCGATGGTGCCGGTGGTGACGGGGATGCCGGCGGGCAGGCCGGTCTCCCGGGCGGCCTCGGCGGTGACGGTGCCGGCCGCCTCGCCGGACCAGGCCAGCGGCGGCAGCTCGATACCGGGAGCCACCTCGGCGGCCCAGGGGGCGAACCACTCGCAGGCGTGCGTGTCGTAGAGCGGGGTGCACTGACTGGCCGAGTGGTGGTCGAGGACGTAGGCGCTGGTCAGCTGCCGTACCAGCCAGGAGCTGGGCATGTAGAGGCGACGGGCTCGGGCGTACAGCTCCGGCTCCTCCTCGGCGACCCAGGCGATCTTCGGCCCGGCGGCCTGGGTGCTCAGCGCCGAGCCCGAGCGCCGGATGATCTCCCCGGCGCCGAGCCGCTCCTCGATCCGCTCGATCTGGCGGACCGAACGGGTGTCCACGCCGTACAGGATCGCGGGACGCAGCGGGGTGTCATGTTCGTCGGCCAGCAGCACGCACGGCCCCATACCGCTCACCCCGACAGCAACCACCGAGGCGTCACCAGGACCCGTCAGCTCGCGGGCGAGTTCGGTGAACTCGCGCCACCACACGGAGGCGTCCATCTCGAAGTGGCCGGGTCTCGGCCGTGCGGGTCTGTGCTCCCGTACGGCCGAGCGGATCAGGGCGCCGTCGAGGCCGACGAGGACGCCCTTGCTGCTCGACGTGCCGATGTCCACGCCGATGACTGCGTTGCGAGGCATGTCCAGGACCATTGCAGAAATCGATTTCAGGGTCAAGGGTCCGCACGGCAGGCGCGGTTTCTCCAGGTGAGAAGCTTGGATCTGGACCATGCCCGCGATCCGAAAGACCCGGGCGTCTCACCTCTTGACACCCCTGGGGACCCCCTCTACGTTTCGGTGAAATGGATTTCAGAGGTGTTCCACCGCGGTGTCGGTGCCGCCTCGCACCTTTCCGCGCCCCACGGTGCCCCAGCCGGCCCGCGGCGCGCGCCCCCGTACTCCACCATGAGGGCACAACACGATGACGACCTTTGGACTCGACGGCATCTCGCGCAGGACGCGTGCCGTGAGCCGTTCCATCAGCGCCGAGAACTTCACCGGGGCCAAGTCCGGCGGCGGCCGCGCCACAAAGGGCACCGGTGCGGTGGCGGCGAGCCGGCTGGGGCCGGGCTGGAAGATCTCCCCCAGCATCGACATCGCCGCCGGTGAGACGGCGGTGCTCGCGGACATCGAGGGCCCCGGCACCATCCGCCACCTGTGGTGCACCACCGACCCGCACACGGCGTGGCGCGGCACCCTGCTGCGGATGTACTGGGACGGCGAGGACGACCCGGCCGTCGAGGTGCCGCTGGGCGACTTCTTCTGCAACGGCTGGAACACCTTCAGCCAGGTCTCGTCCGTGCCGGTCGCGGCCAACCCCAACGGCGGCTTCAACGCCTACTGGCCGATGCCGTTCCGCCGCAAGGCGCGCATCACGCTGGAGAACCTGACCGCCGAGAAGGTCACGCTCTACTACCAGGTGGACTACGAGCTGGACGAGGTCGGCGACGACGCTTCCTACTTCCACGCCCAGTGGCGCCGCAGCCACCCGGTGCCGTTCGGCGAGGTGCACACCCTGCTCGACGGCGTCACCGGCGCCGGCTCCTACGTCGGCACCTATCTGGCCTGGGGCGTCAACAGCCCGGGCTGGTGGGGCGAGGGCGAGCTGAAGTTCTACCTCGACGGCGACGACGAGTTCCCGACGATCTGCGGCACCGGCACCGAGGACTACTTCGGCGGCGCCTGGAACTTCGACGTCCCCGGCCAGGGCTACACCGCCTACACCACCCCCTACCTGGGCCTGAACCAGATCCTGCGCCCGGACGGGCTGTACCGCAGCCAGCAGCGGTTCGGGATGTACCGCTGGCACGTCCTGGACCCGATCCGCTTCAGCGAGGACCTCCGCGTCACCGTGCAGAGCCTCGGCATCGGCCCCGGCCAGGGCAACGGCCTTCCGCACCGCTATCGCCACACCAGCGACGACATCGCCTCCACCTCGCTGTTCTACCTGGACGCCCCCTCCTGCGCGTCCCGTCCGGCCACGCCGGACCTGCTCACCCTCGAAGTCGACTGAGCCCCTCGTATCCCAGCCCCGTCCCACTCCGACAGGAGCGCACGCATGCTCCAGCACGGCAACGACGCCGAGCGCCCCGCCAGACCGACCGGCACCCCGGCCGGCATCCCCGGCACGCACGGCCACGGCCTCGGCTCCGGCACCTCACGCCGCCGCTTCCTGACCGCGACGGCGGGCGCCGGCGCGGCCCTGGCCTCCCCGGCCCTGCTCACCGGCTGCGGCACCGCCCAGGCGAAGGGGGGCAACCTCCAGTTCTGGAACTTCTACGGGCCGCAGCGCTCACCCGACCCGGCGATCAACGCGCAGTCCAAGTGGTTCACCGACATGGTCGCCAAGTGGAACGCCAGCCATAGGCAGCAGATCGACCTCGTCTACCTGCCGCAGCCCACCTACCTCAACGGCTTCAAGCTCCCCTCCGCGTTCGCCACGGGCGAGGGCCCGGACGTCTTCCTGCTCTCCCCCGGCGACTTCCTGCGCTACTACAACGGCGGGGTGCTGGCCGACCTCACTCCGTACATGGAGAAGGAGGCCGTCGACGACTTCGGCACCGCGCTCGACAGCCGCAAGGTCGACGGCAAGGTCTACGCCCTCCCCATGGAGGTCGAGCCGCTGGCGATGTTCTACGCCCAGGACGTCTGGGAGAAGGCCGGCCTGTCCGAGGCGGACATCCCCACCACCTGGGACCAGATGCTCGACATCGGTGACAAGCTGCGCACCAGAACCCGGGCCGGCCTCGTCTTCGAGACCAATCCGGGCTACTACCAGAACTTCACCTGGTACCCCTGGATGTGGCAGGGCGGCGGCGACGTCCTGGACCAGCAGGGCAACGTCGCCTTCGACTCCAAGGCCACCCGCCAGGCCCTGGCGTTCTGGCAGGACGCGGTGCGCCACGGCATCACCCCGCGCACACTGCCCGCCGCCGGCGACGTGATCAGCGGCTTCAAGGGCGGCAACGTCGCCCTGTGGCAGCAGGGCATCTGGAACGTCTCCAGCTTCAAGGCGTTCGCACCGAAGTACAAATACGGGGTCTTCAAGCTGCCGTTGCCCCCGGGCGGCAGATACGTCACCACGCTCGGCGGCTGGTCGTTCTGCGCCAACGCGCAGGGCCGCAACCCCGAGGCGGCGGCCGAGTTCTGCGTCTGGGCGCTGGGGTCCATGAAGGACGACTCCATCGACCGGATGGTCGACTGGTGCGTCGGCGCCAAGTCCGACGTGGCGCCGCGTGCCAGCGCCCTGGAGCGGGGAGCCGCCAAGGGCGGCTACGACTCCGCGATCATGAAGAAGTTCAAGGACGAGATCTTCCCGGGCGGCCGCGCCGAACCGCGCTATCCCCCGGTCGTCTACAAGGCGATCTCCGACGCCATCCAGGGCACCATGCTCGCGGGCCGCGGGGTGGCCGGCGAGGCGGAGCGAGCCGCCCGGTCCATCGCGGCCTACACCAAGAGCTACAAGGGGGCGAGCCTGATATGAGCAGCGTCGCCGCACAGGAGGGCCGGCGCACCTCGGTCGCCCCGGCCCAGGCACCCGTCTCGTCCGACCGGCGCAGGCTGAGCCGCAAGCACCGCGAATGGCTGGCCGCCGGCCTGTTCCTCGCCCCCGACGTGCTCGGGCTGCTCGTCTTCGTCGCCGTCCCGATGGTGCTCTCCATCGGCCTGAGCTTCTTCCAGGTCAGCGGCTTCGGCAGCTACGAGTGGATCGGGCTCGGCAACTACCGGCGGATGATGGACGACCCGCTGTTCTGGGACTCGATGAAGATCACCGGTGAGTACGTGGTGATCCTCGTCCCCGTCCTGTTCTGCGTGAGCCTCGGGCTCGGTCTGCTGGTCAAGCAGAAGCTGCCCGGCGTCGGGGTCTACCGCACCGCGCTCTTCCTGCCGTACGTCATCAGCCTCGTGGTGGTCGGCGTGCTGTGGAAGTTCCTGCTGGACGAGCAGACCGGCGTGGTCAACCGCGCCATGCGGGCGGCCGGCTTCGACGGCGAGTCCTGGCTCGGCAGCCCCTCCCTGGCTCTCGGCTGCGTCATCGCCGTCATGGTGTGGGTGATGATGGGCTACTACATGATCATCTTCCTGGCGGGGCTCCAGGAGATCCCGAAGGAGTTCTACGAGGCCGCCAAGCTCGACGGAGCGGGCCCGTGGACGACCTTCCGCACGATCACCTGGCCGCTGCTGCGCCCCACCAGCTTCTTCGTCCTGCTGATGTCGACGGTCGCCGCGATCACCGGCGGTCTCGACCTGATCTTCGTCCTGACCAACGGCGGCCCGGCCAACGGCACTTCACTGGCGATCTTCTACATCTACCAGCAGGCCTTCGGATTCGGTGAATACGGCTATGCCTCGGCGATGGGCTCGTTCCTGGTGCTGATCATGGTCGCCGTCTCCGCGGTGATCTTCAAGTTCACGAGAGGCGGGAGGTTCGACGATGGCGAGTGACGCCATGGCGGCCCAGGCCACCCCACCGGCCGGCCGGCGCCGGCCCACCTCGCGCACCGGACTCACGGCCCTGGCCGTCGTCCTGTCGCTGATCAGCGTCTTCCCGGTGCTGTGGATGGTCACGTCGTCCTTCAAGACGCGCGCCACCGTCACCGACGGGAACCTGATCCCCCGGGACTTCACGTTCGACAACTTCGTCTACGTCTTCACCGAGGTGCCGTTCGCGCGCTATCTGTGGAACAGCTTCTTCATCTCCGCGGTGATCACCGTGGCGGCGCTGTTCTTCCACTCGATGGCCGCCTACGCACTGGCCCGGCTGCGCTTCCCCGGCCGTGAAAAGCTCTTCGGCGCGATCTTCGCGACGCTGCTGGTCACCGCGCCGGTGGTGCTGATCCCGCTGTTCCTGGTGGCCCGCCAGCTGGGCCTGCTCGACAGCTACGCCGGCCTGATCATCCCGGCCATCTTCAACGCCTTCGGCATCTTCCTGCTGCGCCAGTTCTATCTGCAGCTGCCCAAGGAGCTGGAGGAGGCGGCGATCGTGGACGGCTGCGGCCACTGGCGGGTCTACTGGAACATCGTCCTGCCGATGTCCCGGCCCATCCTCTCGGCCCTGGCGATCTTCTTCTTCCTGGCCAACTGGAACGCCTTCGTCTGGCCGCTGGTCGCCACCAACGACCAGTCCCTGACGGTGGTCCAGCTCGGCATCGCCTCCTTCCAGACGCAGTACGGCTCCAACTGGAACTACATCCTGGCCGCGGCCACGGT
Source organism: Streptomyces spinosisporus (assembly GCF_022698145.1). GTDB lineage: Bacteria > Actinomycetota > Actinomycetes > Streptomycetales > Streptomycetaceae > Streptomyces > Streptomyces spinosisporus. Next base: position 13,954 of record NZ_JALDAX010000014.1, read on the forward strand.
GGCGGCGCTGCCCATGCTGGTGCTGTTCTTCGTCTTCCAGCGGCAGATCGTGGAGTCGATCAAGACGTCTGGTCTGAAGTAGCAGCACGGCAGACGGAACAAGGGGCGCCGCACCGGTCGAGTGACCGGTGCGGCGCCCCTTTCCTACGCCGTCCCTGTGCCGTGGTGCCTCGTCCGCCCGGTGCGTACGGCGTCCGTCCGTGCTCTTCGTCAGTCGGTGGCGACCGGCCCGGCGGTGCTCTCCCGGATCTGGAGCCTGGTGCGCAGCACCACGGTCTGCAGCGGTGCCGCACTGCCCTCCATGCGCTGCAGCAGCAGATCGGCGGCAGCACGCCCGAGCTCGTACGACGGCAGCTCCACCGCCGTCAGTGACGGCCGCACCAGCGACGCCCAGGGGACGTCGCCGAAGGAGAGCACTCCCACGCCGGGCGGAGTGCGGCCGACCTCGGCCAGGGCGTCGAGGGCGCCGATGGTCATGAGGTTGTTGGTAACGAACACCGCGTCGGGCGGCTCGGGCAGAGCCAGCATCTCGCGCATCGCCGCCCGGCCGCCCTCGACGCGGAAGTCGGCGTGCCGTACGTATGCATCGTCCGCCACGATCCCCTCGCTCCGGGCCGCGTGCAGCGCCGCCCGGTACCCCGCCAAGCGCTCCTCGGAGGTGGAGGCACCCTCGGGTCCGGTGATGCAGGCGATCCTGCGGTAGCCCGCCCGGAGCAGATGACGGGTGGCCACCTCGCCGCCGTGCTGGTCGTCGGCCCGGACCGCGTCCACCTCCGCCTCGTGCGGCCGCCGGTCCACGGCGACCACGGGCACGCCCCGGGCGATGAGCGGTCCCAGGTCCGTGTCGTCCTGGGAGGCCGCCGCCACGATCACACCCGCCATCTGCTCACCGAGCGCGACCTCCAAATAGCGCCGCTCCTTGTCGGTGTCCTCGTCGGAGTTGCACAGCACCACGGAGAGACTCGTGCGCTGCGCGGCGTCCTCGACGCCGCGGGCGAGCGAGGTGAAGAACGGGTTCTCGATGTCCGGGATGATCAGTGCGATCACACTGGAGCGCTGCTTGCGCAGGCTTCGCGCCAGTCGGTTGGGCGCGAAGCCGAGTTCCGCGGCGGCCTGTTGCACGGACTGGGCGCGTTCCGGTGTGACCCTGCCGCCATTGAACACACGCGACACGGTCGCCGGGGATACGCCGGCGGCTCGCGCCACGTCATGGATCGTGACCACCTGTGTCCGCATCCTTTCACCCGGTCCCGGCCCCACCCTATCAAGCTGGTGAAAAGGATTTCACCCCCATAGTGAGCGGGTCGGGCGGGGGCGGGCCGCGCCGCCGTCACAGGGAAGCTCACGGCAGACGGACTGCGACCAGAGGGTCCGCGGCGCGTATCCGAGCTCATCCGCGCTCTGCAACCTGACCACCGCCTGGCGGGGCTCCGATCCCGGCGATGAGTGCGTGCCGGTGCGGGGCATGGCGGGCATGGCCGGCTGTGACCGAGTCGCCGCGTGCAAAGGGCTCGGCACCACTACGTCTACGTCCTTCCCCCACCGCGGACGACGGGGTGAACCCCGCCGCTTCGGGAACCCGGGCCAGGAATGCGCACGCCCTACGCGAAGGGAGACCGGCACATGTCGAATCCGCAGCAGCCCGAACAGCGGCGCAGCGACAAGGGAGGCGCCACCCCGCAGGACAGCGGCGAGCTCAAGGCCCGCCAGCCGTCCGGCCGCGGCACGGGCGCCCGCCCGCACGGCCCGGACAAGGGCGACAAGGGCGGCGGCGAGGGCGGCGGAGTGCCTCCCGCCCAAAAGCCCGAACACCCCTGAACAACCGAACGCCGGCCCGCGTTACGGTGCACCGTCCGCGTCACCTGCGCTCACGAGCCCCGTGAAGGGGCCCTCGCCCTTGACCCGCTCCGGCGGCTCGAGCCCTCTCGTCGATAGCAGTCTGGCCGCGGATGTGATCACCGAGTACGGCTGCGGGTGGACGCAGGTGCCGGTTGGTGCATCGCACCCCCCGGACGTCCGCGTGCTGCCCGCCCACGACAACTACCTGGTCGACAACTAACCGGTCGGCCATCGCACCCGCCAGGTCGCTGTCGCCACCGCGCATCAGGCCCCCGTCCGGCGGGGGGGGCGGCAGCAGCCGCCCCGCCGTCGTCGCCGACGGGCTGGTCATCGCCACCTGGACCTGCGGCTCCGGCACCCGCTCCGTCCAGGTCGAGCTACAGGCCTCGCATCGTGCGCCAACGGCAATCACGTCACCACAGTTCATGAATCCACCCGGTCACCCTTGACCGGCAGTGCCGACGGCGCCCCCGACCGTGATCGAGGGCGGACGCCGAGCCGGGCGGTGCCCAGTTCGGCGAGCATCCGCGGCAGGGCCGCCGTCATGCGGGTGACGGGAACGTGCGCGGTCTTGAGGTGCTCACCCTGGGCGTGGCGCGTACACCTCTCCCTAGGCGGGGCAACACGTGGGTGATCTAAAGGTCACCGTGGTGAACAAGGGCGTCCCGGCCGCCGCGCCGCTTCCACGACCCGGCGGTTGCGGGTGACCAGATCGGCGGGCAGCACGTCGCTCGTCACGAGCAAGTCGCACTCGCGGTCGAGGTCCGCAGCCCCGTCCTCGATGCTCCGCCCAGCCTGGCCGCGCCGGGGTGGCAACGGCGCTTCGTGCAGCGTCCGGATGGTGGCACCCACCGCGGCCTACGCCGCCGGCGACGCGGTCGACGACTCGCCGAAAAGGCCCGGCGCCCGGCCAGGGACCGCGCCGAGCACGAGCACGGCGACTCGCGCCTCAGGACCTCCGGGGTCGCCACCGGCTCCAGAGTCATCGCCTCAACCTCTACGTCGACGCGTGGAGGCCGGCTCCGGTCCCGGCAGAAGGTGACCGGCACGGGACCGTCAGGAATCCGACAGCCTCACAGCCACACACTGTGAAATGGACACACTCTGCCCGCATCGGCTTCTTCATAGGCTGCCACGCAGGGCCGATCGCCACCTGTTCGCCCCCGAGCAGGTGGCGATCGGCCCTGCGAAGAAAGCGGACCACGCGGCACCCCTCATGGTGAGCCTGGCAGAGAGGTCACGCATGTGCGCGATGAATTCGCGCCCCCGCGTACACCCGCCCCCCGAGCAGCGACCACGCCGGTCAGCACGGCCCGCACAGCGCAGCCGCCGGGCGGGGCTCTGTGAAACCCGTGCCCGTCGGCCGCATGCAATGACTCCGCCGAGTCACGACAAGAACGAAGGACGATCTGTGAACGCAACTCCCACTCCCCGCGGCCATGCCGTCGTGATCGGCGCTTCTCTGGGCGGTCTGCTGGCTGCGCGGGCATTGAGCGAGAGCTTTGAACGGCTGACGCTGATCGAGCGGGACGAACTTCCCGCCGCGCCGGATCACCGGCGCGGTACGCCTCAGGACCATCACACCCACGGTCTGCTGGCCCGCGGCCGTCACGCTCTCGATCAGCTGTTTCCCGGCTTCACCGAGGAGTTGGTCGCGGCCTCGGCTCCGCTGGCCGATCTGCAGGCGGACATGCACTGGTACTTCGACGGACGGCCGCTGGCACCAACACGCTCTGGCCTTGTGGGGGTTGCGGCGAGCCGCCCCCTGATCGAGTACGTCGTGCGCTCCCGGGTCGCGGCCATCCCCGGCGTCACGTTCATCGACCGCTGCCCGGGGCTGGACCTGACGACCTCGCCGGACCGGAGCGCGGTCATGGGCGTGCGTCTGCTCGGTGGCGGGGAGGGCGCCGGGGAGAGGGTCATCGAAGCCGATCTGGTGATCGACGCCTCGGGACGCGGCTCCCACTCCCCTGTCCGGCTCGAGCAATGGGGATACGGGCGGCCGCGCGAGGACCGGGTCCACATCGGCTGCACCTACATGACGCAGATGTACCGGCGCGAACCCCACCACCTCGACGGCCGCATCGGCACGGTCTGCTCCTCCTATCCCGGTCAGCCCCGCGGGGGAATCATCCTCGCTCAGGAGCACGACCGTTTCATCGTCACCCTCGCCGGGGTTCTGGGCGAGGAGGCGCCGTCCGACCGCGCCGGGATGATCGCCTACGCCGAGACGTACGCCGCGCCCGAGTTCGCGGAGATCATCCGCACGGCCAAGCCCCTGGGTGAACCGGTGCAGATGCGCTATCCGGCCAGCGTCCGCAGGCGTTACGAGGACATGGCCGCCTTCCCCGAGGGCTTCCTCGTCGTCGCCGACGCATTGTGCAGCTTCAACCCCCTGTACGGGCAAGGCATCACGGTCGCCGCCCTGGAGGCCGTACTACTGACGGATCTACTCGCTGAAAGCCGCGACGATTTGTGGCGTCGCTTCTTCCGCGGCGCGGCCGAACTGGTGGACACCCCCTGGGCGCTCGTACTCGGAGGGGACCTGCGCCATCCTCAGGTTGAGGGCGCTCGAACCGCTCAGTCCCAGAACTTCGCCGAATACATGACGCGCTACTGGTCCGCGGCGCACCACGACGCCCTGCTCGGCACAGCGCTGCTGCGCGTGACCAATCTGCTGGACGAACCGGCCAGTCTCCTGGCACCCGATCTCGTCGACAGGGTAACGGCCAACTGCTGAGCACTGTTTCGGCGTGAGGTCGGGGGTGGGGACAGGCTGGACTGCAGGCCTGGTCGACTTGCACAGCCCGCCCCCGACCGCATTACCGGCGCGGCCGCCCTGTCCGACCGGCCGTCGTCCACCTCCTCACAGGAAGGTGCAGCCCTCGCCCCGGTACGTCGGCACGGACGCCGTCACCCGGTCGCCGTCCACGAGGTGGAGCGTGTCGAAACGTTCGCACAGTTCCCCCGCCTTGGCGTGCCGGAACCACACCTTGTCACCGATGGACAGGTCATCGGCGGGGGACCCGAGCAGCGGCGTCTGCACCTCGCCGGCACCCTCCTGAGCGTCGTAGCGCAAGCCCTCCGGCAGGTACGGCGCGGGAAGCCGGTCACGGCCGGCCGCGCCGGAGGCCGGATATCCGGCGCCAAGGACCGTGACCACACCGAGCCCCGGCCGACGCACCACCGGCTGGCTGAAAAGCGCCGCCGGACGGCCCCGGTAGGACGTGTAGTCGTCGAACAGGCGCGGCTGGTAGAGCCCGGAGCCCGCGGCGATCTCCGTCACCGCGTCCTCGGCGGCCGTGTGCTGCACACTGCCCGTACCGCCACCGTTGACGAACTCCAGGTCTGGAGCGACCGAACGGACCGCACTCACCGCGGCCGCGCGTCGCCTCGCCAGTTCCCTGCGGGCGACACTCTGCATGCCACGCACGGCGCGCGAGTGCAGCATCCGCCCCGCGACCGCGTCGCCGACGCCCGCGATGTGTGCTTCGTACGCCATGATGCCGACCAGTCGGAAGCCAGGTCGGCGCGTCACCGACCTGGCCACGTCGGCGAGGTGGTCCGGCTCGTGCAGCGGTGAGCGCAGGGCGCCGAAGCGCAGGCGGCCACCCAGGAGTCGCAGCGAGGTGTCGAGTTCGAGGCAGATCCTGATCTCCTCGGTGCCGCCGTCGCGTGCGGCGTCGATGAGGTCCAGGTGGGATAGATCGTCCACCATCACCGTGACCGCTGCGGCCAGTCCCGGGTCGGCGGCCAGTTCGGCGTAGCCGGCGCGGTCTGCCGAGGGGTAGGCCACCAGAACATCCTCGGCGCCCGCCCGCGCCAGCCACAGGGCCTCGGGGAGGGTGAAGGCCATGATGCCGGCGAAGCCCTCGCGCGCCAGCACCCGATCCAGCAGGGCCCGGCACCGTACCGACTTGCTGACCACGCGTATCGGTTTGCCGTTCGCCCGCCGGAGCAAATCCTCGGCGTTCGCGTCGAACGCCTCAAGGTCGACTATGGCCAACGGTGCGTCGAGATGTGCGGTGGCCCGGTCGTAGCGGACCCGGGCCGAGGTGTGGTCGGTGACCGGTCCCCCGGCGTCGGCTACTGCGGTGGTGCTGGGGTGCGAACGGTCCGTCGTGCTCAAGGTACGGCCTCTTTCGTGCTTGGTCTCTGCCCGGTGGCGACTTCGGGGTTTGACACCGTAGATGGCCGCGGCCAGCCATTTCATGGTGTGTAACGACAGGCGGCTCCACGGCTGTTGTGGGATGTGCACGGCCACCGGACGGTGCCATGTGCCTCCACCCCGTCGGCTGCACCCACGCTGGTTTGACGCCACCCCGTGAGCGATTTAGTCTTGCTTCGACATGTCAACTTAATAGTATGCGGTGGATGGAACGAGGTGTCTGCGGTGTCTGCAGCGAGCGTGTCGACTGAGGCCATGACAGGTGTACGCGCCTGCTCGCTGCCCGACAGCTGCGGAGTGCAGGAACCAGGGGCGGGCTGGGTCGACCAACTGGCCGACGTGATCACCAGGCGGATCACGGAGAAGGTGTTCCCGGCCAGGCGGGGCAGCGTTCCGTTCCACACGAGCCTGCGGCGTTTCGTGCGCACGAACGTGCTCTCCGTCGCCAACGCCCACGACGCCGTGTGCCCGCCCTGCGAAGAGCCGCAACGATCGGTCCATGAGTTCGGGGTGTGGGTCGCCGAGCAGGGTTTCCCGCTGACCGCCGTACAGAACGCGTACTGGACCGGCACACGCCAACTCATCGACGTCTGGGGCGAGATGGGCTGGCCGGGGCTCGCCCCCCTCCGGCACGTGGACGACGACCCCACGAACGTCCCCGGCCATGTCGTCTCCCAAGTCGCCGCCACAACCTTCGAGTTCGCCGAGCACGCCATGCGTGCGTCGGTCACCGCCTACCAGGAGGCCACCGCGAGTCTGCGGCTCGACGGCGCCCAGCGTCGCCGCGCCGTCGTCGACACGATCCTCGCCGCCGGCGGAAGCCGTCCGGACCCCGCGTGGGACACCGCACTCGGCTACCGGCTCGGCGGCAGCCATGTCGGCCTGCTCCTCGCAGCGGCAGACCGCCGCGAGGCCGACGCCGTCCTGAAGAACGTCCAGAGCCTCACCGGCGCCCGCGACCGGCTGCTGCTGCCACCCGACACCACCCAGTGGGTGGCCTGGCTGGGATATGGCAGGGCCATACCGGACACGATGTTCGACACACTGTGCCAGGCCCTGCGCGACTCGGGTCTGCACACGGCGGTGGGCCGGCCACGTCCCGGCGTCGGAGGCTTCCGTGCCACCCACCGCGAGGCCGTGCGTGCGGAAGGGGTGCGTGACAGGCTCGCCGCTCCGTCACCGTGCCTGTCCTTCCGGGACGTCTCGCTCGAGGACCTGCTCCTGCACGACCGCCCCTTGGCCACCACCTTCGTCAACGACGAACTGGGCGCGCTCGCGGACGGCGGACACCGGGCCGCACGGATGCGCGAAACACTGTCCGCCTGGCTGTCCAGCGGCACCCACACCGCGACCGCGGCCAGGCTGGGCATCCACGAGAACACGGTCCGCCTGCGGCTGAACGCGGTGGCCGACATCCTGGGCGCCGGCTACCTGGAGCGACGGGCGGAACTTCTCGTCGCCCTCCGGCTCTGCAACGCGCTGTCCGTGGCCCGGGCGTAGCGCCATGGTGCCGCGGCCCCGACATGTGAGCTGCACACCGTCGCTCACAGGGGCCTGACTGCGGCACGCCGCCGAGTACGGCGTGCCGCTTGCCGGATCCCGTCAACCTGCCTGAGCACGGTAGGGAAAGCCGAGACCGCTCACCCCGGTCACGCGTCGGACGTCGTCCTCATCAGGTGGGCAGCCCGTTCGGCGATGGCCAGGACGGTCGCGTTGGTCGGGGCGGACACCAGGGACGGCATGACCGAGGCGTCAGCGACCCGCAGGCCTGCCGTGGAGCGCACCCGCAGTTCGGGGTCGACCACCGCCAACTCGTCCGTGCCGATACGGCAGGTGCCCACGGGGTGGAAGTAAGTGCTCGCGGTGGAGCGCAGATAGGCACGGCAGGCTGCCTCGTCCCGGACGTCGGTTCCGGGAAAGAGTTCGGCCGTCGCCCGGGAGGCGAGTGGGTCGGTGCGGCCGAGTTCCCGGGCGAGCCGCAGCCCCGCGACGAGCCGGTCGAGGTCACGGTCGTCGGTGAGGTAGGCGGGGTCGAGCAGGGGCGCCGCGGTCGGGTCCCCGTTGTGCAGCCGGAGCGTGCCCCTGCTCGCCGGGTCCATGAGGGAGAAGAGGATGGAGAAGCCGCCGGGGTCCGCTCCCGTCCAGCGGGGGTGCAGCGCGGCCCCGACGAACAGGAGCAGCAGGTCGGGTGCCGCGTCCGCGGAACTGCGCGCGACGACCTGCGCCTCGGCCGAAGGCCCGGCCGCCTGTGGCGGTTCCGGTGAGCCGTACACCACGTAACTGGTCACGTGGTCCTGGAGGTTGGCGCCCACTCCGGGCAGATCGGCGGTGACAGCGAGGCCGACGCTCCGGAGGTGGTCCGCGGGGCCGATTCCGGAGAGCAGGAGGAGATGCGGCGACCCGATCGCGCCTGCCGCGAGGACGGTCTCACGCTCGGCGACCACGGTGCGCCTCTGGCCGGCGACGCTGTACTCCACGCCCCGGCAGCGGCCGTCGTCCACCAGCAGGCGGTGGGCGAAGGCACGGGTGAGCACGGTGAGGTTGGGCCGGTCCAGGACGGGCCGCAGGTAGGCGTCGGCCGCGCTCTGCCGTCGGCCCGCGACCACGTTCGTCTCCCGCCAGGACACGCCCTCGGCCTGCCGGCCGTTGCCGTCCTCCAGCGGCTTGTGCCCCGCTGCCACGGCGGCAGCGAACGCGGATGCCGCGAGCGGACCGGGTTCCGGCGTGTGCTCGATGCGCATGGGCCCGTCCGTGCCCCGCACCTGCGGGTCACGGCCCGGGGCGGTCTCGCTGCGCCGGAAGAACGGCAGGAGTTCCGCGTAGTTCCAGCCCGCGGCTCCCTGCGTCTCCCAGGCGTCGTAGCCGGCGGGATGCCCGCGGTGGTGCACCATGCCGTTGATGGCGCTCGACCCGCCGAGCACCTTGCCCCGCGGCCACGCGTGGACCGCGTTTCCGGTACCGGGCTGCGCGGTCGTGGAGTACGCCCAGTCCACCGAGGAACCCCACAGGCCGAAGGAGGCCAGCGGGTCGGGGGACGCCATCTCATCGGGTCCTTCGTCCGCGCCCGCTTCGAGAAGCGCCACGCGGACGTCCGGATCCTCGGAAAGCCTCGCGGCCAGCACGCAGCCGGCGGTACCGGCTCCGACGATGACGTAGTCATAGGTGGTGTGGCTCATATGGGTACTCCTGTCCTCCGACGCACGGGATGGAGCCGTACGCCTTCACCGCGGCGCAAATAGGCCGGCCGCGGCCCCGGACTCACCGTAGGCACGAGGGCCGTACCGTCCGATGTGCGGAGTTCACACAATCGCGGTCCGGGCGTGTGGAATTGCCACCCTGAGCAGGAAGCCCGCAGCGGCCTCGCACGACCTGTCCGCGGAGTTGTCCTCAGCGGAGCTCTGATGCACAGGAGGCGGCGCCCACCGTTGCAGGGACAGGTATGCGACCGCAGCACACCCGCCGCGTCAGTCCGTGCGCCGCTGGTTCAGATGGTCCAGGGCCCACAGAGCCCAGTCGCGCATCGCCTGGTACTGGCGCAGGCCGTACTCGGCTGCCAACTGTCCGAGTACGTCACGGCCCTCCGGCGGCTCCTCCGCCCGGTGAGCACGGTGGGCACTGAGTTGGGTCACCCCCTGCTCGGCGTGCTCGATGACACCGCGCAGCGCGGCAGCCGCCTCCTCCGGCTCCAGAGCCTCCAACAAGAACATGCGCAGCACCTGCTCATTGCGCACCACCCCTTGCCCCCAGGGCTCCAGCAGCCACTTGCGCAGCTCCTCACGGCCCTGGGACGTCACCGAGTAAGTCCGTCGCCTGCGTGGCCCTTCCTCGGTGACCTCCACGAGGCCGCGCTCCGCCATGCGGACGAGCTCCGGGTACACGCTCGTATGCCCGGCCTGCCAGGCGTACCGCCCGAGGTCCTGCTCGAACTCCTTCGTGAGGTCGTATCCGCTGGCGGGCTCCACGGCCAGCAGCCCCAGCAGGGCATGCGTCAGTGACATGTAAAGAGACTACATGTCGCATACGACACCTAGATGTGATGCAGGTGACCCGCAGGTCGTGGGAACGGCCGCCCTTGCTTGCCCAGGCCACACCGGCCTGTGGTCTCAGCCGGATCGTCGCACCGCAGCGCCTTCACCGCCCCGTCCGACGGTTCGGATCGCCGCCCGCGAGCAATAGCTCCGGTTTGACATGTCGAAGTCGACACATGCAGAGTCGGGTCCGCGCGACGTGCATCGTCACCCGGCCGTGAGCAGGCCGGGACCGAAGACAGCAACAGAACGAGGAGCCCTGACAGTGAGACCTATGCCCGGGATCGACGTCGAGCGTGTACGGGCGTTCGCCGACGCCGTCTTCGCCATCGCCATCACGTTCCTGGCCCTGGACGTGCGCATCCCCGAGGACCTGCCTGCTTCAGAACTCGGCCACGGTCTCAAGGAAGCAGTCCCCACCGTCGCCGGATACCTGCTCAGCTTCCTCGTCGTCGGGATGCTGTGGGTGTCCCATCACCGCCTGTTCCATACGGCGAAAGTGCTGGACGGCCCGCTGCTCTACCTCGATCTGGCACTGATGGCCGTGGTCGCCGTCCTGCCGTTCCCGACGAAGATCATCACCACGTACCAGAGCAACGCGCTCGCGATCTCTCTGTACGCCGGCACGATCACCCTGGCAGCGCTGCTGCTCACGGCGATGACGCTCTGGATCCGCTCACACCCGGCCATGTGCAACCCCGAGGCGCCCCGCTCCCTCAGCACCCAGTCACTGCACTACGGCGTGGGCACGGCGATCGTCTTCGCGACCTCGATACCGGTGGCCGCCATCTCGCCGGACGCCGCGGAGTACTGGTGGGTGGCGCTGGCCGTCCCCTTCCGGATCTTTATGGCGTGGCGTCGCTCCAGGGCGACCAGGCAGACGGAGTTGACGCCGGCCACCATGTCCTGACCTTCCGCAGCCTCCGACAGGACGGCCGCACCCGACTTCTGGATGGCTTCATGACCGAGCAGTCCTCCGCCGCACCGCGCCTTGGTGAGTTCCTGCGGGCCAGGCGCACCGCCGCCGATCCGGCTCGATGGGGTTTCGAGTCCGACCGGCACAGACGGGTACCGGGTCTGCGCCGGGAGGAACTGGCGCAGTTGTCGCAGGTGAGCGTCGCGTCCATTGCGCGTATCGAGCAGGGGCGCACCCATCGCGCGTCCAAGGACGTACTGACGGCACTGGCCGACGCCCTGGAGTTGTCCGGAGAAGAACGCGCATACCTGTTCGTCGCCGCCGGTCGCTCCACCGACGACGACGGGCGCCGATCCCCCGGTACACCGCACGACGACGCTGTTCCCGTCGCCCTCGCACAACTGGTGCACGATCTCACTGACGTACCCGCCCTCGTCCTCAACCGGCGCTTGGACATACTCCTGTGGAGCCGTGCCGCTGCCGCGTTGTTCGTGGACTTCGGCCTGCTCACGCGCCTGGACCGCAACCTGGTCCGGCTCGCCTTCTGCCACGAGCGCTACCGTGCGCTCTTCGGCCACCAGTGGGAGTCGATGGCACGGAACGTCGTGGCAGCGCTCCGCAGTCAAGCAGACCGGTGTCCCGATGACACCGCACTGCAGGCCCTCGTCGGTGAACTGGTCATCCACGACTCCCTTTTCGCAGCCTGGTGGGGAGCCACGACGCACCCGGTGTCGAAGCCGCCCCGGCTGACATGTCATCACCCCACCGCAGGCGAAATCACCCTGGAGATCCACGTGTTGAGGTCGGAGGGACACCAGCGCGCCGACCTGACCCTGGTGACATGCGCACCACGGCCCAACTCCCCTTCCCAGCAAGCCCTGCGGCTGCTCCTTGAAGGGATCGGCGATGTGGACCGGGCCGTTGCGGGGTGAGCACCACACAGTTCGCCACGAAGGATCATTCCCGTTGCCGAAGCCGCAGGGGGACACCGACCGGGTCACCGATCCCCGACGTTCATGCAGGGCCTTCCGCTGGGCGCCTCGGGCACCTTCCTCTGGTACCGGGACATCGCCCGCATCCTGCGCGACCAGCTCCCCGACGAAGCCGGCGACAGCAGCAAGGCCCGCACGCTCGGCCGGCGCCCGCAGGGCCGCGACGAGTGTCGCTCATGCGGCCGGTCGAGGCTGCGCGACCATGACCAGATCTGCGGGCTGAACGGTAGTCCAGGGGACTTCGCGAACGCGCGATCCGGGCTGGTGAGTGAGCTTCCAGCGGCGGGCTATGCAGACGATGGAGACCGTGAGTTCGGCCAGGGCGTAGGTGTCACCGACGCATTTGTGCTTGCCGACACCGAAGGGCAGGGTCGTTCCACAGCAGTTGGCGCGTTCAACCCACGCGGCCCGGCTTTTATGCCCGGCGGTTCAGGAACGGCAGGGGCTGTTCCCGAAGGTCGGGCCGAGGCCCAGCAGCCGAGGGTCAACTCCCTCACACCGATACCCGCTTGTTGCCGTATGGCACGAGGTGACGAGGCATCACCTGGTCCAGCCAGTCGTAGACCCGTGTGAAGGCCAGCCTTTGGGCGCCGGACTGGCAGTGGGCCTCACCGCCCTCGTCCTCGCTGAACGCCATGAACGTCTTTTCGCAGGTGAGGTGGTTGTACAGCTTCTCCGGCCGGCCTTTGAAGAAGACTGCTTCCCGCCCAGGCCATTCACTGCCGTCAGGCGTGGCCGTCGCGGCCTGACAGACGTGTCAGACGCTGCCCAGGCGGCCTCCGCGCGTGGGTCGTACGAAGACCCAGCGGTACGCGGCACTCAAGACGCATGCCTGGAACAGGGCGCCCACGATGATCCCTGTCCAGAACAGTTCGCCGGGAAGCGCGACGAACAGCAAAGAGGTCGGCGCGGTGACCATGAAGAGCCACACTCCCGCGAAGCTTGCCTCCGTGCGCACGATGAACGTGTCCACCCCGACCCAGATGCCCACGGCTGTCACCAGAGCCAGGTAGGCCAGGGCGACTGGGTGCAGCAGATGCTGACGGAGGGCCCGGGAGAGGGAACGAGAGGAGGAAGACATGATGCAACTCCGTTGCCTATGAGGGGCGCTGACTTCTTGAGCATCAGCATGTCTTCGCCCGGTGACCCGCGCTTGAGTACCGGTACTCAGGTCCACCTCCGCGATCGGACCTGACTGCAACGCGCGTCGTAGCCGAGGTGGCGGGACAGGGCATCGGCCAACCACGCCACGGGATTTCTCGCCTGAATCGACGTACCGTTGCCCCTCATCAACAGCTCCAAGACCCAAAGCATTTCAGCCGCGGGGGACTCCTATGAGGCGTCGTCCGGAGGCGAGGACATGGCCCGCGCATTGGGAAGCAGGGCGGACATCTTCCTGTACGTCGCCCCGGTCGCTCTGATCGCCTTCCTGGTCACGCTGTTCATCAAGGAGGTTCCACTGCGCGCATCCAACGGCCTCAGCCAGACCGCGAAGGCGGAACGTACGCCGTAGGAACATCAGATAGAACGTTCAGTCTTGACACGGTGCATCGGGATCGGGAAGTTGATCAAGGCAGAACGTTCGTTCCACCCAAGGGTGCGGACCCAAGCCAACTGCCCACGCTGCGCTGGAAATTCAAGAAAGTGACCATGCCACCACCCACCCCCACACAGATCGCCCGCCTCACCGAATCCCTGCAAAGGAACGTCCGGACCGGAGAGGTGACCACCGCCGGGCCCGGCTACGACGCCGGCCGACGCATTTGGAACGGTGCCGTTTCTTCCCGGCCGGGTGTCATCGTCCGGTGCGCCGACCCGGCCGAGGTCCGGGCCGCCGTCATCGCCGCGCAGGAGAACGGTGTTCCTCTGACGGTGCGCGGCGGCGGGCACGACTGGGCCGGGAGGTCCCTGAGCGATGGTGGCCTGACCATCGACCTGTCCGGCTTGCGCTCGGTGACGGTCGACGCCGAGGCTCAGGTCGCCCAGGTGTCGGGGGGTGCCACGGCTGCCGATGTCGCCGCCGCCGCTCACCGCTTCGGTCTGACCGCCGCAACAGGCTCTGCCGGGGCGGTGGGCATGGCGGGCCTGACACTCGGCGGCGGCTACGGATTCCTCATGGGCCGCTTCGGACTCGCCCTGGACAATCTGCTGTCCGCGGACGTGGTGCCGGCCGACGGCTCGATCGTCACGGCCGACTCCGATCGGGAACCGGACCTGTTCTGGGCCCTGCGCGGCGGTGGCGGCAATTTCGGTGCCGTCACCTCGATGCGGGTACGCCTGCATCGTGTGCCCACGCTTCTGTCCGGCATGATCCTGTTTCCGTGGACGCAGCTCGCGACCGTACTGGCCGGGCTTTCGGACGTCCTGGCCGAGAACATGGACGAGTTGACCGTGCAGTCGGGTGTCCTGCCCGGCCCCGACGGAAAGCCCGCGTTCTTCCTTTCGCCGACCTGGAGCGGTGATGACGCCTCGGCCGGGGAACACGCGTTGGCACGGCTCGGCTCTCTCGGAACGCCCCTCGTGTCTCACGTCTCCGCCACCACCGCGCCCGAGATGCTGGCGGGCATCGACGCGCAGTTCCCCTTCGGACGGCACGTCGAGATCCGCCAGCGGTCGGTACCGTCTCTCACCCCGGACGTGCGCGAGGCGCTGGACTTGGCCGGGTCCACACTGACGTCGTCCTACTCCGCCGTATCCGTGCACAGCCTGCACGGCGCCGCGACGCGCGTGCCCCTGGAGGACACGGCATTCGGCATCCGCACCCCGCATCTCATGATCGAGGTCATCGCCCAGTGGGAGCCCGCCGACAGCCGTGCGGCGGAACACCGCGCCTGGGCCGACAAGGTGAACGGCGCCTTCGAGGCGGACGCACTGCCGGGCGGGTACCCCAACCTGCTCGGGCCCGATGAGGCGGCGCAGATAGCCCACGCCTACGGCCCGAACACCGCGAGGCTGCTCGCACTGAAGCAGCGCTTCGATCCACAGCACGTCTTCCGCGCCATCCCGCTGCCGGATCCGGCGTAGAGCTCACCCGACCCACGCCCCATTCACCATCCCCAACCATCAAGGACGAGACAGACCAGTGAATCTGCGAAACCGGACGACTCAGTACGCGGCGACCATCGGACTGCTGGTGGCCACCACAGGGCTGGCCGCTCCTCAGGCCGTAGCGGTGACTACCGGCGTGAGCACCAAACCCGCAAGCAGCGCAGCGGTCAAGCCACTGGGCAAGCTCGGACCTCTGACGGGACTGATCATCGAGCGCCTTCTGGTGAGCGACGATGTCGCGGCGTCCAAGTTCGGCACGGACTCACCCATTGAGGACCCCCTGCGTGAGGCCCAGGTGCTGGAGCAGGTCCGCCGGCAGGCTGGGGCGGCCGGCGTGGACGCGGAGGCGGCGGTGGCGATCTTCCGCGACCAGATCACCGCGAGCAAGCAGGTGCAGCGCGGTCTGTTCGACCGCTGGACCGCTCATCCCGACGAGGCTCCCACGACGCGTCCCGACCTCGGTCAGATCCGGACCCGGCTCGATCAGCTGACCACGGACCTGCTCGTGGAGCTCAAGAACACCGAGCCCCTGCGCGGCAAGCCGATCGGCTGCTCGGTGCAGCTGACCCTGGCAGAAGTGACGGGAGCGGCAGTGGAACGCCTGGACACGCTCCACCGCCAGGCGCTCAGGACGGCGACGGACTCGGTGTGCGGCGCGAACGAGCTTGCCGCAGACGGGAGTTGAGCATTCGACCGTCGCCTCGGTGGACCAGGGCGAGGACCTAAAGCGGCCGGGGCCGGCGAACGTTTCGTTCGCCGGCCCCGGCCGATTGGCGTGGTGCCGATCTCCCTGTGGAAGGAGGCGGTCAGGACTGCGCTGCGGACGCGGCGTTGTCGGTGAGTTCCGGAATGGTGCGAGCCTTCAGGATGCCTTCGACGCCGTTGAGGAAGGTCTCGGAGATCAGCTTCGGGTCGAAGAGGCAGCCGGCCGCCATGGCGCCGTCGCGGAGCATGATGAAGTGCCGCCCGGCGGCCTCCGCCACTGTCTCGGTGGTCTGGGCCAGCAGGCCCGTGACCGTGTCGAGGAACCACTGCCGGTGGGCCAGGACGGCCTGGTGGATCGGGTGGGCGGGATCCGAGTACTCGGCCGCCGCATTGAGGAAGGCGCAGCCGCGGAACCCGGTGGAGCGGATGCCGTCTGTGATCGACCTGGCCACTGCACGGACCTGATCGTCCGCGGACGGGCTGCTGGCCTGGGCGGCGGCGACCTGCCCCCGGATGGCCTGGTCGGCCTGCGCGAGGTAGGCGAGCACCAGGTCTTCCTTGCTGGCGAAGTGCCGGTACAGCGTGGCCCGGGTCACCTGTGCCTCGGCGACGATGCGGTCGATGCCGACGGAATGGATCCCCTCGGCGTAGAAGATCCGCGTTGCCGTGTTGAGCAGCCGCGTCCGCGCCTCGGAAACGGTGCCGCCTTCAGTACTCCGACTCATGCTCTCCACGTTACCAAACGATAGAACGGTCAGTCTTGACATAGGGCGCGAGGGCCCTCTTGAATGGAGGTAGACCGAACGTTCTACTTCTCACACGCTTGGTGTGCCATGTCCTTCCCTCGATACGTCGTCTTCCCGAGCCTGGCCCTGGCCACCGTCGCCGGCCTGGCGAGCGCGCTCCCTTCTGTCGCTTCCGAGTTGTTTCCCGCGCCGGCTGACACCCGGCACAGAGATACCCCGGCCGTGCTGCTGGTGCAGGTGACCCGCGCCACCGCCTTGCACCCGATCCACGAGGCCGGGCACCGGCCGGAAAGCCGGCCGGAGCAGGACGCGATCAGCCGTACGACATCTACATGATCAACCTGAAGGGCCGGCCCACAGGCCACCCCGTTCGCCGTACCACCCGGCGGCGTCCCGGCATGTTCGCCCTCGTGGGACACCTCCTGGCTCGCCTCGGGAGTGTGCGCCGCCCGGGCGATTCGTGATCACGGGCCACGATGATCGAAGGCGATCAGCGGGTCCCCGGTGAGCGGGTGGCCGACCACTGCGGCCCGTACGCCGAAGACCTCGGCCATCAACTCGGGCGTGAGGACCTCGCGTGGCGGACCGGAAGCGACGACGGTCCCGGCGTGCAGGACGTGCAGCCGGTCGCACACGGACGCGGCGGCGTTCAGATCGTGCAGCGATACGAGGGTCGTCCGGCGCTGCGTGCGCAGCAACGCCAGCAGTTCAATCTGATGCCGGATGTCGAGGTGATTGGTGGGCTCGTCCAGCACCAGGACATCGGGCTGCTGCGTGAACGCCCGTGCCAGCAGAGCCCGTTGGCGCTCGCCACCGGACAGTGCCGTGAAGCGGCGCCCGGCGTAGCCGTCCATGCCGACGTCGCGGAGGGCGCGGGCGACGATGTCCCGGTCGGTGGCGTCCTCGCCGGCAAAGCCCCGTTTGTAGGGCGTACGGCCCATGGCGACGACCTCGCGCACGGTCAATTCGAAGTCGCTGTCCCGCTCCTGCGGGAGCGCTGCGATGTGCCGGGCCGACTGTCTCGCGGGCATCGTCCGGATGTCGGTCCCGTCCAGCAACACGCGCCCGGCCACCGGCCTCAAGTGCCTGTAGACGGTGCGCAGGAGTGTGGACTTGCCGCTGCCGTTCGGGCCGACCAGCCCCGTGATCTCCCCCGCGGCCGCTATCAGATGGGCACCGGCGACGACCGTGCGGCCCGCGTAGGCGACGTGCAGGTCGTCGATGTCGATCTTCAACTGCCGCTCCCCAAACGTCTGTCCAGCAGATACAGCAGTGTCGGAGCCCCGATGAGCGAGGTGACCACACTGATCGGCAGTTCCTGTGTGTCCATGGCCGTACGGCAGACGATGTCGACCACCACCAGGAGCAGGGCGCCGAAGAGTGCGGAGATGGGCAGCAACCGGCGGTGATCGCCACCGAGCACCAGGCGGCACACGTGCGGCACCATCAACGCGACGAAGGCGATCGCCCCGGAGACGGCGACCAGGACGCCGGTGAGCACGCTGGTCACCGTGAACAGTTCGCGTCGCAGCCGCGTCACGTCGATGCCGACACCGGCCGCCGTCTCGTCGCCCATCAGGAGGGCGTTCAGACCGCGGGCGCGGACCTGCAGCCACAGCCCGGTGGCCACGACGGTGACCGCGGGCACCGCGAGCAGGTCCCAGTTGGCCCCGCCGAGGCTGCCCATCAGCCAGAACAGGACGCTCTGGGTCTGCTGCTCGTCCCCGGCCTGCAGCACCAGATAGCTGGTGAACCCGGACAGGAACTGCCCGATGGCCACTCCCGCCAGTACGAGTCGCAGCGGCGCGAAGCCTCCACCACGCCGGGCAACCGCCCACACCAGGGCGAACGTTGCCAATGCGCCGACGAACGCGGCACCGGACAGGCCGAGCCCCAGCGCGCCTCCCGCACCGAGGCCGAGCACGATCGCCGCGACCGCTCCGAGCGAGGCGCCACTGGAGACGCCCAGCAAGTAGGGATCGGCCAGCGGATTGCGGACCAGCGCCTGCACCGCCGTACCGACGAGTCCGAGTCCGGCGCCGACGAGCGCGGCCAACACGGCGCGAGGGGCACGCAGTTGCCACACGATGAGGTCGTCCGTGCCTGGGCGCACCGGCTCGCCGGACAGCCGTCGCCACACCACGCTCCACACCTCGCCGGGTGAGATGCTCGTCGAGCCCCAGGCCACTGCCGCCGTCAGCGCGGCCACCAGGGCCACGCCGAGCACGATCGCAGTCGGGCCGGCCGGCAAGGTACCGCGGGGCCGGGCCGCGACGTCCGCACGTTTCATCGTGCTGTCGGCCACCGTCATCGGATCTTGTCCGGGTAGAGGGTCCTGGCGATGGTCTCGACCGTCTCGGCGTTCTCGACGCCCGCGATGGTGGTCCGCTCGGAACCGATGCGCAGGAAATGACCTTCCTTGACGGCTTTCAGGCCCTTGGTGGCCGCGTTCGACCGCAGCCACTCCTCCGCCGCGGTGAACGCCCTGTCGGTCGCCGCCCGGCTGCCCTTGTTGCGGACCCCGAGCTGGATCCAGTCCGGGTTTCGGGAGATCACGTCCTCCCAGCCGACCCGCTGGGTGGTGCCGTCGCAGTCGAAGATGTTGCGCGCGCCCGCCAAGGTGATCACGGCGTTGGCGACCTGGCGGTTGCAGATGGCGACCGGCTGCTGTGTGCCGGCGTCGTAATCGAAGAAGAAGTACGTCGGGCGCGCGCTCCGTGCTGTGCCGTCGAGCGCCTTGCGCACGGAGGCCACCTTCTTCTTCATGCCCGCGACAAGTTCCTTGGCCTTCGCGCGCGTCCCGGTGACCGCGCCCAGGGAGATGATGTCGTCCTCGACCGCGGACAGGTCGGTGACCGCGCCCTTGCCGGTTGCGGCGCAGGCGGTGGACTTGAGGTAGATGTGCTTGATCCCGGCGGCTTCGTACTCCTCCGCGCTGGGGGCCTCCCCCGCGCCGCTCATATTCATCGCGCCGAAGGTGTCGAGGTAGAGGTCGGCGCCGGAGCCGAGCAGTTTTTCCTTCGGGACCGCTCCCCTGCTGAGCACGCGCACCTTCTGGGCCTCGGCGTCGAGGCCGCCCGGCATGGTGCCCTTGCCGGGCGGAAAACCTGTGCCTATGACGCGGTCACCGACGCCGAGGCGCAGGAGGAGCTCCAGGCCGGCGGCATTACTGGTGACGATCTTCCGTGGAGGGCCGTCGAACCTCGTCCTGGCATCCGTGCAATCCGTGACGGACACGGGGTAGGAGCCGGAGGCCGCCTTGCCCGCACTCGTCTCCGCCGTCTCCCGGTGCGCACTGCCGCAGCCTGCCGTCAGCAGACCGCTCACCACTATGACCACAGCTGCGCCCCGCACTCGAGCATGCAAGGGATGTCTCCTGATCTACTCAGTACATGGGTGAACCTCCGTCACCTGGTCCAGTAGTCGGGGCCGATCCCCGCTCAGTTCCCGCGAGCCCGCGGTTTGTGCTCGGCTCAGGAACTCCGTGGCCGCCGGCGACGACTTCTGAAGCGCGGGTGCACGACGCCCAGTTCAGCAGTTCCGTACGCACCGACGAGCGACCCGGAGACACACCGTTGCAGCACGAAGAGAATCCCGAGCGGAGGGCAGCCGCGGCAGCGGCGCCCCGCCCGTCCACGGCACCGCACACCCCGGCAGCTGCCGTCCCCCGACGAACGGGGCCGCTACGTGTACACATCGTGATGTTCGACGGCGTCGAGGAGCTGGACTGCATCGCGCCGTACGAAGTCCTCTCAGCGGCCGGCAGGCACAGTACGCAAGGCGCCGACATCCGGTACGTCACCACGGGAGAGCTCGGGCCGGTCCGTTGTGGGCACGGCACGGAGATACAGGTGCGGCATCGCTGGGCTCCGCAGGAGGCGGATCTGATCGTGGTGCCCGGCGGCGGCTACGCACGCCGTGACGCCCCCGGCGTCTGGGCCGAGGTCCGCAGTGGCATCCTCCCCCGTGCCCTCGCCGCCGCGCCCCGCAGCGGGCTGACGATCAGTGGGGTGTGCACGGGGACCATGCTTCTGTCCGCGGCCGGCCTGACCAAGGGCCGCCCGTGCACCACGCACCACAGGGCCAAGGCGCATCTCGAGGAACAGGGCGGCGACGTCAAGAACGCACGCGTGGTCGACGACGGGGATCTCGTCACCGCCGGGGGCATCACCTCAGGCCTGGAGCTGGGCCTGTGGCTGGCCGGGCGGGAATTCGGTCCGGACGTCGTGACGCGGGTGGAGGCGATCATGGAGTACGAGGCGCGCGGAACCGTCTGGCGGACCGCAACGCCCGCGGTCGCGCAGGCGGCTCCACCGCGCTGATCACGCGACCGGGTCGAGGAACCGGGCTCGCCCGCACGGTGTCGCACAGTCCGACTGGATGCGTGTTGTCTGAAAACATGCGCCAGGACATGGGCAGTTGAGGAGCACCGTGCGGGAGCGTGATCCCAAGCACCCCACGTCACCGGCCTACGACTGGCCTCATTTGGGTCATTGTCCAGTCAAGTCCCCTATTACGCAGGCGGGTTCCACCGATCATTTTCCGACTAAGCCAACTCGTTGGGGGGATCGGATCGTTGGTGTACCCCGGCACTCGAAAGGGTGGCTAGCATGAGCGCGATGCGTGATCCGGAAGCGGGCCGTCCCTGAACGGCCGCAGTCCGGAACGCAGAAAATGTCCATTCGCCTACCTGCTTCATGCTCATTCAGACCAAGGGACCGCGCAATGCCAAAGCCTGCTCGCCCCCGCCAGCGTCGACGCGGGAAAGGGGCGGGCTCCTCGTCGGCTGTGTTCCCGGTGATCCTGCTCCTCGCGACCGCGGGTGCCGTCACGGCGGCCGTACTCGCTCCGGACGAAGCCCGCGACTGGGTCCTGGGCGCGGTGATCACCGCCTGGGGCTGTGTCGCCGTCGTCGTCGCCACCGCCTCGTATCTCCTGCGGCGTGCCCGCCGCCAGGCGGCTGCCCGGGACAGCGAGCTCGGGGCGGCCAAGGACAACTGGAAACTGCAGGGGGCCGAGGTGGCCCGGCTCGTCAGTGTGAGCCTGCCGGGTGTCGCCCGGGAGGTGAAGAGCGGTGCCGGCGCCGATGCGGCTCTCGCCCGTGTCGTCGAGCCCTCCGATCCGCAACTGCGTCAGGCGCTGCACATATTCGCCGGGGAGCTTTCCGAGGCGGTTCGGCGGGCCGGCGCGGCCGAGACCGAGCTGCAGCAGATGCGCGATGAACTTGCGCGGGGGAAGACCGAACTCCAGCGCCTGACCGACGAGACGCTGCCTGCCGCGGTGGCCCTGCTACGGGACGGCAGTTCCGCCAACACCGTTCTCACCAAGTTCGATTGGCCGCAGAATCCCTCCCTGCACCGGGCTGCCGATTCGTTCATCCGCGAACTCGCCTACAGTGAACGGCGGTCCGCCGCCGCCCAGGCCGCCTCCGCCAAGGCCCTGAGCCGGGTTCAGGCCAAGACGGTCTCCATGCTGGCCGACCTGCGTGCCATGCAGGACCGGCACGGTGAGGAAGTCCTCGGCGACCTGCTGCGACTGGATCACAGCACGTCCCAGCTCGGGCTGATGACCGACCGGCTGGCCCTGCTGATGGGCGGCCGCTCCAGCCGTGTCTGGAACAAGCCGATCGTCATGGAAAGCATCCTGCGCGGGTCCGTCGGCCGTATCGCCGCCTACCGCCGGGTGCGTCTGCACTCGTCCAGCAAGACGGCCATCGCGGGTTTCGCCGCCGAGGGCGTGATGCATCTGCTCGCCGAACTCATGGACAACGCTGCCAACTTCTCGCCGCCCATCGACGAGGTCCACGTCTACGTGGAGGAGCGCAGCGCCGGTCTGGTCATCACCATCGAGGACAGCGGCCTGAAGATGTCCGACGCCGCCATGCGCCGGGCACAGGAGGCCGTCTCCGGCCAAGTCACCGACCTGGCCTCGCTGCAGGGCACCCGGCTCGGCCTGGCGGTGGTGGGACGACTCGCCGACAAGTACGGCATCAGCGTCAACTACCGGCCCTCCTCGCGTGGCGGCACCGGCGTCGTCGTCCTCCTGCCGCCCCAGCTCGTGGCCCAGCAGCGCGAGCCCGTCGTCGAGCTGCCCCGCCCCGCGCGCGACGTCCCGGAGACCCCGGCATCCGTCGAAGAGGCCGAGCCGGCCCGGCCCGCGCCCGCCCCACCGATCGCCTCCGACCCTGTGAAGGCGGCCCCCAGCGCCGACGTTCCCCGCAGCCGGGACGCGGCCACCGAGAACGGACTGCCCGTCCGTGCCCCCGGCCGCACCATGGCCGCCGCCGAGCAGGCACGGCGCAAGCCCGCGCCCGCGAAGCCTTCGGCAGAGCAGCTCGAAGAGCGGCAGGCTCGCGACGTCGGAAGCCAGTTCGGCGCCTTCCACCGCGCCCGGCGCGCTCGCGACCCGCTCGGCGAATCCGCCGACTCTCCCGAGGACGGACACCAGACCACAGCCGACTAGGTTTCCCTCCCCGCACAGTTCGGCCCGCGCGTCTCACAGGCAGGGTCCATCACCACCCCCTCTCACTTGATCATCGCTCGACAGATTGGAGGAACGGGCCGGGTGACCACCGACCGGTCACGACCCGTCACGCACCATGGAGACCACTGACAACAGCCTCACTTGGCTCCTGACGAGCCTGGTGGAGCGCACCCCGGGCACGCGCCACGCGCTCGTCCTGTCGCGGGACGGCCTCAAGCTCTGCTGGACGGAGCACATGACCCTCGACCAGGCCGACCAGTTGGCGGCCATCTGCTCCGGCATCCAGGCCCTCGCCCAGGGCGCCTCCGTGGAATTCGGAGACGGATCGGGCGGCGTGCGGCACTCCATGACCGAGTTCCACGGGGGCCTGCTGTTCGTCGTGGAGGCCGGCGAAGGAGCACACCTCGCGGTCGTCGCGCAGGACAACGCCGACCCCGGGGTCATCGGCCACCAGATGACCGAACTCGTCGAGCAGATCGGCGACCACCTACGGGCCGAACCGCGCACGCCCGCCGACCGGGGTGCCTCCGCGTGATGCGCAAACCCGTGGACGTCGGCGATCCCGACCGGCTGTACATGGTCACGGGCGGGCGCAGCACAGCCGACGACTCGTTCGACCTGGTGACGCTGATCGTCAGCGAGAACGAGCCCAGTGCCGGCATGCAGTCGGAGCACGTCAGAATCCTCGAGCTGTGCCGACACCCCACGGCGCTGGTGGAGATCTCCGCCGAGCTGAAGCTGCCCGTCACCGTCACGCGGATCCTCGTCGGCGACCTTCATGACATGGGCAAGGTCAGCGCCCGCCACCCCCGCGCGGCCGAATCCGTCGCGTCCCTTCCCGAAACCGCCTTGCTCCAGGAGGTCCTTGATGGGCTCCGCAACCTCTGAGCCGCCCTCCCAGCGCACGCCGCTGACCGACACCGCCGAAACCGGTCTGAAGATCGTCGTCGTGGGCGGCTTCGGGGTCGGCAAAACCACGCTGGTCCGCGCGGTCAGCGAGATCCGGCCGCTCAACACCGAAGAGGTGATGACTCAGGCAGGGCAGGGCGTCGACGAGACCGTCGGCGTGGAGCGCAAGACCACCACGACGGTCGCGTTCGACTTCGGTCGCATCAGTCTCAACCACCGCATGGTGCTGTACCTGTTCGGTGCCCCGGGCCAGGAGCGCTTCTGGTTCCTGTGGGACCGCCTGTTCTCCGGAACGCTGGGCGCGGTCGTCCTCGTCGACACGCGCCGTATGGAGGACTCCTGGTACGCGATAGACAGGCTGGAACACCACAAGACCCCGTTCGTGGTGGCCGTCAACCGCTTCGACGACGACACCAACCGCTTCTCCCTCGAAGAGATCCGCAAAGCCCTTGCCCTGGGGGAACACGTGCCGATGATCGACTGTGACGCCCGGCTCAGGTCCTCGGGCAAGGAGGTCCTCATCACCCTCGTGGATCACCTCTACTCAATGGCACTGTCCCAGGAGAGCACACCGTGAGCGACCCCGCCGGCTCCCCGTCCACGCCCACTCCCCCACCCGGCTGCCCCGCGCATCAATCGGCGGTGCAACTGGCAGGCCTGGAGTACCAGCAGACTCCCTCGCAGTTGTACCGCACCATGCGCCGTGAGCACGGAGCGGTCGCGCCCGTGCTGCTCGACAACGACATCCCCGCCTGGCTCGTCCTCGGCTATCCCGAGGTCAGCTATGTGACCAGCCACGACGAACTGTTCGCGCGGGACTCGCGGCGTTGGAACCAGTGGGATCACATCCCGCCGGACTGGCCGTTGCTGCCGTACGTCGGCTACCAGCCCTCCGTGCTGTTCACCGAGGGCACCGAGCACCAGCGCCGGGCCGGTGTGATCACCAAGGCGCTCGAGGGCGTGGACCAGTTCGAGCTGGCCCGCGAGTGCGAACTGATCGCGAGCCAGCTGATCTCCTCGTTCTCCGGCAGCGGTCAGGCCGAACTCATGAGCCTGTACGCGCACGCCCTGCCGGCCCGGGCCGTGCTGTGGATGTGCGGCATGCCGCAGGACGGCACGGACACCGAGAGCCTGGTCGACGACCTGCGGATCTCCCTGGACGCAGGGGAAGGTGACGACCCGGTCGCCGCGTACATGCGCGTCGGCGAGCGGATCGCGCAACTCGTCAAGGAGAAGCGGGAGCGCCCCGGACCGGATGTCACTTCCCGGATGGTGCAGCACCCGGCCGGGCTCAGCGACGAGGAGATCGTGCAGGACCTGATCTCGGTCATCGCCGCGGCGCAGCAGCCGACCGCCAACTGGATCTGCAACACCCTGCGACTGCTGCTGACCGACGAACGCTTCGCCCTCGATGTCTCCGGCGGCAGGGTCAGCGTGGGCGACGCGCTCAATGAAGTGCTGTGGCTCGACACTCCCACGCAGAACTTCATCGGCCGGTGGGCCGTGCGCGACACCCAGCTCGGCGGGCGCCTCATCCGGGAGGGAGACTGCCTCGTCCTCGGACTCGCGGCGGCCAACACCGACCCTCAGATCTGGCCGGAATCGCACGTGG
Source organism: Streptomyces spinosisporus (assembly GCF_022698145.1). Classification (GTDB taxonomy): domain Bacteria; phylum Actinomycetota; class Actinomycetes; order Streptomycetales; family Streptomycetaceae; genus Streptomyces; species Streptomyces spinosisporus. Next base: position 39,400 of record NZ_JALDAX010000014.1, read on the forward strand.
GTGCCGAGAACTCGGCGCACCTGTCCTTCAGCAACGGCGAACACCGCTGCCCCTATCCCGCACCGCTGCTGGCGGACGTGATGGCTCGTACGGCCGTGGAGACGCTCCTCGAACGCCTCCCCGACCTCGTGCTGGCCGTCGAGCCGGAGGAACTCACCTGGCGTCCCTCGATCTGGATGCGCGGCCTGACCTCCCTGCCCGTGCAGTTCACCCCGTCCATGCACTGACGTCCTCCCCGGCCCATGGGGCCGGGGAGTTCTGCCTGCTCCCGCGCAGGCCGTGTGGGTCAGCTCAGACGGTGCTCGGGGTGAAACGCACCGGCAGCGACTGCGGGCCGCGAGTGAACACGCCCTGCTCGACCGGGTCGAAGCCGTCGGCGAGACGAAGGTCGGGCATGGCGTCCAGCAGTTGGTTCACGCCGGTCTCGACCTCCGCCTTGGCCAGCAGCGCACCGACGCAGAAGTGGCGGCCCAGTGCGAAGGCCAGATGGTCGGCGGCGGCCGAGAACGCCGAGGTCGTGGTGAGGTCCTGGCGGAAGATGTCGAACCGGTCGGGGTCGCGGTAGCGCTCCTCGTCGCGGTTGGCCGCGCCGATGAGGCACGTCACTGTCGCTCCGGCCGGGATGGTGCCGCCGGAGACCTGTACGTCGGTGGCCGCCTGACGCATGATCATGTGGACGGGCGGGGTGTACCTCAGGGTCTCGGCGAACGCGGCGGGGATCAGGCTGCGGTCCTCGCGCACCGCCGCCAACTGCTCGGGGTGCATGAGCAGGTTGGCCAGGATGCTGGCAATCGCCTTGTCGGTGGTCTCGCCGCCGGCCGCGAGGAGCAGGCTGCAGAATGCCTTGATGTCCTCGTCGCTCATCCGGACGCCGTCGACCTCGGCGGCGCAGAGCGTGGACAGCAGGTCGTCCCCGAGGTGGTCGCGGCGCTCGCGGATGATCGGGATCATGTACTCGGCGAACTCCACCCGCGTGCGCTCGCCCGCCGCGGTCACCTCCGGGTCCGCGGAGAGGTTGCCGAGGAAGGCGATGACCGCGGTGTACCAGCCGTGGAAGCGGGCGTGGTCGGCCTTGTCCAGGCCCAGCATGTCGGCGATGACATTGACCGGGAGCCGGGTCGCGTAGTCGTGGACGATGTCGGCGGAGCCGGTGTGCCGGAAGGCGTCGATCAGTTCGCGCGAGTTGCGCTCGATGACCGGCAGGAACTTCTCCTGCAGCTCACTGCCCCGGAACGCGGGGGCGACCAGCGCCCGGCGCACCGCGTGTTCCCGACCGCTGAGCTGCAGGATCGTCTTGCCGTGGACGGGCTCGAGCTGCCAGTTGTAGTTGTCGGTCGTGAACTCGGCCTTCTTGTCCTTGAAGACGCGCTCGACGTCCTCATAACGGGAGATGATGTAGCTCTGGGTCGCCTCGTGCCAGATCAGGGGCTCTTTCTCTCTCATCGCCGCGTAGGCGGGGTAGGGGTCAGTGGCGAATTCGGGCGAAAGGATGTCAGTAACCTGCGGGGCAGCGGACACGGGACTCCTCGAAGTAGATGCCGACGCTCAGACACCACATTAATGATCTTCCGATGGCTTAAACACGGCCATTCCTGGCCGAAGTTCAGAGTGCAGGCAACGGTGCTCCGTGCAGCCGGCTCGGGCCTCGTGTCTCGTCGGCCACCACGACATCTGTCGACCGAGTGCCCTCGGCCGTACGACAGCTGACGCTCGCCCGCCGTTCCCCGTGGTCCTGGCATTCGGCCGAGACCCGCCTTTCGGCTCTGGGAGATCCATGAATCAGGAGCACACGACGACACTGCCCGGCTTCCCGGCCGAGTACGCCCGAGCGCTGGTGTGGGAGCAGCACTGCTGCCTTCCGCTCGACCCGGACACCCGCGTCGACGCGTTGTGGCGCTACGCCGAAGCGGGCGCCTCCTTCGTATCGGTGAACGTGGGCTACGCGCCCCACGACGTGGCCGACACGATCAAGGTACTGTCCGCGTTCCGCCGTCACGTGCTCACGAACCCTGACCGCTACGTGATGGCCGACTCGGCCGACGACGTTCGCCGCGCCAAGGCCACCGGGCGTCTCGCGATCGCGTTCGATCTTGAGGACACGCGCCCGCTGGGCGGGCGCATCGACACCGTGCAGACCTACTACGACCTCGGTGTCCGGACCATGCTGCTCACGTACAACCAGCGCAACGCCGCTGGTTCGGGATGCCACGACGACTCAGCCGAAAAGGGCGGCCGGCCAAGTCCTTCTTGGCCGACCGCCGGTGTCGCTCACAGTGACGGACATGACCGCCGACTGGACCCACTCCTGTCAATCAATCCTGACCACGTACTTTCCCCGCACCCCGCCCGCCTCCAGTGCACGGTGTGCCGCCGCTGTCTCCTCCAGCGGGAAGATCCTGTCCACCGCCGGCCGCAGCTTTCCCTCCGTCACCTGGCGGGCAAGGTCGTCAAATTGGGCACGCCCGGGGTTGCCGCTGAAGAAGCGCACCCGACCCCGTCCGTGAACCGAGCTGGCCGCGATGTAGCCCAGCGAGGCGACGGGCCGCTTCATGTCGACGGCGACGGCAACCATGCGTCCGCCGGGTTTCAACATCCGCCGTACGGTGGGCAGATCGCTGCCCGCTGCGTCGAGGACCACGTCGAACAGCCCCAATTCCGCGGGCTGCACGGTCCGGTGGTCGATGGTGTGCTGTGCTCCGAGTGCACGGACGAAATCGAGGTTGGCGGCGCGGGCCATGGCGGTGACCTCGGCACCGTACGCCTGCCCGAGCTGGACGGCGGCATTGCCGACGCCACCCGCCGCGCCCCGTACGAGCAGCCGTTCGCCGGGGCGCAGGGCGGCCTTGTCGCGCAGGGCCGTGACGGCCGTGGTGGCCACCACCGGAAGCGCGACGGCCTCCACGATGTCCAGCCCGTCCGGGACACGGCCGAACTGCCCGGGCCGTACCGCCACGTACTCGGCGGCGCTGCCCGAAGTGGAGCGGCCCAGGAAGCCCCACACCTGTTCGCCGACCGCGACACCGGTCACGCCGGTGCCGAGGGCTGCGACCTCACCGGTGAAGTCCAGTCCCACGCGCTGCGGGAACTTGCGGCCGGTGACGAGCCGGAACCCACCGGAACGGACCGTCGTGTCGCTGCCGTTGACACTGAACGCACGCACGCGCACGAGGACTTCGCCGGGCCCCGGTTCGGGACGCGGCACCCGTCCCACATACAGGACGTCCGGCCCGCCGTAGCGGTCGAACAGTACGGCCTTCATCGTGCGGTCGCTCATCGTTGCGTTCTCACCTTCGTCACCAGTGGCTGCGGAGATCGTTCGCCCAGCGTAGGCTGGTAAACGGACGATGCCGTCCACTTAGGCGGAGGTGAGAAGAAGCGGTGCCGGAATCCTCTCGGATCGCGAAGCAGGACCATCTGCGGGCCGACGCCCGGCGCAATCTGCAGCGCATCCTCTCGGCAGCCCGCGCGGTCTTCGCGGAGCACGGCATCGACGCGCCCATGGCGACCGTGGCGCGACGTGCGGGGGTCGGTGTGGCCACGCTGTACCGGCGCTTCCCGACGCGGGACGACCTCGTACGGGCCGCGTTCGCGCACCAGATGGACACGTGCGCCCAAACCCTCACCGAGGCGCTGGCCGACCCCGATCCGTGGCAGGGCTTCCAGCGGCTGGTCGAGACGGTCTGCGAAGTGCAGCGGGAGGAACGGGGCTTCCCAGCCGCGTTCCTCGCGGCCTTCCCGGACAGCACGCAGGCACACGCGGACGTGCGCGAGCGGATCGAGCGGGAGCTGGTGACCCTGATCCGCAGGGCTCAGGCGGCTGGCACACTGCGAGCCGACTTCCACCCGTCGGACCTTGCCGTGGGCCTGTTGGCTCACTGCAGTCTGGTCACCGCACTGCCGGGTGACAGCGCGGCGTCCCGGCGCCTGGTGGCGTACTTGCTCCAGTCGTTTCGCGCGGATGCGGCCCACGAGCCACTGCCCACGCCGAGCACGCTGTCACTGCGCGACCTCCCGCTGGCGGCCGGCGACACCCGGGGGCATCGACCCTCCGGGTCCTGACACGGAGCAGCGGAGACGTCCCCAGGTCAGCAGCCCTGGCAACTCTCCGCCCGTCATTCTCGGTCACTGCACCGGTGGTTCGCCCCTCCCGCCGTGGAGGAACATCGCACCACGGCGGGAGCCGACTCGTCGCAACGGCCTTCGGAATGCTTACGGCTTGGAGCCGTTCATGATGTTGGCGATCGGTCCGATCAGGAACCACTTGCCGTCGACGCCCTGGCCCTTGATCTGGTTGGGAGCGGTGTCGCCCTTGTAGTAGTAGAGCGGGTGCCCACCGTAGGTGACCTGCTTCGTGCCGTCCGTGCGCGTGATGGTGCCGACGTTGCTCGGCACGGTGTACTTGCCGGTCACGGTCACAGGCTTGGTCGTCGTGAGCGGAGGCCACTCCTTGGCGCACGCGTCGTAGCAGTTGGACGCCGTCTTCTTGTCCTTGGTGTTCAGGTACAGCGTGCGTCCGGCCGGGTCGGTGAGCCAGATGCCCGCGCTGCCCTTCGCGGTCTTCAGGACGAGCTTCGACCCCGAGTCGGCCGAGTCCGGCGCCGCCGAGGCCGTCTTCGAGTCGGACCCGGCCGAAGTCGTCGCCGCGGAGGACTTCTTCGCATCGGAGGACGAGGAGTCGTCGGAGCTGCTGCACGCCGCCGCGAACGTCGCCAAGGCGGCGAGGGAGAGGCTGAGGCCGATCGTCCGCAGTGAAGTCTTGTGAAGCATGATCACCCTTATATGTAGCGTTCGATACACATGGAACATAATGCGCCTCTGGGTCAGAGTCAAGACCGAACATTCTGTCTCGCTAGCCCATGGGCGTCTGCGGGCCCGAAGGGCCCCGGTCAGGAAACCTTGACGGTGATGCTGTGGTGACCCGTGGCGCCGTTCGGCACCACGCCCTGGACGGCCGACGTCTGCACCGCGCCCGTCCCGTCGGTCGCGCGCACCTTGACCTTGTGCGAGCCCTTGGGCGCGTTCGCCCACTCGTACGACCACTGCCGCCAGGTGTCCGGCGTGTCCGACGCCGCCAGCTTCGCCTCCCGCCAGGGCCCGTTGTCGATCTGCACCTCCACGGCGGCGACGCCGCGGTGGGTGGCCCAGGCCGTACCGGCGAGCACCACGGTCCCTGCCGGAACCGTCGCCCCGCTCTTCGGTACGTCGATGCGGGACGCGGTCTTGACCGGAGCCTCCGGCGAATAGCCACGCGGCGTCCAGTACGCGTCGGACTTGGCGAACGTGGTGATGTCCAGGTCGGTCACCCACTTCGTCGCCGAGACGTATCCATACAGACCAGGAATCAGCATCCGGCACGGGAAGCCGTGCTTGACCGGCAGCGCCTCACCGTTCATCGCGACCGCCAGCATCGCCTGCCTGCCGTCGAGCACCGCTTCGACCGGCGACCCGATCGTCAGCCCGTCGACCGACTTGGAGAGGATCATGTCCGCCCCGCGCTGGACGCCGGCGCGGCGCAGCAGCGGCGCCAACGGCGTGCCGAGCCAGCGCGCGTTGCCGACGTACGGTCCGCCCACCTCGTTCGACACACAGGTCAGGGTCAGATCGTGTTCCTCGAACCTGTAGGAGAGCAGCTCGTCGAAGGTGATCTCGAACGGGCGGTCCACCATGCCGTGAATCTTCAACTTCCAGTCCCGCGGGTCCACATGAGGGAGCGCGAGCGCCGTGTCGACACGGTAGAACTCAGAGGTCGGGGTGAAGAACGGTCCGAGCCCGGGCACCTTCGGGTGGACCGAGGCGGGCGGCTTCGGCAGCACCTTCGCGGGCTTCGGCAGCACCACCTTCGCACGCGCGTCGGCGACGTTGTAGCGCTTCTTGATCCACGCGTTGCCGCCGTATCCGACCGCCAGCGCGCCCACGGCCGTGCCCAGCGTGCCGACGACGAATCGGCGCCTCTCGGTCTGCTTGGCGGCAGAGTCCGATTCCTTCAGCGACATGACCGTCAGCCACCACAGGGCCGCCGCCGCGACAAGTCCGGCGAGCAGCGAGGGAAGCAGCCAACTCGTCTCCGCGACCGGTCGCGTGACCGCGACGGTCGCACCGACGACGCCGAATACCGCGGTCAGAATGCCGGCAAGGATCAGCCGTGTGCGGGCCAGGACACCGTCGATGGCCGCCAGCAACGCCAGCGTCGTGTAGACGCCGATGAGCAGCACGGTCTTGTCATTGCTGCCGAAGTTGCGAATCGCGAACTGCTCGAGCCATGTGGGCGTGATGCTGATCGCCCAGTTCCCGGCCGCTGTCACGGGCGCGGACGCTTCTCCCGTGACCACCGCGACCAGTTCACCGACCGCGAGCCCCGCGCCACCGGCCACCAGGCCGATGAGCGCCCCGCGGGCGATCCCTCCGAGGCGGGATGCCCCGCGTGTCCTGGGCGAGATGGACACTACGCCCTGCTGTGCCTCCTCTTCCTCCGGATCCGGCGCGGGACTGTCTGCCGCCCCGCCCTCCGCACCGCCGGTTTGCTGCTCGGTCATGTGTTCTCCGTCAAGGTAGTGACACGGCACGGGAGGACCCGGCCGGTTGATGTGAGGTCGGCGACGACGTACGAAGACGTGGTCATCTCAGGCCGCCTGACTGAGGCGGCCCAGGCGCAGCGCCGAGACGAGCAAGGAGACCCCTCCGAGAACGGCGTAGCCGCCGACATGGGTCAGCCTCGGACCCGAGGCGGACGCCCTCACCATGAACTGCGCCCCGACCAGCACGGACATGCCACCGCTGAGCATCATCGGCCACTGGCCGGCGAATGCGAACCGTACGAGATGCGGCCGGCGCGGAGTTGGCGCCAGTCCGTCGGCGACCGCGGCTGGGTCAGCGGCGGGCGAGTCGAGGGTGGTCACGATGATCCCTTTGCGCGATGGCGACGAGAGAGGGGCGACTCGTCAGGTGATGCCACGGTCGGCTTCGTCCGCGCGCGGGCACGTTCGGAGGGACCGTGGACTTCCGGTTAGACTGAACGTTCTATCTCTACCTAGCATCACGGTTCTCTCCACACCTGTCAAGAAAGAACGTTCTCTCCTAATCCCGTAGGATCGCGCCGATCCCCCACCGCGTCCTCAGGACGTGCCGGTGTCCGCGGCGCGCGCGGGCGGACGACGCAGCAGCGCTCCCGCCTTCTCTTCGAGCAGAGCGACGGCCAGGAGTTCACCATCCACCGCGCCGTAGCGCTCAAGTGCCGCTTGGTGAATGCCTCGGACGGTGTCCGCGAGGGCGTGCGGAGTACCGACGTCTGCGGCCAGCGTCGTGACGGCGGTCAGCTGATCCAGGATCCGGTCGAGGCCGTAGCTGGCGAGGTAGTCGCCGTCCAGCAGGGACGGCAGGTCGTTCTGGATGAACGAGGAAGACGCGGGGCCCGCCGCCAGGGTTTCGGCGAGTACACCGAGGTCGATGCCGACGCGTTGGCCCAGCAGGAGAGCTTCCGCGGTTGCAGTGGCCTGGTTGAACCACAGGAGGTTGACCAGGAGCTTGGCGGTGTAGCCGGCTCCGTGGCCGCCGATGTGCGTGATGCGGTCGGAGAGGAGGGACAAGAGAGGGCGCCGGTGCGCGAGGAGGTCGGCGTCACCGCCTACGAAGAGCCGCAGCCGTGCTGCCGCGGCATCTGCGGGCGAGCCTCCCATGGGCGCCTCCAACACGCCCCTGCCCAGCGCGATCGCCCTCTCTCGGCAAGGGGCCGCGGCCGTCGCCGTGTTGCTCGTCATGTCGATCCACGTGGCACCGTCGGCCAGTACTTCAAGGACGCCGTCATCGATCACGGTGGACACCTCGGCGGGGCCGGGAAGTACCGTGGCTAGCGAATCTCTTCGCGCCTGTAAAGACAGAACGTTCTGCCGCCAAGGACCCCTGCGCGATCGTTCGGCCTACCGCAGGCTCAGCGCTGCGGCCTCGTGGCGGCGCGGACGAGGTCGGCCAGCACCTGGCGGCGGTCGCCGGGCGGGTCCCCCGCAGCGTCGCCCAACATGAGCGCGACCATCGAGGGGACGGCCAGCCACCATGCCGCCAGCGCGCGAGCGGCGTACAGCAGGTAGCCGGGGGTGACATCTTCGTGCTGCGTCCCGGCGACCTGGGCCTGGGCGGTCTGCCGTTCGAGTCGTACGAGGTGGAACTGCCGGAGGGCAGCCTCCTCGCGCTCTACACCGACGGTCTGATCGAGTCCCGGCAGCAGGACGTGGGCAGCGGCCTCGAACGGCTGTTGGGCGAGTTGTCAGGCGCGCAGGCCTCGCCGGACGCCCTGTGCGACGAGGCCGTCGCCACCCTGTTGCCGTGCCGGGAACCCGCGCACAGGTCGTCCGTCAACTGAGCGACTGGGGCTGCGAATCGGCCGGATTCGTCACCGAGCTAGTGGTCAGCGAGCTGATCACGAACGCCATCCTGTACGGCAGCACTCCGATCCAGCTACGGCTCGCGGACGGCAAGGTCATCTGGTGTGAGCAGGCGCTTCCTGCCGATATGTGAGCGCTGGGAAAACCTTGACCGGAATCTGGTCAACTTCCCACCCCGTCCGTAGAGTGAACGCTACATACAGGGCCGACCTGGGTAGCAGGCGTATGCCCTCCTGCACGTTCAACCGCAGCTCAAAGGCCCTTTTTGAAGAAGGCCTTTCCTGACGTCGCAGCGAAGCGAGGTACTCCATGAGCGTTCTCGAGCAGGTCAAAAAAGCGCCAATGAGCAGGGTGCAGATCCGGACAGTCGTGTTGTGTCTGACGATGAACCTGCTGGACGGGTTCGACCTCCTGGCGACCTCGTTCGTCGGACCGGCGATCGGTAAGGAATGGGGCCTGTCCTCGTCGAAGGTGGGCCTTCTGCTCAGCAGCGGGCTGGCGGGAATGGCGTTCGGGGCGCTCTGCGTCGCCCCGCTCGCCGATCGCATCGGGCGCCGCCGCTTGACCCTCGCGAGCCTGGTGATGGCCTCGCTGGGCATGCTGGGGGCATCCGCCTCGCAGAACTTCGACCAGCTGCTCATCTGCCGGGTGCTGACCGGCACGGCAGTGGGGATCATGGCCGCCTGTCTGCCCGTACTCGCCTCCGAGTCCGCGAATCACAGGCGCAGAGGACTGGTCGTCGCTCTGATCACGACCGGCTACGGTCTCGGCTCGGTGGCGGCCGGACTCTTGGCCTACTTCCTGGTCCCACCGTTCGGCTGGAGACCCGTGTTCCTCGTCGGAGGCATCGCCACCGCACTGCTCTTCACGATCGGCCTGCGCCTCCTGCCCGAGTCCATGGATTACCTCATCGCGAGCCGGCCCCGCGACGCTCTGGCCAAGCTCAACCGGATGCTCGTCGCCATGGGGCACTCCCGGGTCGACGCACTGCCCCAGAAGGCCGTGACCCCCAACGTCGCGGTCAAGTCGTTGTTCTACGGCCGCAATGCTCTGCGGACGGTCCTGGTCTGGCTTGCCCTCACCGCCGCGATGACAGCGTTCTACTTCGCGAGTTCATGGACACCCGCCCTGCTGCTCAAGGCCGGTCTCTCCGCTGAGCAGGGCATCTTCGGCGGCGTGCTCTTCGGCCTGGGCGGTGTCTCGGGCGCCGTGGCGCTGGCGCTGCTGATCTCTCGTTTCGAGACCCGCCGGCTGACTGCCGCCTACTTCGGCGTCGCGGCACTCGCGCTCATTCTCTTCTCGACGACGCTCGGGACCCTGGCCGGCGCACTGGTCGTCGCCGCATTCGTCGGGTTCTTCCTCAACGGCTCGGTGTCGGGGCTCAACGTCATCATCCCGGGCATGTACCCGGCCGAATCCCGCACCACCGCACTCGGCATGGCCGTTGCCGTGAGCCGACTCGGCGCCGTGCTCGCCCCGACGCTCGCAGGCCACCTGCTGGACGCCGGGTGGGCCCCGGAGTCGATGTTCCGTTTCTTCGCGATACCCGCCCTGGTCGGCGCCGCAGCCACTGCTTTCCTCATCGTGGGAGAGCGGGTCCGCACCACGGCGGAAGCCCCGGTGAGCGTGACGGCGTGACGGCGTGACGGCGTGACGGCGTGACGGCGTGATCCTGCGCGAGGCTGTGGCTTCATGCGGACGTCACGCCGTTGCGCAGTGCCCGGGACAGGCCGAGTGCTGCCGTCCGTACAGCCGGTGCGAGGTGGGCCGGCCGGAACTGCTGCTGGCGAACCGCGACGGAGAGGGCCGCGACGACCGTGGCCCCGGCGAACACGGGCGCGGCGATGCAGCTCACGCCGACGGCCGCCTCCTGTTCCTCGTAGGCCAGACCGGACACCTGGACCTGCTCCAGCGCGGTGCGCAGGGCCACGGGATCGGTGATCGAGTACGGGGTGAGCCGCGGCAACTCCCGTGTGTCGAGGTCGCAGGTCTCCTCCTTGCAGAAGGCGAGGAGGGCCTTGCCGATCGCGGTGCAGCTCAGTGGCAGTCTCCCGCCGATGCGCGACGGGAGCGCCAGTGAGTCATGGCCGTGAATGCGTTCGACGTAGACGACGTCGAAGCCGTCCCGCACGCCGAAGTGCACGGTCTGGCGCGTGCTCTCGTAGAGGTCCTGGAGGAAGGGGAGCGCGGTCTCACGCAGGTCCAGTCGCCGGGAGACCAGGGAACCCAGTTCGAACAGGTGGTTGCCGAGCCGGTAGTGCTCCCCGGCGTGTTCCAGGAAACCGAGCCGAACGAGATTCCCGGCGAGCCGGAACGCCGTGGTCTTGGACAGTCCGGTGCGCGCCACCAGTTCCGAGAGGCGGAGCTCTCCTCCCGACGGGTGGTAGGCGTCCAGGATCAAGGCCGCCTTGTCGAGCATATTGCCCGTCGTGCTGTTCCGTGACATGGAACGAACTTTGGCACATGAAGAACAGGGCCTCTATATCTGAGGAGCCCTTCCAACCTTGCTCGCGGAGGTCCCCGTATGTCTCGTCCCACCCCTCCTGTCTCCGAATCCCCCACCGCCGTTCAGGAGGTCGCGGACCTGCTGGCGGACGCTGCCGCGAGCGGGAAGTCGTGTCCCCCGATCAGGAGCCTGGTCTCCGCGGGGGACATCAGCACCGCTTACGCCGTCCAGCGGCTGAACAACGAGCGGCGGATCGCCGAGGGACACCGTCTCGTCGGACGCAAGATCGGTCTCACCTCGGAGGCCGTACAGCGTCAACTCGGCGTCGATCAGCCCGACTTCGGCGCGCTGCTGTCCGACATGGTGCTCCCCCAGGACGGCCGGGTTCCCTTCGGCCGGCTGCTGCAGCCCAAGGTGGAGGCGGAGGTCGCCCTCGTCCTCAACGCCGATCTCCCGGACGCCGACTGCACGGTCGACGACGTGATCGCCGCCACCGAGTACGCGCTGCCCGCCCTGGAGATCGTGGACAGCCGCATCGCCGACTGGGACATCACCTTCGTCGACACGGTCGCGGACAACGCCTCCTCCGGCCTCTACGTACTCGGAGACCAGCGCGTAAGCCTCGACGAGGTGGATCTGGCCGCCGTCTCCATGAGCTTGTCGAAGAACGGCGACGTGGCCTCCGAGGGCACCGGCGCCGCCTGCCTCGGCAGTCCGCTGAACGCAGCGCTCTGGCTGGCGCGCACGCTGGCCGAACTGGGTGATCCGCTGAGGGCCGGGGACGTCGTCCTGACGGGTGCACTCGGGCCCATGGTCGCAGCCGCGCCGGGTGATGTGTTCGCCGCCTCGATCTCTCGACTGGGAGATGTGTCCGTCCGGTTCGCCCCCGAACCCGCCGGCGAAGGTGGAAGCAATGAGTGACCGCGCCAAGGTAGCCGTCATCGGGTCGGGCAACATCGGCACCGACCTCATGATCAAGATCCTGCGGCTGTCGGAGCGTCTGGAGATGGCGGCGATGGTCGGCATCGACCCGGACTCGGACGGCCTGGCCCGTGCCGGGCGGCTGAAGGTCGCCACGACGCACGAGGGCATCGACGGACTCGTCAAGATGGACGAGTTCGCCGGCGTGGACTTCGTCTTCGACGCGACGTCCGCCGGAGCCCACCGGCATCACGACGAGGTCCTGCGCGAGCTGGGCCGGACGGTGATCGACCTGACGCCCGCGGCGGTCGGTCCGTACGTGGTGCCGCCGGTGAACCTCGACGAGCACCTCGCAGCACAGAACGTCAACATGGTCACCTGCGGAGGCCAGGCGACCATCCCGGTCGTCGCCGCGGTGGGTGCCGTCACACCCGTGCACTACGGCGAGATCATCGCCTCGATCTCGTCCCGTTCGGCCGGCCCCGGCACCCGGGCCAACATCGACGAGTTCACCGAGACCACGTCCTCCGCCATCGAGAAGGTCGGCGGAGCGGCGCGGGGCAAGGCGATCATCGTCCTGAACCCGGCCGAACCGCCTCTGATCATGCGCGACACCGTGCACTGCCTGGTCTCGGACGCAGACACGGAGGCGATCACCGAGTCGGTGGAGGCCATGGTCGGCCGTGTCCAGGCCTACGTACCCGGCTACCGGCTCAAGCAGAAGGTTCAGTTCGAATCGGTCACCGGCGACGACCCCCTGCGCTCCCTGCTGCCGGCGAACGTGACGGGCGACCCGACCAAGGTGTCCGTGTTCCTGGAGGTGGAGGGAGCGGCGCACTACCTGCCCTCCTACGCCGGAAACCTCGACATCATGACGTCCGCCGCGCTGCGCACAGCCGAACGCATCGCCGAGCACCGCACCGAAGGGCACACCCGATGACCGGTCTGTATGTGCAGGACGTGACCCTGCGGGACGGCATGCACGCCATCCGCCACCGCTACACCGTGACCCAGGCCCGGGCCATCGCCGGCGCCCTGGACGCCGCCGGTGTCGCCGCCATCGAGATCGCCCACGGCGACGGGCTGTCCGGCTCCTCCATCAACTACGGCGTAGGTGCGCACACCGACTGGGAGTGGATAGAGGCGGTCGCCGACGTCACCGAGCGAGCGGTCCCGACGACGCTGCTGCTGCCCGGCATCGGCACGCTGCATGATCTGCGCCAGGCCCATGCCCTGGGCATCCGGTCCGTGCGTGTCGCCACGCACTGCACCGAGGCGGACATCTCCGCCCAGCACATCAGCGCCGCCCGGGAACTGGGCATGGACGTGGCGGGCTTCCTCATGATGTCCCACATGGCCGAGCCCGCCGAACTCGCCCGCCAGGCCAAGCTGATGGAGTCCTACGGCGCCCAGTGCGTCTACGTCACCGACTCCGGCGGACGGCTGACCATGGACGGCGTGCGGGAGCGCTTCGAGGCCTACCGCGACGTCCTCGACCCCTCCACGGAGATGGGCATCCACGCCCACCACAACCTCGCCCTGGGGGTCGCCAACACGGTCGTCGCCGTCGAGAACGGTGTCGTCCGAGTCGACGCCTCCCTCGCGGGTCAGGGCGCGGGGGCGGGCAACTGTCCGCTGGAGGCCTTCATCGCGGTCGCCGACCTCATGGGCTGGGAGCACGGCTGTGACCTCTTCCCGCTGATGGACGCGGCCGATGACCTGGTCAGGCCGTTGCAGGACCGGGAAGTCCGCGTGGATCGCGAGACCCTCAGCCTCGGATACGCCGGCGTGTACTCCAGTTTCCTGCGGCACGCGGAGGCAGCCGCGGCACGCTTCGGCCTCGACACCCGGAGCATCCTCGTGGAGGTCGGGCGGCGTGGCATGGTCGGCGGCCAGGAAGACATGATCACCGACGTCGCCCTGGACCTCGCCGCCGCGGCCCGTGCCTGAACAACCAGGGAGGCCTGCCGCGTAGGAGGCTACGCGGCTCCTCCAAAAGTGCCGCGCACAGTACTCGGGCCCCGATGCTCCCGTGGGGGGAGGCATCCGGGCCCGAACGACTGCGCCCGTCCGCATCGCAGGCTTCGACCCTCGCAACTCCTCAAGGCCCAGCCGGAGGAGTCCGTCCACGCGCGGCGTAGAGGGACGGCACTCGACTGCGAAACCGCATGTCACTTCCTGGCCCCCATGCCCTCGCAGGAGCCGTTGTCGCTCCCAGGAGGAGAAAAGCACCGGTGGTGATGACGGTGCGGTACAAGATGCGGAGTCTCATGACTCGTCGAACGTTCTACGTCTCGCGGATGTGTGGATCCGTGCTTTCCCGCACCACCAGTTCGTACCCCGCAGTGAGCCGCGTGTACGGAGCCTCCGCCTCGTGGGTGATCCTGTCGAGGACGGCGCCGACCGCCAACTCGGCGATCTCCCGTCTGTCCGGCGAGACCGTGGTCAGTGACGGCACGCTGTAACGGCTTTCCTGGATGTCGTCGAATCCGACGATCGCCAGATCGCCTGGCACCCGCAGCCGGTGTTCGTACGCGGCACGCATCGCGCCGGAGGCGAGCAGATCGCTGAAGCAGAAGACCGCGTCGGGCGGTTCCTCCAGTGCCAGAAGTGCCCGCATGGCGGCGGCGCCGTCGGCCCGGGTGAACTTGTGGGTCTCCGGGACGAGTCGGGGGTCGTGCGGCACGCCTGCGGCATGCAGTGCGGTGAGGTAGCCATGCATGCGCTGCACGGTGGTCGCGTGGGCCCGGTCCGGCGGCTGGCCGATGACACCGATGCGCCGCCGCCCGATCCGCAGCAGATGCTCAGTCGCCTCCCGCGCGGCAGCGGAGTTGTCGATCAGTACGTGGTCCGCGGGAATCTTGTAGGACTGCTCGCCCAGGAGTACGAGGGGAACTCGGCGCCCGCGGTTGGCGAGCACCGTCTCGTCGAGGCGCAGCGGGCTGAGGAGCACGCCGTCGATGAGGGGGTCGCTGAGCCCGCAGGCGATGCGCAGTTCCTCCTCCGGGTCGCCGCCGGTGTCCTCGATGAGTACGGTGCAACCGCGTTTCTTGGCCGCCGCGATGACTTCCGCGGCGAGCTCCGCGAAGTACGGCGCGACCAGTTCGGGAACCGCCAGCGCGATAATGCCGCTGCGACCGGTGCGCAGATGACGCGCCGAGGCGTTGGGCTGATAGCCGAGTTCAGCTACGGCGCGCAGGACCCGCTGCCGGGTCTGCTCCGCGACACGGGCCTCGCCCCGGACGACGTTCGAGACGGTCTTGATCGACACGCCGGCGCGCTCGGCCACGTCTTTGAGACGAGCGCCTGCCATGGCCTCCGCCCCTCCCCCAGGTCGTGCGTCCACTTCCGCGTAGGCCGTCTCCGCACGGTGGTTCGGCCTGGTAGCCAGGGTAGGGCACATTCCAACGTTGCAACACTGCCCGTCCCGCACAGGCGACATGACCTGAACGTGGCCGCACAGGGTTCAACAGGCAGTTGGTTCTCAGGTGTTGACGCCACATTTTCGCGGCGATACAACGTTGTAACCGCCTCCGCACGGCACCATCGGCGCCCGACCCGGCCACGTATTACAACGTCGTACCCCCCACTTCCTGACACGGAGGGCGTCGCGTCCCCGCGAGGCCGCACGGGCGCAACGTCCCCTCCCCGCCGCCTCATGGGACGGCCCGCTCCGAGCGAACAGATCGAACCCTGCACCCGACGGGAGTTTCCGATGCCGGCAAGACCCCCCACATTCCTACGCCCGCTGCGTCTGGCGGGACTCTTCTCCGCTGTGGTCGCGCTGCTGGCGGCCTTCATCACCGTGCAGACCGGGTCGGCCGGCGCCGCCACCGGCAACGTGCTGCGCGACGACACCGGCCTCTATCCGCGGGCCATCCGGCTCGCCCACAACGGCAGCGCCAACGGCCGCATCCTGTCCTCCGTCGTCACCTTCTCCGGGAACAACGGACTCGGGGCCATCTACGAGAGCACCGACTCCGGCGCTTCCTTCCATCAGGTCGGCACGGTCGGCGATCCGGAGGCGGCGAACGGACAGGGGCTCTGCTGCTCCACCCTCTTCGAACTTCCCCAGCAGGTCGGCAGCCTTCCCGCGGGCACGCTGCTCTGGGCTGCCTCGGTCGGTCAGGACGAAGCCGACCGGCGCATGGCGCTGCGTGTCTTCAAGAGCAACGACGTGGGGCGTACGTGGAGTTATCTCTCCACCATCGCCACCGCGGGCAGCACCGGCGGACTGTGGGAACCCGAGTTCTCCGTCGACTCCTCCGGTCATCTCGTCGCGCACTACTCGGACGAGACCGACCCCGCCCACAGCCAGAAGCTGATGGCCGCGCGCACCTCGAACGGCCAGACCTGGACCGGACACCACGCCACCGTCATCAGCTCGCTCGCCACCGACCGCCCCGGCATGGCGGTCGTCCGCAAGCTCGGCAACGGCACCTACTTCATGTCGTACGAGATCTGCTCGGCCTCGGGGCAGTACCAGTGTGTCGTGCACTACCGGACCTCGCCCGACGGCTGGGACTGGAGCGGCGGAGCCGCCCTCGGCTACAGGCCGGAGACGTCCGACGGCAAGTACTTCAAGCACGCCCCGACCGTGGCCTGGGCGCCCCAGGCCGGCAATCCGCTCGGCCGGCTCTTCCTGGTCGGACAGGTCCTCTACAACAAGGACGGATCGGTTGCCGCCGGCAGCGGCAGGACCGTATGGGTCAACAGCGCAGGTGGCAGCGGGACTTGGCGCGAGATCGCAGCGCCGGTGACGGTCGAGTCGAAGGTCGTCGACTACTGCCCCAACTACAGCTCGGCTCTGTTGCCCTCGGCCGACGGCAACAGCCTGCTGGAGATCGCCACGGATTGGGCCGGCAGCACCTGCAAGCCCTACTTCGCCACTACGACCGTCCCCGCAACCTGACCTCGCCCAAGCTCCCCCACTCCGGCCTGGTACGACGGGAGCCGTCGTACCAGGCCCTCAACCATGCGGACATCCCTGCCGGGTTGCCGGCCCAGGTCGCCCCGGCAAAGCGGTCGTACGTCTCGCCCCTGATCACTTGCGGGGGCCGCAGGCGAGCTGCGCGAGGACACCGACCAGCCGCTCTCGCAGGGGCTCCGCCGTGGCTGCCAGTTCCAGCATCGGGTGGAACGCGTCTGCCGCGAGACCGACCAGCGCGCTCGCCATCACGGTCACGCGCAGCCAGATCTCCGCGTCGTCCACGGGTGCCAGCGCCCGAGCCGGCCCGCGAACGAGCAGCGTGTCGGCCTCACGCACGAGAGCCCGGGTCGTGTTCCTCGGACCGTAAGAACACCACTCCAACGAGCTGGCCTGGCGCGAATCATGAGTCGGCACCCGGTCGGCGTAACCACAAGGACGCCGTGTTCCTGTCGCCGCACAAGTTCGCTGGCGGCCCTCAGACGCCTGCGGTTCTCGTCGTGCACCGCGACCTTCTCCGCACCACCGTGCCGGTCGTGCCGGGAGGTGGCACCGTCAGTTATGTCGGACCCGACAGCCACCGCTATACGCCTGACGCAGTGGCACGCGAAGAGGGCGGCACACCGGCCATCGTCGAGTCCATACGCGGTATCTGCATCACCATTTCGTGACTGCACTGCTGGACAACCTCTTCGGGGTGCAGGCCCGCGGAGGACTGCTCCTGTGCCGGCCCCTACGGACACCACTTACTCGGCATCGATACCGACCAATCTCACGCACACCGCGACGTGATCACGGAACAGGACATCGAGGCGATGAAGCCGGGATGGACCCGTGTCAGCTTCCCGTACTTCATGTCAGATGCGGCGGCACCTGTCCCCCGCGCCAAGCAGGCAGGGGAAGAGGTGCTGGTAGTCCAACGGGAGCGCGCCCGTGACCTCTTCCTGTCCCGACATGAGGAGCCCCAGAGTCCGGCGCGCCTGCCGTGGGCCGTCGAGGCACTGCGATGCTTTCCGCTGTCGAACCGCCCACACCAAAGCAAGCCTTATGACTTGACCCCACTACCCTTATTTCACTTATGAGAACATGGCCGGAAGGTGAGCAGAATCCGTGCTTCGAGGAGTGGGGCGATGAAGACCATCGGTCTGATCGGTGGAATGAGCTGGGAATCGACGGCTGAGTACTACCGGCTCCTGAACGAGCTCGCACGAGACCGGCTTGGTGGGCTCCACTCAGCTCGATGCGTGCTCCACTCGGTCGACTTCGCCGAGATCGAGCAGTTGCAGGTCCAGGGCCGCTGGGCGGAAGCCGCCGAGATCCTTGCCGGGGCCGCTCGGTCTTTGGAAGCAGCCGGTGCCGACCTGATGCTCATCTGCACCAACACGATGCACAAGGTGGCCGATGCGGTCGAGGCGGCGGTGTCCATCCCCCTGTTGCATCTGGCCGATGCCACGGCTGACGCTGTGCGGGCTTCGGGCCTGAGCCGGGTCGGCCTGTTGGGCACGGCGTTCACCATGGAACAGGACTTCTACCGGGGCCGCCTTGAGGCGGGCGGCCTCCAGGTGTTCATCCCGGATTCTGCGCAACGCGGCCTGGTGCACCAAGTCATCTACGAGGAACTCTGCCTCGGAGTGATCAAGGACGAATCCCGCGCTGCCTACCGAAAGGTCATAGAAGATCTCGTTGCCGCCGGTGCGGAGGGCATCATCCTGGGCTGCACGGAGATCGAGCTGCTCATCGGCCCTGAAGACAGTCCCGTCCCGGTCTTCCCCACCGCACGCCTCCATGCCGAAGCAGCCGTGGACGCAGCGCTGACTCAACACGGCTGAGGAGCCGACGCGTTGGAATCCGAGCCGGCAGATCGCGCGGGAAGAGCCCATGCTCAAGATGTTCCGCGCCTGGACCAGCCTCGCGCCTCACCCTCGTCGATGAGGCGCCGCCCGGCCGCCCATAGCGACGAAGAGGCTTCCCCGATCACGGCCTTCCGGGCCCGGACATCGTCCGCGGTGACGCCTGGAGTCCGCCAAGTGCCGCCGTGTGCCATCCAGTTGAGCAGCAGGGGTTGCAGTCGGTCCATGGCTTTGGCGAACCTGGCCTCGGGAGTGCGGCGCTCCTCGAACTCCTCCCAGAGTGCCTGGAGGCGCTGCGCCTGGTCGACCGGAAGCAGGCCGAAGATGTCTATCGCCGCAGCCACCTCCCGCTCGTGCTGATCGGCGCCTGCCGCACTGTCGTACAACGGCGTGTCGCCTGCGTAGATCTCGACGAGATCGTGCAGGAGGACGAGCTGGATGGTGTGTCCCAGGTCAATGGCTCGTCGGAGTGCTCGGCGAGGATCGCGACCATCATGGCCAGGTGCCATGAGTGCTCGGCGTCGTTCTCGCGGCGGTCGGCCGCAGCAAGAGGTGACTGCCGAAGCACGGTCTTGAGCTGATCCACCTCGATCAGAAAGGTGAGTTGGGCGCTCAGTCTGTCCTCAAGATCAGCGGGAAGAGGCGATTTCTCCACGAGGAGGGCCCGACGCTCATCGTTCATCCGCCCATCGTGTCACGAGCCTGCCGTAGGCCCTGGTATGCAGGGAGATCGCCACCACCAATGTCCGACGGACGGCTCCGTGGAGGATGTCTGCCGACAGCAGTCTGGTGCACATCGACATCGCGATGTTCGTCGTCGGCGCCGGGCTCGGTCCGAACCTGCGGACGATCGTGCCGGCCATGCAGAACGCGGTCTCCTCACGGGACATCGGGGTCGCGACGTCCTCCACCACCTTCTTCCGGCAGATGGGTGGCACCATCGGCGTCGCCGTCTTCCTGTCCGTCACCCACTCGCTGGTGCCCGACAAGATCGCAGGCGCCTTCAAGCCCGTGCAGCACACCGCCGCCTTCGAGAAGGCCGCGGCGGCCCACCCGGACCGGTTGAAGATGCTGAATGGCAGCAACACTGACGCTCTCGACGACACGCCCTTCCTGTCGAAGCTCGACTCGGCCCTTGCCCGTCCCTTCAAGGTCGGCTTCACCGACTCGAGGAGGTGCCGCTGCGCACACACGCGGCGGCGTTCAGGCGGTCAATTGCCGTGCGCCCGGCATTCTGGAAGGCACGCCGCCCTCAGGAGGCGCCCCACCCGCCGTCGAGGGTCAGTTCGGTGCCCGTGATGGATACCGACTGCGGCGAGCACAGGAAGGCCACCGCGCCGGCGACCTCGTCGGGCTCGATCAGGCGCTTGACCGCCGAGCGCGTCAGCAGCACGTCCGAGAGGACCTGATCCGTCTTCATGTCGTGGAGGACCGCCTGGTCCGCCAACTGCTTCTCGACCAGAGGGGTTCGCACATATCCGGGGCACACGCAGTTGCTGGTGACGCCCTTGGCGGCCCCCTCCAGCGCGATGACCTTGGAGAGCCCGAGCAGACCGTGCTTGGCGCTGACGTACGCGGACTTGTAGGCACTGGCTCGCAGGCCGTGGACGCTGGAGATGTGGACGATCCGTCCCCAGCCCCGCTCGTACATGCCCGGAAGCACGGCGCGGCTGAGGAGGAACGGCGCCTCCAGCATCAGCCGCAGCATGAAGGCGAACCGCTCGGGCTCGAACTTGTCGACGGGCGCGACGTGTTGAATCCCCGCGTTGTTCACGAGGATGTCCGCGTCCAGCGTCCGCTCGGCCAGCTCGGCGGTCCGGCTGAGGTCGATCACCAGTGCCTCGCCGCCGATCTGATCGGCCGTGCGCCTCGCACCTTCGGCATCGACGTCACACACGACGACGTGGGCGCCGAGCGTGGCGAGCCGGGCCGCCACCGCCTGGCCGATGCCGCTTGCCGCACCGGTGACGATCGCGCGGCGACCGGAGAGGTCAGGACCTTCGACGGGGCCCGTCATGACGCCGGTGAAGCGAAGGGGTTGGTGTTGGTGTGGTGGTGCCCCCAGACGTCCGAGACCCCGAAGTCGTGCGGCACCCAGTCGTCGCCCACTTCGATCCCACCACAGCCGATCTCGAGGTGGAAACCGCTGGGGTTCTGCACATAGAACGAGATCGCCTTGTCGTTCATGTGCCGGCCCAGGCTGATCGAGATGGGCGCGCCATTGGCCTTGGCCCGGTCGTACGACCGCCCGACGTCGTCGATCGAGCCGTGCTCGAACTCCAGGTGATGGATCGACGGCGCGTCCGCGCCCGCGAGGGCGATGGCGTGGTGGGCCGAGTTGCACCGGAAGAAGTACAGGCCGGGGGCGCGGTAGTCGGTCAGCTTGAACTCCAGCACGGATTCGTAGAGTTCACGCAGTTCGGCGAGCTTGGGGCTGGCCAGCACGAAGTGGCCGAGGCCGGTGGTGCCGGGATGGGTGCCGTCGGGCCTGGCGACACTGGTGCGCGCCTTGGCCTCGCCGATCGCCAGCTCCACCCGGTAGCCGACGGGGTCGGTGAACCAGCGAAGACGCGTGGCGCCACGGAGTTGTGTCTCTTCCGGCGAGCCGTCCTCGACGGTGTAACCCGCGTCGGTGAGCCTCTGGGTGAGCCTGTCCAGGTCGGGCGGGGTGTCGACGATCCAGCCGAGGTGCCGTGGGGTGTCCTCAGCGGACGGGTACAGCGCCACTCGGTACTTGAACTCGTCCAGTTCGGCGAGCCCGATCTCCTCCGTGCCGAACTTGGCTGTGGTGACGCCGATACCCAGTGTGCGTTTGAGGAGATCGGTCCAAGCCTCCACGTCGGTGACGTTCAGACCGACATAGCCCAGCTTGCGGATTCCCACGTTTTCATCCCTCCGCTGCGGCGGCCGCGCCGCCCTGCAGAAACTCGCGAACGATGTGGTTGAACTCGGGCGCACGCTCGTACTGCACCCAGTGCCGGCAGTTCGGCAGAACACGCAGCTCCGCGTTGGGAATGCCCTCGAGGATCTTGGGCGCCCAGGTCAGCGGGACGGTCTGGTCCTCTCGCCCCCACACGAGCAGCGTCGGGGCGGAGATGAGCGCCAGATCGGGGGTCAGGTCGCCGAAGTTCGGCGGGATCGGCAGTTCAGGGTGGGCGCGCAGGCTCGACTCGTACCGCTCGTCGATGAGGGACTCCGTCGCCAGCGTCTCGTCGAACACCATCAGCCGTACGAACTCGGCCATCGCCTCGCGCGACGGCTTCTGGGCCGCCATGTAGCCGAAGAGCCGTTCCAGCCCGACGGGCCACGGTGGCGCGTCGGCCGGCAGGACTCCGCCCGGTGCCATGAGGACCACCCGGTCCACTCGCTCAGGGTGGCGCATCGCAATGCGCATCGCCACGGCGCCACCGTAGGAGTTGCCCACCAGGTGGGCGCGCTCGATCCCGAGCGCCGTCATCGCACGGCACACACGCTCCGCCGCGTCGAAGATCAGTGGTTCGCCCGTGTCAGGTCGCGGAGAGCTTCCCCAGCCGGGAAGGTCCACCACGATGTTGCGGTAGTCCTGGAACGCCGCGAGGTTGCCGCCGAAATTGCTCATGCCGGTCGCACCCGGCCCCGAGCCGTGCAGCCACACGACCGGGCTGCCCGAACCGACGTCGGTGCAGGCCAGTTGCGCGTCTCCGACGTCCACCATGGTCGTCACGTTCGCCACGTTCGCCATTTCGACCCCCTTCCTGTATGTAACGCTCACTATACAAGAATACGTGGCGCCAACAAGGGTTTTTGCCCTACGCAAAACCCCCTGCTGGGAGGCAGGGGGCGCGCCGTGTCTCGTCCCGTCGCCACTGAACGGGCAGGACACCAGTCGTGTGCGTCAACGGCCGTAGGCTTCCAGCAGCCGCAGCCACACCTCGCTGACCGTGGGGAACGCCGGGACCGCGTGCCACAGTCGGTCGATCGGCACCTCGCCGACCACCGCGATCGTCGCCGCATGCAGCAGTTCCGCGACACCCGGGCCGACCAGCGTGAATCCGACGATCACCTTGCGGTCCTCGTCGACGACCATCCTGGCCCGACCGCGATATCCCTCGGCCTGCAGGGAGGATCCGGCGGTCGCGGCCAGGTCGTAGTCGACGACCCGGATGCGCAGCCCGGCGGCCTCGGCAGCGGCCGCGGTCAGCCCGACCGACGCGAGCTCCGGCTCGGTGAACACCACCTGCGGTACCGCGCGCTCGTCGGATGTGGCCACGTGGCGGCCCCACCGACCCTGCTCGACCGTTTCGTTCTTCGCGCGGGCCACGATGACGTCGCCCACGGCGCGGGCCTGGTACTTGCCCTGGTGGGTCAGCAGCACGCGCCGGTTGACGTCACCGGCGGCATACAGCCATCCGTCGTCGAACAGTGCGCCGTCCTCACCGACGACACGCATGGTGTCGTCGACGGTGAGCCAGGCACCGGGCGTCAGACCGACGGCGTCGAGGCCGATGTCCTGCGTGTTGGGCGTACGACCGATCGCGACGAGCAGTTCATCGGCTTCGACCTGCTCACCGTTGGTGAGGGTGATGCACACCGCTCCGTCGTCGGTCCGCTTCACGGACGCCGCTTCGGCTCCGAGGTGGACCGAGACGCCGCTCTCGCGCAGCGACTCGACGACGTACTCGCCGGCGAACGGTTCCGCCATGGGCAGCACTCCGTCCCGCGCCAGCATCGTCACCGAGGCGCCCAGGCCGGCGAACGCTGTCGCCATCTCCGACGCGACCACGCCACCGCCGATGATGGCGAGGTGGCCCGGGACTTCGCCCGTTGCGACAGCCTCCCGGCTCGTCCAGGGCTTTGCCTGACGCAGTCCCTCCACATCCGGGACCAGCGCGCCGCTTCCGGTCGAGACGACGACCGCGTGCCGTGCGGTCAGCGTCGTGACGGAGCCGTCCTTGCCGGACACCTCGACGACCCGGGCGGAGCTGATGCGGCCGTGTCCGCGGTACAGCGGCACACCCACCTGCTCGAGCCAGGAGGCCTGTCCGTCGTCCTTCCAGTTCGACGCGAAGGAGTCGCGGCGCTCGAGCACGGCGGCGACATCCAGGTCACCCTTGACCGCTTCACGTGCGCCGGGCACCTGTCGCGCCGCGCGGAGGGCAGCCCCGCTGCGCAGCAGCGCCTTCGTCGGCATGCAGGCCCAGTACGAGCACTCCCCTCCGACCAGTTCCCGCTCGACGATGGCCACGCTCAGGCCGCCCTGCACCACGCGGTCGGCGACGTTCTCCCCGACCGGGCCCGCGCCGATGACGACGACGTCGTAGGTGTTGGTACCCATGTCAGCTCTCCCTGGCGGCGCGGCCGAGGCGCAGGGCCGAGACGAGGAAGAAGATGCCGCCGAGAACGGCATAGCCGGCCACGCCGCTGAGCTTCGGGTCCGTCCCCGAGGCGCTCGCGACGAAGTTGGCACCGGCCAGTACGGAGATGCTGCCGCTGA
Source organism: Streptomyces spinosisporus (assembly GCF_022698145.1). Lineage (GTDB taxonomy): Bacteria > Actinomycetota > Actinomycetes > Streptomycetales > Streptomycetaceae > Streptomyces > Streptomyces spinosisporus. The sequence continues at coordinate 63,392 of NZ_JALDAX010000014.1, forward strand.
GGATCATCGGCCACTGGCCGCCCATCGCGCGGCGCTTGACGGCCACGATCAGCTGGACGATTCCGGAGATGATCGCCCAGGCACCCCACACCCGCAGGATGGCCGGCACTCCGGAGGCGCCGGCGATGGCCAGGCCCACGGCGGCGATGAGGCTGATGGCGATGTTGAACTGCAGGCTGCGTACCTGTTCGTTGTCGCTGGAGGAGCGGGAGTCCCAGACCGCCGCGGCGACGTCGAAGAGCGGGTAGATGACGACCAGGGCGATGCCCGGCGCGCCGAGCTCGGACTTGGTGGCGAACACCAGGCCCGCCCAGACGATGGCGAATGCGAACCGCACCAGGTACAGCTGGCGCAGGGCCGGCGCGATGCCCCCGGCAGCGGGAGTGTCAACGGTGGTCACGATGATCCTTTCGTAGTTGCGGCGAAGTCGACGGTGCGATTCAGCAGTTGGCACGTACGGCTTGCTCCCGACGACAGGCCTGTGACGGGCCGCTGGAACCTCCGGAAGCGAGACCGAACGTTCTATCTGAGCTCAGCATGTCGACTCCGCCACGATCTGTCAAGACCGAACGTTCTACCTATGCTCTTGTCCGTGCCGGGATCACCGGTAAATCGACTTCACCTGCTGGTAGTTGAGCAGCGCCTCCGGACCGAACTCGCGGCCCAGCCCACTCGCCTTGACTCCGCCGAACGGTGCCGCCGGGTCGACCGTGTAGTGGTTCAGCCCGACCGTCCCGGTGTGCATGCGACGTGCCACACTCAGGGCGCGCTCGTCGTCGTTCGTCCACACGGTGCCGCCGAGGCCGTACTCCGAGTCGTTCGCGATGCGTACGGCGTCGTCCTCGTCGGTGTAGGGGATCACGGCGAGCACCGGGCCGAAGATCTCCTCGCGGGCGATGACCTGGGCGTTGTCGACGTCGGCGAACACCGTCGGCGTGACGTAGTAGCCCCTTTCGAGCGTCGGACGGGAGCCGCCCACGACCAGCCGGGCGCCCTCCGTCCTGCCCTTCTCGATGTAGCCCTCCACCCGGTCCCGCTGGCGCGCGCTCGCCATCGGACCGACCTGCGTCGCGGGGTCCAGGGGATCGCCGACGGTCAGACCGCCGACCAGGGAGGCCACCGCGTCGACGACCTCGTCGTACCGGCTTCGCGGCGCCAGGATGCGGGTGCTGGCGAAGCAGGCCTGACCGTTCGCCAGCAGCGTCGCCTGAACGAACGGTTCGGACATCATGGTGCCGAGGTCCACGTCGTCCAGGATGACGGCGGCCGACTTGCCACCCAACTCCAGTGTGACCGGGCGCAGAAGGGTGCCGCAGGTCGCGGCGATCTGCCGCCCCGCCGCGGTGGAGCCGGTGAAGGCCACCTTGTCGACGCCGGGATGGGACACGATATACGCGCCTGCCTCACGCCCGGCCGGAACAACGTTGACCACGCCCGGCGGCAGCCCCGCCTCTTCGACCGCCTCCGCGAAGAGCACCGAGTCGAGCACGGTCTCCGGGGACGGCTTGAGCACGAACGTGCACCCTGCGGCCAGGCCGGGCGCGTACTTCGTCGCCGACAACAGCTGGGGAGCATTCCAGGGCACGATCCCCGCCACCACGCCGAGGGGCTTCCCCGCGGACGTGTACGGGCGCACCGAGCATGCCGTCGCGCACCGTCTCGCCCGTGTCGTCGCGGATCCGGTCGGCGTAGTAGCGCAGCAGGATGCCCGGAAGGGCACCCTCGACCTGCTCGGAGAGCCCGATCGTCATGCCGTTCTGCGCGCTGACGATGCGTGTGATGTCCTTGCTCCGCCGCTCGAGCGCATCGGCGAGGCGGTGGAGGGCGTCGGCTCGCCGCGTCGGCTCCCAGCGGGACCATCCGTCCGGATCGTCGAAGGCGGCCCGGGCCGCGGCCACAGCCGCGTCCATGTCCTTCTCCGTCCCCTCCGGGACGCTGCCGAGTACGTCCTCGGTGCTCGCCCCGAGGACCGTGATCCGTCCGTCGGACGCGGGCTTCACCCACCGGCCCCCGATGAAGAGCTCATCGTGGTGCGGATTCATGGTGTCTCCTTCAACGGGTCGGCTCCGCCCAGCTCTTGTAGTGGTCGGCCGGAAGCGGGTGGTCGACGGGCACCACACGGGAGTTGACCGCGGTCAGGCAGCCGGGACAGAACAGCTGCCGGAAGACGACCTCCGCGTCGACGTACTGCGACGGGTCGTGCCAGATGTGCGGGCCGGCTTCCGTCGGTGCCGAGTCGAGGCGGGGCAGTGACTCGACGTACGCACCCTCGGCCAGCGGGCCGATCTCGGTGGTGCAGTGGACGCACACCACCGTTTCGCCGTCGGGCGATTCCACGACCGCGAGGTTGTCGTCGAGCCGGCGTGCCTCGCTCAGGTCATGGGTGCCGATCGGCGCGAGCCGGGCGTCGGACAGTCCGACAGCGGCGGCGCGGCGGTGTCGCAGCTTCCGGCGGGTCTCCTCGGTCGCCGCGGTGTCCGCTTCGCCGTCCTCGCGCAGCACGACCCCGTAGACGTCGCGCGCGGCGTCCGCCGACACGCGCACCTGCTGTACGTCCTCGCGGACGCTGTCGACCGGACGCAGCAGCGGGTCGCCGTAGCCGCCGCCGGCCTGCCAGTGCAGGTAGAGCGCGTCGCCCGCACCGAGGGTGGACTCCCCTTCGCAGGGCAGCACTTCGATCTCTCCGCCGAGTCTGTCCAGATCGGCGGGGATGGCCGTCGCCCCGGCGAGTTGGGGTACGTCGATGCCGCGCACCACGAGGTCGAGCTGTGAGTTGCCGGGATATCCGCCCGCCAGTCCGACGTTCTGGTTCGCGACCTTGCCGGTTCCCGAGACGACAAGCGACATCGATCCCGACTGGTCCGGGTGCTGCACATAGCAGACCGAGCCGCTCATCCCGCCGCGCTGCCGGCCCGGGCCGCCGGAGTCGGTCTGCTCGCGCCGCCACAGGGCGACGAGGGGGTAGAGGTATTCGGTCATCTCCACGTCAGGTGCCCTGGCGGAGGGAATGATGAGGCGGCCGCCGGTGTCGACGCCGTCGTGGTGCACCTGGGCCCCGTAGCCGCCGGCCATGACGTCGAAGACGGGAGACACGAAGCCCTTGGCGCCGCCGCCGCGGACGTCGACGCCGGAGACCACACAGAGGTCGGTGGTGCCGTTGCAGATCGACTGCACGTCGCTGCGGTGGTCGGGTTCGGCGTCCAGCATCTTGGCCAGCACCTCGGCGACGAGGTTGCCCGATCCCCAGGCCGGTCCGAAGGGCCCCTTGCCCACGGCCGCCGGGAACGACGCGTTGGTGATGGTGTTCTCTTCGGTGATGATCTCGAAGCAGCGCATCAACCCGCCCGCTGCCCAGGGGATGTCACCGGCCAGCAGGGGCAGCATCGTGAAGACGATGCCGGCCCGCAGGCCCGGGTAGGGGCAGTTGATGATGCCGGTCTGTTCGGCTGTGCCGCGGAAGTCGAAGACGAGCCGGTCGGCTTCCTTGGTCATCGTGACCTTGATGGCGTGCAGGCCACGGTCACCGGTCTGCGACTGTTCCTGGTAACCGACGGCGCTCCATGTGCCGTCGGGCAGGGTTTCCAGCTTGGCTCGCAGCCGGCGCTCGGCGTCGTCCATCATCCTGCGCATCACGGCCTTGACCGTGTCGGCGCCGTACTTGGTGATGAGCCGCAGGATCTGCTCGGCGGCGTTCTTGTTCGCGGCGATCTTGGCGCGCAGATCGAGGCCCACCAGGTGGGGAAGGCGTGACCTGCGGACCCATGCGTCGGCGACGTCGCGCTGCAGCACCCCGCCGCGGACGACCTTGATCGGCGGCGTGGGGACGGCCTCGCCGAACACGTCCTGGGCGGAGGGGCTGAAGGAGCCGGGCCGCGGCCCGCCGAGGTCGACCTGGTGGGCGATGGCCGTCGTCCAGCCGAACAGCTTGCCGTCGTGGAAGATCGGGGCGAGGATCGCGGCGTCGTTCTGGTGCAGTCCGCCGCCGATCCACGGGTCGTTGCAGAGGAACATGTCGCCCTCTTCGATCCCCGGGTTGTCGCTGCGGTTGCGCAGTGTCCAGACGATGGCCAGGTCCATCGAGCCGATGAGGCCGACGTTGTAGGCCCCGACCTGGACCTGCTCGCCGAGTTCGTCGCAGATGGAGAAGTTGAAGTCGTTCGACTCGGTGACGACGTGCGAACCGGACATCCGGCGCAGCGTCTCACCCATCTCCTGGGTGATGGCCCACAGCCGGTGTCTCACCACCTCGTACGTCAATGCGTCGACCTGATCGGCCGTTTCCGCGTCGACCTGGTGCAGTGGCAGGGCGGGCGAGATCTGCCGCAGCAGTTCCTCGCGTGGCATGGGGCGGCTGGTGTACTCGTCCGCCCCGGGGATCCTGGATGTCATGGAAGCTGTCCTCACTGGTAACGCAGCACGAGGTTGCCGAGGTGGTCGACGCGGCCGGTGACCCCGGCGGGGACGACGACCACGGTGGTCGGTACGTCGACGATCGCCGGCCCGACGAGCTCGTGGCCTGCCCGCAGCCGGGCATAGTCGTAGACGGGGGTGGGCACATAGCCGATCTGTGAGTCGAGGCAGACGTGGCGTTCCCCGATGAGGGCCCCGGCCGGGTCGGGGCCGTCGGCCTCGGCCGCGACCGGCAGCCTGACGGGAAAGCCGAGGCCGGCCTTGGCCCGTACGCGATAGGTGATCGCCTGCACGCCCGCCTCGCGGTAGCCGGCGCCGCTGCCGTTGATGCGCTCGTACTGCTCCTCGAAGCGCTCGAGGATCTCGGCACCGGTGTGCTCGGTGAACTCGGTGTCCGGTACGGCCGTCGAGAGCTCGGTGACCTGCATCGAGTACCGCAGGTCGATCTCACGCTGCAGCGTGACGTCCTGGAACTTCACCTTCTGCCGGTCGAGCGCACGCTGCAGATCGGCTTCCAGGCGGGCGTAGTGCGATTCGAGCACGGTGTGGTCGACCGGGAAGGCGGACGGGTCGGAGAGTTCGGCGCTCATGATGATGTCCGAGGCCGCGAGTCCGTAGGCCGAGAAGGCGGAGGCGACGGGGCCGAGGGGTACGACGACCTCGCCGACGCCCAGGTCCTGGCAGTATCCGGCGCAGTGGGCGGGACCGGCACCGCCGAAGGCGTAGGCGACAAAGTCGCGGGGGTCGTAGCCGGCCTGCACGACGGCCCTGCGCAGGAGGTCGCCCGCCTGGGCGTTCTGCACCTCGTGGATGGCGATTGCGGCTTCTTCGACAGTGAGGCCGAGCGGCTCGGCGACATGCTCACGGATCGCTTCGCGCGCCAGGTCCATCCGCAGCGGCTTACGGCCACCGAGCAGGCCGTGCGGGCTGAGGATGCCGAGGACCAGGTTCGCGTCGGTGTTCGTCGGGCGGGTGCCGCCGTTGCCGTAGCACGCGGGACCCGGGACGGCCTCGGCACTCTGCGGACCCAGGCGCAGATTTCCGCCGGCGTCCACCGAGGCGAGTGCCCCGCCACCCGAGCCGATGGTGTGCACGCGGATGGTCGCCGCGTTGATCGGGAACTGGTTGACGATGGAGCCCGGTGCCATGACCGGCTCCCCGTCGACGATGAGCCCGGCGAGGAAGGTCGTACCGCCGACGTCGGTGGTGATGACGTTGCGGTGCCCCAGTTGCTCGGCCAGGCGCATGCCGCCGATGACGCCGCCGGACAGGACGGAACCGACCGTGGTGATGGCGTGTTCCGGCGCGCGGTCGGCAGTGATGGTGCCGCCCTCGCTCTGCATGACCAGCAGGGGGCCCTTGAGACCGCCTTCCTCCAACTGCTTTTGCAGAGGCAGGAGATATGTGCGCAGACGCGGGCCCACCTGGGCGTTCATGATCGTGGTGGAGGTTCTCGCGAACTCACGGATGCGCGGGCTGACTTCGGAGGACAGCGTGACATACATGTCGGGAGCGATCTCGTGGATCAGCTCGCGGACGCGCTGTTCGTGAGCGTCGTTCTTGAACGACCACAGCAGGCAGACCGCGATCGCCTCGACGCCCTGGTCCACGAGGGACTGCGCGACGCCGCGCACCTCGTCCTCGTCGAGAGGGACCAGGACCTTGCCGGCATGGTCGATGCGCTCGGTGACTTCGAGCGCCCGGTACTTCGGGATGAGCGGCGCGGGCTTTCGCTGGCGCAGCGTGTCCTGGATCTCGTGGGCCGACCGGCCGAGGGTGCGGCCCTCGGCGTTCATGATGTAGATCGCGTCGCGGTGGCCCTTCGTGGCGATGAGGCCTACGTCGGCCACCTGGCCCTGGACCAGCGCGTTGATCGAAGCGGTCGTGCCGTGGGCGATGTAGTCGGTCTGCGAGAGCAGTTCACCGACACCGATGCCCAACTCGCCTGCGATGTCCTCGATCGCACGCATGACACCGACCTCGCGGTGCGGCGGTGTCGTCGGCGTCTTGGCGGACACGATCCGGCCGGCGCCGTCGGAGGCGACCGCGTCGGTGAATGTTCCGCCCACGTCGATGCCCAGAGCGTATGACATGTACTTTCTCCTGTTGATCTCTACCGCTGATGGGCGGCGACTCGCCCGGTGACTGTCTGCAGGAGCTCGTCGGGACGAGCATCCAATCCGCCCATCCAGGCGACGTGTTGGTCCGGTCGCACGAGCAACAGCTCGGTGGGATAGCGGTCCGGCCACCGTCCAGGCAGGTCTACGACGGCCAACGGGATCCCGAGGTCCTCGGCCGCCGAGTTCCAGGACGTCACACTGACGCTCGGGTTCGTCCGCAGGAGGGTGAAGCCCGGGCCGAGCACGTCGAGCACGGACTGGTCGTCGTCGAGCCAGACATGGGGCAGGCGGAAACCGGGCTGTGCCCGTTCCATGAACTCACCCATGGTGATCGCCGCCTGGTCCTCGCCGCCGACCACCAGGGGGGAGCCCGCGTAGTGGTAACCGAAGCTGAAGCCGTCGGGTGAGTACCGATGCGGCTCGGAGACGGCGAGTCGGTCCGCGAATTCGGCGCGAGCCTGCTCGCCCTTCGGACCGGGCGCGTGGATGTCCGGCGAGAACTGCGCGAACGCCCGGTTCGCCGCCGACCCGACCGCGCCGGCGAACTGCTCCCCCACCGGCTTGCGCTCCAGCTCGTACGTGTCGAGCACATCCGGTGAGGCCCACCCGTGATGGACCGCCGCCAGCATCCAGCCCAGCGTCGCCGCGTCCTGGATCCCCGCGTTCATGCCGAATCCGCCGACGGGGATCCAGATGTGGGCGGCGTCCCCGGCCAGGAACACCCGGCCCGCGCGGTACCGCTGGGCAACGAGTCGGCGCCCGGTCCAGCGCACCACGCCCAGCACTTCATGCTCGACGGGCTTCCCCACGGCATCCCGCAGAAGCTCCTCGGGATCCTCGCTCTCGGTGTCGTGGTCGGGCGCGAAGGCCACGTGGTTGAGCCACAGCGAGTCACCGTCGATGGCGATCAGCGAGGCGATCTGGCGCCCGTAGGTCCAGTACGTCCAAGCGCGGTCCTGTGCGGCCAGCCGCCCGAACTCGGGTGACCGGAAGAACGTCGACACGAAGTTCTGGATCGCGTCGACACCCTCGTAGCGGATACCCAGCCCGCGCCGCACGGTGCTGTGGGCGCCGTCGCACCCGACCACATACGCGCAGCGCAGGGTGCGGCGCTCCCCGGCGGACTCCACGACCGCCTCGACGTGGTCGTCGTACTGCTCGAACTCCACCAGACGCGTGCCGCGCTCGAGGGTGACCTCGGGAAGCCTGCGCGCGTGCTCTTCCAGGATGGGCTCGAGGTAGAGCTGCGAGATCCGGTGCTGTGGCTCCGGGGTCGGCCAGGTCTCCTTGCCGACGCCCTGCAGTACGTCGCGGGAGGAGGGCAGATCGATGCGGTAGATCTCCTCACCGCTCAGGGTCGTGCGGTACTGGATCGAGGTGGGGTGGTCCTCGGGCAGCCCGGCCCGCCGGATGTCGTCGGCGAGTCCGAGTCGCCGGAAGATCTCCATCGACCGCGCGGATGTGGTGTTGCACCGCGGGTTGACGCCTCGCTCCTCGGTCTCCTCCACGACATGACACCGCACACCGCGACGGGCCAGGTCGATGGCGAGGGTCAGTCCCGCGGGGCCGGCGCCGACGACCAGGACCTCAACTCGGTCCTCACTGTTGCTCGTTGACTTCGTCATGCGTTCAGGAACTCCCCTACCAGGCGGCAGAACTCATCCGGCCGGTCCACGTGGATCCAGTGACCTGCCCCCGCCACCACCTGGAGGTGGGCGTTGGGCAGGGCGTCCACGAGACGCTCGGAGACCTCTACCGGTGAGACCCGGTCGCGGGCTCCGTGCAGAGCGAGGACCGGGTTGACCATCTTCGTGAGGTCGACGGGAGGGGGGCCGTCCGCGACATCGGCAAACATCGACCGGAACGCCGACTCCGCTCCGGGACGCAGAGCCTGCTGCAGCCGGATCTCAGCGAGCTCGTCCAGCAGTTCGCCGTGCGTGCTCTCATCAGCGACGAGCCGGGCGAGGGTGGCCCGCATGGATTCTTTCGTCGGGTCGCCGTAGAAGGGAACGACCGGGGGCAGCGGTCCGGTTCCCGCGCCTCCCATGACGACCGCGCGACCGATGCGGTCGGGCGCCAGGGACAGGAGCGCCAGGGCCGCGGCTCCGCCTGCGGCCGAGTTGCCGAGGAGGTGTACGCGTTCCAGGCCAAGGCGGTCGAGCATGTCCAGGATCCGTTGCGCCCGGGCCTGCGCCCAGGCGCGCGGTCCCTCGATCCCGGCGGAGCCGTCGATCTGCGTGCCGAATCCCAGCAGGTCCGGGGCCAGGCAGGAGAACTCACCCGAGAGCCGGGAGCGCACACTGGCCCAGTTGCTCTCGGCGTCGACGCCCGGCCCTCCCCCGTGGAGCAGGACAAGAACCGGATGGACGCCGGTGCGGACGGCATCCTCTGATGTGGCCGACACGTGCAGCCTCCTGACTGGATCGTACGTCGGGACTCTTTTCACGGCAGTCGAGCTTCACGGCAGTCGAGCGAGGAACTCGTCCGTGCCGACCAGCTGCGACGAGGTCAGGGACATCACCCGTAGGGCCGCCAAGTGCATCTCCTCGGCGGACATCGGACCCGCTCCGAGGTCCGGGTAGTCGCAGGACGCACAGGCGTCCTTGAGCACCACGGAGCGGAACCCGCGCTCCAGGGCGCCGCGGGCTGTTCCGAGTACGCAGCACTCGGTTGTCATGCCGGTGAGGACCACTGTTTCGATGCCGAGGCCACGCAAAATGATCTCCAGGTCCGTGGCGTAGAACGAGTTGTAACGGTGCTTCTTGATCACGGGCTCGCCCGGCAGCGGCGCGAGGCTGGGGTGAATCTCCACCCCGCGCTCACCGTCGACCAGGGCCTTCCCTGCTGCCACCGGCGGATACAGATCGCGATGGATCCCTATGTCGGCGCCACCGGGCCGGTGCACATGAGCGGCGTAGATGACCGTCATGTCGCGGCTGCGGGCCGCCTCGAGCACCTTCTGGATGGCGGGGATCACGCTCCGCCCCTCCGGGAACTCCAGAGGCGCGCCCTCTTCCACGAAGTCGTTCTGCATGTCGATGACGAGCAAAGCGGTGCGGCCCGCGTCGATGGGCGTATCGCTCACGTGAACCTCCGGGGGCTTGGATGGCTGGGGTTACGCAAAGGCAATCTCGTGCTTCGACCGCCGCACGGGCCGTCGGTCTGCGTTCGCTCGCAGATTCGCTGCCACACGCCCGCACCGGACGAGGGCGTGTATGTAGCGTTCACTCTACGACGTCCAAAACGTGTTGGCTATATATGCGCCGCGACTACCGCACACCCCGCCGCGCACCCCACAGCAAGCGCGGCGCCCGGTGGGATCACATGCCCCACCGGGGAGTTATCTCGATAACGGTCAGGGCTGCGCGACGCAGGACCGCATTGCGGCGATGCCGCAGCGACATCGGCATCTCCGCCCTGGCCAGAGCACGGCCGCGGGCCTGGTCGGGGTGGTCGGCGGTGACGATGAAGACATGAACGCCGGACGCTCCATCAGCGGTGAGCGTCGGAATGGTGACAGCCCAGTAAGGCATGGCGCGTCTCCTGCGGGACATGCAGCGAGGGGTGAGAGCAGGGAGGGCGGATCGGCGTGCGACTGGTCTGCCGCTGCTGCCCGACCGGCAGCACCGCTAGAGATAGAACGTTCTGTTACGCCCAACCATAAGGCACAGCCCGGATGCTCTCAAGGCTTTGTCACCACACCGGGCGGCCACGACCCCTACGTCCGGCCGGCGTGTCATGTCCCGTCGGCGCTACGCCACGCCGCGCTGCGCCGCCAGCCCGCGGATCAACGAAACGAACGGGCCCACCTGGGAGCTGTAGGACAGGTTGTCGAAGCTGTTCGTCACCGACAGACCGTCCGTCATGGCTCGCCCGAGGACCGCCAGTTCCTCGACGAGATGCTTGGCGTCCTCGCCATCGCCGGGGGCGAAGATCGGAGTGAGGGCGTCCACCCAGGACTGGTGGGCGAAGTCACGGATGCGACGCACGATCTGCTGAACCGCCTCGGCATCCTTGTGCGGGCCGACACTGATGGCGACCAGGAGACGCAGGTAGTCGGGCCGCCGATCGAGGGAGTTGCAGGCCGCCGAGAACCACGCTTCGAGACGTTCGAGTGGCGCCAGGTCGTCGAACGAGGACGGGTTGGGGAACAAGGCGTGCAGTTCCTCGAAGGTGCGCTCGAGGAGCGCTGCCAGGACACCGAACTTGTTCCCGAAGTGATAGTAGATCGAACTCGGCGGCAGCCCGGACTGCGAGGAAAGGTCCGAGATGGCCATGCCGTCGTAGCCCTTTTCCCCGATGAGCGAACGGGCCGCGTTCAGGATGACCTCACGGCTGCTCAAGCCGGCACCAGCCGACGCCGTACCCGATTCTCTCGCCATGGGCTCATCATAGATCCCGACGCCACTCCCCCAGGCCGCGACCCCGCACGCGGTTGCGGACGACGCGTACGCCACCACACGGAGCCCGCGTCGAGCGGTCAGCCCAGCCTCGCCGCGAGTTGATCAAGCTTCTCGCCCAGACTCCCTACGGCGATCGACAGGTGCCCCTCCCTGTCTCCGACATGGAAGCGTACGCCCGGCAGATGGCGGGCCGGCGGCCACTTCGCATGCGCGAGCGGCACCACACGGTCCATCGCGCCGTGCCACAACTCAACAGGGGCAGTGATGGTGGAGGGATCGAACCCCCAGGGTCCCGTCAGCGCGTGAAGGTCATCGGACCATCCGGCGTACCCCGCCGCCAGTCCGTGGCGCATGCTCACGGCGTTTTCCACGCCGTAGACGCCATGGAGCACCGTGGTGTCGGCTTTCGGCAGCAAACTCGCCATCGCGGGGGCGACTTCGGCAAGGTCGTGCTCGCGGACGGCGGCGGCCATCTGCGAGATGACCGCACGGCACGCCTCCACACTCCGCGCCGCGGCCCTGAACTGAATGACACTCATCAATCCCATGTCAATGAGGAAATCGAGCCCATCGGCGTCATAGGGCGCGAACGAACCACTGAGCAACACACCCCGCACACGCCGGGGGTCCACCGCCGCGTCGGCCATGGCATGGGGTCCGCCCGAGGACCAGCCCGCCACCAGATAGCGCTCCGCTCCGAGGTGGTCCATCAGGGTGCGGCTCGCCTCGGCCGTATCGACAAGGGTGCGCCCCGGCACCGGAGTTGAAGCACCATAGCCGGGGCGTGAGTACGTGACGACGCGGTATCCCCGCTCTGTGGCCGAGCGGAAGAGTGCGCCGACCGGAAGCGCCGCGCCCGGCATGCCGTGGTGGAAGAGTACGACTGGTCCGTCATCGGGCCCTCGTACCGCGTACTCGAGAACGCGACCGCCGCCCAGGTCCAGCGACTCCAGTGGTTCCTCCGCCACGCCGCGCACCCGTCCGCCGACCGGACGACGCCCGACTCCCGGATCCACTCCGTCGGCGTTGATCGCATCGTCTCCGAGGCGCAGGTGACCCGGGCGACCTTCTACCGGCACTTCCCCAGCAAGGAAGACCTGGTGCTCGCCTACCTGGAGGAGTCGCACCGATCCGAACGCGACCAGGCCGACGCGGCGTTCGCCGCGGAGCTCCCGCCGGCGGACACCCTGCGAAAGCTCAGCGTGTCGATCGCGCAGCGGATCCAGGTCCCCGGCTTCCGGGGCAGTGTGCAACAGCCGCCGGGCGCCTGTTCGACCCGTCGGTGGTGTGCGAGACATTCCTACGCGGGGTCGACGTGCTCCTGCGCGCCCACGCCACAGCTCCTCACAGCGAGCCGGACACGATGTCACCTGCCGGGCACTGAACACCCCGGCCTGTCACACCAGTTCGCCGCCGAAGGACGTGGCTTCACACCACCGTCGTACACGCCCCTGCGGGCATGAGTGAGGGACCGACTGCCGCTGAGCGGAGTCGGTCCCTCACACACGCTGCACGCAGGCCCCGGCCTTGTGCCCCCGAGGGGTTTCGGCCCGGGGCTTCGCGCGGTCAGTCCGTCTTCGGCGCCGTTCGACCCAGACGGAGCGCCGAGATGAGGAAGAAGATGGCACCCGGGACGGCGTAGCCGATCGCGCTGGTCAGCTTGGGGTCGTCCGCGCCGGCCGACGCGACGAACGACGCGCCCGCCAGCACCGAGATGCCGCCACTGAGGATCATCGGCCACTGGCCACCCATCGCGCGCCGCGGAACGGCGACGATCAGCTGGACGAGACCGGCCACAATGGCCCAGGCACCCCACACGCGCAGCACAGCCGGAATGCCGGACGCGCAGGCGATGCCGACGCCGATGGCGGTGATGAGGCTGACGGCCATGTTCACGTACAGCAGCCGGGGGGATCCCTCCGAGCGCGAGACTTTCGCGTCGTAGATGGCGGCGCCGACGTCGAACAGCGGGTACAGCACCAGGAGTACGGCCCCGACCGGCGTGATGTCCGAGGCCATGGTGAGCATCACGACGGCCCAGACGATGGCGAAGGCGAACCGGACGAAGTAGAGGCGCCGCAGGGCGGACGCGGTGCCGGAGATGCCGGACGGAGCAGCGAGGGTGCTCACTGTGTTCCTTTCAAAGGTCAGGAAGGGACGGAGAGCCGGTCCGGTGGCGGAACACATGAACGCCGCCAGCAAGAACGACCGGTCCGTCTCGCAGCATGCCAAGGAGTCGGCTCGACGTCAATACAGAACGTTCTTTCCGCTGCATCTTGACAGCCATCACTTCGCTCGACAGGCTGGACGAGACAGAACGTTCTACTCGGTCTAGTACGGACCGCAGTCTCGCATTTCCGGTCACCGGAACAGGAGCAAGCAAAGTGACTGACACCATTTACAAGGGCATAGCCACGTCCACCGGCGACGGCAGAGCGGGAGGCCGGGCCCGGACCAACGACGGCCTGCTCGACATCACCCTGGCGATCCCGAAGGAGATGGGCGGCCCCGGCGGCGCGACCAACCCCGAGCAGCTGTTCGCGGCCGGCTGGGCCTCCTGCCTCCACTCGGCCCTCAAGGCCGTGGCGGCCCAGCAGAAGACCCAGCTCTCCGACTCCGCCGTCATCGTCGAGGTGGGAGTGGAGAAGACCCCGGAGGGCGGGCTCGGTCTCAACGCCGCCCTGCATGTCGAAGTGTCCGGCGTCGAGCAGGGGGCTGCGGACAAGCTGGTCGAGGCTGCCCACGCGATGTGCCCGTACTCCAACGCGACGCGCGGCAACCTTCCGGTGAGCATCGACGTCACGGTCGCTTGACGCCGCCGATCGGGGGGAGGACTACGCCTGCCCCCGATCAACGGGGCCTCCAGCGATGGCATGACATCGGAGTGAGCCGAGTGAGCCCCACCGAGATCGTTTCCCCTTACATCCATAGAGCGCACGTACTATAATTTGAATCGAACGTTCTATCTCTTATGGATGTGATCGAGGGCGTATGAGTCGGAGTACTGAAGGCGGCACCGTTTCCGAGGCGCGGACGCGGCTGCTCAACACGGCCACCCGGATCTTCTACGCCGAGGGGATCCATTCCGTCGGCATCGACCGCATCGTCGCCGAGGCACAGGTGACCCGGGCCACCCTGTACCGGCACTTCCCGAGCAAGGAAGACCTGGTGCTCGCCTACCTCAAGCAGGCCGACCAGGGCATACGGGGACAGGTAGCGGCGGCCGTGGCGAGCAGTCCGTCACCGACCGACCAGGTCCGCGCCGTGGCCAAGTCGATCACCGACGGCATCCAGTCCGCCGGCTTCCGCGGCTGCGCCTTCCTGAACGCCGCAGCCGAGTACTCCGACCCCGCCCACCCCATCCACCAGGCCGTCCTCGCCCACCGCCAGTGGTTCCTCACCACCGTCACCGACCTGCTCGCCCACACCAGCGACAAACCCGCCGACGCCGCCGGCCGCCACTTCATCATGCTCCGCGACGGCGCCATGGCAGCCGGCTGCCTCTTCGACCCGAAACTCATCTCCGACACCTTCCTCAACGGCGTCGAAGGCATCCTCAAAGCCCGCACCATCCCCCACCTCACCGCAACCACCCCCGCCGCGGAGTCCTGAACATCACGGACACGGTGTCTCCTCAACCTGCCGCAAGCGACCTCGTAGAAGTACGGCACCTGCTGTCACACACCTGGGGTGTGTCCGGCCTCGACCACCCCACCCGACTTGAGGACCTGTACGACGCACGCGCGGCAGCCGCTCACATGGCCTCCCATATGCCGTGGTGGAAGCCCGGCACAGCCTCCGGCTACCACCTCCTCACGTACGGCCATCTGATCGGCGAGCGGGTCCACCTGCTGACCGGCCTGCCGCTGCGCGACTTCGCGCAGCGGCACATCGCCCAGCCCCTCGGCGCCGACTTCCAGATCGGCTTGCGCGACGCCGACGCCGAACGAGTCGCCGACGTCATCGCGCCGACGCTCGACTTCGATCCAGAAGCACTTGACCACGACACCGCCGCGTACAGGACCTTCACCGGTCCCGCATTCACCGCCAGTGTGGCCAACACAGCGGCCTGGCGCGCAGACCTGTAAGCGGCCAACGGCGTCGCACGCTGTCCTGGATCCCTGACGGCCGCATCGCATACTGGGGCAGCTGGGGCGGCTCGATGGCAATCAACGACCTGGACCGCCGCATGACGATCAGCTACGTCATGAACAACATGGGCGCCGACATCCTCGGTTCACAGCGAGCCACCGCCCGCACCACCGCGATCTACCAAGCCCTTGGCGCCAACCGCCTTGCCTGGCTGCCGAGTTGGCCACTGGGCGGTGAGTCCACCGAGGACACGTAGCGCAAGACGGCCGTCGTGGACGCCGTGCTCGCCGTCGCCGAGGAGACCGGGCTGCCCGCGGGCCAGGTCGCGGTCGCGTGGGTGCGCCGGTTCGCCACTCGCTCCACCACCCCGCTCCTCCCGGTCATCGGGCCGCGCACCATGCCGCAGCTGAAGGACTACCGCGCCGCGTTCGCGTGCAGCTCGACGCCGCCCACTACGAGCGCCTGGACGAGGTCAGCCGCCTTCTGCTGCGCCGGCCCCACGAAGTGGCGGAGACGGTCCGGCTGCTCGGAGGCGACGCCGACCACTTCCGTATGCCGATCTTGCCCATGGCCTGAAGCAACCTGCGTACGCCTTGCACGGGCAGCACCGCGCGTGCGCACACACCGGAGGGCCGGGCTGCTGACGGCGAGCACCGGTCGTAGGCAGCGAGCGTGAGTGCCGATACCGGGCGCGAAACGCCCTCTCGCCCGTGCATCGGCAGGTGGGCAAGAGCCGACAACAGAACGCGGACGGACCCTGCGTAGCCGCCCCGCCCTTACTCGGCGCCCCGTGCCTCGATCAAGTCAAGGTCGCGGACGCAGAAGTTGTGGTGCTCGAAGGTCTCGTTGAGCACCGTGCCGAGGCACTGTCGCACCAAGCGGCCCCGGGCGTACGGCGGCCAGACGTCGTCGTCCGGCACCGGCGCTCGGGCTGCGAGCTGCACCGCGGTGACTTCGTCGAGCCAGGCCTCGAGCTCGGCGGCCTGCGCGGCGCGCACGCGCACGATCTCGTCGAGGTCCGGATCGAGCGACAGGTCGAGCCCGTGCGCTTCACGGTAGGGCTCGTCTGCCGGCCCGATGCCCATCGGCGTGAACAGCTCTGTCGAGCCCAGGCAGCAGCGGCGGAACCACGAGTCGTGGACGAAGATTAGGTGACGCAGCGTCTGCACCGCCGACCACTCGTCGTTCACGCTGCGGCGCTCGCTGCCGGGCGTACGGCGGATCCGCTCGATCGTGGCTGCCCAGCCGGCATGGAGCTGCCGCGCTGCCTCGCGCAGATCGGCAGGGTCCTCGGAGCGGATCAGCACCCGCACCGGATGACGCCGGTCGAGCTCTGCCTCTACGTACTGGGTGACCTCGACACCATTCACCACGAGGTTGGTGATGAGCCCGTCGATCACGGCATCCTGCATGACGACGCCGATCAGGCGTGCCCCGGTCAGATCGCACTCGCGGAACTCCGCACCCTGCAGATCCTCATCGATATACCGCTTCATGCTCCGCATGCTAGGTCCGAGCACTGACAAGCCGACGCTCCGGCGACTTCATGTGGCCGCCGTACTCTGCGGACTGCTTCAGCCAGGCGGAATACACATACGCGGCCACCAGTTGCAACGGAGCATGCATGATGATCAGGAGCCACTCAGCGGCATACATCCTTTGCTCGCCGAGCGCTTCAGCCCCTACCGGTTCGATCCGTCCGTGGCTGTGGACGACCGTGCACTCGGGCTGCTCCTGGAAGCCGCGCGTTGGGCACCGTCAGCGGGTAACTCCCAGCCCTGGGGCTTCTTCACCAGTCGGCCCGGAGAGCCGGACCATGACCGCGTTCTCCCCCACCTGGCACCCAGCTCGGCCCGCTGGGCGGCGGACGCCGGTCTGCTCGTCGTCGCGCTGACGCGCCGGTACGTCGATGACACGCAGTTGCTCTATTCCGAGTTCGCGGAGTACGACCTCGGCCAGGCCATCGCCCACATGACCTTCCAGGCCCAGGCCATGGGTCTGGCCACGCACCAGTTCCGGGCCTTCGACCTGGAGGGGCTCACCAAGGAGCTGAAACCCAACCCGGGCTGGGTGATCGTCTCCATGGTCGCGGTGGGCAAGGCGGCCGACGAACCTCTGAAAACCCGCACCCGGCGCAGCCTCGCAGATGTGCGCTCCGCGCCCTGGTCACCGATGCCATAGCGGTCCTGACGGTCGAACGTCGAGCCCGCCGCCCCGGACGCAAGCCGCATCCTGTGTGGATCCGCTGGGAGATCCGCGACCACATCCACGAGGCCTTCCTCCCCTCGGATGCGCACTCATCTGCTGGCGGCGACTGCGCGCTCTGGTGAGCGTCGCCGTGAGCTGCTGCCACATCAAGCAACGTTCGCCTTGTCGATGGCTACTCTGACGACGTGGCCGATGAGAAGGCAGGGAGGAGCGGCTCGATCCGACGCCGCTCGTGGAACCCGGTAGTGTCCACCGTTGCGCTTGAACTGATCGGCCTCGGGTTCTGCGGGTTGGTCGCTCTGGTGGGGTGGCCGCTCGGATGGCTGCCCGACATCAGTTTCGTCGGCCTCGTGACGGGTCTGATAGCGATCGGGCCTGCGGCTGAGTTGTACCGCGGGGCGGGCCCGCCGCGTCGGCTTGCTGTTGTTTCCGCGCTCCTTGCGCTGGCAACGGTGAGGCTGCTCGTGGCTGCAGCAGTGAACTGGGCCTTCCCTGCGCTGGCCGATCCGGGCGTCGCTATCCTCGTCGGCTACCTTGTTGCGCTACCCATCGGCGTGGCTGTGCTGGCTTGGTTCCTCACCAGGGCGCACATTGCCTGATGCGGCACTAGTCAGCCGCCCCTAGCCGGTTCAGAACTTCCCTGGGAGTGAAGCTCCAGCCGACCAGGCGCGGTCCGCTCCAGTTGATGCCGATCACGAGCCCATCCCGGGCGGCATCGGGCAGTACACGATCGCGCCAGGTACCCAAGGACATGGCATCAACGCGAAGTCCATGCCCCCACATCTTCGCTGCCCTCTGGGCGCGGAGCGAGGTCGACCAGAAAGGGAGACTGCGCGTGCCGTCCGCGGAGGAGTGAGTCGGGCTTCCGTTGTCATCCCGGACAAACCAGACCACGTTGCTTTGGCGGACGTCTCGGAAGAATGCCGCCGCTTGCGAACCGCTCTGACTCATGGCTACCGAACCTACCGTTCGACACTACTTGATTCGTTACGAGTTCTTGGACCGCCTGACGAAGTGGTCTTCGAGGCGGTTCAACAACTCCCGGACGGATGAACCGGGGTGGCGCGGCCGAAGCCGACAACTATCGCGCGCATGCTGCTTCCTGGGCGGCCATGACTTCATCGCCGTACTCGAAGGCCCATGCGCCGACGGCGTCGATGGGTGCCAGGAAAGTCCGGCCCAGAGCGGTGAGTTGATAGGTGACGCGTGATGGTGCGTCGGGGTGTGCCTGCCGGTCGACCAGTCCGTTGAACTGCAGTCGGCGCAGCGTCTCGGTGAGGACCTTGGAGCTGATGCCCCCGATCTGCTCCCTTAGTTCGACCGGGCGCCTGGGGCCGTCGCGCAGTGCCCAGAGCACCACGGCGTTCCAGGTGTTGGAGAGCAGGTCGAAGGCGAGGCGGGCGCGGCAGTCGGCGAGGAAGGCGTCGGTCGTCACGTACCAAATGGTGCCTGAACGGCCTTCTAGCGTCGGTGGGAACGGTCGAAGCAGGTACGGAGATTGGAACGCGTGATGAGGATCGGCGTACTGGGAACGGGCAACATGGCCGACGCCCTCGCCACCCACTGGGCGAGGGCCGGGCACCAAGTGACCGTCGGGGGACGGGACGTACACAAGGCGGAGCGGCTCGCGATGCGCATCGGAGGCGGCGCGCAGCCTGTCAGTCTGCGCGCGGCGGCCGACTTCGGTCAGGTGGTGCTGGCCGCGCTGCCCTTCGGAGCGGGAGTGGACGTGGTATGGGAGCTGCATGCGGCCCTGGAGGGCAAGGTGCTGCTCGACTGCTCCAACCCGGTGGGGCCGGGCTTCCGGCTGCTGACGGAAGGAGGTCGCTCGGCCGCGCAGCAACTTGCCGCGGCGGCACCGGGAGCTCACGTGGTCAAGGCGTTCAACCTCTGCCACGAGGACGTGTGGCGCATGCGGCCGCCCGTCTTCGACGGGCGACCACTGGCCGTGCCCATCTGCGGGGACGACGAGACGGCCCTCGCGCGCGTACGCGAGTTGGTGCAGGACGTGGGCTGCGAACCCGTGGCCGGCGGTGGTCTCGCACGTGCGGGACTCCTGGAGGCGACCGCCGCGCTGTTCATCGGCCTGTGGGTCGGCGAGGGAGCGGATGCGCAAGCGATCGCGCCTCCGTTGGCGTACGCGGCTGGACCGATTCACCTGCACACGCCCTCCCCCGCCCCTGGCGGATAAGTTCGGCCCGCCAACGAGGCGGCGCGAGCAGCATGTTCGTAGGAGTTCACTGGAGACTGAGCGGGGTCTCCGATGTGAGGTGGGACAGCTTCTCGGGATTGCGGACGAAGTAGAGGCCCGTGATGCGACCGGCCTCGATCTGAGCCGCCATGACGCCGTCCAGTTGACCGTCCAGGTGGACGAGCAGGGCCGGGCTGCCATTGACCAGGGTGGGGCCGAGGGAGATCGGTATCGGGGTTTTGCTGAGGCCGCCCGTCAGGAGGCGAGCCACCTTGTCGTGCCCGATGATCGGACGCAGTACGGCGTGCTTCACGCCGCCGCCGTCGCCCATGTAGACGACCTCGGGCGCGAGCACGTCGAGCAGGCCTTGCAAATCTCCGCCCTCGAGCGCGTGCAAGAACGATTCCAGTACGGCGCGCTTCTCCTTCTGAGACACCACTTCGCGCGGGCGGCGTGCTTCCACGTGCCGGCGTGCCCGGACGGCGATCTGACGGACGGCCGCGGGTGTCTTGTCGACCGCCGCGGCGATCTCGTCGTAGCCGACCTCGAAGACCTCGCGCAGCACGAAGACGGCCCGTTCGACCGGTGACAGCGTCTCCAGGACGAGCATCACCGCCATCGACACGCTCTCGGCCAGTTCCACGTCCTGGGCCACGTCCGGCGCGGTCAGCAGCGGCTCCGGCAGCCACGGGCCCACGTAGGCCTCCTTGCGTCGCGACATCGCGCGCAGCCGGTTGAGGGCCTGCCGGGTCGTGATCCGTACGAGGTAGGCGCGCTTGTCACGCACCTGGTCGAGGTCGACCTGGACCCACCGAAGCCACGTCTCCTGCAGCACGTCCTCGGCGTCCGCGGCCGAGCCGAGCATCTCGTACGCAACGGTGAAGAGCAGATTGCGGTGGGTGACGAACACGCCTGTGGCCCGGTCAACGATGTGATCACCATCCACGTCCCGATGACCGTCCATCTCCCCTTGACGGTCCATCTCCCCGTGACCGTCCGCCTCCCGATGACCGTCCACCTCCCGATGACCGTCCACCTCCCGATCACCTTCCATCGCGTGATCACCTCCCCTCGGCCTGGTGCTCCGCCACCCGTCCGGCGACCGCTTCCTGAGCCGTCAGGGCCTCCAGCGCCTTGCGGCGTCCGGCGCCTCCCTTCATGCGGTGCAGCTTGTATCCGCCGGGCTTGTGCGCCTCTTCGGCCAGGTGCTTCGGGATGCCCTTGCAGACTCCTTCCTTCATCTTCGCGCCGAGGCGACCGTCGATGTGGAACCACACCGCTACGTCGGACTTGTTGCCGAACTGGAAGATGCCGGCGCTCCGGCCCAGGCTGATGCACTGAGCTCCGAGCGACTGGTTGAGGGTCTCGGGCTGCTTCCCCTCCAGCCGGCTGAGCACCGTGTCGGCGGCCCGCGCGCCCATCGGCATCGCGTACAGGCAGCTCATCCGCAGCGGCAGGCCCGAGGGTGCGGCCGAGTCTCCGGCGGCGACGATGCGCTCGTCGTTCACACTCGTCAGCGTCTCGTCCGTGAGCAGGCGACCCAGAGCATCGGTGCTCAGTCCGCTGCGCGCGGCCAGGTCGGGCACTCCGAAGCCGGCGGTCCAGATGGTCACCGCGCTCGGCAGGTCGCGGCCGTCGGCAAGCCGCACCGCGTCACGCGTCACCGCTGTCACCTTCGTGTCGGGGCCGTCCACGACCCTGACTCCGAGCGCCGCCAGCTGCCCCGCCACCGAACGCCGCCCTCTCGGGTGCAGGTACGGCCCGAGCACCCCACCGCAGACCAGGGTCACGCTACGGCCCTGCTCCGCCAGCTCGGCGGCCGTCTCGATGCCCAGCGGGCCGCCTCCGACCACCGTCACCGCGGCCGATGCGGCCGTGGCGTCCAGGACCGGCAGCAGCCGCTGCACCTCTTCCAGGCCGGCGATCGGGTGCGCGAACTCGGCAGCGCCGGGAACCTGCGGGTCGGCGCTGCCGCTGCCCACTGCGTAGACCAGGTAGTCGTAGCCGACCGTGCTGCCGCTCGCCAGCTCCACAGCGCGCCCGGCCGCGTCGATCCGCGTCGCGCTGTCGACCACCAGGCGGACGCCCTTCGCCAGGACTTCCTGGTAGTCGACCACGGCGGAATCGGTCCCGCCCACCAACTGGTGCAGGCGGACCCGGTGGACAAAGTTCGGGCGCGGATTGATCAGCGTGACTGTCACGTCGCCGCGCTGGGTCATGCGGTTCGCCGCCATGACGCCGGCGTATCCGCCGCCGATCACCACCACATCAGTGTTCTCAGCCATGATGCCTCCCTCGTTTGTTGAGCGATTCGGGCACAAGACACCGGCTGACCGAACTCTGTGACAGCTGGTGAGGCAGGTCACTCCTCGGCTTGCCGACGGCCACTGTGAGGGCACGCAGGGCGTTGAGGGCGTACGTGTCCAAGTGGTCATGAGGCTGCGGGAGTGCGGAGGCCTGCTGTTGTACGGGCCGCCCGGTTGTGGAGGCGGTTGACGGTCGCCGACTGAACTCCCCCCGCCCACAAGGGCCATGACGGCCTCGACCAGGTCATCCGTGATCCACCGGGACCAGCGTCAGCCGACCCAGAAGCGTCATCACCGGGTCTTCCCGGCCTGCACACCCTCACTCACCTCAGCGGCGGGGACAGGCAGCTTCTTCTGGGCGCTCCTGACACGGTTCTCCGCATAGCCCATGCCGATGAGCACGACCAGACCGCCCACCACGAGGTTCCAGGTGACCGGCTCGTCGAGTACGAGGACGCCGACGATCACGGCGGCGACGGGGACGACGTAGTTGACGGCGGAGGCGGTGACGGCGCCCAGGTCGTTGATGAGCCGGAAGTACAGGATGTAGGCGAGGCCGGTACTGAGCACGCCGAGAGCGACGACGGCGGCGGTCACGCGGCCGGTCAGGGCCGGGGTGTCCCACTCCAGGAACGGGGTGACGGCGCCCTGGATCACCGTGGCGGCGACGAGCTGCGACGCGGCACCGGCGAGAGGCTTGACGCCCCGCGGGGAGAGGAACCTGCGGACGTAGACGAAGCCGACGGCATAGCTCAACGCCGCGCCCAGACATGCCAGTTGGCCCCCGGCGGAGCCGAGCCGGTCGCTCCACGGACCGATGAGGATGACCACTCCGGCGAAGCCCGCCACCAGACCGACGGCCTTGCGGGCGGTGGCTCGTTCCTCGGGCAGCACCAGAGTGGCGACGGTGAGGGTGAGCAACGGAGTGCCGCCGATGAGAACGCCCGCGATACCGGCGCCCGTTGTCTTCTCCCCGTAGGACAGGAGCAGGAAGGGGATGACATTGCCGAAGAGCGCGGCACCCGCGTAGTGCCCCCACAGGAGCGCACCCATGAACAGTCGGCTCAACTCGAGTTGACTGGGTGTCAGACCTTCTAGGGACACCTTGATCAAGGTGAAGCTGCTCCCCCACAGGGTGGCGAGGAGTAGGAAACGGGCGCGAGGCGGGCCCAGACCTCTCGGCTGCCGGCGGTGAGCCGGGTGCCCCAGTCGGTAGCGAGGGCGGCGACGAGGAAGAGGCCCCGGCCGCTCTCTGCGAGGTCGTCGGGCTGCCCGACGACCGGAGCGCCGCCCTTGCCGGACCCGGTGCCGGTGCCGGTGTCGGTGCCGGTGCCGGTGTCGGTGCCGGTGTCGGTGACGCTCACCGTCACCGCTTCCGCGCTCAGACTGACACTGCAGATGACGTCCGACGCGTCGGTGTGTTCGACGGCGTTGGTGACGAGCTCGGTGACCAGGAGCATGGCGGTGTCCACCGTCTCGGCAGAACGCTGCCACGCCCGCAGCAGAGCTCCGACCCGATGACGGGTCTCAGGGATGAACTCGGCACGCCGAGGAAAGGCCCACGTGCGTGCACCGCCTGCCTTGGCTGTCACTGCCATCGTGTTCATCTCGGGCTCCTGGGGCTGTGTGTTGACTCCAGGAAAGACCTGCCGGCCCATGTGAACCATGGATGCTCCGCCACACTCCCCGCACCTCCGGTGGAGGATCGACCAGCCCGGCGGGGGCAAGGAGAGCCTCCGGGCCTACGCGGTCGGGGCGGCGGTCTCGTCGGTGGGATCGGCGTCGTAGGCGCGCGTGTCAGGGTGGATGCGCACCGCCTCCAGGTACTCGGCCACCGCGTCCCGGTTGCGCGCCAGGCACTCGATGCGCCGGTTCATCTGTTCCAGCTCGGCTTCCAGGGTCGCGATCATCTCCGGCGTGGCGTCGGGGAAGTGGATCACCCGTGGCTTGTCCAGGCACGGCAGGATCTGCTTGATGATGCGGGTGGGCAGCCCGGCATCGAGCAGCCCCCGGATCTGCAGCACTCGGTCCACGAACCGCTCGTCGTAGGCGCGGTACCCGTTCGGGGAGCGTTCCGCGACGATGAGTCCCTGTTCTTCGTAGTAACGCAGCAGCCGTCGGCTCGTGTTCGTGCGTTGTGACAGCTCGCCGATCCGCATGTGTGCCACCTCACGCCATGTCCGTTTGCCCCTCACATCAATGTGAGGGTTTGAGCATATCCGCATGACGACTCAGCAGGCGCCTGCCGGTTCCGGCGCGCAGATGCACAAGCAGCAACTGCCCATGGGGGCACTGCTCGCGTTGGCCATGGCGGTGTTCATCACCAGCCTGACGGAGACGCTGCCCGCCGGACTTCTGCCCGAGATGAGCGCCGACCTGCACGTCGGGGAGTCCGCGACGGGGCAGACGGTCACGATCTACGCGCTGGGCACCGCCCTCACCGCCATTCCACTCACCGCGGCGACCGGCGGGTGGCGCCGCAAGCGCCTGCTGCTGACCGCCATCGCGGGGTTCGCCGTCGCCAACACCGTCACGGCCCTGTCGACCTCGTACCCCCTGACGATGGTCGCCCGGTTCGTGGCCGGTGTGGCCGCTGGCCTGGCCTGGGCCCTGCTGGCCGGCTACGCCCGCCGTATGGCACCGCCCGGCCTCGAGGGCAAGGCCATCGCCGTCGCCATGGCCGGCATCCCGGTCGCTCTCTCCCTGGGCGTTCCCGCGGGCACCTTCTTGGGGCAGGCGGTCGCGTGGCAGGCGGTCTTCCTCGTCATGAGCGCCCTCGCTGTCGCCCTGATCGTATGGATCACGGCTGCTGTGCCGGACCATCCGGGGCAGCGTCAGGAGCACCGCGCTCCGATGCGTCACGCGCTGCGCGTCCCCGGTGTCGCCCCTGTTCTCTTCGTGACGCTGGTCTTCGTCCTGGCCCACACCGTCCTGTACGCCTACATCGCGTCCTTCCTCGCGCACATCCGCATGGCCGACCGCACCGACCTGGTCCTGCTGGTCTTCGGCGGTTCCTCACTGTTGAGCGTCTGGATCACCGGTGCCCTCATCGACCGCCGGCTGCGCGGTCTGACCATCGCCGCGACGCTGCTGGTCGGTGCAGCCGCCACCATCCTCGCGCTGGTGGCCGACGGCCCTGCTCCGGTCCTCATCGCCGCGCTGCTGTGGGGCCTCGGGTGGGGCGGTGTGCCGACGCTCCTGCAGACGGCTGCCGGGCACGCGGGGCGTGACCGGGCCGACGCGGCGCAGGCGATGCTCGTGACCCTGTGGAATGTGGCCATGGCGGCCGGCGGTGTCGTCGGCGGCGTCCTGCTCGACCTGCTCGGCGCCGCCTCGTTCCCCCCGAGTGTGCTGGTGCTTCTCGTGCCGACGCTGCTTGTCGTTGTCGGCGCGCGTACCAACGGTTTCCCGGCCGGACATCGAGCAGACAGGGTGTGACAGCGAACCTGAGACGTCGTCAGCCGCCGAAGGACCAAGGGCCGAAGCGGCCCCACGCGATGAAGACGGCGAGCGCGAGATAGACCGTGTTGAGCAGCACCAGTCTGAACTGGCCGATACGACCGTGGGTGATCATGGCACCGACCATGAGGGCGATCCAGCAGGCGGCCGTCACCGGCACCATGAACGGTGCGATGTCCAGCACGGCGGGCAGCAAGAGGCCTACCGCCGCGAGGAGTTCGAGGATTCCGAGGCTCTTGACGAAGCCGACGCTTGCGGCTGCCGTCCACTCCCCGCCGTGCTGCGCGGACAGTTTTGCCTTGGGGATGAGGGTCTTGCTGATCCCGCCGGTCAGGGCGACCGCGGCGAGCAGTCCGCCGGCGATCCATAGAGCGACGTTCATGGGTGAACTCCAGGGTGGGCTGGGTGAGTTGGGTGTCGTGAGTACGGCGGTCGGTCAGCCGTCGAAGGAGGTGCTTGCCGGGTCATGCCCCTGAGACGAGACGCCCTGCGCGGCTGTGACATGCCCCTGTGCCTTCAGCGCGGCCTGCCCATGTCGGCGCCGCCACGAACGACGGACCCTACGGTCGGGACGACGACTGATCCGCCGCGCACGAGAAGGAGGTGGCACCCATCACGCCCATGCGAGAGAGAGTCACTCCGAATGCGAAGCGACTCGGACTCCCCGTTTCCTCCATCATTCTCCGGATACGACGCTGGACCGTTCGCAGACCCGCGCCCGACCGTCTGGCGATCGCGGCATCGTCCATCCCGGCCCCCATGAGTTCGAGTATTCGGGTGTCGAGGGCGTCCAGGCATGGGTGGGGATAGGTGTTTCGGTTTCCTGATTCGTCTCTCACCCGAGACCTCCGAGCCTTTGCAGGGTTCTGACGTAGCCACAGCGGTGGGCGGGGCCACCCTCAAGACACCGGACCCTCGCTTGCTGTGACATCTGGGCCACTGGAGGTTTCACCACTCATCAAGGCATGACGACGGCATTTCCTACCTCGCCCCGGCCCCGCCCGTCCTGCTTTCTTTTCCCCATGACACCAGCGCACCCGGCATGCGAAAGTATCGACATTCCCGCAGGCGAGGGCAGAGCCGTCCTCCTCGACGCGGGGCAACGGGTAACCATCATCGATGTCGAGGGCCAACAGGTCGGCGACGTCTTCGCCTTCTCACGTGACGACGTCCGCGAATACCACTCGGCTTCACACACGCGGGCACACGTCAACCGTCTCTTCCCCGCGGTCGGGGAGCAGTTCGTCACCAGCCGGCGTCGCCCCATCCTCACACTCGTCGAGGACGCGTCGCCCAGGCGTCATGACATGCTCATCGCCGCCTGCGATCCGGCCCGCTACGCAGCCCTCGCAGCCCCTGCCGACCACGCTTCGTGCGCCCGGAACATGCACGACGCCCTCGCGACGGTGGGGCTGTCCACCGAGATCGTGCCGCAGCCGATCAACATCTTCATGGACATCCCCGTAGGCCAGGACGGCGCTCTGACCTGGGAGACCTCGACGTCCCGGCCAGGGGACAGCATCACCTTCCAGGCGGAGATCGACTGCGCGTTCGTGGTGTCCGCGTGCCCACAGGACGTCGTGGGCATCAACGCCGGCGCGCCCACCCCTCTCAGACTGCTGACACAGAACGGAACACCTTCATGAACACCCTCGCAGCGCACCCCGCACTGGAACCCGTGACCCTGGCGGGCGCCAAGTTGGCGAACCGGCTCGCGGTGGCTCCGATGACCCGCGTCTCGGCCGGTGAGGACGGCACGCCCACGGAGGCGATGAACCGTTACTACTCCGCCTTCGCCGAGGGCGGCTTCGGCCTGGTGATCACCGAGGGCACGTACACCGATACCCAGTACAGCCAGGGCTACTTCTTCCAGCCGGGCATCGTGTCCGAGAAGCATGTCGAGGCATGGCGGCCGATCGCCGAGTCGATCCACGCCGGCGGTGCCCGTGCGGTGATGCAGTTGATGCACGCGGGCGCTCTCTCCCAGGGAAACAGGTACCGCACGGACACTGCGGGGCCGTCCGCCGTCCGTCCGAAGGGGCAGATGATGCCCGAGTACGGCGGATCCGGTGCCTGGCCCACCCCGCGCGCCATGTCCGACGACGACATCGAGACCGCCGTGCAGGGGTTCGCCGCCGCCGCCGTGAACGCGCGGCGAGCCGGGTTCGACGGTGTCGAGGTGCACGCGGCCAACGGCTATCTGCTCGACCAGTTCCTCACCGACTACACGAATCTGCGCGACGACTCCTACGGAGGTCAGGTGTCGCACCGGATCAGGCTGACCGCGCAGGTCGTCGATCGCGTTCGCACCCTGGTTCCCGATGAGGGTTTCGTGCTCGGTGTCCGGCTCTCCCAGACCAAGGTCAACGACTTCCAGTACCGGTGGGCGGGGGCCGGCGACGCCCGTGTCGTCTTCACGTCCCTGGCCGATGCCGGGGCCGACTATCTGCACATCGCGAGCGAGGGCCGGGACTGGATCGAAACCGCGCGCCTCGACGACGGGGACACGATCACCGCCCTGGCGAAGAAGGTGACCGGGCTTCCGGTGATCGCCAACGGCGGTATGCACGACCTGGACCAGGCCGCCCAGCTCCTCGAGGGCGGCCACGCCGACGTGCTCTCCCTGGGACGCGGTGCCCTGGCCAATCCCGACCTCCCGAACAAGGTGGCCGGCGGACACGAACTGGAAACTTTCGACCACGCGATGCTCCAGCCCAGGGCCTCCCTGGAGAATGCCGAGCAGTGGCGCCGCAACGCGCGCGCCTGAACAGTTCCAGGCAGTTCTGAACCATCCGAGCCGTCCCGAACAGGACGGCCACCAGCCACCCACCTTCCCCCCGACCCACGTTGACATGTCGGCCGGGCCACAGGAGCCGGAGCATGGACACTTCCTGGCGCGGCGGAGCCGCTGCCGTCGCGACACTGACCTTCGACGTGGACGCCGAGGCACCGATCCTCGCGCACGGAGCGCACTACGCCTCCCATGCGTCGACCATGACCCACCAGTCCTACGGCCCGGACGTCGGCGTACCCAGAATCCTGGACCTCCTCGACGAGACCGGCGTACCCGCGACGTTCTTCGTGCCGGGCTGGGTGGCCGAACAGCGTCCGGGGCTCGCCGCCTCCATCATCGAGCGCGGTCACGAAGTCGCTCATCACTCCTACAGCCACCGTCCGCCCACCGAGATGACGGCCGCCGAGGAACGCGAGGACTTCGAGCGCGCGATGGACGTGTTCGCCTCCCAGGGCGTCCCGGTCCGCGGGCATCGCTCGGCGAACTGGTCCTCGACCTGGTTGACGCCCTCGCTGGTCGCTGAGTACGACCTGCTCTACGACTCCTCCCTCATGGGTGACGACCGCCCCTACTCCCTGCGGACGGAAGCCGGGACGGTCGTGGAACTCCCGGTGCACTGGTCTCTCGACGACTGGGAGCAGTACGCCTTCCTGCCTGCCCCGCACATCGGCCAGGTCATCGAGTCACCGCGCAAGGTCCTGGAGATGTGGACGGACGAGCTGGACGCCATGAGGCACTACGGGTGCCTGTTCAATCTCACCACCCATCCGTTCCTGAGCGGTCGGCCCTCGCGGGCGGTGGGTCTGCGCAAGCTCATCGAGCACGCCCAGAACCGCGGGGACGTCCGTTTCGCCAAGTGCTCCGACGTCGCCTCGGCGGCACGGGCGGATGCCTCACTGCCACTGCGCGATTCCGCCCCGCCCACACCTGCGGGCCCACCCCGACAGCCATGAGGTGCACCGACATGTCCCCGTCCGGCGCAGCAACCGACTCGTTCCCGGTCCGCGTCTTCGGCGGACCCACGGCCCGCTTCGACTACGGCGGACTGGGCTTTCTGACCGACCCCACCTTCGACTCCCCCGGCGACTACCCGGTACCGGGCGGCCTGGTTCTGTCCAAGATCGCGCCTTCGGACGGCGGCCCAACCGGCCTGGGGCGCCTCGACGTTGTGCTGCTCTCGCACGACCAGCATCCCGACAATCTCGACCACGCCGGCCGTGCCCTGCTCGCCGGCGTCCCCCTCACCCTCACCACCCCCGACGGCAGCCGACGTCTCGGTGGGATGGCCAGAGGCCTTGCCGACTGGGAGTCCGTCGAGCTGCAACGCCCGGGCGGCGGCACCGTCGTCGTGACGGGGGTACCTGCCATCCACGGGCCGGGACCGCGTGAGCAGGTCGAGCCCGTCACCGGCCACGTCGTCGGCTTCGTACTGACCGGCGACAACCTGCCCACTGTCTACGTC
The DNA here is from genome assembly GCF_022698145.1 of Streptomyces spinosisporus. Lineage (GTDB taxonomy): Bacteria > Actinomycetota > Actinomycetes > Streptomycetales > Streptomycetaceae > Streptomyces > Streptomyces spinosisporus. Next base: position 92,837 of record NZ_JALDAX010000014.1, read on the forward strand.
AGTGGCGACAACGCTTCCCTGCAGGCGGTCAGCGAGATCGCCGACCGCTTCGCTCCGGTGGACACCGCCCTCCTCTTCGCGGGCGCGCCCCGCTTCCCCGCTCTCTTCGACGACCAGTGCCTCGCCCTGGACAGTGCTCAGGCCGCCGAGGCCGCGGAGATGCTCGGCGCCCGCCGCGTCGTGCCCGTGCACTACGACAGCTGGGCCCACTTCACGGAGGGCCGTGACGCGCTGCTGGCCGCCTTCACAGCTGCCGGGCTTGCTGGGCGTCTCGATTGGGGCCGCAGGGACTGACGGAGGTCGCCAGGTGTCAGCCGGCTCGTGCCCGTCCACGTTCCTGCATCCGGAGAACGCACCATGAGTGAGATCGAGAAACTGGCCGCAGCGCTGCGTACGGGCGAAACGACGGCCGAGGCCCTGGCCCGCCGCTCCCTTGCACGGATCGCGGACCGCGACAACGAGACAGGAGCCTTCGCCGTCGTCGACCAGGCCGGGGCCCTGAGCGCCGCACGCCGCGCGGACCGCGAACTGTCCGACGGTGTCGACCGAGGCGTTCTGCACGGCGTACCGGTGGCCGTGAAGGATCTCATCGATGTCGCGGGCCTGCCGGCCACCCGAGGATCGGCCCACTTCGCCGGCCACCGGGCTGCCACGGACGCGGAGTGCGTACGACGGCTGCGGGCAGCGGGAGCGGTGATCATCGGCACTACGGTGACGCACGAATTCGGCTACGGCCCCACCGGCGACCGCAGTTGGCACGGCCCCGCCCGCAACCCGCTCGACCCGCGCCGCATGACGGGTGGCTCCAGCGGCGGCAGCGCGGCCGCTGTGGCCGCGGGGATGGTGCCGGTGGCACTGGGGACGGACACGGGAGGCTCCGCACGTATCCCGGCCGCGCTGTGCGGCATCGCCGGTTACAAGCCGGCGTTCGGCAGGGTGCCGACCGACGGAGTGTTCCCGCTCTCTCCCAGCCTCGATCACGTGGGTGTCCTGGGCGCAACCGCTCGGGACTGCAGGCTCGTCATCGACGCCCTCGGCCCCTCGCCCGCCAGCAATCGCCCTCTCGAAGGAACCGGTGCGCGAATCGGCTGGCTCGGAGCCACACCCGACGCTCCAGTGGAATCGGCCGTGTCGGATCTGACGCGCGGCTCCCTGTCTCGACACGATGTGACGCAGATTCAGGGCGACTTGCTCGCAGACATGCGCGAAGCCTTCGGCGCCATTCAGAGCAGCGAGGCCTTCGCCACCCACGCCGACCGGGTGCGTGACCGACCGGACCTCTTCGACGCCGAAGTACTCGACCGGCTCAGGACCGCGTCCGAGACCCCCGGATGGCGCCTCGTCCGGGCGCTGCGAGCCAGAGAGGTCGCCCGAGAGGAAGTGAACGGCTTGCTCGAACGCTTCGACCTCCTGGCCTCCCCGACCGTCGGCATCACGGCGCCCCTGATCGGCGAACGCCAGGTCACCGTCAACGGCACGTCCCACACCGTACGAAGCACACTCCTGGCCCTCACCAGCCCGTGGAACCTCCTGGGGCTCCCGGCACTGAGCGTCCCCGCCGGCCATGTGGGCGGGCTGCCGGTGGGCGTACAACTCATCTGCGCACCGGATCGTGAAGAGTTGCTGTTCAGTGTCGCCGAGGGCATGGGTGCGGTGCAGCGGGAGCACACCGACGTGAGCTGTTGAGCTTGGTCGTCGTCGAGGCGGCCGGAGACGGCTGTCGGCGGTGACGCGGATGCCACCGCCGGTGGTGGATCTCCCGGCTTCACAACGCCAGCAGCGCGTCTGCCTCCAGCGCGAGCAGAAGGTCGAGGCGTCCTTCGAGGGTGCGCGGATCGCGCCCCGTCAGGGTGTGGATGCGGTCGAGCCGTCCGTAGAGCCCGTTGACGTGCAGGTGCAGTGCCTGCGCTGTCTTCGTGTAATGCCCCTGGTACTCGATGAGATGGCGCAGTGTGCTCTCCAGAGCACCGTCGGCGTGCTTGGCGTCGTACGCGCGAAGGGGGTTGAGGATCGCCCTGAGGTGCTGCAGGAGCTGGGGTTCGATGCTGCTGAGCACGGTGTGATAGGTGGGCAGGTCGGCCAGGCGGGCGACGGTGATGTTGCGGCCGGTGCGGCCGAGTACCTGGCTCGTTCGCCGGGCTTCCAGCAGGGCGGTGCGGAGGTTTCCGGCGCTGTGGACCGGGTCGGCCACCGCGAGGGTCGGGGCGTACGAGGAGAGGTCGGCCGCCAGGCCGTGACACCAGTCGATCAGCCCACCGTCCGGCTGCCGCCACGCGAGGACGACCACGACGTCGTGCGGGCCGGTGGCCGTCATCGCGGGGATCCCGCGCTCGGAGAGTGCCGCTCCCAACCCGGCGGCCAGCTCGGACATGGTCGTCTCGCCCCGCGAGGAGACCGCCAGGACGACCAGTGGCTCACCCGCGTCAAGGCCGAACGCGGCGAGTCTGCGAGTGATGTCCGGGGTCGACCCGGTCCCGGAGACGATCATGTCGATCAGCTCGTGGGCGAAGCGTTCCTCGTTGGCGCGGACCGCCTGGCGGCGCGCGATGTCCAGAACCAGGAAGTGGGCCGCCTGGCTCAGCGCGCTCTGCTGCGCGTCGGAGAGGTCGGCCGCGGGCCGCAGGCAGAGCAGGGCCGCTTCGGGCCGGCCGAAGGCGCCGACCGGCACGAGTGTGGCGGTGCCCGTATCCAGAACCAGTTCCAGGGGCGGTGGCTTGCGGACGAGTGCGGTGGTGGTGACCGTGCGGTCGGCTGCCGTGAGAGAGGTCCCGGCTTCGGCCAGGAGCGCGCCGGTGCGGTCGACGAGTGCGAGCGGCACGTCCGGGTGTTCACGCCGCAGGACACGCAGCACGCCTGCGGCTCCGTGCTCCGCAGCGAGCGTGTTCGCGAAGGTCTCGGCGCGCCGCAGGGTGGCCATCAGGGAGCCGCGGCGATCATCGGCCAGGACGTTGGCGGCGGCATGCGTCACAGCGGCGAAGGGGACCTCGATGGGAAGTTGGAGCAGGAGCAGGTTCGCCTCGCGGCAGGCGTCGATCAGGGCCGGCGGGGTCCGGGGAGTCGCGTCGAGCAGTCCGAAGACGATGCCCCTCGCACCGGCCGCGCAGCACGCTTCGACGAAGGCCTCGGGCTGCACCTCCGGCATCCACAGGCCATTGGTCATGACCAGCTCGGAGCGGCCGATGTAACCGGAGGGGTCCGGCAGCTCCGTGGTGTGCACCCAGGAAAGCTCGGTCTCCAGGGCCTCGGGCGGGCCGGTGACGAGGACCGAGAGTCCCAGTTCACGGACCGCCACGAGGGAACCGACGGTGAGCACAGTAGATGTTCCTCCACTTCCGGGACCCCGGATGAGGGTCGTTTCTCCTCTGGGACGGCAGTATGCGGGATGGTTCTCTGTGGTGGCCGCAGAAAATCCCCTGAGGAGGTTCTCATGAATCCGGCCCCACGCCCGCTTTTGTCCGAAACTCAGGAGACGGAGCCTGCGCCGATGCCGCAGAGCTTTGACGCCCATGGCGTGGAGCCCATTCCTGAAAGCAGCCGGGATTCCTCGCCGAAGGATCAGTGGTGGATCTGGGTCGGCGCCAATGTCGCTCCGATCAACTGGGTTCTCGGGGCACTGGGGATCACCCTGGGACTTACCCTGGTGGAGACACTGATCGTCATTTCGCTCGGCAATATCGTGGGCTGCGCCGTGTTCGGTCTCTTCAATTTGATGGGCCACCGTACCGGCGTCAACCAGATGGTGCTCGGCCGCTCCGCCTTCGGGCGGAAGGGAGCGATCATCCCCGGGGTGGTGCAGGGCCTGCTCACCATGGGGTGGGTGGGTGTGAACACGTGGGTGGTCCTCGACCTCGCCATCGCTCTTCTCGGCAAGATCGGCATTCATGGTGGCGAGGGGCTGAAGTACACGGTCGCGGCCGTCATCATGGCCGCGCAACTCGGTCTGGCCGTTTTCGGTTTCTACGCCATCCGCACTTTCGAGCGGTGGACCGTGCCGGCGACCGTACTGGTGATGGCGATCATGACCGTGCTGTCCCTCACGCAGGCGGACCTGCGGTGGACGTCGGGCACCGCGACCGGTGCGGACAGGGTCACCGCCATCACCCAGCTCGTGACCGCGATCGGGGTCGGGTGGGGGGTCAGTTGGGTGCCCTATTCCGCGGACTATTCACGCTTCGTCCCGTCCCGCTGCTCCGGGAAAAGCGTTTTCTGGGCCACCGCGCTCGGAATGTACGTACCGACCGTCTGGCTGGCCGCGCTGGGCGCCTGTCTCGCCAGCACCGGACAGGGCGGCGATCCCAGTGAATTGGTCATCGGCGCTTTCGGTGCCATGGCACTTCCCATCCTTCTGCTGATCATGCACGGTCCCGTGGCGACCAATATCCTCAACCTCTATTCGTGCGCCTTGGCCGCCCTGTCGGTGGGCGTGCGGGCGGCACGGTGGAAGGTCACCCTCGTGGCAGGCGCTGTCGCCGGCGTGATCCTCCTGGTTTTCATGCAGTCGCACAGCTTCGCCGAGTCCTTCGACCACTGGATGACATCGATCCTGGTCTGGATCAGCCCGTGGGCCGCCGTCATGCTGACCGAATTCTTTATTCTGCGCCGCGGCAGAATCGACGTGTCCCAGTTGTACGGAAATCACGGCCCGGCCTGGCGCTGGCGGGCGCTCCTCGCTCTCGCCGCCGGCATCGCCGCTGCGTGGTCCTGGCAGTACGGGCTGGTACCGCTCATGCAGGGGCCGCTCGCCCGGAGCATGCACGACACGGACTTCTCCTGGCTGTCGGGCGCAGTGGTCGCAGGAGGTCTGCACTATCTCCTCACCCGGCAGGAGCACCGGTCGGTCCTCAACAAGGCTGCCACCGACTCCGATTGACGACCCGTCGGGACCGTGGCGAACTCGCCGTCCGGTCCCCGTCACCCTGAACCGCCGATCACGTACTTGGAGCGAACCGTGGCTCACCCGGCTCTGCAGCCGTTCACCCTCGAGGCAACAACACTGCCCAACAGGCTGGCCGTTGCCCCCATGACCCGTATATCTGCCGAAGACGACGGCACACCCACCACCGAGATGGCTGACTACTACGCAGCCTACGCGGAGGGCGGCTTCGGCATCGTCATCACGGAGGGCGTCTACACCGATGCGTTCTACAGCCAGGGCTACTTCAACCAGCCAGGCATCGTCACCGACCGGCACACCAAGGCATGGGGCCAGATCAGCGACGCGGTCCGTCAGGCCGGAGCTCAGCCGGTGATGCAGCTCATGCACGCGGGGGCGCTGTCCCAGGGCAACCGCTACCGCCGCTGTACAGCCGGTCCATCCGCCGTCCGCCCTCTCAGGGCGATGATGGAGGCTTACGGCGGCAGCGGTCCGTGGCCGGTCCCCAAGGCCATGTCGCTCAACGACATCGAACGCGTCGTCGCCGGCTTCGTCGACTCGGCAGTGGCCGCAAGAGCCGCCGGCTTCACCGGCGTTGAGGTGCACTCCGCCAACGGCTACCTCCTCGACCAGTTCCTCACGCCGTACACCAACACACGCACGGACGAGTTCGGGGGAAGCGTCACCCACCGCGTCCGACTCACCGCCACTGTCGTCGAGGCCATCCGCGCCGCGGTTCCGGACCCGGGGTTCTGGGTCGGCGTACGCCTGTCACAGGGCAAGGTCAACGACCACACCTACCGGTGGGAGCATGGCGCCGAAGAGGCGGCGCTCATCTTCGCCACCCTCAACGGCGCCACCTACCTGCACATCGCCGGCGAGGGCTCCGGGTGGGAGGAGGGCGCGTTGCTGGACAACGGCGAGACCATCACCGCCCTGGCACGCCGGGTGACGCAGAAACCCGTCATCGCCAACGGCGACTTGGCGGACGCCGACCTCGCGGCACGGGTCGTCCGGGACGGCCACGCCGACCTGATATCGCTCGGCCGCAGCGCCCTGGCCAACCCCGACTACCCCACCAAACTCGCCCGCGGCACGGCGCCGACGGCGCTCGATCCCGCCATGCTGACACCCAAGGTCACCCTCGCCAACGCCGCTCGCTGGAAGACCCGTACCGGCACCTGCGTTGTGTAGCAGCCGATCCTGCCTGGCGCCCGCGCGGCTGAGTGGTAACTGCCCTGTGCGAAGAGGTAGTTGGGATGTCAGTGGGCCCTGGCATGATCGCGGCATGACTACTTCGAACGTGGAAGAGCTCGTTCTCCGGATGGCGGAAACGCACGGCGTCCCCGGCCCGGTCGCTCAGGAGATGCTCGCCGGCGCCCGGCCGTGCCTGCACTTGGTCCCCTTCGAGGACCTGACCCCCGCTCAGCAGAAGGAGGCGAGTCCCGCCGCGCGGACGGGAGGCCTCCCCTCTCTGCCGGACGGCGTCGACTGGCCCGCTGGGCGCGAACCTCTGGTGCTGACCGTCCACTGTGCGGCGCTCCCCCGCGAGGCCCTGGACATCGAACTGCCGCCCGACGGGGACCTGTTGTTCTTCGTCGAGATCGAGTACGAGCCGGAGTCGTCGGCGGTGCTGCACGTGCCCGCCGACGCGCAGACCGCGGAACGCTCGGCGACGTACGAACTCGACGGCGAGCCGGAGCAGGCGAGGGTGTACCAGCCGGACGTTCTGTATCCGGTGCCTGGGCTGACCGTCGGGCCCGACTGGCGCGACGCCCCGGCGACCAGCGCGTTCCTGGACGGCGACCCGGACCGGTACGGCATTTTGGACGCTTTCGAGGAGGCCGTGCGGGATGCGGCAGCGGGCGGTGCCTCGCACGGAGTCTCCGTCCAGCTGGGCGGATTCTCCAGCGCCTGGCAGTCGGCACCGGACGAGGGCGACCTCGTTCTCCTGGCGCAGATACACGGCCAGTCGATCGACCTCGACGTCTACACCCAGACCCTGATCGTCGGTACCCGCGAGGACATCGCGGGGCGCCGGTATCAGGCTCTGGAGTTCGAGCAGCAGGTCTGACCGACTGCCGGTTCGCGCACCCTGGCCCTTGCGGGACAGGGTCGCCGGCCGCTGCCGTCGCGTCTCCGTCTCAGCTCACCGGGAGCCGGTCACCGCGGGATAGTCCGTGTATCCCTTCGCACCACCCGCGTAGTACGTGTCGCGGTCGCCGGTGGCGAGAGGGTGGCCGTACGCGAATCGGTCGACGAGGTCGGGATTGGCGATGAAGGGGGCGCCGAAGGACACCGCGTCGGCAAGGCCCCGTTCGAGCAGTTCGTTGCCGGTGGCCTGGGTGAAGCCGAGGTTGGCGATGACCGCTCCCTGGTAGTGGGCGCGGTAGCGGGCGAAGGCGGTGAAGGTGTCGTCGGTGTCTGCGCCGGGTTCCGGGCCGAGGAGGTGGAGGTAGGCCAGGTTGCCGTCGTTGAGGCGCTTGAGGAGTTGGTCGTACTCGGCCAGCGCCTCGTCGTCCGCGGTGAAGGCTGGCCCCCCGCTCCAGTAGGGAGACAGTTTGATGCCGACGCGGTCGCTGCCCCACACGCCGCTGACGGCGTCGACGAGGTCGAGGAGGAACTGGGCCCGCTTCTCGCTGCTGCCGCCGTAGGCGTCGGTGCGCTGGTTGAGGCGGGGGTTGAGGAACTGGGCCACGAGATGCGACACCTGCGCGTGGATCTCCAGGCCGTCGAATCCGGCGCGCAGCGCGTTGGCGGCCGCCTCCCGGTAGGCACCTATCGTGGCGGCGATCTCCGCCCCGCTCAGGGCGCGTGGCGTGGGGGTGTCCTTCGGGCCGTCGGGCGTGAAGGCCATCTCCTGGGGGTTGATCGCCGACGGGCCTGCGGGGAGCCTGCCGTCGTGGTGGTCCGGATGGGAGGCGGCGCCGGCGTGGCCGAGTTGCGAGACGATCCTCCCTCCCGCCGCGTGCACGGCTTCGGTGACCTCGGCCCAGCCGGCGGTCTGGGCGTCCGTGTAGATGCCGGGGACGTTGATGTAGCCGACCGCGTCCCTGTTGACCCAGGTCCCTTCGCTGACGATCAGGCCGGCGCCGGAGCGCTGCGCGTAATAGGTGGCGTGCAGGGCGGTGGGGGCCAGTTCCTCGTTGTCGGCGCGGGAACGCGTCATGGGAGCCATGACGACGCGGTTGGGCAGCGTGAGCGCGCCGAGGCGAACGGGCCGCAGGAGGGGCTGGATGGCGGCGGGTGCCGGGTTCTGGTCGTCGGACATGGAGATCTCTTTCGTGGCGCATGGCACTCCTCACGGACATGAGGAGGACGAGTGGGGGGTGGTGGGATCAGTCCTGTTTGAGGACGTGGAGGGCGGACAGGGGGCCGCCGAGCTGCATGAGGCGTCCTCCCTCGCGCAGCGTTCCGAGGTCCACGGGGGCGAAGCCGAACTCGGAGGTCAGGTCTTTCACCGTGTTCTTGGCGTCGGCGTCGTCGCCGGCGAGGAACAGCACCTGCCGTCCGGTCTCGTGTCGGGGATCGGGTGCGATGTACTGCGCGAAGAGGGTGTTGAACGCCTTGACGACCCGTGCGCCGGGCATGAGGGAGGCCACGTATTCGCTTCCGGTGAGGTCGCCCAGGTCGGCGATCTCCGGGGTCGGAGAAAGGGATGCGAACTGATTGGTGGCGTCGACGACGACGGTCCCGTCCAGGCGGCCAAGCCCGGCGACGGCTTCAGGGATCCGCGGCCAGGGGACCGCGAGCACGACGAGGTCCGCGGCGGCGGCTTCGGCCGGGGTCGCGGCTGCCGCGAGCGGGCCGAGGCTTTTCACCAACGGGGCCAGGGAGGCGGGCCCGCGGCTGTTGCTCAACACGACCTCGTGGCCGTGACGGATCGCGTGCCGGGCGATGGCCTGGGCGATCACCCCGGCTCCGAGCGTTCCGATCCTCATCGGGCTGCCCCCTGTGCGGAGTCGACCGGTCGCGGTGAGGTGAGCAGGACGGTTCCGGTCCTGCCGGGGCGGCGGACGTGCTCGATGGCCGCTTTGAAGTCGGCGAGGTCGTAGCGGGCCGCGACGTCGAGCAGGTCCGGCGCGCTTCGCGCCAGGTCCTGGGCGAAGGCGACGTCCTGGGCCCGCTCCTCGGGGGTGCGGCGCATCCAGCGCAGTATCGTCTCGCCCCGCAGCGTCAGCGCGCGTGCGATGAGGGGCAGCGCCTCCAACGATGCGGTGCCGTCGCCGAGATGTCCGTACGAGATCAGCGTGCCGCCGGCGTCGAGCAGTGCGGCGAGGCCCTGGGTCATGGCACCGCCGACACTGTCGAGAACGACCTGAACGCCGCCCCGCTCGCCGGCATACCGGCGGACCTGTTCCCGCCAGTCGTCGTCACTTGTCGCGATCACGGGCTGGGAGGGGTTCTGCGCCCGTAGCTTCTCGGCGCCGGAGGTGCTGCGGACGAGGTTGATCAACTGCAGGCCGCGCCTGGCCGCTTCCGCGCTGATCAGCCTGCCGATGGACGAGCCGGCGGCGGTCTGGAGGACCAGACCCGGCTGCCTGCCCAGGGCGTCCTCGACCGCGCGGTACAGCATGCGGAGCGTCAGCGGGTTGACCAGCATCAGGGCTGCGGTCTCGTCGCTGACCTCGTCCGGCACGGGCACCGTCAGGTCGGCCGCGACCACGACGAAGTCGCTCCACGTTCCCGGCGCGGGGAAGACCGCCACCCGCTGCCCGGGGTGGAGGGCGTGTACGTCGGCTCCGACGCTCTCGACGACGCCCATGCCCTCGACCCCGGGAGTCCGGGCCTGCGACCGGGCATCAGGCCGCTGTTCCGGTTGCCCCGGCATGCCCTCCACGCCGATCAGGTCTCCCGGATGAACGGGCCGGACCAGCATGCGGACCAGGACCTCTGCGGCACCGGGAGCGGGCGGGCGGGGTTTCTCGGTCAGCGTCAGTACCTGCGTGGCGTCCCCTTGCCGGGTGTGCTCGACGGTACGCATGGGTGCCCCTCCTCGCTCTTTAATGATGAGCATCATCAAAAAGAATGATGAGGGGTAACATTGAAAACGTCAAACACTGCCGACGCAGGAGGACGGCCATGCCGCGGATCACCAGGGAAGACAAGGCCAGGAACCGGCAGAACATCGTCGAGGCGGCAGGACGCATGTTCCGTTCGCAGGGCGTCGACGCCGTGGGCATCGCCGAGCTGATGAAGGAAGCGGGCCTGACCCACGGGGGGTTCTACAACCACTTCGCGTCGAAGGACGATCTCGCCGTCGAGGCGTGCGGCGCCTCGTTCGCAGCTTCTCTGGGCGCCCTGGACCAGGCCGTCGCGGAAGGCGACGGTCCCTCCGGGACACCGCTGGAACGAGTGGTGGCCGACTACCTCTCCGCCGCCCACCGCGACGCCCCGGACGGCGGCTGCCCCTCCGCCTCACTGGTGGTCGACGCCGGACGGCACAGCGACACGATCCAGAGCGCCTACGCAGTCGGCGTGGAGGGGTATCTCACGGGCTTCGCCGAGGAGTTCGCCCGCGAACACCAAGGGGAGATCACCTCACAGGAGGCGCGGGAGCGCGCGATACTGCTGCTCAGCCGACTCGTCGGGGCGATGGCCCTCGCCCGCGCAGTTCACCACGTCCAACCCGAACTGTCGGACGAGATCCTCCAGACCTGCAGCACCCACGCCCTCGACTGACCGACCTCGGGCGCGCGACGGCACGGCGTCCCGTCCTCTGGCGAGCGCAGTCCGCCAGAACGGGGATGGCGAGCGCCACGGCCGGCGTCTGACGCACGCGAGGGGCCGGCCACCGGCCGACCCCACGAGAACCGGACGCGCTGCCTGGTCAGTCGTCCTCGTACTGGGCCAGCGCGAGCCCGAGGCCGAAGAATGTGGGCGCCCACTCGCCCACGAAGATCCCCCACCGGTCAGCGCGGTCCGTCCCCGCTGCCTCTCCCTTGACCGATGCCATCCACGACAGGAACGACAGCCCGATCGAGACGACGGCAGCCGTGTAGGCGTGATCACTGCGCAAACCGGCCTCGTGCAACTTCTTGATGACCATGACCAAACTCCTCCGACGGAGATCTGCAGACACTGCCACCGTCACCCCCGGCAGACAGCACCGCTCCCCCCGTTCCGCCAAACGAGTGACCCCCGGTGCAGCGAGGCCGGGAGTGCGGGCAGACGCCGAGCAGGGCGGGGCATGACGGTCAGACGACGGTCACGGGGTGCCGCACCACGGCGTTGAACAGATACCCCTGCGTGTTGAGCTCGGTGGCGTCCGGCTGGCGGCGGCCGGAGGTGTCGGTGGCGCGGGCCAGAAGGTGGGTGTCGCCTCGGGTGTCGGGTGTCCAGCTGACGGACCAGCGTGTCCAGGCGTCGGCGCGGGGGCGGTCGTGGAGCCGGGCCGGCCTCCAGCTCGCCCCGCCGTCGGTGCTGACGTCGACCCGCGCGACGGCTCCCGCGCCCGACCAGGACCGGCCGTGCAGCACCTGGGTCCGCCCCGCCGTGAGCGTGGCGCCGCTCGCCAGCTCGAAGGCGCTCTTGACCGTCTGCCGGGTGAGCGGTGCGCTGCCCTGCGGCGGGTAGGCGGGGCCGAACAGCCGGTAGAACGTGGTGTTCCAGGGCGAGAACAGGGGTTGCGAGGAAACCTCGATGTCACCGACCCACTTGATCGACGCGATGCCCACCCAGGACGGCACCAGCACCCGTACCGGGTGGCCGTGGTCGTACGGCAGGGGTTCACCGTTCATCTCGTAGGCGAGCAGCACGTCGTCCAGTGCCTTGGCCACCGGCAGCGGACGGCGCACCCGGCCGAGGTTCTCGCCGTCACTGACGTACTCGGCATCCACACCGCGCGGCTGGACGTCCACGGCGTACGGCGACAAACCGGCTCTGCGCAGTACGTCGGCCATGCGCACGCCGCGCCAGCGGGCGACGCCGACCGCGCCGAGCGTCCACGGTGTACCGGTGACCGTCTCGCCCTGCTGGGTCGTGTAGTAACTGCGGCCGTTTCCCGCGCACTCGACGAACGCCGTCCGCGTGACGGCAGGCAGTGCACGCAGATCGTCGTAGCCGAACTCCACGGGACGGTCCTCACCCGGAGCGCCCCTCAGCCCGCTGCCCCACAACCGTAGCCGCCAGTCGTGTGCGTCCAAGACGGGGGTGGCGGTGTGGTTGCGCACGAAGAAGAGGTGGTTCGGGGTGTGATAGCCGGTTCCGCGCAGAGCATCCCAGCGGGAATCGGCGTTGGTACCGCGCTGGATGAACCACTCGGACGGCAGCGGCTTGACGATCGGGGTGTCGGCGGCCCGGGCCGGGCCCGGCGTGGGCAGCGCGGTGGCGGCCGCCGTCGCGGCGAGCAGGGTGAGCAGACGGCGGCGGCTCACCCCGTCCGCCCGGGCGTCCCCGGCGAGCCACTGGCGCAGTCGGCGGCGGTCATAGGCGGTTTCGTCGAGTCGTGTCATGGAAGGGGAGGGCACGGGGGATGCGGGCATGGTGGGTCCTCGTCATCAATGTGATGCCGGAGTTCAGGGCAACGGGCGGCATGAGCCTGCGTGCGCGCGTCCAACAACCGGGCTGCCGTGTCCGACAGGGTCAAAGCGCAGAACTGCGGGACTGCGGAACGTAAGGCCGGTGAGGTCCGGGATCAGCCGGCGAACCGACACAGCGCGGCGGCGACCAGGACGAGGTCCACGGTGCGGCGGCGCGTCAACGGCTCCAGCGGCGGCATGGCGCGATGCAAACACGCGGCTCATGAGATGTCAACGGAGCCCTTTGGGTGGGTGGTTGGGGTTGTCGGCCGCTGCGTCGGGGCTTGGGGCCGTGCCCGGAAAGCGTGGTGGCCGAGGAGAACGTGGCCCGCCCGCCAGGGATATCGCGGTCGGCGGTCAGAACGTCAGCGGGTCGGGTGGGCGGCGAGGAAGGGGCGTAGGAGTTGGAGCAGGGCGGCGGGGCGGTGCAGCGGGATGATGTGGCCGCAGTTCTCGATGAGGTGTCCGGTGAGATCGTCGGTGATCGGGCGGAGTTGGCGTTCCAGCGCCGCACCGACCGGCTGGGCGCCCACGGCCAGCGTCGGCACCGTCAGTCGCGTCGTGGCGACGGCCTTGCTGATCTGGGCCGCGCTTTCGGGCAGGGCCCGGTAGTACGAGAACGTACAGCGCAGTGCTTCGTGTCCGGTGTAGGCATGGATGAAGGCGTCGCGTACCTGCGGCGGCAGGCCGTCGCCGAGTGTGCCCGTGTGGAGGAACCAGTCGATGTAGCGGGCCTCGTTGCCCTCCAGCACCGTCTCCGCCAGCCCTGGAACGGCGTGGAAGCCGAACCACCAAGGAGGGCCGCCGGCCAGGAAGTCCTCGGCGCCGGGCAGTTGACCGACCAGCGCTTCCATCACGACGAGACGCCGCACCAACTCCGGTCGCCGCAGGGCAAGCAGAAGAGCGGGCGGGGTGCCGGCGTCGATGGCCACCACGGCTGCCGAGGGCACCTCCAGCGCATACAGCAGTTCGGCGGCGTCCTGCGCCAGAGTGGCCGCGTCGTATCCGGTCCGGGCCCGGGTGCTGGCACCGAAGCCGCGCAGGTCCGGTGCGATGACCCGGTACCGGTCGGAGAGGCCCGTCATGACCTCGGTCCACAGCTGCCATGTGTGGGGGAAGCCGTGCAGGAGGAGAACGGCCGGTCCCGATCCGGCCACGGCCACATTCAGTTCGATGCCGTTGACGGGGATACGGCGCAGCTCAGGCATGAAAAGCTCCAGATGGAAGGCGGTAACCGATGGTGACAAGGAAACGGTAGGGAACTACCGTGGGCCTTCCAAGGACGCACTTTTCTCTCAGGTGGTGAGCTGCAGGTGACCACGGCGAGGCGCGGCGATCTGTTCGACCCGCAGTGCCCGACCCGGCAGTTGCTCGACCGCGTCGGCACGAAATGGACGTCCATGGCCATCAAGGTGCTGGCGGACGCGGCCCCGGAGGAAGTGCGCTTCGGGGAGCTGCGGCGGCGCATGCCGGGCATCTCCCAGAAGATGCTGTCCGTGACGTTGCAGAGCCTGGTCCGCGACGGACTGGTCGCCCGCCGCGTCGAGCCCACCGTGCCGCCCGCGGTGCATTACCGGCTCACCGACCTGGGCCACTCCCTCGACGGCCCGCTCGCCGCGCTGCGCACCTGGGCCGAGACACACATGGCAACCATCGAACACAACAACCTGACGTACGCCCAAGACTGACAGCGCCGGAGCAGACCGTTGTGGCCGCGCGTCCTGGTGGGGCGGGGCGTGTTCCGCCCCACCAGGACGCGGACGCGGTCAGCGTCCGGCGAGTGCCTTGCCGGTCTCGCGGGCCGTGGTGAGCGCGTCGGTGTGCAGTTGTGCGGCGAGGTCGCGCAGGCCCTCCATACCGGGTGTAGTGGCGGCGAGGGTCAACTCCCGCTTGATGACCGTCAGATCGGCCTCCCAGTGGTCGGCGAGGATCCGCTCCAGGTAGGGGGTGGAGTGGTCCCAGCCCTCGCGCGGGGTGCCGGGCCCATAGCCGCCTCCCAAGGAGGTGACCAGCACGGTCGGCGTGCCCTTGAGCAGCGGTGTGGTGGGGCCGGCGCCCGCGATGACGAGGTCCACCCAGGTCTTGAAGTGCTGGGAGACGCCGTAGTTGTACAGCGGGACGGCCATGACCACGGCGTCCGCGCTCTGCACCTCCTCGGCGAGCGCCGCACCGAGGGCGAGCGCCTCGCGCTGGGCCGAGGTCCGCTCCCCTTCCGGGGTGAAGCCCGCAGTCGTGGCGAGTGTCCAGGCGTCAGCGGGCAGCGCGTCCGTGCCGAGGTGGCGCCGGGTCACCGTGGCGCCGGGGTGCGCCGCGGTCCACTCGGTCTCGACGATGTCGGCGATCTCGGCACTGGCGGAGGCGCTCGGCAGGATGCTGGCGTCCAGGCGGAACAGGTTCATGGTCGTGATCTCTCGATAGAAGCGATGATCCACGGACGACTCAGGCGACTCGCGCGAGTCGTTCGGGTCGTTCGGGTCGTTCGGGTCGTGACATGGGGAGGGCAAGGCGACAGGCCACACATCCGGCGTGCCGCAGCCTCAGCATAAACGGACTTTACCCCGCTTCATAGTCGTGCCTGTAGGTTGGTCCCGTGGATCGCCCTGTAGTGCCCTTCGGAAAACCGCGCGCCGAACGCGCCGACGCGGTGCGCAACCGCGAACACCTGCTCAAGACCGCCCGCGAGATGCTCGCGGAGTGCGGCGCGGACAAGGTCACCATGGACGGCCTCGCCGAGCGCGCCTGCCTCGGCAAGGGCACCGTCTTCCGCCACTTCGGCACCCGGGCCGGCATCTTCCGGGCGCTGCTCGACGCGGACGAGCGGCGGTTCCAGGAACAGGTTCTGTCCGGGCCGCCACCCCTGGGGCCGGGCGCCGAGCCCATCGACCGCCTCATCGCCTACGGTCGCGCCCGCATCGCCTACCTCCTGGATCACCACGTCATCGCGCGGGCTGCACTCCACCGCAACCAACCCGCTCCGGTCGGCGACCCCTCGGTGACCCAACTCCACATCCGGGTACTGCTCCAGCAAGGTGCGCCGATGCCGAACATCGCCGGCATCGCGATCCAGCTCACCGCCGCCCTCGAAGGCCCGCTGCTGCTCTACCTCTCCCGCCCCGACACCGACGAGGACGAACCGGCGGAGATCTACGCCCTCCTGGCCGACGCCTGGCAAACGCTGGTCGAACGCCTGACGCGCTGACCTGCGCCGACACAGCGGGCCGAGCAGATCCGCAACCGCTGCGGAGGCCGCAGCAAGGCGAGCCGCACCCTTTGCAGAACGAGCCCCGCAGCCCGCTGTGATCAGCCCTGCGCCGTAGGACGAACGACGATCTCTCCGACATCGATCCCCTCGGGCTGCGCGATGGCGTACCCGATCGCGGAGGCGATGGCGGAGGGCGGCATGGCGATCTCGTCGCGCAGACCCACCATCGCCGCCGCGGCCTCGGGGCTGGCTCCCTTGCCCACGCCCTCCGTGTTGGTGTAGCCCGGCGAGATGAGAGAGACACGCAGGTCGGGGCCGGCCTCCTGCCGCAGCCCTTCGGTCAGCACCTTCACCGCCGTCTTGGTGGCGGCGTAGACGGCCAGCGGGGATTTCACGACGTAGGCCGCCGTGGAGGCGACGTTGACGAACTGTCCGGAACGCTGCCGGCGGAAGACGGGCAACGCCGCCCCGATACCGTTCAGCAGGCCGGTGACATGGGTGGCGACCATGGCGTCCCAGTCGTCCTGGCGCAACTCGTCGAACGGCGAGACCGCCATCGTGCCGGCGTTGGAGACCAGGACATCGAGGCGGCCGAAGCGGTCGACGGCCGCATCTGTGAGCCGCTTGAGGTCTTCGCGGCACCTGACATCGACGATGACCCCGACGGCGGACCCACCCTGGGCCGTGATGCGGTCCACCACTTCGGTCAACCGGTCCTCTCGCCTGGCTCCGAGAACCAGCCGGGCGCCCTGAGCGGCGAGGTGGGTCGCCGTCGCCTCCCCGATGCCGCTGCTGGCGCCCGTGACGGCGATGACCTTGCCCTTGATACCTGACATGACGTGACCTTTCGTAAGGGGTGTGCAGGTCAGCTAGAGGCCCCGTAGACTAAGTGGGGGCGACTCCACTTATCGAGGCTAAGTGGGGACGCCCCCACTTGGCAAGGTCGAGACGCTGGAAGGGGTGGCAGAGCGCTGATGTCGGAGGGAGCGGAACGTCCGCTGCGGGCTGACGCACGACGTAACCGGGAGAAGATCCTCAAGGCCGCGGTGCGGATGTTCGCAGCCGAGGGGTTGGACACCCACTTGGAACGCATCGCCAAGGAGGCGGGGGTGGGCAGCGCCACGCTGTACCGCAACTTCCCCACCCGAGAAGCGCTCGTCGAGGCCGTGTACCGCAACGAGGTGGCCCAGTTGTGCGACGCGGCGCCCGAACTGCTGGCCACCAAGCCGCCGTTCGAGGCGCTGCGCGCGTGGACACGTCTCTTCCTCGACTACGTGACGACCAAGTACGGCATGATCGACGCCCTGCGCGCGATCGCCGCGACGGGGAACAGTCCCTACGGCCACAGCCGGGAAATGATCCGGGCGGCTTTGAGCATCCTCATGGACGCCTGCGTGACCGCCGGGACCATCCGCGCCGACATCACCGCCGCCGACCTCGGCGCGGCACTCGAAGGCATCGCCCTCACATCGGCGAGCCCCGAGCAGCGGCAGCAGGCGGAACGGTTGCTCGACCTCACATTGGACGGGTTGACGGTCGTCCGGCCGGAGGTTGAGCGATGACCAAGGGAC
Source organism: Streptomyces spinosisporus (assembly GCF_022698145.1). GTDB lineage: Bacteria > Actinomycetota > Actinomycetes > Streptomycetales > Streptomycetaceae > Streptomyces > Streptomyces spinosisporus. Next base: position 110,003 of record NZ_JALDAX010000014.1, read on the forward strand.
CGGCCGTACTGCTGCTCAGAGCATGACGGACCGCGGCTCGAGGAAGCCCTCGAGGCCGAAGACGCCGTACTCGCGTCCGATGCCGGACTGCTTGAACCCCCCGAAGGGGGACAGCGGTTCGTAACCGCCGTTGATCGAGACCCGGCCCGCTTCGAGTCGTGAGGCGATGCGGCGTGCTCGCTGCGGGTCGGACGAGAAGACGTAGGCGTGCAGGCCGTAGGTGGTGTCGTTGGCTATGTCGACGGCGTGGTCGTCGTTCCGGTAGGTGATGACCGACAGCACCGGGCCGAAGATCTCCTCCTGAGCGATCGTCATGTCGTTGGTGACGTCGGCGAACACGGTGGGGCGTACGAAGTACCCGTTGCCGAGACCTTCGGGGCGGCCGGGGCCGCCGACGACGACCCGCGCGCCTTCCTCCATGCCGCGACGGATGTAGCTTTGGACGCGCTCCCACTGCCGCTCGCTCACCATGGGGCCGATCGAGGTCGCCGGATCGCGCGGATCGCCGACGGGGAACTCCTCGGGCACCTTCTTCGCGATGAGGGCGAGTGCTTCGTCGATCCGGCCCTCCGGGACCAGGATGCGGGTACCTGCGACGCACGCCTGGCCGCTGTTGACGAATCCGGCCGCGAGCGCACCGGTGAGGGCCTGCCCGAGGTCCGCATCGTCCAGCACGATCGACGGGGACTTTCCGCCGAGTTCCAGCGTCAGGCGCTTCAACGTGTCGACCGCCTGACTCGCGATCACCTTGCCGGTCGCGGTGGAACCCGTGAAGGAGATCTTGGAGACATCGGGATGACGGGTGATCACCGAGCCGACCACGTCCCCCCGCCCCGTCACGACGTTCACGACGCCCCGGGGCAGGCCGGCCTCGTGCAGCGCCTGTGTGATGACCTGGGTCTGCGTCGCGCTCAACTCGCTGGGCTTGATGACGACCGTGCAGCCGGCCGCCAGAGCGGTCGCGAGCTTGTCGCAGATGAAGAACGCGTCCGAGTTCCACGGCGTGATCAACCCCGCGACACCTGCCGGCGCCAGCTCCACTTCCGCCTGACCGATCCGCCGCGTGAAGTCGAACTCCGCCAGCGTGCTGATCATGCCGGCGAAGGCACCGGCAGCCGCGTCCACCAGAAACGAATGACGCTGTGGCCCGCCGTACTCCACGGTGACGGCCTCCAGGAGATCGTCCCTCTGGGCGGCCACCGCGGCCTGCAGCCTTCCCAGCGCGTCGATCCGCTCTTCCCTGGACGTCGCGGACCACGCCGGCAGGGCGCGCTTCGCCGCCGCGACGGCGGCGTGCGCATCGGCCTCGTCGGCGAGCCGGACCTGCCCGATCACCTCACCCGTAGCAGGGTTGTGCAGGTCGAACTCTTCCGTGCCGTGCGGCGTCACGAACTCGCCGTCGATATAGATTTTGTCGATTATGTTGCGCTGCATTTCCAGTGGCTCCTCGGACGGCCGCCGACCCTTTTTGCGCGCGCATGGCGAAAGCGTTGACGCGCTGGGGCGACCGTCTACATATGGTCCGAATGGTTTGCGTCAGGCTCGGATGGTTTACCGAGCAGCAATTCCATGAAACCAGCGGCGTACGGGTCCAGCCAGAAAGATTCTCCCGCGTTCTTGTACGATCCTCTTCGGCCGAGTTGCCCTCAGGGAAGCGCCGCCACTGCAACACCGGCCTCGTCCCGCATGCGTACGGCGTCACGGCTTGGCGGCTCGCCGAAAAGTCGCCGGTACTCCCGGCTGAACTGGGACGGACTGTCGTATCCGACGGCATGCCCGACGCCGGTGACGTCGCTCGGGCGATTGGCCAAAATCAGGCGGGCTGTCTGCAAGCGAATGTGCTTTTGAAACTGGATCGGCGTCATACCCGTGACCACCTGGAAATTCCTGTGGAATGCCGACACGCTCATACCCGAGAGCTGTGCCACTTCCTCGATACGGAACTGCCGGGCGTAGTTCTCCCGGATCCACCGCACCGCTCGCGTGATGTGATGCAAGCTGCTGTCCGCGAGGCCGAGTTGGCGCACGGCGTCACCCTGCTCTCCGGTGAGGAGCCGCCACAGAATTTCGCGCTTGATCAACGGAGCCAGCGCATCACGATCCCGTGGGTGATCGAGCAGGCGCAACAGCCGCACGATGGCGTCGAGCAGCTCCTCGGTCGCATCACTGACCGCGATGCCGGGTCGTGCCGAGCTGCGCGACTGCGGCACCTGCTCCGGACCGGTCTGCAGCAGCAACTCCGCGATGACGGCGGGCTCCAGCGTCATGGCAAAGCCCAGCGCCGGCCGGCCCGGGTCGGCATCGATGAACTGTCCCGTCACCGGAAGGTCCACCGAGGCGATCAGATATTGCCCGGCCCCGTACTCGTAGACGTGATCCCCCAGCGCCAGACGCTTGGTCCCCTGAGCAACGAGCGCCAGGACCGTGCCGGACATCGAGGCCCCCGGCGAAACAGTCTGATCCGCCTTACAGATCCGAACGCCGTCGATGGCCGTGGTCAGATCCGGACGACCATGCCGCTCCAGCAGATCGCAAAACTCACCCAGTGACATGCCACGATTGCAGCACATGGCTCCAGCAATCGCCGCCTCGCAAGAGGATCGTGCAAGAAGTCGCGACTCTTGTGCGGACGCCGACGCGGCGGGACGTACCGGATTCGTCGAGGGCGCCGACTTCGGAACGGCGTGACTTCACTCACTGGTGTGCATCAAGCTTCGATCGGAGAACAGTCTGCTCACGAAGGGCGGCTCCGCATCCGACCGCGCGGCGCTTTCCGTCTGCCCTCCTGTCGTGTGATCACCAATCGGGGCCGGCCCCTTCGGCGCGGAAGTGCGGTTCCTCCAGGTCCTGCACATGGATGAGAAGGGAGTGCGGTCCGGAGGCGGAATCCGCGACGACGCTGTTGCGCATCGACACCCATACATACGTCCTGTCGTTTCGCCTGAGACGTATCTCCGCCCTGCCCCCTTCGGCCGACGTGCGCAACAAGGTTTCGATGTCCTCAGGATGGACGAGATCGGAAAAGGAATGCCGTCGCAGCTCAGTTGCCGATTCGTCCAACATCCGGCACAGCGCAGCGTTCGTGCGCAGGATCCTGCCCGGTTCCTCACCGGTGAGTTCGGCGATGGCCATACCTGACGGCGCGTACTCGAATGCCTGCCGGAAGGACTCTTCGCTGGCACGCAGCGCGTGCTGTTCGCGCTCGACGCGCGCCAGTGCGTGTTGCATGTTCGCTCGCAACTGAGCGTTGCTGATGGCGACCGCGGCGTGCGCGGCATACACCTGCAGCGCCTCGCGTCCCCACGCACCCGGGCGTCGGCCATTACGTGGTCGTTCGACCGAAATGACACCGATGAGGTCATCGAAATCCGTGCCACCGGCGGAGTACATCGGAGCGAACAGACGGTCGTTAGGGTGCCACTGATCGGCGTGTAGCGGTTCAGGGGCTTCCGTGAACCACTGGGGCACGTCGTCGTTGTCGAGCACCCATCCCTCCGTATAAGGAATGAATCGCAACGTGCCCCAGCTCTCACCCATCGACAGGCGGCGTTTCCACGACGCCCTTGAGCCGACACGGCCCGTGATGAGTGCCTCAGCGGCCTGGTTGCCGGCAAGCGCGGCAACAACCAGATCCCCGTCCGGCCGCACCAGATTGAGCGCGGCCAGTTCGTAGCCAAGTCCGGCGACAATGCCATCGATGACAGTCTGGAGCGTGTCGGCAAGGCTTTGCGCCGGTGCGACCTGTTGAATCAGCTGGTCCAACAGACTGCGTAGCGTCGCCAGTCGGACATACGGCTCCGACTCGGTCGCTCCTGCGGTTGCCTCACCGGCTGACTGATCGACAGGCCACACACTGAAATTGGGTTTTGGGGCAGCCGCTGGGGGCCGGTAAGCCCTGTTGCGCAGGAAGGGGACGCCACCCAGGCCGTCCCGGCACAGACGGTGCGGTTCGGGCATCCCTTTGAGACGCAACTCCAGATGCAGCCGGTTGTATATCGTGTCCAGGTCGAGGAACTCGGCTCCCTCCAACACCCCGTTGTCTATGAGCCTGATGAGTTCGCCCGTGAACGCGGTGTACTGCTCTCCGGGCGGGGTGAGCGCGACTGAATTCTCGGCCGAGGCAACCAGCAGATAGGTGCCCTCCACTTCAAGGGCCGCCTCGGCCGCCTGCACACCGAAGGCTCGCGCGCTGTAGCAGCAGTCGACGATGACGACTTTGCGGGCGGCCGGACTGTGCTCTATCGAGCGTCGTATCCATTCGAACGGCGCCGCCGTGTCATGCACCGAGACACGGTCGCTGTCGGCCACGGCCAGGCAGAGTTGTCCGGTGCGCGGTTCGATGAGCCCATGACCCGCGTAGTACACGATCAGGGCATCCGTTGCCTCCTGCGCAGCCTCGGCCACGGGCTTGGAGAGTTGGCGCGGCGTCTGCGGGTTGATGACCGTGTGGCAGTGCTCCAACGGCAGTCCAAGGATCTCCGAGCGGGTGAATGCCTCGGCGAGCGTCATCGCGCTCCGCTCCACGGCCGGCAGGTTACTGAGCGTCTCGTATGCGCCGGCGCCGATGAACACCGCTCGGGACGCGTCCGGATCAGGCGGAGCTGTCATCGTCGCCGTTCTCCGCCCCGTCGGCCAGCAACTCGATGAGACGCCTCGCTTCATCCGGCGAGGATCCCGAGATCGTGACGCTCTGGCCGTCCGGCCGCTGAAAGGTGATCGTCGGAGGCTGCGGACGCGTGCCACGCCAGGCCATCACCGAAAGGGCAAGAGACGCGGCGTTGAAGCCACTGCCGATGACCAAGGACAACAGGTCGACCACGTCCCCCTGTGCTCCAGGCGGCGCGGATCGTGATGCGTGGAGACTTGGCCTGGCCCAGCGACGAGCGGCGGCGTCCAACAACAGCCAATCGTGCAACGCCCGAAGCTCACGCTCCGATCTGTCCAGGCATCGCACACTCAGATCGACCCGCACAGGCACCCCCGCCCAACCCCCAAGACGCACAACGGCACTTGCCAGGCTATCGGGAAGTAGAGCAGGTCAATAACATGTCGTACTGCCTGCGACACGCTCCGGTGCAGCAGGGCTTCTGACGCCGCACCGCGGACCTCGGCCGAGATGCGTTGCCTTGCGATCGGCCGGCAGCGCATCATGATGTCTCCGTCTACGGGACCCGAAACGCGCCGCTCAGCCCCCGGCCCCTAGCCCCAAAGCCGTTCGCAAAGCCCAAGGCGTTGCCGCCGCCCAGGCCTGGGGGGAGCAGGAGTGGGGGTAGGGCACGGGGCGGGGGGTGGTGGATTTGGCGTAGCCGGCCAGGACTTCTGGTAGGCGGTAGTTGTTGTGGGCGGCCACCTCGATGAAGCCTTGGGCGACCGCGTGGGCCTCGTCCGTGAGGCCGTGGCGGGCCAGGCCGAGGGTGATCAGGGCGTTGTCGTGCGGCCAGGCGCTGCCGCGGTGGTAGGAGAGCGGGTGGTAGGGCTTCTGGTCGGCGGCCAGGGTGCGGATCGCCCAGCCGGAGAAGAAGTCCGGTTGCAGGAGGCGGTGTCCGACCCGGCGGGCGTGTTCGGCGTCGAGGATGCCGGACCACAGCAGGTGCCCCGCGTCGGAGGCCAGGGCGTCGACCTGGCGGCCGTGGCCGTCGAGGGCGAGGGCCGGGAAGTCGGTGGTCGGCATCCAGAAGTCGTTCAGGAAGCGGGTGCGCAGATCTGCGGCGATGTGCCGCAGGCGGTGCGCGTAGTCCTCGTCCTGCCAGACGGCGGCGGCGAGTTGGGCGGTGCGTTGCAGGGCGTCGTAGGCGTAACCCTGTGCTTCCGAGACGGCGATGGGACCTTCGGCCTGCGTGCCGTCGGTGAAGCAGATCGCTCCCGCGGAGTCCTTCCAGTTCTGGTTGACCAGGCCGTTGGGGTCGGGTTCGTAGACGAGGTAGCCGTGTCGGTCGAGGCCGCCGTCGGTGAGCATCCAGTCGACGGCCCGGCGGGCGTGTTGTTCAAGGCGAAGCGCCAGGGCCGATTCGCCGGTGGTCTCGTAGTGGGCGTGGAGGAGTACCAGGAAGAGTGGGGTCGCGTCGACGGCGCCGTAGTAGCGGCCGTAGGGCACTTGGCGGAAGTGGGCGAGTTCGCCGTGGCGGGTCTCGTGGACGATACGGCCCGGCTGTTCACCGCTGTCCGGGTGGTGGGAGCGCCCCTGGGTGGCGGCGAGCGCGCTCAGGGTCGCGGCAGCCGTCTCGGGGCGGTACGGCAGCAGGAAGTACGACGTCAGCAGTGAGTCGCGGCCGAAGAGGGTCAGGAACCAGGGGATGCCGGCCGCGGGGACCTGGACCTCTTCGCCGTCGACTCCGGTGACGGTGATGGTGAGCAGGTCCAGGTCGTGCAGGCCCCGTTCGCAGGCGCGCGTCAGGTCGTCGGTGGCCGGGGCGGCTGTGTGCCTCGGCCGGGGTGAGGTGGGCGCCGCGTCCGGCATGCCGTGCGGGTGGGCGCGGACGGTGAGGTGGAGCTCGGCCTCTGCGTGTGCGGCGAGTTCCAGCTCCCAGCTCATGATCTGCGCGCCGCCACTGACGTCCTTGATGGCTGTCGGGGTGGGCCGGGCCGTCACGGTGGTGCGGGAGTGCCAGTCCTCGCGGCGGTAGTCGAAGTCCAGGCCCTCGGCCGTCCTGCGGATCTCGATGTGGGCGCCGGGTTTGGCGTAGTGGCGGTCGTCGGCGCGCAGTTCGAAGAGGTCGGCGAAGTCGGCGTCGACGGTGAGGTCGACCCGGGCGGTGACGGGAGAGGGTCGGTTGCTGACCAGGCGCAGGTGTTCCGTCAACGTCCCTGCCGTCACCCTCTGTTCGCGGAAGACCGTGTACGCGGGCGGGTTGTCACGTGTGCCCTGCGGGGTGAGGACGCAGGTGGCCGTGTTGTCGGTGTCGGCGGTGGCGGGCACCAGGGCGGACGGTTCGGCGCCGTCGACGGTCAGCCGCCAGCGGCTGAGGTGGCGGGCGTCGCGCAGGAACAGTCCGTCGGGTGCCGTGCCCCGGGTGCCGCTGATGCCGCCCCCCGCATCGAGGCGGGCGAAGGTGGCGTCCCGGACCAGCTGGACGCGGTCGCCGGCCGGGCTCATGGGGTGGGCTCCTTGGGGTCGGCGCACAGCAGGTCGAGCGTGAGCGCGGCGGTCCACGAGAAGTGCCGGGCGCCGCGCGGGCGGCCGGTCGCGGGGTCGACGTACTCGGCGAACCCGGTGGCGCCGGCCTCGGTGACGAAGGCCGACCGCAGGGCTGTGGCCTCGGCGTCCAGGGCGTGGGTGTGCAGGCCTTGGTGGATCAGCCAGGCGGTGTTGAACCAGGCGGGACCGCGCCAGTAGCGGTGCGCGTCGAAGGCGTGGCCGCGCAGGTCGTAGCTGGGGACCAGGCCGGTGGCCGGTGCGGTGAAGCTCGGGCCGGTGAGGGTGTCGAGCAGACGGTCGACGATGTGCGGCGGCAGGTCCGGGACGAGCAGCGGGACGAGTCCGCTGACGCTGCTCTCCTCGACCAGGGTGTCCGTGATCAGGTCACGGGCGCGGAAGATGCCCGCCGGCTCGTCCCACAGACGGGCGACCAGGCGCCGGGTGAGCGCCTCGGCGCGTGCGGTGTGCACGGTCGCGTCGGCGCCCGTCTCGCGTGCCATGGCGGCCAGCGCCCGCTCGCTGACGATCAGCAGGGCGTTGAAGCAGGGGTCTTCCACGGCGAAGGCGAACCGGGCCGCCCGGTCGTCGTAGCCCGCGTCGCGGTAGTCGGCGGCGAGGCGGACGTAGCGGCCGTAGTCCAGGTCGGTGGGCCGGTCGGCGGGGTGGCCGTGGTCGAGGTCCGCCCGCTGGAAGGCGTCCGGCGGGGCCGGCTCGATCCGGCGCAGCGCCTCGTCCCAGCAGGGGCTGTTGTCCATGCCGGGCTCCCAGGGGTGGACCACCGCGGCCAGGCCGGCGCCGCCGAGGTCGCGGCGGGCCAGGAGGTAGTCGTGCCAGGCGGACAGGCGTGGCAGGACCCGGTGGAGGAAGCCGCGCCGGCGGGACTCGACCGGGTCCGCGCGGTGCACGAGCCAGGCGGCCAGCGCGTGCACCGGGGGCTGCACGATGCCGGAGGTCTCGGCGGCCGCCGGTGCGCCCGCGGCCCGGCCTGCGGCGGAGGAGCGCCAGAAGTCGGGGCTCGGGAAGTAGGCGTCGTAGGGCAGCGCGGGGTTGAACACTATGTGCGGGATGCGTCCGTCGGCCCACTGCCCGGCGAGCAGGGATTCCAGTTCCTGCTGGGCGCGGCGTGCGGAGAGGTGGCGCAGGCCGATGGCGATGAACGCGGAGTCCCAGCTCCACTGGTGCGGGTAGAGGGTGCGGGAGGGAACGGTGGAGGTGCCGGTCCAGTTGTCGATCAGGACCCGCGCCGCACCGCGCCGCAGTGTCAGGGCTGCGGCGTCGGTGGGCGCGGGCCGGTCCAGGAGGGACTTCACGCGCCGGACCTCTTGAGGAATGCGGGGACGGAACGGACGGCCTCGACGGGGTCGCCCGTCAGCCGGCATTCGAGGGCGAGGTGGCCGTCGTAGCCGATGGTGTGCAGGGCGCCGAGCCAGGCGGGCCAGTCGAGGTGGCCCGCGCCGGGCTGGAAGCGGTTGGAGTCGGAGACCTGGGCGTGTCCGATGACGTCGGCGTGCGCGAGGATCGCGGCGGCGGGGTCGGCCTCCTCGATGTTCATGTGGTAGCTGTCGATGCCGATGCGGATCGAGTCCAGGCCGGTCGCGCGGATCAGGTCGGCGGCCTGTTCCAGGCGGTTGACCATGTGGTCCTCGTACCGGTTGAGGGGCTCCAGGAAGAGGGTGACGCCCTCCTCGCGGGCGTGTTCGCCCAGCTCGGCGAGGCCGGTCAGCAGCACCTCGCGGTCCTCGGCCTCGCTGCGCGGGGGTTCGAAGGGCGGCAGGCGGCGGGAGAACATGCCGTACGAGGCCGGGGTCTGCGCGCCGCGGCCGCCGATCTCGGCGATCACGGTGAGCTGGGACTTCATCTGGTCGATGGCGTCGCGCCGCAGGTCGGCGTCGAAGGCGCCGAAGAAGTGCAGCATGTCGACGCAGACGGTGGGCATGACGACGCCGTCCTTGCGGGCCTGGCGCAGTTCGTCGAGGCGGGAGGCGAAGTGCAGGTCGCCCTGGCCGCGCAGTTCGATGGCGTCGTAGCCGGCTTCCTGGGCGAACTCCCACTTGGCCTGCAGGGTGTCTCCGGGCAGGAGCTGTTCCTGCACCGCGGTCTTGAGCATGTGAGGGGGCCTTCCGGGTTTCAGAATTCCAGCACGACCTGCAGCGCGTCGGCCGGGCGTTCGTCGAGCAGCACGTAGGCGTCGGCGGCGTCGGCGACCGGGACGACATGGCTGACGAGAGAGGCGACGTCCACCTGTCCCTCGGCGACCAGGCGCAGGAACGTCTGCTGGAGGCGTTCGACGGTCCAGCGGTGGGACAGCTGCGGGGGGACGCCGCCGATCTGAGAGCACACGAGCTGGACGCGGTTGTGGTGGAACTCGTCGCCGAGGCGCAGTCCGACGCCGTCGCCCTGATAGAAGCCGGAGGCCACGACGCGGCCGCCGGCGGCGACCGAGCGCAGCGCCTCGTGCAGGGCGGGGTAGGCGCCGCTGATCTCGATGGCCAGGTCCGCGCCGAGTCCGCCGGTGGCCTCGCGGATGCGTTCGGCGACGGCGTCGGTGCGGGCGTTGAGGGTGTGCTGGGCGCCGTAGTGCTTGGCGGTCTCCAGACGGCCGTCGAGGGCGTCGACGGCGGTGACCCGGGCGCCGTTGAGCTGGGCGAGGCGGGTGGTGAGCAGTCCGATGACGCCCTGTCCGAAGACGGCGACGTCCTCGCCGAGGTGGATGTCGCCGGCCAGGACGGCGTTGTAGGCGATGGCGCCGACGCGGGCGAAGGCGCCGGCCAGCGGTTCGAGCCCGGCGGGCAGGGTGTGGCCGATCATCCGCTCGGCGGGGACGATGCCTTCGCTGCGGTGGCCCCAGATGCCCCACACCAGGTCGCCCACGTCCGGCAGGCCGGGGGTGCCCGCGAGGTCGGGGGCGATGTCGACGACCTCGCCGACCTCCGAGTAGCCCCAGCCCGCGACGGGGTACTGGATGCCGGCGGCGCCGTCGCGGAACAGCCGCGCCTCGGGGTCCCAGGTGCGGGTCAGGTAGGGGTTGGTGCCGCGGTAGGCGGTGAGTTCGGTACCGGCCGAGATGCCCGAGTAGCGGGTGCGGACCCTGAGGTGTCCGGCGGGCAGTTCCGCTCTGACCTGCTCGGTTACCTCCACCTGGCGGGGGCCGGTGAATTGGACGACGCGTTCCACGGATGACTCCGGAAGGGTTGCGAGTGCGGTTGCGTCGACAATATCTGCAACTTATGTCTTGTCAACAAGCAAAAGTGATGCTGAGATGCGTGCGCAGTAGACGTAAGTCGGAACGAGGACATGCAATGCGCACCAGGAGCCGGCGATCAAGCGCGATCGCGGTGGGCATCACCGCAGCCCTGACAGTGGGGCTGCTCTCGGGCTGCTCCAGCAGCACGGGACCGGGAAAGCCGGACAAGGAGATCACCGTCTGGTCCCAGGAGAACCTTCCGGACCGCGTCGCGGTCACCCAGAAGATCATCAAGGGGTTCGAGAAGAAGACCGGCGTCAAGGTGCACCTCGTCGGGGTCGACGAGGGCCAGATGCCCCAACTGATCATGTCGGCCGCCGCGTCGGGCACACTCCCCGACGTCATCGGCGCCGCCCCCATGGGCCAGGTCTGGCAGATGTACAGCAACGGCCTGCTCAACACCACGATCCCGCGGCAGATCATCGGCGAGCTGGGCCGCAGCACCTTCAACGCCAACGCCCTGCAGCTGACCTCGGACGGTGCCACCAGCCTGGGCGTGCCCTCCGACGCCTGGCTGCAGCTGCTGGTCTACCGCAAGGACCAGCTCGACCAGAAGCACCTGCCGGTCCCCGACACCTACGCCAAGGCGACCGCCGCGGCCAAGGCGCTGACCACCAAGGGCCGGTACGGCATGTCGGCGGCCACCGACCCCAGTGACGTCTTCACCTCCCAGAGTTTCGAGAGCCTCGCCCTCGCCGACGACTGCCAACTCGTCGACGATGCGCACCAGGTCGCCCTGGACTCGCCGCAGTGCCAAACGGCGTTCTCCACCTACGACAAGCTCGCCCGCGACTACGGTGCCGCCGGCACCCAGACCGTGGACTCCACCCGCGCCACCTACTTCGCCGGGCAGTCGTCGATGATCATCTGGTCCTCGTTCCTGCTGGACGAGCTCGCCGGACTGCGCAAGGACGCGCTGCCCAGCTGTTCTCAGTGCAAGAAGGACCCGCGTTACCTGTCCGACCACAGTGGCATCGTCACCGCGATGAAGGGCCCCGACGCCACGGAGGCGGCCCAGTTCGGCGAGATCACCTCCTGGGTGACGACCAAGACCGCCGAGACCGCGGCCTCCCGCCAGTTCATCGAGTACATGATGGGCACGGGCTACGAGTCCTGGTTCGGCATGGCACCCGAGGGCAAGATCCCCGTCCGCAACGGCACCGCCGCACAGCCGCAGCGCTACCTGGACGCATGGCGCCACAGCACGATCGGCGTCGACACCAAGAAGCCCTTCGACCAGGTGTATCCGCCGAGCCTGCTCAACCAACTCGCCGCCGGCGTCAGCCACATGCGGCGCTGGGGCATCACGCAGGGCGAGGGAGCGCTCGTCGGCGCCACCAACGGCGAACTGCCCGTGCCCAAGGCCATCGGCGCCATGACCAGCGGGCAGACCTCCCCGTCCGAGGCGGCCCGCCAGGCCGACGACGACGTCGCCGCCCTGCAGAAGTCCCTCCAGTAGCCGCCCGCATGCACGTCGCAAAGGCCCACTCATGACAACAGCACCGACCGGCGCGCCAGAGCGCCGGGACACCAGCACCGGGTCCGCGGACGGGCCCGCCCGCCGCGGGCGCCGCCCGATGACCGCAGGCCGCCGCGCCAACCGCGCGGGCCTGGCGTTCGTCTCCCCCACCTTCGTGGTGGTCCTCGTGGTGGTGATCCTGCCCATCGCCTGGACCGTCCTGCTCGCCTTCCAGCACGCCAAACTGGTCGACATCCAGGGCATGGGCCTGTTCGGCAACTGGACGCTGGACAACTTCACCCAGGTCTTCGGCTCGGCCGGTTTCTGGCAGAGCCTGACCACCACGCTGCTCTACACCGCGGGCGGCACCCTCGGCTCCGTCATCCTCGGTCTGATCGCCGCACTCGCCCTGCGCAAGCCGTTCAAGGGCCGCGGTCTGCTGCGCGCCGCGATGCTGCTGCCCTACGTCGCTCCCGTCGTCGCCGTCGCCTTCGTCTGGGAGGTCGCCCTCAGCCCCCAGTACGGCGTCGTCAACGACTGGGGCCGCCGCCTGTTCGGCTGGGACGACCCGATCGCCTTCCTGTCCACGCGGGAGTACGAAGTCGGCCTGCTCGGCGTGCACTTCGAGATCCCGCTCGCCCTGCTGACCGTCATCGCCTTCGAGTGCTGGCGCTACTTCCCCTTCGCCTTCCTGTTCATCCTCGCCCGGCTGCAGGCCGTTCCCGACGGCCTGGAGGAGGCCGCACTCGTCGACGGCGCCACTCCCACGCAGCGCTTCCGCCACATCCTGCTGCCCCAACTGATGCCCGTCATGGCCCTGTTGTGCGTGCTGCGGTTCATCATGACCTTCAACAAGTTCGACGACGTCTACCTGCTGACCGGCGGCGGCGCGGGCACCGACGTCGCGGCGGTACGGGTCTACGACTTCCTCACCGCCCGCTACGACGTGGGCGCGGCCGCCGCACAGGCCCTGGTGCTGGCCGTCTCGCTGATGATCCTGCTGGGCTTCTACTTCAAGTTCTTCGCCAACAAGGTCCAGGAGGAGTCCTGATGACGCGCGCTCAGTTCGAGGACCGCCTCTTCGGTGTACTGCGCTGGGTCGTCATCGCCTTCCTCGCGGTGATCACCCTGCTGCCCTTCTACTACATGCTGCTGCTGTCGCTGAAGCCCATCGACGCGCTGCTGCTCGACCCCGGCTCGCTGTGGGTGTCGACCAAGGACTTCACCCTGTCCACCTACCGCGACGTCCTGCGCTCCACCGACGCCGGCGGCCAGGGCTTCCTGAAGTTCCTGCTCAACTCCGCGCTGGTGTCGCTCGGTACGGTCGCCCTGACGCTGCTGGCGGCGGTGCCCGGCGCCTACGCCATCAGCCGGCTGAAGTTCTTCGGCCACCGCCAGGTCAGCGCGCTCTTCCTCGCCGTCTACCTCTTCCCGGCGACCCTGCTGGCCGTCCCGCTGTTCGTCATCTTCGCCAAACTGCACCTGTCCTCCAGCCTGGTCGGACTCGCCATCGTCTACGTCGCCCAGACCGTGCCGGTGTCGATCTACATGCTGAAGAACTACCTCGTCACCATCCCCTACACGATCGAGGAGGCAGCCGCCCTCGACGGCTGCAGCCGGCTGCAGACCGTCCGCAAGGTGATCCTGCCGCTCGCCCTGCCGTCCCTCATGGCGACGGGCCTCTACGTCTTCATGATCGCTTGGAACGAGTTCCTCTTCGCGCTCCTGTTCCTGGCCGCGGACCCGGACAAGTGGACGGTGTCCCTCGGACTCGCGCAGCTGTCCAACGGTGTGGAGGTACCGAAGACGGTCCTGATGGCCGGGTCGGTGGTGCTGACGATCCCCGTGGTACTTCTGTTCTTCGCCGCCGAGCGCCTGCTCACCGAAGGCCTGACCAGCGGCGCCGACAAGAGCTGACAACGGGGGAAAGTGATGCTGACGCCGAACCAGTCGAGTGCGGGTGAGCTGCTGCAGCTCATCCGCAGCGGCCAGGCCAACACCCGCGCCGATCTCCAGCAGGCCACGGGCCTGTCCCGGTCGACCATCGGCCAGCGGCTCAACCTCCTCAACCAGGCGGGCTGGCTCAAGGAGTCCACCGGCTCGTCGACCGGCGGCCGGCCCTCGCAGCAGATCCTCTTCGACCCCACGCACGCCTCGGTCATCGCCGTCGACCTCGAGACCCGCTACGCCCGCGCGGCCGTCCTGGACCTGGCGGGCACGATCCTCGCCGAACAGACCGGGCCGCTGCGGATCAGCGACGGGCCGGACCAGGTGCTGGACCAACTGGCGGGCTGGTTCCCGGAGTTGATCACCGCGGCGGGCATCGACGCCGGACATGTCCGCGGGATCGGCCTGTCCGTGCCCGGGCCGGTGGACTACGCCACCGGCCAGGTCGTGGAGCCGCCGATCATGCCCGGCTGGGACCGGTACCCCGTCCGCGAACGCATGCAGAAGGCGTACGCCGACCATGTGCACGCCGATGTGGAGGGCGGCCCCGTCCCCGTCTTCGTGGACAACGACGCCAACCTCATGGCGCTGGCCGAGCACCAGGCCAACCACCGGGACTGCACCGCGTTCGTCCTGGTGAAGGTCTCCACCGGCATCGGTGCCGGCGTCGTCGTGGGCGACACGGTCTACCGCGGCATCGACGGCGGCGCGGGCGACATCGGCCACATCCGGCTGCACGACCAGCCCGACGCCCTGTGCATGTGCGGCTCTTACGGCTGTCTGGCCGCCGTCGCCAGCGGCGGCGCACTGGCGAAGCAACTCGCCGCCCTCGGCATCGACGCCGACTCCGCGTCCGACGTCAGACGCCTCCTCGGCGACGGACATCCCGACGCCATCCGTCTTGCCCGTGAGGCGGGGCGGCGCATCGGCGAAGTCCTGGTGACCGTCATCACCCTCCTCAACCCGGGCGTTCTCATGATCGCGGGCGACCTCTCCGGCGCCCCCTTCATGACCGGCGTGCGGGAACTGCTCTACCAGCGTGCCTTCCCCCGAGCCACCGCCCACCTCCAGGTCGTCACCTCCCGCCTCGGCGACCACGCGGGAGTCATCGGCGCCGCGTCCATGGTCGTCGAGTTCCTCTACTCCCCCGCCTCGGCCGACGCCCGCCTCGCGCGCCTCGCCCTCTGAACGCCCCACAACCACAAGCCCGTTCACCGAGCACACCGCCCCAGCCCTACAGGAACACCGTGAACAGCGCAGCCTCCCCCTGGCCGTACGAACCCGTCGACGTGGGTCTCGTGGGCGCCGGCCCCTGGGCCCGGGCCATGCACGCCCGTATGCTCGCCGCCGGCCCCGAGACCCGCCTCGCAGCCGTGTGGGCCCGACGCCCCGAAGCAGCCCACGAACTCGCCTCACTGCACGCGACCCACGCGGCCGCCTCCTTCGACGAACTCCTCGACCGCTGCGAGGCGGTCGCCTTCGCGGTACCGCCCTCGGTCCAGGCCCAACTGGCGCCCGTCGCGGCGCAACGTGGCAAGGCCCTGCTCCTGGAAAAGCCCCTCGGCCCCGATCTGACCTCAGCCCAGCGCGTCGCCGACGCCGTCCAGTCCGCGGGCGTGGTCTCCCAACTCGTCCTGACCAAGCGCTACCACCCGATCACCGACGCCTTCCTCGAAGCCGCCCGCGCCCGCGACATCACCGGCGCCCGCTCCTGCTATCTCCACGGCGCCTTCCTCGGCGGCGACTTCGCCACCGGCTGGCGCCTGGAACACGGGGCGCTGCTGGACCTCGGACCCCATCTCCTCGACCTGCTGGACTCCGCCGTCGGCCCCATCAAGGCCATCCGCAGCACCGGGGACTCCCGCCGCTGGATCGAGCTCAGCTGCGAACACGACAACGGTGCGGTCAGCCAGGCCTCGCTCTCGGGATCCGTCGCCGTGCCCCGAGCCGTCACCCGCGTCGAACTCTTCGGCAGCGAGGCTCCGTTGGTCTACGACACCGCCGAGATCGACCACGAGGAGTGCTGGCCCATCCTGCGCCGCGCCTTCGCCACCGCCGTACGCACCCACAGGTCGACGGGGATCGACGCGGCCCGCGGGCTGTATCTGCAACGACTCATTCATCTGGCGACCGGGGCGCAGTGAGCACAGGGTGCCCGGTGGGCACGCGGTCGGAGTGGCGTGCTGATCAAGCCTGAGGAGGCTGCTCGCGTGCGGCGCGGTCGAGGCTGTCCGCCACGGTCCGGCAGGCTAGCCGTACCACGGTGCGCAACTCGGCGTCCGTGGCTCCCGCGCGACTCAGCACGGCCAGCGACTGGTTGACGGCGACGACGTAGGTGGCCAGCTCGTCGAGGACGCTGGGGTCCGCCGGACTGTCGGCCAGGGCAGCGCGCACGCGCTCGCGCTGACGGTCGAGGAGCATGCGCACATGCGCGGCGTTGTCGTCCTTGAGGACGGGTGCCTGGGTGGCGGACTGGGCGATGAGGCACCCGGTGGGGACCGAAGGGTCGGCGATGCGGGCCAGGACGACGTCGAAGAACGCTTCGACAGCCCGTACGGGCTCGCCCGGGTGCGCCGCGAGAGCCTGCTCGTACCGCGCGCCGTAAGTCGCCGCGTAGCGGTCGAGACTCTCCCGGAACAGGGCGTCCTTGCCGCCGAAGGCGCCGTAGAAGGAGCCGCGGCCGAGTCCGGTGGCCGAGGTGAGGGCCTCGAGTGAGGCGTCGGCGTAGCCCCGCTGCCAGAACACGTGCATCGCACGGTCCAGGGCTGCGGTGACGTCGAACTGCTTCCGGCCTGACATGGCGCTCCCTCTCGTCTGTCCAAGGGCAACCCTACCCACTGATGGATCGATCGGTCCAAGAATCATGGACCGATCGATCCATGATGGGTTACGGTGACGGCCGGACACATCCCGCCCAAGGAGGTCCCGTGACCGCGTCGACCACACCCCTGCCCGTGCCGGACGGCTTCGGCGCCGTTTCCCGAGCGCCCGGCCTTCCCCCCGGTTTCACCGAGACCTTCACCGGCCGATACGTCGACACCGGCGACGTACGTCTGCACGCGGTCGTCGGCGGCGAGGGCCCGCCGCTGCTGCTCCTGGCCGGCTGGCCGCAGACCTGGTACGCGTGGCGTCTGGTCATGCCGGGACTGGCCCGGAACTTCCGGGTCATCGCCGTCGACCCGCGCGGCGTCGGCCTGTCCGACAAGCCCCGGGACGGCTACGACACCGGCACGCTCGCCCGTGACATGGCGGCCTTGATGACGGCCCTGGGGCACGACCGGTTCGCGATGGCCGGTCACGACGTGGGGATGTGGATCGCATACGCCGTCGCCGCGGACCACCCCGAGCGCGTGGCGCGCCTCGCCGTCGCCGAAGCAGCCATCCCGGGTCTGTCCCCGTCACCGCCGCTGTTCGGCGACCGGCAGGCGAACGACCGGCTCTGGCACTTCGGCTTCAATCGCCTCGGCGAACTCAACGAGCAACTCGTCCGAGGCCGCGAACACCTCTATTTCTCCCACCAGTTCGAGAGCAAAGCCGTACAGAAGTTTCCTGCCGACGTCGTGCGGTACTACGTCGACCACCTCGCGTCCGACGCCGACGCCCTGCGCGCCAGCTTCGCGTTCTACCGGGCGCTGGACCTGACCGCCGCGCAGAACGAGCAGCGCAGGAAGCGCCGTCTGACGCTGCCCGTCCTGGCCATCGCGGGCGCGGCCAACTCCGGCGGGCTGGTCGCCGCCACCATGAGGCTCGCCGCCGACGACGTGGACAGCCTGATCATCCCGGACTGCGGCCACTACCCGGCGGAGGAAGCCCCCGACGCCGTCCTGACCGCCCTCATCCGCTTCCTCGCCCCCTACCGCGACGGTGCGGACGTATGAGCGCGTGCACTCACCTTGGTGCACCTCATGACGCTCTACGGCGGCGGTACAGCACCACCCCGCCCACCATCGCCACGACTGCGAGGGTCGTCGGAATCACGAAGGCAGGTCTGCGGTACAGCGGTGCCGGGGACGCCTTCAACGGGATGACCGCGATGTCGTTCCCGGCAGTGCGGTCGAAGGGGTTGTGGACGCGGATGGTGCCCTTCGCACCCGGGACCTGCCGGTCGATGCGGAAGCGGAACTCCGCCGTGGTCGTCCCGTCCTCCCCCGGCCAGAACGCGTCCCGGTTCAGATCGCAGACGAATGCTCCGCCGGATGTCGTGGGACGCTCGCAGGCCCACTTCCCGGGGTCGCCCTCGACGGAGAAGGGGATGGACGTCACCGTGGTGCCCTTCGGGGGGATCACCTCGAAGCTGCCCCTGTCCCCACTCGGAATTCCGGGGCCGAGCCGCCGCACCCCGAGCTTGACGCCCACGGTGTCACCGACCCGGCCCCGGACGGTCCCGGTGACCGGCTCGAAGTCCGCCTGCACGGTGGTGGTGACCCGGACCCTGCCGCCGGTTTCGTCGAAGTCCCTGCGCGGCGCGGTGCGGACCAGAGTGAGCGGGGCGCCCGTGCCGCGTCTGGTGTGGCCGACGGGCCGGTCCGTGGCCGACGACCAGGTGTACGTCACCTCGCCGGACAGGGCCTTCGGGTCGGTGACGGTGTACGTCATCGGTGCGCTCGTGCGGTACGCGGTGCCCGGGGCCACCGCCGTCCGGAACGTGCACCACGCGGATGTGGGCGCATCTTCGGCGTAGGAGCAGTTGCTGTACCGGGTCTTGAGGGCGAAACCGTCCGAGACGTCCACCTGCAGGGCCACGCCTTTCGTCGCCGGAAAGCGGGTGTTGTCGGCCAGCAAGGGGGTCACCTGTGCGGACTTACCCGGTGCCAGCCCGCTCACGCTCTTCTCCTGCCCGGGCCCGGACAGGGTGGGCCCGCCGACGGTCATCCGGGTGGTGCCGGTGATGGTGGGCGCGTTGTCGGCGGTCGCCGTGTAGGTCACCGTGCCACTGTCCCCCGGCTCGACGCCGTCCACGCCGAGGAGGACCAGCGGGTCGTAGCTCTCGCCGTCGCCGTTCTGCAGATCGCCGTACACGCAGGTATAGACGGGGCCTTCGGCCTTGCACATGCGGGCGTCCCCGAGCCGGGCGACGCCCTTGAGGCCCGAGGCGTCCACGACCACCCGCACATTGCGGGCCGGAGTGCCGCCCTTGCTCCGCTCGACGAAGACGGGCACGTGGAAGTCGTCGTTCGAGGCCGATACCCCCTCGTCCGCGTTGTACATGACGAAGGTCTTCTCGGTCTCGAACCGCATCACGACACGGTCCGAGTCGTCGGCGGTGGCAGGCGTCCGGTCCGTCGACCACAGGGTCGCCAACACCGTTGCCAGGGACAGCAGTAGTCCTGGTGTTCGTCTCCGCAAGCGCATCCAGGCACTATGCCCGACGCCACCGAAACCTGCGACGGATCCTACGAACGTGGAGTGTGCGGAATCACCGCCGAAGTGGGCGGACGAGTGGAAGGTTCCCACCTCTCTTTGATCCACAAGCGTACCTAGGGTGAGGTGCAGCCGAAAGGAGACGATCCATGGCCGATCAGGCCCACGAACCCGTCATGGACGGCCTGATGCAGCCGCGGCCGCTCACCATCGCGCACATTCTGGAGCGGGCCGAACGGCTCTATGCGCACAAGCCCGTCGCCGTCGCCGGCACTGAGCGAGTCACCTACGCCGACGTGGCCCGTCACACGCGGCGCCTGGCCACCGTGCTCGACCGGCTCCACGTCCCGGTCGGCGCCCGCGTCGCGACGTTCGCGAGCAACAACCGGCGCCACCTGGAGCTGTATCTCGCGGTGCCGGTCACCAAGCGGGTTCTGCACACCATCAACATCCGGCTCGCGTCGGAGCACCTCGAGTACATCGTCAACCATGCCGAGGACGATGTGGTGTTCGTCGATCGCGGGCTGCTCCCCCGCATCTGGCCGAGCGCGGACCGGATGCCGCGCGTACGGCACTGGGTGGTGCTGCCCGACGACAGCGACACACCCATCCCGGCGGACCCCCGCATCCTGCACTACGACGAACTCCTCGCCGGCGCCGAGCCGTTCGCGGGTTCGTTCGAGGACACGTTCACGCTCGCGGACGAGCAGCTGGCCTCCGGGCTGTGCTACACCTCCGGCACGACCGGCCGGCCCAAGGGCGTGCTCTACAGCCACCGTTCGACCGTGCTGCACTGCCTCGGCGCACTGGCGGCCGGTTTCATCGGCCTCGGCGAGAGCGACGTCGTGATGCCGATCGTGCCGTTCTTCCACGCCAACGCCTGGGGACTGCCCTACGGCGCGATGATGGCGGGAGCCTCCCTGGTCCTGCCCGGCCCCTCCGCGAAACCGGCGCATCTGCTGCGGCTGATGGAGAGCGAGCGGGTCACGGTCGCCGGTGCCGTTCCCACGGTGTGGACGAGCATGGCCGACGAGTTGAGCGCGTACGACCTCAGTGCCACGCGCTTCCTCCTCGGTGGCGGGTCGGCCGTTCCTCCGGCGCTGTCGGAGACGTATCGCACGGCAGTCGGTATCCCCATCACCCACTCGTGGGGCATGACGGAGGTCAGCCCCGTCGGGACCATCGGCGGCACGCGGACCCAGCACCGGGCGGCGACCGAGGACGAACAGGTGGCGGTGCGGGCCGCCCAGGGCCAGCCGCTGCCCTTGGTGAACGTGCGTGTCGTCGACGTAGGGACGGGCAGGGAGCTGCCGCGCGACGGCCACACCGTCGGCGAACTGCAGGTGTCGGGGCCCTGGGTGGCGAGCGGCTACTTTCAGGTGGGTGAGGACGACAGCTTCACCGACGACGGCTGGCTGCGCACCGGGGATCTGGCCACCATCGACTCCGACGGCTATCTGCGTCTCGTCGACCGGATCAAGGACCTCATCAAGTCCGGAGGCGAGTGGATCTCCTCGGTGGAGCTGGAGGCGGCCATCGCCTCCCACCCTGACGTGGTGGAAGTCGCCGTGATCGCCCGCCCCGACCCGCGGTGGACGGAGCGTCCCGTCGCCTACGTCGTCCTGCGCGACGGCAGCGCCGGCACGGCCGAGGACCTGCTGCGGCACATCAGGCCGATGGTCGCCAAGTGGTGGCTGCCCGACGACATCGTCTTCATGACCGCGCTGCCCAAGACGGGAACCGGAAAGCTGTCGAAGAGCAGCTTGCGGGAGTCACTGCACATCAGTTGAGCTGCTGGCGGGTGACTGACCAGCCACCCGTGTCGCGGCGAAGCGTCCCTCACTCCTTGGGCGGGGCGGATGTGACCCTGCGCAACTGGTGCAGCCGCAGCCCGAGTTGCAGTTCCAGGTCGTAATCGTGGCGCCAGTCGAGGTCGAGGACGCTGCCGGCCCGGTCCAGGCGCTTGAGCAGCGTGTTGACGTGCACGTACAACGCCCTGGCGGTCGCGGCGACGTTGGCCTGGTGGTCGTAGTAGGCGCCGAGTGTGTCGACGAGGTTGGTACCGCGTCGCTCGTCGTAGTCGAGGAGCGGTCCTATCGAGTCCGAGATGAACCGGTCGAGTTCGTGGACCCGTTCGGTGTCGAAGACCATGGCGTACAGGGCGTAACGGCCCGTGGTGGCTCCCAGGTCGGTGTGGCCGAGCGCTCGCGCGACGGCGCTGCAGCGGTTGGCCAGGGAGAAGGCGCGTGCCCAGTCGTGGTGGACCACTCGTTCCGCGATGACGACGACGCGGCCGCCGAGGGTGTTCCGCAGTTGTTGGTGCACCTCTTCGACGGTGCGGTCGTCGTCGACGCTGTGCAGGAGCATCGTGGCCCGGCCCAGATGTTCACCGGCCAGGCCCGAGCGGCTCTGCGCGATATCGTGCAGATGACGCGAGAGATCGGTCGACGACACGGTGGGAGAGTCCGCGACCAGGACCAGGTCCAGCCGGTCGGCGTCGATGTTGCGGGCCTGGGTGCGGGCGCGCTGGGCAGGGCTGATGCCGGGGCTGCCCACCATGAGCTCGGTCAGCAGCTCTCCGCTCAGCCGCTCGCTGGCCTCGGCGACGGCCCGTTCCTTGAGGATGAGCAGCCCCAGGATGTGCGTGGCCCGTTCGAGGGTGCGCAGGTCCATGTCGTCGCGGGCGCCCTGGTCGGCGGCCTCCTTCCGGCTCCAGGCGAGCGCGCCGAGATGGCTGTCGCCCGCTTGGATCGAGGCCACGCTGTGGGCGACCCCGCCGGTGTCCACCGAGTTGGTGGTCCGGCCCGAGCGGCGCGCCTGGTCGACGGCATCCGTCAGGTCGGCCGTCAGGTCGCTCGGTGAGGGGTTCCGGCCGGGGGTCGACGCCGAGCCCCGGCGCACGAGAACGGCGCCGGTCCGGTCGAACAGCGTGACGCTTCCGCCCAGTTGGTCGGCGAGCAGCTGGACGACATCGCCGGGTGTCCCGCCGCCGAGCACCGCGCCGGTCAGGGCTTCGTGGATCTCCTGCGCCCGCTCCATGACCGCCACGTGCTCCTCGATCTTCCGGTACGCGCCCTGCAGTTCCTGCAGGGCGGTCCGACTCGCCTCGTAGAGACGGGCGTTGTCGAGGGCGACGGCGGCGTGATCGGCGAAGGCGCTCAGCAGCGCGATCTCATCGGCCTGGAAGGACCGTTCGGACCGGTCCGCGGCGAACAGCGCGCCCACGGCCTCGCCCCGAATGACCAGGGGCACACCGAGGAGCGCGACGAGGCCTTCGGTGGCGACAAGGCGGTCGAAGTTCGGATCGTGGTCGATGAGTGTCGTGGAGACGTAGTCGCGCACCCAGTACGGACTCTGGGACGCCAACACCTTGCCGCCGAGCCCCACATGGGCCGGGATGCAGGCGGCGAGGAACGACGAGGAGATCGTCCCCTCCGACGCCCTGGCCGACAGCTTGCCGTCGGTCCCGACCAGTGAGAGGTAGGTGAAGTCGGTGCTGATCAGGTCGTGTGCATGGTGCACGATCGACTGCAGGACCTCGTCGAGTTCGCCCAGCGCGGTGAGGGACTTGGCGGTCGCGTACAGCGAGGCCAGTTCGCGCTGCCTGCGCACCAGTGAGTGCGGCTCCGTCTCGCCGCCGAGGTCGCCGACCACTGTGCCGTCCCTTTCCGCAGCGGGTGGGAGAAAGACCCACCGAGCCCACATGAGGTGTGTGTGATGTACACCTCAACCAAAGGGTATCGGCGCCCTAGTCTCGCCGCCATCACCTTGCTGTGTAACGACGAAGGCGGCATGTATGGCTACCCCGCTCGCCCAACCCGACGGCCAGTCCGGCCGTCTCGACACCGGCGTGTCCGCCACCCGGCACCGGGCCACTCGCAAGCTGCTGGCCGCAGGGCTCGTCGCCGGCTCGATCGAGTGGTACGACTTCTTCCTCTACGGCACCGCGGCGGCCCTGGTGTTCCCCAAGGTGTTCTTTCCCAACTCCTCGGCCCTCACGGGGACGTTGCTCGCCTTCAGCACGTTCTGGGCGGGCTTCGTGGCGCGTCCGATCGGCGGGGTGCTCGCCGGCCACCTCGGTGACCGGTACGGGCGCAAACCGGTCGTCGTCGCCTGCCTGGCGCTCATGGGGGCCGCGACCTTCCTGATCGGCTGCCTGCCCAGCGCGGCGACCGTCGGCGCGCTCGCACCGACCCTGCTGGTCGTACTGCGCTTCGTGCAGGGCCTGGCGACCGGAGGCCAGTGGGGCGGCATCGTGCTGCTCCTCACCGAGTCCGCCGCTCCCAAACGGCGGGGCTTCGCCGGCACCTTCGGGCAGACCAGCGTCCCCGTGGCCGTGATCATCTCCAACCTGATCTTCGTGGCCGCGGGCGCCCTGATGCCGGACGACGCCTTCCTCAGCTGGGGGTGGCGCATCCCCTTCCTGGCCAGCGTCGTGATGTTCGTGGTCGTTCTCTACATCCAGGCCAAGGTGGAGGACACCCCGGAGTTCCGCGACCTGCAACGCGAGGTGTCACAGGCGCAGAACAAGGTGGTACGGGCCCCGCTGACACAGGTCATCCGCAGCAAGTGGGGCACTGTCCTGCTCGCCTGCGGCCTGTTGTCCGCCACCAACAGCCTGTTCTACGTCAGCATCTCCGGACTGCTGAGCTACGGAACCGACCATCTCAAGCTGGACCGCGACCCGTTGCTCGCGGTGGTGCTGCTCAGTTCCGCGGCGATGCTCGCGACGATCCCCTGGTCCGGCCACATCTCGGACCGGATAGGGCGCCGCCCGCTGATCCTGGTCGGCGGCATGGGCGTCGCCGTATGGGCCTTCCCGTACTTCTGGCTCGTCGACAGCGCCTCGCTGCCGCTGATCTTCGTCGCCGTGACGGTGGGCTTCGTGTTCCAGTGCCTCACCTACGGCCCGATCGCGAGCTTCCTCGGCGAACTCTTCGCACCCGCCGTGCGTTACTCGGGAGCCTCGCTGGCCTACCAGTTGTCCGCCATCGTCGTCAGCGGCGGCACGCCCTTCCTCATGACCGCGCTCATCGCCCGGACGGGCAGCACCTGGCCCGTCGCCCTCTACATCATGTTCATGGGGCTGATCACCTTCGCGAGCGCCTGGTTCCTGCCCGAGACGAACCCCACCGAGGTGCGTGCCGACCCGGACGCCGTCCCGGGCGCCCACCTCTACGGCTGAGGAGTGGCCGACGTGAAGAGATCAACAGCAGGAAGCGGGGCGAGACTTCGTCGGCGTGCCGTGCTGGCCGTCGCGGTCATCCTGACAGGCGCGACAGGGCTGTTCGGGGTCGGGCCCGCCACCGCGTCGGCCGGCGCCTCACCGACGGTGCCGCGATGTGCCGCGCTGGACGGGATGACGATCCCGGCCTCGGCGATGAGCCTGCCGACGACCGGCGGCCGTGTCGAGTCGACGGCGGCCATGACGAGCGTGGTCAGTGGTCGCACGATCCAGTACTGCCAGGTCGACGTCGACATCTTCCCCGTGGACCGCTCTGCGCCGGACATCAAGGCGCGGATCGACCTGCCCCACGGCTGGAACCGCAAGGCGTTGATGTTCGGTGGCGGCGGCTACAACGGCACCATCCCCGACCTCACGCAGAACGTGCCGTTCGGCCCCGCCGACCAGCCCGCCCCGCTGGCCCGGCGCTATGCGACCTTCGCCAGTGACTCCGGTCACCAGCAGAGCCCGACCGCCCCGCCCAGCCTGGACGGTTCGTTCGGGATGAACGACGAGGCCCTGACCAACTTCGCCGCCGGTGACGCACTCAAGAAGACGCGCGACGCAAGCCTGTTCCTCATCCGGCAGGCCTACGGCACACATCCTGCCGAGGTCTACTTCGCGGGAGGGTCGACAGGCGGTCGGGAGGCTCTCGTCGTCGCACAGCGGTGGCCGAAGGCGTTCGACGGAGTGATCTCCGCCTACCCCGCCTGGAACAACCTCAGCGAGATCCTGGATCTGGGCTACCTGACCCAAGTCCTGTCCCGCCCCGGCGCGTTCCCCGGACCCGAGAAGCAGACGCTCCTGTACGACAGCGTCATCAGCGCGTGCGACCGTCTGGACGGCGTCAGGGACAACGTCGTCTCGAACCCGCAGGGCTGCGGCTTCGATCCGCACGTCCTTCGCTGCCCGGGCGGTGCCGACACGGGTCCGACCTGTCTGTCGGACCCGCAGATCAGGTCCGTGATCGCCATGTCCTCCCCGTTCAGGTGGCCGTACCGGATCGCCAGTGGCGAGACCGAGTACCCGGGCTTCCCGTTCCTGTCGGGGGCCGACATGAGGACTCCGTTCCTCGGATTCGGTGACACTGCGCCGGCCGATCCCATGCCCGCGACGAGCGGCTACGGCATGCAGTACTGGGACCAGTGGGTCAAGTACTTCCTGACCCGCGACCCGCACCACAACTCCCTCGACGTCGATCCACGGCATCCCGGGACATGGCTCGACCGCATCAGCCGGCTGTCCACGGTCGAGGACCGCAACAACGCGGATCTCGGTCCGTTCGCCCGCGCGGGCGGCAAGTTGATCCTGCTCCACGGCGCCGCGGACGAGCTGGTCTCGCCCCGCTCGACGAGCGACTACTACCGGCGCGTGCGTGACCTGCTGGGTGCCGGGACGACCCGTGGCTTCATGCGGTACTACGTCGTGCCGGGCGCGAACCACGCCAACTTCGGCACACCGGCGTTCGCCGCCGGCTGGGACTCCCTGACGGCACTCGAACGCTGGGTGGAGAAGGGGCGGGCGCCCGCGCATCCCACGGTGACCGACACGACCCGTCACCGCACCCGGCCGCTGTGCGACTATCCGGACTGGCCCAGGTACCGCACCGGCGATCCGAACGACGCGTCCAGCTTCGTCTGCACGCGCTGACGGGCACGGGACCGGTCCACTCCCGGGGGTCCGTCCTCAGTGCGCCAGCAGCATCCGTCGAGCCAGGCGGGTGAGCTCCTGCGTCGCCGGTGACAGCACCGAGCCCTGTCTGCGGACGACCGCGATGGTGTCGTAGAGGGGCTCGGCGAAGCCGACGGTGTGGAGGGTGTCGGGGAAGACGCGACTGCGGGCGACCGCGCGGGAGACGATCGTGTCTCCGGCTCCCCGGCTCACGATGTGCAGCGCGGATTCGACGTGCTCGACCTCGATGGCGGCGGACAGAGTGACGCCCTCCACCTGGGCGCGGTCGGCGAGTTGGCGCCGGGTGGGGTCCCGCCAGCCGTAGTGGGCGTCGTAGAGGATGAGGTTCGCCTGCGCGAGGTCGGACATGGTGACGGGCCGTGCGGTGCGCTCGGGGTCGGCGGAGGCGTAGACGACCTCGTCCCGCATGAGGGGCGTGACGTCGAGCCCCTCGGCGTCGATGGGCAGGACCACGAGCCCCGCTTCCAGGTCCCCGGCACTGACGGCTTCCGCGACCTCGACGGAGTTCAGGCCGACGATCCGCAACCGCACCTTGGGGTGACGGGCGTGGAAGGTCTCCAGCAGTTCGGACAGGAAGTAGTAGTTGGCGTTGCGCAGCAGCCCGAAGGTGGCGACGCCCCCGTCGAGCGAGGTCAGCGAGCGCAGGGCGCGGTCGGCGCCGTCGGCCGCTTCGATCGCCTGCTGGGCGTAGGGCATGAGTTCCTCGCCCGCGGCCGTCAGGACCAGCCGGCGGGGGCCGCGGGTGAACAGGGGCACCCGGTAGTGCTCCTCCATGCGTTTGATCAGTTCCGACACCGAGGGCTGGGTCGTTCGCAGCTCGGTCGCGGCGGCCGAAAACGTACCCAGTCGCGCAGAGGTGAGGAACGCGCGCAACTGGTTGAGGGTGATCGCGGCGGCGGAGGAAGGAGGCATACCGGGCATCATGCCATAGGGCAGCCCTATGGAGGGTCGAGGACAATTCAGGGTTGTCCTTGGGAAGCCGCTGCTTCAGGCTCAGCTGTATGAAATTGAGCCACCGCTTCACCACCGCTTTCGCCGACCGTTTCACCCTGCTCAAGGCTCCCGGTGTGGACGCTCCCCCGGCCCAGCGCGACCCCGAGGTGATCGAGACCGTCAGCCGCATGCTGTCGGAGATCGAGCACCAGGGCATGGACGCGATCCGCCGCTATGCGAGCTCCCTGGACGGCCAGTCCGACGGCCCGGTCGAGCTCGGTGCGGCGGAGGTGGCCCGCAGCGGCGACCGGCTGCCCAAGGACCTGCGGGAGGCGATCGAGCTCGGTGCCGAGCGCACCCGGCGTTTCGCCGCGCTCCAGCGTGCGCACCTGACGGACTTCGAGGAGGAGCTGGCTCCCGGGCTGCTGGTCGGGCAGCGCTATGTACCGGTCGGCGCGGTCGGCGCGTATCTGCCGGCCGGGCGCTTCCCACTCACGGCCAGCGCGTTCATGACGGTGGGCGTCGCGAAGGTCGCGGGGGTCCCGACGGTGCTGGGATGCACTCCGCCGCAGCCGGACGGCCGCGCCAACGACGCCGTCACCTACGCCGCCCATGTGTCCGGGATCGACCACCTCTACGTCCTCGGTGGTGTGCAGGCCCTTGCCGCCATGGCGTTCGGCCTGCTGGACCGGGCGCCCGTCGACATGATCGTCGGCGCGGGCAACGCCTATGTGGCCGAGGCCAAGCGCCAGTTGTTCGGCACGGTCGCCATCGACCTGCTCGCGGGCCCCTCCGAGGTCGCGGTCATCGCGGACGAGACGGCCGACGCCGAGGCCGTCGCGGCGGACCTGCTCGGTCAGGCCGAGCACGGCCCGACGTCCCCTGCCGCCCTCGTCACCACCTCCGAGCAACTGGGACGGGACGTCATCGCGGCGGTCGAGCGCCAGCTCGCGACCCTGTCGACGCGGGACATCTGCGGCCCCGCCTGGCGCGACCACGGCTCGGTCGTCCTGGTCGGCAGCCGGGAGGACGCCGTGGCGGTGATGGACGAGTTCGCCCCCGAGCACCTGGAGGTCCACACGGCCGAGGACGACTGGTACCACGACGCGCTGCGCAATTACGGCTCCCTCTTCCTCGGTCACTGGAGCACGGTGGCCTACTCGGACAAGGGCATGGCCGGCACGAACCACACCCTGCCGACCGCGGGTGGCGCGAAGCACAGCGCCGGTCTCTCCGTCTCCCGTTACCTCAAGCCGCTCACCTACCAGCGCGTCGCCCGGGAGGCGACCCCGCTCCTCGCCGAGGCTGTGGAGGTCATCTCCGCCAGTGAGGGCATGTCCGCCCACGAGGCCACGGCCACCCTGCGGCTGCGCACCTACGCGGGCTGACCCCGCCCGCCAGTCCCCCACATCCCCGAGCCCCCCAGTCCCCCACATCCCGAGCCAGTGATCCCGTACAGAGAACCGGTGCACCCATGAAATCCGTACGTCGTGAAGGGGCGGGCCCGCGCCGGTTCGTCCCGGTCGCCGCCGCGGTCACCGCGCTGGCCGCCCTGGCGGCATGCGCCGGATGCAGCCCGCCCGGGGCGGGCAAGAGCCCCGCAGGGGCGAACCAGCTCGCCGTCACCGACCCGGTGACCCCCGCGCAGGTCGCCGACCTCGGCGAGGTCACGCTGCGGATGTGGGCGGACCAGGCGGAGAAGCCCCTGATGAAATCCCTGGTGCCGGCCTTCGAGAAGAAGTACCCGAACGTCAAGGTCGACATCACCTACAAGAGCTTCGACGACCTCGTCGCCACCGTCGTCAACGCCGCCTCCGGCAGCAACCCGCCCGACCTGTTCGAGGGCAACATCGGCTACGCCGTCGACGGCGCTCTGGTCAAGGCGAAGCTGGTGCGCCCGCTGGACGACGTGGCGGCCGCCTACGGCTGGATCACGGGCACGGGTGCCAGCACCCTGGCCCCCGCCCGCTGGAACGGCTCGGGCACCGCGTTCGGCAACGGCAACCTCTACGGCATGTCGCCCATCAGCGAGGTCCAGGGCATCTACTACAACAAGGCCCAGCTCAAGGAGCTCGGTCTGAAGCCCCCGCAGTCCCTCGCCGACCTGGAGAAGGACCTGCCCGTCGTCAAGAAGGCCGGCAAGCAGCCGATCATGCTGGGCAACAGCGACCAGTACGCCGCCACCCACATCTTCTCC
Source organism: Streptomyces spinosisporus (assembly GCF_022698145.1). Taxonomy (GTDB): domain Bacteria; phylum Actinomycetota; class Actinomycetes; order Streptomycetales; family Streptomycetaceae; genus Streptomyces; species Streptomyces spinosisporus. The sequence continues at coordinate 139,195 of NZ_JALDAX010000014.1, forward strand.
GACCTGGCCGTCACCGAGCAGACGCCCGCCTCGATCCGCGACTGGATCGGCGGCAAACCGGGCACGACCTTCGTCACCGACGGCAACGCGAAGGCGGCCGACACGATGGCCGACTGGGCGAAGAAGGGCTACTTCGGCTCCGGCTACAACGGTCTGAGCAACGAGGATGCCGTCACCCGCTTCGCCAAGGGCTCGGGCGTCTTCTTCGTCGGCGGCTCGTGGAACGGCGCCACGCTCGACCCCGAGAAGTTCGGCTTCGGCGCCCTGACCACCGGCGGCGCCGGCGCCACCGCCTCGCCCTGGCACATCTCCGCCTCCTCCAAGGTCACCCCGGCAGCGGTCGCCTTCCTCGCCGCCCTGCACACCCCGCAGACCGGTCAGAAGATCCTCGACACCGGCCGCCTTCCGGTCGTCACCGACGGCGTGAAGGGCGGCAACAGCCTGCAGAGCCAGACCCTCGACGCGCTCAAGCGCACCATCGCCGCCGGAACCCAGGTCGGCTACTACGACTGGACCGCCACCGACATGCTCAACGTCATGGGCGGCAAGCTCCAGGAGGTCATGTCCGGCCGCACCAGCAGCTCCGCGTTCATGACGGCGGTCCAGGACTCCTGGCGGACGGCGAGGCAGGCACGATGAGCACCGCTGCCCCCACCACCGGACGCGACACCGCCGCCTCGGCACCGGCCTCCACCAACCGTACCGGCGGACGACGACGCCGTCCCTCCCCCCTCACCTACCTGTCCTCCCTGCACTGGACCTCGCTGCTGTACGTCGCCCCGGCCCTGGCCTTCTTCGGCGTCTTCGTGCTCTACCCCATCGGCATCTCGGTCTGGTACTCGTTCTACGACTACGACGGTCTGACCGTGGGCACGCCGGTCGGCTGGGGCAACTACACGGCCGTCTTCACCGACAGCCAGCTGCGCGCCGCACTGCTGCACTCACTGGTCCTGCTGTTCTTCTACGCCGCACTGCCGGTGTGCGTCGGCCTGCTACTGGCGGGAGCGATGTCCCGGATCCGGGTGTACGGCCTGACGGTGTTCCGGGCAGTGCTGTTCCTGCCGCAGATCCTGTCCAGCGTCGTCGTCGCCGTCGCCTGGCGGAACCTGCTCGCCGAGGACGGCCCCGCCAACGCGGTGCTCCGGGCCGTGGGACTGGGCCGGTTCGCCACCAGCTGGCTGGGCGACTTCGACACCGCCCTGCCATCGATCGGCGTGATCGGCAGCTGGGTGGAGTACGGGCTGTGCATGGTGCTCTTCCTCAGCGGCATCGTCGCCATCGACCGCTCCACCTACGAGGCGGCCCGCCTCGACGGCGCCGGGCCGGTGCGGGAGTTCTTCGCGATCACCCTGCCCGCCCTGCGCCCCCAGATCTCGATCGCGCTGATCCTCACCATCACCTTCGCGCTGCGCAACTTCGACCTGATCTGGAACACCACCCGGGGCGGCCCCGGCACCACCACGACCGTCCCGAGCCTGTACGTCTACCAGGACGCGTTCCAGAACCGCATGCTCGGCCGGGCCTCCGCCCTGGCCATCGTGCTGACCGTGGTCATCCTCCTCGTCGTGGTGGTCGTCCAGCTGGCGCTGCGCGAACGCGAAGGGCCGCGCCGCCGGTTCACCGGGCCGCGCACGCCGGCCAGGAAGGTGCACTCGTCATGAGGATCGCCCGAAGCGAGAGCATCGCCACCCACGCGCTGCTCGTCCTCGCCTCCGTCGTCGCCGTCTTCCCTCTGGCGTCGATCGTCGTCTCGTCCCTGCAGGGAGTGACCGGCTCGTCGAGCGGCCTCTCCTTCACCGCCTACTCCACGGCCTGGACCCAGGGCCGGTTCGGCTCCGCCCTGCTGTCGAGCGCACTGGTGTCGGTCACCGTCGTGGTCGTCACCGTCGTGCTGGCCGCCCTGGCCGGCTACGCGCTCGCCACCATGCGGGTGCCCGGCGGCAAGGTCATCGTGGCACTGCTCCTGGTGGGTCTTGTCCTGCCCTACGAGGTGACCGTGCTGCCGCTGTACGAGATGCTCACCGGCTGGCATCTCATCGACACGTACGGGGCGTTGATCCTGCCGCAGATCGCACTGTCGGTGCCGCTGGGCGTGCTGTGGATGCGGTCGTTCTTCGCCTCCGTCCCGGTGGAGCTGCTGGAGGCGGCACGCATCGACGGCACGAGCCGCCTGCAGAGCCTGCGCCTGGTCGTCCTGCCCATCGCGGGGCCCGCGATCACCACCCTGAGCACCGTGCTGTTCCTGTTCACGTGGAACGAGTTCCTCCTGGCGCTCATCCTCGTCCCGGACAACCCCTCGGTGCAGACCGTGCCGTTGGCGCTGTCCTTCTTCTCCGGGGCAGCCCGTTCCAGCGACCCGGCCGTGACCGCGGCCGCCGCCGTACTGGTCGCCCTGCCGGTGCTGCTGGCCTACGTCTTCCTCCAGCGGCGCCTGATCAGCGGACTGACCGAAGGAGCCGTCAAGTGACCGCGCCCGCCCTGAACCCGGACAGCGGCGTCGCTCGTGTGGTGTGCGAACAACTCGCGCCGCGCGTCGGCGATCTGGCCCACAACATGGAACTGGCCCTCGACGCCGTCCGCCGCGCCCGCTCCGACCGCGCCGACATCGTCGTCCTGCCCGAACTCACCACGTCCGGCTACGTGTTCGCCGACACGGACGAGGCACGGCGTACGGCGATCACCCCCTCCGACGCCTTCTTCGCCGACCTCACCAATCTGCTGGCCGGCACCCGGACCGTCGCCGTCCTCGGCTTCTGCGAGGACGCCGGCCCCACGCTGTACAACAGTGCCGCCGTCGTCGACGCAGACGGCGTACGTGCCGTGTACCGCAAGACCCACCTGTGGGACCGCGAGACGCTGTTCTTCACCCCCGGCGAGCAGATGGCCCCCGTCGTCACCACACCGCACGGCCGTATCGGCGTGCTGATCTGCTACGACCTGGAGTTCCCGGAGATGTCCCGCCGACTGGCCACGGCGGGCGCCGACCTGATCGCCGTACCGACCAACTGGCCCCTGGAGGAGCGTCCGGACGGCGAACGCCCCGCCGAGATCGTCCAGGCCCAGGCAGCCGCCCGTGCCAACGGCGTCTACATCGCCTGCGCCGACCGCAGCGGCACCGAACGCGGGCAGGCGTGGACGCAGGGGACGTCCGTCATCAACCAGTACGGCTGGATCACCGCCACCGCGGGTGCGACCGACGGGACACGACACCGGGCCGTCACCGACGTCTTCCTCCACCTCGCCCGGGACAAGTCCCTCTCCCCGCACAACGACCTGCTCCGCGACCGCCGCACCGACCTCTACGCCCAGGAGAGCCCCCAGCTATGACGTCAGCCGACCTCACGCCCGCGCCGGCCGCCGCCGGCCACGCGGCGGACGACACCTGGTGGCGCACGGCCGTCATCTACCAGATCTACCCGCGCTCCTTCGCCGACAGCGACGGCGACGGCACCGGTGACCTGCCCGGCATCACCGCCCGCCTCGACCATCTGGCCGATCTCGGCGTCGACGCCCTGTGGCTCTCGCCGTTCTACCCGTCCCCACAGGTGGACGGCGGATACGACGTCGCCGACTACCGCGACGTCGACCCGCGCTACGGCACCCTCCGCGACTTTGACGCCCTGCTGGCCCGCGCCCACACACTGGGCATCCGCGTCGTCGTCGACCTCGTCCCGAACCACTGCTCCGCACAACACCCCTCCTTCAAGGCGGCGTTGAGCGCAGCGCCCGGCAGCGCGGAGCGGGCCCTGTTCCACTTCCGCGACGGCCGCGGCCTTGACGGCAGCCTGCCGCCCAACGACTGGACGTCGATGTTCGAGGGCCCTGCCTGGACCCGAGTCACCGAGGCCGACGGCAGCCCCGGGCAGTGGTACCTCCACCTGTTCGACCCCGGCCAGCCCGACTGGAACTGGGACAACCCCGCCGTGCGGGAGGACTTCGAGACGACGCTCAGGTTCTGGCTCGACCGGGGTGTCGACGGCTTCCGCGTCGACGTCTGCGACGCCCTCGTCAAGGCCTCCGGCCTGCCCGACTGGCCGTACCCCACCCACGGCGTCATCGAACCGGTCGACGGCGTGATGCCGCCCATGTGGGACCAGGAAGGCATCCACGACATCTTCCGCGCCTGGCGCAAGCTGCTGGACGGCTACGACGGCCCCCGGATCCTGTGCGCCGAGGCCTGGCTGCCGCCCGAGCGTGCCGCCCGCATCATCCGCGCCGACGAGATGCACCAGGCGTTCAACTTCCGCTTCCTGGAGACCCCGTGGCAGCCGGCCGCCCTGCGCCGCGTCATCGACGAGTCACTGGCCGCCAACGACGCCGTGGGCGCCCCCACCACCTGGGTGCTGTCCAACCATGACGTCATGCGGCACGCCAGCCGCTTCGGCTACGACGGCCCCGTCGCCCTGGAGCACGGCGTCGGCGCCGACGACCCCCAGCCCGACCAGGCGCTCGGCCTGCGCCGTGCCCGCGCCGCGACCGCCCTGATGCTGGCCCTGCCCGGCTCCGCCTACCTCTACCAGGGTGAGGAACTCGGCCTCCCCGAGGCCACCGACCTGCCCGACTCCGCACGCCAGGACCCGGTCTGGGAACGCTCCGGCCACCGCATCCGCGGCCGTGACGGCTGCCGGGTCCCCCTGCCCTGGACCGCCGAAGGCCCCGCCCTGGGTTTCAGCAGCTCTCCCGACACCTGGCTGCCTCAGCCCTCCTCCTTCGCCTCCTACGCGGCCGACGCCCAGCGCGACGACCCGGACTCGACACTCAGCCTCTACCGCCGCCTGCTGCGACTGCGCCGCCAGTACGGGCTGGGCGCGGGAGAGTTGCGCTGGCTGCCGTCCCCGCCCGGGCTGCTGCACTTCGCCAACGGCCCCGTCGAGGTCCTGGTCAACCTCACCACCGAGCCGGTCCCCCTTCCGACCGGGGCCCGGATGCTGGCCGCCTCGACAGCGGTGAGCGATCAACTGCCCGCCGAGGCGGCGATCTGGTTCGTCAGGGAGTAGAACTCCCCTCGGCCACAAGGCCCGTGTATCAACGCGAGGCGGACTGTGACCTCTCCAGCTCGGTCTGGCAGCGCAGGCAGTGCTCGATGTGCGGAAGCGCCCGCAGACGGTCGGGGTCGATCTCCGTGCCGCAGCGGGCGCAGTACCCGAACCTGCCGTTCTCCAGGCGGTCGAGGGCGCTCTCGACGCGTGCCAGGAGCGTGCGGTCGTTCTCCGTGTCCGCCTGGTGCTGCCGCAGCGCTTCGGTCGCCGAGCTGACGTCCGCCGCATCGAGGAGGCAGTCGCCTCGCAACTCCTCCTCCTTGATCGACCGTTCGTCGAGTCGGCGGCGCAGAGAGGCGGCCTGCTCGGCGAGCCGCGCGCGCAGTTCCTCCGCTTCGGCTGAACCGACCGTGTTGCGCGGCTCTTCGACGCTCATCTCTTTCGACCTTCCTCTGCATGGCGCCGACGACGAGCTCGGTGGATCACATCAGCGCGGAGTGACAAGCACGGGGTATTCGTTCGGGGTGTCGTTGAAGCGGTTGAAGTAGTTCGTCAGGACGTTCAGTGCGAGGTTCGCGATGATCTCGGCGATCTCCGCGTCCGTGACTCCGGCGGCGCGCGCCTCCTTGATGTCCTCGTCGGCGACGGAGCCGCGGCCACGGGCGAGGGCGTCGGAGAGCTTGAGGACGGCGTCCGTGTGGGGATCGTCGGAGGCGGCGTCCCGGGCGTGGTCGATCTCCGCCTGGTCCAGTTTGGCGACGTTCTTGGCCAGGAAGGTGTGCGCCGACAGACAGTAGGTGCACCGGTTGTACTCGGCGCTGGTCAGAGCGAGTCGGTGACGTACGGCCGCAGGCAGCACGCCCCCGTCGAGCGCGCCCGACAGCGTCATCCAGGCCTTCACCACCGCGGGGCTGTTGGCCATGTAGCGGACCATGTTCGGGACGACGCCGATCGTCGTCTGCAGCTGGTCGTACAGGTCGGCGACCTCGCCTGTCGCGTCGGCCGGCTCGATACGGGCGAGCTCACTCATCACAGTTGCCTTCCGTTCGTACAGGATCTTGGCTTCACTGCTTCGAGTCTGCTGACCTGCGTCGGCGACAGACAGCTCCTTCCGGCGCACTTTTCTGCCCCAGAGTCTCATCCGCCGACGCCGACGCGAGCGGACCTAACGCCGACTCCGGCAGGACTCCGGCCAGCTGGCTGCGCGAGCTGATGCCGAGCTTCGCGAAGACCTTGCGCAGGTGGTACTGGACCGTGCGTGCGCTGATGAACAGCCGGGTACCGATCTCCGGGTTGGTCAGTCCGTCCCGGGCCATCCGGGCGATCTGGGTCTCCTGCGCGGTCAGGCACGCGTCCGCTGCACGGGCGGCACTCCTGTCCGTGCGTCCGCCGACAGCCCGCAGTTCGCGGTCGGCCCGCGCCGCGAACGCCGCCACCCCCATGTCGGTGAACATGCCCTGCGCGGCGTCCAGTTGGACACGCGCGTCATTACGGCGACGCCGACGGCGCAGCCATTCGCCGTACAGCAGGTGTGCTCGGGCGAGGTCGACGCGCAGGCCGGTCCGGCCGAGGCGGGCGACGGCCTGCCGGTACAGCGGCTCGGCGGTCTCGTCCCCGACCAGCAGGGCGTGCGAGCGGGCCTGGACTCCCAGCGCCCAGTCGCTGCCGCAGGCATTGGCCATCTCGGTGAGCTGTGCGAAGGCCTTGGTGGCGGCTTCGGGGCGTCCGCTGCGTACGGCTGCTTCGATCATTTCCGGCAGGGACCAGCACAGCGAGGCCACGTCCCTGTCGTAGGCGACGGCGTTGCGGCATGCGCTCAGCGCGAGGTCGTAGTTCCCAAGTCCGTTGTAGAGCAGCGCCTTTGCCCATTCGGCGAAGTTGATGCCGATGCCCTCGCCGCGACGGGTGGCGTCCTGGATCGTGGCGTCCGTCAGTGAGACGACCTCGCTCTCGTCGCCGCGCAGCGCGGCCAGCGCCATGGCGCCGTAGGGAGCGAGACCGCTGCCGGTGACCTCCTGCGCCACCCGCAACTCGCCGATCAGGGCGGCCGCGTTGGGCAGGTCACCGGCGAACAGCAGCGTGTACGCGCGCTGGGTGAGGGCCAGTGGGAGCTCGCTCAGCGCGCCGGTCTCGCGGGCCAGCCGGACGTAGCGGCCGGACAGTACGTTCCAGCGCTCGTCGTCCCACACCCGGATCGCCGTGATGGCGGCCAGCCACATCCAGCGCAGTTCCTCCTCGGCCGTCATGTCGGTGCCGAACGCGAACAGTGCCAGGGTGAGGAACGGGATTCCTGCCCCGTACCCCTTGTCGAGCCCCGCCGCCATGCCGTCGAGCAGAAGGTCGACGGCAGAGGGCGGGTGGGGTGAGCGGGGTGCGCCGACGGCGGCACGGGCCGCTTCCGGGACGTGTCCTCCGGGGCCTGCCAGGCGGCCGGCGAACACCGCCGCGGAGAGCGCGTCGAGGTAGGTGGCCCGGGACAGGGTGACGTCGATGGGTTCGAGCTGCCGGGCGGCCTTCAGCAGCAGCACCGGTGCTTCGCCGCCGCGCGAGGTGTTGTACGCCAGTTGGGCCCGGACCACGTCGGCGCTCGCTCGTTGCTGAGGGGTGAGCGATGCGGACTCGGTCATGGCCAGCAGGGCCTGAGCGGCGTCGAAGAAGCCGGCCTGGACCTTGGCCGCGGCTGCGGCGACCGCCCGTCCCGCCCGGGCGGCGGGATCGGTCGTGAGTACGGCCGCCCGCTCCAGGAAGGCGGACGCCGCGGCCAGACCGCCGCGGGCCCGAGCGCGTCCCGCGGAGCGTTCGAGTTCGGCGGCGACGTCCTCGTCCGGTCCCGGTGCTGCCTGCGCGCGGTGCCACGCGGACCGGTCGGCGTCGAGGTGCTGGTCAGTGGCCTCGGCGAGGGCGCGATGGGCTGCCTGCCTCTGCTGGGCCGAGGCGCCCCGGTAGGTGGCGGTGCGGGCCAGCGGGTGGCGGAAACGTACGCGGGTACCGAAGTCGGCGAGGCCGGCATCGACCGCGGGCGTCGCCGCGTCGGCGTCGACACCCAGCCGGCCGGCCGCACGCCAGAGCAGTGCCGGGTCGCCGGAGGGGTCGGCGGCGGCGACGAGCAGCAGTGTCCGGGTGTTCGAGGGCAGGGCGGCGACCTGCTGGGCGAAGCCCGCTTCGAGACTGGTGGGCAGGGGCGCCGCGCCGGGAAGCCCGAAGCCCCCCGCGAGTTCGGTGGGGGTCAGGCCCCGGGCCAGCTGCAGGAGTGCGAGCGGGTTGCCGCGGGCCTCCAGGAGGATCTGCTCGCGGACCCGGTCGTCGATGGGGCCGCTGAGCGCGGAGCTCAACAGGCCACGTGCGTCGGTCTCCCGCAGGCCGGTCATCCCGAGCTCGGGGATCCCACTCAGGTCGGCGCCGGCGGCACGGGTCGCGAAGAGCAGGCCGATCGACTCGGTGCCCAGCCGACGGGCCACGAACGCCAGCACGTGTGCCGAGGCCTGATCCAGCCACTGCACGTCGTCCACCAGACAGATCAGGGGCTGCCGCTCGGCGGCCTCGGACAGCAGACCCAGCACCGCGAGCCCGACGAGGAACCGGTCGGGCGGCGGTCCGGCACCCAACCCGAACGCGATCCGCAACGCATCACGCTGCGGCGCCGGAAGCCTGTCATGCAGGTCCAGCACGGGCACGCACACCTGGTGCAGACCCGCGAAGACAAGCTCCATCTCCGACTGAACGCCGACCACCCGAACGACCTGGCACCCCACCGCTTGCCGCGCCACATAGTCGAGCAGCGCCGTCTTACCGACCCCCGCCTCACCATGCACCATCAGCGCCCGACTCGCCCCGGCACGAACATCACCGACCAGCCGATCAAGAACACCGCACTCGAGCCCCCGCCCGGTGAGTGCCACCCCATCGCTCCAGCCTGACTCGTGGGAGGGCATGCGCACGGGATCAGCCTAGCGCGCAGGTGAGGTGAGGATGACGGGCGGATGGCCGGGGCTTGCCGAACGGAGTGGGCGGGTCGGGGCGGGCGGCTGACGGTGTTCCGTCGGGGCAAGCGTTTTGGGCGGGTTGGGCGGCAGGCGGCGTTCGGACGGGGGTCCGGCGGTCGGGGACGTCTGGTTAGCGGCATCCCGTCGGCGACGGACGGCTGGTGGCATCCGGCCCACAGGCAGCCGACGGCGTGCGGCCCGTGGCGGACGATCGCCAGCAGGCGGCGGCCCCTCCCCGTGGCAAGCAGTCGGTGGCGGGCGGCCAGGGGCATCCAACCGTCGTCGCGCGGGTGGCGTCCTGCCGGTGCCTGCCCGCCGACGGCGTGCGACCAGGGGCAGGCGGCCGACGACGTATGGCCAACGACGTCCCGCCGACGGTAGGCAGCCGACGACGTTCGGCAGGGGCGGGCGACCGACGGCGTCCAGCGAACGGCGTCCCGCTGGCGGCGGACGACTGATGGCGGGCGACCGACGACCGGCAGCCCATGGCGCTGGGCCGCCGACAGGCAGCCTACGACAGTCGGCCAGCGGCGTCCCACCCGGGTTTGCCTGCCGAGGCGGCGTCCGGCCAGGCGCGGGTCGGCCAGCGGCGTTCGGCCGGCGGCAAGCGGCGAGTGGTGATTGCCCCCGCACGGGACCGCCCACCCGCCCGCCAAACCCAGCGGTAGCGGCCCCCAGGCCCAGACCTGTGTGGAGTGGCCAGTGGCCATGTGGACCAGCCAGTGGCGGATGCGCTGGGCGTGGTCACGGCGGCAAGGTCCATTGCGAGCGTGCCGGCGGTCGGCGTCCAGGAGGGACGGGGAACGCCGGTGAAGTCGCAGGTGCGGCCTGGCGCTCATGAAGGTCGACGGTCCCCTTGCCTCATCGTTGGACGGTAGCCATGAACATCGACTCGGACGTAATCCAGGCAGACGTACTGGTGATCGGTTTCGGAAAGGGGGGGAAGGCGGTGGCCGCGCAGATGGGCGCCCTCGGCAGGACCGTCGTTCTGGTCGAGCGTTCGCAGCACATGTACGGCGGCACCTGCCCCAATGTCGGCTGCGTGCCCACCAAGGCGCTGGTCCATCACGCCAACAAGCGGCGGCCGGAGGATTCGCTGCAGGACTGGTACGAGCGCTCCGTCGGAGAGGTGCAGGCACTGACCTCCCTGTTCCGCGCCGGCAACTACGACGGCCTCAACGGGATGGACACCGTACGCGTCGTCACCGGACAGGCCCGGTTCGAGGACCCGCACACCGTGTCCGTTCAAGGGCAGGACGGCCCCCTGACCATCAGGGGCGAGACCATCCTGATCAACACCGGCTCGGAACCGATCGTCCCCGATGTCCCCGGCCTGCAGAACAGCTCGCGCGTGGTGACCAGCACCCAGCTGATCGAGACCAGCACCCTCCCCCCGAGGCTCGGGATCATCGGCGGCGGCTACCTCGGGCTCGAATTCGCCTCCATCTACCGCCACTTCGGCTCCGAAGTGACCGTCTTCGAGGCCGCCGAGGACATCCTGCGCCGAGAGGACGACGACGTCTCCGCCGCCGTGAAGGCGATCCTCAGCGAGGAGGGCATCAGCCTCGTGACCGGCACGCAGGTGCTCGAGGTCGACGACGGTCCGGCCGCGACGACCATCGTCTACGAGCAGGACGGCACGAAGCACAGCACCGACGTCGACGCCGTCCTCGTGGCCGCTGGACGCCGTCCCGTCGTCGACGACCTGAATCTGGAAGCGGCCGGCGTACGTGTCTCACCCCGAGGCGCGGTCGAGGTCGACGAGCACCTCCGCTCCAGCCGGCCGCACATCTTCGCCCTCGGCGACGTCAACGGCGGCCCGCAGTTCACGTACATCTCCCTCGACGACAGCCGGATCGTGCTCGACCAGCTCATCGGGGACGGCACGCGCACCACACAGGACCGCGTCGCCGTACCGCACACGCTGTTCATCACCCCGCCCCTTGCGACGGTCGGCCTCACCGAGACCGAGGCCCGCGCACAGGGGCACCGCGTCACGGTCGCGAGCCAGCCGGTGGCCGAGATCATCGCGATGCCCCGGGCGTACGTCGTCGAGGAGACGCGCGGGATGATGAAGTTCGTCATCGACGCCGTCACCGACGAGATCCTGGGCGCCGCTCTGCTCAGTACCGACGCCCAGGAGCTCATCAACACGGTGGCCCTTGCCATGCGCCACGGCATCACCGCCACCGAGCTCCGCAACTCGGTCTACACGCACCCCAGTTCGACGGAGGCCTTCAACGACGTCCTCGGCACGGTCATCCGTACGGACCGATGAGACGGCCGTAAAGCGGGCTTCACAATTGCTGTACGTAGTACGGCTCGACGGTCATCCAGCCGTTGCCGCGGGCTCCCTGGCGTGTGCCGTTGTCGCTCTGGGCGAGGGTGTACCACGAGTCGACGTAGTCGGGGTCGTCCGTCCACCAGTCGTCGGGGATGGCGTCCAGGAGCGCGTTGACCAGCGGGATGTACGTCCCCTGATCGGTGATGGTGAGCAGCGCGGTGGCGATGGCCTTGGCGAGGTCGCGGTAGTTGGTGCTGCCGTCCTCCTCCATCATCACCGCGTCGGCCAAGTCGTATTTGTAGAAGGACCAGTTGACCAGGATCTGGTTGGGCCGGTAGACGGTTCCGTCGTTGTCGAGGTAGGGCATGTCGACGGGGTCGACCCGCACCTTGCCGTCCTGCCCGAAGCCGGTGACGAGCGTGTAGATCTCGGCGTCGCCCTTGACCCAGGGCTCCTCGTCGTCGGAGAGCTCCACCGCGGAGATGCGGGTGGTCCAGAAGCCTCCGGTCGCCGACTCCGTCCGCGCGCCGGTGGCCGACTGCATGGACGGTGCGGCCGGCTTCATGGACGGTGCGGCCGAAGCCAGGCCGTAGCGCTGGAGTTGGCCGTTGAGTACGTCGAGTCCGGCTGCCAGCGCCTTCGAGGTGTCGATGTCGATGACGTACACCGGGCGTGCGGGCGCGTGGCGGGCGTCGATGGTGTGCGCCCTGCCCCGGCTGTCGTAGGCGACGGCCGTGGTGGCGTCGTCGGCGACGGTCGCCGGCGCCACCCAGGGTGCGGTCCCGGCGCTCAGCGCGCCGCGCATCGACGGGTCCCCGAGCCGTAGCCGCAGCAACGATCCGGCTCCGGCGGCGTCGAGGCCCTTGGCGGCGGCGATCCGACGGTCGGCCGCGCTCAGCGTGTCCGAGAGACGGGACGGGCCGTCGTGCCGCGCCAGCGCGGTTACGGCCACGTCCCGCGAGGTCAGGGCGGAGTGCTGGAGACGGGCGCTCCAGGTGCCGTCGGCGAGCGAGCGGGCGACCGCCTGTGCGGCCTGGTCCTGTGCGGTGGTGACGGCCGAGGCGGTGGCGGGGGCTGGTGCGGTGGTGACGGCCGAGGCGGTGGCGGGGGCTGGTGCGGAAGGGGCAGGAGCAGCCGGTGGGGCGGCGGACGCCTGGCCGGCGGAGAGGGCGAGCAGGGATGCCGCGGCGGCGCCGACGGCGCCGCGTCTGCAGAGCTGAGCAGGTCTCACTTGATCCTCCTGGGAGCGGTGTGGGTGTGCGCGCTGTCAGGTGGAGCGGTTGATCCTGGTGGGATCTATGCGAGTAGATACTCAACGCCCAATCATGAAGGGTGCATGACATCCAAGCAAGGAGCCACGCACCCAGAAGCTCGGTTAGAGCACCGTGACCTTCGGGCACCCGTGACGCGCGGCGCGGCAGGCGTCGTAGCAGCCTCAGGAGGCCGGCATGCATGCTTCGGTCGACCGGATCGGGCAGCCGTGGGGCGGCCGTACGCCCTACGACCGCCATGAGCCGTGGCCCGTCCGCGTGGACTCCTTCCTCGCGGAGGGTGTCGATCCGCGGACGGTGCAGCGTTGGGTGCAGGCCACGTCCCTGCTGCACTCCGACGGCGACGCCATGGACATCGCGGTGGTGGACGGGCGCATGGTGGGCGTACGGGGACGAGCGCAGGAGCGGGTCAACCATGGCCGCCTCGGTCCGAAGGACCTCTACGGCTGGCAGGCCAACGCCTCCCCGGACCGACTGACGAGCCCCTTGGTCCGCCGCAACGGGCGCCTGGTGGAGTGCGACTGGGCCACCGCGATGGAACGGATCGTCAGCCGGTCCCGGGGACTGCTGGAAGAGCGGGGCCCGGGATCGATCGGCTTCTACACCACGGGACAGCTGTTCCTGGAGGAGTACTACACGCTCGCGGTGCTGGCCCGGGCCGGCATCGGCACCAACCACCTGGACGGCAACACGCGCCTGTGCACCTCCACGGCCGCCGAGGCGCTGAAGGAGTCCTTCGGCTGCGACGGACAACCGGGCAGCTACGACGACATCGACCATGCCGACGTGATCGCGCTGTTCGGGCACAACATCGCCGAGACCCAGCCGGTCCAGTGGATGCGCGTGCTGGACCGCCTCGACGGCGGCGATCCGCCCCGGCTCGTGTGCGTCGACCCGCGCCTCACCCAGGTCGCCCGCAGGTCCGCCGTGCACCTGGCACCGCGCGGCGGCACCAACGTCGCCCTGCTCAACGCCCTCCTGCACGAGATCATCCGCACCGAACGCGTCGACCACGACTACATCGCGGCCCACACCGTCGGCTTCGAGGAACTCGCCTCCCATGTCCGGCACTGCACGCCCAGGTGGGCGGCCGACATCTGTGACGTGCCGGCGGCCCGGATCGGCGAGGCCGCCGAACTCCTCGGCACCGCCGACCGGTTGCTGTCCACGGTGCTGCAAGGCGTCTACCAGTCCCACCAGGCCACGGCGGCCGCCGTACAGATCAACAACCTGCACCTGATCCGCGGGATGCTCGGACGCCCGGGCGCGGGCGTGCTCCAGATGAACGGCCAGCCGACCGCCCAGAACACCCGTGAATGCGGGGCCAACGGCGACCTGCCGGGCTTCCGCAACTGGCAGAACGACAGCCACGTAGCCGATCTGGCGAGGGTGTGGAACGTCGAGCCGAAGACGATCCCGCACTACGCACCGCCCACGCACGCGATGCAGATGTTCCGCTACGCCGAGCAGGGCTCGATCCGCATGCTCTGGATCAGCGGCACCAATCCGGCCGTCTCCTTGCCGGAGTTGTCCCGGATCCGCTCCGTCCTGTCCCAGGAGCGCCTCTTCGTCGTCGTACAGGATCTGTTCCTCACCGAGACCGCCCAACTGGCCGACGTGGTGCTGCCCGCCGCGACGTGGGGCGAGAAGACCGGTACCTGCACCAACGCCGACCGCACGGTCCACCTGTGCAACAAGGCCGTCGACCCGCCCGCCGGGGCCAGGCCGGACCTGGACATCTTCCTGGACTACGCGGCCCGCATGGACTTCCGCGACAAGGACGGCGGCCCGCTGATCACCTGGCACGACCCCGAGTCGGCGTTCGAGGCGTGGAAGCGCTGCAGCGCCGGCCGGCCGTGCGACTACACCGGCCTCACCTACGACAAGCTGCGGACGAACGGCGGAATCCAGTGGCCGTGCCACGAACAGGCCCCCGACGGCACGGAACGTCTCTACACCGACGGCATCGCCTGGGCCCACCCGGACGTCTGCGAGAGCTACGGCAAGGATCTGGAGACGGGCGCGTCGAACGACGTCGTCGAATACCGCTCCCTCAACCCCGACGGCAAAGGCGTGATCAAGGCAGCGGCGTACCTGCCACCCCACGAAGCACCCGACGACGACCACCCCTTCCAGCTCACCACGGGCCGCACCCTCTACCACTTCCACACCCGCACGAAGACCGCCCGGGCGCCCCAACTGAACGCCGCCGCCCCCGACGTGTGGGTCGAGGCGTCCGTCTCCGACGCCTCCGCGCTCGGTCTGGAAGAGGGCGACCTGGTGGAGGTGTCCACGCCGCGCGGCGCCGTCCAGGGACGGCTGCGCATCACCGGCATCCGCCCGGGGTTGTTGTTCGTCCCCTTCCACTACGGCTACTGGGACACCAAGTCCGGCCACGCACCGGACGGCGACACGCCCGCCCGCGCCGCCAACGAGACGACCGTCACCGACTGGGATCCCGCCTCCAAACAGCCCCTGTTCAAGACCGCCGCGGCCGCACTGCGGCGCGTGGAACACGCCGACGGCCACACCTCGCCGGCACCGACCACCACCGCGTCCGCCCCCGCGCGAACCGACGCCATACCGGCCACGACCGGTGGCCCGCCGGCCCATGCGTCCGAGCGAGCCGACGCCTCCCGGGACCGCGACGAACAGGACATCGGATGACCGGCATCGACCTCACCCTCCGGGCCCTCCATCACGGCGAGCAGCACCTGGCCGAAGAGCTGACGGCGGTCGCCGAGCGCCACCGCACCGAGCACGAGATCCACCACATCGCGACCGACCTCGCTCGCTGGTCCACCGAACACGCCCAACGCCTCGCCGACACACTGCGCGACCACGACGTCGACGATCCGCCCCAGGATTCCTCCTCGGGTCTGCTCTCCACGCTCAGAGAGAAGGCGGCGGAGGCACTGGGCCGCCGTCCGGAGCCCGGCCTGCTCCTCCTGCGCGACCTGCGGGGTCTCCACCTCGACGCCACGCGGAACTCACTGCACTGGGAAATGCTCGCCCAGGCCGCACAGGCCACCAAGGACGACGAACTCCTCGCCCTCGCCTCCGCGTGCCACCCGCAGACCCTGCGGCAGATGCGCTGGACCAACACCATGATCAAGCAACTCTCGCCGCAGATCCTGTCGAGTCTGTGACCACGTGAGCCGCCGAACCGGCGGTGCCAAGGCCGGGAGAACGAGCAGGGGTTGCCCCCGTCCGGTCACGCGCTGCCCACGCCCCACAACGACCGACAACCGCGAGGACATCGATGGCGACACACACCGAACCGGTCGCTCCGGTCCCGACGGCGGGCCGCCGCAGCAAGGGCCACGTGGTCGTCTCGTGGCTGACCACCACCGACCACAAGAAGATCGGTCATCTTTATCTGATCACCTCGTTCTGCTTCTTCCTGGTCGGCGGGCTGCTGGCCATGGCGATCAGGGCCGAACTGGCCCGGCCGGGGCTGCAGTTCATGTCCACCGAGCAGTACAACCAGGCGTTCACGATGCACGGCACGATCATGCTGCTGCTCTTCGCGACGCCGACGTTCGCCGGTTTCGCCAACGCGGTGATGCCGCTGCAGATCGGCTCCCCGGACGTGGCCTTCCCCCGGCTGAACATGTTCTCGTACTGGCTGTTCCTGTTCGGCGGCCTGATCGTCCTCGGCAGCTTCCTCACCCCGCAGGGCGCCGCCGACTTCGGCTGGACCGCCTACACCCCGCTCAGCGGCCCCATCCGCAGCGGATACGTGGGCGCCGACCTGTGGATCATGGGGCTGGCGCTGGCCGGGTTCGGCACCATCCTCGGCGCGGTCAACTTCATCACCACTATCATCTGCATGCGCGCCCCCGGCATGACCATGTTCCGGATGCCGATCTTCACCTGGAACGTGCTCCTGACCTCCGTGCTCGTCCTGCTGGCCTTCCCGGTCCTGGCGGCCGCCCTGCTCGTCCTGGAGTCGGACCGGCGCTTCGGCTCGCACGTCTTCGACGCCCAGAACGGCGGACCGCTGCTGTGGCAGCACCTGTTCTGGTTCTTCGGACATCCCGAGGTGTACATCCTCGCCCTGCCCTTCTTCGGCGTGATCAGCGAGATCATCCCGGTCTTCGCCCGCAAACCGATCTTCGGTTACGTCGGGCTGATCGGCGCCACCATCGCCATCACCGGTCTCTCCGTGACCGTGTGGGCCCACCACATGTTCGCCACCGGGGCCGTGCTGCTGCCGTTCTTCTCCTTCATGAGCTTTCTGATCGCCGTGCCCACCGGCGTGAAGTTCTTCAACTGGATCGGCACGATGTGGAAGGGCTCGCTCTCCTTCGAACCACCCATGCTGTGGGCGGCCGGCTTCCTCGTCACGTTCCTCTTCGGCGGGCTCACCGGCGTCCTGCTCGCCTCCCCGCCCCTGGACCTCCACGTCACGGACAGCTACTTCGTCGTGGCGCACTTCCACTACGTCCTGTTCGGCACCATCGTCTTCGCGATGTTCGGCGGGTTCAGCTTCTGGTGGCCGAAGATGACCGGCACGATGCTCGACCACCGGCTGGAGAGGATCCACTTCTGGACGCTGTTCGTCGGCTTTCACACCACGTTCCTCGTCCAGCACTGGCTCGGCGCCGCAGGCATGCCCCGCCGCTATGCCGACTACCTGGCCGCCGACGGTTTCACCGCTCTCAACACCATCTCCTCCATCGGCGCGTTCCTGCTGGGTCTATCCACTCTGCCGTTCCTCTACAACGTATGGATGACCGCGAAGAAGGGCGAGCGGGTGGAGGTCGACGACCCCTGGGGATTCGGCCGTTCCCTGGAGTGGGCCACCTCCTGCCCGCCCCCGCGCCACAACTTCAACACCCTGCCGCGCATCCGCTCCGAGTCCCCCGCCTTCGACCTGCACCATCCACAGGTGACCCGACTGGACCAGAAACAGCACTCCGGCAGGCGCGACGCGATCGACGCGGAAGGACATACGGGCGAACGGTCATGAGGAGAGCGGGCCCATGAGCACGTCGACACCGCCGGACACCGCTTCCGGATCACGCCGACGACCCGGCAGGTCGATGGCCGTGTGCGCGCTGGTCGGGGCGGCCGTCATGGCCGCGGTCGATGAGATCGTCTTCCACCAGATCCTGGGCTGGCACCACTTCTACGACCGCGCCACCACCAGCGTGGGCCTGCTCTCCGACGGCCTGCTGCACACCGCCGAGCTGCTCGCCCTGTGCGCAGGGTTCTTCCTCTACGCCGACCTGCGCCGCAGCGGATCCCTGGCGGCGCATCACGCCTGGGCGGGCCTGCTGGTCGGCATGGGCGCCTTCCAGCTGTTCGACGGCCTCGTGGACCACAAGCTGCTGCGCGTGCACCAGATCCGCTACGGCGTGGACGTCACCCCCTACGACTGGGCCTGGAACCTCGCCGGGCTGCTCCTGCTGCTCACCGGCGTGGCACTCGCCGTGCGCGCGCAGCGGCGGCGTACGGACGGCGAGCCGCCGGGATGACACCCGCGCACGTCCACCCGGGTCCGGGACCGGGAGAGCTGCTGATCGCCGGTACGGCACTCTCGCTGACCGTCGCCTACCTGGCGGCCGCGGAGCGGCTGCGCCGGCGCGGGGACGTCTGGCCCGGAGGACGGGATGCCGCGTTCGCCCTCGGTGGCCTGGGTACGGTCTGGGCGGCGCTGGGCGAGGCCTGGGGCGGGCCGTTCACCCAGCACGTGGTACGGCACCTGGTCCTCGGCATGGGCGCCCCGCTGCTGTTCGTCACGGCACGCCCTCTCACCCTCGCCCTGCGCGCGCTTGCGCCCGGCCCGGTACGGCGGCGCCTGCCGGCCCTGGCGCACTCCGGCGTCGTCGCTCTGCTGCTCTTCCCGCCCCTGGCGGCCGTACTGGACATCGGCGGCCTGTGGCTCCTGTATCGCACGGAGCTGTTCGCGGCGACAGGGCACCGGCCGCTGCTGCACGGCGTCGTGATGGTGCACATGGCAGCGGCGGGACTGCTGTTCTCCCTGGCCGTGGGCCAGCTCGATCCCGTACGCCGCCGCCGGGGTCTCGCCGTGCGCGGCACGACCCTGCTGGTCGCGGGCGTCGCGCACGGCGTGCTGGCTCGCACCCTGTACGCACAGCCGCCGCCCGGCACTGGCTTCACACCCGTCGACCTGCAGCAGGGGGCCCAGTGGATGTACTACGGCGGCGACCTCGTGGAAGCGGGCCTCGCTGTACTGCTGGGGGTGGGCTGGTACACCGCCACGGGACGGGCCCGAGCCCGCCGTCGCCGCCGAGGTCCGGCACCGGCTCACGCCCTGCCCCTGCCGCCCGCTCCGGTTTCTCCCTCGCCGAGCCCGGGCACCCGGCGCGGATCGTGGTCGTATCTCGAATTTCCCCGCAAGGAGGCATGATGCAGGACCAGGGACAGGACCAGTTCGGCGCCCCGCCGGTGATCTCCTCGGAACCCGCCCCACCACTCTCGCAGCAGAAGCAGAACCCACCGGGGCTCGAGTCCGACATGGATCCCAGGCCTCGCTACCGGGCGGAGCGCTACCGGGCGGCGGGCAAGCTCACCGGCAAGGTGGCACTCATCACCGGAGGGGACTCGGGTATCGGCCGGGCCGTGGCCCTCCTCTACGCGCGGGAAGGTGCCGACGTCGCCGTGGTCTATCTGCCCGGTGAGCAGTCCGACGCCGAGGAGACCCGTCAGGCCGTCGAGGAACAGGGCCGCAGGTGCCTCCTGCTGCCCGGCGATCTGTGCGAGGCCGCATTCTGCCGGGAGGTCGTCGAGCGCACCGTCGAGCAGCTCGGTGCGTTGAACATCCTGGTCAGCAACGCCGCCTACCTCAACAGCAAGCTACGGCTGGAGCAGTTGACGGCCGAGGACTGGGACCTGACGTTCAAGACGAACGCCTATGCCTACTTCCATCTGGTCATGGCCGCCCTCCCCCACCTGGACGAGGGCGACGCGATCATCGCCACAGCCACGGAGGAAGCCCTCAAGGGCAGCACCACCATGATCGATTACGCGGCCTCCAAGGCCGCCCTGGTCGCTTTCACCAAGTCCATCGCCCCGCACCTCGCGGAGCGGGGAGTGCGGGCCAACGTCGTGGCTCCCGGCCCGACGTGGACCGTCCTGAACGCCGCCGACCAGCACATGCCGCCCGAGGACCTGGCCCAGGTCGGCAGCGAGACCCCGATCGGGCGACCGGCGCAGCCGGAGGAGATCGCCCCTGCCTACGTGTTCCTGGCGTCGGACGCGGACTCCAGCTTCATCACGGGAGAGGTCCTCGCGGTCACCGGTGGCGAGACGGACACCCGGTGAGGCGTCACCCGCAGCACGACATGCACATTACGGACAGTGAGTGAGGCCGACATGAGCGAACAGACCCCTTCCCAGGCGGAGGGTGAGCAGCCGGAGAACGCGTCGGACAACGGGCCTGGTTGGCCCGAGCAGCGGGACGTACCCCGTACGACCCCCTCGCAGGCGGAGGGTGACGACGCGGAGGAGGACGAGGACCCGGGCGAGGAGGCGTAACCGGGTCTTCCGGAGGCGGGTGAGCCGGCCTCACAACCGCGACGCGTCGTCACGCGACATTCGGACATTTCATACGCTGCGCCGACTGTCCTGTCGGGTGGGCCAAGCAGGGAGATCCGTGCGGCGACGGGCGTGAGCGGTGGCCGGATCCTGTCCGTCGTGCACAGACTGCAGGGAAGACCCGTGCTCGCTTTCCATGGCGGGGTACTCCGCCTACCCGCGAGTTCCTCTCGCCATCAGGAGGCACCCCCATGACCTTCAACCCACTCGAACAACGGGGCATCCCGCTGGACCGTCAGCTGCGCAACTGGCGTGAGCTGAATGTGCAGCCCATCGACCCCGACCACTGTGACCCCTACACCCGGTGCCGGATCATCACGATGAACGGCATCGAGGTGGAGGCGATCCTGTTCAGCCACCATCTAGCCCGCAACACGGTCGACCCGGAGGTCAAGCGGCAGCTCGCACGCACCCGCTACATCGAGGCCCAGCAGCAGAAGGTCGTGAACTGGCTGCTGCCGGGCGTCTCCTCGGTCCTGGAGACGACCATCGCCTACGAGCAGGTCGCCGTGGACCTGACGGCGTGGGTGGCGCGGATGGAGCCCGACCCGTACCTCAAGCAGGCGTACCAGTTCGGTGTGCTGGAGGACTTCGACCACCTCTACCGGTACGCCAACCTCTACGAGTTGATCGAGCACCGCAAGGCGGAGTCGATCGTCGAGGGCCTGACCGAGGTCATGCCGGGCCGGCCCACGAGGCTGCACCACCGCGACGCGTACGACAACGTCCGCGATCCGTACGACAAGGACGCCACGAACCCGCTGTCGAAACTGCACGCGCTGACGATCATGTCGGCGGAACAGCAGACGATGAACTTCTACATGAACACCGGCCCCACCTACATGGAGCCGATCGCCCGACAGCTCTACCAGGAGATCGGGCTGATCGAGGAGGAGCACGTCACCCACTACGAATCCCTGGTCGACCCGGGCGAGACCTGGTGGGAGCAGCTGGTCAACCACGAGTACAACGAGTGCTACCTCTACTACTCCTTCATGGAGCAGGAGAGCGATCCCAGGGTCAAGGCGATCTGGGAGCTGCACCTGAACATGGAGCTGGAACATCTCCACGTCGCCTGCGATCTGATGCGCCGTCACGACGGCCGGGAGCCGCAGGAGGTCCTGGCGCCGGAGCTGCCCAACGTGCTCACTTTCGAGCCGAACAAGGCCTACCTGCGCGAACTGCTGGACACCCAGATGGATCTGACGACCCTCGGTGCCGGTTATGTGCGCGAGGCGCACGAGCGGTTCGAGCAGATGCAGGAGCAGATCCACGGCGGCGAGGCACCGCCGAGCGACCGTGTGATGGCCGAGCACGACGCGACGTTCGGCCGTGAATACCGCGTCCAGACCGAGGGCGAGCACCCCGACCCCACCCAGCGCGAGAAGTAGGGAGGCCACGATGTCCGAGCTGAAGACCCCGCACGCCGGGGACGACAAGTCCAGGGACGACGACGTCGTCTCCCTGCTGATGCGCCAGCACGGCGACATCCGCAATCTCTTCGACGAGGTCGAGCGGAGCAAGGGCGAGGAACGCCGGGACGCGTTCCGCCGTCTCGTACGGTTGCTGGCCGTGCACGAGACCGCCGAGGAGGAGGTCGTGCACCCCTTCGTCCGCAGGTCGATCGAGGGGGGCGAGCAGGTCGTCAAGGACCGCCTGGCGGAGGAGAAGTCGGCCAAGGAGACCCTCTCCACGCTGGACGACACGGACACCGACGACCCGAAGTTCATGCCCCAGCTGATGATGCTGCGCAGGGACGTGCAGGAGCACGCCCGGGCCGAGGAGCGCTACGAGTTCACGCACATCCGCCGCAGCACCGACGCCACGAACCTCGCCGCGATGGCCAAAGCCGTCAAGGCGGCCGAGGCCATGGCGCCCACCCGGCCCCATCCGGGCGTCGAGTCCGGCGCGAAGAACGTGGCCCTCGGACCGGTCGCCGCCCTCATGGACCGCACCAAGGACGCCGTCCGCAAGGCCATGGGAAACGGCTGATCCCGCCTTGGGGGGCCACATGGCATCCCCCGGGCGGCGTCTACCGAGGGCGTGGGCGCAGTGCAGCTGCCGACTGCCGCCTGCCGCCTCCCGGTCATCGCGCGGGGTGTACGAGGCCGGACTGATAGGCGAAGGCGACGAGTTGAGCGCGGTCGCGGGCAGCCGTCTTGGTCTTGGCCCGCTGGACGTGGGTGCGCACGGTCAGGGGGCTGAGGAACAGTGCGTCGGCGATCTCGTCGTTGGATCTGCCCTCCGCGACCAGGGCCAGCACCTCGCGCTCGCGTGGAGTGAGGCTGTCGAACTGGCCGGGGTCGAAGGCGCCGGAGCTGGGGGCCGCGGTGGAGAGGAAGCGAGTGATCAGCGAGCGGGTGGCCGCAGGTGACAGCAGGGCGTCGCCGGAGGCCACCGTGCGGATGCCGTCGAGGAAGGCGTCGGCGGTGGTGCTCTTGCCGAGGAAGCCGCTCGCCCCCAGCCGCAGGGCCTGGGCGACGTGCTCGTCGGTCTGGAACGTGGTGAGGATGAGGACGCGGGTGGCCTGCAGTTCGGGCCGGGCGCAGATGGCAGCGGTCGCGGCCAGTCCGTCGGTGCCGGGCATGCGGATGTCCATGAGCAGGACATCGGGGCGGTGGAGGCAGGCGAGCGTGATGGCCTGCTGCCCGTCTGTTGCCTCGCCCACGACCTCCAGGTCGTCGCAGGAGTCGATCAGCACCCGGAAGGTCGCTCGCAGTAGGGCCTGATCGTCGGCGATCAGTACTCGGATCGTCATGGAACGTACTCTCTGGTCAGGTGGAACGTACTCTCTGGTCAGGCGCTGATGGGGAGTTCGGCCGTGACGGCGAAGCCGCCTTCCGGCCGGTGTCCCGCACGAAGGCGGCCTCCGGCGGACTGGGCCCGTTCTCGCATGCCGATGAGCCCGAAGCCGCCGCCGGGTGCGCGCGGGGGTGTGACCGGGCCGCCGTCGTCGCTCACGGTGATCGTCAACTGCTCGTCGGAGTAGGCGAGGTTGACATGCGCCGTGTTCACCGCGGCATGCTTCGCGACGTTGGTCAGCGCTTCCTGCACGATGCGGAAGGCGGTCAGGTCCGCCCCGGCCGACAGGGGCTGCACGGGTCCGTCGACCGTGATGGTGATGTGCAGAGCGGCAGCGGCGAAGGCCGCTACGAGGTCCGGCAGTCGATCGAGTCCCGGTGCGGGGTTCAGTGACTCCTCGGCAGGCTCCGGCTGACGCAACAGGCCTACGGTCGCCTCGAGTTCGCGCAGTGCAGCCGTGGTCGTGCCGGTGAGTTCGGTGAGGATCCGGCCGGCCTGTGCGGGGTGCGTGGCGAACAGGTGGGCGGCTGTGCCGGCTTGGGCGTTGGCGAGTGCCATGTGGTGAGCGACCACGTCGTGCAGTTCCCGGGCGATGCGGACACGTTCCTCGGTGACCCGGTGCTGTGCCTCCTCGTAACGGGTGCGTTCGGCGTCCTCTGCGCGGGTGCGGACGGAGTCCAGATAGGCGCGGCGCGCGCGAACTGCCGATCCGTACAGGACCGGCAGCAGGACCCAGAAGGCCAGACTCACCGCTCTGCTCGCCCAGGGGTCACCCCCCGGATCCGGGTGCAGGGCAGTGGGCAGGAGGATGACTACCGCCAGGACGCTGTGGATACGGACGGCCCGCTGAGAGGCCCGCAGAGTCAGTTCGTACAGCGCGACGACGACCGGGAGCAGCAGGAGGGGGCCGAACATGCTGCCCTGGATTCCTGCGACAGCGGTGACGAGCGCGGTGAGGACGACGACGGTGCCGGGGCGACGACGCCGTACCAGCAGGCTCGTACAGGCAATTGCCGCCAGGACGAAGCCCGGCCACCAGATCGTGTCGGTGTCGGTCCGGCGGTACTGGTTGCTGGTGGCCGCATAGATCAACAGGAGGAAGGCCGCCTCGACCGGGCGGGGGTGCCGGTCGGTGAGCTGTCGCAGGCGGGTGACCATGGTTTCTCCGAGCGGTACGTGACGGCCGTGACGGAAGCCAATGGCGTAGGTACAGGCAGGGGTTGTGGGCGGTTCCGGGCCGCTCGTGGACTCTGAGCTCAGGGCAGTGCACGAGCGGCCCGGTCGGTGCGTGCGTCAGACGACCGTCATGGGGGTCCGTCGATCGTCGTTGTCGGACGAGTCGCGCGGTGTGTGGGCGTGCTTGGTGAGCGCCTCGCCCTCGACGTCGACGCGGGGCAGCAGCCGGTCCAGCCAACTCGGCAGCCACCAGGCCCGCTTGCCGAGCAGGGCCAGGACCGCGGGCACGAAGGCCATACGGACGACGAAGGCGTCGAAGAAGACGGCGCCGGCCAGCCCGAAGCCGACCATCTTGACCATGGATTCTCCGCCCGTCATGAATCCGCCGAACACCGCCATCATGATCAGCGCCGCGGCCGCCACCACTTGAGCACTGTGCCGGAAGCCGGTGACGACGGCCTGGCCGGGTCCTTCTCCGTGGATGTGTGCCTCGCGGATCCGGGAGACCAGGAAGACCTGATAGTCCATGGCGAGCCCGAAGACGATCCCCACCAGGAAGATGGGCATGGTGCTCATGATCGGGCCAGTCTCGTCGACGCCGAAGAACCCGGCCCCGTGGCCCTGTTGGAAGACGGTGACGATCGCGCCGAGGGCTGCGCCGACGGACAGCAGGAAGCCGAGCGCCGCCTTGAGCGGCACCAGGATCGAACGGAAGACCAGCATCAGGAGGACGAAGGCGAGACCCACGACGACCGCGAGGTAGGGAATGAGGGCGTCCTGCATCTTCTGGCCCACATCGATGTTCAACGCGGTGGTGCCGGTGACCTTGAATTCGGCGTCGGTGGCCGACTCCACAGCGCTGCGCCCACCGCGGATGGTGTGCACCAGATCCTGTGTCTCACGGCTGGTGGGCGCGGTCGACGGAACGGCGGAGATCACTGCCGTGTCCTTCGCCTCGTTGAACCGCGCCGGCGAGAGGGAGACAACTCCCTTGGTGGCGGCGAGCTTTGCGGAGACCGCCGACACGGCCGCCTTCGGGTCATCGGCCTTCCTCGCGTCTACGACCACGGTCAACGGGCCGTTGAAGCCCGGGCCGAAACCCTCGGCGAGATCGTCGTAGGCGCGGCGCTCCGTGGTGGCCGTCGACTTGGCCTCGTCACCGGGCATGCCCATCCGCAGATCCAGCGACGGCACCGCGAGCGCGCCAAGGCCGATCACGGACAGGAGCAGCACCGGCAGCGGGCGGCGCACCACGAACCGCGCCCAGCGAACACCCCGGGCCTCCTTGGCACTTGTACCGGCCGTCCTGGTCCTGCCGATGCGGCGGAAGAGCTTGATACGGGCGGGACGCACACCCTTGCGGTCACGGCGCGCGAGCACCGCGTCGGGCCAGAAGCCCAGGAGCGCCGGGACCGCGGTCAAGGCGATCAGGACTGCGACCACTACTGCGCCTGCCGAACCGATCCCCATCTTGGTGAGCATCGGAACGCCGATGACGGAAAGGCCCAGCAGAGCGATGACGACGGTGAGCCCGGCGAAGACGACCGCACTCCCGGCCGTGCCCGCTGCCAGGGCGGCCGCCTCCTGCGGTTGGTGTCCCTTGGACCGCTCCTCCCGGTATCGGGAGACCACGAACAGGGAGTAGTCGATGCCGACGGCGAGGCCGAGCATCATCGCCAACTCACCGACGGTGGACGAGAATCCGAAGGCACTGCTCACGGCGGTGATCCCGGCCAGGCTGACGCAGACGCCGAGGATGGCGGTGAGCAGGGGCAGGCCGGCGGCGGCGAGTGAACCGAAGGTGATCAGCAGCACTACTGCGGCGACAACCACCCCCAGTGCCTCGCCCAGGCCCTCCCCCGCGTCGGTCTCCAGCGCGGAGCCGCCGACCTCGACGGTCAGACCCGCGTCCCGCGCATGCTCGACCGCCTTGGTCAGGTCCGTCTTGCTGGCGTCCGTGAGATCGTCGCTCGCGACCTTGTAGGTGACGGTGGCGTACGCCGTCGACTTGTCCTTGCTGACTGCGTTCGTACCGAAGGGACTGGTCGCGTCGGCGACCTGCGGTCCGTCGGCCACCGCGGCGACGAGGTCTCCGATGGCCGCGCGGTTGGCGGCGGCGGTGATGTGCTGTCCATGGTCCGCGACGAACACGATGCGGGCCTCTGCACCGTCCGCCTCGGCGCCCGGGAATCGCTCGTTGATCAGGTCGAACGCCTGCTGGGACTCGATGCCGGGCATGGACGACGAGTCGTCCGGTGCCTCGGATGCGCCGGACGCCCCGAGGAACACGGCGGCCAGCACCACCACCCACGCCGGCACCACCACGCGGCGCCTTCGGAAGGCCCAACGGCCCACCCGATGCAAGAAAGTCGCCATGAAAGGGCATCTCCATATCTGGATGTCGGGAACGCCTTCACCCTCACGGAGCGGCCCCTTCATGTCGTCAGCCGTATCGACAATCCCGCGTACTGAAAAACAAGTAGGGGTGGGGAGGTGTCTCATCTGCCGTCGGTAGGTGGGCCGTTGTGAGGCGCCACTCACCGTCCGCCACCACCATGAGCCCGATCTGAACGAACGTGCGAGCTTTATGGGAGCCCCGGTCCTCTGACATCGGACGACTCCGCACGCAGCGCCCGACGCCCCTGCGACTCACATGAAACTCGCATGATCGCTGCCGCGGTGCCCGGGTCCCGGGGCGGGTGCCCCCGGGGAATCAGTTGGCCGATTCGTCCGGCCCGACGAGGTCGCCCATGGGCTGCCCGGCCTCGTGGCGCTGCAGGATCGACAGCAGCTCTGCGACGGTGGCCGGAGCGTCGGCGGGGTGGCGCAGCACCCGGTCGGGGGCGATGCGGTAGACGTTCGAGCGGCCCTCCCGGCTGTGGGTGAGGTATCCACCCTCTTCGAGGTCGGCGATGATCTTCTGCACCGCCCGCTCGGTGAGCCGGCAGCGGGCGGCGATGTCGCGGACGCGGGTGGTGTGGTTCTCGGCGATGGCGGCCAGCACCCGGGAGTGGTTGGTCAGAAAGGTCCAGCCTGCATGCGATTCCGGCACTCGATCCATCCCCCCAGCATAGGGTCTGCGATTCACGCATTCAAACAGACGAACTTGTTTTCATGTGTTTCTTGACGTGAAACGCAGGTGGAGTGATGCTGGTGTGGTCGAAAGCCGATCCGCGCCGGGAGCGACGATGCGTCCTCACCTGCCCACCCCTCCAGGGGACGGGGCCCACCCTGCCTGCCCCATCGCAGCCGAGCACTCATCGACATCGATGACGTTGCACGTCGATGCCGCCGGGGACCGGTTCGTGGTGACAGTCCGCGGCGAGCTTGACCTGGACAGCGGTCCGCTCCTGCAGCAGACGCTCAACAAGGCCCTCGACCGCGCCACCGACGGCATCGAGCTGGACTTCGCCGCCGTCGACTTCTGCGACTGCTCCGCCCTCAACGTCCTACTGGACGTACGCGGCCGTGCCCGTTTGGCGGGCAAGCAGGTCATCCTGCGCGTCACCAGCCGCGCCGTCCAACGCCTGCTCACCCTCACCGGCACTCTCCCCCTCTTCACCGAGGGGCGCCCGGGAGTGGACGGCGTCACCGAGGGACACCCAGGAGTCGACGGGCACCCGGCCTCCGCAGCGCCCGCGGCGCGCCCGCATCCGTCGGCCGAACCCGTGGAACCATCCCGCGACAGCCTCGCCACGGAGAACGCCCAGCTGCACCGCGCCATGCAGACCCGCGCGCCCATCGACCTGGCCAGAGGCATGCTCATGGCCTCCTTCCGCCTGACGCCGGAACAGGCCTGGCACGTACTGGTGACCACCTCCCAGCACAGCAACACCAAGCTTCATCGAATAGCCGACGCCCTGCTGCAGAGCGCCGACGGCCGCGCTCCCCTGCCCGCGCCCCTCGCCGGCCATCTGGCCGCCGCCGTCCAGACACACGCCGGCCCAGCAGGCCAGACGAGTCACGCCACAACCCGGCGGGCCTGAGTCTTCGACTCGATCGTCCCCTGCGAACCGCCGCGACAGAGGAACGGCCCGGCACCGCGAAGGCACCGGGCCGTTCCTGTCTGTGGCACCAGAGCTGTCAGCCTCGCACGCCCTCGCCTACGCGGCTGTAGTGAGCTCCGCGCGGCCGAACAGCAGGGCGTAGCCGGAGGGGAGTTGGCGCAGGATGCGGGTGATCAGGTCGGAGCCGGCGTAGGCGGCGACGGCGGAGAACACGGAGCCGGTGTCCCAGCGGGTGGTGGCCAGGGAGGCGCCGGTGCGGGTGGCGAGGTCCTTGACGAAGGCCCAGCCGGTCAGCGGCTGCGTGTCGGGGATCTGCGCGGTCAGCACACGCGCGGCTTCCACGGGCAGGCAGCGCGCCAGGTCGACACGTTCGTCGCCGGTCACCTGGCGTCCCAGTCCGGCAAGGACCAGGCGTATGGCCTCCTCGGCCCGCTCGCGGGTGGGGTAGGCGCCCTCGTAACGGACTTTCTCCAGCATCTGCTCGTAGGCCGTCCCGTACGACTGCTGGGACGGTGCGTGCCGGTCGGAGATCACGGGGGTGTTTGCCTTTCTTGCTGTAGCCGGTGTCCGGGCACCGGTGCGGGATGGTCAGGTGAGCCGGGGCGGGTGAAGGGGGGAGATCCGGCGCCCGCCCTCCGCGCACGTCCAGCCGTGTCAGCTGGAGATCTCCTTGCGGCCGGAGCCGGAGCCGATGGCGATCTTGCGGGGCTTCGCGCGCTCCGCGATCGGGATGCGCAGGGTGAGCACGCCCGCGTCGTAGTCGGCCTGGATGCGCTCGGTGTCGAGGGTGTCGGCGAGCACCAGCTGGCGGGAGAAGACGCCCAGCGGACGCTCGGACAGCTCCACCTTCACGTCGTCGGCCGTCGCCAGCGGGCGCCGCTCGGCCCTGACGGTGAGCATGTTCCGCTCGACGTCGATGTCGATCGCGTCCGCGGTGACGCCCGGGAGGTCGAAAACCACCACGTACTGGTCGCCCTCGCGGTAGGCGTCCATCGGCATCGCCGACGGCTTCGACCACGTGCCCGGGCCCATCAGCTGCTGTGCCAGACGGTCCAGCTCACGGAAGGGGTCAGTGCGCATCAACATCGTGAAAACACCTCCAGGTTCAGGCAGTTGCTGCCAATGCGCCTCACTGACACCGTTGTAACATGTCATCCAATGGATGACAAACAAGATGTCGTCCAAGCGATGACAGCGCGAGGGAGGCGCCCGTGACCACAGCCGACCAGCCGTCCACGACCAGCGCGAACGCCGGTGGCCCGGCGTCGTTCAGGGCCGCCGCGGCGGCCCTGAACGCCATAGACCACGCCCTGCGCGAGGCCCGACAGGAGCCGCAGCAGGAGTCCGAGGACGTGCCCGACTCCCCCGGTCCCGGGCCGGAGCAGGCGCTGGCCTCCCTCCTGCTGCTGCGGCAGGTCCGCGAACAGCTCGCCGGATGGGAAACCGGCCTGATCGAAACCGCACGCGAGGCGGGAGCCAGCTGGGCCGACCTCGCCCACCCCCTCGGTGTCGCCAGCCGCCAGGCCGCCGAACGCCGCTATCTGCGTGGCCGTCCCGGTCCGGCGGGAACCACCGGCGAACAACGCGTCCAGGCCACCCGCGAACGCCGCGCCGCCGAACGCTCGACCGCCACCTGGGCCCGCCACAAGGCAGCCGATCTGCGCCGCATCGCCGGCCAGATCACCGCCCTCACCGACCTGCCCGCCACGGCCCGCCTACCGGTCGACCGCCTCCACGCGGCCCTCGCCCAGAACGACCCGGCCGAACTCGTCGGCCCCCTCCACGACACCCGCCCGTACCTGACCAGCACCCACCCCGACCTCGCCGCACAACTCGACACCCTGACACCGCCCTGAACCGCACCGGACGGACCGCCGCGCCTCCGCATCCGCCCCGAACCCGCAACGTGTGTGGACCACCGGTGCCTGGGCACTCAATGTGGCGACACAGACTGGCACACATCCGTCCTGTTCTTCACAAATCGCCGCACGGCATTGCTGCGGCACGTGACGCAGGCCAAGAGCGGCGGAGTGTGGAATCGGCGCCCATTGCGGGTGCCCGCCGAACGGAGACGTGCGATGACAGCGGAGACCCTGGCGCCCACCCCACCGGTTCTGCCCTTGATCGTGCCGGGCGTCTACGCTCCGCAATGGGACACCGGCCTGCTGGCGCGTGCTCTGCACCGGGAGGGTGTCGGGCCGAGCACCGACGTCCTGGACCTCGGCACCGGCAGCGGCGCCTTGGCTGTGCAGGCCGCGCGACTGGGCGCGCGGGTGACGGCCGTCGACATCTCCCGGCGGGCGGTGCTCACGGCACGGATGAACGCGCTTCTGGCCGGCCGGCGAGTCCGTGTCCGCCGCGGCGATCTCACCGATGCGGTACCGGGAAGCTCGTACGACCTGGTCATCAGCAACCCGCCCTACGTGCCCTCTCCCTCCGAGAGTCTGCCGCGACGCGGCCGCGCCCGGGCCTGGGACGCGGGCCCCGACGGGCGCGCCTTCGTGGACCGGATCTGCGCGGCGGCGCCCACGGTCCTGCGCCCGGGCGGTGTCCTGCTGATCGTGCACTCCGGCCTGTGCGGCGGCCGCACCACGGTGCAGCGCCTGGCCGCCGCCGGACTGCGCGCCTCGATCACCGATCGGGTGCGGGTTCCGTACGGCCCGGTGCTGCGCGCCCGGCTGCCGTGGCTGGTCCGGGAAGGCCTGGCGGACGGTGCCGACAGGCGTGAGGAGCTGGTGGTCATCCGTGCCGAACGGGCCTGAACGTCCGCGCCGACGGGTTTCCCCGAGCACCGGTTGGCCACCCGCTTCCTCAAAGCCTGGTGGCAGCAACACAGCGCCCTGAACGTCCCGTTGGACAAGGACGAAGAGGCCAAGGAGGAAGGAGCCGAGCTCTCATGGCCGAGGACCCCACCCGCAAGCATCCCCGCTCCGACTTCCCCGCCCAGGACCAGCAACACCCGGGCTGGACCGGCCCCATGGACCCTCCGCCGGATCACGGCGAGGACTCCTACGAGGGCAGTGGTCTGCTCAGCGACCGCAAGACGGTGGTGACCGGCGGCGACTCCGGCATCGGCCGGGCCGTCGCGCTCGCCTACGCCCGCGAGGGCGCCGACGTGCTGTTCAGCCATCTGCCGGACGAGAAGAAGGACGCGGAGGAGACCGTCGCCCTCGTGGAGGCCGCGGGGCGCAGAGCGGTCGCCGTGCCCTGCGACATCCGCACGGAGGACGCGTGCCGGCAGCTGGTCGAGCGCGCCGTCGACGAGTTCGGACGCATCGACGTCCTCGCCAACAACGCCGCCTACCAGATGTCCCAGCCGGACGGCATCCAGGCCATCTCCACCGAGCAGTTCGACCGGGTCGTACGGACGAACCTCTACGGCATGTTCTGGCTGTGCAAGATGGCTCTGCCGCACATTCCCGCGGGGCGGCCCCATCATCAACTCCACGTCCGTACAGGCCTACAAGCCCAGTCCGCACCTGCTGGACTACGCGATGACCAAGGGCGCCATCGTGACCTTCACCCAGGGGCTCGCGCAGATGGTGGCCGACGACGGCATACGCGTCAACGCCGTGGCGCCCGGGCCGGTTTGGACGCCGCTGATCCCGGCGACGCTGCCCGACACGGTCGAGTTCGGCAAGCAGTCCCCGCTGGGCCGGCCCGCCCAACCCGCCGAGATGGCGCCCGCCTACGTCTTCCTCGCCTCATCCAGGGCGAGCTTCATCACGGCGGAGATCCTCAACGCCACCGGCGGCACTCCCCTGCCATGACGAGGAACGGACGGCACCGGTGGTACCGGGTCCGATCCCGGGGTACCCGGCCCATCTGTCCATGATCCGAAGGAGGCATTTCCATGAGCACAGTCAAGGAAGCAGTCGAGGTCGCCGTTCCCGTCCGTACCGCCTACAACCAGTGGACGCAGTTCGCGGAGTTCCCGAACTTCATGGAGGGCGTCGAAGAGGTCACTCAGATCGACGACACCCACAACCACTGGACCACCAAGATCAGCGGTGTGCGCCGGGAGTTCGACACCGAGATCGTGGACCAGCTCGCCGACGAGAGGATCGCCTGGCGCACGATCGGCGGCGACACCAACCAGAGGGGCATGGTCCATTTCCAGAGCCTGGACGAGGTGCACACCCGCGTGGAGCTCGTCATGGACGTCGAGTCGAGCGGACCGGCGGAAAAGGCCGCCGACATGCTCGGCATGCTCGATCGCCGGGTCAAGGGCGACATGCGGCGCTTCAAGGAGTTCATCGAATCGCGCGGCGACGAATCCGGCTCGTGGCGCGGCCGTGTCACTCCTGGATGAGCATTCCTCCCCTCCGCGGCGTCACAGGTCGTTGCCCGCGTAGGAGAGGTTGAAGCTCTTGTTGGTCAGCGGGAAGTCCGGGACGATCGTGTCCGCCAACGCCACGGGCAGCGCGGGCCAGTTGAAGAACGACGGGTCGACCGGCTTGACGCGGGTGAGGGTGTCGTCGGCAGCGAGTTCGACGCGCGTGGCGATCGTGCCGCGCCAGCCCTCCACCAGGCCCACCCCGGTGCGCGGGCCCGCGCCGGGTGCCGGGGTGGGCGCCAGCAGGGCCTTGGGGGCCGGCAGCCCGTCGGCGAAGTGCGCGACCAGGGCGAGCGAGGCGTCGATCTCCTCGGCGCGGACGAGGAAGCGGGCCAGCACATCACCGCCGTTCTGGACGGGCACCTCGAATGCGGGGTGGTCGTACGGGGTGAAGGGGTGGGCGATGCGGGTGTCGTCGGCGATGCCGCTGGCGCGGGCGACGTAGCCGAGGCAGCCGATCTCCTGTGCGGCGGCGGTGCTCAGGATCGCGGTGCCGGTGAGGCGGTCCTGGACGGTGGAGTGGCCCAGGGCCAGGTCGGTGATCTCGCGGACGTCCTTGCCGATCGCTTCGAGAACGGCAGGGTCGGGCAGGGCGTGCAGGGCTGCGCCGCCGGGCGTGACGCCGCCGCGCAGGAGCCGGTGGCCGGTGATCTGCCTGTTGAGACGCAGGAGTTGCTCGCGAACCCGTTGGGCCTGGGCGTTGAGGATGGAGTGGCCGACGTCGTTGCAGAGCATGCCCAGATCGGCGACGTGGTTGTGGATGCGTTCCAGTTCCAGGAGCATCGCGCGGGCCCGCTGCGCCTCGGCCGGAACCTGCATGCCGGTGGCCTCCTCGACGGCCAGACAGTAGGCGAGGGAGTGTCCGACGGCGGTGTCGCCGCTGATGCGTTCGGCGAGCGGCAGACCGGCGGCGATGGTGCGGCCCTGGAAGAGTTGCTCGACGCCCTTGTGGACGAACCACAGGCGGGCCTTGAGCTTGAGGATGGTCTCGCCGACGACGGAGAAGCGGAAGTGGCCCGGTTCGATCAGACCGGCGTGCACCGGGCCGACGGGGATCTCGTAGACACCGTCGCCTTCGACCTCCAGGAAGGGGTACGGGCCTTCCTGCTCGCCGAAGGCGGGTGGTGGTCCGGCGTCGGGCAGCATCGGGTACCAGCCGCGCGGCCAGTGGAAGTGCCGTACGAGGCGGCGGGGCAGCGGGTGTTCGAGGGGGACGATGCCGAACAGGTCGCGCATCTCGCGCTCGAAGCGGCCGGCGGCAAAGGAGAGATGGGCCAGCGTCGGCACTTCCGGCCGGTCGGGGTCGAGGCGGATGTGGAGTTCCACGCGCGTGTCGGGCGGGCCGGAGGTGAACAGGTAGACCACCCGCGGTCCGGTCTCGTCGATGTGCGCGGCGACCAGGGCGAGCCGGTGGCCCTCGTCGAGGAGTTGCTGAGCCTTCTCGGGCAGGGTGTCGCTGGTGGTCTGGTAGATCTCGCGCATGGTCTCAGCGGCCTCCGATCGCCTGGGCGGCTGCATCAAGCACGTCGGTGAGCGGGCCCGTGCCGACGCCCAGCGCGGCGCAGGCGGCCAGCCCCAGCAACAGCGGCCACACCGTGAATGAACTACTGCTGTCGGCCGGTGCTCCGGTTCCCGCTCCGAGCAGCATCCGGGCCGTGCGGGCGGCCAGTGCGGCGAAGGCGACCAGAACGAGCAGCAGCGTCGCCGCCGTGGCCCAGGCCGGTCCCGCGCCGGCCGCGAACCCGGCGCGGGCGATGCCCAGTTCGGAGGCGAAGAGGCTGAACGGCGGGAACGCCAGCAGCGCCGCCACCGCGAGCCCGAACGCTCCGGCCGGCGCGGGCGCCCGGGCCAGCAGCCCCCGCACTCGTCCGATCTTCGTCGTGCCGGTGATCTGCTGGATGCGGCCGGAGGCGCAGAAGGCGACCGACTTGGCCAGGCCGTGCCCCGCGATGTGCAACAGGGCGGCGGTCAGGGCGAGGGGGCTGCCGATCGCTGTGGCCAGCGCGATCAGGCTCATGTGCTCCATGGAGGAGTAGGCCAGCATCCGCTTGTAGTCGCGCTGGGCGAGCAGCAGGCCGGCCGCGAGCGCCAGGGTGAGCAGGGCGATGCCGGCCAGCAGGGCGCGGGTGAACCCGGCGCCGAGCGCGGCGTCCGCGATGACCCGGTAGCGCAGGATGGCGGCGAAGGCGACGGACAGCAGCACTCCGGACATCAGCGCGGAGACCGGCGCCGGTGCCTGGCCATGGGCGTCGGGGAGCCAGGCGTGCAGCGGCACGAGACCGGCCTTGGCGCCGAAGCCGAGGACGACGAGCGTGATGCCGAGCCGGGTGACGGCCGGGTCGAGCCGGTCGGCGCGGGCCACGAGCGTGGGCCAGTCCAGTGCCCAGGCCTCGGCGATGCCCGCCTGCCGGGCGGCGTAGTAGATCAGTACGGTGCCGAGGAAGGCGAGCGCGATGCCGGCCGAGCAGATCACCACGTACTTCCATGCGGCCTCCACCGAGTTGCGGGTGCGGCGGTGGCCGACGAGGAACGCGGTGACGATGGTGGTGGCTTCGACGGCCACCCACAGCACGCCGAGGTTGGCGGTCACCACGGCCAGGCACATCGCGGCGAGGAACGCCTGCACCAGGACGTGGTAGCGCCACACCGTCTGCTCGGTGGCCCGTCGCGCCGACCGCTCCACCGCGAGATAGGCGGGTGCGAACCCGCAGGCGATCAAGGCTACGGCGCCGACCACCAGGAGCATCCAGGCGGTGAGCGCGTCCGCGCGCAGGAGCCCGGAGTACGAGGCCGTCGGACCGTGGTCGACGACATCGGCCGCCAGCAGGCTCCCGC
This sequence comes from Streptomyces spinosisporus, assembly GCF_022698145.1. GTDB lineage: Bacteria > Actinomycetota > Actinomycetes > Streptomycetales > Streptomycetaceae > Streptomyces > Streptomyces spinosisporus. Next base: position 174,434 of record NZ_JALDAX010000014.1, read on the forward strand.
ACACAAGGATCACCACGGGCGAGAGAAGGCCCGCCCAGTCCAGGGGATGCCGCTGAGGGGCTCGCTCGCGTGCGGGTGCCTCGGCGACCAGGACGTTGCCCTGGGCGGACTGCTGACGCCGGGCCTCGATGACGTCCGCGGCGAGCGGTGCGGCGCTCGGCCGGGGGCGCCGTCGGGGCAGCGCGTACGCACCGGCCACCACCAGAGGGACGGCGGCGGGTGCGGTGAGGAGCACGGCGGAAGCGGTGGTGTTCATCAGTCGTGCAACTCCCGCAGGTCGTCGATGTCGGTGGTGCCGAACGCCTCCCGCACCCGGGTGGTGAGGATCTGCAGCACGAGCACCGCGAGCAACACGTCGAAGGAGACGCCGAGTTCCACGATCAGCGGCACACCGGAGGTGGCGAGCAGGGCGGTGGCGGTGATGCCGTTGTCCAGCAGCAGGAAGCCGACGACCTGGGCCAGCGCCCGCCTGCGGGTGACCAGGACGAAGAAGCCGATCAGGACGACCGCGAGACCGACGGGCAGCGCACGGGTGGCCGGCGTCGCGTGGAGTTCGGTCAGGGGCCGGGCCGCCGCGTAGGCCAGGAGCGTCAGCAGTGCGGCGGTCAGCAGTGAGGCGGCGACGTTGACCAGCGGCTGGGTCTCCCGGGTCTCGGTCACCGCGACGCTGTAACGCCGTCTGTCGGCGTCGATCACGGTCAGTGCCCGGCGCATCAGATACGGCAGCAGACCGGCCCGCAGTATGCCGACCCCGAGGCCGACGCCGACCAGGTCCCCCCGGCCCTCATGTGCGCCGAGCAGCACGGCGATCGCGGCCAGCGCGACACCCTGGAGGGCGAACACGCGGATGATCGAGGCGAGTTCGCGCCGCCAGAGCACGATCACCGCGGCGAGCAGGAAGCCGCCGCAGGCCAGGTCGAGGAGTTGGGTGTACAGGCTGCCGCTCATGACGTACCGCTCAGGAAGTAGGAGGCGGTCACCGCGAGGAGCGCCAACAGGAAGGAACCGGCGAGCAGTTCCGGCACCCGGAAGAGCCGTACCTTGGCCCAGAACACCTCGGCCGCGGCCAGCACCGCGCCCAGCAGTGCCACTTTCACCGCGAACAGCACGAGTGCCAGCGCCAGTGCGGCCCACGAGGTGCCGGTGGCGATGCCCCACGGAACGAACAGCGAGGACAGCAGGCCGAGCAGCAGGGTGAGGCGCATCTGGGCGCCGAGTTCGACCAGCGCGAGGTCCGGTCCGGCGTACTCCAGCACCATCGCCTCGTGAATCATCGTCAGTTCCAGGTGGGTGGAGGGGTTGTCCACCGGGATCCGTCCGGTCTCGGCCAGCACCGCCACCGCGAGCGCGGCCACGGCCAGCAACCCGGCCGGGGAGGCCAGCCGCGCCGGTTCGTGGACGGCTCCGGAGACGATCGCCGGGAGGTTGGTCGTCCCGGCCGGTATCGACAGCGCGAACACCGACAGCAGGAGCGTCGGCTCCACCAGGGAGGCGACCGTCATCTCGCGGGAGGCGCCCATCCCGCCGAAGGCGGTACCGGTGTCCAGCCCGGCCAGCGCGAGGGCCAGGGTGCCCAGTGCGATCAGCGCCACCACCAGGATCAGGTCCGCGTGTCCGCTCACCGGTGTGTCGGTGGACAGCAGGGGCACCAGGGCGACGACGACCGCGGTCGAGGCGACCAGCAGCGCGGGTGCCGCGCGAAAGGCCGGCCCTGTCCCGATCGGCGTGACGGGTTCCTTTCGCAGCAACTTGCGGGCATCCCGCCAGGGTTGGAGGACTCCGGCCCCGGCCCGGCCCTCCAGGCGGGCCCGTACCTGGCGCATCCATCCGGTCAGCACGGGCGCTCCGGCACCCACCACGACCACTTGGCCCGCCACGGCCGCGTATCCGACAGCTGTACTCATGACGTCGCTCTCACCAGCCCACCGCGAGGACCAACAGCAGGACGACCAGGCCGACAAAGCCGTAGCCGAGGTACAGGTGCACACTGCCGCCCGCCAGTCGCCGCGCCGCCTGCCCGGCACGGTTCAGGGCCCCCAACACGGGCTCGTAGAGCCGGTGTTCGATGCGATCGGGCACGCGCCGCTGGAACCGCACCCGCTCCACCAGATACGCCGACTCGCGCACCGGTGTGACGTTCAGGTCCTGTTCGGGGGCGAGCACGTCGTCGAAGACCCGCTGCAGCGGCTCGGCGAACGAGGTTGCGGTGTACGCCATCCGCGGTGTCGGTGCTCCCCCGCCGCAGTCCCACAGCTTCGCATTCACCCGGCGCCGCCTGCGCCCGTAGAGCCGGGGCAGCCCGACCGCCAGCATCAGCGCCGCGGTGAGGGCAGCCACCACCCACACCGGGGACAGCCACGCGGAGATGTCCGCGAGCCGCACCCTGAGCCCGCCGCCGAACACCGCGCCGCTGCCCGGCAGTCCGGTGGCGGCCACGGCCCGGTCCAATCCGGTGCCGAGCACGCCGGGGACCAGCGCCAACGCCACGCAGGCGGCGGCCAGCAGACCCATCCCGACGAGCATGAGCGGTGGTGACTCCTCGGCCGCGGCCGCCGCATCGCTGCGTGGGCGGGCCGAGAAGCCCACACCGAACGCCTTGACGAAGGCCGCCGCGGCGATACCGGCCGACAGGGCGATCAGCGCCACCGACAGCGGCAGGACGACCGCCACCGCGACGCCCGGCACCTGCAGTCCGTGAATCAGGGACTGCAACAGCAGCCATTCGCTGATGAACCCGTTGCCCGGCGGCAGCGCCACCGCACCGAGGGCGGCCACCGCGAACAGCCCTGCGGTGAACGGCATGCGCGAGCGCAGCCCGCCGAGCCGGTCCAGGTCGCGCAGGCCCGTCGCCCGCAGCACGGACCCGGCCGCGCAGAACAACAGGGCCTTGAACGCCGCATGGTTGACCACGTGCAGCAGGGCCGCCGCCAGCGCCAGAGCGGCCAGCCGCCGGTCCCCGTAGGCGCCGAACAGCCCGGACGCTCCTACGCCGATGAGGATCAGGCCCATGTTCTCGCTGGTCGAGTAGGCCAGCAGCCGCTTGAGGTCGGAGGCCATCGCCGCCTGCAGAATGCCGTACACCGCGCTGGCGCCGCCCACCGCCATCAGGGCCAGCCACCACCAGGCCGGTCCGCCGCCCAGCAGGTCGAGGCCGGTCCGTACGAGTCCGTAGATGCCGAGATTGACCATCGCGGCACTCATCAGCGCCGACACGGGACTGGGCGCCTCCGGGTGCGCGCGGGGCAGCCAGGCGTGCAGCGGCACCGCACCCGCCTTCGACGTGAATGCCAGCCCGGCCAGCACGAACACCAGCCCACGCAGTGTCGGCGAGATGTCGTGCGCGCCCGCCCGCAGCGCGGTGAAGGTCTCCGCACCCGCGTGCGCGGCGAACACCGCGAACGCGGCGAGCAGCAGCACCAGTCCGAGGTGTGTCATCACCGCGTACCAGACACCCGCCCGCCACACGGAGGCCCGCTCGCGGTGTTCGGCCAGGACCAGCAGCAGCGAGGCGAGCGCCATCAGCTCCCACAGCACCAGGAACGTCGACACCGACGCGGCAACCGGTACGAGCACCAGGGTGAGCGCGAACAGCGGCAGCGCCGTCTGGGCGGTGCGCGAGCCGATGCCGTGCTCGCCGTGTCCGGCCGCGTAGCCGATGCCGTACACGGCGACCGCGGCCACGACGGCCCCGGCCACCGCCATGAACAGGCCTGCCAGCGCATCCACCGCCAGATGCGTGCCGGCCAGCGGCAGCAGACCTGGGAGGGAGGCCGTCCAGCGGCTGCCGCCCAGTGCGGCCGCACCGGCCACGGCGCCCGCCACCCCCACTGCGGCCGTCAGCACCCCGACGGCTGGGATGCGGATCTTGTACGGCAGTGCGGGAGCGGCCAGTGCGCCTGCGCCGCCCAGAACGGTGGCCGCCGTGAGGGCGGCCGGGATCGTGCTCAACGTCCGGTCACTCTCCGCAGGGCCGCCACGATCTCCTCGGGCTCCGGCGGGCATCCGGGCACGGCCAGATCCACCGGTACGACATCGGACACGGCGCCCTCGACGCCGTAACCGCCGGCGAACTCACCGCAGTTGACCGCGCAGTCCCCCACCGCGACCACCAGCTTCGGCTCGCTCATCGCGGCCACCGTGCGCCGCAGCGGCTCGGCCATGTTGCGGGTCACCGGCCCCGTCACCAGGGCCACGTCCGCGTGCCGGGGCGAGGCCACCAGCCGGGCGCCGTACCGCTCGGCGTCGTACACCGGGTTGAACGCCGCGGTGATCTCGATCTCGCAGCCGTTGCAGGAACCGGCATCGACGCACCGCACCTGCACCGAGCCGCCCAACTCGCGCGCCTTCTCGGGGACTTCACCTGCCGGGCGCGGCGGTGCGGGCTCGGCCACCCGCCCGGTGTCGCGGATCTTCCGCAGCAGGCCCATGAACTCCTCCGTACGACGGTGCGAACGTGTCTGTAGCCGACCCAACTCGCCATCACCGAGCCAGGGTTACGACGCTTTCCTGACGCTTTGCCACATATTGAGGTGATGGAGAAGATGGCGTGATGTCGAAATTCGGGGGCGGCCGTCTCGCCGGTGTCTTCGAGCGCTGTCCGACCCGGGAGACGGCCGCCGGTCATCAAGCCGCCGCTAGGACGGCGGTTTCGCCGGGCGCTGCGCGGCCTGGAGGTCGGCCAGCAGCTCGGCCTGCCCGGCGAGCACCCCGGACAGGATGGTCCGCGCCACCCGCAGCAGCTCGGCCACTTGCGGGCTGATCAGCGAGTAGTACACGGTCGAGCCCTCCTTGCGGGTCTTGACCAGGTTGGCCCGCCGCAACACGGCCAGCTGCTGGGACAGATGGGCGGGCTCGATACCCACCTCGGGCAGCATCTCCGCGACCGCGTGCTCGCGCTCGCTCAGCAGCTCCAGCACCCGGATCCGGGCCGGATGACCCAGCGTCTTGAAGAACTCGGCCTTCAGTTGGTACAGCGGCGTACTCATCGTGCCGTCCCCTCCTCGGCACCACAGCACGGCTCCACCGGCCGGAGCTCGACCCATCGCTTCCACCCATTCGTCAAGAACATGCGGCCCATCCTCGCCTGCGGCGCCCGCCACACCGAACCCACGGAACGGGAACCGGGCCGCCGCAACCCGCACGGACGACCTCAGCAATTGCCAATATTAGCAATTGCTGAGGTTACGAGGAAGGCCTTCCGGGTGACTGCCCGGCCCCGCGATCGGCGCAGCGGGAACAGGTGATCCGGGCGGCAGTGTTGGATCGGTCGAGGGGCCGGTGCCGCGTGCGCGGGCTCCCGGATGAAGACGTATGCCTTTCGGAGGACTGATTCATGGCTGACCGACCTTTGACGCTCATGGCCGTACACGCCCACCCCGACGACGAGGCCACCGGGACCGGAGGGGTCCTCGCGCGGTATGCGGCCGAGGGCATGCGGACGGTTCTTGTGACGTGTACCGACGGCAGTTGCGGTGACGGACCGGGAGGCGTCAAGCCGGGTGATCCCGGGCACGATCCCGCCGCTGTCGCCGCGATGCGCCGCGAGGAACTCCAGGCGAGCTGTGAGGCCCTGAAGATCAGCGATCTGGAGATGCTGGACTACGCCGACTCCGGAATGATGGGCTGGCCGAGCAACGACTCCCCCGGGTCCTTCTGGCAGACCCCCGTCGAGGAAGGCGCCGCGCGGCTGGCGGAACTCATGCGCCATTACCGACCCGACGTGGTGGTCACTTACGACGAGAACGGCTTCTACGGACACCCCGACCACATCCAGGCCCACCGCATCACGATGGCAGCGCTGGAGATGATCGATTGGACACCGAAGGTGTACTGGACGACGGTGCCCCGCTCGGGCATGCAGAAGTTCGGTGAGATCATGCGCGAGTTCCAGGGAGACATGCCGGAGCCGGACCCTGCCGAGACCGCCGCCCTGGCCGAGATCGGTCTCCCCGACGACGAGATCAGCACCTGGGTGGACACCACCGCGTTCAGCGGTCAGAAGTTCGACGCGCTGGCCGCGCACGCCAGCCAGAGCGAGAACATCTTCTTCCTCAGGATGGGCAAGGAGAGGTTCGGCGAGCTGATGGGCGTGGAGACCTTCGTACGAGTCCGGGACACCACCGGCGCGGCCGTACCCGAGAACGACCTCTTCGCCGGACTGCGCTGATCCGTCCGTCCGCCCGGACCTGGGCGGTGCACGAAGGAGCCGGCCCGCCCTCGCCGATGTCGTCGGCGAGGGCGGGCCGGCTCCTTCGTGCTCAGCTGAGGTGCCGATCCTACGGCGTGCCTCGGTCGTCGAGGAGGCGGAGCAGCACCGCAGCCTCCGCGCGAAGTCTGGCGGCCCGGTCGATGTGAGCGGGCGCGGTCAACTGCGCTGCGGCTTCCAGGCGTTCGGTGGCCTCGGCTCGGACGATGTCCGCGACGCCGGCCTCGCTCAGCTCACGCCGTACGGCCTCCGTGGCGCCTGCACCGACCGGTGACTGTTCGAGGGCCAGTCCACGGGTCGCGTCGTCGTCCACGGGCACCGCCTCCGCGTTGTCCAGCGCGGCAAGGGTGGCGCGCAGGGCGCTCACCGCGACCTTGTCGCGGGCACGCATCGCTTCCGGAAGGGCCTGACGCATCCGCACACGTAGGGGCATGCCGGGACTCTAGGGGTCAAGATCCTCCCCCACAACGGGATATCCCGGCAGCACCGGTCCTCCGTCACCACGCTCAAGCGCCGTCCACCAAGTGCTGCTCGGCTTCCGTCACTTGTCCTTGGTGGCGGCCTCCGAGGGCTCGGGGCCGGAGGCGCGCACCTTGGTGGGGCCCGGTGTGTGGTGCTGCCGGGGCACGACGTCCTGGGGGAAGGTCAGCTGCTGGTTCATCCACTTCAGGGTGGCCGGCATCTCCCGTGTCCAGGTGGGGAAGTTGTGACTGCCCTGGTCCGGCAGGATCGACACGACGCGCATGGGTGCCTTGACGGCCTTGATGAAGGCCAGCGTCTGGGGGTAGCCCCGCTCGCCGTGCTTGCTTTCGGCGACCAGTACGGAGACCTGCGGTGCGGGCAGGTGCTTGAGCCGCCACATCAGGTCGTGTCCGTTGACCCGGTTGACGCGACCCAGTCCGCTGCCGAAGAGGTTGCCGGTCGTGGGGTCGTCCTTGACCTTGTAGTCGGGTGAGAGGGCACCTGCTGTGGTGTAGACGCCGGGGTTGCGCATCGTCAGCTGCAGGGCGCAACTGCCTCCGGAAGAATAGCCCATGACGCCCCAGGAGCTCGCGTAATGGCCCACCCTGTAGGTGGACTTCAGGGCGTCGGGGAGGTCCTTCGCCAGGAAGGTCTCGGCCTGCGGCCCGCCCGGGACGTTCACGCACTCGGTGTCGCGCGGCGGAGCGATCGTCGGCCGGATCATCACCATGATGGTCGGCTGCATCTGGCCGCTCTTCTGCAGTGCTCCGGCGGTCTGTGGGACCCGAAGGTACTGCGCCAGATTGAAGACACTGCCGGGGTAGCCGCTGAGCGCGACGATCACGGGGAAGCGCTGCCGGTGGTACGCCTTCTGGAAGTACTGCGGCGGCAGATAGACGAGAGCCGGGTCGACCACGCCCGTCCGTCGGCCGATGACCTTCACCGACTCGACCCGGCCGTTGACCGCCGCAGGCCCGGTGGGCAGTCCGGTGACCCGGCTCAGCTGCTGATCACCGGCGGGCTGTACCAACGCCCCCTTGGCGGCGACCCCGGTCACCACCCCGTCGCCGCGCCCGGCCGCCTGCGTGATGCCGACGGGCGCGGTGTCCACGTGCCCGAAGAGCTCGCCCCACGATCCGAAGAACTGGTACGACGAGTTCAGCCAGCAGCCGCACGCGGCGATGATCGTCACCTGGGTCACTCCGACGGCCGCCAGCCGTCCGAGCACCGGCCGCAGACCCTGCCTGGCGAGCCGCGGCCAGAGCCAGACCAGCAGGGCCACACAAACGGCGGCGAGGGCCGCCATCACGTACACGGTCGTCTCGCTGGTCAAGCCCATGGCACTCAGCCCCGGTTTCCTCGCCCGTGGTCTTCCCCGACACCCAGAAGGAGGGGTGCGGGGGCCTCCACGTTCCCCAAGAAGCGCATAAGGGACAAAGACCTTGGCCCTTCGGTGTTTCCTCCGAAGGGCCCTCGTGGACCTGGGCGCCCGCTCGCCACGCGGGCGTGACCGGTGTGGTCAGGCGTCGCCGGGCTCGGACGGTGCCGCCTCTTCGAGCATGGCGAGGGTCAGCACATTGCCGCCGATGCCCCAGCCGCCGTCGGCGACCTCTTCGATCAGGACCATGGTGTTCTCGCGGGCGCGCTCGCCGTAGATCTCGACGTACAGCTCGGTGGTGCGGGTGACGATCTCCTCCTTCTGCTGAGCAGTGAGGGTTTTCTCGGGGACCTTGAAGTTCGCGAAAGGCATGCCTCCTACGATGTGGCGGTCGCAGGGCGCGTACCAGGGGATGTCATCCCCTGTGTCAGGGACGTGCCGGTGGGCCGGTGTCGCGCAGACTGGGATGCATGGGCTCCCTCAGATACGCCGAGCTCGGCGCTTTCCTTCGTTCGCGCCGTGAACGCATCCGCCCCGAGGACGTCGGTCTGATCGCGGGCCCGCGCCGTCGCGTGCCGGGGCTGCGCCGCGACGAGGTGGCGCAGCTCGCGGGTGCCTCGGTCGACTACTACAACGAGATCGAGCGGGGCGCGGGATCACAGCCCTCCGAGCAGATGCTCGCCGCCCTGGCACGCGCGCTGCGTCTGACGTCGGACGAGCGCGACTACCTCTACCGCCTGGCCGACCGCCCGCTACCGGCCCACGGTGGACCCGAGTCGCATGTGCACCCCGGAATGATGGACCTGCTCACCCGGCTGACCACGACCCCGGCGCAGGTCGTCACCGACCTGCACGTCACGCTCGTGCAGAACCCGCTCGCCGTCGCCCTGCTCGGCGACCAGTCGGTCTTCCGGGGCAAGAACGCGAGCTTCGTCCACCGCTGGTTCACGGACGCCGACGCGCGCCGCATCTACCCCGAGGCCGACCACGACACACAGTCCCGCCGGTTCGTCGCCGACCTGCGGGCCGCGGCGGCGCGTCGCGACGCGAAGGATCTCCAGGCCCGCACCCTGATCGACGACCTCACCGCCCGCTCCCCCGAGTTCGCGGCTCTGTGGGCCCAGCACGAGGTCGCCGTCCGCCGGGACGACCGCAAGCGCATCAACCACCCCACGCTCGGCACGCTGGAGGTCAACTGCCTCAACCTGTTCAGCGAGGACGGCCGCCAGCGCCTGCTCTGGTTCACCCCGGCCCTGGGCACGGACAGCGCCAGCAAACTGGATCTGCTCGCCGTGATAGGAACCCAGCTTTCGGACACCTCGTCCTGAACGCCGGCGAGGATGACGAGGACGGCCACACCGGTCACGTCGAGGGCTCGTCACTCGCAGACACCGCCGCCTCTCAGCGACCCAGCCGCGCCTTCCAGATCTCTTCGCTGGGCCAGCGGCGCGCCCAGGAGGCGGAGACTTCCGGGTAGTCGCGGTGCGCGGTCTCGGGCGCCTGGATCTCGATCAGGTCATCGACCATGAAGCCGCAGGAACGCAGCAGCCGAAGCATCTCACCGTGAGCGATGGTGAACTCGACGCTCGCGCCGTCCCCGTGCGGGCCCATCCCGAACTGCGCACGCAGCAGAACCAAACCGGCCTCTCCGTCGGCCGGAGCGCACAGCGCGAACAGCGGCGACCGCCGGACGAACACCAGACGCCCGCCCGGCCTCAGCACCCGCGCCGCCTCCGGAATCCAGCGGTACGGATCGCACCACAGCGACGCACCGAACTCACTGACAGCCAGGTCGAAGGAGGAACTACGCAACGGCAGGCGCTCGGCATCGGCAAGCACGAGCGGGAAGGCGATGCCGAACTCCTGCTGCATCGCCCGCGCGGTGGCCAACTGCTCTCGCGAGAGATCGACCCCGACGGGCCGGGCTCCGACACGGGCAAGCCGCGCGCACACGTACGCCGTCCCGCAGCCGAGTTCGACCGCGTCCATGCCGGCAACGTCATCGGGGAACAGTCCCACCTGCGCCTCCGGGACGTTCCACAAACCCCAGATCGGCTCGGTCCGGCGCCAGTGCTCGCGGGCCAGCGGCCCGTGCCATGCCGCCGCCCGCTCGTCCCAGTGCCGTCGGTTCAACGCCGTGTGGTCGATCGCGCCGTCTGCAGCAGCCATGCCGTCATTGGAGCGGAGTCGCTCTCCCCGGCCAACCGATTTTCGAGGCTCACCGGCCCGAGTCAGTCCTGGCGCCAGGACCGCAGTTTCTCGGCGATGCCGTACGAGTCCAGTCGCAGCGCGCGGATGTCGTAGATCAGTTCGCGCCAGAGCTCGAACTTCGTGTCCACGCGCTCCCCGGAGGCCTCGAGATAGGCGATGGCGACGCCGTATCCGTACAGCTCGTTGCGGGCCGGGAGGGGGCGCAGCAGCACGCACTCCTCCAGCATGACCGCAGCACACCAGAAGGCGTCGGGATGGTGCTGGTCATGGCGGGGCGGGTCGACCCGGTGGCGCTGGGCCAGGCCGACGAGGATCGAGAAGTCGTTGACGGTCAGGTCGTCCCGGAGCACGTCCTCCTGGCGCTCGAGGAACCACCGGTAGTCGACATGTACGACGGGAGGCACAGGTCAGGCCGCCCGCGAGGAGTCGTGCGCCGCAGGCGGCAGCCCGCCGAACTCGGCGTCGAAGGCGGCCATGACACCGGGCTCGCCGATCGCGCGACGGAAGACGGCGGTCGCCGTCTGCAGGGCCCGCTCCTGCTCCTTCTCCTCCGCCAACTTGGCGAGGTAGGCCTTCACGGACAGCCCTGCGGCGGCGGCCAGGCCCTGCAGTGTGTCCCTGGTGCTCGTGTCGACCTTGACGGTGGTTTCAGGCATACCCGAAGTATTCCGCAAGGTATACGCGCGGCGCTACCTGCCTGGCGGGGACGGTCGCCGCCGTACGGATCAGACGCTCGCCGTCGTACGGATCAGACGGTTGTCGTCGTACGGATCATCGGAGCTTCTCGCCGATGCCGGACAGGATGAGGTCGATGCCGGCCAGGAACTGTTCGCGGTCGTCGTGTCCGGGCAACTGGACCGCCACCTGGCGCATGAACGGGTACTGCCCCGGGTCGAGCTGCGCCCAGCGGGCGGCGGCCGCGGTGAGGAACGCCGTTCGATCGGTGTCGGGAGCGAGGAGACGGGCGGCCGCGGCGCGGTGCCCGGCGAGGCCGAGGACGTAGTTGACGAGGGCGGAGGCGCAGTCGAACTGCGCCGGTTCGGGGACGCCGAGTGCCTGGAGTTGGCGGCCGACGGCTTCGAAGATCCGGAGCACCGCGAACTGCCATGGTTCCCGGGAGAGTTGGGTGCCCACCCAGGGGTGTGCCTCGATCGCGTCGTACACCCCGAGGGCGATGCGTCTGACCGCCTCCCGCGGCTCCGTGCCGTCCGACACGTCGGTCACGACGCGGGCGATGACGTCACTCGCGGCCGCCGCGAGCAGGTCGTCCTTGTTGGCAACGTGCCAGTAGATCGCTCCGCTGCCGGTCGTCAGCCGGGCCGCGAGGGCGCGGAAGGTCAGCGCGCTCTCGCCTTCGGCATCGAGGATCTCGATCGCGGTCTCGATGATCCGCTCCTTCGAGAGCGCATCCGTGCGCCGCTGCGCCCGCTTCGCCTTGGTCACCACGAGCCCATTTTGACACGGCTGGAACATTGTTCCAAACTGCCGAATGGAACGCCGTTCCAGTCTAAGGAGCATGACGATGACACCCGTCACGATCATCGGCGCCGGTCTCGGCGGCCTCACCCTCGCCCGCGTCCTCCACGTCCACGGCATCCCCGCGACGGTCTACGAGGCCGAGCCCTCGGCGGATGCCCGCACACAGGGCGGCCGGCTCGACATCCACGAACACAACGGGCAGCGCGCCCTCGAAGCGGCCGGGCTCACCGCCGAGTTCCACGCGATCATCCACGAGGGCGGCCAGGCCACACGCGTCCTCGACCCGCAGGGGAAGGTGCTGTTCGACACCCCTGACGACGGCACGGGCGGGCGGCCCGAGGTCCTCCGGGGCGATCTGCGCCGCATCCTCTGCGCGTCCCTGCCCGCGGGGACCATCCAGTGGGGAAAGAAGCTCGCCGAAGTCTCTGCACTCGGCGATGGACGTCACGCCCTGACCTTCACGGACGGATCGACGGTCACCACCGGGCTCCTCGTCGGGGCCGACGGTGCCTGGTCGAAGGTGCGCCCGCTGCTGTCGGACGCCGAGCCCCAGTACGTGGGCATCACGTTCGTCGAGACCTACCTGCGCGACGTCGACCGGCGGCACCCCGCGGCGGCCGAGGCCGTAGGCACCGGCTCCATGACCGCGCTCACCCCGGGGAAGGGGATCGTCGCGCATCGCGAGGCCGGAGCCGTCCTGCACACGTATGTCCAGCTCAAGCGCCCCGCCGACTGGGTCGACGGGATCGACTTCACCGACGCGGCCGACGCGGCGGCCAGGGTCGCGGCCGAGTTCGACGGATGGGCTCCCGAACTCACCGCCCTGATCACCGACGGTGAGACCGCCCCGGTCCCGCGCATGATCCACGCCCTCCCCGACGGGCATCGCTGGGACCGCGTGCCCGGGGTGACGCTCGTCGGCGACGCCGCGCACCTGATGGCGCCGAACGGCGAGGGCGCGAACCTGGCCATGCTCGACGGCGCCGAGCTGGGCGAGGCGATCGCCGCGCACCCCGAGGACATCGAGGCCGCGCTCACCGCCTACGAGCAGAGGCTGTTCCCACGCAGCGAGTCGGAGGCCGCCGACACCCACGTGCTCCTGGATCTCTGCCTCGGCGACCGGGCGCCGTACGGGCTCATCGACTTCCTTTCCGGCGCGTTGGCCTAGTTGCATGTCTCACCCTCCGGAGGGGGGCGGGCCGACCACCCGCCCCCCTGCGGCATAGACAGCGCTACGGGATCAATCGAGCCCTCGCGGCCTCTCCGAGCCGGCTTCAAGTTCCCGTTCCCTGGCGGCCATTGCTCTCGTCAGCACCTTCGCCCGGTAGGGGTTCGCCGTGCTGAGTGCCTTCGCCACTTCCACGGCCTCGTCGAGCAGCGCCAGTCGTCGCTCAGGCAGCTCCCGCAGCAAGGGTGAGCCGCTCTCCTCCACCAGGACGTACGCCAGCTTCGATCCGTACACCTCCGGCTCGACCTGCGTCAGCAGACGGTAGATCCACAGTCCTTCGACTCCCCGCACGACCCGCCGGTTGGCACTGAGCAGCCTGACCCTCGCAAGCACCACCATGTCCTGATCCATCGATCCCCTTCGTCGCATCCCTCCCGACCGGCGCATGCCCCACCGCAGGACAGCGCGGCGAACGCGCCGGCAGCCGATGACGGATGCCGGCACGTCGGCCGGGAAGTGGATGACGACGAGTCTGCGGGCACGGCACCACTCGCCACAAGGTCGAACGGGCGTGCGCTACGTCCTACCTAAAACGCCTTCGACCAGGCATGATGGAGCTGACGCTCACTCAAGCCCCTCCCCCGGCAGCGCTACGACGACCGGGCCGCCGTCCACCCGCCCTGCCCCGTGGCGCGTCATGCCGATGAGTTTCCCGACTGTCCGAAGTCTCCCTCGTGACGCACGGTGTCATGGAGGAGAGATGGAGGCGGCCCGTATGTCCAATCCGATTCGGCTGTACATGTCGATGTCGCTCGACGGCTATATCGCCGGCCCCGAGGATCGCCCGGGCCAGGAGCTCGGGCGTGGGGGTGGGCGTCTTTTCAACTGGCTGGACGACCGGGAATCCGACGGTCACAGCGGACAGGTCTATCGCGAGGCGCTGGCCACCGGCGCGGTGATCTCGGGCCGCCGGACCTTCGAGCTCGCAGGGCGTTGGCAGGGCGACCATCACGACGGTGTGCCGATCTTCGTCCTCACCCATCAGGTGGACGACGGGGACGTGCCGCCCGGACACGCGCGGTTCGTCACCGACGTGGAGGACTGCGCCCGTCAGGCTCGCGCGGCCGCCGGGGACCGGCCGGTCATGGTCCACGGCGCGGGCGCGGCCCAGGCACTCCTGCGGGCCGGGCAGCTGGACGAGATGGAGATCCACCTGGTCCAGGTCCTCCTCGGGGACGGTCGGCGACTCTTCGACCACCTCGGCGGCAAACGCACCGAGCTCGAACTCGTCCGGCGCCTCGAGGACCGGGACGTCACACATCTGCGCTATCGCGTACGCCGCCCCGAGGAAACCGTATGAAGACGCTCTTCGTCTCCTACCGCGTCACCGACCTGGACCGCTCGCTCGGTTTCTACACCGCCGTGGGCTATGCCGAGTTGGGCAGGGTCAACGCCGATCACGGCAGTCACCTGGTGCTGCTCCATTTCCCCGGCGAACCGGCCGCCTCGCTCGAACTGGTCCACCGTCCGGCCGACGGACGCGTCGACGTGGGCAGCGGCTTCGACCATCTCGCGATCCAGGTGGAAACGCTCGACACCACCCTGGAGCGACTCACCGAAGCCGGTCTGGAGCCCGAGCCCGTCCAGTACCCGGGCGGCCCGCACGGCCCCAAGACCTCGTGGCTCACCGACCCCGACGGCTACCGGATCGAGTTGGTGGAGTGGCCGTCCGGACATGCCGACGGGATCACGGCGGCCGACTTCTCCTAAAACCATTTGAGGCCGCCGCCACCCCACCGCTACCGTCGTCGCGGACCGTCAAGTCGGCGTAGGGAGGTGAGACCCGTGAACACAGTGATCCATGGGTGCTCCCTCACCCCGCCACGGTCCTGCGGCTGACATTCGGTGTCGCCAGGAGCGCCTGAGTTCGAGGCACTCCTGGGAGGAGACTCCGATGAACACAACGCCTTTCACATCCGGCCTGAGCGAGAACGCGGTGACGATCACCCGTGTCGCGAAGAGCCAATGGCACGCCCTGGACGACGACCTCGTGGTCGGCCGCGGGCATGCGCATCACCGGCCCGACGGACGCCTGTTCGTCAGCATCGACGCCTGGCACGATGTGGCCTTCGACCGGCTCGCCGAGGCGATGACGAAGACACTGCCGGCGCCGCTGTACACGGTGGTCGACGAAGCCGACGCCGAGCTGACGGTCGGCTGGCGGCGAGCGGGTTTCACGATCCGGCGCCGCGAATGGGAGTACGCCGTACCGACCGATCCGCGGGTCACGGGGCTCGACGAGGCCCAGGTCCTGCCACCTGCGGGCGTGACGATCGTTCCCGCGGGTCGGGCGGACGAGCGTCTGCTGCGTGCGGTGGACCGCGCGATCCGTGACGAAGTCGAGGCGAGCGTCGGATGGCAGTCGATGCCCGCCGAGGTGATCCCCTTCCCCGAGGGAGACACCATCGTCGACCCGTCGAAGTACGCGGTGGCCGCGACGTCGGACCGATATCTCGGTCTGATCCGGGTGGTCACGGTGAAGGAGCCACGCATCGGGCTGGTCGCCGTTCGTGCCGGCGAACAACGCCGCGGCATCGGGCGGGCGCTCCTGGCTCAGGCACTGGGGACGCTGCACCGTTCGGGATTCGCCTCGGCCTGGGCCGAGGTCCAGGAGTCCAATCGGGCGGCCTCGGTGCTGTTCGAGGGCATCGGCGCCCAAGCGGCGGGCAGCAACCTGGAGTTGGTGCGATGACCAAGGGCAAGAACGTCATCGAGGTCGAGGGCAGGGTCGTCGAGTGTCTGCGCAGCGCCATGTTCACGGTGGAGCTGGAGAACGGCCACCAGGTGCTCGCACACATCAGCGGCAAGATCCGCAGGAACTACATCAAGATCATGCTGGAGGACCGGGTGCTGGTCGAGCTCCCGCCGTACGACCTGACGCGCGGCCGGATCGTGTTCCGGTACCGGAACTAGCTCCGAGCGGGGGCCTTCCCCTCATTCGCCCGTGACGAGGCGGACGTGACCGGCCGGGTACACCGGATCCGGTCACGTCCGCGAGCGTCAGTCCTGCGTCTCCTCGGTGGGGATCTCCGGCGGTGCCTGCAGGTCGTGGGCGCGGAACAGGACGGCGTGCTCGACGCCCATGGCCTTGCCGCTCATGGCGGTGAACTGCGGGATGAAGTCCTTGGGGGCGGGGTGGTCCGGGAGCGCGGCCAGATACGCGGCGTGCGATTCGAGCGAGGCGACGCCGCGGCGCAGCGGCTCGCCCGTGACGTCGACGCCGTGGGTCGCGCCCGAGCCGGGGATGGCGTTGGTCATGTACCAGCGCGCGGAGTGCGGTTCGAGGCCCTCGTCGTCGATCTGCTCCGGGAAGACCCAGCGGTTGCCCGCGTCGCGCACCGCGTCGAGCGTGGCGAGCCCGGCGGCGCGGTGGTCGGCCTGGTCGAAGCCCCAGGGCGCCTCGATCTCGTAGCCGCCTCCGAACACGACGTCGGGCTTGAACCGGCGGATCTCGCGGCAGATGTCACGGCGCAGATCGAGGCCGTAGACGAGGATGCCGTCCGGGTGTTCGAGGATGGTCAGGTGTTTGACGCCTACGACGGCGCAGGCGGCCTGTTGCTCGGCGACGCGCAGGCGTGCGGTCTCGTCGGGCAGGTTCGGCATGCCGGCCTCGCCGCGGGTGAGCAGGAGGTAGCCGACGTCGATGCCGCGTGCGGTCCAGCGGGCGACGGCCGCGGACGTGCCGTACTCCATGTCGTCGGGGTGTGCGACGACGCAGAGCACTCGCTGGAAGGACTCTTCGGGGAGGGCAGGCAATGTCATGCCGGTCATCCTTCCGCGTTCGGAGCTCGCCGTCCTGTTTTCAGGGGTTCCGTCGGGTCTCGTCCCGTCTGCTTCTCGTCGCTCAACGGAAACTCGGTTGATCCGCACACCCGCGCATGAATACTAGTTGGATGATCATGCACGACGACCAAGTGGACGTGACCGCCGAAACCGTCGCGACGCTGATCCGGGAGCAGTTCCCTCAGTGGAGCGGCAAGGCGATCCGACGTCTGCCGTCGACCGGCACGGTCAACGCCATCTTCCGCGTCGGAAATGATCTCTCGGCACGTTTCCCACTGCGTCTGGCCGATGCCGCGGAAACCCTGGCCTTCCTGGAGAAGGAAGCCCGGGCGAGCGCGGAGCTGGCACAGGTGTCTCCGTTTCCCGTCCCGGAGCCCGTGGCCCTGGGAAGGCCCGGGGCGGGTTACCCCATGCCGTGGTCGGTCCAGACCTGGCTGCCGGGAACGGTCGCCTCGGATGCCGGCGTGAGTGGGTCGGAGGCTCTTGCCGAGGACCTCGCGAAGTTCATCGCGGCCCTCCGAGAGGCCGACACACGGGGGCGGCTCTTCGGCTGCGAGGGTCGCGGCGGTGTTCTCGCTCACCACGACGAGTGGCTGGCGAAGTGCTTCGCGGAGAGTGAGGGGCTGCTCGACGTGCCCCGGATGCGGCAACTGTGGCGCCACTTCAGGGAGTTGCCCCGTACGCGTGCCGACGTGATGAGCCACGGTGATCTGATCCCTGGCAATGTACTGGTCTCGGGGGGCCGGCTCAGCGGCGTACTCGACACCGGTGGCTTCGGACCGGCCGACCCCGCGCTGGATCTGGTCAGCGCCTGGCACCTTTTGCGGGAGGGTCCGCGGCAAGTGCTCCGGCGAGCACTGAACTGTGACGACCTGGAGTGGGAGCGGGGCAAGGCCTGGGCGTTCGAGCAGGCGATGGGGGTTGTCTGGTACTACGTCGAGAGCAATCCGACGATGAGTGCCATGGGGCGCCGGACGCTCGACCGCATTCTGGAGTCGGCGGAGTGACGTCGCGGACGAGACCGCCGCCTCGTGGGAGGCGGCGGTCCGTCCGGACTGGTTGAAGCTCAGCTGGGGGCCGGTGCTATCCGCAGGTCAGCGTCGGAGTCCCCCAGTCTCCGTGGTCGTTGCCGTTGCCGTCGCCCGCGTCGCCGACCTTGAGGTCGATCACCTGGGCGCCGCTGATGTCGACGTCGAGGGGCACCGCGGTCTGTTTGCCGCGGATCGTCGGTGTGGTCACCAGGGTCTTGCCGTCGGCGATCACGGAGAACGTCACCGTTCCCGCACCGCCCGTCTCGTCGTCGACACCGACGTCCGCCGTGAACCGTGAGCAGTTGCCGGCGAGGTAGAGCACGACGTCGCTGACCGAGTTGGTGCCCAGGCCCTTGGCGTGTTCGGCTCCGGCGATGGTGATCTCATGGCCGTCTCCGGCGGCCTGTTCGCCGACGCTGCTGTCGCGCTCGACCGGCCCCCATCCGTTGCTGGACGACAGGAACGGCAGGTCGCTCACGGCGCTCTTCCCGGCCGGTGGAGCCGGCGGGATCCCTCCGACGATGCGCTCGTCACCGGCGGTGGCCTTCCGGCCGTTCTGCCGGTAGTGCACCGTCGTGGTCAGTGCCGAGGCGGACGGCAGCGTTCCGTCGGGCGGTGCGACCTTCCAGGTGAAGGTGGCGGACTGGCCGGGTTGCAGCCGCTCGACCGATGCCGGGCTCGGGGCACTCACGCTCCAGCCGTCGGGCGCGGAGAGCGAGGCCGTCAGCCGGGAGGCGGGCTGCCGGTCCTTCGGCACCCGGACCGTCGTCCGGGCGGTGAAGGACTGTCCTGACTGGGCGGTGTCCGGGACTTCCAGGGTGACCTCCGTCCCCGGACGCTCCGGCATCGCGTACTTGTGGGGGTCGTACCGAGGGCTGTCGTTCTGCGCGACGCGCAGGGACGAGGCATAGCTGCCGTAGTTGGTGAGGGAGACCTTGCCGAGGCCGCCGGTGCTCCCGTCCAGGTTCCACATGGCGATGGCGATGCTGTTGTGGCCGTTCGGGTTCAGGATCCCGTTGGGCACGGGGAAGGTGTGCTGCGGGCCGAGGTAGTTGACGTAGTTGCCGACCTGCCAGCCGTTCACGAAGATCGTGGCGCGGTACTTGCGTGACGGGTCGTCGGTGAACGTCAGCCCGAGCGAGGTGTCCTGGCCGTGGGGCAGGTCCAGGTGGGCGTCGGTGCGGTACCAGGACACGCCGGCACGGGAGTCGGTCGTCGGCAGGGACACCTGCTTCCAGTTGCTGTCCGGGTAGCCCGGCAGGGACCAGCCCGCCCGCTCCCCGTACAGACCGCCCGTCGAGAGCGGGCCGCGCACCGTGTCCTGGAGGTCCTCGCCGCCCCGTACGCCCTGCAGCCGCCATGTGACGGAGGTCAGCGGCGCACCGACGAGGGAGGCACTGGTCAGGCCGCGCGCGGTCTTGTTGCCGTTGGTCGAGTTGTAGTCCTCTTCGTGCCCCATGTTCACGGTGAGCACGGAAAGGACGTTGTCGCCCTTGGAGTTGAGCGAGCCGTCCGGGAACTTCAAGTCAGCGCTGCCGGTGGTGGAGCTGCCGAGGAAGGTGCCGTTGAGCCAGGCGGAGAAGGCCTGTGCGCCTCCGCCGGAGTCGGAGACCAGGTGGATGCCGGTCTCCTTGCCGGTGGCACGGAAGCGTCCGCGGTACCAGGTGTTGCCGGTGTGGAAGCCGTAGTCGTCGGCGTAGAGCACCGGCTGTGAGGTGATGCCGGAGACGCTGTTGGTCGTCGTCCTGTCGGCCACCTGCCAGCTGGTGTCGTCGAATCCGGGGGCGGCTTCGGGGGATTCGTCGGCGTGCTGCCAGTCGGCCAGTGCCGGCAGGTGCACCGGGGCGGCCACCGGGATCGTCGCGGTGCGGCTTCCGGTGGCGGAGGTCCGGGAGTTCAGCGTCCTGCCGTTCCAGGTGACGCGGGCTGCGGAGGTGAACACCTCGATGTTCTTGTCGTCGGCGTTGTCTCCGGTGAGGGCCATGGTCCGGCCGCCGTCCCGGCTGGTCGCCGTCCGCAGGAGGTGGGTGCCCCGGACGAGCACCGGGCCACTCGCCGTGTCCTGCCGCCAGAAGGTCTTCGCCGTGTCCTTGTCGCCGACCAGGAGCAGCAGCGGCCGGTGTCCGCCGCCGCTGATGCTGATGCGGGTCAGTCCCTTGTGGGTGTAGTTGAGCCGCAGGTCACCGGTGGCCGGGTCCCAAGTGGTCGCGGCCGTACCGTCGTTGACGGTCACGGTGGGCTTGGAGGGGTAGCGCAGGACGGTCTCGCCGTCGCTGCCCCGGTCGCCGTAGAGGACGGCGATGTCCCGGTTTCCGATCGTCGCGTCGGTCATGATCTCCGATGTCGAGTACCGCAACTGCGAGTCCCCGAGCGGGTAGTTGGCGACGATCACGTGCGAGTCGCGTCCGTCGAGGGTGATCGCGGTGTCCGGCTGCTGGGGCACGACCGGGTAGGTCGGCTCCGCTGTGTCGGCCGTGGGCACGTCGATCGCGTCGATGGCCACGTAGCTGTCCGTGGAAGACGAGCTGTGGGTCCCGGCGACGACGATCTTCAGCGTGTGCGCTCCGGGCTTCAGACCGGTCTTCTGGAAGATCACCGCCTGGTTCTCGCTGCCGGAGTCGTCGACGGTCGCCGCCTTCTCGCCGTCGAGGTAGACGTCGGCGTAGCCGTGGTTGTTCGTCTTCGACCCGATCCATCGGATCGCGGTGCCGTCGAAGGGGACGGTCACCGAGTCACCGGCCTTGTTGGAGAACGACTCGGTGTGCTTGTAGTCGCCGCCGGTGTAGCTCTGGTCGGCCACGTGCGACCACGAACCGGTGTACTGCAGCGCGGAGTCGGGGTCGTCCCAGGTGTAGGTGGTGTCCGCGGCCGGCTGAGCGTTGAAGTCGAGGGAGATGTGGGTCTTGTCGACCGCGTTGGACGTGGAGTCGCCGTGCCGCAGGACGTGGAACTGCGTCCTGGTGTCGGGATTCATCCGGGCGGTGTCGACCACCGCGGAGTTGTCCGGTGGCGTCGCCCTGATCGCCTCGGTCTTGGTCAGCGGGGCGACCGACTGGGTGAAGTAGCCGATCAGCTTGTCCTCGTCGTACTTCGGATCGAGCTGGCGGTTCTCGCGGATCGCGGCGCCGTAGTCGTACGACGTGTAGTTCTGCGGCATGCCCAGCCAGCCCCAGTTGGTGCCGCCGTAGGTCATGTAGAAGCTCTGTGCGGTGGCGCCGACGGCTATGTTCTGCTTGTAGAAGACGTTGGCGAACTTGTCGTTGATCAGCTGGGCGCACTTGTCGTAGCCCGGTCCGCCCCAGGGGTCGAAGGCGCCGCCCTGGAACTCCGGTGAGTACAGCGGCTTTCCGGCCGGGTGGTCGTAGCTGATGTCGGGGACGCCGTTCCACTTCTCGGGGGTCGAGCAGTTGAAGCCCTGCGGGTAGGAGTCGGGGCCGTCGACGTCCAGGGCGCCCGTGCCGGAGTTGAAGGTGCCGTTGTGGTTGCCGGTCAGCGGGACCGTGATGCCGTCGGCGCGGGCCTTGTCCTCCAGGTGCTTCATGTACGAGCGCCCTGCGTCCGAGCCGTTGTAGTACTCGTTCTCGACCTGATAGGCGATCACCGAGCCAGTGCCGTTGGTCAGTTGATGACGGGCGATGATCCGGTCGATCTGCGTCAGCCACTCGTCCGCGTACTTCAGGAACCGCGGGTCGTCACTGCGGTTGTTCTCGGCCTTGGTGGTCAGCCAGCCGGGCAGACCTCCGCTGTCGACCTCCGCGTTGATGTACGGCGCCGGGCGCGCGATCACGTAGAGCCCGGCCTCCTCGGCCATGTCGAGGAGCTTGTCGACGTCGCGGACGCCGGTGAAGTCGTAGACGCCGGGCTTGGGCGAGTGGTAGCCCCAATCGAAGTACAGGGAAGTGGAGTTGAACCCTGCGGCCTTCATCTTCTGGAAGATGTCGCGCCACAGGTCCGGGCTCGGGAGCCGGAAGTAGTGGAACTCGCCGGACCACAAGTAGGTGCGCCTGCCGTCGACGAGGAACGAGTAGCCGTCGAGAGTCACCGTGTGCGCCCGCGCACCGGCGGTGGGCGCGTCGGCGGAGATCTGTCCGCCGACGTCCCGCGCCGCGGCGGGCACTGTCAGGCCCGTGGCCAGGGCGATGGTCGCGGCTGTCGCGAGGACCGCCCTCCACCACCGACGACGACCGGGTCTCGCACTGTCAGGATCAATCCGATTACCCCGCACTGCGGCCTCCTCCATACCGCCTGAGCAATCAGAGTCAAACAGACTCAGGCAAAGCCGAACATTAAAGGTGGACAAGGCGCGACACAATGGGGCCGGAGGCAACAGCTGTGGCGGCTTTGCCTGTTGCGCGCATCAAGGCCCACGGCGGATCAGGGCCTACGGCGGATCACGCGTCCCCCGCGGCGGACGGCCGCAGTGCGTCGAGCACCAGATGCACCGCCGCGCGAGGCGGCGCGCCCCTGCGGATCGCCGCCGTGATCGTACGGGTCACCGGGTCGGCCAGCTCCCGTGTCGCGACGCGGTAGCGGCCCGCGTCGACGGCCAGTTCCGGCAGCAGCGCGACCGCGTGCCCGGCTTCGACGAGCTCCAGGGTCAGCATGTAGTTGCTGAACCGGCCCACCACCCGGGGTTCGAACCGCGCCTGCCGGCACAGCCGCAGGGCGAGGTTCGCCATGTACGACTGGGGGATGTCGAACGCCCACGGTTCATCGGCGAAGGCGGCCAGATTGGCCGGGCCGCGCCCGGCGGCCGGGTGCTCGGGCGGCAGCACCAGCAGGATCGGATCCGTCGACAGCGGCAGCAGGTCGAGGTCCGGGCCGAGCGGCAGCTCCCCGAAGTCCGTGGTCGTGATCACGAGGTCCGCGTCACCGACCCGCAGCGCCGGCACGCTCTCGTGCGGCTCCAACTCCAGGAGCTGGATGTCGAGTTGGGGGTACTCGCGGGTCAGGCGCGTCATCGCCGGTACGGCCATGGTGTGCACCGCGCTCTGGAACGCCCCGAGCCGCACCAGACCCGACGGCTCCTCGTCGAGCCCGCGCAGCTCCGCCTCCACGGTGTCCATGTGGTCGAGGATCGCCCGCGCGCGCCGGGCGAGGATCAGCCCGGCCGAGGTCAGCCGGACCCGGCGCCCCGTGCGTTCGAGCAGCTGTGTGCCGGTCTCGGACTCGAGCACGGCGAGCTGCTGGGACACGCTCGACGGGCTCAGGTGGGCGGCCTCGGCCACGGCCCTGACCGTGCCCAGCGTGTCCAGCTGGGACAGCAGCCGCAGCCTCCAGGGGTTCATCACCCTCTTATTGTTGTGCGGTTTTTCCGAACAGTACAGCCGGAATTGTGTGATGGACGCGCGCTCGCCGCCTCCCTACCGTCGAAGTCATGGCTGCTGCGACCCCCACCACCCTCCCGTTGAGCTCCGAGCCCGCGTCCGAGTCCTCGTTCTGGGCCGACGCCGATCGACACCTCGTCCGCTACTACGGCGGAGGATTCACCCGCGAGATCATCGAGCGCGCCGCCGGAAGTTTCGTGTTCACCGCCGAGGGCCGCAAGATCCTCGACTTCACCTCCGGCCAGATGAGCGCGATCCTCGGCCACTCGCACCCCGCGATCGTGGAGACCGTCCGGCGTCAGGTCGCCACCCTCGACCACCTCTACAGCGGCATGCTCAGCCGCCCGGTCGTCGAGCTGGCCCGGCGCCTGGCCGGGACCCTGCCCGCACCCCTGGAGAAGGCCCTGCTCCTGACCACCGGCGCCGAGTCGAACGAGGCCGCCATCCGGATGGCGAAGCTGGTCACGGGCAAGCACGAGATCGTCTCCTTCGCCAGGTCCTGGCACGGCATGACACAGGCCGCCGCCTCCGCCACCTACAGCGCGGGCCGCAAGGGCTACGGCCCCTCCGCACCCGGCAACTTCGCGATCCCCGTCCCCAACGCCTACCGCCCGGACTTCACCACGCCGGACGGAGGCCTCGACTGGCGCCGTCAGCTGGACTTCGCCTTCGACCTCATCGACGCGCAGTCCACGGGCAGCCTCGCCGCATGCCTGGTCGAGCCGATTCTCAGCTCCGGCGGCATCATCGAACCGCCGCCCGGCTACTTCGCCGCCCTCCAGCACAAGTGCCGCGAGCGCGGCATGCTCCTGATCCTCGACGAGGCGCAGACCGGTCTGTGCCGCACCGGCACCTGGTACGCCTTCGAACGCGACGGCGTCGTCCCCGACATCCTCACGCTCTCCAAGACCCTCGGCGCGGGCCTGCCGCTCGCGGCTGTCGTGACCAGTGTCGAGATCGAGCAGGAGGCGTACGACCGCGGCTTCCTCTTCTTCACCACGCATGTCTCGGACCCGCTGGTGGCCGCCGTCGGCAACACCGTTCTCGACGTGCTGGCCGACGACGGCCTCGACGCGCGCGCCCGCGAGCTCGGAGCCTTCCTGCGCACCGGCCTGGAAGAGATGGCCGGCCGTCACGAGGTCATCGGCGACATCCGCGGCCGTGGCCTGCTCGTCGGCCTGGAGCTCGTCGTCGACCGCGAGACCAAGCAGAGCTCGGACGAGCTGGGTGCCCGGGTCACCCGCCGCTGCCTGGAGCTCGGCCTGCACATGAACATCGTGCAACTCCCCGGGATGGGCGGGGTCTTCCGCATCGCACCCCCACTGACGGCGACCGAGGACGAACTGGCCCTCGGGCTCTCGATCCTGGACACCGCGATCGGCGAGGTGAGCGCTGCGCTCTGAGACGGGCACGACGGAAGCGCACCACTGCATTCGAAGGGAATCGAATTCATGGACGGTACGAGCCACTCGTAGCAGGGTTGACCAGCGCACTCGGACGCGCCGACCAGCAATGCAACGGGAGGGACATCACCATGCGCAGGATCACCCGGAGCGCCGCCGCGCTCGCCGTCGCCACGGCCGCCCTGGCAGCGGTCAACACCGGCTCGGCCCAGGCCAACGACAGGCCCGTGTACGGCTGTCCGGGCGGAGCGGCCTGCATCTACCCGCAGAACGCGGACATCCACACCAGCACGCCGACGAACATCTACTACAGCTACGGCGCCCACAACCTCAGCAACCAGCTCGGCAACCACTATGTGCTCAACAACCAGTACGGCGGCGCCAACGCCACCGTCCAGTTGTGCACCGGCTACAACGGCGTCAACTGCACGATCACCATCAAGCTGAACGAATTCGGCAACTACAACCTCACGCCCATCAACTCGATCGTCCTGAACCGGCCCTAGCAACCTGGACCCCCACCGATACCAACACACGGTCTGACGCTTGCCGTTCGGCAGCCCACGCCGCCCCTGGACAGGCTCAGTCGCTCTCCAGCGACGTCCGGCGGCGTGGCCCCCGGCTGACGTAGGCGATCGTTCCGGCGGTGGCGAGTGCGGCTGCGACCATGGCCGCAGGGCGGCTGTCGGGGGCCTGGGTCTGCCAGGTCAGCGCCTCCCCCGCGGTGCCCGCGCCCCGGAATGTCGCCGCGCCGAGCGTCCACCCGAGGGGCAGGAACCAGGATCGGGAAGTGCCGACGGTGGCTGCTCCCAGGGCGGTCAGGCCCAGCAGGCCGGCCGCGTCACGCACGACGCATCCGAACGGCCCGAACCGCGTGGCGGTGAGCAGCGTGGTGAGCAGGAGGACGAGTACGCCTGCGAGGGCCGTGGCCAGGTGGGACATCCGCAGCCATCCCCAGGGTCTCGCCGACGTGCGGTCTAGGGTGTCGTCGGGGCCTCCGAGCGTGGCGGTGGCGACAGACACCAGGAGCAGGACCGTCAGGACGAGGACGACGCCGCCCACCTCGCCCGTGCCGCCGAAGGCCCTCGCCGACAGCCAGGCGACCGTGGTGCCGGCGGTGGCCGCGCCGAACGCTGCCGGGACCTGGCGCGAGCGGACGTAGAGCGTGAGACCGTTCATCGGGCGCCTCGCGTCAGGAGGTTGGTGGTGTCCCGGCACTTCTGGGCGGCCTGTTGGACGGCGGTCACGCGGGCTTCGGCCTCGGCGTGCGGCAGTGCCCGCAGCTTCTTCCAGAGCTTGACGGCGTCCGGGTCGTCGAATTCGAGGCCCTCGGTACCGGCGGCCGGTTTCCGGTCGAGCAGCCAGTAGGCCGCAGCGGTGGCCACGGTGAAGTTCCGGTCGTCGCCGCAGCTCGCGGGACCGGTGAACACGCCGGTGAGCATGGCCGGTTCGAAGCGGCCCGGGTGGGCGAGGTGGCCCTGCTTGTCGACCGTGATCGTCATCAGTGCCGTGTCCGGCCGCGACGTGGGTGCGGTGGACGGGAAGAGTGTGGAGGTGTCCTCGTGCGCCTGGGTGAGTGATGTCCTCGACAGCAGTTGCAATGCGTGCCGGGCCTTGGGGGTCACTTCGGGGAGCAGTCCTTCGTGCGCCCGGCTGATGCACACGCGCGGAGTGTCATGGGTGCACACGAGCTCCTGAGCGACCGGGTCGAGCGTCCCCTGCTCGTAGGCGCGTCCGGTCGGCACGACCAGGGCCGTGGCCGTGGCACCGACGGCCAGCGGCACCAGCGCGCTGACCGCGAACTTCCGGTGGTGCACGGCGAGGAGCACCACGGCGGCCGCCGCGACCGCCGCCATCCAGAGCGCCTGGGCGATGCTGACTTTGGTGCCGACGGTGTCGTAGTCGCTGAACATGCTCATCCCCACGGCCGGGGAGAACGCCGCCGCGATTCCGCCGTCCGCGATGGCGTGTGGCGCGAGGATCAGCAGGACGAAGCCGATCACGGCCAGCGCGGGTGCGGTGGCGAGCGCAGGCACCAGGCGTCCGACGGCCAGTCCGAGCCAGACCGAGGCGATCATCGCGATCAGGCCGACGGCCACGACGACGAAGGCCGCGGGCGGCAGGTAGCGGGCGGTGTCCGCGATCCGTGGCGCCGCTGTGAGGAGCGTGACCAGGTACGCGACGAGCACCGCCAGCGCGGTCGCGAGCAGGATCGGCACGATGCGCTGCGGTCGTGGGCGGGGCGTGGTGGTGAACAACTCGGCGACGTTCGCGCGGTGTTCGCGATAGGACTGCCATGCCCCGGCGGCCATCGCGAGGGGTGAGAGCACCGCCAGATACTCGCGCTGCGTCATGACCAGCGCCATCCATCCGGCGGACCAGCGTCCCGGGGTGGTGTGGAGGACGATCGCGCCGCCGACGGTGATCAGGAGCGCCGCGCCGAGGGCCGCCGAACGCCGGAGTTCGATACGGAGGATGCGGTTCATACGGTGCTCCGGTGGCGGCGCAGGAGGGCGGAGTAGCCGCGTTCCGCCGGGCTGTCGCCCGCGTCGCTCTGCCCGCCGCGGGCGATCAGGTCGTCGGGGGTGCCCTGGAAGAGGAGCCGGCCCTCGTTCATGAGGAGGACGTCGGTGCAGGCGGCGACGACGTCCTCGACGAGGTGGGTGGAGACCAGCACACAGCTCTCGGCGGCGAGGTCCCGCAGCAAGTCGCGGAATTCGAGGCGCTGTTCGGGGTCGAGTCCGACGGTGGGCTCATCGAGCAGCAGCAGCCGGGGGTCGTTGACGACGGCCTGTGCGATGCCGGCCCGGCGCAGCATGCCGCCGGAGAGTGTCTTCATCCTGGCGTCGGCCTTGCCGGTGAGACCCACCCGATCGATCGCACGTTGCACGGCGTCGGGCACCGCGGCCTTCGGCATCTCCTTCAGCCAGGCCATGTAGGCGACGAACTCGCGGATGGTGAACCTCGGGTAGAATCCGAACTGCTGCGGCAGATAGCCCAGTTGGCGACGGACCTCGCGGAGGTCGGCACGGCCGTCGACGGGTGCGCCGAGCAGTGTCAGCGAGCCGCCGGCGGGTTTGACGACGGTGGACAGCGCACGCATCAGCGTGGTCTTTCCGGCGCCGTTCGGGCCGAGCACCCCGTGCACGCCCGCGGTCAGCGTCAGGTCGAGTCCGTCGACGGCCAGGTGCCGGCCTGCCCGGACGCGCAGTTTCTCCGCGTGCACGAGCCAGGGATGAAGGGTGGGAGCCGTTTCGGCAGCACGCACCGCTCGCATGGGTGTCTCCTGTGGTGGTGGGGGCGTGATGGGGGTCAGTTGCCGCTGGTCAGGCGGCGGAAGCGGGTGGCGGCCGGCGCAATGATCGCGGCCAGGGCCGCGGTGGCGACGGCCCAGACGGCGGTGCTGCCGGACTGCAGTACCGGAGACAGGGACCGGGTCACCACACTCGGCAGCAGGACCGCGGCGGACCAGGCGAGGGCGAGACCGATCGCAGCGCGCCATACGCCGACGAAGGCGCCGAGCGCGAGGGTGGCCGCCGTGAAGGCCAGGCAGGGCAACAGGGTGAGGGCCAGCGAGGTTCCGGTGCTCACGCCCGCCACGAGCAGTGCCGGAAGCACGACGACGAGCACGGCGAGCGTCCGCCTGAGCACCATGGCCAGTCCTGCCGCGGGGGTGGTGGCGATCAACTCCCAGGCGGGATCGATGCGTTGGCTCCAGGCCACCGCGACGCCGGGCAGCGGGGCCACCGGGGCCAGCAGCAGGACGAGCGAGGGCAGGCTCGGCTCGACGGAGTCGAGCAGCACGCCACAGCCCAGTACCGCGACGGTCACCGCGAGCCAGGGCAGCAGCGTCCAGGCGAGCCAGCGTCGGTGCACGGCCGCTGCCGGTGCGGGGTGCCGGGCGGGCGCAGGGCCGGCGTCGATGGCCCGGTCGAGCGAGGCGGCCACGCGGTCGAGTAGTTCGGCCGTGGCTGGGGTGGTGCGGGCGGCCAGTCGTGCGCGGCAGTCGGCGCATACGTCGAGGTGGACTTCGATCGACCAGAGCGCGGCGTCGTCGAGTCCGTGCCCTCCGTCCGCGTAGCGGGCCAGGATCGTGGTGGTGGGGTGGGTCATGACAGCGCCTCCCGCAGCGCGATCCGGGCCCGCCGCGCGCGGGTCTTCACCGTGCCCTCCGGCATGCCGAGCAGGACCGCCGTCTGACGTACGGACAGGTCGTCGAGGACCATGGCCTGCAGCACCTGGCGCAGTTCCGGTGGCAGCCGCAGCAGCGCCTGTTCGAAGTTCTGGTCGACGCGGTGCGCCATCACCTCGTCCTCGGCGGCGGGCGCGGTCGTCTCCAGCAGGGCGACGGCCGGCACCCGCTCCTGCCGGGCGCGGCGGCGGAACGCGTCGACGAGACGGTTCGCGGCGATCGTCCAGATCCAGCCGACCGCACTGCCGTCGGTCACGGAGCCCGCGTAGCTGCCGGCGGCACGCCAGACGGCCAGGTAGGTCTCCTGCAACACGTCGGCTATCACGTCGTCGTCGGCGCAGCGGCGGCGGAGCCGCACCGCCAGCCAGGGCGAGGTACGCCGGTACAACTCGTCGAACGCCGCCCGGTCACCACCGGCGACGCGACGCACGAGTTCTGCCTCGTCGAGTTCTGCCATGCCTTTCACGATCAGCAAGACGAACCGACCGTCGATTCAGGTTCTCGGACCTCTCGGCGCTGCTGCCGCGGTGGTCGGTCAGCGATCCGCCCAGGCGTGCACCCCGGTCGTCACCGGAGCGCCCGTACGCGCCGACTCCTCACAGGCCAGCGCCAGCAGATGGTCCTGGCACCCCTCGGCCAGCGGATACGGTTCGGGGCCCGCGTCCCGTACCCATGCGCCCGTACGGCACAGCAGATCCACGACGGCCAGGTCGTCCTCGGACAGGCTCGCCCCCAGATGGTCGTTGCGCCACACCACCCGTCCGTCGAAGGAGATGTGGTGCACCTCGGCACCTTCGAGATTGAGGTCCGTGCCGGTGCGGCGGCGCATCAGCGTGGACTCGACCGGGGTGCGCGGATCGGTCATCCGTACCACCGTGTCGTCCACCATCTCGCCGAGCGATCCGCGCACGACGATCCGGCGGGCTCGCAGCGGATTCCACCACTGGTTGTCCGTGAAGTCGTACAGGGCCGTGCGGGCGTCGCCGAAGTCCATCAGGGCGAGGGTGGTGACGGCGTCCTTGGGCGTCAGGTCGTCCGACCACCCGCTGGGAGACAGCGGATCGGCGAGGGGTGCGGTGAAGGCCCGGGCGGTCACTGTCGCGGGTCCGTGTCCGACGCCGAGCGTGTGCCGGATGAGCGACATGGCGTGGTACATGTGCGTCGACGACACCTGTACGGAGGTGACCTGCCCGATCACGCCTTCTTTCACGAGGGCGAGGCGAGCCGCGTGGCCGGGCATCAGGGTGTACTGCTCCGCCACCTGAACCAGTGCGCCTCCCCCGGCGCGGCTGGCCGCTCCCACGGCGTCCCACAGTTCATCGAGGCCTCGTACGTCCGGCGCCGGCGGTGTCTCGGCCAGGACCGGCACCTCACGCTCGACGAGCTCCTGGACGACCGACGGCGTCACGTCCCACGGCACCGAGGGGATCACGAACTCCGGCCCGGCGTCGCACAGTTCGTCGACCGTGCGGAACGCGGGCACCGCCCACTCCGCCTCGAGTCGGGCCGCCCGCTCGGCGGAGCGGGTCACCACACCGGCCACCGCCAGCCGTTCGGGCAACGCCTTGGCCAGCCGGACGAAGAACTCGGCCCGCCAGCCACTGCCCACGATGCCGAACCGTACGGGTGCTTCGCTCACTGTCCCCTCCTCGCGATCGGCGCCGCGAGTCTAACCTCCGACGTCTGCCGTGCACCTGGTCGTCAGATCAGTTCGGGTTGCGGGGCGGTCGGCCGCCGGGTGGGCAGCGTTCCCGCGTCCCAGGCGGTGGTGGTGCGCACGTAGGCGTAGATCACCGAGGCCAGGGCGAGGAGGAGCAGGGGGCCGGAAAGCCAGGGGTGCAGGGCCATCTCGACCGGTCGATAGCGGTACGACAGCAGCAGAGCGGTGAAGACGGTGGCGCCGTAGGTGACCAGATGAATCCCCGACCAGTCCCAGCCGTGGTCGTAGGCACGCAGGGCGGCCTCGATGGTGAGCGTGAACACCACACCGGCGATGAGGTCGGCGCCGTAGTGGTAGCCGAAGCCGAGCGTCGCGGTGAGCGTGGCGATCAGCCAGAACGTGCCTGCGTGGCGCAGTGCGCGTGGACCCTTGCGGGAGTGGATGAAGATCGCGGTGGCCCATGCGGTGTGCAGGCTCGGCATGCAGTTCCGTGGGGTGATGTGGTCGAAGGGCATGTGGTGCGGGACGCCGATCGGAGGCAGCGTCCGCGGCCACAGGTCGGCCGCGGCCCACTGTGCGCTGGGTGCCATGTGGGGCGCCCACAGGCTGACGCCCTCCCAGTGCTGCGCGCCGGTGCCGTAGGCGAAGAGCGGGCCGACCACCGGGAAGATCATGTAGAAGACCGGGCCGACGAGACCGATCACGAGGAAGGTGCGCACCAGATGGTGGCGCGGGAACCGGCGTTCGGCGGCGACATGGCGCAACTGGTACAGCGCGACGGCGACCGCGGCCACCGGGAGCTGGCCGTAGACGATGTCGAGGAAGTTGAAGCCGACGGGGCCGCAGGCGGTCACGAGGCGCCCCAGCAGCCAGGAGGGGTTGCCGAGCGCATGGTCGGTGGTCGCCACGTACTGGTCGAGCACCATGGGGCGGGTCTTGGCGGTGATGAACAGCCAGGCGTCGCCGGTCTTGCGGCCCGTCACCAGCAGCAGGGCCAGTCCGACGCCTTTGAGCAGCAGGACGCGGTCCGGGCCGGTGCGGTGGGTGACGGCGATGACCGCGCAGCCGAGGATCACCCACAGCGCGCCGTTGCCGAAGGGGTGGCCGTCGGTGACCCTGATGTCGGCCGTCCACCGGAT
The DNA here is from genome assembly GCF_022698145.1 of Streptomyces spinosisporus. Taxonomy (GTDB): domain Bacteria; phylum Actinomycetota; class Actinomycetes; order Streptomycetales; family Streptomycetaceae; genus Streptomyces; species Streptomyces spinosisporus. The sequence goes on from NZ_JALDAX010000014.1 coordinate 205,932, forward strand.
CAGCGAGAAGACGACGTCGATGCCGATGGCGGCGCCGAGCGCGATGAAGCGCTGCCGCCAGGTGAGCACCACCATCATCAACGCCAGGCCGGCGTACAGCACCCCGCCCGATTTCGGCGGGAAGATCAGCTCGCGCGCCTGGGTGGTGATGGGCCCGGGCTGGCCGTAGTGGCGTGCGGCGAGTTCCAGCGCCATGAGGAAGCCGATGACCGCGATCGCCACCACGGCCCAGAGTCTCGCCCCGGGCCGAAACCGTCTGCGTATCAATTCCGAACCGCTTCACTAAGTGCCGGCTCTGCCGCCCGCCCCGCCTGCTCCACCCCGGCCACCGCACCCGCGGTCCGCATGAATCTCCCCATACCCTGCTTCACTTCGCCCCCTAGATCGAATGAGCGAAACACACCGAATCTGCGCAGGTCAATAGAGATGCGACAGTCATCACTCAGCGAACTCACAGCGATCGCCGAGCCAACTCTCAGTGATCAATCGGTTATCGCCCGGTGTTCGATCGGGGATCGCCGCGCCGGTCGGGGAGCGCCCTCGCCAGCGGAGGCGCATCCCACTGTATGGATGTACGTTTACTCGGACGGGACGAATGTCCATCGTCGGCGGCCGCCTGAGGGATACCCGGTCCGCCGGGCGTGCCGCGAGGGACCTTCATGACATCTCAGCAGGCGCCGAATCATCGCTCGAAGAGGATGCGGTCACTGTGGCCCGTCCCCGTGGTGACGCTCTCGCTGGCGGCAGCAGGCCTGGCGGGCGCGTGCACGTCTCACGCGGCCGACAGAGCGAACGCACCGGCCCCCTCCGCCATGAGCGCCGCCCCGACCTGCGTCGACAAGGTCTTCGGAGCGATGACGGGGCCGCAGCGCGTCGGCCAGCTCTTCATGGGCGCCGTCACCCCGTCCGCCCCCGACCGGCAGAGAATCCGGCTGATGCACCAGTCCCACGTCGGATCGGTGTTCCTCGCCGGGCGCAGCAGCGCGGGTACGCAGGCGACCAAGTCCCTCGTCGACAGCCTCCAGGCGCAGGCGGACACCGTGGCGGGAAGCCGCGTGCCCCTGCTGGTCTCCACCGATCAGGAGGGCGGCCACGTACAGGTGCTGTCCGGACCGGGGTTCTCGACGATTCCGAGCGCGCTGGTGCAGGGAAGCTGGTCGACCTCGTCCCTGCGCAGTCAGGCCGCCACATGGGCCGAGCAGCTCCGGGCGGCCGGTGTGAATCTGAACCTCGCGCCCGTCGCCGATGTCGTCCCGGCCTCTCTGGGCAAGAACAACGCCCCGATCGGCGGTTACGACCGCGAGTTCGGTCATACGGCCGCGACGGTGACGCCGTACAGCAACGCGTTCGCCGCCGGCATGGCGCAGTCGAAGGTGCTGGCCACGTTCAAGCACTTCCCGGGCCTCGGCCATGTCCGCGGCAACACGGACACCACGGCGAACGTGGTGGATTCGGTGACGACACGTACGAGTTCGAGCCTTGAACCGTTCCGTTCCGGGATCAAGGCCGGCGCTCCCTTCGTCATGATCTCCTCGGCCACGTACAGCAGGATCGACCCGAACCACCAGGCCGTGTTCTCCTCCGTGGTGATCAAGGACATGCTCCGCAAGGACCTCGGTTTCAAGGGCGTCGTCGTCTCCGACGACCTCGGCCAAGCGGTTGCCGTGAAGGCCGTGCCCCCGGCCGAACGGGCCCTGAACTTCCTGTCGGCAGGCGGGGATCTGGTGCTGACGATCGAGCCGAACCAGATCCCGGCCATGGCCAAGGCGGTGCAGACCCGGATGGCACAGAACCCGGCCTTCCGCGATCAGATGAACCAGAGCGTCCATCGCGTTCTGACGGCCAAGCGGCAGGCGGGACTGCTGACCTGCGAGTGAACCGGCTCAGTCGTCCTCGTAGCGCCACTGTGCGAGGTGGGCGAGGGCTTCGGCCCGTGCGCCGATGACGGCCATGCGTGCCGTGCGCTCCCCCTCGTCCATATGGGACTCGTGGCTGGTCACCTGGCCGGGCCACTTCCGGTAGAGGAGTCCGGTCTGCGCACTGAACCAGCCTCGGCTGACGGCGTTCAGCGCCAGCAGGAGGCCCGTGTCCTCCGATGCGGGCAGGGACATCCATCCGCCGAGGGCCAGGAGCAGATCCCGGCGCACGCACAGCGTGGCGGGGTGGACCTGGGGGCGGTGGTCGTGGGTTTTCCAGTGGTCCAGGACCACACCCCGCTCGATCGGCCCCTCCGGCGGGTCCTGGTCGAACCCGACGGTCGAGCCGTCCGGCAGCAGGTCGAGGGCCCGCGACGTCGTCCAGCCGATGCCCGGCCGGGAGACGGCGGCGATGTCGCGTGCGAGGGCACCGGGCGTCAGCATGTCGTCCGCGTCCAGCACCTTCACCAGGCTGCCCCGGGCGCGGGCGAGGCCCATCGTCCGGGCCATGGCCGCGCGTCCGGCCCGGCCTTGCCCGAAGCTCACGCGTGCGTCGTCGGGCACGAACGGGGCCACGGCCTCGCTCTCACCGTCCTCCTGGACGACCCACTGCCACTCCCAGCCAGCGGGCATCTCCTGCTCGACGAGCGACTCGTAGGCGTCCGGCAGGTATTTTGCCCCCGGTGCGTGCACGGCCGTGATGACGCTGATCGTCTCGTCCGCGATGCGCTCGTGCGCCTTGGCCACCTGAACTCCACCGGTCTCGATCGGCGTGCCTGATCAAGATAGCTGCTCAGGAGGAGGTGCTGACCTCTGCCCTGCTCAGTGCGCGCGGCCCCGGTCCTCCAGATACCGGGTGTGCGACTCCTGCCGCCGCGCCTCCGTCTCCCGCAGTGCCGTGGCCAGCCGCTCCGCCTCCTCCTGGAGCAGTGTCAGCTGTCGCTCCAGATGCCGTTCCGGGGGCTCGGAGCCCGGGGCCATCCGCGTCCACCAACGGGTGCGTACGAAGCTGTCGACGGCCTCGGGGATGTCCTGCCGTACGGCCCGCGAGAGCGTGTGCACGCCCTCCGGGTCCTGGGCGAGCACCTCGGCGACCCAGCCGGGGGCCAGCAACGCGGCCAGCAGGTCGGTCAGTTCGGTGAGGCGGCCCGCTGAGGCGGGCGGCAGGTCGACCTCGGCGAGGTAGTTCCCCAGCTTCTCGAAGTCGGCGCGCACCGCGTCGAGTTGGGCCGACGGGTCCGGGAAGTCGGGCAGCGGGGGCCGATCCGGTGGGGCGATCAGCGCGCCCGCGCCGTACAGTCCGGCGACGACGACGGGCCAGTACGGCCCGGCCGCCCCCGTGAACGTGAGCACGAGCCCGGCCAGCCCGCACGCGCTGCCCGCGATGTTCTTGCGGGAATCGAGATATCTACTGATAGCCACGGATCTCCTCGAAGGCGCCGTCCAGCGAGCCGTGTTGGGCGTCGAAGAGACGGCCGCCGGTCAGGTCGGCTATGTGCGCCAGTTCCGTGCGGTCGGAGTCACCGAAGAGGATCGGGAAGACGGGGATCTCCCGCTGGTAGCTGCCGAGCGAGCGGTAGAAGGCGTCGAACTCACCGGCCTTCGCGCCGGTCGTGTTCTCGCCGTCCGTCATCAGCACGATCGACGTGAACGTGTCGCGGTCGGTGCCGAGATGCTCGTACGCCTTCTCCAGCGAGGTGTAGATCGCGGTGTCGCCGTCGGCGGACAGGTGCCTGGTGTCGTTGCGGATGGCGGCCAGACCGGCCTTCGGGTCCGCCGGTTCGACCACATGCGTCCGCACGCTCTTCACGACCGAGCCGAAGGGCATCAGCGTGACCTCCTCGCGGTCGCGGAAGTCGCCGGTGAGGTCGGTGAGCGCCTTCTTCAACCGGTCGAGACGGTCGCCGCGCATCGAGCCGGAGGTGTCGAGGACGTAGACCGTCCGGGAGGGGCGGCGCAGGTCGTTCTCGTACGAGTCGAGCAGCCCGTCGGCGACCGAGAGGCTTCCCGGGAACGGCAGTTCGCGTCGGCGTGTGGTGTCGAGGCCGGTCGCGGGCGGCACCGACGGGACGACCGGGCGGCGGTGGGTGCGGGCGGTGATCTCCCGCTGGATCTTCGGTGTGCGCAGCGCCTCGGTCAGCCGGCGGACGTCCTCGCGGGTCGAGGCGGGTGTGCCGGCGAGGGAGGAGAGCGGGTAGTCGGCGGTGACCACGCCGTCCTTGGGGCGGATCACGGTCAGGTCCGGGATGCCCTTGAGGACGGATTCGTAGTTGAGGAGCGCGTCGACGTCGCCGCGCCGCCTGTACGCCGTCGCCAGCCAGCCCGACGAACCCGACGTCAGCTGCTGCCCCTTGAAGAACTCCTTCAGCCGGGGCGTGGCCTGGGTGACGTCCGCCTCCGTGAGCGCGGACTGGGCGCCGGAGAGGGCCGAGGCGACCGAAACCAGTGTGGAGAAGCCCGAGTTGGAGCGTGCGGGGTCGGTCATGCCGTAGGTCAGCTTTCCGTCCTGCACGGCCTGCTCGACCTGGGACCAGGTGACGTCGGCTGGCGTCCAGCCGAGCGCCTGCACGGTGGCCGACCTGACCCCGATGGCGACCGGGCTCGACATGATCGACGTCTCGGAGACCACCTTCTTCGCGGCGGTGGGGCGCAGCCGCAGATAGTCGTCGGAGGAGAGCCAGACGGCGTCGTAGGTCCCGGCGGCCTTTCCCGAGGCCAGCAGGTTCACGGCATCGAGGGTGCCCATGTAGGTGGGCCGGACCGTGATGCCGGTGTCCTTGCGGACCTGGTCGAGGACCGGTGCCATGTCGGCGAGTTCGCTGGAGGCGAGGACGCGGAGGGTGCCGGGTTCGGGTGAGGTGCCGGGGTCGGGCTTCCCGGTCGAGCTGCAGGCGGTCAGCAGGGCGGCAGCGGCGGCGACCAGGGCCAGATGGCGTCTCGTGCGGATCATGCGGTCCTGCCTTCCAGGGCACCGCGCGAGCGGCTGCGCTCCAAGTACGCGCTCGCGCTCTGCAGTTCCGCCGTCAGGTTCTCCACGGTCGTCGCCATCGCCTCGGTCGCCTGGACCTTGTACGTGTCGATCGCGTCGAGTGTGCGGTAGATCTGCTGGAACGCGGAGCGCAGGGTCTCGGCGCCCACGGCCGGGTCGGCGGCGATGCGCTGGATCTCGCCGCTCTGCGTGGCGAGCATCTCGGCGTTGCCCCGAATGAGGTCCTCGGTCGTGCCGCGCAGGGCGTTGACCTGCTCCACGACCTTCTTCTGGTTGTCGAGCGCGGAGGCCAGCATCACAGAGATCCGCAGCGCCGAGACGGTCGTGGTGGCCGCCCGGTCGACGCCCTTGATCAGCTCGTCGTTGTTGCGGCGTACGACGTCCATCGCGAGGTAACCCTGGGCGCACACGGCGAGTTGGGTGAGCAGGTCCTGGTGCTTCTGCCGGACCGGGAAGAGCACGTCGGCACGGAGCGAGTCCGCCGCCTGGGGGTCCGCGGTGCCGGCGATGTGCTGCTCGACGGCCGTGTCCAGGGCCTCGGTCAGCACGACGTACTCCTGCAGCTTGCCCATGGTCTCCCACAGCCGCACCCGCTCGGTCTGCAGCGCGGCGTTGTCGCGCCGCAGTTCGTCCTGACCGCCGCGCAGCGAGCCCACGATCTTGTTCAACGTCCCTTGCGCGGACGCGTACTTGGCGACGTGGTCGCGCAGTTTGTTGCCGCCGGGGAGGCGGGAGAGGAACTTCCGCCCCTTGCTCGCGGGAAGGTCCCGGGGGTCCAGGTCCTCGACCACGCGCCGCAGTTCGACGAGCGAGCCCGCGACCTGCGACTGGGCGTCCCCGCCCTTGCCCGGCAGGCTCCGCACGGTGCGCTCCAGCATCCGGTTGGACTGCGCGGCGGCGGTCCGCATCTCACCGGCGCCGAGCCCGGTGACCTCTCCGACCTTGCCGGCGAACTCGGGCGAGCGGGCATCGAGGGCGGCGAGACCGGCGACGTATGCGGAGGCCTTCTTCGCCATGTCCGTACGGACGCTGTCGTCGACGGGTACGAGCCCGCCCGCCCTGTCCCGCGGGACGGCGGCGACGGCCTCGGGCGGGGTGAGGGTGAAGACGTCGTCGCCGCTCAGGGTGTCCTGGTGGCTGTTCTGACTGGTGTTGAAACTGGTCATGTGCTCTCCCCCGTTCATCCGCGCGCCCGGCGCGCCATCTCGTGCAGCACCGCGGAGGTGGGCACGGGCGCCTGCCGGACGCCGGTCAGTTCCTGCTTGAGATAGGTGGTGGCCGAGGCGAACTCGGTGGCGGCGCCCTGCGGCCGGAAACCGTGCCGGACCGCGAGCTTCCTCAACTGCGCGTCCGTGGAAAGGAGTTCGGCGAGCGCCTTGCCGTTGTCCGTCATCGGTACGACGGTGTGGTCGCTGTTGACCGTGGTGTCCGGGTAGAGCACGACCAGGTCGCCCGGCTGCTGTCCGCCCGCGAGGAGCGAGGCGACCTGCGACTCGTAGACCCAGACCAGCGGGTTGCCGGCGCCGCTGACGAAGTCCCGGAACACCGCGTCCGAGCTCGACTGCTGGGCGCCCTGCACCGTGACGAGCTTCTGCAGCAACGGTTCGGTGCGGCCGAGACCGGCCTTGTCGGCGACGACCCTTCCGCCGTTCGCCACATAGGAGGCGGCGGCGAGATAGAGGGCACCGGAGTTGGAGGACTCCGGGTCGGTGCTGGAGATGAAGACGGTCCCGCTCAACTCCCCGTACTTGCCTGCCCCCTTGAGCTGCTGCCAGGTGCGGTCGTGACGGGCGGCGTCGAGGTAGGCGGCCATCTTCAGGGTGCCGCGGTGCTCGGTGTCGAGGGTCGCGAGGCCGTTCGCCGCGAGCACCTCGGCGGCGCTGCGGTGGGCCACGACCACGAGGGGCGAGTAGAACGGCCGAGGGAGCGTCCCGTGCACCTTGTACCGGTGCGCCAGCTCGACGGCGGGCGCCTGGCTGGAGGGGAACGCGAGGTCGTACCCCTTGAGGTCGAGCCCCTCCATGGCCCAGGACCCGGAGGTCTCGGCCTTCACGGTGTAGCCCTTGGCGGCCAGGGCCTTCACCACCTCCGGATCGGCGAAGTACTCGGCCTTCTCCGATCCGATCACCATCCGCACGGTCTTCGTTGCCGTGCCCTTGTCCTCGTCGTACCGGCCCGCGACGACGGCAGCCACCACGCCACCGATCAGCAGCACCGCAAGGACGATCCCTGCAATACGTTTCACGCCACGGAGCGTGCTCGCGGAACTCAACATTCCCCGCCGCCGGGTGTGAACGGGAGGTGTCGCACCGGTCCCGGTACAACACGGGACCGCAGTCAGGTGCCCGACATCCTGTCGCCCGAGTTCTTCCGCAGATCACTGCCCCGGAACGCCGGCGCCCACCGCACCCCGTGTTCCCGGCCGCTGAGCTGCAGGATCGTCTTGCCGTGGACGGGCTCCAGCTGCCAGTTGCAGGAGAAGTTCCGGCCGGTTATCGAGCGCAACTCGCGCGAACTGATCGACGCCTTCCGGCACACCGGCTCCGCCGACATCGTCGCCGACTACGCGACCCGCTCTGCGCCGCCGAGGTCGACGGCGTCCGGATGAGCGACGAGGACCTCAAGGCGTTCTGCAGCCTGCTGCTCGCGGCCGGCGGCGAGACCACCGACAAGGCCATCGCCAGCATCCTGACCAACCTGCTCCTGCACCCCGAGCAGTTGGCAGCGGTACGCGCGGACCGCAGCCTGATTGTCGCCGCCTTCGCCGAGACCCTGCGCCACACCCCGCCGGTGCACATGATCATGAGACAGGCGGCCACCGACGTACAGGTCCGGTCGAACAGGGCGTGTACACACGCGGCCCGCAACCCCTGCCGGTGCGCTTCACCCCGGTGTCCGGGTGATGCGCACCGGGTCGGGGGATGGAGCGCACCGGGTCAGAGGATGACGCGCACGGGCGTCAGCGGGTGAAGGTGAACCAGTTGACGTTGGTGAAGTCCGAACTGCTGCCCGAGAAGACCAGATAGACGTCGTGGACGCCGGTGACGGAGGCGACGACGTTCGCCGGAATGGTCTGCCAGTTCTGCCAGCCGCCGTTGTTGGCGAAGTCGATCTCGGCGATCTTCGTGCCGCCGGTGCTGTCGATCCGCACCTGGATGGCACCGCTGACACCGGCGGCCGCACCCGACGCGAGCCGGGCCTTGAACTGGCTCGGAGAGGTCGAACCGAAGTCGACGGAGGAGTACTTCAGCCAGTCACCGTTCGAGATGTACCCCACGTCGCTGCCGCCCCCGGTGTCGGAGCAGCTCTCGGTGGTTGTCCCGTTCTGCGCGGAGTAGGACTCCGCCTGGATGGTGTTGTACGCGCTCACCCCACCCCCGCCGCCGGGATTTCCGCCGGAGGCCCCGGCGCCCAGGGTGATGCTCCACGAGGTGGGCGCCCCGTCCTGGATGTGGCCGTCGACGGGGGCCGAGCCGGTGGGGCCGACGTCGTCGTAGGGGAAGGCGTAGCCGATGCTGGCGTACTTGTGGACGAGCCGGGCGTAGTGGTTGGTGATCGGGTCCTGGTAGTACTGCGAGGGTGTCACGCCGTCGGGCTGGTTGTTCCCGCCGGAGACCAGGAGTGAGCTGCGGTTGAGCGCGGCGGCGAGCCGGGCGGCGATCGCGCCGCGGGCGTCCCCGCCCGAGTTGTAGAGCGGACCGGACGCGCAGCCGAAGATGTCGACGGCGCTGGGCTTGGTGAACGGCACGCCGTTGGTGTTGAGGCCGGAGAAGACGATGGCGTTCCCGGAGACGGTGCCGGTGTAGGAGCCGATGCTGCCCTGGCCGTTGATGGTCAGCGGAGTCGAGGCGTAGTGGCTCCAGACCCGGTTCAGGTAGTCGTCCCAGTAGCCGCCGAAGTCCACCGGTGAGTGCGAGGGCGACATGACGCGCAGCACCCCGCCGGACGAGTCGGTGACCACCAGCCTGTCCCAGGGGGCTCCGTCGGTGGCGTGCTGCGCCTGCAGGCCGGAGGCGATGGAGGCGAGGGCGCCGGCGGGCAGCGGGGTGACCGACTGGTTGCCGCCGCTGCCGGTGCTGGCCATCGAGATCGGCAGCGCGACCATGTCGACGTAGGAGATGTTCGCGTACAGGTTGGCGCTGTTGAAGGTGAACTCGCAGAACGTCCAGTTGGTCGCCCAGTTGGGGTCGGAGCTGACGAGGGCGGGCTGTACGACACCGGGCGGGTTGCCCGGGTTGACGAAGAACTGGAGCTTCTTGCCGACCGAGAACCAGACGCGGCCGCCGATGACGTAGTCGGTCAGGTTGACGGTGACGCCGGCCGAGCCCGAGGCGCCCAGCGCGATCGAGTAGTCGGCGATGGGGGTCACCGGGGACGACGGATTGGGTAGCCGGTTCAGGGCGCCGTTCGCCGAGACGAAGACCGGCCAGCCGCTGCTGTCGGAGCCCGAGATATAGGCGTAGACGGTGTCCTGGCCGGAATTGTTCGCCAGTTTCACGGGGAGTGAGACGCCCGCTGCCGCCGCGGTCGAGGCGAACGGCGTGAACGGGCTGAGCGCAGTCGCGGCGGTGACGGAACCGGCCGCGGCCAGGAAGGAGCGTCGCGAAACCACAGGGGCCCTCCCGGAGGGATGAAGCCCGTCAACCATGTGACGGAAGGGGGGTGTTGTGCCTTGTGCGGTTCTGTGCGGAAGCACGTTATTGGACTGGACCAATACCGTCAAGAGCTGGGCAATGGCGTGCCTGAAGCAATTGAACGTTTCAAAAATGCGGCCCATTCAGCCGCTTCCCACCGCCTTTTCGATGCACGACATTTCGAACAAGATCCCTACTGATCAGTGTTCTTGTCAGACGTCTTGACGGCCCCTGTGCACGCACTTACCGTCTCCCGGCAGTGACTTTAACGATTCAAAAATTCCTTGGCCACCCAGGAAATCGCTGCCCACTCGAAGGGAGCCAGCGCGTGCCCGCACAGCGCGTCCTCGCCACTCCTTCCCGCCGTCAGATCGTGTTCGCGGCCTCGGCCGCGGCCGCTGTCACCGCACTGCCCTCCCCCATGGACCCGTCCGCACACGCCGCCTCGTCGGGCACGTCGACCACCGCATCGACGGCCGGAGCCGCGGACCGCGACGGTGGCAAAAGACCCGGGGCGGAGCCGCTCCTCTCCGCCTTCCCGCTTTCCCAAGTACGGCTGCTCGACAGCCCTTTCCTCGCCAACATGCGGCGCACCTGCGCCTATCTCCGCTTCGTCGACATCGACCGGCTCCTGCACACCTTCCGCGTCAACGTCGGCCTGCCGTCCACCGCCCAGCCCTGCGGCGGCTGGGAGGCGCCGGACGTCCAGTTGCGCGGGCACACCACCGGCCATCTGCTGAGCGCACTGGCGCAGGCCCATGCGAACACCGGTGACAGCGCGTACGCCGACAAGGGGCGCGCCCTGGTCTCCGGACTGGCGCGGTGCCAGCAGGCCGCGACCTCGGCGGGATTCCACCGGGGCTACCTCTCCGCCTTCCCCGAGTCGGTCTTCGACCAGCTGGAGGCGGGGGGCAAGCCGTGGGCCCCCTACTACACGCTGCACAAGATCATGGCCGGGCTGCTCGACCAGTACCAACTGAGCGGCAACCGCGAGGCGTTCGAGGTCCTGCTGGAGAAGGCGGCCTGGGTGGACGCACGAACGGCGCCGCTGTCCCACGAGCAGATGCAGACCGTGCTGAAGGTCGAGTTCGGCGGCATGAACGACGTACTCACCCGGCTCTACCAGGTCACCGGTGACCCCACCCATCTGCGGACCGCTCAGCGCTTCGACCACGAGGACCTGTACACGCCGCTGGCCGCCGGACGCGACGAGCTCGCCGGCCGGCACGCCAACACCGAGATCGCCAAGGTCGTCGGCGCCGTGCCGAGTTATGAGACGACCGGTGACTCCCGCTATTGGAACGTCGCGGACACCTTCTGGACGACGGTCGTCCACCACCACTCGTACGCCATCGGCGGCAACTCCAACCAGGAGCTCTTCGGCCCGCCGGACGAGATCGTCAGCCGGCTCTCCGAGGTGACCTGCGAGAACTGCAACAGCTACAACATGCTCAAACTCGGGCGGCAGCTCTTCCTGCACCGCCCGAACCGCGCCGAGTACATGGACCACTACGAGTGGACCCTCTACAACCAGATGCTCGGCGAGCAGGACCCGGACTCCGAGCACGGCTTCGTCACGTACTACACCGGTCTGTGGGCGGGCTCGCAGCGCGAGCCCAAGGGCGGCCTAGGCGCGGCACCCGGCAGCTACAGCAGCGACTACGACAACTTCTCCTGCGACCACGGCACGGGCCTGGAGACGCACACCAAGTTCGCCGACAGCATCTACTTCCACTCCAGCGCACCGCACGCACGGCCCACTGTGTACGTGAACCTGTTCATCCCGTCCGAACTCGACTGGTCAGCAGTGGGGGTGACGCTACGTCAGGAGACGGAGTACCCGACGGCCGACCGCACACGGCTGACCGTCACGGATGGCACCGCGCGTTTCACGATGAAGATGCGGATCCCGTCCTGGGCGGCCGGTACGGATCGTCCGCCCACCCTCAAGGTCAACGGGCGCCGCATCGCCGCGCCCCTGCGGCCCGGCAGCTACGCCACGGTGGAGCGCCGCTGGCGACCCGGTGACGTGGTCGAACTCGTGCTGCCGCGCACCCCCGTGTGGCGTCCCGCCCCGGACAATCCGCAGGTCTCCTCGCTGTCCTACGGCCCCCTCGTCCTGGCCGGGGAGTACGGCGACACCGCCCTGGCCACCCTGCCCACCATCCGGCCCGACAGCCTGCGGGCCGCCGCAGGCAGGCCCACCGAGTTCACCGCCGAGGCCGACGGTCGCACGGTCACGCTGCGTCCGTTCCACGAGGTCCAGCACGAGCGCTACAACGTGTACTGGGCCCACACCCCGCGACCCGGCCGCGAAAGGGACATCGCCCGCTATCCGTTGCGAGAGGGCAGCGGTACGACGGCGGCCGACACCACCGGCACCTTCGTCGCCGCGACGCTCGCCGGCGGCGCCACCTGGACGACCGACGGCGGCGAGACCGCCGTGGCGTTCGACGGGACGAGCGGTCATCTGGCGCTGCCGCCAGGGCTGTTGAGCGGTCTGGACGAACTGACCGTCAGTGTCCGGGTACGGGTCGACAGCCTCGCCGCGTCCGCCCGGGTCTTCGACCTCGGGTACCACAAGGACACCTACCTCTTCCTCGCCGCGACCACCGGGGCCGGGCGCGCCCGCGCCGCGCTGAAGATCGCCGGCATGGAGACGGAGGACGTGGTGGACGCCACCGGGCCGCTGCCGGTGGGCCGTTGGACGCACGTGGCCCTGACGCTGGGCGGCCGCACCGGCGTGCTCTACCTCGACGGCACGGAGGTCGGCCGCAACCCCGCGATGGTCAGCGGTCCCCTGCTGCTGGGTGCGACCAGCCGGAACTATCTGGGGCGCTCGCAGAACACCACGCATCCCTACCTGCACGGAGCGGTGCGCGACTTCCGATTGCACAACCGGGCGTTGAGCGCCGCGGAGATGGCACGGCTGGCGGCCGGCTGAGCCACGGTCACCGGTCTGCTCCACCGTCGGCGCGCGAGGCCCGGCGCAGGACCGCGACCGTTCCGCCCACTCCTGCACGGTCGTACCTGCATCCGCACGCCTCGCGTACCTGAACCCCTCTCCCATCGAGCCCGCACCCCCACCCGCACAAAAGGACCCTCCATGCCCGCACCACAGTCCGAAAACCCGCTTCCCAGACGCACCTTCGTCGTCGCGGCCGGCCTCGCCGGTGGCGTGCTCGCGACCGGCCTGCCCGCACCGGCCCGGGCCGCGGGCTCCGCCACCGCGGCAGCAACCACCGAGGCAGCAACCACCGAGGCCACCCGCCACAGTTACTCCGCACCCGGCTTCGCCGACCCCGCCAAGGACAGCCGCCCCACCGTCTACTGGTACTGGAACGGCCCGGTCACCCCCGACCTGGTGGACCGCCAGATGGCCGACCTGCGCGACAAGGGCATGTACGAGGTCGTCCTGTTCTCCTTCGACAACGCCGAGATGCAGCCCGCCTTCTTCACCGAGGGCTGGTTCGACATCGTGGGCCATGTCCTGCGCACCGCCGAGCGCACGGGCATGAGGGTGTGGCTGTTCAACGACGACCACTTCCCGAGCGGCCGGGCCGGGGAGTACATCGTCAAGGGCGGCACGGTCGGCTCCCGCACCTACACGCCCCGGCCGGAACTGCGGCTGAAGGCACTGTGGCGGTCGACCACCGTGGTGGAGGGACCGGCCACCGTCGACTTGCGCCACAGCACGGGCGTGGGCGTGGAGGCGGGCCATCTGGTCGCCGACGCCGGTGTGTCGAACGGCGCCGCCGTCCTGCGGGCCGGGGAGAGCTGGACCGACTGCACCGTCAGCGGCAGCGCGAAGGCCGACCACACCGCGGCCGGGCTTGTCGTCCGCGCCACGGCCGACGGTCTCGGCGGGTACGCGGTCGGCTTCGACCAGACCGGTGTCGTCACCGTGCTCCGCCTGGCGCAGGACACCGAGCCGGTGGAGCTGCTGCGCAGCACCCGCACCGACGGCTTCAACAAGACCAAGTACCACACGCTGACCGTCACCGTGCGCGGCAGCGGCCTGTCCGTCACGCTGGACGGCCGGGACAAGGGGTCCGTCACCGACGACCGGTACGCCTCGGGAAGCGTCGGCGTGCGCGCGGTCGGGGACGAGCGCGGCCTGTGGGACAGCCTGTCCGTCACGTCGGCCGACGGCAGCACCCTGTACTCGTCCTCCTTCGACACGGCGGACGCCGCCGGGGACTTCCCGGAGCGTGCCGCCCTGGCCTCCCGTGCCGTGGCCGCCGCGGCCCGCCCCGCGGACTCCGCCGACGCGTCCGACATCGTCGACCTGACGAGCCGGCTCGACGGGGACGCCAAGTGGCAGGTCCCTGCGGGGCGTTGGCAGATCGACCTGTTCGGCGGAGTGCCGCTCATCGACGACAGCCAGGGCTACAGCCGCAGTTATGTGGACCTCCTCGACGACGAGCCCGTCAAGCTGTTCCTCGACATCGTGCCCGGCGAGTACTACCGCCGCTTCGGCAAGTACTTCGGCAACGTCATACCAGGGTTCTGGGACGACGAGCCGTTCTTCGCCTCCGCCGAGGCCCACTTCAAGCGGCTGCCGTGGTCACCCACGCTGGAGCGGGCGCTGCGCGACGTCGGCGTGGAGCCGGGTGTGGCGTACGCGAGTGCCTTCGACGATCTCGGGCGGCCCGGCCGGATCGCCCGCGGCCGTTACTGGCAGGCCGTGTCCAACCGGTTCGCGCGCTACTTCGAGCGCCAGTCCCGCTGGTACGACGAGCGCGGGGTCGCGTTGATCACCAATCCCCTGTACGACGAGACGGCGCCCGCCAAGCGGATTCCGTCGACCGGGGACCTGCACAAGGTCAACCAGTGGGCGCAGGTGCCCGGCGGCGACATCATCACCGCCGAGTACGTGGCCGGGGAGCAGACCATGCTGCCCCGCAACCCGGTGTCCGTGGCCCATCAGATGGGCCGTGACCGGGCCCTGATGGAGATGTTCGGAAACATGGGCTGGCAGGTCACGCCGTCTTTCGTGCATGCGACGGTCGGCGCGCAGGCGGCTCGTGGCGTCAACCTGACGGTGCTGCACGCCCTGTGGACCGACGAGACGCGCGTCTACTTCCCGCCGCCGTTCGGCCCCCGGGCCCCCTGGTGGTGGGCGATGAAGCCGCTCGCCGAGTGGATCGGGCGGCTGATGGAGGTCGCCCGCGGCACCTCCAGCGCTCGCACCGCGCTGCTCCAGCCGCAGCGCGCCGCCGAGCAGTGGACCGGCACCGACCGGCAGGGTGAGGTGGACGGCGCCCTGTCCGACGCCGCCTACGCGCTGGAGCGGGCGCAGGTCGACTTCGACCTCGTCCACGAGGGCGCGCTCGCCGGGGACGACCAGCTGCTGTCCAGGGCCCGCGTGCGCGACGGCGCCCTCGCCGTGGGCGCCGCCCGCTACGACCTGGTGGTACTGCCGGACACGTACACGCTGGATGCCGCCTGCATCCGTACGCTGGCCGCGTTCGTCCGGGCGGGTGGCACCGTCATCGCGGTCGGCGACCTGCTGGCCGACGACGCCGACGGCAACGACCGCTCGCTGGCCCGTGGCCTTTCCGACCTGTTCGGTGACGCGGTGTCCGGCAGCCGCCGCTACGGCGCGGGGCGGGCCGTACGGGTGGCGGACGTCTCGGGTCTGCGGGATGCCGCTCACGAGGCCGGGGTCGCCGCCGCCCTACTGGAACCGGCGCGTGACGAGGTGCGGGTGCTCCGCGTCACCCGGGGCACGGACACGGCATTTTTGTTGAACAACGAGAGCGGCACCGCCGTCGAGACCACGGCGACCCTGCCGGTCGACGGCGTGCCCGAACTGTGGGACCCGCTGACCGGCGACGCCGGTCCCGCGCCCCTGTATCGCACCTCCAAGCGGGGCATCCACCTGCCGGTCTCGCTCGATCCGTACGAGACGCGGATCGTGGTGGTCCGGCACGGAGGTCCGGCCCCGGCGCATCTCACCTCCTCGCCGCTGCCCGTCCTCGCCGTGAAGGAGTCCGCTCGCTCCTTGCGCGTCACCGTCGAGGCCTCGGCGCCCGGCGAGCACCGGCTGACCGGCACGGCCGGCGGCCGCACCTATGAGGGCACGGTCCGCGTCGACGATCCGCTCGCCCCGCTCGCCGTCACCGGCGACTGGACGCTCACTCTGGAACGTGACGGCGCCACGCCCGTCACGGGCCCGCTGAGCAGCTGGACCGATCACGATCCGCTGTTCTCCGGCAGCGGCACCTACACCACCACCGTCTCCGTGGAGCGTTCGCTGCTCGACGGGCGGCGTGTCCTGCTCGATCTCGGCGATGTTCGGGACGTTGCGGCCGTGACCGTCAACGGCACCGCGTTGGAGCCCCGGTTGTGGGCGCCCTTCGTCGTCGACGTGACCGGTCACCTGGTCGCGGGCGACAACCGGCTGGAGGTCCGGGTCGCCAACACCCTGTCCAACGAACGCAACAAGCCGCTGCCCTCCGGACTGCTCGGTCCGGTGACACTCCGCTTTCGCCGTCGTGTCACGGCCGACCTCAAGCGCGTGTGAACCCCCGCCCCACATCGCAGCGTCTCGCACCGCCCTCCAACGGTCCCCGTACTCCTCAAGGATCACAAGGATCACCATGCCCAGACCTGAACTACCCGACAGGCCAGGTAAACGCGGTGGTGCTCGCCGCGCCCTCGTCCTGCCCGCCGCCCTGACCGCGTTCGTCACCGTGCTGGCCGTGGCCGTCACCGCCGACGCCACGGCCGACACCACCATTTCCCCGCACGATCTGCGAACTCAGCATCTGAGCACAGCACTTGGCATCGATGACACCACTCCTAACCTGAGCTGGCAGACCGCGGCACACGCCGCGAACGCGCTGCAGGGCGCCTACCGTGTGCAGGCCGCCAGCTCGCTGCAGCGCCTGCGCTCCGGCCATCCCGACCTGTGGGACTCCGGCAAGGTGGCGTCGGCCGTGCCGGAGACGACGTATCACGGTCGTACGCTCGGCTCCCGCGCCCATGTGTACTGGCGCGTCATGCTGTGGTCCGGGCACGGGCGGCAGGCCTCCCACTGGAGTGCCCCGGCCGAGTTCGAGACCGGCCTGACCCGCTCCTCGGACTGGGACGCGGACTGGATCACCCATCCCGAATGGCAGTTGAGTCACCGCAGCGTCGAGCCGGTGGTCGTCAAGGTGCCCCGCACCACGGCCCGTTACGTCCGACTGGACGTGACCCGCCTCGGTCTGCCCCTCGAGGAGAACTTCCCCGACCGCACCTGGCGGCTGCAACTGGGCGAGATCGACGTGCGCGACTCCGTCACCTCGGCCGCCGGTCTGGCCAAGGGCGCCGCCGTCATCGCGTCCGAGACCAACACGGTGCGCAAGACCTGGGAGCCCGCCCTCGCGGTCGACGGCCTGCCCAACAGCGCCCTGCAGACCGCGGCGGGTTACTCCAGCGCGGCCCATGACTCCGCCGACGTCTCCGACCGTCCCGTCACCCTCACCCTCGACCTCAAGTCGGCCAAGACGTTCGACGAGGTGGCCCTCTATCCACGGGCCGACGTCCTCACCGACGACGGCCGGGTTCCGAACTTCCCCACCGACTACGCCCTGTCCGCGAGCGACACGGCCGACGGGGCCTTCACCGGCCTGGCGCACGTGACCGGGCAGCAGGCGCCCAAGCCGTATCTGCCGTCCGGACTCCCCCTGCTCGCAAAGGACTTCGCGCTTCCGCGTGCCGTGCGCAGCGCCCGCCTCTACATCGCCGGGCTCGGCGTCTACGACGCCACGCTCAACGGCAAGCCGGTGGGTGACGCCGTCCTGGAGCCCGCCAACACGACGTACAACGAGCGCGTCCAGTACGTCACCTACGACGTCACGAAGCGGCTGCGCAAGGGCGCCAACACCATCGGCGTGGCGCTCGGCAACGGCATGGCCAACGTGGTCAGCACCGCCGACCGCTACCGCAAGCTCTACGGCAACATCAGCGACCCCAAGCTCATCGCCCGGCTGGAGGTGACCCTCGCCGACGGCAGCGTGCGCACGATCACCAGCGGCGACGACTGGCGTACCGCGCTCGGCCCGACGACGTCCTCCAACTGGTACGGCGGCGAGGACTACGACGCCGGGCATGAGATCGCGCACTGGGACGAACCGAGCGGTGACCGCTCCTCCTGGGAGCACGCGGTCACCGTCTCCTCCCCCGGCACCGAGCAGGCTCCGGCCGTCCTCAGCGCCCGCGAGACCGAGCCGATCCGGAACGTGGAGACCCTCACCGGCAAGGAGGTCGAAGGCGCCGCGGGCAGCCGCGT
Source organism: Streptomyces spinosisporus (assembly GCF_022698145.1). Taxonomy (GTDB): domain Bacteria; phylum Actinomycetota; class Actinomycetes; order Streptomycetales; family Streptomycetaceae; genus Streptomyces; species Streptomyces spinosisporus. Next base: position 223,752 of record NZ_JALDAX010000014.1, read on the forward strand.
CTTCGACCTGGGCCGCAACATCGCCGGCTGGCCGGAGATCACGATCGGCGGCGCCCCCGCCGGCAGCGAGATACGCATCTACCCGGCCGAGAGCCTCAAGGACGGCCACGCCTTCCAGTCCATCAGCAACGTTGGATCGCCGGTGTGGGACAGCTACACCACGGCGTCCACCCGCACCGCGACCTGGCATCCGTCCTTCAGCTACCACGGGTTCCGGTACCTGGAGTTGAAGGGCGTGCCCGCCGGAGCGACGGTCACCGTACGCGGCCGGGTCCTGCGCACCGACAACGACTCCGCCGGTGAACTCACCACCTCCGACCCGCTGATCAACGGCATCCACTCGCTGATCCGGCGCGCCATCGAGGGCAACATGATGAGTGTCCTCACCGACTGCCCCAGCCGGGAGAAGCTGGGCTGGCTGGAGCAGGACCAACTGGTGTTCCCGGCGCTGGCCGCCAACTTCGACATGGAGGCCCAACTCCGCAAGATCGTGCGGGACATGGCGGACGCGCAGACTGAGGACGGGCTCATCCCCAGCACCGTCCCGGAGTACACCAGCCTGCCGGGCGCCTACCGCAACGACTCCAACTGGGGCGGCGCCTTCGTCCTCGTACCGTGGCAGCTCTACACGACGTACGGCGACCTCGACACCCTGCGCACCTACTACCCGCGCATGCGGCAGTACGCGGCGTTCCTGGAGAAGCAGGTCTCCGGCGGCATCCTCGACTACGGCCTGGGCGACTGGTTCACCCCGGACCGCACCTTCCCGCGGGCCGTTGCGGGCACTTACGGCTACTGGCGCGTCGTGGACACGATGGCGCGGATCGCCGCACTGCTCGGCGACCAGGCGGCGACCGACGACTACCGGGCGAAGGCCGACGCCAGCGTGCGTGCGCTGTCCGACGCGTACTACTCCACGGACACGGGCACGTTCGGCGGTGGCGGCCAGGGCGCCGAGGCCCTCGCCCTCGACATGGGCGCCTACCCGGCGGGCGAACGGGCCCGTCTCCTCGGCCACTTCACGTCCTCCATCGAGTCCGCCGGCCACCATCTGCTGCTCGGCGAGATCTCCCTTCCGGCCGCGTTCCGTGTGCTGTCCGCCGCCGGACGCGACGACATCGTGGAGAAGATCGCCACGCAGACGACCAGTCCCAGCTACGGCTACCAGGTCCTGGCCGGCAACACGACGCTGGGCGAGTCCTGGGACGGCGGCCCGGGGCAGTCGCAGAACCACTTCATGCTCGGCGCGATCGACTCCTGGTTCACCACGCGTGTCGCGGGCATCGACCAGACCGCCGACTCGGTCGGCTATCGCGAGCTGCTGATCGACCCTGCGGTGACGGGCGAGTTGACGTCGGCCTCCGGTTCCTACCGCACTCCGTACGGTGTGGCGCGCACCGCATGGAAGCGGACTGGTGAGCACTTCCAGCTGAGTGTCGACGTGCCGGCCGGCAGTACGGCCGAGATCCACGTCCCGGCGGCGAAGGGCCGGGTGGACGCTCCGCGCGGTGCACACCTGCTGCGGGCCGGTGACACCGAGTCGGTCTACCAAGTGGGTTCCGGACACTGGCAGTTCGAGTCGGTCATGCCGTCCTCCTGAGGTTCGTCGGGCATGCCTCCGCGGCGAGGTGTGCCCGACCTTCCGACCATCATCCGAGATATCGAACGAGAGAAGAGGACTGCACATGGCACGACATCAGATGCCACGACGGCACTTCCTCGGCACCGTCGGCGCGGCCGGTCTCGGCAGCGCGGCGATCGGCCTCGTGCCGGGCGCGGGCGAGGCCGCAGCGGCCTCGCCCGCTGCTCAAGGCCTCACGGACGCCGGGCACCGGTCCGAACTGCCGTATCCGACGCTGCGACGACCGTTCGCCATGCCCGGCGTCAAGGAACAGGACTGGACCGGCGCGCTGTTCGTCGGCACCGGCGAGTCACGGTTCGCCCTGCGCGTCGGGCTGCTCACCGCGCAGGGCAAGCTGCTCCGCGAGAAAATGACCAACTACCTGTGGCGGATCGGTCCGATGACTCCGGACGGCGCCTACAAGGAGGTGCGGGTCACCACCGACGACCGCACGATCATGCCCGCGCACCTGGACGCACTGCGCGAGGTGATCGCGCACCCCGACCAGTGGTCGCAAAGCGCGGTCGACGACGCCACGGCCAAACTCCCGCAGCTGCAGCAGAAATACGACCAGGTGCAGAGCGAGAAGCGCACCATACGCGTCCGTTACGCGCGCACGGGCGACGGCAGCGAACTGGTCGGAGCCGTCACCGCACTCGACGACGACACGACCGTCGTGCTCGAACTCTCCTCCCCCTGGGGCGAGGAGGCGTCGTACGCCGTGGACGGCACCTGTCTGACGGGCAGCGCCCCGGGCCTTGTGGATGCGACCCGCACCGGTCACATACGTCTGTCTCCCACCGAACCCGCCGACAGCACCGGCTGCTACGCCTCGGTCGCCGACATGACGGCGGCGGTGACTGGCGGCAGCGGCACATCGGGCACCGCGGTCGCCGCACAGGTCTACCGCCTCGGCAAGGGACGTACGATCACCTTCACCGCCCGCGTCGACGACCGTACGGTCAAGGCCGGGACGCCGGAAGCGCACGAGGTGGAGCACGCGCTGGCCGCGGCGGCCCATGTCGGTGGCGGCAACCTCACCGGCTCGGGACCGGTGGGACGGGCGGCCGACGCCGTACGCGACGCGCTGTCGCTCAACACGAACTACGACCGGGACCGCCGACGCAACTACGTGATGTGGGGATGGGGCGGCGGAGGCGGTCTGTTCACGGGCTGGGACTCGGCGTTCGACGCCGTGAACGCCGCCTTCGTCAGCCGGACGCTCGCCCTGCAGCACGAGACGGACGTCTTCGAGGCCCCGGCACCGCCCAACCAGGTACCGCTGCTGGGACCCCGCTACGACCAGCAGAACTCCGGGCCCATGCACGCGTACGCCGCCTGGCGGCTGTACACCAAGTTCGGCGACCGCTCGATCCTGGAGAAGACGTACCCCGTGCTCGTCACCTTCCACGACCTGCTGCCCGAGTGGGACACCGACCGCGACGGCCTGCTGGAAACCCCCTACTTCGGAGACCGCGTCGGCGGCCGGGGCAATCACCTCGGCCTGGACGACAGTCCCGTCTACGCCGACTACCACCGCGTCCCCAAGCAGGGCGGCAGCGGCGACAAGCGCGACAACACCGACCTCACCGACGTGGCCCTGAACTCCTACTACGCGCTGCTCGCCGAGACCCTGGCCAAGATGGCGCGCGTGCTCGGCAAACCGCAGGACGCGCAGCGGTTCGCCGCACAGCACGCGACGATCCGGCGCCTGCTCAACGACCGGCTGTGGCACGCCGAGAAGGGCCTGTACCTGAGCCGCTACCTGGACGGCACGTGGAACGAGGTGGTCACGCCGACCGTCTTCTACCCGCTGTTCGCCGGCCTCGCCACGCAGGAGCGGGCACGCATCCTGGTCGAGCAACACCTGCTCGATCCAGAGGAGTTCTGGGGCGAGTACGTCGTCCCCAGCGTCGCCCGCAACGACCCGGCGTACTGCTCCGGCGGCCCGGTGCACCCCGACTCCGAGCACTTCCGCTTCTTCGACCGCTACGGCGAGGACACGGCGCCCGAGCAGTGGAAGGGCGCGGTGTGGCCGCCGATGAACGCCACCGTCTACGACGGCGTCAAGCGGTACGGCTTCGACGACGTGGCCGGCCGGTTCGCCGCCCGCAGCACCGCGATGTACCTGGACGCCTGGGACAAGGAGAACTGGTTCCCGGAGTCCTTCGACCCCGAGCCCGGGCAGTCCGTCATGGACTCCGCGGTCGACACCGCGTGGCGCACCTACTCCTGGTCCAACGCAATGCCCGTGCAGGGCCTGCACGAACTCATCTCCGACAATCCGTGGGACGGCGACGCGTCGGCCCTCATGTTCGGCACGCTCGCACTGCCGGGCACCAACACCGTCGCCAACGTCCAGCTGCGCGGGCACACTTACGCCGTCTCCGCCGGACCCGACAGGACCACGCTGGTCCGGGACGGTCGCACCGTCTTCCGTGCCACGGGCGCCCGCGTCGCCGTCCGCAACTTTGTACTGCACGGCTCCGGCGCCTCCTTCGACATCAACGCCGACGGTCCTGCCCGTGTCGAGGTCTTCGGCAAGGACGGCCGTACGCGCGGCCGGAAGGTCCCGGCGGGCCGCACCCACGTCTCCCTCTGAACCACCTGTCTCAACCCGCCCGTCTGAACCACCCATCGGGTCCACCTGTTCGACAACCTACGGAGAACCATGCTCGGAACAGAGAGACGGAGCGGCGCGCTGCGCCGGCTTCCCGGACGCGCCGCCCGCGCGGTGTGCGCCCTCGCCGTGTCCTGCCTGGCGCTCGTCGCCCCGGCCACCGCACGCGCCGACAACGGCACGCCCCCGGTACAGCAGATCGTCGTGGACGGCGCCGGTACGGGGCGCGTCTTCGACGGCATCGGCGCCATCAGCGGAGGCGGCGGCACCTCACGGCTGCTGGTCGACTACCCCGAACCCGAACGCAGCCGCATCCTGGACTACCTCTTCAAGCCCGGCTACGGCGCCTCGCTGCAGATCCTGAAGGTGGAGATCGGCTCCGACACCAACTCCAGCAACGGCGCCGAGCCCAGCCACATGCGCACACCCACCCAGGTCGACTGCAACCGCGGCTACGAGTGGTGGCTCATGGAGCAGGCCCAGAAACGCAACCCCGACATCCGTTTCTACGGCCTCGAATGGGGCGCGCCCGGTTGGTTCGACGCCGGCTTCTGGTCCGAGGACAACATCGACTATCTGATGAAGTGGATCGGCTGCGCACAACAGCACGACCTGCACATCGACTATCTCGGCGGCTGGAACGAGAAGGGCTGGGACGCAGCCTGGTACGGCAAGCTCAAGGCCGCCCTGGTGCGCCATGGCCATGGTGACGTCAAGGTGGTGGCGGCCGACAACGCCGGCTGGCAGGTGGCCACCGACATGAAGAACGACCCCGCCTTCGACGCCGCCACGGACGTCGTCGGCATCCACTACCCCTGCTCCGCCGTCCACTGCTCCAGCTCACCGGACGCCCTCAGCCTCGACAAGCCACTGTTCGCCAGCGAATCGGGCTGGAACAACTACCTCACCGGTGCGACGCGCCTCGCCGCGGAGATGAACCACGAGTACGTCGACTCCCGCATCACGGCGTTCATCAACTGGCCCGCGGCGTACGCCTGGTACCCGACCGTCCAGATGCAGGGCAGTGGTCTGCTCCAGGCCAACGAGCCGTGGAGCGGCCACTACGACCTCGGTCCGACGCTGTGGACCATCGCCCAGACCGCGCAGTTCACCCGGCCGGGCTGGAGCTATGTCGACTCCGCCAGCGGCTACCTCGACGGCGGCGGCACGTACGTGACCCTGCGATCCCCGGGCCCCCGGCCCTCGTACACGACCGTGTTCGAGACGACCGGGGCGAGCGCCCCGCAGAACGTCAGCGTCACGCCGACCGGCAAGCTGCCGCGCGGTGCCCTGCACCGCTGGACGACCACGCTCGAATCCACCGACCCCGCCGACTGGTTCGTCCGCGGTCATGATGTGGCCCCCGACGCGAAGGGCGGGCACGGCATCACCCTTCAGCCGGGCACGGTCACAACGCTGACCACCATGCCCGGGGGCAAGGGCCGCGCCGCGGCGAGCGCACCCCGTACGCGGACCATGGCACTGCCCTACCGCGAGAGCTTCGACTCCTACCGGATCGCGGCCACCCCGCGCTATGTCTCCGACATGGAGGGAGCCTTCCAGGTAGCGCCCTGCGCCGGCGCCCCGCAGGCAGCTTCCGGCAGTCGCGGCACCGGCCGTTGCCTGCGTCAGTCCATCACGACGCCGCCCACGAAGTGGTCCAGGGTGGCGGCCCCGCTCACGCTGTCCGGGGACAGCAGGTGGACCGACTACACCGTCTCGGCGAAGGTGCTGATCGACCACACCGGTACGGCCTCGCTGCTCGGCCGCGTGGTGAACCAGCTCAACAACGTCGGCACCGGGCGCGTCAATGCATGGCAGGGCTACTACATGAAGCTCTCTGACTCCGGCACCTGGTCGCTGGAGGTCCTCGCCCCCGACAAGACCACACGTGTCCTGGCGAGCGGCAGCCTCTCCTCTGCCGGGGCCGACACCTGGCACCGGGTCTCGCTCGGTTTCTCGGGAGAGACGATCACGGCCCGGATCGACGGGACGGAGGTCGCCCAGGTGTCCGACGCGACGTACGACCACGGTCAGGTCGGCCTGGGCCTGGACTCCTACACCACCTCGCAGTTCGACGATCTGACGGTGCTGCCGAGTCGGCACGCCTGATCCTCACCTCCGGTGTCCCTGCTCCGGTGCCCCTGCCGAGACGAGATCGTCGCTCGGCAGGGGCACCGGGAGGGGCACCGGTCAGTGGTCCGTACCAAAGTATTGACGGACTCTTACTTCACTCCTTAAATCAAGAGGCGACGCCTTCATCCCCCACCTCGGTCGGCTCATTCGTGCGCCCGGCCGCCGTATGGAAGGAAGAGCCGTGGCCTCTCCACGTCTGCTCCGAAGATGCCTGTTCGCCGCCCTCTCCGCCGTGTTGGTCGCGTCCGCCGCGACCGGTGCGGCGCACGCGGATCCGCCGGACGCCTCCCCCGCCGCCTCGAAGGCAGCCGCCGCGGCCGTGGCGTTCTCCGACAACTTCGACGGCCCCGCCGGTGCCGCCGTCGACGGCTCGAAGTGGCAGATCGAGACCGGCGACAACGTCAACAACCACGAGCGGCAGTACTACACCTCCGGCACCAACAACGCCGCCCTCGACGGCCAGGGCCACCTGGTCATCACCGCCCGCAAGGAGAACCCCGCCAACTACCAGTGCTGGTACGGCACCTGCCAGTACACCAGCGCCCGCCTCAACACCTCCGGCAAGTTCAACGCCCAGTACGGCCACGTCGAGGCGCGGATGAAGATCCCGCGCGGGCAGGGCATGTGGCCGGCCTTCTGGATGCTCGGCACCCCGGTCAACTGGCCCGACTCCGGCGAGATCGACGTCATGGAGAACGTCGGCTTCGAGCCCTCCACCATCCACGGCACCATCCACGGCCCTGGCTACTCCGGCTCCGGCGGCATCGGCGCCGGCTACACCCTGCCGAACGGCCAGGCCTTCGCCGACGCCTTCCACACCTTCGCCGTCGACTGGGCCCCCGACCGCATCACCTGGTCCGTCGACGGCAACGTCTACCAGACCCGCACCCCCGCCGACCTCGGCGGCAAGACCTGGGTCTTCAACAAGCCCTTCTTCCTCATCCTCAACCTCGCCGTCGGCGGCTACTGGCCCGGCGACCCCGACGGCTCCACCACCTTCCCCCAGCAGCTCATCGTCGACTCCGTCTCCGTCACTACCGGCGGTACCTCCACCGGCTCGGCGATCAGGGGCCTGGCCGGCAAGTGCGTGGACGTCGCCGGCGCGAACTCCGCCAACGGGACTCCCGTACAGCTCTACGACTGCAACGGCACCGCCGCCCAGCAGTGGACCGTCGGCTCCGACGGAACGATCCGCGCCCTCGGCAAGTGCCTCGACGTGACGGACAACGGCACCGCCGACGGCTCCACCGTCCAACTCTGGGACTGCACCGGCGGCCCCAACCAGAAGTGGGCCGTCAGCAGCGCTAACGACATCGTCAACCCCCAGGCCAACAAGTGCCTCGACGTAACCGGCAACAACTCCGCCAACGGCACCCGCCTCCAGATCTGGACCTGCACGGGCGGGGCGAACCAGAAGTGGACGATCGGCTGAACTGACGCGCAGTGAGCGCGAGTTGAGCGGCTGCGAGTGCGGGGCCGGGGGCTGCTGGAGCAGACCCCGGCCGCGTGCTTTCCCTGTGTCACGGGCTGTGCTGGATCCGGCGGATTCTCCCGGCCACCAAGATGGGCAGCGACAGAGCCGCCACAGCGGCACCCGACGTCAGAGCGAGAGTCAGGCCGAGGCGGGGGCCGTACGTGGTGGTGAGGAGTTGGGCGAGTGTGCCGCCTGCCAGGGCGCCGAGGGGGAGGGAGACGGCCAGCCAGGCCAGGCCCTCGCATCCGGTCAGCAGCAGGGTGCGGCCGGCGCCCAGGCGTCGGGTCAGGCGGCCGCTCAGTAGCGCCCCTGCCACCGCCGCTACGGCTCCGGCGGTGAAACCGCGCCCCGTGCTCATCCCGAGGTTGCGCAGTCCCGCCGCCAGGGTGAGCGGGCGTAGCAGCGGATGGTGCCACAGGAAGCGCAGGCCCTCGGCGATCGGGCGCCATAATCCAGTGCCGGTGGCGTGAGCGGGCGGGGCGGGTTCGGGGGTTCGGACGAGGAGGACGCCCACCACGGATGCCAGGAAGGACAGGGCGTACGCCGCCAGGGCGCCGGTCGCGGCCAGTGCTTGCAGCAGTGCCCCGCCGATGGTGGGTCCGGTGAGGCGCGAGACACTGCTGGACATCTCCAGTCGCGCATTGCCCTGGGCGAGCGGCTCACCGGTCAGGAGCGTGGGCAGGTAGGACTGGTAGGCCACGTCGAAGAGGACCGAGAAGATCCCGGACACCGCGGCAACGGCGTACAGGTGGGCCAGGGACAGCGCGTCGAAGGCGGCGGCCAACGGGAGCGTCGCGAAGGCCGCACCTCGCACGAGGTCTGCCACGATCATCGCCGGGCGGCGGCGGATGCGGTCCATCAGGACCCCGACGAACAGTCCCAGCACCGGGTAGGCGGCGGTGGCGATCGCGTTGAGGACGCCGACCTCGGCGTTGCCGACGTGCAGGACCACCACGGCGACCGTCGGCAGTACGAAGGCCGACACCTGATCGCCGACGAGCGACACCGTCTGCCCGGCCCACAGCCACCGGAAGTCCCGCCGGGCGTCGGGCGCGCTCACCTCGGCGACCGCTATGCGGCCTGCTGGTAACCGGCGTTCAGCTGCGTGCGCAGCCGGTCCCGGTCGATCGCGTTCTCCCATTTGCCGACGACGAGGGTGGCCACGCAGTTGCCGGCGATGTTGGTGAAGACGAAGGCGGCCGACAGGATGCTGTGCACGCCGAGGACCAGGGCGATGCTGCTGACGGGGATCGTGTGGGTCGCGCTGAGTGTGAGCGCGAGTACGGCGATGGCCGAGCCGGACACTCCCGCGCCTCCCTTGGAGGTGAGCAACAGCACCAGCAGGAGGCCGAGTTGGGCCGTCCAGCTGAGATCCGTTCCGGTGGCCTGGCCGAGGAAGACGCTCACTGCGGCAAAGTACAGGCAGGTGCCGTCGTGGTTGAAGCTGTAGGCCGTCGGCAGTACGAGGCCCACGACGGGTTCGTCCACACCGAGGTTCTTCAACTTGGCCGTCAGCTGGGGGAACACGCTCTCGGAGGAGCTGGTGCCGAGCACCAGGACCAGTTCGGCGCGGAAGTAGCGCATCAGCTTCAGCAGGCTCACCCCCGCGTACCGCGAGACCGGCCACAGGACCAGGACGAAGAACAGCACGACGATCAGGTAGAACACCGCCACCAGCCGGCCGAGCGAGAGGAGGGTTCCCAGACCGTACTGGGACACCGTGTAGCCGATGGCGCCGAAGGCGGCCAGCGGGGCGACGCGCATGACCTTGCGGATGATCCAGAAGAGCGCCTGCTGCACCGTCGAGACCACGTCCAGCACCGGCTGTGCCTTCTCGCCCACAGATGCCAGCCCGCAGGCGAACAGCACGGAGAAGACCAGGATCTGGAGGATGCTGCTCTCGGCGAAGGCCTGTACCGCTGAGGTCGGTACCAGGCCGACGAGGAAGTCGTCGAAGCCCTCCGACTTGGCGGGCGCGGGCGCGGAGGAATCGGTGTGCAGGTGGGCGGGGTCGATGTGCATGCCGGAGCCCGGCTTGAGCACGTTGACCACGACGAGCCCGATCACGAGCGCAATCGTGGTGATGACCTCGAAGTAGATCAGTGAACGGACCGCGATGCGGCCGACCTTGCCCAGGTCGCGCACGCTGGCGATGCCGTGGGTCACCGTACAGAAGATGATCAGGCCGACGACCATCTGGATCAGATGGATGAAGATGTCGCCGAGGAACTGCACATGCTGTCCCACCGAGGGCGCGAGCGCGCCGACGAGCACGCCAAGTGCGACTCCGGCGAGGACCTGGACGGCCAGGTCACGGTAGAACGGCGGGCGCTTCTTGGTGTTCTGCTCCGAGGTGCCCGCTCTGCTGGGGGCGCCGGCGGAAGGGGAATGGGTATCGCTCATCGTTTCCGGCTTTCTCCGTTGAATGTCCGGTGCCGACAGGGGGTTGGCCGTCGGCGTCAGTCCGCGTCGTTTCCGAGCACCTCCCTGGCCGGGCCGAAGACCTCGTCCGGGCTGAGCCGTCGAGGCAGCAGGTGCTGGGCGAGGCAGGCGTCGATCACCGACTCGACGGGGCCGCGCAGGTTTTCGTAGCCGAAGAGCGTGGGATGCGGCCTGCCCTCGGGGCGTTCCACGGAGGCGTCCGCGCGCCGCAGCAGGGCGTAGCTCTCACGGACGGCGTCGGGGTCTGCGCGGAAGGTCGAGGCCGACACGGCCACCATGTGGTTGATCGGCATGAAGCCGTGCCGCTGCCACCACTGTTCGTCTCGGGCGGCGGCGTCGGGGACGACGGGCACGAACTCGTCGCCCTCGGGCAGGTCGTTGCCGAGGACGGCGGCGTCGATGCGTCCCTCGCGCAGCCGGTCGGGGAGGTTCGCGGCATGCTCATCGTGCGTGACGAACGCCGGGACGGCGTATTCGGCCACGTGCGCGCCGTCGCGGGTGATCCACTGGACGTCCTGCGCCGCCAGGCCGTAGTCCTCCGCCAGGTGGGCGCGCACCCACATGCCGGTGGTCTGGGTGTACGACCGCACTCCGATGCGCTTGCCCTTCAGGTCTTCGGGCCTGACGGGGCGCGAGGCGTGGGCGATGAGGCAGCCGCGCTGGAAGCGTGCGGCGACAACGGCGGGCAGCAGGACGACGGGGCGGCCGTAGGCGATGGCCTGCAGGGCGGTCACGACGGCCAGTTCGCTGAGGTCGTAGGCCTCCTCCCGCACCATGGGGGCGAACGCCCGGTGGATGGGTGAGACGGAGACGAAGTCCAGCCGCAGCCGGGGGCTTTCGACGTCGCCGTTCTTCAGTGGTGCCGTGTGCGGGTAGTCACCCAACACGGTGCGCAGTACGGGGAGTTCAGCCACGGGATTCTCCCTTTCCGCCGGCGTAGAACGCGGCGCTCGTCCCGCCGAAGATGAGTTCCTGGTCGGCCTGCGGGAGTTCGGACGTCGCCTTGCGTGCCTGGGCCAGGAGGTCGGCCGGTGTGCCGTCCGCCGCGGGGAAGTTCGAGCCCCAGGCGATGCGGTTCGCCCCGTACGCCGCTACCAGGTCCGCCAGGAACTCGGTGGGTACGGACGCGCCCTTCTCCGCCGCCGCCAGCGCCCGGTGGGTGAGCTTGAGGTGGACGCCGGGGAAGGCGGCCATGTCGAAGAGGTCGGCGGCAAGCCGGTAAGGGCGGCCGTCGGACAGGTCGGGTCGGGCGCAGTGGTCGAGCAGCACCCGCACTCCGGGGAATCGTTTCAGCAGCTCTCGGAGCGCGGGCAGGCCCTGGATCGTCATCTGCAGGCAGACCGGTATGTTCTGCTCCTCGGCGTAGGCCCAGGCGGGATACGAGTCCTCGTGGCCCAGCCAGTCCGCCTGGCCGGGCATCGTGGTGCCGGTGGTGAACAGCCGGAATCCGGAGAGGCCTTCGGCCTGCCAGTGCTTGATGCGCTCCACGGCGTCCGGCGCGACGGCGTCGATCGAGTAGACGCCGATGAACCGGTCGGGGTGGGCGCGCACCGCCTCGACGACATAGCGGTTGTCGTGGCCGTACACCGTCGAGGCCTGCACCACCACGGCCTTGGCGATCTCCGCGGCGTCCAGTGCACGCAGGAGTCCGTCGATGTCCACTGGGTGGTCCTGCGACCACTCCGACTGACGTCCGCCGACCGGAGCGACCGGATAGCGCTCGCGGTCGGGCGAGATGACGTGGGTGTGGTTGTCGATCACCAGCATGAAGGGGTCATGTCCTTTCGGTCTGCTCAGTCGACTCGGTCGAGTCAGGTGAGGCAGATGAGTCAGTCGACGTAGCGCAGGCCGTGGGACTGCAGATCGTCACGCATGTGGTAGATGTCGAGGCCGAGTTCACCGGCGGCCAGCCGCCGGCGCTTCTCCTCCTCCTTGGCCTCCCGGAGTTCGCCGGCCTCGGCGGTCTCGGCAGCCTTCGCGGCCGGTACGACGACCACGCCGTCGGCGTCCGCGAGCACCACGTCACCCGGGTTCACCAGGACGTTCGCGCACACGACCGGTACGTTGACCGAGCCGGGCGTCGCCTTGACAGTGCCCTTGGCGTGAACGGCCCGGCTGAAGACGGGGAAGTCGAGCCGCTCCAGGTCGGCGACGTCGCGGCAGCCGCCGTCGATCACCAGGCCGAGCGCGCCGTGTGCCCGCAGCGACGTGGCCAGCAGCTCGCCGAAGAAGCCGTCCTCGCACTCGGTGGTGCAGGCCGCGACAACGACGTCGCCGGGCCTGACCTGCTCGACGGCCACGTGAAGCATCCAGTTGTCGCCGGGCTGCAGGAGCACGGTCACCGCCGTACCGCACAGCCGGGCGCCGGGGTACACCGGGCGGATGTAGGGACGCATCAGGCCGAGTCGGCCCATCGCCTCGTGGACGGTCGCAACTCCCAGCCTGGACAGGCGGTTCACCGCGGCGGGCTCGGCCCGTTCGATCGTGGTGTGGACGACGCCGAGTTCTTGCATGGTGGTTCCTCTCTGGCGTACTGCCGGCCCTTGGTTCACCGGCCGGCCTTGCGCAGACGGGCGTCGAGCCGGGGATAGACGGTGCGGGCGTTGCCCTCCTCGATGGCCGCGAGGTCCGCGGGCGACAGGCCTGCCGCTTCGACGTAGCGGCGTGTGTCGTCGAAGTGGTGCCCGGTGACCGGGTCGACGCCCCGCACCGCCCCGATCATCTCCGAGGCGAAGAGCACGTTCTTGTGCGGCATCACCTTGAGCAAGAGGTCGATGCCGGGCTGGTGGTAGACGCAGGTGTCGAAGAAGACGTTGTTCAGCAGATGGTCGGTCAGCTCCGGCTTGCCCAGTGCCTGCGCCAGACCGCGAAAGCGCCCCCAGTGGTACGGCACCGCCCCGCCACCGTGCGGTACGACCAGCCGCAGGGTGGGGAAGTCGGCGAACAGATCTCCCTGGATCAGCTGCATGACGGCGGTGGTGTCGGCGTTGAGGTAGTGCGCCCCGGTGGTGTGGAACGCGGCGTTGTCGCTGGTGCTCACGTGCACCATCACCGGCACGTCGAGCTCGACGAACTTCTCGTAGAGCGGATACCAGGAGCGATCGGTCAGCGGGGGCGCCGTCCAGTGACCGCCGGAGGGGTCGGGGTTGAGATTGACCGCGACCGCTCCGAGCTCCTCGACCGCGCGGATCAGCTCGGGTATGCAGGTCGCCGGGTCGACGCCGGGTGACTGCGGCAGCATCGCCGCGGGAGCGAACCGGGCGGGGAACAGTTCGGCGACGCGGGCGCACAGGTCGTTGCAGACCCGGGCCCAGGCCTGCGAGACGGCGAAGTCGCCGATGTGGTGCGCCATGAACGAGGCCCGCGGGGAGAAGACGGTCACGTCGATGCCGCGCTCGTCCATCTGACGCAGCTGGTTGGCCTCGATCGTGTCCCGGATCTCGTCGTCACTGATCCGCAGATCCGCCTGCCGCGGTGCCTCGCCATCCCCGGTCAGGGCCTGGATCTGGCGCTCGCGCCACTCCCCCAGCGCTGGTGGCGCGGTCGTGTAGTGGCCGTGGCAATCGATGATCAAGACGGGTTCTCCTTCGCTGGGCGGTCCCGGGGTCGCGTCCGGGGTCTGTCCCGGTGTCGCGTCCGAAGCGGCTTGGGCTGCGCACGAAACGGGACGCTAACCGCGTGCCGCAGACATGGTCAATCACTTTGCCGACAATATTTTCAGCAATCTTTCCGCAGATCTGTCGTCGCCGGGTTCACGGAGTTGCAAAAATTTCGCTGAAAATATTGCTGATGATAGGCTCGGCCGGTGGACGCAGCAGAGAGGAACCAGCAGCAGGTGACCAGCACGCAAGTCAAAGGCGCCGCCGCGCGGCTTCACGTCAGCACGCACATCCGGCAGGCCCTGTGGACCGGCGACCTCCTGCCGGGGCAGCGCCTCATCGTGCAGGACCTGGCCGACCAGCTGGGAGTGACCCGCAGCTCCGTACGCGAAGCGCTCTTCGACCTCGCCTCCGACGATCTGGTGGAGCTCGTGCCCAACCGCGGCGCCAGCGTCCGGGTCGTCTCCGTCGAGGAGGCCATCCAGATCACCGAGTGCCGCTCCGTCCTGGAGCGCCTGTGCGCGCGTAAAGCGGCCGAGCACGCGGACGAGGCGCAGCGTGCCGAGCTGACCGAGCTCGGCACGCAACTACGGGCGGCGGTCGCCGAGCAGGACATCCAGACCTACTCCGCCCTCAACCGCAAGCTGCACGACCTCATCATCGAGTTCAGCGGCCAGGTGATCGCCAAGCGCCAGCTGGAGCGGCTCAACGTCCAGATGGTGCGCTTCCAGTTCCGTCTGGCGCTGCGCTCCGGACGCCCGCAGGAGTCACTGCCTCAGCTGCTGTCCATCATCGACGCCGTCACGGCCGGCGATCCCGACGCCGCCGACGCGGCCACCGAGGCGCAGCTGGCCAGTGTGATCGAGCAGCTCCGCATGACCGAGAAGATGCCGCTGGCGTGAGCAGTAGCCTCTGGCCTGAGAAGTAGCCGTTGGCCTGAAAAGAAGCCGTCCGCGTCGGTTGTCACAGGCTGCTGAGGAGGGCCAGGCGTTCAGCGCTGGTGGAGCCCTGGTCGGCGTAGTAGACGACGATCAGCTGGCGGGCCTGGGGGCGCACCATCTTCTCGTAGTGCAGGTCGAGTTGACCGACGAGCGGGTGGTTCAGGCGGGTGTGACCGGTGTCCCGGCGGCGGACCTCGCGACGGGTCCACAGAAGGCCGAACCGCTCGCTGGCGACGGTGAGTTCGCCGATGGTCTCCAGCAACCCCGGGTCGGCGTCGTCGACATCGAGCATGGCGCGTAGGCCGGAGACCGTCTTGGCGGTCATGTCGTCCCACTGCGGGTACAGGCTGCGCATCTCGGGTTCGAGGAAGGCCGCCCGCAGTGGGTTGTGACCGACGGTGAAGAACGGGCACAGGAGCCCGGCCAGGCGATTGGCCGCGACGACGCGTCCGCCGGGTCCCTGGGCGTAGGCGGGGGTGTCCGGCCAGCTGTCCAGCAGCGGTTGCAGATCGCCCTGGTTCGTACGGGCGCGTCGGCGCGGCCTACGTCCGGGCGGGGCGGGGTGGGCGAGCCGGTGCAGGTAGGCGAGCGCGTCCTCGTCGAGCTGGAGCGCGCCGGCCAGGGCGGTCAGGATCTGGTCGGAGGGGTTGAGGTTGCGGCCCTGTTCCAGGCGCAGGTAGTACTCGGGGCTGATGCCGGCGAGCTGGGCGACCTCCTCGCGCCGCAGTCCTGGAACCCGGCGCCGTACGCCGTCGGGCAGCCCGACCTGCCGGGGGCTGATCTGCTCGCGCCGGGCCCGGAGGAATGCGCCCAGGGTGTCGGCCGTCTCGTGCGCCATGCTCTCGACGCTAGCCGCTCAGCAGCCCGAGGCGCACCAGGCTCTCCCCGGTGGCCGTGACGGCCTCCTCGTTGGTGCGCGGTGACCAGTCCAGTTCCTTGCGGGCCTTCGCGTTGGAGGCGCGGCGTACGACGCCCAGCTGCGGCACCGTCTCGCGCAGCGCCGGTCGGACCGTGGCCAGCAGTCGCAGCAGCCAGGCGGGAGCGGAGCGGGTGGGGGTCTTGGCGGCGGCCTCGCCCAACCGCTCGCGCAGGGCCAGGGCGATGCCATGGAAGGAGATCGGCTCGCCCGCGAGCGCCAGGTACCGCTGTCCTGCCGCCTGGGGCGCCGTCATGGCACGTAGATGAAGGTCGGCCGCGTCGCGTACATCGACGGTGTTGGTCCAGATCGGTGGGGCGGCCTGCATCCCGCCGGTCAGCATCGCGTGGATGATGCGGATCGACGCGGAGTAGTCCGGTCCGAGGACGGGCCCGAAGATCCCCACGGGGTTGACCACCGTCAGCTCCAACCCGTCGCCCTCGCTGTCGATGAAGTCCCAGGCGGCCCGCTCGGCGACCGCCTTGGACTTGACGTACGCGGACACCCCCGGCCCGTCGGTCCTGGTCCAGTCGTCCTCGCCGAACGTCCGCTCCGTCCCCCCGGTCCGCCCGGTCCACCCGGTCCGCCCGTGGCCGTAGCCCACCGCCGCGAAGGAAGAGGTCAGTACGGCGCGCCGGACCCCCGCCTCCCGGGCGGCGCGCAGGACCCGCAGGGTCCCCTCACGGGCCGGGACGATCACCTCGTCCTCGTGCTCGGGCCGCGCTGCGGGAAACGGCGACGCCACGTGCAGGACGTAGTCGGCGCCCGCCACGGCCCGGTCCCAGCCGTGGTCGGAGGTCAGGTCCGCCGCCACGTAGGAGACGTCGTCCGTGTGCGGGGCTCCGGCCACGGCGAGCATCCGCTCGACGTCGGGCCGCCGGGACAGGGAACGCACCGTGGTCGTGACGGTGTGCTCGGCGGACAGGAGCTGCGCGATCGTGTGGGAAGCGAGGAAGCCGGTGCCGCCCGTGACGAGTACATGTGCCATGCCTGCATGGTCGACGGTCGTGTCGGCGCGTTCCAGATCTCGCCGATACCAGTACTCCGAGGGACAGTCTCAGCGCCCGGCCTTGCACATTTCTTGACAAAATCCCGGGAATGGAAAGCGGGCCCAGGGAAATGCGCGAAGGGTGAGACGCTTCGCGATTGTCGCTCTGGTCCTGCTCGCCGGCATGGCGGCGGTCGTCGCCGCGGTCGTCGTGTCGCCCTGGTGGTGCGCGGCCGCCGTACCGCTCGTCCTGCTGGGGCTGCTGGGTGCGGCGGACCTGGTCCAGCGCAGGCATTCGGTGCTGCGCAACTATCCCGTTCTGGGGCATGCGCGCTTCCTCCTGGAACGGATCCGCCCCGAACTGCAGCAGTACTTCATCGAGCGGAACTTCGACGGCCGCCCCTTCGACCGGGATGTGCGCAGCATCGTCTACGAGCGGGCGAAAGGCACCGACGCCGAGCAGCCGTACGGCACCGAACGGGACGTGTACCAACCCGGTTATGAATATCTGGTGCCTTCGATGGCGCCCTGCCCGGTGCCCGAGTCCCCGCCGCGCGTGCGCATCGGGGGGCCCGACTGCAGCCGTCCGTACGACATGGCGCTGCTGAACGTGTCCGCCATGAGTTTCGGTTCCCTGTCGGCCAACGCGATCCTGGCGCTCAACGGCGGTGCGGCGGCAGGGGGTTTCGCCCATGACACCGGTGAGGGTGGTCTGTCGGAGTATCACCTCCGGCCGGGTGGGGATCTGGTCTGGGAAGTGGGCACCGGCTATTTCGGATGCCGGACCCGGGACGGTGATTTCGACCCCGGCGAGTTCGCCGACAAGGCCGCGCACGAGCACGTCAAGTGCGTGTCCCTGAAACTGTCGCAGGGCGCCAAACCGGGCATCGGCGGAGTGCTGCCGGGTGCGAAGGTCAATGCCGAGATCGCGAGAGTGCGGGACGTGCCCGAAGGGCAGACCGTGATCTCGCCGCCGTACCACAAGGTGTTCTCCACCCCGCGCGAACTCGTCCGCTTCATCGCCCGGATGCGCGAGCTGTCCGGTGGCAAGCCCACCGGGTTCAAGCTGTGCGTGGGCTCGCGCCGGCAGTTCCTCGCCGTGTGCAAGGCGATGCTGGCGGAGGGTACGGCGCCCGACTTCATCGTCGTCGACGGGGGCGAGGGCGGCACCGGTGCCGCACCGCTGGAGTTCGCCGACCACGTCGGAGCCCCGCTGACCGAGGGCCTGCACATCGTGCACAACGCCCTCGTCGGTGCGGGCCTGCGCGACCGGATCAAAATCGGTGCGAGCGGCAAGATCGCCACGGGCACCGATCTCGTCAAACGCCTTGCGCAGGGCGCCGATTACGGCAACGCGGCCCGGGCGATGATGTTCGCCGTCGGCTGCATCCAGGCTCAGCGCTGCCACACCAACACCTGCCCCACGGGCGTGACGACACAGGACCCCCGCCGTGCCCGCGCCCTCGACGTCCGCGACAAGACACCGCGCGTCCAACGTTTCCAGGAAGCCACCGTGGCCAGCGCCCTGCAGATCATGGCATCCATGGGTGTCACCGACCCCGCCGCCCTACGCCCACACATGCTCCGCCGCCGCATCGACCCGCACACCGAGCGCTCGTACGAGGAACTGTACGAGTGGCTGGAGCCTGGACAGTTGATCACCGAGCCGCCCTCTTCCTGGGAGGCCGACTGGAAGTCCGCCGATCCCGACCGGTTCGCTGTCTGAGCTGCCGGGATCGCACGGCCCTCCGCGGACGGCCGAGATCAGCGGCAGACTGCCTGCAGCTTTCGACTGGGCGCGTCCTGACCGGGCCCTATCCCGTGGCAGCGGCCGCATCGCGCCCGCCACCACAGGTCCGGCCTCACCCGCATCCTCCTCGGGCGCCGCATCCACCATTTCCTGCCGACCCCGGCAGGGCCGACCCGGACCGCAGCCCAGCCCGTAACAGCGGTCGCATCGCGCGCCGCCACAGGCCCGGCATCCGTCCGCCAGCGGCTACTCGTCGATCACCGCCCCGAAGTGACTGCCATGCACCGTCCCACCGAGCGCGCCGGCGCCATACGTCCACGCGCCATCCGCGAGGAGCCCGTCGCCGCCAGCCGGCAGCACCCAGATCCCGCCGTCGCCCGTGATCTCCTCGGAAGCCGCGCCCACCACTTCGTGCCGACCTCAGCAGGGCCGACCCGGACCGCGGCCCAGCCCGTGGCAGCGATCGCATCGCGCGCGCCGCCACCGGTCCGGCATCCGTCCGCCAGCGGCTACTCGTCGATCACCGCCCCGAAGTGACTGCCACGCACCGTCCCACCGAGCGCGCCGGCGCCATACGTCCACGCCCCATCCGCAAGGAGCCCCTCGCCGCCGGCCGGCAGCACCCAGATGCCCCCGTCGCCCGCGTTCTCCTCAGGAGCCGCGGCCACCAGTTCGGCTCGGCCGTCGGCGTCGGTGTCCACGAGGCGGACCTGGGTGCCCCAACCGTCGTCCTCCTCGGCAGCCCCCGGGATGCCGGGGGTGTTCTGGTCGAAGTACTGGGCGTCCGTGCCGGTCAGGCCGTCGCTCGAACCGCGCAGTAGCGTCACCGCGCCGGCCCGGGGCGCACCGTCCGCGTCCTCGCCCGGCGAGCCGACGGCCACGTCCGCGTATCCGTCACCGTCGACGTCCGCGACGGACAGGTCGTTGCCCCAGGCGTCGCCCGTCTCCCCCGCTCCGGGCACGTCCGGGGAGTTCTGCGACCACCACTGGGGTGCGGTGCCCGGCCCCTCGGCACCGGCGGGACCGTCCTCGCCTCCGTAGTAGACGCCGACCAGGCCGCCGGGGGCCTCCGCGTCGCCAGTGGTCTCGTCCACGCCGCTGAGCTGGCCTACGACGAGGTCGTCGTAGCCGTCGCCGTTGATGTCGCCGGAGGCCGTGCCCAGGCCGCCGTGCAGGTCACGGCGGTAGCCGAGACCCTCGGTGCCGCCGCTGTAGTAGGCGGACCAGCCCTTGGCGTAGTCGTCGTCGGGGCTGTAGCCCGAGACGACGAGGTCGGCGAAGCCGTCGCGGTCGTAGTCACCGGTGGTCAGGTAGGCCCACTGCAGTGCGTGGCCGGTGGAGTGCGGCGTGCCGACCTGGCGCAGGACACCCGCGTGGTAGGTGAACACGTTCAGCCCCGTCCTCTGGTCGAGGACGACGAGCTGATCGGCGTCGATGTCCCCGGAGAAGCGGGCGGCGGCCAGGGCGTGCCCGAACCGCGCACCGGCTGTGGGCGTCGCCGCGACGACGCTCGCGGTGCGCTCGGCGCCCAGGCCCGCCTGCGAGCCGTACAGGACGGTCACGCGGCCCGCGTCCTCGACCGTTCCCTCGTCCTCACCGGGAGCGCCGATGATCGCGTCGTCGAACCCGTCGCCGTCCAGGTCGCCGCTCGCCACCGCCCGTCCGAAGCCGTCACCGGTCTCGGAGGTGCCGGGCACGCCCTTGGTGGACTGGCTGATGACCTGGACGTGGCCCTTGGGCACGGTGGTGTTGGTGGCGATGCCGTTGGGCGCGCCGTACTGGACGGTGATGTATCCGGCCCCTTCTCTGCCGTCCACGGCGCCCTCCGGCGCTCCGGTCAGCAGGTCGTCGTAGCCGTCGCCGTTGAAGTCGCTGTTGCGGTCGGTGGCGGAGGTGCCGCCGGGGCTGCCCGCGAACGCGGCGGGCGCGGCCATGATGCCCGCTCCCGCCAGCAGCAGGAAGGAAGCCGCCGCGACCGCGGCCTTGGGTGCGGTGCGACGGTTGTTGCGTCGGGTCGAGCTCATGTCTGTATCCCCCGCTGGTGGTTGATGACCTGTCAGTCGGCTGCTTCTTGTCACCGACGGGGAGTACGACCGGGCAGGGGCGGCGCGAGTTGTGGGGTTCGCGGGGGATGTGACGCGGCGGTGACATCTGTTGCGTCACCGGGACGCCGTCCTCGGACCAGATCGACGACGTCCCGACGTCCTGGCGTCGCGGCGTCCCGAAATCCGAGTAGTTGAACCCGGTTTTGCGGGTACCCGGGGCGGCAAGAGCGGTCCCTGCTGTTGGAGGCCTCAATGATCGCCCTCGGTGTAATTCTTTTGATAGTCGGTTTTCTCACCGGCGTCTCGATCCTTTGGACCATAGGGATCATCCTTCTGGTGATCGGCGCCGTCCTGTGGATCATGGGATCCGTGGGTCACGCCGTCGCCGGACGCCGGCACTACTGGTAAGGCGAAACCCGCACGCAGGAGCGTGCTCAGCGAACGCCAGCCCCTCGTCCATGCGCTTCGACGGGGCTGGCGTTCTGATGTTCAGGTGCTCGCTCCGGCGTTCTTCCGCAGCATCACCCTCTTGACCTGAGCCCCCGCACTCCCTAGGGTCCTCCCACCTCACTTGGTACATCGATTAACCAATCGTTAACCGCTTGGTTGGAGACCCCCGCTGTGCGCTCATTGCTGACCCGGCGCGACCTGCTGGCCGCCGGTACCGGTCTGGCTGCGGCCGCCGCTCTGCCCGCCCTGTCCGGCTGTGCGTCACTGGCCGCGGCGGACTCCGATCCGGACACGATCGTCGTCCACACCCAGCTCGGTACGACCGCGCCGGGCTCCCCCACCTATCTGTCGGCCCTGGACCGCTTCCGCAAGGAGAACCCCGGGCTCAAGGTCAAGAACCTCATCAACGGCGACGACCTCGGCCAGGTCTACGAGACCTCCCGGCTGGCCCGCAAGGAAGCCGACGTCGTGATGGTCAACCTCTACGACAAGACCCTCGCCTGGACGGATGTCGACGCCACGGTCGACGTCATGCCCTACCTCGACGACTGGGGCCTGCGCGACCGCGTGCTGCCCGCCGCGCTGTCCGCATGGACCGACGGCAAGGGCAGGCTGCGGGCCTTCCCGTACTTCGCGACGAACTGGCCCGTCGCCTTCAACCGCGCCCTGCTCGACAAGGCGGGCGTCGACGAGATCCCCACCACCGGCGACGACCTGATCGCCGCGGCCCGCAAGCTCCGCGCCAAGGGCATCGCACCCGTCACCGTCGGCGGCAACGACTGGACCGGCCAGAAGCTGCTGGCCCAGATCATCCAGACGTTCCTGTCCCAGGACGAGGCCCGGCATGTCTACTCCACCGGGGACTTCGGCAGCCGCGGCGCCCGCGAGGGCATCGAGTACTTCACGACGCTGCGCGACGCGGGAGTCTTCGCGGACAAGGCACAGGGCCTGACGTCCGACTCGATGAACACGCAGTACAACACCCAGGCCGCCGCGATCCAGTCGGCGATGTCGTCCGCGCTGGCGAAGGTGCCCGAGGACGTGGCGCGGCACACCGAGGTCGGCGGCTGGCCCCTGGCCGACGGAGGGGCACACGAACACCCCACCATCATCCGGGCGTTCACCCTCATCGGCTTCTGGATCAGCCCCAACGGCGTCCGCAAGATCGAGCACGTCGAGAAGTTCCTGCGCTTCATGTACCGGCCCGACACCGTCTCCCGCTTCATCAAGGAGAGCGGCCGCGACATGGCCCTGCGCACGGACACCGTCAGCACCGGCTTCCCGCTCGTGGCGGCGGCCCAGCGCCTCGGCTCCGACGTGAGCGAGGTGCTGCTGCCCGACGTGTACGTCCCGCCCGCCGCCACCCAGCCGCTGATCACCGCGACCAGCACCTCGTTCACCAAGGGCACCAGCGCCGCCAAGGTCCGCGCCGCCCTCGAGTCCGCGTACCGGTCCGCATGAGCCGCCGGCCACCCTCCCCCTTGCCGACCAGATCTCCGGGAGTCACCGCATGACGACGCTGACGACGACACCGGACGGCACCGCGGCCCGCCGCTCCGTCCCGCCCTCCTCCCGCTCCGCGCCGACGCGTGCGCCCCGGCAGGGCGGCACCGTCCTCGCCGTACCCGCGCTGGTCTGGTACCTGGTCTTCATGGTCGGGCCGCTGCTCGCCATCTTCGTGATCGCGGCTCTCCACTGGCCCGGAATGCTGCAACCGGTGTCGTTCGCGGGCCTCGGCAATGTCCGTACCGTCTGGGACGACCCGATGTTCTGGGACGCGGTCCGGAACACCGCCGTCCAACTCGCCGTCGCCCTGCCCGTGATGATCGTGTGCTCGTACATGCTCGGCTACTACGTCGCCCAACGGCCGCCCGGCCACCGACTGTTGCGCTATCTGCTGTTCATCCCGGGCCTGATCTCGACGCCGGCGAAGGCCATGGTGTTCTACGCGGCCCTCTCGCCGGACGGCCTCGTCAACGGGGCGCTGCAGAGCGTCGGTCTGGGCTCCCTCACCGACGCCTGGCTGGCCTCGCCCTCCACGGCGCTGGCCTGTCTGATCGCCCTGGACATCTGGAGCGGCATCGGCTTCACGGCCGTCCTGTTCGCCGCGCGGCTGAACAGCGTGCCGGACGAGCTCGGAGAGGCCGCCCAGCTGGACGGGGCGGGACACTGGCGGACCATGTGGAGGGTGCACTTCCCGGTGATCCGGGACTACGTCGGCGTGGTGACGATGCTTCAGTTCCTGTGGACGCTGTTCGGCTCGGCGCAGAACGTGCTGCTGCTGACGCAGGGCGGCCCCGGCACGTCCTCCACCACGCTGTCGTTCCTCGTCTACCAGAAGGCGTTCATCGCCGCGGACCTCGGCTACAGCCAGACCGTCGGCGTCTTCCTCTTCCTCGTCGGACTCGTCGGCCTCCTCGCGATCCGCCGTGTCTTCCGCCAGACCTACTGATCGGAGCAGCACCATGAAGCTCGGCAAACGCTGGCTCCCGGCCCACATCCTGGTCTGGACGTACGCGGTCCTGCTCGTGATCCCCCTCTACTACTTCCTCGCCTCGGCCTTCAAGACCAACGACGAGATCTTCGCCCACCCCTTCGCCCCGCCCGGCTCGCTGGGCCTGCACAACTTCGAAACCGCCTTCGACAGTGCTGACTTGGGCCTCGCGGTGGTCAACTCCGCACTGGTGACGGTCTTTTCGCTCGCGCTCACCCTGCTGCTGGCCATACCCGCCGCATTCGCCCTCGCACGATCGACGGGACGCGTCTCGGGGGTCATCGAGAAGGTCTTCTCGCTGGGCTTCCTGATCCCCACGTTCGCCGCCCTGTTCCCCACGTTCCTCCTGGCGGCGGCCACCGGACTGTTCCACACCCGGACGTTCATGGTCCTGTTCCTGCCGGCGACGGCGCTGCCGCTGTCGGTCGTGATCCTCGTGCAGTTCATGCGGACCATCCCCGCGGAGATGGAGGAGGCCGCCCGCCTGGACGGAGCGTCCACGTTCGCCGTGCTGCGGCACGTCTACACCCCGATGTGCCTGCCGGGCATCGCCACCGTCCTGCTGCTCAACTTCCTGACCTTCTGGAACGAATACCTCTACTCCCTGGTCATCATCGGCCCCGACCCGGCACAGCGAACGGTCCAGGTCGCGCTCCCCACGCTGAAGTCGATCACGGGCACGGACTACGGCGTCCTCACCGCGGGCACCGTCCTCACCCTGATCCCCGTCTGGGTGGTCTACACGATCCTGCAGAAGCGCATGCAACAGGCGCTGGTCAGCGGCGCGGTGAAGATGTGAGCGCCTCCACCGGGCGGGCCGGACGCCGGCCCACCATCAAGGAGGTCGCGGCAGCGGCGGGAGTGTCGACCGCGGCCGTCTCCCAGGCGTTCAACCACAAGGGCCGGCTCTCCGAGGCCACCCGTCGGCGCATCCTCGACGCCGCGCTGGAACTCGGCTGGTCGCCCAGTGCTCCGGCCGCCGCCCTGCGCAACGCCCGTACCCGCAGCCTGGCCCTGGTGGTGCGTCGGCCCACCGATGTGCTGGGGTCCGACCCACACTTCAGTGAGCTGATCACCGGCATAGAGGGCGAACTCGCGCCGCGCGGCTACGGCTTGCTGCTGCACCTGGTGACCGGCCCGCCCGAGGAGAACGCGCTCTACGAACGGCTCGCGGCCGAAGGGCGGGTGGACGGTGCCGTACTCACCGACGCCCGTGACGACGACGCACGGCCCGGTCTGCTGGCACGCCTCGGACTGCCGGCGGTGCTGCTCGGATCGCCGGACGACACGGCCGTGGTCCCGCGGGTCGGACTGCGCGACCAGGGCGCGGGGGTGACGGAGGCGGTGGAGCATCTGCTCGGTCTCGGCCACCGGCGCATCGCCTACGTCGCCGGGCCGCCGGAGCTGCAGCACACCCGGGTGCGCCGGGCCGCCTTCGAGGACGCCCTGCGCGGGGCCGGGCTGCGCCCCTTCGCGGTTCTGCACACCGACTTCAGCGAGCGGGGTGCGGTCGGCGCCACCGAGGCCCTCCTCGACGCCGACGACCGCCCCACCGCGATCGTCTACGCCAACGACTCCATGGCGGTGTGCGGTATCGGCACCGCGCAGCGCGCCGGGCTGACCGTTCCCCGGGACATGTCCGTTGTCGGCTACGACAACCTGCCGCTGGGGAGCTGGCTCCATCCCCGGCTCACCACGGTCGACCAGCAGGTGCAGCGGGTGGGCGCGGCCGCCGCGCGCATGCTGCTCGCCCTGTGCGGTGAGGACGTGGAGGAGCCCGCCCTGACCGGACGGCCGCGGCTCGTCGTACGCGAGTCCACCGGGCCGGCCCCTGGCGGACCTGACCGGCCCGACTGACCGCCGCCGTCACCACGCACCATCTGTACCCACACTCCCTCGAGAAGGACCATGCGACGCCACTGCGCCCAGCTCACCCACCAGCCCGACGTCCTGCCCTGGCTCGGCGCCAACTTCTGGTCACGCACCGGCGGTCCGCTGATGTGGCGGAACTACGACCCGAAGACCGTCCGCGAGGAGCTCCGGGTGCTCGGCGACCACGGTCTGAACATGACCCGGTCCTTCTTCTACTGGCCCGACTTCCACCCGGAACCGCACCGGGTGGACGAGGAGTTGTGCGAGCGGTTCGAGGACTTCCTCGACGCGCATCAGGAGGCGGGCATGGGGACGGTGCCCACGTTCATCGTCGGGCACATGTCCGGCGAGAACTGGGATCCGGCCTGGCGCGGCGGCCGGGACCTGTACGAGGACGTGTGGATGGTGGGCCGCCAGGCCTGGTTCGTGCAGCGCATGGCCCGCCGTTTCAAGGACCATCCGGCGGTCACGGGCTGGCTGATCACCAACGAGATGCCCGGGTACGGACGCATCTACCAGGTGGACCCACCATCCTCGGACGTGGTGACCGCGTGGGCGCAGGCCATGTGCAACGCGGTGCGCGCCGCGGGCGCCACCCAGCCCGTCTCCCTGGGCGACGGGGCGTGGGGCATCGAGGTGACCGGCCGCGACAACGGCTTCTCCCTGCGGGAGACGGCTGAGTACGTCGACTTCGTGGGCCCGCACGTCTACCGCTCCGACACCGACCGGCCGCGCCAGCACTACCGTGCGGCCTTCGAGTGCGAGCTGGCGTCCGTGACCGGACAGCCCGTGGTGCTGGAGGAGTTCGGCCTGTCCACCGACACCGTCTCGGCGGCCAACGCGGGCATCTTCTACCGCCAGACCCTGCACAACTCGCTGCTCGGCGGGGCCACGGGCTGGATCGCCTGGAACAACACCGACTACGACGACCTGTGGGACCAGGCCCCCTACGACCACCACCCCTTCGAGATGCACTTCGGCATCACCGACTCCCTCGGCGCGCCCAAGGAGCCGCTGCGCGAACTCGCCTCGTTCGCCGGGGTGTTGAAGGCCGTCGACTTCCCGCACTGCGCCCGGGCCGACGCTGACGCCGCCCTGGTGGTGCCCGCGTTCCTCGAACGCGGCTACCCCTACAGCCGTCCCGCCGACCGGCCGCTCATCTTCACGTCCCTGCACCAGAGTTACGTCACCGCGCGCGCCGCCGATCTGCCGGTGGGGTTCACCCGCGAGGCCGACGGCCTGCCCGGTACGGCGTCGCTCTACCTCCTGCCGGCCACCCGCCAGCTCACCACCCGCACGCGCCGCGAGCTGGCCCGCCGGGCGGAGGCGGGCGCCACCGTGTATCTGTCGTTCTGCTCCGGCGAGCACCCGACCACGCGCGGTCCCTGGTTCGACGACCTCGACGGGTTGTTCGGTGTGGAGCTGCAGTTGTCGTACGGCGTGGCCGAACCGATCGAGGACGACGTCCTGGAGATGACGTTCACCGAGGACTTCGGCGGGCTGCGCGCGGGTGAGGTGCTGCGTCTGCCGGTCGCCGGGAACGAGGACAGCCGCGCCTATCTGCCCGTGGTGCCCCGCGCGGGCCGCGTGGTGGCCGTGGACGCCCACGGCCGCCCGGCGCTGCTCGTGCACGAGACCGGGGCCGGGCGCACGGTCCTGGCCACCTACCCCCTGGAGCACATGGCGGCCCGCACCCCGCGCGCCAACCCGGACGCGACCCATCGCCTCTACGAAGCCCTGGCGGAGGTCGCCGGCATACGGCGTCCTGTCACGGTCGCCGACCCGCACGTCTCGGCGGACGTCCTGGTCCACGCCGACGGACGGCGTTTCGTGTGGCTGGTCAGCCAGAACCCCGAACCGCTCACGGTCCGCCCGGCCGCCGAGGGCACCCTGCACAACCTGGAGGACGGCGAGCCGGTCACGGACGTGGCGCTGGACGCGTACGGTGTCGCCGTCCTGGAACTGCGATGACGCTCCCCCGCTATCTGGACCCGGCCGCCCCGGTGACGGACCGGGTCCGCGACCTGCTGGGCCGGATGACCCTCACGGAGAAGGTCGGCCAGGTCAACCAGCGGATGTACGGCTGGGACGCCTACGAGCGGACGCCGGAGGGCCATCGCCTCACGGAGGCGTTCCGCAAGGAGGTCGCCGCCTTCGACGGCATGGGCGCGCTGTACGGGCTGCAGCGCGCGGACGCCTGGTCCGGCGTCGGCTTCGAGGACGGCCTGGACGCACGCGACGGCGCCCGTATGGCCGCCGCGGTGCAGCGGCATGTCAGGGAGAACACCCGGCTCGGTATCCCGGTCCTGCTGGTGGAGGAGATGCCGCACGGCCACCAGGCCCTGGACGGCACCGTGCTCCCGGTGAACCTCGCGGTCGGCGCCACCTGGGATCCCGGGCTGTACTCCGAGGCGGCAGCGGCCGCCGGTGCCGAACTGCGCTCCCGTGGCGCGCACTTGGCGCTGGTATCAGCCCTCGACCTGGTACGCGATCCGCGGTGGGGGCGCGCCGAGGAGTGCTTCGGTGAGGACCCGTATCTCGCGGCCCGGCTCACCGAGGCCCTGGTCGAGGGCGCCCGGCGTTCCGAAGTGGGCGTGGTCCTCAAGCACTTCGCCGGCCAGGGCGCCACGATCGGCGGCCGCAACAGTGCCGCGACCGAGCTCGGGGTCCGCGAACTGCACGAGATCCATCTCGCCGCCGCGAGAGCGGGCGTGGCGGCAGGGGCGGCCGGGGTGATGGCTGCCTACAACGAGTTCGACGGCCTGCCGTGCGTCGCCAACAGGTATCTTCTGACCGAAGTGCTGCGCGAACGCTGGGAGTTCGACGGCATCGTCATGGCGGACGGCACGGCCGTGGACCGCCTGGTACGGCTGACCGGTGATCCCGTGACGGCTGGGGCTCTGGCGCTCGGCGCAGGGTGCGATCTGAGTCTGTGGGACGCCTGCTTCACGACGCTGGGCGAGGCGGTGGGCCGCGGGCTGGTGTCGGAGGAGGCGTTGGACGCGGCGGTGGCGCGCGTACTGACGTTGAAGTTCCGGCTCGGCCTCTTCGAGCAGCCCGTGTCGTCGGACGCAGGCGACAGGGAGCGTCTCGATGAACGCCCTGCTCGGTGTGCTCCGGGTGATCCGGGTGATCCGGGCGAGCGGATCGCCCACGCCTCGGTCACGCTGCTCTCCCACGACGGGACCGTCCTCCCCCTGTCCCCTTCGCTCGGGCGGATCGCGGTGCTGGGCCCGAACGCCGACTCCCTCGCGCAGCAGATCGGCGACTACACCGCGCCCCAACGGCCCGGCAGCGGCATCACCGTCCTCCAGGGCATCCGCTCGGCGGCACCGCCGGGCACCGAGGTCGTGTACGCCCGCGGCTGCGACCTGGTGGGTGACGACGTCTCCGGTGTGCCCGCGGCCATCGCGTCGGCGGCCGAGTCGGACGTCGCGGTGCTGGTGCTCGGCGGCTCCAGCGCCCGTAGCGGTGACACCGTATTCGATGCCAACGGAGCGGCCGTGACCGGTTCCGGTACGTCGTCCGGCATGACCTGCGGCGAGGGCGTCGACCTGGCCGACCTGGCTCTGCCGACCGGACAACTCGCTCTCCTGGAAGCGGTGTCGGCGACCGGAACACCCGTCGTCGTGGTGCTGGTCCAGGGCCGCCCGCACGCTCTGCCCGACCTCACCGCCACCGCGTCGGCCGTGCTGAGCGCCTGGTATCCCGGACCGCGGGGCGGGCGTGCCGTGGCCGACGTGCTGTTCGGCAACTCCGAACCCCGTGGGCGCCTTTCGGTGTCCGTCCCCCGCTCCGCCGCCCAACTGCCCGTGTTCTACAACGGGAAGGACCACCGCTACCGCGGCTACGTCGACCAGAGCGCCCTGCCGCGCCATGCCTTCGGCCACGGGCTGTCGTACACAACTGTCGAATACGAGCCACCGCACCTCTCGACCCACCGAGTCACCGCCGACGCACCGGACCTGACCTGCCGGGTCACCGTCCGCAACACCGGGACCCGGCAGGCGCACGAAACGGTCCAGCTCTACGTCCGCCGCCTGTCCGGCGGCACGTCCTGGCCACGCGTGCGTGAACTGCGCGGCTTCGTCCACCTCGACATCGCTCCCGGCGGTGAGGCCGAGGCGGTGTTCACGCTCGACCGTTCCACGCTGGCCTCGGTCGATCGGGACCTCTGCCTCACCGTGGAGCCCGGCGAGGTCGAGGTGGAGACGGGCCCGGCATCGGACCGGACCCAGGGGGCACGGTTGGAGATCACACCTCGCAGAAGTGAAGCTGCGTGAGCGCCTCGTTGATCTGCTTGCCCTGGGCCTCGGTGGTGGTGACGTCCTTGTAGGTGAAGCGCTGGGACGCGGTCCAGTCCAGCTTCTGGCCGCCTCCGTTGATCGCGCTGCACTGATTGCGTGCTGCGTCGACGGCCTTGTCCTCGTACTTCACGATGTCCGGGTTGGCGGCGGCAAGGGCACGGAGCAGTTGGGCGCGCGTGGCGGCGTCGGGCTCGGGAGGGATGCCGGCCGCTTTCTCGGCCGCACTCATGTCGGCGCTGGGCTCGGCGGTCGGCTCGGCTGCGGCGCTGCTCTCGGGCTTGGCCTTGCTGTCGGGGGCGTCGTCACTGTCGCCGCCGGAACAGGCGCCCACGCCGGCGATGAGGAGTGCGGCGAGAGCGGCTGCGACAGTGACGCGGGTGGTGCGAGGCATGCGGGTCCTTGTGTCTGCTGATCTGGGATGACACGTGTGTGACCCATGAGCACCCCCTGTGGTTGTACGTCCTCACCTCACTCGCCTCACCACACCCCAGTTCAGTTCACCTCACCTCAACTCAGCTCAGCTCAGCTCAGTGAGAGGCTGATCAGGCGGGCGTCGTTGCTCCCTCTCGCGTCGGTGGCCAGTGCCACGTACCGCGTGGTGGCGTCGGTGGTGAGGAGACGGGTTCGGCCGTGTCCGGTCAGCTGCCCGGCCGGTGTGTAGGTCAGGCCGTCGCTGCTGAACTCCACGCGCAGGGCGGGCACTCGGCCCGTAGTCCACGCCGTGCGGATCGTGCGGACGCGGAGCTCGGAGCCCAGATCGACCACCATGCGGCCGTCGGGTCCGGGCGTCCATGACGTGTTCGGATCGCCGTCCACGGCGGCTGAAGGAGCCGTCATGCCGGGCGGCAGGGGGTTGGTGGGGAAGACCGTGCGCCCCAGCGCCAGGTCGTCGAGGGGGTAGGCGGTGGCGTGGTGCAGTGTGACGGTGGTGGTCCGGCCCGCGCGGACCACCGCCACCTCGCTGCGGCCCTGCCCGGTCACCCGGACGCGGCACGACGGACCGGTGAGCCGCAGCGTGGCGGCGTCGGTGACCTCGGCCCGCAGCCCCGCGGGCAGCCGACCGCCGGTGAGCGCGCGCAGCGTCAGCCGTGGCGGCAGCAACGTTGCCGTGGCCGCGTCGAGTTCGGCCTCGTAGGAGCTGCCGGAGGTGGTCAGGGTCTGCCGGCCCTCGAACACGACCCTCTCGGAGCCCGGCTGCGGGATGTCGACATGTGTCGTGACCTGGCGCTCGGACAGGTTGAACAGGCTGAGATGGTCGTCGGTGAGAGCGGCGCGTACGGCGTCGTCCTGGGCCTGCGGTTGGGCGCGGCGCGCGAGTTGGCGCAGGCTGCCGGTGGTGGTGCCGGGGAGGCCCTCGACCAGCAGGGGTGCGGCCGGACCGTCGGCGAGGACGATGGTGTCGCCGTAGACGGCGAGCGGCTGCTTCGAGCCCCGCACGATCAGCCCTGCGCGGCCGTCGACGTCGAGCCAGCCGCCCTTGCTGGAGACGTCGGGCACGGGCCAGGAGGCGAGGTCCGTCCACTGCTCGCCGTCCGTAGAGCCCTGCACCGTGTAGGCGCGCCCGGCGGCTGCTTCCCAGCGCAGGGTCACCCGGTCCACGGCGTGCACGTCGTTCAGGTCGACGGCCAGCCAACTGTCCGCGCGGGGGCGGTCGGCGCGGGAGACGGCCCACCGGCTGGTGGCGTCGCCGTCCACGGCGAGGGCCGGTTCCTTGCCCGGGTCGAAGGAGGAGGCGGTGGCCGTGCCGCCCTGTGCGAGGTCGCTGCCGCCTGCTCCGTCGCGTGCTTCGAAGGCGTACAGCGAGTATCCGTACGTGGGATCGGGCCGGACACCGAGCATGCGCAGATGCCGTACCTCGGTCCGGTCGAAGGTCACCTCGTCCACGCGTGCCGTCGCCGCCGTGGTGCCGGCGTCCTGGGCGGTGACGGAGGTGCTGCCTTCTTCGTAGCGGTAGGTGCGCGAGCCGGTGAGGCCCGCCATGCCCGGCATGGTGAGGTTGTGGACCTCCAGATGGCCCTCCCCGGCGGCGATGCCTGTGGTGGCGTAGACGATCGCGCCCGAGGGCAGTGTGGTCAGGCCCGCGTAACCGGTGTTCAGGTGCAGCATCGTGGCGCTGCCGTCGAATCCGTCGCGGAGTCTGCTGTAGGTGCGCACCTGACGGGTGGCCACCTGGGCGGCGGAGGTCGGCAGGAGCATCGGGGTGGCGCCGCTGAGCTTGAACAGCCAGTCGTCGTGAGCCGGTTGCCAGGCGAACTTCACGAAGCCGGGCTTGGTGACGGCTCCCGCCCATGCGGCGCTCGACTGGTGCGACACCAGGCCGGGGCCGGTGCCGAAGTCGGTGACTCCTGCGGCCTGTTCGAAGAGTTCTTCCTGGGAGAGGGGGCGGACGGTGTGTCCCTGCTCGGCGGCCCACAGGTGCAGCAGGTAGCTGATGGCGAGTTCGGCGCGGGCCTCCGGTTCGTACTTCGGTTCGCCGGAGAACTTGGCCAGCCGGTACTCCGGCGGGTACTTCTGGTACGCCTCCAGCCGCTCGGCCAGCGCCACTTCGGCCCGGGCCGCCGCGCGGTCCTTGCCGACCTGGGCGAGGAAGGCGAGCGGGATGACGTCACGGCCGTAGAGGTGCTCGCGATCGTTGACCATGGGCATCAGCGGTTCGCCCGCATCGCTCATCACGCCGAGAAGGGTGCGCCATAGCGGGTCGGCGTTCGGCTGGTGCGTCAGCACCTGGGGCAGCGGCTGACCGGCGGTGATGAAGTGGGCGGCATTACGGCCCGAGGTGCGCCACAGCTCTTCCTGGTAGTGCGGACCGAAGGAGCCGTGGTTCTCGACGATGAACGTGTCGTACAGATTGCGGGCCGTGTTGGCGGAGACGGGGACGCCGTCGACTCGGGTCGGGTTGGCCAGGTCGGCCTGCGGCAGGCCGGTCTCGTTGCGCGACCAGGCTCCGAACGCCTTCTCCCAGTCGGCATGCCGCGGGTCGTTCGCGGCCCAGGCGAGGCCGGGGGCCAGTGACTGGGCGTAGACGCCCATTTCCTCCAGCTTGGTGTCTCCCACGTGTCCGCCGAGCAGGCCGTGCGGGGTCCAGCTTCCGGAGTTCGGGTCGTCGCCCGTGCCCAAGCTCGTGGTGTACGCGGCCTGTTCACGGGTGATGGTGTCGACGTTGGCCCGCGTGGTCTCGTCGAGGTCGTCCCACAGCAGGCGCGCCGCCAGCACGAAGTACAGCTGGAAGGTGGTGTCGAAGAACAGGGTGCGGCCCCACTGGGTGCCTCCGGTGAGGCGGTTGGAGGCGGCGAAGTGCTTGATCGTGGCCAGGGTCCGGGCCTTGAGGGTCTGCTCGTCGATCCCTGCGCGGTCGCTGTCGTAACTGCCTCGGGTCAGCAGCACGGCGTTGCCGAGCACCACGGCGAAGCCGAAGTCCTTGTCCGTGTAGTAGCCGCGGGCCGCGTCCCACTGGGTCTCGGACCAGTGGGTGTGGTTGAGCAGAACGCGGTAGTACGTCTCGGCCACCGCGTCCGCCGCTGCGGAGGAACGCCCTTCGGCATGAGCGGAGTTGGCGCCGAAGGTGGTGGGGAGCGTCGCCAGCGCGGCCGAGGCACTCAGCAGCTGAATGAAGCGGCGGCGGTTGATCTGCGGGGACCCGTGCGACACTCTCGGCACCTTTCCGACCTACGACAACGTTGTCAGCGAGCTGGCGGTAATTCTTCGTTCACACGTGCGGGCACGTCAAGGGGTACGACATCACCGGCCGCCTTTTTGATCAACGCCGCCTTTTGATCAACCGTTCGTGACCACCTCGTACTGCGGGCGGCCAGTGGTGCGGTAGGTCTGGATCGTCAGTCCCTTCGGGGTGGACCGCAGGTCGACGAGCTCGAGCCCCAGATCCGGGCCGTTGGCCGGAAAGAGACGCCTGCCCTCGCCGACGATCACGGGGTAGGTGAGCAGGACGAACTCGTCGATCAGCAGGAGGTCGAGCAGCCGGCGGATCAGGGTGCCGCTCCCCCACACCTGCAGCTCACCACCCGGCGCGGCGCGCAGCTCGCGGACGGCGCCCGCGATGTCACCGGACAGTACGGTCGTGAGCGGCCACCTCGGGTCCTTGAGGGTGGTCGAGACGACGTATTTGGGTCGCGTGTTCAAGGCCTCTCCGACGGGGTTTCCCGGATCCATGCCGGCGCCCCAGGAGCCGGCGAAGATCTCATACGTCCGCCGGCCGAACAGGAACGCGTCGGCGCGCTGGAAAGTCTGGCTGATGAACGTCGATGCCTCGTCGTCGAGCAGCGGCGGGGCCCATCCGTAGCGATCGAATCCGCCGGTGCTGGCGTCGTCTGTCGCGTCCGCCTC
Source organism: Streptomyces spinosisporus (assembly GCF_022698145.1). Classification (GTDB taxonomy): domain Bacteria; phylum Actinomycetota; class Actinomycetes; order Streptomycetales; family Streptomycetaceae; genus Streptomyces; species Streptomyces spinosisporus. The sequence goes on from NZ_JALDAX010000014.1 coordinate 257,748, forward strand.
ACGGCCGGCATCTACATCGATCCGGCGGTGGCCCTGTGTCACTCCGTCGAGGGAGACGTTCGTGACGGTGGTCAGTTTCATGGGGGCAGTCTCCTTCACGAGGTGGGCGTCGTGAGGTATGACCAGGCCGGGGCGCGGATCTCATCGGTGGGGGTGGCTCTGCGCGGGGTAGCCCAGGGCCGGATGGGCTCGGGAGTTGGGTGTGCGGCGGTGCGGCGGTGCGGCGGTGCGGCGGTGCGCGAAAAATACCGATCGCTGGGAGGGCAAGCGGCTGTAGCGTCGGCGCTCATGAGCTGGCTGCCTGACGACTTCGTCCACCCTGTTTACGTGACCGTGCCCGACACCGACGTACACCTGCGCCCCATTCGGGAGGCGGACACCCCGATCGACTACCCCGCCGTGATGGGCTCCCGGGAACGCTTGTGGCAGATCTTCGGGCCGGCCTGGGGCTGGCCCGCGGAGACGATGACGTACGAAGAGGACCGCGTCGACCTGCTGCGGCACGAGCGGGAGATCGCCGCGCACCAGTCGTTCAACTACGCGCTGCTGGACGAGGACGAGACGGCGATCCTCGGCTGCGTCTACATCGACCCGCCAGAGCGCACCGGCGCCGATGCCGAGATCTCCTGGTGGGTGGTGGACAACTTCGTGGGCGGTGAGATCGAGCGCGCCCTCGACGCCTTCGTACCGAAGTGGATCGCCGCCAACTGGCCCTTCCAGCAGCCTCGTTACCTGGGCCGCGACATTTCCTGGCAGGACTGGCTCGCGCTGCCCGGGGTTTCGTGACACGCAGGGCCGAATGTTCCTGCGGACCCGTCTCAGTTGGGCAACGCGGCGCTCCACGTGCGGTTGCCCGCCGCGGTGGCGGTGATCTGCGCGGGCGCGTCCGGGTTTTGGGGGTCGAACGTCGAGTCCACGCGGTGGACCATTTCGTCGCTGGTCCAGAACGGTTCGTTCTTGGTGAACCGCCCACCGAGCTTACGGCGGACCTTCCAGCGGAACCTGACCTCGTAGGAGCACAGCCAGTACCCGTTGGTCATCCTCATGCTGCCCGAGAATCCGGGGCTGTCGTTGAAGGTGATGTGATCGGCCGCGTTGACGATGGTTCCGTCGTCGGTGTTGTACGGCGGACGGAAGGGCCCGTCCACGACCCATCCGCGCTTGGTGGTCTTGGGGCGGTAGTTCACCGCGCTCGGTGCGATCTGCCGGTTCTCGTCGGTGACTTCCTGCCAGAAGTCGTACGCATCCGCCGCCGGCGTCGTCATGCCGTCCGCCCGTCGCAGAGTCGCATCCTGCTCGAAGCCGATCTCCTGGCTGCCGGCCAGCGTCTGCGTCCGGGCGCCGACGTATCGAGAGGTGAACTGGAGGGTGGGGTTGCCGATCTCCTCCGGCTCCTCCGCCTTCTCCTTGCCCTTGACCGACGTTCCGGCCCTGCCGCTGCGCGTGGTCCGGGTCGCCTGCTGTTCCTTGTCCACGCGCTGCTGTTGCTGCGGCGGACTCTCACCGCGCTCGATACCCACGTCGTCCTGGGTCCGCTTCGAACTCGTTCGTGCGGCCCAGGGAGTCTTGAGGCCAGGCCCGCCGTTCTCCCCAACAGCCCGTCGCACCGCGGAGTTGCCCGCGGTGCGCTGCAGGGCGATGGCCTGACCGGGCGTCATCGGGCCCTGACCCGGGACGAAACGAGGCCCGTGCGCACTGTCCTCGGACGGCCGGACCAGTGACCGGCCGGCCTCGGTCTCCTCCTGCCCCTCACGCAAACGCACAGCGAACGCTCCCCTCCGACCGACGGAATACCCCTCGCCCGGCGACCGAGCGGCACGCCGGGACACGATCAACGAGACGGTAAACAGCCGAGGAACGGAGGTTCAAGAGCGGGCGTACATACGGAGGGGCAGGAGAAGTGTCCACTGAGGGCAACCGGGACGTGCCCCGTCACACCTGATCAGGAGGCGCCCGCCGACGCGGACGTAGACGGAGGCGGAGCCTCGGACGTAGAGGCACAGGCAGTCACGGACTCGATGTCGATGGCGACGATCGTCGGGCCTGTACTGCACTACCGACCCCACTGACGGCTTCGCGTACACCGCGTGAGTGTGCAACTCCGCGCACTCTGACGACCCTTTACGCATCACTGCCCGTAGCCGACCACACCCGTATCATCATGGCATTCATCGTGTCTGAACACGCTGTATGGTTACTGTCGCGTGGCGACCCGGCCCAAGCAGTTCTCGTACGCCACCCGCCAGAGCGACCGACCTTCGCACGTGAGGACACAGCCATGACGCCGACAACAACCACTCCCTTCGGGATGCGCGCCACCGCCGCGGAAGTGCTGGACGGAGTCGATCTGAGCGGGCGCCGGATGATCGTCACCGGAGGGTCCTCCGGGCTCGGCGTCGAGACGGTGCGTGCGCTCGCCGGTGCGGGGGCGCAGGTGACCATAGCCACCCGGAACCCCGAAGCCGCCAAGCCGCTGGTCGAGGAATTCCCAACGGTACGGGCCGCCGCGCTCGACCTTGCCGACCTCGATTCCGTCCGCGCCTTCTGCGACAACTGGAACGGCCCGCTCGACGCCCTCGTCGCCAATGCCGGCGTGATGATGCTTCCGACCCGGCAGGTCAACGCGCAGGGCTGGGAGATGCAGCTCGCCACCAACTACCTCGGTCACTTCGGCCTGGCCGTAGGCCTGCGCTCGGCCCTGCAGAGCGCCGAGAGCGCACGCGTCGTCGTCCTCAGCTCCGGCGCCCAGCTGCGAGCGGGGTTCGACTTCGAGGACCCGCAGTTCGAACGACACCCCTACGACCCGTTCGTCGCCTACGCCCAGTCGAAGACCGCCGACGTGCTGCTGGCGGTCGGCATCAGCCGCCGGTGGGCCGAGGACGGGATCGCCGCCAACGCCTGCGCCCCGGGATGGATTCACACCAACCTGGCACGGCACATCGACAAGGCCACCCTGCAGGCCCTCGGTGCGATGGACGCGGACGGTAATCTCATCACCCCCGACTACTACAAGACGCCGGCCCAGGGCGCCGCCACCACAGTGCTGCTCGCCGCCTCGCCTCTTCTCGACGGCGTCAGCGGACGGTACTTCGAGGACAACCAGGAGTCCGAAGTCGTCGACGGCGGCCCCGAGGTGATGGCGGGCGTGGCCAAGTGGTCGATGGACCCTGACGCCGCCGACCGACTGTGGGACTACGCTCTTCCCGTGGTCAGCTGATCCAGCCCCTTTGCGGACGAGAGCTGTCGTCTTCCGCGCGCCCCCAATGGGCCGTGGGGCCGTGGGTGCGGCGGGCCGGAAAAATCAACTGAACTGGGTGGGCTTCGGGCTGGTCGGTTCGGGGCTGGGCGTGTTTTCGGAGTGCCGTTCTGGGGCTGGATGGGGCTTCGGCCCGCCGGTCCGCGGCTGGGTGGGCTTTGGGCTGGTCGGTTCGGGGTCGGGCGAGTGTTCGGTGAGCCGTTCTGGGGCTGGCGAGGCTTCGGGCCCGCTGGTCCGGGGCCAGGCCAGGTTTCTGCCCGCCGGTCTGGGGCCAGGCGCGGCTTTGGTCTGCCGAGCCCAGCCCCGGATCGGCGGGCCCAGGACTCGTCCGGCCGGACCAGCCGGGCCGTAGTCTCTTCTCACTCCAGACCCGCCCACCCGATGACCGGCAGACCGCCGATCCGACGCGCCCGCATGCCCCAAGCCCGAAGACTCGATCCCGCAGACCCGAGCCCGACGACTCGAGCAGAAGACGCAAGCCTCGATCCACGAACCACGAACCCCGAGCCCCGAACACAACCCCAACCCCAAGCCCCGAAGCCCGAGCCCAACCCCAAGCCAACCCCCAACCCCCAACCCCCCCACCCCCCCCC
>NZ_JALDAX010000015.1 GCF_022698145.1 Streptomyces spinosisporus
GCCCTCCTCGTTCACGGCCGACACAGCGGCCTTCGCGACCGCCTCGACCAGCGAGATCCCCTTTGCCTTCGTCGAGTTGCCGTTCGACAGCACGGCCACCAGGCAGTCACGCCCGTCCACCGTCACCCGCCCGATGCTGTTGACGTCCCACAGCCCGGTGGTGCTGCGGGCCAGCCAGCCGTTCTTCAGCGCCCACTGCGAGCCGTCGGCCGCGGCCGACACACCCCAGTGCTGGTCGGCGGCGACCCGCCCCATCAGCCCCTGCAGATACGTCCGCGACGCCTCGCTCAACTGTGAGTCGTCCCCGAACACCTGCCGCAGCAGGGTGAGTTGATCTGCGGCTGTAGTCTGGGTCAGCCCCCACAGCATGCCGTCGCCGCCGGTGGTGCCCGTGAGCCCGAACCGCTCGTTGGCCGCGTCCAGACCCTCCGCCTCGCCGATGACGCGCCACAGCGCCGACGCGGAGTCGTTGTCGCTGTTCTCGATCATCGCGGTGGCGTACGACTTCTCGTCCGCGGTGAGCTGCCGGTCCGCGTCCTGCGCCTGCAGCAGCAGCGTCGCGAGGATGTCGACCTTGACGATGCTCGCCGTGTCGAAGGCACCCGTACCGTACGAGGCGCCCTCGCCGGAGTCCGGATCCAGCACCGCCACCGACACGTCCGCGCCGTCCTCGACGGACACCGACCCCAAGGCCGCGGCCAGCAGCGCGTCCCGGTCGACCGTCGGCTGCGTCACAGGTTCCACGGTTCCCTCCCCGCCCGCCGTCGCCGACGACGATACGGGGGCCGTACCGGAGTGCGCCTGGGCCCTCACGTACGCGGTCCCGGCGGCCGTACCACCCACCACGGTCACGGCGGCGAGGCCGACGTAGAGCAGGGAGCGCGCTCGGGACGGACGTGCGCGGCGGCGTCGGGCGGCTCCGGGGGACTCCATGCCCGCGATGCTCGGGGCCGCGACTGTGCGTGCCGTTGGACGGTTGTTAAATGTGCGTCAGGGGATGCTGAGAAAGCCGTGAAGCCCGTGAACGCCGGGTTTCCGGGACCGCACACGCCCAGCGGCAACCCCTCGATATCCGCCCGATAGGGTCGACGACCGTGGCGAACAAGAACATTCCCGACCCCGGCTTCTCCGACGACGACGGCACCGCCGACCCCCGGCTGAGCGCGGCGCTCACCGCCTGGGCCGAGGACCGCACGGCCGTCGGTCCGGTCCTGGAGGCCCTGAAGGGCGCCCGGCTGCTCGTCCCCGTGGTGGCCGTCCTCGGCGAGGTCGAGGAGGACGAGAAGGGGCTGCGCCGCGAGAAGACCAGCGACATGGCCGTGCCGACCCTGAAGGCCGGGTCCCGGACCGCCCTGCCGGCCTTCACCTCCACCGAGTCGCTGGCCCGCTGGGACCCGGCGGCCCGCCCCGTCGCCGTACCCCTGCACCAGGCCCTGCAGGCCGCGGCGCACGAGAAGGCGGACACGGTGGTGCTGGACCTGGCCGGACCGGTGGCCTTCGAGCTGACCGGCCCCGCCCTGCTCGCGCTCGCCGAGGGCCGCACCACCACCGACCCGCTCGCGGACCCCGCGGTGCGGCAGGCCGTGCGCGCCGTCGTCGAGGCCGAGCCGTCCGTCCTGCGCGCCCACCTCGGGCCCGGCCGGGCCGACGGCACCCTCGCCCTCGTACTCGACGCGTCCGCCGCGCCGGCCGAGGCCGCCCGCGCGGTCGCCGAGCGCCTGGCCGCCGACGAGACCCTGAGGGCCCGCCTGGTGCACGGCCTCGACCTGGCCCTGCTCCCGCCCGGGGCGACGCCACCGGGCGAGCCCCTGTACATGAGGTGACCGACCGGGGCCTGTCGCGAAAGCCCCGCCTCCCGGCGACGCCCCCCGGCCCGGGCCCCCGCCCGCGGCGGCACGGATCCGAGTACATCCAGTACGTGCGCCCGCGCCCGGGCACGCCGGGAGCCCGCACCGGACGCCACCGGGCGAGCCCTTGTACGTGAGGCGACCGGCTAGCCGTAGATCGCGCCGGTGTACTTCTCTCCCGGACCCTGGCCCGGCTCGTCCGCGACGAGTGACGCCTCGCGGAAGGCCAGCTGCAGTGACTTCAGGCCGTCGCGCAGCGGCGCCGCGTGGAAGGAGCTGATCTCGGTCGCGCTCGCGTCCAGCAGACCGGCCAGCGCGTGCACCAGCTTGCGGGCCTCGTCGAGGTCCTTGTACTTGTCGCCCTCGTCGGTCAGGCCGAGCTTCACCGCGGCGGCGCTCATCAGGTTGACGGCGACCGTCACGATCACCTCGACGGCGGGGACCTCCGCGATGTCGCGGGTCATGGCGTCGAAGTCGGCGGGGGACTCAGGAGGGGTGTCACTCATGCCCCACACGATAGGGCCCGGTGCACACCGGTTCGCACCACCCCCGGGTAGCTGCTAACCTTGTGTGACGACCGGCCGGACACGCCACGCAGTGCGCGAGCCCGGCCCACAAGTGGAGGCTCCGATCTCCCACCTGACCGTCCCCCGGGACGGCGGGTCACCCCGGTCAGGCGGTCACCATCGTTCCGTACGGACGATGGAGTCGCCCGAAAGCGCGCCCCGCGGCTCGTCGCGGCGGTGCTCCGGTAGTGCCTTTGGAGCCCCGCCTGTGATCGTCCGGGGCATTTTTTGTGCTTCGGCGCGGTTAGGTCTGTCGAAAAGAGACAAACGCGGCTGTCCGCCAGACCGCCGTGTGGTGCTAACCGAGGAGGATCCATCAGCGCCGAGCCCCGCATCAACGACCGGATTCGCGTTCCCGAGGTGCGACTTGTCGGTCCCAGTGGCGAGCAGGTGGGCATCGTCCCCCTGGCCAAGGCACTGGAGCTTGCCCAGGAGTACGACCTCGACCTCGTCGAGGTAGCGGCGAACGCCCGTCCGCCCGTGTGCAAGCTCATGGACTACGGGAAGTTCAAGTACGAGTCGGCCATGAAGGCCCGTGAGGCGCGCAAGAACCAGGCGCACACGGTCATCAAGGAGATGAAGCTCCGGCCGAAGATCGACCCGCACGACTATGACACCAAGAAGGGTCACGTCGTCCGGTTCCTCAAGCAGGGCGACAAGGTCAAGATCACGATCATGTTCCGTGGTCGCGAGCAGTCCCGGCCGGAACTCGGCTACCGACTGCTGCAGCGTCTCGCGGAGGACGTGGCCGACCTCGGGTTCGTGGAGTCGAACCCGAAGCAGGACGGCCGCAACATGATCATGGTTCTCGGTCCGCACAAGAAGAAGACCGAGGCGATGGCCGAGGCACGCCAGGCGCAGGAGGCCCGCAAGGCCGAAGCGAAGGCCAACCCCGGCAAGTCGCAGAACGCCGCGGACGCCGAGGACTCTGTCGAGGCTTCCGCCGAGGCGTGATCCCGGGGGGCGCGAGTCCCCAGGACGTAACCGATACAAGAGCGACGTTCCACCGTGCCCGGTTTCACGACCGGGCACCGGAACGCCACCGACGAGGAGATAACGGCGCCATGCCGAAGAACAAGTCGCACAGCGGTGCCAGCAAGCGCTTCAAGGTCACCGGCTCCGGCAAGGTGCTCCGTGAGCGCGCCGGCAAGCGCCACCTGCTCGAGCACAAGTCGTCGCGCCTGACGCGTCGCCTCACCGGCAACGCCGAGATGGCCCCGGGCGACGCCAAGAAGATCAAGAAGCTTCTCGGCAAGTGACGTCCGCGGCGCCTGATCATTCGATCGCCGAGCGCCGTACGTCTCGACCGGGACCCAATCGTTTCCGGGCCGTGTGAGTCCAACCGCGGCCCCGCTACAAGGAGTTAACAAGTGGCACGCGTCAAGCGGGCAGTCAACGCCCACAAGAAGCGCCGGGCGATCCTCGAGCAGGCCTCCGGCTACCGCGGTCAGCGTTCGCGCCTGTACCGCAAGGCCAAGGAGCAGGTCACCCACTCGCTGGTCTACAACTACAACGACCGCAAGAAGCGCAAGGGTGACTTCCGCCAGCTCTGGATCCAGCGCATCAACGCCGCTGCCCGCGCCAACGGCATCACGTACAACCGCTTCATCCAGGGCCTGAAGGCCGCCAACGTCGAGGTCGACCGCAAGATCCTCGCCGAGCTGGCCGTGAACGACGCCACCGCGTTCGCCGCCCTGGTCGAGGTCGCGCAGAAGGCGCTGCCCGCCGACGTCAACGCCCCGAAGGCCGCCTGACGCCGACGCGGCCCAGAGCCGACGTGACATGAGGGACCCGCAGGCTGAGAAAGCCTGCGGGTCCGCTGTTTCCTGAGCTGCAAAGGTGAACCCATGCCCTCCGCGACCCCCGAGCTGATCTCCCCCCGCTCCGCCCGCGTCGTCGCCGCCCGGCGGCTCGCCAAGCGGAACTTCCGGGGGAAGGAGCGGCTGTTTCTCGTGGAGGGGCCGCAGGCCGTGCGGGAGGCGGCCGGCCACGGCGACACTCTCGTGGAGCTGTTCGCCACGGTCGAGGCCGCGGAGCGGTACGCCGACATCATCGGCGAGGCCCGCTCCACCGGGGCCCGCATCCATCTCGCGTCCGAGCAGGTCGTCGCCGACATCTCGACGACCGTCACCCCGCAGGGCCTGGTCGGGATCTGCCGCTTCCTGGACACCCCCTTCGCCGACATCCTGGCCGCCCGGCCGAAGCTGGTCGCCGTCCTGGCCCATGTGCGCGACCCCGGGAACGCCGGCACCGTGCTCCGGTGCGCCGATGCCGCAGGCGCCGAGGCCGTCGTGCTGACCGACGCCTCCGTCGACCTCTACAACCCCAAGGCCGTACGGGCCTCTGTGGGCTCCCTCTTCCATCTGCCGGTCGCCGTCGGAGTGCCCGTGGAAGAGGCCGTCGCGGGGCTCAAGGGCGCCGGTGTACGCATCCTCGCCGCGGACGGCGCCGGGAAGGACGACCTCGACGACGAGCTCGACCAGGGCACCATGGGCGGACCCACCGCGTGGGTGTTCGGCAATGAGGCGTGGGGGCTCCCGGAGGAGACCCGCGCGCTGGCCGACGCCGTGGTGCGCGTCCCGATCCACGGGAAGGCCGAGAGCCTGAACCTCGCCACCGCCGCCGCCGTATGTCTGTATGCGTCGGCGCGTGCACAGCGCGCCTCCGGAGGGTGCCGCTCCGTCACCGAGAGCTAGTAGGGTGACCAGCCCGGGGGGCCACCTGCGCCGTCTGAGAGGTGGGGTACGGGGATGAGTGTCGATACGAGCAGGGCATGTGACGCGCATAGCGCGCCCGCGCCCCGGGACGGCGACCTCGCCGAGCTCGGCATCGACCCCGACGAGCTGCCCGACGGCCTCGTCGTCGCCGACGAGCAGGGCCGGGTCATCTGCTTCAACGCCGCCGCCGAGCGCATCACCACCGTCCGCGCCGACGACGCCCTCGGCCGGCCGCTGGAGAAGGCGCTGCCCCTGGAGGACCTGGAGGGCCGCCGCTGGTGGCAGCTGACCGACCCGTACGGCGGCCTCGCCACCCGGGTCCGCCAGCCCGAGCGCAACCTCCTGCTGCCGGGCGGCCGCGAGGTCCTCGTATCGGCGCGCTACGTCCGCGCCGAGCCCGCCGGTCCGGTCCGTCGCGTCGTGGTCTCCCTGCGCGACACCGAGGCCCGCCGCCGCACCGAGCGCAGCCACGCCGAACTGATCGCGACGGTCGCCCATGAACTGCGCTCGCCCCTCACCTCCGTGAAGGGGTTCACCGCCACGCTGCTCGCCAAGTGGGAACGCTTCACCGACGACCAGAAGCGGCTGATGCTGGAGACCGTCGACGCCGACGCCGACCGGGTCACCCGGCTCATAGCCGAGCTGCTGGACATCTCGCGGATCGACAGCGGACGGCTCGAGGTCAGGCGCCAGCCCGTCGACATCGGCGCGGCCGTCGGCCGGCACATCCAGGCCTACGTCGCCGCAGGACAGCCCGCCGACCGCTTCCTGCTGCGCATCGAGCAGCCCCTGCCCGCGCTGTGGGCCGACCCCGACAAGGTCGACCAGGTGCTCAGCAACCTGTTGGAAAATGCCGTGCGGCACGGCGAGGGAACCGTCACGATTGACGTCACGGCCACGGCCTCCCCACGCGAGGGGGAGGACACCGGTACGTCGGTCACGGTGAGCGACGAGGGGCCCGGCATCCCGGAGGAGTCCATGAACCGCGTCTTCACCCGCTTCTGGCGGGGCAGCAAGCGCGGCGGCACGGGCCTCGGGCTCTATATCGTCAAGGGCATCGTCGAGGCCCACGGCGGCACCATCACGGTCGGCCGCGCGCCCGGGGGCGGAGCCGAGTTCCGATTTACGTTGCCCGTGGCAGCCCCGGCGTATCTCGCCTAGCGGCCCACGGGCGCATTCGCATACTCCGACCCCGTTAGACTCGGCCCCTGGCACCTTTGCGTCCTCGAAGCCCGAGACGGAGCGTCTCGAGGCCGAGACGGGGCACGTCAGCCTGGGGGCACCTCCCACCAGCGACAGCTGGGAAACAATCGGAAGCACGGGAAGAGATGTCGGCACCGAACAAGTCGTACGACCCGGTCGAGGTCGAGGCGTTGAAACCGGAAGAGATCGAGCGCATGCGGGACGAGGCGCTCGCCGCCTTCGCCGCCGCGGACTCCCTCGACGCCCTCCAGGAGGCCAAGGTCGCCCACACCGGGGGCACCTCCCCGCTGGCGCTCGCCAACCGCGAGATCGGCGCCCTGCCCCCGCACGCCAAGGCCGAGGCCGGCAAGCGCGTGGGCCAGGCCCGCGGCGCCGTGAGCAAGGCCCTCGCCGCCCGCCAGAGCGAGCTTGAGGCCGAGCGCGACGCGCGCGTGCTCGTCGAGGAGGCCGTGGACGTCACGCTGCCCCACGACCGCGTGCCGGCCGGGGCCCGCCACCCGCTGACCACGCTCTCGGAGCGCATCGAGGACGTCTTCGTGGCCATGGGCTACGAGGTCGCCGAAGGCCCCGAGATCGAGGCCGAGTGGTTCAACTTCGACGCCCTGAACATCGGCCCGGACCACCCGGCGCGCGGCGAGCACGACACGTTCTTCGTACAGGGCCCCGAGGGCGGCACCGAGTCCGGCGTCGTGCTGCGCACCCACACCTCCCCGGTCCAGGTCCGCTCGCTGCTCAGCCGTGAGCTGCCGGTCTATGTGATCTGCCCGGGCCGCGTGTACCGCACCGACGAGCTCGACGCCACGCACACGCCCGTCTTCCACCAGGTCGAGCTGCTCGCCATCGACGAGGGCCTGACCATGGCCGGCCTCAAGGGCACCCTCGACCACATGGTCCAGTCGCTGTTCGGCGAGGGCATGAAGACCCGGCTGCGGCCCAACTTCTTCCCCTTCACCGAGCCGTCCGCCGAGATGGACATGGTCTGCTACGTCTGCCGTGGCGAGTCCGTCGGCAACCCCGACCGGCCCTGCCGCACGTGCTCCAGCGAGGGCTGGATCGAGCTCGGCGGCTGCGGCATGGTCAACCCGCGGGTGCTCACCGCCTGCGGCGTCGACCCGGAGAAGTACAGCGGATTCGCCTTCGGGTTCGGTATCGAGCGGATGCTGATGTTCCGCCACAACGTCGAAGACATGCGAGACATGGTCGAGGGTGACGTCCGGTTCACCCGGCCGTTCGGGATGGAGATCTGATGCGGGTCCCGCTTTCTTGGCTGCGGGAGTACGTCGACCTGCCGGCGACGGAAACCGGCCGCGACGTCCAGGAGAGGCTCGTCTCGGCGGGGCTCGAGGTCGAGACCGTCGAGCACCTCGGCGCCGACCTCAAGGGCCCCCTGGTCGTCGGCCAGGTGCTGACCATCGAGGAGCTGGAGGGCTTCAAGAAGCCGATCCGCTTCTGCACGGTGAACGTGGGCCGGGCCAACGGCACCGGTGAGCCCCAGGAGATCGTCTGCGGCGCCCGCAACTTCGCCGTCGGCGACAAGGTCGTCGTGGTGCTGCCCGGCGCCACCCTGCCCGGCGGCTTCTCGATCAGCGCCCGCAAGACCTACGGCAAGGTCTCGCACGGCATGATCTGCTCCAGCGACGAGCTGGGCATGGGCGACGACGGCAGCAAGGGCATCATCGTGCTGCCGCCGGAGACCGAGGTCGGCAAGGACGCCGTCGAACTGCTCGAACTGGTCGACGAGGTCCTGGACATCGCCGTCACCGCCAACCGCGGCGACTGCCTGTCCATCCGCGGCGTCGCCCGCGAGACCGCCATCGCCTACGGTCTGCCGCTGCGCGACCCGGCCCTGCTCGACGTCCCTGGCCCGAACGCCTTCGGCTACCCGGTCAAGGTCTCCGACCCGGCCGGCTGCGACCGCTTCACCGCCCGCACGGTGACCGGCCTCAGCCCCGAGGCGCGCTCCCCGATCTGGCTGCAGCGCCGGCTGCAGAAGGTCGGCATGCGCCCGATCTCGCTCGCCGTGGACGTCACCAACTACGTGATGATGGAGCTCGGTCAGCCGCTGCACGCCTACGACCGCTCCCTGGTCCAGGGCACCATCGGCGTCCGCCGTGCCGAGCCGGGCGAGAAGCTCGTCACCCTCGACGGCGTCGCGCGCACGCTCGACCCCGAGGACCTGGTGATCACCGACGACCGCGGCCCCATCGGCCTCGCGGGCGTCATGGGCGGCGCCAACACCGAGATCGCCGACCACGACGACGCCGACAACGCGACGAGCGACGTCGTCATCGAGGCCGCGCACTTCGACGCGGTCTCCATCGCGCGCACCGCCCGCCGCCACAAGCTGTCCTCCGAGGCGTCCCGCCGCTTCGAGCGCGGCGTCGACCCGCAGGCCGCGGCGGCCGCCGCGCAGCGCACGGTCGACCTGCTGGTGCTGCTCGCGGGCGGCAGCGCCGAGGCCGGTGTCACCGAGGTCGTCGCGCCGTCCGCGCCGCACACCATCGCCGTGCCGGCCGACCACCCGGACAAGGTGGCCGGTGTCGACTACGGCCGCGAGACCGTGGTCCGGCGGCTGCAGCAGATCGGCTGCGACGTGTACGGCCAGGACGAGCTGATCGTCACCGTGCCGTCCTGGCGGCCGGACCTGCTGGAGATCAACGACCTCGCCGAGGAGGTCATCCGCCTGGAGGGCTACGAGAACCTGCCCTCCACGCTGCCCAAGCCGCCGTCCGGCCGTGGCCTGACGCACCGCCAGCGGCTGCACCGCCGCATCGGCCGCGCGCTGGCCGGGGCGGGCTACGTCGAGGCGCCGAACTACCCCTTCATCGGTGAGCAGGTCTTCGACCAGCTGCTGCTGGAGGCCGACGACCCGGCCCGCCGCGTCGTGAAGCTGACCAACCCGCTGAGCGACGAGGAGCCCGCGCTCCGTACGTCGCTGCTGCCGGGCCTGTTCGGCGCGCTGCGCCGCAACGACGGCCGCGGCGCGCACGACCTGGCGCTCTTCGAGACCGGCCTGGTCTTCCTGCCGCACGCGGAGCAGCGGGTGGCCGCGGCCCTTCCGGTCGACCGCCGTCCCACCGACGAGGAGATCGCCGAGCTGGACGCCGCGCTGCCCGAGCAGCCGCGCCACGCGGCCGTCGTCCTCGCGGGCGCCCGTGAGCAGGCGGGCTGGTGGGGCAAGGGCCGTCCGGCGGACTGGGCCGACGCGATCGAGGCCGCCCGCATCGTGGCCCGTGAGGCCGGCGCCGAACTGATCGTCAGGGGCGGGCAGTACGGCCCCTGGCATCCGGGGCGCACCGCCGAGCTGGTGGTCGTCGCGGGCGGCGCGGAGAAGGTCGTCGGTCACGCCGGCGAGCTGCACCCGCGCGTGATCAAGGCGCTGAGCCTGCCCGCGCGCACCTGCGCGATGGAGATCGATCTCGACGCGCTGGAGGCGGTCGGCGACGACACCCCGCAGGCGCCGAGCATCTCCACGTTCCCGGTGGCGACGCAGGATGTCGCCCTGGTCGTCGACAAGGCCGTGCCGCACGCCGACGTGGAGGCCGCACTGCGCGAGGGGGCGGGTGAACTCCTCGAGGGGATCCGGCTGTTCGACGTCTACGAGAACGACGAGCAGCTGGGTGAGGGCCGCAAGTCGCTGGCGTACGCGCTGCGGTTCCGGGCCGCTGACCGGACGCTGACCGTGGACGAGGCTTCCGCGGCTCGGGATGCTGCGGTCGCCCTCGCGGGCGAGCGGACCGGAGCTGTTCTTCGGGGTTAGTCCAAGGGGTGGGGGAAGCCCCGCAGTTACCCCGCGAATATGCCCCTCACCTGCATAAATGCGAATTGCTTGGGGGTGCTCACTCGTTCGGGTGACAAACCCGGGTGATCTGGCTCAGTCGGGTCATGCGGTCGACAGAATCGGACCGGTCTTTCGGGGCCGGTCCGATCTGTGCTGTCGGGGCCTGAATTGGGGGGCCAATCGGCATGATCCGCATCAAGCCCGGAATCCGCCGCAGCGCGAGGAGGCGGCCGCTGTGCCGGGCGCTCGCGCTGGCGTTGCCCACCCTGTGGGGCGCCGTGGCGGTCTCGTACAAGATGATCTGTCCGCTCGCCCAGCAGGACGGCCTCGGTGCACGGGCCGTGACCTGTGCGGTCTTCTTCGCCGTCGGGACAGGGCTGATACTCCACGTCCGGCAGGCGCTGCTGCGTGAGCTCAGGCGGGTCCGCCGGATCGCGGGCGCCGCGCAGAGCGCGCTGCTGCGACCGCTGCCGCCGCGGGTCGGCGGGCTGAACGTCGCGGCCGCCCAGCTGTCCGCCGACCGTGATGCGGCGATCGGCGGCGACCTGTACGAGGCCGTCGCCACCGAGCACGGTGTCCGGGCCGTGATGGGTGATGTGCGCGGGCACGGGATCGCCGCCATCGGCACGGTGGCCGCCGTGCTCGGCAGCTTCCGCGAGGCCGTGCACGACGAGCCCGAACTCGCCTCCGTGGCACGGCGGCTGGAGCGCGCCCTGGCCCGGCATCTGCGCGAGCGGGCGCGCAGCGAGCATCCCTCGGCCGGAGCCGAGCCCGACAACCCGGTGGCGGAGGAGTTCGTCACCGTACTGCTGCTGGAGATCGGGCCCGAGGGTGAGGTGCGCCTGCTCAACTGCGGGCACCCCTGGCCCCATCTGCTCAGCGGTGGACGGGTGGAGCCCGTGGCCCGAGCGGATCCCCTCCCTCCGCTCGGGCCGTTCCCGCTCCCGCCCGAACTGGACGTGCAGCACTGCGGCCGCCTGCTCCCCGGAGAGACCCTGCTCCTCCACACGGACGGCGTGGAGGACGCACGGGACGGCCGTGGCCGGTTCTTTCCCTTGGGCGAGGTCCTGGCCCGCTGCGTACGTGACACCCAGGTACCCGTCCCTCAACAGGTCCTCGGCTCGATCTTCACGGCGCTGTTGCGCCACACGGCCGGCGCCCCCGCGGACGACGTGGCTCTCCTCGCCCTGTGCAACGACCGCCGACTGCAGCCGACATCAGGGGCGCGGGGAACGGCGCGAACAGCCACGACGCATCCGCAGCCGACCACGCACCTGTGACGCGACGGCGCGTGGTCGCACTGCCAAGCTGCCGGCAGGCCGTCCGCCCGCCACGGAGTGTCGGGCAGGCAGCTGGGCGGACGGCGCGAGAACGGGCCGCCGCACTGTACGAGGGGGAGCCGGCGGCCCGGCCGGCCTCTTGCGAGGCATTTCAGTCAACCGGTAGGAAACTCTCCGCGACAGCGCGCGCACGCTGCGGATTCGAGCACTCCGTTCACACCCCGTGTGAAGGTGTTCGCACTAGTCTGACGGGCACCGAGCCACCCGGGGGGCATACATGCAGCCCAACACTCTGCTCGACGCGATCCTGGACGAGGCCGGGATCTCGCATGCGGGGCTGGCAGCACACGTCAATCAGGCGGGGCGGGCACGCGGCCTCGCACTGCGCTACGAACACACCGCCGTGGCACGGTGGTTGAAGGGGCAGCGGCCCCGGGGGCAGGTGCCCGACCTGATCTGCGAGGTGCTGGCGGGCCGGCTGCACCGCCCCGTCACCCTCGACGACATCGGTCTCGGCGTACCGGGCGAGCCGTCCACGCCGCACGGCACGTCCCTGTCCGGCTTCGTCGAGCGGGCGACCGCGCTGTGGCGCTCCGACGAGCAGCAGCGCCCGCACATTCTGGGTGCGCCCGCGGTGACCGGCACGCCCGCGGTCATGCCCGTGTGGGAGTGGGAGAACCCGCCCGAGGACACGGACGTCTCACGCGGCGGCCGGCACCGGGTCACCCCCGGCGACCTGGAGATGCTGCGCGCGGCCCGCACCCACTACGAGCAGATGTACCGCAAGGCGGGCGGCATAGCGACCCGCACCCGGATCGTCGGCTTCCTCAACGCCGAGGCCGCCCCGCTGCTGCGCGGCAGCTACACCGACGCCACCGGACGCCAACTGCACCGGGCGACGGGCGGGTTGGTGGCCATCGCGGGCATCTGCGCCTACGACTCCGATGCGCACGGTCTGGCCCAGCGCTACTTCCACCAGGCGCTGCGGCTGGCCAAGGCCAGCGGGGACCGGGGACTCGGGGCGTATGTCATCGCCCTGCTGGTCAACCAGTCGCTGTTCATGCGGGAGTACCGGCAGGCCGTCGCCTTCGCGGAGGCCGCGCTGCGGGCCGCAGGCAAGCACATCACCCCGGCGCTGGCCTGCGATCTCTACGCGATGCAGGCCAAGGCGTACGCGCACCTGGGCGACGGCACGACCGCGCTGTCCTGCATCCGGCGGGCCGAACAGGCCGCGGAACGCATCCGGCGCGGCTACGAACCCGACGAGACCGGCTATGTCCAGCCGGGATTGGTCAACGTCCAGGTGGCGGAGGCGCTGCTCAGCCTGGGCGAGCTGGTGGCCGCGGGGGAGCACGCGGCGGCGGCCGTCGACAACCCGGCGCACGATCGCGGCCGGGTGCACCGGCTGGCCATGCTCAGCACGATCGAACTGCGCCGGGGCAATGCCGACAAGGCCGTGGCCACCGCGGTGCAGATGGCCGAACAGGCGCGTGGAATGGAGTCCCAGCGGCTGCGCGACAGACTCCGGGCGGTGCGCGAACACCTGGTGCGCAGCGGCGGCGCGGGCACCGCGGAAGCCGCCGAACTCATCGACGGCGCACTGCGCGTACCGCTGTAGACCGCTTCCCGGGCACCGCCGTACCACAGTCCCTGCTGCGATATTGCCACTTACTCGACGGAAGGTGGCAGAACCGTGCAGTGGACGAAACAGAACGAACAAACTGTGTACGCAAACCGCTGGTTCAACGTCAATCTCGCCGATGTCGAGCTGCCGGACGGCCGGCATCTCGATCACTTTCTGATACGGCTGCGGCCCGTGGCCGTGGCGACGGTGGTGAACGAGGCCAACGAGGTCCTCCTCCTGTGGCGCCACCGCTTCATCACCGACAGCTGGGGGTGGGAACTCGCCGCCGGGGTGGTCGAGGACGGGGAGGACATCGCCGTCGCGGCCGCCAGGGAACTCGAGGAGGAGACCGGATGGCGGCCGGGACCTCTGCAGCACCTCATGAGTGTGGAGCCGTCCAACGGGCTCACCGACGCCCGGCACCACATCTACTGGGCCGACGAGGGCGAATACGTCGGGCATCCCGTGGACGACTTCGAGTCGGACCGCCGGGAATGGGTCCCCCTCAAGCTCGTCCCCGACATGGTCGCCCGCGGAGAGGTCCCGGCCGCCAACATGGCGGCCGCGTTACTGTTCCTGCATCACCTCAGGCTCGGCCAGGACACCATGCCCTGATCCCCCTACCGCGTCCTGGGCCGGTGTCAGCGGCCCAGGGCCTGCCAGATCGTCGCCACGAGCGCGCCCACCGCGGTCAGTGTCGCTATCGCGGGCAGTGGCCAACGGGTGTGCTCCAGCGCGACGATCCGTGCGCTCAAGTCGTCCATCTCCTTGTCGGTCTCCTCGGTGCGATGGTTGAGCAGAGCCAGTCCGCCCTCGACGCGTGCGTACGCGACATCGAGCCGGCGGCGTAACTCTGCGAGTTCTCCTTGGACCACGGGATGCTCCGGGTCGGCGGTCACGGGTCCGCTCCTTTCCGTAGTCGTCACATCCGTTGCATGCGCATGATGAGTCAACTCGCCTGGTGGACGCGTGGGGAGCGTGTGCGAGCGGCATATGCGAGCCCGGCGCGCACACGGTGTGTGAAAGACGCGGGCCCGGCACCAACAAAGGTGCCGGGCCCGCGTTCGTCGCACTGTGTAGTCAGCACCCTGGACAGGACACTGTGGTGGACACCGGTCAGACGTGGCTACCGGTCAGGCGGCGTAGCTGTAGAAGCCCGAGCCGGACTTGCGGCCGAGCCGGCCCGCGTCGACCATGCGCTGCAGCAGCGGGGGAGCGGCGTACAGCGGCTCCTTGTACTCCTCGTACATCGAGAACGCCACCGAGGCGACCGTGTCCAGACCGATCAGGTCGGAGAGCTTCAGCGGGCCCATCGGGTGGGCGCAGCCGAGCTCCATGCCGTTGTCGATGTCCTCGCGGCTGGCGATGCCCGACTCGAACATCCGGATCGCGGACAGCAGATAGGGGATCAACAGCGCGTTGACCACGAAGCCGGAGCGGTCCTGCGCGCGGATGGCGTGCTTGCCGAGCACCTTCTCCGCGAACAGCTGGGCGCGGCTGAGCGTGCCCTCGGAGGTGGTGAGCGCGGGAATCAGCTCCACCAGCTTCTGCACGGGCGCCGGGTTGAAGAAGTGGATGCCGACGACCTGGTCGGGGCGCGAGGTGGCGACCGCGAGCTTGACCAGCGGGATCGAGGAGGTGTTGGAGGCCAGGATCGCGTCGGGCCGGGTCACGACCTGATCGAGCACCTGGAAGATCTCCGTCTTGACCTGCTCGTTCTCGACGACGGCCTCGATCACCAGATCACGGTCGGCGAACTCGCCGAGGTCGGTGGTGAAGCTGAGCCGCGCCTGCGTCGCATCGAGCTCCTCCGCGCTGATCTTTCCGCGCTCGGCCGCCTTGGACAGGGAGTTGAACAGCCGGGTGCGGCCGATCTCCAGGGCCTCGCCGGTGGTCTCCGCGACCATGACCTCCAGCCCGGATCGGGCGCACACCTCGGCGATGCCGGCCCCCATCTGGCCACAGCCCACGACTCCGACGCGCGCAATGTCTCCCGACGGGATGTCTGTCACATCGACCCCTTCGCTGGTCTTACGGGTTCCAGCAGGACCCCTCTGGTTCGGCGCCTGCTCCGATCGTGCACGTTACTCCCAAGTATCGATGATCGATCGCGCGGGTACGGGCATCCTGGGCGGCGGAAACGATCCGTGACCGCGCGGATTCGTACGGTATGGGGGTGTTGTGACGATGGGGCGACTGTCACGCAGGACGTTCGCACTGGCCGCGCTCGCGACGCTGGCGGCGGCGCCGGACGCGAGTGCCGCACCGCGGCACCGGCGCGTGAGCAGCGAGATGCGGGGCGTGTGGGTGGCCACCGTGGGGAACAGGGACTGGCCCTCCCGCCCGGGCCTCACGGCGGCCCAGCAGCACGCGGAGCTGGTGGGACACCTCGACGTGGCGGTGCGCGACCGCCTCAACGCCGTGATGTTCCAGGTGCGTCCGACGGCCGACGCGCTGTGGCCCTCGCCGTACGAGCCCTGGTCGGAGTACCTCACCGGGACCCAGGGCCAAGGCCCGGGCTGGAACCCGCTGCGGACGGCGGTCGAGGAGGCGCACGCCCGAGGGCTGGAGCTGCACGCGTGGTTCAACCCGTACCGCGTCGCCCTCCACACCGACCCGACGCGGCTCGTCCCCTCGCACCCCGCGCGCAGGCACCCGGACTGGGTGGTGCCGTACGGCGGGAAGCTCTATTACAACCCGGGGCTGCCCGAGGTCCGCGCCTTCGTCCAGGAGGCGATGCTCGACGCGGTGCGGAAGTACCCCGTGGACGCCGTGCACTTCGACGACTACTTCTATCCGTATCCCGTGGCCGGCGAGACCTTCGACGACGACGAGGCCTACGCACGCCACGGCGGCGGCTTTCCGGACCGGGCGGCCTGGCGCCGCGACAACATCGACCGGCTGGTGCGCGAGATGGCCGCGCGCATCAAGCGGACCCGCCCCGGCACCCGCTTCGGCATCAGCCCGTTCGGGGTGTGGCGCAACGCGGCGACGGACCCGCTCGGCTCGGACACGACGGCGGGTGTGCAGACGTACGACGACCTGCACGCGGACACCCGCACGTGGGTGCGGGAGAACTGGATCGACTACGTCGTGCCGCAGATCTACTGGAACATCGGCTTCGCCGCCGCCGACTACGCCAAGCTGCTGCCCTGGTGGGCGGAGGTGGCACGGGGCACTGGCACGCGGCTCTACGTGGGGGAGGCGCTGTACAAGGCGGGCGACCCGGCGCAGCCCGCCGCCTGGCAGGACCCCGCCGAACTCTCCCGGCACCTCACCCTGGCGAAAAAGTACCCGCAGGCGCGCGGGCACGTCTTCTTCGCCGCCAAGGACGTGGCGACGGACCGGATCGGGGCCATGGCGCGGGTCGTCGCCGACCACTACCGGCAGCCGGCGAGGCCCCCGCGCTGATCCGTCGCCCACGCTGAACTACTGCTGGGTGCACTACTGCGGTGTGAACTAGTGCTGCGTTTCCTTGTGCCGGATCTCGGTGTCGGGGCCGGGGGAGCACACACCCACATGCCCGTCCTCGAAGCGGACGCGGAACGGAGGGTTGCCCCCCGGGCCCAGTACTTCGACGATCTCGCCGACCTTGTCGTGCTGTCCGACCACCCTGCCGTGCTGGACAAGCTGGTCACCCACGGTTGCCTGCATGTGTGGCGCCTCCTCACCGATGTGCGGGAGCAGCGGTCCGTGGCCCTGAGTCTACGGCGCAGGGCCGGGGTTGGGACCGGCGCGTGCACGCCGCTCAGCCCCGCGCCCGCTGGGTGACGGCGATGCACACGAGGACCGCCGCGGCCGTCAGCGGTGCGGCGGCCGTCAGGTGCTCACCCAGCAGCAGCACCGACCACACCAGTGTGAGCAGCGGCTGCGCCAACTGCAACTGGCTGGCCTTGGGTATGCCGATGGCCGCCATGCCGCGGTACCAGACGACCAGACCGAGGAACTGCGAGCCCGCCGCGACCCACAGCAGCCCGGTCACACTGTGCGCGGTCACATGCACCGGCTCGTACGACAGGGCCAGTGCCGCGGCCGGCACGCCCAGCGGCAGACACAGCACCAGCGCCCAGCCGACCACGTGCCAGCCCGGCATGACGCGGGCCAGCCGGCCGCCCTCGGTGTAGCCGGCCGCGCAGATCAGCAGCGCGGCGAAGAGATACATGTCGGCGGTCGTCAGCGCGCCGCCGCTCTGCTGCACGGTGAAGGCGACGACCGCGGCCGCGCCCGCGAGGGCCGCCGTCCAGAAGGTGCGGGAGGGGCGGTGGCCCGTGCGCAGAGCGGAGAACAGGGCGGTGGTGAGCGGGAGCAGGCCGACCACGACGGCCGCGTGCGCGGTGGTGGACGTCTCCAGCGCAAGGGTGGTCAGCAGCGGGAAGCCGACCACGACCCCGGCGGCGACGACAGCGAGCCCCGGCCAGGAGTGGCGCTCGGGCACCCGGGCGCCGGTGGCCAGCAGACAGGCGCCCGCGATGAGCGCGGCCAGGACACTGCGGACGGCGACGAGCGACCAGGGCCCGAAGCCCTCGAGACCCCAGGCGGTGGCCGGGAAGGTGAGGGAGAAGGCGACGACGCCGAGGACGGCCTGGAGGGTGCCGGAGGCGGACGGTCTCGTGGGCCGGGTGGCGACCGCTATCCGCTCCGGGGCAGTAGCGCTATTCTGTGCTGTCATGCAACAGCGTAGCAGCGTAGGTGAGCTGGCGACACAGCTGCGACGAGAGCTGGACCGCTACTCTCCCGGTGGAAAGCTCCCGTCGAGCCGCTCCCTCGTCGAACGGTTCCGTGTGAGCCCGGTGACCGTCTCGCGGGCCCTCGCCCAGCTGGCCGCCGAGGGACTGGTGGTGACCCGGCCG
Source organism: Streptomyces spinosisporus (assembly GCF_022698145.1). Classification (GTDB taxonomy): domain Bacteria; phylum Actinomycetota; class Actinomycetes; order Streptomycetales; family Streptomycetaceae; genus Streptomyces; species Streptomyces spinosisporus. Next base: position 17,869 of record NZ_JALDAX010000015.1, read on the forward strand.
GGAGCGGGAGCCTTCCGTGCCGAACCCCGTGCCGCGACCGCCGCCGGTGGTGACACCTCCTGGCAGGAGGTCGCGCTCAGCGCGGACGGCGCCGCCGACCTCGTACCGCGCACCGTGGACGCCTCGGGGGTGGTCGTCTCGCTCACCGCGCCGCCGCCCGGGGTCGTCGAGTTCAACGGCGGCTATCTGCACCCGTCCCTGCAGCCGGAGCGGGCCATGGCGGCGGCCCTCGCGCGGGCCGGGCGGCGTCCCGGCGCCTGGGGCCGGCCCCCGCTGGAGGGGCTGCCGGAGCTGCGGGAGTGGTTCGCGCGGGGCATCGGCGGCGGGGTCACCGCCGCCGAGGTGCTGATCACCGCGGGCGGCCAGTCCGCGCTGACCACGGCCCTGCGCGCGGTGGCACCGCCCGGCGCGCCCGTACTCGTCGAATCCCCCACCTACCCCGGCATGCTGGCGATCGCGCGCTCGGCCGGTCTGCGCCCCGTGCCCGTGCCGGTGGATCCGGACGGCGTCCGGCCGTCCCTGCTCGCCGACGCGTTCCGCGCGACCGGTGCCCGGGTCTTCGTCTGCCAGCCCCTCTTCCAGAACCCGACCGGTGCCGTCCTCGCGCCCGAGCGCCGCGCCGAGGTGCTGCGGATCGCCCGCGAGGCCGGTGCGTTCGTCGTCGAGGACGACTTCGTACGACGGCTGGTGCACGAGGACGCGGGCCCGCTGCCGAGCCCGCTCATGGCCGACGACCCCGACGGCGTCGTCGTCCACGTCTGCTCCCTGACCAAGGCGACCTCGCCGAGCTTCCGGGTCAGCGCGCTCGCCGCCCGCGGGCCGGTCCTGGAACGGCTGCGCGCCATCCAGATCGTCGACACCTTCTTCGTCCCCCGGCCGCTGCAGGAGGCCGCCGTCGAACTCGTCGGATCCCCGGCCTGGCCCCGCCATCTCCGCACGGTCGCGGCCGAGTTGAGGGCCCGCCGCGACACGATGACGGCGGCGCTGCGGCTGAGCCTGCCCGAACTGGCCCTGCCGCACGTCCCGTCGGGCGGCTACCACCTCTGGCTCCGCCTCCCCGACGGCACCGACGACCTGTCCTTCACCTCCGCCGCCCTGCGCGCAGGCGTCGCCATCACCCCGGGCCGCCCCTACTTCAGCGCCGAACCCCCGGCCGCCCACGTACGCCTGAGCTTCGCCGCGGTCGCGGGGACGGGCGAGATCACGGAGGGGGTACGGCGGTTGCGGGCGGCCTGTGCGGAGATGCTCGGGCGATGAGCCACGCCGAAAACCACTCGACGCCTCCTTCCCGGGCCTGCGAACCTCCGGCCATGACCGACACGGTGCGCCTTCCCGAGGGCTACGAGATCTCGACCGACCCGGACCGCCTCGACGTCGACCGCGTCCACGGCTGGCTGTCCACCGACGCCTACTGGGCCACGGGCCGGCCACGGGAGAAGCAGGAGCGGGCGATCGCCGGCTCGCTCAACTTCGGGGTGTACGACACGGTTTCGGGGGATCAGGTGGCCTACGCCCGGGTCATCACCGACCGGGCGACCTTCGCCTGGCTATGCGACGTCTATGTCGACCGTTCCGTGCGCGGCAAGAGCATCGGGACGGCCATGGTGGGCGCCGTGCGGGATCATCTGGAGCCGTTCGGGCTGCGGCGCATCCTGCTGGCCACGCACGATGCCCACGGTGTGTACGAGAAGCTCGGGTTCCGGGAGCTGGCGAGGCCCGACCAGTGGATGGCGCTGGTCTTCTGAGCCGGCGGTTTGTGTGGCTTGTCCGCCAGGTCCTGACCTTGAAGTAAAGTCCTGGCCACCGTCGGTGACTCCGAGGCAATGTCCCTTGACCTGCGCACTTCTTCGTCACACCATCGCCGCATGCAACTTAGGGTCACTTTCGTCGCGGCCGCGCGCAGTTCCCCGCTGCTTGCCGAGCGCTTCGAGGATCCCCGGCCGCTCGACCAGGCCGGCTGGGACGAGGTGCAGCGCGTCGCCCATGACCTGATCCCGCTGGCGGCGGCCGAGCTGCGCTACTGCTCGCCCACCCTGCGCAGCCGCGCCACCGGGGACGCCCTCGGCTATGCGCCGCTCGTCCAACTCGCCCTGCGCGACTGCGACATGGGCCGCTGGCGCGGGCTGACCCTGGGCGAGGCGATGGCCCGTGAGCCGGAGGCCGTCGACGCCTGGCTCGCCGATCCGCGGGGCACCCCGCACGGCGGGGAGTCGCTGATCAGCTTCATCACCAGGGTCGGCAACTGGCTCGACACCCGCCCCTTCGAGGACGGCGGCCGCATCGTCGCCGTGGCCGAGCCGTCCGTCGTCCGCGCGGCCCTCGTCTACGTCCTCAAGGCTCCGCCGTCCACCTACTGGAACATCGACGTCCGCCCGCTGTCGACCATCAACGTCACGGGCCACGAGGGCCGCTGGAACCTCCGCTTCGACGCGACGCGGGCGCAGACGTCGCGCGCCTGAGCGCTCGGGCTCAGCCCACCCGCTCGTACTCGGTGCTGAGCACCAGGTCCTTCGCCGGTCCGCCCACCCGCCACACGGTCCGCCAGTGGTCCGCGTCGCGGACGGTGAACTCGCCGCGGTAGAGGTCCGCCGCGCAAGGGTGGTCGGCGACATGGTGGCCGGAGGCCAGGTCCAGGTCGTGGAAGGGGCGGCCGTCGGCGAAGCGGACGTCCGCGGTGCCGGGTGAACTCCCCGGCAGGAAGCGCAGGGTGCGCTCGGCGGGGCGGGAGACGCCCCGCCAGGTGAAGGTGCCGGACTCCTCGTGCAGCAGACCGCCCTCGTCGAGCGGGCTGAAGACCGTCGTTCCCTCGAACCACCCCTCGTCCCGGCTCGCCAGGTCCCGCACGATCCGGTGGACGCGCCAGCGCCCGGCCAGATGGGCCAGTACGTCCGGAACGGGCCAGAGCTCGCCCGTGGGGGAGGGAAAGGGCAATGGCGCATGCATGCCCTCGACCTTACGCCGGGCGCTGCCGGTTCCATTGACGTGCTCACGCCCCTTCCCTATCTTGCCGTTCGAAGTGCTGACCATTGTCTGATATTTCGAACGAGCCGTGGAGTGCCATGTCACATACCACTCGTCGCCCGCCCAGCACCCGGCTGAGACTCGCCCTCGGAGCCAGCACCCTCCTCCTCGCCGCCCCCCTCGCCCCCACCCCCGCCCACGCCGCCGACACCGCGGACCCCAACGGCACCGCGGACGTCACCGACTACGCGATCACCGTCGACCCCGCCACCAGGGGTGCGAAGATCGACGACACCATGTACGGCGTCTTCTTCGAGGACATCAACCGCGCCGCCGACGGCGGTCTGTACGCCGAACTCGTGCAGAACAGGTCCTTCGAGTACTCCACCGCCGACAACACGTCGTACACGCCCTTGACCGCGTGGACCGTCGACGGCACCGCGCAGGTCGTGGACGACGACGGCCGGCTGAACGCCCGCAACCGCAACTACCTCTCCCTGGGCGCCGGTTCGGCCGTCACCAACGCGGGCTACAACACCGGTGTCCGGGTCGAGAAGGGCAAGGCCTACGACTTCTCGGTGTGGGCCCGCGCCGAGAGCGGCACCTCGCTCACGGTGTCGCTGCAGGACGCCGACGGGACACTGGCCACCGCCCGCCGGGTGGCCGTGCGCAAGGGCGGCTGGGCACAGTACAGGGCGGCGTTCACCGCCACCCGCACCAGCTCCGACGGCCGCCTCACCGTGGCCTCTTCGGCCGCGACCGCGCTCGACATGGTCTCCCTCTTCCCGCGCGACACCTACAAGCACGAGCCGAACGGGCTGCGCAAGGACCTCGCGGAGAAGATCGCTGCCCTGCACCCCGGCTTCGTCCGCTTCCCCGGCGGCTGTCTGGTCAACACCGGCTCCATGGAGGACTACAGCGAGGCCTCCGGCTACCAGCGCAAGCGCTCGTACCAGTGGAAGGACACCGTCGGCCCGGTCGAGACCCGCGCCACGAACGCCAACTTCTGGGGCTACAACCAGAGTTACGGCCTCGGCTACTACGAGTACTTCCGCTTCGCCGAGGACATCGGCGCCATGCCGCTGCCCGTCGTCCCGGCACTGGTCACCGGCTGCGGCCAGAACCGGGCCGTCGACGACGACGCGCTGCTGAAGCGGCACATCCAGGACACCCTCGACCTCATCGAGTTCGCCAACGGACCGGTGACGTCGAAGTGGGGCAAGCTGCGCGCGCGGATGGGCCACCCGAAGCCCTTCCACCTCACCCACATCGAGGTCGGCAACGAGGAGAACCTGCCCAACGAGTTCTTCGCCCGCTTCCAGCAGTTCCGCGCCGCCATCGACGCCAAGTACCCCTATATGACGGTGATCTCCAACGCGGGCCCGGACGACTCCGGTTCGACCTTCGACACGGCCTGGCAGCTCAACAGGGACGCCAAGGTCGACATGGTCGACGAGCACTACTACAACAGCCCGCAGTGGTTCCTGCAGAACAACGACCGCTACGACTCCTACGACCGCGGCGGGCCCAAGGTCTTCCTCGGTGAGTACGCCTCCGGCGGCAACGCCTTCAAGAACGGCCTCGCCGAGGCGGCGTACATGACCGGCCTGGAACGCAACGCGGACGTCGTGAAACTCGCCTCGTACGCACCGCTGTTCGCCAACGAGGACTACGTCCAGTGGCGGCCCGACATGGTGTGGTTCAACAACCACGCCTCCTGGAACTCGGCCGACTACGAGGTGCAGAAGCTGTTCATGACCAACGTCGGCGACTGCGTCGTGCCCTCGACCGCCACCAGCACACCGTCACTGCTCGCCCCCATCTCCGGCGCCGTCGGCCTGTCGACCTGGGCCACCAGCGCCGCCTACGACGACGTGACGGTGACGGACGCCGACGGGAACACGCTGCTCAGCGACGACTTCTCCGGTGACGCCGCCAAGTGGACGCACACCGGCGGCGGCAGCTGGAGCATCCAGGACGGGCAGTACGTCCAGACGGACACCGCCGCCGAGAACACCATGGTCTCGGCCGGCGACCCGTCCTGGCACGACTACGACCTCCATGTGAAGGCCACCAAGCAGTCCGGCAAGGAGGGCTTCCTCGTCGCCTTCGGCGTCAAGGACACCGGTAACTACTACTGGTGGAACATCGGCGGCTGGAACAACACCCAGACCGCCGTCGAACAGGCCGTGGACGGCGGCAAGTCGACGCTGATCGCCAAGGCGGGCTCCGTCGAGACCGGGCGGGCCTACGACATCGACGTCAAGGTGCGCGGCCGCCAGGTCACCCTGTACCTGGACGGCCAGGAGTGGGGCAGCTTCACCGACGACAAGCCGGCCGAGCCGTTCCGTCAGGTCGTCACCGAGGACGCACGGACCGGCGACCTGATCGTCAAGGTGGTCAACGCCCAGTCCGCGGCGGCCCGTACGGCGATCGACCTCGGCGGCGCGAAGGTCGCCGCCAAGGCCCGGGTGACCACGCTCGCCGCCGCACCGGACGCGGTGAACACCGAGACGAGCACGCCCGTCGCACCGGTGGCGTCCACCTTCTCGGGAGTCGCCGACAGGTTCACGTACACCTTCCCGGCGAACTCGGTCACCTTCCTGCGGATCAAGCAGAAGTAGCACCTGCAGTGGGCCGCCGTCCGGGCGACGGCGGCCCGCACCGCCGGGGGACCTTCACACCCCGAAGTACTCCTGCGCCGCGCGGACGCCGTCCACCAGCGCGTCCACCTCGGCCTCGGTGTTGTAGACGTAGAAGCTCGCCCTTGTCGTCGCCGGGATGTCGTAGCGCCGCACGATCGGGCGGGCGCAGTGGTGGCCGACGCGGACGGCGACGCCCCGCTCGTCCAGGACCTGGCCGACGTCGTGCGGATGGATGCCGTCGACCGTGAAGGAGACGGCCGCGCCGCGGTCGGTGAGGTCCCGGGGGCCGACGATCCGCACCCCGGGGACCTCGCCGAGCAGCGTCAGCGCGCGGGCCGTCAGCCGGTCCTCGTGCGCCGCGACCTCCGCCATGCCCAGGGCCTGGAGATAGTCCACGGCCGTCGCGAGCCCCACCGCCTGCGAGGTCATCGGCACGCCCGCCTCGAAGCGCTGCGGCGGCGGCAGGAAGGTCGTGCGGTCCATCTCCACGATCTCGATCATCGAGCCGCCGGTCAGGAACGGCGGGAGTCCGGCGAGGAGTTCGCGGCGGCCCCACAGCACGCCGATGCCGTTCGGGCCGAGCATCTTGTGCCCGGAGAAGGCGAGGAAGTCGGCGCCCAGCTCCGTCACGTCGACCGGGCGGTGCGGGACCGACTGCGCCCCGTCGACCACGACCAGGGTGCCGAACGCGTGGGCACGGTCGGCCAGTTCGCGCACCGGGTTGATCGTGCCGAGCACATTGGACTGGTGGGAGACGGCCAGCACTTTGGTGCGCTCGTCCAGCAGTTCGTCGATCCGGGTCAGGTCCAGGCGCCCGTCGTCCGTCAGACCGAACCAGTCCAGCGTCGCCCCGGTCCGCTCGGCGAGCTGCTGCCAGGGCACCAGGTTGGCGTGGTGCTCCATCTCCGTCACCACGATCCGGTCGCCGGGCCCGATCCGGCGGTCGTTGCCGAGGGCGTAGGCGACGAGGTTGATCGACTCGGTGGTGTTCTTGGTGAAGACGATCTCGTCGTCCGCGGCGCCGACGAAGCGCGCGATCGTGTGCCGCGCGTTCTCGTACGCCTCCGTCGCCTCCCCGGCCAGCTGGTGCGCGCCGCGGTGCACGGCCGCGTTGCGCGTGAGGTAGAAGTCCCGCTCCGCGTCCAGGACTTGGAGGGGTTTCTGGGTCGTGGCACCGGAGTCCAGGTAGACGAGACGGGCGCCACTGTCCACCGTCCGCCCCAGGATGGGGAAGTCCTCGCGCAACTCGTCCACGTCGAAGCCCACGGCGTCATCACCTCTCACGGTATATACCACGCTTTGCCGTGAGGAACGCTAGGCCTCCTCACGGAGAATCGCAAGGATTACCATGAGGGACGTGGATCACGAGGCCCCTGTCTATCTGCATCAGCTCCCGGTGCCCGGCGAGGAGCGCTACCTCTCGCTGGCCCTGGTCAACACCCGTTTCGCGCTCAGCCACGGCACGGTCGACCTGCTCGACGACACCGAGGCCGCCCATCTGTGGCTGGTGCGGCACGAGCTGCTGCCCGACCGGGTGGCCCTGAACGGTCGGCAGTACGGGCGGCTGCTCGGTCTGCGCGAGGCGCTGCGCGCGCTCTTCGAGGCGTACGGCGCCCAGGGCCGCCCCGCCGCGGACGACCTCGCCACCCTCAACGCCGCGCTCGCCGCCGCCCCCTCGACCCCGCGGCTCGCCTGGACCGCGGACGGCCCGCACCGCGCCGACGTGCCCGACACCGCGAACCCGGCCGCAGCCGCGCTCTCCCTGCTGGCCGAGGACGCCACCGACCTGCTCACCGGCGGCGAGGCGGACCAGCTGACCGCGTGTGCCGCCCGCGGCTGCACCCGGTGGTTCCTGCGCTCCCACGCGGCGCGGCGCTGGTGCACGACCAAGTGCGGGAACCGGGTGCGGGCGGCGCGTGCGTACGAGGCCCGCAAAGCGCGCTGATTGCATAAACGTGCAGCGAAACGTATAGTCATGCCATCCAGAGGAGGGTGACATGGCGGTACGTGCGGCAGTGGCCGGAGCGAGCGGATACGCGGGCGGAGAGCTCCTGCGGCTGCTCCTGGCGCACCCGGAGACCGAGATCGGGGCCCTGACCGGCAGCTCCAACGCGGGCAGGCGACTCGGCGCGCTGCAGCCGCATCTGCTGCCGCTGGCCGACCGGGAGCTGCAGGAGACCACGCCCGAGGCCCTCGCCGGACACGACGTCGTCTTCCTCGCCCTGCCCCACGGCCAGTCCGCCGCCGTCGCCGAACAGCTCGGCCCGGACGTCCTGGTCGTCGACATGGGCGCCGACTTCCGGCTGAAGGACGCGGCCGACTGGGAGAAGTTCTACGGCTCGCCGCACGCCGGGACCTGGCCCTACGGCCTCCCCGAACTGCCGGGCGCCCGCGCCGCGCTCACGGGGTCCAGGCGCATCGCGGTGCCCGGCTGCTACCCGACCGCCGTCTCGCTCGCGCTCTTCCCGGCCTACGCCGCCGGACTCGCGAAGAACGAGGCCGTGATCGTCGCCGCCTCCGGCACCTCCGGCGCGGGCAAGGCGCCCAAGCCGCATCTGCTGGGCAGCGAGGTCATGGGCTCCATGTCGCCGTACGGCGTGGGCGGCGGCCACCGGCACACCCCGGAGATCATCCAGAACCTCAGCGCGGCGGCCGGGGAGCGGGTCACCGTCTCCTTCACGCCGACCCTCGCGCCGATGCCTCGCGGCATCCTCGCCACCTGCAGCGCGTCCGCCGTCGAGGGCGTGACGGCCGAGGCCGTTCGCGCCGCCTACGAGAAGGCCTTCGCCGACGAGCCCTTCGTCCATCTGCTCCCCGAGGGCCAGTGGCCCGCCACGGCGTCCGTTTACGGTTCCAACGCCGTTCAGGTGCAGGTCGCGTACGACGAGGCGGCGGGCCGCATCATCGCGATCAGCGCCATCGACAACCTCACCAAGGGCACCGCGGGCGGTGCCGTCCAGAGCATGAACCTCGCCCTCGGTCTCGACGAGACCACCGGGCTGACGACGATCGGAGTTGCGCCGTGAGCGTGACGGCAGCAAAGGGATTCACGGCGGCGGGCATCGCCGCCGGGATCAAGGAGAACGGCAACCCGGACCTGGCCCTCGTGGTCAACACCGGGCCCCGCCGCGCCGCCGCCGGCGTCTTCACCTCCAACCGTGTGAAGGCCGCGCCGGTGCTGTGGTCCGAGCAGGTCCTCAAGGGCGGCCAGGTCTCGGCCGTCGTCCTCAACTCCGGTGGCGCCAACGCCTGTACGGGCCCCAAGGGCTTCCAGGACACGCACGCCACCGCCGAGAAGGTCGCCGAGGTGCTCGGCCGGGGCGCCATCGAGGTCGCCGTCTGCTCCACCGGCCTCATCGGAGTCCTGCTCCCGATGGACAAGCTGCTCCCGGGAGTCGAGACGGCCGCCGCCCAGCTCTCCGAGCACGGCGGCGAGAAGGCCGCCATCGCCATCAAGACCACCGACACCGTCCACAAGACGTCCGTCGTGACCAGGAACGGCTGGACCGTCGGCGGCATGGCCAAGGGCGCGGGCATGCTCGCCCCCGGCCTCGCCACCATGCTGGTCGTCCTCACCACGGACGCGGTCGTCGACAGCGACGTACTGGACAAGGCGCTCAGGGACGCCACGCGCACGACCTTCGACCGCGTGGACTCCGACGGCTGCATGTCCACCAACGACACCGTGCTGCTGCTCAGCTCCGGAAGCGCCGACGTCACCCCGGACTACGAGGAGTTCGCCGAGGCCGTACGCCAGGTCTGCGACGACCTCGGGCAGCAGCTGATCCGGGACGCCGAGGGCGCCAGCAAGGACATCAAGGTCGAGGTGGTGGGCGCCGCCAGCGAGGACGACGCCGTCGAGGTGGGCCGCTCCATCGCCCGCAACAACCTCCTCAAATGCGCCATCCACGGCGAGGACCCCAACTGGGGCCGGGTGCTCTCCGCGATCGGCACCACGAAGGCCGTCTTCGAGCCCGACCGGCTGAACGTCGCCATCAACGGCGTCTGGGTCTGCAAGAACGGCGGCGTCGGCGAGGACCGCGACAAGGTCGACATGCGCTACCGCGAGGTGCACATCGTCGCCGACCTCGCCGCCGGGTCCGAGACCGCCACGATCTGGACCAACGACCTCACCGCCGACTACGTCCACGAGAACAGCGCCTACTCCTCATGAACCATCCCACGCGGAAACACACCGCACTGCCCAAGGCCCGCATCCTCATCGAGGCGCTGCCCTGGCTGGTCCGGCACAACGGCAAAACGGTCGTCATCAAGTTCGGCGGCAACGCCATGATCGACGAGGACCTCAAGGCCGCGTTCGCCCAGGACGTCGTCTTCCTGCACCACGCCGGGCTCAAGCCGGTCGTCGTGCACGGCGGCGGCCCCCAGATCAGCGCTGCGCTCGACAAGCACGGCATCGTCAGCGAGTTCAAGGCAGGCCTGAGGGTCACCACCGAGGACGCCATGGACGTCGTACGGATGGTGCTGGCCGGGCAGGTGCAGCGCGAGCTGGTCAACCTGCTCAACGAACACGGGCCGCTGGCCGTGGGGTTGACGGGCGAGGACGCGCACACCATCACCGCCACCAAGCACCAGCCCGAGATCGACGGCGAGTTGGTCGACATCGGGCGGGTGGGCGAGATCACCGAGATCGACACGGGCGCGATCGAGGCACTGCTCGCCGACGGCCGCATCCCGGTCGTCTCGTCGATCGCCCGTAGCCAGGACGACGGACATGTCTACAACGTCAATGCTGATACGGCGGCTGCGGCACTCGCTGCTGCTCTTGGCGCCGAAACGCTCATGGTCCTCACGGACGTCGAGGGCCTTTACGAGGACTGGCCGAACAGCGACGAGGTGATCAGCCGCCTCACCGCCTCCCAGCTGGAGAAGCTGCTGCCGGATCTGAGCTCCGGCATGGTGCCGAAGATGGAGGGCTGCCTGTACGCGGTGCGCCACGGCGTCAACACCGCCCGCGTCATCGACGGCCGGGTCCCGCACTCGATCCTGCTGGAGATCTTCACCGACGAGGGCATCGGCACGATGGTCGTGCCCGACGAACACGTCGTGCCCGACGAACAAGAGGGGGATGCCGTATGACCGCCCATCAGGAGTACGCCGAGCGGTGGCAGGGCTCGCTCATGAACAACTACGGCACCCCGCTGCTGCCCCTCGTGCGCGGCGAGGGCACCAAGGTGTGGGACGCCGACGGCAACGAGTACCTCGACTTCGTCGGCGGCATCGCCGTCAACGCGCTCGGCCACGCCCACCCGGCGATCGTCGAGGCCGTCAGCACCCAGATCGCCTCCCTCGGCCACATCTCCAACTTCTTCATGGCCGACCCCACGGTCACGCTCGCCGAACGGCTGCTGAGCCTGTTCGGCCGCGAGGGCAGGGTCTTCTTCTGCAACTCCGGGGCCGAGGCCAACGAGGCCGCCTTCAAGATCGGCCGGCTGACCGGGCGTACGCATGTCGTGGCCACCCAGGACGCCTTCCACGGCCGCACCATGGGCGCCCTCGCGATGACCGGCCAGCAGGGCAAGCGGGAGCCCTTCCTGCCGCTGCCCGGCAACGTCACGCATGTGCCGTTCGGTGACGCGCAGGCCCTCGCGGCCGCCGTCACCGACGAGACCGCGCTGGTGATCCTGGAGCCGATCCAGGGCGAGATCGGCGTCGTCACCCCGCCGCCCGGCTATCTCAAGGCCGCCCGCGCGATCACCGCCGCGACCGGCGCGCTGCTCGTCCTCGACGAGGTGCAGACCGGCATCGGGCGCACCGGGCACTGGTTCGAGTACCAGGCGCACGAGGGCGTCCTGCCGGACGTCGTCACCCTCGCCAAGGGCCTCGGCGGCGGGCTGCCGCTCGGCGCGACCGTCGCCTTCGGCCGGGCCGCCGAGCTGCTGCAGCCCGGCCACCACGGCACGACCTTCGGCGGCAACCCGGTCGCCTGCGCCGCCGGACTCGCCGTGCTCGACACCATCGAGAACGAGGGGCTGCTGGAGAACGTCAAGCGGCAGAGCGAGAGGTTGCGGGACGGAATCGAGTCCCTGGGCAACCCGTCGATCGCCCATGTCCGGGGTGCGGGCCTCCTCCTGGGTATCGTGCTCACCGAGCCGCTCGCGCCCCAGGTGCGACAGGCGGCTCAGGAGGCCGGATTCCTGGTGAACGCGCCCGCGCCCGACGTCGTACGGCTGATGCCGCCGCTGAATCTCCGCGACGACGAGGTGGACGCGTTCCTCGGGGCACTTCCCGGCGTCCTGGACCGAGCACACGGGGACGGATCCGGAGAATGAGACGACGATGAGCCAGGCCGAGGACGACGCACAGCACGCCGGGCCTGCCGTGCCGCAGACCCGCACCGCACGCCACCGCCGGATCGTGGACATCCTCAACCGGCAACCGGTGCGCTCCCAGAGCCAGTTGGCGAAGCTGCTCGCCGACGACGGGCTGACCGTCACGCAGGCGACGCTCTCCCGGGACCTGGACGAGCTGAACGCGGTGAAGATCCGCAACAACGACGGCGACCTCATCTACGCGGTCCCCAGCGAGGGCGGCTTCCGCACCCCGCGGGCCCCGCTCGGCGAGTCGGCGAAGGAGGAGCGGATGCGGCGGCTCTCCCAGGAGCTGCTGATCTCCGCGGAGGCCTCGGCGAACCTGGTCGTGCTGCGGACGCCCCCGGGCGCCGCCCAGTTCCTGGCCTCGGCCATCGACCAGGCCGAGCTGCACGACATCCTCGGCACCATCGCGGGCGACGACACCCTGCTGCTGATCAGCCGGGAGCCCACCGGCGGCCAGGCCCTGGCGGAGCATCTGCTGCGCCTGGCGCAGAACGGGCACTGAGCGCTGCCCGGCCGAACGGCACGGCCACCGGCACGAACGAGTCCGGGGCGCACGGATGTCCCGTGGCGCCCCGGACCCGCATGGGGGTTCGTCCCGCCCGTCCGCTCCCGGCAGGGCTCAGCCCAGGCGGGCCGCCAACCCTCCGGTGCAGCGCACCTCGTCGCCCGCCGTGATCAGCAGTCCCTCCACGTCCGGCAGGGACTCCAGCCAGCGCAGCCCCGCCCTCGATCCCATCGCGAAGGCGGCCGTGGCCCAGCAGTCGGCCCAGGTCAGCGTGGGCGCCACCACCGTCACCGCGACCAGGTCGGTCACCGCGGAGCGGCCCGTGCGCGGGTCGACGATATGGGCGCCGCGCTCATAGCTGCCGGACGTCGCCACCGCCAGCTCGTCCGCGCCCGCCGAGGAGACGACCGCCGCGAGACCGCCCGGACGCAGCGGGTCGGCCACCCCGACCCGCCAGGGCCGGTGCGGCTCGGGCGCCCCGAGCAGCTGGACGTCGCCGCCGCCGTTCATGCTCACCCCGCACACGCCGGGGGTCGACGCGAGGAGCCGCGCCGCGCGCTCGGCGGCCCAGCCCTTGACGATGCCGGTCGGATCCAGCCGCCCTTCGTAGCGCATGCTGAACCAGCCGTCGCTCACCCGCTCCGCCTCGGCACCCAGTTCGAGCACCTCCGCGACCTCGGGCGCGCAGTCGGCGACGGTCAGCTCACCGCGCGAGAGCCGGGCGAGCTGGCTGTCGTCGCGGTACATGCTGAACACCTCGTTGACCCGGTGCAGCCCGGCGACCGCCTTCTCCAGCGCCGCCTGCACCGCACCGGGCCGCCCGCCGCGGACGTCGAAGGAGAAGACGGTCCCCATGACCTCCTCCGCATGACGTACCGCGGCGGGGGCTTCAGCCGATTCGGCCACCGACTCAGCCACCGGCCTGATCCAGCGCCGACTGCAGCGACTGCTTGTACCCGGCGCTGGTGTACGAGGCGCCCGACACCGAGTCGATGTCCGCGCTGCCGGCCGCCACCGCCTCCTGGTTGAGCTTCGGGACGGCCAGCGCGGTCTTCTGGTCGCTGGTGCCGCCCTCGGGTGCCTGCACCGCGTCGGCCTTGGTGATCTTTCCGTTGCTGACGGTGATACGGACCTGCACGGGCCCGTACTGGGTCTGCACGACCTTGCCGGTGACGGTCTTCGCCTGCGAGGCGCCGCCGCCCTGCGAGGAGCCGCTGCCCTGCGAAGCCCCGGCGCTCGCCTTCATCTTGTCGATCGCCGACTGCAGCGACTTCTTGTAGCCGGTGCTGGTGTACGTCGCCCCCGAGACCGAGTCGATCTGCGCGCTCTGCTCGGCGACCGCCTCCTGGTTGAGCTTGGGCACGGCCAGTGCGGTCTTCTGGTCGCTGGTGCCGCCCTTGGGTGCCTGCACCGCGTCGGCCTTGGTGATCTTGCCGTTGCTGACGGTCAGCCGTACCTGGACGTTGCCGTACTGGGTCTGGACCACCGCACCGTCGACGGTGCCCGACCCGGCTCCGGCGGCGCCGCCCTGCGGTGACTCCTGTGCCGCCGCGCTCTGCTGCGGGGCCGTGCCGCCCGCCGCCTCGGCGTTCGGGTCGGACGCCGGTTTCAGCGACAGCATCAGCACGACGCCCGACACGGTGGCGGCGGTGGCCAGCACGACACGCCGGATGGGATGACTCTTCCTCATCGGTTCCCAGACTCCTGAAGTCCCGTCGCTCACATCTCGAACGACTCGTGATGGATGCGGCGGGCGGGCACTCCCGCTCCGCGCAGTGCTTCGTACACGGTCTGCGCGAAGCCGGCCGGCCCGCACATGAACACGTCGTGCTTGTCGATGTCGGGCAGTTTCTGCTTCAGCCGCTCCGCCGAGATGTCGGGGCGCTCCCCGTCCGGGCTGTTGACCGCGTACATCAGCCGCGCCCCGCGGTCGTCCGCGATGGCCGCCAGCTCGTCCCAAAGGGCCAGGTCCTGCGTGGTGTTGGCCCGGTAGAGCAGCGTGATGTCGCCGGACGCGCCCGGCAGCGTCTCGAACAGCGCCCGCATCGGCGTGATGCCGACGCCGCCCGCGACCAGCAGCACCTTGCCGCGGCTGCGCCGCTGGGCGGTCATCGCGCCGTAGGGACCCTCGGCCCACACCCTGGTCCCGGGCGTCAGTTCGCGCAGCCGGGCGCTGTGGTCGCCGATCGCCTTCACGGTGATCCGCAGCACGTCGGGGCGGGGAGCCGCCGACAGCGAGTACGGGTGGGAGCTGAACCGCATGCCCGGCGCGAGGAACCGCCAGCGGAAGAACTGTCCCGCCTCGGCGCCCATCCGGTGCAGCTTGCGCCCGCCGATCAGCACCGACACGATGCCCGGCGTCTCCTCGATGACCGCCTCGACCCGCATGCGGTGACGCAGGTTGAGCCGGATCGGCGTGAGGATGCGGTACCAGAGCACCAGCGCGGTGACGACGCCGTAGAGGGCGTACCAGAAGGTCTTCGCCATCGGCTCGACCGCGAAGTCGTTGCCGGTGGTGATCTGGTGCCAGAACGTCAGGAACACGGCCGCGTACGTCAGCAGATGGACGTGGTACCAGGTGTCGTACGGCAGCCTGCGCCTGACCGGGGCGATCGACGTCAGCCCGATGAGCACGAACAGGCCCGCGCCGATGGCCGCCTTGCCCATGTCCGGCAGCTGATTGATGGAGTCGATCGTCTGCTGGACGATGTCGCCGAGCGACTTGCCGGCCTGCAGCGCATAGCCCCACATGGTGAGGAAGACGTGCGCGACGATCAGACTGAGCGTGTAGCGGCCGCTCATCGCGTGCCAGCGCGCCACCCGGTCGGAGCCGACGCGCCGTTCCAGCGCGGGCACGCGCGCCATCTGCAGCACCACGAGCGCCATCAGATAGCCGGCGAGCAGACCGGTGATCCGGCCCGCGTTGAGGATCTTGCCGTTGTTGTCGGCGATCGACGGCGTGTTGTGCCACCACAGCCACAGCACACCGACCGCGCCGGCTCCCACGGCCAGCAGCAGGGCGGTCGCCGGGGAGCGGCGCGGGCGGATGCGGCGCATCGTCTGGCGGCGGGCGGCGCGGCCGCCTGCGAGCGTGGTGGTCACTGTTCCTCCGGGGCGGGGGCAAGGGGGTCGACGTGGTCCCTTGGCCCTGGAATACGTGCCGGGGCGCAGGAGTGTTCAGCCGCGTGCCGAGTCCAGTGCGGACTGGAGTGACTGGCGGTAACCGTCACTTGTGTACGTGGCACCCGAGACGGTGTCGATGTCCGCGCTCTGCGCCTGGAGCGCCTCGCTGCGCAGCCGTGGCAGGGCGAAGCTGTTGATCTCCTGGTCGCGTGGGTTCTCCGTCGGGTAGACGACCGCCGTCACCTCGGTGAGTTTGCCGCTCTTGAGGGTGATACGGACCTGGACCGGGCCCCAGCGGGTCTGCACCGAGTCGCCGGTCACGGTCCTCGTACCGGTGACGGCACCCGCGCTTCCGGAAGGCGCGGGCACCGCCACGGCGGGCGCGGGCGTCGAGTGCGGCTTGAGCGACAGCAGCAGCACCATCGAGGAGACGGTGGCGGCACTCGCGAGCACGACGCGGCGCAGCGGGCGGTTCTTCTTCAACGCATGCACGGGCACTGCCTCACAACTCGAACGACTCATGGTGGATACGGCGGTCGGGGACACCGGCGGCGCACAGCGCCGCGTACAGATCGCGGGCGAAGCCGTGGGGTCCGCAGATGTAGACGTCGTGGCCCGCCAGGTCCGGGAAGTTCGCGCGCAGCGCTTGCGGCGACAGGTCCGGGCGGCTTCCGTCCGGCCCGTTGAGCGCGTAGCGCACCTGCGCGCCGCGCCAGCGTGCGATCGCCTCCAACTCCCCGCCCAGGGCGAGGTCTTCGGCCGTACGGGCCCGGTACAGGAGCGTGACCTCGCCGGGCAGGGTCTCGAACAGGGCCCGCAGCGGGGTGATGCCGACACCGGCGGCGATCAGCAGCGACTTCGGCGCGGTCCGCCGGTCCGCGGTCAGCGAGCCGTACGGGCCCTCCGCCCACACCCGCGTCCCGGGACGCAGCAGGGCGACCGCCGCGCTGTGGTCGCCGAGCGCCTTGACCGTGATCCGCATCAGGTCCCGGCGCGGCGGCGCCGACAGCGAGTACGGCGTCGACGTCCACCCCAGGCCCGCGCCGAGGAACCTCCAGCGGAAGAACTGCCCTGCCTGTGCGCCCAGTTCGTCCAGATCGCGGCCCCGCACGACGACCGAGAACACGCCCGGCGCCTCCCGGTGCACCGACTCCACCCGCAGCCGGTGCCGCAGGTTCAGCCGTACCGGCGCGAGGATCCGGAACCACAGCACCAGGGCCGCGACGCCGAGGTAGAGCGCGTACCAGGCGGCCGTGGCCAGGGAGTTGCCGCTGAGGTCGTTGCCCAGGGCCAGTTGGTGGCCGAAGGCGAGGAACACGGCGGCGTAGGTGAGGAGATGGACGTAGTACCAGAACTCGTAACCGGTGCGACGGCGCACGGCGCGCGCCGAGGTGATGCCGACGGCGAACAGGATCACGGTGCCGGCGGTGGCCTTGAGCATCTCGGGGTAGTCCAGGATCACGGTGACCGTCTCGTGCCACACCGAGGCGCTGTCCTGGGCGGCGTATCCGAGGAGGATCAGCACGATGTGCGCGACGAGCAGGCACACCGTGTACCGGCCGGCCATCGCGTGCCAGCGGGCCACCCGGTCCGAGCCCACCCGGCGCTCGAGCAGCGGCACCCGCGCCATCAGCCCGACCAGCACCGCGCAGGAGTACCCGCACAGCAGCCCGGCGATCCGCCCGGCCCCCGTCAGCACACCCGCGGTGCCGACCACCGAACCGGTGTCCACCCACCACACGGCGAGAACGGCGGCCACCCCCGCCCACAGCAGCGCCAGCACGGCGCCCGCGGGGGAGCGCGGGGCGGCCGGCGCCGCCGACACCGTCCGCCGCTCGTACACAGTGGTCATGGATGCGTCCTTTCGCCTGTTCGGGACGCAACTGTGCCGCCGCAACCTCTCAGACAGCTCTGAACGGGCGGCCTGAGAGCGCACTCAGAGGAAACTCAGAGCATCCAAGGCCGCCCGCGGACCCGGAGCGGAGAGATGCTGGTGGAGCCATGAACACCACCCGCTCCGGCCGCCCCGCACTGACCCGCCCCGACGGCACCCCGCTGCGCGTCCTCGTCGTCGACGACGACCCGGACCTCGCCGAGGTGCTGTCCGGCGCCCTGCGCTACGAGGGCTGGCGGGTCCGCTCCGCGGGCGACGGCGCCGCCGCCCTCGCCGAGGCCCGGGAGCTGATGCCCGACGCCGTCGTCCTGGACGTGATGCTCCCGGACACCGACGGCTTCGCCGTGCTGCGCTCCCTGCACACCGTGAAACCCGACGTCTGCGTGCTGTTCCTGACCGCGCGGGACGCGGTGGAGGACCGGATCGCGGGCATCACCGCGGGCGGCGACGACTACGTCACCAAGCCCTTCAGCCTGGAGGAGGTCGTCGCCCGGGTCCGTGGCCTGCTGCGCCGCGCGGGCATGGCCCGGCAGCAGGAGGAGGGACCGCGGCTGACCGTGGGCGACCTCGTCATGGACGAGGAGGCGCGTGAGGTGACCCGCGCGGGAGACCTGATCGAACTGTCCCCGACCGAGTTCGAGCTGCTCCGCTTCCTGATGCGCAACCCCCGCCGCGTCCTCAGCAAGGCGCAGATCCTCGACCGGGTGTGGTCCTACGACTTCGGCGGCCGGGCCCATGTCGTCGAGCTGTACATCTCGTATCTGCGCAAGAAGGTGGACGCGGGCCGGGAGCCGATGATCCACACGGTGCGGGGAGCCGGATACGTCCTCAAGCCGGTGTCCCCATGAGGGGCCGGTGGCGCCGTCCGCCGTGGCCGCGCACGCTCCGCGCCCGCCTCACCTTCGGTCTGGTCGTGCTCCTCGCGATCAGCTGTGCCGCGGTCGGCCTGGCCGCGGTGATCGAGCTGAACGGGTTCCTGACCAGCCGCCTCGACGAACAGCTGGCCGAAACGGGCAACCGCTTCGCCGTGAGCCTTGAACACGGCGGCAGCCTGCCGGACGACCACGACGGCGACGAGCACGGCGACGACCGCAGACAGGCCACCGGCACCTTCGGCGCCCGCCTGGTCGGCCCCACGGTCACCTCGGCGGCGGTCATCCGGCCGACCGGCATCGTCCACATCACGCCCACCGCGCACGACACGAAGGAACTCGCCGCCGTCCCGGTCGACGGACAGGGCCACACCGTCGAACTCTCCGCCCTGGACGACTACCGCGTGACGGCGACCCGGGGCCGCGACGGCGACGTCCTGCTCACCGGGCTGCCCCTGGAGCCGGTGGAGGCCACCGTTCACCGCCTCGAACTGGTCGCCGGGATCGTCTTCGGCGCCGCCCTCACCCTCACCGGCGTCGCGGGCGCGCTGTGGGTGCGCTGGTCGCTCAGGCCGCTGAGCCGGGTCGCGGCCACCGCCGCCCGGGTCAGTGAACTCCCGCTGGCCAGCGGCGAGGTGGCGCTGCCGCCGCGCGCCCCCGAGCCCGACCCGCGCAGCGAGGTGGGCCGGGTCGCCGGTGCCTTCAACCGGATGCTGGGCCATGTCGAGGACGCGCTGACCAAGCGGCACGCCAGCGAGGAGCGGCTGCGCAGCTTCGCCGCCGACGCCAGCCATGAGCTGCGTACGCCGGTCGCCTCGGTGCGCGGACACGCGGAGCTCGCCCTGCTGCACCCGGGCCCCGTGCCGCCGGAGGTCACCCGCGCCCTCGAACGCATCGCCGCCGAGTCCGGCCGTATGGGCGCGATGGTCGACGACCTGCTGCTCCTGGCCCGGCTGGACGCGGGACGTCCCCTGGAACGCCGGCCCGTCGACCTGACCCGGCTGGTCCTCGACGCCGTCACCGACGCCCGGGCCGCCGGCCCCGGCCACCGCTGGGCCCTGGAGCTGCCGACGGAGCCCGTCACGGTCACCGGCGACGAGCACCGGCTCCATCAGGTGCTGGCCAATCTGCTGGCCAACGCGCGTGTGCACACTCCGCCCGGCACCGAGGTCACGGTGTCCCTGGAGACGGAGGGCACCTCGGCCGTGCTCACCGTGCACGACGACGGCCCGGGCGTACCCGAGGACCTCCGGCCCGGCGTCTTCGAGCGTTTCACCCGGGCCGACCGCCGCCGCACCGACGCCCCCGGCGCGGGAGCGGGGCTCGGGCTGTCGATCGTCGCGGCGGTGACGGAGGCACACGGGGGCAGCGTGGGCCTGGAGAGCCGGCCGGGTTCGACCGCGTTCGTCGTGCGGCTCAGTACCGTGTGATGGCGGTGCTGCCGCTCGTCGTGCCGATCGCCATGTGCGGCGCACGCCCAGGGCGGGCCCAGGTGAGGATCCTGCGCATCGCGGCGGACGGTACGGAGACACAACCGGCCGTCGCTCCCCGGCCGTTGACGTGGAGGAAGATCCCGGCCCCGCGGCCGTGCACGCGTCGGTGGTAGTTGAAGCCGATGACGAGCGCGTACGCGTACTGCGTCGGGTACGCGACCAGGTGCTCCGACTCCGAGGCGCGGCAGTCGGCCGGGCGCGGTTCGGTCCAGCGGTTGTAGGAGCGGGAGGCGTTGTCCTCGCACCACCACGAACTCTGGTGCACACGGCGGTACTTGTAGACCGTCCCGGACGGTGCGGCCTTGATGCCGAAGGCGAAGGGGAGGTCGTACAGGCCGGTGGGCGTCGTGTTGGTGCCCTGCTTGCGGGAGGTCCCCTCCACGAGCCCCTTCGCCCCGAACCGGGCGGACGCCGAACCGGACTTCACCCAGTGCCCGCGCCGCAGGTCCCACCAGGTGACCGTGCCCGTCGTCGAGCCCCTGCCCGGCGCCACGGCGGTGATCAGCTGCGTACCGCCACCGGTGTCGGCCATACGGGCGGGCAGCGGAGCGCTCGCGGCGAAGGGCGGCGCGGAGGAGGAGGCCGACGCGGGCGGTACGGCGCCGAGCACCAGGACGGAGGCGGACACCAGGGCGCCCGCGGCGACTGCGGTTCGCATGGCTCAGACCGTAGACGGCGGCAGCGGCAACGGCAGCCCGGGTAGGCCATCCAGGCTCGTCGCGACATGCTCCTTCTTCGCGAAGTACGCGCTGAGGGAGGCGTCGTCCTCGCGCGCGAAGCGCTTGCCGTGCAGGTCGCGATCCTCGTCGTACGTCATGAAGGGCACCGCGTAACCGCAGGTGTCACGGATGAGTTCCGCGGTCACGACGACGATGGCGCGCAGTCCGTGCCCGTAGGCGTCGATGTCCGGGAAGTGGGTGAGCAGTTCGCCGAAGCGGGCGTCGTCACGGAAGACCGGCTCGCCGCGGCCGTGCACGCGCACGATGTTCGGCGGGCCCTGGAAGGCGCACCACATCAGCGTGATCCGGCCGTTCTCCCGCAGATGCGCGATCGTCTCCGCGTTGGAACCGGCGAAGTCCAGGTAGGCCACGGTGCGTTCGTCGAGCACCGCGAAGGAACCCTTGAGGCCCTTGGGGGAGAGGTTGACCGTGCCGTCGCCGGACAGGGGCGCGGTCGCGGTGAAGAAGAGGGGCTGCTCCTCGATGAAGGTCCGCAGCCTGCCGTCGATGCGCTCGTAAGTTTTTCCCACGCCTGGCGATTATCCGCGCAGGTCTTTCGTCTGTCTAATGAATTGCGGCGTCCGCTTGTCCCGTATCACCTGCCGGACTCCGGCCGTGGCCACCCCGGCCGGCGCTGAATCGGGGCGGCCACAGCGCCTGTCACGTCACTCGGTGAGCGTGCAGGCGGCCAGGGAGTCGAGGCCCGTCGGCTTCTCGGCCGTGCGTCCGATGGCGGTGGCGATGCGGTTGACGGTGGAGATCCGTTTGTCTTGGAGGGGGCCGAGGATGGCGTTCTGGACGAAGTTCGGTCCGCCTTGGCCGACGGTGGACTGCAGGCGTTTGTTCGCTTCGTCGATCTGGGTGTCGAGCAGCGCCAGATTGCGGTCGACCTCGGCCTTGGCGGAGGCCGGGACCTCCGGGAGCTGTGACGCGACGTCCGGGCAGGTGATGGTGCCGACTCCGGTGTTCCCGCTCTCGCCCGTGGCGTCGTCCGCGCCGTCCGAGGCCGAGGCCGTCGCGCTGGGCGTGGCGGTGGACTGGTCGCCGGTGCCCGCAGCGTCCCCCGCCCCCGACTCGGCGCCGGCACCGCTCGCCGCACCGTCCGCGTCGAGCGTGCACGGCGCAAGCGCGTCCAGACCTGTCGGCTTCTCGGCCGTGCGTCCGATGGCGGTGGCGATGCGGTTGACGGTGGAGATTCGTTTGTCTTCGAGGGGGCCGAGGATGGCGTTCTGGACGAAGTTCGGTCCGCCTTGGCCGACGGTGGACTGCAGGCGTTTGTTGGCCTCGTCGATCTGGGTGTCGAGGAGCGCGAGGTTGCGGTCGACCTCGGCCTTGGCGGAGGCCGGGATCTCCGGGAGCTGGGAGGCGACGTCCGGGCAGGTGATCGTGCCGGGTAATGCGGCCAGCGTCCGGGCGTCGTCGTTGCTCGTAGACGGTGTTCCGGCGAGAGCGGTGCCGGCGATCACCGCGCCGGACAGCGCCACCGCGGCGGCGCCGCCGATGAGTGCGACGCGACGCTTGTTGTACTTAGGAAGAGCCCTGGACATGCGAATGCCTCACTCGGGTCTGGAGTGACGGATGTGTCACTGCTGTGTGGCCGGTGTGCACAAACGCGGCGCCTGCGTTCACCGGGAAAGTACGAGAAAGCGGTTGCGGACGTTCAAGCGCCCCTCGGATTGACGATTCATGCAGAGCACTGCATACTCATGCATGCGGCAGCGGGGTCCGCGGGCATAGCCTGACGCCGACCGGATCCGACCCGACCTCGCCCGGCCCGGTCCCTCCGGTCCGACACCGACCAACCCTCCCTAGGAGCAGCGCAAGTGAGCAGCAACAGCGGTGACGTTCGGCTCTGGGGCGGCCGTTTCGCCGACGGCCCCGCCGAGGCCCTGGCCAAGCTGTCCGCGTCCGTCCACTTCGACTGGCGGCTCGCGCCGTACGACATCGCCGGTTCCCGTGCGCACGCGCGCGTGCTGCACAAGGCGGGGCTGCTCACCGAGGACGAGCTGACCCGGATGCTCGCCGGGCTCGACCGGCTGGAGGCGGACGTGGCGTCCGGTGACTTCGTCGGCACGATCGCCGACGAGGACGTCCACACCGCCCTGGAACGCGGTCTGCTCGAACGCCTGGGCCCCGAGCTCGGCGGCAAGCTGCGCGCGGGCCGCTCCCGCAACGACCAGGTGGCCACCCTCTTCCGGATGTACCTCCGCGACCACGCCCGCATCATCGGCGGCCTGATCGCCGACCTCCAGGACGCCCTGATCGGCCTCGCCGAGGCCCACCCGGACACGGCGATGCCCGGCCGCACCCACCTCCAGCACGCCCAGCCGGTGCTGTTCGCCCACCATGTCCTCGCCCACGTCCAGTCGCTGTCCCGGGACACCGAGCGGCTGCGCCAGTGGGACGAGCGCACGGCCGTGTCGCCGTACGGCTCGGGCGCGCTCGCGGGCTCCTCCCTCGGCCTGGACCCGGAGGCGGTCGCCCGGGACCTCGGCTTCGAGCACGGCAGCGCCGCGAACTCCATCGACGGCACCGCCTCCCGCGACTTCGTCGCAGAGTTCGCCTTCATCACGGCGATGATCGGGGTGAACCTCTCCCGGATCGCGGAGGAGGTCATCATCTGGAACACGAAGGAGTTCTCCTTCGTGACCCTGCACGACGCCTTCTCCACCGGCTCGTCGATCATGCCGCAGAAGAAGAACCCGGACATCGCCGAGCTGGCGCGGGGCAAGTCGGGCCGCCTCATCGGCAACCTGACCGGCCTGCTGGCCACGCTCAAGGCCCTCCCGCTCGCGTACAACCGCGACCTGCAGGAGGACAAGGAGCCGGTCTTCGACTCCTGCGACCAACTGGAGGTCCTGCTCCCGGCCTTCACCGGGATGATGGCCACCCTCACCGTCAACCGCGAGCGCATGGAGGAACTGGCCCCGGCCGGCTTCTCGCTCGCCACCGACATCGCCGAGTGGCTGGTCAGGCAGGGCGTGCCCTTCCGGGTCGCCCACGAGGTGGCCGGCGAGTGCGTCAAGGCCGCCGAGGCCGAGGGCAAGGAGCTGGCGGACCTGACGGACGACCAGTTCGCCAAGATCTCCGCCCACCTCACCCCCGAGGTCCGCACCGTCCTCGACGTCCCCGGCGCCCTGGCCTCCCGCAACGGCCGCGGCGGCACGGCCCCGAGTGCGGTCGCGGTCCAGCTGGCGGAGGTGAAGGCCGACGTGGCGGCGCAGCACGCCTGGGCGACGGCCAAGAAGGCCTGAGTACCGCGTCCTCAAGGACGGTTCTCGAAGGTCATCGCGGGTACGTTGGGTCGCAAGCCGTACCGGAGCCGACCGAACGGAGCCCGCGATGCCCTTCGCCCGACTGGCAACAGCGACCACCCCCACCTGCCACATCGGCCTCGGACTCGCCGCGATCGGCCGCCCCGGCTACATCAACCTCGGCCGCGACGAGGACCTCGGAGAGGACCGCAGCGTCGAGACGCTGCGCGCCCGCACCCATGAACTCCTCGACGCCGCCTACGCCCAGGGCGTGCGCTACTTCGACGCGGCCCGCTCCTACGGCCGTTCGGAGGAGTTCCTCGCCGACTGGCTGCGGGCCCGCCCGGACGTCGACGACATCGTCGTGGGCAGCAAGTGGGGCTACACCTACACCGCGGACTGGACGACGGACGCGGAGCAGCACGAGGTCAAGGACCACACCCTTGCGACGTACGAGCGTCAGCGCGCCGAGAGTGCCGCACTGCTCGGCGACCGCCTGGACCTCTACCAGATCCACTCGGTGACCCCGGACAGCCCCGCCCTCACCGACAAGGAACTGCACGCCAAGCTCGCGGAAGCGGCCGCCCAGGGCACGACCATCGGCTTCTCCACCAGCGGCCCGGCCCAGGCGGACGCCATCCGGGCCGCCCTCGCCGTGACGGTCGACGGTGAGCCCCTCTTCCGTACCGTCCAGTCGACGTACAACATCCTGGAGACCTCGGCCGCCCCCGCCCTCGCCGAGGCGCACGACGCCGGACTCACCGTGATCGTCAAGGAGGGCATGGCCAACGGCCGCCTCGCGGCACCGCACGCCCCCGACGCGCTCCGGGCCGTGGCCGTGGAAACATCGCTGGGCTGCGACGCGGTGGCCCTCGCCGTGATCCTGCGCGAGCCCTGGGCCGGGGTCGTGCTCTCCGGCGCGGCGACGGTCAACCAGCTCGCCTCCAATCTGCATGCGGCGGTCGTGGACCTGGACGAGGACCAGCTCGCCCGGCTCACCGCCCTGGCCGAGGAGCCCCAGGCGTACTGGTCCAGGCGCAGCAGCCTTCCCTGGCACTGACGGCAGCGTCCCGACTCACCGCCCTTGAGTCGCGCATGCCGCTGGTGAGACAAAAATGTCTCACCTGGGTTACCCTTGCCTCATGCCCGTCGACCGTGACCACGTCCTGCGCTCCGCCGCCGCCCTGCTGACCCGCAAGTCCACCGCGACGATGGACGAGGTCGCCAAGGCGGCCGGGATCAGCCGCGCCACCCTGCACCGCCACTTCGCCGGCCGCGACGCGCTCGTACGGGCGCTGGAGTCGCTCGGCATCGCCGAGTGCGAGGCCGCGCTGGACGCGGCCCGCCCGGACGAGGGCCCGGCGGCCGACGCCGTACGGCGGCTCATCTCGGCGGTGGAGCCCTCGGCCGCCCTGCTCGCCTTCCTCTACACCGAGAACCAGCTGTTCGAGGGCGAGCAGCAGCACGCGGGCTGGACCCGCATCGACGACCGCATCGCGGCCCTGTTCCGGCGCGGCCAGGCGTCCGGCGAGTTCCGTATCGACCTCACGCCGGCCTGGCTCACCGAGGCGCTCTACGGGCTGCTGGCCTCCGGCGCCTGGGCCGTGCTGGAGGGCCGCGTGGCACCCAAGGACTTCACCTTCATGATCACCGAGCTGCTGCTCGGTGGCGCACTGCGCCGAACGAATCAGTGAGAGAGGAATCATGACCAGCACCCTGCAGCCGGCGACCACGACCGAGGCGGTGAAGCGCCCGGGCCGCTGGCTCGCGCTGTCCGTCCTCGTGCTCGCCGTGCTGCTGGTGGCCGTCGACGCGACCGTCCTCGGTCTCGCGACCCCCTTCATCAGTGAGGACCTGAAGCCTTCGGGCACCCAGCTGCTCTGGATCGGCGACGTCTACTCGTTCGTCATCGCCGGACTGCTCGTCTCCATGGGCAGCCTCGGCGACCGCATCGGCCGCAAGCGGATCCTGCTCGGCGGCGCCACGGCCTTCGGCGCGCTGTCCGTCCTCAACGCCTATGCGACGACACCCGAGTTGCTGATCCTGGCCCGCGCCCTGCTCGGCGTCGCGGGCGCCACCCTGATGCCGGCGACGCTCGCCCTGATCCGCAACCTCTTCCACGACCCGCACGAGCGCAGCCTCGCGGTGGGCATCTGGGGCGCAACGGCCTCCGCGGGCACGGCCGTCGGGCCGATCGCCGGCGGCTTCCTGCTGGAGCACTTCTGGTGGGGCTCGGTCTTCCTGATCAACCTGCCGGTGATGGCGGTCCTGGTCCTGGTCGGCATCAAGCTGCTGCCGGAGTCGAAGAACCCGGACCCCGGCCCCTGGGATCTGATCAGCGTCGTGCTGTCGCTGGTCGGCATGATCGCCGTCGTCTACGCGGTCAAGGAGGCGGCCACGCACGGCATCTCGTGGCAGGCGCCGGGCGCGGGCCTGCTGGGCGCGGCGGCCCTGTACTGGTTCGTGCGCCGCCAACTGACGCTCCCCACACCGCTGCTGGACATGCGGCTGTTCCGCAACCGCGGCTTCAGCGGCGCCGTCCTGGCCGACCTGCTGACCATCCTCGGCCTGTCGGGCCTGGTCTTCTTCCTCTCGCAGTATCTGCAACTCGTCCAGGGCCGGCACCCGTTCGAGGCGGGTCTGGCCGAACTGCCCGCCGCGGTGGGCGCGGTGGCGGCGGGTCTGGTCGCGGGCCGGGCGGCCCGGCGCTTCTCGGTCCGCGCGGTGGTGTCGGGCGGCCTGGCCGCGGTGGGCCTGGCGCTCGCCTCCCTCACCCTGATCGACGCGTCGACGGGCTACCCCCTGCTGGGCACCGCCCTGCTGGTCGTGGGAGTGGGCGCCGGCTTCTCCTTCACGGTGACGGCCGACGTCATCCTCTCCTCCGTACCGAAGGAACAGGCGGGCGCGGCCTCCGCCGTCTCGGAGACGGCGTACGAACTCGGCGCCGCCCTCGGCATCGCGCTCCTCGGCACGATCGTCACGGGCGTCTACCGAGGCTTCCCGGCCCCGGCGGGCACCCCTGCGGGAGCACACGAGTCCCTGGGCGCCGCGACGGAGGCAGCAACCGGAATGCCGGCCGACACCGCCCACACCATGCTGGCCTCGGCCCGAGAGGCATTCGTCGACGGCCTGAGCATGGCGTCAGGGGTCGGTGCAGCAGTCCTGCTCACAACGGCGGCGGCAGCGTGGGTACTGCTGCGAGGGCAACGCCTCTAGGTCTTTTGCTTTTAGGGGCGCGGGGAACTGCGCGAGCAACCACGGAAAACCCGCACCCGACGACGAACCGCTACGCAGCCTTCGCCTTGGTCGCATACATGTCCACATACTCCTGCCCCGACAACCGCATGACCTCGGCCATCACGGAGTCGGTCACGGCCCGCAGCACATACCGGTCCCGATCCATCCCCTCGTAACGAGAGAACTCCATCGCCTCACCGAACCGCACCGTGACCCGCCCGGGACGGGGCACCCCCGCCCCGCCCGGCTGCAGCTTGTCCGTCCCGATCATCGCGAAGGGGACGACCGGCGCGCCCGTCATCAGCGTCAGCCGTGCGATACCGGTGCGCCCCCGGTACAGACGGCCGTCGGGCGACCGCGTGCCCTCGGGGTAGATCCCGAAGACCTTGTTCTCCTCCAGGACGCGGCGCCCGGTCATCAGCGCGGCGACGCCGCCCCGGCCGCCGTCGCGGTCGACCGGGATCATGCCGACGCCGGTGAAGAACCAGGCCATGAGGCGGCCCTTGAAGCCCTTGCCGGTGACGTACTCGTCCTTGCCGATGAAGAAGACCTGACGGTCGCAGACCAGGGGAAGGATCATCGAGTCGATGAAGGTCACGTGGTTGCCGGCCAGGATGACCGGACCATCGCCCGGGATGTGCTCCGCGCCCTCCACCCGTGGGCGGAACATCAGGCGCATGATCGGTCCGAGCACTGCCTTGATGAGCGCGAAGCGGGACAACGGGCCCTCCGGTGTCAAGGGATTCGGTATGAGTATGTGCAGGTGAGGACGATACTCGCGGTCCCCGGTGTCGTGCACATCGGGTTCACCCAGGTCTTACGAGGAATTGATGCGCGTTTACCTGCGGTGACGTCCCGGTGTCTGCCGGTAGCCGCCCCGTCATGGTGTGACGGACATCGCTCGCGGGCAAGCGGCGAGATCTTCCCCGGGTTCCCTTGCGACATGCCCCGTCACCCGCGTGTTCCGGCCAAGGTCTCCCTTGCGTCATGTCCACGCCCCTACGATCGGCGCGCATCGACCGAGCCGACGTCACAGGAGGCGCTCATGGGATCGCAGGACGAGCAGAGGGACGGCACCGGACGGCGCGCGCTGCTCGGCGCGGCCGTGCTGGGTGCGGGCGGAGCCGTACTGGGCCTGTCCGGGACCGCGAGAGCAGCCGGCGCGCATCACGGCGGCGGCCTGAAGAGCCTGCCGAAGCCGACGATCATCGGCCACCGCGGCGCCAGCGGCTACCGGCCCGAGCACACCTTCGGCTCCTACGACCTGGCCCTGGACCTCGGCGCCGACATCGTCGAGGCCGGCGACCTGTGCCCCACCAAGGACGGCCATCTGGTCTGCCGCCACGAACCGGAGATCGGCGGCACCACCAACGTCGCCGACCACCCCGAGTTCGCCGGCCGCAGGACCACCAAGGTGCTGGACGGCGTCCCCACCACCGGCTGGTTCACCGAGGACTTCACGCTCGCCGAACTGAAGACGCTGCGCGCGATCGAGCGCATCCCGGCCAACCGCCCGCACAACACGCTCTACAACGGCCGCTGGGAGATCCCCACCTTCGAGGAAGTCCTGAAGTGGCAGGACGAGCAGACCCGCAGGCGCGGCAAGCAGGTCTGGATCTACCCCGAGACCAAGCACCCCACGTACTTCCGCAAGCTGGGCCTGGGCGTCGAGGAACGGGTCGCCAAGCTGCTGCGCAAGTACGGCAAGGACAAGCGGAACTCGCCGGTCATCGTGCAGTCCTTCGAGCCGACCAGCATCCAGAGGCTGAACACCCTGGTCGACAACCCGCTCGTCGTCCTGCTGTCCACGGCGGACAGCAGGCCGTACGACTTCGTCGACTCCGGCGACCCGCGCACCGTCGCGGACCTGATCACCCCGAAGGGCCTCAGGGAGATCGCCGGCTACGCGCAGGGCATCGGCCCGACCCTCGACCTGGTCATCACGAAGAACGCCGACGGCAGCCTCGGCAAGCGGACCACGCTCGTCGCCGACGCGCACCGGGTCGGGCTGATCCTGCACCCGTACACCATGCGCAACGAGAACCCGTTCCTGCCGCTGGAGTTCCGCAAGGGCAGCGACGCCGACGGATACGGCGACGCCTTCGGCGCGTTCAGGACGTACTTCGCCACCGGCATCGACGGTGTCTTCACCGACAACGCCGACACCGGCCTGCTGGCCCGCGCGGACTTCGTCAACGACTGAGCCGGCGGCCCCGGTTGGGGTGATTCGCGGCCGACCGGGCAACCCGTGCCCGGGCGGCCGCGTCGTGCTGCATATGACGCACAACCTGGTCGCTGCCCTGCGCCCGCTGCTCACGGCCGAGGCCTCCGCCGAGGCACATGCATCCGGCACCGAGGCGAACGACCTGGAACAGGCGGTCTGGCTGCGGCTCCTGGAGCATCTCCAGGAGGACGGTCCGCCCCGCGACCCGCACGACTGGCTGCGCAGCGCCGTCCGCTCCGAGGCGCGCCGCAGCCGCCGTACCACCAGTTTCGAGCGCCCGTACGACATCGAGCCCGTGGACGACCTCGACCGCGACCCCGAGCAGCTGGTCCTCGCCGCCGCGCGCCGCCGGGCCCTGCGCGAGGCCGTCGGCCGGCTGCCCGGCCGATGCCCCCGGCTGATGGAGGCCCTGCTGTCCCCGAAGGACCTGACATACCGGGAAATCGCGGGGGAGTTGGGTATCTCACAGGGAAGTCTCGGCCCGGAACGCTCCAGATGTCTGGGATGTCTGCGTCGTTTGCTCGCGCCGGAGGTTGCGACCCGCGAACCGCGGGGATAGGAGTGTGTACGACCGGCGATCAGGTGAGCGGGAGGCGTGCGCACATGGGCATGAGCGTGACCATCTCGGTGGCGACCGAGCAGGATGCAGAGCAGATCTTCAAGCTCCAGTACCTGTGCTTCCAGAGCGAGGCGGCGCTGTACGGCAACTACCGCATCGACCCGCTCGTCCAGAGCCTCGACTCGGTCCGGCAGGAGGTGGCCGCGGACTGCGTGTACGTCGCGCGGCTCGGCGAGGAGGTCGTCGGCTCCGTGCGCGGCAGCGTCACCGAGGACGGCTCCGCCTCCATCGGCAAGCTCTGTGTGCACCCCCGCCTCCAGGGCCACGGCATCGGCGCCCGGCTGCTGCGCGCGGCCGAGTCGGCGCTGGCCGGGGAGCGCGGCGCCAAGCGCTTCCGCCTGCACACCGGCCACCGCAGCGAGAACAACCTGCGGCTGTACCGCCGCGTCGGCTACGAGACGGTGGGCACGTCCCAGGGCAGCGACGGCGTCCCGATGATCGTCCTGGAGAAGGCGGCGGAGGCGTACGTCGCTACCGCGTGACCTCGCGGTTCCTGCGCAGCCAGTAGAGCGCGGACAGCGGCAGCAGGACGGGGATGAAGACGTACCCCATGCCGTAGTCCGACCAGACCGTGGCGTCCGGGAAGGCCGAGGGGTCGGCCAGCGTCCAGGTGCCGACGATCAGCACACCCGCGAGTTCGGCGGCGCAGCACACCTGCGCCGCCCGGCGGGCCCGTTCGCCGCCGCGGATCAGGGTGTAGGTGATGAAGCCGTACACCACTCCCGCCACCGCGGACAGGGAGTAGGCCAGCGGCGCCCGGTCGAACTCGGTGGCGATCTGGTAGACGGAGCGCGACACCGCGCCGACGACCATCACGCCGTAGAACCAGACGAGCAGCATGCCGGGCCCGCTGATGAGGCGCTTCGGCTTCTGTTCCACGGTGGTCAACTCACGCTCCCCAGATGTCAAAGAGCCGCACCTCGAGCACGGCCAGCACCACACCGCCCGCGGCGACCGTCACCGAGCCCCACCGGGTGCGCTCCGCGAGCGACATGAACCCCGCCGCCGGGATGCAAGCGAAGGCGCCGATCAGATACGCCACGAAGATCGTCGTGCCCTGCTCCGGCTTCTCGCCCCTCGCCAGCTGCACGATCCCGATCACCAGCTGCACCAGGGCCAGCAGCGACACCACGCCCATGCCGATGAAGTGCCAGTCCTTCGTCGGCTGGTCGCGGGAGGCGGCCCAGCCGCACCAGACGGCGAGCAGCAGGGCGGCGACGCCGGTCACCAGCGTCAGGACATCAAGCATGCCGTGACCTTATTACGGGCCAAAGGCCCTGATGCCGTCGCCCCCGGCCACGGCCGCCGCGAGAGCCACCGTAGGGTCGAGGGCATGAAGATCCACGCCCAGGCCCTGCTCTTCGACAACGACGGCACCCTTGTCTCCTCCCTCGACTCCGTGCACCGCTGCTGGACCCGCTGGGCCACGGAGTACGGCCTCACCGCCGAGGAGTTCGGCCGCGTCGAACTGCACGGACGCCCGGCCGTGGAGATAGCCGCCGATCTGCTGCCCGCGGACGTCGTGCCCGAGGCGGTGGCGCGGATCGAGCTGCTGGAGGTGGAGGACGTGCCGAACGGCGGCGTGCGTCTGCTGCCCGGCACCAAGGACTTCCTGGACGCGCTGCCCGCCGACCGCTGGGCCGTCGTCACCTCCGCCACCCGCCGGCTCGCCGAGGCCCGGCTCGACGCCGTGGGCATCCTGCCCAAGACACTGATCGCCGCCGACGACATCACCCGCGGCAAGCCGGACCCCGAGCCCTACCTCCTCGCCGCCCACCGGCTGGGCGTCGACCCGGCCCACTGCGTCGTCTTCGAGGACGCCCCCGCGGGCCTGGAGGCCGGCCGCGCCGCCGGCATGACCACCGTGGCCTTGGCCACAACGCACCAGGCCCACGAGGTGACGGCGGACCTCGTGGTCAAGGACCTCTCGGCCTTGTCGGTACTGGTCACCGACGGGGGAGTGGAGATCTCCGTCCGCGACTGACGCCGGTCCACCGCTGTCCGCGATGTGGACAGCGGTTCCTGGTCACTTCCATACGTCTGTTTTACTGATCGCATGACCACGACGAGCTGCCGCACCACTGCGACCGAGGCGACCATGACGCCCGGTGCTCGTTGTACGGGTCGAATGCGCGCCTGCTAGAGGGCCCCCGCACCATCCCAGCCTCGCGCCCCGAAGCGAGCCGCCGTGGCACGTCCGTACGCCCTGTGCCGTACGTGACCGAGATGCCCGCGCATGACTTCCCCCTTCGTACCAGGGCACACCCACGCCCGCGTACTCGACAGTGACGGAAAACCCCAGTGATCACGACAACAGGCCTGACGAAAATCTACGGGGCCGACGGCTCCCGCGGCCGTGAGATCACCGCGCTCGACGGCGTCGATCTGCATGTCCGCGAGGGCGAGGTGTACGGCGTCATCGGCCAGTCCGGCGCCGGCAAGTCCTCGCTCATCCGCTGCATCAACCTGCTGGAGCGGCCCACCGCCGGCACGGTCAGCGTCGCCGGGCAGGACCTCACCGCCCTCGCCGGGCGCGGGCCCCGGGCCGGCAAGGAGCTGCGGCAGGCCCGCAGCCGTATCGGCATGGTCTTCCAGCACTTCAACCTGCTGTCCTCGCGCACCGTCCAGGACAATGTCGAGCTGCCGCTGGAGATCCTCGGCAGGTCCGGCAAGGAGCGCTCGCGCAAGGCGCTGGAGCTGCTCGACCTGGTCGGCCTCGCCGACCGGGCGGGCGCCTACCCCGCCCAGCTCTCCGGCGGCCAGAAGCAGCGCGTCGGCATCGCCCGCGCCCTGGCCGCGGACCCCAAGGTGCTGCTCTCCGACGAGGCCACCAGCGCCCTCGACCCGGAGACCACCCGCTCCATCCTGCAGCTGCTGCGCGACCTGAACCGGCAGCTCGGACTCACCGTCCTGCTCATCACGCACGAGATGGACGTCGTGAAGTCGATCTGCGACTCGGCCGCCCTGATGGAGAAGGGCCGCATCGTGGAGTCCGGGACGGTGAGCGAGCTGCTCGCGACCCCGGGTTCCGAGCTCGCCGCCGCGCTCTTCCCGGTGGGCGGCGAGGCCGCAGGACCGGACCGCACCGTCGTCGACGTCACCTTCCAGGGCGAGGCCGCCACCCAGCCCGTCATCTCCCAGCTCTCGCGCACCTACAACATCGACATATCGATCCTCGGTGCCGCCATCGACACCGTCGGCGGCCTCCAGGTCGGCCGGATGCGCATCGAACTGCCCGGCCGCTACGAGGACAACGTCGTACCGATCGGCTTCCTGCGCGAACAAGGACTGCAGATCGACGTGGTGGGCGCTTCGGACGCCAAGACCGCGCTCGCCAAGGAGGCCGTGAAGTGACCTGGTCCGAGATGCAGCCCCTGCTGTCCCAGGCCTGTTGGGACACCCTCTACATGGTCGGCTGGTCCACGCTGATCGCCGTCGTCGGCGGACTCCCGCTCGGCATCCTGCTCGTCCTCACCGACCGCGGCCACCTGCTGCAGAACGTCGTCGCCAACAAGGTCATCGGGCAGGTCGTGAACATCACCCGCTCCATGCCGTTCATCATCCTGATGGTCGCGCTGATGACCTTCACGCGCTGGATCACCGGGACGACCATCGGCCGTGAGGCCGCCATCGTGCCGCTCGCCATCGGCGCGATCCCCTTCTTCGCGCGGCTGGTCGAGACGGCCGTCCGCGAAGTGGACGGCGGTCTGGTCGAGGCCGTGCAGGCGATGGGCGGCAACACCTGGACGATCGTCCGCAAGGTGCTCGTCCCCGAGGCGCTGCCCTCGCTGATCGCCAGCACCACCACCACGATCGTCGCCCTGATCGGCTACTCCGCCATGGCGGGCACGGTCGGCGCCGGCGGCCTCGGTGACATCGCCATCCGCTACGGCTACCAGCGCTTCGAGACCGAGCTGATGTGGATCACCGTGGGCATCCTCGCCGTGGTCATCTCGCTCATCCAGTTCGCCGGCGACTTCGCGGCCCGCTCGCTGTACAACCGCGGCGGCCGCTCGGGACGGGCACCGAAGCTGCGCCTGCTCAAGGCGAAGGAGCCCGCGTCGGCGGACATCGGCAAGGTCGCCTGAGCGCCCCGGCACCCCCTCAGACTCCCCGCACCACCCACCGCGGGGTCGCTGCACCCATAAGGAAAGGCACTTTTCGTGCGTAACACCGCAAAGCTCTCCACCGCCGTCCTCGCCGCCGGAGCCCTCACCTTCGGGCTCACCGCCTGCGGGGGCTCCGAGTCCACGTCCGGCTCCGCCGACTACAGCGGCCCGCTGGTCGTCGCCGCGAGCCCCACCCCGCACGCCGAGATCCTCGACTTCGTCAAGAAGAACCTGGCGAAGAAGGCCGGTCTCGACCTGGAGGTCAAGGAGTTCCAGGACTACATCGTCCCGAACACCGCGACCGAGGACGGCTCGGTGGACGCCAACTACTTCCAGAACCAGCCGTACCTGGACGACTTCAACAAGAAGCGCGGCACCCACATCGTGCCCGTCGTCACGGTCCACCTGGAGCCGCTCGGCCTCTACTCCCACAAGGTCAAGAAGGCCGACGCACTGAAGAGCGGCGCGACGATCGCCGTCCCCAACGACGCCGTCAACGAGGCGCGCGCCCTGAAGCTGCTCGCCACGAACGGCCTCATCACGCTCAAGGCCGGCGCGGGCACCGAAGCGACCCCGCAGGACATCGCCAAGAACCCCAAGAACCTCAAGTTCAAGGAGGTCGAGGCCGCCCAGACCGCGCGCTCCCTGGACGACGTGGACGCGGCCGTCGTCAACGGCAACTACGCCATCTCCGCCGGGATCAAGCCCGCCAAGGACGCTCTCGTCCTGGAGTCCGCGAAGAACAGCCCGTACGGCAACTTCCTCGCGGTGAAGCAGGGCAACGAGAAGGACCCGCGGGTCAAGAAGCTCGCGAAGCTCCTCACCTCGCCCGAGGTCAAGAAGTTCATCGAGGACAAGTACCAGGGATCGGTCATCCCGTCCTTCTGAGGCGTATCACCCCGCACGGGGTCCACTCGTCCAGGACGGGTGGACCCCGTCGTGCGCTTCGGTGGGTTCATGCTGCATGCTGGGCAGTTCAGCAGGCCCTGAAGGTTTCCGAAGGTTACGGAGCGGCGCATGACTAGCACCTTCCCCAACATCTCCATCAGCACGGAGCGGTTGGTGCTGCGTCCCCTCGACGAGGACGACGTGCCCGCACTGGCCGAGATGATGAACGACGAGCAGGTCGGCGCCTGGACCGGCGTCCCCCAGCCCTACACCGAGGAGCGGGCCCGCACCTGGATCACCGCGGACGCACCCGCGGAGCGGGTGGCCGGCCGCGGACTCGACTTCGCCGTCACCGAGTTCCTCACCCAGCGCCTTGTCGGCATCGTCCAGCTCGCGAAGACCAACTGGCATGTGCGCTCCACCGAGATGTCGTACATCATCGCCCCGTGGGCGCGCGGCGAGGGCTACGCCTCGGAGGCGGCGCTCGCCACCGCCCAATGGCTGCTCGGCGACCAGAAGTTCGAGCGCATCGAGCTGCGCACGGCCGCCGACAACACCGCCTCCCAGCAGGTCGCGCAGAAGATCGGCTGCATCAGCGAGGGCGTGCTGCGGGGCGCCTGCATAGCGCGGGTCCGCGCCGACGACGGCACCTGGAGCGACGTACGCACCGACTACATCGTGTGGAGCCTGCTGCCCGAGGACCTCGACGGCGCCGGCGAACAGCTCGCCGACACCGGTGGTTTCACGTCCTTCCCCGACTGGAACTGAACCCGGGGGCGCAGCGGACGGCACACCGCCCGCCGCCCGCGCCGGCCCCACCGGGTACCCTCACCAAGCCCGCCCGGGCTGCCTTCGACGACCTGCGCAAAACCCCTGGAGACTGACGACCATGGCCGACCGCGTCACGGTGATCGGCTGGGACGGCTCGCCGCTGACCGCTGCCGCCCGCTCGGCCCTGGGAGCCGCCACGCTGGTGGCCGGCGCCGCCCACCATCTGGCACTGCCCGAAGTGCCGAAGACCGCCGAGCGCATCCGCCTGGGCAGCGTCGCCCTCGCCGCCCGCCGCATCACGGGCCATCGCGGCACCGCGGTGGTGCTCGCCGACGGCGACCCCGGGTTCTTCGGAGTCGTACGGACCCTGCGCGCACCCGAGTTCGGCCTGGAGGTCGAGGTCGTCCCCGCGGTCTCCTCCGTGGCCGCGGCCTTCGCCCGCGCAGGTATGCCCTGGGACGACGCCCAAGTGGTCGTCGCACACCGCCGCACCCTGCGACGCGCGGTGAATGTGTGCCGAGCCCACACCAAAGTCGCCGTTCTGACCTCGCCGGGCGCCGGACCCGCCGAACTCGGCCTGCTCCTGGAGGGCGTGCACCGCACCTTCGTCATCTGCGAGGAACTCGGCACCGAGCGCGAACAGGTCACCGTCGTCACCTCCGACAAGGCGGCCGACCACACCTGGCGCGACCCGAACGTCGTCATCGTCATCGGCGCCACGGTCGCCGCGGCGGAGGACGGCGGGTGGATCGCCGGCCGCGACCCGGGTACCGCACCGCGCGGCTGGACCCTTCCCGCCGAGTCCTACGGCGGTCTCATGGGCGAGGGCGAACTGGAACCGCTGCGCACGGCCCAACTCACCCGGCTCGGCCCGCGCGTGGGCGACCTCGTGTGGGACATCGGCTGCGGCAGCGGCGCCTTCGCCACGGAGGCCGCACGGGCCGGTGCCGCCGTCATCGCCGTCGACAGCGATCCGCGGGCCTGCGAACGCACCGAGTCCAACGCGCGCGCCTTCGGGGTGCAGCTGCAGATCGTGCAGGGCACCGCCCCGCACGTCCTGGAGAACCTCCCCGAGCCCGATGTCGTACGGGTCTGCGGCGGGGGAGCGGCCGTGGTCTCCGCGGTCGCCGACCGCCGCCCGCAGCGCATCGTCACGCACGCCGCGACGCGCGACGCCGCCGAACTGATCGGCCGCGACCTGACGGAGCACGGCTACCGCGTCGAGTGCGCGCTGCTGCAGTCCGTCGAACTCGACACCAGGGCCTGGACGGAGACGGAGCGGAGCGTGGCGTTCCTGCTCAGCGGCGTGCTCCCGGAGCGCGCATCGTGACCCCCGCGCCGTCCCAGTGATCCTGTTTTCTGCCCTACCGGTGATCCTGTAGTCGTATCGCTCGCGGTAGGCTGGCCGATCGTTGCACTGCACCGGGTGGCCCGGCACTTCGTTCGCCAATGTCCGGAAAACACGCCCCTTTTGGGGCGGGTGTGGTACGGCAGAACCGGAGGACGCGCAACGTGGCGCAGTCCACAGCGGGTCGTCGCGGATCAAGGTGTCGTGACGGCGGAGCGGCCGAGACAATGCCACTGAATGGCTTTGTCGCCTTTTCCGGACGGGTCGTTCGTGCCGCTGGGCGCGGACGCTCGTTCTTCACTGCAGGGGCGGTCGGTGCGCCGTTCCCGAAGAGCTGGACCGAGAAGCACTAACCGATGGGCGAGGGGTACGCATGACCGACACCGGCCAGGTCCCGGGCGAGGGACTGCCGGAGAGCGCAGGCACGGTGGAGCAGCCGGGCGTCCCGCACGGCTCGTACACCTACCTCTCCGAGTCCACCGCCGAGGACGACGACCTGCTGTTGCTGCCGGGCGCCCAGAGCCCGTGGGGCAACGAGGTCGCACCGCCCGCTCCGGAGCCCGTCGTCGAGACCGTGCACGAGCCGGGCCCGCACGAGACGGGCGGACGTGACAGCGGCTCGGTCGACCTGGGCGGCGTCCGTCTGCCCAACCCCGCGCCGCCCGCCGCGCCGGCCCAGCCGCGCCGTCCGCTGCACCTCGGCCCGCCGATCCCCGACGTGTCGGCGAGCCCGGTCCGCTCCCTCGCCGACCGCGGCCCCGCGGGCGCGCCGGTGCGCCCGTCCGGCCCTCCGACGACCGGCCCCGAGTACTTCGACGCCCCCCAGCTCCGCGAGACGGCCCCGCAGGGCGCCGCTCCCTGGGGCGCCCACGCGCAGGCCGCGGTGCAGGCGCCGGTGAGCGCCGGGGCCCCGGCTGCCGAAACGGTTGTTCCGGCACCGCAGACCCACGACGCCGAACTCCCCGACGGCGCACGGCCCGCGGCGCACTCCGCGAGCATGTACGGGGCACAGCCGGCCCAGGCCATGGCCTTCGGCAACGAGTCCGGGCAGGTTCCGGTGGGGGTCGCCGCCGCGGAGGGCGGTCACGTCGCCGTGGGCGGAAGCCCTGCGGACAACGGCCACTTGGCTGCGCCGGAGGGGGTTGGCGGCGAGGGGCAGGTGCCGTTGGGTACGGGGGCTGCTGAGGGCGGAGCTGTTGCTTCGGGACCTGCTGAGGGCGGGGCGGTTGCTTCGGGCTCTGCTGACGGCGGGGCTGTTGCTCCGGGCCTGATCGCCGCTGAGGGTGGGCTGGTTGCTCCGGGCGGTGGTGTCCCCGAGGGGCAGTCGGTCGTTTCGGGCGGTGGTGCCTCCGAGGGTCAGCCGGTTGTCTCGGGCGGCGGTGCCTCCGAGGGGCAGCCGGTCGTCTCGGGCGGCGGTGTCCCCGATGGTGGAGCCGTTCCTCCGGGCCCGATCGCCGCTGAGGGTGGGCCGGTTGCTCCGGGCGGCGTTGCCCCCGAGAGCGGGCCGGTCGGCCCCGGTGCGGTCCCCGCCAACGGTGCGCCGGTCGCCTCGGCGGGCGACGCTCACGACGCCTCGGGCGCGCAGCAGGGCGCTGTACCCGCGACCGCTTCGGAGGCGCAGGAGCACGCCGTTCCCGTGCCCGCTCCGGAGGCCGGGCACGACGGGGCCGGTGCTGCCTCGGAGCCCGCACCGGCACCCGGCGCCGGGAACACCCCGGAGGCCGGGCAGGCCGCGGGAGCCGTGCCCGCTTCGGGTGCCGGGTCCGAGCCCATGCCGGAGTCCGCTGCGGCTCCTGGCGTGGCCCCCGCCCCGGAGGCCGGGCACGCGGCCCCGGACGCCGGTCGGGTTCCGGAGGCGGCGCAGGCTCCCGACGGGACGCCGGTCGTCGACGGCGGCACACCGGCTGCCGACGGCGCGCAGGCCCCCGGGTCCGTCCCCTTTGCAGGCACACCGGTCGCCGCCCCGCCGGAGGGCGCGCAGTTCGCGCAGCCGGTGACGCCCGGGACCGGGCAGGCGCCCGAGGCGGTCGCGCCCGAGACCGCGCCACTCGCACAGGCGCCCGCACCCGAGCCGATGCAGGCTCCCGAACCGGCGGCACCCGCTGCCGCCCAGGACGCCCCCGCCGAGGCCGAGGCGGACCGACCCGTACAAAGCGATCCCGCCCAGCCGCTCACCGCCGAACCGGCTCAGCCCGGCGACGCCGAGACCGCCGAGCCGACGGCCCAGCACGCGGACGCTTCTGCGGCACCGGGCCCGGACGCGTCCGTAGCGCCCGAGTCCATGCTGCAACAGCCGACTCCCGAGCAGCCGTCCCAGGACCGGAGCAGCCCAGCTCCGCACCTCGACCCGGCCACGCCCGAAGCACCGTCCCCCGCCGCGGCCGGTATCGACGTGCAACCCCTCGCCGCTGCCGTGGCGGACCCGGCCGCACCCGCGGCCCAGGACGCCAGCGCCCCGACGGACCAGCCGGCCCCCGCCGAGGCAGCTCCCGAACCCCCGGCCCACACCGCCCCGTCGGACGCGACCCCGGCCGACGCCGTCGACGCGCAGCCCCAACCGGACGAGTCGATGGGCCAGTTCGTCGCCGTGGACGGCTCCGTGCCGACCACTCCGCATCTCGCCCCGACGCCGCCGCACGCCCTCGTCCTCCCCGAGGCGGAAGGACAGGCGCCGGAGCAGATCGCCACGGTCCCCGCCCCGCGGGAGGGCGACTCCGAACCCGCACAGAACGCGGAGGACCTGGACACCAGGGCCGCGGACCAGGAGGAGGGGAACCCGGCCCCCGTGGACGAAGCACAGCCCACCGGCCCGGCCGCCCCCGCCTACGACGACGCCGAGCGCGAGGCCGTCCTCAAGGTCATGCGCGAACGCCGCGACATCCGCAACGGCTTCCGCAGCGACCCGATCCCGCACGAGGTGCTGCTCCGCGTCCTGGAGGCCGCGCACACCGCGCCCTCCGTCGGCCACTCGCAGCCCTGGGACTTCGTCGTCATCCGCTCCGCCGACACCCGGCGCAGCATGCACGAACTGGCCATGCGCCAGCGCGACGCGTACGCCAAGTCCCTCCCCAAGGGCCGGGCCAAGCAGTTCAAGGAACTGAAGATCGAGGCCATCCTCGACACCCCGGTCAACATCGTCGTCACCGCCGACCCGACCCGCGGCGGCCGCCACACCCTCGGCCGGCACACCCAGCCGCAGATGGCGCCGTACTCCGCGGCCCTCGCCGTCGAGAACCTCTGGCTCGCCGCGCGCGCCGAAGGCCTCGGCGTCGGCTGGGTCAGCTTCTTCGACGAGCGCGAGATGGTCCGCGCGCTGGGCCTGCCCGAGCACCTGGAGGTCATCGCCTACCTGTGCGTCGGGTACGTCGACGAGTTCCCGGAC
The DNA here is from genome assembly GCF_022698145.1 of Streptomyces spinosisporus. Classification (GTDB taxonomy): domain Bacteria; phylum Actinomycetota; class Actinomycetes; order Streptomycetales; family Streptomycetaceae; genus Streptomyces; species Streptomyces spinosisporus. The sequence goes on from NZ_JALDAX010000015.1 coordinate 58,251, forward strand.
GAGCCCGAGCTGATGCAGGCCGGCTGGTCCAAGCGCCGCCCGCTGTCCTGGGTCGTCCACGAGGAGACGTACGGCCGCCGCGCCCTGCCCGGCGAGGAGCCGCACGACCTGCTCGCCGAGACCGTCGCCCAGATCCGCCCGCTGGACGCCAAGGCGCTCGGCGAGGCCTGGGAGCGGCAGAAGCGGATGACCAAGCCGGCCGGTGCGCTCGGCATGCTGGAGATCATCTCCGCCCAGCTGTCCGGCCTCTCGCGCCAGTGCCCGCCGCCCATCCCGGAGCCCGCGGCCGTCGCGATCTTCGCCGGTGACCACGGCGTGCACGCCCAGGGCGTCACCCCCTGGCCGCAGGAGGTGACGGCCCAGATGGTCGCCAACTTCCTCGGCGGCGGCGCCGTCTGCAACGCCTTCGCGGGCCAGGTGGGCGCCGAGGTCTGCGTGGTGGACGTCGGCGTGGCGACCGAGCTGCCGGCCACCCCCGGCCTGCTGCCCCGCAAGATCCGCGCGGGCACCTCCGACATGACCACCGGCCCCGCGATGACCCGCGAGGAGGCCAAGCAGGCCATCGAGGTCGGCATCGAGACGGCCCGCGACCTGGTGGCGGCCGGCAACAAGGCGCTGCTCACCGGCGAGATGGGCATCGCGAACACCACCGCGTCCGCGGCCCTGATCTCGGTGTACACGGACACCGACCCGGCCGAGGTCACCGGCCGCGGCACCGGCATCAACGACGAGACGCTGGCCCGCAAGACGGAGGTCGTGCGCCGCGCCGTCGAACTCCACCAGCCGGACCCGGCCGACCCCATCGGCGTGCTCGCCGCGGTCGGCGGCTTCGAGCACGCCGCCATGGTCGGACTGCTCCTCGGCGGCGCCTCCCTGCGTACGCCGGTGATCCTGGACGGTGTCAGCGCGGGCGCCGCCGCCCTGGTGGCCCGTGCCATCGCCCCGGAGGTCCTCGCGGCCTGCATCGCGGGGCACCGCAGCGCCGAGCCGGGCCATGTGGCGGCGCTGAACAAGCTGGGCCTGCGCCCCCTGGTCGACCTCGACCTCCGGCTCGGCGAGGGCACCGGCGCGCTGCTCGCCCTGCCGCTGGTGCAGAGCACGGCACGGGCCATGCACGAGGTGGCGACCTTCGACTCGGCGGGCGTCACCGAGAAGTAGCCACGGACCGGGGCGGGAAACGCACTCGTGCGTGCACCCCGCCCCGGCCGTACGCTGAACCCACCCCGTAAAATCCGCACGTCAGGGCTGCTCCAGCGCCGTAGCGCCCATCGCACAGCCAGGACGAGGAGCCGCACCTCATGGCCGAACACCCCGCCTACCCCGTGGGCCTCCGCCTCACCGGCCGCAAAGTGGTCGTCCTCGGCGGCGGCCAGGTCGCCCAGCGCCGGCTTCCGGCACTGATCGCGGCAGGCGCGGACGTCCTCCTGGTGTCCCCCGAGGTGACCCCGTCCGTCGAGGCGATGGCGGACGCGGGCGAGATCTCCTGGCAGCGGCGGCCGTACGCCGAGGGTGATCTGGCGGACGCCTGGTACGCCCTGATCGCCACCAGCGACGACGAGGCCAACACCGCCGCCTCCGCGGAGGCCGAGCGGCACCGCGTCTGGTGCGTACGCTCCGACGACGCCGACGCGGCCACGGCCTGGACCCCGGCCACCGGCACCAGTGAGGGCGTGACCGTCGCCGTCCTCACCAGCAGGGCGCGCGGCCGCGACCCCCGCCACACCGCCGCCATCCGCGACGCGGTCGTCGAGGGCCTGCGCGACGGCACGCTCGTCGCCCCCCACCACCGCACCCGCACACCGGGCGTCGCCCTCGTCGGCGGCGGCCCCGGCGACCCGGACCTGATCACGGTCCGCGGCCGCCGCCTGCTCGCCGAGGCCGACGTCGTCATCGCCGACCACCTGGGCCCCCGCGACCTGCTCGCCGAACTGCCCGCGAACGTCGAGGTCATCGACGCGGCGAAGCTGCCGTACGGCCGCTTCATGGCCCAGGAGGCCATCAACAGCGCGCTGATCGAACACGCCAAGCAGGGCAAGTCGGTGGTACGCCTCAAGGGCGGCGACCCCTTCGTCTACGGCCGCGGCATGGAGGAGGTCCAGGCGCTCGCCGAGGCAGGCATCCCGTGCACGGTGGTCCCGGGCATCTCCAGCTCGATCTCCGTGCCGGGCGCGGCGGGCATCCCGGTCACCCACCGGGGCGTCGCCCATGAGTTCACGGTGGTCAGCGGGCACATCGCGCCCGACGACGAGCGGTCCCTGGTCGACTGGCCGGCCCTCGCCCGACTGACCGGCACGCTGGTGATCCTCATGGGCGTCGGCACCATCGGAAAGGTCGCCGAGACGCTCGTCGCGCACGGCAGGCCCGCCGACACCCCGGTCGCCGTGGTCCAGGAGGGCACGACGGCCGGGCAGCGCCGCGTGGACGCGACCCTCGCGACGGTGGCGGAGGCCGTCCGCACGCACGAGGTGAAGGCCCCGTCCGTCATCGTCATCGGCGACGTCGTCGCCGTGGGTCCCCGTCCGGCGGGCTGACCCGTCCCGCCGGCCATCCCGAGCACCCGGGTAACCCCGGGTAACCCAACCCGTTCCCAGCCGTTGGCACCGCACCCAGGACAAGGCAGTATCACCCTGTGGCCGATCTCATCACCGTTGACGACCCCGACGACCCGCGCCTCGGCGACTACACGGGCCTGACCGACGTCGAACTGCGCCGCAAGCGCGAGCCGGCCGAGGGCCTGTTCATCGCGGAGGGCGAGAAGGTCATCAGACGGGCCAAGGACGCCGGGTACGAGATGCGCTCGATGCTGCTGTCCGCGAAGTGGGTCGACGTCATGCGCGACGTCATCGACGAACTCCCGGCCCCGGTGTACGCGGTCAGCCCGGAACTCGCCGAACAGGTCACCGGCTACCACGTGCACCGCGGCGCGCTCGCCTCCATGCAGCGCAAGCCGCTGCCGACGGCGGCCGAACTCCTGCAGACCGCCCGCCGGGTCGTCGTGATGGAGTCGGTCAACGACCACACCAACATCGGTGCGATCTTCCGCTCCGCCGCCGCGCTCGGCATGGACGCGGTCCTGCTCTCCCCGGACTGCGCCGACCCGCTCTACCGCCGCAGCGTCAAGGTCTCGATGGGCGCGGTCTTCTCGGTGCCGTACGCCCGCCTCGACTCCTGGCCCAAGGCCCTGGAGTCGGTCCGCGACGCCGGCTTCACCCTCCTCGCGCTCACCCCGGACGAGAAGGCCAAGTCCCTCGACGAGGCCGCCCCGCACCGGATGGACCGGGTCGCCCTGATGCTCGGCGCCGAGGGCGACGGCCTGTCCACCCGGGCCCTGGTCGCGGCCGACGAATGGGTCCGCATCCCGATGTCCCACGGCGTCGACTCCCTGAACGTCGGCGCGGCGGCCGCGGTCGCCTTCTACGCGGTGGCCACGGGCCGCCCGCAGGCGTAGCGGATGATCCGGCGCGAGGCGATCGTCGCGGTCCTGCGCAGAGGTGACCGGGTGCTCGCCATTCGGCGGGGCGCGGCCGTCTCCCGTCCCGGCTACTGGCAGCCCCTCAGCGGCAAGATCGAGCCGGGGGAGACCCAGGAGCAGGCCGTGGCCCGCGAGGTCATGGAGGAGGTGGGGCTCACGGTCTCCCCGGGCGCCAAGGTCTGGGAGTCGCAGACCGACGACGGACACTTCCGCCTGCACTGGTGGACGGCGGACGCGTCCGACGGCGCGGTGGTCCCCGACCCCGTCGAGGTCGCCGAGACGCGCTGGGTCACCCCGCAGGAGTTCCTGGCCCTCGACCCGATCTTCGAGGGCGACCGCGAGTTCTTCGAACGGATCCTGCCGGACCTGTGACGAGCCAGGACTACAGCCCCTGCGCCTGCTCCTGCCCTTGCGCGAGCCCTTGTTCGTGTACGACGCCCCGGTCGTGCCCGATCCCGCGCGCGGGACCCTGACAGCCCTGGGCCGCCGCGATGCCGAGCGCCACGAGCAGCGTCACGACGACGAACACGAACAGCCGCTGGCGCAGCAGCCGCGGATTGGCCGGCCGTCGCCCCGTCCCCGTCATCCTGGGCGCCGGACGCCCCGTACCACTGCGCGGGGCGGGCCGGTTGCCGGTGCCCGGACGGGCCGTGTTCCGCGCGGAGGGCGTGGGCCGCGATCCGGAGCGCTGCGAGGGCGCGGGACCGCCACGGGGGGCGCCGTTGCCCCGCGAGGGAGCCGCACCGCCCCGGACCTGGGACGAGGGCCCGCGGGAACCGGTGGACGTACCCCGAGGCGCGGGACTTCCCGGGGGACCCTGCGGACGGCGGGGCTCGCGCTGCTGTTCCGGATAGGTCTCGGCGAGCCGCCCGGTGGGCCGGTCCGCCTCACCGGCGCGGGGCGCGGGCGGCCGGGCGTCGGTCGGCCCCTGGGTCTCGCGGGCGGCGATCTCCTTGAGCCGCAGCGACAGTTGGAGGGTGCTGGGCCGGTCCTCGGGGTCCTTCGCGAGACAGGCACGCAGTAGCGGAGCCAGCGCGTCCGGAACGCCGTGCAGCTGCGCCTCCTCGTGGACCACGCGGTACAGCATCACCTCGGAGCTGCCGTGCCCGAAGGGCGAGTCGGCCATGGCGGCGTACGCCAGGGTCGCCCCGAGCGAGAACACGTCCGTGGCCGGGGTGACGGCGGCCCCGCGCACCTGCTCCGGCGCGAGGAAGCCGGGGGAGCCCACGGCAGTTCCGACGTGCGTCAGCGTGGACGCGCCGGTCGCCCAGGCGATGCCGAAGTCGATGATCCGCGGCCCCTTCGGGGACAGCAGGATGTTGGACGGCTTGAGGTCCCGGTGCACGACGCCCGCCTCGTGGACGGCCACGAGCCCCTCCGAGAGGGCGGCGCCCACGGCCGCGACGTCGGCCGCGCCGAGCGGCCCCCCGTCGGCCACCTTGTCGTGCAGCGAGGGCCCGGGCACGTACTGCGTGGCGAACCAGGGCCGGTCCGCCTCGAGATCGGCGGCGACGAGCCGCGCCGTGCAACCACCCCTGATCCGCCGCGCCGCCGAGACCTCACGCGCGAACCGCGACCGAAACTCCTGGTCCTCCGCCAGATCGGGCCGGATGACCTTCAGTGCGACGCGCTGCCCCTTCTTGTCGGAGCCCAGGTACACGACGCCCATCCCGCCCGCGCCGAGCCGCCTGTGAAGCCTGAACGAGCCGACGACACGCGGGTCCTCGCGCCTCAGGCGCATCATCGCCATCTTCATCCCCGCTGCCCGGTCCGTGTGACGTGGCACAGCTTACGTTTCCACGGCCGCCCGCGCGCAGAGGCCGCGCCCTCTCGGCCCGACGGATTGTCAGTGCCGGGTGCGAAACTTGAAGAGTGGTCAGGGAGCGCCTGAACTGGGGGACTTTGTCCCGCCCGTGATCCCAACCACCCACCGACGAAGGGGGATTGGACCCGTGAAGGGTGATCGCGTGGAGATAGTGGTGGACGCGGGGGACACGACCCGCACCTACGAGGTGGTGGCGAGCAGAGCGGGCCGCAGGGTGGAGACGGCGGTGCGCCGGGGCGTGGTGGAAGTGAGCGAAGTCACCCGCAGCGGCTCCGTGGTCCGCACGGCGCGTTTCATGGCGAACCGGGTCCTGGCCCTGGTCGAGCAGCCCATCCCCAGGGAGGACAGCTCGGAAAAGACCGGGCACACCGGGCGCCCCCTCGGGGAAGACCCTGAGACCTAGGTCGCCGTCTCCACCCAGGGGAGTACGGACGGGCGCGATGCTCATCCTCCGGGAGGCCCGCCAATCGGTACGAGGGCATGACGTGCGGTTGGCCCCGGACGCCTAGATTTGAGGTCAAGCGGCGGGTGCAGCACTCGTCCCCCGAGGTCAGACACCCGCCGCTGCACACGACAACTGAGATCGGTCGGGAGAGGGACCATGGCCCACACGGCACCGCGGACGATGATCCGCACACAGGAGCGGTACACGTTCCGCCGCCGCACGGGCCGCCGCCACCCCCTGGTGGCGACGCTGATGGCCCTTCCCCTGGCAGCCCTGCTCTTCTTCGTCTTCGACGGCTGGGAGACAGTGGCCACACAGGCGTCGTCCGTGGGTGTGATGCTGGGGCGCTGAGCGGCGACCCCAGGCCCGGAAGAGCGGTCCGGGCGGGGACATCCACCCATGAAACCCCGTGGGGACGGGGGTGCGGCGGACGGCAAAAATGCCGGCGCAGCTGGGGAGCTGCGCCGGCATTGCTTTTGCCCTCGTACCCCCGACGGAGCCGCCGTCCGGGCACCGCCCCGCCTTACCCTCGTGGCAGAACCGCCGCCCCAGGGAGCCCCGTGACCACCACCCCCCTGCTCTCCGAGCTCACCGCCAGAGCCAAGGCCAGGGCGCATCCGCGCACGGACACCTGCCCCTGCACAGCGGCGACCCTCGCCGACCGTCCCGACGCCACCGTCGTGCGTCACGCGGACACCGTCGCCAAGGCCCACGCCCCGGGCACCCCCCTCGGCGACCTCGTCCCCCGCCTCGCCACTGCCACCCGCCTGCCCGGCATCCTCCTCGCCCCGCTCAGCCCGGCCCCCGTCGACCTGACCCCGCACGCCCGCCTCGTCACGTTCTGGCCCTACGGCACCCCCGTGGACCCGGACACCCCCGAAGCCGCCCCCTGGGAAGCCGCGGCCACCCTCCTCGCCCGCCTCCACCGCACCCCCGCCCCAACCCCCTTGCCTCCCATGCGAGGTCCGGCCAAGGCGGCCCGGGCCGTCACCCGCCTCACGGCGACGGGCCGCACCCACCCCGCCACGTCACCCGTCCTCAAGGCCTGGGCCGCCCTGCCCGCCTGGGCGCGGGACGAGGCCCCCATGCCGGACGACAGCACCCTCTGCCACGGTGACCTCCACCTCGGCCAGCTCGTCCGCCACCCCGCCCCCGACGGCCCCTGGCTGCTGATCGACGTGGACGACCTCGGCACCGGCGTCCCGTCCTGGGACCTGGCCCGCCCGGCCGCCTGGTACGCCTGCGGGCTCCTGCCACCCGACGAATGGACCCGCTTCCTCACCGCCTACCGCGCGGCCGGCGGTCCGGCCGTCCCCGCCGACGGCGACCCCTGGCCCGCCCTGGACATCCCGGCCCGCGCCCTCACGGTGCAGACGGCCGCCCGTGCCGTCGCCAAGGCCGTGGTGGAGGGCCGCCCGCTCGACGAGGTCGAGGTGTCCATGATCGACGCATGTGCCCGAATGACCTCGCTCCCGCCGGAGTTGAGCACGGGCTGTGCGAAGTAAGGTGCAACCGACCGCAGCCGGACAGAGTCTGTCCTGGCGAAACACGAAGCAGGACCGACCGGCGAGGAGTTGAGCCGACCATGCAGTGTCCGAAGTGCCATGCGCCGATGCACACGTACAACCGCAACGGTGTTCAGATCGAGCAGTGCAGCGGCTGTCGTGGAATCTTTCTCGACTACGGCGAGCTGGAGGCGCTGACCCGTCTGGAGTCCCAGTGGAGCCAGCCCGCGCCGCCGCCCCCGGGCGCTCCGCAGGCGTACCCGGCCGCGCCCGCGCCCGCCTGGGGCGCCCCGCACGGTGGCCACGGGGGCCACTACGGCGGCCACGGCGGCCACCACCGCCACAAGAGCTTCGGCCACATGCTGTTCTCCAGCTGACGCCGACGGCCACCGACGGACGACGAAGCCCCCGGCCGCAGGGCCGGGGGCTTCGGTGTGTGGACGATACTGGGATTGAACCAGTGACCTCTTCCGTGTCAGGGAAGCGCTCTCCCGCTGAGCTAATCGTCCTCGGGACCACGAACCGCAGGTCGTGGGTGCTGCGTGCGCGATACTGGGATTGAACCAGTGACCTCTTCCGTGTCAGGGAAGCGCTCTCCCGCTGAGCTAATCGCGCGGGTGGAAGCCCTGGGGCTTCAGTGGACGATACTGGGATTGAACCAGTGACCTCTTCCGTGTCAGGGAAGCGCTCTCCCGCTGAGCTAATCGTCCTTGGAGGTGGAGACGGGATTTGAACCCGTGTAGACGGCTTTGCAGGCCGTTGCCTCGCCTCTCGGCCACTCCACCAGGAGTGCAGGGGGTCGGGAAGATCCCCTCGATCCTTCGAGCGGACGACGAGGCTCGAACTCGCGACCTCAACCTTGGCAAGGTTGCGCTCTACCAACTGAGCTACGTCCGCCTGTCGTTTCGGTCCGCTCACGCGTCCCGGCGACGAGGTGAACTCTAGCGGATTCCGGAGCCAGTACAAAAACGCGTTTGCGCAGCGTGCTGCGCTGCACCTGCTCGGTGATGCGGCCGGGGCCGCCGAGGGGACACGGCCGGGTCACCTTCACGACACCCGCCCTAGACTCGACAGCGTGCTCGACCTGCCACCTCTGGCCCGTTTCGGCGACCGTGTCGCCACCGGGCTCCTCGACGTCACCGGCGATCCGGCGGCCCTCGACTCCACCGGCTTCTGGGCCGTCGTGGCGGATTTCGAGGGCCGGTTGACATGCGCCCGCTTCCGGGACGTACGGGACGAGCGGGTGCCTCCGCCGGTGCCCGGCCGGTGGCGGGGACCGGCCGCCGGTGACTGGACGTCCTCGCTCGACCGCGCCGCGTACACGGCGGGCGTGCGGCGCATCCGTGAACTCATCGCGGCCGGTGAGGTCTACCAGGCGAACCTGTGCCGAGTGTTGTCCGCACCCGTCCCGCCCGAGGCGGACGTGGACGCGCTGACCGCGCTGCTGGCGCGCGGCAACCCGGCGCCGTACGCAGGAACGATCCGGCTGCCCGGGCACGGTGTCGAGATCGCCACCGCCTCGCCCGAGCTGTTCCTGCGCCGCGCCGGGCGCGTCGTCGAGTCCGGGCCGATCAAGGGCACGGGCCGCACCGAGGCGGATCTGCTGGACAAGGACTACGCCGAGAACGTGATGATCGTGGACCTGGTCCGCAACGACATCGGGCGCGTCTGCGCCACCGGCAGCGTCACCGTCCCCGACCTGTGCGCCGTGGAGAAGCACCCCGGGCTCGTCCATCTCGTCTCCACGGTCCGCGGCGAGCTGCGCGCGGGCGCCGGCTGGCCCGAACTGCTCGACGCCGCCTTCCCGCCCGGCTCGGTCACCGGTGCTCCCAAGTCCAGCGCCCTGCGGATCATCGACGCGCTGGAGCGTGCACCGCGCGGTCCGTACTGCGGGGGCATCGGCTGGGTCGACGCCGACCGCGGGACGGCCGAGCTCGCCGTCGGCATCCGTACCTTCTGGATCGACCGCGCGGAGGGCGCTCTGCGCTTCGGCACAGGCGCCGGTATCACCTGGGGCTCCGACCCCGAGGCGGAGTGGCGCGAGACCGAGCTGAAGGCGTCCCGGCTGCTCGCGGTAGCGTCGGGGACGTACGAGGTGAGCGGCGCGGACTTGTGAGGTGGGCACCAGTGAAGATCTGGCTCGACGGCGGGCTGCAGGACATCGAGTCCGCCCGCGTCTCCGTCTTCGACCACGGACTGACCGTGGGCGACGGCATCTTCGAGACGGTGAAAGCGGTGGACGGCAGGCCGTTCGCGCTCACCAGGCACCTCGACCGGCTGACCCGTTCCGCGCGCGGCCTCGGCCTGCCCGACCCCGACCTCGACGAGGTGCGGCGCGCGTGCGCCGCCGTCCTCGACGCCAACCCGATGCCGTACGGACGGCTGCGCATCACGTACACCGGCGGTCACGGCCCGCTCGGCTCCGACCGCGGTGAGCACGGTCCGACGCTCGTGGTCGCCCTCGGCGAGGCCACCCGGCGCCCCGACTCCACGGCCGTGATCACCGTCCCGTGGACCCGCAACGAACGCGGCGCCCTGACCGGCCTGAAGACGACCTCGTACGCCGAGAACGTCGTCGCACTCGCCCGCGCCCACCAACAGGGCGCGTCCGAGGCCCTGTTCGCGAACACGGCCGGGCAGCTGTGCGAGGGCACCGGCTCCAACGTCTTCGTCGTCCTCGACGGCGAGATCCACACGCCGCCCGTGGCCTCCGGCTGCCTCGCGGGCATCACGCGCGCGCTGGTCGTCGAGTGGACCGGCGCGAAGGAGACCGACCTGCCGCTGGACGTCCTGGAACGCGCGGACGAGGTCTTCCTCACCTCCTCCCTGAGGGACATCCAGGCCGTGCACCGTGTCGACGGGCGCGAACTGCCGGGCACGCCCGGCCCGGTGACCGCCAAGGCCGTACGGGTCTCCGACGAGCGCTCGGCGGACGACCAAGATCCGTGAGCGCCGGGAAAACAGGCTGACACGGTGGGGCACGGCGGGTAGAACTCCCCTGATGACCACGACTCTGCGGCCGACCGAGCCGCTCCAGCGCGCCGCGGACGGGACCCGTTCGCGGCGCTACCAGGTGTGCGTGAACAGCCGCCCCGTCGGCACCGTCCGCCTCGGCACCGCGCCCCAGTTCCCGGACTCCGTGGCCCGCATCCTCGATCTGCGCATCGACGAACCGGACCGCCACCGGGGCCGGGGCACGGTGGCCGCGCTCGCCGCGGAGGAGGTGGCGCGCGGCTGGGGATGCCGGCAGATGGAGGCGCTCGTGCCCGGCGACGCCGGGGCCGCGCTGCGGCTCGCCGGTGCGCTCGGCTACGTCCACCGCAACCGCGGCATGGAGAAGCAGCTCGGCGACACCCCGCCCACCCTGCCGGCCGGCAGCGCGGGCCGCCCCATGACCGAGCCCGAGTTCGAGGAGTGGCTCGCGACCGAGAAGGAGGCCTACGCGCGCGTGTGGATCGAGCGGGGCGTCCCCGAGACCGATGCGCACGAGATGTCCCTCAGGAGCCACGCGACGCTCCTGCCGCAGGGCCTCGCCACCGAGGGCATGCGGTTCAGCGTGCTCGAACACGAGGGAACCCGGGTGGGCACCCTCTGGATCGCCCTGCCCGAGGACAAGGCCTACGTCTTCGATGTCCAGGCCTACGCGGCCCACCGCGGCCGCGGACACGGCCGTACGCTCATGCTCCTCGCGGAGACGCAGGCGATCGAGGCCGGCCGGAGCGTCCTCGGGCTCAATGTGTTCGCGGGCAACACCCCGGCCGAGCGGCTGTACGAGTCACTCGGCTACGAGACGACGCGGTACGTCCTGTACAAGAACCTGCTCTGAGACGCACGGGCCTGCTCCGGGCTCAGGCCCCCTCGGCCGTCAGCCGGTCCGCGATCTCCTCGATCCGCTCGCGCAGCCCCTCCTGGCTCTTGCTGCCGTCCAGGAGCTCTCCGCCGATGACGTACGTCGGCGTACCGGTCACGCCGATCGCCTTGCCCTCGGCCTGGTCGGCGTCGACGATCAGGATGTGCCGCCCGTCGATCAGCGCGGTGTCGAACTCCTCGGCGTCGAGACCGAGTTCACCGGCCACCTCGACCAGGAAGGGTTCTCCCTCACGGTCCAGCTCCTCGACCCGCTCCAGCACGGCCTCGACGTACGGCCAGCCCTTGCCCTGCTCGAAGGCCTCCTCGGCGGCCTGCGCCGCGGCGAAGGCGTGCCGGTGCTTCTCCCGGGGGAAGTGCCGCAGCCGCAGCTCCAACCGGTCGCCGTAACGGTCGCGCAGTGCGCGCAGGTCCCGCAGGGCGCTGCGGCAGTCGGGGCACTGGAGCTCGCACCAGACCTCGAGAACGGGCACGGTGCGGGCGGCGGGGGAGGAGTCGTTCATGGTCACAGTCTCCCAGCCCGGGCCCGCGACCGGCACCTACGGATGAGTCGACCCGGAGATGTCCCTGATGTCCGCCCGGACCATGGCCTCGCGGGGGCAGAGCGGTGCAGGATGGAAGGGACGAACTGCCCCTGCTCGACCGAGCCTGCCTGGAGGACCGGATGATTGCCGAGACCGTCTGTTCCGCCGTCGCCGCGGCAGGCCTGGGCATCGCGGCGGTCACGGCGTACCGCAAGCGCTTCCTCTCCGCCGCCCGTCTCGCCGCGTACTCGCTCGTGCCCCTGGGCCTGGTGATGACCGGCACGGTCCAGTGGCTGGCGGACACCGCCTTCAGTCCGACGGCCTGGGCGGGCTTCGGCGTGCTCGGCGTCGCCTGGCTGCTGTTCTCCACCACCCGCGCGGTGGAGCGCCGCCGTGGCGGCACCCGCAAGGAGCGCAGGCAGGCCAGGGCCGCCGAGCGGCGCGAAGCGGTCGCCCCGACGGCCTCGGCGCCCTCCCTCGGCCAGGGGAGCCGTCCGGCCGGCAAGCCTGCGAGCGCGCCCCGCTCCGACTCCGCGGACGACTTCAGCGACATCGAGGCCATCCTGAAGAAGCACGGCATATGACCGTCGCCGGGTGAGATCCGCCGCGGACTGAAACGACACAGTGGATCAACGCTCTGCCGCGAAGCGATCACGACCAGTACCGGTCTGCGCGTAATCCGGAGAACTGCCGCTCAATCCGTGCGTGTTGATCGCGCCGGACCTGCAGTCTGCGTCATCATCGCCGCGAGATGCTGGACACGACACAGAGCGATGCCGCGCCGCCGAAGGACGAGCCGCGCGGATGCCTTTTCGCCCTTTCCCAGCCACCGCTGATGATCTTCCTTGCGGTGATCGGGTGTCTGCTCCTCATGGCTGCGCTGCACGACCTGCTGTTGCTGTGAGCCGTACCCGTGGTCCTCGGCGTCACCCGCCGGGGACCACGTCGACAACCGACGCGCGCCGGCCGGGCGTCAGCCCGCCGCCTCCTTGCGCCGTGCCCGGTACGCCGCCACATGCAGACGGTTTCCGCAGGTGCGGCTGTCGCAGTACCGCCGCGAGCGGTTGCGGGAGAGATCGACGAAGGCACGCCGGCAGTCGGGGGCCTCGCAGCGCCGCAGCCGCTCCTGCTCACCGGCCACCACGAAGAACGCCAGCGCCATCCCGCAGTCGGCCGCGAGGTGATCGGCGACGGAGGCACCGGGCGCGAAGTAGTGCACATGCCAGTCGTAGCCGTCGTGGTCCGTGAGCCGCGGGGTGGTGCCCGCGGCGGCGACGAGCTCGTTGATCTGCCCGGCCGCGCTTCGGGCGTCCGGCGCCGCGAAGACCGAGGCGAAACGGCCGCGGATCTTCCGCACGGCCGACAGATCGAAGTCCGAGAGCGTCCCGACGTCGCTGATCTCGTGGCTCTGTACGAATTCCTCGAGAGCCGCGACGTCCGGCAGCCCGTCCGGCGCCGCGTTGTCCTCCGGCGCGGTGTTCACCAGATCCACCACCGTGTCGAGCGCGCACCGGGTGTCGTGGGTGATGAGCACGTTCAGCTCCCTGGCCTGGGGGTCGGGCGGGCGCCCGCCTCATGCTGGCCGATGGTAGTGGCTCGGCACAATGCTGCGGGCGGTCGTGCCGCACGGTGGGCCCGCGACTCCGCCGCCGTGAACTCGTCGGCAGAGGGCCCGCAGTGACTCCGCCGTCGGGAGCTCGTCGGCAGCGGGCCCGCGCACACTGGCGGCGCCCCGCTCACTCCGGCACGGCCCCCGCGCGCCCGGCACGACCCCGGGCACCCCGGCGCCACCCCCGCACACACCGGCGCCGCCTCGCCACCCCGGCACCTCGGCGCCGCCCCGCCCACCCCGGCATCGCCCCGCGCGCCCTGGCGCCACCCCCGAGCACCCGGCGCGACCCCCCCCACACGCCGACGCCGCCCCGCCACCCCGGCACCCCGGCGTCGCCCCACGCGCCCCGGCACCGCCCCCGCCCACCCCGGCGCGGTCCCGTCCACCCCGGCGCCACCCCCGCACACACCTGCGCCGCCCCGTGACGAAGCCGCGGTGGCGGCGCTGGTGCGTACCGTATGCAGTTGTTCTGGCCCGAGCCGTCACCCCGAGTCGACGGCGCCGGGCGGCTTCGAGGTGCCTCGCCCTAGCTCTCCGCCAGGATGTGCGACAGCTCCTGATCCAGATCGAAATGCCGGTGTTCCGTGCCGGGAGGCACGGCGGCGTCTGTTCGCTTCAGGAAGGACTCCAGCGCCCGCGCCGGGGCTTCGAGCAGTGCCTCGCCCTCGGGAGAGCTCAGGGCGATGCACACGACCCCCTGACCGTGACTGCGCGACGGCCAGACGCGGACGTCGCCGGTGCCGGTCGGCCGGTGGAGGCCTTCCGCGAGGAGGTCGCGGGCGAACACCCACTCGACGGTCTCCTCGGCTCCGGTGTGGAAGGTGGCGTGCACGGCGTAGGGGTCGGCCGTGTCGTACCGCAGGCCTGCGGGGACAGGCAGGGAGGACTCGCTCGACACAACGAGGCGCAGGTGCAGCTCGCAGCTGACCGTGGTGTTCATAAGCGCCAGGGCCTTTCGCTCAGTGTGCGCTCGGGGATTCGCACGTCGGCGAAATCGACATGCCACCTACGGTGCCGTTGTAAACCCCTCTGAGTGTTTTGCGTGTCTTTACGTAACTCTTCCGGCCGAGAGCATCTTCGCGCGGTACGGCCATTCCGGTGACTGGGTCCCGCCGCACAAAGCAAGGTAAAGTTTGGCCGTATGAATACGGGGAGTAGCGGTACCGAGGGCGGGGCGGGCGAGATCGCCGTGGCACCAGACGAGTCGACGCCGGACGCGGCGGACACGCATGAGGCGAGCAAGGCGAACGAGGCCGATGCGCACGGCGAGCAGGGGCTCGGCTCCAGGGCGCCCGCGTTCATCAAGAGGCGTCGCGCGCTGCATCTGAGCTGGCAGGTCGGCGTCTTCGTCGTCGGGCTCGCGGTCGTGGCCGCCGGCATCGTCATGCTGCCGCTGCCCGGGCCCGGCTGGGTCGTGATCTTCGGCGGCATGGCCATCTGGGCGACCGAGTTCGTCTGGGCCCAGCTGGTCCTGCGGTGGACGAAGCGCAAGGTCACCGAGGCGGCTCAAAAGGCCCTCGACCCCAAGGTGCGCCGGCGCAACATCACGCTCACGGTGATCGGCCTCGTGATCGTGGGCGTCCTGATCGGCATCTACCTCTGGAAGTTCGGCGTCGTGATGCCGTGGAAGATCAAGGACCAGTGATCCGTCCCCGGCGGGGTGCCGTGGCCGTTCGACGCGGGTTCGCGCTGGTCACGGGCACCCCCTGACATGGGGTAATCTTCTTCCTGCGCCCGGGCGATTAGCTCAGTGGGAGAGCGCTTCGTTCACACCGAAGAGGTCACTGGTTCGAACCCAGTATCGCCCACCCGGACCGACGGCCCGTCTGCGAGAGCAGGCGGGCCGTCGTCGTTCGCAAGCACCTCCTGCGGGCCCGGGCCCGGCCTTTCCGGGCCGGCCGCTCCGCCGGGCTGCGACCGGGCAACTTCCTTGTACGGGCCATCAGTTGGCGTTCGACCCGTCGGCCCCTTGAGCCTCACCTGCGGCAACACCGATGGTTCGACGCTCTCTCCCCAGGTGCGCCGTCGCCTCGCCGCCTCGGCCCGCGAGAAATTCCTGTCCGAATCGTTGACGCACCCCTGGGTCCTCCGTAGCTTGTGCCAGCAAGCGCTTACTTGAAACGATTCATGCAGGTGGCAACGATGCCGGGGAGGACCCGACTGTGGGAACCAGCAGGAATGTCGAGAGGCGAACGATCCTGAAGGCCGCCGGGGCCTCGGCGGCCGCCCTGGGGCTGGCGGCGACGACGGGGTGCGGGGGCGACAGCGGCACATCGGCCGACGGGACGGTGACGATCCGTTACTCGTGGTGGGGGGCTGACGAGCGGGCCAAGAAGATCAACCGGACCATCGCGCTCTTCGAGAAGAAGTATCCGAAGATCAAGGTGAAGACGGACTTCCAGGACTATGTGTCTTTCTGGGAGAAGTTCCAGACGCAGGCGTCGGGAGGAAATCCGCCGGACGTTTTCCAAAACGCCGTCACTTTCCTTAGGAAGTACGACAAGAGAAGCATTCTGCTGGACCTTCGGTCGCAGATCGAAGCGGGCAATCTGCACCTCGACAAGTTCCGAGCGGGCGTCACCGAGGTCGGTGAGGTGGACGGCAAGCAGCTCGCCGTGCCGGTCGGCTCCAACACCATGGCGCTGGTCATCGACAAGAAGGTCTTCGAGAAGGCGGGCGTCGAGCCGGAGACCGGCTGGACCTGGGACGAGTACTTCAAGGCGCTGAAGACGATCCACGACAGGACCAAGGTGCCGGGGGACACGGGCTACTTCAGCATCATGTACCTGTACGACCTCTACCTCAGGCAGAACGGAAAGGCGTTCTACACCAAGGACGGACTCGGTTTCGACAAGGCCGATCTGACGGAGTGGTGGCAGGACGGCTACAACCGGGTGAAGGCGGGGCTCGTCACCGACCCCAAGATCGTGGCCCAGGACCGGCCCAAGTCCTCGCTCTCCGCCGGGCACGGCGCCTCGGAATTCACCTGGGACAACTTCACCGTCCGCTACTCGGCCGAGGGCGACAGCGAGTACGGGCTCGCGCCGATCCCCACCATGGACGGCAAGCACACCGGCCAGTACCTCGCCTCCCTGATGCTGAGCGCCTCCGCGCGCACCTCGCACCCCAAGGAGGTTGCCCAGTTCATCGACTTCATGGTCCACGACCCCGAGGTCGGAAAGATCATGGGCTACGACCGCGGCATCCTCGCCTCCTCCGAGCAGTACGAGGCCTTCAAGCCGACGGACGCGGTGAACAAGGAGATCGCGCAGTACGAGGCCGACACCGCCAAGGCCGGCGTCCTCGGAGCGATCACCCGGCACCCCTCGGGCGCCGACACGATCGAGGCCTCCTTCCTGCGCATCGGCGGCGACCTGGGCCTCGGCAAGGTCAGGACCTCCGACGCGGTGAAGCAGTTCTTCGACGAGGCACAGGCCGCCTTCCAGGCCTGACCGGACCCGACGGAACCGATGGGGAAGCACCGTGACGCTCGTCAAGGACTCACCACCCGCCACCCGCAGGGCCCGCCCCACCGCCCTGGCCGCCGTCAAACGGCGGGGCCGCCGGGAGAACCTGGCCGGCTATCTCTTCATGTCCCCGTGGATCGCGGGCTTTTTGCTCCTGACCGCGGGCCCCATGGTCGCCTCGCTCTACTTCGCGTTCACCGACTACAACCTCTTCAACACCCCGAAGTGGATCGGTCTCGACAATTTCACCCGGATGTTCGACGACCCGCGGTGGCAGAAGTCGGTCGAGGTGACGGCCAAGTACGTCGTCATCGGCACGCCCCTGAAGCTGCTGCTCGCCCTTGGCGTCGCCCTGCTGCTCGCCCAGAGCAGACGCGGACAGGCCTTCTACCGGGCCGCGTTCTACGCCCCCTCGCTCATCGGCGCGAGCGTCTCCGTCGCCTTCGTCTGGCGCTCGCTCTTCTCCGACGACGCCGTCGTCGACCGTACGATGTCGGTCTTCGGCCTGCACGTCGGCGGCTGGGTCGGCAACCCCGACTGGATCCTCTACTGCCTGGTCGCGCTCACCGTCTGGCAGTTCGGCGCACCGATGGTCATCTTCCTCGCCGGGCTGAAGCAGGTGCCGAAGGAGCTGTACGAGGCCGCCGAGCTGGACGGCGCCGGTGCCTTCCGCACGTTCTGGAGCGTCACGCTGCCGATGATCTCGCCGGTGCTGTTCTTCAACGTCCTGCTGGAGACCATCCACTCGTTCCAGATCTTCGGCTCGGCCTATGTCGTCTCCAACACGTACTGCGGTCCGGCCGACGCCACGCTCGTCTACACCTGCTACCTCTACCAGCAGGGCTTCAAGAACGCCCAGATGGGCTTCGCCTCCGCGATGGCCTGGATGCTGCTGCTGGCCGTGGCCCTGGTGACCGCCGTCCTGTTCTGGTCGCAGAAGAAGTGGGTGCACTACGAGAACGACGCGGAGGGCGTCCGATGAGCGCGACCACCACCGAACCGGTCACCACCACCGAGCGCCCGGTCCCGGGCCGCAGGCGGACGGGCTCGCTCGTCTGGCACATCGGCTCGCTGCTGATCCTGGCGGTCGTCCTCTACCCCGTGTTCTGGGTGATCGGCGCGTCGTTCAAGCCGAGCAAGGACATCGTCAACAGCCTGCAGCTGTTCCCCGGCCACCCGATCCTCGACAACTTCAGGGGTCTCGCGGACGGCATCGCCGACATCTCGATCTGGACCTTCTTCCAGAACTCCCTGCTCTACGCGGGTGGCGCCGTCGTCGGCATCCTCCTGTCCTGCTCGCTGACGGCGTACGCCTTCGCCAAGATCCGCTTCACGGGCCGCAACCTGCTGTTCTCGCTGATGATCGGCACACTCCTGCTGCCGTACCACGTGCTGCTGATCCCGCAGTACGTGATGTTCCAGAAGCTGGAGCTCATCAACACCTATGTGCCGCTGCTGCTGGGCAAGTACCTGGCCACCGAGGCCTTCTTCGTCTTCCTCATGGTGCAGTTCATGCGCAACCTGCCCAGGGAGCTGGACGAGGCGGCGCGCATCGACGGCTGCGGGCACTTCCGGATCTACTGGTCGATCGTGCTGCCGCTGTGCCGGCCCGCGCTCATCACCAGCGCCATCTTCACCTTCATCAACGCCTGGAACGACTTCATGGGCCCGTTGATCTACCTCAACGAGCCGGGCAAGTACACCGTCTCCCTCGGCATGATGATGTTCCGCGACTCCGACGGCGTCGCCGCCAACTACGGCGGGCTCATCGCGATGTCCCTGGTCGCGCTGCTGCCCGTGCTGCTGTTCTTCCTCGCCTTCCAGCGCTATCTGATCGACGGAATGGCGACCTCCGGACTGAAGGGCTGAGGCGGTCACCATGGCCGATGCGCGGGTGAAGGGACGCAAGGAGTCGGTGTTCGCGGAGCGGTTCGGCGTCTTCGCCGAGTGTCTGCTCACCGGGGTGTGGATCGCAGTGGCCTCGCTCGGCGTGGTGACCGGCCCGGCGGCGTTCGCCGCGGGGGCGCGGCATCTGCGCCGCCGTACGGCCCACGAGGGCGGCGGGTGGCGGGAGTTCGTGGGGGACTTCCGCTCGGCCGTGCGGGGCGGCTGGGCCGTCGGGCTCGCCGGATGGGCCGCGGCCGGCCTGGCCTGGGTGGACATCCAGGCGGTGCGCGCCGGGCTGCCCGGGGGACCGCTCGTCGGGGCCGTCGGACTCTTCGCGCTGATCGGGCTCGCCGTGGCCGGACTGCGCGCGACGGCGCTCTGGAAGCCGGGCGCCCGCTGGCGGGACGTGCTCGCCGCGGCAGGCCGGCGTACCGTCCTCGACCCCGCCGGGTCCTTCCTGCTGGTCGGCGGAGTGGGCCTCGTCGTCTGCTCCGCCCTGCTCGTCGCGCCGCTCGCGGTTCCCGTCCTGGGAGCCGTCGCGGCGGCGGCCGTCGCC
Source organism: Streptomyces spinosisporus (assembly GCF_022698145.1). GTDB lineage: Bacteria > Actinomycetota > Actinomycetes > Streptomycetales > Streptomycetaceae > Streptomyces > Streptomyces spinosisporus. The sequence goes on from NZ_JALDAX010000015.1 coordinate 77,411, forward strand.
GTGGAGGAGCGCCACCGGCGCCGCTGACGGGCGCCGTCCCGCGCCAGGCGGACGCCGCGAGCGCCGCGCCTGTGCTTGTACCTGTCACGTCTGTATCTGTCATGTACCTGACCAATACACGCCGGAAAGACCTTGCCTCACGGAAAGGAAAGGCCGAGCTCTCATGTCTCCCATCTCCCGCAGGTCCCTTCTCAGGGCGGCCGCCGTCGCCGGAGCCGCAGCACCGTTCAGCCGGGCGCTCGGCGCCGAGGACGCGCAGGCCGCGCCCGGAACCGAGGCCGCAGGCGCCGATCCCGTGACCCTGGACTGGCTGGAGGACGGTGGCCTGGGTGCCGCGCCGGGCTCCACCGTCGGTGTGCCGTGGCCGAAGGGCGCGTACCGGCCGGACCAGACCTTCGCGCTCACCGACGCGGACGGCAGGGCCGTGCCGGTGCAGTCGTGGCCGCTCGCGTACTGGCCCGACGGCTCCCTCAAGTGGTCGGCCCACGCGGTGAGTTCGGGCTCCGGCAAACTGACCCTCGCCGCCGGTGACGCCGCCGCCCCCGACAACAAGGTCACCGTCGACAGCAGCGGCGGCACCATCGACGTCTCCACCGGCGTCATCACCGTGAGCATCGGCAAGAACGGCTCCACGCTCATCAGGTCCGTCACCCGCGGTGCGGCCGAGATCGCCAGGAACGGCCGGCTGGTCCTCATCCGCCAGCCCGAGATCGAGGACGAGGACCAGGGCACGGTCAGGACCGAGCGCTTCGACGGCGCGATCTCGGACGTCACCGTCGAACAGGACGGGCCGGTGCGCGCGGTGGTCCGCATCGACGGCAAGCACCGCAAGGGCGGCCGGAGTTGGCTGCCGTTCTCCATCCGGCTGTACTTCTACGCCGGTGCCGACTCCTTCCGCATGGTGCACACCATCACCTACGACGGCACACAGGAGCCGGGCCGGGCGAGCGGTGACTTCATCCGCGGGCTGGGCGTGCGCTTCACCGTGCCGATGCGGGACGAGCCGTACGACCGGCACATCCGGATCGGCGGCGAGGGCACCGGACTGCTGCGCGAGGCCGTCCAGGGCATCACCGGTCTGCGCCGCGACCCGGGCGCGGCCGTGCAGGCGGCGCAGTACGCGGGCCGGAAGCTGCCCGATCCGTCCACCTGGGACCAGCGGGTCACCACCCGCCTCCCGTACATCCCCGAGTGGGGCGACTACACCCTCTCCCAGCTCTCCGCCGATGGCTTCACGCTGCGCAAGCGCACCGAGAAGGGGTACGGCTGGATCGGCGCGGGCGGCGGCAGACGGGCCTCCGGCTTCGGCTACGTCGGCGGTGTGAGCGGCGGACTCTCCTTCGGACTGCGCGACTTCTGGGAGAAGTACCCGGCGCAGCTCGACATCCGCGACGCCCACACCGACGCGGCCGAGGTCACCCTCTGGCTCTGGTCGCCCGAGGCGCAGCCCATGGACCTGCGCTTCTACCACGACGGCATGGGCCAGGACACGTACACGAAGCAGCTCGAAGGCCTGGAGATCACCTACGAGGACTACGAGCCGGAGTTCGGCACCCCCTACGGCATCGCCCGCACCTCCGAACTCCTCTTCTGGGCCAACGAGTCGACGCCCTCCCCGGAGGCCCTGGCCCAACAGGTCGAGGCCGTACGGGTGTTGCCGCAGCTCGCCGCCCCGCCGAGGCAGCTCATCAAGGCGAAGGTGTTCGGGCCGGGCCTGTACTCCGAGCCCGACCGCTCCACCCCCGCCAAGGCGAGGATCGAGGACCACCTCGACTTCCTCTTCACCTACTACAAGGGCCAGGTGGAGCAACGCCGTTGGTACGGCTTCTGGGACTACGGCGACTTCATGCACACCTACGACACCGTGCGCCACCAGTGGCGGTACGACATCGGCGGCTACGCCTGGGACAACTCCGAGCTCTCGCCCGACCTCTGGCTCTGGTTCGCCTACCTCCGCTCCGGACGCGCGGACATCTTCCGCTTCGCCGAGGCGCTCACCCGGCACACCGGCGAGGTCGACGTCTACCACCTGGGCGACTGGGCGGGGCTCGGTACCCGGCACGGCGTGCAGCACTACGCCGACAGCGCCAAGCAGCAGCGCATCGCCAACACCACCTACCGGCGCTACTACTACTTCCTCACCGCGGACGAACGCGTCGGCGACCTCATGCACGCCAACGTCGACTCCGACGAGACCTTCCTGGTCCTCGACCCGCTGCGCAAGGTGCGCACCGACCCCTACACGCCGGACCGGCACGCCCTGTCGATCGGGTTCGGCACGGACTGGAGCGGTCTGGTGTCGGCGTGGCTGACCGAGTGGGAGCGCAAGGGGCTCAAGTGGGAGAAGGCCAGGGCGCGGGTGTTGTCGACGATGAAGGGCATCGCCGCCCAGCCCAACGGCTTCGTGCAGGGCAGCGGGCTCTACGACCTGGACACCGGCGAGTTCGCGACCGCCGACCAGCCCGTGGTCTCCGTGTCCCACCTGTCCGCCGTCTTCGGCCTGGGCGAACTGTGCGCCGAGCTCATCGACCTCGTCGACATGCCGAAGTTCAACGAGGCGTACCTCGACTACTGCCGCTACTTCAACGCCACCAAGGCCGAGCAGGCGGCGCGCTACGGCACCGACTTCGGTTCCCTGCTGCTCTTCCAGGGCCACTCGCGCCTCGACGCCTACGCCGCCGTCCGGACCGGCGACGCGAAGCTCGCCACGCGCGCGTGGACGAAGTTCTACGACTCCGACGGCTACAAGGAGTCCTCGCCGTGGACGACGCAGAAGCTGAGCGGCCCGGTCGCCCTCGTCGCGGGCGAGGAGGCCGCGTGGGTGTCGTCCAACGACACCGCGCTGTACGGCCTCGCCGCCATCGAGAACCTGGCTCTTCTCGGCGACAGGATGCCGTCGTAGGCGGGCCGGCCGATGCCGTCGTGGTCGGTCGGCCGGCGAGGGGCTAGCTCATCCTCCCCAGGACCTCCCGCACCCGCCGGACGTCCCGGATGCGCTGCTCGTACGTCGCGCCGAGCGCGAGCAGCAGGGATCCGGCGAGGGCGGGAACCACCCAGCCGGGGAGCGCGCCGGCCACCCGGACCAGGGGCGGGGCGAGTTCGTGCAGCGTGTCGAGGACGAGCACCCAGCCGCCGAGCACGAGGGGCGCGCGGAGGCGGTGCCGGGCGCCCAGCAGGGTGAGCAGCAGGGCCGCCGCGGCCAGCAGCAGCGGGCGCGTCGACTGCGCGTCGTTCCAGGCCGCGGCCAGGCTCGGCAGCAGGGTCGCGGCGAGACCCGGACCGTACGCCGTCCAGGACGAGGCCTGCGGGTCGCGGTGCCTGCGCCACGCGCCGACGCACAGCGCCGGGACCGTGGCGGGGAGCGTGTACGCCTCGACGACACCGACGTCCCAGGCCGCCAGGCGCACCCAACTGGCCAGCAGGAACAGGGCGGCGGCCGCGTACCCGACAGAGCGCCGGTCGGGGCGTACGGCCGTGCCCGCCGCGATCACCGCGCACAGGGCCAGCACCAGGGCGAGCATCGGCGGGTCGGTGAGCGCGAGGCCGACGGCGAGCAGCCCGGCGGCGGCTCCCGTGATCTCGACCGGCACGCGCGCGTGCACCGCCGCCGGGCGAGCGGCGACCAGGGCGGCGACCGCCGGAACCACGAGGACCAGCAGCGCCGTGTGCGGCAGCGACCAGCCGGCGGCCGCACCGGTGGCGCACGCGAGCGCGGAGCCGTACACGAGCGCGGCGGGTGCGGTGACGGGCGCGAGGTGCGGCCGCGTCGAGGCGGCCGCGAACACTGCCGTCAGCGCGGACAGCACCGCGACAGTGGCCGTCTGGGACGGCAGGGAGAGGAAGACCAGCGGAAGCGAGCCGCCCAGGGCGAGCGCGGTGGTCGTCGTGGGCAGGAAGCGGACGGACGCCGCAGCGAGGGCCGCGCCGACGGCCGCCCCCTGCAGCAACAGGCCTGCCGCATAGGGCAGTTCGAAGGCCGCCGGCAACGCCATGAGAGTGGCCCAGGCCAGGTACGTCGCACCGAGCGCGGCCCACGGCCGTCGCGTCTCGGCTCGCGCCAGGAGCGCCAGTACGGCCGCGACGGTCACCGGACCCAGGAGCAGCTGCCAGGTGTGCGGTGCCCACGGCACGTGGACGCTCACCGCGGCACGCGTGTCGGACGGCGCACCGGACCACGGCTGCACGGCCCAGCCGAGCGGACCCAGCAGCGAGAGCAGGACCAGCGGCAGCGCACACGCGACGGCGGCCGCCTGCACGGCGCCGGACGCCTGGACGACACCGCGCCGCACGGGCTCGGGGAGCCGCATCCGTACGGCCGTCGACAGGGCGACACCGCAGGCCAGACAAGCCGGCACCGTCCACTCCTCGGGCAGCGACGCCCGCAGCACGCCACCGGACGCCGTGACCAGGAGCAGACCGCCGGCGACGGCGTTGCCCGTCGCCACGGCCCGGCTCGGCAGCCGCCATGCGGCGCCCAGCGCCATCGCCGCCGCGAGGAGGAGGAGCGCCGCCGCACGGGCGGCGGCGCTCGGGCCGGCTGCACCCCAGGAGAGCCAGCCGGCCGCCAGTACGCCCCAGGACCCCGTGCCGTACGCGCCGATCACGGCGAGAACGCGTACGGGCCCGGCGGTCACCCGGAGCGCCACAACTGCGTCGAGCCCGGCCGTCACGAGCAGTGCGGCCGTGACCCCGTGAGGAACCGCGGACGCCCAGATCGCCCAGAACACCAGCGGGAGTTGGGCCGCGGCCAGCGCGGCGGGCAACGGCAGCCGCAGCTCGGCCACGCGAGGCAGCCGCCCGTACGCCGCCCACAGCCCCGCCAGCAGCGCCGAGGCGAGCGCCGTGTATCCCGCGCCGTCCGCCTCCGTGACGGCGACCCGGTGCAGCGCGTACGCGTCCAGCACCGTCAGCGCCAGCCCCAGGCCCGCCACCGACTCGGCCGTCGAACGCAGCCCGCGACGCAGCAGCGGCACCGGCGCGAAGAGCGCGGCCGATGTGATCGCGGCCAGCACGAGTGCCCGTCCGCCGATGCCCAGGTGACCCCAGCTGACCAGCGTGAACACCGCTGCCGCGAGGGTGAGCAGAACGCCGCCGAGCAGAAGGAGGACGTTCTGCACGCCGCGTGCGGTCGCCTCCGGGCGGGGCGGGCCGAGGGGTGCCTGTCGTGCCGTGCCTGCCGTGCCGGGCCGAGCGGGAGGCGCGATCGGCTGCAGCGCGGCGACGAGCCACGCGCGACGGTGCAGCAACTGGGCCCGGCGGGCGTCCAGTTGCCGGAGCTCGGCATCGAGGAGCCGCAACTCCTCGGCCGGAGGCGGAACATGCGTCATGCCAGGGAGTGTGGTGCGGGTCACGTCACGCGACATGAGTGCGCGTACTCAGAACGTACTCAGTTCCCGGCGAAACGGCCTGCGTACGGGCAGACTTCCGGCATGGACTGGACGCACTACCGCTTCCGCAGTCTCTGGACCCTGTCCGCCCCACCCGCGATCGTCTACGAGGCGCTGGAGCGCGCCGAGGAGTACCCCCGGTGGTGGCCCCAGGTGCGGGAGGTGACCCGGCTCGACGACACCACCGGCATCATCCGGATCCGCTCCCTCCTGCCGTACGACCTGCGCTTCACCGCCCGCGAGACGCGCCGCGACCGGGCCGCCGGCGTCCTGGAGATCGCCATGTCCGGCGACATCGACGGCTGGGCGCGCTGGACGATCACCGCCGCCGGCACCGGCACCCTCGCCCGCTACGAGCAGGTCGTCGACGTGCACAAGCCGCTGCTCAGGCGGTTCGCCGTGCCGGGACGGCCGGTGTTCCGCGCCAACCACCGGCTGATGATGCGGGCGGGGCGAAGGGGCCTGGCCGCTCACCTGGAAGCGGTTTGATGCGGGCCCGCGAAGACCTGTATTGTTCAGTCCGTTCCCGGGCGATTAGCTCAGTGGGAGAGCGCTTCGTTCACACCGAAGAGGTCACTGGTTCGAACCCAGTATCGCCCACCGGGTGAAGGCCGGTCCGCAGCTGCGGACCGGCCTTTGTCATGCCGCCGCTGTCACGCTGCCGTCGGCAGGTCCGGTCGTAGCGGCCACTCCGTGTGGACGATCTCCGGGGTGCCGCTCTTGGTGAACCACGCCTGCAGGCCGCGTGCCTGGGCGGCGTGCCAGGTCGTCTGCAGGGTGTGCAGTTCGGCGGGGGAGAGGCGTTCGAGGCGCGCGGCGAACCGGCGCCCGATGGCCCGTACGAGATCCAGCGAGGCCAGGGCGTCCGCGGCCGCGTCGTGCGCGCCCTCCAGGCTGACGTCGTAGTGCGCGCACAGGTCCGTCAGGGTGCGGCGGCCCTTGCGGTAGCGGTCGAGGTGCTTGTCGAGGACGCGCGGATCGAGGACGAGCAGCGCCGACGCCTCGAACCAGCGGTCGAGCGAGGAGGCGCGATGGCGGCGCAACTCGCGGTCCAGCAGCGTCAGATCGAAGGGCGCGTTCATCACGACCAGCGGGCGGGCCATCGCCGCCTGTTCGGCCAGTTCCTCCGCTATCTCGTACATCACCGGCGCCGGCCAGCGGCCGTTGCGCGCCAGGTGCTCGTCCGTCAGCCCGTGCACCGCCGTCGCCGCCTCCGGCACCGGCACACCCGGGTTGACCAGCCAGCGGATCACCCGGGGCCGCAGGCCCGGGGCGTCCTGGACGACGACGGCCGCCGACACGATCCGGTCGGTCTCGACGTCGACGCCCGTGGTCTCCGTGTCGAAGGCCGCGAGGGGCCCTTCGTACCAGCACGTCATGTCTGCACAACTCCTCGTTCACCCACGGCAGCTGACGTCCCGTCTTCTGCCCGTTTGGTGATACCCGGGCTGTTTGCGACGTACGCCGGAAGGACACAACAGGAGTGCGGGTCTTTGCAGTTCAGCGGCCCGCTGCGGGGAAACACTTGGCTTGGAAGGCTGTTTGGTCATGGCGATAGCGCAGCCCGAGCGGGGCGGGCTGCTGCCCGAACGCACGGGCCCCCTTCGCGGCACACTCGCCACCACCGCCTGCATGGAGACACTGCAGGTGGGCTATCTGCACGCGGTCGCCGCGGCGGCCGGCTGCTCGCTGTCGCAACCATTCCCGGACAACGGCATCGACTGGCACGTCAGTCACGGCTCGCCCGGACACACGGTCGACGACGAGGTCACCATCAAGGTGCAGCTCAAGTGCACGTACCAGGTCCCGCCGAACCCACCGGGCCGCTTCTTCTCCTTCACGCTCGACAACGACCATCTGCGCAAGCTCGCGCGCACCCCCGTGTCGGTGCACAAGATCCTGGTCGTGATGCTCGTCCCGCGCGCCCAGGACGACTGGCTGCGCGCCAGCCACGACCGGCTGGATCTGAGGCACTGCTGCTACTGGGTCAACCTCGCCGGGCACCCGATCACCGGCCGTACCCGCACCACCGTGCGGATACCGACCTCACGCATCTTCGACGACCGAGCGCTCTGCGAGATCATGACGCGGGTCGGGACGGGAGGCAGACCATGACGCACCGCCTTCTGGAGGAGCCCGTCCGGCCGGTGCGGCCGCACCCCGACGACATCGCCGCCGCCTGGCACCGTCCGCCCCAGCCCGACCAGGTCGACCCCGCCGTGCTCGGCGCCCTGCTGCACCGGCACGGCTGGCGGCGCCGCGGCGGCGCGTCCGGACGCTACGGCCGCTGGACGCCGCCCGGCCCCGGAGGCGGCGGGACCAGCCTGCTCGTGCCCGAGAGTCGCGCCTTCCCCGACAGCGACGACCTGCTCGGCGAGGCGCTGCAGGCCCTCACCCGCAGCGGCACCCCGTCCGCGCGCGAGGTGCTGATCGGGCTCGCCGTGCCCAGCGACGAGATCCGCTGGTGGCGGGAGGCTCCCAGCGGGCCCGCCGACTCCGTGCCATGGAACGTGGAGGCACAACTGCGCGCCGCCGCCCGCCAGATGCTGCTCGCCGGGGCGCTCGCCACGCGCGCGCGTGCGGGCTACTACGGCGCCCGGCACCGTCGCGCCGCCGCCGCGCTGCTGGAGCACGTCCTCGTGGGACCGGCCGCCGCGGACGGCCGCCTCACCGCCTTCGTGCCGCTGGACACGGGACGGACGCTCGCCGTACGGCTCCACCAGGCGCTCTACGCCGCCCGCGAGGCCGTCGACTACCAGCGCGCGACCGGCGGCATGGACGCCTTCGACGGCGCCGTCGAGGCGGGCGTGAGCCGCGAGCTCACCGAAGCGCTGATCGCCCTCGTGCGCGGCACCGAGGGAGCCAGGATCGGGGTCGAGTGGGCACCGTCCGCCGGAGTGCCCGAGAACTGCGCGGCGGGTGTCGAGCCGGTGGAGTTCTCACCGGGCGACCTGCCCGCGCTGCGCGAGGCGGGAGAGCGCTATCTGCGCGAGGAGCCGCCCGTGCCCGTCCGGATCACCGGCACCGTGGTGCGGATGCGCAGACCGGGCCCGCGGTGCGAGGGCAGCATACGGCTGCGGGTGATCGCGGGCGCCGAGATCCCGCAGGTGCGGATCACCCTGGACGAGGAGGACTACCGCATCGCCGGGCACGCCCACCTCGTGGGACTCCCGGTGCGGCTGCACGGGCAGCTGGAGTCCCGGGGCGGCTTCCGGCGGCTGACCGGGGCCTGCGGGGTCGCGCCGGTCCAGGTGGAGGAGGCCGAGCGGGACCGGCTGATGAAGTCGCTGCAGGAGAACCTCGACTTCTTCGAGGAGGCGTGCAGCGGGGACGACTGCGACTGAAGACGACTGCCACTGAACCCGCAGCGATCTTCGCAAGAGGTGACCGTTTCGCGGTCGGCGGGTCGGGGTCGGTACGATCCCCTATTGCGCGCGCTCCTGGTATGGCGCCGCACCCCACCTGCAGTCAGGAGAGACCGGTGTCAGACGTCCGTGTGATCATCCAACGCGATTCCGAGCGGGAAGAGCGCGTGGTGACGACGGGCACTACGGCCGCCGAGCTCTTCGCCGGCGAGCGCTCGATCGTCGCCGCACGCGTGGGCGGCGAGCTCAAGGACCTGGCGTACGCGCCGGCCGAGGGCGAGGTCGTGGAGCCGGTCGAGATCACCTCCGAGGACGGCCTGAACATCCTGCGCCACTCCACCGCGCATGTGATGGCCCAGGCCGTGCAGCAGCTGTTCCCCGAGGCCAAGCTGGGCATCGGCCCGCCGGTCAAGGACGGCTTCTACTACGACTTCGACGTCGAGAAGCCGTTCACGCCCGAGGATCTCAAGGCCATCGAGAAGAAGATGCAGGAGATCCAGAAGCGGGGCCAGAAGTTCTCCCGCCGTGTGGTCACCGACGAGGCGGCCCGCGAGGAGCTCGCCGACGAGCCGTACAAGCTGGAGCTGATCGGCCTCAAGGGCTCGGCCTCGCACGACGACGGCGCGGACGTCGAGGTCGGCGCCGGTGAGCTGACGATCTACGACAACCTCGACGCCAAGACCGGCGAGCTGTGCTGGAAGGACCTCTGCCGCGGTCCCCATCTGCCCACCACTCGCAACATCCCGGCGTTCAAGCTGATGCGCAACGCGGCCGCCTACTGGCGCGGCAGCGAGAAGAACCCGATGCTCCAGCGCATCTACGGCACCGCCTGGCCCTCCAAGGACGAGCTGAAGGCCCACCTCGACTTCCTCGCCGAGGCCGAGAAGCGCGACCACCGCAAGCTGGGCAGCGAGCTCGACCTGTTCTCCGTCCCGGAGCAGATCGGCTCCGGCCTCGCCGTCTTCCACCCCAAGGGCGGCATCGTCCGCCGGGTCATGGAGGACTACTCGCGCCGCCGGCACGAGGAGGAGGGCTACGAGTTCGTCTACACCCCGCACGCGACGAAGGGGAAGCTCTTCGAGACCTCGGGCCACCTGGACTGGTACGCCGACGGCATGTACCCGCCCATGCAGCTCGACGACGGCGTGGACTACTACCTCAAGCCCATGAACTGCCCGATGCACAACCTGATCTTCGACGCGCGCGGCCGCTCCTACCGTGAACTGCCGCTGCGCCTCTTCGAGTTCGGGACCGTGTACCGGTACGAGAAGTCCGGCGTGGTGCACGGCCTGACCCGCGCCCGCGGCTTCACCCAGGACGACGCGCACATCTACTGCACCCGCGAGCAGATGTCGGACGAGCTCGACAAGACGCTCACCTTCGTCCTCGGCCTGCTGCGCGACTACGGCCTGACCGACTTCTACCTGGAGCTGTCCACCAAGGACCCGGAGAAGTTCGTCGGCTCCGACGAGGTCTGGGAGGAGGCCACGGAGACGCTGCGCCAGGTCGCCGAGAAGCAGGGTCTGCCCCTGGTGCCCGACCCGGGCGGCGCCGCCTTCTACGGTCCGAAGATCTCCGTCCAGACCAAGGACGCCATCGGCCGCACCTGGCAGATGTCGACGATCCAGCTCGACTTCAACCTGCCCGAGCGCTTCGACCTGGAGTACACCGGTCCGGACGGCTCCAAGCAGCGCCCGGTCATGATCCACCGCGCGCTGTTCGGCTCCATCGAGCGGTTCTTCGCGGTGCTCCTGGAGCACTACGCGGGCGCCTTCCCGGCGTGGCTGGCGCCGGTGCAGGCGGTCGGCATCCCGATCGGCGACGCGCACGTCGAGTACCTGGAGAAGTTCGCCGCCGCGGCCAAGAAGCAGGGCCTGCGGGTCGAGGTGGACTCCTCCTCGGACCGCATGCAGAAGAAGATCCGCAACGCCCAGAAGCAGAAGGTGCCCTTCATGGTCATCGCGGGCGACGAGGACATGTCGAACGGCTCGGTCTCCTTCCGCTACCGCGACGGTTCGCAGGAGAACGGCATCCCGGTCGACGAGGCCATCGCCAAGATCGTGAAGGTCGTCGAGGAGCGGGCCCAGGTCTGATCCACGGCTCGTCGAAGGCCCCCGGGAGCTCAGCCCCCGGGGGCCTTCACTCGTCGTCCCGGGAGAAGCTCTGCAGCAGCCACGAGGCGAAGGTGCCGGTGACCGCACCGAGCAGGGCGAGACCGATGCCCATCATCCCGACCGCGATCAGCCGGCCCAGCGGCGTCACCGGGACGATGTCGCCGTAGCCGACGGTGGCGAGGGTCGCGCAGGTCCACCAGACCGCGTCGCCGAAGGTGCGCATCGTGGCGTCGGGCGCCCCGCGCTCCTGCTGGAAGACCGCGAGCGCGCCGGTGAAGCCCAGCAGCACGGTGGACAGCCCGGCGTACACGATCACGCGCGCGTGCAGCGCGAGCTTCGGTCTGCCGTGGCGGCGCTGCACGGCCTCGTAGAGCCTGACGACCCGCAGCGGCCGCAGCAGCGGCAGCACCAGAACCACCGTGTCCAGCAGATGCGTCCGCACGAAGCGCAGCCGCTGCCCGCTCAGCCTCCAGCGGACCGCGTAGTCGACGCCGAACAGCGCCCAGGCGGTCAGCAGCAGCGCGAGACCCAGGTCGCGCCAGACGTCGTGGAGACCGGGGGCCAGAACCAGGACCGCGTACGAGGCGAGGTAGACCATCGACGCGATCGCGAGCGGCACTTCCGTGCGCTGCTCCCAGCGGGCCACACGACTGTCATCGTCCACGGGCCCAGCTTGGCCCGCCGCACGGTTCGCACAACCCCGCCGACACGCTCCGAACGGGCGACGCCATATGCTGCACTGCATGACGAGTGAGCCGGAGCAGCAGTTGGGAGTGGGGACGCAGGACGCCTTCCAGCGTCTGTGGACGCCCCACCGGATGGCCTACATCCAGGGCGAGAACAAGCCGACCGGCCCCGGTGCCGGCGACGGCTGCCCCTTCTGCTCCATCCCGGCCAAGTCCGACGAGGACGGCCTGGTCGTCCGCCGTGGTGAGCAGGTCTACGCCGTGCTCAACCTCTACCCGTACAACGGCGGCCACCTCATGGTCGTGCCCTACCGCCATGTCGCCGACTACACGGACCTCACCGACGAGGAGACCGCCGAGCTCGCCACCCTGACCAAGCAGGCGATGACGGCGCTGCGCACCGCCTCCGGGGCGCACGGCTTCAACATCGGCATGAACCAGGGCACCGTCGCGGGGGCGGGCATCGCGGCCCATCTGCACCAGCACATCGTCCCGCGCTGGGGCGGCGACACGAACTTCATGCCGGTCGTCGGGCACACGCGCGTGCTGCCGCAGCTGCTGGCGGACACCCGGAAGATGCTGGCGGAGGCCTGGCCCACGGCGTGACGGCGGGACGGCGGACCCCCGGGGGCTCTCGCCCCCGGAGTACGTGCGCCTAGGCGTCGTAGACGTCGGCCTTGCTGGGCGAGGCGTCCTGCACCGCTGTCGACAGGAACGCCGACCTCGTGCCGAACTTCTCGGTGTTCACGCCGTTCTCCTCCAGCACCCGTATCGCCGCGGCGTGCACGACCCGCAGCACCGGGGTGGCGGCCCGCAGGGCGTCGTCGGCCATGAAGCGGTGGCGCCAGGGCTGGTCGGCCCAGGCGTGCCGCAGGCCGAACGGCTCGGGCAGGGCTATCGTGCCGCCGAGCCAGTTCAGCAGCGGGGGATACCAGCTGATCGGGGCGCGGACGGCGAGGCGGACCACCTCGTCGGTGTTGACCAGCGGCAGGTTCACCTTGCGGGTCTCCCACGGCTTGAAGGACTTCTGGACCTCCTTCGTCGGCGCCTCGGGCTTGCCGGTGAACAGGCCGTTGACCGGGCCGAGCGCATGGCCGGTCACCTCGATCCGCAGCGTCTCGTGCAGCACGGTCACCGTGATCATCATCGTGATGATCAACTGCCCGTCCCACAGCGTCCACTGCACGCCCAGATAGTGCCGGTCGCCCGCGCCGAACTGCTGCTTGTTGCAGATGTCCTGTATCGCGTGGGTCTTGATCTGGAACGCCTCCACGTCCGTGCCCTCGGGACGGGACACCGCCTTCGCGCTCTCCGCGATCGGCGTGACGATCCAGTGCCGTATGGAGGGCTTCGGGAAGCCGCCGGTGTTCAGCGTGTTCCGCTCCAGCATGCGCAGCTGGTCGTGGATCGCGCGGATGACGTCCCAGCTGCGGAACGGGTGGATCTCGCGCGAGGGATCGGCCGGCACCAGATCCTCCGCGAGCTGCCAGCTGCCCCAGCGGGTGCCCATGCCGAGGATGCCCTTGGGCCCGGCGTAGAACACGGAGTTGGACTGCTGCTCGGCGGCGAGCTTGGCCAGCGACTGGCGCAGCTGGTCCGCCTTGGTCTCGCCCGGGCTGGTCGGCACCGCCTCGGGCACCTTCGCGCCGACGCTGCTGCCGGCGAGCAGACTGTCCCAGCGCCCGCGCAGATCCTTCGCCGTGCGCTCGCAGATCTGCTTCGCCCAGAACCAGCCGATGACCGGCATCACGACGCACGCACGCGCGTACCACGCCCAGAACCCCGTGAAGGGCATCCGGATCAGGAAGATCACGGCGAGCGCGCCCACCGCCACCAGCAGCGTCGTCGCCAGCGCGCCGGCGCGCTTGTCGTCGCGCTTGGCCACAGTCGTACGGATCGAGAAGATCAGCAGCCACACGAGCAGTCCGGGCAGGAACAGCAGACCGCACAGCACCATGACGACGGTCAGGTAATTGTCCCTGTCCTTGCGGATGTTGTTCGCCGCCAGGGCGTGCTCGACGACGACCTGCGGCTCGGCGCCGAAGGACTGGATGAGCGGCTTGCGGCCGGGGCCCAGCATGCGGTCGACCACCGCCCGGGAGTAGGCCTCACCGAGGTTGGGCCGGAATATCCTGCCCCACTTCCGACCCGGCTTGAGCGTGGTCTGATGCCATTCGTTGTCGGCCTTCTTGATGTCCGCGACCGGGTTGTCCCGGTAGGACGCCGAGGCCAGCGCGAACGTCGCCGTCTGGTCCCCGTCGCTCGTGCGCGGCACCTGGGGTCCGAAGATGTCCCCGTAGCCGCTCTCAACGGTCATTCCCGCCCCCATCGCCGCCCGGCACCGCCCTTAGCGGCTCTTCCCGACTTCCTTGCCCCGCACACCTGTTGATCAGGCCGGGCGGCGGATCCGCGCCGACTTGATCACGTCATCAGCGTATCCCCGGGCACCGACATCCGTCGGCGGACGGCCGAAGGCACCTTCTTCTTGCCCGTTCGCCTCCGGGGCGCCGACGCGGAGGGGAGCGTTCCGCACCGGCGACCCGGACGCGCCCGGCGCCAACTACGAAGCGGCGCGCGCCTCTTCACGAATCCTTTCCGCGATCTGGGCCGGCATCGGCTCGTGCCGTGCGTAGCTGCGGTTGAAGCGTGCGGTGCCGTGCGAGAGGGAGCGCAGGTCCACGGCGTAGCGCCCGATCTCGATCTCGGGCACCTCGGCGCGCACCAACGTCCGCCCGCCGCTGGTCTGTTCCGTGCCCAGCACCCGGCCGCGCCGCCCGGACAGATCGCTCATGACCGCGCCCACGTAGTCGTCGCCGACCAGGATGCTCACCTCGGCCACCGGCTCCAGCAGATGGATCTTCGCGTCGGACGCCGCCTCCCGCAGCGCCAGCGCCCCGGCCGTCTGGAAGGCCGCGTCCGAGGAGTCCACGGAGTGCGCCTTGCCGTCGAGCAGCGTCACCCGTACGTCGATCAGCGGGTAGCCGGCCGCAACTCCCTTGGCCGCCTGGGCCTTCACGCCCTTCTCGACCGACGGGATGAACTGCCGCGGCACCGCGCCGCCGACGACCTTGTCCACGAACTCGATGCCCGAGCCGCCCGGCAGCGGCTCCACCTCGATCTCACAGATCGCGAACTGGCCGTGCCCGCCCGACTGCTTCACATGGCGCCCGCGCCCCGCCGACTTCCCGGCGAACGTCTCCCGCAGGGACACCTTGTGGGGTACGACGTCGACCTGGACGCCGTAGCGGCTGCGCAGCCGCTCCAGGGCCACGTCCGCGTGCGCCTCGCCCAGGCACCACAGCACCACCTGGTGGGTGTCCTGGTTCTGCTCCAGGCGCATGGTCGGATCCTCGGCGACCAGCCGGGACAGCCCCTGCGAGAGCTTGTCCTCGTCCGCCTTGCTGTGCGCCTCGATGGCGAGCGGCAGCAGCGGGTCGGGCATCTCCCACGGCTCCATGAGCAGCGGGTCGTCCTTGGCCGAGAGGGTGTCGCCGGTCTCCGCGCGGCCCAGCTTCGCCACGCACACGAGATCTCCCGCGATCGCGTGCGTCACCGGGCGCTGCGTCTTGCCGAAGGGGGTGGACAGCGCTCCGATGCGCTCGTCGACGTCGTGGTCCTCGTGCCCGCGGTCGGCCATGCCGTGTCCGGAGACGTGCACGGTCTCGTCGGGCCGCAGGGTGCCGGAGAAGACACGGACCAGCGAGACCCGCCCGACATAGGGGTCGGAGGACGTCTTGACGACCTCGGCGACCAGCGGGCCGTCCGTGTCGCAGGCCTTGATCTCGCGCGGCTTGCCGTCGATGGTGGTGACCCCCGGAGTGGGGTGCTCGAAGGGCGTCGGGAAACCACCCGTGACGAGCTCGAGCAGTTCGATCGTGCCCAGCCCCTGGCGGGCGCCCTCGGCCGCGGGGGCGGCGGCCAGGACGGGGAAGAAGACCCCGCGCGCGACGGCCCGCTCCAGGTCCTCGACGAGCGTCTTGAAGTCGATCTGCTCGCCGCCCAGATAGCGGTCCATGAGGGTCTCGTCCTCGCTCTCCGAGATGATCCCCTCGATCAGCCGGTTGCGGGCGTCCTCGATCTGCGGCAGCTGGTCCTCGCCCGGCTCGGACTCCTTGCGCTCTCCGGACGAGTAGTCGAACAGCTTCTGCGACAGCAGCCCGATCAGGCCCGTCACGGGCGCGTGCCCGTCGGGCCCCTGCGGGCCGTGCAGCGGCAGATACAGCGGGAGTACGGCGTCGGGGTCGTCCCCGCCGAACGCCTCGGCGCAGACCTGCGTCATCTGCTCGAAGTCGGCGCGGGCGGATTCCAGATGCGTGATCACGATCGCCCGTGGCATGCCGACGGCGGCGCACTCCTCCCACACCATGCGCGTCGAGCCGTCCACCCCGTCCGAGGCCGAGACGACGAAAAGGGCCGCGTCCGCCGCTCGCAGACCGGCCCTCAGTTCTCCGACGAAGTCGGCGTATCCGGGGGTGTCGAGGACATTGACCTTGATGCCGTCCCATTCGACCGGTACCAGGGAGAGCTGCACCGAGCGGTTCTGCCGGTGCTCGATCTCGTCGTAGTCGGAAACGGTGCCGCCGTCCTCCACGCGGCCCGCCCGGTTCACTGCCCCCGCGGTCAGCGCGAGAGCCTCCACCAAAGTCGTCTTGCCCGATCCGGAGTGGCCGACCAGCACCACATTCCGTACGGACGCGGGGTGGTCGGCCGCTGTAGCCCTGCCGGCGGCTCCGGGGTGTGCGCTTGCCTTGTCGCCCATGGCCTTGCCTCCCGTGCACGGTGAGGTCTCTGTGGGCGCGGGCATGCCGGGCCGCGTGCGGTGGCGGCTCCGATGACGCCCGCGGTTCTTCGAGCTTTCCACTCCCGTCACGGTGCGTCCATACGACGGACGCGATCGCGCCGTTACCCGGATGCCTTCAGGCCGTGACAGTGGGGTCCGGGTGCCCGGCCGTCGCACACGCGCGCGCGTGGCTACGATGGGCCAGCCGGTGGCCAGCAGGGGCCGAGCCGGCCACACTGAACGTCGGGAAGGCCATGCTGAACAAGTACGCGCGTGCATTCTTCACGCGTGTCCTCACACCGTTCGCCGCGTTTCTGATCCGCCGGGGCGTCAGCCCGGACGCGGTCACGCTCATCGGTACCGCCGGCGTGATGGCGGGCGCGCTGGTCTTCTACCCCATGGGCGAGTTCTTCTGGGGCACGGTCGTCATCACGCTGTTCGTCTTCTCCGACCTGGTCGACGGCAACATGGCCCGCCAGCTGGGCCGCTCCAGCCGCTGGGGTGCCTTCCTGGACTCCACCCTCGACCGGGTCGCCGACGGCGCCATCTTCGGCGGCTTCGCCCTCTGGTACGCGGGAGGCGGCGACGACCTCGTCCTGTGCGCGGTCTCCATCTTCTGCCTGGCCAGCGGCCAGGTGGTGTCGTACACCAAGGCCCGCGGGGAGTCGATCGGTCTGCCGGTCGCCGTCAACGGCCTGGTCGAGCGCGCCGAGCGCCTGGTCATCTCGCTGGTCGCGGCCGGGTTCGCCGGACTGCACAAGTTCGGGGTGCCGGGCATCCAGTACCTGCTGCCCGTCGCCCTGTGGATCGTCGCCGTGGGCAGCCTGGTCACGCTGATCCAGCGGGTCGTCACCGTGCGCCGCGAGTCGGCGGAGGCGGAAGCCGCGGCGGCCGAGCCGCACAACGCCTCCCAGGGGAGCGAGGCGGCGAAGTGAGCGCTCGCGACCAGCTGACGGACACGCTGTACGGGCTCGGCTGGGGCACCGTGAAGAAGCTCCCCGAGCCGGTCGCCGTGCGGCTCGGCCGGACCATCGCCGACCTCGCCTGGAAGCGGCGCGGCAAGGGTGTACGGCGTCTGGAGAGCAACTACGCGCGCGTGCTGCCCGACGCGAGCCCCGAGCGGCTCGCCGAGCTCTCGCGCGCGGGCATGCGCTCGTACCTGCGCTACTGGATGGAGTCCTTCCGGCTGCCCGCCTGGAGCGCCGAGCGCATAAAGAGCGGCTTCGACCCCAAGGACGTCCACTTCCTCACCGACGGCATCGCCTCCGACAAGGGCGTCATTCTGGCGCTGCCCCACATGGCCAACTGGGACCTGGCCGGTGCCTGGGTCACCACCGAGCTGGAGACGCCCTTCACCACGGTCGCCGAGCGCCTCAAGCCCGAGACGCTCTACGACCGCTTCGTCGCCTACCGCGAGGGCCTCGGCATGGAGGTCCTGCCGCACAGCGGCGGCAGCGCCTTCGGCACGCTGGCCCGGCGGCTGCGCGACGGCGGGCTTGTCTGCCTGGTCGCCGAGCGCGATCTGTCGACCTCGGGCGTCGAGGTCCAGTTCTTCGGCGAGGCGACCCGGATGCCGGCCGGGCCGGCGCTGCTCGCCCAGCAGACCGGCGCGCTGCTCCTGCCGGTCACGCTCTGGTACGACGACTCGCCCGTGATGCAGGGCCGCGTGCATCCCCCGGTCGAGGTGCCCGAGACAGGCAGCCGGGCCGAAAAGACGTCTGTCATGACACAGGCGCTGGCCGATGCCTTCGCCTCGGGGATCGCAGACCATCCGGAGGACTGGCACATGCTGCAGCGCCTGTGGCTCAAGGACCTCGAGCCGCGACCAGCCGACGGTGCGGCCGGGGAGCGGCCGTGAGGATCGGCATCGTCTGCCCGTACTCCTGGGACGTGCCGGGCGGCGTCCAGTTCCACATCCGCGACCTCGCCGAGTACTTCATCCGCCTCGGCCACGAGGTCTCCGTGCTGGCTCCCGCCGACGACGACACGCCCCTGCCGCCGTACGTCGTCTCGGCCGGACGCGCCGTCCCGGTGCCCTACAACGGCTCGGTGGCGCGGCTGAACTTCGGCTTCCTGTCGGCGGCCCGGGTGCGCCGCTGGCTGCACGACGGCGCGTTCGACGTCATCCACATCCACGAGCCGACCTCGCCGTCGCTGGGCCTGCTGACCTGCTGGGCGGCGCAGGGCCCGATCGTCGCCACGTTCCACACCTCCAACCCCCGCTCCCGCGCGATGATCGCCGCATACGCGATCCTCCAGGCTGCCCTGGAGAAAATCAGCGCCCGGATCGCGGTGAGCGAGTACGCCCGCCGCACGCTGGTGGAGCACCTGGGCGGCGACGCGGTGGTCATCCCGAACGGCGTCGACGTGGACTTCTTCGCGCGGGCCGAGCCCAGGCCCGAGTGGCAGGGCGACACCATCGGCTTCATCGGCCGTATCGACGAGCCCCGCAAGGGACTGCCGGTGTTGATGAAGGCCCTGCCGAAGATCCTCGCCGAGCGGCCCGGCACCCGGCTTCTGGTGGCCGGACGCGGCGACGAGGAGGAAGCGGTCGAGTCGCTGCCCGCCGAACTGCGCCCCCGGGTCGAGTTCCTCGGCATGATCAGCGACGAGGACAAGGCCCGTCTCCTGCGCAGCGTCGATCTGTACGTGGCGCCCAACACCGGCGGCGAGAGCTTCGGGATCATCCTGGTCGAGGCGATGTCGGCGGGAGCACCGGTCCTGGCCTCGGACCTGGACGCCTTCGCGCAGGTGCTGGACCAGGGCGCGGCGGGCGAACTGTTCACCAACGAGGACCCGAACGCGCTGGCCGAGGCCGCACTCCGCCTGCTGGCGGATCCGACCCGCCGCGCCGAACTGCGCGAGCGGGGCAGCCTGCACGTACGCCGCTTCGACTGGTCGACCGTCGGCGCCGACATCCTCTCGGTGTACGAGACGGTCACGACGGGCGCAGCAGCGGTGGCAGCCGCGGACGACGACCGGGGCGCGGGTCCGGGGTTGCGGGCTCGGTTGCGGTTGGCGCGGGACTAAGTGGGCTGCGTCCGGGCTCGGGTGCGGCGGTAGCTGGCGCGGGGCTGACGGGCTGCGTTCGGGCTCGGGTGCAGCGGTAACGTGTGCGCCCGTGACCCCCACCCTGATCTGGACCCTCGTCGTCCTCGCCGCCATCGGCCTGTATCTGAGCTGGACGGCGGGCCGGCTCGACCGGCTGCACGCCAGGATCGACGCCGCCCGCGCGGCGCTCGACGCGCAGCTGCTGCGCAGGGCCTCCGTGGCGCAGGAGGTCGCCACCTCGGGCGTGCTGGACCCGGCCGCCTCGATCGTCCTGTACGAGGCCGCGCACGGGGCGCGGCAGGCCGAGGAGGAGCAGCGGGAGGTCGCGGAGAGCGAGCTGAGCCAGGCCCTGCGGGCCGTGTTCGCGGAGGCGCAGCAGGTGGACGCGGTACGCGACGCCCCCGGCGGGGACGAGGCGGCCCGCGAGCTCACCGAGGCGGTACGCCGCGTCCCGATGGCCCGCCGCTTCCACAACGACGCGGTGGGCGCCGCCCGCCGACTCCGCGGCCACCGCAAGGTCCGCTGGTTCCACCTCGCCGGCCACGCCCCCTTCCCCATGGCCTTCGAAATGGACGACGAGCCTCCGTCGGCGTTGGCGGAGCGGGCCACCGCGTAGGGGCTGGGGCCGGCCCCAAAACGATCCACCGCCTCCCCATTGGCCCTTGCAGTGGACTGCCCCCCTCACGTTTCCTCGGTGTTTGCAGAAACCCTCTTTCACTCAGTGAGGTCACCCGTGTCCAGCACGCTCTCCGAAAACCAGGCCCCCGAGACCGGCACCGCGCGCGTGAAGCGCGGAATGGCCGAGCAGCTCAAGGGTGGCGTGATCATGGATGTCGTCACGCCGGAGCAGGCGAAGATCGCGGAAGACGCGGGCGCCGTCGCCGTCATGGCCCTGGAGCGCGTCCCGGCCGACATCCGCAAGGACGGCGGCGTGGCCCGGATGTCCGACCCGGACATGATCGACGGCATCATCAACGCCGTCTCCATCCCCGTCATGGCCAAGTCCCGCATCGGCCACTTCGTCGAGGCCCAGGTGCTGCAGTCCCTCGGCGTCGACTACATCGACGAGTCCGAGGTCCTCACCCCCGCCGACGAGGTCAACCACTCCGACAAGTGGGCGTTCACCACCCCCTTCGTCTGCGGCGCCACCAACCTCGGCGAGGCCCTGCGCCGTATCGCCGAGGGCGCCGCCATGATCCGCTCCAAGGGCGAGGCCGGCACCGGCAACGTCGTCGAGGCCGTCCGCCACCTGCGCCAGATCAAGAACGAGATCGCCCGCCTGCGCGGCTACGATAACCACGAGCTGTACGCCGCCGCCAAGGAGCTGCGCGCCCCGTACGAGCTGGTCAAGGAGGTCGCCGAGCTGGGCAAGCTCCCGGTCGTCCTGTTCTCCGCCGGCGGCGTCGCCACCCCCGCCGACGCCGCGCTCATGCGCCAGCTCGGCGCCGAGGGCGTCTTCGTCGGCTCCGGCATCTTCAAGTCCGGCGACCCGGCCAAGCGTGCCGCCGCCATCGTGAAGGCCACCACCTTCTACGACGACCCCAAGATCATCGCGGACGCGTCCCGCAACCTCGGCGAGGCCATGGTCGGCATCAACATCGACACCCTCCCCGAGACCGAGCGCTACGCCGAGCGCGGCTGGTAAGCACCTCGATGAGCACACAAGCCCCTGTCATAGGCGTCCTGGCCCTCCAGGGCGACGTACGGGAGCACCTCGTCGCCCTGGCCGCGGCCGACGCCGTGGCCAGGGCGGTGCGGCGCCCCGAGGAACTCGCCGGGATCGACGGCCTCGTCATCCCCGGCGGCGAGTCCACCACGATCTCCAAACTGGCCGTCCTGTTCGGCGTGATGGAGCCCCTACGCGCGCGCGTGCACGACGGTATGCCCGTGTACGGCACCTGCGCGGGCATGATCATGCTCGCCGACAAGATCCTCGACCCGCGCTCGGGCCAGGAGACGGTCGGCGGCATCGACATGATCGTGCGCCGCAACGCCTTCGGACGTCAGAACGAGTCCTTCGAGGCGGCGGTCGACGTGAAGGGCGTCGAGGGCGCTCCCGTGGAGGGCGTCTTCATCCGCGCCCCCTGGGTGGAGTCCGTGGGCGCCGAGGCCGAGGTGCTCGCCGAGCACGGCGGCCACATCGTCGCGGTCCGCCAGGGCAACGCGCTCGCCACGTCGTTCCACCCGGAACTGACCGGCGACCACCGCGTGCACGCGCTCTTTGTCGACATGGTGCGCGGCAACCGGGCGGCGGAGTCCTTGTAGGATCTCAGGCGTTGGTTGTTCTGATGAGTTACGCGAAGGAGACAGGCAGATGTCCGGCCACTCTAAATGGGCTACGACGAAGCACAAGAAGGCCGTGATCGATGCCAAGCGCGGCAAGCTCTTCGCGAAGCTGATCAAGAACATCGAGGTCGCGGCCCGCATGGGCGGTGTCGACCTCGACGGCAACCCGACGCTCTACGACGCCGTCCAGAAGGCCAAGAAGCAGTCGGTCCCGAACAAGAACATCGACTCCGCGATCAAGCGCGGCGGCGGCCTCGAAGCCGGCGGCGCCGACTACGAGACGATCATGTACGAGGGCTACGGCCCGAACGGCGTCGCGGTGCTGATCGAGTGCCTCACCGACAACCGCAACCGCGCCGCCTCCGACGTCCGCGTCGCCATGACCCGCAACGGCGGCTCGATGGCCGACCCGGGCTCAGTGTCGTACCTCTTCAACCGCAAGGGCGTCGTCATCGTCCCCAAGGGCGAGCTGACCGAGGACGACGTCCTCGGCGCCGTCCTGGACGCGGGCGCCGAGGAGGTCAACGACCTCGGCGAGTCCTTCGAGGTGCTCAGCGAGGCCACCGACCTGGTCGCCGTCCGCACCTCCCTCCAGGAGGCCGGGATCGACTACGACTCCGCCGAGGCCAACTTCGTCCCGACCATGCAGGTCGAGCTGGACGAGGAGGGCGCCAAGAAGATCTTCAAGCTGATCGACGCGCTCGAGGACAGCGACGACGTGCAGAACGTCTTCGCCAACTTCGACGTCAGCGACGAGGTCATGGAGAAGGTCGACGCGTAGCGCTCCCGCGAGTCGAGCGGTTCCGGCGGGCCGGATGGGACACGTCCCACCGGCCCGCCGTTGTTGTCGGTGGCAGCGGATAGCCTGGCGTGAAGTCAAAGATCACCGAGGGGAGGAGCGCGTGAGGGTACTCGGGGTGGACCCCGGACTGACGCGCTGCGGCGTGGGCGTCGTCGAGGGGGTCGCGGGCCGGCCGCTCACCATGGTCGACGTCGGTGTCGTACGCACGCCCGTGGACGCCGAGTTGGGCCTGCGCCTCGTCGCCATCGAGCAGGGCATCGAGCAGTGGCTGGACGAGCACCGCCCCGAAGTCGTCGCGGTGGAGCGGGTGTTCAGCCAGCACAACGTCCGCACGGTGATGGGCACCGCCCAGGCCAGCGCCGTTGCCACCCTGTGCGCCGCCCGGCGCGGCATCCCCGTCGCCCTGCACACCCCGAGCGAGGTCAAGGCCGCTGTCACCGGCAGCGGCCGAGCCGACAAGGCCCAGGTCGGCGCCATGGTCACCCGCCTGCTCCGGCTCGACGCACCCCCGAAGCCGGCCGACGCCGCCGACGCCCTCGCCCTCGCCATCTGCCACATCTGGCGCGCCCCCGCCCAGAACCGGCTCCAGCAGGCCGTCGCCCTGCACGCAGCCAGGGCATCAGCACCGTCGAAAGGCCGTAGCTCATGATCGCGTTCGTCAGCGGCCCGGTCGCGGCCCTCGCCCCCGACTCCGCGGTGGTCGAGGTCGGCGGGATCGGCATCGCGGTCCAGTGCGCCCCCAACACGCTCTCCGGGCTGCGCCTGGGCCAGCAGACCAAGCTGGCCACCTCCCTGGTCGTCAGGGAGGACTCACTGACCCTGTACGGCTTCGCGGACGACGACGAGCGCCAGGTCTTCGAGCTGCTGCAGACGGCCAGCGGCGTCGGCCCCCGCCTCGCGCAGGCGATGCTGGCCGTCCACAGCCCGGACGCCCTGCGCCGGGCCGTCGCCACCGGCGACGAGAAGGCCCTCACCGCCGTCCCCGGCATCGGCAAGAAGGGCGCCCAGAAGCTGCTCCTCGAGCTCAAGGACCGCCTCGGCGAGCCGATCGGCGCCCCCGCGGTCGGCGCCCCGGTCACCTCGGGCTGGCGGGACCAGCTGCACGCCGCCCTGATCGGCCTCGGGTACGCCACCCGGGAGGCCGACGAGGCCGTCTCCGCCGTGGCACCGCAGGCCGAGGCGGCCGGGGGGACCCCCCAGGTCGGCCAGCTCCTGAAGGCGGCCCTGCAGACCCTCAACCGCGCCCGCTGACCCCTGCGCCACGCCAGCTAGGAGACCTTCGTGAACTGGGACGACCCGACCGACGCCACCGCCCCCGAGCGGCTCGTCGGCGCGTCCGCCGACCGTGAGGACCAGGCCGTCGAGGCCGCGCTCCGCCCCAAGGACCTGGGCGAGTTCATCGGTCAGGAGAAGGTCCGCGAGCAGCTCGACCTGGTGCTGCGGGCGGCACGCGCGCGTGGCGCCACCGCCGACCACGTGCTGCTCTCCGGCGCCCCCGGCCTCGGCAAGACCACCCTGTCGATGATCATCGCGGCCGAGATGGGCGCCCCCATCCGCATCACCAGCGGCCCGGCCATCCAGCACGCGGGCGATCTGGCCGCGATCCTGTCCTCCCTCCAGGAGGGCGAGGTCCTCTTCCTCGACGAGATCCACCGCATGTCCCGGCCCGCCGAGGAGATGCTGTACATGGCGATGGAGGACTTCCGCGTCGACGTCATCGTCGGCAAGGGCCCCGGCGCCACCGCCATCCCGCTGGAACTGCCCCCGTTCACGCTGGTCGGCGCCACCACGCGCGCGGGCCTGCTGCCGCCCCCGCTGCGCGACCGCTTCGGCTTCACCGCGCACATGGAGTTCTACGAGCCCGCCGAGCTGGAGCGCGTCATCCACCGCTCCGCGAACCTGCTCGACGTCGAGATCCACGCCGACGGCGCCGCCGAGATCGCCGGCCGCTCCCGCGGCACACCCCGTATCGCCAACCGCCTGCTGCGCCGGGTGCGCGACTACGCCCAGGTCAAGGCCGACGGATTCATCACCCGGGAGATCGCGGCGGCCGCCCTCGCGGTGTACGAGGTCGACGCGCGCGGCCTCGACCGCCTCGACCGCGGTGTCCTCGAGGCCCTGCTCAAGCTGTTCGGCGGCGGCCCCGTGGGCCTGTCCACGCTCGCCGTCGCGGTGGGGGAGGAGCGCGAGACCGTCGAGGAGGTCGCCGAGCCCTTCCTCGTCCGGGAGGGGCTGCTGGCCCGCACCCCGCGCGGCCGCGTCGCCACTCCCGCCGCATGGACGCATCTCGGCCTCACCCCGCCCCGCTCGGCGACTGCGGGAAACGGACAACAGGACCTGTTCGGGACGTGATGCCTTTGTGACAGCGTGGGCATTGGCCGGGCCAGGAACCCAGGTGCCATGCTGAACGTTGTTCCAGGCGCGCGGACTCGCTTAGACTCCGCCGATGCCGCCGTTGTCGGCGGTATACATACCCCCATCCATCAGGCCGCTCCCCATCGCGGTCGTGCGAAGGAAAATCCGTCCCGTGAATATCACCGTGCTCCTCCCGTTCATCGTGCTCATCGGGGCCATGTTCCTCATGACCCGCTCCGCCAAGCGCAAGCAGGCGCAGGCCGCCCAGATGCGCAACGAGCTGCAGCCCGGCAGTGGCATCCGCACGATCGGGGGCATGTACGCGACGGTCAAGGAGGTCAACGAGGACACGGTCCTCCTCGACGCCGGCCCGGGCGTCGAGCTCCTCTTCGCGAAGAACGCCATCGGTTCCGTGCTCACGGACGACGAGTACAACCGCATCGTGCACGGCATCGAGCACGACCTGAAGTCCGACACCGACGTGGTCCCGGACGACGCCTCCTCCCTCACCGAGACCGACGACTCCGCCGACGAAGCTGCCGCCGCCTCCGACGACAAGTCCGTCGACCTCGGCAAGAAGGACGCGCCCGAGGAGCCGGCCGACGACACCGCGGCCGCCGAGGCCAAGACGGCCGCCGAGGCAAAGTCGGACGCAGAGCCGAAGAAGACCGACGGCGACTCCGAAGCGAAGTAGGAGTGCTCCGGGGCGCGCGGTCCAGCACCGCGCGCCCCGGAACACGCCCAGCTCGCAGCGGATCCCGACACCATGTCATGGCCGCCCCGCCCCTGACCCGGTGCGCAGCGGCCCGAGAGGGAGTACGAGAAGGTGGCAGCACCTAAGAGGGGCCGGAGCGGGAGCGCCCAGAGCAAGCCGTGGCGCCCGTTGGGCTTCATTCTGATCGCCATCGTGGCGCTCACCGGGGGAATGTTCGCCTCCGGGCACAACACCCCCCGTCTCGGCATCGACCTGGCCGGCGGTACGAGCATCACGCTGCGGGCGGTCGCCGAGCCGGGCCAGGAGTCCGCGATCAACAAGACCAACATGGACACCGCGGTCGACATCATGAACCGCCGTGTCAATGGTCTTGGCGTCTCGGAGGCCGAGGTTCAGACCCAGGGCAACAAGAACATCATCGTCAACATCCCCAAGGGCACGAACTCCAAGGAAGCGCGGCAGCAGGTGGGCACCACCGCCAAGCTGTACTTCCGCCCGGTGCTCGCCACCGAGGTCTCCGGCGGCGCCGCCACGGCCACCCCGTCGCCGAGCGCCTCCAGCAGCGCCTCGGACAAGGCCACCGACAAGGCCACGGACAAGGCGACCGACAAGTCGACCTCGTCCTCCTCCGCCACTCCGTCGGCCACCGCCACCTCGCAGGGCCGCGCCGTCACCGACGCCCTGAAGGCCGACGCGACGCCGAGCGCCTCCGCGAGCTCGAAGGCCTCCTCCAGCGCCTCGCCGTCCGCGAGCAGCAGCTCCGACGACAGCACCAGCAAGCTCCAGGCGCAGTACGCCGCCCTGGACTGCACCAAGAAGTCCGTCCGCGCCACGGCCGGCAAGGGCGCCAAGCCCACCGACTCCACCGTCGCCTGCGGCCAGAACTCGCAGAAGCAGTGGCAGAAGTACATCCTCGGCCCCGCCGAGGTCGACGGCACCGACGTGAAGAAGGCCCAGGCGGTCTTCAACACGCAGACCGCGGCCGGCTGGACCGTCACCATGGACTTCACCGGCAAGGGTGCCAAGAAGTTCGCCGACATCACCGGCAAGCTGGCGCAGAACCAGTCCCCGCAGAACCAGTTCGCGATCGTCCTCGACGGCGAGGTCGTCTCCGACCCGTACGTCAAGCAGGCGCTGACCGGCGGCAACGCGGAGATCTCCGGCAGCTTCACCCAGGAAGAGGCCCAGGGCCTCGCCAACATGCTGTCCTACGGCGCCCTGCCGCTGTCCTTCAAGGAGGACAGCGTCACCACGGTGACCGCCGCGCTCGGCGGCGAGCAGCTGCACGCCGGTCTGATCGCGGGCGCGATCGGCCTCGCGCTGGTCGTCCTGTACCTGCTGGTCTTCTACCGGGGCCTGTCGGTCATCGCCATCCCCTCGCTGATGGTCTCGGCGATCCTTACGTACGTGATCATGTCGCTGCTCGGCCCGACCATCGGCTTCGCGCTGAACCTGCCGGCCGTCTGCGGTGCCATCGTGGCGATCGGTATCACGGCGGACTCGTTCATCGTGTTCTTCGAACGCATCCGGGACGAGATCCGTGAGGGCCGCTCGCTGCGCCCGGCCGTCGAGCGGGCCTGGCCGCGCGCCCGGCGCACCATCCTGGTCTCCGACTTCGTGTCGTTCCTCGCCGCCGCGGTGCTGTTCATCGTCA
The DNA here is from genome assembly GCF_022698145.1 of Streptomyces spinosisporus. Taxonomy (GTDB): domain Bacteria; phylum Actinomycetota; class Actinomycetes; order Streptomycetales; family Streptomycetaceae; genus Streptomyces; species Streptomyces spinosisporus. The sequence goes on from NZ_JALDAX010000015.1 coordinate 104,606, forward strand.
CCGTCGGCAAGGTCCAGGGCTTCGCGTTCACGCTCGGTCTGACCACCGTGCTCGACGTCGTGGTGGTCTTCCTGTTCACCAAGCCGCTCATGACCATCCTCGCCCGCCGTAAGTTCTTCGCGAGCGGTCACAAGTGGTCCGGCCTCGATCCGAAGGCCCTGGGCGCCAAGCCACCGTTGCGCCGCACCCGCCGTCCGCACGCCCCCGTCGACCCGAAGGAGGCGTGAGATGTCGAAAATCGGCAGCATCGGCGCCCGACTGCACCGCGGCGAGGTCGGCTACGACTTCGTCGGCAACCGCAAGATCTGGTACGGCATCTCGATCCTGATCACCATCACGGCCATCCTCGGGCTGGCGGTGCGGGGCCTGAACATGGGCATCGAGTTCCAGGGCGGTGCCGTCTTCACGACGCCGAAGCACGTCTCCACCTCGGTCACCTCCGCCGAGGAGTACGCGGAGGACGCGTCCGGTCACGACGCGATCGTCCAGAAGCTCGGCGACGGCAGCCTGCGCATCCAGATCGCCGGTATCGACACCGACAAGTCGGACGCGATCAAGGACAAGCTCGCCCAGGAGATGAAGGTCGACTCCGAGAGCATCAACGCCGACCTTGTCGGCCCGAGCTGGGGTGACCAGATCGCCGACAAGGCCTGGCAGGGCCTGGGCATCTTCATGGTGCTCGTGGTGATCTACCTGGCGATCGCCTTCGAGTGGCGCATGGCGCTCGCCGCGCTCGTCGCGCTGATCCACGACATCACCATCACCACCGGCATCTACGCCCTCGTGGGCTTCGAGGTCACGCCGGGCACGGTGATCGGTCTGCTGACGATCCTCGGTTACTCGCTCTACGACACGGTCGTCGTCTTCGACAGCCTCAAGGAGCAGACGAAGGACATCACCAAGCAGACCAGGTGGACCTACAGCGACATCGCCAACCGGTCGATCAACAGCACCCTGGTGCGGTCCATCAACACCACCGTGGTGGCGCTGCTGCCGGTCGCGGGCCTGCTGTTCATCGGTGGCGGCTTCCTCGGCGCGGGCATGCTCAACGACATCTCGCTGTCGCTGTTCGTCGGCCTCGCGGCCGGTGCGTACTCCTCGATCTTCATCGCCACGCCGCTCGTCGCCGACCTCAAGGAGCGCGAGCCGCAGATGAAGGCGCTGAAGAAGCGCGTGCTCGCCAAGCGGGCGCAGGCCGCGGCCCAGGGCACGCAGGTGCAGCCCGAGACCGTGGACGAGTCGTACGACGAGCCCGAGGACGCCGCTCCCGCGGTGGTGGGTCCGCGCAATCAGCCCGCGTCCCGCACCACTGCGCGCAACCAGCCCTCGTCGCGCAACCGCGGCCGTGGGCGTCCCTCGGGGAAGCGCCGATGACCGGCATCGAGGAGCTGCTGCTCAGCCGTATCCGTGATGTGGCCGACTACCCGGAGCCGGGGGTGATGTTCAAGGACATCACCCCGCTCCTGGCGGACCCGGCGGCCTTCACGGCGCTCACGGACGCGCTCGCCGCGGTCGCCGAGCGCACGGGCGCCACCAAGGTCGTGGGCCTCGAGGCGCGCGGGTTCATCCTCGGCGCCCCGGTCGCCGTGCGGGCGGGCCTCGGCTTCATCCCCGTGCGCAAGGCGGGCAAGCTCCCCGGGGCCACGCTCGGTCAGGCGTACGAGCTGGAGTACGGCTCGGCGGAGATCGAGGTGCACGCCGAGGACCTCTCCGCCGACGACCGCGTCCTGATCGTCGACGACGTCCTCGCCACCGGCGGCACCGCCGAGGCCTCCATCCAGCTGATCCGCCGCGCGGGCGCCGAGGTCGCGGGCCTCGCGGTCCTGATGGAACTGGGCTTCCTGTCCGGCCGCACCCGCCTACAGCCCACCCTCGCCGACGCCCCCCTGGAGTCCCTCCTCGTGGTCTGACCCCCACACCTCTCCGCGAACGGCCGCCCCGACCCACGGGAGCGGCCGTTCGCACGTGCTACGAGACCCACCCTCCGGCCCACCGACAAGCCGGACGCGCCGACAGCCGCCATCGCCCGCACCCGGCACGCCCGTCCGCGAGGGCGGCAAGCTTCACCGCCCGCACCCGGCGCGCTTCCCTGGCCGGTCCCCGGCGAGGTTCCTCCGCCCGCACCCGGCCGGTTCCTCCGCCCGTAGGCGACACGCTTCACTGCTCGCACCGGCGTGCTTCCCTGGCCGGTCCCCGGCGAGGTTCCTCCGCCGGTACCCGGCCGGTCTCCTCCCCTCGCACCCGGCGCGGCCATCCGCGAGGGCGACACGCTTCACCGCGCGCACCGGCGCGCTTCCCTGGCCAGTCCCCGGCGAGGTTCCTCCGCCCGCACCCGGCCGGTCTCCTCCACCCGCACCCGGCACGCCCCTCCGCGAGGGCGGCACGCCTCCCCACCGGCACCGGCGTTCCCCCTTCGCAGGCACCGGCACGCTTCACCGCCCGCACCCAGCCTTCTCCCCTCGCCCGCACCCGGCACGCCCCTCCGCGAGGGCGGTACGCCGCACCGTCGGCACCCGGCCGGTCCCCTCCGCCCGCACCCGGCACGCCCCCGGCACCCCCGTGCCGCATCCCCCGTCACCCACCGGACACCCCCGCATCCCCCCGAATCCCCCAAAAATCCCCCTCCCGGAATCCCGCGAAAGCCTCTCGTGTTTCTCCGGTGGACGGGCCTCACATCGGCCTGAAGGCGATCCTGGGGGCCAGGATCGCTACCATGGGGTCTCCGGAGCCTGACCGGGGGACCCGGATCGCGCACGAGGAGTCCTCTTGCCAGACGAGGCCCAGCACCTGACCGCCGCCAAGCCCGAGTCGGACTCGGCGGCCGCGGCCAAGCCCGCGCCGAGCGCGCCGCACGCGAAGAACGACACCCGCGGGACGGTCGAGCACACCCAGTCCGCCCCTGTCGACAAGTCGGCCGAGCAGTCGCGCCCGAAGCCCGCCCCGCCCGAGGGCCCCGCATCCGCGCCCACCGGCGCCACCGCGCAGCCCGCGGTCCGCCCGAACACCGGCCAGCCGGCCCGCTCCGGCTCCTCCAACCGCGTCCGCGCCCGCCTCGCCCGTCTCGGCGTCCAGCGCTCCAACCCGTACAACCCGGTCCTCGAGCCCCTGCTGCGGATAGTGCGCAGCAACGACCCGAAGATCGAGACGGCGACCCTGCGCCAGATAGAGAAGGCCTACCAGGTCGCCGAGCGCTGGCACCGAGGCCAGAAGCGCAAGAGCGGCGACCCGTACATCACGCACCCGCTCGCCGTCACCACCATCCTCGCCGAGCTGGGCATGGATCCGGCCACCCTGATGGCGGGCCTGCTGCACGACACCGTCGAGGACACCGAGTACGGCCTCGACCAGCTCCGCCGCGACTTCGGCGACGCGGTCGCCCTGCTCGTCGACGGCGTCACCAAGCTGGACAAGGTCAAGTTCGGCGAGGCCGCGCAGGCAGAGACCGTGCGCAAGATGGTCGTCGCCATGGCCAAGGACCCCCGCGTCCTGGTCATCAAGCTTGCCGACCGCCTGCACAACATGCGCACCATGCGCTACCTCAAGCGCGAGAAGCAGGAGAAGAAGGCGCGCGAGACCCTGGAGATCTACGCGCCGCTCGCCCACCGCCTGGGCATGAACACCATCAAGTGGGAGCTGGAGGACCTCGCCTTCGCGATCCTCTACCCCAAGATGTACGACGAGATCGTGCGGCTCGTCGCCGAGCGGGCGCCCAAGCGCGACGAGTACCTCGCCATAGTGACCGACGAGGTGCAGCAGGACCTGCGCGCGGCCCGGATCAAGGCGACCGTCACCGGCCGGCCCAAGCACTACTACAGCGTCTACCAGAAGATGATCGTCCGCGGTCGGGACTTCGCCGAGATCTACGACCTGGTGGGCATCCGCGTCCTCGTCGACACCGTCCGCGACTGCTACGCCGCCCTCGGCACCGTGCACGCGCGATGGAACCCGGTCCCCGGCCGGTTCAAGGACTACATCGCGATGCCCAAGTTCAACATGTACCAGTCGCTGCACACCACGGTGATCGGCCCCAACGGCAAGCCGGTCGAGCTGCAGATCCGCACCTTCGACATGCACCGCCGCGCCGAGTACGGCATCGCCGCGCACTGGAAGTACAAGCAGGAGGCCGTCGCCGGCGCCTCCAAGGTGCGCACCGACGTGCCGAAGGCCGGCAAGGGCAAGGACGACCACCTCAACGACATGGCGTGGCTGCGCCAGCTGCTCGACTGGCAGAAGGAGACCGAGGACCCGGGCGAGTTCCTGGAGTCCCTGCGCTTCGACCTCTCGCGCAACGAGGTCTTCGTCTTCACACCCAAGGGCGACGTCATCGCGCTCCCGGCCGGTGCCACCCCGGTCGACTTCGCCTACGCGGTCCACACCGAGGTCGGCCACCGGACCATAGGAGCACGGGTCAACGGCCGTCTCGTACCGCTCGAATCCACCCTGGACAACGGCGACCTGGTCGAGGTCTTCACCTCCAAGGCGGCCGGCGCGGGCCCCTCCCGCGACTGGCTCGGCTTCGTCAAGTCACCGCGGGCCCGCAACAAGATCAGAGCCTGGTTCTCCAAGGAGCGCCGCGACGAGGCGATCGAGCAGGGCAAGGACGCCATCGTCCGCGCCATGCGCAAGCAGAACCTGCCGATCCAGCGCATCCTGACCGGCGACTCGCTCGTCACGCTCGCCCACGAGATGCGCTACGCCGACATCTCCGCGCTGTACGCGGCGATCGGCGAGGGCCATGTGTCGGCGCAGAACATCGTGCAGAAGCTGGTGCAGGCGCTCGGCGGCGAGGAGGCGGCCACCGAGGAGATCGACGAGTCGGTCCCGCCGACCCGCAGCCGCAGCCGCAAGCGCCGCTCCAGCGCCGACCCGGGCGTCATCGTCAAGGGCGTCGAGGACGTGTGGGTCAAACTGGCCCGCTGCTGTACGCCGGTCCCGGGCGACCCCATCATCGGCTTCGTCACGCGCGGCAGCGGCGTATCGGTTCACCGCAGCGACTGTGTGAACGTGGAGTCGCTCTCCCGTGAGCCCGAGCGCATCCTCGACGTCGAGTGGGCGCCCACCCAGTCCTCGGTCTTCCTGGTCGCCATCCAGGTCGAGGCCCTCGACCGCTCCCGGCTGCTGTCGGACGTCACCCGCGTCCTGTCCGACCAGCACGTCAACATCCTCTCCGCGGCCGTCCAGACCTCCCGCGACCGCGTCGCCACCTCCCGCTTCACCTTCGAGATGGGCGACCCGAAGCACCTCGGACACGTCCTGAAGGCGGTCCGGGGCGTGGAGGGCGTCTACGACGTCTACCGCGTGACGTCGGCGCGCAGCAGGTCGTAGCAGAGCCGTACGCACGAGAAGGGGCCCGTACCTCGCGGTACGGGCCCCTTCTGCACGACTCGGGTGTCAGCCGCCGAACTCCTGCAGACCCTTCAGCGCCTGGTCCAGCAGGGCCTGGCGGCCCTCCAGCTCACGCTCCAGCTTGTCGGCCTTGGCGTTGTTGCCCTGGGCGCGCGCCTGCTCGATCTGGCCCTTGAGCTTGTCCACGGCCGCCTGCAGCTGCCCGGTCAGACCCTCGGCACGCGCGCGTGCCTCCGGGTTCGTCCGGCGCCACTCGGCCTCCTCGGCCTCCTGGATGGCCCGCTCCACGGCGTGCATCCGGCCCTCGACCTTGGGACGGGCGTCCCGCGGCACATGACCGATGGCCTCCCAGCGCTCGTTGACCGAGCGGAAGGCGGCCCGCGCCGCCTTCAGGTCCGTCACCGGGAGGATCTTCTCGGCCTCCCCGGCCAGCTCCTCCTTGAGCTTCAGGTTCTCCGACTGCTCCGCGTCACGCTCCGCGAAGACCGAGCTGCGGGCCGCGAAGAAGATGTCCTGGGCGCCGCGGAAGCGGTTCCACAGATCGTCCTCGTGCTCGCGCTGGGCGCGGCCCGCGGCCTTCCACTCCGCCATCAGCTCGCGGTAGCGCGCGGCGGTGGGACCCCACTCCGTCGAACCGGACAGGGCCTCGGCCTCCGAGACCAGCCGCTCCTTGATCTTGCGGGCCTCCTCGCGCTGCGCGTCCAGCGCCGCGAAGTGCGCCTTGCGCCGCTTGGAGAACGCCGAGCGGGCGTGCGAGAAGCGGTGCCACAGCTCGTCGTCCGACTTGCGGTCCAGGCGCGGCAGGCTCTTCCAGGTGTCCACCAGTGCGCGCAGCCGCTCGCCGGCCGCCCGCCACTGGTCGGACTGCGCCAGCTGCTCCGCCTCGTTGACCAGGTCCTCCTTGGCGTGCCTGGCCTCGTCGGACTGCTTGGCGCGCTGCTGCTTGCGCTCCTCGCGGCGCGCCTCGACCGTCTCGACCAGCTTGTCCAGGCGGGTGCGCAGGGCGGCCAGGTCGCCGACCGCATGATGCGCGTCGACCTGCTCGCGGATGTGATCGATCGCCGTCTGTGCGTCCTTCGCGGACAGGTCGGTGGTCTTCACTCGCTTCTCGAGGAGGCCGATCTCGACAACCAGGCCCTCGTACTTGCGCTCGAAGTAGGCCAGCGCCTCCTCGGGGGAGCCGGCCTGCCAGGAACCGACGACCTGCTCGCCGTCGGCCGTACGCACGTACACGGTCCCCGTCTCGTCGACGCGTCCCCACGGGTCGCTGCTCACAGCGCCTCCTCCACATGATGCCTGTGAGGGGCTTCAGCTCCCCCGGGCATCGTCCACAGTTTCGTCACGGCCAACATAGGCGACCGGCGGGTTGCCTGTCCGCATCCCGCGCGACCGAAATTTCGCACTTGACGTTCAGGACTTCGTGACCGTCGCCTTGTTGATCACGACGGTCGCGTTGGGCGCCGTATTGCCGGTCGTCGGGTCCGCGGCCTGCGCTCCTGCCTTCGCGATCTTCTGCAGGACCTTCATGCCGTCCTTGGAGATCGTGCCGAACGGGGTGTAGTCGGGCGGCAGCGGGCTGTCCTGGTACACGAGGAAGAACTGGCTGCCGCCGGTGTCGCGGCCCTTCTTGGTCTGCGGGTTGTACTGGTTGGCCATGGCGACCGTGCCGGCCGGGTACACCTGGCCCTTGAGGCTCTTGTCCTTCAGGTTCTCGTCCGGGATGGTGTAGCCCGGTCCGCCGGTGCCGGTGCCCGTCGGGTCGCCGCACTGGAGCACGTAGATCCCCTGGGGGACCAGTCGGTGGCACTTGGTGTGGTCCAAGTAGCCCTTGCCGACAAGGAAGTTGAAGGAGTTGACGGTGTGCGGCGCGGCCGACGCCTTCAGCGCGATGCTTATGTCCCCGCAGGTCGTGTCGAGGTCCATCGTGTACTTCGCCGACTTGTCGATGGTCATCGCCGGCTCCTTCTTCCAGCTCAGCTTCTTCACCGAGCCCTTGGCCGGCTTGGCGCACGGGTCCGGTGCCTTGCTGGTGGCGGCGGCGCTCGGGGTCGTCTGCGAGCTCGCGTTGGCCTTGTCGTCGCTCTTGTCGTCCTTGAGCACGCCGGTCGTGTAGAGCGCCAGGCTGCCGATCAGGACCACGCCGAGCACCGACGCGATCACCGAATTGCGCATCTTCGCCTTGCGCCGCGCAGCCGTACGCCGCTGCTGCTGCCGCAAGAACTTCTCCCGCGCGAGCTGGCGCTTGCGCTGTTCCTGGGTGACCACCGGGTTCTCTCCTCATGCGTCTCGTACGTCGACTGGGACGCGTGCGTCTTGTGAGCCGACCGCCTGCGTGTGCCCCGTACCGTATATGGGTTCGCTGAGGATTCGGCAGCGCCGGTAGGCTCTGACAGCAGCTGTAGCCGTCTGTGACCGACACACAACGAAGGACGATCGTGCTCATTGCCGGGTTCCCCGCCGGGGCCTGGGGGACGAACTGTTATCTCGTCGCCCCCGCCGCCGGTGAGGAGTGCGTGATCATCGACCCCGGCCACCAGGCCACCGAAGGAGTCGAGGAAGCGCTCAGGAAGCATCGGCTCAAGCCCGTCGCCGTCGTCCTCACCCACGGCCACATCGACCATGTGGCCTCGGTCGTCCCGGTGTGCGGCGCACACGACGTACCGGCGTGGATCCACCCCGAGGACCGCTACATGATGAGCGACCCGGAGAAGGCGCTCGGCCGCTCCATCGGCATGCCGCTGATGGGCGAGCTGACGGTGGGGGAGCCCGACGACGTCGAGGAGCTGGCCGACGGCGCGCGGCTGGCGCTCGCGGGGCTCGAGTTCTCCGTCGCGCACGCGCCCGGCCATACCAAGGGGTCGGTGACCTTCCGGATGCCCGAGACGACCGAGATCCCGTCGGTCTTCTTCTCCGGGGATCTGCTCTTCGCCGGCTCCATCGGACGCACCGACCTGCCCGGCGGCGATATGGCCGAGATGCTCGACTCGCTGGGCCGTGTGTGCCTGCCGCTCGACGACTCGACCGTGGTGCTGTCCGGCCACGGCCCCCAGACGACCATCGGCCAGGAGCGCGCCACCAACCCGTATCTGCGGCAGGTGGCCGCCGGCCAGGGAGCCCAGCCCGCTCCCCGACGAGGAATGTGACGAGACCTTCCGTGAGCACCTTCAAGGCCCCCAAGGGCACGTACGACCTGATCCCGCCGGACAGCGCCAAGTACCTGGCCGTCCGCGACGCGATCGCCGCGCCCCTGCGCAACTCCGGCTACGGCTACATCGAGACGCCCGGCTTCGAGAGCGTCGAGCTCTTCGCGCGCGGCGTCGGTGAGTCCACCGACATCGTGACCAAGGAGATGTACGCCTTCGAGACCAAGGGCGGCGACAAGCTGGCGCTGCGCCCCGAGGGCACCGCGTCCGTGCTGCGCGCCGCGCTGGAGGCCAACCTCCACAAGGCGGGCAACCTGCCGGTCAAGCTCTGGTACTCCGGCTCGTACTACCGCTACGAGCGCCCGCAGAAGGGCCGCTACAGGCACTTCTCGCAGGTCGGCGCCGAGGCGATCGGCGCGGAGGACCCGGCACTGGACGCCGAGCTGATCATCCTGGCCGACCAGGCCTACCGCTCGCTGGGCCTGCGCGACTTCCGGATCCTGCTCAACAGCCTGGGCGACAAGGAGTGCCGTCCCGTCTACCGCGCGGCGCTGCAGGACTTCCTGCGCGGCCTGGACCTGGACGAGGACACGCTGCGCCGCGCGGAGATCAACCCGCTGCGCGTCCTGGACGACAAGCGCGACGCCGTCCAGAAGCAGCTGGGCGACGCCCCGCTGCTGCGTGACTACCTGTGCGACGCCTGCAAGGCGTACCACGAGGAGGTCCGTGAGCTGATCACGGCGGCGGGCGTGGTCTTCGAGGACGACCCCAAGCTGGTGCGCGGCCTCGACTACTACACCCGCACGACCTTCGAGTTCGTCCACGACGGTCTGGGCTCGCAGTCCGCGGTGGGCGGCGGCGGCCGCTACGACGGCCTCTCCGAGATGATCGGCGGCCCCGCGCTGCCGTCCGTCGGCTGGGCCCTCGGCGTGGACCGCACGGTCCTGGCGCTTGAGGCGGAGGGCGTCGAGCTCGAACTGCCCTCCACGACCAGCGTGTTCGCGGTCCCGCTCGGCGAGGAGGCGCGCCGCGTCCTGTTCGGCAAGGTCACCGAGCTGCGCAAGCTCGGCATCGCGGCCGACTTCTCCTACGGCGCCAAGGGCCTCAAGGGCGCGATGAAGAACGCCAACCGCAGCGGCGCCCGCTACACGATCGTGGCCGGCGAACGCGACCTCACCGAGGGCGTCGTCCAGCTCAAGGACATGGAGTCCGGCGAGCAGACGGCGGTCGGCGTGAACGAGATCGTGGCCGAGCTGGAGTCCCGGCTCGGCTAGACGTCCCAGGGGCGCCGGCCATGCGCGTGGCCGGCGCCTTTGTCATGGGTCGAGCAGCCCGTGGCGCATGGCGCTGGTGACGGCCGCGGTGCGGTCGTCGACGCCCAACTTGCCGAAGGCGCGCAGGAGATGGGTCTTCACGGTCGACTCGCCGATGAAGAGCCGGCGGCCGATCTCCGCGTTGGTGCAGCCCTCCGCCACCAGCCGCAGCACGGCCGTCTCCCGCTCCGAGAGGCGCGGCCGCTCCGGCCGGGTGCGCAGCTGGTCGACCAGGCGGGCCGCCACCGAGGGGGCGAGCACCGTCTCGCCGCGGGCTGCCGCCCGTACCGCCTCCGCCAGTTCGGCACGCGGCATGTCCTTGAGCAGATAGCCCGCGGCTCCGGCCTCGACCGCCCGCAGGATGTCGCGGTCCGTCTCGTACGTCGTCAGGACGATCACCCGGCACGGCAGCCCCGCCTCGCCCATCCGCACGATCGAGTCGACGCCCCCGCCGCCCGGCATGCGCAGATCCATGAGCACGATGTCGGGCCGCAGTTCGGCCGCCAGCGCCTCCGCCCGCGGCCCGCTCTCCGCATCGGCGACCACCTCCAGGTCCGGCTCGGCACTGAGCATCGCCCGCAGCCCCTCCCGTACGACGGGATGGTCGTCGGCGAGGACGATCCGGATCACGATGAGCTCCTCAACGGCGCTACGGGGGATGCGGGCGACGCAGGCGGTGCGGGCGACACGGGCAGCCGGACGGTCACCGTCGTGCCGTCGCCCGGTGTGCTGCGGATCCGCGCCGTCCCGCCGACCTCGGTGGCCCGGGCACGCAGCCCGGCAAGACCGTAACCGACGCTGGGGGCGCCCGGGTCGAAGCCGCAGCCGTCGTCCCGTACGGACACGGTGAGCGTGTCGTCGCGGTACGTCAGCGCGATGCCGACGGAGGCCGAACTCCCCGCGTGCTTGCGGGCGTTCGACAGGGCCTCCTGGCAGGCGCGCAGTGCCACCACCTCGGGGGCGGCGGGCAGCGGGCGCACCGGACCGGTCACCTCCAGCGTGGCCCCGTGCCGGGTGGCGAGCCGGCGCAGCGCGTCCGGCAGGGACGAGCCGTCGAGGTCGGCGGGCGCGGCGCCGGCGACCAGGGCACGGGCCTCGGCGAGGTTCTGCCGGGCCGTCTCGTCCATGAGGGCCAGATGCCGGCGGGCCTGCGGGACGTCGTCGTCGAGCTCCGCCTCCACCGCCTGGATCAGCATCAGCACACTGGTGAAGCCCTGCGCGAGGGTGTCATGGATCTCCCGGGCCATGCGCTCGCGCTCGGCCAGCGCCCCGTGCGCGGCGGACAGACGCGAGATCTCGTGGCGGCTCGCGTCCAGTTCCGCGATCAGCGCGGCCCGCTCCTGGCTCTGGTCGATGATCCGGATCACCCAGGTGCCGACGGCCACCGAGAAGACCAGACTGACCACGGCGAACAGCCCGTTGAAGAAGACCTCCTGCTCGCCGGGCCACCACAGCAGCGCCCAGCCCACCACCGGCACCACGTTGATCACGGCCACGAGTGTGATCGCCCACCGCATGCGCAGGGTCATGAAGCACTGGGGGACGAGCGCGAAGGTCATGACCCGCGTCTCGCCGACCAGGATCGCCGAGGGCAGGAACAGGGCCGTCATCGCGAGGAGATAGAGCAACGCCTGCCGCTCGGGCGGGGGATCGCCCCGCAGCAGGGGCCGCCCCACCCACACGTACAGGGGGATCAACGGCAGCAGCAGCGCCGCCGCGGTGAGCCGGACCGGCCACCCCGGCTGTCCCGTGCCGAGCACGAACGCCAGGGTGGCCAGCCAGATCAGCGCGAAATAGGTGTCCCAGAGCCGGAAGGACCGGTCCCAGGTGTAGGCACCTACGGCGGGTGCCCGCCCGCTCATCCGTCGCGCCGGTTCTTCCACCGGAAGGTCAGCAGACACAGCACCAATCCTCCGACGCACCACGCCCCGAGCACCAGCGCCACCTTGCCGAACTCCCAACTGCCCGTCTGCTCGAGGATGTGAGCCGAGTCCGGCAGGAACACCCCGCGCAGTCCCTGGCACATCCACTTCAGCGGGAACAGCGCCCCGATGTTCAGCATCCAGTCGGGGATGGTGTCGATCGCGATGTACACGCCCGAGATGAACTGCAGGACCAGGAAGGGCAGGACGACGACGGAGGTCGCGCTCTTGCCGGACTTGGGCACCGAGCTGATCGCGATGCCGAGCAGGGCGCACGCCGTCAGACCGAGGACGAAGATCCAGGCCAGGTCGAACCAGTCGGTCGCGTCCGAGGGCAGATCCACGTCGTAGACGGTGGTGCCGACGAGCAGCAGGATCGCCGTCTCCAGCAGGCCGGTGAACAGAACCAGCCAGATCTTGCCGAGGAAGTACGCGGCCGGCGGCATCGGTGTCCCGCGCAGCCGGCGCAGCACCTTCTCGTCCCGCTCGATGGCGATGGAGATGCCGAGCGACTGGAAGCTCGTCGACATGATGCCGGCCGCCATCATCGCCGGGACGTACAGCTGCGAGGCGGTGATGCCCGCGCCCTCCACGTCGTCGCTGAAGATCGACGCGAACAGGAACAGGAACACCACCGGGAACGCGAACGTGAACACCACCTGGTCGCGCTGCCGGAAGAACTGCCTGATCTCCAGGGCGCCCCGACCGAGGCCCAGCCCCCATGCCCCGGGCAGCCGCACGGTGTCCGGCCCGGTCCTGGTCTCCACGGCGGTCGTGGTCATCGCGCGTCCTCCTGTCCGGTCAGCCGGAGGTAGACGTCCTCCAGCGTGGGGCGGCTCACCCTCAGGCCGGGGATCTCGCTGTCGAAGCGGTGCATCAGCTCGGCGACCGTCCTGGTCGGGGTGTCCGTGCGCTCGGTGCGGGTGGTGCCGTCCCGCTCGGTCCACTCGACCGTGGCGTCCGTGCCGTACCGCTCCCGCAGCGCCGCGGGCTCGCCCGTGGCGACGACCCGCCCCCGGGCCACCACGGCGAGCCGGTCGGCGAGGGCCTCCGCCTCCTCCAGGTAGTGCGTGGTCAGCAGGATCGTCGTGCCCTCGTCGGCGAGCAGCCTGATCAGCTCCCAGAACTGCCGGCGGGCCGCCGGGTCGTAACCGGTCGTCGGCTCGTCCAGGAGCAGCAGGTCGGGGCCGCCGATCACCCCGAGGGCCACGTCGAGCCGCCTGCGCTGGCCGCCCGACAGCGCCTTGATGCGACTGCCCGCCTTGGCCTGAAGGCCCACCAGGCCGATGACCTCCTCGGGGTCGCGCGGGCGCGGGTAGTAGCGCGCGAAATGCCGTACGGTCTCGCCGACCGTCAACTCGGCGGGTGCCGATTCGTCCTGCCAGACGATTCCCACACGGGACCTCCACGCGCGCGTGCCGGCCGCCGGATCGGACCCGAGCACCGACACCTCGCCCGCGTCCCGGCTGCGGTTGCCCTGGAGGATCTCCACCGTGGTGCTCTTGCCCGCGCCATTGGGTCCCAGCAGGCCGAACACCTCGCCCGGGCGGATCTCGAGATCGATGCCGTCCACCGCGGTCACGTCCCCGTACTGCTTGCGCAGCCCCCGTACGTCCACCGCGAGTTCGTTCGCGTGTGTTGTCATGCACCCAGGGTCGGCCGGAACCGAACGCTCAGGAACGACCGTGCGTACTTCCTTATGTCCACCGAACGGTGGACGCGGGGTCGAGTGCGGCACAATGGCCCCTGCCCGAAGAAGGTCCCACTCTCAAGCAGACGGAATCGGCGTGATGAGCAAGACCACAGTCAAAGACGTGTCCACCGAGCCCGCTCCGGGACCCGACTCGGCCGGACCACGGACGGCGGGCGGCAGCCGTGCCCTGGCCCTGCTGCTGGTGATCACGGGCGCGGCCGGTCTGCTCGCCGCATGGGTCATCACGATCGACAAGAACAAGATCCTCGAGGCCAAGGTCGCGGGCAAGACGTTCACCCCGGGCTGCAGCCTCAACCCCGTGGTCTCCTGCGGCAACGTGATGGAGTCCAAGCAGGCCGCCGTCTTCGGCTTCCCCAACCCGATGCTCGGCCTGGTCTGCTACGGCATCGTCATCTGCGTCGGCATGAGCCTGCTCGCCCGCGCCCGCTACCCGCGCTGGTACTGGCTCACCTTCAACTTCGGCACCCTCTTCGGCGTGGGCTTCTGCACCTGGCTGCAGTTCCAGTCCCTGTACCGGATCAACGCGCTGTGCCTGTGGTGCTCGCTGGCCTGGGTCGCGACGATCACCATGTTCTGGTACGTCACCTCGTTCAACATCCGCAACGGCTTCCTGCCCTCCCCGCGCTGGCTGAAGAGCTTCTTCGGCGAGTTCACCTGGGTCGTGCCCGTGCTGCACGTCGGCATCATCGGCATGCTCGTCCTGACCCGCTGGTGGGACTTCTGGACCAGCTGACCGGGCTTCTGCAGGGCCCGGACGCGTTGTCAGTGCGGTGAATTAGGGTTCTTGACGTGGAGCCCGACCTGTTCACCGCCGCCGCAGAAGAACGCCAGGAGAAGGATCCGGCTGGAAGCCCCCTGGCCGTGCGGATGCGCCCGCGCACCCTCGACGAGGTCGTGGGCCAGCAGCATCTGCTCAAACCGGGCTCGCCCCTGCGCAGACTCGTCGGCGAGGGCGCCGGCGGACCCGCCGGACCGTCCTCGGTGATCCTCTGGGGCCCGCCCGGCACCGGCAAGACGACCCTGGCCTACGTCGTCTCCAAGGCCACCAACAAGCGCTTCGTCGAGCTGTCGGCGATCACCGCGGGCGTCAAGGAGGTCCGCGCTGTCATCGACGGCGCCCGCCGCGCCACCGGTGGGTACGGCCAGGAGACCGTCCTCTTCCTCGACGAGATCCACCGCTTCAGCAAGGCCCAGCAGGACTCCCTGCTGCCCGCGGTCGAGAACCGCTGGGTGACCCTGATCGCGGCGACGACGGAGAACCCGTACTTCTCGGTGATCTCCCCGCTGCTGTCCCGCTCCCTCCTGCTCACCCTCGAACCCCTCACCGACGACGACATCAGAGGACTGCTGAAGCGGGCGCTCGGCGACGAGCGGGGCCTGAAGGACGCGGTCACCCTCCCCGAGGACACCGAGGACCACCTTCTGCGCATCGCCGGCGGCGACGCACGCCGCGCCCTGACCGCACTGGAGGCGGCGGCCGGCGCCGCCCTGGACAAGGGTGAGACGGAGATCTCCCTGACGACGCTGGAGGAGACGGTCGACCGGGCGGCGGTGAAGTACGACCGCGACGGCGACCAGCACTACGACGTCGCCAGCGCCCTCATCAAGTCCATCCGCGGCTCGGACGTGGATGCCGCGCTGCACTACCTGGCCCGCATGATCGAGGCCGGCGAGGACCCCCGCTTCATCGCCCGCCGCCTGATGATCTCGGCGAGCGAGGACATCGGCCTCGCCGATCCCAACGCACTGCCGATCGCGGTCGCCGCCGCCCAGGCCGTCGCCATGATCGGCTTCCCCGAGGCCGCCCTCACCCTCAGCCACGCCACCATCGCCCTCGCCCTGGCCCCCAAGTCCAACTCCGCGACGACGGCGATCGGGGCCGCCCTGGAGGACGTGAAGAAGGGACTGGCCGGCCAGGTGCCGCCCCATCTGCGCGACGGTCACTACAAGGGCGCCGCCAAGCTCGGCCACGCGCAGGGATACGTGTATCCGCACGACCTGGCCGAGGGCATCGCCGAGCAGCAGTATGCCCCGGACGCCCTCAAGGACCGCGAGTACTACACGCCGAGCAGACACGGCGCGGAGGCAAGATACGCGGACGCGGTGGAGTGGACCAGGAAGCACCTCGGTCGCAGACGGTCCTGAGCACCCTGTAGACTTCGCCGAAGTGCCGAGTCCCGTGCCGTCAGAGCGGGTCATCCGGCCGGAGCCCCCAGGGGTTCCAGGAGCGTCGCGCACCGTCGAACGGTGTCGCGGGCAGCCCACCACCACCCGTCCCAGGACGGGAGAGGTCGGTGGGCCACTCGCGTGCTGCACGTATGTGCCCAGACCAGGGGAGCGGCTGCCCACCGAAGTCCAGCAGGACGAGGAGGGATTCCCCGGCTGCGGATGCGACCTCCCTTAACCCTGACAAGCCGAAGAAACTTCAGAGAAGAGACTAAAGACAGTGGCGAACCAGTCCCGCCCCAAGGTCAAGAAGTCGCGTGCCCTCGGCATCGCGCTGACCCCGAAGGCCGTCAAGTACTTCGAGGCCCGTCCCTACCCGCCGGGTGAGCACGGCCGCGGCCGCAAGCAGAACTCGGACTACAAGGTCCGTCTGCTCGAGAAGCAGCGTCTGCGCGCGCAGTACGACGTGTCCGAGCGCCAGCTCGTCCGCGCCTACGAGCGTGCCTCCAAGGTCCAGGGCAAGACCGGCGAGGCCCTGATCATCGAGCTCGAGCGCCGTCTCGACGCCCTGGTCCTGCGTTCGGGCATCGCCCGCACCATCTACCAGGCCCGTCAGATGGTCGTGCACGGCCACATCGAGGTCAACGGCCAGAAGGTCGACAAGCCCTCCTTCCGCGTCCGTCCCGACGACGTCGTGATGGTCCGCGAGCGCAGCCGTGAGAAGACCCTCTTCTCCATCGCCCGCGAGGGCGGCTTCGCCCCCGAGGGCGAGACCCCGCGCTACCTCCAGGTGAACCTCAAGGCCCTGGCATTCCGCCTGGACCGTGAGCCGAACCGCAAGGAGATCCCGGTGATCTGCGACGAGCAGCTCGTCGTCGAGTACTACGCCCGCTGATCACCAGCAGGCGGTAGCACCACGCACCACCTCAGCCCGCCGTCTCCCCGCCCTTACGGGCGCGGGAGGCGGCGGGTTCGTGCATGCCGGCACCCGCCGACGGGTGCCGGACCACCTCCCGCGGCGACGGCACGGCCTGCAGCGGCCGCTCCAGCGCCCGCGAGACGGCCGCCTCCCGCACCAGCCGTTCCCCCTCCGCCACGCACTCCTCGTAGCGTGCGTCGCCGAGGAGCTCCCGGGCCGTCGCCTCGCACAGCTCGTGCGGGGCGTTGTAGTGCGCCGAGCCGAACAGCGGCAGGCCCACCGACGGCCACATCCTCGCCGCCGCGCCCTGCAGCACCGCCGCCTCCGCCGCATCGCCCTGCGCGACCGTGACCAGCGCCAGCAGCTCCACCGCCAGCACCGAGCCGAGCAGATCGTGGAAGGCATGGGCGCCGGTCAGGCATTCGGCCAGCAGGGCGCGCGCCCGCGCCAGATCGCCCTCCGCCCAAGCCGCGTACGCCAGGACGTACAACGCGTAGCCCCGGGTCCACCGCTCGCCGTGGTCCTCGCACACCCGCCGTACGTCCTCGCACAGCCGTACCGCGTCCGGCAGATCGCTCTGGAACGCGCGCGTCATCGCCAGCTCCACCTGGCACATCAGGACATTGCTGTTGAGCTCGCCGATCTCCTGGTAGCGGTCCAGCGCCGAGCGCAGCAGCCGCTCGGCGCGCGCCATGTCGTCGCTGACCAGGGCCAGGCATCCGGCGCGGTGCTCCGCGTACGCCACCGCCGTGGGGTCGCCGGAGAGCTCCGCCTCCTCCCGGCACTCCTGCAGTGCGGCCAGCGCGGGCACCGTGTCGCCCTGGAGGATCGCCACATAGCCGAGCACCCACAGGGCCTTCAGCCGGGACTGCTCGTGCCCGGCGTCGAGGCGCACCACCTGCTCCAGCCAGTGCCGCCCCTCCGACAGCCGCCCGCAGCCCGCCCAGTGGAACCAGAGCGAGCCCGCGAGGTACTGGCCCAGATGCGCCTCCTCCGGCTCGTCGAGACAGTGCTCCAGAGCACTGCGCAGATTCGGCAGCTCCGCCTCCACGCGCGCGGCCACCTCCGCCTGGCGCGGCGAGAACCAGTCCAGCTCGCACCAGGTGGCAAGGCCCAGATACCAGTCGCGGTGGCGCCGCCGCAGCCGGGCCGCGTCCCCTGTCGCCTCCAGCCACTCGGCGCCGTACGCACGCACCGTGTCCAGCATCCGGTAGCGCACGCCCGCCGGTGTCTCCTCGCGTGCGACCACCGACTGCGCGAGCAGTTCGGTGAGCACGTCCAGGACGTCGTCGGCCTTCAGGCCGTGCCCGCCGCAGACGTACTCGGCGGCCTCCAGGTCGAACCGTCCGGCGAACACCGACAGCCGCGACCACAGCAACCGCTCCCGGGGAGTGCACAGTTCATGGCTCCAGCCGATGGCCAGGCGCAGGGTCCGATGGCGGGGCAGCGCAGTGCGCTCGCTGCCGGTCAGCAGCCGGAAGCGGTCGTCCAGGCGCTGCAGCAGCTGCGCGGGGGACAGCGCCCGCAGCCGCCCCGCGGCCAGCTCGATCGCCAGCGGGATCCCGTCCAGGCGCCGGCACACCTCGCGCACGTCCGGGCCGTCCGCGACCGCCGGCTGCTGTTCCGCCGCCCGGTCCAGCAGCAGTTCGACCGCCTCGTCCTCGCCCAGCGGCGCCAGCGGGAAGACCCGCTCGCCCGCCACGCCCAGCGGCCGGCGCCCCACCGCGAGCACCCTCAGCCCGGGCACCTGCCGCAGCAACTCGTCCACCAGCGCGGCACACGACTCCACCAGATGCTCGAACCCGTCCAGGACGAGCAGCAGTTGGCGGTCGGCGAGATGCGCGCGCAGCATCTCGAGGGGCGCCCGCGTCGTGTGGTCCGTCAGCCCCAGCGCCTCCACGACCGCGTAGTCCACGAACTCCGGATCGTGCACCGGCGCCAGCTCGACGCGCCAGACCCCGTCCCGCGGCGCGCACCGTGCGGCGGCCCGGGCCGCGAGCCGCGACTTGCCGACCCCGCCCGCGCCCGTCACCGTCACCAGACGTCCGGCGTCAAGCACCTGCGCCAGCCCGGAGAGTTCGGCCGATCGCCCCACGAACGCGTTGAGTTCCAGAGGCAGATTGCCGTCCGCGAGGCCCCCGCCGGGTTGATGGTTCCGCATGGAATACGGAGCGTACTGAACCGTATTCACTCCGTACAATCGCTTCACGCGACCCGGCAGCGCGCGCGGGTAATCCGGTGCGGAGCTTCGTCCCCGGCGCGATAGGCTCGGGTCCATTGCTTTTCGATGTTCAGACACGTTTCAGGGAGCGGGTGCGCGAGGTGTCCGGTGGAGAAGTGGCCGGAATCCTGGTGGCCGTCTTCTGGGCGATCCTGGTCTCCTTCCTCGCCGTGGCGCTGGCAAGGGTGGCCCAGACGCTCAGGGCGACCACCAAGCTGGTCGCGGACGTGACCGACCAGGCCGTCCCGCTGCTGGCCGACGCCTCCGCCGCGGTGCGCTCCGCGCAGACCCAGATCGACCGGGTCGACGCGATCGCCACCGACGTCCAGGAGGTCACGTCGAACGCGTCGGCGCTGTCCACCACCGTCGCCTCCACGTTCGGCGGCCCGCTGGTCAAGGTCGCGGCCTTCGGCTACGGCGTCCGCCGCGCCCTGGGCGGCCGCAAGGACGGTGCGCCCGCAGGGGCGCCGAAGAGCACCGTGATCGTCGGCCGCACCGTCCCGGCCGGGCGACGTCAGAAGCCGAAGCGGGGGAACGACTCGGGGAAGAGGGACTGAGCGAGAGATGTTCCGCCGTACCTTCTGGTTCACCACGGGCGTCGCCGCCGGCGTGTGGGCCACCACCAAGGTCAACCGCAAGCTGAAGCAGCTGACCCCCGAGAACCTCGCCGCGGCCGCCGCCCACAAGGCGATCGACGCCGGCCACCGGCTCAAGGACCGGGCGGTCGGCTTCGCGCTGGACGTACGCGAGAACATGGCGCAGCGGGAGGAGGAGCTGGGGGAGGCCCTCGGCATCAACACCGCCCCCGAACTCCCCGCAGTCCGGCGGTACGCCGCCATCGAGAACCGCAACACCCCGAAGTACGTCGAGGGTTCGACGTACCAGACGTACTCGTACAACCGGAATGAGGACCACTGATGGAGTCGGCCGAGATTCGCCGCCGCTGGCTGAGCTTCTTCGAGGAGCGCGGGCACACCGTCGTCCCTTCGGCGTCGCTCATCGCGGACGACCCGACTCTGCTCCTCGTCCCGGCCGGCATGGTGCCCTTCAAGCCCTACTTCCTGGGTGAGGTCAAGCCGCCCTTCGACCGCGCCACCAGCGTCCAGAAGTGCGTGCGCACGCCGGACATCGAAGAGGTCGGCAAGACCACCCGGCACGGCACCTTCTTCCAGATGTGCGGCAACTTCTCCTTCGGCGACTACTTCAAGGAAGGCGCCATCACCTACGCCTGGGAGCTGCTCACCAGCCCCCAGGACAAGGGCGGTTACGGCCTGGAGCCGGAGAAGCTCTGGATCACCGTCTACCAGGACGACGACGAGGCCGAGCGCATCTGGCACGAGGTCGTCGGCGTGCCGAAGGAGCGCATCCAGCGCCTCGGCATGAAGGACAACTACTGGTCCATGGGCGTCCCCGGCCCCTGCGGCCCCTGCTCCGAGATCAACTACGACCGCGGCCCCGAGTTCGGCGCCGAGGGCGGCCCCGCCGTCAACGACGAGCGGTACGTGGAGATCTGGAATCTCGTCTTCATGCAGTACGAGCGCGGCGAGGGCATCGGCAAGGACAACTTCGAGATCCTCGGGGAGCTGCCGAGCAAGAACATCGACACGGGCCTCGGCCTGGAGCGCCTCGCCATGATTCTGCAGGGCGTGCAGAACATGTACGAGATCGACACCTCCATGGCCGTCATCAAGAAGGCCACCGAGCTGACCGGCGTGCACTACGGCGCCGCCCACGCCTCCGACGTCTCCCTGCGCGTCGTCACCGACCACATGCGCACGTCCGTCATGCTCATCGGCGACGGCGTCACCCCCGGCAACGAGGGCCGCGGCTATGTGCTGCGCCGCATCATGCGCCGCGCCATCCGCAACATGCGCCTGCTCGGCGCCACCGGCCCGGTCGTCCTCGACCTCATCGACACCGTGATCGGCATGATGGGCCAGCAGTACCCCGAGCTGATCACCGACCGCGAGCGCATCGAGAAGGTCGCCGTCGCCGAGGAGAACGCCTTCCTCAAGACGCTGAAGGCCGGCACCAACATCCTCGACACCGCCGTCTCCGAGACCAAGGCCGCGGGCTCCGCGGTGCTGCCCGGCGACAAGGCGTTCCTGCTCCACGACACCTGGGGCTTCCCGATCGACCTCACCCTCGAAATGGCCGCCGAACAGGGCCTGTCGGTGGACGAGGACGGCTTCCGCCGCCTGATGAAGGAGCAGCGGGAGCGCGCCAAGGCCGACGCCCAGGCCAAGAAGACCGGGCACGCCGGCGCCGGCGCCTACCGCGAGATCGCCGACAGGACCGGCGAGACCGAGTTCATCGGCTACAGCGAGACCGAGGGCGAGTCCACCATCGTCGGCATCCTCGTCGACGGCGCCTCCTCCCCGGCCGCCACCGAGGGCGACGAGGTCGAGATCGTCCTCGACCGCACCCCCTTCTACGCCGAGGGCGGCGGCCAGATCGGCGACACCGGCCGGATCAAGGCCGACTCCGGTGCCGTCATCGAGGTCCGCGACTGCCAGAAGCCGGTCCCCGGCGTCTACGTCCACAAGGGCGTCGTCCAGGTCGGCGAGGTCACCGTCGGCGCCAAGGCCCACGCCTCCATCGACGGCCGCCGCCGCAAGGCCATCGCCCGCGCCCACTCCGCCACGCACCTCACCCACCAGGCCCTGCGCGACGCCCTCGGCCCGACGGCCGCCCAGGCCGGTTCCGAGAACCAGCCCGGCCGCTTCCGCTTCGACTTCGGCTCGCCGTCCGCCGTTCCCACGGCCGTGATGAGCGACGTCGAGCAGAAGATCAACGAGGTGCTCGCCCGCGACCTCGACGTGCGCGCCGACGTCATGGGCATCGACGAGGCCAAGAAGCAGGGCGCCATCGCCGAGTTCGGCGAGAAGTACGGCGAGCGCGTGCGCGTCGTGACCATCGGCGACTTCTCCAAGGAGCTGTGCGGCGGCACGCACGTGCACAACACCGCCCAGCTCGGCCTGGTCAAACTGCTCGGCGAGTCCTCCATCGGCTCGGGGGTCCGCCGTATCGAGGCCCTCGTCGGTGTGGACGCCTACAGCTTCCTCGCCCGCGAGCACACGGTCGTCAACCAGCTGACCGAGCTGCTCAAGGGCCGCCCGGAGGAGCTGCCGGAGAAGGTCTCCTCGATGCTCGGCAAGCTGAAGGACGCCGAGAAGGAGATCGAGAAGTTCCGCGCCGAGAAGGTGCTGCAGGCCGCCGCCGGTCTCGCCGAGTCCGCCAAGGACGTCCGTGGCGTCGCCGTCGTCACCGGCCAGGTGCCGGACGGCACGACCGCCGACGACCTGCGCAAGCTGGTCCTCGACGTGCGCGGCCGCATCCAGGGCGGACGCGCCGCCGTGGTCGCGCTGTTCACGGTCAACAACGGCAAGCCGCTCACCGTCATCGCCACCAACGACGCCGCCCGTGAGCGCGGCCTCAAGGCCGGCGACCTGGTTCGTACGGCCGCCAAGACCCTCGGCGGCGGCGGTGGCGGCAAGCCGGACGTCGCCCAGGGCGGCGGCCAGAACCCGGCCGCGATCGGCGAGGCCGTGGACGCCGTCGAGCGACTGGTCACGGACACCGCGAAGTGACGCTGCGCAAGGGCCGCAGGCTCGCGATCGACGTCGGGGACGCCCGCATCGGGGTCGCCTCGTGCGACCCCGACGGGATCCTCGCCACTCCGGTGGAGACGGTCCCCGGCCGGGACGTTCCCGCGGCTCACCGCCGGTTGAAGCAACTGGTGGAGGAGTACGAGCCGATCGAGGTCGTCGTGGGCCTGCCTCGCTCCCTCAAGGGGGGCGAGGGTCCCGCCGCGGTGAAGGTCCGCGGCTTCGCGCAGGAGCTCGCCAAGCGCATCGCCCCGGTGCCGGTCCGGCTCGTGGACGAGCGGATGACCACGGTGACGGCGGGTCAGGGGCTGCGCGCCTCGGGCGTGAAGTCGAAGAAGGGCCGCTCCGTCATCGACCAGGCCGCCGCTGTGATCATCCTTCAGCAGGCGCTCGAATCCGAACGGGTGTCAGGCAAAGCACCCGGCGAGGGCGTCGAAGTGGTCATCTGATCGCGATACGGTAACGTTCCGCGCGACTGCGCCGCTGTTCGAACAGCGACCGCACAGCAAGAGGCGGGACGGGACCCGGTCAAAAGCCGCGTCACTGCCGCCTCGCGGCTCTAGGGGATCGATGACTGAGTATGGCCGGGGCCAAGGCTCCGAACCGTGGCATCCGGAGGACCCGTTGTACGGGGACGACGGATGGGGAGGACAGCAGGCCCAGGGCCCGCAGTCCCCCTACGGCGGCCAGCCGCAGCACTATCCGCAGCAGCCGCAGCAGCAGTACGGCGACTGGGGCGACGGCGGACAGTCCGGCTACGGGCAGGGGCAGCAGCAGTACCAGGGCTACGACCAGCAGTACTACGCGGGTCAGGGCCACCAGCAGTACCAGGGCCAGCAGACATACGACCAGGGACGGCAGCAGTACCAGGGTCAGCAGCAGACGTACGACCAGGGTGGCTGGGGCGCCGGGCAGCAGGTCCAGTACACCGACCCCTCGGACCCGTACGGCCAGCAGACGGCGTCGTATGGCGACGGCGGGCCCGACTACTACGGCACGCCCGACGCCTACCCGCCGCCCGAGCCGCCCAGCCGCAGGCAGGCCGAGCCCGAGCCGCCGCGCACCGACTGGGACCCCGGCCCCGACCAGGGCGAACACGCCTTCTTCGCCGGTGGCGGCGATGACGACGAGGACGACGATGACGGCCGGGCCGGCAGCAAGGGCCGCGGCGGCAAGAAGCCGAAGAAGCGCCGCAGCGGGTGCGCCTGTCTCGTCCTGGTGACGATCTTCGCGGGCGGCGTCGGCGGGGTCGGCTACTTCGGCTGGCAGTTCTACCAGGACCGCTTCGGCGCGGCGCCCGACTACGCGGGCGACGGCAACGGCGAGCAGGTCACCGTCGTCATCCCCAAGGGCGCCGGCGGCTATGTGATCGGCCAGAAGCTCAAGGAGGCGGGCGTCGTCCAGAGCGTCGACGCGTTCGTCTCCGCGCAGCAGTCGAACGACAAGGGCAAGACGATCCAGGACGGCGTCTACACGCTGCAGAAACAGATGTCGGCCGCCAGTGCGGTCGAACTCATGCTCAGTCCGAAGAGCCGCAGCAACCTGATCATCGCCGAGGGCACCCGCAACACGAAGGTCTACGAGCTGATCGACACGCGCCTCGGCCTCAGCAAGGGCGCCACCGCGAAGGTCGCGAAGCAGAACTACAAGAAGCTCGGCCTGCCCTCGTGGGCGCTGAACCACCCGAACCTGAAGGATCCGCTGGAAGGATTCCTCTACCCCTCCAGCTACGCCGTGTCCAAGGGCCAGAAGCCCGAGGCCGTCCTGAAGGACATGGTCGCCCGGGCGAACGGCACCTACGAGGAGCTGGGCCTGGAGAAGAAGGCGAAGAGCCTGGGACTCGACGGGCCCTGGCAACTGCTCACCGTGGCGAGCCTGGTGCAGGCCGAGGGCACCAGCCACGACGACTTCCGCAAGATGGCCGAGGTCGTCTACAACCGGCTCAAGCCCAACAACCCCGAGACCTACGGCTCGCTCGAGTTCGACTCCACGTACAACTACGTGAAGAACCAGAGCAAGATCGACCTGAGCATCGCCGAGCTGCGCAAGTACAACAACCCGTACAACACGTACTACATCAAGGGCCTGCCGCCCGGTCCCATCGACAACCCCGGCGCCGAGGCGATCAAGGGCTCGATCGATCCGACGCACGACGGCTGGTACTACTTCATCTCGTTGGACGGCAAGACCAGCAAGTTCACCAAGACGCTCGCCGAGCACAACAAGCTGGTCGACGAATTCAATGCGTCGAGGAACAAGAACTGATGACCGCGACCCGAAGGGCGGCCGTGCTCGGCTCGCCCATCGCCCACTCCCTGTCCCCGCAGCTGCACACCGCGGGGTACCGGGCCCTCGGCCTGCAGGGATGGTCGTACGACCGCTTCGACGTCGACGAGGCGGCGCTGCCCGGGTTCTTCGAGGGGCTCGGCCCCGAGTGGGCGGGGCTCTCCCTGACGATGCCGCTGAAGCGTGCCGTCATCCCGCTGCTCGACGAGATCACCGACACGGCGGCCTCGGTGGAGGCGGTCAACACCGTGGTGTTCCGGCCCGACGGGCGCAGGGTCGGCGACAACACCGACATCCCCGGCCTGGTGGCCGCGCTGCACGAGCGTGGAGTGGAGAAGGCCGAGTCGGCCGCGATCCTCGGCGCCGGAGCCACGGCCTCCTCGGCGCTCGCCGCGCTCGCCCGCATCTGCACCGGTGAGGTCACCGTGTACGTACGCAGCGAGCGGCGCGCGGACGAGATGCGGCAGTGGGGCGAGCGGCTCGGCGTCCAGGTCCGCCCGGCCGACTGGTCCGACGCGGCCCGCGCCTTCGAGGCGCCCCTGGTGATCTCGACGACGCCCGCTGGGGGCACCGACGCGCTGGCCGAGCGGCTGCCCGCGCATGTCGGCACCCTTTTCGACGTGCTCTACGAGCCCTGGCCCACCCCCCTCGCCGCCGCCTGGGAGGCGCGCGGCGGGCAGGTGCTCAGCGGTCTCGACCTCCTGGTGCACCAGGCCGTCTTCCAGTTCCGGCAGTTCACCGGCGATCCGCGCTCCCCACTGACCGCGATGCGCGAGGCCGCGCAGCGACGCTGACCCGTCCGCCCGGCCGACTGGTCCGCTGCGGCTCGTGCCTTCCAGGCGCCCTTGGTGATCTCGACGACGCCTGCCGGGGGTACCGATGCGCCGGCCGTACGAGCCCACCCCGCTCGCCGCCGCCTGGGAGGCCCGCGGAGAGAGGGCAGGTGCTCAGCGGCCGCGACCCTCCGGCGATCCGCGCTCCCCGCTGACCGCGATGCGCGAGGCGGCGCAGCGGCGCTGACCCGTGCGCCCGGCGCCCGCGTCCGTCAGGGGACGCTCTCGTCTGTCAGCCCTTGTCCGTCTGCCGGACCGGGAGCCGGGGTGCCTCGTGGACGTGGGAGGATCGGAGGTGGCGGGCCGGGGCCGCGCACCTGGTCGCGCCGTCGCCGTACGCGAGGACGTGCGTACGCAGGCAGTACCAGGGCGCGAGCACTGAGGAGCACCGTTGAGCAGGTTGCGCTGGCTGACCGCGGGGGAGTCCCATGGTCCCGCACTCGTGGCGACGCTGGAGGGCCTTCCCGCCGGTGTCCCGATCACCACGGAGATGGTGGCGGACCATCTGGCCCGGCGCCGGCTCGGTTATGGGCGCGGTGCGCGCATGAAGTTCGAGCGGGACGAGGTCACCTTCCTCGGTGGTGTCCGGCACGGTCTGACGCTGGGGTCCCCGGTCGCGATCATGGTGGGCAACACGGAGTGGCCCAAGTGGGAGCAGGTGATGGCGGCCGACCCGGTGGATGCGGAGATTCTGGCGGGGCTGGCCCGCAATGCGCCGCTGACCCGGCCGCGGCCCGGTCACGCCGATCTGGCGGGCATGCAGAAGTACGGCTTCGAGGAGGCGCGGCCCATCCTGGAGCGTGCGTCGGCGCGGGAGACGGCGGCGCGGGTGGCGCTGGGTGCGGTGGCGCGGTCGTATCTGAAGGAGACGGCCGGCATCGAGATCGTCAGCCATGTGGTGGAGCTGTGCTCGGTGAAGGCCCCGGCCGGGGTGTATCCGACGCCGGCGGACGTGGCGCGGCTGGATGAGGATCCGTTGCGCTGTCTGGACGCGGACGCCTCGAAGGCGATGGTCGCGGAGGTCGATCAGGCCCACAAGGACGGTGACACCCTGGGCGGTGTGGTCGAGGTGCTGGCCTATGACGTGCCGGTGGGTCTGGGCTCGCACGTGCACTGGGACCGCAAGCTGGACGCGCGGCTGGCGGGGGCGCTGATGGGCATCCAGGCGATCAAGGGTGTCGAGATCGGTGACGGGTTCGACCTGGCGCGGGTGCCGGGGTCGAAGGCGCATGACGAGATCGTGGGCACGCCGGAGGGGATCCGGCGGGTGTCGGGGCGGTCCGGGGGTACCGAGGGCGGGTTGTCCACGGGTGAGCTGTTGCGGGTGCGGGCGGCGATGAAGCCGATCGCGACGGTGCCGCGGGCGCTGCGGACGGTGGATGTGGCCACCGGTGAGGCGACGCAGGCGCATCACCAGCGGTCGGATGTGTCGGCGGTGCCGGCGGCCGGGATCGTCGCGGAGGCGATGGTGGCGTTGGTGCTGGCGGATGCGGTGGCGGAGAAGTTCGGCGGTGACAGTGTGGCCGAGACCCGCCGCAATGTGCGGTCCTACCTCGACAACCTGGTCATCCGGTGACCGCGGTGAGTGCGATCGTGCTGGTCGGCCCGATGGGCGTGGGCAAGTCCACGGTCGGTCGGCTGCTCGCCGAGCGGCTCGGCGCCGGCTACCGCGACACCGACGACGACATCGTGGCCGAACAGGGCCGCACCATCGCGGAGATCTTCGTCGACGAGGGCGAGCCGGCCTTCCGCGCGATCGAGAAGGCCGCCGTGCACAAGGCGCTCGCCGAGCACGACGGCGTCCTGGCGCTCGGCGGCGGCGCGATCCTGGACCCGGACACGCGCGCACTGCTGGCCGGTGCGCGGGTCGTCTATCTCTCCATGGACGTCGAGGAGGCGGTCAAGCGCACCGGGCTGAACACCGCGCGCCCACTGCTCGCGGTCAACCCGCGCAAGCAGTGGCGGGAGCTGATGGACGCCCGGCGTTCGCTGTACGAGGAGGTCGCCACCGCGGTCGTGGCCACCGACGGCCGTACGCCCGAAGAGGTCACCCAAGTCGCCCTGGACGCACTGGAGTTGAAAGAAGCATGAGCGAGGCAGTCACCCGGATCCAGGTGGGCGGCAGCGCGGGCAGCGACCCCTACGAGGTGCTGGTCGGCCGTCAACTCCTGGACGAACTGCCCGGGTTGGTGGGGGAGAAGGCCCGGCGCGTCGCGGTGATCCACCCCGAGGCGCTCGCCGAGACCGGTGACGCCCTGCGCGCCGACCTGGCCGAGCAGGGCTACGAGGCCGTCGCCGTCCAGGTGCCCAACGCCGAGGAGGCCAAGACCGCCGAGGTCGCCGCCTACTGCTGGAAGGCGCTCGGACAGTCCGGCTTCACCCGCTCCGACGTCCTCGTGGGCGTCGGCGGCGGAGCCACCACGGACCTGGCCGGCTTCGTCGCGGCGACCTGGCTGCGCGGGGTGCGCTGGATCGCCGTACCGACCACCGTCCTCGCGATGGTGGACGCGGCGGTCGGCGGCAAGACCGGCATCAACACCGCCGAGGGCAAGAACCTGGTGGGCGCCTTCCATCCGCCGGCCGGAGTGCTGTGCGACCTGGCCGCACTGGACTCCCTGCCGGTCAACGACTACATCTCCGGGCTCGCCGAGATCATCAAGGCCGGATTCATCGCCGACCCGGTGATCCTGGAGCTGATCGAGGAGGACCCGCAGGCGGCCCGCACCCCGGCGGGACCGCACACCGCCGAGCTCATCGAGCGCTCGATCCGGGTCAAGGCCGAGGTGGTCTCCTCCGACCTGAAGGAATCGGGCCTCAGGGAGATCCTCAACTACGGCCACACGCTCGGCCATGCGATCGAGAAGAACGAGCGCTACAAGTGGCGGCACGGCGCCGCGGTCTCCGTCGGCATGCACTTCGCCGCCGAACTGGGGCGCCTCGCGGGCCGGTTGGACGACGCCACGGCCGACCGCCACCGCACCGTCCTGGAATCGGTCGGCCTGCCGCTGCACTACCGCCACGACCAGTGGCCCAAGCTGCTGGAGACGATGAAGGTCGACAAGAAGTCCCGCGGCAACCTGCTGCGCTTCATCGTCCTGGACGGACTGGCCAAGCCCACCGTCCTGGAGGGACCCGACCCCGCCGTGCTGCTGGCCGCGTACGGCGAAGTGGGGGAGTAAGTACCCCGGGGCGTCATCCGTCCGATGTGCCTTGCGAGGCTGGGCACTTCGGGGCTTCCCCGGCCGTTCACCAAACGACGGCCGGGGAAGGTACCGTTCAGTAGGGAGTGGGATCAGCCCCCCGCTCCCGGCGTCGATTGCCTGCGGCGACACCGCGCCCATGGATACGAGACGGAGTGGCACCGGATGCAGCACGCAGTGGGTCCGCCGCTGCCGCCGCCCCATCAGCCGGGGCACGGACCGGCCGCCGGCTGGTCACCGGCCGCACACCACCCGGGTCCGCACCAGGCGGACCCGCAGCACGGCACGGCCCCCGTGCCCCCGCCGCCCCCGGCACCGGGCTACCCGCAGGCGCCGAACGCACCCGCGGCGCAGCACGCCCCCGCTCCACCGCCCCCGGAGACCACGGGTCATGTCCCGCTGCCGCCAGGCGGCCCGGTCGCCATGCCCAGCGCACCGCCCGCCACGGCGGCGCCGGACGCGACGGGCACCACCCTCGCCGTGCTGCTCATCGGCCCCGCGGGCGCCGGAAAGACGAGCGTCGCCAAGTACTGGGCCGAACACCGCCGGGTCCCCACCGCCCACATCAGCCTCGACGACGTACGGGAATGGGTCCGCTCGGGCTTCGCCGACCCGCAGTCGGGGTGGAACGACCACTCGGAGGCGCAGTACCGCCTGGCCCGCCGCACCTGCGGCTTCGCCGCCCGCAACTTCCTGGCCAACGGCATCTCCTGCATCCTGGACGACGCCGTCTTCCCCGACCGCCCGGTCGTCGGCCTCGGCGGCTGGAAGCGTCATGTGGGCCCCGGCCTCCTGCCGGTCGTCCTGCTCCCCGGCCTGGAGATCGTCCTGGAGCGCAACGCGGAACGCTCCGGCAACCGCCGCCTCACCGACGAGGAGGTCGCCCGTATCCACGGCCGGATGGCGGGCTGGTACGGCTCGGGCCTGCCGATCATCGACAACTCCCAGCTGGACGTGCCCGCGACGGCCCGTGTCCTGGACGACGTACTGGCGAGGTCGATCGCGAGTCCGCCCGCCTGGTAGCGCCCGTCCCCCGAACGGCACCCTCCCAACCGGCACAAATCCCCCACCGCTCCTACGCTCGTGTCATGTCAGAGGTGTACGCCACCCGCCGCAGGCGGCTTCGGGAACAGTGCCAGGCGAGCGGCAGCGCAGCGGCGCTGATCTCCCGCCCCGCCAATGTCCGCTACCTCGCGGGCACGGCCCCGCGCGGCGCCGTCCTGCTCCTGGGCAAGGCCGACGACGTGCTGCTGTGCGCCGGTCCGCCGGACGACCGACCCGCGGAGGGCCGCCCCGACGACGCACTGCGGGTGCAGACGCTGCCCGGCACCGCGGGCGATCCCGCGGTCGCCGCGGCCGACCTCGCCGAGGCCGGGCGCGCCGACACCCTCGCCGTGGAGGAGCACCACCTCACCGTGGCCCGCCACCGCGCCATCCGCTCCGTCGTCCCGCGGCTGCGGCTGACCGATCTCGGGGGAGTGGTCGAGCAGCTGAGGGTGGTCAAGGACGAGGAGGAGATCTCCTGTCTGCGCATCGGGGCCGAGATCGCCGACCAGGCCCTGGGCGAGCTCCTGGAGTCCATCCTCGTCGGCCGCACCGAACGGCACCTCGCCCTCGAACTGGAGCGGCGCCTGGTCGACCACGGCGCCGACGGCCCCGCCTTCCCGACCTCCGTCGCCACCGGCCCCAACGCGGGGCGCCGCGGCCACCGGCCCACCGACCGCCGGGTCGAGGAGGGCGACTTCCTCTCCGTCTGCCTGGGTGCCGCCTACCGCGGCTACCGCTGCGAGATCGGCCGCACCTTCGTCATCGGCACGTCCCCCGCGGACTGGCAGATCGAGCTCTACGACCTCGTCTTCGCCGCCCAGCGCGCCGGACGGGAGAATCTGGTGCCCGGCGCGGCCTGCCGCGACGTCGACCGCGCCGCACGGCAGGTGCTGGACTCCGCGGGGCACGCGGAAGGACTGCCGCCCCTGACGGGGCACGGTGTGGGACTCGAAATCGACGAGGACCCGGTTCTGGCCCCTGCGGCCATGGGTAAACTGGACGCTTGCGTGCCGGTCACCGTCGAACCGGGGGTCCACCTCCCGGGCCGGGGCGGCGTCCGGATCGATGACACGCTCGTCGTCCGCCCCGAGGCGGACGGCGGACCCGAGCTACTCACCATCACGACCAAGGAGCTGCTCGCGCTCTAGCTCTCGGCTATGCGCGTGCGCCGGGGTCGTCCACGTCAGTCCAGGAGATTCCGCAACCGTGGCTTCCACGAACGACCTCAAGAACGGCCTGGTGCTCAAGCTCGAAGGCGGCCAGCTCTGGTCCGTCGTCGAGTTCCAGCACGTCAAGCCCGGCAAGGGCCCTGCCTTCGTGCGCACCAAGCTCAAGAACGTGCTCTCCGGCAAGGTCGTCGACAAGACCTTCAACGCCGGCGTCAAGGTCGAGACGGCCACTGTCGACAAGCGCGACATGCAGTTCTCGTACATGGACGGCGAGTACTTCGTCTTCATGGACATGGAGACCTACGACCAGCTGATGGTCGACCGCAAGGCCGTCGGCGACGCCGCCAACTTCCTGGTCGAGGGCTTCACGGCCACGGTCGCGCAGCACGAGGGCGAGGTGCTCTTCGTCGAGCTGCCCGCCGCCGTCGAGCTGACCGTCCAGGAGACCGAGCCGGGCGTCCAGGGCGACCGCTCCACCGGCGGCACCAAGCCCGCCACCCTGGAGACCGGCCACCAGATCCAGGTCCCGCTCTTCATCACCACCGGCGAGAAGATCAAGGTCGACACCCGTACCAGCGACTACCTCGGCCGGGTGAACAGCTAACCGTGGCTGCCC
The DNA here is from genome assembly GCF_022698145.1 of Streptomyces spinosisporus. Taxonomy (GTDB): domain Bacteria; phylum Actinomycetota; class Actinomycetes; order Streptomycetales; family Streptomycetaceae; genus Streptomyces; species Streptomyces spinosisporus. Next base: position 136,109 of record NZ_JALDAX010000015.1, read on the forward strand.
GCAACACGGCCCGCAAGCGCGCCTTCCAGATCCTCTTCGAGGGCGACCAGCGCGGCGCCGATGTCCTGACCGTCCTCGCGGACTGGATCCGGCTCTCCCGGGACGACACCCGGCAGCCGCCGGTGAGCGAGTACACGATGCAGCTGGTCGAGGGCTACGCCAAGCACGCCCGGCGCATCGACGACCTCATCGCGCAGTACGCGGTCGGCTGGACGCTGGACCGGATGCCGGTGGTGGACCGGAACGTCCTGCGTCTCGGCGCCTACGAGCTGATCTGGGCCGACGAGATCCCGGACGCCGTCGTGCTGGACGAGATGGTGCAGCTGGCGAAGGAGTTCTCCACGGACGAGTCGCCCGCGTTCGTCAACGGTCTGCTGGGCCGGCTCAAGGAGCTGAAGCCCTCGCTGCGCCGGGACGAGGCGTAGCGGACGCGTTCTCGCAGGCCTCGCAGAGAGCCACGCACGGAGCCACGTAGTGCCGGGGGGCCCGCAGCAGTCGTGCTGCGGGCCCCCTGGCGTCTGTTGACGTGTGCTGCCGTCCTCCGGTGCCCGCGAGGTCCACGGAGGCCGCAGAAAGCCGCCGGGGTGGCCGGAACCGTGAAGTTCCGGCCACCCCGGCGGCACGTTTCTGCTCTGTGGGTGTCAGGCGTCCTCGTGGACGACGGCACGGCGCGCGTCCGCGTCCAGCACACCCCAGCTGATCAGCTGCTCGGTCAGGACCGAGGGGGACTGGTCGTAGATGACGGCGAGTGTGCGCAGGTCGTCCTGGCGGATCGACAGCACCTTGCCGTTGTAGTCACCGCGCTGGGACTGGATCGTCGCCGCATAGCGCTGAAGGGGGCCCGCCTTCTCGGCCGGCACGGTCGCCAGCCGCTCCAGGTCGAGGACCAGCTTCGGCGGCGGCTCGGCGGCACCGCCGGGAGTGGTGCCCGGGAGCAGCTCCTGGACCGGGACCCCATAGAAATCCGCCAGTTCGGCGAGGCGCTGCACGGTCACGGCTCGGTCGCCGCGCTCGTACGATCCGACCACGACCGCCTTCCAGCGTCCCTGGCTCTTCTCCTCGACACCGTGGAGGGAAAGGCCCTGCTGGGTGCGGATGGCCCGGAGCTTGGCCCCGAGCTGTTTGGCGTATTCGCTGGACATATAGCTCCCCGGACACTGTGTCGGCGCAGCTCGAGGGGTTCCGAGCCGCGCGTCTCGTAACTCACTGTGAGGTTACGCAGCGTGACTCTTGTGCGTCAAGCCGAATGGTCCACACCGACTCTTCCGTGGCAGCGGTGGCCGGTTACGCCAGGGGGGTGATCTGGGGCGTCGTACGGGCCTGCTACCGTGGATGGCGCAAATCCGACGTCCTTTAAGGTCCGTCCCGTGAGGCGGAGAAGGGGGTCCGTTTCGTATGGACATGCAAGCGTCCGATGCCCGGCCCGTGCTCGAAGGGCCCGACATCGCGCGGGTGTTGACCCGCATCGCCCACGAGATCGTCGAGCGCGCCAAGGGCGCCGACGACGTGGTGCTCCTCGGCATTCCCACCCGAGGCGTCTTCCTCGCCCAGCGGCTCGCCGCGAAGCTCGAGGAGATCACCGACCGGAAGATCCCGGTCGGCTCGCTCGACATCACCATGTACCGCGACGACCTGCGCATGCACCCGCCGCGTGCGCTGGCCCGCACCGAGATCCCCGGTGACGGCATCGACGGCCGCCTCGTCGTCCTCGTCGACGACGTGCTCTTCTCCGGCCGCACCGTCCGCGCCGCCCTCGACGCCCTGAACGACGTCGGGCGCCCGCGCGCGGTGCAGCTCGCGGTCCTGGTCGACCGCGGCCACCGCGAACTGCCCATCCGCGCCGACTACGTCGGCAAGAACCTCCCCACGTCGCTGCGGGAGACGGTCAAGGTCCTGCTCGCCGAGGAGGACGGTCGCGACACCGTGCTGCTCGGTGTGAAGCAGACCCAGTAGCGGGCCGAGGGGCACCCCGGCCCTCGGCGTGCCCCGGCCTGCCCGGAATCTCCCCGACCGAACTGCCTTACGGAGCCTGACAGATGCAGCGTCATCTCATCTCGGCCGCCGACCTCACCCGCGACGACGCCGTCCTGATCCTCGACACCGCCGAGGAGATGGCCCGGGTCGCCGACCGGCCGATCAAGAAACTGCCGACCCTGCGCGGCCGCACTGTCGTCAACCTCTTCTTCGAGGACTCCACGCGCACGCGGATCTCCTTCGAGGCCGCCGAGAAGCGCCTGTCCGCGGACGTCATCAACTTCACCGCCAAGGGCTCCAGCGTCTCCAAGGGCGAGTCCCTGAAGGACACCGCCCAGACCCTGGAGGCCATGGGCGTCGACGCCGTGGTCATCCGGCACAGCGCCTCCGGAGCGCCGTACCGTCTCGCCAACTCCGGCTGGATCGACGCCGCCGTCATCAACGCCGGTGACGGCACGCACCAGCACCCCACGCAGGCCCTGCTCGACGCCTTCACCATGCGCCGCCGCCTCGTCGGCCGGGACGCCGGTCTCGGCCAGGACCTGTCCGGCAAGCGCATCACGCTCGTCGGCGACGTCCTGCACAGCCGGGTCGCCCGCTCCAACGTCGATCTGCTGCACACGCTCGGCGCCGAGGTCACCCTCGTCGCACCGCCCACCCTGGTGCCGGTCGGCGTCGAGACCTGGCCCTGCGAGGTGTCGTACGACCTCGACGCCGTACTGCCCAAGTCCGACGCGGTGATGATGCTGCGCGTGCAGCGCGAGCGGATGAACGCCGCGTTCTTCCCGACCGAGCGCGAGTACTCGCGGCGCTACGGCCTCGACGGCGACCGCATGGCGCGGATGCCCGAGCACGCCATCGTGATGCACCCCGGCCCGATGGTCCGCGGCATGGAGATCACCGCCGAGGTCGCCGACTCCGACCGCTGCACCGTCGTCGAGCAGGTCGCAAACGGAGTCTCCATCCGGATGGCCGTTCTCTACCTGCTGCTCGGTGGCAACGAGCCCGCCGTCACCCACGCCCGCACCATCGAGGAGAAGTAAGAGACATGAGCAAGATCCTGATCCGTGGTGCGAAGGTGCTCGGCGGCGAGGCGCAGGACGTCCTGATCGACGGTGCGACGATCGCCGAAGTCGGCTCCGATCTGAGCGCCGACGGCGCCGAGGTCGTCGAGGCGGCGGGCAAGGTGCTGCTGCCGGGCCTGGTCGACCTGCACACCCATCTGCGCGAGCCCGGCCGCGAGGACTCCGAGACCGTGCTCACCGGCACGCGCGCGGCGGCCTCCGGCGGCTACACGTCCGTCTTCGCCATGGCCAACACCTTCCCGGTCGCCGACACGGCCGGAGTCGTCGAGCAGGTCTACCGGCTCGGCCAGGAGCACGGCTACTGCGACGTGCAGCCCATCGGCGCCGTCACCGTCGGCCTGGAGGGCAAGAAGCTCGCCGAGCTCGGCGCCATGCACGAGTCGGCCGCCGGTGTCACCGTCTTCTCCGACGACGGCAAGTGCGTCGACGACGCCGTGATCATGCGACGCGCGCTGGAGTACGTGAAGGCCTTCGGCGGGGTCGTCGCCCAGCACGCCCAGGAGCCGCGGCTGACCGAGGGCGCCCAGATGAACGAGGGCGTCGTCTCCGCCGAGCTCGGCCTCGGCGGCTGGCCCGCGGTGGCCGAAGAATCGATCATCGCCCGGGATGTCCTGCTCGCCGAGCACGTCGGCTCCCGGGTGCACATCTGCCATCTGTCGACCGCCGGGTCCGTCGAGATCGTCCGCTGGGCCAAGTCCCGCGGCATCGACGTCACCGCCGAGGTCACCCCGCACCACCTGCTGCTCACCGACGAACTGGTGCGCACCTACAACCCGGTCTACAAGGTCAACCCGCCGCTGCGCACCGAGCGCGACGTGCTCGCCCTGCGCGAGGCGCTCGCCGACGGCACGATCGACATCGTCGCCACCGACCATGCCCCGCACCCGCACGAGGACAAGGACTGCGAGTGGGCCGCGGCCGCCATGGGGATGGTGGGCCTGGAGACCGCGCTGTCGGTGGTGCAGGAGACCATGGTGGACACCGGGCTCCTCACCTGGGCCGGGGTCGCCGAGCGGATGTCCGTCAAGCCCGCCGAGATCGGACAGGCGAAGGGGCACGGGCGTCCCGTCTCGGCCGGTGAGCCCGCCAACCTCACGCTCGTCGACACGGCATACCGTGGGTCCGTGGACCCCGCGGGCTTCGCCTCGCGCAGCCGGAACACCCCGTACGAAGGGCGTGAGCTGCCCGGCCGCGTGACGCACACCTGGCTCCGGGGCCGGGCCACGCTCATCGACGGGAAGCTCACGTGACACCTCTGCATCTGACGTACCAGGCCGCCGGGAAGCAGTCGGCCGAGGTCACCGACTGGGCCGCCCGGGTCGGCTGGCTCGTCGGGCTCGTCCTGTTCGTCGCGCTCGTCTACTGGCTGATGCGCGAGGGCTGGAAGTGGCGCGGCACGCTCCAGGGCGACGTGCCCGAGCTTCCTGACGCGCCGGACGAGCCCGGCGAGGCGAGACTGACGATGAGCGGGCGTTACCACGGCTCCACCACCGCCGGTCAGTGGCTGGACCGCATCGTGGCGCACGGCCTGGGCACCCGCAGCCGGGTCGAGCTCACGCTGACGGACGCGGGACTGGACGTCGTACGCCCCGGTGCGACCGACTTCTTCGTCCCCCTCGCGCAAGTGCGCGAGGCCCGGCTCGACAAGGGCATCGCCGGCAAGGTGCTGACCGAGGGCGGGCTGCTCGTGGTGACCTGGCAGCACGGCGATCGGCTGATCGACTCGGGCTTCCGCTCCGACCACGCCGCCGAGCACACCGAGTGGGTCGAGACCCTGAACCACATGATCAACAAGACGGAAGGCGCACGATGACAACCTCCACCAGGGGAACCGCCGCGCACAGGCACGCGGCTCCCGCCGTACTCGTCCTGGAGGACGGCCGGATCTTCCGCGGCCGTGCCTACGGGGCCGTGGGGGTGACCTTCGGCGAGGCGGTCTTCTCGACCGGCATGACCGGCTACCAGGAGACCCTGACCGACCCGTCGTACCACCGCCAGGTCGTCGTGATGACCGCCCCGCACGTCGGCAACACCGGCGTCAACGACGAGGACCCGGAGAGCAAGCGCATCTGGGTCGCCGGCTACGTCGTGCGCGACCCCGCGCGCGTGCCGTCCAACTGGCGCTCCCGCCGCTCACTGGACGACGAGCTGCGCGAGCAGGGCGTCGTCGGCATCTGTGGCATCGACACGCGCGCGCTGACGCGGCATCTGCGCGAGCGCGGCGCCATGCGCGTGGGCATCTTCTCCGGCAACGCCCTGCCCGACGAGGGCACCATGCTCGCCGAGGTCCGCCAGGCCCCCGAGATGAAGGGCGCCGACCTCGCCGCCGAGGTCGCCACCAAGGAGGCCTACGTCGTCCCGGCCGTCGGCGAGAAGAAGTTCACCGTCGCCGCCGTCGACCTCGGCATCAAGGGCATGACCCCGCACCGCATGGCCGAGCGCGGCATCGAGGTGCACGTGCTCCCGGCCACGGCCACCGTCGAGGACATCTACGCCGTCAACCCCGACGGGGTCTTCTTCTCCAACGGACCCGGCGACCCGGCCACGGCCGACCACCCCGTCTCCGTCATGCGGGCGGTCCTGGAGCGCGGCACCCCGCTGTTCGGCATCTGCTTCGGCAACCAGATCCTCGGCCGGGCGCTCGGCTTCGGCACGTACAAGCTGAAGTACGGCCACCGCGGCATCAACCAGCCCGTGCAGGACCGCACGACCGGCAAGGTCGAGGTCACCGCACACAACCACGGCTTCGCCGTCGACGCCCCGCTCGAGAAGGTCTCCGAGACGCCCTACGGCCGCGCGGAGGTCTCCCACGTCTGTCTCAACGACAACGTGGTGGAGGGACTGCAGCTCCTCGACCGCCCGGCCTTCAGCGTCCAGTACCACCCCGAAGCGGCAGCGGGTCCGCACGACGCCGCCTACCTGTTCGACCGCTTCACGTCTTTGATGAGCACAGCTCTGGAGGGCCAGCGTGCCTAAGCGCACCGATATCCAGTCCGTCCTGGTCATCGGCTCCGGCCCGATCGTCATCGGCCAGGCCGCCGAGTTCGACTACTCCGGCACGCAGGCGTGCCGTATCCTGCGCGCCGAGGGCCTTCGGGTCGTCCTGGTCAACTCCAACCCGGCGACGATCATGACCGACCCGGAGATCGCCGACGCCACCTACGTCGAGCCGATCACACCCGAGTTCGTCGAGAAGATCATCGCCAAGGAGCGCCCGGACGCGCTGCTGCCGACCCTGGGCGGCCAGACGGCCCTCAACACCGCCATCTCGCTGCACGAGGCGGGCACGCTGGAGAAGTACGGCGTCGAGCTGATCGGCGCCAACGTGGAGGCCATCAACAAGGGCGAGGACCGCGACCTGTTCAAGGAGGTCGTCGAGGCCGTACGCGCCAAGATCGGGCACGGCGAGTCCGCCCGCTCGGTCATCTGCCACTCCATGGACGACGTGCTCCAGGGCGTCGAGACCCTCGGCGGCTACCCGGTCGTCGTCCGCCCCTCCTTCACCATGGGCGGCGCCGGCTCCGGCTTCGCGCACGACGAGGAGGAGCTGCGCCGCATCGCGGGCCAGGGTCTGACCCTGTCTCCCACCACCGAGGTGCTCCTGGAGGAGTCCATCCTCGGCTGGAAGGAGTACGAGCTGGAGCTGATGCGCGACAAGCACGACAACGTCGTGGTCGTCTGCTCCATCGAGAACTTCGACCCGATGGGCGTGCACACCGGCGACTCGATCACCGTCGCCCCGGCGATGACGCTGACCGACCGCGAGTACCAGATCCTGCGCGACATCGGCATCGCCGTCATCCGCGAGGTCGGCGTCGACACCGGCGGCTGCAACATCCAGTTCGCGGTCAACCCCGAGGACGGCCGGGTCATCGTCATCGAGATGAACCCGCGCGTCTCGCGCTCCTCGGCGCTCGCGTCCAAGGCGACCGGCTTCCCCATCGCCAAGATCGCGGCCAAGCTTGCCGTCGGGTACACCCTCGACGAGATCCCGAACGACATCACGCAGGAGACCCCGGCCTCCTTCGAGCCGACCCTCGACTACGTGGTCGTCAAGGCGCCGCGGTTCGCCTTCGAGAAGTTCCCGTCCGCCGACTCCACCCTCACCACCACCATGAAGTCGGTCGGCGAGGCCATGGCCATCGGCCGCAACTTCACCGAGGCCTTCCAGAAGGCGCTGCGCTCGCTGGAGAAGAAGGGCAGCCAGTTCACCTTCACGGGCGAGCCCGGCGACAAGACCGCCCTCCTGGAGGAGTCGGTCCGCCCGACCGACGGCCGCATCAACACGGTCATGCAGGCTATCCGCGCGGGTGCCACCCAGGAGGAGGTCTTCGAGTACACGAAGATCGACCCCTGGTTCGTCGACCAGCTCTTCCTGATCAAGGAGATCGCCGACGAGCTCGCCGCGGCCCCCGAGCTGACCTCGGAGCTGCTGGCCGAGGCCAAGCGGCACGGCTTCTCCGACGCCCAGATCGCCGGCATCCGCGGCCTGCGCGAGGACGTCGTCCGCGAGGTCCGGCACGCGCTCGGCATCCGCCCGGTCTACAAGACGGTCGACACCTGCGCCGCCGAGTTCGCCGCCAGGACGCCGTACTTCTACTCCTCCTACGACGAGGAGAGCGAGGTCGCGCCCCGCGAGAAGCCCGCGGTGATCATCCTGGGCTCCGGCCCCAACCGCATCGGCCAGGGCATCGAGTTCGACTACTCCTGCGTCCACGCCTCCTTCGCGCTGAGCGACGCCGGGTACGAGACCGTGATGGTCAACTGCAACCCGGAGACCGTCTCCACGGACTACGACACCTCCGACCGCCTGTACTTCGAGCCGCTGACGCTCGAGGACGTGCTGGAGATCGTCCACGCCGAGCAGCAGGCCGGCCCGGTGGCGGGCGTCGTCGTCCAGCTCGGCGGCCAGACCCCGCTGGGCCTCGCGCAGGCGCTCAAGGACAACGGCGTGCCGATCGTGGGCACCCCGCCGGAGGCCATCCACGCGGCCGAGGACCGGGGCGCGTTCGGCCGGGTGCTCGCCGAGGCGGGCCTGCCGGCCCCCAAGCACGGCACCGCCACCACCTTCGCCGGCGCCAAGGCCATCGCCGACGAGATCGGCTACCCGGTCCTCGTCCGGCCCTCCTACGTCCTCGGCGGGCGCGGCATGGAGATCGTCTACGACGAGACCCGGCTGGAGTCCTACATCGCCGAGTCGACCGAGATCAGCCCCTCCCGGCCGGTCCTCGTCGACCGCTTCCTGGACGACGCGATCGAGATCGACGTCGACGCCCTCTACGACGGCCACGAGCTCTACCTGGGCGGCGTCATGGAGCACATCGAGGAGGCCGGCATCCACTCCGGCGACTCGGCGTGCGCGCTGCCCCCGATCACGCTCGGCGGCTTCGACATCAAGCGTCTGCGGGCGTCCACGGAGGCCATCGCCCGCGGTGTGGGCGTACGCGGCCTGATCAACATCCAGTTCGCGATGGCCGGCGACATCCTCTACGTCCTGGAGGCCAACCCGCGCGCGTCCCGCACCGTCCCCTTCACCTCGAAGGCGACCGCGGTGCCGCTTGCGAAGGCCGCCGCCCGCATCTCGCTGGGCGCGACCGTCGCCGAACTGCGCGCGGAGGGCCTTCTCCCGGCGACCGGTGACGGCGGCGAACTGCCGCTGGACGCGCCGATCTCCGTCAAGGAGGCCGTCATGCCGTGGTCGCGCTTCCGCGACATCCACGGCCGCGGCGTCGACACCGTCCTCGGCCCGGAGATGCGCTCCACCGGCGAGGTCATGGGCATCGACTCGGTCTTCGGCACGGCGTACGCCAAGTCGCAGGCGGGTGCCTACGGCCCGCTGCCCACCAAGGGCCGCGCGTTCATCTCGGTCGCCAACCGCGACAAGCGCTCGATGATCTTCCCGGCCCGCGAGCTGGTCGCCCACGGCTTCGAGCTCCTCGCCACCTCCGGCACCGCCGAGGTCCTCAAGCGCAACGGCATCAACGCCACGGTTGTGCGCAAGCAGTCCGAGGGCCCCGGCCCGAACGGCGAGAAGACCATCGTCCAGTACATCCACGACGGCGAGGTCGACCTCATCGTCAACACCCCGTACGGCACCGGCGGCCGCCTCGACGGCTACGAGATCCGTACGGCGGCCGTGGCGCGGTCGGTCCCGTGCCTGACGACGGTCCAGGCGCTCGCCGCCGCCGTCCAGGGCATCGACGCCCTCAACCACGGTGACGTGGGCGTCCGTTCGCTCCAGGAACACGCGGAGCACCTGACCGCGGCCCGCGACTAGCAGCCGACGAGGGGGACACCGGAAACGGTGTCCCCCTCTTCACGAGGACACAGTGATGTACAAGCTTTTCTTCCGTCTGGTGTTCAAGCGGATGGACCCGGAGCGGGCCCACCACCTGGCGTTCCGGTGGATCAGGCTCGCGGTCCGCATCCCGGTGCTGCGCACCTTCGTCGCCGCCGCGCTCGCGCCCCGCCACAAGGAACTGCGCACCGAGGCGTTCGGGCTGCGCATGCACGGCCCCTTCGGGCTCGCCGCCGGCTTCGACAAGAACGCCGTCGCCATCGACGGCATGTCGATGCTGGGCTTCGACCACGTCGAGATCGGCACCGTGACCGGCGAGGCGCAGCCCGGCAACCCCAAGAAGCGGCTGTTCCGGCTGGTGAAGGACCGCGCGCTGATCAACCGCATGGGCTTCAACAACGAGGGCTCGCTGGCCGTGGCGGCCCGCCTGGCGTCCCGTGAGCCGGTCTTCAGGACCGTCGTGGGCGTCAACATCGGCAAGACCAAGGTCGTCCCCGAGGACGAGGCCGCCGCGGACTACGTCACGTCGACCGAGCGCCTGGCGCCGTACGCCGACTACCTGGTCGTGAACGTCTCCTCGCCCAACACGCCGGGTCTGCGCAATCTGCAGGCCACCGAGGCGCTGCGCCCGCTGCTGAGGGCCGTCCGCGAGGCCGCCGACCGTACGGTGACCGGCCGTCGCGTCCCGCTGCTGGTGAAGATCGCACCGGACCTCGCCGACGAGGACGTGGACGCCGTCGCCGACCTCGCCGTGGAGCTCGACCTGGACGGGATCATCGCCACGAACACCACCATCGCGCGCGAGGGACTCGGTTTGACATCCGAACCCTCGCTCGTCAAGGAGGCCGGCGGCCTGTCCGGAGCACCCCTGAAGACCCGCTCCCTGGAGGTGCTGCGCCGCCTCTACGCGCGCGTGGGCGACCGCATCACCCTGGTGGGCGTCGGCGGCATCGAGAACGCCGAGGACGCCTGGCAGCGCATCCTGGCCGGCGCCACCCTGGTGCAGGGCTACAGCGCCTTCATCTACGAGGGTCCCTTCTGGGCCCGCGCCGTCCACAAGGGCCTCGCCGCCCGCCTCCGCACCAGCCCGTACGCCACCCTCGCCGACGCGGTCGGCGCCGACACAAGGAAGACCGCATGAGCGCTCTCGACCCCTTCGGTACCCGTCTGCGCCGCGCCATGGACGAACGCGGCCCGTTGTGCGTCGGCATCGACCCGCACGCCTCGCTGCTCGTCGAGTGGGGTCTCAACGACGACGTCGCCGGTCTGGAGCGGTTCAGCCGCACGGTCGTCGAGGCGGTGGCCGACCGGGTCGCCGTGCTGAAGCCGCAGAGCGCGTTCTTCGAGCGCTTCGGGTCGCGCGGCATCGCCGTACTGGAGAAGTCGGTCGAACAGGCGCGGGCGGCCGGTGCGCTGGTCCTGATGGACGCCAAGCGCGGCGACATCGGCTCGACCATGTCCGCGTACGCCGAGACCTTCCTGCACAAGGACTCGCCCCTGTTCTCGGACGCGCTCACCGTCTCGCCCTACCTCGGCTACGGCTCGCTCTCCCCGGCCGTCGCCCTCGCCCGGGAGAGCGGCACGGGCCTGTTCGTGCTCGCGCTGACCTCCAACCCGGAGGGCGGCGAGGTGCAGCACGCGGTCCGTGCCGACGGACGGAACGTGGGGGCGACGATGCTGGCGCACCTCGCCGCCGAGAACGCGGGCGAGGAGCCGCTGGGCTCCTTCGGGGCGGTCGTCGGCGCCACCCTGGGCGATCTGTCGACGTACGACCTGGACATCAACGGGCCGCTCCTGGCGCCCGGCATCGGCGCCCAGGGGGCGACGCCCGCCGATCTTCCCCGGGTGTTCGGCGCGGCGGTGCGCAACATGGTGCCGCACGTCAGCCGGGGAGTGCTGCGGCACGGTCCGGACGCCGGGGCGCTGCGCTCGGCCGCGGACCGTTACGCGGAGGAGATCCGGGTCGCCGTGGCGGCCGTGTGAGGTCTTCGTGACGGCCCTCCGCGGCCGTCACGACCCTCCTCGCGGGCGTTCCGGCCGGTCGAGCGAGTCCTCCGACGAGTGGCCGGACGAGTGTTCTAGGAACGGCTTGAGCCTGGATACATGCTCAAATCCGGGGCAGTATGTTCTAAATGTCCGACCTGGCGGAGGCTGACCAGGACTTTTCCGCTGTTCTCGCTGACTCTGGCGGACTTGCCCGCTAGTCTCCGACGAGAGTCAACGGGCAAGCGTGTTGCTCGTGGCTCCCCAGGTGTGGGGCGACTAGGTTCCTCACCGGTCCGTATCCGACAGTTCGACATCCGAGGTGACGTAGGCGTGGCTCTTCCGCCCCTTACCCCTGAACAGCGCGCAGCCGCGCTCGAAAAGGCCGCCGCGGCTCGCCGGGAGCGGGCCGAGGTCAAGAATCGACTCAAGCACTCCGGCGCCTCCCTGCACGAGGTCATCAAGCAGGGCCAGGAGAACGACGTCATCGGCAAGATGAAGGTCTCCGCGCTGCTCGAGTCCCTGCCGGGCGTGGGCAAGGTCCGCGCCAAGCAGATCATGGAGCGACTCGGCATCTCCGAAAGCCGCCGTGTGCGCGGCCTCGGTTCCAACCAGATCGCCTCCCTGGAGCGTGAGTTCGGCAGCACCGGCTCCTGAGTCCGGGTTCCCGGGACCGGGCGTCCCGGGCACTTGGGGATTGCTGGAATAATCGCTGCATGGCTGCAACATCCCGGGGGACGACCCCCGAGCCCCCGGACGCACGTCCGCGGCTGACCGTGCTCTCCGGCCCCTCCGGGGTCGGCAAGAGCACGGTCGTCGCGCATATGCGCAAGGAACACCCCGAGGTCTGGCTCTCGGTGTCGGCGACGACCCGCAGGCCCCGCCCCGGCGAGAAGCACGGTGTCCACTACTTCTTCGTCACCGACGAGGAGATGGACAAGCTGATCGCCAACGGCGAGCTGCTGGAGTGGGCGGAGTTCGCGGGCAATCGCTACGGCACGCCGCGTGCGGCCGTGCTGGAGCACCTCGAGGCCGGCGTGCCGGTCCTGCTGGAGATCGACCTCCAGGGCGCCCGGCAGGTCCGCGAGACCATGCCCGAGGGCCGGCTGGTGTTCCTGGCTCCGCCCTCCTGGGAGGAGCTCGTGCGCAGGCTCACCGGGCGGGGCACCGAACCGCCCGAGGTGATCGAGCGCCGCCTGGCCGCGGCGAAGATCGAGCTGGCGGCCGAGCCGGAGTTCGACACGACCCTGGTCAACACCTCCGTCGAGGACGTGGCGCGCGAGCTGCTAGCCTTGATGGATGTCCTGTGATCACGAGTGATGTGATCACGACCGATCTTTTCCCATCCATCGGAAGGTAGAGCGTGTCCTCTTCCATCTCCGCGCCCGAGGGCATCATCAACCCGCCGATCGACGAGCTCCTCGAGGCCACCGACTCGAAGTACAGCCTCGTGATCTACGCGGCCAAGCGTGCCCGCCAGATCAACGCGTACTACTCGCAGCTCGGCGAGGGCCTCCTCGAGTACGTCGGTCCGCTCGTCGACACCCACGTCCACGAGAAGCCGCTCTCGATCGCCCTGCGCGAGATCAACGCGGGTCTGCTGACGTCCGAGGCCATCGAGGGTCCCGCGCAGTAGTACTCGCAGTAGTACTTTCGTATCGCATTCGGTTTTTCCACAGGCCCGGCAGCGCGACTGTCGGGCCTGTGGTGTGTCATGGAGTCCGTACGTTCGACGAAGGGGAGGCCCGGTGGACAAGCCGAAGGTCGTGCTGGGGGTCAGCGGCGGCATCGCCGCGTACAAGGCCTGTGAGCTGCTGCGCAGGCTGACGGAGTCGGGACACGACGTGCGCGTCGTGCCGACCGCCTCCGCCCTGCACTTCGTGGGCGCCGCGACCTGGTCCGCCCTGTCCGGCCACCCCGTCTCCACCGAGGTCTGGGACGACGTCCACGAGGTCCCGCACGTCCGCATCGGCCAGCACGCAGATCTCGTTGTCGTCGCCCCGGCCACCGCGGACGTCCTCGCCAAGGCCGCTCACGGCCTCGCCGACGACCTGCTCACCAACACGCTCCTGACCGCCCGCTGCCCGGTCGTCTTCGCCCCCGCGATGCACACGGAGATGTGGGAGCACCCGGCCACCCAGGAGAACGTGGCGACGCTGCGCCGCCGCGGCGCCGTCGTCATCGAGCCCGCCGTCGGCCGGCTCACCGGCGTCGACACCGGAAAGGGCCGGCTGCCCGACCCGGCGGAGATCTACGCCGTCTGCCGCCGTGTGCTCGACCGCGGCGTCACCGAGCCCGACCTCAGGGGCCGGCACGTCGTGGTGAGCGCGGGCGGCACCCGCGAGCCCCTCGACCCCGTGCGCTTCCTCGGCAACCGCTCCTCCGGCAAGCAGGGGTACGCGCTCGCCCGCACCGCCGCGGCGCGCGGCGCCCGGGTCACGCTCGTTGCCGCGAACACCGGCCTGCCCGACCCGGCGGGCGTGGACGTCGTCCCGGTCGGCACGGCCGTCCAGCTGCGCGAGGCCGTGCTGAAGGCCGCCGCGGACGCCGACGCCGTCGTGATGGCGGCCGCGGTCGCGGACTTCCGCCCCGCGGCGTACGCGTCCGGGAAGATCAAGAAGAAGGACGACAAGGAGCCCGACCCCATCGTCCTCGTGCGCAATCCGGACATCCTCGCGGAGATCTCGGCGGAGCGCGCCAGGGCCGGTCAGGTGATCGTGGGCTTCGCCGCCGAGACCGACGACGTCCTGGCCAACGGCCGGGCGAAGCTGGCACGAAAAGGCTGTGACCTTCTCGTGGTGAACGAGGTGGGGGAGCGCAAGACCTTCGGCTCCGAGGAGAACGAGGCGGTGGTGCTGGGCGCCGACGGCACCGAGACCCCGGTCGCCCACGGGCCCAAGGAGCACCTGGCCGAAACGGTGTGGGACCTGGTGGCGCAGCGCCTCACCTGAATGTTCCATCCGCTTCTCGGACCTCTCACACCTCTGCCACAGAGGTGTGGCGCCTCTGGCCAAGGCCGCCGGGATCCGGGCAGAATGCCCGTGCCCGAGGTCACAGCACTCCCGAGAGGCGAGACAGGGAGGCCGATGGCGGGGTACGACCGATAAACTGTTCTCGGACGACACCGGGCGCAGCCCCCGGGCCGTCCGCCTATGATCAGCCAGCAGCCGCTGCAACCCCAGGGAGCGTTGTGTCCCGTCGCCTGTTCACCTCGGAGTCCGTGACCGAGGGTCACCCCGACAAGATCGCTGACCAGATCAGCGACACCATTCTCGACGCGCTTCTGCGCGAGGACCCGACCTCCCGGGTCGCGGTCGAGACCCTGATCACGACCGGCCTGGTGCACGTGGCCGGTGAGGTCACCACCAAGACGTACGCGGACATCGCGACCCTCGTCCGCAACAAGATCCTCGAGATCGGCTACGACTCCTCCAAGAAGGGCTTCGACGGCGCCTCCTGCGGTGTCTCGGTGTCCATCGGCGCGCAGTCCCCCGACATCGCCCAGGGCGTCGACACGGCGTACGAGTCCAGGGTCGAGGGCGACGAGGATGAGCTGGACCGCCAGGGCGCGGGCGACCAGGGCCTGATGTTCGGCTATGCCACGGACGAGACGCCCACCCTCATGCCGCTGCCGATCTTCCTGGCGCACCGCCTGTCGAGCCGCCTGTCCGAGGTCCGCAAGAACGGCACCATCCCCTACCTGCGCCCCGACGGCAAGACGCAGGTCACCATCGAGTACGACGGCGACAAGGCCGTCCGCCTCGACACGGTGGTCGTCTCCTCGCAGCACGCGAGCGACATCGACCTGGAGTCGCTGCTCGCCCCCGACATCCGCGAGTTCGTGGTGGAGCCGGAGCTGAAGGCGCTCCTGGACGAGGGCATCAAGCTGGACACGGAGAACTACCGCCTCCTCGTCAACCCCACCGGCCGCTTCGAGATCGGCGGTCCGATGGGCGACGCCGGCCTCACCGGCCGCAAGATCATCATCGACACCTACGGCGGCATGGCCCGCCACGGCGGCGGCGCCTTCTCCGGCAAGGACCCGTCCAAGGTCGACCGCTCCGCCGCGTACGCGATGCGGTGGGTCGCGAAGAACGTGGTCGCCGCGGGCCTCGCCTCGCGCTGCGAGGTCCAGGTCGCGTACGCCATCGGCAAGGCCGAGCCGGTCGGTCTCTTCGTGGAGACCTTCGGCACCGCCAAGGTCGACACCGAGAAGATCGAGAAGGCCATCGACGAGGTCTTCGACCTCCGCCCGGCCGCGATCATCCGCGACCTCGACCTGCTCCGCCCGATCTACGCCCAGACCGCGGCCTACGGCCACTTCGGCCGTGAGATCCCCGACTTCACCTGGGAGAAGACGGACCGCGTGGACGCCCTGCGCAAGGCCGTGGGCCTGTAGGTCCCTGCGACGTGCCGAGAGGCCCGGTTCCCTTCGGGGGGCCGGGCCTCGGCGTGTTCCCGGCGGTGAGGTCGCCCGCCGGTCGGGAACTCGGGGGCGCGTCGGTGTCAGTGGGCTTTGCAAGAATGCAGGGGTGAGCAGCGAGGACGGGCCGGTGGACGGTGGGGCCGAGGGGGCGCCGCCCGAGCAGCTTGCGCTCATCCGGGAGAGCGTGCGCAAGGCCCAGGTGCCGAGGGCCAAGCCGCGGACGTGGCGGGGGGCCGCGCTGGCGAAGGAGCTGCCGGTGGCGCGGGTCCTGGTCGACAAGGGCGTACTGCATCTCGACCGGTACTTCGACTACGCCGTGCCGCAGGAGCTGGACGCCGACGCCCAGCCGGGCGTGCGGGTGCGGGTGCGGTTCGGAGCCGGGCGGCACCGGGTGCGCGAGGGACGGCGTGAGGGCGGCGGGCTCATCGACGGCTTCCTCGTCGAGCGGCTGGCGGAGTCCGACTACTCGGGACCGCTCGCGGCGCTGGCCCAGGTCGTCTCGCCGGAGCCGGTGGTGAGCGAGGAGCTGCTGGGACTCGCGCGGGCCGTGGCCGACCGGTACGCGGGCAGTCTCGCCGATGTGCTGCAGCTCGCGGTGCCGCCGCGCAGCGCGCGCGCCGAGCAGCGCTCCTCGCCCGAGCCGCTGCCGCCCCCGGGGGTGCCCGAGGCGGGGTCCTGGGAGCGGTACGAGCGAGGGGCCGGCTTTCTTCGGTCGCTGGCGACCGGGGGCGCGCCGCGCGCGGTGTGGAACGCGCTGCCCGGGCCCGAGTGGAGCGACGAACTGGCGCGTGCCGTGGCCGCGACCCTGGCCTCCGGACGCGGTGCGCTCGTCGTGCTGCCCGACGGGCGGGCGGTCGCGCGGGTCGACGCCGCGCTCACCGAACTGCTGGGGGAGGGCCGGCATGCGGTGCTGACCGCCGACGCCGGACCCGAGAAGCGCTACCGCGAGTGGCTGGCGGTGAGGCGCGGATCCGTGCGGGCCGTCGTCGGGACCCGGGCCGCGATGTTCGCCCCGGTGCAGGACCTCGGCCTCGTCGCCATCTGGGACGACGGGGACGACAGCCACAGCGAGCAGCACGCCCCCCAGCCGCATGCGAGAGAAGTGCTGCTGCTGCGGGCGGCGCTCGACAAGTGCGCTTTTCTGCTGGGGAGTTGGAGCTGCACCGTGGAGGCCGCGCAGCTCGTCGAGAGCGGCTGGGCCCGGCCGCTGGTCGCCGTGCGCGAGCAGGTGCGAGCTGTCGCTCCGCTGGTCCGGACCGTCGGTGACGGCGATCTCGCACGGGACGAGGCCGCCCGGGCCGCCCGGCTGCCGACGCTCGCCTGGCAGGCCGTCAGGGAGGGCCTGCGGCACGGCCCGGTGCTCGTGCAGGTCCCGCGGCGGGGCTACGTCCCCCGGATGGCCTGCGCCAACTGCCGTGCTCCCGCGCGCTGTCGGCACTGCTCGGGGCCGCTGGAGGGGCAGGAGTCGGGAGCGGCCCTGCGGTGCGGGTGGTGCGGGCGCGACGAGGCGGCCTGGCACTGTCCGGAGTGCGGGGCGCACCGGCTGCGGGCACAGGTCGTGGGGGCGCGGCGGACCGCCGAGGAGCTGGGGCGCGCGTTTCCCGCCGTCGCCGTGCGCACCTCCGGGCGCGAGCAGGTGCTCGACACCGTGCCGGGCGCGCCCGCGTTGGTCGTGAGCACGCCCGGCGCCGAGCCGGTCGCCGAGGGCGGCTATGCGGCCGCCCTGCTGCTGGACGGCTGGGCCATGCTGGGACGGCCCGATCTGCGCGCCGGTGAGGACGCGTTGCGCAGATGGATCGCGGCCGCCGCGCTCGTGCGGCCGCAGAGCGCCGGCGGCACCGTGGTCGTCGTCGCCGAGCCGACGCTGCGGCCGGTGCAGGCGCTGGTGCGCTGGGATCCCGTCGGACACGCGGTGCGCGAACTCGCCGAGCGCGCCGAGCTGGGCTTCCCGCCGGTGTCGCGGATGGCGGCGGTGTCCGGGCCGGGGGAGGCCGTCACCGAGTTCCTGCGCACCGTCGAACTGCCCCGGGACGCCGAGGTGCTGGGCCCCGTCCCGCTACCGGTCACCACCGCGGGTCGGCCACGCCGGCCGGGCGCCCCACCCCCGGGCGAACGCTGGGAGCGCGCCCTGGTCCGGGTACCACCGGGGAGCGGTGCCGCCCTGGCTTCGGCACTGAAGTCGGCCCAGGCGGCGCGCATGGCCCGGGGACCCGGGGAGCCGGCGGTGCGGGTGCGGGTCGATCCGCCGGACATCGGGTGAGGGCTGTGCGGGCGGCGGGCGTATGGGGGCGGTGCCGCGACGTCTGTCTGTCCGGTGCGGATGGCCCGGGGCTCGGGGGCCGGGGGAGTCCGCGAGGTGCGGGTGCGGGTCGATCCCCCCGGCGTCAAGCGAGGCCCGCTCGGGGGCCCGGTGTGCTCGCTCGGCGGACCGGCCGCGCTGGAGCGACCCGGCGCAAGCGTCTGCCCTCCCGGCAGGGGTGGCCCGGGAGGGCAGGGGAAGAGGTGGCTCAGCCGTTGCGTGGGCCGGGGAAGGCTGTGGGCCTTGGGTCCTCGCGGAGGGCGGGGCTGCCGGAGGTCGGCTGGGTCGGCATGGAGCGGGCCGCGGGGACCGTCGGGACCGTCTGGACGCCGGTGTTGACGCCGACCGGCAGGGAGCCCGTCGGCTCGGTGGCCCGCTCGCTCTCGGCGGCCGCCTGGGTCGCGGCGCGGCGGGCGCCGTAACGGCGGTGCACCGCCTGCTTGGTGACGCCGAGCGCGGAACCCACCGCGTCCCACGAGAAGCCGAGGGAGCGGTCGAAGTCCACCGCCGCCGTGACCAGGGTCTCGACACTGTCCCGCAGTTCCTGCGCGAGGCGGACCGTCGGGGCGGGAGCGCGTCCGTAGACGACGAAGCCCGTGGAGGGACCGGAGCGGCGCGGACGGTAGACGTTGCCCAACTGCGCGGTGAGGGTGCGCAGTGCGTCCACCTGCCGGCGGACCCGCTCGATGTCCCGCACCAGCAAGTGCAGGCTGGCCCGAGCCTGGGCGTCGTGGGTTGCGTGGTCGGCCATGAACAAGCCTCTCGAACCGGCGATGAAAAGGGTCCGGGCCGCGTGATGCGGCCCGTTGTGGTCAACTCTTTCTTGACCAACGTGTTTTTGCTCCGCGGGTCACGGTCAGGGGGCGTAGGGGCATATGCATACGCCCCCGGGGGCGGCCGCGCGCCGCGGACCTGGGCGGATTCCCGGCCGTCCGCGCCCACGGACACGGCACCGTCCGGCGGTGGTCATAGACTTGTGCGTCGCCGCACCAGCCCCCGCCCGAGAGGCCCCGCCCACCCATGAAGCTCGTCTTCGCCGGTACCCCCGAGGTCGCCGTTCCCGCCCTGGACGCTCTCATCGCCTCCGAGCGGCACGAGGTGGCCGCCGTCGTCACGCGCCCCGACGCACCGGCCGGCCGGGGCCGCAGGCTCGTCGCCTCACCGGTGGCGCAGCGGGCGCAGGACGCCGGCATCGAGGTGCTGAAGCCGCTCAGGCCGAAGGAGCCCGCATTCCTGGAGCGGCTGCGGGAGATCGGCCCCGACTGCTGTCCCGTGGTCGCCTACGGCGCGCTGCTGCCCCGCGTCGCCCTCGACGTCCCCGCCCACGGCTGGGTCAATCTGCACTTCTCGCTGCTGCCCGCCTGGCGCGGTGCCGCACCGGTGCAGCACTCGATCATGGCCGGCGACGAGATGACGGGCGCGTCCACCTTCCTCATCGAGGAGGGCCTCGACTCCGGGCCCGTCTACGGCACGGTCACCGAAACGATCCGCCCGACCGACACCAGCGGCGACCTGCTCACCCGACTCGCCTTCGCCGGCGCGGGGTTGCTCGCCGCCACGATGGACGGCATCGAGGACGGCTCCCTGAAGGCGTTGCCGCAGCCCGCCGAGGGCGTCACCATGGCGCCGAAGATCACCGTCGAGGACGCCCGGGTGGACTGGGCCGCCCCGGCGCTCAGGGTCGACCGCGTGGTGCGGGGCTGCACCCCGGCGCCCGGTGCCTGGACCACCTTTCGGGGCGAGCGGCTCAAGCTCATCCAGGTCACGCCCGTGCCGGACCGCACCGACCTCGCACCGGCGCAGCTGGCGGTCGGCAAGAACAGCGTGCACGCGGGCACCGGTTCGTACGCCGTGGAGCTGCTGTGGGTGCAGGCCCAGGGCAAGAAGCCGATGCGCGCGGCGGACTGGGCGCGCGGCGCGCGCATCACCGACGGGGAGACCCTCGGCGACTAGCGGCGCCCCGCGCGGGAGTCCCCGTACGACGAGCGGGAGCACCGGCACCAGAGCTGAAGGCACCGGCACGACGGCCGGGACGTACCCTTGGTGCGTATCTCTCTCAGACTTCCGGAGCACCTTTTTCGTGAGCGACACCTCCCGTGGGCCGCGCAGGCCCGGCAAGCCCTACCGGCGGCCGAAGAAGGACCCCGTCCGCATCCTCGCGTTCGACGCGCTGAGGGCCGTGGACGAGCGGGACGCGTACGCCAACCTCGTGCTCCCGCCGCTGCTGCGCAAGGCACGCGAGAAGGGCGACTTCGACGCGCGGGACGCGGCGCTCGCGACTGAGCTGGTGTACGGCACGCTGCGGCGGCAGGGGACGTACGACGCGATCATCGCGGCCTGTGTGGACCGGCCGCTGCGCGAGGTCGACCCCCCGGTGCTGGACGTGCTGAGCCTCGGTGTGCACCAGCTGCTGGGGACGCGCATCCCGACCCACGCCGCCGTGTCGGCCACCGTCGAGCTCGCCCGGGTGGTGCTCGGCGACGGCCGGGCCAAGTTCGTCAACGCCGTGCTG
This sequence comes from Streptomyces spinosisporus, assembly GCF_022698145.1. Classification (GTDB taxonomy): domain Bacteria; phylum Actinomycetota; class Actinomycetes; order Streptomycetales; family Streptomycetaceae; genus Streptomyces; species Streptomyces spinosisporus. The sequence goes on from NZ_JALDAX010000015.1 coordinate 156,686, forward strand.
CGCAAGGTCGCGCAGCACGATCTGGACGACTGGATCGAGCGCGTCGCGCCGCCCTACGACGAGGACCCCGAGGACCATCTCGCCGTCGTCCACTCGCACCCGCGCTGGGTCGTCTCCGCGCTGTGGGACTCCCTCGGCGGCGGCCGGGCCGGTCTGGAGCGGCTGCTGGAGGCGGACAACGAACGGCCCGACGTCACCCTGGTCGCGCGGCCCGGCCGGGCCACGACCGAGGAACTGCTCGGCGAGGAGGCGGCCGTGCCTGGGCGCTGGTCGCCGTATGCCGTACGGCTGGCCGAGGGCGGCGAACCCGGCGCCATCGAGGCCGTACGCCAGGGCCGTGCGGGGGTGCAGGACGAGGGCAGCCAGCTCGTGGCGCTGGCGCTCGCCGCCGCGCCGGTCGAGGGCCGCGACGAGCTGTGGCTCGACGGGTGCGCGGGCCCCGGCGGCAAGGCCGCGCTGCTCGGTGCGCTCGCCGCCCAGCGCGGTGCCACCCTGCTGGCCTCCGAGAAGCAGCCCCACCGGGCGGGGCTCGTGGCCAGGGCCCTGGACGGCAACCCCGGGCCCTACCGGGTCATCGCCGCCGACGGCACCCGGCCGCCCTGGCGCCCCGGCTCCTTCGACCGCGTGCTGATGGACGTGCCCTGCACCGGGCTGGGCGCCCTGCGCAGACGGCCCGAGGCGCGCTGGCGGCGCCGTCCCGAGGACCTGGACGGGTTCGCTCCGCTGCAGCGCGCCCTGCTCGCCGGCGCCCTGGACGCCGTACGGGTCGGCGGCATCGTCGGCTACGCCACCTGCTCGCCGCACCTCGCCGAGACCAGGGCCGTCGTCGACGACCTGCTCAAGCAGCACCCCGAGGCCGAACTCGTCGACGCGCGCCCCCTCCTGCCGGGCGTACCGGATCTCGGCGAGGGCCCCGACGTACAGCTGTGGCCGCATCTGCACGGCACCGACGCCATGTATCTGGCGCTCATTCGGAGGACTGGCTGATCCGCGCCTCGGGCTGTGCCGCCGCGGCCGTTCCCGCGTCCTGACGGGCCAGCCGGTGCGGCCACCACACCTTCCGGCCGACGTCCAGGAAGAGCGAGGTGACCAGCACCGACCGTACGACGAAGGTGTCCAGCAGGACGCCCAGCGCGACGGCGAAGCCGATCTCGGCGAAGGCGACCATCGGCAGGGTGCCGAGGGCGGCGAACGTGCCCGCCAGCACCAGGCCGGCCGAGGTGATGACCGCGCCCGTCGCGGCGAGGCCCGTCACCACGCCGGGGCGGGTGCCCTGGTGGCCGGCCTCCTCACGGATGCGTGTGGTCAGGAAGATGTTGTAGTCGATGCCCAGCGCCACCAGGAACACGAAGACGAACAGCGGGAAGTCCGTCTGCTCGCCCGCGTAGTCGAAGATGTGCCGGAAGGCGAGCGCGCTGGCGCCGAGGGCCGCCGCGAACGACAGCACCACGGTGCCGATCAGCAGCAGCGGGGCCACCAGGGCGCGCAGCAGGGCGCCCAGGATCAGCAGGACGACCACGAGCACCGCCGGGATGATCACGAGGTTGTCGTGCGTCGTCGCCGCGTCCATGTCCAGCAGGGCGGCAGTGCCGCCACCCACCTGGGCGTCGGCGTCCGGCACCGCGTGGACGGCGTCCCGGACCCGTTCGACGGTGTGTTTCGCGGCCTCGCTGTCGGACGGGTCGGTCATCGTGGCCTCGAACAGCACCTGGCCCTGGTGCTCGGGTTTCGTGCCGGGCGGCACCGTGAGGCTTTCGGGCACCACGCCCCTGATGTCCGCGACCACCTCGCGGACCTCCGCGCCCTGGGCCTGGTTCGAGACGATCACCAGCGGATCGCCGCTGCCCGCCGGGAAGTAGCGTTCCGAGACCTCCTGACCGGTGATCGAGTCCGGCTTGCCGGTGAAGGCGTCCGCGTTGCTGATGCCCTGGGCCCGCAGCTGCAGCAGGCCCAGGGAGATCAGGGCCAGGGCCGCCGCCGTCGCGGCCCAGATCGCGCGCGGGTTGCGGGCCATGGTGCGGCCCATCCGGGCCCAGACACCGCGCTCGGTCGGGTCGGCCGAGCCGAAGTGCGGGATCACCGGCCAGAAGATCCAGCGGCCGAAGATCAGCAGCAGGGCGGGGAACAGCGAGAGCATCGCCAGGAGTGCGACCGCCACACCGATCGCGGCCACCGGGCCCAGGCCGCTGGTCGAGTTCATCTCGGCGGCCAGCAGCACGAGCATGCTGATGACGACCGTGGCGCCCGAGGCCAGCACGGCCGGGCCCGCCCGGTGCAGGGCCAGGGCCATCGCCTCGTGGCGGTCCTCGTGCCGGCGCAGCTCCTCCCGGTAGCGGGCGACCAGGAGCAGGGCGTAGTCCGTCCCCGCGCCGAACACGAGCACCGTCAGGATGCCCGCGCTCTGGCCGTTGACCGTGAGTCCCGCGTGCTTGGCCAGCAGATAGATCAGTGCCTGCGCGGTGAACAGGGAGACGACCACGGAGATCAGCGGGACGAAGAGCAGGGTCGGGCTGCGGTAGGTGAGCAGCAGCATCACGATGACGACGCCCATCGCCGAGAGCAGCAGCGTGGAGTCGATGCCCTCGAAGGCCTCGGAGAAGTCGGCCGAGGTGCCGCCGGGACCGGTGACATGCACGGCGAGACCGCCCGTGCTGCGGCCCGTACGGTCACGGATGGAGTCGACGGCGGGCGCGATCCGCTCCCAGCCCTTCTCGTCCATCGTGATCGGCACATAGATCTGCGCCGCCTCGGGGGCCGACCGCTCGTTGTAGACGGGACCGCGGGTCTCGGCGCCGCGGATGCCGTGCGCGGTCAGCTGCCTGAGCTGGTCGGCGTCCTGCGCGATCTTGTCCCGGTCCTGGGCGGTGAGGCCGCCCTCGCGCGCGTAGACGACGACGGCCGGGATCTGTTCCGGCCTGAACTCGTCGGACGCGTCCAGGACTTGGGTGGACTCCGCGGAGCCCGGCAGCCAGGACGCGGCGTCGTTGTCCTGCACGTCGGTGAGTTTCGAGGCGAGCGGCGCCGCGAGCACGAGCACCACCAGCCACAGGGCCACGATGACCCACTTGCTGCGATGCCCGGTCAGGACTCCGATGAGGCCCTGGCGCACATGGCGTCCGTGCCCCTTGCCGTCCGTCTTCCCCTCGGTCATGGCCACCCCCGTAGCCCGTGGGCCGCCCAGCATGGCATGCCGGGGCCCGGTGCGACATCCGAAGAACGCCCTGGGTCCGGACCGGCGCGAACAAACGTGCCCGGACATGGCAGGCTTGGGGCATGGCAGCGCAGATCAATCCCAGCATCCTGTCCGCCGACTTCGCCCGCCTCGCGGACGAGGCGAGGGCGGTCGAGGGAGCCGACTGGCTCCATGTCGACGTGATGGACAACCATTTCGTCCCGAACCTCACGCTCGGTGTGCCGGTCGTAGAGTCTTTGGCCCGTGCGACGGACACCCCGCTGGACTGCCATCTGATGATCGAGGCCCCCGATCGGTGGGCGCCCCAGTACGTCGAGGCGGGGGCCGGATCCGTCACCTTCCATGTCGAGGCGGCCACCGCCCCGGTGCGGCTCGCCCGGGAGATCCGCGCCAAGGGCGCCCGCGCGTCCATGGGGCTCAGGCCCGCGACGCCCATCGAGCCGTACGAGGACCTGCTCCCCGAGCTCGACATGCTGCTGATCATGACCGTGGAGCCGGGCTTCGGCGGGCAGGCGTTCCTCGACATCATGCTCCCGAAGATCCGCCGTACCCGCGAGTTGATCAGCAAGCACGGCCTGGAGCTCTGGCTGCAGGTCGACGGCGGTGTCTCGGCCTCCACCATCGAGCGCTGCGCCGAGGCGGGCGCCGACGTCTTCGTCGCGGGATCCGCGGTCTACGGCGCCGACGACCCGGCCGAAGCGGTCCGCGCACTGCGCGCCCGGGCCGAGAACGCGACATCGAAGGCGTCCTGGGCATGCGACCACTGACCGACCAGAACGTGAACAGCTACGTGAACGCCGCCCATCAGGGCGGATCAAGTACGCCGGATCTGCAAGGATGAACGGCGAATCCAGTGCGTGAACAGCAGTGAGGAGATCGCCGTGTCGGGTATGACGGCGGGCCGGTCAGCAGTACGGATGGGACCCGCTGAGCTGGTGCAGGCGGCGGCCATGGCCCGCCGCTTCTACCTCGAGGGCAAGTCCAAGATCCAGATCGCGGAGGAGTTCGGCGTCAGCCGCTTCAAGGTGGCCCGGGTCCTGGAGACGGCGCTCGAGCGGGACCTCGTGCGCATCGAGATCCGTGTCCCGGCCGAGCTGGACGCGGAGCGCTCCGACGCGCTGCGCGCCCGCTACGGCCTCAGGCACGCGGTGGTGGTCGAGTCCCCGGCCGAGATCGACGAGTCGCCCGACCCCGAGAACCTCGGTGAGGTGGCCGCCGACCTGCTCGGCGAGCTGGTCAACGAGGGCGACGTGCTCGGCCTCGCCTGGGGCCGCTCCACCATCCACATGGCCGCGGCCCTGGACAGGCTGCCGCCGTGCACGGTGGTGCAGCTGACGGGTGTCTACGACGCCGGGACGGCCGAGCGCGGGTCCGTCGAGGCCGTGCGCCGCGCCGCCCAGGTGTCCGGCGGCGACGCCCACCCCATCTACGCGCCGATGCTGCTGCCGGACGCGGCCACCGCCTCCGCGCTGCGCAACCAGACCGGGATCGCCCGCGCCTTCGAGTACTTCGACAAGGTCACGGTCGCCTGTGTCTCCATCGGCTCCTGGGAGCCGGGCATCTCGACGGTGCACGACATGCTCAGCGACGAGGAGCGCGCGCACTACGCCTCCCTCGGAGTCGCCGCCGAGATGTCCGCGCACCTCTTCGACAGCGAGGGCCGCAGGGTCGGACGGGACCTGGGGGAGCGGTGCATCACGGTCAAGACCGACCAGCTCCGCCGTATCCCCGAGGTCGTCGCGATCGCGGGCGGTGCGCGCAAGGCCGCCGCCATCGACGCGGTGCTGCGGTCCGGGCTCGTCACCAGCCTGGTGACGGACACCTCCGCCGCGGACGTCCTGATGACCTCGGGCCCCACCCCGAGGTCCGCTCTCAACAGGTCGGACCCCGACGGCCCCTGACGGCAGGTCAGCAGGCGTACGGCCGCGGTGGCAGCGCCGACATGGTGCCGCGGCACCACCCACGAATCGTTCAGGGCGGAGAACGGATGACGGAGCTCGTCGTCACGCTGGACCTCGACGGGGTCACGGACAAGGCGGGCCTGATGGACCGCTGCGCGCGTGCCCTCGGGCTGCCCGACTGGTTCGGTCGCAACTGGGACGCCCTCGCCGACAGCCTCTCCGACCGCGCCCTGTGGCCCGAGGGCGCGGTCGAGCGGGGGCTGCTCGTCGTCGTACGGGGCTGGCGGCCCTACGCCGAGGCGCGCCCCGACGAATGGGGGACGGCCCAGGAGGTGTTCGCCGAGGCGGCCGACCGCACCCCGGCGCTCTCGGTGGCACTGGCTCTCGGAGGATCCTCCAAGTGACCCTCTGACCAGCCTGGACGATCTGCCCGGGCATCGCATTCCAGCCGACATGGGACAATGAAGTACGTGCTCTTCCCCCTGGCTGACCTGTCCGGGGGCCACCTCTGATCGACTGGGATGTGCAGCACGTGCGTTTCCTCAACGACATCCAGCCCGCCTACGACCTGACGTACGACGACGTCTTCATGGTCCCGAGCCGTAGTGCGGTCGGCTCGCGGCAGGGCGTGGACCTCAGCTCCCCGGACGGCACGGGCACCACGATCCCGCTGGTCGTCGCCAACATGACCGCCATCGCAGGCCGTCGCATGGCCGAGACGGTGGCCCGGCGCGGCGGCCTCGTGGTCATCCCGCAGGACATCCCGATCGAGGTCGTCACCGAGGTCGTCTCCTGGGTCAAGAGCCGCCACCTGGTGCTCGACACCCCGATCGTGCTCTCCCCGCACCAGACCGTCGCCGACGCGCTGGCCCTGCTGCCCAAGCGTGCGCACAACGCGGGCGTCGTCGTCGACGGGGACGGCCGGCCCGTCGGTGTCGTCACCGACGCGGACCTGACCGGCGTCGACCGCTTCACCCAGCTCGAGGTCGTCATGTCGCGCGACCTGCTGCTCCTGGACGCCGGAATCGACCCCCGCGAGGCCTTCAACCGGCTCGACGCGGCCAACCGGCGCTACGCCCCGGCCGTGGACGAAGCCGGCCGCCTCGCCGGCATCCTCACCCGCAAGGGCGCCCTGCGCGCCACGCTGTACACACCGGCCACCGACGCGCGGGGCAGACTGCGCATCGCCGCCGCCGTGGGGATCAACGGCGATGTCGCGGGCAAGGCCAAGCAGCTGCTCGACGCGGGCGTCGACACGCTCGTCATCGACACGGCGCACGGCCACCAGGAGTCGATGATCGGCGCGATCAAGGTGGTGCGGGCACTCGACCCGCAGGTCCCGATCGTGGCCGGGAACATCGTCGCCGCCGAGGGCGTACGGGATCTGATCGAGGCGGGCGCGGACATCGTCAAGGTCGGCGTGGGACCCGGCGCCATGTGCACCACCCGCATGATGACCGGCGTGGGCCGGCCCCAGTTCTCCGCCGTCCTGGAGTGCGCCGCCGAGGCGAAGAAGTACGGCAAGCACGTGTGGGCCGACGGCGGTGTCCGCCACCCGCGCGACGTCGCCATGGCGCTGGCGGCCGGCGCCTCCAACGTGATGATCGGCTCCTGGTTCGCGGGCACCTACGAGTCCCCGGGCGACCTGCAGCAGGACGCGAACGGCCGCCTGTACAAGGAGTCCTTCGGCATGGCCTCCGCGCGCGCGGTCCGCAACCGCACGTCGGAGGAGTCGGCCTACGACCGCGCCCGCAAGGCGCTGTTCGAGGAGGGCATCTCCACCTCCCGGATGTTCCTCGACCCGGCCCGCCCCGGCGTCGAGGACCTCATCGACTCGATCATCGCGGGCGTCCGCTCCTCCTGCACCTACGCCGGGGCCAACTCCCTGGAGGAGTTCGCCGAGCGGGCCGTCGTCGGCATCCAGAGCGCCGCGGGCTACGCGGAGGGCAAGCCCCTGCACGCCAGCTGGAGCTGAACGGACGGGGGTCCCCGTGTGCAACGAATGGGCACCCCCGCCGAGAGGAACGCAACGATCTTGCGCGCACATGCAAGGTTGCTGCATTACGCCCGTGAAGCCCGGACCCGTAGGGTCATGCGCTGTACGTGGCGTGGCGGGGACCCCGCTCGGTGGGTCCCTGCAGACGCAGGGACGCCGCCGGTTCCCGCCGCCCTGACCGCAGTGACGAAGGAGTCAGCGCGTGCTCGACCAAGGCGCACCCCCGCACGACCGCACCACCAACGCCCCGCCGTCCCCGGGCGTCGGCGCGCGCCTCATGCGCCGCAAGCCGGTGGAGCGCCTGGTCGCGGAGGGCGGTCAGGGTGAGGGAGGGAGCCTGCGGCGCTCCCTCGGGCTGTGGCAGCTCACCATGATCAGCATCGGTGCCACCCTCGGCACCGGCATCTTCGTCGTCCTCGGCGAGGCCGTGCCCAAGGCCGGTCCGGCCGTCACCCTCTCCTTCGTGATAGCCGGCCTGACCGCGCTCTTCTCGGCCCTGTCCTACGCCGAGCTCGCGGGCACCATCCCGGTCGCCGGGTCCTCGTACTCGTACGCATACGCAACGATGGGCGAGCTGATCGCCTGGATCTGCGGCTGGTGTCTGATCCTGGAGTACGGCGTCTCGGTCGCGGCGGTGGCGGTCGGCTGGGGCGAGTACCTCAACGAACTGCTCGACGGGACCATCGGCGTCACCATCCCCGACGCCCTGTCCGCCCCGCCCGGCGACGGCGGCATCTTCAACCTGCCCGCGCTGATCGTCGTCCTGCTGGCGATGGTGTTCCTGCTGGGCGGCGCCAAGGAGTCCGCCCGCGCCAACACGATCATGGTCGCCGTGAAGATCGCCGCGCTGGTGCTGTTCTGCGCGATCGGCATCCAGGGCTTCCGGTCCGGCAACTACGCGCACTTCATGCCGCTGGGCATGGCGGGCGTCAGCGCGGCGGGCGCCACCCTCTTCTTCTCCTACATCGGCTTCGACGCCGCCTCCACCGCCGGCGAGGAGGCGAAGAACGCCCAGCGCGACCTGCCCCGCGCGATCATGCTGTCGCTGGTCATCGTGACGGCGCTCTACGTCCTCGTCGCCGCCGTCGCCGTGGGCGCCAAGCCCTGGCGGCAGTTCTCCGACTCGGAGGCCGCGCTCGCCCAGATCATGCGCGAGGTCACCGGCCAGAGCTTCTGGGGCACCCTGCTCGCCGCCTGCGCGGTCATCGCCATCGCGAGCGTCGTGCTGACCGTGCTCTACGGCCAGACCCGCATCCTGTTCGCGATGGCCCGCGACGGGCTCGCCCCCAAGGTGTTCGCGAAGGTCCACCCGAAGACCGGAGCGCCCCGCGCCAACACCGTCATCGTCTCGCTGTTCTGCGGCGTCCTCGCCGCCGCGATCCCGCTCGGCCAGCTCGCCGACGCCACCAGCATCGGCACGCTCTTCGCCTTCGCGCTGGTCAACGTCGCCGTGGTGGTGCTGCGCCGGACCCGCCCGGCCATGCCGCGCACCTTCCGCGTCCCGCTCTCGCCCGTACTGCCGGCCCTCGGCCTCGCCTTCTGCGTCTGGATGATGGGCAGTCTGTCCGCGGTCACCTGGGTGGTGTTCGGGGTCTGGATGGCGGTCGGGCTCGTGTTCTACTTCGGGTACGGCTACCGCCGTTCCCGCCTTGCCACGCCTGCGGTTCCCGCTCCGGAAGTCGCCGCGCCAGAAGAGAAGTGAACGACCAGCAGTGCTGAACGATCTCGACGAACGCATCGTGCACGCCCTCGCCGAGGACGCCCGCCGCTCCTACGCGGACATCGGGCAACTCGTCGGCCTGTCCGCGCCCGCCGTCAAACGGCGCGTGGACCGGCTGCGCGCCACCGGGGCCATCACCGGCTTCACCGTACGGGTGGATCCCGGTGCCCTCGGCTGGGAGACCGAGGGGTTCGTCGAGATCTACTGCCGGCACAACACCTCGCCGGAGACCATCCGGCGAGGCCTGGAGCGCTACCAGGAGGTCGTCGCCGCCTCCACCGTCACCGGCGACGCGGACGCCGTCGCGCAGGTCTTCGCCTCCGACATGCGGCACTTCGAGCGGGTCCTGGAGCGCATCGCCGGGGAGCCGTTCGTCGAGCGCACCAAGTCCGTGCTGGTGCTCTCGCCCCTGCTGCGCCGCTTCTCGTCCGGTTCGCCGACGTAACCGCCCGGCGAAATTCCGCGCCCGCCCGCGCCGGCTGCGCCTACCATCGGTGTCATGACCTGGCGACATTGATCCACCAGCCGCGCCTCCCGAGGGCCGCCTCGGACGCCGTACATCCGGCATCCGATCCGTCCCTGCGGGAAGGCCTCATGACACTCTCACCTGCGCGTGTGCCCGCCACCGCCGGCGTCCGCCGGTTCACGGCCACGCTGTACGGCTACGCGTTCCTCGACGACTTCGTCCTGCTCTACCCGGTGTACGCGCTGCTGTTCAGCGACACCGGCCTCTCGGTCTGGCAGATCTCCTCCCTCTTCGCGATCTGGTCCCTCACCGGCGTACTGCTCGAAGTGCCCTCCGGCGCCTGGGCCGACGCCGTGTCCCGGCGCGTGCTGCTCTGGCTCGGCCCGCTGCTCACCGCGGCCGGCTTCACCCTGTGGGTGCTCACTCCCTCGTACGGGGCCTTCGCCCTCGGCTTCTTCCTGTGGGGCGCGCGCGGAGCGCTCGGCTCCGGTGCGCTGGAGGCGCTGGTGTACGACGAGCTGGAGCGGCTCGGCGCGGCCGAGCACTACGCCCGGATCATGGGCCGGGCCAGGGCCGCGGGGCATGTCGCGATCATGGCGGCCCTGGCGCTGGCCGGGCCGGTGTTCGCCTGGGGCGGCTATCCGGCCGTGGGAGCGGCGAGCGTGCTGGCCTGTCTGGCGAGCGCGGTGACGGCGACCCGGTTCCCCGAGGACCGGCCGGCGCCCGAGGCCGGGGGTGAGGGCTGGGCCGCGACCCTGCGGGACGGGCTGGCCGAGGTCCGCCGCGACCGCTCGCTGCGGGGCGCGCTGCTGCTCGTCCCGGCGGTGGGGGCCGTGTGGGAGGCGCTCGACGAGTACACGCCGCTGCTGGTGCGGGACACCGGCGTGGGCGACGCGACGGTCCCGTATCTGCTCCTGCTGATCTGGGCGGGAGCGACGGCCGGGAGTCTGCTGGCCGGGCGGTGCGAGCGCCTCGGCACCGCGGGGCTGGCGGTGGTCCTCACGATCGCCGCGCTCGCCCTGGCCCTGGGTGCCGCGACGCGCACCCCGCTCGCCCTCACCCTGGTGGCCGTCGCCTTCGGCGGCTTCCAGCTGGCGACCGTACTGGCCGACGTACGCCTGCAACGCCGCATCGACGACACCGCCCGCGCCACGCTGACCTCGGTGGCGGGCCTGGGCAGCGACCTCGCCACGGTCGCGGTCTACGGCCTGTACGCGGCCGTCGAGACCCGAGCCGCACACAGCACCACCTTCACGCTGTTCGCGACGCCGTATCTGATGACGGCGGCGCTACTGGTGCTGGGGAGAGCGTCACGGGGCCGACGGGGCGTCCCATAGGGCGCCACCGGTCGGCGCGCTAGAAGTCCGGCTGCCACGGCACGACCCTGAAGTCGCCCGTGCCCTGCTTGACCCTCTCGAAGGGGGCCGAGCTGATGCACTTGGGGAGGTCCTTCGGGCCCATGTTCTCGGTGGCCGCCCAGCTGTAGCCGAGGCGGTCGGTGCCGGCGGTGTCGTGGACGCTGATGCCGACCCGGTGGCCCTTCACCCCGTCCAGGTCCGTGTCCGTGATGACGCCGGAGACGACGGCCACCTTGCCTCCGGTGACCAGGCAGTCGACCCGGGCCTTCGCCCAGCCGCCCTCGCCGTTCGCCGCGTAGTGGCTCCACCGGAAGGTGCCGGTGGCGTCGAGCGGGTTGTCGTGGTCCTTCGCCGCCAGATGCGCGTCGAAGGTGAAGGTGATGTCGTCCCCGGCGGCCCGGTACAGCTTCGCGGTGCCGGTGAGCGCGGCGGCCTCCTGCCGCGGGTGGCCGTCGGTCCCGTACGCCGCGGCGGACCCCGTCGCCCCGGTGACGAGCAGGAGCACGGCCCCGAGCACGGCGATCTTCGTACGACGCTGCATGACGGTCCTTTCTGCAGGTGAAGCGGACGCTCACCACTGTCCCGGCGGGGCGCCCGGCCCACATCGCGCCCGGGTCGGCATCGCCTCTCCGCCGCCCGGCGGGGGCCAGGCCGCGGGCTGCGCCTCCGGGAGGAGCAGATCTCCGCCCCGGGGTGCGCAACGAATCGCCGCCCGGGGGGCCTCGTACGCAATGAACCGCTCACCGGCGCGCAACAGCTCCTTCTTGCCGGTCCGCGGCAGGCGACCGTACCGTCTAATTGCCCCCCACACGCACCTGTACCGGTGAGGAACACGCATGCGTACCGCCCTGCTCCAGAGCTCCGGCCGCCCCGGCTCCGTCGCCGAGAACCTCAAGGTCCTCGACGCCGCAGCGGGCCGTGCCGCGGCAGCGGGCGCCGCGCTGCTGACCGCGCCGGAGATGTTCCTGACCGGGTACGCGATCGGCGACGACATCGCCCGCCTCGCCGAGCCGGCCGACGGCGACTCCGCGGACGCGATCGCCGACCTCGCCACCCGGCACGGCCTCGCGATCGCCTACGGCTACCCGGAGCGCGACGGCGGCACGGTCCACAACTCCGCCCAGCTGATCTCCGCCACCGGCGACCGCCTCATGAACCACCGCAAGGCCCATCTCTTCGGCGGCTTCGAGCGCGACCACTTCACGCCGGGCGAACAGGCCGTCGTCCAGGCCGTGCTGGGCGGACTGACCGTGGGGCTCATGATCTGCTACGACGTCGAGTTCCCGGAGTACGTCCGCGCCCACGCCCTGGCCGGCACCGACCTGCTGCTCGTCCCGACGGCGAACATGCACCCGTTCCAGCTGGTCGCCGAGTCCATGATCCCGGTGCGGGCCTGGGAGAACCAGATGTACGTGGCCTACGCCAACCGGGTCGGCCAGGAAGGGGAGTTCGAGTTCTTCGGCCTCTCCGCGCTGGCCGGTCCCGACGGGATCGCCCGGGCCCGTGCCGGACGCGGCGAGGAACTCGTCGTCGCCGACGCCGACCCCGCCTTCCTCGCCGCCTCCCGCGAGGCCAACCCGTATCTGAAGGATCGCCGCCCCGGCCTGTACGGGTCCCTCGTCTGACCCCCCCCGCACACCCCGCGAGCATCCCCGAGTTCGTCCCCGCAAGGAGTCCGTACCCCATGACGTCCACCGTGCCCAACGCCGTCGAGCACGCAGACGAGCAGCAGCCGCCGATCACCATGTTCGGCCCGGACTTCCCCTACGCCTATGACGACTTCCTCGCCCACCCCGCGGGCCTCGGCCAGATACCGGCGACCGAGCACGGCGCCGAGGTCGCGGTCGTCGGCGGTGGCCTGTCCGGCATCGTCGCCGCGTACGAGCTGATGAAGATGGGCCTCAAGCCCGTCGTCTACGAGGCCGACAAGATCGGCGGACGGCTGCGGACGGTCGGCTTCGAGGGCGCCGGCACCGAGGGGCTGACGGCCGAGATGGGCGCCATGCGCTTCCCGCCGTCCTCCACGGCCCTGCAGCACTACATCGACCTGGTGGGCCTCGAGACCCGGGCCTTCCCCAACCCCCTTGCGGAGACGACGCCTTCGACGGTCGTCGACCTCAAGGGCGAGTCGCACTACGCCGAGACGATCGACGACCTGCCGCAGGTCTACCGCGACGTCGCCGACGCCTGGAACCGGTGCCTCGAAGAGGGTGCCGACTTCTCCGACATGAACCGCGCCATCCGCGAGCGCGACGTGCCGCGCATCCGCGAGATCTGGGCGAGGCTCGTCGAGAAGCTCGACAACCAGACCTTCTACGGCTTCCTCTGCGACTCCGAGGCCTTCAGGTCCTTCCGGCACCGCGAGATCTTCGGCCAGGTCGGCTTCGGCACCGGCGGCTGGGACACCGACTTCCCCAACTCCATCCTGGAGATCCTGCGGGTCGTCTACACCGAGGCCGACGACCACCACCGCGGCATCGTCGGCGGCTCCCAGCAGCTGCCGGAGCGGCTGTGGGAGCGCGAGCCGGAGAAGATCGTGCACTGGCCGTACGGGACGTCCCTGAAGTCCCTGCACGCCGACGGCCGACCCCGCCCTGCCGTGACCCGCCTCGACCGCACCGCCGGCAACCGGATCACCGTGACCGACGCGGACGGCGACATCCGCACCTACCGGGCGGCGGTCTTCACGGCCCAGTCCTGGATGCTGCTGTCGAAGATCGCCTGCGACGACTCGCTCTTCCCGATCGACCACTGGACGGCGATCGAGCGCACCCACTACATGGAGTCCTCGAAGCTGTTCGTGCCCGTCGACCGGCCGTTCTGGCTCGACAAGGCCGTCGACGACAGGGGAAACCCGACAGGGCGTGACGTCATGTCGATGACGCTCACCGACCGTATGACGCGCGGGACCTACCTCCTCGACGACGGGCCGGACAGGCCCGCCGTCATCTGCCTCTCCTACACCTGGTGCGACGACAGCCTGAAGTGGCTGCCGCTGTCCGCGAACGAGCGGATGGAGGTCATGCTGAAGTCGCTCGGCGAGATCTACCCGAAGGTCGACATCAGGAAGCACATCATCGGCAACCCGGTGACCGTCTCCTGGGAGAACGAGCCCTACTTCATGGGCGCGTTCAAGGCCAACCTGCCCGGCCACTACCGCTACCAGCGCCGCCTGTTCACGCACTTCATGCAGGACCGGCTGCCCGAGGACAAGCGGGGGATCTTCCTCGCCGGCGACGACATCTCCTGGACGGCAGGCTGGGCCGAGGGCGCCGTCCAGACCGCGCTGAACGCGGTGTGGGGCGTCATGCACCACTTCGGCGGGGGGACGGACGCGACCAACCCGGGGCCGGGGGACGTGTACGACGAGATCGCGCCGGTGGAGTTGCCTGAGGACTAGGGCAGCGAGTCCTAGATCCCGGCGGCGCGTGCCTTCTCGTACACCTCCGTTGCGACGTCCTGGAGTTCGTGGGCGTCGCGCAGGGTGCTCTGGAGGTCGACGATGATCTCGTCCGGGCCGGTGGCGGCGTAGGCGGCGAGGTCCTCGACGATCTGGTCCACGCTGCCGTGCAGGGGGCGGCGGCCGGCGTTCTCGTGGGCCCGTGCGGAGTGGCGGGCGTTGGCGCGCAGGACCGTCCGGATCGGGCGGGTGCGGCCGCGCTCGGCGGCCAGGTCCTCCAACTGCCGCCGCTGCGCGCGCAGTTGATCGACGCCCGCGGCCACAGGCAGCCAGCCGTCCGCGTGGTCGACGAGCCGGGTCATCGCCTTCCTGCTGGAGCCGGCCAGCAGGACCGGGATCGGCCGGGCGGGCTTGGGGCCGACCACCGAGGGAGCGATCCGCGTGATGTCACCGTCGTACGACACCGGGTCGGGGCCCCATACCGCCCGGCACACCGCGATCACCTCGTCGAGGGTCCGGCCGCGCTCCTCGAAGGGCCGCACCGAAGCGGCGGCGTATTCGTCGTGCGACCAGCCCGTGCCGAGGCCCGCGACGACCCGGCCGCCGCTCGCCGCGTCCAGCGTGGCGAGCGTCCTGGCGAGCTGGAACGGCCCGTGCAGCGGGGCCACCAGCACACTGGTGCCGAGCCGGGCCCGCTGGGTCGCCGCGGCGGCCAGCGTCAGTGTGACCAGCGGGTCGGCGGCGCCGCGGTAGTGGTCCGGCCAGGGCAGGCCGTCCACGCCGTACAGGCCCTGACGGGCCGGCTCGGGGAACAGGATCCGTTCGAACACCCACAGGCTCTCGTAGCCGGTCGCCTCGGCGGCCCGCGCCACGTCGGGGATGTCGCGGCCGAGGTGGTACTGCCTGGTCTGAGGAAGCCCGAGTCCGAGCGCGACCGCCATGCCTGTGCTCCTTTGCAGAAGGTCCAGCGGTGTCGAACGTACAACGTTCATCCAGCAGTTGCGGGATCGGGTCGCACGGCGGCCGGTCCTCAGCCCGGGAGCGGGGTGAGCAGCATGCGGCCCGCGAAGCCGACGGCGGCGTCCAGACGCTCGGTGAACTCCTCGGCCACGTCCGGCAGTTGACGCAGGGCCCACAGGGCCCGCGCCGCGGACCAGCTGGCGTCCCGGGCGCGCTCCAGGCTCCAGGAGCCGAGCAGATGGGTGAGCGGGTCGGCGATCTGCAGCAGATCGGGGCCCGGCATCAGATCGTCGCGGATGCGCTCCTCCAGCAGGACGAGGAGATCGCCCACGCGGTCGAACTCGTCCTCCAGGTCGACCGGTTCGCAGTTCAACGTACGACAGCTGTCCACGACGGCGAGCGCGAGATCGTGGCCGATGTGCGCGTTGATGCCCGCGAGCGCGAACTGCAGGGGACGTACACCGGGATGGCGGCGGAACTGGAACAGGGGCCGCCAGCAGGCGGGTGGGCGCCGCCCGTCGGCCACGGCGTCGACGGCCGCGAGATAGCGCTCCGCGAACCGTACGTCCAGCGTCGTCGCGGCCCGCGCGTCCGGGAACCGTCCGGCGTCGATGCGCCGGTCGACCGCCTCGGTGACGACGAGGTAGACGCGGTTGAAGACGGCGATCCCGTCCCGTGCGGGAAGGATCGCGTCCAGGGAGCGCAAACGGGAGACGACCGCGTCTACGGATGGGGTGAACTGTTCCAATTGCGCCATGGGGGAAGGGTCCCAGTCCTAGGCTGGGCGCAGTGGCGGCAGGTCCGACGCTTCCCCGGATCGGGGGAACGCATCCGCCGCCGGGGGAGGGGGAGCAGCACCGTGGCAGGCCTACGTGCCCAGCGACTGGCCGCACGCAGGGCCGAGCGCCGGCGCGGCGCCATGGCCGCGGCGGCCGCGGTCGTCGTCGCCGTCGGCACCGTGACCGGCATGATCAGCGCGCTCGGCGACGGCCGGGGCTCCGACGAGGCGAAGCCGGAGGTGACCGGCTCGCCGCGGCTCGAGCAGCTGCCGGTGGTGCCGTCCCCGTCGGTGAACTCCGCCTCGCCCTCCGCCGGTTCGAAGCGCTCGGCGAGCCCCACTCCGTCCGCGACCAGGACCACGAAGAAGCCGCGGGCGGCCCGGGCCGCCACCAGGCTCTACCGCCACCCCGACTCCCAGGTGCTCGACTGGGTCCGTGCCCACCCGGGCGACCCCCGCACTTCGGTCATAGAGTCCCGCATCGCCGGCCAGCCGGCCGCCGTGTGGTTCGCCGACTTCGCCCCCTCGACCATCGCCTCCCGGGTCCGCGCGGTCACCTCGGGCGCCGCGGCGCAGGGCCGGGTGCCGGTCGTGGTGGCGTACGCGATACCCGGCCGGGACTGCGGCGGCGCCTCCGAGGGCGGGGCGCCCGACCTCGCGGCCTACGACGCCTGGATCGAGGAGTTCGCCTCGGGGCTCGGCTCCGGTGAGGTCGTCGTCATACTGGAGCCCGACTCGATCGCCCAGGCCGACTGCCTCTCCGAGAGCGATCGCAAGGCCCGTTTCGCCGCACTGGCCCGTGCGGGCCGCACCCTGAAGGCCGCCGACCCCAAGGCCCGGGTCTACTACGACGCGGGCCACTCCGACTGGAACCCGGCCGCCCGGCAGGCGTCGCTGCTGAAGCAGGCGGGCGCCGCCTCGGCCGCCTCCTCCGACGGCATCTTCAGCAACGTCTCCAACTTCCACACCACGACCGACGAGATCGCCTACGACCGGCAGGTCCTCGCCGCCCTCGGCGGCCCCGCGGACCTGGGCGCCGTCATCGACACCAGCCGCAACGGCAACGGCGCCCCGCCCGACGGCGAGTGGTGCGACCCCTCGGGCCGCAGGATCGGCCGGACGCCCACACTCAGCACCGGCGAGGCCCGCATCGACGGCTATCTGTGGGTGAAGCTGCCGGGGGAGTCGGACGGCTGCAAGGGCTCGCCCGGCACGTTCAGCGCCTCGTACGCCTACGACTTGGCCTCGTCGTAGCTGGACGTGCCCTCGTCGAGCAGCGGTTGCTGCCTCTTGAGATGGGCCGGGGCGAACGCCCGCAGCGCGTGGTAGCCGGTGATGACGACGACGGTGCCGAGCGCGATGCCGCTGAGCGAGAAGGTGTCGGTGAACTTCATGGAGACGTTGCCGACGCCGATGATGATGCCCGCCGCGGCCGGCACCAGATTGAGCGGATTGCGCAGGTCCACCCGGGCGTTGGTCCAGATCTGCGCGCCGAGCAGGCCGATCATGCCGTAGAGGATGACGGTGATGCCGCCGAGGACGCCGCCCGGGATCGCGGCCACGACCGCGCCGAACTTCGGGCAGAGGCCGAAGAGGAGGGCGAAGCCGGCGGCGGCCCAGTAGGCGGCGGTCGAGTAGACGCGGGTCGCGGCCATCACGCCGATGTTCTCGGAGTAGGTGGTGGTGGGCGGGCCGCCTGCCGCCGTGGAGAGCACCGAGCCGAGGCCGTCGGCGGCGATCGCCGTGCCGAGCCTGTCGTCCAGCGGGTCGCCGGTCATCTCGCCGACTGCCTTGACGTGCCCGGCGTTCTCCGCGACCAGGGCGATGACCACGGGCAGCGCCACCAGGATCGCCGACCAGTCGAACGACGGCCCGTGGAAGGAGGGCAGACCGATCCAGTCGGCCCGGCCGACCGCGGAGAGGTCGAGCCGCCAGTGGTCGGTGAGCTTGCCGCTGGCGTCGACGGAGTGGATACGGCCGAAGATCCGGTCGAGGGCCCAGGAGATGCCGTAGCCGAAGACCAGGCCGAGGAAGATGGCGATCCGGGACCAGAAGCCACGCAGACAGACGACGGCCAGACCGGTGAAGAGCATGACCAGCAGGGCGGTCCACTGGTCCTGCGGCCAGTACGTGGAGGCGGTGACCGGCGCGAGGTTGAAGCCGATCAGCATGACGACCGCCCCGGTGACGATCGGCGGCATCGCCGCGTGGATGATCCGCGCACCGAAGCGCTGCACCGCGAGGCCCACCAGGAACAGCGCGACGCCGACGACCAGGACCGCGCCGGTCACCGTGGCGCTCGTGCCGCCCTGGGCGCGGATCACCGCGGCCACGCCCACGAACGACAGCGAGCAGCCCAGATAGCTGGGCACCCGGCCGCGGGTGGCGACCAGGAAGATCATGGTGGCCACGCCGGACATCATGATCGCGAGGTTGGGGTCGAGGCCCATCAGGACCGGTGCCACGAAGGACGCGCCGAACATGGCCACCACGTGCTGCGCGCCGAGTCCGGCCGTACGGGGCCAGGAGAGCCGTTCGTCCGGGCGTACCACCGCTCCGGGCGCGGGCGTCCGCCCGTCTCCGTGCAGCTTCCAGCGCACGCCGAGGTCCATGTTGAGGTTCGCTTTCTCTGACGAATTTCTGTGTACGTGAAGAGTGTCCGGACCATTGTCACGGCTACCAGGACCCCCTACGCTCACACGGTCCTCCTCGTGAACTGCGTTCACTCACATGAACGTGAAGTTCGGTCGATCGGAGTCCCAGATGAGTGGAAGATCCCGTGCCGCCGTCCTGCTGGCAGCCGTGCTGACCCTCGGAGCGGGCCTCGTCCCGTCCGCCCAAGCGGCACCCAGGGCTCCCGACACCGCCGTCCTCGACGGCGCCCGGCTGCAGCAGACGAAGCTCCGCCTGGACCGTGGTGATCCACAACTGCGCCGCGCCCTGCGGAACTTGACGGCACGCGCCGACACCTGGCTGGACCAGGGCCCCTGGACGGTCGTCGACAAGCCGAAGCCGGCACCCGGCGGCGACGTCCACGACTATCTGAGCCAGGCCCCCTACTGGTGGCCCACCACGACCCCGACCACCGACAACCCCTGGGGCTGCCCGTACGTTCAGCGGGACGGACAACGCAATCCCGAGGTCGACTCGGGCACCGACCGCCAGGACGTCGAGAAGGTCTTCGACTCGTCGTACGACCTCTCACTGGCCTGGTACTACACGGGCGAGCGGAAGTACGCCGAGAAGGCCGGGCAGATCCTGCGCACCTGGTTCCTCGACCCGGACACCCGCATGAACCCGAATCTGGACCACGCGCAGTTCATCCCCTGCAAGTACGACGGCCGCGCCATCGGCATCATCGACTTCTCCCAGTCGTACACCGCCGTGGTGGACGCCCTCGCGGTCCTCGCCACCGGCGCCCCCGGCTGGACGAAGGACGACCGCGCCGGGATGACGCAGTGGAACACCGACTTCCTGGGCTGGCTGAAGAACAGCGACTTCGGCAAGGAGGAGGGCGCCGCGGCCAACAACCACGGCACCTTCTACGACATGCAGCTCGCCGCCCTCGCGTACGCGACCGGCGACCGGGCGCTGGCCCGCCGGACCGTGCTGGACGCGCGCTCCCGGCGGATCGACCCGCAGATCGCGGGCGACGGCAGTCAGCCGCAGGAGCTCGCGCGGACGCGGAGCTGGCACTACTCCACCTTCGACCTGGTGGCCTACACCCGGCTCGCGGCCATCGGGCGGCACGTCGGCGTGAACCTGTGGGCCTATCGAGGGCCGGACGGACAGGGCCTGTTCAAGGCCGTGGACTTCCTGCTGCCCGCCGCGACCGGCGCCGCCCCATGGCCGTATCCGGAGCTGGAGTTCCACCGCTTCGCGGCGAGCGACGTCGTGCACGCGGCGGCGGACGCGGGCGACAGGGCGGCGCGCAACGCCGTCGGGCAGCTGGAGACACCACCCGGCGGTGACCTCTGGGAGCTGCGCCCGGCGGCCGAACAACTGGACTCGATAGCAGGCTGACCGACCGTACCGGGCACCCCTCCCGACCCGCGGCTCCTCGTCAGGGCCGCGGGTCGGCAACCGGTGTGCTCGGGCGGGCGACCTGTGTGCGGTTGCGTTCGCCGGGGCGGAGGACGCCGGCGAAGACGGCGAGGCCGCAGGTCAGAGGTGTCGCCAGGGAGAAGTGCTGCCCACCGCTTGCTCCCGCTGTTTGAGGCCCCTCCGGGCTCGGTGACCCACCCGTCAGGGCCGCGGGTCGGCAACCGGTGTGCTGGGGCGGGTGACCTGTGTGCGGTTGCGTTCGCCGGAGCGGAGGACGCCGGCGAAGACGGCGAGGCCGCAGGACAGGGCCGTCACCAGGATGAAGGAGACCATCAGGTTAGTGGCCTGGGCGACTCCGCCGATCAGGCTCGGTGCGATCAGACCCGAGGTGTACGTGATGGTCGCGACGCCCGCGATGGCCTGGCTCGGGTTCGGGCCGCTGTGCCCGGCCGCCGCGAAGCACAGCGGCACCACCACGGCGATGCCGAGCCCCATCAGCGCGAACCCGGACATCGCCACCGCCGGATGACCGGCAAGGACGATCAGCAGTCCACCGGCGACGGCGAGGGCGCCGCCCGCCCGGACCGTGCGGACCGCGCCGAACCGGTTGACCACCGCGTCGCCCACCAGCCGGGCCACCGCCATGGTCAGCATGAACCCGGTGGTGCACGCGGCCGCCAGACCCGCCGACGTCTCCAGCCGGTCCCGCAGATAGACCGCCGACCAGTCCAGGCTCGCGCCCTCCGCGAACACCGCGCAGAAGCCGACCGCACCGATCAGCAGCGCCGACCTGGGCGGCAGCGCGAACCGCGGCGGCGGCTCCTCGTCCTCGGCGGGCTGCAGATCGAGCACCCAGCGGCAGGCGAGGACACCGAGGAGCGTGAGGGTCGCCGCGGCCAGCGCGAAGTGGACGCGCGCGTCCGCCCCGAGGTGCGCCGCGAGGGTACCGGCCGCCGAACCGATCAGAGCGCCCGCGCTCCACATGCCGTGCAGCCCGGACATGATCGACTTGTCGAGCAGCCGCTCCACCTCGACGCCCAGCGCGTTCATGGCGACGTCGGCCATGCCCGCACTCGCGCCGTAGACGAACATCGCCAGGCACAGGGTGTACAGGTTCGGCGCGATCGACGGCAGGATCAGGGCCAGCGTCCACAGCGCGATCAGGCCGCGCAGCGCCGTACGACTGCCGAAACGGTGGCTGATCCGGCCCGCCAGGGGCATCGAGCAGGAGGCGCCGAACGCCGTGAAGGCGAGGGCGAAGCCGAGTTGTCCCGCGCTGAGCGAGGCATGGTCCTGGACCCATGGCACCCGGGTCGCGAACGAGCCCGTGACGGCTCCGTGCACGGCGAACACGGCGGCCACCGCGTACCGGGCATGCCTCACCTCGCGCAGGTCGTGGACCACGTCGCTCATTCTCCGGCCCCTCCCGGGCTCACGGTCTTACCTGGGTTCCCCACCAGCGTCCGGTAAACTATCAGGAACCCTGCCTGATAGATAGGGCAATAGATAGGGCTTTCCCGGCCGTGTGACCGCACGGACGCCGTGCGGTGCGGCCTCGCAGATCTGGAAGGATCCCGGCATGCCTGCATCTCCGAGCACTGCCCGGGCCATCAACGACCGGCTCGCACTGCGCCTGCTCCAGGAGGAAGGCCCGCTCACGGCAGGGCAGTTGAAGCAGCTGACCGGACTGTCCAGGCCGACCGTCGCCGACCTCGTGGAGCGCCTGACCGCCTCCGGCCTGATCACCGTGGTCGGGGAGGCGGGCAGGCAGCGGCGCGGACCGAACGCCAAGCTGTACGGGATTGTGGCCGACCGCGCGCATCTGGCCGCGCTGGACGTGCGCACCGAGAGCGTGCGCGTGGTCGTGACCGACCTGGTGGGCAGCGTGCTCGCCGAGGCGTCCGTGCCGATCGGCGGGGACACCGGCACGGGGCCGGTGGTGGAGCAGGCGGTCGCGCTGGTCGAACGGGCGGCGAAGGAGGCCGGAGCGACGGGTGCGCCCGCACGCGACGCCGGCCGGGCCTGGGGGCGCCTGCACACCGTGGGCATCGGCGCTCCCGGTCTGATCGACCCGGCCACCGGCGAACTGCGCGACTCCTCGGGCCTGCCCGAATGGCACCGCCGCCTGGTCGCCGCCGTCCAGGAACGGTTCCCCGAGGCACGTGTCAGCGTCGGCAACGAAGCCAACCTCGCGGCGCTGGCCGAACAGCGCGACGGCGCCGCACGCGACCGCGACACGTTCGTCCTCCTGTGGCTCAGCCACGGCACGGGCGCAGCGGTCGTCCTGGACGGCGCCCTACGCCGCGGCGCCTCCGGCGGCACCGGAGAGATCGGCTTCCTGCCGGTGCCGGGAACCACGGGCCTGCCCTCCGCGACGGACTGCGACGGAGGGTTCCATTCCCTGGCGGGGTCGGCCGCGATCGTGGAGCTGGCGGGGGAGTACGGCCTGACGGTCGGGGATGCGAGCGAGCGGCCGAGGGCGGCGGCGGTGGTGCGGGCGGCGGCCCGAACGCCCCGGGACGAGAGCGCCGGACGCTTCCTCGACGCCCTCGCCGACCGCCTCGCCGTCGGCGTCGCCTCCGTCGTCGCCATCCTCGACCCGGGGTGCGTCGTCCTCGGTGGCGAGGTCGGACAGGCCGGCGGCGAGGAGCTCGCACGGCGCGTGGAGCACCGCGTCCGCCGCATGTCCCCGCTGAGCACCGAGGTCCGCCCGAGCACCCTGGGCGGCGCCGCCGTCCTTCGTGGCGCCCTGCTCACGGCACGGGACCAGGCCCAGGAGGAACTGTTCGCGCCGCCGGAACGGTAGTTCCCTCCGGGGGTTCTCCAGGCCCGGCCCGCGGGCTGCCCGGTTCAGGGCCGGCCGCACTGCGGTCGCGGCTCGCGCCGCAGGCAGGACCTCGGCGCAGCACTCACGCCCGCTGCAGATACTCCTCGAACGTCCCCTTGCCCGTAGCCTGCTCCGGCGCCAGATGGCCGCCCTGGCGGAAGGCGCGGTACGTCCGGCCGAAGAGCGGCACGTTGACGATCGGGCGGCGGCGGCCCGTCGACCTGAGCCAGGCGCGGGCCAGGGAGTCGAAGGTGCGGATCTCGGGGCCGCCCATGTCCTGGACGCGCCCGGCGGGCGGCTGTGCCGCCAACTCGGCCAGCCGCTCGGCCACTTCGGCCACCTCGATCGGCTGGTCCTGCACCCCGGCCGGCAGCAGCAGGACCGGCAGCTTGGCCAGCGCCCGGAAGATCATCACAGGCAGGTCGTGGAACTGCGTCGCACGCAGAACCGTCCAGCCGACCCCCGACTCCTCGATCAGCTTCTCGACCGCGAGCTTGGTCTTGTAGTAGCCGAGCGGCACCTCGTCCACGCCGACGATCGAGATGTACACCAGATGCCCCACACCGGCTCGCCGCGCAGCCTCCACCAGGTTGCGCGCGGCCTTCTCGTCCCCGCCGGTCTGCGTGGTCGCGCAGTGCACGATCGTGTCCACGCCCTCGACCGCCGCGTCCAGTCCGGCACCGCCCTTGCGCAGGTCGACGGCGTACGGCTGGGTGTGCCGGCTGAGCACCCGCACCTCGTGACCGTCCGCACGCAGCCGCTCGGTGACGAGCCGGCCGAGGGTTCCGGTGCCGCCGGTCACCAGGATCGTGGTCATGCTGTTCAGCTCCTTCGACGCGGGGCGCTCCCGGACGGAGCGCCCTTCGGCAGCTCAGACCACGTAGCCGGTGCGCGATGTGACAAGCCGCTCCGACGTCCTCAGCCGTGCCTCAGCTGACGCTGTGCGAAGTCCAGCTTGTCCGGGTTCAGCACGGCCCGCACATGGGAGATCAGCCCGTCCCGCATCTCGAACGCCATCAGGCCGAAGAGCAGGTCGCCGTCCCAGACGGCCAGCCCCTGGGCGCCGTTGACCTCGGGCCGGGTGAAGGAGAGGCCGGACATGTACCGCTCGACGACACCCAGCACGAACCGCCCCACCTTGTCGGGCCCCTCCACCGCGCGCAGCGCCGCACGGACCTTGCCGCCGCCGTCGCTGGAGAAGGTCACGTCCGCCGTCAGCAGCTTCTCCAGGCCGGCCAGGTCACCGTCCCGGGCCGCCATGATGAAGGAGGTGACGAGTTCCTCCTGCTACTCGGGCGCCGGCTCGAACCGGGCCCGCTCCTCGCTCACCCGCTGCACCGCCCGCCGGTACAGCTGGCGGGAGTTGGCCTCGGTGAGGTCGAGTGTCTCGGCGATCTCGCGGTGCCCATACCCGAAGGCCTCGCGCAGCACGTACACCGCGCGCTCGGTCGGGCCGAGCCGCTCCAGCAGGACCAGCATCGCGAGCGACACCGCCTCGCGCTGCTCCGCCGACTCCATCGGGCCGAGCGCCCCGCCCGAGGTGACCACCGGCTCGGGCAGCCAGACCCCGACGTAGCTCTCGCGCCGGGCGCGCGCCGAGGTCAGCCGGGTGAGGCAGAGATTGGTGACGACCTTGGCGAGCCAGGCCGCCGGGTGCTCGATGACCGCGCGGTCCGCCGCGTTGAAGCGCAGATAGGCGTCCTGGACCGCGTCCTCGGCCTCGTAGGCCGAGCCCAGCATGCGGTAGGCGAGACCGAACAGCCGGGGGCGGTGCGTCTCGAACTCGTCGGCGATCGTGCTGCTCATGGGCACCACACTGCCAGAGCGCCGCAGCTGAGAGGGTTGGGGGCCCGGCGGCGGGCAAGGGCCGTCGTCACCACCGCCGGGCCGGACCGTGGATCCAAAAAGGACTAGACCAAAGGGTCCAGCAGATCGGGGCGGTTGAGAAGTCCACCGTCACGTCCTGTGAGCCACCCCACACCCTTCGCCCGTATGGACCACGATCAGGCGTGGCACACTGGCTCTGTACCAGAAGCAGCGCACTCCGGGGTCGGTGAAATTCCGAACCGGCGGTTACAGTCCGCGACCCGACCGCTTCCAGCGGCCGGTTGACCAGGTGAAATTCCTGGACCGACGGTTAAAGTCCGGATGGGAGGCAGTGCGCGGCGGGCGGGCATGTGTGCGCGCCGCCGTATCGGCTTCGTCCTTCGGGACGAAAGCCTCCGGCGTCGCCCCCGGTGTCCTCACCCGCTCATTCTGTCGTCATCGACAGGCCCCGGAGTCCGTGCCCGAAGAGGGAGGACCCGGGAAGTGTTCACCGGAATCGTCGAAGAGCTGGGCGAGATCACCGCCGTCGAGGACCTCGGCGACGCCTGTCGCTTCCGAGTGCGCGGCCCCGTCGTCACCGAGGGCGCGAAACACGGTGACTCCATCGCGGTCAACGGCGTCTGCCTCACGGTCGTGGACCACGAGGGCGACGAGTTCACCGCCGACGTCATGGCCGAGACCCTCGTCCGCTCCAGCCTCGGCGCACTCTCCGTGGGCTCCCGCGCCAACCTCGAACGCCCCATGGCCGTGGGCGCCCGCCTCGGCGGTCACATCGTGCAGGGCCATGTCGACGGCACCGGCGAGATCCTGGAGCGCAAGCCCTCCGACCACTGGGAGATCGTCAAGATCTCGCTCCCCGCGGACCTGCCCCGCTATGTCGTGGAGAAGGGCTCGATCACCGTCGACGGCATCAGCCTCACCGTGGTCGACGCGGGCCCCGACTACTTCACGGTCAGCCTCATCCCGACCACCCTCGCCCTGACCACGCTCGGCCACAAGCAGCCCGGCGACCCGGTCAACCTCGAGGTCGACGTCGTCGCCAAGTACGTCGAGCGCCTGCTCGGCAGCAGCCGGGGAGCGGACCGGTGAACTGGCTGAACTCCGAGGCGTTCACCCTCCTCGACCAGCACATCATCTGGTCCGACATGATCGGCAACGTCCTCGGCCTGATCACCCTCGCGCTCGGCTGGCGCCGCTCCCTGCTGACCTGGCCGGTGCAGTTCCTCTCCGGCCTGGTCCTCTTCGTCGCCTTCTACGGCCATCTGGCCGGCAGCGCGGGCAAGCAGACCGTCGTCATGGCCGTCGCCCTGTACGGCTGGTGGCAGTGGAACCGCACCAAGGACAAGGCCCAGGACGGCCACATCGTCCCGCGGTTCGCCACCTGGCGCGAGCGCGGCGCGATGATCGCCGCCGCCGCGGCCGGCACGGTCCTGGTCGCCCTCCTGTTCAAGGCGTACCCGTCCCTGTCCTGGGACCCCTGGCCCGACGCCTACATCTTCGTCGGCACCATCGTCGCCATGTACGCGCAGGCCCGCGGCATGGTCGAGTTCTGGATCGCCTGGCTCCTGGTGGACGTCGTCGGCGTCCCCCTCAACTTCGCCAACGGCTACGCCTTCTCCGGCTTCGTCTACGTCATCTACGGCGCACTCGTCCTGTGGGGCATGCGCGACTGGTGGCTGCGCTCCCGCGACGGCGCGCGGCCCGTCCTGGAAGGAGCGCCGGCATGACTTCGGCACCGATTCTCTACAGCACCGACGGCATCGAGGACTGGTCGCTCGACCCGATCGAGCAGGCCGTCGCCGACATCGCGGCCGGCCGCCCCGTCGTGGTGGTCGACGACGAGGACCGGGAGAACGAGGGCGATCTCGTCGTCGCCGCCGAGAAGGTCACCCCCGAGATCGTCGCCTTCATGATGAGCGAGTGCCGCGGCCTGATCTGCGCCCCCATGGAGGGCGAGGAGCTGGACCGGCTGAAGCTGCCGCAGATGGTCGACGACAACACCGAGTCGATGAGGACCGCGTTCACGGTCTCCGTGGACGCCTCCGCGGCGCACGGCGTCACCACCGGCATCTCGGCCGCCGACCGCGCCACCACGCTCCAGCTGCTGGCGAGCGGCGACGCCCAGCCGGGCGACTTCGTGCGCCCCGGCCACATCTTCCCGCTGCGCGCCAGGTCCGGCGGCGTCCTGACCCGCGACGGCCACACCGAGGCCGCCGTCGACCTGGCCCGGCTCGCGGGGCTGCGCCCGGCCGGCGCGATCGTCGAGATCGCCGGCGAGGACGGCCGGATGCTGCGGCTGCCCGAGCTGATCCCGTTCGCCCGCAAGCACGGCCTGACGATCATCTCCATCGAGGACCTGATCGCCTACCGCCGCGCCTCCGAGCCCACGGTCCGCCGCGAGGCCGAGACCCATCTGCCCACCAGGCACGGCGAGTTCACGGCCTACGGCTACCGCTCCACCATCGACGGCGTCGAGCACGTCGCCCTCGTCCACGGCGAGATCGGCGACGGCGAGGACGTCCTCGTCCGGGTCCACTCCGAGTGCCTGACCGGCGACATCTTCGCCTCCCTGCGCTGCGACTGCGGCCCCCAGCTCGACGCCTCGCTGCAGCGCATCCAGGCCGAGGGCAGGGGAGTGGTGGTCTATCTGCGCGGGCACGAGGGACGCGGCATCGGGCTGCTGTCCAAGCTGCGCGCATACGAACTCCAGGAGCGCGGCCGCGACACCCTCGACGCCAACCTCGAACTGGGCCTGCCCGCCGACGCCCGGGACTACGGCGCGGGCGCGCAGATACTGGCGGACCTCGGCGTGCACAGCGTCCGCCTGATGACCAACAACCCCGACAAGACCGACGCACTGGTCCGCCACGGCATCGCGGTCTCCGGACGCGAGCCGATGCCCGTGCAGGCCGGCGAGCACAACCTCCGCTACCTGCGCACCAAGCGGGACCGGATGGGGCACGATCTGCCCTGGCTGGACACGGCCCCCGTGTCCACCTGCGGCAACCAGTAAGAGATCTGCAGAAGGCACGAAGGAGACACGGGAACGTGAGCGGCAAGGGCGCACCGGAGCTGTCGGTACGGAACGTCGGGGACCTCAGGGTCGCCGTCATCGCGGCGCAGTGGCACGAGAAGGTGATGGACGGCCTGGTGGACGGCGCCCTGCGCGCCCTGCGCGACCTCGGGATCGACGAGCCGACCCTGCTCAGGGTCCCCGGCAGCTGGGAACTCCCGGTCGTCGCCAAGGTCCTCGCGGGCCGCGGCTACGACGCGATCGTCGCCCTGGGCGTCGTCATCCGCGGCGGCACCCCCCACTTCGACTACGTGTGCCAGGGCGTCGCCCAGGGCCTCACCCAGGTCTCCGTCGACACCGGGGTGCCCGTCGGCTTCGGCCTGCTCACCTGTGACAACGAGGAGCAGGCCCTGGACCGGGCCGGTCTGCCGGGCTCCAACGAGGACAAGGGGCACGAGGCGGTGACCGCGGCGGTGGCGACCGCGGCGACGCTCCGCTCAGTATCCGAACCGTGGCACTGACGCGTCCGGTGTGTGGCATAGGCTGAGCGTCACCATGTCCAAGAAGACGTTCGAGGAGCTCTTCACCGAGCTCCAGCACAAGGCCGCCCACGGCGACCCCGCCACTTCCCGTACCGCAGAACTGGTCGGCAAGGGCGTCCATGCCATCGGCAAGAAGGTCGTCGAAGAGGCCGCCGAGGTATGGATGGCCGCCGAGCACGAGGGCAAGGAGGCAGCCGCCGAGGAGATCTCGCAGCTGCTCTACCACGTCCAGGTGATGATGGTCGCCCGCGGCATCTCCCTGGACGACGTCTACGCCCATCTGTAAGCCGCCCCGGTTCACGAACACTCACCTCAACGCAAAGGAAGCCGACCTCATGCTGCGCATCGCCGTCCCCAACAAGGGTTCCCTGTCAGGCCCTGCGGCGGAGATGCTGCATGAGGCCGGTTACCGCCAGCGCCGCGAGTCCAAGGAACTGCGGACCGTCGACCCGTCGAACGAGGTCGAGTTCTTCTACCTCCGCCCCCGCGACATCGCGATCTACGTCTCCTCCGGCAAGCTCGACATCGGCATCACCGGCCGCGATCTGCTGATCGACTCCGGCGCCGACGCCGAGGAGATCCTCCCGCTCGGCTTCGCCCGCTCCACCTTCCGCTTCGCCGCCAAGCCGGGCACGGCGAACGGCCTGGCCGACCTCAAGGGCCGCACCGTCGCCACCTCCTACGAGGGCATCGTCGAGGGGCACCTCGGCGAGCACGGCGTCGACGCCTCCGTCGTCCACCTCGACGGCGCCGTGGAGACCGCGATCGAGCTGGGCGTCGCCGAGGTCATCGCCGACGTCGTCGAGACCGGCACCTCGCTGCGCAACGCGGGCCTGGAGGTCTTCGGCGAGCCCATCATGAAGTCCGAGGCCGTCGTCATCCGCCGTACCGGCGCCGACGCCGACGAGACCGCCGAGCCCAAGGTCCAGCAGTTCCTGCGCCGCCTCCAGGGTGTCCTGGTGGCCCGGACGTACGTGATGATGGACTACGACTGCCGCGTCGAGCAGCTGGAGAAGGCCGTGGCCCTCACCCCGGGTCTGGAGTCCCCGACCATCTCCCCGCTGCACAACGAGGGCTGGGTCGCCGTCCGCGCCATGGTCCCCACCAAGGACGCCCAGCGCATCATGGACGACCTGTACGCGATCGGCGCCCGGGCCATCCTGACCACAGCCATCCACGCCTGCCGTCTCTGAGGGGCACACAGAGATGTCCGAGCTGCCCGCTCTTCCCGTCACGTTCCGGCCGGGCCGCACCCGCGCCGTGCTGCTCACCTCCGGTGCCGTGATCTTCGTGGTCATCACGACGGTCGCCATGCTGCTTGAGCACATCGGCCCGGGCGAGCGCATGAGCTTCGTCCTCACGGCCGCGCTGCTGTTCGCCGTGCTCGCCCAGCTGGGCCGGGTGAAGGTCGTCGCCGACGAGTCCGGCGTCACGGTCGTGAACATCGCCAGCAGGCGGCGGCTGGCCTGGGCCGAGATCGTGCAGGTGAACCTGCGCCCCGGCGATCCCTGGGTGTTCCTCAACCTCAGCGACGGCACCAGCCTGCCCGCGCTCGGCATCCAGCCGGGCATCGCCAAGCAGCGCGCCATCGCCGACGCCCGCACACTGCGCGCCCTCGCGGAGGACCGCTCCCTGCGGGATCCCGGGCAGCGACAGGGCTGATCGAGGCGGCCCCGGGCGATCTCAGGGCCGTCTCGGGGTCGTCTCGGGGAAGTCCACACTGCCGTAGTGCCCCATGTCTTGATTAATCTGTTGTCGGAGGCGCTGTCGTTGCGCCTTCGCCGCTGATGTTCGCGCCGGTCTTCGCCGGCCCTCAGCGGGCCCCTGCTACCCGAGGAGTGACTCCCTCCAGCGATGGACGGATCGTCCTGTAGTACCTGCGCCGCCCCCTCCCGGCACCACGAGGCGGCGGCATCATGACCACACCCCTGCTGCTCCTCGCAGCGGCCTTCCTGCTGATCCTGGCCAACGGCTTCTTCGTCGCCGCGGAGTTCGGCCTGGTCACGGTCGAGTCGACGGACGCGGAGAAGGCCGCGGCCGAAGGCGACAAGCGGGCCCGCCGGGTCGCCGAGTCGCTGCGGCACCTGTCCTTCCAGCTCTCCGGCACCCAGCTCGGCATCACCATCACCTCCCTCGTCGTCGGCATGCTCGCCGAACCGGCGCTCGCGGCCCTGCTGCACGGCCCGTTCACGGCCCTCGGCGTCCCCGACGGCGCGGTCTCCTCGGTCGCGGTGATCGTCGGAATGCTGCTGGCCTCCGCCGTGCAGATGGTGATCGGCGAACTCGTGCCCAAGAACTGGGCGGTGTCCAAGCCGATGCAGGTCGCCCGCTTCGTCGCGGGCCCGCAGCACGCCTTCGCCCGGCTGTTCCGCCCGGTCATCTCCGCGCTGAACACCGTGGCCAACCGTCTGGTGCGCGCCCTGGGCGTCGAGCCCGCCGAGGAGCTGGCCTCCGCCCGCACCCCCGGCGAACTCGTCTCCCTCGCACGGCACTCCGCACAGGCCGGCGCCCTGGAACAGGACACCGCCGACCTCTTCGTACGGACGCTGTCGCTCGGCGAGCTGACCGCGCAGCACGTGATGACCCCGCGGGTGAAGGTGAGCGCGCTGCAGTCATCGGCGACCGCCGAGGACGTGGTCAACCTCACCCGTGCCACCGGACTGTCCCGCTTCCCGGTCTACAAGGAGCGGATCGACGAGGTCGTCGGCATGGTCCACCTCAAGGACGCCCTGGCCGTCCCGGCGCACGACCGGCTGCGCACCCCGGTCGGCCGGATCGCCCGCCCGGCCCTGCTCGTGCCCGAGACCCTGCCGGTCCAGCCCCTGCTGGCCCAGTTGCGCAGCGAGCAGCCCATCGCGGTCGTCGTCGACGAGTACGGCGGCACGGCGGGCGTCGTGACCCTGGAGGACATCGTCGAGGAGATCGTCGGCGAGGTCCGCGACGAGCACGACGGGCAGGACGTGCCCGAACTCGCCGCCGCCCCGGCCGAGGACGGCAGGCCCGCCTGGGACGCGGACGGCAGCTGCCGTGTCGACATCCTGCAGCGCATAGGCCTGGACGTGCCCGAGGGGCCGTACGAGACCGTCGCCGGGCTGGTCGCCGACCGGCTCGGCCGGATCCCGGCCGTCGGCGACCGGGCCGAGCTGCCGGGCTGGCGGCTGACCGTGCGCCGTGTGGGGCACTACCGCGCCGAGCGGGTCCGGCTGGTCCGCACCGGACCGGTCGTGGAGGTCGCCCGATGAGCGTGCTCCAACTCCTGTTCGCCGGACTGCTCGTGCTGACCAACGGCTTCTTCGTCGGCGCCGAGTTCGCGCTCGTGTCCGTACGCCGCAGCCAGATCGAACCGCTCGGCACGGCCCGGGCCCGCCAGGTCCTCTACGGCCTGGAGCGGCTGCCGCAGATGATGGCAGCGGCCCAGTTCGGCATCACCGTCTGCTCGCTGACCCTGGGCGCGGTCGCCGAACCGACCGTGGCGCATCTGCTGGAACCGGTCTTCGAGTGGATCCACCTCCCGGACGGGATGATCCACCCGCTGGGGTATGTCATCGCGCTCGCCGCGGTCGTCTTCTTCCACCTCGTCATCGGCGAGATGGTCCCGAAGAACCTGGCGATGGCGGCCCCGGAGAAGGCCGCGGTGTGGCTCGCTCCCGGCCTGGTGGCCTTCGCCCGCGTGTGCAAGCCGATCACGGTCGCTCTCGGCGCCTGCGCGCAGGCGATCCTGCGGCTGTTCCGGGTCGAGCCGAAGGACGAGGTCGAGGCCGTCTTCACCAGCGAGCAGCTCAACCGCCTGGTGGAGGACTCCGGCCAGGCGGGTCTGCTGGACCCCGAGGAGCAGGAACGCCTGGAGGACGCCCTGGAGCTGGGCTCCCGCCCGGTGACGGACGTCCTGCTGAAGGCGGAGTCCCTGGTGACGGTCCCGCCGTCGGTCACCCCGGGCCGGATCGTCGAACTCACCGCGCGCACCGGGTACTCCCGCTTCCCCCTCGCCGCGGAGAACGGCGCCTTCATGGGCTATCTGCATGTGAAGGACGTACTGGACCTGGAGGACTCCGATCGGGCGGTGCCGCAGCAGCTGTGGCGTCCGATGACGACCCTGCGCTCCGAACTGCCCCTGGACGACGCCCTGACGGTGATGCGCCGGGCCGCCACGCATCTGGCCCAGGTGGCCGACGCGTCCGGCAAGGTGCTGGGCCTGGTCGCCCTGGAGGACGTACTGGAGCTCCTGGTCGGTGAGGTCACGGACCCGGCGCACCGCGACGTGCCGCCGGTGAAGGTGACCGAGCCGCGGGCCAGCGGCGAGCCGGAGAACGCGCTGACCGCCTGACGCGGCACAGCGGGCCGGGGGCCGAACGGGGGCAGGGGGCCCGTCACATCGCGGACGGGTCCTGCGGCCCCCGCCCCGACAGCACCTCCCCGTACGCCTGCATCAGGTCGGGCAGCCGCAGGGTCGACAAGTCGTCACGGGACAGCGTGCCCGGGTAGACCGACAGCCGCAGGTCGCGGTACGCGCAGCTCTTCTCGTAGAGCGTGCGCAGGAACCGTCCGTTGCCGAGCTCGTCGATCCAGCCCTGGTCCACCACGTGCCCGGCGATGGAGCGCAGCTCGTCAAGCGCCTCCTCGTCCCACACGTCGCCGTTCTCCGCGGCCAGGACCTCGCCGATGGAGGTGAGTTCGAGCGGGCGGTAGGACGGGAAGTCGACGCGGGTCGTGAAGCGGGACGACAGCCCGGGGTTGGCGGCCAGCAGGCGGTCCATGCCCTCGGGGTAGCCGGCCAGGATGACCACCAGGTGGTCGCGGTTGTCCTCGGCCCGCTTCAGCAGCACCTGCAGCGCCTCGTCGCCGTACGCATCGCCCTTGCCGTAGCCGGAGTTGGAGAGCGAGTAGGCCTCGTCGACGAAGAGCACGCCGCCGATCGCGGAGTCGATGAGCTCATTGGCCTTCACGGCCGTCTGGCCCAGGTACTCGCCGACCAGGTCGGCCCGCTGGGCCTCCACGAGGTGGTCGCCGCCGAGCAGGCCGAGGGCGTAGAAGACCCGTCCGAGGATGCGTGCCACGGTGGTCTTGCCGGTGCCGGAGGGCCCGGAGAAGACGAAGTGCCGCTTGGGCGGCTGGACCGGCAGGCCCTGGCCCGCGCGCAGCCGCGCCATGTTCAACTGCGCCGACAGCGCCTTCACCTGGCGCTTGACCGGCTCCAGGCCCACCATGCGCTCCAGCTCGGCGAGCGCCTCCTCCAGCAGCAGCGGGTCGGTGGGGCCCGAGGGCAGCGGGGAGCCGGCAGGCCCGGTGGACTTGTGCCGTACGGTCGGGTCGATCGTCGAGGGGAGCGGGCCGACGGGCGGCAGGTCGGAGTCGGGCAGCCTGAGGTCCCGGCCCTCGGTACCGAACAGCGGGTCCAGGGTGTCGGGGCCCTCCAGGGCGTCCTGGCCGCCCGAGAGGGCGATCGCCGCGAGGTCGGAGGACTCGTCGTACCCGTCGCCCTCGGCGATCGCCGCGAGCCGGGCCGCGGTGTCCATGAAGGCGGGGTCGACGCGGTGCACGGCGCGGTACAGGGGGAGTGCGGCGGCCGAGCGGCCCGTGCCCTCGTGGGCCCGCGCCAGCCAGTAGCGCAGCTCCTTGCGCTGCGGCTGCTCGCTGCGGCAGCGCATCAGGGCGGCCGCAAGGAGCGGTTCGGCCTGTCCGTACATCTCCAGGCGCACCCGCGCCATGCCGCCGAACAGCCCCGCCTCGATGCCGAGCAGGGCGTCGTCGATCAGCGGGTCGGTGTGCCGCACCAACTGGTCCCAGTCCTTGACCAGATAGGCACGGCAGGCATGCAGAAAGCGGACCTGCGGGTCGGTGTCCACGGGCGGCAGTCCGGCCAGCGCCCGGTCCAGCTCCGGGACATGGCGGCCGTCCAGCCAGTGCGAGGCGTGCGCGAGCAGCAGATCGCGCGGGCTCTCCAGCACGGGCTGCACCCACCACCCGAGCCAGTACCAGGAGTTGAGGGAACGGCGGTGCCGGGCGCGCTGTTCGCCGAAGCGGTCCCGGTGCCGGAACATCCGCAGCAGCGCGGTCGTCGTGTCGACGCGCAGCGCGTGCAGTCCGAGCCAGCCGTCGGCCATCCCGGGATCCATCCGGACCGCCGCCCGGAACTCCTCCTCCGCCTGCGGATAGGCGCCCATCGTGTAGGCGTCCACGCCTCGCAGCCAGGCGAGGTCGGCCGGGGCCTCGGGGCCCTGCGTGCCGAAGTCCATCACGTCCCCCACAAACCGTGCCCCCGTCGGTTGACCACCGGACCGTCGTCCATCGGCCGCCTTGATCGAAACGCCGTGCCGCGGACCGGAGTTGCGGTGCGCGCAGTCGTCCGTCAGGTCGCACCGATGGCATCGTACCTGCGCCGGTGTCGCCCGCCGAAGGGTGCCGCACGGGCCGTTTGACGAGGTGGGAGCAGACGGGGGCGCACTTCGGACGGTGACCGAGGGTGAGCGAACGGCGCCTCGGAGCGTCCGGAAAGGTGGGATGAGGGCAGAACGAAGCCCCCGATCACGGGGGAACAACCGGGGGCTTCGCGTCTGCAGGCGGCTACGAGCGGCCGCTCATTGAGAACGTAAGTCCTGTACGGCCCCCCGGTCAAGCGGAGTTGAGGCACTCCGGGAAGTTGAACGGCGATGCTCTTCACAAGTTCAGCACACTGCCGCTGGCCCGTCACCCTGTGTGAACACCTGGTCTGGTCCAACCGTGTTCGCGGGCCCCGGGAGCACCTCGTACCCCTCCGCCAACTGCCGCACCAGAAGATCGGCGTAGGGCCTCGAAGGGTCTTCGGCGAAGTGTCGCCGCTCCGCCTGAACCCACCCGGCCCAGAAGTCCCGTTGCTCCTCCCCGTCCCGCCGCTGCCCGCGCGTCCAGGACTCCTCGCGGGTCAACTCCATCCACAGCAGCGCGGCCAGATGCGGCCGCAGTGCGCGGCGGCCGGCGCCGACGCCCTCGACGAGGACCACCGGGGCGGGCGGCAGGGGGAGGGGTGCCCCGAAGCGGCGGGCGTGCCAGTCGTAGGGGGTGTACGCGGCCGGCTCGCCGCGCCGGAGCGGCTCGACGACCTGTGACAGGAGGCGGCCGGTCCAGCCGAAGAGCGCGTCGTGGCTGGCGAAGTCGTCGAGGTGCAGCACGGGTGCCCCGTCCAGCGCCGTGGCCAACTGCCCGGCGAACGTGGACTTTCCGGAGCCGGCGTGTCCGTCGACGCCGATCAGGCGGACCGGCCCGCAGGACGGGGGCAGGTGGCGCAGCCGGGAGGCGAGCTCGTGAATGGTCGTTTCCTCGTTCGGTGGGTGTCGAGCAACGGGCATATTCGTGGGGAACATTCTAGTGGTGGGTGAAATCGGGGCGAATGGGCAGGCCGAAAATAGTGCCGATTTGAACTAGTAGGGGGCCGCCCGTCGGTCGGTCACATTCGCGCCGCAAACCCTTGACAGGCTATGTCGAAAACCACGTTCCGGTTTCCCGTGCTGCTGAGTAAGGTGCATGTGCACAGCTGACCAAGGTGCCAAGTGCACAACTGCGAGGCGTCGTACGGGGAGAGACAGGAGCAGATGGCCGCTGGGTTATTCGAAGGCCAGTATGTGTGGCATCCGGCGGCGGACGACCGCCTGCTCGCGAACGTCTGCGTGGACGTGCGTGCGGGCCGCTACCGAAGTGCCCACGAGGCCCTCGTCGAAACGCGCCGGGACTTCGGGCTGCGCGCCCACCGTTCCCTGGTCCTCGCCTCCGAGGCGGCCGACTCCGACCTCGTCGAGCGCTGGCTGGACGAGGAGCCGAGCGCCGAGGCCGCGCTGGTGTGGGCGCGCGTCGCCGTCCTGCGGGCGCTGCGCGCGGCCGACACCCGCGACGAGCGGGCCGAGGCGCTGGAGCGCATCGCCCTGACCGCCTGCGACCGGGCCGCGGCGGCCAACCCTCTTGATCCCACGCCCTGGACGGCCCGGCTGGCGATGGCCCGGCTGCACCGGATCAGCGACCCCGCCCCGCGCGGGCTGCTCACCGCGCCCGCCGGCCCCTGGCGGCTGTTCGCGCACATCCTCTCCCTCGACCCCTGGCACCGCGAGGCCCACCACCGCTTTCTGTCCTGCTTCTTCAGCCGGTACGGCGGCTCCGTCAACGCCGCCTGGGACGTCGCCGCCTTCCTCGGCCAGCGCGCCTCCGCCGACTCCCCGCTGCGCCTGCTGCCACTCGTCGCCCTGGTCGAGAGCTACAACCCGACCCAACTGCTCGCCGACCGCCTCTGGGAGCAGCCGCAGTGGCGCTCCACCGCCCTCGCGATCTACCAGAACTGGCTGCCCACGGTGGCCGGTTACCGCTTCACGCCGGTGCTCGACCTGGCCTACCTCGCGCACGCCCTGGTCATGGGCAAGTGCGAGTTCGAGGCGCGGGCGGTCTTCTCCGCAATGGGCCCCTACGCCTCCCGTATGCCCTGGTCCGCCTTCGGAGAGCCGGCCGAGCAGCTGTCCCGAGCCCGCCGCGCCTGCGGCCTTCCCGTCCCCCCATAAGTGCGACCACCCCCATAGAAAGGCCGCCACGTGTCAGAACGAACAGCAGACAGGACCGAGCCGGACGACGACGCCACGCTCCATGCGATGGGTTATCCGAGAAAGCTCACGCGTCGCTTCAAGGCGTTCGACAACTTCGCCATCTCGTTCACCATCATCAATATCATCTCGGGAATCTTCTCGAGTTTCGGATTCGGCATGAATGCCGGTGGGCCCCGCATTCTGGTATTCGGCTGGATCGGTGTCTCCGTGATGGTGCTCTTCGTCGGCCTCGCCATGGCGGAAGTCGCCTCCGCCTATCCGACGAGCGGCGCGCTGTATTTCTCCGCCGGTAAACTCGCCAAACGGCACAAGGGTGCCTGGTCCTGGTACACGGGCTGGCTGAACTTCGTGGGCCAGATAGGCGGCACGGCGGCCACCGGTTACGCGGCCGCCACCTTCATCCAGGCCTTCATCGCCCTGCAGTGGCCCTCGTACGTGCCGACCGCGCACCAGACCGTGCTGATCACGGCACTGATCATCGTGCTGCAGGGACTGGCCAACACCTACACCGTCCAGCTGGTCGCCGTCCTCAACCGGATCTCGGTGTGGTGGCTGCTGATCGGTCTGGTGGTGATCGTGACCGCCCTGATCGTCGGCCCCGACGACCACCGCTCGGCCTCGTTCGTCACGCATTTCGCGAACAACACCGGTTTCACCAGCGGGCTTTACGGCGGCATGCTCGGACTGCTCGTCACCAGCTGGACCTTCACCGGCTTCGACGGCAGCTTCCACATGTCAGAGGAAACGGTGCGGGCCACCGTCAACGCCCCGAAGGGGATCACGCGGGCGATCGGTTACTCGGCGATCACCGGACTGATCCTGATGCTCGCATTGGTCTACAGCATTCACGACTACGACCATGTGGCGGGCGCTTCCGCTCCGCCCGTCCAGATTCTGATCGACGGCCTCGGTCTCACCACCGCCAAGCTGCTCCTGCTGATCGTGATCGGCGCGATGCTCTTCTGCGGTCTGGCGAATCTCACCAGCAACACCCGGCAGATCTTCGCCTTCTCCCGGGACGGCGCCATGCCCGGTTCGCGCTGGTGGCACACCGTCTCCTCGCGCACCCGCACCCCCGTCAACGCCGTCTGGCTCGCGGTGGGCTGCTCGCTCGCGCTCGTCCTGCCCGGCTGGTGGTCGCACACGGCGTTCACCGCCATCGTCAGCGTCAATGTCGTCGGTCTCTTCCTCGCCTACGCCGTGCCGATCCTGCTGCGGCTGCGCCTGGGAGGCGAGTTCCAGCCGGGCCCGTGGAACCTGGGCCGCTGGGGCCGTCCGGTGGGTGTGGTCGCGGTGGCCTGGATCGTGCTGAGCAGCGTGCTGTTCATGCTGCCGCAGGCCTCGCCCATCACGGTCGACTCCTTCAACTACGCGCCGATCGCCCTCGTCGTGGTGCTGGTCGTCGCCACGGTCTGGTGGTTCGCCACCGCCCGCCGCCGCTTCCAGGGACCGGTCAGCTACGGCCGCCCCGACGAGGTCGCGGCGATGGACCTGATCTGAACCCGGCGCCCGGCGCGCCCCTGTGGCGTGCCGGGCCGACCGGTTCCGCAGGTCATATCAGTGGTCGAGACCAATATTCATGGGCGTGGCATGCGCCGAAGTGCTGGCAGGACGTGGGACCTGCGGCCATAGTTGGCGCACACGCAGCAGACGGTGCAGTACACACATGCCGTCGGACCCGTCCCGACTCGGACACCTGGGGGTCAATCCGCCCATGAGCAGAGCCGAAAAGCCGTCCCGCAGAACCGTTCTGGCCGCCGCGGTCGCCGCCGCGGTGGTGGGCCCGGCGGTCACCGCCGGCGTCGCCGAGGCCGCGAAGGCCCCGGCCCGGCCGGTCGACTACCGCGCCTGGACCACACACCACGACTGGCGCTCCGGCATCGCGAAGGGCGTCCGTGCCGTCGCGGGCGCCCGTCCCGGCGTGGTGATCGCCACCCCCGCCGGCACCACCGACTACACGGACCCGCACACCGGCACCACCGCCGCCTGGGAGTACGCCACCTGGACATCCCCCGTCCACCGGCTGCGCGTCCCCTCCACCGAGGCCATCGCCTCCTGGAACGCGCACACCCCGGCCGGCACCTGGATCCAGGTCGAGCTGACCGGCACGTACTCCGACGGCACGCAGACCCCCTGGTACGTGATGGGCCGCTGGGCGGCCGGTGACCAGGACATCAAGCGGACCTCGGTGGACGACCAGACCGACGGCAAGAGCTCCATCTGGACGGACACCTTCGCGATCGACGACGCGACGACGGGCCTGCGCCTGGTCTCGTACCGCCTGCGTCTGACCCTGTACCGCAGGCCCGGCACCAAGCTCACCCCGACCGTCTGGCGGCTCGGCGCGATGGGCTCCGACATCCGCGACCGCTTCACGGTCCCGGCCTCGACGCCCGGCCTGGCCCAGGAGCTGATCGTCCCGCGCTTCTCGCAGGAGATCCACAAGGGCCAGTACCCCGAGTACGACAACGGCGGCGAGGCCTGGTGCAGCCCCACCTCCTCGCAGATGATCATCGAGTACTGGGGCGGCCGCCTCACCCCCGAGCAGCTGTCCTGGGTGGACCCGAGCTACGCCGACCCGCAGGTCGACCACGCCGCCCGCTTCACCTACGACTACCAGTACGAGGGCTGCGGCAACTGGCCGTTCAACGCCGCCTACGCGGCGACGTTCAAGGGCCTGCAGGGCGTGGTGACCCGGCTCGGCTCGCTCACCGACCTGGAGACGCTGATCGCGGCCGGCATCCCGGCCATAACGTCGCAGTCGTTCCTCAAGGAGGAGCTGACGGGGGCCGGTTACGGCACCTCGGGGCATCTGATGACGATCATCGGCTTCACCGCCGACGGCGACGTGATCGCCAACGACCCGGCCTCGCCGAGCGACGAGGCGGTGCGGCGCGTCTACAAGCGGCGCGAGTGGGAGAACATCTGGCTGCGCACCAAGCGCTACAACGCCAGCGGCAGCGTGGTCTCCGGCACCGGAGGCGTCTGCTACCTGTACTTCCCGGCGCGCCCCACGGCCCATCAGTGCAAGGCGCTCGCGGCGGTCGGCGTGCGCTGAGCCGGCCCCGACATGCGAAGGCCTCGGGAGACCGGGGCCTTCGCCGTGTGACCAACGTCTCGGCCGCAAAAGCCCATCCAGGTGGCAAGGTGGACGAAATGGTGGGGGAGTCCACCGCACACCGACCTCAGCGAGACGCCATGACCGCACACTCAGCCACCGCCGCCCGCACCCGCACCGGCGGCCCCAAGGACGACGGCCCGGAGATCCTTGAGCACGTCATGGGCTGGACGCTCGTCGTGGTCGTCGCGATGCTCGTCGTCCAGCTCGGTCTGCTGTGATCTGAGCCATACGAGCTCCGGCCTGTCCGCGCCCGCTCGTTGATCGGACTCGAACGAGTGGCCGTGGTTGTTCTGACATACTGCGGACGTCCCGCCGCCCCGCTGGAGACCAGGGTCGAAATTGAAGATCAGCCAACAGAGCGAGGCCACACGCCCCCGGGCGCGCGGCACCGAGCGCTCGCTGGCGCGTCGCGCCGAACTCATCGCCATCGGGCGGAAGTTGTTCGCCGACACGTCGTACGACGCGCTCTCGATGGACGACATCGCCCGGCAGGCGCACGTCGCCAAGGGGCTGATCTACTACTACTTCCAGTCCAAGCGCGGCTACTACCTGGCGATCATCCAGGACTCCGTGGCCGACCTGGTCACCTACGCGGCGAGCGGTGTCGAACTGGAGCAGGTGGACCGTGTCCACCGCACCATGGAGGGCTATCTGCGCTACGCCGAGCACAATCACGCGGCGTTCCGCGCGATCGTCAGCGGCGGTGTCGGCTTCGACGCCGAGGTGCACGCCATCCGGGACGGAGTGCGCGAGGCGATCGTCGCGACCGTCGCCGAAGGGGCGTACGGCCGCACGGACATCAGCCCGGTCGCCCGCATGGGCCTGTTCGCCTGGGTGTGCAGTGTCGAGGGCGCCACGCTCGACTGGATCGACCGCCCCCGCCTGACCCGCGAGCAGATGCGTGAACTGCTGGTCAAGACGCTCGGCGGCGCGATGCGCGCCATCGAGGAGCTCGACCCCTCCCACCCCGCTCCGGCCCCCGCCCGCCGGGACGCATGAGCGAGGGGCGGAGGCTCCCGCGCCCCCGCCCCGTTCACCGTACTGCCGCTGTCAGTTGATGGCCTTGATCAGTTCGCCGTTCGTGGTGTCACCGCTCAGTTCCCAGAAGAACGTGCCGCCCAGGCCCTGCTCGTTCTTGTAGGTCATCTTCGACGCGATGGTCGAGGGCGTGTCGTAACTCCACCAGTCGTTGCCGCAGTTGGCGTACGCCGTGCCGCCCACCGTGCCGGTCGCCGGGCACTTGGTCTTGAGCACCTTGTAGTCGTCGATGCCCTGCTCGTACGTGCCCGCGGCCGGTCCGGTCGCGGTGCCGCCGGGCGCGTCCTGGGTGACGCCGGTCCAGCCGCGGCCGTAGAAGCCGATGCCGAGCAGCAGCTTCGAGGCGGGGATGCCGAGGCCCTTGAGCTTGGCGATGGTCGACGAGGTGTCGAAGTCGGCCTTCGGGATGCCGTCGTAGGACGTCAGGGGCGAGTGGGGGGCGGTCGGGCCCTGGGCGTCCCAGGCGCCGAAGTAGTCGTACGTCATCGGGTTGTACCAGTCGACGTACTGCGCGGCGCCCGCGTAGTCCGCGGCGTCGATCTTGCCGCCGCTGGTGGCGTCGGCGGTGATGGCCGCGGTGACGAGCTTGTCGCCGCCGAACTTCGAACGCAGCGCCGCCATCACGTTTTTGAAGGCGTCCCGCCCGCTGGTGTCACAGCTCAGACCGCAGGCGTTCGGGTACTCCCAGTCGATGTCGATGCCGTCGAAGACGCCCGCCCACTTGGAGTTGTTCACCAGGTCGTAGCAGGACTGGGCGAATCCGGCCGGGTCCTTGGCGGCCTCGCCGAAGCCGCCGGACCAGGTCCAGCCGCCGAACGACCAGAGGACCTTCAGATCCGGGTGCTTCTTCTTCAGCTTCAGCAGCTGGTTGAAGTTGCCGCGCAGCGGCTGGTCCCAGGTGTCGGCGACGCCGTCCACGGACTCGTCGGCGGTGTAGGCCTTGTCGGTCGCCGCGTACGAGTCGCCGAGCGCGCATTTGCCGCCGGTGACGTTGCCGAAGGCGTAGTTGATGTGGGTCAGCTTGTCCGCCGAGCCGGACGTGTCGATGTTCTTGACGTAGTACTTGCGGTCGTAGGTGCCCCATTCGGTGAAGTAGCCGACGACCTTGGAGCCGGCGGCCTCCTCGGCCGAGGGCTTTGCGCTGGCCGAGCCCGCGCCGGCCAGCAGCCCGGCGCCGAGGGCGGCACAACAGGCCGCGGACAGCAGTGCCCGCAGCCTGAAGCGGGGGCGGTGGGGGATGTGCATCGGGTGCTCCTCGTGGGGGAGAGGGATCGCGCGCCGATTGGCATGAACGCGGTAAAGCGTTGGTCATGAACACTAGGAGGACTAGACCAGTTCGGTCAATGGTGCGGACCAATTTCGCGAGCCGTGCGCACCCCTTCCGCGCGGGCCGGGATATTCTTGAAGTGAGCGGTCGTTAACTGGTGACGGGATGCCCTCGATCGGGCATACTCACAGCGCACAGCCGCTGGTCAGCAGCTTCCGAGACCCGGGAGAGCGAGCACCGGCCCGGCATCAGAACGACCCGGCGGAGCCGCCCACCCATGGCGCGCATCCGCTGATGTGCCCGAACAGGGAGGAGAGCGTCGCCATGCCCGACCGCGCCCCGCAGCCGGTGGACCGGCAACTGCCCACCGAGGAGGCCCGGGACCTGATCTCGCTCGTCCGTGACATCGCGCAGCGCGAGATCGCCCCGAAGGCGGCCGAGGAGGAGGACGCGGGACGCTTCCCGCGCGAGGTCTTCACGCTCCTGTCGGAGTCGGGCCTGCTCGGCCTGCCGTACGGCTCCGAGTACGGCGGCGGGGACCAGCCCTACGAGGTCTATCTCCAGGTGCTCGAAGAGCTCGCCGCGGCCCGTCTCACCGTGGGACTCGGCGTCAGCGTGCACACCCTGGCCACCTACGCGCTCGCCGCCTACGGATCCAAGGAGCAGCGGGTCGAGCATCTGCCCGACATGCTCGGCGGCGGACTGCTGGGCGCCTACTGCCTGTCCGAGCCGTCCTCCGGCTCGGACGCCGCCTCCCTGCGGACGAAGGCCGTCCGCGACGGCGACGACTGGGTGCTCACCGGCACCAAGGCCTGGATCACCCACGGCGGCATCGCCGACTTCTACACGGTCATGGCCCGCACCGGCGAGGACGGCCCGCGCGGGATCACGGCCTTCCTGGTGCCCGGCGACGCCGAGGGCCTGGGCAGCGCGGCGCCCGAGAAGAAGATGGGCATGAAGGGCTCACCCACCGCGCAGGTCCACCTCGACGGAGTGCGCGTGCCGGACGAGCGGCGCATCGGCGAGGAGGGCCAGGGCTTCGCGATCGCCCTGTCCGCGCTCGACTCCGGCCGGCTCGGCATCGCGGCCTGCGCCATCGGTCTCGCCCAGGCCGCACTCGACGAGGCGGTCGCCTACGCCACCGGGCGCCGGCAGTTCGGGCGGCCCATCGCCGACTTCCAGGGCCTGCGCTTCATGCTCGCCGACATGGCGACCCAGGTCGAGGCGGGCCGGGCGCTGTATCTGGCGGCGGCGCGGCTGCGCGACGTGGGGCGGCCGTTCGCCAAGCAGGCGGCCATGGCCAAGCTGCACTGCACGGACACCGCGATGAAGGTGACCACGGACGCCGTACAGGTCCTCGGCGGGTACGGCTACACCGCCGACTTCCCGGTCGAGCGTTACATGCGCGAGGCCAAGGTGCTGCAGATCGTCGAGGGCACCAACCAGATCCAGCGGATGGTCATCGCCCGTCACCTCGCGGGTCCGGAAACCCGCTGAACTGACCCGTCGCGACCTGCGGGGCCGCCAGCCTGACCCACTCCGGGTCGTGGCGGCCCGGCAGCGTGCGGCCGCGGTCGGCCCAGGTGCGCATCAGGTCGCGGTAGATCGGCGGGTCCTGCGGCTGCGGCGGAGCCGGCGGAACCGTTCCTGTGGGGGGCGGCACGAAGACGCGTCGCTGACGCCCGATGGTGGAGTATGTGGGGGTCATACCTGGGCAACGCGGAGGTAGGCGACAGGTCACCTTTCTGCAGATTCGAGCGTGAGTTCGCGGACGTACGCCGCGTCTCTGGTCACCGCCGACCGTCTGACGTACCGTCAGGCCAGCCGTCCCCAGGGAGGTTTGGCATGGCCGACGACCGCCCCGTACCGCTCGACGAGTACCCGGTGCACCAGGTCCCGCTGTCCATGCGGCACGTGGCGACCGGGGACCGCAACGCCTACGACCGCTGCATCTTCCACGTCCTCGACCACGAGGGGCGGGCGCTGCTCGTCGCGGGCCTCGGCGTGTACCCCAACGTCGGCGTCATCGACGCGTACGCGACCCTGCGGACCGGGGACGTGCTGCACGCCGTACGCGCCTCGGACGCCCTCGGCGACGACCGCATGCGCCTGACCGTCGGGCCGCTCAGGATCGAGGTCGAGGAGCCGCTGCGGCGGCTGCGGCTGGTCTGCGACGACGATCAGTTGTCGTACGACCTTGTCTGGACCGCCGACTTCCCCGCCCTGTGGGAGCCCCACCACGTGCAGCGTCGCGGCGGCCGGCTCACCCTCGAAGGGCGGCGCTTCGTCCAGGCGGGCAGCGTGACGGGCACCGTGCGTGCGGGCGGCGAGGAGTTCCGGGTCACGGCCGGCGAGTGGACCGGCACCCGCGACCGCAGCTGGGGCGTACGGCCCATACCGGGCGAGGAGGGCGGCCGACTCGCCGAAGAGCACCCCACCGAGGGCTTCCACTGGCTGTGGTGCCCCGTCCGCTTCGAGGACCGGTTCCTGATGGTGATCG
Organism: Streptomyces spinosisporus; assembly: GCF_022698145.1. Classification (GTDB taxonomy): domain Bacteria; phylum Actinomycetota; class Actinomycetes; order Streptomycetales; family Streptomycetaceae; genus Streptomyces; species Streptomyces spinosisporus. The sequence goes on from NZ_JALDAX010000015.1 coordinate 201,195, forward strand.
TCCAGGAGGACGCGGACGGATACCGCTCCCTGAACGACGCCACCCTCGTCCGCCCCGGCCACCGCGACCGCCAACTCGGCTGGCCCCAGGCGGAGATCACCTATCGCTCCGGCACCCGCGACCCGGTCCGCGCCCTCGTCCACCTGGGCGACGTCCGCAAGCCGCAGGAGCTGGAGGCCGAGATCCTCACCTCCTCGCCGCTCGCCGTCGGCGCCGGGTACCCGCCCGCCGACGACTGGCAGCACGGCACCTGGCGCGGCCCCGGCTGGACCGACCGCCGCACCTACGACCTGACGCAGCCGCACACCCTCGCCGCCTACGGGGTCACCGACCATGCCGCCCGCTTCCGCCTGGACGGCCGGATCGGGCACGGCATCTTCGAGCACGGCTCGTTCGGGCGGCACGATCCGAGCGGGTTCACGGACTTCAACTCGGTCGCACCGTAAGGGGGTTCGCACATGGCCACGGCGCCCCGCCCACGCACCACCACCCGTGACCGGGAGGACCTCACCCGCCGCCTCACCGCCTGGCTCGGCACCCGGCTGCCCGGCGCCAAAGCGGTCCGGGTGACGGTCCCCGAGTCCAACGGCCTGTCCAGCGAGACCCTGCTCTTCGAGCTCGATCACCCCGAACCCCCGGTGCGCGCCTGCGCGTTGCGGCTCGCCGCGGACCCGGCGGCGTACACGGTCTTCCCGGTGTACGACATGGCGCGTCAGTACCGCACGATGCGCCTCGTCGCGGAGCACTCGGACCTGCCCGTGCCGAGAGTGCTGTGGCTGGAGGAGGACCCCGGCCCGCTCGGCGCGCCGTTCTTCGTGATGGAACGCGTCCGGGGACGGGTGCCGCCCGACGTGATGCCCTACACCTACGAGGGCAACTGGCTGCACGCGGCCGACGACGCCGAACGCGAGCGTCTGGAGGCCGCCTCGGTCGCCCTGCTCGCCCGGCTGCACGACCAAGTGCCACCGGAAGAGGCCGAGTTCCTGGCGCTCCCCGGTGAGGGCGACGCCCTGCGCCGCCACGTCACCGCCCAACGCACCTACTACGACTGGGTCGTCGACGGACGCGCCCGCTCACCCCTCATCGAGGCCGCGTTCGACCGGCTGGAGGAACTCTGGCCACGCGATCCGGGCAAGGCGGTGCTCAACTGGGGCGACGCCCGCATCGGAAACGTCGTCTACGACGGCTTCGAGCCCGTCGCGGTGCTCGACTGGGAGATGGCGGCCCTGGCCCCGCGCGAGGTCGACCTCGGCTGGACCGTCTATCTGCACCGCTTCTTCCAGGACCTGACGGTCGCCTTCGGCCAGCGCGGCCTGCCCGACTTCCTGCGCCGCGACCGCGTCGAGGCCCGCTACGCCCGGCTCACCGGCCACACACCGCGCGACATGGACTTTTACACGCTGTACGCCGCGCTGCGGCACGCGATCGTCATGCTGCGCATCGCCTACCGGCAGGTGCACTTCGGCGAGGCGAGCGTCCCCGCGGATCCGGACACGCTGATCCTGCACCACGGCAGTCTGCGCGCCATGGTGCAGGGCAGCTACTGGGATTGAGCGGAGTCGCTCAGGCGGCCTGGCCGCGCAGCACGGTGACCCGCATGGGCCGTGAGCCCGGGCCGCCGACGTGCGAGAACGGCTGTGTCCGCCAGTCGAGCCCCTGAGGGAGCGTCAAAAGCAGGGCCGTGTCCTGCTCCTGGGGTCCGGCCGACTCGTCCGCGGGGCGGGCGTCGCCCGCGCGGCGTCCGGTCCCGGCGCACACCGTCAGACCGAAGGGGTTCCACGGCGAAGCACACAGCGCGTGCTCCGGCAGGACCTCCTCGTCCGCCAGCAGGGCGATGGGCTGCGCGCAGTCCGGGCAGATCACCCGGTACATCTCGAAGGTGTCGTACGCGTCCAACTCCTCGTCGAAATCGTCCGGTTCGACGCCCTCCGGCTCGGGCTCGGTGACCGCCTGGAGGCGCTTGGGCGCGGTTCGGCCAGGGCGCTTGGGACTCTGCATGGGTTCTCCCCCTCGGGCTGGGCCGTTCAGGCACTGCGGCCTCGACCACAGCAAGCACTTCCCGTCCGGTCACGGCGGTAACCACGAGAACATCACGGAGAGGTCTCGCGGCCTGTGGCGTTCGTCACATGCCGCTCGCAGATGCCGTACGGGGCCGCCGAGTCGCCCGGACGGCTCACGGTCAGCTCTCGCCTACATCACAAACCGGGCATGACCCGGCCTGCTCAGGTATCCCGGGAGGTCAGGCGCACTGTAGGTTCTTGCGCCATGGAGGAGCTCGACCGACAGATCGTGCAGCTGCTCGTCAAGGACGGGCGGATGAGCTACACAGACCTGGGCAAGGCCACCGGCCTGTCCACGTCGGCCGTGCACCAGCGGGTGCGGCGGCTCGAACAGCGCGGGGTCATCCGCGGCTATGCCGCGGTGGTCGACCCCGAGGCCGTCGGGCTGCCCATGACCGCCTTCATCTCGGTCAAGCCCTTCGACCCCAGCGCCCCCGACGACATCGCCGACCGGCTGGCCGGCGTGCCCGAGATCGAGGCCTGCCACAGCGTCGCCGGCGACGAGAACTACATCCTCAAGGTGCGGGTGGCGACCCCGCACGAACTGGAGGAGCTGCTGGCCCGGCTGCGGTCGCTGGCCGGCGTCTCCACGCGGACGACGGTCGTTCTGTCGACACCGTACGAGGCACGGCCGCCGCGCGTCTGAGGGGCGACGGGGGCGACGGGGGCGACAGGGCTACGAGGGCGACGGGCGACGGAGGTGCCCGAGGGTTGCCGCCGCCGCGCCCCGCCCCGGCAGGAGCGCCCCACGTGCAACCCCGACGGCACGGCGCGAGAAACTGTCCGTCATGAGCGCGCGCACCCCCGACCCGAAGACCGTCCTGCTCCGCCGCGGAGAGGTCCACAGCCCCGCCGACCCGTTCGCGACCGCGATGGTCGTGGAGCGCGGCCAGGTCGCCTGGGTCGGCTCCGAGGGCGCCGCCGACGCCTTCGCCGACGGGGTCGACGAGGTGGTCGACCTGGACGGCGCACTCGTCACCCCGGCGTTCACCGACGCCCATGTGCACACCACCTCCACCGGCCTCGCGCTCACCGGACTCGACCTGTCCGACGCGCCCTCCCTGGAAGCGGCGCTCGCGCGCGTACGGGACTTCGCGACGGCCCGCCCGCAGGACAAGGTGCTGCTCGGGCACGGCTGGGACGCCTCCCGCTGGCCGGGCGGGCGCCCCCCGACGCGCGCGGAACTGGACGAGGCCACCGGCGGCCGCCCCCTCTATCTCTCCCGCATCGACGTCCACTCGGCGGTCGTCACCACGGCCCTGCTCGACCTCGCCCCGGGCGTCGGCACCGGCACCGGCGACGGACCGCTGACCACCGACGCCCATCACGCCGTGCGCGCCGCCGCGTTCGCAGCCGTGACGCCGGCCCAGCGCACCGAGGCCCAGCGCACCGCGCTCGCCCACGCGGCCTCCCTCGGCATCGGCTCGGTCCACGAATGCGCGGGCCCGGACATCTCCTCCGAGGACGACTTCACCGACCTCCTGCGCCTGGCCGCCGAGGAACCCTCGCCGCGGGTCGTCGGCTACTGGGCCGAGGCGGGCGAGGAGGGCGTGGCGAGGGCACGTGGGCTGGGCGCCACCGGTGCGGCCGGTGATCTCTTCGTCGACGGCGCGCTCGGCTCGCACACCGCCTGCCTGCACATGCCGTACGCCGACGCGGACCACACCGGCACCGCCTACCTGGACGCTTCCGCCGTCGCCGCACACGTGATCGCCTGCACCGAGGCCGGTCTGCAGGCCGGCTTCCACGCGATCGGGGACGCCGCCGTGACCGCGGTCGTCGAGGGCGTGCGCGCCGCCGCCGACAAGATCGGCCAGGCACGCGTCCGCGCCGCCCGCCACCGCGTCGAGCACGCCGAGATGCTCACCCCGGAGACGGTCGCGGCCTTCGCCGAGCTGGGTCTGACCGCCTCCGTCCAGCCCGCCTTCGACGCACTGTGGGGCGGCGAGGACGGCATGTACGCCCAGCGCCTGGGCGCCGACCGGGCCCGCACCCTGAACCCCTTCGCGGCCCTGCTCAAGGCGGGCGTGCCGCTCGCCTTCGGCTCCGACAGCCCGGTCACCCCCTTCGACCCCTGGGGCACGGTCCGCGCCGCCGCCTTCCACCGCACGCCCGAGCACCGGGTCTCCGTGCGCGCGGCGTTCACCGCCCACACGCGCGGCGGCTGGCGGGCGATCGGGCGCGACGACGCGGGCGTCCTGGTGCCGGGGGCGCCCGCCGACTATGCGGTCTGGCGCACCGATGAGCTTGTGGTGCAGGCGCCGGACGACCGGGTGGCCCGCTGGTCGACCGACCCTCGTTCCGGCACGCCCGGGCTGCCCGATCTGACGCCGGGCCGGGAACTGCCGGTCTGTCTGCGCACCGTGGTCGGCGGGCGGACCGTGTTCGTAGGGCCGGGCGAGTGATCTCCCGGGGTGGCGCGACGCCGATCCCCGCCCGCCACGCCGTCGCACGACCCGCATATCCTCGGCGCTGACCAGGGCTTTGACGGAAGACCCGCAGGTCAAACGGCAGTTGACAGCCGACGGCTGGGGGCCGGTAGGTTCGGCGGAGTCCACCACCGGACGCCCGACCGGCGAACTTCCTCGCACTTGTCGCAGCGCCGCTGGGTCAGGGACGGTGTGCCGCACCGGAGCACCGCCACTGGGAGCCAGGCTCAGCGCCCGCGCGCGACGAGGGAACGTTCCGGCTGGTCGGGGAGGTGTGACCCGGGTGGGGCCCGGACGCTCAGTAGACAACGGCTTTCGGTCGATCCGCAGCCAGCGGGTCCCAGGTCGGCCCGAAGGGCGCCGGGCCCCCATCCGTAGTGCACAATCGTGCCCGAACAGGCAGTCTTACCCCGCTCTTGTGGAATCGACACCACGATACGCACCTGCTGTCGCGTCATCGCAGGCCGCGGCCACTATGGTGGACCTCTGCGACGGACACGAAGGGGCAGTAGTGAACGACGGTGACGGGACCCTCGCGGAACAGGCCCAGCAGAGGCAGTTCGGCCCGCTCGGCACGGCCTTGGTGATCATTCCGACCTACAACGAGGCGGAGAACATCAAGTCCATCGTCGGCCGGGTGCGCGAGGCGGTCCCCGAGGCGCACGTCCTCGTGGCCGACGACAACAGCCCCGACGGCACCGGCAAGCTGGCCGACGAACTGGCCGCCGGGGACGATCAGGTCCAGGTGCTGCACCGCAAGGGCAAGGAGGGCCTCGGCGCCGCCTACCTCGCGGGCTTCCGCTGGGGCATCGAGCACGGATACGGCGTCCTGGTCGAGATGGACGCCGACGGCTCCCACCAGCCGGAGGAACTGCCCCGACTGCTCACCGCGCTCAAGGGCGCCGACCTGGTCCTCGGCTCCCGCTGGGTGCCCGGCGGCCGGGTGGTGAACTGGCCCAAGAGCCGCGAGTTCATCTCCCGCGGCGGCAGCCTCTACTCCCGTCTCGCCCTCGACCTGCCGCTGCGTGACATCACCGGCGGCTACCGCGCCTTCCGCAAGGAGACCCTGGAAGGCCTCGGTCTCGACGAGGTCGCCTCCCAGGGCTACTGCTTCCAGGTCGACCTCGCCCGCCGTGCGGTCAAGGCCGGCTGCCACGTCGTCGAGGTGCCCATCACCTTCGTCGAGCGGGAACTGGGCGACTCCAAGATGAGCCGCGACATCCTGGTGGAGGCCCTGTGGCGGGTCACGTCGTGGGGTGCGGCAGAGCGGGTCGGCAAGGTACTGGGCCGGGGCAAGAAGGCCTGACGACCGGTCCACGGCGGGACCGAGGGCGGCCCCCGGTGACCTTCGCATCCCCCTCACGGTGCGGTTGATCATCCCCTTATCCCGCACTGAGCCAGGGCCAGGCACACTGGATGCATGACGACTGGTGCTCCGACCCCTGCGCATCCCGCCCGGCCCCGGCGCTCCCGGCTGCGGACCTTCCTGCCGCTGGGTGTCGCGGCCTGGCTGGTGCTGGAGATCTGGCTGCTCATCGTGGTCGCGGGCGCGTCGAGCGGATTCGTCGTGTTCCTGCTGCTGGTCGCCGGGTTCGTGCTCGGCGCGGCGGTGATCAAGAAGGCGGGCCGGCGCGCGTTCCAGAACCTCAACGAGGCGCTGCAGCGCGGCGGAACCCCGCAGAGCAGCGGTGGCAACGGCCTGCTGATGCTCGGCGGTCTGCTCCTGATGATCCCCGGCCTGATCTCGGACGTGGTGGGTCTGCTGCTGCTGATCCCGCCGGTCCAGAAGGCGCTGAGCCGCCTGACCGAGCGCACCCTCGACCGCAGGCTGCGCGAGGCCGCCGCGGGCAGTTTCGGTGACGCCTTCCAGCAGGCCCGCATCCACCGCCCGGACGGCAAGGTCGTCCAGGGCGAGGTGATCAGGGACGAGCCCGGTGACGCGCCTCAGGACCCGCGACCGCCGCTGACGCGCTGACCCCCGCCGTCGTATGCGTGCGTGTGTCGTCCGTTCGACCCCGCCGGTCCTAAGCCGACTTGCGGCTGTCCCGCGGGTGGACCGCGATGTTCATCGCGCCCGAACGGAGAACGGCCAGACGCTCCTCGAGGACCTCTTCAAGTTCCTCGCGGGTACGCCGTTCCATCAGCATGTCCCAGTGCGTACGCGCGGGCTTGGCCTTCTTTTCCTCAGGGCCGTCGCCGTCGACCAGGAGTGCTTGAGCCCCGCAGACCTTGCACTCCCACTCCGGCGGAATCTCCGCCTCGACCGAGAACGGCATCTCGAACCGATGCCCCTTCTCGCATGCGTACTCCACGGCCTGGCGCGGGGCCAGGTCGATACCGCGGTCCGTCTCGTAGCTGGTCACCACGAGGCGCGTGCCGCGAAGAGCTCGCTCACTCATGAATCGTGCCTCCCGGGCTTGTCGCCCACAGGACAGGTGTCGCTGTCGTCGTCATCCGGTCAACGTCCGGTCGGCGGTAAAGATTCCCGTCCCGTGTCGCGATCCGGGTCATGCGTCGCCGTCGTAGCCGCAGCCTTGCTGACCAATGTCGTACCCACCGGCGCCCGGTTTGTCACATCTGCTAGCAGATGTCACCCAGCGTTTCGGCATCTTTGACGCGCAGTAACGGTACGCCTGGCAGGCCAAACGCGTACACTACAGCCCTTTCGTCGTGAGTGCTAAATCCGCTCCGGAACCGGATTGCCCGCATCGAGGACCGCCTGCCGCACCGGAACCCGTGCGAGCAGGGCGAAGCCGATGACGAAGAAGGCGACGAGCGAGATGATCGCGTCACGATAACTTCCCGTCAGCTGGTAGGTGATCCCGAACAGAAGCGGTCCGAGCCAGCTCATTCCCCGATCACTCATCTCGTACGCGGAGAAGTACTCGGCCTCCTTGCCGGGCGGGATCAGATGCGAGAACAGGGAGCGGGACAGGGCCTGGCTGCCGCCCAGGACGAGTCCGATCCCGGACGCCAGGACGAAGAACCACACCGGAGCGCCCGCCGGCAGGAAGTACCCGGCCCCCAGCGTCACCGTCCAGGCCACCAGCGAACCGAGGATCGTGCGCTTGGTCCCGTACGTCCGGGCCAGCCGCCCCATCCCCAGCGCCCCCGCCACCGCCAGCACCTGGACCAGCAGGACGGCGCCGATGAGGGTCGACTGTCCGAGTCCCAGCTCCTCGGAGCCGTAGACCGAGGCCTGGGAGATCACCGTCTGGATGCCGTCGTTGTAGATGAGGTACGCCAGGAGGAAGGCGAGGGTCAGCCGGTGGCGGCGCATGTCGCGCACGGTCGCGGCCAGTTGGCGCAGTCCGGGGGCGGTGGTCCGCCCCGTTCCTCCGGCGCCGCGGTCGCGCAGCCGGCTCAGCGGGACGAGCGTGAAGACGCCCCACCACAGTCCGGCGGTCGCCAGACAGATGCGCACGGCCGTGGTCTCGGAGACACCGAAGGAGTCGTGCCCCATGTACAGCACGAGGTTGACGATCAGGACCAGCGAGCCGGCCGCATAGCCGAAGGCCCAGCCCCGCGAGGAGACCGCGTCGCGATCCTCGGGCGGGGCGATCTGCGGCAGATAGGAGTTGTAGAGCATCGTCGCCACGGACTGCGCCGCGTTCGCGACCACCAGGAGGACGCCGCCGAGCAGATACCGGTCGCCGTCGAGGAAGAACATGCCCGTCGTCGCCGCGGCCCCCGTGTAGGCGGCGGCCCCGAGCAGCGGCTTCTTGCGCCCGGTGCGGTCGGCGGCCGCGCCCACCAGGGGCATCACCAGCACGGCCACGATCACGGACAGGGACACCGAGTACGCGAAGAAGGAGCCGGCCCGCACCGGGACGCCCAGGGGATGGACGAACCCGTCGGTGTCGGCCGCCGACTTGGCCACCGACGTCAGATAGGGGCCCAGGAACACGGTGAGCACGCTCGTCGAGTAGACCGAGCAGGCCCAGTCGTAGAAGTACCAGCCGCGCTGCTCGCGCTTTTGGTCGAAGACTTCCGTCCGCACGGTGTCGGCGCTCACCCGTGCCCTCGCTTCCCCGCTCAAGTGCCGTGCGAAGGCTCGGGGGACAGGCTCCGGATGTTCAGACCCAGACGCCGCGTTCTTCCATGACCTTGCGCAACGTGTCGATGTGATCGGTCATGATGCCATCCACTCCCAGGTCCAGGAGCCGGTGCATGCGCTCGGGTTCGTTGACGGTCCACACATGCACCTGCAGCCCGCGCGCGTGGGCGGTCCGCACGAAGCGGTGGTCGACGACCTGGATGCCGGACTGGGACTCGGGCACCTGGGCCGCGACCGCCGATGCGCGCAGCGCGGCCGGCACTCCCCAGGAGCGCAGCCGGAGGTTGAGCACGCCACGCGTGCCGTACGACGTCGCAAGGCGCGGACCGGCCAGCCGCTGGGCGCGCACCACCCGCGCCTCGGAGAACGAGCCCACGCAGACGCGGTCCCACGCGCGCGTGCGCTCGATCAGGTCCAGGAAGGGGTGCAGCGAGGACTCCGCCTTGAGGTCGACGTTCCAGCGCACCTCGGGGAAGGTCTCGAGCAGTTCCTCGAACAGCGGCACCGGTTCCTTGCCCGCCACGCGCGCGTGGCGCACCTCCTGCCACGGCAGGTCCGCTATGCGCCCCGCTCCGTCGGTCACCCGGTCCAGCGTGGAGTCGTGGAAGGCGACCAGCCTGCCGTCGGCCGTGGTGTGGACGTCCGTCTCGATGTAGCGGTATCCCGCCTCCACCGCCCGCCGGAACTGCAGCGTCGTGTTCTCCAGGCCGTCGGCGGCCCCGCCCCGGTGGGCGAAGGCGATGGGGCCGGGATGGTCGAGATAGGGGTGGCGTATCCGCGTGGTCACGGACGCAGTATCGCTCCCTGCGGTTGCCCCTCGGCAACGACCGTGCTGCCGCCGGATGCCGGCGGGACGTCGAAGACCCTCAGGAACAGCTGGGCGAGCGGGCCGATCGAGACCGCGTACAGGACGGTGCCGACGCCGACGGTGCCGCCGAGGGCGAAGCCGGTCGCGACCACCGCCACTTCGACCGCCGTCCGCATCAGCCGGATCGAACGGCCGGTGCGCCGGTGCAGTCCCGTCATCAGCCCGTCCCGGGGGCCCGGACCGAAGCGGGCGGCGATGTAGAGCCCGGTGGCCACGCCGTTGAGCACGATGCCGGACAGGAGGAGGGGGATGCGTACGGGCAGGGAGTGCACGTCCGGTACGAGCGCGAGCGTGCCGTCCATGGCGAGGCCGACCACGAAGACATTGGAGACCGTGCCAAGGCCCGGACGCTGGCGCAGCGGGATCCACAGGAGCAGTACGGCCGCGCCCACGATGATCGACACGACGCCGATCGTCAGGCCGGTGAGCTCGGCCAGACCCTGGTGCAGCACGTTCCAGGGCTCGAGGCCCAGGCCCGCCTCGACGAGAAGGGCGGAGCTCGCGCCGTAGAGGGCGAGTCCGACGTAGAGCTGGATCAACCGTCGCCCGAGACGGTTCTTCGTTGACAAGAGATTACCCCCCAGTGGTGGTACTGGCCTGACTCGTGACACCCTGTGGCTTGGGTGGAAGCTTCATCCATGGCCAATTCGGGGAAGGTGGACTGATTTCCATGGCGCAGTGGACCTCGGCGATGGGTGCGGCGCAGCTGGCCAGGCTGCTCAACTCCCAGCAGGACCGCCCGGCGGGTCCCGGCACGCGCCGTCCGCCCGCCTATCGGGCGCTGGCCGACGGTATCCGGTTGCTGGTGCTGGAGGGGCGTGTGCCCGTGGCCGCCCGGCTGCCCGCCGAACGCGAGCTGGCCCTCGCCCTGTCCGTCAGCCGCACGACCGTGGCGGCCGCCTACGAGGCGCTGCGCACCGAGGGGTTCCTCGAGTCCCGGCGCGGCGCGGGCAGCTGGACCGCCGTACCGGCCGGGAACCCGCTGCCCGCGCGCGGCCTCGAGCCGCTGCCGCCCGAGGCGCTCGGCTCGATGATCGACCTGGGCTGCGCGGCCCTTCCCGCCCCCGAACCCTGGCTGACCCGTGCCGTGCAGGGTGCGCTGGAGGAGCTGCCCCCGTACGCCCACACGCACGGCGACTATCCGGCCGGGCTGCCCGCCCTGCGCGCGATGATCGCCGACCGGTACACCGCGCGCGGTATCCCTACGATGCCCGAGCAGATCATGGTGACCACGGGAGCCATGGGCGCGATCGACGCGATCTGCCACCTCTTCGCGGGCCGTGGCGAGCGGGTGGCCGTCGAGTCGCCCTCGTACGCCAACATCCTCCAGCTGATGCGGGAGGCCGGGGCGCGGCTCGTGCCCGTGGCGATGGCGGAGGGGCTGACCGGCTGGGACCTGGACCGCTGGCGGCAGGTGCTGCGGGACGCCGCACCCCGGATCGCGTACATCGTCGCCGACTTCCACAACCCGACCGGCGCGCTCGCCGACGACGACCAGCGGCGCCGGCTGGTGGAGGCGGCCCGCTCGGCCGGGACGGTCCTGATCGCCGACGAGACGATGAGCGAGCTGTGGCTGGACGAGGATCTACGGCAGGAGGCGATGCCGCGGCCGGTGTGCGCCTTCGATCCCGCCGGGTCCACGGTGATCACCGTCGGGTCGGCCAGCAAGGCATTCTGGGCGGGGATGCGCATCGGCTGGGTGCGCGCGGCACCGGATGTGATCCGCAGCCTGGTCGCCGCTCGCGCGTACGCCGACCTGGGCACCCCGGTGCTCGAACAGCTCGCCGTGAACTGGCTGTTCAGCACCGGCGGCTGGGAGCAGGCCGTGGAGGTGCGGCGCGGACAGGCCCGGGAGAACCGGGACGCGCTGGTCGCCGCCGTGCGACGGGAGCTGCCCGACTGGGAGTTCGAGGTACCCAGCGGCGGGCTCACACTGTGGGTGCGAACCGGAGGACTGTCGGGCTCGCGGCTCGCCGAGGTGGGCGAACGGGTCGGCGTACGGGTGCCGTCGGGTCCGCGGTTCGGGGTCGACGGCGCCTTCGAGGGCTACGTGCGACTGCCGTTCACCGTGGGCGGCGCGGTGGCCGAGGAGGCAGCGGTCCGACTGGCTGCGGCGGCACGCCTGGTGGAGGGCGGGGCGAGCGGGGGGAGGGGAGGCGCCGCGGACGTTTGTGGCGTAGGTGGCACCCACCCCCGAAGTGACGCGACCTACGGGGCCTCCGCCGCCACGGCCTTGGTGGGCAGTGGCTCCGTCTCTGGCTCCTCCTCCTCGACGGGCGCCTTCTTCATGTCGAGGGGCTTCGCGTCGGTGGGGTTGACGGCGGTGGGTTCGGCGTCGGTGGGTTCGATGTCGTCGGGCTGGGTCTGGAAGCGGTCCGTGTCGAGGGGTTCCGCCTCGACCGGGTCGGTGTGCGCCGGGTCGATCGTCTCCGCCTCCAGCGGTGTGGTCCGTGGTGGCAGCAGGGCCAGTACCGCCTCGCGGTCCGCCTCGCCGGTCTCGTCGTCGTACGGGTCCGGGGTCGAGGGGACCTGGAGCCGGTGCACCGGGCCCGCGCCCAGGCGGGCGTAGCCGCGGCCGGGCGGGACGTCGACGGCCGGGGTCGTGGCGGGGAGGGCGCCGAGCACGCCCGCGAGCTGATCGGCCGTGGCGGGGCCGAGGACGACACGCGCGCGTGTGTGCTGTCGTACGGCGTCGCTCAGGGCGTCGGCGTGGTCGAACTGGTCGGCCACCACGACGGTCACGTTCGCCGCGCGGCCGTGCCGGAGGGGGACCTGGAGGAGGGACTGCGGATCCTTGCGGCCGTCCGCGGCGGCCAGGGGAGCGAAGGCGCTCGGCCGGTCGAGCAGGAGCCACAGGGGACGCCTGGTGTCCTCCGGCGGCGGATGGCCGGCCTGGCGGGCGCGGTTGGCGGCGATCAGCCGGCGCTCGGTCTCGGTGGCGGCCCACTCCAGGCTCGCCAGTGCTCCGGTCAGACCGCACTCGACGGCCAGTACGCCCTTGCGGCCGGTGAAGCACGCGTACTCGCCGGTGCCGCCCTCGACGATCACCACGTCTCCGTGGTGGAGCGCCTGGAGGGCGATGGAACGCAGCAGGCTGGAGGTGCCGCTGCCCGGCTGGCCCATGATCAGCAGATGGGGCTCGGTGGAACGGACACCGGTGCGCCAGACGACCGGCGGGACGTCGCGCTGCTCCTCGCCGTAGGTGAGCGGGAGCGTGCGCCTGACCTGGGTGGGGTCGGTGATGCCGAGCACCGTCTCCCCCGGAGCCGTGACGAATCGCTGGGCGGCGACGTCGGTGGGCAGCGGGGGCAGGACGGTGACGGTGAGGCGGTTGCCCTCCTCGTCCCAGGCGAAGTGGTACTCACGGCCGCGCCCGCACTTGGCGTGCAGCAGCTGCTCGATCCGGGTGCGGGAGTCGATCTCGCCGTCGGTGAAGTAGGCCGGGTAGCGGATCACCAGCTGGGTGACCCGGCCGGATTCGTCGAACGCGTACTCCGGGAACGCCTTCTGCCACTCGCCGCCGTGGGCGTAGAGCGGGGAGGGGTCCCCGGCCAGCGAGAAGTACGGCACCAGGGCCTCGTACAGCGAGTTGAGGCGCTCGGCCTGGGACTCGTCGGGCCCTTCGGGCGCCGGCGGAGTGCGCTGTTCCCGCCCGTGCCAGGCTGCCGCCGCCATCACGGAGATGACGGCGAGCAGCGGGCCGTACGGCAGGAGCGCCACGACCAGGACCACCGAGGCCACCAGGAACAGCAGCGGCCCGCGCCGGTCCTTGGGCGTGTCGGCCCACTTGCGCCGCCCGGCGGCTGCCAGCCGGCGCAGACCACGCGTGATCGAGATCAGCGGGTGGAGGACGTCGGTGGCGCTGTCGGCCGCCGTCCGGGCCAGCTCCCGGCCCCGGGCGATCTGCGCGCTGCCTGTGCTCAGGATGCGAGGGAGGGGGCGCCGGGCCACTGAAGTCTCCTGTCGGTGCGTACGGGCGGGACGGACGGCGTCAGAACTTGATGCCGCCCAGCAGGCTCGCGAGGCTCTCGCCTCCGGCCTTGATGCTCGGCGCGATGGCCGTACTCGCGAGATAGAAGCCGAAGAGGGCCGAGACCAGGGCGTGCGACGCCTTGAGCCCGTCCTTGCGGAAGAAGAGGAAGACGATGATGCCGAGCAGGACCACGCCGGAGATGGACAAGATCATGTGAGTTCTCCTGGTTCACGGGGACAGTCACCATGAGTACTTCCAGGATCACAGCATGCATCCATACTATTAAAGGTGCAATTGGGTGAATTCCGGCGTGTTTCGCTCGGATGGCCGTGGTGTCCTGCACCGCTGAGGACCGGTTCATGCGTACGGCCGGGTCTGCCGTGATCCTTACCTCCGGCGAGACGCGTCATGTGCCGCGGAAGCCAGTACGCTGGCGATTCACCTGAACGGTTGCATGGAAGGCGGTCCGGCCGATGAGCGAAGCCCCCGACCCCGAGGTCGTGGAGCTGGCGACCAAGATCTTCGACCTGGCCCGGCAGGGGCGGACCGAGGAACTGGTGGCGTACGTCGACGCGGGTGTTCCGGCCAACCTCACCAACGACCGCGGTGACTCGCTCGTGATGCTCGCGGCCTACCACGGGCACGCCGACGCGGTGCGCGCCCTGCTCGCCCGCGGCGCCGAGGGCGACCGCATCAACGACCGGGGCCAGACCCCGCTCGCCGGTGCCGTCTTCAAGGGTGAGACGGAAGTGATCGAGGCCCTCCTGGAGGGGGGCGCCGATCCGGCCGCCGGCACCCCGTCGGCCGTCGACACGGCGCGGATGTTCGGCAGGACGGAACTGCTCGACCTGTTCGGCGCACACTGATACGTATGTTCTGACCAGCGAAAACACCAGAAACGGGGGAGGCGGTACAGGGCCGCCGAAATATCGGTCGCGGCAGCACGAAGTGCCGAGTCATCATGACGTCGTGATTCACGGACGCGATGGCTGGGCAGGTGTTGCCGCACCGCGCGGACCGTGATGACGGTCCGCAAGGGCCACCGACGAGAGGCAGAGGAAGATGGTCTACAGCAAGCAAGAGACGGCGGGCGCCCCGACGTTGTGTCACGCGGCCAGGTAGTGCGTGTTCCCCGGTTGCGTCGACGCTTGATGTGAGGCTGTTTCCCATGTTCGATCCGGTCATAGCGCCCAGCGGAACCCTGCTCGGCCTCCTGCAGAGGGGGCGTGGCGACGGCACGCTGCACGCGCTCACCGCACCGCGCGCCGAGGCGCTCGCGGCACTGAACCACTGTGTGCTGCGTGATCCCCGCCACGACTGGCAGGTGGAGAACCGCTCCCTCTACTACGCCCGTCTCTACCTCGACCTGAACGGCGAACTGGACGACATCGAGGCACACCTCTTCGACGTCGAGGACGCCTTCGACACCGAGGAGTGCCGTACGGGCCTGGCCCTCGCCGTCCTCGGTCATCTCGCCTCCTACGGCAGGCGGGACGCGCTCGAACTGCTGCGCAGGTACGCCGCGACGGGCTCCAACTGGGCCTGGGCCCTGGACGAGCTGGCGCTCAGGGACGACGACGCCGGGCTGCGCGCCCTGGCCGCGCCCGTCCTGGCCCGCTTCCCGACCGACGCCGAGGGCGAGGCCGAACTGGCCTGCGTCGTGCGCGACGCCTTCGAGCCCCGGCCGTGGCGGCTGTGGGCCGAGGATCCGCGCGAATCGATCGCCACGCGCGTGCGTGCCGCCCAGGAAGCCGGCTGTTTCGACCGCTGGCAGCGGCAGATGCGACCGTCCGGACCGCGCCCCGGCTGGAGCGTGCAGGCCGTCTTCGAGTGGGCCCAGCAGGGCATCGAGCGCGGCGCCGCACTGCATGTGCCGGCCGCCCGCTGCCTCACGGCGGTGGCAGGCCCCGAGGACCGCACCGAGATCGTGCAGGCCGCCAAGGACGGCACCGACGGAGCCCGCTGCACCGCCCTGCGCTATCTCGCCGACGGCAATGATCCCGACGCCCTCGACCTGATCGAGCAAGCGGTACTGACGGGATCGACGGCCGTCGTGGAGGCCGCCGTCGACGCCTTCGAGCGCATGCGCAGCGTCGCCGCCGTCGACCGGGCCCGCGGCTGGGCCCACCGGCCCGACGCCCTGGGTGCCTCCGCCGGCCGCATGCTCGCCTGCCGCGGCGGCGCCGCCGACAAGGACCTGGTCCTCGCCGCGCTACGGGAAGCCGTGCGGGGCGAGGGACCCGACGCCCCGACCCTGTGGACCCTCGTCGACGGCACCGGACGCCTGGGCATCGCCTGCGCCGCCCCCGTACTGCGGCACATCTATCGCGAGACCGCCTCCTCCCATCTCCGCGGCCGGGCCGCACGCGCCCTGGCCGCCACCGACCCCTCCTTCCCGGCGGGCTTCGCCGTCGAGTGCCTCTGGGACTGCGAGGAGACCACCCGCGAAATCGCCGCCCGGCACGCCGAGACCGGTGACGCCCGCGTCGTCGAGCAGCTCCGCCGGCTCGCCGCCGATCCGGCCGAGGAGGCCGAGGTGCAGACGGCCGTACGCAGTCGGATCACACCCGACGGGCCCGCTGTTTGAGCCAGTCCCGCGCTCATTCTCCGAGCGGCGGCACGGCCGCCGGGTGAACTGCGGATGACCCGCGGGTCAGGCGGTCATGGACACGGCCTGACCTGCTCGGGTGTGCGCAGGAACGCTCACGGGACGTTCATCGTTCGCATAGATCCACGTTGACGCGACCACGTCCAGTGCGGCGAGAACACCGGTATGCGTGTCGTCATCGTGACCGAATCCTTTCCCCCCGACGTGAACGGCGTGGCCCACTGCGCGCTCCAGACCGCCCGGCACCTCGTAGATCGCGGTCACCTCCCGCTCGTCGTCGCTCCGGCCGGCACCGCTCTCGCCGGCCGCGCCGGTACCGGGCCCGACGCCCAGGCGCCGTGCCCCGTCGTCCGTGTCCCCTCCCTTCCGCTCCCGGGCTATCCCCAGGTCCGGGTCGCCCTGCCCAGCCGCCGCCTGGCCGCGGCCGTCGCCGAGCACCGGCCCGACATCGTCCACCTGGCCAGCCCCTTCGTCCTCGGCGTCCGCGGCATGGCGGTCGCCGCCCGATACGGTGTGCCGGCCGTCGCCGTCTACCAGACGGATCTGGCCGGATACGCCCGCACCTACATGGGCGCCGGCGAGGCCGCGGCCTGGCGGCGCATCCGCGCCGTGCACGCCGCCGCCGACCTCACCCTCGCCCCCTCCAGCGCCTCGCTGCGTGACCTGGAGGCCCACGACGTGCCCCGGGTCAAGCTCTGGCCCCGCGGCGTGGACACCGTCCGGTTCCGCCCCGAGCTGCGCGACGCGTCCCTGCGCCGCGAACTCGCCCCGAACGGCGAGCTGATCGTCGGATACGTCGGCCGGCTCGCCCCCGAGAAGCACATCGAGCTCCTCGCCGGCGTGTGCGGGCTCGACGGCGTCAAGGTGGTGATCGTGGGCGACGGCCCGAGCCGGCCGAGCCTGTCCGAGGCCCTGCCGGGCGCTGTCTTCCTCGGCCGCCGCACCGGTGACGACCTCGCCCGGATCTACGCCTCCCTGGACCTGTTCGCCCACACCGGGCCCTTCGAGACCTTCTGCCAGACCGTGCAGGAGGCCATGGCGAGCGGCCTCCCCGTCGTCGCGCCCGCCGTCGGCGGCCCCCTCGACCTGGTCGCCCACGGGCGCACCGGGCTGCTGGTGCCGCCGCGCGACGCCGACGCCGTACGCGAGGCCGTGCGCTCCCTGCTGGCCGACCCGGCCCGGCGGGCCGCCTTCGGTACCACCGCACGCGCCACCGTCGAGGGACGCACCTGGGCGGCGGTGGGCGACCAGCTCATCGGGCACTACGCGGATGTGCTCGCCGCGCGCAGCAGGACGGCGGTGGCGGCATGAGCTCCCTGCGGATCGTGCGCCTGGCGAACTTCGTCGCCCCCGCCTCGGGCGGCCTGCGCACCGCCCTGCGCGAGCTGGGCAAGGGCTTCAGGGCGGCCGGGCACGAGCCCGTGCTGATCGTGCCCGGCGAGCGTGCCGACGACCGCGACACCGAACAGGGGCGCGTCATCACCCTGCCCGGGCCGCTGCTGCCCGGCACGGGCGGATACCGCGTCCTGACCGACAAGCGGCGCGTGGCCCGCGTCCTGGAGGAACTGCAGCCGGACCGGCTCGAGGTCTCCGACCGTACGACCCTGCGCTGGACCGGCAAGTGGGCACGGCGTGCCCGCGTACCCGCCGTGATGGTCTCCCACGAGACCGCCGACGGCGTCCTGCGCACCTGGGGCCTGCCGGAGAACGCCGCCCGGCGTGCCGCCGATGCCCTCAACGTGCGTACGGCACACACGTACGCGCGCGGTGTGCACGACCGAGTTCGCCGAGCGGGAGTTCGTGCGGATCGGCGCCCGCAACGTCGTACGCGCTCCCCTGGGCGTCGACCTCGTGCAGCGGCACCCCGCGCTGCGCGACCCGGGGCTTCGCGCACGGTACGCGCGCGAGGACGAGACCCTGCTCGTCACCTGCACCCGGCTGTCCGTGGAGAAGCGGCCCGGCACGGCGCTGGACGCCCTGGAGTCGCTGCTGCGGCGGGGCAGGCGGGCGGTGCTGGTGGTGGCCGGGGACGGGCCGCTGCGCCCGCGGCTCGAACAGCGGGCGCGCGAGCGCGGGTTGCCGGTCACCTTCCTCGGGCACGTCTCCGACCGCGTCGCCCTGGGCACGCTCCAGGCCTCCGCCGACGTGTGCCTGGCGCCCGGACCCGCCGAGACCTTCGGACTGGCCGCCCTGGAGGCGATGGCCTGCGGCACGCCCGTCGTGGTGAGTACCTCCTCCGCGCTGCCCGAGGTGGTCGGATCCGCCGGGGCCGTCGCGGCGGACCACGGGGACGCCTTCGCGGACGCGGTCGACATGGTCCTCGAACTGCCCGAGCCCGATCGGCGCGGAACGGCACGCGCGCGTGCGGAGTGCTTCAGCTGGAACACGGCCGTGGAGGCGTTCCTCGCCGCACACGACACGACGGTTCCGTCGCGTCCCTTCGTGCCCGGGGGCGTGACATGAGACCGGTGCGTTTCGTCGCTCTCGGGGACTCGCTGACCGAGGGCGTGGGCGATCCCGTCGGGGACGGGTGGCGCGGCTGGGCCGCGCTGCTCGCAGGCGGGCTGGCCGAGGACCCCGTCGAGTTCACCAACCTCGCGGTCAGCGGCGCACAGACCCGCGAGGTGCTGGAACTGCAGACGCCGGCCGGCCTCGAACTGCAGCCGGACATCGCGTCGGTGGTCATCGGCGTCAACGACACCCTGCGCTGCACCTTCGACATCCACGCCGTCGCCGAACGGCTCGACAAGGTCTACGCCGCCTTCACCGGGCAGGGCGCGACCCTGCTCACCGCCTGTCTGCCGGACCCCGGCTCGATGCTGGGGCTGCCGGGTTCGCTGGCCCGTCCGCTGGCCCGGCGGCAGCGAGCGGTCAACCGGGTCGTCCATGCGCTCTCCGACCGCTACTCAGCCGTCCATCTGCACGCGGCCGAGGCCGACTGGATCACGGACCGTGCGATGTGGAGCGCGGACCGGCTGCACCCGGGGGAGCAGGGGCACCGGCAACTGGCCCTGCGCTTCCACGCGTTGCTGGCGCGGGCGGACCGGGCGACGGGCCCGGCTCCCTCGCCCGAACCCGAGTTCCCGGTCCCCACCACCTCGGCGAGCCTGCTGTGGCTGGCCACGGCAGGGACTGCGTGGGTCGCTCGGCGGTGCACCGATCTGCTGCCCCAGCTGCTGCGGCTCGCGGCCGACGAGATGCGGCACCGGGCGCGGGGGACGAGCGCGCGGCTGGACATGCGGGCGGCGGCCGCGGTGTCCGCGGCGCTGGCTGCGGTGTCGGTCGTCGAGCAGCCTGATGTGGCCTAGCGCTGCGCCGGCGTCGGCGCTGGTCGGGTGAGAGGTGGATGGGTGCTGTCGGTGGTGGGCCGGTGCGGGTTCGTCGTGGCTGGTCGCGCGCACGCGGCGGAGCCGCATATCGGATGGGGCCCCGCGCCCTTTAGGGCGTCAGTGGCGCCGTGCGTTGATGAAGCGGACCGGGGTGCCCGGTGCCGCCTGGGCCGCTGCCGGGAGGCCGCCCGGGTGGACCACCGCGATCACCGGGTAGCCCCCGGTGGTGGGGTGGTCCGCCAGGAAGACGACCGGGCGGCCGTCCGGGGGGACCTGGACCGCGCCCAGCACCATGCCCTCGCTGGGGAGTTCGCCCGGGACGGCCCGGTCGAGGGCGGGTCCTTCGGTGCGCAGGCCGATGCGGTTGCTGGCGGAGGACACGCGGTACGTGCGGGACGTGAAGGTGCGCAGGGCCTCCGCCGTGAACCAGTCGTCGCGCGGGCCCGGCGTCACGCGCAGGACCAGCTCGGCGGGGGGAGCCGGCTGCGGAGCGACGTCCACGCGCGCGTGCACGTTCTTCGGCGTCCCCAGGGGAAGCACCGCGCCGTCCGTGAGCGGCGCCGGCCCCAGGCCGGAGAGGAGGTCGGTCGAGCGGCTGCCGAGCACCGGTTCGACGGCGATGCCGCCGGAGACGGCCACATAGCCGCGCACCCCGGAGACGACCGCTCCGACGTCCAGGAGCGCACCGGCGGGCACGCGCACCGGAGCCCCCCAGGCGACCGGCCGTCCGTCCACCGAGACGGGACAGGGGGCGCCCCCGACGGCGACGGTGACGGTCGAACGCGGCCGTACGGCACAGCCGTTGACCGTGGTCTCCAGGACAGCCGCTTCCGGAGGGTTGCCCACCAGCCGGTTGACCAGCGCCGCGGTGGGTTTGTCGAGCGCCCCGGAGCGGGGCACGCCGAGGTGGGCGTGCCCGGGGCGTCCGCGGTCCTGCACGGTGGTCAGTGCCCCGGCCCGTACGACGACGAGTGCCCGGTCCGTCATGAGCCGTCCACCGGGACGAAGCGCACGCGCGTGCCGGGCGACAGAAGCGCGGCCGGTACGCGCGCGTGGTCCCACAGAACGGCGTCGGTGCGTCCGATCAGCTGCCAGCCGCCCGGCGAGGAGCGCGGATACACGCCCGTGTACGGGCCCGCCAGCGCCACCGAACCGGCCGGGACGGCCGTGCGCGGAGTGGCCCGGCGCGGGACGTCGTAGCGCTGCGGAAGGCCGGTGAGGTAGCCGAAGCCGGGCGCGAACCCGCAGAAGGCGACGGTGAATTCGGCGTCCGCATGGATGCGGGCCGCCTCGTGTTCCGGCACACCCCAGTGCGCGGCGACCTCGGCCAGGTCCGGGCCGTCGTAGCGCACCGGGATCTCGATCGCCTCCCGCGCGCGTGGGGGAGCGGGTGGTACCTCGGAGGCGGTCAGTTCCGACGCCAGGCGGACCGGGTCGTCGAGGCCGTCGAGCAGGACGGTGCGGGCCGCGGGAACGATCTCACGGACCGTCAGCAGGCCCTCCGCGCGGCGGCGCAGCAGCTCGGCGTGCAGGGCCTGCGCCTCGTGCCCGGAGGACACCTCGACGAGCAGGGCGCTGTCCCCCACGGGAAGTGCCCTCATGCGAAGGCCTCCACCCTCACGCCCGACTCCTGCAGGCGCCGCCGTACGAGCAGGGCCAGTTCCACGGCGCCCGGTGTGTCCCCGTGCAGACACAGGGACCGCGCGCGTACGTCGACCGGCGCGCCGGAGTGGGAGGTGACCGTGCCGAACCGGGCCAGGCCCACCGAGCGTTCCACCACCACCTCCGGATCGGTGACCACGGCACCGTCCTGGCCGCGCGGCACGAGCGTGCCCTCGGTGGTGTACCCGCGGTCGGCGAACGCTTCCGCGACGGACGTGAGGCCCGCCTTGACGGCGTACTCCAGAAGCCGCGATCCGGGCAGGCCGAGCACGGGCAGGGCGGGGTCGGCGAGTTGCACCCCCTCCACGACCGCGGCGGCCTGCTCCTCGTCGTGCACGACGCGGTTGTAGAGCGCACCGTGCGGCTTGACGTACGACACGCGCGTGCCCGCCGCGCGCGCGAAGACCTCCAGGGCGCCGATCTGGTACGCCACTTCGGCGGCGAGCTCGGCGGGCGGCACGTCCATGGCGCGCCGCCCGAACCCCGCCAGATCCCGGTAGGAGACCTGGGCACCGATCCGCACGCCGCGCTCGGCCGCGAGCTCGCACACCCGCCGCATGGTGGCGGCGTCCCCGGCGTGGAAGCCGCAGGCCACGTTGGCGCTGGTGACGACGGACAGCAGTTGCTCGTCGTCGGTCAGCCGCCAGCGGCCGAAGCCCTCGCCGAGGTCGGCGTTCAGATCGATCGAGGTCATGGATCCTTCGGTTCCTCTCGGGTCACGCCGTGCTGTTCGGATCACGTCGTGCTCTTCGTCGTGCCGCGTGTGCCGCGTACCGGTCCTCAGGCCACGCGGTACTGCTCGTCGCGGGCGTCGGTCAGGAACATCTGCCCCGGTGCGTGAGTGATCGCGAAGGGCGGGCGCGAGGCCATCACCGCCGCCTGCGGGGTCACTCCGCAGGCCCAGAACACCGGGATGTCGTCCGGTTCGGTCTCCACCGGGTCGCCGAAGTCGGGGCGGCCGAGGTCCGCGATGCCGAGCGCCGTGGGATCGCCGCAGTGCACGGGGCTGCCGTGCACCGCCGGGAGCAGGCTGCTCTCCTGGAGCGCCGCCGCGAGGTGCACCGGCGGCACCGGCCGCATGGACACCACCAGCGGACCGTGCAGCCGCCCCGCAGGGCGGCACTGACGGCTGGTCACGTACATCGGGACGTTGCGGCCCTGCTCGATGTGGCGGATGGGGACGCCCGCCCCGGCGAGCGCCCACTCGAAGGTGAAGCTGCAGCCGATGAGGAACGACACCAGATCGTCGCGCCAGTGCGCGCGCACGTCCGTGGGCTCGTCCACCAACTCGCCGTCCTGCCACACCCGGTAGCGCGGCAGGTCGGTGCGCAGGTCCGCGCCGTCCGCGAGGACGGTCGTGACGCCGCCGGCGTCCGTGACGTCGAGCACCGGACACGGCTTGGGGTTGCGCTGGCAGAACAGCAGGGTGTCGTACGCCCAGTCGGCGGGCACCGAGATCAGATTGACCTGGGTGTGTCCGGCCGCGACCCCGGCGGTGGGGCCCGTGAGCCCTTCGCGGAACCGGGCCCGGGCGGTCTTGGGGCTCCACGCGTGCGCGTGCCCGTCGACGGCGGTCAGGGGTCGGTCTTCCGTACGGTTCACGCCAGTTCCCTCCCTCGGGTCTCCGGCAGCCCCAGCAGCGCCAGGGCCGCGATGCCGTAGCCGATCGCGCCGAACACGAGCGCGCCGCCCACGCCCCAGCTGTCGGCGAGGAAGCCGACGGTCGTGGGGAAGACGGCGCCCACGGCGCGTCCGGTGTTGTACGTGAAGCCCTGTCCGGTGCCGCGCACCGCCGTCGGGTACAGCTCGCTCAGGTAGGAGCCGAAGCCGCTGAAGATCGCCGACATGCAGAACCCGAGCGGGAAACCGAGCACCAGGAGCAGGGTGTTGGCGCCCTCGGGGATGTTGGCGTACGCCAGGATGCAGATCGCCGACAGCAGGGCGAACAGCCAGATGTTGCGCCTGCGGCCCAGCCGGTCCGTGAGGTAACCGCCGGTCAGATAGCCGAGGAAGGCGCCGGAGATCAGGAACGTCAGATAGCCGCCGGTGCCGACGACCGACAGGCCGCGGTCGCTCTTGAGATACGTCGGCACCCAGGTGGCGAGCGTGTAGTAGCCGCCCTGGACGCCGGTGGAGAGCAGCCCGGCGAAGATCGTGACGCGCAGCAGGCCCGGCTTGAAGATGGCCGCGAAGGAGCCCTTCTGCGTGCTCTTCTCGCGTACGGCGGCGGCCTCGGGGGCGTCGTGCACGCGGCGCCGCATCCAGATCACCAGCAACGCCGGCAGCGCACCCGTCCAGAACATGATGCGCCAGGCCAGGTCGTCACCGGCGAACGAGAAGACCAGGGTGTAGACGATCGCGGCCAGCGCCCAGCCCACCGCCCAGGAACTCTGGACCGCGCCGAGGGTGCGGCCCCGGTGCCTGGCGCTCGCGTACTCGGCGACGAGGATCGCGCCGACGGCCCACTCGCCGCCGAAGCCGAGGCCCTGCAGGGCCCTGAAGACCAGCAGTGTCTCGTAGTTGGGCGCGAAGCCGCAGGCCACGGTGAAGACCGCGTAGGTGATCACCGTGATCATCAGTGCCCTGACCCGGCCGAACCGGTCCGCCACCACCCCCGCGAGGGCGCCGCCGACGGCGGACACCACGAGCGTGACGGTCGTGAAGAGGCCGGTCTGGCCGCTGTCCAGGCCGAAGTACGCGGCGAGCGCGACCATGCTCAGGGGCAGCGTGAAGTAGTCGTACGAGTCCAGGGCATAGCCGCCGAACGCGCCCGCGAAGGCGCGGCGGCCACGCGGCCCCAGGGCGCGCAACCAGCCCAGCGCGCCGTCGTCGAGGGCGCGTTCATCCGTTCCGGGCTGTGCGGTCAGGGCCTGTGGTGAAGGGGTCGTGCTCATGGGCACCTCGCAGTGGGAGGACGGAGGGTGCATCAGGAGTGAGCCGTGCCGTGCGTGAGCGGTCGGCGCCTCGGGGTGGGGGGACGGCGTCGTTCGTAGCAACGTAGAGGATCGTTCAACGATCCTTCAATACCCATGTTGTTTCGTTCTTGTATCTGCGATTGAATTCCGGGCATGGCAGAGCAGTTGACCGGACTTGCCGACGATCGGGCTCTCCTGGGGCGCACCAGCACCGCCGAGCGCGTCTCGGACATCCTCAGGGGCCGTATCGCCGAAGGGTTCTTCCCACCCGGGACCCGGCTGTCGGAGGACAGCATCGGCGGTGCGCTGGGGGTCTCCCGCAACACCCTGCGCGAGGCGTTCCGCCTGCTCACCCACGAACGCCTGCTCGTCCACGAACTCAACCGGGGCGTCTTCGTCCGGGTCCTGACCGTCGAGGACGTCGAGGACATCTACCGCACCCGCCGCCTCGTCGAGTGCGCCGTCGTCCGCGGCCTCGGCGAACCGCCGTACGACCTGGAGGCGCTCGCCGCGGTCGTCGAGGAGAGCCGGAAAGCGGCCCGGGAAGGTGACTGGAAAGGAGTGGGTACGGCCAATATCCACTTCCACCGCGAACTCGTCGCCCTCGCCGGCAGCGCCCGCACCGACGAGCTGATGCGCAGCGTCTTCGCCGAACTGCGCCTCGCCTTCCACGTCGTGGACGACCCCAGACGGCTCCACGAGCCCTACCTCGCCCGCAACCGCCAGATCCTGCAGGCCCTGCAGGCCGGCGACCGCACGGAAGCCGAGAAGCTGCTCGCGACCTACCTCGACGACTCCCTGGAACGCGTCGTCGACGTCTACCGCAGAAGGGTCGGAGAGGGCGAAGCCCTCCTCTGAGGAGACGACTCGCCACTGGTTGGTCGCCGCCCCGCCGACGGACGGCAATCCGGGTCGTTTGGGTCGTTGTCAGACCCAGGACCTAGTCTGTGCACCGTGACTTCGCCTGCTTCGACGGACCGTGTTCCGCCCCAGCTCAGCGCGGGGCCGCGCCCCGCACCGGGCCCGGCCGCCGACGAGGGACTGGCGCGGCGCCTGCGCGCGCTCGCCTGCACCGCACCGCTGCACGACCTCGACGCGCGCAAGGCCAACCTCGCAGGCGAGTACTCGGTCTACGGCATGGCGGAAGTGGCCCTCGCCGCCATCGACCTGGTCACACTGAACATGGACTTCGACACGGGCGCCGACCACGACCAGATAGTGGCCCGGCTCATCCCGCGCATCGCCGCCCAGGCCCCGCAGCGGCCCGTCGCCGAGCACGAGCGCGTGGCCCGCTGGGTCCTGGAGAACCTGATCAACGTCGGCAGCGTCGACCGCGGCTTCAGGGCGGTCTACGGCACCTTCACCACCGACGGCAGCTACGTCCGCCGTGACTACGACTTCAAGCTGATCGAGGAGGTGCCCGGCCCCGGCGGCACCGTGTACCTCCGCACGACGGACGAGGCGGTCAACGTCCTGGTCGGCGCCCTGGACACGGACGTCACGAGCGCCCAGATCGCCGCCGAGGTCAAGCTGGAGGTCCTGATCAACAGGGGCCGCCTCGCCGACGCCCAACTCGCGGCCGAACAGGCCCGCTACCGCACGGTGCAGTATTCGGAGACCCTGCGCCGGGCCCTCGACGCGACCCGGCGCAACGTCCGGGCGGTGGACTGGCTGAACGCCGTGCCGGACATGATCGCCGAGGCCCTGGACCACGTCGCCGACCGCTACCGCCACGAGAACGCGATCCTCACCAACATCCGCAAGGCCCGCGACGAGACCGAGGACCCCGAGCACAAGCGGCGCGCGGCCGAGCTCGTGGACATCGTGAAGGACTGCATCCGCAGGCACACCCAGCTCCAGTCACGACTGCTGGAGGCCGGACCACTGTTCCGCGCCGAACAGGACCGGCAGGCCTTCGCCACCCCCCTGGCCTCGTCGGAGATCGACCTCTACGGCCATCTCCTCGCCCCGGTCCTGCCGTTGCCGCTGGAGCAGGCCGTCCGGGTCACGGACGCGTTCTTCGCGCGCGGGACGGGCCTGCGCACACCGGTGTCCGTCCGGGTGTCGGACCTGGTCGACATCCTGCTGACCCCGCCGGTGGAGCGGGAGCATCTGGGCGCCGAGATGCCGGAGCCGGACCTCATCGCCACGCCGGACGACAGCCGGTTCAGCGAGGAGCAGCTGGCCGCGGCCACCGAGTTGCTGGATCTGCCGGCGGACGCCCCGCGCCGGCTGTCGGGACTGCTCGCCGAAGCGCGCCGCCGGGACCCCGATCTGCCGTATCTGGTCGCCTTGTTGGCCGTGCACGCGGCCAGCCCCGCCGTGGGCACGGCCTACCGCCAGGGCGAACAGAAGCTGCTGTTCGCCGTGGACGACGGGACGGAGCTGGACGACCCCGAGTTCGGCGGCGCCGACCTGATCGTCGGCACGGCACTGCTGGACGCGGCGGGCATGGCGGCCGACAGGACGGAGGCGGCGTGACCGGCCCCGGGCAGCGTACGTACGAGTGTGAGCGCATCAAGGAGCGACAGCCGTGACCGAGCACGTCGAGTGGAGTGAGCCGGACAGCGGTGCGGCGCCGCCGGCCGGCAGCGCCGTCACGCCCGCCGACACCGCCGACGCCGCGCGCCTGGTCGCGTTCGGGCTGCAGCCCAAGCTGCAGCCCGCGCGGGACCAGGAGTACGCCGAGCTGCTGCGCCGCTACCGCGAGGACCCGCCGTTCGCACGGCTCGCGGACGCCGTGGCCACCGGGCTCGGACTCGTGGTGCTGGAGGTCTCCCCGCGCGCGGGGATGGCCGTCACGGCCGCCGAGGACTCGGTGTTCGCCGTCCGCATGGGCGACTACGCCCGTCGTACGTCCGCCGACGGCGGCGACCGCTTCCTGCACGGCCTGGCCCATCTCGCCATCGCCGCCATGGCGTTCCCGCGCCCCGAGGACCTGGCCGACGACGGATACATCGGACGAGTCTCCGTCAACGGCGTCGACACCTTCGTACGACAGGCCTGCCGCCGCCTGGAGGAGCGTGCGGAGCAGCACGGCGACAACACCGACCCGGCCACCGACGCACCCGGCCTGGAGGCCGCGTGGCGGATCTGGGTCAGACGCAGCGCGACCGGCGCCACCAAGGACGCACGCAGACTGGCTGGTTCCACCACCGGCATCGTCGGCAAGGCCGCCGCGTTCCTGACCGACTCCGGCTTCCTGCAGCGCACCGGCGACGACAACGGCGGCACGTACCGCACGACGTCGCGCTACCAGCTCCAGGTCCGGGACATGGCGGGCAGCGCTGCGATGGCCGAGCTGCTGGAGCTGGGCGTCGTCCCGGTCACCGACGGCACACCGACGCTGCTGCCCGCCCAGGACACCGACGACCTCGAGCTGGCCGCCGACGCCGGACTGCCGTTCCACTCGTCCCGCTCCTGAACCTCCCCCACCTGCCGAAGACTGACGAGAGTCCGCCATGTACGAGCTGTCCCGGGTCCGCCTCTACTCCATCGGCCCCGCCGGTGCGCGCTATGCCGACACCGTGCTTGACCTGCGCGGCGTCGGCGAACCCGTACCCGACCCCGCGCCCACCCAGGCGGAGTTCTTCGAGGAGGAGCCGGTCGGCCCGCCCCGCCGCCCCGCACCGGCCGGCGTGCTCTTCCTGGAGAACGGCGGCGGCAAGTCCGTGCTGCTCAAGCTGATCTTCTCCGTGATGCTGCCGGGTCACCGCAACACCCTGGGCGGCGCCAGCTCCGGCGTGCTGCGCAAGTTCCTGCTCGCCGACGACTGCGGGCACGTAGCCCTGGAATGGCAGCACACGCTGACCGGCGAATGCGTCGTCGTCGGCAAGGTCAGCGAGTGGCGCGGGCGACAGGTGTCCAACGACCCGCGGAAGTTCGCCGAGGCCTGGTACTCCTTCCGGCCCGGACCCGGGCTGTCCCTGGACAACCTTCCCGTCGCCGAGGCCACCGCCGTGCGACCCGTCGTCGAGGGCCAGTCCGGCGCCCAGGGCCGCAGGCGCACCATGAAGGGCTTCCGGGACGCCCTCACAGAGGCGGGCAAGGCGTACCCCCATCTGGAGGTGCACTGGGAGGAGGTCCACGACCGGTGGATCGAGCACCTCGGCGACCTCGGCCTCGACCCCGAACTCTTCCGCTACCAGCGGGAGATGAACGCCGACGAGGGTGAGGCGGCCGGCCTCTTCGCGGTCAAGAAGGACTCCGACTTCACCGACCTGCTGCTGCGCGCCGTCACCGACACCCGGGACACCGACGGCCTCGCCGACCTCGTCGGCGGCTTCGGCAACAAGCTCGGCCGCCGGGCCGAACTGATCGCCGAACGGGACTTCACCGCCGGTTCGGTGGACCTGCTCGGACGGATCATCGAGGCCGCCGCATCGCGCGCACGCGCGCGTGACATCCACACCGGCGCCGAACGGCGTACGCGCGCACTGGCCCGCCGGCTCTCCGCGCGCGGCGTGCAGGAGCGGGTCAGGGCCGCCGACCTCGCCCAGCGCGTCACGGCGGCCGCCTACGCGGTCACCCACTCCGAGTCGGCCCGCGAGCGCAGCGCGCTGATCGCCGCCGAACTCGCCTACCGCAACGCCTCCCTGGCGCTCGGCCGCGCCGAGAAGGCCGCCGCTGCACAGAAACGCGAGCTCGCCGACGCGCGCACCCTGCACTCCGCCTGGCAGGCCGCCGAGGCGGTGCTGCGCCACCGCGCCGCCGCCGACCGTGTCGCGCGCGTGGCCGCCGCGATCCAGGAGGCCGAGCGGGACGCCGCCCCCGCGCTCGCCGCCCGCACGAAGGCCGCCGTGGATCTCGTACGAGCCCTCCACGCGGCCGCCGAACGCGCGGAGAGCCTCGCCAACGAGGAGGAGGAGCGGTCCGCCGCGCTGCAAGAGGTCAGCGAGGCCGCCTACCGCGACTCGACCGCCGCCGCCACCGAGGCCCAGCGGGCCCGCAGCGAGGTCGGACATCTGCGCCAGCGCCTCACCGAGGTCGAGCAGGAGACGGCCGAGGCGGTGCGCGCGGGATGGCTCGACGACAGCGCACCCGACGCCGACCCGGCCCGCGCCGCCCTCGCCGCCAGCGACGCCGAGAAGACGGCGGTCGCCGCGTGGGACACGGCGCGTGAGGCGTCGCACCGGGCCACGGAGCACGCGCGCGAGGCGGCCTCCACGGAGTCCCGCGCCGAGCTGACGGCGGCTCGCGCGGCGGACGCGGCCACCGCCGCCGAGCGGTCCTACGAGGCCGAGCGCCGCATCGCCGAATCGCTCGCCGCGGAGGAACGGCTGGCCGAACTGCTGAGCGTCTCCGGCAGCGACAGACCCACCACCGTCCCGCGGCCCCGACAGGAGACGGAGAGCGACCAGGCGGCGCTGACCCCCGAAGAGCTCGACCGGTTCGCCGACGAACTGCGCGAACTGCTCGACGACTCCGTCTCGTCCGCCGAGCGGCAGCTCTTCGAACTGCGCACCGCCGCGGCCGACGACGCCCGGATCCTGGGCGCGCTCGGCGACGGAGGGCTGCTGCCGCCCGGCCCGGACGTCCTGGCCACCGTGGAGTTCCTCGGCGAGCACGGCATCCCGGCACTGCCCGGCTGGCGCTACCTCGCCCAGGCCGTCGACCCGGCCGACCACGCGCGCGTGCTGGCCGCCCGGCCGGAACTCGTCGACGGCGTGATCATCACCGACCCCGACACGCACAGCCGGGCCCGCGAGACGCTGAGCGAGGCGGCGCTGCTGCCCAGGTCCGCCGTGGCCGTCGGCACCGCCGCCGCTCTCCTCGCGCCCACACCGGCCACGGACTCGGGCGACGGCGGTGACGGCAGTGTCTTCCTCGTGCCGCCGAACCCGGCTATGCACGACGAGCACGCCGCCGACGAGGAACGGCAGGCACTGCGCGCGCGGGCGGCCGAGCGGGACGAGGAGATCAGGACGCTCGCCGCACGCCTCGGCAAGGACCGGGAGCTGGCGGCTCGCCTCGCCTCCTGGCGCACGGGCTGCCCGGCGGGCCGGCTCGTCGAACTGGCCCAGGCCGCCCACGAAGCGCGCGCGTTCGCCGAGGAGGCCGAGACCGAGCTGGCCGAGGCGCGCGCGATCCGGGCCGAGGCCGACGAGACCGCCGCCGAGGCCGCACAGGCGCGCGACGAGCGGCAGGAGGCCGCCCAGCGCGCCCGGCGCTCGGCCGACGCCCTCGCGGGGCTCGCCTTCCGGCTGCGCGAGCGCGCGGGCTGGCAGGTCAAGGTGCGCGAACTGGCCGACGAGGGCGCCGAGTCCGAGGCGCGCGCCCAGGCCTGTCTTGAGCGCGCCCGGGCCGCCGACGAGGACCGCCGTGCCGCCCAGCGCGCCGCCGACGACGCCCGCCGCACCGCACGGGCCCTGCGCGCCGAGCGCGCCGAGATCGCGGGCGCCCCCGACGACGTACCGGAGGACGACTCAGCGGCCCCGAAGTCCTCGCTGCCCGCCCTGCGCGAGGCCTATCGCGCCGCCTCCCAGGTCTACGAGAAGGTCGGCGTCGGCACCGATCTGCGGGCCGAGCAGGCGCGCGCCGAGAGCGACGAGAGCGCTGCACGCACCGAGCTGGACCGGCTCAGCAACAAGGTCCGCACGCGCGCGGAACAGCTGCTGCAGTCGCCGGAGGGGTCCGACGGCCCGTCCCGGCAGTCGGCCGCCGCGCGGGCCGAGGAGCTGGTGCAGCTCCTGGAGACCCGGATGTCCACCGCGAGCGAGCAGCTCGGGCGGCTGCGCGGCGAGGCCGAGCGGCACGCGCCCGAGGAGGGCGAGGCGCACACCGAACTGCCGGAAGAGCTCCAGCCGCGCGACGCCGAGCACGCGCAGGCGCTGCTGCGCACGGCGACGAGCGAACTCGCCTCCCGCACCGAGGCGTTGACTGAAGCCAGGGAGGCACACGCCGAGCTCCTCGAGGCGCACCGCGTGGCCGAGGACGCCGCCGGCGGCTTCGAGGAGATCGCCGCGATGCTCCGCGACCTGCTGCGCGAGCACAGCTTCGAGGAGGAGCAGGAGGAGCCGGAGCCGTACCCCGGCAGCCTGGAGGAGGCACGGCACGCGGCCGCCGAGGCCCGCCGCTCGCTGCGCGGCTGCGCCGCCGATCTGTCGTCCGCCGAGGCCGCCGTGCGCGAGGCGAGCGACGTACTGGTCCGGCACGCCAACTCCACGCGCTACGAGCAGGTCCGCACCCCGGCGCGGCAGCAGATCCGTGAGCTGCCCGCCTCCGCGCTGCCCGAGCACGCCCAGAAGTGGGCCGAGGCCTTCGCGCCCCGACTGCGTGTCCTCTCCGACGAGTTGGCGCAATTGGAGCGCAACCGCGACTCGATCGTGGATCGTCTGCGCGGCCTGGTCGAGTCGGCACTGGCGACCCTGCGCTCCGCGCAGCGGCTCTCCCGGCTGCCCGAGGGGCTCGGCGAGTGGTCGGGGCAGGAGTTCCTGCGCATCCGGTTCGAGGAGCCGGACCAGGCCACGCTCACCGAACGCCTCGGCGAGGTCATCGACGAGGCGACCCGGGCGGCCGTGAAGAAGAACTCCGACCTGCGCCGCGACGGCATGTCCCTGCTGTTGCGGGGTGTGGGCGCGGCCCTGCAGCCCAAGGGCGTGGCCGTCGAGATCCTCAAGCCGGACGCTGTGCTGCGCGCCGAGCGCGTGCCCGTCGGGCAGATGGGCGACGTGTTCTCCGGCGGCCAGCTGCTCACCGCGGCCATCGCCCTGTACTGCACGATGGCCGCGCTGCGCTCGAACGACCGGGGCCGCGACAAGCACCGGCACGCCGGCACCCTGTTCCTCGACAACCCCATCGGGCGCGCCAACGCCACCTATCTGCTGGAACTCCAGCGGGCCGTGTCCGACGCGCTCGGCGTCCAGCTCCTCTACACCACCGGCCTGTTCGACACGACCGCCCTGGCGGAGTTCCCACTGGTCATCCGGCTGCGCAACGACGCCGACCTACGGGCCGGGCTGAAGTACATCAGCGTGGAGGAGCACCTCCGACCCGGCCTGCCCCAGCAGACCCCGGCCGAGGAGGACGAGGCGGTGCACAGCGAGATCACGGCGACCCGCATGTTCAAGAGACCGGCACCCAGCGCAACGTGAGCGGGGCGGCGGCCCGGGAGCGCGGCAACTCGGCCCCAGGGCGCGCCGGTTGACCTCTGGCGTGTCCCGGCCGGGCTCACAAGCCTCCGGACGTGGCTCAGGAGTGCGACAACTGGCCGGCCGCGCCCCTCCTGCGTATCCGCTCCTGGGCACGCTCGTCGGCCCTCGCCTGCCGCCGTGCCCGGCGGCGCTCGCGGCGCAGCGCCCGTGCGGTGCTGCTCGGATCCGACACGACGCCGTAGCGCTGATTCCACACCTGGCGGGTCACCCAGACGTCGAGCGCGCCCCAGGTGGCCACCACGGTGCTCACGATGCTGCTGATCACCATCGGGAAGGCCAGCCAGGATCCGGCCATGGTGCAGAAGAAGGCCACCATCGCCTGGATCAGCGTCACGGCGATGATGATCACCGCACGCACCGCCGCCGTCCGCACCGGATCCGGCATCCGGCGTCGTGACGCCGCTTCCTCGATCCACAACGGGCGGTGCTCGTCTGCCGGAATGTCGCGATCCGGCGCCTCAGGGCGCCGTCGCACCGTCGGGTCCGCCACCGCGTCGTCCCCGTGCGCCACGCGCTGCTCCGCCGTGCCCATCACCGTGTCACTCCCCACTGCCGGCAGACCGCTCACTCCGTGCCCGACGGCACGGCTCCCCATTGGTTGCCCGGCTTGCGCTGTTTTACGCCGTCCAAGTCCAAGGCGCGGCTCCTGCAGCCGATTCCGCCCCCATGTCCCGTAAGAAGGACGAACGAGGCATCCCCAAGATTCCCAAGCAGCGTAAATTTCCGGCCAACTGCCCAGGCGGGCCCGTCGGACGGGTTTCGGCGGCCGTCAAAGAATCGAGGCGGCAATCTCCCCCAATGGCCGGACAACTCCCCATGTCTCGTCGGCCGCGCGGAAGTTCAGGTTCCGGACGGCTCTTCGAGTTACCTATGGGTCAGTAGTAGGCTCGCGCCGTTTGTTGACGTACATGTGTACCCCCGGCCAGTGGGGGTCGAGCTGGGGGAGGCCATGCGCTTTCGCGGGAAGTCGATCCGCCGGAAGATCGTGGCGCTGCTTCTCGTGCCGCTGGTGTCCCTCACCGCGATCTGGGGCTTCGCCACGGTACTGACGGGACGCGAGGCAGGGGACCTGTTCAATGTGTCGCGCGTGGTGGAGAAGATCGGTTATCCGATCGAGGACACCGTGCGCGTCGTGCAGCAGGAGCGCCGCCAGACCCTCGTCTATCTGGCCGACCCCCGGGCGTCCGAGGGGTTCGCCGACCTGCGGCGCAGCCGCACCGCCACGGACAGGGCCATCGGCGAGATCCGGAAGAACGCCAAGAACCCCGATGTGCGCGACGCGTTGGGCGAGGGCAACGACGAGCGGCTGACCACCGTGCTGGAGGCCTTCGACGGCATCGACGCCCTGCGCCGCAGCGTCGAGGACGGCACCGTCGACCGCGCCCAGGCACTCGACCTCTACAACAGGCTGGTCGACCCCTGCTACGTCCTCCTCAGCAATCTCCATGTCCTCGACAACGTCGAGATGGACAAGCAGTACCGCGCCCTGGTCAACCTCGCCCGCGCCCGCGAACTGCTCTCCCGCGAGGACGCCCTCCTCGGCTCCTCGCTGATCGTCGGCAAACTCACGCGCGAGGAGAGCCGCGACGTCACCGACCTGGCGGCCCAGCGCAGCCTGATGTACGACGTCAACCTGCCGCTGCTGCCCTCGTCGGAACGCGAACGCTACGAGGACTTCTGGAAGAACGCCGCCACCGCGCCGCTGCGTGTGGCCGAGCAGCGTGTCGTCTCCTCCGACGGCGGCAGGCCCGAGGTCTCCGCGCAGAGCTGGGACTCCACCGCGGGCAATGTGCTCGACAAGCTCGGCACCCTCAACGACCAGGCCGGTGACCGCTATCAGGACCGCGTCCGCCCGGTCGCCATGGGCGTCATCGCCAAGGCGGCCATCGCCGGTGTGCTCGGTCTGATCGCCCTGCTGCTCTCGCTCTTCCTGTCCGTGCGCGTCGGCCGCGGCCTCATCCGCGACCTGCGGCAACTGCGCCTGGAAGCCCACGAGGCATCGGGGGTGCGGCTGCCCAGCGTCATGCGCCGGCTGTCCGCGGGCGAGCAGGTCGACGTGGAGACCGAGGCCCCCCGCCTCGAATACGACAAGAACGAGATCGGCGAGGTCGGCCAGGCCCTCAACACCCTCCAGCGCGCGGCCGTCGAGGCCGCCGTCAAGCAGGCCGAGCTGCGCGCCGGGGTGTCCGAGGTGTTCGTCAACCTCGCCCGCCGCAGCCAGGTCCTGCTGCACAAGCAGCTCACCCTGCTCGACACCATGGAGCGCCGGACCGAGGACACCGACGAACTCGCCGACCTGTTCCGCCTCGACCACCTGACGACCCGTATGCGGCGGCACGCCGAGGGCCTCGTCATCCTCTCCGGCGCCGCTCCGTCCCGGCAGTGGCGCAAGCCCGTCCAGCTCATGGACGTCGTCCGGGCCGCCGTCGCCGAGGTCGAGGACTACGAACGCATCGAGGTCCGCCGGCTGCCGCGGATCGCCGTGACCGGTCCCGCCGTCGCCGACCTCACGCATCTCGTGGCCGAACTCCTGGAGAACGCCACGGTGTTCTCCCCGCCGCACACGGCCGTCCAGGTCCTGGGAGAGCGGGTCGCCAACGGCTTCACCCTGGAGATCCACGACCGCGGCCTCGGTATGGCCGCCGACGCTCTCCTGGACGCCAACCTCCGGCTCGCCGAGACCCCGGAGTTCGAGCTGTCCGACACCGACCGGCTCGGTCTGTTCGTGGTCAGCCGGCTCGCCCAGCGGCAGAACGTGCGCGTCTCCCTGCAGCCGTCCCCGTACGGCGGCACGACCGCTGTCGTCTTCGTCCCCGACGCTCTGCTGACGGACGACGTCCCGGACACCAATGGCATCGGCTTCCGGCTCGACCGGCCCCACCCCACGAAGGAGGCCGAGCTGGAGGAGGGCCGCCGCACGGCGCTCTCCCGGATGCCCGTGCAGCTTCCGGGTCTGCCCGCCCCCCTCCTGAACGGTCCCATCGAACTGGAGGCACCGGTCGACCTCGACGCCGTCGAGGACTTCCCCGGCGCACTGGACGGCGAGGACAGCGAACGCGGCGGGATCTTCCGCCCCCGACGGTCCATCGCCCTCGCCGAGGACGAGACGGCCGGCCGCGGCGACAGCCCTCTCCCCGACCACCCCGGCACCCACGAACCCGCCCGCTTCGACACCACCGACGACATGGGCACTTCGCTGCGCCGCACGCCCAAGCTGGTCAGCTCGCACGGACGCCCCGTCACCGAGCAGCGATCGCGGCGCGAGGACACCACCGACGAGCCGTCGACAGGCACCGATCGCCCCGAGCCGGAGGCCGCACCGCTGCCGCAGCGCCGCCGGGGCGTCGAGCCCACCGCGGGCCGGGGCTCGGACCGCCCCGACCAGGACGCCGCACCACCGCTGCCGACCCGCCGGCGCGGAGCCTCACCGCTGCGTCCCGGTACGACCGATCCAGGCAGGACCGATCCAGGCAGGACCGATCCAGGCAGGACCGATCCCGCCGCGAGCGATTCCGGCACGACCGCTCCCGGCCCGTCCCTCGAGCACCCGGCATCCCCGGCACCCGAGCATCCGACCGGCGCCGACCGCCCGACCGCCGACGAGGGCCCGCAGCCGCCTGCTCTGCCCGGACGCAGCCGTCCGGCCGCGGCAGCATCCGGTGGCGACGACCAGGCCGGGCGGCGTCCCGGCCGTGCGCCGCAGGACACGGGTTCCGGCACGGGGCCGCTGCCCCGGCGCGTACGCCAGGCCAATCTGGCTCCACAGCTGAAGCAGAGCGCCGAGCGACGCCCGCAGGAGACCTCGCCGCCCGTGGAGCGGGACGCCGACGAGGTACGCAGCCGGATGGCCTCGCTCCAGCGCGGCTGGCAGCGTGGCCGCACTGAGAACGCCGCGGGCGACAACGCCCACAGCGGCACAGCACCACAAGGAACGACAGAGGGGGACGGTCGATGACCGCACCGAAGGCGACCGGCCACACAGAGACCAACAAGTCCGGAGAGCTCAACTGGCTGCTGGACGACCTCGTGGACCGCGTCGCGAGCATCCGCAAAGCAGTCGTGCTCTCCGGCGACGGTCTGGCGACCGGTGCGTCCAAGGACCTGACCCGGGAGGACAGCGAGCATCTCGCCGCCGTGGCGTCCGGCTTCCACAGCCTCGCCAAGGGCGTGGGCCGCCACTTCGAGGCGGGCAACGTCCGGCAGACCGTGGTCGAGCTGGACGACGCCTTCCTGTTCGTGACGGCCGCCGGCGACGGCAGCTGCCTGGCCGTCCTCTCGGACGCCGACTCGGACGTCGGTCAGGTGGCGTACGAAATGACGCTCCTGGTCAAGCGGGTCGGCGTACATCTGGGCGCGGCTCCGCGCACCGATCTGCCCGCAGGCGGGTAGTGGGATGTCATGAGCTCTGACGGTCAGGGAAGAAGCCACTGGTTCGACGACGAGGCCGGACCTGTCGTGCGGCCGTACGCGATGACGCGCGGCCGGACCACCAGCGTGGGCCAGCACCGCCTCGACCTGATCGCGGTGGTCGTCGCCGAGCCGGAAGCGGGCGATCCGGAGACCGACGCGACACTGTCCCCCGAGCACGTGGACATCGTCGGTCTGTGCCGTGACACCCCCCAGTCGCTCGCCGAACTCGCCGCCGAACTCGATCTGCCCGTCGGAGTGGTGCGGGTCCTCATCGGGGACCTGGTCGCCCGGGAATTCGTCCATGTGACGCGGCCCGTACCACCTGCCGAACTGCCGGACGAGAGTATTCTGCGCGACGTGATCAACGGCCTCCGGGCACTGTGAGCAGTGCGGAAGCGGGGTACTGAGGTGGCACGCTGGCAGTTCTGGGTCGATCGGGGCGGCACCTTCACGGACATCGTCGCGCGGCACCCCGACGGCCGTCTGCTGACGCACAAGCTGCTGTCGGAGAATCCGGCGCGATACTCCGACGCGGCCGTCGCAGGCGTACGCGAACTGCTGGACGGGTCCGAGGACCCCATCGAGGCCGTCCGCATGGGCACGACCGTCGCCACCAACGCGCTCCTGGAGCGCAAGGGCGAGCGCACCGTGCTGGTCGTGACCCGCGGCTTCCGTGACGCTCTGCGCATCGCCTACCAGAACCGTCCGCACATCTTCGCCCGCCGCATCGACCTGCCAGAGCTTCTGCACGAGCGGGTCGTGGAGGTCGACGAGCGCATCGCCGCGGACGGCACCGTCCTGCGCGCCCCCGACCTCGATGCCCTCGCCGGGCCCCTCCAGGAGGCGTACGACGACGGCATCCGCGCCGTCGCCGTCGTGTGCATGCACAGCCATCTGCACCCGGCTCACGAGCAGGCCGTGGGGGAGCTCGCCGCCCGCCTCGGCTTTCCGCAGATCTCGCTGTCCAGTGAGGTCAGCCCGCTGATGAAGTTCGTACCGCGTGGGGACACCGCGGTCGTCGACGCCTACCTGTCGCCCGTGCTGCGCCGCTACGTCCAGCGCGTCGCGGACGAACTGCAGGGCGTACGGCTGATGTTCATGCAGTCCAACGGCGGGCTCGCCGAGGCCGGGCAGTTCCGCGGCAAGGACGCCACCCTCTCCGGGCCGGCCGGAGGCATCGTCGGCATGGCACGCATGTCGCAGCTGGCCGGATTCGACCGCGTCATCGGCTTCGACATGGGCGGCACCTCCACCGACGTCTCGCACTTCGCGGGTGAGTACGAACGGGTCTTCACCACGCAGATCGCCGGTGTCCGGCTGCGCGCGCCCATGCTGGACATCCACACCGTCGCCGCCGGCGGCGGCTCGGTCCTCCACTTCGACGGGAGCCGCTACCGCGTAGGGCCGGACTCGGCGGGAGCGGACCCGGGGCCCGCCTGCTACCGCGGCGGCGGCCCGCTCGCCGTCACCGACGCCAACGTCATGCTCGGCCGGATCCAGCCCGCACACTTCCCCAAGGTCTTCGGACCCGAGGGCGACCAGCCCCTCGACGCGGATCTCGTCCGTGAGCGCTTCACCGCCCTCGCGCGCGAGATCCGCTCGCGGACCGGAGACGACCGCACGCCGGAACAGGTGGCCGAGGGCTACCTGCAGATCGCCGTCGCCAACATCGCCAACGCCGTCAAGCGGATCTCCGTCCAGAAGGGCCATGACGTCACCCGCTACGCCCTCACCACCTTCGGTGGAGCGGGTGGCCAGCACGCGTGCAAGGTGGCCGACTCGCTCGGGATCCGCATCGTTCTCGTGCCTCCCATGGCCGGTGTGCTGTCCGCGCTCGGCATCGGCCTCGCCGACACCACCGCCATGCGCGAACAGTCCGTCGAGGCGCCCTTGGAGCCGGCGTCCATGCCGGCGGTCTTGAAGACCGCCGACGACCTGGAGGGCGCGGCCCGGGGTGAACTCCTCGCCGAGGACGTCCCCGAGGACCGCATCAGGATCACGCGCCGCGCCCAGCTGCGCTACGACGGCACCGACACCGCCCTCACGGTCGAGCTGGCCGAGCCCGACACGATGCGTCACCGCTTCGAAGAACGTCATCGCGCCACGTACTCCTTCACCCTCGACCGTCCGATCGTCGTCGAAGCCCTCTCCGTGGAAGCCACCGGCATTACCCAACCCCCCGATCTCTCCGTCCTCGCCCCTTATGAAGCCGCCCGTGAGGACGGCCCGTCCGCGCCCGAGACCGTCCGTCTCCACACCGGCGGCACCTGGCGCGACGTACCCCTGCACCGCCGCGAGGACCTTCCCCCCGGCGACATCGTCACCGGCCCCGCGATCATCACCGAGGCCAGTGCCACGACCGTCGTCGACGACGGCTGGCAGGCCGTGGCCCGCGACGACGGGCATCTGGTCATGGAACGCTCGGCGATTACGGAGAGTTCCGATCTCGGCACGAAAGCCGACCCGGTTCTGCTCGAGGTCTTCAACAACCTCTTCATGTCGATCGCCGAACAGATGGGTGCGCGGCTGGAGTCCACGGCCCAGTCCGTCAACATCAAGGAGCGTCTGGACTTTTCCTGCGCCCTGTTCGATCCGGACGGAAACCTGGTGGCCAACGCGCCGCACATCCCGGTCCACCTGGGCTCGATGGGCACCAGCGTCAAGGAGGTCATCCGGCGCCGCGGCACCTCGATGCGGCCCGGCGACACCTACGCCGTCAACGACCCGTACCACGGTGGCACCCACCTGCCCGACGTCACCGTGATCACCCCCGTCTTCGACACGGAGGGTGACCGGATCCTGTTCTACGTCGCCTCCCGCGGCCACCACGCGGAGATCGGCGGCATCGCGCCCGGCTCCATGCCCGCAAACAGCCGCACCATCGAGGAGGAGGGCATCCTCTTCGACAACTGGCTGCTGGCCGAGGACGGCCGCTTCCGTGAGGAGGAGACCCTCCGCCTGCTCACCGAGGCGCCGTACCCCTCCCGCAACCCCGGCACCAACCTCGCCGATCTGCGCGCCCAGATCGCAGCCAACCGCAAGGGCGTCGACGAAGTCGCCCGCATGATCGAGAACTTCGGACTGGACGTCGTCCAGGCGTACATGAAGCACGTCCAGGACAACGCCGAGGAAGCGGTGCGCCGGGTCATCGACGCCCTGGACGACGGCGAGTACGCCTACGAGACCGACTCGGGCGCCGTCATCCGGGTACGCGTGCGCGTGGACCGCGAAAACCGTTCCGCGACCATCGACTTCAGCGGCACGTCACCCCAGTTGACCAGCAACTTCAACGCGCCCTTCGCTGTGGTCAACGCGGCCGTCCTGTATGTCTTCCGCACCCTGGTCGCCGACGACATCCCGCTCAACGACGGCTGTCTGCGCTCCCTGGACATCGTCGTACCGCCCGGCTCCATGCTGGCGCCCGAGCCGCCTGCCGCGGTGGTCGCCGGCAACGTCGAGACCTCCCAGGCCATCACCGGGGCCCTGTACGCCACCCTCGGGGTCCAGGCCGAGGGCTCCGGGACGATGAACAACGTCACCTTCGGGAACGAGCGGTACCAGTACTACGAGACGGTCGCCTCCGGTTCCGGCGCGGGGGACGGCTTCCCCGGCGCCCCCGTGGTGCAGACCCACATGACCAACTCGCGGCTCACGGACCCCGAGGTCCTGGAGTGGCGACTGCCCGTGCAGCTCGACGAGTTCGCCGTCCGGCACGGCAGCGGCGGCTCCGGGCGCTGGCCCGGCGGAGACGGCGCGGTGCGCCGCATCCGCTTCCACGAGCCCATGATGGTGTCCACGCTCTCCCAGCACCGCAGGGTCCGGCCGTACGGCATGGCCGGCGGTGAACCCGGTGCGCTCGGCGCCAACCGGGTGGAGCGCGCGGACGGCACCGTCACCGTGCTCGGCGGCAGCGACTCGGCGGACGTCGGCCCCGGCGACGTACTCGTCATCGAAACCCCCGGCGGCGGGGGCTACGGCCCGCCGCCGACCGACCCCCATCAAGCAGGAGAAGAGAACGATGATCTTCGGGCGTTCTGAGCGCGGGAAGCCTCCGGTCGAGCCCGTCACGCTCAAGATCCTGGTGGCCGGCGGCTTCGGCGTGGGCAAGACCACCCTCGTCGGCGCGGTCAGCGAGATCAGGCCGCTGCGCACCGAGGAACTGCTCACCGAAGCCGGGCGCCCCATCGACGACACGAGCGGTGTGGAGGGCAAGCACACCACCACGGTGGCCATGGACTTCGGCCGCATCACCCTGCGCGAGGACCTGGTCCTGTATCTGTTCGGCACGCCGGGCCAGGAACGGTTCTGGTTCATGTGGGACGAGCTCTCCGAGGGCGCCCTCGGCGCCGTCGTGCTCGCCGACACCCGCCGCCTGGAGGACTGCTTCGCCGCCGTCGACTACTTCGAGCGGCGCTCCATACCGTTCCTCGTCGGTGTCAACTGCTTCGAAGGGGCGGCCCGTTACCCCGAGAGCGAGGTCCGTCAGGCCCTCGACCTGGACGAGGACGTACCGCTGCTGCTGTGCGACGCCCGGGACCGGGAATCCGTCAAGGAGGTCCTCATCGGCGTGGTCGAGCACGCGATGACGCACGCGGCCGACCGCCGCCAGAGCGTCACCACCTGACCGGCGCGTACGGCCCGTACCCCCGCCGACCGGGGTACGGGCCGCGTCCTGCGGCACGCGCGCGTGCCTAGTTCTCGCCGTCCTCCGCCCAGCCGAAGCTCTTCTCCACGGCCTTGCGCCAGTTGTGGTACTCCCGGTCGCGCACGGAGCCTTCCATGGCGGGCGTCCACTCGACGTCCTTCTGCCAGTGGGACTTCAACTCGTCCAGGTCGTTCCACACGCCTGTGGCGAGCCCTGCCGCGTAGGCGGCGCCCAGACAGGTGGTCTCCGA
Organism: Streptomyces spinosisporus; assembly: GCF_022698145.1. Taxonomy (GTDB): domain Bacteria; phylum Actinomycetota; class Actinomycetes; order Streptomycetales; family Streptomycetaceae; genus Streptomyces; species Streptomyces spinosisporus. The sequence goes on from NZ_JALDAX010000015.1 coordinate 242,554, forward strand.
GACCTTCGGGCGGACCACGGGAACGTCGAGCACGTCCGCCTGGTGCTGCATGAGCAGATTGTTCTTGGTCATGCCGCCGTCCACCTTCAGGGTGGTGATGTGCACCCCGGAGTCCTGGAACATCGCGTCCACGACTTCACGCGTCTGCCAGCTCGTCGCCTCCAGCACGGCCCGGGCCAGGTGCGCCTTGGTGACGTAGCGCGTCAGACCGGTGACGACACCGCGCGCGTCGGAGCGCCAGTACGGCGCGAACAGACCCGAGAAGGCCGGCACGATGTACGCCCCGCCGTTGTCGTCGACGCTCGCCGCCAGGGGCTCGATCTCGTCCGCGGTGCGGATGATGCCGAGTTGGTCGCGGAACCATTGCACGAGCGCGCCCGTTATGGCTATCGAACCCTCCAGGCAGTAGACCGGCGCCTCACTCCCGATCTTGTAACCCATCGTCGTGAGCAGTCCGCTCTTCGACGGCACGGGCCGGTTGCCCGTGTTGAGCAGCAGGAAGGAGCCCGTTCCGTACGTGTTCTTCGCCGTGCCCACGTCGTAGCAGGCCTGTCCGAACACCGCCGCCTGCTGATCGCCGAGCGCCGACGCGACGGGCACTCCGGCCAGTTGGCCGACCGCGGTGCCGTAGACCTCGGCCGACGACTTGATCTCGGGGAGGACGGCTTCGGGGACGTTCATCGCGGAGAGGATGGACTGGTCCCACTGCAGGGTCTCCAGGTTCATCAGCATGGTGCGCCCGGCGTTGGTCACGTCGGTGACGTGCTGACCTCCGTCGGTGCCGCCCGTCAGGTTCCAGATGAGCCAGGAGTCGATGGTGCCGAAGGCGATCTCGCCGTTCTCGGCGCGGGCGCGCAGGCCGGGCACGTTGTCGAGCAGCCAGGCGGCCTTCGGACCGGAGAAGTAGGTGGCCAGCGGCAGCCCGGTCTGCTCACGGAACCGGTCCTGTCCGTCCGATCCGCCGAGTTGCCTGGTCAGCGCCGCGGTGCGGGTGTCCTGCCAGACGATCGCGTTGTGCACGGGTTTGCCCGTCGCGCGGTCCCACAGGACGGTGGTCTCGCGCTGGTTGGTGATGCCGAGCGCGCTGAGCTGGTCGGCACGCAGGCCGGCCTTGGCGATCGCTCCGGCGACCACTGCCTGCACCTTGGACCAGATCTCGGTCGCGTCGTGCTCCACCCAGCCGGGCTTGGGGAAGATCTGGCGGTGCTCGCGCTGGTCGACGGCGACGATCGCGCCGTCCTGGTTGAAGATGATGCAGCGGCTGGAGGTGGTGCCCTGGTCGATCGCGGCGACGAACTTGTCCGTCATGACGTCCCCTTCGTCGTTCCTTCAGAAGGCTGCTGTGGATCAGAAGGCTGCTGTGCGGAGCGACGGAGCGATGACGACGCAGCCGCGCCCGTCGCCGTGAAGGTGTCCGTTGCTCATGGCGGCTCCTAGGCCCTGTTCCGGGGTGATCCGCCCCGGTCCTCCGTGCAGGGTGCGTTTCCCATGGCGACTTCAGCCGAGGGCAGGGAAGCTCCCGCGCCCCGCCCGGCATCCGTGACGAGCGTGCCGTCGCAGCAGCCCCATCACCCGTGGGGGCCGGTCCTGTTGTCCGGACGGGGTCCACGCGACACGTGCCTGGATAGACCGTGTATGTACGGCGATGTCGACTGACACCGGAAGTTTTCACCGGCACCCACAGAGCGTCAAGGTCGCTGACGGCAACGGTGACAGCCGTCCATGCGTCCATGCGTCCGTGGGTCCGTGCGAGGAAGGGGCGGCTCGGTCTGTTGTGCCGATCAGCCTAGGCCCGGTTCCGCCACCGCGCACCCCGCCTGGGCGGGCGTGGACCGCTTGCCGCGCCGGACCTCGTGGCCCGGCAGGCCCGCCCGGCCCACCACCCAGCTCGCCCCGGCCAGGGATTTCGCGGCCTTCTTCAGCGGCGCCAGGCACGCGGCGGCCTGCCGGTGGTCGGTGACGCTGCCCGGCGGGCACAGGACGGTGGCCAGGGACAGCGTGACGGGGCGTCCACCGGCCGACCACGGCGCGTCCAGCATGGAGTCGGCGAGCGGACCCAGTCGCTCCGGCTCGGCGAGCACCAGGAAGTCGTCCCCGCCGATATGGCCCACGCGCGTACTGCCGGACGCCGCGTGCTGCAGCGCCAGCCCCACCGAGCGGATCAGCTCGTCGCCCGCCGCGAATCCCGCTCCGTCGTTGACCTGCTTGAAATGGTCCACGTCCAGCCAGCTCAGGGCGAACGTCCGACCGTCCGCGATACGGCGGTCCACCTCGCCGGTGATCGCGTCGGAGCCCGGCAGCCGCGTCAGCGGATTGAGCCCGGCCGCCTCCTCGACGCGGCTCTCGGCCAGCGCCCGCACGAGGTCGGCGAGCCGTACGACGCCCACGCACCGACCGTGCGGATCCACCACCGCCACATCGTCCGACGTGCGGCTGCGGCCGCCGACGGCCACCACGTCCAGGACCTCCCAGGCCGTGGCGTCGACGCCCACCGTCCGCGGCGGGTCGCCGAGCTTGGCCGCGGGCCGGTCGGCGTACAGCGCATGGCCGTAGCGCCCCGACAGCGACAGCAGAAAGCGCGAACGATGGACCGACCGGACCGGGCGGCCGTGCTGGTCCACGAGCAGCACCCCGGACACGTCCGGCGAGCCGGTCAGCAGCGCCCGCACCTGCCCGGCCGACGCGGTGGCGGGCAGCAGCGCGGCGGGCCGTACGAACTCCCGTACCGACGGCCCCGACCGGGGCAGGGCCATGAGGCCGGGGGAGCGGGGCGGAACGTACACATCTGCGGCCGGCAGCCGGGACGGCGGTGCGAACAGCTCGCCCTGCGCCAGCTGGGCGCCGGCCGAGATCGCCGCCGCGCACTGCGACTCCGTCTCCACGCCCTCGACGGACAGCAGCGCGCCCAGTTCCTCGCACAGCGTCCGCATGGCCTTCACCGCGGCAGGCCGGCTCAGCAATGACGCGTCGAGCTTCACCAGGTCGGGCCCCATGTCGATGAGCAGCCGCAACGGAAGGTCCCCGTCCCCGACACCGTCCGCGCTGATCCGGAAGCCCTGGGCCCGCAGCCCGCCCACCGCCTCCAGCAGCGCCTGCTGCGGGACGTGGGTGTACGGCGGTGCGATGTCGAGCGTCACCTCCCACGGCAGCCGTCCGGCCTCGCGCACGGCGTCGTGCAGCGCAGTGAGACCACCGAGGTCGGCGAGGGTGCCCGCGAACACATTGATGTGCAGCGGCAGCAGGGTCTCCCTGTGCGCCGCTGTACGGAGCGCCAACACCGCAAGGCGGCCGTCGAGTTCGGGGTCGCGCCGGGCCTCGGCCAGAACGTCGCCGGTCTCCGGGCGGGCCAGTATCTCCAGTCCCGCGACCGTTCCGGTGGCCAGGTTGACCACCGGTTGGAAGGCGAAGCGGAGAGTATCCGTCCAGGAGCGCACGGGAGCATGATGGCCCCGTCGGCGAGCGCCCAGGCCCAGTTCATGAGACGTTCACGCAGGATTCCGGGTCGGTCACACAGCGTACGAGACAGGGGTTCGTGCTGGTGTTGCGGCCGCACATTCCCGGCCGTGCCGCAAGGCGCCGCTCAGCGCACCGCGACCACGGCCGAACCGTGCCCGAACAACCCCTGGTTCGCCGTGATCCCCGCGCGCGCACCCGCGACCTGCCGCTCGCCCGCCTGCTGTCTCAACTGCCAGGTCAGCTCGCAGATCTGGGCGATCGCCTGCGCCGGAACCGCTTCGCCGAAGGAGGCGAGACCACCGCTCGCGTTCACCGGTATTCGCCCGCCCAGGGTCGTGGCGCCTTCCCGCAGCAGCTTTGCAGCTTCTCCCTCCTCGCACAGTCCCAGGTCCTCGTACCACTGCAGTTCGAGGGCGGTGGACAGGTCGTAGGCCTCCGCGAGGGACAGGTCCTCCGGTCCGAGGTCCGCCTCCTCGTATGCCGCTTTCGCGATCGAGGCGCGGAAGGTGTCGGGGTGCGGTTCCACCGCCACCGCCGAGTCGGTCGCGATGTCCGGCAGGTCGAGGACCGTGTTGGGGTACCGCGGGGTCACCGTCGACACCGCACGGATCCGCACCGGCCGGTCCACGCCCCGGTGACGCGCGAACTCCACGCTGGACAGCACCAGCGCCGCACCTCCGTCGGACGTCGCGCAGATGTCGAGCAGCCGCAGCGGCTCGGCGACCACGGCGGAAGCGGCGACCTCCTCGGCGGTGACCCGCTTGCGGTAGCGGGCGTACGGATTGAGCGCGCCCATGGCGGAGTTCTTCACCTTGACCTGCGCGAAGTCCTCCACGGTGTCGCCGTGCACGGCCATGCGGCGGCGTGCGTACAGGCCGAAGTACGTGGGGTTGGTCGCCCCCAGGACCCGGAAGCGCAGCCAGTCCGGATCGTCGGGCCGGTCTCCTCCCGCCGGCCGGAAGAAGCCCTTGGGAGCCGCGTCGGCGCCCACGACCAGGACCACGTCCGCGAGGCCCGAGAGGATCTGCGCCCGGGCGGCGTCGACGGCCTGCGCGCCGGACGCGCAGGCTGCGTACACACTGGCGACCCGCGCTCCCTGCCAGCCCAGCGCCTTCGCGAAGGTCGCACCGGCGACGTATCCCGGATAGCCGCCGCGCACGGTGTCGGCCCCGACGACCGAGCCGACGTCACGCCATTCCAGCCCGGCGTCGGCGAGCGCAGCACGCGCCGCCGCAGCCCCGTACTCCACGAAGCTGCGCCCCCACTTGCCCCAGGGGTGCATGCCCGCACCGAGCACCGCCACCTCACCCGTCATGCCTCCACCCCCGTCGGCCGCCATTTCCAGGTCGTCCAGACCGTCTCCGTGTCCTCGTGCAGCGCTCCGGGGACGACCTCCACCTCCATTCCCACAGAGAGGTCGGCGACCAATACCCCGGGAGCCGCCTGCCCCAGGACCACGATCCGTTCGGCCTCCAGCTCTACCGCGATCAACGTGTACGGCTCCCACGGAAGTTCCGGATTGCTCACATAGGGTGACGGCGGTCGATACCGGCTGTCCGTGTACGACCAGATGCGCCCACGCCGCGAGAGGGGTATCTCCTCCAGATCCCCGCCCGGACACCGGGGGTTGCGGCAGTGCGCGTCCTCGCGGGGGAAGAAGACCGAGGCGCACGCCGCACAGCGCGTGCCGAGAAGTCTGAAGTCGTCACCCTGACCGGCGAACCACCCTTCGACCACGGGCGTGTGTGTACGCGACAAAGCCCCTCCTCGCACCGGGATCTGACGGGACGTCAGAAGTGTGTCACGGGCTTGTGGAAATGGGCAGGGCGTCCGGTCGAACCGAACGGGCCCGTGCTGCGTCGTCGTAACGGAAGGGACGGCCGGGTCCCACGGGGGTGGATCCGGCCGTCCCGACCTGATAGATGCAGGAGACATGACACGTCTCTCCAGCGCAGTACGCGGTCTCATCACCGCACTCGCCGCCCTGCTGGCCGTGACGGCGGCCTCCGCACCGGCCCGGGCGAAGACGGAGCCCAAGGCACCGAAGGACTTCGTGGCCCTCCGGTCCGTGGACCCGACGATCATCCAGGAGATGCGCTACTTCACCCCGCACAACTTCGTCGGTGAGCGCATCGACGGCTACCAGCAGCCGATCTGCATCCTCACCCGACCGGCCGCCGAAGCCCTCCACAAGGCGCAGACGAGGCTGCTGCGCAGGGGATACACCCTCAAGGTGTACGACTGCTACCGCCCGCAGCGCGCCGTGAACCACTTCGTCCGCTGGGCCGAGGACCTCGACGACCAGGCGATGAAGGGCGAGTTCTACCCGAACGTCGACAAGACCCGGCTGTTCGAGGACGGCTACATCGCGGAGAAATCCGGCCACAGCCGCGGCTCCACCATGGACCTCACCATCGTGAAACTCCCCGCGAAGCCGACGAGGCCGTACCACCCCGGCGAGCCCCTGGTGCCCTGCTTCGCGCCCAAGGACGAGCGCTTTCCCGACAACTCCGTCGACATGGGCACCGGATTCGACTGCTTCGACACCCTCGCCCACACCCTCGACCCCCGTGTCCAGGGCCAACAGCGCGCCAACAGACTGCTCCTCAAGAGCACCCTGGAAGGCCTCGGCTTCGTGAATCTCGCCGAGGAGTGGTGGCACTACACGTTCCAGCCGGAGCCCTACCCGGACACCTATTTCGACTTCCCCGTGTCCTGGAAGTCCCTTACCGGCCGCCACTGAGGCGCCTGCTAAAGACGCCCTCCCCGTGATCGGATACATTCCGCTTCGTGTCCGAAACTCAAGCCTCCACTCCCAATTCTGCGCCGAACTCGCATTGTTCGAGCTGCGGAGCGCCCTACGGAGAGGGCGTCACCGGCTGGCCCCGCACCTGCCCGGTCTGCCACGCCGTGGCCTACCGCAATCCGCTGCCGGTGGCGATCGCGCTCCAGCCCGTGTACGACACGAAGGGCACCGCCCTCGTCGTCATCACCCGAACCATCGCCCCCGCGCGCGGGGGCATAGCCCTGCCCGGCGGCTACATCGACGACCGGGAGGAATGGCGCCAGGCCGTCGTCCGGGAGCTCAAGGAAGAGACCGGCATCGACGCGGCCGGCCGCGACGTGCGGCTCGTCGATGCCATGAGCTCCCCCGACGGGCATCTGCTGCTGTTCGGTCTCCTGCCGGAGCGCCCCGCCGAGGGGCTCCCGCAGTCGTCCGCCACGGACGAGACGGAGGGCTGGCATCTGCTGCGCAGGCCGGAGGAACTCGCCTTCCCCCTGCACACGCTGGCCGTGCGGGCGTGGTTCGAGGGCCGGTACATCTGAGTCAGCCGCACCCGGTGGGTCGGCCCCGCCCGGCTCCTCGCAGACGCACCGGGTACGCAGGCTCGCCCGTGCCGTCCTCGGCCTCATGCTCGACCACCACCCGTTGTCCTGCCCAACGGGTGACGTAGCGCTCGAGTTCCGGCTCGTCCCATCCGTCACCCGAGTCCCGCACGACCAGTCCGCCGCCGGTACGTCCCCGGGCAGGCGCCCACACCTCCAGCTCCAGGCCGCCGTCGCCCCCGCGCACGGGGATGACGGCACCCGCGCGCGCGAGCACCGGAATCCGCGACAGGGGGGCGTCGAGGAGCGCCTGCCCAGGGCCCTCGTACACCTGCTCCGTCATCGTGTCGTACCAGCGGCCACGGGGCAGTTGCACCGCACGCCGGTCCGCGCCCGGGTCGAGCACCGGAGCCACCAGCAGGGCGTCGCCCAGCAGGAAGGCGTCCTCGCAGTCCCGCAGCGCACGGTCCTCGGGAGCCGACCACCACAGAGGCCGCACATACGGCGCACCCGTGCGCCGGGCCAAATGGGCGAGCGTCATGAAGTACGGCAGCAGCCGCCGGCGTTCGAGGAGCGCCACGCGCGCGTGCTCCAGCACCTCGGGGCCGAACTCCCACGGTTCCCGGCGCCCGGCGCGCAGACTCGCATGCGTGCGGAACAGCGGCAGATACGAGCCCAGTTGGAACCAGCGCAGATACAGCTCGGGCGACGGACTCCCGTCGAAGCCGCCCACATCGGGTCCCGAGTACGGCACACCGCACAGACCGAGCCCCATGACCAGCGACAGCGAGGCGCGCAGTCCGGGCCACCCCGTGGCCACGTCGCCGGACCAGGTGCCGCCGTAGCGCTGCAGGCCGGCCCAGCCGGAGCGCGAGAAGACGAACGGCCTACGCTCGGGGGCCAGTTCGCGCAGACCTTCGTAGCCCGCCCGCGCCATGCACAGGGCGTAGACGTTGTGCGCCTCCCGGTGGTCCCCACCCCGCCCTTCCAGCGCATGCCTGGCCGAGCGCGGCAGGGTCGACTCCCCGAAGGCGGTGAACGAGGTGGGTTCGTTCATGTCGTGCCAGAAGCCGGAGAACCCCTGGGCGAGCCGCTCCTCGTACAGGCCTGCCCACCACGCGCGCACGCGCGCGTCCGTGAAGTCCGGGAACACCGTCTCCCCGGGCCACACGACACCGCGCACCACGCGTCCCGAGGCCTCCCGGACGAACGCGTCCTGCGCCGTCCCGCCGTCGTACACCGCGTTGCCCTCGGCGGCCTTGACCGCGGGGTCGACGATCGACACCAGCCGGATCCCGTCCTGACGGAGTTCCTCGGCCAGCAGCGGCAGCTTGGGGAAGCGCTCCTGGTCGACGGTGAACACCTGGTGCTCGTCGTAGTGGTCGATGTCGAGGTGGACGGCATCGAGCGGCAGCCCCCGCTCCTGGTAGCCGGAGACGATGCGCCGCACCTCCTGCTCGCTGCCGAAGCCCCAGCGCGCGTGGTGATGGCCCAGCGCCCACGCGGGCGGCAGCGCCGGCGCACCCGTCAACGAGGCCCAGACGAGCAGCACGCGCGCGGGAGTGCCCACTATCACCCAGCAGCGCAACGGACCGCCGTCCATCCGCAGTTCGGAGATCCCCGCCAGGTCGTGTCCGGAGCCGGCGCCCTCCTCGCCCTCCCGCAACGTGACGGTGCCGTCCCATGTGGTGTCGTGGAACGCCAGGTGCGTCGCCGCATCGGCGACCACCAACTGCACGGGCATGGTGATGGCGAGCGGATCGTCGCCGGGGCCGAACGCATGCCCCGGGTCCGTGTTCCACAAGCGGTACGTCCCGGCGCGCAGCCGCGGCCCGGACGCCCGGCCACCGAGACCGAAGAACCGTGCGTCCGCGGCCACCTCGGAGCGCTGCATCCAGCGTGCCGTGCCCCCCTCGACCGGTTCCCACCACCGGGGCGGCAGATCACGGCGCAGCGTCACACCTCCGGGCGTGCGCACCTCCACCGCCCCGTGCCGCGAGACGGCGACCGTCACCCGCTCGGCCACCACACGCCAACCACCGTCCTTGTCGGGCTCCAGGACCGCCCGGGGATCCGGCTCCGGGCACCGGCCCGCGAGCGCGTACGACGGCTCGGGAGAGGCCCCGTCCCAGCCCCAGAAGACCGCCCCGTTCACCGCGACCAGAATGCGCAGCTCGGACCGGTGGAACCGGACGATGCCGCCACCTGGAGCGGGCTCCACCTCCCGCACGGTCCCGGGGACCCGCGCGCGCTCCGCCCCTCGCGACGGCAGCGCGGAGGAGTCCGCGCGCCTCCTGCGCCATGCGGCGCGTACGGTACGCAAGCCCTGGCCCGCTCCCACGGAACCGAACGCCTTCATCGAACGCACCAGGTCACGACCGTTCATGCTGCTCACCCTGCCATTGACCGCCCCACGCGCGTGTGTCGTTCAACTGCCGTTCACCCGTGCCCGGACCACATCTTCACGGCACGGACTATGTGGTGCGTGCCCTGGTGCTGAAGTCGATCACATGGCATCGTCCGTGTCAGCCGCGTAACGCGCACACCCCAGCACGTGCGCGACCGACGCACACGACGCGTACAGTCCGGGAGCTGCCCCATGTCGACCGTGAACCCCCAGCCGCTGTGGCTGCCAGATCCGGAACGCGTCGCCCAGGCGCAGGTGACCAAGTTCCAGGCCTGGGCGGCGGAGCACCACGGCGCCCCGGCCGACGGCGGCTACGAGGCGCTGCACCGCTGGTCCGTGGACGAACTGGACACGTTCTGGAAGGCCGTCACGGAGTGGTTCGACGTACGGTTCTCCACGCCCTACGCGCGCGTGCTCGGCGACCGCTCGATGCCGGGCGCCCAGTGGTTCCCCGGGGCGAGCCTCAACTACGCGGAGCATGCCCTGCGCGCCGCGGCGGCCCGTGCGGACGAACCGGCCCTCCTGTGTGTCGACGAGACGCACGAGCCGAGCCCCGTGACCTGGGCGGAGCTGCGCCGCCAGGTCGGCTCCCTGGCCGCCGAACTGCGCGCCCGCGGCGTACGCCCCGGAGACCGCGTCAGCGGCTACCTCCCGAACATCCCGCAGGCCGTCGTCGCCTTCCTGGCGACAGCCGCGGTGGGCGGCGTCTGGACGTCCTGCGCCCCCGACTTCGGCGCACGCAGCGTCCTGGACCGCTTCCAGCAGGTCGAACCCGTCGTCCTGTTCACCGTCGACGGCTACCGCTACGGCGGCAAGGAGCACGACCGCCGCGACGTGGTCGCCGAACTGCGCCGTGAACTGCCCACACTGCGTGACGTCGTCCACATCCCCCTCCTGGGCACCGAGACCCCCGAGGGCGCCGTGGCGTGGTCGGCCCTCACCGGTGCGGACGTGGAGCCCGTCTTCGAGCAGGTCCCCTTCGACCACCCCCTGTGGGTGCTCTACTCCTCGGGCACGACCGGTCTGCCCAAGGCCATCGTCCAGTCCCAGGGCGGCATCCTGGTCGAGCACCTCAAACAGCTCGGCCTGCACTGCGACCTGGGCTCCGAGGACCGCTTCTTCTGGTACACGTCGACCGGCTGGATGATGTGGAACTTCCTCGTCTCCGGCCTTCTGACCGGGACGACGATCGTGCTCTACGACGGCAGCCCCGGTTTCCCGGACACGGGCGCCCAGTGGCGCGTCGCCGAACGCACCGGGGCCACCCTCTACGGCACCTCGGCGGCCTATGTGATGGCCTGCCGCAAGGCCGACGTGCACCCGGCGCGCGATTTCGACCTCTCCAAGGTGGCGTGCGTCGCCACCACCGGGTCCCCGCTGCCGCCCGACGGTTTCCGCTGGCTGCACGACGAGGTGCGCGACGACCTGTGGATCGCCTCGGTCAGCGGCGGTACGGACGTGTGCTCCTGCTTCGCAGGAGCAGTACCGACCCTCCCGGTGTACGTGGGCGAGCTCCAGGCGCCCAGCCTCGGCACCGATCTGCAGTCCTGGGACCCGAGCGGCAAGCCCCTGGTGGACGAGGTCGGCGAGCTGGTGGTCACCAACCCCATGCCGTCGATGCCGATCCACTTCTGGAACGACCCCGACGGCAGCCGCTACCACGACAGCTACTTCTCCACGTACCCCGGCGTGTGGCGCCACGGCGACTGGATCACGGTCACCTCCCGCGGCTCCGTCGTCATCCACGGCCGCTCCGACTCGACGCTCAACCGCCAGGGCGTGCGCATGGGTTCCGCCGACATCTACGAAGCGGTCGAGCGCATCCCGGAGATCAAGGAGTCCCTCGTCATCGGCATCGAGCAGCCGGACGGCGGCTACTGGATGCCCCTCTTCGTCCATCTGGCCCCCGGAGCGACCCTGGACGAGGCCCTGCTGGACCGCGTCAGGCGGACCATCCGCGAACAGCTCTCACCGCGCCATGTCCCCGACGAGATCATCGAGGTGCCCGGCATCCCGCATACCCTCACCGGAAAGCGCATCGAGGTCCCGGTCAAGCGCCTTCTGCAGGGCACGCCCCTGGAGAAGGCCGTCAACCCGGGCTCCATCGACAATCTGGATCTGCTGCACTTCTACGAGGACCTGGCCCGCAAACGCGCCTGAGACGCCTCCTGGAGGGGCTCAGGAGGCGCTCAACCGCCGTAGGTGGCCTCGGACTCGCCGAGCACGGAAGCGAAGTCCGAGGCCAGCCGCACGGCCTCGGTCGGCTCCAGCGCGGCCACGGAGATGCGTACTCCAGGTGGCGCCGACGTACGAAACCGTGCCCCCGCCGCGACCCACCAGCCGTACGAACGCAGACCGTTCACCACGGCCGCCTCGTCCCGCACAGGGACCCACAGATTCATCCCGCTCGCCCCGTGAGCGGCGATGCCGCGCTCGCCCAGCTCGCCGCGAAGAGCCTCGCGGCGCAGTGCGTACGTCTCCTCGGCGCGGGCCACCAACGCGCGCGTGCCGTCGTCCGTCAGCAATCCGCACACGATCCCCTGGAGCAGATGGCTGACCCAGCCGGACGTCAGCAGCAGCCGTCCGTCGTGGCGCGCCAGCGTGGTCGCATCACAGGCCGCCGCCGCCCAGCGCAGGTCGGTGCCAAGAAACTTGCTCACCGTCCGGACATGCACCCAGCGCGTCAGACCACCGGCGCTCAACGAATGCAGAGGCACGCCGGACACCGCCGAGGCGTGATCGTTCTCGACGACCAGCACATCGGGTTCGTCCCGCAAAACCTCCACCAGGGCGTCCCGGCGAGCAGCGGAGAAACAGCCGCCATGGGGATTCTGCGCCCGTGGACTGCACACCAGGGCACGCACACCCGCGCGCAGTGCCGCCTGCAAGGCCTCGGGCCGCACACCCTCGTCGTCCACGGCCACCGGCACCACACGCAGCCCCAAGGCCGTGAACAGATCCAGCAGATGGTGATAGCCGGGATCCTCCATGGCCACGGCGTCGCCGGGCCGCAACTCCACGGACAGCAGCCGGCCGATCAGATCCAGCGCCCCGTGCGCGAAGGTCACATGGTCCACCGGGACGCCGTCGGCCCCGATCCAGTCGCGTACGACCTCCTCGAGGCGGGGCAGCCTCGGCGTCGTGCGGTGTGCGCGGGTACCGGGGGACAGGTGCGACGGCGGCACGAGAGCGGGCAGCAGGGCGGGATCGGGGTGCCCGCCCGACAGGTCCCGCAGTCCCTCAGGAACCTTGGGCGGCCGGCGTGACGCCACCGCGGGCGCCGGCGCCACCACGGTCCCGCCCCTCCCGCGCGTGAGGACGATGCCGCGACGGCGCAGCTCCTTGTAGGCCGTGGCGACCGTACCCGGACTCACCCCCAGGTCGTCCGCGAGGCGGCGGACGGGGGGCAGCAGTGCCTCGGGCGCCAGGGCGCCTTCGGCCACGGCCCGTTCGACGGACGCGGCAATTCCCTTGGCTGTCGTACCTCTGATCCCATATTGTGTTGCCACGTTTCACATTATGTATCAGTACATAATTCCTGGCAAGGGGGAACCGTGCATCCGGTACGCCGCGCAGTCGCATGGTCGAGTCGGACACCCGGAGGGCGCGACGGGCGAAGAATGCTCGTCATCGCGCTCGTCGACCGCACCGGCAGCGGCCTGTGGGCAGCCGTGTCCGTCCTCTACTTCACCTATGTCTCGGGCCTGTCCGTCGCCGAGGTCGGCACCCTGGCCGCGACCGCCGGAGCCATCGGCATCGCCGGCGCACCCCTGGGCGGCCGCATCGCCGACCGGTTCCCGCTGACCCGAGTCCTGCTCATCGTCCAACTCCTGCGCGCCCTGGCCTCCGTGGCGCTCCTCACCACCAACAATTACGCCCTGCTCCTGGCCTTCTCCGCCGTCGGCAGCCTCGGGGACCGCTCCGCGAGCGTCCTCACCAGGCTCTACGCAACCCGCGTGGCGGGACCGGACCGCGTCCGCTACCAGGCCGTCCAGCGCACCATCGCCAACGCGGGCTGGGCCCTGGGCGGACTCGCGGCAGCGGGAGCCCTGGCGCTCGGCGACACCGCCGCCTACCAATGGCTCCTCGCCGGGGACGCCCTCTCCTTCCTCGCCTCCGCGCTGCTCACCCTGCGCTGCGGCGAACCCCCGTCCGCCTCCCGCACCGTCACCAGCTCGAAGAGCCCGGCACCCGCGGTCGAACCCTCACGGACGAACCCCTGGCGGGACCGCACCTACCTCGCCTACGTCGCCACCGAGACGGTCCTCTTCCTCGACGACGCCGTCTTCAAGGTCGGCCTGCCCCTGTGGATCGCGCACACGGGCAACGTGCCGCACGGCCTCGCCCCGCTGCTGCTGGTCCTCAACAACGTGATGGTGGTGGCTCTTCAGGTCCCCCTGGCTCGCTTCGGAGCCACCGCCGCGGCCGCTCGCCGGCTGCTCCTGCCGCTGTCCGCGACCTTTGCCCTCGGCGGCGTCGCGATGGCGCTCTCGGCCACCGGAGGCACCGTCGTCGCCACCTTGTTCCTCACGGGATCGGCCGTCGCCTTCACCGTGGCGGAGATGCTCCACGCCACCGTGTCCTGGGAGCTCTCCGTCGCCCTCGCCCCCGGAACCGCACAGGGCTCATACCTCGGCGTGCACGGCCTGGCCCAGTCCGCCCAACGCAGCGTCGGACCACTCGCGGTCACCGCGGCCATCGCCACCGGGCCGGTCGGCTGGACCTGCTTCGGCGCAATCATCGCCCTGACCTGCACAATCCAGCACCGCCTGGTCCGCGGACGCCTCATCCGCACGCCGTTGTCAGTGCCGCCGGTTACTGTGAGTGAGCATTGATCGACCGTGCACAGGGGGAACGATGACACGCACCGACCACCAGACCATGCGACGTGTCCTGCGCCGCGAAATCGCGGGCACCATCGGCCTGCTGACCGACGAGCACGACTTCCGTGCCATGCGTCGCTACCGCAGCTTCACCTTCGACGATCACGCGACCTATCTCCAGCAGGTCGAAGCGCTCCTGAAAACACGCGCCGCCCAGGGCAGCCACACCACAGTCGCCCTCTTCGACCCGCAGGAGTACGCCGACTTCTGCACCGACAAAGGCCTCGACCCGGACGCCCAGTCGAGCCGCGCACGCTTCACCGCCGAACTGTCGGCCACGGGTGCCGTCCTGCCCTACGAAGGCCAGCCCCTCGCCGACCTCCTCCCCGCCCTCGTCGACGAAGCCGTCCGACAGGCCACATGGGAGTACGCGTCCACGCTCCTCGCCCGCCTCGGCGCCTGCGCCTCCTGCGGCGAGGACATCGGCCGCGCCGCCTTCACCCGCGCCTCCCACCTGCTCGTCCGCATCCTCGAGACAGCGGGCACAGGCAACCGCCACCTCGTCTGCACCGTCTCGGCCGAGCCGGAGACACTCTTCTCGGTCCTCCACGCCGACGAGGAGGGAAAAGACTCCATCCGACTCGACGAGGCCGAAGCGCTCGAATTCACCACCGTGCTGGCGCTGGGCCTCGCCACCCAGACCCCGGGCGGACTCGTGATGCGCACCAGCGCCCCTGGAGCCACCGACCGTGTCTACGGCTGGCGCCTGCGCGGGGAGGGCCTCGAACCCCTCACCGCGGGCGAGGTGTTCGACGCCTACTGCACGGACATCGAATCCGGCGACCCGATCTCCCCGGAATCGGACGTCGACTATTGCGTACCGCCCGACCTCGGGCCGGAAGGCCAGGCACCGGGCCACCACCCCTGAACGAAAGAGGGCGCTCCACGCACAGGTGGAGCGCCCCCTCAGGACGCGGTCGATACCACGACAGCCGATGTCGGTCGGCTACTCGCCGGACAGCACCGCCTGAGCCGCGTTGCGCGCCTCCTCGGCGCTCTCCGTGGCCCGGGCTGCAGCAGCAGCACGCTCGCACTGGGCCAGCGTGTACTTGCTGAGGGTGGCCCGCACATAAGGAATCGACGCCGCACCCATGGAGAGGGAGGTGACGCCCAGACCGGTCAGCACACACGCGAGCAGCGGGTCGGACGCGGCCTCACCGCAGACACCACAGCTCTTGCCCTCCGCCTTCGCGGCCTCAGCGGACAGCGCGACCAGGTCGAGCAGCGCGGGCTGCCAGGGATCCTGCAGCCGGGAGACCGCGCCCACCTGACGGTCGGCGGCAAAGGTGTACTGCGCAAGGTCGTTGGTCCCCAGGGAAAGGAACTCGACCTCCTGAAGAATCGACCGGGCCCGCAGCGCGGCCGACGGAATTTCCACCATCGCGCCGAACTTCGCCTGCAGCCCGGCCTCGCGGCACGCGTCCGCGAACGCCTTGGCGTCGGCACGGTCGGCCACCATCGGAGCCATGACCTCGAGGTACACCGGCAGACCCTCGGCAGCCTTCGCGAGCGCGGTCAGCTGGGTGCGTAGCACCTCCGGGTGGTCGAGCAGGGTCCGCAGACCCCGTACACCCAGTGCGGGGTTCGGCTCGTCGGCCGGCGTGAGGAAGTCGAGCGGCTTGTCCGCACCGGCGTCCAGCACACGTACGACGACACGGCCCTCGGGAAACGCCTCGAGCACCTGCCGGTAGGCCTCGACCTGCTTCTCCTCCGACGGGGCGTTCTTGCTGTCGTCCAGGAAGAGGAACTCGGTGCGGAACAGACCGACACCCTCGGCCCCGGCCTCGACGGCGGCCGGGACGTCAGCAGGACCGCCGACGTTCGCCAGCAACGGCACCTTGTGACCGTCGGAGGTGGCGCCCGGACCGGTCGCGGCGGCCAGCGCCGCCTTGCGCTCGGCGGCCGCCGCCTCCAGACGGGTCTTCTTCTCCTGGCTCGGGTTCACGAAGATCTCGCCCGTGCTGCCGTCGACGGCGATCACGGTGCCCTCCGCCAGCTCACCGGCACCCGGCAGCGCCACCACCGCCGGAACACCGAGCGCCCGCGCGAGGATCGCACTGTGACTGGTGGGCCCGCCCTCCTCGGTGACAAAGCCGAGCACCAGGGTCGGATCCAGCAGTGCGGTGTCGGCAGGCGCCAGGTCACGGGCGATGAGCACGTACGGCTGGTCACTGTCCGGCACACCGGGCATCGGCACCCCGAGCAGCCGGGCGACGATACGATTCCGCACGTCATCCAGGTCGGCCACGCGACCGGCGAGATACTCGCCGGCACCGGCCAGCAGGGCGCGGTACGCCGCGAACGCGTCGTACACGGCGCGCTCGGCCGTGCTCCCCACGGCGATCCGCCGTTCGACGTCCGCCATCAACTCGGGGTCCTGAGCCATCATGGCCTGCGCCTCGAGCACCGCCTGGGCTTCGCCCCCCGCCAGATTGCCGCGTGCCATGAGGTCCGCCGCCACAGCTTCCACGGCCTGGCGAGCGCGCCCCTGTTCGCGCTCTGCGTCCTCCGCCGGAATCTGCTTGGCAGGCGGCTCCAGAACCGCCGTTCCCATGTGCCGAACCTCGCCGATCGCCACACCGTGGCTCACACCGACGCCTCGCAGCGTTGTCTCCATCTCACCCGTCTCCGATAGTGCGGCGGGTCCCGCCGCCGCGGTGGTTGTACTGTCGGCCGTCATACCGACGGCACAGACGTCACTTCCAGACGAAAAGGCTGTCGCCGGCCTTCACGTCGCCGTCGTCACGAAGATCGGAGAGAGCCTCGGCCGTGGCCTCGAGCGCCACGATCGGGCACACGGCGGACTTGCCGGCGGCCTCAACGGCAGCGGGGTTCCAACGCACCACGCTCTGTCCCCGCGTCACGGTGTCGCCCTTGTTGACGAGCAGTTCGAAGCCTTCGCCGTTCAACTGCACGGTGTCGATGCCGAGGTGAGTGAGCACGCCGTGTCCGTGCTCGTCCACCACGACGAAGGCGTGCGGGTGGAGGGAGACGATGACCCCGTCAACGGGAGCGACGGCCTCGGAGGGCTCACGCACGGGGTCGATCGCGGTACCGGGGCCGACCATGGCCCCGGAGAAGACGGGATCGGGTACTGCTGCCAGTCCGATGGCGCGTCCGGCGATCGGGGACGTCACGGTGGTCATGGGAAGCCTCCCAGGGGTGGAGATCGAGGGCCGTCACTGCCTGTACCGGACGGCGCACTCTGGGCAGGTTATGTCATATGAAGTGCCGGTTCCGCATGAAAGGTACCGGATAGTGGTCTAGACCACCACCCTAATCGATTTGCACCGGCTTCCCGGCCCCATGTAGAGTCGTACTCCTGCTTGAGGCCGAGCGACGCGACCAAGCGTCCTTGCTCAGCAGCACCCATACTCGTCAGATCCTATCCCGGGGTCACCTTCTGCATGCCCGCAGGACGGTGGTCAGGGCCACGGAAAAACACTGATAGAGTTTGGAACACCGAAAGGGAAGCGCCCGGAGGAAAGCCCGCGAGGGTGAGTACGAAGGAAGCGTCCGTTCCTTGAGAACTCAACAGCGTGCCAAAAATCAACGCCAGATATGTTGATACCCCGTCTCTCTGAGACGA
>NZ_JALDAX010000016.1 GCF_022698145.1 Streptomyces spinosisporus
GGTGTGCGTCAGGTCGTCGATGCCCGCGGACGCGGACGTCATGACGGCCTCCGTGCGCAGCGGGTTGATCTCCGAGACGGCGCCCACGAACGTGGTCTTGCCGACACCGAAGCCACCCGCCACCACGATCTTCGCGGAGGTGGTCGCCCTACCTCCGTCAGAGCTTGCGAAGTCCACTGAGCACCCTTTCGAGCAGGGTCACGTCCGGTGCACCGGTCGTCTCGTCGCCGCCCGGCTGGTGGATGGCGACGAGCCCGGCCTCGGCCAGGTCCGCGACGAGAATGCGGGCCACGCCCAGCGGCATGGCCAGGAGCGCCGACACCTCCGCGACCGACTTCACCTCACGGCACAGGTGGCAGATGCGCTGGTGCTCCGGGAGCAGCCCCATGAGTGCTGCCGGGTCGGCCGTGGTGCTGATCAGTGCCTCGATGGCGAGCTGGTAGCGCGGCCGCGTCCGGCCACCGGTCATCGCGTACGGACGTACCAGCGGCTGGTCGCCCTCATCCTCGTACGGCTCCGCGTACGGATCATGAGAGGCGGTGGGCGGGGTCATGAATCCTCCGGGCTGGACAGCAAGTCGGTCAGTCGTGCCGTCGGTAGGGCCGATGGGGGGATTGTGGCGGCCGGACGGTGATTTGGTGAGACGGGTGGTGCCGGTGGGGTTCAGTGGAGCAGACTGCCTTGCAGTTCGGCGCGCAGGTCGGGCGTGAGTACGGCGCCCGCGCGGTCGACCAGCAGGGCCATCTCGTAGCCGACCAGGCCGATGTCGCACTCCGGGTGCGCGAGCACGGCCAGGGACGAGCCGTCCGAGACGGACATCAGGAAGAGAAAGCCCCGCTCCATCTCCACGACCGTCTGCGCCACATTGCCGCCCTCGAAGATCCGGGAGGCCCCGGCCGTCAGCGAGGTGAGCCCGGACGCGACGGCCGCCAGCTGGTCGGCGCGATCACGTGGGAAGCCTTCCGACATCGCCAGAAGAAGACCGTCGGCGGACACGACGACGGTGTGGGACACACCGGGGGTGTTGTCCACGAAGTTGGTGATCAACCAGTTGAGATTCTGTGCCGCCTGGCTCATCTGGCTCAACTATCGCTCCTGCTGGTGAGTGGGGCTCGGGAAGCTGCCGGTCTGGCCGTTGCCGGCCTGGCGACCTTGCGCGATGCCCCGACGGAGATTGGTCAGCCGGCCGCGTACGTCGTCAGGCGCACGCGAGACCTGCGGACCGGACTGGTGCTGTTGCTGCTGAGCCGTGCCCGGGACGAGGTTCGCCCGGGGCACCCGGCGCGGCAGGCCGGAGGTGGTGACCCCGCCCGCGGCCGGCTGCCTCACGCGCTCCGCCTGCCGGACGAGTTCGTCGTTCGGCGAGGCGCGCCAGGAAGAGGTGGCGGGTCGCTGCGCACCGGGGGAGTGCTGCGGCGCCGAGGGAGCGGCGGCGGGAGCCGCCGGCGCTTGCGGAGCGGAGCCGTTGCTGTGCCGGGCGGCGGCAGCGCCGCCGTGGAACCAGTTGGTCTCCAGCGTGTCGTACAGCGGTGTACGGCCGTCGCCCGGACCGGTGGCCGGCGGCAGCGCCTCCGGCTCCTGGCGGACGGGCCGCGCTTGCGGACGCGGCGGGACCGGCTGGCGTGGAGCACCGAAGTCGCTGTGGTTGCCGTTGACCTGCGGGCGCTCGAACTGCCCGGTGTCACCGTTGTTCTGACGGCCCGGCAGATTGTGCTGACCGGTGGCGCCGGCGTCGTAGCCCGGTGCGGCGAACTGACCCGTGGAGCCGGTGTCGTAGGCCTGCGGGATGGCGAACTGGCCGGTGTTGGCAGGGCTGTTGGGGTTGTTCGCATTGCCGCGGTCGTTCTGCCCGGCCGGGCTGCCGAAGACGTCGGAGCGGACGAACTGGCCCGAGTTCTGCGAGCCGTTCGTGCCCTGCTGCGGGGCGCCGTACTCGGGACGGGCGAACTGGCCCGTCTGCTGCGGCTGTTGCGGCTGCTGCTGCGGCGCCGGAGCACCGAAGTCGGGCCGCTGGAACTCGGACGTGGACCCGGGGCCCTGCCGGTCGTCGACCCGCGGCATCCGGGAGGTCTCGTCGTGGCCGCGCGGGGCGTCGAGCGAGGCGCGCGGCACCGGCGGCTGCGCGTTCTCGTCGCTCCAGCTCGGCCGGGCGGGCTGCTGCTGGGCGCCGCCCGGCAGTTCGGCACGCGGACCGCCACGGCCCGGCAGCAGCGGCTGACGACCACGCCGGCCGCGGCCCTCGCCACCGGAGTTCGCGGGGCTCTGCGGGTTCTGGGGGCCCTGCGGGTTCTGGGACTGCGGCGGTACGGCGCCACGAGCGCCGCCGAAGCTGTCCTGGCCCGTGCCCGCGGCCTGCATGCCCTGGGGGGCGCCCGCCTGACCGAACGCGGAGCCCGCACCCGCGGGAGCCGGCCGGCCCTGCTGCGGAGCCGCGGGGGACTGCGGTCCACGCGGTCCGCCCGGCGCTCCGGGACGACCGCCACCGGGGCCACCCGCGCCCGGCAGCGCGGCCCGCGGCCCCTGACCGGCCCCGAGCCGGCCACCACCGGCGGACGCACCGGCACCGAGGGGGCCACCGCCGCCCGCGCCGGCCGCAGCCTGGCGACGGGCCGCGGCCGCACCAGCGGCGGCCTGGGCCGCGGCGGGACCACCGGAGGGACCGGCGCCCTGACCGGGCTTGCCCTGCGGCTTCTTGCCGCCCTGGGCGACGTCCACGGGCAGCATGACCAGCGCGGTCGTACCACCGGAGTCGGACGGGCGCAGCTGGATGCGGATGCCGTGGCGCTGCGACAGCCGGCCGACCACGAACAGACCCATGCGGCGGGAGACGGAGACGTCCACGGTGGGCGGCGAGGCGAGCCGCTCGTTGATCGCCGCGAGGTCCTCGGGGGAGAGGCCGATACCGGTGTCGTGGATCTCGATCAGCACACGGCCGTCGGGCAGCGCGTGACCGGTGACCTTGACCTTGGTCTGCGGCGAGGAGAAGGAGGTCGCGTTCTCCAGCAGCTCGGCGAGCAGGTGCACGAGGTCGTTGACCACGCGGCCGGCGACCTCGGTCGTCGGTACGGCGGCCAGTTCGATGCGCTCGTACTGCTCCACCTCGGAGGCGGCGGCGCGGAGCACGTCGACCAGCGGGACCGGGCGGGTCCAGCGGCGGCCGGGCTCCTCACCGGCGAGGACGAGGAGGTTCTCACCGTTACGGCGCATACGCGTCGCGAGGTGGTCGAGCTTGAACAGCGAGGACAGCTGGTCCGGGTCGGCCTCGCGGGACTCCAGTTCGGAGATGAGCGAGAGCTGACGCTGGATGAGGCCCTGGGAGCGGCGCGAGAGGTTGGTGAACATCGCGTTGACGTTGCCCCGCAGCAGGGCCTGCTCGGCGGCGAGGCGGACCGCCTCGCGGTGCACGTCGTCGAAGGCCGCGGCCACCTGGCCGATCTCGTCCCGGGAGTGCACACCGACCGACTCCACGGAGGTGTCGACGTCCTGCGGGTCCGACTCCGACAGCTGCTTGACCAGCTCGGGCAGGCGGTCCTGGGCGACCTTGTTGGCGGTCTCCTGCAGCCGGCGCAGCGAGCGGATCATGGACCGGGCGATGACGAAGGCGCCGACGAGCGAGACGCCGAGCACGAGCAGGATCAGCGCACCGGAGATGATCGCCTCGCGCTCGGAGGCGGAGCGCAGCTCGCGGGCCTTCTGCTCCATGTCCTCCAGCAGCGTGTGCTCGATCTTCTGCATCTGCTCGATCTTGGTCGAGCTGTCGTCCACCCAGTCCTGGTACGAACGCTTCTGCAGGTCCTGCAGGCCGTCCTGACCGGCCAGCGCGCGGCTGGCGTAGGTGTCGGTGGCCTTGATCGTCGCGTTGTTCTCCTCGATCGGCTTGAGGAGGGCGGCCGCGCTGTCGGTGCCGTAGATGCTCTTGAAGCTGCGCAGGTCCGAGCCCTGGCTCTGCAGCGCCGACTGGGCGTAGAGCCGGTCGTTCTCGGAGAGCTTGCCGACCGTGGTGTTGTTCGCCGGCAGGGCCGCGGCGAGGATCGCGCGCTGGATGGAGGCGTACTCCTTGGCGGAGGAGAAGGCCGCCAGGGAACGCGTGCGCTGGATCATCTCGGGGTTGCTGGTGGCCTCCGCCATGTCCTGCGAGAGGTCCAGCAGGTGCGTGATGAGGCGGTGGTACGACTCGACGGTCTGCGAGGAGTTCAGCTTGGTCTCGTAGGCGCCGGACCGGATCTTCTCCAGCGTGCCCAGGTCGCTGACGACACTGACGAGGCTCTCGCGGACGCCCTGGAGGTTCTCGTCCTTGCCGGAGACGTCGATCTCTTCGGCGGCGTCCTTGAAGTTCTGCTCGGCCCGGTCCGTCTTGTCGCGGTAGCCCTTGACCGTGTAGTCGCTCGCCTTGGAGCCGTGCGCCAGCGGGCCGGCGGACTGGTCGCGCTCCTCCTGGAGCGCGGCGGCCAGCTCGGTGGCCTGCTTGGTCATGTCCGTCAGCAGCTTCATGTTGTCGAGCTGCTGGATGTCGTCCATGTTGTCGCTGATGCGCAGGGCGCCCAGCGAGGTGGCCGCCACCACGGGGAGCGCGAGCAGCGACACGAGGCGCGTGGAGATGCGCCAGTTGCGCAGTGCCACGCGCGATCCGGGGCCGGTCGGGCCCTTCGGCGGCTTCACCACCGGAGTGGCGGTGCCGGGGGCCCCGGAGGCCGCGGACGCCCCCGGTCCGGAGCGGTCACCGCCGTCGCCGGACGGACCCGGACCCTGGTTCTGGGCGTGCTGGGGCGAGGAACTGCCGACATTGGGGCCAGTCCCGCCGTGCGGCTCCGGCTCCGCCGAAGCACTGCCATCCCTCTTGAAACGTCCCTGCACTAGCGTCGCAACCTCTGGACCAGGCGCCCCTCCGGGTGAACGGAAAGACACGGTGTCGGCGTTTTGGGAGGCGCCCTGAATGCGCCCCCTGTGGTCGTGAAGTGACCGGCGCTGGTTCCCCCTTCTCGCCACCGCTCGGCGCGCGTTGCGCCCCCTGTGCGCCGGCTCGATCCTGCGGCGGTCCGTGGCATTCCAGCACAGTGCAGGATCTCCAACAAGGCTCGCGCCTCATGCCGTGACGTACGTGACAGCACGTGAGTGCGGAGTCACCAGCAGTAGAAAGGTATCTGCAGCAAAACGGACGTATACCCGCGAGTTGTGCAGGATCGAGTGGTGTCCCAGTCGCCATGATCAGGAGCGGAATGATGGCTTCAGGTGGCCAATGTCCGTTTCGTCAGGGTGGGTTGCAGGCCTGAATTGACCGTTTTGGCCTCGGCGCCGTGAGCAAACTCACATGCTGATCGAGGGGTTCCCCGGACTTCCGCGGGGAATGGCGCGTTTAGCCTGGCGCTTTACAAGAGGCGTACAACTGCCAAGCAGCGACGGACGACAAGGTCAAGAACAACCGTGAAGACGACGATGATGTTCCAGAACATAGCCAACCCGCGCCGCACCACACTGGCCGACCTCGAGGGCACCGACGAACTGCAGATCCCGCAGCTTCCGGAGCACTCCCTCGATCTTCCCACGCGAACCGCGAACCCCAGGCGCACCATCCTCGTCGACGTCCCCGCCGCCTCCACCGGTCAGTAGTACGCGCACGGGGCGCCGATCACTCACGGCGCCCCACGCGGTGAACCGCACAGGAATGCGCAAGTCGGCGCCGCCCTGCCGCGTTAGCCTGGAGCGTCAGACTCCAGCAGGCTCAGAAGGGGCGCCAGGATCCCGTGCGCATCGCCAGATTCTCCATCGACGGGAACGTCGCCTTCGGCGCGGTCGAGGGTGACAAGCCGGACGAGCTCGTCCTCGACATCATCAAGGGCATTCCGTTCGCGGACTTCGAGCTCTCCGGTACGAAGGTCCCGCTGAGCAAGGTCCGGCTGCTGCCGCCGGTGCTCCCCAACAAGGTCGTGGCCTTCGGCCGCAACTACGCGGAGCACGCGCGCGAGCTGGGCAACGAGGTGCCCGACGCCCCGTTCGCCTTCTTCAAGCCCTCCACCTCCGTGATCGGCCCCGGCGACGAGATCCGCTACCCGTCCTTCACCGAGGACCTCCATCACGAGGCCGAACTGGCCGTCGTCATCGGCCGCATGTGCCGAGAGGTCCCGCGCGAACGCGTGGCGGACGTGATCTTCGGCTACACCTGCGCCAACGACATCACCGCCCGTGACGTCCAGAAGCGCGAGAAGCAGTGGGCCCGGGCCAAGGGCTTCGACGGCTCCTGCCCGCTGGGCCCCTGGGTGGAGACGGATCTCGACCTCGCCACCGCGGGCGATCTGACCATCCAGCTCACGGTCAACGGCGATCAGCGCCAGCTCGGCCGCACCAGCGAGATGATCCATCCGATCGCGGACCTGATCGTCAACATCACCGAGGCCATGACGCTGCTCCCCGGCGACGTGATCCTCACGGGCACCCCGGCAGGCGTCGGGCCGCTCACCGTCGGCGACGAGGTCGCCGTCACCATCGAAGGCATCGGCACTCTCACCAACAAGGTTGTCAAGCGTGGCTAGCGCACCCGGCTCCCCCGTTCGCGTCCGTTTCTGCCCCTCGCCCACCGGTAACCCGCATGTGGGCCTGGTCCGCACCGCCCTGTTCAACTGGGCGTTCGCCCGGCACCACCAGGGCACGCTGGTCTTCCGCATCGAGGACACCGACGCGGCCCGCGACTCCGAGGAGTCGTACACCCAGCTGCTCGACGCGATGCGCTGGCTGGGCTTCGACTGGGACGAGGGCCCCGAGGTCGGCGGCCCGCACGCGCCCTACCGCCAGTCGCAGCGCATGGACATCTACGCCGACATCGCGAACAGGCTCCTGGACGCCGGTCACGCCTACCGCTGCTACTGCTCCCAGGAGGAGCTGGACACCCGCCGCGAGGCCGCCCGCGCCGCCGGCAGGCCGTCCGGCTACGACGGCCACTGCCGCGATCTGAGCGCCGAGCAGGTCGCGGAGTACGAGGCCCAGGGCCGTACGCCCATCGTCCGCTTCCGGATGCCCGACGAGACGATCACCTTCACGGACCTGGTCCGCGGCGAGCTGACGTTCACGCCCGAGAACGTGCCGGACTACGGGATCGTACGAGCCAACGGAGCCCCGCTCTACACGCTCGTGAACCCCGTCGACGACGCCCTGATGGAGATCACCCACGTCCTGCGCGGCGAGGACCTGCTCTCCTCCACCCCGCGCCAGATCGCCCTCTACAAGGCGCTGATCGAGCTGGGCGTCGCGCAGCGGATCCCGGCGTTCGGGCACCTGCCGTACGTGATGGGCGAAGGCAACAAGAAGCTCTCCAAGCGTGACCCGCAGTCCTCGCTCAACCTCTACCGCGAGCGCGGCTTCCTGCCCGAGGGCCTGCTCAACTACCTCTCGCTGCTGGGCTGGTCGCTCTCCGCGGACCAGGACATCTTCTCGATCGAGGAGATGGTGGCGGCCTTCGACGTCGCGGACGTCAACCCCAACCCGGCCCGCTTCGACCTCAAGAAGTGCGAGGCGATCAACGGCGACCACATCCGGCTGCTGGACGTGAAGGACTTCACCGAGCGCTGCCGCCCGTGGCTGCAGGCGCCGTTCGCCCCGTGGGCGCCGGAGGCCTTCGACGAGTCCCGCTGGCAGGCGATCGCCCCGCACGCCCAGACCCGTCTGAAGGTCCTCTCGGAGATCACCGACAACGTCGACTTCCTCTTCCTCGCCGAGCCGGTCTTCGACGAGCCGAGCTGGACGAAGGCGATGAAGGAGGGCTCGGACGCCCTGCTGCGCACGGCCAGGGAGAAGCTGGAGTCGGCCGACTGGACCTCGGCGGAGTCCCTGAAGGAGGCCGTCCTCGCGGCCGGCGAGGCCCACGGCCTCAAGCTCGGCAAGGCCCAGGCCCCGGTCCGCGTCGCGGTCACCGGCCGCACGGTCGGCCTGCCCCTCTTCGAGTCCCTGGAGGTCCTGGGCAAGGAGCGGACGCTGACCCGCATCGACGCGGCGCTGGCCAGGCTGGTGACCTCCGGATCATGAGCATTCGCGCGGTGGTCTGGGACGTCGACGACACGCTCTTCGACTACACGACCGCGGACCGCGCGGGCATGCGCCGCCATCTCGTCACCGAGGGCCTGCTCGACGGGTACAGCACCGTCGAGCAGGCCCTCGCGCACTGGCGGGCGGTGACCGACCAGCAGTGGGCGCGGTTCGCGGCGGGTGAGGTGTCCTTCGAGGACCAGCGTCGCGACCGGGTGCGGGTGTTTCTGGGCGATCGCCTGAGCGACGACGAGGCCGACGCGTGGTTCCTGCGCTACCGCACGCACTACGAGGCGGCCTGGGCGCTCTTCCCGGACGTCCTGCCCGCCCTCGACGCGCTCGCGGCCAGTCACCGCCACGCCGTGCTCTCCAACTCGAGCCTGCACGTCCAGGACCACAAGCTGCGCACGCTCGGCGTGCACGACCGCTTCGAGACCGTCCTGTGCGCCGCCGAGCTCGGCGTCTCCAAACCCGAGGCCCGCGCCTTCCTGGCCGCCTGCGAGGCGCTGGGACTGGCCCCGCACCAGGTCGCGTACGTCGGTGATCACCCGGAGATCGACGGGCGCGGTGCCGCGGACGCCGGACTGCTGTCCGTCTGGATCGACCGCACGGGCGCGCACACCTGCGCGGCCGCCCCCGCGGGCCCCCACCGGATCACGTCGCTCGCCGAACTCCCGGCGCTGCTGGGCGCCGATACCCGTTTTGGAGCCCCGTCCACCTTCGGGTAATGTTCTTCCTGCGCCGCCGGGGAGCGGGCCGAAAGGCCGGAGCCGGAGGAGCAAGCTAGAACGAGATCCCCACAGGGGCTTGCGTTCCAGTGGCCTATGGTGTAATTGGCAGCACGACTGATTCTGGTTCAGTTAGTCTTGGTTCGAGTCCAGGTAGGCCAGCTCGCAGAGCTCATCTGCATCGCCCCCGTTGTGTAGCGGCCTAGCACGCTGCCCTCTCAAGGCAGTAGCGCCGGTTCGAATCCGGTCGGGGGTACAGATCCTTCCCGCGAGGACGGTCCGGGTAGCTCCCGCCGACCTCGATGCAGGATCGCTAGGGCCCCCGTTGTGTAGCGGCCTAGCACGCCGCCCTCTCAAGGCGGTAGCGCCGGTTCGAATCCGGTCGGGGGTACAAACTGGTCTAAACCACATTGGTCTATGGTGTAATTGGCAGCACGACTGATTCTGGTTCAGTTAGTCTTGGTTCGAGTCCAGGTAGACCAGCTCGGATCTGCGGCGGTGCAGTTTCAACCGCTCGCATGATCCTCGCCCCCGTTGTGTAGCGGCCTAGCACGCCGCCCTCTCAAGGCGGTAGCGCCGGTTCGAATCCGGTCGGGGGTACGAGACGAAGGCCCTCCGCTTCGGCGGGGGGCCTTCGCCGTGTCCGGGAGTCCCGGTCGGGACCGCCGCCCTGTGTGTCAACGGGGAGGACCAGCCGCGGCGTTGAGGCGGGCCCTCCCTGTCGACGTCCCGGGCGTCTCCCGGTGTGGTCAGCCGGTGCGGCGCAGGGCCTCGGAGAGGCGGGCGGCGGCGTCGATGACCGCCTGGGCGTGCATACGGCCCGGGTGGCGCGTCAGGCGCTCGATGGGGCCGGAGACCGAGACGGCGGCCACCACGCGGTTGGAGGGGCCCCGCACCGGGGCGGAGACCGAGGCGACGCCCGGCTCGCGCTCGCCGATGGACTGGGCCCAGCCGCGGCGCCGTACGCCCGAGAGCGCGGTGGCCGTGAAGCGGGCGCCCTGCAGGCCGCGGTGCAGCCGCTCCGGCTCCTCCCAGGCCATCAGGATCTGCGCGGAGGAGCCGGCCTTCATCGTGAGCGTCGAGCCGACCGGGACCGTGTCCCGAAGTCCGGACAGACGCTCCGCCGCGGCGACGCAGATGCGCATGTCGCCCTGGCGGCGGTAGAGCTGGGCGCTCTCGCCCGTGACGTCCCGCAGGTGGGTCAGCACCGGGCCCGCGGTCGCGAGGAGGCGGTCCTCGCCGGCTGCCGCGGCCAGCTCCGACAGACGCGGGCCCAGAATGAACCGGCCCTGCATGTCGCGCGCCACCATACGGTGGTGCTCCAGAGCCACGGCCAGACGGTGGGCCGTGGGTCGTGCCAGTCCGGTTGCCGCCACCAGTCCCGCGAGGGTGGCCGGCCCGGACTCCAGGGCGCTCAGGACAAGGGCCGCCTTGTCCAGAACGCCGACGCCGCTACTGTTGTCCATGAAACGATACTCGCGTCTCACTCTGTGAAACGCAAGTTCATTTTTCCGTGAGACGCGCAACCCTGGTACGCACAGCGGCCCGCGGACCGAACGGGCCTGGCGACGGGCGCCTGTGAACTGGGGCCGGGCGTCGTCTCCTTCAAGATCTCTAGTTGGGCCGGTGCACCTTTGCCGGCCGGAGGGAAAGCGATGGGTAGGACACTCGCGGAGAAGGTCTGGGACGACCATGTCGTCCGGCGCGCCGAGGGCGAGCCCGACCTCCTCTTCATCGATCTCCACCTCCTGCACGAGGTGACCAGTCCGCAGGCCTTCGACGGTCTGCGTCTCAGCGGCCGCCCGGTGCGCCGTCTCGACCTCACCATCGCGACCGAGGACCACAACACCCCGACCCTCGACATCGACAAGCCGATCGCGGACCCGGTCTCGCGCGCCCAGCTGGAGACGCTGCGCAAGAACTGCGCCGAGTTCGGCGTACGCCTGCACCCGCTGGGCGACGTCGAGCAGGGCGTCGTGCATGTCGTGGGCCCGCAGCTGGGTCTGACCCAGCCGGGTACGACGGTCGTCTGCGGCGACTCCCACACCTCCACGCACGGCGCCTTCGGTGCGCTGGCGTTCGGCATCGGCACCTCCCAGGTCGAGCACGTACTGGCGACCCAGACGCTGCCGATGGCCCGTCCGAAGACCATGGCCATCACGGTCGACGGCGAACTGCCCGAGGGCGTCACGGCCAAGGACCTGATCCTGGCGATCATCGCCCGCATCGGCACGGGCGGCGGCCAGGGCTACATCCTGGAGTACCGCGGCTCCGCCATCGAGAAGCTCTCGATGGAGGCCCGCATGACCATCTGCAACATGTCGATCGAGGCCGGCGCCCGCGCGGGCATGATCGCCCCCGACGAGACCACCTTCGCGTACCTCAAGGGCCGTCCGCACGCCCCCGAGGGCGCCGACTGGGACGCCGCGGTCGAGTACTGGAAGACGCTGCGGACCGACGACGACGCCGAGTTCGACGCCGAGGTGGTCATCGACGCCGCCGAACTGGCGCCGTTCGTCACCTGGGGCACCAACCCCGGCCAGGGCGCGCCGCTTTCGTCGGCCGTCCCCGACCCGGCTTCGTACGAAGACGCATCGGAGCGCCACGCCGCCGAAAAGGCCCTGGAATACATGGGGTTGGAGGCCGGGCAGCCGCTGCGCTCCATCAAGGTGGACACCGTCTTCGTAGGCTCGTGCACCAACGGCCGTATCGAGGACCTGCGCGCCGCGGCCGAGATCGTCAAGGGCCGCAAAGTCGCCGACGGCGTACGGATGCTGGTCGTCCCGGGCTCCGCGCGCGTGGGCCTGCAGGCCGTCTCCGAGGGCCTGGACGTCGTCTTCAAGGAGGCCGGCGCCGAGTGGCGGCACGCGGGCTGCTCGATGTGTCTGGGCATGAACCCCGACCAGCTGGCCCCGGGCGAGCGCTCCGCGTCCACCTCCAACCGCAACTTCGAGGGCAGGCAGGGCAAGGGCGGGCGTACGCACCTGGTGTCCCCGCAGGTCGCGGCCGCGACCGCGGTGACGGGCCACCTGGCCTCGCCCGCCGACCTGACCGACACAACCGCCGCCGCGCCCGCTGGAGTCTGAGCATCATGGAAGCATTCACCACGCACACCGGCCGGGCCGTCCCGCTGCGCCGCTCCAACGTCGACACCGACCAGATCATCCCTGCTCACTGGCTCAAGAAGGTGACCAGGGACGGTTTCGAGGACGGGCTCTTCGAGGCCTGGCGCAAGGACGAGAACTTCATCCTCAACCGGCCCGAGCGCAAGGGCGCCACGGTCCTGGTCGCCGGCCCCGACTTCGGCACCGGCTCCTCCCGCGAGCACGCGGTGTGGGCGCTGCAGAACTACGGCTTCAAGGCCGTGATCTCCTCCCGCTTCGCCGACATCTTCCGCGGCAACTCGCTGAAGAACGGCCTGCTCACGGTCGTCCTGGAGCAGAAGGTGGTGGAGGCGCTGCAGGACCTCACGGAGAAGGACCCGCAGGCGGAGATCACCGTCGACCTTCAGACCCGTGAGGTGCGCGCCGAAGGCATCACCGCCTCCTTCGAGCTGGACGAGAACTCCCGCTGGCGGCTGCTGAACGGGCTGGACGACATCTCCATCACCCTCCAGAACGAGGCGGACATCGCCGCGTACGAGGCCAAGCGCCCCTCGTACAAGCCGCAGACGCTCAAGGTCTGACCCGGCCGGCCCGCGGACCCGCAACTCGACGGGTTTCGGCCACCGGAACACCCCCGCCGTACCCCCGATCGGTCCGATCGGGGGTACAGCCGTGTCCGGGCCCGTGCGCCGCCGAGGCCCCTCGCGATTTCCCCCAACTTCCCACGTTACGACGGTTGTTAGCGGGGTAGCCGACACGTGTGGAAGGGACTTCCGCAGCACCAGGGAAGGCCGTTTGAGGTATCAGTTGCGACCCCCGCAGGCGACAACTCGCCCCAGATGGCACAATCTGTGCATGGAACACGACGGCCAACTCGAGCTCTACGCGGCAGTCGCGGACCAACTGAAGGAAGCGCACACAAGAGTGCGCGCACTGCAAGTCCCGGAGGGCGTACGGATGGCGCTGACCCGGAAGCTGCTGGTCATTACGGCCGCGGCCAAGCACGATCTCGCCGACGCGGCAAGGCGTCTGGAGGCGTTCACCGTGGACCTGGACGAGGGTCGAATCCCCGAAGAGGACCGCTGAACGCAGCCGGGGCAGTCGAGTTCGTTGCGGCGCACGGGTGATTAGCCCGTTTCGTGTTTGATTTGCGGTATATATCTGCCTAACGTGCGAAAAAGCTTGAACAGTTTCGTTCTGGCAATGTCTCCGAAGGGGAAGACGTGAACAAGGCGCAGCTCGTAGAAGCGATTGCCGACAAGGTCGGTGGCCGTCAGCAGGCGGCCGAGGCCGTCGACGCGGTCCTGGACGCCATCGTCCGCGCGACCGTCGCGGGAGACCGGGTCTCGGTCACCGGCTTCGGTTCGTTCGAGAAGGTCGACCGTCCGGCCCGCTACGCCCGCAACCCCCAGACGGGCGAGCGGGTTCGGGTCAAGAAGACCTCCGTTCCGCGCTTCCGCGCGGGCCAGGGCTTCAAGGACCTGGTGAGCGGTTCGAAGAAGCTCCCGCGCGGCGGCGAGGTCGCCGTCAAGAAGGCGCCCAAGGGCAGCCTGAGCGGCGGGGCTTCCGCGACCGTCAAGAAGGCCGCGGCGAAGAAGACCACCGCCAAGAAGGCCACCGCGAAGAAGACGACGGCGAAGAAGACCACGGCCAAGAAGACCACGGCCACCGCCAAGAAGGCCACGGCGAAGAAGACCACGGCCAAGAAGGCCACGGGCGCCGCCAAGACCTCCGCGGCGAAGAAGACGACCGCCAAGAAGGCCACCGCGAAGAAGGCCCCGGCGAAGAAGGCGACGGCCAAGAAGGCCCCCGCCAAGAAGTCGACGGCTCGCAAGACCACCGCCAAGAAGGCCACCGCCCGCAAGAGGTAAGGGGCACAGGGGCACTCACGCGCCGGGCCGGACTCCGCATCGGAGCCCGGCCCGCGGCGTGTTCGTGGGGGGTGCGGCGTTCACATGGTCTGCAGCGTCACGAGCGTGATGCGGGGGCTGTCCTCGGCGCTCTCCACCTCGATGCGCACACGCTGTCCCGGCCGCAGCAGCCGCAGGCCTCCGGCGTCGAAGGCGGCCGCGTCGAAGGGGACGGGGGTGCCGTCGTCCAGGAGCACGCTGCCGGTGCGGGTGTTGGCGTCGTAGGTGTATGCCGTGGCCTGCATGACGGCCAGCCTAATGTGCGGGCGGGTTCGGGGCCTGTCGTGGGGATGCGGCGGCCCGCGCCGGTCAAAAGCCGACCAGGAGCCGATCAAGAGGCGATCAAGAGCCGATCAGGAGCCCGGGGTCAGCAGCCCCGCGGCCACCGCCGCCGTGTGCGGCCCCACGCCCAGGGCCAGCGCCGTGCGCAGGTCGGCGCCCGTGTCCACGTCCTGGCGTACGGAATCCACGGCGTCCAGGGCCAGTTCCACGGCGCCGGACGCGGCATGGCGGGCGCGGGAATCCGGGCCGAATGCCGGGAGCAATTCCTGACCGGGTCCTGCCGCCAGCAGGGTCGTACCGATTGCGGCCGCATCGGCGAGAAAAGCACGGGGGAATTCAGCGGCCGCTTCAAGGACCCGGAACAATTCCGGGGTGCGCAGGGCCGGCAGATCGGCGTTCAGGGCCGCGACGGGACTTTCGGGGCGTGCGGTGCGTACGACGGCGGTTCCGTGCGCCAGTGCCGCGTTGAGGCCGCCCTGCGGTTCGTCGGGGACGATCCGGGCGCCCAGCGCGGACAGCTCACGCGCGGCCAGGGCGTCGTCCGTGACTACGGCCACATCCCGGACCGCCGGGCAGGCCAGCGCCGCCGCCACGGTGTCCTGGGCGAAGGCGAGGGCGAGACCCGGGCGCAGTCCGCCGGCGGCGGTGCCCGAGAGCCTGCTCTTGGCCCGCGCCAGGGGTTTCAGGGGTATGACCAAGGTCCACAGCACCGGTGTTCCGTCCCTCTCTCGTCGCGGCCATTGTCACTCAGCCGTCACCTCGGCCATCTGGCGGTCGCGCCGTCGGGGCGTACCGTGTTCTCGACAGACCGTCGGCCCGGGGCGACACTTGTGCGGCCCCATGGCCCGATGTCCCATGGCCCCTAGAGGAAGGTGCGCGCGTGCCCCGCCGCAGAATCGGCTTCTGGTACCGCTTCGCCGCGGTGCTCTGCAAACCGCCGCTGGTGGTTCTGATCAAGCGGGACTGGCGCGGAATGGAGAACATTCCGGCCGAGGGTGGATTTATCACCGCGGTGAACCACAATTCCCATGTGGACCCCTTCGCGTACGCGCACTATCAGTACAACACCGGACGGGTTCCGCGATTCCTGGCGAAGAGCGGCCTTTTCAAGAAGGGATTCGTCGGCGCCGCGATGCGCGGCACCGGACAGATCCCCGTCTACCGCGAGACCACGGACGCGCTCAGCGCCTTCCGGGCCGCGATCGACGCCGTGGAGCGCGGTGAGTGCGTCGCGTTCTACCCCGAGGGCACCATCACCCGCGACCCCGACCAGTGGCCCATGGTCGGCAAGACGGGCGCCGCGCGCGTCGCCCTGACGACCAAGTGCCCGGTGATCCCGGTCGCCCAGTGGGGAGCCAACGAACTGCTCCCGCCGTACGCCAAGAAGCCCAACCTCCGCCCGCGCAAGACCCATCACGTGCTCGCCGGGCCGCCCGTCGACCTCGACCGCTTCTACGACAAGGAGATGACTCCGGAGCTGCTGAAGGAGGCGACGGAGGTCATCATGACCGCCGTCACCCGGCAGCTGGAGGAGATCCGCGGCGAGAAGGCACCCGCCACGCGCTACGACCCGCGCCAGGAGCGGATCGAGCAGCGGCGCAGGACGCAGGCGCAGACGCAGGTGCAGCACAAGGCCGGGCAGGAAGAGGGGCAGGGCACGTGAGCAAGCCCGTCAAGGCGGCCGTCTTCGGCACCGGTTCGTGGGGCACCGCGTTCGCGATGGTGCTCGCCGACGCGGGCTGCGAGGTCACCCTGTGGGGACGGCGCCCCGAACTCGCGGAGGCCGTCAACTCCACGCGTACGAACCCCGACTACCTTCCCGGCGTCGAACTCCCGGACGGCGTGCGGGCGACGACCGACGCCGCCGAGGCCGCGCGCGGCGCCGACTTCACGGTCCTCGCCGTCCCTTCGCAGACCCTGCGCGGCAACCTCGCCGACTGGGCCCCGCTGCTCGCGTCCGACACGGTCCTCGTCTCGCTGATGAAGGGCGTCGAACTCGGCTCCGCCATGCGGATGAGCGAGGTGATCGAGGACGTCGCCAAGGTGGGCGCCGACCGGATCGCCGTCGTCACCGGGCCCAACCTCGCGCGGGAGATCGCCGCCCGCATGCCGGCCGCCGCCGTGGTCGCCTGCACCGACGAGGCGGTCGCCCGGCGGCTCCAGTCCGTCTGCCACACCCCTTACTTCCGGCCGTACACCAATACCGACGTGGTGGGTTGCGAGCTGGGCGGCGCGGTGAAGAACGTCATCGGGCTCGCCGTCGGCATCGCGGACGGCATGGGCCTCGGCGACAACGCCAAGGGCTCGCTGATCACGCGCGGGCTCGCCGAGACCACCCGGCTCGGCATGGCGCTCGGCGCCGACCCGCTGACCTTCTCCGGACTCGCCGGGCTCGGCGACCTGGTGGCGACCTGCTCCTCGCCGCTGTCGCGCAACCACACCTTCGGCACCAACCTCGGCAAGGGCATGACCCTGCAGGAGACCATCGCGGTCACCAAGCAGACCGCCGAGGGCGTCAAGTCCTGTGAGTCCGTACTGGATCTGGCGCGCAGGCACGGCGTCGACATGCCGATCACCGAGACGGTCGTGGCCATCGTGCACGAGGGCAAGTCCCCGGTGGTCGCCGTCAAGGAGCTGATGTCGCGCAGCGCGAAGCCCGAACGACGCTGAGCGACGCCGCCGGTGGCGCGCTGACTCGGGGCCCTACGGACGGGTACTCTCAACGCGATATGAGCACCGAGAACCTCCCCCAGAGCCCTGAGCAGCCGTCTCGCAAGCCGCGCGTGGCCGTCGTGTTCGGCGGACGCAGCTCCGAACACGGGATCTCCGTGGTCACCGCCGGCGCCGTCCTGCGAGCCATCGACCGGACCCGGTACGACGTCCTGCCGATCGGCATCACCCGGGACGGCCGCTGGGCCCTGACCGCCGACGAACCGGACCGGATGGCGATCACCGAGCGCCGTACGCCGGACGTCGAGGAGCTCGCCGAGTCGGACGAGGGCGGTGTCATGCTCCCCATCGACCCCGGCAACCGCGAAGTCGTCTACAGCGAGCCCGGATCGGTGCCCAAGGCGCTCGGTGAGGTCGACGTCGTCTTCCCCGTCCTGCACGGCCCCTACGGCGAGGACGGCACCCTGCAGGGACTGCTGGAGCTCTCCGGTGTCCCGTACGTGGGTTCGGGCGTGCTCGCCTCGGCCGTCGGCCAGGACAAGGAGTACATGAAGCGGGTGTTCACCTCCTTCGGGCTCAAGGTCGGCCCGTACGTGGTGATCCGGCCGCGCGAGTGGGAGCGGGACGTCTTCGCCGCCCGCAAGAAGATCGTCGACTTCGCGGGTCAGCACGGCTGGCCGCTGTTCGTGAAGCCCGCGCGCGCCGGCTCCTCGATCGGCATCACCAAGGTCGACGACCTGTCCGGCCTGGACGACGCGATCGCCGAGGCCCAGCGGCACGACCCGAAGGTGCTCGTGGAGGCGGCGCTGCACGGCCGCGAGATCGAGTGCGGGGTGCTGGAGTTCGAGGACGGCCCGCGCGCGAGCCTGCCCTCGGAGATCCCGCCGCCGGACGCGCATGCGTACTACGACTTCGAGGCCAAGTACATCGACTCCACCCCGGGGATCGTGCCGGCGCCGCTGACGCCCGAGGAGACCGCCGAGGTCCAGCGGCTCGCGGTGGACGCCTTCGAGGCCGCCTCCTGCGAGGGCCTGGTGCGCGCGGACTTCTTCCTCACCGACGACGGCTTCGTCATCAACGAGATCAACACGATGCCCGGCATGACGCCGATCTCGATGTACCCGCAGATGTGGCAGGCGAGCGGACTCAGCTATCCGGAACTCGTGGAGGAGCTGATCCGGGCGGCCCTGCGCAGGTCCACCGGGCT
Source organism: Streptomyces spinosisporus (assembly GCF_022698145.1). Classification (GTDB taxonomy): domain Bacteria; phylum Actinomycetota; class Actinomycetes; order Streptomycetales; family Streptomycetaceae; genus Streptomyces; species Streptomyces spinosisporus. The sequence goes on from NZ_JALDAX010000016.1 coordinate 17,915, forward strand.
GCGCTGAACCGCAGCCCGGGTCAGTCGGCGATCCCCTCGGGGATCGCCTTCTTCACGGCCGGAGCCAGATCGACCAGAGGTGCCACCCCGTCTCCCGTACGGTCCTTCGGGATGGTGACCTCCACATACGCCGTGCGCAGCGTCGAGGTGAAACGGAAGGACCCGTCGTCCTGCTTCTGCAGCAGCCAGCCCACGCCGTCGGCCTCGACGCCGTCCGCCTCCGGATCGTTCATCTCGGCGGGCCGCCGGACACCGCAGCGCAGTATGATCGCCGGGTCGCCCCAGCCCGCGGTCAGTGCGGAGGCGGGCTCGGGGTCCCGGCGATCCTGGCCGTCGACCCTGGACGGCAGCAGCTTGTCCAGGTTCTGACACAGCTTGGTGACCTTCGCGCCCGGGTCTGGAACCGCAGCCCGGGCGCTGTCGTCTGCTGAGGAGCAGCCCGTTGCCGTGATCAGCACGACGGCGAGAGCGGGCACCCCGACAACAACGGGGACAGTTCGGTACCGGTGGCGGATGAAGTTCACCGGCCAAGGGTAGACGGGGGCTACAGATGGACGACCGGGCAGGTCAGGGTGCGGGTGATGCCGTCCACTTGCTGGACTCTGGCGACCACCATGCGTCCCAGGTCGTCCACGGTGTCGGCCTGCGCCCGCACGATCACGTCATAAGGTCCTGTCACGTCCTCGGCCTGGATGACTCCAGGGATCTTGCTGATCGTCTCGGCGACGGTCGACGCCTTGCCGACCTCCGTCTGGATCAGGATGTACGCCTGTACCACGGAACCTCCAGGGCGGCCACGAGGATCATGTGGGGAAAAGGAACGCCACGGTATCGCGTCGCCGCACACCACGGGGAGACCCGCGAAGGCCGGGGTCCCCGCGCCGGGGTGCGGGCACGACAGAAGTTGACGGACACCTCGACCGTAACGAGGACACGGATGACGCGCGACCGGGAACGGCAAGGGACAGAAGGGGAGCAAGGGAAATGAAGGGCACTGTTGGTGAGCTCGGGGAGTTCGGGCTCATCAGGGAGCTCACCTCCCGTCTCACCACCACCCCGGCGGTCCGGGTCGGCCCCGGCGACGACGCCGCGGTGGTCGCCGCACCCGACCGTAGGGTCGTGGCCAGCACCGACATCCTCGTCGAGGGGCGGCACTTCCGCCGCGACTGGTCCACCGCCTACGACGTGGGGCGCAAGGCGGCCGCGCAGAACCTCGCGGACATCGCGGCCATGGGCGCCGTGCCGACCGCGCTGCTGCTCGGACTGGTCGTGCCGGCCGAACTCCCGGTCGCCTGGCCGAGCGAGCTGATGGACGGGCTGCGCGACGAGTGCCAGGTCGCGGGCGCCTCGGTGGTCGGCGGAGACGTCGTACGGGGCGACACGATCACGGTGTCGATCACCGCGCTCGGCGATCTGCGCAACCAGGAGCCGATCACCCGGGCCGGCGCCCAGCCCGGCGACCGCGTCGCTGTCACCGGCTGGCTGGGCTGGTCCGCCGCCGGATACGCCGTGCTCTCGCGCGGTTTCCGCTCGCCGCGCGCCTTCGTGGAGGCGCACCGCCGCCCCGAACCGCCGTATCACGCGGGTCCGGCCGCCGCGGGGCTCGGCGCGACCGCGATGTGCGACGTCAGCGACGGACTCATCGCCGACCTCGGGCACATCGCCGAGGCCAGCAAGGTCCGTATCGACATCCGCTCCGGCGCGATCGACATCCCCTCGCAGATGAACGACATCGGACAGGCCGTGGGTGTCGACCCGATGCAGTGGGTGCTGACCGGGGGAGAAGACCACGCGATCGTGGCGACCTTCCCGCCGGACGTGAAGCTGCCCGCCCGCTGGAAGGTGATCGGCGAGGTGCTCAACCCCTCGGCGCTGCCGCAGGTGACGGTCGACGGGGCGCCGTGGACCAGCAAGGGCGGCTGGGACCACTTCGGCGGGGACATCGAGTCATGAGCGCGCCGCCCCGGGTGCTGACCGTCGCGGGCTCCGACTCCGGCGGAGGGGCCGGGATCCAGGCCGACCTGAAGACGATGCTGGCGCTCGGCGTGCACGGCATGAGCGTCGTCACGGCGGTCACGGCCCAGAACTCGCTGGGTGTGCAAGGGGCTTGGGAGCTGCCGGTGGCGGCGGTACGGGCGCAGTACCGCAGCGTCGTCGACGACATCGGTGTGCAGGCCGTCAAGACCGGGATGCTCTCCTCGGCCGAACTCGTCGAAGCCGTGGCCGAGTTGATCGGCGGTACGGACGCTCCGGCGGTCGTCGACCCGGTGGGCGTCTCCAAGCACGGCGACCCGCTGCTGGCGGCCTCCGCTCTGGACTCCGTACGCACGAAGCTGCTGCCCCTCGCCACCGTCGTCACCCCGAACCTCGACGAGGTGGCCCAACTCACCGGCGTACGGGTCGAGTCGGAGCAGGACCTGCGCGAGGCCGCGGCGGCCGTGCTGGCGTACGGACCGCGGTGGGTGCTCGTCAAGGGCGGCCATCTCGCCGGTGACGCCGTCGACCTGCTCACCGACGGCACGGAGGAGCACTGGCTGCGCGCTCCCCGCCTCGACAACCGGCACACGCACGGCACGGGCTGCACCCTCGCGTCGGCGATCGCGTCGCAGCTCGCGAAGGGGCAGTCCGTGCCGGAGGCGGTGGCGGCGGCCAAGAGTTACGTCACCGGGGCGATCGCCGCCGGGTTCGCGCTCGGCGGCGGGATCGGGCCCGTGGACCACGGCTGGGCGTTCAGGGCCGGGCCGGGGCCGTCAGGGCCGGGTACTCCCGCAGCTTGATGTCGGTGGCCGCCTTCTCGGTCATCCGCTTGAAGAAGCGGGCCAGCGGGCGCGAGGCGAGGATGCGGTACATCCGGTCCCGCATGCGGATGCGCCGCTCGGTCGGCGGGGCGAAGAACGGGCCCGCGTTGCCGGAGATCTTCTGGCAGCCCTTGGCGAAGTCCCGGATGCGCGTCTCGTACTCGGCGAAGGCGGTACGGAAGTCACCGCCCGCCAGGGCGAGTTCACCGGCGAGGACATAGGCGCCGACGACGGCGACGCCCGTTCCCATGCCGCCCATGGTCGCCCCGTACCCGGCGTCGCCGAGCAGGGCCACCCGCCCCTGGGTGAGGCGGTCGACGTGGATCTGGGCGATCGCGTCGAAGTAGAGGTCGTCGGCCTCTTCGAGGGCCTTGAGGACGGCCGGCGCCTCCCAGCCCATCCCGGCGAAGCGTTGCCGGAGGATCTCCTTCACCGCCGCGACGTCCCTGCGGTCGTACGACAGTTCCTCGGACCGGAAGACCAGCAGCGCGCCCGCGCGGTCGGGATCGCCGTCGTAGTTGCCGATGACGAAGGCGCGCCCGGGCTCGCTGTAGACGCGGCCCGTGCGGTCCAGGCCCAGGTGGTTGGGTACGTCGAAGCCGGCCACGTAGTGGTCGAAGAAGCGCAGGTAGCGCGACTCGTCGCCGAAGACGAGGCGGCGGGTGTTCGAGTGCAGGCCGTCGGCGCCGACGACCAGGTCGAAGCGGCGGGGAGCGCCCTTGTCGAAGGTGACGTCGACGCCGTCGGCGTCCTCGATGAGGGAGGCGATCGAATCGCCGAAGACGTACTCGACGTCGTCCTTGGTGCGCTCGTACATGATCTGCGCGAGATCGCCGCGGAAGATCTCCACGTCGCCGCTCATCATGTCGGCGGGCAGGTCGATGCGCGGGCTGCCGTCGGCGTCGACGACGGTCTGGCGGCCCATGTGGGTCTGGCGGGCGTGGATCTCGTCCCAGATGCCCATGGACGTCAGGACCGTGCGGTGGACATGACCGCGGAAGTCGACCGCGAAGCCCCCACCGCGCAGTGCGGGCGCCTTCTCGACGACGGTGACCCGGGCACCGAGCCGGGCGAGGTTCAGGGCGAGTGCGGGGCCGGCGACGCTGGCGCCGGAGATCAGGACGGTGAGGTGGGCCAGGTCGTGCGTCTTGTTCGTCATGTACGGCAGCGTGGGGGGTGCCGCTTACCGCTCGCCTACCGTTCGCTGACCGCCGCCTACGGCTCGCTGAGCGCCGCCTACCGTTCGCTGATCGCCGCCGACCGGAGCTTTCGGCCCTGCTCGAAGGACTGCTCGAACGCCTCGGGTGAGAGGTTCGCGCGTGCCTTTGCCTCTACGGGGGCGACGTCGGGGTTGTTCTCGATGCGGCCGCCCCGCAGGCCCGTTGCCGCGCCCAGCAGTACCGCGGCCCGCTCGGGGGAGCCGGCGGTGGAGGCCAGCGCCTCGGCGGTGTCGGCGAGTTCCAGGTCGCCCGGTCCCTCCACGGCCAGCTCGGCGGCCTGCCGGAACCAGTCGAGGGCCTCGTCGGTGTCGCCCTCGGCGGCGGCCGTACGGCCGAGCCCGAGGAGGCAGCGGACGGTCTCGCCGACGCTGAACCAGTTGGCGGCGCACTCCTGCAGGGCGTTCTCGTAGTGCACGCGTGCGCGTGCCGTGTCCCCGGACAGCCGGGCCGCGTCGCCGAGGCCGCGCCGGGCGGCCGCCGCCTTGTCGGGGAGTCCGGCGCCCCGCGCGAGCGCCATCGCCTCTTCGAAGTGGGCCGCCGCGGCGGTCGTGTCGCCCTTGTGCATCAGCACGGTGGCCCGGGTGCGCAGCAGATCGGCGGTCTCCTCCGGGGCAGCCAGCTCCCGCGTGTACGACAGTCCCTCGTCGAGCAGCTCCAGGGCGCGCTCGGAGTCACCGCGCGCGTGGGCGCACATCCCCAGCGGGTCCAGGCAGTTGGCCTGGCCCCAGCGGTCACCGGTGACCCGGAACCCCGCCAGCGCTCGGGAGAAGTACTGCTCGGCCTCGGCCGGCCGGCCCTCGAACTGCGTCCTGAAGCCGAGGCCCACGTCGAGCAGGGCGCGCGCCCACCGGGAGTCGCCGGCCAGCGCGAGGGCGTGCGCCTCGGTGTCGGGCCACGGGCCGGTCGCGACCGCCCACATCACGAGGATGTACGGCAGCCGCAGCGGCCCCCGGTACGCGTGCAGCACGGCCGCCGCGCGCGCGACGAGCTCGGGTTCGTCGCCCGTGCCGGAGAGCGCGTTGATGACGCACAGGACGTACTCCTCCTCCAGCCCGGGCGGCGGCGCGTCTCCCACCTCACCCAGCAACTCCCTTGCCGTCGCCACCCGTTCACCGTGCACTCCACGCAGCCGCCAGAACCAGGAGAGCGGCCCCATGAGGCGCAGGGCCCGGTGGGTGTCGCGATGCATGAGATACCGCAGCGCCGCATCCAGATTCCCCTGCTCGGCAGCCAACCGATCGAGCCAGGCCAGTTGTCCGCCACCACGCAGGTGGGGCTCGGCTTCTTCGGCGAGGCGGAGGAAATAGGAGGCGTGGGCGGTTTTCAGGGGGGCGGTGGGAGTGGGGCCCCGGGCGGGGCGGGGGTCTGCCGCAGCGCCCACGTCCCCCGCACCCTCCAGACCCTCCGCCGCGAACGCCCTGATCGTCTCCAGCATTCGGTAGCGGCCCGCGGAGACCTCCAGGAAGGACTTCTCGACCAGGGAGGCCAGTACGTCCTCCGGGTAGGGCAGGCCGCAGATGGCCTCGACCGCTTCCAGGGTCGCGCCGCCGGAGAAGACGGTCAGGCGGCGGGCCAGTTCTTGTTCCTCCTCGTCCAGGAGGTCCCAGCTCCACTCCACGACCGCGCGCAGGGTGCGGTGGCGGGGGGCCTTGGAGCGGTCGCCGCGGGACAGGAGGCGGAAGCGGTCGTCCAGGCGGTCCGCCAGTTCGTCCGGGGTGAGGGTGCGCAGCCGGGCCGCGGCCAGTTCGATGGCGAGCGGGAGTCCGTCGAGGGCGGCGCAGATGCCGGGCACGCGCGCGTGGGCCTCGAAGCCGGGGCGTACGGCACGGGCGCGGTCCAGGAAGAGCCGCTCCGCGGGTTCCGGTGGCAGCGGCGGCACGGGCACCAGCACCTCACCGGTGATCTGGAGGGACTCGCGGCTGGTGGCGAGGACGCGCACACCGGGACAGGTGCCGAGCAGCAGCGAGACGGTCCTGGCGGCCTCCTCCACCAGGTGCTCGCAGTTGTCGAGGACGAGCAGCAGCTCGCGGTCCTCCAGGGCGGCCAGCAGCCGGTCCGTGCTGTCGGTGGCGGGCGTGCGCAGACCCTCACGTACACCGAGAGCGGTCAGGACGGCGTACGGGATCTGCGCCCCGTCGGTGAGCGGCGCCAGCTCCACGAAACAGACACCGGCATGCTGCCCGGCCGCCTCGATCGCCAGCCGCGTCTTGCCCGCGCCGCCCGGACCGGTGAGCGTGACCAGACGCGTACCCTGCGCCAGCAGCGAGGCGATCCGGTCCAGTTCGCTCTCCCGCCCGACGAAGCGCGTCAGCTGGACGGGCAGACGCTGCCGCTCGGACCCCCCGCCCCGGAGCAGCTCCAGGTGCAGCGCGGCCAGCTCGGGCGAGGGGTCGGCGCCCAGCTCGTCCGCCAACGTGCGCCGGGCCTGCTCGTACACCCCGAGCGCCTCGGCGGGCCGCCCGCCCGCGTGCAGGGCCCGCATCAGCTGCCCGTACAGCCGCTCGCTCAGCGGGTGCTCCGCGAGCAGCGCCCGTAGCTCCGGTACGAGTTCGGGGCCACCGCCGAGCGCCAGGTCCGCCTCGATCCGATCCGCCGCGGCGGCAAGCCCGAGCTCGGCGAGCCGCATGGTGTCGGCGTGCGCGTCCGGGAGGTCGGGCAGGGCCGGGCCCCGCCACAGGGCGAGCGCCTCCCGCAGCAGCATCGCCGCGCGCGTGTGGTCGCCTGCGGCGAGTGCGGCCCGGCCGTCCCGGGACAGCTGCTCGAAACGGTGGGCGTCCACGGAGTCGGACGGGGCGGCGAGGCGATAGCCGGCGGCGACCGCCTCGATCTCCGCGTGCGGGGCCAGCCGCCTGCGCAGGCGGGAGATCTGCGACTGGAGGGCGTTGGCGGCACCGGCGGGCGCCTCGGCGCCGTACAGACCCTCGATCAGGCGCTGGGTGGACACCGGGTGGCCGGCGTCGAGGAGCAGCAGCGAGAGCAGGGCACGGGGGCGGGGTCCGCCGGGGTCCAGTGGGGTGCCGTCGTCGGTGCGTACGTCCAGGGGACCCAGGATGCCGAAGCGCATGGGTACAGCTTCTCAGCGTCCGGTGACGGCTTGCTCAGGGCAGCAAAAAGCCGGTCCACACGAGGTGGACCGGCTCATTGCGGCGAACCAGCAGTGGCCGCGCGCTCAGCTGTGGGCGTCAGCGCGAGACCTTGCCGGCCTTGATGCACGAGGTGCAGGCGTTCACGCGCTTCGGCGTCCCGCCGACCACAGTACGAACGCGCTGGATGTTCGGGTTCCAGCGGCGCGGCGTACGGCGGTGCGAGTGCGAGATGTTGTTGCCGAAGCCCGGGCCCTTGCCGCAGACGTCGCAGTTGGCAGCCACGGGTCACTCCAAAGACTTCAGATGCACTTACGGTTGAGTCCCGGCATGCCGGGATCGAGATCGCAGGATCAGAGATCTGGGTGGCGGTGCCAGGTGACGAGCCCGATCTGTGTCGGGCAACCGGAGCAGCATACAACGACTGCGCCAGTACAACGAAACTACCATGGCTGCTCAGGGCCCCGCTCCGCCCCTCTTCCGGCCGGCGGCACCCCGGGGTCTACGCTGCGTCCAGGCCGGCAGCTCAAGGAGGCGCAGGTGGCGCAGGTGCCGCAGACATTCTTCGATGCTCTGGCGGTGCGCACCTGGTGCGGCCTCGCGCTGGAGACGCTGGGACGCGCGCGCGAGGAGATCGACGCGATCAACGTCTACCCCGTGGCCGACGGGGACACGGGCACCAATCTCTATCTCACCGTGGAGTCCGCCGTCGCGGCCGTGGAGGCCGTCTTCGCAGCCCACGAGGTGGGTGCCGGGGTCTCCGGGAAGCCGACGCTGGCCGATGCGGCGGGTGCGATGGCGCACGGCGCGCTGATCGGCGCCCAGGGGAACTCCGGGACGATCCTCGCCCAGCTGCTGCGCGGGATGGCGCAGGTGCTCACCGCCGACGGTGAGACGCCTCACACCGACGGGTCCGGCCTCCGGGCCGCGCTCCGGCACGCGGCCGACTCCGCCCGCCAGGCCGTCGCGCACCCCGTCGAGGGCACGGTCCTGACGGTTGCCTCGGCCGCCGCCGACGCGGCGGAGGGCGCCGAGGGCGACTGCGGGGCGGTGGCACGGGCGGCCTACGAAGGAGCGCGCACCGCACTGGCCGCGACCCCGGGGCAGCTGGCCGTGCTCGGCCGCGCCGGGGTGGTGGACGCCGGCGGACGGGGGCTGGTGGCGGTGCTCGCGGCGCTGGTGGAGACGTTCACCGGTCAGACGCCGCGGCCGGTCGCGAGTTCCGGGGAGCAGGCGTACGTACCGCCCGGCACAGGCACGGACGTGGCCACAGATGGCGATGCACGTACGGGCACGGACACGGCCGATCAGGCTCCTGCCGGTGACGACTGCGCCGCCCCCCAGGCGGGCGGCCCCGCCTTCGAGGTGATCTACCTCCTGGAGGCGGACGACGCGTCCGTGCAGCGGCTGCGGTCCCGTCTCGACGCCCTCGGGGACTCGCTGGTCGTGGTCGGCGGCGACGGCCTGTGGAACGTGCATGTGCACGTGGACGACGCGGGCGCCGCCGTGGAGGCGGGCGTCGAGGCCGGGCGGCCGTACCGCATCCGGATCACCCACTTCGGGCTCGGCGACGTGCACACCACCGGTGGTGGGCGGCCGCCCCGCGAGCGGGTGCAGCGGGCCGTGGTCGCCGTCGTGCCGGGGGAGGGACTGGCCGGGCTGTACTCCGAGGCCGGTGCGACCGCCGTGCTCGCGCGCCCGGGGGAGCGGCCCGCCAGCGGTGAACTCGTCGACGCCGTACGGCGTGCGCACGCGCATGAGGTGGTGCTGCTGCCCAACGACGCCGACCTGCGGCACACCGCTGCCGCGGCGGCCGAGCAGGCCCGTGCCGAGGGCATCCGCGTGGCCCTCATTCCCACCCGCTCCGCGGTCCAGGGGATCGCGGCACTGGCCGTGCACGAGCCGGAGCGCCGCTTCGACGAGGACGTCGTGTCGATGACCTCGGCGGCGGGCGCCACCCGGTACGCCGAGGTCGTCGTCGCCGAGCGCGAGTCCTGGACCATGGCGGGCATCTGCCAGGCCGGCGACGTCCTCGGCCTCGTCGAGGGCGACGTGGCCGTGATCGGCTCCGACGTCACCGCCACCGCGGAGAGCGTCCTCGACCGCATGCTCCAGGCCGGCGGCGAACTCGTCACCCTCGTCCTGGGCGACGACGCCCCCCAGTCCGTCGCCGACCGCCTGGAGGCACGCGTACGCGAGTCCTACCTCGCCGTCGACACGGTGGTGTACCGAGGCGGCCGCCAGGGCGCTCTGCTGCTGATCGGCGTGGAGTAGTGAGGCGTCAACCGGCCGCGCCCCCGTGCCGTCTCAGCCCCGGCCCACACCCCGCATCCGTCTGACCCGGCGCCGCGCGCCCCCTCACCCCGCCCCCTGTTCCTCCACCACCTGCAGCATCTGCTCCGCCTCGGCCCGGCGGGACTGGGCCGTTTCGTCGTCGGTGGGGGCGCCGTCGTACATCGCGAGGACGGTACGCGCGCGTGCGGTGGCGCGGGTGGGGTGGCCGAGGTCGGTCTCCAGCCAGCCCGCGGCGAGTTCCGCGCCGGTGCGGCTGTCCAGGGCGGCGTCGCCGAGGGAGGCGAACACCGTGATCGCCTCGGTGACCTGGGTCAGGGCGTCCTCGAGTGCGGTCCGGATGGCGTCGTCGTCGGCGTCCTCGGAGGTGGAACGGGCGAGCAGGTCGCCGAACTGGCGGTGGGTGTGGCCGAGTTCGGCGGCCAGCCGCTCGCGCGCCCCCTCGTCGTGGCCGTCCCCGTCCAGTGCCGACGCGCACTCCCGGACGGCCTGCGCCATCAACTCCCGTGCGGCGCCCGCCCCGTCCTGCGCGCGCAGCGCCAGCCACGCGCGTGCACGCAGCGAACGGACCAGGCCGTGGACGTCGCCGAGCGAGCGCCACAGCTCGCCCGCGCGCGCGTACGCCCGGTCGGCGTCGGCGGACAGCCCGGCCGCCCCGAGGGACTCGGCGGCGAGATGGGCGAGCGTCGCATGGTCCCGCTGCTCGGGCCAGTGGCGGGCGATCTCGGCGGCCTGCAGCCGCCGTTCGGCCGCCGCGCGATGGTCGCCGAGCTCGCTCAGACAGTCGCCGAGCCACCACTGCGTCTGGACGACCACTCCGTCGCCGTGCGTCTCCTCGTTCAGGTCCGGCAGCGCCGACTCCAGCACCTCCGCGGCCTCCGCGAACCGTCCCTGCCGCAGCAGGAACCCGCCCAGCTGATGCCGCGCCCAGGCGCCGAACGTCGGGCCCTCGCCCGCCTCGTCCGCCCAGTGCGCCGACTCCAGGGCGTGCTCGGCGGCCTCCACGGACAGCCCGCGGCCGCCCAGCACCTCGGCGAGCTGGAGGTGCAGCTGGGCCCGCCCGACCGCCTCCAGATGCGCACCGCCGTGCTCCAGGGCCGCCCGCAGCGCCCGCTCCGCCCCCGAGATGTCGCCCAGATGGTGCGACAGCCCGGCCAGCCGTGCCTCGTACTCCACCGCGAACCACGGCAGCCCGGCCTCGACGAAGGCGGCCGAGGCCCGCCCGAACAGCTCCACGGCCTTCTCCAGGTCGCCCCGGCGCACCGCAAGCTCCGCGAGCATGGCCTGCCCCTCGGCGTACCGCGACGCGATCCGCACGTCGTCCCCGGCATGCCCGCCGACCAGCGCGAGCAGCTCGCGCACGGCGGACTCCGCCGCCGCGAGAACCGTTTCGTCAGGTGCCCCGTCCGCCGTCTCGTCGGCGTCCAGCACCCGCCGCATCAGCACCCGCGCCCGCCCCATCAGCACGGACGCCGTCTGCCGTACGCCCGTGGCGTCCTCGGCGTACAGCGCCAGGACCTGGTCGTACGGCCCGGCGACCGCGGCCAGCGCCTCGTCCACCCGGCCCGTCAGCGCGCGTACGTACGCGGCACGCGTGCGTGCCCCCAGCGCCTCCCCGAGGTCGCCCGCCTCCTCGTACAGATCGGCCGCCCGCTCGAAGAGCTCGGCGCCCTCCGGCCCCCGGCCCATCGCCTCGTGGTCGGCGATCTCGGCGCGGTCGCGGACGTCCAGCTCGGCGTCCGCCGCCGCCCGCGAGACCGCCGCCCAGGCCTCCATGGCGTTCGGCTGCAGGGTGTCGGACATCCGGCGTGCCTCGGCCAGCAGGGCCGCGAGGTCCGGCTCCTGCCCGGGTGCCACGGCCGGCGCCGCGGGAGCGGGGGCCGGGCGGGCGGCGACGGGGTGCGCCGTACGCACGCCGAGCGGCAGCCGTTCCACCAGTTGGGGCTGCGCCATGCGCGCGCGTGCCCGTTCGCTCACGTGCGAGGTGCCGTTGCGCTCGTCGAAACGCCCGGCCAGGGCGAGCGCCTCCACGCGCGCGTGCGCGCCGAGTTCGCGCGCGGTCCACGTCCGGCCGACCGGTCCCGGCACCTGCCGGTCGCCCAGCCCCGTCTCCTCCAGGCGCCGCATGAGCAGCGCCACCACGCTCAAAAAGTCCAGCCTGCTGCGCGGGTGCCCGGTGTCCGTGAAGTACGTCGGCCGCTCCGCGAGCAGCTCAAGGCCGCGTGCCTCGTTGCCGCTCAGGGCGCAGAACTCCACGTGGTCGGCGTACGCGCCCCGCATGCTCTCCATGCCCCGCACCAGCCGGAAGCCGCGCAGATGGTGCGCGCGTGCCTCGTCCGTGCGGCCCAGCCGCAGCAACGGCGCCAGGGAGGACGCGAGGACGGCGTGCGGCTCGTGCGCGCAGGTGAACTCGCCGCCCAGAACCGGCGCCCACAGCGCCAACGCCTTGGCGTCGTGCCCCTGCTCCGCCTGCCACCAGCCCTGCTCGTGCAGCTCGCACGCATGGCAGTCGGCCATGCTGTCGCGGTCGGCGGCCAGCCACGCCGCGTACGCCCGCTCCGCGCGCGGGACGTCCCCGAGGTGCGCGGCCACACTGAACTCGGCGCTGCGCACGGCCCGTTCGGAGTGCCCGGCGAGCCGGTAGCGGTGCTCCATCTCGCCGAGCCACTTCTCGATCGAGGCGAGCGGGATGTGCGGCTGGTCGAGCATGCCGGACGACATCCACTTGAAGACCCAGTGCAGCGAGTGCACCTCGTACTCGTCGAAATCCTCGGGCCGTTCGTCCCACATGCGCAGCAGACGCGCGAAGGGGACGAACATCTTGTCCTTCTCGGAGCTGTAGTTGTAGACCTTCAGCTGGTGCCCGAGCGCCTCGATCACGGCGAGCGGTATGCCCAGTTTCTCGGCCTCGGCGAGCAGTTGCTCCGCGCGCGCGTTGCGCGCGGGGCCCTCCGGCTGCTCGCCGTTCTCCGCCATCGCCCGGCGCAGGGAGTCGAAGTCGGTGATCGAGCTCATCAGAAACCGCCCCCCGAGGAGTCGCCCGTCGCATCGGATTCGCCGTGGGTCGCCCATTCCAGCAGGCCGATGAACGCACGGTTCAGCAGCGCCGTGTCCGCCGGCCGCAGCGGGCGCTGCGCCATCAGCAGCGCCCGTCCGTAGAGGGACTCCGTGGCCGTGCCGATCAGTTCCGCGTCACGCAGCGAACTGATCCTGCGGATCAGCGGGTTGAGATGGTTGAGCACCAGACGCGCGCGGGGCGCACCGCCGCGCAGCGAGCCCAGGATCCCGGCCCACAGGTCGTCCGCCTGTGCTTCGGCCTCGGCGCGGGCCTGCTCATGGCGGGCGACCCGGTCGTCGAGGTGCAGGGCGGGGACGGAGAGCGGGTGGAAGGAGCGCAGTGCAATGTCACATTGCAGAGGATCCAGCCGGGCCCGCGCCACCGCCAGGAACTCCGACAGCGCCAGCTCCTCCGCCGGATCCACCGCGTCCAGATGCGCCGTCACGGTGTCCGCGTCCAGCTCGGCGACCACCGTCCCGGGCCGCACCGACGGCAGCGCCTCGACCAGCTCGCTGTCGTACGTGTAACCGCCGTTGACCACCCCGACGCCCTGCGCGGAGGCGATCGGCGCGACCTGCCGGTACTCCTCGACGGTCCGCGTGAAGTGCACCACCGGGTGCCGCTGCGCGAACTCCTCCAGGGACAGCTGCCCGTCGGTCGTCTCGAAGGGCAGCCACGGCAGCATCGTGCGCAGCATCTCCCGGTCGTGCCGCGCCAGGGACTTCACACCCAGGTGATGCACGGACAGGAAGGCCGCGAGCCGCTCCGGATCACCGGCCGCGAGCCCGGTCAGCCAGGACCGGATCCGCTCGCCCAGTGCCTCCCGTACGGCGGCCAGCGTCTCGTCCTCGTACAGCGACTCGCGCGAGGCCGTGGGCCGCAGGCTGTCCGTGTCCAGGACGCACCGCACGAAGAACGCCCAGTCCGGCAGCAGCTGTTCGGCCCGCTCGGTCAGCAGCATGCCCTTGAGATGCACCCGGTGCGTCGCCCGCTGCGCCGGGCTGACCGCCGACGGCAGCACGTACGCCACCCCGCGGATCCCGGCCAGCGGCACGTCCAGCTCGATCGAGTCCAGCGGCGTGAAGCCGAACAGGTCGTGACAGTGCCGGGCCAGGGCGACCCGGCGGGTGGCGGGGGAGGGGTACGGGCGGTCCCAGGGCGCCGGCAGATCGGTGACCGCCTCGTCGCCGACCCGGACGTCGTACGGCAGCAGTGAGCCGAAGTCCCGTGCCAGCGTGAGCACTCGCTCGCGTGTGAGCCACTCGCCCGCGCCCGCGCGCGCCGTCAGATGCACGGTGGTGCCCGGTTCGGGCCGCGCGTCGTGCGGCAGCGTCCGCACCGTGTACGAACCGTCGTCGCTCGCCGTCCACTCGACCGGTGCCGCGTCCGGCGTACGGGCGCTGCGGCTGACCACCCGGATCCGCTCGGCGACCACGAAGCAGGCCAACAGGCCGATCCCGAACTGCCCGAGGAAGTCGGATCGCACCTCCTGGATCCCGGCGGCACTCGCATCGGCCCGCTTGGAGCTGCGCCCGATGGTGGCCAGCAGGCTGTGCACATCGGCCTCGGTGAGACCCACGCCCGTGTCCTCGACCCGCAGGGCGGCGCCCGCCTGGGAGTCCACGTACAGCCGCACCCTCGCGGGAGCGTCGGGCTGCTCCGCGCGACGGGCCGTGATGGCGTCCACGGCGTTCTGCAGCAGCTCCCGCAGATAGACCCGGGGACTGGAGTAGAGGTGATGGGAGAGCAGGTCCACCAGGCCGCGCAGATCGACCTGGAAGGTGTGAGGTGACTGGGACGGCTGGGATGACTGTGAGGTCTGGAAGTCCATCGTCGCAGCGCCGGTGGGGGGACGTCGCACGGCGCGGGGTCGGGCGGTACCTGGTGGGGCGGTGACCGCGGGCGTGGCCGGAGCGCGCCATCCTACGGCCGGAACCAGCCGTCTGACCAGGGGTTTCCCGCGACGTATACGGCAATGTCAGTGGCGTGGTGTGCAATGGATCTCGTGCCCGCACTGCAAGAACCACTGCAACAGCCGCTGAAGTCGGTGCTCGGCCCCGCCACCGCGAAGGTGATGGCCGAGCACCTCGGCCTGCACACCGTCGGAGACCTCCTCCACCACTACCCGCGCAGATACGAGGAGCGCGGCCAGCTCACCCACCTCGCCGACCTCCCCATGGACGAGCACGTCACGGTGGTCGCGATGGTCGCCGACGCCCGGCTGCACACCTTCGCCTCGGCCAGGGCCCCCCGCGGCAAGGGCCAGCGGCTGGAGGTCACGATCACCGACGGCAGCGGCCGCCTCCAACTGGTCTTCTTCGGCAACGGCGTTCACAAACCCCACAAGGAACTCCTGCCGGGCACCCGCGCGATGTTCGCGGGCAAGGTCTCCGTTTTCAACCGCCGCCTGCAGCTGGCCCATCCGGCCTACGAGCTGCTCCGCGGCGACGACCCCTCCGAGTCGGTCGAGACCTGGGCCGGCGCCCTGATCCCGCTGTACCCGGCCACCGCCAAGCTGGAGTCCTGGAAGATCGGCAAGGCGGTCCAGACGGTCCTGCCGACCGCTCAGGACGCCGTGGACCCCCTCCCTCCCGCGCTCCGCGAGGGCCGGGGCCTGGTCACCCTCCCCGAGGCCCTCCTCAAGATCCACCGCCCCCAGACCAAGGCGGACATCGAGGACGCCCGCTCCCGCCTGAAGTGGGACGAGGCCTTCGTCCTCCAGGTCGCCCTCGCCCGCCGCCGCCACGCCGACGCCCAACTCCCCGCCGTGGCCCGCAGACCCAAGCCCGACGGCCTGCTCACCGCCTTCGACGACCGCCTCCCCTTCACCCTCACCGAGGGCCAGCAGAAGGTCTCCAAGGAGATCTTCGACGACCTGGCCACAGAACATCCGATGCACCGGCTGCTGCAGGGCGAGGTCGGTTCGGGCAAGACGATGGTGGCGCTGCGCGCCATGCTCGCCACCGTCGACGCCGGCGGGCAGGCCGCCATGCTCGCGCCCACCGAGGTCCTCGCCCAGCAGCATCACCGCTCCGTCGTCGAGATGATGGGGGAGCTGGCCGAGGGAGGCATGCTCGGCGGATCCGAGCACGCCACCAAGGTGGTGCTGCTCACCGGCTCCATGGGCACCGCCGCACGCCGCCAGGCGATGCTGGACCTGGCCACCGGCGAGGCCGGCATCGTGATCGGCACGCACGCGCTGATCGAGGACAAGGTCCAGTTCCACGACCTCGGACTCGTCGTGGTGGACGAGCAGCACCGCTTCGGCGTCGAGCAGCGCGACGCCCTGCGCGGCAAGGGCAAGCAGCCCCCGCACCTCCTGGTCATGACGGCCACCCCCATCCCGCGCACGGTCGCCATGACCGTCTTCGGCGACCTGGAGACCTCCGTCCTCGACCAGCTCCCCGCGGGCCGCTCACCCATCGCCTCCCATGTCGTCCCGGCCGCCGACAAGCCGCACTTCCTCGCCCGCGCCTGGGAGCGCGTCCGCGAGGAGGTGGAGAGCGGCCATCAGGCGTACGTCGTCTGCCCCCGCATCGGCGACGACATCGACCAGGCCGACGCGAAGAAGTCCAACAAGCAGAAGTCCCCCGAGGACGAGGCGGAGAGGCGCCCGCCGCTCGCCGTCCTCGACGTGGCGGCCCAGCTCGCCAAGGGCCCCCTGAAGGGCCTCGCCGTCGAGGTGCTGCACGGCAGGATGCACCCCGACGACAAGGACGCCGTCATGCGCCGCTTCGCCGCCGGCGACACCGACGTCCTGGTCGCGACGACGGTGATCGAGGTCGGGGTCAACGTCCCGAACGCCACGGCGATGGTGGTCATGGACGCCGACCGCTTCGGCGTCTCCCAGCTCCACCAGCTCCGCGGCCGCGTGGGCCGAGGCTCCGCCCCCGGCCTCTGCCTCCTGGTCACCGAGATGCCCGAGGCCAGCCCGGCCCGCCAGCGCCTGGGCGCGGTCGCCTCCACCACCGACGGCTTCGAACTCTCCCGCATCGACCTCGAACAACGCCGCGAGGGCGACGTCCTCGGCCAGGCCCAGTCCGGCGCCCGCTCCAGCCTCCGCGTCCTCGCGGTCATCGAGGACGAGGACGTCATCGCAGAGGCCCGAGAGGAAGCAGCCCGCCTGGTGGCGGAGGACCCCGACCTGACCTCACTCCCGGGCCTACGCACAGCCCTGGAAGCCCTCTTGGACGAGGAAAGAGAGGGGTACTTGGAAAAGGGCTGAGGAGAAGCGGTTTTTAGGGGCGCGGGGCTGTAGTCCATTTGCGGCTACCGCCGCGCGGGCGCGACCAGCCACAATGAACGTAAACCCGCCCACAATCAAGGACCACAGATGACCCGCGTGATCGCCGGCGAAGCCGGCGGACGACGCCTCCAGGTACCCCCAGGAAACAACACCCGCCCCACCTCGGACCGCGCCAAAGAGGGCCTCCTCTCCACATGGCAGTCCCTCCTGGGCGCCCCCCTCAACGGCGAACGCATCCTCGACCTCTACGCCGGCTCCGGCGCCGTCGGCCTGGAAGCCCTCTCACGCGGCGCGAGCCACACCCTCCTGGTCGAGGCGGACCCCCGCGCCGCCCGCACGATCCGGGAGAACGTCAGGAGCCTCGGCCTCCCGGGCGCCGGGGTCAGATCGGGCAAAGCGGAACAGATCATCCAGACTTCGGCGCCGGCAAACCCGTACGACATCGTGTTCCTCGACCCTCCGTACCGTGTCACGGATCACGATCTTCGGGAGATCCTGCTCACACTCCGCTCGGGGGGCTGGCTCGCGCCGGAGGCGATCGTCACCGTGGAGCGCAGCACCCGAGGCGGCGAATTCGGGTGGCCGGACGGCTTCGAGGCGATCCGGTCCCGTCGCTACGGCGAGGGAACGTTTTGGTACGGTCGCGCCGCCTCAACGTGCGAAAACGCACGATGACCGGACCGGAGAGCGAGGGATCACAAGTGCGCCGCGCCGTATGTCCCGGGTCGTTCGACCCGATCACCAACGGACACCTCGACATCATTTCTCGCGCCTCCCGTCTGTACGACGAGGTCTATGTCGCGGTGATGATCAACAAGGCCAAGAAGGGCCTGTTCGAGATCGACGAGCGGATCGAGCTGATCCGCGAGGTCACCGCCGAGTACGGAAACGTACGGATCGAGGCCTTCCACGGCCTCCTCGTCGACTACTGCAAGCAGCGCGACATCCCCGCCATCGTCAAGGGCCTGCGCGCGGTCAGCGACTTCGACTACGAGCTGCAGATGGCGCAGATGAACAACGGCCTGTCGGGCGTGGAGACGCTCTTCGTGCCGACCAACCCCACCTACAGCTTCCTGTCCTCCTCGCTCGTCAAGGAGGTCGCCACCTGGGGCGGAGACGTCTCGCACCTGGTGCCGCCGGTGGTCCTGGAGGCCCTCAACAAGCGCCTGCGCAAGGACTGATGAGACCGGCGGACCGATGGGGCTACAGTCGTCCCGTCCGTCTCCAACACATCGGTAGAGAGTGGCGAGCACACGGTGGACGTGCAGAAGAAGCTCGACGAGATCGTCGCGGCGGTCTCCAGTGCCCGGGCCATGCCCATGTCGGCCTCGTGCGTGGTCAACCGCGCGGAGCTGCTCGCCCAGCTCGAAGAGGTCCGCGCGGCGCTGCCCGGCTCCCTCGCACAGGCGCAGGAGCTGATCGGCGACCGTGAGCAGATGGTCGAGCAGGCCCGCCAGGAGGCCGAGCGGATCATCCAGACGGCGCACGCCGAGCGCGGCTCGCTGATCTCCGACACCGAGGTCGCCCGCCGCTCGCAGAACGAGGCCGACCGCATCCTCGCCGAGGCCCGTAAGGAGGCCGAGGAGATCCGCGCCGAGGCCGACGACTACGTCGACTCCAAGCTCGCCAACTTCGAGGTCGTCCTCACCAAGACCCTCGGCTCCGTCGGCCGCGGCCGCGAGAAGCTCCTCGGTACGGGCCCGGGCCTCGACGAACAGGGCTACGAGGACGAGGACGCCCCCGAGCGCAGCCACGACCCGGAGACCCTGCGCAAGGACGCCGACGCCTATGTGGACGTCAAGCTCGGCGCCTTCGAGGCGGTCCTCGCCAAGACCCTGGAGGCCGTCGGCCGCGGCCGGCAGAAGCTGCACGGCCGGATCGCCTCCGACGACCTGAGCGCCCTCGCCGACGACAGCACCTCCTTCCAGCACTCCAGCGACGCCGACTACCTGGCCGACCTCGCGGCGCTCGCCGAGCAGGAGGTCCAGGCCGCCCCGGCCGAGCAGCCGCAGCCCGTCCAGCAGCAGGACTACACGCAGGCCCAGCCGGCCTACGGCTACCAGCAGCAGGCCGACCCGTACGCAGGCGCCTATCAGCAGCAGGGCTACGGCCAGCAGGACGCCTACGGCTACCAGCAGGCGGATCCGTACGGCTACCAGGGCTACGACGCCCAGCAGGCCGCGTACGACCCGAACCAGATGCAGCAGGGCCACCAGACCCCGCAGGGGCACGACGCGTACGCCCTCGACGAGACCAGCCTCTTCGACACCGGGATGATCACGCCCGAGCAGCTGAGGGCGTACGAGCAGGGGCGCGGCCAGTAGCGGACCCGCGGATTGGGCCGTGAGCGAAAGGACCGGTATCCTGGCTCTTCGGTCGCGTGTACGTCCGCGATCAGCGCTGCCCACAGACACCGAGGGTGGCGTCCCTCTGAGCTCAGAAGATCGAAAGCAGGAATGGCCCCCAACGCTCGCCTCGACCACCGCAACCCCCTCGTGTTCGACACGCACGAGCTGGGACGGCGTCCCGGTGCGCTGCAGAGGCTGTCCCGTACGGTCGACGCTCCCAAGGACCTCGGTCTGCAGGGCGTCGTCGGAGTGCCGGAAGGCGCCCCGGTGGAGCTCGAACTCCGGCTCGAGTCGGTCATGGAAGGGGTGCTTGTCACAGGCACCGCCCGTGCACAGGCCGAGGGGGAGTGCGTAAGGTGTCTGGAGCCGCTTCAGCTCGACGTCGAAGCGGAATTCCAGGAGATGTTCTCGTACCCTGACGCCGACGAGCGGGGCCGCGTCACAGCGGATCCCGACGACGACGCCGAGGACGACGAGGACAGGCTCTTTCTCGAGGACGGACTGTTCGACCTCGAGCCCGTGCTGCGTGATGCGGTGGTGCTCGCACTGCCGATGCAGCCGGTGTGCCAGGACGACTGCCCAGGCCTGTGCTCCGAGTGCGGAGCCCGGCTGGCGGACGACCCGGACCACCACCACGACGCCGTCGACATCCGTTGGGCGGCACTGCAGGGACTCGCCGGTTCACTCGAAGACGGCGAGAAGGACGAGATGAGCGGCGCTGACGCGGAAGCGGGCGTCGACGAGAAGCAGGAGAAGTAGCCGTGGCTGTTCCGAAGCGGAAGATGTCGCGCAGCAACACGCGCCACCGCCGGTCGCAGTGGAAGGCTGCGGTCCCCACCCTGGTTGCGTGTGAGCGCTGCCACGAGCCCAAGCAGCAGCACATCGCGTGCCCGTCTTGCGGCACCTACAACAAGCGCCAGGTCCTCGAGGTCTGAGCGGCTGGTGAGAGGCACCGTGTCCACTGCCAAGAAGGCGGATGACGCCAAGGCGGATCCACCCGCCAAGAAGAAAGCGGACAACACGGCCTCGTCCCACACGCTTCTGGAAGGGCGGCTCGGGTACAAGCTCGAGTCCGCCCTTCTGGTGCGTGCGCTGACCCACCGTTCGTACGCGTACGAGAACGGCGGTCTGCCGACCAACGAGCGGCTGGAGTTCCTCGGGGACTCCGTGCTCGGCCTCGTGGTCACGGACACGCTGTACACCACCCACCCCGACCTGCCCGAGGGCCAACTGGCCAAGCTGCGGGCCGCGGTGGTCAATTCGCGTGCGCTGGCGGAGGTCGGTCGCGGTCTGGAACTCGGCTCCTTCATCCGGCTCGGCCGGGGCGAAGAGGGCACGGGCGGCCGGGACAAGGCGTCCATCCTCGCCGACACCCTGGAAGCGGTGATCGGCGCGGTCTATCTCGACCAGGGCCTCGATGCGGCCTCCGAACTGGTGCACCGCCTGTTCGACCCGCTGATCGAGAAGTCCTCGAACCTCGGAGCCGGCCTGGACTGGAAGACATCCCTCCAGGAGCTCACCGCGACCGAAGGGCTCGGCGTGCCCGAGTACCTGGTCACGGAGACCGGCCCCGACCACGAGAAGACCTTCACTGCTGCCGCCCGCGTCGGAGGCGTCTCGTACGGCACCGGCACCGGCCGCAGCAAGAAGGAGGCGGAACAGCAGGCCGCCGAGTCCGCCTGGAGGTCCATCCGGGCCGCGGCGGACGAGCGAGCCGAGAAAGCGGCGGCCGAGAAGGCCGCCGAGGACGGCCAAGGTCCGTCGTCCGTCTCCGCCTGACAAGGCTCCCTGCCCGCCAGGGTCCCTGTCCGACGAACAGCGCAACCTGAGCGCCCGCGCCGCCCGGGGCGGGCGCTCGGATCTTCCACAGTCCGGTACGGGGGTCGTCATGCCCGAGTTGCCCGAGGTCGAGGTCGTCCGGCGCGGCCTGGAGCGGTGGGTCGCCCACCGTGTCGTCGCCGACGCCGAGGTGCTGCACCCGCGTGCCGTACGGCGCCATGTGGCCGGTGCCGACGACTTCGCGCACCGCCTCAAGGGGCACCGCGTCGGCGTTCCGAGCCGCCGCGGCAAGTATCTGTGGCTGCCCCTGGAGGACACCCACCAGTCGGTCCTGGCCCACCTCGGCATGAGCGGCCAGCTCCTGGTCCAGCCGGATGCGGCCCCCGACGAGAAGCACCTCAGGATCCGCGTCCGTTTCGCGGACGACCTCGCGACCGAACTCCGCTTCGTCGACCAACGCACCTTCGGCGGCCTGTCGTTGCACGACAACACCCCCGAGGGACTGCCGGACGTCATCGCGCACATCGCCCGCGATCCGCTCGACCCGCTCTTCGACGACGAGGCCTTCCACCAGGCGCTGCGACGCAAGCGCACGACGATCAAACGGGCCCTGCTGGACCAGTCGTTGATCAGCGGCGTCGGCAACATCTACGCGGACGAGGCCCTTTGGCGCGCCCGCATCCACTACGAGCGCCCCACGTCCGGCTTCACCCGCCCGCGCACCGCCGAACTCCTCGGCCACGTCAGGGACGTGATGAACGCGGCACTGGCCGTCGGCGGCACCAGCTTCGACAGCCTCTACGTCAACGTCAACGGGGAGTCGGGCTACTTCGACCGGTCGCTGGACGCGTACGGCCGCGAGGGTCTGCCCTGCAAGAGGTGCGGCACGCCGATGCGCCGGCGCCCCTGGATGAACCGCTCCAGCTATTTCTGCCCGAAGTGTCAGCGGGCGCCGCGGGCCGCGTCGTAGCGCTCGCGGGCGGCGAGGACCTCGTCCATGCGGCCTTCCACCAGGTGCACGAGGCTCATCAGCCGCTCGGCGACCTCGTGGCCGAGCGGGGTCAGTTCGTAGTCCACGCGGGGCGGGTTCGTCGGCTGGGCCTCGCGGTGCACCAGGCCGTCACGCTCCAGCGCGTGCAGCGTCTGGGAGAGCATCTTCTCGCTGACGCCGTCGACCCGCCGGCGCAGCGCGTTGAACCGCAGGCTGCCCTCACGCAGCGCGCACAGCGTCAGCCCGCCCCAGCGCCCGGTGACATGCTCCAGCGTCCCGCGCGAGGGACAGACCTTGGCGAACACGTCATACGGAAGGCCACGCGCATGCGTGAGCTCCTGCGAGGTCTCCATCCCTCAAGCGTACTCGAACACAGCGCTACCCAACGGGGTGCGCTAACCGGGAGTCAGCGCACCCGCGGGTGATGTCAGTAGCCGAAGTCCTGGGTCCACCAAGGGCCGCCCGACCCGAAGTGCACGCCGACGCCGAGGGTCTTGAAGTCGCAGTTCAGGATGTTCGCCCGGTGGCCGGGGCTGTTCATCCAGGCCTCCATCACGGCGGCCGCGTCGGCCTGGCCCCGGGCTATGTTCTCGCCGCCCAGGGTGGTGATGCCGAGCTCGGAGGCCCGGTCCCACGGAGTGGCCCCGGTCGGGTCCGTGTGGTCGAAGAAGCCCTCCGCGGCCATGGCCGCGCTGAAGGCCTCGGCCAGTTCCGTCAGCGTGCTGTTGGCGGACACCGCGCTGCAGCCGACCTTGGCCCGCTCCTCGTTGACCAGCTTGAGCACCTCCGCCTCGGCGGCGGCCTCCGCGGAGACCGTCACCGGCGGGGCCGTCTCCTTGGGCGGCTGGGTCTCCTTCTTCGGAGGCGAGGCCGTCGGCTTCTTGGCGGGCGCCTTCGGCTTCTTCGTCGGCGCCTCGGTGGGCGCCGCCGTCGAGGTCGACGGGGCCGGCGACGGCGAGGCCGAACGGTCTGCGTCGCGGCTCGTCGAGGACCCCTGGTCGCGGCCCTGGACATTGCCGGAGGTACCGCCCTGCTCCGTCGCGGAGTTGGTCGGGGTGCCCGCGGCCTGCACCTTGTCGCCGCTGCCGCCACCGCCGCCGAGCTTGTAGTTGTCGAGTCCGGGCATGGCACCCGTGGCGACCGCGACGGTGCCGATGGCGACCGCGGCGGACACACCGAGCAGTCCGGTGCGCACCGGCGTCACGGTCTTCTTCTTGCGCCGCGTCCCGCCGCGCCCCGAGCCCTTCCGGGGCGCGAGCCCGTGCTCCGGGAAGACGGTGGTGAAGTCCTCCTCGGAGGCGAAGAGGTAGGCGGCACTGCGCGCCTCGGCCTCCGCGTACCGGTCGGTGCGTATCTCGCCGTAGGCATCCGTGCCGAGGTCGGCGCCGGCCTCGGTGTAGGTGTCGGTGCCGGCCTCGGTGGCGTACTCGTCGGAGCGCAGATACGGGGCGATGCCGATGGTCGGCTCCGCCTCACTCGCGTAGGCCTCCGGCGGTTCGTAGCTGTACGAGTACTTCCGGGGGTCGTAGCCGCTCGTGTACGAGCCGTCTCTTCCCGTGACCCCCGTGGCGCGTCCCGTGGCGGCGCGGCCGGCGGCTGAGCGTCGGTGGCGTCCCATGTTCTGGCCTTCCTCGTTCCGTGGCCGTCTCGCGCCCTACCGGCTCGCGAGTGACCCAACTCACTCGATCGAGTGAGTTTCATATGAGATTCACTGGGTGGGGACGGTACCGCATGGCGCCAGGGGAGGAAGTGTCCCGAGAGACATTGGCCGGTTAGGTTGCACCCATGAGCGAGGATGTGCGACTGGTCGCCTGGGTGCGAGGACGCGTCCAAGGTGTGGGTTTCCGCTGGTTCACCCGGGCCAAGGCCCTCGAACTCGGAGGCCTTAGTGGTTTTGCTCTCAATTTGGGGGACGGACGGGTCCAGGTGGTCGCGGAGGGCCCCCGGGAGCGGTGTGAAGGACTCCTCGGCTGGCTCCGGGGAGACGACACGCCCGGCCGGGTCGACGGTGTCACCGAGATCTGGGACACACCCCGCGGAGGCTACGACGGCTTCGCCATCCGCTGACCCCATTGTGTAAATCAGCCCAGGCGACAGCGCCGGAACGTGCCAACAGCAGCTGCCCGGAGCAGAAACTGCCTGGTGGTTGCCAAGAACCACTTGTCGTGGCAGGCTCCGCACCTAGAAGTGATCGCCACGCCCCGAGGGCCCCGCAGGAGTCGTAGCGCCGCCGCTTTCAGGCCGCGCACCACCGGGTTGCCCGCCAATACGGGGCGTGATCGTGTTGACCGTCAAACTTTTTGGTGAGACGCTGAAAGCACCCCGCGCACCTTAGCTGTTTGGCATGGATGAACGGCAGCACGAACTCAAGAGTGTCAAGCACCGCGGGTGCGATTCCCTCACGACCCACACCGCTTCGGTCGGTCACTCAGTGTGGAGGACCATCCATCATGGCAAAGGCGCTTCTCGGTTACGTCGGCGGCTCCGACCCTCGACTCCTCGCCGAGATGCGACGGCTCCAGCAGCGCGTCCAGGACCTGGAATCCGAGCTCGTACGGATCCAGGCGGAGAACGACGCGCTCGCGGCTGCCGCTTCTCACGACAGGATCATGGAGAGCATCGACGCACACCAGGCGGAGCCTGCGCTCACCTGATCACTGCATCGAACCGCGACAGCAGTGGTTGGGCCGCCCGTATCAACCGCTAAGTTGTCAGAGTTTGCAAGGGACGCTTCGGCGTCCCTTCCTTCTTTCCCCCGCGCATCCTTTCACCCTCTACAACGTCTGGTGTGCCCTGCATCTTCCTGCGTGAAACCGCAAGTGGCCCGGGTTCATCGTGTGCGGCGGCCCCGGAAGGTAGAGTCCGGCGGCGTGCACCTCAAGGCCCTGACCCTCCGCGGGTTCAAGTCGTTCGCCTCGGCGACCACGCTCCGGTTCGAGCCGGGCATCACGTGTGTCGTGGGACCGAACGGCTCGGGCAAGTCCAATGTGGTGGACGCCCTGAGCTGGGTCATGGGGGAGCAGGGTGCCAAGTCCCTGCGCGGCGGCAAGATGGAGGACGTCATCTTCGCCGGCACCACCGGCCGCCCCCCGCTGGGCCGCGCCGAGGTGTCCCTCACCATCGACAACTCCGACGGCGCCCTGCCCATCGAGTACGCCGAGGTCACCATCACGCGGATCATGTTCCGCAACGGCGGCAGCGAGTACCAGATCAACGGCGACACCTGCCGGCTGCTCGACATCCAGGAACTGCTCTCCGACTCCGGCATCGGCCGCGAGATGCACGTCATCGTCGGCCAGGGCCAGCTCGACTCGGTCCTGCACGCCGACCCCATGGGCCGCCGCGCCTTCATCGAGGAGGCCGCGGGTGTCCTCAAGCACAGGAAGCGCAAGGAGAAGGCCCTCCGCAAGCTCGACGCGATGCAGGCCAACCTCGCGCGTGTGCAGGACCTGACCGACGAACTGCGCCGACAGCTCAAGCCGCTGGGCCGCCAGGCCGCCGTCGCGCGCCGGGCCGCCGTCATCCAGGCCGACCTGCGCGACGCCCGCCTGCGCCTGCTCGCCGACGATCTCGTACGGCTGCGGGAGGCGCTGAAGGCCGAGGTCGCCGACGAGGCCGCGCTCAAGGAGCGCAAGGAGGCCGCCGAGCAGGAGCTGAAGAAGGCCCAGCAGCGCGAGGCGCTCCTGGAGGACGAGGTACGGCAGCTCACCCCGCGGCTACAGCGCGCCCAGCAGACCTGGTACGAACTCTCGCAGCTGGCCGAGCGGGTGCGCGGCACGGTCTCGCTCGCGGACGCGCGCGTGAAGAGCGCGACGTCGGTGCCGCCCGAGGAGCGGCGCGGCCGCGACCCCGAGGACATGGAGCGCGAGGCCGCCCGTGTCCGGGAGCAGGAGGCCGAGCTCGAAGCGGCCCTGGAGGCGGCCGAGCGGGCCCTGGAGGACACCGTCGCCCACCGGGCCGAGCTGGAGCGTGAACTCGCCCAGGAGGAACGGCGCCTGAAGGACGTCGCCCGTGCCATCGCCGACCGCCGCGAGGGCCTGGCCCGGCTGAACGGCCAGGTCAACGCCGCCCGTTCGCGCGCCGCCTCCGCCCAGGCCGAGATCGACCGGCTGGCCGCCGCCCGCGACGAGGCCCAGGAGCGGGCCGTCGCCGCCCAGGAGGAGTACGAGGCGCTGAAGGCCGAGGTCGACGGCCTGGACGCCGGCGACGCCGAACTCGGCGAGCGGCACGAGGCGGCGAAACAACAACTGGCCGACGCGGAGGCCGCGTTGACCGCGGCCCGGGAAGCGGCCACGGCGGCGGAACGCAAGCGCGCGGCGACCCAGGCCCGGCACGAGGCACTGGCGCTGGGACTGCGCCGCAAGGACGGCACGGGCATACTGCTCGCCGCCAAGGACCGCCTCAGCGGCCTGCTGGGCCCGGCCGCCGAGCTGCTGACGGTCACCCCCGGCTACGAGGCCCCGCTGGCCGCCGCCTTCGGCGCGGCAGCCGACGCCCTGGCCGTCACCTCCCCGTCGGCGGCGGCCGACGCCATCCGCATGCTCCGCAAACAGGACGGCGGGCGGGCGTCCCTGCTGCTCGCGGGAGCGGTGCCTGACACGTCCCAAAGGGGCGCGGGGAACGGCGCGCCCGGCCACGACGAACCCGCAGCCGCGGGACTGCCCTACGCGGCAGACCTCGTCCGCGCCCCCTCAGACCTCCTCCCCGCCATCCGCCGACTCCTCCACGGCATCGTCGTGGTCAACACCCTCGAAGACGCGGAAGACCTCGTCTACAGCCACCCCCACCTCACAGCGGTGACCGCCGAAGGCGACCTCCTCGGCGCCCACTTCGCCCACGGCGGCTCCGCGGGCGCCCCCAGCCTGCTGGAGGTCCAGGCCTCCGTGGACGAGGCCGCCGCCGAGCTGGAGGAGCTGGCCGTCCGGTGCGAGGAGCTGACCGAGGCGCAGCACGCGGCACAGGAGCGCCGTAAGGCATGCGCCGCCGGTGTCGAGGAGCTCGCGGAGCGCCGCCGCGCCGCCGACCGGGAGAAGTCGACCGTCGCCCAGCAGTTGGGACGGCTCGTGGGTCAGGCGCGGGGCGCGGCAGGAGAAGCGGAACGTTCCATCGCGGCCGCCGCCCGGGCGCAGGAGTCGCTCGACAAGGCACTCCAGGAGGTCGAGGAACTCGCGGAACGCCTCGCCGTCGCCGAGGAGATGCCGGTCGAGGAGGAGCCCGACACCTCGGTGCGGGACCGGCTCGCGGCCGACGGCGCCAACGCCCGCCAGACCGAGATGGAGGCCCGGCTCCAGGTCCGTACGCACGAGGAACGCGTCAAGGGACTGGCCGGACGGGCCGACTCGCTGGACCGGGCCGCCCGGGCGGAACGCGAGGCACGCGCGCGTGCCGAACAGCGCCGGGCGCGCCTGCGGCACGAGGCGGCCGTGGCGGAGGCCGTCGCCTCCGGTGCCCGCCAGCTGCTCCAGCACGTCGAGGTCTCGCTCACGCGGGCCGACGAGGAGCGCACCGCGGCCGAGGCCGCCAAGGCCCGCCGCGAGCAGGAGCTGACCGTCGCCCGCAACCAGGGCCGCGACCTCAAGGGCGAGCTCGACAAGCTGACCGACTCCGTCCACCGGGGCGAGGTGCTCGGCGCCGAGAAGCGGATGCGGATCGAGCAGCTGGAGACCAAGGCCCTGGAGGAGCTCGGTGTGGAGCCGGCCGGGCTGGTGAGCGAGTACGGTCCGCACCAGCTCGTGCCGCCCTCGCCCCCGGCCGAGGGCGAGGAGCTGCCGGAGGACCCGGAGCATCCGCGCAACCGGCCCAAGCCCTTCCACCGCGCCGAGCAGGAGAGGCGGCTCAAGGCCGCAGAGCGGGCGTACCAGCAGCTCGGCAAGGTCAATCCGCTGGCCCTGGAGGAGTTCGCCGCGCTGGAGGAGCGCCACAAGTTCCTCAGCGAGCAGCTGGAGGACCTGAAGAAGACGCGCGCCGACCTGCTCCAGGTCGTCAAGGAGGTCGACGAGCGCGTCGAGCAGGTCTTCACGGAGGCCTACCGGGACACCGCCCGCGAGTTCGAGGGAGTCTTCAGCCGGCTCTTCCCCGGGGGCGACGGACGGCTGATCCTGACGGACCCCGACAACATGCTCACCACGGGTGTCGACGTCGAGGCGCGTCCGCCGGGCAAGAAGGTCAAGCGCCTTTCCCTGCTCTCGGGCGGGGAGAGGTCGCTCACGGCTGTGGCGCTGCTGGTGTCGATCTTCAAGGCTCGGCCGAGCCCCTTCTACGTCATGGACGAGGTCGAGGCCGCCCTCGACGACACCAACCTGCAGCGGCTGATCCGCATCATGCAGGAGCTGCAGGAAGCCTCGCAGCTGATCGTGATCACGCACCAGAAGCGGACCATGGAGGTCGCGGACGCGCTCTACGGCGTCTCCATGCAGGGCGACGGTGTGTCCAAGGTCATCTCGCAGCGGCTCCGCTAACCAAATCTTCAAGAAGTAAACACAACAGGCTCGCTCGTATCTCAAAGCTCACAGTCAACCGCCTATTGACTTCGAAACTTGAAGGCATACTCTCGAAATCGTTGTTCCAACCTTCAGGTGTGAGCGGTGCTCCTCTGTGCGCCACTTGAATCTGACAGGCGCCCCCACTCCGGCAGCGACGCCGGTGGCACGAGGAGTTCGAACGTGACCAGCATTGCGCAGGCACCCAAGTCAGGAGCCGGTTCGGCTCATCCCGAGCACCTCGGGCGCGTCGTCTTCATCGCCGCGGCAGCCGCCATGGGCGGTTTCCTCTTCGGCTACGACAGCTCCGTGATCAACGGCGCGGTCGAGGCGATCCGGGACCGCTACGACATCGGCTCCGCCGCCCTCGCGCAGGTCATCGCCATCGCCCTGATCGGCTGTGCCATCGGCGCGGCGACCGCGGGCCGGATAGCCGACCGCATCGGCCGCATCCGCTGCATGCAGATCTCCGCCGTGCTGTTCACCATCAGCGCCGTCGGCTCGGCGCTGCCCTTCGCCCTCTGGGACCTCGCCTTCTGGCGCATCGTCGGCGGCTTCGCCATCGGCATGGCCTCGGTCATCGGCCCGGCCTACATCGCCGAGGTCGCCCCGCCCGCGTACCGCGGCCGGCTCGGTTCCTTCCAGCAGGCCGCGATCGTCATCGGCATCGCCGTCTCGCAGCTGGTCAACTGGGGTCTGCTCAACGCCGCGGGCGGCGACCAGCGCGGCACCCTGATGGGCCTTGAGGCCTGGCAGGTCATGCTCGGTGTGATGGTGATCCCGGCCGTCGTCTACGGCCTGCTCTCCTTCGCCATCCCCGAGTCCCCGCGCTTCCTCATCTCCGTCGGCAGGCACGAGCGTGCCCGCGAGATCCTCGGCCAGGTCGAGGGCGGCGGGGGCGAGCGTCTGGACGCCCGCGTCGGGGAGATCGAGCACGCGATGAAGAGCGAGGAGAAGTCCTCCTTCAAGGACCTGCTCGGCGGTGGCTTCTTCTTCAAGCCGATCGTCTGGGTCGGTATCGGCCTGTCGGTCTTCCAGCAGTTCGTCGGCATCAACGTCGCGTTCTACTACTCCTCGACGCTGTGGCAGTCGGTCGGCGTCGACCCGACGGACTCGTTCTTCTACTCCTTCACGACGTCGATCATCAACATCGTCGGCACCGTGATCGCCATGATCTTCGTGGACCGCGTCGGCCGTAAGCCGCTGGCCCTGATCGGCTCGGTCGGCATGGTCGTCGGTCTCGCGCTGGAGGCCTGGGCGTTCTCGTACCACCTCGTCGACGGCAAGCTGCCTGCCGCGCAGGGCTGGACCGCCCTGATCGCCGCCCACGTCTTCGTCCTCTTCTTCGCCCTGTCCTGGGGTGTGGTCGTCTGG
Source organism: Streptomyces spinosisporus (assembly GCF_022698145.1). GTDB lineage: Bacteria > Actinomycetota > Actinomycetes > Streptomycetales > Streptomycetaceae > Streptomyces > Streptomyces spinosisporus. The sequence continues at coordinate 47,583 of NZ_JALDAX010000016.1, forward strand.
GTCATGCTCGGTGAGATGTTCCCGAACAAGATCCGCGCCGCCGCCCTGGGGGTGGCCGCCTCCGCGCAGTGGATCGCCAACTGGGCCATCACCGCGAGCTTCCCGTCGCTGTCCGACTGGAACCTCTCCGCGACCTACGTGATCTACACGGCCTTCGCGGCGCTCTCCGTCCCCTTCGTCCTGAAGTTCGTGAAGGAGACGAAGGGCAAGGCGCTCGAAGAAATGGGCTAGGCGCTTCGCGGGCGTTGGCGCCGCGGGCCATTGGCCGTCCGCGGCGCCGTCGTGGCTGGTCGCGCAGTTCCCCGCGCCCCTTTGGGGCGCTCCCGTTCTCGAGTTCCCCGCGCCCCTTTGGGGGCGCTACCCGATCCCGAGGAGAGGGGCCAAGTCCCCGCTGCCCCTCTCCTCGTAGTTCTCAGTCCGCCAGTGCGGGCAGTACCCGTTCCGCGAACAGGCGCAGGCTGCGCCAGCCCTCGTCCACCGGCATCCCGCCGGCCAGCGGATGCAGGACGAGGTTGTCGAGGCCCAGTTGGACGCACTGCTCGGGCGTGAGGATGCGGTAGACGCCCTCGGCGCGCAGTTCGTCCACGGTCGTCGCGGCCGACTTCACCGCGGAGCGGATGTCCCCGGACTGCCAGGAGGCGTACGTGCGCGCCTCGTGCAGGAAGTGCCGGCCGTACTCGGCCCACGTCCGGTCCGGGTCCTCGGCGATGTGCAGCAGGGGCGTCTCGGCGCCCGGCATCATGGTCCAGCCCTCGGTGCCGTACTCGACGAGCCGCTCCTTGTAGTACGCCTCCAGCTGCGGCAGGTGGGCGCTGGGGAAGAAGGGCAGGCCGAGGCGGGCGGCCCGGCGGGCCGCGGCCTTCGAGGAGCCGCCGACGAGCAGCAGCGGATGCGGCTCGGTCTGCGGGCGCGGGGTGACGCGGACCGTGCGGCCCCGGTACTCGAAGGGCTCGCCCGTCCAGGCCTTCAGCAGCGTCTCCAGCACCTCGTCCTGCAGCTTTCCGCGCCGCTTCCAGTCCACGTCGAAGATCGCGTACTCCTCGGGCCGGTACCCGATCCCCGCGACCGTCACCAGCCGTCCGCCGCTGAGCAGGTCCAGTACGGCGATCTCCTCCGCCAGCCGCAGCGGGTCGTGCAGCGGGCCGATCACCGCCGAGACGGTCACCGCGACCCGGCTGGTCGCCCCGAAGACGGCGCCCGCGAAGGCGAACGGCGACGGCAGCCAGTTGTTGGCGACGCCGTGGTGCTCCTCGGTCTGCACGGTGGTGATGCCGTGCTCATCGGCGTAGGCCGCCATCTCCAGGGCCGCCCGGTAGCGGGCGCCGAGGGAGGCGGGGGTGGCGTCGGGCTCGACGAGGTTGAAGCGGACGACCGAGACGGGCATGGGGGCTCCCCTCCACCGGGCGGGTGTGGAGGGGACGTTAGCTGACGGAGTGTCAGACATCCAGAGGGGTGTCGCCGGACTCCATGACTGATACTGGACGGGTTATGGAAACCGTCATCCTTGCTGTAGTCATCGCCGTGGTCGTGCTCGGCGCGATCGGCGGGCTCGTCATCGGCACCCGGCGCAAGAAGCCGCTGCCCCCCCCGCCGCCCACCGCGCCCGACATCACCACCCCTCCCGCCGAGCCGCACGTCGGCGACGAGGCCGAGACGCCCCGCGACGAACCACGCCGGACGATAGAGGAGGTGGATCTCCCGGACGGCTCGGCGCCCGTCACCGTCGAGGAGCCGCCCTCCCTCGAAGTCCCCGAGATCGAGGTCCCCGAGCCGACCGCCGGCCGGCTCGTGCGCCTCCGTGCCCGTCTCTCCCGCTCCCAGAACGCACTGGGCAAGGGTCTGCTCACGCTCCTGTCGCGCGAGCACCTGGACGAGGAGACCTGGGAGGAGATCGAGGACACGCTGCTCGCCGCCGACGTCGGGGTGGCCCCCACCCAGGAGCTGGTCGACAGCCTGCGCGAGCGCGTCAAGGTCCTCGGCACCCGCACCCCCGCCGAGCTGCGCACCCTGCTGCGCGAGGAGCTGGTGAAGCTGGTCGGCACCGACCTGGACCGCACGGTCAGGACCGAGCCCGAGAGCAGCAAGCCGGGCATCGTGATGGTCGTCGGGGTCAACGGCACCGGCAAGACCACCACCACCGGCAAGCTCGCCCGCGTCCTGGTGGCCGACGGCCGCAGCGTCGTGCTGGGCGCCGCCGACACCTTCCGTGCCGCCGCCGCCGACCAGCTGCAGACCTGGGGCGAGCGGGTGGGCGCCTACACCGTGCGCGGGCCCGAGGGCGGCGACCCCGCCTCCGTCGCCTTCGACGCGGTGAAGGAGGGCAAGGAGATGGGGACCGACGTCGTCCTCATCGACACCGCCGGACGCCTGCACACCAAGACCGGGCTGATGGACGAGCTCGGCAAGGTCAAGCGCGTCGTCGAGAAGCACGCCCCGCTGGACGAGGTCCTGCTGGTCCTGGACGCCACGACCGGGCAGAACGGCCTGGTGCAGGCGCGGGTGTTCGCCGAGGTCGTCGACATCACCGGCATCGTGCTCACCAAGCTCGACGGCACGGCCAAGGGCGGCATCGTGGTCGCCGTCCAGCGCGAGCTGGGCGTGCCGGTCAAGCTGGTCGGCCTCGGCGAGGGCGCGGACGACCTGGCGCCGTTCGAGCCGGAGGCGTTCGTTGACGCCCTTATCGGAGAGTGAGACCACCTCCCGCCGCTGGTACGTGCACGAAGAAGCGCCCGCCTCCAAGGTGCAGTTGGAGAGCGGGCGCTTCGCTGTGCGCGGCTGCGGCGCGGGGCTGTGTCGTACGGCTACGCCCGTGACCGATGGGCGACGTAGGCCAGGGTCCCGAGCAGCAGGCGGGCCGCGGGTGGCTTCGAGGCCGAGTCGAGGGCGGGCGGGCGCAGCCAGCGCGCCGGGCCGCGGCCGCCGCGGTCGGACGGCGGGGCCGTGATGTACGTACCGGGTCCGAGGCCGCGCAGGTCGAGGGAGTCCGCGTCGTCCCAGCCCATGCGGTAGAGCAGTTCGGGCAGTTCGGCGGCGGCGCCCGGGGCGACGAAGAACTGGACGCGGCCCTCGGGGAGCGCGCTGACCGGGCCGAGCGGCAGTCCCATGCGCTCCAGGCGGATCAGCGCCCGGCGGCCGGTGGGTCCGGCCACGTCGATGACGTCGAAGGTCCGGCCGACGGCGAGCATGATCGAGGCGCCGGGGTAGTCGCTCCACGTCCTGACCACTTCGTCGAGCGTGGCGCCGGCCGTGACCTCGGGCGCGAACTCCAGGGGATGCGCCCCCGGTTCGCCGCAGTCCACCCGGCCGCACGAACAGGCTCCTCCCGCGGCCCGTGCGCCTGCTACGACGTCCCAGCCCCAGAGCCCGGTGAACTCGGCGACGGCGGTGCACTCCGAGGAGCGGCCGCGCCGACGCGAGCCGGAGCGGATCTCGCGGATGCCGCCGATCGTGAAGCCCATACCCCCTCCAACGGGTCCGACGCGTCGCTGGTTACGACGCGGATGCGGATCGTGACCCTGTGTATCCGCGGGGCATCCCCTCCGCTTGGTCCGGGCGGCGCCGGAGGTGTCCCGGGTGGTGAACTCGGCGGCGCGCGCCCCTGAGTGCACCGCTCCGCCTACTCCCGATCGGTCTATGTCAAGTGAATCGCGGAGTGGCCACCGTGAGTTCATTCGAAGGGGTGGCGAATGGTGGCGTTTCCGGGATCGCCATGGCTGGACGGGTGATCGTAGGATTACTTTGAGTGCACGAGTCCTGGGGGCACATGCACTCGTGGGTATGCCGGAGGCAAGTCGGTATCCCGTTCGAAGGGTGAGAACTGGCGGACGGAGGACCGTATTTACCGGCATTCTGATAGGGCTTGGCGCACTCGGCGACAAGTGGTCTCAGGGATGGGGGCGTTCCAGTGAGCGGCAGCGACGGCAGCGGGACGACCGCGACCAGCACGGACAAGCGCCCCAACGAGCTGCTCACCTCGTGGTTCGTGCGCAGCGGCTGGTCGAAGGGCGAGCTCGCCCGTCAAGTCAACCGCAGGGCGCGCCAGTTGGGGGCCAACCACATCTCCACGGACACCTCCCGGGTGCGCCGCTGGCTGGACGGCGAGAACCCCCGCGAGCCCATCCCCAGGATCCTCTCCGAGCTGTTCTCCGAGCGCTTCGGCTGTGTGGTCTCCGTCGACGACCTCGGCCTGCGCACCGCACGCCAGTCACCCTCCGCGACCGGCGTCGACCTGCCCTGGACGGGCCCGCAGACGGTGGCGCTGCTCAGCGAGTTCTCGCGCAGCGACCTGATGCTGGCGCGGCGCGGCTTCCTCGGGACCTCGCTGGTCCTGTCCGCGGGCCCGTCCCTCATCGAGCCCATGCAGCGCTGGCTGGTGCCCACGTCCCAGACCGCGCAGACGGAGCCCGAGCAGCCGTCCGCGTCCCGCCGCCCCGGCCGGCTCTCCCGGCCCGAGCTGGACCTGCTGGAGTCCACGACGGTCATGTTCCGCCAGTGGGACGCCCAGTGCGGCGGCGGTCTGCGCCGCAAGGCGGTCGTCGGCCAGCTGCACGAGGTGACCGACCTCCTCCAGGAGCCCCAGCCCGAGGAGACCACCAGGAAGCTGTTCAAGGTCGCCGCCGAACTCGCCGAGCTGGCCGGCTGGATGTCGTACGACGTGGGGCTCCAGCCCACCGCCCAGAAGTACTTCGTCCTCGCCCTGCACGCCGCCAAGGAGGCGGGCGACAAGCCGCTCGGCTCGTACGTCCTGTCCAGCATGAGCCGCCAGATGATCCACCTCGGCCGGCCCGAGGACGCCCTGGAGCTGATCCACCTCGCGCAGTACGGCAGCCGGGACTGCGCGAGCCCGCGCACCCAGTCGATGCTGTATGCGATGGAGGCCCGCGCCTACGCCAACATGGGGCAGCCCGGCAAGTGCAAGCGAGCCGTGCGGATGGCCGAGGACAACTTCGCCGACGTCGACGAGTGGGACCAGCCGGACCCCGACTGGATCCGCTTCTTCTCCGAGGCCGAACTGCACGGCGAGAACAGCCACTCCTACCGCGACCTCGCCTATGTCGCGGGCCGCAGCCCCACGTACGCCTCGCTCGCCGACCCCGTGATGCACCGGGCCGTCGAGCTGTTCTCGAAGGACACCGAGCACCAGCGCTCGTACGCACTGAACCTGATCGGTCTCGCCACGGTCCATCTGCTGCAGCGCGAGCCCGAGCAGAGCGCGGTGCTGGCCGAGCAGGCGATGCACATCGCCAAGAAGGTCCGCTCCGAGCGCGTGAACACTCGTATCCGAAAGACCGTCGACACCGCCGTACGGGACTTCGGCGAGCTGGCCGAGATCGTCGACCTCACCGAGAAGCTCGCCATCGAACTCCCGGAGACCGCCGAGGCGGTCTGAACCCCCAGACCCCGGCCGCGGCCGGCCCTCCCGAACTGCCCGACTCGGCTCCCCCATGCCAGGTCATCGGAAGGCCGTCCGCGGCCGGTTTCTTTCCTTCTCCGAAGGTTGCGCCAGGATAACGATCTACTGGGCCGGCATCCGGCAGTTCATCGAGGCGTAACACACACGGCGCCTTCGTCACGGCGGCGAAACAACGAGGGGCTTCCACCGAAACCGTGCTGCGCCAATCTCATGGCGCATAACCGGCCCACCCCTCATGCCCGCTTCAGGCTTCGCCCGCACGGGGCCGTACCAACGACGAGGAGACGCCGATGGCACCAGCCATCACGCTTGCCGCAGACAAGCTGTCTGCCGCCAACACAGGCTTCATGCTCATTGCTTCCGCTCTGGTGCTGATCATGACCCCCGGCCTCGCCTTCTTCTACGGAGGCATGGTCCGCGTCAAGAGCACCCTCAACATGCTGATGATGAGCTTCATCAGCATGGGCGTCATCACCATCCTGTGGGTGCTGTACGGCTTCTCCATGGCGTTCGGTACGGACCACGGCTCGCTCATCGGCTGGACCGGCGACTACGTCGGCTGGGCCGGGATCGACAAGATGGACATCTGGTCCGGCTACACGATCCCGGTCTTCGTGTTCGCCGTCTTCCAGATGATGTTCGCGATCATCACGCCCGCGCTGATAAGCGGTGCCATCGCGGACCGCGTCAAGTTCACGGCCTGGACGCTGTTCCTCATCCTGTGGGCCACGGTCGTGTACTTCCCGGTCGCCCACTGGGTCTGGGGCACCGGCGGCTGGGCGTTCGAACTGGGCGTGATCGACTTCGCCGGCGGTACGGCCGTCCACATCAACGCCGGTGCCGCGGCACTCGGCGTGATCCTCGTCATCGGCAAGCGCGTCGGCTTCAAGAAGGACCCGATGCGCCCGCACAGCCTGCCGCTGGTGATGCTCGGCGCCGGTCTGCTGTGGTTCGGCTGGTTCGGCTTCAACGCCGGCTCCTGGCTCGGCAACGACGACGGCGTCGGCCCGCTGATGTTCGTCAACACCCAGATCGCCACCGCCGCCGCCATGTGCGCCTGGCTCGCCTACGAGAAGATCCGTCACGGCGCGTTCACCACGCTGGGCGCCGCCTCCGGTGCCGTCGCGGGCCTGGTCGCCATCACCCCGTCCGGCGGCGCGGTCTCCCCGCTGGGCGCCATGGCGGTCGGAGCCATCGCCGGTGTCGGCTGCGCCGCGGCCGTCGGCCTGAAGTACAAGTTCGGCTACGACGACTCCCTCGACGTCGTCGGCGTCCACATGGTCGGCGGAGTCCTCGGCTCCCTGCTGATCGGCTTCTTCGCCAGCGGCAAGGGCCAGTCCGACGTGCAGGGCCTCTTCTACGGCGGCGGCCTGGACCAGTTCTGGAAGCAGTGCGCCGGTGTCTTCGCCGTCCTCGCCTACTCCCTGATCGCCTCCGCGATCCTCGCCTTCCTGCTCGACAAGACCATCGGCATGCGGGTCAGCGAGGACGAGGAGATCTCCGGTATCGACCAGGCCGAACACGCCGAGACCGCATACGACTTCAGCGGCGCGGGCGGCGGCGCCGCACGCACCGCCGTGCCCGCCGGTGCCGCGGCGCCCCAGAGCAAGAAGGTGGACGCATGAAGCTCATCACCGCCGTCGTCAAGCCGCACCGGCTCGACGAGATCAAGGAGGCCCTGCAGGCCTTCGGAGTCCACGGCCTGACGGTCACCGAGGCGAGCGGTTACGGTCGTCAGCGGGGACACACCGAGGTCTACCGCGGTGCCGAGTACACCGTCGACCTGGTGCCCAAGATCCGTATCGAGGTCCTCGCCGAGGACGACGACGCCGAGCAGCTGATCGACGTCATCGTCAAGGCGGCCCGGACCGGCAAGATCGGTGACGGCAAGGTCTGGTCGCTCCCGGTGGAGACGGCCGTCCGGGTCCGGACCGGCGAGCGCGGCCCGGACGCGCTCTGACCGAGGAAGAACAGGAGTCGCTGGGTGACGGGTACGGACGCGCGCAAGGAAGCAGAGGACTCGGGACCCAGCGGCTACGCGGCGGCCCGGCTGCATCTCCTCACCGAGGGGAAGCAGTCCGGGCCGCCGCGCCGTGCGGCCCTGTCCGAGCTGACGGACGACTGGCTCTCGGGGCTCTTCGACGCGGGCGCCGAGGGTGCGCGGGGAGTCTCCCTGGTCGCCGTCGGCGGCTACGGCCGCGGTGAGCTCTCCCCGCGCAGCGACCTGGATCTGCTGCTGCTGCACGACGGCGGCGACACCAAGGCGGTCGCCGCCCTGGCCGACCGCATCTGGTACCCCGTCTGGGACCTCGGCCTCGCCCTGGACCACTCGGTCCGCACCCCCGCCGAGGCGCGCAAAACAGCCGGTGATGATCTCAAGGTCCAGCTCGGTCTGCTCGACGCCCGGCACATCGCGGGCGACCGCGGCCTCACCGCCTCGCTGCGCACCGCGGTGCTCGCCGACTGGCGCAACCAGGCCCCCAAGCGGCTGCCCGAACTGAAGGAGCTGGGCGCCGAGCGCGCCGAGCGCCAGGGCGAGCTGCAGTATCTGCTGGAGCCGGACCTCAAGGAGGCCCGCGGGGGGCTGCGCGACGCCACCATCCTGCGCGCCGTCGCCGCCTCCTGGCTGGCCGACGCCCCGCGCGAGGGCCTCACCGAGGCACGGCGCCGGCTGCTCGACGTACGCGACGCACTGCATCTGACGACGGGCCGCGCGACCGACCGGCTCGCCCTCCAGGAGCAGGACCAGGTCGCCGCCGAGCTCGGTCTGCTCGACGCCGACACCCTGCTGCGGGAGGTGTACGAGGCGGCGCGGGTCATCTCGTACGCCAGCGACGTCACCTGGCGCGAGGTGGGGCGCGTGCTCAGATCGCGGGCCGTACGGCCGCGGCTGCGCGCCATGCTGGGCGGCGGGAAGCCGGTCGCCGAGCGGTCGCCGCTCGCCGAGGGCGTGGTCGAGCAGGAGGGCGAGGCCGTGCTCGCCCGTGCCGCGCGCCCCGAGCGCGACCCCGTACTGCCGCTGCGCGCCGCGGCAGCCGCCGCACAGGCCGGCCTCCCGCTCTCCCTGTACGCCGTACGGCGCCTGGCGGCGACCGTGCGCCCGCTGCCCACGCCCTGGCCCGCCGAGGCCCGCGAACAGCTCGTGACGCTGCTCGGCTCGGGCTGCCCGACCGTCGACGTCTGGGAGGCGCTGGAGGCGGAAGGGCTGATCACCCAGCTGCTTCCGGACTGGGAGCGGGTGCGCTGCCGCCCGCAGCGCAACGCCGTGCACATCTGGACCGTCGACCGGCATCTGATCGAGACCGCCGTGCGCGCCGCCGAGTTCACCCGCCGCGTGCACCGCCCCGACCTCCTGCTGGTCGCCGCGCTGCTGCACGACATCGGCAAGGGCTGGCCCGGCGACCACTCGGTGGCCGGCGAGATCATCGCCAAGGACGTCGCCGCCCGCATCGGCTTCGACCGCGACGACGTGGCCGTGATCGCCGCTCTCGTACGCCATCACCTGCTGCTCGTGGACACGGCCACCCGGCGCGACCTGGAGGACCCGGCCACCGTCCGCTCGGTCGCCGAGGCCGTCGGCAGCCAGTCCACGCTGGAGCTGCTGCACGCCCTGACCGAGGCCGACGCGCTGGCCACCGGCCCGGCCGCCTGGTCGTCCTGGCGCGGCTCCCTCGTCGCCGACCTGGTCAAACGGGTCTCCGCGGTGCTGGCCGGAGACGTCCCCGACGAGCCCGAGTCCGCCGCGCCGACCGCCGAGCAGGAACGGCTCGCCCTGGAGGCGGTCGCCACCGGCAGCCCCGTGCTCGCGCTGCGGGCGCAGACCGAGCCGCCGACCCAGGAGCAGCCGCCCGGCGACCCGGAGCCGCTCGGCGTGGAGCTCCTCATCGCCGTACCGGACCAGCCGGGCGTGCTGCCCGCTGTGGCCGGCGTCCTCGCCATGCACCGGCTCACCGTCCGCACCGCCGAACTGCGCGCCCTGGACCTGCCGGACGGCGTCGAGGGCGCGGTCCTGCTGCTGAACTGGCGGGTCGCCGCCGAGTACGGCTCCCTGCCGCAGGCCACCCGGCTGCGCGCCGACCTGGTCCGCGCCCTCGACGGCTCCCTGGACATCGCGGGCCGTCTCGCCGAGCGCGACGCCGCCTACCCGCGCCGCCGGGGCGTCGTCGCCCCACCGCCCCGCGTGACCGTCGCCCCTGCCGCCTCCCGCCTGGCCACGGTCATCGAGGTACGCGCCCAGGACGCCCCGGGCCTGCTCTTCCGCATCGGCCGCGCCCTGGAGGACGCCCACGTACAGGTCCGCAGCGCCCACGTCTCCACCCTGGGCGCGAACGCCGTGGACGCCTTCTATGTGACCGGCCCGGAGGGCGCGCCGCTGCCGGGTGAGGAGGCGGCGGCGGTGGCGGGGAAGCTGGAGGAGATGTTGCGGGCGTGAGGTGCCGTGCCCTGCGGGGCGCGCGTGTGCAGGTCCGCGGCGCGGCGGGCGTGACTCGGCCGCGCCCTGGAGGTGCGCATGTGCAGGTCCGTAGCGCCCACGTCTCCCACCTTGGGCGCGAACGCCGTGGACGCCTTCTACGTGACCGGCCCGGAGGGCGCGCCGCTGCCGGGTGAGGAGGCGGCGGCGGTGGCGGGGAAGCTGGAGGAGATGTTGCGGGTGTGACCTGGAAGAGGGCCGGGCGGGGCGATTGTCTTGCGCGGCCCGATACCCTGGAAGACGCTCACACTGACACCGACTCCGAGGACCGACGCCGCCGTGTTCGATACTCTCTCCGATCGCCTCTCAGCGACTTTCAAGAACCTGCGCGGCAAGGGACGGCTCTCCGAGGCGGACATCGACGCCACCGCGCGCGAGATCCGTATCGCGCTCCTCGAGGCGGACGTGGCCCTTCCCGTCGTCCGGTCGTTCATCAAGAACGTCAAGGAGCGTGCCCTCGGCGCCGAGGTCTCCCGCGCGCTGAACCCCGCCCAGCAGGTGCTGAAGATCGTCAACGAGGAACTCGTCACGATCCTCGGCGGCGAGACCCGGCGCCTGCGCTTCGCCAAGCAGCCGCCGACCGTGATCATGCTGGCGGGTCTGCAGGGTGCCGGTAAGACCACCCTCGCGGGCAAGCTCGGCCACTGGCTGAAGGAGCAGGGCCACTCGCCGCTGCTCGTCGCCGCCGACCTCCAGCGCCCGAACGCCGTGAACCAGCTGAGCGTCGTCGCCGACCGCGCCGGCGTCGCGGTCTACGCCCCCGAGCCGGGCAACGGCGTGGGCGACCCGGTCAAGGTCGCCAACGACTCCATCGAGTTCGCGAAGTCCAAGGTCCACGACATCGTGATCGTGGACACCGCCGGCCGCCTCGGCATCGACCAGGAGCTGATGCAGCAGGCCGCGGACATCCGCGACGCGGTCAGCCCCGACGAGATCCTGTTCGTCGTCGACGCGATGATCGGTCAGGACGCGGTCACCACCGCCGAGGCCTTCCGCGACGGCGTCGGCTTCGACGGCGTGGTCCTGTCCAAGCTCGACGGCGACGCCCGCGGTGGTGCCGCCCTGTCGATCCGCCAGGTCACCGGCAAGCCGATCATGTTCGCCTCGAACGGCGAGAAGCTCGACGACTTCGACGCCTTCCACCCGGACCGGATGGCCTCCCGCATCCTCGACATGGGTGACCTGCTCACCCTGATCGAGCAGGCGGAGAAGACCTTCGACCAGGCCGAAGCCCAGAAGATGGCGGAGAAGCTGGCCTCCAAGAAGGGCCAGGACTTCACGCTCGACGACTTCCTGGCCCAGATGGAGCAGGTCAGGAAGATGGGCTCCATCTCGAAGCTGCTCGGGATGCTGCCCGGCATGGGCCAGATCAAGGACCAGATCAACAACCTGGACGAGCGGGACGTCGACCGCACGGCCGCGATCATCAAGTCGATGACCCCGGGCGAGCGCCAGGAGCCGACGATCATCAACGGCTCGCGCCGCGCCCGTATCGCCAAGGGTTCCGGTGTCGAGGTCAGCGCCGTGAAGAACCTGGTCGAGCGGTTCTTCGAGGCCCGCAAGATGATGTCCCGCATGGCGCAGGGCGGCGGCATGCCGGGGATGCCGGGCGTCCCGGGCATGGGCGGCGGTCCCGGCCGGACCAAGAAGCAGCCCAAGAAGGCCAAGGGCAAGCAGCGTTCCGGCAACCCGATGAAGCGCAAGCAGCAGGAGCAGGAGGAGGCCCAGCGCAGGGCCGCCGCCGCTCAGGGCGGCAACGCCTTCGGTGTGCCGGGCCAGCAGGCCCCGCAGGACTTCGAGCTGCCGGACGAGTTCAAGAAGTTCATGGGCTGACGCCCCGGGCGACCCGGGGGCGGGCCCACCCGCTGCGCGTGCCGGGGGTTGGTCGTTGTCGTAACGTCCCGATATGACCAACCCCGCACCGCCGCGCAAGTCGCCCGACCAGCCCTGGCGTACGGAAGGCACCCCCGAGGAGCCGCAGAAGCCGTCGCCGGGCGGGCGGAAGATGCGCGGCGGCTGGTGGAGCCTGATCCTGACCGCGCTGATCGTGTACCTGATCGCGAATCTGGTCCTGTCGTTCTTCAACGAGGGCGACGAGCCGACGATCTCGTACACGGAGTTCAGCAAGCAGGTCGACGCGGGCAACGTCAAGAAGATCTACGCCAAGGGCGACGCGATCCAGGGCCAGCTCGACAAGGGCCGGGACAACCCCGACGGCGATGGCACGTACACCAAGTTCAAGACCCAGCGCCCGTCCTTCGCGGACGACCAGCTCTGGGAGGACCTGACCAAGCACAACGTCACGGTCACGGCGGAGCCGGTCGTCCAGCACCGCAGTTTTCTGGCCAATCTCCTGATCTCCCTGGCGCCGATGCTGCTGCTGATCGCGGTGTGGGTCTTCGTCGCCCGGCGGATGAGCGCGGGACTCGGCGGCGCGGGCGGGATGCTCGGCCGCAAGGCGCCGCCCCGACCGGTCGAGCTGGAGCCCGGGCAGGAGCGCACCACCTTCGAGGACGTGGCCGGCATCGACGAGGTCGAGGGCGAGCTCAACGACGTCGTCGACTTCCTGAAGAACCCCGACGCCTACCGCAGGATGGGCGCCAAGATGCCCCGCGGTGTGCTGCTCACCGGCCCGCCCGGCACCGGCAAGACCCTCCTCGCGCGTGCCGTCGCCGGCGAGGCGGGCGTGCCGTTCTTCTCCGCGTCCGCCTCCGAGTTCATCGAGATGATCGTCGGCGTCGGTGCCTCACGCGTGCGCGAGCTGTTCGCCGAGGCCCGCAAGGTCGCGCCGTCGATCATCTTCATCGACGAGATCGACACCATCGGACGCGCCCGCGGCGGCGGCTCCGGCGTGGGCGGCCACGACGAGCGCGAGCAGACGCTGAACCAGATCCTCACCGAGATGGACGGCTTCTCGGGCTCCGAGGGCGTCATCGTCATCGCGGCCACCAACCGCGCCGACGTCCTGGACCCGGCCCTGACCCGCCCCGGCCGCTTCGACCGCGTCGTCCAGGTCTCGCCCCCGGACCGCGGCGGCCGCGAGGCCATCCTGCAGATCCACACCCGCGAGATCCCGCTCGCCGAGGGCGTCGACCTCGGCCAGGTCGCCCGTACGACCCCGGGCATGACCGGCGCGGAACTCGCCAACCTCGCCAACGAGGCCGCCCTGCTCGCCGTCAAGCGCAAACAGGAGCGGGTGACCCAGGGCGACCTCTCGGAGGCCCTGGAAAAGGTCCAACTGGGCGCGGAACGCCCGCTGGTGATGCCCGAGGAGGAGCGCCGGCGCACCGCGTACCACGAGAGCGGCCACGCCCTGCTCGGCATGCTCCAGCCCGGCGCCGACCCCGTCCGCAAGATCACCATCGTCCCGCGCGGCCGCGCCCTCGGCGTCACGCTCTCCACACCGGAGTCCGACAAGTACGCCTACACCGAGGAGTATCTGCGCGGCCGCATCATCGGCGCCCTCGGCGGCATGGCCGCGGAACAGGTCGTCTACGGCGTCGTCACGACCGGCGCCGAGAACGACCTGGAACAGGTCACGAACATCGCGCGCGGCATGGTCGCCCGGTGGGGGATGAGCGAGCGCGTCGGCAGGCTCTCGGCGCTGCCCGGCGACGCCCAGCAGGCGTACGGCCTCGCGGCCGCCCCGCAGACCCTCGACGTGATCGAGGGCGAGATGCGCCGGATCGTCGACGAGTGCTACGACGAGGCGTGCCGCAAACTGCGCGACCACCGCTCCCGCTTGGACGCGCTCGCCGAGGCGCTGCTGGCGAACGAGACCCTGGAGGAGGCGGACGCCTACCGGATCGCGGGGATCACGCGGCTGAGCAAGGACGAGGCCTGAACCGCCCTACGGCACGCGCGCGATGAGGTACCGGAACACATTGGGCATCCACACCGTGCCGTCGCGCCGCACATACGGATGCAGCGCCTCGGACAGCTCCTTGTCCACCTGCGCCTGGTCCGTCGCGGCGACCGCCGCGTCGAAGAGGCCGGTGGACAGCAGGCCCCTGACGGCGCTGTCCCCGTCGGCGTACCCGAAGGGACACGCGACCCGCCCCGAGCCGTCGGGCCTGAGCCCCGCCCGCTGGGCCACCTCCTCCAGGTCGTCGCGAAGGGCGGGGCGCCAACTGCCCGCGCTGCGCAGCGGATCCGCCAGCCTGGTGGCCACCCGCAGCACGGACGACGTGGTGCAGCGTTCCGGCGGACCCCAGCCGGCCAGCACCACGGGCGCCCCGCGCTCGGCGAGCGGCATCGCTGCCTGCAACAGCCCGCCGAGCCCCTCCGAGTCGCCCGCCAGACACCCGATGGGCTCGAAAGCGGTCACCAGGGTGTACGCGGGCGTCTCCGCGCCGCTCGCGTTCCCCACGTCCTCGGGTGAACCGTCGACGAGCCGAGTGCCCGCACGCGCGCGTGCACCCCATGTGTCGGGAAGCAGCCGCTCCCGCGCGAGGGCGAGCCGTTCGGGGGAGGAGTGGTCGACACCGGTGACGGTGGCGCCTCTGGACGCCGCCATCAAAAGGGCGAGGCCGCTGCCGCAGCCGAGACCCAGCAGCCGCGTGCCGGGGCCCACTTCCAGTCGCTCGTAGACGGTCTCGTAGAGCGGAACCAGCATCCGCTCCTGGATCTCCGACCAGTCACGCGCGCGTGCACACAGATCCACACGGGGTGCCTCGTCCTCGTGAGGGAGGTGCCGTCGCACGAGCGTAGGTGTCATGTAAAGCGCCCCAATCCGCCGAGAGTTGCCGCTGTGCCCGATTACATGGCCCCCGTGACGTGCGCTCGCTCTCCCCCCGTATGCCAGGTAACTCCGCACTCGACCGCGCGTCCAGTGGTAGTGGGGCCCTGCTTGAGGGTTCGCCGGGGGAGTGGCGAGATTTCACATGACGGCAACCTGGGCCACTACGATCGCCGGGCCGGTGCCGGGGTGCGGACGGCCGCCCGGTAACGTCTCGGGCGCCGACGGCGCACCGTGAGGCAAAGCCTCCGCCGCGAGAGCGGCCGAAACGCCTCTTGCGCATCGGCGGATCACAGCCGTACCGGCCCGTGGACATCGTCTACGCGCCGGGTCGTAGGTCGGGCTACGTACCGCCTTGGTATGAGCTGTGAGGTTTCTCCGCAGATCAGCGCACCCGCCCTCGTCAGGACGCATCAGCGGCAACTGACGGGTACGTGCAAATTATTTGGGATGCCCCGGAATCGGAACACAGCGGCACCCCCGCTCGTTGTCATTACGTGAGCACGACACAGACACCACCTGTTCTGGCCGCAGAGCTGGCGCAGGCGTGGGCCGACATTCAGCGGTACCACCCCGAGCTGCCCGATCTGGCCGCGCCCGAGTCCCTGATCGGAGAGTCCTCGTCCGCCTGCGGTCACGAGCTCTCCTTCGAGCGACTGCTCCATGAGGCAGTCCATGGCATCGCCGCCTCGCGCGGCGTGCGCGACACATCCCGCGCCGGCCGCTACCACAACCGCAGATTCCTCGCCATCGCCGAGGAGCTGGGCCTGGACCACCCCGAGGAACCGCACCCCAGCAGCGGCTTCTCGCTGGTCACGCTCAACCCCGAGGCCAAGCGCCGCTACCGCCCGACGATGGAGCGGCTGCAGCGCGCCCTGAAGGCGCACACGGCAGCCACCTCCGCCGACACCCCGAAGAGCTTCCGGGGCCCGGCCGCCCGGCACGGCTCGTCCGGCGGCGGGGTGCGCGTCAAGGCGGTCTGCGACTGCGGCCGCAATGTGCGCGTGGTTCCGTCCGTCCTGGCCCAGGCCCCGATCGTCTGCGGCGGCTGCGGGAAGCCGTTCAGGATTCCGGAGGTCATGGGAGCGGCGTAGCGGCCCGTACGAGGTACCGGCATCTCGTGGCTGTCGGTGCCGTGGCAGCGGCGCAGCCCGCGGTGGGCTGTGCGACCGACCTCGGGGCACCCGTGGAGCCGGGTGCCCCTGAGGCGTGCCCGGGCATCCGCGCTCACCCGCGGCCGGAGGTGCCCCTCGGGGTGTGGCACAATGGCTAGCTGTACTCGACAGCCGCACAGGACCCCTCTCTCCTCCGGCTGACGCGTCCATCGGGCACTCGGGTACCGCAACCCCACGCGGCAGTCTCGCCGTGCCCAACCACGTCAAACCAGGAGAACCCACTCCCGTGGCAGTCAAGATCAAGCTGAAGCGTCTGGGCAAGATCCGTTCGCCTCACTACCGCATCGTCGTCGCCGACTCCCGCACCCGCCGTGACGGCCGTGCGATCGAGGAGATCGGCCTGTACCACCCGGTGCAGAACCCCTCGCGCATCGAGGTCAACGCCGACCGCGTGGCGTACTGGCTTTCCGTCGGCGCCCAGCCGACCGAGCCCGTGCTCGCCATTCTGAAGAAGACCGGCGACTGGCAGAAGTTCAAGGGCGAGCCCGCCCCGGCACCGCTGCTGCAGCCGGCCGAGAAGGCCGCGCGCCCGTCGTTCGAGGCCCTTGGCGGCGACGACGAGGGCAAGGGTGAGGCCATCACCCAGAAGAAGAAGGCTGAGAAGAAGGACGAGGCCCCGGCCGAGTCCGCGTCGACCGAGGCCTGAGCATGCTCGAGGAGGCTCTCGAGCACCTCGTGAAGGGCATCGTCGACAACCCTGACGATGTGCAGGTCGCCTCGCGCAACCTGCGCCGTGGGCGTGTGCTGGAGGTCCGGGTCCACCCCGACGACCTCGGCAAGGTGATCGGCCGCAACGGCCGCACCGCACGCGCTCTGCGTACCGTCGTGGGCGCCATCGGCGGCCGCGGTGTCCGCGTCGACCTCGTCGACGTGGACCACGTCCGCTGACGCAACAGGCAAGAAGACAGCACCGGCTCGGGCCGGGGAGGGCCGCTGGGCCGTCCCCGGCCCGCAGTCGTATGACAGGAGATCTGGACACGTGCAGCTGGTAGTCGCGCGGATCGGCCGTGCCCATGGCATCAAGGGCGAGGTCACCGTCGAGGTACGCACCGACGAGCCGGAGCTCAGGCTCGCGCCCGGAGCCGTGCTCACCACCGATCCCGCCGACGCGGGACCCCTCACCATCGAGAGCGGCCGCGTCCACAGCGGCCGCCTCCTCCTGCGCTTCGAGGGCGTGCGCGACCGCACCGCCGCCGAAGCCCTCCGCAACACCGTCCTGATCGCCGAGGTCGACCCGGACGAGCTGCCCGAGGAGGAGGACGAGTACTACGACCACCAGCTGATGGACCTGGACGTGGTCACCGCGGACGGCGTCGAGGTCGGCCGGATCACCGAGATCTCGCATCTGCCGTCCCAGGACCTCTTCATCGTCGAGCGGCCCGACGGGAGCGAGGTGATGATCCCCTTCGTCGAGGAGATCGTCACCGAGATCGACCTCCAGGAGCAGCGGGCCGTCATCACCCCGCCGCCGGGCCTGATCGACGACAGGTCAGAGATCGTCTCGTCGCGGGAAGAGTCGTAGGAGATGCGCCTCGACGTCGTCACGATCTTCCCCGAGTACCTCGAACCGCTGAACGTCTCCCTCGTCGGCAAGGCACGCGCGCGTGGACAGCTCGACGTCCATGTGCACGACCTGCGCGCGTGGACCCACGACCGCCACAACACCGTCGACGACACCCCGTACGGCGGCGGCCCCGGCATGGTCATGAAGACCGGCCCCTGGGGCGACGCGCTCGACTCCGTCCTCGCCGACGGCTACGAGACCGGCTCCCACGCGCCCGCGCTGATCGTGCCCACCCCCAGCGGCCGCCCCTTCACCCAGGAGCTCGCCGTGGAGCTCTCCGAGCGGCCCTGGCTGGTCTTCACGCCCGCGCGCTACGAGGGCATCGACCGGCGGGTGATCGACGAGTACGCCACCCGTATGCCCGTCCACGAGGTGTCCATCGGCGACTACGTCCTGGCCGGCGGCGAGGCGGCCGTCCTGGTCGTCACGGAGGCCGTGGCCCGGCTGCTGCCCGGCGTCCTCGGCAACGCCGAGTCCCACCGCGACGACTCCTTCGCACCCGGCGCCATGGCCAACCTCCTGGAGGGCCCCGTCTACACCAAGCCCCCCGAGTGGCGCGGCCGGGACATCCCCGAGGTGCTGCTCAGCGGCCACCACGGCAGGATCGCCCGCTGGCGCCGCGACGAGGCCCTCAGGCGTACGACGGCGAACCGGCCCGACCTCATCGAGCGCTGCGACCCCAAGGCCTTCGACAAGAAGGACCGCGAGATGCTCTCCATCCTGGGCTGGGCCCCGGACCCGGAAGGGGAGCCGTACGGCCGATTTTGGCGCAGGACCGACGGCGTGGAAGAATAGGCCGCTGTTGTGCGTCGTCCGGCGTGCGCCCCTGCCACAGGGGGACACGACGCCCGCCCCGACACGGACAACATCCTCCCGGAAACCTAGTTCCCGCCTATGACCTGTGGCATGGGCGAAGAAAGCAGACGAAATGTCTCACCTGCTCGACTCCGTCGACGCCGCGTCGCTGCGCAGCGACGTCCCGGCCTTCCGCCCGGGTGACACCGTCAACGTCCACGTCCGCGTCATCGAGGGCAACCGCTCTCGTGTGCAGCAGTTCAAGGGCGTTGTCATCCGCCGCCAGGGCGCCGGCGTCCGCGAGACCTTCACGGTCCGCAAGGTCTCCTTCTCCGTCGGCGTCGAGCGCACCTTCCCGGTGCACACCCCGATCGTCGAGAAGATCGAGCTCGTCACCCGCGGTGACGTGCGTCGTGCCAAGCTGTACTACCTGCGCGAGCTGCGCGGCAAGGCTGCGAAGATCAAGGAGAAGCGCGAGAGCTGAGCTCGCGCCGGGGTCCTCAGGGCGGCCGGATAACATTCCGCCCCGATGGACACCGAACCACAGCAGACGGAGCGCGACCGCTCCTCCCGCCCTTCCCCGTCCGAGGAGACCTCGGACACAGGAGGACCGGAGGAACGGTCGCGTTTCGCGTTCGTGGCGCGGATCACCGACCGGCTGCCGGGCAGGCGGATCTCCCTGACCCTGCTGGTCTGCCTGGTGTTTTTGCTGCTTCTCAACGCTTTCGTGGTGCAACCGTTCCTGATTCCCAGCGGATCCATGGAGAACGGATTGAGGATCGGGGACCGCGTTCTCGTAAATAAGTTGGCGTACCGTTTCGGTGCCGAGCCGCGGCGCGGCGATGTCGTCGTGTTCGACGGCACCGGGTACTTCGGCAAGGGCGACTACATCAAGCGCGTCGTGGGTGTGGGGGGAGACCAGGTGGTCTGCTGCGACAAGAAGGGGAGGATCGAGGTGAACGGCCGGTCGGTGGACGAGTCGACGTTCCTGTATCCCGGTGACGGCCCGTCCACGGTGCCCTTCAAGGTCGTCGTGCCCGACGGGACCCTCTTCGTCCTCGGTGACCACCGCAGCGACTCCAGCGACTCCCGCGACCACCTCGGCTCACCCGGCGGCGGCATGATCCCGGTGTCCGACGTCGTCGGCCGGGCCGACTGGATCGTCTGGCCCGCCTCCCACTGGACCCGCCTGCACCGTCCCGGCGCCTACGCGCGCGTGCCCGCCGCCGGCGGTGCACATGGGTAACCGTGGCAAACCGCGCGGCACACCGAGCAACCCCTACGGCACCGAGGACCTCCTGCCCACCGGCTCCCGGCGCACCGCCGGCCCCGCGACGGGTGGCCGTACCCGCGCCGAGCGGCGCAAGCTGCAGCGCAAGGTCAAACGAAAGCGCAGGCGCAGCGCGGTCAAGGAGATACCTCTCCTCGTCGGCGTCGCGGTCCTCATAGCCCTGGTCCTGAAGACGTTCCTCGTCCAGGCGTTCGTGATCCCGTCCGGCTCGATGGAGCAGACGATCCGGATCGGCGACCGTGTCCTGGTCGACAAGTTCACCCCGTGGTTCGGCTCCACGCCCAAGCGCGGGGACGTCGTCGTCTTCAGGGACCCCGGCGGCTGGCTCGCGGACGAGCAGCCCACCACGAAGAAGAAGGACCCCATCGTCGTCAAGCAGGTCAAGGAGGGACTCACCTTCATCGGCCTGCTGCCGTCCGACAACGAGAAGGACCTCATCAAGCGGGTCATCGGGGTCGGCGGGGACCACGTCAAGTGCTGCGACGCCCAGGGGCGGATGACCGTGAACGGCGTCCCCCTGGCCGAGACCGACTACCTGTATCCGGGAAACGCCCCCTCCACACAGGAATTCGACATCACCGTCCCCAAGGGCCGGCTGTGGGTGATGGGCGACCACCGGGCCAACTCCGCGGACTCCCGGGCCCACCAGAACACCGACTACGGCGGCACGGTCTCCGAGGACTCGGTCGTGGGACGCGCCATGGTCATCGCCTGGCCGTTCGGCCACTGGAACACCTTGAAGGAACCTAAAACTTTCGCCTCCGTTTCCAACTCCGTGTCGGGGACGACCGCGTCCTCGCAGCTGTCGCATAGGGTTGCTCCGGACGATTTCAACGGAACGATCCAGCTCCCGACCCCTGCGGAACTCCCGCTCGTTATGGGAGTGGTGGGCCTGCGCCGTCTCACGGGCAGGCAGCGGCACAGAGTAAGGAGTTGGCGTGGGGGATGTGGCGGTTGGCGCACGGTCCGGACACGACGGCGAGGAGCACCGCGGGAACTCCGTGGACGCTGCCGTCCCGGCCGCGGACAGCGCCGTGACCTCCGGGAATGACTCCGGGGCGACCGACGACGCGAGGCCGGGCGGCCGGGACCGGACCAAGCAGGAGGGATCGGGAGGCACACCCCCCAAGGCAGGGAAGCAGCGCTCCTTCTGGAAGGAGCTGCCCATCCTGATCGGTATCGCGCTCGTGCTCGCGCTGCTGATCAAGACGTTCCTGGTGCAGGCGTTCTCCATCCCGTCCGACTCGATGCAGAACACCCTCCAGGAGGGCGACCGGGTCCTCGTCGACAAGCTCACCCCATGGTTCGGCTCCGAACCGGAGCGCGGTGAGGTCGTCGTCTTCCACGACCCGGACAACTGGCTGGCGGGCGAGCCGACGGCCAGCCCGAACGCCCTGCAGAAGGTCCTCAGCTGGATCGGCCTGATGCCGTCCGCCGAGGAGAAGGACCTCATCAAGCGGGTCATCGGCGTCGGCGGTGACACCGTCTCCTGCAAGGGCTCCGGCCCGCTGACGGTCAACGGCAAGGCGCTGAACGACTCCTCGATCGTCTTCGCCGGCAACACGCCGTGCAGCGTGGACGACCAGGGCGGCCAGTTCACGGTCAAGGTCCCCAAGGGCTACATCTGGGTCATGGGCGACCACCGCCAGAACTCCCGCGACTCGCGCTACAACCAGAGCGACAAGCACAACGGCATGGTCCCGGTGGACAAGGTCGTCGGACGCGCCATCGTCATCGCCTGGCCGATCACCCGCTGGGACACCCTGCCGGTTCCGGACACCTTCGACCAGCCCGGCCTGGACAAGCAGTCCTCGGCGTCCGCCGCCATGACGGCCGCGCCGAACGCACCCGCCCTCGCGGCCACGGTCCCTGTGGTGGTGTGGCGGCGGAGGAGGATCGCGCCGGTCGACACCCGCCGGGGCGGCTCGGTCGAGGGTGTCTGAGACAGCCTTGGTGAAGCCCTGGTGTAGCTGTGCCCCGGTCGCCCATCAGGGGCTGACCGGGTCAGGTACCGCCGGGTAGGGTGCGGAGCCATGGGTGGCGAGAGCACTACGCGTACGGCCCCGCGCAGCGGTGGCACCAGCACGAGCCCGGTGGGCACCAGGACCGGACAGCGACTGTCCGGACTGGCGGTCGCACTGGGCGTTGTGCTGTTCCTCGGAGGATTCGCCTGGGGAGCGGTGATCTACCGGCCGTACACCGTGCCGACCACATCGATGACACCGACGATCGACGCCGGCGACCGGGTGCTGGCGCAGCGCGTGGACGCCGGTGAGATACGCCGGGGCGACGTCGTCGTCTTCAACGACAAGACCTGGGTGACCGGTTCGGCCGTGGTCAAGCGCGTGGTGGCGGTCGGCGGCGACACCGTCTCCTGCTGCACGGACGGCAAGCTGACCGTCAACGGCAAGCAGATCGACGAGTCCTACCTCAAGGGCAACGTCGTGGAGGACAAGAAGATCCCCTCGGTGAAGGTCCCCAAGGGCCGGCTGTTCCTCCTCGGTGACGAGCGCGAGGGCTCCCTGGACTCCTCCGCCCACCTCAGCGACGCGGCCCAGGGCACCGTCGCCGCCTCGGCTGTGACCGCCCGTGTGGACGCCGTCGTATGGCCCATGAAGGGCATGCTGGAGCGCCCCACCGGCTTCGAGACCCTCGGCGCGCTGTCCCAGCCCGGCCCGCTGCGCATCATTCTCACGCTGATCATCGCCGGTGCGGTGCTCGTGTTCGCCGGCGGTGCGTACGGCCCGATCGCCAAGCGGACGGGACGCTCCCGTGCGCGGACGGAGCCCGTGCGTGCCCGCTGAGGCCACCGGCGCCCGGGAGGACCCGTACGCGGGCGGACTGCGCAAGGTGGCCCGCGTGGTCCTGCTCGACCCCGACGACCGCATCCTCCTGCTGCACGGCCATGAGCCGGACGACCCGGCCGACGACTGGTGGTTCACACCGGGCGGCGGACTGGAGGGCGAGGAGAGTCGTGAAGAGGCCGCACTGAGGGAACTCGCCGAGGAGACGGGCATCACCGATGTGGAGCTCGGGCCGGTGCTGTGGCGGCGGATGTGTTCCTTCCCCTTCGCGGGCCGCCGCTGGGACCAGGACGAGTGGTACTACCTGGCCCGTACGACGGACACGTCCGGCGAGGTGCCCCGGGGCACGGGCCTGACGGAGCTGGAGCGGCGCAGCGTCGCCGGAGCGCGCTGGTGGACCTGTCAGGAACTGGCCCGGGCCCATGAGACGGTGTATCCGACCAGACTCGCCGAGCTGTTGCGCCTGCTGCTCGACGAAGGTCCCCCGGCCGGGCCCGTGACCCTTGACGCGGAAATCGTCTAGGGGCTGACGGGACTGGCGCACAATGGTGGGATCGCACGGCTGAAGGGGAAGCTGCCATGAGCGCCGAGGACCTCGAGAAGTACGAGACCGAGATGGAGCTGAAGCTCTACCGGGAGTACCGCGATGTCGTCGGTCTGTTCAAATACGTGATCGAAACCGAGCGGCGCTTCTACCTGACCAACGACTACGAGATGCAGGTGCACTCGGTCCAGGGCGAGGTCTTCTTCGAGGTTTCCATGGCGGACGCCTGGGTGTGGGACATGTACCGGCCGGCTCGGTTCGTCAAGCAGGTGCGGGTGCTCACGTTCAAGGACGTGAACATCGAGGAGCTTAACAAGAGCGACCTGGAGCTGCCGAGCGGGTGATCCACGCGCTCCGCGCGATTCTCACGATCTGCGTGATTCGCGCGATCCGCGTGATTGGCACTCGTGTGAGTGACGGGTTTTTCCACATTCGGTGAGCGGTCCACCAAGATCCACTCGGTCGGGCCGGATGCGTGACGGTTGGCGCCGGAGGTGGTGCCGACATGAACGCACGCAGTGCACTCGGCAGGTACGGCGAGGACGTGGCCGCGCGGCGGCTGACCGAGGCCGGAATGACGGTCCTGGAGCGCAACTGGCGCGCCGGAAGGACCGGCGAGATCGACATCGTGGCCAGGGACGGCGACGTCCTGGTGATCTGCGAGGTCAAGACCCGCAGGACGGGCTCCTACGACCCCATGGCCGCGGTCACGCCTGCCAAGGCGGCCCGTCTGCGCGGCCTCGCGGAGCGCTGGGCGCAGGAGCACGGGGGCGCCCCACCGGGAGGCTGCCGCATCGACCTGATCGGCATCCTGCTCCCCGACCGCGGAGCCCCCGTGGTCGAGCATGCGCGGGGGGTGGCCTGAGATGGGATTCGCGCGTACGTGCGCCGTGGCCCTGGTGGGCGTCGAGGGCGTGGTCGTGGAGGTCCAGGCCGACCTGGAGCCCGGCGTCGCCGCGTTCACCCTGGTCGGACTGCCGGACAAGAGCCTGACCGAGAGCCGCGACCGGGTGCGGGCGGCGGTGGTGAACTCCGGAGGTGAGTGGCCGCAGAAGAAGCTCACGGTGGGCTTGAGCCCCGCGTCGGTGCCCAAGGCGGGATCGGGCTTCGACCTGGCGGTGGCCTGTGCGGTGCTCGGCGCCTCGGAGCGGATCGACCCCCGGGTGCTCGCCGACATCGTGATGATCGGAGAGCTCGGACTGGACGGCAGGGTGCGCCCGGTCCGCGGCATCCTGCCCGCGGTGCTCGCCGCGGCCGACGCCGGCTACGAGCAGGTGGTCGTGCCGGAGTGCGCGGCCGCCGAGGCCTCGCTGGTGCCCGGGGTGTCGGTGCTGGGAATCCGCAGTCTGCGGCAGCTCATCGCCGTTCTGGCGGACGAACCCGTGCCCGAGGAGGAACCGGACGAGCTGGGCCGCCCCGACCCGCTGCTGGCCGGCCTGCGCGTGCCGGGCACCGGAGCGGCCACCGGCATGCACAGCCTGGGCGCCGCGCAGCACGAGCACGACCACGACCTGGCCGACGTCGTGGGCCAGACCTCGGCACGCACGGCCGTGGAGGTCGCCGCCGCGGGCGGACACCATCTGTTCCTCGAAGGGCCGCCAGGAGCAGGCAAAACGATGCTGGCGGAGCGGCTGCCCGCCGTCCTGCCTCCGCTCAGGCGGGAGGAGTCGCTTGAGGTCACGGCGGTGTACTCGGTGGCCGGACTGCTGCCGCCGGGCAAGCCCCTCATCGACGTCGCGCCCTACTGCGCCCCCCACCACTCGGCCACCATGCAGTCGCTCGTCGGCGGCGGACCGGGCATCGCGAGGCCCGGCGCGGTGTCGCTGGCCCACCGGGGGGTGCTCTTCCTCGACGAGGCACCGGAGTTCCACAGCCAGACCCTCGACGCTCTGCGGCAGCCCCTGGAGGCGGGGCACGTGGTGATCGCGCGCAGTGCCGGGGTGGTGCGGTTCCCCGCCAGATTCCTGATGGTCCTTGCCGCCAACCCGTGCCCCTGCGGACGCTTCTCGCAGCGGGACTCGCTGTGCGACTGCCCGCCGTCCGCGATCCGCCGGTACCAGGCCCGGCTGTCCGGACCTCTGCTCGACCGGGTGGACCTCCGCGTCGAGGTCGATCCGGTCACCCGGGCCCAGCTGGCCGAGCCGGGCGCCCGGGGTGAGTCCACCGCCACGGTCGCCGACCGGGTCAGGGCGGCCAGGGAGCGCGCTGCCGCACGCCTTGCGGGCACGCCCTGGCGAACCAACAGCGAGATCCCCGGGCGTGACCTGCGCGGCCGCTGGCACGCACGGCCCGGGGCCATGGACGACGCCGAGCGCAATCTGGAGCGCGGGGTGCTCACCGCCCGCGGGCTGGACCGTGTCCTGCGCGTCGCCTGGACCGTGGCGGACCTCGTCGGCCACGACCGCCCCGACGCCACCGACGTGGCCCTGGCCCTCCAACTGCGCACGGGCGTCCCGCGCGGCGTGCCGATGGCCATCGGGGCCCTGACATGAGCGCCGGCGACGACGCGGAACGGCTCGCCCGCATCTTCCTGGCCCGGGTGCTCGAACCGGGCGACGAGACCGGCGGACGCTGGGTGCGCGAGCTGGGAGCCGTCCAACTGGTCCGGCGGTTGCGGGAGAACGGCCCGCCGCTCGGCGGAGCGACCGACAAGCGCTGGGCAGGGCTGCTGGGCCGTGCGCGGCAGGCCGAGCCGGAGCGGGATCTCGCCGCCGCACGGGACGCCGGGGCGCGGTTCGTGATGCCGGGGGACGCCGAGTGGCCGGGCCAGCTCGAGGACCTCGGGGACGCACGGCCGCTCGGACTGTGGGTGCGGGGCCGGGCCGGCCTGCGGATGTGGGCGCTGCGCTCGGTCGCCGTCGTCGGCGCCCGCGCCTGCACCGAGTACGGCGCCCACATGGCGGCCCTGCTCGGCGCGGGGCTCGCCGAGCGGGGCTGGGTGGTGGTCTCGGGCGGCGCCTACGGAGTCGACGGCGCGGCGCACCGGGGCGCGCTCGGGGCCGGCGGCGCCACCGTGGCCGTCCTCGCCTGCGGGGTCGACCAGCCCTATCCGCGGGGACACACCGAGTTGATCACCAGGATCGCGCAGCAGGGGCTCGTGGTGGGCGAGTTGCCGCCCGGTGATCATCCGACGCCGAGCAGATTCATCGTCCGCAACCGCGTGATCGCCGCCCTGACCAGGGGCACCGTGGTCGTGGAGGCGGCCCATCGCAGCGGGTCGCTGGTCACGGCACGGGCCGCGCAGCGGTTGGGGCGCCACACCATGGGGGTGCCCGGGCCCGCCACCAGTGGCCTGTCAGCGGGGGTGCACCAACTGCTGCGGGGCGACGCCGAACTGGTTACCGACGCCGCGGACGTCGTCGAACTGGTCGGCGAGATGGGCGAGCTGGCCCCGGACCGGCGAGGGCCCGTGCTGCCGAGGGACCTGCTGGACCCGGGTGCCCGGCGGGTGCTGGCCGCGCTGCCCGGCCGCGGCGCCGCACAGCCCGGTGCGATCGCGCGGGGTGCGCAGACCACACCGGACGACGCGATCGCGAGGCTGTACGAACTCCGATCACTTGGTTACGTCGAACGACACGGCGACGGCTGGAAGTTGACACGCCAGGCGATGATCTCCGTCCGAGGAGGTCGCCACTGACGCTGACCGAGCGTGTTCGGCCGTCCGGGGGAAGCCCGAGACCTGTGCAAATGCCCGCAGTTGGCGCTCGATGGAAATCACGCAGAGCGATCGCCATGACTCGGTGGGGCGCATTGCGGAACGTATCTGCGTACACATTCCGGGCCGCCCTTCGCTCACTGCGACTCCTTAGTCACGCTACGCTCACGAGGATTCCGACGCAGACAGGCATCTCGACATCAGACCGACAGCTCACCCAGGCATCCCCACTTCACAGCAGAACGGCACAAGGCGACGAATGCCCCAGCACACCTCTGGGTCCGACCGGGCGGCGGTCCCCCCAGCCGCCCGTGAAGGTGGCAGCGTGCGGCCGCCCGCTCCCTCGACGCTCGACGAGCTGTGGCGGTCGTACAAGGACACGGGGGACGAGCGGCTGCGGGAGCAGCTGATCCTGCACTACTCGCCGCTGGTCAAGTACGTGGCGGGACGGGTGAGTGTCGGCCTGCCGCCCAATGTCGAGCAGGCCGACTTCGTCTCGTCCGGGGTGTTCGGGTTGATCGACGCGATCGAGAAGTTCGACATCGACCGGGAGATCAAGTTCGAGACGTACGCGATCACCCGGATCCGCGGCGCGATGATCGACGAGCTGCGGGCGCTGGACTGGATCCCGCGGTCGGTGCGGCAGAAGGCGCGGAACGTGGAGCGGGCGTACGCGACGCTGGAGGCGCGGCTCAGGCGGACGCCGTCGGAGACCGAGGTGGCCTCCGAGATGGGCATCCAGGTCGACGACCTGCACGCGGTGTTCAGCCAGCTGTCGCTGGCCAACGTGGTGGCGCTGGAGGAGCTGCTGCATGTCGGGGGTGAGGGCGGGGACCGGCTCAGCCTCATGGACACGCTGGAGGACACCGCCGCCGACAATCCCGTGGAGGTGGCGGAGGACCGCGAACTGCGGCGGTTCCTGGCGCGGGCGATCAACACGCTGCCCGACCGGGAGAAGACCGTCGTCACGCTGTACTACTACGAGGGGCTCACGCTCGCCGAGATCGGCAACGTCCTGGGTGTGACCGAGAGCCGGGTCAGCCAGATCCACACCAAGTCGGTGCTGCAGCTACGGGCGAAGCTGGCGAGCTTCGGGCGCTGAGAGGGGTGCAACGCTCCCGTCGCGGGTGGTGCGTCCGTAGAGTGGTTGACGTGCCAAGGATTCGAGCGGCCTCCGTGGCCGAGCACCGGTCGATGCAGCGAGCCGCCCTGCTGGACGCGGCTCGGTCGTTGCTGTCCGAGGGCGGGACGGAGGCGCTGACCTTTCCGGCCCTTGCCGAGCGGACGGGTCTCGCGCGGTCCTCCGTGTACGAGTACTTCCGGTCACGGGCCGCCGTGGTCGAGGAACTGTGCGAGGTCGACTTTCCCGTGTGGGCCGCGGAGGTGTCGGCGGCGATGGAGCGGGAGGACACGGCCGAGGCCAAGGTCGAGGCGTATGTGCGCCGGCAGCTGGCGCTGGTGGGGGACCGGCGGCACCGGGCCGTCGTGGCGATCTCCGCGAGCGAACTGGACGCGGGAGCCCGGGAGAAGATCCGGGCCGCGCACGGAGAACTCGTGACGATGATCGGCGATGCCCTCGCACAGCTGGGCCACTCCGAGCCGCGGCTGGCCGCGATGCTGCTCCAGGGAATCGTGGACGCTGCCGTACGACTCCTCGAACTGGGCGCGGCGGAGGAGCCTGCGGCGATCACCGAGGCGGCGGTTGGGATGGCGCTGCGGGGGGTGCGGGGCTGATCGCCCCAACCCCGGCTACTCCACCTCACGAGGCAGCGGCACCCCCAGTACCGGTAGCAGTCTCGACGGGCCGTGGGTCAGGAGGTTCGGGGGGAGCAGGGACAGGGGATCGAGGTAGGTCTTGTCTCTCAGGAGGCCCCAGTGCAGGCAGGACGTCGTGCAGTGCGAGCCCGTCGGCTCCACCGTGCCCAGCACATCCCCGGCCGCCACCTCCTCTCTCTTGGTCACCGTCGCCCGCACGGGTTCATATGTCGTGCGTAAGGAGGTGCCGGCCAGGTGCACGGAGACCACGCCCCGGCCCGCCACCCGCCCGGCGAAGGAGACGCGGCCGGGGGCGACGGCGCGTACCGGCGTTCCCGGTGGGGCCGCTAGGTCCACGCCGCGGTGACCGCGGCCGTAAGGCGTCGCCGGGGGTTCCCAGCCCCGCAGGACTGCGGGGCGCGTGCCCACGGGTCCCACGGGCCAGGCGCGGCCGACGGCGGGGACCGCAGGATCCGACCTTGATCCGGGCTCCGGTCCCGATCCCGCCCCTGGCCCGAATTCCGCCCCCGCCCCCGGCGGCCCAGGCGGAGGCTCCGCCCAGGCCCCCGTGACGAAGGTGGTCGACGTCAGCATCAATAGGCCCAACAACACGGGCAGTACCGCCCAGAACATCCGCACGCATCGGTTGGTTCGCATGGCGCAACCGTCCCGCACGAGCCGTGATCATGGCCGGGATCTGTGGACCACCGCCCGGTTGTGGACAGCGGCGTCACCCGCTGCCTCGTGGGTCCCGTACACTTCCTTTGGCGATCCGGGTCACCGGGTCGACTTCGCACGCCCCGACACCACACCTCGTAGAGGTCGGTGTCAGCGCCCCTCGGTCCTTCGTGGCACGGCGCACGCGGGCGTCAGGCGCGAGTGCTGATCCGGCACCCGCGGCACAACCGAGAAACCAAGGAGAACGGCCATGGCCGTCGTCACGATGCGGGAGCTGCTGGAGAGCGGCGTCCACTTCGGTCACCAGACCCGTCGCTGGAACCCGAAGATGAAGCGCTTCATCTTCACCGAGCGCAACGGCATCTACATCATCGACCTGCTCCAGTCGCTGTCGTACATCGACCGCGCCTACGAGTTCGTCAAGGAGACCGTCGCCCACGGCGGCACGGTCATGTTCGTCGGCACGAAGAAGCAGGCGCAGGAGGCCATCGCCGAGCAGGCCACCCGCGTCGGCATGCCCTACGTCAACCAGCGCTGGCTGGGCGGCATGCTCACCAACTTCTCGACCGTCTACAAGCGTCTGCAGCGCCTCAAGGAGCTCGAGCAGATCGACTTCGAGGACGTCGCCGCCTCGGGTCTGACCAAGAAGGAGCTTCTCGTGCTCTCGCGCGAGAAGGCCAAGCTGGAGAAGACCCTCGGTGGTATCCGCGAGATGCAGAAGGTGCCCAGCGCCGTCTGGGTCGTGGACACCAAGAAGGAGCACATCGCGGTCGGTGAGGCCCGCAAGCTCAACATCCCGGTCGTCGCGATCCTCGACACCAACTGCGACCCCGACGAGGTCGACTACAAGATCCCGGGCAACGACGACGCGATCCGCTCCGTCACCCTGCTCACCCGTGTGATCGCCGACGCGGTCGCCGAGGGTCTCATCGCCCGCTCCGGTGTCGCCACCGAGGGCAAGGGCGAGAAGGCCGCGGGCGAGCCGCTCGCCGAGTGGGAGCGCGACCTGCTCGAGGGCGAGAAGAAGGCGGACTCCGAGCAGGCCGCCGACAAGCCCGCCGAGGCCGCCGCCGAGAAGCCGGCCGAGACCCCCGCCGCCGAGGCCCCGGCTGCCGAGGCCCCGGCTGCCGAGGCCCCCGCCGCCGAGGCTCCGGCCGCGGACGCCGAGCAGGCCTGACCCGTCAGCGTCCTGTAGTCGACGGCGGGAGCGGTACGGCAACCTGCGCCCTCGGCGCGGTGAAGTCCGCTCCCGCCGTTCACCCGTAGGTCGGCGGAGCGTCGACGGCCTCGACCACATGGGGCCGCAGACCCCGTAGATCTTCGATCTTCCAGACTTCGAGAAAGATTCAAAGACTCATGGCGAACTACACCGCCGCCGACGTCAAGAAGCTTCGTGAGCTCACCGGCGCCGGCATGATGGACTGCAAGAAGGCGCTGGACGAGGCCGACGGCAACGTCGAGAAGGCCGTCGAGGCGCTCCGCATCAAGGGCCAGAAGGGCGTCGCCAAGCGCGAGGGCCGCTCCGCCGAGAACGGCGCCGTGGTCTCGATCATCGCCGACGACAACTCCTCCGGCGTCCTCGTCGAGCTGAAGTGCGAGACGGACTTCGTCGCCAAGGGCGACAAGTTCCAGGCCGTCGCCACCGCGATCGCCGAGCACATCGCCAAGACCTCCCCGGCCGACCTCCAGGCGCTGCTCGCCTCCGAGATCGAGGCCGGCAAGACCGTCCAGGCGTTCGTGGACGAGGCCAACGCCAACCTCGGCGAGAAGATCGTCCTGGACCGCTTCGCGCAGTACGGCGACGGCTTCGTGACCGCGTACATGCACCGCACGATGCCCGACCTGCCCCCGCAGATCGGTGTCCTCGTCGAGTTCGACAAGCCCAACGCCGAGGTCGCCAAGGGCGTCGCCCAGCACATCGCCGCCTTCGCGCCGAAGTACCTCTCCAAGGAGGACGTGCCGGCCGAGGTCGTCGAGTCCGAGCGCCGCGTCGCCGAGGAGACCACCCGCGCCGAGGGCAAGCCCGAGGCCGCCCTGCCGAAGATCGTCGAGGGTCGCCTCAACGGCTTCTTCAAGGACGCCACGCTGCTCGGCCAGCCGTACGCGCTCGACAACAAGAAGTCGGTCCAGAAGGTTCTGGACGAGGCCGGTGTCACCCTGAAGCGCTTCACGCGTATCAAGGTCGGCATCTGAGTCCGTGCCGCGAGCGGCGCGTCGGCCCGATAGGGTCGGCAGCAGTCGTCCGGTACGCCGTCACGCGCGCGCGTGACGGGCGACAGCAGATCTGACGAGGAGGCCATTGCCGAGCACGGGTTGCGACCACACCCCACCGGCAGTGGCCTTCTTCGTATGTGCACCACATGAAAGAGGCGGGAACTCGATGACCACGAAGGCCCAGAAGAGCGACGACGGCAAAGTATCCGGTCGGTTTCTGCTGAAGCTGTCCGGTGAGGCCTTCTCCGGCGGCGGGGGCCTGGGTGTGGACCCCGATGTGGTGCACAAGATCGCCCGCGAGATCGCGGCGGTCGTGCGCGACGGGGCGCAGATCGCGGTCGTCATCGGCGGCGGCAACTTCTTCCGCGGCGCGGAACTGCAGCAGCGCGGCATGGACCGGGCCCGCTCGGACTACATGGGCATGCTCGGCACCGTGATGAACTGCCTCGCCCTCCAGGACTTCCTGGAGAAGGAGGGCATCCAGTCCCGGGTGCAGACCGCCATCACGATGGGCCAGGTCGCCGAGCCGTACATTCCGCTGCGCGCCGTACGGCACCTGGAGAAGGGCCGCGTGGTCATCTTCGGCGCGGGCATGGGCATGCCGTACTTCTCCACCGACACCACGGCCGCGCAGCGCGCCCTGGAGATCGACGCCGAGGCGCTGCTGATGGGCAAGAACGGCGTGGACGGGGTCTACGACTCCGACCCCAAGCGCAACCCGGACGCGGTCAAGTTCGACGCCCTCGGCTACGGCGAGGTCATCACCCGCGACCTCAAGGTCGCCGACGCCACCGCCATCACGCTGTGCCGCGACAACAAGCTCCCCATCCTTGTCTTCGAGCTTCTGACGGAGGGCAATATCGCCCGCGCCGTCAATGGTGAGAAGATCGGCACGCTTGTGGGTGAGCAGGGCAGCCGGGACTGACAGGCAACACCGACGGACCCTGACCGGGGGATGGACAATGTCCCGCAGGTCGGGAACCGTGCAGGAAGAAGACGCGACGCAGCCGGCCGCCGCCCCCACCAAGGAACCGCAGCCGGGCCTTACTCAAGACACGCAGGAGCAAGTGGTGATCGAAGAGACCCTCCTCGAGGCCGAGGAGAAGATGGAGAAGGCCGTCGTGGTCGCCAAGGAGGACTTCGCCGCGATCCGTACCGGTCGTGCGCACCCGGCGATGTTCAACAAGATCGTGGCCGACTACTACGGTGCGCCGACGCCGATCAACCAGCTGGCCTCGTTCTCCGTGCCGGAGCCGCGCATGGCGGTCGTGACCCCGTTCGACAAGAGCGCGCTGCGCAACATCGAGCAGGCGATCCGCGACTCCGACCTGGGCGTCAACCCGAGCAACGACGGCAACATCATCCGAGTGGTGTTCCCGGAGCTCACCGAGGAGCGTCGCCGGGACTACATCAAGGTCGCCAAGGGCAAGGCCGAGGACGCGCGCGTGTCGATCCGCTCCGTGCGCCGCAAGGCCAAGGACGCGATCGACAAGCTCATCAAGGACGGCGAGACGGGCGAGGACGAGGGCCGCCGTGCCGAGAAGGAACTCGACGACACCACGCACAAGTACGTTGCCCAGGTGGACGAGCTCCTGAAGCACAAGGAAGCGGAGCTGCTCGAGGTCTGATGAACGAATCTTCCTGGGGAGCGCCGCCGCACACCGGACCGCAGGCCGGGTACTGGGGGCCGACGGACCAGGGACCTGTCCAGGGGGCTGCCCCGGCGGGTCCCGCGTACGATGCGCCCAAGGCGCAGCACACTCGCCCCATGCCCATCGTGCCCGAGGGACCCGCGTACGGCGGTGACCAGGATGACGACCGGGGGGCTGCTCGGCTGAGTGGCCCCTTGTTCCGCGACGAGACGCCGCAGGCGCCGCCCCCCGGGGCGGTGCAGCAGAATCCGGAGCCCATGCCCGACGCCCCGCAGCCGGCGCCCCCGCCGCAGAAGAAGAGCGCGGGGCGCGACCTGGGTGCGGCCATAGGGGTCGGCGTCGGGCTCGGCGTGGTGATCATCGCGTCCCTGTTCGTCGTCAAGGCCGTCTTCGTCGGCGTGATCGCCGTCGCCGTGGTCGTGGGCCTGTGGGAGCTGACCAGCCGGCTCCAGGAGCGTAAGGGCATCAAGGCGCCACTGGTCCCGCTGGCGCTCGGTGGCGCCGCGATGGTCGTCGCGGGGTACGTCCGGGGCGCCGAGGGCGCCTGGGTCGCCATGGCGCTCACGGCGCTGGCCGTGCTCGTATGGCGCATGACGGAGCCGCCGGAGGGCTACCTCAAGGACGTCACGGCAGGCGTCTTCGCGGCGTTCTACGTACCGTTCCTGGCCACCTTCGTGGCGCTCATGCTGACCGCCGACGACGGCCCGTGGCGGGTGCTGACCTTCCTGCTCCTGACGGTGGTCAGCGACACGGGCGCGTACGCCGTCGGCTGGCGCTTCGGCAAGCACAAGCTGGCTCCGCGCATCAGCCCCGGCAAGACCCGGGAAGGACTGGTCGGCGCGGTCAGCTTCGCGATGGTCGCGGGCGCGCTGTGCATGCAGTTCCTGATCGACGACGGCGCCTGGTGGCAGGGTCTGGTTCTCGGCCTCGCGGTCGCGGGCAGCGCCACGCTGGGCGATCTCGGCGAGTCGATGATCAAGCGGGACCTGGGCATCAAGGACATGGGCACGCTGCTGCCCGGCCACGGCGGCATCATGGACCGGCTGGACTCGCTGCTGCCGACGGCGCCGGTGGTGTGGCTGCTGCTGGTCCTGTTCGTGGGGTCCGGCTGACGACACGGGTGGTCCCACTCCGGCGATGGCGGCGCCGTCGGCCGAGTGGGACGATTCCGGTGTAAGCGGGGTCGTTTCGAAAGGAGGGCGTCATGTCCGCCTTCCACGGAGAGATCGATGTCGACCGTGCCCCACAGGACGTCTGGTCGTACGTCGTCGATCCCTCGCATCTGCCGGAGTGGCAGCTGAGCGCGGTCTCCGCTGAGCAGCTCGACGAAGATCCGCCGCACCCCGGCTCCCGGGTCCGCGTCATGCGCCGGGTCGGGAACCGCGAGATGCCGATGACCATGGAGTTCACCGAGTACGACCCACCGCACAGCTGGAGTCTGCGCGGCATCGACGGCCCGGTCAGGGGGTACTTCCACGGAGCGGTAGAGCCGCTCGACGACGGCCGCCGCACCCGCGTGACCCTGGACCTCGACTTCGAGGGCCACGGCATCGGCAAACTCCTGGTACCGCTTGTCGTACGCCCCCAGGTGCGGAAGGAACTGCCTCGGAACGAGCAGTTGCTCAAGGAGAGGCTGCAGATTCACGGCAAGCTCCGGGCCTGACGAAGGCCCGCGCGGTGGCGGGCCTTCGAGGCTTCGGTCACTTCACGTCGGCGCGCAGCGAGTCGCCGAGCAGGCCGTCCGTGTAGGTCACGTACTTGGGCGTGAAGGTGCCCTTGCCCGTGATGGTGCCGGTGATGTTCTCGCCGGGCGCCAGGTCCACGGTGTCGATCTGCTTCTCGTCGACGCCGAGTTCGGCGGTGTGCTTGGTGCCGCCCGTGTCGGTGACGGTGAAGTACAGGGGGTTCACGTCGACCTTGTCGTCGCTGTTGTTCGTGACGGTGACCAGGACGCTGGTGTAATTGCGGTCCTGGGCCAGAATGCTCTTCGAGAAGCCGGTCTTCTTGGCCGTGACCTTGACCGGGGCCGGGGCGGGCTTCGGGTCCTCCTCGTTCTTCTTCTCGTCGTCGGCGGCCTCCTTGTCGTCCTTCGGCGCGGAGGCCGCGGGCGTGTCGCTGGAGCTGCTTGACGCGGAGTCGCTGTCTCCGCCACCTCCGGCGACGGCGGCGATGATGCCGATCAGGACGAACAGGGCGACGATCCCGAGGCACCCGAGGCCGACGATCTTCCCGGTGCTGCGCTTCTTCGGCGGCTGGGGCTGCGGGAACGGGGGCTGTCCGTACGGCTGCTGGCCGTAGGGCTGCTGTCCGGGCTGCTGCGGGTAGCCGTATCCGGGCTGCTGCTGCGGGTACTGCGGGTTACTCATGGTCTCCCCTGGACGTGCTGTGGTGAATGCGAAGTGTGCGACTTGTGGATGCCATGTGTGGTTGCCTCACATCGGCTGGATTCACCCAATCGTGATGAACGGTGTGGTGGCGGCGTCGTTGAGGACCGAGATGTGGCCGGCGCCGACGATGATCTGGCCTACGTCTCACCGTGGGGCTTCGACCCCCGGCAGATCGCCGTACCCGTCCTCCTGCTCCACGGCGACATGGACCGCGTCGTACCCAGGCGCCTGGCGTGGAGGTGGGGCAGGCTGCGATCTCGGAGCCGTGCGGGGGCGAGGTTCCTCGGACCGGACGGTCACACCTTGATCGTGACGACCCTCGTCAGCCGATCCTCACCGTGCCGCACCACTACTCACGGTTCACGATCGCTGTTCTCCGACCGCGCTCCCCGCCACCTGGACGTGCCACCCGCCGCGGGTGCAGGCGATTCCAGAACTGTGCGGGCGTCGCGCACGAAGTCCCGGTAAGCGAGCTGAGTCTTTCCCCGGCTGTCCTGCAGTTGGGTGCTCACTTCCGTCGTATCGTCCCCGGCTGTCTGCGCATCGCGCCACGCCAGAAGGAGTCGACGAACGTCTTGGAAGAGGATGGCGATCCGGCCGGCGCTCTGCGAAGCGAAGTGTGGCCCGGCCACCGCGACTCGAACGCGGGCACTGCCGAAATCCTCGATCGCATCCTTGAGGTTCACCGCGAGCTCCTCAAGCCCTTCGGTGCGCCGGACCTGCAGCGCGTCCTCCATGGCTGTGGCGGCTCCCGCGAAACGATCGTAAGCAACCAGGAAGTCCTCGTAAGCGCGCTGACGCTGCTGGCGCAGCCATTGCCCGTGCTCGACGCGTTCTTGATCTTTTGCCTGGTGCCGTGTCGCCAGATAGGTGACGCAGGCGGTGCCCAACGTGCCCACCACGCCGACACCGGCTCCGAGGACTGCAGCCAGGCCTTGATCCACGGTGACATGCTGCCGGACGGCTCCCAGCTGCACAACTGCCCAGCCCTGTGCAGCAGTTGCATTGCAGCGGCGAGGTACTGCTCCACCGTCGGGCCGTCCGAGATCGCTCAGCCGCGACAGACGGCGACCACCAGTGACAGGCGTCCCATCCCGCCGCCCCAGGTCACCCCACTCGATCTGCGACACTGGTACAGCCATGCCAAATCCCGGAGAACTGGCAGCAGTTGGGCAGCAATAAGCCCCCTACCAGCGCGTTAGGCGCGGATAGGGGGCCTGGTGTGGGTCACTGGGCCGTCTCTGGGCCGTCCGGCTCAGGAGGGCCGGGCAATAGCACCCGGTCCACGGCTTTCCTCGTACGCTCCTGACTCGACGGCATCAGATGGGCGTACACCCGGAGCGTCAGCCCGGGGTCGGAGTGCCCCAGGTACTCGCTCACGGCCTTGATGCTCTCCCCGGCGTCCAGCAGGACCGACGCGTAGAAGTGCCTCAGGGCATGCATGCCGTGTTCTCGGGCCGACTCGTACTTGCCGTCTTCGTCCGCTTCCGCGATCAGTCCGGCCGCCGCGAGCGCGGGCTTCCACTCCTGGATGTTGAAGTTGCTGCGCCAGACGAGCCCGCTCGCGGTGTTCGTGAACAGCAGGCGGGCCGACACCTTCGGGCCGTCCGGCTTGCGCCACGGCAAGGTGATCTCAAGCGGCTTGTACGCGTCCATGTGGGTGCGAAGGGCTTGAGCCACCGATGAGGGCAGTGGCACGTCCCTTTCCTTGTTGCACTTGGGTGGGGCGAACACGGCCTTCCCTCTGATGAGCTTCACCTGGCGGACGACGCGCACGGTGCCGCCCTCGAAGTCGACCGCGTCCTCAGCGAGACCGACGATCTCACCCTGCCGCAGCCCGCATCCTGCCCCCATGTCGACCATGGACCGATACCGCTCGGGGAGCGCGGCACGGACAGCCTGAACCTGAGCGGGCGACCAGGGCACAACCCGGCGTGGCTGAGACGCCGGCGGGCGGACCGACTTTGCGGAGCACGGGTTCCGTGGCAACAGCCCGTCGTCAACGGCGGCGCTGAGTACGGCTCGTACGTCGCCGTAGATGTTCCGCGCGTACCCACCGCTCACGGCAGGGTCCCGCTCCAGCGCACCCACCAGGCCGCGGATGTGCTCTGGACGAAATGAGTCCAGGGGCCGCGAGCCGATCAATCGGAACGCGTGTAGGCGGAGCCTCTGTTCGACCACAACTTGACTGGCGGGGTCGATGCCGTGCGTCTTGAGCCACTTCTCGGCGTAGCTCTTGAAGGTGATTCGAGCGGCCCGGGGGTCGATGTACTGACCGCGCGACATGTCCGACGCGATGTCGATAAGCCATTGTTCCGCGAGACGCTTCTGTCGGTCCGGGAAGCT
Organism: Streptomyces spinosisporus; assembly: GCF_022698145.1. Lineage (GTDB taxonomy): Bacteria > Actinomycetota > Actinomycetes > Streptomycetales > Streptomycetaceae > Streptomyces > Streptomyces spinosisporus. The sequence goes on from NZ_JALDAX010000016.1 coordinate 85,065, forward strand.
CTTCGACTTCTCCGTGCCGTCGGGGCCGATGTATCGGGCCCGGTAGCGCAGGCCCGTGCCGTGGCGCTCTGTCTTGACCCTGACTGGCTTGCCGTCCGGGCCGGACTCGGTCCTGTACCAGCGGTCTTGGATGTGTCCGGCCATCAGGCGGCCTCCCCAAGTTGGGAGTCCACCCAGGCCCGCACGTCGTTCGGGTCGAAGCGCAGATGACGGCCGACGCGGAAGCCGCGAGGGCCGGTGTGCTTGCGGCGCCACTGGTAGACCGTTTCGACGCTGGGGAGTTCGAACATCTCCACCAGGTCGTCAGGGGTCAGGAAGCGGTTCGGCAGCTCTGATGCCATGGTCACCACTCCCTTTCGATGGGCTGCGTGCGCAGTTCCTCGCGGGCGGTTTCGCGGTTGAGCTCGATATGCCGGCGGATGGTGGCGGCGAGGGCGGATTCGCCGGGGGTGTGGCCGTGTCCGGCGTACTGCCAGTCGGCCAGGACGAGGACGGTGTCCGGCTCGATGCCGTCGAGGCCGAGGGCTTCGCGTTCCTGGGTGGCGCGGTAGTCGGCGCGGGCCTGGCGCAGGGCGCCAAGGGTGGTCGAGTAGCGGCGGGACTTGGAGGAGAAGTGGCCGCGGAAGCCGAGCATGTGCGCCCAGGCCCACAGCCGCCGGTCCGGGTACAGCGGGTCGAGGTCGCGACAGGCGGTGATCAGGCGGCGGGCGTGGTCGGGGACGCCGTGGCGGTCGAGTTCGGCGAGTTCGCCGATCCGGCGGTCGAGGGTGCCGGTGTTCTCGGCGGCCTTGGTGGCGTACTTGGCGACGTAGGAGGCGACGGCCTGTTCGGTGAGGTCGGAGCCGTCTCCGAAGGCCTTGACGGGGCGGACGTCGAGCTGTTTGCCCCAGCGGAAGGTGCGGGCCGGTTGGTCGCCCGCGGCAGGGACGCTGACGCTGGTGTACGGGTGCTTGGCGGCGGCGCGGATGGCCGCGGTGAGCAGGGTGGTGCTGGCCCAGGCGGGCGGCGGCGAGTCGGGGCCGTCCGGGCCGTCGAGGCGGATCACGGCGTGGAAGTGGACGGCGCCGCGCTTTTGGAACTCGGCGACCTTGCCGTAGGAGACCCGGCAGAGTTCTTTCAGTTCGCGTTGGGTGAGTCCGGCGCGCTTGGCGATCTCGCGGCGGAGCCGGTTGGTGAAGCGCACCCACAGCTCGCCCGCGTGGTTGTTGAACAGCACGGCGCCCGCGTAGTCGTAGGTCGCCGGGTCGAGGGCGGTGCCGAGGGCGGGATCGTCCTCGCGGTGGCGTGCCCCGCAGCGGCAGGCGGCTCGGTCGGGCCGGTTGTGGACCGGGCCGAACGAGGGGGCGGTGAGGGTGGCGAACACCCGGGGGTGGTCGCGGACGGTGGCCGGGATGTCCTTGCCCTGGTCTCCGGCCAATCCGGCGCGCATGAGGTGGTAGGTGTCTCCGGCGTAGGTCCAGGCGCAGGCTGGGCAGCGGGAGGCGCGGCGGTTGCCGCAGGCGATGCGGAGGCGTCCGCCGGGCTCAGTCTCGGTGCTGTAGTGGTGCAGCAGTTCGCCGGTGGTCTTGTCCTTGTGCAGGACCCAGCCGGTGAGGTGGATGGGGTCGGCGCAGCCGCCGGTGCGGCGGATCTGGTCCTGCCAGCGGTCGAAGCGGTCGGACCCGGCCACCCGCAGTGCGTCGCCGAGGGTGATCGGGTCCAGGCCCGCGAAGGTCGCGGTGTCGGTCATGCGCGGCCCCCGGTGAGCTGGGCGGCGGGGGCGAGGACGGTGCCGTGGCCGTCGCAGACCGGGCAGTCGACGGTGAGTGTGGGCAGGTGCCCGTGGGCGTCGCGGGGGCCGGACGATATTGCGGCGGAGGCGAAGCCGTCGCAGTTCGGGCAGATCCGCACGCTGATGGGGGTGGCCGGGGTCGGGCCGGTCATGATGGAGGTTCCTTCCGGATCGTTGGTTCGGAGTGGGGCGGCGCCCGGGCGGCGGAGACTTGGCGGTTGAGGCCGCCCGGGGGCCGGTCAGCGTCGCCGGGTCTCGGAGGCGAGCAGGGAGCGCAGGACGACCGCGACCACGGCCACGGACAGGCCGGTGATGGCAACCGCGAGTAGCAGCGAGACGAGCACGGCGCCGACGATGAGGACCACGGCGGTGCCGCCGCCGACGAGGGCGAGCACGGTGCCCGGGGTGAGCTGGGCGACCGGCCGGGACACCCCCGGAGCCGCAGGAGCGGGCGGCGGGGTCGCGGTGCTTGGGATGACGGTGGTCGGCTCGACAACGGCGGGCGGGGTGATGACGCCGGTCGGGGTCGGCATGGTCGGGATCTTCGGGCGAAGCATCGATGAACTCCCTTCTGCAGTGGGTTACTTGACGAAGCTGTCGATGGCGGGGGCGAGGACGCTGTCGGCGAGGAGGAAGCCGCCGAGCAGGAGCACGGCGATGAGCCAGGCGGGCGGCCGGATGAGTTTGACGCCGAGGTAGCCGACGACGAGCAGGGCGAACCAGAGCGGGACGTCCATGGCGGTGGCCTCCTAGCGGACCTTGCAGCGGTGGGTGCGGGCGGCGAGCTGGGCGGCCGACTGGCTGGTGTAGTCGGCGGACCAACCGCAGTTGTCGGCGGTACACACAGCCGCGTGTCGGGTCTGGCCACGGCGGTCGCGGTGGGTGCCGATCTGCACCGGGCCGATGCTCATCACGGAGTGGAAGAAGTCGCGGGCAGGCATAACGGTGGTTCTCCCTTCGGGTCAGGCGAGTTGGGCGGCGATGGCGTCGGCCAGGTGGGACGGGACGCCGAGCCGGGCGCGCAGGGTGTCGGTGTCGATCCGGGTGCCGGTGCGGGTCTCGTGGTCGGCGGCAACCTTGCGGGCGTGGTCGACCAGGGCGGCCGGGACGATCGGCACCGCGGGAACGGGGTCGGCGGCGGGCAGGGCCGGGGTGTCGTCGGTGGCCGGGACCGGCTCCGGGGCGGGAGTGGGTTCGGGCTCGTTGTCGGGTGCGGGGGCCGGGGCTGCGGGCGCCGGCGGAACCGGCACCCGGTCCCCGGCCGGAGCGGGTGACGGCGAATGGGCGAGGAGGGTGCCGCCGAGGAAGGCGACGGCGGGCCACCCGGCGACGCCGAGGCGGAGCAGGGCGGGCGGCTGGTCCAGATCGAGGAAACCGGCGGTGGCGACGTTCGCGCCGAGCGAGGCCACCAGAGCCACCAGGAACCACCACCAGGCCAGCCGGGACGGCTCACCGGAGCGCAGTCGACGCCAGGCGGCGACCAGCAGCAGGTCAACCGAGATGGGGTAGGCCCAGGCTTTCCAGCCAGTCTGTCCGGCTGCGTCGGCGAGGTCGTGCAGGTGGGCGAAGGACAGGGCCCCGGCAATGACGGCCTGTACGAGGACGGCGTCCGGGCGGATCGAGCGGGTCATGTCCTCACCTCCTTCGGCGAGTTGAGCCAGGACTGGGGCGGGGAGCGGTCTCTAGCCGCCTCAGTCCGGCGGGTTCAGTCGTCGGTGTCGTCGGGGCCCTCGTCGCCGTAGTCGTCCATGACCTCCGGCGAGTTGTTCCAGGCGGACAGCAGGGCGGACTCCAGCGGATCGGCCGGGCCCGGGGCCGGGGCGGGCTGGGGGAAGTGGATGACGTCGCCCACGGTCACCACCCCTCGCCGGGGTACTCGGGGCCCTCGGTGGGGTCGTAGCCGGGCGGGAAGGTGCCGGGCGGCGGCTCCGGCAGCGATGCGGCCAGGCACGGGCCGACGGTGTCGACGAAGTCCTGGTCGGTGCCGAACGTGTCGGCGTAGAGGGCGAGTTGGCCGAGCATCACCACGGTGCGGGCGAAGTCCTCGCAGTTGGGGCACATGGCGGGCGATCTCCTTGAGGCATGGCTCGGGTAGGGACCTGACGCGAAGGCGGTCGCGCCGACCGGTGGAACGGGGGTGGGTCAGGCAGTGGCCGGGATGGACTCAACAGCCGGTGCGTCGGCCGGAGCCGGGATGCCGAGCACGGGCCGGAACGGGGCCAGAGCGGGCAGGTCCGGGGTGCGGTTGGCGTGCCGGTTGCAGGTGTTGACGGCCTGGCGCAGGGAGGTGTGCGGGGCACGGATGCGGGCCCAGCCGCCGGTCGAGTCGCCGGTGATGGCGACGCCGGGCATGTCGGTGGGGATCTGGATCGCGGCCAGGACGGCGTCCGGGGCGATGTCGCCGAAGGCCATGTTGGCGCTGGACTCGTCGTTGACGCGGTGTGCGGTGCGGCCGGTGAGCTGGGCGCGGAGCATCGTGATGCCCTTGCCGAGTTCGGAGCCGAAGCGCTGCCCGCAGATCTCCAGGTAGATGCCCGCGGCGCGGCCGAGTTGGGCGAGCCGGGCGAGCGCGGTGATGATCCGGTCCCGGCGCTTCTCCTCCTCCTTGGAGGCATACAGGGCGAGTTCGGCGACCTCGTCGACCAAGACCACGACCGGCACCGGCCGCAGCTTGGCGGGCAGGCTCCAGATGTCGGCGGCGATCTCCGCATCCGGTACGTCAGCGGTGATCCGCTGCTCGGCACGGATCAGCTGGTACACGTCCTCCATGTGCGCGACGAGCGCGTCGAGGAGATCGGCGGCGGCGTCCGGGTTGTCGGCGAGCGCGGAGAACCGGCGGGCCAGCGGGAACAGCTCCACGCCCTGTTTGCAGTCGATGCCGACCAGGGCGACATCCAGCGGTGCGAGTCCCGCGACCAGGTTGCGCTGGTAGACGGACTTGCCCGACTCGGTGGCGCCGAGGGTGAGCGCGTGCGGAACGGCCCGATAGTCGCGGTAGTGGACCGAGCCGTCCTCGCGCAGGGCGACCGGCACCCGCATCGGCCCGGCGTCGGTGCTGGCGGGCATCTGCACCCGCTTGAGCACGTCGTAGCCGGTCATGCGGACCTCGACCACGCCGGAGCGCAGTTCGCGGGACGTGACGCCGTACATCGCGAACGAGTGGCGCAGCCGGTCGCAGGAGGCGGCGACGTCGAAGGCGTCCTGACCGGGCCGAAGTCCCAGCCGGAGTACCAGGCCGGTGCGAGTCGGGCGTATCCGCAGGATGCGCGGGGCGCGGGGGCCGGGAACGGGCCGGTTGGTGGCCCGGGCCACGGCCAGGCGCCAGCGGGAGGGCGGGACGGTGAGCCCGCAGGCGTCCATGACGGAGCCGTAGCGGACCAGGACCCGCAGCATCGCCAGGGATGCGCCGAAGGTGAGCCAGTACCAGGCGGGGCGCCGCCACCGCAGGAGACCCGCAGCAGCGACAACCACCACCAGCGCGACCATGAACCAGGTCATGATCAGGCTGCCTTCGACTTCGCGGCAGTCTCGACCAGCGAGGTGACCGCGACCGCGCGGAAGGCGATGCCGTGCCGCTTCTGGCCGTTGAACTCGTTCTCCCACGGCCGGGCGATCAGACCCGTAAGGGCCACCGGGGTGCCCATGGCCAGCTCGCCGGAGATACCCGGCTCGGGGACGGCGACGGACAGGATCTCGACCTCGTCGTTCGCCGCGAACATCACGTCGACCGTCATGAGCTTCGCACCGGTCTCGGCGTCGGTGGCGATCTCGCCGGTACGGCGATCCTTGACCTTGGGCTGCGGGTTCTTGGCGACCATCACGGTCGCGGTGGTGGTGTCGACAGGGATCTGACGCATCGTCTGTGCTCCTGATCTGATGGGGAGTTGATCCGCCGTTTCGGCGGTGAGATCAGGAGACCGCGACAAGTGGTGGACGTATCACGGTCCGTATGGACGTTTGGGGACGTCTGAGCTATCGTCAAAACGTCCCTGAGACGTCCCACGAGAGGGCACGCCATGGCGAACGAGCGTCTGCGCGCGGCGATTTCAGCGAAGGACGAGACCATCCAGTCCGTAGCTCAACACGTCGGGGTCGACCCGAAGAGCGTGGAGCGCTGGATCACGACCGACCGGACGCCGCACCGGGGCCACCGCTGGAAGGCCGCAAGCTTCCTCGGCGTCGATGAGGTCTACATCTGGCCCACCGTCGAGAAGCAGGCCGAGGCCGCAAGCTCATCCGAACTGATCACGTACTACCCGCACCGCGGCGCGGTCCCAACCTCGTTGTGGTCATCGCTGATCGACAAGGCGAACGACCAGATCGACATCCTGGTGTATGGCGGCACGTTCCTCTTCGACGGCTTCCCCGACCTTCCACAGCAGCTGACCGAGAAGGCGAAGGCTGGCGGGCAGATCCGCATCCTGTTGGGCGACCCTGACTCAGAGATGGTCCGTCTACGCGGCGAAGAGGAAGGGATCGGTGACGATCTAGCCGCGCGGGCGCGAATCACCCGGCGCTACCTCGAACCAGCGGCGAAGACACCCGGCGTCGAGATCAGGTTGCACGACACAATCCTCTACAACTCGATCTACCGGTTCGACGACGACATCTTGGTGAACCCGCACGTTCTCGGAGCACCCGCCGGACAGAATCCGGCACTGCACTTCCGCTACCTCCCCGGTGCCCGAACCTTCCGGCACTACATGCGCAGCTTCGACTACGCGTGGGAGCGCGGTCGCGCCGCGTAAGTTCCTCGGGAGCCGGGGCTGCGGGCGCCGGCGGAACCGGCACCCGGTCCCCAGCCGAGTCGGTTCGGCGACAGGTCATGCGAGGCTGGAGGTATGGCCCGAGTCGACTACTTCAATGACCCGAACGCCCCGAAGGCGAACAGCATCGTGCCGTCAGTCACGGCTGTAGCGCTCAATGAAGCCGGGGAAGTCCTGCTGATCCACAAGACGGACAACGACCTGTGGGCGCTACCCGGCGGCGGTGTCGACGTTGGCGAGTCGGTCGCCGACGCGGCCGTACGCGAGACCAAGGAAGAGACCGGATTCGACGTCGAGGTGACCGGCCTCATCGGCCTCTACACCAACCCCGCGCACGTCATGGCGTACGACGACGGAGAGGTACGCCAACAGTTCTCGATCTGCTTCACGGCGCGCATCGTTGGCGGAGGGCTTCGAACGAGCAGCGAGAGCAAGGAAGTTGCCTTCGTCGCTCCGAGCAGGCTGGACGAGTTGAACATCCATCCGTCCATGCGGATGCGGATCGATCACGGCCTGGAGAACCGGGCGAAGCCTTACATCGGCTGATCAGCGAGGCGGGCAAGCGTCCGCTCGACAGCGGCCCCGAGGTACGGCCGGGCCTTGCTGATGGCACTGTGAACCTCACTGCCCGGCTCGTACCGCTGCAAGATCTCGTCTATGCGCTGATCGAAGGTGAAGGACTGGCCCGCCGGACCAGTCGTCATGTCGGCGCAGATGAGGGCATCGGAGAGCGGAGACTCCTCACGCTCGTACACGGCCAGCTCGGACGTGAGCCCGCGTTGCTCTGCCTCGTAGACGGCTCCGGAGTGATGGGCGACGAGCTGCACGAGTCGCGGGGGTGCGTCGAGCCGGTCGAGATGACGAGCACCGTCGAGCGGATGGAACCCCGTCTCGCGCAGCTCCGTGGCGTAGCCGATGTCGTGCAGCCAGGCCGCCGCGACAAGAAGATCCCTGTCTTCCTCGGACACAGCCGCAGACAGCTCGCGCGCCCGGACCGCGACGGCCTGAGTGTGCAGCCAACGGTTCCCGAGCGGGGGCAACAGAGACTCCGCGAGTTCGGCAGCGCCCTGGGGCGTGTCCAGTGCAGAAGGCATGAATGGCACGGTAGCCGAGTCGTGAGGATGGCCGACAGTCCGAAGCCGGACCCTCCGGATCACGGCGCGGTGGAAGTTTCCCTACGTTCATCAAGGCCCGCGCACGGCGCGGGCGCGCGCCGCCTCTGCGGCGCGGCCTGCCTCCTGTCTTCGCCCCGGCTGGCCGCGCCCGGCGGCGCGCTGGCGAGCTGCGGGCATGAAGTGGGAGACACCCTCTGTAGCTGGGGCGGTCGGCTCCACGGCTTTAGGCAGCCACCATGGGGCGAGCCTCTAAGATCATGGCCCCAACGTCGTGCTTTAACGGGCAGGTCCACAGACTGCCCGACGCGCCGGAAGCTTACGGGGCCATGATCACTCGCCCCATGGCAGCTCCCGCCCAAAGCCGCTCCACCGACCTATTCGGCCTACCTTCCGCGCATTTCACCATCTGCCACTCGACGTGACTGCGAGGCCGCTACTCTGCCTCCATGACTGATCGCACTTGGCGGGGATATTGGTGGGAAGCTGCTACACCGGAAGTAAAGATACCCGGCATTTTGCGCTGCAACGAAGAAGGCGAAGTCAGGCTGGAACTCGTCGGCGGCTTCGACATCACTATTCGAAAACCGCTCCCCGACGGGAACGGGTATTCCGTAAGTAGCGACACGCGCGACATACCGCTAATTCATGGGCTCTCGGGGAGCGAGAGGTTCACACTGTTGGACAACAGCTGCCTTCACAGCAGCGGTCTTGGGTTCTTCGACGGTGACATTACTAGGCAAGATTGGTCCTCCATTCGCGCCCTACGTGGAGTGCACCTAGAAAGTCTCGACGCTCCAATATTTATTCGCGCTCATCTTCGGCTTGAGCGACTGCTCCACTGGTCGAACCAGTCAGCCTTCCGACTTTCTATGGAAATGAGGGAGGGGGAACTTCCTCGATCGAAGCAGGTAAATAGAGTGGAAGCGGAACCCGTAACTACGCGGCATAACGACATCGAAATATCACTGCGCCTGCTTACGAGAGATTTTCAGTACGAAGATCAGATGATATCGAACGAGAGATCCCTTTCGGGAAAAGAGTCGGCAGTACTTACTTTTACCCCGCCCCATCCCGTTCCTTGTAAACACTTCGATGAGGTTGAGAAGGATATGCAGGACCTGCTCACCCTCAGCACTTACGAGCCCTGTGGCGCTCTAAGTCGATCTCTCACCTATATGAAATCCGAGGATGAACCCAAAGAAGTTGAGGTAATCGGACGTCAGATCTACCGGACGCCCGGCCAGAAGAAGCGAAGCAGGGGTACTGACTCTCTGTTTACTCTAGCCGACATCGATTTCAAAGACTCCATTCCCAGATGGCTCGACTTGAAGGAGAAGGCCCGCACGGGGTGCAATATTCTGTTCGGCCTTAGGTACATCGAAAGAGGCTACGTCGGAACTCGCCTCCTAGGAGTCGCTACAGCAGCCGAAAGCATCCATGCAGCTCTCCGCTCAACCAGCACTCCCCTAACCAAGCAGGAATATAAGCAGCTCAAGAATAAGATTCTTTCAGTCATATCTGACGAGCCCCAGCATCTGGTTGACTTCGTCAAGACGGGTCTGCGTAATAATCCTACCTATAACGAGCGCATGCTCGAACTAGCATCCATACCTGACAATGAAGCGGTCGAGACTCTCCTAGGTAATCGCGAGCATTGGGCCACGGCTCTAAAGAAGTCCAGGAATGATCTAGCGCACGCGAACGAAAGATCTTCTCAAAGCGACGAGAGCTCTCAGGCTTTTCTGCTTATGGAAGTCACCTATGCGCTGCTCTGTCTAGTCCTGATGTCAGAGCTAGGAGTTAGCCAGGAGGTGCAACGGCGGGCGGTTGAGATGAACTCAAGGATCAGTCACATCAGCCGTGAGTTCAAGAAAGAATTGTCAGCTCTTTCACGGTGATGAGCCAGCACAGGACATAATGAGGCGTTGAGTATGCTCATCAGGTCGGTAGTTACTCAGCTCGCAGACCTGACGTGTGAGCGCCCTCCCGGGCCGCCCACGGTCTGTCGAAGGGCGCTCAAGGATGGCCATCGCCGACAGCTCTATCGGACACCTCAGCAGCAGGTCACCAGGTCAAGGTCCGGCTCGACGAGTGACAAGCAGCCGACGAGTGATCGCCGCTGGGCCGTCCCTGGGCCGTCCGAGGCCGCTCAGCGGCGACGCATGACGACCACCAACGACAGGTGTCCCCGCTCACAGTCGCAGGTCACACCATTCGATCTGCGACACTGGTACAGCCATGCCAAAGCCCGGAGAACTCACTTTCGTCGCCCCCCGCGGAGCCAAGAAGCCGCCGCGGCATCTTGCTGATCTCAGTCCTGCCGAGCGCAAGGAGGCTGTGGTCGAGGTCGGGGAGAAGGCGTTTCGTGCCAAGCAGCTGTCGCAGCACTACTTCGCGCGGTATGCGCACGACCCGGCGGAGTGGACCGACATTCCGGCCGGATCGCGCGGCAAGCTGCAGGAGGCGTTGCTGCCGGAGCTGATGTCGGTCGTGCGGCATCTGTCGACCGACCAGGGCACCACCCGCAAGACGCTGTGGCGGCTGTTCGACGGGACGCTCGTCGAGTCGGTGCTGATGCGGTATCCGGACCGGGTCACCATGTGCATCAGCTCGCAGGCCGGGTGCGGGATGAACTGTCCCTTCTGCGCCACCGGCCAGGCCGGCCTCGACCGGAATCTGTCCGCCGCCGAGATCGTGCATCAGATCGTGGACGGGATGCGCGCCCTGCGGGACGGGGAGGTGCCGGGCGGGCCCGCGCGGCTGTCCAACATCGTCTTCATGGGGATGGGCGAGCCGCTCGCCAACTACAAGCGGGTCATCACGGCCATCCGCGCCCTCACCGATCCGGCCCCGGACGGGCTCGGGCTCTCACAGCGCGGGATCACCGTCTCGACCGTCGGGCTCGTCCCGGCCATCCACCGGTTCGCCGACGAGGGCCTGAAGTGCCGGCTCGCGATCTCGCTGCACGCCCCCGACGACGAGCTGCGCGACACCCTCGTCCCGGTGAACACCCGGTGGAAGGTGCGCGAGGTCCTCGACGCCGGGTTCGAGTACGTCGAGAAGAGCGGGCGCAGGCTCAGCATCGAGTACGCACTGATCCGCGACATCAATGATCAGGCCTGGCGCGGGGACCGGCTCGGGCGGTTGCTCAAGGGCAAGCCCGTGCATGTCAATCTGATTCCGCTCAATCCGACGCCCGGATCGAAGTGGACCGCCTCGCGGCCCGAGGACGAGAAGGCCTTCGTCGAGGCGATCGCCGCGCACGGTGTGCCGGTGACCGTCCGGGACACCCGTGGGCAGGAGATCGACGGGGCCTGCGGTCAGCTCGCGGCCACCGAGCGGTAACCTGAGCCGGTAAGCACACCTGTACACATACGCCCGTACACACATCTGCATATTCCGACAGGGGAGCGCCACAGCGCTGAGAGTGCGGCAACCGGGCCGCAGACCCTCTGAACCTTGCCCAGGTCATTCTGGGTAGGAAGTTCGGTGATCACTCAAGCTGTTGCGCCCTGCCCGGGAGCCGGTGGGATGTTCCGCCGCCCCGGGCAGGGCCGCGTCTCTTCCTGGTCAGCCAGGAGGAAGTCAGTGCACAAGAAGGCATTCATGGCCGCTGCGGTCGGCCTCGGTCTGATCACGCTGTCCGCGTGCGGGTCGTCGTCCGGCGGCGAGAGCTCGGGCGACTCCAAGACCGTCACCCTCGTCAGCCACGACTCGTGGGCCGTCTCGAAGAGCGTCCTCGCGGACTTCGAGAAGAGCTCCGGCTACAAGGTCCACGTCCTCAAGGACGGCGACGCGGGCCAGGCCGTCAACAAGGCGATCCTGACCAAGGACAACCCGCAGGGCGACGTCTTCTTCGGCGTCGACAACACCCTGCTCTCCCGGGCCCTCGACAACGGTCTCTTCCAGTCGTACGAGGCCAAGGGGCTCGATCAGGTTCGCTCCGAGTATCTGGTCGACCAGGACAGGCACCGCGTCACGCCCATCGACTCCGGCGACATCTGCGTCAACTACGACAAGGCCTACTTCAGCAAGCACAAGCTGGCCCCGCCGCAGTCCTTCGACGACCTGGTCAAGCCGCAGTACAAGAACCTCCTCGTCACCGAGAACGCCGCCACCTCCTCGCCCGGCCTCGGCTTCCTGCTCGGCACGGCCGCCAAGTACGGCGACGCCGGCTGGCAGGGCTACTGGAAGAAGCTCAAGGCGAACGGCGTGAAGGTCGTCGACGGCTGGGAGCAGGCCTACGACGAGGAGTTCTCCGGATCGGCAGGCGGCAAGAAGGCCAAGGGCGACCGGCCGCTCGTAGTCTCCTACGCCTCCTCGCCGCCCGCCGAGGTCATCTACGCCGACCCGAAGCCGAAGACGGCGCCGACCGGGACCTCGTACGGCACCTGCTTCCGGCAGATCGAGTACGCGGGACTGCTCAGCAACGCCAAGAACAGCAAGGGCGGCAAGGCGCTCATCGACTTCCTGGTGACCAAGGAGTTCCAGGAGGACATGCCGCTGAACATGTTCGTCTACCCGGTGGTGAAGGGGGCCACGACCCCGGCCGAGTTCCAGAAGTTCGGGCAGCCCGCCAAGCATCCGGAGCAGATGGCGCCGGACAGGATCGCCGACCACCGTGACCAGTGGGTCAAGTCGTGGACGTCACTCGTACTGAAGTAGCCGCGGCCGAGGCGGCCCCGCGCAGGTCCCGGCGGGGGAGCGCGGCGCGGCTCGGCCTGATGGCCGTGCCCGTCGCGTTCTTCGCGGTGTTCTTCGCCTGGCCGGTGGCCGCGATCGTGGCGCGCGGGTTCAAGGCCGACGGAACCTGGCACTTCGGCCGGATCGCGGACGTCGTCACGCAGTCCGACATCCGGCACGTGCTGTGGTTCACCACGTGGCAGGCGCTCGCCTCCACGGCGCTCACGCTGCTGATCGCGCTCCCCGGCGCCTATGTCTTCGCGCGCTTCGACTTCCCCGGCAAGCAGGTCCTGCGGGCCGTCGTCACCGTCCCGTTCGTGCTGCCGACGGTGGTCGTCGGCACGGCGTTCCTGGCGCTCGTCGGGCGCGGGGGACTCCTCGACGAGCTGTGGGGCGTACGCCTGGACACCACCGTGTGGGCCATCCTGCTCGCGCATGTCTTCTTCAACTACGCCGTCGTCGTACGGACCGTCGGCGGCCTGTGGGCCCAGCTCGACCCGCGGCAGGAGGAGGCCGCGCGGATGCTGGGCGCCTCGCCGCTGCGGGCCTGGCGCAAGGTGACGCTGCCCGCGCTCGCGCCCGCCGTGGCCGCCGCCGCGCTCATGGTCTTCCTCTTCACCTTCACCTCCTTCGGCGTGGTGCAGATCCTCGGCGGACCGACCTTCTCCACCCTCGAAGTGGAGATCTACCGGCAGACGTCCGAGATCTTCGACCTGTCCACGGCCGCGGTGCTCACCGTCGTCCAGTTCGTGGCGGTCGGCGCGCTCCTCGCCGTGCACGCCTGGACCGTACGGCGGCGGGAGACCGCCCTGCGGCTGGTCGACGCCTCCGTGACGGCGCGGCGGCCGCGCGGGGCCCGCGAGTGGGGGCTGCTCGCCGGAGTCCTCGCCACCGTCGCCGTCCTGCTCGTGCTGCCGCTCGCCGTGCTGGTGCAACGGTCCCTGGACACGCCCGACTTCGGCTACTACCGGGCGCTGACCCACGAGGACGGCGGCACCTTCCTCGTCCCGCCGATCGAGGCGATCGGCAACTCGCTCCAGTACGCCGTCGCCGCCACCGCCGTCGCCGTGGTGATCGGCGGACTCGCCGCCGCGGCCCTCGCCCGCAGGGACGCCGGCCGGCTGGTGCGCGGCTTCGACGCGCTGCTGATGCTGCCGCTGGGCGTCTCGGCGGTGACGGTCGGCTTCGGGTTCCTGATCGCGCTGGACGAGCCGCCGCTGGACCTCAGGTCCTCCTGGATCCTCGTGCCGCTCGCGCAGGCCCTGGTGGGCGTCCCCTTCGTCGTACGGACCATGCTGCCGGTGCTGCGGGCCGTGGACGCGCGGCTGCGGGAGGCCGCGGCCGTGCTCGGGGCGTCGCCCTGGCGGGTGTGGCGCGAGGTCGATCTGCCGCTGGTGCGGCGGGCGTTGTTGGTCGCGGCCGGGTTCGCCTTCGCGGTGTCGCTCGGGGAGTTCGGAGCGACCGTGTTCATCGCGCGGCCCGACCGCCCGACGCTGCCGGTCGCGGTGGCGCGGCTGCTCGGCCGCCCCGGGGAGCTCAACTACGGCCAGGCGATGGCCCTTTCCACGATTCTGATGGTGGTGTGCGCGGTGGCGCTGCTGGTGCTGGAGCGGCTGCGCACCGACCGGACAGGGGAGTTCTAGATGCTGGTGAGCCTGCAGGACGCCACGGTCCGCTTCGGCGGGCGGGCCGTGCTCGACGCCGTCGGTCTCGAGGTCGCCGAGCACGAGATCGTGTGCGTGCTCGGGCCCAGCGGCAGCGGGAAGTCGACGCTGCTGCGGGCGGTGGCCGGGCTGCAGCCCCTGGACGGCGGGCGGGTGTCGCTGGACGGGCGGAACCAGGCGGGCGTGCCCGCGCACCGGCGCGGGGTCGGCCTGATGTTCCAGGACCACCAGCTCTTCCCGCAGCGGGACGTGGGCGGCAACGTCGCCTTCGGGCTGCGGATGCACGGGGTCTCGCGGCGGCAACAGGACGAGCGCGTACGGGAGTTGCTGGAACTCGTCGGTCTCCCGGGCGCCGCGGGCCGGGCCGTCGCCTCGCTCTCCGGCGGTGAGCAGCAGCGGGTGGCGCTCGCGCGCGCTCTCGCTCCGCGCCCCCGGCTGCTGATGCTGGACGAGCCGCTGGGCCAGCTCGACCGTTCGCTGCGCGAGCGGCTCGTCGTCGAACTGAGGGAGCTTTTCGGCCAGTTGGGGACCACGGTCCTCGCCGTGACGCACGACCAGGGCGAGGCCTTCGCGCTCGCCGACCGGGTCGTGGTGATGCGGGACGGGCGGATCGCCCAGTCCGGTACGCCCCTTGAGGTGTGGCAGCGGCCGGCGGACGCGTTCGTCGCCCGGTTCCTCGGCTTCGACAATGTCGTCGAGGGCACGGTGGCGGGCCAGGCCGCCGACACCCCCTGGGGCAAGCTGCCGGTGCCCGAGAACGCCGCCCAGGGCACCCGCACACTCCTCGTGCGGCCCGCGGGCGTCCGCCTCGTGGAAGCCGGCGAGGGGCTGCCCTGCACGGTGGCCGCACGCACCTTCAGAGGCACCCACGTCGCCGTACAGCTCCAGCCCGAGGACGCTCCCCGGCTGGAGGCCGCGTGCGCGCTGCAGGACGCGCCGGAGGCGGGCGAGAGGGTCGGCGTCGAGTTCGACGCGGCCGAAGTCGTCGTCCTGGACTGAGGGCTGCCTGAGGACTGCCTGAGGACCGTCTGCAGCCCTTGAGTACGACGGTGGCCCGTCCCCCGGGGATACGGGGACGGGCCACAGACGTACTGCTGTGTGCGGTGATCAGCCCTTGTTGGCTGCTCCGCGACGGCGCATGCCGAAGAAGACGGCGCCGCCGCCGACCACGACCAGCGCGGCCGCGATACCGGCGATCATGCCGGTGTTGGAGTTCGCACCGGTCTCGGCGAGGTTCGAGTCACCGGCCGCCGGGGACGGGGCGTTGCTCGAGGTGTCCGCCGGGGCGGTGCTGCTCTCCGAGGCCGACGGCGTCGGAGCCGGAGACTCCTCGGCCGGCTTGGACTCCGACGGCGAGGGGCTCGCCGGCGGGGTCGACTCGTCCTTGGAGCAACCCTCGGACGGGGTCTTCAGGTTCGGCTTGATGTCCTCGTCGACCAGCTTGCGGTTGCCGTTGCCGGCGGTGACGTGGACGCGGTACTCGGCGTTCGGCTTCCAGTCCTCGGCGAAGGTGATGGTGGTGCCTTCGCGAGAGCCCTTGACCTCCTGCTCGCCGACCTTCTGGACGTCCGCACCGTTGTTCTCGAGGAACACGGAGACGGTCGCCTTGGTGCCGGAGGCGTCGACATCGGTGACGGTGATGACGCCCTTGCTGCCGTCGCACTTGGCTTCGGCGGAGAACTCACTGATGTTGCAGGCGAGCGCGCTGCCCGCGGCACTCAGTGCGAGCGCGGAGGAAGCGGCGGCGACGCCAAGGATCTGCACGGAACGACGTGCGGTACGGCGGGATATGGACACGTTTGCCCTTCACGGGGTGCGCAACTGCGGGGGGTTGACGTGGGAAGGTGAAACGTCTGTGGAGGCGAAGCCTCACTCTCCCCAGGAGACTCACAGGTCTATAAGCGTTCCATAAGGAGTGTCAATGCGTAGGCGGGGTCCGCCCGTTGGCTTTTACAGTTTTATTGCACGCCGAGACGTTTCAAGGCCTCCGGAGCCTCCTCGATCCGGTCAACGAGGGTGATACGGGACTCCATCGACCGTTCCCGGGCGAGCGCGCACAAGAGGGGCCACGTCGGCAGCCGCTCCGTCCAGTGCTCCCGGTCGACCAGCACCATGGGCGTCGGTTCGCCGCGTGACTCGTAGTAGTTGGGCGTCGCGTTGTCGAAGATCTCCTGTACGGTCCCGGCGGCACCCGGCAGGAAGACCACACCCGCGGTGGAGCGGGCCAGCAGTCCGTCCTCGCGGGTGGCGTTGGCGAAGTACTTGGCGATGTGCGACGCGAAGGCGTTGGGCGGCTCGTGGCCGTAGAACCACGTGGGGATGCCCACGGAGTGGTTGCCTTTCGGCCAGCGGGTGCGCACCTCGAAGGCGGCCTGGGCCCACTCGGTGACCGAGGGGGTGAAGGACGGCGCCTTGGCGAGGAGCAGACAGGCCTCCTCCAGCATCGCGTCGTCGTACGGCGCCGCGTACGCGCCCAGGTTGGCCGCCTCCATGGCGCCCGGGCCGCCGCCGGTCGCCACCGTCAGCCGGGCGCGGCTCAGTTCACGGCCGAGGCGCGCGGCACCGGCGTACGCCTGCGTGCCGCGCTTCATCGCATGGCCGCCCATGACGCCCACCACCCGTGCCCCGCGCAGCAGTTCGTCGAGGGCGTCCGAGATGGAGTCGTCGTGGACGGCCCGCAGCATCGAGGCGTAGATGTCGCCGTCGGCCTTGGTGCGCTGGAACCACGCGTAGGCGAGGGCGTCCGGCGTCTGCTCGTAGCCCTTGTCGAGCGAGGCGAACAGCTCGTCGGGCGTGTAGAGATGGCCGCGGTAGGGGTCGAAGGGCAGATGCGGGACGGGCGGGAAGACCAGGGCGCCGTCGGCGCGGACCTTCGCCGCCGCGTCCTCGCGCATCGGGCAGCCGAGGAACACGGCCTGCGCGGTGTCGGTGGTGAGCAACTCCCGCGTACGGTCCGTCAGATCGACACCCTGTACGCGGTGTCCGGCGAGAGTGCCGCGGGCCGAGACGGTCGCGTCGAAGTCCTCGAGCGTCTCGATCTCGCGGTCGTCGTGAGGGGCCGCATGGGCCGGGCTGGTGTGCACGGCCCCATGCTAGGCACCGGGTCCGCTCAGGCCTGGACCGCCGCCGGGTCCATCCACATGACCTCCCAGGAGTGGCCGTCGAGGTCGTCGAAGGAACGGCCGTACATGAAGCCGTGGTCCTGGGCGTCCTCGTTGGCGGTGCCGCCGGCCTCGACCGCCTTGTTCACCAGCTCGTCGACCTTCTCGCGGCTCTCCGCGCTCAGACAGATCAGCACCTCGCTGGTCCTGGTGGAGTCGGCGATCTCCTTCTTCGTGAAGTCGGCGTAGCGCTGCTTGCTCAGCAGCATCGCGACGATGGTGTCGCTGATCACGACACAGGTGCAGTCCTCGGTGCTGAACTGCGGGTTGATCGTGTACCCGAGGTGCGTGAAGAACTTCCTCGACGCCTCGACGTCGTCGGTGGCCAGGTTCACGAAGATCATCTGCTGGTACATGTGCGTCTCTCCCGTCGGGCAGGGTGCCTTTCGCAGGGGTAGACCGGGGGCCTGCGCGAAACTCATCGGTGGGCGAGCGGAAGTGCCGCCAGTTCGGCCACGATCAGGGTGAGCGGGGCGAATGCGACGAGCAGCGCTCCGGCCCGCAGGGCGGCGGCGCTGCGCAGCATCGTGGCGGGTGCGCCGAGCCGCAGCAGCGCGGCCGTGGTGTCGGCCCGCTCGTGCTTGGCCTCCACGGCGGCGGTGAGCAGCGTGGCCACGGTGCAGCCCGCCACGAGCAGGGTGCCGAAGGTGCTGAGGGGGCCGAAGCCGGGCTCGTGCGCGTCGAGCAGCGCCGTCATGGCGAAGACGCCGGAGGCGACCGCGCAGACGACCCCGAGCGGACGGCCGATCCGGGTGGCCTCCTCCATCAGGACCCGCCCCGCGAGCAGCCGCAGGGCGCCCGGACGGGCCGACTGCAGCAGTCGGCCGCACAGATGCGTCAGGCCCGGCCCGGCCAGCGCCAGGCCGAGGGCGGTGAGCGCCCAGCCGGCCAGGACCCCCGGGGCGCCCGTGGCGAGGCCGCCGGGCAGGGCGAGCCGGGAGCCGTCTCCCGCGCGGTCGGCATAGGCCTCCACGGCCAGACCGGCGGCGAGGACGGCGATGCCCCAGGGCAGGCCCCCGGGCGCGCTGCGCGGGCCCGGGGGCCGGGTCCGGTCGGGATCGGGGGCGGGCGCGGCCGCCGCCTGCTCCGCCGGGCCGGAGCCGTTCGCCGACGGAGCCGCGACGTCGGCAGCCCCGGCAGCCCCGGCAGCCACGGCGGTCCGGCTCCCGGTGGTCCGGCCGTGCGCGCCGAAGCGGCCGTACGCCCCGAAGGTCTCGCGCGCCGCCGACCTGCCGTACGGCCCGAAGCGGCCGTATCCCCGCATGGGCCGTGCCGTGGCCGGTTGCGCGTCCCGCGGACGCAGGATCAGTGCCACGGTCGCCGACGCGATCGCCGGGACCAGCGCCAGCAGGGTCACGGCGGCCGGGAAGGGCAACGGCTGGTCCGCGGCCAGGAACTGAGCGGCCGTTCCCTCCAGGGGCGCACCGGCGAGGTCGCCGCGCAGCTGGAGGAAGAGCACGAGGGCCAGCAGCGAGCCGAGCGTGCAGGACAGGGCCGTGGTGGTGGCCGAGATCGTCATCAGACGGCCCGGGCCGAGCCCGATGGCGGACAGGCCGGGGCGGGGCCTGGTCGCCGGGTCGGTGCGGGCGACCGCGACCGCGAGATGGACGGTCGCCGCCATCGGGGTCAGGCACCAGGCGAGCCGCAGCATCGAGGAGGTGACGTGGTCCGCATGGCTCATCGCATAGCCGAGAGAGCACAGCAGGAGGAAGCCCGTGCCCGCCGAGGCCAGCGCCACCAGGGCACGGCGCAGCTGTACGGCCGGGTGGGCGCCGCGGGTCAGACGGAGAGCGAGCACGCGGCCCGGCCTTCCGTCTCGGCGACGGGGGGCAGGTGGACCGTGTTCACACGGCGGCCGTCGAGCAGCGACACCGTGCGGTCGGCGAGGGCCGCGGTCTCCGCGTCGTGGGTGGCCAGCACCACCGTGATGCCGTGCGAGCGGGCCGCCGTGGTCAGGGTGCGCAGCACATGGGCGCGGTCGGCGCGGTGCAGGGGCGCCGTCGGTTCGTCGGCGAAGAGGACCGTGGGGGCGGTGGCCAGGGCGCGGGCGATCGAGACGCGCTGCCGCTCCGACTGCGTCAGCTCGTGCGGGCGCCTGCGGGACCTGTCGCCGATGTCGAGACGCACCAGCCACTCCAGGGCGGCCGTCTTGGCGCGCCCGCGGTCGACGCCGCGGAGCAGCAGCGGGAGGGCGGCGTTCTCCCAGGCGTTCAGTTCGGGGACGAGCACCGGGGCCGGGTCGATCCAGCCGAAGCGGTCGCGGCGCAGCCGTTCCCGGGCCATCGGGCCCATGGTGTGCACCGGCACGCTGTTGAACCAGACCTCGCCGCGCCGGGTGGGCACGAGGCCGGACAGACAGTGGAGCAGTGTCGTCTTGCCGCTGCCCCGGGGGCCGCTCACGGCGAGGATCTCGCCCTCCCGGACACCGAGCGAGACACCGCTGAGCCCGGGCGAGCCGTCGCTGTGCTGGAAGTGCAGGGCTCGTGCCCAGAGCACGTCGTTGTCCGGCGGGGCCTCCATGGGCGTACACCTCGTTCAGATCCGTAGTTCCCGTGCCTTCCCCCAGGCGGGGGAACGAAGGCTGGGCCGATCGGTTACCAGGCACGCTAGGGAGCCGAGGCCGCCGCGCCGGACAGCACGCGGCCCGGGGGCACCCTTCTCACTCGTACGGGTGCACCCCGGGCCGTATGACCGGACGGGACCGGAGCGGAGGCTAGAGCTTCGTCCACGCCTCCGTCAGCGTCGCGCGCAGGATCTGCTCGATCTCGTCGAAGGTCGACTGGTCGGAGATCAGCGGCGGGGCGAGCTGGACGACCGGGTCGCCGCGGTCGTCGGCGCGGCAGTACAGGCCGTTGTCGTAGAGCGCCTTGGAGAGGAAGCCGTACAGGACGCGCTCGGTCTCCTCGTCGTTGAAGGACTCCTTGGTCGTCTTGTCCTTGACCAGCTCGATGCCGTAGAAGAAGCCGTTGCCGCGGACGTCGCCGACGATCGGCAGGTCGTGCAGCTTCTGCAGGGTCCCGAGGAAGGCGCTCTCGTTGTCGAGCACGTGCTGGGTGAGGTTCTCGCGCTCGAACAGGTCGAGGTTGGCGAGGCCGACGGCGGCGGAGACCGGGTGGCCGCCGAAGGTGTAGCCGTGCAGGAAGGTGTTGTCGCCCTTGTAGAACGGCTCGGCCAGGCGGTCGGAGATGATGCAGGCGCCGATCGGGGAGTAGCCCGAGGTCATGCCCTTGGCGCAGGTGATCATGTCCGGGACGTAGTCGAACTTGTCGCAGGCGAACATTGTGCCGAGCCGGCCGAAGGCGCAGATGACCTCGTCCGAGACGAGCAGCACGTCGTACCGGTCGCAGATCTCGCGCACGCGCTGGAAGTAGCCGGGCGGGGGCGGGAAGCAGCCGCCGGCGTTCTGCACGGGCTCCAGGAAGACCGCGGCGACCGTGTCCGGGCCCTCGAAGAGGATCTGCTGCTCGATCTGGTCGGCGGCCCAGCGGCCGAAGGCCTCCGGGTCGTCGCCGAAGAGCGGGGCGCGGTAGATGTTGGTGTTCGGGACCTTGTGCGCGCCCGGCACCAGCGGCTCGAACGGCGCCTTCAGGCCCGGGAGTCCGGTGATGGACAGGGCGCCCTGCGGGGTGCCGTGGTAGGCGACCGCGCGCGAGATGACCTTGTGCTTGGTGGGCTTGCCGACCAGCTTGAAGTACTGCTTGGCGAGCTTCCAGGCGGTCTCGACCGCCTCGCCGCCGCCGGTGGTGAAGAAGACCTTGTTGAGGTCGCCCGGCGCGTAGTCGGCGAGCCGTTCGGCCAGTTCGACGGCCTTGGGGTGGGCGTAGGACCAGACCGGGAAGAAGGCCAGTTCCTGTGCCTGCTTGAAGGCGGTCTCGGCGAGCTCCGTGCGGCCGTGTCCGGCCTGGACCACGAACAGGCCCGCGAGACCGTCGAGGTAGCGCTTGCCCTTGTCGTCGTAGATGTAGGTGCCCTCGCCGCGGACGATCGTCGGGACGGGGGAGTTCTCGTACGAGGACATGCGGGTGAAGTGCATCCACAGGTGGTCGTACGCGGTCTTGCTGAGGTCCTTGGGACTCACGGTTATCGGGTTCCCCACATGTAGGTCTGCTTCTTCAGCTTCAGGTAGACGAAGCTCTCGGTGGAGCGCACCCCGGGCAGCTTCCGGATGCGTTTGTTGATGACGTCCAGCAGGTGGTCGTCGTCCTCGCAGACGATCTCCGCGAGGATGTCGAACGAGCCCGCGGTCATCACCACGTACTCGACTTCCGACATGGCGGTCAGCGCCTCGGCTATGGACTCGACGTCGCCCTCGACGTTGACGCCGACCATCGCCTGCCGGCGGAAGCCCACGGTGAGCGGGTCCGTGACGGCGACGATCTGCATCACGCCCTGGTCGAGCAGCTTCTGGACGCGCTGGCGCACGGCCGCCTCGGACAGGCCCACGGCCTTGCCGATGGCGGCGTACGGCCGGCGGCCGTCCTCCTGGAGCTGCTCGATGATGGCGAGGGAGACGGCGTCCAGGTTCGGACCCGTGCCGTTCCTGGACTCGCGGGAGTCCCTCTGCTCTGCGCTTCGACTGGCCACGGCTTCACTGTGCACGACGTCTCGACAGTTCCGCAAGGGCGAACCGATGAAATTCGTTGTTTGCGTGACGGAGACCTGCGGATTTCGCAGTAATGCGGCGAGCGGGGGTGTTGAAAACGTCGGGTCGCCGATTAGGGTGGGTGTCTCAGTGAATGGACAGCCAGAACCAGAGAAGACCCTGACAGGAGGCCGGCAGTGAGCACCGAGCTGCGTCGTCTGCGCAACTACATCAACGGTGAGTTCCGGGACGCCGCCGACGGACGGACCACCGAGGTGGTCAACCCCGCGACGGGCGAGGCGTACGCGACCGCGCCGCTGTCGGGACAGGCGGACGTGGACGCCGCCATGGCGGCCGCCGCCGCGGCCTTCCCGGGCTGGCGCGACGTGACCCCGGCCGAGCGCCAGAAGGCCCTGCTGAAGATCGCGGACGCCTTCGAGGAGCGGGCCGAGGAGCTCATCGCGGCCGAGGTGGAGAACACGGGCAAGCCGATCGGGCTCACGCGGTCCGAGGAGATCCCGCCCATGGTCGACCAGATCCGCTTCTTCGCGGGCGCGGCCCGGATGCTGGAGGGGCGCTCGGCCGGCGAGTACATGGAGGGCCTGACCTCCATCGTCCGCCGCGAGCCGATCGGCGTCTGCGCGCAGGTCGCGCCCTGGAACTACCCGATGATGATGGCCGTGTGGAAGTTCGCCCCGGCCCTCGCGGCGGGCAACACCGTCGTCCTCAAGCCGTCGGACACCACCCCGGCCTCCACCGTCCTGATCGCCGAGATCATCGGTTCGATCGTGCCCAAGGGCGTCTTCAACGTCGTCTGCGGCGACCGCGACACCGGCCGGCTCATGGTCGAGCACCCGACCCCCGCGATGGCCTCCATCACCGGCTCCGTGCGGGCCGGCATGTCGGTCGCCGAGTCGGCCTCCAAGGACCTCAAGCGCGTCCACCTGGAGCTCGGCGGCAAGGCGCCGGTCGTCGTCTTCGACGACACCGACATCGCCAAGGCCGTCGAGGACATCTCCGTGGCGGGCTTCTTCAACGCCGGCCAGGACTGCACGGCCGCCACCCGCGTCCTCGTCCAGGAGGGCATCCACGACGAGTTCGTCGCGGCGCTCGCGAAGGCCGCGTCCGAGACGAAGACCGGTCAGCCGGACGACGAGGACGTGCTCTTCGGCCCGCTCAACAACCCCAACCAGCTCAAGCAGGTCTCCGGCTTCATCGAGCGCCTGCCCGCCCATGCGAAGGTCGAGGCCGGCGGCCACCAGGTCGGCGACAAGGGCTACTTCTACGCGCCCACCGTGGTCTCCGGGCTCAAGCAGGACGACGAGATCATCCAGAAGGAGGTCTTCGGTCCGGTCATCACCGTCCAGTCCTTCACGGACGAGGACCAGGCGGTCGAGTGGGCCAACGGCGTCGAGTACGCCCTCGCCTCCTCGGTGTGGACCAAGAACCACGGCCGGGCGATGCGGATGTCGAAGAAGCTCGACTTCGGCTGTGTGTGGATCAACACCCACATCCCGCTGGTCGCCGAGATGCCGCACGGCGGCTTCAAGAAGTCCGGCTACGGCAAGGACCTGTCGGCGTACGGCTTCGACGACTACACGCGGATCAAGCACGTCATGACGTCGCTGGACGCGTGATCCGTCGACGCGTGGTCCCTACGGCGTGAGGCGCGGCCCCGGACGGGAAGTTCCGTCCGGGGCCGCGCCGTTCCCCCCTCCTGTTCCCCCTCCGCGGTCAGGCGCTCAGCACGCCGGCCGTCAGGCCGGGCCCGTCGTCCGCACCGGCCTTCTCGGTGTGCAGGGACGGTCCTTCCTCGCCGGGCTTCCCGGGGGTGCCGGGCTCACCGGGCTTGCCCGGCTTCCCGGGCTTGCCGGGTGTCCCCGGCGGCGGCAGGGCGGGGCCCTCCGGGAAGGTGACGCCGGCCTTCTCCATGATCGGGCCGCAGGCCTTCAGGGCCTTCTTGTAGCTCGCGGACGTCGGGTCGAAGCCGTCGCCGCGGACCCGCACCTGGAAGCGGATGTGCCCCGCGTCGTCCTTCGAGGCGTGGAAGCGCGGGAAGACCGACTGGCCCTGCTCGCGCATGCACGCGGCGAAGTCCTCGTCGGCGGAGTTGACGTCGTCCGGGGCGTCCGCGGTGGGGTGATAGGCGACCGCGAACGCCGGCCGCGTGTCGTGGGACTTTCCGGAGTGGGTCGGTCCGCCCGTGAGGGCATGGGTCTGCCCGGTTCCGACGGCGCGGGTCTGTCCGGCTCCGACGGTGGCGGTCGAGGTGCCGGCGGCCTGGGCCGCCGACGCGCTGACCGTGCCGAGCGCGGCGGCCGTCAGGACGGCGATGCCGAGGGCGAGCCGCCCCGGCCGGGTCGCCAGAGCATGCATGGGTTCCTCCAGTGGTGAGGCGCTGTTGCTGACGTCCTCCAGGCAACCCGAGGTGCGGTTACAGCAGCGGAACGGCCGGACTTATCCGGGTGTAACCGCCCGCTCGCCACACTGAGGGCATGCGTGTGCTGGTGGTCGAGGACCACGAAGAGCTCGCCGAGACGGTGGCGGGCGGGCTGCGCCGGGAGGGCATGGCGGTCGACCTCGCCCTCGACGGCCCGACCGCCCTGGAGCGCGCCGAGGTCAACGGCTACGACGTCGTCGTACTCGACCGCGACCTGCCCGGGATCCACGGCGACCAGGTGTGCCGGCGGCTGGCGGGCGGCGGCAGCCGGGCCCGGGTGCTGATGCTCACCGCGTCGGGCACGGTGGCCGACCGGGTCGCGGGCCTCGGACTGGGCGCCGACGACTATCTCCCCAAGCCCTTCGCGTTCGCCGAACTCGTCGCGCGGATACGGGCCCTGGCGCGCCGCGCGCAGCCCGCGCTGCCGCCCGTCCTGGTCCGCGGCGAGCTGCGGCTCGACCCCGCGCGACGGGAGGCGAGCCGGTCCGGAGACCAACTCCCGCTCAGCCCGAAGGAGTTCGCGGTGCTGGAGCTGCTGCTCGGGGCGCAGGGCGCGGTCGTGTCCACCGAGGAACTGCTGGAGCGGGCATGGGACGAGGCGGCGGACCCCTTCAGCCAGACCGTGAAGGTCACCGTCAGCAGGCTGCGCCGCAAACTGGGCGAGCCGCCGCTGATCGAGACGGTGGACCGGGCCGGGTACCGCATCCGATGAGGGACTTCGCCCGGCTGTTCCCGCGCAGCATCCGATGGCGGCTGACCCTGCTCTACAGCGCCCTGTTCGTGGTGGCGGGCGCCCTGCTGCTCGGCTTCGTCTACGTCCTCGCCGCGCACTCGGCGACAAGCAGCAGGACCATCACCTCGGTCGGGGAACCCGGGGTGCCGGGCACGGGCGGCGCGCCCGCCGCGCCCGCGACCGTCAGTGCCGTGGCGGAGATCCTGCGCCGGGACCAGCTGCACGACCTGCTCGTCGAGGCCGCGGTGGCGCTCGCCGTGATGGCGCTGGCGTCGCTGGCCCTGGGCCGGCTGATGGCCGGGCGGGTGCTGTCGCCGCTGCGGACGATGACCGCCACCGCCCGCCGTATCTCCGCCGACAACCTGCACGAACGGCTCGCGGTGCCCGGTCCCGAGGACGAGCTGAAGGCGGTGGCGGACACCTTCGACGCCGTACTGGCCCGGCTGGAGGGCGCGTTCGAGGCGCAGAAGCAGTTCGTCGCCAACGCCTCGCACGAGCTGCGCACCCCGCTCACGCTCCAGCAGGCCGTCGTCGACGTGACCCTCGCCGACCCGGACGCCTCCGCGCAGACCCTGCGGGCCGCCCTGCAGCGGGTGCGCGCGGCCGGGCAGGAGCAGGAGCGGCTGATCGACGCCCTGCTCACGCTGGCGCGCAGCCAACGGGGCCTGGAGCGGCGGGAGTCGGTCGACCTCACGGCGATCGTGCGGGAACGGCTGCCGGACTCCGGGTGCCGGGTCCTGTCGCGGCTGGAGCCGGCGCCCGTGCTCGGCGATCCGCAGCTGATCGAGCGGCTGGTCGTCAACCTCACCGAGAACGCCGTGCGCCACAACCTCCCGGCGGGCCAGGAGGGGTGGGTGAGCGTGTGGACGGGACTGGACGTGACGGGCCGGCCCGGGCTGCGGATCGAGAACAGCGGCCCGGTGATCCCGCCGGACCAGGCGGCCGGGCTCTTCCAGCCGTTCCGCCGCCTGGGCCCCGACCGGGTCGCGGGGCGGCACGGACTCGGCCTCGGCATGTCCATCGTCGCCGCGGTCGCCGCCGCGCACGGCGGCCGCGTACTGGCCCGGACCCGTCCGGCCGGAGGGCTGATCGTGGAGGTCGCCCTGCCGCCCGCGCAGCCGCCCGCTCCCTCTGTCCCTCCCCGGTCGCCGGCTCCGGCGGCAGGTGTGCCGGAGTGATCGACAGGGTGTCCGGCCCGCGCGGGCGTACTCGACGCTGCGTCGATTGCCGGGGCGCGAACGGGGGCGGCATGGTGCTGCCATGCCCTCCACCGCGAAGAACAGCTCCCTCACCCGCCGGTCCCTGTTGCGCGCGCTGGGCGGCGGTGCGGTGCTCGGCGGCCTGGCCGGGTGCGGGGTGCCGGCCGCCTATGTGCAGCCGGGCGAGCGTGCCGTCGCGGATCTGTCGGGCAGCGACAAGCGGCTGAACTGGGCGAACTGGCCGCTGTACATCGACACCGACGACGACCACCCCGACCGGCGGCCCACGCTGGAGGCCTTCGAGAAGCAGACGGGGATCTCTGTCCGGTACACCGAGGAGATCAACGACAACGACGAGTTCTTCGGCAAGATCAGCCCCGCCCTGATGAACCACCAGCGCACCGGCCGCGATCTGATCGTCATGAGCGACTGGATGTGCGCGCGGTTCGTACGGCTGGGCTGGGTGCAGGAGATGGACCGGGCCGGACAGCCGAACGTCGCCAAGTACCTTGACCCCCAGCTGCGTTCGCCCGCCTTCGACCCGGGCCGCAGATACTCGGTGCCGTGGCAGTCCGGCATCACCGGCATCGCCTACGACCGCCGCAGACTGGGCCGCGAGATCCGGCACGTCTCCGATCTGTGGGCGCGCGACCTCAAGGGCCGGGTGACCCTGCTGTCCGGTCTGGACGAGGCGTTCGCGCTGCTGATGCAGGGCAACGGCGTCGACATCACCCGGTGGACGGCGGACGACTTCCACCAGGTCTGCGACCAGGTCGAGAAGTACGTCGACCAGGGCCACATCCGCCGCTTCACCGGCAACGACTACACCAAGGACCTGGTCAGCGGGGACGTGCTGGCCTGCCAGGCGTACTCAGGCGACGTCATCCAGCTCCAGGCGGACAACCCGCACATCCGCTTCGTCGTCCCCGAGGAGGGCGCGGAGCTGTGGTCCGACTCCCTGATGGTCCCCGACCACGCCGAGCACAAGCGCAACGCCGAACGCCTCGTCGACCACTACTTCGAGCCCGAGGTCGCCGCCGAACTCGCCGCCTGGGTGAACTACGTCTGCCCGGTCCCGGCCGCCCGGGACGTCCTCGCCGACGCGAAGGACGAGGACACCGCCGGCCTCGCCGAGAACCCCCTGATCTTCCCGGACGACGCGATGCGCGAGCGGCTCGTGATCGCGCGCGACATCACGTCGAGGGAACGGGTGGAGTTCGCCAGGAGATGGAACGGGATCGTGGGGTTGTGAGCAGGGCCGGGACCGCCGGTCAGAACTGCGGTGCCGCGTCGGAGCGGATGGCGGCGATGTCGAACTGCAGACGCACCTTCTCGCTCACCATGGCGCCGCCCTCCGCCAGCTTCTGGCTGTAGCTCAGGCCCCATTCGGTGCGGTTGATGGTGGTCGTGCCGTCGAATCCCACCCGCTGCATGCCGAACGGATCGGTGACGTGCCCGATGTAGGTGAGGTCCAGGTCGACCGGGCGGGTGGTGCGCTTGATGGTGAGGTCGCCGGTCATGCGGTAGACGTCGCTGCCCACCAGCTTCACCGTCGTACTGACGAAGCGCATCTGCGGGTAGTTCCTGGCGTCCAGGAAGTCGCGGCCGACCAGATGGGCGTCGCGCTGCTCGACACCGGTGTCGACCGAAGCGGTGGCCATGACGATCTCGGCCCGGGAACGGGAGGGATCGCTGCCGTCGAAGTGAAGCCGGCTCTCGTACTCCGTGAACGCCCCGCGGACCGTCGTCACCATGGCGTGGCGCACGGAGAAGCCGATACGGCTGTGCGCCGGGTCGATGATCCACTCTCCCGTCAGCTCCGCGAGTGCGGGATCCGGCATACCGGCCCTGGGGGGAAAGGCCGGTACCTCCGGGGCGAGTCGGGGGGCGGGTGCGGTGGGGGGAGCCGGGCGGCGCAGGGACGCAGCTCGGGTGAACAGGTTCATGATTCACGTAGTTACGTCATGGCAGGAAGCGCCGCAAGACACCTTCAACAGCCGCGCACACTCGTCACCAAATAGCCCCCGACCAGCGGGCCCGCAGGCCGCCCCGGGGACTTTGCCCGCTCTTTACAACCCGCTCCGGGCCTGCCTCGTCTCTCCGCTCGATCCATCACACAGCCCGCCGGTCGACCACCGTCGGGCCGACGAAAGAGAGCGATTCATGCGCCGAACGGGCCTCAGTGCCATGGCACTTGCGTGCACCGCCGTCCTGGCGGGCGCCGTGCCCGCCTTCGCCGACTCCGGGACCTCGACCCCCAGCCCCGCCCGCACTGCCGCCACCCGGACCAGCCCCGCTCCCTCCGCCGCCGAGGCGAGCCCCGTCCCGAGCGCGGCGACCCGGGTGCCCTCGCGCCAGGTCTCCGTCGTGCCGAGCGGTGCTCCCGACACCGGTGTGGCGCCGCAGAGTTCCGGCTCCGGCGCGGGTGCGCTGATCGGCGGGGGCGCCGCCGCGGCCGTCGCGCTCGGTGGCGGAGCGGTCTTCCTCGTACGCCGCCGGCAGGCGAACGGGGCATGAGGCCGCTCTCCAGGCACGCCCTCGCCGCCACGGCGCTGGCCACGCTGCTCGTGGGCTGCGGCGGTCCCGGAGCCACGACGGGCGCCGCGTCCGACGCGGGCCGGGCGGGCGCACCGTCCGCCTCGGCGCCCTCGTCCTCCGCACCGCCGTCCGCCGGGTCGGTGCCGGCGGTGGGGCGATCGGCCCCGGTCGGGCTCCGGATTCCGGCCATCGGGGTCGACACCCCGGTGATGAAGCTGGGCCTGGCCGCGGACGGCACCGTCGAGGTGCCGCCGATCACGGCGCACGACGAGGCGGGCTGGTACGAGCACTCCCCGACGCCGGGCCGGACCGGTCCGTCGGTGATCCTCGGCCATGTCACGGTCGGCGCCTACGGGGACGGGGTGTTCCGGCATCTCAAGGACCTGCACCGGGGCGAGAGGATCGTGGCACGCCTGGAGAACGGCACGGCTGCGGAGTTCTCCGTGACCGACGTACGGACGGTGGCCAAGGACCATTTCCCGGCGGACGAGGTCTACGGCGACGTGGACCGGCCCGAGCTGCGGCTCATCACCTGCGGCGGCGCACGGACCGGTGACGGCTACCGCGACAACGTGATCGTCTTCGCCCGGCTGAGCTCCACGAGCCGCTGACCCGGCCCCGGCCGGTTCCGTCCCGAAGTCCGGGCCGAGGGAACGTACGCCCCCGGCCCGGGCTCTTCCCCCACGAGACCCACTGCCACCCGCCCCCCCCCACACGAATGCCCCACACCCCGGGAGAACGTTGAACCGGTCCCGAGAGAAGGCCGCGTCCGAGCTGTTCGCCGCCCTCTACCCGCGTCTCGCCGGCTGGGTCCGTCGGCTGGTCGACGACGACGAGACGGCCCACGAGATCGCCTCGGAGGCGTTCACCCGGCTCTGGGCCCGCTGGACGGCCGTGGCCGAGCCGCGCGGTTTCCTCTACGTCACCGCGGCCAATCTCGTCCGGGACCACTGGCGCAAGCTGGAGCGCGAGCGCAGAGCCGTGCGCCGGGCCACCACCGAGGCCGCGG
Source organism: Streptomyces spinosisporus (assembly GCF_022698145.1). Classification (GTDB taxonomy): domain Bacteria; phylum Actinomycetota; class Actinomycetes; order Streptomycetales; family Streptomycetaceae; genus Streptomyces; species Streptomyces spinosisporus. The sequence goes on from NZ_JALDAX010000016.1 coordinate 114,726, forward strand.
TCACCCCGCCGCCGGAACAGGCGGACCCTTCGGTACGGCTGCTCGTGCAGTCGCTCCCCGAACGGCTGCGCGTCCCGATCCTCCTGCACTACTACGCTGACATGCCGATCCGGGAGGTGTCCGTGCTCACCGGACGCAAGGAAGGGACGGTCAAGGCCGACCTCCACACGGCCCGCGAACTGCTCCGCGCCCACCTGAGGAGAAGCCTTGATCACACACTCTGACGACGGCCCGGAGTACGACCCCGACGACCCGCTCACCGTCATCATGCGGCCCCCCGCCGAGTATCTCGGCGCACCCCCCGGCCGCTACGAGGCGATCCGCCGCGGCGCGTCCCGCCGCCGGATGCTGCGGGCCGCCGCCGGGGCCGCCGTGACCTGCGGTGTGGCCGCCCTCATCGTGCTGCCCCTGCGGCTGACCGCCTCGGAGGGCCATGGCTCCCCGACGGTCCCGCTCGCCCCGCCGCCCGCGAGCAGCCCGTCGACGCCGCCGCACCGGCCGGCGACGCCGGAGCCGAGCAGCCCTGACCCGAGCCAGGACCGCCGGACCGCCGAGACCGGCGCCGCACCCACCACCACACCCACCCGGCGACCGGCCGCGAACGACCGCCCCAGCCCGTCCGCCTCCGCCGCGGAGACCGTCACCCGGGTCCCCTCGATGCAGCCGTCCGCGGCAAGGACCGGTACGGCCTCGACCCCTTCGGCGGCCGACCGGCGCCGATAAGTTTTGAACGTGTTCAATTCTCGGCGTACGCTGTCCCCATGAGCGACAGAGCCGCCCTGCTCAAGGGCATCCGTGCCTGGTTGGTCCTCTTCGTCGTATGCCTGGTGCTCAGCGGCGCCACGGCCTTCCCCCTGGTGCACGAACTGCGCTGGACCGAGGACCTGTTGCGGTCCCTGTCCGTGCCCGAGCACCTCCCCGCGCTCATGCACTGGATCGAGCGCGTCCGGCACGGACTGGACACCGCCGACGCCGACTACCCCTTCCTCCTCTACGGCACCGACTGGCTGGCCTTCGCCCATCTCGTCATCGCGGTCGCCTTCTACGGCCCCTACCGCGACCCCGTACGCAACGTCTGGGTCGTCGAGTTCGCGATGATCGCCTGCGCCGGGATCATCCCGCTGGCCCTGATCTGCGGACCGATCCGGGGCATCCCCCTGTGGTGGTCGGTGATCGACATGTCGTTCGGGGTGTTCGGGGTGATCCCGCTGTACATCGTCCGCAGCAGGATCAAGCGGCTGGAGGCGCTCGCTCCGTATCCTGCCGCGGTGCCCGCTGTCTGAGCCGACGGTGCCTCAGTGCTGGGAGACGCGATCCCGCAGCGCGCACAGCACGTCCACGCGGTTCGTCGTGATCGAGTCGACGCCCGCGTCGATCAGCCGGCGCATCGAGCGCCGGGTGTCAGGGGTCCAGACGGCGACGAGATACCCGGCGTGGTGGATGTGCGCCGCGAGACCGTGGTCCACCAGCGGCCAGCGGTAGTTGAGCCAGCGCGGCTTCACCGCGTCGAGCAGGGCGGGACGCGGCGGCGCGAGACTGGTGCAGGTCAGGGCGATCTCGGCGGACGGGTCGGCGCCGCGCACGGCGAGCATGGCGGCCGCGTCCGCGCAGTAGTACACGCGGTCGGCCGCCCCCGCCTCCCGTACGGCGTCCACGATCCGGCGGGCCGTGCGCACGTCCCGGGTGCCGGGCAGGTCGAGCATGAGCCTGCCTCCGCCGTCGGCGGCGGCCAGCGCCTCCGCCAGGGTCGGCACGCCGCCGTCCGTGAGACCGCGCACCTCGTCCGCCGACAGCGAGGCGAGGGGCCGCTCGTGCCCCCACAGCCGCTTCAGCGTCTCGTCGTGCAGCAGCACGGGGACGCCGTCCCTGGTCAGGCGTACGTCGATCTCGACGGCGTCCGCGCCCAGTTCGAGCGCGGAACGCAGCGAGGCGACGGTGTTCTCACGGACCCGGTAGGGGTCGCCGCGGTGGGCCACGACGGTCACGTTCTGCATGGCCCTCATTGTGTCGGGATCAGGGCGCGAGCCAAGAGGCGGTGTAGGAGTCGATCTCCTGGCGGATGCGCGCCTTGCCGGGCTCGTCGAGGAAGGAGACGTCGACCGCGGTCTTCGCCAGCTCCGCCAGGCCCTGTTCGTGGAGGTTCAGCAGCCGGGCGGCGACCGCGTACTCGTTGTTGAGGTCGGTGCCGAACATCGGCGGGTCGTCGGAGTTGACGGTGATGACGACCCCGGCCTGCACGAACTCCTTGATCGGGTGCTCGTCGAGGGTGCGCACCGCCCTGGTGGCGATGTTGGAGGTGGGGCAGACCTCCAGCGGGATGCGGTGCTCGGCGAGATGCGCGAGCAGCTTCGGGTCCTGGGCGGAGCTGGTGCCGTGGCCGATGCGCTCGGCCCGCAGGTCGGTGAGCGCGTCCCAGACCGTCTGCGGGCCGGTGGTCTCGCCGGCGTGCGGCACCGAGCGCAGTCCGGCGGCGATGGCCCGGTCGAAGTACGGCTTGAACTGCGGCCGCTCCACGCCGATCTCGGGCCCGCCGAGGCCGAACGAGACGAGGCCCTCGGGACGCAGGCGGTCGTCGGTCGCCAGCCGGACCGTCTCCTCGGCGGCCTCCAGACCGGCCTCGCCGGGGATGTCGAAGCACCAGCGCAGCACGGTCCCGAACTCGGCCTCGGCCGACTTGCGCGCGTCCTCGATGGCGTCCATGAAGGCGCGCTCGTCGATGTTGCGGCGGGTGGAGGACCAGGGGGTGATGGTCAGCTCGGCGTAGCGGACCTGCTGGCGGGCCAGATCGCGGGCGATCTCGTACGTCAGCAGCCGTACGTCCTCCGGCGTGCGGATCAGGTCCACGACGGACAGGTACACGTCGATGAAGTGGGCGAAGTCCGTGAACGTGAAGAAGTCGACCAGGGCCTCGGGGTCGGAGGGCACCTTGGAGTCGGGGTGGCGGGAGGCCAGCTCCGAGACGATGCGGGGGGAGGCGGAACCGACGTGGTGGACGTGCAGTTCGGCCTTGGGCAGTCCGGCGATGAAGGCGTGCAGGTCACGCAGGGGGGCGGCGGACGCGTCGAGATGCTCGGTCAAGGGTTCCTCCCCAAAGCGGCGCCGGCATGCCTCACGGGGCGCGGCGCGGGTGATCGGCTGATCGTGTGGGGACATCGTAATTCGCGTGATCGTACGGGGGCATCGTATTTCGCGCTCGGCGGGAGCGGTCCGGACGACGGGCGGACGGCGTTGTCACCGGACCGGTACGAGACGGCAGCAGGACCGGGAAGCGGCAGCGCAGGGGCCAGGCCTTAGCATGGCGGGACGAACGACCGAGGGGGGACGTGCACGTGACGGACGGAACGCAGCCGAACGGAGCCGCCGACCGCGATCCGTGGGCGCCGCCCGAGCACCGGCCATCGCTGGACAAGACGCCGCAGCAGCCCGCGCAGCCGCCGGTGCGCGACCAGCCGCCGTCCGTGCACGATCAGGCCACGGTGACCTCCCTGCCGTCCGACGGCTTCGCCCCGCCCGCCGCCTCGGGCTACGGCCCGCCCGGCCCGGGGCCGGCAGGCTCCCCGGTGCCGCCCCCGCCGCCCGCGCCCTCCGGCCCGGGCATGCCCGCCCCGCCGCACGGCGGCTACGGCTACGGCTACCCCGGGGGCTACGGCTGGCCCGGTATGCCGATGGCCCCGCAGAACGGCATGGGCATCGCGTCGATGGTGCTCGGGATCTGCTCCCTGTGCCTGTTCTGCCTGTACGGCGTGGTCTCCGTCGTGCTGGGCATCCTCGCCGTGGTCTTCGGCATCAAGGGCCGCCGGCGGGCCGAGCGGGGCGAGGCGGACAACCGCGGCCAGGCCCAGGCCGGCCTGGTCATGGGGATCATCGGGATCGTGCTCGGCATCGTCGTGATCGTCCTCATCGCGATCGGCATCACGGCCGCGATCAACAACGACGACGACGCGGACCCCGATCCGTACTACTACGGCTCCGCCCACACCATCTCGGCGACGGTCCCGCTCGACCGCTGAGACGGCCGGCCCCGTCCGCCCCAACTGCCTGCGCAGACCCTCTCGTCGGCGCCTTGCACGGCCATTACGATGCCTTGACGTCAACGGAGGGGAGACCGTTCCATGTCCGACACCAATCCCGCGCCCGGTGGCTTCGGCCCGCCGAACCCGCCCCCGCAGCAGCCGGCCCCGGGATACGGATACCCGCAACAGCCCGGTCCGGGCTACGGCTATCCCCAGACGGGCCCGTCCTACCCGGCCGCGCCGCCCGTGGGCTACCCGCAGGCCCCCGGCTACGGCATGCCGATGCAGCCGCGCAACGGCATGGGCACCTCGGGGCTGGTGCTGGGCATCATCGGCGTGGTCTGCAGTCTCACCTTCTTCCTGTGGTTCTTCGGCGTCATCCTCGGCATCCTCGCGATCATCTTCGGCGCCATCGGCCGCGGAAGGGCCAACCGCGGCGAGGCCAACAACAAGGGCGCGGCGACCGCGGGCCTCGTCTGCGGCATCGTGGCCTGCGTGATCCTGCCACTCCTGGGCGTCCTGCTCTTCGCAAGCATCATGGGCGGCCTGGGCGCGGCCTGAACACCCGGCGCATGCCCAGTGAGGGGGCCGGCCGCCGGCCGGCCCCTTCTCATAGCCGCACCGCCGTCACGGCGCCCCCGCCCCGTCCGCCGCCCCCCTCAGCCGCTCCCGTGCCTCCATCAGTGCGAACCCCAGTAGGTTCGCCCCCTGCCAGCGCTCCGGATCCGTTGCCGACTCGTCGGTCGTCGCGAGGCCGATGCCCCATACGCGGTCGACCGGGCTTGCTTCGACCAGTACGCGGTCGGCGGTGCCCAGGAGGTAGTCACGCAGGGAGGTGTCGGCGGCGAACTTGTGGATGCTGCCCTCGACCACGATCGAGAAGCGCTCGCGCTCCCATATCGCCTCGTCGAAGCCGCGCACCAGGCGGCCCGCCTTCTTGGCGAGGGACGGGTGCCCGGCGGCGAGAACGCGCCGCTCCGCCTCCGCGTCCCCGAACAGCTGCGCTTTCCGCGCCATCATCCAGTGCTCGGCCGTGCCGTACTCCACCCCGTCGACCGTGAACGGCGACGGCCACCACTGACTGAGGCAACTGGCGCCCACCCGCCCGTCGGCCCGCGCCCGGTGCCCCCAGAAATGCAGATACTTGATCTTCGCCCCCGCGCGGACCGCCCTGACCAGGGCCTCCCGTGAGTCGATCTTCCCCGTGGTCCTCTCCATGCACGCGAGTCTGGCAGGCACCACTGACACTCCGTCCCCCCTTTTCCTCGCTCACTCGACACCTGGTCGACAGATTCCGTCGCGTAACCGAAAGGCAACAACGGAATCCCTTGTATGACCGCTATAGCTCTGTCAGGATCGGCACTCAAATCGAGCTGGAGCTACGCCACCCGCCCCCCGAGCCGCGGGGCGACGGCGGAGGAGAGCGACATGCACAACCCGGGCACCACAACCCCGGAACGATTTCCGGCGCAGGACCGCTTCGCGGACGGTGCGCAGTTCATCGGCGGCCGCCTGACGAAGGGCACCTCCGGCCGTACGCACGCGGTCGTCGACCCGGCCACCGGCGAGGAGGTCTACCGCTACGAACTGGCAGGCCCCGACGACGTCGACGCGGCCGTCGCAGCGGCACGCGCGGCCTTCCCCGGCTGGGCCGCCGCCACCCCCGGCGAGCGCTCGGACGCACTGCACCGCTTCGCCGCCGTGCTCGCCGACCGCGCCGAGGATTTCGCCCGCGCGGAGTCCCTGCAGTGCGGCAAACCACTGAAGCTGACCCGCGAGTTCGACGTGCCGGGCACCATCGACAACGCCGCCTTCTTCGCGGGCGCCGCCCGGCATCTGCAGGGCCAGTCGGCCGGTGAGTACTCCGGCGACCACACCTCGTACGTCCGCCGCGAGCCCATCGGCGTCGTCGGCTCGATCGCGCCCTGGAACTACCCCCTGCAGATGGCCGCCTGGAAGATCCTCCCGGCGATCGCCGCAGGCAACACCATCGTGCTCAAGCCCGCCGAACTCACCCCGCTCACCTCGCTGATGTTCGCCCAGGCCGCGACCGACGCGGGCATCCCGGACGGCGTGATCAACATCGTCTCGGGGACCGGCAAGGAGGCCGGTGAGCACCTCGTCGGCCATCCCGATGTCGTCATGACCTCCTTCACCGGCTCCACCGCCGTCGGCAGGCGCGTCGCCGAGATCGCCACCGCCACCGTCAAGCGCATCCACCTGGAACTCGGCGGCAAGGCCCCCTTCGTCGTCTTCGACGACGCGGACCTCGACGCCGCCGTCAACGGCGCCGTCGCCGGTGCGCTCATCAACACCGGCCAGGACTGCACGGCCGCCACGCGCGCGTACGTGCAGCGCCCGCTGTACGAGGCCTTCGTGGAGAAGACGGCCGCCCTCATGGAGAGCGTCCGGCTCGGCGACCCCTTCGCCCCCGGCACCGACCTCGGCCCGCTGATCTCGCACGCCCAGCGCGACCGCGTGGCCGGCTTCGTCGAGCGGGCGCGCTCCTACGCGCGCGTGGTGAGCGGCGGCGAGGCGCCCGGGGGAGACCTGGAGAAGGGAGCCTACTTCCGTCCCACCCTGGTCGCGGACGCCGCCCAGGACAGCGAGATCGTGCAGTCCGAGATCTTCGGCCCGGTTCTGGTGGTCCTCCCCTTCGACAGCGACGACGATGGGATCGGGCTCGCCAACGACACCCCGTACGGCCTCGCCGCCTCCGCCTGGAGCCGCGACGTCTACCGGGCGAACCGCGCCACCCGCGAGATCAGGGCGGGCTGCGTATGGATCAACGACCACATCCCGATCATCAGTGAGATGCCGCACGGCGGCTACAAGGCATCCGGCTTCGGCAAGGACATGTCCGCGTACTCCTTCGAGGAGTACACCCAGATCAAACACGTCATGTTCGACAACACGGCGGTGGCCATGAAGGACTGGCACCGCACCGTCTTCGGGGACCGGCTGTAGTCAGGATCCGGCTACCGCCGGGTGAAGCACAGGCCGCCCGACCCGCGGCCGCACCTCCCGAAAGGGCAGCACGCGCATGGAGCAGTACGAGCCCGACCGCCTGTCACCGGCCGTGGCGGCCGCCGTGCGGCGCAGTTACCGCAACGGACGGGCCGCCATGACCCGCCGTTCGCTGCTGCGCGCCTCCGCGGGCGGCGCACTCGCCGCCGGCGGCATCGCGGCGCTGAGCGGCTGCGGTATCCCCGCGGCGGGCAAGACGCAGGGCGGGGTGTCCGCCGACGACCACTCGGCGAAGGAGAAGCAGATCAACTTCTCCAACTGGCCCGAGTACATCGACGTCGACGACAGCGAGAAGCACCACCCGACGCTGGACGCGTTCCGCAAGCGGACCGGCATCACGGTCAAGTACACCGAGGACATCAACGACAACGACGAGTTCTTCGGCAAGATCCAGCCGCAGCTCGCCGCAGGCCAGGACACCGGCCGCGACCTCATCGTGCTCACCGACTGGCTGGCCGCCCGCATGATCCGGCTGGGCTATGTGCAGAAGCTGGACCCGTCCCATCTGCCGCACGCCTTCGCCAACCTCTCCCAGCAGTTCCGCAACCCCGACTGGGACCCGGGCCGCGCCTACTCGTACGTGTGGCAGGGCATCTCGACGGTCATCGCGTACAACAAGAAGGCGCTCGGCGGCGTCGAGGTGAAGTCGATGTCCGACCTGCTCGACAACCCCAAGCTCAAGGGCCGGGTCGGTCTGCTGACCGAGATGCGCGACACCGTCGGCATGACCATGCTCGACATGGGCAAGGACCCGGCGAAGTTCACCGACGACGACTACGACGCGGTGATCGCCCGGCTGCAGAAGGCCGTCGACCGGGGACAGATCCGCCGCTTCACCGGCAACGACTACACCTCGGACCTCAGCAAGGGCGACCTGGCGGCCTGTGTCGCCTGGGGCGGCGACATCGTCCAGCTGCAGGCGGACAACCCCGACGTCGGCTACATCATCCCCGACAGCGGCTACATGACGTCCACCGACAACCTGATGATCCCCAACAAGGCACGCCACAAGACGAACGCCGAACGGCTCATCGACTACTACTACGAGCCCGAGCCGGCCGCCGAACTCGCCGCCTACATCAACTACGTGAGCCCGGTCGCGGACGTGAAGCCGTACCTCGCCAAGATCGACAAGTCGGCGGCGGACAACCCGCTGATCCTTCCCGACCAGGCCATGCAGGCGAAGTCCGTCGCCTTCCGCGCGCTGAGCTCGAAGGAAGAGACGGCCTACCAGCAGAAGTTCGCGAAGCTCACAGGGGCGTGACGAAGATGACCACAGACAACAGCGGAGACGTCCGCCTCTCCGGCATCAGCAAGACCTACGGCTCCTTCACCGCCGTCCACCCGCTCGAACTGACCGTGCCCCAGGGCTCGTTCTTCGCCCTGCTCGGCGCGTCCGGCTGCGGCAAGACCACCACCCTGCGCATGATCGCCGGCCTGGAGGAGCCCAGCAGCGGCACCGTCCACCTCGGCGACCAGGAGGTCACGCACCTGCCGCCGTACAAGCGGCCGGTGAACACGGTCTTCCAGTCCTACGCCCTCTTCCCGCACCTCGACATCTTCGAGAACGTCGCCTTCGGTCTGCGCCGGCGCGGCATCAAGAGCGTGAAGAAGCAGGTCGAGGAGATGCTGGAGCTGGTGCAGCTCGGGGAGCAGGCGCGCAAGAAGCCGCACCAGCTCTCCGGCGGCCAGCAGCAGCGCGTCGCCGTGGCCCGCGCGCTGATCAACACCCCCAAGGTGCTCCTCCTCGACGAGCCGCTCGGCGCCCTCGACCTCAAGCTGCGCCGCCAGATGCAGCTGGAGCTCAAGCGGATCCAGACCGAGGTCGGCATCACCTTCATCCATGTCACGCACGACCAGGAGGAGGCCATGACCATGGCCGACACGGTCGCCGTGATGAACGCGGGCCGCGTCGAACAGCTCGGCTCGCCCACCGACCTCTACGAGAACCCGCAGACGACCTTCGTCGCCAACTTCCTCGGCACCTCCAACCTGATCGAGGCCGAGGTCGACTCCAAGAGCGGCGAGGACATCGTCCTGAGGGCAGGCGGCGGCAAGCTGGTGCTGCCCGAGTCCCGCTGCGGCGCGCCCACCACGACGGGCGGCAAGGTGCTGGTCGGCGTACGCCCGGAGAAGATCTCTCTCACGCACGCCGACGACGCGGGCGAGATCGCCGAGAACCGCAACCGCATCACCGGGAAGATCGCCGACTCCAGTTTCATCGGCGTCTCCACGCAGTACGTCATCGACAGCCCGGTCTGCCCGGAGTTCGAGGTCTACGCGCAGAACATCGACCGCGACCCGCGGCTGGTGCCCGGCGCCGAGGTCGTCCTGCACTGGAACCCGGCCCACACCTTCGGCCTCGACGCGGCGCAGGACATCGACGCCGGTGTCGCCGAGGTCGAGGAGGAGGCCGCCTGATGGCCACCGTCACCGAGGCGCCGCCCCTGGCGCCCGCCCCCGAGACGAAGCCCCCGCGCAAGCGGGGCCGCTGGACGCCGTACTGGCTCCTGCTGCCCGGCCTGCTCTGGCTGATCGTCTTCTTCGCGCTGCCGATGATCTACCAGGCCTCCACGTCCGTGCAGACGGGCTCCCTGGAGGAGGGCTACAAGGTCACCTGGCACTTCGCCACCTACTGGGACGCCCTGTCCGAGTACTGGCCGCAGTTCCTGCGCTCGATCCTCTACGCCGGCTCGGCGACGATCCTGTGCCTGATCCTCGGCTACCCGCTCGCGTATCTGATCGCCTTCCGGGCGGGCCGCTGGCGGAACCTGATCATGATCCTGGTGATCGCGCCGTTCTTCACCAGCTTCCTGATCCGCACGCTGGCCTGGAAGACGATCCTGGCGGACAGCGGCCCCGTGGTGAGCACCCTCAACACGCTGCACGTCCTGGACGTCACCAACGCGCTCGGCTGGACCGCGGGCGACCGGGTCCTGGCCACCCCGCTCGCCGTGGTCTGCGGACTGACGTACAACTTCCTGCCGTTCATGATCCTGCCGCTCTACACCTCGCTGGAGCGCATCGACGGACGGCTGCACGAGGCGGCGGGCGATCTGTACGCCAAACCCTGGACCACCTTCCGCAAGGTCACCTTCCCGCTGTCGATGCCCGGCGTGGTCTCCGGCACCCTGCTGACCTTCATCCCGGCGGCCGGCGACTACGTCAACGCCGAACTCCTCGGCTCGACCGACACCCGCATGATCGGAAACGTCATCCAGACCCAGTTCCTGCGCATTCTGGACTACCCGACGGCCGCGGCCCTCTCCTTCATCCTGATGGCCGCGATTCTGTTCATGGTCACGATCTACATCCGCAGGGCCGGGACGGAGGATCTGGTCTGAATGCCTGTCGTCAACTGGCTCAAGCGCCATCTCGTCGTCATCGCGGGGCTGGTGACCCTCGCCTATCTCCTGCTGCCGAACGTCATCGTCACGGTCTTCTCCTTCAACAAGCCGAAGGGCCGCTTCAACTACCAGTGGCAGCAGTTCTCCACGGACGCCTGGAAGGATCCGTGCGGCGTCGCCGACATGTGCGGATCGCTGTCGATCAGCCTGCAGATCGCCCTGTGGGCGACGCTCGGCGCCACCGTGCTCGGCACGATGATCGCCTTCGCGCTGGTCCGCTACCGGTTCCGCGCGCGGGGCACCGTCAACTCGCTGATCTTCCTGCCGATGGCGATGCCCGAGGTCGTCATGGCGGCCTCGCTGCTCACCCTGTTCCTCAACCTGGGTGCGCAGCTGGGCTTCTGGACGATCCTGATCGCCCACATCATGTTCTGCCTCAGCTTCGTCGTCGTCGCCGTCAAGGCGCGCGTGATGTCCATGGACCCGCGTCTGGAGCAGGCCGCACAGGACCTCTACGCCGGTCCGGCGCAGACCTTCCTGCGGGTCACCCTGCCGATCGCGGCCCCCGGGATCGCCGCGGGCGCGCTGCTGTCCTTCGCGCTCTCCTTCGACGACTTCATCATCACCAACTTCAACGCGGGCTCCACCGTCACCTTCCCCATGTTCGTCTGGGGCTCGGCACAGCGCGGAACGCCCGTCCAGATCAATGTCATCGGCACGGCGATGTTCCTGGTCGCCGTCCTGCTGGTGCTGACCTCCATGGTCATCAGCAACCGCCGCAACCGGCAGAAGGCGTAACCGCACAGTTCCTGTAGGGAGTTGACATCATGGCCCCGAGCGCCATGAACCGCTGGACCGCGTCGCTTTCGGACGCACAGCCCGTCCCGTACTGGCTGGACGACCCCGGCAGGCCCCGCCCCGAGGCCGCGCTCACCGCCGCCGAGACCTGCGATCTGCTGGTCGTCGGCGGTGGCTACAGCGGACTGTGGACCGCGCTCATCGCCAAGGAGCGCGAGCCCGGACGGGACGTCGTCCTGCTGGAGGGCCGTGAGGCGGGCTGGGCCGCCTCCGGCCGCAACGGCGGCTTCTGCGCCGCCTCCCTCACCCACGGCCTGCCCAACGGGCTGGCCCGCTGGCCCGAGGAGATCCACCAGCTCGAGGAATTGGGCGCCCGCAACCTCGACGCGATCGAGGACGCGGTCGCCCGGCACGAGCTGGACTGCGAGTTCGAGCGCACCGGCGAGATCGACGTGGCGACGCAGGAGTACCAGGTGCGCGAACTGCGCGACTGGTACGCGGAGATGGAGCGCGAGGGCCTCGCCGAGGGCGTCGAGTACCTGGACGCCGACGCGGTGCGGGAGCAGGTCGACTCACCGACGTTCCGGGCGGGCCTGTGGGACCGCCGGGGCGTGGCCATGGTCCATCCGGCGAAGCTCGCCTGGGGCCTCAAACGCGCCTGTCTGCGCCTCGGCGTCCGCGTCTACGAGCACACGCCCGCCCTGAGCCTGAAGCCGTACGGCGCCGGCATGGCCGTACGCACCCCCTACGGCTCGGTCCGCGCCCGCAGGGTCGCGCTCGGCACCAACATCTTCCCGAACCTGGTCCGACGCGTGCGGGCGTACACCGTCCCCGTCTACGACTACGCCCTGATGACCGAGCCGCTGAGCGAGGAGCAGCTGGCCTCGGTCGGCTGGAAGAACCGCCAGGGCCTCGGGGACTCGGCGAACCAGTTCCACTACTTCCGCCTCACCGCCGACCACCGCATCCTGTGGGGCGGCTACGACGCGATCTATCCCTACGGCGGCCGGGTGCGCGCCGAGTACGACCACCGCCCCGAGACCTACGCCAGGCTCGCCGGGCACTTCTTCACCTGCTTCCCGCAGCTGGAGGGCGTCCGCTTCACCCACGCGTGGGGCGGCGCGATCGACACCTGCTCGCGCTTCTCGGCGTTCTTCGGAACCGCGCACGGGGGCAGGGTCTCCTATGCGGCGGGCTTCACCGGCCTCGGCGTGGGTGCCACCCGGTTCGGCGCCGAGGTGATGCTGGACCTGCTGGCGGGGGAGCGGACGGAGCGCACGTCGCTCGCGATGGTCCGCACGAAGCCGCTGCCGTTCCCGCCCGAGCCCTTCGCCTGGGCCGGTATCGCCCTGACCAAGTGGTCGCTGGCGCACGCGGATGCGCACGGCGGCCGACGCAACCTCTGGCTGCGGACGATGGACCGGCTGGGCCTCGGCTTCGACAGCTGAATGTGATCCGGTTCACCCCACAGGGGCGTCAGAACCCGCGTAATGCTGCGGGCAGGCCCTGCTCTCCCCTGTGACGCGACGGCGTCACGGAGAGACAGGGAGGTCTCCTCATGGCTGGGGCGAAGACGGCGGTGGAGTGGCTGGCATCCGCTGCGCCCGATCCCGAGGCCTGCCGCCGGGAGTGGGAGCGCAATCCGCAGGGGATCGCACTGCTGCCCGCCGGCAAGGCCTGGGACGTGCTGATCCTGCCGAGCGAACTCGGCTATCCGACGCTCGACGTGCTCACCCGCGTCCTCGACCGGCTCGGCCCGGTGCTGGCCGACTTCGGGGACGCGCGGATGGGTTTCCTGGTGCCACCGGGCACCGCGGCCCGATGGCTCGGCACGGGCATCCGCACGGTCGGGGACGGGGCCTGGATCGTGGTGCCGTACCCGGGCCGCTCCGCCAGCGGGGTCCGCTGGCTGGTGCCGCCGGACGGCTCCGGCCTGCTCACCGACCCGGCGCTGCTCGAACTGGCCCTGCACGAGGCGGCGGCGGGCCTGGCCGGTGAGGACGGCGGCCGGGGCCCGAGGTCTTGACACGAGCATTGGTCTGGACCAAATTGGGCGCGCTCCACCCCTCCAATTCCCCCCTGCCCGGAGGCACTTGTGGACCGCCCCAGACACATCAGACCCGTCCTCGCCGCGCTCACCGCGACCCTGCTGGCCGTGCCCGGCCTCACCGCCCTCTCCGCGTCGGCCCAGGCGGCCGACGCGGACCTGGCCCGCAACGGAGGCTTCGAATCCGGCCTCGACGGCTGGAGCTGCACCGCCGGTACGGTGGTCAACGCACCCGTGCACAGCGGCAGTTCGGCGCTGCAGGCGACCCCCGCCGGCAGCGACAACGCGCAGTGCACGCAGACCGTGACCGTGCAGCCCAACTCCCAGTACACGCTGAGCGGTTGGGTCCGCGGCTCCTACGTCTACCTCGGCGCGAACGGCACCGGCACCACCGACGTCTCCACCTGGACCCAGTCCGCCCCCGACTGGCAGAAGCTCACCACGACCTTCACCACCGGCGCCTCCACCACCAAGGTGACCCTCTACACGCACGGCTGGTACGGCACCGGTGCCTACTACGCCGACGACGTCTCCCTCGTCGGCCCGGGCGGGAGCACGAGCCAGCCGCCGTCCGCACCCAGCGGCCTGCGGACCACCTCCGTGTCCTCCACCAGCGTCGGCCTGTCCTGGTCCGCCGTCACCGGCGCGACGGGCTACGCCGTCTACCGCGACGGCGCCAAGGTCCAGACGGTGAGCAGCACTTCGGCCACCGTCAGCGGACTGTCCCCGGCCACCGCGTACAGCTTCCAGGTCGCCGCCGTGAACGACGCCGGCGAGTCCGCGAAGTCGGCCGCCGTCACCGCCACCACGACCGACGGCCCGACCGGCCCCTCCACCGACCTCCCCACGCACGCCCTGGTCGGCTATCTGCACGCGAGCTTCGCCAACGGCTCCGGCTACACGCGCCTGGCCGACGTCCCGGACAGCTGGGACGTCATCGACCTGGCCTTCGGCGAGCCGACCTCCGCCACCTCCGGCGACATCCGCTTCAACCGCTGCCCGGTCAGCGAATGCCCGAACGTCGAGTCGGACGCCGACTTCAAGGCCGCGATCAAGGCCAAGCAGGCGGCCGGCAAGAAGGTGCTGATCTCGATCGGCGGGGCCAACGGCCAGGTCCAGCTGACCACCACCGCCGCCCGCGACGCCTTCGTCTCCTCGGTCTCGAACATCATCGACACCTACGGACTCGACGGCCTGGACATCGACTTCGAGGGCCACTCACTCTCCCTGAACGCCGACGACACCGACTTCAAGAACCCGAAGACCCCGGTGATCGTCAACCTGATCTCGGCCCTGAAGACCCTGAAGGCCAAGTACGGCTCGGACTTCGTGCTGACCATGGCCCCGGAGACGTTCTTCGTGCAGATGGGCTACCAGTTCTACGGCACCGGCAAGTTCGGCGGCCAGGACCCGCGCTGCGGCGCCTACCTCCCCGTCATCTACGCCCTGCGCGACGACCTGACCCTGCTGCACGTCCAGGACTACAACTCGGGCCCGATCATGGGCCTCGACAACCAGTACCACTCGATGGGCGGCGCCGACTTCCACATCGCGATGACCGACATGCTGCTCACCGGCTTCCCCGTGGCGGGCGACGCGAACAACGTCTTCCCGCCGCTGCGCCCGGACCAGGTGGCGATCGGCATGCCGGCGTCGGTGAACGCGGGCAACGGCTACGTCGCGCCCGCCGAGGTCACCAAGACCCTCGACTGCCTGACGAAGAAGACCAACTGCGGCTCGTACCCCACCCACGGCAGCTGGCCCGCCCTGCGCGGCCTGATGACCTGGTCGGTCAACTGGGACCGCTTCTCGAACTGGGAGTTCCAGCGGACGTTCGACGGCTATTTCGGCTGAGCAGCAGCCAGAGCGCCGTGAGCAGCACCGTGCACAGGCACCAGCTGGCCACGACGTCCAGGGGCCAGTGGTAACCGCGGCGCACCAGACCGAACCCGACGGCGAGATTGACGACGGCGCACGCCACGACGAGCCCGCGGCGGACGTACCGGCCGCGCAGCCAGGGAAGGAGGACCAGCGTGGCGGCGCCGTAGGCCACGGAGGCCGTCGCGGTGTGGCCGGACGGGTAGTAGCCGGGTCCGCCGTGCATGATCGGCGGACCCGGCCGGTCGATCAGTTCCTTCAGCGGTACGACCAGCACCGGGACCAGCGCCATCAGCACGGCGGCCGCGAGCGGCGGCAGCCACCAGCGGTTCGTCCCGGCGCGACGGCCGCGCCAGGCGACGTAGCCGATCACGACCGCGAGCACCGGGACCGCGACCGTGACGTTGCCGAGGTCGGAGAGGCCGCCGTAGAGGCGCAGCGGGTCCACGACCGCGTCGCTGATCCGCTCGTCGAGACGGCGGAGCGGGCCGTCGTCGACGACCTGCCAGGTGATCAGCGCGAAGAGGAGGGCCGGAAGGCCCATGAGCGCGAGAAGTGGAAGAAAGGAGGCCGGCCGCCCCGGAACAGGGGGGGTAGTTCCGAGGCGGCCGATCAGACCGGATGGACGCCCACCCCGGGGGGTTTGGGGCGGGCGACTGTCCGATCGGTGAGGAGATCCGAAGCCGGAGGCTCCGGGTGTGTGCGCGAGGGCACGACCAGGTCGTAGCTGGGGAGGCCACGGCCTGAAGTCGCCCACAGTCCCCTGTGAGCGGGGTGTATCTCTCATCTGGAAGAAACCTACGGCAGCAGATGGGTGGAAGACAGGTGGAATCCCGTCCCGCCATCCACCTCGCACACGTTCTTCACATGGCCTGACGCCGCCGCCCCCAACGCGGAATCCCGGTGCCCGCGAGGGCTGGGACGGAGGGGACGGAAGTGGCGCGCATCCTGTGGGTGAGCTGGGGATTCCGTTTGGCTCAGACGCCCGCGAAGGCCTGCTCGATGATGTCGAGACCCTCGCTCAGGAGGTCCTCGCCGATCACCAGCGGAGGCAGGAAGCGGAGGACGTTGCCGTAGGTGCCACAGGTCAGGACCAGCAGGCCCTCCTGGTGGCAGGCCTTGGCGAGAGCGGCGGTCGCCTCGGGGTTCGGCTCCTTGGTCGTACGGTCCTTGACCAGCTCGATGGCGATCATGGCGCCCCGGCCGCGCACCTCGCCGATGACGTCGAACTTGTCGGCCATGGCGGTCAGCCGGGACTTCATGATCGACTCGATGTTCCTCGCCCTGGCGTTGAGGTCGAGCTCCTTCATGGTCTCGATGGCGCCGAGCGCACCGGCGCAGGCCACCGGGTTGCCGCCGTAGGTGCCGCCGAGGCCGCCCGCGTGCGCGGCGTCCATGATCTCGGCGCGGCCGGTCACGGCGGCCAGCGGCAGACCGCCCGCGATGCCCTTGGCGGTGGTGATCAGGTCGGGGACGATGCCCTCGTCCTCGCACGCGAACCACTGGCCGGTGCGGCAGAAGCCGGACTGGATCTCGTCGGCGACGAAGACGATGCCGTTGTCCGAGGCGAACTTCCGGATCGCGGGCAGGAAGCCCTTGGCCGGCTCGATGAAGCCGCCCTCGCCGAGCACCGGCTCGATGATGATCGCGGCGACGTTCTCGGCGCCGACCTGCTTGCTGATCTGGTCGACGGCCTGCGCGGCGGCCTCGGGGCCCGCGTTCTCGGGGCCGGTCGGCCAGCGGTAGCCGTAGGCGACCGGGACGCGGTAGACCTCGGGCGCGAAGGGCCCGAAGCCGTGCTTGTACGGCATGTTCTTGGCGGTGAGCGCCATCGTGAGGTTGGTCCGGCCGTGGTAGCCGTGGTCGAAGACGACGACCGCCTGGCGCTTCGTGTACGCGCGGGCGATCTTGACCGCGTTCTCGACGGCCTCGGCGCCGGAGTTGAACAGCGCGGACTTCTTCGCGTGGTCGCCCGGCGTGAGCTCGGCCAGGGCCTCGGCGACCGCCACGTACCCCTCGTACGGGGTCACCATGAAACAGGTGTGGGTGAAGTCGGCGAGCTGCGCGGAGGCCCGGCGCACGACGGCCTCGGCGGAGGCGCCGACGGAGGTCACGGCGATGCCGGAACCGAAGTCGATCAGCCGGTTGCCGTCGACGTCCTCGATGATCCCGCCGCCCGCGCGCGTGGTGAACACGGGCAGCACGGAGCCCACGCCCTGCGCGACCGCGGCGCTGCGGCGGGCCTGCAGTTCCTGCGACTTCGGGCCGGGGATCGCGGTGACGATCCGGCGCTCCTGCGGAAGTGCGCTCATGAGGGGCTCCTGGGGGTTGTGCGCGGTGGTACGGACGGCGTTGAACGGGCTCTTGCCTTCTTTTCTCGCAGGCTAGGACCGGGGACGGAAGCTGGGCATGCTCCATGTGGGCGTTGTCGGGCGGCGCGATTGTCCACCGTGGACATGGCGCAGGTCGCGGGCCCGGCCGTGTGAGGCGGTGAACTGTCCGTACGGGGCGTTAGATTGACCGCTGACGGTGCACGGAGCGGCTGGTCGAGGGGCGAGGGCGATGGACAGCGACGGGACCCAGGACGCGCGGGGTACGCATGCGAATCCTGTGCCGCGGGCACGTGCCGCCGTCCCGCCGCCACCCTCCCGGGCGCCGTCGGTCCCGCCGCTGCCGGACGGCTCGGCGTTCCTGGACTGGCTCAGGACCCCGCGGCCCAAGGCGCTGCCCGGTGTGTGGCGGTTCGGACACCGGCCGCGCCCGGACGAGGAGCCGGAGGACATCCCGGCGCGGCAGTTGGTCAGCGGGGCCCTGATCGCGTTCCTGGCCGGCTGGCTGATCTGGTCCCTCCTGCAGAACGGCTACCTCGGCGGCTGGTGGTGGGTCCCCCTCTTCCTGGTCACCCCCGACTCCTGGCGGGGTTCCGACGGCGACCTCGGCCCCACGGGCACCGCCTTCCTCTACAACGGCTACCAGCTGCTCGTCGCGCTGATCATCATGGTCGCGGTCGGCAAGCTCGGCCGCTGGGGCGAGGTGTGGCGCCGCTTCGTCGCCCCCCGCCTGCGCGGCCCGCAGCGCCAGGAAGCGCCGCCCGTCCCCACCGAGGACCCCGCACAGTGGCCCGACCTGCGCGCCGCCGGCGCCGACGCCGCCGCCGAGCGGCTGGCCTCGGAGGCGCGGGCGGGGCTGATGCGGGACGTCGATCACGCCCGGATCGTCCGGGCCTGGCAGGGCGTGCGCACCGGCCGGCACACGCTCGCCGCCTTCACCGGTGCCGTGCTCAAGGACGGTGCCGCCGCCTGTCTGCACCCCTCCGGGGAGCGCGATCTGCCGGCCCGGCTGGCCCGGCACGACCTGGTGACCGGGCAGGTGCGGCTCGGCACGACCGCCGACGACCCCCGCAACCCGTACGCCTACCGCGGCGCCGCCCTCGCCCTGGGCCCCGACCTGCTCGGCACCTCCCTGCTGGCGGTCGGCCCGGCCGGCTCCGGCAAGACCGCCACCGTGGTGCGGCCGCTCGCCGAGTCGCTGTGCCTGCACGCCCTCGCCGGACGGGCCGCCGTGGTCGTGGTCGGCGCGGCCGGCGCCGGGCTCGGCCCTGTCGACGCCTATGACGTCGTCGTACAGATCGGGAATCCCGCATCCGTGTACGACCTCGACCTCTACGGCGGCACCACCGACCCCGACGAGGCCGCGGCCGTGCTGGCCGAGGCGCTGGTCGGTGATCTCGCCGACCCGCATCCCGGCAGTGACAGCCGGCGCGCCACGACCGTCCTCGCCCAGCTGCTCGGACCGTTCCGGGCGGTCCACGCACGCTTCCCCTCCGTGCCGGAGCTGCGGCAGCTGCTGGACGGCGCACCCGGACCCCTGGACGCACTGCGCACGGCGCTGCAGGGTTCGGGGCAGGACTCGCTGCTGCGTGAACTGGACGCGCGGGAGCGGCAGTTGGGGAACCCGGGCGACATGGCGGCGGTGCTCGCGGACCGGGTGGCGCTGCTCGACCGGCCCGCCTTCGCCGGGTTCTTCGACACCTCGGGACACTCCAAGCCGTTCTCGCTCAAGGCCCTCGACCACCCGGTTCGGGTCCGCATCGACCTGCCCGAGCGCGGACACGCGGACGCCTCGCGGATGCTGGCGCGGCTGGTGCTCGCGCAGTTCACGGCGAGCGTCGCGGTGCGCGAGGACCGCTCGCTGTTCGCCTGTCTGGTGCTGGACGACGCGACGGGCGTCGTCACCCCGGAGACGGTGCGCGGCATCCAGCGGCTGCGGTCGGTCAACGCGGGCGCCGTGCTCACCCTGCGCACGCTCGACGACGTGCCGAGGCCGCTGCGCGGGCCGCTGCTCGGCTCCGCCGGCTGCCGGATGGCGCTGTCCGGGCTCACCCCGTGGGACGGGCAGGACTTCGCCGAGGTCTGGGGCAAGGAGTGGACGGAGGCGCGGGACGTCACCGACCGGCAGATCATCGCCGAGACCCCGGCCGGCAAGGCCGTGCACATGCTGCGCCGGGTGATCACCGGCAAGGCGCCGACCGCGCGGGCGGTGACCGTGCGGCAGGTGGAGCGCGAGCGCTGGTCGGCCTCCGAACTGGCCCACGGGCTGCCGGCCGGGCACGCGGTGCTGTCGCTGACGGACGTGAACGGAGAACACGCTCCGCCGCTGCTGGTGGATCTGAGGGGTTAGGACCGGACTTTACGACCGGACTCAGGGCACTCCGCTGCGCCGAGTGACCGTACAGTGGGGCAGAATCGCCATAGGTCGTTCATACATGGCGGCCAAATGATCACAAGGTTCGCCCGATCCCCGCAGACCTGAAGGCCACATGCCCCCGACGCTCGCCTCGCTTCTCCACCACTCCGCGCTCAGACTGACCGTGCGGGCGGGCGAGGACCGCCTCGACGTGCCCGTCCGCTGGGCGCACGTCAGCGAACTCGCCGACCCCGTGCCGTACATGGAGGGCGGGGAGCTGCTCCTGGTCACCGCGCTGAAGCTGGACGCGGAGGACCCGGAGGCGATGCGGCGGTATGTGAAGAGACTGGTCGGGGCGGGGGTCGTCGGCCTCGGCTTCGCCGTCGGCGTCAACTACGAGGAGATCCCCAAGGCGCTCGTCGACGCGGCGGAGGAAGAAGGCCTGCCGCTCATCGAGGTGCCGCGCCGCACCCCCTTCCTCGCCATCAGCAAGGCCGTCTCGGCCGCGATCGCCGCCGACCAGTACCGCTCGGTGACCGCGGGCTTCGCCGCGCAGCGGGAGCTGACCAGGCAGGCACTGACGGCCGGCCCCGAGGGCGTACTGTCCGCGCTCGCCGCGCAGGTCGACGGCTGGGCCGCGCTCTACGACGCCTCGGGCACCGTCGTCGCCACGGCCCCCGAGTGGGCGGGCCGCAGGGCCGCGCGGCTGACGGCGGAGGTGGAGCGGCTGCGCGAGCGGCCGGCACCGGCCTCCTCGGTGGTCGGCCCGCCGGACGACGAGGACCGCGTCGAACTGCACTCGCTGGGCACCGGACGACGGCCCCGGGCCGCGCTCGCCGTGGGCACGGCGACCCCGCTCGGCACGGCCGAGCGCTACGCCCTCCACTCGGCGATCGCCCTGCTGACCCTCACGACGGAACGGTCCCGCTCGCTGTACGCGGCGGAACAGCGCATCGGCGCGGCGGTCCTGCGCATGCTGCTCGCGGGGGAGCCGGACCATGCGCGGGCCGTCGCCGGGCATCTGTACGGCGGCCTGCTGGACTCGCCCTTCCGCATGATCGTCGCCGAGTCGCCGTCGGCGTCCGGTGCCCGTGCCGCCGCCGACGCGGGCGCCGATCCGTCGGCCGCGCTCGCCGAGGCGGTGGAGGCGGCGGCCGCGCGGGCGGGGGAGCCCGTGCTGGTGGTCCCCGAGGGCGACCAGCTGATCGTGCTGGCCACGGACGGCGGCGCGGCGGTCGCCGCGTGCGGTGAGTACGCGGCCGCCCTGGAGGCGGCGCGGACCGGGACGGCGGCCACGGGGGAACCGGCCGGCGACGAGGACGAACTGGTGGTGGGGCTGTCGGCCCCCGTCGGACCGATAGCCGCGGCGGCGGCCTACAAGCAGGCCGAGCAGGCGCTGTCGGTGGCCCGGCGGCGCGGGCGGGTGTGCGTGGCGCACGAGCAGCTGGCGGCCGGTTCCGTGGTGCCCCTGCTGGACGACGACGCGGTGAAGGCCTTCGCGGACGGCCTGCTGCGCCCCCTCTACGAGCACGACGCCACCGGCCGCGGCGACCTGGTGGCCTCGCTGCGCGCCTGGCTGTCCCGGCACGGCCAGTGGGACGCCGCGGCGGCCGACCTGGGCGTCCACCGGCACACCCTGCGCTACCGGATGCGGCGCGTGGAGGAGATCCTCGGGCGGTCGCTGGACGACCCGGACGTACGGATGGAGCTGTGGCTGGCGCTGAAGGCGGCGTCGGAGTAGCCACCTGGGCGGCGGTTGCGGACGGCGCGGCACGCCCGCGCCCTGGAAAATGGCCGAACCGGCACACCCGCGCCTCCAACCCCTCCACCGCGGCCAAACACGCCCCCGCCCCCGCGCACCTACGGTGTACCCGAACCACCCTGTACACCCCCTGATGCGGAAGGGCCGGGACCCCTATGACTTCCACCACCGCCTTCTGGCTCGCCGGCCGCCAGGCCACGGGCGAGGACACCTTCGACGTCACCTCCCCCTGGGACGGCCGTCTCGTCGGCAGGGTCGCCGTGCCGACCGATGCCCAGGTCGAGGAGGCGGTCGCCGCCGCCCACGCCGTCCTCGACGACTTCGCCGCGACGCCCGCCCATGTCCGCGCCGCCGCCCTCGACCACGTCAGCCGCAGGCTCGTCGAGCGCACCGAGGAGATCGCCCAGCTGATCACCGCCGAGAACGGCAAGCCGATCAAGTGGGCCCGCGGCGAGGTCGGCCGCGCCGTCTCCGTGTTCCGGTTCGCCGCCGAGGAGGCCCGGCGGTTCAACGGCGGCGAGGCCCAGCGCCTCGACACCGACGCCGGCGGCCAGGGCCGGCTCGCCCTCACCCGCCGCTTCCCCAAGGGCGTCGTCCTCGGCATCGCGCCCTTCAACTTCCCGCTGAACCTGTGCGCCCACAAGATCGCCCCGGCGATCGCGGCCGGTGCGCCGATCATCCTGAAGCCGGCCCCCGCCACCCCGCTCTCCGGCCTGATCATCGGCGAGCTGCTCGCCGAGACCGACCTCCCGGCGGGCTCCTGGAGCATCCTCCCGGTCGCCAACGACAAGATGCCCGCCCTGGTCCAGGACGAGCGGCTGCCGGTCATCTCCTTCACCGGTTCTGAGAAGGTCGGCTACGCGATCATGGACTCGGTGCCGCGCAAGCACTGCACCCTGGAGCTGGGCGGCAACGGCGCCGCCGTCGTCCTCGGCGACTACTCCTCCGACGCCGACCTCGACTGGGCCGCCACCCGCATCGCGACGTTCTCCAACTACCAGGGCGGCCAGTCCTGCATCTCCGTGCAGCGGGTCATCGCGGACGCGTCCGTGTACGACCGTCTGCTGCCACGCATCGTCGCCGCCGTCGAGGCCCAGGTCACCGGCGACCCGGCCGACGCCACGACCGACGTCGGCCCGCTGGTCAGCGAGGACGCGGCCAAGCGCGTCGAGTCCTGGGTCCAGGAGGCGGTCGACGCGGGCGCCTCGCTCCTGGCCGGCGGCAAGCGCGACGGCGCCTCCTACGCGCCGACCGTCCTGACCGACGTACCGGCCGAGGTCACGATCTCCTGCGAGGAGGTCTTCGGACCGGTGCTGACCGTGCAGAAGGCGGACGGCGAGGCCGAGGCGTTCGCCGCGGCCAACGACTCCAAGTACGGCCTCCAGGCAGGGGTGTTCACGCACGATCTGCAGGTCGCCTTCCGCGCCCACCGGGCCCTTGAGGTCGGCGGCGTCGTCATCGGCGACGTCCCCTCCTACCGCGCCGACCAGATGCCCTACGGCGGCGCCAAGCAGTCCGGTGTGGGCCGCGAGGGCGTGAAGTTCGCGATGGACGACTACACCTACGAGCGCGTGCTGGTCCTCACGGGGCTGGCTCTCTGACGGTCCCTTTCGCCGCGTCGGCCTCCGCGGGTTCTCAACCGCGGAAGCCGACGCGGGCGAGCCGCAGCGGGCCGCGCAGGACGAGGTGCACGTCGTGCACGCCCTCGGCGTCGATGCCCGCGGCGGCCGTGGTGTAGGCGTACGGGTCGTCCGGGGCGGCGTTCTCGGGCCGCAGCACGGCGAGCACGGCGCCCCCGTCCAACGACAGCTCCACGACTCCCTCACCCGCCACCAGGGCCGTCACCTCCGTGACACCGTCGCCGAAGTCGCAGTCGCGGTAGACCAGTTCGGCGCTGCCGCCCGCGGCCGGAGCCACCGCGTCCCCCGACACCTTCGTGCGGTCGACGATCGCGGCCCCGCTCTGCTCGTCGAAGTCGGCCGCCTCCAGACCGCGCCGCACGACCGGGCGCGGGGCGGGCGGCTCGCCGTCGAGCAGCACCGTCGTCCGCAGCCGGACGTCCTCGCTGGAGGCACCGGCCAGCAGCTCGTACGGGCCCGGATCCAGCCGCCATCCGCCCCGCGCCACGTCCCAGAACTCGAAGGCGGACAGCGGGACTTCGAAGGACAGCTCCTGACGCGCGCCCGGCGCCAGGGTGATCCTGCGGTGTGCGACCAGCTCCCGGCGGGGGCGCGGCAGGGCGGGCTCCACGGCGCGCGCGTAGAGCTGCGCGACCTCGTCGGCGGTGACGTCGCCGGTGTTGGTGACCGTGAAGGAGACGTGCACTGCGGCGTCCGTCACCCGCGCCGACAGGTCGCCGTACGCGAACGACGCGTACGACAGCCCGTGTCCGAACGGGAACAGCGGCATCCCCTCGACGTACTGATAGGTCTGGCGGCCACCGATCACGTCGTAGTCCAGCAGGTCGGGCAGGTCGGCGTCCGACTCGTACCAGGTCTGCGGCAGCCGGCCCGCGGGGGAGACGTCCCCCGACAGCACCCGGGCCAGCGCGGTGCCCGCGGCCTGGCCGCCGTGCGCGGTCCACAGCACCGCCGGGAGCGCGGCGGTCTCGACCGCGTACGGATACGAGGAGACCAGCGCCAGCACCGTTCGCGGGTTCGCGGCGCGGGCCGCGCGCAGGATGCGCTCCTGGTGCTCCGGCAGCCGCAGCGTCGTACGGTCCTCGGTCTCGCGGCCGTTCAGGTGCGGATCGTTGCCCGCCACCACCAGCACCACGTCGGCCTGGGCCGTGGCCCGGGCGACCGCGTCCTCGGCGCGCTCGGTCACGACGACCTCGAACGGCTCCGGATCGGTGTCGGCGACCTGCACGCCGTCGGCGGCGACACGGACGTGGCGACCCGTACCGACATGCCTCAGGAGGTGGCCGCCGTCATGGGCCTCCAGCCGGAACGTCTCCTGGACGACCCAGCCGCCCGGCTGGTCGGCGGACGCGCGCACCAGGCCGTCGTCGGCGACCGACAGATAGCGGCCGTCGGGGGCCCGCAGGGTCAGCAGCCCCTCGCCCCAGTCGATCAGCGCGAACTCGGTGCCCGTGGCGTCCGTGGTGAGCGGCGGCAGGTCGGTGCGGCCCGCCAGCAGCGCCGGGTCCAGGGCACCCTCGGCGCCGCGCACCTCGTCGGCCGCCTCCGACGGCGGCACATGCAGAAACGTACCGGCGGAGGTCCTCAGCCGGATCCGGTCCACACCCTCCGCGAACTCCACCCGCTCGGCGCCGAACCGCTCGTACAGACCCTCCAGCGGGGTCGAGCGGTGGATCAGCGTGCCGCTGTACCAGTCGAGCTTGCACTCGTCGGCCGGCAGACCGACCACGGCGATGCGGGTGTCGGGTGCCAGCGGCAGCAGTCCGTCGTTCTTCAGCAGCACGATCGCCTGCTCCGCCGCCTCCTGGGCGAGCGCGCGGTGCGCCGGGGTGTCGAAGGCGGCGGTGCCCGCGTGCGGGTCCCGGTCCGGGTCGAACTCGCCGAGCCGGAAGCGTACGGAGAGCTGGCGGCGCACGGCGGTGTCGATGTCGTCCTCGGTCAACAGGCCCTGCTCATAAGCCCTCTTGACCCGTCCGACGATCTGCGAGCTGTCCGTGCCGTGGTCCGTGAAGCTGTCGACGCCCGCCCGCAGCGCGGCCGCCGTCGCCTCCTCGTGGGTGCCGAAGTAGTGCTCGGCGTCGACCAGGTTGGAGGGTGCGCCCGCGTCCGAGCAGACCAGCAGCTCCTGGTCCGTCCAGGCGCGCAGATGCCGGCGCAGATACGGCGAGACGTGGTTGGGGCGGCCGTTGACGAGGTTGTACGCCGGCATCACCCCGGCCACCGCGCCCGCCTCGACCGTCTCGCGGAAGGCGCGCAGGTCGTACTCGTGCAGGACGCGCGGACGGACCGAGCTGGACGAAGTCGCCCGGTCCGTCTCGTTGTTGTGGGCGAGCCAGTGCTTGAGGACGGGCGCGGTGCGCCAGAACACGGGGTGGTCGCCGCGCAGCCCGCGGGTGTACGCGGTGGCGATGGCCGACGTCAGCCTCGGGTCCTCGGAGTAGCCCTCCTCGTTGCGTCCCCACAGCGGATGGCGCAGCAGATTCACGGTGGGGGACCAGACGTTGAGCCCGACGCGCTCGTCCTCGGCGCGCATCGCCCGGGCCTCCTTGGAGACCGCCTCGCCGACGCGGCGTACGAGATCGGTGTTCCAGGTGGCGCCGAGCCCCACGGCCTGCGGGAAGACGGTCGCGGGACCCATCCAGGCGACGCCGTGCAGCGCCTCCTGGCCGGTGCGGAAGGCGCCGACGCCCAGGCGCTCCACCGCGGGCGCGAACTGGTGCAGGAAGGAGATCTTCTCGTCGAGCGTGAGCCGCCCGAGCAGGTCGTCGATGCGCTTCGCGAACGGCAGCTGCGGATCGCGGAACGGCGGCAGGTGCGGCGTCTGTGCGGTCACGTGGGGGTCCCTTTGCGCTGGGGCGAGATGGCGCTTTCGAAGCGCTTCGATGCTCGATCGACCAGTAGTCGGGTGTCAAGGGATCCTCATCGCTGCTTCAAGTGGCGCATGAGCAAAGGTCGACTCCCACAGCTCCGGGGAATCTTGGGAGCGACCCTTGTGCACCCCCTGGCGTTCACCTACCCTCACCTCCGACATCGAAGCGCTTCGACTGTCGAATTCGCTCATTTCCTGCGAGACACCACTGCCGACGGCCACCGCCGGGTGTCCTGGTGCGCCACGAAGGGTTGACGCAATGACGCCGAACGCCGCTTCCCCGTCCTCCGGCTCCGCCGGCTCCTCCGGCCCCTCCGGCCCGAGCCGGAGAAGCTTCCTCGCCTCGACGGCGGTCGCCACCGCCGCGGTGGCGGGCGGGATGCCGTTGCTCGCCGCCTGCGGGGGGTCGGACAGCACGTCGCGCGGCGGCTCCTCCGGCGGCAAGGACGCGGGGAAGCTGCTGCCCGCCTACGTCGCCGGCAACGTGGTGAGCCCGGACATCCCGGCGAAGAACGGCTCGGCGATCGGCTTCACCGGCAAGCTCGACCTCGCGAATGTGAAGACCTCGGTCCCGAAGAAGCTCGGCAAGGGCGGCAGGCTCACGATCATGTCGCCGTTCTGGGGCTCGCCGCCCAAGCAGAACAACGCCTACTACAAGGCGATGAACGACCTGATCGGCGTCGACGTCGTCTGGCAGAACCAGGACGGCAACACCTACGACCAGAAGCTCGGCGCGGTCCTGGCCTCCAGCGACGTACCGGACGTGGTGGTCGTCCCCAGCTGGAACATGGGCGGCAAGATACCCACCGCCATCATCAGCAAGTTCGCCGACCTCGGCCCCTATCTCTCCGGCGACAAGGTCAGGGACTACCCGAACCTCGCCGCGATCCCGACCGACGCCTGGCGGCGCTGCATCATCGGCGGCAAACTGCGCGGCCTGCCCCAGCCCTCCCCGTACGTCACCGGCATCGTGCCCCTCTACCGCAAGGACATCTTCGACAAGGAGGGCTACGAAGT
Organism: Streptomyces spinosisporus; assembly: GCF_022698145.1. Lineage (GTDB taxonomy): Bacteria > Actinomycetota > Actinomycetes > Streptomycetales > Streptomycetaceae > Streptomyces > Streptomyces spinosisporus. The sequence continues at coordinate 141,810 of NZ_JALDAX010000016.1, forward strand.
CCCGCGCTCCGCCGACGAGTTCATGTCCCTGGCCAAGGAGATCACCGACGCCAAGGCCAAGCGCTGGGCCTGTATGGACATGAAGTGGACGGCCTTCCAGGCCTTCGGTGTGCTCTCCGGCAGCGAGAAGCCGCTCGGCTGGAACCTCGTCGACGGCAAGCTGATCAACCGCATCGAGACCGACGAGTACCTCGAGGCGCTGGAGTGGACCCGCAAGCTCTTCGCCGCCGGGGTCGTGCACCCCGACGCCAAGATGGGCAAGAACGCACCCGACCCGGGGCCCAAGTTCGCCGCCGGCGAGTTCCTGATCTACGCCCAGAACATCAGCCAGTGGTGGAGCCGCACCGCCGAACAGGCCACCCAGAACCCCGACTACAGGATCTGGGGCATGGACATCTTCGGCCACGACGGCGGCGACCCCGAGCTGTGGGCCGAACAGCCCGCGGGCATCTTCGCCTTCGTCAACAAGAAGGCCTCCGAGGCGCGGATCCGCGACGTGCTGGCCGTCGCCAACGTCACCGCGGCGCCGTACGGCACCAAGGAGTACATGCTCACCAACTACGGCCCCGAGGGCACCGACTACACCGTCAAGAACGGGGTGCCCGTCAAGACCACCCAGGGCAACAACGAGGTCCTCAACGCCTACGTCATGGTCGCGAGCCCGGCCGCCACCATCGCCCACCCCGACTTCCCCGACGTCGCCAAGGCCCAGGTCGAATGGCAGCAGCGGATGGGCGCCTTCACCAGGAAGTCCAGCTTCTACGGCCAGATGATCACCGAGCCGTCCCGCTACACCAACCTCATGAACGACTTCGAGCAGCTCGAGGACGACATCACCCGCGGCCGCAAGAAGATCAGCGACATGCAGCAGGCCGTCTCCGACTGGAAGAGCAAGGGCGGTGACAAGCTGCGCGACTGGTATCAGAAGCTGCTCGACGACAACGGCTCTTCGGCGAACTGACCCCGGCACCGAGGCAAGGAGAAGGCCGTGTCCCACAGCACGGTGCCTCGCAGCAGGGCCGAGGCACACCACCCGGCGGACCGGACCCCGGTGGCGTCCGGCGGCGCGACCGGCGCCCGACAGAAGGCGATCAAGGGAAGGTTGAGCCTGCGCCTCAGATTCAGACGCGACCGCGTGCTGCTCCTGATGACGCTGCCCGCGATCCTGCTGCTCCTGCTCTTCAACTACCTGCCGATCCTCGGCAACATCGTCGCCTTCCAGGACTACGACCCCTACGTCAGCGACAACGGCATCGTCTCCATGCTGCACAGCCCCTGGGTCGGCCTGGAGAACTTCCAGCGGATCTTCGAGGACTCGGCCTTCTGGAACGCGGTGCAGAACACGCTGGTGCTGTTCTCCCTGCAGCTCGTGCTGTTCTTCCCGATCCCGATCGCACTCGCCCTGCTCATCAACAGCGTGGTCAGACCCAGGGTGCGGGCGCTGTCGCAGGCGATCATGTACCTCCCGCACTTCTTCTCGTGGGTGCTGGTCATCGCCGTCTTCCAGCAACTCCTCGGCGGGGCGGGCGTGTTGTCGCAGCTGCTGCGCCGGCACGGGTACGACGGCCTGGACATCATGACCGACCCGTCCACCTTCAAGTTCCTCGTCACCGCGGAGTCGATCTGGAAGGACGCCGGCTGGGGCATCATCGTCTTCCTCGCGGCGCTGGCCTCGGTCAGCCCCGACCTGTACGAGGCGGCCGCGATGGACGGCGCGGGGCGGTGGCGGCGCATGTGGCATGTCACCCTGCCCGCGCTGCGGCCGGTGATCGCCCTGCTGCTGGTGCTGCGCGTGGGCGACGCGCTCACCGTCGGCTTCGAGCAGATCCTGCTCCAACGCGACGCCGTGGGCCCGGGGGCGGCGGAGGTCCTCGACACCTTCGTGTGGTGGAACGGCGTACGCAACCAGGACTTCGGTTACGCGGCCGCCGCCGGGCTGATCAAGGGCGTGGTCAGCCTCGGCCTGGTCCTCGCCGCGAACAAGATCGCCCATCTCATGGGCGAGCAGGGGGTGTACAGGAAATGACCGCCGTCGTCGACAAGCCGCCGGTCCGGAAACCGTCCGCGTGGGCCGCAGTGCCGCGCCCGGTGTGGGAGGAGGAGCCGAGCAGGGCGGGCCTCGCCGGCAAGGGCCTGGTGCTGACGCTGGCCTGCCTCGGCATCCTCTTCCCGCTCTGGATCGTCGTCGTCACCAGTGTGTCCTCACGGAAGACGATCGACGAGGCGGGCGGCCTGGTGATGGTCCCGAAGGGGATCACCCTCGTCGCGTACCGGGAGCTGCTGAGCGGCGGCCAGGTCACCCGGGCCGCGATCATCAGCGTCCTGGTCACGCTGGTCGGCACGCTGTTCTCGATGGCCGTGTCCGTGCTGTGCGCCTATGGCCTCTCCCGCATCGGCTCGCTCGGCCACCGCTGGCTGCTGATGCTGCTGCTGGCGACGATGTTCTTCAGCGCGGGCCTGATCCCCACCTATCTGCTGGTGCAGTCCCTGGGGCTGACCGACAGCTATCTCGCCCTGATCCTGCCGAGCGCGGTGAGCGTCTTCAACATCCTTGTCCTGCGCGGGTTCTTCATGGGCATCTCGCAGGAACTGATCGACAGCGCGCGGATCGACGGCGCCGGCGACTTCCGGATCCTGTGGCAGATCGTGATGCCGCTGTCCCGCGCGGTCCTCGCCGTGATCACGCTGTTCTACGCCGTCGGCTATTGGAGCGCCTGGTTCAACGCGTCGCTGTACCTCAACGACCAGAACATGATGCCGCTGCAGAACGTCATGATCCAGCTCGTACAGAAGCAGGAGGCCCCGGTGGGACTCGGGCAGGCGATCAAGACGGGGCAACTGTCGGGGCTCGCCGTGCAGATGGCCGTGATGGTGATGGCGCTGCTGCCGGTGGCGGTGCTGTCGCCGTTCGTGCAGCGGCACTTCAAGAAGGGCATGCTGACCGGGGCGATCAAGGGATGACGGGCCTCGCGGACGTCACCCGTGGGCGCATCCTGTTCGGCGGGGACTACAGCCCGGAGCAGTGGCCCGAGGAGGTGTGGGCGGAGGACGTCCGGCTCATGAAGGCCGCCGGGGTGAACTCCGTGACGATGGGGGTCTTCTCCTGGTCCCGGCTCGAACCCCGGCCGGGGGCACGGGAGTTCGGCTGGCTTGACCGGCTCATGGACCTGATGGACGACCACGGCATCGGCGTCGTCCTCGCCACCCCCACCTCCTCGCCCCCGCCGTGGCTGGGGCGGCTGCACCCCGAGACCCTGCCGCGCGACGAGGACGGCCGCATCGAGTGGTGGGGCGGACGGCAGCACTTCTCGCACGCGAGCGCCGCCTACCGCCGGTATGCCGCCGCCATCACCGAGGACCTCGCCGCCCGTTACGCCGGCCACCCCGCGCTGACCATGTGGCACATCAACAACGAGTACTGCACCTACGACTACGGCGACGAGGCCGCGGTCCGCTTCCGGCAGTGGCTCAGGCGCAGACACGGCACGCTCGACGCCCTCAACTCCGCCTGGGGAACGGCCTTCTGGAGCCAGGGCTACGGCGACTGGGAGGAGATCCTGCCGCCCCGCCACGCCCACTACCTGAAGAACCCGGGACAGGTCCTGGACTTCAGGCGCTTCACGTCCGACATGCTCCTGGAGTGTTACACCGCCGAGCGGGACATCGTCCGCCGCCACACCCCGCACCTCCCGGTCACCACCAACTTCATGCCGCTGTGGTCCGGACAGGACGCCTGGCGGTGGGCGCGGGAGGAGGACGTCGTCTCCGTCGATCTCTATCCCGACCCGCGCGACCCCCTCGGCGCCCAGCACGGCGCCCTCGTGCAGGACATGACCCGTTCGCAGGCCCGCGGCCCGTGGATGCTGATGGAGCAGGCCGCCGGAGCCGTCAACTGGCGCGGCGTCAACCACCCCAAGCGGCGGGGCCTGAACCGCCTCTGGTCCTTCCAGGCCGTCGCCCGCGGCGCCGACGCCGTCTGCTGCTTCCAGTGGCGCCAGTCCAGGCAGGGCGCCGAGAAGTTCCACTCCGGGATGGTCCCGCACGCGGGGGAGGAGGGGCGGACGTACCAGGAGGTCAAGCAGCTCGGCGCAGAACTCGCCCTGGTCGGCACCCAGGTGACGGGCAGTCACACGCCGTCCGACATCGCGATCCTGCACGACTGGGACTCCTGGTGGGCGGGCGCCCACCAGGGCCGCCTCTCCACCCGGGTCGATTACGCCCAGGTCCTGACCGTCTGGCACCGCGCGCTCTGGCAGGCCCACCTCGCCACCGACTTCGCCCACCCCGAGCACGACCTCGGGGCGTACAAGCTGGTCGTCGTCCCCCAGCTGTACGCCCTCACGGACGCGGCCGTCGACAACCTCCTCGCCCACGTCCGCGACGGCGGCACCCTCGTCTGCGGCTTCCTGACCGGCGTCGCCGACCAGGACGACCGGGTGCGCCCCGGCGGCATGGACGAGCGCCTGCGCGAGCTGCTGGGCATCCGCACCCTGCACGAGTGGTGGCCGCTGGACGAGGACGAGAGCGCCGGGACCGACGCCTTCGGCGGGACCCTGTGGTCGGAGGAGATCGAGGCCGCCGAGGGCGCCTCGATCGAGGCCCGCTACCAGCGCGGCGAACTCGACGGGCTGCCCGCGGTGCTGCGCAGGGGCCGCGCCTGGTACCTCTCCACCCTCCCCGAGCCGCACGCCCTGCGCGTCCTGCTCGCCCGGATCGCGGCCGGCGCAGGCGTCCGACGCGTCGTCGACGGCCTGCCCGACGGGGTCGAGGCGGTCCGCCGCGGCGACCTGCTCTTCGTCCTGAATCACGGGCGTGAGCCGGTGACCGTGGCGCTGCCGGGCCGTCACCACGACCTGCTCACGGGGTCGGCCGTCGAGAACAAACTCACCCTCGGCCGGTACGGGGTGGCGGTGCTGCGGTCATGAGCATCGTCCACGGCACCTGGGAGCCCCGGCCCGCCACCCGCTGGGAGGACGGATTCCTGAGCGGCAACGGCCGCCACGGCGCCCTTGTGTTCGGCGATCCGAACGACGAACGGGTCGTCGTCACGCATCACACCCTCGTACGCCCCAACGGCGGCGAGAGCGCCAGGCCGCCCGAACTCGCGGACCAACTCCCCGCATTGAAGGACCGGTTGATGGCGGGGGAGTGGGATGCCGCCGAGGCCTTCACCGACGGCCGTGAGCTGCAGTGGGTGCAGCCCTTCCACCCCGCCTTCTGGATCCGGCTGCGCCGCACGCCCGGCGAACAGCCGCCCGGTCACCGCCGCAGCGTCGACTTCACCACCGGTGTCGTCCAGACGGTCTGCCAGGGCCGGACCAGCCGGGTCTTCGTCTCGCGGGCGGAGGACGTCATCGTCCAGCACCTCACGGCACCCGACGTGGACATCGCCCTGGACCACCGCCTCCCCGGAGCGCCCAGTGGACTCGCGGTCGGGGAGGGGGCCGTGCTCACCCCGGAGGGCGCCCTGCTCACGCTGCGGGTCCGCTACCCGGGCAGCGACACCGCCTACACCGGACTGACCCTCGTCGTGGCCACGGGCGGCCGTACGGTGCTCACGCCGCCGGGCGCCCGGGTCACCGGCGCCGCGTCGGTCCTGCTGCTGACGCGCGTGCTGCGGCACTCCGGCGAGCTGGACATCACACCCCACGCCCGCGCCCTGCGCTCGCTGGTGCCTCAGGACAAGGACCCGTACGCCGCCCTCCTGGCCCGGCACACCGCCCTGCACCGCACCGCCTACGAGCGCGTCACCCTGGACCTGGGCGCCGACGAGGCCGAACGGGCCCTGCCCGGCTCACAGTTGCTGGCACGTCCCGACAGCCCGGCGCTGCTGGAGCGCCTCTTCGCCGCCGGCCGCTACCACCTGCTCAGCGCGAGCGGGCTGTTCCCGCCCCGGCTCGTCGGCCTTTGGACCGGCGACTGGAACACCGCCTGGTCCGCCGCGTTCACCAACGACGCCAACCTCAACCTCCAGACCTCCTCCGCGGCGGCCGCCGCCCTACCCGAAGTGACCGAGGCCCACGCCTCGCTGATTTGCCGTCAGCTCGATGACTGGGCCGAGAACGCCCGTGCGGTCTTCGGCGCCCGCGGCGTGGTCGCCCCGGCCCACACCGACGGCGAGTCCGGGCTGTCGTACCACTTCAGCCGTGAATACCCCCTGCACCTGTGGACCGCGGGCGCCGACTGGCTGCTCAAGCCGCTCGTCGACCACGACGAGACCCACGGCACCCGCGACCCGCGCACCACGCATGCGCTCGCCCAAGTGGCCCTGTTCTACGAGGACTTCCTCGACCGGACGGACCCGGACGGTCGTGTGGTCGTCGTCCCCTCCTACTCGCCGGAGAACCGGCCCGTGGGCGCCGGCTGGGGCGCGGTCAACGCGGCCATGGACCTCTCGGCCGCCCGGCACGCCCTGCTGACCGCGGCCGACCGGCACCCGCGGCACGCCGAGCGGTGGCGCGCGCTCGCCGACCGGCTGCCGCCGCACCGGATCAACGCCGACGGCGCCCTCGCCGAATGGGCCCGGCCCGGCCTCGACGACACCTACGACCACCGCCACCTCAGCCACCTCTACGGGGTCTGGCCGCTCGACGAGATCAATCCGTACGACACCCCGGAGCTCGCGGCCGCCGCCCATCGCGCCCTCGAACTGCGCGGCGCCGAGAATGACTCCGCGCACGGCCATCTGCACCACGCCCTCGTCGCCGCCCGGCTGCGCGACGGCGAACGGGTCGCGCACGCGCTCGGCCAGGTGCTCAAGGGCGACTACTTCCACGCCTCGCTGATGAGCGCGCACTACCCGAACCGCGACGTCTACAACGCGGACGCCGCGCACACCCTGCCCGCCGTACTGATCGAGATGCTCGTGCAGTCCACGCCCGACCGACTGGTCCTGCTGCCCGCGCTCCCGGACGCGTATCCGCACGGCCGACTCCGCGGCGTGCGCACGCGGTTCGGGGCGCGCCTCGACCTGACCTGGACCCCGCACGAAGCGACCGCGGTGCTCCGCCCCACCCGCACCCACCGCGTCGAACTCCGGACTTCCTCCGGGACCCGACCGCTCGACCTCGTCGCCGGAGAAGACCACGTCCTCACCCTGAGGACGGGGTGACCTGTGCACCTCCCCCCACCCATGGAAGGGACACCATGGCAACACGCACGCTCGGCCGCCGGATCGGCATGGCCCTGATCGCTCCCACGCTCGCGCTCGGCGCCACCGTCGGCCTGGCCTCCGCCCCCGCGTCCGCCGCCGTCTGGAGCTCCTGCGACCAGTGGGGCAACACCACGCTGAACGGCTACACGCTCTACAACAACATCTGGGGCTCCGGCGCCGGCAGCCAGTGCATCTGGGCCAACTCCGGGACCAACTGGGGCGTCAACGCCAACCACCCGAACACCGGCGGCATCAAGTCCTACCCCAACGCCAAGAAGGTGATCAACAAGTCGATCACCTCGCTCGGTTCGCTCTCTAGCAGCTACAACGTCTCCGTCCCGTCGTCGGGCGCGTACAACACCTCGTACGACATCTGGGACACCGGCTACCAGTACGAGATCATGCTCTGGATGAACAAGACGGGAGCCGTCGGCCCGCTCGGCACCTCGCAGGGCAACGTCACGCTGGGCGGCCACACCTGGACCGTCTACAAGGGCAACAACGGCGCCAACGACGTCTTCTCCTTCATCCGCACCTCCAACTCCAGCTCCGGCACCGTGAACGTCCTGCCGATCCTGAAGTGGATCAAGGACACCAAGGGCTGGTTCGGCAACGTGACCATCGGGGACCTGCAGTTCGGCTTCGAGATCACGTCCTCCTCCGGCGGACTGGACTTCACCGTCAACAGCGAGAGCGTCACCAGCAGCTAGGCGGACCGGTTACCTCGCGCCCCGAAAGGGGCGCGGGGAACTGCGCGACCAGCCACAACGAACGCGCAGCCGCCCACGGACCTATCCCGGCACCCCCTCCGGCGCAATGGGCAACCGCACCCCATCCCGCAGAAACAACGGAATCCGCTCCAGCGGCGCGTCCACGGTCACAGCCGCACCCCCCGCATACCTCACCCCGGTCCAGGCGTCCGCCCAGGAACCCCCTGCCGGAAGATACGTCGTCCGAGCAGTCGCCCCGGCGGTCAGCACCGGCGCCACCAGCAGATCCCGCCCGAGCAGATACGCATCGTCCACCGACCACGCCACCGGATCCTCCGGAAACTCCAGGAAGAGCGGCCGCATCACCGGCACCCCCTCCTCGTGCGCCTGGCGCATCACGTCCAGAACGTACGGCTTCAGCCTCTCGCGCAGCCGCAGATACCGCTCCATGATCGCCCCGGCCTCCTCCCCGTACGACCACACCTCGTTCGCCCCACCGGTCATCTCCGGCCCGAGCGGCATTCCCGGGTCCCGGAAGCCGTGCAACCGCATCAGCGGCGACAGCGCCCCGAACTGGAACCACCGGATCATCACCTCGCGGTAGGCCGGATCGTCCGGATCACCCCCGTGGAACCCACCGATGTCCGTGTTCCACCAGGGAATCCCGGACATCGCGGTGTTCAGCCCCGCGGCGATCTGCCGGCGCAGCGTCGCGAAGTCGGTGCCGATGTCACCGGACCACAGGGCGGCGCCGTAGCGCTGACTGCCCGCCCAGGCCGACCGGTTCAACGTCACCACCTCGGTCTCGCCGGCCGCACGCAGACCCTCGTAGAAGGTCCGGGAGTTCTCCGCCGGATAGCTGTTGCCGACCTCGAGACCCGGACCCGCCCAGTACCGCAGGTTCTCCTGGAACCCGGGCTTGAGCTCGGGCTCGCAGGCGTCCAGCCAGAAGGCGGTGATGCCGTACGGCTCCAGGTAGTGCTCCTTCACCTTCGACCACACGAAGTCACGGGCCCCGGGGTTCGTGGCGTCGTAGAAGGCGACCTGGACGGTGGAGGCGACACCCTTGTCGGGCCAGTCGGCGTGCGCCATCGGGCCGTACTCGGTGCCGATGAAGTAGCCGCGCTGCTCCATGACGGGGTGGTTCTCGCTCAGCGGCGACACCGACGGCCAGACGCTGACCACCAACTTGATGCCCAGCTCGTCCAGTTCACGCACCATCGCCGCCGGATCCGGCCACTCGGCCGGGTCGAACCTCCACTCGCCCAGATGCGTCCAGTGGAAGAAGTCGCAGACGATCGCGGAGATCGGCAGCCCGCGCCGCTTGTACTCCCGTGCCACCGCGAGGAGTTCGTCCTGGGTGCGGTAGCGCAGCTTGCACTGCCAGAACCCGGCCGCCCACTCGGGCAGCATCGGCGTACGGCCGGTGACCGCGCTGTAGCGGCGCTGCCCGTCCGCGAGGCCGCCCGCGGTGATCCAGTAGTCGATCTGACGGGCTGAGTCCGCCACCCAGCGGGTGCCGTTGTACGCCAGCTCCACCCGGCCGATCGCCGGGTTGTTCCACAGCAGGGTGTAGCCGCGGCTGGAGCACAGCACCGGAACGCCGACCTCGGCGTTGCGCTGGACCAGGTCGACGACCAGGCCCTTCTGGTCGAGGCGGCCGTGCTGGTGCTGGCCGAGGCCGTAGAGCTTCTCGTCGTCGTAGGCGGCGAAGCGCTGCTCCAGACGGTGATGCCCGTTGCCGACGGCCGTGTACAGCCGCGAGCCGGGCCACCAGAAGTGGGCTCGCTGCTCGGCCAGGAGTTCCGAGAGGTCGTCGGTGCGCAGAAAGCGGATCAGGCCCTCGGCGTCGACCTGGACGGTCAGCGCACCGACCGTCAACTGCCCTTCCCCGTCACCGATCTTGACGCTGCTCTCGGCGGCCGGAACCTCGTCGAGCAGCGCACCCGGTGTGTCCATGAGGACGGGCCCGCCGAGCCGGGCCCGGACCCGGACCGCGTCCGGCCCCCAGGGCTCGATGCGCAGCGTCTCCTGGCGGCCGCTCCACTCCAGCGCGCCGTCCCGCTCACGGAAGGTGCCGAGGGTGGGGGAGGACTGCGCGAGGCTGATCCGGGTCTGATTTTCGGCAGGCTGATTCACGAAGGGTGCTCCCGAAGGGACATGCGGGTGCCCGCAGGGCTGGGGAAAGCGGCGGTCAGGTCGTGCTGGAGGGCGCCGGGCCCGTGCTCGCCCGGACCGTCAACTCGGGGGAGATCAGGACGACTTCGTCGGCCCCGCGGCCATCGAGCTTGGCGACCAGCCGCTCCACGGCGTGCCGGCCCATCTCCTGTGCGGGGATGGCGACGGACGTCAGCCGCACCGAGGCCTGGGTGGCGACCTGCTCGGGGCAGACCGCGACCACCGACACGTCCTCGGGCACGGCGCGGCCCTGCTGGCGCAGCAGCGCGAGCAGCGGCTCGATGGCCGACTCGTTCTGCACGACGAAGCCGCTGGTGCCGGGGCGTTCGTCGAGGATGCGGGCGAGGGTGAGGGCCATGGCGTCGTAGCCGCCCTCGCACGGCCGGTGCAGCAGTCGTACGCCCAACTCCCGGGCCCGCGAGCGCAGTCCCTCCAGTGTGCGCACGGCGAAGCCGGTGTGCCGCTCGTAGACCGCGGGGGCCTCGCCGATGACAGCGATGTCACGGTGGCCGAGCATGGCCAGGTGCTCGACGCACAGCGCGCCCGTCGCCTTGAAGTCGAGGTCGACGCAGGTCAGTCCGGTGATGTCGGCCGGCAGTCCGATGAGCACGGACGGCTGGTGCGTGCCGCGCAGCAGCGGCAGCCGCTCGTCGTCGAGCTCGACGTCCATCAGGATCATCGCGTCGGCGAGCCCGCTGCCGGTGACCCGGCGCACGGCGTCGGGGCCCTCCTCGCCGGTCAGCAGCAGGACGTCGTAGCCGTGTGTGCGGGCCGTGGTGGCGACCGCGATGGCGATCTCCATCATCACCGGCACATACATGTCGGTGCGCAGCGGCACCATCAGCGCGATGATGTTCGACTTGCTGCTGGCCAGGGCGCGCGCGCCCGCGTTCGGGTGGTAGCCGAGCTCGCGGATGCTCCGCTCGACCCGCTGCCGGGTGGTCGTGGAGATGGACCGCTTGCCGCTGAGGACATAGCTCACCGTGCTCGCCGAGACTCCGGCGTGCTGGGCGACCTCGGCGAGGGTGACCATCCAGCTCTCCAAGCGTGTGAAGCGCTTCGACAGTGCGCATGACGAACAGGGGCGGGTGAGGGTGGTTCGACACTAGCTCTAGCGGAGGTGGGTGTCCATAGGCTGTCGAAGCGCTTCGACAGCGTCTTCCCCGAGGCGTCCCGATCTTCCGCGCGGGAGCCCCGGCCGTCAATTCGGACCGACGACTGCGTCCCAGGGGTGGTGGGGTGGCCCGGGATCGGGTACATACGATCGAGTAGCACCCACCGGTAACCAAATCGGTCCAAGATCCCCTCCTCGCGGCGAGGTGAGCCTCATGTCCGCACCATCCAGCAAACCCACCGTCTCCGAACGTGAGGCCCGCCAGGTGGCGGAGGCGGCCAGGGAACAGGAGTGGCGCAAGCCCAGCTTCGCCAAGGAACTGTTCCTCGGCCGCTTCCGGCTCGACCTCATCCACCCCCACCCCATGCCGACCGACGAGGCCACCCAGCGCGGCGAGGAGTTCCTCGCCAAACTGCGCGACTTCTGCGAGACCAAGGTCGACGGAGCACTGATCGAGCGCGAGGCCCGCATCCCCGACGAGGTCATCACCGGCCTCAAGGAGATCGGCGCCCTCGGCATGAAGATCGACACCAAGTACGGCGGTCTCGGCCTCACCCAGGTGTACTACAACAAGGCACTGACCCTGGCGGGTTCCGCCAGCCCCGCCATCGGCGTCCTGCTCTCCGCGCATCAGTCGATCGGCGTACCGCAGCCGCTGAAACTGTTCGGCACGCCCGAGCAGAAGGAGCAGTTCCTGCCCCGCTGCGCCCGCACCGACATCAGCGCCTTCCTGCTGACCGAGCCCGACGTCGGCTCCGACCCGGCACGGCTCGCGACCACGGCCGTGCGCGACGGCGACGACTACGTCCTCGACGGGGTCAAGCTGTGGACCACCAACGGCGTGGTCGCCGACCTCCTCGTCGTGATGGCGCGGGTGCCGAAGAGCGAGGGCCACAAGGGCGGCATCACCGCCTTCGTCGTCGAGACCAACTCGCCCGGCGTCACCGTCGAGAACCGCAACGCCTTCATGGGCCTGCGCGGCATCGAGAACGGCGTCACCCGCTTCCACCAGGTCCGGGTCCCCGCCGCCAACCGCATCGGCCCCGAGGGCGCGGGCCTGAAGATCGCGCTGACCACGCTGAACACCGGCCGGCTCTCCCTGCCCGCGTCCTGCGTGGCCGCCGGCAAGTGGTGCCTGAAGATCGCCCGTGAATGGTCCGGGGCGCGGGAGCAGTGGGGCAAGCCGGTCGCCCACCACGAGGCCGTCGGCGCCAAGATCTCCTTCATCGCGGCCACGACCTTCGCCCTGGAGGCCGTACTCGACCTCTCCAGCCAGATGGCCGACGAGGACCGCAACGACATCCGCATCGAGGGCGCGCTCGCCAAGCTCTACGCCTCCGAGATGGCCTGGCTGATCGCCGACGAACTCGTCCAGATCCGCGGCGGACGCGGCTTCGAGACGGCGGAGTCCCTCAGGGCCCGCGGCGAACGGGCCGTCCCGGCCGAGCAGGTCCTGCGCGACCTGCGGATCAACCGCATCTTCGAGGGTTCGACGGAGATCATGCACCTGTTGATCGCCCGCGAGGCGGTCGACGCCCACCTGTCCGTCGCCGGCGACCTCATCGACCCCGACAAGTCCCTCCAGGACAAGGCGAAGGCGGGCGCCAACGCAGGCGTCTTCTACGCCAAGTGGCTCCCGAAGCTGGTCGCCGGACCCGGACAACTCCCCGTCTCCTACGGCGAGTTCAAGCGCGACGTGGACCTCTCCGGACACCTGCGCTACGTCGAGCGGCACGCCCGCAAGCTGGCCCGCGCCACCTTCTACGCCATGTCCCGCTGGCAGGGGAGGATGGAGACCAAGCAGGGCTTCCTGGGCCGTGTCGTGGACATCGGCGCCGAACTGTTCGCGATGAGCGCGGCCTGCGTACGGGCCGAACTGCTGCGCAGCCAGGGCGACCACGGCCGCGAGGCCTACCAGCTCGCCGACGCCTTCTGCCGCCAGTCCCGCCTGCGCGTCGAGGAGCTCTTCGGCCGGCTCTGGAACAACACCGACGACCTCGACCGCACGGTGGTCAAGGGCGTGATGTCGGGCACGTACGAGTGGCTGGAGGACGGCATCGTCGACCCCTCGGGCGAAGGACCGTGGATCGCCGCATCCGATCCCGGACCCTCACAGAAGGAGAACGTGCACCGCTCCATCGGGTGACGTCGCGCACGTCACGGCACACCCGGAAGGGATCCCCCCCGCCGCCCGGTCTTCATGCAGCCCTCACAAGGGGGGATCCCGCCCCAACCGGGAAGAGCGCGACAAGCCACCCTCCCGGGCGACGCACTGTCCTCCCGGTGGCGCGCCTCGGCAACAATGGAGAGATGACCGATAGTCCAGCCCCACTCGCCGACCCGCACCTCGTCTACGACCCCGTGGCGGGCAGCGGCCCCAAGGACGTGGTGATCCTCGGTTCCACCGGGTCGGTCGGCACCCAGGCCATCGACCTCGTGCTGCGCCATCCCGACCGCTTCCGGGTCACCGGGCTCTCGGCCAACGGCGGCCGGGTCGCGCTGCTGGCCGAGCAGGCCCACCGGCTGCGGGTGCGGACCGTGGCGGTCGCCCGCGAGGACGTCGTATCCGAGCTGCGCGAGGCACTCGCCGCGCAGTACGGGGCGGGGGAGCCGCTCCCGGAGATCCTCGCCGGACCCGAGGCGGCCACCCATCTCGCCGCCTCCGACTGCCACACCGTCCTCAACGGCATCACCGGCTCCATCGGCCTCGCACCGACCCTCACCGCCCTGGAGGCGGGCCGCACCCTCGCGCTCGCCAACAAGGAGTCGCTCATCGTCGGCGGCCCGCTGGTCAAGGCGCTCGCCAAGCCCGGACAGATCATCCCGGTCGACTCCGAGCACGCGGCCCTGTTCCAGGCCCTGGCGGCCGGCACGCGCGCGGACGTGCGCAAGCTCGTCGTGACGGCCTCCGGCGGCCCCTTCCGCGGCCGTACGAAGGAGCAGTTGGCGAACGTCACCGTCGAGGAGGCCCTCGCGCACCCCACCTGGGCCATGGGCCCGGTGATCACGATCAACTCCGCGACCCTGGTGAACAAGGGGCTGGAAGTGATCGAGGCGCACCTCCTCTACGACATTCCCTTCGACCGCATTGAGGTGGTCGTGCATCCGCAGTCGTATGTCCACTCGATGGTTGAGTTCACGGACGGATCGACGATCGCCCAGGCGACGCCCCCCGACATGTGCGGGCCGATCGCCGTCGGTCTCGGCTGGCCCGAGCGGATCCCCGACGCGGCCCCGGCCTTCGACTGGCGCACGGCGTCGACCTGGGAGTTCTTCCCGCTCGACAACGACGCGTTCCCGTCGGTGAACCTCGCCCGGCACGTGGGTGAGCTCGCGGGCACCGCCCCGGCGGTGTTCAATGCGGCAAACGAGGAGTGCGTGGAGGCGTTCCGCGGCGGTGCGCTGCCCTTCAACGGGATCATGGAGACCGTGACCCGGGTGGTGGAGGAGCACGGCACACCGCGGACGGGAACCTCGCTCACCGTGTCGGACGTCCTCGAAGCGGAGACCTGGGCACGGGCCCGGGCCCGGGAACTGACGGCGCAGACGGCTACGGCCACCGCGGAGGCGCGTGCATGACATCCCTGATGATGGTTCTCGGCATAGTGATCTTCGTGGTCGGCCTGCTGGTCTCGATCGCGTGGCACGAGCTGGGGCACCTGTCCACCGCCAAGCTCTTCGGCATCCGCGTGCCGCAGTACATGGTGGGCTTCGGCCCGACCATCTGGTCACGCAGGAAGGGCGACACGGAGTACGGCTTCAAGGCCATCCCGTTCGGCGGCTACATCCGCATGATCGGCATGTTCCCGCCCGGCGACGACGGCCGTATCGCCGCGCGCTCCACGTCCCCTTGGCGCGGCATGATCGAGGACGCCCGCTCGGCGGCCTTCGAGGAGCTCCAGCCGGGCGACGAGAGGCGGCTGTTCTACACCCGCAAGCCCTGGAAGCGGGTCATCGTGATGTTCGCGGGCCCTTTCATGAACCTGATCCTGGCCGTCGCGCTGTTCCTGACGGTCCTGATGGGCTTCGGCATCGCCCAGCAGACCACCACCGTCAGCTCCGTCTCCCAGTGCGTCATCGCGCAGAGCCAGAACCGCGACGACTGCCGCAAGGGCGACCCGGCCTCCCCGGCCGCCGCGGCGGGCCTCAAGGCGGGCGACAAGATCGTCTCCTTCAACGGGGTGCGCACGGACGACTGGAACAAGCTCTCCGACCTCATCCGGGCCACCCCGGGCAAGGACGTGGCGATCGTCGTCGAGCGCAAGGGCCAGGACGTCACCCTGCACGCGAAGATCGCCACCAACCAGGTCGCGAAGAAGGACTCCTCCGGCCAGGTGGTCCCCGGCAAGTTCGTCAGCGCGGGCTTCCTCGGCTTCAGCGCCGCCAACGGCGTGGTCCGGCAGGACTTCGGCGAATCCGTGTCCTGGATGGGCGACCGGATCAGCGAGGCCGTCGACTCCCTCGCGGCCCTGCCCGGCAAGATCCCGGCCCTGTGGGACGCGGCCTTCGACGGCGCCCCCCGCCAACCCGACTCTCCGATGGGCGTGGTCGGAGCGGCCCGGGTCGGCGGCGAGATCTTCACCCTCGACATCCCGCCCACCCAGCAGCTGGCCACGGCCCTGATGCTGATCGCCGGGTTCAACCTCTCCCTGTTCCTGTTCAACATGCTGCCGCTGCTGCCCCTGGACGGCGGGCACATCGCGGGCGCCCTGTGGGAGTCGCTGCGCCGGAACCTGGCGCGCGTGCTGCGCCGCCCGGACCCCGGTCCCTTCGACGTGGCGAAGCTGATGCCGGTGGCGTACGTGGTGGCCGGCGTGTTCGTCTGCTTCACCCTGCTGGTGCTGGTGGCGGACGTGGTCAATCCGGTCAAGATCAGCTGAGGGGGGCGGCTCCGGGCTCACACGGCGGCCCGGCGGTCCGCATCCATGGGACACCATTGAGCGGATCGTCGGGCCGCCGTGTGCCGGTGTTCAGGTACGTGCCGTAATCTCGAAGCCTGGAGCCCGCTGCTGACGGGACCTGGCCTTGATCCACGACTTGGGGTTGCACAGCAGATGACTGCGATTTCTCTCGGCATGCCGTCCGTTCCGACCAAGATCGCCGAGCGGCGCAGGAGCCGTCAGATCCAGGTCGGAACCGTGGCCGTGGGCGGGGACGCCCCCGTGTCGGTGCAGTCGATGACGACGACGCGTACGTCGGACATCGGCGCGACGCTCCAGCAGATCGCGGAGCTGACCGCGTCGGGCTGCCAGATCGTGCGGGTGGCGTGTCCGACGCAGGACGACGCGGACGCGCTGGCGACCATCGCCCGGAAGTCGCAGATCCCGGTGATCGCGGACATCCACTTCCAGCCGAAGTACGTGTTCGCCGCGATCGAGGCGGGCTGTGCGGCGGTGCGGGTGAACCCGGGCAACATCAAGCAGTTCGACGACAAGGTCAAGGAGATCGCGTCGGCGGCGAAGGACCACGGCACGCCGATCCGCATCGGGGTCAACGCCGGCTCGCTGGACAGGCGGCTGCTGCAGAAGTACGGCAAGGCCACCCCCGAGGCGCTGGTCGAATCGGCGCTGTGGGAGGCCTCGCTGTTCGAGGAGCACGACTTCCGCGACATCAAGATCTCGGTCAAGCACAACGACCCGGTCGTGATGATCGAGGCGTACAAGCAGCTGGCCGCGCAGTGCGAGTACCCGCTGCACCTCGGCGTGACCGAGGCCGGTCCCGCCTTCCAGGGCACCATCAAGTCGGCGGTCGCCTTCGGCGCGCTGCTGTCGCAGGGCATCGGCGACACCATCCGCGTGTCCCTGTCCGCGCCTCCCGTCGAGGAGGTCAAGGTCGGCAACCAGATCCTGGAGTCCCTGAACCTCAAGCAGCGTGGCCTGGAGATCGTCTCCTGCCCCTCCTGCGGTCGCGCCCAGGTCGACGTCTACAAGCTCGCCGAAGAGGTCACGGCGGGCCTGACCGGCATGGAGGTCCCGCTCCGCGTCGCCGTCATGGGCTGCGTGGTCAACGGGCCCGGCGAGGCGCGCGAGGCCGACCTCGGCGTCGCCTCCGGCAACGGCAAGGGCCAGATCTTCGTCAAGGGCGAGGTCATCAAGACCGTCCCCGAGTCGAAGATCGTCGAGACGCTCATCGAAGAGGCCATGAAGATCGCCGAGCAGATGCAGGACGAGGGCGTGTCCTCGGGCGAACCGTCGGTCTCCGTCACCGGCTGACCGCCGCCCGCCCCGGGATCTTCCCGACTCTTCCGACGCCAGCTACTTTCTCCCCAGGACCGTCACGGGAAAGCGCTCCCTCGTGCGGTGCCGAAGGCTGACGGAGGGAGGGGCCGATGGCCATGGCGAAGCCCTCGCGGACCCGGCGGATCACCATCGCCGACGTCGCCCGCGCCGCGGACGCCTCCGTGTCCACGGTCTCGCGGGTGCTCAACGGCATCGGCACCGTCGACCCCGCGCTCGCCGAGCGGGTGCGCCTCGCCATCGAGGAGCTCGGGTACCGGCCCAGCGCCGCGGCCCAGGGGCTGGCCCGGGGCCGCTCCGGCACCATCGGGGTGCTCGTGCCCGACCTCGCCAACCCGCACTTCAGCGATCTGGTCAAGGTGTTCTCGGCGGCCGTCCGCGACCTCGGCGCGCGCGTCCTCGTCATGGACTCCGACGAGGACCCGGCCGTGGAGCGGGAGCTCGCCGAGGACCTCATCCGGTACGCCGACGGACTGCTGCTGTGCGCGCCGCGGATGCCCCGCGCCGACCTCGCCGCCCTGGTCGCACGGGGTCTGCCGCTGCTCGTGGCCAACCGCCAGGAACCGGGCCTCGCCCTGCACTCGGTCTGCATCGACGTCCACGGCGGCCTGCTCGCCGTCTGCGGCCACCTCGCCCAGCTCGGCCACCGCAAGGTCGCCTACCTCGCCGGCCCCGAGGGCTCGTGGGCCAACCGCGAACGGCTGCGCGCCCTGTCCGGCGCCCGCTCCTTCGGCCTGGAGGTGACCGTGCTCGCCTGCGGCTCGCTCACCGACGACGGCTACGCCGCGGGACCCGCCGTCCTCGACACCGACGCGACCGCGGTCGTCGCCTACAACGACTTCGTCGCCCTCGGCCTGCTCTCCCGCCTGACCGAGCTGGGCGTACGGGTGCCCGGCGACCTCTCCCTGACCGGCTTCGACGAGATCGACCTCGCCCGCTACTCCTCGCCCCCGCTCACGACGGTAGCGGTTCCCCGCTACGACCTCGGCCGGGCCGCGGGCGAGGCGCTGGCGCGGCTGATGGCCGGCGAGGACGACCTGGAGTCCCGCACCCTCCCCGTTGAGCTGCGGGTTCGTGAATCCACCGGGACAGCCTGAGCGCAGGTCCTTGACAGCTCCGATGTATCGCAGGACCTTGTTCCAGCACACGGACTGAGAAAGCGCTGTCTCATCGCCGGGGGCCTCCCCGGCCGACGCCTGCAGGAGCCGCCGTGTTCCGTACGCAGAACAGGTCCCGACTACTTCGACACCCCACACCCCGGCTGGCCGTGACGGCTCTGCTGGTCATCGGTGTCGTAGCCGCCTGCGGGGCACCCGACGACAAGTCATCCGATGACAAAACGGGGCAGAAGATCCCCGCGAAACCCGCGAAGCCCGTCGACCTGGACATCCTCGATGTCGCGGGCAATCTCCAGCTCACCCAGGGCATGATCGACGACTTCCGCCGGCAGCACCCGGACATCGTCGGCAAGGTCACCTACTCCAAGGCCCCGGCCCCCGACCTCGCCGGCAAGATCAAGGCGCAGCAGCAGGCAGGGCGCGTCCAGATCGACCTGGTGCTCACCGGCACCGACGGCCTCGCCGCCGGCCTCTCCCAGGACCTCTGGTCCGACCTGGCCGCCCACAAGGACGTCATCGGCACCCCCGACTACCTGCCGCCCGCCGCCGACATGGCGAAGCTGGCACAGGGCAAGGGACAGGCGATCGTCTACTACCCGTCCGGGCCGCTCGTCGAGTACGACCCCGGGAAGGTCGCCGCCCCGCCGAAGACCCCGCAGGCGCTGCTCGCCTGGGCCAAGGCCCACCCCAAGCGCTTCCAGTACGCCGATCCCGCCAACTCCGGCCCGGGGCGCACCTGGTTGATGGGCCTGCCGTATCTGCTCGGCGACAAGGACCCCGCCGACCCCGAGCACGGCTGGGACAAGACCTGGGCGTACCTGAAGGAACTCGACAAGTACGCGGCGCCGTACGCCTCCGGCACCACCGAGACCATGAAGAACCTCGCCTCCGGCCAGGTCGACATGATCATGAGCACCACCGGCTGGTACATCAACCCCCGCGCCCTCGGCACCGTCCCGAAGAAGATGGCGGTCGGCCACTTCGACGACATGACCTGGGTGACCGACGCGCAGTACGCCGTCGTCCCCAAGGGCGTCAGCGCCGACGTGATGTCCGCCGACCTCAACCTCATCAAGTGGATCCTGACGCCGAAGCAGCAGGCCAAGGCCTACGACGACGGCTACTTCTACCCGGGGCCCGCAGTCCGGGACGTACCGCTGTCGCTGGCGCCCGCCAAGTCGCGCAAGACCATCGAGACGTACGGCAACAAGGACTTCGACTCCTGGATCGACCAGTTCCCGAAGAAGCCGTCGCTCCCGGCCGAACAGCAGGTCACCGCGTTCGACCTGTGGAGCCGCAACGTGGCGGGCGGCTGAGCCATGGCACGGTTCGACACCCTGCGGCTCGAACGCGTCTCGCGCAGCTACGGCCGCCACCGGGCGCTGCACGAACTGGAACTGGAGATCTCCGGCGGGGAGTTCGTCGCCCTGCTCGGACCCTCCGGCTGCGGCAAGTCCACCGCGCTCAACTGCCTGGCCGGGCTGCTGCCGCTGACCGGTGGCGCGATCCTGCTGGACGGCTCGCGCATCGACCACCTCGCACCCGAGCGGCGCGGCTTCGGCATGGTCTTCCAGAACTACGCCCTGTTCCCGCACATGACCGTGCGCGGCAATGTCGCCTTCGGGCTGAAGATGGCCCGGGTACCGAAGGCCGAGGCCGCCGAACGCACCGACCGGGCCCTGGAGTTGGTGCACCTGACCGAGCACGCCGACAAGCGGCCCGGACAGCTCTCCGGCGGACAGCAGCAGCGCGTCGCCATCGCCCGGGCCGTCGTACTCGAACCGCGTCTGGTGCTCATGGACGAGCCGCTATCCAATCTGGACGCGGCCCTGCGACTGGAGATGCGGGCGGAGATCAAGCGGCTGCACCGCCGGCTCGGACTGACCACGGTGTACGTCACCCACGACCAGGAGGAGGCGCTGTCGCTGGCCGACCGTCTGGTGGTGCTGCGGGACGGCCGCACCCAGCAGATCGGCACCCCCGAGGAGGTCTACGGGCGGCCCGCCAACCGCTATGTCGCCGGCTTCATGGGCTACCGCACGATGCTCGACGCCCGCGTCGTGGCGACCGACGGCACCCGGGCCCAGCTGGAGATCGCGGGCACCCGGCTGACCGGCCTCGACCGCGACGGCGCGCGCGTCGGCGCGTCGGTGACCGCGGCCGTGCGACCCGAGGACATCGACGTGACGACCGGGCCCGACGGACTGGCCGCCCGGGTGGAGGTCGTCGAGTACCACGGGCGTGAACTCGCCGTCCGGGCCGTCCTGCCGGACGGGCAGCTCGTGCACTTCCGCACCCGCGAGCGGCTCGCCCCCGACGACGCCGTCCACCTGGCCGCCCCCGCCGACCGGGTGCTGGTGTTCACCGCGGACGAGGACCGTACGGCAGTGGCCGCGGACGACGAGCCGGCGGTGACCGCCCGATGAGCGCGCCCACCGCCGAGGCCCGCCCCGCACTCCGCCACCGCCTGGCCGAACGGGGCGTGGACCGCACCCTGTTGCTGCTCGCGCCCGGTGTCGTCTTCCTGGTGCTGCTGTTCTGCTATCCGTTCCTCTACGGGCTGCAGCTCTCCTTCCAGCCCAAGGACGGCGGCGGCCCGCTCGCCGACTACCGGCGCTTCTTCGAGGACGCGTATCTGCGCGAGACGATCTGGACCACCCTGAAGCTGGCCGTGCCCGCCGCGCTGATCAACTGCCTCGCCGCGGTCCCGGTCGCCTTCCGCACCCGCCGTCCCTTCCGCGGGCGCCGGCTGCTCACCACCCTGCTCGTCATGCCGATCACCCTCGGCACGGTCCTCACCGCCGAGGGCCTGCTCGGCTACCTCGGTCCGAACGGCTGGCTGAACAAGATCCTCCGTGCCCTCGGCCTGGTGGACCAGCCGGTCCAACTGGTCCACAACTACTGGGGAGTTCTCGCCTCCCTGCTCATCACCGGCTTCCCCTTCGCCTATCTGCTGACGCTGTCGTACCTGACGGGCATCGACCCCAGCCTGGAGCAGGCGGCGGCCACTCTCGGCGCGGGCCGCCTGCACCGCTTCCGGTACATCACGCTGCCGCTGCTCGCGCCGGGCCTCGCGATCACCTTCTGTCTCTCCTTCGTGCTGGCCTTCGCGGTGTTCCCGTCGGCGCAGCTGGTCGGCGACCCGCGCGGCGCCACCCATGTCATCTCCATCGAGGCCTACCAGGCGGCGTTCCAGAAGTTCGACTACCCGCTCGGCTCGGCGATCGCCATGGTCATGGCCGCCGTGATGCTCGCGGTCGTGGTGCTGGTGCTGGCCTGGCGGTCGCTGCTGTACCGCGGTGCGACGGGAGGCAAGGGCTGATGGCGGCGGACGTACTCACCAAGTCCCGCAAGGAGCAAGGGACATCGGGACCCACCCGCCGCAACCCCCTGCGCAAGCCCGCCACCTGGGTCGCCGTCCTCGTCTTCGGCTTCTTCTTCCTCAACCTCGCCGGCGTGGTCGGCGTCCCCGTCGCCGACTCCTTCGGCACCCGCTGGTTCACCAGCTGGCTGCCCGAGGGCTGGACGACCAGGTGGTACGGCGAGGCCTGGCGCGAGTTCGGCCTCGGGCAGGTCTTCTGGACGACCGCCCTGGTGTCCCTGCTCGTCGTCGCGATCTCGGTGGTGCTCGGCGTGCCCGCCGCCTACGCGCTCGCCCGCCGCGACTTCCCCGGCCACCGGCTCGTCCTGCTGCTGTTCCTGCTGCCCATCCTGGTGCCGCCGCTGACGTACGGCATCCCGCTCGCGACCGTCCTGTACAAGTTCCACCTCGCGGGCACCCTGAGCGGAGTGGTGCTGGCCAACCTGGTGCCGTCGGTGCCGTTCGTCGTGCTGACCATGACGCCGTTCATCGAGCAGATCGACCCGCGCATCGAGGCGGCCGCGCGGATGTGCGGGGCGCGCACCTCGTCCGTGCTGCTGCGGGTGCTGGCGCCACTGCTGGTGCCGGGCATCCTCGCCGCCTCCGTACTGGTCCTCGTCCGCACGGTCGGCATGTTCGAGCTGACCTTCCTCACCGCCGGACCCGACAGCCAGACCCTGGTCGTCGCCCTCTACTACGCCGTCTTCTCGGCCGGTATCCGCACCCAGCAGTCCATCGACGCGATGGCCGTGATGTACACGCTGTCGATGCTCGTCCTGCTGGTCATCGCCCTGCGCTTCGTCAATCCCACCCAGCTCGTCACGCGGGTCCGGGAGGAGCGGAGCCGCGACTGAACCGCCGCGGGACGGCCGGCTCCGGCCGCCCCGTGCGCCACGGCCGACCCCCCTGCCCCACCGGGCCGGCCCACAGGGCGGCGCGCCACAAATTCGGCAGGTACAGTGCGGAGATCAGCAGAACCCGCAGCGTGAGGCCCCCGCGTGTTGACCCAGACCACCTCCCGGGTGCTCGAACCGAGTGACCTGGACGCCGCGCTCGCCGTCCTCGACCGCGAGCCGGTCGCGAACGCCTTCGTGACGTCGCGGGTCCAGGTCGCGGGCCTCGACCCCTGGCGGCTCGGCGGCGAGATGTGGGGCTTCTACGAGGAGGGCATGCTGACCTCCCTGTGCTACGCGGGCGCCAACCTCGTCCCGATCTGCGCCGGCCCGCGTGCCGTGCGCGCCTTCGCCGACCGCGCCCGCAGGGCCGGCCGCCGCTGCTCCTCGATCGTCGGCCCCAGCGAGCCCACCACCCAGCTGTGGCAGCTGCTCGAACCCAGCTGGGGGCCCGCCCGCGAGATCCGCTCCCACCAGCCGCTCATGGTCACCGACCGGATGCCCGACGGCATCGCCCCGGACCCGTACGTCCGCCGCATCCGCAAGGACGAGCTGGAGACGATCATGCCGGCGTGCGTGGCGATGTTCACGGAGGAGGTCGGAGTCTCGCCGCTCGCCGGTGACGGCGGGCTGCTCTACCAGGCCCGGGTCGCCGAACTCGTCGGCTCCGGCCGCTCGTTCGCCCGTCTCGACGAGCACGGCAAGGTCGTCTTCAAGGCCGAGATCGGCGCGGCCACCGCCCAGGCCTGCCAGATCCAGGGCGTCTGGGTGGCCCCCGAGTACCGCGGACAGGGGTACGCGGCCCCGGGCATGGCCGCCGTGCTCCGCTACGCCCTGGCCGACATCGCCCCGATCGTCAGCCTCTACGTCAACGACTTCAACACCCCGGCCCGCAGGGCGTACCGAAAGGTGGGCTTCAGGGAAGTCGGCGCCTTCACCAGCGTCCTGTTCTAGCCGCACCTCACAGTGCCCGCCTGACGCTCGCACGAGCCCTGTAGTCTCCCCGGCATGCTGCGCTTTCCCGGTCACGGACACCGCCGGCCCGACGACGTCGTGATCGGTCCGCTCGACCTGTCCGCCCGGGTCGACGAGGCGCTCGCCGTGCAGGCCCTGGCCTTCGGACTCGGCTCCGACGAGGTCGCCGTACGCCGGCAGATCGTGCTGCGGCACATGGCCTACCCCGGAGCCCGCGCCCTCGGCGCCACCAGCAAGGGCCGCCTCCTCGGCTTCGTCTACGGCATGCCGAACGACCGCGCCCACTGGTGGTCCACCGTCGTCGAGCCCTATCTGCGCGCACAGGGGCACGAGGACTGGCTCGACGACTCGTTCGTGATCACCGAGCTGCACGTCCACCCCGACCACCAGAACCGCGGTGTCGGCCGCGCCCTGATCACGAACATCACCGACGGCGCCGCCGAGCCCCGCTCGATCCTCTCGGCGATCGACGTCGACAGCCCGGCCCGCGGCCTCTACCACTCCCTCGGCTACCAGGACCTGGCCCGCCAGGTCCTCTTCCCGAGCGCCCCGATGCCGTACGCCGTGATGGGCGCCCCGCTCCCGCTGCGGCGCCGTTAACCGATTTCCACCGGCGCAGGCCCCCCGGATAACCTCCTGCCATCACCCTTACGCAGACGGAGTACGAGAACCATGGCGAACGCACCGGTCCAGCGCATGTCCCAGTTGATGGCGAAGACGCTGCGTGACGACCCGGCGGACGCCGAGGTCCTCAGCCACAAGCTGCTCGTCCGCGCCGGTTACGTGCGCCGTACCGCCGCCGGCATCTGGAGCTGGCTGCCGCTCGGCAAGAAGGTCCTCGGCAACATCGAGCGGATCGTCCGTGAGGAGATGGACGCGATCGGCGCCCAGGAGGTGCTGCTCCCCGCCCTGCTGCCGCGGGTGCCGTACGACGCGACCGGCCGCTGGGACGAGTACGGCCCCGAGCTGTTCCGTCTCAAGGACCGCAAGGGCGGCGACTACCTCCTCGGCCCGACCCACGAGGAGATCTTCACCCTGCTCGTGAAGGACCAGGCGTCCTCCTACAAGGACCTGCCGGTCGTCCTCTACCAGATCCAGCACAAGTACCGCGACGAGGCCCGCCCCCGGGCCGGCATCCTGCGCGGCCGTGAGTTCCTGATGAAGGACTCGTACTCCTTCGACACCGACGACGAGGGCCTGGCGAAGTCCTACGCCCTGCACCGCCAGGCCTACCAGCGGATCTTCGAGCGCCTCGGCCTGGACTACCGCATCTGCGCCGCGACCGCGGGCGCGATGGGCGGCTCCAAGTCGGAGGAGTTCCTCGCCCCGGCCGAGGCCGGTGAGGACACCTTCGCGGACTGCCCGAACTGCGACTTCGCCGCCAACACCGAGGCGATCACGTACGAGTTGAAGCCGGTGGACGGCTCCGGCGTCGGTCCCGTCGAGGAGCTCGACACCCCGGACACCCCGACCATCGAGAGCCTTGCCGCCTTCCTCGGCGTGCAGGCCTCCGAGACCCTCAAGAACCTCCTGGTGAAGGTCGACGGCGAGATCGTTGCCATCGGTGTCCCCGGCGACCGCGAGGTCGACCTCGGCAAGGTCGAGGCGCACTTCGCGCCGGGCGTCGTCGAGATGGTCACCGAGACCGACTTCGCGGGCCGCCCGGACCTGGTCCGCGGCTACGTCGGACCGCAGGGCCTGGGCGAGAAGGTCAAGTACCTCGCCGACCCGCGCGTGGCCCCCGGCACCACCTGGATCACCGGTGCCAACAAGCCGGGCGTCCACGCCAGGAACGTCCAGGCCGGGCGCGACTTCGAGGTCGCGGAGTACGTCGACGTCGTGGTCGTCCAGGACGGCGACCCCTGCCCGAAGTGCGGCACCGGCCTCAAGCTGGACCGCGCCATCGAGATCGGCCACATCTTCCAGCTCGGCCGCAAGTACGCCGACGCCCTCAAGCTCGACGTCCTCGGCCAGAACGGCAAGCCGGTCCGCGTCACCATGGGCTCCTACGGCATCGGCGTCTCCCGCGCGGTCGCGGCCCTCGCCGAGCAGAGTGCCGACGAGCAGGGCCTGTGCTGGCCCGCCGAGGTCGCCCCGGCCGACGTCCACGTCGTCGCCGCCGGCAAGGCCCTGCAGACCGAACTCGCCCTCGACGTCTCGGAAAAGCTGCGCGCCGCCGGCCTCCGCGTCCTCGTCGACGACCGCGCCGGTGTCTCCCCGGGCGTGAAGTTCACCGACTCCGAACTCATCGGCGTCCCCAAGATCCTCGTCGCCGGCCGCCGCGCCGCCGACGGCGTACTGGAACTGAAGGACCGCAAGACCGGTGAGCGCGAGGAACTCACGGTGACCGAGGCAATCGCCCGCCTGACGGCATAGCCGGCCGCCCCTCCCGCGGCGACTGGGTGTCGCTGCGGGAGGCCGAGCGCCCCGACAGGGGCGCGGGGAACTGCGCGAGCGACCACGACGGGCCCGCGCCGGACGCACTTCCCCGCCCGCCTGATGGCGTAAGCCGACCTCCGGGCGAGGCGACCACGACGAGCCCGCAGCCGCGAACCCCCTCAGAGCCAGGCGGCGAACTCCAGCAAAAGCTCCGCATCCTTCGAGCGCCCCACCCGCAGCGCCCGCACCCCCGACTCCACGGCCCGGAACAGCGTCCACCCCCGCAGCCGCTCCTGATCCACGTACAGCGACTCCGCGAGCCGCTTGACCCGCCGCCGAGTCGTCGCCGCCCCCGACGGCGAGGCGATCAGGTCCTCCACCCGGTCGCGCACCAGCCGCGCCAGGTCGAAGGCGCACTCACCGACCACCGGATCGGGCCCGACCGCCAGCCACGGCATCCGCTCCCCGGCCAGCACCTTGCTCTGCCGGAACGTCCCGTGCAGCAGCCGCTCCTCGGGCGGCGCCGCCAGCAACGACCGGCGCGCCTCCACCGCGGCGTCCACCAGCGGCGCGACCTCGCCGAACCGCGACGCGGCCGCCCGCATCGCCTCGGCCTGCCGTCCGGTCCGCTCGGCGACCGTCTCGAAGGCGTGCCCGGCAGGGGGCTCGACCCACAGCCGCCGCAGCGTGCCCGCCGCCTCCAGCAGCGCCTTGGCCTCCGGCAGCGACCGCACCGACACCTCCGGATGCAGCCGCTCCAGCAGCAGCACACCCTCCGTGGCGGAGGCCTCCAGCAGGTGTACGGCACCCAGGCCGTCCCAGTGCGCGAGGGCGGCCCGCTCGCTCTCCGGACGCGCCCTGAGCGGGGCGAGCTTCAGCACCGCGGGACTGCCGTCCGGCCGCCGCACCAGCACGACCAGGCTGCTGCGCCCGCCGGGCACCTGCACCCGCTCCACGGTCAACTCGCGTAGCGCGACGGCCTGTTGCGCCGCCTCGGGCAGCTTCTCCAGCCAGTCGTCGCCGTCGGGTGCCGTCTCGCCGAGCGCCCTGACCAGACGCTGCGGCGGTTCGAAAGCCATGCGCGAGTCGTTCCCTTCAGTACGGGTCACACCGTGGGCGTCGGCGAGGCGGAAGCCGTGGCCGCCCGCTCGGCGAGCCCAGGGAAGGCTACGCTCTCGCCGTTCCAGCGCACCGCCCGCACCGCCGCCTCCCGCAGCGCCTCGGCGGCCGAGCGCCGCTGCTCGCCCCCGGTGGCCCGCACCAGGTCGGAGTAGACCCCGGCCACCCGGTCCTCCAGCACGGCGGCCAGCCGCACGGCGGCGTCCGAGTCCGACACCGCGAAGGGCAGCGCGTAGGCGGGCGCCGCGGCCACCGGCGCGGCTCCCAGATCGCGGATCTCGCGGGTCAGCGCGTCCCGCCGGGCCCGGTGCGCGTCGTAGGCCGCCCGGGCCTGGGTACGCCGCCCCTCGCGGATCCGCCCGCCGACGACGCCGTAGCCGTACACCGCCGCGTGCTCCGCGGCCAGCGCCGCCTGCAGGGCCTTCAGTTGCTTCTTGTCCGTCTCGTCGCTCACCGCGCGCCCTCCGTCAGCAGATACGCGTGCGCCGCACCGGCCGCCGCCACCGAGGCCAGCAGCCGCGCCAGTTCGCCCGGCAGGTCCACGAGCGCCGTCAGACGCCGGTCGGACAGCGCCCGCTCGGCGGCGGCGAGTTCGGCCAGCGCGGCCTTCTCGGTCGTCGGCGCGGCCGGGGCGCCGGACGCCGACGGCGACGCCGCCGTCCCGGTGCCGCCCCGGGTGACCGTCCCGCCGAACGACTCCGCATGGCGCACCACCTCGGCCCGCAGCGGCCCCAGCCGCTCCGCCACCGCCGGATGCGCGGCGATCACGGCGTCGTACCGCCCGAGCAGCCCCACGCTGTCCCGAGCCGCGAGCGCCCGAGCCTTCCGGGTCACCGACTGACTGCCCGAGGTGCCCTCCTCGGAGTCCCCGGACGCATCGGTGCAGCCCACCAGCAGGGCACCACCGGCAACGGAGGCGAGCAGGGACCTTCTGCGTGGCCCCGAGGGGACCACAGAGCGTAGGGGGTACGACACGGCTGACGTCCTCGGGGGGTGTGTACGAACACATGGGCGGTAACCGCCGTTGATCACGGTACCCGCGAAGTGGCCCGGTTGACGTCACCGGCCCGACCGGCGGCCCCGCCGCCCGAGGCAGGACGCAACACCCTCCGCGACCGGATACCCTTTGACCAGACACGCGACCTTCCCACAACAGCACACGCGGCCGAGGAGTCACCCGGATGAGCACCACCCAGAGCGAAAGGCTGCGAGAGCTCCTGGAACCGCTCGTCAACTCCCAGGGGCTGGATCTCGAAGAGATCGCAGTGGACTCCGTCGGACGCAAGCGTGTGCTGAGCGTCGTCGTCGACTCCGACTCCGGTGCCGACCTGGACCAGATCGCCGATGTGAGCCGTGCGCTCTCGGCGAAGCTCGACGACACGGACGCGATGGGCGAGGGCGAGTACACCCTCGAGGTCGGAACCCCCGGCGCGGAGCGCCCCCTCAAGGAACACCGGCACTATGTGCGCGCGGTGGGCCGCCTGGCGAAGTTCCAGCTGACCGCCGGCAAGGACCTGGTCGCCAGGATCCTGCAGGTCGACGACGAGGGCCTCGACCTTGAGGTGCCCGGCGTCAAGGGCCGCAGGCCCACCAGCCGCCGACTCGCCTTCTCCGAGATCGACAAGGCGCGCGTGCAGGTCGAGTTCAACCGCAAGGACAACGAGAAGCCTGATCAGAAGGAAGAGGAGGCGTAGCCGTGGACATCGACATGAGTGCCCTGCGGGGCTTGGTACGGGAGAAGGAGATCTCCTTCGACCTGCTGGTCGAGGCGATCGAGTCGGCCCTCCTCATCGCCTACCACCGCACCGAGGGAAGCCGCCGCCACGCGCGCGTGGAGCTCAACCGGGACACCGGCCACGTGACCGTGTGGGCGAAGGAGGACCCCGACGACCTCGACGAGGGCCAGGAGGCCCGCGAGTTCGACGACACCCCGTCCGGCTTCGGCCGTATCGCCGCCACCACCGCCAAGCAGGTCATCCTGCAGCGGCTGCGCGACGCCGAGGACGACGCGACGCTCGGCGAGTACGCCGGCCGCGAGGGCGACATCGTCACCGGAGTGGTCCAGCAGGGCCGCGACCCGAAGAACGTGCTCGTGGACATCGGCCGGCTCGAGGCCATCCTGCCGGTGCAGGAGCAGGTGCCGGGCGAGACGTATCCGCACGGGATGCGGCTGCGCTCGTACGTCGTACGAGTGGCGAAGGGCGTCCGCGGTCCCTCCGTCACCCTCTCGCGCACCCACCCCAATCTGGTGAAGAAGCTCTTCGCCCTGGAGGTGCCGGAGATCGCCGACGGCTCGGTGGAGATCGCCGCGATCGCCCGTGAGGCGGGCCACCGCACCAAGATCGCCGTGCGGTCCACCCGTTCGGGCCTGAACGCCAAGGGTGCCTGCATCGGCCCCATGGGCGGCCGGGTGCGCAACGTCATGGGCGAGCTGAACGGCGAGAAGATCGACATCGTCGACTGGTCGGACGACCCGGCCGAGATGGTGGCGAACGCGCTGTCGCCGGCGCGGGTCTCCAAGGTCGAGGTCGTCGACCTCGCCGCCCGCTCCGCGCGCGTGACGGTGCCGGACTACCAGCTGTCGCTGGCGATCGGCAAGGAAGGGCAGAATGCCCGGCTTGCGGCCCGGCTGACCGGCTGGCGGATCGACATCCGCCCGGACACCGAGCAGGCCCCGGAGCAGCGCGGGGAATAGATCCAGTCCGTTGGTCGCTCAGATCACGACAGTTGTGTGCGCGGAGCTGTTCGATTCTTGCCCCGAAGGGGTGAGGTCGCTTCGGGGAGGTAGACTTAAGGGTGTCTGGCCGGACGCGAGCCCGCGCATGCCCTGAGCGCACCTGTGTGGGGTGCAGGCAGCGAGCGGCCAAGAAGGATCTGCTGCGCATCGTGGCGATCGAGGGTGAATGCGTCCCCGATCATCGCGGTACGCTGCCCGGCCGGGGTGCATATGTGCACCCCGCCCTGGTCTGTCTCGACCTGGCGGTACGCCGCCGGGCGTTCACGAGGGCGCTGCGCGCCCCGGGAGCGCTCGACACAAAGGCGTTGCGCCTCTATGTCGAGCAGGCAACACCGTAAGACGTGGTCGTACGGAACCCCCGTGCGGCCCTGGTACCCCGCGAGTTGGAAGTAGGTCGAGATTGCGATGAGCACTCGATGAGCACGCGATGAGTACGCCCATGAAGTAGCGACGGTCCGGACGCACCCGGACCTAAAAGGAGCGAAGTGGCTAAGGTCCGGGTATACGAACTCGCCAAGGAGTTCGGGGTTGAGAGCAAGGTCGTCATGGCCAAGCTCCAGGAACTCGGTGAATTCGTCCGTTCGGCGTCTTCGACCATCGAAGCGCCCGTTGTCCGTAAGTTGACGGACGCCCTCCAGCAGGGCAACGGAGGCGGCAAGCCCGCCCCCGCACGCAAGGCTGCCCCGGCCAAGCCGGCAGCCCCCTCTCCCGCGCAGGCCGCCCGTCCGGCAGCCCCGCGCCCGCCGGCCCCCAAGCCGGCCGCAGCCGAGAAGCCCGCGGCCCCCGCCGCGCCGGCCACTCCCGGCCCCCGTCCCACCCCGGGCCCGAAGCCCGCGCCGCGGCCCGCCCCGGCGTCCCCGGCTCCGAGCGCGCCCGAGTTCACGGCACCTCCGGCGGCCCCCGCCGCGCCGGCCTCCGGTTCCGCCCCCCGTCCCGGCGCTCCGCGTCCGGGCGGCCAGGCCCCGCGTCCGGGCGCCCGTCCGGGCGGTCCCGGCCAGGGCGGTCAGGGCCGTGGCGGTGACCGCTCCGGCGGCGCGCGTCCCGGTACGCCGGGCCAGCGTCCCGGTGCCCGTCCGGCCGGTCCCCGTCCGGGCAACAACCCCTTCACCTCCGGCGGCTCCACCGGCATGGCGCGCCCGCAGGCGCCCCGTCCGGGCGGCGCCCCGCGTCCCGGTGGCCCCGGTGCCCCGGGCGGTGCCCCGCGTCCGCAGGGCTCCGGCCAGGGCCCGCGCCCGCAGGGTGCCGGCGGCGGTCCCCGTCCGCAGGCTCCCGGCGGCTCGCGTCCGACCCCGGGCGGCATGCCCCGTCCGCAGGGCGGCGGCCCCCGTCCCGGCGGCAGTCCCGGCGGCCCGCGTCCGAACCCCGGCATGATGCCGCAGCGTCCTGCTGCCGGCCCGCGTCCCGGCGGCGGTGGCCCCGGCGGCCGCGGTCCCGGCGGCGGCGGTCGTCCCGGTGGCGGCGGTCGTCCGGGCGGCGGCGGCTTCGCCGGTCGTCCCGGTGGCGGTGGCGGCGGCTTCGCCGGTCGTCCCGGTGGCGGCGGCGGTGGCGGCTTCGCCGGCCGTCCCGGCGGTCCCGGTGGCGGCGGTGGCCGTCCCGGCTTCGGCGGTCGTCCCGGTGGTCCGGGCGGTCGTGGTGGCACGCAGGGCGCCTTCGGCCGTCCCGGCGGTCCCGCGCGCCGTGGCCGCAAGTCGAAGCGGCAGAGGCGCCAGGAGTACGAGGCCATGCAGGCCCCGTCGGTCGGCGGCGTGATGCTGCCTCGCGGCAACGGCGAGTCCATTCGCCTGTCGCGCGGTGCGTCCCTCACCGACTTCGCGGAGAAGATCAACGCCAACCCGGCGTCGCTCGTCGCGGTCATGATGAACCTCGGCGAGATGGTCACGGCCACGCAGTCCGTCTCCGACGAGACGCTGCAGCTCCTCGCCGACGAGATGAACTACACGGTTCAGATCGTCAGCCCCGAGGAGGAGGACCGCGAGCTGCTCGAGTCCTTCGACATCGAGTTCGGCGAGGACGAGGGCGGCGAGGAGGACCTGGTCGTCCGTCCGCCGGTGGTGACCGTCATGGGTCACGTCGACCACGGCAAGACCCGCCTGCTCGACGCCATCCGCAAGACGAACGTCATCGCGGGCGAGGCCGGCGGCATCACCCAGCACATCGGTGCCTACCAGGTCGCGACCGAGGTCAACGACGAAGAGCGCAAGATCACCTTCATCGACACCCCGGGTCACGAGGCGTTCACCGCCATGCGTGCCCGTGGTGCGAAGTCGACCGACATCGCGATCCTGGTCGTCGCGGCCAACGACGGCGTCATGCCGCAGACGGTCGAGGCGCTCAACCACGCCAAGGCGGCCGACGTCCCGATCGTCGTCGCGGTCAACAAGATCGACGTCGAGGGTGCCGACCCGACCAAGGTGCGCGGTCAGCTGACCGAGTACGGCCTGGTGGCCGAGGAGTACGGCGGCGACACCATGTTCGTCGACATCTCCGCCAAGCAGGGTCTGCACATCGACTCCCTGCTGGAGGCCGTGGTCCTCACCGCGGACGCCTCGCTCGACCTGCGGGCCAACCCGAACCAGGACGCGCAGGGCATCTCCATCGAGTCCCGCCTCGACCGCGGCCGCGGTGCCGTCTCGACGGTGCTCGTCCAGCGAGGCACGCTGCGGGTCGGCGACACGATGGTCGTGGGCGACGCCTACGGCCGCGTGCGCGCCATGCTCGACGACAACGGCAACAACGTCGCCGAGGCCGGCCCGTCGACGCCGGTCCAGGTCCTGGGCCTGACCAACGTCCCGGGTGCGGGCGACAACTTCCTGGTGGTCGACGAGGACCGTACGGCCCGTCAGATCGCCGAGAAGCGCGCCGCCCGTGAGCGCAACGCCGCGTTCGCCAAGCGCACGCGCCGCGTGTCCCTGGAGGACCTGGACAAGGTGCTCAAGGCCGGCGAGGTCCAGCAGCTGAACCTGATCATCAAGGGCGACGCTTCCGGATCCGTCGAGGCGCTCGAGTCCTCCCTGCTCCAGCTGGACGTCGGCGAAGAGGTCGACATCCGCGTCCTGCACCGCGGCGTCGGTGCGGTCACGGAGTCGGACATCGACCTGGCGATGGGCTCCGACGCCATCGTGATCGGCTTCAACGTCCGCGCGGCCGGCCGCGCGGCGCAGATGGCCGAGCGCGAGGGCGTGGACGTGAGGTACTACTCGGTCATCTACCAGGCGATCGAGGAGATCGAGGCGGCCCTCAAGGGCATGCTCAAGCCGGAGTTCGAGGAGGTCGAGCTCGGTACGGCGGAGATCCGCGAGGTCTTCAAGTCGTCCAAGCTGGGCAACATCGCGGGTGTTCTCATCCGTTCCGGCGAGGTCAGGCGCAACACCAAGGCGCGCCTGGTCCGCGACGGCAAGGTCATCGCGGAGAACCTCAACATCGAGGGTCTGCGTCGCTTCAAGGACGACGTCACCGAGATTCGCGAAGGGTTCGAGGGCGGTATCAACCTCGGCAACTTCAACGACATCAAGGTCGACGACGTCATCGCGACGTACGAGATGCGCGAGAAGCCGCGCGTCTGATCCAGCACGCGATCGGGGCCGGTCGGCGGGAGCGAATTTCCGTCGATCGGCCCCGGCCGTTGCGTGTACGGTTCCGGTATCGGCGTACCAGCGCCCATACCCCGAACCGGCGGGACATCCGGAACACCTATGTACGTGGGGACTCTGTCCTTCGACCTGCTCCTCGGCGACGTCCACTCGCTGAAGGAGAAACGCTCTCTCGTCCGTCCGATCGTGGCCGAACTCCAGCGCAAGTACGCGGTGAGTGCGGCGGAGACGGGCAATCAGAACCTCCATCGCAGGGCCGAGATCGGGCTCGCGGTGGTCTCCGGGGACACGGCACACCTCACCGACGTACTGGACCGCTGCGAGCGGCTGGTCGCCGGGCGGCCCGAGGTGGAACTGCTCTCGGTTCGACGCAGGCTCCACAGCGACGAAGACTGAAGCAAGAAGTAAGCACTTAAGGAGACGGACCAGTGGCCGACAACGCGCGTGCCAAAAGGCTGGCGGACCTCATCCGGGAGGTGGTGGCCCAGAAGCTGCAGCGCGGGATCAAGGACCCGCGGCTCGGTTCGCACGTCACCATCACGGACACCCGGGTCACCGGAGACCTGCGGGAGGCGACTGTCTTCTACACGGTGTACGGGGACGACGAGGAGCGGGTCGCCGCGGCCGCCGGTCTGGAGAGCGCCAAGGGCGTGCTCCGTTCCGCGGTCGGTGCGGCGGCGGGCGTGAAGTTCACCCCGACGCTGACCTTCGTGGCCGACGCCCTGCCGGACACCGCCCGCACCATCGAGGACCTCCTCGACAAGGCGCGGCAGTCCGACGCCAAGGTGCGCGAGGTCTCGGCCGGCGCCAGCTACGCCGGTGAGGCCGACCCGTACCGGAAGCCGGGCGAGGACGAGGACGACGCCGCCGAATGACCCAGCAGAACCGGACGCCCGACGGGCTTGTCGTCGTCGACAAGCCGTCGGGCTTCACCTCGCACGACGTGGTCGCCAAGATGCGCGGCATCGCCCGCACCCGCCGCGTCGGGCACGCGGGCACCCTCGACCCCATGGCGACGGGCGTGCTCGTCCTCGGCGTCGAGCGGGCCACCAAGCTGCTCGGTCACCTCGCGCTGACCGAGAAGGAGTACCTGGGCACGATCCGCCTCGGGCAGACGACGGTCACGGACGACGCCGAGGGCGAGATCACGGGGTCGTACGACGCCTCGAAGGTCACCCGCGAGGCCGTCGACGCCCGGATCGCCGAGCTGACCGGCGAGATCATGCAGGTCCCGTCGAAGGTGAGCGCCATCAAGATCGACGGTGTGCGCTCGTACAAACGCGCCCGTGAGGGCGAGGACTTCGAGATCCCGGCCCGGCCGGTCACCGTCTCGTCCTTCGCGGTGTACGACATGCGCGAGGCGGTCGCCGAGGACGGCACCCCGGTGCTGGACCTGGTGGTGTCCGTCGTCTGCTCCTCCGGCACCTACATCCGGGCCCTGGCCCGGGACCTGGGTGCGGGTCTGGGCGTCGGCGGCCATCTCACCGCCCTGCGCCGCACCCGCGTCGGCCCCTACAAGCTGGACGGCGCCCGCACGCTGGACCAGCTGCAGCAGGAGCTGACCGTGCTGCCGATCGCCGAGGCGGCCGCGGCCGCGTTCCCGCGCTGGGACGTGGACGAGCGGCGGGCCCGGCTGCTCACCAACGGCGTACGCCTGGACATGCCCGAGATGTACGCCGGCCGCGGTCCCGTGGCCGTCTTCGACCCCGAGGGGCGCTTCCTCGCGCTCGTCGAGGAGCACAAGGGCAAGGCGAAGAGCCTGGCCGTCTTCGGCTGAGGGCCTCGCCGTCCTCGGCTGACGCGCTGCCGCGCCAGACCGGGGCCGGCTGCCCGTGGAGCGGCGATCACGGGGTTGTGCCGCCGCTCCACGGTCCCCCTCGGTTCCCCCACCCCTAGGGTGTATCCACCCACCCCCGTCTGTTCACCCGTCCGGGCAGGCGCTCGGAGTGAACCGAGGGAGCGGAAGGGGGCGCGTTCGCGGCTCGATCTGTCCCGCTGATCACACCGCGCCTAACGTCGAGGTGTGGGCACAGGTGTACGGCGGGGAGGTTCGGCCATGGCGGGACGGGGCCCGCGCAGCGGGAGCGGACACCGGCCGGGGGACAGCGGGCGCGAGGGACGGGCCACGGAGCGGCCCGCGCGGGACCCCGCCCTGGTCCGCATCCACGACCTCGCCGGCCGCCCCCGGGGCACCGGCTTCATGGCCGACCACCACGGCACCCTGATCACCAGCCACGAGGCCGTCGACGGTCTCGCCAGACTCGTCCTGCACACCGCCGACGACCGCACCTGCCTGGTGACCGCGGAGGCGGTGACCCCGCTGCCCGCCCTGGACCTGGCCCTCGTCCGCACGGAGGGGCTCGGCGTGGGCCCGCTGCCGGTCACCGTGCGGGACCGGGTCGAGACGGGCACCTATGTGCGCATCCTCGCCGGATGCTGGCGCGAGGCACGGGTGCTCGCCGAGACCTCCGTGACGTACGCGGCCACCGACCGCTTCCATCTCCTGGACGACGCACTGGAGTTGGCGATCGGCACGGACGGCCGGGACGCGCTGCGGCTCGGCGGCGGAGCGGCCGGAGGACCGGTGCTGGACACGGTCACCGGCGCCGTCGTCGGCGTCCTCGGCACCGCCCTGCAGTCCGGCCACCGCGACGTGGGCTTCGCCGTCACGCTCCGCCCCGCGCCGAGCGGCCCGCTCGCCGACCTCCTCGCCCGGAACGCGGCGACGGTGCCCGCCTACGGCGCCGACCTGAACCTGGCCGGCGTCCTGGAACTCACCGCCACCTCGGTGGGTCAGGACGGGCCGCCGGGCGCCCTGGCGGGACAGGCGGGCGAGACGGTCCCGCCGGTCGAACGGGCCGCAACGGCAGGGGAGTTCGCCGCCTTCGGCCGCGGCCCGGCCGCCGTCCTCGGCCTCGTCGGCCCACCCGGAAGCGGCCGTACGACCGAACTCGCCGCGCTCGCCGCCCGCCGCCACGGCGGAGTCGAACCGGCCCCGACCCTGTGGCTGCGCGGCGCCGACCTCACCGACGAGGACACCTCGGTCGCCGACGCCGTCGGCCGGGCGCTCGCCCGCGCCGCCCGCATCGTTGCGGCGTCCGGCACCGCCGGCACCTCGGACCTCGGCGACCTCACCCCCGAACTCGTGGCCGACGTGGCCCGCGCCGCGGACCGCCCGCTGCTGCTCCTCCTGGACGGCCCCGAGGAGATGCCGCCCGTACTGGCGCACCGTCTGCGGGAGTGGACGCGGGGGACGGCGGACTGGCTGCGCCGGACGGGGGCGCGGCTGGTGGTGGCGTGCAGGGCGGAGTACTGGGAGCGGGCGGGGGCCGAGTTCCCGCAGGAGACCCTGCACGGGGAGTCCGACCCGGGCGGGCTCCCGGCCTGCGTACGCCTCGGTGACCTGCGCGAGGACGAGGCCCGCACCGCACGCGCGCGGTACGGCATCCCCGAGGGCGCCCTGGAGGAGTCCGACGCGCGCCACCCGCTCACCCTCCGGCTGCTCTCGGAGGTCCGCGCCGCCCTCCCGGACGCTCCGCACACGCGCGTGGACCGCGACGAGGTCTTCGCGGCCCACCTCGACCTGATGTGCCTGCGCATCGCCGTCCGGCTGGCCGCCGAGAACGGCCTGCGCGGCACCGCCGTACGCCGTCTCGCGGCCAGGGTCGCCGGACAGGTGCACGAGGCAGCCCGGCGCAGCCTCGGCCCCGGGCAGGGCGAGCTGGACCGGGAGACCTTCGAGGCGGTGTTCCCGTGGGGGCAGGCCCCCGCACGGCTCGGCGGCGGCACCGGCTGGGCGTCCGCCGTCCTCACCGAGGGCCTGCTCGTCCCGGCCGGCAGCGGCTACCGCTTCGCCCACGAGGAGCTCGCCGACTGGATCCAGGGCATGCACCTCGACCTCGGGGAGGCCCTGCAGACGCTGGTCCACCGCGACCGCACCCCCGGCGACGACGGCCTGCTCTCCGTGCCGCACCACCGCATCGGCCCCGTCGTGCAGGCACTGCTGCTGCTCGCCCGCCAGCACGGAGCTCCCCGACTGACC
Organism: Streptomyces spinosisporus; assembly: GCF_022698145.1. GTDB lineage: Bacteria > Actinomycetota > Actinomycetes > Streptomycetales > Streptomycetaceae > Streptomyces > Streptomyces spinosisporus. The sequence continues at coordinate 179,415 of NZ_JALDAX010000016.1, forward strand.
GCGCTTCTGCGGGAGTTGACGCACGCCCTGGACAGGGACCCGCACTCCTGGTGGGCCGCCCGCCTCCTCACCGAGACGCTGCTGCGCGTGCCGGACGCCACGCCGTATCTGCCCGTCCTGCGGATGCTCGCCGACCGGGTCGTGGCGGCGCGCGGTCAGGACATCCCCAAGTCCCCTGCGGCGACGCCTGGTCGCCCGCCCGCCCCGGCGGTCCCGCCCGTCCCGACCGCCTTCGGCCCCGGCTTCTGGACCGCCCTGCCGCTCCCGCGGAGCGAACGGCTCGGTCTGCTGCGCCATCTCCTCCTCGCCGACGGCCCGCCCCAGGAGCCCGGCCCCCGGTTCCTCGACGCCGTCTCCCGCCTCCTGGCCGCGGACCCCACCGCCGTACAGCCCCTCCTCGCGGACTGGTTCGACGACGACCGCCCGCTGCCCGCGACCCCGCACGCGAGTGTCGCGAAGGCGGCGCAGGCGCTGCTGCACACCCACCGGCGGCTCGCCCTGGACGAACTGACCGAGGTGCTCGTCGGATGCGCGCACCGGCGGGCGGACGAACTGCTCGCCGTGCTCGCGGAGGACGAGCCCTCGGCCGTGTGCCGGGCCGTCGACCGCTGGGCGCACGACGAACGGCCCGCGCGGCGCGTGGCGGCCGTGGCGTACGGCCTGCGCGCCGCTCCGCACATCCGCACCGAGGCCGACCGCGAACTGCTGCGCTACGCGGCGCTCGCCCTGCTCGCCGACCCCGCCGACTGCACCCTGCACGGCGGCGCGCTCGCCCTTCTCGTGCGCGATCCACGCACGCGTGCCCGCCATCTCCCGCAAGCCCTGCGGCACTTCGCCGCCGACGACCCGCACTTCCCGCCGAACGCACTGGTCCCGGCGCTCGCCACCCACCCGGAGCCCGTCCTCGACGCCTTCCGCGACCGGCTGCGCAGGCCGGACGCGGGCCGGGCGCTGCGCACGCTCGCCGACGTGACCACGCCCCCGCTCGCACGCCGGGTCGCCGCACTGGTGCGGGACGCGGTGGAGCGGCGCCCGGAGACCGCCGCCGACGTGGCCGCCTACGTCGACCGCGGGCTCGATCAGGGACCGGCCGCCCGGGCCGTGCTCTTCCCGCTGGTCACCGGCCTCCTGGACGGCGGTCCCGAAGAGGTGCGGACCGCTCTCGCCGCGGTGCTCGCCGGACCCGGCGCCCCCGCGTCCCGCCTTCTGCGCCGCGAACTCCTCGACTTCCTGCTGACGCACGAACACGCCCCCGCCGTCCTGGACGCCCTGCTGCACGCCGCCGGCCGGCACGGCGGCGACGACGCGCGCGACCTGGTGCACCGCACCGGCCTGCTCCTCGTCCGCACCCCGGACGGCGCGGCCCGCTTCGACCGCGGCCTGGTCGAACTGGCCCGGCACGTGCCGGGCTTCGCCGCCCGTACGGCCGGCTGGCTGGCGGACACGCCGCAGGCCTGGGCGGCCGTGGTGGGGCCCAGCACACGCCGGATGATCGAGAACCTCTCGGGCGTCCACGTACCCGTCTGAGCCGTGCACGCGCGTGCGTCGGGTCACAGCCCCCATGCCGATGAGGGCGGTCCGCGTCCGGCATGGCACCCTTAGACCTGCGTAAGACGTCGATGGACACGGACACGGGTTCGAGGAGCGGTCACAGTGCAGCGCTGGCGTGGCTTGGAGGACATCCCCGAGGACTGGGGGCGCAGCGTCGTCACCATCGGGTCCTACGACGGCGTCCACCGCGGGCACCAGCTGATCATCAGGCATGCCGTGGACCGCGCGCGTGAGCTGGGCGTTCCCTCCGTCGTCGTCACCTTCGACCCGCACCCCAGCGAGGTCGTCCGCCCGGGCAGCCACCCGCCGCTGCTCGCCCCGCACCACCGGCGCGCCGAGCTGATGGCGGACCTGGGCGTGGACGCCGTCCTCATCCTGCCCTTCACCACCGAGTTCTCGAAGCTGTCGCCGGCCGACTTCGTGGTCAAGGTCCTGGTCGACAAGCTGCACGCCAGGGCCGTCGTCGAGGGCCCGAACTTCCGCTTCGGCCACAAGGCGGCGGGCAACGTCGACTTCCTCGCCGAGCAGGGCAAGGTGTACGACTACGAGGTCGAGGTCGTCGACCTGTACGTGACCGGCGAGGCGGGCGGCGGGGAGCCCTTCTCCTCCACCCTGACCCGGCGCCTGGTCGCCGAGGGCGACGTCGCGGGCGCGGCGGAGATCCTCGGCCGCCCGCACCGCGTGGAGGGCGTCGTGGTGCGCGGCGCCCAGCGCGGCCGCGAACTGGGCTTCCCGACGGCCAACGTCGAGACCCTGCCCCACACCGCGATCCCCGCCGACGGCGTCTACGCCGGCTGGCTGCACGCCCAGGGCGAGGTGATGCCGGCCGCGATCTCCGTCGGCACGAACCCGCAGTTCGACGGCACCGAGCGCACGGTGGAGGCGTACGCCATCGACCGTGTGAGCCTGGATCTGTACGGCCTGCACGTCGCCGTCGACTTCCTCGCCTTCGTGCGCGGCCAGGCGAAGTTCGAGTCGCTGGAGGCCCTGCTGGAGCAGATGGCCGAGGACGTCAAGCGCTGCCGGGAGCTCGTGGCCGCCGCCGAGTAGCCACCCCTACGACGCCGAAGGGCGGCCGGTGCTCACAGGCACCGGCCGCCCTTCGCCGTTCACGCGCTACGGCTACGGCTACTGCTGCGGCGGCGGATTCTGCGGGTAGCCGTAGCCGGGCTGACCCGGCTGAGGCGGCTGGGGCTGACCGGGCTGCGGGTACGGCTGGCCCGGGGCCTGCGGGTACTGCTGCCCGGGCCGGCCGGGCTGACCCGGCTGCGCGGGCGGCTGGCCCTGCTGCGGATAGGGCTGACCCGGGGCGTAGGGCTGACCGGGCTGCGGGGGCTGGGGCGCCTGCGGGTAGGGCCCCGGCTGACCGGGCGCCTGCTGTCCGGGTACCGGCTGGCCGGGGGCGTACGGCTGGCCCGGCATCGGCGGGGCGGCGACCGGCGGCGGGTTGCCGTCGGAGGTCCACAGGCCGTGCATCTGCTGATGCCGTACGAAGTCCTCGGCGATCATCGCCGCGAGGTTGAAGTACGCTTCCCGCACCTTGGGCCGCATCATGTCGAGATCGACCTCGGCACCGGCGGCGAGGTGCTCGTCGAAGGGCACGACCACGACCCCGCGGCACCGCGTCTCGAAGTGGCTGACGATGTCCTCCACCTTGATCATCTTGCCGGTCTCGCGCACACCGGAGATGACGGTGAGGGACCGCGACACCAGGTCGGCGTAGCCGTGCGCGGACAGCCAGTCCAGGGTCGTACTGGCGCTGCTCGCACCGTCCACCGACGGCGTCGAGATGATGATGAGCTGGTCGGCGAGGTCGAGCACACCGCGCATGGCGCTGTAGAGCAGACCGGTGCCGGAGTCGGTCAGGATGATCGGGTACTGCCTGCCGAGCACGTCGATGGCGCGCCGGTAGTCCTCGTCGTTGAAGGTCGTGGAGACGGCCGGGTCGACGTCGTTGGCGATGATCTCCAGCCCCGAGGGGGCCTGGGACGTGAACCGCCGGATGTCCATGTACGAGTTGAGGTACGGGATCGCCTGGACGAGGTCACGGATGGTGGCCCCGGTCTCGCGCCGGACCCGGCGGCCGAGCGTGCCGGCGTCCGGGTTGGCGTCGATCGCGAGGATCTTGTCCTGCCGCTCGGTGGCGAGCGTGGCGCCGAGCGCGGTGGTGGTCGTGGTCTTGCCGACACCGCCCTTGAGGCTGATGACCGCGATGCGGTAGCAGGACAGCACGGGCGTCCGGATCAGCTCGAGCTTGCGGTTCCGCTCGGCCTCCTCCTTCTTCCCGCCGATCTTGAACCGGCTCGGCGTGGCCGCGGGCCGCCCACTCTTCGCCTTCTGCTTCTTGTTGAGCAGGCGATCGCTCGACAGCTCCACGGCGGCGGTGTAACCCAGCGGCGCGGCACCGGGGTTGGTCATCTGCCGCTGATCGTGCTGCACGGGCTGCGGCCACGCGGCCCCGACCCGCGGGTCCACGGGCTGCTGCGGGGGCTGGGGGGCCTGCGGCGCCTGGGGTGCCTGTGGTGCCTGGGGCGCTTGCGGGTTGGGCTGGGGTTGGCCCTGCAGGGCTGCGCCGGGCTGCGGGAAGCCGTATCCGCCGGGGGTGTTGGGAGCGGGCGGGGCGGGCTGCTGCGGGGGCTGCGGCGTCTGCGGGTTGGGCTGGGGCTGGCCGTGCGGGGCTGCGCCGGGCTGCGGGAAGCCGTACCCGCCCGGTGCGGTGGGGGCCGGCGGGGCAGGCGGCGTGGGCTGGGGTGCCTGGGCGTTCGGCTGCGGCTGGGCCTGGCCCTGCGGGAAGCCGTAACCGCCGGGCTGGGCGGGGGAGTTGGGGTTCGGTGGGGCGGCGGGCGCGGGGGCGCCCGGCTGCGGCTGGGCCTGGCCCTGCGGGAAGCCGTAACCGCCGGGCTGGGCGGGGGAGTTGGGGTTTGGCGGGGCGGCGGGCGTGGGGGTGCCCGGCTGCGGGAAGCCGTAGCCGCCCTGCGGGTCGGGTACGGGCGCCGGTGCGGGCTGCGGAGCGGCCGGGGGCTGCGGCTGGTTCCAGGCGGCGGGGGCCGGCTGCGGAGCCTGCGGCTGGAAGTGCGGCTGCTGCGGCGGCACGGGCGGCTGACCCGGTGCGGCGGCCGCGGGCTGCTGCGGTGCGGGCGCCGTCGGCTCCGGCTGCTGACCCGGCTGGGTCTGCTGCGGCTGCACCGGCCACTGGGCCGCGGGACCGGGCGCGGCGGGCTGGTACGACGGAGGCAGCGGCGGGAGCCCGCCCTGCGGCGCCGGCGGGGGAGTCCAGGCGGGCGGTGCGTCCTGCGGGGCCTCGGCCGTACCCGGGACGGCGTCCTGCGGCTCCTCGGCCGGGGACTCACCACCCTGGGAAGCCACGGCGTCCTCAGGCTCCCCGCCCTGGGGGACCGCGTCCGCGGGCACGGCGTCGGAGGGTTCGTCCTCCGGCTCGGCCTCGTCCGCAGCCGCCTCTTCCGGGGCGTCCTCCTCGAGTGCGGCGTCCTCGCCTTCCGCGGGCGCGTCGGCGGATTCGGCGGACTCACCGGACTCGGCGGACGAGGCGGATTCGGCAGAGGACTCGGGGAGCACGTCCACGTCGCCCGAGGCGTCCCCGTCGCTCGCGTCGCTCCCGTCGCCCACATGTCCGTCGTCGGCCGTGACGGCATCGTCCTCGGCGGCGGCCTCACTCTCCGCAGACGCGGGAGCGTCCGTCACCGCGACGTCATCGCCCGGCGCTCCAACCTCGGCCTCGGTCTCGGCCTCGGCCTCGGCCCCAGCTTCTGCCTCGGCCCCCTCCTCGTCCGTGCCGCCGACCGCGTCAGGCTCCGCGCTGGGCGCGTCACCCCCGTCCGGCTGCCACAGCTTGGCCTCGGCCTCGGCGGCAGCGGCGCGCTCCGCGATCTCCCGCTTGAGCGCGACGGAGGAGAACCGCATGGTGGCGCCGCTCTCCAGGTCGCCGTTCCCGGACTCCTCCTCGGGGGACTGCGACGGGAACCCGCCCGCCGGAGCGTCCCCCGACGGCTGAGGCTCGAACCCGCTCCCCACCGGAAGCTTGGGCACCGCCCCCGGACCACCGCTCGGCGGCGCAGGGGGCGCAGGAGGAGCAGGCGGCGCAGCGGGTGCGGACGCCGCAGGCGGCGCGGGCGGTGTGAAGGGCGCACCCGGAGCGGGAGCCGGCGGCGTGAAAGGAGCCCCCGGGGCGGGTGCCGGCGGAGGCGGAGGTGGCGTGAACGGAGCCCCGGGCGCGGGCGCCGGAGCAGCGGCCGGGCCGTCGGAGGACGTACGCCTCTGCATCGAGTGGGCCGGCGGGCTCAGCCCCGGCAGCGAGGAGAGCGAGAAGTCGGAGGGAGACCCCGAGGCGCTCGGAGCCGCCGGCGCACCGGACGACGCACTGCCGGGGCCGGAGGCGTGGGACGTACCGGACGTACCGCCTCCGCCCCCGCTGCCCGCGTTGTTCTCCGAGGGCTCGGAGTTCTCGGAGCTGCCGGAGTTCTCCGACTTCTCCGACTTCTCCGACGCGTTCTGCGTGTACCAGGCAGGTGGTGCGTAGTCGATGGTGAACTCGCCCGTCGTCTCGACGGCGGACTCCGCGTCGGGCTGGTCATCGCCGGGTGTGGCCCAGCCCCCGCGGATCCCGTCCCGATCGCTGCTCACAATTCCTCCTGGTGTGCTCGAGCACCCTCATGCCGTGCTGGGGCGACCCTTGCTGTCGTCCTGTGTCGTTCTGAGGTCGTCCGAAATCACCGGCTCTCCCCCTGAGGCGCCGCCACCTGGTCCACCGGTCGGCGACGCGCACTCGTCCCAGCCTAATCGCCAGTAGCCTCAGCACGGCAGGCCCGTCCGCCCCTGGGCACACGACCGTTACGTCACATTCAGCGCAGAAGTGGCATACGCAGCCCACGTATTGGTGAACAAAACGGGCGTCTCTCGTGAACGCGCCGCACGCAACGTGAAGGGAAGCGGTCACGGCCGATCCCGAACTGCCGTACCGCACAAGCCCGCTGACGGCGCTACGCCTCCGCGGCCTGCTCGTCGTTGCGCGGCGCCGGTGCCTCCAGGTCGAACTCGCCGTCCCGGGCGCCGAGGACGAAGGCCCGCCACTCGGCCTCGGTGTAACGCAGCACGGTGCCGGGGTCGAGCGAGGAGCGCATGGCGACGGCCCCGCCGGGAAGGTTGGCGATCTCGACCCGCTCCTCGTGCTCCTCCGTGCCGGGTGCGCTGCGCCACTCCACGTCCGAGATGTCCAGGGCGTAGAGCTCGTCCCGCTCCCGCTCCTTGCGCGCCTTGATCTGCTCTTCGGTCTCCGCCATGCCGCAGTGACTCCTTCCCTGCGTACGCGTCCCGGCGTACGCCAACGATCTGTGCGCTCACACTAGTGGCCGCCCCTGTACCGCCCTCCGCCTTTTCCCGGGCATTCCCCCGCCCTCGCGAACCGTGGCGAAGGTGCCGTCGACTGGCTGGTACCCTGATGGACGGCCGTTTGTGTACGCACCCCCGGAGCCACCGCAGGTTCACCTGCCGGCCCTGGAGGCCGCGCCCAGCGGATCCCCGCCTCCCGAGTAACGGAAGCTCCCCCGAGACACAGACCGGGGGCACTCGGTGGCCATTTCAGAAGACTACGAGGAGTACGAGTGTCGCTCGACGCCGCCACGAAGAAGCAGATCATCGCCGAGTTCGGCCAGAAGGAGGGCGACACCGGCTCCCCCGAGGTCCAGGTCGCCATGCTCTCGCGCCGGATCTCGGACCTGACCGAGCACCTCAAGACCCACAAGCACGACCACCACTCCCGCCGTGGTCTGCTGATCCTGGTCGGTCAGCGCCGTCGCCTGCTGCAGTACCTGGCGAAGAAGGACATCCAGCGCTTCCGTACGCTGGTCGACCGCCTGGGCATCCGCCGCGGTGCGGCGGGCGCCAAGTAAGACGCCGTGAAGGGAGCGGTTCCCGTGAGTGTGGGAACCGCTCCCTTTGCCGTACGTACGGAAACGTGCGGAGTGTCACTGCCGCTTTGTAGTGTGGTAGCACAACGCAATACGTACGACACAGAGTGACGGGCCGTGCCCATCGGGGCAGGCCGCCGTCACACGACGAACGAGGAGAAGTGCAGCCTCGCCGCCGCCGGTCCTCGGTAGTGGCCCCCGGGAGAATGCGAACCCCGGGTGCTTCGATCGAAGACCGGCCCGCACAGCACGGCGCGCTTCTCCGCAACCGTCCCCCCGCCACACGGGCGAGGAGGGACGAAGACGAGGAGAAAACGCTAGTGGAGAACGAGACCCACTACGCCGAGGCCGTCATCGACAACGGCTCCTTCGGCACCCGCACCATCCGCTTCGAGACGGGCCGCCTGGCCAAGCAGGCCGCCGGCTCCGCCGTGGCGTATCTGGACGACGACACCATGGTGCTGTCGGCCACCACCGCCTCCAAGAACCCCAAGGACCAGCTCGACTTCTTCCCCCTCACGGTGGACGTCGAGGAGCGGATGTACGCCGCCGGCAAGATCCCCGGCAGCTTCTTCCGCCGTGAGGGCCGTCCCTCCGAGGACGCCATCCTCACCTGCCGTCTGATCGACCGCCCGCTGCGCCCGTCCTTCAAGAAGGGCCTGCGCAACGAGATCCAGGTCGTCGAGACGATCATGGCCCTCAACCCCGACCACCTGTACGACGTCGTGGCGATCAACGCCGCGTCCGCGTCCACGCAGCTGGCCGGTCTGCCCTTCTCCGGCCCGATCGGCGGCACCCGCGTCGCCCTGATCAACGGCCAGTGGGTCGCGTTCCCGACGCACACCGAGCTCGAGGACGCCGTCTTCGACATGGTGGTCGCCGGCCGCGTCCTGGAGGACGGCGACGTCGCGATCATGATGGTCGAGGCCGAGGCCACCGAGAAGACCATCCAGCTCGTCAAGGGCGGCGCCGAGGCGCCCACCGAGGAGGTCGTCGCCGCCGGTCTCGAGGCCGCGAAGCCCTTCATCAAGGTGCTCTGCAAGGCCCAGTCGGACCTCGCCGCCAAGGCCGCCAAGCCCACCGGCGAGTTCCCGATCTTCCTCGACTACCAGGACGACGTCCTGGAGGCGCTGACCGCCGCCGTCAAGCCCGAGCTCGCCCAGGCGCTCACCATCGCCGGCAAGCAGGAGCGCGAGGCCGAGCTGGACCGCGTCAAGGGGCTTGCCGCCGAGAAGCTCCTGCCGGAGTTCGAGGGCCGCGAGAAGGAGATCTCCGCCGCGTACCGCTCGCTGACCAAGACCCTGGTCCGTGAGCGCGTCATCAAGGAGAAGAAGCGCATCGACGGCCGCGGTGTCACCGACATCCGCACGCTGGCCGCCGAGGTCGAGGCCATCCCGCGGGTGCACGGCTCGGCGCTGTTCGAGCGCGGCGAGACCCAGATCCTGGGCGTCACCACGCTGAACATGCTCCGCATGGAGCAGCAGCTGGACACCCTCTCGCCGGTGACCCGCAAGCGCTACATGCACAACTACAACTTCCCGCCGTACTCCACCGGTGAGACCGGCCGCGTCGGCTCCCCGAAGCGCCGCGAGATCGGCCACGGCGCCCTCGCCGAGCGCGCGCTGGTGCCGGTGCTGCCCACGCGCGAGGAGTTCCCGTACGCGATCCGTCAGGTGTCCGAGGCCCTCGGCTCCAACGGCTCGACGTCCATGGGCTCGGTCTGCGCCTCCACCATGTCGCTGTTGAACGCCGGTGTGCCGCTGAAGGCCCCCGTCGCCGGTATCGCCATGGGCCTGATCTCCCAGGAGATCGAGGGCGAGACGCACTACGTCACCCTCACCGACATCCTCGGTGCGGAGGACGCCTTCGGCGACATGGACTTCAAGGTCGCCGGCACCAAGGAGTTCGTGACCGCCCTCCAGCTCGACACCAAGCTGGACGGCATCCCCGCCTCCGTCCTGGCCGCCGCCCTCAAGCAGGCCCGTGACGCCCGCCTCCACATCCTTGACGTGATGATGGAAGCGATCGACACGCCGGACGAGATGTCCCCGAACGCCCCGCGGATCATCACGGTCAAGATCCCCGTGGACAAGATCGGTGAGGTCATCGGCCCCAAGGGCAAGATGATCAACCAGATCCAGGAGGACACCGGCGCCGAGATCACGATCGAGGACGACGGCACCATCTACATCGGTGCCGCCGACGGCCCGGCCGCCGAGGCCGCCCGTACGACGATCAACGGCATCGCCAACCCGACCATGCCGGAGGTCGGCGAGCGCTACCTGGGCACCGTCGTGAAGACGACGACCTTCGGCGCGTTCGTGTCGCTGCTCCCGGGCAAGGACGGTCTGCTGCACATCTCGCAGATCCGCAAGCTCGCGGGCGGCAAGCGCGTGGAGAACGTCGAGGACGTCCTCGGCGTGGGCCAGAAGGTCCAGGTCGAGATCGCCGAGATCGACTCCCGCGGCAAGCTCTCCCTGATCCCGGTCATCGAGGGCGAAGAGAACGACGCCGACAAGAAGGACGACGGCGACAAGTGACGCCACGTGGCTTCGAGGCGACGGCCCGCACCTCCTCGGAGGCGCGGGCCGTCGCCCGTACCCAAACCCTCATCAAGGGCGAGAATGGCATCGGCACGGTCCGCAAGACCACCCTCCCGGGAGGTCTGCGCATCGTCACCGAGACCCTGCCCTCGGTCCGCTCCGCGACCTTCGGCATCTGGGCGCACGTAGGCTCCCGCGACGAGACGCCGGCCCTGAACGGCGCCACGCACTACCTGGAGCACCTGCTCTTCAAGGGCACCACCCGCAGGTCCGCGCTCGACATCTCTGCCGCCGTCGACGCGGTCGGCGGCGAGATGAACGCGTTCACGGCCAAGGAGTACACGTGCTACTACGCGCGCGTGCTCGACACCGACCTGCCCCTCGCCATCGACGTCGTCTGCGACATGCTGACGGGCTCGCTCATCCTCGAAGACGACGTCAACGTCGAGCGGGGCGCGATCCTCGAAGAGATCGCCATGACCGAGGACGACCCGGGCGACTGCGTGCACGACCTCTTCGCGCACACGATGTTCGGCGACAACGCCCTCGGCCGCCCGGTCCTCGGCACCGTCGACACGGTCAACGCCCTCACCGCCGACCGCATCCGCCGCTTCTACAAGAAGCACTACGACCCGACCCACCTGGTCGTGGCGGCCGCGGGCAACGTCGACCACCAGAAGGTCGTACGCCAGGTCCGTGCCGCCTTCGAGAAGGCGGGCGCCCTCAAGGACGCCGACGCGGTTCCCGTCGCCCCGCGCGACGGCCGCCGCACCATCCGCACCGCGGGCCGCGTCGAACTGCTCGACCGCAGGACCGAACAGGCGCATGTCGTCCTCGGCATGCCGGGCCTCGCCCGCACGGACGAGCGCCGCTGGGCACTCGGCGTGCTGAACACCGCCCTCGGCGGCGGCATGTCCTCCCGCCTGTTCCAGGAGGTCCGCGAGAAGCGCGGCCTGGCCTACAGCGTGTACTCGTACACCTCGGGCTTCGCCGACTGCGGCCTGTTCGGCGTCTACGCCGGCTGCCGGCCCTCACAGGTCCACGACGTGCTGAAGATCTGCCGCGACGAGCTCGACCATGTCGCCGAGCACGGCCTGTCCGACGAGGAGATCGGCCGCGCCATCGGCCAGCTCCGCGGCTCCACGGTCCTGGGCCTCGAAGACACGGGCGCGCTGATGAACCGTATCGGCAAGAGCGAGCTGTGCTGGGGCGAGCAGATGTCCGTCGACGACATGCTGACCCGGATAGCCTCGGTCACCCCGGACGACGTCCGCGCGGTCGCCCGCGACATCCTGGGACGGCGGCCTTCGCTGTCGGTCATCGGCCCGCTGAAGGACAAGCAGGCCGCGCGTCTGCAGGACGCCGTCGCCTGACGTCCGACACCCGTCTTCGACAACTCCCTCAAGGAAGCAGAAGAGATGAGCAAGCTGCGCGTGGCGGTCCTCGGTGCGAAGGGGCGCATCGGTTCCGAGGCGGTCCGGGCCGTCGAGGCGGCCGAGGACATGGAGCTGGTGGCCGCCCTCGGCCGGGGTGACGAATTGGAGACGCTGGCCGTGACCGGCGCCCAGGTCGTGGTCGAACTGACCACACCGGACTCGGTGATGGGCAACCTCGAGTACTGCCTGGAGCACGGCATCCACGCGGTCGTCGGCACCACGGGCTGGACCGAGGAGCGCCTCACGCAGCTCAAGGACTGGCTGGCCGCCTCCCCGGAGACGGGTGTGCTGATCGCGCCCAACTTCTCCATCGGCGCCGTCCTCACCATGAAGTTCGCCCAGCTCGCCGCGCCCTGGTTCGAGTCCGTCGAGGTCATCGAGCTGCACCACCCGAAGAAGGTCGACGCTCCGTCCGGCACCGCCACGCGCACGGCCCAGCTGATCGCAGAGGCCCGCAGGCAGGCCGACTCGCCGCCCGCGCCGGACGCGACGGCGACGGCCCTGGACGGCGCGCGCGGCGCGACCGTCGACGGCGTCCCGGTGCACTCGGTCCGGCTGCGCGGCCTGCTCGCCCACCAGGAGGTCCTGCTCGGCGGCGAGGGGGAGACGCTGACGATCCGCCACGACTCCCTGCACCACAGCAGCTTCATGCCGGGCATCCTGCTCGGCGCCCGCCGCGTGGTGACGACTCCGGGCCTGACCTTCGGCCTGGAACACTTCCTGGGCATGAGCTGAGCCACCGATCCTCATGCGCGCGAAGATCTCCTACGCCATAACGGCCGCCGTCCTCGTCTTCTACTTCGTCCTGGTCGGCAGCCGCGGCGTCATGCTCATCCAGTCCGGCACGGTCATCACGATCACCTTCGGCGTGGCCGTGCTGATCCTGCCGGTGATCGGCCTGTGGTTCCTGTGGAAGAACACCCAGTTCGTCCGCAGGGCCAACGCCCTCGCCGCCGAGCTGGACGCCGAGGGCGGTCTGCCCGTCGACGAGCTCAAGCGCACGCCCGGCGGACGCATCGACCGGGAGTCGGCCGACGAGGTCTTCGCCAAGCGCAAGGCCGAGACCGAGGCGGCCCCCGACGACTGGCGCAGCTGGTTCCGGCTCGCCGTCGCCTACCACGACGCCCGCGACACCCCACGCGCCCGCAAGGCGATGCAGCGGGCGATCGCACTGCACGACGGCAGGACCCTCGAAGCCTGATCGTCCGCGCGTGCTCACTCATGTACGCCGAAGGGGCCGACCCGCGTTCGTCGCGGGCCGGCCCCTTCGTGCGACCGTGTGAGTGCTGTGAGTGCTGTGAGCGCTGTGAGCGCTGGGTGTCAGCGTCGTCCGTGCTCCGCCGCCCACGCCTCGATCGTGTCCGCCGCCCGGTCGAACGACCCTTGCCGCGCAAGGAAGTCGGCGTTGTGCGTGGTCATCAGCACCTGCGCGTCCTGCTCCGCACGGTCCCGGCGTACGAGAACGAGCGCCTGGCCCTGCACGGTCCGCGGCAGCCCGAGCCAGCGCACCGGCTGCTGCGCCGTCCGCACCGTGACGACCCGCTCCCAGGGCGTCGTACGCGTGCCGAAGAAGGTCACATGGCGCAGCCCCCGTGCACTCACCCACGCGCCCATGCGCAGCAGCCGCAGCGCGCACACGATGACGGCCAGGGCGATGCCGAAGATCACGGCCGCCTCGGCGGCGGAAGCGGTGAACGCGATGATGACCGCCGCGAACAGGACGAACGAGGCGAGCAGCAGCCACAGCGCCGCCGCGCCCACCCGCCACGGGCCGGGACGGTAGGGACGCCGCCAGCGATCGCGGTCGTGATACGGCAGCGCGAGGTCGTCGGCTGTCTCGAAAGCGCGGTCGGCCGTCAGGAAGGGCAGGGGCACGGCTTGTCCTCACTCAATCCATGCGTGGGCTGTGCCCGGTGAGGCTATCCGGCTGTGTCCCAGCTCACCACCTTGGGGGGTCCGATGGAGTCAGCGTCCCTGAGAGGCCTGGGACTGCTGAGCCGGTGTGCCGGCGTCGGTGGACAGCGCCGGCGTGCCGAGGACCAGCGCGCCCACGAGCCCGGCGACGAGGGTGAGCCCGAGCAGCCAGCGCCCGGCTATCTGACCGAGGGACGCCCGCTCGCGGGGCGGGGGTGTGACATTGCTGCGGAACCTGTCGGCCGCGGCGACAAAGGCGAACGGGACGGGCTCGCGCCGACGAGACATGGCCGGTGGGTCTCCCTTCTGGGGTCCGGGGTCGAATCCGGGGCATCGAACGAATGCCTGTCATCTACACAGACGGCCGAGCGCACCAAAAGGTGCCCTATTCCCGACAAGTCACAGGAATCAGGTCCAGCCCCGGCGGCGTGGCGCTCCCCGTACAGTGGGCGCGAACCCAAGACGTGATGGAAGGACTCCCGTGACCTCCGGCGACGCCCCCAAGCCGTACATGCGCAGTGATGTCACCGTCGAGCTGGTCAAATCCAGCGCATCGGATGCCGATGTCCTCTTTGCCGCCCGCGTCTCGACCCTGGGCGAGCAGTCCCTGGAGGAGCTCCAGAAGGACCCCGAGCGCTCCAAGGGACTGATCAACTACCTGATGCGCGACCGGCACGGCAGCCCCTTCGAGCACAACTCGATGACCTTCTTCATCAGCGCCCCGATCTTCGTCTTCCGCGAGTTCATGCGGCACCGCGTGGGCTGGTCGTACAACGAGGAGTCCGGCCGCTACCGCGAGCTCGAGCCGGTCTTCTACGTCCCCGGCGAGTCGCGCAAGCTCGTGCAGGAGGGCCGCCCGGGCAAGTACGTCTTCGTCGAGGGCACCCCGGCGCAGCACGCCACGGTGACCAGCGTGCTGTCGGAGACCTACGAGCAGGCGTACACGGCCTACCAGAAGCTCCTCGCGGAGGGCGTGGCCCGCGAGGTCGCCCGTGCGGCCCTTCCGGTCGGCCTCTTCTCCTCCATGTACGCCACGTGCAACGCCCGTTCGCTGATGCACTTCCTCGGCCTGCGCACCCAGCACGAACTGGCGAAGGTCCCGTCCTTCCCGCAGCGCGAGATCGAGATGGTCGGCGAGAGGATGGAGGAGGAGTGGGCCCGGCTGATGCCGCTCACCCACGCCGCCTTCAACGCGAACGGCCGAGTGGCGCCGTAGCGCGTCCGTGTTCCGTGGCGGGGCACAGACGTACGGGTCAGTCTGGCGAAGTGTCCGTATTGCGGCATTTAGAGAAGTTCATCTAGCCTGATCAAACGGACCCGGTACTGCTTGAACCCCCGAGCAGGCAGTACCGGGCTCCGCATTTGTCCGGACTTATCCCGCACCCCTAGGGCAGACCGCACACGGAGCAGCGAGTAGCGTGTTACCCATGGCTCCGACCTCCACTCCGCAGACCCCCTTCGGGAGGGTCCTCACCGCCATGGTCACGCCCTTCACGGCGGACGGCGCTCTCGACCTCGACGGCGCACAGCGGCTCGCCACCCACCTGGTGGACGCAGGCAACGACGGCCTGATCATCAACGGCACCACCGGTGAGTCCCCCACCACCAGCAACGCGGAGAAAGCGGACCTCGTACGGGCGGTCGTGGAGGCCGTAGGCGACCGGGCCCACGTGGTCGCGGGCGTCGGAACCAACGACACCCACCACAGCATCGAGCTGGCCCGGTCCGCCGAGCGCGTCGGCGCCCATGGCCTCCTCGTCGTCACCCCGTACTACAACAAGCCCCCGCAGGAGGGCCTGTACCAGCACTTCAGGGCCGTCGCCGACGCCGCCGAACTGCCGGTGATGCTCTACGACATCCCCGGCCGCAGCGGCGTCCCGATCAACACCGAGACGCTCGTACGGCTCGCGGAGCACCCGCGCATCGTCGCCAACAAGGACGCCAAGGGCGACCTCGGCCGCTCCAGCTGGGCCATCGCCCGCTCCGGCCTCGCCTGGTACTCCGGCGACGACATGCTCAACCTGCCGCTGCTCTCCGTGGGCGCCGTCGGCTTCGTCTCGGTCGTCGGCCACGTCGTCACGCCCGACCTGCGCGCCCTCGTCGACGCCTTCGTCTCGGGTGACGTACAGAAGGCGACCGAGATCCACCAGAAGCTGCTCCCCGTCTACACAGGCATGTTCCGCACCCAGGGAGTCATGACGACCAAGGCGGCTCTCGCCCTGCAGGGTCTGCCCGCCGGGCCCCTGCGCGCCCCCATGGTCGAGTGCACGCCGGAGGAGATCGCCCAACTCAAGATCGATCTTGCTGCCGGCGGGGTACAGCTCTAACACCAGACTTGGCACCACAGGCTTCACAACTGAATAGGCAGGCCACCGGTGCCTGCACCCCACAACGACAACTGCTCATGCACGAACGTCATGCGCGCCACGTGCCCCAACCGGTACGTGGCGCGTGTGGTGAGGAGAGTCTTTTGAGTCATCCGCATCCTGAACTCGGCCCGCCGCCGCCGCTCCCCGAGGGCGGCCTGCGGGTCACCCCACTCGGCGGTCTCGGCGAGATCGGCCGGAACATGACGGTCTTCGAGTACGGCGGCCGCCTTCTGATCGTCGACTGCGGAGTGCTCTTCCCCGAGGAGGAGCAGCCCGGAATCGACCTGATCCTGCCGGACTTCACGTCCATCCGGGACCGCCTCGACGACATCGACGGCATCGTCCTCACACACGGCCACGAGGACCACATCGGCGGTGTCCCCTACCTCCTGCGGGAGAAGCCGGACATCCCGCTGATCGGCTCCAAGCTGACCCTCGCCCTGATCGAGGCGAAGCTCCAGGAGCACCGCATCCGTCCGTACACCCTCGAGGTGGCCGAGGGACACCGCGAGCGGGTGGGCCCCTTCGACTGCGAGTTCGTCGCGGTCAACCACTCGATCCCGGACGCCCTCGCCGTCGCCGTCCGCACCCCGGCCGGCATGGCCGTGCACACCGGCGACTTCAAGATGGACCAGCTGCCGCTGGACCACCGCCTCACGGACCTGCACGCCTTCGCTCGGCTCAGCGAGGAAGGCATCGACCTGCTCCTCGCCGACTCGACGAACGCCGAGGTACCGGGCTTCGTCCCGCCCGAGCGCGACATCTCGAACGTGCTGCGCCAGGTCTTCGCCGGCGCCCGCAAGCGGATCATCGTGGCGAGCTTCGCCAGCCACGTCCACCGCATCCAGCAGATCCTGGACGCGGCCCACGAGTACGGCCGCCGGGTCGCCTTCGTCGGTCGCTCGATGGTCCGGAACATGGGCATCGCCCGTGACCTGGGCTATCTGAAGGTCCCCCCGGGCCTGGTGGTCGACGTCAAGACGCTCGACGACCTCCCCGACTCCGAGGTGGTCCTGGTCTGCACGGGCTCGCAGGGCGAACCGATGGCCGCCCTGTCCCGGATGGCCAACCGCGACCACCAGATCCGCATCGTCGACGGCGACACGGTGATCCTGGCGTCGTCCCTCATCCCCGGCAACGAGAACGCGGTCTACCGCGTGATCAACGGCCTGACCCGCTGGGGCGCCAACGTCGTCCACAAGGGCAACGCCAAGGTGCACGTCTCGGGCCACGCCTCGGCCGGCGAGCTCCTGTACTTCTACAACATCTGCCGCCCGAAGAACCTGATGCCGGTCCACGGCGAATGGCGCCATCTGCGCGCCAACGCCGAACTGGGCGCCCTCACCGGCGTCCCGCACGACCGCATCGTCATCGCCGAGGACGGCGTGGTCGTCGATCTCATCGAGGGCAAGGCGAAAATCTCGGGCAAGGTCCAGGCGGGCTATGTCTACGTCGACGGCCTCTCCGTCGGCGACGTCGGCGAACCCGCCCTGAAGGACCGCAAGATCCTCGGTGACGAGGGCATCATCTCCGTCTTCGTGGTGGTGGACTCGTCCACCGGCAAGATCACCGGCGGTCCGCATGTCCAGGCCCGCGGTTCGGGCATCGAGGACTCGGCCTTCGCCGACGTGATCCCGAGGATCACCGAGGTGCTCGAACGGTCGGCCCAGGACGGGGTCGTGGAGCCGCACCAGCTCCAACAGCTCATCCGCCGCACCCTCGGCAAGTGGGTCTCCGACACCTATCGCCGCAGGCCGATGATCCTTCCGGTAGTGGTGGAGGTCTGACGCCAACTGGCAGCGGGGCGCCTCGATTTGCATCGAGGCGCCCCGCTCCAGTACGTTTACGGCTCCGCCTGAACGGGAACCCGGACGCCTCGTGCGCCGGAACCAGTCCCCGTTGGGGGGCGGGAAATCCGACTCAGAACCTCTGATAAAGTCGGGTCCGCCGGAAAGGGAAACGCGCAAGCGGAAACCTGGAAAGCACCGAGGAAATCGGATCGGAAAACGGTCTGATAGAGTCGGAAA
>NZ_JALDAX010000017.1 GCF_022698145.1 Streptomyces spinosisporus
CTTCGAGACCCCGATGCTCTGGGCCACCGGCTTCCTGATCACCTTCACCTTCGGTGGTCTGACCGGTGTCATCCTGGCCTCGCCGCCGCTGGACTTCCATGTCTCGGACTCGTATTTCGTGGTGGCGCACTTCCACTACGTCGTCTTCGGCACGGTCGTCTTCGCGATGTTCTCCGGCTTCCACTTCTGGTGGCCGAAGATGACGGGCAAGATGCTCGACGAGCGCCTCGGCAAGATCACGTTCTGGACGCTGTTCATCGGCTTCCACGGCACCTTCCTGGTCCAGCACTGGCTGGGCGCCGAGGGCATGCCGCGTCGTTACGCCGACTATCTGGCGGCCGACGGCTTCACCGCCCTGAACACGGTCTCGACGATCAGCGCCTTCCTGCTCGGCATGTCGGTGCTGCCGTTCCTCTACAACGTGTGGAAGACGGCCAAGTACGGCAAGCCGGTCGGCGTCGACGACCCGTGGGGCTACGGCCGTTCGCTGGAGTGGGCCACGTCCTGCCCGCCGCCGCGCCACAACTTCCTCACCCTGCCGCGGATCCGCAGCGAATCCCCGGCGTTCGACCTGCATCACCCTGAGATCGCCGCTCTCGACCAGCTCGAGAACGCGCCGCACGGTGAGCATGCTCTGGCTGGTGGCAAGGAGGCCGGCAAGTGAAGGTTCAGGGCAAGATGTTCATGTGGCTGAGCTTCTTCGTCCTCGCCATGGCGGTCGTCTATGGCGTGTGGTCGAAGGAGCCGGCCGGCACCACGGCGCTCTTCCTGGCCTTCGGTCTGTGCATCATGGTCGGCTTCTACCTGGGCTTCACCGCCCGGCGGGTCGACGCGGGTGCCATGGACAACAAGGAGGCGGACGTCGCGGACGACGCCGGCGAGGTCGGGTTCTTCAGCCCGCACAGCTGGCAGCCGCTCGCCCTCGGTTTCGGTGGCGCGCTGGCCTTCCTGTCGATCGCGATCGGCTGGTGGCTGCTGTACTTCTCGGCGCCGATCATCATGGTCGGCCTGTACGGCTGGGTCTTCGAGTACTACCGCGGTGAGAACCGCACCCAGTAGCACGCGCCGAGCGCACCAGAGCCCGGACACTCCGTCAGGAGAGTCCGGGCTCCTGCTTTTGCCGCAATAACCATCACTCGTACGAGTTACCCGGCGCGCCGTACTTGACGGACGTCCATAGCGTCGAGGGCATGAACCACTCTCCGCGCACCCGCACCGTCGTCAGCTGCACGCTGCTGGTGATCGCCCTCGGCGCGGGCGGCACCGCTTGCAGCAGCGGCGGCGACCCGCTGACCGACAAGCCGTTCGACGCGACGGACCAGATCTCCTTCAACGGCCTCGGCGAGGACGGGAAGAAGACCGACCCGGACAAGCCCCTCGAGGTCACCGCCGACGACGACGGCCGCATCACGGACGTCACCGCCACGGACGCCACAGGCCGCTATGTGACGGGCGAACTCTCCGCCGACGGCACCCGGTGGCACAGCACCTCTCCGCTCGCCGCAAACGCCCACTACACGGTGCGGGTGAGCACGGAGGACGACGACGGTGCGCCGGGCCGCAAGGTCCTCACCTTCGACACCAGCAAGCCCACCACCAAGAAGACCCTCGGCGTGACCTTCGGGCCCAAGTCCGGCACGTACGGCGTGGGACAGCCCGTCACCGCCGAACTGGACCGGCCCATCAAGGACAAGGCGCAGCGGGCCGTGGTGGAACGCGCGCTGCGGGTGGACGCGGTGCCCGCCGTGCAGGGCGCCTGGCACTGGGTGGACGACAAGGAACTCCACTACCGGCCCCGGGAGTACTGGCCCGCCCACACCACGATCCAGGTGCACAGCAACCTCGACGGCGTGAAGATCGGCGACCGGCTGTGGGGGAAGAAGAGCAAGCCGCTGAAGCTCACCATCGGCGACAGCCTCATCGCCGTCACCGACGCGGCGTCACACTCCATGACGGTCTACAAGAACGGCGAGGACATCAACGAGATCCCCGTCACCACCGGCAAGCCCGGCTTCGAGACCCGCAACGGCGTCAAGGTGGTGCTGGGCAAGGAGTACTTCGTACGTATGCGCAGCGCGACCGTCGGCATCGCCGAGGGCAGCTCCGACTCCTACGACCTGCCCGTGTACTACGCCACCCGTCTCACCTGGAGCGGGGAGTACGTCCACGCGGCCCCCTGGTCCGTCGGCTCCCAGGGCTACGCCAACGTCAGCCACGGCTGCACGGGCCTGAGCACCGGCAACGCCGAATGGTTCTTCGACACCGTCCGCGAGGGCGACGTGGTGAAGGTCATCAACTCCGACGGCGAGACCATGGAGCCCTTCGGCAACGGCTTCGGGGACTGGAACCTCTCCTGGAAGAACTGGCGCACGGGCAGTGCCCTGGTGTCCGGCACCCCGGACGCCCCGAGCGCCGCGCAACAGGCACGGCTGCGCCCGGAGAGCGTCTGAGCCGGACAGCAGGGGCCCGGACCGCCTAGGCGCTCTGCTGAAGGCTCTTCTTGCGCAGCAGCGAGGCCAGTGCGGAGGCGAACTCCACCGGGTCCACCGGCAGCGTGACCGCGCCGTCCGCACGGCTCCAGGTCGCCAGCCACGCGTCCTGCGGGCGGCCGATGAGCAGCAGCACCGGCGGGCAGTTGTAGACCTCGTCCTTGATCTGCCGGCACACACCCATGCCGCCCATGGGCACGGCCTCGCCGTCCAGGACGCAGACGTCGATCCCGCCCTTGTCCAGCTCCTTCACGACGGCCGCAGGGGTCGCGCACTCCACGAACTCCACCAGGGGAACGTCGGGAGCGGGCCTGCGCCCGGTCGCCAACCGCACCTGCTCGCGGGTGTTGGAGTCGTCGCTGTAGACCAGCACCGTGGCGGTCGGCTGCATTGTTCCTCCGAGACGTCAGCGTCGTACGGAAAGGCCCGTTGCGGCGGATGTTACTCCGTTCAACACCACGTCAACACCGGTATGGACGGCAGCAACACTCCGAACGGCACCCCCCGGAGTGAGGGCGGGATAAGCGACCGACATAATGTCGGTCGTGGCGACAGCAACGACAGTAGATACCGGGCACGCGCACCCGTCGGTCAACCGGCCGAACCTCACCAGCGTCGGAACCATCATCTGGCTGAGTTCCGAGCTGATGTTCTTCGCGGCCCTCTTCGCGATGTACTTCACCCTGCGATCGGTGACCGGTCCGGACCACTGGAAGGAGATGGCGAGCCATCTCAACCTTCCGTTCTCCGCGACCAACACCACGATCCTGGTGCTCTCCTCCCTGACCTGCCAGCTCGGCGTCTTCGCCGCCGAGCGCGGGGACGTGAAGAAGCTCCGGGGCTGGTTCATCGTCACCTTCGTCATGGGTGCGATCTTCATCGGCGGTCAGATCTTCGAGTACACGGAGCTGGTGAAGAAGGACGGGCTCTCCCTGTCCTCCGACCCGTACGGCTCGGTGTTCTACCTGACCACCGGGTTCCACGGCATGCACGTGACGGGCGGCCTCATCGCCTTCCTGTTCGTCCTCGGCCGCACCTACGCGGCGAAGAGGTTCACTCACGAGCAGGCGACCGCGGCCATCGTCGTGTCCTACTACTGGCACTTCGTCGATGTCGTGTGGATCGGCCTCTTCGCCACGATCTACCTGATCAAGTAGCCGGGCCCGTCCCGCGTGCGCCTGCGGGCGCACAACCCACAAGCATCGACGCAGAAGATCCTGACACCGGGGTAATCCGTGAAAAAGCTCTCCGCACGACGACGCCATCCGATGGCGGCGCTCGTCGTCCTACTCCTCGCGCTGGCATGCACCGGGGGGCTGTACGCCGCGTTCGCGCCTGCGAGCAAGGCGCAGGCCGATGAAACCGCCCAGTCCCTCGCCATCGACGAGGGCAAGAAGCTCTTCTCCGTGGGCTGCGCCAGCTGCCACGGCACCGGCGGTCAGGGCACCTCCGACGGTCCGAGCCTGGTGGGCGTGGGCAGCGCGGCCGTCGACTTCCAGGTCGGCACCGGCCGTATGCCCGCCCAGCAGCCGGGCGCGCAGGTCCCGCGCAAGAAGGTCGTCTACACGCAGGCCGAGATCGACCAGCTCGCGGCGTACATCTCCTCGCTCGGCGCCGGCCCGTCCGTGCCGACGAAGGCGCAGTACGGCCCCGAGGGTGCCGACATCGCCAAGGGTGGCGAGCTGTTCCGCACCAACTGCGCGCAGTGCCACAACTTCACCGGCAAGGGCGGTGCGCTGACGCACGGCAAGTTCGCGCCGGACCTCGAGGGTGTCGACCCGAAGCACATCTACGAGGCCATGCAGACCGGCCCGCAGAACATGCCGTCGTTCCCCGACACCACGCTGTCGGAGCAGAACAAGAAGGACATCATCGCGTACCTCCACGCGGTCAACGGAGACGACACCGAGAGCCCCGGCGGCCTTGAGCTGGGCGGACTCGGCCCGGTCTCCGAGGGCCTGTTCGCCTGGATCTTCGGACTCGGCGCGCTGATCGCGGTCGCCGTCTGGGTCGCCGCTCGGACCGCAAAGGCCAAGAAGTCATGAGTAGCCAAGACATTCCAGAAGAGAACCTGCCGGCTGAGCAGGACGAGCACGGCGCGGTCAGCGTCGCGGACGAGAAGAACCCGTTCGCCGACCCCGGTCTGCCGCCCCACGAGCACCGCGTCCAGGACATCGACGAGCGGGCCGCCAAGCGGTCCGAGCGCATGGTGGCCCTGCTGTTCACGGTGTCGATGCTGGCCACGGTCGGCTTCATCGCCTCGTACGTGGCGATCCCGCACGACAAGGCGATCTACGTCTTCCCGATCGGTCACATCAACGCGCTGAACTTCGCGCTGGGTCTGACCCTGGGGCTCGCGCTCTTCGCCATCGGCGCGGGCGCGGTCCACTGGGCCCGCACCCTGATGTCCGACGTGGAGATCGCCGACGAGCGTCACCCGGTGGAGGCCTCGCCCGAGGTCAAGGCCAAGGTGATGGACGACTTCCGGGCGGGCGCCAAGGAGTCGGCGCTCGGCCGCCGCAAGCTGATCCGCAACACGATGTTCGGCGCGCTGGCCCTGTTCCCGCTCTCCGGCGTCATGCTGCTGCGCGACCTCGGCCCGCTGCCCGGGACCAAGCTCCGCCACACCATGTGGTCCAAGGGCAAGCTGCTCGTCAACATGAACACCAACGAGCCGCTGCGTGCCTCCGACGTCTCGGTCGGCTCGCTCACCTTCGCCAAGCCCGAGGGCCTGGAGGAGAAGGACGAGAACTTCCAGACCGAGATCGCCAAGGCGGCCCTGATGATCGTCCGGATCCAGCCGGACAACATCAAGGACAAGCGCGAACTCGAGTGGTCGCACGAGGGCATCGTCGCGTACTCGAAGATCTGCACCCACGTCGGTTGCCCGATCTCGCTGTACGAGCAGCAGACGCACCACGTGCTGTGCCCCTGCCACCAGTCCACCTTCGACCTCTCCGACGGTGCCCGAGTGATCTTCGGCCCCGCCGGCCACGCCCTGCCGCAGCTGCGCATCGGCGTGAACGACGAGGGCTACCTCGAGGCGCTCGGCGACTTCGAAGAGCCCGTCGGTCCTGCCTTCTGGGAGCGCGGATGAGCACCAACGACACCACCGCCACACGGCGGGGCAAAGCGCCTGCCGGCGAGCGCGTCGCCGACTGGGCCGACGGCCGGCTGGGGATCTACTCCCTGGCCAAGACCAACATGCGCAAGATCTTCCCCGACCACTGGTCGTTCATGTTGGGTGAGGTCTGCCTCTACAGCTTCATCATCATCATCCTCACGGGTGTGTATCTGACCCTGTTCTTCCACCCGTCGATGAACGAGGTGGAGTACCACGGCAGCTACATCCCGCTGCAGGGCCAGATGATGTCCGAGGCGTTCAACTCGACCATGCACATCTCCTTCGATGTGCGCGGTGGTCTGCTGATCCGGCAGATCCACCACTGGGCCGCGCTGATCTTCCTCGCGGGCATGTTCGTGCACATGATGCGCGTGTTCTTCACGGGCGCGTTCCGCAAGCCGCGTGAGGTCAACTGGCTGTTCGGCTTCCTGCTGCTCGTCCTCGGCATGTTCACCGGCTTCACCGGCTACTCGCTCCCGGACGACCTGCTCTCCGGCACCGGTGTCCGCTTCATGGAGGGCGCGATCCTGTCCGTGCCGATCGTGGGCACGTACCTGTCGATGTTCCTCTTCGGCGGCGAGTTCCCGGGCGGCGACTTCGTGGCCCGCTTCTACTCGATCCACATCCTGCTGCTGCCGGGCATCATGCTCGGTCTGCTGGTCGGCCACCTGATCCTGGTCTTCTACCACAAGCACACGCAGTTCGCGGGTCCCGGACGGACGAACAACAACGTCGTGGGCATGCCGCTGCTGCCGGTGTACATGGCCAAGGCCGGAGGCTTCTTCTTCCTGGTCTTCGGTGTCATCGCGGCCATCGCGGCGATCGCCTCGATCAACCCGATCTGGGCCATGGGCCCCTACCGGCCGGACATGGTCTCCACGGGCGCCCAGCCCGACTGGTACATGGGCTTCTCCGAGGGCCTGATCCGTGTCATGCCGGGCTGGGAGATCAACCTGTGGGGCCACACGCTCGTCCTGGGCGTGTTCATCCCGCTGGTGATCTTCCCGCTGGTCCTGGTCGCGATCGCGGTCTACCCGTTCGTCGAGGCCTGGGTCACCGGCGACCGGCGCGAGCACCACATCCTGGACCGTCCGCGCAACGCCCCGACGCGTACCGCGTTCGGTGCCGCGTGGGTCTCCTGGTACTTCGTGCTGATGATCGGTGGCGGCAACGACCTGTGGGCCACGCACTTCCACCTGTCGATCAACGCGATCACCTGGTTCGTCCGGGTCGGCTTCTTCGTGGTGCCGGTCCTCGTGTTCATCGCCACCAAGCGGATGTGCCTCGGTCTGCAGCGCCGCGACAAGGACAAGGTGCTGCACGGCCGCGAGTCGGGCATCATCAAGCGCCTGCCGCACGGTGAGTTCATCGAGGTCCACGAGCCGCTCAGTCAGGACGCGCTGCACACCCTCACGGCGCACGAGCAGTACAAGCCGCTGGAGATCGGTCCGACGACCGACGACAACGGCGTCGAGCGCAAGGTGAAGGGCTCCGAGAAGCTGCGCGCCAAGCTCAGCGAGGCGTACTTCGGCGAGGAGTCCCAGATCGCCAAGCCGACCGTCGAGGAGTACAAGGAGATCACGAGCGGCCACGGCCACCACTGATCGCCAAGGCGTCGCCACGCCACGGCAGGGGCCCCGTCCGGTGTTCGGACGGGGCCCTTTGCCATGCCTGCGGCTGGATAGGGTGGGGGTCGGACTCCTTGCGGCGAGTCCCACCCTTCTACGACACCAGGAGCGGCCTTATGAGCGCTGTGACCCCCGCTGGAGGCGACACCGCGGCGGGCCGTTCCTGGCCCGAGGTGCTGAACGCCCTGCTGTACGGCCGCGACCAGAGCGCCGACGCGACCGCCTGGGCGATGGACCAGATCATGCGCGGCGAGGCGACGGACGCCCAGATCGCGGGCTTCGTCGTCGCCCTGCGGGCCAAGGGCGAGACCGTCGAGGAGATCACCGGCGTGGTCCGGGCGATGTACGAGCACGCCAACGTCATCGAGGTCTCCGGCCGCACCGTCGACATCGTCGGCACCGGCGGCGACGGCGCGAAGACGGTGAACATCTCGACGATGTCGGCGATCGTGGTGGCCGGTACCGGCGCCAAGGTCGTCAAGCACGGCAACCGCGCCGCCTCGTCGGCCTCCGGCGCCTCGGACGTACTGGAGAAGCTGGGCGTCAACCTCAACCTCACCCCCCAGCGGGTGGCAGAGGTCGCCGAGGAGGCCGGCATCACCTTCTGCTTCGCGGTGAAGTTCCACCCGGCGCTGCGTCATGTCGCCGCGGCCCGCGGCCAGTTGGGCATCCGGACCGTGTTCAACGCGCTGGGGCCGCTGACCAACCCGGCGAAGGTCAAGGCCCAGGCGGTCGGCGTCGCGGATCCGCGGCTGGCGCCGATGATCGCGGGCGTGCTGGCCGAGCGCGGCAACTCCTCGTTGGTCTTCCGCGGCGACGACGGCCTCGACGAGCTGACCACGACGGCCACGTCGCACGTCTGGGTGGTCCGTGATGGCAAGGTCATCGAGGAGTCCTTCGATCCCCGCGACGTCGGCATCGAGCTGGTGCCGGTGGAGGCGCTGCGCGGCGGCGACCCGTCGTACAACGCGGAGGTCGCCCGCAGGCTCCTCGACGGCGAGAAGGGCCCCGTACGGGACGCCGTGCTGCTGAACTCGGCGGCCGCGCTCGTGGCGCTCGACCCGGGGCCCGGGTCGCTCGCCGAGCAGATCGGCGCCGGGATGGCGAGGGCCGCGGAGTCGATCGACTCCGGCGCGGCCAAGCGGGCACTGGACCGCTGGGTGGCGGCGAGCAACGCATAGCGTCTGCCGGCGCCTGTGCCGGCCGACAGCGATCGCGGTTCCGTCATCCGGACACGGGTTGCGGGACCGCGATCGCTTCACGTACGTTCCTGTCCAGGTCATGAGTGACAGTCATGAGGCCCCGGCCGACTGTCCGGCAACCCTCCGTCCGTGGCGGGGTGCCCCGGGTGAAGACCAGGCCGTAGGCAGCGAGGTCTGCGGCAAGCGCGGATCCCTCACGCTCTTCGGGAGCACGGCCCAGGGATCCTGGTCACCGAGGGAGCCTTCTGTGAGCAATCGAATGCGATAGGGCGCCGAGCCCCGCCTCCGCACACCCCTTTTCACCTCTCCGCATGCACGGCGCATGCCTCTCACGGGAGTTCCCCCATGTCTGTCTCCACCGCTGCCTCCGCCCAGACCATTTGTGCACCTCTGCCTGTTCTGGGGCGGGATGTCACCGTCCCGCTCGTCACCGGGGGCGAGGTGACCTACGCGGCCCTCGACTACGCGGCCAGCGCCCCGGCCCTCCAGCGCGTCTGGGACGACGTGGCGGCCTACGCGCCCTACTACGGCAGCGTCCACCGCGGCGCCGGCTACCTCTCCCAGCTGTCCACGGACCTCTTCGAGAACGCCCGCAGGACGGTCGCCGAGTTCCTCGACTGCCGCAGCGACGACCACCTGGTCTTCACCCGGTCCACGACAGACTCCCTGAACCTTCTGGCCCGGGCCCTGCCGGCCGGCTGCCAGGTCTTCGTCTTCGAGACCGAGCACCACGCGAGCCTGCTGCCCTGGCAGGACGCCCATGTGACCTACCTCGACGCCCCACGCACCCCGCAGCAGGCCGTATCGACCCTGGAGCGCGCCCTCGCCGAGCGTGACCCGTACGGCCCCGCGCTGGTCTGCGTCACCGGAGCCTCCAATGTCACCGGGGAGCTGTGGCCGGTGCGCGAGCTGGCGGCGGCGGCGCACGCGCACGGCGCGCGCATCGTCCTTGACGCCGCGCAGCTGGCGCCGCACCACCCGGTGTCCGTCCGTGACCTGGACGTCGACTGGGTCGCCTTCTCCGGGCACAAGCTGTACGCGCCCTTCGGCTCTGGGGTGCTGGCGGGCCGCGCCGACTGGCTGCGCGCGGCGGAGCCGTATCTCGCCGGGGGCGGCGCCAGTCGCAGGGTGACGCGGCGCGGGGACGGGGGAGTGGACGTGGAGTGGCACGACACCGCCGCCCGTCACGAGGCCGGGTCGCCCAACGTCATCGGCGCCTATGCCATCGTCTCGGCCTGCAAGGCGCTGACGGAGGCCGGCTTCGACACGCTGGTGGCCCGCGAGCAGCAGCTGATCGCACGGGTCCGCGCGGGCCTGGCCGAGGTCCCGGAGGTCAGGATCCTCTCCCTCTTCGGCGACGACGCCCCCCGCGTCGGGGTGATCTCCTTCGTCGTGGACGGCTGGAACAGCTCCCACTTCGCCGCCGCCCTCTCCGCCGAGTACGGCATCGGCGTCCGCGACGGCCTCTTCTGCGCCCACCCCCTGGTCCGCACCCTCCTGGGCACCGCCCCTCAGACCCAGGGCGAATGCGGCGCCCCGGAATCCGCCCCCGGCGAGAAGTCCCTCAACGCCATCCGCCTCAGCTTCGGCGCCGGCACCCCCGACGAACACCTCGACCGCTTCATCACCGCCGTCAAGGAACTCGTCCACAACGGCGCAAAGTGGCAATACCACACAGAAAACGGCCGCTGCGTCCCGGCGATCTAGGGGCCGCCGCGCCCGCAGACGCGTGCTGCGCCGGTGAACCCGCGCTTCTCGCGAGGTGCCGCACCCGCCGGCGGCGCGGAAGCGGGCGGGCGCTTGCCCATCCGCCCGAAATGCCGCAGACCCGGCGCTGCAGAGAAGTCGCAGGCCCCACTTTCACGGCAAGCAACCGGCACAACCGTCGGACGTCCTGCAGCCGCCGCGCTTCCAGCCCGCGCCCTGGCCGCACCTCCGGACGTGCGCCGATGTCCTCGCGGATGTCAGCGACGCTGCCTACACGGCGGGCCGCGTGCGGCCGGGTCTGCGTCACATCGGTGACCCCGGGTTCCTTAGGTCGCAGCGAGCGCGGTGGATCGTCCGGCCGGAATGCGGCCGACCAGCGGTGCAGGGCCGGGCACCGCTCTCGCGGCGGGGGCGGTCGCCTCGACCGGCGGATGTTCTACGGCTGTTGCGCTGCCAGCCGGGTTGCTACGACGCGCGGTCGGGACCGCTGCGTCGACGAGCCCGTGACCGCGTCTGCGCCGTATCGGTGTACCCCGGGCCCCTCGGCCGCAGCGAGCGTCGGCCAGTCGTCCGGCCGAGGTGGCGTCGGACGTACAGGGATGTCGTTGTAAATCTCCGGGCGCTGTCTTCGCGGCAGGCCGCGTGCGGCCGGGTCTGCGGCGCTTCGGTGAACCCGGGCCCCTCGGCTCAGCTTCCCGGCGTCGCCTCGGTGAAGCGTTCTCTCGGTTCAGCCGCCGGGCGGCGCCTTCAGGAGTCCAGGCCGATTGCGAATGCTGCTTCCAGGTCGTGCTGGGAGTAGGTGCGGAAGGCGACGTGGGTGTCCGTGGCCTCTACGCCGGGGATCTTGCTGATGCGGCCCGGGATGACCTCGGCCAGGTCCTCGTGTTCCTTGACGCGGACCATGGCGATCAGGTCGTAGGTCCCGGTGACCGAGAAGACCTCGCTCACGGACTCCAGGGCCGCGATCGATTCCGCGATCTCGGGGATCCGGTCCACGCTGGTCTTGATGAGGACGATCGCGGTGATCACGGCTGGTTCTCTCCCTCGGAGGCCGGAGCTGGGGCGGTCTTCACTCTAGTCGCACGCCCGAACCGCACCCAGGCGTAGCAGAAGCCGAGTGCGAAGCCCACCAGGTGGGCCAGATACGCCACCCCCGGCCCCTGGTCCGCACGCCCCGCGGCCAGCCACTGCAGCGCCGCCCAGAACGGCAGCACCACCCACGCGGGCAGCCGTACCGGGAGGAAGAAGAGGAACGGGAGCAGGCTTGTGACCCGGGCGGCCGGGAACAAGTACAGGAACGCGCCGAGCACGGCGGAGATCGCCCCGGACGCCCCCACCAGGGACTGCCCGGAGGCGGAATTGGCGGCCGCGTACCCCAGCAGGGCCAGATAGCCGCAGCCCAGGTAGAAGAGGGCGAACTGCGTGCGGCCCATCCGCTCCTCGGTCATCACGCCGAAGACGTAGAGGAAGAGCATGTTGCCGAGCAGGTGCACCCAGCTGCCGTGGACGAACAGCGCCGTGGCCGGTGTCAGGGCGGCCCTGGCGGTGCCCTGGAACAGTTCGACCGGGACGACGCCCCA
Source organism: Streptomyces spinosisporus (assembly GCF_022698145.1). Taxonomy (GTDB): domain Bacteria; phylum Actinomycetota; class Actinomycetes; order Streptomycetales; family Streptomycetaceae; genus Streptomyces; species Streptomyces spinosisporus. The sequence continues at coordinate 11,731 of NZ_JALDAX010000017.1, forward strand.
GCGGTGGAAGTACGTGCGCTGGGCGGCGATCAGCGCGTCCCCGGAGCCGTAGGCCGGATTCAGCCCTGCCGCGGGCCCGGCCACGAAGGCCAGACAGCACACGATGAGCAGCGTGTATGTCACGGGCGCCGAGGGATTCCGGCTCGTTCGGCCGGCGGTCGGGCTGTGGCTGATCATGGACACAGAGCATGACGTAAACGGACGCACTCACACAGAACGCCTCGCCGCCGTGGACGGGCGGGCGGCGACTTGCCGCCAGGCCGTAGGGTTACGGCCACACGCTCCAGGGAAGCTGGCGCGTCGAGACAACCGAGACCTCGAAGGAAAAGGTACAAGTCACGATGACGGTTCCCCTGCCGACCGCCTCGACACGGTGGCGCTGCACCCTCTGCGGCAACCTCACGCGGTTCGACGTGACCCGCTCGTCGAAGGTCGTCGAGTACGTCCACCTCGATCTGGCCGGCGAGCCGAAGGTCGAGGAGCGCGACGTGGTCAGTGAGACGATCGAGTCGGTGCGCTGCCGCTGGTGCAACGCGGTGGACCAGGTGGAACTCGTGGACAGGCCGGGCGCCGACTCCTGAGCGGAGCGGCCCCACAGGTAATGGGGTGTGACGGATGGTGGAGACCGCAGGCGGGGGGCCGGGCGACGGCACCGCCGAGGTGCTTGACCGTCCGCTGCCCGACGGAGTGCGCCGCAGAGTCGTCCAGATCGTCTCGGACGGGTTCGGCGGGCTGACCGTCGCCGAACTGCCCGCACAGCTCAGGCAGTACGCCCGGTTCACCCCGACCCGCCGGGCCAAGTTCGCCGGCAACGCGATGGCCGCCGCGCTGGAGACCGATCCGCTGTTCAGGCAGCGGATCGGGGAGAAGCTCAGAGAGGCCCAGCCGGAACTCGCCGGCGCTCTCGACTCCGGCTCCCCGCCCCCGGCCGCGGACCCGCTCGACGTGGCGGCCGCGGCCTATGTTCTGCGGCCCACCGGCTGGGTCAAGCTCGTGACCGCGGCCGGCGAGGAGGCCCAGCGGGCCGATGCCGAGCGCGCCGACGAGGAGAACCGCGCCGAGCTGGAGCGGCTGCGCGAGGAACTCGACCGGGCCCGCGAGCAGACCCGCATCGACACCGAGCGGCTGCGCGCCGAGCTGGACGCCGCCCGCAAGGAGGCCGACTCGCTGCACCGCAAGCTGCGGGCGGCCCACAGCGACGTCAAGCGGGGCGAGGCCGCCCTGCGCAAGAGGCAGGGCGAGATCGAGGCGGTGCGCACCGAGGCGCAGGCGCAGGTGTCCGCCGCCGAGAGCGAGACACGGCGCCTCAAGGCCCGCCTGAGCGAGGCGGAGGCGGCCCTGGAGGCCACGCGCCGCGCGGCGCGCGAGGGGCGCAGTGTCGAGGACATGCGCGTACGACTGCTTCTGGACACCCTGCTGGACGCGACGCAGGGGCTGCGCCGGGAGCTGGCGCTGCCGCCCGTGTCCGTACGGCCGGCGGAGACCGTCGACGCGGTCGAACCGGGACGCATGACCCCGAAGGACATCGCCGCGCGGGCGCTGTCCGAGAACGACCCCGCGATCCTGGACCAGTTGCTGGCCCTGCCGCAGGCCCATCTGCTCGTCGACGGCTACAACGTCACCAAGACCGGCTATCCCCAGATGCCCCTGGAGAAGCAGCGGCTGAGGCTGCTCGGCCAGCTCTCGCAGCTCGCCGCCCAGACCGGCGCCGAGGTCACCTGTGTCTTCGACGGCGCCGAGCTGGCCGCTCCGGTGCTGCTGGCGCCCCCGCGCGGCGTACGGGTGCTGTTCTCCAAACCGGGCGTCACCGCCGACGAGTTGATCCGCCAGATCGTGCGCGCCGAGCCGCCGGGACGGCCCGTCATCGTCGCCTCCACCGACCGCGAGGTGGCCGACGGCGTCGCCAAGGCGGGCGCCCGGCCGGTCGCCTCCGCCATGCTGCTGAAGCGGCTTTCCTAGGGCGCTGTCCCTAAGGTCGAACTTCCATGTTTAATGCCCGAATTGGCGGGATCGTCACGCAACGTAGCGTCAACCCGGCATCACCACACGTGAGTTGTGTGTAAAGAATGCATGGCGTGACGAGATTTTGCTCCTGAGGATTTGATCTGATCACGATGAGGTCACTAGGGTCTGGCTCCGAACCTCCGAGCGGGTGATCACTCAGAAGAAGGAGTTCACCTTCGTGGCGACCCACCGTCGACCCAAGCAGCCGAGCCGTGCGCGCGTGACCGTGCTCACCACAGCGGCTGCTGCAGCCGTAGCCATCAGCGCCCAGGCCGCCAACGCCGCGCCCAGCGAGAAGCCCTCCAAGGACGAGGTGAAGGCGAAGGTCGACAAGCTGTACGAGGAGGCCGAGCAGGCCACCGAGAAGTACAACGGCGCCAAGGAGAAGCAGGAGAAGCTCCAGAAGGAGATCTCCACCATCCAGGACAACGTCGCCCGCGGCCAGGAGGAGCTCAACGAGCTCCGTGACTCCATAGGCCTGGCGGCGGCCGCGCAGTACCGCAGCGGCTCCATCGACTCCTCGCTCCAGCTCTTCCTGTCGTCGAACCCGGACGACTACCTGGACAAGGCGTCCACCGCCGATCAGCTCAGCGCCCAGCAGGTCGAGGCGCTGAAGAAGATCCAGGAGAAGCAGCGCGAACTGGCCCAGGAGCGCTCCGAGGCGTCCGACAAGCTCAAGGACCTCGCCTCCACCCGCACCGAACTGGGCAAGAAGAAGAAGCAGGTGCAGAGCAAGCTCGCCGAGGCGCAGAAGCTGCTCAACACCCTGACGGCCGCCGAGAAGGCGGCGCTCGCCGCCGCCGACCAGCGCGCCAGCCGCGACGCCGGCGCACGCGTCGACCTCGGCAACACCGGCTCCGCCTCCGGCCGGGCCGCCGCGGCGTTCTCCGCCGCGCAGAGCGTGATCGGCTCGCCGTACGTCTACGGCGCCACCGGCCCCTCCTCCTTCGACTGCTCGGGCCTGACCTCCTGGGCCTACGCCCAGGCCGGCGTCTCCATACCGCGCACCTCGCAGGCCCAGGCCAACGCCGGTACGCGCATCTACAGCGAGAGCCAGCTCAAGGTCGGCGACCTGGTCCTGTTCTACGGCGACCTGCACCACATCGGCCTCTACGCCGGCAACGGCCAGGTGCTGCACGCCCCGCACACCGGTGCGACCGTGCGCTACGAGTCGATCGGCAACATGCCGTTCCAGTTCGGCGTCCGGATCTGACGACCGCCCCCGAGGCCCGCTCCAAGATCAGCACCACGTGCCGCCCGAACGGGCGAATTGCGTGAACCCGCGCTGACCCCACGCCCCGCCGATGACCTGCGTCAGCGGCGGGGCGTCACGTTGCGTTGCCACGGAGCCCTTTGGCCGGTGCCCCGCCGCGGGGCTACTGTCTGGCGCGTTTCCCTGTCCGCCAGCGGAAGGAGCGCGGTCTCCCGTGGGGTCCCATCGCCGCCTTGCACCGACGTCCGGGTTCAACCGGGGCGCCGGCGCCGCCCTGTGTGTGCTGTCCGCCGCGGCCTCCGCGCTCGGCGCGGTGCCGGCCGACGCCGCACCGCACGACCACACCAGGGCCGAGGTGGACCGCCTCTACGAGGAGGCCGAGAAGGCGACCGAGGCCTACAACAAGGCCGACGAGATCGCCGACACGCTGCGCCGTCAGGTGCGCGACGCGCAGGACCGCATCGCCCGGCAGCAGGAGCGCATCAACACCATGCGGGAGTCGCTCGGTCTGCTGGCCGGGGCGCAGTACCGCTCCGGCGGCCTCGACCCCTCCCTCGCCCTGCTGTTCTCCGACGACCCGGCCGACTACCTCGACAAGGCCGCCGTCCTCGACCGCATCGGCGCCCACCAGGCAGGCGAACTGAAGGACCTGCAGACCGCGATGCGCGACCTCGCCCAGGAGCGCGCCGAGGCGGTCCTCAAGCTCTCCGATCTGGACCGCAGCCGCAAGGCCGTCGCCGCCCACAAGAAGACCGTCGAGAGGAAACTCGCCAAGGCGCGCCGGCTGCTCAACTCCCTTCCGCTCGCGGAGCGTGCGGCCTACGACCGGGCCTCGCGCGGCAGCCGCGGCGACATCCCCGACTTCGGCAGCGCGCTCCCGGCCTCCGCCCGCGCGGCCGCCGCGATCGCCGCCGCCCGCTCCGCGCTCGGGATGCCGTACATCTGGGGCGCCTCCGGCCCCTCCGGCTTCGACTGCTCGGGCCTGATGCAGTGGTCGTACGCGCAGGCCGGGATCCAGTTGCCGCGCACCTCGCAGGAGCAGCGCTACGCCGGCCGGCAGATCCCGCTCTCCCAGGCCCGCCCCGGCGACCTCGTCGTCTACCGGTCCGACGCCAGCCATGTCGCGATGTACATGGGCAACGGTCAGGTGATCCACGCGCCGCACCCCGGCGCACCCGTGCGCTACGACCCGGTGAACATGCTGCCGGTGTCCTCCGTCACCAGGGTCTGACCAACCGCCCCGACCGGCCCTACGATCGGAATCGTGGCTGGTCGTGGACGGGCGTCGAGGTCCGGGGTGGTGGCGCTCGTGCTGCTGCTCGTTTCCCTGGTGGCGTGCGGCGGGCCGCCCGCCGGCGGTATCGGCAAGGTCGAGCTGCAGCGCATCCTCGACGGGCGCTCCACCGCCGTACTCGACCGCGACCGGGCGGCCTTCCTGCGGACGGGCGCGCTCGGCTGGTTCGAGAACGTGCGCGGGGTGCCCCTGCAGAGCTGGTCGTACCGCGTGACCGCGGTGCACGGCAGCGGCGACGAGGCCACCGCCGACGCGGAACTGCGCTACCGCATCCTCGGCTACGACAACGCCCCCGTCACCTCCGGCCGCACCCTGGACCTGTCCCGCAGGGCGAACGGGCACTGGTACGTGACCTCCGACAAGCCCGCGAAGAAATCCGCGCAACAGCTGTGGGACCAGGGCGCGGTGACCGTGGTGCGCGGCAGGCACAGCCTCGTCCTGGGCACCGGCCAGTCCAGCGAGGCGCTGCACTCGTACGCGGATCTCGCCGACCACGCGGTGCCGACCGTGACCGGGGCGTGGGGCACCGACTGGACCGGCCATGTCGTGCTGCTCGTGCCGGGGTCCGTGGAGGGCATGGCGGGGCTGCTGGGCTCGCCCGCCTCCCAGTACCGCGGGATCGCGGCGGTCACCACCGGCGAGGTGGGCGGTCCGCCGCTGGCGCCCGCGGACCGCATCGTCGTCAACCCGGACGCGTACGCCCTGCTCGGTCCGGTCGGCAAGCAGGTCGTCATCACGCACGAGACCACCCATGTCGCCACCCGTGCCCACACCAACCCCGCGACCCCGCTGTGGCTCTCGGAGGGGTACGCCGACTGGATCGGCTATCTGCGCACCGACCGCACCCCCGCCGAGGCCGCACCGGAGCTGGCGCGTGCGGTCGGCGACGGGGACGTGCCGTCCCGGCTGCCGACCGACAAGGACTTCGGGTTCGGCGGGGACGCGACGACGCTCGCGCAGGCCTACGAGAGCGGCTGGCTGGCCTGCCGGCTGATCACCGAGCGGTGGGGCGACGAGCGGCTCGGCGAGTTCTACCGCGCGGTCGGCGACCACAAGTCCCGTACGGGATCGGTCGAGGACGCGATGAAGAAGGTGCTCGGTACGAGCCTCGACGACTTCACCGTGCAGTGGCGGGACTATCTCAGGGCCCAACTCGGCTGATCCGGGCGGCCGGTGCCGTTCCGGGCCCTCCGGTGTCAGGACGAGGTCGAGGTCTCCCTCGTGCGGGTCGCCTGGGCGGGCAGGGCCGGGACCGGCTCGCGGGAGACCGTCGAGCGCCACAGCTCCACGGCTCCGAGGACGCACGCGGCGACCAGCAGGCCGTTGCGCAGGACGAGGAGCGTGATGCCGAGGGTGTCGCTCGCGACGACGTGCTCGAACCAGACGGGGAACTCCAGCACCGTCATCAGGGCGGCCGCGAGGACCAGGCCCACGGGCAGCCCCATCCGGCTGCTGCGGAAGCACATGCAGACCGCCGCCGCGCCGAGCAGCCACACCATGTACTGCGGGCTGATCACCCGGCTGGTCGCGGTGAACATCAGCACCGTCACGAAGGCCGCGTCGGCGAGCGTGTTCGGCAGGAACCGCGTCGCCATCAGCCGCCACAGCAGCAGCCAGCCGAAGGCGACCCCGGTCAGGAACAGGGCGGCCGAGCTGACCAGGGTGACGTAGGGGCCGAGGAACTCCACCGAGCCGTAGTTCAGGAGCACCCGGCCGTTCCAGCCGAAGTGCCGGGCCACGTGGAAGACGAGGGAGCCCAGCGACTCCACCTCGGTGCCGCGGTCGCGCTGGAAGGTCAGGAAGGCGAACGCGCCCGGCATGGTCGCCGCGAACAGCACCGCCAGCGCGGCCACGGTGCCGCCCGCCCATCCCCAGGCGCCGCGTTTGCGGGCGCCGAGCACCAGCAGCGCCGGCCACACCTTCAGCATCGCCCCGAAGCCCACCAGGACACCCATCACCCGCGGGTGCCGGGCGCCCGCCAGCAGCCCGGCCACGGCGACCGCGGTGACCATCACGTCGTAGCGCGCGTAGACGGTCGGCCCGAGCAGCGGTACGCCGGCCACCCACACCCAGGTGCCGCGCAGCGTCTTGCCGGGGCGCAGGCCCGCGTACAGGAGCAGCAGGAGGACGACGAGGTCGGCGAGGAAGGCGAGGACGAAGAAGGCCTGCGCATACGAGAGGAAGCCCAGCAGGGCGGGGGAGAGGACCGGCAGCGCGGCCGCGGGCGGGTACTGCCAGGTGACGTCGCCCAGCGGGAACGTGCCGTGCCGCAGCGTGTCGTACCAGCCCTGGTAGATCACCGACACATCGGTCGTGACGTCCGGGCCGGGGAAGACGAACACCTTGAAGACGAACAGCAGCAGCACCAGCCGCGTCAGGCCCCAGGTCCCCAGCAGCCCGGCCAGGGACCGCCTTGTACCCGCACTGTCCACCGGAGCCCCTGCCTGTCCGTTTCCCGACTTGAGGGGAACATGATGGCGTGCCTTGCTGTGAGCGTGCCACCGACGTGGCCGTGCCGAGTGGTGTGCGCCGGTTGGATAGGGTCGGCGCCGATGCACAAGACCCTGATCGTGACGAACGACTTCCCGCCCCGGCCGGGCGGCATCCAGGCGTTCCTGCACAACATGGCGCTGCGGCTCGACCCCGAGCGGCTCGTCGTCTACGCCTCCACCTGGAAGCGCGGCCGGGAGGGCGCCGAGGCGACGGCCGCCTTCGACGCCGAGCAGCCCTTCACGGTCGTACGCGACCGTACGACCATGCTGCTGCCCACGCCGGCGGCCACGCGCACGGCCGTCGGCCTGCTGCGCGAGCACGGGTGCACTTCGGTGTGGTTCGGGGCGGCGGCGCCGCTCGGCCTGATGGCGCCGGCGCTCCGGAAGGCGGGCGCCGAGCGGCTGGTGGCGACGACCCACGGGCACGAGGCAGGATGGGCCCAGCTGCCCGCGGCGCGGCAACTGCTGCGCCGGATCGGCGAGTCGACGGACACGATCACCTACCTCGGCGAGTACACCCGCTCACGGATCGCCTCCGCGCTCACGCCCGCGGCCGCCCAGCGGATGGTGCAACTGCCGCCGGGCGTCGACGAGAAGACCTTCCACCCGGCGTCGGGCGGGGACGCGGTCCGGGCACGGCTGGGGCTCGCGGACCGGCCGGTCGTCGTGTGCGTCTCCCGGCTGGTGCCGCGCAAGGGCCAGGACACCCTGGTGCTCGCCATGCCCCGCATCCTCGCGGCCGAGCCGGACGTGGCCTTGCTGATCGTCGGCGGCGGCCCGTACGAGAAGGAGCTGCGCAAGCTGGCGCGGGAGACCGGGGTCGCCGACTCGGTGCGCTTCACGGGCGCGGTGCCCTGGTCGGAGCTGCCCGCGCACTACGGCGCGGGCGACGTCTTCGCGATGCCGTGCCGCACCCGCCGGGGCGGCCTCGACGTCGAGGGGCTCGGCATCGTGTATCTGGAGGCCTCCGCGACCGGCCTGCCCGTCGTCGCCGGCGACTCCGGCGGCGCCCCGGACGCGGTGCTCGACGGCGAGACCGGATGGGTGGTCCGCGGCGGCTCCCCGGAGGAGGCCGCCGACCGCATCGTGGCCCTGCTCGGCGACGCGGAACTGCGGCGGCGCATGGGGGAGCGGGGACGGGAGTGGGTCGAGGAGAAGTGGCGCTGGGACCTCCTGGCGGAGAAGCTGAAGACCCTGCTCTGAGCCGACGCTCTGGCACTACGGACGATGGCGCGGGTCCTCGCCGAGGACCCGCGCCATCGTCCGTGGTCGCGAGAAGGCGTACCAGGCGTACTACTTCGCGTAGATCGCCTCGATCTCGCCCGCGTAGTCCTTCGCCACCACATTGCGCTTGAGCTTCAGCGACGGCGTCAGATGGCCCGACTCCTCCGAGAACTGGGAGGCGAGGATGCGGAACTTGCGCACCGACTCCGCCTTCGACACCGCGGCGTTGCCGTCGTCGATCGCCGTCTGGATCGCGGCCAGCAGGTCGGGGTCCTCGCGCAGCGACGCCGCGGTGGAGCCCGCCGGCTTGCCGTGCTCGTCGGCCCAGCGGCCCAGGAACTCGTCGTCGATGGTGACCAGCGCGCCCACGAACGGCCGCCCGTCGCCCACCACCATGCACTCCGCGACCAGCGCGTGCGCCCGGATGCGGTCCTCGATCACGGCCGGGGCGACGTTCTTGCCGCCCGCGGTGACGATGATCTCCTTCTTGCGGCCGGTGATCCTGAGGTAGCCGTCCTCGTCGAGGGTGCCGATGTCACCGGTGTGGAACCAGCCGTCGGTCAGCGCCTCGGCCGTCGCGGCCTCGTTGTTCCAGTAGCCCTTGAACAGGTGCTCGCCGTGCAGCAGCACCTCGCCGTCGTCCGCGATGCGCACCACCGAGCCGGGCAGCGGCTGGCCGACCGTGCCGATCTTGGTCCGGTCCCAGGGGTTGAAGGCGGTGGCCGCGCAGGACTCGGTCAGGCCGTAGCCCTCCAGGACCGTGAAGCCGATGCCGCGGAAGAAGTGGCCGAGGCGCTCGCCCAGCGGGGCGCCGCCGGAGATGGCGTACTCGCCCCGGCCGCCGAGCACCGCGCGCAGCTTGCTGTAGACGAGCTTGTCGAACGTCTTGTGCTTGATCTTCAGGCCGAGCGAGGGGCCCTGCGGGGTGTCCAGCGCCTTGCTGTACGCGATCGCGGTGTCCGCGGCCTTGTCGAAGATCTTGCCCTTGCCGTCCGCCTGCGCCTTGGCGCGCGCCGAGTTGTAGACCTTCTCGAAGACGCGCGGGACGCCGAGGATCAGCGTCGGACGGAAGGAGGCCAGCTCGTCGGTGAGCTGCTTGATGTCGGGGACCGTGCCCAGCTTGATCGGCGCCATCAGCGGGGCGATCTGCACCATGCGGCCGAAGACGTGGGCGAGCGGCAGGAACAGCAGGACCGAGCACTCGCCGGTGCGGAACAGCGGACGCAGCCGCTCCACGATGTTGCCGCACTCGGCGAAGAAGCTGCGGTGCGTGAGCACACAGCCCTTGGGGCGGCCGGTGGTGCCGGAGGTGTAGATGATCGTCGCCGGGTCGTCGGCCCGCGCCAGCGAGCTGCGGTCCTCGACCATGCCGTCGGTGACGCCCTTGCCGAGCCTGCGCAGCTCCTCCAGCGCGCCGGCCTCGATCTGCCAGATGTGCTTGAGGGCGGGCAGCCGGTCGCGCACCGCCTCGACGGCGGCCAGGTGGTTGTCCAGTTCCACGACGACCGCGGTGGCGCCCGAGTCGGAGAGGATCCACTGCACCTGCTCCGGCGAGCTGGTCTCGTAGACGGGAACGGTGATCGCGCCGGCGCACCAGATCGCGAAGTCCAGCAGCGTCCACTCGTACCGCGTGCGGGACATCAGGGCGACCCGGTCGCCGGGCTGGATGCCGGAGGCGATGAGTCCCTTGGCGGCCGCGTGCACCTCGGTGAGGAAGGCAGCCGCCGTCACGTCCTGCCAGGCACCGCCCACCTTGCGGGAGATGATGGCGACATCGGGATGCTGCGCGGCGTTTCTCCGGACGATGTCGGTGAGATTGCCGTCCGCAGGGACCTCGTACAAAGCCGGAAGGCTGAACTCGCGCAAGACTGCTGCTCCTCATAGGGCGCCGGCGCCACGACGTTGTGTGATGCGACGGGGGTCCACGGCTCGGGCAGGTACTCGGGTTTTCAGAGGTTGAAATCCTGAGTAGGACTGAACGGCCCGGACGTTACCCGCCGGTATGGCTTCTTCGACAGGGGGTCCCGGCGAGATGTTCCCTGCGTCACACAGGCTGGTGTTCCATTGCGTACGGTAGTCCACCAGCTAACTGACTGGCCAGTAACCGCAGGGTCACCCAGCACTGTTCACGTACACCGCACACGCTTACCCTTGATCGCCATGGCATCCTCACCAGCCGGCAACCGCAGGACACGTGTTCATGTGGTCAGTGACGTCCATGGCAACGCCCGTGACCTGGCCGGCGCCGGCGAGGGTGCGGATGCCCTGATCTGCCTGGGCGACCTCGTCCTCTTCCTCGACTACGCCGACCACTCGCGCGGGATCTTCCCCGATCTGTTCGGCCGGGAGAACGCCGACCGCATCGTGGAGCTGCGCACCGCCCGCCGCTTCGAGGAGGCGCGGGAGTTCGGGGCCCGGCTGTGGAGCGGTATCGGCTCGGACCGCGCGGCCGTGATCGAGCAGGCGGTGCGCAAGCAGTACGCCGAGATGTTCGCCGCCTTCCCCACCCCGACGTACGCCACCTACGGCAATGTCGACATGCCACCCCTGTGGCCGGAGTACGCCGGCCCGGGCACCACCGTGCTCGACGGCGAGCGCGTGGAGATCGGCGGCCGCGTCTTCGGCTTCGTCGGCGGCGGCCTGAAGACCCCCATGCGCACGCCGTACGAGATCGGTGACGAGGAGTACGCGGCCAAGCTGGAGGCCGTCGGCGAGGTGGACGTCCTGTGCACCCACATCCCGCCGGAGGTGCCGGAACTCGTCTACGACACCGTCGCGCGCCGCTTCGAGCGGGGCAGCCGGGCGCTGCTGGAGGCGATCCGCAGGACCCGTCCCCGGTACGCCCTCTTCGGCCATGTCCACCAGCCGCTCGCGCGGCGGATGCGGATCGGCGCGACGGAGTGCGTGAACGTCGGGCACTTCGCCGGGACCGGGAAACCGTGGGCGCTCGAATGGTGAGGGAACGATGCCGGCGGAACGCAGGTGGGGGTGAAGTCCCCTCCTCACGTGCGCGGTAGCCTTCACGCTGCACACACGTGTGCACGACGACCTCTCTACCGGCCCGCATCTGGAGGAGCCACGGCGATGGCGGAACACACCAGCTCGAGCATCACGATCGAGGCGGCACCGGCCGACGTCATGGGGGTGATCTCCGACTTCGCCCGGTACCCGGACTGGACCGGCGAGGTGAAGGAGGCCGAGGTGCTCGCCTCGGACACCCAGGGCCGTGCCGAGCAGGTCCGTCTCGTCATGGACGCCGGTGCGATCAAGGACGACCAGGTGCTGGCGTACACCTGGACCGGTGAGCACGAGGTCTCCTGGACCCTGGTCAAGTCCCAGATGCTGCGCTCCCTCGACGGCTCCTACCTGCTGAAGCCGGCCGGGTCCGGCGCCACCGAGGTCACCTACCAGCTGACCGTGGACGTCAAGATCCCGATGCTGGGGATGATCAAGCGCAAGGCCGAGAAGGTCATCATCGACCGGGCGCTGGCCGGGCTGAAGAAGCGGGTGGAGTCCGGGGAGAAGTAGCGGGTGGGGTTCGGGGGAGAAGCAGCGGGTCGGTCGGGGGAGCTGTAGCGCCCGCGCTGCACCGGGCGCCGCTCGCGCACGACCGCGCGCCCGCCTCCGTTACGGTTCAGCGCATGCGCACCATCCTGATCACAGGCTCCGGCGGCAGCGGTCGTACCACGATCGCCGCCGCCACCGCCCTGGCCGCCGCCCGCGAGGGAACCCGCACCCTCGTCCTGAGCGCCGACCGCACCGACACCCTCGGCGCGGCCCTCGGTGCGGCCGCGGGACCGGAGCCGAACCGGGTCGCCCCGGATCTCACGGCCTGGCGCCCCGACGCGGCGGCCGGCTTCCGGGACGACCTCACCGCCTTCCAGGAACGCGCGGCCGGCGTCCTCGACCTGCTGGGCGCCGCCCGGCTGGACGCCGAGGAGGTCACACCCCTGCCCGGGGCCGAGGAACTCAGCTTTCTGCGCGCCCTGCGCGACGCCGCGCTCTCGGAGCGCTTCGACCTCCTCGTCGTCGACCTCCCGCCCGTGCCCGGCGCGCTCGCCCTGCTCTCCCTGCCCGAGGAACTGCGCCGCTATCTGCGCCGGCTGCTCCCGCCCGAGCGCCGGGCGGCCCGCGCGCTGCGCCCGGTCCTCGGCAAGCTGACCGGCGTCCCCGTGCCCTCGGAGTGGCTGTACGACACGGCCGCGCGCTGGGACACGGAACTGGCCGCCGTCGAGGCCGTGCTGGCCGACCGCGACACCGTCGTACGGCTGGTCGCGGAGCCCGGCCCGGCAGGCGCGGACGCCGTGCGCACCGCAGCCCTGGGGCTCGCCCTGCGCGGTCTGCGGCCCGACGTCGTGGTCGCCAACCGGGTGCTGCCGGAGCGGGCCGCGGAGGGGTGGCCCTCCGGACTCGTCGCCCAGCAGCGCAAGGCGCTGGAGGAGTGGCAGGAGTCGTACGACGTACGGCCCGTGCACCACCTCGGGCACGACCCCCGCGGCACCGACGACCTCGCCGCCCTCCCCGTCCCCGGCGTCAACGGCGCTGCCTCCACGGTCGAGTGGCCCGTCACCGACCGGCGCGCCGACGACGGTGTGCTGGTCTGGCGGATCCCCCTGCCCGGCGCCATACGCGACGACCTGGACCTCGTCCGGCGGGGCGACGAACTCGTCGTCGCGGCGGGCCCGTTCCGCCGTGTCGTCAGGCTTCCCTCCGTGCTGCGCCGCTGCACCGTGAACGGGGCCGCGCTGCGCGAGGGCGAGCTGCGGATCCGCTTCGCACCCGACCCGGATCTGTGGCCCCGGACCCGGTGAAGCACATACGCCCGTTCGGGTAACGTCGTAGGGACGAACCGTAGTCAGGAGGTCGTCATGAGCGAAGAGCTCCCCCCGTCCGACGCCGAGCAGAACGAGGCGGCCGACGAGGTGCGGGCGACCGACGCCGACGCCTGGTCGACGGCGTGCGCCGAAGACCTCGCGGCGGAGAAGGCCCGCCGCCGCGCCGAGTACGGCCCGCCGCCGGGCTCGGCCGCCGAGGAACTGCGCAAGTTCGTCGACGCCGTCTCCGAGAAGCTGTCGTCCGTCCAGTCCCCGCTGCTCGGCTCCCTCGCCGGACCCGCCGCGCAGCAGGTGGTCAAGCAGGTCGTCCAGCAGGCGAAGGCCGCCGTCGAACCCGTCATCGAACGCAACCCGGACGTCTTCGACCACCTCGCCGCCGCGGGCAACGAACTGCTGGCCGCCTACCGCTCCGCGGTCGTGGCCCAGGAACAGCGGTGGACCACCCGTGCGACGGACCTCCACAAGGACCTCGACGAACGCCGTGACGGCGGCGAGGACACCGGTCCCGGACAGCGCATCGATCTGGACTGACTCCCCCCGCCGTCGGGCCCCGCCTGCCCGGACGCTGGACGCCAGGACTGTCACGGCAGGGCCTCGGGTACGGTTGGCCGTAGCGGGGCTCGACCGAAACTGAGGGATTCATGGGACTCACCATCGGCGTCGACATCGGCGGTACCAAGATCGCGGCCGGTGTGGTCGACGAGGAAGGCAACATCCTCTCGACCCACAAGGTGCCGACCCCGGGCACGCCCGACGGGATCGTGGACGCCATCGCCTCCGCCGTTGAGGGAGCACGCGCCGGGCACAAGATCGTCGGCGTGGGCATCGGCGCGGCCGGCTATGTGAACCGGCAGCGCTCCACCGTGTACTTCGCGCCCAACATCGACTGGCGCCAGGAGCCGTTGAAGGAGAAGGTCGAGAGCCGCGTCGGCCTGCCGGTCGTCGTGGAGAACGACGCCAACGCCGCCGCGTGGGGCGAGTACCGCTTCGGCGCGGGCAAGGGCCACCGCAACGTCATCTGCATCACCCTCGGCACCGGCCTGGGCGGCGGCATCATCATCGGCAACAAGCTGCGCCGCGGCCACTTCGGCGTCGCCGCCGAGTTCGGCCACATCCGCATGGTGCCCGACGGCCTGCTGTGCGGGTGCGGGTCACAGGGCTGCTGGGAGCAGTACGCCTCGGGACGCGCCCTGGTCAGATACGCCAAGCAGCGCGCCAACGCCACCCCCGAGCGGGCCGAGATCCTGCTCGCGCTCGGCGACGGCACTCCCGACGGCATCGAGGGCAAGCACATCTCCATCGCCGCCCGCCAGGGCGACCCGGTGGCCACCGACTCCTACCGCGAGCTGGCCCGCTGGGTGGGCGCCGGTCTCGCCGATCTCGCCTCCCTCTTCGACCCGTCCGCCTTCATCGTCGGCGGCGGCCTCTCCGACGAGGGCGAACTGGTCCTCGACCCGATCCGCAAGTCCTACAAACGCTGGCTCGTCGGCGGCAACTGGCGCCCGGTGGCAGACGTCATCGCCGCCCAACTGGGCAACGGCGCGGGCTTGGTGGGAGCAGCGGACCTGGCCAGGGAGCCGGATCCGATCATGTAGCCGGGGGCCGCGGGGGCGGGGCCGTGTGATTGCGGGGCGGGTGCCGTGTGCCCGCGGGGCCGGTGTTCGCGTGGTCGGTGCCCGCGTGCCGGTGACCGATGCCTGCTCGGCCGGTGACCGCGTGGCGGGCGACCGGGCCCGCTTAACTGGCGACCGCGTGGCCGGTGCCCGGTGACCGGTGCGCGCGTGACCGGTGATCGGCGCCCGCTCGCCCAATGCCCGCTGGGCCGGTGACCGGTAACCGTGCGGTCGGCGCCCTGCGCCGGTCTCGGGTGGGGCCGGTGCCAGGTGTCCGCCTGGCCGGTGATCGCTCGGCGCCCGCTTGGCCGGTCCCGCGCGGTCGGTGCCCGATGCCTGCTTGGCCAGTGACCGTTCGGCCGGTGCCCGGTGCCCGGTGCCCGGTGCCCGGTGCCCGGTGCCCGGTCCCCGGTGTCCGCGCCCCCAGCGCCCCGTGCCGGTCTCCGCTGCCAGTCGTGCTCGAGTGTGATGAGCTCGCCGTGTTCGAGCGTGATGAGCCCGCCGTGCCCCGGCGTGGGGCGGCGGGGCTCGTCGTATGTTGATCGGCATGGCGACTTCGACCCCGCTGCCCAACTCCCGCACCGAACCCGACGGTTCCGTCCTGCGTGTCCTCAGTTACAACATCCGCTCCCTGCGCGACGACACCGCGGCCCTCGCCCGGGTGATCGGCGCCTGCGCCCCGGATCTCGTGCTGATCCAGGAGGCCCCCCGGTTCTTCCGCTGGCGCAAGAAGCTGGCCCGGCTGGCCGCGGCCTCCGGCCTGGTGGTGCTCACCGGAGGTGCGACCGCCGCAGGACCGGCCATCCTGTGCAGCCTGCGCGCGACCGTCGAGCGCACCGAGGACGTACTGCTGCCGCTCACCCCGGGGCAGCACCGCCGCGGCTTCGCCACCGCCGTCGTACGCTTCGGCGGCGCCCGCCTCGGCGTCCTGAGCTGTCACCTCTCCCTGCAGAAGGACGAGCGGTACGAACAGGGCGGCATGCTCCTCGACCGCCTCGCCGGCCTCGGCGTGGACCACGCGGTCGCGGGCGGCGACCTCAACGAGCGGCCCGGCGGCCCCACCTTCAGCCGCCTCGCCGACGGCCTCCAGGACTGCCGGGCCGTGGCGCCCTGGGGCGGCGAGAACACCTTCACGCCCGTCACCCCCTTCCAGCGCATCGACGCGATCTTCGCCACGAAGGGCGTCGAGGTGCTCGGCTGCGGGGTGCCGCTGGGCCTGCCGGGAGTGACGGAGACAGACCTGAGGGCGGCCACGGACCACCTTCCGGTCCTGGCCGCCCTCAAAGTGCCGGTCGGCTAGCCGAGCAGCGCAGTGCCGGCCGGCCGAGGGTCAGACGACGGCCCCGCGCCCCGGGTCGTCGTCGTCCTCGTCGTCCGTCCGCATCCGTACGACCAGGGTGGCGAAGCCGCCCACGAAACCGCCGATGCTGAGCGTGGCGAGCCACCAGGTCATGTCCCACCCCAGCACCACCGCCAGCAGGAGCAGGATCGGACCGCCGATCACGCCCAGCCAGGCGAACTTCGCCGTCGTGTCCGCGGCGGGCAGCGGCGGCGGCTCCGGCGGGACGAAGTGGCCCTCGTCGTCCTCGTCGAAGTCGTCCTCGGACGGCTCGGCCGCCGCGTAGTCGCGAGGGCCCACGCCGGGGGCGAAGGAGACCGAGCCGCCGAGAGGCCGCGCGGGCCTGTCCTTCTCGGGCGTCTCGCCCTTGGGCCCGTCGTTCGTGTCGTTGGGCTCCGTCTCCAGCAGCGCGAGATCCTCGACGGGCTTGAACGGCTTGCTGCCCGGCGGGTCCTTCGGCTCGTCGCCGTAACCGGCGACGATCGCCGCCCAGGCGGCGTCCTCGTCGAAGGGGACGCCCTGCTCCTCGGGCTCGAGATCCTCGCGGTCCGAGTCGTGCTCAGCCACCTACGGCCGTCCCTTCCTTGCCGACACTGGGTGCGAGCCGGGCGATGAACGCGAGGCTCTCGTCGAAAATCCGGTCCGCGTCGTGGTCCAACGTCGCCACGTGGTAGCTCTGTTCCAGCAGGATCTCCGTCACGTCGTGCGAGGAGACCCGGCTGAGGATCCGCGCCGAGTCGGCCGGCGGCACGACATGGTCCTGCGGGCTGCGCAGCACCAGCAGCGGCTGGGTGACCTGCGGCAGTTCACCGTCGACCAGCCGGAAGAAGTTCCGCAGGGAGTGGGCCGCGTGCAGCGGCACCCGGTCGTACCCCAGCTCGGCGCCGCCCTCCTTGGCGATGTCGCTCGCGATGCCCCGCGTCGTCCGTACGAGATGACGTGCCACCGGAAGGGCGTAGGGGGAGAGGCCGTGCATGCGGTTGGCCGGGTTGACGACGACCACCCCGCCGACCGCCTCCCCGTGCTTGGCCGCCAGCCGCAGCGCCAGGGTCCCGCCCATCGACAGGCCGGCCACGAACACCTCGGTGCAGCGCTCGCGCAGGGACCGCAGCTCGCGGTCCACCTCGGCGTACCAGTCCTGCCAGCCCGTGAGCTGCATGTCCTCCCAGCGGGTGCCGTGGCCGGGCAGCAGCGGCAGCGACACCGTCAGGCCGTGCTCGGCCAGGCGCTTCGCCCAGGGGCGCAGCGACTGGGGGGAACCGGTGAAGCCGTGGCAGAGGAGGACGCCTGTTTCCCCGCCCTCATGGCGGTACGGCTCGGCTCCAGGAAGGACCGGCACCTTCGGTCTCCTGTTCATGAGGAGTGACAGTTCTTGAGGAAGTGACAGTTCATGAGAGTGACGTGAAGTCCAGGTGTGCTTCACCGTACGCGACCGCACTGACACCGACCAGGGCCGTCGGAGCCTTTGGGGGTGGGCCGGGTTAAGGTCTGAGCGAAGGAGTCAGGAGGCACTCGGTTGTTGTACGGCACGATGAAGGTCGCCATCGGGGGACCGCTGAAGGTTGCCTTCCGGCCCTGGGTGGAGGGCCTGGAGAACATTCCGGCCGAGGGCGCCGCCATCCTGGCGAGCAATCACCTCTCCTTCTCCGACTCGTTCTTCCTGCCCGCGATGCTCGACCGCAAGGTGACCTTCATCGCCAAGGCCGAGTACTTCACCACGCCCGGCGTCAAGGGCCGGCTGACGGCGGCCTTCTTCAAGAGCGTCGGCCAGCTCCCGGTGGACCGCTCCGGGGCGCGCGGCGCGGGCGAGGCGGCCATCAAAAGCGGTCTCGAAGTGCTGGAGCGCGGCGAGCTGTTCGGCATCTACCCCGAGGGCACGCGCTCGCCCGACGGCCGGCTCTACCGGGGCAAGCCCGGCGGCCTCGCGCGCGTGGCGCTCGCCTCCGGCGCCCCCGTCATCCCGGTCGCGATGATCGACACCGAGAAGATCCAGCCGCCCGGCCAGGTGATGCCCAAGCTGATGCGCCCCGGCATCCGCATCGGCAGGCCCCTCGACTTCAGCCGCTACCAGGGCATGGAGCACGACCGCTTCGTCCTCCGCGCGGTCACCGACGAGGTCATGTACGAGATCATGAAGCTCTCCGGCCAGGAGTACGTCGACATGTACGCGACCGCCGCCAAGCGGCAGATCGCGGAAGCGGCGAAGGCGGAGAAGGAGGCCGAGAAGGCGGCGAAGGCCGCTCTCGCGCAGGCCGGGAAGGAACAGGCCGAGAAGGAGAAGTCCTAGCCTAGGGTGGGGACGGTCCGGGCCTGGAGGGGGAAGTGGCCAAGCGCGAGAGAGTCATGAGGATGTCGGTCGAGCAGCCGCTGTGGCGTGCGCTCACCGCATACCGGGTGCTCACGATGCTGTACGCGGTCGGCCTGTTCGCCACCGCCTACGACGAGTACGACCGCCCGGACGTCGCCGTCGTCTACTTCGTCGTCCTGTTCGTCTGGACGCTCGCCACCCTGCCCCGCGTCCAGAACGCGGCCGCCTGCACCAAGCGCTTCCTCGCCGTCGACCTCGCCGTCGCGCTCACCGGCATCCTGCTCACCCCGATCGCCGTCAACGACCAGCACATCGAGAGCGGCGGCCCCACCCTGCCGTCGATATGGACCGCCGGCTCCGTCCTCGCGTACGCGATCAAGGGTGGCTGGCGCTGGGCGGCCTTCGCCTCCACGCCGGTCGCGGTCGCCAACCTGATCGAGCGCGGCGCCCCCGCCCGCGACACCGTCCACAACGTGATCCTCGTCTGGGTCGCCTCCATCGCCATCGGCTACGTCGTCGAGGTCGCCCGCGCCTCCGAGCGCACCCTCGCCCGGGCCCTGGAGATCGAGGCCGCGACGCGGGAACGGGAGCGGCTGGCCCGGGACATCCACGACGGCGTCCTGCAGGTGCTCGCCATGGTGCAGCGCCGTGGCCTGGTGATCGGCGGGGAGGCCGCCGAGCTCGGGCGGATGGCGGGCGAGCAGGAGGTCGCGCTGCGCACCCTGGTCTCCGGCGGCCTGGTCCCCCTCTCCCGGGCCTCGGAGGACGCGGCCGAAGGCGCGGTCGTACGCGCCGTGGAGGAGCCCTCCCACGACGAGAACGGCCCGGTGGACCTGCGCGCACTCATCGCCCCGTACGCGGCGGCGAAGGTCAGCTTCGCCGAGCCGGGCGCCCCCGTGCTGCTGCCCGGCCCGGCCGCGAAGGAGATCGCCGCGGCCGTCGGCGCCGCCCTGGACAACGTCCACAAGCACGCCGGTGAGCACGCGCGCGCGTGGATCCTCGTCGAGGACGAGCCCGACGAGGTCGTGGTGTCCGTACGGGACGACGGCCCCGGCATCCCGGACGGGCGGCTCGCGCAGGCCGAGGGCGAGGGACGGCTCGGGGTCGCCCTGTCGATCCGGGGCAGGCTGCGCGAACTAGGCGGCAGCGCCGAGCTGATCTCGACTCCGGGGCAGGGCACGGAGGTCGAGCTGAAAGTACCCAAGGACGCGAAGGCGGGGCACCGATGAGTGAGCAGCGGGACACGATCAAGGTCATGGTGGTTGACGACCACCCCATGTGGCGCGACGCCGTCGCCCGCGACCTGACCGAGTCCGGCTTCGACGTGGTCGCCACCGCGGGCGACGGCGAGCAGGCCGTGCGCCGCGCCAAGGCCGCCGCCCCCGACGTCCTCGTGCTCGACCTCAACCTGCCCGCCAAGCCCGGTGTCCAGGTCTGCAAGGAACTCGTCGGCCACAACCCGGCCCTGCGCGTCCTGGTGCTGTCCGCGAGCGGTGAGCACGCCGACGTCCTGGAGGCGGTGAAGTCCGGGGCCACCGGCTATCTGCTGAAGTCGGCGTCGACCGGTGAACTGCTCGACGCGGTGCGCCGTACGGCCGTCGGCGACCCGGTGTTCACGCCGGGCCTGGCCGGTCTGGTCCTCGGCGAGTACCGCCGCCTGGCCTCCGAGCCCGCGCCCTCCTCCGACCCCGACGAGCCCAGGGCACCCCAGCTCACCGACCGCGAGACCGAGGTGCTGCGCCTGGTCGCCAAGGGTCTGAGCTACAAGCAGATCGCCGATCGTCTGGTCATCTCCCACCGCACGGTCCAGAACCACGTCCAGAACACCCTCGGCAAGCTCCAGCTGCACAACAGGGTGGAACTGGTGCGGTACGCGATCGAGCGAGGACTGGACGACGAGTAGACGACGAGTAAAGGCAGCGCCCCACAGTTCACCGGAATTGCCCTTCCCGCCCATCCCTCTGTGACGCGGCTCACCATTAGCGTGGCTGTCACCAGGCAACCGCGGCGAAGGGACTTTTCCATGCGGGTCGGAGTACTGACCGGAGGCGGCGACTGCCCCGGGCTCAACGCCGTCATCCGGGGCATCGTCCGCAAGGGCGTGCAGGAGTACGGCTATGACTTCGTCGGCTTCCGGGACGGCTGGCGCGGTCCACTGGAGTGCGACACGGTACGCCTCGACATCCCCGCCGTGCGCGGCATCCTGCCCCGCGGCGGCACCATCCTCGGTTCTTCGCGCACCAATCCGCTCAAGCAGGACAACGGCATCCGGCGCATCAAGGAGAACCTCGCCAAGCTGGAGGTCGAGGCGCTCATCGCCATCGGCGGCGAGGACACCCTGGGCGTCGCCGCGACCCTGACCGACGAGTACGGCATCCCCGTCGTCGGCGTACCGAAGACCATCGACAACGACCTGTCCGCCACCGACTACACCTTCGGCTTCGACACCGCGGTCGGCATCGCCACGGAGGCCATCGACCGGCTGCACACCACCGCCGAGTCGCACATGCGCGTCCTGGTCTGCGAGGTGATGGGCCGTCACGCCGGCTGGATCGCCCTGCACTCCGGGCTCGCCGGCGGCGCCAACGTCATCCTCATCCCCGAGCAGCGCTTCGACGTCGACCAGGTCTGCGCCTGGATCACCTCCCGCTTCAGGTCCTCGTACGCCCCGATCGTGGTCGTCGCCGAGGGCGCCATGCCCAAGGACGGCGACATGGTGCTCAAGGACCAGTCGCTGGACTCCTTCGGGCACGTCCGGCTGTCCGGCGTCGGCGAGTGGCTGGCCAAGGAGATCGAGAAGCGCACGGGCAAGGAGGCCCGTACGACGGTCCTCGGACACATCCAGCGCGGCGGCACCCCGAGCGCCTTCGACCGCTGGCTCGCCACCCGCTTCGGCCTGCACGCCATCGAGGCCGTCCGTGACGGCGACTTCGGCAAGATGGTCTCCCTGCAGGGCACCGACATCGTCCGCGTCCCGATCGGGGACGCGACGGCCAAGCTGAAGACGGTCGACCCGAAGCTGTACGAGGAGGTCGGGGTCTTCTTCGGCTGACGCGCCCCCCAGCCGTACGTCCGGGGGCGGCAGCGCCCCCGGACGACTACACCGTCGTGTTGCGCAGCTGAGCGATCAACTCCCGTACGACCGCCGCGCCGTTGAGGGTCAGGACCGACTCCGGGTGGAACTGCACACCGGCGAATCCCGGACCGCGTAGCGCGTGCACCTCGTGCGACGCGCTCCGGCTGACCTCCACGCCGTGCGCGGCCAGTTCGGTGAGCGCCTCCTCGTCGCAGCGCGCCACGAAGCTGTTGTAGAAGCCGACAGTCTCGGTGCGTCCGAACAGGTCGATCGCGGTCTGCGCGCCCTGGTACGGCACCTCCTTGCGCACGATCTCCAGGCCCAGTTCGGCCGCGATCAGCTCATGGCCCAGGCAGACGCCGAGGACGCCGTGCCGGTGGCTGCGGATCACCTCGGCGGTCAGTTCGCGCAGCAATCGCATCTTGGTGTCATCCAGGTCGGACGGATCACCGGGGCCGGGGCCGAGCACGAGGGGCCCCTCGTGCGCGAGCACGGCGTCCCGCAGTCCGGGCTCGTCGTAGCGCCGGACGCTCACGTCGAGGCCGCTCGACCGCAGCACATGCGCGAGCATCGCCGTGAAGGTGTCCTCCCCGTCGACCACCAGGGCGTGCCCGTCGAGCTCGGCGGACCGCTCCTGCATCCGCAGCCAGAAGGGGGCGAGCGAGGCCCGGCGTCCGTCGAGCGCGGCACGCACGCGTGGGTCGTCGGCGAGGCGCACGCGCGCGTGCTCACCACGCGGCCGCGCCGGACGCACCCCCAGGGCCGCCAGTACGCCCGCCGCCTTCGCGTGCGTCTCCGCGACCTCGCCCGCCGGGTCCGAGCCGCGCACCAGGGTGGCGCCGACCGGAACGCGCAGCCGCCCGTCGCCCGCGATGTCGGCGGTGCGGATCAGGATGGGGGAGTCGAGGGTCTGGGCACCGCCGGAGTCCCGGCCGAGCAGGGCGAGGGCGCCCGCGTAGTAGCCGCGCCCGCCGACCTCGTGGCGCTCGATGACCCGGCAGGCGTTCTGCACGGGCGAGCCGGTGACGGTCGCCGCGAACATGGTCTCCTTGAGCACCTCGCGCACATCCAGCGAGGACTTCCCCCGCAACTCGTACTCGGTGTGCGCGAGATGGGCCATCTCCTTCAGCCGCGGTCCGACCACGACCCCGCCCATGTCGCCGACCGTGCACATCATCTTCAGTTCCTCGTCGACGACCATCGACAACTCCTCGATCTCCTTGCCGTCGGCGAGGAAGCCGAGCAGATGCTCCGGGGTCGGGCCCTCGGCGGGGTAGCGGTACGTCCCGCTGATCGGGTTCATGACGACCGTGCCGCCCGACATCCGCACATGGACCTCGGGGCTCGCCCCGACCAGCGTCCTTTCCCCGGTGTGCACGACGAACGTCCAGTACGCCCCCCGTTCCCCCACGAGCAGCCGCCTGAACAGCGCGAGGGCGTCCCTGCGTGAGAAGCCGGGGATCTCGCCCTCGTACGTCCGCCGGATCACGAAGTTCGCGCCCTCGCCCCGCCCGATCTCCTCGCGCAGCACCCGCCCGACGATCTCGGCGTACTCCTCGTCCCCGACGTCGAACCCGCCGCCCTCGACCCGTACGTCCTCGTCCGGGAGCTGCGCGAGCACGTCGTCGAGCGGGATCCCGTACGACTCCTCGGGGGTGAGGAAGGCGAGCGGTGTGCCGTCGTCGCGGACGTCGAAGCCGCGCTCGCGGATCTGGCGGAAGGGGACCAGGGCGAGACCCTCGTCGGGGAGGTCGGCGAGGCGGTCGTAGGTGCCGACCGGGCCGAGGAGCAGTTCGACGGTGTCCCCGTCATGGCCCGGGGCGCGGCGCCGCAGCAGGGCGAAGGGCCTCGGGTCGTGCAGCAGGTCCAGCAGTTTCATGGGTCCGGGTTCCTTCTCGGTCGGCGACGACATCGTCGTCAGGGAGAGGAACGACCCCGGGAACACCGAAGGCCGCCCCTCGGGCGGCCTTCGCGAAGTCTTTCGTACGCGCAGTCAGCGGGCCGCCGGATGAGCGGTCCACCACCAGTTCTGGGTCGAATGCGCGAACATGCCAGGCACCCTACCGCATGTCCGGCAGCCGTACCCCGTGTCTCAATTGCTGGGCATGGGGCAGGACGCCCGACACGACCCCGTAGTGTTGAGGTCGTGACCGTGAACGCTAAGACCAGCGCGAGTGCTGGCAACACCTGGCGAAATCTGCCCGCGGCGCAGCAGCCCGAGTACCCCGACACCGAGGCTCTGCGCGCAGTGATCGCGGACCTCGAGTCGTATCCGCCGCTCGTCTTCGCGGGCGAGTGCGACCAGCTGCGCGCCCGGATGGCGGCCGTCGCCAAGGGAGAGGCGTTCCTCCTCCAGGGCGGCGACTGCGCCGAGGCCTTCGACGCGGTGTCCGCCGATCACATCCGCAACAAGCTCAAGACCCTGCTCCAGATGGGCGCCGTGCTGACGTACGCCGCCTCGGTGCCGGTCGTGAAGGTCGGCCGGATCGCCGGCCAGTACTCCAAGCCGCGCTCCAAGAGCACCGAGACCCGCGACGGCGTGACGCTCCCGACCTACCGCGGCGACTCGGTCAACGGCTTCGACTTCAACGAGGCGGCCCGCGTACCGGACCCCGAGCGCCTGAAGCGGATGTACAACGCCTCGGCCTCCACGCTCAACCTGGTGCGCGCCTTCACCACCGGCGGCTACGCCGACCTGCGCCAGGTGCACGCCTGGAACCAGGACTTCGTGAAGTCGTCCCCCTCCGGCCAGCGCTACGAGCAGCTGGCGCGGGAGATCGACCAGGCGCTGAACTTCATGCACGCCTGCGGGGCCGACCCGGAGGAGTTCAAGACGGTCGAGTTCTACTCCTCGCACGAGGCGCTGCTGCTGGACTACGAGTCGGCGCTGACCCGTGTCGACTCCCGCACCGGGCAGCTCTACGACGTCTCCGGGCACATGGTGTGGATCGGTGAGCGCACCCGGCAGCTGGACGGCGCGCACATCGAGTTCGCCTCGCGGATCCGCAACCCGATCGGCATCAAGCTCGGCCCGACCACGACGGCCGAGGAGGCGCTGCAGTACATCGAGCGCCTGGACCCGGAGCGCGAGCCGGGCCGGCTGACCTTCATCGTCCGGATGGGCGCGGACAAGATCCGCGACAAGCTCCCCGAGCTGGTCGAGAAGGTCACCGCCTCCGGTGCCACGGTGGCCTGGGTGACCGACCCGATGCACGGCAACACCTTCGAGGCGGCCTCCGGCCACAAGACCCGCCGCTTCGACGACGTGCTCGACGAGGTCAAGGGCTTCTTCGAGGTCCACAAGGGCCTCGGCACCCACCCGGGCGGCATCCATGTCGAGCTCACCGGTGACGACGTCACCGAGTGCGTGGGCGGCGGCGACGAGATCTTCGTCGACGATCTGCACCAGCGCTACGAGACGGCCTGCGACCCGCGGCTGAACCGCAGCCAGTCGCTCGACCTGGCGTTCCTCGTCGCGGAGATGTACCGCGACCAGTGACGGCTTCGCCGTCGCACAGGCGGTGAGTGGGGCGCGGATCACATCCGATCCGCGCCCCTCCGCACTTTTGCGGACTCTGTGCGACGGGTAAGGTTAGGTTAGCCTCACCGATCATCGGGACGGCAAGACTGATCGATCCCGTCGGGAGGTGAACCGCGTGTACGTCTGCAGTTGCTTCGGTATCACTGAGCAGCAGGTCAAAAAGCACGCGGAGAACGGCGCCTGCACCCCACGCCAGGTGGCTTCCGCCTGCAAGGCGGGCACGGACTGCGGTTCGTGCGTGCGCCGCATCCAGGCGATCCTGGGTCGAGGGGAGTGCCCCCGCCGTGAACTCGCCGACCAGGGCAAGCCGGTCCTGAGCGCGCTGGACGAGGCCGCCTAGCAGTCGCTCAGCTCTCCGGCTGCTCGATCAGCTGGGCGATGTAGAGCGCGTCGCCGAGCTTCTCCACCAGTTCCAGCTGGGTGTCGAGATAGTCGATGTGATGCTCCTCGTCCTCCAGGATGGACTCGAAGATGTTGGCGGACGTGATGTCGCCCTTCTCGCGCATCACCTTGATGCCCCGCCTCAGCCGGTCGATGGCCTCGACCTCGATCATGCGGTCGGCCTCGAACATCTCCTTGACGCTCTGCCCGACCCGCACATGGAAGAGCCGCTGGTAGTTCGGCAGCCCCTCCAGGAAGAGGATGCGGTCGGTGAGCACCTCCGCGTGCTTCATCTCGTCGAAGGACTCGTGACGGGTGTACTTCGCGAGCTTCGTCCAGCCGAAGTTCTCCTGCATCTTCGCGTGCAGGAAGTACTGGTTGATCGCGGTCAGCTCGCCGGTGAGCTGCTCGTTGAGGAATTCGATGACCTCGGGGTCGCCCTGCATCGCGCGGGCTCCTTCCAAGCGGGGGGACTGGCAGGTTGCGCCGCATGATTGCACCGGGAAACAAGATCGTCCAGTAAGTCTTCACTTAGTAAGTAAGTGCAGGCTTAGTCGTAATTGCCCGTGTTTGCGGGGGCCGGTCAAGGGCATCGCTCCCGGTCTGTCAGGATGGAGACATGGGTCAGCCGGCGGAGCGTGAATCGGGAGAACGCGATTCGGGAAGAGCAGCACAGCCCGAGCTTCCGCCGGGGCAGCGGCTGCAGCGCGGCTGGCCGGTCACGCATTACGGGCCCGTTCCCAAATTCCGCCCGGAGCGCTGGGAGTTCAGGGTCTTCGGCGCGACCGCGGACAACGAGAAGCACTGCTGGACCCATGAGGAGTTCGCGGCCCTGCCGTACACCACGGTGCTGGCCGATCTGCACTGCGTGACGAAATTCAGCATGCTCGGCGCCGAGTGGGGCGGCATTCCGGCTCGTACGATCCTGCAGATCGCGCCGCCCGCTCCGGCGGTCACCCATGTGATGGTGTGGGCCGAATACGGATTCAGTTCGAATCTGCGCCTCGCCGACTTCGCGTCCGCGCGGACCATCTTCGCCACCCACAAGGACGGCGAGCTGCTGACGGCGGAACACGGCTTCCCGCTCCGTCTCGTCGTGCCCCATCTCTACGCCTGGAAGGGCCCCAAGTGGGTGCGCGGCGTGGAGTACATGACCGCCGACCGTCGCGGCTTCTGGGAGGAGCGCGGCTATCACAACGTCGGCGACCCGTGGCGGGAGCAGCGCTACTCCTACCAGGAGGAGCCCGGGGAGGGCCCCGAGCTCTGACTCCCGGTCGGCTCCCGGCCCAAGCGGTCAGTGGTGGTACGCGTGCACCACTGCGTGGCCCTTGCCGCGGCCGATCATCCACTTGTTGACGGGTGTCGTCACGACGAAGGCGAGCGCGAGCGAGATTGCGAGCGAGACCCAGAACAGCAGGTCGGCCAGCTCGGCGTCCATCGCGTCCGGCCACAGCACGATCACGCCGTTGTCGATCAGTTCCATCACGGCGATGGACAGGGTGTCCGCGGCCAGCGCGACCCGCACGGCCGTACGGAAGCCGACGCCGGCCCGCAGTACCCCGCGCAGGGTGAGCGAGTAGCCGAAGAAGAACGCGAGCACGACGGCGAGGACCGTGGTCGCGAGGTTGCCCCAGCCCAGGGCGGTGCCGATCACCATGCCCAGCACCTCGCCGATGGCACAGCCCGTGAGGCAGTGGAGGGTCGCCTGGGCGGCCATGCTCCAGGTGGCGGCGGCCGGGTGGTGGTGTGCGTGTGCCTCGTGCTGCATGAGTGCCCCCTACGTCAGGTCGCGGTTCCTGCACCCGGCCTCAACCGTATACCCCCTAGGGGTATTCCTGTACGGGCGACGAGTCACGCAGTCTCTTCAGCCGCTCCACGTCCGCCGCGTGCCCCTCCTTGCCGCCGGGCGTCTCGATGACGAGCGGTACGCCCTCGGTCGCGGGGTGCGTCATCAGGGCCCGGAACGGGTCCTCGCCGATATGACCCGAGCCGATGTTCTCGTGCCGGTCCTTGTGCGCGCCGACGACGTCCTTGGAGTCGTTGGCGTGGATCAGCTTCAGCCGGCCCTCGCCGACCGTGTCCACCAGCAGATCCAGCGTCTGGTGCATGCCGCTCGGCCCGGTCAGATCGTGCCCGGCCGCGAAGACGTGACAGGTGTCCAGACAGACACCCAGCTTCGGATGGGCGTCCAGCGCCTCGAAGTACGGCCCGAAGTCCCATGTGCGCGAGCAGAGCGAGGCGCCCTGCCCGGCCGTCGACTCCAGCAGCAGGAACGGGTCGTCGTCGTGCGTGAGCTCGTCGAGCAGCGGCAGCAGATGCTCGCGTACCTGCTTGAGCGCCACGGAGCGGTCCCGGCCGCCGGTCGCGCTGCCGGTGTGCACGACCACGCCCAGCGCCCCGATCTCCCGCCCGCGCCGCAGCGAGTGCCGCATCGAGTCGACCGACCGCTCGACGGTCGCCTCGGTGTGGGAGCCGAAGTTGATCAGATACGGGGCATGGACGTACGCCGGGATCGACTCGGCCTCGCACACCGCCCGGAACTCCTCGTCCTGCCGCGGATTGCCGGCGGGCGTGGCCCAGCCGCGCGGATTGGCGACGAAGACCTGCACGGTCTCGGCCTTGAGGTCATGGGCGTAGGACAGGCCGACGGAGCGAAGACCGCCGGCCACGGGGACATGGCCGCCGACGGGGTTGCGGGACTGCTGACTCTTCACCGGGCCAGGGTGTCACGCGGTGCGCCGCGCTCCCTCACCGGATCTTGATGGTGATGGTCGACCCCTTGGGCGCCTGCTCCCCGCCCTTCACGGACTGGCCCTTGACGGTGTCGCCGAACAGGCCCAGCAGGCCGCGGTCCTCGTCGACCTTGAAGCCGGCGTCCTCCAGCGTCCGCTTGGCGTCGTCGACGTTGTCACCGGTGACGTCCGGGACCTCGATCATCTCCGGGCCCTTGGACAGGGTCAGCGTGACCGTGTCCCCTTCGGCGGCCTGGCTGTCGGCCTTGGGTGACTGCGTGGCGACCTGGCCCTTGTCGAACTCCGAGTTGACCCGGCCGGGGGCGATCTTCACCGCCAGGCCCGCATCCTCCAGATCGGCCCGCGCGTCCTCCGGGTCCTCGCCGGTGACGTCCGGGACGTCCACCGGGCTGCCCTTGCTGACGAGCAGCGCGATCGCCGAACCCGCGTGCCGCTTGGTGCCCGCCTCCGGGTCCGTGGAGATCACGGAGCCCTTGTCGACGTCGTCGCTGAACTGGCGGGTGACCATGCCCGGCTCGAGGGCTGCCTTCTTCAGCTGAGCCCTGGCCGCCGCAAGTGACCGGCCCTCCAGATCCGGCACCCGAACGGTCTCCGGGCCGTCGGAGATGGTGAGCGTCACCGACGCGTTGTCACGGATACGGGTGCCCGGTTCGGGGTCCGAGCTGATGACCGTGCCCCGCTTCACCGTGTCGCTGTAGGCGTGCTTGACCGTCCCGAGGTCCAGTCCGGCGTCGTCGAGCTGCTCGCGGGCCTCGGCCTGGGTCTTCGCCAGCACCGGCGGGACCTTGGTGAACTGACCGGAGTTGATGTACCACACGCCCGCACCGACCCCGAGGAGCAGCAGGACGGCGACGACGAGCGCGAGCGGACCGCGCCGCACACCCGTGCCGCGGCGGCGCGGCGGCAGCGGCGGCGGGGTCTCCAGCACGCTGGTGTGATGCAGCTCCTGCCGGCTCTCGTCCTCGTTGACCGGCAGCGGGCTCTGCACGTTCAGCGCGCGCGGGATGACGCTCGTACGGTCCTCGGAGATGTTGCGGTGCTCCGCGGCGAGCGCCTGCGGCGGCATCGCGTCCAGCTGCTCCACGCCGAGCCCGGCGCGCACGTCACGCGTGTGTGCCAGCAGCGCCACCGCGTCCTGCGGGCGCTGCCCGGGGTTGCGCGCGGTGGCCACCGCGACCAGTTCGTCCAGCGGGTACGCCAGTCCCGGCACGGCGGCCGAGGGCGGCGGGACGTCCTCGTGGATGTGCTTGTACAGGACGGTGGCCGGGGAGTCGCCGTTGTGCGGGCGCTCGCCGGTCAGCATCTCGTACAGGACGACACCGCAGGCGTACACGTCGACCCGGGGGTCGGCGATGCCGTGCTCGATCTGCTCCGGGGCGAGGTAGGAGACGGTGCCGAGGACGGTGCCCGTGGTGTTGGTGACCGTGTCCACGGACCGCACGAGCCCGAAGTCGGCGACCTTGACCCGGCCGTCGTCCCCTATCAGCACGTTCTCCGGCTTCATGTCCCGGTGCACGAACCCGGCGCGGTGCGCGGCGCCGAGCGCGGCGAGGACCGGCTCCAGGATGTCCAGGGCGGCGCGCGGCTGCAGCGCCCCGCGCTCGCGCAGCACGTCGCGCAGGGTGCACCCGGCGACGTACTCCATGGCGAGATAGACGTACGACCCGTCGGTGCCCTGGTCGAAGACCTGCACCACGTTCGGATGCGCCAGCCGGGCGACCGACTTCGCCTCCCGGATGAACCGCTCGACGAAGGTGACGTCGGCGGCGAGCGTCGGGTGCATCACCTTCAGCGCGAGCACGCGGTCGAGGCGGGTGTCCAGGGCCCGGTAGACCGTGGCCATCCCGCCGACCGCGATCCGCGCGTCCACGCGATAGCGCCCGTCGAGCACCTGCCCGACCAGAGGGTCCTGAAGGGTCGTATCCACGCAGGTGAGTGTACGAGCCGTGACTGACAGGGCCGTCCTTTCCTGCCGTATCGGGGCGGGACTGCAGCCGACCTGTGACGGACGTCCCACCCGTTCTCCACGGTTGTCGAACGTGCGTTTTAGAACGCGGGGCGCTCGGGGTCGAGGTGCGCGCGACCCTCGTGCGGCGAGGACGCCTCGGCGAAATGGCGGCGCGGGATACGGCCCGCCCGATACGCGAGGCGGCCCGCCTCCACCGCGTGCCGCATGGCCTCGGCCATCAGCTGCGGCTGCTGCGCGCGGGTCACGGCCGAGGCGAGCATCACACCCGCGCACCCCAGCTCCATCGCGAGCGCCGCGTCCGACGCCGTGCCCGCGCCCGCGTCCAAAATCACCGGTACGCGCGCGTGCTCGGTGATCAGCTGGAAGTTGTGCGGGTTGCGGATGCCGAGACCGGAACCGATGGGCGAGCCGAGCGGCATGATCGCCGCGCAGCCCACGTCCTGCAGCTTCCGGGCGAGCACGGGGTCGTCGTTGGTGTACGGCAGCACCGTGAAGCCGTCGTCGACCAGCGTCTCGGCCGCCTCCAGCAGCTCGATCGGGTCGGGCAGGAGGGTGCGCTCGTCGGCGATCACTTCGAGTTTGACCAGGTCGGTGCCGAGCGCCTCGCGCGCGAGGCGGGCGGTCAGCACGGCCTCGCCGGCCGTGAAGCAGCCGGCCGTGTTCGGCAGCACCCGGATGTCGAGCCTCTCCAGGACGGACAGGACGGATCCGTGCACCGAGGGGTCCACGCGCCGCATCGCGACCGTCGTCAGCTCCGTGCCGGACGCCACCAGGGCCCGCTCCAGCACGTCGAGGCTGGGGGCCCCGCCGGTGCCCATGATCAGACGGGACGTGAAGGACGTACCGCCGATGACGAAGGGGTCGTCGGCCATGGGTCAGCCTCCTTGGACGGCGGTGAGGACCTCGACGCGGTCCCCCTCACGGAGGGGCGTCGACGACCACTGCGCGCGCGGGACGACGGTTTCGTTGAGGGCGGCGGCGACCCCGGAGGGGGCCGGGGTCAGCGTCTTCACGACGGTGTCGAGAGCCGTGCCGTCGGCGATGCGGCGGGGCTCTCCGTTGACGGAGATGTTCATACGGGCTGCTCCACGCGCGCGAAGCGCCTCGGGGTGAACGGACGGGCCTCGTCGGTGAGTTCGCCGGTGGCGAGGACGTGCGCCATGGCGTCGCCGGTGACCGGGGTGAGCAGCACGCCGTTGCGGTAGTGCCCGGTGGCCAGCAGCAGACCGGGCAGCTCGGTCGGGCCGAGCAGCGGAGCGTTGTCGGGGGAGCCGGGGCGCAGTCCCGCCCGCGTCTCCGTCAGCGGCAGCTCGGTGAGGCCGGGCACCAGCTCGTGGGCGTCGCGCAGCAGCTCGTACACCCCTCCCGCGGTGACCGTGGTGTCCCAGCCGAGCTCCTCGGTGGTCGCGCCGATCACCAGCTCGCCGTTCTCGCGCGGCACCAGATAGACCTGGCTGCCGCGCACCACGGCGCGCACGGTACGGCTCAGGAAGGGCGCGAGACGCCGCGGCACGGTCAGCCGCAGCACCTGCCCCTTGACCGGCCGCACCGGCGGCAGCACGTCGTCCGGGACCCCCGGCAGCCGCCCGCTGTGGCTGCCGGCGGCCAGCACCACCTGGCCCGCGCCCAGCTCGGTGCCGTCCGCCGTGGTGACCCCGGCGGCCCGCTCACCTGCGACCCGGAAGCGCTCGGCCCACGCGCGGTGGAAGACCACGCCCGCCCGCTCGCACGCGAGCACCAGCGCGCGTGCCAGGCGCCGCGGGTCGATCTGGTGGTCGCCGTCGACGCGGAGACCGCCGCGCACGCCCGGCGCGAGCATCGGCTCCAGACGTCGGCAGTCGCGGCCCGACAGCCACTGCGACTCAAGGCCCGACTGCTGCTGCAGGGCGTGCAGTTCACGCAGATGGGCCCGGTCGTCGGCGTCCAGCGCGACGGCCAGCGTGCCGCAGCGGCGGTAGCCGAGATCCTGGCCGGAGACGTCGGTCAGCTCGGCTGCGAAGTCCGGATAGCGGCGGGCCGAGGCGAGGTTCAGGCCGAGCAGGGTCTGCTCGCCGTGGTGCAGCTCCGTGACCGCGGCGAGCATGCCCGCGGCCACCTGTGCGGCGCCGCCGCCCGGCTCGGGGTCCACGACGGCCGTGGCGAGCCCGCGCTGCGCGGCGCGCCAGGCCGTGACGAGGCCGATGATCCCGCCCCCGATGACGAGGACGTCTGAGGTACGTGACGACATGGGCGTCCAGCCCCTCCCTTCGCCGGCATGACCCGGATCAGGTTCGTACGGTCGGAGGCCGCCAGCCTCCCTCTCAGCCCGGTGCGTCCGGGCTCCCGCGAGTGCTTGTACGTTGGCCACCCTAGCCCGACCCGCCGCGCCTCTGTAAGGGAGCCCACCGCCATGCCCGCCTCACTGGACGGTCTCGTCCTCGCCCCCGTCGCCGACCAGGCCCCAGGTCAGGTCGGCACCCGGACCCGGTTCACGTACCACGAGACGGACGGCGAGATCTGGGCCGAGTACGCGGGCGGGGACGTCGTGCGCGGACATCTGGTGGGCACGCGCGCGGGTGACCGGCTGGACTTCCGGTACGTGCAGCTCAAGCACGACGGGACGACGTCCTCCGGGCACTGCGTGTCCACGGTGGTCCTGCTGCCGGACGGGCGCGTGCGCCTGGAGGAGAGCTGGCAGTGGGAGTCGCAGACCGGCAGCGGGACCAGCGTTGTGGAGCAGGTCACTGAGTGAGCACGACCGCTGACTGACAATTTGTCAGTTGTCTATGGTGATCAGGTGAGCGAGCAGACGCGGGAAACGGGCGGGTCGCCCCTGCGGCGCGTGGTCGTGGTGGGCGCGGGCATGGCCGGTGTGCAGACCGCGGTCGCCCTGAGGGAACGGGGCTTTCCCGGCAGCGTGACCCTGATCGGCGCCGAGCCCCACCAGCCCTACGACCGGCCCCCGCTGTCCAAGGCGGTCCTGCTCGGCAAGTCCGAGGGCTCCGCCTTCGAGGTCGACTTCGAGGCGCTCGCCGTCGAACTGCGCCTCGGCTGCGAGGTGGTGGGCCTGCGCCCCGGCGCGCACGAACTGGACACCGAGGCCGGACCCGTCCCGTACGACGTCCTGGTCCTCGCCACCGGCGCCGAACCGATCCGTCTGCCGGGCGCCGAAGGCGTGCCCGGAGTGCATCTGCTGCGCACCCTGGACGACGCCGAGCGGCTGCGGCCCGTGCTCGCCCGCCAGCACGACATCGTGGTCGTCGGCGCGGGCTGGATCGGTGCCGAGTTCGCCACGGCCGCGCGCGAGGCGGGCTGCGCGGTGACGGTCGTCGAGGCGGCCGAGCGGCCGCTCGCCGGTGCGCTGCCGGCCGAGGTGGCCGCGCCGATGGCCGCCTGGTACGCCGACGCCGGCGTCGAACTGCACACCCACGCGCGCGTGGAGCGCGTCGAACCCGGCGAGGTCGTCCTCGACGACGGCTCGCGGCTGCCCGCGGGCGCGGTCGTCGTCGGCATCGGCGCACGTCCCGCAACCGCCTGGCTGACCGGCTCCGGCATCGAGCTCGGGGAGCACCGGGAGGTCGTGGCCGACGTCCATCTGCGCACCTCGGTCC
Organism: Streptomyces spinosisporus; assembly: GCF_022698145.1. Taxonomy (GTDB): domain Bacteria; phylum Actinomycetota; class Actinomycetes; order Streptomycetales; family Streptomycetaceae; genus Streptomyces; species Streptomyces spinosisporus. The sequence goes on from NZ_JALDAX010000017.1 coordinate 45,363, forward strand.
CGGACGTCTACGCCGTCGGCGACTGCGCCTCCTTCCCCTCCGGGCGGTACGGCGAGCGCCTGCTGATCCACCACTGGGACAACGCCCTCCAGGGGCCGCGCACGGTGGCCGAGAACATCGTCGGCGGCGCCACCGGCGCACCGCCGGCCGTCTACGACCCGGTCCCGTACTTCTGGTCCGAGCAGTTCGGCCGCTTCGTCCAGTACGCCGGTCATCACGCCGGCGCCGACACGCTCCTGTGGCGCGGCGACCCCTCGGGGCCCGCCTGGTCCGTCTGCTGGCTGCGCGAGGACCGCCTGGTCGGGCTGCTCGCGGTCGGCCGGCCGCGGGACCTGGCGCAGGGCAGACGGCTGATCGAGTCCGGCACGCCGATGGACCCGGCGCTGCTCGCGGACCCGGCGAAGCCTCTGAAAGCCGCCACGGCGCGGTAGGAAGCCGCAGGTCGGGCACGTCCGACTTCCGACTGTCAGTGCGGGATGGCAGGCTTGATTCCGTGACCGAGATTGACGCAAAGACCGATGCTCTCGTCCCCGCCTGGCTCACCCTCCCCGACATCGCAGAGATGCTCGACGTCGAGGTGACGCGAGTGCGGCAGCTGGTCAAGGAGGGCCAGCTCATCGCCGTACGCCGTGGTGAGAACCGCGCACTGCACGTCCCCGCCGCCTTCATCGACGGGAACAAGGTCGTCAAGGGCCTCAGCGGCACCCTGACGCTCCTGCGGGACGACGGCTTCACGGACGAAGAGATGCTCGAGTGGCTCTTCACCCCCGACGAGAGCCTGCCAGGGACCCCCGCCCAGGCCCTGAGTGAGAATCGAGGCACGGAGGTGAAGCGCCGGGCCCAGGCGCTCGCCGTCTGAGCCGACCCGCCGATCCGAACACCGTCCGGCGTACGGGCCGGGGCCCGCGAGGGCCGCGGCCGTGGTTCACTGCGGCCCGCAGCACCGACGCTTCCGGCGGGCCCACGGCCCGTACGCCACCGACCACGGGGGACACGCCCATGCCCGACACCGCCGCCACCGCACGCGCCCGCCTCGCCGACGCCCGCGTCTACCTCTGCACGGACGCCCGCAAGCGCCAGGGCGACCTGCCCGAGTTCCTGGACGCCGTCCTGGCCGGCGGTGTCGACATCGTGCAGCTGCGCGACAAGGGCATGGAGGCGGCCGAGGAGCTGGAGCACCTGAAGGTCTTCGCCGAGGCCTGCGCCCGCCACGGCAGGCTGCTTGCGGTCAACGACCGCGCGGACGTGGCGCACGCCGCCGGTGCCGATGTGCTCCACCTCGGCCAGGGCGACCTCCCGGTCCCCGCGGCCCGGGCGATCCTCGGCGACGACGTCCTCATAGGCCGCTCCACGCACGCGGACGCCGAGGCGGAGGCCGCAGCCGTCCAGGAGGGCGCCGACTACTTCTGCACCGGACCCTGCTGGCCGACCCCCACCAAGCCCGGCCGCCACGCCCCCGGCCTCGACCTGGTCCGGCACACCGCCGCCCTCGGCACCGACCGCCCCTGGTTCGCCATCGGCGGCATCGACCTCGGCAACCTCGACGAGGTGCTCGCGGCCGGTGCCCGCCGGGTCGTGGTCGTCCGTGCCATCACCGAGGCGGACGATCCGGGCGCGGCGGCGTCGGACTTCGCGAAGCGCCTGCGGCAGGCGTAGGCCCGGCCGCTGCCCGCCGCTGCCCTTCCGCTGTCCGAGGCGTGGACAGCAAATCGACAATTCGGGTAAAAATCCCGGGTTCGGTTGGGGGACCGACGGCCCCTGGTTAACCTGCGAGTATGGCCCTCGGAACCGCATCCACAAGGACTGATCGCGCACGGACGGTGCGCGACATGCTCGCCACGGGCAAGACGACGTACTCCTTCGAGTTCTCGGCGCCGAAGACCCCCAAGGGCGAGCGGAACCTGTGGAGCGCGCTGCGCAGGGTCGAGGCCGTGGCTCCCGACTTCGTCTCCGTGACCTACGGCGCGGGGGGCTCGACGCGCGCGGGCACCGTCAAGGAGACGGAACAGATCGTCGCCGACACCACGCTCACCCCGGTGGCCCACCTCACCGCCGTCAACCACTCGGTCGCCGAGCTGCGCAACATCATCGGCCAGTACGCCGACGCCGGGATCCGCAACATCCTCGCCGTGCGCGGCGACCCGCCGGGCGACCCCATGGCGGAGTGGGTGCAGCACCCCAAGGGCCTCGCCTACGCCGCCGAGCTCGTCCGGCTCATCAAGGAGTCGGGCGACTTCTGCGTGGGCGTCGCGGCCTTCCCGGAGATGCACCCGCGCTCCGCCGACTGGGACACCGATGTCGCCCACTTCGTGGACAAGTGCCGGGCCGGAGCCGACTACGCCATCACACAGATGTTCTTCCAGCCGGAGTCCTATCTGCGGCTGCGCGACCGGGTCACCACGGCCGGCTGCCGGACCCCCGTCATCCCCGAGGTGATGCCGGTGACCAGCGTCAGGATGCTGGAACGGCTGCCGCAGCTGAGCAACGCGCACATCCCGTCCGTCCTGAAAGAGCGGATCCTCACAGCAAAAGACGATCCGGCCGCTGTACGCTCCATTGGCATTGAATTCGCCACGGAGTTCTGCGCGCGGCTGCTGGCCGAGGGAGTGCCCGGACTGCACTTCATCACGCTCAACAACTCCACGGCCACGCTGGAAATCTACGAGAACCTGGGCCTGCACCACCCCCCGCAGGCCTAGACCGGCCGCACGGGTATACGACACACTGCGTAGCGGCGACTGGGAGAGGGGCGTACATGGGCTGGACGGTCCTCTACATCGCGTTCGGCATCGTCGCGCTGTGGCTGCTCGGCGAGGTGCTGCTGCAGTACAAGGCACGGCTGCGCTGGCGGCTGCTGGCGTTCGCCGGCTTCCTGGGCGTCGTGATCGGGGTTCTGATCCCCTCGGTCGTCGTCATCGGTCTGGGTGCGGCCGCGTTCGCGGTCGGCCAGACCTATGTCACGCTCTCCTTCCGCCGCGGCTTCTCCGCGGGCTGGGCCGTCAAGCGCCCCGAGGCCGGCGAGCCCGTCAAGCGGCGCCGCGGCAAGGCGGACCACCAGGACCCGACTCTGCAGGTCTCCGACCTCGAACCGGGCGACGGAGGCTACGGCGAGCAGGCCGCCTACCCCCAGGAGCAGGTGGCGTTCAACAGCGAGGACGACTTCGACCGCGACGACGTCTTCACCCCGGCCCGTCCCGGCCAAGGCATGGCCGCGGACAGCACGATGGTGTACGAGCCGCAGCCCATGCCCGACGACACCGGTTCGTACGGCATATACAACGACCCGGCCTACGCGGCCGCCGCCGACCCGTCCTACGCGGGCGCCACGGGCCAGGACCAGTACGCGACGGCCGCCCAGGGCGCGGACCAGGCCTACGGCTACGACTACTCCGGCTACGACCAGCAGCAGTACGGCTACGACACCACCGGCCAGCAGTACGCCGCCTACTCCGACCCGTACATCGGCACGCAGACCTACGGCGGCTACGACACCGGCTACGGGCAGTACGGCCAGCAGGGATACGGCCAGGACCAGTACGCCACCGGCGGCTACGGCCAGACCCCGGCGGGCGGGGTGTGGGTCCCGCAGCAGCGCACCGACGAGACCTACGGCGGCGAACTCCCGCCGGAGCAGCCGTATCCCTACCAGGACAACGGCCAGGGTCAGCCACAGGGGAATGGCTTCGACGAGCAGTACCGCTTCTGAGCGAAGCTCACTGAGAGCCCCTGAACTCCGGTCCCTCCACGATGAGTCCGGCCACCAGCGCGCCGGACATGCCCGCGTGCGGGAGGCCGCCGCCGGGGTGCGACCAGCCGCCGACCCGGTACAGCCCCGGCAGGCGGGTGGTGTTGGCCGGGTGCAGGAAGCGCCCCTCTCCCGCGGCCAGCGAAGGCGCGGACACCCCTCCGGAGTCGCCGTCCTCCGTCTCGCGCCACAGGATGCGCTCCCGCAGCCCCGGTATGACGGCCTCCGCGGCGGTGACCAGCTCGTCGGCGAGGGCCTCGCGCCGCTCGGACGGCAGCTGACCGGCCTCCGACGCGACCACCGCGGACAGCACCACCGACTCGTGATCCCCGTCCGGGCGCAGCGCCGGGTCGTCCGGCCGCAGCACGGTCACCGTGGGCCGGGCGGGGACGGACGGGGGAGACAGGAGGGAGTCCAACTCGGCCGTGCGGTCGGGCGCGTGGACGATCGTGCGGTGCACCGCACCGGCCTCCCGCGGACCGCGCAGCGCCAGCAGCACGGTGAACCGTCGGGGGCGTGAGCCGGTGTCCGGCCGTACGTCACCGTCGTCGTCCAGCCGGTGCTGCGTCAGCTCCCGCAGCCGGGCGGGACGCACACCGGCGATCACATGGTCCGCCTCCGCCACGAGCCCTCCGTCCCTGCCGGAAGGGTGGGAGGAGCCCTCGGCCACCTCCACCCCCACGGCCCGGCCGTCCTTCTCCAGCACCCCGGTCACCTCGGTGCCGAAGTGGAATTCGACCCTGCGGGCCAGGCACCGCTCGTACACCGCGCGCGCCAACTCCCGCATTCCGCCGCGGACATACCAAGTGCCGAAGGCATGCTCCATGTAGGGCAGCACGGCCGCGCTCGCCGGAGTGACGCGCGGGTCCAGGCCGTGGGCGAGGGCGTGGCTCTCCAGCAGGGCCGTGAGCCGGGGGTCGCGCAGCTCCCAGGCGCCGATCTCGGCGAGCGTGGCCGCCCGCCGGGTGCGCAGCAGGCGTTTGTGGGGGACCGCGGGATAGGGCTCGCGCTCCGCCAGCACCGGCCAGTTGGGCCACAGGGGCTCCTCAAGGAGCGGGCGGCGGGTGCGGTCCCAGGCCTCGCGGGCGCGCACCAGGAAGTCGCCCCAGCGCCCGCCGGCGCCGGTCCCGAGGGCTTCGTCCAGGGCGTCGACGACACCCGCGCGGGAGGCATTGGGCAGAGCGGCCTGGGTGCCGTCCGCGAAGAGGTGCCGCGAGGAGGGGTCGACCTGGACCAGCTCGGCACAGTCCTCCAGCGGCTCCTTGCCGGTCTTGATGAACAGATCGCGCCAGACCGCGGGCAGCGTGAGCAGCCCGGGGCCGGTGTCGAAGGCGAAGCCGTCCCGCTCGAACCGGCGCACCGCGCCGCCGTACGTCTCCGTGCGCTCGTAGACCGCCACCCGGTGGCCCGCCACGGCCAGCCGGGCGGCGGCCGCCATCGCGCCCATCCCGGCGCCGATCACCGCAATCCGTCCCATGCCTGCGACTTTATCGATCGCCACTGACAGTCACGGCACGGGCGGCCCGCCGCGGGGGAGTACGCACACGGGCGCATTCGTCACCAGTCGGCAACGGAGCGTCCTGGGGGTGAGTGCGCAGTGCTGAGTACGCGTACCTAGTGAGTGAGTTGAGTACGCACGCGGATGGGGCCGGACCTGCGGCGACGAGACAGTGGAGGCACGGAAAGGGGCCCGGCTCCGGCACCGGCGACACGGGGCGTCGGAACGGAGCCGCCCTCGATCCGCTCCTTCCGCCGGCTGCGGTCGGCGGGAGCGAGGCACGGGGGAACCCGGGGGAGCGACCGCAACGGGGGCCCAACGGGGGGAAGTGGAAACGGGGGAGCAGGAAAAAGCGCCGGTTCGAGGTGGCCCGCGGGGGACGTGGCCACAGCGGACCGGCGCTTTCGTGTTCGGCGGGATCAGCGGCCGCGTGAGGGCACGGCGTCGTGGGGATCAGCCGCGGCCCGGACCGCTCACCCGCCCCTGCAGCAGCCGGGACAGCGCGGCATGGACGTCGTCCAGGGAGCGCTCCGGCTGGAACGACTGCCAGTCGAGGGCGGCCACCAGGACCATGCCGACCAGGGCCGAGGCCGTCAGCGGCACATCGATCTCGTCGCTGAACTCGCCGCCCTCGACGCCCTCGCGCAGCACGTCCTCCACGACCGCGACCGCCTGCTGCCTGACCACCATCAGCGTGGACTGCCAGGCCCGGTTGGTGCGCCACATCTCGGCCACGTAGAGCTGGGTGAAGGCGGGGTAGCGGTCGATGAAGACGAGACCGGCCCGCACCATCGCGTCCAGGGCGTCCACCTTGCTGCCGCCGTCCCTGGCCGTCTTCTCGGCCGCCTCCCGCAGGGAGGCGGCGAGGAGTCCGACGCCGTGCCGCAGCAGTTCCTCGAAGAGGACGGACTTGCTCGCGAAGTTGTAGTAGACCGTGCCCTTCGCGACCCCGGCGCGCTCGGCGATCTCGTCCACCGTGGTGGCGGAGAAGCCCTGCTCGGCGATGAGGGTGACGGCCGCCTCGTAGAGCTTCTGCCGGGTGGCCTCGCGGCGCGTGCTGCCGCCGGGAGCGGTGCTGCTGCTTTCCATGGCCCTGATTGTCACAGGAGCCGTGCCCGCGGATGTCACCGCGGCGCTCACAGGCTCAGCTCCGGGTGCAGCCGGTCCAGCGTCCACACCTGCCGTCGGCGGGCCGACACCGCGGTGAGCGCGAGCGCGCCCGCGGTGAACGCGACGAGCACCACGCACGCGTGCCACACCGGTCCGAGGCCGCCGCCCGTGATGAGCCTCCTGAGGGCGTCCACGACGTGGCTCATCGGCAGGAAGGGGTGCAGCGCGTTGAAGAAGCCGGGGCTCGTCTGCACGGGATACGTGCCGCCCGCGGACGTCAACTGCAGCATCAGCAGGGCGAGGACGAGGATCCGGCCCGCCGCTCCGAAGCGTGCGTTCAGCCACTGCACGATCGCCCCGAAGCACGCCGTCACCAGGAACAGGAAGCCGACCGTGCCGGCCGCCCGCGCCATCTGCAGGCCGATCGCCCAGTGCAGCACCGCCATCAGGGACACCGTCTGCAGCACTCCGATCGCCACCACCGGGAGCCAGCCCGCGAGCGCGATCCGCCACGCAGGGGCGCCCGTGGCGAGCGCGCGCCGGTTCATCGGCGGGATCAGCATGTACGCCACCATGGCGCCCACCCACAGGGACAGCGGGATGAAGTACGGGGCGAACCCGGTGCCGTAGTTGGGCGCCTTGTGCAGGTCCTCGGAGACGAGCCGCACCGGGTCGGCCATGACCTCGGTGCGCCGGTCGCGGTCGTCCTTGTCGTAGTCGGGGATCTTCCCGGCGCCGTCGTGCAGCCCGCCCGCGAGCTTCCCGGAGCCGTCCACGAGCTTGAACATGCCGCCGTTCAGGTCCTGGGCGCCCGTCTTCAGCTTGCCGACGCCCTCGTCCAGGTCGCTCGCGCCGCCGGAGGCCGTGCCGAGCCCCTTGTGCAGCTTCTTGGCGCCCGCGGCGACCTTGCCCGCGCCCTCGTTCAGCTTGTTGATCTTCGATACGGCGTCGTCGAGGTCCTCGGAGAGGTGCGGTGCCCGGTCGGCGAGCGCCTGGGCCTGGTCCTGGAGGGTGGCCAGGTTCGTGTCGAGTTTCTTCAGGTCGCCGTCCTGGTCGCCGATCAGTGTGTTGAGGTCGTCGGCGATCGTCGCCACGTCGGCGGCGGCCTCCTTGGCCTTCTTCAGGTCGGAGCAGGCCGCATCCGGCAGCACGGGGTTCTCGCAGCGCACCCGGTAGACGTCGTCCAGCGTGTCGGAGGCGGCGTGGGCGCCCTTGGCGGCGACCGGGGCGGTCTTGACCAGGGTGCCCAGGTTGTGGCGGATCGCCTTGGAGGAGTCGGCGACCAGCTGTGCGGTGTCCCCGATGGTCTTCTCGTTGTCCTTGAGGAAGGGGCCCGCCTTCTTGTCGACCGCGTTGACCTTGTCGGCGAGCGTCTGCGTGCCCGCCGCGACCTGCTTCGAGCCGTCCTCCAGCGCGCCCGCGCCCGTGTTGAGCTTCTTCAGGCCCTTGGCGAGCTTGCCGCTGCCGCTCTTGGCGTCCTTCAGGCCGTCGGCGAGATCCTTGGAGCCCTTCTCCGCCTTCCCGATCCCGCCGTTGAGCTTGTCCGCCCCGTTCGCGGCCTTCACGGTCTCGCCGTGGATGTCGGAGAACGAGATGAAGATCCTGTCCAGGAAGGACCGCGACGCCTTGGCGGAGGCGGCCTGGCGCACCTCGCCGAACACGGTCCGCGAGATCTGCCCGACGATGTAGTTGTTGGCGTCGTTCGTCCGTACCCGGAGCGCGCCCGTCTCCGGGGAGTCGCCCGCGCTGGACGCGATCCGCCTGCTGAAGTCGGCCGGCATGGTCAGCGACAGGTAGTACGTGCCGTTCTCCACGCCCGCGCGTGCCTCGTCGGCGCTCACCTCCTGCCAGTCGAAGACGTCGCTGTCGCGCAGCCCCTCGGTGAGGTCGTCGCCCGCCGTGAGCTTCTTCCCGTCGGCCGTCGCCCCCCGGTCGTCGTTGACGAGCGCCACGGGGATGCGGTCCAGGCGGCCGTAGGGATCCCAGAACGACCACAGGTACAGCGCGCCGTACAGCAGCGGCAGCACCAGGAGGGCCACCAGGGCGGCGCGGGGCAGCCGGCCCCTGCCGAAGCGCCTCAGCTCAAGCGCGGCCAGTTTCGGCGAGCGCATCCGCCTTCTCCTTCGTCTCGGGCTTCACGGGCGTCTCGGGCTTTCCGGTGGCCTCCTCGGCGGGCCCCTTGGCGGCCCCCTTGGCGGCCTCCTTGGTGGACACGACGACGGCGTCGTCGGGAGCCTCGCTGCACACCGCGACGACGGTCGTCCCGGACTCGGCGATCGACCTCAACAGCGCCCAGACCTCGCCCCGTTCGGCGTCCGAGAGCTTGAGGTCGGTGTCGTCGACGCCGAGCAGCCGGGGGCTGCCCATCAGGGCGAGCGCGATGGACAGCCGCAGCGCCTCCAGCCGCTCCAGGTCCCGTACGGCCGTACGGGAGCCCTTGGGCAGCGCCTCCCGGTCCAGGCCCGCGGCGGCCAGTGCGGCGTCGATCCGCAGCCCCGCCTCGGCCCGGCGCTCGGCGCGCGGCCGAAGCAGCGCGCGCAGCGAGTCGCCGAACCTGCGCTGCAGCAGCGCCCGCTCGTGCAGATGCTCGCCCACGGTCAGGGCCGGTTCAAGGTCGGTGACCCCGGCGACGTGCGCGAGCGCGGAGGCCCGTCGTACGGCCGCCATCTGCTGGGGCAGCTTCCACCCGCCCACCTCTGCCGCGCCCGCCGTCGGCTTCATCCGGCCCGTGAGCGCGAGCAGCAGACAGGTGCGGCCGGACCCGGACGGGCCCTCGACCGCGATCAGCGAGCCGGGCTCCGCCTCGAACGAGACGTCGCGGAAGGCCCAGCCGCGCGGGCCCTTCAGCCCCAGCCCTCGTGCGGTGACACCCACACCGGACACGGTTCTCCCCACCCCTGCATCCCCAAAAATTTGAACTGACTGGTCAGTGCAAAAACTATCCCGAACCTTCGATCGAAGCAAAACCCCAGGTCAGAACGGATTGTCAGTGGCATACCGCACGATGGACACATACGGCCCCCTTCTCGGGCGATGCCGTCACGCAGACGACAGGAGGTTCGTCATGGCCAGCTACCACGCAGCAGCCGCCCGCCGGCGCCGCGCCACCGGCCCTGCCCCCTCACTGACCGGCCCGGCGAGCGACGTCCACCCCGTGCTCCGCCGGACCACGGCCCCGCCCGCCGCCCTCGACCTGCTCGCCCAGGCCCGCGCGGGACTGGACGAGGCAGCCGTCCTGGAAACCCCCAACGAGCGTTACGCCACGGCCCATCTCGCCGCCCTGCGCACGGCCGCGGCGGTGCTCGCCGCCCGGGGGCGCCCGGAGCCGTCGTCCCGACGCCGTGCCCGCATCCGGAGCGCTTGGGAAGTGCTCCCCGAAATCGCGCCCGAACTGACCGAGTGGAGCGTGCTGTTCGCCTCCGGGGCCCGGCGGCGCGCCCGCGCCGAGGCGGGCATCCAGGGAGCGGCCAGCCGCCGGGACGCCGACGACCTGATACGGGACGTGGCGATGTTCCTGCGCCTGGTCGAGCGGATGCTCGTCCTGCAGCCCGTTCTCCCGCAGCCGCGCCAGGACGCCGACCACCCGCACACGGATGCGCAGAGCGACCGCGACTTACCGGACACGGGATGAGGGAGTCCGCCGTACGAGACGTTGAGCGGGGCACACCACCGCTGTGACCGGGCGGAGCGCCGAAGGCAATAGGGTGGAAGCCGCCTGAAGTCTTCCCTCCCGCGTCCGGGCGGGGAGGCAGCCCGTTCGCTCCGCCGTGCCAAGGGGCGGTGCCGCGCCGAGGAGTCATCTGCCGTGTCGGACCCGATGCGCCCACCCGTCTCCCACCACCACCCTCAAGCGACGTCGCAGCGCGCCGACCTCCCTCGTTCGCGGGCCTCGCTGCGTACCGCCGTGGTCTGGGAGGTCCTCCAGGACGCCCTGGAGCGCCGGGTCAAGGCCACCGGGCGTGAGTCGCTCGACGTCCTCGACACCGGGGGCGGCAGCGGCAACTTCGCCGTGCCGGTGGCCCGTCTCGGCCACCGGGTCACCGTCGTCGACCCCAGCCCCAACGCGCTCTTCGCGCTGGAGCGCCGCGCCGCCGAGGCCGGCGTCGCCGACCGCGTCAGGGGCGTCCAGGGCGACGCCCACGGCCTCTTCGACGTGGTCGAGCGCGACCGCCACGACGTGGTGCTGTGCCACGGCGTCCTGGAGTACGTCGACGACCCGGCAGAGGGCGTGCGCAACGCGGTGGCCGCCCTGCGCTCCGAGGGCGTCCTCAGCCTGCTCGCCGCGGGCCTCGGGGGCGCCGTGCTCGCACGCGCCCTTGCCGGCCACTTCAAGGAGGCGAGGCAGGCCCTCGGCGACCCGGACGGCCGCTGGGGCGACGGCGACCCCGTGCCGCGCCGCTTCACCGCCGAGCAGCTGACCGCGCTGGTCGAGGGCGCGGGCCTCAGGGTCGGCGCCGTGCACGGCGTGAGGGTCTTCGCCGACCTCGTCCCGGGCGTCCTGGTCGACACCGAACCCGGCGCGCTCGAAGCGCTGCTGAAGCTGGAGGAGGCGGCGGCCGAGATCCCCGCCTTCCACTCCGTGGCCACCCAGCTCCATGTGCTCGGTGAGACGCAGGGGGCCCAAGGGGCCTGACGCACCTCGTGCGGTGCGCCGCTGATCAGGGACTGGAGCGCACATGGAGTACGCCACAGGCCCCCCGATCGGGCGCTCGCCGCCGTATGATCGAGGGAGACCGCCCGGCATGACGGGTCGGCCGTTGGGGAATGCAAGATTCAGCGAGCCGGGACGTACATGGCGGATTCCGGTTGGTCAATTGGCGCAGAGGGGCGGGTTTCACGGGGGCGATTCCCTGCCTATCCTGAAGGGACCCCCCGGGTCGCCCCGGCGACTGCACGATGAGGAGGACTCCGTGCCGCTCTCGGAGCACGAGCAGCGCATGCTCGAGCAGATGGAGCGAGCGCTGTACGCCGAAGATCCCAAGTTCGCGTCGGCGCTTGAGGGAAGCGGGCTGCGTACGTACACCCGACGGCGGGTCTACCAGGCGGTCGCGGGCTTCCTCGTGGGTATCGCGCTCCTCATGGCTGGAATGGTCGCCAAGCAGGTGTGGCTGAGCGTGGTGGGCTTCCTGGTGATGCTGGGATGCGCCGTGCTGGCCGTGACCGGCTGGCGCAAGGCCCCCAAGCCGGGCGAACAGCCCGCGACGGGTGCCCCGCAGGCGCGTCGTCAGGGACGGCAGAAGCGCTCCATGATGGACCGTATCGAGCAGCGCTGGCAGCGCCGCCGCGACGAGCAGGGCCACTAGCTCCCGCAGACAAGTGACTCCCGCAGACAAGTGACTCCCACGGACGAATGAGGGGGTGACCACGCACCAGGTGGTCACCCCCTCAGCCGTACCCGACGTCCGGCTTTCACGGCGCCCGCCCCCAGGGGGACGGGCGCCGTGCTGTCAGCCGCCGCTCTCCTGCCCGGACGGCCGGCGCACCAGCGTCGCCAGGGCCGACCAGCGGTCGGTCAGCCGGGCCCTGACGGCGGCCCAGCGGTCCGTGGCCTCCCACACCGCCCGGATCGCCGACCGGGGCGCCACCACCGCACGCACCCGCGTGGTCCAGCCGACCCTGGACCGCAGCGCCACCCGCAGCCTGCGCACGTCGTCGGCCAGTCCGGGCCTGACCTGCGGCTCGGGTGCGAAGAGCACCACTTCCACCGCGCTCGCCACGCGGTGCACCGACTCCGCAGTGGCCGGATCCAGCTGTCCCAGCCGCACGATGCGCGCCGCCGCCTTGCGCGGGGTCAGCGCGTCGTCCGGCACGATGCCGTAGTCCCAGGCCGTGTCCGTGAGCTCGCGCCAGACGGCCAGGACATGGCCCGCGGCCACCTGCGCGGCGAACCGGGCCTCGGCCTCGACGGGCAGGACCGTCACGTCGACGTCGTCCCTCGCCCCGGCATCCTGGCGCCGCGCTCTGCGCGACTCGTGGGCCAGTGCCGGCCCCGACGCGGAGTGCTGGGCCGAGGTCAGCCGCACCGAGCGCCGTCGCAGGCGCCACAGCATGGGCAGCAGGGGTACGGCGATCACGAGGAGCCCGAGCAGGGACCAACCGGCGAGCTTGTACCAGGGCGGGCCGCCGTCCTGGGGCTTGGCCGCGTCCGGCGGGACCGCGCCGGCGCATGCCTCCAGCTTCTTGTCCAGAGCCGAGCAGCTCGTGCTCGCCGACGGCGCCGACGAGGCGGAGGAGCCCGCCGACTGCGAGGGCCGCTGCACGTCGGGAAGGCTGGTGCCCGGGGTGTCCGTCTGCGTGTACGAGGGCGCCACACCGCGGTTCGGGGTCGGCTCGAAGCGGGTCCAGCCCACGCCCTCGAAGTACAGCTCGGGCCAGGCGTGCGCGTCCTTCAGGCCCACCGACACCGTGCTGTCCGCCTGGGGCGTACCGGGAGCGAAGCCCACCGCCACCCGGGCCGGGATGCCCAGGCTGCGGGCCATCGTCGCCATCGCGAAGGAGAAGTGGACGCAGAAGCCCTCCTTGTCCTTCAGGAACTTGGCGATCGCCTGCGGGCCGTTGCCGACCTGCACCTGGGTGCTGTACTGGAAGCCGCCGTTGACGGCGAAGTAGTCCTGGAGCTTGACCGCCTGCTCGTAGTGGCTGGTCGCGCCCTCGGTCACCTTGCGGGCGGTCCTCGCCACCACCGAGGGCACCGAGTCCGGCAGCTTGGTGTAGTCGCGCTTGATGGAGGCGGGCGGCTCCGGCGCGTCCGCGAGCTGCTCCGCCGTCGGCTGCACGTCCAGGCTCTTGACCGTGTAGGTCTTGCCGCGCGTGGTCTCGCCGTGGTCGCCGACCAGGGTCATGCCGACCGGCTCGTAGCGCCACTTGCCCGAGACGTCCACGTCGCTGGGCGGATACGGCATCGGCAGCCAGTCCTGGGCGTACCAGTCGGCGGCCGAGACGCGGGTCTCGATCTCCGCGCGCTTGACGTCCGGGGCGAGGCCGGACGGGGCCGGGAACGAGTCCGGGACGCCCGTGACATGCCGCTTGGACGGTCGCCAGGTGCTGCCGTCGAAGTCGTCCAGCGACACGATCCGCATGTACAGGTTCGAGATGTCGTTGCTGTTGGTCTTCAGGGTCATGACCTGGCGGTCCTCGTCCACGTTCAGACTGTCGCGCAACGAGACCAGGGGGTTGACCGCGGAGATCGTGCCGCCGCCTCCGGTGCCCGAGCCCACGCCCGTGCCGGCGGTGTCCAGCAGGCCGCCGTTCATCGCGGGCAGGGCCAGCGGCACCACGAGGGCGACGCCCAGGGCGACGAACCCGATCCGCCGCCCGGTGCGCACCGGTGCCACCGCGCCGCGCTCCGCACCCGGTGAGCGCGCGGCGCCGCCGAAGATCCGGCCCCACTGCGAGAGCCGCTCACGCCCCTCGGCCAGCAGCAGCATCAGATAGCCGGCCGCGGCGACCAGGAACCACAGCCAGTCGGCGCCGCCGTCGGACAGCCCCGCCGCCACCGAGTACAGCGCGAGCAGGGGCAGACCGGCCGGGGCCGCGCTGCGGAAGGTCACCGCGAGCGTGTCCACCGCGAGGCCGATGATCAGCACCCCGCCGAGCAGCATCAGCCTGATGCCGTCGGACTCCAGGGGCGCCGGGATCGCATACCGCGCGATGTCGTCGCCCCCCTGCCGCAGCAGGTCGGAGAAGTGACGGAAGGCCTCGGGGCCCGGGACCAGCCCGATCAGGGCCTGCTGCCGGGCGAACGTCAGGGTCAGCAGCATCAGCGTGACCAGCGCCTGTGCCGCCACAGTCAGCGGCCGGGCCAGCGGCACCCGCCGGGTCGCCGCGCCCACACCCGTCTGCACCGCCAGCATGAGGGCCGCCTGCAGGATCCAGGTGGCCGGGGAGACCAGGGGCAGCAGGGCGCAGGACGCCATCAGCGTGGCCGCCCAGGCGCACAGCGCCAGTCGTGCCCGCCCGCTCATGAGCCCGCCCCCTCACCGCTCGTCCCGCTGGCTGCCAGACCCGTGCGCTCGCGGTCCGCCTGCCGCCACAGCTCGCTCAGCGACACGCCCCGCGGCACGGTCAGGGCCGTCCAGCCCGCCTCGCGCAGCATCCGCAGCCGCTCGCCCTGCTGGTCCAACGGCCCGGGCACATCGCTCGGTTCCCGCATCCAGGCGCGGCTGTCCAGCACGAAGGCGACCGCGCCCCCGCTGCGCTGGCGCATCTTGGCGGCCACCGCGGCCTGTTCCTCGTCCAGGTCGCCGAAGAAGGCCACCAGAAGCCCTTCGTTCCCGCCGCGCAGCACGTCGTACGCCCTGGACAGGCCCGTGCCGTCCGAGTGGTCGATCACCGCGAGGGTGTCCATCATCAGCCCGGCCGCGTCCGCCGTCTCCTGGCTCGCACCGGCGAAACCGTCGGCGCCCTCGCCGGGCACGGAGTTGCCGCTGTCCGTCAGCAGCCGTACGGAGAAGCCCCGTTCGAGCATGTGCACCAGCACGGACGCGGCGCCCGAGACCGCCCACTCGAAGGCCGAGTCCGGGCCCGCGCCCTCGAAGGCGATGCCCCGGGTGTCCAGCAGCACCGTGCAGCGTGAGCGCTGGGGCTGCTCCTCGCGGCGCACCATCAGCTCGCCGTAGCGTGCGGTCAGGCGCCAGTGGACGCGGCGCAGGTCGTCGCCGTAGCGGTAGCCGCGCGGGATCACGTCGTCCTCGCCGGCCAGGGCGAGCGAGCGCTGCCGGCCGTCGCCGTACCCCTTCGCCTCGCCGGCCAGCCGCACCGGAGGAAGCGCCTCCACGCGTGGGATCACCGTGAGGTTGTCGAACGTCGAGAAGGACCGGGTCAGCTCGCACATCCCGAACGGGTCGGTCAGGCGCAGCTGCAGCGGGCCGAGCGGATAGCGGCCGCGCAGGTCGGAGCGGACCCGGTAGGACACCTCGCGACGGCCGCCCGGCTCCACCCGGTCCAGGACGAACCGGGGGCGCGGGCCGAGCACGTAGGGCACCCGGTCCTGGAGCATCAGCAGGCCCGTGGGCAGCCGCGAGACGTTGTCCATCCGCAGATGGACCCGGGCCTCGCTGCCGGCGGGCACGCGCGCGGGCGAGAGCCGGCGGCTGCCGGCCACGCGGTAGCGCGTGCGGTACAGGAACAGCGCGCAGACCAGGGGCAGCACGGCGAGCAGCAGGCCCACCCGCAGCAGATCGCTCTGCCCGAGGACGTAGGCGCAGACGGCGGCCGCGATGCCGGCCGCCAGGAAGGAGCGTCCGCGGGTCGTCAGACCCGCCAGAGCCGTGCGGACGCCGCCCCTCTCGCCCCGGTCGGCGTCCGCGTGCCCCGTCCCCCCTGAGGTCATCACAGCCTCCGCGGCGGTTGCTGGGGATACGCCGGAGCGCCCCGGCCGAGGCCGCCGAAGCCGCTCTGCTGCTGAGGCGCCGCGGGCACCGCGGTGCGCTGCAGGATCTCCTGCACGACCTGCTCCGCGGTGCGGCGGTTGAGCTGGGCCTGGGCCGTGGGCAGCAGCCGGTGGGCCAGGACGGCGACGGCGAGCGCCTGCACGTCGTCCGGCAGCGCGTACTCCCGGCCGCTGAGGGCCGCGGCCGCCTTCGCCGCGCGCAGCAGGTGCAGCGTCGCGCGCGGGGAGGCGCCGAGTCTGAGGTCGGGGTGGGTGCGCGTGGCGGCGACCAGGTCGACCGCGTACCGCCGGACCGTTTCCGCCACGTGGACGCCGCGGACCGCCTCGATCAGCTTCACGATGTCGTGGGCGTGCGCCACCGGTTGCAGGTCCTCCAGGGGGGACACGCCGCCGTGCACGTCGAGCATCTGCAGCTCGGCCTCCACGCTGGGGTAGCCCACGGAGACCCGGGCCATGAAGCGGTCGCGCTGGGCCTCGGGCAGCGGGTAGGTGCCCTCCATCTCGACCGGGTTCTGCGTGGCCACCACCATGAAGGGGCTGGGCAGCTCGTAGGTCTGCCCGTCGATGGTGACCTGGCGCTCCTCCATGGACTCCAGGAGCGCCGACTGCGTCTTGGGGGAGGCGCGGTTGATCTCGTCGCCGATCACGATCTGGGCGAAGATCGCACCCGGCTTGAACTCGAAGTCCCGGCGCTGCTGGTCCCAGATCGAGACACCGGTGATGTCCGAGGGCAGCAGGTCGGGGGTGAACTGGATACGGCGCACCGAACAGTCGATGGACCGGGCCAGCGCCTTGGCCAGCATGGTCTTGCCCACGCCGGGGACATCCTCGATCAGAAGATGTCCCTCGGCGAGCAGTACGGTCAGCGAAAGCCGTACGACCTCGGGCTTGCCCTCGATCACTCCTTCCACCGAACTGCGGACCCTCTCCACAGTGGCAGTCAGATCAGTGAGGCTCGCTCGATCGTCATAGGTCGTCACCCGGCCCTCCTCGGCCCGTTCTTTCTCCGGGCCGTCGCTCTGCGATGCGGACCGGCCCACCCCGAAACACGGACACCACGCGTGAAAAGTTCCGCGTGACGTCACACCCCGCATTCTTGCTGCCGTTACCGATTCGTGTCACTCGACTGTGGACAACTGGCTGCGATATGTCGGGTTTTACGACGCTTGGGCTCCAGCATGCGCGGGTTTTGCGAAAAACGAGAAGGGCCGGGTGCGGTCACTCGGGGTCGATCTCGCGCAGCAGACCCGTCTTCACGTCGAACACGAAACCGCGTACGTCGTCGGTGTGCAGCAGGAACGGGGAGGTGCGCACGCGCTGCATGGACTGCCGTACGTCCTGCTCGACGTCCCGGAAGGCCTCGACCGCCCAGGCGGGACGCTGGCCGACCTCCATCTCCAGGTCGTGCCGGAAGTCCTCGGTGACGGCCTCCATGCCGCAGCCGGTGTGGTGGATGAGGACCACGCTGCGGGTGCCGAGCGCGCGCTGGCTGATGGTCAGGGAGCGGATCACGTCGTCGGTGACGACCCCGCCCGCGTTGCGGATGGTGTGGCAGTCGCCGAGTTCCAGGCCGAGCGCCTGGTGCAGGTCGAGGCGGGCGTCCATGCAGGCCACGACCGCGACGTGCAGGACGGGGCGGGCGTCCATGCCGGGGTCGGTGAATGCGGCGGCGTACCGTTCGTTCGCCTCTACGAGGCGGTCCGTCACCGTGCCGCCGCGTATGGCGCCCTCGGACTCGGTGGGGACGGATGCGGGAGTCGTCATACCCATGACGTTACTGGTCACCTGCGAATCGGTCGCGGCGTGGCTATGGGAAAAGGCAGTCATCACAGTCCTCTTGTGAGGTACCCCACACGGGTGGTCGTAAGGGGGCCGTGCGGGTCGTTTTCCCTGATCTGCCACATCGCACGCATGCCGTGCCACGACGCGCATGCCGGTTGATTGACCGCGGGGGGCCGTGGACTAGAGTGACGCGGAGCGGGAGGCGGTGCGCTCCCTGCTGGACTGACATTCCCGGAGGCCACACGCGGTGGGCGGCCTCCCCACGTGCGCGGCGCGTACGTAACGCTCGGCCTCCTCCCGCTCCCGGTCGGCTGACGCTCCCGGCGCCGGCAGGCCTCCCCTTCTTCGGGGGTCCCCAGCTCGCTGGGGAGGGCGGGGACCCGGCGGTGCGTACGGCCGCGCCGGATCTGAGAGGGACCCTTGAGCGAGAGTCGACACGTCCCGGTGATGCTCCAGCGGTGCCTGGACCTGTTGGCCCCCGCACTGCAGCGGCCCGGAGCCGTGGTCGTCGACTGCACCCTCGGTCTCGGCGGGCACAGCGAGGCCCTGCTGACCCGGTTCCCCGAGGCCCGGCTGGTCGCCCTCGACCGCGACAAGGAGGCCCTGCGGCTGTCCGGCGAGCGGCTCGCCCCCTTCGGTGAGCGGGCCACCCTGGTGCACGCCGTCTACGACGAGCTGCCGGACGTACTGGAACGGCTCGGCATCGCGCGCGTGCAGGGCGTCCTGTTCGACCTCGGCGTCTCCTCCATGCAGCTCGACGAGGCCGACCGCGGCTTCGCCTACGCCCAGGACGCCCCGCTCGACATGCGCATGGACCAGACGACCGGCATGAGCGCCGCCGAGGTCCTCAACACCTATCCGCCGGGCGAGCTGGTGCGCATCCTGCGGGCGTACGGCGAGGAGAAGCAGGCCAAGCGGATCGTGGCGGCGATCGTGCGCGAGCGCGCGAAGGAGCCGTTCAGCAACAGCGCGCGGCTGGTCGAGCTCATCCGGGACGCGCTGCCGCAGGCCGCCAAGCGCACCGGCGGCAACCCGGCCAAGCGCACCTTCCAGGCCCTGCGCATCGAGGTCAACGGCGAGCTCTCGGTGCTGGAGCGGGCGATCCCCGCCGCGGTGGACGCCCTCGACGTGGGCGGACGCATCGCCGTCCTGTCGTACCACTCGCTGGAGGACCGCCTGGTCAAGCAGGTGTTCGCGGCCGGCGCCGCGAACACCGCCCCGCCCGGGCTGCCGGTCGTGCCCGAGCGCTACCAGCCCCGGCTCAAGCTGCTCACGCGCGGTGCCGAACTTCCCACCGAGGAAGAGGTCGCCGAGAACCGGCGTGCGGCACCCGCGCGGCTGCGCGGGGCCCAGCGCATCAGGGAGTCCGTCGAATGAGCGATGTGCACCAGTTCGGGGAGTGGGTTGGGAAACCGGACTCGCTGGAGGGCGTGTGAGTAGGAAACCCGAACTGAAGGGGCGGGCCGCTCGGCTGGCACGGCTCTTTCCGGGACCGGCGAACCGCAGACAGGCGGCCCGTACGCCCTTCGTCCTCCTCGTCGTCCTCCTCCTGGGCGGCGGCCTCATCGGTCTCCTGGTGCTGAACTCCGCGGTCAGCGAGGGCTCCTTCAAGCTCGACGACCTCCAGAAGGACACCAAGAGCCTCACCGACGAGGAACAGGCGCTGCAGCGGGACATCGACTCCTACTCCGCCCCGGAGGCCCTCCAGCGCCGCGCCCGCGAGCTCGGCATGGTCCCCGGAGGGGACCCCGCGTTCCTGAATCCCGACGGCACCGTGAAGGGCGTCCCCTCGGCCGCCGCCGAGCAGTCCGTCGCCGATCGCCCGCTCGTGCTGCTCCCGCCCGAGGCCCTTGAGTCCGAGCCGGAACCCGGCACCTCCCCGGCCCCGGACGCGCCGTCCGACGGGGCGACGACTCCGGCCGCGCTGCCCGGGCAGCCGACGACCCCCGCGGCCCTGCCCGCCGGGGCGACCACCCCGGCGGCCCTCTCCACCCCGACGACCACGACCCCCGGCAGGTGACGGAAGTGTCCGACAGGGAACCGCAGCGCCGCCGCGTGCCTGGCCCCGCGCGTCCCGCCCGCCCCGCCTCCGGCCGGCCACGCCCGGGCCCCGGCGCCCGCCCGGCCCGCCGCCCGGCGCCGGGCCGCCCCGGGGCCCCGAAGATCCTCCGGCTGGGCAGCGCCCGCCCCCGGCTGCGCATGGTCAGCCTGGCGCTCACCCTGGTGCTGATCGCCTTCGTCGTACGGCTGCTGCAGGTGCAGGCCGTGGACGCGAGCTCGTACGCCGCCAAGGCCGAGCAGAACCGCTACGTCGGCCACGTCCTGACCGCCGAGCGCGGCGGCATCACCGACCGCAACGGCGTGGCCCTCGCCAACAGCGTGGACGCCTACGACCTCACCGCCGACCCCACGATGTTCACCCGCGCCCAGCTGAAGATCGACGACGGGCCCGAGCAGGCGGCCGCGCTCCTCGCGCCGATCCTCGGCGTCGACCAGCAGTCGATCGTCAAGAAGCTGCGGCCGAAGAACAAGGAGTCGCGCTACGTCCTGCTCGCCCGCCGCCAGACCCCGCAGGTGTGGACGCAGATCAAGGACCTGAAGTCGGCCCTCGTCGCCAAGGGCGAGACGGACAAGTCAACGGTCAACGTCCTCGCCGGCGTCTTCGCCGACCCCAGCAACAAGCGCGTCTACCCCAACGGCGACCTCGCCGCCGGGATACTGGGCTGGGTCAACGACGACGGCAAGGGCGGCGGGGGCGTAGAGCAGCAGTACGACAAGGAGCTGGCCGGCAAGGACGGCAAGATCCGCTACGCCCAGTCCGGCGGACGCCTGGTGCCCACCGTGGGCTCCACCGAGACCCCCGCCGTGCCCGGCAGCGATGTGGAGCTCACGATCGACCGGGACATCCAGTGGGCCGCGCAGAACGCGATCGCCAAGCAGGTCAAGGAGTCCAAGGCGGACCGCGGCTACGTGATAGTGCAGGACACCCGGACCGGCGAGATCCTCGCCATGGCCAACGCGCCCGGCTTCGACCCGAACGACCTGTCCAAGGCGAGCTCGAAGGCCCTGCACAACTGGGCCGTCGAGGACGCCTTCGAGCCCGGCTCCACCGCCAAGATCATGTCGATGGCGGCCGTGCTGCAGCAGAACGTCGCCACCCCGCTGACGCATGTCGTCGTGCCGAACCGGCTGCACCGCGGCGACCGGCTCTTCAAGGACGACATCGACCACGAGACCTGGAACCTGACGCTCAACGGCGTGCTCGCCAAATCCAGCAACATCGGGACCATCCTGGCCACCGGGCAGCTGGGCAAGACCCAGGCGCAGGCCAACAAGGTCCTCTACTCGTACCTGCGCAAGTTCGGCCTCGGCGAGTACAGCGGCCTCGGCTTCCCGGGCGAGACCAAGGGCATCCTCGCCCCGCCCGACAAGTGGTCGACCTCGCAGCAGTACACGATTCCTTTCGGCCAGGGCGTCTCCCTCAACGCACTGCAGGCCGCCTCCGTCTACTCGACCATCGCCAACGGCGGCGTACGCATCGAACCCACCCTCGTGCGCGGCACGAAGGGACCCGACGGGCGCTTCGCACCGGCCCCGAAACCCAAGAAGAACAGGGTCGTCAGCGCGAAGACGGCGAAGACCCTCGCGCAGATGCTGGAGTCCGTCGTGGACGACCAGGAGGGGACCGGCACCAAGGCGCGCATCCCCGGCTACCGGGTCGCGGGCAAGACGGGTACGGCCAACCGCGTGGATCCGGCCACCGGCAAGTACCGCGGCTACACCTCCTCCTTCGCCGGATTCGCGCCCGCGGACAACCCCCGCGTGACCGTCTACTGCGCCATCCAGAACGCCACGAGCGGAAGTTACTTCGGCGGCCAGATCTGCGGACCCATCTTCAAGGAGGTCATGGAGTTCGCCCTGAAGACCCTTCAGGTCCCGCCCACCGGGGCCAAGGCCGCGAACCTTCCCGTCACCTTCAAGCCCTGATCAGCGCAACCAGCCAGGAACGCTCCGTGACCATGATCACTCCAGATTCCGGGAACCGGACCCCGCCCCCGTCCGGAGAGCCGGCCGCGGGGCCCTCGCTTCGCCCGCAGGCGGGTGGGCCCGGTACGCTCACCGCCGTGCCACACGCTGATCAGTCCCAAACCACCCAGAAGGGCGCATCCGTGACGTACCCGGGGCCGCCCAGGCCGGTACAGGTCTCCGCCACACCCCTCGCGGAGCTCGCCGATCAGCTGGGCGCCGCAAGGCCGCAGACCGCGCAGGACGCCGTCGAGGTCACGGGCATCACCCATGACTCGCGCGCCGTGCGCCCCGGAGACCTGTACGCGGCCCTTCCGGGCGCCCGGCTGCACGGCGCCGACTTCGTCACCCAGGCCGCCGGTCTCGGCGCGGTCGCCGTGCTGACCGACCCCACCGGCGCCGAGCGCGCCCGCGCGACCGGCCTGCCGGTCCTGGTCGTCGAGGACCCGCGCGGACAGATGGGCGAGCTGGCGGCGACGATCTACGGCCACCCCGGCCGGGACCTGCTCCAGATCGGCATCACCGGCACCTCCGGCAAGACCACCACCGCCTACCTCGTCGAGGGCGGTCTGCGGACCAAGAGCAACACCGGACTGATCGGCACGGTCGAGATGCGCATCGGCGACGAGCGCATCAAGTCCGAGCGCACCACCCCCGAAGCCACCGACCTCCAGGCCCTGTTCGCGGTCATGCGCGAACGCGGCGTCGAGGCGGTCGCCATGGAGGTCTCCAGCCACGCCCTGGTCCTCGGCCGGGTCGACGCCTGTGTCTTCGACATCGGCGTCTTCACCAACCTGAGCCCGGAGCACATGGAGTTCCACTCCGACATGGAGGACTACTTCCAGGCCAAGGCGCAGCTGTTCACGCCGAAACGCAGCAGGCTCGGCGTGGTCAACGTGGACGACGAGTACGGCCGCCGGCTGGCCAAGGAGGCCGGCGTCCCGGTCGTCACCTTCTCCGCCGAGGGCCACCCGGACGCCGACTGGCGCGCCGAGGACGTCGAGATCGGCCGGCTGGACTCGACCTTCACCGCCATCGGCCCCCAGGGCGAGCGGATCGACGCCAGGTCGCCGCTGCCGGGCCCCTTCAACGTGGCCAACACCCTCGCCGCGATCGTCGCGCTCGCCGCCGCCGGGCTCGACCCGCAGACCGCCGCTGACGGCATCGCCGCCGTGCCGGGCGTGCCCGGGCGCCTGGAGCGCGTGGACGCCGGACAGCCGTATCTCGCGGTCGTCGACTACGCCCACAAGACCGACGCCGTCGAGTCGGTGCTGCGCGCCCTGCGCAAGGTCACCGAGGGCAGCCTGCACATCGTGCTCGGCTGCGGCGGGGACCGCGACAAGACCAAGCGGGAACCGATGGGCGCCGCGGCGGCACGCCTCGCCGACACGGCCGTACTGACCTCCGACAACCCCCGCTCCGAGGACCCCCTCGCGATCCTTGCAACCATGCTCGTGGGCGCGGCGTCCGTACCAGCACACGAACGCGGCGAGGTCCAGGTCTTCGAGGACCGGGCCGCCGCGATCGCCGCCGCCGTCGCCCGCGCGCAGCCCGGGGACACCGTGCTGGTCGCGGGCAAGGGCCACGAGCAGGGCCAGGACATCGCCGGAGTGGTCCGTCCCTTCGACGACCGCCAGGTGCTTCGCGAAGCTATCCAGAAGACCCAGGGATGAACTTGTGATCGCCCTCTCTCTCGCCGAGATCGCAGAAGTCGTCGGCGGGCAGACGCACGACATACCGGATCCGTCCGTCCAGGTCACCGCTCCGGTCGTCCGGGACTCCCGCGAGGTGGAGCCCGGCAGCCTGTTCGTCGCCTTCGTCGGCGAACGTGTGGACGGCCACGACTTCGCCCAGCAGGTCGTGGACGCGGGCGCGGTCGCCGTGCTGGCGTCGCGCCCCGTGGGCGTGCCCGCGATCGTCGTCGAGGACGTGCAGACCGCGCTCGGCGCCCTCGCCCGTCATGTCGTACGACGCCTCGGCGCGACCCTCGTGGCCCTCACCGGCTCCGCGGGCAAGACCAGCACCAAGGACCTCATCGCCCAGGTGCTGCAGCGCAAGGCGCCGACGGTGTACACGCCCGGCTCGCTCAACAACGAGATCGGACTGCCGCTCACCGCGCTGACCGCCACCGAGGAGACGAGGTTCCTCGTCCTGGAGATGGGCGCCCGCGGCATCGGCCACATCCGCTATCTCGCGGGCCTGACACCCCCGAGGATCGGCCTCGTCCTGAACGTCGGCACCGCCCACATCGGCGAGTTCGGCGGCCGGGAGCAGATCGCCGAGGCCAAGGGCGAACTCGTCGAGTCCCTCCCGGCGTCCGACGAGGGCGGCACCGCGATCCTCAACGCGGACGACCCCCTCGTACGGGCCATGGCGTCCCGTACGAAGGCCAAGGTGGTCCTCTTCGGGGAGGCCGACGAAGCGGACGTACGCGCCGAGAACGTGCGACTCACGGACACCGGACAGCCCGCCTTCAGGCTTCGCACACCCTCCGGTGCAAGCGACGTGACCATACGCCTGTACGGTGAGCACCACGTGTCGAACGCGCTCGCCGCGGCCGCCGTCGCCCATGAGCTGGGCATGTCCGCGGAAGAGATCGCCACCGCGCTCTCCGAGGCGGGCTCCCTCTCCCGCTGGCGCATGGAGGTCACCGAGCGACCGGACGGCGTGACCATCGTCAACGACGCCTACAACGCGAACCCCGAGTCCATGCGAGCCGCTCTGCGCGCGCTCGTGGCCATGGGCACCGGGCGGCGGACCTGGGCGGTGCTCGGCAAGATGGCCGAGCTCGGGGACGAGGCGCTCGCCGAGCACGACGCGGTCGGACGGCTCGCCGTCCGGCTCAATGTCGGCAAGCTCGTCGCGGTCGGGGGCAGGGAAGCGTCCTGGCTGCAACTGGGCGCATATAACGAGGGTTCGTGGGGTGAGGAGTCGGTGCACGTGTCCGACGCACAGGCGGCTGTCGACCTGTTGCGCAGCGAGTTGCGCCCGGGGGACGTCGTGCTCGTGAAGGCGTCCCGGTCGGTCGGTCTGGAGAGCATCGCGGAGGCGCTGCTCGCGACCGGTGCCGAGGGTGAGGTTGCCGCCCGATGATGAAGCAGATCCTGTTCTCGGGAGTCATCGGCCTTTTCCTGACGCTGGTCGGCACTCCGCTGCTGATCAAGCTTCTGGCCCGCAAGGGCTACGGCCAGTACATCCGGGACGACGGTCCGCGCGAGCACGCCAGCAAGCGCGGTACGCCGACCATGGGCGGTATCGCCTTCATCCTGGCGACGGTTGCCGCCTACTTCCTGTCCAAGCTCATCACCGGCTACGCGCCCACCTATTCGGGCATGCTGGTGCTCGGCCTGATGGTCGGCATGGGCCTGGTCGGCTTCCTCGACGACTACATCAAGATCGTCAAGCGGCGTTCGCTGGGCCTGCGGGCCAAGGCGAAGATGGCCGGCCAGCTGATCGTCGGCATCTCCTTCGCCGTACTGGCCCTGCAGTTCCAGGACGTCCGCGGCAACACCCCAGCCTCCACGAAGCTTTCGTTCATCACCGACTTCGGCTGGAAGATCGGCCCGATCCTGTTCGTGGTCTGGGCGCTGTTCATGATCCTCGCGATGTCGAACGGCGTGAACCTCACCGACGGTCTGGACGGCCTCGCCACCGGCGCCTCCGTCCTCGTCTTCGGCGCCTACACCTTCATCGGCGTCTGGCAGTTCCAGGAGTCCTGCGCCAACGCGCAGACCCTGACCAACCCGGGCGCCTGCTACGAGGTGCGTGACCCCCTCGACCTCGCGGTCATCGCCTCCGCGCTGATGGGTGCCTGCCTCGGCTTCCTGTGGTGGAACACCTCGCCGGCCAAGATCTTCATGGGCGACACGGGCTCGCTCGCCCTCGGCGGTGTCCTCACCGGCCTCGCCATCTGCTCGCGCACCGAGCTGCTGGTGGCCATCATGGGCGGCCTGTTCGTCCTCATCACCATGTCGGTGGTCATCCAGGTCGGCTCGTTCCGCCTCACCGGCAGGCGGGTCTTCCGGATGGCGCCGCTCCAGCACCACTTCGAACTCAAGGGCTGGTCCGAGGTCCTGGTGGTGGTCCGCTTCTGGATCATCCAGGGCATCTGCGTGATCGTCGGACTGGGTCTCTTCTACGCGGGATGGGCAGCGGACAAGTGACCGACTGGCAGGGCAGGCACGTCACCGTCGCCGGACTCGGCGTCTCGGGGATCCCGGCGGCCAAGGTGCTGCACGCGCGCGGGGCGCACGTCACGGTCGTCAACGACGGCGACGACGCACGCGCGCGTGAACAGGCCGCCGAACTCCAGGCGCTGGGCATCACGGTGCGTCTCGGTGACGGCGCGACCCTGCCGGACGGCACCGAACTCGTCGTCACCACACCGGGCTGGAAGCCGGACAAGCCGCTGTTCGCGGCGGCCCGCGAAGCCGGCCTGGAGATCTGGGGCGACGTCGAACTCGCCTGGCGCCTGCGCGGCCCCGACGCCGCCCCCTGGCTGGCCGTCACCGGCACCAACGGCAAGACCACGACCGTGCAGATGCTGGCCTCCATCCTGAAGGCCGCCGGTCTGCGCACCGCCGCCGTCGGCAACATCGGCGTCTCCCTGCTCGACGTGGTCCTCGGCGAGGAGCAGTACGACGTCCTGGCCGTGGAGTTGTCGAGCTATCAGCTCCACTGGGCGCCGTCCCTGCGCGCCCACTCCGCCGCCGTCCTGAACCTGGCCCCCGACCACCTCGACTGGCACGGCTCCATGGAGGCCTACGCCGCCGACAAGGGCCGTATCTACGAGGGCAATCGCGTCGCCTGCGTCTACAACGCGGCCGACAAGGCCACCGAGGACCTGGTGCGCGAGGCCGACGTCGAGGAAGGCTGCCGGGCGATCGGCTTCACGCTCGGCACCCCCGGTCCCTCCCAACTCGGCGTCGTGGACGGCATCCTGGTCGACCGCGCCTTCGTGGAGAACCGGCAGCGCAACGCCCAGGAGCTCGCCGAGGTCGCGGACGTGAACCCGCCGGCCCCGCACAACATCGCCAACGCTCTCGCGGCGGCGGCGCTCGCGCGCGCCTTCGGGGTGCCCGCCGCGGCCGTACGCGACGGCCTGCGCACCTTCACCCCGGACGCGCACCGCATCGCGCATGTCGCCGACGTGGACGGCGTCGCGTACGTCGACGACTCCAAGGCGACCAACACCCACGCCGCGGAAGCCTCGTTGGCGGCGTACGAGTCCATCGTCTGGATGGCCGGCGGGCTCGCCAAGGGTGCGACCTTCGACGAGCTGGTCGCCAAGTCGGCGAAGCGGCTTCGCGGCGTCGTGCTCTTCGGCCGGGACCGGGCCCTGATCCGCGAAGCCCTCGCGCGACACGCGCCGGAAGTACCCGTCGTCGACCTCGACCGGACCGACACTGGGGCGATGCTCGCGGCTGTCCAGGAGGCCCGGCGGCTCGCGACCGCGGGCGACACGGTGCTGCTGGCCCCGGCCTGCGCCTCCATGGACATGTTCGCCAACTACAACAAGCGCGGTGACGCGTTCGCGGAGGCGGTTCGCGAACTCGGCTCCTGACCGACGCAGCGGAGGCGCTGATGCCCAGTAGCCGTACCGGACGGCCGCCCGTTCAGCGGGCCGCCAGACGTCCCGCCACCGCCCGGCCGGCGCGCGAGAACCCCGTGATGCGGCTCTACGCCAACGCCCGCAGGGCCTGGGACCGGCCGCTGACCGCGTACTACCTGATCTTCGGCGGCAGCCTGCTGATCACCGTCCTCGGACTGGTGATGGTCTACTCGGCCTCCCAGATCACCGCGCTGCAGATGTCCCTGCCGGGCTCGTACTTCTTCCGCAAGCAGCTGCTCGCCGCCGTCATCGGCGGTGTGCTGCTGCTGATCGCCTCGCTGATGCCGGTCAAGCTGCACCGGGCGCTCGCCTATCCGATCCTCGCGGGCGCGATCTTCCTGATGGTCCTGGTGCAGGTGCCGGGGATAGGGCTGTCGGTCAACGGCAACCAGAACTGGATCGCGCTCGGCGGCTCCTTCCAGATCCAGCCCAGCGAGTTCGGCAAGCTGGCGCTGGTGCTGTGGGGCGCGGACCTGATGGCCCGCAAGCAGGACAAGAAGCTGCTCAACCAGTGGAAGCACATGCTGGTGCCGCTCGTCCCGGTCGCCTTCATGCTGCTCGGGCTGATCATGCTCGGCGGCGACATGGGTACGGCGATCATCCTGACGGCGATCCTGTTCGGCCTGCTGTGGCTGGCCGGTGCGCCGACCCGGCTGTTCGCCGGCGTGCTGTCGGTCGCCGCCGTCATCGGTGTGATCCTCATCAAGACCAGCCCGAACCGCATGGCCCGCCTGTCCTGCATCGGCGCCACCTCACCGCAGTCGGGCCCCGCCGACTGCTGGCAGGCCGTACACGGGATCTATGCGCTCGCATCGGGCGGAATCTTCGGATCCGGGCTCGGCGCGAGTGTGGAAAAATGGGGCCAACTCCCCGAAGCGCACACGGACTTCATCTTCGCCGTCACCGGTGAGGAACTGGGCCTGGCGGGGACACTGTCGGTGCTCGCCCTGTTCGCGGCTCTAGGCTATGCGGGTATCCGCGTGGCCGGACGCACGGAGGACCCCTTCGTCAGGTATGCCGCGGGAGGCGTGACCACCTGGATCACCGCGCAGGCGGTGATCAACATCGGTGCGGTGCTCGGCCTGCTGCCGATCGCCGGCGTCCCCCTCCCGCTGTTCTCCTACGGAGGATCCGCCCTGCTGCCGACCATGTTCGCCATCGGGCTGCTGATCGCGTTCGCGCGTGACGAGCCCGCTGCGCGGGCGGCGCTTTCCGCGCGGCAACCTCGCTTTGGTAGAAAGCGGGCGGGAGGCACCGCGCGGAACCGGGGGCCTCGGAGATGGAACACGATGCGACGGCGCGCCTAGACGGCGCGGTCGTCCGGAGAGCGGTGAATTTCGGTGCATGTCGTACTCGCCGGTGGGGGGACCGCCGGCCACATCGAGCCCGCGCTCGCCCTCGCGGACGCACTTCGCAGGCAGGACCCGACCGTGGGGATCACGGCCCTGGGCACCGAGCGCGGCCTCGAGACCACACTCGTTCCGCAGCGCGGCTACGAGCTCGCGCTGATCCCGGCGGTGCCGCTGCCGCGCAAGCCGACGCCCGAACTGATCACCGTCCCGGGCCGGCTGCGCGGCACGATCAAGGCGACCGAGCAGATCCTGGAGCGCACCAAGGCGGACGCGGTCGTCGGCTTCGGCGGCTATGTGGCGCTGCCCGGCTATCTCGCCGCCAAGCGCCTCGGTGTGCCGATCGTCATCCACGAGGCCAACGCCCGCCCCGGCCTCGCCAACAAGATCGGTTCTCGGTACGCGGCCCGCGTCGCCGTCTCCACTCCGGACAGCAAGCTGCGCGACGCCCGCTACATCGGCATCCCGCTGCGCCGCACGATCGCCACGCTGGACCGGGCGGCCGTACGCCCCGAGGCCCGCGCGGCGTTCGGACTCGACCCCAACCTGCCCACGCTGCTGGTCTCCGGCGGCTCGCAGGGCGCCCGCCGGCTCAATGAGGTGACCCAGCAGGTCGCGCCCTGGCTCCAGCAGGCGGGCATCCAGATCCTGCACGCGGTCGGCCCGAAGAACGAACTGCCGCATGTGCAGCAGATGCCGGGAATGCCCCCGTACATCCCGGTAAGTTACCTGGACCGGATGGACCTCGCGTACGCCGCTGCCGACATGATGCTCTGCCGCGCGGGCGCGATGACCGTCGCCGAACTCTCCGCCGTCGGACTGCCGGCCGCCTACGTCCCGCTGCCCATCGGCAACGGCGAACAGCGGCTGAACGCCCAGCCGGTGGTGAAGGCCGGCGGTGGACTGCTGGTGGACGACGCGGAACTGACGCCCGACTGGGTGCGGGCGAACGTGCTGCCCGTGCTCGCCGACCCGCACCGGCTGTTCGAGATGTCCCGCGCGGCCGCGGAGTTCGGCCGCCGGGACGCCGACGACCTGCTCGTCGGCATGGTGTACGAGGCGGTCTCGGCCGGCCGTGCACACCGTTAGCGACCGTATTCCGATGTAGGCGAAGGGCAGGAAGCGTGGCCGGACCGACCACCGCCGAGCGCGGTGAACGCCAGCAGGAGTCGTCCGGCCCGTCTCCGGTACGGCGGTTGAGGTGGAGACCGCCCAACCCTCGTACGATCATCATTCTTGTCATCGCGCTCGTTCTTCTCGGGGCGGGCGCGGTCTGGCTTTTGTACGGCTCCCCGTGGACGCGCGTGGAGCGGGTGTCCGTCTCCGGCACCCGGGTCCTGACGCCCGCCGAGGTGCGCGAGGCGGCCGACGTCCCCGTCGGGGGGCCGCTGATTTCCGTGGACACCAACGGGATTGAGTCGCGTCTGCGCCGTGAACTGCCCCGAATCGACACGGTTGACGTGGTTCGTTCCTGGCCCCATGGAATCGGCCTGAAAGTGGTTGAGCGTACTCCGGTTCTGATGGTGCAAAAAGGTGGAAAGTTCATCGAAGTGGACGATGAGGGTGTCCGTTTCGCCACGGTTTCCCAAGCCCCTAAAGGCGTTCCCGCACTGGAATTGGCGGTGCACTCCTCGGAGTCGTCCGCCGCGAGTCTGCGGCGCTTCGGCGAGGACGGTCTGGTGCGCGAAGCGGTACGTGTCGCGGGCGCCATTCCGGCCTCCGTCGCCCACTCCACCGAAGCCGTCAAGGTGCGTTCCTACGACGACATCTCACTGGAGTTGAGCGACGGCCGGACCGTCGACTGGGGAAGTGGTGAGAAGGGCGCCGCGAAGGCCCGTACGCTCACCGCTCTCATGAAAGCGGCGCCGGATGCGCGGCACTTCGACGTCTCGGTTCCCACCGCCCCTGCGTCATCGGGGAGTTGACGCACATCCGCGCAGGCCAGCACCCTGGTTG
This sequence comes from Streptomyces spinosisporus, assembly GCF_022698145.1. Lineage (GTDB taxonomy): Bacteria > Actinomycetota > Actinomycetes > Streptomycetales > Streptomycetaceae > Streptomyces > Streptomyces spinosisporus. The sequence goes on from NZ_JALDAX010000017.1 coordinate 75,831, forward strand.
GGCAGCGCTACGGCTGATCACATAGGGTGAAAAGAAAAACGGGAGGTTCGGCGTGTTCGTTGAACGTGCGCCACTTGTCGACTTAGTGTCCTGTTCGGAAGAGTCCAGCGAACAGACACACTGGTAACCCTAAACTTCAACGTTAGGGTTCGGGTCGGCGTACGGACCGTCCCATTCGGCATCAGTCGTACGACCGCGGCAAGACCCGCGAGAGGACGACACGTAACTCGAGGCGAGAGGCCTTCGACGTGGCAGCACCGCAGAACTACCTCGCAGTCATCAAAGTCATCGGTGTCGGCGGCGGTGGTGTCAATGCCATCAACCGGATGATCGAGGTCGGTCTCAAGGGCGTCGAGTTCATCGCCATCAACACCGACGCGCAGGCGCTGTTGATGAGCGACGCCGACGTCAAGCTCGACGTCGGCCGCGAACTGACGCGCGGACTCGGCGCCGGAGCCAACCCGGCCGTCGGCCGCAAGGCCGCCGAGGACCACCGCGAGGAGATCGAAGAGGTCCTCAAGGGGGCCGACATGGTCTTCGTGACGGCCGGTGAAGGCGGCGGCACCGGCACCGGCGGCGCGCCCGTCGTGGCCAACATCGCCCGCTCCCTGGGCGCCCTCACCATCGGTGTGGTCACCCGCCCGTTCACCTTCGAGGGACGGCGCCGGGCCAACCAGGCCGAGGACGGCATCGCCGAACTCCGCGAAGAGGTCGACACCCTCATCGTCATCCCGAACGACCGGCTGCTGTCCATCTCGGACCGCCAGGTCTCGGTGCTCGACGCCTTCAAGTCCGCCGACCAGGTTCTGCTCTCCGGTGTCCAGGGCATCACCGACCTCATCACCACGCCCGGCCTGATCAACCTCGACTTCGCCGACGTCAAGTCCGTCATGTCCGAGGCGGGTTCGGCGCTCATGGGCATCGGCTCGGCCCGCGGCGACGACCGCGCGGTGGCCGCGGCCGAGATGGCGATCTCCTCCCCGCTCCTCGAGGCGTCCATCGACGGCGCCCGCGGTGTGCTGCTCTCCATCTCCGGCGGCTCCGACCTCGGCCTGTTCGAGATCAACGAGGCCGCACAACTGGTCAGCGAGGCCGCCCACCCCGAGGCCAACATCATCTTCGGCGCGGTGATCGACGACGCCCTCGGCGACGAGGTCCGGGTCACCGTGATCGCGGCCGGCTTCGACGGCGGCCAGCCGCCCTCCAAGCGGGACACCGTCCTCGGCTCGTCCTCGACCTCGGCCCGCCGCGAGGAGACCACGCCCGTACGGCAGTCCGAGAGCAGCCGCCCGTCCTTCGGCTCACTCGGCAGCGTCACGCCGAAGGAGGACGCCGAGCCCGCGCCCGAGCCGGCGAACGACATCCAGGTCGCCCCGCCGGTCCCGCCGTCGCGGTCCTACGCGGACAACGGCGCGGAGGAGCTGGACGTGCCGGACTTCCTGAAGTGATAGGACAGCGCTCCGCAACGAGCACAGTGGACGGCGCGCACTTCGCCTTCACCGACCGGTGGGGCGGGGTGAGCGCCGTTCCGTACGAGGAGCTCAACCTCGGCGGCGCGGTCGGCGACGACCCCGAAGCCGTACGGACCAATCGCGAACTGGCGGCCAAGTCCCTCGGCCTCGACGCGGCCGGGGTGGTCTGGATGAACCAGGTGCACGGGGCGGAGGTGGCCGTGGTCGACGAACCGTGGGGCGATCGCCCCGTACCGGAGACCGACGCCGTCGTCACCACGCGACGCGGTCTCGCTCTGGCCGTCCTCACCGCCGACTGCACGCCCGTCCTGCTGGCCGACCCGGTCGCCGGCGTCGTCGCCGCGGCCCACGCGGGCCGGCCCGGCATGGTCGCCGGAGTCGTTCCCGCCGCCGTGCGCGCGATGACCGAACTCGGCGCCGAGCCGGGCCGGATCGTGGCCCGCACCGGACCCGCCGTGTGCGGCCGGTGCTATGAAGTGCCCGAGGCGATGCGCGCCGAGGTGGCGGCCGTCGAGCCTGCGGCGCACTCCGAGACGAGCTGGGGCACGCCCGCGGTCGACGTGACCGCCGGAGTGCACGCCCAGCTCGAACGGCTCGGGGTGCACGACCGGGAGCAGTCGCCGGTGTGCACGCTGGAGTCGGGCGATCACTTCTCGTACCGCCGCGATCGCACCACGGGGCGACTCGCGGGATATGTCTGGCTGGACTGAGGGACATGACGGGTCGAAAGGACGAACTCGCCGCGAACCTGGCGAAGGTGGAGCGTCGTATCGCCGACGCCTGCGAGGCGGCCGGGCGGGCGCGCGAGGAGGTGACCCTGATCGTGGTCACCAAGACGTACCCGGCGAGCGACGTGCGGATCCTGTCCGAACTGGGCGTGCGGCACGTGGCGGAGAACCGGGACCAGGACGCGGCACCCAAGGCCGCGGAATGCTCGGATCTGCCGCTGACGTGGCACTTCGTGGGTCAGCTGCAGACCAACAAGGTTCGTTCCGTGGTCGGTTATGCCGACCTCGTGCAGTCCGTCGACCGCGCGCGGCTGGTCACGGCGCTCTCCAAGGAGGCCGTGCGGCAGGAGCGCGAGATCGGCTGTCTGCTTCAGGTCGCGCTGGACGCCGGCGAGGGCGGACGCGGGGAGCGCGGGGGCGTCGGGCCCGACGGAATCGAAGAGTTGGGCGAGATGGTCGCCCGGGCGCCGGGTCTGCGGTTGGACGGTCTGATGACCGTCGCGCCGCTCACCGGGCAGTATGCGGGACGTGAACTGGCGGCGTTCGAGCGGTTGATGGATTTGTCGACCGACCTGCGCCGAGCTCATCCGGCTGCGAACATGGTCTCGGCAGGAATGAGTGCGGACCTCGAGCAGGCCGTGGCGGCCGGAGCGACACATGTACGCGTCGGTACCGCGGTACTCGGAGTCCGCCCCGGGCTCGGGTAACGTCGCCAGGAAGTCGGACCACAGCAGAAAATATGGTCAATGTCGCCGAAGGCGGGCGAACGACCTCGTGGATCGCGGGCACTTGGCGGTAGTCGGTCGATCCACCACAGAGCGGAGGACTCAGAGCATGGCCGGCGCGATGCGCAAGATGGCGGTCTACCTCGGCCTCGTGGAGGACGATGGGTACGACGGCCGGGGATTCGACCCCGATGACGACTTCGAGCCCGAACTGGACCCCGAGCCCGAACGGGACCATCGGCGGCACGAACCGTCCCACCAGCAGCATGTGGCACATCAGTCCCAACGGGACGAAGAGGTACGAATCGTACAGCCTCCGGTGACGCGTGAACCGGTCGCCCGTTCCGCTTCGCTACCCGCGGAATCCGGTCGTCCGGCGCGCATCGCGCCCGTGGCGTCCATCACACAAGAACGCGCAAGCCTGGAGAAGAACGCACCGGTGATCATGCCCAAGGTCGTGTCGGAACGAGAGCCTTACCGGATCACCACGCTTCACCCGCGGACCTACAACGAGGCCCGTACCATCGGGGAACACTTCCGTGAGGGCACCCCGGTGATCATGAATCTGACTGAGATGGATGACACAGACGCGAAGCGACTTGTCGACTTTGCGGCCGGTTTGGTGTTTGGTCTTCACGGCAGCATCGAGCGGGTGACGCAGAAGGTGTTCCTGTTGTCGCCTGCTAACGTCGATGTCACGGCGGAGGACAAGGCCCGCATCGCAGAGGGCGGGTTCTTCAACCAGAGCTGAGACGCACGACCGGAATCAGCGGTAAAAAGCAGTACCCGGCAGCACGGAAACAGGGGAGAGGGAAGCACGAGTCATGAGCGTGGTCCTGGATGTGATCTACATCGCGCTGATGTGCTTCCTCATCGTGCTCATCTTCCGGTTGGTCATGGACTACGTCTTCCAGTTCGCCCGCTCATGGCAACCCGGCAAGGCGATGGTGGTCGTTCTGGAGGCCACCTACACTGTCACTGATCCACCGCTCAAGCTTCTGCGGCGGTTCATCCCGCCGTTGCGTCTCGGGGGCGTGGCGCTCGACCTGTCCTTCTTCGTACTGATGATCATCGTCTACATCCTGATCTCGATCGTGAGCCGGCTGTGATGAGCGATGTGACCTACCGTCTTGCCGAATGCCGACGACTACGTTGAGGTGAAGAGATGCCGTTGACCCCCGAGGACGTGCGGAACAAGCAGTTCACGACCGTCCGCCTCCGAGAAGGCTATGACGAGGACGAGGTCGATGCCTTCCTCGACGAGGTCGAAGCCGAACTGACCCGCCTGCTCCGCGAGAACGAGGACCTGCGCGCCAAACTGGCCGCGGCCACGCGCGCCGCTGCCCAGAATCAGCAGAACATGCGCAAGCCCCCGGAGGGTCCCGGCGGTCCTGGTGGACCCGGCGGCCCCGGTGGTCCCGGCCCGCAGGACCAGCAGCACCCGCAGCAGGGCATGCGCGGTCCGGGCGCTCCCGTGCCCGCCGGCATATCGGGCCCGCCGCAGCAGATGGGTGGCCCCATGGGTGGCCCGCCCCAGCTGCCGAGCGGCGCCCCGCAGCTGCCCGCCGGCCCCGGCGGTGGTCAGGGTGGTCCGCAGGGTCCCGGTCCGATGGGCCAGGGTCCGATGGGTCAGGGCCCCATGGGCCAGGGCCCGATGGGCGGCCAGCCTCCCATGCAGCAGCAGATGGGCGGTCCGATGGGTGGCCCCATGGGCGGCCCGATGGGCGGCCCCGGTCAGGGCCCCGGTGGCGACAGCGCCGCCCGAGTCCTCTCGCTGGCCCAGCAGACCGCCGACCAGGCGATCGCCGAGGCCCGTTCCGAGGCCAACAAGATCGTGGGCGAGGCGCGTTCGCGTGCCGAGGGCCTCGAGCGTGATGCCCGTGCCAAGGCCGACGCCCTGGAGCGGGACGCGCAGGAGAAGCACCGCGTCGCGATGGGCTCCCTGGAGTCCGCCCGCGCCACGCTGGAGCGCAAGGTCGAGGACCTGCGCGGCTTCGAGCGCGAGTACCGCACGCGTCTGAAGTCCTACCTGGAGTCGCAGCTGCGTCAGCTGGAGACCCAGGCCGACGACTCGCTGGCTCCGCCGCGTACGCCCGCGACCGCGTCGCTGCCGCCGTCCCCGGCGCCCTCGATGGCACCGGCCGGCGCGAGCGCCCCGTCGTACGGCGGCAACCAGACCATGGGCGGTGCGCCGAGCCCCGCTGCCCCGTCCTACGGCGGCCAGCAGCAGATGTCCCCGGCGATGACCCAGCCGATGGCTCCGGTCCGGCCGCAGGGCCCGTCCCCGATGGGTCAGGCTCCCTCGCCGATGCGCGGGTTCCTGATCGACGAGGACGACAACTGACGGCCCGCATGGTCAGTAGTACGCGATAGTCGTCGGCGGCGTTCAAAAAGGGCGGGGCTCCGGACTTCGGTCCGGGGCCCCGCCCTTTTACGCGTGTTGATCAGCGTTGCCGACGACTCACACCGAAGGGCCCGGCCTCCCCGCTGCGGGAAGGCCGGGCCCTTCGGGCTGTGTGATCGGTTACGCCTTGCGGAGGCGGAACGTCAGGCTCAGACCCTCGTCGGTGAAGGGCTCGCCGTAGGACCCGTCGGCCTCGCCCTGGGCGAAGTCCGTCGCCAGGACCTCGTCGGCGATCAGGCCGGCGTGCTCGGTGAGGGCGGCGACGACCGCCGGGTCCGTGGACGTCCAGCGCAGGGCGATGCGGTCCGCCACGTCGAGGCCGCTGTTCTTGCGGGCCTCCTGGATCAGGCGGATCGCGTCACGGGCGAGGCCCGCCTGCCGCAGTTCCTCGGTGATCTCCAGGTCCAGGGCGACCGTGGCGCCCGAGTCGGAGGCCACCGACCAGCCCTCGCGCGGGGTCTCGGTGATGATCACCTCGTCCGGCGCGAGGGTGATCGTCTCGCCGTCGACCTCGACCGACGCCGTGCCCTCGCGCAGCGCCAGGGACAGCGCGGCCGCGTCCGCGTTCGCCACGGCCTTCGCGACATCCTGGACGCGCTTGCCGAAACGCTTGCCCAGGGCGCGGAAGTTGGCCTTCGCGGTGGTGTCGACCAGGCTGCCGCCGACCTCGGAGAGGGAGGCGAGCGAGCTGACGTTCAGCTCCTCCGTGATCTGCGTGTGCAGTTCGCGGTCGAGCGTGTCGAAGCCGGACGCGGCGACGAGCGCCCGGGACAGCGGCTGACGGGTCTTCACGCCCGACTCCGCGCGCGTGGCGCGGCCCAGTTCGACCAGCCGTCGTACCAGGACCATCTGCTTCGACAGTTCCGGGTCGATGGCGGAGAGGTCCGCCTCGGGCCAGGTCGACAGGTGCACCGACTCCGGGGCGCCCGGGGTGACCGGCACGACCAGGTCCTGCCAGACCCGCTCGGTGATGAACGGGGTCAGCGGGGCCATCAGCTTGGTGACCGTCTCCACGACCTCGTGCAGGGTGCGCAGCGCCGCCTTGTCGCCCTGCCAGAAGCGTCGGCGCGAGCGGCGGACGTACCAGTTGGACAGGTCGTCGACGAACGCGGACAGAAGCTTGCCGGCGCGCTGGGTGTCGTAGGCCTCCAGGGACTGGGTCACCTGGTCGGTGAGCGCGTGCAGTTCGCTCAGCAGCCAGCGGTCCAGGACCGGGCGGTCGGCCGGGGCCGGATCCGCCTCGCTGGGCGCCCAGTCCGAGGTGCGGGCGTACAGCGCCTGGAAAGCGACCGTGTTCCAGTACGTCAGCAGCGTCTTGCGGACGACCTCCTGGATCGTGCCGTGGCCCACGCGGCGTGCCGCCCACGGGGAGCCGCCGGCCGCCATGAACCAGCGCACCGCGTCCGCGCCGTGCTGGTCCATCAGCGGGATCGGCTGCAGGATGTTGCCCAGGTGCTTGGACATCTTGCGGCCGTCCTCGGCGAGGATGTGGCCGAGGCAGACGACGTTCTCGTAACTGGACTTGTCGAAGACCAGGGTGCCGACGGCCATCAGCGTGTAGAACCAGCCGCGGGTCTGGTCGATGGCCTCGCAGATGAACTGCGCGGGGTAGCGGGCCTCGAACAGGTCCTTGTTCTTGTACGGGTAGCCCCACTGCGCGAACGGCATCGAACCCGAGTCGTACCAGGCGTCGATGACCTCCGGCACGCGCGTGGTCGTCTTCGCGCACGTCGGGCAGTCGAAGGTGACGTCGTCGATGTACGGGCGGTGCGGGTCCAGTTCGGACTGGTCGCTGCCGGTCAGCTCGGTCAGCTCGGCGCGGGAGCCGACGACGGTGAGGTGGTCGTCCTCGCAGCGCCAGATGGGCAGCGGGGTGCCCCAGTAGCGGTTGCGGGACAGCGCCCAGTCGATGTTGTTGTTCAGCCAGTCGCCGTACCGGCCGTGCTTGACCGTGTCCGGGTACCAGGCGGTGTTCTCGTTCTCCTGCAGCAGGCGGTCCTTGACGGCCGTGGTGCGGATGTACCAGGACGGCTGCGCGTAGTAGAGGAGCGCGGTGTGGCAGCGCCAGCAGTGCGGGTAGCTGTGCTCGTACGGGATGTGCTTGAAGAGCAGGCCGCGCTGCTGGAGGTCCTCGGTGAGCTTTTCGTCCGCCTTCTTGAAGAAGACGCCGCCGACCAGGGGGACGTCCTCCTCGAAGGTGCCGTCCCGGCGGACCGGGTTGACCACTGGCAGGCCGTACGCGCGGCAGACCTTGAGGTCGTCCTCACCGAAGGCGGGGGACTGGTGGACCAGACCCGTACCGTCCTCGGTCGTCACGTATTCGGCGTTGACAACGAAATGGGCCGGTTCCGGGAACTCGACGAGCTCGAACGGTCGTTGATAGGTCCAGCGCTCCATCTCGGCGCCGGTGAAGGTCTGGCCGGTGGTCTCCCAGCCCTCGCCGAGCGCCTTGCCGGCGAGCGGCTCGGCGACGACGACCTTCTCCTCGCCGTCCGTCGCCACGACGTAGGTGACCCCGGGGTGCGCGGCGACAGCCGTGTTGGAGACCAGCGTCCAGGGGGTCGTCGTCCAGACCAGGAGCGCGGCCTCGCCGGCCAGCGGACCGGAGGTGAGCGGGAAACGGACGTACACGGAGGGGTCCACGATCGTCTCGTAGCCCTGCGCCAGCTCGTGGTCGGACAGGCCCGTCTCGTCACGCGGGCACCAGGGGGCCACGCGGTAGTCCTGCACCAGCAGGCCCTTGTTGAAGATCTCCTTGAGCGACCACCAGACCGACTCGATGTACTCGGCGTCCATCGTGCGGTACGGGTCGGTGAGGTCGGTCCAGTACCCCATGCGGGTCGTGAGCTCTTCGAAGGCGTCCGTGTGCCGGGTCACCGACTCGCGGCACTTCGCGTTGAACTCCGCGATGCCGTACGCCTCGATGTCCCGCTTGCCCGTGAAGCCGAGTTCCTTCTCGACCGCAAGCTCCACCGGCAGGCCGTGGCAGTCCCAGCCGGCCTTGCGGGCCACGTGGTAGCCGCGCATGGTGCGGAAGCGGGGGAAGACGTCCTTGAAGACGCGGGCCTCGATGTGGTGGGCGCCCGGCATGCCGTTGGCGGTGGGCGGGCCCTCGTAGAAGACCCACTCGGGGCGGCCCTCGGACTGCTCCAGGGTCTTGGCGAAGATCTTCTGCTCGCGCCAGAAGTCGAGCACGGCGTGCTCGAGCGCGGGCAGGTCGACCTGGGCGGGCACCTGGCGGTACGTCGGCATTGTCATCAGCGAGCTTCCTCCGGCGGACTTGCTGCCTTCCGTCCGGAGGGACGAGAGCCGAGTCTTTCGATACGCCGGTTTCGGCGCGCTCCCGCGGTACCACCCTCCTTGGCCCGCCGGCGCAGGGTGTGCGACGGTGAGCCCCCTCATTGGGGTCGCGATGCCGGTTCTACTCGCCGCTGCTTCGACGCTGCGGCTTTCTTCCGGCGGCTCCGGGGTGATCTTCGCGTCGCGCTCGCCCCCGGGCTTCCACCGTCCCCGGGTCGCTCTGGGCTGCGTACGCCGCTACTCGTCCCCATCCATGCTTTTCCGCTCCGCCCAGTCTACGGCGCCCCGAGGACAGCATCAGACCGGTTTTCCCGGTACCTGGGGTTGCGGGTGCCGCGTGGTCGGGGATGACCCGAATGGAGCGGTACGCCTGTTCGCATCCTGGGACGGGCCGTCCGGCGGATTACCCCGCGGGGAGCTGGGCACAACGCATGCAGGCTTGCGGAGCGGCGTGCGTGAGCCGGGCGAATCGGGTGGTGTGCCCCGTTGCCGCGGGTCACAAGTCGATTTATCGTCCCAGCACGATTCGCGTGCAAGATCACAATATGTGAAGGGGCCGCGGCCATGGTGGCTAAGAAGACCGCCGTACAGCAGTCGGCGTCCGAACAGGCCACCGGCGGTACGGCCAGGGATGTGAGCGGCAACGGGAGCGGCGCCGCCCGCGGGGTGGCGCTGGTGCGGACGGTCCGGGAGGTGGTGGGCGAGGGGCCGGGGGCCGCCAGGACACCTGCACCGTCGACCGACGGCCACGGGAAGCCCGCCGGCAAGAAGAGGGCTACGACGGCCGGGGGCGGGGCAAAGGCGGGCACGTCCACGCGGACCGCGGCTGGAAGCGGCCCGGCCGACAAGAGTGCGACCACGAAGAGCGCGGCCAAGAAGAAGGCGACGGGGAAGCCTGCGGCAGCGAAGACCGGAGCCACGAAGAGCGCGGCCAAGAAGACCGCGCCCACCAAGGCCTCGGCCACGAAAGCCAAGAAGGCCACGAAGGCCACGACTTCTACGACGACGACCGGCAGAGCCACCGCCAAGAAGACCACGGCGACGAAGTCCGCGGTCGAGAAGACCCCGGCGGCCAGGAAGACCACGACCAAGAAAGCCACGACCAAGAAAGCCACGACCAAGAAAGCCACGACCAAGAAAGCCACGACCAAGAAAGCCACGACCACGAAACCGGCGGCCAAGAAGGTCACGACCGCCAGGAAGTCCACGCCCGCCGGAGCCACGGCCAAGAAGGCTGCGGCGAAGAAGGCGGTCGCAGGGAAGAAAAGCGCTCGTACGAAGGGCGCGGGTGTGGTGGGTGGGAAGAGTTCGGCCAAGACGGTGGGTGCGGCGCAGGCCGCGGAGGAGACGGGAGCCACGACGGTGGTTGCGAAGAAGACTCCAGGCACGGCCACGGCGGCCAAGACAGCCGTACCCAAGGCACGCGTGGCTGCGGCGGAGCCCGGTGAACTCGCCGTACGCCCCGGTGAGGACCCCTGGACCCCGGAAGAGGTCGAGGAGGCGCGTGCGGAGCTGCTGGCCGAGATGACCCGGCTGAAGGACGAGATCAGCTCGTCGGAGAGCGCCATCGTGGGCATGATGCGCGACTCCGGCGACGGCGCGGGCGACGACCAGGCGGACACCGGCACCAAGAACATCACGCGCGAGCACGAGATGGCCCTCGCGGCCAACGCCCGCGAGATGCTCACCCAGACCGAGCGCGCCCTGCAGCGACTGGACGCCGGCACCTACGGCCTGTGCGAGAACTGCGGCAACCCCATCGGCAAGGCCCGTATGCAGGCATTCCCGCGGGCCACCCTCTGCGTGGAGTGCAAGCAGAAGCAGGAACGCCGGTACTGAGGGGCAGGGTGGGCGTGTCGTACCCTCGTCCTCAGTCGAGTATCTAGGTTGAGGGACTCACGTGGCAGAGGCGGAGCGCATCATCGGTACCCCGGAGACCCCGGACACGGCGGGGACCGAGCCGGAGCAGGGCGGCACCGCACGCCCCAGGGGCAAGCGCCGTATCGCCGTGCTGTTCGCGGTTGCCGCGTTCGCGTACGCCCTCGACCTGATCAGCAAGATGATCGTGGTCGCCAAGCTGGAGCACCACGCGCCGATCGAGATCATCGGGGACTGGCTGAAGCTAGAGGCGATCCGCAACGCGGGCGCGGCCTTCGGCTTCGGCGAGGCCTTCACCGTGATCTTCACGCTGATCGCCGCGGCCGTGATCGTCGTGATCGCCCGGCTCGCCCGCAAGCTCTACAGCCTGCCCTGGGCGATCGCGCTCGGCCTGCTCCTCGGCGGCGCCCTCGGCAATCTCACCGACCGGATCTTCCGCTCGCCCGGCGTCTTCGAGGGCGCGGTCGTCGACTTCATCTCGCCCAAGGGCTTCGCCGTCTTCAACCTGGCGGACTCGGCGATCGTGTGCGGCGGCATCCTGATCGTGCTGCTGTCGTTCCGGGGGCTCGACCCGGACGGCACCGTCCACAAGGACTGAGCGCGCGGTCGGGGGTGTCCGACCCGTCCGGCATACTCGACGGGTGAGCACGATTCCCGAGATCCGTACCCTGCCCGTGCCCGACGGCCTGGAGGGCGAGCGCGTCGACGCCGCCATCTCCCGCATGTTCGGCTTCTCCCGTACGAAGGCCGCGGAGCTCGCCGCGGCGGGGAAGGTCACGGTCGACGGCTCGGTGGTCGGCAAGTCCGAGCGGGTGCACGGCGGGGCCTGGCTCGAGGTCGAGATGCCGCAGGTGGCCGCGCCCGTGCAGATCGTCGCGGAGCCGGTCGAGGGCATGGAGATCGTGTACGACGACGATGACGTGGTCGTGATCGTCAAGCCGGTGGGCGTCGCCGCGCACCCCAGCCCCGGGTGGAACGGCCCGACCGTCATCGGCGGCCTGGCCGCGGCCGGTTACCGCATCTCCACCTCCGGCGCCGCCGAGCGCCAGGGCATCGTGCACCGTCTCGACGTCGGCACGTCCGGGCTGATGGCGGTCGCCAAGTCGGAGCGCGCGTACACCTCGCTCAAGCGCCAGTTCAAGGAGCGCACGGTCGACAAGCGCTACCACACGCTCGTCCAGGGCCACCCCGACCCGACGAGCGGCACCATCGACGCCCCCATCGGCCGCCACCCCAACCACGACTACAAGTGGGCGGTCACCGCCGACGGCAAGCCGTCCGTCACGCACTACGACCTGATCGAGGCCTTCCGCGCCGCCTCCCTCCTCGACGTCAAGCTGGAGACGGGCCGCACCCACCAGATCCGGGTCCACATGTCCGCCCACCGCCACCCGTGCGTCGGCGATCTGACGTACGGCGCCGACCCGACGCTCGCCAAGCGCCTGCATCTGACCCGCCAGTGGCTGCACGCCGTGCGGCTCGGCTTCGAGCACCCCGGGGACGGGGAGTGGGTCGAGTTCACCAGCGAGTACCCTGCCGACCTGCAAAAAGCCCTGGACCAGGTCCGTGAGGAGACGTACGGATGAGCAGCACGCACGCGTACGAGGTGCGCGTCGCCGAGGAGAGCGCCGACCGGGAGGCCTGCTTCGCGGTCCGCAAGGAGGTCTTCGTCCGCGAGCAGGGCGTGCCCGAGGACATCGAGTACGACGCGTACGACGAGACGGCCGTGCATGTGCTGGCCGTCCGGGCGGACGGGGTGCCGCTGGGCACCGGGCGGCTGCTGCACGGGGAGGCGGCCGCGGCGAAGACCGGCGGCGACCTGACGGTGGGCTCGCTCGGCCGGCTCGCGGTGGCCCAGCAGGCGCGCGGCCTCGGCATCGGGGTGGCGCTGGTGCGGGCCATCGAGGACGTCGCACGCGCGCGTGGACTCGCAGCGGTGGACCTGCACGCGCAGACGCATGCGCTGGGTTTCTACGAGCGGCTCGGCTACGAGGCGTACGGCCCGGAGTATCCGGAGGCGGGCATCCCGCACCGGGCGATGCGGCGCGTGCTGCGGCCCACGGGCTGAACACCCTGGCGGGTGCGCGGGCGTGGCAGGCTTGAGCCCTGCCGCCGTACGTCGACCTGCCCGGAGCGCTGACCGTGGATCAGTTGGCCCTGCTGTTCGTGCTGTTGCTCGGGGCGGTGCTCAGCGTCCCGGTGGGGGACCGGTACGGGCTGCCGGCGCCGGTGCTGATGACCCTGCTCGGCATCGTGCTCGCGGTGCTCGACTTCGTGCCCAACGTCGAGATCCCGCCCGAGCTGATCCTGCCCCTGGTGCTGCCGCCGCTGCTGTACGCGGCCGTACGGCGCACCTCCTGGCGGCAGTTCGCGGCGAACCGGCGGCCGATCTTCCTGCTGGCGGTGGCGCTGGTCTTCGTCACCACGGTCTGCGTGGCCGTCGTCGCCCACTCGATCGTGCCGGGGCTGCCCGTCGCCGCCGCCGTGGCGCTCGGCGCGCTGGTGGCACCGCCGGACCCGATCGCCGCGACCGCGGTCGCGGGCCAGCTCGGGCTGCCGCGCCGGCTGGTGTCCATCCTGGAGGGCGAGGGCCTGTTCAACGACGTGACGGCGATCGTGCTCTACAACGTCGCGGTCGCCGCTGCCGTCAGCGGTGACTTCCACCCCGGGCGGGCCGCCCTCGACCTGGTGCTGTCCGCCGTCGTCGCCGTCGCCCTGGGGGTCGCCCTGGGCTGGGGAGCCAACCGGCTCCTCGACCTGCTGAACGACGCGACTCTCCAGGTCGGCCTGACGCTGCTCGTGCCGTATGCGTCGTACGTCCTCGCCGAGGAACTGCACGGCTCCGGTGTGCTCGCCGTGCTCACCACCGCGATGTTCCTCGCCGAGTACGGCACCGACCCCGACGACGTGCTGACCCGGCTCGCGGGCCACACGTTCTGGGACATCATCGACACGCTCGTCACGGGCGTCGCGTTCGGGCTGATCGGCCTGGAGCTGCACAACGCCCTGCGCACGGCGTCCGGGCGGTGGAGCGAGATGCTCGGCTGGGCCGGGGTGATCCTGGCCGTGGTCGTCGTCGTACGCCTGGTGTACCTGCTGCCGGCGACCTGGCTCACCAAGCGGCTGCACGCCAAGCGGGACCACGACGAGGACATCCCGATGAGCATGCGGGAGACCGTGGTCATGTGGTGGTCGGGGATGCGGGGGGTGGCCTCGGTGGCGCTGGCGCTGGCGATCCCGCTCACGACCGACGACGGCTCGGACTTCCCGGACCGCGACGAGATCGTGTTCATCGCCTTCGGAGTGATCATGGGCACCCTGGTGCTGCAGGGTCTGACGCTGCCGTGGCTGGTGAAGCGGCTCGGGGTGCAGGCCGACGCGGAGCACGAGAAGAAGTTCGAGCGGGAACTGGCCGAGCGGGCGGCCAAGGCGGCCCGACGCAGGCTCCACGAGATCGAGGAGGCCGAGGACCTGCCGGAGGAGCTCTCCGAGCAGATGCTGCGGCGGGCCTTCGAGATCGGGGTGCGGATCAGCCCGGACATGGGCGAGGAGGAGCGGCGCGAGGCGCACCGGATCCGGATGCGCAGGCTCAAGCGGATGCGCCGTATCCAGGGCGAACTGCTGAGCGCCGCACGGCACGAGGTGCTGGCGGCGCGCAGCGAGCCCGGTGCGGACCCGGAGATCGTGGACCGGGTGCTGCGCCATCTCGACGTACGCAGTCTGCGCTGATCCGCCGCAGGACGGCCCCGGCGCAGGCAGGCCCTATATCGTTCGCGACCGGCGGCCCCGCTTCGTAGGGTCGCCTCATGACGCGCAATGTGGTGATCAGTGGGGGCGGTACGGGAATCGGGCTCGCCGCGGCCCAGGTCTTCGCGGCGGACGGCGACCGGGTTCTGCTGCTGGGGCGCCGGGCGGACGTCCTCGACAGGGCCGCGGTGCCCGGAGCGCTGCGGCATGCGGCCGATCTCAGTGACACGGCCGCGGTGCGGGGCGTCGCGGATCTCGTGGCGCAGGAGTTCGGCACCGTGGACGTGCTGGTGCACGCCGCCGGAGGCACCGGGCAGCTGGAGCCCGGGTCCGCGAGCGACGACCCGCTCGACCGGGTCGCGCACAACTGGACCGTCAACTTCCGGATCAACACGCTGACCGCCGCGCTGCTCACCGAGGCACTGAAGGACCGGCTCGCCTCACCGGGCGGGCGGGTGCTGTTCGTGAGCTCCATCGCCGCGTACCGGGGGTCGGGCACCGGGGCGTACGGTGGAGCCAAGGCCGCCCTGCACCCCTACGCCCACGACCTGGCACGGGAGTTGGGGCCGCGCGGCATCACCGCGAACGTGGTCGCGCCCGGCTACATCGAGGACACCGAGTTCTTCGAACCGCGGATCGATCCGGCGCGACGCGAGCGGCTCATCGAGGACACCTCCGACAAGCGCGCCGGCACTCCCGGTGATGTCGCCGCGACCCTGCACTGGCTCGCCTCCTCCGGGGCGAGCCATGTCACCTCGCAGGTCGTCCAGGTCAACGGGGGTGCGGAGCGCGGACACTGAGACACTGGGCCCGTAGGGGCTCGTACCCGCCCGTACGGGCTCAGCCGCGTCCCGTACGGGGCGGCTCGTGGAAGCGGTTCGCGGTGGCGCCGTCGGCGTGGCCGTCGCGGTGTCCGTCGGGGGAGGTACGGCCCGGGGGCAGGACCGCGTCCGCGGTGTTGACGCGGGGCAGGGCGTACGGATGCGTCTTGCACAGCCAGTCGATCATCTGCTCGCGCACCGTGACCCGTACCGTCCAGATGTCGTCCGCGTCCTTGGCGGTCACCAGGGCGCGGACCTGGATGGTGTTCGGCGTCGAGTCGGTGACCACCAGACCGTAGGCGCGCCCGTCCCAGGCGGGGCACTCGCGCAGGATGTCCCGCAGCCTCTCGCGCATCTCCTCGATCGGCGCGGTGTGGTCGAGATGCCAGTAGACGATGCCCGTCATCTGGTTGCCGCCGCGCGACCAGTTCTCGAACGGCTTCGAGGTGAAGTACGACACCGGCATCGTGATCCGGCGCTCGTCCCAGGTCCGTACGGTCAGGAACGTCAGCGTGATCTCCTCGACCGTGCCCCACTCGCCTTCCACCACCACGGTGTCGCCGATGCGGACCATGTCGCCGAAGGCGATCTGCAGCCCGGCGAACATATTGCTCAGGGTCGACTGGGCGGCGACACCGGCGACGATGCCGAGGATGCCGGCCGAGGCCAGCAGCGAGGCACCGGCGGCGCGCATGGCGGGGAACGTCAGCAGCATCGCGGCTACGGCCACCACCCCGACGACCGCGGTGACCACGCGCATGATCAGCGACACCTGGGTGCGCACCCGGCGCACCCGGGCGGGGTCGTGGTGGGCGCGGGCGTAGCGCGAGTACGTCGTCTCCACGACCGCGGCCGCGATCCGCACCACCAGCCATGCGGTGGCGCCGATCAGTACCAGCGTCAGCGTCTGGCCGATGCCGGCGCTGTGCGTCCTGAACAGCCGTGCCTGGTCGTAGGACCCTCTCAGCATCGCCGCGCACAGCACGAGCTGGTAGGGCACCCGGCCGCGGCGCAGCAGCCCCCACAGCGGGGTCTCGCTGTGCCGCTCGTCGGCCTTGCGCAGCAGCTGGTCGGTGGCCCAGCCGATGACCAGCGTGAACACGACCGAGCCGCCGAACACGATCAGGGGGCGCAGTATGTTCTCCATGCCTCCGAACGTAACCGGCCCATGGGGGTCATGAACATGTGACTTCGCGCTCGAAGAGGGAACGGCCGCCGGGCGGCGTTGTCGGACCCGGCTGGCACCATGGCCTCATGAACATCATGCTCTTTCACTCGGCCTTCGGTCTCAGGCCCGCGGTGCGCGACGCCGCCGACCGGCTGCGCGGCGCCGGACACGAGGTGTGGACCCCGGACCTCTTCGAGGGGCGTACGTTCGAGACGGTCGAGGAGGGCATGGAGTTCAAGGACGGCATCGGCAAGGACGAACTGCTCAAGCGTGCCGTCCTGGCCGCGGCGCCCTACTCGGGGCGGGGTCTGGTGTACGCCGGGTTCTCGCTCGGCGCCTCCATCGCGCAGACCCTCGCGCTCGGCGACGAGAAGGCCCGCGGACTGCTGCTCGTGCACGGCACCTCCGACATCGCGCCGGACGCCTCGGTGGACGACCTGCCGGTCCAGCTGCATGTGGCGGAGCCGGACCCGTTCGAGACGGACGACTGGCTGAGCGCCTGGTATCTGCAGATGGGCAGAGCCGGCGCCGACGTCGAGGTGTACCGCTACGCGGGAGCGGGCCACCTCTACACCGACCCCGGTCTGCCGGACTACGACGAGGAGGCCGCCGAGGCCACCTGGCGGGTGGCGCTCGGCTTCCTCGAGAGCCTGTAGCGCGGGGCTACACGGGGTCGTAGGTGCGCTCGACCTTCTGCGTGCCGGACCGCGTGCGGTACGAACGCACCCAGCTGGACGTCGCGTTCCTGTCGGTACGGTCCGACAGGACGTAGTAGTCCATCTGCGCGCGCTCGGCGGTGATGTCCAGGACGCCGTAGCCGTGGCGGTCGGTGTCGACCCAGTGGACATGCCGGTTGGCGGCGCGGATGACCGGCGAGGCGATCGCGGAGACCGTGCCCTCGGGCACCTTCACGATGTCGTCGAGGTTGTCGGAGGTCACCGAGGTCACCACGAACTCCGTGGCGGCGGACGCCGACAGCGGGTACGTCCCGGCGTTCACCGGCACGTCGTTGGCCCACGCCATGTGGATGTCGCCGGTCAGGAAGACGGTGTTGCGGATCGCGTTGGAGCGCAGGTGCGCCAGCAGTTCGCGGCGGTCGTCGGTGTAGCCGTCCCACTGGTCGGTGTTGAGCGCGATGCCCTCCTGCGGCAGCCCGAGCAGCTCGGCGAGCGGCCCCAGCAGGTCGGCCGGGAGCGAGCCGACGGCGAACGGCGAGATCATCACCGAGTTGCCGACCAGCCGCCAGGTGGTGTCGGAGGCCTTCAACCCGGCCTTCAGCCAGTCCAGTTGGGCGCGCCCGGTGAGCGTGCGGTCCGGGTCGTCGACCGAACCGCTCGCGGTGGACGCCTGCTGCGAGCGGAAGGAGCGCAGGTCGAGCAGGGACAGATCGGCGAGCTTGCCGAAGCGCAGCCGGCGGTAGGTGGTGCCCGCGATCGCAGGGCGGACCGGCATCCACTCGAAGTAGGCCTGCTTGGCGGCCGCCTTGCGGTCCATCCAGGTGCCCTCGGCGCCCTCGGTGTGGTTGACCGCGCCGCCGGACCACGCGTTGTCGGCGAACTCGTGGTCGTCCCAGATCGCGACGACCGGCGCCTTGTGGTGCAGGGCCTGCAGATCCGGGTCGGTCTTGTACTTGCCGTGCCGGGTGCGGTAGTCGGCGAGCGTGAGGATCTCGTTGGCGGGCGCGTGCGGGCGGACGACGGTGCCGCGGTTCGCGTACTCGCCGGACTTGTACTCGTAGATGTAGTCGCCGAGGTGCAGCCAGGCATCGAGGTCGCCGCGGGCCGCGAGATGGCGGTACGAGGAGAAGTAACCGGCCTCCCAGTTGGCGCAGGAGACCACGCCGAAGCGCAGGCCGGACACGGCGGCGTCGGCGGCGGGCGCGGTGCGGGTGCGGGCGACGGGGGAGTCGGTGGGGCCGGCCGAGAAGCGGAACCAGTAGTCGGTGGCGGGTTCGAGGCCGCGTATGTCCGCCTTGACGGTGTGGTCGGAGGCGGCGGTCGCGGTGGTGGAGCCCTTGGCCACGATGTCGGTCAACGCCCTGTCCCGGGCGACGATCCAGCTGACCTCGGTGTCCGGACCGCGCCCGGAGCCGGGGACCGCGTCGGCAGTGGGTGTCACCCGGGTCCACAGCAGGATGCCGTCGGGCAGCGGGTCGCCGGAGGCGACGCCGTGCAGGAAGGCGGGGGTGTCGGCGGCGGCTCGGGCCGGGAGTGCGGCGGCGAGCGGGCCGGCCAGAGCGGCAGTCGCCGCCGCGGCCTTGACGACCGTACGGCGGCGGGGCGCAAGCGGGTTGAGGCTCTGGTTCGCCTCGGACGATCTGTATCGACTGGTCACGGGCGAACAGGTTACTGGCTGGTATGCGTCGGAGCGGGCGAACGCGGAAAGTTCGCCCGCTCTTCACCTGCGGCGGGGTCAGGCCTTGAGGGCCGCGCCCACCACGGAGTTGAAGTCGGCCACCGTCATGGGCGGGTTGCCGTCGGAGGCCTTGAGCTGCTTGCCGTCCATCACGAAGCTCGGGGTGCCGGTGACGCCGTCCTTGTTGGTGTCCCAGGTCTTCGACATGGCGAGCGCCCAGGCGTCGTACTTGCCGCTCTTGACGTCGCTCTGGAACGTCTTGTTGTTCTTCAGGGCGGGAACGGTCTGGGCGACCTTGATGAGGTAGTCGTCGCTCTTGAACTTGTCCGAGGTCTCCTCGGGGTGCCACTTCTTCGAGTACAGCGCCGTCTTGTACTCCAGGAACGCCTCGTCGCTCACGTTGAGCGCGGCGCCCATGGCCGCCATCGCGTTCTTGGAGCCCTCGCCGCGCGAGCCGATCTGGCCCTTGCCGAGGGAGTCGCCGTCGATGAACGTGCCACCGATGTACTGGATCTTGAACTTGCCGTCGTCGATGTCCTTCTTCACGGTCGACCCGACGACCTGCTCGAACGAGGCGCACACCGGGCACCGCGGGTCCTCGTAGACCTTGAGGGTCTTCTTGGCGCTCGCCTTGCCGATGACGACGGTCGTGCCGTCCTTGCCGGAGGTGTGGGCCGGTGCGACGACCTTGTCGTCCTTCACGGCCTCCCAGTGGGAGGGCTTGTTGGCCTGGACGACCGCGTAACCTATGCCGCCGGCCGCCGCCAGGACGACCACGACCGAACCGGCCACGATGGCCTGCCGCTTGGCCTTGGCCCGCTTGGCCTGGCGCTCGCGCTCCTGCCGCAGCCGCTCCCGGGCCGCCGTCTTCGCCGCCTGGCTGTTCCGCTTGCTCATGTTGGTGTTCTCCATGTGGGACGCGCAGCTGTCGTGCGCGGAATACGTGTGGGGGACTGGCCGTGCTCAGGGGGAGGGCCGCTGCGGCGACCGGGGTGCGGTCGCTCAGGCCGGGGCGATCGAGCACGGCGGTCCACGCCGTCCCAGGGAGTGCACGAGGAGCCGGTCGCGGACGACGGCGGCGGCCGGGGCGGGGCGCCCGAGGCGCCGTACCGGGGCGGCGGGCCGCACGGCCACCGCGGCGACCGCGAGCAGCAGCGGCCGGAACGTCGTCGCGGCGGCCGCCTGAAGCAACTGGGCCAGGGCGCGCTCGCCGCGGCGCAGCCAGGCGGCGGCGAGCAGGCCGACGCCGATGTGCGCGCCGAGCAGCAGCCAGGCGGTGGCCGGGTCCGCGTGGGCGAGCAGCGCCGCGACCCGGTCGGTGCCGCCGCTCTCGGTCACCTGGGTCAGCGGCGTGCCGACCCGGGTGTCGCTGCCGCACAGCAGATCCCAGCCGACGGTGCGCAGCGGGCCGGTCACCGGGCCGCCCGCCCTGCCGTAGCAGACGTGCTGGCCGGTGGTGAGGATCGTGTCGGCGGCCAGCTCCAGCGGGATCAGCAGGGCGGCGATCGGTCCGAAGCCGCGCTCGCGTCCGGCCAGGGCGTAGGCGGCCACGAACACGGTGGCGGCGACCGCGGCCACCGTGTTCAGCGGCAGCGGGACCTGGGACAGCAGCACGTGCGACGCGGTGCTGAGCGTCACGACGAGTGCCGTGAACAGCGCCGCGCGAAGCGCTCTGAGTCGGGTCCCGGATATGTCCATAGCGAGGAGAGTCTGTCATGGGCTCCGGTAAGGGACCCCTAAAAGGTCCCTGTGAGAGCCAGGACCGTTAGAGACCCGGAATCCGGCCGTTGCGGAACAGGTCGACGAAGATCTGGTGGTCGGCACGCGCGCGTGCGCCGTAGCTGTGCGCGAAGTCCGTCAGCAGGGCCGCGAAGCCGTCCTCGTCGGCGGCGATCGCCGCGTCGATGGCGCGCTCGGTGGAGAACGGCACCAGGGACTCGCCGGAGGTGTCGTCCGCCGCGGCGTGCATCGTGGCCGTGGCCCGGCCGAGGTCGGCGACGACGGACGCGATCTCCTCCGGGTCGTCGATGTCGCCCCAGTCCAGGTCCACCGCGTACGGCGAGACCTCGGCGACCAGCTGGCCCGTGCCGTCCAGCTCCGTCCAGCCCAGCCACGGGTCGGCGTGCGCCTGCAGGGCGCGCTGCGAGATCACCGTGCGGTGGCCCTCGTGCTGGAAGTAGTCGCGGATCGCCGGGTCGGTGATGTGCCGGGAGACGGCCGGGGTCTGGGCCTGCTTGATGTAGATCACCACGTCGTTCTCCAGGGCGTCGCTGTGGCCCTCCAGGAGGATGTTGTACGACGGCAGGCCGGCCGAGCCGATGCCGATGCCGCGGCGGCCGACGACGTCCTTCACGCGGTAGGAGTCCGGGCGGGCCAGGGAGGCGTCCGGCAGCGTCTCCAGATAGCCGTCGAAGGCCGCGAGGACCTTGTAGCGCGTGGCGGCGTCCAGCTCGATCGAGCCGCCGCCGGACGCGAACCGGCGCTCGAAGTCGCGGATCTCGGTCATCGAGTCCAGCAGCCCGAAGCGGGTCAGGGAGCGGGCGTCGCGCAGCGCGTCCAGCAGCGGGCCCTGGGCGGTGTCCAGGGTGAACGGCGGCACCTCGTCGCTCTTCGCGCCGGTGGCCAGGGCGTGGATGCGCTCGCGGTACGCGCCCGCGTACACCTGCACCAGCTCGGTGATCTGCTCGTCGCTGAGCGCCTTGGCGTACCCGATCAGGGCGATCGAGGCGGAGAAGCGCTTGAGGTCCCAGGTGAAGGGGCCGACGTAGGCCTCGTCGAAGTCGTTGACGTTGAAGACCAGGCGGCCGTTGGAGTCCATGTACGTGCCGAAGTTCTCCGCGTGCAGGTCGCCGTGGATCCACACGCGCGAGGTGCGCTCGTCCAGGTACGGGCCGCCCCGCTTGTCGGTGTCGGCGTCGTGGTAGAAGAGGCACGCCGTGCCCCGGTAGAACGCGAACGCCGAGGCCGCCATCTTCCGGAACTTCACGCGGAACGCGGCCGGGTCGGCGGCCAGGAGCTCGCCGAAGGCGGTGTCGAAGACGGCGAGGATCTCCTCGCCGCGCTGCTCGTCGTTGAGCTGGGGTACCGACATCGCTGGGTGCCTCCTGGTGCATGGTCGTGTACGACGGCGTTGCGTCGTTTCCAACGGTCGAGGGTGCCCGGAAGTGCCCGGGAACTCTCGCTGTGAAGGTACGCGGACGAGCCCGCTGAGTGTCAGTGCCGAGGCATAGACTTCGACGCTGACCCCAGGACTGTCCGCCAGCCCGTTGCCGATCGTTTCCCTTGGAGGCCGCACCGTGTCGAAGCCGCCGTTCACGCACCTGCACGTCCACACCCAGTACTCGCTGCTGGACGGTGCCGCGCGGCTCAAGGACATGTTCAACGCGTGCAACGAGATGGGCATGACCCATATCGCGATGTCCGACCACGGCAACCTCCATGGTGCGTACGACTTCTTCCATTCCGCGAAGAAGGCCGGAGTCACCCCGATCATCGGGATCGAGGCGTATGTCGCCCCCGAGTCGCGGCGCAACAAGCGCAAGATCCAGTGGGGCCAGCCGCACCAGAAGCGCGACGACGTCTCGGGTTCGGGTGGCTACACCCACAAGACGATCTGGGCGGCGAACTCCACGGGTCTGCACAACCTCTTCCGGCTCTCCTCCGACGCGTACGCCGAGGGCTGGCTGCAGAAGTGGCCCCGGATGGACAAGGAGACCATCTCGCAGTGGTCCGAGGGCCTGATCGCCTCCACCGGCTGCCCCTCCGGCGAGGTCCAGACCCGGCTCCGGCTCGGCCAGTTCGACGAGGCCCTGAAGGCCGCCGCCGACTACCAGGACATCTTCGGCAAGGACCGCTACTTCCTGGAGCTGATGGACCACGGCATCGACATCGAGCACCGGGTCCGCGACGGCCTGCTGGAGATCGGCAAAAAGCTCGGCATCCCGCCCCTGGTGACGAACGACTCGCACTACACGTACGCGCACGAGGCGGCCGCCCACGACGCCCTGCTGTGCATCCAGACCGGCAAGAACCTCTCCGACCCGGACCGCTTCAAGTTCGACGGCACCGGCTACTACCTGAAGTCCACGGACGAGATGTACGCCATCGACTCCTCGGACGCCTGGCAGGAGGGCTGCCGCAACACGCTCCTGGTGGCCGAGCAGATCGACACCTCGGGCATGTTCGAAAAGCGCGACCTCATGCCCAAGTTCGACATCCCCGAGGGGTACACCGAGGTCACCTGGTTCCAGGAGGAGGTCCGCCGCGGCATGGAGCGCCGCTTCCCCGGCGGCGTCCCCGAGGACCGCCAGAAGCAGGCCGAGTACGAGATGGACGTCATCATCCAGATGGGGTTCCCGGGCTACTTCCTCGTCGTCGCCGACTTCATCATGTGGGCCAAGAACAACGGCATCGCGGTCGGCCCCGGCCGAGGCTCCGCGGCCGGTTCGATCGTCGCCTACGCCATGGGCATCACCGACCTCGACCCGATCCCGCACGGCCTGATCTTCGAGCGGTTCCTCAACCCCGAGCGCGTCTCCATGCCCGACGTCGACATCGACTTCGACGAGCGCAGGCGCGTCGAGGTGATCCGGTACGTGACGGAGAAGTACGGCGCCGACAAGGTCGCCATGATCGGCACCTACGGCAAGATCAAGGCGAAGAACGCGATCAAGGACTCCGCGCGCGTGCTGGGCTACCCGTACGCGATGGGCGACCGCCTCACCAAGGCCATGCCGGCCGACGTCCTCGGCAAGGGCATCGACCTCGACGGCATCACCAACCCCTCGCACCCGCGCTACAGCGAGGCGGGCGAGATCCGCTCGATGTACGAGAACGAGCCGGACGTGAAGAAGGTCATCGACACCGCCAAGGGCGTCGAGGGCCTGGTCCGGCAGATGGGTGTGCACGCCGCGGGCGTGATCATGTCCAGCGAGCCCATCGTCGACCACGCCCCCGTGTGGGTGCGGCACACCGACGGCGTGACCATCACGCAGTGGGACTACCCGCAGTGCGAGTCGCTCGGCCTGCTGAAGATGGACTTCCTGGGCCTGCGCAACCTCACGATCATGGACGACGCCGTCAAGATGGTGAAGTCCAACAAGGGCGTCGACCTCGACCTGCTCTCCCTGCCGCTGGACGACCCGAAGACCTTCGAACTGCTCCAGCGCGGCGACACCCTGGGCGTCTTCCAGTTCGACGGCGGCCCCATGCGCTCCCTGCTGCGCCTGATGAAGCCCGACAACTTCGAGGACATCTCCGCCGTCTCCGCGCTGTACCGCCCCGGCCCGATGGGCATGGACTCGCACACCAACTACGCGCTGCGCAAGAACGGTCTGCAGGAGATCACCCCGATCCACCCCGAGCTGGAGGAGCCGCTCAAGGAGGTCCTGGACGTCACCTACGGCCTGATCGTCTACCAGGAGCAGGTGCAGAAGGCCGCCCAGATCATCGCCGGTTACTCGCTCGGCGAGGCCGACATCCTGCGCCGCGTGATGGGCAAGAAGAAGCCCGAGGAACTGGCGAAGAACTTCGTCCTGTTCCAGAAGGGCGCCCGCGAGAAGGGCTACAGCGACGAGGCCATCCAGGCCCTGTGGGACGTCCTGGTCCCCTTCGCCGGCTACGCGTTCAACAAGGCGCACTCCGCCGCGTACGGCCTGGTGTCGTACTGGACGGCCTATCTGAAGGCGAACCACCCCGCCGAGTACATGGCGGGGCTGCTCACCTCGGTCAAGGACGACAAGGACAAGTCGGCCGTCTATCTCAACGAGTGCCGCCGCATGGGCATCAAGGTGCTGCCGCCGAACGTCAACGAGTCGGTGCACAACTTCGCCGCCCAGGGCGACGACGTGATCCTCTTCGGCCTCGAAGCCGTCCGCAACGTCGGCACGAACGTCGTCGAGTCGATCATCAGGAGCCGCAAGGCCAAGGGGAAGTACGCCTCGTTCCCGGACTACCTCGACAAGGTCGAGGCGGTCGCCTGCAACAAGCGCACCACGGAATCGCTGATCAAGGCGGGCGCGTTCGACACCCTGGGGCACACCCGCAAGGGCCTCACCGCGCAGTACGAACCGATGATCGACAACGTGGTGGCGGTCAAGCGCAAGGAGGCCGAGGGGCAGTTCGACCTCTTCGGCGGCATGGGCGAGGAGGAGAGCGACGAGCCCGGCTTCGGACTCGACGTGCAGTTCACCGACGAGGAGTGGGACAAGACCTATCTGCTCGCCCAGGAACGGGAGATGCTCGGTCTCTACGTCTCCGACCACCCGCTCTTCGGCCTCGAACACGTGCTGTCGGACAAGGCCGACGCGGGCATCGCCCAGCTCACCGGCGGCGAGCACGCGGACGGCGCGGTCGTCACCATCGGCGGCATCATCTCCGGCCTGCAGCGCAAGATGACCAAGCAGGGCAACGCCTGGGCGATCGCCACGGTCGAGGACCTCGCGGGCTCCATCGAGTGCATGTTCTTCCCCGCGACCTACCAGCTCGTGTCGACCCAACTCGTCGAGGACGCGGTGGTGTTCGTCAAGGGCCGGCTCGACAAGCGCGAGGACGTGCCGCGGCTGGTGGCGATGGAGCTCCAGGTGCCGGACCTGTCCAACGCCGGCACCAACGCACCCGTGGTCCTCACCATCCCGGCCACCCGCGTCACCCCGCCCATGGTCAGCCGCCTCGGCGAGATCCTCACCCATCACAAGGGCGACAGCGAGGTCCGTATCAAGCTGCAGGGCCCGACCAGGACGACCGTGCTGCGTCTGGACCGGCACCGGGTCAAGCCCGATCCGGCGCTCTTCGGCGACCTCAAGGTGTTGCTCGGCCCCTCCTGTCTGGCGGGCTGAGCAACAGGACGGCCGAGCGGCAGCGGACGGGCCGAGCGGCGGCGCATGCGCGAGGGGCGCGCCCTTTCACGGGGGTGCGCCCCTCGGCCGTGCCTGGGTCTCAACAACCCGATATGCAGATGTCAGTTGTGACCGAAGCTCTTCTGCCGGCCCTTGCGGGGCATGTCACCCGGGGTGACCTGCTGCACGGTGCGCTGCTCGGACTGCGCCTCCATCGAGGACTGGTGGTCCTGCTGCTGCCCGCGCTCGGACTGCGGCTGCTTCCGGTTCTGCTTCTTGTTCTTGGCCATGGTGATCTGCCTCCTGTGGGGGATCTAGGGGCCAGGGCCGGGACCAGATTCACATAGGCTGACAACAAGCGCATTTCGGATAATTACCGTCTGTGACAGGGCATGTCGGAGCGCGAGGCCGCGGAGCGCGAACCGAAACGCCACGCCGAAGATCGAGTTCGGGCCGTTAACCCCCGCGCAGTCGGGCAGACTCGAAGGAAGGCCGAAGCAAACCTCCCGGAAACCGGAAAGAGGGTGGACCGCGTGGACCGCTGCATCGTCCTGGTGGACGCCGGTTATCTGCTGGGGGCCGCCGCCAGTCTCCTCGCCGGGGAGCCCTCGCGTTCCCGGATCACCGTCGACCACACCGCCCTCATCCAGGCGTTGCGCGAGCGCGCCGAGTCCGACACCGAACGGCCGCTGCTGCGGATCTACTGGTTCGACGGCGCCCCCGACCGTGTCCCCCAGCCCGAGCACCGCAGGCTGCGCGTGATGCCCCGGGTCACCGTCCGGCTCGGCGCGCTGACCCGCAGCGACGGACGCTGGGCCCAGAAGGGCGTCGACGCCGCCATGCACGCCGAACTCACCGAGCTGGCGCGCAACCGCGCCTGCTCCGACATCGTCCTCGTCACCGGCGACGGCGATCTGCTGCCGGGCATGATGGCCGCCAAGGAGCACGGCGTCGCCGTACACCTGTGGGCCGTGCAGGCCGCCGACGGGGACTACAACCAGTCCGAGGACCTGGTCGCCGAGGCGGACGAACGGCGCGTGCTGGACCGCACCTGGATCACCAAGGCCGTACGGGCCAAGGAGTCCGGCGGCGTCTGCGCACCACCGCCCGTGCCCCGCCCGGAGATCGCCGCGATCCTCTCCGCGCCGCTGCCGGAGTCCTCGCTCGCCGCCGCGCCCGAGCGGCCCGCCGAGGAGGGCGAGCACAGCCCGGCCGCCGCGACCGGGAACGGCACCCAGGAGCGGGCGTCCGCGTCCAAGGGCGTGCCCACCCCCAAGGACCTCGCCGCGCTGCGCGCCCCCGGGGTGCAGCCCGCCCCGCACCCCCCGACCGCGACCCTGCGCTGGTCCTCCGACAAGGGCTGGGTCGACCGGCCCCCCACGGAGCCCGCCGAGGCCGCCTCGATGCCGACGCTCGCGCAGCTGACCTCCGCGGAGCAGCGGTGGGCCGACCGCGAGGAGGACATCACCACGGTCGGCGGCGATCCCTACGAGGTCGGGCAGGTCTTCGCGCGCCGCTGGATCCAACGCCTCGGCGACCAGAGCCATCTGCAGAAGCTGTCCGTGATGTACCCGAGGGTCCCGCACCGCATCGACGGTGAACTGCTGCGCTACGCCGCCCGCTTCGGGCTGCTCGCGCACAAGGACGACCAGATCGACGAACACGACCGGTACGCGATCCGGGCCGGTTTCTGGCGGGAGATCGACGTACGCACGGCCGCGGAGCACGCACCCGCGGGCGAGTAGTTCTTTGCCTGGGGATTTCGCGTTGTCGACCAACCCGAGGGCGGACGGCCGCCGCGGACCCCGTACCCTCGTGCTTTGTGAGTACGCGCGCGGCACAGGCACTTCGGCACGGCGGGGACGTCGTGTGCGCGGTGCGCGGACTGACCAAGACCTATCCGGCGGTACGAGGGCGGCGGGGCACCCCGGGCACTCCCGCGGTACGGGCCACCGACGATGTGCACCTCGACATCCGCCGCGGTGAGATCTTCGGCCTCCTCGGGCCGAACGGCGCGGGCAAGTCCACCCTCGTACGGCAGCTGACCGGGCTGATGCGGCCCGACGCCGGGCGCGTGGAGATCCTCGGGCACGACATCGTGCGGCACCCGGAGCGGGCCGCGCGGATCCTCGCCTATCTGGGCCAGGAGTCGACCGCACTGGACGAGCTGACCGTGTCGCTGGCCGCCGAGACGACCGGGCGGCTGCGCGGGCTCCAGGCGCGGGACGCGCGGGCCGAGCGGGACGCCGTACTCGAAGAGCTCGGGCTCACCGCCATCGCCGGGCGCCCGCTGAAGAAGCTGTCCGGCGGGCAGCGGCGGCTCGCGTGCTTCGCCGCCGCGCTGGTCGGGGAGCGGTCGCTGCTGGTGCTCGACGAGCCGACCAGCGGTATGGACCCGGTCGCCCGGCGCGCCGTGTGGGCGGCCGTGGACCGGCGACGGGCCGAGCGCGGCACGACGGTGCTGCTGGTCACGCACAACGTCATCGAGGCCGAGACCGTGCTCGACCGGGTCGCCGTGCTCGACCGGGGCCGGGTGATCGCCTGCGACACCCCGGCCGGGCTGAAGGAGCAGGTCGCGGGGGAGGTCCGGGTCGAGCTGCTGTGGCGCGAGACGGCGCCGCTGCAGGTGCCCGAGGTGGCGGCGCTGCGCGAGCGGGCCGTGGAGTCCGGGCGCCGCTGGACGCTCAGGCTCGCCCCGGAGGAGGCCCGCGCGGTCGTGGCCACCGTCACCGGCGGCAGCGCCTTCGCCGCGCTCGACGACTTCACGCTGGCCACGCCCAGTCTGGAGGACGTGTACCTGGCGCTGGGCGGCGCCGCACAGCAGGGGTTGGTGAAGGCATGAGCCACGGCATGAGCGTGCGGGCCGTGAGGTCCGTATGGTCCGGCATGAGAGCGAGCGACCGGATGCGTCCCGGCCGGAAGGGGAGCAGCGCGACGTGAGTGTCCTACCCGCCGATGTTCTGCCGGGCAGTCCCCTGGCCGTGGAGGAGGCCGCGAGCGGCGCGGTCGAGCTCGGTCCGCGGGCGCGGATGTGGCCGGCCCTCGGGGCCGTGTACCGGGCCCAGCTGTCCCGCGCGCGGGTGGCGAGGATTCCGCTGCTGTTCGTGGCGACCTTCCAGTCGATCGGGATCATGATCCTGATGCGGGGCGTCGTGGACGGCGGCGGCGAGGCCGAGTCGGTGGTGGCCGGTTCCTCGGTGCTCGTGGTGGCGTTCGTCGCGCTGAACCTGCTCGCCCAGTACTTCGGTCAGCTGCGGGCGAGCGGCGGGCTCGACCACTACGCGACCCTGCCGGTGCCGCCCGCGGCCGTGGTGCTCGGGGCCGCCGGTGCCTATGCGTCGTTCACCGTGCCCGGGACCGTGGTCACCGCGGTGTTCGGCTGTGTCCTGTTCGGTCTTCCGCTGACCCATCTGTGGGTGCTCGTCGCGGTGATCCCGCTGGCCGGAGCGGCGCTGTCGGGCCTCGGGGCGGCGCTGGGACTGCTGGCGCCGCGGCCGGAACTGGCGACGCTGCTCGGCCAGTTGGGCATGTCCGCGGCACTGCTGCTCGGGGTGCTGCCGGCCGACCGGATGCCCGAGGTCGTACGGTTCGCGCGGGATCTGCTGCCGTCGACGTACGGCGTCGAGGCCTTCGCCCGGACCTTCGGGGCGGATCCGGACTGGGCCTTCGTGGCCGGTGACCTCGCCGTGTGCGCCGGGGTGGGCGTCGTCTCGCTGGCCGTCGCGACCTGGGCGTACCGTCGGGCGGCCGTCCGGTGACGCGCCGCACAGGCGCGCCTGGCACGATGTCAGGGTGACCGCACCGTTGACTCCGCCTCCACCGCCGCATGAACAGTCCTCGCAGCATTCGTGGCAGCCGCCGGCTGCCGGGCAAGCGGCTCCCGCGTCCCACGACGCCGTCTGGGACGGCACGTACGGACAGGACGGGCCCGGAATGAAGACCGAACTGCGCGAGGCCTCCGTGATCACGGTGGTGGTGGCGATCGCCGGGGCGCTGCTCGGGGTGCTGTGGTGGTGGCTGGCTCCGCATGTGCCGCTGGTCGCGGACGTCGTCGACAAGCGCTGGATCGTCTATCTCTCGGACAGCGAGGGCGAGCAGGCGATCGGGGTCGACGGAACGTTCACCCTGCTCGCGCTGGGCTTCGGTGTGGTCAGCGCGCTGGTCGTCTTTCTGCTGCGGCGGCGCGGGGGAGTGCCCCTGGTGGTCGCCCTCGGCGTCGGCGGAGTGCTCGGCTCGCTGCTGGCCTGGCGGATCGGCGTGTGGCTCGGACCGGCCGAGGACGTCGTCGCCCATGCGAAGGCCGTGGGCAAGGGCGTCGTGTTCGACGCGCCGCTCAAGCTCGGCGCGAAGGGCGCGCTGCTGGCCTGGTCGCTCGCCGCGCTGGTGGTGCATCTGGGGCTGATGGCGCTGTTCGGGCCGCGGGATCCGGAGCCGTACCCGGAGCAGGGGACGGCCCCGAACGATCCCTACGAGGCGCCGCTGCGGTAGCCGCTATGCGGGGCGACGGCCGTGGTTGGAGCGGCCCTTCTTGACGCGCCACTTGCGTTTCCTGGTTTTCTTCGACATGTCCCTCGTGCTTAACCGACCCGGGGCCGGCCGTCGAGGGGTCGCGCACGACAGTCACTCATAACCGGTCAGGCACGGCCGATGGGCGCCACGACCGCTTTCGTCAGGGTGGTGAGGTCGGCGGGGGCGAGCTCCACCTCCAGGCCGCGGCGGCCCGCCGAGACGCAGATCGTGGCGTGGGCCGACGCCGAGGCGTCCAGGACGGTGGGCAGCCTCTTGCGCTGGCCCAGCGGGGAGATGCCGCCGCGGACGTAGCCCGTGGTGCGCTCGGCGAGGGCGGGGTCCGCCATCGCGGCACGCTTGCCGCCGACCGCCGCGGCCAGGGCCTTGAGGTCCAGCTGGCCCGCCACCGGGACCACGGCGACCGTCAGGGTGCCGTCCACGTCCGCCACGAGGGTCTTGAAGACCCGCTCCGGCGAGACACCCATCGCCTCCGCCGCCTCCTCGCCGTAGGAGGGGTGGGAGGGGTCGTGGTCGTAGGAGTGGAGGGTGTACGCGACGCCCGCGGCGGTCAGGGCCACCGTCGCGGGGGTGCCGCCGGACTGCTGCTGCTTCTTCGGCTTCTTCGCCATCCCGGTCCTAGTTGAGGCTCGTCGTGCCGCGCGTGAGGTCCGACGCCGGCAGTGACGGCAGATTACGGATGATGGCGGTCTCGGAGCGAAGGAGTTTCAGCTCGTCGCGCAGCCGGGACGCGGTGTCCGGGGCCTGGAGCAGACGCTGCTTGGTGGGGGTGTCCAGCATCATCGCCGCGGCCACCAGGTAGGAGACCACGGACGGCTCGTCCGGGAGCTCGGCGCCGGTCGACAGCGAGCGCTCGCGGGCGCCCGCCAGGCGCTTCTGGTACTGGCGGAAGGCGCGCAGCACGCCCTCGGCCAGCGCCCCGGCCTCGTCGCCCGGATCCTCCGTCAGCTCCTCCAGGTCGGCCGTCAGAAAGGGGCCCGACGTGTCCACGGAGACCAGGCGGACCCGGTTCGTGCCCGTCGCCAGGACCTCGAAGGTGCCGTCCGCGCGCTCGCGGATCGTCGCGGCGTCCGCCACACAGCCCGTCGCGTGGAACGACTTCGCCGGGTCGGACCCGAAGCCGGCCGCGGGGCCGCGGTCGGGCAGCGCCGTGGGATCCGGCATGCCGGGCGCGCTCGGTGCCACCTCGTGGCCGTCACGGATCGCCACGACGGCGAACCGGCGCGGTTCGTCCTCGGGTGTCTTGAGCAGCTCGCGCATCATGGCGCGATAGCGCTCCTCGAAGACGTTCAGCGGGAGCACGAGTCCCGGGAACAACACCGAGTTCAGGGGGAAGAGCGGGAGACGGACGGTGGTCACGGCGCAAAAGCCTAATGGTCGCCGGAGCCGGCGCGTCCGGCACGTTCACTCCGTGGATGCCGTGACGGGGCCGCGAACCCTGTGGCCCGGGCCAGGATCTCGCCGCGCACACTGAGGAACAGCGCCAGCGGGTCGTCCGACATCCGGTCCCAGGGGACGGACGTGGCGTACGGGCCGATCCGGTGGACCTCGGTCAGGGCCTCCTCCCAGCGTTCCAGGCGCACGAGGACGTACAGCAGCTTGTTGCGGATCTCGGCGGGCCAGGGGTCGGCCGCCGGGAAGCGGGCGGACAGCGCGACGGCCCGGTCGGCCGCCGCGTCCAGCCGCTCGCGCGGCACCTCGGTGCCGGTGCCCTCGGTGAGACAGGCCAGGGCCGCCCGTGACGGCAGTGCCTGGATCAGGGAGTCGGGCAGGGCGTCCTGTGCGGCCCGGTCGGCGAAGTCGAAGCACTCGCGGTACGAGCCCTGCCAGGACGTGGCCAGATAGCGCAGGGCCGCCACATGGCAGCCGTAGTGGTGCGGGGCGCGGCGCAGCGCCGCCTCCCAGAGCTCGCTGAAGTACTTGTGGCCGGCGCGTGCGCCGCGCGCGTGGTCCAGCGCGAGCCGCCACGGCACCGGGTCGCGGTCGTCGCCGCGCGCGGCCGCCGTGATCAGCGGGCTCACCTCGCGCAGCAGTTCCGCCCGGTCGGGGGAGCGCCAAGCCTGGTCCACCGCGAGCTGCGCCCGGACCAGGAGCAGGTCGGGGTCGTGCGGGTCGGCGGCGGACCAGCTCTCCAGCCACTCCGGGCGGGCGGACGCGAAGGTCGCGAGGCGTCTCGCGCTGCGGTCGCGGATCTCCCAGTCGGCGGATCTGCGGGTGGCGGCCAGCAGGGCGGCGGCGGGGCCGTGTTCGCCGCGCGCGGCCGCGACCAGCGCGGAGCACAGACCGTCGTCGGGCGCGTCGAGCAGCACCTCGTCGTCGGCGGGCAGTGGGGCGCCGGCGGGAGGCGGCGCGGTCCGGGAGGTGCGGGCCGCGCGGCTGAAGGGATGCAGCAGAGCCATGGTGCCGACCATTGAAAGACCGCAGGTCACACCGGCGCCAGGGGCTCCACACAATCCACGGAAAGTTGTACGTCAATCGGTCAAGAGCGAGTAAAGGTCCACTGTTCAACCACTGTCCCGCATCTGTGACCCCACGGGACACGGTGGATCAATTCCGCCGCAGCAGTCGCGTGGCCCCCGCCGCCACCGTCGTGGCCAGGACCCAGCCCAGCAGGATCAGCGCCGCGGCCAGCCACTGCCAGCCGTCGTCCAGCCGCCAGGCGGAGGCCTGGCCCAGGTCGATGACCGGCAGCAGCAGGTCCAGCGCGAACAGGGACGGATTCCAGGCCGGGTGCTGCGACGGCTGCACCGGCGGATGGCTCGCGTGTGCGAAGGCCAGCGAGCCCGCCGCCCACAGCACCGCCATCCACACCGCGGCCCGGCCCGGCCGGTACCCGTAGGCCACCGTCCAGTCCTGCACGTACCCCCAGAACTTCCCGGCCACCGGCAGGCTCTCGCGGCGCCTGCGCTGCTTGGCCAGCAGCACCTCGCGCGCGTCCTCGTCCTCGCCGCCGGCCCGCAGCACGGAGGCCAGGCGCTCGTACGGCTCCGGGTTGTACTCGGCGGTCGCCGCGGCCACCCACTCCAGCCGCTCGGTCAGCGGGAAGGGGCCCTGCGGCACCAGGTTCTCGTAGCTGAAGCCGCCCATGTGCAGATTGCCCGGGCCCGGCCAGGCGCTCGCCCGGTCGATCAGATTGACGATCCGCGCGCCGGACAGGACCACCTTGCCGCGCTGCGGCCGCTCCCCGAGAAAACGCAGCTCGGGCGTCTGCACCCGGCGCAGCGACAGCTCCTGGTCGTCGGTGAAGGCGAACCGGGCCCGCTCCAGGTCGACCGCGTCCCCGAACCGGCCGTCGTCCAGGCGCACCCCGCCCCGGCACTCGAACCGCTGGATGCGCGTCCCGCGCGCGGGGGTCGCACCGCTCGTCATGGCGGCGC
The DNA here is from genome assembly GCF_022698145.1 of Streptomyces spinosisporus. GTDB lineage: Bacteria > Actinomycetota > Actinomycetes > Streptomycetales > Streptomycetaceae > Streptomyces > Streptomyces spinosisporus. The sequence continues at coordinate 109,169 of NZ_JALDAX010000017.1, forward strand.
CGACGCCCGCCGGGGTGAGGTACAGCGTGCGCTCGACGGTCAGCTGGGGCGCGTTCAGCGCGAGCCGGGAGTGGGGGTTGTCCAGCCGGGCGCCGCGCAGGCTCAGCGTGACGCCGATGTTGGCGCTGCGCAGGCTCAGCTCGCCGTGCGACTCCAGCAGCTCGGCCTGCAGGTCCTGGCCCACGGTCATGCCGTCACCGGCGATCGAACGGCCGCTGCGGTCGCGGTGCACGATCGCCTGGTTGAGCATCAGGTCCGTGCCGATGTGCGCGTCGGTCAGCCGGATGCCGCCCAGGAAGCGGCAGCGCGGCAGATGCAGATCGCCCTCGGTGTGGACCCGGGCCGCCTCCAGCCGGGGCACCGAGCAGTCCACCATGCGCAGCGTGGTGAAGCGGGCCTCCGGCAGCAGCACGTCCCGCTCGAAGCGGCAGCCGCGCATCTCGACGTACGGCACGACCGTGCCGCCGGCCAGGTCCAGGCTGCCGCTGATCTGCACCCCGCGCAGCTTGAGAGAGGAGACCCGGCCGGCCAGCGCGGGCGGCCCGTCGAGCAGCAGCCAGCACACGATGCGGGCCCGCACCGTCCGCTCGGGCCCCCATGGATGCCCGCCGTGCGGATCGTCGACGACCGGGTCCCCGCTGCTGAGGTCGTACACGGTGCCGTTGCGAAAGGCCTGCCACATGCCGGCCTCGGCGGCGGTCAGATCGTCCGGCAGGTCTCCGGCGCGCAGGCCGGCCCCTTCGGTCACTTACTCCTCCAGTGCTGTGCTCGCACAACCGTTCATGCCCGCTGAGTAACATCCGAAGCACAGGACGTGAAGGCGATCTTCCGGGTTCCCCGCGCGTTCTGTATCAGCCATTGATACGCGCGAACGACGCCTGACCCGGGTCTGAGAGAATTGGGTACGTGATCTCCCGAATCGATCTGCGCGGCGACGCCCTTCCCGAGGGCCCCGCCCTGCGCGACCTGCTGCCCCGAGCCGACTTCGACGTTGCGGCCGCCCTGGAGAAGGTGCGTCCGATCTGCGAGGCCGTGCATCATCGGGGCGACGCGGCGCTGATCGACTTCGCCGAGAAGTTCGACGGCGTCCGGCTCGACCAGGTGAGGGTGCCCGCCGAGGCGCTGACGAAGGCCCTCGACGAGCTCGACCCGGCCGTGCGCGCCGCCCTGGAGGAGTCCATCCGGCGCGCCCGTCTCGTCCACCGCGAGCAGCGGCGTACGACACACACGACGCAGGTCGTGCCCGGCGGCACCGTCACCGAGAAGTGGGTGCCGGTCGAGCGGGTCGGGCTGTACGCGCCGGGCGGCCGGTCCGTCTACCCCTCCTCCGTGATCATGAACGCCGTGCCCGCGCAGGAGGCCGGCGTCGAGTCCATCGCCCTCGCCTCCCCGGCACAGGCCGAGTTCGACGGCCTGCCGCACCCGACGATCCTCGCCGCCTGCGCTTTGCTCGGCGTCGACGAGGTGTACGCGGCCGGGGGCGCCACGGCCGTCGCGATGTTCGCGCACGGCACCGAGTCCTGCCCGCCCGCCACCATGGTCACCGGCCCCGGCAACATCTGGGTCGCCGCCGCCAAGCGCTACTTCACGGGCAGGATCGGCATCGATGCCGAGGCGGGCCCGACCGAGATCGCGATCCTCGCGGACGACACGGCCGACCCGGTGCACGTCGCCTCCGACCTGATCAGCCAGGCCGAGCACGACCCGCTGGCCGCCGCCGTCCTGGTCACCGACTCCGTCGCGCTCGCGGACGCGGTCGAGAAGGAGCTGGAGCCGCAGGTCGCGGCCACCAAGCACATCGAGGACCGGATCCGCCCCGCGCTCGCGGGCCGCCAGTCCGCGATCGTCCTGGTCGACGGCGTGGAGGAGGGCCTCAGGGTCGTCGACGCGTACGGTGCCGAGCACCTGGAGATCCAGACCGCCGACGCCGCCGCCGTCGCGGACCGTGTGAAGAACGCGGGCGCGATCTTCGTCGGCCCCTGGGCGCCGGTCTCCCTCGGCGACTACGCGGCCGGCTCCAACCACGTGCTCCCGACCGGCGGCTGCGCCTGCCACTCCTCGGGCCTGTCCGTGCAGTCCTTCCTGCGCGGCATCCACATCGTCGACTACGGCAAGGACGCGCTGGCCGAGGTCGCGCATCACGTGGTCACGCTGGCGGAGGCGGAGGACCTGCCCGCGCACGGCGCGGCGATCAAGGCACGGTTCGGGTGGAAGGTTCCGGAAGGCAAGTGACAGGCAACCCCGCTGCGTCCCGCTGGGACGAGCTCCCCATCCGCGACGAGCTGCGCGGCAAGTCCCCCTACGGCGCGCCCCAGTTGGACGTGCCCGTACGACTGAACACGAACGAGAACCCCTACCCGCTGCCCGAGCCGCTGGTCGAGCGCATCGCCGAGCGGGTGCGCGAGGCGGCCCGCCACCTCAACCGCTACCCGGACCGGGACGCGGTCGAACTGCGCACCCGGCTCGCCGAGTATCTGACGGACACCTCAGGACATGAGGTCGGCCTCGCCAACGTCTGGGCCGCCAACGGCTCCAACGAGGTCATCCAGCAGCTGCTGCAGACCTTCGGCGGACCGGGCCGTACGGCGATCGGCTTCGAGCCGTCGTACTCGATGCACGCGCTCATCGCGCGCGGCACCGGCACGGGCTGGATCTCCGGCCCGCGCGGCGCGGACTTCACGATCGACCTCCCGGCGGCCGAGCGCTGGATCGCCGAGAACAGGCCGGACGTCGTCTTCGTCACGACCCCCAACAACCCCACGGGCAACGCGGTCCCGCGCGAGACGGTCCTCGCGCTGTACGAGGCCGCGCAGGCGGCGGGGCCGTCCATGGTGATCGTGGACGAGGCGTACATCGAGTTCAGCCACGGCGACTCGCTGCTGCCGCTGATCGAGGGGCGGCCGCATCTCGTCGTCTCCCGGACGATGTCGAAGGCGTTCGGCGCGGCCGGTCTGCGCCTCGGCTATCTCGCCGCGCACCCGGCCGTCGTCGAAGCCGTCCAGCTCGTACGGCTGCCGTACCACCTCTCGGCGGTCACCCAGGCGACCGCGCTGGCCGCCCTGGAGCACACCGACACGCTGCTCGGTTACGTCGAGCAGCTGAAGTCGGAGCGGGACCGGCTGGTCGCCGAGCTGCGCGCGGCCGGATACGAGGTCGTCGAGTCCGACGCGAACTTCGTGCAGTTCGGCAGGTTCGACGACGAGGGCGGCTCGCACGCGGCCTGGCAGAAGATCCTCGACCGGGGCGTCCTGGTCCGGGACAACGGCATCCCGGGGTGGCTGCGGGTCAGCGCCGGAACCCCGGCGGAGAACGACGCGTTCCTCGACGCGGTACGTGAGTTGAAGAAGGAGCAGAGTTCATGAGCCGCGTAGGACGCGTGGAACGGGTCACCAGGGAGACCTCGGTGCTCGTCGAGATCGATCTCGACGGGTCCGGAAAGGTCGATGTGTCGACAGGCGTCGGCTTCTACGACCACATGCTCGACCAGCTCGGCCGGCACGGTCTGTTCGACCTCACCGTGAAGACCGAGGGCGACCTGCACATCGACTCCCACCACACCATCGAGGACACCGCCCTCGCACTCGGCGCCGCCTTCAAGCAGGCGCTCGGGGACAAGGTGGGCATCTACCGCTTCGGCAACTGCACGGTCCCGCTGGATGAATCCCTCGCCCAGGTCACCGTCGACCTCTCCGGCCGCCCCTACCTCGTGCACACCGAGCCCGAGAACATGGCGCCGATGATCGGCGAGTACGACACGACGATGACCCGGCACATCCTGGAGTCCTTCGTCGCCCAGGCCCAGATCGCCCTGCACGTGCACGTGCCGTACGGACGCAACGCGCACCACATCGTGGAGTGCCAGTTCAAGGCGCTCGCGCGGGCCCTGCGCTACGCCAGCGAGCGCGACCCGCGCGCGGCCGGCATCCTCCCCTCCACGAAGGGCGCGCTGTGAACGGCCTGTCGACCATCCTGATCGTCGTCGGCCTCTTCCTGGTCGGCGGCATCATCTCCTTCGCCAAGCAGCAGATGCCGAGGCAGCTGATCGTGCTGCTGTCGATCGGAGCCGCGATGTGCCTGGTCGCCGGCGTGATGAGGCTGGAGGTGTGGAATTGAGCGCGCCCAAGAAGGTCGTCGTCTTCGACTACGGCTTCGGGAACGTGAGGTCCGCCGAGCGTGCCGTCGCACGCACGGGCGCGGACGTCGAGATCACCCGTGACTTCGACACGGCCATGAACGCCGACGGCCTGCTCGTGCCGGGCGTCGGCGCCTTCGCCTCCTGCATGCGGGGCCTGAGGGAGGCGCGCGGCGACTGGATCGTCGACCGCAGACTGTCCGGCGGCCGCCCGGTCATGGGCATCTGCGTCGGCATGCAGATCCTCTTCGCACGCGGCATCGAGCACGGCGTGGAGACCGAGGGCCTGGGCGAGTGGCCCGGCTCGGTCGAGCCGCTGCAGGCCGAGATCGTGCCCCACATGGGCTGGAACACCGTCGAGGCACCGGCCGACACCGAGCTGTTCGCCGGCCTGGACGCGGACGCGCGCTTCTACTTCGTGCACTCCTACGCCGTCCACGACTGGTCGCTGGAGACGCACAACCCGTCGATGAAGGCGCCCAAGGTGACCTGGTCGACGCACGGCAAGCCCTTCGTGGCGGCCGTCGAGAACGGCGCCCTGTGGGCCACGCAGTTCCACCCCGAGAAGTCCGGCGACGCCGGCGCGCAGCTGCTCACCAACTGGATCGGAACCCTGTAGACCATGGCCAAGCTCGAACTCCTCCCCGCCGTCGACGTCCGCGACGGACAGGCCGTCCGTCTCGTGCACGGCGAGTCCGGCACGGAGACCTCGTACGGCTCCCCGCTCGAGGCCGCCCTCGCCTGGCAGCGCTCGGGGTCCGAGTGGCTGCACCTGGTCGACCTGGACGCCGCGTTCGGCACGGGTGACAACCGCGCGCTGATCGCCGAGGTCGCGAAGGCGATGGACATCAAGGTGGAGCTGTCCGGCGGCATCCGCGACGACGCCTCGCTGGCGGCGGCCCTCGCCACCGGCTGCACCCGGGTGAACCTGGGCACGGCCGCCCTGGAGACCCCGGAGTGGGTCGCCAAGGTCATCTCCGAGCACGGCGACAAGATCGCGGTCGGTCTCGACGTACGCGGCACGACCCTGCGCGGCCGCGGCTGGACCCGGGACGGCGGCGACCTCTACGAGACGCTGGAGCGCCTCGACAAGGAGGGCTGCGCGCGCTACGTCGTCACCGACATCGCCAAGGACGGCACCCTCAAGGGCCCCAACCTGGAGCTGCTGCGCAACGTCTGCGCGGCGACCGACCGCCCGGTGGTGGCCTCCGGCGGCGTGTCGTCCCTGGACGACCTGCGCGCCATCGCCGAGCTGGTACCCCTCGGTGTCGAGGGCGCCATCGTCGGGAAGGCCCTGTACGCGAAGGCGTTCACCCTGGAAGAGGCCTTGGAGGCGGTAGCCCAGTGAGCGATCTACGACGGGTGGCGAGCGGTGCGCCCTGGGAGGAGACGTTCGGCTACTCCCGCGCGGTCGAGCTGCCGAACGGCCTGGTGCTGGTCTCCGGCTGCACGTCCATCGTGGACGGCGAGATCGCCGGGGGCGGCCCGTACGAGCAGGCGGTCAACGCCTTCAACGTCGCGCTGGAGGCGCTGGGCCAGGTGGGACTGGGCCGCGACGACGTCGTGCGGACGCGCATGTACATCACGCACGCCCGGGACGTGGAGGACGTCGGGCGGGCCCACAAGGAGCTGTTCGACGCCGTCCGCCCCGCCGCATCCATGATCATCGTCTCCGGCTTCGTGGACCCAAGCCTGGTCGTCGAGGTCGAGGTGGAGGCGTACCGAGGGGACACCGCAGCATGACCCTGGCCGTACGAGTCATCCCCTGCCTGGACGTGGACAACGGCCGGGTCGTCAAGGGGGTCAACTTCCAGAACCTGCGCGACGCGGGCGACCCCGTCGAGATGGCCAAGGTGTACGACGCCGAGGGCGCCGACGAGCTGACGTTCCTCGACATCACCGCGTCGTCGGGCAACCGCGAGACGACGTACGACGTGGTGCGCCGTACGGCCGAGCAGGTGTTCATCCCGCTGACGGTGGGCGGCGGTGTGCGCACCGCCGAGGACGTGGACAAGCTGCTGCGGGCGGGCGCGGACAAGGTCGGTGTGAACACCGCGGCCATCGCGCGCCCCGACCTGATCCGCGAGATCGCGGAGCGCTTCGGGCGGCAGGTGCTGGTGCTGTCGGTGGACGCGCGCAGGACCGAGGGCGGCACCTTCGAGGTCACCACGCACGGCGGCCGCAAGGGCACCGGCATCGACGCCGTCGAGTGGGCCCACCGGGCCGCCGAGCTGGGCGCGGGCGAGATCCTGCTCAACTCGATGGACGCGGACGGCACGAAGGACGGCTACGACCTGGAGATGATCGCGGCCGTCCGCAAGCACGTGACGGTCCCGGTGATCGCGTCCGGCGGCGCCGGCAGGCTCGCCGACTTCCCGCCGGCGATCGCGGCGGGCGCGGACGCGGTGCTGGCGGCGTCGGTCTTCCACTTCGGCGACCTGCGGATCGGCGAGGTGAAGGGGGAGCTGCGGGGCGCCGGGCACCCTGTGCGGTAGTACGTCGAGCCAGCCCCGGCCGGTCCTGGCCGGGGCTCGCTTGTCGCTAAATGCGAAAGAGAAGTTGCGCAAAATCGATTGCGCAACTTCTCTTTCGCATTTAGCGTCGCATGCATGGCTGACAGCGAGAGGGACCGGCGCATCAAGGACGTGGGCACGCTCAAGGCGCTCGCCCACCCCCTGCGCGTCCAGCTCTACCGACTGCTGACCATCGCGCGGACAGCGACCGCCTCCCAGCTCGCCGACCAGGTCGACGAGGCCGTCTCGCTGGTCAGCTACCACCTGCGCAAGCTGGCCGAGCACGGGCTGATCGAGGAGGCCGAGCCGGGGAGCGGGGACGGCCGTGAGCGGTGGTGGCAGCCCGCGTCCGAGGGCGTGAGCATCCGTGACGAGGACTTCAGGGACGCCCCGGAGAAGGCCGCAGCGCACACCGCCGCCAGCCGCCTCTTCTTCGAGCAGCGCGTCGAGATGTACCGGCGCTACCTCGACGAACGCGCGCACTGGAGCGACGCGTGGACGACCGCCTCCGAATCCGCGGAGTGGCTGCTGCGCCTGACCTCGGACGAACTGGCCGAACTGGCCAAGGAGATGTACGCCGTCGTACGCCGGTACGAGGAGCGCGGACGCGCCGCCGTCGCCGCGGGCGACACCGAGGGCCGCGAGAACGTGGCGGTGCACACCTATGGCTTCCCGTTCCGTGTCTGAGACCGCGACAGCCGTCGCACTTCCCGCCCACCGCGACACCAACGTCCTGCGCTGGCTCGCCGCCTTCACCTTCTCGATGGTCGGCGACAGCGTCTACTACATCGCGCTGTCCTGGGCCGCCGTACAGACCGGTACGCCCTCACAGGCCGGGCTGGTGATGACGGCGAGCGCGCTGCCGCGGGCGCTGCTGATGCTCGGTGGCGGGGTGATCGCCGACCGTCTGGGGCCGCGACGCGTGGTGATCGGCAGCGACGCCGTGCGCTGCGCGGCCGTCCTCGCGGTGGCCGCCCTGCTCGTCCTGACCAGCCCCGGTCTGTGGCCGCTGGCCCTGCTCGCCCTGGTCTTCGGCACCGTCGACGCGGTGTTCCTGCCGGCCGTGGGTGCCCTCCCCGCGCGCGTGACGAACCGTGACCAGCTCGCGCGCGTGCAGGGCATGCGGGGACTCGCGATCCGGTTCGCGAGCGTGGTCGGCGGACCGCTCGGCGGGCTCGGGTTGGCGCTCGGCGGGGCGACGGCGGCGTTCGGCCTCGCGGGACTGCTGATCGCCGTGTCCGTGCCGCTGCTGGTCTCGGTGCGCATACGCGAGCTGCCACCGGACGACACGGTGGGCACACACAATGCCACCGCCCGGCAGGACCTCGTGGCAGGACTGCGCCACATCCGCCGGCACCCCGTGCTCGCGCCGCTGATGGCGGCCATAGCCCTCGGCGACCTCGGCTTCGTCGGCCCGCTCAACGTCGGTCTGACCCTGCTGTGCGACGAACGCGGCTGGGGCGCGGCCGGGATGGGCTGGGTGCTCGCCGGGTTCGGCGTCGGCGCGGGCGCCGCCTCGCTGCTGCTGACCGTGCGCGGACGGCTGCCGCACGCCGGGCGGGTCGCCGGCTGGTCGATCCTGGCGGGCTCGGTGGCGGTCGGCACGCTCGCGTTCGCGCCGACCGTCGTCCTCGCCGTCGGAACAGCCCTGCTGATCGGCCTGCTCACCGGACTCAGCGGCGCGATGTGCGGGGCCCTGCTGCAGACCCACGCCGACCCGGCGTACCTGGGCCGGGTGACCGCCGTCTCCAGCCTGGTCAGCCTCGGTCTCACCCCGCTCAGCATGCCCCTGTCCGCCACCGCGATCGGCGCGTGGGGAACCGGTCCCGTCTTCGTGGTCAGCGCGCTCGTGTGCGGGCTCGGCGGAGTGGTCGCCCTGGCCGTGCCCGGCCTGCGCCGCGCCGAGCTGCCCCGCTGACGCGGGATGCGGGCTTCTAGATGCCCAGCTGCTTCGTCTCGTGCAGCTTGGCCACCGCGTCCTTCTCGCCCTCCAGCTGCACGTCGGCGGCGTCCTGACGGCCGTAGGAGAAGAGCAGGAGCTCCGACGGTTCGCCGGTGACCGTCACCACGGGTGTGCCGCGGTGGGCGACCGCGGTCTGGCCGTCCGGGCGGCGCAGGACCAGGCCCGTCGGGGTGCCGCGGCCCATCAGCCGGGCCGAGCGTTCGAGGCGGGACCACAGGGCGTCCTGGAACACCCCGTCGAGTTCGCGCGGCGTCCAGTCGGGCTGCGCACGGCGGACGTCCTCGGTGTGGACGTAGAACTCCACCGTGTTCGACATCTCGTCGACCTGCTTGAGCTGGAAGGGCGAGAACCGCGGCGGACCGGTGCGGATGAGCTGGATCAGCTCCTCGTACGGCTTCGAGGCGAACTCCGCCATCACCCGTTCCAGGCGTGGCGCGAGCTGCTTGATCAGGATGCCGCCGGCGGCATCGGGGCGACGCTCGCGCACCACCACGTGCGCGGCGAGATCACGGGTCTGCCAGCCCTCGCAGAGGGTCGGGGCGTCCGGGCCCTCGGCCTCCAACAGGTCGGCCAGGAGAAGTCGTTCACGCTTGGCGAAAGTCGACATGCAGTCAGCCTACGACCACCCTCCGGGTCCGCCCAGTGGACGCGGCGCCGTGACTGTCGGTGCCGCGCGGCACAATGGCACCCATGACCAGCACGCCACCGGCCGGCAGCCTCGACCCGGAGATCGTCGCGCGCCTCAAGCGCAGCGCCGACGGTCTCGTCCCCGCCATCGCCCAGCAGTACGACACCGGTGAGGTGCTCATGCTCGGCTGGATGGACGACGAGGCGCTGCACCGCACCCTCACGACCGGCCGCTGCACCTACTGGTCGCGCAGCCGCCAGGAGTACTGGGTCAAGGGCGACACCTCCGGCCACTTCCAGTGGGTGAAGTCCGTCGCGCTGGACTGCGACGCCGACAGCGTGCTGGTCAAGGTGGACCAGGTCGGCGCCGCCTGCCACACCGGCGCGCGCACCTGCTTCGACGAGGACGTGCTCCTCAAGGACGCCGATTCGGGCGCGTCCGGCCCGGATCAGTAAGGTCAGCCGCCATGGACCTCGAGACCTTCCGCAAGCTGGCCACCGACCGCCGTGTCATCCCCGTCACGCGCAAGCTCCTCGCCGACGGCGACACCCCGGTCGCGCTCTACCGCAAGCTCGCCGCCGAGCGCCCCGGCACCTTCCTGCTGGAGTCCGCGGAGAACGGCCGCTCCTGGTCCCGGTACTCCTTCGTGGGCGTCCGCTCCGCCGCCACGCTCACCGCGCGCGACGGCCAGGCCCACTGGCTCGGCACCCCGCCGGTCGGCGTCCCCGTCGACGGCGACCCGCTGGCCGCCCTGCGCGCCACCATCGAGGCCCTGCACACCCCGCACCAGGAGGACCTGCCGCCCTTCACCGGCGGCATGGTCGGCTATCTCGGCTACGACATCGTGCGCCGCCTGGAGAAGATCGGTCCCGGCGAGCGGGACGACCTGAAGCTGCCCGAGCTGACCATGCTCCTCACCAGCGACCTCGCGGTCATGGACCACTGGGAGGGCTCGGTCCTGCTGATCTCCAACGCGATCAACCACAACGACCTGGAGACGGGCGTCGACGAGGCCCACGCCGACGCGGTCGCCCGCCTCGACGCCATGGAGGCGGACCTGACACGAGCGGTCGCCCAGCCGCCCGCCGTCCTGCCGCCCTCCGAACTCCCCGAGTACACCGCCCTGTGGGGCGGCCCCGACTTCCAGGAGGCCGTCGAGGACGTCAAGGAGCGCATCCGCGCGGGCGAGGCCTTCCAGGTCGTCCCCTCGCAGCGCTTCGAGACACCGTGCACGGCCAGCGCGCTGGACGTCTACCGCGTGCTCCGGGCGACGAACCCCTCGCCGTACATGTACCTCTTCCGCTTCGACGGCTTCGACGTCGTGGGCTCGTCCCCCGAGGCCCTGGTGAAGGTCGAGGACGGACAGGCCATGGTCCACCCCATCGCCGGCACCCGGCCGCGCGGGGCGACCCCGCAGGAGGACCAGGCCCTCGCCGACGAACTGATGGCCGACCCCAAGGAGCGCGCCGAGCACCTGATGCTGGTCGACCTCGGCCGCAACGACCTGGGGCGGGTCTGCGCACCGGGCTCCGTCGAGGTCGTCGACTTCATGTCCGTCGAGCGGTATTCGCACGTGATGCACATCGTCTCGACGGTCACCGGAAAGGTCGCGGACGGCCGCACCGCCTTCGACGTCCTGACGGCCTGCTTCCCGGCCGGCACCCTCTCCGGTGCCCCCAAGCCCCGCGCCATGCAGATCATCGACGAACTCGAGCCGTCCCGCCGGGGGCTGTACGGCGGCTGCGTCGGGTACCTGGACTTCGCGGGCGACTCCGACACCGCCATCGCCATCCGCACCGCCCTGCTGCGCGGCGGCACGGCCTACGTCCAGGCGGGCGCCGGCATCGTCGCCGACTCCGACCCGGTCGCCGAGGACCAGGAGTGCCGCAACAAGGCGGCGGCCGTCCTGCGCGCGGTGCACACGGCGAACCGGCTGGGCGGCAAGTAGGCGCGCTTCGCGCGCGATGGGGCGCTTCTCACGTGAGCCCCGGGTGACGGTTCACCCGGGGTACGGGTGATAGTGGAGTACGTGACAGCTGTTCCTCACCCCCGTTCCGAAGCCGGCGGCCCCGCGCGGGCCGGCCGCCGAAGTCTCGCCCTGGCCCTGCTGTGCGGTGCGCTCGGCGCGGCCGTCGCGCTGCTCTCCACCCGGCAGCGCTGGTCGGAGGGCACCACCACGGTGGCCGGCGGCGCCTTCTCCCTGACCGCCAAGGGCAGCGACGTCACGGGTGTGCCCGCGGCGCTCGCCATAGTGGGCCTCGCCGCGCTCGTCGCCGTCTTCGCCGTCCGCAAGGCCGGCCGGCTGCTGGTGGCGGCCCTGCTCGCGCTCTCCGGCGCCGGCACCATCGCCGCCGCCCTGCTGGGCGTCTCCGACACCTCCGCGCTCGACGAGCAGGCCGCGAAGGCCGCCGGCGACACCTCGGCCACCGTGGACGCCCTCTCCCACACCGCCTGGCCCTACGTCGCGGCAGCGGGCGGCGCCCTCCTCCTCGTCGCCGGCCTCCTCGCCCTGCGCTACGGCCGGCAGTGGCCCGCCATGTCCGGCCGCTACGAGCGCGCGGGCGCCCCGAAGCCCCGCCGCAGGACAGCGCCCACCGACCCCGACCGCCCCGAGGACATCTGGAAGGCCCTCGACCGCGGCGAGGACCCCACCGGAGCGTGACCGCTCCGCGGAGGGCGGGGGCGGTTTTCGCGGGGGCGTGATTGCTGCGCGTGGTGGGTGGGTGTGGGTTTTGCGGGCGGGTGATTGCTGCGGGTGGCGGGCGGGTTCGGTTTTCGCGGGTGCGTGATCGCTGCGCGTGGCGGGCGGATTCGGTCTCCACGGGTGCGTGATCGCTGTGCGGGTGGGCGTGGTTTTCGCGGGCGGGTGATCGCTGCGCGCGGAGGGCCGGTTCGGTCTCCGTGGGCGCGTGACCGCTCCGTACGGAAGGCGGGTTCGGGTCTGCATGGGCGCGTGACCGCTCCGCGCGGAGGACGGGTTCGGGCCTGCACGGGCGCGTGACCGCCCCGCGCCGCGGGCCGGGTTCGATCCACCGGAGCCGACGCGCGAGGCGTCGCGTTGCGGTCCCCGTCGGAGTCGACGCGCGAGGGGACACCCCCGAGCGGCGCGCTCGCGTGCGTGCGGGACAATGTTTGTGAGCGTCCGGCTCAGACACGAAAACAGCAATGAGGAGCAAGCAATGGCGGGCAGCAGCCACGGTCACACCCCGGCCGCCTGGACCGGTGTCATGATCGCGTTCGTCGGTTTCTGCGTCTCCGGCGCCTTCATGGTGATGGCTCAGCCCGCGGGCTTCTGGGCCGGCATGGGCATCGTGGTCGTCGGCGGTGTCGTCGGCTGGATCATGAGCGCGATGGGCATGGGACAGCCGAAGGACGCCCACAAGGACTTCCAGGAGGCGCTGGCGCAGAGCCAGGCCGCCGCGGGCGCGACCAAGAGCTGACCAGCACGGCTTTCGCGCGTACCCCTGCGCACCCCCGCGTACCCCTGAGGGGCGATCCGGCGCCGGATCGCCCCTCACGCGCGCGTGGCGGCCCGTGCGTCCTCCGGGGGACAATGCAGGACGTGAACGCCGAGAGCCAGATCCCGACGCGGACCCCCGCCGGACCCACGGCGATGTCCCGGCTCGCCGTCCCCGCAGGGATCCTCGCGGCCGTCGCCGGCGCCTTCGCCTACGTGGGCACCGTGGACCCCAACCAGCCCGGCCACTACCCGGCGTGCCCGCTCTACCAGGTCACCGGCATCTACTGCCCCGGCTGCGGCGGGCTGCGCAGCGCGCACTCCTTCGTCCACGGGGACTTCCTGGCGGCGCTCCAGGACAACGCGCTCGCCGTCGTGGGCTATCTGGCTTTCGCGGTGCTGTGGACCGTATGGGTGGTGCGCGCGGCCCGCGGCCGGCCGCTGCGCTTCGAGCCCGGGCCGGTGCACCTGTGGACGCTCGGGACATTGCTGCTGGTCTTCACGGTTGTCCGGAACCTGCCGTTCGGTGGCTGGCTACATCCTTGATCAACAGGCGAACGTCCAGGTAGTGCGGCCGACGTCAACCGGATGCGAGGCCTACGCCATCCTGCGGATACCATCGCAGTGACCATCGGTTTTTCCCTTGGCTCAACCTCTTGAACAGTCAACCGTCTGAAAGGGGGCCGCTCGCGTGAGTGTGCTCGACGAGATCATCGACGGAGTCCGTGCCGACCTCGCGGAGCGGCAGGCGCGCGTCAGCCTCGACGAGCTCAAGGAGCGCGCGGCGAAGGCTCCCGCGGCCAAGGACGGACTGGCCGCGCTGCGCGGCGACGGTGTCAAGGTCATCTGCGAGGTCAAGCGCTCCAGCCCCTCCAAGGGCGCGCTGGCCGCGATCGCCGACCCCGCCGGACTCGCCGCGGACTACGAGGCGGGCGGCGCGGCCGTCATCTCCGTGCTGACCGAACAGCGCCGCTTCGGCGGCTCGCTCGCCGACCTGGAGGCCGTCCGCGCCCGCGTGGACATCCCGGTCCTGCGCAAGGACTTCATCGTCACCTCGTACCAGCTGTGGGAGGCCCGCGCGTACGGCGCCGACCTCGCCCTCCTGATCGTCGCCGCCCTCGAACAGCCGGCCCTGGAGTCGCTGATCGAGCGTGCCGTCTCCATCGGGCTCACCCCGCTCGTCGAGGTGCACGACGAGGACGAGGTCGAGCGGGCGGTGGACGCGGGCGCCAAGGTCATCGGCATCAACGCGCGCAACCTCAAGACCCTCGAGGTCGACCGCGGCACCTTCGAGCGCGTCGCGCCCGAGGTCCCCGCCGACCTCGTCCGGGTGGCCGAGTCCGGCGTCCGCGGCCCGCACGACCTGATCGCGTACGCCAACGCCGGCGCCGACGCCGTCCTGGTCGGCGAGTCCCTGGTCACGGGCCGCGACCCCAAGACGGCCGTCTCCGACCTGGTGGCGGCGGGCGAGCACCCCGCACTCCGGCACGGACGCGGCTGACCTTTCGCTAGACTCGCCCCGATGACGCTCACGACGACCACCACGGACCGGTACGCCCGCCTCGCGCGCGGCTGCCGCCCTCGCGGTTGCCGTGCCCCCGCCCGCCGTGTCCACGGCCGCAGGGTCAGATACGTCATCGGCGACGAACCCGGCCAGGTCAACGGCCGGCGATGGCAGCGCCCCTCCAGGGGCGCGGGGACCTGCGCGACCAGCCACACACGGCCCGCAGTCGCCTGACCATCTCCGCCCCCACGGCGATCAGTGCTGTTCACACACCACTCACCGTGAGGTACACGCATGCCCAGCGACTTCTTCATCCCCGACCCGGAGGGTCAGGTCCCCAGCGCCGAGGGCTACTTCGGCGCCTTCGGCGGCAAGTTCATCCCGGAGGCCCTCGTGGCCGCCGTGGACGAGGTCGCCGTCGAGTACGACAAGGCCAAGCACGACCCGGAGTTCGCCCGCGAACTCGACGACCTGCTGGTCAACTACACCGGCCGCCCCTCGGCCCTCACCGAGGTGCCCCGCTTCGCCGCGGAGGCCGGCGGCGCCCGGATCTTCCTCAAGCGGGAAGACCTCAACCACACCGGCTCCCACAAGATCAACAACGTGCTCGGCCAGGCCCTGCTGACCAAGCGCATGGGCAAGACCCGCGTCATCGCCGAGACCGGCGCGGGCCAGCACGGCGTCGCCACGGCGACCGCCTGCGCGCTGTTCGGCCTCGACTGCACGATCTACATGGGCGAGATCGACACACAGCGCCAGGCCCTGAACGTGGCCCGCATGCGCATGCTCGGCGCCGAGGTTGTCGCCGTGAAGTCCGGCAGCCGCACGCTCAAGGACGCCATCAACGAGGCCTTCCGCGACTGGGTCGCCAACGTCGACCACACCCACTACCTCTTCGGTACGGTCGCGGGCCCGCACCCCTTCCCGGCCATGGTCCGCGACTTCCACCGGGTGATCGGCGTGGAGACCCGCCGCCAGCTCCTGGAGCGCGCCGGACGCCTCCCGGACGCCGCCATCGCCTGTGTGGGCGGCGGCTCCAACGCCATCGGCCTCTTCCACGCCTTCATCCCGGACGCCTCGGTCCGCCTGATCGGCTGCGAACCGGCCGGACACGGCATCGAGTCGGGCGAGCACGCGGCCACGCTGACCGCGGGCGAGCCCGGCATCCTGCACGGCTCGCGCTCCTACGTCCTCCAGGACGAGGAGGGCCAGATCACCGAGCCGTACTCGATCTCCGCCGGTCTGGACTACCCGGGCATCGGCCCGGAGCACTCCTACCTCAAGGACTCGGGCCGCGGCGAGTACCGCGCCGTCACCGACGACGCGGCGATGCAGGCGCTGCGCCTGCTGTCGCGCACCGAGGGCATCATCCCGGCCATCGAGAGCGCCCACGCCCTCGCCGGAGCCCTGGAGGTCGGCAAGGAGCTGGGCAAGGACGGGCTGATCGTGGTCAACCTGTCCGGCCGCGGCGACAAGGACATGGACACGGCCGCGCGCTACTTCGGGCTGTACGACACCGACGCGGAGGTCGCCGCCAACGAGGCCGACACCGCCGAGATCGAGGGGGACGCCAAGTGAGCGGGAACATTCAGCTGCTGTCCGACACCCTCGCCGGCGCCAGGGCCGAGGGCCGCTCCGCCCTCATCGCCTACCTCCCGGCCGGGTTCCCGACCGTGGACGGCGGCATCGAGGCGGTCAAGGCGGCCCTGGACGGCGGCGCGGACGTCGTCGAGGTCGGCCTGCCGCACAGCGACCCGGTCCTCGACGGCCCCGTCATCCAGACCGCCGACGACATCGCCCTGCGCGGCGGCGTCAAGATCGCGCATGTGATGCGGACGGTCAAGGAGGCCCACGAGGCCACCGGCAAGCCGATCCTCGTCATGACGTACTGGAACCCCATCGACCGCTACGGCGTCGAGCGCTTCACCGCCGAGCTCGCCGCGGCGGGCGGCGCGGGCTGCATCCTGCCCGACCTGCCGGTGCAGGAAGCGGCGCTGTGGCGGGAGCACGCCGACAAGCACGGGCTCGCCACGGTCTTCGTGGTCGCGCCCAGCAGCAAGGACGAGCGGCTCGCCGAGATCACCGCGGCGGGCAGCGGCTTCGTCTACGCCGCCTCCCTGATGGGCGTCACGGGCACCCGCGAGTCGGTGGGCGCGCAGGCGCAGAACCTGGTCGAGCGCACCCGCGCCACCGGCACCGCCCTGCCCGTCTGCGTCGGGCTCGGCGTCTCCAACGCCGAACAGGCCGCCGAGGTGGCCGGCTTCGCCGACGGCGTGATCGTCGGCTCGGCCTTCGTCAAGCGGATGCTGGACGCGCCGGACGACGCGGCCGGTGTCGAGGCCGTCCGCTCGCTCGCCGGTGAGCTCGCCAAGGGCGTGCGCGGGGCGGCGTAGCCGGACATCTCATGTCACGGGGATCCTCCTTACGAGTGGATCTGGGAGCGGGGAGGCGCATTGCGCCTCCCCGTTTCGTTCTGGGGGTGTGAGCGAGAAGAACCGTGAGGGAAAGCGCACCGCCCGGGAGCGGCTGGCGGACGAGCGAGCGAAGCAGAAGGCCGCGGACAAGCGACGGCGGACGCTGATCGTGGGCGCGAGCGTGGTCTGCGTCCTGGGCCTCGCCGCGGTGATCGGCGTGGTCGCCGCGAACTCCGGCAAGGACGAGGACAAGGCCTCGGGCCCGGCCGTGGCGCCCTCCGGGGCCCAGGGCAAGGACAGCCTCGCGATCCCGGTGGGCAAGGACGGCGCCAAGTCGACGCTCACGATCTGGGAGGACTTCCGCTGCCCGGCCTGCATGGCCTTCGAGACGGCGTACCGCCCGACGTTCCACGAGCTGACCGACTCCGGGCAGCTGCGCATCGAGTACCACCTGGTCCGGCTGATCGACGGCAATCTCGGCGGCACCGGCTCGCTGCGCGCGGGCAACGCCGCCGCCTGCGCCCAGGACGCCGGCCTGTTCCGCGACTACCACGACATGCTGTACGCGAACCAGCCGAAGGAGACCGACGACGCCTTCGGGGACAACGGCAAGCTGATCGCGCTCGCGGGCAAAGTGAAGGGCCTGGACACGGCCGCCTTCCGCTCCTGTGTCAACGACGGCAGGCACGACAGCTGGGTCGACAAGTCGAACGACGCCTTCAAGGCCGGCCATTTCAGCGGCACCCCGACCGTGCTGCTCGACGGCAAGAACATCTACCAGGACCAGACGATGACCCCCGCCAAGCTGAAGCAACTCGTGCAGCAGGCGAACAAGGGTTAAGAGTTTCACGGCCGCCCGTTATGGACCCGTAGCCGGTCCGCCTGCCGTCGGGCCCGCCCGGCACGGTAGCGTCGACCCTGTCATGGAAGAACTTGCCTACATTCCGAGCCCGTCGCGCGGGGTGCTGTATCTCGGCCCCATCCCGCTGCGCGGCTACGCGTTCTGCATCATCATCGGCGTCTTCATCGCGGTCTGGCTCGGCAACCGGCGCTGGGTCGCCCGTGGCGGGCGGGCCGGCACGGTCGCCGACATCGCCGTCTGGGCGGTGCCGTTCGGCCTCGTCGGCGGCAGGCTCTACCACGTCATCACGGACTACGAGCTGTACTTCAGCGAGGGCCGTGACTGGGTGGACGCCTTCAAGGTGTGGGAGGGCGGACTCGGCATCTGGGGCGCGATCGCGCTCGGTGCGCTGGGCGCCTGGATCGGCTGCCGCCGCCGCGGCATCCCGATGCCCGCCTACGCCGACGCCGTCGCCCCCGGCATCGCCTTCGCGCAGGCGATCGGCCGCTGGGGCAACTGGTTCAACCAGGAGCTGTACGGCAAGGAGACGCACGTCCCCTGGGCGCTGCACATCACGTCCTCGACGGACGGCCGCGTGCCCGGGTACTACCACCCGACGTTCCTCTACGAGTCCCTGTGGTGCATCGGCGTCGCCCTCCTGGTCATCTGGGCCGACCGCCGCTTCAAGCTGGGCCACGGCCGGGCGTTCGCGCTCTACGTCGCCGCGTACTGCGTGGGCCGCGCCTGGATCGAGTACATGCGCGTCGACGACGCCCACCACATCCTCGGCCTCAGGCTGAACGACTGGACCGCGCTGGGCGTCTTCCTGCTCGCGGTGACATACATCGTGGTGTCGCTGGACAAGCGCCCGGGCCGGGAGGCCGTGGTCGAGCCGGGTGCCGCGGAGGACTCGGCCGGGGCCGACGGCGGGGATCGCGTGTCCTTCGAGAAGGACGAGGCGGATGCGAAGGGTCCCGAGGAGCCCGAAGCCGCCGGGAACGCCGACGCCTCCGAAGCCGAGGCGAAGGACGGCGCGGAGGACGACGTCAAGGACGACGTGAAGGACAGCGCCGAGTCGGCCAGGAAGAGCTGACCGGTCGGTCGTACGACGACGAGGGCGCCCGCGGTGAAGCGGGCGCCCTCATCGTCGTTCGCGGTGGGCGAGCGCCAGAGTGCGCTGCGCCGCCGTCACCACCGCCGCGTCGATGAACGTCCCGTCCGGCAGCGCCTGGGCGCCCTGCCGGGTCGTCGCCGCCTTCACGATCGTCTCGGCCTCCTCGACCTCCCTCGCCGTGGGCAGATAGGCCCGCTCGATGACGGGGAGCTGACGGGGGTGGATGGCGGCGCGGCCCAGGAAGCCGAGGGCGCGGCCGTGGGCGCAGGACGCGGCCAGGCCCTCCAGGTCGCGGATGTCGGGGTGGACCGACTGCGGGGACGGGGGCAGGCCCGCCGCCCGTGCGGCGACGACGACGCGGGAGCGGGACCAGTCGAGGCCCACGTCCTCGCGTACGCCGAGGTCGGCCCGTAGATCCGCCTCTCCCAGGGCGATGCCGCGCAGGGCCGGGTGGGCCGAGGCGATGGCGTAGGCGTGCTCGACTGCCAGGGCGGACTCCAGCAGGGCGTACAGGGGGAGGGCTCCGCCGTCGGAGGGGACCGACCGTTCCGCGGTGCGGGCGATCTGCTCGGGGGAGGTCACCTTCGCAAGACGCAGGCCCGACAGGCCCGGCAGGGCGGCCACCGCCTCCAGATCGCGTGCGGCGAGCGGGCCGTTGAGGGCGTTGATGCGGACATGGACCGGGACCGGCTGCGGGGCGGAGAGGAGTTCGGCCGTGGCCGCGCGGGCGTACTCCTTGCGGTCCGGGGCGACCGCGTCCTCCAGATCGACGACGACCACGTCGGCGCCCGCGACCAGGGCCTTGGCGACGACCTGCGGTCGGTCGCCGGGGGCGTAGAGCCAGGTGAGCGGGGGCGGGGTCATACGGCGCCCTCCTCGCGCAGGGCGGTCAGTTCGGCCGGGGTCAGACCGAGTGCGGTCAGGACCGTCTCCGTGTCGGCGCCGTGCGGGCGGCCCGCCCAGCGGATCGCGCCGGGGGTGGAGGAGAGCCGGAAGAGGACGTTCTGCATGCGGAGGGGGCCCAGTTCGGGGTCGTCGAGCGAGGTGATCGTGTCCAGGGCCGCGTACTGCGGGTCCATCATCACCTCCCGGACGTCCTGGACCGGCGCCACCGCCGCCTCCGCCTTCTCGAAGGCCGCGAGGACCTCGGTCCGGGTGCGCTCGGCGATCCAGCCGCCGACCGCCTGGTCCAGGACGTCGGCGTGCCGGGCGCGGTCGGCGCCCGTCGCGAACCACGGCTCGTCGATCAGCTCCGGGCGGCCCACCAGGTGCATCACGCGTTCCGCGATCGACTGCGCGGAGGTGGAGACGGCGACCCAGGCGCCGTCGGCGGTGAGATAGGTGCCGCGCGGGGCGTTGTTCTGGGAGCGGTTGCCGGTGCGCGGCTGGACGTGGCCGAGCTGGTCGTACCAGATGGGCTGGGGGCCCAGGACGGTCAGGATCGGCTCGATGATCGCCATGTCGACGACCTGGCCCTCGCCGGTGCGCTCGCGGGCGGCCAGCGCGGTCATGACGGCGTAGGCCGTGGCCAGGCCCGCGATGGAGTCGGCGAGGCCGAACGGCGGGAGCGTCGGGGGTGCGTCCGGTTCGCCGGTGATGGCGGCGAAGCCGCTCATCGCCTCGGCCAGGGTGCCGAAGCCGGGGCGGTGCGCGCTCGGGCCGAACTGGCCGAAGGCGGTGACCCTCGTGAGGATCAGCCGGGGGTTGGCGGCGGACAGCTCCTCCCAGCCGAGGTCCCACTTCTCCAGGGTGCCGGGGCGGAAGTTCTCGACGACGACGTCCGCGGTGGCGACCAGGCGCAGCAGGGTGGAGCGACCGCCCCGCTTCGACAGGTCGAGGGTGATGGTCCGTTTGTTGCGGCCGAGCAGCTTCCACCACAGGCCGACGCCGTTCTTCGACGGGCCGTGGCCGCGGGCGGGGTCGGGCTTGGCGGGGTGTTCCACCTTGATGACCTCGGCACCGAAGTCGCCGAGCATGGTGGCGGCGAGCGGGCCGGCGAAGAGGGTGGCGAGGTCGAGGACGCGCAGTCCGGTGAGAGGGGCCTGGGCCTCTTCGGTGGGTCGGGTGGCGCGGGTCATGAGCGGGATGCCTCCCGGTGCGTGAGCTGGGCCAGGGTGTCGAAGCCGGTGCCGTTGAAGTCGCCCACGGAGGTGGCGAGCCGGTTCTTCAGCGGGGTCGTCCAGCGGTCCGGCAGGGCGGCCGGGGCACCGGCGAGGAGGGCGGCGATGCTGCCGGCCGCCGCGCCGCACGAGTCGGTGTCCCAACCCCCGGACACCGCACGGCAGATGGAGCCGCTGAAGTCGCCGTCCGCATGGGTGAGCGCGGCGGCGACGAGGGCGGTGTTGGGGACGGCGTGCACCCAGTGGTGGGTGGCGGCATGGGTCTCGTGCAGCCGGTCGACGACGGTGTCGAAGTCGGTGTGCTCCGCGGCGAGTTCGACGGCGTGGCGGACGGCGCGGGCCAGCCGGGAGCCGGGCGGTACGACGGTCAGGCCGGTACGGAGACAGGCGTGGACGTCGTGGGTTCCGGTCGCCGCGGCGGCGATGACGGCGGCCGTGAACATCGCGGCGTAGACGCCGTTCGCGGTGTGGGTGAGGGTGGCGTCGCGATGGGCCTGCTCGGCCGCGGCTGCCGGGTCGCCGGGGTTGGTCCAGCCGTGTACGTCGGCGCGGATGAGCGCACCGATCCACTCGCGGAAGGGGTTGCGGTGGCGGGCCGTATGCGGTGGCTCCAGGCCGAGGAGGAGATTGCGGTAGGCGATGCGCTCGGCGGTGAAGGTGCGGCCCGCCGGAAGTTCGGACAGCCACAGGCCGGCGACGTCGGCCGTGGTGAAACCCCTGCCGTGGCGCTGCATCAACAGCAGGTTGAGGAGCGGGTAGTTGAGGTCGTCGTCCTCCGGCATGCCGTCGATGTTCTCGGCGAGGGAGGTGGTCGCCGAGCGGCGGTTCCAGGGATGTTGCGCCAGGAGGTCACCGGGCACCCCGCGGGCGGTGAAGTAGGTGTGCAACGGCCAGTTCCCGGCGGCGCGCGCCAGTTGACGGATGCCGTCGAGGGGGAGCTTCTCCACCGGTTTGCCCAGCAGACAGCCGACGGCCCGGCCGAGCCAGGCGGCCTCGAGACGGGCCCGCGTGACCGGTGACGGGCCGGCGGACGCGGGCCAGTCGGGGCACAGGGCCCTGATCCTGCGCAGATCCGTCGGCTCGCTGTCGCCCAACGTGCTCGGCAGGTCCGCCAGTTCGTCCAGCAGGTCCTTGGCGAGCAGCCGCAGGTAGCGCGAGACAGGGGTCGGTGAGGCGCCCGCCCGCAGCGGGGCCTCGGGGCCGCGCGCGGCCCGCCACCGTGCGGCGATCGCCGACGGCTCGCGTCCGTCCAGGGCCGCCTGCCTCAGCTCGTGGCCGATCAGGTCCTCCGGCTGGACCCAGGTCAGTCGGAGCAACTCGGGCCTCCCATCTCGGCGAAGGCCGCCTCGTGGGTCCTGCGGCGGCGTACGTCCCGCTCGAAGATCTCCCGGGTCACCCGCGTGAGCGTCGCCGCCGGCTCCCACAGGTCGAGGCGGCTCGCCTCCGCCACCCTCTTCGACCAGTCCTCCGGGACCGGGGAGCCCAGGGCGCCGGCGAGTGCGCCCGCCATCGTCGCGATGGAGTCGCAGTCACGGCCGTAGTTCACTGCCCCCAGGACGGCGTGCCGGTAGTCGCCGCAGGAGACCAGCAACATGCCGAGGGCGACGGGGAGTTCCTCGATCGCGTGGAGCCGGGAGGGGCGGCGGGCGCCGAGGGACGGGTCGCGGTAGTCGGGGCCGACGGTGTCGTACGGCGCCACCGCCTCGCGCAGCGGGACCAGCGCCGACTCGAAGTCCGTGTGACGGGAGGCCACTTCGCAGACCCGGTCGATCGCCGTGCGCGTGCCGTCCTTGGCCAGGGCGAGCGCGGCGGCCACGACCGAGTCCGGCGTCGCTCCGGGGGTGGCGGCCGCGGCCACCGCCGCCGCGAGGACGCCCGCCGCCTCGCGGCCGTACGACGACTGGTGCGCGCCCGCGACGTCGAGCGCTTCCGCGTACGCTCCCGCCGGGTTGGCCGCGTTGACCAGGCCGACTGGCGAAATGTACATCGCGGCACCGCAGTTGACGATGTTGCCGGTGCCCGCCTCGCGGGGGTCGGCATTGCCGTAGTGGAGCCGGGCCACCAGCCACTTCTCCGCGAGGAAGAGGCGGTGCAGGGGGAGGGACTCCGTCTCCAGCTCCGGGATCCAGCGCGGGTTCGTCATCAGGTCCGGGACCAGGTGGTCGGCGATCGCGAACGCGTCCAGGTGGTCGCGGACCCGGGCGTAGACCCGCACCAGCGCGTGCGTCATCAAGGTGTCGTCGGTGACGTGGCCGTCGCCCTTGTGGTACGGCGCGAGGGGGCGGGCCGTGCGCCAGTCGTCGCCGTTCCAGGGGCCGACGATGCCGTGGACGCGGCCGCCGTGGCGTTCGAGGATCTGGTCGGGGGAGTAGCCCTCGACGGGGCCGCCGAGGGCGTCGCCGACCGCGGCTCCCACGAGGGCTGCGGTGATGCGGTCCTCCAGGCTGGTTTGTCGGCTTCCGGAGGTCATGGGTGTCATGGGCGTCATGGGCGGAATCATCCTCCCGGTGAGGTCGGTTGCGTGGCTTCCAGAAGTTCGGCGAGTTCCACCAGGTCGGTGCCGGTCAGGCGGGGGAGTGCGCAGCCGGAGAGGGTGCGGCAGGCCTGGCGCCAGGTCGCCGGGATCGACGCGCCGCCGCCGAGTGCTCCGGTGAGCGCTCCCGCGAGCGCCGGGGCCGAGTCGGCGACGCGGGACAGACAGGCCGCGGCCGGGACCGCCTCCGCGATACGGCCGCCCGAGGCGATGGCCAGGGCCAGGGCGACCGGGACCGTCTCGGCGGCGGCGATGCCGTAGCTGTAGACGTGGTCGACGATCTGGTGCTCCAGGAGCGGGATCAGGGTGAAGGCGCTCTCGGCGCCGGCGGCGAGGTCGAGGGCGTGGCGGGCGTTGCGGCCGATCTCCGTGTACTCGGGGAGCTCGGCGAGGGCGGCCGCGACACAGGTGTGTGCGTCCGCGCCGCCGAGGGCGAGGGACACGGCCGCCGCCATCGCGCGGGCGCCGTGCACTCCGTCGCCGTCCTGGGTGTAGCGGGCGTCGAACTCGGCGAGGTCCGCGGCGGGGCGGGGGTCGCCGGGGTGGGCCACGGCGAGGACGCAGGCGCGTACGCAGGCCGCGTCGTCGAAGTAGTGGGGGTTGTCGTGGCCGGTGGCGGGTGGGCGCAGGCCGGTGGCGAGGTTGCCGAGGCCGGCGCGTACGGAGATGCGGGCGCGCAGGGGGAGGACGGCGGACTCGACCTCCGGGGCGCGGTTCGCCGCGGCGGCGATCTCGGCGGCCACGGCGTTCCAGGTGAGGTCGATGGCGGCTCTCGTACGGCGTTCTCGGCTGAGGTCGCCGAGGACGGTGCTGTCGCCGGCGCGCAGGAGGGCCTCTGCGGCGAAGGCCGCCCATTCCGCGTCGTCGGAGGGGCCGAGGCGGAGGGGTTCGGGGGGTTGGTTCAGGGCGATGGGGACGGGGAGGGTGGTGGTGGCGTTCTGTTCGGCGAAGGTGTCGAGTTCGCGGGTGAGGCGGCGGGTCCACTCGGGCATGCGGGCGGCTCTGTGGCGGGCGGCGGGCCAGCCGGCGGCGTCGCCTGCGGCGAGCCCCAGCAGGAGGCCTTCGGTGCGGCGGGGGTTGTTGTGCGGGTCGGCGTGGGGTGCGCGGTGCGGGTCGGCGTCGGCGTCGGGTGCGGCCTCGGCTTCGCCTTCGGCCGATGTGTTCCCACCCGCACCACCCGTGCGAGTTTCGATGTCGGGTGCGGGTGGCCCCTGTGGGGGTCGTTCGCCGTCGGCGGGTGCGGGTGCGGGTGCGGGTGCGGGTGTAGGGCGGGCCTGCGTGCGTGGTTCGTCGGTGGTGATCGTTTGTGGGGTCTGTGTCCAGGGGGCCGGTGGGGTCATCGGGGGCGCTCCCGGGTGAGGTGGTCTGCCACGTCGAGGATGTGGTGGCCGGCCATGGCCGGGAGGCAGGTGCCGCGGGCCGGGCCGATGGCGGCCGCCCAGTCGTGGGGGATGGCCGAGATGCCCTGGGTGGCGCCCGCGAGGGCGCCCGCCACCGCGGCCGTGGTGTCGGCGTCTCGGCCCATGTTCACGGCCGTGAGGACGGACTGCCGGAAGTCGCCGTCGGCCGCCGCGTAGGCGCCGAAGGCCAGGGCGACCGCCTCCGGTGCGAGGTCGGTCCAGGGGTAGCCGCCGATGACGACCGAGGAGCGGACGGCGCGTTCGCCGCGATGGGCCACCGCGGCGGCCCGGCGCAGGGAGCGGGCGGTCCAGGAGTCGTCCGGGACGACGGCGAGGGCGGAGGCGACGACGGCGATCGTCGGCGCCCCCGCCATCGCCGCCGCGACGCCGGCCGCGACCGCCTGGCCGCCGTAGATGCCCTCGCCGTCGTGGCTCACCGAGCCGTCGATCGCCGCCAGCCGGGCGGCCTCGGCGGGGCGGCCCGCGGCGAAGACGCCGAAGGGGGCCGCGCGCATGGCCAGGCCGTCGCTCCAGGCGTGCCGATGCTGGGCCGAGATCGGCGCGGCAAGGCCTCGGCGCAGGTTCTCCAGCGTGCCGCGCTCGCTGAAGCCGGCGCCGCGGAACGGGCCCTCCTCGCGGTCCGCGATCCACTCGTGCCAGGCCGCCTCGACATGGGCCGGGGTGAGGGCGGATCCGTGCCGGGCCAGGAGCAGACCGGAGAAGATCGCGTACTCCGTGTCGTCGGTGCCGCAGGGGTGCTCGGCGACGTAGCCGGTGATGCGGCCCCAGCGGGCGCGGATCTCCGAGGGCTTCATGTTCTCCGCCGGGGCCCCGAGGGCGTCGCCGACGGCCAGCCCGAGCAGCGCGCCGCGCGCCCGTTCGCGGAGTTCTGCGGCGTTCCCGGGTGAGGGGACCGGGGGAATGCAGGCGACCGATGCCATACGCGGCCTCTTCCGGGAGTGGGTTCGCACAGGGCGCGAACCCTTTGCCCATGTGTCCCACCGTCGGCGGTTGACCTGAGCCTCCGACGGAGCCAAGTCACCCGGTCGACGCCCGGGTCCGGCTGTTAGCTCAGCCTTTCCTTGCTGGCGGGGGAGGAATTGCGGGCGTAGATTTGGCGTTGTCGGAAGTTAGAAACAG
The DNA here is from genome assembly GCF_022698145.1 of Streptomyces spinosisporus. Taxonomy (GTDB): domain Bacteria; phylum Actinomycetota; class Actinomycetes; order Streptomycetales; family Streptomycetaceae; genus Streptomyces; species Streptomyces spinosisporus. The sequence goes on from NZ_JALDAX010000017.1 coordinate 134,928, forward strand.
TCCAAAGTTAGCTTTGGCTTAGCTTCCTTGAGGAGAGGCAAGTGGCGATCATCGAGACCGAGGCCGCGCTGCACGAAGCGCACCGCGACAACCACACGCACCGGGATGTGAACGGCGGCTGGCTGCGCCCCGCCGTCTTCGGCGCGATGGACGGCCTGGTCTCCAACCTCGCCCTGATGACCGGTGTGGCCGGCGGTGCCGTCAGCCGGGAGACCATCGTGCTGACCGGGCTCGCGGGCCTGGCCGCCGGCGCCTTCTCGATGGCCGCCGGTGAGTACACGTCGGTCGCCTCCCAGCGCGAGCTCGTCGAGGCCGAGTTGGACGTCGAGCGCAGGGAGCTGCGCAAGCACCCGAAGGACGAGGAGGCCGAGCTCGCGGCGCTCTACGAGTCGCGCGGCGTCGAGCCCGAGCTCGCGCGGGAAGTCGCCCGCCAGCTGTCGAAGGACCCCGAGCAGGCCCTGGAGATACACGCCCGCGAGGAGCTCGGCATCGACCCCGGCGACCTGCCGTCCCCGCTGGTCGCGGCCGTGTCGTCGTTCGGGTCCTTCGCGCTGGGCGCCCTGCTGCCCGTACTGCCGTATCTGCTCGGTGCGACCGTGCTCTGGCCCGCCCTGCTGCTGGCGCTCGTCGGGCTCTTCGCCTGCGGTGCGGTGGTGGCCAGGGTGACGGCGCGCAGCTGGTGGTACAGCGGACTGCGGCAGCTCGCGCTCGGTGGCGCCGCGGCCGGTGTGACGTACGCCCTGGGCAGCCTGTTCGGAACGGCCGTAGGATGAGGGTCGGCTGCACAGTATGCGTTGGGCCGCATAAGTAGCCGTTACTCGCTGGTTTCGGATGCATGACCACGGGGCATGAGCCGTAAGCGCTGTGGGCAATGACGCCTGTCGCGCATCCGCGGGGGGCGACGCCGCCCCTCCCGCCTTGGACTGACGGACATCGATCTGTCCCGTTCGGTCCCCATAGCTTCCACCGCAGGCGTGGTACCCCCGCCGCCCCGCGGTGTCCGCATGTTGGAACGAAGCATCCGCTTCCCGAGAACGCCCCCATCATGTAACCTGCACGAAATTTTGCACCGAGCAGAGGGCCAACGTCGTCCCTCGGCACTTTGAACATGCCACTTGAGACGACGACGGGAGAGCCGATGCGTACGCCGCGCCAGCCGTCCCAGCACTCCGCGAATGGCCAGAACTGGTCCTTCATGGATGCTCGCCCTGCTGCGCAGGGTATGTACGACCCCCGCAACGAACGAGACGCGTGCGGCGTCGGATTCGTGGCGACCCTCACCGGCGAGGCGTCCCACACTCTGGTCGAACAGGCCCTGACGGTGCTGCGCAACCTCGAGCACCGCGGCGCCACCGGCTCCGAGCCGGACTCCGGTGACGGCGCCGGACTGCTCTCCCAGGTGCCCGACGCCTTCTTCCACGAGGTGGCCGGATTCCAGCTGCCCGAGGCGGGCGGTTACGCCGTCGGCATCGCGTTCCTGCCCGAGGAGGGCACCGAGGACGTCGTCTCACGCATCGAGACGATCGCCGGTGAGGAGGGCCTCACGGTCCTCGGCTGGCGCGAGGTTCCGGTCGCGCCGGAACTGCTCGGCGCCACCGCCCGTTCGACGATGCCCGCCTTCCGGCAGCTCTTCGTCACGGACGGCGTGAGCCGGGACATCGACCTCGACCGCAAGGCCTTCGCGCTGCGCAAGCGCGCCGAGCGCGAGGCCGGCGTCTACTTCCCGTCGCTCTCGGCCCGCACCATCGTCTACAAGGGCATGCTGACCACCGGCCAGCTGGAGCCGTTCTTCCCGGACCTGTCCGACCGCCGCTTCGCCTCGGCCGTCGCCCTGGTCCACTCGCGCTTCTCCACGAACACCTTCCCGTCGTGGCCGCTCGCGCACCCCTACCGCTTCGTCGCGCACAACGGCGAGATCAACACCGTCAAGGGCAACCGCAACTGGATGCGCGCCCGCGAGTCGCAGCTCGTCTCCGACCTGTTCGGCGAGGGCAGCTTGGAGCGCCTGTTCCCGGTGTGCACGCCGGACGCCTCCGACTCGGCGTCCTTCGACGAGGTGCTCGAACTGCTGCACCTGGGCGGGCGTTCGCTGCCGCACTCCGTGCTGATGATGATCCCGGAGGCGTGGGAGAACCACGACTCCATGGACCCGGCCCGGCGCGCCTTCTACCAGTTCCACTCCACGATGATGGAGCCCTGGGACGGCCCGGCCTGTGTCACCTTCACCGACGGCACCCAGGTCGGCGCGGTCCTCGACCGCAACGGCCTGCGCCCCGGCCGCTACTGGGTCACCGACGACGGCCTCGTCGTCCTCGGCTCCGAGGTCGGCGTCCTCGACATCGACCCCGCCAAGGTCGTCCGCAAGGGCCGCCTGCAGCCCGGCCGCATGTTCCTCGTGGACACCGCCGAGCACCGCATCATCGAGGACGACGAGATCAAGGCGACCCTCGCCGCCGAGCAGCCGTACGCCGAGTGGATCGAGGCCGGCGAGATAGAGCTGGGCGACCTGCCCGAGCGCGAGCACATCGTGCACACCCACGCCTCGGTCACCCGCCGCCAGCAGACCTTCGGCTACACCGAGGAGGAACTGCGCGTCCTGCTCGCGCCGATGGCCAAGGCCGCGGCCGAGCCGATCGGTTCGATGGGAACCGACTCGCCGATCGCCGCGCTCAGCGACCGTCCGCGGCTGCTCTTCGACTACTTCACACAGCTGTTCGCCCAGGTCACCAACCCGCCGCTGGACGCGATCCGCGAGGAGCTCGTCACCTCCCTGCGCTCCTCCCTCGGCCCCTCGGGCAACCTGCTGGAGCCGACCGCCGCCTCGTGCCGCTCGGTCCTGCTGCCCTTCCCGGTCATCGACAACGACGAGCTGGCCAAGCTCATCCACATCAACGCCGACGGCGACATGCCCGGCTTCAAGGCCGCGACCCTCTCCGGCCTGTACCGCGTCTCCGGCGGCGGCGACTCCCTCGCCGCGCGCATCGACGAGATCTGCGCCGAGGCCGACGCCGCCATCGAGAACGGCGCCCGCCTGATCGTCCTGTCGGACCGCCACTCGGACGCCGAGCACGCGCCGATCCCCTCGCTGCTGCTCACCGCGGCCGTCCACCACCACCTCATCCGCACCAAGCAGCGCACCCAGGTGGGCCTGCTGGTCGAGGCCGGAGACGTCCGCGAGGTCCACCACGTCGCCCTGCTCATCGGCTACGGCGCCGCGGCCGTCAACCCGTACCTGGCGATGGAGTCGGTCGAGGACCTGCTGCGCGCGGGCACGTTCATCAACGGCCTGGAGCCCGAGCAGGCCATCAAGAACCTGATCTACGCCCTCGGCAAGGGTGTCCTGAAGGTCATGTCCAAGATGGGCATCTCGACCGTCGCCTCCTACCGCGGCGCACAGGTCTTCGAGGCCGTCGGCCTGGACGAGGCCTTCGTCGAGAAGTACTTCAACGGCACGGCCACCAAGATCGGCGGCGTCGGCATCGACGTCATCGCCAAGGAGGTCGCCGCCCGCCACGCCAAGGCCTACCCGGCCTCCGGCATCGCGCCGGCCCACCGCGCGCTGGAGATCGGCGGCGAGTACCAGTGGCGCCGCGAGGGCGAGCCGCACCTGTTCGACCCGGAGACGGTCTTCCGCCTCCAGCACTCCACGCGCACCGGCCGCTACGACGTCTTCAAGAAGTACACCGAGCGCGTCAACGAGCAGTCCGAGCGCCTGATGACGCTGCGCGGCCTGTTCGGCTTCAAGTCCGGCCGGGAGCCGATCTCGATCGACGAGGTCGAGCCCGCGAGTGAGATCGTCAAGCGCTTCTCCACCGGCGCCATGTCCTACGGCTCCATCTCGCGCGAGGCCCACGAGACCCTCGCCATCGCCATGAACCAGCTGGGCGGCAAGTCCAACACCGGTGAGGGCGGCGAGGACCCGGAGCGCCTGTACGACCCGGCGCGCCGCTCGGCGATCAAGCAGGTCGCCTCCGGCCGCTTCGGCGTGACCTCCGAGTACCTGGTCAACGCGGACGACATCCAGATCAAGATGGCCCAGGGCGCCAAGCCCGGCGAGGGCGGCCAGCTGCCCGGCCACAAGGTGTACCCGTGGGTGGCGAAGACCCGGCACTCCACGCCGGGTGTGGGGCTCATCTCCCCGCCGCCGCACCACGACATCTACTCCATCGAGGACCTGGCCCAGCTGATCCACGACCTGAAGAACGCCAACCCCCAGGCGCGCATTCACGTCAAGCTGGTCTCCGAGGTCGGCGTCGGCACGGTCGCGGCGGGTGTGTCCAAGGCGCACGCCGACGTGGTGCTGATCTCCGGCCACGACGGCGGCACCGGCGCCTCCCCGCTGACCTCGCTGAAGCACGCGGGCGGCCCCTGGGAGCTCGGCCTCGCCGAGACCCAGCAGACCCTGCTGCTCAACGGCCTGCGCGACCGCATCGTCGTGCAGACCGACGGCCAGCTCAAGACCGGCCGTGACGTCGTCATCGCCGCGCTGCTCGGCGCCGAGGAGTTCGGCTTCGCGACCGCGCCGCTCGTCGTCTCCGGCTGCGTCATGATGCGCGTCTGCCACCTGGACACCTGTCCGGTCGGCATCGCCACGCAGAACCCGGTGCTGCGCGAGCGCTTCTCCGGCAAGGCCGAGTACATCGTCAACTTCTTCCAGTACATCGCCGAAGAGGTCCGCGAGATCCTCGCCGAGCTGGGCTTCCGCACCATCGAGGAGGCCGTCGGCCACGCCGAGGCGCTCGACGTGACCCGCGCGGTCGACCACTGGAAGGCGCAGGGCCTGGACCTCGAGCCGCTGTTCCACGTGCCCGAACTGCCCGAGGGCGCCGTGCGCCACCGGCTGATCGAGCAGGACCACGGCCTGACCAAGGCGCTCGACAACGAGCTGATCAAGCTCGCCGCCGACGCGCTCGCCGCGGACTCCGCCACCGACGCCCAGCCGGTGCGCGCCCAGGTCGCCATCCGCAACATCAACCGCACGGTCGGCACCATGCTCGGCCACGAGGTGACCAAGAAGTTCGGTGGCGCGGGCCTGCCCGACGACACCATCGACATCACCTTCACCGGCTCCGCGGGCCAGTCCTTCGGCGCCTTCCTGCCGCGCGGCGTCACGCTGCGCCTGGAGGGCGACGCCAACGACTACGTCGGAAAGGGCCTGTCGGGCGGCCGCCTCATCGTCCGCCCGGACCGGGGCGCCGACCACCTCGCCGAGTACTCCACGATCGCGGGCAACACCATCGCCTACGGCGCGACCGGCGGCGAGCTGTTCCTGCGGGGGCGTTCGGGCGAGCGGTTCTGTGTCCGCAACTCCGGCGCGCTGGTGGTCTCCGAGGGCGTGGGCGACCACGGCTGCGAGTACATGACCGGCGGTCACGCGGTGGTCCTCGGCGAGACGGGCCGCAACTTCGCGGCCGGCATGTCCGGCGGCATCGCCTACGTCATCGACCTGGACGTCGACAACGTCAACGCCGGCAACGTGGGCGCCGTGGAGGCCCTCGACGACTCCGACAAGCAGTGGCTGCACGAGGTGGTGCGCCGGCACCAGGAGGAGACGGGGTCCACGGTCGCCGAGAAGCTGCTCGCCGAGTGGGACATCGCCGTGGAGCGCTTCAGCAAGATCATCCCCAGCACGTACAAGGCAGTGCTCGCCGCCAAGGACGCCGCCGAGCGAGCCGGTCTCACCGAGACCGAGATCACCGAGAAGATGATGGAGGCGGCGACCAATGGCTGACCCGAAGGGCTTCCTGAACCACGGCCGTGAGGTCGCCCAGACCCGTCCCGTCGACGAGCGCGTCAAGGACTGGAACGAGGTCTACGTCCCCGGCTCCCTGCTGCCGATCATCAGCAAGCAGGCCAGCCGCTGCATGGACTGCGGCATCCCGTTCTGCCACAACGGCTGTCCGCTCGGGAACCTGATCCCCGAGTGGAACGACTACGCTTACCGCGAGGACTGGAGCGCCGCCTCCGAGCGGCTGCACGCGACCAACAACTTCCCGGAGTTCACCGGTCGCCTCTGCCCCGCGCCCTGCGAGTCGGCCTGTGTGCTCGGCATCAACCAGCCGCCGGTGACCATCAAGAACGTCGAGGTCTCGATCATCGACAAGGCGTGGGAGGCCGGCACCGTCGCCCCGCAGGCGCCCGAGCGCCTGTCCGGCAAGACGGTCGCCGTCATCGGCTCGGGCCCCGCGGGCCTGGCCGCCGCCCAGCAGCTGACCCGGGCGGGCCACACCGTCGCCGTCTACGAGCGCGCCGACCGCATCGGCGGCCTGCTGCGCTACGGCATCCCCGAGTTCAAGATGGAGAAGCGGCACATCAACCGCCGTATCGAGCAGATGCGCGCGGAGGGCACCCGCTTCCGTACCGGCATCGAGATCGGCCGCGACCTCAAGGCGACCGACCTGAAGAAGCGGTACGACGCGATCGTGATCGCCGCCGGTTCGACGACCGCCCGTGACCTGCCCGTCCCCGGGCGGGAGTTGAAGGGCATCTACCAGGCGATGGAGTACCTGCCGCTGTCCAACAAGGTCCAGGAGGGCGACTACGTGGTGTCGCCCATCTCGGCCGAGGGCAAGCACGTCGTGGTCATCGGCGGCGGCGACACCGGCGCCGACTGCGTGGGCACCGCCCACCGCCAGGGCGCGGCCTCCGTCACCCAGCTGGAGATCATGCCCCGCCCGAACGACGAGCGGCACCCGACCAACCAGCCCTGGCCGACCTTCCCGATCCTGTACAAGGTCACCTCGGCCCACGAGGAGGGCGGCGAGCGGATCTACTCCGCCTCGACGACCCACTTCGAGGGCGACGAGGACGGCAACGTCCAGTGGCTGCACCTCGCCGAGGTCGAGTTCGTCGACGGCAAGCTGACCTCGAAGCCGGGCACCGAGCGCAAGATCCCGGCCCAGTTGGTCACCCTCGCCATGGGCTTCACCGGCCCCGACCGGGAGAACGGCCTGGTCGAGCAGTTCGCCCTGGACCTCGACGAGCGCGGCAACATCGCCCGCGACGCCGACTTCCAGACCAACGTGCCCGGTGTGTTCGTCGCCGGTGACGCCGGCCGCGGCCAGTCGCTCATCGTCTGGGCCATCGCCGAGGGCCGCTCCGCCGCCCGAGGCGTCGACCGCTACCTGACCGGCGCCAGCGACCTCCCGGCCCCGATCCGCCCGACGGACCGCGCACTGACGGCCTGACGGTGGCACGAGGGACCTGACGGTCCCTCACGAGAACGTCCCGTACAAAGGCGTACGGAACACAGACGGCGCCCGCCCTTCCAGTCCCCGACCGGACCGCTGGGGCGGGCGCCGCCGCATGCTCGCGCGGATCTACGGCACCTTGTACGTCTCCCCGTACACCTGCCACGTCAGCGGTGTCTTCAGGGACAGGTTGCCGTCGTAGAGGAAGCGGCGCTGGGCCGTGTCGATGCGGCTGGTGTCGATGTCGGTGCGCTTGGACTTCATGGCCTTGACGCGGATGTCGAGGAAGATGTCCAGGTACTTCTTCTCGGAGCCGCCCTGCGAGGGCGTGTCCGCCTCCGCCATGGCGCGTTCGCGCAGGCCGTAGAAGCTGTTCGGGCCGGTGCCGGGGCCGTGGAAGACCATGGCGTCGTAGTAGATGAACTGGCCGAGCGTGCCGAGGCCGTCGAGCTTGGCGAGGCGGACGGACGGGTTGAAGTAGACCCGGTCGCGTTCCTCGTCCTGGGCCCTGCGGAAGGCGGGGAGCTTCGCCTCGGCCTTCCAGGCGGCGGTGAAGCCGGGGTCCAGGCCCTCGTGGGAGTCCGTGCCGTCGACCTTGCGCAGGGCGGGCAGATAGCGGGCGAGGCCGTTGCCGGGGTGCGCCTTGGTGTAGCGCTCGACCAGGGTCAGCAGGTCGTGGGTGCCGGTGCAGAAGCCGATGACGCCGGCCGTGTAGCCCTGCCCGTCGCCGATGTCCTCGATGTAGCCGTAGGCGCTGCGCCAGTCGAGGGTCGAGTTCTCGGCGCTCGCCACCAGCTTCTGCGCCAGCTCCTTCTCGGCCGGGGCGGCGAGGCCGGGCGGCAGGTCGGCGATCACCTCGTCGTCCTCCGCCCGCTCCTGCTCCGCCCGGCTCTTCGCGTCCTGCGCCCCGTGCGGTGCGGCCGAGACCGACGGCCTGGACGTGCCGTCGTCGGAGTGCGCGGGCGTGAGGACGTAGACCCCCGCCGTGATGACCACGGGAAGGGCCGCGAAGAGCAGGCAGCCGACACGTTTCATGGGGCACACATTACGTGCACATGTTCCATCGGCCGGTCACACGGTCAGTTCGGCGACCTTCGCCAGCGAAAGGATCACCAGCAGCGCCAGCACGGCGACACAGGTGCCGGCCTGCACGAGGTTGCGCCGCCGGTCCCGGGGCGCGTACGCGTACGCCAGCGTCACCGCGCCGCCGGCCAGCAGACCGCCGAGGTGGCCCTGCCAGGACGTGAGGCCCGCGGAGATCAGCAGCCACAGCAGCAGGCCCGCCATGAAGCGGTTGACGCTGCGCATGTCGGCGCCGAGACGGCGGGCCATCACGTAGTACGCCGCCCCGAGCCCGAAGATCGCCCCGGACGCGCCCAGGGTGGGGGTGTCGGGCGCGATCAGCAGGACGAGCACCGAGCCGCCGAGCGCCGACAGCAGGTACAGCGCGACGTAGCGGATGCGGCCCAGCTGGAACTCCACGGCCCGGCCGATGTTCCACAGCGACACCATGTTCATCACGATGTGCAGGATCCCGAACGTCCCCTCGGCGACCGGGAGATGGAGGAAGGCGCCGGTCAGCAGGCGGTACCACTCACCGTCCACGACACCCTCGGGGTGATAGCCCGGGGGGTAGTCCGCCTGCCACACGTAGTGGCCGCCGTCCGGTCCGACCAGCCCGCGGCCCAGCATCTCGAACCGGTCCACGACCGAGGACCGCACCAACTCGCCCAGATACGCGAGCACGTTGAGCCCGATCAGGACGTACGTCACCAGGGGCACACCGGTGATCCGGCCGCCGAAGGCGGTACGTGCCTGCCGTACCGACCGCGCGCCCTCCTTCACGCACTCCACGCACTGGTGGCCGACGGCCGCCTCACGCATGCAGTCCGGGCAGATGTACCGGTCGCAGCGGGTGCAGCGGACATGGGACTCCACCTTGGGGTGGCGATAGCACGTGGTGACGGCGGACTCGGGTTCCACGGCCGGCTCCTAGGGCGCGGTGGGACGGATGGTGAGCCGATGGGAACGGCGGCGAACAAAATAACCAACGCCGGTTGCCGATGGGAGAGTAGGGGCCATGGTTGCGATCAGTCTGCAGAAGATCGAGGAGACCGCGCCCGCGCTGGTCGGTCCCTACAAGAGCGCAGGGGCCTCGCTGCACCGGCACGGCATCGAGGGTGTGCGGGCCGCCGTGTACCTGGTGGTCGACCACTCCGGCTCCATGAAGCCGTACTACAAGGACAGCAGCGTGCAGGCGCTCGCGGACCGGGTGCTGGGGCTGTCGGCGCATCTCGACGACGACGGACGGGTGCCGGTGGTGTTCTTCTCGACGGACGTCGACGCCGAGACCGACATCGCGCTGGCCGACCACGAGGGCCGTATCGAGCGGATCGTGGCCGGCCTCGGGCACATGGGCAGGACCAGCTACCACCTGGCGATGGACGCGGTCATCGACCACTACCTGGACAGCGGGTCCACCGCCCCCGCCCTCGTCGTCTTCCAGACCGACGGCGGCCCGATCAACAAGCTCGCCGCGGAGCGGTATCTGTGCAAGGCGGCGAAGCTGCCGCTGTTCTGGCAGTTCGTGGGCTTCGGGGACCCGCACAGCAAGCAGTTCGACTTCCTGCGCAGGCTCGACGACCTGGCGGTCCCGGACAAGCGGGTGGTGGACAACGCCGGGTTCTTCCACGCCGGCGAGGACCCCGCGAAGGTGTCCGACGCGGAGCTGTACGACCGGCTCGTCGGGGAGTTCCCCAAGTGGCTGGTGGCCGCCCGATCGGAGGGGATCCTGCCGCCGTCCTGACCGCCCCGTTGGCTTGGCCTCCCCGTCGTGTCACCCTGAGGATGATCCGACGGGAGGCGACGAACGTATGGACGGCGCACGATCGGGGAACGAAACGGCGACTGCCGCACGCAGGCAGCCGCCGGGCAAGGGCGAGCGCGTCGCCGACTGGGCCGACGGGCGGCTGGGGCTCTACTCGCTGGCCAAGGCCAACATGCGCAAGGTTTTCCCGGACCACTGGTCCTTCATGCTGGGCGAGATCTGCCTCTACAGCTTTCTGATCCTCATCCTCACCGGCATCTACCTCACCCTGTTCTTCGAGCCGAGCGGCGTCGAGGTGATCTACCACGGCTCGTACACCCCGCTCAACGGCGTCCCGATGACCCGGGCCTACGAGTCCACGCTCGACATCAGCTTCGACGTGCGCGGCGGACTGCTGATCCGGCAGATCCACCACTGGGCGGCCGTGGTCTTCATCGCCGGCATGCTCATCCACATGATGCGGGTGTTCTTCACCGGCGCCTTCCGCAAGCCGCGCGAGCTGAACTGGCTGTTCGGCTGGACCCTGCTGTTCCTCGGCATCATCACCGGTCTGACCGGCTATTCGCTCCCCGACGACCTGCTGTCCGGCACCGGTATCCGCTTCGCGGACGGTGCGATCCTGTCGGTCCCGATCGTCGGAACGTATCTGTCCATGTTCCTGTTCGGCGGGGAGTTCCCGGGGCACGACATCATCTCGCGGCTCTTCCCGATCCATGTCCTGCTGCTGCCGGGGATCATGCTCGGCCTGGTCGTGGCCCATCTGATCCTGGTCTTCTACCACAAGCACACGCAGTACCCGGGGCCCGGACGGGACCAGAAGTCCGTGGTCGGCATGCCCTTCCTGCCGGTCTACATGGCCAAGGCGGGCGGCTTCTTCTTCCTCGTCTTCGGTGTGCTGACGATCATGGGCGGCGTCGCCAGCATCAACCCGGTCTGGGCCTTCGGTCCCTACCGGCCGGATCTGGTGACCACCGGCGCCCAGCCCGACTGGTATCTCGGCTTCTCCGAGGGCCTGATCCGGGTGATGCCGGGATGGGAGATCAACTTCTGGGGTCACACGCTGGAGCTGGGCGTCTTCATCCCCTTCTCGCTCTTCCCGCTGATCATGCTCGCCATCGGCGTCTATCCCTTTGTCGAGGCCTGGATCACCGGTGACAAGCGTGAGCACCACATCCTGGACCGGCCGCGCAACATGCCCGTGCGCACCGGTCTCGGCGTGGCCTGGCTGAGCCTGTACGGGGTGCTGCTGATCGGCGGCGGCAACGACATCGTGGCCACGCATCTGCATCTGTCCATCAACGCGATCACCTGGTTCGTGCGGGTCTCCTTCTTCGTGGTGCCGGTGGTGGCGTTCCTGGTCACCAAACGGATCTGCATGGGCCTGCAGCGCCGGGACCGGGACAAGGTGCTGCACGGCAGGGAGAGCGGCACCATCAAGCGGCTGCCGCACGGGGAGTTCGTCGAGGTCCACGAGCCCCTGGGCCAGGACCAGTTGTTCACGCTCACCCAGCACGAGCAGGAGCCGCCGTACGAGATCGGGCCGCGGGTCGACGCGAACGGTGTGCGGCGGCCGGTCACGATCTCCCAGCGGGTGCGGGCGCAGCTGTCCAAGGCCATGTTCGGGTCGGAGTCGCGCATCCCGAAGCCGACGGTGGAGGAGTATCGGGAGCTCACCAGCGGCGACCACCACCACTGAGGACCAGGGCCCGGCAGGTGCGCGGTCCGCCCCACGCGGTGCGCAGGGCGCGGGCCTTGGTCAGCCACAGGGACAGGTCGTACTCCGCGGTGTAGCCGATCGCGCCGTGCAACTGCAGCGCCGTACGGGCCGTCCGGTACGCCGCCTCGCACGCCGCGACCTTCGCCGCGGCGACATCGCCCGGGCTCAGCGTCAGCGCGGTCCCGAACAGCAGAGGGCGAGCGAACTCCAACGCGATCTTCGCATCCGCCAGCCGATGCTTGACGGCCTGAAACGACCCGATGGGCACACCGAACTGGGTGCGCTGCTTGACGTAGGCAACGGTCTTGTCGAGCAGCGCGACACCGACACCGAGAGCTTGAGCAGCGGTAGCGAGCCGGGCCAGGAGCAGGGCACGGGCGGCCGCTTCGGAGACCTGCGGGCTGGTGGGGAGGGGGTCCCCGCCGGGGGGGAGGGGGAAGAGGCGGCGGGCGGGGTCGAGGGATGGGTGTGGGGGGTTCGTGGGGGAGGGTGAGGTGGGTGTGGGTGCGGGTGCGGATGCGGATGTGGGTGTGGGCGGGGTGGATGCGGATGGGTGCGGGACCAGCGCGGGTGGGTGCGGGGCTGGCGTGGGAGGTTGTGGGGCGGAGGGAGAAGGTTGTGGGGTGGATGCGGGAGGGGGCGGGACCGGCGCGGGAGGGTGTGAGTTCGGCCCGGGCGGGGGCGAGTTCGGCGCGGGCGGGTGCGGGGCCGGCGCGGGAGGTTGTGGGGCGGATGTGGCCGGGTGCGGTACCGGTGCGGCTGGGTGTCGGGCTCGGGTGGGTGGGTCGGCCGTGGTGTGGGGCAGCCTGCTCGGTCGGTCGGCCGGGGTGGGTGGCCCCTCCGGGTGGTCCGGCGGGGGCGTGACGTACAGGGTGGCCGCGGGCGGCGGCCCCGGCACCGCAGTGCACGGGTCAGCGACCGCCAGGAGTACGTCGGCCATGTCCGCGTCGAGCGCGTACCGGCCTGTCGTGAAGGTGGCCACCGACGCGCCGGAGGCCAGCGCGGGCAGCAGGCGTTCGGCGCGGCAGGCTTCGTCGAGGCCGTCGAGGAGCACAGCAGCCGCGACCGTCTCCACCAGTGGGCCCGGCACCGCGTGCCGCCCCAACTCGATGAAGGCGACGGTGAGTTCGACGGGCCGCAGGCCCATGCCGCCGTACTTCTCCTCGACCGCCAGGGAGAAGACCCCGGCCTCGGCGATACGGGACCACAGGGCGCGCCCGCTCGTGTGGTCACCGCGACTCCAGTCCCGTACGACCGAAGGCGTGTCCGCCGCCGTCAGCATCGCGTCCAACGAGGCGGCGAAGGCACGCTGTTCGACGTCCAGCAGAAAGCGCATCAGCGGCGTCCTTTCGTGGAGCCCGGCTGTCCTTCGGGCTTCCGCGCGGTCACCCTCGCGCGCGTGGCCGCGTCCCCTGTGCCGGTGGACCCTTCGTGCATCAGCGGCGTCCTTTCGTGGAGCCGGGCTCCTTATCGGGCTTCCGCGCGGTGACCCTCGCGCGCGTGACCTCGTCCCCTGTGCCGCCGGAGTCTTCGTGCATCAGCGGCGTCCCTTCATGGACCCGGGCATTGCTTCGGTCCTCCGCGTCGTCACCCTCGCGCGCGTGACCGTGCCTCCCGCCCCGGCGGAGCCCGTGCGCATCAGCGGCGTCCCTTCGGCAGCCCCAGGAGGCGTTCGGCGATGATGTCGCGTTGGATCTCGTTCGTGCCTGCGTAGATGGGGCCGGCGAGGGAGAAGACGTAGCCCTCGGACCAGGGGGTGTCCGCGAACTCGCCCTCCTCGCCCAGCAGATCGAGCGCCGTCTCGTGCAGGGCGAGGTCCAGTTCGGACCAGAAGACCTTGTTGAGGCTGGACTCCGCGCCGAGGGGATCGCCCTCAAGGAAGCGGGAGGCCGCCGCGTGGGTGAAGAGCTGGTATGCGCGGGCGCCGATCAGGGCGTCGGCCACCCGGTCCTCCTCGTGCCGCGGGCTGCCGCGGTCCGTCCAGAGCGTGCGCAGCGCCTCGGCGGCGGCGAGGAAGCGGCCGGGGGAGCGGAGCATCAGCCCCCGCTCGTTGCCCGCCGTCGACATCGCGATCCGCCAGCCCTGGCCGGGCTCGCCGATCACGTCCTCGTCCGGGACGAACACCTCGTCCAGGAACAGCTCGGCGAACGCCGGCTTCCCGTCGAGCCGGCCGATCGGGCGGACCGTGACACCGGGGGCGCGCAGGTCGAACATCAGATAGGTCAGCCCCTGGTGGGGCTTGGGCAGGTCGGGCTCGCTGCGGAACAGCCCGAAGGCCCGGTCGGCGAACGCGGCCCGCGACGACCAGGTCTTCTGGCCGCTCAGCAGCCAGCCGCCGTCCGTGCGCCGCGCACGAGACCGCAGGGACGCCAGGTCCGAGCCCGCCTCCGGCTCCGACCAGGCCTGCGCCCACACGACCTCGCCGGTGGCCATCGACGGCAGCACACGCGCCCGCTGCTCCTCGGTGCCGTGGTCGAAGAGGGTCGGCGCGAGCAGACTGATGCCGTTCTGCCCGACGCGGCCCGGTGCGCCCGCCGACCAGTACTCCTCCTCGAAGAGCAGCCAGCGGACCAGGTCCGCGCCCCTCCCGCCGTACTCCACCGGCCAGTTGACGACCGACCAGCGGTCCGCGGCGAGCTCGGCCTCCCACGCGCGGTGGGCCGCGAACCCCTCCGCGGTCTCCAGGGACGGCAGAGCGGCGCCCGGCACATGGGCGGCGAGCCACGCCCGGGCCTCGGCGCGGAAGGCCTCTTCTTCCTGCGTGAAGGCGAGATCCATCGACTGCCATCCTTCCCTAACAAGTGTTTGGTAGGTTAGCGTGGAGCCATGACAGTCGTCGAGAGGCCTGTGTACGAACCGGGGCACGGCCTGCTCAGGGGCCGCACCGCCGTCGTCACCGCGGCCGCCGGCGCGGGCATCGGCGGCGCGACCGCACGGCGCTTCCTGGAGGAGGGGGCGCGCGTGCTGGTCAGCGACGCGCATGTGCGGCGGCTCAAGGAGTACGAGGCAGAGCTGGCCGGTGAGTTCGGGACGTCCCGGGTGACCGCCCTGCCCTGCGACGTTACCGACGAGAGCCAGGTGCAGGCCCTCTTCGACACCGCCGTCCACGAGCACGGACGGCTGGACGTGGTGGTCAACAACGCGGGACTCGGCGGCACTTCGCACCTCGTCGAGATGAGCGACGAACAGTGGGGCCGCGTCCTCGACGTGACGCTGAACGGCACCTTCCGCTGCACCAGGGCGGCCCTGCGGCTGATGCGCGAGGACGGACGCGGCGGAGTGATAGTCAACAACGCCTCGGTCGTCGGCTGGCGCGCCCAGGCCGGCCAGGCGCACTACGCCGCCGCGAAGGCGGGCGTCATGGCGCTCACCCGCTGCGCGGCGCTGGAGGCCGCCGAGTTCGGAGTGCGGGTCAACGCCGTCTCGCCGAGCCTCGCCATGCATCCGCACCTGGTGAAGGTGACGACCCCCGAGCTGCTGGAGGAACTGACCGCACGGGAGGCCTTCGGGAGATACGCCGAGCCCTGGGAGGTGGCCAACGTCATCGTGTTCCTGGCGTCCGGCTACTCCTCGTATCTGACCGGAGAGGTCGTCTCCGTCAGCAGCCAGCACCCCTGAGGACCGGAGCGGATCACAATGGAAGCGTGCCGACCAAGAAACCGATCCGGAAGAAGCCCCAGGTGACCGCCGCCCCCGCCAGGCGCCGCGAACTCCTCGACACCGCCGCCGAGGTCTTCGCCGAGCAGGGCTACAACGCCACCACCGTACGCAAGATCGCGGACCACGCGGGCATGCTCGCGGGCAGCCTCTACTACCACTTCGACTCCAAGGAATCGATGCTGGAGGAGATCCTGCGCAGCTTCCTCGACGAGCTCTGGGGCGGCTACGACGCCGTCCTGGAAGCCGAGTCGGGGCCGCGGGAGACCCTGGAGGCCCTGGTCACCGAGTCGTTCAGGGAGATCGACCGGCACCGCGCCGCCGTCGCGATCTACCAGAAGGAGAGCAAGCAGCTGGTCGCGCAGGAGCGGTTCGCGTTCCTCGCCGAGTCGCAGCGCAAGTTCGAGAAGGCGTGGCTGTCCACGCTGGAGCGCGGGGTCGCCGCCCAGGTCTTCCGGGCCGACCTCGACGTCCGGCTCACCTACCGGTTCGTGCGCGACACCGTGTGGGTCGCCGCGTCCTGGTACCGGCCGGGCGGACAGCACAGCCCGGAGGAGATCGCCCGGCAGTACCTCTCGATGGTGCTGGACGGGATCGCCGTACGCGAATAGCCCTTACTGCCGAGGGAGTTGCCATGGTCGAGGCCTACATCGTCGAAGCCGTCCGCACGCCCGTCGGGCGGCGCCGGGGTGGACTGAGCGACGTCCATCCGGCCGACCTGGGCGCGCATGTACTGAAGGAGCTCATGGCGCGCGCGGGGGCGGACCCGGCCGCCGTCGAGGACGTCGTGTTCGGCTGTCTGGACGCGGTGGGGCCGCAGGCCGGGGACATCGCGCGGACCTGCTGGCTGGCGGCCGGGCTGCCCGAGGAGGTGCCGGGTGTCACCGTCGACCGGCAGTGCGGCTCCTCGCAGCAGGCCGTGCACTTCGCGGCGCAGGCCGTGCTCTCCGGCACCCAGGACCTCGTGGTCGCGGGCGGCGTGCAGAACATGTCGCAGATCCCGATCGCCTTCGCCACCCGCCAGGCCGCCGAGCCGCTGGGCTTCACCCAGGGCCCGTTCGCCGGCAGCGAGGGCTGGCGGGCGCGCTACGGCGACCGGCCCGTCAACCAGTTCGCCGGCGCCGAGATGATCGCCGCGAAGTGGGGGATCACCCGCCAGGACCAGGAGGAGTTCGCCCTGCGCTCGCACCGGCGGGCGCTGAGGGCGATCGACGAGGGCCGCTTCGAGCGGGAGACCGTGGCGTACGGCGAGGTCGCCGTGGACGAGGGGCCGCGCCGGGACACCTCCCTGGAGAAGATGGCCGCGCTGGGGCCCGTCCTCGACGGCGGGACCGTCACCGCCGCCTGCTCCTCACAGGTCTCCGACGGTGCGGCGGCGCTGCTGCTCGCCTCGGAGCGGGCGGTGCGCGAGCACGGGCTCACGCCACGCGCGCGCGTGCACCACCTCTCCGTACGGGGCGAGGACCCGATCCGGATGCTCACCGCGCCGATACCGGCCACCGCCCACGCCCTGAAGAAGACCGGCCTGACCATCGACGACCTCGACCTCGTCGAGATCAACGAGGCTTTCGCACCCGTCGTCCTGGCCTGGCTGAAGGAGACGGGCGCCGACCCGGAGAAGGTCAACGTCAACGGCGGCGCGATCGCCCTCGGCCATCCGCTCGGCGCGACCGGCGCCAAGCTGATGACGACGCTCCTGCACGAACTGGAGCGCACGGGCGGGCGGTTCGGGCTGCAGACGATGTGCGAGGGTGGCGGTCAGGCGAACGTGACGATCATCGAACGGGTCTGAGGGCGCCGGAGCGCCGGAGCGCCGGAGCGCCGGGAGCCGCGTCGGCGGCCCCCGGTGCGTCCGCGTCACGCGCGAGTGGAAGCACCGCCCGCCGCCAGCGCGCCGATGACCTCGTTCGCTTCAGACATCACTGTCCGCACCAGCTCCGCGCACGACGGCAGGTCGTCGATCACCCCGGCGACCTGCCCGGACGCCATCACGCCGAGGTCCGTACGGCCGTCCACCATCGACGACTTGAGCAGCATCGGGGTGTTCGCGGCGAGCAGGACCTGACTCCAGGACAGCTCCTTGCCGTGCCTGAGGGCGAGGCCGTCGCGCACCATCTGCCGCCAGGTGAGCCCGGAGAGCCTGCGGAACCCGGCCGCCCGGCGCACGGCGTGCACCAGGGTTCGCGCGCGCCCGGAGCTCTCCAGCGTGTCCACCAGGTCCGTACGGAGCATCCGGTGCGGCAAGCCGTCCACCGCCGTGGTCACGGTGACGTCCTTGACGGTCGCCGCCAGATAGCGGGCCTTGACCGCGGCCGGCACCGTCGAGTCCGAGGTGAGCAGGAACCGCGTGCCCATCGCGACGCCCGCCGCCCCGTACGCCAGCGCCGCGACCAGTCCCCGGCCGTCGAAGAATCCGCCCGCCGCCACGACGGGTGTGCGCACCGCGTCCACCACCTGCGGCAGCAGCACCGTCGTCGCGACCTCGCCGGTGTGCCCGCCGCCCTCACCGCCCTGCACGATCACGGCGTCCGCACCCCAGGCCGCGACCTTCTCGGCATGCCGCCGTGCGCCCACGGACGGGATGACGATCAAGCCCGCCTCCTTCAGCTCCGCGATCAACTCGGCGGAGGGGGCGAGCGCGAAGGACGCCACCCGTACGCCCTCCTCGATCATGATGCGCACCCGGTCGCCGGCGTCGGAGGCGTCGGCCCGCAGATTGACCCCGAAGGGCGCGTCGGTACGGGACCTGACCTCCCGGATCGCCTCACGCAACCGATCGGTGGACATGGTCGCGGACGCCAGAATGCCGAGGGCGCCCGCATTCGCCACTGCGGAGACCAGACGCGGCCCCGCCACCCAGCCCATGCCCGTCTGCACGATCGGGTGCCGCACCCCGACCAGCCGGGTCAGCGCGGTCTGCATCAGGAACCCGCCCTTCCGCCACGAGCGATCGGGTCGTGTATCCCGACCGGCCGGGTCCGCTCCGTCTCCCTCACGAACCGACCTCCCTGGCCCGGGTGTTGCCCGGGTCGATCACCTCGCGGATGAGGTGGAGCTCCTCCGGGGTGGGTTCGCGGGTCGCCGGGACCTCGTCCGGCACGGTCAGCTCGAAGGAGGTCGCCTCCCGGACCTGTTGCAGCGTGACGCCGGGGTGCAGTGAGGCCAGTCGCATCGAGTGGTCCGGGGTGGCGAAGTCGAAGACGCCCAGGTTGGAGACGACGCGTGGGATGCGGTGGTGGCGTGCTCCGTCGGCGTGGTCGTAGCCGACTCCGCAGACCATGTCGACCCGTTCGACGAAGACCCGCCGGGCGTGCCTGGGGACCCAGTAACTCGTCGGGTTGTTCAGGGTGTTGACCGGCGCGCCGCGCACCCCGAGCAACTGCCGTTTCGGCCGCTCCCAGTCGCCGATGCAGGAGATGTTCTGATTGCCGAACCGGTCGATCTGGCTCGCGCCCATCATCACGTGCCGCCGGCCGCCGGTGACCAGTGCGAGGTGTTTGCGGTACGGCACCCAGCCCTCGGTCGTCCCGTCCGGACGGACGAGCAGCGCCTCACCGTCGGTCAGGAGAAGGTCCGGTGCGAAGGTGAGCCGCGCCAGACGGGCGCCGACGGCGGGGATCAGGCCCATGGGGCCGGCCAGCACCTCGCCGTTGCCGCGCCAGGCCTCGGCGCAGGCGATCACGCAGTACTCGGCTCGGGTGGGCGGGAGGAGGGCGACACGGGTGCCGGTCATGACCGCGCCCCCTCGGACGGGGCGAGATGCCGTGCGGCGTACTCCGGCCACGGCGTCGTCGCGTACTCCCGCTGCGCGTCCTCGTCCCGGCCGTAGTCGGGTGCGCAGGAGGTGAAGTGCGCGCCGTTCGGCGCCTCCACGACGCCCGTCACCGTGTGCCGCTGGACCAGCAGGGTCTGCGGGGCCGCCTCCTTCGTCAACTCGGCCGTGTCGACGATCCGTTCACAGCTCATGTACGCCGCCTCGGCCGCCTCGCAGAACAGGTCGTCGAAGTACGGGTCCGGGCCCAGATACTGCCCGTTGCCCAGCCGGTCGGCGCGGTTGAGATGCACCAGGGCGGCGTCCAGCCGCAGGGCGGGCATCGCCACGAACGTCTCCCCGTCCTCGTACGGCGAAGTGACCGTCCGCAGACCGGGATTGACCCGCATCACGTCCGATCCGATCCCCGCCCGCACCGGCAGGAACGGCAGCCGGTTCGCCGCCGCGTGCAGCCCCCACATGAACATCGCCTCGTCGACCTCCATCAGCTCGAAGGCGCCCGACTCCCGGGCCGCGCGGTAGTGCGGTTCGAGGGGGATCGAGTCCAACGTGACGAAGGGCGCGACCAGTTTGCGGATCCGCCCGGCGGCCGCGAGCATGCCGACGTCGGGGCCGCCGTAGGAGACGACCGTGAGGTCCGTGACGCCGGACCTCAGCAGTGCTCCGACCAGGGCCATGGGCTTGCGGCGCGAGCCCCAGCCGCCGATGCCGAGCGTCATGCCGCTCTCCAGCCGGGAGACGGCCTGCTCGGCGGTCATCGTCTTGTCGGTCACTGCGTCCCTCCCGAAGACGTCCCGAAGGTGTCCCGCACCCGGTCGGCCACCCCGACCGCGCTCGCCTCGTAGGTGAATCCCTGCTCGAAGCGGTAGCTGCGGCGTATGTCGACGGGGTCGATGCCGTTGATGGCGGACTTGGCCAGCCGCAGCAGCTCACCGTCCTTGGCGGCGATCTCGTGCGCCAACTCCAGTGCCGCCGACCGCAGTTCCTCGCGCGGCACGACCTGCCACACCGAGCCGTGCCGGTGCAGTTCGGCCGCGCTCACGGTGCGCGAGGTGTAGTACAGCGCGCGCATCAGATGCTGCGGGACCAGCCGGGCCAGATGCGTGGCCGCGCCCAGGGCGCCCCGGTCCAGCTCGGGCAGTCCGAAGGCGGCGTCCTCGCTCGCCACGATGATGTCCGCGTTGCCCACCAGGCCGATGCCGCCGCCCAGGCAGAAGCCGTGCACCGCCGCCACCACCGGCACGGCGCACTCGTACACCGCCGCGAACGCCTCGAAGCAGCCGCGGTTGGCGGCGACCAGGGCGCTCGTGCCCCGCGCCTGTATCTCCTTGATGTCCACGCCGGCGTTGAACCCCCGCCCCTCCGCGGCCAGTACCACGCAGCGCACCCGCGGGTCGCGGCCTGCCGCGCGCAGGGCGTCGGCCAGGGCGAACCAGCCGTCCGCCGGCAGCGCGTTCACCGGCGGGAAGTCGACCGTCACGACGGCGATGCCCTCCTTTCCCTCACTCCCCTCCATTTCCGGCCCGTTTTCCGGTGACGAGGTGGAGACACTCATGGGCGCATCAGCTACCTTTCCACCAAACGTTTGTTAGGTGGAAGGGTAGCCGCGCATGGGACTGAACGGGAAGGTCGCGGTCGTCACCGGCGGCACCCGCGGCGTCGGGGCCGGGATCGCGAAGGCCTTCGTCGAGGCCGGCGCCGAGGTCGTGACGTGCGCCCGCAGACCGCCCGAAGAGCCCGTCGGGGGAACGGAGTTCGTCTCCGTCGATCTGCGCGACGCCGACGCCGTGCGCGCGTTCTTCGCCGGGCTGCCCCGCGTCGACGTGCTGGTGAACAACGCGGGCGGCGCCCCGTACCGCAGGCTCGACCAGTCCGGTTCCCAGTGGCACGCCCGGGTCGTCGAGCTCAACCTCCTCACCCCGCTGACGGCCTCGCTCGCCGCGTACGAGCAACTGCGGCGCGCCCGGGGGTCGGTGGTGATGATCGGCAGCGTGAGCGGCACCCGCCCCTCGCCCGGCACGGCGGCCTACGGCGCGGCGAAGGCGGGTCTGGAGAACCTCGCGCGCTCGATGGCCGTGGAGTGGGCGCCCGAGGTGCGGGTCAACACCCTTGTGGTGGGCATGGTCCGCACCGAACTCGCCCATCTCCACTACGGCGACGAGGACGGCATCGAGGCCGTCGCGCGTACGGTGCCGCTCGGCCGGATGGCCGTGCCCGCGGACGTCGGCGCGGCGGCCGTCTTCCTCGCCTCCGACGCCGCCGCCTACATCAGCGGGGCGAGCCTGCTCGTGCACGGGGGCGGGGAACGGCCCGCCTTTCTGGACGCGGCAACCACCCACAGGGAGCGGTGAGATGAGCGGAATCTGCGAGGGGCGGGTCGTGGTCGTCACCGGCGCCGGGCGCGGGCTCGGACGGGCGCACGCGCTCGCGTTCGCGGCGGAGGGGGCGCGGGTCGTCGTGAACGACTTGGGCGTGGGGCTGGACGGCACGCGCGGCGGCGGCAGCCCGGCCGGGCAGGTCGTCGAGGAGAGCGGTCCTGCCGGGCAGGTCGTCGAGGAGATCCGGGCGGCGGGTGGGGAGGCGGTCGCGCACGGCGGCGACATCGCCACCACCGAAGGGGCGGCCTCCCTGATCGCGGCCGCCCTGGAGACGTACGGCCGCCTCGACACGCTCGTCAACAACGCCGGGTTCCTGCGCGACCGGATGCTGGTCAACCTCGACGAGGACGACTGGGACGCGGTGATGCGCGTCCACCTCAAGGGCCACTTTCTGCCGCTCAGGCACGCGGCCGCGCACTGGCGGGCGCAGGCCAAGGCGGGGCGCACACCAGTGGCTCGCGTCGTCAACACCAGCAGCGGAGCGGGCCTGTTGGGGTCGGTCGGGCAGGGCAACTACAGCGCCGCGAAGGCCGGAATCGTCGGGCTGACGCTGGTCGCGGCCGCCGAACTCGCCCGCTACGGCGTCCAGGTCAACGCGATCGCGCCCGCGGCCCGCACCCGCATGACGGAACGCACCTTCGCCGAGACCATGGCCGCTCCTGCCGGCGGCTTCGACGCGATGGCCCCCGAGAACGTCTCCCCACTCGTCGTCTGGCTCGGCTCGGCCGCAAGCACGGGCGTCACGGGCCGCGTCTTCGAGGCGGAGGGCGGCCGGATCACCGTCATGGAGGGCTGGCGCCCTGGCCCGAGCGCCGACAAGGGGGCACGCTGGACCCCGACCGAGGCGGGCGAGACGACCCGGAAACTACTGGCGGAGGCGGGGGTGCCGGGGGCGGTGTACGGGGCATGAGGCGCTCGGCCGGCCGGCCGCGCAGCCGGTGGGTTGACCGCACGGGCGGTCGTGCTCGGCCGGTTGGTCGGCCGTGCAGCCGGTGGGTTGACCGCACGGGCGGTCGTGCTCGGCCGGTTGGTCGGCCGTGCAGCCGGTGGGTTGACCGCACAGTCGGTCGTGCTCGGCCGGTCGGCCGGCCGCACAACCGGTGAGTGGACCGCACAGCCGGTCGGCCGGCTGCCGGGCTCGCCGCGCCCTGCTCGGGCCGGCACCTGCCTCATCGCACCGGCCGCGACCGACGACCACACGCACCGGGGCCGGCCGCTCCTGCCAGGGCTGATGATCGCTGAGGCCGGGACGGTGCTACGCGACCCCGCTGGGTCCGCCGGTCCGCCGGGTCTGCCGGTCCGCTCTACGCGTCGGGTCCGCCGGTCCGCCGGGGCAGCCGTACGCGCCGGGCCCGCCAGTCCGCCATACGCGTTGGGTCCGCCGGTCTGCTGGCCCGCGGGGTCCGCCGGTCTGCCGTATGCGTTGGGTCCGCCGGTCTGCTGGCCCGTCGGGTCCGCCGGACCGCCGGACGACGGGACAGCCGTACGCGTCGAGTCCGCCGGATCACGGGACAGCCGTACGCGTCGAGTGCGCCGGTCCGCCGGACTGCCGTATGCGTCGGGTCCGCCGGACCGCCGCTCCGCCGGCCCGCCGTACGCGCCAGGCCCGGTGGCGTCGCGGATGATCGCGGCCCTTGCCGCGAGTGCGGCGCTGTGCGTGGTTCTGCGGGGGCGGGGCCCGGCAGGCCTCCGGGCCGCCGTAGCGTCCGCTACGTGTCGCACTCCAGCACCGTTCGGCACAGCCCGCAGCGGGCGCGGACGCGGCCCCGGACCGGTACCCGGATGCGTTGGTGGCAGGTGGGGCACGGGAAGGAGACGCGCAGGGGGCCGCGGCCGTCCGGGGTGAAGGAGTAGGCCGTGCCGGGGTGTGAGGTGGGGGAGTGGTGGTCCTGGGCGTGGCGGCGGTCGCGGGCGTAGCGGCGGCGGCCCGCCCAGCCGGCCGCCGTCAGCGGGGGCTGCTGCTCGTCGTGGCGGGCCTTGGCCATGCCCCGGGTGTAGGCCTCGTAGGCCTGGGGGCTGGTGAACCAGATCGACGGGTCCTCGTCGAAGATCAGCGCGCGTTTGGCCAGGACGTAGCCGAACTCCTCGGGCGTGAGATACCCGAGCTTCTGCGAGGACGCCGAGTCCTCCCGGTAGGCGTCCAGCAGCAGCCAGCCCGCGCCCAGATACGTCGTCGCCGTGTCCGTGAGGATCTCGTTGGCGCGCGTGCCGGGGAACGACAGATCCAGACGGTGCAGATAGACGTGCATGATCTCGTGCGCCAGAGCGGCGCCGATGTCCCGGCGGTGGGTGCGGAAGCGGTCGTTCAGCTCGACGAAGTACTCGGGGCCCGCGGCGAGTTCGATGTTCGCCGCGTGCTCCATCTCCCGGAAGCCGACGATCATGTGGGCGTCCGGGAGGTGGTAGTGACGGACCAGCTCACGGGCCACGCGCTGCGTGCCCAGATGGAGATCGTCCGTGTCGGCGAAGGCCACGTCCGCGGGGGCGACGCTCCCCGAGAACGTCTGGATCGTGTCGTACGACAACCGCTTGTAGAGCGCGGTGATGGCCTCCCGCACCGTCTCCAGGTGTGGGAAACCGTGCTCGACCGGTCCGCCGTTCGCCACGCCAGAACCCCCAGGACGCCCTGCACCCGATCCCACTCTACGGGGAGGTGAGCGGATTTTCCCGGCCGTTCTCCCGGGCATGCCCGCGGCCGGAATCCTGGACGCCCTACAGGCCCCGCAGCAGCACACCCCCGGCCCCGGCCGGGTCCGAGCCGTCCAGTTCCAGCAGCCACACCTCGTTCTCGCCCTCGCGCAGCACGGGACCGGGCACGTACAGCGAGCGCTGCGGGCCCACGGACCAGTAGCGGCCCAGACAGAATCCGTTGACCCAGGCGAACCCGCGCCCGCGGCCCGGCAGTTCGAGCCGTGCGTCCCCGGCGCCGCGCACCGTCACGGTGCCGCGGTACAGCCCCGGGCCGCCGTCCAGCGGAAGCGGCCCGAAGGGAATGTCCGTGATGTCGTCCAGCGCGTCCAGCCGCAGCCCACGCGCGCGTACCCCGTGCAGATACTGCCGCTCGTGCAGCAGACCACCGGTGATGCCCTTGGCCTCCCCACTGCGCGGCCCGTAGTTCACGCGCCCCAGGGACTCCACCCACAGCTCCACGCGCGCGTGCCCCGCGACCGGCTCCTTGAGCTGCTCGTCGCCCTCGGTGAGCACCCCCGCCCGCTCGCCGTCGACGTACACCACGGCCAGGTCCCGCAGGCCGCGCGCGATCAGCGGGTACGGCTGCCGCGGGCCGGGCACCGTCACCGCGTAGCGCACGAGCCCCCGGTCCACGTCCAGCTCCTCGAAGGTGGGCGGCACGGGAGCCGACCTCTCCGGACCGCCCCGCGCCTCCAGTACGACGTCCAGGGGCGCCCACCCGGCCAGCTCAGCCTCGGCAGGGGCGCCCAACCGCGCGGGCGGGGTGGGGGGTTCGGGCAGCGGGCCCTCGGCGTACTCGGCGAGGACCTCGCGCATACGCCAGAACTTCTCCGTCGGCCGTCCGTACTCGTCGACCGGGGCGTCGTAGTCGTATGACGTCACGTCCGGCTCCAGCGGTCCCTCGTGCAGGTCGCCGCCGCCCCGGTTGGCGCCCGCCCAGCCGGCGAAGCTGGTGCCGCCGTGCGCCATGTAGAGGTTGACGGAGGCCCCGCACTGAAGGATTTCCCGCAGGGCGGCCGCCGCGTCCCCGGCGTCGCGGGTGGCGTGCTCGCCGCCCCACCGGTCGAACCAGCCGCACCAGAACTCCATGCACATCAGCGGCCCCTCGGGGCGGTGGCGGCGCAGCGTCCGGAACGCCTCACGCGCGCGGGAGCCGAAGTTCACCGTGGCGAGCACCCCGGGGATCGCACCGCCGGTCAGCATGTGGTCCTCCGCCCCGTCGGATGTGACCAGCGGAACGGTGACACCCAGCTCGCGCAGCAGGCCGGCCAGCCGGCGCAGATACGCGGCGTCCGAGCCGTAGCTGCCGTACTCGTTCTCGACCTGCACCAGGACCACCGGTCCGCCGCGGTCGATCTGCCGCGGCACGATCTCCTGCAGCAGACGCGAGAACCAGCGCCGCACGTGCGCCAGATACGTCTCGTCGCGGGTACGCACGCGCGTGCCGAGCTCGCCGGTCAGCCAGTGCGGCAGCCCGCCGTTCTCCCACTCGGCGCAGATGTACGGCCCCGGACGCACGATCGCCCACAGCCCCGCCCGACGGGCCGCGTCCAGGAAGCGGCCGAGCGCCGCCACGTCCCGGTGCTCGCCCGGCGCCGGCTCGTGCAGATTCCAGGGCACATACGTCTCCACGCAGTTCAGGCCCATCGCCCGCAGCATCGCCAGCCGGTGATCCCAGTGCGACTCGTGCACCCGGAAGTAGTGCAGCGCGCCGGACAGCAGCCGCACCGGCCGCCCGTCCAGCAGGAAATCCCGGTCCCCGACCCCGAACTCGCTCATGCGCCCCACCCTCGCTCGCGGGCGGCGATCATGTCCATGGACAAAGATCACCGCCACTTGGACCGAAACGAGACGCAGACACGTGGACCGAAACGAGACGCAGACTTGAGTGACGCAAGGAAGGGGCGCGGGATGTACCAGACCTGGATGCGGTTCTTCACGCCCGGACCGGCCCACCACCGGCTCGGTCTCGTCTGCCTCGGCGTGGGCCTGCAGTACGGCGCGCTGCCCACCGTCGGCCCCCGCACCCTCGACCACCATGTCGCCGTCGTCGTCAGCGCGGGCGGCGGCTGGTACCTCGCACCCGACGGCACCCGTACGACCGTCACCGCGCCCGCCCTGCTGTGGCTCACCCCCGGCGTGCCGCACCACTACGGCGCCGGTCCCGACGGCGGCTGGGACGAGGGCTTCGTCGTCTTCTCCGGGCCCGCCGTCGCCACCTACACCGAACTGGGCTACATCGAGCCGGACCGCCCCGTCGTGCCCCTCTCCGACGCCACCGGCGCACGCGGCGTGATCGGCCGCATCGCGCGGGCCGCCCGGCGCGGCAACCCCCTGCTGGAGGTGGAGACCGGCGCCGCCGTCCACGAACTGCTCGTCGCCCTGCGCCGCGCCAGAGCCGACCTCGCCCCCGGCGGCGACCCCGTCCTCAAGGCGCTCGCCCGCGACGCCTGTCTGCCCATGTCGGTCGCCGAGCACGCCGCCCGGCACGGCATGACCCCGGCCGAGCTGCGCACCGCCGTGCGCCGCGGCGCCGGCTGCAGCCCCAAGGACTATCTGCTCGGCATCCGCCTCGGCCGCGCCAAGGAACTCCTCGCCGCCACCGAACTGCCCGTCGCCGCCGTCGCCCGCCGCGTCGGCTACGACGACCCCGCCTACTTCTCCCGGCTGTTCACCCGCCGCGTCGGCATGCCACCCGTGCGCTTCCGCGCACAGCAGTACCGCACCGTCCCCGGCGGCTGGAGCGACCAGGTACCCGACCCCGACGATCCACCGATGATCGAAGCCCCGCCCGCCCCCGAGAGCCTGCCCTAGGGTGGACCCCCATGACCACCAGCAACACCGGCACCCAGGACGTCGACCCCGCCGTCCGCGAGGAACTGTCCAGGCTGCGCGACAGTATCGACAACATCGACGCGGCCGTCATCCACATGCTCGCCGAGCGCTTCAAGGCGACACAGCAGGTCGGCCACCTCAAGGCCGAGCACCGGCTGCCGCCCGCCGACCCGGCCCGCGAGGCCCGCCAGATCGAGCGGCTGCGCTCGCTCGCCGAGAGCGCCAAACTCGATCCGGCGTTCGCTGAGAAGTTCCTGAATTTCATCATCGCCGAAGTCATCCGCCACCACGAGCGCATCGCCGAGGACGCCGTGAACGGCTCCGCAAAAACGGCGAATTGACCTCGGCAGATGCCACTGAGGGCGTGACACGGGGGCCCGCGCGAGGCATGCTGCGCTGTGCACTCCTTGTCAGCTGACGAGCACGCTTCGTCAGCGCTCCGGTCATAAGCTGGTTGTCCACGCGGGAGGGACGTCGGGCCATGCCGGATGCCAAGATCCTCATCGTCGACGACCACGAGGACACGCTGTACGCCCTGGAGAGCGCACTTGCTCCGCTGGGGTACCTGCTGGGCCGGGCCACCAGTGGCGACGAGGCGCTCAAGCAGGTGCTCCGCGGGCAGGTCGGTCTGCTCCTGCTCGACGTCCGCATGCCCGGCGTCAGCGGACTCGACGTCGTCCGCTACATGCGCCGCGTGGAACAGACCCAACACATTCCGGTCATCCTGCTCACCGGCTTCGGACTGGACCACGTCCTGACCTCCGCGGCCTTCGGACTGGGCGTCGCCGACCTCGTCATGAAGCCCATCGACCCCTGGGCGCTGCGCACCAAGGTCCGCTACCTCTTCGACAGCCACCGCCGCTACCTCGACCTCGAACAGGAGGTCCGCGAGCTGCGCGCCCTGGTCAAGGACCACGCAGAAGCCGAAATTCCCCTCCCGCGCGGCCCCGCCCTGCCCCACCCGGACGCCCACGTCCCCGTACAGCGGGCGGGCCGGGCGCACAACGGGGAGCTCGAAGAGGAACGGACGTAGCACCCCGCCCCCATATCCCCTGTGACTTGTCAGTGGCATCGGGCAGCATTACCTGCATGTCCGTACTGACGCGCGACGAAGCGCAGACCCGTGCCAAGCTCCTCGACGTCCACCGCTACACGATCGAACTCGACCTGACCACCGGCGAGGAGACCTTCGACTCCCGCACCGTGATCCGGTTCAGCGCGCATACGGACGCCGACACCTTCGTGGAGCTCAAGCCCGCCGAACTGCGCTCCGCCACACTCGACGGACAGCCCCTCGACCCGGACACCCTGCGCGAGAACCGCCTGCCGCTGAAGAACCTCACCGCCGGCGAGCACGAGCTGCACATCGACGCGCGCATGCGCTACTCCCGCACCGGCGAGGGCATGCACCGCTTCACCGACCCCACCGACGGCGAGACCTACGTCTACACACAGCTGTTCATGGAGGACGTGCAGCGCGTCTTCGCCGCCTTCGACCAGCCCGACCTCAAGGCCGTCTTCGAGCTGACGGTCACCGCCCCCGAAGGCTGGAGCGTCCTCGCCAACGGCATCACGGAACACCTCGGCGAGGGCCGCTGGCGGGCCGCCGCCACCCCGCTGATCTCCACCTACCTCGTCGCCGTCGCCGCCGGCCCCTGGCACTCCGTGCGCACCGAACACCGCGGCCTGCCCTTCGGCATCCACTGCCGCCGCTCGCTCGCCCCCCACCTCGACGCGGACGCCGACGAACTCCTCGAGATCACCAAGCAGTGCTACGACCGCTACCACGAGAAGTTCCAGGAGCCCTACCCCTTCGACTCCTACGACCAGGCGTTCGTCCCGGAGTTCAACGCCGGAGCCATGGAGAACCCGGGCCTGGTCACCTTCCGCGACGAGTTCGTCTACCGCTCCGCCGTCACCGACACCGAGCGGCAGACCCGCGCCATGGTCATCGCCCACGAGATGGCCCACATGTGGTTCGGCGACCTCGTCACCCTGCGCTGGTGGGACGACATCTGGCTGAACGAGTCCTTCGCCGAGTACATGGGCTACCAGACCCTCACCGAAGCGACCCGCTTCACCGACACCTGGACCGACTTCGGCGTCGCCCGCAAGGCCTGGGGCTACGACGCCGACCAGCGCCCCTCCACCCACCCCGTGGCCCCCGAGAACGTCGACGACACGGCCTCCGCCCTCCTCAACTTCGACGGCATCTCCTACGCCAAGGGCGCCTCGGCGCTGCGCCAGCTCGTGGCCTGGCTCGGCGAGAAGGACTTCCTCGCCGGCATCAACACCCACTTCGCGCGCCACAAGTTCGCCAACGCCACCCTCGCCGACTTCATCGACTCCCTCGCCTCCGCCACCGAACGCGACGTGCACGCCTGGGCCGACGCCTGGCTGCGCACCACCGGAGTCGACACGCTCAGCCCGGTCGTGGCCCGCGGCGACTCGGGCACGTACACGCTCCAGGTGGAGCGCACCGGAAGCCGCCCGCACTGCATCGCCGTCGGCCTCTACGACCAGGACGTCGCCGACGAGGACCGCCACCTCACCCTGCGCGAGCGCATCGACCTCGACGTCCCGCAGAGCGAACCCCACGCCCTCGGCAAGCGCCCCGCCCTGCTCCTGCTCAACGACGGCGACCTCACCTACGCCAAGATCCGCTTCGACGACGACTCCTTCGAGGCGATCCGCACCGGCCTGTCCGGCCTGCCCGACCCGCTGACCCGCGCGGTCGTCTGGAACGCCCTGCGGGACGCCGTCCGTGACGGCCAACTCCCGCCCGCCGCCTACCTGGAGGCCGCCCGCGCCCACCTCCCGCGCGAGAGCGACCTCGCGCTCGTGCAGGGCGTCCTGGCCTTCGCCTCCGCCCAGGTGACCGACCGCTACCTCACCCCCGAGGCCCGCCCGGCGGCCCTCGGCACCCTCTCCTCCCTGTGCCGCGACCTCATCCGCCGCACCGAGGACGGCGACAACCCCGGTCTGCGCCTGATCGCCGTACGCCACTTCATCGACGCCGCCGCCCACCCCGACACCATCGCCGCCTGGTTCGCCGAGGGCACCGTCCCCGGCGGCCCGGAACTCGACCCCGAGCTGCGCTGGCGCATCCTCGGCCGGCTCGCCGTCCTCGGCGCGACCGACGAGTCCACGATCGCCGCCGAACTGGACCGCGACCCCTCCGCCACCGGCCAGGAGGGCGCCGCCCGCTGCCGCGCCGCCCTGCCCGACGCCCAGGCCAAGGCCCGCGCCTGGGAGGCGATGTTCGGCGGCGACGACCGCACCGACCTGTCCAACTACCTCTTCATCGCCACGGCCCAGGGCTTCTGGCAGCCCGAACAGGCCGACCTGGTCCGCGACTACGTCCCCCGCTACTACGAGGACGCGGTCACCGTCTCCGCCCGCCGCGGCCCCGCCATCGCCGACGCCGCCGGCCGCTGGGCCTTCCCGCTCCACGCGGTCGACACCGAGACCCTCCGCCTGGGCGAGTCCTGCCTGAAGGACGCCCACCCGATCCCGGCCCTGCGCAGGAAACTGGTCGACCAACTGGACGACCTGGCCAGGGCGTTGCGAGTCAGGGAGGGGTGACATTCTGCTGAGCGCCGGTCGGTGAACTTTCAGCCCGTCCGGCGTTTGAGGACAAGGCCCGTCCAGGGCCGGAGCGGGGGCCTGGGGGCGGCAGCCCCCAGCCACCGGCACCCCAAACCCACCCCCCAACCCCCCCGCTGAAGCCCCGCAGGGCGTACCCCCTTTCGGGTTCCGATCGTTGACTCTCCGGGCACGCGCACGCATCCGCGTACAAGCTGGAACTCCCTCTGCCTGCGCGCCCGGGAGGAATCCATGAGTACACCGGCCCTCGCCTCGGGCCCCGAAGGCCGCGGCGCCCTCCGACCGTTGCTCGACACCGTGCTCGACGCGCTGGAAGACGGCGCACGCGCCCGCGGAGGCCCGCTGCCCGCCGGGGGACCGGACGCCGTGACCGCGCGTGTGCACGACGCCGTCGGGGACGTACTGCCGCAGGACGGCGAGCCCGACGCCCTGCGCACCCTCGTGCGCGCCCTCGCCGAGGGCGCGGCCGACCCGGCCCATCCGCTGTGCGCCGCCCATCTGCACTGCCCGCCCCTGGCCGTCGCCACCGCCGCCGACCTCGCCGTGAGCGTCCTCAACCCCTCCCTCGACTCCTGGGACCAGGCTCCGGCCGCCTCCGCGCTCGAAGCCCTGGTCACCCGGGCCCTGGCCAGGGAGGCCGGCGCCTCCGACGCCGTCGTCACCACCGGCGGCACCGAGGCCAACCAGATCGCCCTGCTGCTGGCCCGCGAACTGCACGGCAGCGACGTCCGGCTGGTCTGCGGCGCCAACGCCCACCACTCACTGCCCCGCGCCGCCTGGCTCCTCGGCCTGCCCGACCCGGTGATCGTCCCCGCCCCCACCGGCACCCTCGACCCCGCCGCCCTCGACAAGGCTCTCACCGCCCACCCCGGTCCCCACCTGGTCGCCGCCACCGCGGGCACCACCGACGCGGGACTCATCGACCCCCTGCCCGAGATCGCCGCCCTGTGCCGGGCCCACCGCGTCCGGCTGCACATCGACGCCGCCTACGGCGGGGGCCTGCTGTTCAGCGACCGGCACCGCGAGAAGCTCGCCGGTCTGGAGCGCGCCCACAGCATCGCCCTCGACCTGCACAAACTGGGCTGGCAGCCGGTCGCCGCAGGGCTCCTCGCGGTGCGCCACCCCCGCGACCTCGCCGCCCTGGACCAGCACACGGACTATCTGAACGCCGACGACGACCTCGCGGCCGGCCTGCCCGACCTCCTCGGCCGCTCCCTGCGCACCACCCGCCGCCCCGACATCCTCAAGATCGCCGTCACACTCAAGACGCTCGGCCGCAGCGGCCTCGGCGCCCTCGTCGACCAGGTCTGCGGCCGCGCCCGGGAGTTCGCGGCGCTCGTACAGGACCACCCCGGCTTCGACCTGTACGCCCGGCCCACCATCAGCACGGTCCTGTTCCGGCCCGCCCACGCCGGGGACGACACCGTCGCCGCCGTACGCCGAAGCCTCCTCCACCACGGGCACGCCGTCCTCGGCCGCGCCCGTCCCGACGGCCGGCTCTGGCTCAAGGCCACCCTGCTCAACGCCGACACCCGCCCCACCGACCTGGCCGCCCTCCTCGCCCTCGTCGAAAAGGCCACCCACCCGACCACCGAGCCGACCGAACCAGGCGCGGAAGCCGAAGCACTTGTGGAAGGAACCACCCCCCGATGAGCACCACCCCCCACCCCCCCCACCACGAGCCCGACGCCCCCCGCGACCTGGTCGGCATCGGCATCGGCCCCTTCAACCTCTCTCTCGCCGCCCTCGCGCAGCCCCTCGCCGAACTCGACACCGCCTTCTACGAACAACGCCCCGCCTTCGACTGGCACTCGGGCCTGCTCATCGACGGCGCCCGCATCCAAGTCCCCTTCCTCGCCGACCTGGTGACCCTCGCCGACCCCGCCAGCCCCTGGACCTTCCTCAACCACCTCAAGGCCTGCGACCGGCTCTTCCCCTTCTACTTCGCCGAGCGCTTCCACATCCAGCGCGCCGAGTACGACGCCTACTGCCGCTGGGTCGCGGACCACCTCCCCGGACTCCACTTCGGCCACCAGGTCGACGCCGTCCGCTGGAACCCCGAACGCGACGTCTTCGAGGTGGACTTCACCCAGCTCGACGCAGACGGGGAGGCCGAGGCCCTCGGCCGCACCTACACCAGGAACATCGCGCTCGGCATCGGCACCGAACCCCACGTCCCGGACCCCCTCAAACCGCTCGTCGAGGCCCCCGGCGTACCCGTCATCCACGCCGCCGACTACCTCGCCCACCGCGACAGGCTCCTCGCCGCCGACCACATCACCGTCATCGGATCCGGCCAGTCCGGCGCCGAGATCCTCCTCGACCTGCTCCGCGCCCGGCCCGCCGGCCGCGAGAAACTGCACTGGCTCGGCCGCACCGAGGCGTTCGCCCCCATGGAGTACTCCAAGCTCGGCCTCGAACACTTCACCCCGGACTACACGCGCTACTTCCACGCCCTCCCCGAAGGCGTCCGCGACCGTCTGGTCACCGGCCAGTGGCAGCTCCACAAGGGCATCGACGCCGACACCATCGCCGCCATCCACCAGGAGCTCTACGACCGCACCCTGCACGGCGGCTGGCCCGACGTCGTCCTCACCCCCGGAGTCCGCGTCCGCACCGCCGGCCGCCTCGCCACCACCAAGGTCGAACTCCACCTGGAACACGTCCAGCAGAACACCCGCGCCCGGCTCACCACCGACGCCGTCGTCCTCGCCACTGGCTACCGCGAGCGTCCCCTCGACCGGCTCCTGGCCGGCCTCGACCCCTATCTGCGCCGCGACAACCGCGAACGCCCGCGCGTCGACGAGCAGTTCCGCCTCGTCCTCGACCCCTGCGTCAGCGGCTCCGGCTGCCACCTCTACGTCCAGAACGCCGAACGCCACACCCACGGCGTCGGCGCCCCCGACCTGGGCCTCGCCGCCTGGCGCAGCGCCACCATCCTCAACTCCCTGACCGGCAAGGAGACCTATCCGCTGCCCGCCCGGACGGCGTTCACCACCTTCGGACTCGACGAGACGCAGCAGCCCCGCGTCCCGCAGGCCCGCCAGGCCCAGGTGCTCATCCCGCTCGCCGAGGGCAGATGAGCACCCGGACGGACCCGAGGCGGGGCCGGTGCACTGCTAGAACACCGGCGTGCCGTTCCTGGTGAGCCTCCAGTCCGCCGACGCGAAGTCCTTCGGATCCAGCACGCCCTTCGCCGTCACCCACTCCGCGATCCGCGTACGGATCTCCGTCGACTCCGACCACACCTCCTTCGCGGAGGCCACATGCGGGAACGCACCCCCGCCGTTGGCACGGTAGTTGTTCACCGCCAGCACGAACTCCTGCGCGTCGTCCAGGACTTCACCGCCGTACGTCAGGTTCTTGATCCGCGACCCGGCCGGCTGCGCCACGTCGATGTCGTACGCGAGACCCGAGACGTAGTCGTAGTTGTAGTCCGGGCGGCCGCCGGCGTTCGTCAGCTTCTCCACGTCGACCGGCACGTCGGCCGCCGTCTGCACGAAGTACTCCGCCGAGTACTCCAGGTACGCCCGCAGCTGCGCCCCCGTCATCACCTTGGCGACCAGCGTGTTGTCGTACACGTACAGACTCGACAGATCCCGGATCGTCACCTGGCCCGCCGGGATCTCGGACGTGCGCGAGAACGGCGACGCCTGCGCGAGGACCGGCAACGCGGCGTACTCCGTGCCCGCCAGCGCCGCCTTCACCACGTCCTCCTGGACCTTGGTGATCAGATCGACGATCGGCGCGTCCTTGTACCGCGCCTCGGCCGTCGTCAGCGTCTCCGTGGCCGTGCCGACGACCTGGTTGACGTACTCGACGACCTTCGCGTGCTCGTCCGACAACAGCTTGGTGATCTTCGGGTCGTCGGCGACCGAGTTCGAGTTCAGCACCTTCGCGGACACCGACTCCACGCTCCACCGGCCCCTGGCGAAGACCAGCTCGATGTCGAACAGCGACAGCCGCTCCGCGAACGCCAGCGGCTCCGACAGCACCACCGT
Organism: Streptomyces spinosisporus; assembly: GCF_022698145.1. Lineage (GTDB taxonomy): Bacteria > Actinomycetota > Actinomycetes > Streptomycetales > Streptomycetaceae > Streptomyces > Streptomyces spinosisporus. The sequence continues at coordinate 169,602 of NZ_JALDAX010000017.1, forward strand.
CCGGCCGGTCCTCGTGTTGGTGACCTTCAGCTCCGGGATCTCCACGTGCGCGTGCCCGACCAGGATCGCGTCGATGTCCGGGACCTGCTGCGCCACCAGCGCGGCGGCGTTCTCCACGTACGGCACCTGGTCGCCGTACGACGACGTGCCCGAGGAACCGGAGTGCGCCGACACCACGACCACGTCCGCGCCCATCGACTTCAGCTTCGGCACCCAGCGCGCGGCCTGCTCCTCCAGACCCGGGAACTCCAACTTCCCCTGCACAAAGGCCTTGTCCCAGATGGCGATACCGGGATTGGTCAGACCCAGCACCGCGACCTTCACCGGAGGCAGCCCCGGCACCCGGAACCTCTTGATGAAGTACGGCTGGAAAGCGGGCCGTTGGGTCTTCGCGTCCACCGCGTTCGCGCCGAGCAGCGGGAAGTGCAGCTGCTCCTCGAACCTGCGCAGCGTCTGAAGGCCGTAGTTGAACTCGTGGTTGCCCAGCGCCGCGGCGTCGTACCCGATGGCGTTCATCGCCTGCGCCATCGGATGCACCGGACCGCCCTCGGCGGTGATCGGGTCGACCTTCGCGTAGTAGTACGTCAGCGGAGTGCCCTGGATCGTGTCGCCCGCATCCAGCAGCAGCGTGTTGCGGCGGCCCCGGTCCTCGCGCACCTGGTCGACCAGCGTCGAGATCCGCGCCAGGCCCTGCGCGTTGCCCGCCGCGTCCCGGTACTCCGCGTCCTTGAAGTAGTCCCAGTTGAAGACATGACCGTGCAGGTCCGTCGTGCCCATGACGGTGAGGGCGTACCGCTTGACGTGCTTGCGGTGTGGCGTGGCGGGGGCGGCCTCGGCCGCGGGGGCCGCCGCGGCACCGGCCAGGGCAACACCCGCCCCGGTCACGGCGGACTTCGTCAGAAACCTTCTGCGGTTCAAGGGCATGTCTCGCTTTCCTTCGGGAACGGTCAACAACGCGCGTAGATTCTGTCCCGCACATGGCAACCAGCAACAGGCCCGGCACATTGCGATCCGATGACCTCGGCCGGCGAGCGGTGACAGAGTGGGGCCCATGACCACCCCCACAGCGGACGACCACCGCCCCGCCGTCCCGTACGGCACCCCCGACGCCCCCCGCATCGCCGTCCGCGGCGAGGCCCGCCTCGAAGTCGACCCCGAGATCGCCCGCATCGGCATCTCCGTCGCCTCCCGCGGCAAGGACCGCCGGACCGCCCTGGACGACCTCACCCGCCGCAACACCGCCGCACTGGAACTCATCAAGTCCTACGGCGACGCCGTCGAACACCTCGAAACAGGCGCCTTCTCCATCAGCCCCGAACTCAAGGAGAAAGGCCGCGGCGAACGCGTCCACGCCTACCACGGCCGCGTCCACCTCACCGCCGAACTGGCCGACTTCACCGCCCTCGGCGAACTCACCACACGCCTCGCCGACCTGGACCTCACCCGCGTCGACGGCCCCTGGTGGGCGCTGCGCCCCGACTCACCCGCCCACCGGCAGGCCCGGCAACAGGCGGTGAAGGAAGCCGTCCAGCGCGCCGGCGAATACGCCGAAGCACTCGGCACCACCCTCTCCGCCCTCGTGGAACTCGCCGACATCGGCGCCGAGGACGCCCCGCCCCGCCCCCAGGCCCCCGGCCGGATGCGCTCCATGGCCTACGGCGCGGCCGCCGAGGACACCGCGGCCCCCCTCGACCTCGAACCCCAGCGCCAGAAGATCTACGCCGCGGTCAACGCCCGGTTCACCATGGTCCCGCCACGGCTCTGAACGACCCTCCCGGCCGCGAAAATGCTCATCGGAGCACCCCCGCGCACAATTCAATACTTGTCAACAGCACTTCATGCAAAGGTTGTTGAGTAGTCACACCCGCCCAATTCTCTACCGGCCGGTAAGGCCTAGGCTCGAATCATGCGCCGAGCAAAGATCGTCTGTACCCTGGGGCCCGCCACCGACTCGTACGACCAGATCAAAGCCCTGGTCGACGCCGGAATGGACGTCGCCCGATTCAACCTCAGCCACGGCAGCCACGCCGAGCACGAGGAGCGCTACCAGCGAGTGCGCAAGGCCGCCGACGAGACCGGCCGCAGCGTCGGACTCCTCGCCGACCTTCAGGGTCCGAAGATCAGGCTCGGCAGCTTCACCGAAGGCCCCGTACTCCTTGAACGCGGCGACGCCTTCACCATCACCGTCGAAGAAGGCACCGAAGGCGACGGACACACCTGCGGCACCACCTACGCCGGACTCGCCGCCGACGTCTCACCCGGCGAGCGCATCCTCGTCGACGACGGCAAGGTCTGCCTCCAGGTCACCTCCGTCGACGGCCCCCGCGTCCACACCACCGTCGTCGAAGGCGGCATGGTCTCCGACCACAAGGGCCTCAACCTCCCCGGCGTCGCCGTCTCCGTCCCCGCCCTCTCCGAGAAGGACGAGGACGACCTGCGCTGGGCGCTGCGCACCGGCTTCGATGTGATCGCCCTCTCCTTCGTGCGCAGCGGCCGCGACATCGAGGACGTCCACCGGATCATGGACGAGGAGGGCCGCCGCCTGCCCGTCATCGCCAAGGTCGAAAAACCCCAGGCGGTCGCGGCGATCGACGACATCGTCGCCGCCTTCGACGGCATCATGGTCGCCCGCGGGGACCTCGGCGTCGAAATGCCGCTGGAAGAGGTCCCGATCGTCCAGAAGCGCGCGGTCAAGCTGGCCAGGCGCAACGCCAAACCGGTGATCGTCGCCACCCAGATGCTCGACTCGATGATCGACAACTCCCGGCCGACCCGCGCGGAGGCCTCCGACGTCGCCAACGCCGTCATCGACGGCACGGACGCCGTGATGCTGTCCGGCGAGACGAGCGTCGGCAAGTACCCCGTCGAGACGGTCCGTACGATGGCGAAGATCGTCGAGGCCGCCGAGGAGGACCTGCTCGCCAAGGGGCTGCCGCCGCTGACCGAACGCAACAAGCCCCGCACCCAGGGCGGCGCCGTGGCCCGCGCCGCCGCGGAGATGGGCGACTTCCTCGGTGCCAAGTTCCTGGTCGCCTTCACCCAGTCCGGCGACACCGCCCGCCGCCTCTCCCGCTACCGCTCCCCGATCCCCCTCCTCGCCTTCACCCCCGAACCGGCCACCCGCTCCTACCTCAGCCTGACCTGGGGCGCGGAGACGTTCCTCGGCCCGCACGTGGAGTCCACGGACGCCATGGTCGACCAGGTGGACGAACTCCTCCTCAAATACGGCCGCTGCGAGAAGGGCGACGTAGTGGTCATCACGGCAGGCTCCCCTCCCGGGGTCTCCGGCTCCACCAACCTGGTCCGGGTGCACCACATCGGGGAGGACGACAGTCCCAAGTAGGGGGCGGAGCTCAGAATTTGGGACCTACGTGGGCGTCCAGCAGGGCGACGCAGCCCTTCTTGGCGACGGAGATGTTGTACGGGACACCGTTGCGCGTGCAGCGGGTCCAGCCGACACCGAGCTTGTCCAACGTGTCGGTGTACAGCTTCCGGATGTCGTCGGAGACGTTGGTGAAGAAGTACCGCGGATATTCGTAACGCTTACGCTCCCCGCCTACGAGGCGCGTGGTCCAGTTGGTGATGCGGCAACCGTCGGAATGAATGAGGCCACGGACGAATTCCCACGGGTGCGCGTCGACGATTTCCCGCTGCCAGGGTTCGAGCGCGATACGACGATCGTGCTTCTTGCCGGGGCCGTGTTGGGGGAAGAGCGCGGGCCAGTGCCGGCTGTAGCTCGTGACCGCCGTGCAGCCCTGCTTCTGCACGAAGTAGACGCCGACAGCGGGTCGCACCTTCTTGATGGCGTCGCGACACAGCTCGATGAGCCCTGGCCATGCGTCGGCGCAGGCGATCCGCAAGTAGTAACCGCTGCGCGGATGAGCGCTGACGCAGCCGTCGCCGAGGTAGAGGCCCAGTAGATAGGCGTACGCCTGTGGGTCGGCAGGTGGGCCGGGCTCTTCAGGCGCCATACGAGGCAGCGGCTCCAGGCGGCTCTGCCAGGAGCGGATCGCGGCTCTGGAGATGCCTGTTGCCCGGCTCACCGAATTCAGGCTGCGGCCCTGTGAGACCAGAGCGAGTGCTCGCCTGCGCGTGCTGACGTCGTACATGCGGCCACTCTGTGAGAGTGATCGCGTCGACACGCAGCGAAAAGCGGACGTTCACGAGAAGGTGAACATCCGCTTCTGGATTGCGACCTTGGAATCTAAGGAAAAGTGCCCCGGGTCGGACTCGAACCGACACTGTATGGGTTTTGAATCCATTGCCTGCTGCCAATTGGGCTACCGGGGCTCGAAGAATCAAAGGTTTCCGCTGACCCTCCGGGCACCTACCTTACCGCAGCTGGGTAGGCTCTTGTCAGCTGCACCCGTGCCCTGCAACAAGGAGCTCCAGTGACCGCCCCCGAGTCGCCCCAGCCCGTAGACGCGACCGACGACGATCAGTCGCATGTGCCTCCGTTGACGACCCGTGTCGTCATTGCCGAGGACGAGGCCCTTATTCGGCTCGACCTCAAAGAGATGCTGGAGGAAGAGGGCTACAGCGTCGTCGGCGAGGCCGGCGACGGTGAGCAGGCCATCGAGCTCGCCCGCGAGCACCGGCCGGACCTCGTCATCCTCGATGTGAAGATGCCCAAGCTGGACGGCATCTCGGCGGCCGAGAAGATCGCCGAGGAGCGCATCGCCCCGGTGCTGATGCTCACCGCCTTCTCGCAGCGCGACCTCGTCGAGCGTGCCCGCGACGCGGGTGCCATGGCGTATCTCGTGAAGCCGTTCAGCAAGAGCGACGTCGTGCCCGCGATCGAGATGGCCGTCTCCCGCTTCACCGAGCTGAAGGAGCTGGAGAAGGAGGTCGCCGACCTCACCCTGCGCCTGGAGACCCGGAAGCTGGTCGACCGCGCGAAGTCCATTCTGCAGACCGAGTACGGCCTGTCCGAGCCGGCCGCCTTCCGGTGGATCCAGAAGACCTCCATGGACCGCCGTATGTCCATGCAGCAGGTCGCCGAGGCGGTCATCCAGGACGCCGACGAGAAGAAGGCGTCCAAGGGCTGAGCACGAGAGCCCACAGCGCGGGAAGAGGCCCGGCGCCCCCCAATCGGGGGCACCGGGCCTCTCTCCGTAACGGCTCAGTCCTCGCCGAGGTACGCCTTGCGGACCGACTCGTCGTGCAGGAGGTCCTGCCCGGTCCCGGACAGGACGATGTTGCCGACTTCCATGACGTGGCCCTGGTCGGCCAGCGACAGCGCCGCCTGGGCGTTCTGTTCGACGAGCAGGATCGTGGTGCCCTGGGCCTTGAGCTCGACGATGGTCGACATGATCTTCTGCATCATGATCGGCGAGAGGCCCATGGAGGGTTCGTCGAGCATCAGCAGTTTCGGCTGGGACATGAGTGCGCGGCCCATGGCCAGCATCTGCTGCTCACCGCCGGAGAGCGTGCCCGCGGCCTGCTTGCGGCGTTCCCCGAGGATGGGGAAGAGGTCGTAGGCGCGCTGGATGTCCTTCTCGATGCCTTCCTTGTCCTTGCGCAGGAAGGCTCCGAGCTGGAGGTTCTCGGTGATCGTCAGGCGGGGGAAGATGTGCCGGCCCTCGGGGGAGTGGGCGAGCCCGAGGGAGACGATCTTGTGGGCGGGGATGTTCTTGAGGGGCTTGCCCTCGAAGAGGATGCTCCCGCTGCTGGGCTTGTGGAGCCCGGACAGGGTGCGCAGGGTGGTTGTCTTGCCGGCGCCGTTGGTGCCGATGAGGGTGACGATCTGGCCGGCCTCGACGGTGAAGGAGATGCCCTTGACGGCTTCGATCTTGCCGTAGGCGACCTTGAGGTCCTCGACCTCGAGCAGTGCGGTCACTGGGCGCTTCCTTCCTTGCTCGTGGTGCTCTGCGCTCCTGAGCCGCTCTCGGCCGCTTCGACCTCGGCGACCTCCTCGTCGCCGGGTGCGCCTTCGAAGGGGGTGCCGAGGTAGGCGGCGATGACGCGTTCGTCGCCCTGGACGACGTCGGAGGTGCCTTCGACGAGTTTCTCGCCCTGGACGAGGCAGGCGACGCGGTCGCACAGGTTGAAGATGAAGCGCATGTCGTGCTCGATGACGAGCACGGCGATGCCCTGGTCCCGGATGGCGAAGACGAGTTCTTCAGTGGCCCGTGTCTCCTGGGGGTTCATGCCGGCGGTGGGCTCGTCGAGGAGGAGGAGTCCGGGGTCGCTGGCGAGCGCGCGGGCGATCTCGAGCTTGCGCTGTTCGCCGTAGGGGAGGTTGCGGGCGAGGTGGTCGGCCTTGTGGGAGAGGCCGATGAACTCCAGGAGTTCCATGGCGCGTTCGCGGGAGGCGGTTTCGGCCTTGCGGAAGCCGGGGCCGCGCAGGAGGGCGGACCAGAGGCCTTCCTTGGTGCGGGTGTGGCGGCCGACGAGGACGTTTTCCAGGACGGTCATGTTGGCGAAGAGCCGGATGTTCTGGAAGGTGCGGGCGATGCCGGCGTTGGTGACGAGGTGCGGTTTGGGCGGCAGGACGGTGCCCTTGTAGGAGACCTTGCCTTCGGTGGGGATGTACAGCCCGGTGAGGCAGTTGAAGAAGGTGGTCTTGCCCGCGCCGTTGGGTCCGATGAGGCCGACGATCTCGCCGCTGTTGACGGTGAGGTCGACGCTGCGTACGGCGGTGAGGCCGCCGAAGCGCATGGTGACGCCGCTGGCTTCGAGGACGGGGCTGGTGGCCGTGGTGGTGGTCATGGTGGTCACGCCCCTGCCTTGGTGGCGCCGACGGTGGTGTCGGGGAGGCTCTGTTCGGGGATGTCGGGTTGTTCGCTTTCGTGGAATTCGAGCTGGCGGCGCCGGTTGGCGATGATGCCTTCGGGGCGGAAGCGCATGAGGATGACGAGCGCGAGGCCGAAGGCGAAGAGCTGGTACTCCTTGAGGAAGCTGAGCTTCTCGGGCAGGAGGTAGAGCAGCGTCGCGCCGAGGATGGGGCCGCCGACGGTGCCCATGCCGCCGAGGACGACCGCGGCGAGCAGGAAGGCGGAGTTCGGGGGCACGGACCCGGCGAACTGGTAGGGGGCGGGGTTGACGCTGTAGCCGACGTGGGCGCTGACCGTGCCGGCGAGGCCGGCGAGGGAGGCGCCGAGGGCGAAGGCGATGAGTTTGACGCGGAAGCCGTTGATGCCCATGGCGGTCGCGGCGGTCTCGTCCTCGCGGATGGCGATCCAGGAGCGGCCGATGCGGGAGTCGGCGGCGCGGGTGAAGACGAGGACGACGATGGCGGTGATGATCAGCATCAGCAGCAGGTAGTTGGCGAACCGGCCGATGGTGACGGAGCCGACGTCGTGGGTGCTGCCGAAGTTGAAGCCGAAGATCTCCAGGTCGGGGATCATCGAGATGCCGTTGGGCCCGTTGGTGAGGTTGGGTCCGGAGGAGCCGTCGAGGTTGTTGACGGAGATGCGGAAGATCTCTCCGAAGCCGAGGGTGACGATGGCGAGGTAGTCGCCGCGCAGTCGCAGGGTGGGGGCGCCGATGAGGACGCCGAAGACGAGCGACGCGGCCATGCCGGTGAGCATGGCGGCCCAGAAGGGGAACTGGACTCCGGAGAAGCGGGAGAACTCGGAGCCGGAGACGAGGGCTGCGGCGTAGGCGCCGACGCCGAGGAAGGCGACGTATCCGAGGTCGAGGAGTCCGGTGAGGCCGACGACGATGTTGAGGCCGAGGGCGACGGTGGCGACGACGAGGATGTTCACGCCGAGGTTGGCGTTGTGTTCGTTGTTCTCGACGAAGGGGAAGAGCGCGGCGGCGAGGAAGGCCATGGAGGTGGCGAATCCCTTGTGCCGGGCGTTGAGGGCGGAGAACCGGTCGGCGAGGCCGGCGGTGACGAGTGCCCAGGTGCCGAGGACGACGAGCAGGAGGTAGCCGATGAACGTCTCGCTGGCGTCGGGGTCGACGCCGACGCCGTAGGCGAAGACGATCAGGGCGAGGGCGGTGGCTGCCGTGACGACGAGGCGTTCGGCCCAGGCGGGGATCCGGCCGGCCGGGGGGATGGTGTCGGGCTTGCTGATCCAGGCCTTGAAGGTGTCGCCGGGGCTGGGCAGCGCGAGGGCGCCGAGGAGGGCGACGAGGGAGGAGACGATGGCGACGTAGGCGCCGGGGTCGAGGTTGGCGAGGCCTCCGAGGTCGACCGCGATGGCGATGGCGGTGAACCAGGTGACGGCGAAGGCGGAGGCGGCGGCGAGGGACACGGGGGCGGTGGCGCCGGCCGGGTTGAGCCAGTTCAGGCCGCGTATGTTCCAGCGTGTGAGGGCGTACAGGAGGGTGAGGACGCCGGCGACGAGGGCGAGGATCTGGAGGCCTGCGGGGGAGCCGTAGTAGGTGAGGTCTCCGGGGAATTCGGCGGTCCATGTCCAGGACATGTAGGTGCTGGCGATGGTGCCGATGGCGCCGAGGGCGACGAGGACGCGGGCGGCGGACTGGGGCAGGGCGATGATGCCGCGCGGGGCGTCCGGCGTGGTGGGCGTGGTCTTCGTGGTGGTTGTCATGGTGCTCACGCCCTGTCCGCGACGCGTTCGCCGACGAGGCCTTGTGGCCTGAAGAGCAGTACGAGGATGAGGAGGACGAAGGCCCACACGGAGGACCAGCCGCCGCCGCCGAGCTGCTGCATGCCGGGGATCTCGTCGATGTAGGAGGTGGCGAGGGTTTCGGCGAGGCCGAGGACGAGGCCGCCGATCATGGCGCCGTAGATGTTGCCGATGCCGCCGAGGACGGCGGCGGTGAAGGCCTTGAGGCCCATCTGGAAGCCCATGTCGTACTTGATCTGTCCGTAGCGCAGGCCGTAGGCGACGGCGGCGACGGCGGCGAAGAAGCCGCCGATGGCGAACGCGATCACGATGATGCGGTTGGTGTCGATGCCCATGAGCTGGGCGGTGTCCGGGTCCTGGGCGGTGGCCTGCATGGCGCGGCCGGTGCGGGAGAGGCGGACGAAGAAGGCGAGGGCCGCCATGCACAGGGGGGCGGCGATGATGACGAAGAGGGAGCCGCTGCTGATGCTGATGGAGCCGAGGTGCCAGGGGCCGGCGTCGATCTGCGGGAAGTTGCGGTCGGTCTTGGCGTCCGGGTACCAGTTGAAGACGGCCTGCTGGAGTGCGAGGGAGAGGCCGATCGCGGTGATCAGGGGTGCCAGGCGTGGGGCTCCGCGCAGGGGCCGGTAGGCGAAGCGTTCCGCCCCGACGGCGATGAGGACGGAGACGAGTCCGCCGCCTATGAGCATCGCCGGGAGGGCTATCCACATGGATGTGCCGTCGGGCAGGACGTAGAGATAGACCGTGAGCGCGCCGAAGCCGCCGGTCATGAAGATCTCGCCATGGGCGAAGTTGATGAGCTGGACGATGCCGTACACCATCGTGTAGCCGATGGCGATCAGCCCGTACATCGAGCCGAGGAACAGCCCGTTGGCCAGCTGCTGCGGCAGGGTGTTCACCGCATGGCCTCCATGTGGTGAGGAGTGAGCAAGGGGCGTGGAACGGGCCGCGCGGTGACGTGTGGTCGGTCGCGCGGCCCTGGGGTGGTGCTAGCGGCAGTTCGGACTGGCTGGATCAGCCGTTGAACGTGCCGCTCTTGACGGCCTTCCACTTGCCGTTGGTGACCTGGTAGACGGTCAGCTGCTTGTTGGTGGTGTCGCCGTACTCGTCGAAGGAGACGGGGCCTGCGACGCCGTCGAACTTGGTCTTGCCGACCTCTTCGACGATCTTGGCGCGGGCGTCGGACGGGACCTTGCCGTCCTTCACGACCTTGCCGATGGCCTTGATGATGGCGGTGGCGGCGTCGTAGGAGTAGCCGCCGTAGGTGCCGTAGTCGCCCTTGAGGCCGGCTGCCTTGTACTTCTTGATGAAGTCCTGGGCGGAGGCGAGGGTGTCGACGGGCTGGCCGACGGAGGTGGCCAGGTCGCCCTCGGAGGTCTTGCCCGCGGTCTGGATGTAGGTGTCGCTGAACATGCCGTCGCCGCCGAAGAGCGGGATCTTGACGCCGCCGTCCTTGAGCTGCTTGGTGAGCTTCTCGGACTCGTCGTACTGGCCGCCGTAGTAGACCAGGTCGGCCTTGGAGTTCTTGATCTTGGTGACGAGGGCGGAGAAGTCGGTGTCGCCGGTGTTGACGTGGTCGGTGCCCACGACCTTGCCGCCCGCCTTGGTGAAGCCGGCGGTGAACAGCTTGGCCAGGCCCGCGCCGTAGGTCTGCTTGTCGTCGACGACGAAGACGTTCTTCTTCTTCAGCGTGTTGTAGGCGTAGTCGGCCGCGAAGCCGCCCTGGAGGGCGTCGGTGGTGGCGGTACGGAAGTAGGTCTTGAAGGGGCGGACCTTCTTCGTCTGCCAGTTCTTGCCCTGGGTGAGCTCGGGGGCGGTGTTGGACGGCGAGATCTCGACCAGGTTGGCGGTGGCGAAGACCTGCTGCATCTGGGTGGCCACGCCGGAGTTCAGCGGGCCGACGACGCCGAGCACCTTGTCGTTGTTGACGAGCTGGGTGGCGTTCTGCTGGCCGCTGGCGGGAATCGCCTTGTCGTCGAGCGCCTGGACCTTGAAGGTCACGCCGGGCACGAGATTGTTCTTGTTGGCGTCGTCGACGGCCACCTGGACGCCGCCCTGGATACCGAGTCCGGTGGCGGAGTTCTGACCGGTCAGCGGTGCGTCGACACCAATGACGACCTCGGTCTTCTTGCTGCCGCTGTCCCCACCCTTGTCGTCGTCACGCGATCCGCAGGCGGTCAGCGTGAGAGCGCCCGTGGTGAGTACGGAGGTGAGTATGACCAAAGAACGGTGTCGCACGATGAATCCTCTCCCTGGCGCCGGCGGCCCTGCTGGGCTGCCGTGTGTCTCGCCGGGCCGTACTGGGGTGGTGCTGGCCGTGCTGCAGACGCGCCCGGCGGCGCGGTGACTGGGCGTGACTCTAAGCCTGTCTGTCAGCCGTGGGCATCGCTGTGGGCTGGCTTGTGACTTTCTTGTTATGACGTGCCGGTAGATGAGCTTGTGTGAAGGTCGGCCTCGGCTGGATTGGCGAGAACGCGTCGGGTCCACATCGTGAGAACCCGCACTTCCCGTCGGACGCGGGGCGAGGGGAGCGCCCGGTTGGCGTCGCAGGCCGTGTGCAGGAGGCCGGAGAGGTCGCGGGAGTAGCGGTTGCCGAAGATGAAACTGTAGTGCTGTATTGCGTGTTTGTTACGCAGCGTTACGTCCAGGAAGGGCAGGTTGACGTAGACGGGGAGCGCGCTGCAGTCGGCCACCGTGATCCGCACGGTGATCCGGTGGGCGCTTCCGGCGCGCACCGTGAACGACATCGGGGGTGTGGTGCGGGTGCGCAGGCCGCCGGGGGCGGCGTTGATGTGGGAGACGGTGACGGGGGGTCCGTCGTGCACGGACACCTCGAAGTGGAAGTCCCTGGTGGCTCCTGCGCTCGGATTGTCTGCAACCCCGGTGTAGCGGAAGGCGGTTGTGGTGGCGGGCCAGGGCGTCGCCGGCTCTTCGCGCTCGGGGGCGGAGGGTGAGGGAGGCAGGAGCCATACGGCCGCGGCGGCGAGTGCGGTCACGGCTGCCGTGAGTGCCGTGATGCGGACGCGTGGCGGCAGTGTGCGCCAACGGTCGGTCGGGCGGGGGGAGTCGGTGCCGATGACGTCGGGTGGCGGCGCGGCCCGGTGGGTGCCGGGGGCGTGGCCGGGGCGCGCCTCGGTGGGTTCGACGGGTTCGACAGGTTCGACGGTTTCGACAGGTTCGACGGGGCCGACGCCGCTCATGACCGCAGCCTCATGAGGAAACGGTAGGTGAGGGCGTCGGGGTCGGGAAGGCGCCGGTGCCGTCGGGTGCGGACCCGGCCGGCGGGGCGGGAGGGGTCAGCCGGCGGCGGCCAGGTGCGCACCGTCGCCGGGGCGTACGTCGCGCAGCAGACAGGTCAGCCGGGCGGTGCACACGCGCCGGTCCTGCTCGTCGCTGATCACTATCTCGTACGTCGCCGTCGACCTGCCCCGGTGCACGGGGGTGGCGACGCCGGTGACCAGGCCGGAGCGCACTCCGCGGTGGTGGGTGCAGTTGAGGTCGACGCCGACCGCGATCTTGGAGCTGCCGCCGTGCAGCATCGAGCCGACGGAGCCGAGCGTCTCGGCCAGCACGGCGGAGGCGCCGCCGTGCAGCAGGCCGTAGGGCTGGGTGTTGCCCTCGACCGGCATGGTGCCGACGACACGGTCCGCCGAGGCCTCGACTATCTCCACGCCCATACGCGTGCCGAGGTGCCCGGCGGAGAACAGGGCCGGGAGGTCGATGCCGAGTGCCGCGTACTCGTCGACGACCTCCTGCGGGAACGTCACCTGCTGCTGCTCGCCCATGGGTCCTGCTCCGTTCGTCCTGATCAAACGTCCAACCTGGCTGAGCAAACGCTCAGTCGGTCGACGATTGTTCCAGACGTACGACCACGGACTTGCTGGCCGGGGTGTTGCTGGTGTCCGCGGTGGCGTCCAGCGGCACCAGGACATTGGTCTCCGGGTAGTAGGCGGCCGCGCAGCCGCGGGCCGTCGGGTAGTGCACGACCCGGAAGCCGTTCGCCCTGCGCTCGACGCCGTCCTTCCACTCGCTCACCAGGTCCACGTACGACCCCTCGGCGGCCCCGAGCGCCCGCGCGTCCTCGGGGTTGACCAGCACGACCCGGCGGCCGTTCCTGATGCCGCGGTAGCGGTCGTCGAGGCCGTAGATCGTGGTGTTGTACTGGTCGTGCGAGCGCAGCGTCTGCAACAGCAGGCGGCCCTCGGGCAGTTCGGGGTGTTCGACGGGCGCCGCCGTGAAGTTGGCCTTGCCGGTCTTCGTGGGGAAGCGGCGCTCGTCGCGCGGGGCGTGCGGGAGGGCGAAGCCGCCGGGGCGACCAGCAGAACCAGTAACGCGCGCGTTGAAGTCCTCGAAGCCGGGGACCACGCGTGCGATGCGGTCGCGGATCGTGGCGTAGTCCTTCTCGAACTCCTCCCACGGAACCGTGCTCTCCTCGCCCAGCACGCGGCGTGCCAGCCGGCAGACGATGGCCGGCTCGGAGAGCAGATGCCTGCTCGCGGGGTCCAGGCGGCCGCGGGAGGCGTGCACCATGCCCATGGAGTCCTCGACGGTCACGAACTGCTCGCCGCTGCCCTGCAGATCACGCTCGGTGCGGCCCAGCGTCGGCAGGATCAGGGCACGCGCGCCCGTGACCGCGTGCGAGCGGTTGAGCTTCGTCGACACGTGCACGGTCAGACGGGCGCGCCGCATGGCCGCCTCGGTGACGTCCGTGTCGGGCGAGGCGGAGACGAAGTTGCCGCCCATGGCGAAGAAGACCTTCGCCTCGCCGTCGCGCAGGGCGCGGATCGCCCGGACCACGTCGAAGCCGTGCTCGCGCGGCGGAGCGAAGCCGAACTCCCGCTCCAGGGCGTCCAGGAAGGCGGGCGCGGGGCGCTCGAAGATGCCCATGGTGCGGTCGCCCTGCACGTTGCTGTGCCCGCGCACCGGGCACACGCCCGCGCCCGGGCGGCCGATGTTGCCGCGCAGCAGAAGGAAGTTGACGATCTCGCGGATGGTCGGCACCGAGTGCTTGTGCTGGGTCAGGCCCATCGCCCAGCAGACGATGGTGCGCTTCGAGGCGAGCACCATGCCGAGCGCCTGCTCGATCTCCGCGCGCGTGAGGCCGGTCGCGGCCAGCGTCTCGTCCCAGTCGGCGGCCTTCGCGGCGGCCGCGAACTCCTCGTAGCCATGGGTGTGTTCGCGGACGAACTCCTCGTCGACCGCGCCGTCCGCCTCCAGGATCAGCTTGTTCAGCAGGCGGAAGAGGGCCTGGTCGCCGCCGATGCGGATCTGCAGGAACAGATCGGTGAGCGCGGCGCCCTTGAGCATACCCTGCGCGGTCTGCGGGTTCTTGAAGCGCTCCAGGCCCGCCTCGGGGAGGGGATTGACGCTGACGATCTTCGCGCCGTTCGCCTTGGCCTTCTCCAGGGCGGAGAGCATGCGCGGGTGGTTCGTGCCCGGGTTCTGGCCGGCGACGATGATCAGATCGGCCTTGTAGAGGTCCTCGAGCAGGACGCTGCCCTTGCCGACGCCGATCGTCTCCGAGAGCGCCGAACCGGACGACTCGTGGCACATGTTGGAGCAGTCGGGCAGGTTGTTCGTGCCCAACTGGCGGGCGAACAGTTGGTACAGGAACGCCGCCTCGTTGCTGGTGCGTCCCGAGGTGTAGAAGACCGCCTCATCGGGGGAGCCGAGCGCGGCGAGCTCCTCGGCGACGATGTCGAAGGCGCGCTCCCAGGTCACCGGCTCGTAGTGATCTCCCCCTTCGGGGAGATACACGGGGTGCGTCAGCCGGCCCTGCTGCCCCAGCCAGTAGCCGCTGCGGGTCGCGAGATCGGTGACGGAGTGCGCGGCGAAGAACTCCGGGGTGACCCGGCGCAGGGTGGCCTCCTCGGCGACCGCCTTCGCGCCGTTCTCACAGAACTCCGCCGTGTGCCGGTGCTCCGGCTCCGGCCAGGCACAGCCCGGGCAGTCGAAGCCGTCCTTCTGATTGACGCGCAGCAAAGTCAGCGCGGTGCGCCGCACGCCCATCTGCCGCTGCGCCACACGCAGGGTGTGACCAACGGCGGGCAGCCCCGCCGCCGCGTGCTTCGGCTCGGCGACCTGCGGCGCGTCCTGAACCGGATCACTCTGAGGTGGCTTCGTCGCCATCGCGCACTCCCCTTCACCCGCACCCGCGAACTACCTCCTCGATCCTCGCACGTGCGGGTGACAGGGAGGGCGGCAGGGCGGGGGGATGGCGGGGCGCCGGGGTGTGGAGATTGCCGGGGCTGCAGGGTGTGGGGATTGCGGGGGCTGCGGTGGGCTGAGATGTGGGTGTTGGGGTGGGGGAGGGGGGTGGCTGGGCGTGCGGGGGTGAGGGGATGGGGCGTGGAAGTGGGGTGGCGGGCGTGCGGAGGTGAAGGGACTGCGGCGCGGGAGTGGAGGTGGCGGGCGTGCGGAGACGTGGGTGTTGTGGCGCGGAGTGGGGGTGGCCGGGCGTGTGGAGGTGAGGGCGTAGGAGCGGGGGAGAGGGGGCTGCGGGCGTGCGGAGGCGAGGGCGCGCTGGGCGTGGGAATGAGGGCGGCGGGTGGGCATGGGTGAAGGTGCCGGGTGTGTGGTGGGGGAGGCGTGCGGTGTGCGGAGGGTCGAGTGTCAGTGGCTCGTGGCAGGATCGGGGGCGTGGCAGAGACAGCATCGAAGAAGACCGAGACGACCGCCGACGGCGCGCGGCCCCGCCTGATGCTCATGGACGGGCACTCGCTGGCCTATCGCGCGTTCTTCGCGCTGCCCGCGGAGAACTTCACCACCGCGACAGGACAGCCGACGAACGCGATCTACGGCTTCGCGTCGATGCTCGCCAACACCCTGCGTGACGAGGAGCCCACCCACTTCGCGGTGGCCTTCGACGTCTCCCGCAAGACCTGGCGCTCCGAGGAGTTCACGGAGTACAAGGCGAACCGCTCCAAGACCCCGGACGAGTTCAAGGGCCAGGTCGAGCTGATCGGCGAGCTCCTCGACGCCATGCACGCGTCCCGGTTCGCGGTCCCCGGCTTCGAGGCCGACGACATCATCGCCACCCTCGCCACCCAGGCCGAGGCCGCCGGCTTCGAGGTCCTCATCGTCACAGGTGACCGCGACTCCTTCCAGCTGGTCAGCGAGCACACGACGGTGCTGTACCCGACGAAGGGCGTCTCCGAGCTCACCCGCTTCACCCCGGAGAAGGTCTTCGAGAAGTACGGCCTGACCCCCGCGCAGTACCCCGACTTCGCCGCCCTGCGCGGCGACCCGTCCGACAACCTGCCGGGCATCCCAGGGGTGGGCGAGAAGACCGCCGCGAAGTGGATCAACCAGTTCGGTTCGTTCGCGGAGCTGGTCGAGCGCGTCGAGGAGGTCAAGGGCAAGGCCGGGCAGAATCTCCGCGACCACCTGGAGAGCGTCAAGCTCAACCGCCGCCTCACCGAGCTGGAGCGGAACGTCGAGCTGCCCAGGACGGTCGCCGACCTCGCGCGCGAGCCGTACGACCGCAAGGCCGTCTCGCTGGTCCTGGACACCCTGGAGATCAGGAACCCCTCCCTGCGCGAGCGGCTCTTCGGAGTGGACCCCGGCGCCGAGGAGGCCGAGGTCACGCCGATCGCGACCGACGGCGTGGAGCTGGACGGCACGGTGCTCGGTACGGGCGAGCTGGCCCCGTGGCTCGCGGAGCACGGCGGCGAGCCGCTCGGCGTGGCCACCGTCGACACCTGGGCGCTCGGCACCGGCTCGGTCGCCGAGGTCGCGCTCGCCGCGGCCGGGGGAGCGGCCGCCTGGTTCGACCCCTCGCAGCTGGACGAGGCCGACGAGAAGGCGTTCGCCGCCTGGCTCGCCGACGCGGGCCTGCCGAAGGTCTTCCACAACGCCAAGGGCGCGATGAGGGTCTTCGCCGAGCACGGCTGGAGCATCGAGGGCGTGCGCATGGACACGGCGCTCGCCGCCTATCTGGTCAAGCCGGGCCGCCGCTCCTTCGACCTGGACGCGCTGTCCCTGGAATACCTGCACCGCGAGCTGGCCCCCGCCGCCACTGCCGACGGCCAGCTCGCCTTCGGCACGGACGACGGCGCCGAGGCCGAGGCCCTGATGGTCCAGGCCCGCGCGGTGCTCGACCTGGGCGAGGCCTTCGAGAGCCGTCTCGCGGAGGTCGGCGCCGCTGACCTCCTGCGGGACATGGAGCTGCCGACGTCCGCCCTGCTGGCCCGCATGGAGCGGCACGGCATCGCGGCCGACCGCGCCCATCTGGAGGCCATGGAGCAGCTGTTCGCGGGCGCCGTCCAGCAGGCGGTGAAGGAGGCGCACGCTGCGGCCGGGCACGAGTTCAACCTCGGCTCGCCCAAGCAGCTGCAGGAGGTCCTCTTCGGCGAGCTGGCGCTGCCCAAGACGAAGAGGACCAAGACCGGCTACACCACGGACGCCGACGCCCTGGCCTGGCTCGCCACCCAGACGGACAACGAACTGCCGGTGATCATGCTCCGGCACCGCGAGCAGGCGAAGCTGAGGGTCACGGTCGAGGGCCTGATCAAGACGATCGCGGCGGACGGACGTATCCACACCACCTTCAACCAGACGGTGGCCGCGACCGGCCGCCTGTCCTCCACGGACCCGAATCTGCAGAACATCCCCGTCCGCACCGACGAGGGCCGGGCCATCCGCCGCGGCTTCGTCGTCGGCGAGGGGTTCGAGTCGCTGATGACGGCTGACTACAGCCAGATCGAACTGCGCGTGATGGCCCACCTCTCCGAGGACGCGGGCCTGATCGAGGCGTTCACCTCCGGGGAGGATCTGCACACCACGGCGGCGTCCCAGGTGTTCGCGGTGGAGCCCGGTGCGGTGGACGCGGAGATGCGCCGCAAGATCAAGGCCATGTCGTACGGCCTGGCCTACGGCCTGTCGGCGTTCGGCCTGTCCCAGCAGCTGAACATCGAGGCGGCGGAGGCGCGTGGGCTGATGGACGCCTACTTCGAGCGCTTCGGCGGTGTCCGGGACTATCTGCGCCGGGCGGTCGACGAGGCGCGGGCCACGGGGTACACGGCGACGCTGTTCGGACGCCGCCGCTATCTCCCCGACCTCAACAGCGACAACCGCCAGCGCCGCGAGGCGGCCGAGCGCATGGCCCTGAACGCACCCATCCAGGGCACCGCGGCGGACATCGTCAAGATCGCCATGCTCAAGGTGGACGGTGCGCTCCGCGAGGCGGGCCTCACCTCCCGCATGCTCCTCCAGGTCCACGACGAAATCGTCCTGGAAATCGCCCCCGGCGAACGCACAGCCGCCGAGGAGATCGTCCGCCACGAAATGTCCAACGCCGTCCGGCTGAACGTCCCACTGGGCGTATCGGTAGGAGCGGGAACCGACTGGGAGTCGGCAGCGCACTAGCCTCCGGCGGTTCGACTGGACTCCGGCCTCGGGGGGCGTGGCCTCCGGCCGGGGGCAACTCGTGCTTGCCGGTGCGGGAGGTGCTTTCCGCCGTGGGGGCGGCGACGGGGGGCGTTGCGGCGGGCACCCGCCTCCGACGGTGCGCTGGCGTCCGGCGGGGGGCTCGGCTCGGGCGGTGCGGTGGAGGGTTCTGTTGTGCGTGCGGGTGCGGGTGGCGCCTTGCGTCGCAGAGGCGGGTGACTAGGGGGCGCGTTGCGGCGGGCGCCCGCCTCCGGGGGGGGCGCTGGCGTCCAGCCTCGGCCTTCGGCCGGGGGAGGGTACGTCATGCTCGCGGGCGCGGGTGGTGCTTTCCGTCGCGGGGCGGGCGAACAGGGGGCTCGTCGCGGCGGGCACCCGCCTCCGGGGATGCGCTGGCGTCCGGCAGAGGCTGGGCCCGGCGGTGCGGTGGAGGGCTCTGTTGTGCTTGTGGGTGCGGGTGGCGTCTCCCGTCGCAGAGGCGGGCGACCGGGGGCTCGTTGCGGCGGCGCATCAGCCTCTGGCGGTGATGGGACTCGGTGCTGCAGTGGCCTGCGGTGGTGGGGTGCGGGGATTCGGCGTGGTCGTGGGTGTGATCAGTGCCCTTCGCCGCAGCGGCCGAGCCAGTCCGACCTGCGCCCTTAGCTGCCGGAGCCCCGCAGGGCCCGTCACTCACGTGGCCCCCGCAAAGGCGCCGCCCGGTCGCCGTCTGTACAGGATGCGGGCATGGGTATACGCATGCTCAACCGCCGGCCGGCGAGAGCGCAGGCGAGTGCCGAGGCGGCGCCCGCGGTGCCGCCCGCGTCGGTGCCGGCCTTCGCAGCCCGCGCAAGCACCGCCCGCATCCCCACCGACCTGAAGGTCGTCCTGCGCCGCTCGGCGGCGGATCTTTGGCGCCGACTGCGCCGACTCACGACGGGCACCGGAGAGCTGCCCACCTGGCGACTGTGGGCCGGTCTCGGCCGCAGCCACCTGACCGAGCTCATCCACCGCTTGCGCCGCACCCACACCGCACGCACCGTCACGGTCTTCGTGGTGCCGACGAGCAGCCCCACCAACCGCCCGGACACCGGCCCCGCCCCGCGCTGACCGCCCGAACGCGGGTCCTGCTTCACGCTGCCTGACCGGACGCGGGTCCTGCCTCGCCCCGCACCGCCCGGCCGGACGCCGGCCTTGCGCCCCCACCGACCGGCCGGACCTTGGCCTCGCCCGCACTGACCGGCTCGGGTCTCCCGCCCGCCCCGCACCGCCCGGCCGGACGCTGTCCTTGTCCCACGCCGACCGGCCGGACGCCGACCTCGCCCGGCACTGACCGGCTCCGGTCTCCCGCCCGCCCCGCACCGCCCGGCCGGACGCCGGCCTTGCGCCCCCACCGACCGGCCGGACCTTGGCCTCGCCCGCACTGACCGGCTCCGGTCTCCCGCCCGCCCCGCACCGACCAGCCGGACGCTGTCCTTGTCCCACGCCGACCGGCCGGACGCCGACCACGCCCCGCGCTGACCGGCTCCGGTCACCCGCCCGCCCCGCACCGACCGGCCGGACGCCGGCCTTGCGCCCCCATCGACCGACCCGACGCCGACCTCGCCCCCACCGACCGGC
>NZ_JALDAX010000018.1 GCF_022698145.1 Streptomyces spinosisporus
GTCTTCTGAGTGAAGAATTTTGTTCAGATCCCTGGCGAGGCGTTCGAGGATCTCGTCTACAATCTTCGTCCACAGATCGACCTGCACGATGCGCAGGCGGCGAAGGCACTCCATTTCCGCCTGCGTCTGGACCTACCCAGAGATCACGACCGTGGGGGCCGACCGTGCCTACGCGGGCAAGCTGGTGATTTGGGCCAAACGCCACCTGAACCTCACGATCAAAACGGTCAGCCGTCTCGAGGACACCTCCGGGTCCGCGCTGCTGCCCCGCCGCTGGCTCGTCGAAACCTCAGTGGCGTGGATCATGCACACCCGCGACACGAGCGGCTCGTGCGGCACTCGAAGGCCCTGATCATCTGGACCGCGATCACCTTGATGACCCGCCACCTCACCCGCAAGCCCGCCCGTGCGAGGGCCACCGCCGGCCCGGCCATCATGACCTTCGCCGCCTGACAGGCGGTGGCGGCAGGCTCTCAGGTGCGGGGCGCGGCCGCCTCGGCCTCGGCGACCGTGGCAAAGACCCGCAGCACCTGATCGACGCCCGTCATCCAAAGGACTCTCACCAGATTCGGCGGCACACAGGCCAGGACGAGTTCCGCCCCGCGCTCATCCGCCCGCAGCCGCGCCACCACCAGCACGTTCAATCCGGCCGAGTCGCAAAACGTCACCCCGGACATGTCCAGCACGATGAACCGGTACCCGCGAGTGATCAGCTCGACGAAACGCTCCTGCAAGGCCGGGCGGGTGGTGTAGTCCATCTCGCCGCGGACCCGGGCCACCACACAGTGATCCGAGACGGCCACCTCCACCAGGGGACCAGCCACCACATCTCCCAACCGTCTCGCCAGGACCCATCTGACTTCGCCGAGCTTATCGACCCCGCATCATGCTGCAGCAGCCGGCATCGGCAGCCCGGCCGCTGCAGATCGGACAAGAAGGAGCCTCGCACAGCATGGACCGCCACCAAAACCAACGGTGGACCTTCTTGAGCAACCACGCACGCGTCCTGCTGGCCTTCGCCCGCAATCCGGCCGCACGGCTACAGGATGTGGCAGCCGGATGCCGCATTTCCGAGCGCACCGCCCAGCGCATCGTGGCCCGATCTTGACATTGTGGAGGCCAGTTACCTCACCAGCCGTTGCGGCACCCGGCAGAGATCGGGCTGCTTGTACGTGACCTCCTCAGGCTTCCTCGGGGTCTCGCCGCGAGTAGGCGTCAAATGCACCAGTAGTTGATCTTGAGCGGCCCGGCCAATGAGACCCCGGTTGACGCTGAGATCGGTCACGGCCGTGGCCGGCCTTTGATGCTCCTAGGATGTGGAGGGTGATGGTAAAAACCAGCGACATCGAGAAGGCGGCCGATGTGCTGCGCGCCGGCGGCCTGGTGGCCCTCCCGACCGAGACGGTATACGGACTGGGCGCCAACGCCGAGGACCCCGCGGCCATCGCGCGCATCTTCCAGGTCAAGGGACGTCCGCCCTCGCACCCTCTGATCGTCCACATCGCCGGTGCGGAGCATCTGGATGATTGGGTCCAGGACGTTCCCCAGGCGGCCCGTGTGCTGGCCGAACACTACTGGCCTGGGCCGCTCACGCTGGTCCTTCGGCGCGGTCCCCGCGTGCCGCTGGAGGCGACCGGCGGCCTCCAGACGGTCGCCGTGCGCGTGCCTGACCACCCCGCCGCGCTCGCGCTGCTGGAGGCTTTCGGTGGCGGTGTCACGGCCCCGTCCGCCAACCGCTTCGGCCAGGTCAGTCCCACCACGGCGAACGACGTCCGCGCGGAACTCGGCGACGGGGTCGACTTCGTGCTGGACGGCGGCCGTTGCTTGGTCGGCGTCGAGTCGACCATCGTCGACGTCACCAGCGATGCCCCGAGCATCCTGCGGCCCGGCGGTGTGACGCGCGAGGAACTCGAAGCGGTGCTGGGGTTCCCGCTCGCGGTGCCCTCGACGAGCCATGTTCGGGTGCCGGGCCAGCACCCGTCCCACTACGCCCCGCGGGCGCGGGTCGTCCTCGTCGAGCCCGAGAAGGTCATCGCCGAAGCGGAACTCGCTCAGGAGCTGGGGCACCAGGTGGGCGCCTTTGTGCCCGCCTCCTTCGCCGGCGCTCCGGTGACGGCCCATGCCGTGCTGACGGTTCCCGCCTCGATGTCCGCCTACGCACGGGAGCTGTACGGATTCCTGCGCAAATTCGACCAGCTGGGGTGCGATCTCATCATCGCGTCCTTGCCGAAGGAGGAGGGGCTGGGACTGGCGATCGCCAACCGACTCCTCCGTGCCGCAGGGCCCCGGTCCACCGTGTGACATGACCGGCACTTTCACCCTGCCCTTACTGCTCCCGCGGACAGGGGCCGGGCGGTGCATGACGGATTCGGCTGAGCCGCGCCCCGCGATCTGGTAAGCGGGCACAGCTCGTGCCGCCCCTCCTCGGTCACAACCGTTGCCCATCCCGGCACACCTCGCAGCGCTGCCCCCTCGCCAGAGCGGCGCGGGGGCGGCGCTGGGCGCGCCGTCGCCACAGTAAGCCATCGGGCGTTGCCCTTCCCCGGATGATCAGGCCGTGAGCCCGGTGGATTCACAACCACGTGTCCAGAGCTCGTCCGACTGCGCCAAGTACGCTGAGCAGCCACGGCCGGGCGGTCAGGACACGGCGGGAACCTGCGCATCGAGGCCCCGGGAGGCGACGAGCTGCGCACTGCCGTCGGCCAGCCGGTAGCACAGGCCCACCACCGCAGCCTGCCCGGCTGCGACCTTCCCGGCGAGCACCCGGGAGCGGTCCAGCAGCAGATCGACCGTGTGCCTTATGTGCTCGGCAAGAATCTCATCCGGCTCGACGTGCCCGGCAGCCCGCGCAGCAAGCACGCTGGGAGTCACCCGCTCGACGACATCCCGGACGTATCCGGCCGGTGTCATGCCGTCCTCAAGCGCGGCGCAAGCGGCGCCGACCGCGCCGCACGAGTCGTGGCCGAGCACCACGACGAGCGGGCAACCCAGGACGTCCACGCCGTACTCGATACTGCCCAGCACCTCCGGACCCATGACGTGGCCCGCGGTGCGCACCACGAACAAGTCGCCCAGGCCTCGGTCAAGGATGATCTCGGCGGCCAAACGGGAATCGGAGCACCCGAACAGCACCGCGAAGGGCT
This sequence comes from Streptomyces spinosisporus, assembly GCF_022698145.1. GTDB lineage: Bacteria > Actinomycetota > Actinomycetes > Streptomycetales > Streptomycetaceae > Streptomyces > Streptomyces spinosisporus. The sequence continues at coordinate 3,144 of NZ_JALDAX010000018.1, forward strand.
GCTGGGACGGTGCGATCTCAAAGCGGCGGGTGGCGTCCTGGTTGGGGTGTTCGGGAGTGCCGTCGACGAAGCGCTGGTTACCGGCCAGCAGCAGCTCGAAGGCGTCGCGGGGGGTCGGGGTCTTGATCTCGCTCATGGCCCGCAGCCTAGTACTGCAACGGTCCTTGCCGTGGCTGCTGGCCAGTTCGGTCGTTGGGGTGGTTATGGGTGGGGACCTTGCTGATGTCAGGTTCTGGGCGGGTGAACTCGAGGCGGTGCATGAGCGGTTCGTGCACCGGGAACGCTGCCGGCGGGCAGGCATCGACGACCATGTCGCCTTCGAGACGAAGGTGGTCATGGCCAAGGCGATGGACCGCCGGGCCGTCGCCCAGAAGATCCCGTTCGGGCGGGTGACGCCGGATGCCGCCTACGGCTTCAGCAAAGGCTGGCGCTTCGAGCTGGAGCAGGCCGACGTCTTCCACGTCATGGCCACCACGAGGCACGGCACCGTCGTCACCCGGTGGGCGCTTGATCATCCCGTGCATGACCTGTTTCCAGGCCTGCCCCGGCAGAAGTGGAAACGCCACTCCTGCGGCGAGGGGGCCCACGGACACAGGATCTATGACTGGGCCCGCGTCGAGGTGCGACCCTGGCACCGCGAAGACCGCCAGCACTGGGTTCTCGCCCGCCGCAGCGTGAGCAGGCCCGAGGAGATCTCCTGCTACATCGCCTACTGCCCCACCGGCACCACACTGGACGAACTCATCCGGATCGCCGGAAGCAGATGGGCTGTTGAGGAGTGTTTCCAGCCCGCGAAGCAGAAGTGCGGCCTGGACGACTACCAGGACCGCCGCTACCCCGGCTGACACCGCCACATGACCCTCGCCATGGCCGCCCACGCCTGTCTGACCGTCCTGCGCGCCCGCCAGCTGGATGCGGACAAAGCAGAAACGGATCCTCCCAGCTCACCCACCTCAGTCTCGCCGAAGTCAGACGCCTGATCACGCGACTCACCAGCCGCCGTCCCACCCCGGTCGAGCACATCCTGCACTGGTCGACATGGCGCCGACGACGCCAACACCAGGCCCGCATCAGCCACTACAAACGACGCGGACACAGCCCCTGATACCTGCCCAGCACTCAGAACAAACACCGTTGCAGTACTAGGGCGTAAACGGCCATCTGCCCACGTCAAACGCCCTCTGAGGCGAAACGCCTGGTGGAGCGGGGGTGGGTGCTGTAGGTGCGGCCGCGGGTGTGCACCCCCCTCGGGGCGTTGGCTGGCAGAAGGCTCTTGGTCGGCCACTAGCCAGCCGGGTCTCTGCAGCCGAGCACCGGCCACCGCACCAGCAGTTCAGATCGGCAAGGATCCGACTGAGAGGGCGCAGGTCACAAGCCGACTCCCCCGGTCAGTTGCCGCTGGTGCCCGCCACAGCGTCGCGGATGCCCCCAGAGCGCGTCCACCACCAACCAGGTCGGGGCACAAGCACCAGCGAGATCACCATATTCAGGCGAGCGGCTCCGGGGGAGGGTGAGCGGAACAGACGCAGTCGCTGCGAGGCCCGAACCGGGTCAGTGGCTCTCCTCTCCCTGGGCGATTTCGACCTGGTGATGGAAGGCGAGTACGCCGGTTGCCCCGGCGCCCACCGACAGGACCGCGCAGGCGGCAAGGAGAAGCGCAGTAAAGCGCGTGGCGCGCGAGCACCTCTCGGAGGGCTGGAGCAGGGCGGCGACACGTTGGGGAACGGGACCGGTCGTCGCCGCGGGTACGAAGTCGGGGCGGGTGGATCGGGAGGCTTGGCCGGCGAGGGCGGCGCGGGCGATGGCCGTGGCGATCAAGCGCCGGTCGCCGAGGACGGTGGCGGCAGCCTCGTCGGCTGCCCGCTCGGCGGCGAGCCGAATCGTGGCCCGGATGGTGCGCAGGGCTGGATGGCAGTGGGCGGCGAGTTCGGCGGCGGCCAGGAAGTAGTGGTGGCCGGCCTGGTTGTGGGCGCGTTCGTGGGCGAAGAGGGCTTCGCGTTCGGCGGGGCCGAGGCTGCGCAGCATGGCGCTGGTGACGACGATGCGGTGGGGCCGTCCGGGCAGCGCGTATGCGTCGGGGTGGGGTGAGTCGATGACGCAGAGGTCGCCTGCGGCGGGGTAACGGTCGGCCTGCGTGCGGGCAGTGCGAAAGACACGGGCCTGACCGAGGGCCGAGCGCGCGAGTGTCCACACACTGAGGGTGAGCACTCCGGTGGCCGCCATGGCCGCGGGGACGACGAGGAAGTCCGACGGCGTGCGCAGGGGGTGGACGAGTTCGCCGAGTGCGGCAAAGGCGGGCAGTTTGAGCAGTCCGGTCAGTACCAGGGCTCCGAGAGCGGCCACACAGGCACTCGCCAGGGCCATAGCAGAGGTCGTGAGGACCCACAGGGCGGTGACGGGAGTCAGACGACCGAGGGTGCGGCGGGCCAGCGTCGGCGCGAGGAAGGGGAGGAAGAGCGGTACCAGTAGCAAAGCGGTCACTGCTCGTCACCCTCCAGCAGCTGGCGCAGGAGCTGTTCGTCGTCGGGGCTGAGCTGGGCGACGAAGCGCGCGAGGACAGTCTCCCGGTCGGTGTCCCGGTCGAGTTCGCTGTGCATGCGCCGGGCGGTCAGGCCGGGAGCGTCCTGCACGGGGAAGTAGACGTAGCCGCGCCCCTGCCGTTCACGGCCGACGACACCTTTCTCGTGCAGACGGGTCAGGATCGTCGTCACCGTCGTCCGGGCAAGTTGGGAGCCGAGTTCAGTCTGCACCCGTCCCGCGGTGAGCGGGGCACCGGCGGCCCACAGGGCAGCCATGACGGCGGCTTCGAGTTCGCCCGCAGGCCGTCTCTCGTCCTTCGCGTTGCTCATGGAACGATCCTCACCCCACTATCGTCTACAGTCCAGTAGACCGTCTACAGCATTGTAGACGCTTGTCGGGTGCCGGTCGGCTGCATCCGATGGTCCGGACGAAGGGGTTTCTCGACGATGACCACATCCGTGCACCTGTCATCGCAGGTCGCTGTCAACGTGCTGGATGCCCAGTCACTACTGCCCGCTTTCGGGGTGCTGGGCGTGGGTGTGGTGCTGTTCGCCGAGACGGGCCTGCTGATCGGCTTCGTCCTCCCGGGCGACTCGCTGCTATTCACGGCCGGCCTGCTGAGCACCGGCGCCGCCGACCGCGGCCTGAAGCTGTCGCTCGCCCCGCTGTTGGTCGTTGCCGCGGTGGGAACACTGGCGGGCTCTCAGTGCGGATATCTCCTCGGCCGGACGGCGGGCGGCGCCCTGCTCGCCCGCAGCCAATCGGCCCGCCTGCACGAGGGGGCGAGACGGGCGGAGGAGTTGCTGGGGCGCTACGGGTATGCGAGGGCGATCGTGCTGGCCCGCTTCGTTCCGGTGGTGCGCACCGTGCTCAACCCGATGGCGGGTGCACTGGCCGTACCAGTACGGACGTTCACCGTCTGGCAGGTGGTCGGCGGGCTGGTGTGGAGCCTCGGTCTCACGCTCGCGGGATACGCGCTCGGCTTCTCCGTACCGAACGTGGACCGCTATCTGATGCCGATGGTCGTCGTGATCGTGGCCCTGTCTCTCATTCCGCTCGCCTCCGAGATGTACCGCTCGCGGCGTGACGCGAAGGCGAAGGAGGCACGCGGATGATCCTCGCCTTCAACGGCTCGTCGATCGACGGCCCTGCCTACACCGATGTCGTGGACCTCGCCCGGCACTCCCCCTCATGGTTGGACGACGCGGTGTCGGCCTGGTCGACGTACGGGCTCGGGCTGTTCGCCGTGCTCATGGTGATCGGCTGGTGGCGTTCCCGGCGGGTGGGCGCCACGGCCTCGATGACGGCGCTCGCCGTGCCGTTCGTCGTATTCGTGGCCTACGGCGTGAACACGGGCTTGAAGCTGCTGGTGCGTGAAGACCGGCCCTGCCAGAGCCTGCACGTGACTCCGCTGGAGGCCTGTCCGGCGCCCGGCGACTGGTCCTTTCCCAGCAATCACGCGGCCATCGCCGCCGCGACGGCTGTCGCCCTGCTGTTCGTTTCCCGCCGGCTCGGCGCGGTCGCCGTAGTGGCCGCCTGTGCGATGGCGGCCTCGCGAATCTGGGTCGGCGCTCACTACCCCCACGACGTGGTGGCCGGGGTCGCGGTGGGTCTTTTGGTCGCGCTCCTCGTGATGGCCGCGCTGCGGCGGAAAATGCAGGCCATCACCCAACACATCATGGCCACTCCGCTACGTCCGCTGCTGGTGGCCACATGAAGCGCGGCACAGTGGTCGAACTGACCGACTCCCTCGCGCCATCGCTCCAGCACGAACCGGCCCGCCTCGGCCGGCAGTCGCAGCAGGAGGTTGACGGCCGCGGTGAGTGGCCACGCGGCCTGGAAGAGGTGTCGGCCCCGGAGATGCGCTCGGTCGTGCGCCAGGAGGCTGCACGCTCCGCGTCACACAGCGCAGCATCCCGCGAGACACCACGACCCGTCCGCAGGCGGGGGAAGCGCGAACGCCTGCGGAACCGTCGTCGAGTACGACGAGGCTTCGTGTCCCCGGGCACCCGGTCGTTTTCGCGCCGGGCCCACAGGACGTGTCGGCCTGCCGTACGGCCGCCACACCCGGCGGCATGAACCCGGTCGGCGGGGTCAGGGCGCCGACCGGCCGCGACGGCCAAGGACAGCGGGTCCTCAGCGCGAAAGTGCGGCTACCGACCAGGGGCCTCCTTCGCGACCTCAGGGATCTGCGCGAACCCGGTGAACGCGAGCAGGGCCAGTGAGCCGAGCCTGCCGATCGCCGTCACCAGTGCCGCACACGGCCAAAGAACGCGGCCGCGGGCCGCGGCGCCGGTCCCCCTGTGGCCGAGCACCGCGAGGAGCAACGCGACCAGGAGGGGGATGGAGGCGCCGATCGTCACCGGCTCGCTACCCGCCGTCGCTGCGCCCGGCGTCCTGCTCACCCAGCAGGCGGTGCAGCAACTGTTCGTCCTCCTGGGAGAGTTCGTCGACGAAGCGAGTGAGCACCGCCTCACGGTCCGAGCCGCGGTCCAGCAGCCCGTGCATCCGTACGGCGGTGTCGGACGCTTCGTCCCGGACCGGCGCGTAGGCGTATCCGCGGCCTGCGGGCTGCCGTACGAGCATGCCCTTGTCGTGCAAGCGCGACAGGATCGTCAGCACCGTCGTGTAGGCGAGGTCCCCGGGCAGCCGTTCCAGGAGCTGCCGTGCGGTCAGCGGCTCGTCCGCGGCCCACAGGGCAGCCATGACGCCGCTCTCCAGTTCCCCGCGTGCCCTTCTGCCGGTCGCCCGGCCGCTTTCGCTGCTCGTCCGGTCCCGCATCGTTCACCTGCCCTCCCGCTCTACTCCCCACCCTACCGGCGGGGCAACTACGGCTTGTAGGAAGCCAGCGGGATCTTGGCGACAGTGACCAACTGCATCACGCACGAGCTTATCTACTACATGTTGTAGAGTTCGGCCGCCCACTCCACCCGCGGAGGAACGAGCTCTATGACCTACTCCGGTACTTCGGCACATCTGCGCGTCCCGGCGGCCGCTGCCCTGCACCCCGAGCCGGTGCCGACCACCGCACGGGACAAGCGCATCGCGATCGTCTCGGCGAGCATCGGTGCGGGCCACGACGGTGCCGCAGCCGAGCTCGCTCGCCGGCTCACGTCCCACGGCTTCGTCGTCGACCGGTTCGACCTGCTGGACCTGCTGCCGGTCCACCTGGGACAGCTCGTCCGGGACAGCTACCACCGCATGCTCGTCCGGGCACCTTGGGCATATCAAAGGGTCTACCGCAGTACGGAACGCGCCGGCGGTGGCGGGCCGTTGGCCAGAGCCCTGCTGCGCACCGCCGAGGAGCGCGTTTTCCGCACGCTGCACCCCGACACCGGGGCGGTCGTCTCCACGTATCCGGGGGCCAGCCGTGTCCTGGGTAGCCTGCGGCTTCGGGGACGGCTGACTGTGCCCGTCCTCACGTATCTCACCGACTTCTCCGTGCATCCGCTGTGGGTGGCCGACGGTGTCGACGTCCACCTCGCCGCGCACGCCGTGCCCGCCGCCCAGGCCCGGGCCGCCGGAGCGCAGGACGTCCGAGTGAGCGGCCCGGTGGTCGATCCGCGCTTCTGTCCCGGCAGCGCCGTGGAGCGCCACACGGCCCGGGCACGCTTCGGGCTGCCGGGGAACACTCCGCTGGCGCTGCTCGTGGCCGGCTCGTGGGGGGTCGGACCGGTCCGGCAGGTTGCCCTGGAGCTACGCGACTGCGGTGCCGCCGTCCCCGTGGTCGTCTGCGGCCGCAACAAGGCGCTGGCAGAACGACTTCGCGCGGACGGCATCGAACATGCCTTTGGCTGGGTGGACGATATGCCCGCCCTGATGCAGGCCGCCGACGTGCTGGTCCAGAACGCCGGTGGGCTCAGCTCCCTGGAGGCCTTCGCCACCGGTCTGCCCGTCGCAAGCTACCGGTGCATACCGGGCCACGGTCTGACCAACGCCGCCGCCCTGGAAGAGGCCGGTGCGGCGGTCTGGATCCGCGACCCTGCCCGCCTCAAGGTCGCGCTCTGCGACCTGATCCACGGCCCACTGGGACTGAGCCAACGCGCAATTGGCTTCGCCCTCTTCACCGCTGAGGGCGAAGGCGGACCCGCCGCAGAGATAGGGCGCATTCACAGCGCAGTGTCGCCTCCGCAATCTCCCCGGTTCACCGCACCACGGCACCACCCGGCGGCACGCCGACTCGTCGCCACGACCGCCGTGGCCTGCGGGGTGTGGGCCTGCGCCGTCGGGACGGGGATCGCCACCGCCTACGAGGGCTCGGGCGTGATCCACGCCATCGGGCACAGTCTCGACCGGGACGACCCGCCGCCGCATCACATCTTCCACGTCGAAGGGCACCACCACTCGTGACCACCTCACGACTGCTCCGCACCGCCGCTCTGGCCGCTCTGCCCACCCTGGCAGCCGCCCATGCCGCACCCGCCATCTCCACCTTCGGGCCGCTGCGCAATCGCGCGATGCCCCGACTCGCAGGCCGGGGCCGCCGGGACCACGTAGCCCTGACGTTCGACGACGGACCCGACCCGCTCTCCACCCCGCGCTTTCTGGGCCTCCTCGCCGCACGCCGGATCCGGGCGACCTTCTTCCTGCTGGGCCGGGAGGCCCAACGCTCGCCCGACTTGGTACGCGACATCGCCGCGGCGGGACACGAGATCGGTATCCACGGCTGGCTGCACCGTCCGCTACTACTGCGCGGCCTGCGCGCCACGTACGACGATTTCGCCCGCGCCCGCGACATCGTCGCCGACATCACGGGGCACCAGCCGATCCTCTTCCGTCCCCCGTACGGCGTCATGTCGACCGCAGCGCATATTGCCGCCCGCCGCCTCAGTCTCACCCCCGTGCTGTGGACCTGCTGGGGAGAGGACTGGACCGCACGCGCCACACCGGAGTCCATCCACCAGAGAGTCACGGCCGACCTGGATGGCGGCGGCACCATCCTGCTCCACGACTCCGACTGCACGTCCGCCCCGGGCGCCTGGCGGCCGGCCTTGGGCGCGCTCCCGCGCATCCTCGACGCCTGTGAGCAACGCGGCTTCCAGGTCGGTAGGTTGCGCGACCACGGATGGCCGCTGCCGTCCTGACCTATCGAGCTCGATGATCTCTTGCTACTCACACGTCCGTCATCAGGTCGCGCTCGGCGCGTCGTCGTCGCCGTCACCAGTAGTCGGCACATGTCAGTTGAGGCCGGCACACACGTAAACGCCTGAATACAGCCAACAGTTCATCGTTGCTCCCGTATATCCCCGAGCCTCGCGCCGAGGACCCCAAGCCATTCATGCAAGCGAGATGCCCTCGCCACCGAGACCCTTGCATCGTGAAGGGCCCTCGGCGGCCGCCTGGCCTCGGTGATCCCCTCGAGGACATCGGCAGAACAAGGACATGCCCGACCACCCCCCTCTTCGACCGGCTCATCGACGCCGTAGACGAAATCTTCGTCCTGGCCAAGGAGACTGCGAACCGCTCAGCCTGCGAGGACGCCAACCACACGCTCGTCCAGCGCGCCGAACACCTGGTCGCCATCTGGAAAACGGCGATCCCCCATCCTCAAGGGCTGCGGCGCCGCAGACACCGTCCTGGAAGCACGCGCCGCCGGCCACCCCGTCGACGTCGTGTGGCCAGCTGGCGCTGCCCAGCGGGCCTGAGTCCTACCGTCTCAGCCTCCCAACTCATCACGACCTCGTTGTCCTGCTGGTCGACGAGGTTGATGCACACCAGGGGCGGCCCACCGGCCCACCCGCGACAAGAACTTGCCGCGAGCCGTCGTGTCGCTTTCCCACCAGCCCCGGGCAGCGGGGCGGCCGTCAGCGGCGACGGTGAGGTGGAACCGTTCCAGGGCGCGCTGGTCATGTGAGCCGGATTCGGCAGGGCCATGGGAGCTCGCGGGCGATGCGCCCAACGGCCTCGATGCGTCCGAAATGGCGGTGCACGGACGGGTGCTGCACATGCCGAGCCGCGCGCCGAGCTCCTTCAGTGTGGGCGCTGCACTCCGGTCGGCGATCGACTCGCGAATGCAGCGGAGAAGCTGCGCCTGGGCGCAGGTGAGGTACTCGACCCAATGGTCGGCCATCCTTAAATTCGATCGCTCGCTTGCATTCTCAGGCAAGCCGACGCGCGATTCGTCACTGGGGCATAGCCAGAAGCGGCCAGGCATAGCCGGCCGCCCGATGTGAACGGCCATGCCGCGACTTCTGCAACCCTCCCTATATGTTCGAAAGCCCCCTCACGACGGGCCGCAAGCGGGGATACGTGCATCTGCGCATCCTGGAGAGGCCCGTAGATGCACGGCTGCCGGCGCACTTCCGCAAGGGGCTCAGCGTAATCGGCATTGCACTCGTAGTGGTGTGACGCTGCCGGGCATGGGTGCGCTGTATGAGCGGGACCAGCTTCGGCGGGTCCCGGACGTACGCGACACCCTCCCGGGCCCGTACTCGTACGCCAGGCAGGCAGGTGCACCCCCGTAACCGGCCTGCCACGCGAGGTTTTCCGGCCCGGCGCTGCGGCCCGAGAGCGCGCGGTAATCTGGCCGCGCCGCTGCCCAAAAGGTCATAAAACACCAGCATTTGGGCTCGTAGTGAACATGTTCGTGTCGACTTGGGGTGGGTGTACTGGTGCTGCTGGCGGACCGCTATCAGCTGGAGGAACTGCTGGGGCGAGGCGCGATGGGTGAGGTGTGGCGGGCCACCGACCGCATCCTTGGGCGCGCCGTCGCGGTCAAGCTCCTCAGGGAGGAAGAGCCGGCGGACACGGAACGCTTCCGGATGGAGGCGCAGACCGCGGGCCGCCTCAACCATCCCCATGTGGTGGGCGTCTACGACTTCGGCTCAGACCGGGGCCGGCTGTACCTGGTCATGGAGTTCGTCGACGGCTGGAGCTTGGCGCAGGAGCGGTCGATGCGCGGTGTCCTGGCTCCTGACGAGGCGACGGCCATCGCGGCGCAGACTGCTGCGGGCCTGTCCGCTGCGCACCGGCAGGGGGTAGTGCACCGAGACATCAAGCCCGCCAACGTGATGATCTCCACCGACCGCACCGTAAAGATCACCGACTTTGGGATAGCCCGCTTCGCTGACGATGCGGCCGGCACGATGACCGCCACCGGAAAGGTCGTCGGTACCGCTGACTACATGGCCCCCGAGCGTGCTCTCGGACGTTCCGCGCGGCCCGCTTCGGACGTCTACTCACTTGGCTGCGTGCTGTACCACCTCCTCACCGGCCGTCCACCGTTCCAGGGCGCGACCTCGCTGGCCGTGGTCAAGCAGCACGTGGATGCCGTCCCGGTGCCAGTGGCCCGGCTGCGCCCCGAGATACCGCCGCAACTCGCCGAGTACGTACTGCAGTTGCTTGCCAAGGACCCCGCGGCCCGGCCCACCGCCGAGGAAGCGGCCCACTGGTTGGGCACATCGGAGTGGGCCTCGGCCGCGGAGGTCGGCCAGACCGCGCCCATGGCGGCTCCGCCCGTCCACATGGCCGCGCCGCCGGTCCCGGATGCGGCTCCCTTGGTAGGTATGCATGGTCCCCCGGCGCACTCCCGGCCGCGCGGACGCCGCAGGACAGCGTCCCGGGCCGTGCTGGGCGGGGCCGGCATCGTCCTGTTCACCGCGGCCGCGGCGATCGGTGCATCGATGAACTCGGGCGACGAGAGCCCTTCGGCACCCCCCTCTTCCGTGCCGTCCTATGCCGCGTCGGTCCATGTCAGTGAGACTCCTTCAGCACCGCCGTCCTCCGCTGCTCCTTCCACCACGAAGCCCCCGGGGGGCGACCCCGAAGACGGCGAAGGCCACGCAGGGAAAGGGGGACACGGCAAGGGCAAGGGCAAGGACTCAGACGACTGAGCCCTCGCCACTGAGCATGCCGAAACCGACCCGAAGGGCTTCGGGCCAGCTCGAGACGGTTGGCAGGTGTTGACGTGCCCAGAAATCGAATTCGACGGCGCCAACAGAGGTGCCGGAGGACGACTCCAGCCGGAACCGGCGGCGGACATCTGCGGGGCACCCCTGTGAACATGCCGCCCCGAGCGCGGCGGAATCGGCAAGTCCGACCCAATCGATGCCCGGCGCATAGCCACAGCCGTACTTCCACTTCACGAAGAACAGCTGCGCAGCCCACGGATGGACGAGGGGATCCGCGCGGCAGCGCAGATCCTGCTCACCGCGCGGGACGAACTCACCAGCGAGCGAACCAGGGCTGTGAACGCCCCGACCGCCCTGGTGCGCACCGCTGACCTCGGCATCGATACGCGGCGCTCGTGGCCGATTCGTGCCGGCAGTGAGTAGCCGTATGCACATGGGTGTTGACCTTGCAACCGTCTGCGGTTACCAGTGACGTTCCCGCCTCGTGATCCGCTGGGGGAAGTGACTCCCTGACGGGGTCAGGCGCCTGGACCTTTGGGGAGGTCTCGTGGGCGCCGACATGCAGGGGCGGCGCCGTTCAATCCCCCCGTGGCGGGTCTGCCCCTGCTTTCGACGTGGCGCAGTCAGGGCGCGCGGTTGTGGTGCGGCATGCGCCCTGCAGCCGAAGGATGACGGTGTCTACTCCGGGTGGCCCATCCCCATTACGGAGCGCTATCAGGAAGTGCTCACGGTAATCAGGGCTCTACCGCGTCGAGTACCCTCGTCCACGTTCCACACGCAATTGCCGATCAATGGCGTCGCAGCCGAATGTGGCGAGGCGGCAAAGGAAGGAACATGGACGGAACGACGTGCCGGCGCGTTGTCGCGCGCGAGGTGGAGCGCCCTGACGGGCGACGGACCTGGGTGCACGGCTACCTGTGCGGCAAGCCTGCGGTACTACGCGCGCCGGGCAAGGGACTATGCACCGATCATGTGGGCGTGGCGCTCGAGCTGCCGTCGCGGAACTGAACCTCTGCCGAGTTCCGGCGCATAGTCGCGAGCTGGCGGCGCCTTACACAAAGGCGAGGGCATACGTCAGGCCGTGAGGTGGTGTCGAGGGGGCAGGAACCGGCAATCGGCTGAGCATGTTCGGCATCCGCGCGGGCGATTGGGCGGCCGTGCTGGTCGCGGGCGACGTGGCCTATCCGGCGTCGGACCGGCTCCGGCACGAGCTGGATGCCGCGATGGCCACCGGTCCTCGCCGCATAGCCGTCGACTTCCGCGGGGTGAACTTCTGAGACTGCACCGGGTTGAACGTCCTGTTGGATGCCATGCGCAAGCCCGGCGGCCCTGATGGCTACGTCCAGGCGGTCGGGCCGCGCACGCCGGTCGTCGCCCGGCTGATGGCAGTGACTCAGGTCGGGTTCGACATCACCACCCAAACCAGTTGGTGTCGTGGGCACCGGCCCCACCAGCCGCATCCACACCCTCTTGGACACAGACCGCCATCGGCACCTCCTCCCGCCCCGTATCGGCACGGACGTGAACCACGTGGTCCGCATCCGTGCTGAACTCGTCAGGGGCTACCGACCCGGACAATGACCAGACCGTCGAGTCCGGTGTGAAGCAAGCGGACCTTCCGCATGCCGTGCACGAGGGAAGGCCGACCCATGGATGCAGGACCCACCGATCAGGCACTCATGCGGGACGAGCGGATGCATCAGACAGATTGCAGGGCCAGCCGGTCAGCTACCGCAGCGCAGATGAACCAGACCCAGAACAGGGCTCGCCCGCGGCAGTCGAGGTCTGACACCTCAGCACCATCCACCGCGCAGAGCCGAAACAGGGGTGCAAAGGACAGCTGCGGCCCCAGGCGTGGAGTCGAAGATCCTTCCCGGGACTGACATCCCCACCCCCCTCATCCTTAGGCCATTGCAACGGATCAAAACGGCCCGACCGCAGACTCTGGGAGTCGTCAGCTGTCGATGGCCCGGACGGCCTCGCCGCGTTCGCCGGGGGCGGCTTGCCCCCGCTGCTCTGGGAACCCGAACCGCGCACGGACCACACGAAGGGAGTCCGGCGCATGTCCAATCCGCAGCAGCCCGAACAGCGACGCAGTGACAAGGGAGGCGCCACCCCGCAGGACGGCGGCGAGCTGAAGGCCCGCCAGCCATCCGGCCACGGCACAGTCCGCCCGCCCACACGGCCAGGACAGGGGCAAGAAGGGCGGCGGCCAGGGCGGCGGAGTGCCACCGGCCCAGAAGCCCGAACACCCCTGAATCACCGAACGGCAGAGTGCCGCAGGCGAGCCGGGCGCTGATCGAGATCGTGGAGCCTGGCCCGCACTGCGGGGCTCGGGCCGCGGTGCTCGGAGACGTCACATGTGATCATGTGCTTCTGAGGCCATGTGCGGCTCGATGAGCTGCGCGGCTCTATCAACTGGCGCAAAAAGGGCACAGTGGGCGAAGATCGGTTATATGGGACCGGCATCGAGGGTGCCCGCCAACGAGACGAACCGGGTGCGCCGAGCTTCGGCAAGAGGTCAGGCAGCTCCACGAGGCAATGATCTCGCACACCGTCATGGACCAGGCGATCGGGATGTGTCAACGGCCATTCGTTCGGCTTTGCAAGAGTCCCGTGAGCCGACCGGGGTCGCGACTCTGCGCTCTCGATGACCGACATCCCGGTATCGCCTGGCTGGTGCATGTCGAACGCGCCTCGTCACGCTTTAAAGAGCAGAAGGAAGACTAGATAGAGAAGCCCTGTGCCGGCGCTGGCTCCCACGACCTGGGACATGCGCGTGTAGTACATGCGGACGATCTCATCGGGCGTCAGTCGGGTCTGACGCTTGATATAGGTGTTGCTCACGGATGCCCGCAAGTCAATCTGCGGGTCCGAGCCGTCGACCAGCATGATGTACGTCAATGTCTGGCCCTGGTGCAGAGGTGTCGCAGGGCTCAGGCTAAGGGCGTTGGTGTCGACGGTGGCTGGCAGTACCCGCTGCGATGTAGGCCGTGACGTTTCGTTGAGGACAGCGATCACTTCGGCCGTGGAAGTGATTTCTATGGGTCGGCCATTGAATTGCGCGGGTTCCAGATCCTTGTTGCCGACGTTGGAGAGGTCGATCTCCACCACATGCGGGTTGCTCAGCGTTGTGCTTCCGTGCGTGATGGTCAAAGCGCCGCGTGCGGCAGTATGCGTGACAGTGCTGACGCGCGCTGACCAATAGATCCGGCGTCGTGGCCAGACTGCCCGGTAGCCGAGCCAGCCGATGAAGAGGGCGGTCGGGATCGCGAGCATGGCCCCTACCGCCCCCAAGGCCGTCCAGAAGGTCTCGCTCGGCGCCGCGATGATGGTCATGACAGATCGTTATACCGGTCAACGTACTCGGCTGAGTAGCAAGGACCCTGGCGGAACTGGTCAGAAGATTCTCGACTCGGGCGGCCTTGGGTAGTCGCCGGCTGGCAGCGACGAGCAGGACGCGTTTCCTCAGGAGAGAGGATCCTGCGCGGCCCGCCATCTGCCTCTTGATCGATTTGAGGTCTGTGCCGAGGCCCTCTACGACGCCCGAGTTGAAGCGGCTGGTCAGCCCTGGACGACGGTTCCGAGATCGGTGCGGAGGTTGCAGGCGAAGTTGCGGATCACCGGAAGCTCGGCGTGCTCGACGCGTCCGATCCATCCGGGCAGCCGCCGGGCACCGTCCAGCCGGTCCATGATCTTGGCGAACTCGCGGACATGACTCGCGGTGTCGCTCAACTCCGGACAATAGTCGCGGAGTTGCTTGAGGCAGAGGGCTTCCTCGCTGATTCCTCGGCTCGCGTTGCTCGTGGTCGCCGCCAACCGACCCGGTACGCAAACCGCGACAGCGGGCACAGTGCGGGCGGAGCAATGGTTGCGGCCCGGGGCGGACGCCGACGGAAGCCGTGAGAGCGATCACTTCAATGTGGGCCCTGGCGAGGCAGTCCGGTGCCTGGCCGACGCGGCATCCTACTTGCCACGAGGGGTTCAGCCAATCAGTGTCAGCTTTACCCGAAGTCGCTTGCCCTGCCCGGCGCGCAGTATCAAACGCCCCAGCTCGGCGGTTTTGGCGCGGAGCCGAGAGTCCAGGTGCCGTCCTCGCAGCGCAGCGTCACAGACCACTCACTCGCTGGGTGTACAAACAGCGCCGCAGCCCACAACCGCTACCTCGTGAACAAGGACTTCAAGGTCATCGGCTGGGAGCAACCCGCTCGCGGGCGCACCGCTTCATGAACATGTTGCGAGCTGTGGCCCCTGGCGATGAGTCGCCAGGGGCCACACGGCTCCTCTATCCCTGTTTTCCCCGGCCGGGCCCACTCCGGTAACTCCCCAGCGCACGCGAGACGTCCTCAGCGGCCACCTTCACCGCCTCGATCAGCTCAGCCGACCTGCCCGGCTGCGCCGCTCGCGTCTTGAGCACCGGAACGTTCACCGCGGCGACGACCTCGCCGGTGTGATCCCGCACGGGCGCTGCAACGGCCCACACGTCCTGCTCGGTCTCCTCGTCGTTGATCGCGTAGCCCTGCTCACGCACCAGCGCCAGCCGTCGCATGAACTCCTCCGGACCATCCGACGCATTCGGGCCGCCGGCCGGCCAGTGCGCGGACTCAGGCAACATCGCCGCGACCTCGTTCTCGGGAAGCCACGCCAGCAACGCCTTGCCCGATGCCCGACCGTCCCACGCGGGGCTGCGGTGACCGATCGGGCTGAAGATCTTGATGACGCTCTGGCTCTCCCGCCGGTCGACGAACACCACATCACCGGCAGCCAGAACCGTGAGCTGGGTGGCTTCCCCCGTGCGTTCCCGCAACGTGTCGAGCGGACCGCCGGCAGCAGCGATCAGGTCGTTGCCCTGCACCGCGACAGCTGCCAACCTCACCACCTGGTAGTGCGGCGCGAACTTGCCGCTGCTCGCGCTGTACCGCACGAATCCGTGCTGTTCCAGCACGTTCAGCAACCGCCGGACCGTACTGGTCGCCAGATCCAGTCCGGTGCTGATCTCGGCGACTGACAACGCCGGCCGCTCGAAGGAAAACATCTCCAGCACAGCGAGCATGCGCTCGGCTGAGCGCACCGGCTGTCCTGTGGATTGCTTGGGCATCCCCACCCCTTCGCCGCCTCAGTGGTACGCGCATGATTATGTCCGACGCCCCCAACCTCACACAGCAAGGGCACACTGCAGCAGCACGGCCCACGAGACGGTCCGCTCCTCATGCCGGCACCAGTCGCTCCCGCGAGCCGGAAGCCGGCCGGCAGGAAGGTCCGCGCGAAGCCTTCCGGCCCATCGCTGAGGCGACCGTTGATGGGCCTGCCGGGCCGACGCGATCCGGAATCCAGCGGTGTTGGACGACCGATCTCCTCCGCCCTTGAGCGCTTGTAGGCGGGGCCAGTGAGGGGACGCATGCTGTTCGGTGATCATGCTTTCGGCGCTTCCTGAATGTTGACGTGCCGGTGCGTCCTCACGTTGTCCGGGTTCGCCCGCGGCAGCTCACATACCTTCGAGCAGCATGGCGACGCCCTGCCCGACCCCCACGCACAGGGCGGCCAGCCCGTGACGGGCGCCTTCGCGCTCCATCCGCCTCATGAGCGTGAGGAGGATGCGAGCCCCCGAGCAGCCGAGGGGATGCCCCAGTGCCAGGGCGCCGCCGTCCGTGTTCACCTTGTCCTCCTGGAGTGCGAGGCGGCGCATCACGGCGATCGTCTGGGCGGCAAAGGCCTCGTTGATCTCGACGGCATCCAGATCATCGACGTGCCAGCCGACGCGGGCGAGCGCCTTCTGGGCGGCCGGAACCGGACCGAGACCCATGAGCGCGGGCTGCACACCGGCCGCCGCCGAGGTGACGATGCGCGCCCTGGGGGTGAGTCCATATCCCTCGACCGCCGCTCGACCGGCCACGACGACCGCGGATGCGCCGTCCGAGAGCGGCGAGGACGAACCGGCGGTGACGATGCCGTCCGGCCGGAAGACGGTGCGCAGCTTTCCCAGTTGGGCCAGGTTCGTCGAGGGACGGGGGCCTTCGTCTCGTGTCACCTCTCCGTCCGGTGTGGGCACCGGCACGATCTCGTCGTCGAAGCGGCCGGCGTTCTGCGCAGCGACCGCACGCTGATGACTGCGCAACGCGAACTGGTCCGATTCCGCCCGAGTGATGCCGTCCAGCGCGGCAACCTCTTCCGCCGTCTCCCCCATCGACAGGGTGACTTCTCCGTGTGCGGGGCCTGTGCCGTCGCCGCTGCCCCGGTCCATGGCCTCGAAGCGCGGGTTGACCAGGCGCCAGCCCAAAGCGGTGTCGTGGATGGCTCCGGGCCTGGCCCATGGGGTGCCCGGCTTCTCCATCACCCACGGGGCGCGGGTCATCGACTCCACTCCCCCGGCCACGATCAGGTCCGCCTCGCCCGCGCGGATCGCCTGTGCGGCGGAGGCGACGGCGGTCAGTCCGGACGCACACAGACGGTTGACCGTGTGGCCGGGAACGCTGTCGGGCAGGCCGGCGAGCAACACGGCCATTCTGGCCACATTGCGGTTGTCCTCACCGGCCTGGTTCGCGGCGCCGAGGATCACCTCGTCGACGGCGTGCGAGGGAATGGTGCTGCGTGCAACTGCCTCCTTGACGACCAGCGCTGCCAGGTCGTCGGGGCGCACGGACGCCAGAGCGCCACCGTAGCGGCCCTGCGGCGTGCGAGCGCCGTCGATCAGATACACCTCGGTTGACATCGGAGCCCACCTTCGGACGGGTCGTGTGCGATCTTCGCGACTAGTGCCAGAACTGCTGAGCATCGGGGCGGCGGCGGTCCGCGAAGGAAGCGCCCATTTCATGGGCCTCCTTCGTGGTGAGGTAGAGCGTCAAATACTGGTCGTGGGCCATGCGTGCCTGGCCCGAGACACCGTTGTGGCGCGCGGAGAAAGCCGCCTTCAGACCTCCTATGGCCAGCGGGCTGCGGGCGGCGACCTCCTGTGCCACCTCGGCAGCGTGCCGACGCAGTTCCGCCGCGGGGACCACGTCGTTCACCAGCCCCATGTCCCGGGCTTCCTGCGCGGAGTACTTGCGGTTGAGGTACCACATCTCCTTGGCCCGCTTGCGGCCGATGGTTTCCTCCAGGTACCAGCTGCCGTATCCGGCGTCGAAGCTGCCCACCATCGGCCCGACCTGACGGAAGACGGCGTGGTCCGCCGCGACGGTCAGATCGCACACCGTGTGCAGGACGTTGCCGCCACCGACGGCGTAGCCGTTCACGGCGGCGATGACCGGCTTGGGAATGGTGTCGATGGCCTGATACACGTCGATGATCGGCAGGACCTGGGACTGATCGAGGAAGGACATGTCCTCGTGCTCGCCGCCGATGCAGAAGAACTTCTCACCGGCTCCGGTGAGGACCGCCGACCGCAGTTCCCGGTCCAGCCTGAACCTCTGGAGGGCGTCGATCAACTCCAGGCAGGTCTGGGGCCGGAACTTGTTCCCGTTGTCCGGCCGGTTGAGGGTGAGGGTCAGGACCGGTCCGTCCCGGTCGACGAGAATGTCCTCGTAGTCGTTCATCGTGCTTCCTTCGAAGAAGTGCGGAAGCCCTGGCCGTTCTTGGTGCCCAGGTGACCGGCGGCCACCATCTGGGCCAGCAGCGGCGGCGGGGCGAAGCGAGGGTCGAGCGTGGCTTCGTAGGCGGACAGGGTGGCGTGCCGGTGTACGTCGAGGCCGATCAGATCGAGCAGTTCCAGTGGTCCGAGACGGTGCCCCAGGCCGAGGCGTACCGCGGTGTCGATGTCCTCGGCATCGGCCAGTTCGTCGTCGTAGGCCTGGATGACATCGTTGAGGTAGGGCATCAGCAGGCGGTTGACGAGGAATCCGGGCCGGTCCTTCACCACGACCGGGTCCTTGCCGATGTCGGTGGTGAAGGCGGTGAGTAGGCGTACGACCTCAGGGTCGGTCTGCAGGGCGCGGACCACCTCGACGACTCGCATCAAGGGGGCGGGATTGAAGAAGTGCAGGCCCGCGAAGCGCCGCGGATGCGGCACCGCGGTGGCCAGGCCCGTCACCGACAGGGCGGACGTGTTGGTGACGATGACGGCATCCTCGCGGACCACGTCCGCCACCTCGCTCAGCAACGCCCGCTTGACGTCGGGACGTTCGGTGACCGCCTCGATGACCAGATCGGTGTCCGTGTGCCCGGCGACCTCGGTGGTTCCCTGAACCCGGGCCAGGACGTCCGCGCGCTGTTCGTCGGTGAGCTTGCCGCGTCGCACACCACCGTCGAGGAAGTCCGACATGGCGGCGAGACCGGCTTCGAGTCGCTCCTGGCTCGCCTCCAGGACGGTGACCTGGCGGCCGGACTGCGCCACAACCTGGGCGATGCCCACGCCCATCGTGCCGAATCCCAGTACCGCGACATGCGGATAGACGGTCATAGGGGCTCCTTCGTGAGAGATGGCCGGTGTGGCGGTCATGATCCGAACAGCCGGTTGTCGTCGTACGTGTAGAAGCCGGTGCCGGTCTTCCGTCCCAGGTCGCCGGCAGCGATCATGCGGTCGACCATGGGCGGGGGGAAGAACCGCGGATCACGCAGCTGTTCGTACAGGCGCATGGCGACCTGCCGGTGGATGTCGAGGCCGACGATGTCGAGCAGTTCGAAGGGACCCATCGGATGCCCCAGGGCTCCCTTGACCGCGGTGTCGATGGACTGCACCGTGCCGAGCCCGGATTCCAGCGCGTCGATGCAGCTGTTCTCCCAGGGGATGAGGAACCGGTTGAGGATGAAACCGGGCCTGTCCTTGGTCACGATGGTCGTCTTGTCGAGCGAGGCCAGGAAGTCCGTGGTTGCGTCGTGCGCCCAGTCGGCCGTGTGCCGTCCGTCCGCCACCTCGACCAGCTTCATCAGCGGCGCCGGATTGCAGTAGTGCGTGCCGATCACGCGCTCGGGCCGGGAGGACCCCGCGGCGATCGCCGTCACGGACAGGGTGGAGGTGTTGGTGTGGAACAGCGTGCGCTCGGAGACGATGCCGTCGAGCCGGCCGAACAGTTCCTGCTTCACAGAGAGGTCCTCGACGACGGCCTCGATCACGATGTCCGTTCGGGCGAGTTCGTCGAGGTCGGTCGTGCCGCTGGTGTTGGCCTTGGCTGCCGCGCCCGCCTCGGGGCTGAGCTTGCCCAGTGCGGCGCTCTTGTCGAGGAAGTCCGCGACCCGGCCGAGGCCTTGCTTCACCCTGGCGTCGTCCAGGTCGTACAGGAGGGTGCGGTGGCCCGCGCGGGCACTCACTACGGCGATGCCGGAGCCCATGGTGCCCGAGCCGAGCACCGCCACGGTGCGCTGGTGGAAAGTCACTTCGGTTCCCTTCTGATGTACGGCTTCTTCGCCGTGGGCTCTCGCTCGAAGTCCGCGGTGCGGCGGCCGAGGAACGCCGCGACGCCCTCGTCGGACTCCGGTCCCCCCACGGCCATGGCGGCCAACGCGGCCTCCAGGGCGAGTCCGGTCTCCACCGGCGCGTCCTGTCCCTCGCGGACGGCTTGCAGGACGAAGCGGCAGGCCTGGGGGCCGTTCCGGCTGATCTCCTCGGCGAGCGACACCGCCGTGGGCAGCAGTTCGTCCGGCACCGTGGGTGGCAGTACTGACAGGCCCAGTTGATGGGCACGCCACGCGTCGACGCGTCGCCCCGTGAGCATGAGGTACCGAGCGACGGCGGGGCTCACCGCCCTCAGCAGGCGCTGCGTGCCGCCGAAGCCGGGGATCAGGCCGAGGCGTGTCTCGGGCAGTCCGAGCGAGGCGTTCTCGGACAGCAGCGCGAAGTCGCAGGCGAGGGCGAGTTCGAACCCGCCGCCGAGTGCGACCCCGTTGACCGCGGCGATCACCGGGATGCCGCTGTGTTCCAGCCGGCGCAGAGCCTGCTGTCCGGCCTGCAGGAAGGCATGCGCCTCGGGCACGTCCATGACGGACAGCGCCTCCAGGTCGGCGCCGGCGCTGAAGGCCTTGGAGCCGGCTCCGGTGATGACGACGGCACGGGTGACGCCGTCCGACGCCAGTTCGTCGATCGTCGCGCCGAGCTGGGTCAACAGCTGTGCGTTCAGGGCGTTGTGCACGTGGGGCCGGTTGATGCGCAGGACGCAGACCCTGTCCCGGCGTTCCGTCTCGATCAGGGCTTCGCTCATCGTCCTGTCCCCCGGTGCTCGATGACCTCGATGGCCCCGCTCGCGGCGAGAGTCTCGATGTCCTTTGAGCTGAATCCGTGCTCGCGCAGCACCTCGGCGGTGTGTGCGGAGCGTTCGGGGCTCGCGCTGTTGCGCGGCCGTTTCACCGATGCGAGACGGAACGGGCTGTGCACGCTGTGCATGCGCCCGTCGGTCCCGGGCACGGGGAGCAGTGCGCCGCGCGCGGTGACCTGCGGGTCGGCGACCACTTCGGAGAGCCCCTGCACCAACGAGCAGGGCACCTGTGCCTCGGCGAGCACACCGAGCCACTCCTTGGCCGGGCGCTTTCGAAGGCGCGCCTCGACCTCTTGCACGATGACACCTCGGTGGTGGCGCCGCCCCTCGTTGTCGGCGAGGGTCTTGTCAGCGGCGAGGTGGGGCAGGCCCACGGCGTGGCAGAAGCGCATCCACATCGCGTCGTTGCCGATCGCGACGGCCAGTTCGCGGTCCGCGGTCGAGAAGGTCTGGTAGACGGCGAGGACCGAGTCGGTGCCGCCGCTCGGGGCCGGCTCCGGCGCCCCCGCGAGATAGGCCGCGATGCGGGGCGCCATGAGAGCGAGGTCGCAGTCGAGCAGGGACATGTCGATCAGGTCGCCGGTGCCTTGCTCGCGTTGGCGCACCACGGCCGCGCTGATGGCGAGGGCGGCACACATGCCGGTGACGATGTCGGACAGTGCGGTGGAGACCCGCTGTGGTGTGCCGCCTTCCGCGCCGGTGACGGACATCAGACCGGAGCGGGCCTGCGCGACCAGGTCGTAGCCGGGCAGCAGCCGGTCGGGGCCGGTCAGGCCGAATCCCGAGATCGCGCAGTAGATGAGACGGGGGAAGCCCTGTCGCAGGGTGTCGGGGTCGATCTTGGCGGACTGCAGCTTCGCTGGGTTGAGGTTCTCGATGAAGACGTCGGCCGTGGCGAGCAGGGTGCGCAGCGTCGTCAGTCCGTCCGGTTGCCGCAGATCAATGCCCACCGACCTCTTGTTGCGGTTCGCGGAGGCGAACCAGGCCGATCGGGAGTCGACGAAGGGCGGCCCCCACCAGCGGGCGTCGTCTCCGGTACGGGGTCGTTCGACCTTGATGACGTCGGCGCCGAGGTCGGCCAGATACATGGCGGCGGTCGGGCCTGCGTAGGACGTCGTGAGATCGATGACCTTGAGGCCGGCCAGTGGACCTGGGCCAGGTTCTCGTTCAGGTTGCATGAGGTACGTCCCTCGGCTTCAGCCGGCAGCCGGCCGGTATTCGACGACTCGGTCCGCGATCAGTTCGGCGACCTGCTCGTCGGGCAGGCCGAGGTCGCTGCCGAGGATCTGGGCGGTGTGCTGGCCCAGTCGCGGAGCCGCGTCCCCCACGACCGGCGGGGTGTGCGACATCCGCAGTGCGGAGGTGACGACCGGGTAGCTGCCGTACAACGGATGCTCGACCTCGGCCACTTGGTCGAGATGCTGGACCTGGGGATCCTTGAACACGGCGTCCATGCGGTTGATCGGTGCCACGGGTGCCCCCGTGCGTGAGAGCACGTCGACCCAGTGGGCGGACGGGTGTTGCGCCGTCACTTCGGCGATCATGGGGATGAGTTCGTCGCGGTGGAGGACCCGGGCCTGGTTCGTCGCGTATCGAGGGTCCTCGCGCCACTCGGGGTGGCCGAGGGCCTCGGCGAGCACGCCGAACAGCTTGTCGTTCGGCGAGCCGAGCAGGACATGGCCGTCACTGGTGGGAAATGCTTGGTACGGCGCGACGTTGGCGTGGGCGGAGCCCTGCGGTTCGGCGACACTGCCACCGATCAGGTACTGGCTGGCCGCGTTGATCAGAATGGCGAGTTCGGTGCTCAGCAGGGATATGTCCACGCGTTGTCCCTGTCCCGTGGCGTTGCGATGGTTCAGGGCGCCGAGGACGCCGAGCGCCGCGTACAGTCCCGTCGCCACGTCGATCAGCGCGACGCCGGTCTTCACCGGCTCACCACCGGGGGTGCCGGTGATGCTCATCAGCCCGCCCAGCGCCGAGATCATCAGGTCGTAGCCGGGGCGGTCCTTGTACGGGCCGTCCTGGCCGAAGGCCGAGATGGCGCAGTAGATGAGGCCCGGGTTGGTCTCCCGGAGGGTGTCGTAGTCCAGACCGAGGCGTTGCATCACTCCGGGACGGAAGCTCTCGACGACCACATCGGCGCCTGCGACGAGTTCGCGGGCGAGGGCGGCCCCCCGTTCGGTCGAGAGGTCTATGGCGATGCTCTTCTTGTTGCGGTTCAGGCCCAGGAAGTAGGTGCTGACCTCGCCCCGGGACGGCGGCCCCCAGGCTCGGCTGTCATCGCCCTTGCCCGGCCGCTCCACCTTGATCACCTCGGCGCCGAGGTCGCCCAGCAGCATGGTGGAGTAGGGGCCCGCGACCACGCGGGAGAAGTCGATGACCCGTAGGCCCTGGAGTGCTGTTTTCTGCATCGCGTACTGCCTTTCACCGTGTGGAGTCGTGAGGGCGCGTGCCGGGTGATGTCCTAGGCACGCAGTTCGCCGGTGCCGTCGACGATGTGACGGAGGGTGGCGAGTTCGTCCGTGGTCGGGGGCGGGGTCCTCGGCCACGGTGGCTCGGTCGGCAGGTGGAATCCCGTCCGGGCGACGACCTCGTCGTCACTGACACCGTGGTGGACGCTGCGCACGCGCATGCGGTGTGCCTCGTCGAAGTCGAAGGTCACCAGAGGGGTGACGCACAGGACGGGGCCCTGTGTCGTGATCCCCGCATCGGCGCGACTGCTGCCGCCGTCGAGATGGCCGGCCGCGGTGAGGTAGTCCACCCGTTCGACGAATGTCCTGGGCGTGTGGCCGGCGCTGAACAGGATGATCCGGCCGGACACCACGGCGAAGGAGGTGTTCGCCAGACCCGGGCCGCGGAACGCGGGCAGGGGTCCCTGGTCGAGCCCCGTGGCGGTGAGGTTGACGTTGCCGTGCCGGTCGATCTGCACGCCGCCGTAGAACATCACGTCCAGGCGCCCGTTCTCGGACATCTCGAAGAGGTCGTAGCCGCTGCCGACCGCTTCCGCTCCTGGCACCCATCGGCCGTCCGCGGCGGACCGGTAGAGGCGGCCCGGCCGCGGATTGACCACGCCGGACGGGAGGATGAGTGTCAGGTCGGGAGCGTGCAGCTGCTGTGCCAGCAGGCAGGCGGCGACGGGTACGAGCGAACTGGCACCTGTCACGGCCAGCTCTCCGTTGCGCAGTTCGCGTGCGATCAGGATCGTCATCAGCTCGTCGCTGGTGGGCGCGTCAGTCATGAGACGACACTCGCCAGACGTTCGATGCGTTCCGCGCCGCCCACAGCGGCGAGATACTCCTGCGGGGTGCGTGGACGCAGCACATAGGGCTCCAGATAGTCGCTTCGCCACCCGGCCGCCGTCCGCCCGGCCGCCATGTACGCGGTCAGACGCTCCTCGTCATGGGCGTAGTGGCCCTGGCTCGCGCAGGGGTGTGCCCCGTACGGGGTCTCGACGACGGCGTCCACCAGGTAGCCGGGGATCACGGTGAGGTGCGGCTCGCGGCGTATCTCGTCGTTGTCGACCAGCCGATCCACGCACACGATGACCTTGTGCGAGGCCTTGGCCAGCAACGGATCGCAGAACGGCGTGCCCTCGTACCGCACGTTGCCGTAGATGTCCGCCTCCTGGGCGTGCAGGAGGCAGACGTCCGGTGCCATCGCGGCCGGAGCGGCCACGTCCGCGCCACCGAAGGCGTCGGACGAGCCGGCCAGGGGTGAACGACGCAGCAGGTCGGTGCCCTTGAGCGAGTGGACGGGGTGCTTCGGCAACGCCTCGAGCGTCGCCATCAGACCGCCGAGGAGGAGCGCCTCGTCTCCGTCGATGATCTCCACCTCACCGGATTCGCCGGCTCTGCGGAAGTTGGGCGCCATGCCGAGGTGGTCGAAGGAGACATGTGCGAGGTAGGCGGTGCGCACGGCGCCCGCCCCGATCAACAGGTCCACCGCATAGCTGGACGGCGGCGCGGCCACGATCGTGAGCCCTTCCACGCCCTGGCGGATCAGTTCGTGCACCGCGGCCGACGGGTTGTTGTGGAACCACAGGCCGCCCAGGGCCACGAAGGAGCCCGAGGGCACGAGTGCCACGGCTTCCGACAGGGCCGTCGCCTTCGACGTGCGCACGGTCCGGGCTGCGGGTGGCGGACTCGACGCGTCCATCCCGGTCACCTCCTGCGTCATTATATGGTCGCTGTGTTCACATAATGGTGCGCACGGTGAAAGCGCGTGTCAAGACCAGAGCGCTCTGCGATCAAGGAGAGACGCAGCGCACATGGATGAGTCGACGAGGGACGGCCGGCCGCCGAACGGCGCGCGATCTGAATCCGGCTCGTTCCTAGGGGTTGACAGCCGGAGCGACCGACTGGACGATTCGAGCACATTACATGGCCCATATGGCGCCAATAGCGCCATTACATGGCTCTCGCCGGTTGCTTCGCCCCCAGGCAGGCACGCAACAGATCTCTCGCGCAGCCCCCTCCTCAGCAGCCCGCGTATGAGCAACCCTTGACCTAGGAGGCCCTCATGGGCATGGTTCCAGCGGCCGACGTCCCGCGTACCGAATCCCCGCGCCGGCTCATCGCATCGGCGGGCATCGGCAACTTCGCGGAGTGGTACGACTTCGCGGTCTACGGCGTGGTCGCGTCCATCCTCGCCAAGCAGTTCTTCCCCGCAGGCAATCCCGCCGTCGCCCTGATCAGCGCGTACGCCCTCTTCGGCCTCACCTATGTGAGCCGTCCCCTGGGAGGGCTGTTCGCAGGATGGCTCGGGGACACCCTCGGCCGTCGCCGTGCACTGTCCTTCACCGTGCTCCTGATGTGCACCGGGACCATGCTCATCGGCTTCATCCCGACCTACTCCAAGATCGGCATCGCGGCTCCGCTACTCCTGGCCATATGCCGGCTGATCCAGGGTCTGGGCACCGGCGGCGAGTACAGCTCGGCCATCGCCTTCGTCTACGAACACAGTGATCCGCGCGTGAGACCGGTCCGCATCAGCTACCTCGTGACGATGACCTTCCTCGGCATCACCACGTCCGTCCTGGCGGCCAGCGTGTGCACGGCGATCGTCGGCGAGAGCGTCTTCGAGAACTGGGGCTGGCGCATCCTGTTCCTGCTCTCCGGTCCCTTGGGCATCGCCGGTCTGTACTTGCGTAACCGAGTGGCCGAGACCCCCGAATTCGCACGGGTCAACGCGGAGTCCGAAGTCCAGCACACAAAGGCGACACCGATCCGGGCCGCCTTCCGTACGCAGGCCAAAGCCATGGTGCTGTTCTTCTGCGTGGTCTCCGCCTACGCCTTGATCACCCCGGTGCTGTCCTCGTACTTCATCACCTTCATGCAGTCGTCCGGTGGCATCAGCCACGGTGCGTCCTACTGGATCTCCGTCGTCGTCAACCTGGTCATGATCGGAGCGACGCTCGTTGCCGGAAGGCTCATGTCCAACCACGGACTTCAGCGCACGTTCGTCATCGGCGGACTGTTCATCGCCGTGATCAGCGTGCCTGCCTTCGCGCTGGCTTCCCACGGCGTGGCCGGCGCTCTGGTGGGCGGATCGCTGCTGGCCGTGGGCAAGGGCATCGTCGCCGTCGCCGGCGCCATGGCCATGTCGTACATGTTCCCGGCACGTGTGCGGGTGACCGCCGGTGCCTTCGCCTACAACGTCTGCACCATCACCTTCGGCGCGGCCGGCCCCGCCATCGGTCTCTGGCTCAACGACGCCACCGGGACCAGTACGGCCTTCAGCGTGTACCTGGCAGTGGTGGGCGCCCTGTCGGTCGTCGCCGCCTGTGTCGGCAGGTCACGGCTGATCCAACCGGCCACGCCGGCACCCGCTCCCGCGGGGCCGCTCGAGTACCAGCACTGACGGAACGGAGAGAACGTGCGCAGCCTGACCGCAACGGTGGAGGACTTCCCGATCCGGGGGGTCTTCCGCATCAGTCGCGGAGCGAAGACAGTCGCCCAGGTCGTCACCGTGACGATCAGTCAGGAGGGCGTGACGGGACGCGGGGAAGGAGTCCCCTACGCCCGTTACGGCGAGACGGCCGGCAGTGTCTGCGCCCAGATCGAGCAGGTCCGCGAGCGCGTGCAACAGGGAATGGAAAGGGACGAACTGCAGTCCGTGCTGCCACCGGGGGCCGCACGCAACGCGCTCGACTGCGCGCTGTGGGACCTGACTGCACGCCGCACCGGCCAACCTGTCGCCGACCTCGCGGGTCTGCCCAAGGCACTGCAGCCCGTGATGACGGCCTTCACGCTCAGCCTCGACACACCCGAACGCATGGGCGCTGCGGCACTCGGCCATGCCCGTCTGCCCCTTCTTAAGGTGAAGCTCGGCGGAGACGGTGATCTGGAACGCGTGCGGGCTGTCCGTACGGCAGCGCCCTCGGCCCGCCTCATCCTCGATGCCAACGAGTCGTGGACGCCGGAGCAGTTGCGTCAATTCACCCCGCACCTCAAGGAGTTGGGCGTCGAACTGATCGAGCAACCCCTTCCGGCAGCCGAAGACGACTTCCTAGCCTCGTTCGACAGCCCGGTGCCCCTCGCGGCGGACGAGTCCTGCCGCGGCCTCGCGACGCTGAACGACGTGGTCGGCAAGTACGCGATCGCCACCATCAAGCTGGACAAGACGGGCGGCCTGACCGAAGCGCTGCAACTGGAGGCGGAGGCACGCAAGGCCGGCCTGAGGACGATGACCGGATGCATGGTCGCGACGTCTTTGTCCATGGCGCCGGGAGTCGTGCTCGCACAGCGCACCGACATCGTCCATCTCGACGGTCCACTCCTGCTGGAACGCGACCGCGAGCCCTCGCTTCATTACGAGGGCGCGATGACTCACCCCGCCGATGGCGGAGTCTGGGCACAGTAGCGCGACGTGGCGCAAGGTGCAGGGCGAGGGTCCGGTAGGCGGCGATCACGAGTCCGGCTCCGCAGCCCGCCACGGGAAGGGGCAGCGCCATGGAGACCGCCATGTTGTCCCCGGGCCGGGCGCCACCCGCCACGAACGATCGCCGGCGGGCGGCTCGTGCATCGCACCGAGCCGGCCGTCGTGGGAGGCGAGGTCGTGCATACGACGGCCGCACCGGCCCGAAGGTCAGGCGATCGCCCTCTGGCGATGGCAGCCACCTCGCGGTCCCTGCCGGTACTCACGCCATCCGCCGGGGCACGGGTCCCACACGGGGGCGGCTCGTGGACTGCCGCACGACGAGGCGCCCTTCGATGCGGACGGACCGTCGCTCGTGCGAGGACTGGTCTGATCCGGCGTCGATACGCTGGAGGAGCAGACGAGCGGCGATGTCGCCCATCTCTTTGAGAGGAAGCTCGTACGTCGTGAGCGGCGGGGAGGCGACGCCGTACCAGCGGGGGTTGAGAAAGCCCACTACGGACATGTCGTCGGGAATGCTGACGCCGGCCTCGCGCAGTGTCTCCAGAACTCCCAAGACGATGCGGGAACTCGAGGCGTAGATCGCCGTGACGCCCGGATGGTCGCGCAGTATGCGCAGCGTGGCTTCCCGGCCCCACTCGGCGTCGTACGCGCCGACCAGACGAGGACAGTCACGCCTGCGCAGCCGTTGCCGACGACAGGCATCGTCGAACCCGGCGAGCCGCGCCTGCGTCGTGCTCAGATCCTTCGGCCCGGTGATCATGGCGATGGAAGCATGTCCGAGGCCGACAAGGTGGTCCACGATCTCCGCGCTGCCGCGCTGCTCGTCACCGGTCACTGAATCCACGCTGTCCAGTTCGGAACGCCGGGCGTACTCCACGATCGGCAACGTGGGACTCAATGTCCGGATCACCTGTGCGCCCTGCGGGCTGCAGGGGGTGTGAGCGATTCCGTCGACCCGGCGCTCCACCAGGGAGGCCAGCAGCTCGGCATCGGTCTCCGGGTCGCTGTTGCTGCAGCACAGGACCAAGCGGTATCCCTCCCGCGCGAAAACGTCCTGGAGGATGGCGGCACCCGAGGTGTAAAACTCGTTCTCGATATCCGGGATCACCAGCCCGACGGCCTTGGACTGCGACTGGCGCAGTGCCCGCGCCAGCGCGTTGGTCTGGTATCCCAGGCGTTTCGCCGCCTGCTCGACCTTGCGTCGCGTCGCGGGGCTCACCTTCGGTGCCCCGCTGAGGGCACGGGAGACCGTGCCGAGCCCCAGGCCGGTCTCCTGCGCGATGTCCTTGAGCGTTGCCACGTGGAAACGATACCGCCTGCGTCGCCCCCGCCACACGCCGATCACTCCGCCTCGCGATTTCAGGATCTGGCCCAGGCCTGAAGCCGATCCACCTCGCCACATTCCGTCGCGCATCATCGCTTCAGCGGCATCTGTGCTGCTCACGCCTCCTGCGTGCCCGACAGCGCGTGGGATGGTTTCCACTTCGTTGCCGTTCGATCGAAATCCCCTCGCTGGAAGCCATTGACATAGCCCCAGCCTGAGTCGCATGCTCTCAGCTACCTGAACCAGTGGAAAGCTTTCCACGACATCGAAGGGGATGAGTCCGATGGGACGTCGGCCGCCGCTCTTCAGACGCCGTCACTTGATTGCCCTCACCATGACCGCCGCCCTCACGGGAACAGCGGCCTGCGCGGCCAAAGGAGGCTCGGACACGGACGCAAGGGCAGCGGGCGCCGGCACCGGCGGGAAGGGCTGTGGGACTCTCACCTACAAGGACCCCGGTGGAAACGCCGACCTTTCGCAGCTGCCGAAGAAGATCCGCGAGGGATACAACGGATACTTCGCCCCCGTCAACACGTCGGTCTACAAAGACTTCAAAGCAAAGTCCACCGGCCATCTGAAGATCGGTTACAGCGACTCCTTCTCCGCGAACGGCTGGCGCGGAGACGCGCTCGCCCGGCTCAAGCAGGATGCCGCAGCCCTCCAGAAGTCCGGCGTGATGAGCAGCTTGCGCACCGCCAACTCCAACCTCGACAACAGCCTCCAGATCCAGCAGATCACCAGCATGATCAACCAGCGAGTGGACGCGATCATCGCCATCCCCAACTCGCCGACCGCCTTCAACAACGTCATCAAGCAGGCCTACGACGCCGGCATCCCGCTCATCACGCTCAACTCGCATGTGACGTCGCCCTACGCCATCAATGTGGACACCAACTACCACCTGACCGGAGAACTCGTCGGCGCGGGCGTCGCGAAGATCGTCAAGGGGCAGGGCGACGTCCTGGTGGTGGACGGCATCAACGGTTCGCCCGCCAGCTCCACCCTGCACCAGGGCTACCAGGCGGCGTTCGCCAAGTGCCCGGGCATCCACGTCAAGGGCTCGCTGGAAGGCCAGTGGAGCGAAGCCACGGCGAAGTCCCTGGTGCTGCAGTACCTCTCCACCCACCCCGGACAACTTGCGGCCGTGGTCAACAGCGGTGGCATGACCAACGGCATTCTGCAGGCCCTGCAACAGACCGGCCGCAAACCGGTGCCCATCGGCGACGCCAACCCCGACCAGGGGTCACTCGTCTCCCTGCGCAAACTGCTCCCCGACCAGTACGCGGCCGGTGTGACACCGCCCGCGCAGGGCATGGACGCCGCGCTGCTGACCGCCATCGCCGTACTGCACGGTCAGGGACCCAAGTACGACGCGATCGTCGCCACTCCCACGCAGATCACCGGCCGCGCCGCCCTCGACGACTGGATCCGCGACGGCTGGACCGCTTCGTCGGCGGCTCAGGCGCCCGCCCCGCCCGGAACCGACTGGCTGTCTCCTCAGCAGCTGCGGTCCTACTTCCAGCGGCCCGCCGCACTTCCCGAGCTGCCGCCACTGCCATGACCCGGCACGTCGGCCACCAGGAGAACACACCGCTTCCGCAGCGCTGCGCCGGACCGTCCTTCGAGAAAGGGGAAGAGTCAGTGGCTGGACAGACACCACTTTTCGAGGCCGCGGGCGTGGCCAAGAGCTTCGGCGCCACCAAAGCCCTTGTCGACGCCTCCCTGTCCGTGTCCGCCGGTGAAATCGTCGCCCTGCTGGGAGAGAACGGATCCGGTAAGAGCACGCTGGTCAAGACGCTCTCCGGAGTGCTGCGCCCCGACCGGGGCACCGTGCGGATGGACGGTCGCCCGCTTGCCCTGCGGACACCCCGCGCCGCGCTGAGATCCGGCATCGTCACCGTGTTCCAGGAAATCCTCACAGCGCCCGACCTCAGCGTGGCGGACAACCTCTGGCTGGGCCACGGCTCGGCCTTCACCACCCGAAGCGAACAGATGAGGCGCCGGGCCGAGGCGGAGCGGATCCTTTCCGTGCTCGCTCCCGACCCCCCTCCTCTGGAAGCCGAGACAGGTGAACTCGACCTGATGCAGCAGCAGGTCTGTGTCATCGCGCGTGGTCTGCTGCGCCGACCCAGGCTGCTCGTGCTCGACGAGGTCACGTCGACCCTCGATGTGACGATCCGTGACCGATTCTTCGCCGAACTGCGCCGACGCTGCGCGCAGGGGGCCGGCGCCCTGTTCATCTCTCATCGCATGGACGAGGTGCTGACACTGGCCCACCGTTTCGTCGCCCTGCGTTCGGGCGAGACCGTCGGTACCGTGGACCGGCGCGAAGCGACAGCCGGACGCCTGGTGCGGCTGATCTCGGGCGAACAGGCCGCTGAACAGCGCACCAGGGCCGCGCGCACCCGGCCCACCACGACTGCCCCGGTCCTGCGGGCCCGACGGGTCGTCGTCCGGCCCGGAGCGGAACCGGTGGAGCTGACCGTGCGCCCCGGCGAGATCGTCGGCCTGGCCGGACTGGAGGGCCATGGACAGGACGAATTCCTGCGCATCCTGGCAGGACTCCGCCCGCCCACCGCGGGTGAGGTGCACCTCCTCGACCAGGACACGGCCTCGGCGGTGGCCGTGCGGTCCTACCGCTCCGCCGTACGGCTCGGGATGGCGTACGTACCGCGCGACCGCAAGGCCGAGGGCATCACCGATGTGCTGTCCAGCCTGGACAACTTCAGCCTGCCCACGCTCCGCAGGGACGCCGTCGGCGGAGCGGTCCGCCCCCGCCGCACCCGTCGGCGCTTCACCACCCTCGCGGGCACCGTCAACCTCGAGCCGCGACCGGCGATCCCGGCAGGGCGCCTGAGCGGCGGCAACCAGCAGAAGGTGATCCTGGCCCGCTGGTTGGCGACCGCCCCTCGCGTTCTGCTGCTCAACGACCCGACGCGGGGGGTCGATCTGCGGACGAAGCACGAGTTGTACGACCTGTTCGAAGGACTCACCGCGGACGGGACGGCGATCGTGATGCTCTCGACCGAGGTCGAGGAGCACCTGCATCTCATGGATCGCGTACTGGTCTTCCACTCCGGCAGCTGCGTCCAGGAGCTGGCGCACGGCGAGACCGATCGCGAAGCCCTCATCGCCGCCTACTTCGGGCAACGCCAGGAGACCTTGGTGCAGGGAGGCTCCCAGTGAACCAGCGTTACGTACATGCGCTCCGTGCGCCGGTCGCACGGCTGTGGGTCATGGCCGCCGCCCTCGTGGTGGCCAACGCGGTGATCGCGCCCGACCTGCTGCACGGCACCCGCGTGACCGCGATGGCCAACCTGCTGGCGCCCCTGGCCCTGGCCGCACTGGCCGGCGTTCCGTCCGTCCTGTCCGGCGGCGGCGGACTCGACCTGTCGGTCGGCCCCGCACTCGGCTTCGTCAACGTCGTCACCGTGGCTGTCCTGGCTGAACACGGCATCCTGTCGGCCTGGCTCGGCATCCCGCTGTGTGTCCTTCTGGGTGCCCTGGTGGGTGCCGTGAACGGTCTCCTGGTGGCGTACGGCCGGCTGCAGCCGATCGTGGCGACCTTGGGGACGTTCCTCGTCCTGTCCGGTCTGGCGCTCGTCGTCCTTCCCCAGCCCCGCGGAGGTGCGCCCCGGTGGGCGTCCTTCCTCGCCGACGGCTCCCTGGGTGGATATCTCCCCCACATCCTGATCCTGCCGGCCGGTGTCCTCGTTCTGTGGGCGGGACTGCGCAGGCTCGGTCTGGTACGCCTCGTCACGGCCGTCGGCAGCGACCAACGTGCCGCCTACACATCCGGTGTGCACGTGCCCGTCGTGCGGCTGGGCGCCTACACGCTCGGGGGCGTCTTCGCCGGTCTGGCCGGTATCGCTCTCACCGCGCTGACCGACTCCGCCGACCCGACTGCGGGCAAGCAGTACACACTGATGGCGATCGCCGCCGTGGCGTTGGGCGGCAACGCCCTCTCGGGCGGACGCGGGGGCATGCTGGGCCCCCTGCTCGGCGCCGTGGTCCTCTTCCTCATCCAGTTGCTGCTGTCCTCGGCCCAGGTGTCGTCGCTGTGGATCCAGGTGGTGTATGGCGTGATCCTGCTCGTCGCACTCTGTCTCAACTCCGCCCCACGCAGTGGGCGGCGCCCCCGTGTCACCGCAGCTCAGGGAGTCTGACATGCGTCGAGTGCACCGTTGGTCCACCCGCCTGCAGGGCCGTCTGGCCTCGGGCCCGGCGCAGATCCTCGCGATCGTGGCCGTCTTCCTCATCGGTCGCAGCGCAGTGGTCGGCTACAGCGACTGGACGTCGATCCGTGCCATGGCCGTCCTGGCCGCGTTCCTGGGCATCGCCGCGATGGGACAGACGCTCGTCGTGCTGGTCGGAGGCATCGATCTGTCGGTACCGGCGCTGATCGGAGCCGGCAACGTGATGACGGCCAAACTCACCGGCCAGGGCATGGCCTCCCCGGTCGTGATCGTCCTCGTACTGGTGGCGGGCTTCGCGGTCGGCGCCCTGAACGGCTACGTCACCAGCCGGTGGAACGTCCCTGCCCTGGTCGTCACCCTGGCCACCGGCTCCGTCGTGGGCGGCATCGTGCTCCTGTGGACCGACGCCACGCTCACCGGCAGCGCTCCGTCATGGCTGACCCGCTTCACCTCGTCGTCGGCGACGACGGGGCCGCTGCCGCTGGCGCCCGTCGTGGTGGTCTGGCTCGTGCTGGCCGCGGCGGCGGAGTTCGTCCTGCGCCGCACCACGGCAGGGCGCAAGCTGTATGCCCAAGGGGTCAACCCCCGTGCCGCCCGGCTGATGCTGGTCGGTGGCCGCTCGGTGAACACCCTGGCCTTCGCCTGCTCCGGGACGCTGGCCGCGCTGGCGGGGACGCTCCTCACCGGTTTCACCGGCGCCGGACTGTTCGATGTGGGCGCACCGTATCTCTTCAGCGCCGTCGCCGCGGTCGTCATGGGCGGCAACAGCCTGCTCGGCGGGCGCGGCGACATGCTCCGGTGTGCGCTGGGCGCGGTGATCCTTACCGAACTGACGACCCTCCTCGTCGGCTTCTCCCTCAGTGCCGCCGCCCAGCAGGCCGTGCTCGGCGCGCTCATCGTGATCGTGGTGGCCTCCTACGGCCGTGACCAGCCCCTGGGGAGCCAGATATGAGCAGCAGCGAGCACCACCCCGCCGACACCCGCGTTCTCCCGGAAAGAGGATTGCTCCCCGTGCCCGACACCCCTGATCCCTCCCACCTGTTGGACTCACGGATCCTGCGTGACCTGTTCAGCTCCGAGGCGATGCGTGCCGTCTTCACGGATCGGGCGATGGTCCAGTCGTGGCTGGACGCAGAGGCCGCACTGGCCGGGGCGCAGAGCGACCTCGGCATCATTCCGGCCCACGCCGCCGCGCAGATCGCCGCGCGCGCCGACGCCGATCTCTTCGACCTCGACCTCATCGGCGCCCAGATCAAGGAAACGGCGCATCCGCTCGTACCGCTGCTCCGGGCGCTCGCGGCACAGGCGGGCCCGAAGGCCGGCGCGTACGTCCACTACGGCGCCACGACGCAGGACATCACCGACACGGGCTTGGTCCTGCAGGTGCGCGACGCCCTGAAACTGGTGCGGTCGAGGCTGTACGGGCTGATGGGCGTACTCGCCTCCCTGGCCGAGCGCCACCGGGATGTGCCCATGGTCGGCCGTACCCACGCCCAGCACGCGCTGCCCATCACACTCGGCTTCAAGTTCGCGGTCCTTCTCGCCGAGTGCGAACGGCACGCCGCGCGGCTCGACGATGTCACGCCGCGCGTGCTGGTGGGTGAGCTGGGAGGTGCGGTCGGTTCCATGGCCGCCTTCGGCGACCACGGGCCGGAGCTGCAGGACCGGATGATGGGGCGGCTGGGTCTGGGCAGCGCGGTCGTGCCCTGGCACACGGCGCGCGACGGACTGGTCGAAGTCGTCAGCGTCATCGCGATGATCGGTGCCACCTGCGGCAAGATCGCGAACGAGGTGCGGGTCCTGCAGCGCACGGAGGTCGCCGAGCTGGAGGAGCCGTTCATTCCCGGCAAGGTCGGCAGCAGCACGATGCCGCACAAGCGCAATCCGATGTTCTGTGAGTACGTCATCTCCAGCGCCCTCCTGTGCCGGCAGGCGCCGGCGAACATGCTCGCCGCCATGCATCAGGAGCACGAGCGGGACATGAGCCTGTGGGGCGTGGAATGGGCGGTCGTGCCGGAGACCTTCTGCCTGGTCGGCGGAGTGCTGGAACGCACGGTGTGGATCCTCGAAGGTCTCGTCGTCAACCCCGACGCCCTCCGCCGCAACCTGCACCAGCTCGGAGATCTCATGCTGTCCGAGCCCGCGATGATGCACATCGCCGCGGCGATCGGCAAGACCCAGGCGCACGACGTCGTCTACCGCGCGGCCATGTCCGCCTGGGAGTCACAGCGTCCTCTGCGCGACGTACTGATCGAGAGCACCGAGGTCGTGGAGTCCGGTGTGGACCGCGGGCGACTCGTCGAACTCCTGGTCCCGGAGGCCTACCTCGGCTCCTGCGGCGTCCTGGTCGACCGTGCCCTCTCGAGCGCCAGATCCCTCATGGAACGCAGCCGTCGGGCAGCCGTGGACGGGAGCGCCGCATGAACGGGCAAACCAGTCCCGGTGACGGACACGCACAAGGCATACCGGAGACTGATGATCGCCGGAGCATCGGCTTCGTCGGGCTGGGTGCCATGGGCGGGCGGATGGCGGCGCGCCTGCTCTCGGCGGGACACCCGGTATTCGGCTGGAACCGTACGCCGGAGCGCATGCGCCCCTTGATCGTCCGGGGTCTCACCCCGTGTGCGTCACCGCGCGAGGTCGCCGACCGTGCCGACACCGTCCTCACCATGGTGTGGGACTCCCAGGCGCTGCTTGCTGTCAGCGACCCCGCGGACGGCCTGCTCGCCGGGTTCACCCCACGCCACGTACTCGTCGATCTGAGCACGGTGGAACCGGCGGTCAGCAGCGAACTGGCAGAACGCGTACGCTCCCGTGGCGCCGACATGCTCGACTGCCCGGTCTCCGGGAGCCTCGACGCGGCGGAGGCAGGCACCCTCGTGCTGTTCGCA
The DNA here is from genome assembly GCF_022698145.1 of Streptomyces spinosisporus. Taxonomy (GTDB): domain Bacteria; phylum Actinomycetota; class Actinomycetes; order Streptomycetales; family Streptomycetaceae; genus Streptomyces; species Streptomyces spinosisporus. Next base: position 38,985 of record NZ_JALDAX010000018.1, read on the forward strand.
GGGGGTCCGCTGTCCGCTCTGCGGCGCGTGCGGCCCGTGCTCGACCGCCTCGGCCGAGCCGTGGTACACCTGGGAGAGGCCAACGGGGCCGGACTGACCATGAAACTCGCGGTCAACCTCCAGGTCGCGATCCAGTCGATCGCCTGGGGCGAGGCCATGGTCGTGGCCGAGCAGGCGGGAATCTCCCGCACCGATGCCACCGAGGCGATGCTCGCCAGCGTCATCGCCTCTCCGATGCTCCACTACCGCGCCCCGTTCCTGCTGGCCGAGCCCCCGGAGGTATGGGCAAGTGCCGAGCAACTGAGGAAGGACGTCCGCTACGCCCTGGAGGCCGCGGGACGGCCGCTGGGCGCCGGCACACTCGCGCAGCGGTTGCTCGACGAGATCTGCTCCGCCGGCGAGGGCGGCCGGGAGGCGGCGCAGCTGATGCGCCATGTCGCCGACGGACGGGGCACTGCCGATGCGACAGGAGTAGGGACATGAGAGCGGCTGTGTACCACGGGCCCCGCGATGTGCGCGTGACGTCGGTCCCGGAGCCGCGCGGACCCGGACGGGGCGAGGTGATGCTGCGCGTCGCGCTCTGCGGACTGTGCGGCACCGACGGCCATGAGTACGCGCATGGTCCGTCCATGATTCCGCTCGAGCGACGCCACCCCGCGTCCGGGCATCAAGGGCCGATGATTCCGGGTCACGAGTTCACCGGAGTGATCGAGCAGTGCGGTCAGGACGTGACAGGACTGCCGGAGGGGACACGCGTGGTCGCCGGCGCGGGTCACTGGTGCGGCTCCTGCCCGCCCTGCCGGGCAGGGCGGACGAACCTGTGCCGGAACTACTACACCTACGGGCTCAACACCCACGGCGGGCTCGCGGAGTACGTCACGGTGCCCGCCGCGATGTGCACCGCGGTCCCGGACTCCTGCCCGGACGACAGCGCCGTCCTGGCCCAGCCGATGGCCATCGCCCTGCATGCGCTCAACCGCTCCGGCGCGGCACCCGGCGAACCCGTGGTGATCATCGGAGCCGGCGGGATCGGCAGCCTGCTGGTGGCCGCCGCTGCCTCTCGCGACATGCCCACGCACGTGCTCGACCTCAGCCCCGAGCGACTGCGCACGGCCCTGGCCCTCGGCGCGGCCACGGCCCGCACGGCCGACAGCGAAGGTCTCGGGGCCGTGGCCGAGGCGAGGGTTCCGACCGTCGTGGAGGCCTCCGGCACCGCATCCGGGTTGCGCAGCGCGTTGGCGCTCACCCCGCCGGGCGGCCGGACGGTGATGCTCGGTCTGCCGAGCGCCCCCGCCGAGATCGACGTCCGGCGGGCGGTGATATCCGAGATCGACCTCGTCTCCAGCAGTGCCCATGTGTGCGCAACGGATCTTCCCGAAGCCGTGCAGGCACTGACCCGGCGGCGCATTTCCCCGCTCGTGGTGGACCGGACGGTGGCGCTCGAGGACGTCGTCGCGATGGCTCTGGAACCGCTCGTGGAGCGGCAACTGCCCGGCAAGGCGGTGATCAGCCTGCGCTGACCCTGCATGAACTCGTTCCACCGGCTTCACAAAGGAGTGAACACATGAGAAGCCAGCGTTTGCTGCTGAGGCAGGGGACGGTGATCACGATGGACGACGACCTGGGTGACTTCGCCGCCGCCGATGTGCTCGTGGACGACGGTCTCATCGTGGCCGTCGCACCCGATCTGGGCCCGGTCGAGGCCGAGAGCATCGACGCCCACGGCATGATCGTGCTGCCCGGGTTCGTCGACACACACCGGCACACCTGGCAGGCGGCGCTGAGGGGACTCGCCGCCGACTGGACGCTCGGTCAGTACATGACCGGACTGCATCTGGGCCTCAGTGCCCTGTTCCGCCCGGAGGACACCTACGCCGGGAACCTGCTGGGCGCTGTCGAGGCCCTCGACAGCGGCATCACGACGATGCTCGACTGGTCCCACAACGTCAACACGCCCGAGCACAGTGACGCGGCCGTCCAGGGCCTGCTGGAGTCCGGCATCCGGGCCGTGTTCGCGCACGGCGGCGGTGCCGACATGTATCAGGTGCCGAGCACCGTGCCGCACGACGAGGACGTACGCAGGGTCCGGGACCGCTACTTCCCCTCCGACGATCAGCTGTGCACGATGGCGATGGCGCTGCGCGGCCCCCAGTTCGCCACCCTCGACGTCACCGCGTCGGATCTGCGCCTGGCCAGAGAGCTCGGCCTGCCGGTGACGCTGCACGTCGGCGACGGCGAGTGGGGCCGCAGCCGGCCCGTGACCCGCATGAAGGAGCGCGGCCTGCTGGGGCCGGACATCACCTACGTGCACTGCAACACGCTCGCCGACGAGGAACTGCGGGACATCGCGGACTCGGGCGGCAGTGTGTCGATCTCCCCGGACATCGAGATGCAGATGGGCCACGGCTGGCCGGCCACCGGACGCCTCATGCGTGTCGGCATCCGGCCCAGCCTCTCGATCGACACATGTGTGTCCAACAGCGGCCACATGTTCGGCACGATGCAGCTCTGTCTGGCCACGCAGCGGGCCATCGACAACGAGGAGCCCGGAGCCAGCGACCGGGCCTCCGTCACGCTCGGCTCACGCGACGTGCTGTCCTTCGCCACCCGTGACGGCGCCCGTGCCTGCGGCCTCGATGACAAGGTGGGCAGTCTGACGCCGGGCAAGCAGGCCGACATCGTCCTCCTGCGTGCCGACACGCCGTCCCTCGCTCCGCTGAACAATCCGGTCGGACAGGTGGTCTACTCGGCCCACCCCGGTCTGGTCGACACGGTTCTGGTGGCCGGTCGCGTGGTGAAGTCGGGCGGGAAACTGCACGGCGACCTCGCGGAACGGGCCGTACGACTGGGCGAGGCGAGCCGCGACAGCCTCTTCTCCCGTACGCGGGACACCAAGAACCTCACCGATGCCCGGATCGGCGGCACGTGGCAGCCGGCGCCTCTCGTCACCACCGAGCTGTGATGGCCACGCCCACGCCGAGGCGCTCGGCTCCCCCGACGCGGACCCTTCTCTCCCCACGGGTGCGCAGGCTGGCACGTGATCACGGTGTCGACCTCACCCACGTGGCGGCCACCGGCCCAGGAGGCCGGCTCACGGCAGCCGACGTCACCGCACATCTGGCGCAGCAGGCTCCGTCGCCGGATCCCGTGCCCGGGGCGGCATCCGCACTGGCCATGACCGAGGTCGACCTGCACCGTGTGACCTCGGAGGCCCCGGGACCCGACGCGACGGCCGGCACCGGCATCACCGCACATCTGTGCATCGCGGTGGCCGCCGCGCTGCGCACCCACCCGCTGCCCGGCATCGCCGCCACGGACGGCCTGGTCGTACAGACACAGCAGCCCGACGGGCGCGTACGAGCCGTGCTCCTGCAGGACCTCGACGCGCACAGTGCCGAGTCCGTCGCCGACATGCTGGCCCGGCCCACGGCGAGCGGCGGCCGGAGCGTCTTCACTCTCCGGTGCACACCGTCGGACGCTGTGCTCACCGTCCGCGACCTCGTACCGGGGCAGAGCGCAGCCCTGTCGGTGGGACCCGTCGTCCGCAAGGTGGTCGTGGTGGGCGGCCCGCAGGCGGAGGGAATGGGCGTGCATCCCGTCGCCACGCTCGCGCTGAGAGTGCGCCTGGAAGGCACCGGCGTCGAGGCTGCCGCCGCGTTCCTCGGCGCGGTGAGGTCGGCCCTGGAACAACCGTCGGCACAAGAAGCATGAGCCCCGCCCACGAACGGCAGCAGGCCGGTCGTGAGCATCGGAAAGGACATACGTCATGGGAATCGCCACCTACGGCACGACGAACGTCGACTGGGAGGCGCGCATCGACATCGACCGGTTGCGCCGCGAACGCCTGGCCCGGCTGCGTGAACAACTGGAGGCGTCGAGTTTCGGAGCCCTGCTGGCCTTCGACTTCGCCAACATCCGCTACATGACCTCCACCCACATCGGGACGTGGGGTTCCGACAAGCTCGTGCGGTTCGCGCTGCTGGTACGCGGAGCCGAGCCCGTCATCTGGGACTTCGGTTCCGCGGCCCGCCACCACCAGCTGTACAACCCCTGGCTCTCCGACGAGGAGACCGATCCGGTGACCGGTGTGCGCACCCCCGTGCCCGGCACCTCCCGTTCGTTCGCCGGCATCTCCACGCTGCGCGGCGCCGTCCACCCGGACGCAGATCGCGCGGGCAGTGTCGCCGCCCGGGTCCTGGAGGAACTGCGCAAGCACGGACTCGAACGCGAGCCGGTCGGTGTCGACTTCGTCGAGATGCCGGTGCACCGGGCCCTCACCGCGGCCGGGCTGGACATCTGTGACGGACAGCAGCTGTTCCTGGAGGCCCGCCGGGTTAAGACCCGCGACGAGATCTCGCTGCTCACCCACGCCTGCGCCCTCGCGGACATGGCCTACGAGGAGCTGTACGCCTTCCTGCGCCCCGGCATCAAGGAGAACGAGACGGTCGGCCTGGTCAGCAAGATCCTCTACGACAACGGCTCCGAGTTCGTGGAAGGCATCAACGCCATCTCCGGCGAACGGTGCAATCCCCACCCGCACCTCTACTCGGACCGGATGGTCCGGCCGGGCGATCCCGCCTTCTTCGACATCGTGCACAGCTACATGGGCTACCGGACCTGCTACTACCGCACGTTCGCGGTGGGCAGCGCCTCCCCCGCGATGAACGACGCGTACAAAATCGCCCGGGAGATCATGGACGAGTCGCTCGCCGCGGTGAAGCCGGGAGCGACCACGGCCGACATCGTCTCCCTGTGGCCGCGTGCGCAGGACTTCGGCTTCGCCGACGAGGAGGCCGCGTTCGCGCTGCAGTACGGGCACGGCGTGGGTCTGTCGGTGTGGGAGAAGCCCATCTTCAGCCGCCTCACCTCCCTGGATCACCCCGAGGAGCTCAAGGAGGGCATGGTCTTCGCCCTGGAGACGTACTGGCCCGCCAAGGACGGCTGGTCGGCCGCCCGCATCGAGGAGGAGCTGGTGGTCACCGCCGACGGCTGCGAGGTGATCACCCGCTTCCCCGCCGAGGAACTGCTCGTGGCGGGGCAGCGCTACTTCGCGGCCTCCGGCCCGCTGCCGGCCGTGCGTGAATCGCAGTCCCATCTCAACAACCCGAAGACTCGGAACCAGTCATGACCCTTCCGCTGGCGTCCCATGACTACGGGGCGCATCCCACCGTCCTGCCGCCGTCGGTGACCGCACGGGACCGGTTGCAGGTGCCGCAGGAGACCCGGATCGACCTCTACCGGCGGCTGCAGGAACTGCGCCAGTTCGAGAAGCGTGCCTACGACCTCTTCCTGCAGCAGCTGGTGAAGGGCACCAGTCATCTGTCCCTGGGCATGGAGGCGATCGCGGCCGGCTTCGGCGCCGCCATGCGCAAGGACGACTACACCTTCGCCACCTACCGGGGCCATGCCCACACTCTCTCCCGCGGGGTGCCGATGGCGCCCGTCCTGGCGGAACTCCTCGGCCGGGCCAACGGCCTGATGGGGGGCAAGGGCGGCTCCATGCACCTCACCAGCGTCGAGCACGGGGTCATGGGCAGCTACGCCATCATCGGGGCGCACCTGTGTGTGGCCAACGGGGCGGCCTGGTCGGCGAAGCTGCGCGGCTCCGGCCAGGTGGCCGTCTGCTTCTTCGGGGACGGCACCACCAACATCGGAGCCTTCCACGAAGCCCTGAACTTCGCCGCCGCCTTCCGGCTGCCGACCGTTTTCGTCTGCGAGAACAACCTCTACATGGAGTACACGCCGATTCGCGACGTCACAGCGGTGGAGCGCCCGGCAGCGGACCGCGCGGCCGCCTACGGCCTTGAACCCCTGCACGTCGACGGCAACGACGCGGACGTCATGTACACCACGGCAGCCACGGCACTGGCCCGAGCACGTGAAGGAGCGGGGCCCGTGCTCGTGGAAGCGGTGACCTACCGGCACGGCGGCCATTCGCGAGCCGATCCCGGCAAGTACCGCCCTGCCGAGGAGGTCGCCGCCTGGCAGGCGTACGACCCTGTGCACCTGTACCGCGACCGGCTCACCCGGCTGGGTGTGGCCGAGGAGGACCTCGCCCGCATCGAGGCCGAGGTCGGCCGCCGGGTCGATGAGGCCACTGCGGAGGCGAAGAGCGGGCCGTTGCCCGACACCGCCGAAGCGTTCACCGACGTCTGGGCCGATGGAGGTTCGTCATGGCGGAACTGACCTACCGACAGGCCGTCGCCCGCGGTCTGAGCCAGGAGATGGACCGCGACGAACGAGTCCTGCTCCTCGGCGAGGACGTAGCGGGCGCGGGGGGTGTGTTCAAGACGACGGCCGGACTGCTCGACCGGTTCGGACCGGAGAGGGTCCTGGACACGCCCATTGCCGAACAGGCCATCCTGGGCGCGGCCATGGGTGCCGCCATGACCGGCATGCGTCCCGTCGCCGAGATCATGTTCGCCGACTTCTTCGCGGTGTGCTGGGACATCGTCGTCAACGAGATCGCGAAGATGCGCTACATGACCAATGGCCAGCTGTCGATGCCGTTGGTGATCAAGTCGGGTGGCGGTGGCAGCCTGCGGCTCGGAGCGCAGCACTCGCAGTCGATCGAGAACTGGGCGATGGCCGTACCCGGGCTGAAGGTGGTCACGCCGTCGACCCCCCGCGATGTCGTCGGGCTCATGGCTGCCGCCGTACGCTGCGACGATCCGGTGCTGTTCTTCGAGCACAAGGGGCTGTATGCGGCGAAGGGCGCGGTGCCCGACGGCGAGATCGTCGACGAGCTCGGACGCGCCGTGGTCCGCCGTCCCGGCCGTGACGCCACGGTGGCCGCACTGGGCCTGATGGTCCCGAGAGCACTGGAGGCGGCCGGGCTGCTGGCCACCGAGGGCATCGACGTCGAGGTGATCGACGTCCGCTCGCTCGTGCCCTTGGACACCCGGACACTGCTGTCGTCCGTGTCGCGCACAGGCCGGCTGTTCACCGTCGAGGAGAACCCCCGACTGCTGGGCTGGGGCGCGGAGTTGGTGTCGCTCGCCGCGGACGAGTGCTTCTGGGACCTCGAGACGCCGTGCCGCCGGATCACCACCCCGCACATTCCCCTGCCCTCCGCCGACAACCTGGAGGATGCCGTCCTGCCGTCCGTGGCCCGCATCGTCGAGGAAGTGCGCAAAGGAGTCCACACGTGAACACGTTCCCCACCTCCGCCGACGGCCTGACGTCCTTTCAGATGTGGATCGGGGGCCGCTGGTGCGAAGCGGCGTCCGAGGCGCGCTTCGAGAGCATTGATCCGTTCACGGGCCGGCCCTGGGCCAGTGTCCCCGACGCCGCCGCCGAGGACGTGCATGCGGCGGTGTGCGCCGCCGAGGACGCCCAGCGCGGGGCCTGGGGCGCCACGAACGGCTTCGCCCGCGCCCGGCTCATGCACCGGCTGGCCGACCTGCTGGAACGCGACGCGGCCGGACTGGCCGCCGTGGAAACCAAGGACAACGGCAAACTCCTGCGCGAGATGCAGGGGCAGCTGGAGTATCTGCCGGCCTGGCTGCGCTATTTCGCGGGTGTGGCCGACAAGCTCCAGGGAGAGGTCATCCCCTCGGACCGCCCCAACTTCATGGTGTACACACGCCATGAACCGGTGGGTGTCGTCGGTGCCATCGTGCCGTGGAACTCCCCGCTGATGCTGCTGATGTGGAAGCTCGCTCCGCTGCTTGCCGCGGGGTGCACGCTGGTGGTGAAACCGTCGGAGCACACGCCTGTCTCCGCGCTCGCGTTCGCGCGCCTGGTGGACGAGGCAGGCTTTCCTCCCGGCGTGTTCAATGTCGTGACCGGTCAGAGCGCCGATGTGGGACGCGCGTTGGTGGAGCATCCCGGTGTACGTCACGTCGCCTTCACCGGATCGCCGGGCGTAGGCGTGAAGGTGGCGCAGAGCGCGGCGGCCCACTTCGCCCGGACCACGCTGGAACTGGGCGGGAAGTCGGCGCAGTTGGTGTTCCCGGACGCCGGCCTCGAAGCGGCGGCGAACGGTGTGATCGCGGGCATCTTCGCGGCCACCGGGCAGACCTGCGTGGCAGGCTCCCGCCTGGTGGTGCACAGGGATGTCCACGACGCCCTGCTGCAACGGGTACGCGAGCGCACGGAACGCATCGTCCTGGGCGACCCCAGTGCCGCGGAAACGGAAATGGGCCCCCTGTCGAACGCCGCTCAGTTCAAGACCGTCAGCGGCTTCGTCGAGCGCGCCGTCACGGACGGTGCGCGCGTTGTGACCGGTGGTTGTTCCGCCCCGGATCTGGGCGAACTGTTCTACCGCCCCACGATCCTCACCGACGTCCGCCCGGAAATGGAGGTGGCCCGGGAGGAGATTTTCGGCCCGGTACTGTCCGTACTGACCTTCGACACCGAGGAGGAGGCGGTGGAGCTCGCCAACTCCACGGAGTACGGGCTGGGTGCGGGTGTGTGGACGGCTGACGTCCGCAGGGCGCACCGAGTGGCCCACGAACTGCGGGCCGGCAATGTGTGGGTCAACGCCTATCGCGTGGTCGCCCCGAACGTACCCTTCGGAGGCACCGGCGCCAGCGGGTGGGGGCGGGAGAGCGGCATCGACGCGGTACGCGAGTACACCGTGACGAAGGCGGTATGGATCGAATTGTCCGGCGCCACCCGCGATCCATTCACCCTGGGTTGACCTTCGTCAGATCCACGTGATCGCACCAATCATGATGTCGTCGATCAGCCGGTTCGCCATCCGGGGCTCTTTGGGTCGGATCACCTCAACCACCTCGCGGCGACCGGCTTTTCGCAAGCCGTTGTACGACCGGGCCGGCCAAGCTACCTGGCTCAATGCAACTGCCCTCCAGATGGGCACCCCATTCCGTGCGAGCGAACCGCCGTCACATGGCTGATCAGGCAGTGAATCCCCCGTCGACCGGCAGCACCGTTCCGCTGATGTGGCTCGCCCGGTCGCTCAGTAGAAATGCAGCCGTCGCCCCGACCTCGGCTCCCGTGCCGGCCTTGCGCAAGGGTGTCGCGGCGATTCGTGCCTCGACGCCTCCGGGGATTGCCTGCCGCAGTTGTGTCAGCATCGGGGACTCGGTGGGCCCGGGGGCTATCACGTTCACGCGGATGCCGAGTGGGCCGAAGTCGTGAGCTGCGGTCCGGGTCAGGCCGATGACGGCGTGCTTGGTGGCCTGGTAGGCGCCCATGCCGCTGCTGCCGCGTAGTCCTCCGATGCTGCTCATGTTGACGATCGCGCCGGATCCCTGCTGTTCCATGACCCGTACCTCCTCACGGATGCACAGCCACGTGCCCTTGACGTTAACGGTCATGATCCGGTCGAAGTCGTCCTCCTCCACCGCGTCGAGCCGTCCGCTCTGGGTCATCGCCGCGTTGTTGAACGCCCCGTCGAGGCGCCCGAAGTGCGCGACGGTGGCATCGACGAAGGCAGCGACGCTTGCTGCGTCGGAGACGTCGCCGGTGCGGTACTCCACGTCGTACCCCGAGGCTCCGAGTTCCTTGGCCAGTGCGGCGAGGGGTTCCTCGGTGCGTGCGACCAGCATCAGTGCGGCGCCTTCCGCAGCCAGCACGCGGGCGGTGTCGGCGCCGATCCCCGTACTCGCTCCCACGATGAGAATGACCTTTCCGCTGAGCAGCGGCTGGGTTTTCATGTCTTGCGGCATATCGTTCTGTGTCCTTTGTCCGTCTGCGTTCAGCGGGCGGGTGCCCTGACGGTGGTGCTGTCGCCGGCCTTTGCGGGGCCGCGGAGGGCGAGCATCTGGCGGGCGTCGTTCGGTGCGGCGATCTCCCGGCCCTGGTCCTCGACGATGCGTCGGATCTTTTCGACCTGCTGGGCGTTGCTCTGTGCGAGCCGGCCCTTGCCGAGCCACAGACTGTCCTCGAGGCCCACGCGTACATGGCCGCCGAGCCAGGCGGCGTGGGTGCCGAATTCCATCTGGTTACGACCGGCGGCGAACGCGGAGAAGGAATAGTCGTCGCCGAAGAGCCTGTCCGCGACGCGCACCATGTGCTCGAGATTGTCGTGGTCGGCGCCGATGCCGCCGAGGACGCCGAAGACTCCTTGGATCAGCAGGGGTGGTTTGGCCAGACCCGCCTGGACGAAGTGGGCGAGTGAGTAGAGGTGCCCGATGTCGTAGCACTCGTACTCGAATCGAGTGCCAAAAGCGCCGAGTGTTCTCAGGGTGTGTTCGATGGATTCGAAGGTGTTGATGAACGGCTGGGAGTAGGTGTTGAGGACGTAGGGCTTCTCCCAGGTGTGCGTCCACGCGGTCACCTTGTCGGCGATTCCCGCGTACACGAAGTTCATCGAGCCCATGTTCAGCGATGCGAGCTCGGGTTGGAGGCGGACGGGCGCGGCGAGCCGCTGCTCCATGGTCATCGCCGATGATCCACCGGTGGTGATGTTGATGACGGCGTCGGTGTACGGGGTGATGCGCTCAAGGATCTCTTCGAAGACGTCGGGATCTGCGGTGGGCCGGCCGTCCGGCTGGCGTGCGTGCAGGTGCACGATGGCCGATCCGGCGTCGATCGCTTCGAGCGCGGATTCGGCGACCTGCTGGGCGGAGAGGGGGATGTGGGGGCTCTGGGACGGCACGTTGACCGAGCCCGTCACCGCGGTCGTGATGATGACCTTGTCGGCCTTGCGCATCAGTGGCTCCTTCTCGCGTGGGGAACGCCGAGTGCGGTGTCCTTCATGGGTTCATGGGCGTTGGCTCTCTTCCCGGAACGCTGCGACCAGGCCGCGCGCCGCGGTTGCCAGCATCGTTGTGTCGTTGCTGAGCAGGACGAAGTCGCAGCCGTCCCGGACGGCCCGGACGGCTTGTTCGGGCGCGCCACCGAACGCGAGACCGAATCGCTTGCCCGCGGCATGCGCGGCGTCGCGGGCCGAGCCGATCAGGGCGAGCACCTCGGGCGATCCAGGTGTCGACCCCATGGACAGGGACAGGTCGGCGGCACCGACGAACACCGCATCGACGGAATCGAGGGCGAGTATCTCGGGTGCCGCTTTGATTGCCTCGACACTCTCCAGTTGTGGGATGCACAGCACATCGTCGTTGCCGAGAGCGAGATAGTCGGCATTGGGGAGCAGTCCCCAGGCTCCCGCACGGCTCGTGCCGCCTGCGCCTCGTACGCCGTACGGCGGGAACCGGCAGGCTCGTGCGACGGCGGCCGCCTGCTCGACGGTGTCGACGTGCGGCACGAGAAGGCCCATGGCGCCGGCGTCGAGGACCTTCTGGATGGTCGAGGCGTTCATGTCCGGCACGCGCACCAGAGGCGTCATGCCCAGTGCGGCAGCCGAGTTGATCAGTCGGTAGGCGGTCTGGAGATCGAGGGGCGCGTGCTCGAGGTCGATCACCACGAAGTCGAAGCCGGCGTACGCCATGATCTCGACCGGTTCCGAGGAGGCGATCTTCAGCCAGGTGCCGAGGGGGGTGGTGGTGCGGTCCGGCGAGAACAGGCCGGCGCCCGTGCGGTGTGGTGTGCTCACGGCATCGGGTAGTCGTCGGCGTTGAGGACCCAGCCCGGCTTCTGCGAGAAGTCGACCCGCGGGGGGCTGAAGATGTCGATCAGCTGGTTCACGCCGGGGTCGTCCGCCGCGGAGGTGTGCACGGCGGGAGGCGGGATGATGGCCACGGAGGGGCTGCCGAGCCGCACGTGCTCGTCGTCGCGCCACGCTGTGCTGTCGTTCAGCCAGGGGGTGCGGATGTGGTGGACGTAGCTGCCCCGTACCGCGACGGAGAGCTGCTCGAAGTCGTCGTGCGTGTGGGGCGAGAGCTTGCGCGGATCACGCGGACCGTGCTGTGGGGGAAGGAAGTTGACCATGAACGCGCGGGTGCGGAAGATGCGTCCGAACCGATCCGGGTCGTCGGGTACCTTCGCGAGCGGGTAGTGCCGCACGGCCGGCTCGCCGACGGGCTCCGGCCATCGGTGCAGCGGAGCGACGCGTGGGTGGTCCTCGGCGTAGGCTTCCGCGTTCGCGGCACGATCGCGCCACTCCGGTTCGGCGGCCTCGATCAGGCGGAGGACGGGTCCGTCGCCCTGCACGCTGATGTGCGAGGCGCCGGGCGGGACCACCACGAGCCCGGGGTCGTTCACCGGCGTGGTTCCAGCGGCGGTGTGGACGGAGATGACGGGCGAGTCGTCGGTGAGGATGACGGCGAGCTCCCCGTCCAGCGTTCCGTTGCCGAGGTCGTCGCCGGTGCGCGCTTCGGTGTGGACGAGTATGACGTTCTGGGCGCGGACGATCGCGGTCCGCTCTTCTGCCGTGGTGCCATCGGCCGGGGCCAGCTGCCGGAAGTCCACGTATTGCGCGGCGGCGATCGCGGCGCTGCCGTCCGGGCCGGGGGCGGGCGCTGTGGCGAGGGAGGAACGGGGGTCGTCCTTGGCGTACACGGTGTTGTCCCTTTCGTTCACGTTTCGAGTCCGAGCAGATAGGCCGGGTTGTCGCAGGCCATGCGCCGCAGATCCTTCTCCGGCAGGCCGAGGTCGAGCAGCGCCTCGGCGACGCGCAGCCAGGCGTCGACCGGCTTGGGGTTCGTCGCCTGCCCGAAGTCCGAGGCCAGCACCGTGTGCTCGGGTCCGAGGGCTTCGATCCAGGTCAGCAGCTGCCTCGGGTCCCAGTGCTGTGATCCTTCGGGGTCGTACATGCCGACCTCGTGCTCGATGTACGCGCCCAGTCCGATGAGTTCGCGGCACAGGTCCGGCTCGGCGCCGATCACGAAATCGGGATGGCTGACGACCATGCGCGTGATGCCGCGTTCCTTGGCGGCCTGGAACAGCGTGCGAATGTACTCGGGGTACATGTGGCCGCCGTTGACGACGGCCTCCTGCTCCTTGATCTCGTCGAGGATTTCGGCCGCTTCGGGCTTCAACTCGCCTGTGTCGTCGACGATGTCGATGCGCTCCAGGGTCAGGGGCACCGTGGTGGTGGGGAATGCTCCGTCCTCGGGGTGGCAGTCGATGTGCCGGCCGGAGGAGATGGTCGGGAACCAGACGACTTTGCCACCCATCCGCAGGCACATGCGCACGGCGTGCACGTTGAGTCCGCCGACGGTGCTGTTGAGCGCGATGCCGCCGTAGGCGGTGGCGGCGACGCCGGCGAGGCGGCCCTTCATCGCCAGGAGGTCCATCTGTGTGTTGTGGTGGTGGGACTTGGCGACCATGGCGCGCATGCCGATCCGGGCGCCGTCCTGTGCTGCCTCGACGTGATCGAAGCGCCGGGGGAAGGGGCTGGGGCCGGAATGGACATGCATGTCGACCAGGCCGTCGAGGAGGGAAGCGATGGCGGGTCGTGGATTCATGAGCTCACCCTTCGTTCGCTATATGAAGTATGAGTTCAACATGAGACCAGATGTCAACCTTGTCGACAGTCTTGTGCTACAGATCTGGCGTGTTTACCGTGATTCGGGTTCGCTTGGTGAACATGCAGTTCGCATTACATCGAGAGTGGCGACTCGCGAGCTGCAGATATCCCGCAGCCCACTTCGGAGGACGACGATGTCCACACCGCCACCGACCACCGAACCGCAGACGGCGGCTTCGGATCTGCCGTCCCAACGACCGCCCCATGGTCCGGACATCGCCAAGGTGCGCGCTGCGGTGCGTGGCGGGGTCCTTGCCTACTTCGTCGACCAGTACGACATCTATCTGCCGATCGTGGTCGTGGCCCCGGCGGTGATCTACTTCCAGGCAGCAGACCTGAGCGCAAGTACCACCGCGCTGCTCTCGTCCCTGGTGTTCGCGTCCACGCTGGTCGGCCGACCGCTCGGCGCGGTCATCTTCGGGCACTTCGCCGACACCGTCGGACGCAAGCGCACCACCCTGGTCGCCGTCGGCGGCTTCGGCATCACCACCCTGCTGATCGCCTGTCTGCCGGGGCACGAGACGATCGGAACGTGGTCCATCGGTCTGCTGATCGCCCTGCGGTTCGTCGACGGCATCTTCCTGGGGGGCGAATACACGACCGCGGTACCCCTGGCGATGGAATGGAGCCCCCGGCACAAGCGCGGGCTCTTCGCCTCGATCATCACGGCGACCTCGCCGGCCGCCTACGCCGTGATCGCAGCCGTCACCCTGCTGATGCTGCAACTGCTGAACTCCGACGGATTGCACAGCAGTTACGTCCAGTGGGGGTGGCGGGTGCCGTTCCTGATCGGGGCACTGCTGGCTGCCGTACTGTTCCGCTACTACCTCAAGCAGGTACACGAACCGCCCGCCGAGATGACCTCAGACCGTCACAAACTGCCCTTCGCGCGGCTCCTGGGGCGGTACCCCAAGGCTCTGGGGCAGGTCTTCATCCTCATGACCGGCACCTGGCTGGCGACCAACATGCAGACCGCGGTGACTCCCGCACAGCTGAAGGACCATCTCCACCTGTCGAGCGAGCAGGTCACACTGACCATGCTCGTCATCAACGCTGCCGCCGCACTGTCGTTCCCCGTCTACGGCGTGCTGTCCCAGCACATCGGACGAAGGCGCTTCTACATGGGGTACGGCCTGGCGGTCCTGGTGGTGGGGTCAGGCGCCTACACAGTGCTGATGGCCTCGAACGGCGGTCTGGGGGCGGCACTCGGCTGGGGTGTGCTGATGGGTGTCTCCACCATCGGCACGTTCGGCCCCATCGCCGCCTACCTCACCGAGCGATTCCCGACGAGCGTGCGTTCCACCGGCTACGGCGTCGGCTACAGCCTTGCCCTGATCGCCCCGGCGTTCTACCAGTTCTATCTGGAGCAGCTCGGCGGCTTCATGCCGGCGCACTTCGCTCCGGCCCTCCTCATCGCACTGGCCGGTGCCCTGATCAGCGTCGGTGGCTTCCTCGGCCCCGAGACGAAGGACGTCGACATGGCCGACGACACCACGATTCCTGCCCTGTCCTGACGGCGAGGGACGCGCGGATGGCTGATCATCCCGCAGAAGGGTCGTCCTTCCGCGGGATGTCCAGCCATCCGCACTGCTGCTCTACACCGCCGGCCGGGAGAGGTCGTCGGGCCGGTAGTGGCCGCCGAGTTCGCGGGTGAGGTCTCGCGCGGCATCGACGACGAACCGCAACTCCGGAGCGTCATCGGACATCGACAGCGTGTTGTCCGGACCGACGATGGCGATGGTGGCGCAGATGCCGTATTCGTCGAAGACGGGTGCCGCCACGGCGACGACACCGGGGGTACCCATCGCGGAGCAGTGGCCGACGGCCCGGACCCGCTCGACGTCCGCGCGCAGTTCGTCCCGCGCAGCAGCGGGCAGGGTCGCCATCAGCCGTTCCATGGACAACTGGTCGGAGTGGTAGGCGAGGAAGACCTTGCTCTGCGCCGTGTCCAACGGCAGATGGCTGCCCACGCGCACGGACACGACCACGATCGCGGAGACGTCCTCCTCGACCCGGGAGACCACCGGGCCGGTCAGGCCCCACAGGCTGAGCACGACGCTGGTCCGTGCGACGCGCGACAGCGCCTGCATGTGACGAGGCGCCAGATTGACGACGCGGCGGTGGCCGATCGCGAACGCCCCCAACTGCAGCAGCAGGCCGCCGGGGACGTAACCACCGTCGGCGCTGCGCTCCAGCAGACCGGCCGCCACGAGCGATGTGCAGTACCGATAGGCAGTGGTGCGATTGAAACCGAGCCGTTCGGCCACTTCACCGGCGGTGACTTCCGGGGTCGCCGGATTGAACAGGGACAGGATCTGACTGACCCGGCTCACGGCCTGAATGTCGGCCTGGTCGGCGCGGACCGCATCCGACGGCCGTGTCGATTTGGTCACGCAAGCCTCCGCCGGACGATGTTCGAGGGGTGCCGCCATCCTAGTCGACCCGCTTCGGCGCGATCTCTGCCGTGATGCTCCTCCAGAAAGCTTTGCGGCCGATCCTGCACTGGCTTGCGGCGTCGGGGCGTGAGGCCTCGTACCCCATCTGTTGTGCGACACGCTCCCGCAGACGGTGCTCGAACGCCCGGCGACCCCGGGACCGCCGGGGTCGCCGGGCGCCGTCTCAGAGGGCCGACAGGGTCAGGGTGAGGCCGGTGGGGGCGGTGTCCTGGATGTACGAGGCGAAGTCGGCGACGTCGTCGAAGGCGAAGCCGTACGCCTTGCCGTCCTCCATGGCCGCGTGGATGGCCTTGGAGTAGTGGTTGGTGAGATCGGTCTGGTAGAAGTCGCCGGGCTCGGTGGTCGGCTGGGCGGGGTTGCTGATCAGGGTGGAGCGGTTGAAGCCCGCGCCGAGTACGGCGGCGACGGGGCCGGTGGTGCCGTCGTTCGGGGCGGCGAGGTTGCCGTCGCAGAACAGCACGTCCCGCGTCGACGGCTTGGCGAAGGAGACCGAGGCCGGGCCGTCGAACGTGAACTTCTCGCCCCGCACCCGCCCGGTGAACGTACCGGCATTGGTGGTGACCTTGAGGTCCTTGCCGGTGTAGGTGCTCCACACCTCGTCGATGTACGGGCCGAAGTAGTCCTTGGCGAAGATGCCCGCATCCAGGCCGTGACCGGGAGCGATGATGCGCACGTCGTCGACGACGAGCGGCGCGAACTCCGGGATCTCCTTGACCGCGGCGAACGCGGCGGCGCGTCCGCCCTCGCGCACCACACCGGTCGTCTGGTCCTTGGCACCGCTCAGCCGGATGCTCATCGGCACACTGAACATGTCGACCATGGTGGTGTTGCAGAACATGCCCGAGGCGTTGAAGGTGAACTCCGCACAGTCGTGCAGGACTTCATAGTTGGGGTCCGAGGTGACCCAGCCGGCCGGGTACTGCAGGGCGGCGTTTCCGTTGCCGTCCGCGACCGCCTTGAACTTCAGCTTCTTCCCCAGCGCCACATAGATGCGGCCGGACATCTGAGGCAGCGACAGCTTGGTCTCACCGCTGCCGGCGAGCGGGATGGCGTAGTCGGTGAAGCCGTCGGCGCCGTTGTCGGACAGGGATATCGGGGCCAGGGCGCCCTCCGGGGTGACCCGGACCTGCTTCCCGTCCTGGTTGCCGACGATGTACAGGTGAACCGAGTCGTTGCCGAAGGAACCCGTGTTGTTGACGACCGTCAGCGGCAGCCCGCCCGCAGCGTCCGCCCCGGCGGCTGTGGACTTTGAACCGGCCAGGGCGTGCGGTGCGATGACGGCCACGGCGGGTGCCGCCACGGCCACACCGCCCAGAGCGGTGAGGACCTTGCGACGGGTGAGGCTGCGCTGATGACGCGGGGACATGTGAGGTGCTCCTTACAGGTGGGGACTGTTCACTTACGCACAGTGCGGAAAGGTTGGGAGTTGCTGGGATGTTCGGGAACTGCGGGTACCGCGGGGTGGCGCGGAGTGGCGCGGGGAGGGGGACCGCCTGGCCGTCGGGGGCCGGTGGAATCAGTCGGCGGTCCGCTGATGGCCTGCGCGGCCTGTGCGGGAACCCATCTGCAGGCCGGGCGTGTTGGCCGGGGCGTTGTCCAGCGCGGCCGGGCATGTGTCCGCCGTGACGCCGGTCAGGTCGCGTGTCCAGGTGGGTGCCCAGCGCGGTGCGGCGGCACCGCGGGTGTCCCCCCACGTCCCCACCGCGGGCCAGCTGCCGTGCTCGCGCGGCACTTTGCTACGGGCCTCGACGCGTCCGCAGGATCGAGTGAACGTCCCGGACGTGATGAGGCGATCGCACGTGCACCGGCAGGCACCGGTCCCCCGCCGCAGACCACGTCACTCCTCTTGCGGGCGGTGATCACCGGGTGTCCGCCGCAGTCAAGGGCAGACGGGTCCCGGCCATTGATTCTGTACTGCCGTTCGTGGGTGCCGTTGCCCCAACCGCCCCTCTCCGCAGCCCACTTCGAGGCATCGGAGGGCGCACTGTACGTCGACCCGTCAGACCCCTCCGACCAGGTCCCGGCGGCCCGGGAAGCATCCGCGTGGGGGGTGCGCGGGCGCGGAGGCGTGAGGAATACGGCGGTGACCCGCGCTGCGACGGTCAACAACACCCGTTGACCGCGCGGCCACCGGCGTGAGCGATGAGCAGCCATAGGCTGAACGCACCTTATCTGTGGGGCAATTCAGGTTGTCGCGTCAGCGGGACCCGCAACTGCCCTCCCCGGAACGCACTCCCTTGAATGCGCCCGCGGAACACACGCGCGTGAGAGCGCTCTCAGCGCCTGCGGTCACGCCCACGACGGGCCCCGATACTAGCCACCACCCACCGCCGGACCAACTGTCCGAGATGCGCACCAACAGCCCCCGACCTGCGCAGACTTGATACCGGCCAACACACACCATGATTGTTTAAGACGCATTTATAGCCCGCTTAAGCTCCAAGGGCCGGCGTGCGCGACAGACACCACGTGTCCACCGGCTGGAGTAGAGAGCAGCAGCGTGACGCATCGGATACGCGCCGAGCGCGATGGAGATGCTGCGGCCCAAGGGCCAAGGCTGTAGCCCGCCCTGCTGGACGGTCACGGGGGTGGTGCACTCGCACGGGGAATGGATCCCACGACGTCACTGAGCGCGTCGGCGGCCACGCTCTCGCCGACCGGCCGCATGCCGCGACGACGTGCCCGCCGGGCCGACACAGCACGAACTCAAGCCGGACGAAACAGCCCCGCCAGGCCTGACAGCCAAGGCGACTGGCGCACAGCCGATCCACCCAGCCACCCTGCAGCCGCGAGGCTGAGCGCAGCCGCCCGGCAGCCCCGAGGCTGAGCCGCCCTGCAACCGCGAGGCTGAGGCACCGCGCACCCCCATCCGCTCCCGGATGCAGGCGGCCGTATCCCCTTGCCCCTGACCCACACGTCAAGGGTTAGCGTCGGCGCGCCGGCAGCCCAATCACTCCGGGCCGCCGCAGCCCGCGCCCACCCCTCCATCCGTTCCGGAGCACCCCCATGACCGAGGCCCTGCCCACCACGACCCGCGAGATCGTGCTGACCGAACCGCCCGTCGGCCTGCCGACGCCCGAGCATTTCACCATCGCCCGCACGCCGCTCCCCGCCCCCGGCCCGGGACAAGTCATCGTCAAAAACCGGTACTTCCTGGTGTTCCCTGGCCTCCGCACCCTGATCGGCAGCCAGGCCGACGGCGTGCCACTGCCGCGCATCCACACCGGTGACGCACTGTTCGGCCCCGCGGTCGGCGAGGTCACCGCCACAGGGCCCGACTGCACACTGCGCCCCGGCGACCAGGTCACCCACCTGCTCGGCTGGCGTGAGCACGCACTGGTGACGGCAGACCAGTGCACCCTGCTCGACGACGCTCTGCCCGACCCCGTGGCCCACCTCTCCTCCGGATCGGCCGCCTACGGAGCACTGACCCGGCTCGCTGGCCTCCGCCCCGGCGACACCGTGCTGGTCACCGGCGCGGCAGGAGCCGTCGGAACGCTGGCGGGCCCCGTCGCCCGTCTGCTGGGCGCCGCGACAGTCATCGGGACCACGCGTTCACCGGACAAAGCCGAACGCCTCACGGACGAACTCGGTTACGACACGGCCCTCGTCACCGGGCCCCGGCCGCTCGACGAACAACTCGCCAAAGCAGCACCGGACGGCATCGACGTACTGCTCGACACCGTCGGCGGTCAGCAACTGGCAGCCGCCGTGCGCGCAGCCCGCCAAGGCGCCCGCTTCGCACTGATCGGCGCCTTGTCCGGACAACTCTCGCCGCACCGGGACGGCGGCAGCTCCCCCGCCGACATCGACACCTTCCGCCTCATCAACAAAGGCGTGTCCCTGCTCGGCTACAGCGGCCCCGACCACCCCGACGTGCCCAAGGAATGGACCGAGCGCTTCGGAACCTGGCTGCGCTCGGGCAAAATCACCTTCCCTCACGTCCGCATCCCGGGCATGGACCACGCACCACGCGCGTTGCAAGAACTGTTCCAAGGGCGGCACTTCGGAACCGTGGTCGTAGAGTTGCCGCCGACGTGACGTGCCGCCACCCCCACCGTGACGGCCACAACCCAGGCGTGAGGTCGGACATGCGGATCGGGGACGCGGCGGCAGCAGCAGGAACCACCCCACGGGCCCTGCGACTCTACGAACAACGCGGCCTGCTGCCCCCACCGCGTCGCACCACCACCGGACAACGCCAGTACAGCCCCGACGACGTCGCCAGAATCCGCGTCATACGACACCTACTCGCCCTCGGACTCACCATCGACGACCTGCACAGCATCGCCGACCGCCTGCACCTACTCGTCGAAAACCCACAACGCCCCTGCGGACGCACCGACCCCGGCTCCCCAGGCGCCCAGATCGTCGACCGCAGACTCGCCGCACTCGACACCGAGATCGACCGCCTGAGCCGCCTACGCACCCGCCTGGCCCACCACACACACCACCAGCCATAACCACGCGCCCACGAACACCCTGCACAGTCCGGGGACCCGGCCAGGCCAGGCCCAGGCCGCACATGATGCGGACGACGATCTCGCGCAAGGCCATGTCCGGCGGCCCGGATGAGTACTCGTCGCGACGGTACGGTCCGCTTCCCGGGCTGCTCTCAGTGGCCTTGTCGGCTAGCTGGTTGGCGTGCGACGCAACCACAGCCCCGCCCCGCTCTGGGCACAGTCAGCCAGCCCTCAACCCATGCCTGGCCATCGTCGAGACAACGGTCCGTGCTCCGGTTCCAGTAGTGCCAGCCCAAGCCGACGAAACCGTCAAAGCCCTCGTCTGTCTTGTTGGTCGAGGTACCATCCGTTCACCTCAACGTGGTCCAGGGTCTGGACGGCGGGCCCGCGTAGTGGCTGCTTGGCAGCGCAGCGGCTGCCTGAAACCGAGCGCGGTCGGGAACCGGCCTGGCCCTCGACGAGTGACCAACTCGGGAACCTGCTACTCGCATGCAGATTCAGTAATATCGCGTCGCCTGGATGAGGTTCCGCCTGACGAATCGAGTGAGCTGGTGAGTGACGATGTCCTCTCAGCCATTCCAACCGCCCCCCACTGGCAGCCTGAGCAGGCGCCTGAGCGTGCTGCATCGATCGTGGAGGAGCTGGCCCCCGGGCTCCCCAACGGCATCGACGTCGAGATTGACATCACCTGGCACGACGCCCTGACCGTCGTCGACTGCGGTCAAAATCTGCAGAAGATCGGTTGTCCCCAATGCGGCGCGTCAATCGACACCGACTGGTGGGCTGACCAGCTCGAAGCCCACTACGACGACGGCTTCGCAACCCTTGCCGTGGTGGTCCCCTGCTGCGGTGCCGCGACCTCACTGGACGCGCTGGTGTACGACTGGTCCTGCGGCTTTGCCCGCTTCGAGATCGCCGTCTGGAATCCAGAGCGTGCCTGGTTCAGCGACGAGGAACTGACGGCTATCGCAGACGCCCTCGGACATCCAGTGATGCAAATCAGGGCCCACATCTGACGCACCTCAGCCAGCGAGGGTCATCTTCACTTCCTGTGCCAGCCGCTCCACGAGCCGATCATCTGGCGGAGTTCCGGATACCGGTAGACCGCGTGATACTCCCAGTCATCCGACGTTGCTCATCTCGAACAGCAAGTAACCGTCCTGATAGGCAGACAGATCCTCGTACTCAGCCAGACCCTACGCAGTACGTCACAGGATCAGCCAGCAGTATCTGGGGCGATCACCGGCTTGAGCGGGATCGGTGATGCTTCTTCACCAGGCGCATGCACCTGGCCACCGCATCCCCGCGAGTGACACTACTGCTCACGAACAACCTCCCGGCTAACCAGCCGGTGACATCCGTTCAGGCGGACAACTGACAATCCACTAACGCCGCCAGAGTCATCCTTGCGAAAACCATTGGTGTACGGCTTGCTCCGCTGATGGACTGGCGTCCTGTCGTGAGTCTGCCGTGTGACGGAGGTAGTGGCTGTGACAGGTTATGGCGTGCTTGCCGAGGTATACGAATGGCTCATCTCGGATGCAAAGTTGCCTCCAGCCGAGTTCGCCGCGTCGTTCGACGACGTCCTCAATTTCCTGCCGTCGAACGCTCACGTCCTCGACTGTTCGTGCGGAACGGGACAGTTGGCGGTCGGCCTCGCCGGTCGTGGCATGCAGGTTGTCGCAACTGACGCCAGTGAGGCGATGGTTCGTCGGACTGCTGAGTTGGCTGAGGAGTTCGGGGCGTCCGTCCGGGCCGTACGGGCGAACTGGGAAGAGTTGCCCGACCATTTCCAGGACAGCACGTTCGACATGGTGTTCTGCGTCGGCAACTCGCTTGCCCATGCCACGGGGGCGACAGGCAGGGGTGCTGCTCTGGAGTCGATGTCACGGCTTCTGCGCCCCGGCGGACGCCTGGTACTCACATCCCGCACCTGGGAACTCGTACGGGCCAAAGGTTCCCGGCTGGAGATCAGTGATCGACTCGTCCGCCGGCACGGTCGCGATGCCGTCGTGGTCTACCGCTGGGAGATTGCGCCGCATTGGGAGGAGGAGCACCACATCGAGATTGCGATCGCGCAAATTGATGCGACCGGGTTGGTTCTTGTCCGCTCGGAACTGCTGTCCTGCTGGCCCTTCCGCTACGAGGAACTCGAAGTCGAGCTGCACCGGGTCGGACTCCGGACGGAACTGAGCACGTTCGATCTTGAGGCCGAGAACTACATGGTGGTCGCGAACAAGGTGTAAACATCGGACTCTCAGTCCCTGGCCGTACCGCACGACCGGCTCAACCGTCACCGCCACCGGTCATCGATACACACCTCGCAATCGGGAGTTACAGCGAACCCACTGCAGTCCCCGGGCCCACGAGGCGCTCGTCCGTCAAAAGGGTGCCGGCTTGCTTCACGTGCCGCAGGACTGGAGAAACTTCCATGCTCTGCAAGCCGGGCAGGACACCAATGCGCTCCGACGTGAACTCGAAGAGTTCGTCGAGGTCTTGGCAGTGGGCGACGGCATGGATGTTGTACGGGCCGGAGATGGCCGCGGCGAATGCGATTTCGGGTTCTTGTGCCAGCGAGCGTCCCACGTTCTTCACCTGCGACGGGTGCACTCGCAGCCACAGGTTGGCCCGTGCGTGATAACCCAAAGCCGTCGGTGCGATCTCGACGTCGATATGGATGACGCCCTGCTGGAGCAGCACACCGAGGCGGCGGGAGACACGGCCCGGCGTGGAGTCAGCCGCGGTCGCGAGAGCGACGAGAGAGGCCCGGCCGTCCGCAGCGAGCGCGTTGTAGATCTTCTCGTCCTCGGCCGTGAGGTGCACCGGGTCGTCAGCGACCACCGCAGACTCCCTGAACGGGGGGCCGTCGCCCCCGAGCGCAGTTTCCTGCTCGGGGGTCAGCACCCCGCGAAGAGCCGCCCAGTAGTGACCGCGGCCTCCGATGAACTGGCGGAGCATGGCAAAGGCGTTGATGTCGAGCACAGCCGCAGTACGCGGAAGCCGTCGACCGAGGAGATCCTCCCACTGCGCCTGGTCGCGTGACTGCGTCGCACACGTCACCTCGCATCCGGCCGCACCCACCGCCACCCAGTTGACGTCATCCCGCTTGGCGAGTGCACCCGCGATCGCCGCGACGCTTCCGGGCCGGCAGCGCAGCCGCACCAGCCACCTGCTCTGCCCCAACGCTCCAGGATTGACCACACCGACGACCCGGACGACACCATCGGCACACAGACGCCGAAAGCGACGGTTGACAGTGCCTTCAGCAAGGCCGAGCGCGGCCGCCATCGAGGCGAAGGAAGCTCTCGGAGCGATCTGCAGGGCACGGATGATTCGCACATCATCAGGGTGAAGGCCGACGGATCCGAACGTTGAGGCACCTGCCATGGCAGGAATCCTACAAACGCGAGCGTTCGACTCACACCTGCGCCGACACGGCACGCAGAGTTGTCCCGTCCCGGTGAACAGCCACAGCGGCCCACGCTCCGGGGGCCCTGAGGCGATCCCGGTCACAGCACACGCCGTACGACGCAGAGAAACGGAAAGAACGCCGCATGCCATCGCCTGTCACACAGCATCAATCGCACGTCACACAGCAGCACACGCCCACCGCACTCATCGTCGGAGCCTCACGCGGCCTCGGCCGGGCCATGGCAGCCGAATTCCTCCACCGGGGCTGGAACATCATCGGCACCGTCCGTGACGCCTCCGTCCAGACCCACCTGCACGATCTCGCCGACCGGGCCGAAGGCCGCGTCAGAGTCGAGCAACTCGACATCAACGAGCCCCACCAACTTGGACCTCTGCACGAGCGCCTCGCGGACCGCCGCCTCGACCTGCTCTTCATCAACGCCGGTACCACCAACAGCGAGCAGACGCCCATCGGCAAAGTAGCCACCCACGACTTCGTCGAGGTGATGACCACCAACGCTCTCAGCCCGATGCGCGTCATCGAGGCTCTCGAAGACCTGGTGTCCCCCACCGGCCTCATCGGCGCGATGTCGTCCGGGCAGGGCAGCATCACCAACAACACGACCGCAGGCCGCGAGGTCTACCGGGCAAGCAAAGCAGCGCTGAACATGCTCATGCGCAGCTTCGCGGTCCGGCAGGCCGGAACGCAGCGCGCCCTCGCCCTTCTGGCACCGGGCTGGATTCGCACTGCGCTCGGTGGGCCCAACGCGCCGTTCACCGTCGAGGAAAGTGTCCCGCTGCTGGTAGACGTCCTGCTGACCAAACTCGGCACACCCGGCCTGGCCTACCTGGACCGTTCGGGCCGGACAGTGCCCTGGTAGGCAGACCCACGACGGCGCCGGCGCCCATGCCGATCGCCTCATTGCCGGTGAACACCCTAAGCGGCTCGCCACCCAACAAACACTGGCCGAGTCCCGCCGGAACTTCAGGGCCGCTGCTGCATTTTCGTCAGCAGCGCGAGCAAGGTGCTCTGCTCCTCCGCGTCGAGATTGGCGAAGAAGCCGGAGTCGTGAAGCCGCGACCTGAGCTCGTCCCATAGTTCGTGCCCGCGTTCCGTCAGGGCCAGGGTTCGCTTGCGGCCGTCGGTGGGGTGCGGCTGACGGGCAATGAGTCCTGCGCTCTGCAGTTTGTCGGCGGCGAGACTGACCGTCGAGGGATCGCAGCGCAGACGGGCCGCCACCTCCCGCATCGTGGGCGGTTCGGTTCCCGGCGCGAGCGCCCACAGCGTGCCGGCGACGGAGGCCGGCACCCGGAACTCGCCGAGCACCTGGGCCACCACGGCGTCCGCGGAGTGTCCCAGGTCCACCAGAACGCGGACGATCTCGGCTTTCCGCTCGGCGGCCGCGCGGTCGTGTGCCGCTCTCCGCGCATCACCATCGGCTGTCATGGGGCCATGCTACGCTCGAAAACTCAATGAGAAACTCAATGAATACGGGAAGCAAATGACGCACAGTGACGACTCTGAAACGGTCCTGGTCACGGGTGGAACGGGCTACCTGGCCGGCTGGGTGATCGTGAACCTGCTCCAGCACGGCTACCGGGTGCGCACCACCGTGCGCAGCCTCGGCAAGGCGGATCAGGTGCGCGAAGCCGTCAGCGGACGCGCAGGGCAGGAGGCGGCGAAGGGGATCGAGTTCGCTGTCGCCGATCTCCTCAGCGACGAGGGCTGGGACAGGGCCTTCGACGGGGTTCATTACGTGTTGCACACCGCATCGCCCATGCCTTTCCAATCAGGCGTGGATCTCATCCGGACTGCCCGAGAAGGCACCCACCGCGTCCTGGGTACCGCCGCCCGCGCCGCGGTGAAGCGTGCCGTACTGACTTCGTCCGGCCAGGCGGCCGGCGCGGGCGACCCGGGTACGCCCGTGACCGAGACGGCCTACGCCGAGCCGTCCGGCACCCCGCAGCGCGTGTACCCGGACTCGAAGATCCTCGCTGAGCGCGATGCCTGGGAACTCGCCGAAGAGACCGGGCTCGAACTGTCCGCCGTCCTACCGACGTTCATGCAGGGCCCTCCCCTGGGCGCGCGGAACGGGGCAGGAACGACCGACGTCATCCGCCGCCTCCTTGACCGTGACATCCCCGCTGTCCCCAACATCGGCTGGAACGTCGTCGACGTCCGCGATGTCGCCGAACTGCACCTTCTCGCCATGACGGAACCCGCCGCCGCAGGGCAGCGTTTCCTCGCCTCGGGCACCTTCCTGTGGTACCGGGACATCGCCCGCATCCTGCGCGACCAGCTCCCCGGCGCAGCGACCAGGGTGCCCACGCGCACCATGCCCGACCTCATCGTCAGACTGCTGGCCCCGGTGAATCCGCAGATGGCGATGGTCCGCTCCGAACTCCGCCGCGAGAGGCTCGTCGACAGCAGCAAGGCCCGCACGCTCGGCTGGCGGCCCCGCCCCACCGAACAGACCATCATCGACACCGCCACCGCACTCACGGCCAACAACTCGCCCAGCAGGTAGCCCCCGAGGCGAGGCAGTCGGCGGCAGCTCTGCCGCCAAGCAGTTGGCGGCCGGCACGCGCACCCGCTGCCGCGCGACCCGGCCATGCGGCGTGCAATCACCGCCCTGCGCATCCCTACCTCAGCAGAGAAGCTGACCGCCCACTGCCATCAAGCCCCCCTGACCCATCGGCGGCAGAGCAGGCACTAGGCAGGCATCAGCGGTGTCCGTCCACAGGCATCACCCGCAACTGCAGCATGGCGGCGAACCGTGCCTCCGGGTTGTCCAGATCGATGCCCCCGACCTCGGTGAGCCGGTGGAGGCGGTAGCGGAAGGTGTTCGGGTGGACGTGGACGGCCGCGGCGGCCGCGTTGATGTCCCCGAAGGCGTCCAGCCAGGCGCGCAGGGTCTCGATGAGGTGGGCGCGGCGTTGCTCGTCGTATGCGGCCAACCGCGCGAGGGGGCCGGTGAGTTCGTCGCCGCGGGCCGCCATGATGTCGCGCAGTTCGCACAGCAACGCCTCGACGTGCACGTCGGCCAGCCGCGCCACCCGCCGCTCGGTCCCCCCGGCACGGAGCGCCCTCAGGGCCAGGTCGGCGCCGGAGCGTGCGCGGGCGAGACCGGCCGCGTCCTCGCCCACCGGGCCGATGCCGATCACCGCACCGGTGCGCACTCCGACCCGGTCGAGGAAGTCGGCTGCTGTGCGCTCGGCCCGTTCCTCTGCGGCGTCGCGGTCCTGTGGTGCGGGAACGAGGCCATAGACGGTGTCGCCGAGCAGCGCGGCGGCGCTGTGCGGATGCACGGCGCCGAGGTGCATGGCCAGGGCGTCGGCCAGGCGTTCTCGCTCGGTGGTCGCACTCGCGTCCTCCCCGGCCGACGCACCGGAGGCGGCGTCCCGCAGGCCGAGCGCCATGACCACGAGAGGCCGGCCGGCCAGGCCGAGTCTGCTC
This sequence comes from Streptomyces spinosisporus, assembly GCF_022698145.1. Classification (GTDB taxonomy): domain Bacteria; phylum Actinomycetota; class Actinomycetes; order Streptomycetales; family Streptomycetaceae; genus Streptomyces; species Streptomyces spinosisporus. Next base: position 66,108 of record NZ_JALDAX010000018.1, read on the forward strand.
AGTGCCTCGCGCGCACCGGCTCTGCCTTCCAGGGCGGTGCTCATGAGATCGGCGCGCAGCCTGCGTTCGACGTCCGCCCCGGCCCGCAGGCGCAGCATGTGCAGGGCAACCACCTTGGCCGCATCCTGCAACGCCAACGACCGCTGGGGACTCAGTGGTTCGCGCACGGCGGCCCAGATCGAGCCGATCGCCTCATCGCCCGCGCGCACCGCGACGGCTACGCGCGGCACGGTGGGACCGTCCGAACCGTCCTGCAGCGGCGGGATGTGCACCGGCCCGGCACTGCGGTACAGGTCGCGGAAGACGCCACGGTCGATGAGCATGCGCGAGAAACGCTCCGGGACCTGACGGCCGAGGATCGTCTCGATCCGGGAGGCGTCGGCCTTGTCCTGCTGCCCCGAGAAGGCCAGCACCCGCGAGTGCCGGTCCTCGATGGTCACGGGTGCGTCGATGAGCGCGGCGATCGCGTTGGCCACGGCGAACAGGTCGCCGAAGAGGGTACTGCCCAGCGTCTCGGGGCCGTCTGCGCCGACGTCCCCCTCGGCCAGGACCGCCCGCAGCAGGGCCGTGACCTGGACCCAGGACGCCCCTCGGGTCAGTGAGAGCACGCCGACGCCCGACGCTTTCGCCGCGTCCGCCAGACCGGCATCGGGCAGGAGGGGCGCCCGTACGACCAGGGCGACGGCACGCCGATGTCCCAACTCGTCGAGGAGGCGGGCGATTTCGCCTGGTTCGCGCAGGCCGACACCGAGTATCAGCGCGTTCGGGGGTGGGACGGAGTCCTCGACGGGGTCGTGGATGACGATGCCGCCGATGTCCTCGCCGTCACGCGCCCCATGATGGACGACGTCGAGCAGCGTGCTGCCCAGGTGATGCAGGACCCTGGCCAGGCTGCCATGTGCGGGTGCGTTCATGGAACGGTGCCTTCCGAGGACGACGGAGACGACAGCGACGACGGTGACGAGAGCGCCACACGGGGTGCGCGTTCACCAGCCTGCCCACACTCCTGGTGCCCGCCCACACGCGCGGTGCCTGCCCACACTCCTGGTGCCCGCCCACGCCATCGTGGTCATACGGCCCGGCCGGGGATCCACTCGATACGGCGGGTCACGGCGTCCAACTCCGCCTCCAGCGGGACCACGCCGATCCCCGGACCGCTCGGCACCGCCAGATGGCCCTCGCGCACGACGAACGGCTCGGTGATGTCGCTCTTGTAGTAGCGCTCCGAACCCGACGTGTCCCCCGGCAAACTGAAACCCGGCAGCGCGGCGAGCGCGAGGTTCGCGGCCCGGCCGATGCCCGTCTCCAGCATGCCGCCGCACCACACCGGCACGCCGTGCGCGGCGCACACGTCGTGGATGCGCCGCGCTTCCAGATAGCCGCCCACCCGGCCGGGCTTGATGTTGACGATCGCACAGGCACCGAGCCGGATCGCGTCCGCCGCCGCACGCGCCGACGTGATCGACTCGTCCAGGCAGACGGGTGTACGGATCTGCTGAGCCAGCCGGGCGTGACCGAGGATGTCGTCCTCGGGCAGCGGCTGTTCGATCAGCAGCAGGTCGTAGCCGTCCAGGCGGGCCAGGTGGCGGGCGTCGGCCAGGGTGTAGGCGGCGTTCGCGTCGACCTGGAGCAGCAGGTCGTCCCCGAAGCGTTCACGCACGGCCCGCACCGGCTCGACGTCCCAGCCGGGCTCGATCTTGAGCTTGATACGGACGTAACCGGCGTCGAGATACCCGGCCACACTGTCGACCAGCGCCGGTACGGAGTCCATGATGCCGACCGAGACGCCGCACGCCACCCGGTCCCGCACCGCCCCGAGCTCGCGGGCCAACGGCCGGACTGCCGCGCGCAGTTCGGCGTCCAGGACACCCATCTCCAGCGCCGCCTTGGCCATCCGGTGCCCCTGGAACGCAGCCAGCGCGGGGGCGACCGAACCGGCGTCGAGACGGTCCGCGCGCGCGAGCGCGGGGATCAGGAAGCGGCGCAGCACGTCGGCGGCGGCGTCGGTGTACTCGGACGAGTACAGCGGGCTCGCCATCGCCACGCACTCGCCCCATCCCTCCCCCTCGTCGGTGACCACACGCAGGATCAGCGCTTCGCGGCCGGTGACAGTGCCGAACGACGTACGGAACGGCGCCACCAAAGGCATCTCGATGTGACGCAGCTCGACACCTGTCAGCTTCATCGCTCCTCCTCACTCTTCCCGATCGACTCGGTCACACCGGAAGCCTCCGGGCGCCGCAGGATGTACCAGCCACTGCGGTCGAAGCCGGTGACCCGGGCACCCTCCGCCATCAACCCGCCCAGGACCTCGCGCAGTGCCGCCCGCCAGTCCCTGGCCGCCCCCGGATCCGTCAACCGCAGGCGCTCGATGTCCTCGGGAACCGCGACGAGCAGGGTGGAGGAGGCAAGCCGGGCAGAGGAGGCGAGTGTGCCCACAACCGGGCTGCCGCCCGCGCCGCGCTCCAGTGCCACCGCGGCACCCGCCGCCCGGCAGCCCGCGGCGTCGGCCGGGGCGAAATCCCCGGCGCAGGCCGCGCGGACCGGCTCGCCGGCCAGCTGCCACCGCGTCAGCAGACGGTCGGTGTCGTCGCCGCCGTTGATGGCGTCATGGACACCGCCGTAGAAGTTGCTCAGATACTCCTCGGGCCGGGCGCCGAGCTTGACCAGGTTGAAGTAGGCGTTGCGGCGGATCAACGGGTCGAAGGTCCAGTGGATGTCCGACACACCCCGCCGCATGCACCAGGCCCGCTGATGCAGTTTGAGGGCGTAGCCCACACTGCGGCCGCGGGCCGCCCCGGACACCCCGGCGATGTGGCTGTGCAGGGTTGCGTCGGCCGGCGCACCGAAGAAACCGACACACGCGCCTACCAGTTCACCGCCGTCGAAGGCTCCGCCGACGTAATTGCCCGACTTCGCCAGTGCCCGCAGCAGTTCTCCGGTCATCGGTGCACCGAGGGGGCCGGGCCGCCAGATGACGTTGAACAGGCGGCGCACCGCGTCGAGTTCACGACCGGATGTCACCTCGCGGACCTGCGACCGCGCGGCCGTCGCCGCCGCGGCGGCCTGGACCGCGGCTTCGTCGGCGACGGCCCGGACCGCTTCCCCGGCAGGTGAGTTGGGGTCGAGGACCGGCAGGACGCTTCCCGCCGGTGAAACGTCGCTCATGACGGGTCCCCCTCGAACAGCCGGACGTGTCCGGCCGGCTCATACGCCCGTCCCCGGCGCGGCGGATCGGCCAGCAGATCGTCCGTCAGGGCGGCCAACAGCGCGCTCCGGCCGGCCAGTTCGCCGACGACCACATGCTCGTCGTCGGCGTGCGCCCCACCCCCCACCGCGCCGAGCCCGTCCAGCGTCGGCGTGCCCACACCCGCGGTGAAGTTGCCGTCGGAGGCTCCCCCGACGGCCGCACCGACAGGCGCGGCCAGGCCGAGCCGATCCGCCAGGGCTGCCGCGCGGGCGAAGAGCACCGCGGACGCCGCGTGTTCCAGCGGCGGACGGTTGGGACCCCCGGTGATCTCAAGCCGGGCGCCGTCCGACACCGGCCGCAGCGCCCGCATCGCCCGGTCCACGCGCGCCTGTTCGGCCGTGTCGCGTACGCGTACGTCGACCGCGAAACGCCCCACGTCGGGAACGGTGTTGGTGGTGGTACCGGAGGTCAGCACCGTCGGTGTCACGCTCGTACCCCGCCCCGGGTCGGCGAGCGCGCCCACCGCGATGACCTGATGGGCCAGTTCGACGGCGGCGTTGATACCGCGTTCGGGTTCCAGGCCGGCGTGCGCGGCCCGCCCGTACGCCTCGACCTCGTACAGCGACACGCCCTTGCGTGCGGTCTTCAGCGCGCCGCCGTCCGCGGACGCCTCCAGCACCAGCGCCGCGGCGCAGCCGGACGCCTCCTCCTCCACCAGTCGGCGTGACGTCGGTGACCCCATCTCCTCGTCGCCCGTCACCAACACGGTGACACCCGACGGGTCCGGCAGGGCCGCTACGGCGTGGAAGGCCATGACCAGTCCGGCCTTCATGTCGAAGCACCCGGGGCCGCGTACGACACCGTCCTCGACCACGAAGGGGTGGCGGTCGAGCGACCCGATCGGCCACACCGTGTCGTGGTGCCCGAGCAGCAGCACCCGCGCGGGCCCGGCGCCCAGCCGCCACCGCAGATGCGTACGTCCCTCGATGGTGATCCGCTCGGGCCGGACGCCGAGCCGGGCGGTGCCCAGTTCGGTGACCACGTCGGCGCTTGTGGCGACGGCGTCGAGGTCGGCGCTCGGCGACTCGCAGCGCACGAGGGTCTCCAGGTCGGCGAGCATCTGCGGCAGGGCCGCCGTCATGCAGGCGACCAGATTGTGCTCGGTCATGAGGTGGTCACCATGGGCGTGGCGCGTGCACCGTGGTGCAGGTAGCGCTCGCCGCCGGCCAGCGTGTAGAAGACCACCGGACGCCAGGTGCGGGATCCCTCGTCCCGTACGGCGAAGTGGTCACCGGAGGCGTCCAGGGGGAGCATGGTGAACTCCTGAACGGGGTCGGGGACCAGTTCGGCCAGCGGACCCGTGACGGTGAACCGCAGCACCCCAGCACCGTCCCGCTCCAGTACCTCCATGACCGCTCCGGCCCGCTCGTAGCGTCCGACGTGGGGTGCGATGTCGACCGTCGGCGGATCGGCCGGTGGCGCCACCGTGCGCGGCATGTCGAGGCCGGCCAGCTCGGCGAAGAGCTCCTGGAAGAGGTCCTCGTACAGGTCGCGTGCGTTGCCGCCGTTGGTGAGGAGTACGACGGCAAGACCGTCGGACGGCAGCAGCCGCAGGAAGGCGGCCTGGCCGATGGTGTTTCCGTCGTGGCCCAGCACGAGTTGCCCGTCCCAGGTGAACCGGATCCAGCCGAGGCCCCAGGAGTCGCCGAGGGTGTAGGGATCGGGCAGTTCGGCGTGCCGGTCGGCCATCTGCGTGGCCGCCGCCTCGCTCAGGAGACGGCCGCCGTCCGCGATGCGCCCGCTGTGCAGATGCGCACGGGCGAAGGCCAGCACGTCGGCGGCCGTGGAGGTGATCAGGCCGGCCGGTCCCAGTGAACGGGGCAGGCCCCACACCGGTGCCTGCCGCGGCGAACCGTTGTCGTCGAATCCGTCGTGGCCGACCGCCGCCCGGTGCAGCAGCGCCTCCTCGGGCAGAGTCCCGGTGCGCCGCAGTCCCAGCCGGGCGAAGATCCGCTCCTTGATCGCCTGGTCCCAGGTGGTGCCGGTGATCTTCTCCACGACCCGGCCCATGAGGGAGAAGCCGGAGTTGCAGTACGACCACGTGACACCGAGGGGGTGGTTCAGCGGCACGTCCGTGAGGCCCGCCACGTACTTCTCCAGGCAGTCGTCGCCCCGTCCGGTGTCGGTGAAGACGTCGCCGTCGATGCCGCTGGTGTGCGTGAGCAGGTGCCGCATCGTCACGGCCTTGGTGATGTCCGGGTCGGCCAGGGCCAGTTCGGGCAGCAGGGTGATCAGTGGGGCGTCCAGGTCGAGCAGACCCTCGTCGGCCAGTTGCATGACCAGAGTGGCCGTCCAGACCTTCGACACCGAGCCGATCTGGAAGAGCGAGTCGGTGGTCGCCGTCACTCCCGTCTCGACGCTGAGTACACCGTGGGCGGCCTCGACCAGCTCGTCGTCCTGGGCGCCGTCCGTGTCCGGGCGGGTCCGCAGGATGCCGAGGGTCGCGCCGGGCACCCGGTGCCGCGCGGCCAGGGCGGCGAGCCGCCGCTGCCAGTGCGCGCGGTCGATCGGCGGCCGCCTCCTGCCCTCGCCGCCGGCGTACCGCTCCACCCACTCGGCGACCCGGCCGTTGAAGTCCAGCAGGTGCGACGGCGGGCCTTCGAGCACGAACAGGTGGGAGCCGCCGGGGTAGAGGACCATCCGGGTCGGCACGTCGCGCTCGCGCAGGGCGGTGTGCCACTGAACAGCCTGGCCCACCGGGCAGACCAGGTCGTCGGTGCCGTGCAGGATCAGGGTGGGGGTGTTCACCTGGTCGACCCGGGTCAGGGGGGACATGGCGGCGTACCGGTCGGGATCCGCCCAGGGCGGTCCGCCGAACTCGTACGTGGCGAGGAAGTGCCCGTCCTCGGCGGAGCCGGCCATGCTGGTCAGGTCGCTGACGACGCCACCGGCGACAGCGGCGGCGAACCGGCCGTCGCGGCTGGTCAGATAGCAGGTCATATAGCCGCCGTAGCTGTATCCGGTGACCGCGAGCCGGGCGGGGTCGGCGATGCCCTCGGCGACCAGCGCGTCCACCGGCTCCAGGAAGTCCCGCGCGTCACCGACGCCCCACGCGCCGTTCACGGCGTTGAAGAACGCTTCGCCGTATCCGTCGCTGCCGCGCGGGTTGATCAGCAGGACGTTCCAGCCACGGGCGGCGAGGAGTTGGTGGTAGAGGTGGACGGGGTCGGCCGCGGCGTTCCACGCGTTGTGCGGGCCGCCGTGTATGTCGAGCAGCAGCGGCCGCGGCCCACCGTCGCCTGCCGGTCGCCCGCCGGTCAGCCAGCCCTGGACCACGGTGCCGTCGGAAAGGGTGAACTCCCGCTCTACGCGCGGGAACAGCTCGACGTCGACCAGGGGTGCGCCGTGCGCGGTGCGGACGGTCCACGATCCCGACGTGAGGTCGAGGACGGCGATCTCGCCGAAGGAGGTGGGGGTGGCGAGGACGAGCGCGACGGAGTCGCCGCGAACCGTCATGCCGGAGATGGTGTGCCCGGCGCCACCGAGCAGCAGGCGGGGGTGGTGCTCTTGCTCTACGCCGTCGAGGTCGACGGCGTAGAGGTGTGTGCAGCCGCGGTCACGGGCGCAGAACAGCACCGTGCGGCCGTCGCCGGTGAGTTGGGGCAGCGCGCCGGGGTAGCCGGGGCCTCCCGGCATGACATTGCGGTCGAGCGACGACGCGAGGTCCGTGATACCCGTGACGGCTTCTCCGTCCATCGGGATGTGCAACAGGCGTGCGTGGCCCACCGGTTCGCCGAGGTGGCCGACGACCAGCAGGGCGTCACCGTCTGCCGTCCAGTCGGCGCTCGTGGCCACGCACTCGGTGGGGCCGACCCGCACCGGGGCCGCCGCCGGGTCGTCGACGGCCACGATGTGGGGCGCGGACTGCGCAGTCAGGTCGGCGTTGGGCGCCGTCGCGGCGGTGAAGGCCAGCCGCGTGCCGTCCGGGGACCAGGCCGGCCGGGAGGCATACCAGTCCCCCTCGGTGATCTGACGGCACCGGCCGGTGGTGAGGTCGAGGACGTGCAGATGCCTGCGGACGGTGCCGGTCAGTCCTGCCCCGTCGCTCTGGAAGTCGAGCCGGTCGACGACCACCGGCCGGCCCGGTGCGCTCGGTCCCGCCGCGTCCGGCACGACAGCGATGTCGACCGGCGCGGTGAAGGCGATCCGGGTGCCGTCCCCGCTCCACACGGGAGCACCGGCACCAAGGGGCAGCGTGGTCAACTGCTCGGCCTCGCCGCCCTCGAGCGGCAGCTGCCACAGTTGCGGAGGGCCCTCGCTCGCGCGCAGGAACACGATCCGCGTGCCGTCCGGTGACCAGGCCGGCGCCTGGTCGTCGCCGCCGCGGGTCAGCTGCCGTGCGTCGCCTCCGGCACGGGGGATCAGCCACAGGTTGCGGACGATCCGGTCGGCGTCCAGATCGCTGGTGCGCAGCACGTACACGATCCGTTCGCCGTCCGGCGACAGCGCCGGTTGCTCGGGGGTCGCGATGTCTGCCAGGTCCTCCAGGCGCAGGGACCGAGTCATGAAGGGCTCCTCAGTGATGACGTGCGGGTGTGCAACGGGGCATGAGCGCGCGGTGGGTTCACGTCGCCTGGTGCGATGGCGTCGGCAGAGGGGCGGCGAAGTGGCAGGCGGTGGCGTGTCTACGGCCGACGGCGCCGACCGCGGGGTCGAGGCTCAGGCAGTCGGTGCGGGCGGGCAGCGCCAGCGGTCCCACGGGACAGCGTGGGTGGAAGCGGCATCCGGCCGGCAGATGGTGGGGGTCGGGCGGTTCGGTGTCCAGGACGGCGCCGCTCTCCTCGTGCGCGCTGTTTGCCGCGTATCCGTCCCGGTGCGGTGCCGCCGCCAACAGCTCCCGGGTGTAGGGGTGTTGTGGGTCCGTCAGTACTTCATGGGCGGGGCCGCACTCGACGATACGGCCGAGGTACATCACCGCGATGATGTCGCTGACGTAGCGCACGACGGCGAGGTTGTGCGAGATGAACAGCATGCCCAGACGGGTCTGTTGTTGCAGGTCGCGTACGAGGTTGAGCACGGTTCCCTGCACCGACACGTCCAGCGCCGAGGTGATCTCGTCCGCGACGACGATCTGCGGCCGGGCCGCCAACGCCCGTGCCAGTGCGACGCGTTGGCACTGTCCGCCGGACAGCTCGGAAGGCCGAGAGGAGATGTGCGCCGCATCCAGGCCCACCAGGCCGAACAGCCGGGTGACCTCGGCGCGACGGGCGGCGGTGCCGGTGCGCGGTATCGCCTCGGCCACCGAGTCGCCGACGCTCATGCGCGGATCCAGGCAGGCGTAGGGATCCTGGAAGACCATCTGCACCGCCCTGCCGGACCCGCGCGCCGGACGGTGACGGACGTCGCGGCCGTCGAGAAGGACCCGTCCCGCGGCGATGGGCGCCAGGCCGACCGCCGCGCGGGCCAGCGTGGACTTGCCCGAGCCGGACTCCCCCACCAGGCCGACCACCTGTCCCGTGGGCACGGTCAGGCTCACTCCGTCGACGGCTTTCATGGCCCGGCGCCCGGTGCCGTAGCGCACGGTGACATCTTCGAAGCGCAGCTCGCTCACGGCTGTTCACCTTCTCCAGCGAGGGGTTCGGCCCGTGCGGCGATGGGTTCGGCCCGTCCGGCGGTGAGTTCGGCCTCTTCGCCCGTGAATGCGGCCTTGCCGTCGAGAGAGTCGGCCGGCCCCGCACCGGTCTGCGGATACCAGCAGGCGACCCGATGCCCCGGCTCGACCGACTCCAAGCGCGGGTCGTCCACGCGGCACCGGTCCTGCGCGACGGGGCACCGCGCCGCGAAAGCGCACCCGGCCGGTGTCCGGTCCGGTGTCACGGGCCGGCCCGGGATGACGGTGAGCGGCCGGTCGAGTGCGGTCTCCATATGGGGCACCGCGGCGATGAGCGCACGGGTGTAGGGGTGTTGAGCCGTGGTGAACAGCCGGTCGGAGGGGAGTTCCTCGACGATGCGGCCGGCGTACATCACCAGGATGCGGTCGCAGGTCTGCGCCACCACATGGATGTCATGACTGATCAGCAGGAGCGCGACGCCGTCCCCGGCGCGGACGGTGTCCAGCAGCCGCAGCACCTGCCGCTGCACGGTGACGTCCAGCGCGGTCGTGGGCTCGTCGGCGACGATGAGCCGGGGCCGGCCCATCAGAGCGAGGGCGATCATCGCTCGCTGGCGCATACCGCCGGACAACTCGTGCGGGTACTGCGCCGCCCGCCGTGCGGCCGCCGACATCCGCACCTGGCGCAGTCGTTCGACAGCCCGCGACAGCGCCTCGGACCGGCCGGCCCCGAAGTGTTGCTCCGCCACCTCCGCCAGTTGCCGCCCGACTCGCATCGCAGGGTTGAAGGAGGTCATGGGGTCCTGGAAGACCATGGCGAGCGAGGTGCCGAGCAGGCGCCGGTTGACGGCACTGTGGGACGGCTCGGTGAGCAGGGACGTACCGAGGAAATCGATACGGTCGGCGTCCACCTCACCCGGATGCTCCACCAACCGGCTCACGGCGAGCGCGGTGAGGCTCTTGCCGGACCCCGACTCCCCCACGACACCCACCGCCTCCCCCTCGCCGACGTTCAGGCCGACACCGCGCACCGCGGTGACCGGGCCGTGCGGACCGGGGAAGCTCACCCGCAGCCCCTCCACGCTCAACACCGGCTGTTCACCGGGGACTTCGGCGGCATCCGCCTCCGGTACCACCGCCGTGGCCGAAGGGGCCGCGGGCATTTCGGCGGGACGCGGAGCGCGCGACCGGGACGCGGTGGGAACACCGACGGCCTTGGCCACGGCCTCTCCGGTGAGGTTGAAGGCCAGTCCGGCGATCACCACGGCGGCGCCGGGCGCCAGGGCCGCGGCGGGGTGCGTATAGATGCCGTTGAGGCCCTCCCCCAGCAGCCGTCCCCAGTCGTACGACGGTGCCTGCACACCCAGGCCGAGGAAGGAGAGCCCGGAGAACGCCAGCAGCGCGCCGCCGGCGCTGATGGTGGCGTTGACGATCAGCGGGTCGGAGACGTTCGGCAGGACATGACGGGTGAGGATCCGCAGGCGGCCGACTCCGGCGACGCGGGCCGCGTGGACGTAGTCCCGTTCGCTGAGGGACGCCACCAGGGTCTGGGTGAGCCGCGCGAAGCCGGGTGCCATCGCGAAGCCGATGGCGAGGACCGCGCCCTTGGCGCCGACCCCGAACACCACGGCGAAGAACAGTGCGAGCAGCAGCCCGGGGAAGGCCACGGCGACGTTGACCACCGCGGTCACCGTCCGCCCGACCCGGCGTCCCAGCAGGGCCGGTGCCACGCCGAGCACCAGGCCGGTCGCGACGCCCAGCGCGGTGGCGAGCAGTGCCAGGGCGATCGACAGCCGGGTGGCGACCAGCAACCGGTAGAAGATGTCCCGGCCCAGGTTGTCCGTGCCCAGCCAGTGGCGTCCCGAGGACCCCTGGAGGATCTGGCCGGTATCGATGGCATCGGCTCGGCCTGACCACAGCAGTGGGGCGAACACCGCCAGCAGCAGGACGAGCAGCAGCAGCGTGGCCGCGCACCAGCCGAGCGGGGTACGCAGCACGCCGAGCCACCGGTTGCCGCCGGGCAGGCCCCGCACCTCACCGTCCCGCACGGAGGCGTGGGCTTCGTCCCGGGGTTCCTGGTCCCCGCCGGCCCGCAGAGCCTCGAACTCCACCGCCATCGGTCAGCTCTCCCGGATCGCGGAACGGGGGTCGAGCAGGGCCAGCGCGACGTCGACCGCGACGTTCACCAGCAGTACGCCCGTGCCGTAGACGAGGACGACGCCCTGCACGACGGGATAGTCCTTCGACAGGATCGACTGCACGATGGTGCTGCCCAGACCCGGCCAGGCGAAGACGTTCTCCACCAGCACGGTGCCGGCCACCAGGCTGCTCAGCAGCAGTCCACCGATGGTCAGGCCCGCGGTCACCGCGTTGGGCAGGGCATGGCGCAGATAGACCCTGCGGGGTGGCAGGCGTTTGGCGCGGGCGGTGCGGATGTAGTCGGCGTTCAGCACCGACGCCATCTCGATGCGCACGATGCGGGCCAGGACCGCCGCCGGCCCGGCGGCCAGCGACAGCACGGGCAGCACGTACGAAGACGGCCCGCCTCGGCCGGCGACCGGGAACCAGCCCAGTTGCACGCCGAAGACCCAGACGAGCCCCACGGCGAGGAGGAACTCCGGGATCGTGGCCACCAGGACACTGGTGGAGGTGAAGACGAGTTCGCCGCCGTGGTGACGGCCACCGCGGGTCAGCACCGCCATCGCCGTGCCCAGCGGCACCGACACCACCACCGCCAGCAGGAAGGACACCACGGCGAGCGCGGCGGTCGACGGCAGCCGGTCACCGATCACCTGGCTCACGGGCAGACCGCTGGTCACGGAGGTGCCGAGGTCTCCCCCGGCCAGGTTGCGCAGGAAACGCCCGTACTGGGTCGGCAGCGAGTCGTTCAGCCCCAGCATCTCCCGGCGCTGGTTCACCACTTGCTGCGAGGCGTTCATGCCGAGCGCGGCGCGTACGGGGTCGCCGGGGATGAGGTGAATCATCGCGAACGCCGCCGTGACCAGCACCCACACCGACAGCACCAGACGGGTCAGACGGCGCGCCGTGAAGCGGGCCCAGGGGTTGTCCACCAGGCCGCGGACCAGGCCCGGCGAGGCGTGCGGTTGCTCGACGCCGGGGCCGGTATCGGGACCGGGACCGGGACCGGGCAGGAACCGGTCGGCCGTCTGTGCGTTCATCCGTGTGCCTCCGGGTTACGGCCGGCCGGTCATCCGACCATGCGGATCGTGGTCGGGGCGAGGGAGCCGTCGGCCATGTCGAAGGTCGCGCCGTTGCCGAACACCGGCGTGGCCAGGTCGGCGAAGGGCACGATGTCGGCCTGCCGGAACAGTGCCTTCTCGGCGGCGGCCCATTCGGCGCAGCCCTTCGCGCCGGTGAGCGCCGAGGCGGCCTTGACGTGGGCCTGGTACGCGGCGTTGTCGATCGAGCCGAAGTTGTTCCCACCCGGCGGGGTGGCGCCCGAGACGAAGGGCACCGCCTGGGTGGGCAGGGTCACCGTCAGGGGCAGGAACATGGCGTCCCAGGAACCCTGTCCGGAGATGACCTGGTCGAACTGGCTGTCGGCCGCGCCTCGCAGGGTGACCTTCACACCGGCCTTCTGCCAGACGGAGCGCAGCAGTTCAGCGGCGTTCTGCATCGGGGCGCCGCGGCTGCTCGGGTAGTAGAAGGTCAGCGCGAGCTTCTTGCCGTCCCTCTGCCGCACGCCGTCGGAGCCCTTGGCCCAGCCGGCCGCGTCCAGAGCCGCTTCCGCGGCAGCCAGGTCGTGCCCCGGCAGGTTTCCGGCGACGGTGTCCGCGGTGCACGGGCCCTGACCCTTGGAGACCAGGCCGGTGGGCGCTTCTCCGCTGCCGCCGGTGACCACCTTGCGCAGCTGCACCAGATCGAGGGCCTGCGTCAGCGCACGCCTGACCTCGGGCGCGGCGGTCGGCTCGCCGCGTCGCTGGTTGAACCACAACTCACCGAGTGGCGCGTGCACTTCGCGTTTGAAGTCGAGTCGGGCCGCCACCCGCTCCTTGTCCTGACCGGCGATCAGGGCCGCGTTGACCTCCCCCGCGAGCAACAGGTTGGCGGCGGTGGTCTCGTTGCTGACGACCTTCAGGACGACGGTGTCCGGGAGCCCCTCGGTATCGGCCTTCGAGCCGCCCGGCCCCCACGCATAGTCCTTGCGGCGGGTGAAGGTGTAGTGGTCGTCGACGACGGCCTCGGTGAGGGTGAACATGCCGGTGCCCGAACCGCCCCGCTTCAGGATCGAACGGTTGGTGAGGCCCTTGCGGCACACGATGGGCAGCGTGCCCACATTGCGGGCGAGGAAGGCGTCGGCGCTCGGCGCGGTCACCGTGACGGTGCCGGATGCGTCGTCCGCCTTCGCCTTCGCTCCGACCGGCACATACAGCCCCGCCACGGTCGACCCGCTCTTCGGGTCACCGGCGTAGTTGATGTTGTCGGCCACGTCCTTCGCGGTGAGCGGAGTGCCGTCGGAGCAGGTGACGCCCTTGCGCAGGGTGTAACTGGCCGTCGTGGGCGTGCTCTTGAAGGAACTCGCCAGCGAGGGGACCTCCTTGCCGGAGGCGTCGACGGCCACCAGCGAGTCGTACATGAACAGGTCGGTCTGGCGGGCGACGGACAGTGTGGTGGCGTGCGGGTCGAGGTTGCCGGGGTCGGCGGGGAGGGCGTAGGTGAACGTCCCGCCGTCGGCGGGTCGGCCGGACGTGCTGGTGCCGCCACCGCTGCACGCGGTCAGCGCGAGCGTCAGCGCCCCGGCCATCGCGATCGTCGTCGTCCCTGCGTACTTCATGGTGTCTCCAGCGGAAGGTCGCGGGCCCAGGCGCACCGTCGGCCCGGGGGCATCACTGAGCGGTACGGCGGTCCGCCCTGCCGGTGTGCAGGAACTGCGCAGGGCCGTCGGGCGCGCCACCGACGAAGGCGTACGGCTGGTGGAAGCCGTGCTCCTCCTCCTTGGCGATGAGCGTGTCGCCGTCGAAGGCGACCAGCTCGACGGTGGTGGTCTCCATGCCCATGTCGGCGGCGAGCCCCTTGGGGACGCAGGTCACCCAGACCCGGCGGTCGTCGTCCTGGGTGACGGTGTTGTCGAACATGCGGGAGCTGTACGTGCCCAAATAGCGCCCCGCGTCGACGGGTTGGGGGTCGGTCGACGGCACCGGCATCGCGGGCAGGTCGACGTCCGCCAGTTCGCGCAGCATGTGGCCGACGACCGCGCGGTAGAGGCCGAGGGTGTTGCCGCCGTTGGTCAGCAGGGCGACGGCGAGGTCGTGCTCGGGTACCAGCCGCAGGAAGGCGGACTGGCCGATGGTGCTGCCGTCGTGCCCGATGAGCCCGGTGTCCTCACCGTCGAAGATCTCCCAGCCGAGCCCCCAGGCGTCCCCCATCACGCCCAGGCGGGGCAGCTCCACCTCCCGCTCGCGCATGGCCTTGGCCGTGGCCTCGCTCAGTATCACGTTGCCGTTGCCGGCCGTGCCGTCGTCGAGGTGCATCCGGGCGAAGGCCAGCAGGTCGCGCGGGCGCATCGCGAGCAGGGAGCCCGCGGGCGAGTTCGAAGGGGCGATGTTCCATACGGGCGCGGGCTGGAGAGGTTCCCCGGGAGAGGGTGGCAGATGTCCGACCGCGGCCCGGTAAAGGATCGCCTCGTCCGCTCCGTGTGCTGCGTGGGTGAGACCGAGCGGAGTGAACAGGTGGTCGCGCAGACAGGCGGCGTAGGGCTTGCCGCGCACCACCTCGACGAGCCGGCCCAGTACGCAGTAGCCCGCGTTGTTGTACGAGAACATCTCGCCCGGCGCGAAGAGTTGGGGGACGTCGCTCAGGGTGGCGACGTACTTCTCCACACAGTCGTCGTCCTTGCCCGTGTCCGTGAAGATGTCGCCCTCGAACCCGGCGGTGTGGTTCAGGAGTTGCCGCACGGTGATCGCTGCCGCGGCGGACTCGTCGGCGATACGGAACTCGGGCAGACGGCCGCGAACCGGGGCGTCGAGTTCGACCAGGCCCTCGTCGACGAGCTGCATCACCAGCGTCGCGGTCCACACCTTGGTGATGGAACCGATCTGGAACAGCGTCTCGGCGTTCGCCTCCACCCCGGTCGCCAGGCTCAGCACACCCGCACCGTGATCGGCGACCTCTCCACCCAGGTCCACGGCGACCGCCGCACCCGGTACCTCGTACTCGTCGAGCAGCGCAGGAAGCTTCTCTTCCCACCAGGCCCGTATCCGGTCGAGTTTCGTCATGCCGTGAAGGTAGGGCCGGGCCCGGCACACCGATTCGTGACGGAGAACGAAGCCTGGCCCGCGACTCCGTACGTCAGCACGAAGTCAGCGCCCACACGCCTGTGCCGATGCCACACCCGGCCGCCCGACCACACATGCCCGCCTTGACCCTCTCCCCGAGGGAGGGTCCAAGGTCGCAGCCATGTACAGCAAGGATCTCGATGGGCGTCGCGCCGTGGTGGCGGGCGGGAGCAAGGGGACGGGGCTGGCCACAGCACGGCGGCTGCGCGAGGCCGGGGCGGAGGTGGTCACCATCGCCCGTACGCCGCCGGAGGCCGCCGACCCCCTCTTCGTCCAGGCCGACCTGGGCACCCCCGAAGGTGTCGCGTCGGCGGCCGCGGCAGTGGCCGAGCTCGTGGGTGTCCCGGACATCCTGGTGCATGTCGTGGGTGGCTCCCGCGCTCCGGCCGGTGGGTATGCGGCCTTGGACGACGGGGTGTGGGCGGAGGAGCTTGCCGTCAACCTGTTGTCGGCGGTCCGGCTGGATCACGCGTTGGTGCCCGCGATGGCCTCCCGCAGGTCGGGGGCCGTGGTGCACGTGACCTCGATCCAGCGCCGTATGCCGCTGCACGACTCGACGCTGGCGTACGCGGCGGCCAAGAGCGCCCTCGCCACCTACAGCAAGGGGCTTGCGAACGAGGTGGCGCCGAAGGGTGTCAGGGTCAACTCGGTCGCCCCCGGATTCATCCGCACCGACGGTGCCGAGCACCTCCTCGCACGCCGGATGAGGGAGGGCGCCATCACCCGGGAGGCCGCTCTCGACGATCTGATGCAGGTCCTCGGCGGTATCCCGCTGGGTCGGCCGGCCGAGCCGGCCGAGGTCGCCGAGCTGATCACCTTCCTGGTCTCGGACCGGGCGAGTGCGATCACCGGCGCCGAGCACGTCGTCGACGGCGGCACCATTCGCACGGTCTGAGCCGCCCCACCTTCACGACACAACCCCCTTCGCGACCATGGGAGAACGCCATGCACGACATCCAGGAATTCGCCAAGGAGTACTTCGCCGCGGCGACCGATCCCGATCGCGAGCGCTACTTCGCGCTCTTCGACGACGGCATCGTCGTACACGACGACGGGCGCAGCCACGAAGGACTCGCGGCGGTGCGCCGTTGGCGCACCGAGGTCCCGCCCGTGGTCTACCACCTCCGCGATGTCACGGGGACGGCCACCGCGTGTCAGGCCGTCGCGGAGGTTTCCGGCGACTTCCCCGGCAGCCCGGTAATCCTCCGCTTCACCTTCGAACGTGACGCGCAAGGGAAGATCACATTGCTGGACATCGCACCCTGACATCCGGGCTCGAGCCGACCGGGTGCCGAGCCGACCGGAGCCCAGCAGACTTGGATGCGTACGACGAGGAGGACGGCATGTCGGAGCGGTGGACGATCGGAGAGTTCTCCCGGATCACACACCTGAGCATCCGTACCCTCCGCCGCTACCACGAGCAGGACCTCCTCGTCCCCGCCCAGGTCGACCCGGTAACGGGCTACCGCTACTACACCCCCGGGCAGGTCCGTCCGGCACTGACCATCAAGCGGCTGCGCGAACTCGACCTGCCGCTGGCAGACCTCCGGAGCTTCCTCGAAGCGGAGTCCGGCAGGACAGGCGAGGTGGGCGAGGCGGGGAGCTCCGCGGCGCAACAGATCGTCGCCACCCACCTGCGTCGGCTCGAAGACCGGCTGGGCCGCACCCAACGAGCCGTCCAGGCTCTACGGGAACTCCTCGACCCGGAGGCGCAACGGGCCGTGAGCCTTGAGGTCCTTCCGCCGCAGCACGTCCTCGCGGTGTCCCTCGACGTCCCGCCGGGAGCCGACCTGGGCTGGTACGACGCCGCCATGAACGATCTGGACGCGGCAGCCGGCAGCCGCCCGGTGGTTCCGCCGGGCGGCCGCTACGAGCACGCCCTGTTCACCGACGGGCAAGGCCGCGCCACCGTCTATCTCCCGGCCGAGGCGCCCCTGTCACCGTCGGCACCGGCCACCGTGAAGCCGCTCCAGCTACCCCAGCGCGCAGCCGCAGTTGCCACCCACTACGGCCCGCACGACGACCTCGACCTCACCTATGCCGCCATTGGCTCCTACGTCGCGCACAACGCTCTGCGCTCTTCGAACCTCGTGGAGGAGATCTACCTCGTCGGGCCGCGCGACACCGATCAGCCCGACCGCTGGCGCACTCTCGTCGCATGGCTGATCGACTCCGACGCGGACAGATCATCGTGACGTCGGTTCGCCATACCAGCAGACGTGCACTCCCCTAGGGTGGTTTTCCCCCTTTTTTCACGTCTTGGGCGCCGGCGTTCGGGGATCCTGCCGAGGTACCTCTGAAACCCACTGCAAGGAGACCCCGAGTGCACCGCCCGAGCCGGAAGGCCTTCGCCGCCCTCATCGCCGCAGCCGGCCTCACCCTCCCCCTCCTCACCCCCACACCCGCCTCGGCGGCGGCCACCACCAGCCGCTTCGCGAACTACCGCTACGGCGACTGCCTGCGCGAGGCCGACGAGACCACCCTCAAGGGCGACCGCTGCACCTCCGGACGCGGCAGCCTGCTGTGGCACTGGAACGGCCGCCTCAACACCAACACCACCTTCAAGAACACCGTCTGGGGCCGCTGCCTCGACAGCAATGACCGAGGCGACGTCTACCCCCTGCGCTGCAACGGCGGCTCATACCAGAAGTGGCGCACCGTCCAACCTGCCGCCCGCAGCGCCATCATGATCCAAAGCGTCGGCACGGGCCGCTGCCTCTACCAGCAGGACGACGGCTACTACCGCACTGCCCGCTGCAACCGAGGCGCCCAGAACCAGCGCTTCACGGTCGGCTGACGGAATCCTTCGACCGCTTCAGGAGGCCGCCTGGCGAGCAGCTCCCGCCCGCTGCTCGGCGTCTCCCTTGCGCCGCGCCAATCGCCTCGGCCTTGGTCGCGATGCTCCATCCTTGCCGTATCCGCCCGTCACCAGCTGAGCCGTCAGGCAGGCAGGGTGAAGGGCGGGTGCGCGCCGTTGAGGAAGTAGTCTCCGATCTCGCGCAGTCTGTGGGCAGTTGGTTCGCACAGGGTGTGGGTTCGGGTGTCACGCCAGAAGCGGTCGAAGCCGTGGCGGGTGGCAGCGGCGTCGGCTCCGACGACGTCCAGGGCACGGGTGGTGATCTCCCGCGCCGCCCGGGAGGCCGCGGCCTCGGCGAGGCTCGCGAGGACGGCGATCTCCGCGCACTCCTCGTCGTCGAGGTCCTCGCCCTGCGCGAGGCCGCGCGAGAGGGCATCCACCGCCTCGTCGGCGAGGGCGGACGCGCCACGTGCGACGACGGTGAGTTCGCCGTAGACGGTCAGCGCGTACGGATCCTGCGACGGACTGTCCGGCCAGGCCTGGGGCGAGAAGGGCTGCCGGGACGCCCGTGCGGCCCTTCCGTGTTCGTGAACCTCGGCCAGGAGTCCCTCGGCGACACCGAGACAGAACTGGGTGGAGACCAGGCGCGCGGTCGGCACGGCAAGGGAGGCGAAGGGGGACAGGGCGCCTTCGTCCGGTGAGAGGGAGCCGAACACGTCGTCCTTCATGATCGGCACGGAGTCGAACTCCACGGCTCCGCCGGCTGCCAGCCGCCGACCTAAGGTATCCCCGGTGCTGCCGCTCTCGACGCCCGGGTGAGCGGGGTCGACGAGGACGGCCAGCGGTTCGCCGGTGCCGTACACCGCGGCTCGGACCATCAACCGGTCGGCGATCCCGACGCCGGTGGCGTACCTCTGGTACCCGCTCAGCAGGTAGCCGTTCGCCTTGGGGGTCAGGATGAGGGGCGGTTCGTGTGAGGAGATACCGCCTCCCCAACACCACTGCCCCTGCGCCGACTTGCGTTCGATCTGGTCGGCCCGTGCGGGGTCGGCGAAGAAGCGGGGGCTGAAGGACAGGAAGTAGTGGTGGCCCAGCAGATGGCCGATGGGACCGTCGGCCGCGGCGACGGTTCGGACGACCGCGTAGGCCGTACGCCAGTCCTCACCCGCTCCCCCTTGCTCAGCCGGTACGAGCAGGGCCAGCAGCCCCGACTAGCGCAGCCGTGAGACCTCGTCAAGCGGTGTTTTACCGGCCTGTTCGCGCTCGGCCGCGTCCGTCGACAGGTCGTCCGCCATCTCACGCGCTATGTGCAGCCAGTCGGCCCGCCCGGCTCCCGCGTCGGGCTTCACGCTACTGCGGCTGTGGCTGCACCTCAGTGGTGTGGTCATGGCGTCTTCCTTCGTGGAACGAGGGCGACGCGGTGCCCGGCCAGGCAGCGTGAAAGTGCGGCAGTGCGCGCTGACGCGTCGGCTCGACCATCCTCACGCCCCGCTCAGACCACCGTTAGCCTTTCCCTAGTACTTCAGCGCTTCCCGGACGCACCGGGCACGTGGCGCACAGGCCCCGAAGGCGTGGTCGTGGACCTGGACGAGGGCGAGGAACTGGTCGTCGACGGGACGCCGGTACGCGGTGAGCACCGCTTCGGCGTGCTTCCCGAGCGTGGCGGCGTCGACGCCGTCTGGGGCGACGCCGTCATCGAGGTCGCCAAGCGCGGCGGCCAGGACATCGTGCGCCCCCGGCACCCGGACGCCCCGCTGCGCACCGCCTTCACCGGAACGCCCGCCTACGCCCCCGACCCACGCTGGACCGTGACCGGCCGCTACGTCCCCTTCGACACGCCGCGGCCGACCACGGTTGGCGCCGCGGTCGAGGGCCTGGAGCACGTCTACGACGCCCCGGGCAGGGTCGAGTTCGAGCTGGACGGGCGCTCGCTGTCGCTGACCGCGTTCCCCGGGCATGGTGCGGGCCGGCTGATGGTGCTGTTCACCGACGCGACCTCGGGGGTCACCACGTACGCCGCCAACCGGTCCCTGTCCCTCGAACCGCCCGCCGCCGACGGCACGGTCGTCCTGGACTTCAACCGCGCCACCAACCTGCCGTGCGCCTACACGGACCTGGCCACCTGCCCGCTGCCCCCGGCCGAGAACCGGCTGCCGGTGGCGATCGAGGCCGGGCAGAAGATCCCCCGCGAGCGCGGCGGCTCCTGAGTCCGCTCGCTGACGGGCAGCCCTCCTGCGCGGCACGCGCTTCGGCAGGGGGGCGAGATCCCGCGTCCGGCGCAGGCGGCTGTTCTCCGACCTGGCACCCGCTCCGGGCGCCGTGGTGCATGTGCATGCACTCAAGGTGCAGGCTCCGTACGGTGACCGGATGGACAGTTCTGTCGTCTTCAACGTCGCGACCACGGGCATCGCCGTCGTCGCAGTGGTGACTTCCATCGTCTTCAGCGCGCGGCAGGCGCGCATCGCGCGGCACGCCAACCACATATCCGTAATGGTCGATCTGCTGCAGGAGTTCAGATCCGTCGAGTTTCACGAACAGCACGACTACGTGTGCACGCGCCTGGGAGCGGAACACGCCCCGCAGGTGGGAGTACGCGGGTTACCGGCCGAGGCCAGAGCGGCCTTCTACAGCGTCGTCTACTACTACCAGTCCTTCGCCAACCTGGCCGTCTTCGGACTGCTCGACGAAACCCTCATGGTCACCGTCCTACGCACCCGGATCGTCTCCGTCTGGCAGGCCGTACAGCCCTTCGTGGAGCGGGAACGGGAGCTGCGCGGCGAAGGCGGCGGTGGCAACTACATGTCGATCTTCGAGGAACTGGCCCGGCTGGCGGCAGAGTTGCCCCCGGAGCACGTCCGCAACTCGATGCCCCAGAACCGACGCCGGCTGTCGCGCCTGGGGCAGCTGCGCTGACGCGCCGTAGCGGGCGGCTGCATGCGCCGCCCGCCGGTCGGTCCTCAGTCGCCGTTGCTGACCGGCTCCGGGGCGGCGGCGTCCAGCGCGTCGAGCACCGCTTCGCCGTTCACCCTTGCCCACTCCGTGAGCTGGTGGATCGGGTCGAGCAGGGTCGCTCCGAGCGCGGTCAGCTCGTACTCGACCCGGGGTGGTGCCTCGGCGTAAACATGGCGGCGGATGAGGCCGTGGGACTCGAGGCGTCGGAGGGTCTGGGTGAGCATCTTGCGGGAGATGCCGCCGATCATCTCGACCAGATCGCCGTGGCGCACCGGGCCCTCGCTGAGGCCGTAGAGGACCACCGCCGTCCACTTGTCGGCGATGAGCTCGACCGTCAGACGGGCCGGGCAGTCGGCGAGGAACTCACCGGGACGGATCACGCTCATGCCCCCACGGTACCCGCGCCGTCCCGTCACCTCGTCACAGGTACCTGCCGGTTCCTATCGAATATCTAGCTTGGGTGCTCTCCCCCGTTTCACAACCAGGAGAGTCATGCGAGTCATCACTCAGCACACGCTCGGCGGTCCCGAGGTGCTCACCATCGAGGACGCGCCCGCGCCCCGTCCCTTCCCGGCCGAGGTGCTCGTTCGCGTCAAGGCGATCGGGCTGAACCCGCTGGAGGCGCGGCTGCGCCAAGGCGAGTTCCCGTTGCTCGGCGAACCGCCGTTCATCCTCGGCTGGGACATCAGCGGCGTCGTCGAGGACGCGCCGCGGACGTGGCGGTTCCGTCCCGGCGACGAGGTGTTCGGGATGCCCCTGTTCCCGCAGGCGGCGAAGGGGTACGCCGAATTCGTCGCGTCGCCCGCCCTGCACCTGGTGCGCAAGCCCGCGTCTCTCACGCACATCGAGGCGTCGGCGCTGCCGATCGTGGGGCTCACGGCCTGGCAGGGCCTGGTCGACCTTGGCGGGGTGACCGAGGGCGAGCGCGTCCTTGTGCACGGCGGTGGCGGCGGGGTCGGCCATGTCGCGATCCAGATCGCGAAGGCGTTCGGCGCGTATGTGATCACGACGGCCGGTGGCAGCAAGCGGGAGTTCGTCGAGGGTCTCGGCGCCGACGAGGTGATCGACTACACGTCGGTCGACTTCGCCGAGACCGTCGGTGGCATCGACCTCGTGCTCGACACGATCGGCGGGGACGCCGTGGAGCGGTCCCTCGGCGTACTGCGCCCCGGCGGTCATCTGGTGACGGCGGTCGCCGAGGAGGACCTGGCGCTCGCCGCCAAGTACGAGTCGGCCGGCATGCGTTTCAGCGGCATCGCGGTCGACCCCGACCCTGTCGCGCTGCGCGGCCTCGTGGACCTCGTCGAAAGGGGCGAGCTGCGGGTTCATGTGCAGGAGACGTTTCCCTTCGAGCGCGTGGCCGACGCACATCGCGCACTGGAAGAGGGGCACCTTCAGGGCAAGCTCGTCCTCACTCTCTGACGTCAGCGAGTGAAGGTCCGCCGGTAAGCGGTGGGCGTGGTGTTGAGGCTCCGTCGGAAGTGCAGACGCAGGTTGGCTGCCGTGCCGAGGCCACAGGCTCGGGCCACCTGTTCCACCGACTGGTCCGTCGTCTCCAGCAGTTCGCGTGCCTTGCTGATGCGGGCGCTCAGCAGCCACTGCAGAGGCGTGGTGCCTGTTTCCGTGGCGAACCTGCGCATGAAGGTGCGGGGTGACACTCTCGCGTGCCGGGCGAGCGTGCGCAGGGTGAGCGGCTCGTCGAGGTGGTGCAGGGCCCAGTCCCGGGTCTCGGAGAGGGACGCCTCCCCCGCCACGGTGACCGGCGCCGGGATGTACTGGGCCTGCCCGCCGTCGCGGTGCGGCGCCGCCACCAGGCCACGGGCGATCCGGTTGGCCACGGCAGCCCCCAGGTCGCGTCGTACGAGGTGCAGGCACAGATCGATGCCGCAGCACACTCCGGCCGATGTGAGAACGTCCCTCTCGTCGACGTAGAGCACATCGCGCTCGACCGTGATGGACGGGAAGTTCCGTTCCAGCTCGTCGCTGTGCAGCCAGTGCGTCGTGGCGTGCAGCCCGTCCAGGATGCCCGCCGCGGCCAGTACGAAGGCGCCCGTACAGATCGACACCACCCGCCCGCCCCGCTCATGCGCCTGGACCAGCGCGTCGAGGACCTCGTCCGACGGCTTCGCCAGCAGTTCGCCTCCCGGCTCGTATCCCGGGACGATCACGGTGTCCGCGGTGCGCACGTCGTCCAGGCCGCCCCCGGTCGTCACGGAGAAGCCGCCGGTGGTCACCACCGTGTCACCGAGCCCGCACACCGTGGTGCGGTACGGGGTCTCCGCGCGGGGGCTGAAGATCTGCGCGGGGATCGACAGGTCGAGCGGCGTCACACCGTCCAGAGCGAGGATCGCGACCCGGTGTGGCGGGTGGACAGGCGTGACGGACGTAGCAGACATGGCAATATTCTAACGACAGTGGGCAATGTTGCCTCTCTCCAGGTCAGAGGCGTGCGTGCCAACCTGGTAGGCATGAACGGACCGACACCCGACCCCCTGGACCCCGACAGCGAACTGCACCCCGAGGTTGCCACCGACCTGATCACCCTGCCGGACACACCGCTCACCGATGCCGCCATCCAGCTCCTCAAGCCGGTGGTGTCCCTCTCGGTGTTCAACCACAGCATCCGCACCTACCTGTTCGCCCGCCTCGTGGCCGCGCGGCGCGAACTGGCCGCAGGCCACGACTACGACGACGAGCTGCTGTTCACGGCGTGCGCGATGCACGACATCGGCGTGGCGTCGGACGGCCCGCACATTCAGCGATTCGAGGTCGAGGGCGCCGACCGGGCCGCGGCGTTCCTCGTCGGACACGGACGGTCCGCGGCGGATGCCGACGAGGTCTGGCAGGCCATCGCCCTGCACACCTCCTCAGGCATCGCGGAGCGCCGCGGTCCGTTGTGCCTGCTCGTCCGCGAAGGTGTCGCGCTGGACTTCGGCGGCCCGATCGGCAACGCCTACGCCGACGCCCTCAGCGACGAACAGGCCGACACCGTCCACGCCGCCTACCCACGCCTGGACATGGTCCGCTCCCTCACCGACGCGATCGTCGCGCATGCCGCCAAGAGCCCCAAGAACGGCCCGCGTTACACCCTCCCCGGTGAACTGCTGCGTGAACGCCAGACCTACGGCCGGACCCGGCTGGAGCACGACTGCGGCTCCTCCCGGTGGGACGACTGACCCAACTGACCGGTCCCGATGACCCAACTGACCTGTCCCGATGACCCAACTGACCTGTCCCGATGACCCAACTGACCGGTCCTGAGCGGGACACCACAGTTACAGATGAGGACTCACCCCATGGCCATCCATCACGTAGAAGTCCCCGACGGCTCACCGGCCTTCGGAGAAACCACCAGCGCCTTCGCTCGCTTCGGCCACGCCGCCGCGGTCCGCTCGCACGGGCACCTGTTCATCTCGGGGCAGATCGGCCGCCGTCCCGACGGCGTCCCCGGCAAGACCGCCGAGGAGCAGACCGAACTCGCCATCCGGCGCCTGGAGGAGATCCTCCGGCTGGAGAACCTCGGCCTCGCCGATCTGGTGGACGTGACGAGCTACCACGTCGACATCCGCGAGAACATGGCCGGCTTCCTCGCGGCCAAGCAGCGCCTCGTCCAGGCCCCCTACCCGGCCTGGACGATCATCGGCGTCAGCGGCCTCGCCAGCCCCGAACTCCTCGTCGAGATCCAGGCGACCGCCGCGTACGCCGACACCTCCGGCCGCTAGAACACCTCCGAGGCGCCCGGCGGCGGCCATGTCATATCGCCGGGCCCCTCGGCGCTGCGATGGGGCATGCCATAAAGACCACGTCGCCGGTCGAGGCGAAGCTCGACATCGTCATGAGCGCAAGCGCGTCTTCCGCGCCGCCTGCCGGGAACACGAGCGCGTCGTCATGGAGGATTGCTACGGAGGAATGTTCTGCTCGAAAGAATATCTGGCCCGCACGGCATCGTGCGACAATGGCGACCGTGACCACTTCTCGCTCCTCCGCCGCCCGCTCAGAGCCGGCCACCGCCCTCGACGGGCTCGATTCCGACCTGGGCTGGAGCATCCGCATGGTCTCCGCGGCCTTCCGCCGAGTGGCCACCGCCGCTGTCGAAGACCTGCCCGGAGGGCCTCGCGGTTACCTGGTCCTGGTCGCCCTCGCCTCGGGCGAGACTCCCTCCCAGCTCGCCCTCGCCCAGCAGGTGCACCTCGACCGCACCGTCATGACGTACCTGCTCGACGACCTCGAATCCGACGGGCTCATCACACGCCGACCGGACCCCCGCGACCGACGGGCCCGGCAGGTCGTCATCACCGACGAGGGGCGCGCCCGTCTGCAGCGCGCCCGTGAAGCCCTCGAGGTCGCGGAGGGACGCCTGCTCTCCGCCCTCGGCGACGACGACGCCGACCAACTGCGCCGCCTCCTGGCACGTGTTGCCCACGCCGCACAGCGCGAGGCGCTGCTCACCGACGAGGACTGCTGAACTCGTAACTTGCGAAACCATGGGCCGAGCCACCGCCGTAGAGTTCGCGCTGTGACAGATCACCGAATGCCTGCTGCGGAGGTTTCCGTCTCTGTCGACCTGGTGCGCCGTCTACTCGACGAACAGCACCCCGATCTTGCGGACTTGCCGGTCGAGGAGCTGGCCAACGGCTGGGACAACCTTGTGTGTCGGCTCGGCGAGGAGTTCCTGGTCCGGTTGCCGCGGCGTGCTGTGGCCGCCGCTCTCGTCGCGCACGAGCAGCGGTGGTTGCCGGAGTTGGCCGACCGCCTGCCGTTGCCCGTACCGGCACCGGTACGTGTGGGGCAGCCGACGGACCAGTACCCGTGGTCCTGGAGCGTCGTGCCCTTCTTCCCGGGCCGGATCGCGGCGCGATCAGAGCTCGACGACCCTTGCTCGGCCGCGGCGACGCTCGGCGGTTTCCTTGACGCGCTGCACGCACCAGCCCCGTCGGCCGCGCCCGCCAACCCGGCTCGCGGAGTGCCTCTGGCCGAACGCGCCGAGGGCGTCGTGACCAGGCTGGCACATGTTGACCCGGATGATCGCGCCTTCGCGCTGCAGATCTGGGAAAGGGCCCTCGCGGCACCCGTCTGGAGCGGGCCCCCGCTGTGGCTGCACGGGGACCTGCACCCGGCCAACCTCCTGGTCGACCACGGCCGTATCAGTGCTGTGATCGACTTCGGCGACATCACCTCCGGCGATCCCGCCACCGACCTGTCCGTGGCCTGGATGCTGTTCACCGCGGAGCAGCGTGCTGCCCTTCGACAGGCGTACGGCCGCGCGGACGACGCGACGTGGGTGCGAGCCCGCGGATGGGCGCTTGCCCTGTCCCTGGTCTTCCTGTCGCACTCGGCGGACAACCCACTGATGCACGGCATCGGC
This sequence comes from Streptomyces spinosisporus, assembly GCF_022698145.1. Taxonomy (GTDB): domain Bacteria; phylum Actinomycetota; class Actinomycetes; order Streptomycetales; family Streptomycetaceae; genus Streptomyces; species Streptomyces spinosisporus. The sequence goes on from NZ_JALDAX010000018.1 coordinate 92,319, forward strand.
GAGCGCACCTTCCGCGCGGTGCTGCAGTAGCGGACGGCTTCCTGGGGCTACCCAGTTCCGTTCGGCGCCCGACAAGCACTGAGATCGTGTGCAGCCGCCGGGCGTGATCAAGTCGACGAAGAAGCAGGGCAAGTGACTGGTGCCAGCCTTGCCCCGCTGCGTCGACGACGAGGTGTTCCCGGTTCCACGCTTCGTGCTCGGGGGGACGGCCGCCCGACCTCCCATGCGCATTGCTTCCACCACGCTCCCCGCCTTGATGGCACAGCCAGCTTCACTCAACGCGAGCTTGAGCAGATCATCTTGCGGACAACTAATCTGTCGCACATACTATTTCTGGCGGGCGTCGCAGTGCGTGCCGACAGGCCACCCCTGCGTCCGACGGACCACCCGTGCCCTATGCCTTCATCGTTCATCGGAGAAAGCGAGACCGTGATGAGTGCCAGCGTCGAACTGCAGGGCAGCACCGCCCTGGTCACAGGGGCGACCTCAGGAATCGGGCGTGCGATCGCGCGGCGTCTGGCCGGGCAGGGAGCGCAGATCGTTCTGCACGGTCGGGACCGGGCGCGGGGCGATGCGGCCGTGGAGGAGATCACGCTCAAGGGAGGCAGCGCCCGATTCGTCGCCGCGGATCTGGTGGATGCGGAGGACACGCTGCGGCTGGCGGCCGAGGCGGGGGATGTCGACATCCTGGTGAACAGCGCGGGGCTGTACGACTTCGCGCCTACGCCCCAGACCGACGCCGCCAGTTTCGATCAGCACATGGCGGTCAACACCCGTGCCCCGTTCCTCCTGGTCGGCGCCCTCGTCCCGGCCATGGTCGCGCGTGGGCACGGCACGGTCATCACGGTCGGTTCCAGCTCCGCGCGGGTGACCGCTCCGATGGGAGGCGCCTACGGAGCCTCCAAAGCCGCTGTCGAACTGCTCACGCGCTACTGGGCCACCGAGTTCGGCGGCAAGGGGGTGCGGGCCAACGCCGTCTCCCCCGGTCCGGTGAAGACGGAGGGAACCGCCGCCGTCTTCGGTGAGCACATCGCGATCATCGACCAAACCAACGCGCGGGGCCGTGCAGGAGACCCCGAGGAGGTTGCCGACATCGTCGCGTTCCTCGCGAGCCCGGCGAGCCGCTACATCAACGGCGCCGTCATCTTCGCCGACGGAGGCGAGCTCAGCCCGCTGCCCAGCTGAGGCATCCATGAACATCTTCATCATCGGCGCCACCGGATTCGTCGGCGGCGCCCTGGCGGAGCACCTGCGGCGCCAGGGTCACCACATCACGGGCCTGGCCCGAACCCCGGCCGCGGGCACCGCACTTGAGGCACGAGGAATCGCCCCCGTTCCCGGGGATCTGAACGCGAGGCTCAGGGAGACGATCGAGGCCGCACAGCGCGCCGACAGCGTGATCTACGCGGCTCAGCCCGAGCCTTTCGAGGAAACCAAGGCGGTGGACGGTCTGGTCCAGGCACTGGCCGGAAGCGGCAAGGACCTCGTGTTCCTCTCCGGCACCGGTGTCTTCCTGCAGCGCACCGGCGGTGCCTGGAGCCCCGACAGGTTCACGGAGTTCGACAGCTTCGAGGTCGAGCCGCTCGCCGCGGCCCGCAAGGCAGCTGAGGACACGGTGCTCTTCGCGGCCTCGTACGGTATACGCGCCATGGTCATCCGTCCGGGTCTGATCTGGGGCCCCGGTGACCATGGGCATGTGCCGATGACGTATCAGTCCGTGGCCGTCGCCGGCGCCGCCTGTTATGTGGGCGAAGGCCTGAACACGTACGGCCATGTCCATATCGACGATGTGGTACGGCTGTTCAGCCTGGCGCTCGCCGAGGGCGCGCCGGGCGGGCTGTACCACGCCGTGGCCGGAGAGGTTCCGAACCGGTGGATCGCCCAGTGTGTGGCCGACGACATGTCATGCCCCACGCGCAGCGTCAGCGAAGAGGAAGCCGCCGGTATCTGGGGGCCGTTCGGCGCGCTGGTCATGGGTGCCTCAAGTCGTTGCAGTGCTCCGCGCAGCCATGACGAACTGGGCTGGTCCCCGCGTCACACCGACATGTTGAGCATGATCGGGGAACCGCGACTTCGAAAGCTTGCTTCGCCGCAATAGCCTTGCTTCTGGCCGGAGTTGGGCAAGACCGGGTGGTTCGGGCGCGCCTGTGACTGACGGGTCAGGCGCCGTGCTCCGACAGGAACTGCCGCAGATGCCGCACGGTTTGGGTGGGCGCTTCCTCCGGGACGTAGTGGTCGCAGGGCAGCGCCTGTCCGGCTACAGCGTCGGCGTACTCGCGCCATACCTGCGCCACGTCGTAGTGGCGACCGACGAAACTGCGCGCGCCCCACAGTGCCAGTAGGGGCGCCGTGACGCGTCGGCCGGCCGCGGCGTCCTCCTCGTCGTGGACGAGGTCGATGGTCGCGGCGGCCCGGTAGTCCTCGCAGGAGGCGTGGATGGCCGCCGGGTCGGAGAAGCAGCGGACGTACTCGGTCTGGGCCTCCTCGCTGAACGGCGTGCCGCCCTGGTGGCGGGCTGCCATGCGGGTCCTGATCCAGAACTCGGGGTCCTGGCCGATGAGATGCTCCGGGATGCCGTTGCCCGCGGCGAGGAAGAACCAGTGGAAGTAGCCCCGTCCGAAGTCGGCGTCGGCGTGCTGGAAGGCGTACCGAGTGGGCACGATGTCGAGGACGGCCAGCGCGGAGACCGCCTGCGGATGGTCGAGTGCGAGCCGGTGTGCCACCCGGCCGCCGCGATCGTGACCCACCACCGCGAAGCGCTCGAAGCCGAGCTCACGCATCACCAGCAGTTGGTCCCGCGCCATGGCCCGCTTGGCGTAGGGGGCGTGCTCGGAGTCCGAAGGCGGCTTGTCGCTGTCGCCGTAGCCGCGCAGGTCGGTGAGGACCACCGTGTGCGTGGTGGCGAGCCGGGGGGCGACGTGGTGCCAGATCATGTGCGTCTGCGGGTAGCCGTGCAGGAGCAGCACGGGCGGGCCGTCCCCGGCGGTGCGCGTGTTGATCTCGACGCCGTCGCAGTTGACGGTGCGGTGGTCGAAGTCTGCTAGCAGCACGTCACTCATGCTGCGATCTCAGCAGCGTCCTGCCCACCGCGTCCAAGACCAGGTGGTGACCACTTCGATAGGCGTACCCTATAAGGAGCACGCAGGAGGCGACCGTGGACGTCCGGCAGCTGGAGTACTTCCTGGCCGTGGTCGATCATGGCGGCTTCAACCGCGCGGCCGCCGCACTGTACTTGTCCCAGCCCTCGCTGTCCCAGGCCATCCGCACTCTGGAGCGGGACCTGGGCAGTGATCTCTTCCACCGGATCGGCCGCCGCGCGGTACTCACCGACGCGGGCACCGCACTGATCGAACCGGCCCGCGAGGCAGTACGCAGCCTGCAACTGGCACGGGCCAGCGTCGAGTCCGTTCATGGGCTGCGCGGTGGCCAGGTGGACATCGCGGCCATGCCGTCGCAAGCCATCGAGCCGCTCACTGAGATGATCCGCGGGTTCACCCAGACGCATCCCGAGGTGTCGGTGAGCGTGCAGGCGGCTTTCACGCCCCGCGACGTCACGGAGTTGGTGCGCACCGGCGCGGCTGAACTGGGTCTGCTCGCCTCGCCGTTGGAGATCAGCAACGCTGACGTACGCGTCTACCCCCTGCCCGCGCAGCGGTTCGTGCTGCTGTCACCCCCGCACGGGCCTTTCCCGCCCGGCGCGCCCGTGCGACCCGACCAACTGGCGGGCCGGCGCCTGATCGCGGGGCAGAAGGGCACCGGCATCCGCAAGTACGTCGACGATCTCCAGGCGCAGGGTGTCGCGCTGACCGTCGCGGTCGAGACCGAGCACCGCGTGTCCGTTCTGCCGCTGGTACTCGGTGGGGCGGGGTTGGCGGTGGTCACCGATGCCTGGCGCGGGTGGGCGGAGCGGTCCGGTGTGCTGGTCCTGGATCTCGAACCACGCGTCTCCCTGCACATCGCCCTGGTCAGCCGGCGCGCGGCACTGACCCCCGCGGCGCAGGCCTTCCTGGACAGTGCCGTGCCACAGTCGTCCGGCCCCTCTGCATAACCGTTCCCTGCAAGGCACCTGCATAAGGCACCCCTATAAGGCACATCGACAGCGCGTCTTGGACGCGGCCGGTGCGCGGTTGCTGGAATCCGGGACATGACCCACCACCGCATCGCCCTGATCCCCGGTGACGGCATCGGCACCGAAGTGCTCCCCGCCGCCCGCCGCGTTCTGGACTCCGTCGCCGGCCGGCACGGCATCCGCTTCACCTACCAGTCCTTCGACTGGTCCTGCGAGCGCTACGTCCATGAGGGCGCGATGATGCCCGAGGACGGTCTGGAGCAGCTGCGCGGGTACGACGCGATCCTGCTCGGCGCGGTCGGTTACCCCGGGGTCCCCGACCATGTGTCGCTGTGGGGGCTGCTCATTCCCATCCGGCGCGGTTTCCAGCAGTACGTCAACCTGCGGCCCATCCGCGTGTTCGAGGGCGTGCCCAGCCCGCTGCGCGACGCCCGGCCCGGCGAGGTCGACTTCGTCGTCGTCCGCGAGAACGTCGAAGGCGAATACGGCGAGATCGGGGGGCGCCTGGCGCGTGGCCTGCCGGAGGAACTGGCCGTTCAGGAGGCCGTGTTCACCCGCAAGGGGGTCACTCGGATCCTGGACTACGCCTTCGATCTGGCCGGGCGGCGCGGGCATCGCCTCACCTCGGCGACCAAGTCCAACGGCATCGTGCACACCATGCCGTTCTGGGACGAGCTGGTCGCCGAGCGGGCCGCTCGGCATGCTGATGTGACGTGGAATCAGGAGCACATCGACGCCCTCGCCGCCAAGTTCGTACTGGATCCGGCTCGTTTCGACGTCGTCGTGGCCTCGAACCTCTTCGGTGACATCCTCAGTGACCTCGCGGCGGCCGTCGCCGGCAGCATCGGCATCGCGCCCGCGGCGAACCTCAACCCCGAACGCGACTTCCCCTCCATGTTCGAGCCGGTCCACGGTTCCGCCCCCGACATCGCTGGCCGCGGCATCGCCAACCCCCTCGGCGCCATCTGGTCCGCCGCCATGATGCTCGACCACCTAGGCCACCCGGAAGCCGCCAACGAGATCACGGACGCCATCGCCGCACTGCTCGCGAAGACGCCGGTGCGCACCCCCGACCTGGGGGGCACCGCTATGACCGAGCAGTTCACGGACGCCCTGCTGGAAGTGGTCTGACACCGGGCCTCGCCTCTTCGTCCGCCGTGAAATATGTTCTTGTCAACAGAACATCTTGGAGGCATAGTGAAGTACTCATTGACGTATCCCCACCCTTCTTCAAAGAGGCCCCCGTGAGCACAGCCGACTGGCTTCCCGACGGCTTTCGCGTCCAGCGGATCGCCGCCAACGACACGCACCTCTCAGTGGCCGTCGGCGGCAGCGGATCCATCCTGGTCCTGCTGCACGGCTGGCCACAGACCTCCCGCGCCTGGGCCCGTGTGATGCCCTCCCTCGCCCGGACGCACACGGTCGTCGTGCCGGACTTGCGGGGCACCGGCTCCAGCGACCGGCCCGCTGACGGTTACGCCAAGACCAACCAGGCACGCGACATGCGCGAGGTCCTGAAAGCCCTGGGCCTGGACGGCCCCGTGGCGGTGGCGGGCCACGACATCGGCGCGATGGTCGCCTTTGCCTGGGCCGCCGCCCATCCCGAAGACATCTCCCAACTGGTCCTCGTCGATGCCCTGTTGCCCGGCATCGGCCTTGAAGAGGCGATGAACGTCGCCGAGGGCGGCATGTGGCACTTCGGCTTCTTCATGGCTCCGCACGTGCCCGAGATGCTCTTCGACGGGCATGAACTCGAGTTCGTCACCGCCACGTTCACCGCCATGTCCAACCCCGGCACCTTCAGTGAGGCCGAACTCGCGGCCTACGCGCAGGACTACACCGGACGGGACCGGCTGCGCGGCGGATTCGAGCACTACCGCACCCTGCTTGAGGACGGACGCGAGAACCGCGCTCTGCTCAAGGAGCGGAAGTTGTCCATGCCCATTCTGGCCATCGGCAGCGCGCAGTCCGGCACCTCCACCGCACAGGCTCTCCAGCCGCACGCGGACGATGTGCGCGGCGTGGTCGCACCCACCGGGCACTTCGTCGCCGAGGAGGACGCCGACTGGTTCACCAGGACCGTGAGCGAGTTCCTGGCCTGACGGCCACACTACCGCTGGGCCTGTGTGGACGGCTGCTTCCACCTGTCCCAGTGCAGGACGTGTTCGCGCGGGATGCGTCGGGCCGGCCTGAAGTCGGTGCCGATCGTGTAGGCGAGCGGGATGAACGCGGCGAGCATGACATCGTCGTACGGGACGCCGAGGACCTCGGCGAGCTCCCGCTCCAGCGGACCCTGCGCAGTCGTCCAGGTCGTGCCCAGGCCACGCGCCCGGGCCGCCAGCATGAAGCTCCACACGGCAGGCAGGATCGACCCCCAGGCCCCGGCCTGCACCGACACCGGGGCGTCGTCCGTACGCCCTTCCAGTCCCGGGATGACGAACGCGGGCACCCGGTGGATGTTCGCGGCGAGGTGGCGCAGCCCGTCGAAGACCTTCTCGGTGGAGCGCGCGTGGTAGTTCATGCGCCAGACGTCGTTCTCGGTCAGGGGCTGTCCGCTGGACAGCGGGAGTGCCCGCAGGAAGATGTCGGCGACGGCGCGGCGCTGAGCGGGCTCGGTGACGACGACGAAGTGCCAGCGCTGGCGGTTGCGGCCGGTCGGCGCCTGGGTGGCCAGGTCCACGCACTCCTCGATCAGATGGCGTGGAACGGGGCGGTCGAAGTCGAGGCGCCTTCGCACGGCACGGGTGGTGGACAGCAGCTCGTCGGGGGTGAGGTTCAGGGTCATGCGCGACCTCATAATCATCTTGGTGCAGATTATTGGGGAGCATATTAAGCAAGTGAGTGGCGCGCAAACAATCTGTGGCCCAACGATTCTTGGTAGGGTGACGGCGCGATCACCCCGCAGACAGCCGAACAGACAGAGCAGGCAGAGGAGGTGGGCCGCCGTGTCACCGAGGACCGCGGGCCCTGAGGCCGTCTACTTTCCGAGGCTCGCTACGGAGCGCCTCGACATCGCGCTGTGCCGCGCCTCGGCCGTCGTCGCCCGCGCCGCGGAGGCCCGGGCGAGCGAGTCCGGGATCGGTGTCGGGCAGCATCTGGTGCTCAAGATGCTCGCCGAGGTCGGCCCCAGCTCGCAGCGCGTCCTGAGCGACCAACTACGCATCGACCGCAGCGTCATGGTCGGCATCTGCGACGGGTTGGAGGGGGCGGGACACGTACGCCGCGAACGTGATGCGGGCGATCGCCGCGCCTACGCCGTCACCATCACGGACTCGGGCCGCCAACTCCTCGCCCGGGCCGAGGCGGGCGTACCCGAGTTCCTCGACGACACGTTCAAGGCCCTCACCCCCCGCGAACGCCATCAACTCTCCACGCTGATCGGCAAGTTGCTACACCTCGACGCCTGACCCACGTCACCGCCCGGGCCACGGCAGCCCCAATCGCGGACAGTGTCCGATCAGTCGAAGCCTCCGAGCGTGAACCAAGCCACATCCGATGGCCGGCGTCGCAACTCACCCGGTTGTTCAGATCCGCTTGACCTTGCCGGTGGCGGGATCGGTCAACGCGTACACCGTGTATGGGCTTCTCCTGCATCAGCTCAGGGTGTAGTGGGCGGCCAGGGCGCGGGCGGCGCGGGCTGCCTGGTCTTCGGCCCAGTCCGGGGAGCTGCGGTCTCCGGGCAGCATGTCCTGCTGGTGGAACAGGGCCAGGCCGTGTGCCGCCGCGGCCACCTTGACCAGCAGGTCGAGCGCCGACTCCGCATCTCCGGTGATCTGGCCGGTCACGGGTGTCAGGTCGTCGTGCAGGAGGCTTCCCGCCTCGGCGAGTTCGGGGTGCCGGATCTTGTCGAGGCCGGCGAGGAAGGTGATGGCGAACAGGGCGCGTTCCTCGATGGCGAAACGCACATAGGCGGCCGCGAAGGCGGCCAACTGCTCGACCGGTTCGGTGTGTGCGGCAAGCGCACTGCGGTAACGGCGCCGCTGTTTCTCGTAGCCCTTCAGTGCGAGCGAAACCAGTAGGGCGTCGCGGTCGGCGAAGTGCTTGTACGGCGCCGCGACGCTCACCCCGGCGCGCCGACACGCCTCGGCGAGGGTGAATCCATGCGCCCCCTTCTCGGCGACGAGGGCGAGAGCGGCCTGCTCAAGTGCGTTGCGCAGGTCTCCGTGGTGGGTTCCCGAGGGGCGGGACCGTTTGACTGTCACACCCGCAAGGTTAACACTACTAACCACAAGGTGAATGGCTTTAACCATGATGACCAAGGTGACCATGGCGCCCGCCCCCTCACCCGGAACTCACTTGCGAGGAGTACGTCATGAGCCGAACGCGCACGGCCCGCTGGAGCGCCGACGACATACCCGACCAGCGCGGCCGCACCGCCGTCATCACGGGAGCCAACACCGGCATCGGATTCGAGACGGCCAAGGCACTCACACTGCGAGGCGCAACCGTGGTCCTCGCGGTACGCGACCTGGACAAGGGCAAGCTGGCCGCCGATGAACTGCGGACCGCCGCACCGACGGCGCAGGTCCTCGTCCAGCACCTCGACCTGAGTTCGCTCGCGTCCGTGCACGCCGCCGCAAAGTCACTGCGCAACACTCACCCACAGGTAGATCTGCTGATCAACAACGCGGGCGTGATGTACGCCCCGTATCGCACCACCGCCGACGGCTTCGAGCTGCACCTCGGCACCAACCACCTCGGGCACTTCGCTCTCACTGCACTGCTGTGGGACCTCTTGCCGCCCACCCCCGCCTCGCGCGTGGTCACCGTCAGCAGCGCCGGTCACCGCATGGGCGGCCCCATCGACCTCGACGACCTCGACTGGCACAAGCGCCCCTACAACAGGACGGCCGCCTACGGACACTCCAAGCTGGCCAACCTGCTGTTCACCTACGAACTCCAGCGCAGACTCCCGGACGGTGGCCCCCTCGCCGTCGCGGCCCACCCGGGCGGCGCCGACACCACCGGCTCCAAGGCAGCGATGTCCCACTCCTCGTGGCTCACGCGTACCGCGTTCGCAGCCGTACGCCCACTACTCCTGCAATCCCCCGCCATGGGCGCCCTACCCATCCTCCGCGCGGCGACCGACCCACAGGTGAGCGGCGGCGAGTACTACGGGCCGCGCGGTTTCCAACAGAGCAAGGGCCACCCCGAAGCCGTACGCTCCAGCCCTCAGTCCCACGATGCCGAACTCCAGCGACAGTTGTGGGCCCGCTCCGAAGAACTGACGGGCGTCACGTTTCCCATCTGACGTCTGATGCCCGACGTCTGGCATCTGGCGTCTGACGCAGCCCGTCAGTCATCGCCTCCGGCGGCATCGGGCGTCGACGGCGAGAGGTTCAGGCCGGCCAGCGTGACCGCGACCAGCCGGTGCACCGCAGCCTTGGAGGGCAGGCTGCCGGCGGCGCCCAGGGCGTGCAGGCAGTAGGACGCGAGCTCTGCGGGAGCGACGTCATCGCGGATGTCCCCGGCCTGCGCGGCGTCGGTGATGAGGTCCCGTACGAGGGCGTTCAGGTGCTGCTCGGCGTGGGCGAGGTGCTCGCCCCGGTGCACCACCGCCGCGATCTCGGTGTGCTGGGGGCGCTCGTGGGTGATGTCGGCGTAGGCCTGGAGGACGGCTGCGAGTCGTTCACCAGGGGTGCCCGCCCGGTCGCGGATGCGGGTGAGGTGTTCGAGATGCGCGCTCACGTGGCCTTCGTGCCACGCGGCCAGGATCGACTCGACGTCGGGGAAGTACTTGTACAGGGTGGCCCGGCCGATGCCGGTCTCCTTCGCGATCTGCGACATCGTCACCGACGCCAGCCCGTGCTCGGCCACCAGCGCCGCGGTGGTCTCCAAAGTCGCCTCGCGGACCGTGCGGCGATGCTCGGCGATCGTCTCATTCCACAGCTTCGGCACCTGCGCAGTGTACGCGATGACACTGTTCAGACACTATGGATTGACAGAGACACAGTGTCTCGATAAAGCTGAGGGCGTTGCGAATCCGCACTTCCACGCGACGCAAGGAGTGCCCCTCATGGCACAGCTCGCCGACGAGCCGACCCACGACCCCGATCCCGACCCCGACCCCGATCCCGGATCTCACGATGTCGACACCGCCCGCCCCCGACGGCACCACGCCTCCGGCCGCCGGGGCACGGACGACGCCGCATTCCGGCACGAGGAGCTCTACGCGAGCCCGCCGCCGTGGGACACAGGCCTCCCCCAGCCCGCCTTTCTCGCCCTCGCCGACGCGGGGCTTCTGCACGGCCGGGTACTGGATGTGGGCTGCGGTACCGGCGAACACACGCTCATGGCCGCCCGGTTCGGGCTGGAGGCCACCGGCGTCGATCTCGCCACCAACGCCCTGGATCTTGCCGTGAAGAAGGCAGAGGTACGGGGCCTGACGGCACGGTTCGTGCGGCACGACGCCCTGCGCCTGGCCGACCTCGGCGAGCGGTTCGACGTCGTACTGGACTCCCTGGTCTTCCACGGCTTCCGCGACAAGGACCGGGCAGCCTACACAGCAAGCCTGCGCACCGCGACGAAGTCCGGCGGGCGCTACTTCATGCTCTGCTTCCGCGACGAGCCGCCGAACCCGTCCGGGCGGACGCATCGGCTGACACCGGAGGAGATCCGTACGGCGTTCGCCGACGGGTGGCGGATCGACGCCGTCGAACCCGTCACGATCGCCTGCACCCTGCCCGCCCACTCCGACGGCATCCGCGGCTGGCGCACCGCGCTCACCAGGAACTGAGTTCTCCGCAGGACGACGCCGCAGGTGGGCGACGCCAGCGCCCGCGCGGCCCCAGCCGCCCCGCGGTTTCAGAAAGGAAGGTCATGCCGACCGCCGAAGCCCACGTTTCCACCGAGCGCGCCAGCCGCTACCTCGTCCAACTCTGCCGTCACCTGGGGCAGATGAGCGGCGTGCGCCACCAGCCGCCCGCCCGCCACGGAGGGGGCGGCATGCCGCCGACAGTGCAGGATGTCGACTACTCCGACGCGGTCGGCGTGATTCGCTTCGCCGAGGGCCGGCTCACCTTGCAGGCCACCCCGGACACGCTGAATCTGCGCATCGACGCCGGCGGCCAGGACACCCTGCAGCGTCTCCAGGACGGCATCACCGCACGCCTTGAGAAGATCGGCCGCCGTGACCACCTGATGGTGACCTGGCAGCGGTGCCAAACGCCCCCAGACCCGCCCGGCGAGGGCGACGCCGGGACGGCCTCCGTCTCCGCAACCGGGAATGCAAAGCGTCGCGGCGGCGGCAGGACCATCGGGCTGATCGCGGTCGCCGTCGTGGTCATCGCCGTGCACGTGGGTCTGGGCGGAGCCGCACTGGCCACCTCGACGTGGACCGGCTGGGCCGTCAACGCGGTCGTGGCAGCCCTCCTGTTGAAGGTGGTGTTCGTGGTCGTCCCCGTCGTCTTGGGCCGCTCCGCCACCCGCCGCGGCAGGCCGTTGCTGCCGCGATGGGCACTGCGGCATGCGCCGCACAAATCCGACGGTCCTTGACCCGGCTGAGCCGTGACGCCCGGCAGAACAGGGCCGCCCGTTGCCCGGTCCTGTCCTGTTCTATCCCGTCCTGTTCTGTCCTGTCCTGTCCTGTCCTGTCCTGTCCTGCTGCAGCATCATGGGTTTTTCTCGTTGCTCCTCAGCGCGGCGATGAGTTTGTGGCTCCCGCCCGGTCCAAGCTCGTGACATCCGAGGAAAGGACAGCGACATGTCAGAGCTTCTCGTCGACTTCATCACCTCCCTCGACGGCTATGCGTCGGGTGAGGGATGGCCCGGGTTCTGGGGGCTTGAGGGTCCGGAGTACCTCGCCTGGCTCGGTGAGCAGCCCGAGGTCACCTATCTGATGGGAGCGAACACCTACCGCCTGATGTCGGGCTTCGCCGAAGGCCAAGTCCCAAGTGGCCAGGACGACTTCAGGCCCGAGGAAGAAGCGTCCGTCGACGAGCTCACGCAAGCGCCGAAGGTGGTGTTCTCCTCCTCGCTGGAGAAGCCACTGACGTGGGCCAACTCCACCCTCGTCAGCGACGACGCCGTCGAGACGGTCCGCGCCATGAAGTCGAGCGGTTCCGGTCTCCTCAGCACCATCGGCAGCCTCAGCCTGTGCCGGTCCCTGCTGCGAGCCGGGCTCGTCGACCGCTTCCGGGTCGTGATGTTCCCGGTGATCACCGGGGCCACGGGCCAGGAACGCATCTACGACGGCTACCCGGACGTCGCCCTCGAAATGACCGAGCACCGCACCTTCGACGGCCGCATCCAGCTCGTCGAGTACAAGCCCCGCGTGCTCGAACACCCGCCTCTCGGCGCCCCTGCGTGACGTCGCACCGTCCGCTGCTTGCTACGAACGGCGCCCACGCCAATGGGGCATGCCTTTGCGGCGGTCAGGTGCGGCGCAGTGCGTCCAGATGGTCGTGGGCGGGGGAACGGCCGCGCTCGGTGTAGCGCTCGGCGAAATCCGTCAGGGCGTGCCGGAGTGCGGCCGGGGTGCCGGGAGTGGCGAGGGCGCTGTCGGCCGCGGCGAAGCAGGCGCGGGCGGCCTTGGCGAGGTCCTGGTCTTCGAGGCCGGTGCGGGCCGCCCGCAGCCAGACGTCGTGGGAGGGGACGGGCCGCTGTGGATCCGGGCACAGCGGCTCAGTCGCCGCGTAGGCGGTATCGGCCGCCACCGGGTCGTTCAGGAGCGTCGCGGCCAGCACGGTCGGTACGACCCAGTCGTCGCCGTCTTGCGCATCGGTCATCCGCAGCTCCAGCCACCCGCGCGGCCTGACCGGCGGGAACAGGGTGCTGAGGTGGTGGTCCAGGTCGGCCAGGGTCGGTGGCCGTAGCCCGGGCACACCCTGGCCCTCCAGCCAGGCACGGAAGGTCAGGCCCGGGGGCGCGGACCAGTCCCCGTGGAGGTCGCCCGGTATGCACATCACCTGCGCGTCGAGTGCATAGCGGGTCCAGGCCACACGGGGGTCGGGGTCGTAGCGGGGCGGGCGGGTACGGCCGGCGTCGATCCGGGACCAGATGTCCTGACGGCTGGAGAGCCACCCGGTGGGCCACCCGTCCTGTATCGGGGAGTTGGCGAAGGCGGCGACGAGTACGGGACCGATGCGGTGGGCGAGTTCCCAGCGGGAGCGGTAGCCGCCGATGCCACGGGAGTCGTCGCCGGAGTCCAGGTTGATCTGTACGGATGCGGTGCGGCGCATCATGTCGCGGCCCCAGGGGCCCTCGCGGTCGAAGAATGCCTCCATGGCCCGGTAGCGGGGGTGGTCGAGCAGGCGGGGCGGTTCGCGATACGGGTCGAGGCCGCGGCCGACGAGTATCAGATCATCCTGCTCAACTGCCGTGCGCAGTACGGCGATATCCCCGGCCATCGTCTCGACGCACGCGCCGAGTGAGAGGGCCGGCGGCGAACTCAACTCCAACTGACCGCCCGGCTCACGAGTGAGCCTGCTGCCCCAGGGCAGGGCACCCGGCATTTCGATCGTCGCAAGGGCGGTGTTCAACCGGTCGAGGGAGATGGGCAGTTGGGGATTGCGGCGGTCCTGCACCAGCCATTCCGTCTCCACACCGATCCGCTCAGAAGGGCCGGTCTTGAATGACCCGCCGTGCACATGCGCTTCCGCCTCTTCCAGCGTCAGTTCGGTCATGGCTGTCCTTCTCTCACAGCATCCGGTGCGAGCGTGGGCGGCGTCCAGAAGAGCGGAGGCTGGTGCGTCGGCGGCCCGGTTGCCGGCCGGCGTCGTACCCCGGTTCGGGTCCGGTCCGCGGCCGCACACGGGCGGGCGGCCGCAGACCTTTGCCGTGGCGGTGGCCACTCGCCCGTTCAGACGGCGAGGCGACCACCGTCGGCCACGATCACCTGGCCCGTGACGAAGCTCGCGCGCTCGCTCGCCACGAACGCGATGACCTCGGCGAGTTCCTCGGGTGTGGCGTTGCGCTTGAGCGGGTTGACCTGGGACATGGTCGTGAACTCGTCGGCGCCGATGAAGTCCACCACGTTGTCGCTGTTCACGTTGCCCGGGGCCACCGCGTTGACGCGTACGCCGTGCGGGCCCCACTCCACGGCCCAACTGCGGGTGAACGACTCGACGGCCGCCTTCTGCGCTCCGTAGGTCGCCATCTGCGGCATGGCGATGGCGGCGGCGATACTGCTGATGTTGATGATGTTTCCGCCGCCCCGCTCGATCATGCCTCGCACCAGTCGTGTGCTGAGGACGAAGGCGGCGCGCACATTGGTGTCCCACGACTCCGCGTTCGCTTCGAGGTCCTGGTCGAGGGTCGGCTTGATGCTGGCCCGGTAGCTTGCCGCGTTGTTGACCAGCACATCGATGTCACCCGCCTCCATGGCCAGCCGCTCGACGTCGGCGAGATCACTCAGATCGGCGAGGATGAACCGGGCCTTCCCTCCCCCTGCCGTGATGTCGTCCACCACCTCGGCCCCGCGTTCGACGTTGCGGCCGGTGATCACCACCGACGCTCCGTCGCGGGCGAACGCGTGCGCCGTCGCGGCGCCTATGCCTCCTCGCGATCCCGCACCCGTGATCAGGACGTTCTTGCCCTCGAAATGCATGCGTGTGCTCCTCGGAAAGATGTCTCGCGGCGCGCCGGAATCGGGCTGCAGCAGCGTTTCGGCCCTGATGGCTGCGCCGGGCGTGAACCACGGTAGGAACGGCCTGACATAGAAGCAAATAGTGGCAATGTATACTCGGCATTGACATCTCTTATGGCATGTCGAAGGTGGGACGCACATGAACCTGCGCCAGTACGAGTACGCCTTGGCCGTCGCCGAGGAGGGCTCCATGACGGCGGCGGCAGAACGTCTCCAGGTCACGCAGCCCTCTTTGTCACAGCAGATCGCCGCCCTGGAGAAGCACCTCGGGGTACGGCTCTTCACCCGCGTCCCGAGCGGGGTGACGGTGACCGTGGCAGGGCGGGCCTTCCTCGCGGAGGCGGAGATCGCGACGACCGCGTCACGGCGTGCCGTCACGGCCGCCCGGGCCGCCGACGGGGAGCTGTCGGGCGAGCTCATCATGGCTGTGCACATGGGCCTGGGGGCCCGCCAACTTCCCCAAGTACTGGGGCAGTTGCGCAAGCGGCATCCCAAGCTGCAGGTGACTCTCCATGAGGAGCCCGATCTCGCGGAGATGGAACGACTGTTCCGCCAGGGCAACCTCGACATGATCCTCGTGCACGGCATCCCCGCCGGGTGCACCTTCGACGCTCACCCGCTGGGTGAGGAGGCCTACGTCGCCGTCCTGCCGAAGGGGCACCCGCTCCTCGCGGACGGTGCCGCCCTGCGCCTGGAGGACCTGGCGTCAGAGGGGTGGATCCGGTTCCGGCGCGCCAGCCTGCTCGACGACTACCTCACCCGCCTGCTCTCCGACGCGGGTCTACGCCCGCACACGGTGGCCCGAGCGTCGCAGATTTCCACCGCGGTTCGGCTCGTGGCGCAGGGCCTGGGCGTCACCGTGGTCCCGGCGTCGGCCATCCCCGAGGGCTTCGAGGAACTGGCCTACCCGCTCCTGCCGTCCCTTGCCGAGCCCGTCATCGTCGGCGTGCGGCCCAATCCCGGTGCGGCGGAGGCGACCATGCTCGACCATCTCAACCAGCAGAACTGGTGCGGTACGGGCCTCCTTTGTCAGCCCGCGACTGTTTGAGTTCCCTTTCCGCCCTGCACTCGAAATCAGGCACGATCAGGCACACCCGCAGTCCGTTCGTGCCGCGCACGACGGCCAACCTGTGTCCGGGCCTGTCGACGTCGTCCGGTCGGCTTCGGTGTCGGCCCTGGTGATCGGTCCGGACGGCCATGCGGCCGCCACCGCGGCGGCGGCGACGATCACGCCTGCCAGGACGAACGCCCAGGACGTTCCGCCCGGTTGGTCGACGAGGGTGCCCGCCGCCGCTCCTCCGGCCGCGTTGGCGGCGATGGGGACGGTGGCGATCCAGGTGTGCGCCTCGGTGAGCATGTCCGTGGGCACGATGCGGCCCACGAGGGAGATGTAGACCGTCAGGCAGGGGGCGATGACACCACCGCCGAGCACGAGCGCGGCGCCCAGCCCCGTCGGGCTCGGCGCGACAGCAAGTGCCGCAAGGCTCAGGGCCACGCCGCCGAGCAGCCAGGCGAGTTGCCGGTGCAGGGGCGCACGTGGCGGCCAGGCTCCGTACCAGAGGCCGCCCACGGCCGAACCCAGACCCCACACCGCGAGCAACAGTCCGGCCAGCGCGGCGGGGTCATGGCCGGCGTGCGCGGTGGCATAGGCGGGGACCGCCACGCTGACGGCGCCGAACCCCGCGCCCAGCGCACCGACACAGCCGAGCAGCACGGTGAAGCCGGGCAGCCGCAGCGGGCCCAGACCGCCTCGCCGGACGCGGCAGGCATCGGGGCGCTGGGCGCGCATCACGGCCGCGCAGGCCACCAGGGTGGTACCGGCCAGGGTCACCCCGGCGGCCGCGATGATCGCCGCGGCCGGGGTGGCGATGGCCCCGAAGGCCCCCACCAGCAGGGGGCCGACGACGAAGACGATCTCGTACAGCGCGGTGTCCGCGGCCAGCACGGTTCCCCGCAGCCGTGCCCAGCCGGTCGTGGGTGCGGTGAGCCGGTTGCATGTGCCGCGGATGACCGCGGTGAGCGGCGGGTAGGTCGCGCCGACGGCCGCGGCCACCGTGCAGATCACCGGCAGGGCGCTTCCGCCGCGGGCGCTGATCACCAACCCGATGAGGGCCATCGCATGCACGATCGCGGTACCCAGCAGAACGCGGGAGGGTCCCAGCCGGTCGGCGAGCCGCCCGATCACCGGGCTGACCGACACACCGGCCAGGGCATACAGACCGACCGCGAGGCCGGCCCAGGCATACCGCCCGGTCGCCTCCTCGACGAGGAGCAGCAGGGCGAGCGGTGTCATACCGCTGCCGAGCCGGGCGACAACTCCCGCCAGGAGCAACGGTGTCAGCCCGGGGATGTTGCGGACTTCGGCGTACCGGCCCAACGAGGTCACCTGCGATCGCTCCTTCACATCAGGCCAACACCTCGCGCAGCCACGCCTTTTCGGCGCGGCTGGTCGCGCGGGCGATGGTGAGCATGCCGCGACGGTAGGGGTCGTCGGTGTCGTCGGCGCCCAGGCCGCGCTCACCGTCGTAGAAGAAGCTCGCGGGCTGTTCCAGGAACTCGAGTCGCCGGCGCAGTACCGCGTGCTGGTCAGCGATGTCGGGCAGGTGGGACAGGAATGCCAGGATCGTGAAGAATCGCGTGCCGTCGCTGATGTCCAGGCCCTTGGCATCCCGCAGTCGGCACAGAAGCTCGCGGTGACCGGCCTTGGTCAGGCTCAGGGTGTGCCGCTGGGCGGCCGAGGCGCCCGGCTCGGTGCGCCGCTCCAGCAGCCCGGCGCTGACCAGCCGGTTGATCGCCGGGTACAGGCTGCCGTCGCTGACCGGCCGGTTGTGACCCGACAAGTGCTCTATGCGGTGGCGCAGTTGATAGCCGTGCAGCGGGTTCTCGGCCAGGAATCCCAGGATCGCGAGTTCGAGCATGCTGCTATTCTCGCACCTCGAAACGAGGTACCTCGAATCGAGGCAGGAGTCACGATGGCATACACCGAGGAATGGGTGAGCGCCCGGGCGCGCGACGCCTACGAGCACGGCCGGGCATCGTTCGACGTACGGCCCGAACACACGGCGCTGCTGGTGATCGACATGCAGGACGAATTCGTCCGGCCCGGCTGGAGCCCCTACTGGGTGCCCGCCGCCACCCGCATGGCGCCCACATTGCTGCGACTGGTCGACGCATGCCGGACAGCCTCCGTCCCCGTGTTGTGGACCATCTTCGACGACACCCATCTCGGACTGGACCGGCCGCACGCCCTGCGGTTCCTCCCGCACGCCGACACCGACTGGCGCCGGCCGGGTCCTGCCGAGGTCTGGGCCCCGATGGGCCGCCGCCCCGACGAGGCCGTCATCCGCAAGCCCTCCTACGGCGCGTTCTACGACACCCCGCTCGACACGATGCTGCGCAACCTCGGCCGCGACACGGTCATCGTCACGGGAACGCTCACCAACTACTGCTGCGGCACCACCGCCCGGCAGGCCTACGAACGCGGCTACAAGGTCGTCTTCGGCTCCGACGTCACGGCCACCGACGACGAGTCGCGCCAAGAACCCGAACTCGCCGTCCTCCGCAAGGGTTTCGCCCTCGTGCTCACCGCTGAAGAGATCGCCGACCGATTGGCGACACCGGCCGATTGATGCCCGCCGAACCAGGCCCGAATAGGGCCGCCCGCCACTACGCGGCCACACCCGCCGCGCCCTCGCCGAGCAGGAGCGCGGCAACCGCCTGTGGGGCCTCGTGCATGGCGTCGTGGCCTGTCGGCAGCTCGTGGACCAGCCAATCGGGATCGGCCAGAAGCCGGGCGCGCAGTCCGGCGAACGGCGTCCGGCCCTCCCAGCCCGAGCAGTAGACGAACTCCCGGCGCGGTACCTGTGCGACCTTGCCTGTGAGCCGGGCCGCCTGCAGGAACGAGGCGAGGGGATGCCGACGGCGGCGGGGATCGCCCCCGTCGGGCGGTCGGATCGAGTAGCCGGTGTCCGCAGCGCCAGCAGCAGCCACGCTGCGAAAATAGTCGTTCGTCGACGACCACCAGGACTCACCGTCGCGCGGCACGAAGGCGTCGAGATGCACCAGCCGCGAGATCCGTCCGTCAGCGCGGTCCGCGACGGCGGAGATCACCATCCCGGCATAGCTGTGGCCGACCAACGTCACGTCGGTGAGGTGGTGCCGATCCAGATGCCGCAACACGTCGTCGGCGTGCGTGTCGAGGTTGGCGCTCGCCACGGCCGTCTCCTCGTCGTCCGGCCGCAGACCGGTCAGGGTCAGGGCGTGCACGGCGTGACCGGCACGCTCCAGCAGCGGCACCACCGCCTCGTACGACCAGGAGCCCTTCCAACCGCCGGGCACCAGAACGAATGTCGCCATGGGTTCCTCCTTCTTTCACGCCACACCGCAGCATCGAGGCACGCCGCCTCCGCGCAGATGTTCGGCTGGGGCTCCGCGCGACCGACGCCCCCACGTCCAGGCAGTCTCACCAGTTCACCGCGCGGCCTGCCACCGCTGGCATGCCAGGTGATGCCCGTTCGCCGCCAACCTCGCCAGGTGGCGGCCGTGACGCCGCAGCTATGCCCATCACCAGGGGTTGTCGGGCGCCCCCGCGTCTGGTTGGGTTCGGCGCGCCGGACATGCGAAGGGCGCGGGCGGCGGGAGGGAACAGGCAGCGTGCATCCCAGGACACAGCACAGCATCCAGGAGCCGCTACCCGTCGGGCTCGAACGAGCGATACGAAGGACGGCCGCGGACATCGCCACCCTGCTGCACGACGAGTGCGACACGGGCGTTCCCGTACCCGACTCGCAGTGGACTCTCGGCGAGGCGGCTGCCCACCTGGCACTGGCCAACGAGCTGATGGCGGACCTCGCCGCCGGACGCGAACGCCCCTACGGGGACGGCACACCGCAGAGTCTCGCGGCGGCCAACGCTCAGAGCCTCGACGCCTTCCGCGAACGCAGGGCCCAGCCGCTGGCGTCGATGATCGTCGAACAGGCCGAGGCGTTCATCAAGGCTGTTCATCAAGGCGCGAGTGACGAGAGCGTGGCCGGCCCGGCACTCGTCACGCCGCTGGGTCCCATGGACCGGCCCATCCTCGCGTCCTACCTGCTGACCCACATGCTGGGCCACGGCTACGACCTCGCTCGGGCGCTGAAACTCCCCCACATGATCGACCGCGAACGGGTCGGCCTGTGCATGCCGTTCTTCCTCGCGGTCATGCCGCGCGTCGCCGACCCGACCGCCGTCGCCGATCTGACCGTCCGCTACACCGTTCGCCTCAGGGGCGGCCCGGCGTTCGGCGTCAGCCTCGCCGACGGCGCCGTGGTGGTGTCCCCCGCGCCGCTGGAGCGGCCGGACTGCACCATCCTGATCGCGCCGGTCGCCTTCTTCCTCATCGCGCTCGGGCGTCGCAACCCATGGCGGGCCATGGCACAGGGACAGATTCATGCCTGGGGACGCAAGCCCTGGCTCGCACCCCGCTTCCCGACCCTGTTCACCGCGCCCTGATCCTTGGCACCCCCAAGAGTCCTTAGGACCCCCAGGAGTCCTTGGCACCCCCAGGAGATTTTCAGCACCCCTGGGACTGGTCCGGCAGCGATTCGATCCACCGCGCCACCTGGTCATGCATAGCCCGGGGATCGAGCGAGCGGCCGTCGGCGTTGTCCGCCCGGATCTCCAGCACCGGTATGCCCGCCTGGCGCAGGGCGTGGGTGGTGAACCAACTGCTGCGGCTGTCCGGGCTGATGAGGTGGACGACGCCGTCGACCCGGTGGGTCTTCGCCTCCTTCACGTACCACTCGACCGACCACGGCGGGGTGTACATCTGATCGCGGAAGGCACAGAACCGGGCGGCCAGGGCGCGCAGCGGGTCGTCGCCGTAGCGGGCGTAGGCGTCGGCGGCGAGGGCGAGGTACATGGACCAGACGAAGACCGCGCCGTGCGACTGCTCGAAGGAGCGGTAGAAGTCCATGTCGAACCATAGGCCGCGGCCGATCCACATGAGCCGGTGCCGCTCCTCGGGGACGACCGCGCGGCCCTCCCCCACCAGCGAACTGACCTCGTCGTACACGGACTTGGCCGCCGCGGTCGCCCAGGACGTGCCCCGGTGCCACTGCGGGATCATCACGGCGGGGATGATGTCGTCGACCGGGACGGGGCAGCGCGGCGCGGCGGCGAGCAGGTCGCGGGTCCTGCGGTTCCACTCGGCCTGTTCGTTGGAGAGCGCCATGACCTGCGCGAGACGTTCCTCGTCGAAGCGGGCCCCCGCCAGCTCTTCGATGCGCGGGATGAGCGCCTTGAGTTCGTCCTGCAGCAGGTCGATGCGCGCGGAGCCGATGGCGGTCTCCCAGTCGTGGCGCATCAGCTCCCACCAGTTCACCGCCACGGTCTCCGCCGCCGCGCTCTCCAACGGCCAGAAGGGCACGCCCAGTTCGCTCTCCCACAGCTGGAACATGCGGCGCATGCTGTCGCCCGTGCACTCGGCGAGGACCAGGGACGGTGTGGGCAGTCCGCCCCAGGGCGCGTCGTCGCCGCGCGGGGACAGCGCCTCGGCCAGGGGCAGGGCGCTGTACTGCTCGACGTCGTCGGGCAGTCCGCGCTCGCGCAGCGCCTTCAGGTAGCGGCCCGACATGCGCTTGGCGGAGATGATGGACGACCACCACTGGTTGACGACGTAGGGGACGTCCATGGCGCGGAACAGCTCCTGCGGGGCGTCGGCGTTGACGAGTGCCAGGGGGCGCCCCTGTTCCGTCTGGCCGCGCAGGGTCGCGAACCACTCGCGCTGGTGCTGCAGGGCGTCCCGTGCCGCGGCCAGCCGCGGCCCCGTGCGCCGGCGCGGACGTATGCTCGTGCTCTCGCTCATCGGGTCATCTGCGCTTCCTGCGGGGCGAGTTGGGCGGTCAGTGCGGGCAGGTCGAGGCCGGCGTAGGGCTGGTCGCGCAGGAGCGCGGCCGGTACGCCCGCCGCGGCCGCCCGCGCGGGGTGGTCCCACCGGTGGGCGTCGTCGTACTGGCGGCAGTACGTGAGGAGGTGTGCGGCGCCGCTCCTGGTGACCGCGCCGCGGGCCGCGGAGGCGATCTGCTGCGGGGTGCGGGCCGTGCTGGGGACGACCTCGCGGGTGTAGTGGTCCGTGAGCGCCTCCAGGGTCGGCTCGCCGACCGGTGGCTGGTCGCCGCCGTCGCCCCAGTCGTGGTCGTCGCCCACCACCAGCCAGCCGTCGCCTTCGAGCGCGTCGTAGACGTCGGTGGTGTCGTGGGTGCTGCCGGAGACGAACAGCGGGCGGCCCTCGGGCCGGGTGAACTCGCCGGTCAGCGCGGCGGTCAGGGTGTCGGCGTACGCGCGGGGCGGCATGGCCGTGCTTGCGGCGTACCAGCGCAGCGCCTCACCGCCGGTCAGTGCACTGGCGCGCTGCTTCCGCAGTGCGGTGCGGGCGCGGCGGGCGGCGTCATGGTCGGCGACCGCCTCGGCGAGTTCGGCGGCGTTGACGGCGCGTCCGCGCCAGGCCGCGAGCTGGTCGGCGAAGCGGCTGAGGCGGCCCAGGTTGTAGCGCCGGGTGGCCTCCCCGGGCAGGTGCAGCAGGTCGACGAAGTGGACCGGCGGGCAGCTGTGCGTTCCGGTACGGCGCAACTCCCGCAGTGTGTAGAACAGTTGGAGGGACGCGTCGCAGTCGTGGGTGATGACGATCAGGTCGGGCACGGGGTCGCCGTCCTCGGGCGTGAGGATGGCTGCCAGTACGTTCACCACCTGCGGGTCGACGGCGCCGTCCAAGTAGGTGCGGGCCAGGCTCGTGTCGCGCCCTGCCCGCCCGGCCAGGCGTACGGGCAGCGCGCCAGCGGCCGTGATCAGTTCGACCGGGGTGTCGCAGCCGACGTAGCCGACCACCGGGCGGCCCTGTGCCGCGAACTGCCGGGCGTGCAGCGCCCTGTCGTCGTGGGCGGCGCGCAGCGCGGCGGCGGCCTGCTGTGCGTCGATCGGGCGCATCTCAGATCACCCCCGCCTGCCGCAGTTCGGCTATTTCCTCGCCGGACAGGCCGCCGAGGTCCGCCAGCAACTCGCCGGTGTGCTCGCCGAGATGGGGCGCCGGCCGGTCCAGGCGCACGTCGGCGTGCGAGAAGCGGATGGGCACGCCCGGGCCCATCACGCCGGTGGAGCCGTGCTCGGGATGGCCGAGTTCCACGACCTCCTCGCGGCGCCGCACGTCGGGGTTGCGCAGCGCGTCCGCCGGGGTGAGGACCTCCGCCGCGGGCACGCCCTGCGCGGCGAGCGCCGCGACCGCCTCGGCCCGGGGCCTGCTCTGCGACCAGGCCCCGACCATCTCGTGCAGGGCGGAGGCGTGGTGCACCCGCTGGTCGCGGGTGGCGAACCGTTCGTCCTCGATCAGGTCGGGGCGGCCCATCGCGCGGAAGACACCGCGGGCGAAGGTGTCGGTCGGCCCGCACAGCGCCAGGAAGCCGTCCTTGGCCGGGAAGATGCCGAACGGGGCCAGGCGCGGCACCTCGTTGCCGGTGCGCACCGGCAGTCCGACCTGTTCGTGGGCGTCGAAGGGCTCCGTGGACAGCAGCGAGGTCAGCGCGCCGAGCATGGAGACGTCGACGTGCTGCCCCACTCCGTCCTGGTCGCGCTGGGTCTTGGCGGCGAGGGTGCCGATGACCGCGTAGAGGGGTGCCAGCAGGTCGCCCACCGGCAGGCCGATGCGTACCGGCTCGGTGCCGGGCTCCCCGGCCGTGTACATCACTCCGCTGAGCGCCTGGATGATGGAGTCCATCGCCTTGCCCGAGCCGCCGCCGGCCCCGAATCCGCTGATCGAGGTGTAGATCACGGTCGGGTTGACGGCGCGTACGTCCTCGTAGCCGATGCCGAGGCGGTCGGCGGTACCGGCTGCGTAGTTCTCCACGACGATGTCGGCGTTGCGGGCCAGCCGCAGGAAGGTGGCGCGGCCGCGCGGGTCCTTGAGGTTCAAGGTGATGCTCTTCTTGTTGCGTCCGCGGCCCATCATCGACACCGACATGTCGGTGTCGTCGACGCGCGCCATGTTCAGGCCGTCACGTCCGTAGTAGGGCGAGTTGTTGCGTGCGCTGTCGCCGCCGGTCGCGGGGTTCTCCACCTTGACGACGGTGGCGCCCAGACCGGCCAGCAGCAGGGTGGCGTAGGGCCCGGCCAGGGCCGTGGTCAGGTCGAGCACCACGGTGCCCGCGAGGGGGCGGCCCGGCGTGCGGTCGGTGTGCGGCATGTCGGTCACCGCTGGTCTCCCTGTGTGATCGTGACGAGGTCGTCGCCGGTCCAGTCGAAGCGGGTGGTGAGGCCGGCCCGGCGGCTGATGTCCCGCACGTAGGCGACGACGTCCTCACCCCCGGCTTCGCGGGTCACGGGCACGGGTCTGCCCCGGTCGTCGATGCGGCACGGCAGCAGCCCGGCACGCACCTCCCCCTGGTCGTCGACGTCGAGACGGGCGACGACGGTGTTCCTGGACTCGGGGTGGAAGGGGTAGTACGGCATGGCCGGGTCGGGGGCGAAGCCGTACAGCTCGACGCGTCGCTGCGCCCAGGCGCGCCGCTCGGGGCTGTCGTTGTCGCCGTCCGGCGTCAGGGCACGGGTGACGGTGACGAAGTTGCCCAGGCCGTGGTAGATGGGCCTGCCCCGGTGGATCTCGATGCCGCGCATGATGTGCGCGTGGTGGGCGAAGACCGCGTGGGCGCCCGCGTCGACGGCGGCCTGCGCCAGGGGCCGCTCGTACATGGCGAGCACGGCGGGCGTGTGGCCGACGCCCTTGTGCAGGCCGACGACGACGATGTCGGCCCGGTCGCGGGCGGCCTCGATGTCCCGGCGCATCGCGTCGAGGCTGTCGGGGTTCGCGAAGGTGTAGATCGCGGGGGGTCCGCCGGGGCTCGCGTGGTCGAGTTCGTAGTGGGTCAGGACGTGCACATAGGCGCAGCCCGGCTTGGCGGAGGTGGCCCAACTCTCCCTGGGGCCTACGCAGTTGTAGCTGAGGACGGCCACGGTGCGGTCGCCGGCGCGGATCAGGGCGGGCTGCCTCGCCTCGGCCAGGGACGGGCCCGCGCCGGCGGTGGCGAGGCCGTGTGCGCGGGCGTGCCGCACGGTGTCGAGGACGCCCTCGGCGCCCGCGTCGGCGATGTGGTTGCCGGCCAGGGTCACCGCGTGGAACCCGGCCCGGCTCAGGGCGCCGAGCGCTGCGGGGTCGGCGGGCGGCGCCGGGACGTCCGTGCTGCTGCTGACCGTGGTGGTGGAGTGCGGCACCTCCACATGGCCGATGACGGCATCGGCGCCACGCAGGGCGGAGCGGCTGGGCTCGAAGAACGAGTCCGAGTCGGGTTCGTCGAGGATGATGTCCCCGACGGCGAGAAGCGTCGTCATCGCCAGGTGCCCCCGTTGCTCTCGTAGTCGGCCAGTTCGTCGAGGAAGACCCGCACCTCGCGAGCCACCCGGTGCGGGCGTTCGTCGCCCATGAAGTGGCCCTCGTCCTCGAACAGCACGGTCTTGCTGTGCGCCACGGCCATCGCGGCACGCAGCGCCGACTGCGGGGAGATGACCCCGTCGCGCAGTCCGGCGAGGGAGAGCACGGGCAGCCGGATGGTTTCCAGGATCTTGGCCAGCTCCTCGTTGGTGGTGGCCTCCGGGAAGGGCATGCCCTGGTTGACCAGGGCCTCCTCCTCCGAGTAGTCGAGGTGCCTGCGGACGAGTCCGGCGATGGTCCGCTCGCGCCTGAGCAGCCGTTCCTCGCCCTCGGTGCGCCCGCCGAGAATGCGGAACTGCTCCTCCAGGACGGCCGGGTTGCGGCGTTCCTCGACGATCCGCCGGCGGCCCGCGGAGGACGAGGTGTCGCCGGAGCGGTCGTGCGGGGTGCCGACGACGCTGATGAGCGCGCGCAGCCGCTCGGGGTGGCGGCGGGCCAGGTGCCAGCCGATGCCGGCGCCGTGCGAGATGCCGGTGTAGACGAAGGTGTCGATGCCGAGGTGGTCGGCGACGGCCAGCACGTCCTCGCCCCACTGGTCGAGCCAGCCGGCGGCCGGCGGTTCGGCCAGATGCGTCGAGCGCCCGAAGCCGCGCGCCTGCACGGTGACGACCGTGCAGTGGTACGGGGCTTCGGCGAGGATCGCCGGATACGCCCCGAAGCCCGAGGCACTGGCGATGAGGACGTCACCGCCCGAGCCGTGCTGTTCGAACCAGATGTCGGCGCCGTCGAGAGCCAGGGTGGTCACGAACGGGGTCCTTTCTTCGGTGCCGCCGGGGTCTCGACGGGCGGGTGGTGCATTCCGGAAAAGGGGTGCGGCCCGGAAGGGGGATGCGGTCCGGAAGGGGAGTGCGGTCCGGACAGGTCGGGCAGGGGATGTACGGACGGGTCCGGCAGGTGGGGAAGCGGGCGCTCGTGCGCGGCGCGCAGCAGCATGTGCGCGTCGGCTTCGAGGAGCAGTCCCTGCGAGGACAGGCGCGCGCACGCGGCCTCGTAGCGGTCCAAGTAGTCCTGCCGGGTGGGGTACAAGGCGCGCAGTTGCGCGCCGGGCAGCGGGGTCATGTGCCCGATCAGGCGGGCGACCAGGTCCGGGGTGCCCATGGGTGCCCAGGGTGAGGGGTGGCAGTAGCCGGGCCGTGGTGTGCTGTGCGGGTGGTAGGCGGCCAGCGGGACCTCGACCCAGGGGGTGCGGACTCCGCCGCGTACGTTGCCGTGCTCGTCGCGGGTCAGTTCGTCGACGCCGCCCGTCACCCCGTCCCTCGCGAAGGGGAAGCGTTCCACGCGCGGGGGCGGGGCGCCGGTGGCCGCCCAGCGGTGCAGCAGGGCGTAGGCGGCGCGGGCCACCGCGTCCAGGCGGGCGTCGCTGGGCTGTTCGGTGATGCGCCGCAGAGGCACGTCGTGGCTGCGTCGGCGGAACTGGGTGTGGTTGGTGAGCACGGACTCCAGCAGCGGGTTGTCGTGGGAGGTGCCGGCGACCTGGTAGAGGCGGTAGCGGTCGCCGGGGGCGTCGCTGTCCTCGCGCAGGGCCGGGCGGTGGGTCTCGCTCTCGAACTCGCTGAGCACCTCGAAGACGGGTACGTCGGCGGGGCCGATGACGCGCCGCGGGTCGTCGGCGGGCAGCGCCGGGGAGCCGTCGGACAGCGGCGGATAGCCGGCCGCTCCGGCCGCCCCGGACGAGATGCCGATGAGATAGCCGTCCACGGCCGGGGCCCCGTCGGCGAGGCGGTGGCGTCCGTGGAAGCCGTCCTGGAGAAACACCCGGCAGAAACTGCCCGTGTTGGACCAGCCGGACAGGTACACGTGCCGTACCCGGTCGGCGAGCCCGGCGAGCACGCTGCGGCCGGGGGTGCGCAGCGCGGCGAGGACCGCGCCGACGATGTCCCAGCGCAAGCCTGCGGCGGGGATCGACAACTCGCCGTACCGCGCGGGGTCGTAGGCCTCCTTCAGGGCCGTCACCATCCGGTGGTCCTGGGTGATGCCGACCCAGGCGGCGCCGGTGCCGGTGATCCACGGGTGGGCGATGCGCCAGGTGCTCGCGCTGTCGTACTCGGGGTGCAGGGGTTCCGCGAGGACGACGCCGTTGAAGCGTTCGGCGGGCGGGGTGCGCACCAGAACGCGGGTGACGTAGGGCAGTTGGCCGGTCTGCTGCAGGGTGCCGTCGACGTGCCGGTACTCCCCCGCCGTGCCGGTGACCAGGAACTCGCGCTCCTGGTAGCCGAGCGGGCGCAGGTCGACGCCGACGCCGTCGTCGGGCAGGTGGCTGGTGCCGAGCGGTTGCAAGGTGCCGCTGACGGCGAGTTCGCGCAGGTGGTGCAGGGTCACAGTGCGGTGCTCCCGGTCGCCTCGGGGGACGTGGTGAGGTCGTCGGTCCAGGGCGGCAGGTCCTCGGCGCGGTGGCA
The DNA here is from genome assembly GCF_022698145.1 of Streptomyces spinosisporus. GTDB lineage: Bacteria > Actinomycetota > Actinomycetes > Streptomycetales > Streptomycetaceae > Streptomyces > Streptomyces spinosisporus. Next base: position 119,822 of record NZ_JALDAX010000018.1, read on the forward strand.
GGCGACCTGGCCGCCCAGGGGTGCGTCGCGCAGGACGGGCCGTTCGGTGCGGCACCGGTCGACGGCGAAGGGGCAGCGGTGCGCGAAGGGGCAGGACTCGCCGAGCGGGGCCTGCCGGGCGGGCGGCAGCGCGAGGGCTTCACGCCGTTCACGGCGGGTGCGCTGCCGGCCGAGGTCCGGCAGCGGCGCCGACACGACGAGCTGCCGCGTGTACGGGTGCTGCGGCTGCCGGTACACGCGCTCCGCGGGCCCGGTCTCCATGACCCGGCCGCGGAAGAGGACGACGAGGTCTTCGGCGATGTGGTTGACGACGGACAGGTCGTGCGTGATGAACAGCAGGGACAGGCCGAGGTCCTGCTGGAGTTCGAGGAGCAGGTTGAGGATCTGCGCCTGGATGGACAGGTCGAGGGCGCTGACGGCCTCGTCGCAGATGACGAGCCGGGGTTCGAGGATGAGCGCGCGGGCGATGGAGATGCGCTGGCGCTGTCCGCCGGAGAACTGGGCGGGGTAGCGGTCCGCGGCCTCCGCAGGCAGGCCGACCTTGGCCAGCATCGCCCGGACGCGTTCCTCGCGCTCGGCCGCCGACAGCCGGGCACCGGTGGAGTCGGCGTGCGCCCGCAGCGGCTCCTGCACGGTGTACCCGATGGTCTTGGTGGGGTCCAGTGAGCTGTACGGGTCCTGGAAGACGACCTGGATCTGCTGCGGACGCCCGCTGCGGCCCAGGTCGCCCAGGCTCGTGCCGCCGCAGGCGACCTGTCCGGCGCTGACCGGGGCCATGCCGAGGACGGCCTTGGCCACGGTGGACTTGCCGGAACCGGACTCGCCGACCAGACCGACCGCGCGCCCGGCGGGCACCCGCAGGCTCACCCCGTCCACGGCCCGGCGGTGCTTGCGCCGGCCGATCGGATAGTCCACGACGAGGTCGCTGACGGTGAGTTCGGCCGCGTCGGCCGTCGTGGCGCCCTTCACGGCCGCACCTGGAGCAGTTCGGTGTGGATGCATCGGCTGGCACGTTCCTCGGTCAGTTGGAGCAGGGGGATGTCCTTGTCCGCGCAGTCGGCCGCGGCGAGGGCACACCGGTCCCGGAAGCGGCAGCCGTCGAGCCTGCTGCCCGGCGGCGGCACGGTCCCGGCGATCGCGTCGATCGGGGTGCGCCGCGCGGCGCTGTCGGGGCTGGCGGCCATGAGGGCGCTGGTGTACGGGTGCACGGAGGCGCCGAAGACCTGCTCGACCGGGGCGCTCTCGACGACCTGGCCCGCGTACATGACCGCGACATGGGTGCAGATGTCCGCGACGACGCCCCAGTCATGGGTGACGAGCAGGACGGCCATGCCGGTCTCGCGCTGGATGCGGCGCAGCAGGGCCAGGATCTCGGCCTGCACGGTGACGTCGAGGGCGGTGGTGGGCTCGTCGGCGATCAGCAGGTCGGGCGAGCCGGCCAGGGCGGCCGCGATGGCGACGCGCTGGGCCATGCCGCCGGAGATCTGGAACGGGTACCGCCTGGCCATCTCCTCCGGGTCGGGGAGTTCGACCAGCTCCATGAGTTCGAGCACCCGGCGCCGGGCGTCCCTGCGAGACATCTTGGTGTGGGAGCGCACGATCTCGGTCAGCTGTGCGCCGATCCGGAAGGAGGGGTCGAGGGCGACCATGGGCTCCTGCGAGATCAGGGCGATCCTGGTGCCGCGCAGGGCGGCCAGTTCCTTGCGGCTCGCCCGGGTCAGCTCCTGTCCGTCGAAGACGACCGAGCCCGCGGTGACGCGGCCGTTGGCCTCAAGGAGGCCGAGGACGGCGCGCGCGGTGACGGACTTACCGCTGCCCGACTCGCCGACCAGGCCCAGGGTCTGGCCCGCGTCCAGGTCGAAGCCGACGCCGGTGAGGACTTCTGCCTCGCCGCGCGGGGTCAGGAAGGACACGCTCAGGTCCCGCACGGACAGCAGGGCCCGGCGCTCGGGTGCCGCCGTCGGGGCGGGCGCCTCGGGGCGGCGCTTCGCGGGCTTGACCCGCAGGCCGCCGGAGGAGGTGTGGCTCTGCGCGGTGACGTCCCGCACGGTGTCGCCGAGGATGCCGAGGGCGAGCACGGTCAGGGCGATGACGCCGCCCGCCGGGACCAGCAGCCAGGGCGCGGTGGTCAGCGTGGTGGCCGCCTCGTTGACCATGCCGCCCCAGGTCGCGGCCGGCGGGGGCGGGCCGAGCCCGAGGAAGGTCAGACCGGTCTGGATGCCGATGGCGATGGCCGCGAACAGCGAGGTCTGCACGATGATGACGCCGCGGCAGCGGGGCAGGATGTGCCGGAAGATGATCTGCGTGCGGCTGAGCCCGAGCAGTTCGGCGGCGGAGACGTACAGTTCCTGACGGACCGTCATCGCGGTGCCGCGGACGATGCGCATCATGCCCGAGGCGCCGAGCGCACCGAGGGTGATCATCGCGGCGGCGATGGACCGGTTGAAGATGGTGAGGATGGCCAGCAGGATCACGATGGTCGGCACCGACATCACGATGTCGGCGGCCCGCATCGCGTACCGGTCGAACCTGCCGCCGAGATAGCCGGCGGCGACACCCAGCGGTACGGCGACCACGAGGTGCGCGGCCACCCCCTCCAGGATGCCGACGATCGAGGACCGGCCGCCGTACAGCAGGCGGCTGAGCACGTCCCGGCCGAGGCTGTCGGTGCCCAGCCAGTGGGAGCCGGAGGGCAGTTCGAGGATGTGCCGCAGGTCCTGGTGGAGCGGGTCGGCCGGCGCGAGCAGCGGTGCGGCCAGGCAGCACACGAACAGCAGCAGGAAGCCCACGGTGATCCGGCCGCGCCAGGTGGCCAGCACGGAGCGGACGATGCCGCGCTTCTTGGCGGGTGACTCGGTTGCCGTCGTCATGAGACACGGACCTTCGGGTTGAGGAGGCCGTAGGCGATGTCGATCAGGAGGTTGATGACGATCACCGAGAGGGTGAAGAAGACGCCGACGCCGAGGATCACGGGGACGTCGTGGTCGAGCGTGGCCTGGGTGGCCAGGGAGCCGAGGCCCGGCAGGACGAAGACGTTCTCGATGAACACCGCCCCGCCGAGCATGCCGACGGAGACCAGTCCGAGCGAGGTCACCACGGGGATGGCAGCGTTGCGCAGCACGTGCCGGTAGCGCACGGACCGCTCGCTGACGCCGTTGGCGCGCAGGAACTTGACGTAGTCGGCCTCCAGCACCTCCATCACCGAGTCGCGGGTCTGCTTGGCGACCGCGGTGATGCCGTGCAGGCTCAGCGCAAGGACCGGCAGGATGATCGACTTGAGCCATCCTCCGGGGGACACCGTCAGCTCCTGGTAGCCGGTGGCCGGCAGCAGGTCGAGCTGCACGGCGAAGAAGGCGACCAGGATCAGCGCGACCCAGAAGCCGGGCAGGGCGAAGCCGAGCAGGGACACCACGTCGATGAACCGGCCCAGCACTCCCCCGCGCACCGCGCTGGCGAAGCCGAGGGCGATGCCCGCGACGGCGCTGAGCAGCATGCTCGGGATGAGCAGCGACAGGGTGACCCCGAGCCGGGTGCTCAGGCTGGACGAGACGTCGACGCCGCTGATGATCGACGTTCCCAGGTCGCCGTGGAAGGCGCCGGCCAGCCAGTCGCCGTAGCGCACGGTCCACGGGTCGTTCAGGCCGAGCTGGTCGCGCAGTGCGGCCAGGCTCTGGGCCGTCGCGTTCTCCCCGAGGATGGTGCGGGCGGCGTCGCCCGGCACGAGCGCTTCCAGGGCGAAGACGATCAGGGAGACGATCAGCAGGAGGGGGATGGACATCGCGATGCGATGACCGATCAGCCGCAGCACGATCTACCTCCGGTTCCTGTGTGTTCGGGGGCCGTGCGGGTCACTTCAGCCGCCAGGAGAGGTCGGCGGTGGGGCCCACCGGCACGGGGTTGGGGTTGAGGACGGAGGTCTGGATGTTCTCCAGTCCGGCCGCCGCGTAGGAGATGTTCTGGGTGGCGAACAGCGGCACCGTCCACGCGAGGTCCTCAAGACGCTTGGAGGCCATCTGGTACTCGGCCGTGCGGGACGCGGCGTCGGTCGCCGTCGCCGCCTTGTGCAGGATCGAGTCGAGTTCGCTGTCGGTGGAGTTGAACGGGTTGAAACCGCCGCTCGTGATCTGCGAGTTGAGTTCGGCCATGGTGGTGCCGGCGGTGGGGAAGATGGTCGCCGCGTACTTCTTGGACAGGGCGTCCGCGGTGAACTGGGCAATGCCCGTGGCCTGCACCTTCAGCGTGACGTCGATGCCGATGGCCTTCAGGGCGTTGGCGACGGCCTGCGAGTAGTTGCTGTTCGGGTCGATGATCGACTGCGTCAGGACCGTCAGCTTGAAGCCCTTCGGGTAACCGGCCTCCGCCAGCAGGGACTTCGCCTTCTTTACGTCGTAGCCGTAGCCGATGTTCTTGTCGTAGCCGTCGGTGCCGCGCAGCAGTACCTGGTTGCTGCCGGTCGCGTAGTCACCGGCCAGGGCCTTGGCGAGGGCGGGGCGGTCGAAGGCCAGCGCGATCGCCCGGCGCACCCGTACGTCGGCGAGGGCGGGGGCGACGGTGCCCTTGCGGTCGACCAGGTTGAGGGACCAGTTGAAGAACGGTGCGGTACGGATCTTCAGCCCCGAACGCCTGGCCGCCTCCGCGGTGTTGGCGTTGCCGGAGGCGTACTGGACCTGGCCGGTCTGGGCCGCGGACAGCACGGCGTTCGGGTTGTTGATGACGCGGATGACGGTGGAGTCGAAGTGCTGTGCGGCGGGCTGGAAGTAGTGCGGGTTCTTCTTGTACACGTACCGGTTGCCGGCGACCGAGGTCGTGCCGTCGTAGACGAACTGGCCGGTGCCGTCGCTGGAGGTCAGCAGCGAGTCGGGGGCGGCCAGGCCCTTCGGCCCGATGAGGTTGCCCATGCCGTTGTACTGAGTCAGCGTCGACGGCGCCTCCGGGGTGGGCTTCTTGTAGGTGATGCGCACCTGCATGGGCCCGACGGCCTCGATCTTGTCGACCGGGCCCACCTTGCCGACCAGGCCGCCGCCGGCCTTGAGGAAGTAGTTCATGGAGGCGACCGCCGCCTTAGCGTCGAGCGCGGAGCCGTCGGAGAACTTCACGCCCTCGCGCAGCGCCAGCTCGAAGACCTTGTTGTCTTGGTCGGTGAAGCCCCATTTCACGGCCAGGTCGGGCACCATCTCGCCCTTGCCGCTCAGGTAGATCAGCGGGTCGTAGGCGAGTGACACGAAGACCGTGGAGCTGCCGTTGCCGGCCTTCGCCGGGTCCAGGCTCACCGGCGGCCCGGGGAACTGGAGCGAGAGCTGGGTGCTCGTCTGCGATCCGCTCGCGCCTGAGCCGGAGCAGCCGGCCACCGCGAGCGACAGGGCGCACAGGGCGGCCGCGGCCGCCAGACGGGGTCGGGAACCTCTTCGGCTGGGTCCGGGGGCGGGGATGGTGCCGTGCATGGCGCTCCTCAGCGGCAGTGATGGGGACCACGAGATGCCGTGAACGTATCCATCTGCGTAACGAGCGTCAATACAAGTGCAACATATAGTTCGCCGAGCTCGGCTCCGATGCGACTCGCGAAACCCGCCCTGACGTTGACATATGGCGCTAGGATCTCAATGATTCGAGCGCGCGTCATGACGTCCGGCATCGAATGTGTGATCAGTTTGAGGAGTGTCACGGTGGACACAAGGGCCCGATCGGCCGCGGTCAGGGACTCCGGGAGCCAGGCCATACCCCGCTTACAGGATGGCCCCTCGCCCCAGCATCTGCTGGTGACCCTGCTGGGCGACTACTGGCTGCGCCACGACCGGCACCTGTCCTCGGCCGGGCTCATCGACCTGCTGTGCGAGTTCGGGATCAGCAGATCCAGCGCACGCGCAGCGATGAACCGGCTGCTGAGACGGGGCGTCGTCGAGGTCCGCAAGGCAGGGCGCCAGACCTTCTACCGCCTGGCCGCCCAGGCCGCTGAGCGCGTGAGCGAGGGCGCCCGGCGCATTGCTGCCTTCGGGCTGGACCCCAACTGGGACGGCCACTGGACCGTCGTCGCCTTCTCCGTGCCCGAGGACCGGCGCGACAGCAGACACCTGCTGCGCTCCCGGCTGCGCTGGTTCGGCTTCGCGCCGCTCTACGACGCGGTGTGGGTGTCGGCGTCCGCGACCGCCGCCGACGCACAGGCCGTGCTGAAGGAACTCGACATCGTCACGGCGACGGTCCTGCGCGGCACCACCGACCTCACGGCCGACCGCTCTCCTCTGGCCGCCTGGGATTTGGACGCCCTGGCCGAGGTGTACGCCTCGTTCATCGAGGAGACCCGCCCTCTGCTGCAGGAGGCACTGGCCGGCCAGGTGACACCGCAGCACGCGCTGATCGCCCGCACCCGCCTCATGGACACCTACCGGCGCTTCCCCGGTATCGACCCCGGCCTCCCGAGCGACCACATGCCGTCCGGATGGCCGCGCGACGAGGCGCGCTCCCTGTTCACCCAGGCGTACAACGCCCTCGGACCGCTGGCCGAGACACGCGTCAAACAGATCATGGGCGCCTACGACGAGGACGCCGCGGCACAGGCGCGGTTCCAGTCGGTGGACTGACCGCGGGAGCCGTCGGCGGGGCGGCAGTCATGCCGGGCGGTGGATGCGCCCGGCGTCGCTCAATAGGTGGCCCAGGTGGCAACGGTGCGGTGTTCCGTCAGTTCGGCCAGATCGCTGCCGTAGGTCTCGACGATCTGCCGGAACCGCAGCGCCGCCAGGGGGGCCAGCCCGTCGAAGAGGGCGGCGAAGAGTTCACGGGCCTGTGCCCGCGGCCAGTCGGCGGGCAGCAGCTTCTCAGGCAGGTTCGGATCCAATCCCGGAAAGACGCGCCATGCGTCGAACACCTTGGTCCGATGGACCAGCGCGGCGCTCGGGCCGAGGGCCCCGGCCTTCATCTGCGCCAGCACATCCTGCTGTTCGCTGACGAACCGCCGGTACGACGCGGCGACGTCGTCCAGGTCCCACGCCCTCAGCGGAGCGGCACCGCCGGCCTCCGAAGCCCTCAGCACGGTCAGGTTCTCCACACCGGCGGCCCGCAGAATCGGCGCGAGCGAGCCAGGATCGGCGTGTGCGGACACCCACAGGCCGTCGAAGAGAGGCGCGAACCCGAGCCACCGCAGGTAACTGCGCACACGATGCCGTACGTGCCGCTCCTGCTCGGGCACGCTGAAGGCCGCGACGGTCCACAGGCCGTCCCAGTCCTGGGCCTCACTGCCGAACCGCACGATGCTGGCGGTCTTCTGACGACTGTCCTCGCGCCCGCTGTCGCTCAGCCGCAGATACGACTGCCGCCCGGACTTCTCGGCCGCCAGAACGCCCCGTTTGACGAGCCTGTTGGCCGTTGCCCGCGCACTCGTCTCGCTGATGCCGAATTCGGCGAGCAAGCTGATGAGCCCGCTCATCGGCAGGGCCGCCGGACTGTCCAGCCAGTACTCGCCCAAAAGCGTCGTCAGCAGCCGTTGCGGCGACGCGCCCGTCTGCTGGCGCGGCAGGACACTGCCCTCCTCCGCGCGCCGCAGAACCAGCGCCTCCAACGACGGCTTCTCCTGTGACATCCCGCCAGCCTATCCGGCACCGCAGCAGCCGTCAGCAGCGCCGTGCTTGACGCGGTCGTCCCCCTCCACGCCTCGCCAAGCCTCAAGAAGTGACGCAATTACGTCATTCCCTTTCACAGCGCTCACCGAAAGTGTAGAAATATCGAGAGCTGCCGAAGAATCGCAGCGCATAAAGGTCGTTCGCAATTTTGTCGCTATTGACAGCAGGCGATCTCTATCGAATCCATCGAATCTCTCGAAAGGCTTCAGGTGAAGAAGCGCACCAAAGCAGTGGTCCTTGCCGGTATTTCGGCGGCTGCAGCCGTGACGATGAGCGCCGGTCCGGCCCAGGCTGCGGAGAGCTCAATGAACTGCGCCACCACGGGCGCCGGAGGCTCCCTCACGCTCAACGGCTATTACGCCAACACCACCGAGTCGTTCTCCGTCAGACTGGCCGTCACCGACACGCTGGCGGACGATCACCATGTGAGGGTGCGGCTCGTCGGCAAGGGCCCGGGCGGCACGCCGATCAACTGGGCGTGGCACTACAACTATGACGGGTACGCGACCCAGAAGGTCTGGAACACCACCGCCCAGTACAGCAGCGGTCTCGCCGACATCGGCGTGCAGGTTGCCCGCTACGAGGGCGACACCTACCTCAACTCCTGCACCAAGTGGGGCGCCAGCGAAGGCATTTGAGCGCACGCCTCACTTTTCAGTCCCTCGCCGGAGCGGCGCAGCGCTTTTCGCCGCACGGGCCCGGTGCGCCGCGACCGTCGTCCGGCTCGCGCACGCGTTGGAGCAGAATCGGCGGGTGCGGTTGCGTGACTGGTCCACGAAGTAGTTTCCGCACCCGACCGCGGCGCACCGCCCCAGCGTCACCGCCGGATCCCCGGCCACGATCAGAGCGAGCTCGGCGGCGATCAGCTGGCCGACCCAGCGCTTGCCCGGGGTGCCGTTGCGGCTGAAGTGAACGTGCCAGCCCCCGGAGTTGTCGTGGTCGGACAGGTGCATGTCCGGCGGATAGTCACGCAGCAGGCGGTGCACCGCGTCGGGGGCAGAGCCGTCGACACACTGCGCCAGGGCCGTACGCACGAGGTCCGGCAGATCGCCGTAGTCGCCGCCCGGCGGCGCCGTGACCTCGTGCTCCCTGAAGAACCCGGAGACCAGTTCGCCGTCCTGGTCGAGCGTGCCGGTATTGGCCAGCTCTACGGCCAGCCGCGTCACGTTCCCTGTGTAGTCACCGTAATCCACTTGACCACCTACATCGCCGCTTCCTACTGTAGGTGTCATGATAGCTGATGACACCTACACAGCTCGCTGCCTGCAGCTGCTCGGAGAGTGGGACGCCGCGCTCGCCGTGCTCGGTCCCGACACCGATACCGAACTGCGCGCCGAGATCGCCGTCGACCGCTGGTTCTTCCGGATCGAGGATCACGAGGAGGCAGAGAAGGCGGTCGCGGCGCTCGACCCCGCATCGCCGACCGCACACATCCTCACGGGACGACTGGCCTACAGCCGCCTGCTGTTCAAGCACGAGCCCCGCCCCGACGACCGTGCCGTGGCCGAGGCCGCCTACCACGCGGCGGTCGCGAGCGGCGACGAGAAGCAGCGTGGCTGGGCCGAGTACCACTGGGCCGTCCTGCTGGACAACATCGACCAGGATGCCGCCGGCGCCCTCCCGCGCTACGAGACCGCCCTCGAGATCGCGACGAAGACCGGCGACGCCTACTTCGAGTCCTACATCATCCGGCACCTCGCACCGCACAGGGAGCCCGCTGAGCGACTCGCCATGCTGCGCCGCTCGCTCCACCTGCGCGCAGCGCTCGGCGCCCGACCTCAGACCATCGCCGCACAGGCCTGCCTCGCCGCCAACCTCCCCGAGGACGACCCGGAGCGCGCCGAACTCCAGCGGATATCCCGCTCGGGCGCGGAGGAACTGCGCATCGGCTGGCTGCTGTCGGAGGTCTGATCGGCCAACGTCCCCGCCGCTCGGGCGAGTTGTGACAGGGGCCGGGGTCGGCCGCCCTCACCCTCGCCGGGGCCGTGTGACGCGGGCGTCCCGTACACCCTCGGTGAAGCAGATCGCCGTCAGGAGGCCATGGCGGCCCGGTCGGACGCGCTGCGCAGAACGCAGAACTCGTTGCCCTCGGGATCAGCGAGGACCGCCCAGCCAGTGCCATCGGGACTGCGGTGATCGGCGACAAGGGTGGCGCCGAGGCCCAGCAGTCGTTCCACCTCCTGCTCGCGCGAGGTCTCCGGGCGCAGACACAGATGGATCCGGTTCTTGACCGTCTTGGCCTCGGGCACCTGGTTGAAGTACAGGACCGGCCCCTCCGCCAGCAGGACCTGGACCTCCCGGTCGCCCGGTCCGTCCTCCGGGTCCAGCGGGCGGCCGGTCACTCTGCTCCAGAACCGGGCCAGCTCGTAGGCATCCGCACAGTCGATCGCCACGTTCTGCAATACCGAGACCATGCGTACGAGCCTTCCCGATGTCCCCTCCGGACGCCAACGAGTCGCCCTCACCATGGCGGGGTGCTCAGACCCGCTGCAGGTCGGCGTGGAGCAGGTTGTGGTCCGAGTACCGGGTGGGATGCACGCCATGTCCGCGGGAGATGATGCCCCGCAGGAACACGTAGTCGAACCTGGTCTGCCAGTCGGTGCTCGGCTCACAGAGGTGAGCGGCCGACGGACGGCAGCGCGGGTCGGCGTCCAGGGCCAGCTTCCATATCGGGTTGAGCTCGGGGGCGTCCGGTACGGCGTTGAAGTCACCGATGACGATCGCGCGGTCGAACTCGGCGACGGCGGCCGCGAGGACACGGGCCTGGTCCGCCCGGACCGACTCCTGACGCCGTTCGGCGAAATGAGTGTTGAAAACGCGGATCGACCGGCCGCCGACCTCGGTGGTGACCGCCAGATAGCCGCGGTCCTCGGAGCCGCCGTCGGGGTACTCCACGGTGACGCGGTCCGTCATCGGCGCCGCCGAGAGAATCGCCTGGCCGTACGCCCCGGGGTTCCAGGGCACGCCCCCGCAGCGGCCCCAGTTGCGCAGCACCGACCCGTACGCGACGTGGTACACCAGCCCGTAGACACGCTCCAGGTAGTTCCGGATCCGCTCGACATCACCCGCGCACGCTTCCTGCACGCCGATGACCTGGGGCGCGTACGCGGCAATCTCCGCCGCCCGATCGACATTGCTCGTCTCGCACGGGTTGCACAGGTTCCACGTCATGACCCGGTTCGCCACCGCCTCCCGGGCCCCACCGGCGGGCAGCGACCTGGTGAAGGGTGCCCCGCCCGGCGTGCAGGATCCGGCAAGCATCATGCACGCCACGATCACGGCGCCCACGACCAACCGCACATCCCTTCCCAGCACTTCGCCCCCCTCACAAGCCCCGAAACGAACTTCGCCCGCTCGGGGACATCACCGCTGTCCACATAGAGGGTCGCACCATCCATCCGATGCCCACAGACCTCCAGGAAATCGCGTCAGGTGTCAGAGGCGCCTGGGACCGTGTGCGTCGTGGATGAAGCGGATGAAGTAGATGAAGTGGATGAAGTGGATGAACTCGTGGAACGCGTCGATGCCGAGGACCGAGTGCTGGGAGTGGTCAGCCGGAGTGAGGCCGTCCGGGAGGGCTGGCTGCACCGGGTGGGCGTGGCGGTGTGCCGCGATGGGCACGGGCGCTATCTGGTCCATCGGCGCGCCGCTCAGCTGTCCCGTTTCCCCGGGCACCACGAACTCGGAATCGGCGGCGCTGCTGGAGTCGGCGAGTCATACGAGCAGGCGGCTGTCCGCGAGCTCAGTGAGGAACTGGGGGCGCGGGCGTCCGTGTGCCTTCGGTTCACGTTCCTCAACTGCCGTGGGCTCAGCCCCTATTGGCTCGGGGTGTGCGATGCCCTGCTTCCGGAGATCGTCGCTCCCGACCCGGGCGAGGTGGCCTGGTACACATGGCTGACCGAGTCCGAGCTGCGGCGGGCTCTAGGGCAGTGGACCTTCACCCCTGAGAGTCAGGAGATTTTCGACAGGTACCTTGCCTGTCGTGCTGATCCGGCGTCGTAGCGGAGCCGGTGCGCGACAGCAGCGTCCGCGGACGCGTAAGGCATCGCGCCGTGGTGGACATTGCTGTGTATGGACGCGGATGAACGGGGCGAACAGCTGGAGCGGCTGTTCCGACAGACCTACCGCCGGGTGATGGCGTACTGCCTGCGCCGGACCGGCGAGACGGCAGCGCACGACGCGGTGGCAGAGGTCTACGGGGTGGCCTGGCGCCGACGACGGCAGCTGCCCTCGAGCGACGAGGAAGCGGTGCTGTGGCTCCTTGGCATCGCGCGCCGGGTGCTGGCTAACCAGGCCCGCAGCCAACGCCGTTGGACCCGGCTGCTCTTAAGGATGGCCGAACGGGCCGATCCCCCGTACGCAGGCCCCTTGCAGGCTGACGGGGTCGACGATCTGGCGGCGGCCCTGGCACAGGCGTCGGACGCCGATCGGGAACTGCTGCGCCTGGCCTACTGGGACAACCTGTCGAGGCAGGAGATCGCGACCGTACTCGGCATCTCCGTAGGCGCCGTCGACACCCGCCTGCACCGCGCCAGACAGCGCCTGCGCGCACGACTCGACGCGGCGAGCGGTCACCAGGATCCGACCGAGGAGAAGTCCCACAAGGAGACGGACCATGCTGAGCGATGACGAACTCGACCGGAGGCTGCGCGACAGCGATCCGCGTCCCGGCGAGGCGGCCACCGACCCCGACGCGCCCGCCGCCACCCGCATCCTCGCGCGGGTTCGCCGCAACGCGCGCCGCCGACGCAGGCGCACCCTGATCCTCGTCCCGGTGCTGGCTCTCACCGTCGCCGGTGTCACCGGGGGGACCTATGCATGGGTGGCCGGCGACGGCGAGGGCCACACGCTCGACTCGACGGGACTGACCTGCCACGGCCCCGACCAGGGCGATGCCATCGTCACCTTCGATCCGGGCACGGAGAATCCGGTACGCAAGTGTCGCCAGCGATGGCAGGAGATGTTCGGCGAGCCGGCGCCCAGCACACTCACCGCCTGCGTCGACAGCTCTCAACAGGGCTCCATCGTCGTGTACGCCGGCGGCCGGGAGCAGTGCGGACACCACCACGCGGACCCCTATCTCGGGCCGACGCGCGAGCAACTCGGCCTCTCCCACTTCCGTACCGACATCAAGGCGCACTTCGCCGGGCGGACCTGTATCCCCTATCCCGAGTTCAGGAAAGTCGTCCGCCAACTCCTCGCCGAACACGGCCTCACCGGCTGGAAGAGCGGCCACTTCCAGACCGCCGACAAGGAACCGGAAGGGCCCTGCGCGGAGATCAGTTACTACGACGAGCCGGAAAAGACGATCTGGCTCGGGGACCACAAAGCCGGCGACCCCATTACCTGGCCATAGACCCACAGCACGCCCCACACCCCCACAGAGTCCGTAAGCCCCGCGGCGGCGGCCCTCCTCCACTTAGGGTCGCCGCCGCAGTCGTCTTGCTCAGACCGGCAGTTCGGTGATGCTGAGGGCGAAGTCCAAGTTCCCCACCCCGTGGTTGGCGAGACCCACCGTGACCACGCCCGCGCCTTCCAGCCAGTGCGCCATCTTCAGGCCGCCGACGTCCAGCGGGCGCAGTCCGAGGCTCTTGACGAACACCTCCACACTCGCCTTGGCCTGCGCATCGTCGCCGGCGAGGAAGACGGCGGGCCGTCCCTTCTCCAGGACATGGCGGAAGATGGTGTTGAACGCCTTCACCACACCGGCGCCGGCCGGGGCCACCTTGGCGACTTCCTGCGCGATCGAGGTCTCCTCGCGGTGGACCAGCCCGTCGAACGTGGCATTGAAGGGGTTGCTGATGTCGACGATGACCTTGCCCGCGAGAGCGTCTCCGTACTGGGCGACGGCCGGCACGACACCGTCGTACAACAGGGCCAGGATGACGATGTCCCCGGCCGGGGCGGCCCCCCACTCCCCCGTCGTGGTGCCGCCGCCGAGAGCCTTGGCCAGGTCAGCGGCCTTGGACCGGTCGCGGCCCATGATTTCGACGGTGTTGCCGCCCGCTATCGCTCGCGCGCCGATGGTGCGGGCCATGTTGCCCGTGCCGATGATGCTGATATCGCTCATGAGATGTCCTAGCTGGGTGGTTGTGAGCCGGCCGTTCAGATGGCGGTGGTGCCGCCGTCGGCGACGAGTTCCATGCCGTTGACGTAGCTGGAGTCGTCGGAGGCGAGGAAGAGGGCGGCGGTGGCGATCTCGTCGGGGCGGCCCATCTGTCCGCGAGGGATGAGCGACTCGAACTGACGCTTGGTGTCCTCGTCGAAGAGTTCCGCCTGCTTGGCGGTGGCGACCTGGCCGGGAGTAAGGACGTTGACGCGGATACGGCGGTCCTTGAGCTCGTTGAGCCAGACCCGCGCCCATGCCTGCTGGACGGCCTTGCTGCCGGCGTAGACGCTCCAACCGGGGAAGGCCCCGAGGGAGGCGTTGGAGCCGGTCATGAGGATGGAGCCGCCGTCGTTGAAGAGCGGGAGCGCCTTCTGGACGGTGAACAGCGTGCCGCGGGCATTGAGGCCGAACCAGGTGTCGAACTGGGCCTCGGTGATCTCGCCGAGCGGGGCGGGCTCGCCCCCGCCCGCACTGGCCCACAACACGTCGATGCTGCCCTTCTCCCGCTTGACGGTGTCGAACAGGCGGTCGAGGTCGTCCAGGTCGGCGGCGTCGCCCTGGACGCCGGTAACGTTGCGGCCGATCTGCCGCACGGCCTCGTCCAGGGCGTCCTGGCGACGGCCGGTGATGAAGACGTGCGCTCCCTCGTCGACGAAGAGCTTCGCGCCCGCCAGCGCCATGCCGTTGGTGCCGCCGGTGATGACCGCGACCTTGCCGTCAAGCTTTCCCATTGTCGTTCCCTTGGGTCGGTGGTGGTGCCGTGAGCACAGGAGATGGCGGCGTTATGTAAACCGCCTCGTGTACTTACGGTACGGGGCAAGCGACCGGGACGCAAACTAAGTACACCGGTCGTTACCCGTCTGCGGTACGATGGACTCATGACGGAGTTGGAGAAGGGCCCCACGGGCCGCCGCCGCGGCCGGGGCGCCCGCGAACGCATCCTCAGCGCGTCCCAGCAGCTGTTCCGCGAGCAGGGCATCAACCGCACCGGCATGGATCAGCTGTGCGCGGCCGCCCAGGTGTCCAAGCGCACCGCCTACCAGCACTTCACCAACAAGGACGAACTAGTCGCCGAGTACCTGCGGCAGTTCGACCCCTCCGTCCTGCCCGACGTCTTCGACCGCACCGACCTCACGCCCCGCGAACGGCTCCTCGCCGCCTTCGATATCCCTCCCACCACCCCCCTGTGCCCGTACATCGGCGCCGCCGTCGAACTTCACGACCCCCAGCACCCCGCATCCCAGTACGCGCACGACTACAAGAAGGCCGTAGCCGCGCGGCTCGCCGAAGCCGCTCGCGAAGCCGGCGCCACCGACCCCGAGCAGCTCGGCGAGCAACTCGCACTGCTCCTCGACGGCGCCGCGGCCCGCACCCGGGTCCTCAACGCCGACACCTTCCCCACCGCCGCCGCCATCGCCACCGTCCTCATCGACAACGCCATCCCTGCCACGGCCGACGAGGACCGGCGATGAGCAGCGCTGACCAGCGATGAGCGGCGATGAGCGGCGATGAGCGGCGACGGGAGGAAGCGTCGAGCTGCCCTGGCGCCGTGAGTGCGTTGCGTACGCCCGCACACCGTGCTTGGCTCGCCCGATGAACCTTCTGCTGACATCGAGTGGCCTGCGCAACGAGACCCTGCTCGGTGCACTGCGGGACATGCTGGGAAAGCCGTTCGGATCGGCGAACGTCGCGTATGTGCCCACCGCTTCACTCGCCGAGCCCGGCGACCACGGATGGCTCGTCGACCACATGAACAGCCTGCACCGCCTCGGCTGGCGCCAGTTCGACGTCCTGGAACTGAACGGCCTGCCCCGCCAGTTGGTCCTCGAGAGGCTGCTGAACGCCGACGTCATCTACGTCGAGGGCGGCAACCATTACCACCTCGCGCGCAGCATCACGGGCAACAACCTGGCCGACGGCTTCCTCAAGGCGCTGCAGGAACGGGTCTATGTGGGAGTCAGCGCCGGATCAATGATCTTCAGCCGTCATCTCGACGCACACTCCGCCGACATCATCGGAGACACCCCCGACCTCCACATGCTCGGCACGACCACCCTCGAGCCGCCGTTCGGCCTCTTCGACTGGTACCTCAAACCCCACCTGTGCTCACCCGGCTTCCCCGCACGGGACGACGCCTGGGCCGACCGCATCGTCGCGCGCGCCGACTTCCCCCTCTACTTCATCGACGACGACACCGCCATCCACATCAAGGACGGCACACTGAACGTCCTCTCCGAGGGCCGCTGGCGATTCCACCCGTGAGCCCGTCCGCAGCCGAGGCGGCCCTGGCCGAGAGGAGTAGCCGAGTGGCCGAATCAGGGGGACCCGTACTGCGCACGCAGAGGCTGGTGATGGAGCCGATTCGCCGGAGCGACAGCGAAGACCTCTTCGAAGCTGTGGTGAGTCAGGACAGCGTCATGCGCTGGCTGGCGACTGGCCGGGCGGGCAGCCGGTCTGCGGCCGAGGCCATGTGTGACGACCACGGTACCCATTGGGCCAGACACGGCTACGGCGACTTCGCGGTCAGGGATGCCGCAACACACGCGTTCCTCGGCCGGGTTGGACTACGGAATCGACGCCAATTCGGGGTCGACCTCGGCTTCGCCCTGCACCCACGCGCCCAGGGCCGTGGGATTGCCGGCGAGGCGGGCCGTGCGTGCCTGGATCTGGCGTTTCGTCGCCTCTCCCTCCCCGCTGTTTTCGCGTTCGTCCTGCCCGACAACGCCGCCTCGATCGCCGTACTGCGCCGTCTCGGCGCCCAGGAGGACGGATCCGTCCAGTCCAGCGGCCTTCACTGCCTGCGCTACCGGTTCGACCCCACCTGCGCGGCTGCCGCGGAGCATACGGTCGACGGGGGTGGTGCCGACCGCCACGGGGTGAACATGCCCGAACTGGTGCCGACCGACGGACAACACACCCTCACGGCCGTCTCCGAAGGCAGACCCGTTGCCTCTGCGGGATGGCTGCTACGGGACATGTCCTTCGACGGATTGCCGCGTCGCACAGCGGGGTTGAGCGATGTCGTGATGCACCCGACCTGCCGGGACCAGAGCATCGCCCGGACGCTGATCAGCGTGACGGTCGAACACGCACGAGCAGCCGGCGCCGAGACGATGATTGCGCTGAGTCCCCCGGACCTCGTCCCGCTCTACACCCAGCTCGGATGGAGCGGGCTCTCGGTACCGATCACCTTCCACCAAGCAGGCAGCGCCCGGACTTTGCCGATGACCACCATGGTCTACGAGCTGGCCGACCTGCCTCATCCCACCGTCAGTGTCGACCTGCGGGGCCTGCCCTTCTGAGAACAGGCTGCACAAGCTCTGTTTGCCGCCTGCTGCGCCTCATTTCCGGTTCGGCGCCCGTTGAACCGTTTGCCCCCTCGCTACGTATCGTCACCATGGGTGGCACTGTGTCGCCCGGTGAGCTGCCAGGGAAGCCACGCTGGGCGACCGTACCTTTCCAGCGGGTTGCAGGGTGCAGTGATCGCAACGGGGTCAGCGCTGTGCGGCATGCACGGCGCTGGGAGAAAGGGCCGAACAATTAAAGCGAATGCGAGCCGTCCCATCGACTGCGCTCGGGGGCAATTGCTGGGGCTCGATGGCCTTCGAGGCTTAGCGGCAATGTACGTGGTGTTGTTCCACTGCTGGTTGTACACCTTTCCTGGTTATCCTGACAGTTCGGCTCCGCCGTGGCTGGACGGGCTGATGTTCGGCCGTATCGCTGTCGTCTTCTTCCTGGTACTTTCCGGGTTCTCTCTCGCTATTTCTCCAGCACGAAACGGCTGGCAACTGAACGACATCAAGGAGTTCCTCCGTCGCCGCGCATGGCGCATCCTGCCCCCATATTGGGCGGCACTCGCACTAAGCCTGATCATTGCCTGGCTCGTGGTACCGGCGTCACATCATGGGCCACCCACAGACAAGACCCTCCTGGTGTACGGTCTCGTCATCCAGGACATGTTCACCGCACCGACTCCGAACGGCGCGTTCTGGTCGATCGGCGTAGAAGCGGAGCTCTATCTCGCGTTCCCGCTCCTCCTGTTTCTCCGGCGGCGCCTTGGTGCAGCGGTCCTGGTTGCCGGCGTGACACTCCTCGTCGTCGGAGGCGGCTTGATGGCGGCAGATGCGACTCCAGCAGAAGGAGACAACTGGCTCACTCCACATCTGGTCCCGGTGTTCGTCGCCGGTCTGGCAGGCGCGGGAATTGTCGTCGCCTCGGACAGGGTCCAACGCCTGCCTTGGCACTGGCTTGCCGCCCTGGCCGCCCTGCCGGTCCTGGCTCTCGTTGCCGCCAAGGGATCCGTCTGGACCGTGAACCACTATTTCTGGGTGGACCTGGCCATTGCTCCCGCCATGACGATGCTGCTTGCCGCGGTTGCCACAGGAAGGCCGCGCTTTCTCATGCGCCTGCTGAGTACGCGCCCCATTCGCAGCCTTGGAAACTTCTCATACAGCCTTTACCTCATCCATCTGCCGATCGTCATGATCGTCATTCGGCGAATAGCCCCTCGCTTCGTATCGCAGGGCATGCCCACATTCTGCTTCACGCTCCTGGTGGCACTGCCCGCTTCGATCCTCGGTGCATGGATGTTCTCCCAGGTGTGTGAATTGCCCTTCAAGCGGAACCGATCCTGGAAGTCCCTACTCGCGCCGGGCCGATCCCGCCGGATGTATATAGCGACGATCTCCTGCCGTGCGACCACAAGACGGCGACCCGGCGAACACGCACGACCCCAAGGCCGTCCCACCCCACGAGCACCGGGAACACCGGCCAAACCCGGCCGGCACGGCCCGCTCCCCCACTCCCACACCCGCGCAACAGACCCGACGCCTCGCCTTGGACTGGTGGGTTCCAGGGCCCGAACCCCGCCCCCTACTCCGTGACGAACGGCGCATATCCCACCGGGACTTCGCTCACCTGCAGGTCGGAGAAGATCAGGGTCAGGTTGTGCGCGTTGGTCTCCATGCGCACCTCGTGGAAGTCGATCCCGAGGTCGTTCGACCAGCGTCGGGTCGACTCCGACTCGGGAAGGAGCTGGGCGCCCGGGTAAACGCAGTGCCACTTCACGCCCCAGACGTATCCATCGAGGTCGACACCGGTTTCGTGGTCGATGAGCCGGTCGTCCAAAGAGACCCGCCAGGTCTCGGCCGGCACTGATGTCTCGCACCGTGCCTCCACGCAGTACCTGAAGAGATAGCGCAGGTGGGACGGCGTGATGCCGGTGCGAGGATCAGCCGTCGCGTAGACGATGACCTCGTAGTCGCGCATGTAGTTGGTGAATCCGTGGTGCACGACAGCGTGATCGGAGGTCTCGTCCAGCATCTGTTGCAGTACGGCTGTGTCCATGCCGCTCTTCTACCTCACTGCGCGAGACCTTCGACAACGAGGTCAGCCGGTCAGTCATCGTTGCTCAGAGATCGCCCGGACTAGTCGTAGTCATCCCGGCCCACCGCGAGACGGACTCAGGATCCGTTGCCGTGCCCCTGCCTCGGCCCCCGAGAGATCCAGAGGTCCCGATTCCCCGCGATCAACACGCGCCCGTCCGCGAGGGTGACGGCTGCTGTCGGGGGGTCCTCGCTGCAGCCGAGGCCGCCCCGCTTGAAGCCGGTCGTCGTCCCGTCGCCGACCCAGACGGCAGCGCACAGCACGGTGCGGGTGTTCGGCTTGGACTTGGGGCGAGGGGCCGAGCCGACCAGGACCGGGCGGCCTGCGGAGCCGATGGTCGTGGCCGTGATCTCGCCGGTACCCATGGCCGAAGTGTCCATGCGGGTCCAGTGGTTGCCGTCCCGGCTGGTGTAAATCAGCGGGAGGGAATCATAGAAGGCACCGGCCTTGGCACGGCCGCCCACGGCGAACCAGTGACCCGACGCGTAGAGGACGCTGTGCACCCGTGTGCCGGGGGGCGTTCCGGTGATTTCGCCGGACGTCCAGTGCGCACCGCCGTCCGAGCTGCGCCAGAACGGGATCGTGCCTGAGGAGTGGAAGTCGTAGGCGTTGGTCGCTGCCTCGCCGAAGGCGACGACCTCCCTGCCGTTGACACCGAAGTCGCCCACGGGCGTGGACGGTTGACCTCCGTCGATCGTCGGCAGCGGCACCCGGCGTATGGTCTTGCCCGCGTCGTCGGACGCGAACACGTACGGAGACTCCACCTGGTTCACGGTCTGGCCGCCACCGATCAGCAGGAGCGAGCCGACCTTCACCGCGGTGTTCACCGAGGCGTCGTCCGCGGTCTCCTGCTCGGGGTGAGTGTTGAACGTCAACGGCAGCGTGGCCAGCCGGACTTGCTCGCCGTCCGGCATCCGGCGGGTCAACGTGGAGCCGACACCGGTCAACGAACCGTCGCCCCACGGCACCACCACGTCCCCCGGCAGCTCACCACCGAGCCAGCCGCTGCGCATGGAGTACGGCACGTCGGCCTCGTCGTCGGCGCCCGGCTTCGGAGTGATCGACAGCTTCGTGCAGCCTCTGGAACCAATCCAGTTGACGTTCACATAGTGATACCCGTTGGCGAACGTCCCTTCCCCCAGAACGCAGTCACCCAGCGGCACCAACTGACGCAGCCCCTCGCCGGGCGCAACGTACCCCTTGTTGTGCGGACCGGTCACCGAGGGGTAGCCCACGGCACCCGCATACTTCCTGAACCCGAGCCCCACCGCGCTCGTGTCGCCCGTACCGGCTTCCCCTGCATGGACCTTTCCGCAACCGCCCAGCACCATGGCCGCACCGGCCACCAGGCTCGCCACAACTGCGAGCTTCCCCCCGCGTGTTCTCATTCCCTCACGCTACTAAAGCGTGTACGACGGGAGTCGGCGTGGGCGGGCCTGATGAACCCACACGCATTGATCCGGGCTCAAGTTGGCCGAGCAGCGGGCCTGAGGCCGTCCATCAGGAGGTTCAGCAGGCGACTGGCCTTGGCTTCGTGTTCGGGTCGGGGGGCCACCGTGAAGATGCCGATGAGGGAAGCGGCGATGTCTTCGGCGGTGATGTCGGTGCGGAGGTCGTCCGCTGCCCGGCCGGCGTCGAGAATCGTGGTGATGGCTGTCAGTAGCTCTGTCCGGGTCTGCGCATGGGCGATCTCGCCGGACTCGATCATCACGAGCAGCGTGTCGAGCATGCCGTTCTTGGTCGCGATCCAGTCCCCGAACAAGTCCATCCAGCGCCGCATCGCCGCAGCCGGGGGCATCTCACCGAGCAGCTCGTGGGCGCCGGTCGTCAGACGTACGACCTGGTGGCGGTAGATCGCATCGACCAGCGACTCACGGGTCGGGAAGTGCCGGTAGAGCGTGGCGATGCCGACGCCGGCCTCGCGGGCGATGGCACGCATCGACGGCTCGGTGTCGGCGGACGCGAACACGCGGGTCGCCACCGCGAGCAGCTGGTCGCGGTTACGGGCTGCGTCCGCGCGTGGCGTGCGCATCTCTGCCTCAGACAAACGGATCACGCTCCGGTTATGCTACGGTCATTCACGTAAACGGAGCATAGTCCGTTTGCCTGCGTTCCCTCGATCCCAAGGAGACAGGCGTACATGCTGGAGCAGAACGACCAACCGTCGGCGGGCAAGAGCAGGGCAGTCCAACTCAAGGCATTCGGCGGTCCCGAGGTTCTGGACATTCATGAGATTCCCGCGCCGCAGGCCGGCCCCGGGCAGGTCCGGGTGCGGGTCACCGCGGCGGGTCTGAATCCGATGGACTGGATCATGACCGCCGACGCGGACACCGCCGCCCGGTTCGGCCTGAGCCTCCCCGCGGGATTCGGGACCGACTACGCCGGAGTGGTAGACCAGGTCGGTGACGGAGTGACCGGCTTCGCGCCCGGCGATCGGGTGTTCGGAGGCGCGCTCTCCCGCGCGGTCGCCGATTTCGTGGTGGTCGACCCGACCGGAGGGGTTGCGGCCGACGAGGCCCATCACACCCCTGACCAGGTCGACGACCGCACGGCCGCGACCCTCACGATCGCAGGTCGCACGGCGTCCGCCGCTCTCGCCGTGCTGGCCCTCGGCCCGGACGACACCGGGCTGATCGGCGGCGCGGCCGGCGGGGTCGGGGTGTTCGCCGTGCAGCTGGCCCGAATCGCGGGAGCGCGCGTGATCGGGACGGGATCGGCCGCCTCGTCCGACTTCCTGCGCGATCTTGGAGCCGAGCCGGTCGTCTACGGCGACGGCCTGGCCGACCGCGTCCGAGCCCTGGCTCCCGGCGGCGTCACCGCCGCCCTCGACCTGCACGGGACGGAGACGGTGCATACCGCACGGGAACTCGGCGTCCCGGACGACCGCATCTGCACCATCGCCGCGCAGGTCGACGGCGTATCGGCAGCCAATGGTGCCAACGCCGCTCCGGGCGCCCTGGAAGAGATCGCCCGCCTGGTCGCGTCGGGTCAGCTTCAGGTGCCCATCGCGGAGAGTTTCCCGGTCGAGCAGATCCGCCGCGCGGCCGAACTCCAGGCCGGTCGGCATGTGCACGGCAAGATCGTGATCGACCTCTGAGGTCTCTCCGGCGGGTCATGCGCACCAGTGCGCCACGCCTCCCAACTACCTACCCGCACACGGCCGTTACTGGTTACGCAAACGCACTACGCGTGCCGGACGACGTCGTAGAACGTCTGGGAGACAGGTGCCGGATGCGGGGTGTCGTTCCAGCCGATCTCCTCGGCGCGCTTTTCGATCGCCTGTCGTGCGGCTTGAGCTGCGGCTTCGTCCTCGAAGAAGGCGACGGCCAATCCATTGCCGGTCGCGGGATCGATGAGGTGGTACGTGCCGTGGACACCGGGCACGGTGGCGGCGGCCTCCAGTACCCAGTCACGGTCGTCCGTCGGCATCGGTTCCCAAACAGCCACCCTCGCGATCATGCTGTCTCCTTTGTCCCGCTCATTGGGTCTTCAGGATGAGGCAACCGACGGTCGCAGTACACAACCGTTGGTGACGCTGTTCTGGGGCGGCGAGGCGGACAGTGACGTCAGGCCGGTGGTGCGCCGCCTGCGAGGAGGGCGGCCACCAGTTCTCGTCGGCTACGGACTCCGAACTTGTCGAAGATCCCCGTGATGTGCTCCTGCACCGTGTTGGCGGAGATGTGCAGGTCGGCAACGATCTCGCGGGTGGAGTGGCCTCTGAGGACGAGGGCCGCCACACGCTGTTGGGCGTTGGTGAGGCCGTGTGCGCTCAGCAGTATGGAGCTCAGCTCGGTCGGCGGAACGGCTTGGATGACGATGCCGATCAGCGGCCCGGTGGGGCCCTGCAATCGACTGGCATGCACCGAAAGCCAGCGCCCGGAATGGCCCCGTAGGCGTACGGCGCTGGGCGGAAGGGACATCAGGTCGTCTTCCCGTTCGGCGAGGATCAGCCGGGCCGCGGCCGCATGGAGCGTCACGGGCAGCTCGCCGGAGGCAGGCCAGGTGTGGCCGGGGATGTCGGACAGCCATTGCTCTGCCTCCTCGGTCATGGACACCAGAGCGAGGCTGTCGTCGAGTACGAGGATTCCGGGTGGCGGGGTGTCGGCGGCGGCGAAGGGCGGTGGCGCGCCGATGGCGCCGGCAGTGACCGCCCGACGCAGTCCCTCGGCGAGGTGCGGGGCGAGGCGGCGGACCAGGCGTACCTCCTCCGCGGAGAAGCCGCCGGGCAAGTCCTCACGGTGCAGGCACAACACACCCCAGCAACGGTTGCCGACCATCAGTGCGGCTCGCAGTTCGTCGCCCAGCCCGAGCGGGGCCATCACATCCCGGTAGCGCGCGCTGCTCGCGCGGTCCCAGTCGGTGGCCTGGTCGAGCGAGGAGACGGGGTCCGCGCTTTCGGCCAGCACGGCGAACTTGTTCACGTCCGGTTGCCCGAACTCGTTCTCCAGGAAGAGCGGCGTCACCGAGCCGAGTGGTTCCTCCGCCACCGCGGAGGTGAACAGCAACGTCAGCGGGTCGACGGTGGCGAAGAAGGCCGCGTCCACCGGCACGATCGTACGCAGACGGCGTAGGAAGTCCGCACGGAGCGTGTCCGTGTCCAGACCGGTCCGGCACAGGGCGTGGATGCCCGACACCCGGTGCTCGAGGTGTGCCAGCGAGGCCGCTGCGGCTGCCATGCTTTCGACGTTACGCCTCGGAGGAAATGATCCCCAGTTGGCGAAGAACGCCGAGTTCGTCGAGCTGGCACCACTGTTCAACGATGCGGTCGCCCCGGACTCGGAAGATGTTGATCCCGTGCAGGGTCACGGGGCGGTCCGGACCGTCCTGGGCAGGGGCGGGGACGCCGAGTAGGTCACCTCGTTGGGTTCCGGCCGCCGCGAAGTGCTCGACGACCAAGTCGCCCTCGGCGATCATCTGGTACGGCTCACTGTGCCAGTCGGGAAAAGCTTCCCGGAACACCGCTCCGGCGGACCGCATGCCCTCACGGTCGCCAGGCACTCCGAACGGCGGGTTGTGGTTGACGAAGTCCTCGGCGAGATAGTCGTCGACTGCGCCGAGGTCGCCCTTGGTGAACAGCGCGTCAATGAACGCGTGCACGATGTCTTTGTTCCTGGTGAGGGTGGTTTCTGCGGTATCCATGGCTTCAGTGTTCAACCGTGGGATGCCGGCCGGTACCCCAGTAATCTGGGGTTTTCCGTGCCCGGTGCACATCGCCTGCCATGGGAAAATGCCCAGATGACGCACGACGAGGCACTCAAGCAACTCAGCCGCATAGCGCGTGAGAGGGCATTCGGAATGCACGTCGGTTCTGACCGCCTCATTCAGGCGGGGGTGGACGCGCTGATCGCCGAAGTCGAGGCCCCGTCCCTCCCCATGCTCGCTGGGCTACTGCGCAGCGAGGAACCCGAAGCCCCTGCTCTCTTCGACCAGGTGCTGGAAGAACTGGGGCTGGCCTTCCACCCACCTGCTGACCCCCGGGCCGCGAAGTGGGCGATGGCTCATTGGATCGCCGGCCAGATCGCGGACGGATCCCTCGATCCCGCTACTGGCACGCACCTCATCTGGGCAGACA
Organism: Streptomyces spinosisporus; assembly: GCF_022698145.1. GTDB lineage: Bacteria > Actinomycetota > Actinomycetes > Streptomycetales > Streptomycetaceae > Streptomyces > Streptomyces spinosisporus. The sequence goes on from NZ_JALDAX010000018.1 coordinate 144,498, forward strand.
TCGCCTACGAACTCGGCTATCCAGGCGACTTGGAGCCACTCGTCCAATGTGCGCACAGTCTGGACGGCTGGGAAGAGAACTGGGACGTCTCCCGTGAACAACTCAATCAGGAAGCGGTCGCGGCTGCCCGCCAACTGCTGAGCAAACGACCACAGCACTGAGGCGGCGCCGTGTGGGCGCCGCCTCACCCAGTGGGTTTGATGCGGAGGACGGCGGTCCTGTCCTGGATGTCGACGACCTTCAGGCTCATGGCGTTGTTGATGGTCGCGGCCGGTCCCTTGCTGCAGCTCAAAGCGACACCGCCTTTGCCCTGCGACGTCACGCTGCCGCCTCCGGAACATCCCGAGACGCTGTAGCCCGACCCTGTCAGTTCGGCGGCCATGTCGACCTTGTCGGCGTCGATCGCCGTCACCTTGATCGGTCCGAGGCCGTACGTTTCCGGCACGGTGACGACGTCTCCCACGGCGACCTTGATTTCGCAGGTTCCGTCGGCGCACGGTCCGGTTGGCGACGGCGACGGGGCGGCCGTCCGTGTGGGAGCGGACGCCGAGCTGGAGCCGGTCCCGCCGGGTCGACCGTCAGCGGTCGACGCGTCCGAGTTGTCCGAGGAACACGACGTGAGCGCGGCGAGCACGCACACGGCAACAGCGGCGGGAGCGACTGCGATTGACGTCCTTTTACGCATCATGAATGCCATTGAACCCTCCCCTGCCGACCTGCCGCCCTGCCGGGTGCGTCCCAGGAAAGCCCTCCGGCATCGACACAAGTGACGGAGACGACCGGCGTTCATAGCCACGGGGCCTCGGAACCGCCTTGTCGGCAGGGTGCCGCACCTCGATATAGTTCCTTCATGGAAGGAACTGATTCGGTGTGGGTGATCATCCGGGAACTGCACCGGGCCGCGCAGCTGCAGCGGCGGGCGGCGGCCGGCTCGCCGATGGGACCGGTTGCGCTGGGACTGCTGAACCTCGCTGCGCAGTCGCCGGTGCCGCCCTCGTACGCCGCGAAGGAGCTGCAGGTCCCCCCGCAGTCGATCACCCGCGCGGTGGCGGACCTGATGGAAGCCGGGCTGGTACGTCGCGTCGGCAACGCGGCGGACGGACGCTCGTACTCGATCGAGCTCACCGACGCCGGTCGGCAAGCCCGCGCGGACTTCCGGCAGCAGCTGTCGGCGGACTTCTCCCGGCTGCTTGCTGACTGGTCTCAGCAGGAGATCGACACCTTCGCCGGCCAACTCAGCCGCCTGGTCTCCGCCCTGGCCGCCGAAGCCCCGGCGAGCCAGGGCACTGCGCGGACGGCCAACCCCTGGCGACAGCCGGAGAAGTGAGAACGAGTCGGTCGAGCACGTGAGGAGAGCAGCATGAGCGAGCAGGACTTCGACGTACTGGTCGTCGGGGGCGGACTGGTGGGTCTGGCGGCAGGGGCGTTCCTGGCGCAGCAGGGTGTCGACGTGACCGTGGCCGAACGGCATCGTGAGACGTCCCGGCATCCCAAGGCGCGTCTGGTCAACGTCAGGTCGATGGAGCTGTATCGGGCCTTGGGCGTCGACGATGAGATCCGCGCCGCGGGCGAGCCGAGCGCCGGTTTCGTGGTGGCCGACAACCTCGCCGGACTGCACGAGTCCTGGATCGCACCGCCGGAGGAAGCGGTGTCCGAGGAGGGTCTGAGTCCGGTGGTTCCGTTCTCCTGCGATCAGCAGCGCATCGAGCCGATCCTGCGCAAGCGAGCCGTCGCCCTGGGCGCCAGGGTGCTGTTCGACACCGAGGTCGGTGACATCGCCCAGCACTCCGACGGCATCACCGCTCGCCTGCGTAGGCCAGATGGCGAGCGCACGGTCCGAGCCCGGTTCCTCGTCGCGTCGGACGGTGCCCGCGGCGGCATTCGGGACTCGCTGGGAATCGGCCTGGTGGGCGAGGCGGTGCCTGGCACCGCGGTCAGTGCACTGTTCCGCGCCGACCTCGAACCCGCCCTGCACGGCCGGTGGGTCGATGCACTCCTGGCGCGCGACGCCGGAGCCTTCCTGTTCGCCCGTGGGGACAAAGCCGACCGCACCTGGCAGCTGGGCACTCACCTGCGCGCGGGCTGGCCCACGGACGACCCGGACAGCTTGGCCCCGCATATCGTGCCGGTCATTCGCGCCGCCACCGGCCTGCCCGATCTCACCCCCGAGATCGAGAGCGTGCAGACCTGGACCACCGGCGCGTACACCGCCGAACGCTTCCGCCACGAACGGATCTTCCTCGCCGGGGACGCCGCCCACCAGATGCCGCCCTACGGCGGTTTCGGCGGCAACACCGGCGTCCAGGACGCCCACAATCTCGCCTGGAAGCTGGCCGCCGTCTGCCGCGGTGACGCCTCGGAAGCCCTGCTCGACACCTACGACACCGAACGCGCCCCACTCGCGGCTCTCACCGTCGCCCAGGCGCTGCTGCGCTCACGCAAAACGCCCGGCCAACCGGCCCCTGCCGAACAGCTCGACGCCACGACACTGGCTCTCGGATTCCGCTACCAACTCGCCCACGCCCAGGCGCCGGACGGGGCTACGACTGTCGAGGACCCGGCCGCCCCGAGTGGAAGGCCAGGCACCCGCGCACCCCACATAGCCCTCCACCGCGGCCCCGCCAGCAACACGCTGGACCTGCTCGACCCCACCGCATTCACCTTCGTCGCCGATGCCACCAGCCACACCGCGGCCGCCCTGAACCACAATCCGATCCCCGGTCTCCGCGTCCGCACCGTCGACACCACCGGCATCGAGGCCCGCCACCGGCAACGTTGGGAGCACGCCTACGGCGGCCCGCATTGCGACGGCGTCCTCGTCCGCCCGGATCACGTCATCATCTGGCGCGCACCGAAGAGCGAGAGGGACCCTCATACCCACGTCCACGAGGCGATCCGCCACGCCCTCCGCCCCGACGCCTCCCCGCTCCAACCGAAGTTGAGGGACGGCGCCACCGCGCGTCGATAGGTCATGCATGCATTTCATTTCTGGGGTCGACCGTCGGCTCGCTCGAATAGGCGGAATTCTCCAGCTCTCGGACAAAATTGCAGTTGTGTTTATCCGTGCAAAGTCGGCCGGTAGATGAGTTCCTGCGTGCGGCCGTCGAACGTTCGGCTTTCGATCAGCTCGAGGTCGAAGTCGGCTGCGCCTTCAAAGACCCGGTCGGTCCCGGTCCGGCCGCTGATCACAGGGAAGAGCGTCACCTGAACGAAGTCGACGAGTCCTGCCGCCATCAGTGCCCGGTTCAGCGACAGGCTGCCGTGCGAGCGCAGCGGCACCTTGGACTCCTCCTTGAGCCGGGCGACGACATCGACGGCGTCGCCGGCCACGACAGTCACGTCCGGCCAGGCGAGGGGGCCTGCGAGCGTCGTCGACACCACCGTTGTCGGCATGTGCCGCATCCGGGAGTTCACCGGGTCGAGGTCGCCGTCCGGGATCGGGCCCAGCAGTTCCACGAACTCCCGAAAGGTGTTGGCCCCGAGAACCATCCGCTGTTCTTCGCTGACCACGGCAAGGCGGTTGTGGAGGAACTCAGGGCCGTGTTTTCCCCAGTAGCCACCCCAGTCGCCGTCGGGGCCGTAGGAGCCGTAGCCGTCGAGCGTGGAAAAGACGTCCCAGGTGTAGACAGCGGTCATGGTGGTCTCCTCACGTGCGGTTGATGGTGTGCCGTGGATACAGCCGCCCCTTCATCCCCGTTGCGCTCCCGATGCCGGAAGATTGCGGCTTTCGAAGGAACGATCTATTGCTCGTACGTGTCGTGACGCTCAAAGTCCGCACAAAAACGTAGCATGCCGCGTGATTCTGATCGAGAAAATCCAACACGAGGAGGCGTAAGTGATTAAGGGGTTCAAGAACTTCTTGATGCGCGGAGATGTCATCGTCGTAGCTGTGGGCCTGATTGTCGCTCTGGCCTTCAGTACCTTGATCAAGGCATTTACCGACTTCGTGATCAACCCCATCATCGCGCGCGCTCAGGGAAGCCGCTCCGTCGGACTGGGGTGGCAGCTCGGTCAAGGAGGCAACAAGGCCACGTACCTTGACATCGGCTCATTCATCTCGGCACTCATCTATTTCATCATCTTCATGGCTGTCGTCTACTTCCTCATCGTCGTGCCCTACAAGCACTATTCGGCGCGACGTGGAGCGACGGTCTTCGGTGAGCCGGGGCCGGTGAAGACGTGCGCTGCCTGCCTTTCCGAAGACCTGCCGGCCGCCGCCACCAAGTGCCGCCACTGCGGCACCGAGCAACCGCCAGTGGCGAGGGTGTAGGTCACGACGTACGCAGGAGCTCGCCAGTCCGTGACGGGCAGGAACCGGCTATTTGCTCTGCAGCGTCCCCATCGGGTTGGCGTCTTCCTCCAAGGCTTTGACCGCCGCCTTCCAGTCGGCGTCCTCGCCTCGAAGGACGCTGTGGAGGAAGGCCGTGGTGAGGTGCTGTATCAGGGCGACGCGCTCGGGCGACTCGTCGGTCGTCTCGGTGACTTGATAGCCGGTGATGCCACCGAGCGAGTGCTCCGCCTCGAACAACGTGAGCAGACTCTTCGGCGCCGGGCTGTAGATGTAGGGGTCGATGAACCAGTCCGGTCCGCGCGTGGACAGTTGGGACTGGTCCTTGTCCCCGGCGACGATGAGCGCCGGGGTGGTCATGGTGTCGAAGGACGGCTTCATGAAGGGGAAGTGCTCCGCGGCGAACGGCGTCAGCTCATCCCCCAGGCCGGTCAGGGCGAGCAACACACCTGCCTTCACGCGCGCGTCGGACATGTCCTCGCCGGGTTTCCCGTCGGAGTCGAGCACGCGCGCGCCCAGCAGCGTGCTCGTCGTCTGGGCTCCCCAGGAGTGACCGGCGACGGCAATACGGTCGTGGTCGACGCGTCCGGCCAACCCCGGTACGGATGCCTCCAGAACGTCGAGTCCGTCCAGCACGCGCGTGATGTCCTCGATGCGAAAGCGCCAGATCGCCGGTGTTCGGGGGTCCTCGGCGGGGATGTTGAGCGTCCGCGAGTCGAGGTGGGTGGGCTGTATGACCACGAAGCCGTGCGCGGCCCAGTGGTCCGCCAGCGGGGCGTAACCGCTCATGGACCCGCCGAAGCCGTGCGAGAAGACGATGACGGGCAGGTCTCCGCCCGTCGCGGGGGCGGACACCCGGATCTGGAGGTCCTCGCCCCGGCCGCCGGAGGCGGGCAGGACGAGGGGCATCGCGGAGATCACCTTGCCGGGCACATTCGCGATCTTGTGTGCGTGCGCGGTCGTTGAGTCGGACATGTAGAGCCTTCCGGTCAGTGCCTTGGCACTCTTCGCTGGCACTCTTCGCTTCGTAAGAGCCGGGCGGTCGATGGCAATGGCCACTGCAGTGGCCACGGGAGTGGCAGTGGCAGGCGAAACCGGCCTGGCCGGTCGCCACCCGGTCTGTCATCATCGACGAAACGGAACGTCGCTCCGCCACGATACGGAACACCATTCCGTTTCGCAAGGCGGTCAGGGAAGGAGTGCCGCGGTGAACGACAGCGGCAAGGGGGCGGGGAGCTCAGCGCAGTCGAGGCGCAAGGACGCCCGCCGCAACCAGCAGACCCTGCTGGACGCGGCCGCCGCGGTCTTCGTCGCCTCGGGCGTGGACGCGCCGGTACGCGACATCGCCGCCAAGGCCGGCGTCGGGGTGGGCACGATCTACCGCCACTTCCCCACCCGCGCGGACCTCGTCATCGCCGTCTACCGGCACCAGGTCGAGGCCTGCGCCGAGGCCGGCCCGGCCCTGCTGGCAGCCGGCCCGACTCCCCATGCCGCCTTGGCGCGCTGGGTCGACCTCTTCGTCGACTTCCTCGTCACCAAGCACGGATTGGCCGCCGCGATGCAGGGGGACGGCGCCGGCTTCGAGAAACTGCACGCCCACTTCCTCGAACGTCTCCTGCCGGTGTGCGCCCAACTCCTCGACGCCGCGGCCGCGTCCGGGGAGATCAAGTCCGACCTCGACGCCTACCACCTCATGCGCGGCATCGGAAACCTCTGCATCGGCGCGGAGAGCGACCCGCAGTACGAGGCACGCCGACTGGTCGCAGTGCTCGTAGCAGGACTGCGTCAGCCGGGCGTCTGACCTTCTCCGGTCAGTGACGAGGGCAGGGGCCTGCTCAGTGACGAGGGCAGGGGTCTGCCGGAGTCAGGCCGACAGGAGATCGCACCGGCACCTTGCCACCTCGGGCGCGCCGATCAGCTTCGGCGCGCCCGCCCGTCATCCCCCTCAACTTCTTCCGGCACCTTGCGAACGTATGAGGTGCGGTAAGTAGCCGGCCGACCCTCGGCGTCGAGCGGTTGCAGCCTGCGGATGGGCTGCCCACTGTCGGCGTCGAGCAGGACGGAGTGCTCCTCCCCCTCCGTGAAAAGGTGCCCCTCGCCCCACTGCCTCAGTGCCACGAGGATCGGGAAGAGATCGGCGCCCTTCTCGGTGACGGCGTACTCGTGGTAGGCCGTGCCATCTGACGCGGGGCGGGTCTCGAGCACTCCCTGGGCGACCAGGGTGCGCAACCGCTCGGTGAGGATGTTCCGCGCGAGACCCAGGCTGCGCTGCAGCGCTCCGAAGCGACAGATCCCGTCGAACACGTCGCGGATGATCAACAGCGACCACCGGTCCCCGATCACGTCCACCGCCCGTGCGACCGGGCACGACGCCTTCGCGAGAGCCACCTTCGACGCTCCCATCAGTTCTCCCTGTCTGCCCGCTGGGCAAGCCTCTCCGAGGTGGTTGCAAAACTAGACCACCCATCATACTCTCCACCCGCCTGGTCTTGTTTTGAAACCAGATGCCGAACCGGCCGTCTATCGAGCCGGCCATCTGCCGAGCCGGCCATCCGCCGAACCAGCCATCAAGGAGCAACTGATGTCCACCGAAGTGACCGAGACGAACCGGGCCCGCGTGAGCGCTGCCCGGGTAGCAGTCGTTCAGTTCGAGCCGCAGGTCGGACTGGAGAACCTCAAGTCCAATGCGGCCGCGGTCGAACAGCGTCTGAACGCCGCGGGTGAGGCCGGCGCCAATCTGGTCGTCCTGCCCGAACTGGCAACGACGGGCTACGTGTTCGAGACCCGCGAGGAGGCCTTCGCCCACTCCGAGACGATCCCGGACGGGCCGTCGCTGCAGTTGTTCGAGCGGCTCGCCGCGCAGCACGGCATGTACGTCGTCGGCTGCATCGTCGAGCGAGACGGCGAACGGCTCTACGACACGGCTGTGTTGGTCGGCCCCGACGGCTACATCGGCCGCTACCGCAAGACGCATCTGTGGAACACCGAGAAGCTGTGGTTCACGCCCGGTGACGAGGGATTCAAGGTCTTCGACACCCGGATCGGCCGCATCGGGCTGCTGGTGTGCTGGGACATCTGGTTCCCGGAGACCGCCCGCATCGTCTCCCAGATGGGCGCCGACATCATCTGCATCCCGACCGGCTGGGTGTGGACTCCGCCGCCGCTGTACGACGCGAGCGGCGTGTGCATGGCCGCCCACCTCACGATCACGGCGGCACATGTCAACAACGTCTTCATCGCGACGGCGGACCGCACCGGACAGGAGCGCGGGGCCGGCTTCATGGGCAACTCGCTCATCGCGAGCACCAATGGGTGGCCGATCGACCGTATAGCCGGTCCGGACGAGGACACGATCATCTACGCCGACGTGGACCTCACCGCGACGAGGACGGCGCCGATCTGGAACCAGCTCAACGACCTGCACAGGGACCGGCGCACGGACCTCTACGACCAGATGCTCGGCTACCGCGGCGCGCCGCCGCTGCCACGGTGACGACGTGAGCGGCGTCGTCGATCCGACGAAACCGGCGTACGGGTCCGCGCTGCGGGCCCTCGTGGCGGTCACGTTCGTCGCCCTGGCGAGCGTAACCGTCTGGGCCTTGGCCGGCGGGCACACCTGGCAAGGCGACTACGGCGACCTGCCGGGCCTGGCCCGGTGGGTGCTCGCCGCAATCTCCGAACCGCAGTTCTACGCGGTCGGATCGGCCGGAACTCTTCTCCTCGCCGGTGGCTTGACCGGCCACATCGCACACCGCCGCGGCTGGTACCTCCAGGGCTTCGTCCAGGCATGCGGGACCGGGATCTGGCCCTCGGTCGCCGGCGCCGCGCTGCTCAGCGTCGTATTCAGCGCCCTGGTGTGGGGTGCGACGCTGGCGGACGGCACGTGGCAGCCGCTGTTCGTGCCGCTCGTGTCCGTGGCTCCTGCGGTCGTCGCCCTGTACGGGCCCGGCTGGCGGGTGTTTCTCACGGGTGCCGTCTCCGGGGCGCTGCTTGCCCCTCCGGCGGCGATCGCGCTGGTCACGTGGGTCTGCCAACCGCTCAACCTGCCGTCGGTCGTCGGGGCGACGGGCGGCATGGCACTGGCCGCGGCGCTGGCGTTCACGATCTGCCCCCGGCTGCCATGGATGCCCGAACCATGGGCATGGCGGTCCGTGGTCCCTGCTCCCCCGGCCTCCGGTCGCCGGCCGGCCCAACAGGGCCCCGTATGGATGCTTCGGCGTGCGTTGGCCGACCTGTCCGAAGCGCAGTTCTTCGGCAACGAGTGGGCGAGCGCGGCACTCGTCATCGGCGCGCTCCTCGCGTACGCGACGTCGTCGGAGTCGCTGGCCTACGGGTCGGGCCTGTTCGTGACCATCCTCGTCGGCCAGTTCATGTCGGCCTTGGCCGGCGTGTTCCTCTGGCGGCACCGCTGGCTGGCAGCCGGCTTCTACCCGACCTTCGTGCCGGCGGTGTCCCTTGTGCCGGCCGCGGTCCTCACCTACCACGGCGCGCTGTTGCCGACCGTGGTCGCAGCCCTCGCCGGAGCGCTCGTCGCTCCTCCGACCGCCGCGGCGATCTCGGGCCGCCTCCCCGCCGGATTCCACCCCTTCGTGGGCAACGTCGCCGCCATGAGCATCTGTACGGCGCTGATCGTGCCCCTGCTCTCCGTCCTTCCGGGAGTCACGTCATGAGCAACCTTGTCACCACACCCGTCACGATCTCCGAACTGGGGCGCGCGCTCCGGCAAGGGACGACGACGTCCGTCCAACTGGTCCGTGCCGCGCTGCAACGGATCGAGGAGCGCAACCCGGTCGTGAACGCCTTCGTCCTGGTCGATGCCGTCGGCGCATTGGCCGCCGCCGAGCAGGCGGACGCAGACCTCGCCGCCGGATGCGATCTCGGACCGCTGCATGGCATACCCGTGGCCGTCAAGGACCTCATCGACATGGCGGGGCTGCCGACCACGTGCGGATCGGCCTCGTCGTTCGGCACGACCCGGGCCACCGAGGACGCGGAGATCGTCACCCGCCTACGACGAGCCGGAGCCGTGATCATCGGCAAGACGACCCTGCACGAGTTCGCCTACGGCGCGACCGGGGACCGTTCGGTCCACGGTCCGTCCAGAAACCCGGTCAACCCTGAACGCATGTCCGGCGGCAGCAGTGGCGGCAGTGCCGCCGCGGTGGCGGCTGGGATGGTTCCCCTCGCTCTGGGCACCGATACGGCGGGATCGGTACGCGTCCCGGCTGCCCTGTGCGGTGTGGTCGGCTTCAAGCCGGCCTTCGGCGCACTTCCCGTGAGCGGGGTCCATCCGCTGGCGCCGACGCTCGACCATGTCGGCCTGTTCACAACGACCGGTCACGACGCGCTGCTTGCGTCTCGTGCCCTCACCGTCGGACGTGCGGAGCACAAGCAGGTGCCGTCGGGCAGCCGCGCGGCACGTGAGGGGTCCGTCGCGTGGGTGACCCCCGAGGAGATTGCGCCCACCGATTCCCGGGTCGCCGAGGTCGTACACAACTCCTTGACCCGCAACGGAGTTGGCCCATACACACTCTCGGGAGCCCTCGGCGACACCGAGGACCTGTTCCGGACGTTCTCGACATTGCAGGGACGGGAGGCATTCGCCGTCCACGAGGCACATCTCAGCGGCGAGGAGTCACTGATCGACCCCGACGTCCGCGCGCGGCTTCGCACCGGCCAGTCGATCAGCGACGAGCAGTACGCGGCGGCCGATCGCGCGCGACGCGAATTCCGGGACCTGGTACTGCGCTTGCTCGAGGACCATCCGGTCCTCGCCATGCCAACCGTTCCTGTGACCGCTCCGCACATCGATCAGCGAACTGTGCGGGTCGGCGGCACAACCCTCGACACCCGCGCGGCCCTGCTGTCGCTGACAAGCCCCTGGAACATGGCCGGAGTTCCCGCACTGAGCGTGCCTGTTGGGCACGTCGACGGGCTGCCGGTCGGGGTTCAACTGATCACCAACACGGGCGATGAGGAGTCGCTCTTCGCCATCGCCGCCGGGATCGAGAGCCGAGGTATGTGAACCATGCCATCCATCCAGATCGACCTGCCGCTCGACGCGTCAGTGGCCGCCAGGCAAGAACTCGCGAGACGCGTGGGACAGATCTACGCCGACCGTATGAAGGTCAACGCCGACCTGCTCACCGTTTCCATCCACGCTCTCGGAGACGGCGGCGTCTGGCGTTGCCACGAGGATGAGGAGCCCACGCCGTCCGCCCTCATCATGTGCGACATCCGTAGCGGACGTACTCGCGAGACCCGGGCCGCGCTGGCACAGTCGCTGATCGATGCCTGCGTCGACCAATTCCAGCTCGACAGTCTGTGGATCAAGGTCGAGTTCACGCAACACACCCGTGACGAGATGTACCACCCGCATCTCGGAGGCTTCAACAAGGACTGGGCGGGTGACGAGCGTTCCTGATTCGAGCGCGGGCGGCACTGCCGTCGCCTGATCCGGGCCAGGTCGGGGCGTGGGCAAGGAAGTGACTTAGAAACACGCCACACCTTGCCCACGCCCGCCGGTGTACGAGTCAGCCGGCGCGATGGTCACGCGCGGCCGGCGGCCACCGAGTTCCTGACGGCCTCCAGACCGGCGGCGTGCGAGACGATGGGCTCGTAGCCGAGTTCGGACACGGCCTTGTCCGTCCGCAGGGTGCATTCCTGCCCGAGGAACCACCGGGCGGGCACGGGTACTTCGCGGGCGGCGATCTCGAAGTCCAGGTCGGGGATCGAGACTTGGACGCCAAGAATCTCGAACTGGGTCTCCAGGAACTCGCGAAGGGTGACACGCTGCCGGTCGGTGACGAAGTAGGCCTGCCCGGGTCGGCCGCGCCGCCATCCGAGCATGAGTCCCTCCACGGCGTTCTCGACGAACGTGACGTCAGTTGTGTGCCGGCCTCCGCCGATCCAGGCGAACTGCCCGGCCTTCGCAGCGGCCGCCAAGCCTTCGACGAGGATGCTGTCGGGACCCCAGACGAACCTCGGGCGAATCGACACCGTGGCGAAGTCCGCGGTGTTCGCGTCGAGCACGATCTTCTCGGCCACGGCCTTCATCGCACAGTAAGCGGCCTCCGAGTCGGGCCGCAGCGGCGCGCTCTCATCGACGTCCACGAGCGGGTCACCGGCAAGGAGTGCGGCCTCGCTTCCGCAATGGACGAACCGGGGAACGTGCGCCTGGCGGGCCGCGTCGACAGCTGCCCGGGTACCGCGGACCGTCACCAACTCGTGGCGCTCACGATCAGCGGTGATGTCCGTCTCCGCAGCGAGGTGGAACACCACATCACGGCCCGTCACCCCGTCGCGCCACGTGCGCCTGCGCCGTCGGCGAGGCGACAGTGGACGTGGCGCTGGTGCCCGCTTCGGTGCCCGACGGCGTCAGTACGTGGCTCGACCGGTCCCTCACCAAGGCCGGAGTCGGCCCGGAACCTGCGGTGAGGACCTCGGTGACTGTCGCAGCCCCGCAACTCGACTCAGCTCTCAATCTGCAGGGTCCGGAGGCCAGGCGCCCAGTGTCGGCAAGTGGGGGTCAGTCGTGATCAGACCGGCGTCGACATCACGTCCGGCCATCCAGGCCGCGAGGTCACGCAGGGGCCCGCTCACTTCAACTGTTCTGCCAATTCCCAGAGTTCGAGCGAATTCCTCGTCCGTGACGCGCAAGACGAGTTGCACCCCGGTGGGCGTCCGCGAGGACAGGAAATCCAGGGCATGCAGGGCGAAGTCCACTGACCAGTCGCGCGGGCGACAGCCGGCCTTGAGGTCTACGGCATGAATCTCGGCTTCACGCCACCTCGCCAGCGCGGTGTCCAGGACCGTGGCGCGACGGAACCGGACAGGGCGTCGCCAATCGGCCTCCGTCATACGACTCCACGCGTCTTCGAGACCCCGCTGGGCCAGGTCCAGTTCCTCGCACAACTCCGTCACGGACCGAGCGGCACCGGAGTCGATCGACGAGTCACGCCCTGTCTGGCCGCCGTCGTACATGTCGACCAGCTCGCCCCGCATGGCCGCACGTGCCTGCCGCTCGAAGGCTCGGGCGTTGTCGGAGAGATGCTTCACGACGTGGCCGCGGCTCCAGCCCGGCAAGGCAGAGGCGGCGTCTTTCTGTCGATCATCCAGTTGTTCGACCAACTCAAGCAACCGGGCATGCGCCAGCGAGACTCGAAGCACCACTTCGTCAGGAGTCTTCATCACATCGCCCACTGTCGCACGCACTCATTTCGCTGGTTCCATGCCCAGTACAACCAGAGCGAGATTTTCCTCGTCCGTCGCATCCCCTTCGATTTCCTTCGGGGCCAGAAAAACCCGGCCATGTTCCACGACGATGTCAGCCATCGAGGGATCCTGCACCTCGGGACCCGTCTGCATATCGAGCCCGAAAAGCAGGTACGGAGTCTGCTCTGCCGTGGTGGGGTCGATGCTGATGACGGCGGAGAGTCCGACATCGATGCTGTTCTCGCGATACGCCAGGAGTTTGTCTCCGCTCATCCGCAAGGGGTAGATCGGCGATGCGGCCCTCCCCTCGAACTTGCGCCCAGTTTTTCCCGTCGCCAAGTCGAAGGAGATGATCCAATTGGAAGCCTGGTCCACTTCGATGGTGTCTTTGCTTGCTACGAAGAGCTGTTCGCGTCCGACGACAAGTGCGTCGCAGCGCTCTATTACGCCGTACTCTTGGCGCGAGCACATGGGGTCGTAGTAATCCTGCATCGAGATCGTGGCTCGATGCCTACCCTGATCATCCAGTGTGATCAGGTCGGTGACCTTGTCATCACCCGCGGCGACGGCGAGCACCGGCGGCTCAGAGGAAGGAAGGTACACGCTCTTGACACCGCGACTGACTCGGTAATTCCATTTCGGCTTACCTGTCTGCGGATCGATTTTCTGTACCCTATAGGTCGCGTCACCGTTTTCTTCGCAGTTGACCAGTGCCAGCAGAGCGCGGCCGCCGGCGAAGCCTATGTCGCGGCAGGCAGAGGCACCTGCGCTCGCCCAAAGGCGCTGTCCGTGGTCCATGGCGAATGCGGCCGAGCCATCGCCCCACGCCACGGCCACTGTGCCGCGGGTCATGGTCACGTTCGTGTTGAACACGCTGGCTGATTGGGCTCGGGGCAGTTTCACCTGCCAAAGCCTCTTCCCCGTGTCGACATCGAAAAAGATCACCTGGTCGCAGCCGTCCAGCGCAGGAGCCCCATCCTCCATGTGCGCCGGCTCCGACTGGGCGACGACAGCCGTTTCACCGGCATTGGTGACGTGCTGTGTCGTCGCGCAGAGATGTCCCTTGAGTCTGAACGTCCACGCCTTGTCGCCCGTCCGAGCGTCGACACCGGCGACGGTACCGGTGCCGATCCCTCTGGCGACTATCTTTGCCGTGGCCCAGGTTCCGGGCGCCTTGTGAGTCTCGTACTTCTTGTATCCGTCTTCATACCACCGCCCGCCCGTCTGCCCCTCCGGGCTTCGCGGGGTTTTCTCAACGGTCTCCCGTATAGCGTCAGGCGAAAGCGCCGCGCTACGTACATTCGCTGGGGAATCGGAATTCCCTTTCGGCCACATTATCCATCCCCCAATACCGAGGAGGACGACCAGGAAGCCGGTGAATGCACACCAGAGCCTGATGCGGCGTAGCTTCCGCTGTTGGGCAGTGCGCGTCGATTGGGTGAAGGGTGAGGGCGGCGGCCCGAAAGACATAGTGCGTGGATCCCGATCTCCGAGTGACAGGTCACCCACATCAGATCATAGGTCGGCCCACCCCGACCCACGAATTGTCGTAGATACGTCATTCCGGGTTGGCGTATTTGCGCCACGTACGGTCCGCAATCGGCGGACCTGTGGTCAAATGGGCGACTACTGGAGAGCCCGGATCGCACGAGAGGTAGGACATGACTTCTGAACGTCTGACACGCGGTGTTGTGACTCGTAGCGCTCGCCCAGAGGACTACGACGTGATCGTGCGCGTGATAGATGATTGGTGGGGGCGACCCGTGACCGGGCTACTCAACCGGCTTTATCTGAACCATTTCCACGACACCAGCCTGATCGCCGAGAGCAGGGACGGCGAGCTCGCTGGATTCGTCATTGGTTTCATGTCTCCGTCCCGACCGGACGAGGCCTACATCCACTTCACCGGGGTGGCACCGCACATGCGGCGCTCCGGGTTGGCTCGGTCCTTGTACGAGCAGTTCTTTGCCATGGCGCGCGAAGAAGGGCGCACGACTGTCAAGGCCGTGACCTCGCCGCACAACAACCGGTCCATCCGTTTTCACAAGGCCATGGGTTTCGACTGCTCTGAACCGATGATCGGCTACGACGGCCCTGAACAGGATCGCGTGGTGTTCGCTCGGGCCCTGTGACCCGCGCCCTGGTGTATCAACAGGTCGCGTTGATATACTTCCCCGGTGTCCGACATCCACAGCGTGCTGACCGGCACCCCTCACATCCCCGCCCTCCTGCTGATCGACAGCGACCAGAGCGGCCTCGACCGGACGAGTCAGGCGTACCGAGCCATCAGGCGTCAGATCATCGACCTGACGCTGCCCCCGGGTAGCGGTTTCACTGAGACGTCGCTCGCTCAGCAGTGGCATATCAGCAAGACGCCGGTGCGTGAGGCGCTCGCGCGATTGAGGCGCGACGGCCTTGTGGATGCCCTGCCGCGAGCGGGTTACGTCGTCAGCCCTGTCACGCTCCAGGACACGGACGATCTCTGTGCCCTGCGTTCGTTGCTGTCGAGCGAAGCTGCCGGCGCCGCGGCGCGCCGGGGACTCACAGCGCCGGCGCTGGAGCGACTCGAAGTGCTGTCCAAAGTGCCCTTCGCGCTGGCGGCAGGCGAGGTGGAACAGGAGGAATCACTGCGGGCGGGGATAGAGTTCGAGGGCATCATCGTTAACTTCAGCGGCAACAACCGTCTCAGCAAGGCGGTCGTGGACGTACTCGACGAGTTGGAACGAGTACTGCGAATGGCCGCGCTGATCGATCCTGGCATCGCCAGTCCGCCCGGCGAACTCGAGGCCATCTACGAGCGGTTGCGTGATCGGGACGTGGACGGCGCTCAGGACGCCACGCGTGCACGATGCGAGCGTGTGCGAACCGATGTGCTCCAGGTCCTCGCCAAGAGCGCCTCCGTAAGCAGGGCGCACATCCAGCTTCCTACGTGATTCGGCGCAACGGCCTTGTTCCGCAGAAGAGTTCCGGCGACGACCCTAGTGGGGGTCCTCGAGCGGGCGCGGGACGGCGATCGCGGCAAGGTGCTCTTCCAGGAGTTCGATCTGCCGGGAAGGAGTAAAGGCCGATGGGGCGAACAGGGCCTGGACCACGAGTCCGAGCACGAACGACTGGACGCCGGCTGCGATGTGTTCGGGATCGCCGGGAGGCAGGTCACCGAGTTCTTGAGCGGCGGCCACCCGGTCGCGGAGCGTTGCGCGGCTCTGGGCGTACTTGCGGGCGTAGGCGTCCGTGAGATCCGGGTCGGACAGGGCCTGGTCCCAGGAGGAGACCCAGATCCGGTTGGTGGAGGTGGTCTCTTCGGTCAGCGGCAGCATGTCGAGCAGGGCCGCCCTCAGAGCCTCGATTCCTTCGCCTGCGGGGCGCCGGGGCCGGGACGCGGTTCGTTCCTCGAGCAGGTCCAGGGCGTACGTCACGAGGGCCCGCTTGTTGGGGAAGTAGTGCGTCAGCAGGCCGGTGGTCGCGCGGAGCTGGTCGGCGACCGCGCGGAGGGTGAGACCGCTGAAGCCGCGGGTGGCCATCACCTGCCAGACCGCTTCGGATACATCGCGTCGGCGGGCCTCGTGATCTCCCTTGGTACGTGCCATGACCCCACGGTATATTACCGTAACGCTTGTTATGCGAATGGCCATGAGTCGGGCGGTGCCGTGATCCCGGAGCGACAAGGAAGGGAGGGGTTCCATGCTCACTCTCAATCACCTCATCGAGACAAGACCGGACCTACGGCTTCGCTGGGCGCATCCGGCGCACGCAAGCACGTACGGTGAGACACACGTGGCCGAGGTCACCGCGGTCGTTCCGGCACGGCAGACGGGGCACGACACCAGCTCGCAGCATCTCCCCGTGTCGGGCGGCGGTCTGGCGTTGGTGACATGGGGGCACCCTCCAGGGGGGCACAGCGCCAGGAAGCTCTGCGATCTCATCGCGGATCTTCGCCTCCACAACTCGGCGGGACTGGTTCTACGAACACTGCAGAGCTCGGTCGCCAGAAGTCCTCAAGTGCAGGCGCAGGCAGAGGAGTTCAAGCTCCCGGTCCTGACGACGGACGCGGATTCGGAGTGGGTCGGCGTCAACCACTTCATTCAGCAGCAGCGGGCCGCCGTGGCGGAGCGTCATGTCGAGCGGCTGGAAGACCTGATGCTCCGGCTGCCGGCCCGTGTCCAGAACTCCCGTGCGGCCAGAGACATCATCACCTGGTTGTCCTCCGCCCTCGATGCGGATGTGGCGCTGGGCTCCCACGAGAGGGGCGTCCTGGTGGCCGCCCCTGGGGACCGCACCAACCGTGCCCTTCATCTGGTCACCAGGACGCAGGCCGGCAGTGCCGTATCCACTCAACACACGCGGGCGATCGGGGTTTTCGGCGGCGACACTCTCGTACTGGGCGTCGCGTCGCACCGCCCCTTCGGCGCGCCCGAAGTCCGTCTGATGCGCCACGCGGCCAAGTTCCTCGGCTTCTTCGAGCAGGTGGGGCGCGGGCATCGGGACACGGTGCTTGAACCGCGTCGTGTGAGCCAGGCGGCGGCGCAGTTGCTGCTCGGCACGGGACCGACGAAGGCACAGCTCGTCGCCCATGCCCTCGCCCCGTCCCTCGCGGAGACCGAGCAGGTCCGTGTCCGGATCCTCGACACCGGGAGACATGACCGAGAGGCCACGCTGCGGTGGTGTGAAGACAACCTGAGCGGCCGGGCCCTCGTGACACCCTGCCCCGAAAAGGGGAGCCAGATCGTCATCGTCACGTCTGCACGACACGATGCGAGCGTGGATGCCGATCTCCGCGCTCTCGTCAGCGAGCGCGGCTGGCTCGTCATGGGGGCCAGCCGTTCCCATGACATGGAGTCCGGCGCTCGCGCCCACGCAGAGGCCGCCCAGGCACTCCAGCACGCGGCGCGTGTTGCTGGTCGGATCAGTACTGGTGCGCAGTCGAAACTGGCTCCGCTCCTTCCGCGCCCGACAGCGCATGCCTGGGCCGTGAACCTGCTCGAGCCGGTGTTGGGGCACCCCGCACAGCAGCAACTTCTCGACACCCTGCGCATCGGATGCTCCTTCAGACCGGCGGAAGCCTCCCGGGGTCTCGGTATCCACCGCAACACACTGCGCCAGCGGCTTGCGCGGGCGAGCCGTGTCCTCGGGTTGGACCTCAACACCGCGAACGACCGCATCCTTGTCCTCCTGGCCCTGGACATCCTGTCCCTGCCCGACGCGCCGCCGGCCGTCTCGGGTTCTGTCCACGACCTCGACGACCTTTTGGCGTACGAGGCCGAAGCAGTCCGGTCATGGGCCGAGATCCGGCTGAGCCCTTTGCGGTCCGGTCAGCGAGACCTTGAAAACACGCTGTGCGTGTGGCTCGAACACGACCTGTCGGCACGGAGAACCGCGACGGCACTGGGAGTCTCGGAGGCAACGGTCCGTCATCACATCCACGACGCGACAGAGCTTCTCGGAATGGACGTCGAAGCAAGGACGACCGACATGCACGACACCAACAGGATGACGATTGCGGACGTCGGTGTCGCGGCCTACGTCCTGCTGGGACGTCCCCAACTACGCCGGCCCACACCTCCCTTGGCCCTGTCGTCGGCCTGCTCTCGCATCTGAGGCGACCTCAAGACCCCCTCCCCTTCGGTCAGGACGGACGACTTCGTGATCACTTGTCATCTGCGCTACGAAATCGACCCGCGCCAGGTCTCCGCCTTCGAGGAGTACGTGACCGGTTGGATACCGATCGTGAACCGACTGGGAGGCACCCATCATGGATGCTTCCTCCCGAGTGAAGGGGCCAACGACATCGCCTACGCCCTCTTCTCGTTCCCGAGTCTCGCCGCCTACGAGAGCTACCGCGAGGCCATTCGCCGTGACGCTGAGGCACGCGGACTCTGGCAGCTCAGTGAACAGACCGGCTGCATCCGCCGTTTCGACCGGACCTTCCTCAGGCCGGTCACCGGCGTGACCGGTGCTCGGGCAACGGCATGACCTCATTGCCCGAGCAGATGTCACGGTCGGGAGGTCGTCCTGCTCGGAGCCTGCTGGACGCCGATGGAGACCAGGACGAGTACAGCTCCCAGAATCTGAGTCCCACTCAGGTGGTCATGCGCGAGTAGCACAGCCAGCAGTGTGGCTGTGAGCGGTTCGAGGAGGACAGCGACGATCCCTGCGGCTGCACCGGCGAGGTGCAGCCCCGAGAAGTAGCTGGTGTAGGCAACGGCTGTTGGCACCAGCCCGAGGAACATCACGGCACCGACCGTGTCGACCCGCAGCGGAAGCACCATCCCGGACAGCAGACCGGCGGGCAACAGCAGCAGGCCTCCCGTCAGGAAGCCCAGTCCGGTCGCGGCGTTCCGGTCCAGACCGGGTAGTGGTGCTCGGCGGTCCAGCGTGAGCACGGCGAACCCCAGCGCGGCGAGCAGGGCCAAGCCCGCACCCGCAATTCCGTTGCCGCCCGCGCCGGTTGGGGAGTCGAGCAGCAGCATCAGCCCGCCGACAGCGACCACGATCGATGTGACCGCACGCAGCGTGGGCGGACGCCGGTCGAGGACGGCGGTGCCGAACGTCACGAGTACGGGGATGGCAACCATGGTGGTCAGGGTTGCCAGGCTCACTGACGTGGCCTCCACTGCCGCGAAGTATGCGGTCTGGTACGTGGCCATCAGTACGCCGGTGACAGCAAGCCGAGCTGCCGCCGCGCGCGTGCGCGGCACCGTCCTGACCCCCCCTGCGACGGCGGCGTAGAGAGTGATGAAGATTCCTCCGAGCAACAGTCGGAAGGCGGCGACGGCAACGGGTTGCATCCCGGTGCGAGAGGCGAGGAGTGAGCCGGCGAGGCCGCCGGTACCCCATAGCAGTCCGGCGAGGACCAGCAAGGCAGTGCCCCGTGGAACGAGGGCAGCAGAGAGTGACGAGCGTGTGAGCATGGTTGGGCTCCGGCTTCGACGTGGATGAAGGGCATCGTCGGAGCGGGGGCATCAGCAGAACTTCGACGGCTTCAAGCTACGTCGAACTGGGGCCGCGGCCGTATGCGTCGGCCTGGCCCTGGCAACACCCCGCTCAGAAGCGGGGCGGCGGGCAGATGTGCCGGCGAGCATGCATGGTGCAGAGCATAGTTGGGGCGACCTCCTGGCTACCCTGTCTTTTCAGAGGCCGTCACGGTGTCGGCAGCTGGTCGTCGGTTCGGAGAAGTCCGAGTTCACTCACGCGCAGTCCCAGCGCGAACCGGCTGACCACGCTGGTCCTCATCATCATTCGCTGCACGCGCCGTTGGACGGTTCGGTGGCTCAGGGTCAGACGTCTGGCGATGGTGGAGTCCGGCAGGCCGCACCCCATGAGTTCCAGTATGCGCAGATCGACCACGTCGAACGCGGCATGCACGGTCGGCGCACCGGCCGGCTCGCAAGCCAACTGAATTGACTGACTTCGAAGGGGACGCCCGCCTCCGAACATGCCTGCTCCTTTGACGTAAGTACGTGTGCCGAGGACCGACATTAAGGAACGACCGGCACGCTGAACCACCGTGGATATGCACTGTTTGCTCTCGGTGGGTTTCGGCATGCCCCTCAGTGGCCGTCACGCAGCGTGGGACTGTGCACTTCAACACCCGCGTGAACGCCGCATCTGCACATGCGCACCACGGATTCAGTGCCCGCCTACCGAGCCGTGCTCGAACGGATCTGGCGGAATGCTGTCGGTACGCTCGCAAGAATGGTGATCGCCAGCGCGACCGCCACGAGGAGCGCGAACAGGGGTCCCGCCTGGCCCGGAATCAACGTACCGGTGCGCACCACGCTGAAGGGGAGCACGGTCACCGCGGTGGAGACGCCTCCGAGAACTGCGGCGATCACGGTGGTGATGAGCGCCTCGGTGCCCACCACTGCCAGGATCTGGCGACGGGTGGCACCCGTGAGGGCCAGGAGCTTGAAGTCGTGTCCGCGGGCCCGGGTAGCTGCGACGAGGGTGTTGCTCGCGGCCACGACAGCGAATCCGACGATGGCCAATACGATGAGGTAGTTGACGGTTGCCAACTGCGGTCCGTCGGTGGCCGGTCGACTGTCCTCGATACGCTGCATGGCCAGTGTCCCGCTGCCGACACCGATCAGCAGGGTCAACGGCGCGATCAGGCTGCCTTGTTGGCGAGCGCGAGTCCTGAGTGTGCGCCCGGCGAGGCGTGTGATCACTGAACGAGAGCGCGCCAGTCCCAGGCCGCCCGCGGTGGCGGCGGCAGGTGCCAGCAGGGCAAGTCCCACGGCGACCGCAACCCCTGCCGGCCCGGCCGTACTGGACAACAGAGGACCGTTTTCCTGTGCCAGCGTGCTCATCCCGGTCCCCAGGCCAATGAGTGTGATGAGGCCACCGCTCACGACTTTGGTGCGTGTCAGGGTCTTTCCGGTCGTGTCGACGCCCGCGCTCGCGGAGAGCGCGGAGACAGGCGGCACCTGGCCGGCTCGGCGCCCGGCGAGCATGGCACCCGCAAGAGCAGCTGTCAGGGCAACTCCCGCGCCCACGGTGACAGTGAGCCATCCGTTTTCAAGGGCAGTCACAGACTTGACCGCGTGTGCCGCGGTGAGTCTGGAGAGCAGGAGGCGGCCCAGCAGAATTCCCGGTACGAGGCCCGCCAGGGCGGCCGGCAGGGCGATCGCAATCACTTCGAGCAGGGTCAGTAGCTGTACCTGTCTCGGGCTGGCCGCGATGGTCCTCAACAGAGCTGTCTCGCGCTCCCGTTGCCTCACGACGAGCGAGACCGTGGAGAGGACACCGAAGGTCACGATCAGCAGGGACCATCCGCCGAGAATGGCCGGCAGCATGATCAAGAGGGTGTGGTCCTTGCCGCTCGCAGCCAGTCCCGTCTCGAGAAGTGCCGCCAGAGCGGTGAGCAGGGCCGAACCGATGAGCAGGACCAGGCCGGCGGCCAGTTGTGTCGTGGGCCTGGCGCGCAGGCTTCGTAGAGCCATGAGGAGAAGCGCGTTGGTGGGGCGTGTGGTGCGCGTCCGAATAGCCATGATGGTCACCGAACCCTCTCTCCCAGTCGTGTCATATGGGCCGCCACGGCTTCCGCGCCGGGGCGGGCAAGGGTGTCGACGATGCGACCGTCGGCCAGGAAGATCACCGAGTCCGCATAGGAGGCGGCGTTCGGATCGTGGGTGACCATGACGATGGTCCGCCCGTTCTCGTTCACCGCCGAGCGGAGCAGTTGGAGCACCTCGCGCGCGGCGTTGGTGTCGAGCGCGCCTGTGGGCTCGTCGGCGAAGATCACTGCGGGTTCCGCCAGGACGGCGCGGGCGAAGGCGACGCGCTGTTGCTGGCCGCCCGAGAGCTCTCCGGGCAGATGATCCGCCCGCTCCTCGATCCCGAGCCGGGCGAAGAGGGAGTCGACATCACCGCGGCGGGGTCGCCTTCCCGCCAGTTCCAGTGGGAGCGTCACGTTCTGACGGGCGGTCAGCGTCGGCAGCAGATTGAACGTCTGGAACACGAACCCGATCCGGTCCCGGCGCAGACGGGTCAGCCCGGCCTCGTCGTACTGCGACAGGTCCTCCCCGTCGATGTGCACGCTGCCAGAGGTGGGCCTGTCGAGGCCGGCGGCGCAATGCAGCAGGGTGCTCTTGCCGGATCCGGAAGGACCCATCACGGCCGTGAAGGTGCCGGAGTCGAACGTGAGGGAGACGTCGTCCAGCGCTCGGACGGCCCCTGCGTCACGTCCATGGATTTTGGAGACGGAGCGAAGCTCGACGGCCGCCTGTCTGACGAGCACGGTCTTGGCGGACATACGAGCGGATGAGTACGGCGTATGCATCATGCGTGCATCGTACGCCGTCATGGAACGAAAGCAAATTGCGCACTGCTCAAGGCAGTTACAGGCGCCACACTCCCCCGGCCAATCGTTCGCCTGCTATATTTCGTGACAGGTCGAGTGCGTCACGAAATGAAGGTGAGGGATCTTATGCGCTGCGAGGAATGCGGTAAGCCCGTCCACGCCAAGGGGCGAGGCAGGCCGCCGCGGTACTGCTCGCCGGCCTGCAGATCTCGGGCCTACCGCGCCCGTCGCGATGCTCACGCCGTCGACGGCAACGGAGTTGGTCAGGACGGCTCCCTCGAACCACCCGCCCCGACACGGAGGACGGCCGGCGTCGCCCCACGGCGAGGTGAGGCGGCGGAGTCGTCCCTGACCGCGGAGAGCATCGTGGAGGCGGCCATCAGGATCGCCGACCGCGAAGGGCTCGAAGCCCTCTCCATGCGCCGCACCGCGGCAGAGCTGGGCGTGGGGGTGATGTCGCAATACCGGCACGTCCCGGACAAGGACGCCTTGATCGACCTGGTGGTCGAAACGCTGTTCGCCGCCCATCCGCTGCCCGCCCACGGGACGGACGGCTGGCGGGCCGACCTGGAGCTTTCCGCGCGCCGGGAATGGGAGATCTACCGTGCGCATCCATGGCTCGCACTGATCGTCGCCGGGACCACGCGCCCTCCCCTGGCGGCGTCCATGATGGCCTACACGGACTGGCGCATGCGTGCCGTCGCTGACCGTGGCCTGGCGTTTCCGGAAATGCTGCAAGTGGCCGTCGCCGTCAGTGCGGCGGTGCAGGGCTCGGCACTGACTCTGGCCCGGGCCACCAGCGCTGCGGAGGACGAGGCATGGCTCGCCTCTCGTCAGTCAGCCATCACCGCTGTCTTCGCCAGCCGGGACCTGCCCCTCATCTCGCAGTTCGGAGCGGCCGAATTCCAGGCGGTCACACCGCAGAACATGTTCGAGTTCATGTTGCGCTGCACGTTGGACGGCATCAAGGTCACGCTGGCCGACCGCGCCTGAGGGTGCGTCAATTCCGCGTGATCACCTGCATGCGAAGAGACGACTGGGCACTTCTGCCCAGATCGTCTTGCCGTCGTCGTGCATCTCGGTGCTGAGGTGGCCCCCGTATTCGTCGAGCAGGGCCTCCACGATGGCCGTTCCACGGCCGTCCGTCGCACACAGCGACGGAGCGCGGCGCTGAAGACGGTCGGCGTGGTTGTCGCGGATTCCGATACGGACCGCACGGTCGTCGAGCCTCACGGTGACCAGGATGCGTGGCGTGTGCCGGCCGGCATGAGTGACGGCGTTGGTGACCAGCTCGGAGACGATCACACCCAGCATGTAGTGCACCTCGCCGTCGCGCGGGCATCCCCACTCCAACAGCGATGCGATGACGCGACGCCTGGCGGTGGAAGCCGCGGACGGGTGGCTCGGCAGCTCTATGAGATGGCGGGTGGGGAGGAGTGTGGTGCTCATCGTGATCTCGCAGTGGTACTGGACGAGCGTCACGCTGACGCTGAGATCTCTACTACTCAATCTGAGATATCAGTCCATCACTCATGATGCCCCGTGTCAATCGCGAGGCCCGGGCGTGGGTCGGAGCGAGGCCATCCAAGCCTCGACCTCGTCGGAGCGGCGCGGCAGTCCTGCCGACAGCAGACGGCTGCCGTCCTCGGTGACCAGGATGTCGTCCTCGATGCGGACGCCTGTGCCCCGGTACTCCTCGGGGACCGTCAGGTCGTCCGGCTGGAAGTACAGTCCCGGCTCCACGGTGAAGACCATGCCGGGCGCGAGCGTGCCGGCGACGTGGGACTCGACGCGCGCGGCGGCGCAGTCATGGACGTCCATGCCGAGCATGTGCCCGGTGCCGTGCAGGGTCCAGCGGCGCTGCAGTCCGAGTTCGAGCACACGCTCGGCCGGGCCCTGGAGCACGCCCCACTCGACGAGTTTCCCCGCCAGCACGAGCTGAGCCGCGTCGTGGAAGTCCCGGAAGCGGGCACCAGGTCGTACCGCTGCGATACCGGCCTCCTGCGCCTCGTACACCGCGTCGTAGATCTTCCGCTGAACGGCGTTGTAGCGACCGCTGATCGGGAGGGTGCGAGTGACGTCGGCGGTGTAGAGGGTGTGGGTCTCCACGCCGGCGTCCAGCAGCAGGAGATCGCCCGGCACCACGGGGCCGTCGTTGCGGGCCCAGTGCAAGGTGGAGGTGTGCGGGCCCGCGGCGCAGGTGGAGCCGTAGCCGACATCGTTGCCCTCGACCCGCGCGCGCAGGAAGAAGGTGCCTTCCACATACCGCTCGCCGGTCACCTGGGCCTTGTCGAGGTTCTTCACGACGTCCTCGAAGCCCCGCACGGTGGAGTCGACGGCCTTCTGCAGTTCGCCGATCTCGAAGGCGTCCTTGACCAGGCGCGCCTCGGAGAGGAAGACGAGCAGTTCCTCGTCGCGGTGAGCGGTGGTCCTGTCGGCTACGGCCGCTTCGACCTGAGCGTCGTGCCCGCGGACGATCCGGACCGGTCCACTGCTCCGGCGCAGCATGTCCGGCAGATCGCGCACATCGGCCGTGTTGAGGCCGTACATCTGTTCCGCTTCGGTGAGGGAGTGGCGGGGGCCGACCCATAGTTCACCCTGCTCGTCCAGCCAGAACTCGCCGCTCTCGCGGTTCGAGCGGGGCAGAAGATGGAGCGTTGCCCTGTGTCCGGTGGCGTTCGGCGCCAGGACCAGGACTCCCCCCTCGCTCTGATCGCCCGTGAGGTAGGCGTACTCGGTGGCGGCTCGAAAGGCGTATGCCGTGTCATTCGAGCGCGTCTTCAGACGGCCTGCGGGGATCACCAGCCATTCACCCGGGAAACGGTGCGACAGTTCGAGGCGGCGGGCAGCGGTCTCCGCGACCTGGGTGATCGGGGCGACGTTCCGTGCCTCGGGTTTCGCCCAGCCGGATCTCATGTGCTCGGCCAGTTCATGGGACACGTCAGGGTAAAAGCCGTTCTTGCGCTGCTTGATCGGCTCTGTGAACACACCGTCGAGTTGCACCTGGACGGTCCTGGCCGTCGCCGGGTCGAGTTCTTCGGCCATGAGTCCTCCATGGACGTCGTTGAGCGCCCTGCACGCTTTTTTGTGTCAAGGGCTGGTCGGAACACTGCCGGGTGGTGTCAGCCGAGAGCGACGTGCATGTTGCCGAGCGAAAGCAGCAACCCGAAGACGTCGACGGCCGCGATTCCCAGCAGCAAGGACAGGGACCACGTTCGGCGCGCGGCTGCAGTGCGGATGAACTGCCAACCGACCAGCGCCAGCAGAAGTCCCTGAATCAGGAAACTCGGCTCGAAGAGCCACAGGTCTCTCACCGCCGAAACGTGGTGATCGTGCGCCAGTGTCGTCGCATCCACTCCGGCCGCCTTCGGGAAATCGACGGCATCATGCACGCCGGCCAGGTAGAGGCTCTTCGTGACGAAGCCGAAGACGGCGTGAGACACACAGATCACGGCGCCGCCCCAGAGCGGAGTGAGTACCACCCAGGCCGACACGCGCCTGGCGAAGCGGTGATGGAGCGCGAGCACCCATGCCGCACCGATGAGCATGATCACGGACACGACCCAGTTGGCGTTCCTGACCGCGTCGGCGTTCTGCTGTGCCGCCAGTGGCACACCCCAGGTGCCGCCCACCGCCCAGTACACATGGATGCTCATGTAGAGGAGCGTGAAGGCGACCGTCAGACGGACGGGCCACGGCCCCTCCGCCACATGGGCTTTTCCGGGGGCCGGGTCGAGGGCTCTTTTGTCCAAGGCAGCCAAGGAACACTTCTTTCTACATGAAACAGCTGAGGCGGACGGTCATGGGGGTGCCGGCCAGTCCCTGGGCTGTCAGCCACAGAGTTGCTGTCGACATTAGGAAACGATCAACTCGCTGGGCCAGTGCGGATATGCACTGTTCGCTCGCACAGGGTTCCGGCCTGCCCATGGTGTCGCGGAGCTAGGCAGGCCGATGTGCAGATGGTGAGGCCACGCGGGTTGTGAGTTGCACAGCCAGGTAAGCGTCAAGTGCTGCACGCTGGTCGCTGAGAACGGCGATGCGCGCTGCGAGTCGGTCACGGTGACGCTGGACCCCACGTAGGAAATCCGTACACACCGCATCCGTATCGAGAGCAGATCCGCCTACCAGTTGTGGCAGCACTTCTCTGATCAGGCGAACGGGAAGTCCGGACTCCACCAGTGAGCGGATGGCGAGCACCTGTTCGATCGTGGACTGGCAATAGTCACGGAAGCCATTGCTGCACCGACCCGGCACGATCAGGCCTTCGTCTTCGTAGTGCCGCAACGACCGTGCGCTGACGCCGCTGGCTTTGGCAGCCTCACCGATTTTCATGTCTTCCAGCAACATCCAGACGCATCGTGGTGTTCCAGCACGGGACCTCAGGCACCGGCTCGCCGTTCCGGTCTGTCGGACTCGGACCGGCCCCGCTGCTCGGGGAATGCACCAGGGCCGGCCCGTCACGACGAACCCAAGCGCGCATTGGGCCGTCACACGCGACTGAACCACGACTCGACAAGCCCTTCCCCCGCCACCCAGGGGGGAGGAGACGGAGGAACGACAGGCTTGGAACCGATGACTCAATCGGTATGCCTTCAGTGAAGCACAGGGCGTGTGATGAAAGGTCAGGAAGCCGCTGCGTATGGCGTTTATACGCCACCAGCGGTCAGCCCGCGGCGCTGAGGTGCCCGTTCGCTATCAGCTGGGCGCGGAGTTTCTTGCGGGCGTCGAACATCGTCTTGTAGAGCGCGTTCCGGTTGGTCTCCAACTCGCCGGCGAGCGTATCCAGGGGGACTCCGTTGACGACGGCGGTGAAGACCTCTCGCTGGTGGGCACTCAGTGCCGTCCGGACGGCGTCGCGTACGGCGTCGGCCAGCTCTCGCGCCTGCGATTGGCTGACGGGGTCGACGCCGGCGTGGTCGGGCACCTGCGCCCATTCCTCCAGGTCGAAACGGGCGTGCGCAACGCGCCAGAAATGGCGACTCAGCTTGCTGGAAACTTCCAGCACGACAAATCGGTACGCCCAGGTGGTGAACCTGGCATCGCCTCGGAATTCACGGACTTTGCGCGTGATCCTCATCAGGGCGTCGGCGGCCGCCTGATGGGCGAGATCGTCCAGCTCGGGCCCGGCTATCAGGTAACGCGAACCCCTGCGCAACACCTGGTCCTTGGCAATCCTCACCAGCAGTTCATGCAGCCGCGTGCAAGCCTGCTCGTACCGCGGTCCACGGCCGTCCTCCAGCGCGTCCACCCAGGCGGCGGACTCGGGGTCGAGTTGTCGTCTACGGCGCGTTGTTTCGGCATTCGCAGCGTGCATGGCCCTCAATCCCCAGGTCATCTCGTACGAACAAGCCCATCACGGCACCATCTACAGACCGTCTACGCGAAGTCGCTGTTTTCGCCTGCGCCTTGCGCGCGTTTCGCGAAATCCCCCAGCCTGACGACTGCAGACGCCAGGTAAGGAATCCCTCCGCCTCGGCAGCTAATGGTGGATGAACCGGCGAAGGGGGAAGGCAGCGTGTTACCGGCAAGGGTGTGTGCCGTTTTGGCGGGCGGATGCTTCTGGGGCGTACAGGAGCTGTTCCGGACTTATCCGGGTGTCGTGGATACCCGTGTCGGCTACACCGGTGGCGAGGTGGTGGAACCGACCTACCGAAACCACGGGAATCATGCGGAGGCGGCCGAGGTCACTTTCGACCCGTCCGGGACGGACTACCGCAGCATCCTGGAATTCTTCTTCCAGATCCACGATCCGACCACATTGAATCGGCAGGGCGACGATGTCGGCTTGAGCTTCAGGTCCGCCATCTTCTACCTGAACGAAGGCCAGCGAAGCATCGCGCGAGCGGTGATCACCGACTGCGACGCGTCTGGACTGTGGCCGGGGAAGCTGGTCACCGAGGTTGTCCCGTCCGGCACGTTCTGGGAGGCGGAACCTGAACACCAGCACTACCTCCAGCGCCATCCGGACGCGCATATGAGCCAATACGTCCGGACGGACTGGAAGTTGCCCCGAGGACTGCCCGGGGGTGCCTCTAGTTGCGGCCGGCCATGACACCGCCGTCGACATTGAGGATGGCGCCCGTGGTCCAACTCGACGCGTCCGAGAGGAGGAAGACGATCGCGGAGGCCAGGTCCTGGGGCGTGCCGACCCGGCCGAGCGGGTGCAGGCCGCTCAACTGGTCCATCGCAGCGTCCAGTTGACCTGCCGGGAAGACCTTTTCGAACAGCGGCGTCCGGGTGACGGCCGGAGCCACGGCGTTCACCCGGATGCCCTCGCCGGCGAGCTCAATGGCCAGGTTGTGGGTGAGAGCGTGCAGGCCCGCCTTGGCCATCGAGTAGGCCGACGACGGCGTCACGCCGAGCGCCTGGTGCGCCCACATGCTGCCCACGTTCACGATGGCA
>NZ_JALDAX010000019.1 GCF_022698145.1 Streptomyces spinosisporus
CACCCCGCACGCCTCGATCTTCACCAGGGCCTCGCCCGGCCCCGGGTCGGGCACGATGATCGTTTCGAGGCTGACGGGGGCACCCTTGCCCCGCGCGACGACGGCGCGGACCTGATGGGTCATGGCGACTCCTCGGCGAGTTGCTCAATACGGCACGTATCTCGTGTGTCGCAACACAGCATCATGGAGCGCGGACCGCGGGTCAAGACGCGACGGGTCAAGACGCGAAGCGGCCCCGGCACGGCAGAAGCCGTACCGGGGCCGCCCCAGGGAGTGCCTCCGGGATCACCCGATCTCGACGAGCAGGTCACCGCCCTCGACCTGCTGGATCCTGGTGATGGCCAGACGCGAGACCCGTCCCGCCTTCGGGGCGGTGATCGCGGCCTCCATCTTCATGGCCTCGATGGTCGCCACGGTCGCCCCGGCGTCCACTTCATCGCCCTCGGCGACCGCGAGGGTCACCACCCCGGCGAACGGCGCGGCGACATGGCCCTGGTTGGTCCGGTCGGCCTTCTCCGTCACCGGGATGTCAGAGGCGGCGGAGGTGTCGCGCACCTGGATCGGCCGCAGCTGGCCGTTCAGGGTGGACATCACGGTCCGCATGCCGCGTTCGTCGGCCTCACCGACGGCCTCCAGCTCGATCAGCAGCCGGACGCCGGGCTCCAGGTCGACGGTGTACTCCTTGCCCGGCCGCAGACCGTAGAAGAAGTCCTTGCTGTCGAGCACGCTGGTGTCGCCGTAGGCCTGGCGGTGGTTGTCGAAGTCCCGGGTCGGGCCGGGGAACAGCAGCCGGTTGAGCGTGGCGCGCGGCTCCTTCGCCAGGCCCTCGCGGTCCTCCGCCGTCAGCTCCTGGACCGGCCGGGGCTCGGCGCGGCCCTCGAGTGCCTTGGTGCGGAAGGGTTCCGGCCAGCCGCCGGGCGGGGTGCCCAGCTCGCCGCGCAGGAAGCCGATGACCGAGTCGGGGATGTCGTAGCGGTTCGGGCTCGCCTCGAACTCGGCCGGGTCCACCCCGGCGCCCACCAGGTGCAGGGCGAGATCGCCGACCACCTTGGAGGACGGGGTGACCTTCACCAGGCGGCCCAGCATCCGGTCGGCCGCCGCGTACATCGCCTCGATGTCCTCGAAGCGGTCGCCGAGGCCGAGCGCGACGGCCTGGGTGCGCAGGTTGGAGAGCTGGCCGCCGGGGATCTCGTGGTGGTAGACGCGACCGGTCGGGGAGGCGAGGCCCGCCTCGAAGGGTGCGTAGATCTTGCGGACACTCTCCCAGTACGGCTCCAGGTCGCCGACCGCCTGCAGATCCAGGCCGGTGGGCCGCGCGGAGTGGTCGGTCGCGGCGACGATCGCCGAGAGGGACGGCTGCGAGGTGGTCCCGGCCATCGAGGCGACCGCGCCGTCCACGGCGTCCGCGCCCGCCTGGATCGCGGCGAGGTAGGTGCCGAGCTGGCCGCCCGCGGTGTCGTGGGTGTGCAGGTGCACCGGCAGGTCGAACTCCCGGCGCAGCGCGGAGACGAGGGTCGCGGCGGCCGGGGCGCGCAGCACGCCGGCCATGTCCTTGACGGCCAGGACGTGCGCGCCCACGTCGACGATCTGCTCCGCCAGCCGCAGGTAGTAGTCCAGGGTGTAGAGGCGTTCGTTCGGGTCGGACAGGTCCGCGGTGTAGCAGAGAGCGACCTCGGCGATCGCGGTGCCCGTCTCGCGTACGGCCTCGATGGCCGGGCGCATCTGGCCGACGTCGTTGAGGGCGTCGAAGATGCGGAAGATGTCGATGCCGGTGGCCGCTGCCTCCTGCACGAAGGCGTCGGTCACCTCGGTCGGGTACGGGGTGTAGCCGACGGTGTTGCGGCCGCGCAGCAGCATCTGCAGACAGATGTTGGGCACGGCCTCGCGCAGCGCGGCCAGCCGCTCCCACGGGTCCTCGGCGAGGAAGCGCAGCGCGACGTCGTAGGTGGCGCCGCCCCAGCACTCCAGGGACAGCAGCTCGGGCAGAGTGCGGGCGACGACCGGGGCGACGGCCAGGAGGTCCTTGGTGCGTACCCGGGTGGCCAGCAGCGACTGGTGCGCGTCGCGGAAGGTGGTGTCCGTGACGCCGATGGTCGGCGACTCGCGCAGCCGGCGGGCGAAGCCCTCCGGACCCAGCTCGACGAGCCTCTGCCGCGAGCCCGCGGGCGGCTCCCCGGCGGGCAGTTCGGGCAGCTTGGACGTCGACTCGATCAGGTGCGGGCGCTCGCCGTGCGGCTTGTTGACGGTGACGTCGGCCAGGTAGGTGAGCAGCTTCGTGCCGCGGTCGGCGGAGGAGCGGGCGGTCAGCAGATGCGGGCGCTCCTCGATGAACGACGTCGTCACCCGCCCGGCCCGGAAGTCCGGGTCGTCCAGCACGGCCTGCAGGAACGGGATGTTGGTGGCCACACCGCGGATACGGAACTCGGCCACGGCACGCCGGGCCCGGCCGATCGCGGACTGGAAGTCCCGGCCGCGGCAGGTCAGCTTTACCAGCATGGAGTCGAAGTGGGCGCTGATGTCCGTACCGGCGTGCGTGGTGCCGCCGTCCAGGCGGATGCCCGAGCCGCCGGGCGAGCGGTAGGCGCTGATGCGGCCGGTGTCCGGACGGAAGCCGTTGGCCGGGTCCTCGGTGGTGATACGGCACTGCAGGGCGGCGCCGTGCAGCCGCACCGTCTCCTGGGACAGGCCGAGGTCGGCCAGCGTCTGGCCGGAGGCGATGCGCAGCTGCGACTGGACGAGGTCGACGTCGGTGACCTCTTCGGTGACCGTGTGCTCGACCTGGATGCGCGGGTTCATCTCGATGAAGACGTGGTGGCCGTCGCGGTCGAGCAGGAACTCCACGGTGCCCGCGTTGCGGTAGCCGATCTCGCGGGCGAAGCGGACCGCGTCGGCGCAGATGCGGTCGCGCAGCTCCGGGTCGAGATGGGGCGCGGGGGCCATCTCGACGACCTTCTGGTGGCGGCGCTGCAGGGAGCAGTCGCGCTCGAAGAGGTGGATGACGTTGCCCTCGCCGTCGGCGAGGATCTGCACCTCGATGTGGCGGGGGTCGACGACGGCCTTCTCCAGGAAGACGGTCGGGTCTCCGAACGCGGAGGCGGCCTCGCGGGACGCCGCCTCGATGGACTCGCGCAGCGCGGCCGGGTCCTCGACGCGGCGCATGCCGCGCCCGCCGCCGCCCGCGACCGCCTTCACGAACACCGGGAAGCCGATCTCCTCGGCAGCGCGGACGAGTTCGTCGATGTCGTTGGAGGGTTCGGAGGAACCGAGGACGGGGACGCCGGCCGCCCGGGCGGCGGCCACCGCTCGCGCCTTGTTGCCGGTCAGTTCCAGGGTCTGCGCGCTGGGGCCGACGAACGTGATGCCCGCCTCCTCGCATGCGCGCGCGAGCTCCGGGTTCTCGGACAGGAAGCCGTAGCCGGGGTAGACGGCGTCGGCGCCCGCCTCGCGCGCGGCGCGGACGATCTCCTCGACGGAGAGGTACGCCCGCACGGGGTGCCCCTGTTCACCGATCTCGTAGGCCTCGTCGGCCTTGAGCCGGTGCAACGAGTTGCGGTCCTCGTACGGGAAGACGGCGACGGTCCTCGCGCCCAGCTCGAACCCGGCGCGGAACGCCCTGATCGCGATCTCACCACGGTTGGCGACCAGCACCTTGCGGAACATCACCGCTCCCTTCAGCCTGCCGATGACGTGCACCATGGTGTCGGTCACGATCCAGTCACGCCATGTGAGGCGGGCCACTCACCTCAAGATGTGATCTCCGTGAGGTGAAAACAGGGCTCTCGTGAGGGAGGCCGGATTCGGTCACTCACGCGCGGCTTGCCCTCCTTCGTCCGCTCTTCTCCGTAGGCTCTGCGTCCGTACAGGAGCCGTGCGGCGGACGTCCGTCCTCCCCCGACCTACGGAGCGCCATGGCCGACACCAGCCCCCAGGCCCGTGCCGTCAACCTGCTGGGCCGCCCGAAGCTGTGGCTCGTGCCCACCGTGCTGACCGGAGTGCTCGCCCTGCTGCTGGCGCTGCTCTACATGGGCGGCATCGTCAATCCGCAGGGCTCCCTGCACCATCTGCCCATCGCCCTGGTCAACAGCGACACCGGGAAGCCGCCGCCCGGGCAGAAGCAGAACGCGGGCGCGCAGATCGCGGCGGCCATCACCTCCGACACCTCGACCGACAAGGCCGAGTGGCGGACCCTCACCCGCGCCCGGGCCCAGGACGAACTCGACTCCGGCAAGGTCTACGGCGCCCTGGTCATCCCGCCCGACTTCACCGCCTCGCTCACGGCACTCACCACGGCGGACGCGACGAGACGTCCGACGTTGACGGTGCTCACCAACCCCGGCAAGGGCAGCCTGGGTTCGTCCCTCGCCAGTCAGATCACGACGGCGGCGGCGCACCAGGCCTCGCAGAGCATCGGCAGGCAACTGACGAAGGCGGCGGGCGGGCAGGCCGACTCGACGACCAAGCTCCTGCTGGCCGACCCCGTGAACGTGGTCACGCAAGTGGGCCATCCGATCGGTGGCCACAGCGGGCTCGGACTGAGCGCCTTCTACTACACGCTGCTGCTGGTCCTGGCGGGTTTCATGGGCGGCAACATCATCACCAACGCCGTCGACACCGCCCTCGGCTACACCGACAGCGAGATCGGCCCCTGGCACACCCGCCGCCCCACCGTGCCGATCAGCCGCACCCAGACGCTGCTGCTCAACATGGCGCTGACCGCGGGCATCACGGTCGTCAGCGTCTCCTTGATCATGCTGGCCACCGTCTCCGTCCTGGGCATGGACGCCACCCACATCCCGCTGCTGTGGATCTACTCCTACTGCGCGGCCCTCGCCGTCGGGCTGGGCGTACAGGCCATCAACGCAGCCTTCGGCGGGATCGGTCAGCTGGTCTCCATGTTCGTGTTCATCGTCCTGGGCCTGCCGTCCTCGGGCGCCACCGTCCCCCTGCAGGCCGTCCCCGCCTTCTACCGCTTCCTCTCCCACTTCGAACCCATGCGCCAACTCAGCGACGGCGTCCGCGCCATCCTCTACTTCGACGCCCGCGGCGACGCCGGCCTCACCCGCTCCTGGATCATGATCGCCATCGGCGCGGCCCTGGCTCTGCTCTTCGGCTTCGCGATGACGCGGTACTACGACCGCAAGGGGCACAAGCGGCTTGCACCGCAGCCGACTTGAGCGCTCCGATGTGCGGTGCTCGGATGCGGCGAGTGCCTCCAGTGAGGCCGCGACCACCGCCGCGAGCGGGGGGGGGATGCGGCGGCCAGCAGGCCGGGGAATCCAGCGCGGCGATCCGCGCCCAGCGGGGTGCTGCGGGAACAGAGGCTTCGGAACGGACGTCGGACATGGGCCTGCGTCAACTCATGGCTGCACCCCACTCTTCCTCGTCCGCCGCGAGGAGTTGCTCGATGCGGGCGCCGTCCGGCAGGGGGCCGTGGTCACCCGTCACCCGCAGTGCGGACGAGGCGGTGATGTGGCCGAGGCGCAGGGCGCGCTTCAGCTCGTACCCCCGCAGCAGACCGGCCAGGAACCCGGCGGCGAAGGCGTCGCCCGCGCCGACGGGTTCCACGACGTCGGTGCGCAGCGCCGGGACCGTGCACGTTTCTCCGTCCGCGAAGGCGTGGGCCGCCACTCCGCCGTCCTTGACGACGAGGATGCGCGGGCGGGCCAACAGCCGCCGTACGTCGGCCGGTTGGAGGTCCGCTCCCCACAGGTCCTGTGCCTCGTCGAGGCCGACGAAGGTGATGTCGGCGCGGTCGGCCAGGTCGCGCAGCACCGTGGCGGCCGTGCCGTCGGGCCAGAGGGCGGGGCGGTGGTTGACGTCGAAGCTGACGGCGTGGGGGCGCTCGCCGGGCGGGGTGCCGAGGGCGGCTTCGACGAGTTTCCGGCAGGACGGGGAGAGGGCCGGGGTGACTCCGGTGAGGTGCAACAGGGCCGCCGACCGCACCCGTTCGTCGTCCAGCACCTCCGGCCCCAAGGCCGAGGCCGCCGATCCGCCGCGGTAGTAGTGGACGCGGGTACGGTCGCGGCCAGGGTCCTTCACCAGCAGTCCGGTGGGTCGCTCAGGATCGGTCCGTACGCCCGTGACGTCGACGCCCGCGGCAGCCACGGCCGCGCGCACCCGTCGCCCGAAGGCGTCGTCACCGAGTGCGGAGAGCCAGGAGACGCTACGACCGAGATCGGCGAGGTACATGGCCACGTTGGACTCCGCGCCCGCCACCGACAGCCGCAGGTCCTCCGCGCTGTCGAGCGGTACGGGTGGGGTGGGTGCCAGGGCGGCCATGGTCTCGCCGATGCAGACCACGGGGCCGTCGGCCGGGAAGCGCGGGAAGGGGACGCCGCTCATGCCACCTCCTGCGTCGGGCGGTACGCGGCGGCCGGTGTCCCCGGCACGTCGACCCGGGCGGTGAACACGGCGCCGTCGTAGGGACCGGGCGCGGTGAGGCCGATGCGGGCGGTCGTGATGTGCAGGACGTCGTCCCGCAGACAGACCCCCGCGGGCTGGCTGGCGGGCAGGCGGAGGGTGCGGTCGAGTCGGCCGTCCGGCAGATACCGGCGTACGGTCCCGGTGCCCCACACCGCGATCCAGACGGCCCCTTCGACGTCGACCGTCATGCCGTCTGGGCTGCCGTCGTCGACGGTCAAGAAGGGCTCCGGCGTGCCGAGTTCACCCGTCGCCGGGTCGAGGGGATGGCGGCGGACGATGCCGCGTGCGCTGTCGGCGAGGTACATCGCGGTGCCGTCCGCCGTGAAGGCGGGTCCGTTCGGCACGGTGATGCCGTCGAGGACGCGGGTCACAGTGCCGTCGTGGTCGACGCGATAGAGCGAGCCGGCTCCCTCGTCGGCGTCGTAGGCCATGCTGCCCGCCCAGAACCGGCCGGAGGGGTCGGCCGCCGCGTCGTTCATCCGCATGGCGAGCGGGGCGCCGTCCTCGGGTCGCGCCAGCCACTTCGTCGTCCCGTCGGGGGCGAGCAGGCAGATGCCGGTGCCCGCGGCGGCGATCCAGGTGCCGGGGCGGTCGGCGACGGGGGCGACCGCGCCCAACGGCACGGAGAGACGGGCCAGTTCGCGCAGGGGTGCGGCGGGATCGTCGGGCGTGGCGAGCAGCCTGCCCTTGAGGATGTCGACCAGGACCGTCCCGGAGGCGGAGTCGGTCCAGCGGATGCCCTCGCCCAGTTCCAGACGGTCGGGGCGCAGGACCTCATCGGGTACCAGAGCGGGGGTCACTGCGCGAACTCCCCCACCACCGCCCGGAACGCGCGGGCGCGCCCCCGCAGGTCCGCGATGCTTCCGCCGTCCGCCGCGTCGCCGACGAGCGGGGAACCGACACCGACCGCGATCGCACCGGCGGCCAGGTATGCGCGCGCGGCGGCCTCGTCGACCCCGCCCACCGGCACGAAGGGCGCGTCGGGGAACGGCCCGCGCAGCGCCTTGACGTAGCCGGGGCCACCCGCCTGCGCGGCCGGGAAGATCTTCAGCGCGGCGACGCCCAGGCCGCGGGCGGTCGCGATCTCGGTCGGTGTCATCACGCCCGCGAGGACCGGCATGCCGAGCTCCTGTGCGGCGCCGACGCCTTCGCCGAGCGCCGGGGTGACGGCGAAGTCCGCCCCCGCCCGGTGCGCCGCTCGGGCGTCGTCGGCGGTCAGGATCGTGCCCGCGCCGAGGGGGCGGTCGGGGCCGAGTTCCTGCCGGGCCTGCTCGATGACGGTGAGGGCGTCCTTGCCGGTCAGCGACACCTCGATCAGCTCGATGCCCTCGTCGGCCAGGGCCAGGACGGTGCGCAGGGCGGCGGCGGGGTCGTCCCCGCGCACGATGGCGACGAGGCGGTGGGCGGCCAGGGCCGCTCGCAGATCCATGAACAGATGCTCCAATACGTACGGTTTCAGGGGCAGTTGCAGCCCGCGGACACGGTGAGCCGCCAGCGGACCTCGCCGGATGCGGGCACCCGGGCGGCATCGCCGGGGCCCGCCTCGGCGAGGTCGAAGACACGGCCGAGCATGGGCTCGACGCCGGTGCTGCGATAGGGGTCCGTGTCCGGGAAGCCGCCGAGGTTGCGCCACAGGGCGATCGACACCGGCTGAGGCACACCCCCTGATATTTCGAGCGCGAACGACAGGCGGTCCTCATCGTCGTGGACGCAGACATGTGAGGCGTCCACGACCGCCCCTACCGCCGTCCCGTCATCCGGTCCGAAGCGGTCGAGGCGCGTCCCGCCGGGTGCGGGCCAACTGCCCTCCACCCAGGACCCGTTCGCCGACGGATACAGCCGTGTTACCGCCCCCTCGGGCAGCTGCACGGTCGCCCGGGTGGAGAGGTCCAGCAGCGCGTGCGCGGCCCACACGAACCGGAAGCCCGGCTCGGCCGACAGGACGTAGTCGACCCCGCCGTCCTCCCCCACCGTCCGGTGCAGCGAGAACCGCTCGCAGCGCACGCTCTCCGTCCCGGCCCCGTCGCTCGTCCACGCCCTCGACCAGGCGTCGCCGTGGTCGGGCGTGCCGCGCACGGTGGGCACGCACTCTTCGAGCCCGCCCGCGTCCACGAAGGCGTCACCGGCTGATACGTCCTCGCGCCCGACACCGTCCCGGCGCCACAGCCACTCGCGCCCGCCGACCCTCAGCGACGTCCAACGCCCGCCATGCGCCGGGTCGGTGACGATCCTCGGAGCACTCACGGTCACCACTCCGCGAACGACCCGTCCGCATGCCGCCACACCGGATTGCGCCACGCGTGCCCGGTCCGGTCGGCCGCGCGCACCGCCGCCTCGTCGACCGTGATGCCGAGCCCGGGCGCGTCGCCGCGCGGCGCATACCCGTCCACGAAGCGGAACGGCTCGGTGTCGACGACGTAGGAGAGGAGGTCCGCGCCCTTGTTGTAGTGGATGCCGCGGCTCTGCTCCTGGATGAGGAAGTTCGGTGTGGCGAAGGCGACTTGGAGACTGGCGGCCAGGGCGATCGGGCCGAGGGGGCAGTGCGGGGCGAGCTGGGCGCCGTAGGTCTCGGCGAGTGAGGCGATGCGGTGGACCTCGGAGATGCCGCCGGCGTGCGAGAGGTCGGGCTGGGCGACGGCGACGCCCGCGGCGAGGACGGGCAGGAACTCCGAGCGCGAGTACAGGCGTTCGCCGGTCGCAAGCGGCACCGACGTCGAAGTGACCAGGCCCGGCAGCAGATGGTTCTGCTCGGGCAGGACCGCCTCCTCGACGAACAGCGGGTGCAGCGGGGCGAGTTCGGCGAGGACGCGGCGGGAGGCGGCGGCGCTGAAGCGGCCGTGGAAGTCGACGGCGACGTCCCGGTCCGGGCCGAGGGCCTCGCGGGCGGCGGCGACGCGGGCGACGACGGCGGCGGTCTCGGAGACGGTGGAGACCGGTGAGGTGGCTCCGGCGCCGTTCATCTTGACCGCGGTGAAGCCGGCCTCGACCTGTTCGGCGATCTGCTCGCCGAGTTCGGCGGGTTCGTCGCCGCCGACCCAGGCGTAGACGCGGACCCGGTCGCGTACGGGGCCGCCGAGCAGGGCGTGCACGGGGGCGCCGTAGGTCTTGCCCGCGATGTCCCACAGGGCCTGGTCGATTCCGGCGACGGCGCTGGAGAGGATGGGGCCGCCGCGGTAGAAGCCGCCCTTGGTGAGGACCTGCCAGTGGTCCTGGATGCGCAGCGGGTCCTGGCCGATCAGGTATTCGGCGAGCACGTCCACGGCGGCGCGGACGACCTCGGCGCGGCCCTCGACGACGGGTTCTCCCCAGCCGACCACGCCGTCGTCGGTCTCGACGCGGCAGAACAGCCAGCGCGGCGGGACCAGGAACGTCTCGATACGGGTGATCTTCACTGGGTGGGGGTGCCTTCCGTCTCGTCGGCGGTGCCGATCCGGTCGAGGTCGCGGCCGGCCTGTTCGAGCAGGGCGCGCATGGCGGCCTCCGCGGCCACGGGGTCCTGGTCGCGTACGGCGTCCAGGACGGCGCGGTGGGCCGGTATCGGGTCCTGACTGTGGGGGGAGCTGTGCACGATGCGGTCGCGGTGGGCGAGACCGGACTCGATCACCATCTCCATGCGTTCGAGGAGTTCGTTGTGGGTGGCGGTGAGCAGGGCGCGGTGGAAGGCGAGGTCGGCCTCGACGGCGTGCGACGCCCCGGCGCCCTCCTCCCCCATCGCCGCGATCGCCGCGTCGAGGGCGACCAGGTCGGCGTCGGTGCGGCGCTGCGCGGCCAGGCGCACGGCGGCGGGTTCGATGATGGCGCGGACCTCGGCGAGGTTCTGCAGCAGCGCGCGGTCGGCGTCGCCGGTGCGGCCGCCCTCGAACTGCCAGCGCAGCACATCGGCGTCGAGCAGGTTCCAGTCGGCCCGCGCGCGGACGAAGGTGCCGCGCTTCTGGCGGGCGTCGACCATCCCCTTGGCGGCGAGCACCTTCAGGGATTCGCGCAGCGCGGTGAGGCTCACGTCCAGCTCGCTCTGCAGCGCCACCAGGTCGAGCGTGGCCCCCTCGGGGATGTCACCGCCCAGGATGCGGCGCGCGAGGGCCTCCACGGTCTGGCCGTGCACGCCTCGGCGGGCATAGGGGGTCATGTCGTAGAGCCTTTCTGCTGCTTCGTCTGCTTCATGCCGGGCGTCCTCTGTTTCACGATCGGCGTCCTCATGCCGAGGCCTTCACCACGCTCCAGCCGCCGTCCACCACGAGACTCGTGCCCGTGATGTAGGACGCCTCGTCGGCGGCGAGGAAGGCGATGGCCGCGGCCACCTCCTCGGGTGTCCCGAACCGCCGGGCCGCGGTCTCGGCGACGCTGCGCTCCCGTTCGTCCTCGGGCACCCTGTCCCATGCGCCGGTCAGGATCGGCCCCGGTACGACGGCGTTGACGCGCACCTCGGGCCCGTACTCGACGGCGAGCTGCCCGCACAGGGAGAGCAGGGCGCCCTTGGAGGCGGCGTAGGCGGGGTGCCCCGGGAGGCCGCGGTGGGCGTGGACGGACGAGGTCAGCACCACCGCGCCCTGCCGCTCCCGCAGATCGGGCAAGAAGGCCCGCACGCCCAGGAAGCTGCCGGTCAGGTTGACGTCGAGCTGGCGCTGCCAGGACGGCAGGGTCATCTCGTGGGCGGGTGTGACGTCGACCGTGAAGGCGTTGCTGACCAGGACGTCGACGGGTCCGTACGCGTGCGCGGCGGCGGCGATGCGGGCCCAGTCCTCCTCGCGGGCGACGTCGGCGGTCACGAACCGGGCCCGGCCGCCGTCCTTGCCGATGCGTTCCGCCACGGCCTCGCCGCGCTCCTCGGCGACGTCGGCGAGCACGACGGCGGCGCCCTCCTCGGCGAGGCGTGCGGCGGTCGCGGCTCCGATGCCGGAGGCCGCTCCGGTGACCACGGCCGTGCGGCCGGTGAAGCGGGTGCCGTGCCGTCGTACGGGCTGCTCCATCGTGGAATCCGACTCCTTCGCGGGAAAGGGCTTGCTCGAAAACATAAGGGGACCGTTCATGTGCCGGCACGATGAGGGTCACGTGTCAGCACGACGAGGTCGGCGTCATACTCGGCGCTCCAGGCGAACGGCAGCCCGTAGTGGAGCAGATGGGCCCCGCCGTACGTCGTCCCGGTCGCCGTGTCGCGGTAGCGGGCCGCCGGGTCGAGCCCGCGCAGCCGCAGCCGGTCGGGGCGGCCGGGCAGCAGCGGGGCGCCGTCGAGGCGGCCGGTGCTCAACGCGGCGACGACGGTCCGGTCGCCGGCGTCGTACTGCACTCCGCAGGTCGGCTCCTCGGGGCTGCCGAGGAGCCGCGCCTCCCCGTGATGGATGACATCGCGCACCTCCTTGTAGCGGGCGATCCAGCGCGCGGCCTCAGCCCGCTGCTCCGGCGTCCAGGCCCGCAGGTCGGCGCCGATGCCCAGGACCCCGCACATGGCGTTGACGAAGCGGAAGGCGAGGCTGCGCGGGCGCGGGTCGAAGATTCCCGGGGCGTCGGTGACCCAGGAGCTCATGACGTGCGGGGCGTGGGCGTGCAGGAAGCCGTGCTGGATGGCGAGCCGGTCCAGCGGGGCGGTGTTGTCGCTGGGCCACACGACGTCGGTGCGGGCGATCGTCGCGTGTTCGATGCGTCCGCCGCCGCCCGCGCAGCCCTCGACGGTGACGCCGGGGTGGGCGGTGCGCAGATGGTCCAGGACGCGCAGGTATCCGGCGACGTGCTCGGCGTCGAGGTCGAGGCGGTCGGCGGATCCGGCGCCGGGGCGGCCGCGCTCGGTGGGTGGGCGGTTCATGTCCCACTTGAGATAGCTGATGTCGTGGGCGCCGAGGAGCCGGTCGAGCGTGCCGATCACGAAGTCCTGCACGTCGGTGCGGCCGAGGTCGAGCAGCAACTGGTTGCGCACCAGGCGGGCGGGGCGGCCCTCGATCCGGTACGTCCACTCGGGGTGCTCGGCGTACAGTCGGCTGCCGGGGCTGACGGCCTCGGGCTCGACCCACAGCCCGAAGTCCAGGCCCAGGGCCCGTACGTCGGCCACGAACCGGTCGAAGCCGTCCGGGAAGGCCGCCGGGTCGGGGTACCAGTCGCCCAGTCCCCCGGTGTCGTCGTGCCGTCCGATGAACCAGCCGTCGTCGACGACGAACAGTTCGGCGCCGATGTCGGCGGCCACCTTGGCCAGCTCCAGCTGCCCGGCCGCCTCGACGTCGAAGCCGGTCGCCTCCCAGGAGTTGTAGAGCACCTTCCGCGGGCGGTGCAGGCGATCGCCCGTCAGCAGGCGCTCGTAGCGGTGCCACATGCGGGACAGGCCGTCGAGTCCGTCCGAGCTGAAGGCGCAGGCCAGTCGGGGCGTGACCAGGGTGTCGCCGGGCGCCAGCAGAACGGCCCCCTCGTGCGGGACGCGCCCGGCGCGCACGCGCACGCTGCCGCCCGGCTCGGCCTCCGCCGTGATGTGCCAGTTGCCGGGCCACTCCAGGGCGACGCCGTAGGCGGCCTCTCCGTCCTGCACCGCGAGCCAGGGCGCGTACGCGTGTCCCGGCGCGCCCTGACGGCTGCCGATGCTGAACGTGCCGCGCGGCAGATCGAGTTGGGTGCGCTGGAACTCCTGCGACCACTGCCCACTCAGATACGTCAGCCGTGCCGCTGCCCCCGTCACGGGGACGTTCACCGCGGCCGAGTCGAACCGCCCCAGCCGCAACTCCCGCTCACCTGCGGTGTGTTCGGTCCAACGCAGGAGTACGTCCGTGCCGGGCACGGTCTCGTAGCACAGGACCGTGCGGAGGCCGAGCAGTTCGTCGGTGAAGGCGAGCCGCAGGCTTCCCGGGCCCTCCTCGGCGCCGTCGAACTCCCACCACACGCCCCGCTCGCCGTCCGGCCCGGCCGCCACCAGGTCGGCACCGGTGAACGGCCGCAGTCCGTACGGCAGATACTCGGCGGGCGCGGCGTCGGCGGGCGTGATGAAGTGCGTGCGGTGTGACCAGTCCAGGGCGGAGGGGCCGTCCTCGACGCCGAGCGGGCCCCAGGCGTCCAGCTCGGCCCACGGGCCGTCCGGGGACAGGCGCACGGTGTAGCTGGTGTGCTCGGTGCGCAAGGTCCAGCGCCGGTACGTCACTTGACCGCTCCCAGGTTCAGGCCGGCCACGAAGTGCCGCTGGAAGCACAGGAAGACGGCGACCGTGGGGGCGGCGGCGATGACCGAACCGGCGGCGATCACGTTCCACATCGACACGTACTGGCCCTGAAGTCCGATGAGGGCTGCGGTGATCGGCATCTTGGTGTCGCTGCGCAGCACGGTGATCGCCCAGAGCAGGTCGTTGAAGATCCAGGTGAAGGACAGGGCGCTGAGCGCGGCCAGGGCGGGGCGGGTCAGCGGGAGGATGATCCGCCAGAAGATCTGCCAGGGCCCGGCACCGTCGACCACCGCGGCCTGCTGGATCTCCACCGGGATCGCGCGCATGAAGCCGTGCAGGACGAAGACGTAGAAGCCGACGCCGAAGCCGATCTGCACGCCGATCAGTGCGGGCAGGGTGTCGTAGACGCCCATCATCTCGCTGAGCTTGGACACCGGGATGAGCAGGATCTGCGGCGGGAGCAGGTTGCCGCCGAGCATCAGCAGCAACAGGGCCCGGCGGAAGGGGAGTTCGTAGCGGCTGAGGGCGAACGCGGCCATGGCGGCGAGGGCGAGCGTGACGATGACGCAGGGGATGGTCACGATCAGGCTGTTGATCAGGGCGCGCTGCTGGCCGCCGTCGCTCCAGGCCTGGCCGAAGTTGGACAGGGTGAAGGAGTGCGGCCAGCTGCCCAGGCCGTGGGCGGCGATGTCGTCGAAGGAGCGCAGGCTGGTCACCAGGACCAGCAGGATGGGCAGCAGCCACAGCAGGGACAGGGCGCCTGCGCCGAGGTGGAATCCGGCCGTCGCGGCCCGCTTGCGGCGCACCGCCGTGGAGTTGGCGGACATCAGTCGGCCTCCCGGAACGCGCGCACGAGGTAGGAGCAGATGACGCCGAAGGCCAGCACGAAGATGACGACGGCGAGGGCGGAGCCGTAGCCGAGGCGCAGGGACTGGAAGGCGGTCGAGTACATGTAGGTGCTCAGCAGCTCGGACGAGTGGTAGGGGCCGCCGCGGGTCAGGGACCACACGACGTCGAATGAGCGCAGCGAGTCGATGATGATGACGGACAGAACGACCGCGTTGACACTGCGCAGTTGGGGCAGCGTGACATGGCGGAAGCGCTGCCAGGCGCTCGCGCCGTCGACCTTGGCGGCCTCGTAGAGCGCGGGGTCGATGCCCTTGAGGCCGGCCAGGTACAGGACCATGACGTAGCCGATCTGCCGCCACAGCGCGGGCACGATCACCGCGTACAGGGCGGTGTCCTGGTCGGCGAGCCAGGCGTGTTGCAGGCTGCCGAGGCCGACCGCGTCCAGGACCCGGTTGAGGACGCCGTCGGGCTGGTAGATCGCCTGCCAGACCAGGGCGGTCGCCACCAGCGAGAAGACGACGGGCAGGAACAGGGCGGCGCGGTAGAAGCCGACGCCGCGCCGCTCCTGCTGGAGCAGCAGGGCGGCGGCGAGGCCGAGGACGGCGGACAGGCCGCCGAAGACGACCAGCCACAGCACGGTGTGGCCGGCCGCACTGCGGAAGATGTCGTCGCTCGCCATCTCCCGGAAGTTGTCCAGGCCGATGAACTGCGGTGTCGAGACGCCGTCCCACTTGGTCAGGGCCAGGTAGAAGCCCTGCAGCGCGGG
This sequence comes from Streptomyces spinosisporus, assembly GCF_022698145.1. GTDB lineage: Bacteria > Actinomycetota > Actinomycetes > Streptomycetales > Streptomycetaceae > Streptomyces > Streptomyces spinosisporus. The sequence goes on from NZ_JALDAX010000019.1 coordinate 15,168, forward strand.
CCAGAAGACCCATACGGACTCGGCGAGCAGCGGGACGAGGACGAAGGCGAGGACGAGGGGTGGGGTGCGCCGGGAGCCCCGGGCCCGCTTGCCGACTGCGGGCGTGCGGGCCGGGGACTTCCGGTCGGGTGCGGTCAGGACGGCCATCTCAGGCGTTCCAGATCTTCTCGGCGTCGCGCTGCCAGTCGGTCAGGATGGAATCGATCGACTTGGGCTTGGCCAGGAACTTGGTGAGCGCGGTGTCGGCGGTGGGCTGGAGCGCGTCGCTGGAGTCGCGGTTGAAGAACTGGGTGATCTCGGCGGCCGATTCGACGTGTGCGCGGCCCTTCTTGACCAGGGCGGTCCCGGCGTCCTTGGCGTCGGGGTTGCAGGGCAGGACGGTGCCGGAGGAGCCCTTGATGTAGGTCTCCTGGGCCTCGACGGTGGCGAGGTAGCGCATCAGGTCGTAGACCTGCTCGCGACGGCCGGTGCGGGCGCTGGCGAAATAGCCGTCCACGGGGGCCTCTTCGGCGAGCGGGACCTTGGCGTCGATGACCGGGAAGCGGAAGAAGTCGATGTCGTCCAGGGCGCTCTTGGGGGCCGAGTCGGCGAAGAAGGTGCCGATGAGCATCATGCCGGTCTTGCCGCTCAGCAGGGCGGTCGTGGCGTCCTGGAAGGCGAGGGCGGTGCCGTTCGGGTCGAAGTACGGGTGCACCTCCTGCCAGCGGTCGAAGACCTTGCGCACCTCGGGGTCGTCGAACCGGTGCTTCCCGGCGAGGAGTTCACGGTGGTACTGGGCGCCGTTGATGCGGATGTCGAGGTAGTCGAACCACGCGGAGGCGACCCACGGGGTGTTGCCGCCGGCGCCGAGCCCGATCGGGGCGACGCCCTTGCTCTTGAGCTTGTCGCACAGGTCGAGGAAGTCGTCCCAGCTCTTGGGGAGTTCGCGTATGCCCCACTTGGCGAAGTTCGACTTGCGGTAGAACATGCCCCACCAGTAGTAGGTGGCGGGCACGAAGACCTTCTTGCCGGCGCTGGAGGTGCACAGCTTGTTCTGCGCCTTGGAGTAGCGCTTGAGGTCGGGCGAGGAGTCCCACACCTCGTCGAGGTCGAGCAGCAGGTTCTTCTTGGCGTACGCGTCCGCCACCGAGCCGGGGTACCAGGTGTAGACGTCCGGCGGGTTGGCCGAGGTGAGATACGTCGGCAGCTGGGTGCGGAAGGTCTCGGCGGCGACCGTGTTGAGGCTCGCCTTGCCGGAGCCCTTCTTGGCGTAGGCGGCGACGATGTCCTCCATCGCCTTCTTCGCCTGCGGGGCCGAGAGGTTGGACTGGAGCGTCACATCGCCCTTGGAGGAGCTCTTGCCCGAGGAGGTCGAGGTGACGCAGCCGCTGAGCAGTGCCGCTGTCCCGGCGGCACCGAGTCCGCCGAGGAACCGGCGGCGGCTGGGCTGAAGGTTGGCCATGATTGATTCCTAATTTATTTGAATTGGGTCCGGTGCACCTGGCCGTCGACTCCGCGGAACACCGCGTCGACGGCTCCGTCCGGTCCGGCGACCGCGCCGAGCGCACCGTCGAAGGCGGCGCTCGGGAACTCCTCCCGCTTGCTCCAGCCCTGCCAGGCGCCGTCGGTGTACCGCTGCTGCCAGAGCGTGTAGTCGGCGGCCCGCGCGTACAGCACGACCGTGTCCCCGGCGGCGACCAGCGTCGGGCTGCCGCTGACGGTCCCGCCGAGCGAACTCCAGTCCGACCACTGCCCCGACGTGTCCCTCGTGCGGGTCCAGATGTCGTCGGCGGCGGTGCGCACGGCGACATGGACGCGGCCCGCGCTGTCGACGACGGCGGACGGGCGGCCGTAGGTCTGCCTGTCGCCGGGCAGCCCGAGCGAGGACCAGTCGGTCGCCGGGCCGCGCTGCACCACCGCACCGTCGGCGCCGCGCGCGAACAGCGTCCAGTGCGCGGGGTCGGTGAAGGCGACGGACGGCGCGTCGGTCAACTCGCCGCCCAGCGACCGCCATTGACCCCAGTGGCCGTGGTCGTAGGTGCGCCGGTAGGCGCGGTCGTCGGTGCCGCGTACGAAGACGTCGATACGGCCGCCGGCGGAGGCGTACGCAGCGGGCTGGCCGAGGATCCTGCCGTGGGTCGGGCCGCCGAGATCGCGGCGTCCGTGGTCGTCGCGCGCGACGAGCGAGCCGTGCGGGCCCCGGAAGAAGGTGGTCAGGCCGGAGCCGTCGCGCACCACGGCCGGGCTCGCCGAGGTCTTCTCCCCCAGGCTGGTGCCGGGCACGGCGTCGGTGCCGGTCAGCTTCAGGAACGCGGTGCCGTGCGCGGGGACCTCGACGGTGTACGAGCCGGTGTGCGTGCCCCGGTCGGCGCGCGCCCGCAGGTCGCGGACGTGCACCTTGCCGCCGAGGCCGGCGTCGGCGAACTTCACGGTCCGCTCGGCGGGTCGGTCGGAGCGGTTGAGCAGGACGACCGCGCGGCGGCCGTGGCCCTGAAGGACCTTGCTGTAGACGTCGCCGGTCGCGTCGGTCGCCACCCGGACGCCCTGGATCGCCAGCGGGTCCTGGTCGACGGCGATGATCTCCGGGTTGCGGAGCGTCTTCAGCATGGAGTCGGACAGGGTGCGCGGGTCGGAGCCCAGCACCAGCGGCGAGCCCATCTCGGCCCACATCACGAACTGGCTGGTGGACTCCTCCTGGGTCAGCTCGTACGTCCCGTCGGTCATCTTCCGCATGGGGATGAGGTAGTCCGGGTCGTTGTAGTGGCCGGGACCCTGCGCCTCGGGGTGCCAGGCGTTGGCGTCCATGTTGCGCAGGATGTTGGGCCACTGACCGGGGCTCGGGGTGCCCCAGGCGATGTCGGTGCCGGTACGCCAGGAGTCGGCGGTCGTCGGGCCGTAGACGTAGGTGTTGTGCGCGTCCTGCTCGGGCGTGTGCGGCAGGCCCCAGTCGTCGGTGAGCGGGTTGCACAGGTTCAGCAGCATCTTCCGGCCGGACTTGGCGACCGCGTCGCTGAACTCCTTGAACGCGGGCCCCGGGTCGAGCTTCGCGCCGATCCCGCACAGGAAGTCGACCTTGACGGCGTCGAACTTCCAGGCCGCGAACTGCTTCGCGTCCTGGTCGTAGTAACCGCGGCTGCCGAGGCCGCAGCTCTTGCCGCCGTCGTAGGTGCCCGCGTCGGTGTAGATGCCGGCCCGCAGTCCTCGCTTGTGCAAATAGGAGACCAGCGACGGGATGCCGGAGGGGAAGCGCTCCGGGTTGGCCGTGAGCCGCCCTTGTGCGTCACGGGGGTTGTCGGCCTGCCAGCCGCCGTCCAGCCACACGATGTCGTAGCCGGCGTCGCGCAGACCGCTGCTGACCAGCTTGTCGGCGACGGCGCGCACCTCCTTCTCGGTGGGCGCGCCGAGGCCGTAGTAGGTGTTCCAGCCCATGTAGGGCGTGGGTGCGAGACCGCTGTCGTAGTACGCGGGGGCGCCCTGGTCCACGGCGCTCTGCGCGGTGGCCGTGGGGGCGGCGGTCACGGTGAGAACGGTCGCGATGGCGGCGGTCGCCGCCAAGCCTTGCAGGGGTGAAGTCGTCACGGCGAAGACTGTGGCCCGTGGCCGGAACCCTGTCAATATTAATTCCTAATTTATTCAAACAACCAGAGTCCTGCCGTCACAGGTCTTGACACCCACCCCACCCAGGTGCACTGTTTGGCAACGTTGTCAGAGGCCAATGTCGCTGATCGGAGCCGCAGTTCATGTCGGACCAGTCCCTCAGACCCTCGCGTCGCACCCTGCTGTCCACCGGGTCCACGCTCCTCGCAGGTTTCGGCCTCGGCATGGCCTTCCCCGCCGACGCCCTCGCGTCGGGTTCCGGGCAGCCGGACCGGCCCGCCGCACCCGGCGAACTCGCCGCCTACCGCCCCGTCGAGGTCTCCTCCACCGACTACGCACCCACCCCCGCCGAGTTCGCCGTCGACGGCGTCCCCGCGGCGGGCGTGCGCGGCACCGGCTGGCGCGCCGCGGACGGCGACCCCCAGTGGATCTCCGTCGACCTCCAGGCGCTGTGCGAGGTCGAGTCGGTGCACCTCACCTTCGAGGCGACCTCGGACGACCCGCCCTTCGTCGGCTCCTCCGGCAGCAATCCGCGCACCGACACCACGGGCCAGGAGATCCTCTCCAGCTGCGCGGTGGACTACGTCGTCGAGACCTCACGCGACCACAAGAGCTGGACGCAGATCTACAGCACCACCTCCGGCAAGGGCGGCGCCGTCGAGATCGCGCCGGCGAAGCCGGTCACCGCCCGCTGGGTCCGGATGACCGTGCACAAGCGCTCCAACACCAACCCGCTCGGCCTCAACGGCTTCCAGGTCTACGGCACCTGCCGCACCGAGCGCCCGCATGTCACCGGCTGGACCGACTGGGGCACCCACCACCGCACTCCCCCGGCCCTGAAGGTCGCCGCCGACGGCACCGTGCCGCTGGAGTCGGGCTGGGATCTGACCATGGACGACTGGGCCGACGGGGACGGCGCCGCGCTGTCGAAGCCGGCGCTCGACACCAGCCGCTGGCTGCCCGCGACGGTGCCCGGCACGGTGCTCACCTCGCTGGTGGACCAGGGCAAGCTCCCCGACCCGGTGGCCGGCTTCGGCAACCTCCATGTCCCTGAGGCCCTTTCGCGCCACTCCTGGTGGTACCGGCGCGGATTCCGCCTCCCCAAGGGCCTGCGCACCGGCGCCGGACGTCACCTGTGGCTGGAGTTCGACGGGGTCAACCACAAGGCCGAGGTGTGGCTGAACGGCAGCCAGGTCGGCGAGGTCACCTTCCCGTTCGCGCGGGCCGCGTTCGACGTGACGAGCCTGATCGGCGACGGCGGGAAGGGCAGCGACGGCGAGCAGGCGCTGGCCGTGAAGGTCACGCCGATGCCGTTCCCCGGCAGCCCGGGCGACAAGGGCCCGGCGGGCTACTCGTGGGTCGACGCCGGGGCGAACATGATGAACCGCAACTCGCCCACGTACCTGGCCTCTTCGGGATGGGACTGGATGCCCGCGGTGCGCGACCGCGCGGCCGGCCTGTGGAACCACGTCCGGCTGCGCTCCACGGGCGCCGCCGTCCTCGGCGACCCCCGCGTGGACACCCGGCTGCCCGACCTGCCCGGCACCGGCACGGCCGAGCTGAGCATCCTCGTCCCGGTGCGCAACGCGGACTCCGCCGACCGGAGCGTCACCGTTTCGGCGGCCTTCGACGGCATCCGCCTGACCAAGACGGTCACGATCCCCGGCGGCAAGAGCGCCGACGTCACCTTCACCCCGGCCGACCACCCGCAACTTCGTCTGAAGAACCCGAAGTTGTGGTGGCCCAACGGCTACGGCGACCCGGCCCTGCACGACCTCACCCTCACCGCCACGGTGAACGGCACACAGAGCGACAAGCGCACGACCCGCTTCGGGATACGCCAGTTCGGCTACGAGTGGGACGTGCCGCTCACCTTCCAGACCGGCAGCGACGCCTACGCGCAGACGGTGAGCTTCACCCGCCGCACCGCTCGCTACGTGCGCATCATGTGCCGTACGCGGGCCACGAATTGGGGCTCGTCGATGTGGGCCCTGTCGGTCAACGACAGCTCGGCACCCGGCATCGACCTCGCCCTGCACAAGGACGCCACGTCCTCCTCCGTGGACGACCCGGGCAACAAGCCCGCCAACGCCACCGACGGTGACGACGGCACCCGCTGGTCCTCCGCCTTCGAGGACGACCAGTGGATCCGGGTCGACCTCGGCGCGTCCGTCGCCTTCGACAGCGTGGTCATCACCTGGGAGCAGGCCTACGCCCGCACGTTCACCGTCCAGGTCTCCGACGACGGCGACAACTGGACGGACGCGGCCGACGTCGACAACACGGCGGTGCCGCTGCCGTTCCGCAGCAGTGGCTCGGCGGCCCTGCAGACCGTGGACTTCACCGCGACGACGGCCCGGCATGTGCGGGTGAACTGCCATGACCGGGCCACCAGTTGGGGCACGTCCATGTGGAGCCTGTCGGTCCTGGACAGCTCCACGCCGGACCAGGACCTGGCCCTGCACCAGCAGGCCACGGCCTCGTCGGAGGACGAGGCCGACCACAAGGCGGGCAACGCCACCGACGGCGATCCCAACTCCCGCTGGTCCTCCGTCTACGAGGACGACCAGTGGATCGCGGTCGACCTCGGCTCCTCGGTGACCTTCGACCGCGTGGCGATCCTGTGGGAGACGGCGTACGCGAAGTCGTTCACGATCCAGGTCTCCGACGACGGCAAGACGTGGACGGACGTGAAGTCGGTCGACAACAGCACCGACCCGCTGAAGATCAGCGTCAACGGTGTACGGGTCTTCTGCCGCGGCGGCAACTGGGGCTGGGACGAACTGCTGCGCCGCATGCCGGCCTCACGCATGGACACGGCAGTGCGGATGCACCGGGACATGAACTTCACGATGATCCGCAACTGGGTGGCCAGCTCCAACCGCGAGGAGTTCTACGCCAGTTGCGACGAGCACGGGCTGCTCGTGTGGAACGACTTCCCCAACGCCTGGGGCATGGACCCGCCGGACCACAAGGCCTTCCTCGACCTGGCCGAGGACACCGTGCGCCGCTACCGCATCCACCCCAGCGTCGTCGTGTGGTGCGGTGCCAACGAGGGCGACCCGCCCGGACCGGTGAACGACGGCATGCGGGCGGCGGTGCGCGCCCAGGCGCCGGACGTGCTCTACCAGAACAACTCGGCGGGCGGGATCGTCTCCGGTGGCGGCCCCTACAGCTGGGTGGATCCGGAGCGCTACTACTCCGCCGACACCTACGGCAGCGGCAGCTTCGGCTTCCACACCGAGATCGGCATGCCGGTCGTGCCGACCGCGGAGTCCATGCGCAACCTCGTCGGCGACGAGCCCGAGTGGCCGATCGGCGGGGCCTGGTACTACCACGACTGGAGCACCAAGGGGAACCAGGCCCCGCAGAACTACCGCGCGGCCATCGAGACCCGCCTCGGCACGGCCAAGGACCTCGACGACTTCTGCCGCAAGGCGCAGTTCGTCAACTTCGAGAGCCACCGCGCCATGTTCGAGGCCTGGAACGCCAACCTGTGGGACGACGCGAGCGGGTTGATGCTGTGGATGTCCCACCCCGCCTGGTACAGCACGGTGTGGCAGACCTACGACTACGACTTCGACGTCAACGGCGCCTACTACGGCGCCCGCAAGGCCAGTGAGCCCGTCCATGTGCAGGTGGGCCCCGACGGCCGGGTCATCGCGGTCAACCACACCCCGCACGCGCTGACCGGCGCCACGGTCTCCGCACGCCGCTACGACCTGTCCGGCCACGCCCACGGCCCGGAGCAGCGCAAGTCGCTGGACGTCGCGCGTTCCTCGACCGCGGCCGCGTTCACCCTGGACGACCAGGACGGCCTGCCGGACCTGCACCTGCTGCGGCTCCGACTGACCGACGCGCACGGCAGGTTGCTGTCGGAGAACACCTACTGGCAGTACGCCAAGCCCGAGGACATGAAGGCGCTCACCGCCCTCGAACCGTCCCGGGTGTCGGTCGACACCACCGGCACCCGCACCAGGGACGGCCGCCGCGAGCTGTCGGCCCGTCTGCGCAACCGCGGCTCCTCGGTGGCGGCGATGGTCCGCGTCTCCCTCGTGGACGCCAAGGGGCACCGGGTCCTGCCCGCCGAGTACAGCGACAACTACCTGTGGCTGCTTCCCGGCGAGTCCCGCACCCTCACGGTGTCGTGGCCGGCCGGGGTGGCGGCGACGGCACGGCTGAAGGTGGAGCCGTACAACGCCCGTTGACGGCTGCGGCTCTGCGGGCCGAGTGAGGCGGCGCCCGGCGTGCAACCCTGTCGCAACCTTGCCCGTGCTCCCCTGGAGTCATGGCTGAGCAGAACCCGCTGTACGACGAGACCCCGCGCGTCGAACTCACGCCCGCGGCCGCCGACCTGTTGCGACGGCTGCGGGCCACCCACGGCCCGCTGATGTTCCACCAGTCCGGCGGCTGCTGCGACGGCAGTGCGCCCATGTGCTACCCGGAGGGCGAGTTCCGCACGGGCGGCTCGGACGTCCTGCTCGCCGAGCTGCACGTCGAGGGAGTGGTGGAGCCGGTGACGTTCTGGATGTCGCGCAGCCAGTACGAGGTCTGGAGCCACACGCGGCTGATCGTGGACGTGGTGGAGGGCCGCGGCAGCGGTTTCTCGCTGGAGGCACCCGAGGGGGTGCGTTTCCTCACCCGTTCTCGCGTCGTCGACGCATAGCCATCCCACGGACCACCCCGATCTGCTGCACTTCCCCTGAGACCCGAGACACTTGACGACCTCTCAGGGGGCAATGTGACGCATCGCCAGAGGCGTTGTGCGGCATCCGGATCGGACATAACGACCATCGCGTCGGACGGAGCGGCGGTCAGACCGGACAGAACGGTTCGAGCGTCGGTGAGATCGGCACTGACGTTTCTCACGGCATTCGGCGCGCTGGCCGGTGCGGCCCTGGTGGGGGCGGCACCGGCCAGCAGCGCGCAGAGCTCCACGTCGATCGCGCCGGGCGTCACCTACCGGGAGTTCGACATCCAGGGCGCCAAGGGGCCGACCCACGCCCATGTGATCACCGTCGACCTGCGCGACCGCCGTGTCCGGCTCGGCCTGCTGTACCCCGGCGCCGTGGCCGCACGGGCGCCCGTCTCGCAACTGGCCGACGCCCAGGGCGCCGTCGCGGGCGTCAACGGCGACTTCTTCAACATCACGGAGACCCAGCACCCGGGCGTCGAGGCGACCGGCTCGACCGACGGCCCGGCGATCGCGAACGGCCATGTGCTCAAGGCGGCGGTACCTGACGGGCAGCGCTTCGGGCCGGCCCTGCCGCCCGGCACCAGCACCCGTGACGTGCTCGGCGTGGGCGTCGACCGCAGGGCCCGCCTGGACGCCCTGAGCCTGACCGGTTCGATCCGTACGCCGGAGGGACGGCTGCCGCTCGGCGGGCTCAACCAGTACGCGCTGCCGGTGGATTCGATCGGCGCCTACACCTCCGACTGGGGCAGCGTCTCCCGGGTCCGCGCCACCTGCGGCACGGACACGAACCGGGCCGCGCCCTGCAGCACGGACACCTACGAGGTGACCGTCCGGCGAGGCCGCGTCGTCGCCACCTCCGACACCCCGGGCCAGGGCGCGATCGCCGCGGACACCACGGTGCTCGTCGGCCGGGAGGAGGGCGCGCAGAAGCTGCGGAAGTTCTTCAAGGGCGAGCGGGTGAAGGTGGCGCACGGACTGGTCGCCGCCCACTCCAGGATTCCGTACAGCTTCGCGCTCGGCGGCTATCCGGTCCTGCGGGACGGACGCCCGCTCGCGGGTCTCGACGACGCGACCGCGGCCGTGCGCACGGCCGTCGGCATCGCGGACGGCGGGAAGCGTGTGTTCCTGTTCGCGCTGGACGGGGCGCCCGCGTACCGCACCGGGCTGACGATCGCCGAAGTGGCCGGCGCCATGCGGTCGTTGGGGTCGACCGACGCCTTCAGTCTGGACGGCGGCGGTTCGACGACGCTGGTCGCCCGCACACCGGGGGCCTCGGCGGTGACGGTGCGCAACCACCCCTCGGTCGACCCGGAACGCCCGGTCGCCAACGGGATCGGGGCGTTCAGCAGGCGGTGATCCCGGGCAGTCCCGACCCGGTCGTCACGGACGCAGACTGCTGACGATCTCCGCCGTCGCACTGACGCCACTGTGGATGGTGGGCGCGATGTTCGTGCCGGCGAGATAGAAGCCGAGCAGCGCGCACACCAGCGCATGGGAGACCTTCAGGCCTCCGCTGCGCAGGAAGATCACCGCCAGGATCAGGAGCAGCAGCACCACAGAGATGGAAATAGCCATCGTCAGCCTCCTCCGCTACGCCGCCACGTCCGTTTCACGGCGTTCGGCCGCAAGTGTGGCGTAGCGGAGGGTTCGTCCGGGCGGCTGACCTGTCCTCCGAACGTGTGGTGTCTCGCCCCTCCTCAGGCCCTCCGCGGGCCCTCCTCGGGCCCTTCTCAGGCAGCCCGGTGGGCGTCCAGGAAGGCTTCGAGCCCTGCCAGGTCGTCGGTGTTGACGTAGTCGACGTCGGCCGCGAGCAGCTCGCTCCACAGGGCGTCGCGCGCCGGTCCCGCCAGGTCGGGCGTGTTCCAGAAGCGCACCTTCTGTCCGCGCCCGTGCGCCTGGCCGATGATGTCGCGCAGCTTCTGCCGCTCGGCGTCCGGGAACGCTCCCTCGCCGAGCCAGGTGAAGTTGAGCTGCCAGTTGTCGCTGATCAGCGGGACGAAGGAGGCGGGCGCCGCGGTGCCGAGGTCGGTGAGCCGGCCGTCGTAGAAGGCGCGCCGTACGGTCTGGGCCTCCATCGGCGTACGTGCGGCGCGGTCGCCGGAGATCACGTTGGTGATGGCGCCGGGGTACACGCGGCCGTGCGCGTACGTGGTGAACAGGTGCCGGTAGCGCCGCAGATGGCGGTCGAGTTCGAGGTAGGTCGACGAGCCCTCGGTCTTGATGTCGATGAGCAGCTGCAGCGGCCTGCGGTCGCCCCGGTACACGGAGCCGTGGTTGGCCCTGACGATCCTGGCCAGCGGGTCGAGGTAGAGGGACTCCAGGGTGCGCGTGGGGTCCAGGTCGTCCGCGGTGTGGCCGATCAGGAGCTGGTCGCCGACGAGGAAGATGTCGGCCTCGACGCTGCCGAACCGGTGGTCGAGGGCGTCGAAGAGGGGACGGGGGTGCTCGTAGTCGTTGTGGGCGTGGGCCCGCCACAGCGGGCGGGGGCGGTGCTTGCCGGCTTCGGCGAAGGCGCTGCCGGCGGGCGGGGCGAGCACGGCCGCGAGCGTGGCACCGAACGCGGTCAGCGCTCTGCGGCGGGTGATGAGGGCCATGTTCTGCCTCCCTGTGGGGCGGGTCTGAACCACAGGGAGTATGGGGCGTATTGGTCCTCGATGAACCTGTACATGCCAGGAGTTGGCCGGACTGCCGCCCCTTGTTCACTCCTTCCGCCCAGCCGCACGGAAAAGCCCGCCCCAGGTGGGGCGGGCTTCACCGAGTGGGCGTCAGGGAGCTTGCAGACCGACGAGTTCGGCCACGGCACAGCGGTGGGCGCCGGCCGTGCCGTAGGCGATCGAGTCGGCCTTGGCCCGCTTGAGGTAGAGGTGGATCGGGTGCTCCCACGTCATGCCGATGCCGGCGTGCAGTTGGAGCGCCTCCTCGGCGGCGTGCAGGGCGACCGGCGCCGCATACGACTGCGCGACGGCGACCGCGACATCGACGTCCTCGCCAGTGGCGAGCGCGTCGGCCGCATTGCGGGCCGCCGCGCGGAGGTTGACGGTCTCCAGCCACAGCTGCGCGAGCCGGTGCTTGAGCGCCTGGAAGCCGCCGACCGGACGGTTGAACTGCTTGCGCTCCTTGAGATAGCGCACCGTCTCGGTCAACGCCCATTCGGCGAGCCCGAACTGCTCGGAGGCGAGCAGTCCCGCGCCGGAGCGCAGGGCGCGCCGCACGGCAGGTTCCGCGTCACCCAGCCTGCGCGCCCGTGCCCCGTTCAGGGTGACGGTCGCGAGCGGCCGGGTCGCATCCAGGGACACCTGCGGGGTGAGGGCGGCGTCGGACGCGTCGACCGCGTACAGCCCGCCGTCCTCGGCCGGCACCAGCAGGACGTCCGCGGCCACCGCGTCCGCGATCCCGGTCAACTCGCCGTGCAGGGTGCCGCTCTCCAGTCGTACGGCGGGAAAGGCGGTGCCGGGGGCGCGGTGCAGCCCGACCGCGAGGACGCCGATGGCCCGCCCGGAGGCCAGCTGTCCGAGCAGTTCCTCGTCTCCGCACTCCAGCAGGGCCTCGGTGGCGACGACGGCGCTGGAGAGGTAGGGCACGGGGGCGACCGAGCGCCCCAACTCCTCCAGGACGACGGCGACTTCGCGGTGGGTGGCGCCCTGGCCGCCCTGTGCCTCGGGCACCAGCAGACCGGCCAGGCCCATGCCGTCGGCGAGCGCCTTCCAGGCGGCGAGGTCGTGCGGGGCGTCGGACTCGGTGCGGGCGATGACGCCGGGGGCGTCGCAGTGGTCGGCGAGCAGGTCCCGTACGGCGGCCCGCAGCGCCTCTTCCTCTTCCGAGTAGAGAAGGTCGGTCATCGGGCGAGGTCCTTCCAGGCGACGTCCTTGTCGGTGCGCGGTTCGGCCGGGAGGCCGAGGACGCGCTCGGCGACGATGTTCAGCAGGATCTCGCTGGTCCCGCCCTCGATGCTGTTGCCCTTGGCGCGCAGATAGCGGTAGCCGGCCTCGCGGCCGGTGAAGTCCACGAGCTCGGGGCGGCGCAGGGTCCAGTCGTCGTACAACAGGCCCTCCTCGCCGAGGAGTTCGACCTCCAGGCCGCTGATCTCCTGGTTGAGGCGGGCGAAGGCGAGCTTCATGCCGGCGCCTTCCGGGCCGGGCTGTCCGGCCACCAGCTGCTGGCGCAGGCGTTCGCCGGTCAGGCGGGCGACCTCGGCCTCGACCCACAGCTTCAGCAGCCGCTGGTGCAGATCGTGGGTGCGCAGTTCGGGGCGCTCGCGCCAGGCCTTGGCGACCGGGCCGATCATGCCGCCCTCGCGGGGCAGCCGCATGCCGCCGATGGCGACGCGCTCGTTGTTCAGGGTGGTCTGGGCGACCCGCCAGCCGTCGCCGACCGCGCCGAGGCGACGCGAGTCGGGGATGCGGACGTCGGTGAGGAAGACCTCGTTGAACTCGGCCTCGCCGGTGATCTGGCGCAGCGGCCGGACCTCGACACCGGGGTCGGTCATGTCGCAGATGAAGTACGTGATGCCCGCGTGCTTGGGGACGTCCGGGTCGGTGCGGGCGATGAGGATGGCCCAGCGGGCGTTGTGCGCACCGGAGGTCCACACCTTCTGTCCGTTGACGATCCAGTCGTCCCCGTCACGTACCGCCCGGGTGCCGAGCGCCGCGAGGTCGGAGCCGGCGCCGGGCTCGCTGAACAGCTGGCACCACACCTCCTCGCCGATCCACAGGGGGCGCAGATAGCGCTGCTTCTGCTCCTCGGTGCCGTACTTGAGGATGGTGGGGGCGGCCATACCGAGGCCGATGCCGTTGCGGCGCGGGGCGTTGTCGGGGGCGCCCGCGGCCTCCAACTCGGCGTCCACGACGGCCTGGAGGGCGCGCGGGGCACCGAGTCCGCCGAGGCCCTCCGGGTAGTGCACCCAGGCGAGCCCGGTGTCGAAGCGGGCCTTGAGGAAGTCCAGGCGGTCGGTCGTGGCCGGCGGATGCGCCGCCAGCAACTCGGCCGTACGGCGCTGGAGTTCGGCTGCGTCGGTCATGCCGCGGCTCCGTTCGCGAGGGACGGTACGACGGCCACCCGGCCGGTGGTCACCCCGTCGCCGACGCGCTGCACGGCGGCCGCGGCACCGTCCAACGCCACGCGCTCGCTGACCAGCGGCTTGATCGCGCCGCGCGCGGCGAGTTCGGTGAGCTGCTCGTGGCAGTGCTGGATCAGCTTCGGGTTCTTGGTGCCGTACAGGCCCCAGTGCAGGCCGAGGATCGCGTAGTTCTTCACCAGGGCGTGGTTGAGCCCCGGGCTGGGGATCGTGCCGGACGCGAAGCCGACGACGACGATGCGGCCCTCGAAGGCGACGACCTTGGTGGACTGGGTGTAGGCCTCGCCGCCGACGGGGTCGTAGATGACGTCGGCGCCCCGTCCGCCCGTCGCCTCCTTCACGGCGGCGATGACGTCCTGGCTCTTGCGGTCGATCACGACGTCGCAGCCCAGGTCGCGGGCGACGGCGGCCTTGTCGGCGCCGCCGACGACGCCGATGACCGTGGCCCCGGCCGCCTTGCCGAGTTGCACGGCCGCGCTGCCGACCCCTCCCGCGGCAGCGTGCACGAGCAGCGTCTCACCGGCTTCGAGGTGAGCACGGCGGTGCAGTCCGAACCAGCCCGTCTGGTAGCCGATGTGCAGGGCGGCGGCCTCGGCGTCGTCCAGCGAGTCGGGTGCGGGCAGCAGGGCGGCGGCGTCCGCGAGGGCGTACTCGGCGAAACCGCCGTGCGGCAGCGCGGGGTTGGCGAGCACCCGGCGGCCGTCCTCGGTCTCGCCGCAGATCTCCACGCCGGGCGTGAACGGCAGCGGCGGGCGCACCTGATACTGGCCCCGACACATCAGCACGTCCGGGAAGTTGATGTTGGCGGCACGCACCTTCAGCAGCACCTGGCCGTCGCCGGGGGTGGGCCGCTCCACCTCCTCGAGCCGCATCACCTCGCTCGGCTCGCCGTTCTCGTGCACTTGCCATGCCTGCATGCGGTGCCTCCACGGGACTGCGGTGTCTGACCGGGGTCAACCGCATACTAAGCGGTCGCTTGCCGCTCTGGGAACCGCCGACATCAGTCGTCTTCGCCACGCCCCTGCTTCGGCCGCCTGGGCCGCGCCCGTACGTGCATCCGCTCGCCCTGCGGCCCGAACAGGCTCAGGAACTCCACCGGCCCCTCCCCCGTCGAGCCGAACCAGTGCGGCACCCGCGTGTCGAACTCCGCGGCCTCCCCCGCCGTGAGCACGACGTCATGCTCCCCCAGCACCAGCCGCAGCCGCCCGGACAGGACGTACAGCCACTCGTAGCCCTCGTGCACACGCGGCTCCGGGTCCAGCCTGCGCTGCGGTTCGAGCACCTTGAAGGCCTGCAGTCCGCCGGGCTGGCGGGTCAGCGGCCAGTGGGTGCGGCCGTAGCGCACGATCGGTTCGGAGCGCACCCGCGGGTCGCCCGCCGCCGGGGCGCCGACCAGCTCGTCCAGCGGCACCTGGTGGGCCCGCGCGATCGGCAGCAGCAGCTCCAGACTGGGCTTGCGCAGTCCGGACTCCAGCCGGGACAGCGTGCTCACCGAGATCCCGGTCGCCGCCGACAGCCCGGCGAGCGTCGCACCCCGCTCCTTGCGGATCCGGCGCAGCCGGGGCCCGACCTCGGCCAGGACCTCTTCGGTGTCGTCAGTCATGTGCTCATTGCAGTTTCGGCAAACGCGTTTGTCAATGCGGCAGCGATGGCGCGACTGTCGTACAAGGAGGTGGTCACCCATGACGTCACCCATGACGGAGACCGAGAAGTACGAAGTGATCGTCGTCGGCGCAGGCGCGGCAGGGCTCTCCGCCGCACTGGTCCTCGGCCGGGCCCGGCGCCGCACCCTGGTCGTCGACGCGGGCGAGCCGCGCAACGCGCCCGCCGCCCATATGCAGGGCTATCTCTCCCGCGACGGCATGCCGCCCGCGGAGTTCCTCGCGATCGGCCGCGAGGAGATCGCACGCTACGGCGTCGAACTGGTGCGGGACCGGGCCGTGGACGCGAGCCGGGACGGGGAACACGGGGACTTCGCCGTGACCCTGGCCGGCGGCCGCACCGTCCGCTCCCGCGCGCTCGTGATCGCGACCGGCCTCAAGGACGAGCTGCCTGACGTGCCCGGCGTCGCCGAGCGCTTCGGCCGCGACGTGCTGCACTGCCCCTACTGCCACGGCTGGGAGGTGCGCGACCAGCCCTTCGGGGTGCTGGCCACGACGCCGATGAGCGTGCACCAGGCGCTGATGGTGTCGCAGTGGTCCAAGGACGTGACGTTCTTCTTGCACAAGGTCGCCGAGCAGGAGCTGTCGGACGACGATCTGCGCAGGCTCGCCGCGGCCGGGGTCAAGGTCGTGCCGGGCGAGGTGGCCGCCCTGGTGGTCGAGGACGACCGGCTGACCGGAGTGCGGCTCGCCGGGGGCGCCCCCTCCGGGGGAGGCTCCACGCACGAGCGGTCGGTCCTGTTCGTCGCGCCGCGCCCCGTCCCGCAGAACGACCTGCTGGTGCGGCTGGGGGCCGAGCTGCAGGAGACGCCGTTCGGCGCCTACCCCGTGATCGACGAACGCGGTCTGACGACCGTGCCCGGACTGTGGGCCGCGGGCAACGCCTCCGGCTTCGCCGAGCAGGTCATCAACGCGGCCAGCCGCGGCTACCGCGCGGGCGCCGCCATCAACGGGGAGCTGCTGATGGCGGACCTCGACGCGAGGATCGGGGTGTAGAGCCGGCGCCGTGCAGGTGTGAAGCGCCCTCCTCCGTTGCAGGATTGCTGCATGCTGCTCGCCCGCCTGGCTCAGGTGTCTCAGGAGGTCGCCGCCACCTCGGCGCGGTCCCGGAAGATCGCACTGCTCGCGGAGCTGTTCCGGGACGCCGAGGCCGACGACGTGCCGATCGTGATCCCGTATCTGGCGGGACGGCTGCCGCAGGGCAGGATCGGCGTCGGCTGGAAGGTGCTCGGCAGCCCGGTCCCGCCGGCCGCCGAGCCCACCCTCACCGTGCGCGAGGTGGACGCCCTGCTCACGGGCCTCAGCAAGGTCTCCGGCGCCGGATCACAGGCCGAACGGGCCAGGCTGGTCGGGGAGTTGCTGGGCGCGGCCACCGAGGAGGAACAGCGGTTCCTGTTCGGGCTGCTCACCGGCGAGGTGCGGCAGGGCGCCCTGGACGCCGTCGCCGTGGAGGGCCTGGCCCAGGCGACGGAGGCGCCGCCCGCCGACGTGCGCCGGGCGGTGATGCTCGCGGGCTCCCTGCAGTCGGTGGCCGAGGCGCTGCTCGCCGAAGGACCGGCCGCCCTGGACCGCTTCCGCCTCACCGTCGGCCGCCCGGTCCTGCCGATGCTCGCGCACAGCGCCTCGTCGGTCGCCGAGGCGGTCGGCAAGCTCGGCACATGCGCGGTCGAGGAGAAGCTGGACGGCATCCGCGTCCAGGTCCACCGCGACGGCGACACCGTACGGATCTACACCCGCACCCTCGACGACATCACCGACCGCCTGCCCGAACTCACCGCCGCCGCACTGGAGTTGAACGGGCAGCGGTTCATCCTCGACGGCGAGGTGATCTCCTTCGACGCGGACGGGCGGCCCCGGTCCTTCCAGGAGACGGCCGGGCGCGTCGGCTCCCGCGTGGACGTGGCGACCGCCGCCGAGACCGTCCCGGTCTCCCCCGTCTTCTTCGACGCCCTGTCCGTCGACGACCGCGACCTGCTCGACCTGCCCTTCACCGAGCGGCACGCCGAACTGGCCCGGCTGGTCCCCGAACCGATGCGGGTGCGCCGCACTTTGGTCTCCGGCCCGGACGACGTGGCCGAGGCGGAGCAGTTCCTCGCCGCCACGCTGGAGCGCGGCCACGAGGGCGTCGTCGTCAAGGGCCTGGACGCCGCCTACAGCGCGGGCCGGCGCGGCGCGTCCTGGCTGAAGGTCAAGCCCGTGCACACCCTCGACCTGGTGGTGCTGGCCGCCGAGTGGGGCCACGGCCGCCGCACCGGCAAGCTCTCCAACCTCCACCTCGGCGCCCGCAACCCCGACGGCTCCTTCACCATGCTCGGCAAGACCTTCAAGGGCATGACCGACGCGATGCTCACCTGGCAGACCGAACGCCTCCAGGAACTGGCCGTCGAGTCCAGCGGCTACGTCGTGACCGTACGCCCCGAACTCGTCGTCGAGATCGCCTACGACGGTCTGCAGCGGTCCACCCGCTACCCGGCCGGCGTCACCCTCCGCTTCGCCCGCGTCATCCGCTACCGCGAGGACAAGCGCCCCGAGGAGGCCGACACGGTCGAGACCCTGCTCGCCGCACACCCGGAGGTCCGCCCGTGAGCGGCAAGCAGAGCGCGGGCCTGCTGCTGTACCGGCACACCGGCCACGGCCTCGAAGTACTGCTCGGCCACATGGGCGGCCCCTTCTTCGCCCGGCGCGACGCCGGCGCCTGGACCGTGCCCAAGGGCGAGTACGAGAGCGCGCGGGAAACCGCCTGGGACGCGGCCCGGCGCGAGTTCCAGGAGGAGCTCGGACTGCCGCCGCCCGACGGCGAGGCGGTTCAGCTGGGCGAGGTCCGCCAGTCCGGCGGGAAGACGGTGACGGCCTGGGCGGTCCGGGCCGACCTGGACCCGGCGACCATCACCCCCGGCACCTTCACCATGGAGTGGCCGCCGCGCTCCGGGCGGACACAGGAGTTCCCCGAGCTGGACCGGGTGGCCTGGTTCGGGCTCGACGACGCCCGGGATGTGATCGTCAGGGCGCAGACCGCGTTTCTCGACCGGCTCGCGGAGCACTCGGACAAAGCCCGGTAACCCCACGGCCGCCCACGCGTTGCGGTCCACGGCAGCGCGCGGGAAGGTCGAACCAAGCCCGCCCCCAGGAGGTCAGCCATGCCCATCGCGACGGTGAACCCGGCGAACGGCGAGACGCTCAAGACGTACGAGGCCATGGGCGAGGAGGAGCTCGAGCGCCGCCTCCAGCTCGCCGAGGCGACGTTCCGCACCTACCGCACCACGACGTTCGCCGAGCGCGCCCGGCTGATGCACAGGGCCGCCGACCTGCTCGACGAGAGCGGCGAGGACATCGCCCGCGTGATGACCACCGAGATGGGCAAGCCGATCAAGCAGGCCCGCGCGGAGGCCGCCAAGTGCGCCAAGGCGATGCGCTGGTACGCCGACCACGCCGAGGAACTGCTCGCCGACGAGGAGCCCGCGGAGTCCGACGCCAAGGACTCCGGCGCCTCCCGCGTCCTGGTCCGCTACCGGCCGCTCGGTCCCGTGCTCGCCGTGATGCCGTGGAACTTCCCGCTGTGGCAGGTCGTCCGCTTCGCGGCGCCCGCGCTGATGGCGGGCAACGTGGGCCTGCTCAAGCACTCCTCCAACGTCCCGCAGACCGCCCTGTTCCTGGAGGACCTCTTCCACCGCGCGGGCCACCCCGAGGGCTGCTTCCAGACCCTGCTCATCGGCTCCGGCGCCGTCGACGACATCCTGCGCGACGACCGCGTCAAGGCGGCCACGCTCACCGGCAGCGAGCCCGCCGGGCGGGCCGTCGCCTCCACCGCCGGGGAGATGATCAAGAAGACGGTGCTGGAACTCGGCGGCAGCGACCCGTACATCGTCATGCCGTCCGCCGACATCGACCGGGCCGCGAAGATCGCGGTCACCGCGCGCGTGCAGAACAACGGCCAGTCGTGCATCGCCGCCAAGCGGTTCATCGTGCACACCGACGTCTACGAGGCCTTCGCCGAACGGTTCGTGGCGGGCATGAAGGCGCTGAAGGTCGGCGACCCGATGGACGAGGACACCGACGTCGGGCCGCTCTCCACCGAGCAGGGGCGCGCCGACCTGGAGGAGCTGGTCGACGACGCGACCCGCAGCGGGGCCACGGCCCTGTGCGGCGGCCACCGGCTGCGCCGGCCCGAGCTGCCCGGCTGGTACTACCCGCCGACGGTGCTCTCCGGGATCACCCGCGAGATGCGCATCCACCGCGAGGAGGCCTTCGGCCCGGTCGCCACGCTGTATCGCGCGGCCGACCTGGACGAGGCGGTGCTGATCGCCAACGACTCGCCCTTCGGGCTGAGTTCGAACGTGTGGACGCGGGACGAGGGGGAGGTCGACCGGTTCGTACGAGATCTGGAGGCCGGCGGCGTGTTCGTCAACGGGATGACCGCCTCCCACCCGGCGTTCCCGTTCGGCGGGGTCAAGCGGTCCGGATACGGGCGTGAGCTGTCCGGGCACGGAATCCGCGAGTTCTGCAACATCACCACGGTTTGGCACGGTGCGTGAGTGCTCCGCGGTTAACATCCGGTCTGTGAACCGCGAAGTGACTCTGCCTCTGATCGTCGACGACCGCGGGACCTTGCAGGTGGCTGCCGCCGATGTGAGCAAGTTGTTGCGGACGGTCGGTGGGAGGTGGGTGCGTCTTGTCGAGTCCGGGGAAGGGGGGCTTGATGAGGATACGGTGGCGGCGTTGACCATTGAGTTGGCGAAGCTGGCCGATCGGATTGATGTGGCGTGTATTGCTCATAGCAGCGGGGGTGCACCGTAGGGGTCCTCGTGTGTGCCGGGTGCCGGTTGTTTGTGGTTGATCGCGCAGTTCCCCGCGCCCCTTCAGGTGGGCTGCAGCAGGGTTGTCCAGAAGAGGGACTCGTAGGTTTGGAGTAGGCGGCCGTAGCGGTGCGCCTGTTTTTCGTTCACGGCGTTTGTGTTCAGGCCCTTCTGGACTGCTGCTGTGGCCTTCTGGTCCAGGTCCGGGGACGGTTCTGCGAAGAAGTCGAAGAAGGCGCAGGCCTCGGGGGTGAAGGCGTAGTGGGTGCGTAGGGACTTGGCGATGGTGGCGCAGTAGCCGCCCCAGGCCGAGAAGTTGGCGGTGATCGCCACGACCGCGTCCGCCGGGGAGGCGTTGAGGGCGAGCCAGGCGATGCAGGACGGGTAGGCCTGGCAGCCGGGCAGGGGGTCGTAGGCGCGGGTGCGGGCCTCGTCGACGCCGCAAGCCGCCGCGAAGGACTCCAGGTACCGGCCGGCCAGCGTCTCGCCCTCGGCGAGGGTCTCGAAGTACGCCGCGATGTCGGGCTCGTTCGCGCGTTGCGCCAGATGCAGGAACGCGGTGCGGTCCGCCGGGATCACCCAGTGCTGCTCCAGGGCCAGCGTGGCGAGGATGTCGCGGGAGGCCTCGCCGCGGGCGATCAGCGGCACGAGGGGGTTGGCGTCCGGGTCCGGGGCCAGTGTCCTCACGGCGTTCTCCAGCAGTTCCGTGGCCGTACGCGTCATCGCGTCCTCCGTGGTCTCGGATGCGGGGCTGCTGCTCCGACCCTGGCACGGGGTCCCCGGTTCGGAGTAGTCCGACCTGAGAAAGTCGCCCCGTCGGGTGATCGTGAAGCATGGCGACTTTGTGCAGACCCTCGGTGTCCGTACCAGAGCACGTGATCACGATGGAGGAGACGCTGGAGCTCGCACGCTCCCGCCACGCCGACCATCCTCAACTGCCGCTGGCCCTCCGGCTGATCGAGAACACCGGGGTACGGACGCGGCACATCGTGCAGCCCATCGAAGAGACCCTCAGGCACCCCGGCTTCGAGGACCGCAACAAGATCTACGAGTACGAGGCGAAGGCCCGGGTGCCCGCCGTCGTGCAGCGGGCGCTGGACGAGGCCGAGCTGCTGACCACCGACATCGACGTGATCATCTATGTGTCGTGCACGGGCTTCATGATGCCCTCGCTGACGGCCTGGCTGATCAACTCGATGGACTTCGACAGCACCACCCGTCAGATACCCATAGCCCAACTGGGCTGCGCGGCGGGCGGGGCGGCGATCAACCGGGCGCACGACTTCTGCTGCGCCTACCCCGACGCCAATGTGCTGATCGTGGCCTGCGAGTTCTGCTCGCTGTGCTACCAGCCCACCGATCTCGGTGTCGGATCCCTGCTCTCCAACGGCCTGTTCGGCGACGGGATCGCCGCCGCGGTGGTGCGCGGCCGGGGCGGCGAGGGCATCGAGCTGGAGCGCAACGGCTCGTACCTGATCCCCAAGACCGAGGAGTGGATCATGTACGACGTCCGGGCCACCGGCTTCCACTTCCTGCTGGACAAGCGGGTGCCCGGCACGATGGAACCGCTGGCGCCGGCGCTGCAGGAACTGGCCGGGAGGCACGGCTGGGACGCCTCCGACCTGGACTTCTACATCATCCACGCGGGCGGCCCCCGGATCCTGGACGACCTCAGCAAGTTCCTGCAGGTCGACCCGCACGCCTTCCGCTTCAGCCGGGCCACGCTCACCGAGTACGGCAACATCGCCAGCGCCGTCGTCCTGGACGCGCTGCGCCGGCTGTTCGACGAGGGCGGCGCCCGGCACCGGGCGCGCGGGCTGCTGGCCGGGTTCGGTCCCGGCATCACCGCGGAGATGAGCCTCGGCCGCTGGCACCGCCCGGGCGAAGAAACAGCGTGAGGACGGCATGACCGAAGAGACCCTGACCGAGACCCTGCCCCCCGTCCGGCACTGGCCGGCCCTCGATCTGACCGGCCTGGACTTCGACCCGGTGCTGACCGAGCTGATGGCCGAGGGCCCCGTCACCCGCATCAAGCTGCCCAACGGCGAGGGCTGGGCCTGGCTGGTGACCCGGCTCGACGACGTCCGCATGGTGACCAACGATCCCCGCTTCGGCCGCGAGGCGGTCATGGACCAGCCGGTCACCCGGCTCGCCCCGCACTTCATCCCCGAGCGGGGCGCGGTCGGCTTCCTCGACCCGCCGGACCACACCCGGCTGCGCCGCTCGGTGGCGGCCGCCTTCACGGCCAAGGGCGTGGAGCGGATCCGCGAGAGGTCGCGGTGCATGCTCGACGAACTGGTCGACGAGCTGCTGCAGGACGGGCCGCCCGCCGACCTCACCGAGACGGTCCTCGGCCCCTTCCCGATCGCGGTGATCTGCGAGCTGATGGGTGTCCCGGCGGCCGACCGGCACGCCATGCACACCTGGACGCAGCTGATCCTGTCCTCCGCGCACGGCAAGCAGGTCAGCGAGAAGGCCAAGCACGAGATGGGCGCCTACTTCACGGAGCTGATCGGCCGGCGGAAGGGGGCGACGGGCGAGGACGTCGCCTCGCTGCTCGGGGCCGCCGTGGGCAGCGGCGAGATCACCCTGGAGGAGGCCGTCGGCCTCGCCGTGCTCCTGCAGATCGGTGGCGAGGCGGTCACCAACAACAGCGGCCAGATGTTCTATCTGCTGCTGACCCGCCCGGATCTGGCCCAACGGCTGCGCGCCGAGCCGGAGATCCGCCCCCGGGCGATCGACGAGATGCTGCGCTACATCCCGCACCGCAACGCGGTCGGCCTGTCGCGCATCGCGCTCGAGGACGTGGAGATCAAGGGCGTACGCATCCGGGCGGGCGACCCGGTCTATGTCTCCTACCTGGCCGCCAACCGCGACCCGGCGGTCTTCCCCGACCCGGAGACGATCGACTTCGCCCGCAGCCCGAACCCGCATGTGTCGTTCGGCTTCGGCCCGCACTTCTGCCCCGGCAACATGCTGGCGCGCCTGGAGTCCGAGCTGCTGGTGGACGCGCTGCTGGAGCGGGTGCCGGGGCTGCGGCTCGCCGTTCCGCCGGATCAGGTGCCGTTCAAGAAGGGCGCGTTGATCCGGGGCCCCGAGTCGCTGCCCGTGACGTGGTGAGCGAGCGGTGACCGCGACGGAGGGTCTGCTGGTGCCGCCGGGCCACGGCAGGGTCGTGCAGAGCGCCGCACAGCGGGTGACGTTCAAGGTCACCGGCACCCACTCCCGCGCGGCCTCCACCTTCGAGGTGGAGGTCCCACCCGGCTTCGACGTCGGCGCCCATGTGCACACCCGCAGCGAGGAGTTGTTCTACGTCCTCGACGGCGAACTGGACGTCCTCGCCTTCGAGCCCCGCATCCGCACCCCCGACAACTGGCAGCGGTGGGAGTCGAGTTCGGGCAACCGGGTGGTGCGGGCGACCCCGGGCACGGTCATCGTCGTACCGCCCGGCTGCCCGCACGCGTTCGCCAACCCGACCGACACCCCGGCGAAGATGTTCTTCCAGGCCTCCCCGCCGCCTGACCACGAGCGCTACTTCGAGGAGCTGCTGGAGATCCTGGGCAACGGGGGTCCTCCGGACCACACGGCGATCGAGGAGCTGCGGGCCCGCTACGACATCGAGCAGCTGACTCCCCTGCGGCACCGCTGAGTTGACATCACGCAGCGGCGCCCACAAGCGGGCGCGGCACCGGTCGGCTCACTCCCTGGCCCCGATCGCCTCGACCGGGCGGATCCGCAGCAGCAGCCGGGTCGGCACCATCGTGCCCGCGACGGCCAGGACGGCCGTGGCGCCCGCGATCGCCAGATAGCCGAGGCCCGGCACGGCCGGCCAGGGCGTTCCGCCCAGCCCGATGGCGACGAGCGTCAGCGGGAACGCGGCGAGCACCGTGCCGAGGCCCACCCCGGCCAGGACGACGACGGCGCTCTCCTTGCGCATCATGCCGACGACCTGACGGCGGGCGGTGCCGGAGAGCCGTAGCAGCGCGAACTCCCGGCGACGGGCCGCGGTGGCCATCGCGAGGGTGTTGACGACGGTGATCGCGGTGTAGGCGATGATCAGGCCCACGACGAGGTAGTTGACCCAGGCGTTCGCGCGCTGTTCCGCGAGCTGGTCGTCGACGGCGAGGCCGTCGCGCAGGACGGTGCCGGGGTAGTGCGCGGCGAGGCCGGACAGGGCGCGGGTGAGTCCGTCGGCGTGGTCGGCGGAGCGGACGAGGACGGACGCGTCGGTCTTCTGTGTGGTGTGGGCGAGCAGCAGGTCGTGGTCCAGGGTGATGTCGGCGAAGCCGAACCCCCGTGTGTAGACGGCGATCACCTCGCCCTGGAACGGGGTGCCGTCGCCGAGGTGGAGCCGGGCGGTGTCACCGACGCCGAGGCCGAGCCAGGAGGCCGCGGTCGTGCTGATGGCCAGCGTGCGGGGCGACAGCCTGGAGAGGTCGCCGTCGCGGGCGTGCAGATCGAGGGTGGTGCCGAGTGCGCCGGGGTCGACGCCCTGCGCTCCGAGCGAGACGGCCTCCTGAGCGCCGAGGAGTTGGCCCGCGCCGACGACCTTGGACTTCACCAGTCCGGTGGCCGACTCGACCTGCTTCAGGTCCCGCACCTTCGCCGCCAGGTCGGGCGACACCCCGCCCGGCGCGGTCAGCACATGGTCGGCGACGAGACCGGCGCGCACCTGGTCGGAGGACTCCCGCAGGGCCGTGGTCTGGGTGAAGACCACCGTGGAGGCGAAGGAGACGGCGAGTACGAGCGGAGTGATGGCCCCGGCCAACCGGCCCACATTGGCTCGGGTGTTGGCGGCCGCGAGGTAGCCGGTGACGCCCGTTCTGTCGAGCAGCGGCGCGAGGAGCCGTACGGCCGCCCGGGACAGCAGCGGTCCGAGGACCGCGGTGGCGATCACCAGGAGGAGCACGAGGGAGTTGGCGAGCGAGACCAGGGTGAAGAAGTCGGCGTGCTGGGCCAGCCCGGTGCTGAAGCTCCCGGCCGCGAGGGCCACCAGGACCCAGCCGGTGATCCTGCGTCCCCGGCCGAGCCCCGGCGGCTCGACGGCGGCCTCGCCGAGTGCCTCCGTCGGGCGGATGCGGGTGGCGCGCAGGGCGGAGATCAGGACGGCCGCAAGGGCGGTCAGCACGGTCACCAGGATCGCCGCGAGGAACGGCAGCGGGCTGAGGGCGAGCGGGAAGTCGGGCGGCACGATGCCGTGTCCGGCGAACCGGTCCCGCAGCCAGTGGACCAGGAGCAGTCCGAGCGGCGAGCCCAGCGCTCCGGCGACCAGCGCGGTCACGGCGGCCTCCGACGCCAGCATGCGCCGGATCTGGCCGGGCGTGGTGCCGATGGCGCGCAGCAGGGCGATCTCGCGGCGGCGGTGGCGGACGGACAGGGCGGTGGTGGCGTAGAGGACGAAGACGGCGATGAGCAGGACGTTGCCGCCGATGGCGACGGCCAGCACCACCAGGTTGGATCCGCTGACGACGACGTCGAGGAACTCCGCCCGGCCGCGTCCGTCGCCCGTGTGCACGGACAGGTGGTCGTCGTCGAGGGCGGAGCCGATCGCGTGGGCCAGCCGGCCGGGCGAGGTGCCGGGATCGGCGAGGACGCCGAACGCCTGCACGGCGGGGCCGAGTTGGCGCAGGGCGGCGTCCGACAGGAACAGCACCGACTGGCGCGGCGCGCGGCCGTCCTTGAGCGCGACGAGTCCGGCGACGGTGTACGTGCGCGGCACGGACGTGGTCATCAGACGGACCTGGTCGCCGGGGCGCACTCCTGCGCGTGTGGCGAGGTCGGAGTCCAGTACGACGTCGTCGGCCGTGCGCGGGGCGTGGCCCTGGGTGAGGCGGAAGTCGCCCAGGCGCAGTCCGGCCCAGTTGTGGGCCTGGAGCGCGGAGCCGTGCCGGCCGGACACGGGCCGGTCGTGGGCGTCCGCCAGACGTACGGTCACGGCGTCGTCCTCGATCACCGTGCGGACGCCGTCGACCCGGTCGAGCCGCTCGGCCAGAGACGCCTTGAGGGGGACACGTTCGGGCAGCGGCTGCGACTCGTGGAGGGTCGAGCCGTCCAGGTCCTTCAGGGTCAGCTCGACCTCCTGGCGGCCGGTGACGATCGCGTCCGCCGCCGCGTAGCGCTCGGCGGAGGAGCCGGCCCGGATGCCCGACTCCAGCAGGACGCCGCAGGCGCCGAGCACGGCGGCGCCCAGCAGCAGCGCGACGAAGGTGCCCACGAAGCCGCCCTTGCGGGCCTTGAGGGTCTGCAGTGCGAGGGTGAGCATCACACCGCCCTGCGCAGGCCGGCCATGACCTCGGCGATCCGGTCCGCGCCGGGTCCGACCATGCCGTCGACGACGCGCCCGGCGTTGAGGAAGAGCACCTGGTCGGTGTGGGCGGCGGCCACCGGGTCGTGGGTGACCATCACGACCGTCTGGTGCAGATCGGTGACGGCCTGGCGCAGCAGGATCAGGATGTCCCGGGCGGTCTCCGGGTCGAGGGCCCCGGTGGGCTCGTCGGCGAAGATCACTTCGGGCCGGGTGACCAGTGCGCGGGCGATCGCCACGCGCTGCTGCTGGCCGCCGGACAGCTGCGCCGGGAACCGGGTCAGCCGCCCGCCGAGGTCGACGGCGTCGACGATGTGGCGCAGCCAGGTGTCGTCGGGCTGCTGCCCGGCCAGCCGCAGCGGCAGCACGATGTTCTGCTCGACGGTCAGCGAGGGCAGCAGGTTGAAGGCCTGGAAGACGAAGCCGATCCGGGTCCGGCGCAGCTCCGTCAGCCGCCGCTCCCTGAGCGCGGACAGCTCCTGGTCGCCGAGGCGGACCTCGCCGGAGGTGGGCCGGTCGAGACCGGCCGCGCAGTGCAGGAAGGTGCTCTTGCCGGAGCCGGACGGCCCCATCACGGCGGTGAAGGTGCCGCTCTCGATGCCCGCGCTGACCTTGTCGAGGGCCAGCACGGCGTCGGGGCCCTCCCCGTACTGTTTCGTCACGTCCGTGAGGTGGACCGCGTACCGGCTTGCGAGCACCGTGACTCCTTGAGCGACTGTTTGTGGGTGATGCCTCAAGTGCACCGTCGCCGACGGCACTTGGCCTCGGCCGTGCCGTCGAACCGGCGTCTCGGCCGGTCGGGCGAGGCGGCCCGGCGTCTCCTCCTTGCGGAGGAGGCTGCGCGGAGGAGAGCGGCCCGCGGCTTTCCACCCCTGGTGAGATCACAGGGGCGGGTGATCCGGCTACGGTGACGGCATGGACCGGATCGAGTCGCTGGCGGGGCGCCGCATCCCCCGCGCCGTCACCGACACGGCGCTCGCCCTGGTGCTGGCCGCGGTGTGCATGGCGCTGCCGGTGGCGATGCCGTCGGCAGGTCCCGAGCTGCGCTCGACGGACGCCGGGTTCTTCGTCCTCGTCCTGCTGACGACGCTGCCGCTGGCCGTGCACCGGTTCCTGCCGCTGCCCGTGCTGCTGGTGATGTCGGTGTCCGCGGCCACGCTGCAGGGCCTGCACTACATCCCCGAGCTGTCCGGGCCCCAGGGCACCTCCATCGGACCCACCTACGCCGCCGTCGGCACGGCCGTCTTCCTGACCGCCACGCGCAGCACGCCGCGGATCGCGACGCTGGTCGTGTCGGTGTTCATCCCGGCGGCCGCCGTGACCGAGGCGGTGCTCGCCCCGGACGGGCACCGGATCGCCGCGCTGTTCACCGACGCGGTGCTGCTGGTCGCCGCGTGGGCGCTGGGGCGGCTCACCCGGGCGCGCGCGGCCATCCGGGACCAGGCGGTGGAGCGCGCCGCGGCCCTGGAGCGGGAGCAGGTCGCCAACGCGCGGGCCGCGGTCATGGAGGAACGGGCCCGGATCGCCCGCGAGCTGCACGACATCGTCGCGCACAACGTCAGCCTGATGGTCGTGCAGACCATCGCCGCCGACCGGGTCCAGGAGCGGGACGCGGCCAAGGCCCATGAACTGCACGGCACCATCGAGGAGACGGGGCGGGCCACCGTCACCGAGCTGCGCCGCCTCCTCGACGTGCTGCGCACCGACGAGGCGGCGGAGGGCGATCCGAGCAAGGAGCCGCCGCAGCCCACCCTGGAGAACCTGCCCGCGCTCGTCGACTCGGTGCGTGCGGCCGGGCTCGAGGTCGACTTCAGCACCAGCGGCACACCCGCCGAACTGCCCGCCGGATCACATCTGACCGTGTACCGGGTCGTGCAGGAGGCCCTCACCAACACCCTCAAGCACGCCGGCCGCACCCGGACCGTGCTGCGCGTCGCCTGGGAACCGGAGCGCGCGCGGCTCACCGTACGGCTGTGCGACGACGGGCCCCGGCCCGACGGCGAGCGGGCCGCCGACGACGCGAGCGACGCGCCGGTACGGCCCCCGGTGGTGCACGGCGCCGGGCACGGTCTGGTCGGCATGCGCGAGCGGGTCGGCGCGGTCGGCGGTTCCCTGCACACCGGCATCCGGCCCGGCGGCGGCTACTGCGTGCACGCCGTCATCCCGCTCCCCACGACCGCACCGGCTTCCTCCCTGGCACCCCGGCACGAAGGGCACTTCCCGTATGCAGAGCATCCGCGTCCTGCTGGTCGATGACCAGCCGATGATCCGGACGGGCTTCAGGCTCATCCTCGAATCCGAGCCGGACATCGAGGTCGTGGGCGAGGCCTCGGACGGTGAGGAGGCCGTGCGGAGCACCGGTTCGCTGGAGCCGGACATCGTGCTCATGGACATCCGTATGCCGGGCGTGGACGGCGTGGAGGCCACCCGGCGCATCGTGGGCTCGGGCTCGTCCAGCCGGGTCGTCATCCTGACCACCTTCGACCTGGACGCCCACGTGGTGGACGCCCTGCGCGCCGGAGCCAGCGGGTTCCTGGTCAAGGACGGACCCGCGGACTCCCTGGTGGGCGCGATCCGCACGGTCGCCGACGGGGATGCCGTGCTCTCGCCGCGCATCACCCACCGACTGCTCGACCGCTTCGCCCACCTGGGAGCCCCGGCCGACACCCCGGTCCCCCGCCGCCTCGACGCCCTCACCGCCCGCGAACTCGACGTCCTGCGCGCCCTGACCCGCGGCCTGTCCAACGCGGAGATCGCCGTGGAACTGGGCGTGGGCGAGACAACGGTGAAGACCCACATCGCCCACATCCTGGAGAAGTACGCCCTCCGCGACCGGGTCCAGGCCGTCATCCTGGCGTACGACTCCGGCTTGGTGGTCCCCCGCGGAGGCCGCCCCGTCAGTTGACGGGGCGCCGGCGCCCCCGTCAGGGGCGCGGGGAACTGCGCGACCAGCCGGGACGGCGCCGCAGCCGCCACGCGACCGAGGCACCGCGGCGCAGCCGCGCCACCCCGCGGCACCCGAGCCTCAGCGAATCGGCATCCCGGCCAGCGTCCGGGCGATCACCAGCCGCTGAATCTCACTCGTCCCCTCGAAGATGGTGTAGATCGCGCTGTCGCGGTGCATCCGCTCCACCGGGTACTCCCGGGTGTACCCGTTGCCGCCGAGTATCTGGACGGCCTGCGCGGTGACCTTCTTCGCCGTCTCGCTCGCGTACAGCTTGGACATGGAGCCCTCGGCCGCGGTGAACGGCTTGCCGTTGACCGCCATCCAGGAGGCACGCCACACCAGCAGCCGGGCGGCGTCGATCTGGGTGCGCATGTCGGCGAGCTGGAAGGCCACGCCCTGGTTGTCGATGATCGGGCGGCCGAACTGCTCACGCGTCTTCGCGTAGTCGAGCGCCACCTCGTACGCGGCACGCGCGGTGCCCACCGCCATCGCGCCGACGGCCGGGCGGGACGCCTCGAACGTGGCCATGGCGGCGTTCTTGACGCGCTCACCGCCCGCCTTGGCCCGCTCACGGGCGCGGGCGAGGCGCTCGTCGAGCTTCTGCTTCCCGCCGAGCAGGCAGGACCCGGGGACGCGGACGTTGTCGAGGACGACCTCGGCGGTGTGCGAGGCACGGATGCCGTGCTTCTTGAACTTCTGCCCCTGGGACAGGCCCGGGGTGCCCGGCGGGACGATGAAGGACGCGTGGCCCTTGGATCCGAGCTCGGGGTCGACGACCGCGACCACGACATGGACGTTGGCGATGCCGCCGTTGGTCGCCCAGGTCTTGGTGCCGTTGAGCACCCACTCGTCCTTGGCCTCGTCGTACACGGCACGCGTGCGCATGGACGCCACGTCGGAGCCGGCGTCGGGCTCGGAGGAGCAGAAGGCGGCGACCTTGACGTCGTTGGCGTCGCCGTACATCTGCGGGATCCAGGTGCCGATCTGCTCCTCGGTGCCGTTGGCGAGGACGCCCACGGCGGCCAGGCCGGTGCCCACGATCGACAGGGCGATGCCCGCGTCGCCCCAGAACAGCTCCTCCATCGCCATCGGGATGCCGAGTCCGGTGGGGTCGAAGTACTGCTGGGCGTAGAAGTCGAGGGAGTAGATGCCGACCTTCGCGGCCTCCTGGATGACAGGCCAGGGAGTCTCCTCACGCTCGTCCCATTCGGCGGCCGCGGGCCGGATGACGTCGGCGGCGAAGCCGTGCAGCCAGTCCCTGACCTCCTTCTGTTCGTCGTTGAGCTCCATGGTGAACTCGGCCATGACCCCTCCAGCGGCGGCACACATCTGTGTTACTTGCGGTAACACTAATGTGTTACCCGTCGGTAGGAAAAGTCAACTACGCATGCCCCTCGGCAGCCAGTTCGATGCGGTGAGCATGTTGAGTGTTAGTTTGCGCAGGCGTCACCGAAACAGCACGGGTGGGGAGAGCTCATGGACACCACGCAGCGGACCGAACAGCAGCGGTCCGCCGACCGACGTCGGCGCGAACTGCTCGAGGCCGCGGACCGGGTGGTGCTGCGTGACGGACCGCAGGCGTCGATGAACGCGATCGCCGCCGAGGCAGGCATCACGAAGCCGATCCTGTACCGGCACTTCGGCGACAAGAGCGGACTCTACGCGGCCCTGGCCACCCGCCACACGGACGCCCTGCTCGATTCGCTGCGGGCGGCCCTGGACGCACCGGCCGACCGGCGTGAGCGGGTCGAGGCCACGCTGGACACCTATCTCGCCGCAATCGAGGCGCGCCCGCAGGTCTACCGGTTCCTGATGCATCCGGCGGAGGGCTCCCAGAGCGACTCGGGCGGCGATCAGGGCTTCGACGTCGGCAAGCACACCGCCCCGCTGCTGCGCAGAATGGGCGAGGAGCTGGCCCAGGTCATCGAGGACCGCCTCGACCTCGGACCGGGGAGCCAGCAGCTGGCCCGGGTGTGGGGCCACGGCATCGTCGGCATGATGCACGCGGCGGGCGACTGGTGGCTCTACGAACGCCCCTGCTCACGCGCCGACTTGGTGCGCAGCCTCGCCGACCTGCTGTGGGGCAGGCTGGCCGCGGCGGGCGACAAGATCGGCGGGCCCGGCTTCTAGACCGCGACGAACTCCGACGCGCCCGGGGCTAACCCCGGTGGGCCCAGGGCGCCTTCGCCGCCCGGCGCAGCACCTTCCGCCTGCGCCATCCGTCGAGGCGGTCGACGTACACCCCACCCTCCAGGTGGTCGCACTCGTGCTGGAGACAGCGGGCGAAGAACCCCGTGCCGCTCACGGTGACCGGCTCCCCGGTCACCGTACGGCCCTCGACCACGGCTCGGTCGTGGCGCTCGGTCCCCGCCTCCAGACCCGGCAGCGACAGACACCCCTCAGGCCCGCGCAGCACCAGCCCGTCGGCCTCCACAAGGCGCGGGTTCACCAGATGCCCGAGATGTCGTACGTCATCGTCGTCGGGGCAGTCGTAGACGAACACCCGCAGGGACTCCCCCACCTGGTTCGCCGCGAGGCCCACTCCCCGGGCCGCGTACATCGTCGCGAACAAGTCCTCCACGAGCGACGCCAGTTCGGGGCCGAAGTCGGTCACGTCGGCGCAGGGGGCGTGCAGCCGCGGGTCGCCGTACAGGGTGAGGGGTCTCACGCGCCCGCGGGTGCCCGGGATGGAGCTGTTTCGCATGGCCGCAAGGGTACGGCGATTCGGGAGTGCCAATGGATCTCGATAGGCTGACCACCACCACGTTGCCGTCAGGCAGGAGCGCGGCGCGTACGCAAGGAGGATCGAGAACTGATGTCAGGCAACTCGGACCCGCTCACGCCGCGGGCCAAGCTCGCCGTGACCGCGGGCAAGGCGGTCGCTGCGGCGTCGCGTGCCGCGGGCCGCGGCAGCGGATCTGTGATCGGTGGCCGGGTGGCACTCAAACTCGACCCCGACCTCCTCGCGCGCCTCGCGCAGAACCTGGACGTCACCCTGGTCTCGGCGACCAACGGCAAGACCACGACGACCCGGCTGATCGCCGAGGCGCTGCGGGCTGCGGGACCGGTCGTCTCCAACGCGCTCGGCGCCAACATGCCCGCCGGCATCACCTCGGCCCTGGCCGGCAGCTCGGACGCCCGGTACGGCGTCATCGAGGTCGACGAGAAGTACCTCGCCGGCGTGGCCAGGGACACCGACCCGAAGTGCATCGCCCTGCTGAACCTCTCCCGCGACCAGCTCGACCGGGCCGCCGAGACCCGCATGCTCGCGGAGAACTGGCGCGAGGGGCTCGCCGGTTCCAAGGCCGTGATCGTCGCCAACTGCGACGACCCGCTGGTCGTCTGGGCCGCCTCCTCCTCCCCCAACGTGATCTGGGTCGCCGCCGGGCAGATGTGGAAGGACGACGCCTGGTCCTGCCCGTCCTGCGGCGGTGTGATGCAGCGGCCCGGCGACGACTGGTTCTGCGGCGAGTGCGGCTTCCGCCGACCCACGCCCAGCTGGGCCCTGTCCGGCGACCACGTCCTCGACCCGCACGGATCCGCCTGGCCGATCCACCTCCAGCTGCCCGGCCGCGCCAACAAGGCCAACGCCGCCTCGTCGGCCGCCGTGGCCGCCGTCTTCGGCGTGCCGCCGCAGGTCGCCCTGGAACGCATGTACCAGGTGCAGGCCGTGGCCGGTCGCTACGACGTCGTGCAGTTCCAGCAGCGCGACCTGCGGCTGCTGCTCGCGAAGAACCCGGCCGGCTGGCTGGAGACGTTCAGCCTGATCGACCCGCCGCCGACCCCGGTGATCCTCTCGGTGAACGCGCGCGGCGCCGACGGCACCGACACCTCCTGGCTGTGGGACGTCGACTACACGCGCCTGACCGGCCACCCGATCTGTGTGATCGGCGACCGGAAGCTGGATCTCGCGGTGCGTCTGGAGGTCGCGAACCAGCAGTTCCAGGTCTGCGAGAACCTCGACCAGGCGGTGCAGATGAGCCCGCCCGGGCGCATCGAGGTCATCGCCAACTACACCGCGTTCCAGGACCTGCGCCGCCGCGTCGGCAACTGACGTACTCGTAAGGACAGGACTTCATGAGCGACAACAGCCTGCGGGTCGTCTGGGTCTACCCCGACCTGCTCAGCACCTACGGCGATCAGGGCAACGTCCTGGTCGTGGAGCGCCGGGCCCGGCAGCGGGGCCTGGACGTGGCCCGGCTCGACGTGCGCAGCGACCAGCCGATCCCGACCTCCGGCGACATCTACCTCATCGGCGGCGGCGAGGACCGGCCGCAGCGGCTCGCGGCCGAGCGGCTGCGCCGCGACGGCGGACTGAACCGCGCCGCGGAGAACGGCGCCATCCTGTTCTCGGTGTGCGCCGGCTACCAGATCCTCGGCCACGAGTTCATCAACGACCTCGGCCAGCGCGAGCCCGGCCTCGGTCTGCTCGACGTGGTCTCGGTGCGCGGCGAGGGCCAGCGCTGCGTCGGTGACGTGCTCGGCGACGTCGACGCACGGCTCGGTCTGCCGCCGCTGACCGGCTTCGAGAACCACCAGGGCGTCACCCACCTCGGTCCCACGGCCCGCGCCTTCGCCCAGGTCCGTTTCGGCAACGGCAACGGCACGGGCGACGGCACGGAGGGCGCGTACAACGACACGGTCTTCGGTACGTACATGCACGGTCCGGTGCTGGCCAGGAACCCGCAGATCGCGGACCTGCTCCTGAAGCTCGCGCTCGACGTGAACGCGCTCCCCCCGACCGACGACCGCTGGTACGAGGCACTGCGCAACGAACGCATCGCCGCGGCCCAGCAGCCCGCGTAGTCCGGGAACCAGCACTCCGGGAACCAGCCCGTCTGACCGTGCGTCCGCACAGGTGAGCGCGGTCGTCCAGCAGTCGGACGTACAGTGCGGCCCCGCCCCCTCCTGCCGTTAGGGTGGCGGGGTTCGAGCCGGACAACGTGGTCCGGTCCCGACCACGTTGGAGAAGGTTTTTCGGGCTATGCGCATTGGTGTCCTCACGTCCGGCGGCGACTGCCCCGGTCTGAACGCCGTCATCCGGTCCGTCGTCCACCGGGCCGTCGTCGACCACGGCGACGAGGTCATCGGATTCCGGGACGGCTGGAAGGGCCTCCTGGAGTGTGACTACCTCAAGCTCGACCTCGACGCGGTGGGCGGCATCCTGGCCCGTGGCGGCACGATCCTCGGTTCCTCCCGGGTCCAGCCCTCGCATCTGCGGGACGGCGTGGAGCGGGCCAAGGGCCATGTCGAGGAGCTCGGCCTCGACGCGATCATCCCCATCGGCGGCGAGGGCACGCTCAAGGCGGCCCGGCTGATGTACGACAGCGGGCTGCCCATCGTCGGCGTCCCGAAGACCATCGACAACGACATCGCGGTGACCGACGTCACCTTCGGCTTCGACACGGCCGTCGGTGTCGCCACCGAGGCCCTGGACCGCCTCAAGACCACCGCCGAGTCCCACCAGCGCGTCCTGGTCGTGGAGGTCATGGGCCGCCACACCGGCTGGATCGCCCTGCACTCCGGCATGGCGGCCGGCGCCCACGCCATCGTCGTACCCGAACGGCCCTTCGACATCGAGGAGTTGGCCCGCAAGGTGGGCGAGCGCTTCGAGGCGGGCAAGCGGTTCGCCATCGTGGTGGCGGCGGAGGGGGCCAAGCCCCGTGCCGGGTCCATGGACTTCGACGAGGGCGGAAAGGATGTCTACGGCCACGAGCGGTTCGCCGGGGTGGCTCGTCAGCTGTCCATCGAGCTGGAGCAGCGGCTGGGGAAGGAAGCGCGGCCGGTGATCCTCGGGCATGTGCAGCGCGGGGGGACGCCTACGGCGTATGACCGGGTGCTTGCGACGCGGTTCGGGTGGCATGCGGTGGAGGCTGTGCATCGGGGGGAGTTCGGGCGGATGACCGCGCTGCGGGGGACGGAGATTGTGATGGTGTCTCTGGCTGAGGCGGTTGAGACTTTGAAGACGGTGCCTGGGGAGCGGTACGACGAAGCGGAGTGTGTGCTTTAGCGGTTTGTCGGGTGCGGGTTGGTTGTGGCTGGTCGCGCAGTTCCCCGCGCCCCTGGGTGGGCTGCAGCTGACCCCGGTCATGAGTGTGGCCGGGGTTGGTCATAACCTGGTTCGGACAACTTGCACAACCCCCACGAATCAGGAGCCGTTGGATGGATCACAGCGGGCACGGCATGACCATGGATCTGCCGCCGTTCACGCTGGGGCGGGGGCTTCAGTGGTCGGCGGACCCGTTCTTCCTCGTCGCCTGTGTGCTGGGGCTGGCTCTGTACGCGTACGGCGTCGTGCGGCTGCGGCGGCGTGGGGACAAGTGGTCGGTGGCGCGGACGGTGTCCTTCGTCGTCGGTGTGCTGACCATCGCCCTGGTGATGTGCACGAAGCTCAATGACTACGGCATGGTCATGTTCAGCGTGCACATGGTGCAGCACATGATCATCAGCATGCTGTCGCCGATCCTGGTCCTGCTCGGCGCCCCGGTCACACTGGCGCTGCGCGCGCTGCCGACCGCGGGCAAGGGCCACAAGGGTCCGCGCGAGCTGCTGCTGATGCTGCTGCACAGCCGGTACATGCGGATCATCACGCATCCGGCGTTCACCATCCCGCTGTTCATCGCGAGCCTGTACGCGCTGTACTTCACGCCGCTGTTCGACTTCCTGATGGGGTCGAAGACCGGGCACGTCGCGATGATGGTGCACTTCCTGGCCGTAGGCGTGGTGTTCTTCTGGCCGATCATCGGCGTCGACCCCGGTCCGCAGCGCCCGGGGTATCTCATGCGGATGCTGGAACTGTTCGCGGGCATGCCGTTCCACGCGTTCTTCGGCATCGCGCTGATGATGGCGTCCACGCCCATGGTGGACACGTTCAAGCACCCGCCCGCCTCGCTCGGCATCGAGGCGCTCTCCGACCAGACGGCGGCCGGCGGCATCGCCTGGGCGTTCAGCGAGATCCCCTCCGTGCTGGTACTGATCGCCCTGCTGTTCCAGTGGTACGGCTCCGAGCAGCGGCAGGCCAAGCGCAAGGACCGGGCCGCCGACCGTGACGGCGACAAGGAACTCGAGGCATACAACGCCTATTTGGCCTCATTGAACGCACAGGGCCGTTGAAGGCCCCACCTTTCGTCGCCTTTCAGTAGCATGAAGTGCATCGGGGGAACCGCAAGGGGGAGCGGTGATGACACTTCGCGCATTTATGCAGGGTGCGGGAAAATCGGCGATTCGAAAGATCGCCGTCCTGCTTGTTTTTCTGCTCGTGCTCAGTGGGTGTGACCGGGGTGCGCCACTGCTCCTGGTCAAGGCGGTGGCCGCGGGAGTTCCTTCGCTGTCGCCCTTCTTCGACGAGCGCAGCGGCCTGGGCCACGACGCCGAGGGGATCAGGCCGCGGGCCGTGCACGGCAGCCTGCAGCAGGGGGACACACCCGGGCTGTACGGGGGCACGAGGCAGCCGACGATCTGCGACGTCAAGCGGCTCAAGGCGTTCCTCACGGACCCGGCGAACGATCGCAAGGCGAAGGCCTGGGCGGCGGCGCTCGACCTGACCACGGCGCAGATTCCCGGATATCTGGACCGGCTGACTCCTGTTCTCCTGCGTCACGACACTCTCGTACTGAACCACGACTACAAAAAGGGAAAGGCCACCCCCTTCAACTCCCTGCTGCAGTCGGGAATCGCCGTTCTCGTCGATGAGCGGGGAATTCCGGCTGTGAAGTGTTCGTGCGGAAATCCACTCCGTCCCTTCGCAGGCGACACGAACAGGATTTCGGTCAAGTTCGAGGCGGGCAACAAGAAGTGGGACGGATATCGGCGTTCTTCCGTCGTGTCCGTGCAGCCTGCGCCGCGGAAAATAGCGCGGCTCGCCCTGGTCGACGTCGCCGACCCCGGCCGGGGCATCGAACGGCCGGTGGGCACCACGGGTACGCGGGACAAGACCTTCGACGCGCTGAAGCAGCGTGCCGTGCCCGATCTCGCCGGGACCACGTTCGCGGAGGCGAGCCGGCGGCTGACCCGCCGGGGCTTGGCGGTCGGGTACGCCGGGAAGGAGCGGCCTGCCGACGGCGCCCGGGTCACGGCGTCGGATCCGCCGGCGGGGGCCGAGCTCGGGTTCGGGGCGTTCGTGACGCTGAGCGTGGCCGAAGGTGCGTCGGGCGGCTCGTCCGACGGGAAGTCGGGGGGCGCCTCCGGAGGTACGTCCGGGGACACGTCCGGAGGGGCGTCCGGCGGGTCGGGCACTCCCCCGGGGTCCTCGTCCTCCGGGACGACGTCCGAGCCACCGCCGTCCTCCCCCTCGTCGCCGTCCTCGACGCCGCCGTC
Organism: Streptomyces spinosisporus; assembly: GCF_022698145.1. Taxonomy (GTDB): domain Bacteria; phylum Actinomycetota; class Actinomycetes; order Streptomycetales; family Streptomycetaceae; genus Streptomyces; species Streptomyces spinosisporus. The sequence continues at coordinate 52,535 of NZ_JALDAX010000019.1, forward strand.
CTCGCCGTCCTCGCCGTCCAGCGACGGGCCGGGTCCGTCGTCCTCGGCGCCGGCGTCCGACCCGCCGCCGAAGTCCACGCCACCGCCGCCGCCGAGCACGACATCCAGCGCGACGACGAGCGAACCGCCGCCCCCGCCTCCACCCCCGCCCCCGCCCCCGCCCAGCGACCCCGTCACCAGCAGTGCCCCGCCGCCCAGTGAGCCGGAGACGAGCAGCGCCCCGCCGCCGGAGACCACGAGCGCTCCGGTCACGAGCGAGCCGGCGAGCAGTGCCCCCGTCACGAGCGGGTCCGCGTCCCCCGGACCCGTCTCGACCGCGATCACCTAGCGCCCCGCAGAACCCGGGAGTCACCGGATGCCATCAGGATCACCGACGTCAGGAGTGGGCCGGGTCATCGCCGGCCGCTATCTGCTGCTGAACCGGCTCGGCAGCGGCGGCATGGGCCATGTCTGGCTCGCCCACGACCAGAGACTCGCCTGCGAGGTCGCGCTCAAGGAGATCGTCTTCCGGGATCCCGAACCGGCGGGCGAGGAGCGCGAGGCGCGGGTCGCCCGCGCCCGTGCGGAGGCCCGGCACGCGGCGGGGCTGCGCGGTCATCCGCACGTGGTCACGGTGCACGACGTACTGGAGCACGACGGGCTGCCGTGGATCGTGATGGAGTACGTCGAGGGCGCCGTCGACCTGAAGGAACTGGTCGAGCAGCGCGGCCCGCTTGCGCCCGCGGAGTGCGCCCGCATCGGGCTCGCCGTGCTCGACGCGCTGACCGCCGGGCACCAGCGGGGGGTGATGCACCGGGACGTGAAGCCGGCGAACATCCTGCTGGCGCCGGACCGCACGGGAGCGCCGTACGGCCGCATCCTGCTCACCGACTACGGCATCTCGGTGCAGCCGGACGCCGGTGAGACCCGGTACACGCTGGCGTCCGTGCTGGTGGGGACGTCGGGATATCTGGCACCGGAGCGGGCGACGGGCGGCTCGCCCACCCCGGCCGCCGACCTGTTCTCACTGGGCTGCACGCTCTACTACGGCGTCGAGGGCCGCGGCCCCTTCGAGCGCGAGTCCAATCTGGCCGAGGTCACCGCGGTGGTCATGGAGGAGCCGCGTCCGGCCGTGCGGGCGGGCGCGCTCGGCCCCGTCCTGCGGAGCCTGCTCGCGAAGAATCCGGAGGGACGGCCGTCCGTGATCGAGGCGGAGGCGGCGCTGTCGCGGATCGTGACACCGCAGGCCGACTCCTACGCCCGTACGCAGACCGACCTGGGCTCTCAGCCGCCGTGGGCCGCGGCGGCTCCCGCCCCGTCTCCGCCCGCGCCTGTGCCGCCCGCTCCGGTGCCGGACGGCTTCGGGCCGGTCGTGGTGCGGTCGCCCGCGCACCGGCGCCGCGAGCTGCCCCGCGCCCTGCGCGCCGCCCTCGCCGCCTCGCTCGGCCTGCTGCTCGCTCTGGGCGGGGTCTGGTACGCCACGGCGCACCAGGACTCGGGCGGCGGCGCCGAGGCGAAGCCGTACGGCAGCGCGGTCGGGCTCGCCAAGCCGCTCAAGGACGGGGACTGCGTGCTGGCCGACTGGCCGGACTCGGCCCGCTTCCAGGGCACGCCCCGGCTGCGCCCGACCGCCTGCGGCGACGCACCGGACGGGCAGGTGATGGCGTTCGCGCAGGCCGCCTCGGCGGACGAGGCCCGCGAGCTGGGGGCCGGGCGGTGCGAGGAGCGGACCCAGGAGGTCCGGGAGCGGCTGGCGGACGTCCGCAGCGTCGCGATCGTGCCGAGCGGCGACGGGTTCGAGGCCGCGGGGCGGCGCACCGCCTGTCTGGTGCTGGGCGCGCACGGGCCGGTGTACGGGCCGCTCGGCGCCCATCGGAAGTCCGGTACGGCCTTCACCGACACGGCGAACATGCAGCGGCGGGACTGTCTGCAGGCCCGTACGAACCGGGACGCCCGTCTGGTGTCGTGCGCCGGCCCGCACGACGAGCAGGTGCTCGGCTTCACCCGGCTCGGCAAGGACGTCACGCTCCCCCAGGCGCGTACGGAGTCGGACGCGGCGTGTGCCAAGGACGTGCCGCCGCGCGACTACGGCTTCGACCCGTCCGTCTACACGTCGGGCTCCTGGACCAGCGCCGGATCATGGAAGTCGGGCACTCATTTCGTCGTGTGCACCGTCCGCAAGCAGAACGGAGGCACCATGGAGGGAGAAGAATCCTGAGGAGGGTGTTGCGATGCCCGGTTCCACGGACAGTTCCACGAAGGCGATGGGGGCGCTCACGGTCGGCGGTCTCGTCGTGGTGACCGCCTACACGGTGGCGCTCGGCTCCAACGGCTGGCTGTGGTTCGGCTGGGTCGTGCTGGGCCTGCTCACGCTCGGCATGATCGCCACGCGCAGCAACACATGACACTCCGTCCCCGGCTCAGTCCCCGGCGCGGTCCTGGGCGATCCGCCCGGAGGGATGCACGCCCGGCTGGTACTTCGGCAGCCGGGCGGTGACCTTCATGCCCGCGCCCAGGGCGGTCTCGATGACGAGTCCGTAGTCGTCGCCGTAGACCTGGCGGAGTCGGTCGTCGACGTTGGACAGGCCGATGCCGCCGGACGGGCTGACCTCGCCGGCGAGGATGCGGCGCAGCAGGTCGGGGTCCATGCCGGCGCCGTCGTCCTCGATGACGACCAGCGCCTCGGCCCCGGCGTCCTGGGCCGTGATGCTGATGCGGCTCTTGCCGGCGGTGGCGCCCTTGCCCTCCAGGCCGTGCTTGACGGCGTTCTCGACGAGCGGCTGCAGGCACAGGAAGGGCAGGGTGACCGGCAGCACCTCGGGGGCGATCTGCAGGGTGACGGAGAGGCGGTCGCCGAAGCGGGCCCGCACCAGCGCCAAGTAGTGGTCGATGGCATGCAGTTCGTCGGCGAGGGTGGTGAAGTCGCCGTGCCTGCGGAACGAGTAGCGGGTGAAGTCGGCGAACTCCAGCAGGAGTTCACGGGCGTGCTCGGGGTCGGTGCGCACGAACGAGGCGATCACCGCGAGCGAGTTGAAGATGAAGTGCGGGGAGATCTGGGCCCGTAGCGCCTTGATCTCGGCCTCGATGAGCCGGGTGCGGGACTGGTCCAGGTCCGCCAGCTCCAGCTGGACGGAGACCCAGCGGGCGACCTCCCCGGCGGCCCGCACGAGGACCGCCGACTCGCGGGGCGCGCAGGCGACGAGGGCGCCGTGCACGCTGTCGTCGACGGTGAGCGGGGCGACGACCGCCCAGCGCACCGGGCAGTCCGGGGTGTCGCAGGTGAGGCGGAAGGCCTCGCCGCGGCCGGTGTCCAGCGGTCCGGCGAGCCGTTCCATGATCTCGGTGCGGTGGTGGCCGCCCACGCCCTCCCAGACCAGCACGTCCTTGCGGTCCGTGAGACACAGTGCGTCCGTGCCGAGCAAAGTCCGCAGTCTGCGGGCGGACTTGCGGGCGGTCTCCTCCGTCAGGCCCGCCCGCAGCGGGGGCGCGGCGAGGGAGGCGGTGTGCAGGGTCTCGAAGGTGGCGTGCTCGACGGGGGTGCCGAGGCCGCCCAGGTTCTCCGGCCGGGCCGTGCGCCGCCCCAGCCAGAACCCGGCGGCCAGCAGCGGCAGGATCGCCACGCACAGCCCGGCGAGGAAACCGCTCATGCCTTCACCTCCGCCCGCAGCTGCTCCGGCAGATGGAAGCGGGCCAGGATCGCCTCCGTGCCGCTCGGCACCCGCCCCGGCGTGGCCAGGGACACCAGGACCATGGTGAGGAAGCCCAGCGGCACCGACCAGAGGGCGGGCCAGGCGAGCAGGGCATGCAGCGCGCCCGTACCGGGGAACCCCGCCATGGTGACGGCCACCGCGACGAACGCGGACCCGCCACCGATCAACATCCCGGCGGCCGCGCCCGGCGGGGTCAGCCGCCGCCACCAGATGCCGAGGACGAGCAGCGGGCAGAACGAGGAGGCGGACACGGCGAAAGCGAGGCCGACGGCGTCGGCGACCGGCAGCCCGCCCACCAGGACGCTGGCGGCGAGCGGCACCGCCATGGACAGCACCGTGCCGAGCCTGAAGTGGCGTACGCCGCGCGTCGGCAGGACGTCCTGGGTGAGCACGCCCGCGACGGCCATGGTGAGTCCGGACGCCGTGGACAGGAACGCGGCGAAGGCACCGCCCGCCACCAACGCGCCGAGCAGGTCGCCGCCGACGCCGCCGATCAGCCGGTCGGGCAGCAGCAGCACGGCGGCGTCCGCGTCGCCGGTGAGGGTGAGTTCGGGGGTGTAGAGGCGGCCGAGGGCGCCGTACAGGGGCGGCAGCAGATAGAAGGCGCCGATCAGTCCGAGCACGGCGACCGTGGTGCGGCGGGCGGCGACGCCGTGCGGGCTGGTGTAGAAGCGGACGACGACGTGCGGCAGGCCCATGGTGCCGAGGAAGGTGGCGAGGATCAGCCCGTACGTGGCGTACAGCGGGCGCTCGTCGCGGTCGGTCTCCAGAGTGGTCGACATACCGCCGGCGGCGCCGCGGTCCGCCGCCGGGACCGGGGCGCCCTCGGCGAAGGTCAGCCGGGTACCGGCGGCGATGTGGTGCGTTCCGGCGGGGAGTCGGACCTGCCGGCCGTCGTGGGTACGGCCGTCGATGGTGCCGCTGGCCGTCACGGTCAGCGGGCGGTCGAGGGTGAGGTCGACGCTGTCGGCGACGCGTACGACGCGCTGTTCGCGGAAGGTGGCCGGTTCCTCGAAGGCGTGGCTGGGCGCACCGTCGCCCTGCCAGGCCAGGACCAGGAAGAGGGCGGGCACGAGCAGGGCGGTGAACTTGAGCCAGTACTGGAAGGCCTGCACGAAGGTGATGCTGCGCATGCCGCCCGCGGCGACGGTCGCGACCACGACGAAGGCGACGATGATCCCGCCGAGCGACTCGGGCGCACCGGTCAGCACCGTCAAGGTCAGCCCGGCGCCCTGCAGTTGGGGCAGCAGATACAGCCAGCCGACGCCGACCACGAACGCCCCGGCAAGCCGCCGTACCGGATGGGAGGCGAGGCGGGCCTCGGCGAAGTCGGGCAGCGTATAGGCGCCGGAGCGACGCAGCGGGGCGGCGACGAAGAGCAGCAGGACCAGATAGCCGGCGGTGTAGCCGACCGGGTACCAGAGCATGTCGGGGCCCTGGACCAGGACCAGGCCCGCGATGCCGAGGAAGGAGGCGGCGGAGAGGTACTCGCCGCTGATGGCGGCCGCGTTCAGGCGCGGGCCGACGGTGCGGGAGGCGACGTAGAAGTCGGAGGTGGTGCGGGATATGCGCAGGCCGAACGCGCCGACGAGGACGGTCACCACGACGACGAGGGCCACTGCGGGAACGGCGTAGCTGGAGTTCATCGGTCTTCTACGAGTCGCACGAAGTCCCGTTCGTTGCGCTCGGCGCGCCGTACGTACCACAGGGCGAGCAGGACCAGCGGGGCGTAGAGGCAGAAGCCGAGGACCGCCCATTCCAGGCGGCGGGCGTCCGGCATGGCCGCGAACACCAGCGGCAGCGGGCCGACGAGCAGCACGAGGAACGCGAACACGGCGAGGCCCGCGCGCAGTTGGCTGCGCATGAGGGACCGGACGTAGGTGTGGCCGAGGGTGGTCTGTTCGTCGATCTCGGTGCGCGGGCGGTAGTAGCCGGAGGCCCGGCGGGCGCGGCGGGGCGGGCCGGTGACGACGACGCGGCGCTCGGCGGGGTCCTGGCCCGGCACGGCTAGGGCCTCCTCATCAGCAGGTCCCGCAGTTCGCGGGCGTGCCGCCGGCTGACCTGGAGCTCCTCGCCGCCGACCAGGACGCTCACCGTGCCCGCGTCCAGGCGGAGTTCGCCGACGTGACGCAGGGCGACGAGGTGGCGGCGGTGGATGCGCACGAAGCCGCGGGAGCGCCAGCGCTCCTCCAGGGTGGAGAGCGGGATGCGGACGAGATGGCTGCCCCGGTCGGTGTGCAGCCGGGCGTAGTCGCCCTGGGCCTCGACATGGGTGATGTCGTCGACGGCGACGAAGCGGGTCACGCCGCCGAGTTCGACGGGTATGTGGTCGGGGTCGGGTTCGTGCACCGGGATGCGGGGGGCGGCGCCGGTGAGTTCGGCGGCCCGGCGCACCGCCTCGGCGAGCCGCTCCTTGCGCACGGGCTTGAGGACGTAGTCGACGGCCTTGAGGTCGAAGGCCTGCACGGCGAAGTCCTCGTGCGCGGTGACGAACACGACCAGCGGTGGCTTGGCGAACCCGGTCAGCAACCGGGCCAGGTCGAGCCCGTCGAGGCCGGGCATGTGGATGTCGAGGAAGACGACGTCGATGGCCTCGGGCCCGCCCGGCCCGGACTGCAGCGCCCGGTTGATGCGGCGCAGCGCCTCGGTCGCGTCACCGGCGCCCTCCACGCTGCCGATGCGGGGGTCCGCGTTCAGCAGGTAGAGCAGTTCCGCCAGCGAGGGGCGTTCGTCGTCGACGGCGAGGGCGCGCAGCATGAATCCGGAGTCTAGGTGGAATCAGGACGGCTGGACATGTGCCCGGCATGGACGTTCGTGCTGGATACAGTGCGGACATGAACAGCAGGCCCGCGCCGTTCGACGAGACCGACCGGAAGATCATCAATGCGCTGATGGTCAATGCCAGGACCAGCTTCGCCGAGATCGGCGCGGAGGTCGGACTGTCGTCCACCGCGGTCAAACGGCGTGTGGACCGGCTGCGCGAGACGGGTGTGATCACCGCCTTCACGGCGACGGTGGAGCCGTCCGCGCTGGGCTGGCGCACGGAGGCGTACGTCGAGGTGTACTGCGAGGGCGCTGCCCCGCCGCGGCGGCTGACGGAGGTGGTGCGCAACCACCCGGAGATCACGGCCGCGATGACGGTGACCGGCGGCGCGGACGCGCTGCTGCATGTGCGGGCGCGGGACGTGGAGCACTTCGAGGAGGTGCTGGAGCGCATCCGCACCGAGCCGTTCATCCGCAAGACGATCAGCGTGATGGTGCTGTCCCATCTGCTGCCGGAGAGCCCGGAGGCGGGCGCCACCCAGGCCGCACCGGAATAAACCCGAAAACAGATGCGAATGCGCAGCAGCGCTGCGCGGAATCGGCCCAAGACGCAGCATTCCTGCGCGGACACGCAATTCTCGTTCCTTGTCGCTCGTTGCGGTCACTTCCTACCGTGGTGTCAACCCCCAGTCGACACTCAGGAAGCGGAGGAACCCCTTCGTGCCCGACTCGCGTGTGCCGCGCCGGCGGCGCTTCCTCGTCTGCGAACCCAGACATTTCGCCGTGCAGTACGCGATCAACCCCTGGATGCGGCCCGACGCCCCGGTCGACGTCGATCTCGCCCAGGAGCAGTGGCAGGCGCTGATCGGCGCCTACCGCACGCACGGCCACACCGTGGACGCCGTGGATCCCGCCCCCGGCCTGCCGGACATGGTCTTCGCCGCGAACTCCGCGGTCGTCGTCGACGGCCGTGTCTTCGGCGCCCTCTTCCACGCGCCCGAGCGGCGCCCCGAGTCCACCCACTACGACACCTGGTTCAAGTCGGCGGGCTTCGACGTGCACCGGCCCGAGTCCGTCTGCGAGGGCGAGGGCGACCTCGTCTGGACGGGCCGCTACGTCCTGGCCGGCACCGGATTCCGTACGACCCGTGAGGCGCACCGCGAGGTGCAGGAGTTCTTCGGGCACCCGGTGATCAGCCTGACCCTGGTGGACCCGCGCTTCTACCACCTGGACACGGCGCTGTTCGTGCTGGACGACTCCGCCGACGGCAACAACGTCGCGTACTACCCGGAGGCGTTCTCGCCGGGCAGCCGCGAGGTGCTCGCGCGGCTGTACCCGGACGCCGTGCTCGCCACGCTCGACGACGCGCTGGCCTTCGGCCTCAACTCCGTCTCCGACGGCCGCAACGTCTTCATCGCGCCCCAGGCCGAGGCGCTCGCCTCCGCCCTCGGCGACCGCGGCTATGTCCCCGTGCCCGTCGACCTGTCCGAGTTCCGCAAGGCAGGCGGCGGCATCAAGTGCTGCACTCAGGAGATCCGTTCATGACCGCACCTGTGACCGCCCGTTCGTCCGCCGACCTCATCCGTGCCGAGGAGCCGGTGCTGGCGCACAACTACCACCCGTTGCCCGTGGTGGTGGCGCGCGCGGAGGGCGCCTGGGTGGAGGACGTCGAGGGCCGCCGCTACCTGGACATGCTGGCGGGCTACTCGGCACTGAACTTCGGCCACCGCCACCCGGCCCTGATCGAGGCCGCCCACCGCCAGCTGGACCGGCTGACCCTGACCTCGCGCGCCTTCCACAACGACAAGCTGGCCGGGTTCGCCGAGCGGCTGGCCGCACTGACCGGCCTGGACATGGTGCTGCCGATGAACACCGGCGCCGAGGCGGTCGAGTCCGGCATCAAGGTGGCCCGCAAATGGACCTACGAGGTCAAGGGCGTCCCCGCCGACCGGGCGACGATCGTGGTCGCGGCGGACAACTTCCACGGCCGTACGACGACGATCGTCAGCTTCTCCACGGACGAGACGGCGCGTCAGGGGTTCGGGCCGTTCACGCCGGGCTTCCGGATCGTGCCGTACAACGACCTGGCGGCGCTGGAGGCGGCGGTCGACGAGACCACGGCCGCCGTGCTCATCGAGCCCATCCAGGGCGAGGCGGGGGTCGTCATCCCGGACGACGGCTATCTGTCCGGCGTGCGCGAGGTGACCCGTCGCAAGGGCTGCCTGTTCATCGCGGACGAAATCCAGTCCGGGCTCGGCCGCACCGGCCGCACCCTGGCCGTCGAGCACGAGGGCGTCGTCCCGGACATGCTGCTGCTGGGCAAGGCGCTGGGCGGCGGCATCGTCCCGGTCTCCGCGGTCCTCGCCCGCCGGGACGTCCTGGGCGTGCTGCGTCCCGGCGAACACGGCTCCACCTTCGGCGGCAACCCCCTGGCCGCCGCGGTCGGCACGGCCGTGGTCGAACTCCTGGAGACGGGCGAGTTCCAGCGCCGGGCGGCCGAACTGGGCGAACTGCTCCGCGACGGCCTCACGTCCCTGACCGGCAAGGGCGTCACCACCTTCCGCGCCCGCGGCCTCTGGGCCGGCGTCGACATCGACCCGGCCATCAGCACCGGCCGCGAAATCGGCGAACGCCTCCTCCACGAGGGCATCCTGGTCAAGGACACCCACGGCTCCACCATCCGCCTGGCCCCACCCCTGACGATCACGGGGGACGAGCTGGAGTCGGCACTGGGGGCACTGGAGAAGGTACTGGGGTAACCCCACCCGGCGGCCGCCACCCCCGCACCCCCCTCGCTCGAGCTCGCCACGGGCTGATCCGCGAGGGGGGTCACACCCCGGCCGGGCATCAGCCACAGCCGCCTCCGCCCTTGGCGACGCCTGCACCGACCTGACACACGGGGGCGGGCCCCGGCCGCGGCGGGCGGCCGTCCGCCGCGACCTCGCTCCTCCTGGCACCTGCACCCGAACGCCGCGCGAAAGCAGGTCCCCCCGGGCCGGGGCCGCCGTTTCGCCCGCCCCGGGGGGCTTGCATCGGGCTGACGCACCAGGACGGGCCACCACCCCGCCGGTGGGAACGGTGGTCCGCGCCCCACCCTCTCCGGCACACCCGGCCAGCACACCAAGGCGACCCAGCACCCCAGCCCAGGGCCACGGTCGTCCCCGCCCCGCCGCTCGCCCGACACCTGCCCCCGGGCGCGGCACGAAAGCGGGTCACCACCCCGGCCGGAGGCCGTCGCATTCGGCCACCCTTCGCCCGCCCCGGAGCTTGCACCGGGCTGACGCACAAGAACGGGCCACCACCCCGCCGGTGGGAGCCGTGGTCCGCGCACCCTCCCCGACGCCTCCACCCAACCGACGCGCAGACAGGTCACCACCCCAGCCCGGGCCGGCAACGGGCCACGCCCCGCGCCCCGGCCCACGCACGGCGGCAGGTCACCACCCCAGCCCGCGGCAGCGTCCCTCCACGCACCCGCCCCTCCCGGGGACCCGCACCCGGCCGGCACACCATGGCGACCCAGCACCCCAGCCGTACCCAGCGACCGTCCCCGTCCCCACCCTCCGAAGCCAGCACCCGGCCAACCCACCGAGGCGACTCAGCACCCCAGCGCCGAAGCCAGCAACCGTCCCCACCCGACTTCCCAAGGCCGGCACCCCGCCAACCCACCAACGCAGCCCAACCCCCACCCCCGAAGCAGCCGCCGCAGGCACCCCCCAGGGTCTGCCCCCAATGCACGAAGTGGTGAAGATTGGGGCAAGAGGTGGTAGACCACTCTCAGCGACAGAGAGGTCGGCCGTGGGCACTCACAAGGAGCAGGACGTCGCCCGGCGGCGGTTCGACGTGGCCGACGCCGTGCCCTTGTTGCTCGACGCGCAGGGTGCGGTGATCAGCTGGACACGCGATGCCCAGCGGTTGCTGCACTACGCCGCCTCCGAGGTGGTGGGCACGAGGGTGACCGCGCTGCTGACCGACGAGGACGCCGCGCGGGTTCCGGAGCTGGCCGAGCGCTGCCGCAGGGACGGCGGCTGGTCGGGGCTGCTGACCGTGCGGCGCAAGGGCGGCGGCCAGGTCAGGGTGATGGCGCGGGTCACTCCGGCTGCGGAGCCGGGCAGCTCCCCCCGCTGGCTGGTGCTGCTGTCCGATATGGCCGGGGCGCCGGGCTGGGACATGAGCCGTGAGGTGCTGGAGCAGATGGTCACCGGCTCCCCCGTCGGCATAGCGATCGTGGACACGACCCTGCGCTGTGTGTGGTCGAACGCCGCGCTGGAGCAGTTCGGCGGCGGCTCGGCCGCCGAGCGCCTCGGGCGGCGGATCGGGGAGATCCAGCCCGGCCTGGACCCCGCGGGCATCGAGACGCAGATGCGGCATGTGCTGGAGACCGGGGAGCCGGTCTTCGGCTACGAGCAGGTCGGCCATGTGCGCTCGGCGCCGCACCGCGAGACCGCGCACATGCTGTCGTTCACCCGGCTCGAGGACGAGCAGGGCCGCCCGATGGGCGTCTACTACACGGTCGTGGACATCACCGAGCGGCACCGCGCGCGGCAGCGCCTCGCCCTGCTCGACCGGGCCGGCGAGCGCATCGGACGTTCGCTCGACATCGTGCAGACCGCGCAGGAACTGGCCGAGGTGGCGGTGCCGGACTGCGCCGACTTCGTCTCCGTGGATCTGCTGGAGTCGGTGCTGCGCGGCGCCGAGCTCCCGCCCGGTCCGCTCAGCTCCACCGAACTCGTGCCGCTGCGCCGGGCCGGGCAGCAGTCGGTGAACCCGGGCGTCCCGGAAGCCGTCGTCCAGGTCGGCGGGGTGGCGAGGTATCTCGCCGGGTCGCCGCCGATCCGCTGCCTGACCACGGGCACCTCCTGGCGCGAGGAGCGTCTCGACCCCCTCGCCACGACGTGGGCCACCGACATGACCGACGACCGCGCGGCGACCTTCCTGGAGCTGGGGCTGCACTCGGTGATGATCGTGCCGATCCGCGCGCGAGGCGTCACGCTGGGCGTCACCACCTTCTTCCGGCGCCGCCGCCAGGAACCGTTCGACGAGGACGATCTGAGCCTGGCCGAGGACCTGGTCTCGCGGGCGGCGGTCTGCGTGGACAACGCCCGCCGCTACACCCGGGAGCGTGATGCCGCACTGGTGCTGCAGCGCAGCCTGCTGCCCCGCAAGCTGCCCGAGCAGAACGCGGTGGACGTGGCCGCCTGCTACCGGCCGGCCGACGAGCTGACCGGTCTCGGCGGCGACTGGTACGACCTCATCCCGCTGTCCGGCGCCCGGGTCGCCCTCGTCGTGGGCGAGGTCCCGGGCCACGGCATCGACGCCGCCGCGGCCATGGGCCGGCTCCGTACCGCCGTACGCACCCTGGCGGCGCTGGACCTGCCGCCGGAGGAGGTGCTCGCGCACCTCGACGACCTGGCGGCGCGGACCAGCCTCGAAGAAGGCGCCACGGAGGACGACGACGTCCAGGTCTCCGGGTCCGCCTGTGTGTACGTCGTCTACGACCCCGTCGACGGCCAGTGCACGATGGCCGCCGCGGGCCACCCCGCCCCCGCCGTCGTCCTTCCCGACGGCTCCGTCAGTTTCGTGGACCTCCCGCAGGGCACGCCGCTCGGCACCGGTGGACCTCCCTTCGAGGCGGTGGAGCTGGCCCTCGCGGAGGGCAGCACCCTCGCCCTGCACACCGACGGGCTGCTGGCCCGCGAGGCCCGCGACTGGGCCGTGGACGCGGACCGCGAACGGCTGCGCCGCGCCCTGGAGCGGGTCGAGCCCTCGCTGGACCTGCGCTGCCGTGCCGTGGTGGACGCACTGGTCCCGGCCCGCCCGCACGACGACGTGGCCCTGCTGATGGCCCGCACCAGGCTCCTCGGCGAGGGTCAGGTCGCGGACTGGGACCTGCCCGCCGATCCGGCCGTGGTCGCCGACGCCCGCAAGGAGGCCGCGCGGCAGCTGGCCGCCTGGGACCTGGACGAACTGGCCTTCACCACCGAGCTCGTGGTGAGCGAGCTGGTCACCAACGCCATCCGGTACGCCTCCGGGCCCATCCGGCTGCGTCTGATCAAGGAGCGGGCGCTGATCTGCGAGGTCTCCGACGGCGGCGCCACCGCCCCTCATCTGCGCCATCCGCGCACCACGGACGAGGGCGGCCGCGGGCTGCTGCTGGTCTCCCAGTTCAGCCGCCGCTGGGGCACCCGCTTCGTACCCGAAGGAAAGGTGATCTGGGCGGAGCAGTCCCTGGAGGAGTCTCCGACCTGACGTCCGAGCCTCCAGGATCCCGAGACCCCGGCGAGCACCGGCTGCTCCGACGTCGCCGCCCTGGCGCGCAAGAGTCCGGCGTCCGCCAGCAGTTGAGCGTGATCGCGCCATGATGTGCCATCGGGTTGCTGTGCGGGGCCGGTGACTGGAGGCTGGTGCGGCAGTCGTCCCCACCCGCGCGACGCGGCGTCCGCCGTGTTCCGGCGAACTGCGCCTGCACTTACACTGGCACCCCCACGACACGCCGGTTGACCTGCTGGAACGAGGCGGCACGGGCGATCCGCCGGAGCGAGGAGCGACCCCTTTGTTCTACTACGTGCTCAAATACGTGTTGTTGGGCCCCCTGCTGAGACTGGTCTTCCGGCCCCGTATCGAGGGCCTGGAGAACGTACCGGCGGAGGGTGCGGCCATCGTCGCCGGAAACCATCTGTCGTTCTCGGACCACTTCCTGATGCCGGCGATCCTCAAACGCCGCATCACCTTCCTCGCGAAGAAGGAGTACTTCACCGGTCCCGGCATCAAGGGCCGTCTGACCGCGGCCTTCTTCCGCAGCGCCGGGCAGATCCCGGTCGACCGCACCGGCAAGGAGGCGGGCCAGGCGGCGATCCGCGAGGGGCTCGGCGTGCTGCGCAAGGACGAGTTGCTCGGCATCTACCCGGAGGGCACCCGCTCGCACGACGGCCGCCTCTACAAGGGCAAGGTCGGGGTCGCGGTGATGGCGCTCAAGGCCCAGGTCCCGGTGATCCCCTGCGCGATGATCGGCACCTTCGAGGCCCAGCCGCCCGGCAAGGTCATCCCGAACGTGCACCCCGTGGTCATCCGCTTCGGCAAGCCCCTGGACTTCTCCCGCTACGCCGGCATGGAGAACGAGAAGGCGATCCTGCGCGCCATCACCGACGAGATCATGTACGCGATCCTGTCGCTGTCCGAGCAGGAGTACGTCGACCAGTACGCGGCGGTCGTCAAGGCCGAGCAGGCCGCGGCGGACGGCACCGCCGAGAAGGAGCGCCGCTTCCGGCGGATGCCGCTGGGATAGGGCCCGTGGACGTGGACATGAGTGAGGGGCGGCCGGATCTCTCCGGGCCGCCCCTCACCGTCGTACGGCCCTCTGTTACGGCTTGGGCGTGGCGTGCGGGGTGCAGGTCACGTCCTTGCCGTCCAGCTTGCCGCTCAGCAGGTAGGCGTCCACCTTCTGGTTGATGCACGGGTTGACCAGACCGGTCACACCGTGCGAGCCCGCGTCCTTCTCGGTGATCAGGCGGGAGCCCTTGAAGCGGTGGTGCAGTTCGACGGCGCCCTCGTACGGAGTGGCGGCGTCACGCGTGGACTGCACGATCAGGACCTGCGGCAGGCCCTTGCCCGTCCTGACGTTCACCGGGGTCTGCTGCTTCACCGGCCAGGTGGCGCACGGCAGGTTCAGCCAGGCGTTGGCCCAGGTCATGAACGGGTAGTTCTTGTTGAGCGCGGTGTTGTCCCGGTCCCACTTCCGCCAACTGGTGGGCCACTTGGCGTCCGTGCACTCGACGGCCGTGTAGACGGCGTTGCCGTTCTCCGCGGAGATGTTGCCCGCGGTGTCCGACAGGTCCGGGGCGGCGGCGTCGACCAACGCCTGGGTGTCGCCGGCGACGTACTTGCTGAAGACCGTCGCGACCGGCACCCACGAGGAGTCGTAGTACGGAGCGCTCTGGAAGAAGCCGATCAGCTCGGCCGGGCCGACGACCCCGCCGATGGGGTTCTTCTTGGCGGTGGCGCGCAGTTCGAGCCACTTGGCCTGCACCGCGGCGCGCGTGGTGCCGAGATGGAAGGCGGCGTCGTTGGCGGCGACCCAGTCCTCCCAGTCCTTCCAGCGGCCCTCGAAGGCGACGTCCTGGTCCAGGTTGGCCTGGTACCAGATCTTCTCCTTGGAGGGGTTGACCACACTGTCCACGATCATCCGGCGCAGATGGCCGGGGAACATGGTGCCGTAGACGGCGCCGATGTAGGTGCCGTAGGAGACGCCCAGGTAGTTGAGCTTCTTCTCGCCGAGCGCGGCACGGATCACGTCCAGGTCGCGCACGGTGTTCGGCGTGGTCATCTGCGAGAGCATCGCCTTGCCGGTGCGCTCGGCGCAGCCGTCGGCGTACTCGCGGGCCAGCTTGCGCTGGGCCAGCTTGTCGGCCTCGCTGTCCGGCACCGGGTCCATCTTCGGCGCCTTGACGTACTCCTGCGGGTCGATGCAGGAGATGGGCGCGGAGTGGCCGACGCCGCGCGGGTCGAAGCCCACGAAGTCGTAGGCCTTGGCCACGTTCGCCCAGACCGGGTTCTTGGTGGTGACCCGGGTCGGGAAGCGCAGTCCGGAACCGCCGGGGCCGCCGGGGTTGTAGACGAGCGAGCCCTGCCGCTCGTCCTTCGTCCCGGTGTTGCCGATGCGGTCGACGGCGAGCTTGATCTGCTTGCCGTACGGCTTGGCGTAGTCCACCGGCACGCTGACCCAGCCGCACTGGATCGGCTTGGCCAGACCCCAGTCGGCGGGGCAGTCCGCCCAGTCGATGCCGGTCTTGGCCGCCCGCTGGGCGGCGATGGCAGCGCCGCGGGCCTCGCGGTCCTGCCCGTGGCGCGAGTCCGCGTTCGCGCTGGCAGTCGGCGCCGCGACGGCGCCGGCTATGAGTGTGGCGGTCACGAGCGCGCCGGCCGAGCCGAGCGCGGTGATCCGCCTGTTCCGTCTCATTCCCCTCAAGTGGGACCCTCCCCCTGCGTCATGTGATGGGTAGGGGGATCCTTTCGGCTGTGAACTGTCTGAGAACAGGGGTCGTTGACCTTCTTTACCAATCCGATAAACGGAGAAAAGCGTCCCGCTGAGCGGAGATCACCCGAGACAGGCCAGTGCCTCGTCCAGTGCACGTCGCAGGCGCAGGCCATCGGCCGCTACGGCACTCACCAGTACGGCGGGCCCCCCGAGAGGCATGATCGCAACCCCCTCGCCCACGGCCCCCGCCACCGCTCCCGCCCCGAACTCCGGCCGCACGACAACGAGTTGCCCCACCGCTCGACACCCGCCCAGCACGGCGGGCCCGTCCCAGCCGCTCGGTGCCCCGGGGCCGCAGGACAGCTCCTGGTCGAGGAGGGTCCGCCCCTCGATGCATACCGTAAGACGGCTGGTCAGGCGACCGGGTTGCTCGTCGGCCCGGCCCAGTACCTGCTCCTCTCGCAGCACGAGGCGGGCGCCCGTACCGAGCACGACCCTGGTCGTGACGTACAGATCGCTGCCCTGCGCGGAGATCAACTGCTCGGGCATCCAGTGCAGTTCGGCCCCGTCGGCGACGTCGAGCCGTACGTCGTAGCGGGCCGCGCCCTTCGACTGCCCGGGCAGCGCGATGGTGGCCGCGGCCGAGCCGACGCGCAGCCGCGCCCCGCTCTCCACCGCGGCCCGCACCGCGAACTCGTCCCCGCCGAGCGGCCCGCTCATCGCCCCCACGAGCATCACCCGGGCCTCGCCACCACTCCCCCGCGTCCGCCGCAGCGCCAGCGGACCCTCACCCTCCAGGACGGGCAGCGCCGTACCACCCCTGCCGTCGGCCCGGGCGACGATCCTCGCGGAGGCCCGCACCCCGCTCACCGTCATGCCGTCACGCCGTCCACGCCGCGAGCTGCGCCCGCACCCACGCGGCGACATCCTGCACACCGCTCCCGGTGCGCAACGACTGGAACACGACGGGCAGTTCGGCCCGCTGTGCCTTGGCGTCGGCGGCCATCCGGTCGAGGTCGGATCCGACGTACGGCGCGAGATCGGTCTTGTTGACGACCAGCAGATCGGCCGTCGTCACCCCGGGCCCGCCCTTGCGCGGAATGTCGTCACCGCCCGCCACGTCGATCACGAAGATCTGGGCGTCGACGAGCCCCTTCGAGAAGGTCGCCGTCAGATTGTCCCCACCGGACTCCACCAGGATCAGATCCAGCGGCCCCACCTCGTCCTCCAGATCCTCCACGGCCTCCAGATTGGCGGAGATGTCGTCCCGGATCGCCGTGTGCGGACACGCCCCCGTCTCCACGGCGGTGATCCGCTCCGGCGGCAACACGGCTTCCCTCAGCAGGAATTCGGCGTCCTCGCAGGTGTAGATGTCGTTGGTGACAACAGCGAGCGACAACTCCTCGCGCAACGCCCGGCACAGCGCGGCAACAGTCGCGGTCTTCCCGGACCCGACCGGCCCCCCGAGCCCGATCCGCAACGCACGCCGCGCCCCATCGGGACGCCGGGCATCGGCACCGAGGGCCGCGGGGGTGGTGTCGTGGGTGTGGTCGAGATGCATGGCAGCAGCTCCCTTCTTTTCAGCCCGTCCGGCGTTTGAGGACGAGGCCGTTCAGGCCGATGGGCGTCCAGGGGGCGGAGCCCCTCGGCGGGGTCGAAGGGGCGGAGCCCCTGGGGACGGGCCGGGTAGGGGCGGCGGGGGCGAACCCCCTACGACGCGAACAACCGCACCCCCCACCCGGCATGCACCTCCGCCCCGATCTCCAACAACGGGGCCGACGCCGCAGGCAAGGCCCCCACCCCCTCGACAACGGCCCCCCGCCCCGCCTCCACCGCCAGATCCGCGACGCGATCCACCTCGGGCGCCAGCCGCGCCAACACCCCGCTCGCATCGAACGGATCAAGACTCAGCAGCCGCACCACTGCACCGGCCGCCCCACTCACACTCTCATACACCGCACAGTGAGCCGCGTCCGACGCCCCCAGCCCGGCGGCCCGCGCCACCACCCCCAACACCACCGGCTGATGCGCCCCCTTGGGGAACTCCCGCGCCACGGCATCGAGTTCCTGCGACGGCCAGGCCGCCCGCGCGGCCCGCATCAGCTGCCGCCCCAGCTTGCGCGCGGCAACCCGCAGCGCGGGCGAGGGCGTCCGGGCATCCGCGGCCGCGTCCAACTCCCGCACCGGCACACGGAGTACGGCGGCGGCAGCCAGCGACGCGGCGACCAGCCCGGCCGTGTGCAGCCGCCCCCGGCAGAACTCCTCCAGGTCGGCGGCCCCGGTGATCCGCCCGGCCTTCACCGCCGCCTCGGCCCCACCGGAGTGCGCATGCCCCCCGGCGGGAAACCGTCCGTCGGCCAGCATCAGAAGCGCGGCCCTGGACATGGCATCACCTCACCCTCACGCCGCCGCGGAATCAGAACCGGCACCAGAATCGACATCAGACTCGACACCGGAGTCGGCTTCAGAATCGACATCAGAAGAGGAAGTACCGCTGGGCCATGGGCAGTTCGGCCGCAGGCGTCGCCTCCACCAGCTCCCCGTCGATCTGCACGGCGAAGCTGTCGGGATCGACCCGCACCCGCGGCCGGGCGTCGTTCTCCTTCATGTCCACCTTGGTCACCCCGCGCGTCGACTCGATCGCGACGAACCGCTTGCCGAGCGAGAGCCGCTCGGGCAGCCCGTCCTCGATCGCCAGCGGCGCAACGAAGTTGACGGAGTTCGTGGCGGGCGCCCGCCCGATCGCCCCGTACATGGGCCGGGGCAGCACCGGCTGCGGGGTGGGGATGGAGGCGTTGGCGTCGCCCATCTGCGCGTAGGCGATCTGCCCGCCCTTGAGGACGAGTTGGGGCTTGACGCCGAAGAACGCCGGTTCCCACAGCACGAGGTCGGCGAGCTTGCCCGTCTCAACCGATCCGATCTCCTGGGCGAGTCCCTGTGCGAGCGCGGGGTTGATCGTGTACTTGGCGACGTAGCGCCGCACCCGCCGGTTGTCCGCCCGCCCGTCGCCCGGCAGCGCGCCCCTGCGCCGCTTCATCACATGGGCCGTCTGCCAGGTGCGCAGCACGACCTCGCCGACCCGGCCCATGGCCTGCGAGTCGGAGGAGATGATCGAGATGGCGCCCAGGTCGTGCAGGATGTCCTCCGCGCCGATGGTGGACGGCCGGATCCGCGACTCGGCGAAGGCCAGGTCCTCCGGCACGGCGGGGTTGAGGTGGTGGCACACCATCAGCATGTCGAGGTGTTCCTCGGCGGTGTTGACGGTGAACGGCCGGGTCGGGTTGGTCGAGCTCGGCAGCACGTGCGGCTCGCTGACGACGGTCATGATGTCCGGCGCGTGCCCGCCGCCCGCGCCCTCGGTGTGGTAGGCGTGGATGCCGCGTCCGGCGATCGCGGCGAGGGTGTCGCCGACGAACCCGGCCTCGTTCAACGTGTCCGTGTGGATGGCCACTTGGATGCCTGTCTGATCCGCCACGGTCAGCGACGCGTCGATGACCGCTGGCGTCGAGCCCCAGTCCTCGTGCAGCTTCAGGCCCAGGGCGCCGCCGCGGATCTGCGACAGCATCGCCTCGTGCGACACGGTGTTGCCCTTGCCTAGGAGGCCGATGTTGAGCGGGTACTGCTCCATCGCCTCCAGCATCCGCGCGAGGTGCCACGGTCCGGGCGTGACCGTGGTCGCCTTGGAGCCCTCCGCCGGTCCGGTGCCGCCGCCCACCAGTGTGGTGATGCCCGCGGACAGCGCCTCGTCGGCGATCTGCGGGCAGATGAAGTGGACGTGCGCGTCGATGGCCCCGGCGGTCAGGATCCGGCCGTTGCCGGCGATGACCTCGGTCTCGGGGCCGATCACCAGGTCGGGGTGCACGCCGTCCATGGTGTCGGGGTTGCCCGCCTTGCCGATGCCGGTGATCCGGCCGTCGCGCAGCCCTACGTCGGCCTTGACGATCCCCCAGTGGTCGACGATCACCGCACCGGTGATGACGGTGTCCGGGGTGCCGTCCGCGCGTGTGGCGCGCGACTGGCCCATGGACTCGCGGATCACCTTGCCGCCGCCGAACACCGCCTCGTCGCCCGCGAGTCCGGGCCCGCCGCAGCGGTCCTCCTCGATCTCGATCAGCAGGTCGGTGTCGGCGAGGCGGATGCGGTCACCCGTGGTGGGGCCGAACAGGTCGGCGTACGCGGCCCGTGAGATCTCAGGCATCGAGGGCACCTCCGGTCTCCCCGCGCAGCCCGTGCACCACGCGTGCGCCGACGATCGGGACGAGCGCCACCTCGACGGGGATGCCGGGCTCGAAGCGCACGGCCGTACCGGCAGGGATGTCGAGGCGCTTGCCGCGCGCGGCGGCACGGTCGAAGTCCAGCCCGGGGTTGGCCTCGGCGAAGTGGTAGTGGGAGCCGACCTGGACGGGCCGGTCGGCGGCGTTGAGGACGGTCAGCCGGGTGACCTCGCGGCCCTCGTTGTATGCGACGGGCTCGTCCGCGAACAGGATCTCGCCGGGAATCATCGCGGCACCTCAGACGATCGGGTCGTGGACGGTGACGAGCTTGGTGCCGTCCGGGAAGGTCGCCTCCACCTGTACGTCGTGGATCATCTCGGGGATGCCCTCCATGACGTCGTCGCGGGTGAGCAACTTCCGCCCGGACGCCATGAGTTCGGCGACCGTACGGCCGTCACGGGCGCCTTCGAGGATGTGCGAGGTGATCAGCGCGACCGCTTCGGGGTGGTTGAGCCTCAGCCCGCGGGCGCGGCGCTTCTCGGCGACGTCGGCCGCGACATGGATCAGCAGCCTCTCCTGTTCGTGCGGGGTCAGTTGCACGTCCCACCTCACCGTCCTCATCCGGACCGTGCGGGGTCCGGTCGCCTCGGCCACGGGGCAAAGTCCCTGATGGCGTGGATCGGAGGCTAGTTGGACCGGGTTTCGGTCACGTTAACCGAGGGGTGATCGAGCGGGCTCGCCCTGGGCGCTCATCAGCCCCCGCAGTCCGTCCTCGAGGACCTCGACCGGTGCGGGGCCGAACAGGGCCTGCTGTGCGAGGAAGCCCATCGCGGCGGCCATCATCGTGCGCGCCACATGGTCCGCGTTCACGTCGGACCGCATCATTCCGGCGTCCTGGTACGCCTCGACGATGCGCCCCCAGGTCTCCTGCACGGCGCCGTAGCCCTGCTTCAGGATGGTCGCGAGCTCCTCGTTGCGCAGGACCTCCGTCCACACCTGGATGATCAGGCGCGGGAACGCGGGCCGACCGTCGACGGTCACGGAGGCCTTGGTCGCGAGGACGCGGCTGAGGACCGAGGCCACCAGGGTGTCGGGCGGCGGGGGCGGGGTGCTGCGCGCCCCTTCCTCGAAGCCCTCGTGCACCTGGTCGAGCACCTCCGCGACGATCGCGGCGATGAGTGCCTCCTTGCCGCTGAAGTAGCGGTACACGGCCCCGGCCGAGAGGTCGACCTCCTTCAGCACGTCCTGCATGGACGTGGCGTGGAAGCCGTTGCGGGCGAAGCACACGGCGGCGCCGTCGAGGATCTGCCGGCGGCGGGCGTCGAGGTGTTCCTGGGATACGCGGGCCATGGTCCCCAAGCTAAAACGAACATTCCTTCTTGACAAGGCCCCGGATCCGCAGGACGGTGGTGGCATCACAAAAACGAACGATCCTTCTTTTTGAGCTCCGCCACGGGAGCCGCGCCACGAGACACGAGAGAGGAACCCATGTCCCCCGCATCCGCTACCCCCGCAAGGGCCCACGCCCGCCGGCTGATCGTGGTCCTGGTCCTGATCCCCGCCATCGCCGCCCTCGCCCTGTGGGCCTTCGCCTGGCCCGCCGCCCGCACCGCGCCCCGCGACCTGCCGCTCGGGGTGGCCGGACCCGCCGCCGCCACGGCACCGGTGGAGAAGCAACTAACGCAGCACAAGGGCGCGTTCGAGATCCACCACTACGCCGACGAGGCGGCCGCCCGGGGCGCCGTGGAGGACCGGACCGTATACGGCGCGGTCGTGGTGACCCCCCACGGCCCGAAGCTGCTGACCGCGTCGGCCGCGGGCCCGGTGGTGGCGCAGCTGCTCCAGCAGGCGGTGTCCGAGCAGGCTGCGGCCACCGGCACGCAGGTGCAGACCGACGATGTGGTGGCCGCTCCCGCGAACGACCCCCGCGGCGCCGCGCTGAACGCCAGTGTTCTGCCGCTCGCCCTTGCCGGGATCGCGGCGGGCTCGGTGATCACTCTGATCGGGCTGCGGGGCGTACGTGCGGTGATCGCGCTGCTGGGGTCCGCCGCCCTGGTCGGTGCGGCCGCCGCGGGCATCACGGACAGCTGGCTCGGGGTGCTCACCGGGGACTGGTGGGCGGAGGCCGGCGTGCTCGGCCTTGCGACCCTGGCCGTGAGCGGTGCGGTCGCCGGCCTCGGGGCCCTCGTCGGCCCCGCCGGCATCGGGATCGCCTCGGGCCTGGTGATGCTGTTCGGCAACCCGTTCTCCGGCGCCCCCTCGGCCCCGCAGATGCTGCCCGAGCCGGTCGGCACGATCGGCCAGTGGCTCCCGCCGGGCGCGGGCACGACACTGCTCCGCTCGGTCTCCTTCTTCGACGGCGCCGCCGCGACCGGCCCCGCCCTGACCCTCACCTGGTGGGCCGTCCTCGGCCTGGGCGCCGTACTCCTCGGCAACGCCCTGAAGGGCCGTCCAAAGACCGCCCACCCCACCCCCGAACGAGAACTCACCCCCGCCACCTGACCACCCCCACCCCAAGCCGACCGTGCATCCCCGCTGTAGCGGACGGGGGTGCACGGTCCTGCGTCACCGCAGAACACCTCACCCCGACCCCGCAGCTGACGCCCCCCTGAAGGCCAACCACCCGCCGCGCGCCCCGGAGGGCCCGCCCCGGCACACCTCAGGACACGCCCTCCCCCACGCCACAAAGCCGACCAGCCCCAGGACCAGCCGACAGCCGAGAAGGTCGGTCACGCGCCCCGGACGCCACACAGGAGCCCACGGCACAGACACCCGCCCGCCCCCCGATGACATCGCAGGCCCACCCGCCCAGGCACCTCAAACCAGCACTCCCAAGACCAACCGCCCCCTGAAGGCCGTCCCCCGCCGCAGGCCCCGGAGAGGCCCAGCCCGGCGCACCTCAGGACACGCCCTCCCGCACGCCACAAGTCCGACAGCCTCAAGAACAGCCGAAAGGCCCGTCACGCGCCCCGGCCCGCCGCGCAGAAGACCACGACAGAGACGCGCGCCCCGCCCCCCGATGACGCCGCAGCGCCACCCCGCCCAGGCGCCTGAAAACCAGCGCCAGCCTGAAGGCCCGCCACCCGCCGCAGGCCCCGGAGGGGCCCAGCCCGGCGCACCTCAGGGCACGCCCTCCCCCTACGCCACAAAGCCGACCAGCCTCAGGACCAGCCGACAGCCGAAAGACCCGTCAGGCCCCCGGACGCCACACAAGAGCCCACAGCCCAGACGCCCGCCCCCCGACGACACCGCAGCCACCCCGCCCAGCCGCCTCAATCCAGCACCCCCGAGACCAGCCGCCTCCCCGAAGACCAGCCCCCGTCAAAGGCCCCGCCCAGGGCCCCCGCGGGTCAGGACGGATTCGCCCCCCGGTGCTCCGCCGCGATCCCGAAGCGTTGGCGTTCGCGCGGAGCTGAAGTGACCTCGCGGACCGTGGAGACCGCGCTGATCACCTGGTCGTCGGTGGGCTGTTCGAGGCGGTCGAGTTCTTCGAGTCGCTGCAGGTCGGCGGCGGATACAAGGGCGACGAGAGGCTTGCCGTGGCGGGTGACGACGACGCGCTCGCTGCCGTACACCACTCGGTTGATCAGGTCGGCGAGTTCAGCCCTGGCTTGCGTCACCGGAATCTCGTAGGCCATACCCCCATCATAACGTCATGTACGTCCTGTACATTTTTTACAGAGACAGCTCCGCGAGAGACCGCTCTGCGTGAAGGGGTGCGCCATGACCCGACCGTCCGCCCGCTACGTCCTGCCCGAGTTCACCGAACGCACCAGCTTCGGGAACAAGACGATGGATCCGTACTCGAAGCTGCTGGAGGAGCGCATCGTCTTCCTCGGCACACAGATCGACGACACGTCGGCCAACGACGTGATGGCGCAGTTCATGCACCTCGAGTACCAGGACCCGGACCGCGACATCTCGCTCTACATCAACTCCCCCGGCGGCTCCCTCACGGCCATGTCCGCGATCTACGACACCATGCAGTACGTCGGCTGCGACGTGGAGACGATCTGCATGGGACAGGCCGGCGCGTCGGCCGCCGTACTGCTGGCCGCCGGCACCCCGGGCAAGCGGCTCGCGCTCCCGGGCGCACGTGTGCTGATCCATCAGCCCGCGCTGTACGAGCCGGTCGAGGGCCAGGCCAGCGATCTGGCCATCCAGGCCGACGAGTTGACCCGGCAGCGCACCCGCCTCGAGGAGATGCTGGTCCGGCACACGGGCCGCACCCACGAGCAGGTGAGCGCCGACATCGAGCGCGACCACATCCTGGACGCCCAAGGCGCGCTGGAATACGGGCTGGTGGACCGCATCGTCAGCAACCGCAGGTCCACCCTCGCCCCGCCCACCGGGCGGTGAGCGGCCGGTGCTGCCACCCGAACTCCCCCCGCTGCCCGCCCTCACGCGCGCCGAGGGCGAGTTGATCGACTGTTACCTCGACGTGGTCGACCTGCTCGGCCGGATCAACCCGGCGCATCACGGCGACACCTACCGCGGACTGCGCGCCGCCCAGGCGCTGGTGGGCAAGGCGGCGGAGCTGCGCGACGCGCTGGCCACGATGCACCAGCGCGGCGAGACCGAACTGCACGCGCAGACCTTGCGGCGGGCGCTGCGGGTCCTGGACGGCGACCGGCGCACCGCCAGGGTCACCGTGCCGCCGCAGTCCGACAGTTGACGCACGTGCACATGGTCCGGACACCTCGCCGCGGCGGCGAAGCGTCCGGACCCGGGCTCAAACGGACCAAATGACGTACCGCCTTTTGGCGTAGACACGGCTCCTTTTTTCCGGCGGTTCTGGTTGCGCAACACGCGTGGACCGCGGCCGGAATGAGGTGTTCCGCTGCTGGTCCGGGGCTCGTCGGGACCCTCAACGCCCGTTCGAACGCAGGGGTGTCCACCCGAACGGGTGAGTGGTGAGTAACAACACAAACCCCCGTTTCCATTGGGATTTTCGGACTTCGGTAGGTGAAGATCCCTGTCTGACGACAAGCCCCCGCCACAGCGGCGGGGCGGTCCGGGCGGACGCCGAGTCCTGCCGCCGCCCGGATGACCGGTCGACAGGAGTGGATCGGCAGGAGTGGAGGACCCAGGCACGACGGGTCGCCGGGACGGTCACGCCATGACCGCATCGAGCAGCCCTTGGGGTGAAGCCGCAGCAGCGGCCGGGCAACTTCGCCAGCCCGAATCCGACAGGTCATCCTTCACAGGCGGCTGACGAAGGGTTGCGCATGACTGCGCTCAATCGTGTCCCGTCGCTGATGGCCCGGGCCGGTACGGCCTCGGCGCTGACCATCGCCGCAGTGGGCGGCTCCATCGTGGTCCCGGGTGTCGCATCGGACGCCGCGGCTGCCACGCCGGCGACCAAGGCACTCAAGATCGCGGCCTCCAAGAAGGGTTCCCCGTACAAATGGGGCGCCACGGGGCCGCGCAGGTTCGACTGCTCCGGGCTCACGCTGTACTCGTTCAAGAAGGCGGGCAAGAAGCTGCCCCGTACGGCGGCCCAGCAGTACAACAGGAGTCACCACATCTCCGCGAAGAGCCGCAAGGCCGGAGACCTCGTGTTCTTCCACTCGGGCTCCAGCGTCTACCACGTGGGCATCTACGCCGGGAAGGGGAAGATCTGGCACGCCCCCAAGACCGGGGACGTCGTCAAGTTGCAGAAGATCTGGACCAAGAGCGTCTGGTACGGCCGGGTCAGCTGACTCTCCCGCGGGGCGACCGCCGCCTGACAGGCCGTCGCCCCGCGGGCCCCGGCCCGGCGCGCCCCGCCCCTGGACCCGGTGCGGCGCGCCCTTTTTTCGTGCCTACGGCTCCTGCTGGCCTCCCGCGACCACCGGCTCCGCCGGTACGCTCCAGGGAAGTTCGATGGACACCGTCTTGCCGCCCTCCCTGGTGGGCCGCACCCGGAGTCTGCCGCCGCATTCGGCCGCCAGCCAGCGGATGATCACCATGCCCCGGCCGTTGTCCTGCTGGACGGCGGCCGGCAGGCGTTTGGGGAAACGGGGGTGGGAGTCCGTGACGCCGATGCGCAGTTGTTCGTCACGGTCGAGCTCGATGTCCACCGTGAAGGTGGGTGACTGCCCGAAGGTGTGCTGTACGGCGTTGGTGGCGAGTTCGGACACGATGAGCCGGATGGTCTCGGCGGTTTCCGTGCCCGGCGGAAGCCCCCACTCGGCCAGCGTCTCGACCACGTAGCCTCGGGCCGCCGATACCGAGGCCGGTTCGCTCGGCAGAGTGACGGATGCTTCCAGATGGTCTGCCATGGCGCGGTCGTCCCTTTCCCACGGGACCGGGGTCCGACACGGAGTGGATTGTTCGAGTACGGTCCCGGACTGGTGCTTCGTCGCCAGACTGCCATTACTGCGCCCGTCACGGGTGGCGATCCACCAAGATATGCATATATCTGTCGCTCGATGCGGTGAACTCTACGACGGGAGACCGTATTTGGGTGGCTCGGAAGGAGTAAGGAGTAGCGCATGCAGCACGGTCCCGCGGTGCGTCGCCGGAAGCTGGGCGCCGAACTGCGTTCGTTGCGCACGAGCGCGGGGCTCACGAGTGGTGAGGCGGCCCGGCTGGTGGGCTGGCACCAGTCGAAGGTGAGCCGGATCGAGACGGGCGCCAGCGGGGTCAAACCGGCCGACGTGCGGTTACTCCTCGACGCGTACGCCGTGGCCGACGCCCAACTGCGGGAGTTGCTCATGGTGTTGGCCGGATCGGACGACGGCAACGGCCGGCACCACTGGTGGCACGCCTATCGCGGGGTACTGCCGCCGACCTACCGCGATTTCATCAGTCTCGAGTCCCAGGCGAGCGCGATGAGCACGCTGGAGACGTCCGTCGTGCCCGGACTGCTGCAGACGCCCGAGTACGCAACGGCGGTGACCCGGGCCGCGGTCGGCGGACTGGACGACGACCGGCTGGACGCCCTGGTCGAGGTGCGCCTGGCCCGGCAGGACGTACTGCGCTCGGATCCGCCGCTGGAGCTCAGCGCGGTGCTGGACGAGGCGGTACTGCACCGGGAGGTCGGCGGCCCCGACGTCATGGCGCGTCAGCTGGAGCGACTCGTGGAGGCGGCGCAGCTGCCCCAAGTACGGCTGCAGGTACTGCCGTTCGCCGCCGGTGCACATGTCGGTGTCACAGGCCCTTTCGTAATTTTCTCGTTTGCGAGCACTTCTGATCTGGACGTGGTTGTTCTCGACCACTTGACGAGTAGCCTCTATCTGGAACGGAAAGAAGACCTCCAGGCCTATACCGAGGCCTTCAACGCCCTTCAGTACCACGCCCTTTCACCCGAGGACTCGTTGGAATACATCGCCGGGATAGGTGACGGCGCGTAAGGAGGCACCATGTCCGTACTGCCTCGGAACGTTCCTTCCAGTATCGATCTGCCCGCCGTGCGGTGGCTGCGCAGCAGCTACAGCACGGGAGCCAACAACTGCGTAGAGACGACTGTGCCGCGCTCAGGTCCATGGGCCGGACTGCTCGCCGTGCGCGACTCCAAGGACCCGGCCGGGCCCGCCCTGTTCTTCTCCCCCGGGAGCTGGACGGACTTCACGGCCGCGTTGACGACCTGATCAGTCCTGCATCGTGCGGCGCACGGCCGTGTCACGCCGACTCATGGTCGCGTCTCGCCGATCAGCAGGACAGCGCGTTCGATCTCTGCCCCGGTCAGGTCCGCACGGGCGGTCAGTCTCAGCCGTGAGATGCCGTCGGGCACGGAAGGGGGACGGAAGCAGCCCACGGCCAGGCCTGCCGTACGGCAGTGGGCCGCCCATGTGACGGCCTGTTCCGGGGACGGAGCGCGCACCGACACCACCGCGGCGTCCGGGCGTACCGCCTGATGACCCGCGGCGGTCAGCCGTGCGTACAGGTCGGTGGCCACCGTGCGCGCCCGTGCCGCCCGCTGCGGTTCGCGGCGCAGCAGCCTGAGCGCCGCCAGGGCCGCCCCCGCCGCGGCGGGGGCGAGTCCCGTGTCGAAGATGAACGTCCGCGCGGCGTTGACCAGATGGTCGATGACCCGGGCCGGGCCGAGGACGGCCCCGCCCTGGCTGCCGAGCGACTTGGACAGCGTCACGGTCACGACGAGATCGTCGGCGCCCGCGAGGCCCGCCGCCTGCGCGGCACCGCGGCCGCCGTCGCCGAGGACGCCGAGGCCGTGGGCGTCGTCGACCAGCAGTCCCGCGCCGCGCTCCCGGCAGGCGGCGGCGAGTTCGGCCAGCGGGGCCGCGTCGCCGTCGACCGAGAAGACCGTGTCCGACACCACCACCGCCGGGCCCTCGTGCGTGCGCAGCGCCTTGCGCACGGCCTCCGGGTCGGCGTGTCCGACCACCTGCCGTGCGCCCCGGGCCAGTCGGCAGCCGTCGATCAGCGAGGCGTGGTTGCCCGCGTCCGAGACGATCAGCGAGCCGTGCGGGCCGAGCGTGGCGACCGCGGCGAGGTTGGCTGCGTAGCCGGAGGAGAAGACCAGGGCCGCCTCGAAGCCGCAGAAGTCGGCCAGCTCGCGCTCCAGCTCGGCGTGCAGCTCGGTCGTTCCGGTGACGAGCCGGGAGCCGGTCGCACCGCCGCCCCAGGTCCGCGCCGCCCGTGCCGCACCCTCGGTGACCTCCGGGTGACGGGCCAGACCCAGGTAGTCGTTGCTCGCCAGATCGAGCAGCGGGGAGTCTGCCGGGCGCGGCCGCAGCGTCCGGACCAGATTGGCTCGGCGGCGCAGCTCGGCCTGTTCGTCGATCCAGCCGAACGCCATGACTCCTCCGGGGCTTTTGTAGGCAGTGGACAGACACTAGCCGCACGGGCCGCATCCCATGATGTGGCAATCCACACACAGCGAAGTGCCGCTGTTGTTCCTTCTCTCCTTGGCCCCGGACGGGTCGGTAGGACAGGATCGGCTCTCATGGACCTGCTGAACACGCTGGTGGACAAGGGGCTTCGGCGCGAGCTGCCGACCCGCGAGGAAGCTCTGGCCGTTCTCGCCACTTCCGACGACGACGTGCTCGACGTGGTGGCCGCGGCCGGGAAGGTGCGCCGGAAGTGGTTCGGCCGACGGGTGAAACTCAACTATCTCGTCAACCTCAAGTCGGGCCTGTGCCCCGAGGACTGCTCGTACTGCTCGCAGCGCCTCGGCTCGAAGGCCGACATCCTGAAGTACACCTGGCTCAAGCCCGAGCAGGCCTCGCAGGCCGCCGCCGCGGGCCTGGCGGGCGGAGCCAAGCGGGTGTGTCTGGTGGCGTCCGGGCGCGGTCCGACCGACCGGGACATCGACCGGGTGGCGGGCACCATCAAGGCGATCAAGGACGAGAACGAGAACGTCGAGGTGTGCGCCTGCCTCGGTCTGCTCTCCGACGGCCAGGCCGAGCGGCTGCGTGAGGCCGGCGCGGACGCCTACAACCACAACCTCAACACGTCCGAGGCGACGTACGGGGACATCACGACCACGCACACGTACGCCGACCGGGTGGACACGGTGTCCAAGGCGCACGCGGCCGGGCTGTCCGCCTGTTCGGGTCTGATCGCGGGCATGGGCGAGAGCGACGAGGACCTGGTGGATGTGGTGTTCGCGCTGCGTGAGCTGGACCCGGACTCGGTGCCGGTGAACTTCCTGATCCCGATGGAGGGCACGCCGCTGGCCGCGGAGTGGCACCTGACCCCGCAGCGCTGTCTGCGGATCCTGGCGATGGTGCGGTTCGTGTGCCCGGACGTCGAGGTGCGCATCGCGGGCGGCCGTGAGGTCCATCTGCGCACGATGCAGCCGCTCGCCCTGCACCTGGCCAACTCGATCTTCCTCGGCGACTACCTCACCAGCGAGGGCCAGGCGGGCAAGGCCGACCTGGAGATGATCGCGGACGCGGGCTTCGAGGTGGAGGGCGCCGGCGACGTCACCCTGCCGGAGCACCGGGTCACGGCCGGGGGCGGCTGCGGCTCGCACGCCGGTGCCGGGTGCGGGTCGCACGAGGACGCCGGGTGCGGGTCGCACGAGGGCGGGGGCGTCTGCGGTACGGCCGCTCCCGCTGTCGCCGCGTCCACCGTCAACGAGGCGCGGACCGACCTGGTCGCCGTTCGCCGCCGCGGTGCCGGAACGGACCTCGCGCCCAATGCCTGAGCTGTCCGTCCCCGAACTGCTCGATCTGGACCGGCGGCATGTGTGGCATCCGTACGGCCCCATGCCCGGCCGGGTGGCGCCGCTCGTCGTGGAGTCGGCGAGCGGGGTGCGGCTGCGGATGGCGGACGGCTCGGGCGAGCTCGTCGACGGAATGTCCTCGTGGTGGTCGGCGATCCACGGCTACAACCACCCGGTGCTCAACGAGGCCGCGCGCGAGCAGCTCGGCCGGATGAGCCATGTGATGTTCGGCGGGCTCACCCACGAGCCCGCCGTCCGGTTGGCAAAGCTCCTTGTCGACATGTCGCCCGACGGTCTGGAGCATGTGTTCCTGGCCGACTCCGGCTCGGTGTCGGTCGAGGTCGCGGTCAAGATGTGTCTGCAGTACTGGCGTTCGCTGGGCCGCCCCGGCAAGCAGCGGCTGCTGACCTGGCGCGGCGGCTACCACGGGGACACCTGGCAGCCGATGTCGGTGTGCGATCCCGAGGGCGGGATGCACGAGCTGTGGACCGGGGTGCTGCCGCGGCAGGTGTTTGTGGACGCGCCTCCGGCCGCGTACGAGGAGTCGTACGCCGAGCAGTTGCGCTCGGCGATCGCGGAGCACGCCGACGAGCTGGCCGCGGTGATCGTCGAGCCGGTGGTGCAGGGCGCGGGCGGCATGCGGTTCCACTCCCCCGCCTATCTGCGGGTGCTGCGCGAGGCGTGCGACGCGCACGGCGTGCTGCTGGTGTTCGACGAGATCGCGACCGGATTCGGGCGCACCGGCGCGCTGTTCGCGGCGGACCATGCGGCGGTGACGCCGGACGTGATGTGTGTGGGCAAGGCTCTGACCGGCGGCTACATGACGATGGCGGCGACCCTGTGCACGTCCGCGGTGGCCGACGGCATCTCGCGGGGTGAGGTGCCGGTGCTGGCCCACGGCCCGACCTTCATGGGCAACCCGCTCGCCGCGTCCGTCGCCTGTGCCTCCGTCGAGCTGCTGCTCGGCCAGGACTGGCTCGGCGAGGTCAAGCGGATCGAGGCGGGACTGCGCGAGGGCCTCGCTCCGGCGCGGGAGCTTCCGGGTGTGCGGGACGTGCGCGTGCTCGGCGCGATCGGGGTCGTCCAGCTGGACCACGAGGTCGACATGAGGGCCGCGACCGAGGCCGCCGTGCGCGAGGGCGTGTGGCTGCGGCCCTTCCGCGACCTGGTCTACACGATGCCGCCGTACGTCACCGGGGACGCGGACCTGGCACGGATCGCGCGCGCGGTGTGCGCGGCGGCACGGGAGGGGTGACCATGCGGATCCTGGTGATCACGGGCACCGGCACGGAGGTCGGCAAGACGGTCACGACCGCCGCGGTCGCCGCGGCCGCCCTCGCGGCAGGCCGTTCGGTGGCCGTACTCAAGGCGGCACAGACAGGGGTACGTCCGGACGAGCCCGGGGACGCCGCCGAGGTCGCGCGGCTCGCGGGAGCCGTCACGACCGCCGAACTCGCCCGCTACCCCGAGCCGTTGGCGCCGGGGACGGCGGCCAGGCGGGCCGGGATGGCGCCGGTGCGTCCGCAGGACGTCGCCGAGGCCGCCGCCAAGCTGGCCACCGACCACGATCTGGTGCTGGTCGAAGGGGCGGGCGGGCTGCTCGTCCGGTTCGACCCGGCGGGCGGCACTCTGGCGGACGCGGCGCAGCTGCTGCGGGCGCCGGTGCTGGTCGTGGCGTCCGCCGGACTCGGCACGCTCAACACCACCGAGCTGACGGCACGCGAACTGCGCGGCCGCCACCTGGACCTGCTGGGCGTGGTCATCGGCAGCTGGCCCCCCTCCCCCGACCTCGCCTCCCGCTGCAACCTGACAGACCTCCCGGACGTGTCCGCGGCCCCCCTACTGGGCGCCCTGCCGGCAGGCGCAGCCACCCTGACACCCACCGACTTCCGCACCCATGCACCAAGCTGGCTGGCACCACGCCTGCACGGAACGTGGGACGCGGAGGGGTTCCGGGGGCGGGAGGGGGCGTAGCGGCTGGCGCGGGCCGGTCAGAGCCGTTGGCCCGCCGTCTTGGGGCGGAGCGGTGTTCGGCGTCTGATGGGTGTCGGGCGTCCCTTCGGCGCGGCTGCGTCCTCTTCCGTCAGGGCTTGGATCAGGTGGTGGTCCGGGGAGAGGTGGCAGGCCGGGTCGGGGCGGGTGGGGTCGCCTGTGAGGGCGTGGGCCTGGCAGCGGCAGCCGCCGAAGTCCTGGTCGCGGCGGGAGCAGCTGTGGCAGGGATCGGGCATCCAGTCGGTGCCGCGGTAGCGGGTGAAGGCCTTGGAGTGGTCCCAGATCCAGTCCAGCGGGTGGTCGCGGACGTTCGGCGGGTCGAGGTCCGGCAGGGAGGCCGCGGCCGGGCACGGCAGGACGGTGCCGTCGGGGGTGACGGTGAGCGAGACGGCGCCCCAGCCGCCCATGCACGGTTTGGCCTCACCGTCGAAGTAGTCGGGGACGACCCACACCAGTTCGGGACCGTCCTGCGCGAGCCGTTCGCGCCATCGCCCGACGGCGTCCCGGGCCCGGGCGAGCTGGTCGCGGGTGGGCAGCAGTGCGGCGCGGTTGAGCAGACCCCAGCCGTAGAACTGGGCGTTGGCCAGTTCGATGCGGTCCACGCCCCAGGCCAGGCCCAGTTCGACGACGGCGTCCACGGCGTCGAGGTTCTCGCGGTGCAGGACGACGTTGAGGCCAAGCGGCAGACCCGCCTCCCGGACGAGCGCGGCGGCCCGTTCCTTGTCCGCGAAGGACCTGCGTCCGCCGATCCGGTCGGAGGCGTCCGGGTCGGCGTGCTGGACCGACAGTTGGACGCTGCGCAGCCCGGCGCCGGTCAGTTCCGACAACCGCGCCCGGTCCAGGCCCACGCCGCTGGTGACCAGTTGCGTGTAGATGCCGGCATGTTCCGCGGCGGTCACGATCGCTGCCAGGTCGCGGCGCAACAGCGGTTCCCCGCCGGAGAGATGGGTGTGGACCACGCCCAACTCCCCTGCCTGGCGCATCACTTCGGCCCACTGATCGGTGTCGAGCTCGCGTGAACGCCGGGTCAGCTCCAGCGGGTTGGAGCAGTATCCGCAGTGCAGCGGGCAGGCGTGGGTGAGTTCGGCCAGCAGGGCCCAGGGGCGGTCGGGTGCGGTCGTCATCGCAGCCAGCCCTCCGTGCGCAGCCGGTCGAGGAAGGCAGGGACGTCGCCGGCCACGGGCGCGCCGGGGAAGCGGTCGGCCAGTTCGGAGACGATGTCCCCCACGGTTCGGGTTCCGTCGCACAGGCCGAGAATCGTTCCAGCCGCGCCTTTGAGCACGACGACGCGTTCGGGGAGCAGCAGCAGATCCGTGCCGCGTGCCCGGTCGTGCCGCAGGACGACGGCGGGCGCCGGCCCGGGACGCCAGTCGGCCACGGCCGCCACGCTCACGACTCCTCCTCCGGGTCCGCTCGGTCCACGGCGTCGAGCAGCGACCACAGCACGTCGCACTTGAACCGCAGCGCGGCCACGGCCCGTTCCTGGTCCTCACGGGTGCGGGCCCAGCCGAGCACGAGGTCGAGCGCCTCACGGCTGTCGCGCCGCCCCTGGGAGACACGGGTGCGGAAGTAGACGAGACCCTCGGACTCGATCCACCGGTAGTGGCGTTCGAAGGCGTCGATACGCGTGCGCATCAGGTCCGGGGCGGACAGTTCGGTCAGCGACGCGGCGACGGCCTCCAGGGGCGGGCGCAGCCGGCAGAAGTTGACGTATCCCTCGACCGCCAGCCGTACCCCCGGCAGCACGGCCTCGGCGCCGAGCAGCCTCGCGCGGTCCAGGCCGGCCGCCTCGCCGAGCCGCAGCCACCGTTCGATGCCGCCCTCTCCCGGCTGCTCGCCGTCGTGGTCCTGGATGCGGCGCAGCCACATGCGGCGCAGCGCCGGGGTGTCCAGCTTGGCGAGGATCAGGGCGTCCTTGACGGGGATGTGGCGCTGGTAGTGGAAGCGGTTGACGATCCAGCGGCGCAGTTCGTCCGGGCTCAGATCGCCGCTGTGCATACGGAGGTTGAAGGGGTGGCGGTCGTGGTACCGCTCCTCGGCCACGGCGCGCAGCCGCGCCTCGAACTCCGCGGGGCTCCAGGGCTGCGCGGGCGGCGCGGCCGTCGTCGTGGCTGTCGTGGTCGTAGTCACTGCCGTCGTCGTTGTGGCTGCCGTGGTCGTCACAGCTCGATCACCGTCCCGTCGTTCGCCACCTCGAGGCCCAGCCGCGCGAGCGTCTTGTGCTGGGGCGCCGCCGGGTCGACGAGGGGGTTGGTGTTGTTGAGGTGCGTGTAGAGGCAGCGGGCGGAGAGCCGGGCGAGCCGCTCGGCCGTTCCGCCCGGGCCCTCGATGGGCAGATGGCCCATGCCGGTCGCGGTGCGCTCGGAGATGCCCGTGCGGCGGGGCTCCTCGTCATCCCAGAAGGTGCCGTCGACGATGACGCAGTCGGCCTCGGCGGCGGCCCGGTCGAGGGAGTCCGGCCAGGCGGCCAGCGCGGGGGCGTACAGCGCGGTCGCGCCGGACCCGGGGTCGTAGAGCCGCAGCGCGACGACCCATGCGTCGTCCTCGGGTGCGTCGGCGGCGTAGCGCGGGCGCTTGCCCGACACCGGGATGCCGGTGATCCGCAGGCCCGGCGTGTCCCGGTCCAACGGTTCGGCGCCGCGTTGCGGCAGCTCGCGCCAGGTCATGGAGGTGTACGGCGCCAGTACGTCGCCGAGGTGCAGTCGGTCGAGCAGTGCCTGGCGGACCGGGGCGGTCGAAACGACCTGGAGGCCGTCGGTCTCGCGCAGCCGTGCGATGCCGAGTGTGTGGTCGAGTTCGGCGTCGGTGAGGACGATTCCGGCGAGGGGTGTGTCGCGGGTGCCGGGCCCCGGTCGGAGTTCGGGGCGGCCGTCGATCTGGTCGCCGATGTCGGGGGTCGCGTTGACGACGTACCAGCGGCCGTCGTCGGTGCGGACGGCGAGGGATGCGTGGCGGCGGCGACGGCGCGGATCCGCGCGCGCCCCGGAACACCCGGGGCACGCGCAGTTCCACTGGGGGATGCCGCCGCCGGCGGCGGTGCCGAGTACCAGCAGCAGCATGGTGTCGGTCAGCGGGAGTTGAGGGAGTAGGCGGTGACCTCGAGTGCGGTGTCGACGACCTCGTAGGAGGGCGGCTGCCAAGTCGCCCTGTCCGTCTCGTTCTTGGGGGCCGACTCGACCGGCTTCGGCTGTTCCTTGGTCTCGTTCATCGGGGCGGGTCCTTTCGGTTGTACGGGGCCTGGGGGCCTACGTGGAGGGCCTACTTGATGGGCACGCGCAGGATCTTGTCCTTGCCGTAGCCGAGGTCGCTGGTGCCGAGCCACAGTTCGTCCGCTCCGGGCACCTTGGCGATGGCGCGCAGCCGGCCGTAGTCGCCGGCGTAGAAGTCGGACATGGTGCCGATGCGCTCGCTGTCGCCGTCGATCGGGACCCGCCACAGGCGTTGGCCGCGCAGCGACGACACGTACAGGACGTTGCGTACGACGGCGAGTTGGGCGGGTACGCCCTTCTCCGGGACGAAGGTGGCCTTCGGGTCGGTCATGCCGTCGGTGTCGCAGCTGCCCTCGCACGTGGGCCAGCCGTAGTTGGCGCCCGGCTCGATCAGATTGAGCTCGTCCTGCTCCTGGTTGCCGATCTCCGCCGACCACAGCCGCCCGTTGCGGTCCCAGGCCAGGCCCTGCGGATTGCGGTGGCCGTAGCTGTAGACGTGGTTGCCGAACGGGTTGCCGGGGGCGGGTGCGCCGCTCCTGGTGATCCGCAGGATCTTGCCGTTGATCGAGTCGGTGTCCTGGGCGAGTTCGGGCTGGAGGCCGTCGCCGGTCGTGACGTAGAGGTATCCGTCGGGGCCGAAGGCGATACGGCCGCCGTTGTGGTCGCCGCCGCGCCTGATGCCGGTGAGGACGGGGGTGTAGTTGCTGAGCGACGAGCCGTCGTAGTCCATCCGCACGACGCGGGTCTCGGTCTCGGTGGTGTGCACGAAGAACACCTGCTTGTCCTTCTTGCCGTCCCAGGTCGGCGACACGGCGACCCCCAGCAGCCCTCCGGCGCCCTCTTCGTACGGCTCCGGGACGGTGTACGGCACCTCGCCGACCCAGTCCCTGTTGCCGTCCCGGTCGAGGCGGTAGACCTGGTAGGACAGCCGCTCGGTGACCAGGGCCGCGGCTCCGTCCGGGAGGAATGAGATGCCCCAGGGCGTCTGCCATCCCGTGGACAGCGTGTCGGCGCCGTCCGGCTCTCCGCCGTCGGCGGCCTGCACCGCGGTGACCGTGGAGGTGTGCGACACGGCGGCCGCCTGGGGGATGCTCGCCGCCGGGATCACGGTGAGGGCGGCGAGCGCGGCTATGCAGAATCGGTACGCATGCCGCACCGAGCGCCGTGGATCTGTCATGGAAACACCCTTCGTCGTACGCACAACCCCTCGCTGTGCAGCAATCTTTACGACGGGAGGCCGGGCCGCCACTCGTATGGGCCACGGGGGTGAGGAGGAGGTGCGGGCGCCGAAGCCGTCGCACACAGGTGCCTCGATCTCCGGGTCACCGGTGTGGACGGCGCGGGTGCGTCGGGTCGGCGCGGGGGACAATCGTCATGAGGCACGTCCGGCGAGGGAGGTCCCATGGCCCTTCGGTCCCCCGGCTCCGTGAAGGCGGCCCGGGATCCTGTGCACCACCCGCTGTTCGCCCGCTACTACGCCCGGGCCAGCGTGAACGCCGAGACCCGGATGGGGATGGGTGCGGTCCGCGACCGGCTGCTGGCCGGGTTGTCCGGCCGGGTGATCGAGATCGGCGCGGGCAACGGCCTGAACTTCGGGCACTACCCGCGCACGGTCTCCGAAGTCGTGGCGATCGAACCGGAGCGCAGCCTGCGGCAGTTGGCCGTCGAGGCCGCTCTGCGCAGCGAGGTGCCCGTCGACGTCGTGCCGGGTGCCGCGGAGGCGTTGCCGGTCAAGAGCGAGGCCTACGACGCGGCGGTGATCTCGTTGGTGCTGTGCAGCGTGCGCGACGTGCCGCGTGCGCTCGCCGAGGCGCGGCGGGTGCTGCGGCCGGGCGGCATGGTGCGGTTCTTCGAGCACGGTCGCGGCGGCGGGCGGATCATGCACGTCACCCAGCGCGCCCTGGACCGCACCCTGTGGCCACCGCTCAACGGCGGCTGCCATCTGGCCCGGGACCCGATCGCCGCCCTGCGCGCCGCCGGGTTCGAACTCGGCCCGTACCGGCGGGTGATAATGCCCGAGCACGGCCCGACCCTGCCGACCTCGTACTGTGTGCTGGGCGCGGCCTGGCGGCCCGAAGACTCCGAAAAGACTCAGGCCACCGTCCACTGACGCAGTTCCGCCGCGATGTCGTAGACCGTCGCCTCCCCGCTCTTGACGAGCCGGGCCAGTTCGCGGACCTGGACGGGCGACGTGGCGACCTTGAGGCCGCTGGCGACCAGGTAGGCGTAGGCGACGGCGGAGGCGAACAGCGCGTTGGAGCGTTCCAGTGCCGGGACGTGGATGAGCAGTTGGAGCAGTGCGGCGGCGCGCGCGTGCGGGCTGTCGTAGACGGGGACGTCGAATATCTCCGCCTCGTGGCGTGCGACGGCGGCGACGAGGGCTCCCCAGTCGGTGACCTGGGGGTCTCCGGGCGTCTTCTGTTCGGCGAGCATGAGCAGCCAGGCGAGGTCGATGCTGAGATGGCTCAAGGGATCAGCGACGACCTTCGCTCCGGCCGGACGCACGCTCCGTGTCGAACTCCTCCGCGAACACGGACTCGTACTGCTTCATGAAGTCGGCGGCGGCCTCCACGAAGGTGTGGCCGACCTCGCCGGTGTCCTGTCTGACCAGCTCTTCGATATAGCGATTGACGCTCATACCGCGGGCCAGGGCGCGTTCGCGGGCGGCGCGGGCCGTGCCCTCGTCCACTCGCACGTTCAACTGGGTCTTCGCCATACCTAGAAGCTAGCGCCAGGATGCTAGCACCGGCAAGTGGCCGTCCGCCGGTGCCCGGTTCTCGTCCCGTGGGTGGAGAGTGCCCCTTACACCGGTACCAGGGATTCGACCTGGGGTGGAGAGCGACCAGCACTCACGGTGGATTTCGGGTGTGGGCCGGCTCACATTACGCTCGGCCGGGACGAGCGCGTCGCACGTCCAGGTGAGCGAGGAGGCAGCCTTGTCCACATCAGCTGCGGAGCACGCCCCGGGCCGGGCACCGGCCGACGGGATCGCGGCTCGCGCCCGGGGCCTGACCAAGGCGTACGGCTCGGGCGAGACGACCGTGCTCGCCCTCGACTCGGTGGACGTGGACATCGCGCGCGGCCGCTTCACCGCGGTCATGGGGCCCTCCGGCTCCGGCAAGTCCACGCTGATGCACTGCCTGGCGGGGCTCGACACGGTCTCGGCCGGTCAGGTGTGGCTCGGCGACACCGAGATCACGGGGCTCAAGGACCGGGAGCTGACCCGGCTGCGCCGCGACCGGATCGGGTTCATGTTCCAGTCGTTCAACCTGATCCCGACGCTGAACGCGGCCGAGAACATCACGCTGCCCATGGACATCGCGGGCAAGAAGCCAGACGAGAAGTGGCTGGACCAGGTCATCGACACCCTCGGGCTGCGCGACCGGCTGGGGCACCGGCCCTCGCAGCTGTCCGGCGGCCAGCAGCAGCGCGTGGCGTGTGCGCGTGCGCTGGCCTCACGGCCGGAGCTGATCTTCGCGGACGAGCCGACCGGCAACCTCGACTCACGGGCCGGCCTGGAGGTCCTCGGCTTCCTGCGGGAGGCCGTCGACCGGCTGAACCAGAGCGTCGTCATGGTCACCCACGACCCCGGCGCCGCGGCCCACTCCGACCTGGTGCTCTTCCTCGCCGACGGGCGCATCGTGGACGAGATGGAGCGGCCGACGGCGGAGGCGGTGCTGGAGCGGATGAAGCGGTTCGACGTGATCCGCAGCCAGTTCGAGACGGACGAGCAGTTCGAGACCGACGGGCAGTTCGAGAGGGACAAGCGGTTCGAGACGGACGGGCAGTTCGAGACGGACGAGCAGGAGTGAACCGGTGCTGAAGGCGACGCTCCGGAGTTTCCTCGCGCACAAGGGGCGGCTGCTGCTGTCCGCCCTCGCGATCGTCCTGTCCGTCGCGTTCGTCGCGGGCAGCCTGATCTTCTCCGACACGGTCACCCGCACCTTCGACCGGCTCTTCGCCTCCACCTCCGCGGATGTGACGGTGGAACCGCGCCAGGACCTGAAGTCGCAGGTCCCCACGGGCGAGGCACAGACCGTGCCCGCCTCGCTCGCGGACCGGGTGGCGAAGGTCGACGGGGTCGCCTCGGTGCACGCGGACGTGAGCGTGCAGAACATCACCGTCGTCGACAGCAGGAACAAGTCGGTCGGTCCCACCACCGGCGCCCCGACCATCGCCGCCGACTGGTACGTCACCGACCGCAGCCCCGTGGCGCTGACCTCGGGTCATGCCCCGCGGGGCAGCGGCGAGGCGCTTCTGGACGCCGACACCGCCGACAAGAAGGACGTGAAGATCGGCGACACCCTGACGGTGCTGGCCCAGCCGGGCACCTTCCGGGTCCGCGTCGTCGGCATCGCCACCTTCAAGACGACCAACCCGGGCGCCGCCCTGGTCTTCCTCGACCCGAAGACCGCCGCGGACCAGCTGCTCGGCACGGCGGCCAAGGCCACGAGCATCGAGGTGATGGCCGCGAAGGGCGTGAGCGACGCGCAGCTCAAGACCCGGGTCGTCGACTCGGTCGGCGCCCGCACGTACGACATCAAGACGGCCGACGAACAGGCCAAGTCGGCCGCGGCGG
This sequence comes from Streptomyces spinosisporus, assembly GCF_022698145.1. GTDB lineage: Bacteria > Actinomycetota > Actinomycetes > Streptomycetales > Streptomycetaceae > Streptomyces > Streptomyces spinosisporus. The sequence continues at coordinate 92,066 of NZ_JALDAX010000019.1, forward strand.
ACCTCGGCGGCTTCCTCGACGTCATCAAGTACGTGATGCTCGGCTTCGCCGGGATCGCCGTCCTGGTCGGTGTCTTCCTGATCGTCAACACCTTCTCCATGCTGATCGCGCAGCGCACCCGTGAACTGGGCCTGCTGCGGGCCCTCGGCGCCGACCGGCGGCAGGTGCGGCGGTCGGTGCTCACGGAGGCGGTCCTGCTCGGCCTGGTCGGCTCGACGCTGGGCCTGGCCGTCGGCATCGGGCTCGCGGCCGGGCTGATCAAGCTCATGAGCGCGTTCGGGATGAACCTGAAGACCACCGAGATGGTCATCGGCTGGGCGACTCCCGTGGCGGCGTACGTCGTCGGCGTCGGCGTGACCTTCGTGGCGGCGTATCTGCCGGCCCGCCGCGCGGCCGTCGTCTCGCCGATGGCGGCCCTCGCGGACGCCGAGATCGCGGGGGTCGGCAAGCCGCTCAGGACGCGGGCGATCGTCGGCTCGGTCGTCGGCGTGCTCGGCGCGGCCGCCCTGGTGGGCTGTGTCACGGCGGCGAAGACGGCGTCCTCCGCCTCGTTCCTTGGCCTGGGCGTGGTGCTCACCCTGATCGCGACCGTCATCGCCGGACCGCTCCTGGTCCGGCCGGTCATCCGGGTGCTGGGCGCCGCCTTCCCGGCCGTGTTCGGCTCGATCGGCCGCATGAGCCAGCGCAACGCCCTGCGCAACCCCCGCCGTACCGGCGCGACCGCGGCCGCCCTGATGGTCGGGCTCGCCCTGGTCGGCGGCATGTCGGTGGCCAGTGCCTCGATGTCCAAGTCCTTCGACGAGCAGATCGACAAGACGCTGGGCGCCGACTTCGTGATCCAGAACAACAACTTCGTGCCGTTCTCCAAGGAGGTCACCGACAAGGTGCGCGGCACCGAGGGCGTCGGCCTCGTCGTACGGCAGCGGTTCGCACCCGTCGCCGTACGGCTGCCGGACGGCAAGCGGGTCGAGACGACGGCCGCGGGCTACGACGACGGCGTCGACGACGTCGCGCACGTGACCTACGCGGCCGGGAACACCGGGGCCGCGCTGGCGCCCGGCGGCCTGGGCATGGACGTCGACTTCGCAAAGGACCACGACGTACGGGTCGGCAGCACGCTGCCGGTCGAGTTCCCCGGCGGGCAGCGGACCCGGATGAGGGTCGCCGCGCTCACCGACCAGGACAACAGCGGCGGCTTCGGCATGCAGGGCGGCCTGTTCTTCGGCATCGCGACCGTCGAGAAGTACATCCCCGGCGGGCAGGACTCCGCGCTGTACGTGAACGCGTCCAACGGTACGAACCCCGACCGGCTGCGCACGAACCTCGACAAGACGCTCGACGCCTATCCGCAGGTCCAGGTGCGCGACCAGGCCGACTACAAGAAGCTGGTGCACGACCAGATCGCCGTGCTGCTCTATCTGGTGTACGCGCTGCTCGGGCTGGCGATCATCATCGCCGTGCTGGGTGTCGTCAACACCCTCGCCCTGTCGGTCGTGGAGCGCACCCGGGAGATCGGGCTGCTGCGGGCCATCGGCCTGGCCCGGCGTCAGCTGCGCCGGATGATCCGGCTGGAGTCGGTGGTCATCGCCGTCTTCGGCGCGGTCCTCGGGCTCGCCCTCGGCCTGGTGTGGGGCGTGTGCACCCAGCAGGTGCTGGCGCTGCAGGGCATGAAGGCGCTGGCCATTCCGTGGACCACGATCGTCGCGGTGGTGATCGGCTCGGCCGTGGTGGGCATCGTGGCGGCGCTGCTGCCCGCGTTGCGTGCGTCCCGCATGAATGTGCTGGCGGCCATCGCGCACGAGTGATGCAATCGCGCACGTGCTCAAGTCGCGTGCCGGTGGGGAGAGTTCATGCAGCACTCGTTCCGCTTCGGAGTCAGCCTGGCCGTTCCCGCGCCCGCCGAGGAGTGGCGCGCGAAGTGCCGTAGGGCCGAGGAGCTCGGCTACGACGTGATCCACGTACCCGACCATCTCGGCATGGTCGCGCCCTTCCCGGCGCTGGTCGCCGCGGCCGCGGTCACCGAACGGCCGCGCCTCGGCACGTTCGTGCTCAACGCGGGCTTCTGGAACCCGGCCCTGCTGGCCCGTGAGGTCGCCACCACCGACGCCCTGACCGGCGGCCGACTGGAACTGGGGCTCGGCACGGGCTATGTCCAGGCCGAACACGACGCGGCCGGGCTGCCGTTCGGCTCTCCGCGCGAGCGCGTGGACCATCTGCGGCGCACCGTCGAGGAGTTGGACCGGCTGCTCGGCTCGGACGACCACCGGCCGCAGCCGGTGCAGAAGCGCGTACCGCTGATGATCGGCGGCAACGGCTCGCGGATGATGAGGCTCACCGCCGAGCACGCCGACATCGCGGCGTTCACGGGCGCGCGTCTGGTGCCGGGCAGCACGACCGGACGGCTCGTGCCCGTCGCGCCGGCGGAGCTGGAGGGGAACGTGGCCCGCTATCGGCGCCTCGCCGAGGGCCGCGAGGAGCCGGCCGAACTCAACCTGCTCATCCAGCTGGTGGTCGTGACCGACGACCGTGCGGCGGCGGTCCGGCCGCTGGTGGAACGGGTCCCCGACACGACCGTGGAGCAGGCCCTGCGGCTGCCGGTCCTGCTGGTCGGCACCGTGGACGAGATCGTCGCCCAGGTGGGGGCCCAGCGCGAGCGGTACGGCTTCTCGTATCTGACGGTCCTGGAACCGTACATGGAGGCGTTCGCACCGGTCGTCGCGGCGCTGCGCGGCCGCTGACGGGGACGTCGTCCGGATGCTGGAATTCCGCCTGCCGGACAGGGGCGCGTGATGGGATTCCCGTATGACTGAGCCTCCCCGTATGTCCGAGCTTCCCCGTACGCCTGAGCTTCGGATACGCGCCGCGACCCCCGCCGATCTCGACACCGTTCTGGCCTTCTGGAAGACGGCCGCCGAGGGCACCAGCATCAGCGACGACCGGAACGGCGTGGAGCGGCTGGTCGGGCGGGACCCCGAGGCGCTGCTGCTCGCCGAACTCGACGGCGAACTGGTGGGCACGGTGATCGCGGGCTTCGACGGCTGGCGCTGCCACCTGTACCGGCTGGCCGTGCACCCGGAGCGGCGCCGCCGGGGCATCGGCTCGGTCCTGCTGGCCGCCGCCGAGGAGCGCTTCGTACGGCTCGGCGGGCGGCGCGGGGACGCGATGGTGCTGGTCCGCAACGAGACCGCCCACCATGCCTGGCGCGCGGCGGGGTACCAGCCGGAGGAGAAGTGGCGGCGGTGGGTGAAACCGCTGGCAGAGGTGTCCGAGTAAGCGCTTTGCCGATCCTTTACCATTGAGGGGTCGTCCCGATCCCCGATGAAAGGTGTGTGAGCGTCCGCCCATGGGCGAGCCTCCCAGTCGTCAGTACCGGCAACACCGCGCGGTCCCGTCCGCCCTGTCCGATCATGGGACGGAGGTGACCCGATGACCGAAGTGCTCCTGCTGCTGGTGGCGATCCTGCTGTCGCTCGCCTGCGGTGCCTTCGTCGCTGCCGAGTTCTCCCTGACCACGGTCGAGCGGAGCGAGCTCGAACGGGCCGCGGAACGCGGCGAGCGCGGCGCCTCCGGAGCCCTCAAGGCCGTACGGAACCTCACGTTCCAGCTCTCCGGAGCGCAGCTCGGCATCACCGTCACCAACCTGGTCGTCGGCATGCTCGCCGAACCCTCCGTCGCCAAGCTGATCGCGGGCCCGCTGGAGGCCCTCGGGATCTCGCACGCGGCGGCGCGTTCCGTCGCCCTGGTGCTGGGCACGGCGCTGTCGACCGTCTTCCTGATGGTCGTCGGCGAGCTGGTGCCCAAGAACTGGGCGATCTCCTCGCCGCTGCCCGTGGCCAAGCGGGTCGGCAACGCCCAGCGCTGGTTCAGCGCCGCCTTCCGCCCCTTCATCAGCCATCTCAACAACACCGCGAACCGCGTGGTGCGCCGCTTCGGCCTGGAGCCCGCGGAGGAGCTGGCCTCCGCGCGCGGGCCCAAGGAGCTCGCGGCGCTGGCCCGGCACTCCGCCAAGGAGGGCGCCCTCGAGCCCGACACCGCCGAGCTGTTCGTGCGCACGCTCAACCTCGCCGACCTGACCGCGGAGAACGTGATGACACCGCGCGTCCAGGTCATCGCCCTCGACGCGAAGGCGACCTGCGAGGACGTCGCCAACGCGACCCGGGCGACCGGGCTGTCCCGCTTCCCCGTCTACCACGGCACCCTCGACTCCGTCGTCGGCACCGCACACGTCAAGGACGTCGTGGCGATACCCGCCGAGCGCCGCACCCGCACGCCGGTCTCCGAGCTGATGCGCGAGCCGCTGCTCGTCCCGGAGACCCTCACCGTCGACCGGCTGCTCGACCGGCTGTCCGGCAGGCGCACCATGGCCGTCGTCATCGACGAGTACGGCGGCACCGCGGGCGTGGCCACGCTGGAGGACATCGTCGAGGAGGTCGTCGGCGAGGTGCGCGACGAGCACGACCCGCACGAGACGCCCGACCTGGCCTCCGCGGGCCGCGACGACGAGGGGCGCGCGCTGTACTCGGCCGACGGCTCCGCACGGATGGACCAGCTGGTACGGGTAGGACTCCGGGCGCCCGAGGGGCCGTACGAGACGCTGGCGGGCCTCGTCGCGGCGGAGCTGGGCCGCATCCCGGCCGTCGGCGACCGCCTGGAGGTCGCCGGCTGGCGGCTCGACATCGTGGACGCCTCGGGGCGCCGCGCCGCGCGCGTGGTGCTGCACGCCCCGCCGGCCGACGCCGACCCGAAGGACGAGCCGGAGGACGCCCGATGACCGCCGTACAGCTGCTGATCGGTCTTGCGACCCTGGTCGTCAACGCCTTCTTCGTCGCCGGCGAGTTCGCGCTGATCTCCGTGCGCCGCTCGCAGATCGAGCCGCACGCGGAGGAGGGCGACCGGCGGGCCAGGAGCGTGCTGTGGGGGCTGCAGCACGTGTCCGCGCTGCTGGCCGCCGCACAGCTCGGCATCACCCTGTGCACGCTGGTCCTCGGCATCGTCGCGGAACCCGCCATCGCGCATCTGCTGGAGCCCGTCTTCCACGCCGTGGGCGTGCCCGAGAGCGCGGGACACGTGGTGTCCTTCGCGATCGCGCTGACCCTCGCGACGTATCTGCACATGCTGCTCGGCGAGATGGTCCCCAAGAACGTCGCCCTCGCGGAGCCGGTGCGCAGCGCGCTGCTGCTCGGTCCGCCCCTGGTCGCCCTGTCCCGTGCGCTGCGCCCGGTCATCTTCACCGTCAACGCCTTCGCCAACGCCCTGCTCAAGCTGTTGCGGGTGGAGGCCAGGGACGAGGTCGCGGCCACCTTCTCGGACGCCGAGCTCGCCCGGATCGTGCGCGACTCGGGCGAGGCGGGCCTGATCGACGACCGCGCGCGGGAGCGGCTGAACGACGCGCTGGAGCTGGGCCGCCGCCCGGTGCGCGACGTGGTGCTCCCCCTCGAACGCGTCGTCTACGCGCGCGTGGGCGTCACCCCGGAGGAACTGGAGCAGCTCTCCGCGCGCTCGGGCTTCTCCCGCTTCCCGGTGGTCGACGACGGGCGCCGCATCGTCGGCTATCTGCACGTCAAGGACGCGCTGGACGCCCCCGGCAGGGACACGCCGTTCCGGGTGCGGGACATGCGGTCCATCGCGAGCGTCCGTGCGGGCACACCGCTGGACGACGTGCTCACCGCGATGCGCGGCAGCCGTACGCACCTGGCGGCGGTGCTCGGCGACGACGGCCTGCTGGCCGGTCTGGTGACCATGGAGGACGTGCTGAGGGAGCTGTTCGGACAGCGGGCGTGAGGGGTCCTGAGGGAACGGTCCGACGGGAGCGCCGGGCCGACCGACCGACGGGTATGCACCCGGGTTACCATCGCTGTCGCCATGCAGAAGAACCCCTCTCACACCAGCCTGGTCGCGCTCGGCGACTCCTTCACCGAAGGCATGTCGGACCTGCTGCCGGACGGTACCTACCGTGGCTGGGCCGATCTCCTCGCCGCACGGATGGCCGCGGTCGCCCCCGGATTCCGCTACGCCAACCTCGCCGTGCGCGGCAAGCTGATCGGGCAGATCGTCGCCGAGCAGGTCGACGTGGCCGTCGCCATGCGCCCCGACGTGATCACGCTGGTCGGCGGGCTCAACGACACCCTGCGGCCCAAGTGCGACATGGGGCGCGTCCGGGCCCTGCTCACCGAGGCCGTCGAGCGGCTGGCCCCGGCCTGCGAACAGCTGGTGCTGATGCGCAGCCCGGGCAGGCGCGGCCCGGTCCTGGAACGCTTCCGGCCGCGCATGGAGGAGCTGTTCTCGGTCGTCGACGAGCTGGCCGAGCGGCACGGCGCGGTGGTCGTCGACCTGTACGGCGCGGAGTCGCTCAGCGACCCCCGCATGTGGGACGTGGACCGGCTGCATCTGACGGCCGAGGGCCACCGCAGGGTCGCCGAGGCGGTCTGGCAGACGCTGGGCTACGCCCCCGAGGACGCCGACTGGCACACGCCGATGGCCATGACACCGCCCCCGGGCTGGGTCAACCGGCGGATCGCCGACGTCCGCTTCGCCCGGCAGCATCTGCTGCCGTGGATCGGCCGCCGTCTGACCGGCCGCTCCTCCGGCGACGGACTGCCGCCCAAGCGCCCCGAGCTGCTGCCCTACGAGGGCCCGGCGACGTAGGCGACCGCCGTGGCGACACGGGTGACCAACGTCAGGGGCCGCATCCACGAATGGGGCCCGCGGCTGGAACGCGCCCCCGAAGAGGTCGTCCACGTCGGCCGCCGCTGGACCATGGGCGGCTGGGACCTGCCCCGGCACCCGCTGTACAACCCCTTCGCCCACGACACCCCGAAGCGCCGTCGCGACGGCACCCGCACCGAGGTCATGGCGCTGTACCGGGCCTATCTGCTGGAGCGTCCTGAACTCCTCGGACTGGTCCCCGACCTGCGCGGGCGCACGCTCGCCTGCTGGTGCACACCCGAGCTGTGCCACGCGGACGTACTGGCGGAGCTCGCCGACTCCCGGCCGGGGTGACCCGTCCCCAGCTGCGGTGACGCAGATCTCGTAGCTTCGGACGAACGGGGGCGTGGCGCTGGCCTGCACGAATCGCCAGTAGAATCCGTACACGTGACTTCTGCGCCCGCCAAGCCCCGCATCCCGAACGTCCTCGCCGGACGCTACGCCTCCACCGAGCTCGCCGTGCTCTGGTCGCCCGAGCACAAGGTGAAGCTGGAGCGGCAGCTCTGGCTCGCCGTGCTGCGGGCCCAGAAGGACCTCGGCATCGAGGTGCCGGAGACGGCGATCGCCGACTACGAGCGGGTCCTCGACACCGTCGACCTGGCCTCCATCGCCGAGCGCGAGAAGGTCACGCGGCACGATGTGAAGGCGCGGATCGAGGAGTTCAACGACCTCGCCGGGCACGAGCACGTGCACAAGGGCATGACCTCCCGCGACCTCACCGAGAACGTCGAGCAGCTGCAGATCCGGCTCTCGCTGGAGCTGATGCGCGACCGCACGGTGGCGGTGCTGGCGCGACTGGGCAGGCTGGCGGGCGAGTACGCCGAGCTGGTCATGGCCGGCCGCTCGCACAACGTCGCCGCGCAGGCCACGACCCTCGGCAAGCGGTTCGCGACCGCCGCCGACGAACTGCTCGTGGCGTACGGCCGCGTCGAGGAGCTGCTGGGCCGGTACCCGCTGCGCGGCATCAAGGGCCCGGTCGGCACGGCGCAGGACATGCTGGACCTGCTCGGCGGCGACGCCGGCAAGCTCGCCGAGCTGGAGGACCGGATCGCCCGGCACCTGGGCTTCTCGCAGGCGTTCACCTCGGTCGGCCAGGTTTACCCGCGCTCGCTGGACTACGAGGTCGTCACCTCGCTGGTGCAGCTGGCGGCGGCGCCCTCGTCGCTGGCGAAGACGATCCGGCTGATGGCCGGGCACGAGCTGGTCACCGAGGGCTTCAAGCCGGGCCAGGTCGGCTCCTCCGCGATGCCGCACAAGATGAACACGCGGTCCTGCGAGCGCGTCAACGGCCTCATGGTCATCCTGCGCGGGTACGCCTCGATGACCGGTGAGCTGGCGGGCGACCAGTGGAACGAGGGCGACGTGTCCTGCTCGGTGGTGCGCCGGGTGGCGCTGCCGGACGCGTTCTTCGCGCTGGACGGTCTGCTGGAGACGTTCCTGACGGTGCTCGACGAGTTCGGCGCCTTCCCGGCCGTGGTCGCGCGCGAGCTGGACCGCTATCTGCCGTTCCTGGCCACCACGAAGGTGCTGATGGGCGCGGTGCGGGCGGGTGTCGGCCGCGAGGTCGCCCACGAGGCGATCAAGGAGAACGCGGTCGCCTCCGCGCTCGCGATGCGCGAGCAGGGTGCCGAGCGCAACGAGCTCCTCGACAAGCTCGCCGCGGACGCCCGCATCCCGCTCGACCGCGCGCAGCTGGATGCGCTGATGGCCGACAAGCTGTCCTTCACCGGTGCGGCCGCCGACCAGGTCGGTGTCGTCGTCGCCCGTATCGAGGAGATCGCCAAGCAGCACCCGGAGGCCGCGGGCTACACGCCGGGGGCGATCCTCTGACCCGCTTCACCCGTGCGGAACTGGAGGCCGCCCGCGACCGCCTCGTACCCGACGTGGTCGCGGACGGCCTTCGTGTTCTGTTCTGCGGCATCAACCCGGGCCTGATGACGGCCGCGACGGGCCACCACTTCGCCCGGCCCGGCAACCGCTTCTGGCCGGTGCTGCATCTGTCCGGCTTCACGCCGAGGCTCATGAAGCCGTCGGAACAGGGTGAGTTGGTGTCGTACGGGCTCGGCATCACGAATGTCGTGGCACGTGCGACCGCGCGGGCGGACGAGCTGAGCGCGGAGGAGTACCGCGAGGGCGGGCGGCTGCTGGCGCTGAAGGTGGCGAAGCTGCGGCCGCGTTGGCTGGCGGTGGTGGGGGTCACCGCCTACCGGGCGGCCTTCGACGACCGCAAGGCCCGGGTGGGGCCGCAGGAGCGGACGATCGGCGACACGCGGGTGTGGGTGCTGCCCAATCCCAGCGGGCTGAACGCGCATTGGACGGCGGCGACGATGGCCGAGGAGTTCGCGCGGCTGCGGGTGGCGGCGCAGGCCTGAGGGGTCAGTGCGGGTCCACGTCGGTGGCTATGGCCAGCAGCTGGAGGGGCAGTTCGGCGTCCCACTGGGAGATCGCCAGGCCGATCCAGCGGCCGGACTCGCACGTCCACAGGTGTACGTCCGGCACGTGGTTGCTGAGGGAGCGCCAGGGCTCGTCGATGTCCTCGCCGTCCATGGCGCGGACGAACACGCTGTGCAGGCTGAAGCGGTCCACCGCCCCCCAGCGCTCGGTGAGCAGCGCTCCGAGCCCGTCCCGGTCGGCCTCGTACTGTGCCTCCGTCTCCTCGCGCCCGCTGCCGTCGTCCTCGTAGAAGTCGTCGCTGGTCTGTAACTCGGCTATCAGATATCCCGGTCCGCCTGTGCCGACGTCCGTCCTGACGTGCTCCCGGGGGAACTCCCGGACGCACAGCTGGTCGACGACGGACAGCCACTTCGCGATGTCCATGTGATGCAGTAAAGCGCGTGGCACTGACAATTGGTGGGCCGTCATGCCCGGCGGCCCGTGTGCGGCACCGGGCCCGGGCCTGCCGGCCGGCCGGTCGGCCGTCCCCTGGCACTCGCCGGGCTCCGCCGCGCCGAGTACGATCCGGCCAACACGCGCACGAGCTGGGAGGACGAGACCTTGGGGCAGCTGACCGGCGGGGATCCCTCGCTGCTGCGAAGGATCAACTCCGCGGTGGTGCTGCACGCGCTGCGTGCCACGGATGCGGCGACACTGACCGAGATCACCCGGGTGACCGGGCTGTCCCGGCCGACCGTCGAGGGTGTCGTCGAAGGACTCATCGAGGCGGGCTACGTCGTCGAGAAGGCGCCCGACGAGAGCGTCGTACGACGGCAGGGACGGCCCGCGCGGCGCTTCCGGTTCCGGGCCGAGGCGGGGCATCTGCTGGGCCTGGACATCGGGTCGCACCGGGTGGCCGCGCTGCTGGCCGATCTCGACGGCCGGGTGCTCGGCTCGGCGGCCAAGGACGTCGACGAGTCGGCTCCCGCCGACGAGCGTCTGGACCGGCTGCGCACCACGGTGGCGGAGCTGCTGCGCCGGGCCGGGGTCTCGCGCGGCTCGCTGCGGGCCGTGGGGGTCGCCTCCCCCGGGATCGTCGAGGCCGACGGCACGGTGAAGCTGTGCGCGGCGCTTCCCGGGTGGACGGGGCTGCGCCTCGGCGAGCGGCTCAGCCGGTCCTTCAAGTGCCCGGTGCTGGTGGAGAACGACGCCAACGCGGCGGCGGTCGCGGAGCACTGGAAGGGGGCGGCCGGCGAGTCCGACGACGTGGTGTTCGTGCTGGCGGGACTGAGCCCGGGGGCCGGTTCGCTGATCGGCGGGCAGCTGCACCGCGGGTACGGCGGGGCGGCCGGCGAGATCGGGGCGCTGCATCTGCTGGGCCGCGAGGCGACTCCCGAGACGCTGCTGTCCACCACCGACGAGCCGCTGCACCCGCTCGACGAGCAGGCGGTCGCCGAGGTCTTCGCGCAGGCCCGCGAGGGCGACCAGCGGGCCCTCGCGGCCGTCGAGCGCTTCATCCAGCGGCTCGTGCACGACGTGGCCGCGCTGGTCCTGGCCCTGGACCCGGAGCTCGTCGTCGTCGGCGGCTGGGCGTCCGGTCTGGACGGCGTACTGGAGCCGCTGCGCCGCGAGTTGGCGCGCTACTGCCTGCGTCCGCCGAAGGTGGCCCTGTCGCTGCTCGGCGAGGCCGCCGTGGCGACGGGCGCGCTCCGGCTCGCCCTGGACCATGTGGAGGAGCAGCTGTTCGCGGTGGAGGGCACGGTGACGGCCCGGCGCTGAGCCTCCCCGGCTCGGTGTCGAGCAGCCGATGCAACGCACGATGCCCCGGAGTTGGCTCCGGGGCATCGTTGTTCTTGGGGGGTGTGGGGCGCTAGGAGGCCCGGCGCTCGGGTGTCTGGTGGATCTCCACGCCTCCGGAGTCGCCGAAGGTCAGCCGGCAGGTGTCCGCGCGGTAGGTGGCGACGGAGAGCGCCGCGGTGCGGCCGGCGGCGAGGAAGCGGGTGGTGACGACGAGGACGGGCGCGCCCGGCAGCCGGTCCAGTTCCTTGGCGTCGTCCGCGCGGGCGGAGCCCAGCTCCACGGAGCTGTCGCGGCCCTCGAGCTCCAGGCGGTGCAGTTCACGCAGCACGGCACGCGCGCGTGCCGGTCCGGACGGCGCGTCTATGGCGGACAGGTCGGGCACCGACGACGCCGGCACGTAGAGCAGTTCGGCGGCGACGGGCTGGCCGTGGGAGACGCGGGAGCGGCGCACCGTGTGCACGGCCTCGTCCGGGGCGGTCTCCAGCGCCGCGGCGACGGCGGCGGGCGGTGCCGCCTGCACGCAGTCCGCGGGCTGCCAGACGTCGCCCGCGAGCCCCGGCCAGGCGTGCTGCTCGGTGCCGACCGCGACGCCCACGCGCGGCGGGGCGACGGTCGTGCCGACACCGCGCCTGCGCTGCAGTCTGCCCTCCAGCTCCAGCTGCTCCAGCGCCTGGCGGAGCGTGGCGCGGGCGACGCCGAAGCGGGCGGCGAGGTCGCGTTCGTTGGGCAGGATCTCGCCCACGGAGAACTCGGAGTCCAATGCCTCACTGAGCACGGTCTTGAGGTGCCAGTACTTCGGTTCCGGCACCGTTTCCAACTGCGTGGTCCCCACCCTGTCCTCCGCAATCGCCGTGTTCCGGCGGCGTTTTAGCGCCCTTGTTTATTAAAGGTTGTTGCACTTATCTGCGACCATAGGGCGGCCCAAACCCTTGGTCAAGACCAATCCTGGAACCTGTGCGCACGCCGGGAAGTGCTCGCAGCGCAGCGTTCACACGGCGTTCGTGAGATCGGGGCGGCTGCGGCCTAGAGGGCGGCCAGGGACCGCAGCTTGTCCGGGTTGCGGGTGATGTAGACCGACTGGATGCGGCCCTCGTACACATCCACCTGGAAGACGCTGTCGGGCTTGCCCTCCGACAGGACCAGGACCGCGATGCCGCCGTTGAGCTCCAGGAAGCGGACGGAGACGTCCGGCACGCCCTTCTCGGCGACCCCGACGAGGAAGCGGCCCACGTTGTCGGCGCTCTCCAGGATCCGCAGCGGCGCCCTGGACTTGCCGCCGCTGTCGCCCACGAGCCGCACGTCGGGCGCGAGCAGAGCGAGGAGCCCTTCCAGGTCGCCGTTCCCGGCGGCGGCGAGGAACCGCTCGGTCAGCTCCCGGCGCCGTACGGGATCGACCTCGTAGCGCGGCCGCCGCTCGTCGACGTGCTTGCGGGCCCGGCCGGCGAGCTGGCGCACCGCCGCCTCGCCGCGGTCGAGCATGGCGGCGATGTCCGCGTACGGGTAGCCGAAGGCCTCCCGCAGGACGAACACCGCGCGTTCCAGGGGCGAGAGGGACTCCAGGACGACCATGACGGCCAGCGAGACGGAGTCGGCGAGCACGGCGCGCTCGGCGGCGTCCGGGACGGTGTCCTCGAAGTCGGTCAGGTAGGGCTCGGGGAGCCACGGGCCGACGTAGGCCTCGTTGCGCGCCTTGACCTGGCGCAGCCGGTCGATGGCGAGGCGGGTGGTGATGCGCACCAGATAGGCGCGCGGTTCGCGCACGTCTGCGCGCTCCGCGCCGGACCAGCGCAGCCAGGCCTCCTGCACCACGTCCTCGGCGTCGGCCACCCGCCCGAGCATGCGGTAGGCGACCCCCATCAGTACGGGGCGGTGCTCTTCGAAGACGTCGGTCTCGGTGTCGGTCGTCACGGGTCCATCCCAGGGGATGTGTCTGATTGTGTCCAGGAGAAATCCTCGTGTCCCGGTGCAGAATGGCCCACGATCCGCCGGTGGGCGGCGGTCCGGACGCGGGGAGGCAGCCATGCGGTACGCGGTTCTGGGCACGGGAGTGGTGGGGCGAGCGCTGGGCGGCAAGCTGGTCGAGCTCGGCCACGAGGTGACGCTCGGCTCACGCACCAAGGACAATCCGAGCGCCCTGCAGTGGGCGCGCGAGGCCGGCGCCGGGGCGCAGTCCGGCACCTTCGAGGACGCCGCCTCCTCCGCCGAGGTGGTCGTCGTCGCGGTCGGCGGGCGGGTGGCGCTCTCGGCGCTGGAGGCGGCCGGGGCGGGGAACCTCGACGGGAAGGTCGTCGTCGATGTCTCCAACCCCCTCGGGTTCGAGGACGGGCAGGTGCGGCTCGATCCCGTCGGCTCGGACAGCATGGGCGAGCAGATCCAGCGCGCGTATCCGCACGCGCGCGTGGTGAAGACGCTCAACACCGTGAACTGCGATGTGATGGTGGCGCCCTCCCTGGTGCCGGGCGAGCACCAGATCTTCGTGTGCGGGGAGGACGCGGGCGCCAAGGAGCAGGTCACCGGCATGCTCGGCGAGTTCGGCTGGCCCGCGCACCGGGTGCTCGACCTGGGCGGCATCGCCTCGTCGCGCAGTGTCGAGATGTTCCTGCCGCTGTGGGTGGACCTGATGCGCACCCTGGGCAAGACGCATTTCAACCTGCAGTTCCACACCGGGGACTGACGTCGGCGCATCTGCGTCGGCACTCGGGGACATCGGGGACTACCCGTCGGTAGCAATTGCTGACAAGCTGTCTACACGGCGTCCGTCAGCGAGCCCCCACGAGGAGCACCCATGTCCGCCACCGTCTCCTTCAAGGTCCCCTCCCCACGCGGCCCGCAGCCCGTGACCGTGTCGTACGCGCGCGTGGGCAGCGGCGAACCGCTGCTCCTGCTGCACGGCATCGGTCATCACCGGCAGGCCTGGGACCCGGTGGTGGACATCCTCGCGACCGAACGCGACGTGATCGCCGTGGATCTGCCGGGCTTCGGCGTCTCCCCCGCGCTGCCGGACGGGCTCGCCTACGACCTGCCCACGACGACGGCCGTGTTCGGGGCGTTCTGCGAGGCACTGGGGCTGGAGCGCCCTCATGTGGCGGGCAACTCGCTCGGCGGTCTGCTCGCCCTGGAGCTCGGCCGTGAGCGGCTCGCACGGTCCGTGACCGCGCTGTCCCCGGCAGGTTTCTGGTCCGAGCCCGAGCGGCGCTACGCCTTCGGGGTGCTGACCGCGATGCGGCAGATCTCCCGGCGCCTGCCGCTGCCGCTCGTACAGCAGCTGTCGCGCTCGGCGGCCGGCCGGACCATGCTGACGAGCACGATCTACGCCCGCCCCGGCCGCCGTTCACCCGAGGCCGTGGTCGCCGAGACGCTGGCCCTCGCGGGGGCGACGGGGTTCGACGCGACCCTGCGGGCGGGCCGTGCCGTCCGGTTCACCGACGACCTGCCCGGCCTCCCGGTCACCGTGGCCTGGGGCACCAAGGACATGCTGCTCGTGCGCCGCCAGGGGGTGCGCGCCAAGCAGATGATCCCCCGGGCCCGGCTGGTGCGGCTGCCCGGCTGCGGGCACGTCCCGATGAACGACGACCCGGCGCTGGTCGCCCGCGTCATCCTGGACGGCAGCCGGGTGCCCGCCGCCCGCTGAGGACGCACGCCCGCGGGTCAACGCACCGGAACCCACGGCGACTCCGGCGCCGACGAGTGCGCTGCCGAGGGCCTGGGCGGCCCCGTAGGAGCCCGTTCCGACGAGCGGGGCCGTGCCGGCGGCGGCGACCGGGATGAGGCCGGAGAACAGCGTGGCACGCTCGGCACCGAGCCGCTGCATGCCCATGTACCAGCACACGAAGCCGACGACGGTGACGACCGCCGCCTGCCACAGCAGGGCGGCGGTCTCAGTGCCGTCCGGGCGCCGCAGCCAGTCCGTGCCGTCCACGAGCAGCCCGGCCGCCGCGGACTCGACCGCCGCGAGCCCGCACACCGTGGCGGACAGCAGCCGCGGCCCCAGGGGCCGCAGGACGGGCACGGCGAGCACGGCGAACCCGACCTCGCCGGCCAGCGCACAGACGGACCAGACGATGCCGGTGCCGTCCGTACGGCCCCACCCCTGGACGGTGAAGGCACCGCAGGCGACCAGCAACGCCCCGCACAGCACGGTGCGTTGGGGCCTGCGCCCGTCCAGGAGCGGGACCAGGACGCCCACGGCCACGGGCGCGCAGCCCACGAAGACGCCGGGCACCGCCGGTTCCGCGGAGCGCTCTGCCGCGATCACCGCCAGGTTGAAGCCGACCATGCCGACGGCGGCGAGCAGCGCGAGGCGCAGCCACTGGCGGGGCGCGAGCGCCCGCAACCGGGCGGGCGCACCTGCTCGGGCCGGCGGCAGGAGCAGCACACAGGCCAGGCCGTAGCGCAGGAACTGGCCGCCCGCGTACGGGTAGTGGCCGAGGACGCTGTTCGCGGTGAAGGACCCGCCGACGAGGACACAGGCGAGCGCGGCGAGCAGGGACCCGCGCGCGGTGGTGGCGTTCATGGCGGCGACGCTAGGCAGTACGGCGGTCCGGTTTAAGATCCATTTCCATGACGCCATCGGAGACCAATCGGGGCCGGGCACGTGACAGGGCGAAGGCTCCCGGCCCGGCCGAGAGCGCGGATGCGGGCGCCGGCTCCCCCGCCTGGGAGCTGCTGCTGCCCGCCGTCTCCGCTCCGGCACGCACGCGTGGACGGTCACTTCAGGCGGCGCTGCGCGAGGCGGTTCGTACGGGGAGGCTGGCTCCGGGTACGCGGCTGCCGTCGAGCCGTGACCTCGCCGCCGATCTCGGGGTGTCACGGGGGCTGATCACCGAGGCGTACGAGCAGTTGACGGCGGAGGGCTATCTGCGCAGCGGGCGGGGCGCCGGCACATGGGTGGGCGGTGCCGTGCGGGCCGCGTCGCCACGCGCGCGTGACCTCGCCCCGCGCTCCCCCGGTACGCGCGCCGACTTCGTGGCGGGCACACCGGACCTGTCGCTGTTCCCGCGCTCCGCCTGGGCCGCGGCACAGCGCGCGGTTCTGACGGAGCTGCCCCACCAGGACCTCGGGTATCCCGATCCGCGCGGGCTGCCGCGGCTGCGCACCGCGCTCGCGGAACTGCTGGCGCGGCGGCGGGGCGTGGTCGCGGACCCGGAGCGGATCGTCGTCGTCTCCGGGGTGGCGCAGGCGACGACCCTGCTCGGCTTCGTGCTCCACGCGCGCGGGATGCGCACCGTCGGCGTCGAGGATCCCGGAAGCCCGCAGCACGACGCCCTGTACGCCTCGGCCGGCGTGACGACTGTGCCGCTCCCCCTGGACGGCGAGGGAGTCGTGGTGGGGCCGCTACGGGAGTCGGGTGTGCGGGCCGTGGTGACGACGCCCTCGCACCAGTTCCCGACCGGGATCGCCTACTCCGCACGCCGCCGCACCGAATTGCTCGACTGGGCGCGCTCCGTGGACGGCCTCGTCCTGGAGGACGACTACGACGGCGACTTCCGCTACGACCGCGCCCCAGTGGGCGCGCTGCAGGGCCTCGACCCGGAGCACGTCGCCTACGCCGGCTCGGTCAGCAAGTCGCTCGCGCCGGGTCTGCGGCTCGGCTGGCTGCTCGTACCGGAGTCGCTGGCCGACGAGGTGATCGAGCGCAAGCGCACCATGGATCTGGGCCATCCCACCCTCGACCAGGCGCTGTTCGCGCGCTTCGTCGAGCGCGGTGACTACGACCGGCAGTTGCGCCGCTGCCAGCGCGCGTACCGCGAACGGCGCGACACGCTGGTGGCCGCCTTGGAGGAGCACTTCCCGGGCTCGCAGGTCGCCGGGATCGCGGCGGGGCTGCACGTCATCGCCGCGCTCCCGCGCCGGTACGGTCCGCAGGACGTCTTCCTCGACCGTACGGCCGCGGCCGGCGTCGCCGTGCGCCCGCTGACGGACTACACGCACGCGCGTGCCGGGCACGAACAGGACCAGGGCGTACGTCTTGTCCTCGGGTACGCGCATCTCTCCCCCGCGCGAATCCGAGCGGGCGTACGGCTGATGGCGCGTGCCGCGGAGGCGGTGTGACCGGTGCCGGAGCCGCCGCCACAAGGCACCGACAGCCGCCGTATGGCTGGTCTCTTTCGCCTTGAAGTCCCCTCCCCCGCACGCCCATTCCGTTGCCTCCGGCGTCAGTTGTTCACTTGTGGTTTCCGTGTGCGCTGCGGCGCACCAGTAGTTGTGGCATCGCACACTGGCCGGATCCCGTCCCTGGAGGCGCATCCATGTCACACCGTCCGTTCCCGGGCCGCCGCAGCGTGCTGCGCGGCACCCTCGCCGCGTCGGCGGCGCTGACCGTGCCCACCGCTCTCGGTGCGGCACCCGCCTTCGCCCTCTCGGGACGCCCCAGGGCGGGCTGGGGCGTGCAGGCAGGAGACGTGACCTGCGACTCGGGCCTGGTGTGGGTGCGTTCCGACCGCCCGGCCCGGATGATCGTGGAGACGTCCGCGACGGAGTCGTTCCGCGCACCTCGCAGATGGCACGGCCCGCTGCTCGGTGCGGACTCGGACTTCACCGGCACGACCCGGCTGCACGGCCTGCCCGCGGGCGAGCAGATCCACTACCGCGTGCTGCTCGCCGACCCGGACGACCCGCGCCGTACCGGCGAGCCGGTGACCGGCACCTTCCGCACGGCGCCCGCGAGGCGGCGCGACGGCGTGAGGTTCGTGTGGTCCGGCGACCTGGCGGGCCAGGGCTGGGGCATCAACGAGTCCATCGGCGGCTACCGGATCTTCGACGCGATGGCGAGGACGGACCCGGACTTCTTCCTGTGCAGCGGCGACAACATCTATGCCGACGGCGCCATTTCGGCGACCCAGGCACTGCCCGACGGCAGCCTCTACCGCAACGTCACCACCGAGGAGAAGTCGCACGTCGCGGTGACTCTCGACGACTTCCGCGGCAACTTCCGCTACAACCTGCTGGACCAGGCGCTGCGCCGCTTCAACGCGCAGGTACCGAACATCATCCAGTGGGACGACCACGAGGTCCGCAACAACTGGTACCCGGGCGAGGTCATCGGCTCCGGGACCCCGTACCCGGCCGGAACGAAGCTGGACGACCTGGCGCTGCGCTCCCGGCGGGCGTTCTCCGAGTACTTCCCCATCTCCACCATCAGCGGCCGCCCGGACGGCCGGATCTACCGCGTCCACCACCACGGCCCGCTGCTCGACGTCTTCGTGCTCGACATGCGCACGTACCGCAACGCCAACTCGTCCGACGACCAGACGACCGACCCGCAGGGCATCCTCGGCGCCGAGCAGCTGGAGTGGCTCAAGCGCGAGCTGTCGCGGTCGCGGGCGGTGTGGAAGGTCATCGCCGCCGACATGCCGCTCGGCCTCGTCGTGCCCGACACGAACGAGGGCAAGGCCAACATCGAGGCCGTCGCCCAGGGCGACCCGGGCGCGCCGCTCGGCCGCGAGCTGCAGATCGCGGAGCTGCTGCGGTACATCAAGCACCGCCGCATCACCGGCACGGTGTGGCTGACCGCGGACGTGCACTACACCTCGGCCCAGCACTACGACCCCTCGCGCGCCGCGTTCAAGGACTTCGCGCCGTTCTGGGAGTTCGTGTCCGGGCCCCTCAACGCCGGTTCGTTCCCGGCCAACGCGCTCGACGGCACCTTCGGCCCGGACCGGGTGTTCGTCAAGGCGCCGACCGCCTCGAACGTGTCGCCGGCCGAGGGGTACCAGTTCTTCGGCGAGGTCGACATCGACGGTGACAGCGGGGAGCTGACGGTGCGGCTGCGCGAGTACGACGGCACCGTGCTGTTCACCAAGTCGCTGCAGCCGGGTCGCGTCGGCCAGTAACTCCCGTACCCTTTTCGTCAGGCCGCGTACCGGCGTCATCCCCCGGTGCGCGGCCTTCGTGCGTCCGGCAGCCCGGCCGCGCCGGATCCGCGAACCCTTGTCGCACCGCCGTTCTCGCAGGTCGAAGCCGATTGTCAGTGGTCGCCCCTACGGTTTTTCCATGACGCGATCTTTGCAGGCCGTGGCCTATCGACGACCCTCCGTGCTGGAGTCCTCGGCGGGTGGACGACGCCTGGGACTGGAGACCTCGCAGGGTGCGACACCCCGTGGGGCTGAGGACCATCCCCGTTTCTTCGCAGGCTTCCTGACGTCTCCTCAGGTGACTGCCGCGGGGCTGCTCGCCGTGGCGGACGTGGCCGCCGTCCGCTACTACCAGCGGCAGCTCAACGCCTCGCTCGACCCGGTGGTGACGGGCAACGGCGACCGGCTGCGCTTCGAGTCCTTCTCCGGCTGCTGCGGGGTGTACGCCCGGCTGGACGTGCTGGAGCCGGGCCTGGACGGCGGCGAGGTGGGCCACGGCACGACGAACGTCGACGTCAACAACCCGCTGCG
Organism: Streptomyces spinosisporus; assembly: GCF_022698145.1. Lineage (GTDB taxonomy): Bacteria > Actinomycetota > Actinomycetes > Streptomycetales > Streptomycetaceae > Streptomyces > Streptomyces spinosisporus. The sequence continues at coordinate 111,327 of NZ_JALDAX010000019.1, forward strand.
CGAGGCACTCTCCCGGATCGGTTCGGACGATCCGCTGCATCTGCGGGTCGGACCCGAGGAGTTGGCCGTCACGACGCTGGACGGGCCGGTCGTGGAGAAGAAGGTGCCGCTGCCGGACCGATGGCTGCGGGGGTTCGCGGAGGCCCAGGTGATCGCCGGCGGCTTCGATCTGCGGGCCGAGCTGCCCGCGGCCGAGGCCGTGCGGTTCCTGCGCGCGCTGCCGCGCGGGGGCGGACGGGGCGCCGCGACGGGCCCGCGGTGGGTGGTGCCCGCGGGCGGCACCCTGCGCCCGACCACACGGCCGGTGCCCGGCGCGGTCTGCCTGCCCGGACCGGAGCGGCTGATCGCGCTCCGGCGTGTCCTGCGGCACGCTTCGGCGCTGCGGGTCTACGGCCCCGCGGCCGCGGGCGCCGCCTCCGTGGCGAGTGCCTGGGAGGCCGTCCTGCCCGGGATGCGGCTGACGCTCACCCTGTCGCCGGACGCCTCGCGCGGGTTCTCCGGCGAGGGCGGGGTCCTCGACGCGCTCGCCACCGACGAGGCCGCCGAGGACGCGGAGCTGATCTCGGTGCTGCTCGCCTGGGAGCCCCGTATCGACGTGTCCGACCTGGCCGCCTCCTCGGGTCTCACCGCCGAGCGGGTCCGTGCCGCCCTGGTCCGTCTGGGCACCTCCGGCCGCGTGGGCTACGACACGGCGGAGGCGGCCTACTTCCACCGCGAACTGCCCTACGACGCCGAGCGGGTGGAGCGGCACAACCCGAGACTGCGCTCGGCCCGGGCGCTGGTGGCCGCGGGAGCGGTCACGCTGGACGGCCCCCTCGGGACGGTGACGGCCGAGGACGGTCATGTGCACCGGGTGCGGGACGAGGCGGGGGTGCTCAGCTGCAGCTGTCTGTGGTGGGCGAAGTACCGCGGCGGCCGGGGGCCGTGCAAGCACGCGCTGGCGGTGCGGATGGTGCGGCGGGGCGGCGCCGCGGTGGAGCAGGGCAGGACACGGGTCGACGGGGGTGTGCGATGAATGCGCTGATGGATGCGGTGCGGGCGGGACGGACCGCCGAGGCGGTGAGCCTGCTCGACGAGATGACGGATGCCGAACGACGCGCGGTCTTCGGGGAGTTGAAGGCGCTGCGCAAGGAGCTGCGGGCGGCTCCCTGGGACGCCGGCTCGCGCCGCGCCTATCCGCCGCTGTATGTCGCCGGGGTGGCCTGCCAGACGGGCGCGGCGGCCGTGGCGGCCTGGATCGCCGCCGCCGACATGCGCTGGTCGCGCACCTCACCGGCCCTGCTGCTGCGCATCCTGGGCGACCGCGATCCGAAGTGGCTCGCCGATGTCACCCACCGGCTGGCCGAGCGGCCGGCGAGCTCCGGGGTGCCGTACGAGCTGATGGCGGGTCTGGTGCGGTTGTCGGGCTGCCCGGTGCCGACCACGGATGCCTATGTGCGGGGCTGGCTGGGTCACATCGGCGCGACCTGGCAGCGCGAGGAGACGGTGCTGGACCGGCTCCGGCAGGACCCGTATCTGCCGCAGCTGGTGGCCGCGCTCTTCGAGACCGACGACATCGGCGGCTTCTTCGGGTGGCTGGCGGGCGACGGCCCCAACAGCTGGTACGGCGCGCTCAGCCGGCTCGCCGCCGAGGGCACGCTCGACCGCGGGGCGATGATCGACGCCTGTGTGGCCCGGCTGCTGCGGGGCGGCACCACGGCCGATCAGCGGGCGTTCCTGCGGCTGTTGAAGGATCTGTCCCTGACGGCCGAGGAGCAGCGGGCGCGGATCGCCGACTGGCTGGCCCTCGCCTCCGACGCGGTCTCGCCCGTCGCCTCGCACGCCCAGTCGGTGCTCGGCGCCCTCGCCCTCGACGGCGGGTTGACGCCGCGACAGCTGGCCGAGATGTCCGACGCGGTGCTGTTCCGTCCGGAGAAGAAGCTGGTGCGCGCCCAGCTCGTCCTGCTCAGGAAGATCCTCACCCGCGACGCCTCCACCGCCGAGGAGCTGCTGCCCGCCGTCGCGCAGGCCTTCGGACACGAGGACTCCGAGGTGCAGGAGCGGGCGCTGAAGCTGGTGGAGCGCCATCTGAAGAAGGTCGAGTCCGAGGACGTCCGGGCCGAACTGGCATCCGCCGCCGACCAGTTGATCCCCGCTCTCCGTGTCCGGGCGGTGCGGACGCTGGGGGCCGAGCAGGCCGGGCCTGAACCGGTCGCCTACGCGGAGGTGTTGCCACTGGCGCCGGAGCCGGTGCGGCTGGCGCCCGCCCCGGAGACGGCGGCGGAGCTCGCCGAGGAGGTGGGGGCGCTGATGGCGACGGAGGGGGACGTGGCCGCGTTCGAGCGGGCGCTGGACGGACTGGTGCGCCATGCCCACCGGGACCGTGACGTTCTCCTCGAAGCGCTCACGCCGGTGGTCGCGCGCCGCTGGTGGAACAGCACGGATCCCAGGTACGTCATGCGTGCCGACGACCACTTCGGCCGAGCGGACCGCATCTACAACGCCGCCGACGGGCTCGACCTCCTCCTCGCCACCCTCCACGGTCGTGTGCACACCGCGACACTCCTCAGGTCGGTCCAGCAGGGCACTGCGGGCACGGCCTGTGTGCACAGTCCGCTCTCCCGGGCCTTCGAAGCCCGCCTGTGGGAGGTGTCCTACCGACTGCGGACCGAGCCGCTGCCGTTCCTGCTGTCGACGCCCACCTGGAGCACGGGCCTGCTGGAGCCGGACGAACTGGTGGACCGCCTGGCCGAGTACGTACGTCTGGACGCACGGGTCGGCGAGGCGGACTTCGCGCAGGCGCTGCTGCGGGTGCGGCGCGAGGACCGGGCCGCGGCAGAGACGGCCGCCGAACGCGCGGCGGCGCTCGGCACGACAGAGGGTGCGCGACTCGCCCGCCGGCTGACCCATCGGGGCCCGGATCTTCCCGTGGAGCGGAGGCGTACCTCGGGCAACCGCATCCTGCTCGAATACGGTGAACTGCCGGAGCTGCAGGAGGACTTCCCGGCGGAGTTCCGTCCGCTCGGCCGGCCGGTGAGCGTCTACCGGGAGCGCTGGTACTGCTACCACTGGAGCGGGGACATACGACGCCACTGGCTGGCGCTGCTGCCCGAGCGACGCGAGCTGGTGGCCGTACGGCTGCTGCGCGACGTGTCCACCGCGGCCGTGGACGACGCTCGGGGAGCCGCCGCGTTCCTGCCGCTGCTGGCCGAGTCCGGCGGTGCGGCGGGCGAGGCCGTGCATCTGTGTCTGGCGTACGGTCTCGGCGCCCGGCATCCGGAGGACCGGCTCGCCGCGGTGGACGCGCTGCTGACGCTGGCGGCGCGCGGACAGCTCGACGCGGCCCGACTGGGCGCGGATCTGGGCCAGTTGATACGGCGCGGGGCCGTCAAGCCGGTGCGGCTCGCGGAGTCGGCGCGGACGGCTGCGGCCACGGGCGCGAACGCCACGGTCTGGGAAATGCTGCGGCACACCCTGCCCGTGCTGCTGGCCGAACTCGCGGTGGGCGGCGCGAATACGCCGGCGCGCGGGCTCGGCGATCTGCTGGCGGTGGCCGCGGAGTGCGCCGAGCGATGCGGGGCGCGGGGCGAACTGCCGCACCTGGCACAGGCGGCGCAGCGGCGCGGTGCGTCCCGGCTGGTGTCCCAGGCCCGCCGGTTGCGGATCGCGCTCACCCTGGAGCCGAGAGAAATAGTCAATAGTTTGACAAAGGGAGCATAGGCACGCTTTACCCATCGGTCACAGGACGTTCGTGATCACGCAACACCCTTCCTTCACAGTAGTTGCATGACTCGAGACATGTCTGACGCGACGCATGCACACCAGAACCGTTCCGTGAGGGCGGTGGTCCGTACCGCCGCCGAGGGGTTCCACTCGTGGTGGACACGCCGCCACGGTCATGCACCACCGGCGAGCGATACCGGCGCCCGGTCGCTCCCGCCGGAGCAGCAGACCGGGCCGTCCGCGGACAGCGCCCTATGGCGGATGCGGACGACCGTGCGGGACGAACCGGGCTCGCTGGCCGTGCTGTGCACGGCGCTCGCCGAGCGGCGGGTCGACATCCTGAGCCTGCAGACGCATCCGCTGGCCGAGGGGACGGTGGACGAGTTCCTGCTGCGGGCGCCCGGTGAGCTCATGGCGACCGAACTCGACCGGGTGGTCTCGCGGGCCGGTGGCGCCGACACCTGGATGGAGCGGGCCGACGCCCACGACCTGGTGGACGCGCCGACCCGGGTCCTGGGCCTGGCCGCGCGCACGGCACTGGATGCGGCCGAACTGCCGCTCGCGCTCAGGCAGTTGCTGGGCCGGTGCACCATCCGTCAGCGTCCGGCCGCGCCGGTCGGCGGTGGCCGGGCGACGGAGGGTGTGTCCGGCGGAGGCGTCGCCGTCGATGGCGTTGCTGTCCAAGGCGTCCCCGATCAGTGCGTCCCCGTGGAAGGCGTTCTTGAGGACACCGTGATGCGTCTTCGGGCGCCCGAGGGCGGAGTGATCGCCGTGGAGCGGCCGTATCTGCCGTTCACCCCGACCGAGTTCGCCCGCGCACGGGCCCTCGTGGAGCTGGACGGCCTGCTCGGACCGCGCCTGCCGCGCGGCCGGGACGTGCTGACGCTGCCCGAGGGCAACGAGATCACCGTGCGCCGGGCCGACGAACGCGACCTGGAGGCCGCGAAGGCGATGCACCAGCGGTGCTCGCCGGCCACTCTCGGCAGGCGCTACCACGGGCCGGTCGGCGACGCGGACCGCTACCTCGGCCACCTGCTCAGCCCCCGCTTCGGCCGCACCCTGGCGGTGCAGACCGCCTCGGGACGCATCGTCGGTCTCGGCCACCTCCTGTGGGACGGGGACGAGACGGAGGTCGCGCTGCTGGTCGAGGACAAGTGGCAGCGGCGCGGCATCGGTGCCGAGCTGCTGGAGCGGCTGGTGGGGATGGCTGCGCAGGCGGGGTGCGCGAGTGTGTACGCCGTGACGCAGGCGTCCAACACCGGGATGGTTGCCGCGATGCGGGGACTGGGGCTCCCCCTCGACTATCAGGTCGAGGAGGGGACCCTGGTGATCACTGCGCGCCTGGGTGGGGGCTCCGCCCGGGAGCGGGGGGAGTTGTCCGGTGCGGGTGAGGTTGGGCGGTTCGAAGCGCCGTAGGGGTTGGGGTGTGTGGGCGGCTAGCGGTTCGCTGTGGCTTGTCGCGCAGTTCCCCGCGCCCCTGGATCGGCGCTGACGCGCCCCGATCCCCGCGCCCCTTGCAGGGAGCAGGTGCGCCCCAGTGCCGTGTCCAGGTCCGTCCAGAGGTCCTCTACGTCCTCCAGGCCCACCGAGAGGCGTAGCAGGTGGTCGTTGACTCCTGCTGTGCGGCGGTCGTCGGCGTCGACGATGCGGTGGCTGATGGAGGCCGGGTGCTGGATGAGGGTGTCGACGCTGCCCAGGCTGACGGCCGGGGTGACGAGGCGGACGCCGGCGATGACCTCGTGCGGGTCGCCGGCGACCTCGAAGGCGATCATGGCGCCGCCGATGCGCGGGTAGTGGACGCGTGTGACGCGCGGGTCGGCGGCGAGACGGGCGGCGAGTTCGGCGGCGTTGGCCGAGGCGGCCCGGACGCGCACCGGGAGGGTCGCGAGGCCGCGCAGCAGGAGATAGCCGGCGAGCGGATGCAGTACGCCACCGGTGGCGAACCGGACCTGCCGCAGCTGCCCGGCGAGTTCCTCGTCGCAGGCCACCACGCCCGCCATCACGTCGCCGTGTCCGCCGAGGTACTTGGTGGCGCTGTGCAGCACCAGCCGTGCGCCCTGTTCGGCGGGGCGCTGCAGCACCGGCGTGGCGAAGGTGTTGTCCGCGAGCAGTGGGACGGAGCCGCAGGCGTGGGCGACGGCCCGCAGGTCCAATTCGGCGAGGGTCGGATTGGCCGGGGACTCGACCATCACCAGACCGGTGTCGGGGCGCAGGGCGTCCGTGATTCCGGCGGGGTCGGTCCAGGTCACCTCCGAGCCGAGGAGCCCGGCGGTCAGCAGATGGTCGCTGCAGCCGTACAGGGGGCGTACGGCGACGACATGGCGCAGGCCCGCGGAGGCGCGTACGAGGAGGACGGCCGTCAGTGCCGCCATACCGCTGGCGAAGGCGACTGCCGAATCCGTGCCCTCCAGGCGGGCCAGCGCGGTCTCGAAGCGGGCGACCGTCGGGTTGCCCAGGCGCCCGTAGACGGGCGGGCCCTCGGGTTCGGCACCGGTGGCGGCGAAGGCGTCGATACGGGCCGCCTCGCCCCGGCTGTCGTACGAGGGATAGGTGGTCGACAGGTCGATCGGCGCGGCGTGCAGTCCCTGCCGGGCGAGGTCGTCGCGGCCGGCGTGGACGGCTTCGGTGGCCAGTGCTCTCGTGGAGCCGGGCAGTGCTCGCGTGGAGTCCATGCACGGAGAATGAACAACCGCCGGGTGGCGGGAGGTGGATGGCGTGCTACGTTCGGACGATGCCCGAATCTGTCGTACTGGATCCGGTGGATCTTCATCTTCTGCGGCTGCTGCAGAACGACGCCCGGACCACCTACCGCGACCTCGCCGCGCAGGTCGGCGTGGCGGCGTCGACCTGCCTGGACCGGGTGACGCGGTTGCGCCGCGCGGGTGTGATCCTCGGGCATCAGCTGCGGCTCGATCCGGCCAAGCTGGGGCGCGGCCTCGAGGCGCTGCTCTCGGCGCAGGTCAGGCCGCACCGGCGGGAGCTGGTGGGGCCGTTCGTGGAGCGGATCCGGGCGCTGCCCGAGTCCCGCACGGTCTTCCATCTGACCGGGCCTGACGACTACCTGGTGCATGTCGCGGTCGCGGACATGGCCGATCTGCAGCGGCTGGTCCTGGACGAGTTCACGTCGCGGCGGGAAGTGGCCCGTGTGGAGACCCGGCTGATCTTCCAGCAGTGGGACTGCGGACCGCTCCTTCCGCCTACGCCCTCGGCACAATCAGGGTGACGTGCGGCGGGCCCTCGTATGAGGATGGACCGCATGTCACAGACCACGAACCCGCTGCCCCGCGAGGTCGCCGACGCCTACGTCGACGAGCTCATCGCCCTCGATCCGGTGACCGGTACGTACCTCGGAGTGAAGGAGAGTTCGAGCAGGCTGCCCGATCTGTCGCCCGGGGGGCAGGAGGCGCTCGCACAGCTGGCGCGGCGGACCCTGGAGCGGCTCGACGAGGCCGAGCGGCAGCCCGGCGCGGACCGTGACATCGAGCGCCGCTGCGGCCGTCTGCTGCGCGAGCGGCTGACGGCCGAACTGGCCGTGCACGAGGCCGAGGAGGGGCTGCGCGCGGTCGGCAACATGGCGACTCCCGCGCACTCGGTGCGCGAGGTCTTCACCGTGACGCCGAACCAGTCCGAGGAGGACTGGGCGGCGATCGCCGAGCGGCTGCGAGCGGTGCCCGCCGCGTACGCCGGATACCGCGAGTCCCTCTCGCTCGGCCTGGAGCGCAAGCTGTACGCCGCCCCGCGCCCGACGGCCACCTTCGTCGAGCAGCTCACCGAGTGGTCGGACACGGACGGCAAGGGCCGCGGCTGGTTCGAGGAGTTCGCCTCGGCGGGGCCCGAGGCGCTGCGCGCGGAGCTGGACGAGGCGGCTCGTGCGGCGACCGCGGCGGTCGTGGAGCTGCGGGACTGGATGCGGGATGTGTACACGCCCGCGATCGAGGGTGCGCCGAACACGGTGGGCCGCGAGCGGTACGGCCGCTGGGCGCGCTACTTCAACGGCACGGACCTCGACCTGGACGAGGCGTACGCGTACGGCTGGTCGGAGTTCCACCGGCTGCTCGGCGAGATGAAGCAGGAGGCCGAGAAGATCCTGCCCGGCGCCGAGACGCCGTGGGTGGCGCTCGCCCACCTCGACGAGCACGGCAAGCACATCGAGGGCGTCGACGAGGTCCGTGACTGGCTGCAGGGCCTGATGGACCAGGCGATCGACGAGCTGGACGGGACGCACTTCGAACTCGCCGAGCGGGTACGGCGGGTGGAGTCCTGCATCGCACCGCCCGGCGGTGCGGCGGCGCCGTACTACACGCCCCCGTCGGAGGACTTCTCCCGCCCGGGCCGCACCTGGCTGCCGACCATGGGGCAGACCCGTTTCCCGGTCTACGACCTCGTCTCGACCTGGTACCACGAGGGCGTCCCGGGGCATCACCTCCAGCTCGCGCAGTGGGCCCACGTCGCCGGGGACCTCTCCCGCTACCAGGCCACCATCGGCGGGGTCAGCGCGAACGCCGAGGGGTGGGCGCTGTACGCGGAGCGGCTGATGGACGAGCTCGGCTACCTCACCGACGCGGAGCAGCGCATCGGCTACCTCGACGCGCAGATGATGCGGGCCGCCCGGGTCATCGTCGACATCGGCATGCACCTGGAGCTGGACATTCCGGCGGACTCCCCCTTCCACCCCGGCGAGCGCTGGACGCCCGAACTGGCGCAGGAGTTCTTCGGCGCCCACAGCAGCCGCCCGGCGGACTTCGTGGAGAGCGAGCTGACCCGCTACCTCACGATCCCAGGCCAGGCCATCGGCTACAAACTCGGCGAGCGCGCCTGGCTCCTGGGCCGCGAAAAGGCCCGCGAACGCCACGGCGCCACCTTCGACCTCAAGGCCTGGCACATGGCAGCCCTCTCCCAGGGCTCGCTCGGCCTCGACGACCTGGTGGACGAACTGTCCCGGCTCTGAGGACGGGGGCCGGGGGCCGGGCCTTGCGTCCGAGGCCGCCCGTACGGGATTCGGCGCCTCGCGTCCAATTCCGCCCGCACGGAGCCGGGCCCCGGGGCCGGCCCCGGGGCCCGGCTCCGAGTCCTGGGCCGCGCCGGAGTCGGGGCAGCGCTTCCGACTCCCGGAACGGCCCGAGGCCCGACCCGGGTTGGCGGCGAGGCGAGCCCCCGGGCCTACCCGAGAGCCAGCCCGGTCAGCAGCTGACCCAGCGCCCCGCCCCCGCTCAAAACCCGCCCCAGCACTACGCCCGACCCCGCTCCCGGCCCCCCTGAAGCCCCGGCCCGCAAAAGCGCCCGGTCCAACTCCCGAGCCCGCGCCGGCGCAACCCGTCTCAGCGGCGAAACCCGCCCTCCGAGTTGATTACCTCGCCCGTGATCCAGGCTGCCTCGTCCGTGGTGAGCCAGGCGATGAGGCGGGCCGGGTCGTCGGGCATGCCCCAGCGGCCTGCCGGGGAGTGGGCGGCGACGGCGTCGTAGATCTCGCCGGTGGCGTAACCGGTGTCCACGGGGCCGGGGTTGACGGTGTTCACCGTGATCGCGTTCTCGGTGAGCGTGGTGGACAGGGAGCGTGTGATGGAGGCGAGGGCGCCCTTCTGGAGGGCGTAGGCGATCTCGCCCGGCATGCCGGAGGCGATGTCCTGGCCGGAGGTCATCATCACGACGCGTCCGCCGGGGGTGCGCGGCGGCAGGGTGGCGCGGTGGCGGGCGTAGGCCTGGACGAGGAGCAGCACGGAGCGGGTGTCGACGGCCCAGTGCGCGTCGAGCATCGTGGCGTCGATCGTGTCGAGGGTGCCGTCGCTGCCGCTGAGGGCGTGGTTGGCGACGAGGATGTCGAGCCGGCCGCCGAGTGTCTCGGTCGCGGTGGCGATCAGCTCGGCGGGCGCGGACGGCTCGGTCAGGTCGCCGGGGCCCGCGACGACACGTGCCCCCGGGTCGCCGAGTGCCGCACGCACGGACGCGATCACGTCCTCGATACGGTCGGCGCCCCAGGGCATGGCGGAGTCGTGCGGCACGTGATGGTGCAGATACACGCTCGCCCCGTACGCGGCGAGCCGCCGGGCGACGGCATGTCCGATGCCGGCCCGTCTGCTCGCCCCGGTCACCAGGGCGGTACGGCCGCGCAGGGGCAGGGGGTCGCGGCGGAGGTCTTCGGGGGCGGGGTGCGGCATCAATGGCATGGATGACCATGATGGGGACGACTGCCCCGCGACGCACGCCAATATCTGCGAGGCGTGCGTCGCCGGGAACGTCCGTGAGGCGTGCGCTTCGCGAACGTCCGTGAGGCGTGCGTCGTCGGGAACATCCGCAAGCCGCGCGCTTCGACCTCCGCGAGGCGTGCGTCTCAGGGCCCGCGACCCCAACCGCTAAGGAAGCCGCCGCAGTTGTACGAGCCCCAGCCAAGTCTCCGGCCCCGGCTGGACGTTGGCCGCGCGCACCGCGTACCGTCCCGGTTCCAGCTCGACCCGGAGACAGTCGGTCCGGTCCGTGTCCTTGCCGGGCCAGGCCGAGTCGAACAGCAGGACGGTGCCGGGCACTTCCCACCTCACCTCGTGCAGCCATTCCGCCGAGGTGATGGCCGTGTCGACGCCGGCCAGGACCTCGTCCTCGGACTCCGCCGCCCACAGCCGTACGAAGGCGCCGTGCTCCGGCAGGAAGGCGGTGGAGGCGGGCTGGTCGCCGAGGACCAGGGCGGCCGAGTCGCCGACCGGGAGCAGCCCCAGATATCCGTCGATCTCGCAGGCCCGGTCGTAGTCGGAGGCGTTCTCCTCGCCGTCCGCGCCCGTCCAGAACGGCAGGACCGTCTCCGGCACCGCAATCAACGGGCCACCGCCCGACTGGACCCACTCCACCACACCGGATTCCGAGTATCGCACCATGGCGCAGAACCGTACACGCCCCTGGAACCCACCACTCCGCTCCCGTCTCAACAGCCGCAGTCGTCCCCTTGCCTCGGCGCCGTCAGCGGGTCGGCTGCGCGGCGTTCGCGGCCCTCCCAGGTCTCGAACTCGAAGCCCTCGCGCGCCCAGTACTCGAAGCCGCCGAGCAACTCCTTGACCTGGTAGCCGAGTTCGGCGAGGGCGAGCGCCGCCCGGGTCGCGCCGTTGCAGCCGGGACCCCAGCAGTAGGTGACCACCGGCACGGCCCTGTCGAGGAGTCGAGCGGCCTGTCCGGGGATGAGCGCGGTGGGCAGATGGACCGCGCCGGGGATGTGGCCCTGGTCCCAGGCCTCGGTGGAGCGGGAGTCCAGGACGACGAAGCCGGGGTCGCCGCCGGCCGCGAGCGCGGCGGCGACGTCCGAGACGTCGGCGTGGAAGGCGAGGCTCGCGCGGAAGTGAGCGGCTGCCTCGGCCGGAGCGGCGGGCGCCACCCGCAGAACGGGGTTCTCGGTGTCAGTGATCATGACCGTGAATCTATGCCGGTCGTACGGCCGCCTGAAGCGGCGATCCCCGGCCTTCCCCTTGTTCCGCCGGGGATTTCCCTGCTATCTATCCCTGATGACCGCGTATTCCCCGGACGCCACCGACTGGCGCATTCTCGATGTCCTCCAGCGCGAGGGCCGCGCCAGCTTCGCGGAGCTGGCGCGTGCCGTCTCCATGTCGCCGAGCGCGGTCACCGAACGGGTGCGCCGCCTGGAGGAGGCGGGCGTCATCCAGGGCTACGCCGCCGTCGTCGACCCCGACCGGCTGGGGCTGCCGATCCTGGCGTTCGTACGGCTGCGGTATCCGACCGGCAACTACAAGCCCTTCCACGACCTGGTCGCCGTGACGCCCGAGATCCTGGAGGCCCACCATGTGACGGGCGACGACTGCTTCGTCATCAAGGTCGCCGCGCGCACGATGCGCCATCTGGAAGAGGTGGCGGGCCGGATCGGCGCGCTCGGCTCGGTGACCACGAGCGTCGTCTACTCCTCCCCGCTGCCCCGGCGGCCCCTCGGCCACTGACCCGGCCGCCGCCCGGCAGCGCTACCGAGCCCCCCGCTGCCGCAGCACGGACCCGGATCTGCCCTTCACGACCTCCAGCTGCGCGTGGATCCGCCGCCGCAGGTCAGGGACGTGGCTGACGATGCCGACGCTGCGGTCCCGCTCGCGCAGGGAGTCGAGCACGTCGAGGACCTCGTCGAGGGTCTGCTCGTCGAGGCTGCCGAAGCCCTCGTCGATGAAGAGGGTGTCCAAACGGACTCCGCCGGCCTCGTCGGTGACGACGTCCGCGAGGCCGAGGGCGAGCGCCAGCGAGGCGAAGAAGGTCTCACCGCCCGACAGCGTCGCCGTGTCCCGCTCCCGTCCGGTCCAGGCGTCGACCACATGCAGTCCGAGGCCGCTGCGGCCGCGTCCGCTGCGGTCGTCGGAGTGGACCAGGGTGTACCGGCCGGACGACATGCGCTGCAGCCGCACGGTCGCCGCGGCGGCCACCTGTTCCAGGCGTGCCGCAAGGACGTAGGACTCGAGGCGCATCTTGCGCTCGTTGTCCGCGGAGGTGCCCGCGGCGAGCGTGGCCAGGCGCGCCACCCGGTCGTACTCCTCGCGCAGCGGGGCGAGGCGCCGTACGCCCGCGGCCGAGCGGGCCGAGAGCCGGTCGAGCTCGCCGCAGCGGCGGGCGGCCGCGTCGCGGGCGGAGGCGGCCTCGCGCAGGCGCTGGGAGGCGAGCGCCGCGGCCCGATCCGCGGCGTCGAGGTCGGCTGGCGGAAGCTGGGCGGCGGCAGCGGTGTCGGTCTCGGCGAGGACGGCGCGCACGGCGGCCTCCTCCGACTGCCAGGCGTCCAGGCGGTGTTGCAGTTCGCGGTGGGCGTCGTCGTCCAGGAGTGCGGCCGCCGCGGCCTGCGGGGTCTCGAAGCCGGCCCGGAAGGCGGCGTCGGCGAGCCGGGCGTCGGCGTCCTTCAGCCGCTGGGCGGTGTCCTCGGCGATGCGCGCGGTGTCGGCGGCCTCGGTGAGCAGTGCGACCTGGCGCTCCAGCTGCGCGGCCCGCGCGGCGACGCTCTCGGCCGCGCCGCGCGCCTGCGTCAACTCCTCTTCCAGATCGGTCCGTTCGCGGTCCAGCCGGTCCCGGTGGCCGACCCGCGAGGCGGCTCTGACCGCGGCCTGCTGCCGTATCGCGATCCGGCGCTCATGCTCCTGCTCCGCCCGGCGCTGCTCCTCGTGCGCGGCGTGCAGCTCACCGGCGGCGGTGCGGGCCCGGCCGTACTCCCGCTCCAGTTCCTCGACCTCTTCGGCGAGCCGGGCCGTGGGGGTGTCGCCGGCCTCCGCGGTGGCGGCGGCCAGGGCTTCCCGTACGAGACCGAGGCGCTGCTCCTCCTCGGCGCGCTGTTCGTCGGCGCGCTGGTAGGCGGCGAGGGCGCGCTCCTCCGCCTCCCGGTCGACGTGTCCGGCGACCTTGCGCGCGGGCGCGGGGTGCTCGGTTGCTCCGCAGACGGCGCACGGCTCGCCGTCGGTGAGGTTCGCGGCCAGCTCGGCCGCGATGCCGCTCAGCCGCTGTTCCTTGAGGTCGAGCCAGTGGGCACGGGCCTCGGTGGCGTGCTCACGGGCGGCGAGGACGCGGGCCTGGGCGTCCTCGGTGTCGTGGGCGAACTGGTCGCGCTGTCGGGCCGCGCCGAGCCTGCGCCGCGCGGGCTCGCGTTGCACGGACAACTGCTCGGCCCTGGTCGCGGCCTCCTGCGCGGACTCGATGCGGGCCTGCAGGCCGGCGCGGGTCGTCTCCCAGTCCGCGAGCCAGGCCTCGGCCTCCTGCAGCACGTCCTCGTCGGCGCGCTCCTGGCGGTCCAGGTCGGCGCGCTCCGCGACGAGTTCGGCCAGGCGCTGTTCGGCACGGCGGGCGGACTCCAGGCCGCCCAGCTCCTCCGCGGTGCGGCGGGCCGCGGCCGCGAGACCGCCCGCGCCGGCGTCCGCGAACGACGCGGGCAGCAGGGCACGCGCGCGTGCCTCGGCGTCGGCCGCCCGGCGGTGTTCGAGGTCCGCGGCCTCCCTGAGGTCCAGGGCGGGGGCGACCGTCTCGGCCTTGCGGGAGCGCTCCATGCGCGCCTGGGCGTCCCGGTGCGCCTCGGCCCGCTGCTCCAGCCGGGCGGCGCGCTCCCGGGCCTCGGCGAACCGCCGCTGCAGCCGGGCCACTTCGCGTACGTCGTCCAGCGTCCGTTCGGCCGCTGCCTGGGCGGACTCGGCGGCGGCGAGCCGGCAGTGGGCGATGGTCAGCTGTTCGCGGGCGGTGCTGCGGGCGACGGCCGCGGCGGCTATGACGGCCTCGGCGAGACCGGGCTCCCCGGGGGTCAGCTCCGGCAGGTCCAGGGCGCCGTCCGCCGCCTGCTGCATGCGGTGCGCGTCGGCGAGCAGGGCGGCGTCGCCGTCGCGGACCTGCGCCTCGGCGGCGCGCCTGCGCTCGGCCAGGCACTTCTCGACCTCGGCGAAGCGGTGCGTGTCGAACAGGCGGCCCAGCAGCTTGCCGCGGGCCTCGGCGTCGGCGCGCAGGAAGCGCGCGAAGTCGCCCTGGGGCAGCAGCACGACCTGGCAGAACTGCTCGCGGCTCATCCCGAGCAGCTGGGTGATCTCCTCGCCGATCTCCTGGTGCGAGCGGCTGAGGTCCTTCCAGGCACCGGCCTTCGCGTCGTACTCGCGCAGCCAGCTCTGTGCCTTGTCAACAGTGGTCCCCGGACGCCCCTTCTTCTTGGGACGCTCCCAGGGCGGCTGCCGGGTGATCTCCAACCGGCGTCCGGCGACGGTCAGTTCGAGGCTCACCTCCGTGCGCGTGCCGGCCGCGGCGTGGTCGCTGCGCAGGGCGAGGCCCTGGCCGCTCTGGCGGGCGCCGGGGACGGCGCCGTACAGGGCGTAGCACACGGCGTCCAGGACGGAGGTCTTGCCGGCGCCGGTCGGCCCGTGCAGCAGGAACAGTCCCGCCGCGGACAATTCGGCGAAGTCGACGCTCTGAGAGCCGCCGAACGGCCCGAACGCCGTGATGTCCAGCCGGTGCAGCCTCATCGCGCCACCTCCCGCACGGCCTCGTCCGCGCGCACCGCGTCGAACGCGTCCCGCAGCACGGCACGTTCGCGCTCGTCGGGCCCGGCGCCGCGCACATGGGCGACGAAGTCCTCCGCGATCTCCTGGTCGCTGCGGTCCGCGAGCCGACGCGCGTACGACACGTCGGGGTCGCCGGGTGCCCGCTCGGGGTCGAAGACCAGGCTCAGGGTGTGCGGGAAGCGCTCGGTGAGCCGGGCCATGGGGTCGGCCGGGCGGACCGGGTCGGTGAGGGTGGCCTCGATCCAGGCCTCCTCGTGCCGGGTCAGCCCCGGATCGGCCAGCAGCTCCTCCAGCGTGCCGCGGATGCGGGCCAGCGCGCGCGGCACCGGGCAGTCGACGCGCTCGGCGCCGACGGCTCCGTCGGCGCCGAGGTCGACGAGCCACATGGTCTTGCGGTGCTCGGCCTCCGAGAAGGAGTACGCCAGCGGGGAGCCGGAGTAGCGCACGCGCTCGGTGATCGTCTGGCAGCCGTGCAGATGACCGAGCGCCACGTAGTCCACGCCGTCGAAGACGCCCGCGGGCACGGAGGCGACCCCGCCGACGGTGATGTCCCGCTCGCTGTCGCTGGCCTCGCCGCCGGTGACGAAGGCGTGCGCGAGGACGACGGAGCGGGTGCCGGGCGCACGGGTGGCGAGGTCGGCGCGGACCCGGTCCATGGCGGCGGCGAGCACCGCCTCGTGTCCCGCCTTCTCCACCCCGAACTCGTCCTTGACCAGGGCCGGTTCGAGATACGGCAGTCCGTAGAAGGCCACCTCTCCGTGGCGGTCGGAGAGCACCACCGGTGTGCCGGACGCCGAGGGCTCGGTGCGCAGGTGGATGCCCACGCGGTCGATGAGGCCGGCACCCACGCCGAGTCGGCGGGCCGAGTCGTGGTTCCCGGAGATCATGACCGTGGGCACGCCGAGGTCGGCGAGGCGGTGCAGGGCGTCGTCGTAGAGCTCGACGGCGGCCAGCGGGGGCACCGCGCGGTCGTACACGTCCCCCGACACGACCACCGCGTCCACGCCGCGCTCGCGCACGGTCATGACGAGGTGACCGATGAACTCGGCCTGGGCACCGAGCATGTTCACCCGGTGGAACGCCCGGCCGAGATGCCAGTCGGAAGTGTGCAGCAGTCTCATGATCCCCGACCCTAACGGCCGGGTCTGACATCACGGGCGGTTACTCCCGTATCGGCCCGTCATGGGCCGTCATGGGCCGCCCCACGCCTGCCCGTTACGTCCGTTTCATGCGGAACGTCAGAAGTCCTCCCACGGAACATCAGGCGTCGCCGTAGGCCTCCCCGCCCAGTTCGAACGCGGCGGTCCCGGCGGTCGCGTCGGCGAGCCAGGACCGGAAGGCGTCCACGTCGGCGTCCGGCAGGCCGATCTCGATGGTGACCGCCTCCCCGTAGCGGACGTCGCGCACCTCGCGTCCCGTGGAGCGCAGGTCGTTCTCGACCTTGCCGGCGCGCTGGTGGTCGACGGTCACGGTGGCCAGCCGGAACCGGCGGCGGGTGAGCGTGCCGACGGCGTCCAGGGCCTCGCCGACCGCGCCGCCGTAGGCCCGGATGAGGCCGCCCGCGCCGAGTTTGACCCCGCCGAAGTAGCGGGTGACGACGGCGACGACGTAGCGCATGTCGCGGCGCAGCAGCATCTGGAGCATGGGCACGCCCGCGGTGCCGCCCGGTTCGCCGTCGTCGCTCGCCTTCTGGATCGAGGCGTCGGCGCCGACGACGTAGGCCCAGCAGTTGTGAGTGGCGTCCGCGTGCTCCTTGCGCACCGCGGCGATGAAGTCCTGGGCCTCCTGCTCAGTGGCCGCCGGCGCGAGTGCGCACAGGAAGCGCGAGCGGTTGACCTCGGTCTCGTGCACGCCCGCGTGGGCCACCGTGCGGTACTCGTCCTGCATCCGGCCAGCCTAGTCCGTGGTCAACGGCGTCCCTGCGGGGAGGACGGGCGGCCTTCGGCCGGTGGGCGCCGGGCGGGGCGCAGTCGGGCCACGCTCATGTGCCGCCGCCCTTCCTGCCCCGTGCCACGATCATGTTCGTCAGGAGTGCGGTGGCCGGGGCGAGGGTGTCCCAGGTGAACCCGTGCCAGGCCAGTACCGCGATCGCCGAGGTGGGGAACTTGGTGCGCACCTCCTCGATCGCGTCGTCGAGGCCGTCCCCGGCCAGTTCGAGGACGAGGTCCTCCAGGCCGGGGTTGTGCCCGACCAGCAGCAGCGTCTCGACCTCGGGCGGCACCTCGTGCACGACACCGAGCAGTTCGCCCGCGTCGGCGCCGTAGAGCCGGGGGTCGTGGCGCACCGGCGGCGGTGTGCCCCACTCGGCCGAGGCGAGCTCCCAGGTCTGGAAGGCGCGGACGGCGGTGGAGCACAGCGCGAGGTCCGGCAGGCAGTCGGCCTCGGCGAGCGCCCGGCCGGCGGCGGGTGCGTCCCGGATGCCGCGCGGCGCCAGGGGGCGCTGATGGTCGTCGACGCCCTCCGGGCGGGCCGACTTGGCGTGCCGCAGCACCACCAGGCGGCGCAGCGGGCCCGCCCCCGCGCGCGCGATCACGCCAGGGTTCCGAGCTCGCGGGTGAGATCGACGCCGAGCAGCCGGTCGGCATAGGCGTACGTCTCGAAGCGGGCGCCGTCCGGCAGCTCGTCCTCTGCCTCGACCCAGGTCAGCACGTCGAGCACGGCGGGTACGTCCAAGTCGTCCTCCCACGCGCTGCGCAGGCGTGCGCGCGCCTCGTCGGGAATGGGCCGCGACGGGCGCTGCGCCCAGGCGGCGACCGCACGGCGCCAGCGTACGAGGGTGGCCCGCGCCTCATCCAGGGCGGCCGCGTCGAGCGTCACCGGCAGGTCGCGGCGCCGGGAGAGCAGGGCCAGGCGCAGCGCGGTCGGGTCGACGCCCTCCGGGATGCCGGGCTCCTCGGAGTGGACGGGAGCGACGGCGATCCGCACGCCGTCGGGTCGCGCGCCGCCCTCCGCCACGACATGGAGGATCTGCGCCTCGCCCAGGCCGGAGCCGACGTCCCGCCGGTCCTCGAAGGGCCGGATGCCCAGCGCGGCCACCCCGGCGCGCAGTTGCGGGTGCTCCCGTTCGGCGTTCAGCACCGCCCACACGGGAGTGCCGCCCAGTTCCAGGGCGCGCAGCAGGACATCGGCGACCAGCACGACCCGCAGGGAACCGGCACCGAAGCCCGGCACATGGGCTTCGACCCTGGTCAGTCCGCGGCGGGCCGGGGCGGCTTCGACGGGCTCGCCGGTTCGGGCGTCGGTGATGCGCAGCACGGGGTGAGCGTAGGCGCGGGGGCGGCCTCGCGCAGGCATCCGGCGCGAATTCCGGACAAGGTGGCGGGATTCAACAGCCGGACCGGGACGGGAATCATCGCCCGGCACGGGCCGTTGAGGGACTGAACAGCAGATGTTCCAGGCACAGGACGCAGGGCTCAGGGAGGCACCGGTGTACGGCGACGAGGCGACGGTCCGCAAGATCCTGACCGAGTCCGGCGACACCTGGGCGGTGGTGGGCCTGTCGTCGAACGAGCGGCGTGCCGCCTACGGCGTCGCGAAGGTGCTGCAGCGCTTCGGCAAGCGCGTCGTGCCGGTGCACCCCAAGGCGGAGACGGTCCACGGCGAGAAGGGCTACGCGTCTCTCGCGGACATCCCCTTCGACGTCGACGTCGTCGATGTCTTCGTCAACAGCGACCTGGCCGGACCGATCGCCGACGAGGCGGTGGCCAAGGGCGCGCGGGCCGTCTGGTTCCAGCTCGGCGTGATCGACGAGGCGGCGTACGACCGCACGCGCGCGGCGGGTCTCGACATGGTGATGGACCGCTGCCCCGCGATCGAGATACCGCGCCTGGGCTGACCGTCCTTGTGGTCCTGCCACAGAACCCTTCTCTGTGAGCCTGCTACAGAACTTTTGATGGCCTGTACACGAACCACCCGTGACCTGGTCAAGACTTCGCAAGTGGCCTTCTGCGCCGCGCTCACTGATACCTAATCTGCGACCTCACACCCACTGAAACAGGTTATTCAAACGGTGAGAGGTCGCCAAGAAAATGGTGAGCACTGAGCAGACCCCCGTGCGGGAGGCCAGAGGTCCCAGCGACCTCAGGCGGGACGTCGGACTGATCGGTCTGATGTGGGCCTCCGTGGGTTCGATCATCGGCTCCGGCTGGCTCTACGGCGCCGAGAAGGCGGTCGTTGCCGCGGGTCCGGCGGCGATCATCTCGTGGGTGATCGGCGCGGTGGCCATCGTCCTGCTGGCGCTGGTCCACGCCGAACTGGGCGGCATGTTCCCGGTCGCCGGCGGCACGGCACGCTATCCGCACTACGCCTTCGGCGGTCTGGCCGGACTGTCCTTCGGCTGGTTCTCCTGGCTGCAGGCGGCGACCGTGGCGCCGATCGAGGTCGAGGCGATGATCGGCTACGCCGGCCACTGGAGCTGGGCGCAGGGCCTGCAGCACAAGGACCAGACCCTGACGCCGTCCGGTCTGCTCACCGCCGTCGTGCTCATGGCGGTCTTCGTCGCCGTCAACTTCTTCGGCGTACGGGCCCTTGCGCACACCAACAGCGCCGCGACCTGGTGGAAGATCGCCGTCCCGCTGGGCGCGATCTTCGTCATCGCGGTGGGCAACTTCCACCCGGCCAACTTCCACTCCGAGGGCTTCGCCCCGTTCGGCGCGAAGGGCGTGCTCAGCGCCATCAGCGAGAGCGGCATCATCTTCGCCCTGCTGGGCTTCGAGCAGGCCATCCAGCTGGCGGGCGAGAGCCGCAACCCCAGGCGGGACCTGCCGCGGGCGACCCTCGGTTCCGTCGCGATCGGCGCGGTCATCTACGTCGCCCTCCAGGTGGTGTTCATCGCCGCGCTGCCGCACAGCGCCTTCGCCAAGGGCTGGGCCCACCTCGACTACCCGGGCATCAGCGGCCCCTGGGCGGGCCTCGCCACGGTCGTGGGCCTGGGCTGGCTCGCCGTCATCCTGTACGCCGACGCCGTGATCTCCCCGGGCGGCACCGGCCTGATCTACACCACCGCGACCTCCCGCGTCTCCTACGGCCTGGCCAAGAACGGCTACGCGCCGAAGCTCCTCACCCGCACCGACCGCCGCGGCGTGCCGTGGTTCGGCCTGATCGTCTCCTTCATGACCGGCGTGGTCTGCTTCCTGCCCTTCCCGAGCTGGCAGGAACTGGTCGGCTTCATCACCTCGGCGAGCGTCCTGATGTACGCGGGCGCCCCACTGGCGTACGGCGTCTTCGCGCAGCGGCTGCCGGGCCACGAGCGCCCGTACCGGCTGCCCGCCGGCCGGGTCGTCGCCCCGCTGTCCTTCGTGGTGGCCAACCTGATCATCTACTGGTCCGGCTGGGACACCCTGTGGCGGCTCGGCGTCGCGGTCGTCCTCGGCTATCTGCTGCTGGGCGGCTACGCCTGGTGGGCCAACGCCACCCACCAGCCCGACGCCCCGCGGATGGACTTCAGGGCCGCCCAGTGGCTGCCGGTCTATCTGCTCGGCATGGGCGTCATCTCCGCGCAGGGCAGCTTCGGCGGCACCGGCAACATCGGCCTGTGGTGGGACATCCTCGTCGTCGCCGCCTTCTCGCTGGTCATCTACTACTGGGCCCGGGCGACCGCCCCACGGCCGGAGGAGATCGAGCGCAGCATCGAGGAGGTCGTGGTCACCGACGCTCCCGCGCACTGACGGGTCACCGTCATAATGCTCGGGTGACTTCGACGCCCGCACCGCCCAACTCACCTGCCCGGCCCCGCTTTCCGGTCGTGATCGTGGGGGCGGGCCCCGCCGGCCTCACCATCGGGAACATCCTGCGTGCCGCCTCGATCGACTGCCTGGTCCTCGAGGTCGAGACGCGCGAGTTCATCGAGCGGCGCCCACGAGCCGGCGTCATCGAGGAGTGGGCCGTCCGCGGACTGGAGGAGCGGGGTCTGGCCGCCAACCTGCTGCAACGTGCGGAGCTGCACACCCAGTGCGAGTTCCGCGTCGAGCGGGAGCGGCACCGTTTCTCCTACACCGAGCTGACGGGGCATCACCATTTCGTCTACCCGCAGCCGTTGCTGGTGACGGACCTCGTGCGCGAGTACGCCGACGTGCGCGGCGGAGCCATCCGCTTCGGGGTGCGCGACGTCCAGCTGCACGGCATGGACTCCGACCGTCCCACGGTGTCGTACACCGACCCGGTCAGCGGGCAACGCGAGCTCGTGCACTGCGAGTTCGTGCTCGGCTGCGACGGTGCGCGCGGGGTGACCCGCAGCGTGCTGCCGCCGCAGGCCGGGATCGCGCGGCAGGACTACGGCATCGGCTGGCTGGCGCTGCTCGCCGAGGCGCCGCCGTCCAGCGACTGCGTGGTCTTCGGTATCCATCCGCGCGGCTTCGCCGGGCACATGCCCCGCAGCCCCGAGGTCACCCGCTACTACCTGGAGTGCCCGCCCGGCGACGACCCGGAGAACTGGTCGCACGAGCGGGTCTGGACCGAGCTGCAGGAGCGGCTCGCGGCGGCCGACCGCCCGCCGCTCACCGAGGGACGGCTGATCGAGAAGCGCGTCCTCGACATGCACAACTACGTCGTCGAACCCATGGTGTTCGGCCGGCTCTTCCTGGCCGGGGACGCCGCCCATCTGACCGCCCCGATCGCCGCCAAGGGCATGAACCTCGCCCTGCACGACGCGTTCCTGCTCGGCGACGGTCTGGTCGCCCACCTCACCAAGGGCGACAGCAGCGGCCTGGACGGCTACTCGGCGGCCTGCCTCGGCCGCGTATGGGACTACCAGGAGTTCTCGCAGTGGCTGTCGGACGTGTACCACGGCATGTCGTCGGGCGACGCCTACCGTGCGGGCACCACGTTGGCGCGGCTGCGCCGGCTCTTCGAATCCCCGGCGGCGGCCGCCTCGTTCGCGGAGCAGTACCTCGGCAAGAGCTCGGCGTCCTGACCGCACCGGCCCGGGCGTACGGCGGGCTCGGTCGTACGGCGGGCTCAGTCGTGCGGCGGGCGGTCGCTGAGGCGGTGGTCGGCGACGTTCAGGGCCTCGTCCACGAGGCGGCGCAGATGGCCGTCGCGCAGGGAGTAGACGACCCTGCGCCCCTCCTTGCGCGTTGCCACCAGGCCCGCGAGGCGCAGCCGGGCCAGATGCTGGCTGACCGCGGGGCGGGCCGCGCCGCAGGCCTCCGTGAGGGTGGTGACGTCGGCCTCGCCGCCGGTCAGGGCGTGCAGCAGGGCGAGCCGGGTGCGGTCGCCGAGGAGTGCGAGAAGTTCGGCGGCCAGCGCGAACTGCTCGTCGCCGGGGCTGCGGGGATGTGCCTCCTGCGCATCGTGTGCAGATGACAGGTGCATGCGTGCGCTCATACGCACATAATGACTCCGTGGGCCCGACACGTCCACTGCCGCGCACCGGAAGGGGACCCACGTGAGCGACCGGCACGAGCACCACGCACACCCGCATCGGCACCCCCACCACTCCCCCGGCCTGCGGCACCGCCTCGGCCACCTGTTCACCCCGCACTCCCACGAGAGCGCCGACAAGCTCGACTCCGCCCTGGAGTCCTCGGCCCGCGGCATGCGCGCACTGTGGGTCTCGCTCGCCGTCCTCGGCGCCACGGCGTGGTGCAGGCGGTCGTGGTCGCGGTGTCCGGCTCGGTGGCGCTGCTCGGCGACACCGTGCACAACGCCGCGGACGCGCTGACCGCCGTGCCGCTGGGCATCGCCTTCGTGCTCGGGCGGCGGGCGGCGACGCGGCGGTTCACCTACGGCTACGGGCGGGCGGAGGACCTCGCGGGGATCGCGATCGTGCTGACGATCGCCGGGTCGGCGGCGTTCGCCGCCTGGGCGGCGGTGGACCGGCTGCTCGATCCGCGTCCCGTCGCGCACGTCCCGGCCGTGGCGCTCGCCGCGCTGGTCGGGTTCGCCGGGAACGAGTGGGTGGCCCGGTACCGGATCCGGGTGGGCCGGCAGATCGGTTCGGCCGCGCTGGTCGCCGACGGTCTGCACGCCCGCACCGACGGATTCACCTCGCTGGCCGTGCTGTTGGGCGCCGGCGGCTCGGCCCTCGGATGGCAACTGGCCGACCCGCTGGTGGGGTTGGCGATCACCGCGGCGATCGTGCTGGTGCTGCGCGACGCGGCCCGTGAGGTGTTCCGGCGGGTGATGGACGCCGTCGACCCGGCACTGGTGGACGGCGCCGAGCGGGCGCTGCGCGCGGTGCCGGGCGTACGGGAGGTCGGCGAGCTGCGGCTGCGCTGGATCGGGCACCGGCTGCGGGCGGAGGTCGCGGTGGTGGTCGACGGCGAGGCGACCGTACGGGCCGCGCACGCGATCGCCGTCGAGGCCGAGCACGCCCTGCTGCACGCCGTGCCGAGGCTGACCGCGGCCCTGGTCCACGCCGACCCGGCCCCCGCGCCGGGCCAGGAGGACCCGCACCGGGTGCTGGCACATCACGCGGCGCACTAGGTTCCCGCGGCCCGGGCAGGCGTCAGACGCCCAGGCCCTCCAGGACCACCGCGCCCGGGAGTTCCGCGAAGGCCTTGCCGGGAACCAGGAGCTTGCCGCGGCGGCGGCCGCTGCCCACGAGGACGTGGGGGAGGTCGACGACGGCCGAGTCGACCAGGATCGGCCAGCCGGCCGGGAGTCCGATCGGGGTGATGCCGCCGTACTCCATGCCGGTCTCGCCGGTCGCGGTGTCCATGGACGCGAACGAGGCCTTGCGGGAGCCGAGTTGGCGGCGGACGACGCCGTTGACGTCGACCCGGGTGGTGGAGAGCGCGAGGCACGCGGCCAGGGTCGTCTCGCCGCCGCGCTTGCCGGCCACCACCACGCAGTTCGCCGACCGCTCCAGCAGTTCCTGTCCGTAGTGCTCCACGAAGACGGCGGTGTCGGCCCACTGCGGGTCGGTGTCGACGTAGACGATCTGGTCGGCGGGGATGCTGCCTGTCCAGTTCCGTACGGCGTCGGCGACGGGGGCCGTCAGTTCGTCGAGGGCGTCGGGGGCCGGGATCGCGATGTCGAAGTGTCCGATGGGTGCGCGCATGGCCGCACGCTAACAGGACGTCCTGAGCGGCCTCAGCGCACGGGCGGGACCGAGACCGCCATGACCATCTCCATCGGTTCGCCGCCCTCGTTGCCGTAGGTGTGCGGGGTGTCGGCCTCGAAGGACGCGCTGGCTCCGGCCGGGATGCGGTGCTTGACGCCGTCGACGGTGAGCGTCAGCTCCCCCGCCAGGACGTGCACCAGCTCGACCGTGCCGGTGGGGTGCGGATCGGACGGGCTGGCGTCCCCCGGCATGAGCCGCCAGTCCCACATCTCCAGCGGGCCGGGCGCCTCGGTGCCGGCCAGCAGCCGGTTGAAGCTGCCCGCCTCGGTGCTCCACAGCCGCACGGCCTGGTCGGCGGGGACGATACGGACCTGGGGGCCCTGTTCGTAGTCGAGCAGCGTGGTGATGCTGACCCCGAGCGCGTCGCCGATCTTCACGACCGTGCCGATGCTCGGGTTGGTGCGGGCCTGCTCGATCTGGATCAGCATGCCGCGGCTGACCCCGGCGCGGGCGGCGAGCGCGTCCAGGGTGAAGCCGCGGTCGTTGCGCCAGCGTTTGACGTTGCGCGCCAGGGACTGGGTCAGCAGGTCGAGGTCCGACACGTTCCGTCCAATGTCCTTATCGAGCGAGGCCAATATTATGGATGACTGGGTGCACTTCACTGAACTATGGTGTGGTGTACCCGATCGTTCACCGAACTGTACTGCGAGGCGACCCGTGACAGCATTCTTCGCCCTGGCCACGAGCCTGTTGTGGGGGCTGGCCGACTTCGGCGGCGGGATGCTGACGCGACGCACCCCTGCGCTCACGGTGGTCGTCGTCTCGCAGACGATCGCGGCGGCCGTGCTCGGCGCGGTCGTGGTGGCCACGAGCGGCTGGAGCGAGGCCGGTCCGCGGCTGTGGTTCGCCTTCGCGGCCGGCCTGGTGGGACCGGTGGCGATGATCGCCTTCTACAAGGCGCTCGCCCTGGGCCCGATGGGCGTGGTCTCGCCGCTCGCCACGCTGAGCGTGGCGGTTCCGGTCGGCGTGGGTCTCTTTCTCGGCGAGCGGCCCGGTCTGCTGCAGGTCGCCGGGATCGCCGTCGCCGTCACCGGGGTGATGCTCGCGGGCGGTCCACGCCTCGGGGGCGCCTCCGTGCAGCGGCGGACCGTGCTGCTCACGCTGGTCGCGGCGGGCGGTTTCGGCACGGTGTTCGCGCTGATCGCGGAGGCCTCCACGACCGTCACCGGGCTCTTCCTCGCCCTCTTCGTGCAACGCGTGACGAACGTGGCCGCGGGCGGCATCGCTCTGTACGCCTCCGTCAGGCGCGGCGCCGAAGCCTTCCCGGAGGGCGGTTTCCCCTGGGCCTCCCTTCCCGCGTTCGCCTTCGTCGGCCTCGCGGACGTGGCGGCCAACGGCACGTATTCGGTCGCCGCCCAGCACGGCCCGGTCACCGTGGCCGCCGTCCTCGCCTCGCTCTACCCGGTGGTGACGGCCCTGGCCGCCCGCGGCTTCCTCAGAGAACGGCTCCTCGCCATCCAGACGGCGGGCGCCGGACTCGCCCTGATCGGCACATTGCTGCTGGCCACGGGCTGACAATCTTGTCTTTGTAACAAAACCCACAGCTCAGCATGCGCTCGGCCTGCGACGGGCTGATCCTTGTGGGGGAGCAGCGGCATCGGGTGGTGGCCTTGCTGCCCCGACGGCTGCCCCGCGTGTACGGCACTCACGGGAGGGGCAGAGACGATGAATGAACCGTCGTGGATCCCTGGACCCTGGAGCCCGCCGTGCGTCACGATGCCGAACCAACCTCGGGGACCGAGCAGGTCGTCGAGGCCCAGAGTGCGCAGATCCACGATCTTCAGTCCAAACTCGGGCAACTGGAGAACGCCTTGGAGTCACACGCCGTCGTCGATCGCGCGACGGGCGTGCTGATCGCGGTCGGACGGCTCTCGTCCGACGAGGCCTGGGACGTCCTCCGCGAAACGTCCATGAGCACCAACATCAAGCTCCGCCATGTGGCGGCGCTCGTCGTTGCCTGGGGCAGAACCGGTCATCTCGCGACGGACATCCAGGGCGAGCTGTCGCGAAGACTGAACCTCCACGTCACTGAGTGAAAGCGCCGGACACAGCTCGGAGACACGCATGCAGTTCAGTGAACACGCGCCGACCGGACCCGAGGTCGTCCAGTACGAGAGGGCGGGCGCCTGGGTCGTCGTCGCCAACGGTGACTACGATCCCAATTCCATCGCACCCATCGAAGAGGCGCTGGAGACGGCGGCAGAGAAGCGCGAGCGCGTCGTGGTGGACGCGGCAGGCCTCACGTTCGCGGACTCGACCTTCTTGAATCTGCTGCTCCGCATCCATCAGAGAACGTCACTCGGCATCGCCGCACCCGCACCACAGCTCCGGCGCATCCTGGAGCTCACCGGCGCGGACGAAGTCCTCGACGTACGGGACACGGTCGAGGACGCGGTCAAGTGACCGGGCGCGCGGCGCGCGACGGCCGACGGGACGTCAGCCCTCGGCGTCCAGTTCCGCCAGCCTGGCCGCCGCCTCCTCGTCCAGTTGCGCCAGCCTCGCCACCGTCTCCTCGTCCAACTCCGAGAGGGCGAGGAGCTCTTCGGGGGTGACGCCGTCGGGTATCGGCACCGGGGCGGGGGTCCGCAGCGGGGGCTGCCAGCCCTCCGTGGGCGTCCAGCGGCGTACGACCCGGGCGGGTGCGCCCGCAACGACGGCGTGGTCGGGTACGACGCCCCGGACCACGGCGCCCGCGGCCACCACGACGTTCCGTCCGATGCGCGCGCCCGGCAGGATCACGGCGCCGGTGCCGATCCAGCAGCCGGGGCCGATCTCCACGGGTTCCATGCGCGGCCACTGCTTGCCGATCGGCTGGTGCGGGTCGTCGTAGGAGTGGTTCGTGGAGGTGACGTAGACGTACGGCCCGAAGTAGCAGTCGCTGCCGATGGTGACCGAGGTGTCGGCGATGACATGGCTGCCGCGGCCCAGGACGACGCCGTCGCCGATGCGCAGGATGGGTTCGGCGCCGAGGTCCAGGTCGGGCATGAGGCCGGCGGTCAGGGTGACCTGTTCGCCGACGATGCAGTGGGCGCCCAGGTGGATCCAGGGCTCGCCGAAGACGGTGCCGAGCGGGAAGGCCAGCCTGGTGTGCACACCCAGCGCGCCGAAGCGAAAGCGTCCCGGGTGCTCCGCGGTGACCGAACCGGTGCGCTGCACCCAGGCCCAGCCCGCATGGACGGCGCGCTGCATGAGGCTTCGCCGCCAGGATGAGAACGTGTTCTTGCGCTTCGGCACCCGCTCACGGTACTCAGCGCCGGGTGGGGGGATGCGCCCTGGACGCTGTGATCTTCACCCCACCGGGGCAGTGGGGCGCGGGTCTGGAGCAGCGGGCATCTGGGGAGCGGCGCGGGGGGGAACCGGCAGAGCGGCACGGGCGCGCTTGCGGAGCGGCATGGGAGCACCGGCAGAGCAGCACGGGCGCGCTTGCGGAGCGGCATGGGGGGTGGCGTGTCGGCGGAGCGGCACGAGAGCGCTTGCGGAGCGGCGCGGGAGCACCGGCAGAGCGGCGCGGGCGCGCTTGCGGAGCGGCACGGGAGCACCGGCAGAGCGGCACGGGAGCACCGGCAGAGCGGCACGGGCGCGCTTGCGGAGCGGCATGGGGGTGACGTGTCGGCGGAGCAGCACGAGAGCCCGGTGGAGCACGCGCCCCCGGTGCCCGGATCACCCGTAGCGGATGAGGCGGCCGCGCTCGGGCTGTGGTGCGGTGCAGAGATGACCAGGCTCAGCCTCGTGAACCCCTTCGACGCCGCCGAACGGATGGCACGGTACGCACTGGGGGCCGCGGGCGCCCTCGCCGACCGCCTGATCCCCGCCGTGACGGCCCCCATCCTGAACCGCCTCGACCTCAACGCACTTGCCGCCCGCATCGACGTCAACCTCATCGCCGCACGACTCGACGTCAACTGGATCGCCGACCGCATCGACGTGATGCGCGTGGCCCGCCGGGTTGACGTCGACCTGATCGCCGACCAGGTCGACGTGGACCGAGTGGCCGACCGGGTGGACGTCGCGCGGGTCGCGCGGCGGGTGGACGTGAACGAGGTGGCGGCCCGGCTCGACGTCGACCGCGTGGCCGACCGGGTGGACGTGACGCGGGTCGCGGGGCGGGTGGACGTAAACGAAGTCGCCGCACGGCTCGACGTCGACCAGGTCACCGAGCGGGTGGACGTAAACGCGATCGCCGCACGACTCGACGTCGACCAAGTCGCCGACCGCATCGATGTCAACCGGGTCGCCCAACGAGTCGATGCCGACCTCATCGCCGACCAAGTCGACGTCAACCGCGTCGCCGACCGAGTGGACGTCGAACGGATCGCGGGACGGGTGGACGTAAACGAAGTCGCGGCGCGGCTGGACGTCGACCAGGTAGCCGAGCGGGTGGACGTTAACGCGATCGCCGCACGACTGGACGTCGACCAAGTCGCCGACCGCATCGACGTCAACCGCGTCGCCGACCGAGTGGACGTCGAACGGATCGCGGGGCGGGTGGACGTGAACGAAGTCGCGGCGCGGCTCGACGTCGACCAGGTCGCCGACCGCATCGACGTCAACCGAGTCGTGGAACGTGTCGACGTCGACCGAGTCGTTGCGGGGATCGATGTCGATCGGATTGTTGCTCGGGTGGATGTGGACGCTGTGATCGACCGGGTCGATCTGGTTGCGCTCGTTCGGGCTGTCCTGGAGGAGATTGATCTGGGGCGGATCGTGCGGGAGACCGGCGGGGGCATGGCCGAGGAGACGGTGGATGCGCTGCGGGTGAGGAGTATGCGGGCCGACCGGATGGTTAATCGCGTCGCCGATCGGCTGCTGCATCGGCCCGGCGTGGTTCCCGAAGTTCCCGAACGCGTCGACGGTCTCGTACCGCCGCATGGGCAGCCCCCGTGACCCGCGCCGCGGAGCGGGCCGTGGCCGTGGCGCGTCCGGGCGCCGAGCCCCGGAGCGACACCGCGGGAGTCGTGTCGCGCTGTCTCGCGGCCCTGGTCGACGTGGTCGTGGTTGTGGGCATCGGCCTCGGCGCGCAGCTCGCGTTCGGCGGGGTGCGGCTGTTCGTCACCGGGCCGCCCTTCCGTATGCCCGACCTCTCCGCATGGCTGACGGGTGTGCTCGGTTGGGCCGTCGCGGTGCTCTACCTGGCCGTCAGTTGGACAGTGACCGGCGGCACCGTAGGCGACCGGCTGCTGGGGCTGCGCGTCACCGACCGCGCAGGCCGGCTGCTCGGCATCACCCGCGCACTGCTGCGGGCCGTGCTGTGCATCGCCCTTCCCGTGGGCCTGTTCTGGATCCCCTTCAGCCGGCGTCACGCCTCGCTCCAGGACGTCATCGTGGCCGGCGCCGTGCGCTACCACCACTTCTGACCCGTGGACCCCATCCGCAACGCACCCCACCCGCACACCCCATCCGCAACACCAAGCCACACCGTTCCAACAGCCCCCTGTCGACCGCCCACCCGTCCTCACCCTTGCGAGGTGACGCCCGCAGTACGTGCCCGGAGTAGGTGTGGAACAAGTGCCGCCACCGGCGGCCGACCCCAGGACGGAGGTCCTGCCATGACCACCACCACGCAGCACCAGCGCTCGGAGGGAGTGCGGGCGGCCGCGAGCGGTCTGACGATGTTCGCCGCGGTGATGCTCGTCATGTGCGGCATGCTCGACATCTTCCGCGGCATCATGGCGATCGCGGACGACGAGGTCTTCATCAACACCCCCCACTACGTCTTCAGGTTCGACCTGACCAGCTGGGGCTGGATCCATCTGGGCCTCGGCGTCGTCGCGATGGCCGTCGGCATCGGCCTGGTCGTGATGCAAAAGTGGGCGCGGATCATGGGCGTGGGCGTCGCCGCGCTGCTGATCATCGGCAACTTCCTCGACATCCCGTACGCCCCGCTGTGGTCCGTGACCTTGATCGCGCTGTACGGCTTCATCATCTGGGCGCTGTGCGTGGTGCAGCCCGACTCCGAGTCCTACTAGCCGCAAAGGCGCGGCCCTGAAGGAGAACAGGCCGGGGGGGAGGGCAGGCGCTCCTGGCCTACCGGCGCGCATGGCTGGTCAAGGACGTCGTCGCGGGCACCGTCCTGACCACGCTGCTGGTCCCGCAGGGCATGGCCTACGCGGAACTGGCGGGCCTGCCCGCGATCACCGGCCTGTACACGTCGGTGCTCTGTCTGCTGGCGTACGCGGTCTTCGGACCGTCACGGATCCTGGTGCTCGGCCCGGACTCCTCGCTGGGCCCGATGATCGCGGCGACGATCCTGCCGCTGATCGCGTCCGGCGGTGACAGCGGCCGGGCGGTGGCGCTCGCCTCGATGCTCTCCCTGATGGTGGGCGCCCTCACGATCCTGGCCGGGGTGTGCAAGCTGGGCTTCATCGCCGACCTCATCTCCAAGCCCACCATGATCGGCTATATGAACGGGCTGGCGCTGACCATCCTGATCGGGCAGCTGCCGAAGCTCTTCGGCTTCAGGACCGACGCCGACGGCCTCGTCGACGAGACCCGCGCCTTCGTACGCGGCCTGGCCGACGGCGAGACGGTCGGCGCGGCCGTGGCGGTGGGCGTCGCCGGGATCGTGCTGATCCTGGTGCTGCAGCGGTGGCTGCCCAAGGTGCCCGCGGTGCTCGTCATGGTGGTGTCGGCGATCGCCGCGACCTCGGTCCTCGACCTGGGCCGGCACGGCGTGAGCCTGGTGGGCGAACTGCCGCAGGGCTTCCCGCCGTTGACCCTTCCGCAGGTGGGGTGGGGCGATCTCGGTCCGCTGTGCGCCGGAGCGCTGGGCATCGCCCTGGTGTCCCTCGCCGACGCCATCTCCAACGCCTCGGCGTTCGCCGCCCGCACCGGCCAGGAGGTGCGCGGCAACGAGGAGATGACGGCGATCGGCGCGGCCAACGCGGCGGCCGGACTGTTCCAGGGCTTTCCCGTCAGCACCAGCGGATCACGCACGGCGGTGGCCGAACGGGCGGGCGCCCGAAGCCAGTTGACGGGGAGCGTCGGGGCGGGCCTGATCGTGCTGATGCTCGTCCTGCTGCCCGGCCTCTTCCGCGACCTGCCCCAGCCGGCGTTGGCCGCCGTCGTGATCACCGCCTCGCTGTCGCTGGCCGACATCGCGGGCACGCGACGGCTGTGGCACCAGCGCAGGGCGGAGTTCCTGCTGTGCATGGCGGCCTTTCTCGGCGTGGCGCTGCTCGGGGTGCTGCCGGGTATCGCGGTCGCCGTCGGGCTGTCGATCCTGAACGTCTTCCGGCGTGCCTGGTGGCCCTACAACACCGTGCTGGGCCGGGTGCCGGGCCTGCCCGGCTACCACGACATCCGCTCCTACCCCACGGCCGAGCATCTGCCGGGCCTGGTGATCCACCGCTTCGACGGACCGCTGTTCTTCGCCAATGCCAAGGCCTTCCGCAACGAGATCATGCGGCTCACCCGCCGTGAGCCGCAGCCGGTGTGGGTGCTGGTGGCCGCCGAGCCCGTGACGGACGTGGACACCACCGCGGCCGACGAACTGGAGGAGCTCGACGAGGCGCTCGACGCGCAAGGGGTGAGTCTGGTGTTCGCCGAGCTCAAGGACCCGGTCCGGCGCAAGATCGAGCGCTATGGGCTGACCCGGACCATCGACCCGGCCCACTTCTTCCCGACGATCGAGGCCGCGGTCGCCGCGTACCGCGCCCGGACCGGGGCGCAGTGGATCCCGGCCGCCGCGGATGCGGACGGCCAGTCCTCACCCGCCATGGGTGAAGCACCGGGGCTGCTGCCACGCACACCCGACTGAACATTGAACAGAAGTCACCCGGGTGAGATCAGGCCCGAGCGATGTGCCTCCCGCATCCGCGCGGCCACACTCGTCTGACGTGCACCAGACGGCTTGGAGAGCGAGGTGCCCGGCGATGGACGAGTGGACGGGGCGGCAGCGGCCGCCGGACGCACGCGTCGCCTCCACAGCGGTTGGGCTCCCGAGCCAGGTCGGTGTCCCACCCCTGCCGGCCTGGCTCGTGCCGCGTCCCAGGCTCACGGACCGTCTCGCCCGCGGTGTTCTCGGGCCGTTGACCGTGGTGGTGGGCCCCGTGGGCGCCGGAAAGTCCGCGCTGGCCGTGGAGTGGGCCCACACCCACAGGGCACCCGGCCCCGTCGCCTGGGTCACCTGCGACGGCGCGGAAGAGGAACCGGACGTCTTCTGGTCCCGGGTGCCAACCGCGCTGCGCGAGGCGGGCGTCGACCTGCCGCCGTTCCCGGACGCACTGCAGCCGGAGACGGAACTGCCCGGGGCGGTCGTGCGGGAGGCGGTCGCACGGGAGACGGGGGCACGGGCGGCGGCAGTACGGGATGCGGTCGTACGGGAAGCAGTCGCGCGCGAGACGGCCGTACGGGATGCGGTCGTAGGCGAGGAGGCCGTACGAGAAGCCGTCGTGCGCGAGGCGCCGGCCGGCGAGGAGGATGTGCCGCATGGTGATCCCGGTGGCGATCCCGGTGCCGAACAGCCCCTCCTGGTCGCCTCGTTGGCCGCCGCGCTCGCCGCGCGGAAGGAGCCGGTCGTCCTGGTGCTGGACGACTTCCAGCCGGAGACCGGCTCGCCCGTGGCACGCGGGACCGCGCGGCTGCTGCGGCACGCGGGCCCGGTGCTGCGGCTGGTGGTGCTCTCGCGCCGGGACCCGCCGCTGCATCTGCACCGGCACCGGCTGGCCGGCGAACTGACCGAACTGCGCACCGCCGACCTCGCCTTCGACGACCGGGAGACGGCGGCGCTGCTGGCCCAGCACGGCGTGGAGGTGTCCCGGTCGGCCGTCAGCACGCTGCGCGAACGCGCCGACGGCTGGGCGGCGGGGCTGCGTCTGGCCGCCATGTCAATGGCCGAACACCCGCATCCCGAACGGTTCGTGGCGCAGTTCGCGGGCGACGACGAGGCGGTCGTCAGCTATCTCGTCGAGGAGGTCCTGGACGGACAGAGCCCCGAGATGCGCAGACTCCTGGTGGCCACGAGCGTGCTGGACCACCTCAACGCCGAACTGGCCACCGAACTCGCGGGCAAGGAGGCCGGTGCGCAGTTCCCGGCGCTCGTCGAGCACAACTCCTTCCTGCAGTACGCCGGGCGCGGCTGGTACCGCTGCCACCGCATGTTCACCGACGTCCTACGGGTGCGTCTGCGCCACGAGGCGCCGGATCTGATCCCCGGGCTGCACCGCAGGGCCGCCGTCTGGCTGGGCGAGCACGGGCTGCTCGCCGAGGCGGTGTGCCATGCACTGTCCGCGGGCGACCGGCGCTACGCCGGCCGTCTGGTCGTCCATCAGCTGGCGATCGGAGACGTACTCGCCCTGACCGACGCCCGGTTGCCCGGCGAGCTGGTGCGACCGCCCCTCGCCGACACGCTGCCGCCCGCGCAGTCGCCGGACGCCGAGTGCGCCCTGGTGGCCGCGGCCGTCGCGCTCCGGCGCGGCGAGGAGCCGGTCTGCGCCGAGGCCCTGGAGCTGGCCGACAAGCTGCTCACGGAGCTGCCGCCGGACGAGAGCGACCGGATCGCCCGCTGCCGGCTGACGCACGCCGTCATCCGCATGGTGCGGGACAGGTGCCGCGATCCGCAGGCCGCACGTCTGGCGGCGGCGGACGCCGAGCAGCTCTTCGCGCGGATGCCGCACGGCCTGCCGGCCGGCCGCCCCGAACTCAAGGCGCTCGCCTTGTCCATCCGCGGGCGCGCCGAACTGCGGGAGGGCACTCTCAAGGCGGCCGAGGCCTCCCTGACGGTCGGGCTGAAGGCCGCGGGTGCCGTCGGCAGCGGTGTGCTGCGCCGCGAGTGCCTGGCCGAACTCGCGCTGCTCGAAGTGCTCCGCGGACGGTTCCGGGTCGCGGACGAGCTCGCCGGGCACGCTCTGCGAGCGCCGCGGCCCGCGGGTTCGCCCGAAGACCCGTCCGCGGCGGCCCTGCATGTCGTACGGGCCTGGGTCTGTCTGGTGCGGTACGAGTGCGCGCGGGCGCGCGGCGAACTCGCCCTGGCCCGCAGCGCCCTGCGCTCGGCGCCCGATCCGTTCGTGGCCGGGGTGGGGTCGCTCGTGGCCCAGCTTCTCTGCGCGCTGGAGGGCGGGGCGCCGCCGTCGCCCGAGGCCGTGGCCGCCCTGCCGGACTCCGCCGACTGGCTCGCCGAGGACCTGCGCAGGCCGGTGCGGCAGGCGTGCGCCGCCTCGGTCTGTGCGGCGCGGGTCCACACGCTGAGGGCGTCGGGGGCCGACGGGCGGGCTCTTCCGCCGGGCCCCGGCGAACAGGACGACCGTCCGCCGGTCGAGCAACTGAGCGCACGGGAGTACGACGTCCTGCGGCGGCTGGCGCAGATGATGACGACCGAAGAGATCGCCGCCGACCTGTATCTGTCGGTCAACACGGTCAAGACGCATCTCAAGGGCGTCTACCGCAAGCTCGCCGTGACCAGGCGATCGGCCGCGGTACGGCGAGCCCGCGAGCTCGAACTGCTGTGAGTGCGGCGGGACTTGAGAGTGGGGTGATGGTCTCTTCGGGAGGACCCTGATTGCTGGGGTTCACAGGAGTCCCAGTTGCCTCGCCCGGTCCAGGGCCTGGGTGCGCGAGGAGACACCGAGTTTCCGGTACACCGCGCGTGCGTGGGTCTTCACCGTGTTGTGGGAGATGAAGAGGTCCAGACCGATCTGCCGGAGCGGCACGTCCTCCTGGAGCCGTACGAGGACACTGTGTTCACGCTCCGTCAAGTGCTGGGCCGCCGCCTCGTCCACCGGAACGTCCGCACTGCGCGGATCACGCAGCGCGCTCGCGATCTCCACGAGGGTGTCCGCGACCCACACCAGGCAGGTCGCCACCGCGGTGTCCGCCCCGGGTACGTTGCGGCCGAGGGCGCGCAGCTGCCCGTGCAGAACCGACGCCCGACGGACGTCGGTGGCCGGGGAGTTCGCGCTCTTCTGCCGTGTCACACGGCCAAGCACCGCAGGCATGTCCCTCACCTCCTCGGCGGGTGGGTGGTACACGCCCAACGGTGCAGGCTCGGCTTCCGGGGCGGAAGGGGGTCTTACGGCCCATTCAGCCGTCGGACCTCGACGAGTTCCAGTCCGAGGGCCTGGATGCGGTCCAGGATGCCGTACAGGGCGGCCTGGTCGAGTCCGGCGCCGTGCAGGACCGTCTCCGGCGGGTTGACCGTCACCGTCAACTCGGCGAAGGCGGACCGGAAGGCGCTGCCGACCCTGCCCTTGATCCGGATCTCGAAGTCGCCGCCGGCCCGCGCCCCGCCCCGCTCAGGTCCGCGCTCGTCTGCCGTGCCCATGGGAGTCACCTCCGCTGCCGCGACCCGGGTACGCCCACCATCTCCCGGGTCCCGGCACGGCACATCACACGACCGGGGTGACGGCGCCGGCCGAGGCGTCACCCCGCCCACCACGCACCGCCGGCAACGCCATCCGGACAACCCGTCCCCACTCGAGCCGGGGCTTCGGCGTGCGCATCCCCGGGCGGTGGCGTGGCACCAGGACTCGTAGTGCGTGGGGACGGATCGTGCAGCGTACGGGGACGGGGAGCATCAGGGCCTCGCCGTCGAGGCCGGCCGGGATCGAGGGGCGGTCCGCGTCGACGACCACCTCGGTGGCCGTTGCACGGGTCAGGCCGGTGGCGCGGGTGCCGCGGAGCAGTCCTGCGGCCTGGGCGGCGTTGGTGACGTTCACGCCGACGGCGCCCAGCACTGCGGTGTCGAGGCGGGCGCGGCGGCCGAGGCCCGCGATGTCGCCGGTGCCGTAGGGGTTGTTGCTGACGAGCAGGGCCTGTGGCGCGGTGAAGAGGGTGTCGCCCGCGACGGCGGTCAGGGTGGCGCCCTCGTGGCCCAGGAGCAGATCGGGGAGGAGTTCCAGGGTGGTGCGGGTCTTCTCGCCGCGGTAGGCGGGGCTCTGCACGACCTCGGCGTAGGCGCCGAACGAGACGTTGTTGACGAAGGGGCGCACGCCCGCCCGGCCCAGGTCGACCCTGAGTTCCACGCCGTCGCGCAGGGCGTCCAGGGCCTTGGCGGGATCCTCGCGGTCCAGGCCGAGATCGCGGGCGAAGTGGTTGCGGGTCCCGGCGGGGATCACCAGGAAGGGGACGCCGAGCGAGGCGGCGACGTCCGCGACCAGGGCCTGGGTGCCGTCCCCGCCCGCGACGCCGAGCAGATCGGCGCCCTCGGCCGCGGCCTTGCGGGCGAGCTCGGACACGTCGGTCTCCCCCGGCCCCTCCAGGAGCAGCACCCGCGCGCCCAGGGACTCGGCCTTCTCGCGCAGCCCGAACCGCTCGACCTTGCCGCCGCCCGACCGCGGATTCATGATCAGCACGGCGTGGCCGACCGGCGGCGCGGGATGCTCCGTCGGCCGCAGGGACGCGTCGGCCCGGACGAGGGCGCTGCGGCCTGCGCCGAGCGCCGGCACCCACAGGGCACCGGCCACCGCGACGACCCAGGCCAGGTGGGCGCTCGTGTACGACACGACGACCCAGACGGGCGCGCCGACCGCGAGCAGCGCCGCGAACAGGCGGGACGGACCCCGCCGGGTCAGAAGCCACCACACGGCGGCGACGGTCATGACCGTACCGGCGAGCCCCACCGCCAGCAGGCCGAAGGTCTTCAGCCCCGCGAACACGGCCAGGACGAGCACCGACGCCGTGGCGGCCGCCAGTGACGCCCGTGCCGGCCGGCGCTGCCCCGGCGTCGTGTTGTCCATGCCCTCACGGTCGGGCCGGGCCGCCCGCCGCGCATCACCCTCGGCAGGTGACCCGCGGTCGGCGGCCACCCGCGGCGGGTGACGCCCGGCCCCGGCGCGCTGCTCAGGGGGTTCATCGCCTACGGTGCGGTGTGAACCGACGACGAGGAGAGGGCGGCCATGACGCACAAGGCGTTGATCACGGGGATCGGCGGCAGGGAACCGAGGATCGACGACGAGGCCTTCGTGGCACCCACGGCGTCGGTGATCGGCGATGTGACGCTGGAGGCCGGGGCGAGCGTCTGGTACGGCGCGGTCCTGCGCGGTGACGTCGAGCGGATCTCCGTGGGCGCCCAGGCCAACATCCAGGACAACTGCACGCTCCACGCCGACCCCGGCTTTCCCGTCAGCATCGGTGCACGGGTGTCCGTGGGGCACAACGCCGTGGTGCACGGGGCCACCGTCGGGGACGACTGTCTGATCGGCATGGGCGCCACCGTGCTCAACGGAGCCGTCATCGGCGCGGGCTCGCTCGTCGCCGCGCAGGCCCTGGTGCCGCAGGGGATGCAGGTGCCGCCGGGGTCACTGGTGGCGGGAGTACCGGCCAAGGTGAAGCGGGAGCTGACCTCCGAGGAGCGCGAGGGTGTCACGCTGAACGGCACCTTCTACACGGAACTCGCGAAGGCGCACCACGAGGTGCACGAGAAGCCGTAGGAACCTCGAAGGAGCCGGCCGGGCGTCGGCTTGCGGCTCAGTCAACCGCCGGTACGGTCTCCGCCTCGGCCGGCTCCTTCGCCTCCCGATGCGCGGCCGCCTTCTTCGCCCTGCGCTTGATCATGAGCATGGAGGTCAGGCCGATCAGGACCGCGATCGCCAGGCCCAGGTAGGAGAACCTCTTGAGCCAGTCCTCGGCGACGACGCCCACGTAGTAGATGACGGCCGTCGTGCCGCCCGCCCAGCAGATGCCACCCAGGAGGTTGGCGGTCAGGAACTTCCAGTACGGCATGTGCAGCACGCCCGCGAGCGGCCCGGCGAAGATCCGCAGCAGGGCGACGAAGCGGCCGAAGAAGACGGCCCACATGCCCCACTTCTCGAAGGACCGCTCGGCGGTGGCGACGTGCCCCTCGCTGAAGTGTCTCGGGAACTTCTTGCCCAGCCAGGCCAGCAGCGGCCGTCCGCCCTTGCGGCCGATCGCGTAGCCGATGGAGTCGCCGATCACGGCCCCGGCGGTGGCGCAGGCGCCGAGCACGATCGGGTTGACGCCGGAGTGGTGGGAGGACAGCAAGGCGGCCGAGACCAGGACGATCTCGCCCGGCAGCGGGATGCCCAGGCTCTCCAGGCCGATGACCAGCGCCACCACCGCGTAGACGGCTCCCGCCGGTACCGTGTCGAGCCATTCCTGGACGTGCAACGCCGGTCCTCCCGTTGTGTGACCCTTTGCTCCTGCATTCCCGGCGCGCGCCGCATCGGGCGCACGCCGGGAAGCCTACCGGGTCACTGTGCCGGAGCGCCGTCCCACAGATCACACCGATGGTCCTCGTGGACGGATCCGCTCAGGGTGTTTCCGCCCTCGGAGGCGGTCTTCAGGGAGAGCACCACGCCGGGACGACCGGGCATCGCGGGCTGCCCCTCGGCCCGCGGGACGCCGGTCCGCACGAAGGAGCCCCAGTACTGCACCATCTGCCGCGACAGCGCCCTCTGCTCGGCGTTCAGCGGCGAGTCCAGCCCGAAGTGCTTGAAGAGGTACTGGATCTCGTTGACGTGGGTCGCGCCGAAGTCGAAGTCGGTGTGCAGATCGCGCAGGGAGGCGAAGGGCGGGGAGGTGCGGTCGGCGAACTCGTACGAGTAGACCGGACCGCGGGCGGCGAGCAGGCCGTCCAGCCGCAGCGCGGAGCAGCTGAACAGGGTGTCGCCGAGCGCGGTGGCGTAGGCGATGGTGGGCGTCGGATAGGCGGCGAGCGGGTAGCGCCGCAGGGCCTCGTCGCCGAAGCTGTCGCGCATCACCCCCGGGTACTGCTCGGCCGTCAGGGGTGTACCGGCGAGGTCGAAGGAGGAGAAGGCGAACAGCCGCCCCTCGTCCTTGTTCGAGCCGTTGATCACCGGCACCCGGGACGCCGTCCCGTTCGCGATCGCCTGCTCGGGCTGCACCGGCAGGAAGGCGCCGCCGACCACCGGTGCCCAGTCGAAGCCGCCCTGGGCCTCGAGGATCTCCCGGGCCGGTTTCCCGCGCAGACACGCGACGGTCGCGCAGCCGAGCTTCTGGGCGAAGGCGGCTCCCTGAGCCACCGCGTCCTGGTGCGTACGTGCGCCGCAGTCGCCGTAGGCACCGCTCTCGATGATGCCCGCGCGGAACAGGCCCCTGGCCGTCGGCGAGGCGAGCTGGGTGCAGACCGAGCGGCCGCCGGCCGACTCGCCCGCGATGGTGACGCGGGCCGGATCGCCCCCGAAGCGGCCGACGTTGGCGCGCACCCAGCGCAGCGCGGCCTGCTGGTCGAGCATGCCGAAGTTGCCGGAGACCCCGTCGCGCGCCTCGTCGTCGAGACCCGTCGCGGCGAGGAAACCCATCGCGCCGAGGCGGTAGTTGACGGTCACGACGACCGTCCCCGTCCGCCGGGCGAACACGTCCGGTACGACGTCCTGTCCGGCTCCGGCGGTCAGCCCGCCGCCGTGGAACCAGACCAGGACCGGGCGCCGGGCGGAGCCCTCGGGGACGTACACGTTCAAATCGAGACAGTCCTCGGTGTACGAGGGCTGGTCGTAGCCGGGGTCCCAACTCGCGTTCTGTACGCATTTGTTGCCGAAGTCCCGTGCGGGGCGCACCCCGTGCCAGGGCCGCACGGCCCGCGGTGCGCGCCAGCGGAGTGCGTCGACGGGCGGTTCGGCGTACGGGATGCCGAGGAACTGCCGCCCCTCGGCGGTGACTTCGCCACGCACCAGCCCCGCCTCGGTGCGGACGACGGTACCCCCGCCCGCCGACGCGGCCTGCGCGGCCGGTACGGGAGCGACGAGCGCCGCCACGAGGGCGATCAGGCCGATGACGACACGGCGCATCACTTGTTCACCTCCGGTGCGTGGGGGTGCGGCGGGAAAACTAGAACCGTCAGTGACTCGCGTCAATCAAGCGGACGGGAAACGGCCGGATGCCGACACGTGGCGGGGCCGCGGTGTCCACGGAGGACGCCACGGTGTCCGCCGCGGTGGTAACCGTGCCCAACACGTCGGCCTGCAGGGTGTGTACGCCGGCGAGTGGTGTCTCGGACCGTGCGGAGGGTGCGGTGTCGTCGCCGACCTGGGCGAAGCGCACCTCGTACGACTCTCCTGCGGAACTGTCCGGCGGGAACTGGAAGTTGGGCGACTTCGGCGTGCTGCCGGGAGAGTCCTGACGCTCGGAGTGAGCGCCCTCGCGGGATCCACCGTTGCCGTCCCTGTCACCGTCCGCGTCACCGTCCCCGGCGTCCAGCACCCACCGCTGCCCGACGGAACCGTCCCGCGCCATGACCACGACCCGCGCCGCTGCCGCGCCCGTACCGGGTGCGAGGAGGAGCCCGTCGCCGTCGCGCAGCAGGAGTTCGCCGCGGACGGTGAGGTCGTAACGCATCTCGCCGCCGTGCACCGGGCAGCCGACGAGCAGCACCGACGGCTCGGCGGCCGAGCCGGAGTCGAGACACAGGGCGGGGTCGGCGCCGCTGCGCAGCAGACCGTCGGCCTGGTACGACCATTGCTGGGAGGCGTCGGAGGAGCAGGCCGCCAGTACGGCCGCCGCGCCGGAAACGGCCTCGCCGCCGCCGATGTCGAGACAGCGGCCGGACGCCGGGTTGCGCAGTCTGCCGTGCCCGATCTCGACGGGCCGCCCCACGGAGGCGGCCGACGGGGAGCCGTCGGCAGAGCTGCCGCTCGCGGAGGTGGCACCCGTGGAGATGCCGCCCGTGTAGCTGCCGTCCGCGGAGCTGCCGTCCGCGGAGCGCGACGGATGCTGCGAACTGCCGCCCTGCGCACCCCAGGTGGCCCCGGGGCCGGGAACGCCGTTGTCGTCGGTCCAGCCCTTGCTGACCAGAACGGTGGCGAGCAGGGCGAGGGCCGCCACACCGACGCCCACGGCGACCGCCGTGGTGTGCCTGCGCGACGGGCCCGGGCGGTGGCGTCCGATGCCGTCGGGCCGCAGGGGGCCGCGTCCGGCGGTCAGTGGCCTGCTGCCGCCGCGGCGGGGACGGGAGTCGAGATAGCGCCGGGCTCCCCAGCCGAGCACGGTCTCGGCGAGCAGTTCCTCGAGGCCGCCCTCGAAATGGCTGAGTTGTTCGGCGGCGTGACGGCAGTACCGGCATGCCATCAGATGCTGCTGGACATCGGGGAGCAGGGCGCCGCCCCGGCGTATCGGAACGTCCAGGAGGCGGTTGTAGAAACGGCATTCCTTGCCGGGCGCGAGTTCCCCGTGGGCGCGTACACAGCCCGCCCGGAATTGCTCGCGTGCCTGGTCCAGGGCGGCTCTCGCGGTGCCCGGATCCACCCCCAACAGACCAGCCGGTAC
The DNA here is from genome assembly GCF_022698145.1 of Streptomyces spinosisporus. GTDB lineage: Bacteria > Actinomycetota > Actinomycetes > Streptomycetales > Streptomycetaceae > Streptomyces > Streptomyces spinosisporus. Next base: position 152,253 of record NZ_JALDAX010000019.1, read on the forward strand.
GGATATGGGCTCCGCCTCCACCTCGGTGTGCCACAGCAGACATTGCGAGGCTCCCGGAAGGGCACCGAACGCCCGCTCCGCGAGGCGCCGCCTTTCCGGGGTCACGGACCGCGCGGCACGCAGTCCGCGCCCTCCGGTCGGTTTGCGGAGTTCCGGCAGAAGAACGGAAATACCGTCATCCGCCGCCCACTCCTTGACCGTGTCGCGCACGGCGGTGAGGAGTTGTGGCCGCAGCGCGCCGTCGGCCGGCCGCCCGAGGACCCGCTGGAACGCGGCGGCCGCGGCCATGGACGCCGGATCCTCCCCGGACGCACAGCAGATGACGGCGTAGTCGAAGGCCGCGCGCCAGTGCCGGGCCAGCAGCAGCGCGGTCGCACGGCCGCTGTCGGGGCCCTCGGTCAGCCGTGCGAGGAGATCGCGGTCGGACTCGGTGGCGCCCGATCCCGGGCGTGGCGGGTACGGCGGTCGTGGGGGGTGAGGGGATTGCACTGAACCAATTCCTTCCGAGCCGCAGGACGGTGGAAAGCGCATCCGTGGGTCCGCTATGGGGCCGCTCACTTTCGCACAATTGACGCACAGGAAACAAGAAGTTCGAGTGACTCCTGTTCAAAAAGCGGAAACTTCAAATAAGTTACCGGCGGTACCCGCACCCGCATTCGAAATACACCGAATCTCCACCGCCCGCGTACCCACAGCGAGTTCCGAAGTTTCTCTCGGCCTGCTCTCATCGGCGTGCGCCAGCATGGGCCGCATGACCTCCCCCCACTCCTCTGCCGGCACCCCCGCACGCGCCGTCCGCAAGGCGGTCGTCCCGGCCGCCGGACTCGGCACACGTTTCCTGCCCGCGACCAAGGCAACTCCCAAGGAAATGCTGCCGGTCGTCGACAAGCCGGCCATCCAGTACGTCGTCGAGGAGGCGGCCGCGGCCGGTCTCGACGACATCCTCATGGTCACCGGCCGCCACAAGCGCGCCATCGAGGACCACTTCGACAGCGCCTTCGAACTGGAGCAGGCGCTCGCGGCCAAGGGAGACGCCGTACGCCTGGACGCCGTGCGCGACCCTGCCCGGCTGGCCGGCATCCACCACATCCGCCAGGGCGAGCCCCTCGGCCTCGGGCACGCGGTCCTGTGCGCCCGCCGCCACGTCGGCGACCAGCCCTTCGCGGTCCTGCTCGGCGACGACCTGATCGACCCGCGCGAGACACTGCTGAGCCGGATGCTCGACGTGCGCGACCGCCACGGGGGCAGCGTGATCGCCCTCATGAAGGTCGCGCCGGAGCAGATCCATCTCTACGGCTGCGCGGCCGTGGAGACCACCGGCGAGGACGATGTCGTCCGGGTCACCGGTCTGGTGGAGAAGCCGTCGCGCCGGGACGCACCGAGCAGTTACGCGGTCATCGGGCGCTACGTCCTCGAACCGGCCGTCTTCGACACCCTGGAGCGCACCCCGCCCGGCCGGGGCGGCGAGATCCAACTCACCGACGCCCTACGGGAACTGGCCACGAGCGGCACGGTGCACGGCGTCGTCTTCGACGGACTGCGCTACGACACCGGCGACAAGGCCGACTATCTGCGCACGGTGGTCCGCCTCGCCTGCGACCGGGACGACCTCGGCCCCGAATTCGTCGCCTGGCTCAAGGAGTTCGTGGCCGCACTGGACGGCGGCACCGTCGGCGAACACAGCCGACCGGCGGCCTGATGGCCCACCGAAGGCCCGGGAACACCGCACACCCCCGGGCCTTTTGCACGCGCCGGGGCGCTCAGCCGTTGGGGCGCAGCGTCCACACGACGGTCATCTCGCCGGTGACGGCGTCGTCCGCGCGCCGGATCTCGATCGACACCGGGAACTCGGGGCGCTCCCCCGCGTCCAGCTCCGCGACGACGTCGGCGGCGGGACGGCCCAGGGTGGCGGTGGCGGTGACGGCACCCATCGCCAGCTTCTTGTACGCGATCTCGGCGCTCACCGCGAGCGGCACGGCCCGCGCGAGCTGCTCCCCGAACGCGGCCAGCACGATCGCCCCGCTCGCGGACTCCCCGAGCGTGAACATCGCGCCGGCGTGCGGCCCGCCCACATGGTTGTGGTACTCGCTCTGGTCCGGCAGGGCCACGACGGCCTTCTCCGGCGTGGTCTCCAGGAACTCGAGGTTCAGGGTCCGGGCCATCGGCACGGTCGCGGCGAGCATCTCGCCGATCGACATCTGGTCTGCGCTCATGAGGGGAGGTTACCCATGAGTAGCCTCCACTGACCAGACGTGTTCGATGATCGTCGTATCGTTACGACCCATGTGGCCAGGACAGCAGTCGCCGGGGGACGGTCAGCAACCGCAGCAGCCGGCCCAGGGCAACCCGTACCAGCAGCCCGGATACCAGCAGCCGAACCCGTACGCCGCCCAGCCGCCGACCGTCGCGGCCCCGGCGCCCCGGCCGCCGGGCGGCGGCCGCACCAAGGTGATTGCCATCACAACAGCAGCCGTCGTCGTGGTGGCCGCCGCGGTGACCGGGGCCGTGGTGCTGGGCGGCGGCAGCGACGACGGGGCCGATCCGGGGCCGACCGCGACCTCGGCATCACCCACCTCGTCGACCGACCCGCGGAGCGGCGACGCACCGAAGCCCACCGTCGCCGGCTGGCAGGTCGTGGTGAACCCCGACGCGGGCATCGCCTTCGACGTACCGGCCAACTGGGCCCTGCAGTCGCCGGGTTGGGTGTCGTACGTCGCGGAGGACGACGATCCCGAGGACAAGCCGCTCGTCGCCATGAAGGCGCCCGCCCTCCTCAAGGAGAAGTGGTGCACCTCCGACGACGACAAGGACGGCCAGGTCGACAACACGCCCCTGGCCAGCGTCGGCACACGGAAGAACAACGGGGCCAGGAGCACCGAGGAGGCGGCCCGCTCGGACGCGGCGGCCTGGGTCTACGGCGCGTACGCCCAGCCCGACCACAAGAAGGTCACCACCGGTCCGGTCACGGCCTTCACCACCGCTTCCGGCCTGGTCGGCAGCGTCGCCACCTCGCGGTCGGCCGGGGTGACGAAAGCGCACAAGTGCGACTCCGACGGCAAGGCGACGACCTTCGCCTTCAAGAACGGCGAGGGCGACTTCGCGTCCTGGTCGTTCGTCGGCGCGAGGGGGGTCGGCGAGGAGGTCCCGGACGCGACGGTCAGGAAAATCCTGGGCACCGTACGTCTGTACACGCCTCCCGAGGAATCCTGAGGGCCCTGTTTTGCTACGGCCTCGACGAGCCACAGTGACCGAATCGTGTCCGGGACGGCACTAGGGTGGCTCTTCATGTGGCCAGGACAGCAGCCGCCCGGGGGCGAGCAGAATCCGCAGGGGCAGAACCCCTCTGCGCAGAACAACCCGTACCAGCAGCCGGGGTACCAGCAGCCGAATCCGTATCAGCAGCCCGGGTACCAGCAGCCCAACACCTATGGGCAGCAGCCGCAGTGGGGCCCGCCCGGCGCGCCGGGCACCCCGCAGCCTCCGACCGGGGCCGGCGGCAGCGGTGGCGGTGGCGGCAACCGGACGAAGCTGGTGGCGATCGTGGCGGCCACGGCCGTGGTCGTGGCGGCGGGTGTCACCGGCTTCCTGGTGCTCGGCGGCGACAACGACGACAAGGCGGACGGCGGCTCGGGCAAGAAGGTCCGGCAGTCGCCTCCCGCGTCGTCCGAGGCGAGCGCCTCGGCGTCCGGTTCGGACGACAACCCGCGTGGCGGCGAGGGCCTGAAGGCGACCATTCCGGGCTGGAAGGTCGTCGTGAACCCCAAGTGGGGCACCGCGTTCGACGTACCGGCGGACTGGGAGATCGAGTCCCCCGGTACGACCATCGGCTTCGAGGACGACAGCAAGGACCCGGGCAGCAAGCCGCTCATCGTGATGTCCGCACCGGCCTACTACAAGTCCAAGTGGTGCACCTCGGACGCCAACAAGGACGGCACGTCGGACGACACGGCGCTCGCCGCCGTGGGCACCAAGGGCGCGGACGGTGCGAAGAGCACCGACGAGGTCGCCGTGAACCAGGTGCCGTGGTGGGTCTTCGGTGGCTACACCCAGCCGGACAAGAAGAGCCTCACCTTCGACAAGAAGGCCAAGAAGTACACGACGGCCGCCGGCATCACGGGCAGCTACGCCTGGGCCCGCTCGCACAACAGCCCGCAGATCGGCAAGTCGAAGTGCGCGAGCGACGGCAAGGCCATCTCGTTCGGCTTCAAGAACTCCGCGGGCGACTTCGTGGCCTGGAATCTCTACGGCGCGACCGGCGTCAAGGGTGAGGTCCCGGACAAGACGATCATGAAGATCCTGAGCACCGTACGGCTGTCCGGCGAGCCGACCGGCGGCTGAGTTGTCGGTCTGCCCCGGGGCGGGGCCTTATCGGTTTGTCCTGGGGCGGGGTCGCTGGCCATAGTTCGGAAGTGACCAAACACTCCGCCTCCGCTCCCGGCCGGTCGCGTCCCGCGTGGGCGGGACGCAACTACGGCCTGTTGACCGCCGCCGCCGTGATCACCGGCCTCGGTGGCAACGGCGCACTGATCGCCGCCGCGTTCGCCGTGCTGGACGCGGGCGGCGACGGCGGGGACGTGGGTCTGGTGGCCGCCTCCCGCACGCTGCCGCTCGTGGTGTTCCTGCTGATCGGCGGAGCGGTGGCGGACCGGCTGCCGCGGCATCGGGTGATGGTCGCGGCCAACGCCCTCAACTGCCTGTCGCAGGCCGCCTTCGCGGTCCTCGTCCTCACCGGGCACCCGCAGCTGTGGCAGATGATGCTGCTGACCGCGCTCGGCGGCACCGGTCAGGCGTTCTTCGGCCCGGCGGCCGAGGGCATGCTGATGTCGTCGGTCCAGGGGGAGCAGGCGAGCCGCGCCTTCGCGGTGTTCCGGATGGCGATGCAGGGGGCCGGTCTGGGCGGCGCCGCGCTCGGCGGTGCCATGGTCGCCCTGGTCGGGCCCGGCTGGGTGCTCGCGGCGGACGCGGCGGCGTTCGCGGTCGCCGGGGCGCTGCGGTCCTTCATCGACGTCAGCCATGTTCCGGCGCGCGCGCCCGGTGGTGGGCTGCTCGCCGATCTCCGGGACGGGTGGCGGGAGTTCACCGGCCGTCCGTGGCTGTGGGGCATCGTCGTCCAGTTCTCGATCGCCAACGCCGTGGTGGGCGCCGCGGACGCCGTCTACGGCCCGCTCGTCGCCCGCGACGACCTGGGAGGAGCCGGACCGTGGGGCCTGGCTCTCGCGTTCTTCGGCGCGGGCACCGTCTGCGGCGCCCTGCTGATGACCCGCTGGAAACCGCGCCGCCTCCTCCTCGCGGGCACCCTGTGCGTCTTCCCGATGGCCCTGCCCTCCGCGGCACTCGCCGTCCCGGTCCCCGTGGGCGTGCTGTGCGCGGTGATGCTGTTGTCGGGCACTTTGGTCGAGGTGTTCGGGGTGTCGTGGATGACGGCCCTCCACCAGGAGATACCGGAGGACAAGCTCTCCCGGGTCTCCGCCTACGACTGGTTCGGCTCGATCGCCCTGGTGCCCTTGGCGACGGCTCTGGCGGGCCCCTCGGAGGACGCCTTCGGCCGCACGGCCTCCTTGTGGGGCTGCTCCGCCCTGGTCGTCCTGGTCACGGCCGCGGTCCTGTGCGTCCCGGACGTACGCAACCTCCGCCGAACCACCAGACCGATCCTGAACCACACACCACCGCCCACAGAGGACCCGGCAACCCCCGAACACCGGGAACGCCCCGTCGCCGGGCCTGGGTAACCGCACGTACCCCACAGCCCCGCACCGGCTACGCCCCCGACGACGAACCGCCGCATCTCGCCGCCCACAACCGACCCGAACACCCCGCCCGGCGGCCCCGGCGACGAACCCGCGCCCTCGTCCCGCACCGGTTACGCGTCGGCGACCAACCTTCGAACCCCGCCCCCGTCAACTGGCACCCCTCCGGCCCGTCGGCACCGGCGACGCCACCGCATCCGCATCCCGCACCAGCTGCGCCCCGAACGAACCCCGGGGGCCCGCTCCTTGGGCCAAGACCGAACGCCCCACCCGGCGGCTCCGGCGACGGACCCGCCTCCTCGTCCCACACCGGCTGCGCGTCGGCGACAAACCTCTGGACCCCGCCCCCCAACCGGACACCAAGCCCCCGCCCGGACACCCCAACAGCCGCGCCCCCGACGACCAACCCCCAAATCAGAGCCCCCCTCAACCAACCCCAAACGCCCCACCCGGCGGCTCCGGTGACGGAACCGCCTCCTCGTCTCGTACCGGGTGCGCCCCCGCGGTGAGTTCGCGGATTCTCGGGCCGTGTTCGACTCGGGCCGGGAAGGTGTCGGAGGCGGTGAGGCGGGCCAGGGTGGGGGTGTCGAGGGGGTGGTGGGCGGCGGCGAGGACTGCGTTGCCGAAGCGGCGGCCGCGTAGGACGGCTGGTTCTGCGATGAGGACGAGTTCCTCGAACACCGCGGCGAAGGTGGCGAGTTGGGAGCGCAGGAAGGTGAAGGGCGTGGCGTCGGCGAGGTTGGCCAGGTAGACCCCTCCCTCGCGCAGCACGCGTGCGGCCTCGCGGGCGTAGGCGAGTGAGGTGAGGTGTGCGGGGACGCGGGAGCCGCCGAAGACGTCGGCGACGAGCACGTCGGCGGAGTCGGCCGGGGCCGCTTCCAGCCAGGCGCGCGCGTCGGCGGTGTGCAGGGTGATGCCGGCGTCCGGTGGGAGCGGAAGGTGCTCCACGACCAGGTCGAGAAGGGCGCGGTCCGCCTCGACGACGTCCTGCCGCGAGCCGGGCCGGGTCGCGGCCAGGTAGCGGGGAAGGGTGAGCGCTCCCCCGCCGAGGTGCAGCACGTCCATCGGCACCCCCGGCGCCGCCACCGTGTCCAGGACATGCCCGAGCCGCCGCGCGTACTCGAACTCCAGGTGCTCCGGCGCGTCCAGGTCCACGTAGGACTGGGGCGCCCCGTCGACCGTCAGCAGCCAGGCCCGCGCCCGGTCGACGTCGGGCATCAGCTTGGCGGTCCCGTGATCGACGTCGCGGGTCACGGGTATGGGCTCGTCCACGGCTCCATTGTGCCGGGAGCGGGAGGCGGAGCAGACGGTTCCGCCTCCATCACCGGCCCGGGCACGCGGCGCCCGCCCCCGAAGCGGCGGGCGCCGCACACGGTCAGCCGACCGCGGTGACCGTGCCCGCGCCCACGGTCCGACCACCCTCACGGATGGCGAATCCGAGCCCCGGCTCCAGCGGCACGTCCCGCCCCAGCTCGACGGTCATGGTCACCGTGTCGCCGGGCCGGGCGACGGCCGTCTCGCCGAGGTCGACGTCGCCGACCACGTCCGCGGTGCGGATGTAGAACTGCGGCCGGTAGCCGGTCGACACCGGGGTGGTGCGTCCGCCCTCGCGCGTGGACAGGACGTACACGCGCGCGGAGAAGCGCCGGCTGGGCGCCACGCTGCCGGGCGCGGCGACGACGTGCCCGCGCCGGACCGCGTCCCGCGGCACCCCGCGCAGCAGCAGCGCCACGTTGTCCCCGGCCTGCGCCTCCTCCATCGGCTTGCCGAAGGTCTCCAGGCCGGTGACGACGGTCTCCAGCCCGGCGCCCAGCACGTCGACCCGGTCGCCCATGCGGACGACTCCCCGCTCGACCGCACCCGTCACCACGGTCCCCCGGCCGGTGATGGTGAGCACGTTCTCCACGGGCAGCAGGAACGGCGCGTCCAAGTACCGCTCGGGCATGGGCACATAGGTGTCCACGGCGTCGAGCAGCGCCTCGACGGACGCCGTCCAGCGCGGGTCGCCCTCCAGGGCCCTGAGCCCGGAGACCCGTACGACGGGCACGGAGTCGCCGCCGTAGCCCTGCGCGGTGAGCAGTTCGCGGACCTCCAGCTCGACGAGGTCGGTGAGCTCCTCGTCGCCCGCGTCCGCCTTGTTGATCGCGACGACGATGTGGTCCACGCCCACCTGCCGCGCGAGCAGCACGTGTTCGGCCGTCTGCGGCATGATCCCGTCGACGGCGGAGACGACGAGGATCGCCCCGTCGAGCTGCGCGGCGCCGGTGACCATGTTCTTGACGTAGTCGGCATGGCCCGGCATGTCCACGTGCGCGTAGTGGCGGGTGTCGGTCTCGTACTCGACGTGCGCGATGTTGATGGTGATGCCGCGGGCGGCCTCCTCCGGAGCGCGGTCGATGCGGTCGAACGGCATGAAGGTGCCGGTGCCGCGCTCGGCCAGCACCTTGGTGATGGCGGCGGTCAGGGTGGTCTTGCCGTGGTCGACGTGGCCCATGGTGCCGATGTTGAGATGCGGTTTGGTGCGCACGTACGCCGTCTTGGACATGGCGGTACCTCGAAGCCTCTTCGTAGGAGAGATCAGGAAGATCAGGACCCCAAGGACGTGCCGACCCTCCCCCTGCGGGGTCCGCCGGACGTTCCGGAGAGGGTCAGCTTCGGGCGCCGTCGACTGCGGCGACGAGTGTGGGAACGGCAGCCTTCGGGGCATCCGCGACCGCGGATGCTGCGAGGTGGAAGGCGTACCGGAACATGACGTCGATCATCGCCGACGCGTCGTCGGACGTCGAATGGTTTTCCGCCGGGCCGAGTTCGGGGACGTGCGCGTTCAGGGGCCGATGTTCTTCAGGGCCTCGCGGACCGACAGCGGTGCGAACCGCCCGCGTTCGCGCGCGAGGAACGTCCGTACGGCCTCGGGATCGGTCTTGGCGTATTCGCGCAGACACCAGCCGATGGCCTTGCGGATGAAGAAGTCGGGGTGCCCGGACTGGCGCAGGCAGTAGGTGAAGAGGCGTTCGGTGTCGGTGTGTTCCTTGTGACGCAGCTGGTGCAGCAGGGCGGTGCGGGCGACCCACAGGTCGTCGTCCACGATCCACTGGTCCATGTCCGCCTTCAGCGCGGGATCGGCCGCCACCAGCGCGCCCACCACATGGGCGGCGAGGAGATCGACCGTGTCCCACCAGGGGACGGTGGAGACGAGGTGCCGGGCCACCGGCAGGAAGCCGGAGGAGCACACGCGCGCGTGGCGGCGCAGATAGTCGACGGCGAAGTAGTGGTACTCGCGCTCGGGCAGCTGCCAGCAGCGCAGCGCGATCGCTCTGCAGTCGGCCTCCGTGGGGCGCGGCAGGCCCTCCAGGACCGTGCGGGACAGGCTCCGGCGCACGGGCGTGGTCAGGCCGAGGAAGGGGGCCACGTCCTTCATGTACGCCCGCATGGGCGCGGCCCGTTGGGGGTCGGCGGCCGGGGCGTAGACGGCGGCGAGCCGCTGCAGGACGGTGTCGGCGAGTGTGCTGGACGGCACATCCGGAATGCCCGCACCTGTGACGCTCATGAGACGAACCATACGGCGATCACACACATATGTCGGTTAGTGTCACCGGATGCTCGATGCCACCACCCGCTCTGGGGGCACCGCCACGGCCTCTCCCCGGGCCACCGCCACGGAGCTCGCCGTCGCCGCACCCGCGCCCTCGGGCCTGAGCGTGCGCTGCACGCGCGTGCTGCTCTCGCCGTGGACGCGGCTGTCGCTTCTCGTCGTCCTGCTCGCCGCCGCCGCGAGCGCCGTGCTGATCTACGAGCCGCAGCGGCTGCTGGCGCACGGCTGGCCGCCGCAGCTCGACGGGGCCGCGGCGACCGTGGTCTTCGCGGTGGCGTACGGCCTGTGCACCGTGGCCTTCGTGCCGCGGCCGCTGCTGAACCTCGCGGCGGGTGCGCTCTTCGGCTCCCAGCTCGGCACCGGCGCCGCGCTGGCGGGCACGGTCCTGGGCGCCGGGATCGCCTTCGGCCTCGGCCGTGTACTCGGCCAGGACGCGCTGCGCCCGCTGCTGCGGGGCAGACTGCTGAACGCCGCGGACGGACAGCTGAGCAGGCACGGCTTCCGCTCGATGATGGCGGTCCGGCTCTTCCCGGGGGTGCCGTTCTGGGCGGCGAACTACTGCGCCTCGGTCTCCCGCATGGGCTGGCTGCCCTTCCTGCTCGCGACGGCGCTCGGTTCCATCCCGAATACCGCCGCCTACGTCGTGGCCGGCGCCCGCGCCTCCGCGCCGACGTCGCCCGCCTTCCTGATCGCCATGGCGTGCATCGCCGTACCGGCCCTGGTGGCCGCGGTGGTGGCCTGGCGCAAGCGGCACCACCTCAGGAGCCGGTAGGCGTCCACCACACGGCTTCCGGGATCGCCTACACCGCTTCCGGGATCGTCTACACCGCTTCCAGGATCATCGCGTTGGCCAGACCGCCCGCCTCGCACATCGTCTGCAGGGCGTAACGCGCGCCACGCGCGCGCATGGCGTGCACGAGGGTCGTCGTCAGGCGGGCGCCGCTGGCCCCCAGCGGATGGCCGATGGCGATCGCGCCGCCGTGCACGTTGACCTTGCCGAGGTCGGCGCCCGTCTCCTGCTGCCAGGCCAGGACGACGCTGGAGAACGCCTCGTTGACCTCGAACAGGTCGATGTCGTCGAGCCGCAGACCCGCCCTGCGCAGCACCTTCTCGGTCGCCGGCACGACGCCCGTGAGCATCAGCAGCGGGTCGCTGCCGGTGACGGCGAAGCTGTGCAGCCGTGCGAGCGGGCGCAGCCCGAGGCGGGCCGCGGTCTCGCCGGCCATGATGAGCACGGCGGAGGCGCCGTCGTTGATGGGGCTCGCGTTGCCCGCGGTGACGTTCCACTCGATCTGCGGGAAGCGCTCGGCGAAGGCGGGGTCGTGGTAGGCGGGCCTGAGGCCGGCGAGGATCTCGGTGGTACTGCCGGGCCGGATGCACTCGTCGCGCGTGACGCCCTCCAGGGGCGCGACCTCGGCGTCGAACAGACCCTGCTGCCAGGCGGCGGCGGCCTTGTGGTGCGAGGAGACGGCGAAGGAGTCCATCTGCTCGCGGGAGATCGACCACTTGGCGGCGATGAGCTCGGCGCTGATGCCCTGCGGGACCAGGCCCTCTGGATAGCGCTCGGCGACTTTGGGGCCGAAGGGGTCCTTGCCCTCCGGCACGTTCGACCACATCGGCACCCGGCTCATCGACTCCAGACCGCACGCCACGACGATGTCGTACGCGCCCGCCATGACGCCCTGCGCGGCGAAGTGCACGGCCTGCTGGGAGGAGCCGCACTGGCGGTCCACGGTGGTCGCCGGGACGGTCTCGGGGAAGCCGGCCGACAGGACGGCGTAGCGGGTGGTGTTCATGGCCTGTTCGCCGACCTGGTCGACGGTCCCGCCGATGACGTCGTCGATCAGCGCGGGGTCGACGCCCGAGCGTTCGACGAGGGTGCGCAGGGTGTGGGCGAGGAGCTCGACGGGATGGACGTGGGCGAGGGCGCCACCGGGCTTGCCCTTGCCTATCGGGGTGCGTACGGCTTCGACGACGACGGCGTCACGCATGTGCGGGCCTCCAGGACGAGCAATGACCGATTACCAGTGAGTAGGAAATCCAAACTCACCATAACTCCGTGAGTTGGAAAAACAAACCCTCCTCTAGACTGGGCCTCATGGCCGCCCCGAAAGATCCGCGTCCCTGCTCCATCGCCGACACGCTCGCGCTGGTCGGCGAGAAGTACTCACTCCTCGTCCTGCGGGAGGTGTGCCTGGGCAACGGCCGCTTCGACCAGCTGGTGCGCAACATCGGCGCCCCGCGCGACATCCTGGCCACCCGGCTGCGCCGCCTCGTCGACGCCGGGATCCTCGCCAAGCGCGTCTACAGCGAGCGTCCGCAGCGCTTCGAGTACCGGCCCACGCAGGCGGGACTCGACCTCGAGCCGGTCCTGATGACGCTCATGGAGTGGGGAGACCGCCATCTGCGCACGGAGGACGACCGCCCGATGGTGATCGAGCACATCTGCGGCAGTGAACTGGTCCCCGTCGTCACCTGCGGGGCCTGCGGCGAGGCGGTGCGTCACGAGGATCTGACGGCCCATCCGCAGGCCGAGGGCTGGACGGTCTCGGGGCCGTCGGCCGCCTGAGACGACGGGGCGGCGCCCACAACCCCCGTGCCGGGCCTGTCACTCGGGGACGCTACGCTGCCCGTGATCTCCACGCCCGCCGGTGCGGTGCGCCCTGCGCCCTTCCACGATCAGCACTTGGACTCCCTGACGTCATGTCCTGGTTTGAATCACTCGTCCTCGGACTCGTCCAGGGGCTGACCGAGTTCCTCCCCGTCTCCTCCAGCGCGCATCTGCGGCTGACCGCCGCCTTCTCCGGCTGGAAGGACCCGGGGGCGGCGTTCACGGCGATCACGCAGATCGGCACCGAGTCGGCCGTGCTGATCTACTTCCGCAGGGACATCGGCCGGATCGTCTCGGCGTGGGCGCGCTCGCTGGCCGACAAGAAGATGCGCAGGGACCACGACGCGCAGATGGGCTGGCTGGTGATCGTCGGCTCGATCCCGATCGGGGTGCTCGGGCTGCTGTTCAAGGACCAGATCGAGGGGCCGTTCCGCGATCTCCGGATCACCGCGACGATGCTGATCGTCGTCGGCGTGGTCATCGGCGTCGCCGACCGACTGGCCGCGCGCGACGAGACGGGGGGCCGGCACCGGGCGCCCAAACAGCGCAAGACCCTGGAGAACCTGGGCGTGAAGGACGGGCTGGTCTTCGGCCTGTGCCAGTCGGCCGCCCTGATCCCCGGCGTCTCCCGCTCCGGCGCGACCATCAGCGGCGGCCTGTTCATGGGCTACCGGCGCGAGGCGGCGGCCCGTTACTCCTTCCTCCTCGCGATCCCCGCGGTGCTCGCCTCCGGTCTGTTCGAGCTCAAGGACGCGATGGAGAGCGACCATGTCTCCTGGGGTCCGACGCTGTTCGCGACGGTGATCGCCTTCGCCTCCGGGTACGCGGTCATCGCCTGGTTCATGAAGTGGATCTCCAACAAGAGCTT
>NZ_JALDAX010000002.1 GCF_022698145.1 Streptomyces spinosisporus
GCGCCTCCCGCCGCACCGGGGAGCGATCCGGCGGCGCGGCGCACCGAGGCCCTGACGGAGCTGGTCCCGGCGGACGGCAACCGGCCCTACGACATGCGCCGGGTGATCGAGGAGATCGTCGACGACGGCGAGTACCTGGAGATCCACGAACGCTGGTCGACCAATGTGCTGTGCGCCCTGGCCCGCCTCGACGGCCATGTCGTCGGCCTGATCGCCAACCAGCCCCAGTCCCTCGCGGGCGTCCTGGACATCGGGGCGAGCGAGAAGGCGGCCCGCTTCGTGCAGTTCTGCGACTCCTTCAACATCCCGCTGGTCACCCTGGTCGACGTCCCGGGCTTCCTGCCGGGCGTCGACCAGGAGCACGGCGGCATCATCCGCCACGGCGCGAAGCTCCTCTACGCCTACTGCAACGCGACCGTGCCCCGCATCTCCCTGATCCTGCGCAAGGCCTACGGCGGCGCCTACATCGTCATGGACAGCCAGTCCATCGGCGCCGACCTGACCCTCGCCTGGCCGACCAACGAGATCGCCGTGATGGGCGCGGAAGGCGCCGCCAACGTCATCTTCCGCCGGCAGATCGCCGCCTCCGACGACCCGGACGCGGTCCGCGCCCAGAAGATCAAGGAGTACCGGACGGAGTTGATGCATCCGTACTACGCGGCCGAGCGCGGCCTGGTCGACGACGTCATCGACCCCGCCGAGACCCGCGCGGTGCTGGCCTCGGCCCTGGCGATGCTCCGCACGAAACACGCGGACCTCCCGGCCCGCAAGCACGGCAACCAGCCCCAGTGACCCGCACCGCACCGCACCGGCAGTCCACCGCGAAGGAGACCGTATGCCCTCGTCCGACGAACCCCTGTTCCGCGTGGTGCGCGGCACACCCACCGAGTCCGAACTCGCCGCCCTGGCCGTCGTCCTCCTGGCCCTGAACACCCCGGAACCGACGCCCGCCCCGGTCACCCCCCTCGCAGCCTGGCGCCGCCCGCCCTACACCCACCCGACCAGCTGGCAGGAGGCCGCGTGAACGACGTTGCCGGGCCCGAGGGGCTGAGGAGCCTAACGCCGGCTGCGCGCGGCGCGGGCGATCGTGACGACCGCCTTCTCCAGGGCGTACTCGGGATCGTCCCCGCCGCCCTTCACCCCGGCGTCGGCGTCGGCGACCGCGCGCAGAGCGACCGCCACTCCGTCCGGTGTCCAGCCGCGCATCTGCTGGCGCACCCGGTCGATCTTCCACGGGGGCATGCCCAGCTCCCGCGCCAGATCGGCCGGGCGCCCGCCGCGCGCGGACGAGAGCTTGCCGATCGCCCGCACGCCCTGCGCGAGCGCACTGGTGATCAGCACGGGCGCGACGCCGGTCGACAGGGCCCAGCGCAGCGCCTCCAGGGCCTCGGCCGCCCGCCCTTCCACGGCCCGGTCGGCGACGGTGAAGCTGGAGGCCTCGGCCCGCCCGGTGTAGTACCGCCCGACGACGGCCTCGTCGATCGTCCCCTCCACGTCGGCGACCAGCTGGGAGGCGGCGGACGCCAGCTCCCGCAGGTCGCTGCCGATGGCGTCGACGAGCGCCTGGCAGGCCTCGGACGTGGCCGACCGCCCGGCCGCCCTGAACTCCCCGCGCACAAAGGCCAGCCGATCGGCCGGCTTGGTCATCTTCGGACAGGCCACCTCCCGGGCACCGGCCTTGCGGGCGGCGTCGAGAAGCCCCTTGCCCTTGGCCCCTCCCGCGTGCAGCAGCACCAGCGTGATCTCCTCGGCGGGCGCCCCGAGATACGCCTTCACGTCCTTGACCGTGTCGGCGGAGAGGTCCTGCGCGTTGCGTACGACCACGACCTTGCGCTCGGCGAAGAGCGAGGGGCTGGTCAGCTCGGCGAGCGTGCCTGGCTGCAGCTGGTCCGGGGTGAGGTCCCGCACATCCGTGTCGGCATCGGCGGCCCGGGCAGCGGCCACCACCTCCTGCACGGCACGATCAAGCAGAAGGTCCTCCTGCCCCACGGCAAGCGTCACCGGGGCAAGAGGGTCATCATTCACAGTCTTCCTGGCCATCGCGCCCAGCATGTCACGCCCCACTGACAACCCGACGGCCACGACCGCGCCCGGGGGGCGCGCCCAAGGGGCGCGGGGAACTGCGCGACCAGCCACAACCAACCCGCAGCCGCCACGCAACGCCCACACCCACGGCGAACCGGCGAACCGGCGAACCTACGGCTCCTCGCGCCAGCCGTCCCACTCCCCCGCAAAAGCATCCAGCTCCCCGGGATCCAACCGCCCCGCCTCATCCCGCAGAACAACCAACCACTGCGCGTCCTCGGCATCGTCCTCCCCGGCCAGCGCCTCCCGCACCAGCTGCGGCTCCTCGACGACCCCGAACCGCTCCCCGAGCTCCTGGACCACCTCCTCGGCGGCCTCACGATCGGGCAGCACCAGCACATGTCTCACATCACTCACGGCAGCCATTGTCCGACAGACACGAAAGGCACCGCGCAGGCGCAGGTCACCCTTCGCGCAGGTCACCCCCCGCGCACGGCCGGCACCGAGCCGAGCTCGATCCCGAACCGCTCCCGGTACACCCCCAGCACCTCCTCGTCCGTGCCCAACTCCCGCTCCTCGCGCACCCCGTCGGCTCCGGTCGTCTTGAAGGTGCGCCCGCTGAGCGTGATCCTCCCCCCGTCCTCCGTCACCCGCGAGCACACCAGCGACCGCACGAAGTGCGACGCGGGCGAGGTGCTGTGCCACCACGCCCCGGCCACGAAGTCGCCGAGCACACGCGGCCGCACCTCCAGCCGGTACTGCGGCCTGCCGTCGAACACGACATCCAGGTCCGGCCCGGCCTCGACGATCCGGAACACCCCCGCCGGGTCCTTCTGCTCCCCCCTCTCCGCGAACGCCAGCGGATAGTGACTGTGCGCCCCGAACCCCACGTCCGCCAGCCACTCGCTCCCCTCCGCCGTCCGCACCCGCAGCGCGAGATGGTCGTACGGGATCCCGAGCCGCCCCTCGCCCCCGTGCACCCGAGCCGCGAGCCGCGTGACCCCGAACCCGAGCGCTTCGAGCAACGCCCCGAACGCGCCGTTGAGTTCGTAGCAGAACCCGCCCCGCCGCGCCCCCACCACCTTCTCCAGCAGCCGGTCCTCCTCCAGCACGATCGCCTCACCGAGGTGGACCGACAGATTCTCGAAGGGCACGGTCCGCAGATGGCGCAGCTGCAGCTCGCGCAGCACGTCGGCGGTGGGGGCGGCGGGCCGGTCCGACGGCCCGATTCCCAGACGGCCGAGATAGGCGTCGACCTGTTCGATGTCCATGCCCTCAGTCTGTCGCCACCCGCAACCCCCCGCCCGCCCCCGCGACCGCGAGCGCCCCGTCCCGGTCCGTCCGCAGCACCACCGCACCCTCGGCCCGCAACGCCGCGACCGTGCCGGGCGCTGGATGGCCGTACGGGTTGTCCTCCCCGCAACTGATCAACGCCAGCCGCGGCGCCACCCTGCGTATCAGCTCCGGGTCCTGGTACGCCGAGCCGTGATGCGCCACCTTGAGCACGTCCACTCCGCCCAGCAGGGCCCCTTGCGGCGACCTCAACAGGGCCTGCTGGGCCGGGGGTTCGAGATCCCCCAGCAGCAGGAGGCGGAGCCCGGCGGACCTGACCAGCAGGGCGACGCTCGCGTCGTTCGGTCCGTCGGGATCCGGTGCCGGGCGCGGCGGGGGCCACAGCACCCGCCAGGACAGCGAACCGGTGCGCCGCTCCTCCCCCGCCGTGGCCACGCTGAGCGGGATGTGCCGGGCCGCGGCCTCCCTGCGGACCGACGCCACCTGGTCCCCGGGCTCCTCGAAGCCCGTCGTCTCGATCGCCCCCACCGAACGCCCGCGCAGCACACCGGGCAGCCCGGCCACATGGTCGGCGTGGAAGTGGGTGAGCACGACCAGCGGGATGCGGGTGATGCCGAGCGTGCGCAGACAGTGGTCGACGAGCGCCGGATCGGGCCCGGCGTCCACCACGACACCGCTGCCGTCCCCGGCCGCGAGCACCGTCGCGTCGCCCTGCCCCACGTCGCACACCGCGAACCGCCATCCCGGCGGCGGCCACCCCGTGATCACCCTGGTCAGGGGCGGCGGCTGCACGACGACCAGCACGAGCAGCGCCCCGCAGGCCGCGCACAGCCAGGGATGTCCCAGCAGACGTCGGCCGACCAGCAGGACGGTCGCCGTGACCAGGGCGAGCAGGACCGCCCCGCTCCAGCTGCCCGGCCAGTCCACTCCCCCGCCCGGCAGCGCGGCCCCGGTACGGGCGATGTCCGCGATCCAGGAGGTGGGCCAACTCGCGCACCAGGCCAGCGCCTTGGCCGCGGGCATCAGCACCGGGGCCGTCGCCAGCGCCGCGAATCCCAGCACCGTGGCGGGCGCCACCGCGATCTCCGCGAGCAGATTGCACGGCACCGCCACCAGACTCACCCGCGCCGACAGCACGGCCACGACCGGCGCGCACAGCGCCTGCGCGGCGGCCGCCGCGGCCAGCCCCTCGGCAAGCCTCGGCGGAACCCGGCGCCGCCGCAGCGCCTCGCTCCAGCGCGGAGCCAGCGTGAGCAGGGCGCCGGTGGCCAGCACGGAGAGCAGGAAGCCATAACTCCGCGACAGCCAGGGGTCGTAGAGCACGAGCAGCAGCACCGCCGCCGCCAGCGCCGGGACGAGCGACCTGCGGCGTCCGGTCGCCAGGGCCAGCAGCACCACGCTCCCGCAGGCCGCCGCCCGCAGCACACTCGGATCCGGCCGGCACACCACCACGAACCCGAGCGTCAGCGCCCCGCCGAACAGCGCGGTGGTCCGCAGCGGAATGCCGAGCCGCGGTGCGAGCCCCCGCCGCTCCGCCAGCTGAGCCGTGCCCGGCGGTCCGACGAGCAGGGCGAGGATGATGGTGAGATTGCTGCCGGACACCGCGAGCAGATGCGTGAGGTCGGTCTCCTTGAAGGCCTCGTCCAGCTCCGGGGTGATCCGCGAGGTGTCCCCGACGACCAGTCCCGGCAGCAGCGCCCGCGCGTCCGCCGGCAACCCGTCGGTCGCCTCCCGCAGCCCGGCCCGCAACCGCCCCGCGAACCGCTGCACATCCGAAGGACCGGCCACCACCTCCGGCGCGCCATGCCCCCGTACCCTCAGCACCCCGGCGATCCGGTCACCCCCGACCACCGCGGGCGCCGACCCGGCCCTGATCCTCACGCGAGTGGAGGGCAACAGGTCGAGCCAGGGCGAGCGTGCCCCCGCGGCAAGGGCCCGCCCGACCCCTGCCCCCGCCTTCCCCTCTGCCTCCGAACCGGGCACGCCCGCTCCCCCTCCCTCCCCTGCCTCCGCCTCCGAACCGGGTCCGCCCGTTCCAACTCCCGCCCCGGCTCCGACTTTCACCCCCGCCCCCGCATCCACCATGACCAGCACCGGAGTGCGCGTGACCACCGCCGTCCCGTCCGCCTTCTCCACCCGCCGTACCTCGGCGTCCAGCAGCACGGAGGCCGGCACGGCGCGGTCCCCTCTGATCCGGGGCCGGGTGAGCCGCGGATCGGAGGTGATCTCGACCTCGGCGGTCACCGTGGCGTACTGCCGCGCCAGACCGGGTACTGGTCCGCGCCGCACATCGGCCCCGTGCAGTCCGGCGGAGACGGCGGCCCCTGCGACGCAGAGCAGCACGGCGGCGACCGAGACCCGCGGCCACCGCCCCGGGCCACCGGACACACCCACGAGCGCCCCGCGTCGGCGCACCGCCAGCAGGACCACCGCCGCGGCCGTGCACAGCACCGCGACACCCGTGACCCACCCCGGCGTCGCGTCCAGCGTCGCCGCGGCCGTCGCCCAGGCCGCGAGCGCGGGCGGTACGAGCCGCAGGTCCGTCGGCCCCTCCTGCCGCGGGTGGGCCGCACCGAGTCGTCCCGCGGCCGCGGCGTGGACGGCCGCGCGGCGGGCCGCGGGAGCGGGAGCGCGCCTCATGGCCGTACGAGATCGCGGAGGTCGGCGAAGCGGCGGTCGCCGATGCCGTTGACCTCGCGCAGCTCGTCCACCGAGCGGAAACCGCCGTGCCGCGTGCGGTAGTCGACGATGTGCTGGGCGAGCACGGGGCCGACGCCGGGCAGGGTGTCGAGCTGGTCGACGGTGGCGGTGCTGAGCACGATCGGAGCCGCGGGCGCACCGCCCGCCGCCGCGCCTGACGAGCCGCCGGCGGCCGCCGCCGGCGCCGGAGCCGCGGGAGCGCCGACGATCACCTGCTCCCCGTCCACGAGGAACCGGGCCCTGTTCAGCCCGTCCAGCTTCGTGCCGGGACGCACCCCTCCGGCCGCACGCAGCGCGTCGACGACACGCGACCCGGCGGGCAGCCGGTGGATCCCGGGGTCACGGACCTTGCCGCCGACATCCACGACGATCTGCGCCCCGGCCGTACCCGAGACTCCGGGTGTCCGGGCCGAAGCCTCCGGCTCGGGCGCACCGCTCCCCTTCCGCTCCCCGAACGGGGCCGCCGCCCGCACCACTTCGGGCGCCCGAACGGACTGCGTCCGCCCGGTCCAGAAGTGCTGGACGGCGAAGACGGCGGCGACGACGAGCAGCACCGAGAGCGCGAGAACGCTCCGCCGCTCCAGCCCGCACCTCGTCTGCAGCCACAGCGGCATCCGCTCCCGCAGAGCGAGCCCGGCCCGCGCCCTCCAGGCGTCCGAGGGCGCACGAAGGCCAGGCACCGGCCGAGGCGGCCGAGGCGGCCGAGGCGGCCGCAGGCCTGGATCCCCACGCTCCCCCACAGAAGTCCCGGCACGCCCGCGCTCCTCCACATGACGCCCTGGTTCCTCCTCAGGAAGCTCCGCACGCCCGCGCTCCTCCAAGGGAAGCCCCGGACGCACCACCTCCCCCACGTCCCCCGGCTCCCCCACAGGAAGATCCACAGACCCCGCAGGCCTAGCAGGCCCCGCAGACCCCGCAGGCCTAGAAGACCCCGCAGGCCCCGCAGACCCCGCATCCCCCGGAGGCCCCGCCCCCGACTCCCGCCACTCCCCCCACTCCTGCCGCCGCCCCGGAAACAACACCTCCGCGCGCCTGCGAACCTCCTCGGCCGGAACATGCCGCCTCCGCCCGACCCGGGCCCCGACCCGGGCTCCGCCCCGGGACCCGACCCGGGCTCCGCCCCGGACCCCTGCCCCGGCCCCGCTCCCGACTCCGCCCTCACCACGACCCGGTGGGCGCCGTCCCCGAACCCGGCCGTCGGTGGCGTGTCCCCGCCCCGGCCCGCTGGAGACGGTCGCTGTACGTACTGAATGTGATCGAAGTGCCATGCAGCGAGGATCGGGCAGCTCACCGACCTCGCGATGATCTTGCTCAATTCCCGTGGATCACCGGGCGGTTGTGGAAAACTCCGTCACCCGGACGGGCGGAAATAGGCGCGCGGCAGCTCACCGCGGCGAGACGACGACCCCCAGCAACCCGGGCCCGGTGTGCGCCCCGATCACCGCCCCCACCTCGCTGACATGCAGGTCCGCCACTCCGGTCACCCGCGTCCGCAACCGGTCCGCGAGGGCCGACGCCCGCTCGGGGGCGGCGAGATGGTGGACCGCGATGTCGACCGGCGCACTGCCGGCGCGGTCGGCCGCGATCTCCTCGAGGCGGGCGATCGCCCTGGACGCCGTGCGCACCTTCTCCAGGAGCTCGATGCGGCCGTCGTCCAGCTGCAACAGCGGTTTCACGGCGAGCGCGGAGCCCAACAGGGCCTGTGCGGCGCCGATCCGGCCGCCGCGGCGCAGATAGTCGAGGGTGTCGACGTAGAAGTAGGCGCATGTGCCGGAGGCCCGCTTCTCCGCTGCGGTCACGGCCTCGTCCACCGTGCCGCCCGACTCCGCCGCCTCCGCCGCGGCGAGCGCGCAGAACCCGAGGGCCATCGCGACCGTCCCGGTGTCCACCACCCGCACCGGCACCGACGCCCCGCGCGCCGCCATGACCGCCGCGTCGTACGTGCCCGACAGCTCGGCCGACAGATGGAGGGAGACGATGCCGCTCGCGCCGGACTCGGCCACCTTGCGATAGGTCTCGGCGAAGAGCTCGGGGCTCGGGCGCGAGGTGGTGACGGGACGCCGCTTCTGGAGTGCCTGGGCCAGTGAGCGGGTCGAGATCTCGGTGCCCTCTTCCAGTGCCCGGTCACCGAGGACCACCGTCAGGGGCACCGCTGTGATGCCGTGGCGCTCCATCGTCCGCGGCGGCAGGTAGGCCGTTGAATCGGTGACGATCGCGACATGGCGGGACATGAGCTGGAGGTTACCCGTCGTGGCGGCCGGGCGGCAGCCCGGCCCCTCTCACCTCGTATGCCCGTGACCGGATCAAGTAGTGCTCTCCGGGCGGGGCTTCTTCTGCCATGCCTGGGCCGGACGCCGTACCGGCGGGGTGATGGCGGCCCGCGTCGGCTCCTCGGCCGTGGCCGAACGGGGTGTCTCCGGCCAGGTCTGCTGCGCCGTCCCGTGGTCGGCGGCCGGGGCGTCGGGCCACTGCGACGGCCCGGCGGCGGGCTCCTCGCGCGTCCAGTGACGCAGGGCGCCCGTCTCCACGTCTATCTGGGTGCTCAGGCTGTCGAGGTCGTCGTCGGCGAAGCGGTGCGCCCGGTCGCGGGCGGCCCAGCGCAGCGAGTCCGCCGAGTGCGTGATGCGTTCGGTGCGCTCACGCAGGCCGGGCAGCCGCTCGGCGAGTGTCGTGCGGTCCGGCTCGGCCTCCAGGCGCTTGAGCTCGCCGTCCAGTTCGTGTCCGTGCACGCTGAGGCGCTCGAAGAGGCCTACGGCTTCCTTGAGGGACTCGTCCTCGGGCACGCCCGCGTACAGCGCGTTCTGGGTGGCGCGCATCGATGTGCGCAGCTTCAGGCGCAGTTGGGCCAGCTCGCCCGCCGCTCCCGGCTGGGCGAGGGACCTGGCACGCAGGGTGTGGTCCTCGACCGTGCGGCGGGCCTGCGAGATGGTCCGGTCCACGCCGCGCTTGGCGGCGCCCACCACCTTCACCGTGGCGTAGACGCCGAGGCCCAGGAAGAGCACGAAGAGCAGCGCGAACACTGCGATCACTGCTTCCACGTCGCTCCTCCTCAAGCACCTCGCGACACACCCCGTGCCGCTCTTCCACGGTAAACGAGACGGGCAGGTACGGAGTTCCAGAAGAACCCCGAACCTGCCCGTAGGGGACTACCCGGAGGCGCCGGCAACCCCTCCGGCACCTACGCCGTGACGATGTTCACCAGCTTCGGCGCCCGCACGATCACCTTGCGGATGCCCGCGCCGTCCAGCGCCGCGACGACCTTCTCGTCCTCCAGCGCGACCTTCTCCAGCTCCTCCTCGGAGATGGACGGCGAGACCTCCAGCCGGGCCTTGACCTTGCCCTTGATCTGCACGACGCAGGTCACGGTCTCGTCCACCACGTAGCGCGGGTCGGCGACCGGGAAGTCCTGGTGGACGACCGAGTCGGTGTGGCCCAGCTTGCGCCACAGCTCCTCGGCGATGTGCGGGGCCAGCGGCGCGACCAGCAGCACCAGCGGCTCGGCGACCGAGCGCGGTACCGCGCCGCCCGCCTTCGTCAGGTGGTTGTTCAGCTCGGTGACCTTGGCGATCGCGGTGTTGAACCGCATGCCCTCCAGGTCGCCACGCACCCCGTCGATCGCCTTGTGCAGGGCACGCAGCGTGTCCTCGTCGGGCTCGGCGTCCACCACCGTCACGGCACCGGTCGTCTCGTCGACGACGTTGCGCCACAGCCGCTGCAGCAGCCGGAACTGGCCCACCACCGCGCGCGTGTCCCACGGCCGCGACACGTCCAGCGGGCCCATCGCCATCTCGTACAGGCGCAGCGTGTCGGCGCCGTACTCGGCGCAGATCTCGTCCGGAGTGACCGCGTTCTTCAGGGACTTGCCCATCTTGCCCAGCAGCCGGGAGACCTTCTCGCCCTGGTGGTAGTACGCGCCGTCGCGCTCCTCCACCTCGGCGGCCGGCACCGCGATGCCGCGGCTGTCGCGGTAGACGTAGGCCTGGATCATGCCCTGGTTGTACAGCTTGTGGAACGGCTCGGACGAGGCGATGTGTCCCAGGTCGAACAGGACCTTGGACCAGAAGCGCGCGTACAGCAGGTGCAGTACGGCGTGCTCGGCGCCGCCGACGTACAGGTCGACGCCGCCGTGCGGCTGGCCCTCGCGCGGGCCCATCCAGTACTGCTCGACCTCCGGGTCGACCAGCCGCTCGCTGTTGTGCGGGTCCAGGTAGCGCAGTTCGTACCAGCACGAACCGGCCCAGTTGGGCATGGTGTTGGTCTCGCGCCGGTACTTCTTCGGCCCGTCGCCCAGGTCCAGGGTGACGTTGACCCACTCCTCGTTGCGCGACAGCGGCGTCTCGGGCTGGGTGTCGGCGTCGTCCGGGTCGAAGGTGCGCGGGCTGTAGTCGTCGACCTCGGGCAGTTCCAGCGGCAGCATCGACTCGGGCAGCGGGTGGGCGATGCCGTCCTCGTCGTAGACGATCGGGAACGGCTCGCCCCAGTAGCGCTGGCGGCTGAACAGCCAGTCGCGCAGGCGGAAGTTGACCGTGCCCTCGCCGATGCCCTTGCGGGCCAGCCACTCGGTGATGCGCGCCTTGGCGTCCACGACGCCCAGGCCGTCCAGACTGACACCCTCGCCCTTGGAGTTGACGATCTTCGCGTCGTACGACACGAAGGCCTCGTCCCAGGTCGAGGTGTCCGTGCCGCGGCCGTCGGTCGGCTCGACGACGCACTCGATCGGCAGCTCGAAGGCGCGCGCGAACTCGAAGTCGCGCGTGTCGTGGGCGGGGACGGCCATGATCGCGCCGGTGCCGTAGCCCATCAGGACGTAGTCGGCGATGAAGACGGGGATCTGCTCGCCGTTGACCGGGTTGGTCGCGTAGGCGCCGATGAAGACGCCGGTCTTGTCCTTGGCCTCGGCCTGCCGCTCGACGTCGGACTTGGCGGCGGCCTGCGCGCGGTAGGCGGCGACGGCCTCGGACGGGGTGGCGTGGCCGCCGGTCCACACGTCGTGGGTGCCCTCGGGCCAGGCGGCCGGGGTGAACTTCTCGACCAGCGGGTGCTCGGGGGCCAGCACCATGTAGGTCGCGCCGAACAGGGTGTCGGGGCGCGTGGTGAAGACCGTGATGCGCTCGCCGTCGATCGGGAAGTCGACGCGGGCGCCCTCGGAGCGGCCGATCCAGTTGCGTTGCTGCAGCTTGATCGCCTCGGGCCAGTCCAGCTCGTCCAGGTCGTCCAGCAGCCGGTCGGCGTAGGCGGTGATGCGCATGTTCCACTGGCGCAGCTTGGCCTTGAAGACGGGGAAGTTGCCGCGCTCGGAGCGTCCGTCGGCGGTGACCTCCTCGTTGGCCAGCACGGTGCCCAGGCCGGGGCACCAGTTGACCGGGGCGTCGGAGGCGTACGCCAGGCGGTACTCGCCCAGGATGTCGGCGCGCTCGCCGGCGCTCAGCGCGTCCCAGGAGCGGCCGCCGGGGACCGCGCGCTCACCCGACTCGAACTGGGCGACCAGCTGGGAGATCGGGCGGGCCTTGCGGGCCTCCTCGTCGTACCAGGAGTTGAAGATCTGCAGGAAGATCCACTGAGTCCACTTGTAGTAGTCCGGGTCGATCGTGGCGAACGAGCGGCGCCTGTCGTGACCCAGGCCCAGCCGGCGCAGCTGGGACGTCATGTTCTCCATGTTGGACTCGGTGGACACGCGCGGGTGCGTGCCGGTCTGCACGGCGTACTGCTCGGCGGGCAGGCCGAAGGCGTCGAAGCCCAGGGTGTGCAGGACGTTGTGCCCGGTCATGCGCTGGAAGCGGGCGAAGACGTCGGTGGCGATGTAGCCCAGCGGGTGGCCGACGTGCAGGCCCGCACCGGAGGGGTACGGGAACATGTCCATGATGAACTTCTTGGGCCGCGCGACGATCGCCGGGTCACCGGCCAGGTCGCCCTTGGGGTTCGGCGCCGCGTAGGTGCCCTCGGCGTCCCAGAAGTCCTGCCAGCGTGCCTCGATCTCGGCCGCCATGGCGGCCGTGTAGCGGTGCGGCGCTGCCGCCTCGGCGGCGGCAGCGGGGTTCGTCTCGCTCATGGTCCTCAAAGCTCCATCGATCGTCTCGGCCGACTGCTGCGACTTGCCGGAAATGAAAAATCCCCTCGCACAGGAGGGGACGCCGCGCCGATTCCGACCACCCGGGTCGCCCGGCGGTCGGGACTGATCAGCGCGGCTCGCTAAGCAGAAGGCGTACGGCACGCATGCGGTTAGGGTACCGCAGCGCTTGAGCACGATGCGACGCGCTTCCGTATGGGTCTCTGGTCCCGGTGTCGGATCCGGACAACAACTGAACAGAAGTCAAAAGTTACTTCGCGTAACACCCAACACCAGGACATCACAACGAGTCCACCGCCCTTGCATAACAACCCAATAACTCAAACCTCGTACCGATCGGTATGGCGCCACCTAGAGTTCGGCAGCGGGACCGCTTTCCCGAAACTGCTCGGAGTTGCCCCCATGAACCCTCGTCGTAGCAACAGCACGCTCCCCAAACCGGGCCGGTCGGCCTACGGGGTGGCGTCGGCTGTCATCCTGCTGCTCATACCCGTCGTCGTCCTCCTGGGCGGCGACTGGCTGCAGCAGTTCCTCAACTTCGGTGCGGGCGTCCTGTCGCTCGTCTGCCTCACCTGCTCGGTGATCTGGGGCCTGGTGGCCCAGGACCGGCTCATCCTCAACATCCGCCAGCGCATCGTGGCGCAGGGCATCCACCGGGTGACCGCCGTCGCCTCGATCGCGTTCCTCCTGGTGCACATCGGCGTCAAGCTCGCCCTGGACCACGCCGACTGGATCGCCGCGCTGATCCCCTTCGGCTGGCTGTTCACCGGCACCGGCGGCGCCAACCCGGGCAGCGCCACCCTCATCGGCATGGGGTCGCTGGCCGCGTACCTCATGATCTTCGTCGGCATCACCGGCGCCCTGCGCAACCAGTTCGCCTCCCCGGCCCCGATCGCCGCCCGCTGGCGCGCCATGCACATGCTGGCCTACCCGGCCTGGTGCGCGGCCCTGCTGCACGGCCTGTACGCGGGCCGCCCGGCGAAGACGTTCTTCATGGTCTCCTACGAGCTGTGCGTGGTCGCGGTCGCCGCGGCCCTCGCCCTGCGCGCGGCCCCGCGCCCGTTCAAGCGGAAGGTCGCCGACCGGCTCGCCGTGTTCCTGGGCAACGAGCCGGCGCCGGTCCGCGACGACCTCGAGGCCAGCCGCGCCCGCGCCTCGGAGGCCCCCTCCGCACTGCCCGGCTACGAGAGCCGGCGCGCCCCCAAGCAGCAGGCCTCCGACACGGGCAGCATGCCCCGCTACGACGCCCCGGCCGCGCGCACCATGACCCCGGAGGCCACGAACGGCTTCGCGGCCGCCTACCGCGCCGTCACCCCGCAGCAGGGCGGCACCCCGTCCTACGGGGCCGACCAGACCGCCCGCATGGACCTGCCCCTGGACATGCAGGCGACGGAGGCGATCCCGCGCGCCGACGGCGGCACCGGCAGCTGGCCGGTGCCCTCGCCCCCGCCCGTCGGCGAGGCGCCCCCGTCGGCGTACGACCCGATGCAGGACACGGGATACAACATCCCCGCCTATGGCAATTCGGGCACTGCCGCCTATCGCAACAGTGATGTGTACGACACCGGTGAGACGAACAACCTCTACGGCACGTACAACCCGAACGACACGTACAACAGCGGTCCCGCCAATGAATCAACGCCCGGCGCGTCCTACGACAACCCGGGTTCGGGCGAACCTTGGAACACGCCTTCCGGAGGCTATAGGTGAACGAGGCCCTGCCCGACGTTCCAGAAGTCCGCGTGGTCGGCCTTCCGCAACTCACGTCTGGCTTCGACCTTGTCGAACGACTCGATCTGTCCATGCACCTGAAGGTGCACGGCCCGCTCGAACCACTGGGCGGCGAGCAGCTCGCGAAGCTCGCCGAGAACATCAACCTGAAGGGCCGCGGCGGCGCGGGCTTCCCGTTCCACAAGAAGCTGCGCTCGGTGGCCGAGTCGGCGATCAAGCGCGGTGTGCGCCCGGTCGTCGTCGTCAACGGCAGCGAGGACGAACCGGCCTGCCGCAAGGACACGGTGCTGATCAACCGTGCCCCGCATCTCATCCTGGACGGCGCTCTGCTGGTCGCGGAGGCGCTCGGTGCCCGCACGCTCGTGGTGGGGGTCACCCGTGAGTCGACGCAGCGCTCGATGGAGGCCGCGCTCGCCGAACGCGGCCTGAGCAACGGCCGCCGTTCGGCCCTGAAGGCCTGGGTTCAGCGCAACCCGGTGCGCATGGTCACCGGCGCCGCCGCCTCCCTGATCCGCTCGATCGACGGCGGCCCGGCCATCCCGCCCGGCCGCAAGATCAGCGCCTCGCAGAGCGGTGTCGGCGGCGCGCCCACCCTGCTGTCCAACGCCGAGACCTTCGCCCAACTCGCCATCGCCGCCCGCATCGGCCCGGAGCGCTACGGCAACACCGGCCTCTACGACGAGCCCGGCACCGTCATGCTCACGGTCTCCGGCGCGGTCGCCCGCCCCATGGTGATCGAGGTCCCCACCGGCGTGCCGCTGCGTTACGTCCTGCAGCTCGCCGGCGCCCCGCCGGTCCCGCAGGGCGTGCTGACCGGCGGCTACCACGGCAAGTGGATCGACGCGGCGACGGTCAACGAGGCGGTCGTCTCCCGCAACTCCCTCGACGCGGTGGGCGGTTCGCTCGGCGCGGGCGCGATCCTGCCGATCAGTCAGGAGACCTGCCCGCTGGGCGAGTCGCTGCGGGTGGCGCAGTGGCTGGCCGAGGAGAGCGCGGGCCAGTGCGGTCCCTGCTACCTCGGTCTGCCGGCCGCCGCACGCGGCATGGAGGACATCCTGAACGGCGGCGGGCCCGCCGCCCTGGAGGCGCTCAAGCAGGTCGCCAAGAACGTGAAGCGGCGCGGCGCCTGCTCGCACCCGGACGGCTCCGCGATGTTCCTGGAGTCCACCGTCAAGGCGTTCACCGACGACCTCGCGGCGCATGTCCTCGGCAACGGCTGCGGACGGCCCGTGGAGGGCGTCCTGCCACTCTTCGAGGGCGGTCAGCTGCCCACGGGCATCCCGGGCGGCGGCGAGCCCGCGGAGACCGGGGCCAGCCGGCAGAAGATCTACGTCGACTGGACGCTGTGCCGGGGCCACGGCCTGTGCGCGGACATCCTCCCGGAGGTCTTCGAGCTCGGCGCCGACGGCTTCCCCACCGTCGCCCAGGCGCAGGTGCCGCGCTACGCCGAGGCCAAGGCGCTGCGCGCCGTGCGCCGCTGCCCGGCGCTGGCCCTGCGCATCGAGGAGGAGACGCCGCGCGACAAGGCGCCGTCCCGCAATCTGCCGGTCGTCTCCCAGGGCCGCGGACGGCGGGCGCTCGGCCGCTGAGCGGCGTCCAACTGGCCCCGCACAGACAAAGATCCCACCGGATCGTGATGATCCGGCGGGATCAGCTGTGGAGCTAAGGAGAATTGAACTCCTGACCTCCTGCATGCCATGCAGGCGCTCTACCAACTGAGCTATAGCCCCTTGCTGCGGTCCGCCAGGTTTCCCCGGCGGCGACGCCAACATTACACGGTCCCCCGGGTGCAACACCAAATCGTTTCCACGGCCCCGGGAGCGGGCAGGGCGTCACGCCGTGACGAAGGAGTAGAACCTCTTGAGCGTGCAGTGTTCCTCCAGAAGGCGCCCGTAGATCGGCTCGCCCTCCAGCTCGCGGTACGTCTCGATCGGGTCGCCCTTTATGATCAGCGCCCGCGCGCACTCCTCGCACCAGTACTGGTAGTCGGGATTGACCGGCTCCATGTCCCGGACGATCGGCGTACCGCTGCCGCACCAATCGCACTTGCGCCTGTGTGCACCCATCGATCAGCTCCAGCTGTGGCCGCAGGCCGTGCACACGTAGGAGATTCCGCCGTTGTCGCCGAGGACTTGGGCGACATGGACGGAACCGCAGGAAGGGCAGCTCAGACGGGTGACCGTGTCCCGTGTCGACGCCGCTTCGAGGAGGTGGCCGAC
This sequence comes from Streptomyces spinosisporus, assembly GCF_022698145.1. GTDB lineage: Bacteria > Actinomycetota > Actinomycetes > Streptomycetales > Streptomycetaceae > Streptomyces > Streptomyces spinosisporus. The sequence continues at coordinate 16,036 of NZ_JALDAX010000002.1, forward strand.
CTCCTCGAGGATGCACGCAGGCATCACAGCTCCCTCCCGTCGGGCCGCGCCCCCTTCCGGCCGTTTGATTCTGCCACGGCCGGGCCGACACGGTCAGCGACGCCTCAGTACCAGTACGGACACGCACCGCCCAGAGCGCCTCCACAGAGGTATACGCCTGCGCGCCCCCAAGTGACTCAGGTCGTACAGGAACAGACAGAAAATCCCGCCTCCTGACGGAGACGGGATCTTGTTGTGGAGCTAAGGAGAATTGAACTCCTGACCTCCTGCATGCCATGCAGGCGCTCTACCAACTGAGCTATAGCCCCATCAGGTTCTTCCCGCTCGGCGGGGCGAACAAGAAGAACTTTAGCCTGCGACCTGCCGGAAAGTGAAATCCGCTCAGTCGTCGTCGCCGAGCACCGGTTCCGGCAGCGTGCCGGCGTTGTGCTCCAGCAGGCGCCAGCCGCGCGCGCCCTCGCCCAGGACGGACCAGCAGCAGTTCGACAGACCGCCGAGGCTCTCCCAGTGGCGGGCCTCCAGGCCCAGCAGACGGCCGATGGTGGTGCGGATCGTGCCGCCGTGGCTGACCACGACGAGCGTGCCGTCGTCGGGCAGCTTCTCGGCGTGCCGCAGCACCACGGGGGCGGCGCGCTCGGCCACCTCGCTCTCCAGCTCGCCGCCGCCGCGGCGGACCGGCTCGCCGCGCTTCCAGGCGGCGTACTGCTCGCCGTGGCGCGCGATGATCTCCTCGTGCGTCAGGCCCTGCCAGACGCCCGCGTAGGTCTCGCGCAGCCCCTCGTCGTGGGCGATCTCCAGGCCCGTGAGCGCGGCCAGCTCGGCCGCCGTGTCCACGGCCCGCCGCAGGTCGGAGGCGACGATCGCGTCGGGCTTGAGGGAGGCGAGCAGCCGGGCGGCACGGCGGGCCTGGGCGACGCCGGTCTCGGTGAGCTCGACGTCCGTGGTGCCCTGGAAGCGGCGTTCCACGTTCCAGGACGTCTGGCCGTGCCGCCACAGGATGATGCGGCGCCCGCGGCCCGGGCGGCCGGCCGACACCTCACCGGTGGCGCTCATCACCACTCACCGCCGAGATCGGCCGCCTCCTCGGCGGCCTGCGTCCGGGCGTGCTCCTCGGCCTTGCCGCGCGTGGCCTTCGCGTCGGCGGGCAGCTCCAGCTCGGGGCAGTCCTTCCACAGCCGCTCCAGGGCGTAGAAGACGCGCTCCTCGCTGTGCTGGACGTGGACGACGATGTCCACGTAGTCGAGCAGGACCCAGCGGGCCTCGCGGTCGCCCTCGCGGCGCACCGGCTTGGCGCCGAGCTCCTTGCTCAGCCGCTCCTCGATCTCGTCGACGATCGACTTGACCTGGCGGTCGTTGGGTGCGGAGGCCAGCAGGAAGGCGTCCGTGATCGACAGGACGTCGCTGACGTCGTAGGCGATGATGTCGTGCGCGAGCTTGTCGGCGGCCGCCTGTGCGGCGGTGTTGATGAGCTCGAGGGAACGGTCAGTGGCGGTCACTACGTGGCTTTCGGTCGGCGGTCTTTTGACATCAAGGGTCTCACGGAGCGCCGGGAGCACCCCACGTGATTAACGGACCACGTGAGGTGCCTGTGGCGGGCTGCCGCGGCCGTCAGGACGACGACGGCTTGTAGTCCTGGCCGAGGATCACCGAGACGTCGGCGTTCGAGGTGGTCTTGCCCTTGCTCACCGCGCCGGCGGGCAGCCCCAGGGTCTTGGCGACCTCGGAGGCGTTCTCCTTGTCCTTGGCGTCGGTGTAGACGACCTTCGAGGTGGCCGTGGCGGTGGAGGTGCCGCCCTCCAGGAAGGTGAAGCCGCCGTTGAGGAGCACCACGCGGGCCTTGTCGGTGTTGGCCTTGACCCCGCTGGCGTTCTGGACCGAGACCCGCACCGCGGAGCCCTGGTCGGGGCTCTTCGCGGTGCCGCCGAGGACGTCCTTGACGACGCTCGCGCTGGCCTGCGCGCTCAGGGTGCCGTCGCTCTGGACCGGCAGCAGGGCGGTCTTGTAGTCGCCGCCCTTGGCGAGGTCGGCGAGCTTGGCGAGGAAGGTGCCGAGGTCCTTGTCGGTCAGCGACGGGTCCAGGATCTGGGCCAGCGTCTGCACGGTGGTCGTCGCGGCCGTCGGGTCGGACGACAGCTTGCGCAGCACACCCGCCATGACCTGGCCGAACCGCTCCAGCTGGGCGTTCTGCGCCTCGCCGGGGGCGCGGTAGGTGGCGTAGGCGACGGCGGTCTTGCCACTGAGGGTCTGGTCCTTGCCCTGGTGGACGAGGGGCGCGGTGCCCTTCTTCTTGGCGGCCGGGTCCGGTACGTCGGTGTTCGTGTCGACCTCGATGTTGCCGACGAGGTCGACGAGGTTCTGCAGATAGGGGGTGTCCAGCCGCCAGGTGCCCTCGATGTCGGTGCCGAGGACCGTGTCGAGGGAGTCGCGGGTGCCGGAGGAGCCGTCGTCGTCGACCGACTTGGCCAGTGTGGTCGTGGTGCCGTCGTCGTCCGTCAGGGAGAGCGAGTTGGGCAGCAGCACGGTGGTGCCCTGCTTGGTGGTCGTGTTGTCGACGAGCAGCGCGGTGGAGGTGCCGCCGCCCTTGGTGTTGTGCAGGTGGACGACGATCACGTCGCGGTTCTGGGCGCCCGCGGCCGTCGTGGCGCCGCCCTTCTTCGCGTCGGACGACAGGCCCGGCAGCTTCCCGGCGTACCAGAGGTAGCCGACGCCGCCGACCGCGACCAGCGCCAGGACCACGACAAGGGCGACGAGGCGGCTGCGGGCGCGGCGCTTGGCCTCCTCGCGGCGCTCGGTGCGGTTCTCGGTGAAGTTCAGCCAGTCGATGACGTCCTCGGAGTCGCTGTCGGGCTCCTCGACGAAGGCGAACTGCTCGGTGCGGTAGTCCTGTTGGGGCCTTTCGGGGGCCTGCGCGTCCTCGGCCGGTCCGGCCTGCTGCGGGATGTGGGCGGTCTGCTCGGCGACCCGGGGCTGCCGGCCACTGGTCGCGGCCTGTCCGTAGGGGTCGTAGTGCTGCTGGGGCGCGCCGCCGGTGCCCGTGGCGTACGGGTCGTAGGACGGCACGGGGGGCTGTTGGCCGGTGCCGTAGGGGTCGTACTGCTGCGGGACCGGCTGCTGGGTGCCGGTCGCGTACGGGTCGTAGCCGTAGCCCTGCTGCTGCGCGTACGGGTCGTAAGCCTGTTGGGGCGCCTGCTGCTCGGCGATCTGCCGGTACACGGGCCGGCCGTACTCGTCGTAGCCGACGAGTTCGTACTGCTCGCCCTGGTCGCCGCCGTACCCCGCGTCGTATCGGTCGTTCACCGGTGCCCCTTTCGGTTCACTCGCCGCGGTACAGCTCGCGCTTGTCGATGTAGCGCACGACCCCGTCCGGCACCATGTACCAGATGGGGTCTCCCTTGGCGACTCTCGCACGGCACTCTGTGGAGGAGATGGCCAGTGCGGGAACTTCCACGAGCGAGACGCCGCCCTCCGGCAGGCCGTGGTCGGACAGATGGTGGCCGGGCCGGGTGCAGCCGATGAAGTGCGCCAGGGAGAACAGCTCCTCGGAGTCCCGCCAGGTGAGGATCTGGCCGAGGGCGTCGGCGCCGGTGATGAAGAACAGGTCCGTGTCGGGGTTGAGGGCCCGCAGGTCGCGCAGGGTGTCCACGGTGTAGGTGGCGCCGCCCCGGTCGATGTCGATGCGGCTCACCGAGAACTGCGGGTTCTCGGCCGTCGCGATCACCGTCATCAGATAGCGGTCCTCGGCCGGGGAGACATCGCGGTGTGTCTTCTGCCACGGCTGACCGGTCGGCACGAACACCACCTCGTCCAGGTGGAACTGCGCGGCGACCTCACTGGCCGCCACGAGGTGCCCGTGGTGGATCGGGTCGAACGTTCCGCCCATGACGCCCAGACGGCGCTTGCCGTTGTCCGCCGGGCCCTTCACCGGACCGGTAGGCATGTCCTGCTCTCCCATGCGTGCAGACCCTACCGGCCCGGCCTGAGAGGTCCGGCCCGGCCGGTCCTTCGGGGCGGTCCGCAGGGGACTCAGCGGTCGCGGTTGAAGCGGGTGGTGATCCACAGCAGAAGCAGCAGGACGAACAGGGCGCCGCCGCCGGTGAGGTAGGGGCTGAGGCTCTCGTGATTGCCGCCGTGCTCCTCGCCCTCGGCAGCGAGAGTGACCAACTGGGCGGCAGCGCTGTGGAAGCTCGTCATCGACAGAACCTATCCGGTGTGGGCGGGACAAAGATGTCGGCCAATCGTAATCGGGCGCCCTCGCCGCGATCACGCCGACTCCGCCGTTGGGGAACCCGGGGCGGTCCTCAGTCGTCTTTCTGCTTGTAACCCCGCATCAGGAACCACCCGGTCAGCGCGCAGCCCACGATCATCACGAGCAGCACGACCCGGAGCAGATTGCCCGGCCCTTGGTGCGGGGCGGCGCTCGCGGCCTCTGCGAGCCACGTGGCGGCGGCGATGTGCTCCATGGTGCCGGTCTCCTTCGGTGTAGTGCCCGTCCACGGTAACTCCGCCTAGGCTGGGGCTTGCTTCGGGGGCGCAAAAGGCCGCACAAGGGCCCGCAAAGGGCCACTCACACGCACATGGGGGACACATGTCCGACGACGGCCACGAGCACAACGGACACGAGAACGTACCGAGCAGGCAGCGCAGGCGCTTCCCGGGGATCTCCTCGCGTGCGTACGAGCACCCGGCCGACCGCTCCGCCCTGGTCGCGCTGCGCAAGCTGAGCGGCTTCGACACGGTCTTCAAGGCGCTCAGCGGGCTGCTGCCCGAGCGCAGCCTCAGGCTGCTGTTCCTGTCCGACTCGGTGCGGGTCTCGGACCAGCAGTTCGCGCATCTCAACGACATGCTGCGGGACGCCTGTTACATCCTGGACCTGGAGAAGGTCCCGCCGATGTACGTCAACCAGGACCCGCAGCCGAACGCCATGTGCATCGGCCTGGACGAGCCGATCATCGTGGTCACCACCGGGCTCGTCGAGCTGCTCGACGAGGAGGAGATGCGGGCGGTCATCGGGCACGAGGTGGGCCACGCCCTGTCCGGCCACGCCGTGTACCGCACGATCCTGCTGTTCCTGACGAACCTGGCGATCCGGGTCGCCTGGATCCCGCTGGGCAACCTCGCGATCATGGCGATCGTGACGGCCCTGCGCGAGTGGTTCCGCAAGTCGGAGCTCTCCGCCGACCGCGCCGGGCTGCTCGTCGGCCAGGACCTCAAGGCCTCGATGCGCGGTCTGATGAAGATCGCCGGCGGCAACCACCTGCACGAGATGAACGTGGACGCCTTCCTCAAGCAGGCCGAGGAGTACGAGGCGGGCGGCGACCTGCGCGACTCCGTGCTGAAGATCCTGAACCTGCTGCCGCGGACCCACCCCTTCACCACCATCCGCGCGGCCGAGCTGAAGAAGTGGGCCGAGTCCCGCGACTACCAGCGGATCATGGACGGCCACTACCCGCGGCGCGACGAGGACAAGAACACCTCGGTCTCCGACTCCTTCCGCGAGTCCGCGGCGAGCTACGCCGGCAATGTGAAGAACTCCAAGGACCCGCTGATGAAGCTGGTCAGCGACATCGCCGGCGGTGCCGGGGGCCTGGGCGGGCGCGTGCGGCGCGGCTTCGACGGGTTCACGGGCTCGTCGAGCTCGTCCGGCTCGCAGGAGCGGCCCCCGAAGGACGAGCCGCCGACGGAGGAGGGGCGCTGAGCGGCGCGCGCTGACGACGGGGCCCCGAGGGGCCGTGCCGTCAGACTTTTGGCTGCGCGCTCGCCGCCAGTGATCCGCACAGGGCCGTGAACCCGCCCGTGGCGTACGGGTCGGTGCCTGCCGGGCCGCCCGCCTTGGCGGTCTGCCCGGCCAGCAGCGGGCGCAGATGGTTGGTCGAGTCCTCGGCGCAGGACAGCGGGCCGGCCTGCACATAGGAGACGGTCAGCTGGGCCTGGCGCAGCCGCAGGTCGTCGCGGTCGAAGCGGAAGTGCAGCTCGCGCCGGACGGTGAACAGCGAGGCCCGCGCCTTGGCGTCGGAACCGGTCGGCTTGAGGGCGTAGACGAACGTGTGGTCCGCGGTGACCTCGAGCGTTGAGGCGTCGGTCTCGGTGACCTGCAGGCTGCCCTGGACCCGGATCCTGTCGTCGGCGAGCTCGGCGCGGGTCTGGTCGAAGCGAACCAGCCATCCGGTGGGCTGGTGCCGGCCGTCGGCCACCGGGTGCTGGAAACTCTGGTCGAACTGGTCGAGTTGTTCGCTGTCGAGCAGGACACGTACGAGATGGACGTCCTGGCCGCCGATGACCTCGGGATTCAGCGAGGACTTCACGATGTATTCCTTGGCCGCGCTCAGGGCGGCGACCACCTGGCTGTCCGAGAAGTGCGCGGTGCGCCGGGCCGCAGGCAGCGGAATGCCCTCGGCGCCGATGCGGAACCGCGCGGCCGGGCTGTGCGCGTACAGGAACTCGGGATCGGCCGCGCCCGGCACGCGGCCCTGCGGGGAGAGCGGGATGACGGTCATCCGCAGGGGCTCGACGGGCTGCCGGGCGGCGGGGTTCTGGTAGGGGTGGCGCACCCCCATGTAGATCGCGGTGCCGAAGGCCACCGCGATCAGCAGGACGAGGATCAGCGCCTGCCGGGACAGGCCCCGGCGCAGCGGCGGACGGCGGCGCACGGCGGGCGCGTGGTCGGCCATGCGCTCCTGCGCGGAGAACTCCTGGAGGCGGGCAGCACGGACGAACGACTCGTCGAACACGACGGATCGGTACTCGTCCTCGCCACCTCCGGGGGCGCCCTCGGGTGTCCCCTCAGGTGGGTCTCCAGGCCCTCCCATACCTTCAGGGTAGGTCTCCGGGACCCGCGGTAAACGCCCTGCTGCACGACAACTTCTGACAGGTTCTCACCAGGTTCCGCACGCAGTGCCGAGGGGCCGTTCGAGGCCTCGCTCAGGGGCTGCGCGGGATCACCGGGATGGCGGGCCGGGACGTCTCGACGGAAGCGGAGGGGGCCGATGCGCTGCCCTGTTCCAGACCGGTCGAGGCGGGCGGCGGCACCTGGTCCCGGTTGCCCGAGGAGGCGCCGCGGTAGACCGCCGCGAAGGCCAGCGCGACCATGCCTATGCCCATCACTATGGCGAGCATCCAGGCGACGGGGCGGTGCCAGCGGACCTGCTTTCCGTACGTCCCCGAGGTGCCGTAGCGGCCTTCGAGGACGTCGGTGTCGTCCAGGTCGTCGAGCTCGGGATCATGGCCGAAACCGGTGCGGTCGTCGGGGCCGAACCCCTCCTCGTACCGCTCGCCTCTGCCGTGGGCCCGGCGGGCCTCCGCCTCGGAGGCCTCCGCTCTCGCCTGGGCGGCGGCCAGGAGGCGCTCGACGGCGGTCGGCTCGTGCACCACGGCCGCCCGTACGAAGGCCTCGTCGAAGACCACGGAGGCGAACTCTTCGTCCGACACCCCGCGGTCGTGGTCGTCGTCGGGCTCCCAGCCGTCAGGGAACGGCGTGCCCCCCACGTCCTCCGGCACACGTCCAGAGTAGACCTGGGGGGTCAATTTGGGCAGACGGTATGGAAATTCATCCGCCTGCTGAGACATCAGCGCCGGATGTGGCCGTCCCCGGTGACGATGTACTTCGTGCTCGTCAGCTCCGGCAGCCCCATCGGTCCGCGCGCGTGCAGCTTCTGCGTGGAGATGCCGATCTCGGCGCCGAAACCGAACTGGCCGCCGTCGGTGAAGCGGGTCGAGGCGTTCACGGCGACCGTGGTGGAGTCGACCAGCTTGGTGAAGCGGCGGGCGGCCTGCTGGGAGGAGGTCACGATCGCCTCGGTGTGACCGGACGACCACAGACGGATGTGCTCGACCGCCCGGTCCAGCGAGTCGACGACGGCGGCGGCGATGTCGTAGGAGAGGTACTCGGTGTCCCAGTCCTCCGGGGTGGCCTCGACCACGGTCGCCTTCGAGTCCTTCGCGTACGCCAGCACGCGCGGGTCGGCGTGCACGGTCACCCCGGCCTCGGCGAGGGCGTCCAGGGCGCGCGGCACGAACTCGGCGGCGATGTCCTGGTGGACGAGGAGGGTCTCGGCGGCGTTGCAGACGCTGGGCCGCTGGGCCTTGGAGTTGATCAGGATGTCGATCGCCATGTCGAGGTCGGCGGCCGCGTCGACGTAGACGTGGCAGTTGCCGGTGCCGGTCTCGATGACCGGGACGGTGGACTCCGCGACGACGGTCTGGATCAGGGAGGCGCCGCCGCGCGGGATCAGGACGTCGACCAGGCCGCGGGCGCGCATCAGCTCGCGCACGCTCTCGCGGCTCTCGCCGGGCACGAGCTGGACGGCGTCGGCGGGCAGGCCCGCGCCGCCGACCGCGTCCCGGATGACCCGGACCAGGGCGGTGTTGGACTCGTAGGCGGAGGCGGAGCCGCGCAGCAGGACCGCGTTGCCGGACTTCAGGCAGAGGGCGGCGGCGTCCACGGTGACGTTCGGACGGGCCTCGTAGATGATGCCGACGACGCCGAGCGGGACGCGGACCTGGCGCAGGTCGATGCCGTTGGGGAGGGTCGAGCCGCGGACGATCTCGCCGACCGGGTCGGGCAGGGCGACGACGTCGCGCACGTCGGAGGCGATGGCGCGGACCCGCTCCGGGGTGAGCGTGAGGCGGTCGACGATGGCCTCGCTGGTGCCGTTCTCGCGGGCCTTGGCGATGTCCTTGGCGTTGGCCTCCACGATCTCGCTCGTACGGACCTCCAGCGCGTCCGCGATGGCGAGCAGCGCGTCGTCCTTCTCCGCGCGGGGCAGCGGGGCGAGGTCCGCGGCGGCGGACTTGGCGCGGTAGGCGGCCTGCGCGACCGGGGACATCGAGTCGTACGGCGAGAGCGTGGTCATGGGGGAAGCGTAATGCGCCCCGCGAGACCGTCCACCGGACGTTCCACACCCCGAGACACCCGGCGAGGACGGCCTAGAAGGGGTGTACGCCCACCGGGCTCGCGGGCGGCGGGCCGTATCCCTCGGCGACCCGCTGGTGGTAGGTCTCGCGGTCGATGACCTCCAGGCCGACGATCTCCCAGGGCGGCAGCTTGGCGGTCTGGCGGTGCTCGCCCCACAGGCGCAGCGCGACGGCGGCGGCGTCGTGCAGATCGCGGGCCTCCTCCCAGTAGCGGATCTCCGCGTGGTCGTTGGCGTATCTGCTGGTCAGCAGAAAGGGGTGGTCGTGGGCGAGCTGTTCGAGGCCGCGCCGCACCTCCTTCAGGGGGGCCTCCTCGCCGGAGACGCTGAGGGTGACGTGCCACAGGCGCGGCAGGTCCTCCGGCGTCTCGTACCGGTCACCGGTCGCGACGCTGGTCAGGGCGCGCTCCTCGCCGACCGCGCGGGAGGCGGCACTCCTGGCGCCCCTGGCGCCCCCGGTGCCGCCTCGGGACACCGTCCCAGGGCGCACTCGTCTCACGACGGCCTCCTTCACGCGACGGTACGAGCAGCCCTCGTACCGAATGTGTCCCTGGGACAAAGTTGAGCAGGCCGCAAGAGTTCGCGGGGCGCTTTTGCGGAACGTCCACCTCAGGGCGACTTGCGAAACGGGCGTTCCCCCTGTTTTCGGCCACTGCTCGAGGCGGCCTCTGTTCGCGGCCCGTGTCGGCGGCTTCAGGGATGCAGGAGCACCAGATCGTCCCGGTGCACGACCTCGCGTTCGTAGGCCGGGCCCAGTTCGCGTGCGAGCTCGCGGGTCGAACGGCCGAGCAGCTGGGGGATCTCCTTGGCGTCGAAGTTGACGAGCCCGCGGGCCACCGCACGGCCGGTGCCGTCGCGCAGCTCGACCGGGTCCCCGGCGCTGAACTCCCCCTCCACGGCGGCGATTCCGGCCGGCAGCAGCGAGGTGCGGCGCTCGACCACCGCCCGCACCGCGCCGTCGTCCAGCGTGAGGGAGCCCCGCGGGGTGGAGGCGTGCTGCAGCCACAGCAGCCGGTCGGCGGAGCGCTTGCCCGCCGGGTGGAAGTAGGTGCCGGTGTCCTTGCCCGCGAGGGCGTCGGCCGCGTGGACGGCGCTGGTCAGGACCACGGGGATGCCGGCCGCGGCGGCGATCCTGGCGGCCTCGACCTTGGTGACCATGCCGCCGGTGCCCACGCCCGCCTTGCCCGCGCTGCCGATCTCCACGTGCGCCAGGTCCTCGGGGCCGCGCACCTGCGCCACCCGTGAGGTGCCGGGTTTGGTGGGGTCGCCGTCGTAGACGCCGTCGACGTCGGAGAGCAGCACCAGCAGGTCGGCGTGGACGAGGTGGGCGACGAGCGCGGCCAGCCGGTCGTTGTCGCCGAAGCGGATCTCGTCGGTGGCGACGGTGTCGTTCTCGTTGACGACGGGGAGGGCGCCCATCGCGAGCAGCTTGTCGAGGGTGCGCGAGGCGTTGCGGTGGTGGGCGCGGCGGCTCATGTCGTCGGAGGTGAGCAGTACCTGGCCGACGCGGACGCCGTAGCGGGCGAAGGAGGCGGTGTAGCGGGCGACGAGCAGGCCCTGGCCGACGCTCGCGGCGGCCTGCTGGCGGGCGAGGTCACGAGGGCGGCGGCGCAGGCCCAGCGGGGCGAGACCGGCGGCGATGGCGCCGGAGGAGACCAGGACGATCTCCTTCTCTCCCCCGCTGCGGCTCTTGGCGAGTACGTCGACGAGCGCGTCGACCCGGTCGGCGTCGAGACCGCCGGCGGCGGTGGTCAGCGACGAGGAACCCACCTTGACGACGATCCTGCGGGCCTCGCTCACGGCCTGCCTTGCCCCTGCCACCTTGGTCTTCCGTCCCCTCGCGCATTCCGGCTTCCCGACCGGCAATCTACGCGAAGAGGACCGGGTCCCGCGGGCCGGTCCAGTCCCCGGACAGGCGTGACGTAACCATTTGCTCACGCATTGCACAGGGCAAAAAGGTTGCACTGGTTGCCTATAGAAATCAAAGTGCGGGTAAATCTAATTTGAACGATGTGCAAGCCAAAGAAGTTCAGCGCGTGAAGCGCATCCTGCTGCGTTCGGGCAAGAGTCCCTTCGATGTCTTCCCCGTGGAGGAAGCCCTCCATCAGGACGTCATCGCCACCAACTCCGGCAACCTGATCTTCAGTGACGCCTCCCACAAGATCCTGGAGACACCGGGCACCGAGGTCGTCACGAACGGCATGCGGACCGATGTGGCGGCGGCGGAGCGGATCAACGAGGAGTACGACGCCTTCGTCGTGCCGCTGGCGAATGCTTTCCGGCCCTCGTTCGAGGTCTCGTTGAAGCGTCTGACCCGGCTGATCAGCAGGCTGCGGATCCCGGTCGTGGTGCTGGGGATCGGTGCGCAGGCCGGGCTGAACTACAGCGCGGCGCGGCTGAAGCCGATGGAGGAGTCGGTGCGCGCCTTCGTCGCGGCGGTGCTCGACCGCAGCGCCTCCATCGGGGTGCGCGGGGAGTTCACCGAGAAGTACCTCAACGACCTGGGGTTCCGTGACGTCGAAGTGATCGGCTGTCCGTCGCTGTTCATGTACGGCAAGGAACTCGCCGTGGACAAGCGGGGGCCGGCGCTGAGCGCCGAGTCGCGGATCGCGATCAACGGTTCGCACAGCGCGGTGCAGAAGCAGGGCCTGGACAAGCTCATCGAGCGCACCCACGCCCGCTACCCGAACCTGACCTTCATCGGACAGAACCTCAGCGACGCACGGCAGTTGCACTGGCGGGACCTGTCCCACCCGAACGCCGCCGTGACGGCGATCCCGACGCATCCCGACCACCCGATGTTCCGGCAGGACAAGGTCCGCGTCTACGTCGACCCGGTCACCTGGATCGACGACCTGCGCGCATACGACTTCTCCTTCGGCTCCCGCATCCACGGCAACATCGCGGCGCTGCTCGCGGGCACGCCCGCCACCGTGCTGTGCGGCGACTCGCGGACCCTGGAGCTGTGCCGCTACTTCGAGATCCCGCACCGGCGCATCGACAAGCAGACCCCGGACCTCGATCCCGCGCAGCTCTACGAGGAGGCGGACTTCACCGGTCTGATCGGCGGTCACCTGGAGCGCTTCGAGCGGTTCACGGGGTTCCTGGACCGCAACGGGCTGGAGAACACGTTCACGCACGGGGACGGCGGCGCCGCCTTCGAGGCCCGGTTGCGCTCCCTGGCCTTCCCGCCCGGTATCCGCCCCTGGAACGACACCGACATCACCTCCCTGACCTCCCGCTTCGGCTGGCTCCAGACCCGCATCAGCGAACTGACCCTGGACAACGCCCAGTTGAAACGAGAACTCGAGCGCCGAGCCGCCAAGGCCACCGCCACAGGCTCGACCTCCGTCTACCGCCGAGCCAGAACCGCAGTGGGCCGCCCCATCCGCCGGGCCCTGCAGTCGGGACGCCAGTAGGGGGGAAGGCTGCCGCACATCAGCCCGACCTGTGCACCCGCGAAACGACGACCAAGGCGGCGGTACCCCTGTCGGGCTTCTCCACCACGCCGGGCGCCGACCTCGAACTGCCCGAGGGGCCACGCCCATCCGGCAGGGCCCTGCACCCGACCGGCACACCGGAGTGACCCCCCGGCTCGCACCGCCGCTGCTGGACCCCCGGGAGGGCGACGCGTGGCGGGCGCCGCCGGTCGAGGACCTTGCCCTGACCGCCGCGCGGCTGCGCCCCAACCGGGCCGGACAGGCATGCCCCGACCGCACCGGCCGACCACCCTCGCGCCCCTATGCCGGCTGCGCCCCCTTGCTCGCCGAACACGCCCGCCGGGCCCCGAACTCCGCACCCGCGCCAAGCGGTTACCTCCCAGGCCCACCGTGACGACGGCCACCGCCTAACGACCGCGTCCTCCCTGCAGCTACAACTCCGGTCGGACCAACCTGACGGCCCGCTCCCCCACACCCGGCGCCCATCACGAGCAGGGCGACGGTCAGCGCCGATCCGGCGACTCTGCACCCGCACGACAGCGTGGCCCCACGCCCGCCGGGGCAGCCCCGCCCCACGGACGACGTCCCGACCGCGCCCGCCAGCCCCTGTTCCCCCACACCGGCGCCCACCTCGAACAGAGCCAGAACCCCACCGATCGGCCAGACCCCGCAGCCGCACGACGGCCTTGCCCGGCGAAAGCCGGAGTCGAACCTGACGGACCGTTCCGCCACACCCGGCGCCCATCACGAGCCGACGAAGGTCAGCGCCGATCCGGCAACCCCGCACCCGTACGACACCCTTGCCGCCCAGGCTCACCCAACGGTGCCCCGGCCGCCCTAGGCGGCAGAGACGCCCCTCAGGCCGCCGCTGCCGTCCCGCCCGGTGTGGGGGAGCCGGGGGTGGTGGGGCGGGGTTTCAGGGCGCGGCGGGCCCTGCGGGCTGCTCGGCGTAGGGCCGAGCCTGCGGTGGAGTGTTCGCGGTAGCCGGGGAAGGCCCGGGCCTCTCGGGGGGCGGCCAAGTAGATCGAGTCGGGTATGCCTGCCGAGCTGTCGCGGAAGTGCGGGTAGGCGAGGTAGAGGTGGCGGCCCTTCTTCTCCAGGAGGGCGGCGGCCTGCTTCTTCGCCTTGATGAACTCCACGACCTCCTTGAGGAGTTCGGGCCGCTCCTCGGCGACGAGATGCAGCCGCAACCGCTCCTCGACCTTGAGACGCCGGGCGACGCCCTCGTGCCAGAACTCCTGCATCAGCGGCTTCGCCAGCTCGAACTTGTGCCGGCGCACCTTCTCGCTGTCCTTGAGGTACCGCGGCCCGAACTGCGGCAGCAGCGTCACCAGGAAGGGCCTGATCATCAGCGCGTCACGGCGTTCCCCCGCCGGAACGTGCTCGGCTATCAGGTTCATCAGGGCGCGCGCGGAGTCGAAGCGCAGCGCGTAACCCCCGCTCTTGGTCACATGCTTGCCGTCCTCGCGCCCGACGAGGTAGTAGCAGGTGTAGTCGGCGAGCACGGACACCCCGTCGGCCCGCAGATACGCCTCCATCGTGAACAGCGCGTCCTCGCCGGTCCACAGGGACTCGTCGAAGTGCATGCCGTGCTGCTCCAGGAACTGCCGCCGGAACAGCTTCTGCGCGCTCAGCGTGAACTTGATGTTCGAGGAGAAGACGTCGGTGCGCTCCAGCGTGCGACCCCACATCGACTTCGGGGGGTTGCGGTTGATGCCCTCGACGCGGCCCAGGACCACGTCCGTGCCGTTGCGGTCGGCCATCGCGACCATCCGCTCCAGCGCCTCGGGGCCGAGCCGGTCGTCGGCGTCGAGGAAGAAGACGTAGCGCCCGGCGGCCTTGCCGAGTCCGACGTTGCGCGGCCCGCTCGGTCCGCCGGAGTTGTCCTGCCGGATCACCGTGACCGGCATGGTCGCCCGCCGCGCGAACTCCTCCAGATACTCCCCCGTCCCGTCCGTGGACCCGTCGTCCACGGCGATGACCTCGATGCGCTCTGCGTCGATGGTCTGTGCCTCCACGGACGCGAGGCACTCGACCAGATACGGCATCGCTTCGTACGCCCCGATGATCACGCTGACATCAGGCTGCGCGACGGTCACATTTCCCCCTTGGTCAAGGTGCATTTCCCCCGAATCCACATATTCGCTACCTGTTAGACGGGTGGCCACTTGAGGAGGTTGCCTAATTGCTCGTCGTTGGTGAGGTACGTCACAGCAGTCACCGGCGGCACAAGCCGCAGGAAGGGACAGACACCGGAAAGTACGCAGGAATGGTGGGAGTTGCTCAGGGTCCGGCCCAACCGGCGGTAAGAAACGGGAAAGAGCTCGGCCCCGAGGATCGCTCCTCGGGGCCGAGCTCTTCGTGCAGGAAGACCGTCAGTGCTGCTTGGTTCCGTCCGGCTCCCCGGCCGCCGGCACCGGCTGCGCCGGGGACAGCTGGTCCGACAGCTCGTCGGCCCCGGGCGCACCGCCCGCGCTGCGGGACTCCTGGCCGAGGTTGCGCGACTGGGCCTTGAGCGCCAGGTCCGCCACCGCGGCGTTGAACTGCTCGATGGACGTGGGCTCGTCCGGACCGAGCAGATACTCCTTCAGCTCCTTGCGGTCCTCGGCCAGCGCGTCGGCGGCCGGACTGCGCACCGCGCTCAGCAACTCGCCCAGTTCGGCGGCGCTGTTGGAGAGGATCACCGCGGCGCGCACCGCGGTGTTCTGCCGCTTGAACTCCTCCACGCCCAGCTCGGCGGAGTCCGTGACGGCGTACGGCTTGCCGCTCGCGATGAAGTCGGAGACCACGGAGGAGATGTCGGAGACCATCGCGTCGCAGACGTTGAAGCAGTCGTACAGACGCGGCTCGGCGCCCGAGATGACGCGGTGCTCGTAGGCGCTGAAGGAACGCCAGTAGGCGTCGTTCCACTCGCCGCGCAGCCGGGCGACCTCCTCGTGCCGGCCGAGGTCGACCACGCCGTCCCGGGTGGCCTCGGCCTCGTCGCCGCGGTCGCCCGCGGTGCCGGACAGCTCGGCGAGGCGGGCCTCGATCCGGGCCAGATCGCTCCTGGCCTGCTGCAGGGCGGCCGCGTCGACGGCGAAGCGCGGGTCGGCGGCGCGCTCGGCGGCGGCCTTCTCGACCAGGGCGGTGATGCGCCGGTGCGCGGCGCCCGCCTCCTTGCTGACGGTGCCGGTGAAGGGGTGCGGCTTGTACAGGACACGGACCGGCGGGTCGCTCGCGATCAGCTTCTTCACGATGTTCTCGCCGGCCAGGACGAGCGAGGTGTTGCCCGGGTTGCCGTCCCAGCCCTCCCAGGTGGGCGCGTACAGCACGGTCGGGCACTGTCCCTCGGCGGCCGGGACGCTCTGCCGGGTCTGGATCGGCGCCAGCTGCGGGCGGCCGACCTCGACGATGTCGTCGTCACGGACGCCGACGTCGGCGATGGCGTAGCGGTCGCGGCCCGCGCGTCCGGCGGTCCACACCTCGTCGTAGACCTTGCTGAACGGGTTGACGCTGGCCAGCTTGTCGCTGTCGCCGTGGCCGATGAAGACGTGCTTCATGGTGGGCACGCGCAGCATGTGGATGTTCTTGCCGACGTTCGCCGCGTAGAGCGCGACGCGCACCGTCGACAGCTCCATGTTCATCAGGTGCACACCGCCGGGCACGCAGATCACGGGGCAGGTGGTGGGCGCCAGGTTCGCCAGGATGACCCGCTCGCGCAGGATGACCAGCGGCTTGGAGTCCAGCTGCTCCATGGTCTCCAGCCACATGTTGACCTGGTACGCCGAGTCCTTGGAGCCGGAGAAGTACAGCACCGTCTCGGGGCCGTACTCGCGCAGCCAGTCGTCGACGGCCGCGAGCACCTTCTCCGCGTTCGGCGGGATCTTCCTGCCGCGGATGTACGGCACCAGGGCGCCGACGTACAGGCAGCCCAGGAACAGGGTGATGCCGATGCCGATGAAGCCGGGCACGGACGACTTCATGGCCGCGGCGACCAGAATGC
Organism: Streptomyces spinosisporus; assembly: GCF_022698145.1. Lineage (GTDB taxonomy): Bacteria > Actinomycetota > Actinomycetes > Streptomycetales > Streptomycetaceae > Streptomyces > Streptomyces spinosisporus. The sequence goes on from NZ_JALDAX010000002.1 coordinate 32,370, forward strand.
CGGCGACGGCCGCGAGGTCGAGGTGGAGCATCTTCTCGGCCGAGCGGTTCAGCAGGTAGCGCGGCGGGGCGTCCGGGATGCGGATGCGCGACTTCAGGTCGACGTTGCGGGTGGCGACCGGCATCCGGCGGCGGTTGCGGATCAGCGTGACCAGGGCGCCGTGGGGGGCCTGCAGACCGTAGAACGCGATGAAGCAGGCGACCGCGCCGTAGTAGATCAGGTTGTCCGCGAACGACATCCGGGCCAGCAGCAGTATCAGCAGCAGCTCCCGGATCAGGAAGCGGATGGACAGGCCGGCGCGGACCTTGCTGAGGCGGTTGACCAGATAACTGCCCTTGCGGTGCAGATAGTGGTCCGCCAGGTACGTGACGGCGGCCGCGGCCGCGAAGGCGTAGACGCTCGGGACGAGCGCGGCCAGCATGAGCGCCGGGAAGCCCAGCATCATGAGCGCCGCCGCGGCCAGCTCGGCCGCGCTGCCCACCCGGGCGACGCGAATAGCGGTGGATATCACGGAGAACCTGCTCTGGGAGGGGGGGTGCCGGTTTTGTTCGGGACTGCGCAGGGTGTGTAGTAATTCGACGGGTGTACGGATTCAGGCCTCTGCGAACGCCGTGTCAATGCAACGCATTAACACCGGAAAGCAGAGGCCTGAATAACGGAAGACTAATTCCCGTCGAATATTACACGCCGTCCTGTCGGTCCAGAACCGAGGCCAGCGCGTGCTCGAACCCGGTCGCCTTCGCGGCACCCGCCGTCGGGTCCTGCTGGCGGACGTCGATGACATGGCCGGTCAGCTCGGAGAGCAGCACGTCCAGCGAGGTGCGGGCGACGGCCTCCGAGGAGAGCAGGCTGCCCGCCGGCTCCTGGCCGAAGGCCTTGGTGCGCATGGGCGTGGCGGTGCGCTCCGGGTTGATGCAGTTGACCCGGACGCCGTCGCCGGCCCACTCGTCGGACAGGGCCTGGGTGAGGTTCACCATGGCGGCCTTGGTCGAGGAGTAGAGGCTGTACTCGGCGCGGCCGCGGGTGTAGCTGCTGGAGGTGTACAGCAGCAGCTGGCCCTTGGTCTCCGCCAGGTACTTGTACGCGGAACGAGCGATCTGCACCGGTGCCAGGTAGTTGACCTTCAGCGCTTCCTCGATGGTCGCGTTGTCGGTCTCGGCGAGCTTGCCGATGCGCAGCACGCCCGCGGTGTTGACGACGTGGTCGATCCGGCCGGTCTCCGCGTACGCCTTGGACAGCGCGTCGTCGACCTCCTCCGGGTTCTCCACGTGGGTGCCGGTGGTGGAGCGGCCGAGCGCGTACACCTTGGCGCCGTAGGACTCGGCGAGCTCGGCGATGTCCTTGCCGATGCCGTACGAGCCGCCGAAGATCACGATGGTCTTGCCGCTCAGCAGCTCGCGGTACGCCTCCTCACCCACCTGCTCGGGCGCGGCGGTCGAGGCCAGCTGGAACAGCTTGTCGGCGATGAAGACGTCGACGGGCTGGGTGACCTTCATGTTGTACTCGTCGCCCGCCACGACGTGGATCGGCACGTCCGGCAGGTACTTGAGCACGACGGAGCAGTCGTCCGTGGCCTGGAAGTTGGGGTCACCGGCGGCGACCTCGTAGGCCCGGCGGATCGTGGACAGCTTGAAGGCCTGCGGGGTCTGGCCGCGGCGCAGCCGGGAGCGGTCCGGGATCTCGGTGATGAACTCGCCGTCCTCGCCGTGCGTGCGCGTGACGATGATGGTGTCGGCGGACGGGATGGCCACGTCGACGGCGTGGTAGCGCTCGAGGGCGGCCACGCAGTCGGTGATCACACGCTGCGAGAGCAGGGGGCGTACGGCGTCGTGGAACAGGACGTTGCGGTCCTCGCCCTCGGCCAGGCCCTCGCCGAGGGCCTCGATGGCCCGCTCGGTGGTCTCGTTCCGGGTCGAGCCGCCCTCGATGATCTTGCGGACCTTGGTGAAGCCGGCCTTGGCGACGATCTTCTCCACGTCGGGCACATAGCCCGGCGCCATCAGCACGATGATGTCGTCGATCGAGTCGGCGTTCTCGAAGGTGGTGAGGGTGTGCTCGATGACAGCCTTGCCGGCGATCTTCAGCAGCTGCTTGGGGATCGAGAGACCCACCCGCTGGCCGGTGCCACCGGCCAGGATCACTGCGGTGGTACGGGGCTTGGCTATGTGCTGGGACACAGAGGACCTACCTTGGGGCGTCAGGGAACGGGGAAATGGTCCCACTTGCGGTTACCGCTGTGCAAGGTGAACGCCCTTCGCTGCATATGTTCGCGCTACCTGGTATTCACCTTGCACTGCTGGTGACGCCGGGGCGTCCTGTGCGCGTTCCCGTGGAATTGCTGTGAGTAACTGCACAGCCGGTCAGCGCCGCCGCAGCTTCTTCAGGCAGCGGTGACCGAGCACCTTCACGAGTTCCACGGACGACGTCTGGTGAACCGTGCGCGCCTTGGCCGGAGTGGAGTGCCGCACCGGTACCTCGGCGGCCGCGGCGAGCGCGCCGTACAGGGCGTGTGCGGCCACCTCGGGGGCGATCCGCGGCTCCGCGGGCCGCTCGCCGGCGCTCTTCGGCAGGGCGGACAGCAGCGCGGGGTCGCCGAGGACACGTACGCCCATATGAGTGATGCCGTCAATCATCTCGCCGGCGATCCGGGCGGCGTCCTCGAGCGCCCATCGCGGAGTGGAGATCTTCACGTCCTGGGGCGTGGGGCTGCACGTGTTCTTCATATGCATGATCGCGCCGTTACGGACGAGCTTGGAATACAGCTCGTCCGGCAGCTCATTGCCGCGGAATTCCTTATTAAGATTCCGCAGCATTTCGGTCTCGGCGAGGGTAAGTGACCGATTCGCGGTGTCCGGAACCGGTTGCAGGAGATTCTCGGGCAGTCCGAGCAGCGCCTCGAAGGTGCGCATCAGCCGGTCCCGGTCCCGGTCGTCGACCACGACGACGGTGACCCGCTCAGGGCCGACCGCCCGCACCCAGCGCTCGACCAGCCGGTCGTGCCGGTGGCGGCGCCAGAAGCTGGGGTTGGGCTGCTCGTACGGGGCCTTGCGGAGCATGTGCTTCAGCCAGTCCTCGTAGCCCATCCGCAGTCCGTTCTGCACGTACTGCTGCCACTGCGAGGGCATGATGCGCGCGAGGGGGCGCAGGGTGACCAGGACGTGCACCCGGTCGCCGCCGAGCTGCTCGACGATCCGCGCGATGGTGTCGTCGTCCTCGGCGTCGGCGAAGAACTCGCTGCTGATCACGGCCGTGCGCCGGCCGGCAGCCTTCACCTGCTGCACCAGTCTGGCCCAGTGCTGCTCGGTGGGCACGGCGTCGCCCATCATCGCGGGGCGCGCGACGGCGGCGAGAACGGCCTCCATGGGGTGCCGGGTGTTCCCGGGGAACTCGACGCCGTGCTCGGGCAGCCGGTCCCGCGCGTCGAACAACGCGCCCTGGATCGCGGTCGTGCCGGTCTTGTGCGGGCCGATGTGCAGCAGCCGGGTGCCGGCGGGCAACGGGGCGGGGCGGGCGGCGGACTTCACCCGGGCGTCATCTCTCGTACAGTCGGTCTCCATGGTCAGAGGATGGTAAGAGGCACACCTGAGACTTACCTGAGAGAGACCTGGAACCCTGATGAGCCCCAGGCCCCCTCCCCCTCCCTGCCCGTCAGACCAATTCCACGCCCGGGCGCCCGCTCTCCACCCGCAGCCGCGCCAGCGTGCTCGGTGTGGCCTGCGGCTGGACCACCGTGTCCACCACCCGCACCTGCGCGTCGATCCCGTCACGCCGGATGTCGAAGAGGTGGTAGCCGCGATGGGCGTCGATGAGCTTCCAGTGCGGGTTGTCCGCCTTCAGCGGGTCCCACTGGGCATGGAAGGCGGCCTGGTCCTGGTCGCCGTTGCTGGAGATGGACGTGCCGACGAACTCGGCGCCCACGACCTCGGACTCGGGGTCGGAGTAGTCGGTCTTCAGGTCGCTGATCATCGTCAGGTGGCGGTCGCCGCTGAGCACGACCGGGTTGCGGACGTCGGCGAACTCGTCCAGCAGGGCGTTGCGTTCGACCTGGTAGCCGTCCCAGGCGTCGTAGTACCAGAGCTTGCCCTCGCCGGGCAGGATGTCGGTCTCGGCCATCATGATCTGCGAGGCGACGAGGTTCCAGCGGGCGGGCGAGTCGTGCATCCCGTCCAGCAGCCACTCCTTCTGCTCGGCGCCGAGCATCGTGAGCGAGGGGTCCTCGGCGTCCGCCTGGCTGGTCACCTGGTCGCTGCGGAACTGCCGGGTGTCGAGCACGTTCAGCCGCGCCAGGCGGCCGAACTCCAGGCGCCGGTACATCTGGATGTGCGGCCCGCTCGGGATCGCGCTCGCCCGCACCGGCATGTGCTCGTAGTACGCCTGGAAGGCCGCCGTCAGCCGGGCCACGAAGGCGTCGTGCGGCTGTTTGGCGGGGTCCTGCGGGATCTGCCCGGCCCAGTCGTTGTCCACCTCGTGGTCGTCGAAGGTGACCACCCAGGGCGCGTTCGCGTGCATCGCCGCCAGGTCGGGGTCGCTTCGGTACTGCGCGTACCGGTTGCGGTACTGCTCCAGGGTGTACGGCTCCCCCGTGCCCTCGTGCCGCCGCGGCCCCGCCGAGGAGGGCGTGGACTCGTAGATGTAGTCACCGACGAACAGGACGACGTCGGGGTCCTGTTCCAGCATGTCGGCGTACGGCGTGAAGTAGCCGTGCTGCCAGTTCTGACAGGAGGCGAGGGCGACGCGCAGGAAGCCGTTGCGCGCGTGCGGGTGGGGCGCGGTGCGGGTACGGCCGGTGGGCGAGACCTGGCCCTCCACCCGGAAGCGGTACCAGTACGCGCGGTCCGGGCGCAGCCCGCGGACGTCCACGTGCACGCTGTGCCCGTACTCGGGGCGGGCGTGGGCGACGCCCCGGCGCACCGGCTTTCTCAGCCGCGCGTCCTCGGCGATCTCCCACTCGACCGAGACCACACGGTCGGGCATGCCCCCGCCGTTCAGCGGGTCGGGGGCGAGTCTGGTCCACAGCACGATGCCGTCGGGCAGCGGGTCCCCGGAGGCGACCCCGAGGCTGAACACCCCGTCGGGCAGCGTCGCTCCGGCCGCCCGGGCGGTGCCCGGCAGCCAGAGCACGGCGGAGGCGGCAGCGCCGAGCACGGCGGTGCCGGCGGTCAGAAAGCGGCGTCGGTCGGGCGAGCTTGCTCCGGTCATCGGCTGACTCCCTTGCCTCGCGGGCCTGTTGGACACGTGAAAGCTCACGCAGCCGGACGGTCCACGGGCTGAACACGGGCCTTCGCGTGCATGACAAATGAGCAGACAACAGGAGACCCGTTGCGACACAGGAACAACGGGATGAACGTGCTCTGGTCACAACGGGTCGTGTGCCGCCTCAATTGACGGGCATGACGAGGATGTGCGGTAGGAGAGCTTCGAGCCGATTTTCGCGCTCTGAAGGGTCAGAAGGAGGCAGAAGGAGGGGCAGAAGGAGGGTCAGAAAGGCGTCAGAACGGCTCGAACCCGTCGAAGTCCCGGAGGGACTCGTCGCGTTCGGCTTCCCGGTCCCGGCGCCGCTGCGCCGCGGGACGGGGCGCCTCGAAGCGGTGGTCCTCACCACGGCGCCCCAGCATCTCCGCCCCGGCCATCACCGACGGCTCCCAGTCGAAGACGACCGCGTTGTCCTCGGGCCCGATGGCCACACCGTCGCCGGACCGGGCGCCCGCCTTCATCAACTCCTCCTCCACACCGAGGCGGTTGAGACGGTCGGCCAGATAGCCGACGGCCTCGTCGTTGTTGAAGTCGGTCTGCCGCACCCAGCGCTCGGGCTTCTCGCCGCGCACCCGGAACAGCGGCTCCCCGTCGGCCTCCTCGCGCGTGACGGTGAAGCCCGCGTCGTCCACGGCCTTGGGCCGGATGACGATCCGCGTCGCCTCCTCGGCGGGCCGCGCGGCCCGCGCCTTCGCGACCAGGTCGGCCAGCGCGAACGACAGCTCCTTCAGCCCGAGATGCGCGACGGCGGACACCTCGAAGACGCGGTATCCCCGCGCCTCCAGATCCGGCCGCACCATCTCGGCGAGGTCCTTGCCGTCCGGTACGTCGATCTTGTTCAGGACGACGATCCGCGGCCGCCGGTCGAGCCCGCCGTACTGCTTCAGCTCCTCCTCGATGACATCGAGGTCGGAGACGGGGTCCCGCTCGGACTCCAGCGTCGCCGTGTCCAGCACATGCACCAGCACACTGCACCGCTCCACATGGCGCAGGAACTCCAGGCCCAGGCCCCTGCCCTGGCTGGCGCCGGGGATCAGCCCGGGCACGTCCGCGATGGTGTACACGGTCGAACCGGCCGTCACGACACCGAGGTTCGGCACCAGCGTGGTGAAGGGATAGTCGGCGATCTTCGGCTTGGCGGCGCTCAGCACCGAGATCAGCGAGGACTTGCCCGCGCTCGGGTACCCCACGAGCGCCACGTCGGCGACGGTCTTCAGCTCCAGGACGATGTCCTGCAGATCCCCCGGCACGCCGAGCAGCGCGAAGCCGGGCGCCTTGCGCCGTGCCGAGGCGAGCGCCGCGTTGCCGAGCCCGCCGCGGCCGCCCTGTGCGGCGACGTAGGAGGTGCCCTGTCCGACCAGGTCGGCGAGGACGTTGCCCGCCTTGTCCAGGACGACCGTGCCGTCGGGCACCGGCAGCACCAGGTCCTGTCCGTCCTTGCCGCTTCGGTTGCCGCCCTCGCCGGGCTTGCCGTTGGTGGCCTTGCGGTGCGGGGAGTGGTGGTAGTCGAGCAGCGTCGTCACGGACTGGTCGACGGTGAGGATCACGTCCCCGCCGCGTCCGCCGTTGCCGCCGTCGGGTCCGCCGAGCGGCTTGAACTTCTCACGGTGGACGGAGGCACAGCCGTGGCCTCCGTTACCCGCGGCGACGTGCAGTTCGACGCGGTCCACGAAGGTGGTCATGGGATGTGCCTCCAGTTACGTACGGGTCTTGCCAGGTCAACACGCGAAAGGCGGACCCGCTTCCCACCAGGGAAGTGAGGTCCGCCTCGCGAAAGCTTCCGGTCAGGTGCCCTGGATCAGGCGACCGGAACGATGTTCACGACCTTGCGGCCGCGATGGGTACCGAACTCCACCGCACCGGCGTTCAGCGCGAACAGCGTGTCGTCGCCGCCACGGCCGACGCCCGCACCGGGGTGGAAGTGGGTGCCGCGCTGGCGGACCAGGATCTCACCAGCGTTGACGACCTGACCGCCGAAGCGCTTCACGCCGAGCCGCTGGGCATTGGAGTCGCGACCGTTCCGAGTGGACGATGCGCCCTTCTTGTGTGCCATTTCTCCTCAGTCCCTTACTTCGCAGCCGTGGGGATCTCAGTGACCTTGATCGCCGTGTACTGCTGGCGATGGCCCTGGCGACGGCGGTAACCGGTCTTGTTCTTGTAGCGCAGAATGTCGATCTTCTGGCCCTTGTGGTGGTCCACGACCTCGGCCTGGACCTTGATGCCGGCCAGCACCCACGGGTCGCTGGTCACAGCGTCGCCGTCGACAACGAGCAGGGTCGAGAGCTCGACCGTGTCGCCAACCTTGGCAGTGGAAATCTTGTCAACCTCAACGATGTCGCCGACAGCAACCTTGTGCTGGCGACCACCGCTGCGCACGATGGCGTACACGCGGATCTCACTCTCTCGCTCGGGAACGGCACCCTCGCAGTCCAGCCGCCCGGCACGCGGTCGGCCTCTCCGCGGCGGCCGGTGCAGGGCACCCGGCGCTCTGGAGGAAGAGGTTTACGAGGATGTGGTGCGTCCTCAACAGCGGACACACCGAGGGTCAAGGTTACGGGGCCGCGGCCGAGGGGGTCAAACCGGGCCGACCCCCGCAGACGTGCGGCCGGTCACAGGGACCGGCCGCACGGGCACCGCTCGGGCTGCGCCGAGGGCTCAGCTCTCGTCGGCGGCGGCCGAGACCGCCGTCTTCTTCGCCGTCGTCTTGGCCGCGGCCGTCTTGGCGGTCTTCGCCGCCTTCTTGGCCGTGGCCTTCTTGGCCGCCGTCTTCTTTGCCGCGGTCTTCTTCGTCGCGGCCTTCTTGGCGGTGGCCTTCTTGGCCGTCTTACGGGCCGTCTTCTTGGCCGGAGCCGCCTCCTCGGCGCCCTCCGCGGCCGGCGCCTCGTCCGCGGCCGGCGCCTCGTCCGCCGTGCCCGACGGAACGACCGTGACGGCCTCCTCCTCGGACGCGGTGGGCGCGGCCTCCTTGCGCACCGCACGACGCCGCGGGCGAGCCGGGGCGGCGCTCGGGGCCGGAGCCTCGGGCTGCGCCGCGCTCGGTGCGGCCGGCTCGGCGGCGGTGTCCGCGTCGGCGGCCGGTGCGGACTCGGTGATCGTCACCACGGAGGCCTCGGCCCCCGCGGGCGAACCGGCCGGCGCCGACACCTTCCGGGTGGCCCGACGGCGCGTACGCCCCTTGGGGGCGGCCTCCTCCGATGCCTCCGCGGTCCGGGCGGGAACGACCGCGTCCTCCACGGCGGCGGGCTCGGCGAGCGCCTCGGCGGCCCGCTCCGGCTGCACCGGACGCTCCGCCTCGGCCTCGGCGGTCACGTCCTGAGCCGTAGGCGCCTCGGCCTTCTTCTCCTCGGACTTCTCGAGCTCCTCGGACTTCTCGGCCTTCTCGGCCTTCTCGGCCTTCTCGGCCTTCTCGGGCTTGTTCTCCTCGCGCCCGGCCCGCTCGCTCCTGCTCTCCTCGCGCCTCGGCGCACCGGCCGGAGCCGAGGCCCGGCGGCTCGCGCGGCGGCGCGAACGGCCACGGCCCGCCGCGGCCTCCGCCTCGGCGACGCTGCTGTAGAGCTCCTCGTCCGCGGTGAAGGCGGGCTCGGCCAGGGCGACGGGCGCCGCCACCTCGGCGGCGACCTCGGCCTCGGTCTCCTCGGCGGCCTCCGGTGCCTCGACGGCCGCCGCGCTCTCGTGCTCGTGGACGTGCGTGTCGCCGCCACGGCCGCGCTTCTTGCGCTTGCCGCCGCCACCGGAGGAGGTGGGCTGCTCCATGTGCACGATGACACCGCGGCCGTTGCAGTGGACGCAGGTCTCGGAGAACGACTCCAGCAGGCCCTGGCCGACCCGCTTGCGGGTCATCTGCACCAGGCCCAGCGAGGTGACCTCGGCGACCTGGTGCTTGGTCCGGTCCCGGCCCAGGCACTCCAGCAGACGCCGCAGTACCAGGTCCCGGTTGGACTCCAGCACCATGTCGATGAAGTCGATGACGATGATGCCGCCGAGGTCACGCAGCCGGAGCTGGCGGACGATCTCCTCGGCCGCCTCCAGGTTGTTCCTGGTGACGGTCTCCTCGAGGTTGCCGCCCTGGCCGGTGAACTTGCCGGTGTTGACGTCGACGACGACCATCGCCTCGGTCCGGTCGATGACCAGCGAACCGCCGCTGGGCAGCCAGACCTTGCGGTCCAGCGCCTTGGCGAGCTGCTCGTCGATGCGGTACGTGGCGAAGACGTCGACCTCGGAGGTCCACTTCGACAGCCGGTCGGCCAGGTCGGGCGCGACGTGCGAGACGTACCCGTGAATGGTCGACCAGGCCTCGTCGCCGCTCACGACGACCTTGGAGAAGTCCTCGTTGAAGATGTCGCGGACGACCCGGACCGTCATGTCCGGCTCGCCGTACAGCAGCGTCGGCGCGTTGCCGCTCTTGGACTTCTTCTGGATGTCCTCCCACTGCGCCTGCAGCCGCTCGACGTCCCGGCGCAGCTCGTCCTCGCTCGCGCCCTCGGCGGCGGTGCGCACGATGACGCCCGCGTCCTCGGGGACGACCTTCTTGAGGATGGTCTTCAGCCGCGCCCGCTCGGTGTCGGGCAGCTTGCGGCTGATGCCGGTCATCGAGCCCTCGGGGACGTACACCAGGTAGCGGCCGGGGAGGGAGACCTGGCTGGTGAGCCTGGCGCCCTTGTGCCCGATCGGGTCCTTCGTCACCTGGACCAGCACGGACTGGCCGGACTTCAGGGCGGACTCGATGCGCCGCGGGCCGTTGGCCATGCCCAGCGCCTCGAAGTTGACCTCGCCCGCGTACAGCACGGCGTTGCGGCCCTTGCCGATGTCGATGAAGGCGGCCTCCATCGACGGCAGGACGTTCTGCACCTTGCCCAGGTACACATTGCCGACGTACGAGGTGGCCTGCTCCTTGTTGACGTAGTGCTCGACGAGCACGCCGTCCTCCAGGACGCCGATCTGCGTGCGCTCGCCGTGCTGGCGGACGACCATCACCCGCTCGACGGCCTCACGGCGGGCCAGGAACTCGGCCTCGGTGATGATCGGGACGCGCCGGCGGCCCTGCTCGCGGCCCTCGCGGCGGCGCTGCTTCTTGGCCTCCAGACGGGTCGAGCCCTTGATGGACTGCACCTCGTCGGACGGCTCGGACTTCGGGCGGGGCTCGCGGACCTTGACGACGGTGCGCTCGGGGTCGCCCTCGCCGGGCTCGGTGTCGGCGGAGTCGCCGGAGCGACGGCGCCGGCGACGACGCCTGCGGCTGCTGGAGGAGGAGCCGCCGCTCTCACCGGCGGACTCGTCCTCCTCGTCCTCCTCGACCTGCTCGGCCGTGTCCTCTGCGTCCTGCGCCGCCTGCGCGGCAGCGGTCTCCTCGGAGTCCTCCGACTCGTCGTCACCGGCGGACTCGGCGGACTCGCCACGACGGCGACGACGGCCGCCGCGGCGACGGCGACGGCGCGAACCGGTCTCCTCGGACTCGTCGCCGTCGGCGCTGTCCTCGGCCTGCTCGTCGGCCTCCTCCGGCTCGTCCTCGGCGGAGTCGACGGGCGCGGCGGTCTCGGTGGCCTCGGCGGTCTGCGTCTCGCTCTCCTCGCCGAAGGCACCGCCCCGGCGACGGCGGCGCCGCTTGGCGCCGGGCCGCTCCTCCGGGAGCTCCTCGGGCTCGGCGGCGGCACCGGCCTCGGCGGCCGCTTCGGCGGCGGCCCGCTCCGGCGTCTGGAACTTCGGCTCGGTGAACACCGGGGCCTGGAAGACGGCGACGGCGGGCCGCGCGGGCTTGCGCGACTCCTCGCTCTCGGCGGCGTCGGCCTCCTCGGCGGCTACGGCGGACCGGGCGGGCTGAGCGGGCTCGGCGAACCCGCTCGCGGCCTTACGGGTGGCCCGCCGACGGGTACGCCGCGGGGCGGCCTCCTCGTCGGTCTTCTCGTCCGCCTTGTCCACGGTCTTCTCGTCGCTCGTCTCCGCCACGGCGACGGCAGCGGGTGCCTGTGTCTCGTCGGCGTCCGCGGTGGCTTCGGCGGCCACGGCCGTCTCCTCGGCGGGCGCGGACGCACGGCGCGTGGCACGACGACGGGTACGGCGCGGAGCGGCCTCCTCGGCCGCCTCACCGGACTCGGCGCTCTCGACGGGCGCGGCGGCGGTCTCGGCCGCGGCAGGTGCGGCGGTGTCCTCGGTGGTGGCCGTCTCGACGGTCACGGGCGCCCCGGCGGGCGCGGACGCACGGCGCGTGGCACGACGGCGGGTGCGCGGCGGAGCGGCCTCCTCGACCGGCTCGGCGGCAGTCTCGGCCACGGACGGGGTCTCCTCGGCCTCGGCCGCGGGCTCGGCGGGAGCAGCGGCGGGCACGACGGTCTCGACCGGCTCCGCGGTCGCGGGTGCGCCGGCGGGCGCGGACGCACGACGGGTCGCGCGCCGACGCGGACGCGCCGGTGCGGCCTCTTCGGCCACCTCGGTCTTCTCGGCCTCCTCGGCCGCTACGGCTCCTTCGGCTGCTACGGCTTCTTCGGCCGCCGCGGCTTCTTCAGTCGCCGTGGCCTCCTCGGGCTCGACGGCCTCGTCGGCAGTGGCAGCGGCCGCCACCTCGGCGGTCTCGTCCTCGTCGGCCTTCTGGTCGTCGTCGGACGGTATGGCCGGCGTGACGATCTCCTCCGGGGTCTCGGAGGCGGCCGCGGCGGGCGGACCCGCCGGGCGGGAAGCGGCACGGCGCCGACGACGCGGCGGCAAGGTGTCGCTGGGAGTGTTCAGTTCGGAACCCTCGGCGGGTTCGGTCGGTTCGAGCATGCGGGCATTTCTCCCGTCAGGCTCCCGGGCGCCGCGCCTGGTCCGGCAGCTGGCCGGTGACGTCCGCGGCTCGCGCGATGCGCGTTGCCGCCGTCCGGGGCGCGGGCGCCGCACGGGAGCTCATCGTGTCCTGTCTCGCCGGTTCCGTACACCTCATGCGTACGGCCTGGCGAAAGTCTTCTGGTCGGTGCGCTGCCCGACCCAGGTGGCTCCCGAGTACGAGGGCGGCGCTTCGACGACCGTCCTTCGCGGGACCTTCCTTACACCGGCGCCTTCGCGGCGGCAGCGGAGTCGGCCATGGGTAGGGCCGTCGCCGCCTCGCGGTCGGGCGCGAGCGGGTCGGTCACCGTGCCGGTCTCTTCATCGAACAGCCCCTGCGCCAGCCTGGTCACCGCTGCGGGGACCGGCGGCGCCAGGTCGGCCACGGCGCGGAGACCGGACAGGACGTCGTCGGGTCGTACGGCAGGCGTCACGTGCCGAACAACCAGCCGCAGTATCGCACAGGGCTGGTCGGTCGGCCTATCAGCCGTCGAACTGTGCGTTTCCAGTTGTGCGACCGCCGAGCGGGTGTCGAAGGTGCGGATGCCGTTCTTGGCCTTGCGCTGCACCTCGACGGTCTCGGCGGCGTTGAAGGCCGCCACGGCGCGCTCCGCCTCTGCCGGATCCACGCCGTCCAGCCGCAGCTCCCAGACGGAAGCCGTGAGCCGGTCGGCGAGGCCGGAGACGCGGGCCTCGACCGCGGCGACGACATCGAGCCCGGCGGGCAGCGACTCGTCGAGCAGGGCTCTCAGCCGCTCCGGATCCCGTGCCTCGGTGAGGGCGATCTCCAGATACTCCGCCTCACTGCCCGTGCCGGTGGGTGCGGCATTGGCGTACGACACCTTCGGATGCGGCGTGAACCCCGCCGAATACGCCATGGGCACCTCGGCGCGGCGCAGCGCACGCTCGAAGGCGCGCTGGAAGTCACGGTGGCTGGTGAACCGGAGGCGGCCGCGCTTGGTGTAGCGCAGTCGGATGCGCTGCACCGCGGGTGCGGGCGGCGGGCCTTCGGGCTGTCGCTTGCCCAGTGTCGTTCAGTCCTTCGTGAGAGCGGTCGTACTTCTACCAAGAGTACGTGCCGCGGGGCCCACAGGTTCCCGCCGGTCCACAGCCTCGACCGGCAGCGGCTCCCCGGTTCGGGCCGGCAGCGGCTCCCCGGCGTCGACCGGCGCGGGCTCCGGCGTCCCGGCGGGTGCGGGGGCCCCGAAGAGCATCCGGCGGAAGTCGGCGCGCGCCTGCCGTACCGACTCCCGGGCCGAGGTCAGGGCCAGCCGGGTCGCGCGTCCCACGCTGCGCGCGGCCTCGGCGGCGGGGCGCAGCACGGCGTCCCGCACGGCATGTCCGACGGGGGTGAGCACGGTCCGGTAGCACCACCGCACGGGCTCCACGAAGATCCACCGGAAGAGGGTCCCCAGGGCCCGCCCCACGGCGAGCGAGATCCGTCCGGCGACCCGCCAGGCGTGTGCGAGGGCCTGTCCGACCTCGCGTCCCACGACGGCCAGGACGTGCCCGACGGGCACCAGGACCCAGCGCCACAGGGCGAGCGCGGGCAGGACGAGGAGGACGCGCAGGATCCAGTACAGGCCGATCCCGATGCCGGTGGCGACCAGGCCCACGAGGTGCGCGAGCCCCTTGGCGCACCACGCGATCGCCCGCCCCACCGGCGTGAGCACCTGCGCGTAGAGCCAGGTGGCGGGGACGACGAGCAGGTACCGCGCGAGCCATGCGACGACGGCGTACGCACCGGTCGCGAGGAAGGCGAGTCCGGCCCCGAGGAGGGCCAGTCCGGTCCACAGGAGGGCGAAGCCCTTCCCGATCCCGCGCAGCACCCACATCGCGGCGTGGCCGAGGGGCGTCAGCACGCGCGCGTACAGCCACACGAGGCCATGCCCGACAGGGGTGAGCACCCACTGGTAGAGCCAACCGAGGGGTACGACGACGAGCACGTGCCCGAGCAGGCCGAGTGCTCTGCCGAGGGGCACGACGACATAGCGCCACAGCCCCACGAACGGCCAGACGAACACCGCCCGCGCGATCCACTGCAGCGCCCGTCCGACCGGCCGCAGCACGGTGTCCGTCAGGAAGCGCCCCGCGACGACGAGCGCGTCCCACACCATGCGCACCGGCAGGACCAGCACGAGTACGACGATCCGCACCGGTAGACGGATCGCGACGACGAGGCACCCCTCGGGCTGCGCCTGCCGTGCGGGCGGGTGTTCCGGTGGCCCGGCGGGCGGCTTCTGCAGGTCCATACAGAGCTAGACGCCGCCGGCGCCGTCATGGATCCCTGTTCGGTCACGCGCCCAGGGCCTGGTCGGCGAGCAGCAGTGCGTGCCAGTACCGGTAGTAACGGACGCCCTCACCGTGCCCGGTGAACTCGCAGTACTCCACGGCGGCCGCGACCGCCTCGATCACCGGCGCATAGGCGGAGACGGGCACGGTGGCGTCCGGGCGGGGCGAGGTCAGCTCGCGGATGGCCTCGTGCGCCGCGGCGATCACGTCGCCGTCCAGGTCGGGGAGGTGCTCGCTCAGCGTCCGGTAGTACACCAGGTGTTCCTGCCGTGCCGTGGCGAGGAGAACGCTCGGCTCAGTCATGGGCCCTCCGGTGGGCGTCGCACGGGTGAGGGAGACACAGGTGAGGGAGACACGGGTGAGGGAGACCACGTGATGCCGTCAGACTAGGACGCCTTTCGCCCCTCCGACCGGACGAACGGCTCCAGAAGGCGTCGTGGCGTGTTGATCGTGCCGGAGACCGGGTCGTGCTCGGTGCCGTCCGGCTCGTATCCCGGTCCGCGTTCGATGGTGATCGCCGGGACCGGAACGACCTGACCGCACTCCTGGCAGCGGCCCTCGCGGTCGAGAAGACCCCCGTCGCGGTCATGGCGGAAGGCGCGCTTGGCTCCCGACGGGGAGTAGAACTCGTCGCCCCAGTTCATCAGGGCCCGCACGACGGGCCACAGTGCGACGCCCTTGGGGGTCAGCCGGTACTCGACCCCTGCGCCCGCCTCGTCGTCACGGGTGAGCACGCCCTCCTGCACCAGGGACTTCAGCCGGCTGGTCAGTACGGCGCGCGGGATCTTGAGCCGTGCGGCGAAGTCCCCGAACCTGCGCGCCCCGAAGAAGGCGTCGCGGACGATCAGGAGCGTCCAGCGCTCCCCCACGACCTCCAGGGTGCGCGCCAGCGAGCAGTTGCGGTCCGCGTAGGTGCTGGGGAGTGTCATGCCCCCGATTCTACCCACTCCAGTTCATTCATTGAACCTACTGTGCTATGGTCCTCACCAGGAGTAGTTCAGTCACTGAACCGATCCGACCAGTCCGTGTCAGCCGCGCAGCCCCTGAGGAGGCCGCCCATGTACCAGTTCCTCGTGTCCTTCACCGTCCAGCCGGACCACCGGGACGACTTCGTCCGGGCGGCCGCGAAGGTCGCCCGCGACTCCCTCGCGAACGAACCCGGATCGCATCGGTTCGAGATCGTCGCGGACGAGGCGAACGCGGACGTCTTCTACCTCAACGAGGTCTACGCGGACGTCGACGCGTTCAACACCCACGCGAGCGGCCCCTACTTCGCCGCGTTCTTCGCCGAGGCGAGCGCCTACGCCGAAGGCCCCACCTGGCTCATGCGGGGAAACCTCGTCGCCGACACGGCCACCGCCGCCTCGTGACCGGGAGGTCATCCATGTCATCCACGTCTTCCGTACTCATCACCGGCGCGTCCAAGGGCATCGGACGGGCCATCGCCCTCGAACTGGCGCACCGGGGACACCGGGTCGTCGCCACCGCCCGCCGCCCGGAGCCCCTGGCCGACCTCCCGGTCGACCAGCGCCTGCGCCTCGACGTCACCGACCAGGAGTCCGTCGACCGGGCGGTCAAGGACGCCGGCGACATCGACGTACTGATCAGCAACGCCGGCGAAACCGTGCGCGCACCCCTGGAGAGCGTTCCGCTCGCCGAGGTCGACCGGCTCTTCCAGCTCAACACCCTGGGCGCACTGCGCGTGGCACAGGGCGTGCTGCCCGCCATGCGCGAACGGGGCTCCGGCCGCCTGGTCTTCGTCTCCAGCATCCAGGGTCGGCTGGTGCTCCCCATGGTCGGGCCGTACGGCGCCAGCAAATGGGCCCTGGAGGCGCTCGCCGAGACCCTCGCCATCGAGACGGGCCACTTCGGCATCAAGGTCAGCGTCGTACAGCCCGGCGCCGTCTCCTCCGGCGGCGCCGAACGTGCCGGCGTGTTCCTGCGCGAGGACGACCCCTACACCCCGCTCTACGAACAACTCCCCGCGCTGCGCGGCGAGTTCGTCACGCCGCAGGAGGTGGCCGCCGCGGTGGCCGACACGGTCGAACAGCCCGAGCCCCCACTGCGCGTACCGGTCGGCGCTCCCGCCGAGCAGATTCTGCGGGCCCGTAAAGAGGCGCCGGAGAACGAGCCGTTCGTGCCGGCCGGGATCGACTGGTAGCCAACTCCCGCGTCGTGAACATCAGCTGACTCAGCGTCAATTGCCGTACTTCTCATCGCTGTTCATGGAGCCCACCCCGTCATGCCCGACAACAGTCAGCCCGCCGGCGCGGGCACCGTGACGAGCCACCCCGGTGCCTCGCGGCCCACCGGCACCGCACAGCGTGCGACCGCGTCGGCGGACACCCCCGCCCGCCCCTGGCCCGGTGTTCTCACCGTGTGCCTGGGCGTGATGATGGCGTTCGTCAACGTCTCTTCCACGATCTCCGCACTCGCCGCCATCCAGCAGGATCTGCGCCCGCCGACCAGCACCCTGGTCTGGGTGACGAGCGCGTACGCCCTGGTCGTCGTCAGCCTGGTGATGTCCGCCGGAACCCTCGCCGACCTGGTCGGACGCCGCGCCGTCTTCCTCGGCGGAGCCGTGGTCCTCACGGCCGGCAGCGTGCTGGCCTTCACCTCGGACAGCGCGGGCCTGCTGATCACGGCGCAGGCGGTGATGGGAGTGGGCGGCGCCGCCGTGCTCCCGTCCAGCCTGTCGATCGTCAGCCACTCGTTCACCGATCCGCATGAACGCACCCGGGCCATCAGCGTGTGGGCCAGCTGTTCCGGGCTCGGCCTGGCCGTCGGACCGATCGGCGCGGGCCTGCTCCTGACCGGCTTCTCCTGGCACGCCGTCTATCTGATCAATGTCGTCATCGGCGCCGTGGCCGTACTCCTGACGCCGCTGCTGGTGTCCGAGTCCAGGCACCCCACCCGTCAACTCGACCTGATCGGCGTCCCGTTGTGCACGGTGGCGATCGCGTCGGCGACGTACGCGATCATCGAGGGCGGCTCCGCCGGCTACACCTCCGGCCGGATCGTCACCGCCTACGTCGTCTTCGCCGTGACCCTCGTGCTCTTCCTGGTGACCGAGGCCCGTCACCACGACCCCATGCTGGACCTGCGGCTGTTCCGCAGCCGGTCGTACTCCACGGTGATGGGTGTCGCGACGGCGACCATGTTCGGCTTCGTCGGCATCGCCCTGCTCACCGTGCTGTACATGCAGCGGGTGCAGCACCTGTCCGCGCTCGGCACCGGCGTACGGCTGCTCGCGATGTTCGCCACGTACATCGTGGTCAGCGCGCTGGCCGGACCGCTCGTCCGCAAACTCGGCTTCGCGTTCACGCTGACGGCGGGCCTCGTCGTCATGGGCGCCGGCGCACTGGCGCTGCTGGCCGCCGGACCCTTCACCGGCTACGGCCCCCTGTGGCCCGGCCTGCTCGTCGCGGGGGTCGGCTCGGCGCTGCTCACCGCGCCGTCAACGGCCGCCGCGGTCAACAGCGTTCCGCGCGAGCAGGCGGGCATGGCCAGCTCCTCGGTCAACATGTTCCGCCAACTCGGCGCGGTCCTCGGCCCGAGCGTGCTGGGCACCATCGTCACCACGCGGTTCCCGCACTACCTGGAAGACCGGTTGACCTCTACGGGCGTTCCCGCCCCTGCGGCCTCGCACATCACCGAGGGCGCGGTCCACGGCGGGACGACGACCTCGTTGCCGCCCGCGCTCGCCCGCACCGTCGCCGACTCCGCCGCGCGCGCCTTCACCGACGCCGTCCACCTCGGCCTGGTCATCGGCGCCATCGCCCTGCTCACCATGGCGATCCCCACGGCCCTCTTCGTACGCCACCGCAATGAACCGACGGGCTAGGACGACGGCGGCGATTCCGGGCGGCAGCCTGCTGGCGCATCCTGGGCGTACAACTCGTCCGCCGCCCGCTTCAGCCGCCCGGCGTCGCGCCCCGCTAGGCCTCTAGGCCTCTAGGGGGTGTTCACGTCGGCTCGGTCGTCGAGGCGAAGGTCCGCGATCAGACGGAAGCGCTCCAGGACCACCTGTGTGGCCCGGGAAACCCGAACTCGGCCCTGGGCAGCGATGCGAAGTCTGCAGGCGAGGTGGATTCGGAAGTCATACGCTCCATACGACGTAACGACCGGGGGCGTCGTCGCAGGTCCCGTCGCGGGGCAGGTCGTAGGCCAACGCCACTGCCGTGAACCGACCGCCGGCGCAGACGTCACGCCCCGCCTTCCCGGGCGTCCTGCTGTGCGGGCCCCTCACCGGCCTGTCGCTGCCGGGTGTCGGCCGCCTCGCCGTCGACGATGCGCTGTTCCCGCTCGTCGCGCGCGTCCGCGCGGCGCAGCGCCGCCGCATTGCGGTCCAGCCGCTCCAGGCTGGATTCCACCTGTGCCCGGGCCCGCTCGATCGCCTCGTACGAACGCTGCCGATGGCTGGTGATCGGCCGGCTCTGCGCACGGGCCTGGGTGTCCAGCCGGGCCTCCCAGGCGGCGAGCCGCCGCTCACGCTCGTCGGCCTGGCGCTCCCGCTCGTCGGCGAGGCGCTCTCGCTCATCGGCCCGGCGCTCCCGCTCATCGGCGAGAGCGTCCGCTGAAACGTGCTCCGCATCCGGCGGATCCGTGTTCATGTCTGCCAGTATGCCCGGTTGCGGCGGCCAAGCCTCCTGGGAGGAGCGAGGTCGTCCGGTCGCGTCCGGACGGGGGCTGCCTCGCTGAGCTGCACAGAGGTGCCGCGCTGCCATGTCGCGCAGATCGACGGCCGACGGATGTCGAGAACGTGCCACCGGCTCCGTCCCAGGAACGTCAGAACGGTAGGCGGCCGCCAATGGCCGCACACGTACGAAGGAGAAAACCGCTATGGCGATTCAGCGGATGGACAACGTCGGCATCGTCGTCGAGGACATGGACGCCGCCGTGGCGTTCTTCCTGGAGCTCGGTATGGAGCTGGAGGGCAGGGCGCAGGTCGAGGGTCCCGTGGCCGACCAGTGCACCGGACTCGACGGGGTGTGCTGCGACATCGCGATGGTACGGACCCCGGACGGCCACGGCCGGCTCGAACTGGCGAAGTACCTGAGCCCCGCCGCGACCAGCACCGAGCCACGCAACAAGCCGCACAACATCCTGGGCACACACCGCGTCATGTTCGCCGTCGACGACCTCAAGGACACCCTCGCCCGCCTACGCCCGCACGGCGCCGAACTCCTCGGCGAGATCGCCCGCTACGAGGACACCTACCTCCTCTGCTACGTCCGCGGCCCCGAGGGCATCATCGTCGGCCTGGCCGAACAACTGACTCAGTAGCTGGCGGTGCGGTTGAACCTCTGGCCGGGTTGCACGTCGGTCTCCGGTTCCGAACCGTCTCCGACACGACTGCCACCGACGCTGCTGTTCCTGACGGTCCAGACAACCCAGACATCGGTGAGCCCGGCTTGCGAGCGGTCGTCCAGCCGAAAACCGATCAGATCGGCCCGCTCACCCGCGGGCTCCTCCTGCGGCCGCACTCGGCGCAGGAGTGGTGCTGTCGTCACTGCCCCCGACCGCAACCAGGACGACCACCACGATGACGATCACCGCCACCAAGGCCCCGACACACCCCCACAGACACCCACGCCCCCGCCCCTTCCTCTGAGGCGGCCCCACAGGAGCCCCCCACGTCCCGGCGGACGACGGAGCCCCTTCCGACCGGGCCCCCCACTGCGGACCACCCTCCGGACCTCCACCCACCGACGGATCACTCCCCGGCATACACGCCTCCTCCGCAGCGAATACCGCCACGCTAGAAAGCGCCCCGCCCTCCGGCGAACCGAAGACGCCAGTCAGGTGACGCCGTACGAGCCGACATCTTTCGGCGGCCACCGACGTGGGAATCAACCACCTCAAGGAGGCGGAGGGTGCCCAGCCGACATCGCAGAGCGTCGAACCGTAGTGGTGCATACCGAATGGAGTTGGTTGCCTGGGGACACCCTGAGACGCAACTCAGTTCTCGGCACTACCGGCGGCATGCCTGGACATGGCTGTGCGGAGGCACGGCAGGAACCGTCGGCAGCCCATGGATCGGAATCACCGCCGACGCCTCGGACAGGAACTGGCTCGGCTCGATCATGGCCGTCCTCTGGGTGCTCTGCATCAGCGCATCGCTGTTCGGGATCTGCATGACATACAACTCGGCACGCATGCGCTCACGTCTGCGCCGCTACCCCTGGAAGCCCTACCGGGTCAATGTCCTGCCGGCAGGGCTGGGCGGCCCGGTAGTGCAGCTGCGCCCCAAGGACTCCAACACGGTGTTCATCCAGTCCGTCGTAGCCCTTAACTTCCGCTGGCGCTACGTCCGGGACAGCGACACCTTGTGGTTCTGCGGGGTCCCGGGTCAGGGCGGAGTCCTCGCGCGGCCGGGTGGAGCTCCACTGCTATGGGCCCGACCCATCCGCATCGCCCCCCTGCGCCACTGGCACGAGCGCGTTCCCGGCTGAGTCATCTCCCACATGCCCCACGCAGTGCTCCCAGACTGGACACCGAGCGCCCGACATAGGGTCGACCGGTGACCCAACACGACACCTACGGCACGTGCGCCCACTCGGCGAACGAACTCGTCCGGCTCGTCACCGATCTCCTGGAAGTCACCTTTTGATCACCACCCCCACCCCGGATCCAGCTCTGCGCAGCTCCCTCAACGGCCTCGCCCACCTCAACCACGAGGCACCGTGACCAGCCGCCGAACAACCGCGTATTGACCGCACAGCCGACGGCAGCACCACGTGGGTGGCCGGTGCCGGGCCTGCGGGTTCCGGAACAGCGTTTGCGTGGATACCAGGCGCGAATTACACCGCGATCACCGTCGGCTCCAACGGCTGCTGGGCTGTGAGAACAAGGAAGACGACTTCGCTGAAACCTTCTGAGAGGGCGCCTTACGCGGTCACAGCCGCGCAGGTACGCCGAGTTCGTCGAGGAGTCCGCGGACGCGGCGTTCGATCTCGTCGCGGATGGGACGGACCGCCTCCACGCCCTGGCCGGCCGGGTCGTCCAACTGCCAGTCCAGGTACCGCTTGCCGGGGAAGACCGGGCAGGTGTCGCCACAGCCCATGGTGATGCAGACGTCCGATTCCCTGACCGCGTCCACGGTCAGGATCTTCGGAATCTCGGCAGAGATGTCGATGCCCACCTCGGCCATGACCGCGACGGCGGCGGGGTTGACCTTGTCGCCCGGACTGGAACCCGCCGATCGGACTTCGACGTGCCCCTCGGACAGGTGACTCAGCCACGCCGCGGCCATCTGCGAGCGGCCGGCGTTGTGGACACAGACGAAGAGCACAGAGGGCTTGTCGGACATCAGAGGTCTCTCTTGATCTCCCGCCTGCACGGCGGAACAGGAGGGCACGAACTCATCAGCACCCAGTGATGTCAGTCACCACTGATGTGAGAGTATCAGCGCATGCTGACGTCAGTCGACACTGATCTGATCCGCGTCCTGGCCGACCCGCTCAGGCTCCGCATCGTCACCCTGCTCGCCAAAGAGACGCTGTGCACCACCCACCTCGTGGAGGAGACCGGTGCCAAGCAGACCAACCTCTCCAACCACCTGAAGGTGCTGCGCGAGGCCGGGGTCGTGGAGACGGAGCCGTGCGGCCGGTTCACCTACTACAAGCTGCGCGCGGATGTCATCGCCTCGCTCGCCGGCCGCTTCGCCGACCTGGCCGAGTCCGCCCGCGCCGCCGCCGACAACAAGCGGTCCTGCCCCTGATCCTCGCCGCCCCGGCGACTGCACCAAGGAGTCTTTGTTGACCGCCACGCCCGAGGCCGCCACCGAGTCACCGACACCAGCGACCGAACCGATACCAGCAGCCGAACCGCAGCCCGCTCCGGGCGCCACCCCGCCTCGCAGGCCACCGGCCGCCCGAGCCGCCGCCGAACTCATCGGCACTGCCGCTCTCGTCGCCGTCGTCATCGGCTCCGGCATCCAGGCCACCGAACTGACCAAGGACGTCGGGGTGCAGTTGCTCGCCAACTCCCTCGCCACCATCTTCGGCCTCGGCGTGCTGATCCTGCTGCTCGGCCCCGTCTCCGGCGCGCACTTCAACCCTGTGGTCACGCTGGCCGAGTGGTGGACGGGGCGGCGCGGCGGCCCGGGCGTGACAATCCGCGAGGCGGCCGTCTACGTACCCGCACAGATCGTGGGCGCGATCGCGGGCGCGTTCCTGGCGGACGCGATGTTCGGCAAGCCGCTGGTGGAGTGGTCCACGCACGACCGGTCCGCCGGGCACCTGCTGCTCGGAGAGGTGGTCGCCACGGCCGGGCTGATTCTGCTGATCTTCGGCCTGGCCCGCACCGACCGGCTCCGGTTCGCCCCCGTGGCCGTCGCCTCCTACATCGGCGCCGCCTACTGGTTCACCTCATCGACGTCCTTCGCCAACCCGGCGGTGACCATCGGCCGCACCTTCAGCGACACCTTCGCGGGCATCGCACCCGGGTCGTTGGTCGGCTTCATCGGCGCGCAGCTGATCGGCGCCATGGTCGGGCTGGCACTCGTCGCGCTCCTCTTCCGGCCCGGCCCAGAAGCCGCCGAGTGAAGCAGGGGCGAGTGAAACAGGGGCCGAGTGAAACAGGGGCCGACTCCCGACCCGATGATCAGGCTGCGACCGGCGCGATCGTCAGCAGTTTGCCCATCGCCGCCAGCACCGACGGCTCAACCCGGTAGTACACCCAGGTGCCACGCCGCTCAGAAGTCAGCAGCCCGGCGTCCTTGAGCTTCTTCAGGTGGTGCGAGACCGTCGGCTGAGAGACGCCCACGTCGGAGATGTCGCATACGCACGCCTCGCCGCCCTCGTGCGAGGCGACCGAAGTGAACAGCCGCAGCCGCACGGGATCGCCCAGCGCCTTGAACATCCGCGCGGCCGTCTCTGCCTCGTCCGCGGTGAACGGGCGCTCGGTCAGCGGCGGACAGCACGGCGCCACTGCCTCGGGCACCTCGGGCTCAAGCAGCGGCAGCGCGTTCATATTCGACATACGTCTATGTTGACATACGTCGAATCAGAGAGGCCCGGATAGGCGACTGGATCATCTACCCCACTGATTCGATAAATGTCTATGTTGACGTTCATCGATACGAGTGCCACCCTGGGCGAGCACGATACATCGACAGACGTCGAATCAAAGGGGAGCACAGTGAACGCGTCCACCACCGACCAGCTACCCGCCGTGGTCATCGGAGCCGGTCCCATAGGCCTGGCCGCCGCCGCTCACCTCGTCGAGCGCGGCCTCGAAGCGCTGGTCCTCGAAGCCGGACCCTCAGCCGCGACCGCCGTACGCGACTGGATGCACGTCCGGCTGTTCTCTCCGTGGGCGGAAGTCACCGACCCTGCCGCCGAAAAGCTCCTCGCCCCCACCGGCTGGAGCCGCCCCGACGGCGCCACCTACCCCACCGGCGGCGACTGGGCGGAGCTCTACCTCCAGCCCCTCGCCGACGTCCTGGGCGACAAGGTTCGATACGGCGCGACCGTGACCGGCGTGGCCCGCGCGGGACGGGACCGCATCGTCGACGCCGATCGCGACCAGCAGCCCTTCACCGTCCACATCCAGACGGCCGACGGTCGCGAGGAGCGCCTCACCGCGCGCGCCGTCATCGACGCCTCCGGCACGTGGGCCATCCCCAGCCCCATGGGTGCCGACGGTCTGCCCGCCCTCGGCGAGAAGACGGCAGCCGACCGGATCTCCTACCGCGTACCCGACCTCAAAAACCCCACCGCCCGCGCCCGGTACGCGGGCAAGCGCACCGCCGTCATCGGCTCCGGGGCCTCCGCCTTCACCGCACTCGCCCACCTCGCCGACCTGGCCACCGACGAGCCGGGCACGCACACGGCGTGGATCCTGCGCCGCGGCATCGGCGCCAGTACCTACGGCGGCGGCGAAGCCGACCAGCTCCCCGCTCGCGGAGCTTTGGGCCTGCGCGCCAAGGCAGCCGTCGACGCCGGTCACGCCGGCGCGGTCACGGGCTTCCGCACGCAGGCAGTCGAACGCGAGGGTGACCGGCTCGTGCTCGTCGCCGAGGACGGCCGCCGTCTGGACCCCGTCGACGAGGTCATCGTGCTGACCGGCTTCCGCCCCGACCTGTCCTTCCTCTCCGAGGTCCGCCTCGGCCTCGACGAGCGCCTCCAGGCCCCGACCGCCCTGGCCCCGCTCATCGACCCCAACGTCCACTCCTGCGGCACCGTCTACCCCCACGGCGCCAACGAGCTCTTCCCACCCCGAACAGGGCGTCTATCTGGTCGGCATGAAGTCCTACGGCCGCGCTCCGACCTTCCTGGCCATGACCGGCTACGAGCAGGTCCGCTCCATCGCCGCCGCCATCGCCGGCGACCGTGAGGCCGCCGAGCGGGTGGAACTGACCCTGCCCGAGACCGGTGTGTGCGGCGGCGCGGGCCTCTACGACGACCCCGACGCGGCCCAGAGTGGCGAAGGCGGCGGCTGCTGCGCCGCCCCGACCACCCTGCAGATCGGCATCGGCGCACCCACCACGTCGGGCGGCTGCTGACGATCTGCCGACTGACAGGCACCCACACCGAGGCCGCGACGAACCCCCTTGCGGTGACGACAATCGGCTCACCCGCTCACGCCCACGGCAACACAAGGCATGGTCCGCGAAGACCTCACCCTGCTCCGGGCCCCCACCAGCCGGCCTCCGCCGTCGCCGAACCCTCCGCCGACGCGTCAACCCACCCGATCGAGACCCACACCCACCTCAGTGAGAGTGCCCACTCGCTGCCGCCGTCGGCCCGGCATTCTTCACCGTCAGCGGTAGCAACTTCTTCCCAGTAGGTCCGATTTGGATGGAAGTGTCCATTTGCGGGCACACCCCGCAGTCAAAACAAGGCGTCCAGCGGCAGTCCTCGACCTCCCTCTCGTCGAGGGAGTCCTGCCAGTCCTCCCAGAGCCAGTCCTTGTCGAGGCCGGAGTCGAGGTGGTCCCAGGGGAGGACTTCCTCGTAGGTGCGCTCGCGGGTGGTGTACCAGGCGACGTCCACGCCGTAGGGGGCGAGGGCCTTGTCGGCGCAGGCCATCCAGCGGTCGTAGGAGAAGTGTTCGCGCCAGCCGTCGAAGCGGCCGCCGTCCTCGTAGACGGCGCGGATGACCGCGCCCACCCGTCGGTCGCCGCGCGACAGCAGGCCCTCGACGATGCCAGGCTTGCCGTCGTGGTAGCGGAAGCCGATCGAGCGGCCGTACTTCTTGTCGCCGCGGATCTTGTTCCGGAGCTTTTCGAGACGCGCGTCCGTCTCCTCCGCCGACAGCTGCGGGGCCCACTGGAAGGGGGTGTGGGGCTTGGGGACGAAGCCGCCGATCGAGACCGTGCAGCGGATGTCGTTCTGGCCGGAGACCTTGCGGCCCTCGGCGATCACGTTCATCGCCATGTCGGCGATCTGCAGCACGTCCTCGTCCGTCTCCGTGGGCAGGCCGCACATGAAGTACAGCTTCACCTGGCGCCAGCCGTTGCCGTAGGCGGTGGAGACGGTCCTGATCAGGTCCTCTTCCGAGACCATCTTGTTGATGACCTTGCGCATGCGCTCGGAGCCGCCCTCGGGCGCGAAGGTCAGGCCCGAGCGGCGGCCGTTGCGCGTCAGTTCGTTCGCCAGGTCCACGTTGAAGGCGTCCACGCGCGTGGAGGGGAGGGACAGGCCGATCTTGTCCTCCTCGTACCGGTCCGCCAGGCCCTTCGCGATGTCGCCGATCTCCGAGTGGTCCGCGCTCGACAACGACAGCAGGCCCACCTCCTCGAAGCCTGTCGCCTTCAGGCCCTTGTCCACCATCTCGCCGATGCCGGTGATGGAGCGCTCGCGGACCGGGCGGGTGATCATGCCCGCCTGGCAGAAGCGGCAGCCGCGCGTGCAGCCGCGGAAGATCTCCACCGACATGCGCTCGTGGACCGTCTCCGCCAGGGGGACCAGGGGCTGCTTGGGGTACGGCCACTCGTCGAGGTCCATCACCGTGTGCTTCGACACGCGCCACGGGACGCCCGACCGGGCCGGGACCACACGGGCGATACGGCCGTCCGGCAGGTACTCGACGTTGTAGAAGGCCGGGATGTACACCGAACCGGTCTTGGCGAGGCGGAGCAGGACCTCCTCGCGGCCGCCGGGCCGGCCCTCCGCCTTCCAAGCGCGGATGATCTCCGTCATGTCCAGCACGGCCTGCTCGCCGTCGCCGATGATCGCCGCGTCGATGAAGTCGGCGATCGGCTCGGGGTTGAAGGCCGCGTGGCCGCCCGCCAGCACGATCGGGTCGTCGAGGCCGCGGTCCTTGGACTCCAGCGGGATGCCGGCCAGGTCCAGGGCCGTCAGCATGTTGGTGTAGCCCAGCTCCGTGGAGAAGGACAGGCCGAACACGTCGAAGGCCTTCACCGGGCGGTGGCTGTCCACCGTGAACTGCGGGACGCCGTGCTCCCGCATCAGGGACTCCAGGTCCGGCCACACGCTGTACGTGCGCTCGGCGAGGACGCCCTTCTGCTCGTTCAGGACCTCGTAGAGGATCATGACGCCCTGGTTGGGCAGACCGACCTCGTAGGCGTCCGGGTACATCAGCGCCCAGCGCACGTCGCAGGACTCCCACAGCTTGACCGTGGAGTTGAGCTCTCCACCGACGTACTGGATCGGCTTCTGCACGTGCGGGAGCAGAGCTTCGAGCTGCGGGAACACAGACTCGGCGGCCGCAGTGACTTCGGCAGGCATCTCGCGAACCTTCGTGGGCTGGGACTGATCGGACAGGGGTGACCATCTAGCCTAACGCGACCGAACGACCCCCCGAACCGCCCGCACTCCCCCGACGGCCACCCCGGACCGCCTGAACCGCCCTCTCAGACCCCCATCCCGTCCACGACCTCCTCCCACGCCCCCGCCAGCGCCGCCTCGTCCGCCGCCGCGCGTGCCTCCTCGCGGCCGTAGAGCACTCCGTAGGTGAACGTGCTCTCCCCCGCCGCGTGCGCCACGGCGGACAGCTCGCGCAGGGTCTCGCGGGCCATGACGCTGTCCTGGTGGTCGCCGAGCAGGTTCTGCAGGGACTTCATCGACTTGGTCAGCGCGGTCGCCGGGCCGCCGAGGGCGGGCGCGGCCGCCTCCGCCGAGTACCGCGTCCGCTTGGCCTTCTTGCGCGCCTCGTGCAGGGCGAGGTCGCGGTCGTGGCCGGCCGCCGCGGCGAGGGCCTCCTCCACCCGGTCGGACAGCTTCCCGAAGTCCTTCCGTACGGCCTTGGCGATCACCTTCTCCGGGCGGTCCGCGGCGGCCCGGAGCAGCGGCGGCTCGTCGACCAGCGCGTCGAGGGTGTCGAGCAGCGTCAGATACCGCTGGGAGTCCAGTACGCCGGTCAGCCGCCGGCGCGATCCGCCGCGCCGGGCGTTGGTCCAGGTGTGCAGCCGGGTGCGGACCGGGCCGGAGAGCAGGGTCCCCGGCAGCTCGTCGAGACCGGCCGTGAGGCGTTCGGTCAGGACCTCCGCGTCCCGGTCCACCCCGAGCTCACCGGCCAGCCACTTCAGCTCCTCGCCGACGGCGTCGGTGACGGTCCGGTCGAGCACCTTGCCGTAGGAGCGGAAGGCGCTGCGCATCCGCCGGGTGGCGACGCGCATGCGGTGCACGGAGTCGTACACGTCCTGCCGTACGGCCGGATCGAGTGCCATGAGGGCGTCGCGCTGCTCACGGACATAGGCGAGGACATGATCGCCCGCGGTCTTCGGGGCCCGGGGCTTCTTCTGCTTCTTCGTGCCGCCCTTCGTCTTCTTCCTGCCGTCCTTCGACGTCGAAGCAGGCTCGGGCGCCGTCTCCGCCAGCGCCCGGGCCAGCTTCGACGACGACGCGGAGGGCCGTACGCCCGCCTCGCGCAGCCGTGCGTCGACCTGGTCGAGGAAGGCCGGGTCGCCGCCGTCGGCGAGCTCCACCTCCAGTTCGGTCCACTGGGCGACTCCGCCGTCGCCGGTGAGCCGCTCCGCATGTACGGCGTCCACGGCGACCTCGGCCAGCAGGCGTCCCCCGGCGTCCACGAGGTCGCGGATGTCCCGGTCGGAGCGGAGCCGGACCACGGGCCGCAGTTCGGCCCCGCGGACCCTGGAGCGGAGCAGGGCGGCGAGGCCGGCCGGGAGGGTGTCGGAGAGCGGGGCGTGGATCTCGTCGCGGACGCCGGGGCCGACGGGGAACTTCAGGTGCCAGCCCGCGTCGGAGCCGCCGGTGCGGCGGCGCAGTGTGATCGCGGCGGCGGCCAGGCGTTCGTCGGCGGTGTCGTAGTAGGTGGCGTCCAGATGGGCGACGCCCTTGTCGACGACGGCGTCGACGCCGGCGACGCCGGTCAGGTCGGGCAGGCCGCTGTCGTCGGACTCGTATTTCCGCTCGATCTCGCGCTTGGTGTCCGCCATGTGCCGAATGTAATGGGATTCATCCGGGAGGGGCAGGGCCGCTCCCGGATGAATCCCGGGGAAACACGGGTACAACAGGCGGTTCGCCAGGCCGACATGGGCCTGGCTACGCCGACATGAGCCTGGCTACGCCGACATGGGCCGCTGTGCGGTGATGGACTGCAGCAGCCCCACCGCCATCCACACGGCGAACATCGACGAGCCGCCGTAGGAGACGAACGGCAGCGGCAGGCCGGTCACCGGCATGATGCCGAGGGTCATTCCGACGTTCTCGAAGACCTGGAAGGCGAACCAGGCGACGATCCCGGCGGCGACGACCGTGCCGTAGAGCTCGGTCGAGTCGCGGGCGATGCGGCAGGCCCGCCACAGGATCACGCCGAGGAGCACGATGATCAGGCCGGCGCCGACGAAGCCGAGCTCCTCCCCCGCGACCGTGAAGACGAAGTCCGTCTGCTGCTCGGGCACGAACTGGCCGGTGGTCTGCGAGCCGTGGAAGAGGCCCGCGCCGGTCAGTCCGCCCGAACCGATGGCGATCCGGGCCTGGTTGGTGTTGTAGCCGACGCCCGCCGGGTCGAGCGCGGGGTTGGCGAAGGCCGCGAAGCGGTTGATCTGGTAGTCGTCCAGGACGTGCAGCTGCCATACGGCAATGGCGCCGACGGCGCCGGCGGTGATGAGGCCGAACACCCAGCGGTTGGAGGCGCCGGAGGCGAGCAGCACTCCGAGGATGATGATCACCATGACCATGACCGACCCGAGGTCCGGCATCAGCAGGACGATCAGTATCGGTACGGCGGCCAGGCCGAGGGCCTGCAGCACGGTGCGGTTGTCGGGGTAGGTCTTGTCGCCCGCGTCGACGCGGGCGGCCAGCAGCATCGCCATGCCCAGGATGATCGTGATCTTCACGAACTCCGAGGGCTGCAGGGAGAAGCCGCCGCCGAGCACGATCCAGGAGTGCGCGCCGTTGACCGTGGAGCCCAGCGGGGTGAGCACCAGCAGGATCAGCAGGACCGAGAGGCCGTACAGGATCGGGATGGCGGTGCGCAGGGCGCGGTGGCCGATCCAGACCGTGACGACCATCAGGGCGAAGCCGATGCCGGTGTTCATCAGGTGCCGGATGAGGAAGTAGTACGGGTCGCCCTGGTTGATCTCGGTGCGGTTGCGGGTGGCCGAGTAGACCAGGACCGTGCCGATCAGCGACAGCGCGATCGCGGCGAGCAGTATCGGCCAGTCGAGTCGGCGGGCGAGGGAGTCGCGGGCGAAGACCCGTGTCCAGCCCGCGCGCCGCGGTCCGTACCCGGAGACGGAGAAGCCGTTGGCACCGGTCATGTGAGCATCCTCCGGCTGCCTCGCCTGCGCGGCCGCCTGCGGGTGTTCCGGTTGGTCGAGGTGGGTGTGGCCGTGGTGGCGCCCGGCTGGGTCTCGTCCGGCGGGGTCTCACCCTGCCGCTGGGCCTTCTTCAGGTCCTTGACGGGGTCCTTGGCGACCTTCGGGGAGTCGATCGTGCCGTCGGTCTTGACCTTGGGCAGGCCCTTCTGCGGGGTGGGCAGCAGCGCCTTCTTCTTGTCGATGGAGCCGTCGCCCTGGACGCCGTAGAGGGCGCTGTAGATGTTGCGGACGGCCTCACCGGAGGCGCCCGAACCCGTACCGGCCTGGGCGATGGTCATGATGACCGTGTAGTCCTTGGAGTACGTGGCGAGCCATGAGGTGGTCTGCTTGCCGTAGACCTCGGCGGTACCGGTCTTGGCGTGCAGCGTGATCTTGTCCTGCGGCCAGCCCTGGAACTTCCAGGCGGCGGTACCGCTGGTGACCACGCCCGCGAGGGCCTTGTCGATGCCCTTGTGCGTGGCCTGGCTGATCGGGAGCTTCGCCTTGACCTTCGGCTTGATCTCCTTGACCGTCTTGCCGTCGGCGCTGATGATCGCCTTGCCGATGGTGGGGACGTACTCGGTGCCGCCGTTGGCGAGCGCGCCGTAGATCATGGCCTCCTGGATCGGCGTGAGCAGGGTGTCGCCCTGGCCGATGGAGTAGTTGATCGAGTCGCCCTCGCGCATCTTGTTGCCCTCGAGGCAGTTCTCGTAGGCGATCTTCTCGACGTAACTGCCGTTCTTCTTGCCGGACTTGCACCAGGCGTCCTTGTTGGCCTCCCAGTAGTCCTGCTTCCACTGGCGGTCCGGGACGCGGCCGGTGACCTCGTTCGGGAGGTCGATGCCGGTCTCCTTGCCGAGGCCGAACTGGTGGGCCGCCTTGTAGAAGTAGTCCTTGGGCTGGCCCTTCTTGGGGTTGATGCCGCCGTCCTTCTTCCACTCGCGGTCGGCGAGGCCGTAGAAGACGGTGTCGCAGGAGACCTCGAGCGCCCGGCCCAGCGAGATGGGGCCGAAGCTCTCGCCCTCGAAGTTCTTGAAGACCTGGCCGCCCACCGAGTACGAGCTGGTGCAGGGGTAGCCGCCGTCCCACTCGTAGCCGGCCTCGACAGCGGCGGCCGTGGAGACCACCTTGAAGGTCGAACCGGGCGCGGACTGACCCTGTATGGCGCGGTTCAGCAGCGGGTAGTCGGAACCCTTGCCGGTGAGCTTCTGGTAGTCCTTGGCGGAGATGCCGCCGACCCAGACGTTCGGGTCGTAGGTCGGCGCGGACGCCATGGCGACGACGCGGCCGGTCTTGGCCTCCATCACGACGACGGCGCCGGAGTCGGCCTTGTAGTTCTCGCCGGTGATCTTGTCGAACTGCTTGCGGGCGGCCTTCATCGCCGTGTCCAGCTCGTACTCGGCGACCCGCTGGACGCGGGAGTCGATGCTGGTGACGAGGGTGGAACCGGCCTGGGCGGGATCGGACTTGGCCTTGCCGATGACGCGCCCGAGGTTGTCCACCTCGTAGCGGGTGACGCCGGCCTTGCCGCGCAGCTCCTTGTCGTACTGGCGCTCCAGGCCGCTGCGGCCGACCTGGTCGGAGCGCAGATACGGCGAGTCGGTGTTCTGCGCCTTGGTGATCTCCTCGTCGGTGACCGGCGAGAGGTAGCCGAGGACCTGGGAGGTGTTGGCCTTGCCGGGGGCCGGGTAGCGGCGCAGCGCCTCGGGTTCGGCGGTGATGCCGGGGAAGTCCTCGGCGCGCTCGCGGATCTGCATGGCCTGGCGGGGCGTGGCCTCGTCGGTGATGGGGATCGGCTGGTAGGGCGAGCCGTTCCAGCACGGCTGCGGCGTCTTGGCGTCGCACAGCCGTACCCGCTGCATGACCTCCTTGGGCGTCATGCCCAGGACGCCGGCCAGCTTGGTGAGGACGGCCTTGCCGTCGTCCTTCATCTTCAGCAGGTCGGTGCGGGAGGCGGAGACCACGAGCCGGGTCTCGTTGTCGGCGATCGGCACGCCGCGCGCGTCCAGGATCGAGCCGCGCACGGCGGGCTGGACGACCTGCTGGACGTGGTTGCCGGACGCCTCCTTGGCGTACTCGGAGCCCTCCCGGATCTGCAGGTACCACAGGCGGCCGCCGAGGGTGCCGAGCAGGGAGAGGACGAGGATCTGGATGACGACGAGTCGGATCTGGACCCGTGGGGTCCGTCCGGTCTCGGGGATATTGGTCACTGCGGTTGCCTCCCCCTCTCAGTGCGTGTGTGTGTCATAGCCGACGGACCTGTGAACGGCGGCCACCGACTCGCGCGCCCTCACAGCCTCTTGACCCCCTTGATGCGTCCCACGCGCGTGGTGCGGGTGCGGGCCTTGGTCTTCAGGCCGCCGAGTCCGCGCTGGCTGCCGAGCTTGAGGCCGGTCCCGGTGGAG
This sequence comes from Streptomyces spinosisporus, assembly GCF_022698145.1. GTDB lineage: Bacteria > Actinomycetota > Actinomycetes > Streptomycetales > Streptomycetaceae > Streptomyces > Streptomyces spinosisporus. The sequence continues at coordinate 64,847 of NZ_JALDAX010000002.1, forward strand.
ATCCAGCCGGAGGAGATGTCGGTCGCCTTCTTCGAGGACGAGCTGGTCTCGGCGAGCGGGTCGTTGTCCGCGCGCCGGGCCAGGAACATGATCCCGGGGACCACGAAGGGGGCGAGCAGCAGGTCGTAGAGCGCGGCCGTGAACAGCAGGCTCGCGAGGCCGACATGCCGGGCGGCGGTGTCGCCGACGAGGGCGCCGACGCCGGCGTAGAGCAGGGTCGTGCCGAGGGCGGCGGCGACCACGACGACCATGGGGCCGGTGGCCGACTTCAGTCGCCCGTTGTCCGGTTTGACGAGGCCGGCGAGATAGCCGATGACGCACAGCACCAGGGCGTAGCGTCCGGCGGCGTGGTCGGCGGGCGGTGCGAGGTCGGCGAGCAGACCGGCGCCGAAGCCGACGAGACAGCCGCCGACGTGGCCGTAGACCAGGGCGAGGCCGAGGACGGTCAGCAGCAGCAAGTCGGGTACGGCGCCCGGCAGATGGAGCCGGGCCAGGACGCTGACCTGGATCACCATGGCCACGACGATCAGGGCCGTAGAGAGCAGGATCCGGTTGACGCGCATGGGGATTCAGCTCCTACTGCTGCTCGGTCTGGCCGTCGATCGGCGCGTTCGCCGACGGGGTGACGGTGACGGTCACCGTCGGGGTGGGGGTCGGCTGGGGTTTCTTCGGCAGCACCGTGTCGCGCGGATCCTTCTTCGGGGCCTGGACGACCACGCCGACGATGTCGAGCTTGGTGAAGCTGACGTAGGGCGTGATGTAGAGGGTGCGGGTCAGGGCCCCGCCGGACGGGTCGACGCGGGAGACCACGCCGACCGGGACGCCCGGCACGAAGGGCTTGTCGGCCTCGGAGCCGAAGGTGACCAGGCGGTCGCCCTTCTTCACGTCGGCCTTGCTGTTGAGCAGTTCGACGCGCAGCGGGCGGTCGCCCTGTCCGGAGGCGAAGCCCAGTTCGTCGCTGTTCTCCATGCGGGTGCCGACGGAGAAGTCCGGGTCGTTGGCGAGGAGCACGGTCGAGACGTCGGGGCCGACGTTGGTGACCCGGCCGACCAGACCGTCGCCGTTGAGGACCGTCATGTCGCGCTTGATGCCGTCGTTGGCGCCGACGTCGATGGTGATCGTCCAGGAGAAGCCCTGGGCCGCTCCTATGGCGATGACCTGGGCGCCCTTGATGCCGTACTGCCCCTCCGCGGAGACCTTCAGCATCTTGTCGAGCTGCTTGAGGCGGCTGGCGTTGCGGTCGTCGCTGCCCAGCTTCGCCTTGAGGGCCGCGTTCTCCTTCTCCAGGCGGGCGAGGCGGTCGTGCCGGGTGCCCGAGTCACGGATCGCGGAGACGGCGTCGCCGACGGGGTTGACCGCCGTCGACACACCGTCCTCCACCGGCCCGAACACCGTGGCCGCCATCTGGCGGGCACCGTCGACCGGTGAGTCCTCCCCACCGCGGATGTCCACCGTGATCAGTGCGAACGCGATGGCGATCAGCAGCACCAGGAGCAGCCGGCTCTCTCGTGTGTCCCTCACGTGCGGCGGCCGTGCCTTCCTCATAGGAATGTGCAGAGGTTTTGATGTTCAGGTGTGCAGAGGTTTATGGGTGAGCTTATGCCTCTATATCAACGATCCGCCGCACGAGAGGAGATCATCTCGTACGGCGGAATCGAAGAGTTACGTCATCTGCGCGGCTGGGCGTCCAGCACCTGCTGGAGCGCCTCGAACTCCTCGACACACTTGCCGGATCCGAGCGCCACGCTGTCCAGCGGGTCCTCGGCGATATGGATCGGCATGCCGGTCTCCCGGCGCAGCCGCTCGTCGAGTCCGCGCAGCAGCGCCCCGCCGCCCGTCAGCACGATGCCCCGGTCCATGATGTCGCCGGACAGCTCCGGCGGGCACTTGTCCAGGGTCGTCTTGACGGCGTCGACAATGGCGTTGACCGGCTCCTCCATCGCCTTGCGGACCTCGCCGGCGGAGACGACGACGGTCTTCGGCAGCCCGGAGACGAGGTCCCGGCCGCGGATCTCGGTGTGCTCGTCGGATTCGAGTTCGTACGCCGAACCGATGGTGATCTTGATCTGTTCGGCGGTCCGCTCACCGAGGAGGAGGCTGTACTCCTTCTTGATGTGCTGGATGATCGCGTTGTCCAGCTCGTCGCCCGCCACGCGGATGGACTGGGCGGTGACGATGCCGCCGAGCGAGATGACGGCGACCTCGGTGGTGCCGCCGCCGATGTCCACCACCATGTTGCCCGTGGCCTCGTGGACCGGGAGGCCGGAGCCGATGGCGGCCGCCATGGGCTCCTCGATGATGTGCACCTGTCGGGCGCCCGCCTGGGACGACGCCTCGATCACGGCGCGACGCTCGACACCGGTGATGCCCGAGGGCACACAGACGACGACACGCGGGCGGGCCAGATACCGGCGCTTGTGGATCTTCAGGATGAAGTAGCGGAGCATCCGCTCGGTGATCTCGAAGTCGGCGATGACGCCGTCCTTCAGCGGTCGTACGGCAACGATGTTGCCAGGAGTCCGGCCGATCATCTTCTTCGCCTCGGCGCCGACCGCGAGGATGCCACCGGTGTTGGTGTTGATCGCGACGACCGACGGCTCGTTGAGAACGATCCCGCGACCCCTGACGTACACCAGCGTGTTGGCGGTCCCGAGGTCGACAGCCATGTCACGGCCGATGAACGACATTGAGTTCCCCATCAGGATTCGTCTGGCCTTCCTGGGAGCTTTTGAGGGCTTTTCAGGTCGGCGAAGTGGGTGCTGTGACGTGAAGGCTTCCATCGTAATGGTGCCTGCACAAACACTGCGTAAGGGTCTCCGCCATTGTCAGCAGATGCTGGGTGCGTTCGCTTGGTGAGAGGGGCGTTCGGGGGCACTCGTTCCCTCGATCGCCACGCATATGCCAGAAAGTCCCGGGCCATCGTCTGGGACCCCAACTTCCGCCGACGCAGGCACTACGCGTGGCCGGGGAAGAAGATCTTCACCTCGCGCTCGGCGGACTCCTCGGAGTCGGAGGCGTGGATGAGGTTCTCGCGGACGATGACGCCGTAGTCACCGCGGATCGAGCCGGGGGCGGCGGCGATCGGGTCGGTCGGGCCGGCCAGGGCGCGCAGCCCCTCGATGACCCGCTCGCCCTCGACGATCATCGCGACGACCGGGCCGGAGGCCATGAACTCCACCAGCGGCTCGTAGAAGGGCTTGCCCTTGTGCTCGCCGTAGTGCTGCTCCAGCGTCTCCTGGTCCAGGGTGCGCAGCTCCAGCGCCGTGATCCGCCAGCCGGCCTTGCGCTCGATACGGCCGATGATCTCGCCGGTCAGACCACGGCGGACGGCGTCGGGCTTGAGCAGGACGAGGGTGCGCTGAGTCACGACGGGCTCCTAGAAATCAAGGCTGGTGCAGGTGACGGCTGTTGCAGGTGTTCGAAGATTACAGGGCGTGTCGGGTGCCGTGTCACACAGCGTCAGGAGTGGAGGAGTCCGCCTGGGCCGCGAAGCGTGCCTTCGCCTCGTCGATCTTTCTGCCGTAGTGCACCGAGGCCCACCACAGGGCGGCGAAGACCGCGCCCAGGAAGAACATCGTGGGCACGGCGAAGCCGGAGGCGATGAGCGCGACCTGCAGGATCCAGCCGAGGGCGACCCCGCCCGGACGCGTCACGACACCGCACAGCGCCACGCACAGGAACATCGCGATGCCGCTGACCGTCCACACCGTCGACGCGGTCAGGTCGGGGTCCTTCATGGCGACCAGACCGGCGAAGCCGATCACGAAGAACTCGCCGATCAGAGTCGAAGCACAGAGCGTACGCACGGGACCTCTCAGCCCTTTCCCAAAAGCAGCCGGGCCTCGCCGACCGTGATGACGGAGCCGGTGACGAGCACACCGCCGCCCGCGAACTCGCCCTCCTCCTCGGCCAGCGTGATCGCGGCCTCCAGGGCGTCCGGCAGCCGCGGTTCGACCTGGACGCGCTCGTCGCCGAACACCTCGACGGCGATCGCGGCGAGTTCGTCGGCGTCCATCGCGCGGTGGGTGGAGTTCTGCGTGACGACGACCTCGGCGAAGATCGGCTCGAAGGCCTCCAGGAGACCTCGTACGTTCTTGTCACCGCTCGCGCCGACCACGCCGATCAGCCGGCTGAAGTCGAAGGCCTCGCCGATCGCCTCGGCGGTGGCGCGGGCGCCCGCCGGGTTGTGCGCGGCGTCGAGCACGACGGTCGGGGAGCGCCGTACGACTTCGAGCCGGCCCGGCGAGGAGACCGCCGCGAAGGCCTTGCGGACGGTGTCGATGTCGAGCGGCTCGGGCCGCTGCGAGCCGACCCCGAAGAACGCCTCCACCGCGGCGAGCGCGACCGCGGCGTTGTGCGCCTGGTAGGGGCCGTGCAGCGGGAGGTACACCTCGTCGTACTCACCGCCGAGGCCGCGCAGGGTGAGCAGCTGTCCGCCGACGGCGACCTGGCGGGAGACGACCCCGAACTCGAGGCCCTCCCTGGCCACCGTGGCATCCACCTCGACGGCCCTCTTCAGCAGCACCTGGGCCGCGTCGACGGGCTGCTGGGCCATGATGACCGTCGCGTCCTGCTTGATGATCCCGGCCTTCTCCGAGGCGATCGCGGCGGGCGTCTCGCCGAGCCGGTCGGTGTGGTCGAGGTCGATGGGGGTGACGACGGCGACGTCCCCGTCGATGACGTTGGTGGCGTCCCAGGAGCCGCCCATGCCGACCTCGACGACCGCGACGTCCACGGGCGCGTCCGCGAAGGCGGCGTACGCCATGCCGGTCAGCACCTCGAAGAAGGACAGCCGGTACTCCTGCTGGGAGTCGACCATCTCGACGTACGGCTTGATGTCCGCGTACGTCTCGATGAAGCGCTCGGCGGTGATGGGGGCGCCGTCGAGGCTGATGCGCTCGGTGATCGACTGGACGTGGGGCGAGGTGTAGCGACCGGTGCGCAGTTCGAAGGCGCCGAGGAGGGCCTCGATCATGCGGGCCGTGGAGGTCTTGCCGTTGGTCCCCGTGATGTGGATCGAGGGGTACGAGCGCTGCGGGTCGCCCAGCACGTCCATCAGCGCGGAGATACGGGCGACCGACGGCTCCAGCTTGGTCTCGCCCCAGCGGGTGGCGAGCTCCGCCTCGACCTCGCGCAGGGCCCTGTCGACCTCGGGGTCCTCGGGGCGGGCCGGGACGTCCGCCTGCGGCGGGCCGCCCTGGGTGCGCAGGGTGCGGCTGCCTGCCTCGATGACGGCGAGATCGGGGTCGCGGTCTTGTTCGGCGGCGATGATCTCGTCGAAGGGGTCGCTTTCACTCACACCGCCAGTTTAGGGGTGCGCCCAGGGGGGTGGGGGGTTGGGCTTGTTGTGCGGGCGCGGGGAGTCTGTGGTTGATCGCGCCCACGCGGCGGAGCCGCAAATCGATGCGGCCCCGCGCCCCTGGGTCGGCTACTGCTCGGGCAGGTTGTCCAGCTGGGCCTTGATCCTGGTGATGTCCTCGTCCGCCTTTGCCAGGCGGCCGCGGATCTTGTCGACGACGTGGTCCGGGGCCTTGGCCAGGAAGGCCTCGTTGCCGAGCTTCGCCGTGGCCTGGGACTTCTCCTTCTCCGCGGCCGCGAGGTCCTTGGCGAGGCGCTTGCGTTCCGCTGCGACGTCGATCGTGCCGGAGAGGTCGAGGGCGACCTCCGCACCGGCCACCGGCAGGGTCGCCGTGGCCTTGAAGGACTCGCCCTCCGGCTGCAGACGCAGCAGCTGGCGGATGGCGGCCTCGTGCGGTGCCAGGGCCGTGCCGTCCAGGGTCAGGCGGGCCGGGACGCGCTGGCCCGGCTGCAGGCCCTGGTCGGCGCGGAAGCGGCGGACCTCGGTGATGACCGACTGGAGGGACTCGATCTCCCGCTCGGCCGCCGTGTCCCGGAAGCCGCTGTCGTGCGGCCACTCGGCGATGACGACCGACTCGCCGCCCGTGAGCGTCGTCCACAGCGTCTCGGTGACGAAGGGGACGATCGGGTGCAGCAGCTTGAGGGTGACGTCGAGAACCTCGCCGAGGACCCGCTGGGAGACCTTGGCGGCGGCCCCGCCCGCCTGGAACGTCGTCTTGGACAGCTCGACGTACCAGTCGAAGACCTCGTCCCAGGCGAAGTGGAAGAGCGCGTCCGACAACTTCGCGAACTGGTAGTCCTCGTAGAGCGCGTCGACCTCGGCCACGACCGAGTTGAGCCGGGACAGGATCCAGCGGTCCGTGGACGACATCTCGGACGCGTCCGGCAGCGGGCCCTCGACCGTCGCGCCGTTCATCAGCGCGAAGCGCGTGGCGTTCCAGATCTTGTTGGCGAAGTTGCGCGAGCCCTGGACCCAGTCCTCGCCGATCGGGACGTCGACGCCGGGGTTGGCGCCGCGGGCGAGGGTGAAGCGGAGCGCGTCGGAGCCGTACTTGTCCATCCAGTCCAGCGGGTTGACCGCGTTGCCGAAGGACTTCGACATCTTCTTGCCGAACTGGTCGCGGACCATGCCGTGCAGGGCGATGGTGTGGAACGGCGGGGTGCCGTCCATCGCGTACAGGCCGAACATCATCATCCGGGCGACCCAGAAGAAGAGGATGTCGTAGCCGGTGACCAGGACGGAGTTCGGGTAGAACTTCGCGAGCGACTCGGTCTGTTCGGGCCAGCCGAGCGTGGAGAAGGGCCACAGGCCGGAGGAGAACCAGGTGTCGAGGACGTCCGTGTCCTGCTTCCAGCCCTCCGCCTCGGTGCCGGGCGGCTCCTCGTCGGGGCCGACGCACACGACCTCGCCGTTCGGGCCGTAGAAGACCGGGATGCGGTGGCCCCACCACAACTGCCGCGAGATGCACCAGTCGTGGAGGTTGTCGACCCAGTCGAAGTACCGCTTCTCCATCTCCTGCGGGTGGATCTTGACCTTGCCCTCACGGACCGCGTCACCGGCGGCCTTGGCGAGCGGGCCGACCTTGACCCACCACTGCATGGACAGGCGCGGCTCGATGGTGGTCTTGCAGCGCGAGCAGTGGCCGACGGAGTGGACGTAGGGCCGCTTCTCGGCGACGATCCGGCCCTCGGCGCGCAGCGCGGCGACGATCGCCGAGCGGGCCTCGAAGCGGTCCTGGCCCTGGAAGGGGCCGTGGACGGTGATGACGGCGTGCTCGTCCATGACCGCGATCGCCGGGAGGTCGTGGCGGCGGCCGATCTCGAAGTCGTTCGGGTCGTGGGCCGGGGTGACCTTGACGGCGCCCGTGCCGAACTCCGGGTCGACGTGCTCGTCGGCGACGACGGGGATGGAGCGGTCGGTCAGCGGCAGCTTGATCTGCTTGCCGATGAGGTGCCGGTAGCGCTCGTCGTCGGGGTGAACGGCGACGGCGGTGTCGCCGAGCATGGTCTCCGCGCGCGTGGTGGCGACGACGACCGTGTCCTCGCCCTCGCCGTACTTGATGGAGACGAGCTCGCCGTCGTCGTCCTGGTACTCGACCTCGATGTCCGAGATGGCCGTCAGACAGCGCGGGCACCAGTTGATGATGCGCTCGGCGCGGTAGATCAGCTCGTCGTCGTAGAGCCGCTTGAAGATGGTCTGGACGGCCTGGGAGAGGCCCTCGTCCATGGTGAAGCGCTCACGCGTCCAGGCGACGCCGTCGCCGAGGCGGCGCATCTGGCCGGAGATCTGCCCGCCGGACTCGCCCTTCCACTGCCAGACGCGCTCGACGAAGGCCTCGCGGCCGAGGTCGTGGCGGGACTTGCCCTCCTTGCCGAGCTCGCGCTCGACGACGTTCTGCGTGGCGATGCCGGCGTGGTCCATGCCGGGCTGCCAGAGCGTCTCGAAGCCCTGCATGCGCTTACGGCGCGTCAGGGCGTCGATGAGGGTGTGTTCGAAGGCGTGCCCCAGGTGGAGCGAGCCCGTGACGTTCGGCGGCGGGATGACGATGGTGTACGGCGGCTTCTCGCTCTTCGCGTCCGCCTCGAAGTAACCCCGCTCCACCCAGCGCTCGTACAGCGGCCCCTCTACGTCGGCCGGCGCGTACTGGGTCGGCAGTTCGGTGCTGGGCGCTGGTGGCTGCTGCTGAGCGTTCTCGGTCACGGGGTCAGTTTAGGGGTGTCACAGGGCAGTCCCGAAACGCGTTTGTTCTGTAACGGTGGGGGCCCCGATGGAACGCGCGCTCCCCCTCTGCGCCAGGATGTCGGGAACACATAAGGCATCTGGAGGGGAACCCAGAAATGAGTCACAACCAGCCGGGCCCGTACGGCGGGCAGCCCCAGCAGCCCGGACCGTACGGCCAGCAGGGCCCCTACGGCCAGCAGCAGCCGCAGGCGCCCCAGCCCGGCTACGGCTACCCCCAGCAGCAGCCGCCGGCCCAGCCGGGCTACGGCTACCCGCAGCAGCCCCCGCAGGGCGTGCCGCCGCAGCAGCCCTACGGCCAGCAGCCGCCGTACGGTCAGGCTCCCTACGGCCAGCAGCCGTACGGTGCACCGCAGCCGCCGCAGGGCGGGGGCGGTGGCGGCAAGAAGACGGGCCTGATCATCGGCGCCGTCGCCGTGGTGGCGGCGATCGCGGTGGGCGCGTACTTCGTGATCGGCGGTGGGGGCTCCGGCAGCGGCGGTTCGTCCGTCGCCGACGACGGCGCGCACAAGCTGACGACGCCGGCGACGGTGATCAACGGCGAGTACAAGAAGTCGGAGAACGGCGCCTCCAACGACGAGATGACCGACGACGACAAGGCCGACTTCGAGAAGTGGGGCGTCAAGAACCCCAAGGACGTCAGCGCCGGCTACCAGAAGGGCACCGGGCTCAGCGTGACCAGCCTGTCCTTCAGCGGTGTCTACGGCACCATCGACGACCCGGAGGCGGTCGTCGACGCGATGTTCGCCAAGGTGAAGTCGGAGTCGCAGAAGGACCAGAGCGGCGACAGCAGCAAGGGCAAGATGATCGGCAGCCCGGAGAAGGTGACGCCCGCGGGCTTCGAGAACGGCATCATGAAGTGCCAGATCGCCCAGATCGAGAACACCGACTCGTCGAGTTCGAGCGCCGGTGCCGCGAAGACCATCAACATGCCGATGTGCATCTGGGGTGACCACAGCACCGTCGCCGTGGTCACGTCCTTCGGCTTCGCCGATCTCGCCAGCGGCAAGGGCGGTTCGATCGACGACACGGCGGCCACCGCGGCCAAGCTCCGCAAGGACGTCCGCGTCAAGGCGTAGCCGCTACGACGCGAGAAGGGCCCGGCGCCTGTGGCGCCGGGCCCTTCTGCATGAACTGGTGCGGGGTCACGCCGTCTTCTGCTCCCCCGGGCCCCGGCCGTTGCGGGCGTCGCGCGGGATGAGCGTCGGGTTCACGTTCGAGTGGACGACGTCGGCCGTGACGACCACGCGGGCGACGTCCTTGCGCGACGGCACCTCGTACATGACCGACATCAGGACCTCTTCCATGATGGCGCGCAGGCCGCGTGCGCCGGTCTGGCGCAGGATGGCCTGGTCGGCGATGGCCTCCAGGGCCTCGCGCTCGAAGTCCAGCTCCACACCGTCGAGTTCGAAGAGGCGTTGGTACTGCTTCACCAGCGCGTTGCGCGGCTCCACCAGGATCTGCAGCAGGGCCTCGCGGTCGAGGTTGTGGACCGAGGTGATGACGGGGAGGCGGCCGATGAACTCGGGGATCATGCCGAACTTGACCAGGTCCTCGGGCATGACGTCCTCGAACTGGTCCTTCTCCTCCAGCTCCCGCTTGGAGCGGATGGTGGCGCCGAAGCCGATGCCCTTGGCGCCCGCCCGGCCCTCGATGATCTTCTCCAGGCCCGCGAAGGCGCCGCCCACGATGAACAGGACGTTCGTCGTGTCGATCTGGATGAACTCCTGGTGCGGGTGCTTGCGGCCGCCCTGCGGCGGCACCGAGGCCGTGGTGCCCTCCAGGATCTTCAGCAGGGCCTGCTGGACGCCCTCGCCCGACACGTCGCGGGTGATGGAGGGGTTTTCACTCTTCCGCGCGACCTTGTCGATCTCGTCGATGTAGATGATCCCGGTCTCGGCCTTCTTGACGTCGTAGTCGGCCGCCTGGATCAGCTTGAGCAGGATGTTCTCGACGTCCTCGCCGACGTAGCCCGCCTCCGTCAGCGCCGTCGCGTCCGCGATCGCGAACGGGACGTTCAGCATGCGGGCCAGGGTCTGTGCGAGGAGGGTCTTGCCGGAGCCCGTGGGGCCGAGCAGCAGGATGTTGGACTTCGCCAACTCGATCGCGTCGTCACGGCCGTTGGCCCCGCCGTTCTCCCCGGCCTGGACGCGCTTGTAGTGGTTGTAGACCGCTACCGAGAGGGCCTTCTTGGCGGCCTCCTGGCCGACCACGTAGCCCTCGAGGAACTCGTAGATCTCGCGGGGCTTGGGGAGTTCCTCCCAGCGCACCTCGCTCGTCTCCGCGAGCTCTTCCTCGATGATCTCGTTGCAGAGGTCGATGCACTCGTCGCAGATGTACACACCGGGCCCTGCGATGAGCTTCTTGACCTGCTTCTGGCTCTTGCCGCAGAACGAGCACTTGAGCAGATCGCCGCCGTCACCGATGCGTGCCACGGTGTGCTTCCCCTTCGCCTGGGAGACGCCTAGGTCCAGCGGCTCCTGGTGCTGCCTTAGTCCGACGGTACCTTGCCGGGCCCCCCGTTCGGGCCCCCCTTGGCGCGGTTCACTTTGACGTGCAGCGTGTCAAAGCACACCAACCGTGCCAAGGGGCGGCAGACGATACAGCCTCCGTGTCCTTGGATGTGTCAGCGGACGGAGGCGTTGTTCATCTTCCGGGTGGAGATGATCTGGTCGATCAGGCCGTACGACAGCGCGTCCTCGGCCGTGAGGATCTTGTCGCGCTCGATGTCCTCGCGGATCTTCTCGATCGGCGTGGTCGAGTGCTTGGCCAGCATCTCCTCCAGCTGCGAACGCATCCGGAGGATCTCGTTGGCGGCGATCTCCAGGTCGGAGACCTGACCGCGGCCCGTCTCGCTGTAGGGCTGGTGGATCAGCACGCGGGCGTTGGGCAGCGCCATGCGCTTGCCCGGCGTACCGGCGGCCAGCAGGACGGCGGCGGCGGAGGCCGCCTGGCCCATGCAGACCGTCTGGATGTCGGGCTTCACGAACTGCATCGTGTCGTAGATCGCCGTGAGCGCGGTGAAGGAGCCGCCCGGGCTGTTGATGTAGACCGAGATGTCCCGGTCGGGGTCCATCGACTCCAGGCACAGCAGCTGCGCCATGACGTCGTTGGCGGAGGCGTCGTCGATCTGGACGCCGAGGAAGATCACCCGCTCCTCGAAGAGCTTCGCGTACGGGTCGTACTCACGGATGCCCTGCGAGGTGCGCTCGACGAAGCGCGGGATCACGTAACGGGACTCGGCGGCGGGGCCCGTGTACTCGGCTCGCGTGCGGTCGTACAGGCCGCTGCCGGGGAAGTCGTTCACTGTCTGTCTCCTAGGGGCTGTGGCGGTCGGCTGGGGGCGCTGCGGGGGTGTCAGGCCCCGGTGCCGCCGCCGCCCGGCATGCCGGCGGCCGTGGGGATCACGTCGTCGATGAGGCCGTACTCCTTGGCCTCCAGGGCGTCGAACCAGCGGTCGCGGTCCGAGTCACGGGTGATCTGCTCGATCGTCTGGCCCGTGTGCTGGGACGTGAGCTCGGCCATGCGCTTCTTGGTGTGCAGCAGCCGCTCGGCGTGGATCTTGATGTCGGAGGCCGAGCCCGCCAGGCCCGCGGAGGGCTGGTGGATCAGGATCTCGGCGTTCGGCAGCGCGAAGCGCTTGCCGGGGGTGCCCGCGCTGAGCAGGAACTGGCCCATCGAGGCGGCGAGGCCCATGGCGATGGTCACCACGTCGTTCTTGATGTACTGCATGGTGTCGTAGATCGCCATGCCGGCCGTGATCGAGCCGCCCGGGCTGTTGATGTACATGTAGATGTCCTTGTCCGGGTCAGCGGCAAGGAGCAGCAACTGTGCAGTGATCTTGTTGGCGATGTCGTCGTCGACCGGCTGGCCGAGGAAGATGATCCGCTCGTTGAGCAGCCGGTTGTAGACATGGTCGCCGAGGCCACCGCCGATGGAAGGCTCGCCGGCGGCGGAGGGCATCAGATTCGTCACGTATCCACCTGCTCGTCTTACGACGGCGCCGGGCCGTCTTCACGTGTTCCCTGCGGGGCCGGGACCGTTTCGGGTGCTCCCCTGCCCTCATACTCATGGACCCTAACGCGCGGGTCCCTTCGGGGAATCCCGGAGTGGGGGGTGTTCGCCGGGGGCGTAGCCGTGCGGCGGCGCCTCGGGGGGAGGCGCTTCGCGGCCTCCTCCATTGCAGAAGGGCCCCGGGGGTGCCTCGGGGCCCTTCTGTGGGGTTCTGGAGTGCCGTGGGTGTCAGCCCTCGGTCTTCTCCTCGGACTCCTCCGTGGCGTCGGCCTCCGTGGCCTCGGCGGCGACGTCGGCGGCGGCCTCGGTGTCGTCCTCGTCGTCCAGGTCGATGATCTCGCCGTTGGTGTCCTTGACCGTGGCGGCCTCGACGACGACCGCGAGGGCCTTGCCGCGGGCGACCTCGCCGACCAGGAGCGGAACCTGACCGCCCTCGACGACGGCCTGGGCGAACTGGTCGGGGGACATGCCGGAGGAGGCCGCACGCCGCATGAGGTGCTCGGTGAGCTCCTCCTGGTTGACGTTCAGCTTCTCCTGCTTGACGAGCTCGTCCAGGACGAACTGCGTCTTGATGCCCTTGACCGCGGCTTCCTTGGTCTCGGTCTCGAACTCCTCGGCCGTCTTGCCCTGGATCTCGAGGTACTTCTCGAGGTCGAGGCCCATCTGGCCGAGCTGGTGGTGCTCCAGGTTGTGCTTGCGGGTGTTGATCTCGTCCTCGAGCAGCTTCTCGGGGACCGGGACCTCGACCAGCTCGAGCAGCTTCTCCAGGACGCGCTCCTGGGCCTGCGTGGCCTGGTCGTACTGCTTCATGTTCTCCAGGCGCTTGCGGCTGTCGGCGCGGAGCTCCTCGAGGGTGTCGAACTCGGACGCGAGCTGCGCGAAGTCGTCGTCCAGCTCGGGCAGTTCGCGCGCGGCGACCTGGGTGACCTTGACGGTGACCTCGGCCTCCTTGCCGGCCGCGGAGCCGCCCTTGAGCTCGGAGGTGAAGGTGGCCTCGCCGCCGGCCTCGAGGCCCTTGACGGCGTCGTCGATGCCGTCGAGCAGCTCACCCGAGCCGATGGTGTAGGAGACGCCGCTCGCGACGCCGTCCTCCAGGACCTCGCCCTCGACCTTGGCCTCCAGGTCGATCGTGACGACGTCGCCCTCCTCGGCGGCGCGCTCGACCGGGGAGGTGGAGGCGAAGCGCTCACGGAGCTGCTCGACCGACTTCTCGACGTCCTCGTCGGTGACCTCGACCGGGTCGACCTCGACCTCGATGCCGGAGTAGTCCGGGATCTCCAGGGAGGGCCGGATGTCGACCTCGGCGGTGAAGTTCAGCGTCTCGCCGTCCTTCAGGTCCGTGATGTCCACCTCGGGCTGGCCGAGGACGTCGATCTCCGCCTCGTTGACCGCCTCCGTGTAGAACTTCGGAAGCGCGTCGTTGACCGCCTCCTCCAGGACCGCACCGCGGCCGAACCGCTGGTCGATGACGCGCGCCGGGATCTTGCCCTTCCGGAAGCCCTTCACCGTGACCTGCTGGTTGATCTTCTTGTACGCCGCGTCGAGGCTGTCCTTGAGCTCCTCGAAGGGCACCTCAATGCTGAGCCGAACCCGGGTCGGGTTCAGGGTCTCGACGGCGCTCTTCACGGTTCGGTCTCCTTGGGGCTGACTTTAGGGATCGTGCCCGGCACAGAGACACACGGGCATGCAGCTTGCATAGTAACGGCAGCGGCGACACGCCCCAAAGGCGATCACGGAAAGCGGTCACCCGCGGTGAGCGCGTGCTGACCGGGTTCGACCGGTCCGTGGTCGGGGTGGCGGGATTTGAACCCACGGCCTTCCGCTCCCAAAGCGGACGCGCTACCAAGCTGCGCCACACCCCGTCAGGTGCGACACGTAGGGTACATGCCCGCAGGCAGTGCGGCTGCCGCATTTCCCGGGCGGGTACGGCGCGGCGGTGCGGGCGGCAGAAGGGGTGTGCGCCGAGCGCGTGCGACCCGCTACGATGCCTTGTGTGCCGCGGTCGCCTGACCTGCGGCGCGTGCTGTGCGGGCGTAGCTCAATGGTAGAGCCCCAGTCTTCCAAACTGGCTACGCGGGTTCGATTCCCGTCGCCCGCTCCACATGGCTCAGGGCCAGGTGGGAGGAGAGATCCTCCGCCTGGCCCTCTGCTTTCCCCGGGCGCCGGCTCTTCTCTTCTGGCCCTCCCCGGCCACCCGGGGTCCCGGGCGGGGCCGGATCCCGGGGGCCAGGGGCCGGGTCAGAAGCTGATCGAGTTGATCGTCTCGGCTATCGAGTTCAGGAAGCGGTTGATCGACGGGGCCATGCCCGTCGACGCGAGGAAGAAGCCGAAGAGCACGGCGACGATGGCGGGGCCCGCCTTGATCGACCCTCCCCGGATCAACACCACCAGGATGATCGCCAACAGCAGCACCACTGACAGTGAAATGGCCACAACTGATCACACACCCTCGGTCGGTCCGCTCTCCCGGCCTGGAGGTGTCGGCCTCGCACACCCCCGCCAGAACCATCGTGCCACCAACGAGGCCCCGGTATGCGGCAGGTGAGGCAACGTCGGCCACACCTGTGCCGGACCTTTGCCCGGGCCATGCCGACGCGACCCGCGGGAGCACTCAACGCCGCGCCCCCGCACGGCAATTCGAGGATGCCTCCGCACGGTGAATTCGGCGGGATCGTTTCAATGTCCACACATCGCGTTCGCAGGCATTTCGAATTGCTGCCACGGGGACCGGGAAGCGTCAACAGCGGCACCACCAAAGGCTGATGAAGCGGACATTCCACCAGAGTCGCCCCCTGGTCATATGCCCCGTTTAGTCGGGATGAGTCGCGACAACCAGGACATGTAATGGTGTGTTGACCATCACCTCCACAAGGAGGCCGACTTCGCTTAATGATGGGTACCCGAAGCCAATAACCAGGAAAGACGTGGGGAGTTTTACGAAAACCCACGGCCGACGCTAGGGTGCCTCAGATGTTTCACGCTGCCTCGTCCTCCGCAAGTGCAGCGAGGTCCGGGATCCTCTCCCCCCGTTTCTGGGGGGAGGGTCTGTGACGAACTCGTTGCAACCGAACGGCCACAACACAACCCCACAGCAGGCGAGCCCTCCCCAACGCGGCAAACAGCGCGACGCGTTCTTCGACAACGCGAAGTACCTGGCGATCGTGCTGGTGGCCATGGGCCACTCCTGGGAACCGCTGAAGGGTGACAGCCGCATCCTGGAGGGCGTGTACACCGTCGTGTACACCTTCCACATGCCGGCCTTCATCATCATCTCCGGCTATTTCTCGCGCAGTTTCGACATGCGCCCCGACCGGCTCAGGCGGCTGGTCACCGGTGTCCTGGTGCCGTACGTGATCTTCGAGACGGCGTACTCGCTCTTCAAGCGCTACGGCGACCACGACCCGGGCATGGACGTCAGCCTGCTCGACCCCTGGTACCTCACCTGGTTCCTGATCGCGCTGTTCATCTGGCGCCTGACGACCCCGCTGTGGAAGAACCTGCGGTGGCCGCTGCCGGTCGCGCTCGGCATCGCCATGTTCGGGACCGTCTCACCGGACATCGGCAACGACCTGGACCTGCAGCGCGTTCTGCAGTTCCTGCCGTACTTCGTGCTGGGTCTGTGCATGAAGCCCGAGCACTTCCAGAAGGTGCGCACGCGGACGATGCGGATCGTGGCGGTGCCGGTGTTCGCGGCCGCGCTGGTCTTCGGCTGGTGGGCGGTGCCGCGGATGAACACCGCGTGGTTCTACCACCGTGACGCCGCCCAGGAGTTGGCCGCGCCATGGTGGACCGGGCCGGTCATGGTGCTCGCGCTGTTCGGCTGCTCGCTGCTGCTGACCGCGTGCTTCTTCGCCTGGGTGCCGCGCCGCAAGATGTGGTTCACGGCGCTCGGCGCGGGCACGCTGTACGGCTATCTGCTGCACGGCTTCGTCATCAAGGCCGGTGACTTCTACGGGTGGTTCGACCACGCGTGGATGCGCAAGCCGCTCGGCGAGATCGCCCTGACGCTCGCCGCGGCCGCCGTGGTCACCCTGCTCTGCACGCCCCCCGTGCAGCGGATCTTCAGGTTCGCGATGGAGCCCGAGATGAAGTGGGCGTTCAAGCGCGACGCGGCGGAGCTGGCCCGGGAACGGGAGAAGCAGGAGCGCCGGCGCGAGATGGCGAACGTCTAGACCGAGGGTCGCTCCGGACCCCGAGGATCACCCCAGACCGAGAAGTGCGCGCATCCGCGTGTACTTCTCGGTCAGTCGTTTCCGGGTCGCCTCGTCGTCGAGCCGTGCGAGGCGGGCGGGGTCGGCGTTGTGCGCCAGGTCCGCCTCCTTGACCAGCAGGGCGCCCGGCGTGGCGAGAATGCGCCCGGCGTACTCCTCCGGCGGCTCCCCCGGCCGCTTGGTGACCGCCCGCACGATGTCCTTCGTACGGTCGCTCAGCGCGGCCTCGTCCAGCCACTGCTCGGAGAGGACGCCGTCCTCGACGGAGTCGTGCAGCCAGGCCGCCGCGATCTGCTCCGCGTCGCCGCCGCGTGCGCGCACCCCCTCCGCGACGGCCTGCAGATGCTCGGCGTAGGGCCGGCCCGCCTTGTCTGTCTGGCCCTCGTGGGCGGCGCGGGCGATGGCCTCTGTTTCGGCCAGGGACAGGGGTGTTCGGGGTGTTCCGGTCACTCGTCCAGTGTCTCCTTGCGCAGCGCCGCGCGGGCCGGGAGGGTCGCAGCGGCCACCCCGAGGACGACGATCGCGCCGGCGAACGAGCCGTAGACCAAGGGCGGAATGTACGGCCCCTGCCCCGTCAGCCCCTTCATCATCGGCACCAGGGTCGCCAGCGCGATGGCCGTGCCGAGGGCGATGCCCGTGAGGGCGACCAGCAGAGCCTCCCAGCGGATCATGCGCAGCACCTGGCGGCGGGTGGAGCCGATGAGGCGGAGCGTGCCGAGCTCGCGGCGGCGGTCCAGGGCCGTCATCACCAGGGTGTTGACGGCGGCGACGGCAGCGAAGCCGCCGAGGACGCCGGCCATCACGGAGTTGGCCCAGGCGTTGAGTTCGCGGTCCAGGGACTGGGCGGTGGTGTAGTCGTCCCGGTCCAGGACGGTGCCGAACCGCTCCAGTGCGGCGGCCGTTCCGCCCTTCGTCCACAGCTCGGTGTCGTAGGCGGAGCTGACATGGGTGGCGAGGTCGGCGCGGGCCATCGTGACCTGGGCGAGGCCCATGCCGCGGCCGTACGTCGCCACGACGAGCGGGGCGGCCCTGGTGCCGTCGGGCAGCTTCAGGTGGAGCCGGTCGCCGACCTCGACGTGGGCGTTGTCCGCGAGTTGGGCGTCGACGGCGATCTCACCACGCTGCAGGGACAGCCGGCCGTGCTCGACGTCCAGGTCCTGCACGGCGGCGAGGTCGCGGGCGGATCCCGTGACGCCCTGCGCGGAGGCCGACTCCAGGGCGCCCGAGGCCGGGACGAGCACGGAGGTCCGCAACAGGCCGACCGCCGCGCCTACTTCGGGGCTGTGCCCGGCCCGTCGTACGGCGTCCTGGGTCAGGCCCGGATCGGCGGTGACGATGTGGTCGGCGAGGATGCCGGCGTGCTGCTGGTCGGCGGTGACGCGGTCGGTGCTGGTCTGCATGAAGATCAGCACCGAGGAGAACGCCATGGCGAGCACGATCGGCGTGATCGCGGAGGCCAGACGGCGGGCGTTGCTGCGGGAGTTGGCGGCGGCGAGCGCGGCGGGGGCACCGGCGCCGCGCAGCGGCAGGCCGAACAGCGCGGCGCAGGCGCGGGCGACCAGCGGGCCGAGCAGGGCCACGGACAGCATGAACAGGAAGACGATCCCGAGGGCCGCGTTCGCGGCGTCCTCGCCGGTCAGGGAGGCGGACACCCCGGCGCAGACGAAGCCGCCGGCCGCTGCGGCCAGGCCGAGGGGCGTGCGGATCCAGCCGATGCGCAGCCGCTCCACGGACGCCTCGCTCAGCGCCTGCCCGGGCTTGATGCGCGAGCTGCGGTGTGCGGCGATGTAGCCGGAGAGCAGGGCGGTGAGCAGGACCGCGCCGCCCGCCGAGACGAGGGGGATCCAGGAGACGGAGAACTCGACGGCCCGCGGTACGGCCCCCTTGTGCTGCAGTTGCCCGAACCACCAGCGGGCCAGGGCGATTCCGGGCAGACAGCCGAGGGCGCCGGCGAGGGGGGCCACCAGCAGGGTCTCGGTGGCGATGGAGCGGCGGACCTGCCGGGGTGTGGTGCCGATGGCCCGCAACAGGGCGAACTCGCGGGCGCGTTGGCCGACCGCGAGCGCGACGGTGCCGGCCGCGGTGAACATGGCGACGAGGGTGGCGACGCCGCCGAAGGAGCCGCCGATGCCCATCAGCGTCTCCTTGGCCTCGCCGAGCGAGGGGTCCTCGACGGTGCCGCGGTCCTCGCCGGTGTGCACCTCGGCGTCCTTGCCGAGAGCGTGCGCCACCTGGGACTTGAGGGTCGCGGTGGTGACGCCGTCCCGCGGGAACACGGCGACGGCGTCGACCCGGCCGGGGTGGCCGGACAGCCGCAGGGCCTCGCTGCCGGCGAACCAGGCGGCGGTGCCGGTGCCCGTGGCGCCGGTGTCTGTGGTGCCGGTGCCTGTGGTGCCGGTGCCCGTGGTGCCCGAGACGCGGTAGGTGTGCGTGCCCTCTGGGGTGGTGAGGGTGACGTGCGCGCCGACGGCGGCCCTGCTTCCGGCGAGGACGACCTCGCCGGTGTGCGGTGGGCGGCCGGAGGTGAGCTTCTCGCCGGTGAAGGCGGTGGAGGCCCAGTTGTGGGCGGTGAGGGGGCCGCCGGGGCCGCGGCCGGGGAAGGTGACGTCGGCGACGGCCGTGCGGGCGCCGGGTGCCGAGGCCGCCTTCGCCACCAGGGAGTCGTCGAGGCGGGCGCGGTCGGGGACCGGTTCGCTGTCCGCGCTGTCGCCGTGGCCGTAGGGGGCGCTCTGGTCGGCGGCGGCCACGACGGGGGCGCCGGCGTAGCGGGCGGGCGGGACGGAGGCGCGGATGCCGGTCTCCAGGAGGATGCCGCAGGCCGATACGACCATGGCGGCCATCGCGAGCGCGATGAAGGTGCCGGCGAACGCCGAGGGGCGGAAGCGGAGGGCCGCGCGGGCCAGGCCGTTGGGTGCGAACATCACGCCGCCGCCCGTTCGAAGGCGGGCCGGGCGGTCAGCGCCGTCATGCGTGCGGCGATCCGCTCGGCGGACGCGCGCTCCAGGTGGTCGACGATCTCGCCGTCGGCCAGGAACAGGACGCGGTCGGCCCAGGCGGCGGCCGACGGGTCGTGGGTGACCATGACGACCGTGGCGTCCTGGGTGTCGACGGCCTGGCGCAGCAGGGAGAGGATCTCGGCGGCCGTCGTGGTGTCGAGGGCGCCGGTGGGCTCGTCCGCGAAGACGACGTCGGGGCGGGTGACCAGGGCGCGGGCGATCGCGACGCGCTGCTGCTGGCCGCCGGAGAGCTGGCCGGGGCGGCGCCTCGCCTTGTCGGCCAGGCCCACCTGGGCGAGGACCTCGGCGGCGCGGCGGCGGTCGGGGCGGCGGCCCGCGAGGCGCATCGGCAGGACGACGTTCTGCTCGACCGTGAGGGACGGCAGCAGGTTGAACGCCTGGAAGACGAAGCCGAGTCGGGTACGGCGCAGCGCGGTGAGCTTGTTCTCCTTCATGCCGGTGATCTCCGTGCCGCCGAGGCGGACGGTCCCGGCACTGGGGCGGTCCAGGCCCGCCGCGCACTGCAGGAACGTGGACTTCCCGGAGCCGGACGGGCCCATCACGGCGGTGAAGCTGCGGCGGGGCAGGGTGAGGTCGATGCCGCGCAGGGCGTGCACGGCGCTGCCGCCGCGGCCGTAGCGCTTGCGGACTCCGTGCAGTTCTACGGCCCAGTCGCCTGACATGCCTGGTTCCTTCCGATCCGGGGTGATGATGCGAACCTACGGATCGAAGGCGGGCGCGGGCGATGAGGGCGGCTGGCGAATGCGGGCGGGGGTAAACCCCACCAGCCGTCTTCCGGGGCGCTCAGCGCAGGGTCGGCGGCTGGGACGTGGCGGTCGGGCCCTCGCGGCAGATCAGCAGCAGCGCCCGGTCGTCGTTGACGTCCTTCGCGACGGCCTCGATGAGGTGCCAGGCGGCGCCGTGGAAGCCGCCCGCGACATAGCGGTCGGCCTCGCCCGTGAGGCGGTCGATGCCCTCGACGATGTCGCGGTCGGAGGTCTCCACCAGGCCGTCCGTGAAGAGCATCAGTACGTCGCCGGGGCGCAGCGAGCCCTTGACGGGGTCGAACTGGGCGCCGTCGTAGACCCCGAGGAGGGGGCCCTCGGCGGCCTTCTCCTCCCAGCGTCCGCTGCCCGCGCTGAGCTGGAGGCCCGGGGGGTGTCCGGCGGAGTAGAGCTCGTAGTCACCGGAGTCGAGGTCGAGGACGAGGTGGATGGAGGTGGCGAAGCCCTCGTCCCAGTCCTGGCGCAGCAGATAGCCGTTGGCGGCCGGGAGGAAGGCGTGCGGGGGCAGGGAGCCGAGCAGGCCGCCGAAGGCGCCCGACAGCAGCAGGGCGCGCGAGCCCGCGTCCATGCCCTTGCCGGAGACGTCGGTGAGGACGACCTCCAGGGTGCGGCCGCCGTTGGTGCGGGCGGCGACGACGAAGTCGCCGGAGAAGGACTGGCCGCCGGCCGGGCGCAGGGCCATCTCGCGGTGCCAGCCGACCGGCAGCGTCGGCAGCTTGCTCTGCACGCGGATGCGCTCGCGCAGGTCGAAGAGCATGGTGCCGCCGCGCCGCCAGGGCACGCCGACGCGGCTGCGGAACTGGGCGATGAGCAACCCGAAGAAGCCGCAGGCGGCGACCACGAGGACCACGCCGGGGGTGACCCGGGACGGGCCTTCCGTGTAGGGGCCGAGTTTGACCGACTCGACGATCAGTGCCGTGGCCGCGGCGGCGTACAGGCCGAGCAGGCTGGCCGGGCGCAGCAGCAGGCCGCCGGCCACGATCGGCAGGACCAGCACGGCCGGTGAGCACCATACGGAGTTGGCGAGTGTGACGGCCGCGATGACCGGGACGGTGAGGAGCAGGCCGGCCAGCGCGACCCAGTCCGAGCCGTCGCCGCGGAAGTAGTCGACAGCGCTTCTGCGCAGGCCGGTGCGGGCCCGGTGCCACTGCATCCTCAACCGGGCCGTGAACGTGTCGGCTTCCGCGCGCCGCTCTCGTCCTGCTGCCATCAGTTCGGGACCCTATCCATCGGACCAGCTGCTTGGCACGGGAGGTCCCACTTGTCCCCCGTCCGAGGTTCAACTTCACAGTGAACTTCACAGAAAGCCGTTGCGGGTACGTCAAGACGAAATTCCCTGGCTCGTCCTGCAATGCGCTGGTAGGCATGGTTCATGGCGACTGACTTGCGCGTGCTGCGGCAGGACGACTGGGACGAGTGGTACGACAACCTGATCCGCGCCTTCGGCGGGATCCCCGAGTCCGCCGAGGAGCGCGCGCTGTGGCGCGAGCTCACGGACACGGACCGTTCGCTGGGTGCCTGGGACGACGATACGTGTGTGGGGACGGCCGGGGCATTCGCTTTCCGGCTGACCGTGCCGGGCGGGGCGGCGGTGCCCGCGGCGGGCGTGACCATGGTCAGCGTGGCGGCCACGCACCGGCGGCGCGGTGTGCTGCGGTCCATGATGCGGCGGCAGTTGGACGACGTGCGGTCCTGGGGTGAGCCGCTGGCGATCCTGACCGCCTCCGAGCCCGAGATCTATGGCCGGTTCGGGTACGGCGTCGGTACGTACCACGTCAACACCGAGATCGACACGACCCGCGTCCGGCTGTCCGTGCCGCCCGGCACCGACGACGTACGGCTGCGGTACGTGGCGCCCGCCGAGGTGCTCGGCACGTGCGAGGCGGTGTACGCACGGCTGGTGCCGGGCCGTCCCGGCATGGTGGCGCGCATTCCGGGCTGGGAGCGGCTGGGGCTGCTCGACCCGGAGAGCGAGCGGGAGGGTGCTTCTCCGCTGCAGTGCGTGCTGGCGGAGCGCGGTGGAGAGGCCGTCGGGTTCGCGCGCTTCCGGATCAAGGCGGGCTGGGATGCGGCCGGGCCCAAGGGGACGGTGGTCGTACAGGATCTGCACGCGCTGGACCCCGCGGCGCACGCCGCGCTGTGGCGGTTCCTGTGCGACATCGACCTGACGTCGAAGGTGACCGCGCGCGGACGGCCGGTCGACGAGGCGTGGCAGCACATGGTCTCCGACATCCGCCGCTGCTCGCTGCTGGTCCGGGACTCCCTGCACGTACGGCTGGTGGACGTGGGAGCGGCGCTGCAGGCACGCACGTACCAGGCGCCGGTGGACGTCGTACTGGACGTCGAGGACACCTTCTGCCCCTGGAACACCGGGCGTTGGCGTCTGACCGGCGACCCGAAGGGCGCGTCCTGCGCCCGCACCGAGGACTCCGCCGACCTGTCCCTGACCGTCCGGGAGCTGGGCTCGGCCTACCTCGGCGGCGTCTCGCTGGACTCCCTCGCCGCGGCCGGCCGCGTACACGAACTGCGCCAGGGCGCCCTCACGGAGGCATCGGTGGCCTTCGCCTCCACCGTGCCGCCGTGGCTGCCGCACGGGTTCTAGCGGAACGTCAGGGCTGTTGGCAGGTGGGGCACCAGAAGAGGTTGCGGGCTGCCAGGTCTGCGGTGCGGATCTCGGTGCGGCAGATGTGGCAGGGCTGCGTGGCCCGACGGTAGACGTACACCTCGCCGCCGTGGTCGTCCACGCGGGGTGGGCGGCCCATGGCGTCAGGGGTGTGTTCGGGGCGGACGGTGTCGATGCGGTTGTTGCGGACTCCCTCGTGCATGAGGGCGACGAGGTCCGCCCAGATGGCGTCCCACTCGGCCGGGGTGATGTCCCGGCCCGGGCGGTAGGGGTCGATGCCGTGGCGGAAGAGGACCTCGGCGCGGTAGACGTTGCCGACGCCGGCGATCACCTTCTGGTCCATGAGGAGTGCGGCGATCGTCGTACGGCTGCGGGAGATGCGCCGGTACGCCGCCTGCGGGTCGGCGTCCGCGCGCAGCGGGTCGGGGCCCAGACGGGTGTGTATCGCGTTCTTCTCGGTGTCCGTGATGAGTGCGCAGGTCGTCGGGCCGCGCAGGTCGACGTACGACGTGTCGTTCGCGAGGCGCAGGCGGACCGTGTCGGTGGGCGGCGGGGCGGGCGCGTCGCCGAAGGTGACCTTGCCGAACAGGCCCAGGTGGATGTGGACCCAGTCGGTGTCCCGGAAGCCGAGGAAGAGGTGCTTGCCGTGTGCCTCGGTGCCGGTGAGCACGGCGCCGCCGAGGAGTTCGGCGGCGTCCGAGAACTTGCCCTGAGGGCTGGTCACCCGTGGCGCCGTACCGGCGAAGCGGTCGGCGTAGTCCAGTGCCAGCCGGTGGATCGTGTGCCCCTCTGGCACGGTGCGTGGTCCTTTCCGGCCCCCGGAGGGCGTACGGCTCAGTCCTGCTGGGGGTGGTGCGCCGGGATCGGGGGCAGCTCGCCCGTCGTCTCGTACTGCGCGAGCATGTCGATACGGCGGATGTGGCGCTCGTCACCGGAGAACGGGGTGCCGAGGAAGGTCTCGACGAACTTCGTCGCCTCCTCCTCGGTGTGCATCCGCGCACCCACCGCCACGACATTGGCGTTGTTGTGCCGGCGGCCCAGCGAGGCGGTCTCCTCGCTCCAGGCCAGCGCCGCGCGCACACCCTTCACCTTGTTCGCCGCGATCTGCTCGCCGTTGCCGGAGCCGCCGATCACGATCCCGAGGGACTCGGGGTCCGCGGCCGTACGCTCGGCGGCACGCAGGCAGAACGGCGGGTAGTCGTCCTGGGCGTCGTAGATGTGCGGGCCGCAGTCGACGGGGTCGTGGCCTGCCGCCCTGAGCCACTCGACGAGGTGGTTCTTCAGTTCGAAGCCGGCATGGTCGGAGCCGAGGTACACGCGCATGGTTCCGAGTGTGACACGGCCGTCCGCGGGCAGCAGCCCCGGGTGCAGCGCAGGAAAAATGTGCCCTCAGCCACAGAACCTCAAGGAAACCTCAAGTAACGATCTGGATTCAAAGGTTCACGAATTCCTTGGCCTCCGTTTCACTGGTCCGACCCGTACACCGCTCGTGCGGGGACAGCTCACCTGGCGCGAAGGAATTCCCCTCATGACTGGTCTCCAGGCCGGACTGAAGAACCGACATCTGACGATGATCGCCATCGGCGGTGTCATCGGAGCCGGACTCTTCGTCGGCTCCAGTTCCGGCATCGCCACCGCAGGCCCCGGCATCCTCCTCTCGTACGCCCTCGTCGGCACGCTCGTGGTGCTGGTGATGCGGATGCTCGGCGAGATGTCCGCGGCCAACCCGACCTCCGGATCGTTCTCGGCCCACGCCGACCGGGCACTCGGCCGCTGGGCCGGCTTCTCCATCGGCTGGCTCTACTGGTTCTTCTGGGTCGTCGTGCTCGCGGTGGAGGCCACCGCCGGCGCCACGATCCTCGAAGGCTGGATACCGGCCGTCCCGCAGTGGGGCTGGGCCCTGATCGTGATGCTCGTGCTGACCGCCACCAACCTCGTCTCCGTCGGCTCCTACGGCGAGTTCGAGTTCTGGTTCGCCGGCATCAAGGTCGTCGCGATCGGCGCGTTCATCGTCGTCGGCGCGCTCGCCGTCTTCGGTGTGCTGCCGGGCGTCGACAGCGACAAGGCCGGCCTCGGCAACCTCACCGACCACGGCGGCTTCCTGCCCCACGGCCCCGGCGCCATCCTCACCGGCGTCCTGCTCGTCGTCTTCTCCTTCATGGGCAGCGAGATCGCCACCCTGGCCGCCGGCGAGTCCGAGAACCCGCAGCGCGCGGTGACGAAGTCCACCAACAGCATCATCTGGCGCATCGCGGTCTTCTACCTGGGCTCGATCCTCGTCGTGGTCTCGCTCCTTCCGTGGAACGACCCCTCGATCAAGGACAAGGGCTCCTACGTCGCGGCCCTGGACTCCCTCGGCATCGCGCACGCCGGTCAGATCATGAACTTCATCGTGCTGACGTCGGTGCTGTCCTGTCTCAACTCCGGCCTGTACACGGCCTCCCGGATGGCGTTCTCGCTCGGCGAGCGCGGGGACGCGCCGAAGATGTTCGCGCAGACCACGTCCCGCGGTGTGCCGAGGGCCGCGATCCTCGCGTCGGTGATCTTCGGCTTCGTCGCCGTCTTCTTCAACTACAAGTTCCCGGACTCGGTCTTCCTCTTCCTGGTCAACTCCAGTGGCGCGGTGGCCCTGTTCGTCTGGCTGGTCATCTGCTTCTCGCAGCTGCGCATGCGGAAGATCATCCAGCGTGAGGCGCCGGAGAAGCTCGTCGTGAAGATGTGGCTGTACCCGTATCTGACCTGGGCGACGGCCGCGCTGATCGTGTTCGTGCTGGGCTACATGCTCACCGACACCGAGCACGACGGGCGCGAGACCATCCTGCTGTCGCTGCTCGTCGCGGCGATCGTGCTCGTCATCGCCTTCGTCAAGGAGAGGGTGAGCGGCGGCCGGACGGCCGTGGCGGGCGAGTCCTCCGCGGGCGGGTCCTCGGCGGGCGAGCGGGACGAGGTCAAGGCCGGCTGACAGCGCGGGCGTTGTCCGCTTCTGCGGGCAACGCCCGTACGCCTGTACGGTCACAGCACGGTGAAGCTGTCCCTCACCTTGCCGTAGGTCCTGAGCGCCTGCGACTCGACCTCCGGCTGGTACCAGGTGTTGATCTGGTACGACCTGCCCTTCTGGTTGAAGCCCAGCAGGCGGGCGTGCCAGGGGGTGCCCTTCAGCGTGAACGTGTACTCCCAGACCACCGCCGGATTGCCGCGGAACGTCGTCCGCTCCAGCCGGATCTTCTGGTAGTTCTCGCCCTGGTGGGCGTTCTGCTCGGACTTCTGCCAGGTCTCCATCAGGTCGCCGCGCGCGATGGACGACTTGGCCACGAGTTCCTGGGTGCCGTCGGGTGACGTGTAGTGCACCTCCGCGCCCGTCTTCACATCACGCCGCCAGCCCTCGGGCGTCGCCCACGCGAACCCGGTCTCCCGGTGCGCGCCCGGCGGCAGGCTCTGCGGCCTCGACGTGCCCTCCACGGTGGGCGAGGGGGTCGACGCCGACGACGCCGAGGGTCCGGCGCCGTCGGCGCCGGGGGACCCGGAGTTCGTCAGAAGTACGGCGGCGACGACGGCGCCCGCCGCGGCCAGGCCGACGCCGGCCACGAGGCCGGCCCGGCGACGGGGGTGGCGCGGGCCGGGCGGTTCGGCGGGGCCGGGGAGTTCGCCCTGCGGTGGGCGCAGCGGGTGGGGGCCCAGGGCGGGGCGGGTGTTCTGCTCCGCCAGCCGGGAGGCCTGGCCCCGGGGCGGGCTCTGCCGCAGGTTCGTCGCGGACGCGGCGTCCGTGCCGTGCGCATGCGCCGGGTGCTGCTCGGGGGTCGTAGGGGTGCGGATCAGCGAGACACCGGGCCTGGGTGGGGCGGACGGGGCCGAAGCGGCCGCGTGGGGCGCGGAGTTGGCGGACGGGGTCTCGGAGCGGACCTCCGGGCGCAGTTCGGAGGGGACCTCGGTGGAGGCGCTGGACAGCGGGGGCAGGAGTGCCTCGTGCGGGGGTGCGGGTGGTGCTTCCGCCTCTTGTGGGAAGGGCGTTGCCACGGGTGCGGGTAGGTCCTGCGGTATCGCGTCCTGAACGGAGACGGGCTCGGACTCCGGCTCGCGTCGCCTGGGGTCGCGCGCGGCCCGCACGAGCCGGGTGTTCAGGTAGACGGGGGTCGGCGCCTCGGTGCCCGCTCCGGGCTCGGCTTGTGCATACGCTCCGGGCTCGGCCTGCGCATCCGCCCCAGGCACGGCGCGCACACCCGCTCCAGGCGCGGCCTGAACACCCGCCCCAGGCACGGCGCGCACACCCGCCCCGGGCACGGCCTGTGCACCCGCCCCGGGCTCGACTTGCGCACCCGCTCCAGGCGCGGCCTGAACACCCGCCCCAGGCACGGCGCGCACACCCGCCCCGGGCACGGCCTGTGCACCCGCCCCGGGCTCGACTTGCGCACCCGCTCCAGGCTCGCCCCGCACACCCTCCCCAGGCGCCGCCCGCACACCCGCCGCCGCTTCGGCAGCGGAGGCGGCCGCCGCCTCCACCGTGGCCTGCCCGCTCGCCGCATCCGCCGCAGCCCTCGGGACGGTCGCGTCCTTCGCAGTCCTCGGGGCGGTCGCGTCCTCCGCGGCCGTCGCTACCTCCGCAGGCCCGGCGGCAGTCGCGGCAGTCGCGGCATCCGGAACCCTCGCGGCAGGCGCGTCCTCTCCAGTCCTCGCGGCAGGCGCGCCCCCCGCAACCCCAGCAGCAGTCGCGTCCCGCGCGGTCGGCTCGTCCCCGGGCGTGCCCGGGGTCCCGGACGGCCGTTGCTCGGGCGGGACCGGCGTCTCCTCGCCCTCCTTCCCGCCCACGGGAAGCGTCGGCTTGGTGGGCGGGAACGCGATGGGGAGCAGGGCCTCCTGGAGGTCGTCGAGCCCCGGGCGGACCGTGGGCTCCTTCTCCAGCAGCGCGGCCAGGACGTCCCGCAACGGGCCCGCCGCGGCGGGGAGCTGGGGCTCCTCGTACAGCACCGCGTGCAGCGTGGCGAGGGTGGTGTCGCGGGAAAAGGGGGACCGGCCGCCCAGGGCGGCGCACAGCGTCGCGCCCAGTGACCACACGTCGGACGGCGGCCCCTGCGGACGGCCCGAGATGCGCTCGGGCGCCATGTAGTCGGGGGAGCCGACGAGCATGCCGACCATGGTGAGCGCCTTGGCGTCCTGGATGGCGGCGATGCCGAAGTCCGTGAGCACGATGCGCTCTCCGCCCTCCTCCACCAGGACGTTCCCGGGCTTGATGTCCCGGTGCAGCACCCCACGGTCGTGCACCTGGCGCAGGGCGGCGACCAGACCGAGCCCGATCCGTGCCGTACGGGCCGTCCCGAGCGGCCCCTCCTCCGCCATGATCCGCTCCAGGGAGCGGCCGGCCACCAACTCCATGACGATCCACAGACGTTCGCCCTCGTCGACGACGTCGTACACCCGCACGACATTGGGGTGGTCGATCCGGGCGGTGGCCCTGGCCTCCCGCAGCGTGCGCTCACGCCGGGTCCGCGCGTCCTCCGCGTCCAGCCCGTCGATACGCATCTCCTTGACGGCGACCGGGCGGTCGAGCATTTCGTCGGCGGCTCGCCACACCCGCCCCATTCCTCCCTGGCCGATACTCTCGACCAACCGGTAGCGCCCCGTCACCAGCAACCCTGGAACTCCGCCGCTCCTCGTATTCCCCGGCAATCCGCTGCACCCCCTCAATTACCTCTGCAACGTCCCGACTGTCCCACAATGGTCACACTTCGTGCGGCACCAGCATAGTGCGGAGAAATCTTGTGGTAGCTCTTCAAGTACTGCGAATTCGGGCGCAGCCAAGGGGGATGTGAACATGAGCTCTCGTCGCACGAAGACCATCGCGGGATCGCTGGTTACGGCATCTTTTTCGACGGTGATGATCCTTTCCTTCACCGCCAGCGCGGACGACCAGGGACCCGGCAGCAGCAAGGGGGGAAAGGCCGTCGACGAGGCGCCGGCAGGAGTCAGGCTGACCACGCTCCTGCCCTCGAAGATCTCGGTCGACAACGGCTCGGAAAACACCGACATCACCGCCACGGTCAAGAACGAAGGGACCAAGGACAGCGGAAAGATCCAGCTTTTGGTCGTCGGTTTCGACGGCCTCTCGGTGAAGAACGTCCAAGGCTGCTCCCAGGTTTCCGAGAACAATCTTCCGGAGGGTTCGAACAGCGCTTTCTCCTGCCCGATCGACAATCTCGCGGCCGGCAAGTCGAAGTCGTACGCCGTCGATGCCACCTATGACCTGAACAAGGCCGGCAAGATCTGTCTGCCGGTGCAGTCCGGTGACGGGAAGAAGACGTACTGGCAGCAGGGTCCGGTTCCGTTCGGTACGACGAACCCGTCGCCGAACGCCCCGGCCACTCCGCTGCTGCTCGGCACCGACAACAAGCCGGTGGCGCCCGGCGGCGACCAGAAGGAGCTGCCGAAGACCGGTGTCGGACGGGACGTGCTGCCTCTGGGTGCGGCGGGCGCGACGCTGATCGCGGCCGGTGCGGCGGGGCTGTGGTGGACGTCGCGGCGTCCGGCCCGCCAGGTTCGCGGCTGACCGACGGGCGCCACGGAACGAGCGGGAACGCGAAAGAGGCTCGCCGGGCCGGCGTGGTCGTACGCCCGGGCGAGCCTCTTTTGCGGCAACTACAGCGTCAGTCCTTGCCGATGAGCTTCCAGGCGGTGGGCATGAGGCCCATCGCCAGGGCGGCCTTCAGGGCGTCGCCGATCAGGAACGGCGTGAGGCCGGCCGCGAGCGCGGCGGACGCGGACAGGTCGGCGGCGTACGCCAGATACGGGACGCCGACGGCGTAGATGATCGCCTCGCCCAGCAGCATCGTGCCCGCCATGCGCGGCACGGAGCGGTCGGCGCCGCGCCGGGCCAGGGCGCCCACGACGGTGGACGCGAGCAGCATGCCGAGGATGTAGCCGAAGGAGACGGAGACTCCGGAGCTGCCGCCCGCGAACCACGGCACACCGGCGAGCCCGGCCAGCGCGTACAGGACGAGCGAGGCCAGGCCGCGGCTCGCGCCGAGCGCCGTGCCGACGAGCAGCGCGGCGAAGGTCTGGCCGGTCACCGGCACCGGGGAGCCCGGGACGGGGACGGCGATCTGGGCCGCGAGGCCGGTGAGCGCGGCGCCGCCGAGCACGAGCGCCGCGTCCTTCAGGCGGGAGGCGGGCAGCAGGTCGGCGAGGACCTCGCGGGGGCGGACGGTGGCGGCAGCGGTGCTCATGGGGACTCCGCGGGTGACGAGGACATGCTGGGACACGGTGACGGTATCCCAGCGCCCTCGAGCCGATCACCGTCATCGCTCGACAAAGGCTGGAACGCGGACTTGGTGGGCTCCGGACAAAGGACGCGGGTCACACCCGGCTCGGCGTGATGCCGGTCACTGAGGCAGGGAGGCCGCGCTCACCCCGTACGGGCGAACAGGCCTGTGGGGTCCCACCAAACGGTTCCCGGAAACGAATCCTAGTGGACTGGTCGGATTCACCTTCTCTGACCTACCCTTCGAGTCATGGTTGCCCAGGCCCGGAACTTCACGTCGCGTCGCTATGTCGACCTGCGACGCCAGGGCACGGCCACCTGTCGCCGTCCGGTGTGAGGCGGGCCGCGGCACGCCTCGACCTCCGAGACGTGTCGGCCCCGTTCCCGAGGACGGTTCTCCATGCCCCGTACCGCGGCACCCCCTGCCCCCTCCCCCACCCTGTCCGCCTCCCCTTCCGCCGTCTCGCCGTCGTCCCGGCGCCGCACGAGCGCGAGCGTCGTCCTGCGGTCCGTGCTGGACCACGGCCCGGTGGCGCGCAGCACCATCGCCCGGCTGACCGGTCTGTCACCGGCGTCGGTGACCGACTACTGCGCCCGCTTCACCGAACTCGGCCTGATCCGCGAGGCGTCCGCGCCCCGGCGGTCCAACGGCGTGGGGCGCCCGCACGTCCCCGTCGACCTGGACGCCTCGCGGTTCGTGGTCGGCGGGGTCCATGTGGCCGTGCCGTACACCACGGTGGCGCTGCTCGACCTGCGCGGTCGGGTGGTGGCCCGGCGTGAGCTCAAGCACGGGCGCACCGATCCCGGCCGGGTGCTGGCGCGGGCCGCCGACGGTCTGGCGGGGCTGCTGGCCGGCGCCCCCGGCTGCCGGCCGCTCGGCGTCGGCGTGGCCGCCGGCGGCTGGGTCGACCGGGAGTCCGGGACCGTCGTGGAGCACCCGCTGCTCGGCTGGCGGGACGTGGCGGTGCACGAGCCGTTCGCCGAGCGCACCGGCCTGCCGGTCCATGTCGACGGCCATGCCCGGGCGTTGGTCAACGCCGAGCGGCTGTTCGGCCCGGCGCGGCGGAGCCGGAGCGTGCTGCATCTGTTCGTCGGCAATGTCGTCGACGCGGCGTTCGCCACGGGCGACGAGGTGCATCACGGCCCCCGCTCCCAGGCGGGCGCGATCGCCCATCTGCCGGTGCCCGGCGGCACGGAGCCCTGCGACTGCGGGCATGTCGGCTGCCTGCAGGCCGAGTTGAGCGAGCGGACGCTGTGCCGGCGGGCGCGGGAGGCGGGCGTCGTCGAGGGGGTGAACCCCCTGCAGGTGGTCGCGGCGGCTGCCGCGGGCGACGCACGGGCCGTACGGCTGCTGGTGGAGCGGGCCGGTGCGGTCGGTCGGGCGGCGCGGCTGCTGCTCGACGTGCTCAATCCCGAGACGGTGGTCGTGACGGAGATCGGGGTCATGCACCGGGAGGACTGCCTGCGGGCGCTGCGCGCAGGGGTGGGCGACGCGCGCGCCGCGTCCGTCGTGCCGACGAGTTTTGGGGATTCGGTGCTCGCCGTGGCGGGCGGCGCGGTGGCGCTGGATGTGCTCTACCGCGATCCGCTGGCCGCCTCACCTCACGGTATTTAATTCAGAAACGCACAATGTTGACAGAGGTCCTGGATGACCGGGAACATCTCGTTCATGAGCCTGTTCGTGAGCTGTCGCACCCTTTGTTGCTGACACGTCGCCGCGTGTGAAGCGCTCATTTCCCCTACGTGAAATTTCCTCCCGGGTGAAACCTGCGTGAATTTTCCCTCCCGGCCTGTCTGTGCCCGGAATTCCGCATGCTTTCCCGCTTCCCGACTCATGGAGTTCTCCCATGTCTTCAACGCCCGTGCCGGGTGTGGACCGACGGCTCTTTCTCACCTCTCTGCTCGGTGCCGCGGCCGGCGTCACCGGCCTTGCCGGATGCGCGAACGGCAGCGCCGCCGCCGATACGCGCGGCGCCTCCACCGCTCCGCTCGCCGACAAGGTCCCGGCGGGCACCAGCCTGAAGATCGCCTCCTATCAGAACGTCCAGCAGGTGCAGTTCCGGCTGGCGAAAATCGATCTGCCCTTCAAGGTGTCGAGCTGGGTCAACACCGGCGCCGGGCCCGATGTCATCAACGCCTTCCGCGCCAAGTCCCTCGACCTCGCCAACAACGCGGGCATTCCGCCGATCCAGGCGTATTACCAGGGCTTCGACGCGAAGATCGTCGCGATCGACATCACCCGCAAGCCGAATTACCTCTTCGCCACCAAACCGGGCAGCGACATCCGCTCGGTCGCCGGCTTCAAGGGGAAGAAGCTCGCCTTCTCACAGGGGCAGGCCCAGGGTGTCGTGCTGCTGCGGGCGTTGAAGAAGGCGGGGCTCGCCTACGACGACGTCCGGCTCGTCCCGCTGACCAGCAACCAGTTCCTGACCGCCCTGCAGTCCGGCCAGGTGGACATCGCGCCCCTCGCCAACAGCCAGGTGCCCGCCTATCTGCAGCAGTACGGGTCCAAGGGCGCCCATGTCATCGAGACGGACGTCGTCGACCTGCTCAACCTGCTGTGGGCGCCCGCCTCGGTGCTGGCCGACCGGGCGAAGGCCGCCGCCGTCGCCGCGTACATCCCGTACTGGGCCAAGGGCCAGGTCTGGCAGTACGAGCACCCCGACACCTGGAACGAGGAGTTCTACGTCAAGACGCAGAACCTGACCCTCGCGCAGGCCAAGGGCATCACCGAGCTCGCCAACAAGCCCCTGTTCCCGCCCAGTTGGGACGAGGCGATCGCGTGGGAGCAGGAGACCGCCGATCTGCTCGCGGAGGGCGGCTTCGTGAAGAAGTTCGACGTCTCCTCGCTCTTCGACCACCGCTTCGAGGACATCGCCGCCAAGGCCGTACCGGCCCAGTACCGGAGGTGACCGCTGTGAGCACATCCACATCCACATCCACATCGACGACCACGACCGCGGCAGCGCCCCTCGCCACCGAGGCGCGCGGCACACCACGCGCCCGCCGCCGGGGCCTGTCCCCCGGCAGGCGGCTGCCCGCCACCCGGCTGATCGGCCCCGCCCTGCTGCTCGCGCTGTGGGCCGCGGCCTCCGCCGCGGGCCGGCTCGACCCCGGGGCGATCCCGGCGCCCTGGACGGTGGTGCGCACGGCCGGTCACCTGTGGAGCGCCGGGACCCTGCCCACGGACATCCTGACCTCGCTCGAACGGGCCGCGTACGGCTTCGCGATCGGGCTCACCGCGGGCGTCGTGCTCGCGCTGGCGTCCGGGCTCAGCCGGGTCGGCGAGGCGCTGATCGACGGGACGGTGAACCTCAACCGGGCGATCCCGACCCTCGGTCTGATCCCGCTGTTCATCCTCTGGCTGGGCATCGGCGAGGCCTTCAAGATCGCCATCATCGCGATCGTCGTCTACATCCCGATCTATCTGAACACCCACGCCGCGCTGTCCGGCATCGACAGCCGCTTCGTCGAACTGGCCGAGGTGCAGGGGCTGTCCCGGCTGCAGTTCGTCCGCAAGATCGTCGTCCCCGGCGCGCTGCCCGGATTCTTCGTGGGCCTCCGGCTCGGGGTGACCGGCTCCTGGCTGGGCCTGGTGGTGCTGGAGCAGATCAACGCCACCAGCGGACTCGGCTACATGATGTTCCAGGCCCAGAACTACGGCCAGTCCGACGTCATCCTCGTCGGCCTGCTCGTCTACGGCGTCTTCGGCCTGATCTCCGACAGCGTGGTCCGTCTCGTCGAACGGAGGGTGCTGTCATGGCGCCGCACACTGAGCAGCTGACCCGACCCGCGGTGCAACTGCGGTCCCTGACCCGCTCGTTCGCGGACCGTACGGTGCTCGACGGCATCGACCTGGACATTCCCGCCGGGCAGTTCGTCGCGCTCCTCGGGCACAGCGGCTCCGGCAAGAGCACCCTGCTGAGGGCGATCGCGGGCCTCGACCACCAGGTCGCCGGAAGCGGACATCTGACGGCCCCGGAGCGGGTGTCGGTGGTCTTCCAGGACTCGCGGCTGCTGCCCTGGCGGCGGGTGCTGGACAACGTACTGCTGGGCACGGACGGCCAGGACAAGGGCCGGGCGGCACTCGCCGAGGTCGGCCTGAAGGGCCGTGAACGGGCCTGGCCCAGCGAGCTGTCGGGCGGCGAGGCACAGCGTGCGGCGCTCGCGCGCTCCCTGGTGCGCGAGCCCGAACTCCTGCTGGCGGACGAGCCGTTCGGCGCGCTGGACGCGCTGACCCGGATCAGGATGCACGGGCTGCTGCGGCAGCTGTGGCAGCGCCATCGGCCGTCGGTGCTGCTCGTCACCCACGACGTGGACGAGGCGATCGTGCTGGCCGACCGGGTCCTGGTGCTCGACTCCGGACGCATCGGCGTCGACCTGACCATCGACCGGCCGCATCCGCGCTCGTACCGGGACCCGCTGCTCGGCGAGTACCGCGAGCGGCTGCTGGCCGCCCTGGGGGTCGTCGAGGACCCGGCCTGATCCCTTGCCACACCGACTCCCCACGCGGCCCGACGACGCCGACGGTGCCGCACGGCCCGGCACTCCGAGTGGGTGCGCCACGTCAGCACCGGGCCCCGCCGTGCGCACCCGTGGGTGCCGCCCGACGCGGACCCGCCCTGCCCTCGCCGTGCCCACCGATCGACCGACACACCGCCCGCCGCAGCACGCCCGACCGACCGGCTCCCCCGGAGGACCACCCATGACCCGCCGGCTCCACCTCAACGCCTTCCTCATGAACACCGGTCACCACGAGGCCTCGTGGCGGCTCCCGGAGAGCGATCCGTACGCGCATGTCGACCTGGCCCACTACGTCGGACTGGCCCGGATCGCCGAGCGCGGCACCTTCGACTCGCTCTTCCTGGCCGACGGGCCACAGCTGTGGAACGACATCGCCCAGCGCCCCTCCGGCGCCCTGGAACCGCTGACGCTGCTGACCGCCCTGGCGACGGCGACCGAGCACATCGGGCTGATCGCCACGGCGTCGACCTCGTACAACTCCCCCTACAACCTGGCCCGCAGGTTCGCCTCGCTGGACATCGTCAGCGGTGGCCGGGCGGGCTGGAACATCGTCACCACGGCCGGTGCCGAGGCCGCCCGCAACTTCGGCCTGGACGCCGAGCCCGCGCACGCCGAGCGGTACGCGCGAGCCGCCGAGTTCCTCGACGTCGCCCTCAAGCTGTGGGACAGCTGGGAGGACGACGCGATCGTCGGCGACAAGGCGGCCGGCGTCTGGGGCGACGACGCGAAGATCCATCCGCCCCGGCACAAGGGGCGGTACTTCAGCGTCGCGGGCGCCCTCAACGTCCCCCGCACACCGCAGGGTTATCCGCTGCTCGTGCAGGCGGGGTCGAGCGAGGACGGCAAGGCGTTCGCGGCCCGGTACGCGGAGGCCGTGTTCACCGCGCAGCAGACCCTCGCCGACGCGCAGGCCTTCTACGCCGACCTCAAGTCCCGTACGGCCGCGGCCGGACGCGACCCCGAGCACATCAAGGTGCTGCCCGGGATCGTGCCGGTCATCGGGTCGACCGAAGCCGAGGCACGCGCGAACGAGCAGGTCCTGGAGGACCACATCGTGCCCGCGCACGGTCTGGCCCGGCTGGAACGCCTCCTCCAACTGAAGCCGGGCACCCTGGAGTTGGATCGGCAGCTGCCCGCCGATCTGCCGTCCGAGGACGCCGTCGAGGGCGCCAAGAGCCGCTACACCCTGATCGTTCAGCTCGCCCGGCGGGAACGCCTCACCGTCCGCCGGCTGATCGGCCGGCTCGGCGGCGGACGCGGCCATCTCACCTTCGCCGGCACGCCCGAGCAGGTCGCCGACGCGATCGGGACGTGGTTCACGCAGGGCGCCGCGGACGGCTTCAACATCATGCCCGCGGTGCTGCCGTCGGGCCTGGAGACCTTCGTCGAGCAGGTCGTCCCGATCCTGCGCGCCCGGGGCCTGCTGCGCACGGAGTACGGCCCGCGCCGCACCCTGCGCGACCGCTACGGCCTGCCCCGCCCCGCCAACCAGTATGCCCTCCGGGAAAACGCCCTCGTCTGAGCCCTCGTTCGACCCCACCTCCGAGCCCTCATTTGAAAGGAACGCCCATGTCCGGCATCGAGATCCAGAAGGTCACCGCACACATCGGCGCCCGCGTCTTTGGCATCGACATCTCCAAGCCGCTCGACGAGGAGAGCGCCGCCGCGGTCCGCGAGGCACTCAACGTCCACAAGGCGCTCGTCTTCGACGACGTGCACCTCGACGACGCGAGCCAGCAGGCCTTCGTCCGCCATCTCGGCGACGTCACGACCGCTCATCCGACGGTCTCGTCCGTCGACGGCGTCCCGAACGTCCTGCCGGTCGACAGCGAGCGGGGCCGTGCCGCAAACCACTGGCACACCGACGTCACGTTCGTCCTCAACCCGCCGCAGGCCAGCACCCTGCGCAGCATCACGCTGCCGCCGTACGGGGGCGAGACCCTGATCGCTTCCTCCGCGGCCGCCTACCGTCAACTGCCCGAGTCCCTGCGGCAGTTGGCGGACACCCTGTGGGCCGAGCACACCAACGACTACGACTACGCCGTGCCGGACGAGGAGATCGACGAGGACCAGGCCGCCCAGCGCGCCCAGTTCACGTCGATCAAGTACCGCACGGTCCACCCGGTGGTCCGCGTCCACCCGCTGACCGGTGAGCGGGGGCTGTTCATCGGCGGCTTCGCGCAGCGCATCGTGGGCCTGTCGCCGTCGGAGTCCCGCAAGGTCCTCGATCTGCTCCAGGCGTATGTCACCCGGCCGGAGAACATCCTGCGCCACCGCTGGTCGCCGAAACAGCTCGTCCTCTTCGACAACCGCATCACCCAGCACTACGCCGTCGACAACTACGACGGCCGCCCGCGCCGTCTGCACCGGGTGACCGCCGCCGGTGACATCCCGGTCGGCGTCGACGGCAAGGAGAGCTACTCGATCGAGGGGGACGCCTCGCACTACACGCCCGTGGCCGCGTAGTCACTCCCCGCACCGGCGGTGTCCGGATACTGGGCGGTCTCTCCTCGTGAGCGGAGAGGCCGCCCAGACTGTGGGCGTTTTGCCCATCTACTGCACTGGACGAGCCGCGCGCATGCCGAACAGCACCACCCCGGTCGAGACGCCGCCCCGAGCGGCCGACGCCACGTTGTCCCACAGCCTCAAGCAGCGCCATCTGTCGATGATCGCCCTCGGCGGCGTCATCGGCGCAGGACTGTTCGTGGGCTCGGGCGCGGGCATCGCCGCGGCCGGACCCTCGATCGTCGTCGCCTACGCCCTCTCCGGCCTCCTCGTGATGCTGGTGATGCGGATGCTGGGCGAGATGTCGGCGGCGTATCCCTCGTCGGGCTCCTTCTCGGCGCACGCCGAGCGTGCGATCGGCCCGTGGGCGGGCTTCACCGCGGGCTGGTCCTTCTGGGTGCTGCTCTGCACGGCCGTGGGCCTGGAGGGCATCGGCGCCGCGAAGATCGTGACGGGGTGGCTGCCGGGGACGCCCGAGTGGGCCTGGGTGGCGCTGTTCATGGTCGTCTTCTGTGTCGCGAACCTGGCCGCCGTGAAGAACTTCGGCGAGTTCGAGTTCTGGTTCGCGGCCCTGAAGGTGGGCGCGATCTCCCTGTTCCTGGTGCTGGGCGTGCTGGCGATCGCGGGCGTGCTGCCCGGCACGGACGCGCCCGGCGCCGCGAACCTCTCCGACTTCCTCCCCAACGGCAGCGAGGGCCTGATCGTCGGCGTGCTCGCCTCGATCTTCGCGTACGGCGGTCTGGAGACGGTCACCATCGCGGCGGCTGAGTCGCAGGACCCGGTGCGGGGTGTGGCGAGCGCGGTGCGCACGGCGATGTGGCGCATCGCGGTGTTCTACGTCGGCTCGATGGCGGTCGTCGTGACGCTGGTGCCGTGGGACTCGGCGGAGGTCGTCGAGCACGGCCCGTACGTCGCCGCCCTCCACCGCCTGGGCATCCCGGGCGCCGGGCAGCTCATGAACGTCGTCATCCTCGTGGCGCTGCTGTCCGCGATGAACGCCAACATCTACGGCTCCTCGCGGATCGCCTTCTCCCTCGTCCGGCGCGGTCAGGGGCCCAAGGCGCTGGGACGGGTCTCGGGCGGTGTGCCGCGCGTCGCCGTGCTCGCGTCGTCGGTCTTCGGCTTCGTCTGCGTCGTGCTCAGCTACTGGCGCCCGGACGACGTCTTCCCCTGGCTGCTCAACATGATCGGCGCGGTGATCCTCGTCGTCTGGATCTTCATCGCGGTGTCGCAGCTGCGGCTGCGGGCCCGCCTCGAGCGCGAGGCGCCGGAGAAACTGGCGGTCCGGATGTGGGCGTACCCGTGGCTGACCTGGGTCGCCCTGGCGGGCATGGCGGCGGTCTTCGTCCTGATGGCACGGGAGCCGGACACGCGCGTGCAGCTCTACTACACCGGCGCCATGACCGTGGTGCTGGCGGCGACGGGGTACGCCTGGCAGCGGGCGCGTGCTCGCACCTGATCGACCACTTGTTCCGAAAGGCCCCCGCGGTGCACCCGCGGGGGCCTTCTTGTTGCTAGCGTGTACTTGCAAGCCTTTTGCAATAAGAGGTCGGAGGGGACCTGTCATGCCCGTCTACACGCTTCCTGAGCTGCCGTACGACTACTCCGCGCTCGCCCCCGTGATCAGTCCCGAGATCATCGAGCTGCACCACGACAAGCACCACGCGGCCTATGTGAAGGGCGCGAACGACACGCTGGAGCAGCTGGCCGAGGCGCGGGACGCGGAGAGCTGGGCGGCGATCAACGGGCTGGAGAAGAACCTCGCCTTCCACCTGTCCGGGCACATCCTGCACTCGATCTACTGGCAGAACATGACCGGCCCGAAGGACGGCGGCGGCGAGCCGCTGGCCGCCGACGGGGTCGGTGACCTCGCCGACGCGATCACCGAGTCCTTCGGTTCCTTCGCCGGGTTCAAGGCGCAGCTGACGAAGGCCGCCGCCACCACCCAGGGGTCCGGGTGGGGTGTGCTGGCGTACGAGCCGCTGAGCGGGCGGCTCGTCGTCGAGCAGGTCTACGACCACCAGGGGAACGTGGGGCAGGGCGCCACCCCGATCCTGGTCTTCGACGCCTGGGAGCACGCCTTCTACCTGCAGTACAGGAACCAGAAGGTCGACTTCATCGACGCCATGTGGGCCGTCGTCAACTGGCAGGACGTGGCGCGGCGTTACGAGGCCGCCAGGTCCCGGGCGGACGTCCTGCTGCTCGCCCCGTAAGACGTCCTGCCTCGTGATCGTCTTCTCACCCTTCACGCGGCAGGCGGAATGACGGAAGCCCCCGCGAGGACGTGACTCGCGGGGGCTTCCCATGGGCGTGCGAGCGCTCAGGGCTTGCGGCCCACGCCTCCGTGCTGGCCGATCGGCGTCGTGTCCGCGCCCGGCTCCGGGCGCCACAGCGGCACCGAGACGATGCCGGGGTCCACCAGGTCGAGGCCCTCGAAGTAGCCCTCGATCTGCTCGACGGGACGCAGGAAGTAGGGCACGGCGCCGGTCTCGTTGTAGGCGTCCTGCGCCGCCTCGTAGGCCGGGTCGGTGCCGCGGGAGCCGTCGTTGATGCAGAGATGGCTGCCGGAGGGCAGTCCGGACAGCAGGGTGCGGACCAGGTCACGGGCGCGCTCGTAGCCGTCGACGTGGCCGAGGATGCCGCTGAGGATCAGGGCGGTCGGCTGCGTGAGGTCGAGGGTGCGGCCCGCTGCCGCGAGGATGCTCTCGGGCTCGTACAGGCTCAGGTCCTCGTACGCCGTCGTCCCCTCGGGTGTGGAGGTGAGCAGGGCGCGCGCGTGGGCGAGCACCAGGGGGTCGTTGTCGACGTAGACGATCTTCGACTCGGGGGCGTGGCGCTGGGCGACCTCGTGGGTGTTGTCCACGGTGGGCAGGCCGGTGCCCACGTCGAGGAACTGGCGGACGCCCGCCTCCAGCACCAGGTACCGGATGCTGCGCCCGAGGAAGGCGCGGCTGCTGCGGGCGATGGTGACGATGCCGGGGAAGACACCGGCGTAGTCGTCGCCGGCCGCCTCGTCCACGGGGTAGTTGTCCTTGCCGCCCAGCCAGTAGTTCCAGATGCGGGCCGAATGGGGTACCGAGGTGTCGATCTCCGTCATACGGCCATCCTCCTACGCGGACGCCTGTTCGCACGGCACGTTCAGGGAGATCAGCCCGACCGACTCGGCGTCCATGCGCAGCTCGGTGACCGCGGCGTTGCGCAGCTGCGGCAGGGCGCGGCGGTAGTGCGCGAGCGGGATGGACAGGAAACGGCACAGGATCAGCCGTAGCAGGGTGTTGTGGGCGACGACCAGGACTCGTTCGCCGTCGTGCGCGGCGGCGATGCGCCGCAGGGCGGCGGCGCCCCGGTCGGCGGCGGCCCGGGGGTCCTCGGCGCCGGGGAAGGGATGGGCGACCGGGTCGGCGCGGAAGGCCGCCGCGGCCACCGGGTCCTGCGCGGTGAACTCGGCGAGCGTACGGCCCTCCATCACCCCGAAGTCGCATTCGCGCAGCTCGTGCTCGCGGTGCGGGGTGAGTCCGAGGGCGCGGCAGGCGGGCTCCGCGGTGGCGATCGCCCGGGACACGGTGGAGGTCCAGATCGCGTCGACGGGATGGGCCCCGGCCCACCGCCCGAGCGCCTCGGCCTGCGCGCGCCCCGTCTCGGTGAGCGCCACGTCGCTCACGCCGGCGTAACGGTTCTCGGCATGCCACACGGTCTGCCCGTGCCGGGCCAGCAGAAGGGTCGTCGTCATGAGTCCGAAGTATCCCGGGGAGGGGCTCCGCCCATGGCAGCACGAAACCGATCGTGAACGCGGGCGGCAACCGGGACCGGGGGCCGGCTGCGGGCCGCCGGCTCGCCGACCAGGCGGGCGCAGGGCGGTGCGGGCGGGGCGGGATTCGGGGTGGGTGCTCATGCGGGCCAAACGGCGGCCCCCTCAACCCGACGCATCCCGGTACGCGGCCTCGCCCGAGGGCAGCCGGAGCCGGTCTCGCGCACGCGCCGCCACCGGAACCGGCAGCCCCAGCCTCGCGCCGCCGGCTCGTCGACCAGGCAGGCGCAGGGCGGTGCGGGCGGAGCGGGATTCGGGGTGGGTGCTCATGCGGGCCAAGCGGCGGCCCCCTCAACCCGACGCATCCCGGTGCGCGGCCTCGCCCGAGGGCAGCCGGAGCCGGTCACGCGCACGCGCCGCCACCGGAACCGGAAGCCGGCTGCGTGCCGCCGGCTCGTCGGCCAGGCGGGCGTGGGGCACGGCGAGCAGGGCGGTGCGGGTGGGGTCGGCTGCGAGACGGATATCGATGCGGACGCGGCGGCCCCTCAGCCCGACGCATCCCAGTGCGCGGCTCCGTCCTGGGTCGTCCGGAGTCGGGCGCGTGCATGTGCCGCCACCGGAGTCGGGAGCCAGCCGCGGGCTGTCAGTTCGTCGATCAGGCGGGTGTAGGGCTCGGTGAACAGGGCGGTGCGGGTGGGGTGGGGTTCGAGGTGGGTGGTGATGCGGACCATGTGGGTGGCGATCTCGGGGAGGGGGCCTGCGCCTGTGCCGTGGGCGGCGAGGGCGGCCATGCCGAGGGCCGGTTCGGTCTGCTCCGGTACGTGCGCCGGGCGGCCGAGGACGTCGACGCGCAGCTGGTTCCAGTACGGGCTGCGGGCGCCGCCACCGGTGAAGGTGAGCGGGCCGTCCAGCGGGGCGCCCAGGTGGTGCAGGTAGTCCAGGCAGAGCCGTTCGGTGAAGGCGACGCCCTGCAGCAGCGCGGCCCACAGGTCGGCGTCCCCGGCCGGCTCACCCAGCACGAGCGCGGTGGCGTCCGGTGCCAGGAACGGGAACCGCTCACCGGGTGACACCAGGGGGTAGGCCACCGCGCCCGCGGGCTCGTGCGCGGCCGCCAGCGCGTCCATGGCCGCCGGGTCGGCGCCCGCGAAGGCCGCGGTCAGCACTCCGGCCCCCACGCTGGACGCCCCGCCGGGCAGCCAACTCCCGTCCGGCGCACGGTGGTTGTAGACCACGCCGGTCGGGTCACGGACCGGTTCGGCGCTCGCGCCCTTGAGGACGAGCGTCGTGCCGAGGACCGAGTTCCAGGAGCCGGGCCGCAGCGCCCCGGACGCGATCTGCGCGGCGCAGCCGTCGGTCATGCCCGCGATCACGGGCGTACCGGCGGGGATGCCGGTGGCCTCGGCGGCCTCGGCGCACACCTCACCGAGCAGGGTGCCGGGCCGTACGACCTCGGGAAGCATCTCCCGGGGCAGGCCCATCACGTCCGGCCACGCCTCGCGCTCGACGTCGTAGGCCGTCTTGAGGGCGTGGCTGGAATCCGTCGGTACCGGTGTGCCGATCAGCCGGGCGGTGACCACGTCGGGCTGGTGGGTGATCCGCCCGGGACCGTAGGTCTCGACGAGCCAGCGCGCCTTCGGCAGCGCCCAGGTGTCCTGCACGGCGAGCCCCGCCGCCCGCGCCCGCGCCCCCTGCTCCGCGGCCCGCCGGTCGTCGTACATGAGCGCGGGGCTCAGCGGCCGTCCGGCCCGGTCCGTGAGCAGCACCGTCCCGGACGTCCCGCACACCGCGAGCCCGCGGATGCGCACGCCCCGCGCCGGGCCCAGCGCGGCCCGCGACGCGGCGCACACCCCCTCCCACCACTCCCCCGGATCCTGCTCGTGCCGCTCCCACTCCCGGCGCCCGCCGACCGGGGCCGACCCGCTGCCGAGGACCGTCCCGTCCGCGGTCACCGCCAGCACGCGGACGCTCTGCGTCCCCAGGTCGATTCCCAGCCACGCCTCACGCTCGCCCAGCATCCGTACCTCCCGGACATCTCGGACCGGCCTGTGAACTTCACGTCTGTCTTCGATATTGACCCGCGATTTTCGCTTGCGCGAGGGATTGACGCGCAACTTCCGCCGTTACACCCTCTGTTAGCGAGTCGACTCGACATGTCAACCCACTCAACCGCACCCGGGGCCCGACCCCACGTGGAGGTCACGGATGGACATGCACGTGCACGACCGCCGACGATTCCTGGCCCTGACCGCGGGGGCCGCCGCGACCCCGTTGCTCGCCGCCTGCGGGGCCGGTTTCGGCGGGGACGACAAGAAGAGCGACGGCTCGGCGGCGGACGACGTCACCGGCTCCTTCGACTGGAAGCGGGAGAAGGGCACGACGGTCAAGGCGCTGCTGAACAAGCACCCCTACACCGACGCCCTGATCGCCGACCTGAAGTCCTTCACCGCCAAGACCGGCATCAAGGTCGAGTACGACGTCTTCCCCGAGGACAACTACTTCGACAAGCTCACCGTGGACCTGTCCAGCGGACGCGCCTCCTACGACGTCTTCATGCTCGGCGCCTACATGGTGTGGCAGTACGGCCCGCCCGGCTGGCTGGAGGACCTAGGCCCCTGGATGCGCAACTCCTCGGCCACCGGCGCCGAATGGGACCAGGCCGACTTCTTCCCCAACCTCCTCCAGGCCGACCAGTGGTCGCTGAAGGCGGGCGCCCCGCTCGGACAGGGCGGGCAGTACGCGCTGCCGTGGGGCTGGGAGACGAACGTCGTCGCCTACAACACCGAGGTCTTCAAGAAGCTGGGCCTGAAACCGGCCGAGACCTTCGACGAGCTGCGCGAGATCGCCGGCGCCGTCAAGAAGAAGGCGCCGGGCGCCGGCTACGACGGCATGTACGGCATCGCCGTGCGCGGCTCCCGCAGCTGGGCCACCATCCACCCCGGCTTCATGACCATGTACGCCCGCAACGGCCTGCACGACTTCACCGTCGACGGCGGCAAGCTCAAGCCCGCCATGAACACCCCTCAGGCGATCGCGTTCACCGAGGACTGGGCGGGCATGGTCAAGCAGGGCGGGCCGCCGTCATGGACGTCGTACACCTGGTACCAGTGCTCCAGCGACCTGGGCGCGAAGAAGGCGGGGATGCTCTTCGACGCGGACACGGCCGCCTACTTCCAGGCCGTGAAGGGGGCGAGCCCCGCCTCCGGGAAGATCGCCTTCCACCCCGGTCCGAAGGGCCCTGACGGCTCGCTGGCCACCAACATGTGGATCTGGTCGCTCGGCATGAACGCCAAGTCCAAGAAGAAGAGCGCCAGTTGGCTGTTCCTGCAGTGGGCGACCGGCAAGGAGCACCTGCGCAAGGCCGCCATCACCGACGAC
Source organism: Streptomyces spinosisporus (assembly GCF_022698145.1). Classification (GTDB taxonomy): domain Bacteria; phylum Actinomycetota; class Actinomycetes; order Streptomycetales; family Streptomycetaceae; genus Streptomyces; species Streptomyces spinosisporus. The sequence continues at coordinate 108,975 of NZ_JALDAX010000002.1, forward strand.
CACATCGACCCCGTACGCAAGTCGATCAGCCAGGACGCGGCCTACAAGGACAAGATGCGGCACCTGCCGGGCTTCCTCGACACCTTCGAGACGGTCGTCGACCAGACGAAGATCCAGTTCACCCCGCAGGAGCAGTTCTTCGACGCCACCACCAGCTGGGCCGCGGCCCTCCAGGAGATCTACGGCGGCAAGAACGCGAAGTCGGTCCTGAACGGCCTGGCGAACGACCTCGCCGCCAAGGTGGACTGAGCACCATGGGCTGGCGCCTCACTCTTCGCCCGTACTTCCTGATCGTCCCGGCGCTGCTGCTGACCTGCGGAATCCTCTATCCCTTCGGACTCGGGCTCTACTACACGCTGTTCGACTTCTCGGCGAGCAAACCGCAGCCGGACATGGTGCGGTTGCAGAACTACGAGACCGTCTTCACGCAGGACGCGTTCTGGAACTCGGCGTGGGTGACCGTCCTGTACGCGGTCGGGGCAGCGGCCGTGGAGACCGTGCTCGGGGTCGCCGTCGCCCTGCTGCTGCACCGCTCCTCGCCGGCGGGCAGGGTGCTGGAGAAGATCCTCATCCTGCCGCTGATGATCGCCCCGGTGATCGCCGCGATCATCTGGAAACTGATGCTCCAGCCGTCGGTCGGGGTGGTGAACCACCTGCTGAAACCCTTCGGCCTCGGGGGAGTTCAGTGGACGGACACCCCGACGGGCGCACTCCTGTCGTCGATCGCCGTGGACGTCTGGGTCTACACCCCGTTCGTGGCGATCCTCGCCCTGGCCGGTCTGCGGTCGCTGCCCACCTCCCCGTTCGAGGCGGCGGCCGTGGACGGCGCGGGCTGGTGGTACACCTTCCGGCGGCTGACCCTGCCCATGCTGTGGCCGTACGTCCTGGTCGCGGTGATCTTCCGGTTCATGGACTCGCTGAAGGTCTTCGACATCATCTACGCCCTCACCGAGGGCGGCCCCGGCGACTCGACCGTGGTCCTGCAGATCCGGGCCTATCTGGAGGCGATCCGCTTCCAGCGCTACAGCTTCGGCATCAGCTACACGATCGTGCTGTGGGCCGTGGTCCATCTCGCCGCGATGGTGCTCGTACGCCATCTCGGCAGGATCCAGCGGAAGGCGGCCGAGGCGAAATGAACCTGCGCAAACGCCTGTTGGGCGCTCTCGCGGACCTCGCCCTGATCCTCTACTTCGTCTTCGCGCTGTTCCCGATCGCCTGGATGGTGATTCTCTCGCTGAAGCCCGCCAACCAGCTCTTCAGCACCTACTTCTCCTTCACCCCAACGCTCGGCTCCTACCGGACGGTCCTCGGAGACAGCGAGGGCATCCCGTTCGTGCGGTTCTTCGTCAACAGCCTGGTGGTGTCGGTGGGGGCGGTGCTGCTGTCGCTCCTGGTCGGGCTGCCGGCCGCGTACGCCTCGGCGCGCTGGCGGTTCAAGGGCTCGGAGAACCTGATGTTCACGCTGCTGTCGTTCCGGTTCGCGCCCGAACTGACCGTGATCATCCCGCTGTTCGTGCTGTATCAGAAGCTCGGCCTGTTCGACACGTACGTCGGCATGATCTGGGTCCTGCAGCTGGTGACGCTCCCGCTGATCGTGTGGATCATGCGGTCCTACTTCGCCGATCTGACCCCGGAGCTGGAGCAGGCGGCCCTGCTGGACGGCTACACCCGCAAGCAGGCCTTCTTCAAGGTGGCCCTGCCGCTGGTCAAGCCGGGTATCGCGGCGGTGTCGCTGCTGGCCTTCATCTTCGCCTGGAACAACTTCGTCTTCCCGCTGATCCTCACCTCCAACGAGGCGCAGACCGTGACCGTCGGCGCCCTGTCCTTCCTCGGCGGCGACCGCCCCAAGTACAACCTGACGGCCGCCGCGGCCCTGATCTCGGTCGTACCCCCGCTGCTGCTGGCCCTGACCATCCAGCGCTATCTAGTGCGGGGCCTGTCCTTCGGGGCGGTGAAGTCATGATCGGGCTGCGCGGCATCCACAAGACGTACGGAAAGACCACCGCCCTGGACGGGCTCGAACTCGACGTACGGGAAGGGGAGTTCTTCTGTCTGCTCGGCCCGTCCGGCGCCGGCAAGACGACCACCCTGAAGACCGTCGCCGGTCTTGAGCGGCCCGACTCCGGCACCGTCCTGCTCGACGGGAAGGACATGGCGGGCGTCGAACCGTACGACCGGGGCGTGGCGATGTGCTTCGAGAGCTACGCCCTCTACCCGCACCGATCGGCCTACGACAACCTCGCCTCCCCGCTGCGCTCGCCCCGCCACCGGCTGCCCGCCGCCGAGGCCCGCGAGCGCATCGGCGCCATCGCCGAACTCCTCGGCATCAGCGGCCTGCTGGACCGCCGGGTCGGCCAGTTGTCCAACGGCCAGCGGCAGCGCATCGCGCTCGGCCGGGTGCTGGTGCGGCCCGCCCGCGCCTTCCTGCTCGACGAGCCGCTCAGCCACCTCGACGCCAAACTCCGCCAGCAGATGCGCGCGGAACTCAAGGCGATCGGGGCGGTACAGCACACCACCACCCTCTACGTCACCCATGACTCCGTCGAGGCCCTGGCACTCGGCGACCGGATCGGGGTGATCCGGGACGGGCGGATCGTGCAGACCGGGACCCGGGAGGAGATCTGGTACCGGCCCTGCGACACGGAGGTGGCGCGGGCGTTCGGCCGGCCGCGGATCAATCTGCTGCCGGGGGTGGTGACGGACGACGGCGGATTCCGGACCGCGGACGGGAAGGTGGAGCTGCCGCTCACGGCGAAGGCACAGCCCGGGACGGACGTCCTGGTCGGCCTGCGCCCCCGGGACATCGTGCTGGGCGGCGCCGCGGGCCATGAGCTGACCGGCACCGTCTATGTCACCGAGGTCCTCGGCCGCGGCGTCGAGGTGACCGTCCGGCTGGGCGAGCAGCAGGTGTCGCTGGTGGCGCCGCGCGGCGACACGACGGGCCTCGGTCCCGACGATCCGGTACGGCTGACGGTCCGGCCTGAGAACCTGCTGCTGTTCGAGGCCGACCGGCCCGGGCGCCCAGGACGACTGATCGGGACACGATGAGCAGCAACAGCAGCGGTGGCGGCGCACAGCAGCAGGGACCCGCGGCCCGGCAGGCCGCCATGGCCGAGCTGGTCCTGGCCGACGGATCGGCCACGGCGGCCGAGCTCGCCGAGCGGTTCGGGGTGAGCCTGATGACCATCCACCGCGACCTCGACGAGCTCGAACGGCAGGGAATCGTACGGAAGTTCAGAGGCGGCGTGACCGCGCAGCCCTCCGGTGTCTTCGAGTCCAACGTCCAGTACCGGCTCAAGACCATGCGCGCCGAGAAGGCGGCCGTCGCCGAGCACGCGCTGAAGTCCATAGAACCCGGCATGGCGATCATGCTGGACGACTCCACCTCCACCCTGGAGATAGCCCGCCGCCTGAGGCACGGCGACATCACCCCGCTGACGGTCGTCACCAACTTCCTGGAGGCGATCAACCTCCTCGCCGACCAGCGGGGCATCCATCTGATGGCCCTCGGCGGCGACTACGACCCGCTGCACTCCTCCTTCCTCGGCGTCTCCTGCGTCGAGGCGATCGAGCAGCTGCGCGTGGACGTGTGCTTCGCGTCCACGTCCGCCGTGCACGGGGGTTACGCCTACCACCAGGAACAGCACATCGTGTCGGTGAAGCGGGCCATGCTCGACGCGGCCGCCCGCAACGTCCTGCTCATCGACCACACCAAGCTCGCCCGGGCCGCCCTGCACCGGGTGGTCCCGCTGTCCCGCTTCGATCTGCTCCTCGTCGACGACGGGGCGTCGGCGGAGGCGCTGCGGGACCTGGACGAGCACAAGGTCCGTTACGAGATCTGCGCCACGACCGGCACGAAGGGCAGCGATGACCGAGCTGGAACTACGTGATCTGCGCAAGACGTTCCGTTCCCGCGGCCGGCCGCCGGTGGACGCCGTGCGCGGCATCGACCTCGCACTGCGCTCCGGGGAGCTGCTCGGGCTGCTGGGCCCCTCCGGGTGCGGCAAGTCCACCACCCTGCGGATGATCGCGGGCCTGGAGAGCGTGAGCGGCGGGGACATCCTGGTCGGCGGGACATCGGTGATCGACCGCCCCGCCCAGGCCCGCAACATCGGGGTCGCCTTCGAGAACTACGCGCTCTACCCCCCGCTGACGGTCGCGGAGAACCTGGCCTTCGGGCTGAAGGCACGCAGGGGGAACGCCCGGGGTGACGTCCAGCGCAAGGTCGCCGAGATCGCCGACCGCGTCGACCTCACCGGCATCCTCGACGCCCGCCCGGCGGGCCTGTCCAGCGGCCAGAAGCAGCGCGTCTCGCTGGCCCGCGCACTGGTCCGCGAACCGGACGTACTGCTCCTCGACGAACCCCTCTCCCACCTCGACGCCGCCCAGCGCGACACCACACGCCGCGAGCTCAAGCGCATCCAGCGGGACTTGGGGCACACGACGATCCTGGTCACCCACGACCAGGAGGAGGCCCTCTCCCTCGCCGACCGGATCGCCGTGATGAAGGACGGCGTCATCCAGCAGATCGGCACGCCGTACGAGATCTACGACAGCCCCGCCAATCTGTTCGTCGCCGACTTCGTGGGCGAGCCCGCGATCAATCTGCTGCCGGGGACCGTCACGGACGACGGCCGCGCCCGCCTCTCCGACTCCGTGCACCTCGCCCTTCCCGTGCCGGTGACGCAGGGCCGCGAGGTGGTCGTCGGCGTCCGCCCGGAGGATCTGAGCCTCACCGGCGAGGACGGCCTGCCCGCCCGGGTCGTCGCCCACGAACCCCTGCTGGAGGCGGGTGTCGCCACCCTCGCCCTGGACGGTGTCGAGCGCCCCCTCGTCGTCCTCACCGGCCCCGAGGTGCGCCTCGCCCACGACGAACAGGTGCGCGTCGCCGCCGACACCCGCCTGACCCATGTCTTCGACGCCGAGACAGGAGAGCTGCTGCGATGAGCGAGCCCGTACGAGTCGTCGCCGCCGGCGACCACTTCATCCTGCCGTCGCTCGTCACGGCGGCGATCGCCCACGAACTCGACTGCGACGTGAGGGAACTGACGCTCGGCTGGCCACTGGAGCCCTTCGGTCCGGTCGCCGAGGTGACCGAGGCCAGCGACGCCGAGGACGAGCTGATCGACGCGCTCGCCGGCGCCCAGGTGCTGGTCACCCAGATGGGCCCGGTCACCGAGCGGGTCCTCGGTGCCTGCCCGGACCTGCGGCTGGTGGTCGTGTGCCGGGGCGGCCCGGTCAACGTCAACCTGGACGCGGCCAAGCGGCACGACGTCCGCGTCTGCTTCGCGCCCGGACGCAACGCCGCCGCCACCGCCGAGTTCACCGTCGGCCTGATGCTGGCCGCGCTGCGCCGCATCCCGCAGGCACACAACCTGCTCGCCGGGCAGGGGAGTTGGGAGGGGGCGACGTACTACACGTACGAACACAGCGGTCTGGAGCTGGAGGACCTGCCCGTCGGGCTCGTCGGCTACGGCGCCGTCGGCAGCCGGGTGGCCCGCGCCCTGTGTGCCTTCGGCGCGCAGGTGATGGTCCACGACCCCTATGTGCGCGGCGAGATCCACGGACTGCGGCTGTCCTCGCTCGACGAACTCCTGCGCCGCTCCCGGGTGATCACCCTGCACGCCCGGCTCACCGCCGAGACCCGCGGGCTGATCGGCGCGCGCGAGCTGGAACTTCTGCCGCGGGGTGCGGTGGTCGTGAACGCGGCGCGCGGCGGGCTGCTGGACCAGGACGCGCTGTGCGACGCCCTGGAGAGCGGCCGGCTGTCGGCGGCCGCCCTCGACACCTATGCGACGGAGCCGCTGCCCGCCGGCTCGCGGCTACACGCGCTCGCCGAACGCGTCGTCCTGACCCCGCACCTGGGCGGGGCGTCCCAGGCGGTCGCGGAGAAGGCGGCCCGGATCGCCGCCGAAGAGGTGGGGCGCTGGGTGCGCGGGGAGCCGCTGGCGCACTGTCTGACCTGACGAGCCGGGAGGCGAGATGTACGTCGGTATCGATGTGGGCACGTCCATGGTGAAGGCCGCCGCGTTCGACGGCGACGGGCGTGAACTGGCCGTCGAGGCACGCCCGGTGGGTCTCGCGCTGCGCGGGGGCGTGGTCGAGCAGGACATGGAGGAGGTGTACGCGGCCGTCGTCGACGTGCTCGGCACACTGACCTCGCGGGTGGCCGCGCCGGTGGAGCTGGCCGGGCTGACCGGGCAGGGCGACGGGGTGTGGCTGGTCGACAAGGAGGGCCGCCCGGTGCGGCCCGCGGCCTCCTGGATGGACGGACGGGCGCACGAACTGCTCGACCAGTGGCTGGCCGACGGCACCTTCGAGACGGTGTTCCGGCGGACCGGCAGCGCCATGTTCCCCGGGTGCCCGGGCCCGCTCCTTGCCTGGTTCGACCGCTACGAGCCCGCCTCGCTCGATGCCGCGGCCACGGCTCTGTACTGCAAGGACATGGTCTTCCGCCGGCTCACCGGGGCCCCGGCGACGACGGACGTCTCGGACGCGTCGATGCCGTTCCTCGATCCGCGCACGCGGACGTACGACAACCGGGTCGTGGAGCTGCTGGGTCTCACGCACCGCCGCGGTCTGCTCGCCCCGGTCGGCGACCCGATCGCGACGGCCGAGGCACGCGAGGGGCTGCCGGCCGGGACACGGATCGCGAACGGGCCGTACGACCTGCCGTCCTGTGCGCTCGGCGCGGGGGTGACCGATCCCGGTGACGGTCTGCTGATCGTCGGCACCTGTCTGGCCAGTCTCGTCGCCACGACCGATCTGGACCTGTCCGGTGAGCCGGCCGGCCTGTACATCTCCACCGACCGTCCCGGGCAGTGGCTGCGCGCCATGCCCGCGATGGTCGGCACGGCGGCGCTCGACTGGGTGCTCACCACGACCGGCGTCGGGCACGAGGAGGTCGACGGCCTGCTCGCGGACACCCCGCCGGGCGCGAACGGCGTGCGGGTCCTGCCGTACTTCGCCCCGTCCGGCGAGCGCGCGCCCTTCGTGGAACCGCGGCTGCGCGCCGAACTCACCGGTGTATCACTGGAGTCCACCAAGGCCGACCTGGTCCGCGCCACCTGTGAGGGCATCGGCTTCGCGGCCCGGCACTGCCTTCAGGCGGCCGGGCTGACCGGTTCGCTCGCGGTGTGCGGCGGCGGGACCCGCAGCCCCGCCTGGATGCGGCTGCTCGCCGACGTGCTGGGCCGTCCGCTGCGGGTCGTCGAAGGCGAGGTGGGCGCGCGGGGCGCGGTGCTGGCGGCGGCGGAGCGGTACGGGGTCGCGCTGGACGCGGCGGTGTGGACCGAGCCGACGGCGGTCGTGGAGCCGGACGCGGCGCGCTCGGCGTACTACGCGAAGGCCTACGAGGACCATCTGGCCCGGCTGGCGCAGGCGCGCGGCCGGGCGCGTGCATGAACGACCCGTCCAGGAAAGGGAGTTGTATGCAGCTCAGACGACGTTCCCTGCTGCTTGCGGCCGCCGCCACGCCGGTGGCCGCGGCCGCACCCGCGCACGCGGCGCCGTCCTCGCGCGGTGGCCCGCTGGTCATCGGTCACCGGGGCGCGGCCGGGTGGCGGCCCGAACACACGGCGGCGGCGTACACCTACGGCGTCCAGGTCGGCGCCGACTGGATCGAGCCGGACCTCGTCGCCACCAAGGACCATGTGCTGGTGGTGCGGCACGAGAACGACATCTCGCAGACCACGGACGTGGCCGATCATCCGGAGTTCGCGGGGCGGCGGACGACGAAGACGGTGGACGGGAAGGCGGTGACGGGCTGGTTCACGGAGGACTTCACGCTCGCCGAGCTCAAGACGCTGCGGGCGGTGGAGCGGCTGCCGGATGTGCGCAACCGCAACACCGTGTTCGACGGGCGGGAGGAGGTGCTCACCTTCCAGGAGGTGGTGGACCTGGCGCGGCGGCTGTCCCGGACGTACGGCCGTACGGTCGCCGTCTTCCCGGAGACCAAGCACCCCACGTACTTCCGCTCGATCGGTCTGGAGCTGGAGCCGGAGCTGATCCGGCTGATCCGCCGCAACCGGCTCGGGCCGCGCGAGTGCGTCGTCCAGTCCTTCGAGCCGACGAGCCTGCACCGCATCGCGGCCGCGAAACTCGGCCTCCCCCTGTGGCAGGCACTGGGCACGACGGGCGGCCCCTACGACCTGCCGTCGACGACCTACCAGCAGATGATGACCCCGGCGGGCCTCGCCCGCATCGCCGCCTACGCGGACTGGATCGGCCCGGACAAGGTCTCCCTCACCGGCACGACCCTCCTCCCGGACGCCCACGCGGCCGGCCTGCGCGTAGGGGCGTACACCTTCCGCGCCGAGAACCAGTTCCTCCCCGCAGACCTCCGCCGCGGCCCCGGACCGAACGATTTCGGTGACGCCTTCGCCGAGTACGCGCTCTACTACCACCAGGGAGTCGACGCGGTGGTGACCGACTTCCCGGACCTGGCGGTGATCGCGAGGAGGGGTTGATGACCGAGATCGAGCGGGAGTGCCCGACCTGTCGCAGCAGACAGAGGTTCCGCCGGCTCAACGCCGCGGAGCAGGCCGCCGTCCGCGAGAAGAAGGGGCCCCGCTTCTTCGTCGGCAACCTCTGGCGCTGCACCGCCGAGAAGTGCCTCTGGTATCAGCCGTACCTCAACAGAGGGAAAGGCGACCTCCTCCCCGAGAGTTTCCGCGGGGAGGAGACCGCCACGAAGTGACGTCCGGAATCCGCCCTGGTGGGACGGATTCCGGGCTGCCGCGGCCGCCCGGCGCGGGCCTACGCTCCGGTCACCGATTTGGGGAGGTCACATGGTGTCCAAGCGCTGCCCGAACTGCGGCCACCAGATGCAGGAGTTCCGCGAGCTCACCGAGAAGGAGAAGGAGCAGGCCCGGCCCCACGTACCTAAGCACGTCAGCGAGAGCTCCCTCCTGCGCTGCACCAACAAGAACTGCCGGCGGTGGCAGCAGCGGGGCAACTACCAGGTCGGAGGGACCCTCCCGCCGCCCGAGTGAGTTCTACAGGTTGCTGAAGTCCGGGCCCACCGTGCGGGTGCGCTTTATTTCGTAGAAGCCGGGGATGGAGGCGACCGCGAGGGTGCCGTCCCAGAGTTTGGCGGCGGCGTCGCCCTTGGGGGCCGGGGTGACGACGGGGCCGAAGAAGGCGATCTGCTGGCCGTCGGCGCCGGGCACGGCGATGACGGGGGTGCCGACCTCCTGGCCGACCTTGTCGATGCCCTCCTTGTGGGAGGCGCGCAGTTCGGCGTCGAACTCGAAGTCCTCCTGGTCGGCGTAGTCGATGAGGTCGGCGGGCAGACCGGCGTCGGCCAGGGCGCCGGCGATGGCCTCGGTGGTCGGGCCCTCGCCGTTGTTGTGGAAGCGGGTGCCGAGCGCGGTGTAGAGCGGGCCGAGGACGTCCGCGCCGTGCTTCTGCCAGGCGGCGGTCACCACGCGCGCCGGCTTCCACGCCTTGGTCTCCAGCATGTCCCGGTACTCCGCGGGCAGCGTGTCCAGCTTGTCCTCGTTGAGCACCGCCAGGCTCATGATGTGCCAGCGCACCTCGATGTCCCGGACCTTCTCCACTTCGAGCACCCACCGGGAGGTCATCCAGGCCCAGGGGCACAGCGGGTCGAACCAGAAGTCGACGGGGGTCTTGCCGGAGGTGGTCGCGGTCTCGGACATGGCTCTCCTCGGAAAGTGTCGTGTTCAACCAACAACGCCGAACATCATCCACCCCATTCCCGGGTGACCACCTCATTCCCGGGTGCTCACCGTCAGGAGCGCATGGCAGGATCGGCCCTGTCCACATGCCGAAACAGCAGCCGAGGGAGTACCGCCCGTGCCCGGTGAGAATCTGACCCGTGACGAGGCCCGGGAGCGGGCCGCCCTGCTGTCCGTCGACGGGTACGAGGTCGCCCTGGACCTGCGTTCGGCGGTGGGCGAGCACGACGGCGACGGACCGCGCACGTTCCGCTCCGTCACCACGATCCGCTTCCGCAGCAACGAGCCCGGCGCCGCCACCTTCGCCGACCTGATCGCCCCGAGTGTGACCTCCGTCTCACTGAATGGCCGCGATCTCGACCCGGGCCAGGTCTTCGACGGCTCCCGCATCCTCCTGGAGGACCTCGCCGCGGAGAACGAGCTGGTCGTGGACGCGCAGTGCGCCTACTCCCGCACCGGCGAGGGCATGCACCGCTTCGTCGACCCCGAGGACGGCGAGATCTATCTCTACACGCAGTACGAGCCCGCCGACTCCCGCCGCGTCTTCGCCAACTTCGAGCAGCCCGACCTCAAGGCCCCGTTCCGCTTCGAGGTGCGCGCCCCGGAGGGCTGGACGGTCTGGAGCAACGGCGCGGGCGAGTTCACCGACGGGGTGTGGCGGTTCGCGGAGACGAAGCCGATCTCGACGTACATCACCTGTGTGACGGCGGGTCCGTACCACTACGTGACGGATTCCTACGAGCGGACCTTCGAGGACGGCACGAAGCTCCGGATCCCCCTCGGCGCCCTGTGCCGCAAGGGCCTGGCCCCCTACTTCGACTCCGCCGACGTCTTCCTCGTCACCAAGCAGGGCCTGGACTTCTTCCACGACCACTTCGACTACCCGTACCCCTTCGGGAAGTACGACCAGGCCTTCGTCCCCGAGTACAACCTCGGCGCGATGGAGAACCCCGGACTGGTCACGTTCCGCGAGGAGTTCATCTTCCGCGGCAAGGTGACGCGCGCGTCGTACGAGGGCCGGGCGAACGTCATCCTGCACGAGATGGCGCACATGTGGTTCGGCGACCTGGTCACCATGGAGTGGTGGGACGACCTGTGGCTCAAGGAGTCCTTCGCGGACTTCATGGGCGCCTTCTCGCTGGTCGGCGCGACCCGCTTCACCGACGGCTGGATCACCTTCGCCAACCGCCGCAAGTCCTGGGCCTACCGCGCGGACCAGCTGCCCTCCACGCACCCCATCACGGCCGACATCCGCGACCTGCAGGACGCCAAGCTCAACTTCGACGGCATCACCTATGCCAAGGGCGCCTCGGTGCTCAAGCAGCTGGTGGCCTACGTCGGCCAGGACGCGTTCCTGGAGGGCGCCCGCCGCTACTTCAAGCGGCACGCCTACGGCAACACGCGCCTCGGTGACCTGCTGTCGGTGCTGGAGGAGACCAGCGGGCGCGACATGGGCACCTGGGCGCGCGGCTGGCTGCAGACGGCGGGCGTCAACTCCCTGACCCCGCAGGTGCTGCTGGACGCCGAGGGCCGGGTCGAGGAGCTGGCGGTGGTGCAGGAGGCCGCCGAGTCGCACCCCGAACTGCGGCCGCACCGCGTGGCGGTGGGGTTCTACCGGCGCGAGGACGACCATCTCGTGCGCTACGCGCGCGCCGAGGTGGACGTCGACGGCCCGCGCACGGTCGTGACGGAACTGGCCGGAGCGCAGGCCCCCGAGCTGGTGCTGGTCAACGACGAGGACCTGACGTACTGCAAGATCCGCTTCGACGCGACCTCGCTGGCCACGCTGCGCGAGCACCTCGGCGCGATCGAGGACCCGCTGGCCCGCGCCCTGTGCTGGTCGGCGCTGTGGAACATGACGCGGGACGCGCTGCTGCCCGCGTCCGACTTCATCGACCTGGTGGTTCGTTTCGGGCGGTGCGAGTCCGACATCGGGGTGCTGCAGATGCTGCACGCCTGGGCGGGCTCGGCGCTCACCCACTACTCCCCCGCCTCGTCGCGGCCGCGTGGCGAGGAGCTGCTGGCCGAGACCGCGCTGCGCGACCTGCGGGCGGCCGAGCCGGGCAGCGAGCACCAGCTGGCGTGGGCGCGGTTCTACGCGACGGTGGCGTCGGCGCCCGACGATCTGCAGTTGCTGCGGGGCCTGCTGGAGGGCACGGAGAAGATCGAGGGACTCAAGGTCGACCAGGAGCTGCGCTGGACGTTCCTGGAGCCGCTCGCCGCGCACGGCGCGGTCGACGAGACGGTCCTGGCGGCCGAACTGGCCCGCGACGACACGGCGTCCGGCAAGCGCCACCAGGTCCGCTGTCTGGCCGCCCGCCCCTCCGAGGCGGTCAAGGCGCAGGCGTGGGCGCAGGTCGTGGAGTCCGACGCGCTGTCCAACGCCCTGGTGGAGGCGACGATCGCGGGCTTCACCCAGGCCTCCCAGCGGGAGCTGCTCGCGCCGTACGCGGCCCGGTACTTCGAGGTGATCGAGCGGATCTGGACGGAGCGGTCCATCCAGATCGGCATGGACGTGGTGCGGGGCCTGTTCCCGGCGCTGCAGGACTCCCCCGCGACGCTGGAGGCGACGGACGCGTGGCTCGCCGCCCACGAGGGGGCCGCGCCCGCGCTGCGCCGGCTGGTGCTGGAGGCCCGGGACGATCTGGCGCGGGCCCTGCGCGCCCAAGCTTTGGCCAACGACTAAGCCGCCGGTGACCGTTACGGAATCCGGTCAATAACACCCGTAACCCCTGGTCCAACCCGATTGGACCAGGGGTTTTCCGTGCCCTATCGGCACCCGAACACGCGTCCTTTAGTGCTGTCTTGTCCGTATTTGTCGACGAGCGTGTAACAGCGGTTACAGCGCGGACCGGACGCGGGACATTCCGAGTCATGAACCACAACACCCCGCTCCCCCCGGCCTCCCCCCGCCCCCTGCGCCACCTCGCCGACGTGCACCGCCGTGTGCTGACGACGGCTCAACTGCGGGCGCACGGCGTCTCGTCGGCGGAGATGAACGAACAGTGCCGCGCGGGCGGCTCCTGGCAGCAGCTCCTGCCGGGCGTCTTCCTGCTCCACCCGGGCCCACCCACCAGCGAGGAGCGGCTGCACGCGGTACTGCTGTACGCCTCGCGCGAGTCGGCGCCGGGAGTACCGGCGCAGCCCGGCCCGGAGGCGCCGCACCGCCCGGTCTACGCGGAGGCGATGATCACCGGCCTGGCGGCGCTGACCCTGTACGGCTTCACCTCCGCGCCGCCGCTGCTGTCGCTGGAGAAGATCGACGTGCTGGTGCCCCGGCTGCGCCGGCTGCGCTCGACGGGCTGCGCGCGCATCGTGCGCACGCCGGCCCTGCCGACTCCCGAGCCGGTCACGGGAGTTCCGGTCGCGCCGGTGGCCCGCGCCCTGGCCGACGCGGTGGCGGAGCTGGCGGACGCCTCCACGGTGCGCCGGCTGCTGACGGAGGCGGTGCGCGGCGGCCACTGCGAACCGGCTTCGGTCGTGCGGGCGTTGAACCAGGCGAAGCTGCTGAGCCGTCCGCACGTGGTGGACGCGGTGGACTCGCTGCTGGCCGAGGGCCGCGCGATCGCGGAGGACCGGCTGTACCGCATGGTCGAGGAGTACGGCCTGCCCGACCCGGTCTGGAACGTCGACCTCCGGCTGCCCGGCGGCCCCCACCTCGGCGGCCTGGACGCCTACTGGCCCGAGCAGGCGGTCGCCGTGGAGCTGGACATCCGGGCCCCGCGGCAGGACGACGACGCGCTGTGGTCCGAATACGCCCGCAAGCGCGAGCACTTGGAGCGGCTCGGCATCACGGTCGTCCACATCACGCCCAAGAAGCTCCGCGAATCCATGGAGCAGCAGGCGGCGATCGTCCGTACGGCGCTGATGGCGTCCGGCGACCGGGAACCGGCCGCGTATGTCGTGGTGCTGCCCCGCTAGTGACGGAGCGAGGCGGTATCAGGAGGGGAGGGGAGGGGCCGCCGGGCGAACCGGGCGGCCCCTCCTCGTGTTCGGCTTCCGCGCCGGGCCCGGCTGCCGCCTCGGGATCGGCGCCCGCCTCGGGCTCAGCTCGCGCCTCGGGCTCAGCTCCCGCAGAACTCCGCCTCGAGCACCGTGGTGGTGTCGCCCGCCCAGTCGCCGTTGAGGTTGAGCGCCACGGAATGCCGGCCGTCCGCGGTGGTCGCCGCGTCGGACGAGGAGCCGTGGATGCCGCCGTCATGGCCCCAGACGTGCACTCCGCAGGAGAGGGTGCGGTCGATCAGGCCCAGCCCGTAGCGGACGTTCGGGGCGCCCTCGATCTGCACCGTGCTCTTCATCTCCTTGAGCTGGTGGGGCGGGAGGAGACGGCCGCGCAGCAGCGCAGAGTAGAAGCGGTCGAGGTCCGCGGAGTCCGAGATCATCTCGCCGGAGCCGTAGGCGATGGCGGGGTTGAGGGTGGTGACGTCGTAGGTCGGGCCCGTGGCCGTCTCCGCGAGCTTGGAGTAGGCGCGGCTGCTGGGCTGCGGGACGGTGACGCGGGTGCCGGGGACCGAGGTGGCGCTCAGGTGCAGCGGCTCGATGATGCGGTCGCGGATCTCGGCACCGTAGGGGCGGCCCGTGGCCTGCTCGATCACCATCGCGGCCAGCAGGTAGTTGGTGTTGGAGTAGTTCCACGAGGTGCCCGGCGCGAAGTCCGGCTCGTGGGACATCGCGATCGCCAAGAGGTCCGCGGGCGATGTGCGGTCGTAACGATGCTTGAAGAACCCGTCCTTGAGGAAGTACGTGCGGCCGAAGTCCTCGTCGGCGGTGTAGTTGAAGACACCGCTGGTGTGGTTGAGGAGCATGCGGAGCGTGATCGCGCGGCCGTCGTGGCCGTGGCCGCTGACCTTCCCCGGCAGCCACTTGTCCACGGTGTCGTCCAGCGACAGCCGTCCCTCCGCCTCCAGTTGGAGGAGCACGGTGGACACGAAGGTCTTGGTGATGCTGCCGACGCGGTAGCGGTCGTCGGCCGAACGGGGCGCCTTCGTGCGGAGGTTGCCCACGCCCGCGGTCGTCGACCAGGCGCCGTGGCCGTCTCTCGCGGTGAGCGTCACCCCGGGCACGCCCTCCTTCACCAGGGCCTCGACGGCCTGCCGGGTCGCGTCGTGACCGCCGGTGCCGCGCGCGGGCGCGGCCGCGAGCGCGGGACCGGCCAGCGCGGCGGACAGCGCCACGGCCGTCGCCGCGACCAGGGTCGTACGGACGCCTGTGTTCATCTCTTGTCTCCCCCATCTCACTGTGCACAAGGCTCGGACAGGAGAGCAGACCCGGCCCGCGGGCAGGAGGTTGAACATCGCGGGCCGGTTGGGCGGCTTTCAGCCCTTCTTCAGCAGCAGCTCCGTGTTGCGGTCGTGCGCGGCGCCGCCCAGCTTCGTACTGGCGCCCGGCGCGTTGTACGACAGCTCGCGGTACAGGGCCGCGAGGCCGGTCTGGGTGAGGTCGGCGAAGTCCGTGCGGTGCGGGGCCGCGGACTCCACCAGGGTGGTGAACAGGGAGATCGTGCCGTCCTTGTTGTCCGTCAGCTCGATGACCCGGGCGAGCTGGGGGTAGTCCACGTGGGACGCGGTGGAGATCTCCCAGAAGGAGCCGCCGGCCGAGGACGAGTGCGCGGTGATGTCGTTGCGGTGGATGTGGCCGTTCACCCAGGCGAGCACGTTGCGGTGGCGGCCGAGGGTGGCGATCACCTCCTGGCCGCCCAGGCGGCGCTCGTTCGGGCGGGCCGGGTCCGCGTGGCCGGTGTTCGTCATGGTCTTGCTGGTGTGGTGGCTGAAAACGACGACGTACGAGTCCTTGTTGTCCTTCAGCTGCTTGTCCAGCCAGTTCAGCTGGGCCGTTCCGATGGAGCCCTCGTAGTGGCCGCCCGGATCGGTGGTGTCGAGGCTGATGCCCACGACGTCGTCGGCGATGCGGAAGGTGTAGTACTGCGTGCCCGCCGCGAGGTTGGCGCTGGAGTAGCCGTGCCCGACCGGGCCGAGACCGCGGTACGCCGGGTCGAGGTGGGCCCTGAGGTAGTCGGCCGGGGTGAACGGCGCGCGCCACTCGTCCGCGGTGACCGGGCGCATGTCGCGGGTGTGGGCCTTCAGCAGGTCCCGGAAGGCGAGGCCCTTAGGGTCGTTGCCGGCCTTGATGTGGTCCTGCAGCCGCTTCGCCTCGGACGCGGTCAGCGACATCAGCTTCCGGCCGCCGACCGCGTACTCGGCGAGCCAGGAGTCGCCGTGGCCGTAGCAGCCCAGCGGCATGGCGTCGTGGTTGCCGACGGTGGAGTACCAGGGCAGGTTCAGGCCGGGGCTGCGCACCTCGCGGATCGCGGCGGCCAGGTAGCCCTGGAGGTGCGGGAAGCCGAGCTGCTTGTCGCCGTCGCGCACGGTGGAGTCGGGCTGCCAGTAGGTCTTCAGACCGCTGTTCTGGACGCCCTCGTAGTGCCGCGGGTCACCGGAGTTGGGCGTGAACCGGCCGCCGCTCATGATCTTCAGGAACCACTCCAGCTCGGACTTGGCGTTGTTGTCCGTGTTGTCGCCGGTGGTCATGGCGAAGTGCAGCGCGGAGCCGGTGACGGGGGCCCCGCGCAGCGCGTTGATCCGCTCGACCAGTGAGATCGCGCCATGCACGGTCAGCGCCTCGTGCGGGCGCCAGGCGTGCCGGTCGGCGGAGCGCAGGTACTCCAGGCGCATCGGGTGCTGGGCGTCGATCAGATGCAGGTCGGTGAGCTGCACGAACGCGGCGAGCGCGGTACGCCGCCCGGCCCGGCCCGACTTGGGCGCGGCCAGCTCGCCGCGCACCACGCGGGACCAGCCCGCGCCGTCGCCGAGGCGGCGGTAGCCGGTGCCGGAGCGCGGGGCGGCGACGCTCGCGAGGGTGGTGCCCTTGGTGTACGGGGCGAGGGGGGCGCCGGGGGCCTTGCGGGACTGCGCCACCACCCGGGTCGCCTCCGTGGGCGCGCCGGCGGCGGCCTGGCTGTCGGTGGGCCGCAGGGCGTAGCCGACGCCCGCGGAGACTGCGGCCGCCCCGGTGGCGGCGAGGACGGTACGGCGGTTGACCGCCGGGATGCTGGCGGCGACAGAGCGTATGCGCGACATGGCGCGATCTCCCCGAGTGCGAACGCGTCGGCAGTGGTCGCGGGCGATCGCTGTCGCGAACATTCCCGCTCGCTCTGGATGCTTGGCACCGGGGATGACCTGCGCGTGAACGAGACGGCAACGCGCAACACCGATCACCGTACGTGGATCTTGGGCCACCCTGTGCGTTCACGACCGCTCGTCACGCGTCCCGGAGCCGGTCACTCCGCGTTCATCTT
Organism: Streptomyces spinosisporus; assembly: GCF_022698145.1. Lineage (GTDB taxonomy): Bacteria > Actinomycetota > Actinomycetes > Streptomycetales > Streptomycetaceae > Streptomyces > Streptomyces spinosisporus. Next base: position 125,967 of record NZ_JALDAX010000002.1, read on the forward strand.
CCGGGGTACGGGAAGCAGTTCAGGGAGTCTGAAGGTGGCGCCGGTCACTCCTGGCCCGGCACCGTCACCCTCCCCGTGACCGGCCGCTCCCGCCACAGCCGCAACCCGACGTCGACCAGGTCGACGTGGCGCAGCCCGGGCACATCCGCGAGCGGGTGCCAGGCGGCCATGTCCGTCGAACCGCCGACCTCGTAGCGCAGTTCGCCGCCGGTCACCCGGGCCTCGTAGACGAGGCCTACGCCGTGATGGTGGACGGTGCGGCGGAAGCGCCGCGAGATGGTGATGTTCCTGGAGCGCACGCCGAGCAGGCCGGTGATCTCGACGAGGTAGCCGGTCTCCTCCTCCACCTCGCGCCGCACGGTGTCGTACGGGTCCTCGCCGTGCTCCATGCCGCCGCCGGGCAGGGTCCACTCGGGGCGGCCCTGCGTGTCGGTCCAGCGGGCCAGCAGGACCTGGTCGTCGCGGATGCACATGGCGTAGGCCGCCACCCTCAATGTCTCGCGCACGAGGGGACGTTAGTCCGCGGGCGCCGGATTCGCAGGTGAGTATTCGGGGGCCGACCAGCGCAGCGGGACCGCAGCGGGCGTCTCGACGACCTCCCGCACCGTGAACCGCACCCGGCGCTCGCCGTCCTCGCCGAACTCCGTGTGCGCCTCGCCCGTCAGCTGCAGCACCGTGCCCGTCGACCAGTCGACGAACAGCAGCCCCGCCCGCGGGTCCAGTGCGATGTTGCCCAGGGTCAGGAACATGGCGTTGCCGGGGTAGTCGCGCCAGGTCAGCTCGTGCGGGGAGGGTGCGCGCAGGAAGCCGGGGTTGCCGCCCTTGTGGCTCACCTCGACCTCGCCCTCGTGGACGGTGGCGATGAAGGAGGTGTCGACGGACTCGACGAACGCGCGCTGGGCGTCGGTGAGTTCAGTGCCGCGCCGGGTCTCTCCGGGGCTGCGGTCCGCCGCCACCTCGTACGCCTCGCGCCGCTGGATGTACCGGGGGCAGTTGGAGAACACCCGCTCCGCCGTCACCGCGAAGCCCCGCGGCGTCGGGCGGAGCCGGCCGTTGAGGCGCATGCGGCGGCGGGTGCGGGGGTCCAGGGCGATGGTGGCGACCCGGGTGCCCTCCGTCGCCAGCGCCGTCGCCAGGGGGTCGGCGGGCCGGACGCCGCCGGTCACCGACATCTGGCGCGGGCCCGTCGCCCGGACGAAGCCGGGAGCCCCGGTCAGGGGTGACGCCCAGACCGCGCCCGTCGCCGGGTCGGCCGCGCCGAGCACCAGCAGGGGCTGCAGCTCCAGGAAGGCCGCCGCCACCGGCTTGATGCCCTCGCCGACCGCCCGGCCCACGTGGTCGGCGTCCTCCCGCACGCCGACCCGGTCCTGCACCGCCCGCGAACCCGCGTGATAGACGTCCATGACTAGAAGAAACCGCAGGTCGGGGCGGACTCATGGGGTGCCGGCGCGCCCTGGACGCCGCTCGGCACCGAGATCTCCAGGCGGGTGCCGTCCGGGTCGTGGAAGAAGATGCCGCCCGAGTCCGCGCCCTCGCGGTGGGCCACCACACCCTCGTGGGCGAACGCGGCGCCGTACGCCCGCAGCGCCTGCTCGTACTCCCTGACCCGCTCGATCGACTCGGCCTCCAGGGCCAGGTGGTGCAGGCCCGCCCGGTCGCCGTCGTAGGGCTCGCCCGCCTGCTGCCAGAGTGTGAGGACGAGCCGTTCGCCGTCGCCGAGGAACGCGTACCGCCGATCGTCCTCCTTGCCCTCCGCCACGAGGACGAAGCCCAGGACGTCGCGGTAGAAGGCGAGCGAGCGGTCGAGATCGGTGACGTTGAGACCGACGTGTCCGGTGTGCAGGGTCATGGCTCTCCCCAGTCGTTTTAACCGTCGTCCTCGACATTAACGGTTAGCATGCCCAGAGGTCAACCGGTCACGTACCCTTCAAGGGTTAGCCCGGAAGGAGTCACCCGATGCCCATCGCCCCCGACCCGCGCCCCCTCACCGGCGAGCCCCTCGCGCTCGACCTGCTCAACACCCGGTGGAACAGCGAGGGAGTCACGCAGGACCTGCTCACCGACCTCGACGGACTCGCCGTATGGCTCACGGCGAACGGACTCGACGAGCGGTTCGAGGCGGACGCGACGACCCTGCGACGAACCCTCCAGGCGCGCGACGCCCTGAAGAAGGCTGTGGACGGGTCGGTCGCCGAGGGCGCGGACGCCGTCGACGGCGTTCTCGCACACGGCCGCATCCGGCTCACCCTCACCGCCGACGGCCCCGGCGAGCTGCCCGAGTTCGACGACCCGTCCTGGGGCCCCGCCTGGCTCGCCGCGCGCAACTACCTTCAGCTGCTCTCCGCCGCCCCCGACCGCGTGCGCGCCTGCTCCGGCCCGACGTGCGTCCTGCACTTCTACGACACCTCACGCAACGGCACGCGCCGCTGGTGCTCGATGGCGACCTGCGGGAACCGGGCGAAGGCGTCGCGCCACTACGCCCGCTCGAAAGAGTCCTGAAACACCCCAAAACACCTGATGGGCATAGGGGGTTTTCCCCATACGTCCATATCGTTTCGGTCAACACTTCCCAAACAACTGTCCCTTGGGTAAAGCTGTGCGCTCGTCCGGCACTGGAACTTCACCTACGAGGGATGCCGATGACCCACCCCCAGCGCGATCCCATATCGGGCGCGAGACGTGTGGCGCGCATAGCCGTGGCCGCCGGTCTCGTCGCCGCGCTCTCCGCGGCGGGGCCGATACCCATGGCCTTCTCCGCCGACGATCCGTCCGCGCCCTCGGACGGCACCGTCAAGTCCGCGCAGAAAAAGCTCGGTTCAGACGACGCGGACCTGCTCGCCGAGGCCAAGGCCGGCGGCGACAAGAACGTCACGATGATGATCGCCACCGCTCCGGGGCAGACCGAGCAGGTCGCCGACAAGCTGGACGCGGTCAAGGGCGGCTCGGTGGGGCGGACCTACGACAAGCTCGGCTACGTCCGCGCCACCGTCCCCACCTCGAAGGCGGAGTCGGCCATCGCCGCCGCCGCGAAGCTCTCCTCCGTGCACGGCATCGACCTGCGCGAGGAGATACCGCTGGACGACCCGAGCGTGAGCGGCGGCTCCGCCAAGTCGGCCTCCGGGAGCGTGAGTTACCCCGCCCCGGGCAAGAAGACCCCCGCCGAGAACCCGTACAACCCGTCCTTCGAGACGGGCGCCGTCGACTTCGTGAAGAAGAACCCGAAGGCGGACGGCCGCGGCATCACCATCGGCATCCTCGACTCCGGCGTCGACCTCGGCCACCCGGCGCTGCAGAAGACCACCACCGGCGAGCGGAAGATCGTCGACTGGGTGACGGCGACCGACCCGATCGTCGACGGCGACGCCACCTGGCGCCCGATGGTCACCTCCGTCTCCGGCCCCACCTTCACCTACGGCGGGCAGACCTGGACCGCGCCGGCCGGTGCCTACCAGGTCAGCACCTTCAGCGAGGCCGCCACCACCGGCGGCGACGCCAAGGGCGACGCCAACCGCGACGGCGACACCACGGACAAGTGGGGCGTCCTGTACGACCCCGCCGCCGGGACCGTCCGCGTCGACCTCAACAACAACTTCGACTTCGGCGACGACGCGCCGATGAAGCCGTACAAGGACGGATACCAGATCGGCTGGTTCGGGACCGACGACCCGAAGACCGACGTGGTGGAGCGCCAGCCGTTCGTCGTGCAGATCCGCAAGGACGTGCCGATGGACCCCTACGGCGGCGACTGGGTCGGCAAGAAGGCCGACTTCGTCAACATCGGCGTCATCGAGTCCGAGCACGGCACGCACGTCGCCGGCATCACTTCCGCCCACGGCCTGTTCGGCGGCCGGATGAACGGCGAGGCGCCGGGCGCGAAGATCGTCTCCTCGCGTGCCTGCACCTGGACCGGCGGCTGCACCAACGTCGCGCTCACCGAGGGCATGATCGACCTCGTCGTCAACCGCGGCGTCGACATCGTCAACATGTCGATCGGCGGTCTGCCCGCCCTCAACGACGGCAACAACGCGCGCGCCGAGCTGTACACGCGGCTCATCGACACCTACGGCGTGCAGCTGGTCATCTCCGCGGGCAACTCCGGACCGGGCGCCAACACCATCGGCGACCCCGGCCTCGCCGACAAGGTGATCTCGGTCGGCGCGACCATCTCCAAGGAGACCTGGGCGGCCAACTACGGCTCGGCCGTGAAGACCAAGTACGCCATGATGCCCTTCTCCTCGCGCGGCCCGCGTGAGGACGGCGGCTTCACGCCCACGCTGTCCGCGCCGGGCGCCGCGATCAACACCACCCAGACCTGGCTGCCGGGCGCCCCGGTCGCCGAGGCGGGCTACTCGCTGCCGGCCGGCTACTCCATGCTGCAGGGCACCTCGATGGCCTCCCCGCAGGCCGCCGGCGCCTCCGCGCTGCTGCTGAGCGCGGCGAAGCAGCGGCACATCGAGCTGACCCCGGCCACCCTGCGCACGGCGCTCACGTCAACGGCCGATCACATCAAGGGTGTTCAGGCCTACGAGGAGGGCGCGGGCCTGATCGACATCGTCGACGCCTGGGACGCGATCCGCCACGGCGCCTCCGCCCACGACTACACCGTGAAGGCCCCCGTCGACACCGCGATCGACTTCGCCCTGAAGACACCGGGCTTCGGCACCGGCCTGTACGACCGCGAGGGCGGCCTGAAGGCCGGGCAGAAGAAGTCGTACGACGTCACGATCACCCGCACCTCCGGCGCGGACAAGGCGATCCGGCACCGGCTGCACTTCGCGAACAACGCCGGTGACACCTTCCGCGTCGTCGGCTCGGACGAGGTCAGCCTGCCGCTGAACCAGCCCGTCACCGTCAAGGTGCAGGCGAAGCCGCGGTCCGCGGGCATCAAGAGCGCGATCCTCGAGGTCGACGACCGCAGGACGGAAGGGGTCGACCAGCAGATCCTGACCACCGTCGTGGTCTCGACGCCGGTCAAGTACACCTGGTCCGCGTCGAACACCGTCCAGCGCAACAGCACGCAGTCGTACTTCCTGACCGTGCCCGAGGGCGCCAAGGCGCTGGAGGTCGCGATCGGCGGACTCAAGGACAAGAGCCAGACCCGCTTCATCTCGATCCACCCCTACGGCGTCCCGGTCGAGGACACGGGCACCCCGTACTGCTACAGCAACTACTCGAACACCAACGGCTGCAAGCCGGACGTGCGCTCCTACGCCGACCCGCAGCCCGGCGTCTGGGAGATCGAGGTCGAGTCGCGCCGCACCTCGCCGCTGCTCGACAACCCCTACAAGCTGCAGGCCGCCGTCTACGGCGCCGCCTTCGACCCGGAGACCGTGACAGTCCCCGAGGCCAAGGTCGGCACCCCGGCCGCCGTCTCCTGGAAGGCGACCAACGGGTTCGCCGCCCTCGACGGCCACCTGGTCGGCGGCCCGCTCGGCTCCGCCAAGTCGGCCCGCCCGGCCATCAAGGAGGGCGAGACGCAGACCACCACGGTCGCGGTGCCCGCGGGTGCGAAGTCGCTCGACGTCGCCATCGGCGGAGTCTCGGACAACGCGGCCGACCTGGACCTGACGGTCCTGGACGAGGACGGCAACGTCGTCGGCCAGTCCGCCGACGGCGACTCGGAGGAGGCGGTCTCCGTCGCCTCGCCGGCCGCCGGCACGTACACGGTCGAGGTCATGGGCTACTCGGTGCCGTCCGGCTCCACCGACTACGACTACCGGGACGTCTTCTTCTCCGCGTCCCTCGGCACCGTCACCGTCGACGAGTCGGCGCCGGTCAAGCTCGGCACGGGCGACTCGGCGACCGTCTCCGGCAGTGTGACCGCCGCGGCGGCCGCTCCGGAGGGCCGTGAGTTCTTCGGCCAGGTGCAGCTGGTGAACGCGCGCGGCACGGTCGCGGGCGTCGGCAGTGTGAAGATCGAGAAGGTCACGCCGTAGTCAGGACGGCGGCAGCGGGGCGGGCGTCCGTACGGGCGCCCGCCCCTTCTGCTTGCCTGCCGCCCTCATCCCCCGCAGCTCAGGCCCGCCGCCTCCGGGAGCGCCCGGACCAGACCGGCGCGTTCGCGGGCGACCGCCTGCGCGCCGACGACCACGTTCTGCGCGACGTCCGAGTGCCGCGGCAGGGTCACCAGCAGATGGTCGCCCTTGTGCAGGGCCTTGTCGGTCAGGCCCCGGCCGAGCACGAAGACCACCTCTTTTGGACCCTTCTGCGGCTTGTACGAGCGGGTCACGTGCAGGGTGATCCGCTCCTGCCCGGCCACCGTGCCGACCGGCCGCACGTCGGTGACGTCGCCCTCGGCGACCAGACCCGTACAGGCGAGGTAGCCCGGGCTGCTCAGGGAGGAGCTCGCCGAGGGGGCCGCCGCCTTGTCGGCGCTCGCGCCAGCGTCGTCGCTCACGCCGGTGCCGCTCTGGGTCACCAGCCAGCCCATCCCCGCCAGCACGGTCGCTACGGCGGCCACGGCCAGGGAGCCGAAGGCGAACCTGCGGGCCCGGTGCCGGTCGCGCGGCGCCCGCACCGGAGCGGGTGGCGTGTGCTGCACCGCCGCGTCCCTGGCCAGCGCGTCCCCGATCAGGCCCAGCTGCTCCCGCAGGAGGGCCACGTCGGCCTCCGCCTCGCGGTGCTCGGTCATGAAGGCGGCGTCCGCGCGGGCCTCCTGCGACAGCTCCTCGCCGGTGAGGGCGGCCATGAGCGCGTCGGTGCCGTCGTGTTCCGCGGCCATGTCACACCACCTCGTCCTCGTGCAGGCGGGCGCGCAGGGCCCGTACCGCCGTGTGCAGCCGGCTCTTGACGGTGCCCTCCGGGACACCGAGCTCCTCGGCGATCGAGCGGACCGGCAGATCGGCGTAGAAGCGCAGGACGAGGACCTGGCGCTGGGAGTCGGGCAGCTCGTCCAGGCCCTGGGCGACGGACAGCGACAGCACGCTGGTGTCCTCGCCGGAGGGGTGCTCCAGCTGCCGCAGCGAGGCCAGGCGCTCGCCGATCCGCTCCTGCCGGCGCTTGGCGCGATGCCAGTCCATGGCCAGGTTGGAGGCGACGACGGCCGCCCACGCGGAGACGTCGCGCGGGGCCTCGTACCCCTTCGCCGCCCGCTCCAGCAGCCGCAGCCGCACCTGCTGCACCCCGTCCGGCAGGTCCGCCTGCGGCACACCGCCCAGCGCGAGCACCGCCCGCACCCGGCGTTCCTGGGCCGCGTCCAGAGGATCACCCTGATCGTCCCCCGGCGCACGGCGGGCCTTTCTGCGCAGCACAAGCCACCCCCCTCACCGTGTTTCCTCTACGACGCGCGGGCGCACGGAAACGTTCGACGGAACGCCGGCGAATCTGTCCGGAGTCTGCCGGAGTCCGCTCCGGAGGCGGATGTCACACCGCCCGGCGTCCACTCCTCGGGCATGGGACGGAAAGAATTGGACAGGCGGACCCGGGTCGGCCGCATCATGGAAACGCCGCAGACAGTCGCAGACACGAGAAGCCGCCAGGCATGAACACGCACAGGGAGTCGCCGTGAGGGTCGGAATCGTCGGAGCCACCGGACAGGTCGGCACGGTCATGCGCAGGATCCTCGCGGAGCGGAACTTCCCGGTCAGCGAGCTGCGCCTGTTCGCCTCGGCCCGCTCGGCGGGGACGGAGCTGGACGGCGTGACGGTGGAGGACGCGGCGACCGCGGACTACTCCGGCCTCGACATCGTGCTGTTCTCCGCGGGCGGGGCGACCTCGAAGGCGCTGGCCGAGAAGGTGGCCTCGCAGGGCGCCGTGGTGATCGACAACTCCTCCGCCTGGCGCAAGGACCCCGAGGTCCCGCTGGTCGTCTCCGAGGTGAACCCGCACGCGATCGCGGACCGCCCCAAGGGCATCATCGCCAACCCGAACTGCACCACGATGGCCGCGATGCCGGTCCTGCAGGTGCTGCACGCAGAGGCCGGTCTCGAAGCGCTGGTCGTCGCCACCTACCAGGCGGTGTCCGGGTCGGGGCTCGCGGGCGTGGCGGAGCTGCACGGCCAGACCCAGAAGGTCGTCGCCGACGCGGACAAGCTCACCCACGACGGTGCGGCCGTCGACTTCCCGGAGCCCGGCGTCTACAAGCGCCCCATCGCCTTCAACGTGCTCCCCTTCGCGGGCAACCTCGTCGACGACGGTCTGAACGAGACCGACGAGGAGCAGAAGCTGCGCAACGAGTCCCGCAAGATCCTGGAGATCCCGGACCTCAAGGTCTCCGGCACCTGCGTCCGCGTCCCGGTCTTCTCCGGTCACTCGCTGCAGGTCAACGCCCGCTTCGCGCGCCCGATCTCCCCGGAGCGCGCCACGGAGCTGCTCGCCGGCGCCCCCGGCGTCGCCCTCTCCGACATCCCCACCCCCCTCCAGGCCGCCGGCCAGGACCCCGCCTACGTCGGCCGCATCCGCAAGGACGAGACCGTCGACAACGGCCTCGCCCTCTTCATCTCCAACGACAACCTCCGCAAGGGCGCCGCCCTGAACGCGGTCCAGATCGCGGAACTGGTGGCAGCGGAGCTCAAGGCCTGAGCCTCCGGCGGCTCGCAGGGGAACCACTGCCTGCCGGCCTCGCGGAGCGCCCCCCCGGGGCGGCGGCGTCCGACAGGTCGCGTCCTCCACCCGAGGACGGGCCGGACGACCGTCCGCGGGGCAGGTCAGCGGCCGTCCGGAGGGCAGGGCAGACGGGCCTCCGGAAGGCAGCCACGCGGACGCTCCGAAAGAGGGGCCGGACGGCCGTCCGGAAGGCAGGCGGACGTCCGGAAGACAGGCGAGACCGGCGTCCGGAAGGCAGGCCAGACGGGCGCTCCGGAGAGCGGACGAGACGACCGTCTGGAAGACGGGCCGGGCGGACGTCCGTAAGACGGGCGAGACGACCATCCGGAGGGCAGACCAGGCGGACGTCCGAAGGCAGACCAGGCGAACGCTCCGGAAGGCGGGCGAGACGACCGTCCGGAGGGCAGACCAGAAGGCCATCCGGAAGCCGGGCCGGGCGGACGTCCGTAAGGCAGACCAGACGGCCATCCGGTGCCGGCGACCGCGAGGCGCCGGGGCGTCCGCGATGGGATCGTCGGGCGCCCCTCCCGGCCACTCCCGCGCCCTTCCGGCCCTCCCGCGCCTTTCGCCCTCCCAGCCCTCCCGGCCCCGTAAAAAGACCTACCCCCTCCTGACCTCGTAGAGGAAGCACCCGTACTCGACGGCCCGGACGTGGACCAGTGCCACGGTCGGGTCGTCGAAGGCGTTTCGGAAGGCCTCGTCGTTCGGAGTGGGTACGAGGGCGCCGCCCAGGATGTGGCCGTCGGCGGAGTAGCGGCGGACGCTGCGGTGGGCGTTGGCGAAGGGGTAGGTGTTCGACGGGGCGGGGCCCGGGCAGTCGTCGGCGTGGATGAAGACGGGGCCCTGTTCGTCGTAGGCGCCGGGCTCGGCCCCGGTCTCGGCGGCCCAGCGGCGCAGGGGTGCGTAGGACACGAGGGCGATCCGCTCGCCCGGCTCGCTGCGGCGCAGGCAGCAGCGCAGCGGGGCGCCGCCCTCGTCGTCGGTCAGGGGGGCCATGGGACGGCCCGCGTCGTCGGTGGTGCGCAGTTCCTTGAGGACGGTCGGGGCGATGGGCCGTGCGGTGTAGGTCGTCATGCGTCCAGGCTGGCGCGCACGCGGCCGCAGCACCGGCGGGATTCGGACGTGGCGGTCCGGCGCCGCCGCCGGGCGATCCATCGGGAAAACCCTCGTCCCCCCGCCCACGATCACGTGGAAGGATGGCGCCACCGACACATGACGAGGAGATGACCCGGTGCCTGGCACAAACCTGACCCGCGAAGAGGCACAGCAGCGGGCGAAGCTGCTCACCGTTGACTCCTACGAGATCGATCTCGACCTCTCCGGCGCGCAGGAGGGCGGCACCTACCGGTCCGTGACCACGGTGCGCTTCGACGTGGCCGAAAACGGCGCGGAGTCCTTCATCGACCTGGTCGCCCCGACCGTGCACGAAGTGACGCTCAACGGCGACGCACTCGACGCCGCCGAGCTCTTCAAGGACTCCCGGATCGCCCTGCCCGGTCTGCTCCGGGGCCGCAACGTCCTGCGCGTCGTCGCCGACTGCGCCTACACCAACACCGGTGAGGGCCTGCACCGCTTCGTCGACCCGGTCGACCAGCAGGCCTACCTCTACACGCAGTTCGAGGTCCCGGACGCCCGCCGCGTCTTCGCCTCCTTCGAGCAGCCGGACCTGAAGGCCACCTTCCAGTTCACCGTGAAGGCGCCGCCCGGCTGGACCGTCGTCTCCAACTCCCCGACCCCCGAGCCCCGGGACGACACCTGGGTCTTCGAGCCGACCCCGCGGATCTCGTCGTACATCACCGCGCTGATCGTCGGCCCGTACCACTCGGTGCACAGCGTCTACGAGAAGAACGGCCAGAGCGTGCCGCTCGGCATCTACTGCCGCCCCTCGCTCGCGGAGTACCTGGACTCGGACGCCATCTTCGAGGTCACCCGGCAGGGCTTCGAGTGGTTCCAGGAGAAGTTCGACCACGCGTACCCCTTCGCGAAGTACGACCAGCTGTTCGTGCCGGAGTTCAACGCGGGCGCGATGGAGAACGCCGGCGCGGTCACCATCCGCGACCAGTACGTCTTCCGCTCCAAGGTCACGGACGCCTCGTACGAGCTGCGGGCCGAGACCATCCTGCACGAGCTGGCGCACATGTGGTTCGGCGACCTGGTCACCATGGAGTGGTGGAACGACCTGTGGCTGAACGAGTCGTTCGCCACCTACACCTCCATCGCCTGCCAGGCGCACCACCCCGACTCGCGCTGGCCGCACTCGTGGACGACGTTCGCGAACTCCATGAAGACGTGGGCCTACCGGCAGGACCAGCTGCCCTCCACCCACCCGATCATGGCCGAGATCAACGACCTGGACGACGTCCTCGTCAACTTCGACGGCATCACCTATGCCAAGGGCGCCTCGGTCCTCAAGCAGCTCGTCGCCTACGTCGGCATGGACGCGTTCTTCGCGGGCGTGCAGGCCTACTTCAAGCGCCACGCCTTCGGCAACACGCGCCTGTCCGACCTGCTCGGCGCGCTGGAGGAGACCTCGGGCCGCGATCTGAAGACCTGGTCGAAGAAGTGGCTGGAGACGGCGGGCATCAACGTCCTGCGCCCGGAGATCGAGGTGGACGCCGAGGGCGTGATCACCTCCTTCGCGATCCGTCAGGAGGCCCCCGCGCTGCCGGCCGGCGCCAAGGGCGAGCCGACGCTGCGCCCGCACCGCATCGCCGTGGGCCTGTACGACCTCGACGCCGGCAGCGGCAAGCTGGTGCGCGGCGACCGCGTCGAGCTGGACGTCGACGGCGAGCTGACCGCCGTACCGCAGCTGACCGGCCGGTCCCGTCCGGCGGTGATCCTGCTCAACGACGACGACCTGTCGTACGCCAAGGTCCGGCTGGACGAGGCGTCCCTCGCCGTCGTCACCGAGCACCTCGGCGACTTCGAGGCGTCACTCCCGCGCGCCCTGTGCTGGGCCTCGGCCTGGGACATGACCCGGGACGCGGAACTCGCCACCCGGGACTACCTCTCCCTCGTCCTGTCGGGCATCGGCAAGGAGTCCGACATCGGCGTGGTGCAGTCGCTGCACCGCCAGGTGAAGCTGGCGATCGACCTGTACGCCGACCCGGCCGCCCGCGAGGCCCTGCTCACCCGCTGGACCGACGCGACGCTGGCCCATCTGCGCACGGCCGCTCCGGGCAGCGACCACCAGCTGGCCTGGGCCCGGGCGTTCACGGCGACGGCCCGCACGCCGGAGCAGCTGGACCTGCTGGAGTCGCTGCTGGACGGTTCGCAGACGATCGAGGGCCTGGCCGTCGACACCGAGCTGCGCTGGGCGTTCGTGCACCGGCTCGCGGCGGTCGGCCGCTGGGACGAGGCGGAGATCGCCGGCGAGTACGAGCTGGACAGGACCGCCGCCGGTGAGCGCCACGCGGCCGCTGCCCGTGCCGCGCGCCCGACCGCGGAGGCGAAGGCGGAGGTGTGGGCGTCGGTCGTGGAGTCCGACAAGCTGCCGAACGCGGTGCAGGAGGCCGTCATCGGCGGCTTCGTCCAGACCGACCAGCGCGAGCTGCTCGCTCCGTACACCGAGAAGTACTTCGAGGTGGTCAAGGACATCTGGGAGTCCCGTTCGCACGAGATCGCCCAGCAGATCGCGGTCGGCCTCTACCCGGCGATCCAGGTCTCGCAGGAGACGCTGGAGCGGACGGACGCCTGGCTCGCCTCCGCCGAGCCCGGCGCGGCCCTGCGCCGCCTGGTCTCCGAGGCCCGCTCGGGCATCGAGCGCGCGCTGAAGGCGCAGGCCGCGGACGCGCGGGCGTAGTCGCCGCTACGAGCATGAAGGGCGCCCGGTGTCGCACCGGGCGCCCTTCGTCGTGGTCGCCGTCAGCGCGGGACCATGCCGCCGGTGACGTTGACGAAGGTGCCGGTGATGCCGGCCGCGTGGTCCGAGGCGAGGAAGACGGCCGTGGCGGCGACGTCCGCGAGGGTGGGGTTGCGGCGGGTCATGCGCATCCCGGCGAGGCCCTCGACGATGCCCTGGACGGCGTTGTCGTCGATGGCGGGGTTGACCGCGGAGAGCTTCTCGACGGTGAACGTCTCGGGGATCCCGGCCGCCCACAGACCCACGGCACGCACTCCGCGCGGCCCGCACTCCACGGCCAGATTGCGGACGAGGGTGTCGACGGCGGCGTCGGCGGGGCCCGTGCCGCCCATCATCGGACTGCCGTGCGCGGAGCCGCTGTTGAGGGTGAGGATGACGCCGGAGCCGCGCTCGGCCATGCGGCGGGCGGCGCCGCGGGCGGTGAGGAAGTTCGCGCGGGCGCCGTTGATCACGGGCCGCAGGAAGTCGTCCACGGGCATCTCGGTCAGCGGGGCGCCCTGCACATCGCCGCGGGTGACGAGGTTGAAGGAGATGTCGACGTCGCCGACGCGGGCCAGGTGCTCCTCCACGGCGCTTTCGTCCAGGGCGTCGACGACCGCGATCTCGGCGTCCTTGATGTCGTCCGCCACCGCCTGCAGCGTCTCGCGGGTACGGCCGACCAGGTGCACGCGTGCGCCCTCCGCGGCGAAGGCCCGGGCCACCGCACCGCCGATCGCGCCGCCGGCGCCGTACACGATCGCGGTCTTGTCGGTGAGCAGCATGGTGATCTCCTTGGGAAGCGTGGTCCGTATCGGTCGGTCATACAGACGCACGGCACCCCGGACGCTCATCGGTCACAGCTTCAGCGGCAGTCCGAAGGCGGGGAAGAGGTGCGGTTCGAAGGAGGTGACCTCCACGATCCGGTCGTCCGCGTCGAAGCGGAGCACGTCCAGGACCTGGGCCCGGTAGACGTGCGTGCCGGGCCTGCGGACGTAACCCCCGGCCGCGAGCCGGCCGTTGGCGCGGGCGGGCAGGTGGCGCCAGTGGCCGAAGAACACGGGCGACGCGGGGTCGAGGGTGGGCCGCAGGAAGTCGACGAAGGCGTCCCGGCCGGTGAACCAGAACGGGTTGGGCGGCATGGTGAGCCGGACGTCCTTGCTGAGCAGCTCGGTCATCGCGTCGAGGTCGAGCCGCTCGGCGGCGGCCATATACCCCTGCAGCACGGCCCGTTGGGCCTCGGTCGGCTCCCCCGCCGCCCAGTCGGCACGCTGCCCGGGCAGATGGTCGCGCAGGGTGGGCCGGGCCCGCTGCAGGGCGCTGTTGGCCGAGGCGACGGTCAGCCCGAGGGCCTCGGCGGTCTCGGCGGCGGTCAGACCCAGCACGTCCCGCAGGATCAGCACGGCCCGCTGGCGGGGCGGCAGGTGCTGGAGGGCGGCGAGGAAGACCAGCTCCAGGGTCTCGCGCGAGACGGCGGCGACGTCCGGGCGGTCCTGGTCGGCCGCGGGCAGTTCGTCGTCGGGGTAGGGCTGCAGCCAGGTGATGCGGTCGGGTGCCTCGCCGGTGCCGTGGTTCATGCCGGGGACGGGCTCGTAGCGCTGCGGGCGGCGGGCGGTGCGGCGCTGGAAGTCCAGGCAGGCGTTGGTGGCGATGCGGTACAGCCAGGTGCGCGCCCCGGCCCGCCCCTCGAAGCCCTCCCGCGCCCGCCAGGCCCGCAGGAACGTCTCCTGCACCAGGTCCTCGGCATCGTCGTAGGACCCGGTCATGCGGTAGCAGTGCACCTGGATCTCACGGCGGTACGACTCGGTGAGGGCGGCGAAGTCGGCTTCGGTGAGGGGAGTTTCGGCGGCAGGGGGTTTCGTCACGGGAACTGACGTGACGGAATCCTTCGCGCTCTCCCGGGCGATGCGGGCGACGCGGCGCAGCCGGGCGACCGAGGCCGACAGGTCGGTCACTCCCGAGTACAGGACGGAGGGCGGCTGCGGGGTCAGGTCCCCGACCTTCCGCGCGATGTCGTCGATCAGCCCCTGCACACCGGTCTCCGCGGCCCCCTGCCGCTCCCGGTACGCCTTCTGCCGGCACGCGGCCGAGCAGTACACGGAACTGCGGCCCGCACGACCGCCACGCGCGGGGAGCCGCTTGCCGCAGCTCGCACAGACCTGGGCGACCACGGGCACCTCCGAGAGTCCGGGGTTTGCGTCACGCGAGAACCCTGTGACGCTATCGCGGACGGGGCGCGTGGGACCGGAAGGCCCACGCGCCCCGTTCGCGACACCCGGTTCGCGACGCCCCGTTCGCGACGCCGTGCGTGCGTCACCCCACGTGTGCTGCGAGCGCCGCTTCGATCGCGGCGTGGTCCGCCGAGTCCTTCGCCCAGGCCACGTAGCCGTCGGGGCGGACCAGGACGGTCGTGCGGCGGTCGCTCGCCCAGTGCTCCACGGTCAGCCGGTCCTTGCGGGCGGCCCGGTCCTCGTAGGGCTGCGGGGTGATCAGGACGAACCGGCCGCCGCGCAGGGCCTCGTAGAGGCGGCCGCCCTCCAGGGCCACGTCCGGGACGCGGGTGCCGGTGAGGCGGTGGGCGCCGCGGGGTGCGCGGTAGCGGAAGCCGATGCCGGTGATGCCGCCGACGGCCTTGCGCCGGGCCGGGCCGACATGGTCGAGGAAGGTGGTCAGCGCCGCCCGCAGCGCCAGCGTCCAGGGCCGCTTGGCCATCGCGAGCCGGACGATGCCGCCGCTGCTGCGCAGCACCGCCCTGCCCACGGGGTGCCGCTCCGACTGGTAGGTGTCCAGCAGGGCGGCGTCCGCGTGGCCCTGGACGACGGCGGCCAGCTTCCAGCTCAGGTTGGCCGAGTCCTGCAGACCGGTGTTCATGCCCTGGCCGCCGGCCGGGGTGTGGACGTGCGCGGCGTCCCCGGCGAGGAAGACGCGGCCCACGCGGTAGGCGGGCGCCTGGCGTTCGTCGCTGTGGAAGCGGGACATCCAGCGCGCGTCGCGCATGCCGAAGTCACGGCCGAGGGCGAGCCGGGTGACCTCCTTGACCTCGTCCAGGTCGAGGGGCTCGCTGTCGGGCACGTCGCGGGCGCGGTTCCAGGCGATCACCCGGTGGTAGCCGTCGCCGAAGGGCGCGAGGAAGGCGAAGGCGTCACCGACGGCGTTGACCGTCAGCAGGTTCTCGGGCTCCTCGGTCAGCCGTACGTCCGCGAGGACGACGGAGCGGATGACGGAGCGCCCGGGGAAGGGCAGCCCGATCGCCTCGCGCACGGCGCTGCGCATGCCGTCGGTGCCGACCACGTACGCGGCCCGCAGGCTCTCGGTGCGGCCTTCGGCCGTGCGGACCTCGACGGTGACGCCGTCGGCGTCCTGGACGAGTCCGGTCAGCTCGGTCTCGTGGCGGAACTCCACGCCGGCCTCGATCGCGCGCCGCTCCAGGACCTTCTCCACCTCGTACTGCGGGACGACCAGGAGGTGGTTGTAGCGGGAGGGCAGGGTGCCGAGCTCGATGCCGAGGTGCCCGAAGAGGCGCAGGTTGTCGAGGGGGCGGCCGACGGCCTCCAGACCGTCGGCGAGGCCGCGGGCGTCGAGCTGTTCCAGGGTGCGGGCGTGCAGGACGAAGGCGCGGGAGAGGTTGCTGATCTTGTGCGGGCGCTTCTCGACGAGCGTGACGGGGACGCCTGCGGCGGCGAGGTCCCCGGCGAGCAGCAGACCGGCGGGGCCCGCGCCTACGACGATCACGGAGTACTGGGTCCGCATGACGACCTCCGATTGCCAACGTGTGTTTGCCTACGATTGTTGGCCTACAGTCGTTTGCCAACGACTGTTTGCCAACGTGCGTTGACCACGTTAGAGCCGCCACCGCTACGAAGTCAACACTTGTAGGCCAACAGATGTTGGCCTACGCTCGTGGATGTGAAGGTCAGCAACAGCAGCAACGCGGATCCCGGCAGCGGAGCCCGCCGGCGCTCGGACGTCACCCGGGACGCCATCCTCACCGCCGCCCGCGAACGCTTCGCGGCCGACGGCTACGAGCGGGCCACCATCCGCGCCATCGCCAAGGACGCGGACATCGACCCCTCCATGGTCATGCGCTACTACGGCAACAAGGAGGGCCTGTTCGCGGCGGCCGTCTCCATCGACCTGTCGATGCCGGACCCCGCGGCGCTGCCCCGGCACGACGTCGGCCGGGCGCTCGTGGCGCACTTCCTCGGCATGTGGGAGGAGAACGAGGTGCTGACGGCGCTGCTCCGGGTCGGGACGACCAACCAGGCCGGGGCCGAGCGGATGCAGCAGGTCTTCCGGGAGCAGTTGACGCCGGTCGCCCAAAAGGCCTGCCCCGATCCCGAACAGGCCCCCGCGCGGGCCGCGCTCGCCGCCGCGCAGCTGCTCGGGCTGGCGCTCACGCGCTACGTCCTGCGGTTCCCGCCGACCGTGGCGCTCAGCCGCGAGGAGATCGTGGCATGGCTGGCGCCGACGCTGCAGCGGTATCTGACGGCGCCGAGCCCCTGAAGGTGCGCGAACGCAGCGAGGGCGTCACCGCCGCCCTCGACGGGTGACGGTGACGCCCTCTGAAAAGTGTGTGATCAGGCGATCGCTCGCCTCTTACGCCTTCACGTCGACGTTGGAGGTGGTGTCGTCCTGCCTGTCGTGGGACCTGTCCAGGACGAACACCAGGCCCGCGATGACCGCGAACAGGGCGAGCGGGATCAGGACGTAGAGGCCCAGCGTCTCGATGACGCTCAGGCCCTTGCCGGGATCGTCGCCGTCGTCGCGCGTCAGCGCGAGCGCGGGGGACGACATGAGCAGCATCATCAGCGTCGTACCGGAAGCCAGGGCGCCGGCGCGCAGGGCGTTCTTCTTGTCCACGCCACCAAAAATAGCCAACGCCGGTCGGAGCCGCGCGCCCGGGGTGCCGTACGGGACCTCGACCACCCCGCCACCACACTCCCGCCCTACTCCTCGCGCCCCGTCCGCAACACATCGACCAGCGCATGCAGCCGCGGCGAGCGGGACAGTTCCTCCAGCGTCACCGCACGCCCGTCCGCATCCGCCACCGGCAGCCGCCAGTTCGGGTACTGGTCCCAGGTGCCCGGCAGATTCTGCGGGCGCCGGTCGCCGACCGTGTCGGGGAGCCAGATGCCGAGCATGCGGGAGGGGGTGCGCAGGAGGAAGCGGTGGACGGCCTGGATCTCGGCCTCCTCCTCCGACGGATCGTGCCCGCCGCCGGTGCCGTGCAGCAGGCCGAGGCGGGTGAGCAGGCCCAGCCACTCCCCCGTGTCGGCCGCCGCCTCCGCGCGCTCCTCCTCCAGCGGGCGGGTCAGCAGACCGAGCCGGTGGCGCAGTTCGACGTGCTCGCCGGTCAGCCGGGCCGCGGTGGAGGGCAGGTCGTGGGTGGTGGCGGTGGCGAGGCAGTCCTCGCGCCAGCGCTCGGGCGGCAGCGGGCGCCCGTCGCCCTCCCAGTCCCGTTCGAACCACAGCACCGACGTGCCGAGCACCCCGCGCTCGCGCAGCGTCTCGCGCACACCGGGCTCGACGGTGCCGAGGTCCTCGCCGATGACGAGCGCCCCGGCCCGCGAGGCCTCCAGGACGAGGACGGCGAGCATGGCCTCGGCGTCGTAGCGGACGTAGGTGCCCTCGGTGGGCGGGTGGCCCTGGGGCACCCACCAGAGCCGGAACAGGCCCATGACGTGGTCGATGCGCAGCGCGCCGGCGTAGCGGAACAGGGCCCGCAGCAGGCGTCGGTAGGGCGCGTAGCCGGACTCGGCGAGGCGGTCCGGGCGCCAGGGCGGCAGGCCCCAGTCCTGGCCGCGGGCGTTGAAGGCGTCCGGCGGGGCGCCCACCGACATCCCGGCGGCGAAGTACTCCTGCTGCGCCCAGGCGTCCGCGCCCTGCGGGTGCACCCCGACCGCGAGGTCGTGCACGATCCCGACGGGCATCCCGGCCTCGCGCGCGGTGCGCTGCGCCTCGGTGAGCTGGGCGTCGGTGAGCCAGGCGAGCCGGGAGTGGAAGTCCACGCGGTCCATCAACTCGCCGCGGGCGCGCGCGGTTTCGGCCGAGCGGGGGTCGCGCAGCCCGGCCGGCCAGCGGCTCCAGTCGGAGCCGTGCACCTCGGCCAGGGCGTACCAGGTGGCGTGGTCCTCCAGGGCCTGGCCCTGCTCGGCGAGGAAGTCGACGTAGGCGGCGCGCCTGCCGGGCCCGAGCTCCACCTCGCGGATCATCTCCAGCGCCTCGCGCTTGAGCGCCCACACCGCGTCCCGGTCGATCAACGCGCCCTTCTCCAGCACCGAGGCGCGCAGTTCGGCGGCGCGCCCGCGCAGCGTCCGCAGGCGCTCGCCGTCCGCGACGTAGGCGTACTCGGGGATGTCCTCGATACGCAGATGCACGGGGTCGGGGAAGCGGCGGGAGGAGGGGCGGTAGGGCGAGGGGTCGGTGGGGGCGCCGGGTACGGCCGCGTGCAGCGGGTTGACCTGGACGAAGCCCGCGCCGAGCGCACGCCCGGCCCAGGCGCCGAGTTCGGCGAGGTCACCGAGGTCGCCCATGCCCCAGGAGCGCTGGGAGAACAGGGAGTAGAGCTGGACGAGCAGGCCGTAGGAGCGGGCCGTGGACGTGGTCAGCCGGGGCGGGGCGACGACCAGATGGGCCTCGGCGGTGCGCCCGTCGGGGGCGGTGGCCGTCAACCGGTGGACGCCCGGCGGGAGTTGGTCCGCCCCGGTGTGCGTCGCGCCCTGTTCGGTCTCGATGTGCAGCCGGGTGCCGGGCGGAAGGGCCGCGAGCGCGGGGGACGTGCCGCCGCTCCACAGCACCACGGTCGGGGGCAGCAGCCGCTCGCTCAGCTCCCGCTCACGGGCGGCGAGCGCGGCACTGACGGCCCCGGGCCCGGAGGCGTCGACGCCGAGGGCGGCGAGGGCGAGGGTGACGGCGGTGGCCGAGGCCGCGACCGTACGGTCCGGGGAAGGGCTGTAGGACGTGGCGACACCGTGCAGCGCGGCGAGCCGTGACAGTTCCTCGGAGGGCGGTTCGGGGAGCGGTTCGGACGGCGGTTCGGCCGCTGCGGTCATCTAGGGCCTGTCTTTCGGATCAGGTCGGCTGAAGGAAACGGCGAGTCCTGGCCGACCCGAGCGGGGTCTGGTGCGTGCAGCTGCAAGGCGGAGGAGGGAGTCGACGCGGAGCGTCGGCGACTGACGACAACGCGGCAGATGTGCGTGCCAGGGCCCGTGACGCCGGGCTGATCCGAAAGACAGGCCCTAGGGCCTCGTGGTCTCCGGGTCGAGGCCCACTGCCTCGCTGGTCAGGGGGGTGGCCTCGGCGAGGGGTGGCTCGCTGGTGAGGGGTTCGGCGTCGGGCAGGGGCGGTTCGCTGGTCAGCGGGGCCTCGACGCCGGTGCCGTCCGAGCCGAAGGCGCACAGGTGGGGTTCGTAGTCGGCGAACTCATCGCGTTTGGAAAGGGCCGAGAGCAGAAGCTGTGCCGATGCGGCCACGGGGGCCTCCTATTCGGGTACGACGACCTGGACCGTTACGGCAGCCCTACCCCGTCGTCGCGGCGGCAGACGTCCGAGGACGAACATCGTGCCTCTCATCACATTCCGCGCCGGAAATCCTGCGTTCTCCGGCCGCCCTCGTTCGAAATCTGAAACTTGGCGGTCCCGGGGAGCACGGGGGCACCCCGGGACCGGACGCCGGGCCGCACGGCCCCGCGCCCAGGTATGCGAAGGCCCGGGTCGTCAGGCGGATATGCCGTCGATCCGGGCCATGGCGTCGTCCGCGCCGAACGGCTGCAGGTAGGGCAGCCAGCGCGGGTCCCTATGGCCCGTGCCGATGATGCGCCAGGCCAGACCGGTGGGCGGAGCCGGTTTGTGGCGCAGCCGCCAGCCGATCTCGAACAGATGACGGTCGGCCTTCACGTGGTTGCAGCGGCGGCAGGACGCCACCACGTTGTCCCAGACGTGCTTGCCCCCGCGGCTGCGCGGGATGACGTGGTCGACGCTGGTTGCGACGCCACCGCAGTACATGCACCGGCCTCCGTCGCGCGCGAAGAGCGCACGCCGGGTGAGAGGAACGGGCCCCCGATAGGGAACCCGGACGAATCGCTTGAGCCGGACCACGCTGGGTGCGGGGACTGTGACGGTTGCGCTGTGCATGAAGGCGCCGGACTCCTCGAGGCACACGGCCTTGTTCTCGAGGACCAGTACGAGCGCGCGGCGGAGCGGTACGACGCCGAGTGGCTCGTACGACGCGTTGAGGACCAGGACATGCGGCACGGATGCCTCCTTGTACGCCGGCGGCGCGTGGCTCGCGCCGGGACGATCTGCAGTCAGTCTCTCCTCTGGCCTGGTGGAAGCGCCACCATGTCCCGGTAACGGGCTGGGAGTGTTTTCGACCACATCCCATTCATCCCCGGGACGGCAATCGGTTCATCCCACCTGTTCATCCCCACGTGAGCACCGTCTCTCCCCAGAAGACGGCAAGGATCCACACACGATGCCCCGATAGTGTGGTTGCCCTGCCCCACCGGTGACCTTTTCGTGACCTTGACCGCCTGCCGGTGGAGCGGACCGCTGCACCTGGAGGTTCCCGCCGTGTCCTTGCCCGCTGTCCTACCGGCCGCCGGCCCGTCGCCGTCACCGACGCCCTCGGGCTCGGGCTCGGCGACTCCGGCGGTCCCCACGCTCCAGGACGCCCAGGAGAGCGCGACCAACGCCGCCGGCTGGGTCGAACAGAACTGGTCGACATGGCTCGCGATCAGCCTCAGGGTCCTGCTGATCCTGGTGATCGCCATGGTCCTCAGAGCGGTCGTGAAGCGGGCGATCACCAAGCTGATCGACCGGATGGCCCGTACCGCTCAGGCCGCGGAGGGCACGGCGCTCGGTGGGCTGCTGGTCAACAACGAGCGCCGCCGCCAGCGCTCCCAGGCCATCGGCTCGGTGCTGCGCTCGGTGGCGTCCTTCGTGATCCTGGGCACCGCGGCTTTGATGATCCTGGGCGCCTTCCAGATCAATCTGGCCCCGCTGCTCGCCTCCGCCGGTGTGGCGGGCGTGGCGATCGGCTTCGGCGCCCGCAACCTCGTCACGGACTTCCTCTCCGGCGTCTTCATGATCCTGGAGGACCAGTACGGCGTCGGCGACACGATCGACGCGGGCGTCGCCTCCGGCGAGGTGATCGAGGTCGGTCTGCGCGTCACGAAGCTGCGCGGCGACGGCGGCGAGATCTGGTACGTCCGCAACGGCGAGGTCAAGCGCATCGGCAACCTCTCCCAGGGCTGGGCCACGGCCGGCGTCGACGTCACCGTGAAGGCGTCCGAGGACCTGGACCGGGTGAAGGCCACCCTGGACGAGGTCACCGAGAAGATGAGCGCGGAGGAGCCCTGGAACGAGCTCCTGTGGGGCCCGATCGAGGTCCTGGGCCTGGACAGCGTGCTGCTGGACTCGATGGTGGTCCATGTCTCCGCGAAGACGATGCCTGGCAAGTCCCTGACCGTGGAGCGCGAGCTGCGCTGGCG
Organism: Streptomyces spinosisporus; assembly: GCF_022698145.1. Lineage (GTDB taxonomy): Bacteria > Actinomycetota > Actinomycetes > Streptomycetales > Streptomycetaceae > Streptomyces > Streptomyces spinosisporus. The sequence goes on from NZ_JALDAX010000002.1 coordinate 147,839, forward strand.
CATCAAGCGCGCCTTCGACGCGGCGGACATCCGCATCGTGGGCGGGGCGACGGCCCCGACGGAGGAGCAGCCGCCGGACCCGACGGCGGTCGTCGCGGCGCCGTCGGTGTATGCCAACACGGAGTCCCCGCAGTCCGCCGCGGCCTCCCCGATCGCGCAGCCACGTCCGCCGGTGAAGTAGCGGCCCGCCCGGCCGCCGGCATCCGCGCCGCCCGCGAGGTAACGAGTCCGTTGCCTCGCGGGCGGTTTCTCTTGACGCCCCCTTCGCCCTGGGCTTACGTTCCTTTCCAGCCAATAGGAAACTTTCCTAACAGTGATCAATGAGAAGCTTCGGTCAGTCTGAAAGGCAGGTGGCGCCCCATGGCAGGAACGGCCGGCACGCCGGGCACCCCGCGCGTCCTGCGCGCCATGAACGACCGCGCCGCTCTCGACCTCCTCCTGGAGCACGGACCGCTCTCCCGCACCCGCATCGGCAAGCTCACCGGCCTGTCCAAGCCCACCGCCTCCCAGCTGCTCGCCCGCCTCGAAGCGGCCGGACTCGTCCTCGCCACCGGCACCACCGAGGGCCGGCCCGGCCCCAACGCCCAGCTGTACGAGGTCAATCCGGCCGCCGCGTACGCCGCCGGGCTCGACGTCACACCCGAGCGCATCATCGCCGCCGTCGCCGACATCACCGGCCGCACGGTCGGCTCCTACGAACTCGCGACCCCCGGCAGGCGGCCCGCCCACCCCGTCGTGCGGCAGGTCACCGACGCCCTCGACGGCGCCGTGAAGGCCGCCGGGCTCGCCCGCGCCGACGTCCACCGCCTCGTCATCGGCACCCCCGGCGCCTTCGACCCGAACACCGGCCGGCTGCGCTACGCCTCCCATCTGCCGGGCTGGCACGCCCCGAACCTGCTCGACGACCTCGCCGCCGCCCTGCCGGTGCCGGTCGAGTACGAGAACGACGTCAACCTCGCCGCCGTCGCCGAACAGCGCCTCGGCGCGGCCCGCGGCCACGAGGACTTCGTGCTGCTGTGGAACGAGGGGGGCCTCGGTGCCGCCCTCGTCCTCGGCGGGCGGCTGCACCGCGGCTGGACCGGCGGCGCCGGTGAGGTCGGCTTCCTGCCGGTGCCGGGCGCGCCCCTGGTCCGGCAGGTGACCAAGGCCAACAGCGGCGGCTACCAGGAGCTGGCCGGTTCGCAGGCCATCCCCCAGCTGGCCCGCAGCCTCGGCATCGAGGACATCCCTTCCGGCCCGTACGCCGAGACCGCGGCCGCTCTCGTCGCCCGCGCCGCCGGGAGCGACGACGAACCGCACCGGCAGCTGCTGCAGACGTACGCGACCCGGCTGGCCACCGGTCTCGCCTCGCTCGTCTCCGTCCTCGACCCCGAACTCGTCGTCCTCAGCGGCAGCTCGCTCACCAGCGGCGGTGAGGTGCTGCGCGCCCTCGTCCAGGCCGAGCTGGAGGAGCTGGCCGCCTCCCGGCCCCGGCTCGTGGTCGGCGACGTCCGTGAACACCCCGTGCTGCGGGGCGCGTTGGAGAGCGCGCTCGCGGCCACCCGTGACGAGGTCTTCGACACCTCGCGCTGAGCCCCTGCCCGTCCGCCCCGTCCCTGCCCTGCCTTCCCCTCACCCGTCCCGTCCCTGGGAGACCTCGCCATGCCCGAAAAGTCCAGGAAAGCCATACCCGGAGTGTCACGCAGGACGGCCGTCGCCCTCGCCGCCACCGCCTCTCTCGCGCTCCTCACCACCGCCTGTACCGGCCAGTCCTCCTCCGGCGCGGACGACGACGCCTCGAAGGAGACGACCATCAACTTCTGGCACGCCTGGAGCGCGCCGAGCGAGGTCAAGGCCGTCCACGCGCTGATCGCCGGCTTCGAGAAGGCGCACCCCAACATCCATGTGAACGTCGTCGCCAACATGACCGACGACAAGATCAACCAGGCACTGCGCGCCGGCGGCGACAAGGCACCGGACGTCATCTCCTCCTTCACCACCAACAACGTCGGCAAGTTCTGCTCGTCGGGTGCGCTGGTCGATCTCAACCCCTTCTTCAAGAAGTCGGGCATCGACCCGGAGACGACGTTCCCGAAGGCGATGAACGAGTACACCCAGTTCGACGGGAACCGCTGCACCGCGCCCCTGCTCGGCGACGCCTACGGGCTCTACTACAACAAGACGGCCTTCGCGAAGGCGGGCATCAAGAACCCGCCGAAGACCTGGTCCGAATTCGAGACGGACGCGAAGAAGCTGACCATCACCCGGGGCGACAGCTACCAACAGCTCGGCTTCATGCCGAACTACCACGGCTGGGAGACCACGACCGAGCACTACTTCGGGCAGTTCTCGCCGACGTACTTCGACAAGGCCGGCAAGTCCGAACTGGCCACGGACCCCGCCTTCCAGGCCGGATTCACCCTCCAGAAGAAACTCGTCGACGAACTCGGCGGATTCAGGAAGCTGGAGACCTACCGCTCCAAGCTCGGCGACGAATGGGGCGTCAAACACCCCTTCCACACCGGCCAGGTGGCCATGCAGCTCGACGGTGAATGGCGCCTGGGCATGGCCATGGAGGCCAAGCCGAAGTTCGACATCGGCGTCGCCCCGCTGCCCGTCCCCGACGACCAGGTGAGCCAGTACGGCAAGGGCTACATCACCGGCACCATCACCGGCATCGCCGCCACCAGCCACAAGCAGAACGCGGCCTGGGAACTGGTGAAGTACATGACCACCGACACCGACGCGGTGGTGAACTTCTCCAACGGCATCCACAACGTCCCCTCGACCCTCGCCGCCCTGAAGTCCCCGAAGCTGAAGTACGACCCGCGCTTCAAGACCTTCCTGGACATCGCCGCGAACCCGAACTCCACCACGTCCCCCGCCTCCGTCAACGGCGGCGTGTATCTGACGACGATCCAGAACTTCGGCTACGACTACGAGAGCGGAAAGGTCACCGACCTCAAGGCCGGCCTGAAGAAGACGGCCGCGCAGATCGACACGGACATCGCGCAGGCGAAGTAATGACCACGCTCACACTGGCGTCGAAGCGCCGCCGGTCGGCGCTTCGTACTCTCGCCTTCATGTCGCCCTGGCTGATCGGCTTCGCGGTCTTCTTCGCGTATCCGCTGATCTCCACGGTCTATTTCTCCTTCATGCACTACGACGGCTTCAAACCGCCGACGTGGAGCGGCACCAAGAACTGGACGTACGTCTTCGAGCACTACCCCTTCTTCTGGCCGGCCCTGCGCAACACCCTCTGGCTGGTGCTGATCATGGTGAGCCTGCGGGTCGTCTTCGGACTCGGCATCGGCCTGCTGATCACCAAGATCAAGACGGGTACGGGCGTCTTCCGCACCTTCTTCTATCTGCCCTACCTGGCCCCGCCGGTGGCGGCGACCATGGCGTTCGCCTTCCTGCTCAACCCCGGTACGGGGCCGGTCAACTCGATCCTGGAGAAGGTGGGCATCCCGGCCCCCGGCTGGTTCAACGACCCCACCTGGTCCAAGCCGGCCCTGACCCTGCTCGCCCTGTGGGGCATCGGCGACCTTATGGTCATCTTCATGGCCGCGCTGCTCGACGTGCCCCAGGAGCAGTACGAGGCGGCCGAGTTGGACGGGGCGTCGGCCTGGCAGCGCTTCCGCTATGTGACGCTGCCGAACATCTCGCCGATCGTCATGTTCGCGGTGGTCACCGGCGTGATCCAGACGATGCAGTACTACACACAGCCGCTGATCGCGGGGAAGGTCGCCTCCGGGGTGATCCAGGGCGCGGGCACCCAGTTCGAGCCCGGCTACCCGGAGAAGTCGACTCTCACCCTCCCCCAGCTCGTCTACAACCTCGGCTTCCAGCGCTTCGACTACGGCTCCGCGTGCGTCGTCGCCCTGGTGCTGTTCGCCCTGTCCATGGTGTTCACCGCGTTCCTGATGCGGCGCCGGGGCGGTCTCAACCTGGCAGGTGACTGACCATGGCCCAAGTGCTGGAAAAGCCCGTGCAGGTGAAGGCGCCGGTCTCCCCCGCCGAGCGCACGGCCCGCCGCCGTACGCTGCTGCAGTGGATCGCCGTCCACGCGCTCGGCGTCGCGGCCGCGCTGTTCTTCGTCCTGCCCTTCGTGTTCGTGTTCCTGACCTCGCTGATGACCGACAGCCAGGCGCTCAGCCGGGATCTGATCCCGCACACCTGGCAATGGTCCAACTACCACAAGGTCTTCGACACCCCGGGCTTTCTGACGTGGTGGAAGAACACGCTGATCTACGCCGGCCTCGGCACGGTCCTGACCGTCGTCTCCTCGATCCCGGTGGCGTACGCGCTCGCCAAGTTCCGCTTCCGCGGCCGCAATCTCTCGCTGATGCTGGTGATCTCGATGATGATGCTGCCGCCGCAGGTCGTCATCATCCCGATGTATCTGTTCTGGGCGAAGCAGCTGGACCTGTCCGGCACGCTGTGGCCGCTGATCATCCCGATGGCGTTCGGCGACGCGTTCTCCATCTTCCTGCTGCGCCAGTTCCTGATGACCATCCCGAACGAGTACCTTGACGCGGCGAAGGTGGACGGCTGCGGCGAGCTGCGCACCCTGCTGAGGGTCGTGCTGCCGATGGCGCGGCCGGGCATCGCGGCCGTCGCCCTGTTCCAGTTCTTCTACGCCTGGAACGACTACTTCGGCCCGCAGATCTACGCGTCGGAGAACCCCGGCGCCTGGACCCTGTCGTACGGCCTGGAGTCGTTCAAGGGCGCGCACCACACCGACTGGAATCTGACCATGGCCGCGACCGTGCTGGTCATGGCCCCCGTGATCCTTGTGTTCTTCTTCGCCCAGAAGGCGTTCGTCGAAGGCGTCACGCTCACCGGAGTGAAGGGTTAACCATTCATGAAACTCACCGTGGTCGGCGGAGGCTCGACCTACACCCCCGAACTCATCGACGGCTTCGCGCGGCTGCGGGACACCCTGCCCGTCGAGGAGCTGGTGCTGGTCGACCCGTCCGCCGAGCGCCTGGAGCTGGTCGGCGGCCTGGCCCGCCGTATCTTCGCCAAGCAGGGGCACGGCGGCCGTATCGTCACCACCTCCGATCTGGACGCGGGCGCCGAGGGCGCCGACGCCGTGCTGCTGCAGCTGCGCGTCGGCGGGCAGGCGGCCCGCGAGCAGGACGAGACCTGGCCGCTGGAGTGCGGCTGCGTGGGCCAGGAGACCACCGGGGCGGGCGGCCTCGCCAAGGCGCTGCGCACGGTCCCGGTGGTGCTGGACATCGCCGAGCGCGTCCACCGCGCCAACCCGGACGCCTGGATCATCGACTTCACCAACCCGGTCGGCATCGTCACCCGGGCCCTGCTGCAGGCGGGCCACAAGGCGGTCGGCCTGTGCAACGTGGCGATCGGACTCCAGCGGAAGTTCGCGCGGATGCTGGGCGTCGACCCGTCCGACGTCCACCTCGACCACGTCGGCCTCAACCACCTCACCTGGGAGACCGCCGTACGCCTGGACGGACCCGAGGGCGAGAACGTCCTGCCCAAGCTGCTGGCCGAGCACGGCGACACCATCGCCGGCGATCTGCGGCTGCCCCGGGCCCTGCTCGACCGGCTCGGCGTGGTCCCCTCGTACTACCTGCGCTACTTCTACGCCCACGACGAGGTCGTGCGGGAACTGCGCACCAAGCCCTCCCGGGCGGCCGAAGTCGCCGAGATGGAACGGCAGTTGCTCACGATGTACGGCGACCCGGCCCTGGACGAGAAGCCGGAGCTGCTCGCCAAGCGGGGCGGCGCCTACTACTCGGAGGCGGCGGTGGACCTCGCGGCCGCGCTGCTGGGAGACCAAAGCAGCGGGCCCGCAGGGCCCTCGGTTGAGGGCGGTGGCGGGAGACGGGTGGGCGGGGGCAGCCCCTACCAGGTGGTCAACACCTACAACCGGGGCACGCTGCCCTTCCTGCCCGACGACGCGGTCATCGAAGTCCCGGCCGCCGTGGGGCCGAAGGGAGCGCTCCCGCTGGCGGTGCCGGCCGTGGACCCGCTGTACGCGGGCCTGATGGCGAACGTGACGGCGTACGAGGACCTGGCCCTGGAGGCAGCGCTGCGCGGAGGCCGCGACCGGGTCTTCCGGGCGCTGCTCGCCCACCCGCTCATCGGCCAGTACGAGTACGCGGACGCCCTGACCGACCGACTGATCGCACACAACCGGGAGCATCTCGCGTGGGCATGACCGCACGTGTCCTCGCCGTCGACGCGGGCAACAGCAAGACCGACGTCGCGGTGGTGGCGGACGACGGAACCGTCCTCGCAACGGCCCGCGGCGGCGGGTTCAGGCCACCGGTGGTGGGCGTGGAGGCGGCGGTGGACGCCCTCGCCGCCGCGGTGGACACCGCGTTCACCGCGGCGGGGGTGACGTCCGTGGACCAGGTCTCCGCGTGCCTCGCCAACGCCGACTTCCCCGTCGAGGAGGAGCAGTTGGCGGCCGCGCTGCACGCGCGCGCGTGGGGCCCGGCCGTCCAGGTCCGCAACGACACCTTCGCCATCCTGCGCGCGGGCATCACCGAACCGCGCGGCGTCGCCGTCGTCTGCGGCGCCGGCATCAACTGCGTCGGCATGCGCCCCGACGGGCGCACCGCCCGCTTCCCCGCGATCGGCCGTATCTCCGGTGACTGGGGCGGCGGATGGGGCCTGGCGGAGGAGGCGCTGTGGTTCGCCGCGCGCGCGGAGGACGGCCGCGGCGCCCCCACCGCCCTCGCCCGCACCCTTCCGGCGCACTTCGGCTACGACAGCATGCTCGCGCTGATCGAGGCGCTGCACCTGGAGAAGGTGGCGTACGCCCGCCGTCATGAACTGACCCCGGTCCTGTTCGCCACGGCGGCCGACGGCGACCCGGTCGCCCGCGCCGTCGTGGACCGCCTGGCCGACGAGGTGGTCACGATGGCGACGGTCGCCCTGAGGCGTCTCGATCTGCTGGAGGAGGAGACCCCGGTGCTCCTCGGCGGCGGCGTCCTGGCCGCCCAGCACGCTCAACTCAACGACGGCGTACGCGACTTGCTGGCGGCCCGGGCCCCGAAGGCGGTGCCCAGGGTGGTCACGGCGAGTCCGGTGCTGGGGGCGGCACTGCTGGGTCTGGACCTCATGGACGCGCCCCAGGAGGTGCACGAGCGCGTACGGGCGCACTTCGAGGCATGAGCACCGGGAGGCGGCGTACCCCGGGGCGGAACCGATCCGATTCCCACGACGTATTGATGGGCAGGGGGTGAGGCGAGACCCTGCCCTCCCGCCGGAGGCGACCGGCAGGGATACTTGCGGCGACGGATGACCATGGGGGAGGTCACAGTGACACACCCGCCGAAGAGCAGCACGGCGCCACCGGGCACCGCCCTGCCCACGATGCCGGCCGTTCCGCCGCAGCCCGGGCAGGCCGCACCCCCACCGGCCCCGGGCCCCTCCGCCGTGCCCGAGGTGGCCCCGGCCCGCCGCACGGCCTTCGCCGAAGGCGTCGACCGGCTGCGTGAGGCGGCGACGACGGAGCCCGGACGGCTGCGCATCATCGGCGCATTCGTCGCCCTTCTCGTCGTCGCGTTCGGGGCGGTCACCGCCTGGCAGATGACCGACCGCGCCTCGGCCGCCGACGACGTGCTCACCCGCAGCCAGCCGCTGAGTTCCGACGCGGCCGACATCTACCGCTCGCTGGCCGACGCCAACACGGCGGCGGCCAGCGGCTATCTCGCGGGCCCGCAGGAGAAGCCCGAGATGCGCCGGCGCTACGAGAGCGACATCCGCACCGCCGCGACCAAGCTGGTCACGGCGGCGTCCAACTCCGAGGCGGGCTCCGACTCGGCGAGGACGATCGCCGAGCTCAACAACCTGCTGCCGCAGTACAAGGGCCTGATCGAGACGGCCCGGTCCAACAACCGGCAGGGCTACCCGGTCGGCAGCGCCTATCTGCGCGCGGCCAACGAGCAGATGCAGGCGCAGATGCTGCCCAAGGCCGAGAACCTGTACCGCAAGGAGAACCAGCGGCTGCAGTCCGACTACGCCGACGCGAAGTCCTTCCCGTGGGCGGCGATCGGCCTCGGCCTCGTCGCCCTCGGCTCCCTGGCCTGGGCCCAGCGCCGCAACTACCTGCGCACCAACCGGGTGTTGAACCACGGCCTGGTCACCGCCTCGGCCGCCTCGGCGGTCGTGCTGCTGTGGCTCGTCGTCGGGCACAGCGTCGCGCGCGCGGGCCTGAACGACTCCTACGACCACGGCGTCCGCTCGCTGAACGTCCTGCACGACGCCCGGATCGCCTCCCTGACCGCCCGCAGCGACGAGAACCTCAGCCTGATCCGCCGCGGCGCGGACACCACGAAGGTCGGCGACGCGACCGTGGACGCCTACGCCGCGGGCTACGACGAGCAGATCGACAAGCTGGCCAAGTCGCTCGTGCGGGCGGACTCGCTCGCCGACGACTCGGCGGGCCGCAAGCCCGTGACCGACGCGAACGGCTTCATGAAGGCGTGGAAGGACCGGCACGGCGTCGCCCAGGGCCTGAACGACAAGGGTGAGTACCAGCAGGCCCGTGACAAGGTCATCGGCGTCGGCAAGGATCCGACGAGCGTGTGCTTCGACAATGTGGACAAGGCGCTCCAGACGGCACTCGGCCACGAGCAGACGGAGTTCAAGCAGGCGGCGGGCGACGGCAAGGACGCGCTGACCGGACTGCCGTACGGCGCCGCGGTGCTCGCCGTGCTGGGTGCGGCGGGCGCGGTGCTCGGCATCGGGCGCAGGCTTTCGGAGTACCGGTGAGAGGGGGCGTGAAGATGGATGCACACCGACTGGCCCGGCGGCTGCGGACCGGCCTGCGCGGCTGGGGCGGGGTCGGCGCGATGGCGGCCGTGTGCGCCCTGGCCCTGGCCTTCGCGCTGCTGCTGCCCCACACCCAGTCCAGCGGTGCCCCGGCCGGCGGTGCCGGGCGCCTCGCCCACGGCACCCAGGCCAGGGCGGAGACCAAGTGCGACAACGGCGCGGCCCCGCAGGACCAGAGCCTCTCGCCGTCCGGCGGCGGCGCCACACCGGTCGTCGACAGGATCAAGGCCCGCGAGGACAGGCGGCTGATCGTCGGCGTCGACACCAACAGCTACCGCTGGGGCTATCTCAACCCGAACAACGCCTCCGGCGCGCTGGAGGGCTTCGACATCGACCTCGTGCACCGGATCGCCAAGGACCTCCTCGGCGACCCGAACGCGGTCTCGTTCAAGGCCATCCCCACCAACCAGCGCATTCCCGCGATCCAGAACGACCAGGTCGACATGGTGGTGCGCACCATGACGATCACCTGCGACCGCCTCGGCGACGTCGCCTTCTCCGCCCCGTACTTCAGGACCGGCCAGCAGGTCCTCGCGCCGAAGAAGTCGACGATCACCGGCTACAACGACACCCTCGCCGGCAAGAAGGTCTGCTCGGCCGAGGGCTCCACCGCGCTCGACAACCTGAAGGCGGACAAGGGCGGCAAGATCCCCGCCTCCACCGACATCCGCACCGTCGTGCCCAACCAGCTCGACTGCCTGGTGAAGTTGCAGCTCGGCGAGGTCGACGCGGTGGTCACCGACGGCGCGCTCGCCGCGAGCCAGGCCGCACAGGACCCGACGGTGGAGCTCAAGGGCGGCCTGTTCACCGACGAGTACTACGGCGTGGCGATGAAGCGGGGTTCCGACGATCTGGTACGCCAGGTCAACCGGACCCTGGAGAACTACGTCAAGGACGGTGGCTGGGCGGACTCGTACCAGAAGTGGCTGCACCCCACCATGGACCAGGACGACAAGAAGTCGGCGTCGGCGACCCCTCCCGCCGCGCACTACAAGTGACCGACCATCAGACGTGACCGACCAGCAGACGTAAGAGACCACACCACGGAACACGACAGCAGCGAGAGGTGATCGATGGGCGTCACGGACCCCGCCGGGCCGGTGATGGACCGGGACGAGGTGGACCGTGCGCTCGCGCGGCTCGGCGCGGAGCACGAGGCGATCGAGACCTCGCTCCTCGCCCTGCAGGACCACGCGGGCCGCAGACTCCTGGAGGGCGCGGAGCTCACAGGCATCACCAAGGAGCGCTGGAGCGCGGCAGAGGCGTCGATCACCCTGCTGTGGGCCTACTTCGACGCGTACACGGACGCGCTGCGCTCCGCCCGCGAGATCCGCTCCCGGCGCCGCTGGTCCAGCCACGACGACCTGGTGGAGCTGACGGAGCTGCTGCGCGGCGAGTCCGTCACCATCGCGGACTCCGCCACGGCCACGGCCAACGCGCCCACTCTCATGGTCAATTCGGGCCGGCTGAGCCGGCAGTTCTCGCTGGCCGGCCTGGTCGAGGTGATGAACGACCTGTACGCGTCCAGCCTGGACATGGTCGTCGCCGCCGACGCGGTCTGGTCGGCGCTGCCCGCGCGGATCGACTTACTGGCGGCGGAGCTGCAGCGCACCCGCAAGCTCGCCCACTCCGTCGGTGTGCGCCCCGGCGAGCACCCGGCGGGCGACGACCTGGAGCGCATCACGCGCGTCCTGACCTCCCTGCGCGAACAGGTGGTCTCCGACCCGCTCGCGTACTGGCTGCCCGCACAGGGCAGTTCGGCGCCCGGCGGCGGCCGCCCCGACACCACCATCTACGACCGCGAGGCGCGCGCCCTGGAGGAGGTGCGCCGGGAGATCGACGCCGTGCTCACCGTCCGGCAGGACGCCGAGCAGCGGCTGGTGAAGCTGCGGGACGTGCTCAGCCGCGCCGACCGCACGCTCGCGGAGGCGCGCACCGCGCGCGGTGAGGTGCTGGCGAAGATCGCGGCCACGGAGGTGCCGGTCGTCAGCGGTCCGGCGACCCAGCTGCAGGAGCAGCTGGCGACGGCCGCCGAGTACCGCAGACACGCGCAGTGGCACCGTCTGTCGCCGCTGCTGGAGTCGCTGGAGCAGAAGGCGGAGGACGAACTGCTGCGCGCCCGCGAGTCGTTGACCGCCGTGACCGCGCCGCTCGCGGTCCGCGCGGAGCTGCGCGGCCGCCTCGACGCGTACAAGGCGAAGGTGGCCCGCCACGGTCTCGCCGAGGACCCGTTCCTGATCGAGCGGTACGACGCGGCGCGCCGCATGCTGTGGAGCGCGCCCTGCGATCTGCGCGTCGCCGGTCAGGCCGTGCTGCGCTACCAGCAGGCGGCCGCCGAGGCGCTGGCCGCCCGCGTGCCGGGGCAGGGCGGGCCCCAGGACCGCAGGGAGCCCGGAGCGTGAGTGACGAAGGGGGTGCTGTGACGTCATGAGTCAGGCCCAGCAGCAGTGCCAGCGGCCGGGGTGCGAGGGCCGTTACGAGGACGTGGGCGGCGGCGAGCTGTACTGCGACACCTGCGGTCTCGCGCCGGTCGTCTCGGCGAACGGCATGGTGAGCTCGCCGGCCACCGGCATCACGGGCGGCGGCAAGGGCTCGCAGGGCAGCGCCAGTTCACGCGCCGGCAGCCGCGGCAGCTCGCGTACGTCCTCGCAGTCCTCCAAGTCCCGGCGCTCGGTGTCGGGGCGGCTCTCCCGCTCCCTGTCGGGCCGCACCTCCAGCCGTTCGGTGTCGGTGCGCAGCTCGGGTTCGAGCACCAACTCCAGCGGCCGCGGCCGGCTCGGTGTCGGTCTGGTGCAGGTGCCGGACGTGCCGCGGCCCGACCCGCGGGCGATGGTCCTGGAGAACCCCGAGGTGCCCGAGCGCAAGCGGTTCTGCTCGCGCTCCGACTGCGGGGCGCCGGTCGGCCGGGCGCGCGGCGACCGCGCGGGCCGCACCGAGGGCTTCTGCACCAAGTGCGGCAACCCCTACTCCTTCGTCCCGAAGCTGAAGACCGGCGACGTGGTGCACGGCCAGTACGAGGTCGTGGGCTGTCTGGCGCACGGCGGGCTCGGCTGGGTCTATCTCGCCGTCGACAAGGCCGTCTCCGACCGGTGGGTGGTCCTCAAGGGCCTGCTCGACACCGGTGACCAGGACGCGATGGCCGCGGCGATCTCCGAGCGGCGCTTCCTGGCGGAGATCGAGCACTCCAACATCGTGCGGATCTACAACTTCGTGGAGCACCTCGACCAGCGCACGGGCTCGCTCGACGGCTACATCGTCATGGAGTACGTCGGCGGCAAGTCGCTGAAGGAGATCGCCAACGCCCGCCGTACGCCCGAGGGCAAGCGCGATCCGCTGCCGGTGGAGCAGGCGTGCGCGTACGGCATCGAGGCGCTGGAGGCGCTCGGCCATCTGCACAGCCGGAACCTGCTGTACTGCGACTTCAAGGTCGACAACGCCATCCAGACCGAGGACCAGCTCAAGCTCATCGACATGGGCGCGGTGCGCAGGATGGACGACGAGGAGTCGGCCATCTACGGCACGGTGGGCTACCAGGCGCCGGAGGTCGCCGAGGTCGGCCCGTCGGTGGCCTCGGACCTGTACACGGTGGCCCGTACGCTCGCGGTCCTGACCTTCGACTTCCAGGGGTACACGAACGTCTTCGTGGACTCCCTGCCCGACCCGGACAACATCGAGGTCTTCCGCCAGTACGAGTCCTTCTACCGCTTCCTGGTCCGCGCCACCGACCCGGACCCGGCCCGCCGGTTCGCCTCGGCACAGGAGATGGCGGAGCAGCTGACCGGTGTGCTGCGCGAGGTCGTCTCGCTGCAGTCGGGGCGTGCGCGGCCCTCCCTGTCGACGCTGTTCGGGCCCGAACTGAAGGTCACCGACACGGAGTTGTTCCCCGAGCTGGAGGGGGACGTGTCGCTGCTGGGAGCGCGGGCGGTGCCGCACCGGAAGGGGCGGCAGCCCGCCCTGCCCGCCTCCGCGAACGGTTCCGCGAACGGCTCCCCGGCGCTCGTGAAGACCGTCAACTCCCCCGTGGCGGCCCTCGCGCTGCCGGTCCCCCGCGTCGACCCCTCCGACCCGAACGCGGGTTTCCTCGCGGGTCTGATGACGACCGCGCCGGCCGAACTGCTCGGGGCGCTGGCCGCGGCGCCCGCGGCGTCCATCGAGACCCGGCTGAGGCAGATCCGCGCCTGGCTGGAGAACGGCGACTCGTACACCGCCCTCGAAGCCCTGCTCCATCTGGAGGAGGAGCGGCCCGACGACTGGCGGGTGGTCTGGTACCGCGGTGTGGCGGCGCTGGTGACCGGCGACCACGAGGGCGCCGCGCTCGCCTTCGACGCGATCTACGACGCCTTCCCCGGCGAGCCCGCGCCCAAGCTGGCGCTCGGCCTGTGCGCGGAGGTGCTGGGCCAGCTGGACAACGCGGCCGAGTACTACCGCCTGGTCTGGTCGACCGACCCGAGCTATGTGAGCACGGCCTTCGGCCTGGCCCGCGTCCAGCTCGCGACCGGGGACCGCACGGGCGCCGTGGGGACGCTGGAGTCGGTCCCGGAGTCGTCGATCCACTACACGGCCGCGCGGGTGGCCGCCGTACGGGCGCGGCTGCGCGGGCGCACGGCGGCCCCCGGTGACACGGCGTTCCTGGACGACCTGACCGCCGCGGCCCGGCAGGTCGAGGCGCTGGACGCCTACGGTCTGGATCCGGCGCGCCGGGAGCAGTTGTCGGCCGAGGTCCTCGGCTGCGCACTGGACTGGATACTCTCCGGTGGGCAGGGTTCCGCACCCACCGCGCAGCGGGTGCTGCTCGGCAGCGATCTGGACGAGCGGGGACTCCGCTTCGGCCTGGAGCGTTCGTACCGCACGCTCGCCCGGCTGGCGCCCGGCGGCGAGGAGAGGATCGACCTGGTGGAACGTGCCAACCGTTACCGCCCCCGGACGTGGGTGTAGTTGATGTCCCAGATGCCCCAGCAGGCCGCCCTGTCGAACTGCCCGAGCTGCGAGTGGCCGCTCGAGTCGGGTGACCGTTTCTGCGGTGCGTGCGGCTACGACCTGTCCGCGGTGCCCGCACGGCCGGACGACCATCCGACGATCGCCCTGAATGGCTCGGTCCCGCCCCCCGGGGACGGCGAAAGCGCCGACGGTGCCGGCTCAGACGGTGCCGGCACGGCCTGGCCGGTCGCGGCAGAGCCGGACAGCGGCTCCGGCGGCCCGGCGGTGACGCATGTGCCCGCCGAGCTGCCCGGGACGGACTCGGGCGGCTCTCCGCTGCCGACGGCGCCGCCCACCGGATCGCCGGTCTCCCCGGCCACCGGCGTGCGCTTCGACCGGCCGCCGGAGCCCGACGAGTACCCGCTGCAGGCGCCGGACCCGCGCATCGCGGACCTCTCCGCCTCCGCGGGGGCCAAGCTCTGCGTCGCCTGCCGTGCGGGCCGCGTCGACAGCGACGGCTACTGCGAGAACTGCGGGCACGCCCAGCCCCGCGAGCGCGACCACATGGAGCAGGAGTCCGGCCCGGTCGCCGCGGTCAGCGACCGCGGACTGCGCCACCACCGCAACGAGGACGCCTTCGGCATCGGCCGGACCACCCTCCCGGACGGCTCCCCCGCGTCCGTGGCCGTGGTCTGCGACGGGGTCTCCTCGGCGACCCGCCCCGACGACGCCTCGCTCGCCGCGGGGGTCGCCGCGAGCGAGTCGCTGCTGACCGCCCTGCCGCGCGGCACGCATCCGCAGCAGGCGATGCACGACGCGATCGTCGCCGCCTCGCATGCCGTCAACGCCCTGGCCGACGAGCCCGCCACCGCCCGTGAGCACAGCCCGCACCAGAACGCGCCCGCGTGCACGATCGTCGGCGCGGTCGTCACGCCCGGGCTGCTGGTCGTCGGCTGGGTCGGCGACAGCCGCGTCTACTGGGTGCCGGCGGACCGCACCTCACCCCCGGCCCGGCTCACCGAGGACGACTCGTGGGCCGCGCAGATGGTCGCCGCGGGCCTGATGAACGAGGCCGAGGCCTACGCCGACGAGCGCGCCCACGCGATCACGGGCTGGCTCGGCGCGGACGCGTACGAACTGGAGCCGCACACCGCTTCCTTCAAGCCGGACCGGCCGGGTGTAGTGGTGGTGTGCACCGACGGGCTGTGGAACTACGCGGAGGCGGCGCAGGAGATGGCCGAGCTCGTCCCGTCGGACGCCGCGGCCCGTCCGCTGCACGCCGCCCGGGTGCTGGTCGGTCATGCCCTGGACGGCGGGGGCCACGACAACGTAACAGTGGCCGTCGTCCCGTTCCCGGCCGTGTCCCAGGGGGCAGGATCGGCCTGAGGCCGCGTACGGGGAAGGTCTCATGGACCGGAGGGGACCGGTCCACTTCCAGGCATCACCTCACCACCGTGAGGTTTTCGAGGGGGATTTGAGTAGGCATGGCCAATTTCTCGAAGTCCAACGTGCCGCAGTTCTCGATGGACGTGTACCAGAACGAGTACCTGCCGGAAGGCGGTCGCGAGGTCAACGCCATCGTCACGGTGACCGCCACCGGCGGCGGCACGATCGGCAGCGCGGTCGCGGCACCCCACCTCTACGCGCCGGGACAGGGCCCGTCCGCGGCCGTGGCGATCATGGTCGACTGCTCCGGCTCGATGGACTACCCGCCGACGAAGATGCGCAACGCGCGGGACGCGACGGCCGCCGCCGTCGACACCCTGCGCGACGGCGTCCACTTCGCGGTGATCGGCGGCACCCATGTCGCCAAGGAGGTCTACCCGGGCGGCGGGCGGCTCGCGATCGCCGACGCCACCACCCGCGAGCAGGCCAAACAGGCGCTGCGCAAGCTCAGCGCGGGCGGCGGCACGGCGATCGGCACCTGGCTCAGGCTGGCCGACCGGCTGCTCTCCTCCGCCGACGTCGCGATCCGCCACGGCATCCTGCTCACCGACGGCCGCAACGAGCACGAGTCGCCCGAGGACCTCAAGGCCTCCCTGGACGCCTGTGCCGGACGGTTCACGTGTGACGCACGGGGCGTGGGCACCGACTGGGAAGTGAAAGAAGTCACAGGGATCGCCTCCGCCCTGCTCGGTACGGCCGACATCGTGGCCGACCCGGCCGGCCTCGCCGCCGACTTCACGCAGATGATGGAGACGGCCATGGGCAAGGAGGTCGCCGACGTCGCGCTCCGGCTGTGGACGCCGGTCGGCACATCCATCAAGTTCGTCAAGCAAGTCGCGCCCACCGTCGAGGAGTTGACCGACCGCCGCACGGAGGCCGGCCCGCGCGCCGGCGACTATCCCACCGGTTCCTGGGGCGACGAGTCCCGTGACTACCACGTATGCGTCGAGGTGCAGTCGGCGGACATCGGCCAGGAGATGCTCGCCGCCCGCGTCTCCCTGGTGATCCCACAGCCCGACGGCAGCGCCCAGAACCTCGGCGCCCAGGGCCTGGTGCGGGCCGTGTGGACCGACGACATGGCCGCCTCCACGGCGATCAACCCCCAGGTCGCCCACTACACCGGGCAGGCCGAACTGGCACAGGCCATCCAGCAAGGGCTTGACCTTCGCAAAGCGGGCGATTTCGATGGAGCAACGGCCAAACTGGGCCGAGCCGTTCAGCTCGCCAGCGCCTCCGGAAACGCGGATACTGCGAAACTGCTTGCGAAGGTGGTGGACGTGGTCGACGCCGCGACGGGTACTGTGCGACTGAAGGCGAAGGTCGAGGAGGCCGACGAGATGACGCTCGAGACTCGGTCGACAAAGACTGTTCGTGTAAAGAAGTGACATAGCAAAGAGCGAGCCCGGCCCCCTGGGGTTGGAGAAACCCGGCCGGAAGGCCGGACAAGGAGAGGGGGAAGCGCCGACATGCCGACCTGCCCGAACGGACACCAGTCGGGTTCCGACGACTGGTGCGAGGTCTGCGGTCACCGCATGGCCGGTGCCGTACCTCCGCCCCCTCCGCCGCCCCCGCCCGGCGGTGGCTACGGCTTCCCGCCGCCCGGCCAGGGCCCCCAGGGCGGCGGCCGCGGTCATCTGTCCGCCGTGCCGGACCCCGAGCCGGAGCTCTGCCCGCAGTGCCGTACGCCCCGCGAGGGCGGCGCGCCCTTCTGCGAGGAGTGCCGGTGGAACTTCCTCACGAACACCGCGACCTCCTACACCCCGGCGGCCCCGCGCCCGCCGGCGCCCGGCCCCGCCGTGCGCTTCCAGCAGCCGCCCGGCTCCGGCCCCGGTGGTCCCGGCCCGGGTCCCGGCGGTCCCGGCCCCGGCCCGTCGTACGGCGGCGGTGACTCGTACGAGTACCAGGGCTCGCGCCCGTCCCAGATGAACCGCCCGGCCGAGCCCATCCCGCCGAGCCCGCCCTACGGCTCCGACCCCCAGGGTCAGGGCCGCCCCTTCGGCGACCCCTCCGGCTTCGGGCAGGACCCGTCCCGCCCGGTCCCGCCACCGCCCGGACCGACGCCTCCCGCAGGTCCGGGTGGCCCCGGTCCCGGCGGGCAGGGTGGGCCCGGCGGCCCCGGAAACCCGAACGGTCCCGGTGCCCCGCAGGCCTTCCACCAGCCCGGTCCGCCGGCCCCGCCCACCTACCCGCAGGAGACGGGACGGCCGCAGCAGCCCGGCGGTCCGTCCTTCGGCGGCGGTGACGACGACTGGGTGATCTCCCCGCCGTCCGGCGGTCCGGGAGGCCCCGGCGGCACGAACGGCCCCGGTCAGGGCGGTGGGTACGGCTATCCGCAGGGCGGTGCGACCCAGGCCCCGCCCCCGCCCGGGCCTGGCTTCCCGCAGCAGCCCGCCGGTCCGGCCACCTGGATGGCGACCATCGGCCCGGACCGCGAGTACTTCATGGCGATGATGCAGCGCTCGGGACCCGAGGCCGCGGGGCTGAACCTGCCCGCGTACTCGCCCGAGCAGCAGCGCACGCTCAGCGGCAACCAGATCACCATCGGGCGCCGCCGCCACTCCACCGGCGACACCCCGGACATCGACCTGGCGGTGCCGCCGGAGGACCCGGGCGTCTCGCACCAGCACGCGGTGCTGGTCCAGCAGCCGGACGGCAGCTGGGCGGTCGTCGACCAGAACTCCACGAACGGCACCACGGTCAACCACTCCGAGGAACCGATCCAGCCCTTCGTACCGGTGCCCCTCCAGGACGGCGACAAGGTGCACGTGGGCGCGTGGACGACGATCACGATCCGCAGGGGCTAGGCTCCGCCGTCAGCGCCGCGGGCCGTCGTCTGTCTGCGGCGCCGTCGTGGCCGGTCGCGCAGTTCCCCGCGCCCCTTTGCGGCGCTGCCGGACCGCCCACTCAGCCGGGGAGGGGCCAGGTGTGTGGGCCCTCCGGGGCGTCCAGCCATGCCCACTCCCGGTTGCCGTCGATCGTGATGCCGTAGCGGTCGCGGGGTGGGCCGCCCTCTCGGATCCATAGAGCGAAGGCTTCCTGGGGAGAGAGGGTGCTGCGGGTCAGGGTGTACAGGAAGCGGAACAGCTCCTGGTTGCCGGCTCGGCGTGGGAGGGCGGCGAGGTCGGGCGGTTCTGTTGCGGGGCGGGTCTCGCCGCGCAACGGGACGAAGTAGGCGGGGGTGGGCAGGAAGCGGCCCTCGGCGTGGGCGGCGTCGTGGACCGTCAGGGCGATCAGGCCGGTGGCGAACGGGGCCAGGATGCGGGCGCCGGGGGTGCACTGGGCGAGCCAGCCGCGCGGCACCGAGGCCAGGGTGCAGGTCACGATGATCCGGTCGAAGGGCGCGCGCTCGGGCACCCCGCGCGCACCGTCACCGGTGACGACGGCCGGGTGGTGTCCGGCGGCGGCCAGGTGCCGGCGCGCCGACTCGGTGATCTCCGGCTCCAGGTCGACGGTGGTGACCAGGTCGTCGTCGCCCAGCCGGTGGGCCAGCAGCGCCGCGTTGTAGCCGGTGCCGGCGCCGACCTCCAGGACCCGGTTGCCGTCCTCCACCCGCAGCTCGACCAGCATCTTCGCCATGAGCGAGGGCTGACTGCTGGAGGAGACGAGCTCCCCGTCGCGCAGCCGGGTGGCCAGCGGGGCGTCCGCGTAGGCGCCGCGCAGCCACATCTCCCGGGCCCGCGGGTCGGGACTCTCGCCCCACCGCCGCTCGTAGCCGCCGGTGACGCCGACGTAGTAGTACGGCACGAAGAGGTGGCGCGGGACCGCCAGGAACGCCTCCCGCCACACCGGTTCGTCGTCGAAGGCCCCGCTCGCCTCGATCTCCCGCACGAGCGCCGCCCGCGCCGAGCGCGCGATCCCGGCGAGGTCGTCGTCGCTTCTGTCGAGAGCATGAGCGCCCATACGTCCACTGTCCTGCGCGGCGCGGCACGAGGCGAGTACCGGAGCACACCGATCCGGAAGTCGGGCCCCGGGCAGGGGTCCTACGCCTCAGGTCCTGGTTCCCGCCGTCTGAGACCATGGGGGACGTGAATGAGATTCGGCGCGGCACGCTTCAGGAGCAGACCTTCTACGAGCAGGTCGGCGGGGAGGAGACCTTCCGCCGCCTCGTCCACCGTTTCTACGAGGGCGTGGCCGAGGACCCGGTCCTGCGGCCCATGTACCCCGAGGAGGACCTCGGTCCCGCCGAGGAGCGCCTGACCCTGTTCCTGATCCAGTACTGGGGCGGCCCGACGACGTACAGCGACCACCGCGGCCACCCCCGGCTGCGGATGCGCCACGCCCCCTTCGCCGTGAACCGCGAGGCGCACGACGCCTGGCTGCGGCACATGCGGGACGCCGTCGACGAGCTCGGTCTGTCCGAGGAGCACGAGCAGCAGCTGTGGAAGTACCTGACGTACGCCGCCGCGTCGATGGTGAACACCCCGGACTGACCGGCGCCCCCGGCTGACCGTCCGGGCTGACAACGATCCGGTCAAGCCCGCCGTACAAGCGCTTACCCGTGCGCCTCACTCTCTGACAACATCGCCGAGAGGTCTGGACAACCACGGGGGTGGGCGTGACGGCGTTCGGTGCGGTCGCACGGTTCGTCCTGCTCCGCGCCCGCGCGCACCGCCTGCTGCTGGCCGCCGCGCTGCTCACCGTCCTGCTGACCACGGCCGTCCTGGCCACCCTCACCGCCTACTCGGGCGCGATCGGCGACGCGGCCCTGCGCCACTCCCTGCGCGAGCCCCAGAACGCCGCCGACGCCGCCCTGATCGTCAAGGCGGACGTGCCGGCCGACGGGCGCGCAGCCGCCGACAGCGCCGTACGGCAGGGGGCCCGGCGGACGTTCGGCGGGCTGCCGGTGACCGTGCGGACCCTGATGCGCTCGGGCCCCTACGCCCTGCCGCGCTCGCTGCAGCCGAAGGCCGAGCGGTCCGGGGAGCCGGATCTGACGTATGTCGCGGCGCTGGACCCCTCGCAGGTGCGGATCGTGGCGGGGCGGGCGCCCCGGGACGGCTCGGGCATCGAGGCCGCGCTCCCCGAGACCGCCGCCCGGCGCCTGCATCTGGAGCCCGGCGCCCGTCTCACCCTCACCGACCGGCTCGACGGCCCGACCGTGCACGTCACGCTCACCGGTCTGTACCGGCCCGCCCGCGCGGACGCCCCCTACTGGAAGCTGGACGACCTCGGCGGCCGGGGCGTGCGAACGGTCGGCTTCACCACGTACGGCCCGCTGCTGACCGCCCCCGGTGTGCTGACCGGCGGCCGGGTGAGCGCCGGCCAGTCCGGGTGGCTGGCGTCGGCGGACTTCTCGTCCCTGTCGACCGGGCGGATCGACGAGCTGCGCGAGGCGGCCCGGGCGGGCAGCGCGGCCCTGCGCAGACAGCCCGCGCTCAGCGGTACGACGGCCTCGACCACCTCCCTGCCGGACGTCCTAGGACGCGTCGAGCGCTCCCTGCTGGTCTCCCGCTCCACCCTGCTGATCGTCGCGTTGCAGCTCGCGCTGCTGGCGGGCTGTGCGCTGCTGCTGGTGGCGCGGCTGCTGAGCGCGGAACGCGCGGGCGAGGTCCGGCTGCTGCGGGCCCGCGGCGCCTCCCGCGCCCGGATCGCGGCGCTCGCCGCCCTGGAGGCACTCGCCCTGGCGGTCCCCGCGGTGATCTGCGCGCCCCTGCTCGCCGGACCGCTGACCCGGCTGCTGGCCGGACAGGGTGCGCTGGCCCGGATCGGACTGCACCTGGACGTGCCGGCCGCCGGACGGCCCGGGGTGTGGCTGGTGGCGGCGTGCGTGGCACTGGGCTGCGCGCTCGCGGTGACCCTGCCCGCGCTCACCGCGGAGGGGTTCGGCCCGGTCCGGGCCCACGCGCTGCCGGGACCGGTGCGCGCGGGCGCGGACCTCGGCCTGCTGGCGGTGGCCGCCGTCGCGTACTGGCAGCTGGGCCGGCAGACCTCCGGCGCCGTGACCGGCGACAGGTCCGGCACCCTCGGCATCGATCCGCTCCTGGTCGCGGCGCCCGCGCTCGCGCTGCTCGCCGGCACGGTGGTGACCCTGCGGCTGCTGCCGCTGGTGGCACGGCTGGCCGAGCGTCGGGCGGCAGGAGGGCGCGGGCTGACGGCGGCGCTGGCGGGCTGGCAGCTGAGCCGTCGCCCGATGCGGGGCGCCGGGCCGGTGCTGCTGCTGGTCCTCGCCGTCGCGCTCGGCATGCTGGCGATCGGGCAGGGCGCCTCCTGGGACCGCTCGCAGGACGACCAGGCGGACTTCGGCGCGGGTGCGCCGGTGCGCGTCCTGGCGGCGGGCGAGAACGACCTGGGGCGCACGGAGCAGTACGCGGCCCTCGCCCATGTACGGGAGGCGGCCCCGGCCGTCCGTACCGAACTGCCGCTGTCGGGCAGCCGTACGGCGGCACTGCTGGCCCTGGACACCGCGCACGCCGCGGACACGATGCTGATGCGCCGGGACCTGTCGTCCGAGCCGGTGCGCCCACTGTTCTCGGCGCTGGGTCCGAGGACGGGGACGGCCGGGGCGAAGGTGCCCGCGCACACCGCCCGGCTGCGGCTGGCGGCGGCCCTGCACAGTTCGGCCGGCGCGGGGACGACGGCGGACGTGACGGTCACGCTGGTCGACGCGTACGGGACGCCGTACGACGTGCCGGCCGGCGAGCTGCCCTCCGACGGGCGGACGCACGCCCTGGACGTGCCGGTCTTCGGCGGGCGGCTGACGCTGACCGCCGTACAGCTGGTGATGCCGCAGCCGATCGGCAGTCCGGAGCAACACCGGCTGACGATCGGCTCGTTGACGGCGACCGGCGCGGACGGCACCGCGCGGAAGGTGCCGCTGCCTCGTTCCTGGAAGGCGTCCGTGGGCAGTGACGGGCAAGTCGCCTCGCCGGACGCGAAGACCGACCCGACGCCGCCCACCGTGAGCACGTCGGGCCCGCCGGCGGTCGAGTACGGCACCGGGTACGTGCCGGTCAAGGAGACCTGGGTCAGCGCGTCGCTGACGGTGCGGCTGCGGGTCGCGCAGCCCGCGCCCGGCGAGGTCACGGCGGTGGCGAGCGACCGGTTCCTCGCCTCGGCGGGCGCGCACACCGGGCAACGCCTTGACGTGACGGTCGACGGGGAGAACGTCCCGGTGCGGATCGTGGACGCGGTGCGCGAACTGCCGACGACCGGAGCGGCGAACGGCGGCGGCCTGCTGGTCGACCTGCGGTCCGTGAACCAGGTCCTGCAGGCCCGTCACGGGACGAGCGTCACGCCCACGGAGTGGTGGCTGCGCACCGACCCCGGAGACACGGCGAGGGTCGCGGCGGTGCTGCGGGCCCTGCCCGATCTCGATCCGACGCAGGTCGTGGTGCGGGACGAGACCGCCGCGCAGCTGCGGGACGACCCGTTCGGCGCGGGCCCCGAGGCGGCCTTCACGGCGGCGGCCGGGGTGGCGGCGGCGCTGGCCGCCGTCGGGTTCGCGGTGAGCGCGGCGGGCTCCCTGCGGGAGCGGGGCGCCGAACTCGCGGTGCTGCGGGCCCTGGGCGCCCCGCGCCGAAGGCTGGCCCGCATGATCGCCGTCGAGCAGGGGGTCCTGGTGGCGCTGGCCCTGGTGGTGGGGGCGGCGCTGGGAACGGTGCTGACCCGGGCGGTGATCCCGCTGATCGTGCTGACCGCGCAGGCCACACGCCCGGTGCCGCGGGTGCTGGTCGAGCTGCCGGTGCCGCAGGTGGCCCTCCTGCTGGCGGCGGTGGCCCTGGCACCGCTGCTGGTGACGGCGGCCCTGGCACTGCGGCGAGGGGATCCCGCGGTGTCCCTGCGGGAGCAGGGGGGCGAGTGATGAACCCGGTACCGGCTCCGTGGACCCGTACCCGGCTGCGTGCCGCCCCCGCCGCCGCCTGTGCGCTGGCGCTGCTCGTGGCGCTGACCGCGTGTCTCGCCGCCGCGTTCCCGCGGGCCGTCGACCGGTACGAGGACGCCGGGCTGCGCCGGGCCGTGGAGCACGCCCGGCCCGTGAGCACGACCCTGGAGGTGTCCGCCGAGCAGCCGGGCCCCCCGAGGCCACGGGAGCGGCGCGAGGAGCTGCTGCGCCCCGCCACGCTCGGCGAGCAGTACACGCAGGTCCTCGCGGCCGTCCCGGGCCCGCTCGTCGTCGACCGCGGACAGTCGACGTACGGCGTGCACACCATGAAGCCCCTGGAGGCGCCGGAGTCCTGGCTGCCGCGGCCGAGCGGGCTGCCGCCGCAGTTCACCGTGGCCGCGCAGCACGGTCTGGACGGTCATGCGACGGTGCGTTCGGGGCGCCTGCCCCGCGCCGACGGACAGGTCACCGCCGCGACGGCTCAGGTGGAGGCCGCCGTCACCGCGCGGACCGCCGAGAGCCTGCACATCAAGGTGGGTTCGGTCGTCCATCTGCCCGGCGCGGACCGTCCCCCGCTCGCCGTACGGGTCACCGGCATCGTCACCCCACACGACCCGGAAGGCGCCTGGTGGGCCACCGCGCCCCTGCTCGCCGACCCGAGCCTGGTCGTCGCCCCGGGCCCCGAGCGCGACAAGTACTGGCGCGCCACCCTTCTGCTCGCCCCGGACGCGGCCCCCGCGCTGCTGGGGACCGCCGGAAACGCTTCGCGCTACTGGCAGTTGGCGCCGTCCCACGCCGGGCTCCGCGGCCACGACGTGGACCGCCTGAAGTCCGCCGTCGCCTCCGTGGAGGCCGGTCCGGCGCTGCGGCGGATCCGTGAGCAGACGGACCTGTCCACGACGGTGAGCACCGACCTCGACAGCGTGCTGAGCGAGTACGAGCAACTCCGCGGCGGTGTCCGGCCGCTGGTCGCCGTCGCCGCCTTCGGCACGGGCACGGTGGCCGCCGTGGTCCTGCTGATGGCGGGCGGCCTCGCCGCCGACCGTCGCCGCGCCGAACTCGCCCTGCTGCGCGCCCGCGGCGCCTCGCTGCGCGGCCTGGCCGGCCGGCTGTTCGCCGAGACGGCGGTGGTGGCACTGCCCGCGGGCGCGGTGGGTCTCGGCCTCGCGCTGCTCGCACTCCCCAGCGGCCGGGCGGCCGCCGCGATCACCGCGGCGGCGACGGCCACGGCACTCGCCTGCGCGGCCCTGCCCCTGCGGGCGGCGGCCGTCCACCGCACCGTACGGATCCACGGGGGCCGCGGGGACGTCACCTCCGTACGGCCGTCCCGACGCCGTTCGGTCGCGGAGCTCACCCTCGTCGTCGTGGCCCTCGGCGCGGTCGAGACACTGCGCAGACGAGGCGCGTCGAACGATCAACTGACCTCGCTGGCCCCGGTGTTGGTGGGGGTGGCCGCGGCTCTGCTGCTCGTCCGCGTGTACCCGCTCCCGCTGCGCGGACTGGCCCGTCCGGCGGCCCGGCTGCGCGGCGCGGTGGGCCATCTGTCGCTGGCCCGCGCGGGCCGCACCTCCGCCTCCGCGGTGCTGCCGCTGCTGGCCCTGCTGACCGCCCTCACCACGGCGGCCTTCGGCGGCTCGGTGCTGGCGGGGGTACGGGAGGCCCGCGATCAGGCCGCCCTCCTCGCGGTCGGCGCCGACGCGCGCATCGAGCAGTCGTCGCCGATGGCGTCGGACCTGCCGGAGCGGATCCGCCGGTCGCCGGGTGTGCGGGCGCTGGCAGAGGTGAGCATCAGCTACCAGGCCATGCCGACCGACCTCACCCGGACGGTGCCGCTGGCGGGCGTGAACCCCGCGCAGTACGCGCAGTTGACCGCCCGGACGGGCATCGGCGCCTTCGACGAGAAGGCCCTGACCGGACGCGGCCACGGCGACGCCCTCCCGGCGCTGGCCTCCCCCGCGACCGCCAAGGCCTACGGCACCCGGCCGTTCCCGGTGCGCCTGGAGGACGGCACCTCGATCACCGTCCGCATCGTCGTGGTCCGGGACCGCACCCCGGCCGTCGCCGGCGACAACTTCCTGGTCGTCGACCGCGCCGCCCTGAAGGGCCCCGCCGCCCGCCCCACGGCCCTGCTCGTGACGGGCGCCCACGTCGACGGCCCCGCCCTGCGCCGTGCCGCACCCGCGTCCGCGAACGTACAACTGCGCTCCGAGGAACGGGCGAGCTACGCCGACTCCCCCCTGCAGACCGGCGCCGAACGCGTCTATACGGCAGCGGTCGCCGCCGGCGTGGGCTACGCCGTCCTCGCGCTGCTCCTCTCCCTCCTGCGCACCATCCCCGAGCGCACGGCCCTGCTGGCCCGGCTGCGCACCATGGGCCTCACCCGCGCCCAGGGCCGCCGGCTGCTGGTCCTGGAGTCCCTCCCCCAGGCGGCCCTCGCGGCGGCCGGCGGCGCGCTCACGGGCTGGGCGACCATCCACCTGCTGTCCCCGGGAATCGACCTGACCACGATCGCCCTGGCCTCACGCCAGGGCCCCACACACAACACCGCCCTGCACACCGACACCCTGTCCCTGGCGGTACCGGCAGCCGCGATCGTGCTGGTGACCGTGGGAGTAGCGGGGATACAGGCCTGGTGGACGGGCCGCCGGGGCGCCGTCGCGGAGCTCAGGGCGGGGGATGCACGATGACCGCTTCGACGACTCTCACGGCCCACTGCAGGCGGGCCGAACCCACGGGCAGCGGCACCCGCACCCGTCGACGACTCCCCATGCCGGAGACCCCCGCAGGAGGACCCCGATGACCACCACGAACCCCACGCTCTCCGACCTGGCCGCCCGTGCGAACGCCGCTCGCAACCGCCCGACCTACGGTCACGACGCCCTGATCACCTGCGACCGTCTGGTTCGTATCTTCACCACGGACGGCATCGAGGTGCAGGCCCTGCAAGGCCTCGACCTCCTGGTCCGCGAGGGCGAACTCATGGCGCTCGTGGGCGCGTCGGGCAGCGGCAAGTCCACGTTGATGAACATCCTGGCGGGCCTGGACACCCCCACCGCCGGTGCCGCCCGCGTGGCAGGCCGCGACCTGCTGACCATGACCGCCAAGGACCGTCTCGCCTACCGCCGCTCCACCGTCGGCTTCGTCTGGCAGCAGACCTCCCGCAATCTCCTGCCGTATCTCACCGCGGCCCAGAACATCGCCCTCCCGATGCAGCTGACCGGGCGGGGCAGGCGCAGGCGGCAGTCCGAACGCGCCCTGGAACTCCTGGAGTTGCTGGAGGTGGCCGACTGCCGGGACCGCCGCCCGCACCAGATGTCCGGCGGCCAGCAACAGCGCGTCGCCATCGCCGTGGCCCTCGCCAACGACCCCGCGGTCCTGCTGGCCGACGAGCCCACCGGCGAACTCGACTCCCACACCGCCGAACAGGTCTTCGCCGCCTTCCGCACCGCGAACGAGCAGCTCGGCACCACGGTCGTCATCGTGACCCACGACCAGGCGGTGGCCGGCGAGGTCCGCCGCACGGTCGCCATCCGCGACGGCCGCACCTCGACGGAGGTCCTGCGCCGCAGCGAGGTCGACGAGGCGACCGGCCACGAGACGGTCGTCGCCCGCGAGTACGCCATGCTCGACCGCGCGGGCCGCCTCCAGCTCCCCGCCGAGTACACCGAGGCCCTGGGCATGCGCGACCGCGTGGCCCTGGAACTGGAGCCGGATCACATCGCCGTCTGGCCGGACGACAGTGAACAGGACTGAAGGATCGGCGAGTTGACGGAGGTGCGGCTCAGCGCACGCTGACGTCCAGCGCCCCGAGCCCGGACCGCCGTACGGCGACGGAGCCGTAGGGCGTACGCAGCCGCAGCCAGGCCCCCGACGAGAACAGGGCCACCGGCGCCTCCGATCGCAGAAAACCCAGCGACTGCGCCGCATGCGCGACCCGCACCGGAAGACTCGTGTCCCCCACGGTCCGGGACCAGATCTCCCGCCCGATACGGTCGAGTTCGGCGCGGGTACGGTCCTCGGGCGCCAACTCCTGTGTACGGGACCGGAATTCGGCGACCGCCGCACCGATCATCGCCCGCAGCGCGTCCGGCGCGGGCAGCCCGGGCTCGGCGCGCCAGCCGCCGCGCGGCGGAAGCACCCCCGCCCACGGCGGCCCGGTCACCGCCTGTGGCACGGCGGCCGTGGCGGCCGACTCGTCGACGGACTCCAGGAGTTCACCCGCGGAGACGGTCACGTCCAGCGTGACCTCAAGACCTTTCTCGTACGGCTTCGCCAGCCGCACCGCGCGGATCGCCAGCACCTCGAAGGACGGCGGCCGTCCGAAGACGGCGAGCGCGGTCCCGGCGGCCTGGAGCCGTACCGCGGCCGAGCGGTCGTAGTGGATCAGCCGGGAGAGGAAGGCCGCGAGATCCGCCGCCTCCCCCTCGTCGGCGAGGTGGAGCACCGTCATGCGGCGACGGCCTCCGCCTTGTCGTCGTCCCGGTACTCCTCGAGGAAGTCCCGCTCCTCCGCGGTGATCCTTCGCGGGCGCTGGGCCTCGAAGTCGAACGGCACTATCACCGTCGACGCCCGGACGTAGACCTGGTCGCCGTCCTTCACCTCGTAAGCGATGGTGAAGGACGCCGCCCTGATCTGGGTGACCCACAGCTCGATGTCCACCGGCGCGTGCCGGTGGACGAGCTGCCGCTTGTAGTCGATCTCGTGGCGCGCCACCACCGACCCCTGCTGGAAGTCCTTGTCCGGGCGGAACAGGAAGTCGATACGGGCTTCCTCCAGGTAGCGGAGGAAGACCACGTTGTTGACGTGGCCGTACGCGTCCATGTCCGCCCAGCGCAGCGGGCAGCGGTAGATGTGGCGCAAGACCGATCAGCCCCGGGTCAGCTTCTTGTAGGTGGCACGGTGCGGACGCGCCGCGTCCGGGCCGAGCCGCTCGATCTTGTTCTTCTCGTACGACTCGAAGTTGCCCTCGAACCAGAACCACTTGGAGTCACCCTCGTAGGCGAGGATGTGCGTGGCGACCCGGTCGAGGAACCAGCGGTCGTGGGAGACGACCACGGCGCAGCCGGGGAACTCCAGCAGCGCGTTCTCCAGGCTGCTGAGGGTCTCCACGTCCAGGTCGTTGGTCGGCTCGTCGAGGAGCAGCAGGTTGCCGCCCTGCTTGAGGGTGAGCGCGAGGTTGAGGCGGTTGCGCTCACCGCCGGACAGGACACCGGCGGGCTTCTGCTGGTCGGGGCCCTTGAAGCCGAACGCGGACACGTACGCCCGCGACGGCATCTCGACCTGGCCGACGTTGATGTAGTCGAGCTCGTCGGAGACCACGGCCCACAGCGTCTTCTTGGGGTCGATGTTCTCGCGGGACTGGTCGACGTAGGAGATCTTGACCGTGTCGCCGACCTTGATGCTTCCCGAGTCCGGCTCCTCGAGACCCTGGATCATCTTGAACAGGGTCGTCTTGCCGGCGCCGTTGGGGCCGATGACGCCCACGATGCCGTTGCGCGGCAGCGTGAAGCTCAGGTCGTCGATGAGCACCTTGTCGCCGAAGGCCTTGTTGAGGTTGTTGACCTCGACGACGATGCTGCCGAGCCGCGGGCCCGGCGGGATCTGGATCTCCTCGAAGTCCAGCTTCCGCATCTTCTCGGCCTCGGCGGCCATCTCCTCGTAACGGGCCAGACGCGCCTTGGACTTGGCCTGCCGCCCCTTGGCGTTGGACCGCACCCACTCCAGCTCTTCCTTGAGCCGCTTGGCGCGCTTGGCGTCCTTCTGGCCCTCGACCTTGAGACGGGTCTGCTTGGTCTCCAGGTACGTGGAGTAGTTGCCCTCGTACGGGTACGCGCGGCCGCGGTCGAGTTCGAGGATCCACTCGGCGACGTTGTCGAGGAAGTACCGGTCGTGGGTGATGGCCACGACGGTGCCCGCGTACTTGGCGAGGTGCTGCTCCAGCCAGTTCACGGACTCGGCGTCGAGGTGGTTGGTGGGCTCGTCGAGGAGCAGCAGGTCGGGCGCCTCAAGGAGCAGCTTGCACAGCGCGACGCGGCGCTTCTCGCCACCGGAGAGCGTGGTGACGGGCCAGTCGCCGGGCGGGCAGCCGAGCGCGTCCATGGCCTGCTCCAGCTGGGCGTCCAGATCCCACGCGTTCGCGTGGTCGAGCTCTTCCTGGAGCTTGCCCATCTCCTCCAGCAACGCATCGCTGTAGTCGGTGGCCATCAGCTCGGCGATCTCGTTGAACCGGTCGAGCTTGCCCTTGACCTCGGCGACACCCTCCTGGACGTTCTCCAGGACGGTCTTCTCCTCGTTGAGCGGCGGCTCCTGAAGGAGGATGCCGACGCTGTAACCGGGCGAGATGAAGGCGTCACCGTTGGACGGCTGCTCCAGCCCCGCCATGATCTTCAGCACGGTCGACTTACCGGCACCGTTCGGACCGACGACGCCGATCTTCGCCCCCGGCAGGAAGTTCAGGGTGACATCATCGAGAATCACCTTGTCGCCGTGCGCCTTGCGCGTCTTGCGCATGGTGTAAATGAACTCAGCCAAGAGAAACCGTCCGGCAGCTTGAAATCTGGCAGTGGGCAGATACATCCCATCTTGCCTGACGGCCACCCCACGATGGAAACCCGTATCGAAGCAGGGCGCTGAGCTGGGGCTTTCGCCGCTGCCCGCGGCAGCCTGGTGGTGTCACGCCCAGGATGAACAGGTACTGCCCACGGTGGGGCCGTGGCCAGCAGGATCGGTGTCATGGACAGCAGCAGCGCACAGATGAAGGCCGTGACCATCCCCGCATTCGGCGAGGCCGATGTGCTTTGCACCGTCACGCTTGCGGTCCCCGAGCCGGGGTCGGGCCAGGTCGCCGTCGACGTGGCTCACGCCGGTGCCAACTTCGCCGAGGTCCTCTACCGGCGCGGCGTGGTCGACGTACCGCTGCCGTTCGTGCCCGGCATCGAGGTCGCGGGGCGCATCCGGGCCGTCGGCGAAGGCGTCGAGGGCCTGGTCGTCGGGCAGCCGGTGGCGGCGCTCACCATCGTTGACAGCGGTGGCTACGCCGAGGTCGTGGTCACCTCCGCGGACCTGGTGTCACCGCTGGACGGCCTCGGCATCGGAACGGACATCGCCGCGGCGCTGCCGTCCAACAGCACCACCGCCTTCCTCGTGCTCGACCGGGTGGCCCGGATGCAGCCCGGCGAGCGTGTGCTGGTCCATGCCGCGGCGGGCGGCGTGGGCAGCCAGCTGGGGCAGGTCGCCCGTCTGCTGGGCGCCGGCCGCGTGGTCGGCACCGTCGGCAGCGAGGCCAAGATCGAGACCGCCCTCGGCTTCGGCTACGACGAGGTGATCCTGCGGGACCGGACCTCCGACTTCGACGCCGGCGCCTTCGACATCGTGGTCGACATGGTCGGCGGTCCCGCCCGCCGCGCCGGCCTGGACCTGCTCGCCCCGATGGGACGCCTGGTCGTCATGGGCAACGCCTCGGGCGCCGAGGACGTCGGCATCCCGGCCAACGCCCTGTGGTTCACCAACAAGACCGTCTCCGGCTTCAACCTGGCCGCCTTCTCCGCCGCCTTCCCCCAGGCCACGGGCCACGCCCTGCGCCGCGCCGTGACGGCCACCGCAAAGGGAGACCTCCGCGTCCAGATCGAAACCCTCCCCCTCAACCAGGCCGCCGAGGCCCACCGCCGCATCGAATCGGGCACGACGACGGGCAAGCTGGTACTGGAGGTCGGAGGGCGGTGATCAGCTTGCCTGGGTGCGGGGGAGCGAGACTTGCCTGGGTGCGGAAGGTGCGAGGCCTGGCTGGGTGTGGGGGCACGAGACCTGGCTGGGTGCGGGGGCGCGAGACCTGGCTGGGGGCCGGGGCACGAGACCTGGCTGGGGGCCGAGGCACGAGACCTGCCTGAGTGCCGGGGCACGAAACCTGGCTGGGTGCCGAGGCGCGAGACCTGGCTGAGTGCGGGGCACAAGATTTGGCTGGGTGCGGCGGCACGAGACCTGCCCAGGTGCCGGGGCGCAAGACCTGCCTGAGCGAGTGGCCGGCCCCTGTCTGAGCGAGGGCCTGCCCCTGTCCATCACGACCGGCGGTCGCCGACCCCCAGCGGCAGCCGCTGCGCCAGCAGCAGGGCCGCCACGGCCGCAGCGCCCACCGCTCCCGCTGCCCCCACCGACCGGAAGCCGTGCGAGGAGCGCCACGACAGGACCGACCACTGCGACTGCGCGGACAGCACCGACCCCTTGCTCAGCCAGGAACAGGCCGAGATCAGCGAGAGAGCGGAACCGATCGATCCGACGGACAGGGAGCTTCCGATCGACCCGACGGACAGGGCCGAGCCGACGGAGCCGATGGACAGCACCGACCCCACCGAGCCGATCGACAGCACCGAGTCGTGCGACCACAGGGACAGTACGGACTCCGAGGTACGGTGAGACGCCCCCGGCACGGCACGCGAAGTCTTGGTCATGGGCCCATCCTGCCCAGCGAACGGGCCTCGCGGGGCCTCGGCGACCGGATCCGCCGAAGGATCCGTGCCACCGGTGCCACTCCCGCCAACACAGCTCCCGCCAACACAGCTCTCGCCGATACCGCTGCCGCTGTCGCTGCCGGAGGTCACTCCTGCGTCGGTGCGTTCTTCTTCCCCACCAGCACCAGCGCCGCACCGCCGATCAGTACGAAGGCGATGGCGACTCCCGCGATCAGCGGAGTGGTGCTGGACCCGCCGGTCGCCGCGAGGTTGGTGTCGTCGGCGGTGCCGCCCCCCACGGTCGCGGGGCTCGGCTCGCTGAGGACCTGGGTCGCGTCGCCGCTCTCATTGCCCTGGGTCAGGCAGTCGAGCGTGCCGCTGAACCGCTTGGCGAGACCACCGGGCCCCTTGATCGTGAAGTCGTACGCCTGGTCCTCCTGCAGCGGGATCGTCACCGTGCGGGACTCTCCGGCCGGGATCGTGTACTCCGTCCCCATCAGCTCGAAGGTGAACGCCTCGTCGCCCTGGTTGGCGGCGGCGAGGTCCAGACCGCCCTTGGCGCAGTCCTTCACCGCGGACAGCGCCGGTATCGCCCCCTGCTTCGCCCAGGTCGCGCTCGCCGGCGCCGAGACCGTCGACTCGCTGGAACCGGCCAGGATCTGCGTCTGGCTGCGGGTCTCCGAGGTGAAGGCACGGCCCACCGGCACGGTGGTCGAGGCCTGCACGGTGATCGCGGCCGATCCCCCGTCCGCGTCCTCGGGCACGTCGAAGAAGAGCTGACTGCCGTTCACCGCGGACGTGACCGGCTTGCCGTCCTTGCCCACGATCCGCACCCCGCTGGTCGCCGCGTCCGCCGGCGGCGTCACGGCCACACCGGCCGCGTTCGTGTGCACGGTCACCGGGCCGAGCAGTTCACCGGGGTGACCGGAGACCGCGGGCGGGTCGAGCCTGAGCGACGCCTGCGGCTCCGACAGGTTGACGGCGCTCTTCTCGAGATACGCCGCGAGCCTCTCGGCCTGTGGGTCGACGGCGTCGACGTCGGCCCCGTCCGAGTAGCGCCAGATGGCCACCTGGGTACCGGCCGCCGCGTCCTGCTCGGTCAGGCCGCCCTTGACCCCGGCCTTCGCCGCGAGCGTCGCGAGGTCGTTCACCTGCGGGTAGGAGTTCTGCAGGATCCAGCGGATCTTGCCGGCGTTCCTGTTGGCCCCCAGCGAGGTGCCGCTCCAGGCGGTCTCGTGGTACTTGGCGTCCCGCTGCGTCGGGTTGTGCAGATCGACGCAGTACGTCTGCAGGGTGCCCCCGCCGTCGACGGACATCTCGAACAGGCCCGCCGAGACCTGCTGATCCCCGGTGGCCTCGTGGATCACGGCGGCGCCGTACGTCTTGAGTCCGCCTATCGTGGCCGTCGCCCCGCCCTGGTTCTGCGTCGTCTCCGCGGTGTCCGCGGCGGCCGTACCGGCACCGGTGAGCACGCCGACGGCGACCAGACCGGACACCAGCGCCGCGGCGGCGGTGCGGGTTGCACCTCGCCTGCGCGCGGACGGCGCGAAGAAAGAAGAAAACACCACATTCCCCTTCGAGCAGGACCATTGATGCGGGGGGAGTGGCCCCACCAGCAGAATCAGAAGCCCCAAGAGCTGTCCCGGCATACTAGGGACGCGTCCGCGCCACGCTTGCCGGTCATACCGTCGGACAAGCGATCCGACTCGGAATCGTTATCGCCACGAGAGCTCAAGTCGGGCCTGTGAGCAGGGCTTATCGACAAATCCACCGGACGGTTCGCAATGCATTCGCCGATAAGCCGCAGTCCGGTCAGTCCTGGACACCATCTGACATCACGTCACCGCCGCCGGTTCCGGCTCCTGTTGGGGAACGGCTGCCCCCGACTCCCCTGGCGCGGTCTCCCAGTTGGGCTCCGGCTGCTGCGGGGCCGGGGCGCTCGCGCCCGCTTCCGGCCGGCCCGTGCGCCGGAAGGCCGACGTCCCCCGGGTGAGGTCGTGACCGATCGCCACCGCGTCCAGATCCGCCGAGGTCCAGTTCTGCCCCTCGCGCACCTCCGAACGCACCTTGAGCCTGCCCTGCACGATGACGGGATCTCCCACGTTGAGCGACCCCGACACGTTCATGGCCAGCTGCCGCTTCGCCCACACCGTGAAGAAGTTGGTGTGGCCGTCGGTCCACTCGTTCTTCTCCCGGTCCAGATAGCGCGAGGTCACCGCCAGCCGGAAACGCGCCGAAGGTCCCGTCCCCAGCTCGCGGAAGACCGGCTGCGTCGCCACGTTCCCCACTGCGCAGATGATCGTCTCGTTCATCACGACCCCCTCCTTCGCCCGGCCTGCGGGGCCGGGCGGACATGCCTACGGGCCCGTCCCGTACGGCTGCGTCTACCGCGGCGATCGCATGTGCCGTGATCGCCGCACCGCCAGACTGCCTCCGTCGGGCCGAGCCCGCTGAGCCCTGTGGACCGTCCACCGCCTGTGGATAACTCCGTCACCCTGACGAGTGGCACCAGGACGACCCTGACGAGTGATCATCTGCCGGGAGACCGACCGTCACACTCCCGACCAGGCCCCGCCGCAGCCCACAGCCCACAGCCCACAGCCCACAGAACCGCCATACCGCCATACCGCCATACCGCCATACCGCCGCACCGCCGCACCGCCGCACCGCCGCAGCACACCCCCTCACCTCACCGAGGCGAAGTCACCACTCCCGTCACCCGCCCGTACTGCTCGCGCACTTCCCGGTACCGCAGCAGCTCCGCCGCCACCGGATCCAGCACCCAGGCTCTGCCGCACCCGGCGGCCGCCTCCCGTAGACGCCGTTCCGCTTCGGTGCCGTAGCGCCGGGCGGGTCCGCGTGCCGCCATCCGGCAGCTCCATTCGACGATCGGGCCGCCGACGATCCCGGCCAGCATCAGCAGCACCGGCACGCCCAGGTTCGGCGCCATGAACCCGATGATCTGCCCCAACAGCCACAGTCCGCCCACGACTTGGAGCAGCGTCATGCAGGCCTGGATCAGCACCGCCGCCGGCCACCAGCCGGGCCGAGGCGGTCGCCCGGGCGGCAGACCCGCGCGGGCCGCCAGTTCGTCGAGCGCCTCGGGCAGCCCCTGAGAGCCCCGTACGGCCGCCTCGCGCACCGCCTGCGCCCAGGGTGCAGGCAGTCCGGTCGAGGCCCGGTCGGCCAGCGTCCGTACCGCCTGCTCGACCCGCTGACGCGCCGTCGCCTCGGCGTCCTCCGGGGTACGCAACGACAGCCGCCCCGTGACCGGTTGGGACCGGTCCTGGTACCAGCGCCACAGCCGCAGCCAGGGCGTTCCGCAGGCGCGGTTGGCGTTGCGCAGCCACGCGCGCTCGGCCGCCTCGCCGGCGGCGGAGGCGCCCACCGCGTCCGCGAGCCGGGCGGCGAACTCGTCGCGCGCCTCCTCGCTCAGGCCGGTCCGCCGCCGTGTGGCGTACACGGGCCGAAGTCCGTCCGCGGCGGCGTCCAGGTCGGCCGAGATACGGCGTGCTGGGGCGCCGCGCTCGGCCACGAACTGCCCGAGCGCCTCGCGCAGCTCACCGACTCCCTCCCCGGTGAGCGCGGACAGGGCGAGCACGGTGGCGCCCGGTTCGCCGTACTCCCCCAGCGCGATCCCGTCCTCGTCGAGCAGCCGCCGCAGGTCGTCGAGGACCTGGTGGGTGGCGTCGCCGGGCAGCCGGTCGGTCTGGTTGAGGACGACGAACATGACCTCCGAATGACCCGCCATGGGCCGCAGATAGCGCTCATGGAGGACGGCGTCGGCGTACTTCTCGGGGTCCACGACCCAGATGACGGCGTCGACGAGGGCGAGGACGCGGTCCACCTGCTCGCGGTGCTGCACGGCCGCGGAGTCGTGATCGGGCAGGTCGACCAGGACGAGCCCGCGCAGTTGCGCCTCGGCCTCGGGGTTCTGCAGCGGGCGCCTGCGCAGCCGGGGCGGGATGCCGAGCCGCTCGATCAGGGTGGCGCCGCCGTCGCTCCAACTGCACGCGATGGGCGCCGCCGTGGTGGGCCGCCGTACGCCGGTCTCCGAAATGGGCACCCCGGCAAGCGCGTTGAACAGCTGCGACTTGCCGCTGCCCGTCGCGCCCGCGATGGCGACGACGGTGTGCTGCCCGGAGAGTCTGCGCCGTGCCGCCGCTTCGTCCAGCACTCGGCCCGCCTCGGCGAGCGTCCGGCTGTCGAGCCGGGTGCGCGAGAGCCCCACGAGTTCCCGCAACGCCTCGAGCCGCGACCGCAGCCGGCCGTCGTACACGAGCGGCCCCGAGGGCAGCGCACTGTGCCCACGGACCTCCGCGACGGGCACGCGCTCGCCCCCGCCGTCCTCCTCGCTCACGCGCCGCGCGATCAGCCCGTCGTCCCAGGCGTCTGCGGCCTCCGCGGAAGCGGAATCAATACGACCGGCGTCTGCACGCGCGCCCGTACCAGCGGAGTCGCGCTCCACGCGCGCGTGGCGGCCCTTCTCCGACCCGTCGGCCTTCTGCGTGCGCCCGTTGCCGGACTTGCTGCCGTCGGGCTCTTCATGAGCCCCCCTGTCGGAGCCGCCCCCGCCAGACGCACCCCCTTCGGTCGTGCCCTCCCCGGAGGTCCCTTCAGTGGAAGCCCCCTCAGCGGAACGCTCTCCCCCGGCGCCCCCGTTCTCCCCCGCACGATCGGCGTGTTCCGTGTGGTCCTGGTCAGTGACGGCAGTCACCGGTCACCTCTCCTTCTGCAGTACGGACAGCGCGGCGATGAGTTCGGCCTGGGGTTCGGGATGGACGTCGAGGGCGTCGAGCGGCGCGAGGCAGCGCTCGCGTTCGGTGTGCATCACGCGGTCGACGGTCTCGGTGAGCAGCCGCCCGCCCCGGTCGCGCAGCCGCAGCGCGCCGTGTGCGCCGATCCGCTCGGCGAGCCGTTCACCGGCCGCGCGCGCCCGGCGTCCGCCCAGCAGCACGGTGGCGACGAGGACGGCGACCACCTCGGGGTCCGGCGCGACGCTGCGGTCGAGCTCGCGGACCTCCTCCTCGGCGTACTCCTCGAGTTCGCGCCGCCACCGCCGTACGGCGATCCCGATGCGGTGCTCGGGGCTCTCCAGGGACGGTTCGCGTCCGGTCAGCTCGGGGGCGCGCGCCGCGGGTTCGCGCCGCCAGGCCTCCGCGACGCGCTCGTCGGCCGCGGTGACAGCACACAGCAGGAGGGCGGCCAGGCTCTCCACGAGCGCGTCGAGGAGCTCTTGGCCGGAGCAGTCGAGCGGAAAGGCCCGCCACCGTTTGAGGGCGTCCCCGGCGAGTACGGCGCCTGCCTGCAACCGCCCCCGCACGCGCGCGTGCTCGCTGTCGTACGCCGTGTCGACGGCCGAGGTGAGCCGCAGGGCGGCCGCGTACTGGGCGGCGGCCGCACTGGCGAGTTCGGGCATGCGGGCCTTGAGGGAGTCGAGCACTCCGTGTGCGGTACGGGTCATGGCGTGCTGCCGGGCGGCCGGGTCCTGCACGAGGTGCACCAGCCAGGTCCGCAGCGAGGCCACGGCGGAGGCCGGCAGCAGGCCGCTCCCCCAGGCCGACTCGGGCAGTTCGGGCACGGTGAAGCGGGGCACGTCGCCGAGCCCGGCCTTGGTGAGCAGCGCGCCGTACTGCCGGGAGACCTCGGAGACGACCTGGTGCGGTACGCGGTCGAGCACGGTCACGAGGGTGGCGTCGTACTCCTTGGCGGTACGCAGCAGATGCCAGGGGACGGCGTCGGCGTACCGCGCGGCCGTGGTGACCATGATCCAGACGTCGGCCGCGCAGACGAGTTCGGCGGCCAGGACGCGGTTGTCGGCAACCAGGGAGTCGATGTCGGGGGCGTCGAGGAGGGCGAGACCGCGCGGCATCGTGTCGGCGGTCTCGACGCGCAGCACGCGCGCGGGGTCCTCTCCGGGGAGCAACAACTCGTCCCCGACCTCCCGGTGGGGCACCCACACGCGCGTGAGGTCGGGCAGCACCCTCATCCCGCTGAACCAGTGATGGTCCTCCGGATGGCACACCAGTACCGGCGTCCGCGTGGTCGGGCGCAGCACGCCCGCCTCGCTGACCCGGCGGCCCACCAGGGAGTTGACGAGGGTCGACTTGCCGGCGCCTGTCGAGCCGCCCACGACGGCCAGGAGAGGCGCTTCGGGCTCTCTCAACCGGGGCACCAGATAGTCGTCGAGCTGGGCAAGCAGTTCGTCGCGGTTGGCACGCGCGCGTGGAGCCCCCGCCAGGGGCAGCGGGAAGCGTGCGGCGGCGACACGGTCGCGCAGGGCGGAGAGTGCGTCGAGCAGCTGAGGCCGTACGTCCAAGGTCACCACATGCGAAGAATGCCCAATTTTAGGGGAATTCTGAAGCATATGAGCATGTCTGCGCGCCGACAGGACACAAGGGACGCAAGGGATGACTGGGACGGAGGCACAGTCCAGGCATAACGAGTGCACAACACCCGGTGCGCGAGGGCCCAAAAGCGATGCACGATTCGCACCTGCCTGCGATTATCAGGACCGCTTCACCGAACCTCCACATCGAGCCACGGAGGCGAAGCGACAGGGGCAAGGACACGGGAGCCCTATCCTTGTCCCCGGCAACGTCACGGATCAGCCCACACCCGGGCACCCACGACAGCGGCCACACACCGGCCCCCGTAGCTCAGTGGATAGAGCAGGCGCCTTCTAAGCGCTTGGCCGCAGGTTCGAGTCCTGCCGGGGGCGCCCCGTTTCCGCCCTCCTTCGGGAGGGCGTTTTTGCTGTTCGGACCGGGTTTCATGGTTCACCCACGCAGCCACGCCCTCCGGTGCCTGACGGCACCGTAGACCCGCTCGGCCTGCTCAGCCTGCTCGGCCCGCTCAGACGTGAGCCTGCCGGAGAGGGGTGCCGGCGCCGGCACGTCGCACGTGAGTCGTTGCGGCGTCCGCGTCCGACACCGCTGCCCACGCACAGGTCGTGCGGGTGCTCACCGCCTCACGACCGCTCAGGTACCCCGGCGGGCTCGTTCGACGATCTCGTCCTCCTTGAGCGGCACGTCGTGGTGACTGAGGCAGATCGGCACCTCGATCTTGTTGAATCCGGTCCCCTCCCCCGCGGCGTTGAACATGCCGGCCTTGAGGCCGGCGAGGTTGTCGAGGACCGCGTTCCGCGCCTGAGCCATGGTCCTGACGGCCTCGATGTGCGCGGGTTGGGTGAGTCGGCCGATGAACTGGTTCACCGTGTTGCCCAGCGCCTGGTTGTGGATCCCCCTGGGCAGCTGTGAGGCGAGGACCATCCCCAGTCCGTACTTGCGTATCTGGCGGATGAGTTCGACCGTGCTGTCCGTACTCGGATTCGGTGCACCGGAGGGCACGAAGTTCTGCGCCTCGTCCATCACCAGCAGCCCGCCCAGGGCTCGGTCGCCGACCGGGTGTGCCCTGAACCATGAGAACAAGGTCGCCTGGAGGCGGCTGACGAATTGGGCCGGTCCGTCTCCTGACAGGCCGATGAAGCTGATCACCGAGATTCGGGCGGCCTTTCCCGGCGACGGGATCAGGAGCATGCCGGGATCGGCGGGTTCGCCGGACTCTCCGAACAGCGGGTCGGTCTCCATCGCGGCTTCCAGCGTGTCCGCCATCTGAACCGCGAAGCGGCTGGTCCTGCTGTTCACGATGTCGCTCGGGGGCTCGGCGAGCAGCTCGACGAAGCCGGCCAGGGTCCTGCCTCCGTCGCGCGCGTACCGTTCGAGGGCACGTTTGAGGACCCCCAGCTGCTGGGTCGCGCGACCGCTGCTGCCGCGTACACCGGCATGCGGCGCGAGTGACGTGACGGTCGACCGGACCAGACGGGGGAAGTCGTCTTCGTCGTCGAGGACGGGACCGAAGTCGGGAAGCGGATGGAAGGAGATCGGACGTCCGCGGTTCAGACCCGGTGTCCACACCACCACTTCGACATCCGCGAAATAGCGTCGGGCCTCGCGCTCATGGTCGTCCGTCCAACCCCTCGGCGGGCGCGACCAGGGGTCGCCGAGCCGTGCGAGGTCGTCGTTCGGATCCAGCACGATCGCCGAGACGCCGCGCAGAGCGCACTGCTCCACAAGTCGTTTGATCAGGACCGTCTTGCCCGATCCCGCCGCGCCCACCACCGCGGTGTGCATCCGGAGCGATTCCATGGGAACCGCAAAGGAACGGCCGCCCCGGATGGTGGTGCCGACGACGATTTCGGTACGAGCGGTCTCGGCGTCCTCCGGTGTGCTCGCCGCATCCGCCACCACGTCGGAGCCGGCTTCCGTGGTCGCGAGGCCGAGATGCTGCCGTAAGTCACTCAGCACCGGCGCGAGGACCTCGATCCGGGAAGCGGGGCGCTCCTGTCGCAGCCATTCGTCCAGGCCCGACGTACGGTCGCCGAGCATGGCCCGCAGGGCGGCCAGGGTCCGCAGGTCGGCTGCGCCGATCGGTAACGACATCCCTCCCCGCGCCTCGAAGTCGTCCTTGATGGCCTTGGTCTTGGGGCCGCTCGGGTACGGCGTGTTCCGCAGCAGGATCAGCCGGCGACTCGCCAGGTCGGCCGTCAGGCCGGCCTCCACGGTCGCGTTACGGATCCGGTTCTGGGCTGCGATGGCGTTGTTCGCGGCGATCGCCCGGAACGACCAGTGGAATTCGTTCTCGCTGGCCTCGTCCACGACATAGCGCAACCGGGCGTGCAACGCCGCCTTGCGGCCGAAGTCGGTCTCGATGGAGAACCGCGTCTCGTCGGCACCCAGTTCCCTGACCAGGCTCCGCAGCCCCGCGCCCAGCAGAGCGGGCATCAACCCGTCCTCGACAGTGGGGTCGAGCGGCCCGAGGTCGTCCGCCTCGGCACGGAGCTTGTCGAAGGACTCCGTCAGGGTGCTCAGGTTGACGGCCGTCGCCGGTGCGGGCGGTGCAGCCGCCGTGGGCTCTGCGCCTGCCAGGGAGATCAGTTCGGCCACCGTGCCGCTCTGCAGACACGCCTCGATGTGCTTCTGGACCCGGACGAGCAACCGCCGTGCGGTGTAACGGTGTGGGGCTTCGGACAGCGCCGCCGAGGTGACCGGCCAGGTGGGATACGGCGGGGTGAACCCCACCGACTCGTAGGAGGACCGAAAGCGGCTGCTGACGATGGCAGCGGCGGTGTCCTCGTCGGGAATCGCGCCGAGCGTCGGCAGCACCTCGAACCGGTCCAGGGCGGACCGGACCGCCACCCGGGAAATCTGCTCCCAGGTGTCCTCGTGGCACGCCACGACCATCAGGGTCCGGCGGGCCTCCTCCCGCAGTTCCATCAGGCCGGTGGCGATCTCACCGCTCAGCCGCTTCGCGGCCCGGCCCGCGCCGGAAGCGGGCGACGTCAGCGACGACGTCTCCGCGGCGGACACCAGGGTGTCGAGCTGGTCGAAGGCGAACACCAGCGGTCCGACCAGGGCGAACAGGCGCGTCAGATCGCGCAGGACGCGTTGAGCGGGTCGCCCGCCCTGCGACATGCCCCAGGCGGCACGCCTGTCCCCGTCGTCGTCGTTGAGCGCGAAGTAGGCCCTGCCGATCTCCACGGGATCGCCGGTGGAGGCTATGAGCGCCAGCGCGCGGGCCGTGTCCGCGGCCTCGTTGCCCACCTGCCGGTCGATGGTCCTGATCCCCCGGACGAACGCATCGACATGAGCACGCGTCAACTCGCCCCGGCCAGTGACGGCGGTATGGGTCTCCGTGTCGAGGCGAGCCTGGCGCGAAAGCGCGTCGAGCAGGCGAATCAGTTGGTCCTGGCCGCCCTCGTCCTGCCGGTACAGACTGTCGACGAGACTGTCGGCGGCGCTCTCCCAGAAGTTCCGGCCGGTGACGAGCTTGACGTAGAAGAAGGAACCGCCGCGCTCCTGGATCTCGTGGCGGGTCCAGCCGAGCAGATGCGTCTTGCCCGAGCCGCTCTCGCCACGCACCACGGTCGCCATGGGCGAGTGGGCGCGCTCGACGGCGCTGATCGCCCTCCTCAGCCGCCGGAACACCTCGGGGTGGAGGCCGTCGACGTGGTAGGCGGTCACCGGTGTCCAGATCTCTTCCTGGGTCAGCGCGGTGTTGATGTACAGCGTCTCCAGGGCGGCGAGTTCCCCGTTCACGCCGGTCCGATCCGCAGCAGGTGGCGGGGTTCGCCTCCGATGTCGACGGCGGCTCCGCGGTCCTCGTCGCTGAGTGTGCGCTGGTTGAGCTCGCCCATCAGCTGTACGTCGGGCTGCTCGATCATCCGGTCGAGTTCGGCGTCGACTACCCCTCGCGGCAGGTCCTCGAGCCAGGGGCGCAGCGCCGACAGTTTGACCCAGCTGCCCGGTTTCCGGCGGGCGGTGAGTTCCGTGTAGACGGCGCGGATCCAGTCCTCGACGTCGGGCTGGAAGAACTCGCCGAACTTGGTGCCGGAGCGGGCCAGATATTGTCCGACGTTGTCCAGCACCGCATAGAGCACCCCGGCCGGAAACCTCGCTCCGTCCGGGCGTCCGGCCACCAGAGCGGACTCGCACCAGGTCCGGCCCGCGGACGTGAGCTGGTGTGTGTTGACCGCACCGGGCTTCCTGGTCACGACCCGCTCGACATCCTGGTTCACTCGCCGTCGCACCGTCGCGGTGATCTCCAGACCGGCGAGTTCGCGCAGTTCACGGTTGGTCACCGGCCGTGCGACCACCATCAGGGCGAACAGCGATGCATGATCCCGTAAAGTCAACTCCGTCGGCACAGAACCCCTCCTCGATGAGCCGGAATCCGGTCAGATGTCGAACCCCCGCCCGGGCACCAGTTCCACCCGGCCGGTCACGCTGGACAACTCGCCCATGACGGTGATCACCTGCCGTTCCCGATGCGCGGTGATCGCACGGTAGTACGAGGCCTGGTCCGGGAGCCGCACCCAGACGGCCCGCCGGACCAGTTCGGCGTGCTCGGTGCGCAA
Organism: Streptomyces spinosisporus; assembly: GCF_022698145.1. Lineage (GTDB taxonomy): Bacteria > Actinomycetota > Actinomycetes > Streptomycetales > Streptomycetaceae > Streptomyces > Streptomyces spinosisporus. Next base: position 190,176 of record NZ_JALDAX010000002.1, read on the forward strand.
CTCACCACGGACCTTGATCCGCCACCGGTCGTTGCCGGAGGAGTCGTCATGCAGCCCCTCGACCACACCGGAGACCGTCGCGGCGCCGGTGGCGTTGAGACCGCGTAGCCGCACGGAGGCGGCGTGCAGAAGCGATCCCGAGGTCTCGGGGAACGCGAGGACGTGTGACGGCACATCGAGTGGCTGCGAGCGCGCCCACCGGAAGCCGATCTCGAAGGGCGCGCTCCGGTCGGAACCCGAGAGCGCACTGAGCGCCTTGCACAGATCCGCGGAGACGCCGGCCGTGACGGTCTCGTCGAAGGCCGCGGGCGCGTCCGCCGCTACGGCTGCCTGGGCCGCGCTCACCGCCTCGAGCATCTGGACCAGCACGGCCCGACCGGTGATCTGCTCCCCGCTCGGGGTCCGGGCCGTCGCGTCCGCCGCCACCCGGATCTCGACGATGTAGCTCCCGGCGCGGGAGGGGCCGAGTTCGGCTGCGCGCAAGAGGTCGCCCACCACGCCCGGTTGCCGGCCGGCGAAGGCGAAGTGCGGACCCTGTACGACGGTGCGCGCCGCCGCCGTCAGGGCGTTGCGGACACCCAGCACGGTCTGCGTGCCCAGGACCAGCGAGGTGTAGCCGGGGTCGTGGCCGGTGGGAAACGTGCGGAAGGACTGCTTGTCCAGCTGCGGTCTGGCGATCTCCAGGGCGATGTCGCCCGCCGGCCGGTCCTCCAGCGCGCACAGACAGCGCAGGATCTCCCGTACTCGGCTGTCGTTGTCGCCCATGCCGTCGCGGGCGGGTACCAACACCTCGTAGTCGTCCGGGTGTTGCCAGACACTCGCTCCGCGCCAGCCTTGTGGATCCCGCTCCCAGCCCGTGTCCGCCAGGTAGCTGGCGATGTCGTCGACCTTCAGCGGAATCGTCATCGGTTCCCCTACCAGTCGGACTGCGTCTCGGCGAGCCGGCGCAGTGAGGCGGCGGTGAGCACGTTCGCTGTCGGAACCCTGACCGGACGCTTTCGGTGGCGGTCGGGGTTCTTGATCGGCTCCTCGGAACGAAGCGAGACGAAGTAGCCGAGGTGACGGAGCATCACGCCGTCGGTGCTCAGGGCCGCGTACTTCTGGTTGTCGGCGGGGACGCAGATGACGAACAGAAACCGGGGCACGGTGAAGTCGGGACCGGCGAGCCTGTTGAACTGCCACTCGTTGAGCCCGCGGTAGTGCAGGTGGCCGGACGACACGGACGGCGCCGACCATGTCTTGATCTGAGCCTCGACAGTGGGTGACAGCGTCTTTCCATGGCGGCCGGTGGCGCGGAACCCGAGATCGACCCCGTCCGCGTCGAGATCACCCTGCAGGACGATCAGCCCTGCCGCAGAGGCCAGCACACGGACGTAGTCTTCGCCGAACTTGCCCTGATGCTGGTTCGCATCGAGCACGGAAACCCCCCAATGTCCCCCTACTGTCGCACACAGTGGAAATAACTCTATGAGACGCGTCAACGACTGTCAGGGCCCAATTAGAGCCCTCCTCACGGCTGCCCGACCCTCGCACCCACCGCCTAGGACGCCGAATCCTTCTTCCCACTCGCCGCCGCATAAGCCTGAGCCGGAGTCATCGGAACCCCGTTGATCTCAACGGTCTTGTAGGGGCTGACCTGGGCGCAGCCCTTGGTCTTGTCGGCGGTCTGGGCGTGGGCGTCGGCCACGGCAGCGTGCGTGTCCGAGGAGCCGCCCGAACCCCCCGCACCCTCCGACGAACTTCCCGATCCGCCCGAGTCCCCCGACCCCCCGTACGACGTCCCACTCACCCAATCGCTGCCGATCACCAGCACCACCCCGGACGCGCTCCCCTGCGTGAGGTGCGAGGCCGGCAGTCCGAGGGCGGCGGCTGCCGTGCGGGCCTGGGCCTGCTCCCCGGGGCCGTAGGTGATCGTCGTCCGTGCCGACTGCTCGGGGGCGTTGCCCGTGGTGGTGTTCGGGCTGAAGCCCTTGGCGATGAGGGCCTGGGCGATGACGGAGGCGCGTCCGCCGGTCGTCGTGCCGTTCTGTACCTGTACGGCGACCTGGGAGGCGGGCACGGTGGCCGTCGGCGACGGCGTGGCCGACGGTGACGACGTGGGCTTCTTCTTGCCGCTGCCCGACGTCAGGGACTGGTCGTCCGCGATGGTCGCGAAGAGGGACTTCGCGGCGGCCGCCGGCACGACGCGGTCCTTGTTCTCCGGGTCGGCCGTGGTCTGCATGGTGGTGAATGTCATCCTCTTCGACGGCACCTTGTTCAGGTCCGTCGCCAGGTCCACCAGCTTCTTGACGCTGCCGAGACCGGTGTCCACGGTCAGCGCCTTGGTGGCCGCGTCCGCCAGCGAGTAGACCTTGGCCGGGTTGGCCAGCGTCCCCGCGCTCTTGAACTTGCGGATCATGGCGCCGAGGAAGAGATGCTGGGAGACGGTACGTCCCAGGTCGCTGCCGTCACCGAAGCCGTGCCGGGAGCGGACGAACTCGAGTGCCGCCTCGCCCTTGAGCGTGTGCGTGCCCTTGGAGAGCTTGAGGTGCGAGTAGGTGTCGTAGACGTTGTCGCTGACGCACACCGACACCCCGCCCACGGCGTCGGACATCTTCACGACGCCGGAGAAGTCGAGCATCACGAAGTGGTCGATGGTGATGCCGGTCAGCTGGTGGATGGTGGCGACCTGGCAGGCGGCGCCGTACTGGAGCGCGCTGTTGATCTGTCCGTAGTAGCCCGACGTGGACTGCCCGCTGTCCGGGTCCTTGCAGGCGGGGACCCGGGTCATGGTGTCGCGCGGGATGCTCATCACGGTGGCGTTGGAGCGGTCGGCGGAGACGTGTACGACCATCTCGACGTCCGCGTTGTGCCCGGCGGTCGAGCTCGCCGAGCCGCAGCCGCCGCCCAGTTTGCAGTCGGCCGCGTTGTTGCGGCCGTCCGAGCCGATCACCAGGACGTTGATCGGGGTCCGGCCGAAGGCGTCCGCCTTCTCCTGGCCGCCCTTGCCGTCGATGCCGACGCTCTTGATGTTGCCGTTCAGATGCTCGTACAGCCACGCGCCCGCTCCGGCGGTGACCAGGATCAGCGCCGAGACCGTGAGCAGGGCTATGCGTCCCAGCCGCCTGCGCCGGGTGGCGGGCCTGGCCCGCCGGCCCGCGCGGCGTCCCCGGGACTGCGCCGCCTGCCGGGCGGCCGCCCGGCCCCCGTGCCCCGCGCGCCTCGCCCTGCCGTCCGCGTCGCGCTGCTGCGGCACCAGGGCCGTACGACCGTGCCCGGCCGAACGGCCGTGCCCGGCCGGGCGATCGCGGGCGGCCGAGCGGTCACGTGTGGCCGAACGGCCACGGGCCTCGCCCCAGGGGTCGCTCAACTCCCACTCCCTACGCTGTGGCCGACGCCAACCGCCGGCGCGACGGCCGGGAGCAGGACACCGCCCCGTACGTCAGGGGGCACCCCACGGATTGGATGATTGCGCAATATAGCAAGTGTTCCTGAGGCCCTCGGGTGACCCCTTGCGTGGCCCCTTGGGCGACCCTTCGGGTGGTTCCTCAGGTGGCCCCTTGGGTGGTTCCTCGGGCGACCCCTAGGTCGCCCTGACCCCCTCGCTCCACCCGCGCCCCCACCCCCACCAACCCCACCGCATACAGCGCAAGAACCGCGGCCAACAGCAGGTAGTAAAGAACCGGCAGCGCGGACAGTCCGAGCAGCGAGCCCAGCGGGGACACGGGCAGCAGCAGCCCTACGGCGGCCAGCGCGCCCGCCGCCCAGCCGATCGGCCCCGGCCCGCCCCCGGCCGCACGGCGCCCGGCCCGCAGCAGCACCATCCCCAGGGCCTGGGTGAGCAGGTTCTCGGTGAACCAGCCGGAGTGGAACGCCGAGGCGTCCGCCAGCCCCGCGAACCCGCTCAGGGCGAGCCCCAGCACACCGAACGTCGCCAGGTCCGCCACCGCGTTGAGGACACCGAAGCGCGTGATGAAGCGCAGCAGGTCGCGGGGGCGCAGTACGGTCGGCCCGCGCAGCACCGAAGGATGCGGCCGGTCGTGGGCGAAGGCGAGCTGGGCGCCGTCGAAGCACAGGTTCTGCACCAGCACCTGGGCCGGGAGCATCGGCAGGAAGGGCAGCAGCAGACCCGCCGCGAGCATCGCGATGACGTTGCCGAGGTTCGAGGAGAGGGTGATGCGCAGATACGTGGCGATGTTGCCGCCCGCGTAGCGTCCCGCCTCGATGCCGTGGCCGACCGCCGTGAGGTCCTTCTCGGCGAGGACCACGTCCGCGCTCTCCCGTACGACGTCCACGGCGTCCCGGGGCGCGATGCCGACGTCGGCGGCGCGCAGGGCCGGCAGGTCGTTGACCCCGTCGCCGAGGTGGCCGACGGTGTGCCCGCCCGCGCGCAGGGCGACGGCGACGCGGGCCTTGTCCTCGGCGGTGCAGCGGGCGAAGACGACGGTGCGGGCGGCGGCCTCGGCGAGCTCCGCGTCGGTGAAGCCGCCGATGCGCCCACCGGTGAGGACGGCGTCCGCGGGCACGGCGATCCCCAGGTCGCGGCAGGTGCGCACGGCGGTGCCCGGGTGGTCGCCGGTGAGGATCCGGACGGCGACACCCCGGTCGGCGAGGACCCGCAGCGCCTCGGCGGCGGTGGGGGCGAGCGCGTCCCGGAACGTGACGAACCCCCGGAAGTCCAGGCCCCGTTCGTCGGCAGGCGTGCACTCACGGCCTCGGATGCGTGCCGGTCGGTCGGCGAGGGCGACGGCCAGCACCCGCAGCCCTTCGTCCGCCTGCCGCGCCGCCAGCGCGAGCAGCTGCGCGCGCTCCTCGTCGGCCAGGACACAGCGTTCCAGTACGGCCTCGGCGGCTCCCTTGACGACCAGGGTGTGCCTGCCGGTCCGGCCCGGCGTACGGACGAGTGCGGTCGCAAGCCGCCGTAGCGGATCGAACGGCAGGGCGGCCACACCGTCGTACGCCATGGCCTCGTCCTCGTCGGCCGCCTCCAGTACCGCGTCGTCGAGGGCGTCCGGCGCGGGCAGGTCCGCCAGGTGCAGGGTCCACCAGGCGTTCACCGCGGCCCAGCGCAGCACCTCGGGGTCGTCCCGCCCGTCGGGGCCGAGGGCGCGGTGCAGGACCGGCCGGTCCTGGGTGAGGGTGCCTGTCTTGTCGAGGCACAGCACGTCGACGGCGCCGAGGTCGTGCAGGGCGGGCAGCCGGGTGACGATCACCCCGTGGCTCCGGGCCAGCAGTGCGGCGCCCCGCGCGAGGCACAGGGTGACGACGACCGGCAGCATCTCCGGCGTCAGCCCGACCGCCACCGCGACGGCGAACGGCAGCGTCTCCTGACCGCGGTCGTGCAGAGCGGCGCCCGCCATGAGGACCAGCGGCGGGATCAGCAGCATGAACCGGACGAGGATCCAGGAGATGCCGTGCACGGACCGGTCGAAGGCACTGGCCCGACGCCCCGCGCCCGTACGGCTGTGCGCAGCGGCGAACCTGGTGCGCGCACCGGTCGCCACGACGACCGCGCGGGCGCTCCCGGACGCGACACTGCTGCCCTGGAAGCAGAACTCCGGCCGACCGAACTCCCCCGCCCCCGGCCCACCACGACCGGCGGCCCCCGCACCCCCGTCTCCCGCTCCCGCTCGCGCCCCCACTCCCGCCAGGCCGCCCGCCCCCTTGCTCACCGGCGCCGACTCCCCCGTGAGCGCAGCCTGGTGGACGGTCAGCCCCTGCGCACGCAGCAGTCGTACGTCGGCGGGGACCAGATCCCCCGGGCCGAGGCGGATCACATCGCCGGGCACCAGCTCGTCCACGGGGATCTCCCGGGCGTACGGCGGCAGTTCCTCCGTCTCCCTGCGCACCACGGTGGCCGTGGTGGCGACCAGCCCCCGCAGTGCGGCCATGGAACGGTCGGCCCGGTGCTCCCCGGACGCACGCAGCACGCAGCTGACCGCGGCCAGCAGCAGGATCACGCAGGCGGTGCCCCAGGAGGAGACGGCGACGGAGACCAGGCCGAGACAGAGCAGTACGGCGGTGAACGGGTCGCACAGACTGCGCAGCAGCGCCGCCGGCCAGGAGATCTCCCGCTGCGACGGCAGGGCGTTGGGCCCGAGGCGAACCTGCCGCTCGGCGACCTGCGCCTCCGTCAGGCCACGGGGGCCACTGTCCAGGTGCCGCAACGTCTGCAGCAGCGTCACCGGTCCGGAGTCGACCGTGGCCGGTCCGCTCCCGGATTCGAGCGCCCCGGGCTCCGCTTCCGAGGCCGCGTTGCTGTCAGCCACCGGCCCGGCGCAGTCGGCGTACGGACGTGGACGCCCCCTCGGCACGCGCCGCCAGCTGGCCCACCATCACCCTGACGACGGTCACGACATCCGGGTCGTCGACGAAGTAGATCTGCCGCCGCCCCTCCCGGCGGGAGCGCACCAGACCGGCGAGCTTCAGCTTCGCCAGATGCTGGCTGACCGCGGGGAGCGCACCGCCGACCCGGTCCGCGAGATGGGTGACGTCGCTCTCGCCCTGCGCCAGCGCCCACACGATGTGCAGCCGGGCCGAGGACGCCAGCAGCCCGAAGGCGGCGGCCGCCTCCGTGAGCACCTCGGCGGAGGGATCCTCGAAGCCACCGCTGTCCGCCGCCACAGTCGTTCTCCCGTCCCGCCCGATCGGCGCGCCGCACGCGCCGGTTCAGTCTAGGTGTCCGGGACACCCGCGCCACGGGCCGTGCGGGATCATTACCGACCTGACCGGACACACCGACGACCGGACACACGCACGACTGAACACACCGAAGAAGGGACCCCCCGTGCTGCGCTGCGCCGTGCTCGACGACTTCCAGCAGGTGGCGACCGAACTCGCCGACTGGTCGCCGGTGGCCGACCGGGTGGAGACCGTCGCCTTCCGCGATCACTTCGATACGCAGGACGAGCTCGCCGCGGCCCTCGCCGGCTTCGACATCGTCGTCACCCTGCGCGAACGCGTCGCCTTCCCCGCCTCCCTGTTCGCCCGCCTGCCTCGGCTGAAGCTGCTCGTCGCCTCCGGGATGCGCAACAGCGTCATCGACTACGCCGCCGCCGAGGCGCACGGCGTCACCGTGTGCGGCACGGCGAGCATCTCGACCCCGCCCGTCGAACTGACCTGGGCCCTGCTCCTGGGCCTGGCCCGCGGCATCGTCGAGGAGAACAACGCCCTGCGCTCCGGCGGGCCCTGGCAGCAGACGGTGGGCGCGGATCTGCACGGCCGCCGGCTCGGCCTGCTCGGCCTCGGCAAGATCGGCAGCCGGGTCGCCCACGTGGGCCTCGCCTTCGGCATGCACGTCAGCGCCTGGAGCCACCACCTCACCAAGGAGTACGCCGACGAGGTGGGCGTCGAACTGGTGGCCTCCAAGGAGGAGTTGCTGTCGAGCAGCGACTTCGTCTCGATCCACCTGGTCCTCGGCGACCGCACCCGCGGCCTGCTCGGCCCCGCCGAACTCGCGCTCCTCAAGCCCACCGCCTACCTGATCAACACCTCGCGCGCCGCGATCGTCGACCAGGACGCCCTGCTCGCCGTCCTGCACGAGGGCCGTATCGCCGGCGCGGGCGTCGACGTGTTCGACACCGAGCCCCTGCCCGCCGACCACCCGATGCGCACGGCCCCCCGGCTGCTCGCCACACCCCACCTCGGCTACGTCTCGCGGGCGAACTACGCGACGTACTACCGGGAGGCGGTCGAGGACATCCGGGCGTACCTGGACGGAACGCCCGTGCGCCGACTGGGCTGAGCACGCACCGGCCATCAGACCTACGACGGTCGGACGTACCGACAGGACGGTCAGACGTACCGATAGACCGCGCTCACGTCCTCCATCTCGTCCGGCGTCACATCCCACGGCGGCATGCGCTCGTGCCGGGCGAGGACCCGCCCGCGCTGCTCGTCGCCGGGACCGGGCGGCTCGGCCGGCAGATAGCGCGCCTTCTTGTGCCGCTGCTGCCAGCGGGTCCACTGCAGGTCGACGAAGGCGTGGTGCAGCCAGAAGACGGGGTCGTTGACGGAGGCCCCGCCGAGCATGACACCGCCGACCCAGCGGTGGACGCGGTTGTGGTTGCGCCAGGCGACGTCGTCCCGGCCGGTCCCCCACCCCTCCAGCTTGTTGCGGAAGCCCTTGGTGCAGGTGGAGTCCCAGGGCGAGGTGTCGTAGACCTTCTCGGCGAGCGCCGACTCCAGTTCCTTCTTCGTGGGCAGCGCCATGGGGGCGCGGGCGCGTCCCAGGTCCCGGGTGAGGTACACGCCGTCGGTGACACCCACCCGGATCGGCCAGTACCCCTGCGCATAAGCGAACGGCCCGCTGACGACCTGCCGGTCCCCGGGGCGCCCGTTGCCGCCGAGCAGATCGTCGGTCCAGGGCGAGGACTTCGTGGAGCGGTCCCGCGTCCAGTCCCAGTACGGCACCGTCACCGACGGATCGACCCGCTGCAGCGCCTGCTCCAGGTCCAGCAGGAAGCGCCGGTGCCAGGGCAGGAAGGAGGGCCCCATGTGGGCCGCGCGCAGACCGGTCTCGCCGTCGGCGGTGTAGTACGCGATGTGCAGCCGTACGAACTCCTCGTACTCACCACGCCATTTGAGCTCCAGCAGTGCGTTGACGAACCGCCGCTTCTCCTCGCGCGTCAGCTTGGTGACGTTCTTACGCACGTACGCCACGGTGATCCCCCATGTGCCCGTATCCGTGTCCGATCGGGCCGGGGGCCAGATCCCGCAGCCGCTGCCCGGGGCCGAGTTCGTCGACCGCGGCCCGGGTCGCCGCCAGCGAGGTCCCGTACGAGCTGTAGTGGTCGACCATGGTCAGCCAGGTGCCGTCGGCACGGCGCATCAGGTGCAACGGGTGGCCGTCCACGCTGACCTGCCACGCACAGCCCTCGGGGCCGCACACGCCCGCGGCGACCGGCCTGCCCTGGATGTGACGGCCGCGGTAGACCTCGTCGAAGGCCGGCTCCTGCGGCCCGGCCGGGCTTTCGGACTCGTCCGCCGTTCCGGAAGCGCGCGAGGCACCGACCAGAGGGGCGAGCACCAGGGCCGCGGCGGACGCAAGCACGCCGCGTCTTGTCACCCATCGCGTCCGCCGCTGCGGCCCGCCTCTCACCCGGCCTCCGCCCCCCGGCTCCACACCCACCGCTGCCCCGTCAGCTCCCACCGCCATGGTTCACTCCCTCGGACGGATTTTGATGTCCGCAGCGATAACCACAGCGCAGACCACCCGGTCACACCGATACGGCCATACGGCCCTGCCCGCGCACCCTCGGGGCGGACAGGAAGGCCGCGCCGCCGAGCCGCGACGTCACGTGCCGGAAGAGCAGAATCGTCGCGGATCAGGCGTGCGAGCCCTGGGCCGGGAGGATGATGTGCGCGGCGGCCCGCAGGGTCTGCTCGGCGCCGACGAAGGCGGTCAGGGCCGCGGGCTCGATCGGCAGGCCGGGGCCGCCCTCGGGCCAGGGGCGGGTGGTGAACACCAGGTAGGCGTAGCCGCGTTCACCGACCGCCGTGAGCCAGGCCGGCGGAGCGGCGCAGCGGGCGCCCAGCTGCGGCATGCCGACGACGGCCTGTCCGTCCTCGACGTGCAGGGTGATGGCCAGGCCGGTCGCGGCGGTGCCGTCGACGAGCTGCCCGCCGACCATCAGCCCATGGCTCGCCAGCAGTCGCGCGATCGCGCCGGACGTCATCTCCGGCCCGCCCTCGGCGTCTCCGAGGGAGTAGGCGAGCAGATACGGCATGTCGCCGCCGTCGGGGGCCTCGCTGCTCCAGGGCAGCAGTACGAGCGTGCCGAGTTCGGCGAGGTCGAAGGGGTGCGTCTGGCTCGGGGTGGAGGTCACCGCGCGTCCTCGTTCGCCAGGTTCACGGACTTCATGGTGTTCCTTTCACGGCGCCCGGCACCGTCTGGGCAGAGCTTCGAAGAGAGCTGATGCCAGGACCAACGATCGCCGCCCGGAGACAGAAACCCCGCGGCCGGAAGACATATGAGATCCCCGCGGGAGCGAGAGCGCGGGCGGGCACAACTCCGCCGCCGGACCGGTCGCGAGGACCGGCCCGGCGGCGGAGTGCACAGAATCCACTTCAGCTGATCAGGGCGTCACGCAAGGCCCGCCAGGGGCTCACCCCACGGGCAGCGGCAGCGAGGGAAGGGCGGGCAGGCCCGGCAGGTCGGGAGCGGGCAGTCCGCTGTTGAGCAGTGTCGCCGCGAGGAAGTTGACGACCGCGGTCAGCACGCCGGTGACGGCGGGGACGACCTTGCTCACATCCCCGGAGGTGACGGCCGCGAGCAGTGTGTCCAGTGCCTTCTGCAGTCCGGCGAGCGCGTCGGCCTTGAGGTCCTTGGGCGCGGGCGTCCCGGCGTGGGCGGCCTGCTGCGCCGCGGAGTGCGGCTTGGGCAGCACCGTCGATGTGGAGGGCACGGCCGGCTTGGCGACGCTGCCGGGCATGGTCGCGGCGGGTGCGGTGATCGCGGCGATGGCGTCCTTCACCGCGGTGACGAGCTTCTGTGCCTCGTCCGCGGAGAGTTGGCCGTTGTCCGCCTTGAGGACGGCGTTGAGCAGGGCGGAGACCGGAGCCAGGATGCTGCCGAGGTCGCCGAGGCTCTTGACCTGGGCCAGCAGCGCGTCGGCGCCGGGTACGGGTGCGCCGCGGGACGCGGCATGGGTGTGATCCCGGGCCGTGTCGGCCGCCACGGCGGCCGGACCGGTGATGCCGACCAGCAGGGTGGCGCAGAGGGCGGTGGCCGCGATACGCCGTGCGGACAGACCACGCATGGGTGTTCCTTTCGAAATGCGACGGATCTTGAGCCCACCGTGAAATCGCCCGTCCACCCCTGCAACCGCTGCGCTCCTTTAGGGGGACGCGTGCTGAGCGGATGGCTCAGCGGTAGACGCGCAGATGCCCGACAGCGAAGGTGACCGGCCCCGGCGCGGAGGGCGCGGGGTGGTAGGCGCCCGCGCACAGCGAGAGGTTCAGGATGAGATACGCCGACCAGTCGCCTCCCACGCCCGTACCGTCACGGAAGACCCGCCGGCCGTCGACGTACCAATCGACGCAGTGCTCGCCGTAGTGACTGGCGATGGTCACCCACCGGCCCGGGACGACTGCGTGCGCGTCGGTGTAGTACGTGCAGGCGTCGTTGACGTGGTTGGACAGCTCCAGCAGATGGGGGTTGTCCGGGTGGTACTCGAAGGTGTCGACCTCGTTCCCGCCGTCCTTCCAGGTCCACAGCGCCGGCCAGGCGCCGTTGCCCGACGGCAGCCTGAGCCGGATCTCGGCGCAGTCGCCGGTGCGCACCTGGAAGCCCTCGGCGGTGTACTCGGTGGTGAGCAGGCCGGTGCGCCAGGCCTGCAGACCGCTTTCCAGGGTGTGGGCCGCCGGGGTCGCGGTGAAGGTGGCCACGCCGCCGGAGACGGTCACGCAGCCCGGGTCGAGCCAGTCGAGCTTGTTGTCGTCCGGGTTGTGGTTGGCGTAGCGATAGGCACTCGTCCGGTCGCCGACCCATTTGGCGCCCCACTCGATCGGGGCGTCGAACTCCTCCGCCCATACGAGCGACTTGCCCAGGGCCGACCAGGTGGCGCCGGTGGCCGCAGGGGAGTACGTGATCGGCGTGGACTTGCTGCTGTCGGCGGTCATGGCCGCGAGGGTAGGGCCGTCGGGCGGCCTCTTCGGGCGAAGTGCCGGGCACCCCGAAGAATTCCACTTCCGATGACCCGTCCGGCCGATTCCGGGTGAACCATAGGATCAATCGATTCCCCGAAGATGTGAATCCCTCTGCGATGACCGCGCACAAGGCATTGCACGATCCACCTGATTTCATGCGTATGGAGTAACGCGTCGCTTTTGCACGGCGGATGGACTGCTATGTTCTCCAGCCGTCGGATCAGAGGTAACTTTCAACCGAGGTGAATCATGAAGAAGGCAGTTTTCACCACTGCTGCATTGGCCATCGGTGCGGGCCTTGTCGGCGGCTCCGCCGCCGCGGCCTCCGCCGCCGTCCCGGCCCCCTCGTCCGGTCTGCTCGGTCTCATGTCCCCGACCGAGGTGACTCCGGCGGTGGTTCCCGCCGCCGACGTCGTCACCCGTATCGCCCGTGACGGCAAGATCGCCAACGGCAGCGCCTTCGACGAGAAGCCGTCGGGCGGCGCCTCCGGCATCTACCTGGACGGCATGGACCCGAACGCCGCCAAGAAGCCGACGATCCCGGTGCACAACCCGGCCGGCCGGGGCGCCGTCCAGGTCCACCCGCTGCAGGCCCCGACGGCAGCCGGTCTCGGCAGCCTGCTCGGCAAGTGACACGGCACACCCTTTAGGAGTCGGCAGCACCGGCGAAAGCCCTCACGGCTTCACGACGCATCCGCGGCCGTGGCCCAAGACCGACACCGCACCGGGACCCGGCGCAGGAAAAACCGCCGTACCCCAGGCAGCATCTCTCCGGCCCACCGGCCTTTTCCCTTCCGGTGGGCCGGAGACGCGTCGGCGCCCGTTCCGGGCAGGGCGTGCCGCCCCGGAGAACCGCGGCATTTCTCCGGGCAGCTCCCGTGCATCGCCTTTCGGATTGTCGTTCATATGGGCCACAAGGATTCCATCTACATTCCCCGCGGGCCCTTCGAGACGCATCGCATTGCGCCATCCGATGGAATCAGACCTGTTTAGCCGCTCTTCCCGTGACTTATGCGCGCATATCAAGGTTTCCTGGTATGCAAGCGTGCGCAACCGTGAATTGAGGAAGGAACTGAGTTGCCCAGGAAGTTCGCGGTCATCACTGCCCTCACCCTCGGCGCTGTGGTCAGCAGCGTCGGAGTTGCCTCGGCCCACGACACCAACACCGAAGTCAAGGGTGGTGGCGGTTTCTCGTCGTCCCCGGTCGTCGTGAACGCCCCGCAGCAGGGTGTCCTCGTCGTCAACGGCACGGTCGTCGACGGCCGCTGCATCGCTCCGTGGTCCAACGGAGCCGTTCTCGCCGGCGTTCTCGCCCCGAACTCGCACTACTCGGCGTGCAACACGGACGAGATCGACCAGTCGCAGAACGCTGCCTACAAGGGCGGCCTGCTCCTCTGACCCTGTCCCGAGCGAATCATCGGAGCAGGTGCAACACCCCACATTCAGCCCGGAAAGGCGCAACTCATGCGTAACAAGGTTACGGCCATTTCCGCCCTCGCCGCGGGCGTCGTCCTCGCGGCGGCAGGCACCGCTGCGGCCGACAACTGCACCACCGTCAAGGGTGGTGACGGCTTCTCGTCGTCCCCGGTCGTCGTGAACGCCCCCCAGCAGGGTGCCGTCGTCGTCAACGGCACGGTCGCCGACCTCCGTTGCGTCGCGCCGTGGTCCAACGGAGCCGTCCTCGGCGGCGTCCTCGCCACGAACTCGCACTACGCCGCGTGCAACACGGCGGACCTCGACCAGTCGCAGAACGCCGCCTACAAGGGCGGCCTGCTCCTCTGACCTGCTCCGAGCACTTCGGAGTACGGAAATCCCCAACCGCCCCACCGAAAGGCGCATCTCATGCGTAACAAGGTTACGGCCATTTCCGCCATCGCCGCGGGCATCGTCCTCGCGGCCGGCGGCGCCGCCGCGGCCGACGACAACAACACCACCGTGAACGGCGGTGGCGGCTTCTCGTCGTCCCCGGTTGTCGTGAACGCCCCCCAGCAGGGTCTCGCCGTCGTCAACGGCACGGTCGTCGACGGCCGCTGCATCGCTCCGTGGTCCAACGGTGCCGTCCTGGGCGTCATCCTCGCCCCGAACTCGCACTACGCCGCGTGCAACACGGACAAGATCGACCAGTCGCAGAACGCCCCGTACATCGGTGGCCTGATCCTCTGAGCTGTACCTCGCCCGATGGCGGTCCGCCGGAACTCCGGTGGGCCGCCATCGGCCTTTTCAGGGAATGCGCAGCAAAAGACCGCGGGGCCCGTCGGCGTCCGGTGTGTCCGGCGCTGACAGGCCCCGCGGTCGGGAGGCGGCCGACGAAGGCGGCAGGGAGATCGCCGGTCGGTAAGGGCGGCCAACAAGGAGGAAAAGGCGCCCTTTTGCCTACGACATTCCTGCCGACGCTCCGCAGTGCGGTCGACGCCGGGCTGTTCCAACCGGACCAACGGCACGGTCCCACGAATGGTCACCCGTATTACTTCGTTCGGCCCAGCGCACCGGCATTGCACTCGCCCGGAAAACGCCGAAGGGCCGACTCCCGCAATGCGAAAGTCGGCCCTTGTCGTCGAACCGGTGGGCGCGAAGTCGTCGCCCGGGCTGCTACTTGCCGACCGGAAGGCCGCCGAGCAGTTGGCCGTCGACCGGTCCCGGCAGAGCGGGCTGGGGCAGGGCGCCACCGACGAGCGGGGTCTTCACTCCGGCCCCCTTCACGCTGCTCTGCACGCCGTCCTTCACGTTCGAAGCCATCTGCTCGACGTTGTTGCCCACGTAGCTCGTCGACACCTTGGCTGCCGTGGGGACGCCGCTCGCGACCGTCTTTCCGCTGTCCACCAGGCCCTGCGCCGGCATGTCCAGCGCGCCCGCGGGCACGGTGACACCGGCGATCGCGAGCGAGCCCGCGACGACGGCGGCAGCCTTCAGAGTCTTCATCGTGTGCCTTTCTTTTGTCAGCCTCCCCCGGCCTAACGAGGGGCGGGCGCGCTGGAAACCCTGTCGCCTGCAGTTCGAGGAACTCATACGAACGGACCCTTGCGGGTGGCTGCTCCAAACGGGTTGCCGAAGGTGACAAATAGCCCATGGAAACGCCACCATTCCGACACAGTTGGCCGGTTCGCAGATAAATAGGGCTGAGCGGTTAGAGTGGCTCACCTCGTGTTTTCAGCGATGCCGATTTAACTACGAACCTCACGCTCTCGAACGGGTGCGGGATTTTATAGCAAGAACTCGAGCCGCACGTCCTGGCCCCCGGCTCGGACTCTTTTGTTCGGAAGGGCAGCGTCGCTCATGAGTAATTCCCCACGCGTCCCGCACGTCCTGCATGTGGCCCAGCCCGTCGAGGGCGGGGTCGCACGGGTCGTGACGGACCTGGCGGCGGCTCAGCTCGCCGCGGGGTTCCGGGTGACCGTGGCCTGTCCGCGGGGCGGCACGCTGCCGGACGCACTGCGCGCCCGGGGCTGCACGGTCCTTCGCTGGGACGCGACCCGCTCGCCGGGGCACCGGCTGCCCGGTGAGGTACGGCAGTTGGCGCGGATCCTGGCCACGGCGCGGCCGCATCTCGTGCATGCGCACAGCGCCAAGGCGGGACTCGCGGCCCGGCTCGCCGTACGGGGCCGTATCCCCACCGTCTTCCAGCCGCACGCCTGGTCGTTCGAGGCCGCCGGCGGTGTGGTCGGCCGGCTGGCCCTGGGCTGGGAGCGGTGGGGGGCCAGGTGGGCGACGCGGGTCCTGTGCGTGAGCGAGGCCGAGCGGCGCACCGGGCAGCGGTGCGGGATCGGTGCCGTGTGGCGTGTGGTCCCCAACGGCGTCGACACCCTCAGGTTCCGTCCCGAGGGGGACGTCGTCGGGTCCGGGGCCGGGCCGCTCGTCGTGTGCGTGGGCCGGCTGTGCCGGCAGAAGGGGCAGGACGTGCTCCTTCAGGCCTGGCCCGAGGTGGTGCGGCGGATGCCGCGCGCGCGGCTGGTGCTGGTCGGCGACGGTCCGGATGCCGGCCGGCTGCGCGCCGCCGCGCCCGGTTCGGTGACCTTCGCCGGTGCCGCGGCCGACGCCGCCCCCTGGTACCGGTCCGCCGACGTCGTCGTCCTGCCGTCCCGCTGGGAGGGCATGGCCCTCGCCCCGCTGGAGGCCATGGCGTGCGCCCGGCCGGTCGTCGTCACCGATGTCGACGGCGCTCGGGAGAGCCTCGCGCCGGGGCAGCTGCCGCATTGTCTGGTGCCGCCGGAGGACCCCGGCGCGCTGGCCCGGGCGCTGACGGCGCTGTTGCGGGACGAGCGGCTGTGCGCGGAGCTGGGCGCTCAGGGCCGCCGGCACGTGCTCGCCGCTCACGATCTACGACACGCGGCGGACGCCGTGATCGACGTGTACCGCGAATTGCTCGCCGTCGTCGTCACGCCGGTCGTCGTACCCAACTAGAGCAGGAAGTGCATCACCAGATGACTGCGGAAAGTACCGTTCCCCCTCCTGCGGGGCAGCAGCCGCGGGCCGCAGAGCGCGCCGTCTCCGTCCTCGCCCCTCGTCGCCGTCCGGTGGCCGGACGGCGGCTGCCCGCCGGACGCAGGGGCCGCCGTCCGCGCCGGGCCCCGTGGTTGCCCCTGGCTCTCGTCGACGGCGCCGCGGCCCTGGTGGCGGCACCGGTCGTGCCCGGGGCGCTCGGACACCCCCTGGTCATCGTCCTGCTGGCCCTCGGCGTGATGGCGCTCAACCGGCGCGCCCGTCTCTACGACATGGCCGTCGTGCGCGGTGTGCTCGACGAACTGCCCGCGCTGTGCGGGCGGATCGCCGTGGGCTGGGCGGGGGTCGCGGCCCTCTCCCCGCTGCGGCCGGTCCCGCTGGCCGTGCTGGGCGCCGCGTTCGCCGTGCACTGCGCCGCGGCCTGCGCGGGCCGTGCGGCGGTCGACGCGCACCGGGCGGCGCGGCGCCGGCCCCAACCGGCCCTGGTGGTCGGCCCGGTCGCGGCGGCCCGGCCGGTAGCGGCCGCGCTGCTGCGCCAACCGGGCTGCGGAGTACGGCCGGTGGGGCTGGTCACCGACGCCCTGGACGTCCTCACCCACTCCGGCGAGGGCCCCGAACTGCCGGTGCTGACCACGGACCTGGAGACGCACCGGGCGGTCATCCAGAACGGTGTGGAGACGGTCCTGGTCGTCGGTGCCTCGACTCCGGTGGTGCGGGCCGCTCTGCTGCGGGATCTGGCGGCGTACGGCTGTGAGCTGTGGGAGCTGGACGCCGGCGTGCCGTCGTACGGCTTCGGCAGAGGGCGCGCGGGGGCCGGGCATCTGGCGGGCTTTCCCCGCAGGTTGCTCAGTCCGGAGGGCGGGCCGCGGCGCGGCGGCGCGGGCAAGCGCCTGCTGGACGTGGTGCTTTCGGGGGCGCTGCTGCTGCTCGTCTGCCCGGTGCTGCTGGTGTGCGCGGTGGTGCTGCGGATCAAGGACGGGCCCGGGGTGGTGTTCCGGCAGGAGCGGATCGGCAAGGACGGACGGCCGTTCACCCTGCTGAAGTTCCGCACCCACCGGCCCGCCAGCGCGCACGAGGCGGCGACGCGCTGGAGCGTGGCGAACGAGCAGGAGATGAGCCGGTTCTGCCAGTTCCTGCGCCGCACCTCCCTCGACGAGCTGCCGCAGCTGTGGAACGTGTGCCGCGGCGACATGAGCCTGGTCGGCCCCCGGCCCGAACGGCCGTATTTCGTCGCCGTGTTCAGCCAGACCCATCCGGGTTACCGGGAGCGGCACCGGATGCAGACCGGGATCACCGGGCTCGCGCAGATCCACGGGCTGCGCGGCGACACCTCCATCGAGGACCGGTGCCGCTTCGACAACGCGTACATCGACAACTGGTCGCTGTGGCAGGACATCTGCATCCTGGTGCGTACGGCGGTGCTGTTCGTGCGGCCGACGGGGAGCTGAGCGTGAGCTCTCCCTCGGCCTCCGTACCGCTCGTGGCGTCGCCGGCCGCGCTCGGCCGGTTCGCTCCCGTGCTGCCCGTCGTGGCGGTGCTCGCCCTGATGGGGCTGCCGTCCACGTCCGACAGCGGTGCCTCGCCCGCCGACGCGGTCTCGGCACTGGCCGTGCTCTGGGCCGCCGTACGCGCCGTGCGCGAGGCGCGGCGGCCGCTGACGCGGACCGCGGCGGTGGTGCTCGGGCTGCCCGTGGTGGGCATCGCGGTCGCCGCGACCGGGGCGGTGACGCCGGGCGACGGGGTCACGGGACTTGCGCGCTATGTGCAGGTGTTCGTGCTCGTGCCGCTCGCGGTGGTGCTGCTGGTGCGCGACCGGCGCGACGCCCGGCTGGTGCTGTGGTCGCTGGCGGCCCTCGCGCTGTGGCAGGGGGCGGTCGGGGTGCACCAGTACCTCACCGGGACCGGCGCCTCGTACCAGGGCGCGGACATCCGTGCGGTGGGCACCTTCGGGCCGTCCGACGTGATGGGGATGGCGAGCGTCGTCGCGTGCGGTGTGGTGGCGCTGACCGGTCTCGCGCTCGGTGCGCGTACCCGGCGGCAGAGGCTCGTGGCGGCCGGTTGCGCGCTGGCCCTGCTCGTGCCGCTCGCGCTGTCCTTCAGCCGGGGCGCGTGGATCGCGACCGCGGTGGCGTGCGGCACGCAGCTGCTGCTGGCCGGGGCGCGGCGGGCGGTGGCGGTGTTCGCGGCGGTGGCCGCCGCCGCGGTGGTCCTCGTCGGCGGGCTCGGCGTGGGCGCCGCGGGGCTGCAGGAGCGGCTGACCAGCATCACCCAGGTCACCGACACCCCGGACCAGTCGGTGATCGACCGGTACACCATGTGGGCGGCGGCCACCGACATGTGGCGCGAGCATCCGGTGACCGGGGTGGGCCTGAAGGCCTTCCCCGCCTACCGCGACGCCCACGCCTCGCTGGCGCTGTCGTCGGGCAGCGACACCGAGGGAGCGGGCCAGGCCTACAAGCGCCAGCCGCTGCTCTCCCCGCACAACATGTACTTCCTGCTCCTGAGCGAGCAGGGCCTGCTGGGGCTGCTCACGGTGGCGGGCAGCTGGCTCGCCCTGCTGGTCTGCGGACTGCGCCGACTGCGGCGGGCCGGACGGGCCAGGGACTGCGCGCTCGCGGCCTGCGGTCTGCTGCTGTGGCAGCTCGTCAACTTCCTGTACGCCGACATCGGCGGCCCCTCCACCACGCTGACGGCGGTCTGCTTCGGCTTCGTCGCCTGGTGGTCGCTGACCGGCGCGGCGGCGGGTCCGGCCGCGGCCGCGGAATCGGGCCGGCGGTGAGGGCCGGACACACGAGGACGGCGGGCGTCCCGGACCACGCGACCCGCACTGGTGGCGCGCTTCCGGCGCGCGGCGGCCGCCGCCGCCCGGCCCATGCCCGGCCGCGGGTGCAGGACGCCTCCTCGCGGCGCTTCCTCGCCCGGGCGACCCTGCTGAGCGCCGCGCTGTCCATCGCCGGGGCGGTCCTGGGCCTAGGCCGGGACCAGGCGCTCGCGCATCTCTTCGGCGCGGGCGCCGAGACCGACGCGTTCCTGGTCGCCTGGACCGTGCCCGAGGTGGCGGCGACGCTGCTGATCGAGGACGGCATGGCGTTCGTGCTCGTGCCCGCCTTCAGTGCGGCGCTGGCACTGCGGGCGCGCGGGCAGCGCACGCCCGACCCCGTGCGCTCCCTGGTCGCCGCCTCGCTGCCGCGGCTGTGCCTCGCCCTCGCCGCCACGGCCGCCGTGCTCGCGGCCGGGGCGCCGATGCTGGTGTCCGCCCTCGCGCCCGGCCTGAGCGACGCCTCGCTCGCCGTCTCCTGCACCCGGCTGACGGCGACCTGTGTGCTGAGCTTCGGGCTGGCCGGGTACTGCAGTGCGGCGCTGCGCGCCCATCGCTCGTTTCTCGCGCCCGGCGCGATCTACGTCGCGTACAACGTCGCGATCATCGCCACGATGTTCGTCGTCGGTGCGCACTGGGGCGTACGGTCCGCGGCGCTCGGCGTCGCGCTCGGCGGGTGTCTCATGGTCGCCGTGCAGGCGCCGTCGCTCGCGCGGCGGATCGCCGGGCGGACCGGCAGCCGCGCGCTCGTCGACGACGGGGACGGCGCCCGGCCGCTCGCGCCCGCCCTCATCTGCGCGGTCCTGCTGTTCGCGCTGTGCCGTCAGTCGCAGGTCCTCATCGAGCGCCATCTCGCCTCCGGGCTGCCCGCCGGGGCGATCTCGCACCTCAACTACGCCCAGAAGGTCGCCCAGTTGCCGATGTCGCTGTCGCTGATGGTGTGCGTCGTCACCTTCCCGGTGGTGGCGCAGGCGATCGCCGAGGGCGACACCCGGCGGGCCCGGAACCGGGTCGAGCGTGACCTGGTGCTGATGTCCACCGTCCTGCTGATGGGCGCCGCGGTGGTGCTGGCCGGTGCCCCGCAGATCGTCCAGCTGCTCTTCCAGCGCGGGGCGTTCACCGCACAGGACACCGCCGCGACCGCCGCGGTGATGCGGGTGTACGCGACCGGGCTGCTCGGGCAGACGCTGGTGGGCGCGCTGGTGCGGTCGTACTTCGCGGCCGGACGTACCACCTGGTTCCCGCTGGGTGCGATGGGCGTGGGTGCGCTGGCCACCGTCGCCATCGGCGCCTGGGCCGTGGGTCCGTGGGGCGCGTGCGGCATCGCCGCCGCCAACGCGATCGGCATCACCGTGACCGCGCTGCTCCTGCTGCACGGACTGGGCCCGGGCAGTGTGCCCGTACGGGTGCGACGGGTCGTCGCCGATCTGGTCCGGCCGCTGTGCGCGGCCGCGGGCGCCACCGCGGCGGGTCTGCTCGGTGCGGGCCTTTTCGCCTCGCCCGCGGCCTCCGTCGCCGTCTGCTGCCTGTGCGTGAGCGCCGTCTTCCTGCTGCTGTGCTGGATCCTCGACGCGGCCGGCGCCCGGTCCCTTCTGCTTTCCGCCGTGCGTTTCCTCCTTCCCTACGTCACACGAAAGTTGGGCCATGGTCGCTGATGTCTCCGCCGCCTCGCCTACGGCCGCACCCGAGCCGGGACAGCCCGCGCGAAGAACCGCCGGGCGGGGCCCGGTCGCCTGGGTGGCCATGTACCACTCCGTCTCCGACTGCCCGGACGACCCGTACAACGTGACCGTCACGCCCGAGCGCCTCGACCGGCAGCTCGCCTGGCTGGCGCGTCGCGGTCTGCGCGGCGTGAGCATGCGCGAACTGCTCGCGGCACGCGCGCGTGGCGAGGAGCGCGGTCTGGTGGGGCTCACCTTCGACGACGGCTACGCCGACTTCGTGAGTTCCGCGCTGCCCGTGCTGTACCGCCGGGGCTGCACGGCGACCGTGTTCGTGCTGCCCGGAAGGCTCGACGGCGAGAACGCCTGGGAGCCGGACGGGCCGCGCAAGCCGCTGCTCGGCATGGCGGGCATCCGCCGCGTGGCGACGGCGGGCATGGAGGTCGCCTCGCACGGTCTGACCCACCTCGATCTGACCAAGGTGAGCGACGAGGTCCTGCGCGCCGAGGTCGAGAGCAGCCGGCATCTGCTCGCCGGGATCACCGGCGGCGACGTCGAAGGCTTCTGCTACCCGTACGGCTATATGGACGAGCGCGTGGCCGCCGCCGTGCGCCGGGCCGGTTACCGCTACGCCTGCGCGATCTCCCCCGGCCCGGACGGCTGCGGCGACTTCGCGCTGCCGCGCATCCACCTCGGGCGTGCCGACACCGCGCCCCGGCTGGAGGTGAAGCGCCGGCTCGCCCGGTTCTTCGGCCGTGCCGTGGGGGCCGAGTGAGGGCACTGCACGTCATCACCGGTCTCGGCGTGGGCGGCGCGGAACAGCAACTGCGGCTGTTGCTGCGGCATGTGCCCGCGCAGTGCGACGTGGTGACCCTGACCAACCCCGGCCCCGTCGCCGCGGGCCTGACCGCCGACGGCGTCCGCGTCATCCACCTCGGGATGCGCGGCAACCGCGACCTCGGCGCACTGCCCCGCCTGACCCGGCTGATCCGCACCGGCGGCTACGACGTCGTCCACACCCATCTGTACCGGGCCTGTCTCTACGGCCGGATCGCGGCCCGTCTCGCGGGAGTTCGGGCGGTCGTCGCCACCGAGCACTCGATCGGCGACACCCTGCTGGAGGGCAGACCGCTCACCCCGGGCGTCCGTGCGCTGTATCTGGCCGGTGAGCGCCTCGGGCGGGCCACGGTCGCCGTCTCTCCGGCGGTGGCCGAGCGGCTGCGCCGGTGGGGGGTGCCGGGCCGGCGCATCCGCACCATCCCGAACGGCATCGACGCACCCCTGTTCGCCCATGACGAGGTGGCCCGCAAGGAGGCCCGGATGTTCTACGGGCTGCCGGAAGACGCGTATGTCGTCGGCGGGGTGGGCCGTCTGGCGCCGGGCAAACGCTTCGACGTGCTGGTGCGGGCCCTGGCGGAACTGCCGGGCGACGTACGGCTGTTGCTGGTCGGCGACGGTCCCGAGCAGGAGACGCTGCGGCGCACCGCGCGGGCGCTGGGGGTCGCGGACCGGGTGGTGCTGACCGGTGAGCGGCCGTATCTGCCGGATCCCGGCGACGACGCGCCCGGCGTGGTCGCCCTGCTGTCTGCGATGGACGTGCTCGCCTCGCCGTCGGCCGAGGAGGCCTTCGGGCTGGCGGTGGTGGAGGCGCTGGCGGCCGGGCTGCCCGTGCTGTACGCGAGCTGCCCCGCCGTCGAGGACCTGCCGCCGGACGCGGCACCCGGCGCCCTGCGCGTCACCGGCGGCGCCGGGGCGTACGCGCGGGAACTGCTGCGGCTGCGGGCGGCGGGCCCGGGTGGACGCGAGGCCCCGCAGGCCGTGCGGCGCTACGACATCGCCTACAGCGCACGGAAGTTGATGGATGTGTACACGGCCGCCCTGGCCGGTTCGACCCTGGAAGTGAGTTCTCCATGACCGACAACCCCGCTCAGCATGACCGGCCGTCGAGCCGCGCGCGCGTTCGTGGGAAGCGGCTGCCCGCGTGGTGTCTGCTGCCGGCCGGCGCGCTGCTCGGTGCTGTGGCAGGCGGCGCGTACGGAGTGGCGAAGCCGCCGCAGTACACGGCGACGAGTTCCGTCGTCGCGGTGGCGGCGGGCCGGTCGGACGTCGACTGCGCCGACGCGCTTGGTTTCGCGCAGGCGTACGGCCGGGTGGCGCCGCAGCTCGCGGTGCTCGGGGACGCGCAGGCGAAGGCCGGCGTACCGGCCGCGACGCTGCGCGAGAGCGTGCAGGTCGCGACGTCGCCGGACGCGCCGATGGTCTCGGTGTCGGCGACCTCGACGAGTCCAGCGCGGGCCGCCGGCATGGCCAACGCTGTGTCCGGCGCGCTGATCACGCAGGCGGGGCGTACCAAGACCGCCACCGGTATCCGTCTGGAGCGGCTCTCGCGCGCCCTGAAGCCCGTCGAGCCGTCGTCCCCGTCGTGGACACTGACCTCGCTGGTGGGCGCGAGCGCCGGGGGTCTGCTGGGCGGTCTGGCGCTGCTGGTGCGGCCACGGCGGTCGGCGGACGAGGGCCGGGGTCAGGCGACGGTGCCCGCTCCGGCCCATGCCGCGGACGCGCACGGGATGCTCGGGTGACCGCGGCGGAGCGTGCGCTGACGGTCGAACTGTGCACCGACGACACCGCGTTCGCCGCGCTGGCTAAGGAGTGGGCGGGACTGCACGCGTCCTGCCCGTCGGCGACGCCGTTCCAGAGCCATGCCTGGCTGCACTCGTGGTGGCTGTCGTACGGCACACCCGACGGGCTGCGGCTCTTCCTGGTCCGCCGGGGCCGTGAACTGGTGGGTGCCGCGCCGCTGATGCGGGTGGGGCGTGCGCTGCCCCGGCTGGTGCCGATCGGCGGCGCCATCTCGGACTTCCGTGACGTGCTGCTCGCCGAGGGGGCGACCGAGGAGGGCGGCCGGGCGCTGGCGGACGCCCTCGCCCGCGCGGCCCGCACCGCGCTGATCGACTTCCGGGACGTCCGGCCCGGCAGCGCGGTGGAGCAGGTCTACCGGCACTGGCGTGGCCCGCGCTGCCGGCTGCGCGA
Source organism: Streptomyces spinosisporus (assembly GCF_022698145.1). Classification (GTDB taxonomy): domain Bacteria; phylum Actinomycetota; class Actinomycetes; order Streptomycetales; family Streptomycetaceae; genus Streptomyces; species Streptomyces spinosisporus. Next base: position 213,750 of record NZ_JALDAX010000002.1, read on the forward strand.
CTCGACGTGCCTGGAACTGCCCGCCCTGCCCATGACCGATCTGGTCAAGCGGCTGCCGACGGCGCGCGCCCAGCGCATCCGCAACAAGGTCAACCGGCTCGGCCGGCTCGGTGTCGAGTGGCGTGTGGTGGGCCACGACGAGACGGAGAGCGCGGTGCGGCGGCTGATCGATCTGCACCGGCAGCAGTGGGAGGGCAAGAAGGTCACTCCCGAGCATGTCCGGCCGCAGTTCGTGGAGCATCTGGTGCGGTCGGTGGTCCCGATGGCCCGGTCCGGGCAGGCCGCGGTGACGGAGTTCTCCTTCGAGGGCTCGGTGGTGGCGGTCGACCTCCATCTGATGTCGGGCGGGCTGACGGGCGAGTATCTGTACGGCTTCCACCCCCGGCTGCGCGACAGCAAGCTGGACGTGGCGACGATGCTGCTGCGCGCGTCCAGCGAACTCGCCACCCGCGAGCAGGCCTCCGCCGGGGCCGTGACCGGGACCGGGACCGGGGCCGTGACCGGGGCCGAGGGCCGGGTGCTGAGCATGCTGCGCGGCGACGAGCCGTACAAGTACCGCTGGTGTCCCGAGACGGTCCACAACGAGCGCTTCCTGATGGCCGGTCCGCTCACCGTCCCGCTGATGACGGCCGCCGTGTGCCACTCGACGGCCCGGCACACGGCCAAGAAGGTGCTGCGCAAGGACCCCGCCACCCGGCAGCACGGGTAGCGCCCGCCTCAGGGGGCCTCGGTGGCCGGCGGCGTCGGTGCCCGGACGGGGGCCGGGGCCGCCGGTGAGGCCGGTGAGGCCCGTGAGGCCGTCGGTCCCGGGGTCGGCTCCGGCAGCGGGACGGTGGACATCACCGCGCGGTACACGGCCGAGGCCCGGGGATTGCCGGTGCACTGCCACACCCCGTGCGGGCAGTAGTCGGTGAGCGTGTTGTACAGCGGCCGGTGCTCGTTCATCCAGTCCAGCATGCGCAGCATGTACACGCTGTCGTCGCCGTTGCGGAACATGCCCCACTCGGGATACGAGATCGGCTTGTGGTGCTCCCTGGCGAAGTCCACGTGGAACTGCAGCCCGTAGGGCTCGGAGACCTGCTCGTCGAAGGACATCCCGTGCGGCATGTCGTAGGAGTCCATGCCGACGATGTCGACGACGTCGTCGCCGGGGTAGCACTCCGGCCACGGGATCGCGTCCTTGCCGCGGGTGGGGGTGAAGTCGAACCGGAACTTCTGCCCGGGCACCGAGCGCATGACGGTGACGATGCGCCTCCAGTACTCCTTCCAGTCCTCCGGGTCGGGGCCGCAGCGGTGGGTGTACGTGGTGCCGTTCATCTCCCAGCCGAGGACGAGGATCGTGTCCGTCGCGCCGAGGGCGACCAGCCGCTGCGCCAGCACCCGGAAGTGCTCGTCGTAGGCACCGGCCGCGGCGCGCCGCAGCAGCCGTCTGACGGCCGTGTCGGAGACGTCCGCCTCGTTGTGCTCCATCAGCGGGACGTTGAGCACGAGCATCCGGTCGGCCTTGGCCCGCCGCCACTCGGCCCAGCTGTCGAGGAAGCCGTGCCCGCCCTCGATGTTGCTCCATACGTCGCCCGGCAGATAGGTGTGCCCGACGCGCACCTCGGTGCCGCCCAGCCAGCGGCTGAACTGCTGCATCCGTGCGATCCCGGCGGCCTCGGAGTCGAGGAAGGCGCCGAAGGCGGGCCGCTGCCGGTCCGTGTCCGCGGGGGCGGTCGCCTCCGGTGGCGCGGGGGTGGGGGTGGGGCCCGGCGGCTTGAGCATCACCGGCGGCGGATCGGGGTTGCGGCCGTCGTCGTCCCAGGAGGCCGGGCCCCAGACGAGCGAGGCCGCCGTGAACACTCCGGCGGTCAGGAGCGCCAGCCGAACGAACGCGGACCGGCGGCGATGAGGGATCATTCGTCCTCCTTCGCCGCATATCCTACGTACAGTGACGCTTAGTCATATATCACTTTATTGCCCCACTTGAGTCGGACTGTGTGGCCAGGACGGTACGGGTCACCCGCGCGAGTGACCCGCGTACAGCGCCTCGATCTCGTCCGCGTACGCCGTCGTCACCGCATGCCTCTTGACCTTCAACGACGGGGTGAGCAGGCCGTTGTCCTCCGTGAACTCGCCCTCGACGAGGGTGAAGGCGCGGATCGACTCCGCCCGGGAGACGGCCGCGTTGGCGTGGTCGACGGCCTTCTGGACGTCCGCGCGCATCCGCGGGTCCTTCACCACCTCGGACATCGGGGTGTCCGCGGGCAGCTTGCGGACCGTCAGCCAGTGGGCGACGGCCTCGGGTTCGAGGGTGATCAGGGCCGCGACGAAGGGACGGTTGTCGCCGACGACGATGCACTGCCCGACCGGCGGTCGGCTGCGCAGCCGGTCCTCCAGGACGGCCGGGGAGACGTTCTTGCCGCCGGAGGTGACGAGGAGGTCCTTCTTGCGGCCGGTGATGGCGAGATAGCCGTCCTCGTCGAGCGTGCCGAGGTCGCCGGTGGCGAACCACTCGTCCTTGAGCACGGCGTCGGTGGCGGCCGGGTTGTTCCAGTACGAGCCGAAGACGACCCCGCCCTTGATGAGCACCTCGCCGTCCTCGGCGATGCGCACCGCGGTGCCGGGGACCGGGGGGCCGACGGTGCCGGGGCGGGGCTTCAGCGGCGGGACGATGGTGGCCGCGGCGGTGGTCTCGGTCAGGCCGTAGCCCTCGTAGACGATGATCCCGGCGGCGTAGAAGAACAGGTTGAGGTCGCGGTCGAGCGGGGAGCCGCCGCTGATGGCGTAGCGCATGCGGCCGCCGAGCTCCTTGCGGACGCGGCGGTAGACCAGCAGGTCGTACAGGGCCCAGGCGGCGTAGAGGCCGGGGCCCGGGCCCTTGCCCGTCTCCAGGAACTTGTTCAGATACGCCTCCCCGAAGCGGACGCCGATGCGGTCCGCGCGGTCGAAGGAGGCGCCGCGGCCGATCTTCTCGGCGGTGGCGCGGCCGGTGTCGTGGATCTTTTCGAAGAGGTACGGGACGCCGACGAGGAACGTCGGGCGGAACTCCTTGAGGGCCGGGCGCAGTTCGTCGGGCTTGATGCTCGGGCAGTGGCCTATCTCGATACGGGCCATCAGACAGGCGATCTGCAGGGTGCGGCCGAGGATGTGGGCGAGGGGGAGGAACAGGAGGGTCGAGGCGACCTGGCCGGTGACCTCCTTGAAGATGGGGTGCAGCAGCTCGACCGTGTTGGCGGCCTCGGCGTGCAGATTGGCGTGGGTGAGCACGCAGCCCTTGGGTTTTCCGGTGGTGCCCGAGGTGTAGCAGATCGTCGCGGTGGTGGCGGGGGTGAGGGCGGTGCGGCGCTTGGTGACCTCCTCGTCGGGCACGTCGCGCCCGAGCGCGGTGAGTTCGGCGAGCGCGCCCTCCCCGTCGGCGGCCGAGGCGGGGACCAACTGCCAGATGCGGGGCGGCCGTTCGTGCCGGGCCGTGCCCGTGGTCACCGTGGCGGCGTTCTCGGCGGTCTCGGCGACGACGAAGCGGGCACCGGAGTCACGGACGATCCACTCCACCTGCTCGGCCGACGAGGTGGCGTAGATCGGCACGCTCTGGCCGCCCGCGGCCCAGATCGCGAAGTCCAGGACCGTCCACTCGTAGCGGGTACGGGACATCACGGCGACCCGGCCGCCCGGTTCGAGGCCCGCCGCGATCAGCCCCTTGGCCACGGCGGTGACCTCGCGGGCGAAGGCCGCCGCGGTGACCGGCTGCCAGCCGCCGTGCTGCCTGCGGCGCAGGACCACGGCGTCGGGGGCCTCGGCGGCGTTGGTGTGGGGGAGGTCGGCGGTACTGCCCGAGGCGATGGGCGGGGCGAGGGCCGGCGTGCGGGCCTCGCGCACCACGCCGGCCTCGTCCCTGACGACCTCGACCCTGGTGCGGGCCGCAAGGTCGGTCCGTCGCTTTGCCCTTTTCAGATCCTTGCGTACACCCATGAAGGCTCCCCGGTCGGTTCTGACTGGGCAGTCAACTTACTCACAAGTAAGGAAAGGTCAATGGTGCGCAGCGGCTGAACTGGTGTACTAGCCGAGGCCCCTGCGGGCCGCCCCGATCGCGTCGGCGAGACGGCGTACCTCCTGGTCCTCGGTCCTCTTCGCCAACCCGTCCGCGCGCTCCTGGAGTTCGCCGAGTCCGGGGGCGCCGGGCAGGCTGCTCCACCGCTCGTCGCCCTGGCGCAGGGCGTCGGCGAAGTAGGCGGCCACGGCCGTGACCTGGAAGCGGGGGCTCGCCTCCCAGAGGGAGCCTTCGAGATCACCGGTCCGCAGTTCGCCGGACCTTTCGTGCGGCTCGCGGGTGTGGGGGTCGAGCCAGCGCACGGTCGCGGTGGCGAGCCGGCCGTCGGAGCCGGGCCGGGTGCGGACGGCGTACAGGGCGGTGACGGTGTGGCCGGGGCCGACCTCGCCGCCGTCGACGCGGTCGTCGCGGAAGTCGTCGTCGGCGACGCGGCGGTCGTCGTAGCCGACCAGCCGGAAGTCGGCGACCGTGTCGGGGTCGAAGGCGACCTGGGCCTTGGCGTCGCGGGCGGTCAGCTCGATGTTCTGCGGGAGCTCGTCGCAGAAGACCGTGCGGGCCTCGTCCTCCCCCGACACATAGACGGTGTGGCCGTCGCCCTTGTCGGCGAGGCGCTCCATGAGGGCGTCGCCGTAGTCGCTGCCGACGCCGACGCCGAAGAGGGTGATGCCGTACTCGCGGCGGGACGTGGAGATGCGGTCGAGGATGGCGTCGGCGTCGGTGTCGCCCTGGTTGGCGAGGGCGTCGGAGATCAGGACGACACGGTTGGTGGCGTGCTCGCGGCGGCCCTCGACGGCCGTGGCGTAGCCGGTCTCGACGCCCGCGCCGAGGTTGGTGGAGTAGGTGGGCTCCAGGCTGTCGATCGCGTCGTGGATCTCGCCGCGGTGGCCGCCGAGGCGGGTCATCGGCAGGACGGTCTCGGCCTGCTCGCTGAAGGTGACGACGGCGACCGAGTCGTCGTCGCGCAGCCGGTCCGTCATCGTGTCGAGGGACTTCTGCGCGAGGTCGAGCCGGCCGGGCTCGGACATGGAGCCGGAGATGTCGATGACGAAGGTGAGGGCGGCGGGCGGGCGTTCGCCGGACTCGTCGGCGGAGCGGGTCGCGAGACCGACGCGGACGAGGGACCAGTCCTTCTCGTCGGTACGGGCGCCGTCGACGGTGACCGAGAAGCCGTTGCCGTCCGGGCGCTCGTAGTCCTGGCGGAAGCTGTTGACGAACTCCTCGGGGCGCACGGTGGCGGGGTCGGGGCGGCCGCCCTCGGCGAGCGTGCGGCGGGCGTACTCGTAGGAGGCGGTGTCGACGTCGAGGGCGAAGGTGGAGAGGTGGTCGGGGGCTTCGGAGGGGCTCGCGAACCTGTCCTCGCCCTTGCCCTGTGCCGAGCCCTGCTGCCCGCTGCCGGTCGTCGGGGCGGCGGGGGCCGGGAAGCCGTTGCGGTGCGAACTGTCCTCAGCCCTGCTGGTGCCGGTGTCGCTGCCACTGCACGCCGTGAGCAGCAGCCCGCTCGCCGCCGTGAGCGCGAGGAGCGCGCCGCGCAGCCGGCGGGTGCGCGGGCGGCCGACGCGCGGGCTGTCGGTGCGGCGGCGTGGTGTGCCCTGCCGTGGTGTTCGGTACCGCTCCATGTTCCGTGCCCCCTGGGTGTGTTGACGCCGGTGTCTGTGACTGTGACGGCGCAGGGGGACGGAACGTGCGGCACGGGGCGTTGCGGATGGATCTCAAGACGGCCACGATCATGGGCGGTCGAGACCGGTGGGTGATCCTCCGTTGACCTAGGACACCACGTCCTTGCGGGCGAAACCGCGGAAGGCCAGGGCGAACAGGACGAGTGCGTACGTTATCGAAATCGCCGTGCCCTGGATCATGCCGGACCACTCGGGGTGCGGCTGCACGGCGTCCGCCCAGGCGAACTGCCAGTGCGCGGGCAGGAAGTCGCGCCAGTGGCCGAGCGCGGTGACGGCGTCGAGGACGTTGCCGACGATGGTCAGGCCGACCGCGCCGCCGACCGCGCCGAGGGGCGCGTCGGTCTTCGTGGAGAGCCAGAACGCCAGCCCCGCGGTGACCAGTTGGGACACGAAGATGTACGCCACGACCACCAGCAGGCGCTGCGTCGCCGTGCCGGTGTCCAGGGCGCCGCCGGTGGGGATCTGCAGCGGGCCCCAGCCATAGGCGGCCGTGCCGACGGCGAGCGCCACCACCGGCAGCAGGATCATCGCGGCCAGGCTGAGGCCGAGCGCGACGACGAGCTTGGACCACAGCAGCCGGGCCCGGGGCACGGGCGCGGCCAGCAGATAGCGCAGCGAGGACCAGCTCGCCTCCGAGGCGACCGTGTCCCCGCAGAACAGGGCGACCGGAATGACGAGCAGGAAGCCCGCGGACACGAACAGGTTCACGGCGGCGAAGTTGGCCCCGGAGGAGGTGGCCGTGTCCATCAGCGTCACCGTGTCGTTGCGGCCGCTCGGGTCGCCGCCGATCGCGAACGCGATCAGCAGCACGAACGGGAGCAGGGCGAGGATCGCGCCCATGACGAGCGTTCTGCGCCGCTTGAGCTGGCGGATCAGCTCCACCCTCACAGGGAGGGTGCGGCCCGGCTTGTAGCCGGACGCGGTCTCGTTGCGCTCGGCGAGTGTGGTCATGCTTCACCTCCGATCAGGGTGAGGAAGGCGTCCTCCAGGCGGCGGTGGGGGCCCATTGACGTGACCGGGACCTCCAGGCGGACCAGGTCCACCAGGAGCTGGGCCGGGGCGGTGCGGGGTGGTTGTTCGTCCGCGGGTTCGTCGTGGCCGGTCGCGCCGTTCCCCGCGCCCCCAAGACGTGCTGCCGGACCGGGGGTTGCGAGGCGTACCAGTAGGCCGCCTTCCACTCGTACCGCCGACTCGACGTCCGGCAGTGCCGTCACCTTCTCCACCAAGGGGTCCGGGATGTCGGTGGCCAGGCCGACCAGGAGGGTGTCGCCGGAGCCGGTGATCTCGGCCACCGGGCTCGCCTGGACGAGGCGGCCGCGGTCCATGACCACGAGGTGGGTGCAGGACTGCTCGACCTCCGCCAGGAGGTGGCTGGAGACGATCACCGTGCGGCCCGCCGCCGCGTACCGGATCAGCACCTCGCGCATCTCGCGGATCTGCGGCGGGTCGAGGCCGTTGGTGGGTTCGTCGAGGATGAGGAGGTCCGGGAGGCCGAGCATGGCCTGGGCGATGGCGAGTCGCTGGCGCATGCCCTGGGAGTACGTGCGCACCGCGCGGGCGAGCGCGTCGCCGAGTCCCGCGATCTCCAGGGCCTCGTCCAGATGGGCGTCCTCGGGCGGGCGGCCCGTCGCCTGCCAGTACAGCTCCAGGTTCTCGCGGCCCGACAGGTGCGGGAGGAATCCCGCGCCCTCCACGAACGCGCCGAGGCGGGAGAGGACCGGGGCGCCGGGGCGGATCGCGTGCCCGAAGACGCGGATCTCGCCGTCGTCCGGCTTGATCAGGCCCATCAGCATGCGCAGGGTGGTGGTCTTGCCCGCGCCGTTCGGCCCGAGCAGGCCGAGGACCTGGCCCTTCTCCACGCGGAAGGACAGGTCCCGCACCGCGTAACGGTCCGCCGATCCGGCGTACCGCTTGCTCAGGTCCGTGATCTGGAGCGGGACTTCGGCGAGTGCGGGATCGGGGGCCGGGGCGGTGGTGCGGCGGCGGCCCGTGACCAGCAGCGCCGGGGCGATCACCGCCGCGGCCACCGGCAGCCACCAGACCCAGGACGGCAGCGGGGCGGCCGCGGTGGTCACGCCGGGTGCCGTCGGCACCTTCAGGTCGCCCCGCACGGAGACGGTGTACGTCGCCGGGGCCGTCGGCGAGGCGTAGCCCAGGTCGGTGGAGGCGAGGACCAGGCGCAGCCGGTGCCCCTGCTCGACCTCGTGGTCGACGGCCGGGAGCGTGATCGTCACGTCCTTGCCCGCCTTGGCGCCCTCGACGCGGATCGGGGCCACGAGCTGCGAGGGCAGGACGGGGGTTCCGCCGCCGGGTGAGACGTCGTAGACCTTCCCGAAGAGCACGGCGTCGTCGCTCGTCGATGTCACATGGACGGTGACCTTCGGCGACCCGGTGATCCGCAGGCTGCGGGAGACGGGCGCGGACTCGAACTGCGCGTACTGGCCGGGGAAGTCGAGCGAGACGCCGACGCCGAGCGAGGACAGCTGGGCGAGTCCGCCGGAGCCGCCGAGGCCGGGCAGGGCGGAGACGGCGGGCGGACTGGCGCCGGCCGGGTTGGCGAAGCGCTGCTCCCCGCCCCTGAGCGGCAGCGCGCGCTGCCCGCTCTCCAGGCCCGGGTAGCGGTCGTCGCTCGCTCCGCGCAGCAGGGCCGCGCCGGTCGTGGAGTCGACGCCGCCGGTGCGGCTGATGCGGAAGGCCGGGCCGGTGTCGGTGCCCTTGTCGTCCTTGAGGTAGCGGTCGAACCAGGCACGCACGCGTGACTGGACGCGGCCGGTCTCCATGTCACCGCCGTCGTGCCCGCCGGCGATCCAGTCGACGTCGACGGGGGCGCCGTTCGCGCGGATGGCCTTCGCGGCGGCGTCGGCCTGGCCGAGCGGGAAGAGGGAGTCGGTCTGCCCCTGCACCAGGAGCATCGGGACCTTGATGCGGTCGGCGACGGCGGACGGGGAACGGGCGGCGAGCAGGGCGCGCGCCTGCGCGTCCGGCGTGCCCGACTGCGCGACCCGTTCGTACATCCGGCATAGGTCGGGCTCGAACTTCTCGCACCCGCCGCCGGAGTTGACGAAGATCCCGGCCCACAGCTTCTTGAACACGTCGTCGGGGAAGAGGGCGTCCGCCAGGTTCCAGTACGTGATCGCCGGGGCGATGGCGTCCACCCGGTGGTCGTATCCCGCGGCCAGCAGGGAGATCGCGCCGCCGTACGAGGCGCCGGCGACGCCCACGCGCGGGTCGCCCGGCTTGTCGAGCTGCACCTGGGGCTGCTTCGCCAGCCAGTCGATGAGCCGGGAGACGTCGGCGACCTCGCCCTTGGGGTCGTTCAGCCCGATTTTGCCGGTGGACCTGCCGAAGCCGCGGGCGGACCAGGTCAGCACCGCATAGCCGTCCCTGGCGAGGTCCTGCGCCTGCTGCCGTACGTCCTGCTTGCTGCCGCCGAACCCGTGGGCCAGCAACACAGCAGGTCTGCGGCCGGCGGGGCCGGACGTGAAGTACGAGGTGTCGATGCGCACACCGTCGACGGCCATGACGCGGTCGGTCTCGCGCACCGGGGGCTTGTCGTCCGAGGCGACGGCCGTCCAGGTGCCCGCACCTGCGAGTACGACGACGGCGGCCCCGGCGGCGAGTGCCCTGCGGGGCCTTCGCAGGAGCCCCCGCAGACGGGGCAGTCGAAGATCCATGCCATCAACCGTACGGGGGCTCACTGACAGTTGAAGCAGACCGTGGGGTGAACCTTCGCCGGACGGCGTACCGCGGTTGGTGTACGGGCATCCGGGCCTGTCGGTGGGTCCCGCTAGAGTCGGCGATCACGGAGATTCACAACAGAATCACAGAGAAGCATTGGGTGGGGACTCATGAAGTCGAAGCACACCGCTGCCTGGGTGGGGTTCACGGCAGCGGCGGCGATCGCCGTGTCCGGGTGCGGCACGGACGGCGCGAGAACCGCGGCCAAGGCCGTGGACCACGCGGACAGGATCATGGCCGTACTGTCGCGGGCCACCGACCGCACCGAGCAGCTCGGCTCGGCCGAGGTCAAGGTCAGCACCGACCTCGGCACGGGCACCCCGATCGCCATGGACGGCACCTACTCGTGGGGCGACGGACTGGCCTTCGACGCCGAGATGGACACGCGGGCCGCGCAGATGCAGCAGCTGCAGGACAGCCCCACGACCCGGGTGCTGTTCGTGGACGGCGCCTACTACTACGACGTCGACCCGCAGCCCGCCGGCCCGCTCCAGGGCAAGGAGTGGATGAAGATCGACTCCTCGGCGATCTTCGGCGACAAGGGCTCCCAGGCCTTCAGCGGCAGCAGCAGCGGGGGCGGCAATCCGGCGGACTCGATGCGGGCCCTGAAGTACGCGAACGACGTCGACGACCTCGGCAAGGAGACCGTCGACGGGCAGCGCACGACGCACTACCGCGCCGTCGTCGACAAGGCGCACATGGGCAAGTTCAAGGAGGCCTACGACGGTGACAACGCCATGAGCGCGGTGACCGGCGGCGCCGACTCGATGACCATGGACATCTGGGTGGGCGGCAACGACCTGCCGGTCCGTCTGCAGCAGCGGATCGGCGCGGTGAAGGTCACCATGGACTTCCAGAAGTTCGGCGCCACGGCCCCGGTGAAGGCTCCGCCGGCCGCGCAGACCGGCGACCTCACCGACGAGATCAAGAAGTCCCGGGAGCAGTCCCCGGAGCAGCAGGGCTGAGCCCGGACACGGCGGTGCCCCGCCCCTCACCGGCCTACGACCGGGAGGAGCGGGGCACCGTACGGCCCCTGCGCCCTCAGTGGTTGCGGGGGAACCCGAGGTCGACGCCCGCGGGGGCGTCGGCCGGGTCGGGCCAGCGGGTGGTGACGACCTTGCCGCGGGTGTAGAAGTGCGTGCCGTCGTTGCCGTAGATGTGGTGGTCGCCGAAGAGGGAGTCCTTCCAGCCGCCGAAGCTGTGGTAGCCGACGGGAACCGGGATCGGGACGTTGACGCCGACCATGCCGGCCTCGACCTCCAGCTGGAAGCGGCGGGCGGCGCCGCCGTCCCGGGTGAAGATCGCGGTGCCGTTGCCGAACGGCGAGTTGTTGATGAGGGTGACGCCCTCCTCGTAGGTGTCCACGCGGAGCACGGTCAGGACGGGGCCGAAGATCTCGTCCTGGTAGGCCTTGGCGGTGGTGGGCACCTTGTCGAGCAGGGACAGGCCGATCCAGTGGCCGTCCTCGTAGCCCTCCACGGTGTGGCCGGTGCCGTCCAGCACGACCTCGCAGCCCTCGGCGGCCGCGCCGGTGACGTAGGAGGCGACCTTGTCGCGGTGCGCGGCGGTGATCAGCGGGCCCATCTCGCTGGTGGGGTCGGTGCCCGGACCGATCTTGATCTTCTCTGCGCGCTCACGGATCTTCGCGACGAGTTCGTCGCCGATGGCGCCGACCGCGACCACCGCGGAGATGGCCATGCAGCGCTCGCCGGCGGAGCCGTAGGCGGCGGAGACGGCGGCGTCGGCGGCCGCGTCCAGGTCGGCGTCGGGCAGCACCAGCATGTGGTTCTTGGCGCCGCCCAGCGCCTGCACGCGCTTGCCGTGCGCGGAGGCGGTGGTGTGGATGTAGCGGGCGATCGGGGTGGAGCCGACGAAGGAGACGGCCTTGACGTCCGGGTGCTCCAGGAGGCGGTCGACGGCCACCTTGTCGCCCTGGACGACGTTGAAGACACCGTCGGGCAGACCGGCCTCGGCGAGCAGTTCGGCGATCTTCAGCGAGGCGGAGGGGTCCTTCTCGGACGGCTTGAGGACGAAGGTGTTGCCGCACGCGATGGCGATCGGGAACATCCACATCGGCACCATCGCCGGGAAGTTGAACGGCGTGATGCCGGCGACCACACCGAGCGGCTGGCGGATCGAGGAGACGTCCACGCGGGTGGCGACCTGGGTGGACAGCTCGCCCTTCAGCTGCACGCTGATCCCGCAGGCGAGGTCCACGATCTCCAGGCCGCGGGCCACCTCGCCGAGCGCGTCGGAGTGCACCTTGCCGTGCTCGGCGGTGATCAGCTCGGCGATCGCGTCCCGGTTGGCGTCCAGCAGCGCCCGGAACTTGAACAGGATCTCGGTGCGCCTGGCCAGCGAGGACTGACCCCAGCTCAGGTAGGCGTCCTTGGCGGCCGCGACCGCCGCGTCGACCTCGTCGACCGTCGCGAACGCGACCTTGGTGGTGACCGCGCCGGTCGCCGGGTCGGTGACCGGCCCGTACGTACCCGACGCGCCTTCGACGGTCTTGCCGCCGATCCAGTGGTTGACGATCTTCGTCATGCCCGGTTTCTCCTTCACAGATGGCGGCGTCGGGTGGAGACGTGCCGTTCGTACAGCTCTCGGGCCTTCACCGCGGACGGTCGGGTCGCGGTCTCGGCCACAGGTACATCCCACCAGGCCTGGGCGGGCGGCGGGCCCGACACAGTGTCGGCCGTTTCGGTCTCGACGTAGACACATGTGGGAGTGTCCGCGGCGCGGGCCTCGGCGAGCGCCTCGTGCAGATCGCCGACGGTCTTGGCGCGCAGGACGCGCATGCCGAGGCTCGCGGCGTTGGCGGCGAGGTCGACGGGCAGTCGCGCCCCCGTGTAGGTGCCGTCGTCCGCCGGGTAGCGGTAGGCGGTGCCGAACCGCTCGCCGCCCACCGACTCCGACAGGCCGCCGATGGACGCGTACCCGTGGTTCTGCACCAGCAGCACCTTGATGGCGACGCCTTCCTGTACGGCGGTCACGATCTCCGTCGGCATCATCAGATACGTGCCGTCGCCGACCAGCGCCCACACCGGGCGGTCGGGCGCGGCCATCTTCACGCCGATCGAGGCCGGGATCTCGTAGCCCATGCAGGAGTAGCCGTACTCCAGGTGGTACTGGTCCCGCGAGCGCGCCCGCCACAGCTTGTGCAGGTCGCCCGGGAGGGAGCCGGCCGCGTTGATGATCACGTCCGTGTCGTCCACTATCGCGTCCAGGGCGCCGAGCACCTGCGGCTGGGTGGGCCGCATGTCCGGCTCGTCGGCCTCGTAGCAGGCGTCGACGCGCTGCTCCCAGCGCTCCTTGTCCTCGGTGTACTCGGTGACGTAGGAGCCGCTGACCCGGTGCGCGTGCATGTCCAGAGCCGCCGTCAGCTCCTGCAGTCCGCTGCGGGCGTCCGCGATCAGCGGCAGCCCGGCGAGCTTGTGGCCGTCGTAGGGCGCGATGTTGAGGTTGAGGAAGCGGACGTCCTCGCCGGTGAAGAGGGTGCCGGAGGCGGTGGTGAAGTCGGTGTAGCGGGTGCCGACGCCGATCACCAGGTCGGCGGTGCGGGCGAGTTCGTCGGCCGTGGCCGTGCCGGTGTGGCCGATGCCGCCGACGTCCTGGGGGTGGTCCCAGCGCAGCGAGCCCTTGCCGGCCTGGGTGGAGGCGACCGGGATGCCGGTGGCGGCCGCGAACTCGGCGAGGGCCTCCTCGGCGCGGCTGTGGTGGACGCCGCCGCCCGCGACGACCAGCGGCCTGCGTGCGGCCCTGATCGCCCGTACGGCCTCGGCGAGTTCGGTCGGGTCGGCGCCCGGGCGGCGGATCACCCAGGTCCGCTCGGCGAAGAAGTCCTCGGGCCAGTCGTACGCCTCCGCCTGGACGTCCTGCGGAAGGGCCAGGGTCACGGCGCCGGTCTCGACGGGGTCGGTGAGGACCCGCATGGCCGCCAGGGCCGCCGGTATGAGCTGTTCGGGGCGGGTGACGCGGTCGAAGTACCTCGACACCGGGCGCAGGCTGTCGTTGACCGACACGTCGCCCGCGTACGGCACTTCGAGCTGCTGCAGGACGGGGTCGGCGGTGCGGGCGGCGAAGACGTCGCCGGGCAGGAGCAGGACCGGGAGGTGGTTGATGGTGGCGAGGGCGGCGCCCGTGACGAGGTTGGTGGCGCCCGGACCGATGGAGGTGGTCACCGCGTGCGTGGACAGGCGGTTCGACTGGCGGGCATAGCCCACCGCCGCGTGCACCATGGCCTGTTCGTTGCGGCCCTGGTGGTACGGCATGACGTCGGCGTACTCGACGAGCGCCTGGCCGATGCCCGCCACGTTGCCGTGGCCGAAGATGCCCCAGGTCGCGCCGATCAGCCGCTGCCGGGCGCCGTCCCGCTCGGTGTACTGGGCGGCGAGGAAGCGCACCAGCGCCTGTGCGACCGTCAGCCTCGTCGTCGAGGTCCGCTCCGTCATCGGTATCCCTCCGTGTGCTCCGGGTGAAAGCCGTCGGTTCCGCTTTCACGCCAGGGGAATACGCGCCTGCGGCCGTAGCCGTTCGGGACCTCCGGCGCGGGGCCGTAGCGGGCGGGGAGTCGTCGCTCGCACTTCGCTCCTGCCAGGGCGAAGCGGCCTGCCGCGCCGGAGGCGATCTGGGGCCGGGTGTCACGGGGAACGTACGCGAAGTCCCATGCCGACGCGAATGCGCTTACCCCACCCGGGAGTTGAAACTCTTCGTCCGTTATGTCACAGGCCCGCCGTACCGTACATCCGCCTCGCGGCACGAGCACGGTCCCCTCGGTGTACGGCACACCCGCGGTCATCACTCCCTCACAGCAGTCCCACGGCGGTGTCCACGGCGGCGGCCACGTCGCCGTCCGCCGGGTAGAGCAGTGAACGGCCGACCACCAGGCCCCGCACGGTGGGCAGTTGGAGGGCGCCGCGCCACTTCTCGTACGCGCCGTCCTGGTCGTCGCCGACCTCGCCGCCGAGCAGTACGGCGGGCAGGGTCGAGGTCTCCATCACCTCGGCCATGTCGTCCGGGTTCTCGGTGACGGGCAGCTTGAGCCAGGTGTAGGCCGAGGTGCCGCCGAGGCCCGAGGCGATGGCGATGGACCGGGTGACGGCCTCCGCGGACAGGTCGTTCTTCAGCGTCCCCTCGTCCGTGCGGTGGCTGATGAACGGCTCGACGAAGACCGGCAGCCGGCGGGCGGCCATCGCGTCGACGGCACGGGCACTGGACTCCAGCGTGGTCAGCGAGCCGGGGTCGTCGTAGTCGATGCGCAGCAGCAACTTGCCCGCGTCGAAGCCGAGCCGCTCGATGTCCTCGGGGCGGTGGCCGGTGAAGCGGTCGTCGAGTTCGAAGCGGGCGCCCTGGAGGCCGCCGCGGTTCATCGAGCCCATGACGACCTTGTTCTCCAGGGCGCCGAGCAGAAGGAGGTCGTCGAGGATGTCCGCGGTGGCGAGCACGCCGTCGACGCCGGGGCGGGAGAGGGCGAGGCAGAGGCGTTCGAGCAGGTCGGCGCGGTTGGCCATGGCGAATCTGCGGCCCGAGACGCCGAGCGCGCCGCGGGCCGGGTGGTCTGCGGCCACGATCATCAGCCGGCCGGAGTCGCCGACCAGCGGTCTGCGGGCACGGCGGGCTGCGGCCTCCGCGACGGCCTCGGGGTGGCGGGCGCGGGTGCGGACGAGTTCGGCGACGTCCACGCGCGCGTGCGCGACACCGCCGCCGCCCTCGTGGCCTCCCTCATGGCCGCCCTCGTGGTGGGAGCCCGAGACCTGGCCCGCCCTCACAGCACCGCTCCGGCCCGGACGGCGGTCTCGATCTCGTCGGCGGTCGGCATGGCGGAGGAGCACTCCAGGCGGGAGGCGACGATCGCGCCGGCCGCGTTGGCGTACCGCATGACCGTCTCCAGGTCGCGGCCCGCCAGCAGTCCGTCGCACAGGGCGCCGCCGAAGGCGTCGCCCGCGCCGAGGCCGTTGAGCACGGTGACCGGCAGGGGCGGCACCTCCGCGTACTCGCCCTTGCTGCTGGCGGCGAGGACGCCCTTGGGGCCCTGTTTGACGACGGCGAGTTCACAGCCCGCGTCGAGCAACGCCTGTGCGGCGGCCTGCGGTTCGCGCACTCCGGTGGCGACCTCCACCTCGTCGAGGTTGCCGACGGCGACGGTGGTGTGGCGCAGGGCTTCCTGGTAGAAGGGGCGGGCCGCGGCGGGGTCGCTCCAGAACATGGGGCGCCAGTCGAGGTCGAAGACCGTGATGCCGGACCTGGCCCGGTGCGCGAGGGCCGCCAGCGTGGCCGTACGGCTCGGCTCCTCGCTCAGGCCGGTGCCGGTGACCCAGAAGATACGGGCGTCCCGGATCGCGTCGAGATCGAGTTCGTGGGCGTCGATCTCCAGGTCGGGGGCCTTCGGCTGACGGTAGAAGTACAGCGGGAAGTCGTCCGGCGGGAAGATCTCGCAGAAGGTGACCGGCGTGGGCAGGCCCGGGACCGGGGTGACCCAGCGGTCGTCGACGCCGAAGCCCTGCAGGGCCTCGTGGAGGTAGGTGCCGAAGGGGTCGTCGCCGGTGCGGGTGATCACCGCGGTGCGGCGCCCGAGGCGGGCCGCGGCCACCGCGACATTGCTCGCCGAACCGCCGAGGAACTTGCCGAAGCTCGTCACCTGCGGCAGCGGGACGCCGGTCTGGAGCGGATAGAGGTCCACCCCGATCCGCCCCATGGTGATCAGGTCGTACGCCATCGGCTTCCCTTCGTTGCGCCTCTCCCCCGGTTTCTAGCCCCGCGCACGGAGCCCTGTCAATGTTTTGTCCAGACATTCGGACCAGACCTTGACACCCCCTGTCGGGACCCGCACTCTGGCGGCCATGACGTCGATGTCACCGCAATCACCATCTTCCGGTCTTTCCCGCATCCGTGTCGGCTCGGCGCCCGACTCCTGGGGCGTGTGGTTCCCCGACGATCCCCGCCAGGTCCCCTGGCAGCGCTTCCTCGACGAGGTCGCGGAGTCCGGCTACGAGTGGATCGAACTGGGTCCGTACGGGTATCTGCCGACCGATCCGGCCGTCCTCACCGAGGAGACTTCCCGGCGCGGCCTGAAGGTGTCGGCCGGGACGGTGTTCACCGGTCTGCACCACGGTGAGGCCGTGTGGGAGAAGACCTGGGCCCATGTCGCCGACAACGCCTCCCTCGCACAGGCGATGGGAGCGTCCCACCTGGTGGTCATCCCGTCCTTCTGGCGGGACGACAAGACCGGTGAGGTACTGGAGCCGGACACGCTGACGCCCGAACAATGGCGCAATCTGAACACCCTGACGGAGCGGCTGGGACGCCGGGTGCGCGAGGAGTACGGGCTGCAGATCGTGGTCCATCCGCACGCCGACACCCACATCGACAGCGAGGAGAACGTCGTACGGTTCCTCGACGGGACCGACTCCGGCGTGGTGTCGCTGTGCCTGGACACGGGGCACTACGCGTACTGCGGCGGGGACAGCGTCAAGCTGATCGAGACCTACGGCGAGCGGATCGGGTATCTGCATCTGAAGCAGGTGGATCCCGAGATCCTGGCCGATGTGCGGGCCACGGGAACGCCGTTCGGGCCGGCGGTGGCTCGCGGTGTGATGTGCGAACCCCCTGCGGGGGCGCCTGCTCTGGAGCCTGTGCTGGAGGCTGCGCAGGGGTTGGGCGTGGAGTTGTTCGCCATTGTCGAGCAGGACATGTATCCGTGTGAGCCGGACGCTCCGTTGCCGATCGCTCAGCGGACTCGGGCGTTCCTGCGGTCCTGCGGGGCGTGAGGTCGCCGGTGGGCGCCTGGCCGTCTGGTGGGTTTGTGGTGGTTGTGTCACAAAGGGCGCTCTCGTGTCACGTGTGTTGCGGGTACGCGGGTTGTGCGTCACACCCGGCGCACAGGCCCTGCCCTCCTTCGGTGCGCGGTCGTTGAGCGGGCACAGGCTTTGTGATCGCCAGCGCAGCGTCCGGCTCCCCCCGACGGCCGCCCCCGGCCGCCACCGCGGCGCGCGCAGGGAGGTACTGCCCATGACCGACCGAAGGCTCTGGTCCTACAAGGAGATCGCGGCGCACATCAAGGTGCAGCCGGACACCGTGCGGTCCTACCGCAAGCACGGTCTGCTCCCGCCGCCCGACCATGTCGAGGGCGGCAAGCCCTACTGGTACGCCGACACGGTCCGGGCGTGGGTCGCCTCACGGCCGCGAAACCGCGGCCGAAGAGACGACTGACCGCGCCGTGAGGCACAGTCACTCCATGAGCGACTTCTCCGTGAAACCAGTCCTGACCGGCGAGAAGACCGTGCTGCGGCCCTTCACCGCAGCCGACGCCGAGGGGATCTGGGAGATCATCCAGGACCCCGAGGTCATACGGTTCACCTTCGCACCGTCCACGGAACTGACCCTGGAGCGCCTGCGGGCCCTGTACGGCGCCCGGGCCACCGCACCCGACCGGCTCGACCTCGCCGTCACCGACCCGGCGACCGGCGAACTGCTTGGCGAGGTCGTCCTGTTCGAGTGGGACCCCGCCGCCCGCAGCTGCAGCTTCCGCACGCTCATCGGCCCCCGTGGCCGCGACCGCGGCGTCGGCACCGAGGCCGTCCGGCTGATCGTCGCCCACGGTTTCGGCCGACTCGGCCTGCACCGGATCGAGTTGGAGGTCTACGCCGACAACCACCGCGCCCGGCGCGTCTACGAGAAGGTCGGTTTCGTGGTCGAAGGCGTACGCCGCGAGGCCCAGGTGCGCGACGGCGTCCGGGTGGACGAGGTGCTCATGGGCATGCTGGAGAGCGAGTGGCGGGCCCGTGTGCCCGGCTCCGTCAGCTCCACGGCTCGATGACGGTCACCCCCGCTGCCGGTGCCGTCCCCATCGCCGCCAGCGCCGCGGGCGTCGCGTCCAGGCCGATGGTCGAGGTCACCAGGAGGTCGGGGCGCAGCACGCCCGCCCGCACCAGCTCCAGCATGGGCGGATAGGTGTGCGCGGCCATGCCGTGGCTGCCGAGGAGTTCGAGCTCCAGGGCGATCGCGCGGGCCATCGGCACGGGGGTCGTCCCGCTGCTCGACGGCAGCAGCCCGACCTGGACGTGCCGGCCCCTGCGGCGCAGGCCGTTCACCGAGGCGGCGCAGGTGACGGGCGAGCCCAGGGCGTCGAGGGACAACTGGGCGCCGCCGCCGGTCAGTTCCCGGACCGCGGCGGCCGTGTCCTCCTCCGCCGCCGCATCGACGCACTCCGCCGCGCCGAACCGCCGCGCCAGCTCCAGGGCCCCGGGCGACACGTCCACCGCGATCACCCGCGCCCCCGAGGCCGCCGCGATCATCACCGCGGACAGGCCCACGCCCCCGCACCCGTGGACCGCGACCCACTCCCCCGCCGCGACGCGGCCCTGCTGCACCACCGCCCGGAACGCGGTGGCGAACCTGCAGCCCAGCGCCGCCGCCGTGGCGAACGACAGGCCCTCCGGGATCGCCACGAGGTTCACGTCGGCGTGGTCGAGCGCAACATACTGCGCGAACGAGCCCCAGTGGGTGAACCCGGGCTGCGTCTGCCGCTCGCAGACCTGGTGGTCCCCGGCGGCGCATGCTCCGCAAGTTCCGCAGGCGCAGGCGAAGGGGACGGTCACGCGGTCGCCGGGGCGCCAGTCGGCGACGCGGGCGCCGACCGCCTCGATCGTGCCGGCGAGTTCATGGCCCGGTACATGAGGGAGCGCGATGTCGGGGTCGTGGCCCTGCCAGCCGTGCCAGTCGCTTCGGCACAGGCCGGTGGACCGTACTCGGACGACCACTCCGTGGGGGGCGGGTTCCGGGTCGGTCACCTCGCGTACCTCGGCCGGTTCACCGTACTGCTCGAACACCACCGCTTTCATGTGCGCTCCCGTCGCCGTCGATGTCTGCGGGTCCATCGTGGCTGGTCGCGCTATCCCCCGCGCCCCTGAGGGGGTTTCGCTCGCCGTCCGTCTCGCTCACACCGAAGCGTTGGTGGAACCTCTTCAGCGGCCCCGGCGCCCACCAGGTCGCCCTGCCCGTCAGCTTCATCACCGCCGGGACCAGCAGGCTGCGGACGATCATCGCGTCCATCAGGACCGCCAGGGCGATGCCGAGGCCGAGCATCTTGGTGTTGGTGACCCGGGAGGTGCCGATCGCGACCATCACCACGGCGAGGATCACCGCCGCCGCCGTGATCAGCCCGCCCGTGCGCTGCAGGCCGTGCCGGACGGCGGTGTTGTGGTCGCCCGTGCGGTCGTACTCCTCCTTGATGCGGGAGAGCAGGAAGACGCCGTAGTCCATGGAGAGTCCGAAGGCCACGCAGAACATCAGGACCGGCAGCGTGGTCTCGATGGAGCCCGGGCTGGTGAAGCCGAGCAGGCCGGAGAGATGACCGTCCTGGAAGACCCAGACCACCGCGCCGAACATGGCCGTCAGGCTGAGCGCGTTGAGCACCACCGCCTGGATCGGTATCAGCACGCTGCCCGTCAGGAGGAAGACCAGGAGCAGGGTGACGACGGCGATGACGGCGGCCGCCCAGGGCAGGCGCTCGGCTATCGCGTGCTTGGAGTCGACCAGGACGGCCGCCGTGCCGGTCACCTTGGTGTCGAAGGGGGCGTGAGCGGCGCGCAGTTCACCCACCAGCCGCTGTGCCGTGTCGTCGACGGCCTCGCCCTTCGGCAGCACCGTGAAGTAGGCCGACCGCCCCTTCACCAGCGGGCCGTCGACCCGCTGCACGCCGGGCAGACCGGCGATCTGCTCCTTGTACGCCGTGTACTGGGCGGGGGTCGCCCGTCCCTCGGCGAGCACCTCCAGGCCGCCGCCGGGGCTGCCCGGGAAGCCGTCGCGGATGTGCTGCTGCACGACGTGCGACTCGGCGCCCGAGGGCAGCTGGCGGTCGTCCGCGGTGCCGAACTTCACGCCCAGGAAGGGCAGTCCGAGCACGATCAGCACGGCGGTGGTCGCCACGGCGAAGACGGGGGCCCGGCGCATGACCAGGGTCGCCGCACGGGCCCAGGCCGTGCCCTGTTCGCCGGAGGTCCGAGCCGTGCGGCCGCGCCGGAACAGCCGGCGCAGATCGAGCGAGTCGACCCGGTGTCCCAGGAGGACCAGGGCCGCCGGGAGCAGAATCAGCGCCGCTGCGGCGGCCAGCAGCACCACGGCGATGCCGGCGTAGGCGAAGGACCGCAGGAAGTACTGCGGGAAGATCAGCATCGCGGCCAGGGAGACGGCGACCGTGAGCGCCGAGAACAGGACCGTGCGCCCGGCGGTGCGCAGGGTGGTGGCCACGGCGGTCAGCGGCTCGGCGCCCGTGGACAGCTCCTCGCGGAAGCGCCGGACGATG
The DNA here is from genome assembly GCF_022698145.1 of Streptomyces spinosisporus. GTDB lineage: Bacteria > Actinomycetota > Actinomycetes > Streptomycetales > Streptomycetaceae > Streptomyces > Streptomyces spinosisporus. Next base: position 234,496 of record NZ_JALDAX010000002.1, read on the forward strand.
AACAGCGCGTAGTCGATGGCCAGTCCGAGGCCGAGGGCGGTGGTGAGGTTCATCGCGAAGACGGACACGTCGGTGAACTCGGTCAGGCCGCGCAGCACCGCGTTCGTGCCGAGGATGGCCACGATGCCGATGCCCAGCGGCAGCAGGGCGGCGACCGCGCTGCCGAAGACCATCACCAGCAGCACGAGCGTCACCGGCAGGGCGATCAGCTCGGCGCGGGTCAGGTCCTCCTGGATGATCGTCTGCATCTCGTGCCGCACCGCGACGAGGCCGCCGATCCTGACCTCCACCGGTCCGTGCGCGCCGCGGTAGGAGGGGGCTATGCGGTCCAGGGTCTCGCCCATCGCCTTCTCGTCGCCCGTGATGTGCGCGGCGATCAGCGCCTCGTGGCCGTCCTCGGCGCGCAGGGCGGGCGCCTGCGCGGGATCGGCCTGCCAGTAGGAGCCGACGCCTGTGACGCCCTCCTCGGCCGCGAGCCGGGCGGTGAGGCGCTCGGCCTCCGCGACGACGGCCGGGTCGTCCACCGTGGCGCGGCCCGCGTCGAGAAGCAGCATGAAGTTGGGCTGGGAGTCGGGGAACTCGCGCTCCAGCGCCTTGGTGGCATACGTCGACTGCGCGTCCGGGTCCTCCCAGCCGCCGCTGCCGAGCCGGTCGGCGACCCCGCTGCCGGCCAGCACCGCGAGGGCGGTGATCACCAGGGCGACGAGCAGCGACAACCTCGGGCGGGCGGTGACGAAGGAGGTCCAGCCTCCGGGCCGCGGTGGCTTGTTGACTTCGGTCATGGTGCGGTGTCCCCTTCACCGTGGAAACCATAAGCTGGAAAACACGAGAGACCGCTCGTGTTTCTCCAGAATGCGAGCGACCGCTCGTGTTTGTCAACGGCGTACGGAGACCTGGGGATAACGCGTGCCCGACAACCCGCAGCAGGACAACGCACAGAAGGACAGGCCGCAGAAGGAGCAGCCCCGCCGCCAGGCCCGGGGCGAGCGCCGCATCGCCCAGCTCCTGGAGGCCGCGGCCTCCGTCTTCAGCACCACCGGCTACACGGCCGCCAGCACCAACGCGATCGCCCGCGAGGCCGGCGTCTCACCCGGCACGCTCTACCAGTTCTTCCCGAACAAGGAAGCGATCGCCATCGAGCTGCGCGACCGGCTGATGCACGAGATGCGCGAGGCCTACGGGGAGGCACTCGCCCCGGTCGACCCGGCGACCCCGCTGGAGGAGGCCGTCGGCGCCGCCGTCGACCGGTTCATCGCCTTCAACTGCGACCACCCGGTCTTCTACACACTGATGCACGGCCCCGACATCCCCGGCCGGATCACCGAGGCGCACGACGTGCTGCACGCGACCCTGATCTCCCGGATCGAGGGCCTGCTGCACTCACTGCTGCCGGACGCCCGGCCGGCCGAGGTCACCCGTACCGCGCACGTCTGCTTCGGGATGTACAAGGCGGGCCTCGAACTGGTCCTCGCCCATGAAGGCGCCGAGCGCGACGCGTACGTCGAGGAGGTCAAGAAGGTCCTCATCCGCTACCTCGAACCCCTCGTCGGCGACCGGCTCGGCACGGCGCACGCCACCGCCGCGAAAAGTACCCCCTAGGGGTATAGTGGGGAAGTGGCGGGCCCCGCGGGCCCCCTCTGCCCCACATGCCACGACGAGGAGAACGACATGACCGCCCAGACCGACACCCCGGGTACCGTCACCGCCGTCTACAAGGTGAGCGGGATGAGCTGCGGACACTGCGAGGGCGCCGTCTCCGGCGAGATCTCCGAGCTGCCCGGCGTCACCTCGGTCACTGCGGTCGCCGCGACCGGCGAGGTCACCGTCGTCTCCGCGGCCCCGCTGGAGGAGGCCGCCGTGCGCGAAGCGGTGGACGAGGCGGGCTTCGAGCTCGTCGGACAGGTCTGACACCGGCCCCGGGTACCCGAGATGACCGGCACCACCGCAGAGACACCGGCAGCGATACGCACGGCCGCGGAGGACTCCGAGGTCGAACTGCTCATCGGCGGGATGACCTGCGCCTCCTGCGCGGCGCGCGTCGAGAAGAAGCTCAACCGCATGGACGGCGTCAGCGCCACGGTGAACTACGCGACGGAGAAGGCGAGGATCGCCTTCCCGGCCGACGTCCAGGTCGCGGACCTGATCGCCACCGTGGTGAAGACGGGGTACACCGCCGAGGAACCGCCCGCGCCGCAACCGGAGCCCACCGGGCCGGACGCGGCCGGGGAGCAGCCCGCCGAGGACCCCGAACTCGCCTCCGGCCGCAGGCGCTTCACCGTCTCCGCCCTGCTCGCGCTGCCCGTGGTGCTGCTGTCCATGATCCCGGCCCTGCAGTTCGACAACTGGCAGTGGCTGGCGCTCACCCTCGCCTCACCGGTGGTGGTCTGGGGCGGGCTGCCCTTCCACCGGGCCGCCTGGACGAACGCGCGGCACGGCGCGGCCACCATGGACACGCTGGTCTCGGTCGGCACGCTGGCCGCGTTCGGCTGGTCCCTGTGGGCGCTCTTCCTCGGCGACGCCGGCACGTCCGGCATGCGCGACGAGTTCAGCCTCACCGTCTCGCGCGCGGACGCCTCCTCCACGATCTACCTGGAGGTCGCCTCCGGCGTGGTCGCCCTCATCCTGCTCGGCCGCCATCTGGAGGCCCGCTCCAAGCGGCGCGCCGGAGCGGCGCTCAGGGCGCTGATGGAACTCGGCGCCAAGGACGTGGCCGTCCTGCGCGACGGCCGTGAGCTGCGCATCCCGGTGGCCCGACTGGCCGTCGGGGACCGTTTCGTCGTACGGCCCGGGGAGAAGATCGCGACCGACGGCACCGTTGTCGAGGGCACGTCCGCCGTGGACGCCTCGATGCTGACGGGCGAGTCGGTGCCGGTGGACGTGGGCGTGGGCGACGCCGTCGCCGGGGCCACCGTGAACGCCGGGGGCCGGCTCGTGGTCGAGGCCACGCGCGTGGGCGGCGACACGCAGCTCGCACGGATGGCGAAGCTGGTGGACGACGCGCAGAACGGCAAGGCCGAGGTGCAGCGGCTCGCCGACCGGATCTCCGCGGTCTTCGTCCCGGTCGTCATGCTGATCGCGGTCGCGACATTCGGCGCATGGCTGGGCGCCACCGGTGACGCGGTCGCCGCCTTCACCGCGGCCGTCGCGGTCCTGATCATCGCCTGCCCGTGCGCGCTGGGCCTGGCCACACCCACCGCGCTGCTGGTCGGCACCGGGCGTGGCGCGCAGCTGGGCATCCTGATCAAGGGCCCGGAGGTCCTGGAGTCCACGCGCCGCGTCGACACCGTCCTGCTCGACAAGACCGGCACGGTCACCACCGGCCGTATGACCCTGCACGAGGTGTACGCCGCCGACGGCGCCGACGCGTCGGAGGTGCTGCGGCTCGCGGGCGCCGTCGAGCACGCCTCCGAGCATCCCGTCGCCCGCGCGATCGCCCTGGGCGCCGTGGAACGGGGCGGGAAGCTCCCGGAGGTCGAGGACTTCGAGAACGTCCCCGGACGGGGCGTACAGGGGCGTGTGGAGGGCCACCAGGTGGCCGTCGGACGGCTCGCCGAGTACACCGCGCAGCTGCCCCCGGAACTGGCCCGTGCAAAGGCCGGGGCCGAGCGCGAGGGACGTACCGCCGTCGTCGTCGGCTGGGACGGGGTGGCACGCGGTGTCGTCGCCGTCGCCGACGCGGTGCGGGAGACCAGCGCGGAGGCGGTGCGCGCACTGCGTGCGCTGGGGCTCACGCCGGTACTGCTGACCGGGGACAACCGGGCGGTGGCCGAGGCGGTGGCGCGCTCCGTCGGCGTCGAGCAGGTGATCGCGGAGGTCCTGCCCGAGGAGAAGGCCGAGGCCGTACGGCGGCTGCAGGCCGAGGGCCGGAGCGTCGCGATGGTCGGTGACGGGGTCAACGACGCGGCCGCGCTCGCCACCGCCGACCTGGGCCTGGCGATGGGCACCGGGACGGACGCGGCGATCGAGGCGGGCGATCTGACGCTGGTGCGCGGCGATCTGCGGGTGGCCGCGTGCGCGATCCGGCTCTCGCGCCGGACGCTGGCCACGATCCGGGGCAACCTCGTGTGGGCCTTCGGGTACAACGTGGCGGCGCTGCCGCTGGCCGCCGCCGGACTGCTGAACCCGATGATCGCGGGGGCCGCGATGGCCTTCTCGTCCGTGTTCGTGGTGACGAACAGCCTCCGCCTGCGAAGGTTCGACTGAACTGCGGCAAAGTTACCGGCGGTTAGGCCAACTCCAGGTAAGAGCCCCCCTAGAGTCCGGAGCCATGCTCACATAAGCTCTTCACAAGGCTCGCGCATCATCCTTACGCTTGAGTCCCGGTCGCCGTATCGGGACCCTTGCGCATCTAACGGACATATGCAAGAGACGCAGATCACAGTGATGTGAACGTAACCATCGAAGGGGTTCGAAGGTCTAAGTTGACGATGTCGGGCAGCGTCTTGGGGGGCGCTACCTGGCATCTGGGGATGTCTTGGGGGACTTCCTCAGAGGCGCGTTGCCGGGGCACGTACACCGGGGAGCTTTGAGCGGCCCTCCCGAGGTGCGATGTCCCGGCAGACCGCACACACATGAGTACGGCGGGTTTTGCTCATTCTGCTCAACGCTCGCCGCACTCAACAGCGATTCAGGCGCTGTCCTCGGACGCCCGGCCGGATCCCGTGGGGGGAATCCGTACCGGGACATGGGAAGGCGCCCTGGACGTCGGCCCGTGGGGGGACCGGCGCCAGGGCGCCTTCTGTATGTACTGCCTCATGTGCCTACTGCGGAGAAGACCTCACCGCGGAGGGGCACCGGCCGTCCGGCGCCCCGACCGTCAGGTGTCAGCGCTCCTCGACCGGCACGAAGTCGCGCTCCACCACGCCCGTGTAGATCTGGCGCGGGCGGCCGATGCGGGAGCCGGGCTCCTTGATCATCTCGTGCCACTGGGCGATCCAGCCCGGGAGCCGGCCGAGGGCGAACAGGACCGTGAACATCTCGGTCGGGAAGCCCATGGCGCGGTAGATCAGGCCGGTGTAGAAGTCGACGTTCGGGTAGAGGCTGCGCGAGACGAAGTAGTCGTCGGAGAGCGCGTGCTCCTCCAGCTTCAGCGCGATGTCCAGCAGCTCGTCGGACTTGCCGAGGGCGGAGAGGACGTCGTGCGCCGCGGCCTTGATGATCTTCGCGCGCGGGTCGAAGTTCTTGTAGACCCGGTGGCCGAAGCCCATCAGCCGGACGCCGTCCTCCTTGTTCTTCACCTTGCGGATGAAGGAGTCGACATCGCCGCCGTCCGCCTGGATGCCCTCGAGCATCTCCAGGACGGACTGGTTGGCACCGCCGTGCAGCGGGCCCCACAGGGCGCTGATGCCGGCGGAGATCGAGGCGAACATGTTGGCCTGCGACGAGCCCACCAGGCGGACCGTCGACGTCGAGCAGTTCTGCTCGTGGTCGGCGTGCAGGATGAGGAGCTTGTCGAGGGCGGAGACCACGACCGGGTCCAGGTCGAACTCCTGTGCGGGGACCGAGAAGGTCATCCGCAGGAAGTTCTCGACGTAGCCGAGGTCGTTGCGCGGGTAGACGAACGGGTGGCCGATCGACTTCTTGTACGCGTACGCCGCGATCGTCGGGAGCTTGGCGAGCAGGCGGATCGTGGAGAGGTTGCGCTGCCGCTCGTCGAAGGGGTTGTGGCTGTCCTGGTAGAACGTGGACAGCGCCGAGACCACCGAGGACAGCATGGCCATCGGGTGGGCGTCGCGCGGGAAGCCCTTGTAGAAGTTCTTGACGTCCTCGTGCAGCAGGGTGTGCTGCGTGATCTCGTTCTTGAACGTGGAGAGCTCGTCGACGGTGGGCAGCTCGCCGTTGATCAGCAGGTAGGCGACCTCCAGGAAGGTGGAGCGCTCTGCCAGCTGCTCGATCGGGTAGCCGCGGTACCGCAGGATGCCCGCCTCGCCGTCGAGGTAGGTGATCGAGGATTTATAGGCGGCGGTGTTGCCGTAACCGCTGTCAAGCGTCACCAGACCGGTCTGGGCGCGGAGCTTCCCGATGTCGAAGCCCATGTCGCCGACGGTGCTGTTGATCACCGGGTAGGTGTACTCGCCGTCGCCGTACCGCAGTACTACAGAGTTGTCGCTCACGTCTTCCCTCACCGACGTAGTGCCTCATCTTCGAGGTTGCCCTGACTGTCTCTACCATCCCCCAATTGGCTCAGGAGAGTGCACTCGGGGTCGACCATCGGGCCTATCGGCGGCACTGAGTGCCGCCAACTTGCTCATCCTGCCCCCTTGGTCCCCCATCCGGAAGTGCTCTGTGACCTTCGCGACTCATTTGATCGATCATTTTTTGTGATGCCCGCCTCACGGGGAGGTCGCGAGGGCCACAGGCGCTGTCACAGGGGCCGGGGAGAGAGCCTGAAGTCGAGTGCCGTGCAGCGCCGTCCCGCCGACACCGTGCGCACCGCCTGACCTATCGCCTTGCGCGAACCGACGAGGACGACCAGCTTCTTGGCCCGCGTGACCGCCGTGTAGAGGAGGTTGCGCTGGAGCATCATCCAGGCGCCGGTGGTGACCGGGATCACCACGGCCGGATATTCACTCCCCTGCGAGCGGTGGATGGTCACCGCGTACGCATGGGCCAGTTCGTCCAGTTCGTCGAATTCGTACGGAACCTCCTCGTCCTCGTCGGTCAGCACCGTCAGGCGCTGGTCGACCGGGTCGAGCGAGGTGACCACGCCCACGGTGCCGTTGAAGACACCGTTCTTGCCCTTCTCGTAATTGTTGCGAATCTGGGTGACCTTGTCGCCGACCCGGAAGACCCGGCCGCCGAAGCGCTTCTCGGGCAGGTCCGGGCGGCCCGGCGTGATCGCCTGCTGCAGCAGGCCGTTGAGCGTGCCGGCGCCGGCCGGGCCGCGGTGCATCGGGGCGAGGACCTGGACGTCCCGGCGCGGGTCGAGCCCGAACCTGGCCGGGATGCGACGGGCGGCCACGTCCACGGTGAGCCGCCCGGCCTCCTCGGTGTCGTCCTCGACGAAGAGGAAGAAGTCCTTCATACCGTCCGTGACCGGATGCTGCCCGGCGTTGATGCGGTGGGCGTTGGTGACCACGCCGGACTGCTGGGCCTGGCGGAACACGCGCGTCAGGCGCACGGCCGGGATCGGGCCGCCGTCCGCGAGGAGGTCCCTGAGCACCTCCCCCGCGCCGACGCTCGGCAGCTGGTCCACGTCTCCGACGAAGAGCAGATGGGCGCCCGGCGGGACCGCCTTGACCAACTTGTTGGCGAGCAGCAGGTCCAGCATGGAGGCCTCGTCGACCACCACCAGATCGGCCTGGAGGGGGCGGTCCTTGTCGTACGCCGCGTCACCGCCGGGCTTGAGCTCCAGCAGGCGGTGCACGGTGGAGGCCTCGGCGCCGGTGAGCTCGGACAGCCGCTTGGCGGCGCGGCCGGTGGGGGCCGCCAGGACCACCCGCGCCTTCTTGGCGCGGGCCAGCTCCACCACCGAGCGGACCGTGAAGGACTTGCCGCAGCCCGGGCCGCCGGTCAGCACGGCGACCTTCTTGGTCAGTGCCAGCTTGACGGCGGCCTCCTGCTCGGGGGCGAGGTCCGCGCCCGTACGCCCCTTCAGCCAGCCCAGTGCCTTGTCCCAGGCCACGTCGTGAAAGCCGGGCATCCGGTCCTCGTCCGTGCGCAGCAGCCGCAACAGCTGGGCGGACAGGGAGAGTTCGGCGCGGTGGAAGGGGACCAGGTAGACGGCCGTCACCGAGTCACCGCCGTCCGGGCCCGGCACCTTCTCCCGGACCACCCCGGGGTCCTCGCCCTCCTCCGGCTCGCGGGCGAGGTCGGCGAGGCACTCGATGACCAGGCCGGTGTCGACCTGGAGCAGCTTCACCGCGTCGGCGATCAACTGCTCCTCGGGCAGATAGCAGTTGCCCTGGTCGGTGGCCTGCGACAGCGCGTACTGCAGGCCGGCCTTGACGCGCTCCGGGCTGTCGTGCGGGATGCCGACGGACTGGGCGATCCGGTCGGCGGTCAGGAAGCCGATGCCCCATACGTCGGCCGCGAGGCGGTAGGGCTGGTTCCTGACCACGGAGATCGAGGCGTCGCCGTACTTCTTGTAGATGCGCACGGCGATCGAGGTGGAGACCTCGACGGTCTGGAGGAAGAGCATGACCTCCTTGATCGCCTTCTGCTCCTCCCAGGCGTCGGCGATCTTCTTGGTGCGCTTGGGACCGAGCCCGGGGACCTCGATCAGGCGCTTGGGCTCCCCCTCGATGATCTGCAGGGTGTCCAGGCCGAAGTGCTGGGTGATGCGGTCGGCGAAGACGGGTCCGATGCCCTTGACCAGGCCGGAGCCGAGATAGCGGCGGATGCCCTGGACGGTGGCCGGCAGCACCGTCGTGTAGTTCTCCACCGTGAACTGCCTGCCGTACTGCGGGTGGGAGCCCCAACGGCCCTCCATCCGCAGGGACTCGCCGACCTGGGCGCCGAGCAGCGAGCCCACGACGGTGAGCAGGTCGCCGGCGCCTCGGCCTGTGTCCACCCGGGCCACCGTGTAGCCGTTCTCCTCGTTGGCGTACGTGATGCGCTCCAGGACGCCTTCGAGCACGGCGAGCCGCCGTTCGCCCGTGGCATTCCCCGTCTGCTCAGCCATGATCCGACGGTACAGCCGCGCTCTGACATCACGATCCGGTACCGGGGTCTTGCCAGGCACCCGTGTAATCGTTTCCAATCATCGGTACGCAGTCGATGTAATCGATTCCACGAGGAGGTGGAACGGCGATGGCGAGCATCAAGGACGTCGCCGCCGAGGCGGGGGTCTCCGTCGCCACGGTCTCGCGCGTCCTGAACGAGCATCCGTCGGTCAGCGCGGACGCACGCGCGCGCGTGCTGGCCGCCGTCGAGGTGCTGGGCTACCGCCCGAATGCCGTCGCCCGTTCCCTGCGCACCGACCAGACCCACACCCTCGGGCTGGTCATCAGCGACGTGATGAACCCCTACTTCACCGAACTGGCCCGCTCCGTGGAGGAGGAGGCCCGCGCGCTCGGCTACAGCGTCATCATCGGCAACGCCGACGAGCGGCCCGATCTGCAGGACCACCACGTACGCAATCTGCTGGACCGCCGAATCGACGGCCTCCTCGTCTCCCCCACCGACGGCGGCTCCCCGCTGATGCTGGACGCCGCGCGCGCGGGGACGCCCATGGTGTTCGTCGACCGGTGGATCCCGGGCGTCGACGTGCCGGTGGTGCGGGCGGACGGACAGAGCGCGATACGGGACCTCGTCGCACACCTGCACGCACTGGGGCACCGCCGGCTCGCGATCATCGCGGGACCGGCCGCGACCACGACCGGGCGGGAGCGCGTGGAGGTCTTCCGCACGGCGCTCGCGGCCCACGGCCTCGAACTGCCCGACGCCTACACGGGACAGGGCGACTTCCAGGCCGAGAGCGGGCGCCGGGTCACCGAGGGCTTCCTCGACCTGGCCGAGCCGCCCGAGGTCGTCTTCGCCGCCGACAACCTGATGGCGCTCGGTGCGCTGGACGCGATCCGCGCGCGCGGGCTGCGGGTGCCATGTGACATAGCACTCGCCGCCTTCGACGACATCCGCTGGTTCGTGCACACCGACCCGCCCATCACCGCGATCGCCCAGCCCACGGGCGAGCTGGGGCGCGCCGCCGTGCGCGCGCTCATCGACCGCATCGAGGGCCGGACCCCGCGGTCCGTCACCCTCCCCGCCCGTCTCGTCGTACGCCGCTCCTGCGGCGAGGACCCCGCCGAGAACCCCGTAACGAACAGGAGCACGTCGTGAGCAACCAGGACGAGTTGCTGCGCATCGAGGGCATACGCAAGACCTTCCCGGGTGTGGTCGCGCTCGACAGCGTCGACTTCGACCTGCGCCGGGGCGAGGTGCATGTGCTCCTCGGTGAGAACGGCGCGGGCAAGAGCACCCTCATCAAGATGCTCTCCGGCGCCTACACACCCGACGCCGGGCGGATCCTGGTCGGCGGCGAGGAGGTGCGCATCCACGGTGCGCAGGACTCCGAGCGCCTCGGGATCGCCACCATCTACCAGGAGTTCAACCTCGTACCCGACCTCACGGTCGCCGAGAACATCTTCCTGGGGCGGCAGCCGCGCCGCTTCGGGGTGATCGACCGCAAGCGGATGGAGGCCGACGCGGAGGTCCTGCTGAAGCGGGTCGGCCTCAGCGTCTCGCCGCACGCGCGCGTGCGCGAACTCGGCATCGCGCGCCTGCAGATGGTCGAGATCGCCAAGGCGCTCAGCCTGGACGCGCGCGTGCTGATCATGGACGAGCCGACCGCCGTGCTCACCTCCGAAGAGGTCGACAGGCTCTTCGCGATCGTGCGGACGCTGCGCGAGGACGGCGTGGGGATCGTCTTCATCACCCACCACCTGGACGAGATCGCCGCCCTGGGCGACCGGGTCACCGTCATCCGCGACGGCAGGTCGGTCGGCGAGGTGCCGGCCTCCACCCCCGAGGACGAACTCGTACGCCTCATGGTGGGCCGCTCGATCGAGCAGCAGTACCCGCGCGAACGGGCCGACGCCGGCGCCGCGTTGCTCACCGTCGAGGGGCTGACCCGCGACGGCGTCTTCCACGACGTCGGCTTCGAGGTGCACGCCGGCGAGGTCGTCGGCATCGCGGGGCTGGTCGGTGCGGGCCGTACGGAGGTCGTGCGGGCCGTGTTCGGCGCGGATCCGTACGACAAGGGGGCCGTGAAGGTCTCCGGGGCCACGGTGCGGCGGGGTGACGTCAACGCGGCCATGGCGGCCGGGATCGGGCTCGTGCCCGAGGACCGCAAGGGCCAGGGGCTGGTGCTCGACGCCTCCGTCGAGGAGAACCTCGGCCTGGTGACGATGCGGGCCGCCACGCGCGCGGGGCTCGTCGACCGCAAGGCCCAGCACGGGTCGGCGGAGCGGATCGCCAAGCAGCTCGGCGTGCGGATGGCCGGACTCGGCCAGCACGTACGGACGTTGTCCGGCGGCAATCAGCAGAAGGTCGTCATCGGCAAGTGGCTGCTCGCCGACACCAAGGTGCTGATCCTCGACGAGCCGACGCGTGGCATCGACGTCGGCGCCAAGGTCGAGATCTACCAGCTCATCAACGAACTCACCGCGGCCGGCGCCGCCGTCCTGATGATCTCCAGCGATCTGCCCGAGGTGCTCGGCATGAGCGACCGGGTGCTGGTGATGGCCCAGGGCCGGATCGCGGGCGAACTCTCCGCCGACGAGGCCACCCAGGACGCCGTGATGGCCCTCGCCGTGAGCAACCCCGGCAACGGCGACCTCAGTAATGGAACGACCACAGACACCGGAACGGAGGCCAGCCGTGGCCACTGACACGCTCAAGAGCAACGCGGGCGCCGGTGGCGCCACCACGGGAGGACTGCGCCGCCTCCTGCTCGACAACGGCGCGCTCACCGCGCTGATCGTCCTCGTCATCGCCCTGTCGGCGCTGTCGGGCGACTTCCTGACGACGGACAACCTGCTCAATGTGGGCGTGCAGGCGGCCGTGACCGCCGTGCTCGCCTTCGGCGTCACCTTCGTGATCGTCTCCGCGGGCATCGACCTGTCGGTCGGCTCGGTGGCGGCGCTGTCGGCCACCGTCCTTGCCTGGAGCGCCACTTCGCACGGCGTGCCGGTCGTGCTCGCGGTGGTGCTGTCCGTCGTCACCGGCATCGTGGCCGGTCTCGTTAACGGCTTCCTGATCGCGTACGGCAAGCTGCCGCCGTTCATCGCGACGCTGGCCATGCTGTCGGTGGCCCGCGGTCTGGCGCTGGTCATCTCCGAGGGCTCCCCGATCCCCTTCCCGGACTCGGTCTCGCACCTCGGTGACACGCTCGGCGGCTGGCTGCCCGTGCCGGTGCTGGTCATGATCGTCATGGGGCTGATCGCGGCCTTCGTGCTCGGCCGGACCTACATCGGCCGGTCCATGTACGCGATCGGCGGCAACGAGGAGGCGGCCCGCCTGTCCGGGCTGCGCGTGAAGAGGCAGAAGCTCGCGATCTACGCCTTCTCGGGCCTGTTCGCCGCGGTCGCGGGCATCGTGCTCGCCTCCCGGCTCTCCTCGGCGCAGCCGCAGGCCGCCGACGGCTACGAGCTGGACGCGATCGCCGCGGTCGTCATCGGCGGCGCCTCACTGGCGGGCGGCACCGGCAAGGCGTCCGGCACCCTGATCGGCGCGCTGATCCTCGCGGTGCTGCGCAACGGCCTCAACCTGCTGAACGTGTCCGCCTTCTGGCAGCAGGTCGTCATCGGTGTCGTCATCGCGCTGGCGGTCCTCCTCGACACGCTGCGGCGCAAGGCCGGGGCGACCCCGGTGGCCGCGGGCACGGGCGGCAACAAGGGCAAGCAGGCGGGGACGTACGCACTCGCGGCGGTCGTCACCGTGGCGCTCGTGGGCGCGACCTCCTTCCTGCACAACGGCTCGAACTCCACCACGCCGAAGATGGGCCTGTCTCTGTCCACCCTCAACAACCCCTTCTTCGTGCAGATCCGGGCGGGCGCCCAGGCCGAGGCGAAGAAGCTGGGTGTGGACCTGACCGTCACGGACGCCCAGAACGACGCCTCCCAGCAGGCCAACCAGCTGCAGAACTTCACCAGTTCTAACCTGGGCGCGATCATCGTCAACCCGGTGGACTCGGACGCGGCGAGCAACTCCGTCAAGGCCGCCGACAAGGCGAAGATCCCGGTCGTCGCGGTCGACCGCGGCGTCAACAAGGCGGCCGTGGACGCCCTCGTGGCCTCCGACAACGTCAAGGGCGGCGAGCTCGCGGCGAGGACGATCGGCGAGAAGCTCGGCGGCCAGGGCCGGATCGTGATCCTCCAGGGCCAGGCGGGCACCTCCGCGGCCCGTGAGCGCGCGGCGGGCTTCGCGGCCGGTCTCAAGGCCTACCCGGGCATCAAGGTGGTGGCCCAGCAGCCGGCCGACTTCGACCGCACCAAGGGACTCGACGTGATGTCGAACCTGCTCCAGGCCCACCCGGACGTCCAGGGCGTCATCGCCGCCAACGACGAGATGGCGCTCGGCGCGATCAAGGCGCTCGGCTCCAAGGCCGGGAAGTCGGTCCAGGTCGTCGGCTTCGACGGCACGCCGGACGGGCTCAAGGCGGTCGAAGGGGGCAGTCTGTACGCATCTGTCGCACAACAGCCCACACAGTTGGGCAGGATCGCCGTGGACAACGCGCTCAGGGCCCTGCAGGGCAAGAAGATCGAGGAGACGGTGAAGGTGCCGGTGAAGGTGGTCACGAAGCAGAACGTGGCCGGCTTCAGCGGCTGACGACGGGGAACGGGCGGGCGGTCAGGGGGACCGCCCGCCCCAGGCACTCATCTGGGGAGTCTTCTCATGTACGACTACGACCTCCTGGTCGTGGGCTCGGCCAACGCCGACCTGGTGATCGGCGTGGAGCGGCGTCCGGGGGCCGGCGAGACCGTGCTCGGCTCCGACCTGGCCGTGCACCCGGGCGGCAAGGGCGCGAACCAGGCGGTCGCGGCCGCCCGGCTCGGATCCCGTACGGCCCTGCTGGCCCGGGTCGGCGACGACGCGTACGGCAGGCTGCTGCTGGACTCGCAGCGCGAGGCCGGCGTCGACACGGTGGGGGTGCTGGTCGGCGGGGCGCCCACGGGCGTCGCGCTGATCACGGTGGACCCGTCCGGGGACAACAGCATCGTGGTGTCGCCCGGCGCCAACGGGCGGCTCGCTCCTGCGGACGTACGGGCCGCCGCGTGTCTCTTCCAGGCCGCGCGGGTGGTCTCGACACAGCTGGAGATCCCGCTGGACTCGGTCGTGGAGGTCGTCCGCGGTCTCACGCCCGACAGCCGTTTCGTCCTCAACCCCTCGCCGCCGCAGCCCCTGCCGCCGGAGGTGCTGGCGGCCTGCGATCCGCTGATCGTCAACGAGCACGAGGCGAAGGTGATCCTGGGCGACGCGTGTGTCTCGGAGCGGCCGGAGGACTGGGCGAGCCTGCTGCTGGCCAAGGGCCCGCGCTCGGTCGTGGTCACCCTCGGTGCGGAGGGTGCGCTGGTGGCCGACGCGGACGGGGTCGCGCGGGTGTCCTCGGTGAAGGTCGACGCGGTGGACACCACGGGTGCGGGCGACGCGTTCACGGCGGCGCTGGCGTTCCGGCTGGGCGCGGGGGCCTCCCTGGCGGAGGCCGCGGCCTACGCGGCGCGTGTGGGTGCGGCCGCGGTCACCAAGCAGGGCGCGCAGGAGTCGTTCCCCACGGCCGAGGAGGTCGACGCGCTGTGAAGAAGGCGGGAATCCTGAACCGTCATCTCTCCGGCGCGCTCGCCGAGCTGGGTCACGGGGACGGCGTGCTGGTGTGCGACGCGGGCATGCCGATACCGAAGGGGCCGCGGGTGGTCGACCTCGCGTTCCGCGCCGGGGTGCCGTCCTTCGCCGAGGTGCTGGACGGGCTGCTGGCCGAGCTGGTGGTGGAGGGGGCCACGGCGGCGACCGAGATCCACGACGCCAACCCGGCGGCGTCCGCCCTGCTCACCGGCCATTTCCCCACCCTGGACCTGGTCAGCCACGAGCGGCTCAAGGAGCTGTCCGCAGGAGTGCGGCTGGTGGTGCGGACGGGCGAGGCACAGCCGTACGCCAATGTGCTGCTGAGGTGCGGCGTCTTCTTCTGACGGCCTAGCTCCGGCACGCCGACCCGGACAGGGGATCCGGACAAATTCGAGGGGGCCCGATCCGTCGACCGGGCCCCCTCGGCTTTTCCCCTCCTGCACCAGAACCCCCCGCGATCCCCCCAGATCCCCCTCCGAGTGGTCCTGATGCAAAGTACGACCAGCCGGGTGCGGGAAGGGTTGTACGCCCGCTCGCAGATTTTTTGAGAATCCGACACCGCTTCGGTGACCGGCCCGTGAATCGCCGGATCCCTTTGAGAGGGTGCGGAGGAACGCACCACCAACGCGTCACGGGGAGAAGAATTGAGGACGCTCGACAGGCGTATCGCAGCAGGTGTCGCGGTGCTGGCCGCCGCATTCTCCATGAGCTTCGCGCAGACCGCCTCGGCGGCACCGGCGGGCGGAGGACACTGGGACGACCTCGGCTCGCACGAGGCCTACTACCAGAGCGAGTACCGGACCAAGGCCGTCAAGTCGGCCGGCGGCGCCTTCCAGGCCTGCATCACCAGTCCCAGCACGACCAAGGACCTCTACAACCTGTACGAACAGGACGCGGAGGTCTACAACGCCAAGCTGGTGACGACCGTCAAGGGAGCCGGCTGCTGGGTGTTCCGCAACATCGGCGCATACGTCGACGGGAACAACCACCGCGCGGAGTTCTACATCGGCACGGAGGACGACCCCAACATGATGCGGGTCCACTACTACGACTGATTCGGCTCCTACGACCGAATCGGCGGAAGGCCGCACGAGGGCGGGCGCTCACACTCCGTGGGCGCCCGCCCTCGTGTCGCACGTCAGCGGATCACGTGCTCCACGAATCGCCGAGCCGTCTCCTCCAGCACCTCCCGACCGTCCCGCGCCCACAGTCCGTCGTTGAAGAGCTCGACCTCGATGGGGCCGGTGTACCCGGCGGCCTCCACGTACCCCTTCCACTCCCGCATGTCGATCGAGCCGTCGCCGATCTGGCCGCGGCCGTTGAGGACGCCCGCGGGCAGCGGGGTGGTCCAGTCGGCGAGCTGGAAGGTGTGGATGCGGTCGCCGGCGCCCGCACGGGCGATCTGCGCGGGCGCGTCGTCGTCCCACCAGATGTGGTACGTGTCGACGGTGACGCCGACCTGGTGGGCGGGGAAGCGTTCCGCGAGGTCCAGCGCCTGGGCGAGGGTGGAGACCACGCAGCGGTCGGCGGCGTACATGGGGTGGAGCGGCTCGATGGCCAGCCGTACGCCATGGCGTTCCGCGTACGGGCCCAGCTCCCCCAGTGCGTCGGCGATCCGCTCCCGGGCGCCGCGCAGGTCCTTGGAGCCGGCCGGGAGACCGCCGGAGACCAGGACGAGGGTGTCGGTGCCGAGCGCCGCCGCCTCGTCCACGGCACGACGGTTGTCGTCCAGTGCCGCCGCGCGCTCGGCCGGGTCGATCGCCGTGAGGAAGCCGCCGCGGCACAGCGTCGTGACGCCCAGGCCCGCGTCGCGGATCAGTTTCGCCGTCGCGTCGACGCCGTACGACTGGACCGGCTCGCGCCACAGGCCCACGTTCGGGATGCCCAACCGGCCGCAGGAATCGGCCAGTTCGGGCAGTGACAGCTGCTTGACCGTCATCTGGTTGATGGAGAAGCGCGCGAGTTCGGTCACTGGTTCACTCCGTACACGGACAGCAGGGTCTTCATCCGCTCCTCGGCGAGCTTCGGGTCGGGGAACAGGCCCAGGCCGTCGGCGAGTTCGTAGGCGCGGGCGAGGTGCGGCAGGGACCGGGCCGACTGCAGTCCGCCGACCATCGCGAAGTGGGACTGGTGACCGGCCAGCCACGCGAGGAGGACCACGCCCGTCTTGTAGAAGCGGGTGGGGGTCTGGAAGAGGTGGCGGGACAGCTCGACCGTGGGGTCCAACAGGCCCCGGAAGCCGGGCACATCGCCCGTGTCCAGCACCCGTACCGCCTCGGCCGCCAGCGGGCCCAGCGGGTCGAAGATGCCGAGCAGGGCGTGGCTGAAGCCCTGCTCGTCGCCCGCGATCAGCTCGGGGTAATTGAAGTCGTCGCCCGTGTAGCAGCGCACGCCCTGCGGGAGCCGGCGGCGGATGCCGATCTCCCTCCCGGCGTCCAGCAGCGAGACCTTGACGCCCTCCACCTTGTCCGGGTGCGCGGCGATGACCTCCAGGAAGGCGTCCGTGGCGGCGTCGAGATCGCTCGAACCCCAGTAGCCCTCGAGGGCCGGGTCGAACATGGGGCCCAGCCAGTGCAGGATCACCGGCTCGGCGGCCTGGCGCAGGAGATGGCCGTAGATCTCCAGATAGTCCTCGGGGCCCTTGGCCGCCGCGGCGAGGGCGCGGGAGGCCATCAGGATCGCCTGCGCGCCGGACTCCTCGACGAGGGCGAGCTGCTCCTCGTACGCGGCACGGACCTCCGCCGGCGTTGCCGGGCCGGTGAGTTGGTCGGTGCCGACCCCGCACGCGACACGGCCGCCGACCGCCCGGGCCTCGGCGGCGCTGCGCCGGATCAGCTCGGCCGCGCCCGCCCAGTCCAGGCCCATCCCGCGCTGGGCGGTGTCCATGGCCTCGGCGACACCGAGCCCGTGGGACCACAGATGGCGGCGGAAGGCGAGGGTGGCGTCCCAGTCGACGGCGGCGGGCGCATCCGGCGAGACGTCCGCGTACGGGTCGGCGACGACGTGCGCCGCCGCGTAGACCGTACGGGAGGTGAACGGGGTTCCGGGGGCCACCATCAGGGGCTCGGCGCGGGGCTCGTAGGACCTGAACCCGCCCTGGGCGTCCGGGAGTCGGATGGTCACAGCTGGATCTCCGGTACGTCGAGGCGGACGCCCTCGGCCGAGGACTTCAGGCCCAGCTCGGCGAGCTGGACGCCGCGGGCGCCGGCGAGCAGGTCCCAGTGGTAGGGGGCGTCGGCGTACACATGCCGCAGGAACAGCTCCCACTGGGCCTTGAAGCCGTTGTCGAACTCCTCGTTGTCCGGGAGCTCCTGCCACTGGTCGCGGAAGGCGTAGGCGGCCGGGAGGTCGGGGTTCCACACCGGCTTGGGGGTCGTGGCGCGGTGCTGGACACGGCAGTTGCGCAGGCCCGCGACGGCGGAGCCCTCGGTGCCGTCGACCTGGAACTCGACGAGTTCGTCGCGGTTGACGCGCACGGCCCAGGAGGAGTTGATCTGGGCGATGACCGGTCCCTGGGGGCCGTCGAGTTCGAAGATGCCGTAGGCGGCGTCGTCGGCGGTGGCGTCGTAGGGCTTGCCGTTCTCGTCGAAGCGCTGCGGGATGTGGGTGGTGGCGACGGCCTGGACGGACGTGACGCGGCCGAACAGCTCGTGCATCACGTACTCCCAGTGCGGGAACATGTCGACGACGATGCCGCCGCCGTCCTCGGCGCGGTAGTTCCAGGAGGGGCGCTGGGCGCTCTGCCAGTCGCCCTCGAAGACCCAGTAGCCGAACTCGCCGCGGACCGACAGGATCCGGCCGAAGAAGCCGCCGTCGACGAGGCGCTTGAGCTTGCGCAGGCCCGGCAGGAAGAGCTTGTCCTGGACGACGCCGTGCCTGACGCCCTTCTCGTGGGCGAGCCGGGCGAGTTCGAGGGCGCCCGCGAGGCCGGTGGCGGTGGGCTTCTCGGTGTAGATGTGCTTGCCCGCGGCGATCGCCTTCTTCAGGGCCTCCTCGCGGGCCGAGGTCACCTGGGCGTCGAAGTAGAGCTCCACGGTCCGGTCGGCGAGGACGGCGTCCACGTCGGTCGAGAAGTGCTCCAGGCCGTGCTGTTCGGCGAGCGCGCGGAGCGCGTGCTCACGGCGGCCGACGAGGACCGGTTCCGGCCACAGCACGTCGCCGTCACCGAGGTCCAGGCCGCCCTGTGCGCGGATGGCGAGGATGGAACGGACCAGGTGCTGGCGGTGACCCATGCGTCCGGTCACGCCGTTCATGGCGATGCGCACCGTCTTGCGTGTCACGTCATTCCCTTCGCAGGCGTCGTACTCAGCGTCGTACGCGGGTGAGCGCGCCGCCTCGGCCCGACTGATGAGCGTCACAGCAAGCGCTTTCTATCCTAGGAGAAACTAACCTCTGACCACCGGCGGGGACAAGACCGTGACCGCTTCGAGTTGTTCGAGGGGACGAACAGCGGGGTGTTCTGGCCGTAAGGTCTGCTCGACGCATGCGGAACCGTGGGCCACGAAGGGCCTGTCTACGAGGGCGGACGACGAGGTACGACGAGATGCGCGACCGGAGGACGACGAGATGACGGTGACCCTGGCGGACGTGGCGGCCCGCGCCCAGGTCTCGCCCGCGACGGTGTCGCGCGTGCTGAACGGCAACTACCCCGTGGCCGCGTCCACCCGGGAGCGGGTGCTGAAGGCGGTCGACGAACTCGACTACGTGCTGAACGGTCCCGCGAGCTCGCTGGCCGCGGCCACCTCCGACCTGGTCGGCATCCTGGTCAACGACATCGCCGACCCCTTCTTCGGGATCATGGCGAGCGCGATCCAGTCGGAGATCGGGGGCCCGGGCGGCCGGGCCGGGGGCGAGCGGCTGGCCGTCGTCTGCAACACGGGCGGCTCGCCGGAGCGCGAACTGACCTATCTCACCCTGCTGCAGCGCCAGCGGGCGGCGGCGGTCGTGCTGACCGGCGGCGCCATGGAGGACGCGCAGCACGCGGCGGCCGTCGCGGCGAAGCTGCGCAGGCTGACGGAGGCGGGGACCCGGGTGGTGCTGTGCGGGCGGCCGCCGGCCCCGGACACCGGAGCGGTCGCGATCGCCTTCGACAACCGCGGCGGCGGGCAGCGGCTGACCGAGCACCTGATCGGTCTGGGGCACCGGCGGCTCGGGTACATCGCGGGCCCGGAGGAGCGCACGACGACCCGGCACCGCCTCGAGGGGCACCGGGCCGCGCTGGCCGCGGCCGGGATCTCCGAGGACCCGGGGTGGACCGTGCACGGGCGCTACGACCGCACGTCCGGGTACGAGGCGACGCTCGAACTGCTGCGCAGGGACCCGTCCTTGACCGCCGTGGTCGCGGCGAACGACTCCGTGGCACTCGGGGCCTGTGCGGCGCTGCGGGAGTCGGGGCTCGGGATTCCGGACGACGTGTCCGTCGCCGGGTTCGACGACCTGCCGTTCAGCGTGGACGCGGTGCCCGCCCTGACGACCGTACGGCTGCCCCTGGCGGACGCGGGGGCGCGGGCCGGGCGGATCGCGATGGGACGGGAGGAGCCGCCGCCCGGCGGGATCGCGACGGTCCGGGGGGAGCTGATGGTGCGGGGGTCCTCGGGGGCGCCCCGGCAGAGCGCGTCGGCCTGACCCCGGGCCCCGCGCACCCGGTGCCGAAGGACACAACCGTGCATAGGCTCGTCTCCTGTAGATGATTTCCGCGCTGCGCCCCGGTCTTCATTGCCGTGATCGCCCGAGCGAACGGACAGGAACGACAGGAGTTGGTCCCATGCGCATCGTAGTCAGCGAGTTCATCAGCCTCGACGGGGTCGTCCAGGCGCCCGGCGGACCCCAGGAGGACACCGACGGGGGCTTCGCGCACGGCGGTTGGTCGCACCCGTACTTCGACCCGGAGGTGGTCGGCGGGGCCTTCGCCGCGGGGCTGGAGCGGGCCGAGGCGCTGCTGTACGGGCGGCGGACGTATCTGACGATGGCGGGGGCGTGGCCCGAGCGGGCCGGTGACCCCTTCGCCGACCGGCTGAACGCGCTCAAGAAGTACGTCGTCACCGACACCCTCTCCGACGCCGAGCTGACCTGGAACAACACCGAGCGGATCGCGGGCGGCGAGGCCGTCGCCCGGATCCGTGAGCTGCGCGCGGCGCCCGGCGGCGACCTGGCGATGATGGGCAGCCCCACGCTCGTGCGCACGCTGATCGCCGAGGGGCTGGTGGACGAGCTGCAGCTCATCCAGATGCCGGTGATCCTCGGCGGCGGCAAGTCCATCTTCCCCGGGGACGGGGCGAAGCGGGCGTTCGAGCTGGTCTCCACGGCCCGGGGGAAGACCGGTGTGCAGGTGAACGTCTACCGGCCGGTGGCCGACGAGGGGTAGCACGGGCGGTGCGGGTGTCCTAGTCTCGAACCGACGGTATCTCTGACTGAGTCAACCATCCGGGGGTTCGATCCTCATGACCGTCCAGGACATCCGCACCTTCAACCGCTTCTACACCAACGTCATCGGCGCCCTCGACTACAGCCGCCACCTGTACGCCCCCTACACCCTCACCGAGTCCCGGGTGCTCTACGAGCTCGCGCACTCCCCGCACACCGACGCGGCCGACCTGCGGACCGAACTGTCGCTGGACGCGGGCTACTTGAGCCGCATCCTGAACAAATTCGAGGAGGACGGGCTGATTGAACGGACGCAGTCCAAGCGGGACCCCCGGCGCCGTCATGTCGCGCTCACGCCACGCGGCCGCGAGACCGCCGCCCTGCTCGCCGAGCGGGCGAACGAGTCCGTCGGCGCGCTGCTGGCCACCGTCCCGTCCGCCGACCGCCCCCGGCTCGCCGAGGCGCTGCGCACGGTCCGCGAGATCCTCTCCGACGGACGTGCGCCGCGCCGCGAGAACGTCGTCCTGCGCGAACCGGCCCCCGGGGACCTCGGCTGGATCGTCCAGCGCAACGCGGCCGTGTACACCGCCGAGTACGGCTGGAACACCGACTACGAGGGGCTGGTGGCCCGGATCGTCGCCGACTTCGCCGAGGACCACGACCCGCATCTGGAGCGGGTGTGGATCGCCGAGCTCGACGGGCGGCCGGTGGGGTGCGTGATGTGCGTACGGGACGACGCCCCGGCCACCGCGCGGCTGCGGCTGCTCCTGGTCGAGCCCGAGGCGCGCGGGCTCGGCATCGGCGACCGGCTCGTCGGCGCGGTCGTCGACTTCGCGCGCGGGGTCGGCTACCGCGATCTGGTGCTGTGGACCAACGACGTGCTCACCGCCGCCCGCCGCATCTACCAGCGCCACGGTTTCGTGCTCGTCGCCGAGAAGGCGCACCGCTCGTTCGGAAAGGACCTGACCGGGCAGGACTGGCGGCTGGACCTGCACGGCACACCGGGGTGAGAGTAGGGACCATGAGACTGGCGTTCTCCACCCTCGGCGTCCCCGGCCTGCCCGTCACGGACGTGATCCATCTCGCCGCCGCCAACGGGTACCACGGCGTCGAACTGCGCGCGCACCCGGAGGAGCCGGTCCATCCCGGCCTCGACCTGGCACAACGCGCGGATGTGGCCTCCGAGTTCAAGGCGGGAGGCATCGAACTGCTGGGGCTCGCGGGGTACGCGCGCGTGGCCGCGCCGGGGGACGACGGGCCCGTGATCGAGGAGATCCGCGCCCTCCTCGACCTCGCCCGCGACCTGGGCGCCCCCTACGTCCGGGTCTTCCCGGGCGCCGACCACGAACAGACCACCGAGCGCGCCGACGCGGTGGCCGCGCGACGGCTCGGCACGGCCGCGGAGTACGCCGCCGACCTGGGCGTACGCATCCTGCTCGAAACCCACGACTCGCACCGCACCGGCGCCGCCGCGATGCGCGTCCTCGGCCTGGTCGGCCACCGTCACGTCGGCGCGCTCTGGGACGTCATGCACACCTGGCTGGGCGGAGAGCAGCCCTCGGAGTCGTACGCGGCCCTCTCGCCGTACCTCGGCTACGTCCAGGTCAAGGACATCGCCTCCCCCACCGACACCACCCCCCTCCCCCTCGGCGCCGGCGTCCTCCCCCTCACCGACTGCATCGAGGTCCTCTCCCGCAACAACTGGGACGGCTGGCTGTGCTGGGAGTACGAAAAGCGCTGGTACGAGAACGCGGCCCCGCTGCCGGAACTGCTGGCGGGGGGACGGGAGCATTTGGGGCGACTGCTGAACGAGTGCGCTTAGCCTCCGGCGGTTCGGCAGTTGGGGGGTGTGGGGTTAGGTGTTTCGGGGTTCGAGGACTTGGCGGTTCGGGCTCCGGCGGCTGGGCGGATGGAGAGTGTGCGGGACCGCCCGCAGTTGCCAAGGTGACTCACCTCCGGCAGCTGGGCCGGGACGCGGGGTCGCGTGGGCCCGTTGAGGCGGCACGCGTACGGCGGTTCACCCGGGTGCGCGGGCCCGCGCGGCTTGCCGAAGCGGCGCACATCTGGCGATCGAGATGGGACATGGGATCGCGCGGGCTTACAGAACTGGCGCGCATCCAGCGGCTCGGCCGGGAGGCGGGGCCTCGCGGACCTGCCGAAGTGGCGCGGATCCAGCGCTTCGCCCGTGCGCGGGACCGCGCCGGCCTGACGAAGTGGCGCGCATCCAGCGGCTCGGCCGGGTGTGCGGGACCGCCTGAGCTTGCCGAAGTGGCGCGCATCCAGCGGCTCGGCCTGGTGCGCGGGCCCGCCCGAGCGGCACGCATTCGGTGGATCGCCCGGGTGTGCGGGGCCGGCCAAGTGGCCGTCGGGGTGCAGGAGTTCGCTCGGGGGATGCCGACGGCTCCGGTCAGCCTTCCCCGGTCGCCCCTACCTGTGACCGCCCGGCCAGTCGTGTCACCCGTTGCTCCAGGTGTGCCCGGCGCTGGGGCCACTCGTCGGCTGTTATGGAGAAGATGGCTGAGTCGCGTAGGCGGCCCTCCTCTCCTGGGGCCCAGGAGCGGGACCAGTTGCGGAGGGTGCCTTCGTAGTGGGCGCCGACGCTTTGGATGGCTGCGCGGGAGCGGGTGTTGCGGGCGTCGGTCTTCAGGTCGACGCGGGAGACGGCCCAGGTCTCGAAGGCGTTGCGGAAGAGCAGGAGTTTGGCCTCGGCGTTGATGCCGGTGCCCTGTGCCGACGCGGCGAGCCAGGTGAAGCCGATCTCCACGGCGTCGAGTCGGTCGTCCGAGCGCCAGCAGCGGGGCTCCCAGTAGGAGGTGGCGCCCACGGCACGGCCGGTCGCGAGCGAGATCTGTGCGTACGGCGCGAGCCGCCCCGATGCCGCGCGCTCCAACTGCTCGTCGACGTAACGGCCCACCTCGTCGGCCCTCGGCACCCAGGTGAACTCATAGGTGCCCCGGTCCTCCTCCGCCGCCACCGCCAGGTCGGCCGCATGCCGGTGGGCCAGCGACTCCAGCCGCACCAACGCGCCCTCCAGGACCGGCCCTTCAAGCACCCAGCCCACCGCGCACCTCCGCGAACGCCTCATGAAAGCCGGGGAAAGTCTTGCGCACACAGCCGGGGTCGTCGAACGAGATTCCCGGGACCCTGAGACCCGTGACCGCGAAGGACATCACGATGCGGTGGTCGCCGTAGGACTTGATCCCGGTGCCGGGCGCGGGTGTGCCCGGTCGGATCTCGATCCAGTCGGGGCCCGTGGCGACCCGCACGCCGAGCCGCCGCAGGTTCTCCGCGCAGGCCTCCAGCCGGTCGCACTCCTTCACCCGGGTGTTCGCCACGTCCTCGATCCGCACGGGCCCGGAGGCGAACGGCGCGACGGCCGCCAGCGTCGGCATCGTGTCGGAGATGTCCCGCATGTTGACGGTGAGGCCGCGCAGTTGTCCCGTGCCCCGGACGGTGGTGCCCTCCGGGCGCACCGACACCTCCGCGCCCATCCTGCGCAGGACGTCGACGAAGCCGAGGTCGCCCTGCAGCGCCCCCGCGCCGAGCCCGGGCACCGTCACCTCGCCGCCGGGTGTCACGGCCGCCGCGGCGAAGAAGTAGCTCGCCGTCGAGGCGTCGGGTTCGACGGCGTAGGTCGTGGGCCGGTAGCCGCCCGGCGGGACGACGAAGACCTGTCCCGGCCCGGCCGCCTCCCGGCCGACCTCCACCCCGAACGCCCGCATCATCGCGATCGTGATCTCCACGTACGGCGCCGACACCAGATCCGTCACCCGGATCCGCAGGCCCCTGCGGGTGAGCGGGCCGAGCAGGAGCAGCGCCGTCAGGTACTGCGAGGACTGGCCCGCGTCGAGAACCACGTCACCGCCCTCGACACCCGCCGCCCGCACCGTCAGCGGATGGTGCCCCTCCGCCTCCTCGTGCCGCAGATCCACGCCCAGGTCGCGCAGCGCACGGGTCAGCGGCAGCAGGGGCCGGCGGCGCATCTGGGCCGAGGCGTCGAAGCGGTAGACGCCGTGCCCGGTCGCCGCGAGCGCCGGCAGGAAGCGGGCCGTCGTGGCGCCGTCCCGGCAGTGGACGTCCGCCTCGCGCGCCGGCGGACCCTGCGGGCGCCCGTCGACCTGCCAGGCGTCCCGGGTCCGGCCGACGCGGTAGCCGAGGGCCGTCAGCCCCTCGGCGAAGCCCTCCGTGTCGTCCGAACGCAGGGGCCGTACCAGGGTGGTGACGCCGTCGGCCGCCGCCGCCAGGAAGAGCGCGCGGGCGGTGATGGACTTGGAACCGGGGATGTCGATCACGGGCATGCCTTCATGATCGTCCGACGGTGACCGGCGACGCCGCCCCGTCCACGGGATGGACCCCTTCCCGTCGCCCACGCGTCACCGACACCGACGCATCCCGCCGTACGCACACTGCAGGAGTCGTGGCCGCACATCACGTCCCAGCAGCCCCGCCCGCCACTGTGGCACCGACTTCGGGCAATCAAGCCGATGGCGGGAACCCGGCCCCTCTACGGTTCGTCCAACCCGCAAGCTGCCGGATGAGTCTCCGCCGTGCGGTGTCGGCCCTCGCTGCTGGCTGCGATCGCTGACTTACCCTCTCCGCCGTACTGCGGCCGGCAGCACGCCGCCATCGGCGCGCCCCCTCCAACAGCGCCGATGGCGGCCCCTCTTCGCCGCTGCCCGGAGTCTGTGCACTCCCTTGACTGGCAGAAACTTCCCGGTTATTGGTGACTCCTTGGAAGTTTCCTTCAGCGGAATCTCCGGAAGGAGCGCACGTGCCCTCCAGACGTACCGTTCTGGCCGCGACCGCAGGCGTCACCGCGGCCCTGGCCCTCGGCAGCCCCGCCCACGCAAGTCCCCCGGACGACAAGAAGCTCCGCTCGCTCATCTCCCGTATGACGCTCGAGGAGAAGGTGGGCCAGCTCTTCGTCATGCGGGTCTACGGCCACTCCGCCACCGACCCGGACCAGGCCGACATCGACGCCAACCTCAAGGAGATCGGCGTCCGCACGGCCGCCGAACTGATCGCCACGTACCGTGTGGGCGGCATCATCTACTTCACCTGGGCGCACAACACCCGGGACCCGCACCAGATCGCGGACCTGTCCAACGGCATCCAGCGCGCCTCCCTGACCCGGCCGCGCGGGCTGCCCATGCTCATCGCCACCGACCAGGAGCACGGCATCGTCTGCCGCGTCGGCAAGCCGGCCACGCTCTTCCCGGGCGCGATGGCGATCGGCGCCGGGGGCTCCCGCCGCGACGCCCGCACCCTCGGCCGCATCTCCGGCGCCGAACTGCGCGCGATGGGCATCAACCAGGACTACTCCCCGGACGCGGACGTCAACATCAACCCGGCCAACCCGGTCATCGGCGTACGGTCCTTCGGCGCCGACCCGGAGGCGGTCGCGGGTCTGGTCGCCGCCGAGGTCGCCGGGTACCAGAGCTCGTCGGTGGCCGCGACCTCCAAGCACTTCCCCGGACACGGCGACACGGCCGTCGACAGCCACTACGGCTTCCCGGTCATCACCCACAGCAGGGAGCTGTGGGAGACGCTGGACGCGGTTCCCTTCCGGGCGGCCGTCAGGGCGGGCATCGACTCGATCATGACCGCGCACATCCAGTTCCCGGCCCTCGACGACTCCGGCGACCCGGCCACCCTCTCCCACCCGATCCTCACCGGCATCCTGCGCGGCGAACTCGGCTACGACGGCGTGGTGGTGACGGACTCGCTCGGCATGGAGGGCGTACGGACCAAGTACGGCGACGACCGCGTGCCCGTGCTGGCGCTCAAGGCCGGCGTCGACCAGCTCCTCAACCCACCGGACCTGCCCGTGGCCTGGAACGCCGTCCTAAAGGCCGTGCAGGACGGGGAGTTGACCGAGGCACGGCTGGACGAGTCGATCCTGCGCATCCTGCGGCTGAAGGCGAAGCTCCGGCTGTTCCAGCAGCCGTACGTCACCGATCGCGGCGTGGACCGTACCGTCGGCACGCGCGCGCACCTCGCGGAGGCCGACCGCATCGCCGAGCGCACGACGACGCTGCTGGTCAACGAGGGGCACCTGCTGCCGCTGTCCCGCCGTTCGCACAAGAAGGTCCTCGTCGTGGGCGCCGACCCGGCCTCTCCGTCCGGCACCACGGGCCCGCCCACCGGTGTCCTCGCGGCCGCCCTCGGCGAACTGGGCTTCACCGCCACCGCCCTGTCGACCGGCACGGCCCCGTCCGCCGCGACGATCGCGAAGGCGGTCGCTGCGGCGCAGGACGCGGACGCCGTCGTCGTCGCCACCTACAACGTCACCGCGGGCAGCGCGCAGCAGACGCTGGTCCAGCAGCTGCTCGCGACCGGGAAGCCGGTGGTCGCGGTCGCCGTCCGCAACCCCTACGACGTGGCCCAACTCGCCTCCGTGCGCGCCTGTCTGGCCACGTACTCGTGGACCGACGTCGAACTGCGGGCGGCCGCGCGGGTGATCGCCGGGCGGGCGGCGCCGCGCGGGCGGCTGCCGGTGCCGGTGCAGCGGGCCGACGACCCGGCGCAGGAGCTGTACCCCATCGGGTACGGGCTGTCGTACTAGAGGGGACGTAGGGCCCATACGCCGCACACCCGGCGTGCAACCCCCAATGGGCCCAAAGCCTCCCGCACGTCTGGCGTGCGCCCGCTGCGGCGGGTCACGCTGGATGAGGGGTATCCGGGGGGTTGGCGATGCGTGAGAGAAGTTCCGTGGGGGTGGTCTGCGCGCTGCTGGTCCTGGTCGCGGCTCTGCTGACCGGTTGCCAGGTCCTGTCCTCGCCCGAATCCGGCGGTTCGGGCGGCGACGGGCCGGGCGACCGGACCGCGAGCGGCGGCAGGGCGAGCGCGACGCAGCAGTCGGGGTACGGGGCGGTGTTCCTCGCCGTCGACGAGTGCAGTTCGTTCGGTACGACGAGCTTCACCGAGGTGCCGTGCACCAGCGAGCGGGCGGCGGCCCGGGTCGTGGCGCGCCACGACGGCAAGGTGGCGGGCGGCCCGCTGTGCCCGGCGACCACGGACTTCGTGCTGCACATCAGCGCGCAGGCCCCGTCGTCCGAGGAGGACGGCGACGGCGCGGTGCCGCAGGGCTACGCCTGTATGCGCAATCTGGAGCCGCCGCACCCGGGCGACCCGGGCGGCGGGGGCGGTCCGCGCACCATCGTCGGGGACTGCGTCTACGGCTCGGGAAGCGGGCAGGTCCGCGAGACCGCCTGCGACGGCAGCGGCAAGAAGAAGCCGCAGTACGAGGTGGTCAAGGCGGCCACCGCTCGGGTGCAGTGCCCGGCGGGAACGGCGCTGTACGTGCAGCTGGACGGCAGGCAGTCGGTGGGCTGTGCCCGGCCGGTGTGACCAACGGCCGGGCACAGCCTGCAAGTTGCCGAGACGTCGGCCCTACGGCCGCAGCGCCGGATCGCGCTCCACGTCACGCACGTCCAGCTTCTTGTCGAACTTGGCCAGCGGCTTCGCCTGCGCCGTGGCGGCGGCCGGGACGCCGGCCCAGTCCAGGATGCGGGCGGTGGCCAGCGCCTTCTGGTCGGCGACCAGTCCTGCGACGTTGGCGCCGTGGTTCATGCCCGGGGCCGTGAAGACGTAAGCGTCCTTCGAGCCCTTGCCGACGGCGAACCGCTCGGCGCCCCACGGGTCGTTCGAGCCGTAGACGAAGAGCATGTGGTGGGCGTGGTGGCGCACCCAGGAGTCGACGTCGTCCATCGCGTACGGCTGGAACCTCATCGGGATGTCGCGCGGCACGAAGTTGCGCGGCGGCTGGTAGCCGTAGCGGACGTACTTCTTCTCGATGTACGGGAAGTGGATGGTGGGCGCGCCCAGTTGGGTGCCCGCCTGGTAGTAGTACGGCGTGTACGGCTCCAGGCCCTGGTCGGTGTAGAACGAGAACCCGGAGATCGTGTCGATCGAGTTCCAGATCTGGTCGTCGGTCGCACTCTTCGCGTCCGGCGGGATCAGGGTGTCGTCACTGCAGTTGGCGAGCAGGTTGTACTGCCAGAAGCCCCAGACGTAGTCGAGGACGACGGCCTCGTAGGCGCGGTCCAGGCTGCCGATGGTGGTGAAGGTGTAGCCGTTGTCGGCGGCGTAGGAGGCGTACTTCTTCTCCAGCGACTCGCGGCGCACCAGTGCCTCGCGCTGGACCGCGTTCAGGCGGTCGCGGCATTCCTTGGTGCCGACCTTGGTGAAGAAGCGGTCGTAGGCCGAGTCCTCGTTGTTCACCACGTCGTTGGGGGCGACGTAGGCGACGACGCCGTCCATGTCGCGCGGGTAGAAGCGCTCGTAGTAGGTGGCGGTCATGCCGCCCTTGGAGCCACCGGTGGAGATCCAGTTCTTGCTGTAGATCTTCTTCAGCGCCTTGAAGATGCGGTGCTGGTCGCTGGCCGCCTGCCAGATGTCCAGCTTGGACCAGTCGGCCGGGTCGGGCCGGGACGGGGTGAAGAAGCGGTACTCCATGGAGACCTGGTTGCCGTCCACGATCTGGGTCGGCTCACGTCGGCTCGGCGTGGTGGAGACGTTGTAGCCGCCGGTGTAGAAGACCGTCGGGCGCGAGACGTCCTTGTGCAGCACGGTGATGCGCTGCTGGAACGTGCCCTTGGACGGGTGGCGGTGGTCGATCGGCTGGGTGTAGTTGAGGACGAAGAAGCGGTAGCCGGCGTACGGCTTCTCCTCGATCAGGCTCATACCCGGTATCGCGAGCAGCCGGTCCTTGATGTCGGCGGTCGCCTTGGTGGTCGCGGCCGTCGGCTCCGCGGCGGTGGCCGCGCCTGCCGTGCTCACCGTGCCTATACACACCGTGAGCGCCATCAGCCATCTGAGCGCCTTGCGCATGCACCCTCCCCTGTGAGTCAGATGTGCGTGCGGAGCCTACGGAGCAACTCCCCCGCGCACCAGGGGCTGTGAGGGGTCAGAAGCGCTTCCAGCCGTGCGAGTCGTAGGAACCGCGGCCCACCGAGCCCTTGATCCACACCTTGCGGTGGCCGGCGTAGGTGCGCACCGGTCCGGCGTGCCGGGTGAACCGCCCCTTGTCGACGACGGGTTCGAAGCCGCGCACCTGGAGGCTGACCATCATGGACTGCCGGGCGCCGGGCCTCTTGGGGACGGTGATCGCGCAGAGGTAGTTGCCGCTCTTGTAGATCTTCACGGAGCCGGTGGAGAAGGTGTACGTCCGGACCTTGTGCCCCGCGCAGGACGAGGGCGCCGCCATCGCCTCGGCCGCCGGTCCCGCGACGGCGAGCAGTCCGGAGGCGGTCAGCACCGCGAGAAGCGTCGTGACCCGTCGCCGTATCGCACCACTGTCCACTGTCGTCCCTCCCGTACCCCGGCGATGAGCGTACTGGTGTACGGACGCACGACATATGTCGGATGGTTGCACGAGTGCTCCCGCAAGCCCCCGGTCGGCCACCGGACCGCCCCTGCCGACTACCGGGCCACTCCCACGGGCTCCTCCGGCTCGCCCTCCCCGACGAAGGTCCGCCACAACTCGGCGTACACGCCGTCCAGTTGCAGCAGCTCCTCGTGGGTGCCGTCCTCCACAACCCGGCCGTGGTCCATCACCACGACGCGGTCCGCGCGGGCGGCGGTGGTGAGGCGGTGGGCCACCACGAGCGTCGTGCGGCGGCCGGTGAGGCGGTCGGTGGCCTGGTTCACCTGGGCCTCCGTGGCCAGGTCCAGGGCGGCCGTCGCCTCGTCGAGGAGCAGGATGTCCGGGTCGACCAGCTCCGCGCGGGCCAGCGCGATCAGCTGGCGCTGGCCGGCGGAGAGGTTGCGGCCGCGCTCGGCGACCTCGTGGAGGTAGCCGCCGTCGAGCGTGGCGATCATCTCGTGCGCCCCGACCGCACGGGCCGCGGCCTCGACCTCGGCGTCGGTGGCGTCCGGGCGGCCGTAGGCGATGGCGTCGCGGACCGTGCCCGCGAAGAGGTACGCCTCCTGGGGGACCACGCCGAGCCGGTGGCGGTAGGAGGTGATGTCCAGCTCCCGCAGGTCCTGGCCGTCGACCCTCACCCGGCCGCCCGTCGGGTCGTAGAAGCGCGCCACCAGCTTGACGAGGGTCGACTTGCCCGCGCCGGTCTCGCCGACGAACGCGACCGTCTGCCCGGCCGGGATGCGCAGCTCGATGCCGCTGAGCGCGGCCTCGCCCTCGTCGCCCCTGCCGTACGCGAAGTGCACGTCCTCGAAGGCGACTTCGCCCCGCAGCGAGCGCACCTCGCGGGGTTGCTCGGCTGCTTCGGTGGAGGTCCTCTCCCGCAGCAGCTCCTGGATCCGGCCGAGGGAGACCGTGGCCTGCTGATAGCCGTCGAAGACCTGGGAGAGCTGCTGGACCGGCGCGAAGAACAGGTCGATGTACAGCAGGTAGGCGACCAGGGCGCCGGTCGTCAGGGTCGCGTCGTCGATCCGTCCCGCGCCCGCGATCAGCACGGCCGCCGCGGCGACGGACGACAGCAGCTGCACGAAGGGGAAGTACACCGAGATCAGGAACTGGCCCCGGATCCGCGCCTGCCGGTAGCTCTCGCTGCGCTCCGCGAACCGCCGCCCGCCGTCGCGCTCGCGCCGGAAGGCCTGCACGATCCGCAGCCCGGACACCGACTCCTGGAGGTCGGCGTTGACCACCGACACCCGCTCACGGGCCAGTTCGTACGCCTTCACACTCGCCCGGCGGAAGAAGAACGTGGCCACGATCAGCGGCGGCAGCGTGGCGAACACGACCAGCGCGAGCTGTACGTCGATCACCAGCAGGGCGGCCATGATGCCGAAGAAGGTGACGACCGAGACGAAGGCGGTGACCAGTCCCGTCTGCAGGAACGTGGACAGCGCGTCGACGTCCGTCGTCATCCGGGTCATGATCCGCCCGGTCAGCTCCCGCTCGTAGTAGTCCAGTCCGAGCCGCTGCAGCTGGGAGAAGATCTTCAGGCGCAGGGAGTACAGCACCCGCTCGCCGGTCCGCCCGGTCATCCGGGTCTCGCCGCGCTGCGCCGCCCACTGCACCAGCACGGCGAGCAGCCCCAGCAGCGAGGCCGACCAGACCGCGCCGAGCGCCATCCGGGTGACGCCCTGGTCGATGCCGTGCCGGATCAGCACGGGGAGCGCGAGGCCCATGCCCGCGTCCACCGCGACCAGACCGAGGCTGACCAGCAGGGGCAGGCCGAAGCCGCGCAGCAGCCGCCTGAGGCCGTACGACTCCTCCGGCCGCACCGCCCGCGCCTCGTCGATGTCCGGGGTGTCGGTCGCCGGGGGCAGCGCGTCGACCTGGGCGAGGAGTTCGGGCGTGGCGGGCATGCCTTCGAGGGCCGTGTCCCTGGGCTCGCGGTCGCCGGTCCACAGCCGCGGGGTGACCCCGCGCTCGGCGTCGAACTCGGCGTCCAGCTCCTCGCGGACGGAGGTGTCCTCCTGGGGGCAGGCGGGCTGGGCGTGGCCGGGCGAGACGCCGCCCAGCTCGTCCGGGTCGGTCAGCAGCCGGCGGTAGAGGGCGGACCGTTCCTGCAGTTCCTCGTGGGTGCCGATGTCCGCGAGGCGGCCGGCGTCGAGGACGGCGATGCGGTCGGCGAGGCCCAGGGTGGAGCGGCGGTGCGCGATGAGCAGGGTCGTGCGGCCCTGCATGACGTGCCTCAGCGCCTCGTGGATCTCGTGCTCGACGCGGGCGTCCACGGCGGAGGTGGCGTCGTCGAGGACGAGCAGGCGCGGGTCGGCGAGGATCGCGCGGGCGAGCGCGACACGCTGGCGCTGGCCGCCGGAGAGGGTCAGGCCGTGCTCGCCGACCGTGGTGTCGTAGCCCTCGGGGAGCTCGCGGATGAAGCGGTCGGCCTGGGCGGCGCGGGCGGCCTCCTCGATCTGCTCGTCGCTCGCGTCGGGGCGGCCGTAGGCGATGTTGGCCCGGACCGTGTCGGAGAAGAGGAAGGAGTCCTCGGGGACCAGCCCGATCGCGGCCCGCAGCGAGTCGAGGGTGAGCTCGCGCACGTCGTGGCCGCCGACGAGGACGGCGCCGTGCGTGACGTCGTAGAAGCGCGGCAGCAGGAGCGAGACCGTCGACTTGCCGGAGCCGGAGGAGCCGACGACGGCGAGGGTCTCGCCGGGGCGGATCTCGAAGCTGAGGCCTTGGAGGACCGGTGCGGTCGTGCCGTCGTAGCCGAAGGAGACGTCGTCGAACTCGACGGTGGCGGGCGCGTCGGCGGGGAGCGTCTTCGTGCCGTCGGTCATCGACGGCTCGGTGTCGATCAGCTCAAGGACGCGTTCGGTGCCCGCCCGGGCCTGCTGGCCGACGGTGAGCACCATGGCGAGCATCCGGACCGGGCCGACCAGCTGGGCGAGGTAGGAGGAGAAGGCGACGAAGGTGCCGAGGGTGATGTGCCCGCGCACCGCGAGCCAGCCGCCCAGCGCCAGCATGGCGACCTGGCCGAGGGCCGGGACGGCCTGCAGGGCCGGGGTGAACGCGCTGTTCAGCCGGATGGTGCGCAGCCGCCCGGCGAAGAGCCTGCGGCCGACCTCGCGCAGCTTCCCGGTCTCCTGCTCCTCCTGCCCGAACCCCTTCACCACGCGTACGCCGCTCACCGCGCCGTCGACCACGCCCGCGACGGCGGCGGCCTGGGCCTGGGCGTACCAGGTGGCGGGGTGCAGCTTGGAGCGGCTGCGCCGGGCGATCCACCACAGGGCGGGGGCCACGGCGAGGGCGACCAGGGTGAGCGGCAGCGACAGCCAGGCCATGATCACCAGGGAGATCACGAACAGCAGCAGGTTCCCGATGGTCATCGGGAGCATGAAGAGCAGGCCCTGGATCAGCTGGAGGTCGCTGGTGGCCCGGCCGACGACCTGGCCGGTGGACAGCTCGTCCTGACGGCGGCCGTCGAGCCGGGTGATCGTCTCGAACATCTCGGTCCGCAGGTCGTGCTGGACGTCGAGGGCGAGCCGGCCGCCGTAGTAGCGGCGGATGTAGGTGAGGACGTAGACGAGGACGGCGGCGCCGATCAGGACGCCCGCCCAGGGGGCCATGGCGCGGCTGTGGTCGCCGATGACGTCGTCGATGATCACCTTGGTGACCAGCGGGACCAGCGCCATGACGGCCATGCCCGCCAGTGAGGAGCCCAGGGCCAGCACGACGTCCTTGGGGTAGCGCCATGCGTACCCCGCCAGTCGTCGTACCCATCCCCGTTGCATGCTCACGCGGGTGCCCTCCGTCGGCTGTCCTGATCTTCCGGAAGGCACCAACACGCGATGAAGCGGATTTCATCCCTCCGCAACAATCCGGAGGGCGCCGGGGTCGGACGCGTACGAGCAGCGGGCAGTACCCGGGTCAGACGCGTACGCGCAGGTAGTAGAAGCGGGTCGTCTGGGTCGCGCCCTGGTTGTCGTCGCTGACCAGGAGGACCTTCAGCCGGCCCCGGTCACGACCCGTGATCGTCATGCCCTCGATGTTGTCGAGGAGGGGGTTGGGCTGCGGCTGCTTGGCCGTGGCACCCAGGGAGGGGCAGTCCGCGATGTCGGCCAGCAGGCGCTTCTTGATCACCCGCACGCCGGCCTGGCCCGTGAGGTTCTCGATGCCGCTGGTGTCCGTCGCCCGGCGCGGGTCGGCCAGGTAGAGGCGGACGGTGTTGCCGACGCCCGCGGTGAAGCCGCGCTCCAGGACGAGCAGCCTGCCGTCGGGGGTGGCCTGCACCTCGGGGACGCCGAGGCCGGCGTCGATGCGGTACGCGTACTGCGCGCCGAGCCGGAAGTGGTCGCCCTTGGTCCGGGTCCAGGTCTGGAAGCGGACGAGGTCGGTGGAGTCGCCGGAGATCGCGTTCTCCATGGACGCGACAAGCGTGCGGCCGCCGGGCAGAAGGGTCAGACCCTCGAAGGTCTGGTTGGACGTGGCGCGCCCGGCCGGGGCGACGAGGAGTGAGGAGGGGACGGGGAGGCGGTCGAGGATCCGGCCGTCGCGGGAGTAGCGGCGGATCGACGGTTCGGTCTCCGAGGTGATCAGCCGGGTGCCGTCCCGGTCGACGACCAGCCCCTCGCTGTCGAGCGCGGCGCCCTTCTCGTCGGCCAGTTGGACCACGCGCTCGGGCTGCAGCGTCCGCGCGTGGAGGCCGAAGAGCGAGGAGCGGTCGGCCAGGGCGGCGAGCGAGCCGTCCCTGTCCACGGCGAGCGCGGAGAAGTTGCCGACGAAGGTGCCCTCGTACGTCGTCTTGTCGAGCGCGTCGGAGAAGCGGTCGATGGAGACGGACGGTGAACAGGCGTGGTGCGTCGCGGAGTCGACGGCGGCGGGGGTGGCGGGGGTGGCCGTGGCGGGGGCGGCGGCGGTCAGGGCGGTGGTCGCCGCGAGGGCCGCGGTGGCGGTGGCGAGTACGGTTCTCAGACGCATGGGCGCCACCGTAGGACGGGTCGGTGACGGGCGGGAGACCCGCTCATGAAGGGTCGGCTCGCCGCCAGGTCCCCTTCGCGGGCCAGAACCCCTTCACAGGCAGGAGCCAGGTTCCCCACAGCGCGCGCTCACTCCCCCTCTGCACGATGCCCGGGTGACATCTGCCACCGATCCCCTCCCCCACACCCCGACCGTGTCCGCCGGTTGGCCCCCGCCCACCGCACCGGCGGCGCCCCCGGACAGGGCCCCGCGCTGGTCACTGCCCGCCCTGATCGCGATCCTGGTCCTGGCGGGAGTCCTGTACGCCTGGAACCTGTCGGACAGCAGCCTGAACAGCTTCTACAGCTCCGCCGTCTACAGCGGCACGCAGAGCTGGAAGGCGTGGTTCTTCGGCTCGCTCGACGCCGGCAACTTCATCACCGTCGACAAACCGCCGTTCGCCCTCATGGTGATGGGCCTGTCCTGCCGTGTCCTCGGCTTCGGCACCTGGCAGATGATGGCGCCCGAGATCGGGGCCGCGCTCGGCACGATCTGGATCCTGCACGCGTCCGTGAAGCGGTACTTCGGGCATGCGGCGGCCGCGATCGCGGCGCTGGTGCTCGCGCTGACGCCGATCACGGTCGCCATCAACCGGGACAACAACCCCGACACGATCCTCGTCCTGCTGATGGTCGGGGGCGCGGCCCTCGCCCTGCGCGCCGTGCGCACCGACCGGCTGCTGCCGCTGATCGGCTCCGCGGTCTGCTTCGGGCTCGCCTTCAACACCAAGATGCTCCAGGGCTACATCGCCCTGCCGGCCGTCTTCGCCGTGTACGTCTACGCCTCGAAGCTCGGCTGGAAGAAGAAGGCGCTCCATCTTGCGCTCGCGGCTCTCGCGCTGGCCGTCTCCAGTTTCTGGTGGGCGACGGCCGTCTCCCTCGTCCCCGCCGACGACCGCCCGTACATCGGCGGCTCGACCGACGGCTCGGCCTGGAACCTGATCATGGGCTACAACGGCCTGGGCCGGGTCTTCGGCGGCGAGGGCAACGGCGGGGGCGGTGGGGGCGCCGGTGGCGGTGGGGGCGGGGGCACCTTCGCCGGGACCGCGGGCCTCGGCCGGATGTTCAACGACGTCCTCGGCGGCCAGATCTCCTGGCTGATCCCCTTCGCGTTCCTCGCGCTCGTCGCCGGTCTGGTGCTGTGCGGCCGCGCCCCGCGCACCGACCCCACCCGCGCCGCGCTGGTGCTGTGGGGCGGCTGGCTCGTGCTGCACTACCTGACGTTCGCGATGGCCGAGGGCACGATGCACCCGTACTACACGACCGCGCTCGCGCCGGGCATCGCGGCGCTCACCGGTGGCGGCGGCGTGCTGCTCTGGCGCGCCTTCCGCAGCGGTGACGCGCGCTGGTCGTGGGTGCTGCCCGCCGGGCTCGCGGTCACCGGGCTCTGGGCGATCGTGCTGCTGCGCCGGGCCACCGGCTGGCACACCTGGCTGTGGCCGACCGTCGGTGTCGTCATGGCCCTCGCGGTCGTCGGCCTGTTCGTGTTCCGGTCGGGCAACCGGGTGCGCCTGCTGGCCGCGTCCGTCGCCGCGGCGATCGTGGCGGCCCTCGCGGGCCCGACGGCGTACGCCGCCTCACCCGCCTTCGACTCCTCCGCCGGCGGCATGATGGGCGGTTCGAACCCCACGGCGGGACCGTCGACCGGCGGCATGGGCGGCCCCGGCGGCGGATTCCGGGGCGGCCGCGGCGACTTCGGCGGCGGCGAGCTGCCGGGCGGCGCCCAGCGGGGCGGTACGCAGGCGGGTGGCGAAGTGCCGGGCGGCGCTCAGCAGGGCGGCGAGCTGCCCGGCGGCGGCAGCGGACAGCTGCCGGGCGGCGGCGAACTCCCGCAGGGCGGTGGGGCGCCGAGCGGCACACCTGGCGGCGCACCGAGCGGGCAGGGCGGTCAACAGGGCGGTACGAACGGCGAGTTCCCGGGCGGCGGCGACGCCCCCTCCGGAGGCCGAGGCGGTATGGGAGGAGGCATGGGCGGCGGCCGGGGAGGTGCCGACAGCGAGCTCATCTCCTACCTCAAGAAGCACCGGGACGGCGCCACCTGGCTGCTCGCGGTCTCCAACTCCCAGAGCGCGGGCCAGATCGAGCTGACCGCCAAGGTCCCGGTCATCTCCATGTTCGGCTTCACCGGCTCCGACAAGGCGATGACCGTCGCCAAGCTCAAGGAGCTGGTGAAGAAGGGCGAGTTGCACTACGTCCAGACCGGCGGCGGCATGGGCGGCGGCCCCGGCGGCGGCAACAGCGTCAGCACCGCGGTGACGAACTGGGTGCAGAAGCACGGGACGGCCGTGAAGGAGAGCGCGTACAGCAAGAGCTCCACGACCTCCGCGTCCTCTTCGTCGTCCACGTCCTCCCTCTACCGACTGGACCCGTCCGACGTCGGCTGATGTCCCGCCAACCCCACAACGGCCCCCGACCACCCGATCGGGGGCCGTTCTTCACATACTGTTCATCGACACAGCCTCATGCCCATGCCAAGCTCCCCTTGCCGCCTCCGTTCAACCCGCGTAGATGGGGAGCCCTTTATGTTGGCGACACGTATCCGGCGTCTGAAGTCGGTGGCGCTGGCCACCGCCGCCGTCCTGGCCGGTCTCACCGCCCCGGCCCTGACCGCGACTTCGGCCGCCGCCACGACGACCGACTACGACTCGACGTACTACAAGAACGCGATCGGCAAGACGGGCGCGAGCCTGAAGTCGTCCCTGCACACCATCATCAGCAGCCAGACCAAGATCTCCTACTCGGCGGTCTGGAACGCGCTGAAGGTGACCGACCAGGATCCGAACAACAGCAACAACGTGATCCTGCTCTACAGCGGAGTCTCCCGCAGCAAGTCCCTCAACGGCGGTGACGTCGGCGACTGGAACCGCGAGCACACCTGGGCCAAGTCCCACGGCGACTTCGGCGAGGTCACCGGCCCCGGCACCGATCTGCACCACCTGCGCCCCGCGGACGTCCAGGTCAACAGCGTCCGCGGCAACAAGGACTTCGACAACGGCGGCAGCGCCGTGGCCAACGGCGGCGGCAGCCTCACCGACTCCGACTCCTTCGAGCCGCGCGATGCGGACAAGGGCGACGTGGCCCGCATGATCCTCTACATGGCGGTGCGCTACGACGGCGGCGACGGCTTCGCCGACCTGGAGCCCAACGAGAAGGTCGACAACGGCTCCGCCCCGTACATCGGCAAGCTCTCCGTCCTCAAGCAGTGGAACGACGAGGACCCGCCGAGCGCCTTCGAGGAGAAGCGCAACCAGGTCATCTACGACACCTACCAGCACAACCGCAACCCGTTCATCGACCACCCGGAGTGGGTCGAGGCGATCTGGTAGGAACCGGCCGGCAGGAACCCACTCAGCCGAGATGCGTCGGCGCGAACATCCGCAGCACCGCCGGGAGTACGACCACCGAGGGGCCCGGCTGTGACAGCGCCTTCGCCAGGTCGGTCTCCAGGGTCCCGGGGGTCGTACGCACCCCCGGGACCCCGAACGACTCGGCGAGGGCCACGAAGTCCGGGCGGGTCAGTTCCGTCGCCGTCGGCTCGCCGAAGGCGTCGGTCATGTACTCGCGCAGGATGCCGTAGCCGCCGTCGTCGACGATCAGCCAGGTGACGTTCAGGTCGTACTGGCGGGCCGTCGCCAGTTCGGCGATGGAGTAGAGGGCGCCGCCGTCGCCGGACACCGCGAGGACCGGGTGGGTCGGGTCGGCCGCCGCCGCGCCGAGTGCCGCCGGGAAGCCGTAGCCGAGTCCGCCGGCGCCCTGGGCCGAGTGCATGGTGTTGGGCGACTTCGCGTCGAAGGCCGACCAGGCCCAGTAGGCGAGGATCGTCATGTCCCAGAAGGACGGGGAGCCGGCCGGCAGTGCGCGGCGGACGGACGCCAACACGTCCTGTTCCAAGGTGAGTTCCTGGCCGGAGATCCGGTCGGCGACCTTCGCGAGAAGCGTTCGTACGCGGTCGGGAGCGGTGGGGTCCGTTCGCTCGGAGACGGTCTCAAGGAGCGCCTGCAGGGCGAGGCGGGCGTCCGCGTGGATGCCGAGCGCCGGGTGGTTGGACTCCAGCTTGCCGAGGTCCGCCTCGATCTGGATCACTCGGCCGCGCGGCTTGAACGTGTGGTAGTTCGAGGAGAGTTCACCGAGGCCCGAGCCGACCACCAGCAGGACGTCCGCGTCCTCCAGAAGGTCGGTCGTGTGGCGGTCCTCCAGCCAGGACTGGAGGGAGAGGGGGTGCGTCCAGGGGAACGCGCCCTTGCCGCCGAAGGTCGTGACGACGGGAGCGTCGAGCTTCTCCGCCAGCTGCCGCAGCTTGCCCGAGGCGTCCGCCCGTACCACTCCCCCGCCCGCGATGATCGCGGGCCGCTCGGCGCGCGAGAGCAGGTCCGCGGCCACCGCGGTGAGTTCGGGGCGCGGCGGCAGCTCGTCCGGGGTGGCGTCGACCGCCGTCACCACCGGCAGGTGCGTCCCGGCGAGCAGGACGTCCTGCGGGATCTCCACCCACACCGGGCCGTGCGGTGCGGTCAGCGCCGACGTCCAGGCCTCGGCGATCGCGGAGGGGATCTGGGACTGGGTGCGGACCGTGTGGACGGACTTCACCACGCCCCTGAACGAGGCTGCCTGGTCGGGGAGTTCGTGCAGATAGCCGTGGCGTCCGCCGCCCAGTCCCGCCGTCGGGATCTGGCTGCTGATCGCGAGGACGGGCGCGGAGGCGGCGCGCGCCTCCTGCAGGGCCGCGAGCGAGGTGAGCGCGCCCGGGCCCGTCGACAGCAGGAGCGGGGCCGCCTCGCCGGTGATGCGGCCGTACGCGTCGGCCGCGAAGCCCGCGTTGTTCTCCACCCGCAGGCCGATGTACCGCAGGTCCGAGCGGCCGAGCGCGTCGAACATGCCGAGCGCGTGCTGGCCGGGCAGCCCGAACACGGTGGTCGCGCCGAGCCCGGCCAGCGTCTCCACGACCAGGTCTCCGCCGTTGCGGCCGGCGGGCGGGTTCAGCGCGGCCTCGGTCTGCGCGGCGGTCGGGCGGAGTTCCAGGTCGTGGTCGTGCGTCACTTCGCGCGGGCCTCTGCAATCTGGCGGGACATGATCGTGGTCAGTTCGTACGCGGTGTGCGAGGCGGCCACCGAGGTGATCTCGGCGTGGTCGTACGCCGGTGCCACCTCGACGACGTCCGCCGACACCAGGTTGCAGGATGCCAGGCCGCGCAGGATCTCAAGCAGTTCGCGGGAGGTCATGCCGCCGGCCTCGGGGGTGCCGGTGCCGGGCGCGTGCGCCGGGTCCAGGCAGTCGATGTCGATGGAGATGTACAGCGGGCGGTCGCCGACGCGCTGCCGCAGCTGGTCGGCGATCTCGTCCACGCCCCGGCGCATCACGTCCGCCGACGTCACGATGCCGAAGCCCATCTTCTCGTCGTCGGTGAGGTCCTGCTTGCCGTAGAGCGGGCCGCGGGTGCCGACGTGCGAGAGCGCGGAGGTGTCGAGGATGCCCTCCTCGACCGCGCGGCGGAACGGCGTGCCGTGCGTGTACTCGGCGCCGAAGTAGGTGTCCCAGGTGTCGAGGTGGGCGTCGAAGTGGAGCAGGGCGACCGGGCCGTGCTTCTTCGCGACGGACCTCAGCAGGGGCAGCGCGATGGTGTGGTCGCCGCCGAGGGTCATCAACCGGGCGCCGGTGCCGAGGAGTTGGTCCGCCGCGGCCTCGATCGTGTCGACGGCCTCGTTGATGTTGAACGGGTTCACCGCGATGTCGCCGCCGTCCGCGACCTGCGCGAGCGCGAAGGGGGAGGCGTCCTGCGCCGGGTTGTAGGGCCGCAGCAGCCGGGACGCCTCGCGGATCGCGTTGCCGCCGAAGCGGGCGCCCGGCCGGTAGGAGACGCCCGAGTCGAACGGCACGCCCACGACGGCGACGTCGGCGGTGCCGACTTCGTCGAGCCGGGGCAGCCGGGCGAAGGTCGCGGGTCCTGCGTACCGCGGGACGCGGGAGGAGTCGACGGGACCGCGGGGCGTCTCGTTGCTGCTCATGGTCGTCATGCCTTCTTTCTTTCTGTGCCGTTCGGTCTACCGGGATGCCGGAACCGGCTGGGGAACCTCGCGCCCGGCGAGCCGTTCCCGCCAGGCGTCGAGTACGGCGGTGTCGGTCGCCGGGGTCGCCAGGGATACGGCGACGTAGGCGACCAGGGAGGACAGGAGTCCGTAGTAGACGGGCTCATTGGCGAGGATGCCGTAACCCGCCATCAGGCCGACGACCGCGAGGCCGCCGACGGCCACCGAGGCCAGGGCGCCCTGCGCGGTGCCGCGCTTCCACAGCAGTCCGCCGAGGATGGGGACGAGGAGTCCGCCGACGAGGAGGTTGTAGGCGACGGTGAGGGCCTCGACGACGTTGTTGAGGGCGATCGCCGTGCAGATCACGCCGACACCCATGATGAGGATGAAGGCGCGGTTGCCGCGCACCTCGTCGTGGTCGCCGCCACCCGTGCCGGTGCGTCCGCGCAGCCGCGACCAGATGTCGTTGTTGGCGACGGTCGCGCAGGCGATCAAGGCGCCGGAGGAGGTCGACATCACGGCGGCCAGGGCGGCGGCGAGCACCAACCCCCGCACGCCGACGGGGAGTTCGTCCTTGACGATGGTGGCGAAGGCGTCGTCCGCGTTGCCGAGCTTGGGGTAGAGCACCTTGGCGGCCGTGCCGATGACGGCGCCGGCGAGGGCGTAGACGAGGCAGTAGGTGCCCGCGACCGTGCCGCCCCACTTGGCGGTCCGGTCGCTCCCGGCGGTGAAGACGCGCTGCCAGATGTCCTGCCCGATGAGCATGCCGAACGTATAGATCAGGACGTAGGTGAAGATCGTCTCGCCGCCGATGCCCAGCGGGTCGAAGTACGAGGTCGGCAGCTTGGCCCTCATCTCGCCGAAGCCGCCCGCCTTGACGACCGCGATGGGCAGCAGCAGGAGCAGGACGCCGATGGTCTTCACCACGAACTGCACCATGTCGGTGAGGGTGATCGACCACATGCCGCCGAGCGTGGAGTAGGCGACGACGATCGAGCCGCCGAGGATGATCGCGACGGTCCGGTTCATGTCGAAGAGGACGTCGAAGATCGTGGCGTAGGCGATGGTCGAGGTGACCGCGAGCATCAGCGTGTACGCCCACATGACGACACCGGAGATGACGCCCGCGCGGCCGCCGTAGCGCAGGTCCAGCATCTCGGAGACGGTGTAGACCTTCAGGCGCGCGATGCGGGCCGAGAAGAAGACGGACAGCGCCAGCAGGCCGAGGCCGATGGTGAAGACCATCCAGGCGCCGGAGAGGCCGTACTGGTAGCCGAGGCCGACGCCTCCGATGGTGGACGCGCCGCCGAGGACGATCGCGGCCATGGTGCCGGAGTACATGCCGGGCCCGAGACGGCGTCCGGCGACCAGGAACTCGCTCTTCGACCTGGCGCGGCGCATGCCCCACCAGCCCATGGCCAGCATGCCGGCCAGATAGATGACGATGACGGTGTAGTCGACGGCCACGGGGCCTCCTTCGCTCGGTCTCGCCGGCGGGTGATGAGCACTGACACTAGGTGGCCGGAAAGCGACTGCGAAGTGTACGTTTCATCCATTCGAGCCGTGCTGTATGGAGGGAACGCACACCATGCCGGATCCCGCCGTTCCTCCTACGCCACCCGTGCCCCTGGAGTCACTCCTGGCCCGTGAGGACCTGGACCTGCGGCAGATCGCGGGACCGGCCGACGCGGGGACCGTGATCCACTGGGCGCACACCTCGGAGATGGCCGATCCGTACCCGTATCTGCTGGGCGGCGAGCTGCTGCTGACGGCGGGCGTCCATGTCCCGGAGGGTGCGGGCTCGGGGGCGCGCGCAGGCTACTTCGACGACTACGTGGCGCGGATCGTGGCGGCGGGCGGGGCCGCGCTCGGTTTCGGCGTGGCCCCCGTGTTCGACACGGTGCCGCCCGCCCTGGTGACGGCCTGCGACGCGCAGGGCCTGCCACTGGTGGAGGTGCCGCCGCGGACCACGTTCTCCGGGGTGGCGCGCGCGGTCTGGCAGCTGATGGCGCAGGCCCGGCTGGCGGAGCTGCGCCGGGTCACGGAGGCGCAGCAGAGCCTCGCGGCGGCCGCCTCCCGCCCGGACCCGGTGCCGTCGGTGCTGCGGCAGCTGGCCCGGCGCGTGGGCGGGCGGGCGGTGCTGTACGGGCCGGAGGGCGCGACGATCGCGTCCGCCGGGCGCCTCGCGAGGACCGGCACCGAAGCCGGCACCGCGACCGGCACGGAAACCGGCGCGGCCACCGGCACCGAAGAGGCGCTCGCCCGACTCGCGGACGTCGTACGCCCTTCGGGCCCGGGAACGCCCACCTCCGCCACCGACAACCAGGCCGGCACCCACCTCGCCGCCTACGCCCTCGGTGCCGGGCAGGGCTTCGTGCTCGGGGTCGCCGCCCCGCGGCGGGACCCCGGCGACCACACCATCGCCTCCGTCGCCGCGGTCCTGCTCTCGCTGCTCACCGGTGAGCACCAGAGCGGCACGGGTGCGGCGCGCTCCTCCGCGCTGGTGCGGCTGCTGCTGGGGGCGCCGCCCGCCGACGTGGCCGGGCTGCTCGGGTCCGGCCCGTGGCACGTGGTGCACGCGCGGCCGGACGCCCGCGCCCCCGACCCGGTGACCGCCTCCGCGCTGGGCGCGGCCCTCGGCTCGCTCCTGGTCGACCTGGCGCAGGACGTCGTACGCGTCCTCGTGCCGGCCGACCGCGAACCGGCCGCGCAGCCCGGCTGGACGCTGGGTGTCAGCGCCGCGGTGGCCCCGGCCGAGTGGGCGTCCGCGGACACCCAGGCGGGCCGCGCGCTGGCCCGGGCCCGTGCCACCCGCACGGCGCTGGTCCGCCACGGGGAGCGCGCGGGCCTCGCGGACCTGGTGACGCCGCGGGACGCCGCGGACCACGCCCGGATGCTGCTCGCCCCGGTGGCGGACTCCCCCGCGCTGACCGAGACCCTGCGCACCTGGCTGTCCCTGCACGGCAGTTGGGACCGTACGGCCGTCGCGCTGTCCGTCCACCGCAACACCGTCCGCCAGCGCATCGCCCGCTGCGCCGCGCTCCTGGACGCCGACCTGGACGACCCGGACGTACGGATGGAGCTGTGGTTCGCGCTGCGCCGTCCATAGGTACGCGGGCTCATGACGTTGAGTACGTGACCCACGTCCCAGCGTGCGGGACGCCAGGGACTCGCCAAGGCGCCTGCCTCACAATGGGAGCCATGCCGATACCCGGGACACCCAGCCGCGCCGAGCTCGTCGACCACCTCGTACGGACCCGCATCGCGGGCGACGTCGCGACGCCCCGCGAGAACAACCTCAGCCACTACCGCAAGCTGGCCAACGGCGACCGCCATTACTGGCTCGGCCTGGAGCTCGGCGACCGCTGGAGCGACGAGCAGGACGTGCTCGCGGTGATGGCGGAGCGGGTGGGCGTGAACGACGACCCCGAGTTCCGCTACGGCCAGGACACCATCGACCCCGAGCTGACGGTCGACGCGCTGGAGCGGATGGCGGCCCGGCTGCGCAAGGCCGCCGAGGGGCAGCAGAGGGTGCTGTTCGCCACCGGCCACCCGGGCGGCCTGCTCGACGTGCACCGCGCCACG
This sequence comes from Streptomyces spinosisporus, assembly GCF_022698145.1. Taxonomy (GTDB): domain Bacteria; phylum Actinomycetota; class Actinomycetes; order Streptomycetales; family Streptomycetaceae; genus Streptomyces; species Streptomyces spinosisporus. Next base: position 279,117 of record NZ_JALDAX010000002.1, read on the forward strand.
GCCGCCGCGCTGCGCGCCGCCGGCTGCGAGATCGTCGTCATCCCCGAGGGTCTGCAGACGGACGAGGGGTACGTCTGGCAGCTCGCCGACGTCGCCGTCCTGGAGCACGGCGCCTCCCTGTGGCACACCCACTCCGGCGAGCCGATGAAGGCCATCCTCACGGCCCTGGAACGCGAGGGCCGCCCCCTCCCCGACCTGGTCGTCGCCGACCACGGCTGGGCAGGCTACGCCGGCCAGCACGGCGTCGACTCCGTCGGCTACGCCGACTGCAACGACCCGGCCCTCTTCCTCGCCGAATCAGAAGGCACCCTCCAGGCAGTGGTCCCCCTGGACGACCACGTCATGAGCCCCCGCCACTACGACCCGATGACGGCGTATCTGCTGGGGGAAGCGGGACTCGCCGAGGGGTAGCGCCAGTCGGCCCCGAGCACTAGATCCCTGCGATCGACTCCGGTGCCCGCTCCCTGCGGGCCAGGGCTCGCAGCAGGGGGAGCGGGCCGTGGCGGTGGGTGGAGAGGCGGGTCAGGAGGTCGATCGCGGGGGCGGTGATGTGTTCCGGGAAGGCGGGGGTCGGCAGGCCCGTGCTGCAGGCCAGGTCGTCGGAGTGGACGACCAGTTCCAGGAGGCGGGTGAGCAGGAGGTCGTCGAGTTCCAGGGACCAGTCGCCCCAGGAGGCGATGTGCACGGGACGTGCGGCGGGCGCGTCCCGGACGTCCGTCCGCAGCCGGTCCAGGGCCTCGCGCACGCGCGCGTGCAGTGCGGTGTGGCCGTCCGCCGCGGTCGCCTCACCGCCGTTCCGGATCCGTTCGCTGACGGGCGCGTCGGGGCCGGCGTCCAGCCAGATGACCTTCTCCAGGTAGTACGTGCGCAGGGGCACGACCGGCTCGGCCGGGAGCGGGTCCGCGAGCAGCCCGGGCAGGGCCAGTTCCTGCCAGAACATGTGCCCGGCCAGACCGCGCACGGTGAACTTCTCCAGCACGCTCGGGCCGTCCCACGCGTCGGCGACGGCCGGCTCGGCCAACAGATCGGCCGCGGTCCGCGCCGCCTCGAGGAACGCGTCCCGGATGCGCCCGCCCCGCCAGTTCCATGTCTCCGCCATGCCGTCATCCCACCGCGGCCGAGCCGCCGGGCTCAACCGACTTTCCCGGCCGCGACGGCCCCTCAGTGTCCCCGCGGCACGCGGACCAGGCCCTCCTGGATCACCGAGATCGCCAGCCGCCCGTCCTGCGTGTAGATACGGGCCTGCCCGAGCCCCCGCCCGCCGTGGGCCGACGGCGACTCCTGGTCGTACAGGAGCCATTCGTCGGCGCGGAAGGGCCGGTGGAACCACATGGCGTGGTCGAGCGAGGCCCCGACCACGTCGCCGACGGCCCAGCCCCCGCGCCCGTGCGCGAGCAGCACCGAGTCGAGGAGGGTCATGTCGGAGACGTAGGTGGCGAGGACGACGTGCAGCAGCGGCTCGTCGATGGCGCCCTCGAGCTTGCCGTTGGTGCGGAACCACACCTGGGAGTGCGGCTCACGCGGCTCGCCGAACCTCCCGTACGGCGGCTCCTCGGCGTAGCGCAGATCGACCGCCTCACGCGCCTCCAGGAACTTCTCGACCACCACGGGGTCGAGGTGGTCGTAGCCGCGCAGCCGCTCCTGGGAGGTGGGCAGCGTGGCCGGGTCGGGCGCGGCCGGCATCGGCTCCTGGTGGTCGAGGCCGTCCTCGTCGCCCTGGAAGGAGGCCGACAGGTGGAAGATCGGCTTGCCGTGCTGGATGGCGACCACCCGGCGGGTGGTGAAGGAGCGCCCGTCGCGGATGCGGTCGACGTCGTAGACGATCGGCGCACCCGGGTCGCCGGGGCGCAGGAAGTACGCGTGCAGGGAGTGGGCGTGCCGGTCCGCGGGGACCGTGCGCCCGGCGGCGACCAGGGCCTGGGCCGCCACCTGGCCGCCGAAGACGCGCGGGACGACGGCGGACCGGGACTGTCCGCGGAAGATGTTCTCCTCGATCTGCTCCAGGTCGAGCAGATCGAGGAGATCCTGTAGTGCCTGGCTCATGGCAGACAGTTGTACCCGCCAGTCGTTTCTCGGGGTTTCGCGGACCTTACAGGCCCATGTCCTTCGCGATGATCGTCTTCATGATCTCGTTCGTGCCGCCGTAGATCCGGTTGACGCGGTTGTCCGCGTACAGGCGGGCGATCGGGTACTCGTTCATGAAGCCGTAGCCGCCGTGCAGCTGCAGGCAGCGGTCGATGACGCGGTGCGCGACCTCGGTGCAGAACAGCTTGGCGCTGGCGGCCTCGGCGGGGGTCAGCTCGCCCGCGTCCAGGGCCTCCAGGGCGCGGTCGGCGACCGCCTCGGCGGCGTCCACCTCGGCCTGGCAGGCGGCCAGCTCGAACTTGGTGTTCTGGAAGGAGGCGACGGGCTTGCCGAAGACGGTGCGGTCCTGGACGTACTCCTTGGCGAACCGCACGGCGGCCTTGGCCTGCGCGTAGGCGCCGAACGCGATGCCCCAGCGCTCGGAGGCGAGGTTGTGGCCGAGGTAGTAAAAGCCCTTGTTCTCCTCGCCGAGCAGGTCCTCGACGGGCACCTTGACGTCGACGAAGGCCAGCTCGGCGGTGTCGGAGGTCTTCAGGCCGAGCTTGTCCAGCTTGCGGCCGACGGAGTAGCCCTCGGACTTGGTGTCGACGGCGAACAGCGAGATGCCGAAGCGACGGTCCTCGGCGGTCGGCGCGGAGGTGCGGGCGCAGACGATGACGCGGTCGGCGTGGACGCCGCCGGTGATGAAGGTCTTGGCGCCGTTGAGGACGTAGTGCGTGCCGTCCTCGGAGAGCTTGGCGGTGGTCTTCATGCCCGCGAGGTCGGAGCCGGTGCCCGGCTCGGTCATCGCGAGGGCCCACATCTCCTCGCCGGTGACGAACTTCGGCAGGAAGCGCTTCTTCTGCTCGTCGGTGGCGAGCATCTTGATGTACGGCAGGCCGAGCAGCACGTGCACACCGGAGCCGCCGAACTGGACACCGGCGCGCGCGGTCTCCTCGTACATCACGGCCTCGAACTTGTACGAGTCGATGCCGGCGCCGCCGAACTCCTCGTCGACGCGGATGCCGAAGATGCCGAGCTCGGCGAGCTTGTAGTAGAAGTCGCGCGGCGCCTGGCCGGCGGCGAACCACTCGTCGTAGACGGGGACGACCTCGGCCTCGATGAAGGCCCGGAGGGTCTCCCGGAACGCCTCGTGGTCCTCGTTGAACACCGTACGGCGCACAGCCCTACCTCCACCTGGCTCTGGATCGCGTGTCTAAGCGCTTGCTCAGAGACAAAGGTACCGGCGGGTAGTCAGAGGCGTCCAGAGCCGCCCTCGTAACGCTCGTCACGCTGCCGCGGCGGCGAAGGCCCCCCTGGCCATCCGGTGCAGCAGCTGAGCGGTCGCCCCCCGGCCCGGCAGCGAGCCCGGGCGGCCGAGGTGCGGGGTGGAGTTGAGGAGGCCGAAGACCGAGTGCACGGCGGACCGGGCCGCGGGCTCGGCGATGCCCGGGTAGACCTCCCTGAGCACCTGCACCCACAGCTCGACGTACTGCCGCTGCAGCTGCCGCACCAGCTTGCGGTCGCTGTCGCGCAGCCGGTCCAGCTCGCGGTCGTGCAGGGTGATCAGAGGGCGGTCGTCGAGCGCGAAGTCGATGTGCCCCTCGATGAGCGAGTCCAGGACCCCCTCGGCGGCAGTGCCGTCCGCCTCCTGCAGCCGCCGCTTCGCGCCCGTCAGCAGCCGGCCGCTGATCCCGACCAGCAGTTCGGCGAGCATCGCGTCCTTGCCCGCGAAGTGGCGGTAGAGACCGGGGCCGCTGATGCCGACCGCGGCACCTATCTCGTCGACTCCGACCCCGTGGAACCCGCGCTCGGCGAACAGCCGCGCGGCCTCCTTGAGGATCTGCTCGCGGCGGGTGGGGGCGTCGGTTCTGGTGGCCATGAGGTCGATTGTAGACAGGGAGGTTAGCGGTCGTTAACCTATAGGAAATGGTTAACGCTCATTAACAGTCGATCACTGGGCGAGGAGACCGCAGGATGCACGAGGCACCGGAGCTGACGAGCGCGGCAGACCCCGCGTCGGAGGCCTGGCGGGCCAATGAGGCGGCGCACCTGGCGCTCGTCGAGGAGCTGCGCGGCAAGCTGGCCGCGGCGCGGCTCGGCGGCGGCGAGCGGGCGCGGGCCAGGCACACCGCGCGCGGCAAGCTGCTGCCGAGGGACCGGGTGGACACGCTGCTCGACCAGGGCTCGCCCTTCCTGGAGCTGGCGCCCCTCGCGGCCGACGGGATGTACGACGGGGCGGCACCGGCCGCCGGCGTCATCGCCGGGATCGGCCGGGTGAGCGGACGCGAGTGCGTGATCGTCGCCAACGACGCCACCGTCAAGGGCGGGACGTACTACCCCATGACGGTGAAGAAGCACCTGCGCGCCCAGGAGGTGGCCCTGGAGAACCGCCTGCCGTGCATCTACCTGGTCGACTCCGGCGGTGCCTTCCTGCCCATGCAGGACGAGGTCTTCCCGGACCGGGAGCACTTCGGGCGGATCTTCTACAACCAGGCGCGGATGTCGGGGGCCGGCATCCCGCAGATCGCCGCGGTCCTCGGCTCGTGCACGGCCGGCGGGGCGTATGTCCCGGCGATGAGCGACGAGGCGGTCATCGTCCGGGGGCAGGGCACGATCTTCCTGGGCGGCCCGCCCCTGGTGAAGGCGGCCACCGGTGAGGTGGTGACGGCCGAGGAGCTCGGCGGCGGCGAGGTGCACTCCCGGATCTCCGGCGTGACGGACCATCTCGCCGAGGACGACGCGCACGCGCTGAGGATCGTCCGCAACATCGCGGCGACCCTGCCCGCGCGCGGGGCGCTGCCCTGGGAGGTGCGTCAGGCGGTCGAGCCCAAGGTCGATCCCCACGGTCTGTACGGCGCGGTGCCGGTGGACTCCCGCACGCCGTACGACATCCGCGAGGTCATCGCGCGCGTGGTCGACGGCTCCCGATTCGCGGAGTTCAAGGCGGAGTTCGGGCAGACCCTGGTCACGGGCTTCGCCCGCATCCACGGCCACCCGGTGGGGATCGTCGCCAACAACGGCATCCTGTTCTCCGAATCGGCCCAGAAGGGCGCCCACTTCATCGAGCTGTGCGACCAGCGCGGCATCCCCCTGGTGTTCCTGCAGAACATCTCGGGCTTCATGGTCGGCAGGGACTACGAGGCGGGCGGCATCGCCAAGCACGGCGCCAAGATGGTCACGGCGGTGGCCTGCACGCGCGTGCCGAAGCTGACGGTCGTGGTCGGCGGTTCGTACGGCGCGGGCAACTACTCGATGTGCGGCCGGGCCTACTCCCCCCGCTTTTTGTGGATGTGGCCGAACGCCAAGATCTCCGTCATGGGCGGCGAGCAGGCCGCCTCCGTCCTCGCGACGGTCAAGCGGGACCAGCTGGAGGCCCGGGGCGAGGACTGGCCGGCCGAGGACGAGGAGTCCTTCAAGGCGCCGATCCGGCAGCAGTACGAGCGCCAGGGCAACGCCTACTACGCCACGGCCCGGCTCTGGGACGACGGCGTCATCGATCCGCTGGAGACCCGCCAGGTGCTGGGTCTCGCACTGACGGCCTGTGCCAACGCGCCCCTGGGTGACCCCCAGTTCGGCGTCTTCAGGATGTGAGGAGGGGACCCATGTTCGACACAGTGCTCGTGGCCAACCGGGGCGAGATCGCCGTCCGCGTGATCCGTACGCTCCGCGCGCTGGGCGTGCGCTCGGTGGCCGTCTTCTCCGACGCGGACGCCGACGCACGCCATGTGCGCGAGGCCGACACGGCGGTGCGCATCGGCCCGGCCCCGGCGGCCGAGAGCTATCTGTCGGTGGAGCGGCTGCTGGACGCCGCCGCCCGCACCGGCGCCCGGGCCGTCCACCCCGGCTACGGCTTCCTCGCGGAGAACGCCGGCTTCGCGCGCGCGTGCGCCGACGCCGGGCTGGTCTTCATCGGGCCGCCCGCCGACGCCATCTCCCTGATGGGCGACAAGATCCGCGCCAAGGAGACGGTGAAGGCGGCCGGCGTCCCGGTCGTCCCCGGCGGCCGCGATCCCGAACTGGCCGCGGCGGCCCGTGAGTTGGGTGCGCCGGTGCTGCTCAAGCCCTCGGCCGGCGGTGGCGGCAAGGGCATGCGCCTGGTGCGGGACCTCGCCGCCCTGGACGAGGAGATCGCCGCGGCCCGCCGCGAGGCCCGCGCCTCCTTCGGCGACGACACGCTCCTCGTCGAGCGATGGGTGGACCGCCCCCGGCACATCGAGATCCAGGTCCTGGCCGACGCCCATGGGAACGTGGTGCATCTGGGCGAGCGCGAGTGCTCCCTGCAGCGCCGCCACCAGAAGCTCGTCGAGGAGGCGCCGAGCGTCCTGCTCGACGAGGCCACCCGCAAGGCGATGGGCGAGGCGGCCGTGCAGGCGGCCCGCTCCTGCGGCTACCGCGGCGCGGGCACGGTGGAGTTCATCGTGCCGGGCGGCGATCCGTCCTCGTACTACTTCATGGAGATGAACACCCGCCTCCAGGTCGAGCACCCGGTCACCGAGCTGGTCACCGGCCTGGATCTGGTGGAGTGGCAGCTGCGGGTGGCGGCGGGCGAGCCGCTGGCGTTCACGCAGGACGACGTCCGGCTCACCGGGCACGCGGTGGAGGCCCGTATCTGCGCCGAGACCGTGTCCGTGAAGGAGGGCGCGCGCGGGTTCCTGCCGTCGGGCGGCACAGTCCTGAGGCTGCGCGAGCCCGGGGGCGACGGCGTCCGCACCGACTCCGGGCTCAGCGAGGGCACCGAGGTCGGCAGTCTCTACGACCCGATGCTGTCCAAGGTGATCGCCCACGGTCCGGACCGGGAGACGGCGCTTCGGAAGCTGCGGGCGGCCCTCGCGGAGACGGTGACGCTGGGCGTGCCGACCAACGCCGGGTTCCTGCGCCGTCTGCTGGCCCATCCGGCGGTCGTGGCGGGCGAGTTGGACACCGGCCTGGTGGAGCGCGAGATGGACGGCCTGGTCCCCACCGACGTACCGGACGAGGTGTACGAGGCGGCGGCGGCCGTGCGCGGGCAGGCGCTGCAGCCGAGCGCGGAGGGCTGGCAGGACCCCTTCTCCGTGCCGAGCGGGTGGCGCATGGGCGGGTCGCCCAAGCCCCTCGCCTTCGACCTGCGCGTGCCGGGGTTCGAGCCGGTCGAGCACGTCGCGCGCGGCGCCCACACCGTCACCGACGACGAGGTGGCGGTCACCCTCGACGGGGTGCGCCACACCTTCCACCGCGCCGCCGACTGGATCGGCCGCGACGGCGACGCCTGGCACGTGCGCGACCACGACCCGGTCGCCGCGTCCCTCACGCGCGCGGGGCACGCCGGCGCCGACTCGCTGACCGCGCCCATGCCGGGCACGGTCACCGTGGTGAAGGTCGCCGTCGGGGACGAGGTGAGCGCCGGTCAGAGTCTGCTGGTCGTCGAGGCGATGAAGATGGAGCACGTCATCTCCGCCCCGCACGCCGGCACGGTCGCCGAACTGGACGTGGCGCCGGGCACGACGGTCGCCATGGACCAGGTGCTGGCCGTGATCGCACCGCACGAGGAGGCGGAGAAATGACCGTGCAGCACCTCCCCATGACCGTCGGGGCCCAGGGCCTGCCCGCCCGGGTGCGCATCCACGAGGTCGGCGCCCGCGACGGCCTGCAGAACGAGAAGGGCACGGTCCCGACGCAGGTGAAGGCGGAGTTCATCCACCGCCTGGCCGACGCGGGCCTGACGAGGATCGAGGCGACGAGCTTCGTGCACCCCAAGTGGGTGCCCCAACTCGCCGATGCCGAGCAGCTGTTCCCGCTCGTGGCCGGCCTGCCGGTCGAGCTGCCCGTCCTGGTGCCCAACCGGCGGGGCCTGGACCGCGCCCTCGCCCTCGGCGCCCGCCGGGTCGCCGTCTTCGCCAGCGCCACCGAGTCCTTCGCCAAGGCCAACCTCAACCGCACGGTCGAGGAGTCGCTGGCCGTGTTCGACCCGGTGGTCCGGCACGCCAAGGACGAGGGCGCCCACGTCCGCGGCTATGTGTCCATGTGCTTCGGCGACCCCTGGGAGGGCCCGGTCCCGTTGCGTCAGGTCGCCCGCGTCTGCACGGCGCTGATGGACATGGGCTGCGACGAGCTGAGCCTCGGCGACACCATCGGCGTCGCCACCCCGGGCCATGTGCGCGCACTGCTCTCGCTCCTCAACGAGGAGGGCGTGGCGACCGATGCCATCGGCGTCCACTTCCACGACACCTACGGCCAGGCACTGGCCAACACCTACGCCGCCCTGGAGCACGGCGTCACCACGGTCGACGCCTCCGCGGGCGGCCTCGGCGGCTGCCCGTTCGCCAAGTCGGCCACCGGCAATCTCGCCACCGAGGACCTCGTGTGGATGCTGCAGGGTCTCGGCATCGACACCGGAGTCGACCTCGGCCGTCTCGTCGCCACCAGCGCCTGGATGGCCGACCAACTGGGCCGACCCAGCCCGTCCCGCACCGTCAAAGCCCTGTCCCACAAGGACAGCGAGGCCGACCAGGCCGCCGAGGCCACTGAGGAGCAGTGACCGTCATGGACTTCCGTCTCTCCCCCGAGCTCGAAGAACTCCGCCGCACCGTCGAGGCGTTCGCGCACGACGTGGTGGCGCCCAAGATCGGCGAGTTCTACGAGCACCACGAGTTCCCCTACGAGATCGTCCGCGAGATGGGCCGCATGGGCCTGTTCGGACTGCCGTTCCCCGAGGAGTACGGCGGCATGGGCGGCGACTATCTGGCGCTCGGCGTCGCGCTGGAGGAGCTGGCCCGCGTCGACTCCTCGGTGGCCATCACCCTGGAGGCCGGTGTCTCGCTGGGCGCCATGCCGATCCATCTCTTCGGCACCGAGGAGCAGAAGCGCACGTGGCTGCCGCGGCTGTGCGCGGGTGAGATGCTCGGCGCGTTCGGCCTCACCGAGCCCGACGGCGGCTCGGACGCGGGCGCGACCCGCACCACGGCCGCTCTCGACGAGTCGACGGGCGAATGGGTGATCAACGGCACCAAGTGCTTCATCACCAACTCCGGCACGGACATCACGGGCCTGGTCACGGTCACCGCGGTCACCGGCCGCAAGCCGGACGGCAAGCCGCTGATCTCGTCGATCATCGTCCCGTCCGGCACACCCGGCTTCACGGTGACGGCGCCGTATTCGAAGGTGGGCTGGAACGCCTCGGACACCCGCGAGCTGTCCTTCCAGGACGTGCGGGTCCCCGCTGCCAACCTCCTCGGTGAACAGGGCCGGGGCTACGCCCAGTTCCTGCGGATCCTGGACGAGGGCCGTGTCGCCATCGCCGCCCTCGCGACCGGTCTCGCGCAGGGCTGTGTGGACGAGTCGGTGAAGTACGCCAAGGAGCGGCACGCCTTCGGCCGGCCCATCGGCGCCAACCAGGCCATCCAGTTCAAGATCGCCGACATGGAGATGAAGGCCCACACGGCCCGTCTGGCGTGGCGCGACGCGGCCGCCCGGCTGGTGAGCGGCGCCCCCTTCAAGAAGGAGGCCGCCCTCGCCAAGCTGCACTCCTCCACCGTCGCCGTCGACAACGCCCGGGACGCCACCCAGATCCACGGCGGCTACGGCTTCATGAACGAGTACCCGGTGGCCCGTATGTGGCGCGACTCCAAGATCCTGGAGATCGGCGAGGGCACGAGCGAGGTGCAACGGATGCTGATCGCCCGGGAGTTGGGCCTGGCGGGCTGAGACCCGAGCCGGACCTGACGGGCTGGGGCCGGCCGTGGAGACGCAGCTCACAGGCCGGCCGGGGAAACGGGCGCGGAACGCCCCCACCCCTGGACATCGACTGAGGTTAGGCTAACCTACGTTCGACTTGTCCGGCGGGCGTTCCGCCCCGTTCGAAAGCAGCCACACCATGTCCAACGCCAGAGCCACCCATCTCACCCGACGCGGCATCCTGGCCGCCGGCGGCGCCCTCGGCCTCGGTGCCGCGCTGGCCGCCTGCGGGGACGACGACGCGAAAAGCGGCGGCTCCGACGCGACGACGGCCGCCAAGTCCGGCCCCTGGTCCTTCAAGGACGACCGCGGCAAGACGGTGAAGCTCGACGAGACGCCCAAGAACATCGTCGCGTTCACCGGTGTCGCCGCAGCCCTCTACGACTACGGCATCGGCGTCAAGGGCGTGTTCGGCCCCACGAAGACCAAGGACGGCAAGCCCGACGTCCAGGCCGGCGACATGGACATCAGCAAGGTCACGATCCTCGGCAACGTCTGGGACCAGTTCAACGTCGAGAAGTACGCGGCCCTCGCGCCCGACGTGCTCATCAGCACGATGTTCGACGGCGCCGGCACCCTCTGGTACGTCCCCGAGGCCTCCAAGGACAAGATCGCCCAGCTGGCCCCCAGCGTCGGCATCTCCGTCTACGACCGCCAGCTGACCGAGCCGCTGCAGCGCATGTGGGCGCTGGCCGAGTCGCTCGGGGCGAACATGAAGGCAGCGAAGGTCACCGACGCCAAGAAGAGGTTCGAGGAGGCCGCCGCCCGGCTGCGCAAGGCCGCGAAGGCCAAGCCGGAGATCAAGGTGATGGCCGCCTCCGCCGCCGACACCCTCTTCTACGTCTCCGGCACCAACCTCTCCATCGACCTGGAGTACTTCAAGGCGCTCGGCGTGAACTTCGTCGAGCCCCCGGAGAAGGCGAAGGCCAAGGGCGGCGGCTGGTACGAGTCGCTGAGCTGGGAGAACGTCGACAAGTACCCGGCGGACATCATCATGATGGACGACCGCACCTCGGCGATCCAGCCGGCCGACATCACCAAGCCGACGTGGAAGAAGCTGCCGGCGGTGAAGGCGGGGCAGGTCATTTCGCGCTCTCCCGAGCCGATCCTGTCCTACGACAAGTGCACGCCCCTTCTCACGAGCCTTGCCGAGGCGCTGGAGAAGGCGAAGAAAGTCAGCTGACAGTTCGGGTTGTGGGTGAGTGCGGGTCCGTCGCGGCTGGTCGCGCAGTTCCTCGCGCCCCTGAGGCATGTATTCCCTGACGTCGTTTCAGGAGTTCCCTATGACTACGGCCGTTGCCGTCCCGTTCCGGTTTTTCGCCCTGCAGGTTGTACGGGCTCGGCGGCTCGGGCCGTCTCTGGTCCGGGTGACCTTTGCGGGGGAGGATCTGCGGTACTTCCAGTCCGACGGGTGTGACCAGTCCCTGTCGCTCTTCCTGCCTCACCCGGGCCAGAGCGAGCCCGCGGTGCCGTATGAACTCGGTGACGGCTGGTGGCAGGCCTGGCGTGAACTGCCGGACGGTGTACGGGCGGTGATGCGCTCGTACACGCTGCGGGCGCTGCGGCGCGACCCCGACGAGATCGACATCGACTTCGTGCTGCACACCCCGGCGGGACCCGCCTCGTCCTGGGCCGCGCGGGCCTGCGCGGGTGACCGTGTCGTCCTGCTGGGTCCCGCCCTCGCGGACAACCGCGCGATCCGCTTCCGGCCGCCGGCCGACACCGATCTGACGCTGATCTGGGGCGACGAGACCGCCGTACCGGCCGTCTCGGCCATCCTCGAAGCACTGCCGCCCGACGCCCGCGCCCGGGTCTGGCTGGAGGTGCGGGACCCCGGCGACATCCAGGATCTGATGACCGCGGCCGACGCCGAGATCACCTGGCTGGTCCGGGACAGGAGCGCCGTCGAGGGGTCCCCCATGGCCCTCGACGCCCTGCGCGAGGCCCAACTGCCCGACGCACAGCGCCCGTACGCCTGGATCGCGGGCGAGAGCGGGATGGTGAAGCAGCTGCGCCGGCATCTCGTCGGTGAACGCGGGATCGACCGCAGGCGGGTGACCTTCGTCGGGTACTGGCGGCGCGGCATGACCGAGGAACAGCTGCGCGAGACCGCGTAGCACCCCTGCGACCGAAGTGATCACAGTCACGGCCGAGGCTGGTCTTCGTTCGCGTTACTTAGGTTAGGCTAACCTAAGTAACGCGCCAGCGAAGTTGCAGCCCCACCGGAGGACATCCCCCATGCGCTCGCACCTGCTCAATGACACGACCGCGGAGCAGTACCGCCGTTCCGTGACCGAAGGCGTCGAGCGGGTGGCCGCCAAACTCGGCGCCACCAGGCGTCCGTTCACCGGCGTCACGGTCGACGCCCTCGCGCCGCGCATCGAGCGGATCGACCTCGACCGGCCGCTGCACGACACCACCGCCGTGCTCGACGAGCTGGAGGAGGTCTACCTCCGCGACGCGATCTACTTCCACCACCCCCGCTATCTCGCCCACCTCAACTGCCCGGTCGTCATCCCGGCGGTGCTCGGCGAGGCCGTCCTGTCCGCCGTCAACTCCTCCCTCGACACCTGGGACCAGTCGGCCGGCGGCACCCTGATCGAGCGCAGGCTCATCGACTGGACCGCCGCCCGGATCGGCCTCGGCGAGAACGCCGACGGTGTGTTCACCTCCGGCGGTACGCAGTCCAATCTGCAGGCACTGCTGCTGGCGCGCGAGGAGGCCAAGACCGACACCCTGGCCAAACTGCGCGTCTTCGCCTCCGAGGTGAGCCACTTCAGCGTGAAGAAGTCCGCGAAGCTGCTCGGCCTCGGCCAGGACGCGGTGGTCCCGATACCCGTCGACCACGACAAGCGGATGCAGACCGTCGCCCTCGCCCGTGAGCTGGAGCGCTGCCGGAAGGACGGCCTGGTGCCGATGGCCGTCGTCGCCACCGCGGGCACCACCGACTTCGGCTCCATCGACCCGCTGCCCGAGATCGCCGAGTTGTGCGCCCAGTACGGCACCTGGCTGCACGTCGACGCGGCCTACGGCTGCGGGCTGCTCGCCTCGTTGAAGTACCGCGACCGCATCGACGGCATCGAACGCGCCGACTCGGTCACCGTCGACTACCACAAGTCCTTCTTCCAGCCGGTGAGTTCGTCCGCCGTACTGGTCCGCGACGCCTCCACCCTGCGCCACGCCACCTACCACGCCGAGTACCTCAACCCGCGCCGCATGGTCACCGAGCGCATCCCCAACCAGGTCGACAAGTCCCTGCAGACCACCCGCCGCTTCGACGCCCTCAAGCTGTGGATGACGCTGCGGGTGATGGGCGCCGACGGCATCGGCGAACTCTTCGACCAGGTCTGCGACCTGGCGTCCGACGGCTGGCGGATGCTCGCCGCCGACCCGCGCTTCGACGTCGTCGTCGAGCCCACGCTCTCCACCCTCGTCTTCCGCCACATCCCGGCCGCCGTCACCGACCCGGCCGAGATCGACCGCGCCAACCTCTACGCCCGCAAGGCCCTGTTCGCCTCAGGCGACGCCGTGGTCGCGGGCACCAAGGTGGGCGGCCGCCACTATCTGAAGTTCACCCTGCTCAACCCCGAGACCACGACGGCCGACATCGCCGCCGTCCTCGATCTGATCGCCGGCCACGCCGAGCAGTACCTGGGAGACTCCCTTGACCGCGCGTCCTGAACACCCGACCACCACCTACGACTTCGTGGGGATCGGGCTCGGCCCGTTCAACCTCGGCCTGGCCTGTCTGACCGAGCCGATCGCCGAACTCGACGGCCTCTTCCTGGAGTCGAAGCCCGACTTCGAGTGGCACGCCGGCATGTTCCTGGACGGCGCCCATCTGCAGACCCCGTTCATGTCGGACCTGGTCACCCTCGCCGACCCGACGTCGCCGTACTCCTTCCTCAACTATCTGAAGGAGAAGGGCCGGCTGTACTCGTTCTACATCCGCGAGAACTTCTATCCGCTGCGGGTCGAGTACGACGACTACTGCCGCTGGGCGGCGAACCGGCTGAGCAGTGTCCGCTTCGGCACGACGGTCACCGAGGTGACCTACGAGGACGGTCACTACCTCGTGCACACGGCGGCCGGTGACGTCCACCGCGCCCGGCACCTCGTCCTCGGCACCGGGACGGTGCCCTTCGTGCCCGAGCCGTGCCGGGGCCTTGCCGGCGGCCTCTTCCACAACTCCCAGTACATGCACCGCAAGGACGAGCTCCGCTCGAAGAAGTCGATCACCGTCGTGGGCAGCGGCCAGAGCGCCGCCGAGATCTACCACGAGCTGCTCGCCGAGATCGACGTCCACGGCTACCAGCTCAACTGGGTCACCCGCTCACCGCGGTTCTTCCCGCTGGAGTACACCAAACTGACCCTGGAGATGACCTCCCCGGACTACATCGACTACTTCCGTGCGCTGCCCGAGGAGACCCGCTACCGGCTGGAGAAGCAGCAGAAGGGCCTCTTCAAGGGCATCAACTCCGACCTCATCGACGCGATCTACGACCTGCTGTACCAGAAGAACGTCGAGAGCGCCGGGCGGCCCGTGCCCACCCGGCTGCTGACCAACTCCTCCCTGGTGAGCGCCCGTTGGACCGACGGCGCCTACCAGCTCGGCTTCCACCAGGACGAGCAGGACAAGGAGTTCGAGATCCGCACGGAGGGCCTCGTCCTCGCCACCGGCTACCACTACGAGCCCCCGGCCTTCCTCGCCCCCGTGAAGGACCGGCTGCGTCTCGACGGCCACGGCCGCTTCGACGTGGGCCGCAACTACGCCGTCGACGTCACCGGCCGCGGCGTCTTCCTGCAGAACGCCGGCGTGCACACCCACAGCATCACCAGCCCCGACCTGGGCATGGGCGCGTACCGCAACAGCTACATCATCCGCGAGCTGCTCGGCGCCGAGTACTACCCGGTCGAGAAGAGCATCGCGTTCCAGGAGTTCGCCGTATGACGTTCACGTTCCGCCCGCTCGATCCCCTCAAGGACGCCGAGCTGCTGCACGGCTGGGTCACCCACCCCAAGGCGGCCTTCTGGATGATGCAGGACGCGCGACTGCAGGACGTCGAGCGCGAGTACATGCGCATCGCGGCGCACGAGCACCACCACGCGTACCTCGGCCTGCTGGGCGGCGAACCGGCCTTCCTGATGGAGCAGTACGACCCCCGGTACGTCGAACTGGTCGGCCTGTACGAGCCGCAGCCCGGCGACGTCGGCATGCACTTCCTGACCCCCGCGACCGACACCCCCGTGCACGGGTTCACCAGGTCCGTGATCACGGCCGTCATGGCCCGCCTCTTCGAGGACCCCGCGGTACGCCGTGTCGTCGTCGAGCCGGACGTCGCCAACAAGGCCGTGCACGCCCTCAACGAAGCCGTCGGCTTCGTGCCCGAGCGCGAGATCCAGAAGCCGGAGAAGAAGGCGCTGCTCAGCTTCTGCACGCGTGAACAGTTCTTCGCCGCCACAGGAGCCGCCGTATGACTCTGTCCGACGCCGTAGCGCATCTGTCCCCCCACCGCTGGGCGCGGGCCAACCGCCTCCTGATCCGCAAGGCACTCGCCGAGTTCGCCCACGAGCGGCTGATCACGCCGCAGACCGACGGCGGCGGCGCGTACGTCGTCCACAGCGACGACGGCCTGACCCGCTACACCTTCACAGCCGTGCTCCGCGCGCTCGACCACTGGCAGGTCGACGCCGACTCGATCACCCGCCACCGCGACGGCACCGAAGTCCCCCTCGACGCCCTGGACTTCTTCATCGAGCTGCAGAAGTCGCTCGGCCTGAGCGACGAGGTGCTGCCGGTCTATCTGGAGGAGATCTCCTCCACCCTCTCCGGCATCTGCTACAAGCTCACCAAGCCGCAGATCCCGGCCGCGGAGCTCGCCCGCTCCGGCTTCCAGGACATCGAGACCGGCATGACCGAGGGCCACCCCTGCTTCGTGGCCAACAACGGACGGCTCGGCTTCGGCGTCCACGAGTACCTCTCCTACGCGCCCGAGACCGCGAGCCCGGTGCGCCTGGTGTGGCTGGCCGCGCACCGCTCGCGCGCCGCGTTCACCGCGGGCGCCGGCATCGAGTACGAGTCCTTCGTACGCGAGGAGTTGGGCGAGGCGACCGTCGAGCGCTTCCACGGCGTGCTGCGGGCGCAGGACCTGGACCCGGCCGACTATCTCCTGATCCCCGTCCACCCCTGGCAGTGGTGGAACAAGCTCACCGTCACCTTCGCCGCCGAGGTCGCGCGCCGGCACCTGGTGTGCCTGGGCGAGGGCGACGACGAGTATCTGGCCCAGCAGTCCATCCGTACCTTCTTCAACCGCTCGCACCCCGAGAAGCACTATGTGAAGACGGCCCTGTCCGTCCTCAACATGGGCTTCATGCGCGGACTTTCGGCCGCCTACATGGAGGCCACCCCCGCCATCAACGACTGGCTGGCCCAGCTCATCGAGGGCGACCCGGTCCTGAGAGCGACCCGCCTGACGATCATCCGCGAGCGCGCCGCCGTCGGCTACCGGCACCTGGAGTACGAGAAGGCGACGGACCGCTACTCGCCGTACCGCAAGATGCTCGCCGCCCTGTGGCGCGAGAGCCCGGTCGCCTCCCTCAAGGACGGCGAGTCCCTGGCCACCATGGCCTCGCTCGTCCATGTCGACCACGAGGGCGCGTCCTTCGCGGGCGCCCTGATCGAGCAGTCGGGCCTCACGCCGACGCAGTGGCTGCGGCACTATCTGCGCGCCTACCTCACCCCGCTGCTGCACAGCTTCTACGCCTACGACCTGGTGTTCATGCCGCACGGCGAGAACGTGATCCTGGTGCTGAAGGACGGCGTCGTCCAGCGCGCGGTCTTCAAGGACATCGCGGAGGAGATCGCCGTCATGGACCCGGACGCGGTGCTGCCGCCGGCGGTCGAGCGGCTGCGCGTGGGGGTCCCCGAGGACAAGAAGCTGCTGTCGCTCTTCACGGACGTCTTCGACTGCTTCTTCCGCTTCCTGGCCGCCAATCTCGCGGCCGAGGGGATCCTTATGGAGGACGACTTCTGGCGTACGGTCGCCGAGGTCATCCGGGAGTACCAGCAGTCGGTGCCCGAACTCGCCGAGAAGTTCGAGCGGTACGACCTGTTCGCCCCCCGGTTCGCGCTGTCGTGTCTCAACCGGCTGCAGCTGCGCAACAACCGGCAGATGGTCGACCTGGCCGATCCGGCGGGCGCCCTCCAGCTGATCGGAACCCTCAGTAATCCCGTCGCGGGGTTCTGATCACCGCGGCGGGCGCCCCCGGAGTACGGTCCTCCGGGGGCGCCCGTCGACGCCCTAGGGGCGCGGGGAACTGCGCGACCAGCCCCCACCGGCGGTCAGACGAATCACCAAGGCACCTGCGGCGATCGGTAGTACCTGATCCCCAGCGCCTCCCACCGCGAAGCCTGCGCAGCAAGCCGCACCTTGTAGGCGTCCCAGTCGTGCGTGGACGCGGGCGACCAGCCGAGCTCCGCGGCACCGGGCAGCCGCGGGAAGGCCATGAAGTCGATGTCGGCGTTCGTCCGGATCGTCTCGGTCCACAGCGGCGCCTCGACGCCCATGACGGCCGAACCGGGCGCTCCGGCAAGGTAGGTGCCCGGATCCCAGTCGTACGACCGCTGCACCTCGACCAGCCCGGCCCAGTCCTGGCCGAGCGGGGTGTCCTCGGTGTACTTCATGTCGAGGTAGAGCCGGTCGGCGGGCGAGAAGATCAGCCGCGTGCCGTTCCGCGCGGCCTGGGCGACCTGTGCCTTCTCCGCCGCGTCGGTGTCGTCCAGGCCCCAGTACTGCGCGATCGCGCCCTTGACCGGGTGCGCGCCGGTCAGCTGGTGCCAGCCGATCACCGTCTTGCCGTACTTCGCGACGACGGGCTGCACCCGGTCCATGAACGTGACGTAGTCCTCGTGGCTGGTGGAGTGCGCCTCGTCGCCGCCGATGTGCAGATAGCGGCCCGGGGTGATCGCGGCCAGCTCACGGATCACGTCGTCCACGAAGTCGTAGGTGACCTCCTTGCCCGCGCACAGCGAGCTGAAGCCGACCTCGGTGCCGGTGTAGAGCGGGGGCGCCTTGCCGTCGCAGTTCAGCTCCGCGTACGAGGCGAGGGCCGCGTTGGTGTGGCCCGGCATGTCGATCTCGGGGACGACCTCCAGATAGCGGGAGGCGGCGTACCGGACGATCTCCTGGTAGTCGGCCTTGGTGTAGTAACCGCCCTTGCCGCCGCCGACCTGTGTCGAGCCGCCGTAGGTCGCGAGCCGTGGCCAGGAGTCGATCGCGATGCGCCAGCCCTGGTCGTCGCTGAGGTGCAGATGCAGCTTGTTGATCTTGTAGAGGGCCAACTCGTCGATGTAGTGCTTGACTTGCCCGACGGTGAAGAAGTGGCGGGAGACGTCGAGCATCGCACCGCGGTAGGCGTAGCGCGGGCTGTCCTTGACGGTGCCGCCCGCCACGAGCCACGGACCGGGCTGCACGGAGTCCTTCTCCACGGCCGCCGGGAGCAGCTGGCGCAGGGTCTGCACGCCGTGGAAGAGGCCGGCGGGCTCGGCGGCGGTGATGGTGACGCCCTTGCCGCCGCTGTCGAGCCGGTAGCCCTCGGCGCCGAACGGCCCCTTGGCCAGCCGCAGTTGGATGCCACCACCGCCGTGCGCGGTGACGGGCAGCCGGTAGCCGGTGGACGGCCGCAGGACCCCGGCGAGGTACTCGCCGACCCGTCGGGCCGCGGGCGAGCCGGCCACGCGGATGCGGGTGTCGCGGGTGATGCGGTACGGGGCTGCGCCCGGGGTGACCGACGCGGGTGCCGGGATCACCCGGTCGAGCGGGGTCGCCTTCGCCGGTGGCGCCGGAGCCGCGCCGACGGTGAAGACGCCGGCCGCCGCGACGAGCAGCAACGATCCGAGGACACGGGCCATACGGGGAGTCGTTCTGTGGTGCTGTCTCACATGCGCTCCCTTCGACGGGTACCCCTCAGGGACCACGAATGGTAGAGACCACTCTCTCGCAGATCCGATGAAACAATCCCTCCATGGCGGAAATCATCCAGAAGGACGGCACCTGGGCCTTCGACGGCGATGCCCTTCGACTGACGCCGGGGCGGGACAAGAACGTCAGCCTGCTCCGCCGCACGCTGGGTGAACTCGTGGTGCCCCTGGGGGCGTTGGCGGGGATCTCGTTCGAGCAGGGCCGCAAATCCGGGCGGCTCAGACTGCGGCTGCGCGACGGCGCCGACCCGCTGCTGCACGCCTCCGGCGGCCGGCTCACCGAGCCCAACGACCCCTACCAGCTGATCGTCGAGTCCGACCGCTACGGCGTCGCCGAGTACTTCGTCGACGAGGTGCGCGACGCCCTGCTCCTCGACGAGGTCCCCTCGGACCCGGTGACCGAGTATCTGCTGCCGGGCCCGCCCCTGCCGCTCTCCGTCTCCGCCGGGGACGGCACCGCGACCTTCGACGGCGAGCACGTCCGGCTGGAGTGGAACTGGAAGACCGAGGACGCCAAGGCCGCCGCGGGCGCCCGTACGCTGGCCGTCACGGACCTGATCGCGGTGGAGTGGCATCCCGCGGCCGGCCTGGAGAACGGCTATCTGCGCTTCACCGTGCGCAATGCGCCCACCAAGGCACCGCCCAAGTACGACCCCAACTCCGTGGAGCTGTGGGGCTTCAAGAAGGACCCGCTGATGGCGCTGCTCGCCGCGGCCGTGCAGGCGCGGCTGCCGCACCCCTCGGCCGCGGCGGGCGTACCGCCCGAGGAGCCCCGCGCGCCCAAGCAGCTCGCCCCCGCCGAACGGCGCGAGGACGAGCACGACGCGCTGCTGCGGCGGCTGCGCGAACTCGGCGAACTGCACCGCACGGGCGTGCTCACCGACGAGGAGTTCCAGCTGGCCAAACAGGCGATCCTCAAGCGCATGTAGTGCCTGAGGACCGCCTGCGCTGCGTGTGCCGCGTCCGTCAGGTGTCGCCCTACTTGGCCCTGCGGGCGACCGTGAAGTGGTCGATGCGGTCGCCCGTCTCGGCGATGCCCGACACCTTCAGCTTCGCGTAGTGGCCGCGCGGGGCGGGCTCCACGTCCACGCGCAGGAAGGAGTAGTTGAGGTAGCGCACCCGGGACCAGGCGACGGTCTCGTCGACCTTGCCGTCCTTGGTGTTGACGAAGGAGGCCACCGCGTCGCGCTCGTTGAGATGCCCCTCGTAGGAGTCCGGCGCGCTGAACGCGTACAGGCTGCGGCCCGCGGCGCCCGCCGTCACATAGACGACGCCCTCGGTCTCGGGGTAGGCGGTGTCACCGATCGCCAGCTTCTTGGCGACCTTGTTCCCCTTGATGACGTCGGTGCGCTCGTACTGGTGGTTGTGGCCGTTGATGACCAGGTCCACCGTGTACTTCTCGAACAGCGGCACCCACTCCTGGCGCACGCCCCCCTCCGAGGCGTGCGAGGTGGAGGTGCAGTAGGCGCAGTGATGGAAGAACACCACGATGAAGTCGATGTCCTTCGCGGCGCGGTACTTCTTCAGCTGCGCCTCGAACCACGTGGTCTGGGTGCCGCCCGAGATGCCGAGGTTGGCCGGGATCTCGAAGGAGACGTCGTTCGGGTCCAGCGAGATGATCGCCGTGTTGCCGTGCACGAAGGAGTAGACGCCCGGCAGATGCGCCTTGTCCGGCCCGTTGTCGGGCAGCGTGAAGCGCGCCTCCTCGCCGCCGTAGCCGTTGGGCGAGTACCAGGCCTCCATGTCGTGGTTGCCGTAACTGACCATCCACGGCACGGACTTGGCGACCGACTCGGTCTGCGCGAGGAACTGGTCCCACACCCGTGAGTCGAAGCCGCTGTCGGCGGTCTTGCCCGCGCCGGCCGGGTCGGCGTAGGCGATGTCGCCGGCGTGCAGATGGAAGGTCGGGTTCTGGCCGAGGATCAGGCTGTCGTTGGCCAGACCGTGGTAGCTGACGCCCTGGTCGCCGAAGGCCGTGAAGGTGAACGGCTCCTTGCGGTCGGGCGCGGTGGTGAAGGTGCCGAGCGTGCCGAGCAGATGCGGCTGGGCGGGGTCGAAGCCCTGGTGGCCGACGCCGTAGTAGTAGGTGCGGCCCGGGCGCAGATGGGTCAGCTTGGCGTGCACGTAGTACTGCGTGTGGTCGCCGCTCGCGCCGACGCCGGCCGGCGTGTAGAGCGTGCGGACCTCGGCCTCGATCTTGCGCGAGAGGTCCCAGGGGTGGGCGCCGATGCGGATGAAGGGCTTCTTCACCGCGACCGGGACCTGCCAGGAGACGGTCATCTCGGTGCGCGGGTCGTTGCCGTAGGCGAGGTGACGGCCGAAGGGGGCGACGAGCGAGCCGTCGACCTGCTCGGTCGCGGGCGAGGTGCGCCGGGTCGGAACGGCGGCCTGCGCCACCGCACCCGGCACGAACGCGCCACCGGCGACGGCGCCGAGCGTGACGGCGCCGCCTCTCATCAGGTTGCGCCGCGAGAACTTCGCGCGCAGGTACTCGTGCTGCTCGGCCATGCTCATGCGGTCGGCGAGCTGCTCAGGTACGCCCATACGAGGAATGTCCATGGCGACTGAAACTCGTCCACATGGGCGACGGGGCACCGGACGCAGCATGGACGGCTCGCAAACAGGTGCCCATGAGAAGACCAAAGATCGTTCACAGCAGCCTGCCCGAAATCGGGCAGGATTCTTGCGAAACGCCTCCATGTACCCCAGGATCATCGGGTGCACGACGAACTTGTTGATCATCTGGCCCGGTCCTCACCCCTCAGCAGGGGCGAGGCACTGCGGGTGATCCAGGACGTGCTCGCCTACTTCGACGAGACGACCGAGGAATACGTCCGTCGCCGCCACCGCGAGCTGCAGGCCCAGGGCCTGGTGAACGCGACGATCTTCGAGCGGATCGAGGCGGACCTGAAATACCGGGCGGTCGCGCCGCCGGAGCTTACGCTCAGGCAGCTGCGCCGCATCGTCTACGGCTGAGTCGCAAGGCCGGGAACGGGATACGTATATATGTGCGGAATCGTCGGATACGTCGGGAAGCGTGACGTCGCACCCCTTCTGCTGGAGGGACTGCAGCGCCTGGAGTACCGCGGCTACGACTCGGCGGGCATCGTCGTCGCCGCCCCGAAGACGGCCGGTCTGAAGATGGTCAAGGCCAAGGGGCGCGTACGCGACCTGGAGGCCAAGGTCCCGGCCCGCTTCAAGGGCACGACCGGTATCGCCCACACCCGCTGGGCTACCCACGGCGCCCCCTCCGACGCGAACGCCCACCCGCACTTGGACGCCGAGGGCAAGGTCGCCGTCGTCCACAACGGCATCATCGACAACGCCGCCGACCTGCGCCGCAAGCTGGAGGCGGACGGCGTCGAGTTCCTCTCCGAGACCGACACCGAGGTCCTCGTCCACCTCATCGCCCGCTCCCAGGCCGAGAAGCTGGAGGAGAAGGTCCGCGAGACCCTGCGGGTCATCGAGGGCACGTACGGCATCGCCGTCATGCACGCCGACTTCCCCGACCGGATCGTGGTCGCCCGCAACGGCTCCCCGGTGGTCCTCGGCATCGGCGAGAAGGAGATGTTCGTCGCCTCCGACATCGCCGCGCTGGTCGCCCACACGCGGCAGATAGTGACGCTCGACGACGGCGAGATGGCCACCCTCAAGGCCGACGACTTCCGCACGTACACGACGGAGGGCACCCGCACCACGGCGGAGCCCACCACCGTCGAGTGGGAGGCCGCCTCCTACGACATGGGCGGCCACGACACGTACATGCACAAGGAGATCCACGAGCAGGCCGACGCCGTCGACCGCGTGCTGCGCGGCCGTATCGACGACCGCTTCTCCACTGTGCACCTCGGCGGCCTGAACCTCGACGCCCGTGAGGCCCGGCAGATCCGCCGGGTGAAGATCCTCGGCTGCGGCACCTCGTACCACGCGGGCCAGATCGGCGCCCAGATGATCGAGGAGCTGGCCCGCATCCCCGCGGACGCCGAGCCGGCCTCCGAGTTCCGCTACCGCAACGCGGTCGTCGACCCCGACACCCTCTACGTCGCCGTCTCCCAGTCCGGCGAGACCTACGACGTGCTCGCCGCCGTCCAGGAGCTCAAGCGCAAGGGCGCGCGGGTCTTCGGCGTCGTCAACGTGGTCGGCTCGGCGATCGCCCGCGAGGCGGACGCCGGCATCTACGTCCACGCCGGCCCCGAGGTCTGCGTCGTCTCCACCAAGTGCTTCACCAACACCACGGTCGCCTTCGCGCTGCTCGCCCTGCACCTGGGCCGCACCCGTGACCTCTCGGTCCGCGACGGCAAGCGGATCATCGAGGGCCTGCGCAAGCTGCCCGAGCAGATCACCGAGGTCCTCAAGCAGGAGGAGGAGATCAAGCGGCTGGCCGAGCAGTACGCCGACGCCCGCTCGATGCTCTTCATCGGCCGCGTCCGGGGCTACCCCGTCGCGCGCGAGGCCTCCCTCAAGCTCAAGGAGGTCTCGTACATCCACGCCGAGGCCTACCCGGCCTCCGAGCTCAAGCACGGCCCCCTCGCCCTGATCGAGCCGGCCCTCCCCACGGTCGCGATCGTCCCCGACGACGACCTGCTGGAGAAGAACCGCGCCGCCATGGAGGAGATCAAGGCCCGCAGCGGCCGGATCCTCGCGGTCGCCCATCAGCACGAGCCGAAGGCCGACGAGACGATCGTCGTCCCCAAGAACGAGGACGAACTCGACCCGATCCTGATGGGCATCCCGCTCCAACTCCTCGCCTACCACACGGCCCTGGCGCTCGGACGGGACATCGACAAGCCGCGGAACCTGGCGAAGTCGGTGACGGTGGAGTAGACGGCAGCCGGCCTCCGATCCGCTGAGGCCCAGGCACAGAACGGACCCCCACGTGCTGCCACCAGGCACGCGGGGGTCCATTCGGATCGCCGGGGCCGCCCAATACCCCGACGACGGCTGCCATTCAGCCGGTGGCCGTCACCCCCCGGCCGGCAGCACGCCGAGGAAGAACCGTCCGCCAGTGGGCCAGCGCGGCCGTGGCCGCGTACCACGCCACCGCACCGGCGGCGACGGCGAACCAGCCGCCGACCTTGGCCAGGGAGTCACTGGTGGCGAACTGCCCGATGGCGAGCAGCACGAGAGAGACGAAGAACAACCCGTAGGTGCCCTGGGTGAGTTGGTCCCCGCCCGCGAGGGTGAGCGACAGGGTCACGAGGGCGAACAGCGCCAGGAACAGCCCTGCCGCATTGGCGGACATCGAGTCGCCGGCGGTCACGGCCCAGGTGAACCAGAGCGCGCCGAGCACCGAGAACGCCGTGCCGTTGACGGAGTCGCCGTCACGGAAGGCGAAGAGTCCGGCGACGAAGAGCGCAACGCCGCCTACGTAGTGGGCCAGTGAGACGGCGTCAGCGGCCGACACGCCGTTGATCACGTCGGTGTGTCCGAGGCCGAACGCCAACAGGGTGATTCCCAGGGCGAGTCGGCCGACCACGGTGGTGGTTCCGCTTCCCGCGGAGACGTCGTTGTCCACAGCGGGCTCCCTTCATGCATGTGCAGTTGTGCGGTGAGCTTTATATGCCCTTCACAAGGGCACAAACACCTCTACGCGCCAGTAGGTTCGCACGGTGCACCAAGAAGGGCCGCCGTTCCCGGATCGCATCTCACCAGGGAGAACGGCGAGTTACGGAATGACAACGACGGGACGCTTGGCCCGCTTGGCGAGCCGTCCCGCGACGGAGCCGAAGAGACGTCCGACGAGACCGTGCGTGGAGCCGACGACGATCGCGTCCGCCTCGTACTCCCGCCCGACCTCTTCCAGTTCGTGGCAGATGTCGCCGCCGCGCTCGACCAGGATCCAGGGCACCTCGGAGAGGTACTCCGCGCAGGCGAGTTCGAGGCCGAGGACCTCGGTGCGATGGTCCGGCACGTCGACGAAGACCGGTGGCTCACAGCCGGCCCACACCGTGGTGGGCAGCCGGTTGGCGACATGAACGATGATCAGGCCCGACCGGATGCGGTTGGCCATGCCGATCGCGTACGCGAGGGCGCGTTCACTGGACATGGAGCCGTCGAAGCCGACGACGACGCCGTGCTTGAAGGCTGGATCGCAGGAGTGGCGTGGTTCTTCCGCCGCCTCGGGCTCGGCCGCCGTGGGATCGGCGACGGGCCGCTTGCGGTCCGCGGGTTCGAAGAATTCGTGACCGGCCATGGCTGTCTCGGCGTTTTGATCCTTTATGGGAGGGACAACAGTGTGCGGCGGAGCTGTGTCCGGGAATCATCTTCCCAACCCCATACCCCCAAGGGTACGGCGGCACGCCTCCTTAGCCCAGATCCCGCCCACGGTCCGTGGGGGTTCCAGGGAGCATGCACGAGGGGGCGCCCGTAACGCAATGGTTGCTGCGCTGTACAGGCGGTTTGCACAGGATTCACTTATCGGGGCGGCTCCGGGACGGCACGGACACGGCCCCGACCGGTGCGGCGCGCGGCGCCGGCGGGAGCGTACAGTGACCGACCGGTCGAACAGGCGTTGAACACCGTGACCCGGCCCCAGGGAGCACGCATGCCCGTACCGCACCCCACCCCCGAACCTCCCCACGCGAGCAATCCGCCCCAGGACGCCGTGACCGACGTGGTCCGCTGGGCGGCGTTCAGCTGCGTGCTGGTTCCGGTGGTACTCCTTTGGTACGGCACCTCGCTCGCCGGCGCCGCGGGCACGGCCCTCGGTCTCGCCGCCGTCACCGCCGTGTGCCGTCTGCTGCTGCGCCAGTCGGAGCGCGGCGCGGCCGGCCGCGCGCCCGAGGAGGCCGCCGCCGGGGGCGGCCGTCGTCACAGAAGCGGCACGGGTGCTCACAGAGGCGGACGACGCACCGGGGGAAACACACCGGTCGGCTGACCGGTTTCCGCGCACGCGCACGACGCTTTTCAGCCAACTTCCGGCCACCGTGCATTCCTTGCCCCCACCACCCCCCAACCCCCGTTCCACCTGCACGAACAGGGGCTCACAGGCCCCGCGCACCCTATGTGGATTGGCCACTGCGACAAGGCGCACTTCCCTGCACGGCCCGCGAGTGCAACGCTTCGTGATCGAATGCTTCACGCCAAGTTGCCATGTCGACAATGTGCCGGTTCCCGAACTGGGTCACCCCGGCACCACGGGACACAGTAGATTCGATCTTGACGTCTTACGGCGGGGGACTCGTGCAGGACCGAGGGGAAACGTGCAGGAGCGACACAACCGAGGAGCCGCGACCACCGAGGGGGGCTTAGCAGTATGAGCCACGACTCCACTGCCGCGCCGGAAGCCGCGGCCCGGAAGCTTTCCGGGCGACGCCGCAAGGAGATCGTCGCGGTGCTGCTGTTCAGCGGCGGCCCCATCTTCGAGAGTTCCATACCGCTGTCGGTGTTCGGGATCGACCGCCAGGACGCCGGCGTGCCGCGCTACCGACTGCTGGTGTGCGGAGGCGAGGAAGGCCCGCTGCGGACCACAGGGGGCCTGGAACTCACCGCGCCGCATGGCCTGGAAGCGATCTCACGCGCGGGCACGGTCGTCGTACCGGCCTGGCGCTCGATCACTTCTCCGCCACCGGAGGAGGCGCTCGACGCACTGCGCCGGGCGCACGAGGAAGGCGCCCGGATCGTCGGGCTGTGCACCGGCGCCTTCGTCCTGGCGGCGGCGGGCCTGCTGGACGGCCGACCCGCGACCACGCACTGGATGTACGCACCGACGCTGGCCAAGCGCTACCCGTCGGTGCACGTGGATCCGAGAGAACTCTTCGTCGACGACGGAGACGTACTGACATCGGCCGGTACGGCGGCCGGAATCGACCTCTGTCTGCACATCGTGCGGACGGACCACGGCAACGAGGCGGCCGGTGCGCTGGCCCGCCGACTGGTCGTCCCACCGCGCCGGACAGGAGGCCAGGAGCGCTACCTGGACCGCTCTTTACCAGAGGAGATCGGCGCCGACCCGCTCGCCGAGGTCGTCGCCTGGGCGCTGGAGCACCTGCACGAGCAGTTCGACGTCGAGACGCTGGCGGCACGCGCGTACATGAGCCGCCGCACCTTCGACCGCCGCTTCCGCTCGCTGACGGGCAGCGCCCCGCTGCAGTGGCTGATCACCCAGCGGGTGCTGCAGGCGCAGCGGCTGCTGGAGACGTCGGACTACTCGGTGGACGAGGTCGCGGGCCGCTGCGGCTTCCGCTCGCCGGTGGCGCTGCGCGGCCACTTCCGCCGTCAGCTGGGCTCGTCGCCGGCCGCCTACCGCGCCGCGTACCGCGCCCGCCGTCCGCAGGGCGACAAGCCGGCCGACCTGGAGGGCTCGGCAGGACCCGTGCTGCCGGGCCCGTCCCTGCACCCGGAGAGCCCGGTCCCGCTGCAGAGCCGGCGCGCGGCGGCCTCGGCGCTCGGCTCGGGTCCCGCGCTGTCGACGACGGCGGCCGCGTCCGCGGACAACGGCCGCGAGTCGTACGTCACCAGCCGCGCGAGCGTGCCGGGACAGCGCAGCGGTACCTGACGTGAGGACGAGAGGTGAGCGGTGTACCGGGGGTCCGCCCCCGGTGCACCGGTACACCGCCCGGACCGCGGGGCACCCAAAAGCGCACGCCAGCTTTAGGGTGGTCGCATGAACGATCGCATGGTGTGGATCGACTGCGAGATGACCGGCCTCTCGCTGTCCGACGACGCGCTCATCGAGGTTGCCGCCCTCGTCACCGACTCCGAACTGAACATCCTCGGTGAGGGTGTGGACATCGTCATCCGCCCGCCGGACCAGGCCCTGGAGACGATGCCGGAGGTGGTGCGTCAGATGCACACCGCGTCCGGGCTGCTGGAGGAGCTGGCCGGGGGCACGACCCTGGCCGACGCCGAGGAGCAGGTCCTCTCCTATGTCCGCGAGCACGTCAAGGAGGCCGGGAAGGCTCCGCTGTGCGGCAACTCCGTCGGCACGGACCGCGGTTTCCTGCTCCGGGACATGGCGACGCTCGAGGGCTACCTCCACTACCGCATCGTCGACGTCTCCAGCATCAAGGAGCTGGCGCGGCGCTGGTATCCGCGGGCGTACTTCAACAGCCCCGAGAAGAACGGCAACCACCGCGCGCTCGCCGACATCCGCGAGTCCATCGCGGAGCTGCGCTACTACCGCGAGGCGATCTTCGTGCCGCAGCCAGGGCCCGACTCCGACACGGCCAGGTCGATCGCCGCGAAGCACGTCCTGCCTGCGCAGTAGGAGGCCGGAGGGGACGCCGGAAAAGCTGGGCGCGAGCACCCCTTCGGACCCTGTACACTTTTTCTCGGCCGGTCGGAGAACCACGAAGTCAACCGCCGGTCGTGGTGGGTGTAGCTCAGCTGGTAGAGCACCTGGTTGTGGTCCAGGATGTCGCGGGTTCGAGTCCCGTCACTCACCCTGAGTAGTCAGCCGGTGACCTTGAAGGATCGGGGTCACCGGCTGCTTCGTTCTCCGGGCTCCGCAGGGGCGGCACATGGACATCGGCACCATCCGCACCACCCGCCTCGACCTCCTCCCCCTTCAGGTCTCGCACGCCGCCGAGATGGCCGTCGTCCTCTCCGATCCCGCCCTGCACACCTTCATCGGCGGCAGCCCCAGCACTGCCGAGGCCCTGCGCCAACGCTACGAACGCCTGGTCGCCGGCAGCCCCGACCCGGCCGTCTCCTGGTGCAACTGGGTGCTGCGGGAGACGTCGGAGTCCCGACTCGTGGGAACCGTCCAGGCGACGGTGATGGGCCCGACCGCGGAGATCGCCTGGGTCGTCGGCACCCCCTGGCAGGGCCGCGGCTACGCCTCGGAGGCGGCTCGCGCCCTCGTGGACCACCTGAGCGGGCGGTCCCTCCACACGGTCATCGCCCACATCCACCCGGACCACCTCGCCTCGGCGGCGGTCGCCCGCGCGGCCGGCCTGGCGCCGACGGCCGAGATGCAGGACGGCGAGGTACGCTGGCGCCGCTCGCTGCGTGCGTGACGTACCGTCAACTCCTGTGCGTGAGCGCCGCGTTGGGCCGCCGCGCACAGCCCGCCTGCAGGCGCCGCCACCGGATCAGGACGAGGTGCGCGGCACCAGTTCCGTCGCCAACACCATCTGGCGGCGGTCCAGGTCTCGGGAGGTGGGCGGGCGGCGGTCGGCGATCTCGGTCAGGAGGAGGTCGATCATGCGGCGGCCCATCTCCTCGATGGGCTGGCGGACGCTGGTGAGCGGCGGGTCCATGTGGCGGGCTATGGCCGAGTCGTCGTAGCCGACCAGCGCCACGTCGTCGGGGATGCGGCGCCCCTCCTTGCGCAGGATCTGGCGGGCGCCGGCCGCCATCACGTCGGAGCCGGCGAAGACCGCGTCCAGGTCGGGGCGGCGGGAGAGCAGCGTCGCCATCGCCCGGCGGCCGCCCTCCTCGGTGAAGTCACCCGGTTCGATCAGCTGGTCGTCGGCCCTGTGGCCCGCGTCGCGCAGCGCGTCGCGGTAGCCGTCGACGCGGCGCTGGGCGCCGTAGACGTCGAGGCGGCCGGTGATGTGCGCGATCTTGCGGCGGCCCCGCTGGATGAGATGCTCGACCGCCGAGCGGCCGCCGCCGTAGTTGTCGGAGTCCACCGAGGTCAGCGTCTCCGCGGCCGAGCGGGGACCGCTGATCACCGCCGGGATCTCCAACTGGGCCAGCAGGTCGGGGAGCGGGTCGTCCGCATGGACGGAGACCAGCAGCACGCCGTCCACCCGGTGCGCGGCCAGATACTGGGCGAGCCGCCGGCGCTCGCGGTCGCTGCCCGCGAATATCAGCAGCAACTGCATCTCGGTGTCGGAGAGTTCGGCCCCCACTCCCCGGAGCATGTCCGAGAAGTACGGCTCCGCGAAGAAGCGGGTCTCCGGCTCGGGGACGACCAGGGCGATCGAGTCGGTGCGGTTGGCAGCGAGCGCGCGGGCGGCCGTGTTCGGGACGTAGCCGAGCTCCGCGACCGCCGCCTCGACCGCGGCGCGGGTCGCGTCGCTGACCCGGGGCGAGCCGTTGATCACGCGTGAGACGGTGCCGCGTCCGACGCCGGCGCGCGCGGCGACCTCTTCGAGGGTGGGCCGGCCCCCGCTCCGGCTCCGACCTCCGTGGCCTGCCATGGGCTCCGCCGCCTTCCGCCGTTTTCGCTGCCGGGCTGGAATCTAACAGCCCCGTCTGCTGGAGTGACCTTCGCTGTGGGCCACCCTGTACCGGACCCGTCAAGTCCACTTAACAGCCCGATAACTGAACGCATCTAGCCCGGCTTCCACCCTTGACACCCCCGCCGGAACCGACGAACCTTCAACACATCACTTGTGGGAGCGCTCCCACAGTACCTGACACATACACATCCCGCACGTTCCCCGCCCGAGCCGCAGCGAGTACGAACGGGCCCAACCTATGCAGTTGGCCGGGGGGTCGGCACGTCAGGCAACAGGAGGACCCAATGCGCACGAGTACCCGCCGGTCCCACCGGGTGGTGGCCTTCGCGGCCGTCGCCGCGCTGGCCACGGGGCTGCTGGCCGGCTGCGCCAGTGACGACGACGACTCGTCGGGCTCGAACGACGGCGGCGGCAACGCCAAGGGCAAGACCACGCTGACCGTCGGCACCTTCGGCGTCTTCGGCTACAAGCAGGCCGGCCTCTACGACGAATACATGAAGCTGCACCCCGACATCTCCATCAAGGAGAACGTCACCACCCGTACCGACGTGTACTGGCCGAAGGTGCTCACCCGGCTGCAGGCCGGTTCCGGCACCGACGACATCCAGGCCATCGAGGTCGGCAACATCACCGAGGCCGTCCAGACGCAGGCGGCCAAGTTCGTCGACCTCGGCAAGGACGTCGACAAGTCCCAGTGGCTGGACTGGAAGAACGCCCAGGCCACCACCAAGGACGGCAAGCTGATCGGGCTCGGCACCGACACCGGCCCGATGGCGATCTGCTACCGCAAGGACCTGTTCCAGAAGGCCGGCCTGCCGACCGACCGCAACAAGCTCGCCGACATGTGGAAGGGCGACTGGGCGAAGTACGTCGACGTCGGCAAGGACTACATGAAGAAGGCGCCCAAGGGCACCAAGTTCGTGGACTCCGCCTCCTCCGTCTACAACGCGGCCCTCGGCGGCGGCAAGGAGCGGTACTACGACAAGGACGGCAACGTCATCTGGGACAAGTCCGACGGCGTGTCCAAGGCCTGGGACGTCGCGATGTCGGTGGCGACCAGCAACATGTCGGCGAAGCTGAAGCAGTTCGACAAGCCGTGGGACCAGGGCTACGCCAACGGCACCTTCGCCACGGTCGCCTGCCCGGCGTGGATGATCGGCTACATCGAGCAGAAGTCCGGTGACTCCGGCAAGGGCAAGTGGGACGTCGCCGCGGCCCCGACCGCGTCCAACTGGGGCGGTTCCTTCCTCGGCGTGCCGACCGCGAGCAAGCACCAGAAGGAGGCCGTCGCCCTGGCGAAGTGGCTGACCGCGCCCGAGCAGCAGGCGAAGGTCTTCGCCAAGCAGGCCAGCTTCCCGTCGACCCCGTCGGCGTTCTCCACCCTGAAGCCGGCCGCCGACACCACGGCCTACTTCTCGAACGCGCCGATCACCCAGATCTTCGCCGACTCGGCCGAGACCATCCCGGTCCAGTACTTCGGCATCAAGGACCAGCCGATCAACACGGCCATCACCGACGTCGGCATCCTCCAGGTCGAGCAGAAGGGCAAGTCGCCCGACGAGGGCTGGAGCGCGGCCACCAAGGAGATCAAGGACGTGCTCGGCCAGTGACCAGCTCCAAGCAGGCTCTCGCGCACCCCGCGTCGAGCGCCGAGGCCGCGTCCGGCTCACAGCCGGGCGCGGCCCGGGGCGCTCACGGTAGCGGTACGAAGCCGCCGGACCAGGGCTCCTGGCGCAGCCGGCTGTACCGCTGGGACATGAAGGCGTCGCCGTACGCGTTCATCTCCCCCTTCTTCATCATCTTCGGGGCGTTCTCCCTGATCCCGCTGCTGTACACGGCCTGGTACTCGCTGCACAACGTGCAGCTGTCCTCGCTGGACACCCAGACCTGGGCCGGGCTGGACAACTACAAGAACCTGCTCAGCTCGGACTTCTTCTGGAACGCGCTGAAGAACACCTTCACCATCGGTGTGATCTCGACCGTCCCGCAGCTGATGGCGGCGATCGGCCTGGCGCACCTGCTCAACTACCGGCTGCGCGGCTCGACCGTGTGGCGCGTCGTGATGCTCACCCCGTACGCCACCTCGGTGGCGGCCGCGACCCTCGTCTTCACGCTGCTGTACTCGTGGGACGGCGGCATGATCAACTGGTTCCTGCACTTCGTGGGCATCGACCCCATCAACTGGCGGGAGTCCGACTGGGGTTCGCAGTTCGCCGTGTCGTCGATCGTGATCTGGCGGTGGACCGGCTACAACGCGCTGATCTATCTGGCGGCGATGCAGGCGATCCCGACCGACCTGTACGAGTCGGCGGCGATCGACGGGGCCAACCGCTGGCAGCAGTTCCGGCATGTGACGATCCCCCAGCTGCGCCCGACGATCCTGTTCACCGTCGTGGTCTCCACCATCGGCGCGACGCAGCTCTTCGGTGAGCCCCTGCTGTTCGGCGGGGTCAGCGGCTCCAAGGGCGGCTCCGAGCACCAGTACCAGACGCTCGGCCTGTACATGTACGACCAGGGCTGGATCATCGGCAACCTCGGCAAGGCGTCCGCGATCGCCTGGTCGATGTTCCTGATCCTGTTGATCATTGCCGTGATCAACATGCTGGTGACCCGACGCATGAGGAAGTCCCAATGACCACCAGTGAACTGACGCTGCCTCAGACGCGGGAGAAGAAGGGCCCGTCCCGTCGGGTGATGGGCGCGGGCAAGCAGCTGCACGCGGGCCCGGTGACGTACATCGTCCTGACGGTCTTCGCCCTGGTATCGCTGGCGCCCCTGGTGTGGACGGCGATCGCGGCCTCCCGCACCGACCGCCGGCTGGCCGAGACGCCGCCGCCGCTGTGGTTCGGCGGGAATCTGTTCAAGAACCTGCAGAGCGCCTGGGACCAGGCCGGACTCGGCACCGCGATGCTCAACAGCGTGATCGTCGCGGGCACCATCACCGTCAGTACGGTGCTGTTCTCCACGCTCGCCGGATTCGCCTTCGCCAAGCTGCGGTTCAAGTTCTCCGGCTTCCTGCTGCTGCTGACGATCGGCACGATGATGATCCCGCCGCAGCTGGCCGTCGTACCGCTCTATCTGTGGATGAGCGACCTCGGCTGGTCGAACCAGCTGCAGACGGTCATCCTGCCGACGCTGGTGACGGCCTTCGGCACGTTCTTCATGCGGCAGTATCTGGTGCAGGCGCTGCCCACCGAGCTGATCGAGGCGGCCCGGGTGGACGGGGCGAGCAGTCTCAGAGTGGTCTGGCACGTGGTCTTCCCGGCGGCCCGGCCGGCCATGGCCGTGCTCGGCCTGCTGACCTTCGTGTTCGCCTGGAACGACTTCCTGTGGCCGATCATCGCCCTGAACCAGCAGAACCCCACGGTGCAGGTCGCCCTCAACTCGCTCGGCACGGGCTATGTCCCCGACCAGGCCGTGATCATGGCGGGCGCGCTGCTGGGCACGCTGCCGCTGCTGATCGCGTTCATCCTGTTCGGCAAGCAGATCGTGGGGGGCATCATGCAGGGCGCGATCAAGGGCTGACGGCCCCGGGCGCGCCCTCCCTTCGTGGCCCCTTTCCCCTTCCCCTTTTCCACCTTTCCGCCTTTCCGCCTTCCCACCTCTCCCGCCGTAGACGTCCCGGGGCCGGGTCACCGCCGCTTCGGCCCCTCTCCCCCTCCCCCTCCAACTCTTCGGTCTGAACGACCACTTATGGGAGCGCTTCCATGCTTGAGTCAGCACCCTCCGCGACCCCGGTGACCTTTCCTTCCCCCTTCCTCTGGGGCGCCGCGACCTCCGCGTACCAGATCGAGGGGGCGGTGCGGGAGGGCGGCCGTACGCCCTCGATCTGGGACACCTTCAGCCATACGCCGGGCAAAACCGTCGGCGGCGAGCACGGTGACATCGCTGTCGACCACTACCACCGCTACCGCGAGGACGTGGCGCTGATGGCCGACCTGGGCCTGGGCGCCTACCGGTTCTCGGTCTCGTGGCCGCGGGTGCAGCCGACCGGGCGGGGGCCGGCCGTGCAGGTGGGCCTGGACTTCTACCGGCGCCTCGTGGACGAGCTGCTCGCGCACGGCATCAAGCCGGCGATCACGCTCTACCACTGGGACCTGCCGCAGGAGCTCGAGGACGCGGGCGGCTGGCCGGAGCGGGACACGGCGTACCGCTTCGCCGAGTACGCGCAGATCGTCGGCGAGGCGCTCGGCGACCGGGTGGAGCAGTGGATCACGCTGAACGAGCCGTGGTGCAGCGCCTTTCTGGGCTACGGCTCCGGAGTGCACGCACCGGGCCGGACGGACCCGGAGGCGACGCTGCGGGCCGCCCACCATCTGAACCTGGCGCACGGCCTGGGCACTTCGGCCCTCCGCTCGGTGATGCCGGCCCGCAACTCGGTGGCGATCAGCCTCAACTCCTCGGTGGTCAGGCCCCTTTCCCCGCAGGACCCGGCGGACCTGGCGGCCGCGCGCAGGATCGACGACCTCGCCAACGGCGTCTTCCACGGTCCGATGCTGCACGGGGCGTATCCGGAGTCGCTGTTCGCCGCGACCGAGCTGATCACCGACTGGTCGTACGTCCTCGACGGCGATCTGCAGGCGATCCACCAGCCGCTGGACGCGCTGGGCCTCAACTACTACACGCCGACGCTCGTTTCGGCGGCGGACCCCGCGCAGACCGGCCCGCGCAGCGACGGCCACGGCGCCAGCGACCACTCCCCCTGGCCCGGCGCGGACGACGTCGCCTTCCACCAGACCCCGGGCGAGCGCACCGAGATGGGCTGGACGATCGACCCGACCGGTCTGCACGAGCTGATCATGCGCTACACGCGGGAGGCCCCGGGGCTGCCCCTCTACATCACCGAGAACGGCGCCGCCTACGACGACAAGCCCGACCCCGACGGCCGTGTGCACGACCCGGAGCGCATCGCCTACCTGCACGGCCATCTCTCGGCGGTCCGCCGCGCGATCACCGACGGCGCGAACGTCCGCGGGTACTACCTGTGGTCCCTGCTGGACAACTTCGAGTGGGCGTACGGCTACGAGAAGCGGTTCGGCGCGGTGTACGTGGACTACGCGTCCCTGGCCCGCACCCCGAAGTCCAGCGCCCACTGGTACGGACAGGCGGCGCGCACGGGGACGCTGCCGGCGGTTCCGGTCGACTGATTCCGGTCGGCCGATTCCGGTCCGCCGAACCGGTCCGACGGGGGGACCCCATGGCGGGGGAGGGGCGCGGCGCCCGAGGGGGGCGCCGCGCCCCGCTCTTCCTGCGCGTGCGCCCCGGCATACGTGTGCGCCCCGGCCGGGTGGGGGGAATGTCCGGCCGGGACGCAACGGCCCCCGTTTCGCGGTGGTCAGTTGAAGGCGGCGAAGGCCTTCGAGAAGGCGAACTTGTCCTGGACGATCGAGCTGCAGGTGGCGTCGGCGGTGGGCTTGGCGCCGCCGTCGCACTGCTTGTCACGGGTGGCCGACCACATGGACAGCCAGCCCAGACCCTTGGACTTGGCGAAGTTCACCAGCTGGGTGGCGTCGTCGACCTTGAAGATCTCCGACGAGACGTCGTTGACGCCGAGCATCGGGGTGACCGCGACCGTCTTCCAGGCGTCCGCGTCGGACAGCCCGAGCACGCCCTTGATCTGCGCCTGGGTGGCGGTGGCCGCCTGCTCGGCGTAGGTGCCCATGTCACCGCTGTACGAGGCGCCGTAGTCCATCGCCATGATGTTGACGGCGTTGATCTTCACGCCGTTGGACTTGGCGTTGGACAGCAGGTTCACGCCGTCCTGGGTGAGGCCCTCGGGCATGACCGGGAGGGTGAAGGAGACGTCCAGGTCCGGGTGCTGCTGCTGGAGCTTGGCGATGGCCTTGGCGCGGTTGGTGTTCGCCGTGGTGTTGGGCAGCGCGCCGCCCTCGATGTCGAAGTCGACCTTGGTCAGCTTGAACTGGTCCACGGCCTTGCCGTACGCCGCCGCCAGCGCGTCCGCCGAGGAGCAGGTCGTCGCCAGCTCGGAGCCGGAGGCGCCGCCGAAGGAGACGCGCACGTCGCCGCCCTTGGCGCGCAGCGCGCCGATCTGCGAGGCCACGCCGTCGCTGCCGAGGTCGGTGACGCCGCCCCACTTGGGCGTGCAGCCGCCGCCGTCGGTGATGAAGGCGAGGTTGTAGTTCTTCACGCCGGTCGCGTCGGCGCTCGCGACCAGGTCGAAGGCCGGGTAGAGCGAGGTGTCGACGTACGGCGAGAAGCCGGCGCTCGCCTTGGTGCCGGTGCCGCTGCTCTGCGAGGGGGTGGCCGTCGGGGTCGAGGTGGGCGTCGACGTCTTGGTCGGTGTGGGGGTCGCGGTCGGCTTCTGCGTCGGCGTCGCGGACTCGGTGGGGCGGCCGCTCGGCTCGGGCGTGGCGCCGTCGTCGGCGGAGCACTTGGCGCCGTCGATGAGACAGCTCTTCGGATCGGCGCTGCCGTTGACGACGAAGCCGACGGTGACGGACTTGCCGGGCGCGAGGCCGTCGGTGTCCCACTTGGCCGACGTCACGGTGACGTGCTGTCCGCTGACGCTCGACTCGGCGTTCCACAGCGAGCTCAGCTTCGCGCCCGCGGGCAGGTCGAACTCCAGCTTCCAGTCCTTCTCGGTGCTGCCGGTGTTGTTCGTGACGACGTACTGCGCGGTGTAACCCGTCGACCAGTCACTGGTCTTGGTGTACGCGGCGCCCACGCCGGCCGCCTGCGCGACGCCTGTCAGCGCGAAAGCGCCACCGCCCACGACGGCCGCGGCGACCACTGCGCCTATCGCCTTGCTTCTGCCGCTGACCTTGCGCCGGTGCGTGCTCATCCGTGCCTGCCTTCGCTGTGACGGGGGGTGGGTGCGGCAGCACGCTAGCGATCCGGAATCGGGCAAAGGGATTGATCCGGACGGCAGTTGAGGATCTTAGGGTGCGCTTAAGGAAGGGATCGGGGACGGTTAAAGGTCAAGACCAGTCCGACTCCCGCGGGCGTTCGCGCCGACACCCACGGTCACCTGACACCCATGACCACCTGCCGTTCGAGCTCACCTGGCGAGCGCCTTCCTGCGGCGCCGCACCGAGCGGTGCCCCCGCCCGCCGGGCGTCCGCTCCCGCCCGTCCAGCTGGATCCAGATCCGCACCTCGGTGCCGCCCAGCACCGACGAGCCGATCCGCACGTCACCGCCGGTCGACTCCGCGAGCCGGCGCACGATGTCCAGCCCGAGGCCGGTCGAGCCGTCGCTGCCGGAGCCCCGGCCGCGCGCCATCGCCGCCTCGGGATCGGGTATGCCGGGGCCCGCGTCCGAGACGAGCACGATCACCGCGTCCTCGCCGTTGTGCACGTCGACCGCGAAGGCCGTGCCCTCGGCCGTGTGCCGGAAGACATTGCCGAGCAGGGCGTCCAGCGCGGCGGCGAGGTCCGCCCGGGCCACCGGTATGCGCACCGGCCGGTCGGCGCCGGCCACCCGCCACTTGCGGCCCTCGTCCTCCGCGAGCGCCGACCAGAACCCCATCCGCTCGCGGACCACCTCGGCGGCGTCGCATCCGGCGCCGGGCCCGGCCGCCGCGGTCTGCGGCTTGGCGTCGCGGGCCGTACGGATGATGGTGTCGACCTCGCGCTCCAGCTGGGCGACGGCGGCCCGGGTCTGGTCGGCTGCCGGGCCGTCGCCGAGGGAGGCGGCGTTCAGCCTCAGCACGGTCAGCGGGGTGCGCAGACGGTGCGACAGATCGGCCGCCAACTCCCGTTCGTTCGCCAGGAGTTGTACGACCTGGTCGGCCATGGAGTTGAACGCGACGGCGGCCAGGCGCAGTTCGGTCGGGCCCTCCTCCGGCACCCGCGCGCCGAGCTTGCCCTCGCCGAGCTCGTGCGCACCCTCGACCAGCCGCTGCGCGGGCTGCACCATGCGCCCGCCCAGCCGGTCCGCGACGGCGACGGAGCCGACGATCAGCGCGACGCCGACGCCCGCGAGCACCGCCCACGCCGTGCCGACGCCGTTGGTGACCTCGGACTCGGGGACGTAGACCTCGACGACGGCGATCGCACCGGAGCTCAGCGCGACGGGCTGCAGCAGGGTGGAGCCGCCGGAGACCTCGGTGGTGGAGGCGCGGCCGAGCTTGCGCACGGTCGCGATGTCCTTGTCGGCGGCGCGCTGCCGTCCGAGGTCGAGGGCCGGCTGCCCGGCGGCCGCGGGGATGTGCACGGCCATCCCGGAGTCCGAGCCGGCGGAGGCGACGACCCGCTCCAGCTGGTCGCGCTCGGTGGTGATGGACAGCGCCGGGGCGACCGCGGCGGCCTCCCGCTCGGCGTTGGAGAACGCGCGGTCGCGGGCCATCTCCTTGATGACGAGCCCGAGCGGCACCGCGAAGGCGACCACGACCATGGCGGTGACCGCCAGGCAGACCTTGACCAGTGCCCATCTCATCGCGGCGGCTCCCCACCCGGTGGTTCCAGCTTCACGCCGACGCCCCGCAGGGTGTGCAGATAGCGGGGGCGGGCCGCCGTCTCGCCCAGCTTGCGCCGCAGCCAGGACAGATGGACGTCGATGGTCTGGTCGTCGCCGTACGACTGCTGCCACACCTCGGCGAGCAGCTCCTTGCGCGGGACGACGACGCCCGGCCGTCCGGCCAGGAAGGCCAGCAGGTCGAACTCGCGGCGGGTGAGGTCGAGTTGGGCGCCGTCAAGCTCGGCCTGGCGGCGCAGCGGGTCGACGGTCAGGCCGCCGACCCGCAGGACGGTGGACGGCGGGGCGTCCACGGGGGCGGTGCGGGCCCGGCGCAGGACCGCGGCCATCCGCGCGGACAGGTGCTCGACCGAGAAGGGCTTGGTCAGATAGTCGTCCGCGCCGGCGTTCAGCAGCCGGACGATCTCCGTCTCGTCGTCCCGCGCGGTGGCGATGATCACCGGCACGTCGGTGATGCCGCGCAGCATCTTCAGCGCCTCGGACCCGTCCAGATCGGGCAGTCCGAGGTCCAGGATGACGACGTCGAAAGCGAAATGGGCGACCTCGCGCAGCGCCTCCAGCGCCGTCCCGACACTGCGCACGGTGTGCGCGGCATCGGTCAGGTGCCGGATCAGCGCCGAACGCACGAACTGGTCGTCCTCGACCACGAGCACACTTGCCATGCGCGGCACCGTACGCCATGCGGAGGAAGCGGGTCGGAGCCTGTGGACAACTCCGCTCTTGTGGACAACGGGCGGGACACCGGTGGGACGCGTGAGGCAGTATGGCCCGCGATGGGCAAAGGACTCGTACACGTACTCGCGTGGTCGCTCGCCACGGGCGCGGCGGTCACGCTGTCGTGGTGGGGTGTCCACACGGTGATGGCGGGCACGGCGTACGACCCGCCGCGCGCCCTGCCCATCACGGCTGCGGACGCGACGACACAGGATTCGAAGCCGCTGGCGTCGTCGACGAAGCGCCCCTCCCCCACCCCCTCGAAGAGCAAGCCCGTCAAGCCCTCCCCGACCCGCACACCGTCGGCGAAGCCGACCCCGACCCCCACGCCCACCCCCACCGCGTCCGGCCAGATCAAGGGCTACGACACGGACGGCGGACGCGCGGTGTTCTCACTCGGCGCGGCGGACGCGACGCTGGTGTCGGCGACACCGGGCGCGGGCTGGTCGATGCAGGTGTGGAAGACGGAGTCGTGGATCCGGGTGGAGTTCACCTCCGGAGCGGACCGGGTGTCGGTGTTCTGCACCTGGCACGACGGGCCGCCGCACGTCGAGATCGGCAATTACTGACCGTCCCTGGCTGGATCCTTCTGGACCCTTGTCTAACGGAACACCGACGGCGGCGGGGCCGGTGAGGCGGTTGCCGCGTCGTCCGTCACGGCCGGCGCACCGCCGGTGAAGTCCATGAGCGGGCGGCCGTGTTCGACGCGGCCCGGGTGTGGGTCGGAGGCGGCGCGGCGCGTCAGTTCGGCGACCGGGAGGGCGCTGTCGGAGGCGACGAGGACCGCGTTGCCGAAGCGCTTGCCGCGCAGCACGGCCGGGTCGGCGATCAGCGCGAGTTCCGCGAACCGGGCGGCCGCGGTGGCGATCTGGCCGCGCAGATGGGCGAGCGGCGGCCCGTCGGCGAGGTTCGCGGCGTAGCAGCCGCCCAGCCTGAGGACCCTGCGGACCTCGTCAAGGAACTCGGTCGAGGTGAGATGGGCGGGCGTGCGGGCCCCGCTGAACACATCGGCGATGACGAGGTCGGCCCAGCCGTCGGGCATCCTGCCGAGCCCTTCGCGGGCGTCGGTGCCGCGCACCCGTATCCGGGCGTTCGTGTCCAACGGCAGCTCCCGGCGCACCAGTTGCACCAGTGCTGCATCCCGCTCGACGACCTGCTGGGTGGAGCGGGGGCGGGTGACGGCGACGTAGCGGGCGAGGGTGAGGGCTCCGCCGCCCAGATGCACGGCGTGCACGGGTTTGCCGGCCGGCGCGGCGAGGTCGATGACGTGCCCGAGCCTGCGCTGGTACTCGAAGGAGAGATGGGACGGGTCGTCCAGGTCGACGTAGGACTGCGGCGCCCCGTCGATCAGCAGGGTCCACCCCTGGGGCCGGTCGGGGTCGGGCAGGAGTTGGGCGAGTCCGCCGTCGACGGTCTCGACGACGGCTTCGGCACCGCCCCTGGATCGGGCACCGCCCTTGGATCGCCGCGGGTTCCTGGACCTTCCCATCGCGCCATTATCAGTGGCCCCGGACGGCCACGCCCGCGCAGGGTGGGTCAGCGGCAGCTGTCGGCGGCCTTGATGATCCGGGCCGCCTCGCCGAGCGCCGCGCGCAGCACCGCGGGGTCGGTCGCGAGGTCGGCCTCGCCGGGCGGCAGCAGCCAGTCGGAGCCCTCAACGGGCGGCTCGGGGTGCAGGCTCGTCCCGCGGCCGTCGGTCTCCGTGCAGGTGCTGCCCGGGACGTCCCAGGCGGCGGCCGTGCCCGGCGGCACCACGAAGCCCAGGGTCTCGCCGTCGTCGTCGTGCAGAACGGGGCCGACCGCCTCGCCCGGCCCGCGGCGCAGGATGTCGACGGCCTCCAGGCCCTGGCGGGCGGGCACGGTGACGAGATCGCACGCACCCTGTGCACGAGGAATGTCGCTCTGCCTGGTCTCCATCCCGGTCTCCACCACGGAACCCCTCCTTGAACAAAGCGGGTCGGGAGTCGGGCGGCTCCCGGTCCACAGGGTTCAACGCGCCGCCGCGTCAACGGCTACGGCGGAAGTCAGCCACAAAGGATGGCAGTTCATGGCAGATCCCGCATGAGATATCCGTTTTGTAGCCAAACCCTGCGTGGCCGGTCCGGCACAGCGGGTACGTTCGTGGCCGCCGGGACAGGGCGGGTACATAACGAACAACCCAGTCAACTCACCCTGAATCCGGCATGGTTCGACGGTTCGCACGAGAGGACCCGGCCATGGCGTCGTCACAGGTGACCTCGTCTCAGCCCACGCCCCCACGGCCACCGCGGCCGAACCTCGTCTTC
The DNA here is from genome assembly GCF_022698145.1 of Streptomyces spinosisporus. Taxonomy (GTDB): domain Bacteria; phylum Actinomycetota; class Actinomycetes; order Streptomycetales; family Streptomycetaceae; genus Streptomyces; species Streptomyces spinosisporus. The sequence goes on from NZ_JALDAX010000002.1 coordinate 320,439, forward strand.
CGGGAGCTGCGCGGACAGCGCTCACCGGCCGAGTTCGCCGCGGCGGTCCGTCGGGCCGCGCGCGAGATCGGCGAGCGGGTCAGCTGCGACGCGCGCTACGTCGGGCGGGTCGAGGCGGGCGAGATCCGCTGCCCCAACTACGCATACGAACGGGTGTTCCTGCACATGTTCCCCGGCCGTACCCTCACCGACCTGGGCTTCGCGCCCCGCGCGTCCGTACGCGGCCGCCGGGCCGGCGCGCCCGGTGAGACGCATGGGGCCCACGAGCCGTATGACACACCGAACCCTCAGGACCCGCACCGCCGGGAGGACCGGCACGACCCGCACGACCCGCATGCTCACCACGAGAGCCATGCGCTTCACGAGAGCTACGAGGAGAGCGACGTGCTACGTCGCGCATTCATGACCGGCGGCAGTGCCACGGTGGCCGCCGCCTCGCTGGGCCAGATCGGGCTCGCCCTGGACGCAGCGGCGGCGGGACGCCCCGTCCGCCGCCCCGGGACGAGCGACGCGTACGCACTCGAAGAGGCCGTACGCAGAATCCGGGTGCTCGACGACCGGCACGGCGCGGACGGGCTCTACCGGCGCGCGTCGGCCCCCTTGCGCGCCGCCTACGAGCTGCTGGACGCGGGCGCGACCCGGCAGGCGACCGCCGACCGGCTGCATTCGGGCGCCGGTGAACTCGCCATCTCCGTCGGCTGGCTGGCGCACGACTCCGGACGCTTCGACGACGCGCGCTCGCACTATGCGGAGGCGCTGGCGACCGCCCGACTGACCGGCGACGAGGCCCTGGAGGCGCACGCCTTCTGCAACACCGCGTTCCTCGCGCGCGACGCCGGGCGTCCGCGCGAGGCGGTACGGGCGGCGCAGGCCGCGCAGCGCGTCGGGCGGTCCCTCGGATCGGACCGCCTGATGTCGCTGCTCGCCCTGCGCGAGGCGGGCGGCTGGGCGGGGCTCGCCGACCGCACCGGCTGCGAACAGGCGCTGGTGCGCGCCCAGACCCTCTACGAGCGCGGCCCCTCGGACGCCGACCCCGAGTGGATGAGCTTCTACGGGGAGGCCGAACTGGAGGGCCTGGAGGCGCAGTGCTGGTCGACGCTCGGCGACTGGTCGCGTGCCGCCCGCCACGCGCGGCGTGCGGCACATCTGCAGGACCCGCACTTCACCCGGAACATCGCCCTGTACACCGCGGAACTGGCGGACGACCTGGCACGCGGCGGCCGCCCCGACGAGGCGGCGGCGGCCGGGATGCGGGTGCTCGACCTGCTCGACCAGGTCCAGTCGTCCCGCATCCAGACGATGCTGGCAGGAACGGCCCGGGTCCTGCTGCCGCACCGGCGGGCGTCGGGCGTCTCGGGCTTCCTGGACCGCCACACCTCGGTGCCCCGCACGGCGTGAGCGGGGCGGGGCAGCACGGTCAGGCCGCGAGGTGGCCCGAGTCGTTCCAGCTCTCGATCGCCGGCTCTCCGTAGGCCCAGCCCAGCACGGACAGGGACGTCGGGTTCAGCCGTAGCCGGGCCGCGAAGCCGATCGGCAGGCCCAGCCAGCGTGCCCCGATGGAGCGCAGGATGTGGCCGTGTGCGAACACCAGCACGTCGCGGTCGGCCTCGCGCGCCCACGTCACCACCTCGTCGGCCCGGGCGGTCACCTCTGCGAGTGACTCCCCCTCGGGGACGCCGTCCCGCCAGATCAGCCAGCCCGGCCGGACGTCCTGGATGTCCTTCGGCGTCATGCCCTCGTAGGCGCCGTAGTCCCACTCCACGAGCGTGTCCCAGACGGCCGCCCGCTCCCCGAACCCGGCCAGTTTGCACGTCTCACGCGCGCGTGCCAGCGGGCTGGTGCGCACCTCGGCGCCCGGGAGGGCGTCGAACGGCGCCCGGTGCAGCCGCTCGCCGAGCAGCTTGGCGCCGCGCCTGCCCTCCTCCAGGAGGGGCACGTCACTCCTGCCGGTGTGCTTGCCGGACAGCGACCATTCGGTCTGTCCGTGCCGGGCCAGCAGGATGCGCGGTGCCATGAGGAGGAAGACCTTCCGGAACAAAAGAACAGGCGGAACCCCTCCATCATCGCGCACCCTGGACCATGGCCCGACGGGCAACCCGAGGGGCGATCTCTGCGTCTTTGAGGGCCGGGGGCGCCCGTGGCGGGCGCGTACGTACGCCGTAAAGTGGCACGCCCGACTCATCAGCGGGCGCGGTTCGAGAACGAAGGGGGAGGCGATCGGATGCCGAAGACCGAGACACCAGGCATCGAGGCAGCAGCCCCGCGGACCCGCCTGCGCTGGTGGACCGAGCTGCCGCTGATCCTCCTGGTGTACGGCTGCTACTCGGCAGGCCGGCTCCTCGCCCGCGGCGACACCGCAGGAGCCGTGGACCACGGTCTGGTGATCCTGCGGATCGAGAAGTGGCTCCACATCAACGCGGAGCATCCCCTCAACCGCCTCTTCACCCGCGAGACCTGGCTCGGCGTCCCGGCCGACTTCTGGTACGCGTCGCTGCACTACCTGATCACGCCCGCGATCCTGGTCTGGCTGTTCCGGTCGCGCAGCGTGCACTACCGCGCCGCGCGCACCTGGCTGATGACGTCCACCTTCATCGGCCTGATCGGCTTCACCCTGCTGCCGACCTGCCCGCCCCGCCTGCTCTCGGCAGGTCACGGGTTCGTGGACACCATGGCGCAGTACAGCTCGTACGGCTGGTGGGGCGGAGCGGCCAGCGCCCCGAAGGGGCTCGGCGGCATGACCAACCAGTACGCGGCCATGCCGAGCCTGCACGTGGGCTGGGCCCTGTGGTGCGGGGTCATGCTGTGGCGGTACGGCGGGACGCGTACGACCAAGGTGGTCGCCGTCGCCTATCCGCTGCTGACCACGATCGTGGTCATGGGCACCGCGAACCACTACTTCCTCGACGCGGTCGCGGGCGCTGCGGTGATGGGCGTCGGCCTGCTCCTGGCGCCGTACGTGATGCGGGGCGCGGACCGGATCCGGGAGCAGATCTCCTGGGGCACCGGTGCCCCCCGGGACGCGGGTTCCTCGATTGTCAGTGCCGGATGCCAGACTTCCGCGGGTGAGCGATTTCCACGGCAGCGCGAGTCCCGGACCGGATCCGGAGCAGAGCCGAGTGCCTCTCCCACGGACGCCGGGGAAGGGGCTGCGGCAGCGGCTCGCTGAGCTGCGCGGACCGGACGTACCCGCCAAGGCGCTGGACGCGCGCGCCCTCGCGGCGCTCGCCGCCAACCCGGGCTGCAGACGGCGCGCGATCCTGGACGGCGCCGGGGTGAACAAGGCGGCGCTGGCGGACGCGCTGGGCTCCCCGTCGGTCTTCGGGCAGTCGCAGTTCGCGTTCATGCGGGGCAACGCGTTCGAGGCGAAGGTCAAGGCGGACGGCGGCGCGGAGCTGCTGCGGCTGGTGCGCGAAAAGCTCGACCCGCGCGCGGACCCGGCTGCCGCGGCCCAGGTGCCCGACCTCGCCGCGACCGGCCCCGAGGGACGCGCGGCGCGCACGGCGCTCGCCCTGCGCGAGGCCGCGGACACCCCGGGCACCTGGACCCTGCTCGACCACCCGATGCTCGCGCTCGACGTGGCCGGCTCGCCCGCGTTCCTGGAGCCGGACGCCGTGGTCGTGCACCCCGACGGCCGCTGGACGGTCGTCGAGATCAAGTCCTTCCCGATGCTGGACGGCTCCGCGGACCCGGCGAAGGTGGGCGCGGCGGCGCGCCAGGCCGCCGTGTACGTGCTGGCCCTGGAGCGGGTCGCGGCCCGCCTCGATCCGGCGCCCGAGGTGGGGCACCGCATCCTGCTCGTGTGCCCCAGGGATTTCTCCAACGTGCCCACCGCGTCCGCCGTCGACGTGCGCAAGCAGCGCGCCGTCACCGACCGGCAGCTGACGCGGCTGACCCGCATCGAGGACATCGCCGACACGCTGCCCGAGGGCGTCTGCTTCTCCCCCGAGCTGCCCGCCGAGCAGCTGACCGAGGCCGTGGAGTCGGTCCCGGCGACGTATGCGCCCGAGTGCCTGTCCGCCTGTGAGCTGGCCTTCCACTGCCGGGAGCGGTCCCGCGCGGCCGGGGCGGTGACGTCCCTGGGCCGCCCGGTCCGCGCCGAGCTGGGCTCTCTGACGACGGTCGACGAGGTCCTGGCGGCGGCCGAGGGCATGAGCGGCGACCCGGACGACCCGGCGGTCGCGGCGCTGCGCAGGGCGGCCCGGCTGCGGGCGGAGGCCCTGGCGACCGTCCCGCACCGGCCCGTCGCGGCGGCCCCGCACGCGTCCGCGCCCTCCGGCGAGGAGGCCGCACCGTGTCGCTGATCTCCACCCTCGCCCGTCTCGAGGCCGTAAGCACCGGCCACGCCCAGCCGGCCGCCACCGTCCGGCACCGGCATCTGTCCGAGCGGCCTCTCGTCTTCGTGCCGCTGACCACCGCGGGCGAGGCCGGCGCCCCGCTCGGCGCGCTGGTGGGCACCGACCGCGACGCCCCGCGTCTGCTGGCGGTGCCGCAGCCGCGCGACCGCGACCTCAGATTCGCCTTCCTGGCCGAACTGGCCGACGTCGTCCTGCCGTACATGGAGGCGTACGGCGCCGAGGTGGAGGCCGCGGAGCGCACCGAGACCGACCCGGAGAGCGGCAAGCGGGTCAAGGTCGAGGTCGAACTGTGCGCGGACGCCCCGCAGTTGATCGTGCCGAGCCGCGCGGGCATCGACTTCGTACGGCTGCTGGGCCGCTCCATGCGCTTTCGGCGTACGGCGGAGCAGGACCCGGAGACGCCGTATCCGGCGCCTGCGCGCGTGCCGCTGCTCGGGCGCTGGCTGACGCACTTCGGGGAGCGCGCCCGGGTGCCCGGCTCGTCGCTGCTGCTGGCGGCGACGGACGTCCTGGCCCGGCACTGGGCGACCGGGCAGTCCTCCCTGGAGGACCAGCACCTCGGGGCGCTGCTCGCCTGGATCGACCCGCCGGACGGCGTCTCCGGCGCCGACGCGGCCCGCGCGGCCGAGCTCGCCCGGGACGCGCACGGCCAGCTGGAGTGCCCGCCCGCGGGACCGGCCACCGACCCGGCGTTCGACAACAAGCTGCTCGCTCCCGCCATCGAGCGCCACGACCGCGCGCGCACCGCCCTGGCCGCCGCCCAGGACGGTCTGGAGGCGGACACCCGGCTCGGTGAACTCACCGCCGCCGAGCGGGAGATCCGCGAGCTGGTGCTGAGCCGCACCCTGCCCACCTGGGAGAAGGTCTGGCGGGGCCTGGACCTGCTGCGTGCGCTGCCCGAGGGGGCGCATGTCGAGGAGCGGTGGACGCGCGACCGCTGGTCGTTCACCGGCCAGCGCGACCGGATCGCCGCGGGCGAGCCCCCGCAGCCGCGCCGCGACGACGCCGTCACGGCGGCCGGAAAGCTGGCCGCACGCGAGCGCGAACAGGCCCGGCTTGAGGCGCAGGAGGCCCTGGACGACCCGCTGGTGATGGCGGCGCGGCGGCTGTCCGGGGAGGCGTTCGCCGGGGAGGTGACGGACGTCGTCATGGCGTACAGCGAGGGCAAGCGGCCGAGCCCCCGCCCGCTGGTCACGGTACGGACACAGGACCGCCCGCACCTGGGCGAGCGCGCCAAGGTGTACCGCTCGCTGGGCGGCAAGCCGCAGGCGGCGGAGTTCGTCGGGCGGGAGGCGGACGACCTGTTCGTCCTGCGCATCGTCGACAAGATGGGCCGTGGCAAGGTCCCCGAGGCCGGCTCGGTCCCCGAGAAGGGCGATCTGCTGTGCTTCACGACGTTCGAGCACGAGCAGCGGGGCGGTCCGAAGCTGCCCGACCCGGAGGCGACACCGTGGACCCACGGCGGGCCGCCCGGTGAGGCCGTGCCCGAGGCCGCCGATCCCCTGACCGCGGAGGACGTCCTGTGACCACCGTGTTCGACCCCGGTGCCGCGGCCGCCGAGGCCACCGGCGCGATCCTCGCCGACACCCTGCACAGCGCCCACCGCGGCGTCGTCGTCGACTCCCCGCCCGGCGCCGGCAAGTCCACGCTGGTGGTGCGGGCCGCGCTCGAACTGGCCGACGCGGGCCGCCCGCTGATGATCGTCGCGCAGACGAACGCCCAGGTCGACGATCTCGTCCTGCGCCTCGCGGAGAAGAGCCCCGAGCTGCCGGTGGGCCGGCTGCACAGCAGTGACGCCGACCCGTACGACAAGGCGCTCGACGACCTGCCGAACGTCCGCAAGGCGGCGAAGGCGGGCGAGCTGACGGGCCTGCCGGTCGTCGTCTCCACGGCCGCGAAGTGGGCGCATGTGAAGGTCGACGAGCCGTGGCGGCACGCGATCGTCGACGAGGCGTACCAGATGCGCTCGGACGCGCTGCTCACCGTGGCCGGGCTGTTCGAGCGGGCCCTGTTCGTGGGCGACCCGGGCCAGCTCGACCCGTTCTCCATCGTGGGCAGCGAGCAGTGGGCGGGGCTGTCGTACGACCCCTCGGCCTCGGCCGTGACCACCCTCCTGGCCCACAACCCCGAGCTGCCGCAGCACCGCCTGCCGGTGTCCTGGCGGCTGCCCGCCTCCGCGGCGCCGCTGGTGTCGGACGCCTTCTACCCGTTCACGCCCTTCCGCAGCGGCACCGGCCACGGCGACCGCCGGCTGGCCTTCGCCGTCCCGTCCGACGGCGGCGGTCCCGACCGGGTCATCGACGAGGCCGCGGAGTCCGGCTGGGGCCTGCTGGAGCTGCCCGCGCGGCACACACCGCGGACGGATCCGGAGGCGGTGCGGGCGGTGGCGACGATCGTACGGAGGCTGCTGGACCGGGTGGGGGCGGCGACGTCGGAGCGCGCGCCCGGGGAGCCGCAGCCGCTGACGGCCGACCGGATCGCCGTCGGGACGGCCCATCGCGACCAGGCGGCGGCCGTGCGCGCGGCGCTCGCGGAGCTGGGCGTCACGGAGGTCACCGTCGACACGGCCAACCGTCTGCAGGGACGGGAGTACGACGTCACGGTCGTCCTGCATCCCCTCTCCGGCCGCCCCGACGCCACCGCCTTCCATCTGGAGACGGGCCGCCTGTGCGTCCTCACCTCGCGCCACCGGCACGCGTGCATCGTGGTCTGCCGCGCGGGGGTGAGCGAACTCCTCGACGACTACCCGTCCACGGAGCCGGTCCAGCTGGGAACGCTGGTGAAGTTCCCGGACGGCTGGGAGGCGAATCACGCGGTCCTCGCCCGCCTCCGGGAACACCGGGTGTCCTGGCGGCCTTGAGAAGGGGGTGCCCCCGCCGGACGCCGCAGGCCCACTTGCGCGGGCGCGGGACAATGGACGGTGGCCCGTTTCTGGGACGGGTCGTGTGCGACGTACGAGGAGGAGAAGACATGGCGGAGCCCACGCCGCGTCGGAACGAACCGCGGCTACGCCCCGCGCCCCTGCTCTTCGAGCCCGCGGCGGCGGCCTCCGACCCGGAGCACTTCTTCGATCTGGAGTCGATCGACGATCCGCGGGCGCTGCTGGCGCGCGCGACGGAGCTGACGCACGCGTTCCGCGCGGCGGCGGACCGTGCGGTGGAGTTCCAGGCGATGGCGGCCGCACAGCTGGCGGATCCGCGGCGGTTCGACCGGCTGACCGCGGCGGACATCGCGGAACGGGCCGAGTGGACCGAGGACTATGCCAAGAAGATGGTGGAGTTCGGGCGGGGCCTGATGAGCGGGGCCGAGGGGCCGGGGTCCCCGGACCCGGTGTGAAAACGGGCCGCTTCGCTTTGGCATATGCCAGGCGAGCAAAATACTCCTTCCCGCATATATCTGTCCCGGATTCCGGCAACTCCTCGAAACGGTACGTTCACAGCCGGTAGATGTAGTTGGCATGAGCCGCACACGGAACGAGCCCTTCGCCGACCGCTTCGACGTCAGCGGAGTCACCGCCGACGGAGCCGCCTGGCTCGCCTCGGCAGGGACGTACCCCCGCTCCACGCTCACCCTCTGGAGGGAGCGGCCCGACGCCCCGGTCGTGCTCCCCTGCGGCGCCGCCTTCGACGTTGTCAGCGTCCCCGCGGTGTTCGGGCGCCGCATGGTCGACCGGCTGTGGGACGAGGGGCCGGGTTCGGGTCCGGTGGCGGCGTTCCGGGGCCGGATGCTGCTGTTCGCCGCGCCCGGCACGGCCCAGCGGCTGCCCTCGCTGCTGCGCTGGGAGGAGTTGAGTCGTACGGCCGCGATCCCGCCGCTGCTGTGCCACGGCAACGGCGACGCGGTGACCGTCCCGCCCCTGCTCTCGACCGACCCCCCGACCTCCGGCGACTCCCGCTGGCTCGTCGCCCCCGACACCCGCCACCCCTGGCTGCCGGGCCCCGAGATCCTCATCTGGGCAGCCATCCGCGCGGCCCGCTCCGCGGTGCGCATATCGATTTTTCCCCCGGCCGATCAGGATGCTAAGGTCTACGACGTCAGCAGGCGCCGCTAGCTCAGTTGGTTAGAGCAGCTGACTCTTAATCAGCGGGTCCGGGGTTCGAGTCCCTGGCGGCGCACGATGACGATGGCGAGACATGTTCGCGGAACGCGCGAACCGGTCTCGCCATCGTCGTATTCTGCGCGGCTACGCCGCGCGCAGTGGGGGCTCCGCCACCCACACCCCCCTGCGAGGGCCGGCGCCGGCGGTGATACGGCACCCTTCTCGACGCTTACGCAGCCGCAAAGCACTGCTGCTGCCCACGGGCCCAGCCGCTCTGGCGTTGGTCACGGCACCTGCCTTCGGTGCGCGGCCTCTTCGCGGCTACGCCGCGCGCGGTGGGGGCTTCGCCACCCACACCCCCCTGCGAGGGTCGGCGCCGGTGTTGATGACGGCACCCTCGGCGCCCGAAACCCCCTCACGGCTCGGCAGGGGCGGCTGGGGGCCGGGGTTTGAGTTCCTGGCGGCGCGCCCCCCTGCGACAGACGCCCCGGCGTGAAGACGGCACCCCGCGCGGCGCTGCGCGCCCGCCTGTGGTCGCGACGCCACGCCATGGATGAGGCGTCGGCCGCTCTGGCCGAACTGTGCGGCTGTGCCCGACTGCCGCGGAGGGTTGGTCAGCCGCACCCCGTGCGGCGGTCGCCCGTGGCGTTGGTTGCGGCACCCATCTCGGCGCCGACGCATCTGCCCGGGCACCGGCGGACCCCAACGCACCGCGACTGGTCAGATGCCCGGTCGTTCAGGTCGGCGAGCCCGCTGTGATCTTCACGGTCCAGGCTCCCGTTGCCGTTCGGCTCTTCACCTGGATGCGGATGTTCTCGTTCGGCACCGTGAAGGTTTCGCCCAAGGCGATCGGGGCGTCTGCCAGGGGTGGGTAGACCGAGTTCTCCCAGCAGGCCTCGGTGTGGGGGTGGGCGTCGAGGACCTGGATGGGGCCCGTGCCGGACTGGGTGGTGCTCTTGACGCGGTAGACGAGGATGCCGGCGCGGCAGGTCGTCGTGTCGTTGCCGAGCGGAGCACGCGCCTCGAAGGCGAGCACGCTGTCGGGGCCGGTCCGCACCACCGCGAGCTTCACCCCCTGCCCGAGCCCGAGGGCCGGCGGCCCCGCCGCGCCCGTCACCGGCGACGGCGGCCCGGCCCCCAGCGGCTCCAGCGTCAGCCGCGTGACCCCGGACTCCCGTACGCACACCACCTGCCGCGGATCCAGCCACCCCATCTTCCACTTGTGCCAGCCGAACAAGTCGGGTGCCAGCCCGAACTGGCTGCCCATCAGGTCCCAGTCGCCGACGTAGGTGTCCCAGTCGCCCTTGCCGTCGTCCGGCCGGTGATAGAGGTCCGGCAGATCGAAGACGTGCCCCGTCTCGTGCGCGAGCACCAGCCGGTCCGGCGGATGCTTCTCGAAGACGGTGACGATGCGGCGGAGATCGGTGCCATCGGCCCGCAGCGGCGTGTCCAGATTGACGACCTTCGTCGCGTCCGAGTCCACCCCGGGCGCGTCCGGGTCGGCCACGAAGTAGACGACGTCGTAGCGGGAGAAGTCGACCTGCGGGTCGGCCACGGCGAGCGCGTCGCGCAGATACGTGGCACGGCTCCGCGCGCTCCAGTCGCGCTGTATGGCGTACGCCGTTGACGGCCGCGGCATCCGGATCCAGTGCTTCAGCGGATGCGGGTGCAGGGTGAACCTGCCGTACGACGCACGCTCGAAGAAGCGGCTGGTGGCCGGGAAGTGGTCGGCGGCCAGCTGGGCGGGCTTCGTCCGCGGAGCCGAGTCCGGGAAGGACAGGAAGACCATCACGGCGTTCAGCGCACGGGCCGGCCGCGGATAGGCGGCGTTCCAGGTGTCGAGGCCCTCCGAGTGATGAGCCGAGGTGCGCTGCAGCGCGCACGGCACCGCCGAGAACGGTTCGGCCACCGACGGTCCGGTCACCAGCGAGGTCGCGGCGACGGCGGACAGGGTGCTGAACACCGCGGCGGTGCTGCGCAGTCGGGGGCCCCTGCACCCCTTGAGGGGAAACGGACGCGGCACAGGGACCTCCGGGTGCGGTACGCGGGACTCCGCACCCAGCCTGTGTGTATTTGTAGTACTACGTCCTGTTTGCCTGACCCGGATGAGTGAGGGGCCCGGCGGACGACCGGGGCCGACACCCCCGGAGCCCTCACGGAACGTCACAAGTGATCGAGCGGCTCAAGAAGCCGTCCACCTGCGGGCAGAAACGATCTGTCTGAAGTGCCGGTCGATCCGGGACACTGGAGAGTAGCTGGAAGGCCCCTGGTTCTGCCTCTATGATCGGCACACTTTCCTGCACGGACAGAGATCGAGTGCACTGCGGGAGCGAGCGGTGAGCGGAACGTCCGAAGGGCCGGCGCCCACGGCAGACCTCGACCGGGTCGCCGTTACAGAGAGTGACGCGTACGCGGCGCCTCGTACCGAGCCGCTGACGACTCGAACGGAGCCGCCGGCGTACCGCTCGGTGTTCGCGGCTGCGCCGCTCGCGATGGCGGTGGTGGACCGCGAGGGTCTGGTGGTCAGCGCCAACGACGGGTTCGGCACGCTGTTCGGGAGCTCCCCGGACGCGTTGGCCGGAAAGGTCGCCGCCGATCTGGTGGATCTGTCGTCCGACGCCCGCACCTGGCACGCGTACCGCGAGGTGCTGCGCGGTCGCGAGGCACCGCTGCGCTGCACGCGCCGGCTCAAGCACCGCGACGGTCAGTCGGTGTGGGTCGAGGTCACCGTCTCGCCGCTGTCGGCTCAGGACGAGGGCGTCCTGATGTCGCTGACCGACATCAGCGTCCACCGCGAACTCCAGGGCAGGCTGCGGCACTTGCAGATGCACGACCCGGTGACCCGGCTGCCCAACCGCACGCTCTTCTTCGAGCGGCTGACCACCGCGCTGGAGGCGGAGTCGTACGAGAAGAGCGGCACCGGGCGTATCGGGTTGTGCTATCTCGACCTGGACGGCTTCAAGGCCATCAACGACACGCTCGGGCACCGCGTCGGCGACGGGCTGCTGGCCGCCGTCGCCGAGCGCCTCACGCGCTGTGCCGACGAGGCGGGTTACGCCAGAGCGAGCGCGCCGCTGGTGGCGAGACTGGGCGGCGACGAGTTCGCCCTGCTGGTGGAGGACTCGACGGGCACGGACCAGCTCGCGGACCTTGCGGAGTCGGTGCTGGAGGCGGTGCAGGCGCCCTTCGACCTCTCGGGGCGGCGGCTGTCGGTGTCGGCGTCGATCGGCGTCGTGGAGCGGCGTGCCGCCGGGACGACGCCAACTGCCCTGATGCAGGCGGCTGATACGACGCTCTACTGGGCGAAGGCGGACGGCAAGGCACGCTGGACGCTCTTCGACCCGGAGCGCAACGCCCACCGCATGACCCGGCAGGCGCTCGCCTCCACGCTCCGCCCGGCCATCGAGCGCGGGGAATTCGTGCTGGAGTACCAGCCGTTGGTGGGCATGGAGGACGGCAGGCTGCGCGGGGTCGAGGCGTTGGTGCGCTGGAACCATCCGCAGTTCGGTGTGCTGACGCCGAATCGGTTCATCGGACTGGCGGAGGAGGACGGTTCGATCGTGCCGCTGGGCCGCTGGGTGCTCACCACGGCCTGCCGGCAGGCGCGCCGCTGGCAGCTGGACCACCCGGACGAGCCGCCGCTGTTCGTGAGCGTCAATGTGGCGGTGCGTCAGGTCTGGGACTCGGATCTGGTCGCGGACGTGGCCGAGACCCTCGCCGAGACGGGCCTCGCGCCGCACCTGCTGCAGCTGGAGCTGACGGAGTCGGCGGTGATGGGCTCGGCAGGCCGCCCGCTGCAGGCCCTTCAGGCGCTCAGCGACATGGGGGTCGGCATCGCGATCGACGACTTCGGCACGGGCTACTCGAACCTCGCCTACCTCAGCCGGCTGCCGGTGTCGGTCCTGAAGCTGGACGGCTCCTTCGTCCGCGGCTTCCAGTACGAGAGCGACAAGGAACACTCCGTCCCGCCGAACCCGGCCGACGAGGTCGTGGTCGAGGCGATGATCCAACTCGCCCACCGCCTCGGCCTCACGGTCACCGCGGAATGCGTCGAAACCTCCGCCCAGGCCACCCGCCTCCGCCGCATCGGCTGCGACACCGGCCAGGGCTGGCTCTACTCCCGCCCGGTGTCACCGGACCGCATCGCCGAACTCCGCACCCCACAGCCGAGCGACTCGGTGATCGGCAACCCGTAACGCCGGTCGGTCAGTTGTCCCGGTCAGGCCGCCGGCCGGCCGTTCACTCACCGCCTCGGCCCGGCCGTCAGCGCCGAACGCGGCATAGCTCCGAACTGCTCAAAACGACCCCGAGCGCTCGGCGATCGGCAACTCCTGGCGTCGGTCGGCCAGTTGTCCGGTCAAGCTGCCGGCAGGCCGTATGCGTTTGCGATGAGTTCGTACGAGCGCAGTCGGATCTCTCCGCTGTGGGCGTTGGCTGTGATCATCAACTCGTCGGCGCCGGTGCGCTTTTGGAGGTCGTCGAGGCCGGAGCGGACCTCGTCCGGGGTGCCGTGGATGACGTTGGCGTTCCAGGAGGTGATGAAGTCCCGTTCCATGGGGCTGAATTCGTAGGCCTCGGCCTCTTCGGGGGTGGGGACCAGGCCGGGGCGGCCGGTGCGCAGCCGGACCATGTTGAGGGCGGCGGCCAGGACCTGGCGGCGGGCCTCGCGCTCCTCGTCGGTGGCGAGGGCGGAGACGCCGATGAGGGCGTACGGGGCGTCCAGGACCTCGCTCGGCCGGAAGGACTCGCGGTACAGGTCGAGCGCCGGGACGGTGTTCTGCGCCGAGAAGTGGTGCGCGAAGGCGAACGGCAGGCCGAGGACGCCGGCCAGCCGCGCGCTGAAGCCGGAGGAGCCGAGCAGCCAGATCGGCGGGCGGTGCGGGGACTGGACGCCGCCGGGCGCCGTGGACTGCACCGGCCCGGGGACGGCGTGGATACGGCGGTAGGGGTGGCCGTCCGGGAAGTCGTCGTCCAGGAAGCGGGTGAGCTCGGCGAGCTGCTGCGGGAAGTCGTCGGCGCCCTCGTTCAGGGTGTCGGTGCGGCGCAGGGCCGCCGCCGTGGCGCCGTCGGTGCCGGGCGCGCGGCCGAGCCCGAGGTCGACGCGCCCCGGTGCCATCGCCTCCAGCGTGCCGAACTGCTCGGCGATGACCAGCGGGGCGTGGTTGGGGAGCATGACGCCGCCGGAGCCGAGCCGGATGCGCTCGGTGTGGGCGGCGAGGTGGGCCAGGATCACGGCGGGCGAGGACGAGGCCACTCCCGGCATCGAGTGGTGCTCGGCGACCCAGTACCGGTTGAAGCCGCGGGACTCGGCGAGACGGGACAGGGCGACGCTGGTGCTCAGGGCGTCGCTCGCGGTGCGGCCCGCGCCGACGGTCACCAGGTCCAGTACGGAGAGGGGTACGGGCGCGGTGCCCTGTGCGGTGCCCCGGATCTCGTCGTCTGCCGTCACGGTGGGTGCCTCCTGGATTCGGCCGTGCGCTGTCCTGGCCGATTAACAGGAGGCACTCTCCGCTTTATTCCCGGTTCGCCGGAGGACACCTCAGACCTGGACGAGCGGCTCCCTGCTGAACAGCGCGCCCAGCGTCGGCGCGTTCACCCTGCGGTCCGCGAGCCGCAGCGCCTCCCAGACCGTGACCTGGTTGGCGGTCAGGACCGGCTTGCCCAGCTCCTTCTCCAGGGCCGGGATGTGGGCCGCGGTGTGCAGGGCCGTGTCCGGCAGCAGCAGCGCCTCCGCGTCGGCCCGGTCGGCCGCCCGCGCCAGCTTGAACACCTCCGCCTCGCCCCAGGTGCCGACCTCGGCCGCCGTGATGATCCCGGCACCGCGCACCGAGGTCACCTCCATGCCGCCGGCCCGCAGGAAGTCCGCGAAGAGCCCGGCCACGTCCTCGGGGTAGGTCGCGCCCACCGCCACCGTGCGCACGCCCAGCTCCCGCAGCGCGTGCACGAAGGCGAAGGACGTGGACGACGCCGGCAGTCCGGCCGCGACGGCGAGGGAGCGCACCTGCTCGTGGGCGCCCTCCCAGCCGTAGACGAAGCTGCCGCTGGTGCAGGCCCACACCACCGAGTCCGCGCCGCCCATGCGCAGTTCCTCGACGCCTGCCGCGAGGCGGTCGGCCGCGCCCATCTCGAGGAGCGCGTCCACCCGGTGCGCGTCCGTACCGATGTCGGTGTGGACGACGTCGAGGCGGATGTCACTGCCCAGCAGCTGCTCGATGCGCGGGTAGTCGTCCTCGGCGGAGTGTCCCGGGTAGAGGAATCCGAGTGCGGTCATGACCTGCCTTCCTGCTGCTGTTCACCGTTCGGGAGGTCCGGCAGCACGGGACGGGTGCGCGCCGCCGGATCGATCAGCGCCTGGTACGGCCCCACCGCTCGGGTACCCAGCCGGGCGAGGGCAGCCCACATCGTCACCTGGTTGGCCGAGATCACCGGCATGCGCAGCTCGGCCTCCAGCTGGGGGATGGCGTCGTACGTCGGAAGGTTGGTGCAGCTGATGAAGAGGGCGTCCGCCGGGCGCCGCACCGCCCGGCGCGCCATGGCGACCACGTCGCGGTACGGCACTTTCCAGATGTGCCGGGTCAGCCCCATGTACACACAGCCGGTGACCTTCACGCCCGCCTCGGCGACATAGTCCTGCAGCGCGCGGGTCACGGACACGGTGTACGGGGTCACGAGCGCCACCCGCCGTACGTCGAGCGCCGCCAGTGCGTCCAGGAGCGCACCGGAGGTGGTGACCGAGGGGACCGCGCCGGCGCGTGTCATCGCCTCGCACATCGCCCGCTCGCCGGCGATCCCGCCGACGAAGCTGCCGGAGGTGCAGGCGTAGGCGACGACCTCGGGCGAGACCGCGTTCAGCGTGCGGACCGCGTCCGCCAGCGTCTCGTGCTCGCTGACCAGACGGGCCAGGTCGAGGCTCACCTCGACGGGCACGAACGGGGTGCGGGTCAGATGCAGGGAGACGTCGTCCGGGACCCAGCGCCACAGCTCCCGGTCCAGCGCGAAGTCGAAGGGGGCGACCACCCCGACGCCGCGCTGCGGCTGGGGTCCACCGAGGAAGGAAACGTCCATGACGGGCACCGCCCTCACAGCGAGAGATGAGGTGAGCAACCGGCCGTGTGCAACGCCCGTGTTGACGAAGGTAGGTTCGGGTGCGAGCGTGGTCAAACCTCGCATGTCAGACGGCCGCCACCGCCCTCAGAAACGGCTTGTGCATGACCACCCCGACGCTTCTCGTCCTGGACGCCGATCCCCTCCCCCGCCTCGGCAGACTCACCGGACGCGCCCGTATCGAGCACACCGACGAGGCGGCGCTCGCCGAGCGGCTGCCGCACGCCGACGTACTCCTGGTGTGGGACTTCACCTCCCGGGCCGTGCGCTCGGCCTGGCCCGGCGAGGGCCCGCGGCCGCGCTGGGTGCACACGGCGAGCGCGGGCGTGGACCATCTGATGTGCCCGGAACTCGTCGCCTCGGACACGGTGGTGACCAATGCGCGCGGCATCTTCGACCAGCCCATCGCGGAGTACGTCGCCGCCCTCGTGCTGACCATGGCCAAGGATCTGCCGCGCACTCTGGAGCTGCAGCGGGAGCGGACCTGGCGGCACCGCGAGACCCAGCGGGTCGCGGGCACGCGCGCGTGCATCGTCGGATCGGGGCCCATCGGCCGTACGATCGCCCGCACGCTGCAGGCGCTCGACGTGACGCCGGCGATCGTCGGGCGCGCCGCGGGCACCGGCGTCCACGGCCCGGAGGAGCTGGACCGACTGATCGCCCGCGCGGACTGGGTGATCGCGGCGGCGCCGCTGACGGATCAGACGTACGGCATGTTCGACGCGCGCCGCTTCGGTGTGATGCAGCCGTCGGCGCGCTTCATCAACATCGGGCGCGGCCCTCTCGTCGTCGAGGACGCGCTCGCCGAGGCGCTGGCCAAGCGGTGGATCGCGGGCGCCGCGCTGGACGTCTTCGAGCACGAACCCCTCACGCCGGACAGCCCGTTGTGGGACGTTCCGGGACTGATCGTGTCCCCGCACATGAGCGGCGACACGATCGGCTGGCGTGATCAGCTCGGACTTCAGTTCGTCGAGTTGTACGAGCGCTGGGCGGCGGGCAGACCTCTGCTCAACGTGGTGGACAAGAAACGCGGGTACGTACCAGGACGCTGAACCGCCGGGCAGGTCCCAACGCTGGAGGGCAGATGACGGACCTCGAACTCACCGGACTGACCGCCGTACGACTCGTCGAGGGCTACCGCAAGGGCGAGTTCAGTCCGGAGGAGGCGACGCGGGCCGCGCTGGAACGGGCCGACCGGATCCAGCCGGATGTGAACGCCTTCGTGCGGCTGCTGGCCGACGAGGCGCTGACGCAGGCCCGGGAGTCGACGGAGCGCTGGCGGCGCGGTGCGCCGCTGGGACCGGTCGACGGGGTCCCCACGACGGTCAAGGACATCCTGCTGCTGCGCGGCGCGCCCACGCTCAAGGGCTCGAAGACGATCTCCGAGAACGGCCGCTGGGACGAGGACGCCCCCTCGGTCGCCCGGCTGCGCGAGCAGGGCGCCGTCTTCCTCGGCAAGACCACGACCCCGGAGTTCGGCTGGAAGGGCGTCACGGACTCGCCGCAGTCCGGGGTGACCCGCAATCCGTACGACCCGACGCGCACCGCGGGCGGCTCCAGCGGGGGCGCGGCGGCGGCCGTGGCGCTGGGTGCGGGCCCGCTCGCGCTCGGCACGGACGGCGGCGGCAGCGTCCGTATCCCGGCCGCCTTCTGCGGCATCTTCGCGCTGAAGCCGACGTACGGCCGGGTGCCGCTCTATCCGGCGAGCGCGTTCGGGACGCTCGCGCACGTCGGCCCGATGACCCGGGACGCTGCGGACGCGGCGCTGCTGCTCGATGTGATCGCCGCGCCCGACAGCCGTGACTGGTCCGGGCTGCCCGCCGCCCCCGGATCCTTCACGACGGGCCTGTCCGGCGGGGTGAAGGGCCTGCGGGTCGCCTACTCGCCCTCGCTCGGCGGCCAGGTCGCGGTGCGTCCCGCGGTCGCCGCCGCGGTGCGGCGGGCGGTGGAGCGGCTGGCCGGGCTCGGCGCGTATGTGGAGGAAACCGACCCCGACTTCACCGACCCGGTGCAGGCCTTCCACACCCTGTGGTTTGCGGGGGCCGCCCGGGTGACCCAGCAACTCGGCGCGCACCAGCGCAAGTTGCTCGATCCGGGGTTGCGGGAGATCTGCGGGCAGGGCGCCCGTCGCTCCGCGCTCGACTATCTCGCCGCGGTGGACGTGCGCATGGAGCTCGGCCGCCGCATGGGCCGCTTCCACGACTCCTACGACCTGCTCGTCACGCCGACGCTGCCGATCACCGCGTTCGAGGCGGGCGAGGAGGTGCCGAAGGGCTCGGGGCACCGGCGCTGGACGGGATGGACGCCGTTCACGTACCCGTTCAACATGACCCAGCAGCCGGCGGCGACCGTGCCCGTGGGCACCGACGGGGACGGACTGCCGATCGGTCTGCAGCTGGTGGCCGCCCGGCACCGGGACGATCTGGTGCTGCGGGCGGCCCACACGCTCTACGAAGCCGGCATCGGGGCGGCCGGCCTCACGCCCGCCGGAAGCTGAGCGTCTCCCCCGCCGCCCCCGACCGCCACAAATCGTTGCAGCCCTCGGCCATCTCCGCGAGCCCCTCCACCACCTGACCCCAGACGATCCCGGGCACCCAGCCCACGTCGGCGTTCAGCAGGAGGTTGTTGCGCTCGTAGAACAGCGCGAGGTCGACGACCGTGGTGCCCGAGCGGACCTCGCGGTCGTAGCCGTAGGACTTGGTGCCGAGTTCCGTCCCCGCGAAGGAGAAATAGCAGAGGTCCCCGGGAATGGGCGTGACCGTCGGATTCTCCAGGGGCGGCTCCGCCTCCGCGAAAGGTGGGAAAAGGGCGTAGATCTCATTTCGGGCGTATTTTGCGTGATAGACGTCGCTGCCCAGTGGAAGGGCGTCCCACACAGCCGCGCAGGTGACGGGCGCGCGGTCGTCCAGCAGCCGCGCCGTGCAGGTGATTCCACGCTTGACCAGGGAGACTTCGATGTATCGATCGGCCATGAAATCCATAGTGCATACATCGCATGAACTCGGGTAGCCGCGCCGCCATGGCTCCACCTTTTGGGAACGACAGACACACACCCGGGCCCTCCCGCCGAACGCTGCTCGCGGGGGTGGCGGCGCTCGGTGCGCTGGGCGCCGCCGGATGCAGTCGCGTGGCCACCGCTTCGACCAAGGAGGGCGGCGATCTTCTCGACCGGCTCAAGGCAGCCGGTGTCGTACGGCTGGGCATCGCCGGCGAGATCCCCTTCGGGTACATCGACAAGAACGGCGATCTGACCGGCGAGGCGCCGGAACTGGCCAAGGTCATCTTCAAGCGGCTCGGCGTGGACAAGGTGCAGCCCGTCCCGACGGAGTTCGGCTCGCTGATCCCGGGCCTGAACTCGCAGCAGTTCGACGTCGTGGCGGCGGGGATGTACGTCAACGCCGAGCGCTGTGAGCAGGTCATCTTCGCCGACCCCGACTACCAGATGCTCGACGCCTTCATCGTCCGCAAGGGCAATCCGAAGGGGCTGCACAACTACAAGGACATCGTCGCGAAGAAGGCGAAGTTCGCGACCGGCACGGGCTATGCGGAGATCCAGTACGCCGTCGACGCGGGGTACAAGGAGAGCGACATCCTGATCGTCCCGGACCAGGTCGCGGGGCTGAACGCCGTCGAGGCCGGACGCGTGGACGTCTTCGCCGGTACGGCGCTGACCGTCCGCGAGGTGGTCAAGAAGTCCGGCAAGACGGAGTCCACCAAGGCGTTCGCGCCCCTCGTCAAGGGCAAGCCGCACGTCGACGGCGGCGCCTTCGCCTTCCGGCCCACCGAGACCGGCCTGCGCGACGCCTTCAACGTCGAGCTGCGGAAGATGAAGAAGAGCGGGGAGCTCTTCCGCATCCTGAAGCCCTTCGGCTTCACCAAGGCCGAGATGACCGACCTCACCGCGAAGGAGCTGTGCGGCGGATGACCTCGGGACTGTGGGAACTCGTACTGCACGGCATCTGGGTCACGATCCAGCTGCTGGTCCTCAGCGGCCTGCTGGCCACGGCGGTCGCCTTCGGCATCGGCATCGCCCGCACCCACCGGCTGTGGATCGTCCGCTTCCTCGCGGGCCTCTACACCGAGATCTTCCGCGGGACCTCGGCGCTGATCATGATCTTCTGGGTGTTCTTCGTGCTGCCGATCGCCTTCGGCTGGCAGCTGGTCCCGCTGTGGGCCGGCACCCTCGCGCTCGGACTGACCTACGGTGCCTACGGCGCCGAGATCGTGCGCGGCGCGCTGAACTCCGTCGACCCGGCACAGCGCGAGGGCGGCATCGCCCTGAGCTTCACGCCGTGGCAGCGGATGCGGCTGGTCCTGCTGCCGCAGGCCGTGCCGGAGATGATCCCGCCCTTCTCCAACCTCCTGGTGGAGCTGCTGAAGGGCACCGCGCTGGTGTCGATCATGGGCATGGGCGATCTCGCCTTCAGCGCCAACCTGGTACGTCTCGCGCTGCAGCAGAGCGCGGAGATCTACACGTACGTCCTGCTGATCTACTTCGTCATCGCCTTCGTGCTCACGCGGGGGATGCGCGGCCTTGAACGCAAGCTCAAGGCGGGACTCGGAAAGCCGGTCGGGCGCACGCCCGAGCAGGAGCTGCGGCCCGAGCCGACGGGCGTGGGCGCGGGAGGTACCTCATGACCTGGGACTGGGGCGTTGTCGCCGACTTCATGCCGAAGTTCTGGGACGGACTGCTGGTCACCCTGCAGATCCTGGCCCTCGGCTCGCTGATCTCGTTCGCGCTGGGTCTGGTGTGGGCGCTGCTGATGCGGACGCCGACCCGTTTCGTGCGCTGGCCGGTCGGGGTGGTCACGGAGTTCATCCGCAACACTCCGCTGCTCGTCCAGCTTTTCTTCTTCTTCTACGTGCTGCCCGAGTGGGGCCTGACCTGGTCGGCGCTGACCACCGGTATCTGCGCGATCGGGCTGCACTACTCGACGTACACGATGCAGGTCTACCGGGCCGGTATCGAGGCGGTCCCCGTCGGCCAGTGGGAGGCCGCGACGGCGCTGAACCTGCCGCTGCGGCACACCTGGACCGCGGTGATCCTGCCGCAGGCGATCCGCCGGGTGGTCCCGGCGCTCGGCAACTACGTCATCTCGATGCTCAAGGACACCCCGATCCTGATGACGATCACGGTCCTGGAGATGCTCGGCCAGGCGCGGCTGTTCTCGCAGCAGAACTTCCAGTTCACCGAGCCCCTGACGGTGATCGGCGTGGCCTTCATCGTCATCGCCTATCCGGCCTCCCTTCTCGTACGAGCCCTGGAGCGACGCCTTGTCCGCTGACACGCCCTTGATGAAAGAACCCGACGCCGACGCGAACCCGCCGGTGGACGGCGGCGAGCTGATCCGCTTCGACGACGTCACCAAGCGGTTCGGGTCGAACACGGTGCTCGACCGGCTCAACTTCTCCGTCGACTCCGGCAAGCACGTCACCCTGATCGGACCGTCCGGCTCCGGCAAGACGACGATCCTGCGGCTGCTGATGACCCTCACCAAGCCGGAGGAGGGCACGATCACGGTCGCCGGGGACCAGCTCTTCCCGGCCCCGGAGAAGCAGGTCCGTGAGGTCCGCAAGAAGATCGGGATGGTCTTCCAGCAGTTCAACCTGTTCCCGAACATGTCGGTGCTGCGCAACATCACCGAGGCCCCGGTCACCGTCCTCGGCATGTCCAAGGACGAGGCGGAGGCGCGGGCCCGCGAACTGCTGGAGATGGTGGGCCTCGCCGACAAGTGCGACGCCCGTCCGACCCAGCTCTCCGGTGGTCAGCAGCAGCGGGTGGCGATCGCGCGGGCGCTGGCGATGCGGCCGCAGGTGCTGCTGCTGGACGAGGTGACCTCCGCGCTCGACCCGGAGCTGGTCGCCGGTGTCCTCGACGTGCTGCGTGACATCGCCCGCAGCACGGACATCACGATGCTCTGTGTGACCCACGAGATGAACTTCGCTCGGGACATCTCGGACCAGGTGCTGATGTTCGATTCCGGGCGGGTCATCGAGTCGGGGTCGCCGGAGAAGATCTTCAGTGAGCCCGAGAACGACCGCACGCGAGAATTTCTCAGCGCGGTCCTCTGACGTGTCTCCGGCTTCGGAGGTTGAACGCGGTTCAACCTCCGAGGTCCGGGCGTCGGATCGTGCCGTTGGCATGTGCCAGAGTGCCTGCGCCGCTGTTGAGAGCGGTGCGACGGGGTTCGAATCTCGTCAACAGCCGCTCACAACAAGCCTCTTGGCCGTTATCGTGGAACCGGTTCTCTGTCCGGATTACGGCCCAGTAGTTGAGCGACCGAGCAAGCGCAGGGGGAAGCACCGTGGCGCTGAAGCACGAGCCGACCGCGCCGTACCACTCGGCTCAGGACGCCCTGCGCGTCCTGGAGGCCGTGGCGCGGCACACCACAGGTGTCACCGACACGGAGCTCGCCCGACTCACCGGACTCGCCCCGGAGCGGCTGACCACCCTCCTGCGGATGCTGCGCCGCGAGGGCTACGTCGAGCAGATCACCGACGGGGCGTACGTCACCGGTGACGCCCTCTCCCGGCTCGGGTCCGCGCAGGGGCGCGAGCAGGCGGTGCGCGAGAAGCTGCAGCGGACGCTGGACCGGCTGCGGGACTCGGTGGGCGCGGCGGTGTACCTCAGCCGGTATGTGGACGGCGAGGTCAGGATCGCCCAGTACGCGGACGGGCCCACGACCCCGGTGGTCAACGAGTGGGTGGACTTCCGCTCCTCGGCGCACGCCACCGCGATCGGCAAGAGCCTGCTCGGCCAGCTCGACCACAACGGCCGGCGCGACCACCTCTCCCGCCACAAGCTGGCGCGGCTCACCTCGCGGACCATCACCAGCGACAAGCTCCTGCTGTCCCGCCTGGAGACCCAGCCGCCCACGGTGCCCCATCTCGACCTCCAGGAGTACGCGGTCGGCACGGTCTGCGCCGCCGTCCCGGTCAGCGCCGGCACCTCGGTCGGCTGCCTGGCCCTCTCCCTCCCCGTCGAACACGCCCACCGCCTGCGCCAGGCCGCCGACACCCTCAACCGCAACGCGACCCCGGTCCTGCTCTCCCTGGCGATCTAGCCGCAACCGGCCGGTGGTCAGAACCACCCCCACGGACCAGGTACTATTTTCCCCGTCGCCCCAACCGGGCGGCGAGAGTCACGCGCCGCTAGCTCAGTTGGTTAGAGCAGCTGACTCTTAATCAGCGGGTCCGGGGTTCGAGTCCCTGGCGGCGCACGATGACGATGGCGAGGCATGTTCGCGGAAAGCGCGAACCGGTCTCGCTATCGTCGTATTCTGCGCGGCTGCGCCGCGCACGGTGGGGGCTTCGCCACCCACACCCCCCTGCGAGGGTCGGCCCCCGCGTCGATGACGGGACCCTTCCTCGGCGCCCGGACCCCGCGCGGCTCGGCAGGGGCGGCTGGGGGTCTGGGGGTTATCCCCCAGAAAACGCAGCATCAGCGGGTCCGGGGTTCGAGTCCCTTGGCGGCGCACCATTTTGACAGAGGTCCCTCGCAGGCGCGGGGGGCCTTTGTCGTTGTCACCTCAGGCGTTGGTAGGTCTGTTCTCCGGGTGGGCGCCACCACAGTGGGTCGGTGCAGTGCAGGCCCTCTCGTCTTAGGTGCAGTGCAGGCCCTCTCGTCTTAGTTGGGATCTGTGGATTTTGTTGGTGGCCGTGACCGGCATGTGTTGCACGACTCGTACGTAGCTCGGGGTCATCTTGGTGCCCAGGTCCGGTTGGGCGGACAGGAACGTGGTGAAGGTCGCGGGGTCGAAGGTACCGGCGATCGTCGCCATCACCTGGTCGCCGGTGACCGGGTCCGGTACCGCGTAGACCGCGACGGCGTCGGCCCCCTCGTAGCGGGCGAGGATGTTCTCGATCATCGCGGCCGCCAGGTTCTCGCTGTCGACGCGGAGCCGGTCGTCGGTGCGGCCGGCGAAGTAGAGGTAGCCGTCGGTGTCCCGGTAGAAGAGGTCGCCGGTCCAGTACCACCCGTCGTGCCGCCGCTCCGCCTCCGCGGAGGGATTGCGCCAGTACCCCTCGAAGGGGTTCGGCCCCTTGTTCACCAGCTCCCCGATCGCCTCGTCCCCGTTCAGCAGCCGCCCGCCCGAGTCGAGCACGGCGGCCGGGCACTCCTCGCGCGTCAGCGGATCGAGTACGACGAGCCCGGGCGTCGCCCTCCCGACCGCCCCGGCCGGCGTCCCCGGCGACCACTGCACGGCCGCACCCCCTTCCGACGACCCGTACCCCTCGACCAGGCGCACCCCGAACCGCCGCTCGAAGGCCGCCGCGTCCACCGCCCCCGCCTCCGTGCCGAAGCCCAGCCGCAGCGGGTTGTCCCGGTCGTCGTCACGCTCCTCGGTGGCGAGGACGTACTGCACGGCCCGCCCCACATACGTGAAGTACGTCGCCCCGTACGCCCGCACGTCCGCCAGGAAGCGCGACGCCGAGAAGCGCCGCCGCAGCGCCACCCCCGCCCCGGCCACCAGCGCGGGCGCCCAGTCCGCGATCACCGCGTTCCCGTGGAACATCGGCATGCAGATGTAGTGCACGTCGTCGCGGCCCACCCCGAACTGCCCGACGAGCGAGCGCCCGGCCGCCGCCAGCCGCCCCTGGGAGCAGATCGCCGCCTTCGGGGCGCCGGTCGAGCCGGACGTGAAGTACAGCAGGAGACGGTCACTCGGGGCGGCCCGCGAGGCGTCGGGCACTGCGCCCGCGTAGGGCGCCAGAAGGGCGTCGTACTCCTCCGTCCCGGTCACCAGCAGCCGTACGCCGGGGAGTTCGAGACCGGCGAGAAGGGGGAGGTGGGCGCATTCGGTGACGAGCGTGCGGCACTCGGTGTGCAGGATGTCGCGGGCCAGCTCCGGGCCACGGCGAGTGGGGTTGATCCCGGCGACCGCGGCTCCCGCGAGCGCGGCTGCGCTCAACCACAGCGGAAATTCAGGGGTGTTGTCCAGCAGCACCCCCACATGCGGCTCGGCGCCCGGCGGCAACAGGTCGGCCAGCAGCGCCGCACGGGCCGCGGCACCGGCCGCCACCTCGTGGTGGGTGAGCACCAGGTCCTCGTACCACAGCCCGGGACGGTGATCGCCGAAGCGCTCCGCCACGAGCTCCGCGACCGTGGCCGTACCGGGTTCCCGGGATTCCCTGAACTCCCTGGACTCCTTGGACTCCTTGGACTCCTTGGACTTCATGGGAGCGCACGGTAATTGACGCGTCGTCAGATGTGGAGAGGCGTAACCCTCACAACCCCCGTGAACCCGCCGGGGTGTGTGCGCCGGGACCGAGCCTCCCGGCGCACCCACCCCGTCCGGCGGATCAGAAGGTGACGTCCGAGCAGGCGTAGAACGCGTTGCTGGTGTCCGCGATCGTCCATACCGCGACGATCACGTGGTGACCGCTCAGCCCGGACGGCAGGGTGCCGCTGTGGGAGAGGGTGGAGGGCGGACGCTGGCCGTTGTACGGCACCGTCAGGAACGGTGTGGTGTTGAGGTCCGAGCGGGCCAGGTTGTGGTTCTGGTTCCAGCCCTGCTTGGTGACGTAGTACTTGAAGTCGGTG
Source organism: Streptomyces spinosisporus (assembly GCF_022698145.1). Classification (GTDB taxonomy): domain Bacteria; phylum Actinomycetota; class Actinomycetes; order Streptomycetales; family Streptomycetaceae; genus Streptomyces; species Streptomyces spinosisporus. Next base: position 345,481 of record NZ_JALDAX010000002.1, read on the forward strand.
GTGGCATGCATGGCGGTGAACTGCCACCGGAACGTGTAGCTCTGACCGCCCGTCACCTTGGTGGTGGGCCAGGCGCCGCCGGACGGCGCCTTCGGGGCGTCGAGCTGCGAGAAGCGCGAGTTGCCGCCGGAGCATATGGCCCCGTCGGCCGGCCCGGAGGCCGGGAAGCCCTTGGGGCCCTCGACGCTCTGCGGCTCGTACTGGATGTCGCCGCAGTTCGTCACCGTGCCGTTGTTGCACAGCTTCTGCCTGCTGATGGGGAGGTCGGTGTAGCCGTGGCTGCTCGCGCTTCCGGCGGAGAACACGAAGGCCCCTGCCGTGGTGAGCCCGAGCGCGGCGGCGTACCACTTGGTCTTTCTGCGCATGCTGCCGCTCCTGAAGAACGTGGGGGAAGTTCCATGAGGCGTGCAGGTCTAGACCAAGTGACAGAATATTACCGTCCGTTGGGCGTGTCCATACCAAGACGGGCACCTCTGTGTCACGGCATCCGCTCGCCCCGCCCCGCGCAGAACGCCACCGTCAAGTCCTTGACGAGCGCCTTGCGTTCGTAGTCGTCCAGGTCCACCAGACCGCGCACGGTCAGCCGGGTCACGGTGTCCTCCACGGAGTCGACCACCGAGGTGAGCACACTCGCCCGGTGCTGCGCGTCCAGCGCGGCGATACGGCGGCGGTGCATCGCGGCGGCCACCTCGGGCGCGTACTCGACGCGGACCGGCTGCACCGAGAAGACCTCCAGCCCGACCGGCGCCGCGTCCGCCGCCGTCAGCCGGGTCAGCGCGTCCCCGGCCGCCTCCGCCGGTCCCCTCCGGCTCCCCGGTGTCTCCACCGCCACCCGGGCGAGGGCCGCCTCCACGCACTCGCGCAGATAGGTCTCGTGGTCCTCGATGCCGAGCACGGCCCGCGCGGTGTCCCTCACCCGCCACACCACCAGCACCACCACCCGCAGCGCGACACCGCTGCCGTCGGCCGCGGGCATCGGCTCGCTGCGCCAGTGCCGCAGCCGTACGTCGACCCGGCGGCGCAGCAGCAGCGGGTTGACCCACATCAGACCGGTGCGCCGCACGGTCCCGCGGTAGCGGCCGAACAGCCCGAGCACCCAGGCCCGCCCGGTCCGGCCCCGGGCCAGTCCGCCGAACCCGAACAGGGCGAGCGCGCCGGCGCCCGCGTAGGCCGCCCACTGCGCGGGCCCGAGCCCGGCCCCCGCGAAGACGGGCAGCCGCAGCGCCGCGGCGACGAGCGGCGGCAGGACCCCGGCCCACCACGAGGTGGCCACGCATCCGGCCACCCCGCAGGCCCCGGCGAGCACCCCCGCCGCTCCGGGCAGCACCCGGGCGGGCCGCTCGGTCAGCTCGGGGTCGACCTGCGGCACGGACCGGGGTTCGACCTGTGCCGGGCGCCTCAGGCGCGGCTGTTCCCCCGTTCCCTGCCTGCGGCCCACCACCGTGGGTCTGAGCGGCACGGACACCGGGTCCGGGTCGTCGCGGAACAGCAGATGTACGGGGATCTCGGTGGTCGCCTCGTTCTGGATGAGGCGACCCGGCCTGCCCGGCCCCTCGGACTCGGGCGTCTGTGACGTGGTCGTCGTACTCATGCGTGCCTCCAGCCTCCGCGCCAGATGCGTCACAACAGGTGGGTGGAACAGGGCCGTTCGCGAGGAACGGCGGGGTCGTTCACGAGGAACGGCGGGGCCGTTCACGGGGAACGGCAGGGTGAGCCGGGCTGCTCAGGCGAACAGTCGTCTCCAGGTCTCCGGCCCCGGGAAGCCGTCCGCCGCGCCGCCGCGCCAGCCCTGGGAGCGCTGGAAGGCCTCGACGCCCCGCCGGTCCGCCTCGCCCCAGCGCGGCCCCGGCCCGGTCGTGTAGTACCTGCCGAACCCCTTCCTCACCAGCTGCTGCCCGAGCCGGGTGATGTACTCGTTGGTCGCGCCGGGCCGGAAGAACGCGCGCCCCGGATAGCCGGGCACGCCGTGCGACGCGGGCCCGGCCGAGCCCGCCTTCACGGCGGCCGGGATGGACTTGCCCTTCCCGGACACCAGCAGGTCCCAGGTCTGCGGGCCCGGCAGCCCGTCGGCGCCCGCGCCGGTCCAGCCCTGGGCCAGCTGGAAGGCCTGGGTGGCCCTGCGGTCCGCGTCCGACCAGCGGGGGGCGGGGCCCGACGGGTAGAAGCGTGCGGCGCCGCGCGCGATCAGCATCTGGCCGAGCTGGGTGACGTACTTGTTGTTCGCGCCGGGACCGAAGTACTCCCTTCCCGGGTACGGCGTCCTGGCGTTCGCGCCGGGTGCCGGGGCGGCGGGCGTGGCGGGGGCGGCCGGCGTGGCTGGGGCAGCCGGTTCGGTCGGCGTGGTCGGCGTGGTCGGCGCGGTCGGCGGTGGATCTGCCGCGAGCCCGTTGTAGCGGTAGGGCAGGTAGCGGTCGGAGTTGGTCCAGTAGGCGTACGGGGTGGCCTGCTTGCGGGCGTGCGGGGGTGTCTGTTCGTAGGCGAGGTAGTTGCTGTGCGTGTAGTCCGTCCAGCCGCCGAAAATGACGACGTGCGAGCCTTTCTCCGGGTTCTGCGGATTGTGGAACAGCAGAATGTCGCCGGGTTGCAGTTCCTCCTTGGTGATCTGTCTGCCGTAACGGCCGAGACTTCCCGTCCATTCGTTTCCGGGCAGCCCCCAGGCCATCGAGACGAATCCCGAGCAGTCCTGGCGGTAACCGTCGGACCAGTAGTCGGCCATGCTGTACGGCACCTGTGCGTCGACCCATTTCCTGGCCCGGTTGATGATCTCCGTGCGGGTGGTCGTGGGTGGGTGCTGCGGGTCGGCGGGGGTTTTCGCGCTGCGGCCGTACAGCGCGGTCTTGTGTCCCTGCGGGCTGCCATGCCCGTCACCTGCGGGAACGCCGGGGCCGGGCGGGGCCTGCGGGGAGGCGAACGCGGGGGCGGCATGGCCGGCGCCGAGAGCGGTGGAGGCGGCTGCCGCCACGATCACGGCCCGTCGGGCGGCCGGGTGCCGCACCGTGCGTGAATACGGCAGGACGCGGTGCCAGTACGCACATCCGGGACAGTCGCAGTCGCTCGCCGGATCGAATTCCTCGAATACCGGAGCCGCCATGCGATTCCCCTCACACTCCCGTTGAAAAAGACCGCGCGTGTACACGTCGATCAGTTTCCCAACGGTCTTGCCGACGCGCATGTTGACGGTCCGAATGATGTACAAGCCCCCCGCACCCACCCCCCACGTGGTCAGGAGCACCCCCGCTGGTCCGGTAGAGTTACGCCGTCAGCACGCGCCGCTAGCTCAGTTGGTTAGAGCAGCTGACTCTTAATCAGCGGGTCCGGGGTTCGAGTCCCTGGCGGCGCACGACGAAGATGGCGAGACATGTTCGCGGAACCCGCGAACCGGTCTCGCCATCGCCGTATTCCACGCGGCTACGCCACGCGAGGTGGGGGCTCCGCCACCCACACCCCCCTGCGAGAGTCGGCCCCCGCGTCGATGACGGCACCCTTCGTTGGAGCCCGCGCGCCAGCCCGCGGCTCGGCAGGGACGGCTGGGGGGTCCGGGTTCGAGTCCCCGGCGTCTGTGCGCCCCCACGCCGCACGCCGTGGGGGCTTCGCCACCCACACCCCCCTGCCACAGTCGGCCCTACGTTGATGACTGCACCCACCCGGTCCAGCAGGGACCGCTGAGGCCCCGGAGGGCATCCCCGGGGAAAGGCTGTATGAGAGCCCCTCGTGCGAGCGAGGGGGCTTCTTCTTGTTTGGCCGGATACGCTCTGGCCCATGGCAGCGCGTGACCTCCAGGAGCGGATCAAGAAGCTGATCGTCGACCGCAGGCTCCCCTCCGGGGCCCCGCTGCCGACCGAGCCGGAACTGATGGAGTACCTCGGGGCGAGCCGGAACTCGGTGCGCGAGGCGCTGAAGGCCCTGCAGGCGATGGGCATCGTGGAGATCCGGCATGGCTTCGGGACGTACGTCGGCCCGATGTCGCTGGCCCCGATGATCGAGGGACTGGCCTTCCGCACGGTCGCCGGCCACTACCGCGGCGAGGACTCCCTGCTCCAGCTGCTCGAACTGCGCGAGGCGGTCGAGACGGGACTGGTCTCCCGGCTCGCGGGCCGCATCCCGGAATCGGATCTCATTGAACTCGACGCACTCGTGAACCGTATGGAACAGCAGGCCGCGCAAGGAGGCGCCGGCCTCGCGGACACCGACCGTGCCTTTCACGCCACCCTGTACCGAGGGCTGGACAACGTACTGCTCGGCGAGGTCCTGGAGGCGTTCTGGGACGCCTTCCACCGTGTCCAGACGGACCTGGGAGGCGCACCGCAGGACCCGAAGATCACCTGTCGGCAGCATCGCGACATCCTCGACGCGGTGCGGTCGGACGACTCGGTTCGGGCGGAGGAGGCGATAAGGGAGCACTTCGGCAACATCCGTGCCCGGCTGTCCACAACGCATCCACAGGACCCCCACATGCGCCACAATGAACGCGTATGACCGGTAAACACCGCGTTTCGCATCTTGCGATCATGATGAACGCCGTAGAACCCTGTTTTTCAAGATGCTGCGGATACGCGGCACTTGGGGGTCTAGTAAGCGGTTGCCGGGGTTGCGGGGATAGGGGGCCCCGTTCACGAGGCGATGCCGAGGGGGGCATCATGCAACCGGAAGGTCGCAGTTCCATGTCTATGGGTGTGGATACTGTGGTGACTGCGGCCCGCCACTGATACGTCTGTGAAGGGTCGAGGGGGACCCGTCGCGGACGGAAGGAACCGACACAACACGCGGTGACCTGCGTGTGGGGGGATGACTCATGACGTCGACGCCGAAGGGCGCCCGGCAGAACTTCGACTCGTCGGAAACCACGCAGCTGAGGGTGCCTTCGCAACGGAACAGCACCACGGGCCAGTTCCGCAGGATCAAGAAGAACCTGCCGAGATACGACTACGAGCACTACAGCCGACTGGCCGGCCCCCTCACCCAGCCGGATCCCGGCAAGCCCTACAAGGTCCAGTACCGCTCACTGCTCTCGCAGGAACCGCACCGCCTGCGCGCCGCCCTGATGCTCGGCGCGGCGCCGCTGCTGTCGCTGATCCTGCTGGCCTGGCTGCTGCAGCCGGAGCACTGGACCGAACGCGACTACCCCGCCTTCGACTTCCTGCCGGCGCTGGACGTCGTGATGCTCGTCTCGATCGGTCTGATCGAGTTCTTCCGCTGCATGAACGTGCTGTCCAACGCGCACGCCACCCTGGTCGCCCGCGACCCGGTCCCGGTGGTGCCGGAGACCGGCACGAGAGTCGCGTTCATCACGACGTACGTGCCCGGCAAGGAACCCCTGGAGATGGTGACGAAGACCCTGGAGGCGGCCGTCCGGCTGCGGCACCGGGGCCTTCTGCACATCTGGCTCCTGGACGAGGGCGACGACGCCGAGGTGAAGGCGGTCTGCGCCCGTCTCGGCGTACATCACTTCTCCCGCAAGGGAGTTGCGCAGTGGAACCAGAAGAAGGGCCCGCACCGCGCCAAGACCAAGCACGGCAACTACAACGCCTGGCTCGAGGCGCACGGCGACGACTACGACTTCTTCGCCTCGGTCGACACCGACCACGTCCCGCTGCCCAACTACCTGGAGCGGATGCTCGGCTTCTTCCGCGACCCGGACGTCGGCTTCGTCATCGGCCCGCAGGTGTACGGCAATTACGACAACCCCATCACCAAGGCCGCCGAGTCGCAGCAGTTCCTCTTCCACGCGCTGATCCAGCGCGCGGGCAACGCCTACGGCGCCCCGATGTTCGTGGGCACCTCGAACGCCGTGCGGATCAAGGCGCTCAAGCAGATCGGCGGCCTGTACGACTCGATCACCGAGGACATGGCCACCGGCTTCGAGATCCACCGGCACAAGAACCCCGCGACGGGCAAGAAGTGGCGGTCGGTCTACACACCGGACGTGCTCGCCGTCGGTGAGGGCCCGGGCGCCTGGACGGACTTCTTCACCCAGCAGCTGCGCTGGTCGCGGGGGACGTACGAGACGATCCTCAAGCAGTACTGGAAGGGCTGGTTCTCGCTGCCTCCGGGCAAGCTCTTCAACTACACGATGATGATCATCTTCTACCCGATGTCGGCCCTCAACTGGATCCTGGCGGCGCTGAGTTGTGCGCTGTTCCTGGGCCTGGGCGCCTCGGGTGTGAACATCGACCCGACGGTCTGGCTGATGCTGTACGGCAACGCGTCCGCGCTGCAGATCGGCCTGTACATCTGGAACCGCCGGCACAACGTCTCCCCGCACGAGCCGGAGGGCTCCGGCGGTGTTGCGGGCATGGTGATGTCGGCCCTCTCGGCGCCGATCTACGCCCGCTCGCTGATGGACACGGTGCTGCGCCGCAAGAGCAAGTTCGTGGTGACCCCCAAGGGCGACTCGGCAAGCCCCGACACCCTGTTCGGGACCTTCCGGATCCATCTGTTCTTCATCCTGGTCTTCGGCGGTTCGATCGCCGCCGGTTTCACGCTCGGGCACTCGCACCCGGCGATGATCATCTGGGCGACGTTCGCCCTGCTGATCACCGCGTCGCCGATCTTCGCCTGGCGGTACTCGCTGCGGAAGGCGAAGAAGCAGCCGCCCGCGCCGGGACTGCCGCAGCAGGGACAGGCGGCGCCCGCGCCCGCCCACCAGCCGCAGCCCGCGCAGTACGCGCCCCACGGGCAGTACGCACCGCACGGGCAGCACGCGCAGCACGGCTCCGGGCACAAGCCCAGCTGGGCCGCCTCGGGTTCGGGCACGGGCCCGGCCCAGGATCCGGGGCAGGGCGCAGGAAATGACCAGACGATGCAGATCGCCCTTGGTGGATTTGGGGGACGTAAGGAATGAACGACCGTGCAGGCCACCGCCGTGTCCGTCGACTCGCGATCGGTACGGCAGTCGTGCTCGCGCTGGCCGGGATGAACGGTCCGTGGCTCTACCGCTTCGGCACCGAGAAATATCACGAGTACCAGATCAACAGACCCGAGTACAAAGCGGACAACGGCCACTGGGACATCATCGAGTTCCCGCAGAAGTACCGTCAGGACACCATCCACGCGGCGCTGCTGCGCACCGGCAAGGTGCTGCTGATCGCCGGCTCGGGCAACAACCAGGACAACTTCGACGCGAAGAAGTTCGACTCGCGGATCTGGGACCCGGTCAAGGGCACGATCAAGAAGGTGCCGACGCCGGCCGACCTGTTCTGCACGGGTCATACGCAGCTGGCCAACGGCAATCTGCTGATCGCGGGCGGCACCAAGCGCTACGAGAAGCTCAAGGGCGACGTCACCAAGGCCGGCGGCCTGATGGTGGTGCACAACGAGAACCCGGACAAGCCGATCACGCTGCCCGCGGGGACCGTGTTCACCGGCAAGGAGAACGGCAAGAGCTTCGTGTCGAAGGACCCGGTGCTGGTGCCGCGCGCGAAGAAGGTCTTCGACAAGGCGACGGGCAAGTTCCTGCGCAACGACCCCGGGCTCGGCCGTACCTACGTCGAGGCGAAGAAGAGCGGCACCAAGTACGAGACCGGCACCCAGGACAACTACCGCATCCAGGGCCTGACCGGCTCCGAGGCGCGCAACACCTACGGCATCGCGCAGAAGCTCGCCCTCGACAAGAAGGACTTCCAGGGGATCCGGAACGCCTACGAGTTCGACCCGGTCGCCGAGAAGTACATCAAGGTCGACCCGATGAACGAGGCCCGCTGGTACCCGACGCTCACCACGCTGAGCGACGGCAAGATCCTCAGCGTCTCCGGTCTCGACGACATCGGGCAGCTGGTGCCGGGCAAGAACGAGATCTTCGACCCGAAGACCAAGAAGTGGACGTACACCTCGAAGATCCGCCAGTTCCCGACGTATCCCGCGCTGTTCCTGATGCAGAACGGCAAGATCTTCTACTCGGGTTCGAACGCGGGCTACGGGCCGGACAACGTCGGCCGCACGCCCGGCATCTGGGACGTCGACACCAACAAGTTCACCAAGCTGCCCGGGCTGAGCGACGCCAACATGATGGAGACGTCCGGCACGGTGCTGCTGCCTCCGGCCCAGGACGAGAAGTTCATGGTGATCGGCGGTGGCGGGGTCGGCGAGTCCAAGCTGTCCAGCAACAAGACCCGGCTGATCGACCTGAAGGACAAGAACCCGAAGTTCACGGACGGGCCGGAGCTGGAGAAGGGGACGCGCTATCCGCAGTCGTCGGTGCTGCCGGACGACACCGTGCTGGTGTCGGGCGGCTCCGAGGACTACCGCGGGCGCAGCGACTCCAACATCCACCAGGCCCGGATCTACCACCCGGACACCAACACCTTCGACAAGGTCGCCGACCCGCTGGTGGGGCGCAACTACCACTCCGGGTCGATCCTGCTGCCGGACGGCAGGGTGATGTTCTTCGGGTCCGACTCGCTCTACGCCGACAAGGCCAACACCAAGCCGGGCAAGTTCGAGCAGCGGATCGAGATCTACACGCCGCCGTATCTGTACCGGGACTCGCGGCCCTCGCTGTCGGGCGGGCCGCAGACCATCGCCCGGGGCGGGACGGGGACGTTCAGCTCACCGCAGGCCTCCGCCATCAAGAAGGTGCGGCTGATCAGGCCCAGTGCGTCGACCCATGTCACGGACGTGGACCAGCGGTCGATCGCACTGGACTTCAAGACCGCCGGGAACAAGATCACGGTGACCGTGCCGAAGAACAAGAACCTTGTTCAGTCGGGGTGGTACATGCTGTTCGTGGACGACGACCAGGGGACGCCGAGCAAGGCGCAGTGGGTGAAGGTGCCGTAGCACTTTCACCGGGTGCGTTGTGCCCCGCGCCCCTAGGGGGTTGATGCCTTGGCGAGCTTCAAGGCGTAACTGGCCCACCACTGGCCCGCCTTCGGGCCGCCCTTGCAGGTGCCGTCCGACTCCCCGGGGCGTTTGACCCACAGGTAGGCGTCCACCAGGGGGTCGGCGGTCTTGGTCGTCGGGGTCTCCCCGAGGGCGCGGCCCGGCGGGTTGCACCAGCGCTCGTCCTCGTCGCCGGCCGTGTACGGCCCCTTGCCGTTGCGGCTGGTGTCGATGACGAAGTGCTTGTCGCCCACCTTCGCGGACAGCTGCTTGCCGTACGCGACGGAGTCCTCGGTCGAGTAGAAGTTGGAGACGTTGACGGCGAAGCCGTCCGCCTGCGCGATGCCCGCCCACTGCAGGGGCTCGTAGATCTGGTCGGGGTGGCCCCAGCCGGCGTTGCCCGCGTCCAGATAGACCTTGGTGTTCTTCAGGGACTTGAGCTTGGTGATCGCGCCCTTGAGGAGGTCGTAGCGCTCCTCGTGGAACTCGTCCTCGGTGCAGCCGTCCACCAGGTGCAGGATCGCGTCCGGTTCGAGGATCACCGTGGCCGCGCGGTCGCCGATGCCGGATGCGACGCCGTCGATCCAGGTGCGGTAGGCGTCGCCGTCGGCCGCGCCTCCTTGCGAGTACTGACCGCAGTCGCGGTGCGGGATGTTGTAGAGGACGAGCAGCGCGGTGCGGCCGGCCTTGTCGGCGGCCTCGGTGTAGCCCTTGGCCTCCTGCTCGGGGTTCTCCGGGCCGATCCACTCGCCGGTCGGCTGCTCGGCGATCTTGCGGATCTGCTCGGCCTCGTCGTCCTTGCCGGACTTCTCGTACGCGGCCACCTGCCGTGCCGCGTTGCCGTCCGGGTTGACCCAGAACGGGTCGCTCTCCTTGGGCTGTTGAGTGATCTTCGCGCCGGCGTCCTTGCCGTTGTCGCCGTCGCCTCCGGAGGAACACCCCGCGACGAGCAGTGCCGCCCCCAGCACCGCCGCGGAGGCACTCATTCCGGCCCCCCTCATGCCGTACATCCAACTCCCCCTTGGGTGCACTGGTCCGAGGCTCAATCCTGACATACGGCTCGCGGCACCCACGAGATCACCCGGGTCTTGTCGGCGAGCTGTTACAGCCCCGCCGCCTGCACGGCCGGAGACCTGCTTCGCCCCGTCGGCCACCTCGGAGCCCCCGGTCACCAGGGGGGATGACGGAGAGCCACCGTAGTGGAACCTGGCGTCATTCAGACCCTAGGCTCGGGCGCTCATCCGTTCTAAAGTCTTCTCAGACGACCCCAGACCCCGGCCCGTCCGATCCCCCATGGCCCCACGAACCTCCCGCGCAGACCGCCGGGTTACTCCCGCAGCCCGTGCGCGCGCGGTCGAGGACCAGCCCGGTCGGCGGTTTCGGGGGGAGCAGACCGCCGACCGGGCCAGGTGGGAGCCGTCCGGCGGTGGGACTGTTTGTGGGTCGGTGGAGGCTGCCGCAGCTTGGCGGGGAGCTGGCCGGTAGTGGGCGTTGCCCGGAAGCCGTGTCGGTGTCGAAGTTGCCTCGGACTCGGCCTCGGACCGTCCGATACCCCATGGCCCCACGAACCTCCCCCGGGTTGCTCCCGCGGCTCGGGGCGGACGCGGTCGGTAGGGCCCGTCAGCCGTGTCGGCGTTGGAGCTGCCTCGGCCCCCGTTCGGGCCGGTGTGGCCCCACAGAGGCCTCGGTCAGTCCGTTCCGCGTCTGCGGCGGGTGCGGAGGAGGCCTACGGTGGCCGCGGCGACGCCTGCTAGTACCAGTCCGGTGATTGCCTGGCCCGTGCCGGGGCCGGCTCCGCGCACGTCCACGGAGGCGAAGTGTGCGGCAGCGCCGCCGTTCGCGTCGACGGGGAGTGCGGCGGCGGGGCCGTGCTGCAGGGTCTGTGACGGGGCTTGGTGCTGCGTCTGCGGTACGACGGTGATCCTGCCGTTGATCACGGTGTCGGAGCAGGTGAGCGTCACGCCGTAGGAGCCGGGCTGCAGCGAGGTGCGGACCCGGGTGTCCCCGGTGAGTGTGCCGTCGGTGCCCGTCAGCCGCGCGTCGGCGACGAACGCCGGGGACGCCGCGGTGCCCGTCCGCGCCGGGCATCCGGTCGCGTGCAGTGCGATGTCGGTGCCGGGGGCGGGGGACGACGGGACCACCGAGACACCTGCTCCGCCCCCGTCAGCCGCGTACGGCGCCCCCGGCGCGAGAGCGCAGGCGGCCAGAAGTCCGGTACAGAGAGTGAGACGCAGTGAACCCATCGTGAAACCTCCAGATATCCGGAGGCTCTCCCGCGAGCCCGCACCCCGCATCCTCAGCGGCCCCGCACTGCTCCGTTCGGGTGGCAGAGGGTTTCGGCGAGCCGTGCCGAATATCATGGCCGTCTCGTACGCAGACAGACCGGGAGTCGGCACCCATGGCCCATCGCAAGCCCATCGAATCGTGGCTCACCGACATGGACGGGGTGCTGATGCACGAGGGCGTCCCGGTGCCGGGCGCGGACGCGTTCATCAAGAAGCTCCGCGAGTCGGACCGTCCGTTCCTGGTCCTCACGAACAACTCGATCTACACCGCGCGCGACCTGCACGCCCGGCTGAACAGGATCGGCCTCGACGTACCGGCGGAGAACATCTGGACCTCCGCCCTGGCCACCGCCAGCTTCCTGGACAACCAGCACCCCGGCGGCACCGCCTACGTGATCGGCGAGGCCGGCCTGACCACGGCTCTGCACGACGCCGGGTACGTGCTGACGGACTCCGACCCCGACTTCGTGATCCTGGGCGAGACGCGGACGTACTCGTTCGAGGCGCTGACCAAGGCCATCCGGCTGATCAACAAGGGTGCCCGCTTCATCGCCACCAACCCGGACAACACCGGGCCCTCCCCGGAGGGCGCGCTCCCGGCGACCGGTTCCGTCGCCGCGCTGATCACCAAGGCGACCGGCAAGGAGCCGTACTTCGTCGGCAAGCCGAATCCGCTCATGATGCGGAGCGCGCTGAACACCATCGGGGCGCACTCGGAGAGCAGCGCCATGATCGGCGACCGTATGGACACGGACGTGCTGGCCGGGCTCGAGGCCGGGATGGAGACCTTCCTCGTCCTGACCGGACTGACGACCATGGCCGACGTCGAGCGCTTCCCGTACCGGCCGACGAAGGTCGTGGACTCCATCGCGGACCTGGTCGACCTGGTCTGAGCGCAGCGATCTCGGGCCGCGCGTCTCGGGTCGCGCGTCTCGGGCGGACCCGATGGCGCGCTGCCCGGCCCCCCTCAGCCGCGCTTGCGCGGCTTGACGGCGAGCAGTACGGCGCCCGCGGTGACGAGGAGGACGGCGATGGCCGCGAGGGTGCCGGCCGGGGTGCCGAGGCCGGTGCGGGCGAGTTCGTCGACGAAGGGGAGGCCGGGGTCGAGGCCCGGTGAGGCGGTGCCGGTGGGGGTCGCGCCGTCCTGGCTCGGGGTCGTTTCGTCCGGGTCCCGGGTCGCGTCCTCCGGGTCCCGGGTCGCGGCGCCGTCGATGCGGAAGCGGTAGTCGCCGGACTGACCGACCCAGTCGCCGTCGTCCTTGTGCCGCTGGACGACGGCCGCGTTGGCGGTGACCTCGTTGGTCAGGGTGTCCGAGGTGAGCGCGAGGCGGACCTTCACGCTGACGGTCCTGCCGGGGCCGACCGTGAAGCCGGGAAGGCCGTCGTCGAAGGCGCCGACGAGTTCGTCCTCGTCGGTGGCGGTGAAGCGCACGGGGTGCGGACGATCGGCGGCGTAGAAGTCCAGGCGGGGCTGCGTCGGCTTCAGGGCGCGCTTGTTGTCGACGAGCACGACGACCGGGTGGATGCCCGTGCAGGTCCGGTCGGTGGTGTTGGTCAGGTCCAGGTACCAGGTGCCGTATCCGCCGCCCGCCTCATAGGCGTCGGGGCCGCCGTGGATGCGGGTGGTGACGGGGAAGCGGCGGCCGTCCGGTGCGCAGCCGGGGGCGGCGTGCGCCGGCGCCGCCACGGGGAGGAGCGCGGCGGCTGCGGCCAGGCACAGGGAGACGGGCGTGCGGAGTCGCATAATCATGAGACTGTGCCGGACGGGTCGGGGCGCCGGACGATGCCGCCCCGCGATCCCGGGCAAGTCCCCCCGATCAGCAGGCAGACCGTCAGCCGGTCAGCCGTCCGCCCGCCCGAACAACGGGGCCAGCACCAACTGCGCGGCCCCCTCCGCGACCCCGTCGGACGCGATCCGTACCGGCACCGCCGTCTCGCCGACCCGCCGGGCGCGCTCGTCCAGGACGGCGGTCACCCCGGTCACGAAGGCGTCGGGCGCGGCGGTGATGGTGCGGCCGCCGAGCAGTACGAGGTCGATGTCGAGCAGGGCGACGAGGTTGCCGGCCGCGGTGCCGAGCACGCGGGCCGCCTCGTCGGCCTCGCCGCGTGCCACCGCGGCCAGGCACAGCGCCTCGACGCAGCCGCGGTTGCCGCAGCCGCAGGGCGGCCCGTCAAGCTGGACGACCTGGTGGCCGAACTCCCCGGCGCCGGTGCGGGCGCCGCGGTGCACGCTGCCGCCGATGACGAGTCCGGCACCGAGGCCCGTACCGAGATAGAGATACGCGAAGGACCCGCCCGTGCCCGCGACGGCCAGGCCGAGCGCCGCCGCGTTGGTGTCCTTGTCGACGACGACGGGCACGCCGAGCCGCCGGGCCAGCGCGTCGCGCAGGGGGAAGCCGTCCCACTCGGGGAACCCCGTCACCCGGTGCAGCACACCGCGGGCGTGGTCCAGCGGGCCGGGGAGCGCGACCCCGATCCCGAGGAGCGCGTCCGTGCCCCGGCCGCCCGGCGCCCCGCCGCCCGACACCCGGCCGGTCAGCGCTCCCGCTTCCCGCGCCACCGCGTCCACCACGGCCTCGGGGCCCGCGCCGAGGTCGAGCGAGGTGCGCTCCTCCCCCACGACGGCGCCCGTCAGGTCGACCAGGACCGCCCGCAGTTCGTCGCGGTCCAGGTGCAGCCCGACCGCGTGTCCGGCCTCGGGGACCAGCCGCAGCACTGTGCGCGGCTTGCCGCCCGTCGAGGCGCGGCGCCCCGCCTCCGCCGCGAGGCCGTCCGCCCGCAGCCGTGCGGTGATCTTGCTGACGGCCTGCGGGGTCAGCCCGGTCCGCTCGGCGAGTTCGAGGCGGCTGATCCCCTCGGCCCCGGCGGTGCGCAGCAGATCGAGGACGAGCGCCATGTTGTGGCTGCGCAGGGCGGGCAGGTTCGCGCCGACGACGCCGGACGCCCCCGCCGTGACGGGCGCGCTCGCCGCTCCGGCCCGACCGACGGCCGATGTCGTTTCCGCACGGCCGACGGCCGACACGGCGCCCGCCCGGCCGCCGGCCGACGTCGCCCCCGCCCGCCCCACGGCCGACGTCGCCCCCGCACGGCCGACCGCCGACGTCGAGCCCGCACCGCCGACCGCCGACGTCGAGCCCGCACCGCCGGCGGCGGACGCCGCCCCCGCCCCCGCCCGTGCCCCTGCATCCGCCTCCGCTGCCCTCGTCCTGTCCACGCGCCCATTGTCCCCCGCGCTTGCACTTTGGCAACAGCGTTGCGAAAGTGGGAGGCATGACTCGTACTCCTCTGCGCGTGGGCCTCGTCGGCTACGGCCTCGCGGGCTCCGTCTTCCACGCCCCGCTGATCGCCGCCACCGAGGGCCTCACCCTCGACACGGTGGTCACCTCGAACCCGGAGCGGCAGAAGCAGGCCCTCGCCGAGTTCCCGGACGTGCGCGTCGCGGCGACCTCCGAGGAGTTGTTCGGCCGCGCCGCCGAGCTGGACCTGGTCGTCGTCGCGTCCCCGAACCGGACGCACGTACCGCTCGCGACCACGGCCCTGAAGGCCGGCCTCCCGGTCGTCGTCGACAAGCCGATCGCCGGCACGGCCGCCGAGGCACGCGAACTCGCGGCCCTCGCCGAGGACCGCGGACTGCTCCTCTCCGTCTTCCAGAACCGCCGCTGGGACAACGACTTCCTGACCCTGCAAGCGCTGCTGGAGAAGGGCGAGTTGGGCGACGTATGGCGCTTCGAGTCCCGGTTCGAGCGGTGGCGCCCGCAGACCAAGGGCGGCTGGCGCGAGTCCGGCGACCCGGCAGAGATCGGAGGTCTGCTCTACGACCTCGGCAGCCATGTCGTCGACCAGGCACTCGTCCTCTTCGGCCCGGCCGCGCAGGTGTACGCCGAGTCGGACATCCGCCGCCCGGGCGCGGAGGCGGACGACGACACGTTCATCGCCATCACCCACACCAGCGGCGTCCGCTCGCACCTCTACGTCTCCGCCACGACCGCACAACTCGGCCCGCGCTTCCGGGTCCTCGGCTCGAAGGCGGGCTACGTCAAGTACGGCCTCGACCCGCAGGAGGCCGACCTGCGCGAGGGCCGGCGTCCCGGCCCGGGGGCCGGCTGGGGCACGGAGGCGGAGGAGGCGTGGGGCCGCGTCGGTTCCGGCGAGTCCCCGGCGACCGGCAGCGGCCGCCCCGAACCGACCCTCCCCGGCGACTACCCCGCGTACTATGCGGCCGTGACCAGGGCCCTCACCGACGGCGGCGCCAACCCGGTGACCGCTCTCGAGGCGGCAGCAGCCCTCGACGTCCTTGAGGCGGCCCGCCGTTCGGCCCGCGACAAGGTGGCGGTGACGCTGTGACGCACAAGGAGATCACGCCCAAGTTCCAGCCGGAGCTGACTCCGTCCGTGGAGGAACTGGAGGCGCAGGAACGGCACCTGGTCTTCAGCCAGTTCACCCACGAGGACGCCTGGGCGCTGGGTTCCCTGCTCGTGGAGCTGGCCCGGGAGCGCCAGGCGCCGGTCGCGATCGACATCCACCGCGCGGGCCAGCAGCTCTTCCACGCGGCCCTCCCCGGCTCCACCCCCGACAACGACGCCTGGATCGCCCGCAAGCGCCGTGTGGTGGAGCGCTACGGCTCCGCCTCCTACCTCGTGGGCGCCCGCTTCCGCGCCAAGGGCTCCACCTTCGAGGAGTCCTCCCGCCTCGACCCGGACCGCTACGCGGCCCACGGCGGCTCCTTCCCGATCAACGTCCTGGGCGTGGGCGTGATCGGCACGGTGACGGTCAGCGGCCTCCCCCAACTGGCCGACCACAGACTGGTGGTGGAGGCCTTGGAGACCTTCCTGGACAAGGCCTGACGGGAGCGCCCCGCCAGGGGCGCGGGGAACTGCGCGCGCAACCACGACGCACCCGCGGTCGCCAAGCACGCGCAGCCCCACCCCCTCTAGGCGTCCTTGAACTCCTGCCGCTGCCGCCCGAGCCCCTCGATCTCCAGCTCGACGACATCCCCGGCCCGCAGATACGGCTTCGGCTCGGGCGCCCCCATGGCAACCCCCGCCGGCGTCCCCGTGTTGATGACGTCCCCGGGGTACAGCGTCATGAACTGACTGACGTACCGCACGACCTCCCCCACCGGAAAGATCTGCTCAGCCGTCGTCCCGTCCTGCTTCAACTCCCCGTTGACCCACAGCTTCAACGACAGATCCTGTGGATCGGCGACCTCGTCCGCCGTCACGAGCCACGGCCCCAGCGGATTGAACGTCTCGCAGTTCTTGCCCTTGTCCCAGGTGCCGCCGCGCTCGATCTGGAACTCCCGCTCGGACACGTCGTGCGCCACGGCGTATCCGGCGACATGGCCGAGCGCCGCCTGCGCCGACTCGACATACCGGGCCGTGCGCCCGATGACGACGGCGAGCTCGACCTCCCAGTCGGTCTTCCGCGACCCGCGGGGCACCAGCACCATGTCGTTCGGCCCGACCACCGTGTCCGCGGCCTTGAAGAAGATCACCGGCTCGGCGGGCGGCTCGGCGCCGGTCTCGCGCGCGTGGTCGTGGTAGTTCAGCCCGATGCACACGACCTTGCCGATCCGGGCGAGCGGCGGCCCGACGCGCAGCCCGGTCGCGTCCAGGGCGGGCAGCTCCCCCGCCTCGGCGGCCGTGCGGATCCGCTGCAGCGCCGCTTCGTCGGCGAGCAGCGCTCCGTCGATGTCCGGGACGACACCGGAGAGGTCCCGCAGAATCCCCTCGGCGTCGAGCAGCGCGGGCGTCTCCGCTCCGGCCGTACCGACTCGCAGCAGCTTCATGATCATGTCTCCCTCGATCGCGGGCGTCCGACCGATGTGTGCAGCCATCGGAGGACTGGTCGATCCTCCAAGCTCGAAGTCCAGTCCGCAAGACCCGGTTCACGGACTGGACCCCCGCCTCGGCCCTACTGCCCTACCTGCCCTAGCGGTAGAGCACGGCCCGTTCGACCGCGGTCCACGTCGTGCTCGTCACCACGTACAGCGCGGCCGCCAGCGGTACGACGGCCACCGTGACGAGCGTGAAGAAGGACAGGTACGGCGCGACCCTGCCGATGGCCGCGGCGCCGGGAATCTGCTCCGGGCCGGCGTCGACGGCGGCGGTGGCCATGGTCTTCTTCGCGCGGAGGTAGTTGAAGGTGGCGACCGCCGCGACGATCGCGAAGAGCCCGAGGTACACGAGCCCGGCCGCCCCGAACACCCCGGCGCCGGACAGGGCATCAGCCCATCGCCCGCCGAGCGGCGCGGCGAACAGGTGGTGGGTGAGCAGACCGTTGTGCTCCCCGCCGATCGTGGTGCTCGAGAACAGGTGGTAGAGCAGGAAGAACGCCGGCAGCTGGAGCAGTCCGGGCAGGCACCCGGACACCGGTGACACCTTCTCCTCGGCGTGCAGTTCCAGCAGGGCCTGCTGGAACTTCTCGGGGTTGTTCCGGTGCCGGGTGCGCAGCTCGGTGATCTTCGGCTGCAGCGCGGTGCGGGCCTTCTGCCCGCGGGCCGCGGCCCGGGAGAGGGGATGGACGAGGAGTCGTACGAGAGCGGTGAACAGGACGATCGCGGCGGCGGCCGCGGTGGCGCCGAACAGCGGCTGGATCAGCGTGGCGAGTTGCTCGACGAGATGAGCGAAGGCCGGAAAGACGGACATGGTTGAGCCCTCCGAGGGTCATGCCGGAATGGGGTGAAGGCGGCATGACGACCCGCACGGGCACGGGTCAGGAGAGGTGCAGGGTGCCCTGTGCGACGGTCGTCGGGAGGGCGGATCCGGGGGCTCGGGGGCGGGTGCGGCCCCGGGCGTCGGGGTCGCGCTGCGGCAGGAAGGCCGTACGGCGGTCCCGGTCGCGCATCGCCGTCCGCACGCGTGTATGCGGCACCGCGGGCACGCAGCGTGCGGCGAGCAGGGCGCAGGCGGCGAGCGTGGCCCCGGCCGCTGCGGTCGCGGCGAGCGCGACGGTGGCGGTGAGGCTGCCGGTGTCGGCGAGCAGCACGGCCTGGAGGACGACGAGCAGCAGCAGGAGGGTGGGGCGCAGGGATGCCCGGTTGCGGATCATGGCCCCTCCCACCCTCTTCTCGTACGAGCGCTCGTCCTGCTGTCGGTTATACAGGATCTGCCGCTATACCGGATCAGCCGCGGCCGGCTGCTCGATGGGCTCCAGCAGCCGCTTCGGCTTGAGCAGGATCCGGCTGATCGGATCCGCCGGGTCCGGATCGAGGCCCGGGCCCGGCACCATGACGACGTCCTCGACGGGTACGGCGGTTGCACAGGTGGGGCATTCGCCGTACGTCCCCAGTTCGGTGCCGCAGACGGAGTGCTGGAAGGTGCGCAGGGGCGCCTCGCCGAAGTGCTCGCGGCCCCACAGGCCGAGGGAGCGCAGCGTGGGCCACAGGGCGATGCCGCGGTCGGTGATGACGTACTCGTCGCGCGGCGGCGACTCCTGGTACCGGCGCTTGTCGAGGATGCCCTCCGCGGTGAGCGTCTGCAGGCGGGCGGCGAGGACCGCGCGCGGGATGCCGAGGTGGACGAGGAAGTCGTTGTAGCGCCGCACGCCGTAGAGCGCGTCGCGGATGACGAGCAGCGTCCAGCGCTCGCCGACGACCTCCAGCGCGCGGGCGATGGAGCACTCCTGTGTCGCGTAGTCCCTGCCCAGTGCCATGCCGTCCACTGTAACCATTTCCGAGAAGCTGATTCAATGAATGAACCTAGGGTGCTAGGGTGGGCGGCATGCCTAGGTTCAATGAACGAACTCTCACGGAGGTCGACGCCACGCGCGCGTCGCCCGCGCAGCCCGCTCAGACGCCCGGGCACGCTCGCGCCACCCTCGCCCTGACCAGCGCGGCCACGGCCGTGACGCTGATGACGTACACCGCCCCGATGGTCACGCTCCCGGACACCGCGGCGGCCCTGCACACCTCGGTCTCCGCGCAGGCCTGGCTGCTCAACGGCACCCCGCTGGGTCTGGCCGCGCTGCTCCTGGTGGCCGGCAGCCTCGCCGACGACTACGGACGCCGCCGCATCTTCCTGACGGGCACCCTCGTCCTCGGCATCACCACGGCCCTCGGCGCCCTCGCCTCGTCCACCTGGCTGTTCACACTGGCCCGGATCGCGCAGGGCGCGGCGAGCGCGGCGATCCTCGCGAGCAGCCTGGGGCTGATCGTCCATGCGTTCCCCACGCCCCGCGGCCGGCTGCACGCGACGGGTGTGTGGGGTGCGTTCGTCAGCGGCGGCATCGCGGTGGGCCCCCTCGTGGCGGGCGCGTTCCCCGACTGGCGCGTGGCCTACGGCGTGTTGGGCGCGGCGGCGCTGCTGGTGGCGGCGCTCGGCACCCGCGGTCTGACGGAGTCCCGTTCGCCGAGGGGCGGCCGCCCGGACGTGCTCGGCGCGCTGACCTTCGGACTGGCCCTGGTCGCGCTGGTCGCCGCCCTGACCCTGGGCCGGGACGGCTGGCTGCGCCCGCAGGTGGGCCTGCTGCTGGTGGCGACCGTGGCGTTGATGGCGGTCTTCACCCTGGTGGAGCGCCGCACGGCGACACCGATGATCGACCTCGGCCTGCTGCGCCGCCCCCGCTTCCTGGCGTCCTCCGCGGGCGGCCTGTTCACGGGCCTGGCGGTGATCGGCACGTTCAGCTTCCTGCCGGCCATGCTCCAGCAGACGCTCGGCCTGAGCGCGATGGACACGGCCTGGCTGTTCCTCCTGTGGTCGGGCCTGTCCTTCACGGTGGCACTGCAGGCCAAGCGGCTGTCCGGCCGCGTCTCCCCGCGTGACCAACTCGCCGTCGGCTTCGCCCTCCACGCGGTCGGCGTGCTCACCATGCTCGGCGCGCTCGACGCCCACTCCTGGCACCGGCTCCTGCCCGGCCTGATCGTCGCCGGCACCGGCAGCGGCCTGCTGAACGCCGCCCTGCCCCTGCTGTCGGTGGAGTCGGTCCCGGCCGCCCGCGCCGCCATGGGCTCCGGCGCCCAGCAGACCTTCCGCTACATCGGCTCCTGCGCGGGCGTCGCCCTGACCATCGCCATCGCGACGTCGTCGGGCAGCGGACTGGCTCACGGCGCCGACCTGGCGCTGGCGGTCTCGGCGGGCCTCGCGGCGGTGGCGGCCGCGGCCGTGCTGGCACTGCGCTCGTCGTCGGCCTCGTCGTCGGCTTCGTCATCGGCCTCGTAAGGCGTCTCCCCCCGGCCCGCCCGCCGCGCGCATCCGTATGAAACATTTCCCCGGCCCCACCGCATCAATGAAGTGAGAGCGGATGCGCGGGGCCGGGCGCGGTGCCGTGAGTTGGGGGAGAGATGCGACAGGTGCGGGCGGACGAGTACGCGGAGTTCGCCGCGGTGCGTGCCGGGCATCTGTACCGGTCCGCCTGTCTGCTGACCGCCGGGGACACGCATCTGGCCGAGGATCTCGTGCAGGAGACGCTCGGGCGGCTCTACGTCAACTGGCGGCGGGTGTCCCGGGTGGGCAACCCGGCGGGGTACGCGCAGACCGTTCTCATGCGTACGTTTCTCGCCCATCAGCGCCGGCTCAGCAGCACCGAGCGGGCCATGGACGTGCTGCCCGAACTGCCCGACGACGGCGCCGGCCGTGACATGCCGCTGCGGCTGACGCTGCTGCAGGCCCTGGCACGGCTGCCCGCCAAGGACCGGGCTGTGGTCGTCCTGCGGTACTGGGAGGACCGCTCCGTCGAGGAGACCGCCCAGGTCATGAACGTCAGTTCGGCCGCCGTGCGCACCCGCTGCACCCGTGCTCTCGGGCGGCTGCGGGAGCTGCTCGGCGAGGACCTCGGCGAGTACGCGCGCCCCTGAACACGCCTTTGTACGTCGTCCTTTCGCGAAACGGTGGTCCGTCATGCCCTTGGAACAGCACAGCGATCCCTTCGAGGAACGGCTCTCGGCCGGTCTGCGCGACGCCGCCGGCTGCTTCGAGACCGACCGGGCCGCGCTCGTGACCGCGGGAGCGGTGCGCGGGCGGCGGCGTCTGCTGCTGCGCCGGCGGGCCGCCGTGGCCGGCGGGGCGGCGGGCATCGCGCTCGTCGGGGTGGGCGGGGCGCTGCTGCTGCCCGCCGGCGACGGGGGCTCCCGCGAGGGCCGCGGCGACCGGTCCTCCGTGGCCGCCGCCACACACGCCTCCGCGTCCGCATCCGCCCCGGCGTCCACGACCCCCGTCTCCGGCGACGCGTTGATCCGTACGCTCGAAAAGCTGCTCCCCGACGGCAGGTTCAGCGGTGCGGAGGCGCGGGGCACGGACGAGAAGCCGGGGCCGTACGCGCATGTCGTGTTCGACGACGGCAAGGGCGCGGCGGCTGTGGGCGTGAGCCTCGGCCGCGTCGAGCCGGGCAGCAAGGAGGCCAAGCAGGTCACCGAGTGCCCCGGCAAGGCGTACGCCCACTACGACGCCTGCACCACGAGCAGACTGGCGGACGGCTCCGTCGCCATGGTGCTGCAGGGCTACGAGTATCCGGACCGCCGGGTGGACACCAAGTGGTGGAACGCCGAGCTCGTCACCCCGCGGGGCCACCACGTCAGCGTCAGCGAGTGGAACGCCGCGGCCGAGAAGGACGCGCCCGTCACCCGCCCCCAACCACCCCTGTCTCCCGCCCAGTTGAGGAAACTGGCCGCCGCGACCGCCTGGCGGGACGCGATCGACACGATCCCCGCCGAGCCGGACAGGCCGACCGCGGACCCGACCGGTGCCGCGCCGAGCGTGAGCGAGCCCGTCGCCGCCGTACCGGTCGCGCCCACCCTGAAGTCCCTGCTGCCGAAGGGCCTCACCGTCCTTGAGGACAGCGGCCGGGACAGCGGGTTCGGGTATGTCGTCGCCGACGACGGCAAGGGCAGAAGCCTGGTGCAGGTCAACGTCCAGGGCGGGATGCAGGACGTCGCGGGCGAGCTCTTCGGGGCGGATGCCGAGACCCTGTCCGACGGCACGAAGGTCGCCGTGCAGCAGGGCCCCGGCGAGAAGGGCGGCGCGGGCGTGGTGATGTGGACCGTCGACACCCTGCGGACCGACGGGACACGGGTCGTGATCAGTGCCTTCAACTCCGGGGCCCAGGACACCGCCGCGACCCGCAAGACCCCCGCCCTGTCCGTCGGGCAGCTGAGGGCGATCGCCCTCAGCCCCAAGTGGTTGCTGTAGGTCGGGCAGGCCCCGGCCCTGTCAGAAGAAGTCCGCCCACGGCTGGTCCCAGATCTGCTTCACGCACAGCACCAGGAACAGCAGCCCCGCGAGCGCGAGCATGCCGTTGCTCAGCATCCCGTTGCGCCACTCGCGGGGCGTACGGGCGGAGTTGAGGAGCCAGATCAGGGTCAGGGCGAGGAAGGGCATGAACGCCGCGCCCAGCACGCCGTAGATGATGATCAGGCGGAAGGGCTCGCCCTGGAAGAGCAGCACGATCGGCGGGAGGGTGAGCCACAGCAGATAGGCGCGGAACGGCCACGACCGCTCCCGCTCGCCCGACGCCACCTCGGTGCCGGTCGCCGCCTCACGGCCGCGGTAGCGCGCCACGAAGTCGGCGAACATCAGGCTCACGCCGTGCCAGACGCCGATCAGCGAGGTGAACGACGTGGCGAAGAAGCCGATCAGGAAGAACTTCGCGGTCGCCGAGCCGTACTCCCGCTCCAGGATGTCGCCGAGCTGGATCAGCCCCTTGTCGCCGCTGGCGATGGCCACGTTCGCCGAGTGCAGCAGCTCCGCGCCGACGAAGAGCATGGCGACGACGAAGATGCCGGTCGTCAGGTACGCGACGCGGTTGTCGAGCCGCATCACCTTCATCCAGCCGGAGTCGGTCCAGCCCTTGGCGTTGACCCAGTAGCCGTACGCGGCCAGGGTGATGGTGCCGCCGACGCCGCCGATCAGGCCCAGGGTGTTGAGGACGGAGTCCTTCTCGTCCGGCAGCACCGGGAGCAGACCCGCGAAGGCGTCGCCGAGGTTCGGCGCGACCCGGACCGCCAGGTACACCGTCACCACGAACATGACGCCCACCAGGACCGTCATGACCTTCTCGAAGACGGCGTACTTGTTGAACCAGACGAAGACCAGGCCGACCAGTCCGCACGCGATGGCCCACGCCTCCAGGGACATCACGTCGGGGAACAGGGCCTGCAAGGGCAACGCGCTCGACGACATCGCCGCCGCGCCGTAGACGAAGCCCCAGATGACGACGTAGACGACGAAGAAGTACGTCGTCCAGCGGCCGAGGCTCGCCCAGCCGTCGAAGAGGGTGCGGCCGGTGGCGAGGTGCCAGCGGCCGGCCGCCTCGGCGAGGGAGATCTTGACCAGGCAGCCGACGACGGCCGCCCAGAGCAGGGTGTAGCCGAAGTTGCTGCCCGCGATGAGTGTGGCCACCAGGTCGCCGGCGCCGACGCCGGTCGCGGCGACCACGATGCCGGGGCCGATGTAGCGCCAGCTCGATCTGTGGGGGGTTCGGTCGGTGTCGGTGGGTGCCTCGGTGTGCGTGGGGTTTCCCGTGGTGTCCGCCATGACGGTCAAGAAACCGCAAAGCTACCGAAGGGACAAGAGGGCGGGGTCAGTCCGTGCTCTTGTTCTCCGCTTCGGCGCTCTCCGCCACCGTGTCCTCCACGTTCTCCACGTCCTCCGCGCCCTCCACGTCCTCCGCGCCGTCCTGGTCCTCTTCGTCCTCCGCGCCGTCTTCGAAGTAGGCATCGAGGACCGCGTCCAGTTCGGACTCCCACTCGGCGAAGCGGGACCTGGACGTCGCCTCGATCTCGATCGGGTACCAGCGGCGGTCGGAGGTGTGGACCGTGATCGTGAACCGCTTGCCGAAGCGCGGGGACTCGGTCTCCACGGCGCCGATCTCGTCCCAGCGGAACTCGCACTCCTGGTCGTCCAGGGCGAGCCGTACCCCTCGGTGGTCGGCGACGATCTTCGCGCGGCGGTCGGCGGCCTCGAAGACGGGGCCTTCGGGGGCCTCCTCCTCGTCGTCCGCAGCCGCCTCCGGCTCCCCGGCACCCTCGTCGGATCCGGGCGCGGCGGAATCCTGCGCCGTGCCGGACGCGCCGTCCGACTCCTCGGAGACGGCCTCGGCGTCCTGTGCCGCGCCCTCCTCCGGCTGCTCGGACACGGGTGGGGTGAGCCCGGGGATGAAGGCCGGGTCGAATCCGGCACCCGTCACGGGCTCGCCCTTCAGGGGCTGGCTGCTCGATCCTATGCGCTGCTCCACAGCGGGCAGTATGGTCGAAGATCCTGTGCGGGACACAGCCGGCCCCAACTTCGTTATGAGACGCCTACATGCGGGCGCCGCACGTACGGGCGCCTAGACGAACAGGCTGACGACGGCCGCCACCACGAAGCCCGCCACCGACAGCACCGACTCCAGTACGGTCCAGGTCTTCAGCGTGTCCCGCTCGCTGATGCCGAAGTACTTGGCGACCATCCAGAAGCCGCCGTCGTTGACGTGTGAGGCGAAGATGGAGCCCGCGGAGATGGCCATGATGACGAGGGCGACGAAGGCCTGGGAGTGGTCGCCCTCGCTGAGCAGCGGGGCGACGATGCCGGCGGTGGTGACGATGGCGACCGTGGCCGAGCCCTGGGCGACGCGCAGGACGACCGAGATCAGATACGACAGGACGAGCACCGGCAGGCCCACGTCGTGGAAGGTGTCCGAGAGGGCCTGGGCGACACCGCTCGCCTTGAGGATCGCGCCGAAGATGCCGCCCGCGCCGACCACGAGCAGGATGTTGCCGACCGGCTTGAGGGACGCGGTGGAGACGGTCTCCAGGGACTTGCGGGACCAGCCGCGGCGGATGCCGAGCAGGTAGTACGCCAGCAGCAGCGCGATCGTCAGCGCCACGAACGGGTGGCCGAAGAACTCGATCACCGAGCGGCCCGTGGACGGGTCGAGGGCGATGGAGGAGAACGTCGCCGCGAGGATGAGGATCAGCGGGGTGCCGATGATGCCGAGGACGACGCCCAGCGACACGGGCTGCTCGCGCGGCTGCACGCCCTGCGCCTGCTGCTCGTTGACGACCGCCAGCTTGGCCTCCGCGGCGGCCTCCACCATGTCCTGCGGCACGGGCACGAAGATGCGGCGCCCGATCCACGCGGAGAACACCCAGGCGGCCAGCACGGCCGGGATGCCGCAGACGATGCCCATGAGGATGATCCAGCCGAGCTGGACGTGCAGCAGTCCGGCCGCGGCCACCGGTCCCGGGTGCGGGGGCAGGAAGGCGTGGGTCATCGACAGGCCCGCGAGCAGCGGCAGGCAGTACAGCAGGATCGACTTGCCGGAGCGCTTGGCGGCGGCGTAGACGATCGGCGCGAGGACGAAGATGCCGACGTCGAAGAAGACCGGGATGCCGAAGATCAGGCCGGTGAGGCCCATCGCGAGGGGCGCGCGCCGTTCGCCGAAGAGGTTCAGCAGCCGGGAGGCGAGCACCTCGGCGCCGCCGCTGACTTCGAGGATCGCGCCGAGCATCGTGCCCAGGCCGATGATGATCGCGACATGGCCGAGGATGCCGCCCATGCCGGACTCGATGGTGGAGACGGCGTCCGAGCGCTGGACCGTGCCGAAGAGTTCGGTGACCGACAGTCCGGCGAGCAGGCCGACGGCTATGGAGACCGCGAGCAGGGCGACGAACGGCTGGAGTCTGACCTTGATGATCAGGAAGAGGAGGAGCGCGATACCGATGGCGGCGACCGTGAGCAGACCGGCCGTGCCGTCGAACAGGAGGAGCAGACCGCCGGTGTGTGGTGGGGCGGCCGGTGCGTCAGCGGCGAGCGGAAGGGACATTTCGGGGGTCCTCTGGGTAAGGGCATGGGGCTTTCGGGCAGGGGGGATCGCGGCACGGCGTCCCGGGGGTGTGGGGCGCCGCGCCGTGAGGACGTACGCGGTGGGGGGTTCGAGGCGGCGTCAGCCCAGTACGGCCAGTGCGTCGATCTCGATGAGGAGCCCCGCGGGCAGACCGACGTAGACGGTCGTGCGGGCGGCGGGCGGCTGGGTGAGGCCCTGCTCCTCGAAGTAGGTGTTGTAGAGGTCGTTCATCTCGGCGAAGTGGTCCACGTCGGTGAGGTAGACGCGGAGCATCATCACGTCGTCCCAGCTCGCGCCGCCCTCCTCCAGGATCGCCTTGACGTTGGCGAGGGTCTGCAGGGTCTGCTCGCGCAGGGTGGGGCCGGCGGGCGTGGGCGGCCTGCCCTCCTCGGCGGGCAGGAAGCCGACCTGGCCGGCGACCTGGAGGATGTTGCCCTTCCTGACGCCGTGGGAGAACTTCGCGGGCGGGGTGGTGTGCGTCTTGGGGGTGAGCGCGATCTTGTCGGTCATGGGGCGACTTCCTTGACGGGGGTTCTTCCGGAGTACTCCCCGCTGATCGCGTCCGCCGTGCGGCGCACCAGGGGGAGCAGGGTGAGGAGTTCGTCGGCGGTGACGACGACGTTCGGCGCGGAGACCGACATCGCGGCGACGACCTTGCCGTCCCCGCCGCGGATCGGCGCGCCGACGCAGTTGATGGACTCCTCGTGGCCGCCGAGGTCGGTGGCCCAGCCCTGGTCGCGCACCTTCTCCAACTCCCGCAGGAACGCTGCGGCGTTGGGAGTGGACCGGGGCGTGTACATGGGGTAGTCGAGCTTGTCGGCGAGCAGCCGGCGCTCGCTCTCGGGCAGGTCGGCGAGGAGCAGCTTCGCGACGGCCGCGACGGTGATGGCGACCGGCTTGCCGATCCGTGAGTACATCCGGACCGGGTAGCGGCTCTCCACCTTGTCGATGTAGAGGACCTCGGACTCCTCGTACACCGCGAGGTGCACGGTGTGCCCGCAGCTCTCGTTGAGGCGTACGAGGTGGGGGTGGGCGATCTCGCGGATGTCGAGGTTCTCCATGGCCTCCTGGGCGAGTGCTATGAGGCGGGCGCCCAGGCGGTAGCGCTGGTCGGACTGGCGGTAGACGAGTCCGTGTTCGTGCAGGGTCCGCAGCAGGCGCAGGGCCGTGGACTTGTGCACGCCGAGCCGGTCGGCGACCCGGCCGAGGTCGGCCGGTCCCTCGGCGAGCAGCGGCAGGATGCTGAGCGCGCGGTCGACGGTCTGGCTCATGACGTACGTACCTCCTCGTCGGCCCGGGCGACGTCCTTCGTCCAGCCGGGGCCGAGTCGAAGTCTCCCCCACGCCTCGTCGTCGAGGGCGGCGAGCCGGTCGGCGTGCGCGCGGGCGGGGGGCGGGGCGAGGTCGCCGGGGGCGGTGAGGGCGGCGGCGGCCATGAGGTGGCCGTGCCGCAGCCGGTCGCGGACGGGCAGCCCGCGCAGGGTGGCGGAGAGGAACCCGGCGGCGAAGGCGTCACCCGCGCCGACCGCGGCGACGACGTCCACCGTCGGCGCCGGGACGAAGGTGGCGTCCTGCCGGTCGAACACGGTCGCCCCGCGGCCGCCCTGCTTGACGACGAGCACCTCGGGGCCGGGGAGCGCGGCCCGGATCGCCTCGGGATCGCGCAGCGCCCAGACCTCCTCGGCCTCGTCCTCGCCGACGAACACCAGGTCGGCGCGGCCCGCCAGTTCCAGCAGCACGCTCGGCCCGTCGGCCTTGCGCCACACCGTGGGGCGGTGGTTGACGTCGAAGGAGACCAGTGGCCGTTCGGCGCGGGGCGCGGTCAGTTCGCGCACCAGGGCGAGGCAGTCGTCGGACAGCATCGGGGTGATCCCGGACAGATGCAGAACCCTGCCCGCGCGCGCCGCCGCGAGGTCGGTGTTCGCGACCGACATCGCGGACGCGGCGGACCCGGCGCGGTAGTAGGCCACCTCGTGGGCGTCGGTCGCGCGGTCGCCGGCGGTGCGGAAGTAGATGCCGGTCGGGCGGTCCGGGTCGCGGTGCACGGCGCCGACGTCGACGCCGTAGGAGCCGATCGCCTCGACCAGATGGTCGCCGAACCCGTCGGAGCCGACCCGGCTGACCCAGCGCGCGGTGTGCCCGGCGGCGGCGAGCGTGCAGGCCACGTTCGACTCGGCGCCGCCGATGGCGCGGTCGAAGGAGGGGACGTCGGCGAGGCGTCCTGGGGTGGTGGGCAGGAACGTGACCATGGACTCGCCGAGCGAGACGACGTCGACGGTGCCGACGGCGTCGAGGGCATTGCAGGGTCCGGGTGTGGTCACGATCGTCGTAACTCCTCGATGTGATGGCGGTGGGGGCTCCGTTGACCCCACATTGGCCGAGATGTTAGACAGCAGTAAGCGACATACGCAATGAGCATTGCAAGCATTGCAACACTCCAGATCAGGGAGGTCCCATGGGCATCGAAGCCCTCGCCCGCCTCGCCGACGAACGCGTCGACCACCGCTTCAAGGGCCTCCCGCCGGACGCCGACGGGCTGACCGTCGCCGAGCTGGCCGCCCAGCGCCGCAATCTCTTCACGGGCGGCTTCACGACCCCCGTCCTCGCCCTGTCGGCCGAGCGTCTGGAGCACAACCTCGCGCTGATGGAGACGTACGCGACCCGCCACGGCCTGGCCTTCGCCCCGCACGGCAAGACCTCGATGGCGCCCCAGCTGTTCCACCGGCAGATGGAGCGCGGCGCCTGGGGCATCACCCTCGCCGTGCCCCACCAGGTGCGCGTGGCACGGGCGTTCGGCGTCCGGCGGATCTTCGTCGCCAACGAGATCCTCGACCCGGCGGCCCTGCGGTGGATCTCCGCCGAACTCGACGCCGACCCCGGCTTCCGCTTCATCTGCTACGTCGACTCCGTGCGCGGTGTGCAGCAGATGGACGCGACGCTGCGGGGCGCCGCGCGTCCGCTGGACGTCGTGGTGGAGCTCGGCGCGGGCGAGGGCGCCCGTACCGGCGTGCGGACGGAGGCGGAGTGCGCGGAGGTCGCGGACGCCGTGGCCGGCACCCGCACGCTCCGGCTCGTCGGCGTCGCGGGCTACGAGGGCGAGGTGCCCGAGGCCGACCCCGAGCGGGTGCACGCCTGGCTGCGGCGCCTGGTCGCCCTCGCCGCCGACTTCGACAAGGCCGGACGGTTCCGGGGCCTGGAGGAGATCGTGGTCAGCGCGGGCGGCAGCGCCTGGTTCGACGCGGTCGCCGATGTGTTCGCCGAGATCCCTGCCCTGTCCTCCCCCGTCCTGAAGCTGCTGCGCTCGGGCGCCTATGTCTCGCACGACGACGGCCACTACCGCCAGGTGACGCCCTTCAACCGGGTCCCGGAGGAGGGGGCGCTGGAGCCGGCGTTCCGCCTGTGGGCGCAGGTGGTCTCCCGCCCCTCGGCCGAGCAGGCCTTCGCCAACGCCGGCAAGCGGGACGCGGCCTACGACCTCGACCTGCCCTTCGCCCAGGTGGTGCGCCGGGACGGTGCCGAGCGCCCGGCGACCGGTGTCTCGGTGACCGGCCTGTCCGACCAGCACACCTGGCTGCGCACCACTGACGAGGCGGACCTGGAGGCCGGAGACTGGGTGGGGATGGGTCTGTCCCATCCGTGCACGTCCTTCGACAAGTGGCAGCTGATCCCGCTGGCCGAGGCGGACGGCACGGTCGTCGACTACATCCGTACGTTCTTCTAGAGCACCTTCTCGGAAAGGGAGGCCGGTCGTGGAGCAGCTCGTGATCCGGGACGCGGACGTGGTCGACGGCAGCGGGGAGCCCGCCTACCGCGCGGACGTGGTGGTCGACCGCGGCAGGATCGTGTCGATCGTCAAGGAGGCCGCCGCGGCGGGCTGTCAACGCCCCGAGGCCATGCGGGAGTTGGACGCCGAGGGGCTGGTCCTGTCCCCCGGCTTCATCGACATGCACGCCCACAGCGACCTGGCCGTCCTGCGCGACGCGGACCACAGCGCCAAGGCCGCACAGGGCGTCACCCTGGAGGTCCTGGGCCAGGACGGACTGTCGTACGCGCCCGTCGACGACCGCACACTGGCTCAGGTGCGCGCCACCATCACCGGCTGGAACGGCTCCGGCGACGACATCGACTTCGACTGGCGCTCGGTGGGCGAGTACCTGGACCGCCTCGACCGCGGGATCGCCGTCAACGCCGCCTATCTGATCCCGCAGGGCACCGTCCGGATGCTCGCCGTCGGCTGGGAGGACCGCGACGCGACACCCCAGGAGCTGGACCGCATGCGGCAGTTGGTCGCCGAGGGCATGGAACAGGGCGCGGTCGGCATGTCGTCGGGGCTGACCTACACGCCGGGCATGTACGCCAAGGACGCCGAACTCACCGAACTGTGCCGGGTGGTGGCCTCCTACGGCGGCTACTACTGCCCGCACCACCGCTCCTACGGCGCCGGGGCGCTGGAGGCGTACGAGGAGATGATCGAGCTGTCGCGGGAGGCGGGCTGCTCGCTCCATCTGGCGCACGCCACCATGAACTTCGGCGTGAACAAGGGCCGCGCGCCCGAGCTGCTGACCCTGCTGGACGAGGCGCTGGCGGCCGGGGCGGACATCACCCTCGACACCTATCCGTACACCCCGGGCTGTACCACCCTCGTGGCGATGCTGCCGAGCTGGGCGCACGAGGGCGGCCCGGAGGCCGTCCTGAAGCGGCTCGCGGACGAGGAGACGTCCGCGCGGATCCGGCACGACGTGGAGGTCGTCGGCTCCGACGGCTGCCACGGCGTGCCCATGGACTGGAACACCATCGAGATCTCGGGCGTGAGCGACCCGGGGCTCGGGGAGTTCGTCGGACGGACCGTCCAGGAGTCGGCGGACCTGCGCGGGGAGTCCCCCTGGGCCACGGCCCGGCACCTGCTGGTCCAGGACCGGCTGGGCCCGACGATCCTGCAGCACGTGGGCCATGAGGAGAACGTGCAGGCCATCATGCGCCACCGGGTGCACACGGGCGGCTCGGACGGCATCCTCCAGGGCGCGAAGCCCCACCCACGCGCGTACGGCACCTTCCCGCAGTATCTCGGCCGCTACGTACGGGAGTTGGGGGTGCTGTCGCTGGAGGAGTGCGTCGCCCATCTGACGTCCCGGCCCGCGGCCCGGCTGCGCCTTCCCGACCGGGGGCTGGTCCGCGAGGGCTACCGTGCGGACCTGGTCCTGTTCGACCCGGCCACGGTGGCGGCGGGTTCGACGTACGAGAATCCGCGCACGCTGCCGACGGGCATTCCGCACGTCCTGGTGGACGGGCAGTTCGTGATCGAGGACGGGCGGCGTACGGACGTGCTGGCGGGGCGGGCGGTCCGTCGCAGTCCCGTGTGACGGAACGCCCGTGCGCGGGGCGGGAGTTACGGCTGGGGCGCGCGAGTTACGGCTTGGGCAGGACGCAGCCGGAGGCGTTCAGGTCGAGCTTGTTGCCGGCGGCGAAGCAGGCGGGGATCTGGTAGGTCTCCTCGGCGTAGTTGATGCCCTGACGGACCGTCACTTGGCCGTTCTCGTCGACCTCGCAGGGGTTGTTCTCGGTGCAGCGCTGGCCGTCCTCGTTGCCGGTGTTGTTGACGGCGACGACCTTGCCGGTGGCGTTGTCGATGACGGGCGAGCCCGAGGTGCCGCCGATGGTCTGGCAGGCGGAGGTGTAGCGGACCGAGTCCTTCCAGGTCCAGTCGCCCTCCTTGAGGCGGTAGACGAAGCCGTCGATGTTGCAGGCGTACGTCCGCTTCCAGTAGCCGGAGACGACCGTGATGGCGGTGCCGGCGGTGGGGTGCGTGTTCTGCACGGTGAGCGGGCTGATGCCGTAGGAGCTCTTGATCGCGGCGTAGGTGGTCGTCAGGCGGTAGAGCGTGACGTCCGTGTCGGTCATGGTCGAGTAGACGACCTGGTTGGCCCGGAGCGTGGCGACCTTGCTGCCGGAGGAGTTCAGCAGCCCGAAGGTGCGGCTGGAGGACTGTCCGGTGATCACCTCGCCGGGCTCCGGGAACCCGGTCTCCAGGCAGTGGCCGTTGGTCATGACGAGTGCCGGGTCGCTGTCCGCGGAGTTCGGGAAGCGGACGACGGAGCCGGAGCAGTTGCTGAGCGAGACGGTGCCGGCGAAGTCGACGGCCTTGACGGCGGGGGTGGCGGTGTCTTCGGTGGACACCGGCGCCGCAACCGCCGGCGCCGCACCTGCCCCGGCCATCACCAGGGCGAAGAGCACGGCACCGAGAGGCTTCTTCATGTGGGGGTCCTCTCCTGCGACTTGGGCGACCGGAAATCTTCCGGCCGCCCACGTTTTGACATGTGCATTGTGAAGCCCAGCCCATGCCGGGGCAAGAAGCCGTTCCGGTCCCGAGGACGGCGTACGGCACCGCTGCCCCGAACTGCGTACTGGGGAGGACGGGTTGAGGCCGGGCGGGGTTCCGGTGCGGTCAGGGCTTCTTGCCGCCGCCGTGCCCGCGGCCGGGGTTGTCACCGGAGTTGCCCCGGCCCGGGGCGCCGCTCGTCGCGGTGGGGTCCGGAGCCGGGGCGGTGCTCACGGAGGACGACGCACGGGACGAGGGGGTACGGACTCCACCACCCGTCGCCGTCGGACCGGCCGTCGGGACAGCCGCCGACGCCGCACTGGTCGACGCCCCGCCGCCCGAGGTCGCCGGGGTGCTCGCGGGGGTTCCGACGGACGAGGCCGGATCGCTGGGCACGGCGTCCGGGGCCGTCCGCCCCGAGCGTTTGTCCGTGCCGTCACCCCCGTCCGACGACGCCCCCGACAGAAAGAACCCGGCGATCACCGCCGCGAGGGACAGGGCGCCCACCGCGCCGACGGCGGCGGCCGCCCGCGGCGAGCGCCGGGCGCCGCGCCCGTGCCGGGAGGGCCGGCGCCGACCGCCGGGCGGCGCCTCGTCAGCCACCCGCGGCAGCCGGGCCGTCGCGTCGAACGCGCCGTCCTCCCAGCCGTGTGCCGCCGCGGGGTCCGCGTAACCCTCGTACGCGGGAGACGACTCGGAGCGCGGGTGGTACACGTTCGGCGGCCCCTGGGGGTCACCCTCCGGGAGGTACGCGGACCCTTCCTCGTACGCCCCCACGCCGCGCTCGGCTGATCCGGACATGGCAGGGCAGTGTAGGGATGCAGGAGACCCCTCGGACAGTTACCGCCGATAACACCCGAAAACACCCCGTCTCAAGTGGCGGATAACACGGCCCAGGATGGGCGAGCGGACCGTAAGCTCCCAGGCATGCAGGTGATCCAGTCGACCAAGCTCGCCAACGTCTGTTACGAGATCCGGGGGCCGGTGCTCGAGGAGGCGATGCGGCTGGAGGCGGCCGGGCACCGCATCCTGAAGCTGAACACCGGCAACCCGGCGGCGTTCGGCTTCGAGTGTCCGCCCGAGATCCTGGAGGACATCCTCCGGAACGTGTCGTCGGCCCACGGGTACGGCGACGCGAAGGGACTGCTGGCCGCACGCCGGGCCGTCGTCATGCACAACCAGACCCTCGGCATCGAGACGGACGTCGAGCACGTCTTCATCGGCAACGGCGTCTCCGAGCTGATCGTGATGGCCATGCAGGGCCTGCTCGACGACGGCGACGAGGTGCTCGTACCGGCCCCGGACTATCCGCTGTGGACCGCCGCCGTCTCCCTCTCCGGCGGCACCGCCGTGCACTACCGCTGCGACGAGCAGTCCGACTGGATGCCCGACCTCGCGGACGTCGAGCGCAAGGTCACCGACCGCACCAAGGCCATCGTCATCATCAACCCCAACAACCCGACGGGTGCCGTCTACGACGAGGCGATGATCAAGGGCCTGACCGACATCGCCCGCCGCCACAACCTGCTGGTCTGCTCGGACGAGATCTACGACAAGATCCTCTACGACGACGCCACCCACACCCCGACGGCGAAGGTCGCCCCGGACCTGCTCACCCTCACCTTCAACGGCATGTCGAAGGCGTACCGGGTGGCGGGCTACCGCGTCGGCTGGATGGCGATCTCCGGCCCGCGCGCCCACGCGGACTCCTACATCGAGGGCCTGACCATCCTGGCCAACATGCGCCTGTGCGCGAACATGCCGGGCCAGCACGGCGTCGTCGCAGCCCTGAGCGGACGCCAGACGATCAACGAACTGGTCCTCCCGGGCGGGCGCCTGAAGGAGCAGCGGGACGTCGCCTACGAACTGCTGACCCAGATCCCGGGCGTGACCTGCGTACGGCCGAAGGGCGCGCTGTATCTCTTCCCGCGCCTCGACCCCAAGGTCTTCAAGATCAAGGACGACCGGCGGATGGTCCTGGACCTGCTGCGGCGCGAGAAGATCATGGTCGTGCAGGGCACCGGGTTCAACTGGCCCGAGCCCGACCACTTCCGCGTCGTGACCCTGCCGACGGTAGGGGACCTGCGCGACGCGATCACCCGGATCGGCAACTTCCTGGACGGCTACGGCCAGCCGTAGGACAGCCACAGACCAGCCACAGACCAGCCACAGACCAGCCGCAGGCCGGCCGCCCGTAGATCTTTTCACTTCGCTCAACTTTAGACGGAATCTAAGCTAGGATGGTTTCCTGACAGCACAGGAGGCCATCCATGTACGAACCGATCCGCACCAAGTCGGTCCACAGCACGATGGCCGGCACCACCTCCGACTTCCCCCACCGGTCCCGCGAGGAGGAGCTGGACATCCAGCTCGCGGGTCATCTCGCGGCCCTGCTCGCCGTCACGGACGAGCTGCGCGGAGCCGCCCCGTCCGAGGAGCTGGACACCGCGGCCGAGCGGCTCGCCGCCCAGGTGACCCGGCTGCGCGGAGGACACCCGCCGGTCCGTGCCGTCGCCGGCCAGACCGGCACCACCCAGCTCGCGGGGCTGCACCGGCGCGCGCACGCCCTCGCCGGGCGCGCACTCGTCGTGGCGGCCTCCCGCGCCGACACGGCGGCGGCGATCCTGGCCGCCGAGCAGATGGACGTGCACGCGGCGGCCCTGGAGCCCCGCGAGCTCGCGTCCCGCTGAGCCGCCGGGCTCCGAAGACGGCCCCGGTCCGCGTGCACCCGCAGCGACGCGCGGACCGGGCGCCACGGCGGTCCCGCGGTTCCCGCAGTGGTCGCGGTTTCCGCAGTGGTCGCGGTTTCCCCGATGGCCGGTTGTCCAGGGGCGGGCCGCCCCGCACCGGCGCCGATGTGTACGTTGGCCGAAGATCCGCGCCACGCCTCGTGGCACACGGCCACGGCTGAGGGAAACGAACACATGGCACGCGTCGCCGTCATCACCGCGCCCAACATCGGGTACCGCAACACAGGAATGCTGACCGTCGACCTGGCCTTCGAGACCCTGCGGCGGCGCATGGGCCCCGGGATCGACCCCACCTGGTACACCCTGCACACGCCGGAGACCGTCCCGCTGCGCGCCGCCGCCCGCGGCACCGACCTCCCCTTCCGTTTCCGCTCCCTGCCCGAGCACCTCGACGAGCTGCGCGACCACGACGCCGTCGTCTTCTGGGGCGACTTCCTCCACACACGGCACTACATGGCGCAGGACGCCACCAACCGCCTGACGGACTTCGGGATCGCCGAGGACCGCGACGCCGCCCGCACCCTGCTCCAGCGCACCCTGCTGCTGGCGGACCAGCCCGAGGAACTCCTCGCCCGGACCCTCAGCTACGGCGGCACGATCCTGCACAACTCCCAGTCCGACTACGAGGACAAGGAGTTCGGGCCCCTCTTCACCCGTCTGATGACGCGCAGCCACCGCGTGTGGATGCGCGATCCGCTGTCGGCGGCCAAGATCGCGCTGCTGCGCGGGGACCGTACGAACGAGTACTTCGCCTCGGACGCGGCGCTGCTGTCCCGCCCGGGCGACCTGGACCACCTCCCGGCCACGCAGTGGTCCGAGGAGGTCGCGGACGGCGGCGCGATCGGGGTGTTCCTCGGCGCCCGTACGGCGATCCCCGACTGGCTGCCCGGATTCTGCGAGAGCCTCTCCGCACGCTTCGGCGCCCCGCTGGAATGGCTGCCGTGGTTCGAGCGGGACATCCCCTCCCCGGTCGCGCACCTCGCGCCCCGTCCGGGCGAGCACACCGTCGGCGACCTGCTGCGGGTCCTGCCCCGCTACCGGCTGGTCATCACCGACACCTACCACCTGGGCGTCAACGCGTGGGGCGCGGGCACCCCGGTGGTGTGCGTGGGCGCGCCCGAGCCCGTGCCGAGGACGCACGACGACTACTGGACGCTGAGCGACGTGAAGAAGCACGTCTTCCATCTCGCCTACGACGCCGAGGACTTCTACCTCTCCACGCTGCCCGGCACCCCCGACGCCCTCGAGCGGCGTGCCGACCGGATCGTACGGCTGGTGGAGGGCGGCGGCGCCGAGGCGATCGCGAACCGGCTGCGCGCGCACGCCGAGCAGTCGGCGGCCTCCTTCACCGACACGCTCACGGCGCTGCTGGCCGGCCGGTAGGGAGCGGAAAACGGGCGAGGGCCCGCCGTCGCCCTTCCGTCGGGGCGGACGGGAGGACGGCAGCGGGCCCACAGCCCCGCACGCCGTTGTGCGGAGCCTCGCCGGCGGTCACCGCGGCCGGCCGTGACGATCACTGGTCAGGGCACATCCGTGCCGGCCGCGGAGCTTTCTTCGGGGAGCGGGCTCAGCCCAGGCGCTCGACCAGCGCGCGGTACTGGTCCCACAGCTCCTTCGGGGTGTGGTCGCCGAAGGTGTTGAGGTGCTCGGGGACCAGGGCGGCCTCCTCGCGCCAGACCTCCTTGTCCACGGTGAGGAGGAAGTCCAGGTCGGACTCGGACAGGTCGAGCCCGTCGGTGTCCAGGGCCGCCTTGGTCGGCAGGATGCCGATCGGGGTCTCGACGCCCTTGGCCCTGCCGTCGAGGCGGTCGACGATCCACTTCAGGACGCGGCTGTTCTCGCCGAATCCGGGCCAGACGAACTTGCCTTCGTCGTTCTTGCGGAACCAGTTGACGTAGTAGATCCTCGGGAGCTTCGACTGGTCCTTGTCCTTGGCGACGTCGATCCAGTGGCCCATGTAGTCGCCCATGTTGTAGCCGCAGAACGGCAGCATGGCGAAGGGGTCGCGGCGCAGCTCGCCGACCTTGCCCTCGGCGGCGGCGGTCTTCTCGGAGGCGACGTTCGCGCCGAGGAAGACGCCGTGGTTCCAGTCGAAGGACTCCGTCACCAGCGGGACGGCGGTGGCGCGGCGGCCGCCGAAGAGGATCGCCGAGATCGGCACGCCCTTGGGGTCCTCCCACTCGGGCGCGATGATCGGGCACTGCGCGGCGGGGGTGGTGAAGCGGGCGTTGGGGTGGGCGGCCGGGGTGCCCGACTCGGGCGTCCAGTCGTTGCCCTTCCAGTCGGTGAGGTGGGCCGGGGTCTCCTCGGTCATGCCCTCCCACCACACGTCGCCGTCGTCGGTGAGCGCGACGTTGGTGAAGACGGAGTTGCCCCACAGGGTCTTCATCGCGTTGGCGTTGGTGTGCTCGCCGGTGCCGGGCGCGACGCCGAAGAACCCGGCCTCGGGGTTGATGGCGTAGAGGCGGCCGTCCTCGCCGAAGCGCATCCAGGCGATGTCGTCACCGATCGTCTCGACCGTCCAGCCGCGAACCGTGGGCTCCAGCATGGCGAGGTTGGTCTTGCCGCAGGCGCTCGGGAACGCGGCGGCGACGTACTTCGACTCGCCCTGCGGCGGGGTGAGTTTGAGGACGAGCATGTGCTCGGCCAGCCAGCCCTCGTCGCGCGCCATCACCGACGCGATGCGCAGGGCGTAGCACTTCTTGCCGAGCAGGGCGTTGCCGCCGTAGCCGGAGCCGTAGGACCAGATCTCGCGGTCCTCGGGGAAGTGCGAGATGTACTTGGTGGAGTTGCAGGGCCACGGGACGTCCTGCTCGCCCTCCGCGAGCGGGGCGCCGACGGAGTGGACGGCCTTGACGAAGAAGCCGTCGGTGCCGAGTTCGTCGAGGACGGGCTGTCCCATGCGCGTCATCGTGCGCATGGAGGCCGCGACGTAGGCGGAGTCGGTGATCTCGACGCCGATCGCGGAGAGGTCGGAGCCGAGGGGGCCCATGCAGAACGGGACGACGTACATCGTCCGGCCCCTCATCGAGCCGCGGAAGACGCCCTTCTCGCCGCGGAAGATCTCCCGCATCTCCGCGGGGGCCTTCCAGTGGTTGGTCGGGCCCGCGTCCTCCTCCTTCTCGGAGCAGATGAACGTGCGGTCCTCGACGCGCGCGACGTCGGTCGGGTCGGAGGCCGCGTAGTAGGAGTTGGGGCGCTTGATCGGGTCGAGCTTCTTGAAGGTGCCCTTCGCCACGAGCTCTTCGCACAGTCGCTCGTACTCGGCCTCGGATCCGTCGCACCAGACCACGCTGTCCGGCTGCGTCAGTTCAGCGATCTCGTTCACCCACGAGACCAGTTCCTTGTGGTGGGTGGGAACGACAGAGGGAGCCGCGTTGTCGCGCGCCACGATTGCTCCTAAATGAGGGATTTGTGATTGTGGAGGCCCCGTGGGGGCTGCGGCCCGGATGCCTCGCGGCTGGATCGTCAGCGCTCATCCGGTGCCGACCGCACTCATTTGATCATGCGACGCAGGCGCCCATATGTCCAGAGGGCCTCACAGGTGAGCGGAGTGGGGATCGTCACGCGCCTTTTGTGTGCGGGGCGTTTATTTGCGTGTACGTAGGGTTCGGTTGACCGTCTCTTTGCGTGGTACCGGGACGGTCAACTCCCGTGAGACGATGGCCACTCCTGGCCGGTTCTCAGGCCGCACTCATCTGCAACTTACGGTTCCGTA
This sequence comes from Streptomyces spinosisporus, assembly GCF_022698145.1. Classification (GTDB taxonomy): domain Bacteria; phylum Actinomycetota; class Actinomycetes; order Streptomycetales; family Streptomycetaceae; genus Streptomyces; species Streptomyces spinosisporus. Next base: position 384,123 of record NZ_JALDAX010000002.1, read on the forward strand.
GGTACGATGCGGTGCATGACAGCGCCCGTCCCCGACGCGCCCTCGGACTCGCCGGCCGCCGGCCGCGGTTCCGACGGACCCTCACTGCCGCACCAGATCAAGCAGCATGCCCAGCACCTCGCCGAGCCGATCAAACCCAAGCTCCGCGGCTGGCTGCACCTCGGCATGTTCCCGGCCGTCCTCGTCTCGGGCCTGGTACTCACCGCCCTCGCCGACTCACCCAGAGGCCGCATCGCCTGCGGGATCTACGTCCTGACGGCCTGCCTCCTGTTCGGCGTGAGCGCGCTGTACCACCGGGGCAACTGGAGCCCGCGCATGGACGGCATCCTGCGCCGCCTCGATCACGCCAACATCTTCCTGATCATCGCCGGCACCTACACCCCCCTGACCATGCTGCTCCTGCCGGGAGCGAAGGGTCAGTGGCTGCTGTGGGGCATCTGGGGCGCGGCCCTGGCGGGCATCGTCTTCCGGGTCTTCTGGGTCGGCGCCCCGCGCTGGCTCTACACGCCCTGCTACATCGCGATGGGCTGGGCGGCCGTCTTCTTCCTTCCGGACTTCATGCGCACGGGCGGCATCGCCGTGCTGGTCCTGGTGATCGTGGGCGGCCTCCTCTACAGCGCGGGCGGCGTGATCTACGGCATCAAGCGACCGAACCCCTCCCCGCGCTGGTTCGGCTTCCACGAGGTCTTCCACTCGTTCACACTCGCCGCGTTCGTCGTCCACTACGTCGGGATCTCGCTGGTGGCGTACCAGCACGCATAGCGTCTCGCAGCACCCCGGGGCCACGGCTTGAGAGCCGTGGCCCTTTCTCATGCGCCCTCACGGCATCAAACCTGCATGCCCGACCCGATTGACAGTACCTATATTTTGAGAGCTACTCTCATTTCATGGCTACTGTCACTCAAGCGGAAGAGACCCGGCGCGACCCCCGCCGCTGGTGGGCCCTCGGCGCCCTGGTCGCGAGCATGCTCACGCTCGGCTTCGACATGACGATCCTCAACGTCGCGCTGCCGACCATGGCCGCCGACCTCGGCGCCACCACCGGTCAGCAGCAGTGGATGGCCGACGCGTACGTCGTCGTCTTCGCGGCCCTGATGCTCCCCGCCGGCCTCCTCGGCGACCGCTTCGGACGCCGCCGCATGCTGATCGCCGGGCTCGGCGTCTTCCTCGCCGGCTCCCTGCTCGGCGCACTGGCCTCCGACGTCGGCTGGGTCATCGCGGCCCGCGCGTTCATGGGCATCGGCGGCGCCCTCGTCACCCCGCTCGCCCTGTCCGTCCTGCCCTCGCTGTTCGGCGACGACGAGCGCACCAAGGCCGTCGGCGTCATCTCCGCCGCCTCCGCACTCGGCCTGCCCCTCGGCCCGATCATCGGCGGCTGGCTGCTGAACCACTTCTGGTGGGGCTCGGTCTTCCTCGTCAACGTCCCGATGGCCGCCGTCGGCATCGCCGCCTGCGTCCTCCTGCTGCCCGAGACCCGCGACCCGGCCTCCCCCAAGGTCGACGCCCTGTCCACCACGCTCACCGCGACCGGCCTCGGCGCCCTCATCTACGCGATCATCGAGGCACCCGAGCGCGGCTGGGGCGACCCCCTGGTCCTGGCCATGTTCGCCGCAGCCGCCGTCCTGATCACCGCACTGGTGCTGCGCGAACGGCGCGAGGCCCGCCCCATGCTCGACATGACACTCCTCGCCCACCGCGGCTTCCTCTTCAACACCCTCGCCGCGACCCTCGTGATGTTCGTCCTGTCCGGCCTGCTGTTCGTGCTGCCCCAGTACCTCCAGGCCGTACTCGGCCACGACGCCCTCGGCACCGGCGTACGCCTGCTGCCGATGATGGGCGGCCTCCTCGTCGCCGCGCGCGGCGCCCAACCGGTCGTCGCCCGCTTCGGCGCACGGGCCGTCGTCAGCGCCGGACTCGTCGTACTCGCCTTCGCCGCACTGCTCGGCAGCCGCACGACCACCGACTCCGGATACGGCTTCACCGCACTGTGGCTCTCCATCACCGGCATCGGCTTCGGCTTCTCCGTCGTACCCGCCATGGACGGCGCGCTCGGCGCCCTGCCCCGCGACCGGGCCGGCAACGGCTCCGGCCTCCTCATGACGCTCCGCCAGGTCGGCGCGGCCATCGGCATCGCCCTGCTCGGCAGCCTGCTGGCCGGCATCTTCCGCGACCGGCTCGACGTCACCGGACTGCCCACCGCAGCGGCGGACACCGCCGGGGACTCCGTCGTCGCCGCCCACCTCGTCGCCGAGAAGGCCCACGCGGCCCACCTCGCGGCCTCCGCGAACAGCGCGTACGTCCACGGCATGGACGTCGTCCTGCTCGTGTCCGGGATCGCCGCCCTGGTCGCGGCCCTGCTGGCAGCGGCCTTCCTGCCCCGGACGGCACCCGCGCCCACCCCCTCCGACGCCGGACCCGACATGGTCCCGCCCACCGCCGATGCCCGACAATGAACCCCATGACGGCCGCACGTTCCCCCCTCTCCCCCACCGACCGCCCCCAACTGGGCCTGCGCGAACGAAAGAAGATCAAGACCAGAGAAGGGATCCGCGCGGCGACCTACGCGCTGATCAAGGAGCAGGGATACGACGCCACCACGATCGAGCAGATCGCCGAGCGCGCCGAGGTGTCGCCGTCGACCGTCTTCCGCTACTTCCCGACCAAGGAGGACATCGTCCTCACCGACGAGTACGACCCCTTGATGCTCGAGGAACTGCGCAACCGGCCCGCCGGCGAGTCATGGCTGGACTCCGTTCGCCACGTGATGCACCTGGCCATCGAGGCGAACAACCGGGAAGACCCCGAGGTGGCCCGGATGCGGGCCCACCTCTCCGTCCAGGTCCCCGCCGTCCGCTCCCGCATGGTCGAGAGCATGTCCGCCACCGGACGCCTGCTGCGCGAGGCCATCGCCGAACGCCACGGCCTCGACCCCGACAGCATCGAGGTCCGCGTCTACGCCATGTCGTTCATCGGCGGCCTGATGGAAGCCTCCATGTACTGGGCGGAGAACGACTTCGAAGGCGAGCTGAGCGACCTCGTCGACCGCGCCCTGGACGTCCTGGAACACGGCCTGCCCACCGAAAACACCTGAGCCCGCCGCCCCCACCCGTGCCATCCTGACCAGGTGAACGGTCCCGAGATCCACGTCGAGTTCGCCCCCGACCTGACCCTGTTCGTCCCCACCCCGCTGCGCCGCGGCGCCGGCGCCGTCACCACCGACGGCGTCTCCAGCCTCGGTCACGTCGTCGAATCGACCGGCGTACCCCTCACCGAGGTCGGCACCCTGTGGGTCAACGGCCGCGAGGTCCCCGCCTCCTACGTCCCCGAGGCGGGCGACCGCGTCCAGGTCCGCCCCGTGGAACGCCCCCAGCACGTCCCCGGCGCCCCCCTCCGCTTCCTCCTCGACGTCCACCTCGGCACCCTCGCCCGACGGCTCCGCCTCCTCGGCGTCGACACCGCCTACGAATCCACCGACATCGGCGACCCCGCCCTCGCCGCCCGCTCCGCCGCCGAACAACGCGTGATGCTCAGCCGCGACCGCGGCCTGCTGCGCCGCCGCGAACTCTGGGCAGGCGCCTACGTCTACAGCACCAGCCCCGAGGCCCAACTCCGCGACATCCTGGAACGCTTCCGCCCCCCACTGCACCCCTGGACCCGCTGCACCGCCTGCAACGGCCTACTGAAGGCCGCCACCAAGGAAGAGGTAGCCGACCAACTCCACGGCGGCACCCACCGCTCCTACGACGTCTTCGCCCAATGCCAGACCTGCGGCCGCGCCTACTGGAAGGGCGCCCACCACGAACAACTGGTGGCCATCGTGGAACGGGCACTGGCGGAGTTCGCGGGCTAGTTGTAGCCGCCGGCGCCCGATGTTCACGCGCGTGTTCTCATGCGTCACCGCAGTATCTCGGTCACCGCAGTACCTCGGTGCTCGAGCCGACCGTGATGACGGTCAGAAGGGGGAGCGCAATGCACAGCGCGACCGCGACGAGAAGCCCGCTCGCCCAGAACGGACCACGGCTCCCGACTTCGGTGCCGAACGTCGCCGCAGCCACGACGGGGCCGACGGCGGCACCCACGTTGAGCGCTGCCGTCGCATACGAACCGGCCATCGTCGGAGCCCCCGCGGCCTCATAGAGGACCCGCGTGATCAGCGTGCTGCCCAGCGCGAACGACAGCGCGCCCTGCGCGAACAAAAGGGTGAACAGGGCGACCGGTTCGTCGGCCAGCACTGCCAGAGTCGGCCAGCCGAGGAGCAGCACCGGGCCCGCGACCGCAATGACCGGGCCCGGACGTCGGTCGGACAGCCGTCCGGCGACCGTAACCCCCACGAAGGAACCGGCGCCGAAGAGCACCAGGGCGACGGAGATCCACAACTGTCCCAGCCCGGCGCTGTCCGTCACCACGGGGCCGAGGAAGGTGAGACTGCCGAAGGTTGCCGCGTTCACCAGCGCGCCGAGCAGCATCACCAGGAGCAACCGGGGCCCGGCGAGCTGGGCGAGCTCCGCTCGAAGCGCCGGCCTGCCGGTCGCCTCGTCCTGGTCACGCCCTGCTGGGATGCCTTTCAGGATGCCGAGAGCGGCAGGCAGGCAGAGGGCGGCGACCGCCCAGAAGGTGGCCCGCCAGCCGAGCGCCGCGCCGAGCACCGACCCACCAGGGACACCGGCGATCGTGGCCACCGTCGTGCCCGACAGCACCACCGCCAGAGCACGTCCCTTCCTGTCGGGCGAAACCAGCCCGGCCGCAGCCGTCAGAGCAACGGCGAGAAATCCCGCGTCGGCCAGCGCGGCGACGACTCGGGTGGCGAACAGGACGGGGAAGCTCGTGGTGACGGCTCCCCAGGCGTGAGCTGCCGCGAAAACGAGCACGAACCCGAGAAGGGCCGGGCGCCGTCGCCAGTTGCGGGCAAGCGCGGCCACCAGGGGTGCGCCGACGATCATGCCGATCGCGAAGGCCGATGTGAGCACGCCTGCTGTCCCGACGCTGACGTCGACATCCGAGGCGATGTCCGGCAAGAGGCCGGCGAGCATGAACTCCGAGGTGCCCATGGCGAAGACGGCCAGGGCAAGCAGGTACAGCGGGAAAGGCATCGAGTGGCTCCGAGGTGAGGAGAGGCACGAGAAGGTCATCTCGTCACCGCGGCCGGCCCCCAGCACGCACGTCCCCGCAGACAGCGGGGCGACGACAGGGCTATGGACTCAGCTCAGGGGGCTGACAGCGTGACTGAAAGCCCCCACCTTGTCCGACTCAGGACTCGACATGGCCCACACGCTACCCCGCCGAAACCCGTCGCAGCACCTTGGTTTCACGGCCATCGGCATGCGTCACCAACGTCCTGTCCTCCTTTCCCCAGGAGGGTTTTCAACCACCCAAGGCGGTGCGCAGGCGCTGCGCGTCCGTGGTCGGGGCGTCGCAGGTGAAGTTGCGGCAGACGTACGCGGTAGGGGTGTCGTCGAGCAGGGGGCGGTCGGTGAGCAGGGGGAACTCGTCGCTGCCCGCCACGCCCACGGCGACCACCGCGCCCGGCGCGCGGCCCAGAAGTGCCGTGCGGTGCAGGGCCGTTGTCGCCTCGTCGTCCGGGCCGTGGCCGACGATCGCCACCTCCTTCGGCCCGTCGAGGAGCGCCTCGGCGACCGCGAGCCCCCAGCCGATGAAGCGCGGCACGCGGGGGCCGAGCGCCTTGACGACGCCCAACGCCCGCTCGGCCGCGGCGCGATGGGGCTGGGCGCCCGTGTGGGCGGCGTAGCCCAGCAGGGCGCCCGCGGCGGCGGACCAGCCGGACGGCGCGGCGTTGTCGGTGGGGTCCTGCGGCCGGCGGATCAACTGCTCGGCGTCGGCGGCGGTGTCGTAGAGGCTGCCGGTCTCCTCGTCCACGAAGCGGGTCAGAACATGGTCGAGCAGGAAGCCCGCGAACTCCAGCCAGACGCCCTCGCCGGTGACGGACGCGAGCGCGAGGAAACCCTCGGCGACATCGGCGTAGTCCTCCAGCACACCGGCGTTGGCGCCCACGCGGCCGTCCTTGCTGGTGCGGGCGAGGCGGGCCTGCTCGTCCAGATGCAGCCGTACGAGAAGGTCGGCGGCGCCGACCGCGGCCTCGACCAGGTCGGGGCGGTCGAAGTAGGCACCGGTCTCGGCGAGCGCGGCGATCGCGAGGCCGTTCCAGGCGGCGACCACCTTGTCGTCGCGGCCCGGGGCCGGGCGGTCGCCGCGGGACCGGAGCATCCGCTCCCTGATCCCCTCGATCCTCTTCGCGTCGAACACGCCCTCGCGCTGCGGCAGTTGCAGCACGGACGCGCCGTGCTCGAAGGTGCCCTGCTCGGTGACCTCGAAGTACTGGGCGGCGAGTTCGGCATCCTCGGCGCCGAGCACCTCGGTCAGCTGCTGCGGCGTCCACACGTAGTACGCGCCCTCGACGTGCCGGCCCGTCCCGTCGTCACTGTCGGCATCGAGCGCGGAGGCGAACCCGCCCTCACCCGTGCGCAGTTCACGCACCATGAAGTCGGCGGTCTCCAGCGCCACGCGACGGGCGAGCTCGGAGCCGGTGGTGCGCCACAGGTGGGCGTAGGCCCTGCAGAGCAGGGCGTTGTCATAGAGCATCTTTTCGAAGTGCGGCACCAGAGGACCACCGGTCCTCGGCGTGAGCACGTACCGGTGAAACCCGCCTCCCACCTGGTCGTACAGGCTTGAACGGGCCATCGCGCCGCACAGCCCCTCCGCCATCTCCAGCGCGGCCACGGAACCGGCCCGCGCGTGGTGGCGCAACAGGAACTCGATCACCATCGACGGCGGGAACTTGGTGTCTCCCTTGAACCAGCCGCTCGCGGGGTCCATGTCCCGAGTCAGGTGGAGGAGGGCCATGGCCTGGGTCTCGTCGGTGGGCGTCCCGGCATCCTTGGTGCTCAGCTCACGCGCGGAAAGGTCCTGAGTGATCTTCTCCGCGACTTCTCCCACCTCCTCCCGCCGGCTCGTCCAGGCGTTGCGCACCCCTTCGAGCACCTGCCGGAAGGACGGCATGCCCTGGCGGGAGGCGGGCGGGAAGTACGTACCGAAGTAGAACGGCTCCCCGTCGGGGGTCATGAACACGGACATGGGCCAGCCGCCCTGCCCGGTGGCCGCCTGCACGGCCTCCATGTAGACGGCGTCGACGTCGGGCCGCTCCTCGCGGTCGACCTTGACGGACACGAAGTGCTCGTTCATGTACGCGGCGGTGTCGTCGTCCTCGAAGGACTCGTGCGCCATGACGTGACACCAGTGGCAAGCGCTGTAGCCGACGCTCAAGAACACGGGGACATCGCGCCGCCGGGCTTCCTCGAACGCGTCGGTGTCCCAGGGCCACCAGTCGACGGGGTTGTCCGCGTGCTGGAGGAGGTACGGGGATGTGGCCTGCGCGAGTCGATTGGGCATGCCCCCATCCTTGCGCACCCACCTCCGCCCTGCCCATGCGCCACGGGGCAGCGTACGAACGATCCGAAAGAGGCATAACCGGATGTGACCGAGGTTCGAAGGCCGGCCACGCTCCGCGAACTCACCTCCCGCTGATGACGTCCTTCTTCGACAGCCAGTCGAACTCAAGGCGTTCCACGATCGGCGCGTGATCGCCCTGCCGTGCCGCGGGCTTGACCGTGACGCCCCTCTTCCCGAGGGCGCACTTCAGAAGCATCCGCTTGTCCGCCATGTCCGCCGCTTCCCACGCCTGGCGAAGGGTGCCGATCTGGGTGAGGGGCGAGAGATCTGTCTCCGCGTCCAACGCCTCAAGAGTCGCGATGGTGCTCTCCATGACGGCGCGTTGCCCTTCGCTCAGCTCCTCGAAGCGTTGCTCGTCCATCTTCCCGTACACGTAGAAGTCGTCTTCGAGCTTCTTCACGCGCTGCTGTACCGCCTCAAGAGCCCTCTGGGCCTCATCCTTCCTCGCCTGCGTTTCGGGGTCCGCGAAGGCGAACCACCGGCGGGCGATCTCGATGACCACCGGGTCACCGGGCTCAAGGGCCGCGATGTGGTCCACCCAAGCCTGTCCGACCGCACAGTCGATGCGGTCGGCGAGGGTGACCACTCCCTGGCAGATCGACTTGCCCCGTGTCTGCCGGACCTCGCATCGGTAGCGTCCACCGCGGTGGCTCATCGAGCCGCCACAGGGTTCGAGTTCGCCCGTGCCGTTCTTGTCCCGCAGCCGCCCGCACCGGTAGCTCCCCGTCCCCAAGTACTTGGCTCCCGGCTTCCCCTTGGCCCACCGCTCGTTGGTCCGCTCTGCGATGAGGGCCTTGATGTGGAACCACTCGCTCGGCGTCACCACTCCCACGCCGCACATGAGGACTTCGCCCTTCTCGTTGCGCAGCGGCTCGCCATATCCCTCCCAACTGTCCAAAGGGTTGCCGTGCTCGTCCGTCCTGCGCCGCCTGACCGGGACCATGCCCGCGAAGAGCGGGGACTGAGCGAGCTTGCTCACCGCCGTGGGCGACCAGGTGGCACCGCTCCGGGTCCGGTACCCCTCCTCATTGAGTTGGTGGGCCGTGTCCTTGGTCGTCTTCTTGTCGAGCAGGAGATCCGCCAGCCTGCGCGCTGTGCCGTATTCGTCAGGATGGGGTTCGACCTTGCCGCTTCCGGGGGCACTGTAGAGACCGAACGGCGGCCTCCCGGTTCCTCTTCGGCCTTCCGCCTTGTGGGCGTCATGGCCGATCTTCACGCGCCTCGCGGTGTCCCTCGCTTCCTCCCTGGCGCGTTCGCTCAGGATCGCGAAGACCATGCGGCCGCCCTGTGACGAGTCCAGCCCTTCGCAAACGGAGACGAGCCGCGACTGCCGGCGGTCGAACTCGTCGAGCATCCGGCCCACCGCCCCCATGCCGCGTCGGTCGAAGCGGTCCGTCTTCCAGACACCGAGCGTCTTGGCCTTGCCGTCCATGATCGCTTGCGTGGCCTTCTCGAACTCCCTGCGCCGCACGTAGGTCTTGGAAGCCGAGAGTTGCTCGAACCAGACGTGCCGGATCTGCAGCCCGTTCGCCTGCGCCCAGCGCACCACGTCTCGCAGATGCCCTCGCAGCGTGGCCAGGTCTTCCCTCTTGTTGCTGCGTCGCAGGTAGGCATCCATCAGGCCGGTCGGATCCGCCGTCACAGGCTTGTGCAACCCCAGGATTTCCAGTTCCTCCGGGCTGAACCCCAACCCGACGAGCGTCGCGTGATCCTCGCGCACCACAACCCCCTCTGTTCCAAGGGGACATGGTAGGAAGAAATGGACCTTGGAGAGCTGGTTTCACAAAGTGGGGCACAACCAGTCACGGTCGAAGCAGTAGCGGACGAAACCGCCGCCGAGCTGGTCATATATGCCGCCGCGTCAGCCTGCTGGGCGGCCCCGCGTACCGGTGAGGTGTACCGCCGGTGGGAGTGGGGTCTTGTGCGGGCAGTTGGTGATGGCCTGGATCAGGAGGGCGGCGAAGCGGCGGGAGGCGGCCAATTGGGTGGTGGGGGAGGTGAGTTGGATGCCCTTGTTGGCCAGGAGCATGAGGATGAGGTCGTCGGGTTCGAAGTCGGGGCGCAGGTGGCCGGTCAGTTTGGCGCGGCGGGCCAGGTCGGCGATGGTGGCGAGGATGCGGTCGCGGCCGGTGACCACGGTGATGGCGCGGGGGTAGGCCGACAGGAAGGCCTCGGTGAAGCCGCGGTCGCGGGCGTGCAGTTCGCAGATGTTCTCGATGACCTGGCACAGGCCGCGCCACGGATCGGGGTCGGCACTGGCCCGGTCGACGATGTCCTGGCAGGCGCGGAGCTGGTCGGCGAAGGCGGCGGTGACCAACGCCTCCTTGGTCGGGAAGTGCCGGTAGAGGGTGGCCGGGCCGACGCCGGCGCGCCGTGCGATCTCCCGGGTCGGGACGGTCAGGCCCTCCTGGGAGAACACGGCGCGTGCCGCCTCCAGGAGCCGGTCCCGGTTGTCCCGGGCGTCCGCCCGCAAAGGGTGGGGTGTGGAGTGAGGCAATTCCTGCGTCATGCTTTTACTTTAGGTTAAACGGACGGGGGCGTCCGTTAGCGTCCGGGCAGATCGCGTCCCGTGTGCGTGACGTGCGGTCGGCGCGGGATGCGCTGCGGGACCTGAAGCCTGTGGAGGCACGTTCCCGTGAAGGCCGTACAGATCCAGACGTTCGGAGCGCCTGAGGGGCTGGTCCTGGTCGACCTGCCGGCGCCCGTCCCCGCCGCGGGCGAGGTACTGATCGCTGTGGAGGCGGTCGGGGTCGCAGGTGTCGATGTCCTGATCCGCAGGGGGGCGCTGGCCGCGTACGGCTTCACGGAGGGGTTCATCGCGGGCAGTGAGGTGGCGGGTCGGGTCACGGCCGTCGGCAATGGGGTGGACGAAGAGTGGCTCGGTCGCCCGGTGTGGGCCTTCACCGGTACCGGCGGAGGCTACGTGGAGCAGGCGGCCGTACCGCTGGAGCAGGTGCTGCCGCTGCCCGCGGGTCTGTCGCCGGCCGACGCGGTCACGGTCGGCAGCTCCGGTGCCGTGGCCCACTTCGGCCTGGCGCAGGCCCGTTTCGTCCCGGGAGAGGCGGTGCTGGTGCGCGGGGCGGCGGGCAGCATCGGCGTCATGGCGGTGCAGTTGGCGGCGCGGCAGGGCGCCCGCGCGGTGGCGGTCACCACGTCGTCGGCCGAGCGCGGCAAGCGTCTGCGCGACCTGGGCGCGACGCACGTCCTGGACCGCTCCGGCCAGGGCGACCCCGACGCCCCGAACGGCTACGACGTGATCGTCGACATCGTCGGCGGCGAGGCCATGCCGTCGTTCTTCGACCTGCTCAACCCCAACGGGCGCATGGTGGCGGTCGGAGTCGTGGGCGGACAGCCGCCCGCGGACTTCGGTACGACGCTGATGGCGCAGTTCCAGAAGTCGATCTCGTTCGCCACTTTCAGCGCGGCCACGATCGGCACGGCGGACCTGCAGGCCGTGCGCCGGGAGCAGTTCGAGGCCGTGGCCCGCGGTGACCTCGGCGCGGTAGTGCACGAGGTGCTCCCGCTGGACCAAGTCGCCCTGGCGCACCGGAAGATGGACAGCGGTGAGGTCTTCGGCCGGATCGTGCTCACGCCCTGATCGGCCGAAGACCTCATCCGGCGGCCGCGGCTGTCATGCCAGGCGCGCGGGCTCGGGCAGCGTGAGTGCGGAGTGGGCCGGTTTCCCGTCCGACGAGGGCATGGCGCCGAGGCCGCGCAGCCTGTCGTTGCGCTGTCGCAGGGCCTGGGCGGTGGTGGGGAAGAGCGTGGCGCCGCCCGCGCCGACCAGCTGCTGGTTCGCGGTCACGAAGGCCCGGGTGTCGCGTTCGTAGGCGGCGAGGCCCGTGGCGTGGTCCCGGTCCGCGAGGGAGCGGGCGAGCATGTACGCGCCGACGAGGGCGAGGCTGGTGCCCTGTCCGGTGAGGAACGACGGCGCGTACGCGGCGTCGCCGACCAGCGCGACCCGGCCGTCGGACCAGTGGGGCATACGGATCTGGCCGACGGCGTCGAAGAACAGGTCCTGCGCGTCACGCGCGGCGGCCAGCATGCCCGGGACCTCCCAGCCGGTGTCGGCGAACACCTCGGCGAGCAGGGCGCGTTGCGCCTGCGGGTCACGGAACGCGTGGAGCGGGGGTTCGGGCCGGGCGAAGTTCAGGAAGGCGTGCACCTCGTCGTCGTCCCCCGCGGCGTAGAGTGCCGCGGCCCGGCCCGGGCTGTTCCACATCACGGTCTCGTGGGACAGCCCGAAGGTGTTGCGCATGGTGAAGACGGCGAAGCAGTAGCCGAGGTAGTGGTGGAAGGGCTCTTCGGGGCCGAACAGCAGCTGGCGGGTGTGCGAGTGCATGCCGTCCGCGCCGATCACCAGGTCGAAGGTACGGCCGCCGCCCCCGCGGAAGGTGACGTCGACCCCATGTTCGCAGTGTTCGAGGGTGTCGATGGAGTCGTCGAACAGGAACTCCACGTCTTCGCGGACCGCCGTGTACAGGGCGTCGGTCAGGTCACCGCGCCGCACCTCCAGGTCCCGTCCCGCGACACCGCCGGTGACGGAGTGGGGGTGCAGGGAGGTCACTTCGGTGCCGTCCCCTTCGAGGAAGGTCAGCCGGCGCAGGTCGATGTGGGCGTCCCGCAGCCGTGGCAGGAGGCCCATCCTGCGGACGACGTCCAGTGCGGTGCCGCGGACGTCGATGGGGTAGCCGCCGCTGCGCGGTGCGGCCGCCTTCTCGACGACGGTGACGGCGTATCCGTAGCGGTTCAGCCAGTACGCGAGGGCGGGGCCCGCGATGCTGGCGCCGGATATCAGGACCGTGCGCGCCCGCGTGCCGCGGATGGCCGTCAACTGGTCGATGGGGTTCATGACTTGGCTTCTCCTTGCTGCATGGGTGTGTGCGCGGATCGGTGCAGGGTGCGGACGACGAGCAGGCACAGCGCCGCTACGACGCCGGCGATCAGGAAGCCGGTGACGAAGGCGGATTCGGCCGGTACGTCGGACCCGGAAGGTGTTCCGGCGGTGAGGAGCGCGCCGCCGAGCATCCCGCCGACGGCGGAGCCCAGGACGCGGGTCACGAGGATCAGGCTGGTGGCGATGCCGGTGTCGCTCTCGTCGACGGAGGAGGCGATGCTCGTCACCATGGCCGTCACGCACAGGCCGTTGGCGAGCGCGATCAGTGTCTTGCCGACGACGATGTGCCAGATCTCGCTGTGGACGGCCGACAGGGCGAGCAGGGCGACGGCCATCATGACGGCCGCGGTGGTGACCACGGCCCGCGGGCCGAAGCGCCGCTCCCCGATCCCGCCGACCGGCCCGGCCAGTGTGGCGGCGAGGGCGCCGGGCAGCAGGATGAGGCCGATCTCGGTGGGTCCGGCCCCGAATCCGTATCCGTCGCCGGACACGTCGAGCAGTTGCGGTACGAGGTAGATCCCCATCGCGGTGCCGAGGCAGATCACGAAGGTCACCACGCACGACTTCCAGATCACGGGCCGGGCGAGCATGCGCAGGTCGATCATCGGGGCGCTCGCGCGGCGTTCGACGGCGATCCACCCGGTCACGAAGGCGGCCAGAACGACCAGGAGGGCGCCGAACACGAGGGGTTGTGAGCCGGCCTCGGGTGTCACCCCGAGGCCGAGCATGAGCGTGACGAGGATGCCGCTCAGGAGCAGCAGGCCGGGCCAGTCGATCCCGGCGCCGTGGGACCGGCCCGGCTCGTCGGACGGCATCAGCCTGTTCACCAGCAGGGTGCATCCGATGACGGCGCACGTCGGCACCGCGAACATCCAGTGCCGGGAGAGGGATTCCGCCACGGGCCCGGCCGACAGCAGTCCGACCATCGAGCCGCCCACGAACATGCCGCTGACCAGTCCGATGGCCGCCTTCGACGCTCCTGCGGGCAGGTGTTTGCGCACCACGATGAACGACAGGGGCAGCGCGCCCACCATCGCCCCTTGCAGGATCTGACCGATCAGCAGCACCGGCAGGTTGGGCGCGAGGGCGGACACCAGACCCCCGGCCGAGACGACCGCCATGAGCCGGATCAGGATGCGCTTTCCGCCGTAGCGGTCGCCCAACTTGCCCGCGACCGGGGTGATGAGCGCGCCGGTGACGGCGAGCACGATGTTCAGGAGCGCCCCTTCGGCCGGACTCATGTCCAACTCGCGCTGCAGCAGCGGGAGCGTGGGCGAGACGACCGACTCCAGGGCGCCGGTGGAGACGGCCAGCATGCCGAGGGCGGCGACGGCGGGCTTTCCCATACGGACGGGGGGAGCCAGGGTGGTCGTGGTCATGGGCGTCCTTTCCGTTGCTGAAGGGTGAGTTGGGGGGCGGCCGGTCGCGCGCGGTGCCGGCGCCTGCGCCCCAGGGCCAGGGCGTAGGTGGACACGCGGGAGGAGGCGTGGGCCCGGCTCCCGTCCCGTGGCCCGGGGCTACGACCAGCGCCGTAGCGCCGCCCGGGCGGGCAGGGTGACTGCGAGGAGGGCGAGGCCGCCGGCGGCGAGGGCGATGGAGCCGTACAGCAGCGGCGGCACGTAGGGCGCCTCGCCGGTGACGCCGTTCATCATCGGGATCAGCGTGGCCGCGGCGATCGCGGAGCCGAGGACCAGGCCCACCGAGGCCACCAGCAGGCTCTCCCAGCGGAGCATCGTCATGACCTGGCGCCGGGTGGAGCCGACGAGGCGCAGCATGCCCAGTTCGCGGCGGCGGTCCAGGACCGTCATCACCAGGGTGTTGACGGCGGCGACGGCCGCGAAGCCGCCGAGGACCGCGGCCATGGTGTTGTTCATCCAGGCGCCGAGCCTGGCGTCCAGGCTCTGCTCGGTGGCGTAGCCGGAGACGTCGCTGACCTCGCCGAGGGCGGCGAGTGTGTGCGGCGAGCCGCCCCGTACGCGCAGGGTGCTGTCGAAGGCCGAGGTGACGTGCCCGTCCAGGGACGCCCGGTCCATGGTCACCGCGGCGAGGCCCAGGCCGCGGCCGTAGACGGCGATGATCTCGGGCGCGGCCCTGGTGCCGTCGGGGAGGTAGAGCGGGAGCCGGTCGCCGACTTGGGCGTCCGCGGAGTTCGCCAGGGTCCGGTCGATGGCGATACGTCCCCTGCCGAGCCGGTCGAGGCTGCCTTCGCGTACGTCCAGGTCCTGGACCTGGGCGAGTTCGGCGCCGGAGCCGGTGACGCCCTGGGTGGTCGCACCCTGGAGCGACTTGAACTCGCCGGAGCCGGTGGGCACCAGCACCTGCGTGTCCAGCAGCCCGACGGCCGTCTCCACGCCCGGTGTGCGTGCGGCGCGGGCCGTCCCGTCGACGGGGAGCCCGGCCGGGTCCGTCACCACGTGGTCCGCGGTGACGCCCGCGCGCAGCTGCCGGTCGGCGGCGTGGGACTCGCTGGTGTGCATGAACACGAGGGTCGAGGAGAAGGCCACGGCGAGCACGATCGGCGTGATCGCGGAGGCCAGACGGCGGGCGCCCGCAAGGGAGTTGGCGGCGGCGAGCTGGGCGGCCGGGCCCGCGCTGCGCAACGGGAGGCCGAACAGGCCCGCGCACAGCCGGGCCACCAGGGGGCCGAGCAGTCCGACGGCGAGCATGAAGCACATGACGACGCCGAGGGCGGCGCCGGCCGCGTCGTCCCCGGCGGCGCTCGCGGACACGCCGGTCAGGAACGTGCCTCCGACGAGGGCGGCGACGCCGAGCGCGGTACGGATCAGGCCGGGCCGCAGCCGTTCCACCGACGCCTCCGACAGTGCCTGTCCCGGCTTGATCCTCGCGGGCCTGCGTCCGGCGATCCAGCCGGCGCCGAGCGCGGTGAGCAGCCCCATGACGACGGCGGCGAGCATCGGGAGCACGGAGACGTGCAGGTCGACGGCGTGGGGAACGGCGCCGCGGTCCTGCAGCTGGCCGAACCACCAGTGCGCGAGCCCGATGCCGGGCAGGCAGCCGAGGATCCCGGCGAGCGGAGCGACGAGCAGCGCCTCGGAGGCGACCGCGCGGCGGACCTGCCGCGGGGTGGCGCCGACGGCGCGCAGCAGCGCGAACTCGCGGGCCCGCTGGCCGACCGAGAGCGCGACGGTTCCGGCGGCGGTGAAGACCGCGACGATGGCGGCGATACCGCCGAAGGAGCCGCCGATGCCGAAGAGCGTCACCTTGGCGTACCCGAGGCCCGGGTCCTCCACGGCTCCGCGGTCGTCGTCGGTGTGGATGTGGGCGCCGGATCCGGCCAGGGCCTGCTTCACCGCGTCGGCGAGGGCGCCGGTGTCCGTGCCGTGCTGGGCCAGTACGACGACGACGTCGGCCTTGCCCGGGTGCCCGGCGAGCGTGCCGGCCTGGGCGTCGGCGAACCAGGTCAGGCCGGCCGCGGCAGCGGCGTCGCGGGCGGTCTCCGCGGCCCCGGCCTTCGCGACGCCGGCGACGCGGAAGTCCTGCCGTCCGGCGGCGGTCTCCAGTACGACTCTGTCGCCGACGGCGGCGTGCGCGGCACGTGCCGTATCCGCGTCGAGCACGACCTCGCCCTCGCGGGGTGCGGAACCGGCGGTGAGCGTGGTGCCGGTGAACAGGTGCGAGCCCCAGCCGTGGGCGGTGAACGCCCCGCCCGGGACCTTGAGTTCGCGAGCACCGGAGCCCCCAGCGCCGTCGTGCGTCGCGCGCACGGGGAAGGTGAAGTCCGCGACGGCGGCGGCCGCACCCGGTGCCTCGGCGGCCTTCGCCGCGAGGGCGGCGTCCAGCCGTGCCGTGTCCGGCAGCGGGACCGCCTCCTTCTCCCGGTCCTCGCCGCTGCCGGTGACGATGTACTCGTACTGGTCCGCCGCCGCGACGACCGGTGCGTTCGCGTAGCGTTCCGGCGGCACCGAGGCGCGCAGGCCGGTCTCCAGCAGGATGCCGCAGGCCGAGACGATCAGCGCGGACATCAGCAGCGCGACGAAGGTTCCCGCGAAGGACGCGGGCTTGAAGCGGACGGCCTCACGGGCGAGTCCATTGGGGCGCCTCACGCGGCCACCCCCGCCGCCGCGCCCGTGCGGGAGGTGAGCACGGACATGCGTGCCGCGATCTGCTCCGCCGTACCGCGTTCGAGACGGTCGGCGAAGACGCCGTCGGCGAGGAAGAGGACGCGGTCGGCCCAGGCGGCCGCCTGCGGGTCGTGGGTGACCATGACAACCGTGGCGCCGAGGGTGTCGACCGCGCTGCGCAGCAGACCGAGGACCTCGGCGGCGGTCCCGGTGTCCAGGGCGCCGGTGGGCTCGTCCGCGAAGATCACGTCGGGGCGGGTGACCAGGGCGCGGGCGACGGCCACGCGCTGCTGCTGGCCCCCGGAGAGCTCGCCGGGCCGGCGCCGCGCCTTGTCGGCGAGCCCGACCTGTGCGAGCACCGCGTGCGCCCGGCGCCGGTCCTGGCGCTGCCCGGCCAGGCGCACGGGCAGCAGCACGTTCTGCTCCACGGTCAGCGACGGCAGCAGGTTGAACGCCTGGAAGACGAACCCCAGGCGGCTGCGGCGCAGTTCGGTGAGCTCGTTCTCGCTCATCCCGGTGATCTCCGTACCGCCGAGGCGCACGGATCCCGAGGAGGGCCGGTCCAGCCCGGCGGCGCACTGCAGGAACGTCGACTTGCCGGATCCGGAGGGACCCATCACCGCGGTGAACGTGCCCTGCGGCAGGCCCAGGTCGATCCCCGCCAGAGCCTGCACGGCCCCCGCCCCCCGGCCGTACTGCCGCCGCACGCCGCGCAGTTCGACGGCGAGCCCGGGCGTGGCGGCCGGCGCCCCGGACCGGTCGTCCACCTCCGCCCGGCCCTCCACCTGCCGCCGCTTGCCCTTGCGTAGCCTCATGTCCCGTCTCCCTCGATCGCGCACTGCTGTGACGGGTCGAAGAGTGCGGGGACGGTCACCGGCGGGGCGTCATACCCGGGAGCCAAGGTGGGGGTGATACCGGGGTAGGGGGTGGAGGAGTCCGGTACCGAGAGCGGGCCCCTACTCCCCCGGCGCCACCAGCCCCGACTCGTACGCGAACACCACCGCCTGGGCGCGGTCGCGGAGGTCGAGTTTGGTCAGGACGCGGCTCACGTGGGTCTTCACCGTCTGCTCGGCGAGCACCAGCGTGCGGGCGATCTCCCCGTTCGACTGGCCGCGGGCGACCAGGGTGAGGACCTCGGTCTCGCGTTCCGTCAGGCCCTTGAGCCGCTGTGCGGGCCTGCTCCGGGCCGCGGGGCGCTGCTTGGCGAAGTCCGCGATCAGGCGGCGCGTCACGGAG
This sequence comes from Streptomyces spinosisporus, assembly GCF_022698145.1. GTDB lineage: Bacteria > Actinomycetota > Actinomycetes > Streptomycetales > Streptomycetaceae > Streptomyces > Streptomyces spinosisporus. The sequence continues at coordinate 401,802 of NZ_JALDAX010000002.1, forward strand.
GGGGCGAGCAGGGCGTCGCCCGCGGCCACGACGCGGACGGCCGCGATGAGGTCGGCGGGCGGCGCGTCCTTCAGCAGGAACCCGCTCGCGCCCGCGCGCAGCGCCTCGTACACGTAGTCGTCGACGTCGAACGTGGTCAGCATCAGCACGCGCGGCCGGTGGGTCACCCCCGGCGGCGGTGCGAGCAGCCGGCGTGCGGCCTCCAGGCCGTCCATCTCGGGCATCCGTACGTCCATCAGTACGACGTCGGGATGCGTACGCCGGCTCAACTCGACGCCCTGCGCGCCGTCCGGGGCCTCGCCCACCACGTCGATGTCGCTCTGGGCGGCCAGCAGCGCGGCGAAGCCGGCCCGCACCATGGCCTGGTCGTCGACGATGATGACGCGTGTCGTCACGTGAAGTCCTTTTCCGTCAGGGGAAGTCGGGCGGCGACCCGGAAGCCGCCGTCCGGCAGCGGCCCCGCGTCGAGGGTGCCGCCGACGAGCCGCACCCGCTCGCGCATGCCGACGAGGCCGTGCCCGGTCCCGGACGCCTCCAGGGGTGCGGCGGGCGGCTCGGGCGGCGGATCGTTGACGACGAGGACGGTCAGCCGCTGTCCATCCCACTCCCCGCCCCGCTGCTCGTCGGGCCGCGACACCGACAGCGACACGTGCGTCGCGGCGCCCGGCGCGTGCCGTACGACGTTCGCGAGGGCCTCCTGGACGATCCGGTACGCGGACAGTCCCACCGCCTCGGGCACCTCCACCTCGCAGGAGGTGAACTCCACGGGCCCGCCCGCCCTCGCCGTCGCCTCCACCAGCTGCCCGATCTGCGCCAGGCCGGGCTGGGGCACGAGTTCGCCGTGCGCGTCCTCGTTGCGCAGAACACCGAGGAGGCGCCGCATCTCGCCGAGCGACTCGCGCGCGGTGGCCGCGATGGTCGTGAACTCCTCGCGTACGTCCGGCGGCAGCCGGTCGAGCCGGTACTCCGCGGTGTCCGCCTGCACGGTGATGACGGACATGTGGTGCGCCACCACGTCGTGCAGTTCGCGGGCGATCCGGGCGCGCTCCTCCAGCAGCGTCCGCCGGCCCCGCTCGGCCTCGCTGATCGTCTCCTGCTCGACCAGCCGGCGCTGCACCTCGGACCGCTCGCGCAGGGCACCGGCGAGGAGGAGGGTGGCGCCCCCGAGGATGGTGAGCAGCAGTTCCCTGGCGCCGGAGCCGTGGGGCGCGAAGAACCCCAGGGTGACGTTCGCGCCCGCCGTGGCCAGCCACACCAGCACCAGCGTCCGGCGCCGCTCGCGCAGGCCGAGGGCCAGGCAGAGGCCGACGTATCCGACGATCTCCATGGGCGGGAACGGCCACAGCAGCCGCTCCTGGAAGTCGACGGTGAGCAGGGCGAGCGCCCCGGCGACGTCCGCGGCGAAGACCACGTACCAGGCGTGCAGCGGCCGTACGACGGCGAGCAGCAGTGGAGCGGCCTGGGCGACGGCGAGCGCGCTCGTGACGCCGCCGCCCAGGCCGTAGTCGGCGGTGAGGACGATGATGGTGGTGGGCAGCAGGGCGACGCACAGCACGAACGCCACGCCCCACGGCAGCAGCCGTACCCACCGACGTGACGCCCCCGCGAACAGCGCGCGCGGGCGTCTCTCCTCCACTGAGGTCATGAACACCAAGGGTAGGGAGGCGCCCGGCGTCGGGGCGTCACACCGGGGAGCCAACTCGAGGTGATACCCGGGTAGGGGGCGGCAGCGCCCGGACGGTCAGCTGCCGGGGCGGTGGCGGATGCCGTCGAGGAGGAGGGTGACGTACCTGCGCCAGTCGCCGGTGCCGGTCATGTTCGCCATCGCGCCACGGGTGATGAGCGTGAAGTCCTGGGCGCTGAAGTCCGCGCGCAGGCGTCCGGCGTCGGCGGCGCGGCGTACGACGCGTTCCGTTATCTCCGCGAAGTCGGTCTTCTCGGCGGCGATGTCGCTCCAGCGTGGCTCTTCCGGGCCGAGGAGCGCGAAGCGGAAGGCGGCGTCGGCCTGTGCGGCCTCCAGATAGCCGTGGAGCAGGGTCTCGAACGCCGTCCAGGGGTCCTCGGTCTCGTCGGCGGCGCGGGCGAGCGCGGTCATCGCCTCGAACCGGCGGCCGATGATCGCCGCGAGGAGGGCCTGCTTGTCGGCGAAGTGCCGGTAGAGGGTGCCGACGCCCAGGCGGGCGCGCTCGGCGATCTCGTCCATCTGCACGGCGTCGCCTCGCTGGGCGAACAGTTCGCCGGCGGCGTCGAGGACGGACTCGCGGTTGCGCCGGGCGTCGGCGCGCAGGGGGCGTTCGGGAGCGCTCATGGTCGCTCCACTTTAGTTGACCGGTGCGCGACGGCCGCCTTACATTAGGAACCGGAGTTCAGGTTCATCTTATGGGTTCACTCTACGGAGGCCGTCATGATCGTTGTCACGACACCGACAGGTCAGATCGGGAGCCGGCTGGTCCGCCGGCTGCTCGATGAGGGGAAGGACGTCCGGGTCGTCGTCCGGGACGCCGCGCGTCTGGACGACCGGGTCCGTGAGCAGGTCGAGATCGTCACCGGAACCCATGACGACCCGGACGTGCTCGACAAGGCCCTCCCCGGCGCCGACGCCCTGTTCTGGCTCGTCCCGCCGAACCCTCACGCGCCGAGCGCCGAGGCCCACTACGTCCACTTCGCCCGGGAGGGCGCCGCCGCCGCCGCCCGGCACGAGGTCGGCCATGTCGTCGGGGTCTCCAGCGCCGGGCACGGCTGGCCGACCCCGGCCGGCGTCCTGTCGGCGGCCTTCGCGATGGACGCCGAACTCGCCGGGTCCGGTGCGGCCTACCGGGCGCTCTCCATGCCCTTCTACATGGAGAACCTCCTCCGCCAGCTCGACGCCGTCGAAGGCCAGAACGCGTTTTATCTGACCTGCGCGGGCGACCAGCCGCTGGCGACGATCGCGACCCGGGACATCGCCGACGTCGCCGCAGGGCTGCTCACCGACCTGACCTGGACCGGGCAGGAGAACCTCCCCGTGTTCGGCCCCGACCGGCTGACCCCGGACGGCATGGCCGAGGTGATGAGCGAGGAACTCGGACATCCGGTCGCCTACCGCCGTATGGCCCTCGACGACTACGCGTCTCTGCTCCGCTCCCAGGGGGTCGCCGACCAGGCGGTCAAGGACGTGACCGACGCCTTCGCCGCGCAGGACCACGGCATCTACGACACGGACTGGGCGAACGCCGAACCGACGGCGACGGACTTCCGCACCTGGTGCAGGGAGGTGCTCAAGCCCGCAGCGGAGGCACGCACGGCATCGTGAACGGAGCGGACTTCAGGCGCCGTTGATCGTCGCCCTCTCGCGCTCGGGCGCGACTCGAAGGACACTCGTAGCCGTACGAGTTGCCGCCGGAGGGGGACGTGACATGCGGGACAGCCATCGGGCGGACGCCGAACGGCTGTTGGCACGGGCCGTGGAGGAAGAGGTACGCCGCTCCGGCGGACGCACCGACGGGACGGTGCTGCTGTCCCGCTCGCGCGGCGCCCTGGACGCGATGGCCCAGACGGCCGCCGAGGAGTACGAGGCCTACACCCACGCACTCGACGAGGCGGAGGCCGGCCGGCTCACCTTCGCCCAGCGCTATGCGAAGGAGGGCTCCGGAACTCCCCTGCTGGTGGCGGCCGTTGCCGCCGTCACGGCCGCCGTGGCCGACCTGGCGCTCGGCACCGACACGGGCACGGCACTGGGCGCGGGCGTGACGGTGGGCGTCGTGGGCGCGGCGGCGACCGTGGTCAAGGTGGCCGGCTCGCATCTGCCCGCCGCGCACCACCGGGCGGGCGCCGCGAGCCAGCCGGGCGGTCCGGAACAGCTGCGGCTGCAGTGGCTGACGGCCCTGGAGGTGCGCGGCATCCGCCCGTTCCTCGACCAGCAGCGGGTGCTCGCCGCGTCCACCGGCCCGAAGAAGACGGGACCGCAGCTGCGCGGCACGGACAAGAGCGCCGCGGCCCGCGGCCGTAGCGTGCTGGCCCAGTCGTTCGGTCAACTCCCCGAACCCGCGGGCGTGTTCGCCGGGCGGCGGCAGGAGATGGCGCGGATCCGGCAGTGGGTGCAGGCGGCCCGCGCGAGCACCGAGACCCGTCCGACGGTCGTGGTCCTGCACGGGCCGCCCGGCAGCGGGCGCTCGACCCTGGCCATGCGCGCCACCCACGATCTGAAGGACTACTTCCGCGGCGCGTGCGTCGTGGACCTGCGCGGCGGCAGCCCGGAGGAGCCGCCGCTGTCCACCCGCGATGCCCTGCTGCATCTGCTGAACCGGCTCGGCGCACCCCGCGAACAACTGCTGTTCCGTGAGCGCTCCTCCCCCGACCAGCAGGTCAAACGGCTGGGCGAGCTGTACCACCAGCATCTGACGGGCCTTCCGGTGACCGTCGTCCTGGACGACGCCTCCGACCCCGAACAGGTCCGCACCCTCGTGCCCGAGCGCTCCGACAGCCTCGTCCTGGTCACCGCCCGCGAGCCCCTCCCGCTGCCCGCCGACCTCCAGGCCCATGTCCATGAACTGCCGGTCGGGGCACTGGACTCGGCGGGCGCGGAGGAGCTGCTCGGGGCGGCCGCCGAGGACAGCTCCGGCCCCTACGACGCCGAATCGGCCGACCGGGTCCGGGAGTTGTGCGGCGGGCTGCCGCTCGCGCTGAGCATCGCCGGCTCGTCGCTCGGCCCGCGCTCACCGCGCCAACTGGCCACGGATCTCGGGGCGTACGGCCCCGTGGAGCCCATCGAGCGCGCGCTGTGGCTGCGCTACACCGACCAGTCCGGGACGGCACGGCGGCTGCTGCGTCGGCTCGCGCTCGCGGGCCGCGCCTCCCTCGGTGCCGCCGCGGCGGCCGCGCTGCTGGCGACGGACGAGGCGGAGGCCACCCGGCACCTGGAGGCCCTCTCCCGCGCGGGTCTGATCGACCACGTACGGGGCAGCCGCTACCGCCTGCACGACCTGGTGCGCGCCTTCGCCCAGGCCCGTCTCCTCGACGAGGAGGAGCCGGCCGAGCGCTCGGCCGCGCAGGAGCGGCTGATCGTGAACTACGCCGACCTCGCCGACTCCGTGCTGCGCCTGGTCGACGGCAACATGTCCACCCGCTCCGACCGCTTCAGCCCGCACGGCTTCACCTCCCTGGACGAGGCGCTGCGCTGGCTGGACGACGAGTCGAGCTTCATCACCTCGGCGCTGCGCCAGGCGGAGGGCGTGAACCAGGCGGCGGTGCTGAACCTGCTGGGCGCGCTGTGCGACTACTGCCTGCTGCGCGGCGACCTGTACCGCTTGGGCGAGATCAGCGAACTGGCGCAGGCCGTCGACCAGGGCCTGCTGGTCCGCTCGGTGCAGTGGCGCACGGGCATCGCGGCCCGGCAGCTCGGCGAGCTGGACAAGGCCCGTACGACCCTGGCGTCGGTGGTCGACCTGTACATGGACGCCCACCACGACGCGGGCGCCGCCCGCGCCCTGTGCTCCCTCGGCATCACCCTGCACCACCAGGGCAACCTCACCGAGGCGGCGAGCAAGCTGCGGGAGGCGCTGGACCTCCAGGCGGCGCCGGAGCTGGCGACGGACCGCGCCTGGACGATGCACGCCCTGGCCGCGGTCGAGCGGGACCGCGGCCATGTCCCGGAGGCGCTGCGTCTGCTCAGCGAGTCGCTGGTCCTGCACCGCGAGGGCGAGTCCGTGCACGGCGAGGCCTGGGCGCACTTCCAGCTGGGCCAGCTGGTCCTGCGCATGGGCGACGTCGCGCGCGCGGAGTCGGAGCTCCGTGCGGCCCTCGACCGCTACGGCCGCACCCGTGACGCCCGCGGCGAGGCGTGGGCCCTCACCCAGCTGGCCCGCGCCCGGCTCGTGGCGGGCGATGCGTCGCAGGCGGTCGACGGGCTGCGGCGGGCGGCCTCCAGACACCGCGACAACGAGGACGCGCGCGGCGAGGCCTGGACCGGCTACTACCTGGGTCAGGCCCTGGAGGAGACCGGCAATCTCGACCAGGCGGTCCGCGAGCTGGAACGCTCCCGGACGATGTTCTCCCGGATGCGCGACGTCTACGGCCTGGCCTGCGCCCGTCATCACTCGGCCCGGGTCACCCGCGACCAGCGGGCGGCCCAGACGGGCTCGCTCAGGAACTCCGGCTTCGCCCGTCAGCTGCTGGTCGACGCGCGGGCCGACTTCCAGCGCATCGGCGTGGCCCACGGCGAGGCCTGGACCTGTCTGGAGCTGGCGGTGGTGGACGCGGGCAACGCCCGCACCCAGCAGGGGCTGGCGCTGTGCGACGAGGCGGTGGGCCTGTTCACCTCGTACGGCGACCGGCGCGGCGAGGACTGGGCCCGCTTCCTGCGCTGCACGCTGCTGCCCTATGCGGCGCCCGGCGGCGTGGAGATCGGTACGGCGGTCGCCCAGGAGGAACTGAGCCAGCTCTCCCGCAGCGCGCACGCCCTGCGGGACGAGAAGCTCGACGACTTCGTGGAGGCCTACCAGCTGCTGCTGGAGCGCGGGGTGAACCTGGACGACGGCTGGCAGGGCTGGCGCCTGGGCATGGTGCCGAACCGCCATGCGCGCGAGGTGATGGGGGTGGCGGTACCGGCCAGTCACTGACCGGCGGCCACCCCCGTGCCCGCGGCCGTCAGCCCTGGCCGGTCCGGGAGTCGGCGGAGGTCCTCGCCGAGGCGGCGTCCTGCTCGGACGTCTCCTTGAACTTGACCTTGCCCATGTGCCGGTTCATGGACTTCATCAGTGCCCACACCGCCAGGGCCATCGCCGCGAAGACGATGAAGCCGAGAACGCCGGGGGTGACCTTGTTCTCGTCCACCTCCTTGGCGAGGGGGACGAGGTGCGTCATTGCCAGGCTCACGCTTGCACTCATGTCAGGCATTGTCGCGGATGCCCGCGAAGAGGTCGTCCTCGGGGAGGGAGGTGTCCACGAGCGACTTCGCCAGCTCGTACTCCTCCGTCGGCCAGACCTCCTTCTGGATCTCCATCGGCACCTTGAACCAGCCGCCGTCGGGGTCGATCTGCGTGGCGTGCGCGATCAGCGCCTTGTCGCGGATCTCGAAGAACTCCGCGCACGGAATGTGCGTGGTCAGCGTGCGCTCGACGCGCTCGGAGTCGTTCCAGCGCTTGAGCCAGTCCTCGTACGGCGACTCCAGGCCCCGGTCGAGCAGCGCGTGGTGCAGGGCCTCGGTGCGCTGACGGTTGAAGCCCTGGTTGTAGTAGAGCTTCTGCGGCTGGTACGCCGGGCCGAACTCGGTCTCCGGGTACTTCTCGGCGTCCGCCGCGCCCTCGAAGGCCACCATCGAGATCTTGTGGGTCATGATGTGGTCGGGGTGCGGGTAACCGCCGTTCTCGTCATAGGTGGTGATCACCTGGGGACGGAACGCACGGATCTGCTTCACCAGCTCGCCGGCCGCCTTGTCGACGTCCTCCAGGGCGAAGCAGCCCCCGGGAAGCGGGGGCAGCGGGTCGCCCTCGGGGAGCCCCGAGTCGACGAAGCCGAGCCACTCCTGCCTGACCCCGAGGATCTCCCGGGCCTCGTCCATCTCCTTCTTGCGTACCTCGTGGATGTGCTCCTCGATGTACTTGTCGCCCTGCAGCTTCGGATTGAGGATGGAACCGCGCTCCCCGCCTGTGCAGGTCACGACCAGCACGTCCACCCCCTCGGACACGTACTTCGCCATGGTGGCCGCGCCCTTGCTCGACTCGTCGTCGGGGTGGGCGTGGACGGCCATCAGTCGCAGCTGGTCAGTCAAGACTCAATCCTCGTAGGTCGGCGCCCCGGTGTCTTCGGGGGCGATCGGCGGCTTCTATAGTGACCGAACCGGGGGGCGAAAAATTCCGGGACCCGGTTTCCGAGGGGACGATCATGAGTACGGCGAGCACAAAGGTGCCCGAGGGCCGCTACGGCCGCTCCTCGGACGAGCGTGCCGACCACAAACTCAGGATCATCGGCGCCGTCCTCGCGGCGGTACTGCTCGCCCTGGTCGGCTACTTCGCCTACCACTACGTCGGCCAGAACAAGATCAGCGCCGAAGTGATCACGTTCGACGTGCAGCAGAACTCGGTGAAGGTGCATCTGGAGGTCCACAAGGACGCCGACGCCACCGGCTACTGCACCGTCCGCTCCCAGGCGGAGAACGGCTCCGAGGTGGGCCGGGCCGACTTCCACTTCGACACGCACGCCACCCGCATCGACAAGGTCGTCACGCTCCGCACGACGTCCAAGGGCACCACGGCGGAGCTGCTCGGCTGCCACGCCGACTGACACTCACCGGCCGCAGCCGCAATACAGAGGGCCTGACCTGCGTCGATGTGATTCTGATGGCTTATGTCCTCCCCCTTCAGCCGCACAATTGTTAGGCTCGTGGTTTCGCCCATCCGTGAAGGAACATCCTTCTGGGTAGGGCGATGCTTTGTATTCCCAGTACCTACGAGGAGCACCTGTGACCCAGACCAGCGAGAACGTCACCTGGCTGACCCAGGAGGCGTACAACCAGCTCAAGGCCGAGCTGGAGTACCTGTCTGGTCCTGCGCGCACGGAGATCGCCGCCAAGATCGCCGCCGCGCGCGAGGAGGGGGACCTGCGCGAGAACGGCGGGTACCACGCGGCCAAGGAAGAGCAGGGCAAGCAGGAGCTCCGTGTGCGCCAGCTGACCCAGCTTCTGGAGAACGCGAAGGTCGGCGAGGCCCCCGCGTCCGCGGACGGCGCCGTGGCGCCCGGCATGGTCGTCACGATCGCCTTCGACGGCGACGAGGACGACACACTGACCTTCCTGCTCGCCTCGCGTGAGTACGCGAGCACCGACATCGAGACCTACTCGCCGCAGTCCCCCCTGGGCTCCGGCGTGATCGGCCACAAGGTCGGCGAGGACGCGGAGTACGAGCTGCCGAACGGCAAGAAGGCCTCCGTGAAGATCCTCAAGGCCGAGCCCTACAACGGCTGACCTGTGCCGCCCGGCCGGATCCCCGGCCCGCGCGCCCTCGACCCGCCCCCGGCGTCCGATGACGTCGGGGGCGTCGTCGTCACCGGGTCATGCCGTCGCCGAGCGGTACTTGCGCACCGCCAGCGTCCTGAAGACGACGATGATCAGGGCCGAGTAGATCAGCGAGGCCCACACCGGATGCTGCATCGGCCAGGCCTCGGACTGCGACTGACCGGGGTTGGCGAAGAGCACCCGGGCGGCCTGCACGGTGGCGCTGAAGGGGTTCCACTCGGCGATGTGACGCAGCCACGGGGTCATATGGCTGGTGTCCACGAACGCGTTCGAGATGAACGTCACCGGGAAGAGCCAGATCAGTCCGCTGGAGGTGGCCGCCTCGGGGGTTCGGACAGACATGCCGATGAGGGCACCGATCCAGGTGAACGCATAGCCGAGCAGGAGCAGCAGGCCGAACGAGGCTATTACCTTCGCGGCGTTGGTGTCGCCGTTCGATCCGACGCGCCAGCCGACCAGTACGGCGACCACGGCGAGGACGACCAGGGTCAGCGCCGTCTGCACCAGGTCGGCGAGCGTGCGCCCGGTGAGCACCGCACCGCGTGCCATGGGCAGCGAGCGGAACCGGTCGATGAGGCCCTTGTGCATGTCGTCCGCGATACCGGCCCCCGAGCTCGCGGTGGCGAAGGTGACGGTCTGCGCGAAGATGCCCGCCATCAGGAAGTTCTTGTAGTCGGTGGCGCTGGTGCTGCCGCCGATCTGCATGGAACCGCCGAAGACGTAGGTGAAGAGCACCACGAACATGATCGGCTGGATCAGGCCGTAGATGATCATCTCCGGGATGCGGGACATCCGGATCAGATTGCGCTTCGCGACGACCATCGAGTCGCGGAAGGACTGACCGAGGGGGTTTCCGCTCGGTGCGACCCGGACGGCGTCCGTGACGGCGCTCACTTGGCTGCCTCCTTCTTGTGCCGGCGGTCCTTGGCCGCCGCCTTTTCCGGCGCGCCGTTGTCCTCTTCCTTGACCTCGGCCACATGGCCGGTCAGGGAGAGGAAGACGTCGTCGAGGGTCGGGCGGCGCAGCCCGATGTCGTCTATCTCGATGCCGCGGACGTCCAGCTCGCGGATGACCTCGGCCAGCAGCTTGGCGCCGCCGGTGACGGGCACGGTGAGCTTGCGGGTGTGCTCCTCGACGGTGAGCTCCCCCTTGCCGAACCCGGTCAGGACCTCGCCGGCGGTCGCGATGTGCTCGCGCTCGTGCACCACGACCTCGACGCGCTCGCCGCCGGTGCGGGCCTTGAGCTCGTCGGAGGTGCCGCGGGCGATGACATGGCCGTGGTCGACGACCACGATGTCGTGCGCGAGGTGGTCGGCCTCCTCCAGATACTGCGTGGTCAGCAGCAGGGTCGTACCGCCGGAGACGAGCCGCTTGATGACGTCCCACAAAAGCTGGCGGTTGCGCGGGTCGAGGCCGGTGGTCGGCTCGTCCATGAACATCACGGGCGGCGAGACGACCAGGGCGGCCGCCAGGTCGAGCCGGCGGCGCATGCCTCCGGAGTAGGTCTTCGCGGGACGGTCGGCGGCGTCCGCGAGGTCGAACTGGTCCAGCAGCTCCGCGGCCCTGGCCTTCGCGGCCTTCGCCTTCATCTGATACAGCTGGCCGACCATCTGGAGGTTCTCGCGGCCGGTCAGATATTCGTCGACCGCCGCGAACTGGCCGGACAGGCCGATGGAACGCCGCACCTCGTTGGGCTGCTTGAGAACGTCGAGGCCGGCCACGACCGCTTTGCCGCTGTCGGGCTGCAGCAGCGTGGTCAGACAGCGGACCGCGGTCGTCTTGCCCGCGCCGTTCGGTCCGAGCAGGCCCAGCACGGTGCCCTCGGGGACATCGAGGTCGACGCCGTCCAGAGCCCTTACGTCGCCGAAGGTCTTGACCAGGCCTTCGGCATAGATGGCGCCTGGCATGTGAGTCTCCACGTCGTCGGGGATTCTTCGGAAAGCCTAGATTTGTACGTTTCGCTCCGCCTGACGGATGACGTGACAGGCGACCGCGGGACACACCGTAACGCGATGTATCGCGTCTCACAACGGATTTACTCGGTCGAGTGACGAAGAACCCCTGAGCTGGGCGTTCCGCTTCTTCCGGGCGCCCGGCGCCTCAGCCGATGACCGTGTGACCCGCCTCGCGCAGGGCACGGCCGACCTCGGCGCAGTGCTCCGGTCCCTTCGTCTCCAGGTGCAGCTCGACCTCTGCCTCCGTGAGCCCGAGCCGTGGATCGGTCCGTACGTGACTCACATCGAGGACGTTAGCGTCCACCACTGACAACACCCCGAGAAGTGTGGCGAGGGCTCCCGGCCGGTCCGTCAGCCGCAGCCGCACGGCCAGGTAGCGGCCCTGCGCCGCCATGCCGTGGCGCAGGACGCGCTGCATCAGCAACGGGTCGACGTTGCCGCCGGACAGCACCGCCACCACCGGGCCCTCGAAGGCTCCCGGCTCGCTCTGCAGCGCCGCCACCGGGCTCGCACCGGCCGGTTCGACGACGAGCTTGGCCCGCTCCAGGCACAGCAGCAGCGCGGCGGACAGCTCGTCCTCGGAGACCGTGCGGACCTCGTCCATCAGGTCGCGGATGATGCCGAACGGCACGTCGCCGGGCCGGCCGACCTTGATGCCGTCCGCCATGGTCGCCGGGTTCTCCACGGACACCGGGCGCCCGGCCGCGATCGAGGGCGGATACGCCGCGGAGCCCGCCGCCTGCACACCCACGATCCGCACGTCCGGCCGAAGCGCCTTCACCGCGACCGCGATACCGGCCGCCAGGCCTCCCCCGCCCACGCCGACGACGATCGTGCGCACCTCCGGGCACTGCTCCAGGATCTCCAGCCCGACCGTGCCCTGGCCCGCGATGACGTCGGGATGGTCGAAGGGGTGGATGAACACCGCGCCGGTCTCGGCCGCGTACTCCTGGGCCGCCGCCAGCGTCTCGTCGACCACCTGTCCGTGCAGGCGCACGTCGGCGCCGTACTCGCGCGTGGCGCTGATCTTCGGCAGCGGTGCGCCCATCGGCATGAACACCGTCGACCGCACGCCGAGCAGCGAGGACGCGAGGGCGACCCCCTGCGCGTGGTTGCCGGCGCTCGCCGCCACGACCCCGGCGGCCCGCTCCTCGGGCAGCAGCCCGGCGATCCGCACATAGGCGCCGCGCAGCTTGAACGACCCCGTCCGCTGCAGGTTCTCGCACTTGAAGTGCACCGGCGCGCCCACCAGCCGGGACAGATGCCTGCTGCCCTCCATCGAGGTCACCCGCGCCACGCCCGAGAGCATCTTCTGGGCGCCCCGTACGTCGTCGAGGGTCACGGGCCGCAAGGAGTCAGCCGTGCTGTAGCTCATGACTCAAGCATCGCAGTTCACAGCCGCACGGGGGCACTGTGACCAACCTCCGAGACTGGTTTGCGCAGCGCCGGTACGGCCCGCCCCCCGGCCGCGTACTCTGTCCCCCATTCCAGCAGCCCCTTCATGAAGTGAGCCTCCGGCCATGCCCACAACACCTGAAATGTCGATGGACATGACGACCGTCGGTGACACCGGTCTTCTCGACACGCTGCAGCACGAGGTGGCGGTCTTCGCCCGCCGTGCCGAACAGACCCGGCTCGGAGGGGTCGGGCAGGTGCGCAACTCCATGGACCGCGCCGCATACCTGCTGCTCAACCGCCTCGACAAAGAGGGCCCGATGGGCGTGAAGGCCCTCGCGGCGAGCATGGGCATCGACTCCTCCACGGTCACCCGACAGGTGGCGCCGCTCGTCGACACCGGTCTCGTCAAGCGCACCTCGCACCCCGAGGACGGACGCGCGGTGGTCCTTCAGCTGTCCCCGCGCGGGCTCGCCCGGCTGGAGGAGGTGCGCTCGTCCAGGCGCCGCCTCATGGCCGAGCTGACGCAGGACTGGGAGCCGGAGGAGCGTGAGGCCTTCTGCACGCTCCTGACGCGCTTCAATGTCGCGCTCTCCTCCCGGATGTCGGCGCAGGGCGTGCCCGTCACGGACGAGCCGGACGCCTCGTAGGCAGCCGTCCGCGCACGTACCTCGCCGACTTGTACGCGCGCGTGCCGCCCGGCTCTTGACCGACGGGGTGCGCCTGGCCTCATATGAGATCGGGTCCCTGCCGTACACGGTTCGTCATCCCGTTCACGGCCGGGTGCCCGTTTCGGCTGGGTCGCCGGCAGGGCGGGAGGCGCGGTGCGACAACGGCAGGAGTCCCAAGCCGCCCGTCGGGCCCGGGAGTTCGAGGCGTTCGTCGCGGGCGCGGCAGGGCGGCTGCTGCATGCCGCCACGCTGCTCACCGCGGAGGCACCGGATCACAACCCGCGCGCGCGGCGTCTGCTGACGCTCGCCCTCACGCACACGTACGCCTGCTGGGACCGGCTGCGCGGCGAGGACCCGTACGACCGCACCCGCCAGTACCTGGCCAACCGCTTCGCGCGCGCGGCATGGCATCAGTACGGCGGCTTCGGCCGCTCCCGTGCGCACCCCGACAGCCCGCTGGCCCGGCTCGCGCCCCAGGAGCGCCTGATCCTCGTCCTCAGGCTCTACGAGGGGGTCGCCGAGGAGCAGACGGCCGCGCTGCTCGGGCTGCCCGCCGAACGCGTCCGGGCGATCTGCGACCGGGCCACGACCACACTGCTGCATCCGCCGCGCGGCCCCGCAGCGGCGGTCGCGAAGCCGAAGGTGGCGCCGTCATGAGGCGGGCGCGGACGGGGAGGCGGGCATGAACCGGGCCGAACGCGAGGCCGCCGCGCGGCGGATCATGGAGCGGGTGCCGCCGCAGGTGCCGCCGGAGCTGTACGGGGACGTGCTGCGCCGCGGGGCCCGCAGGCTGCGCCGCAGGACGCTCACCCGCCGGCTGATGTGGCTGGTGCTGTGCGCCGCGTGCGTGGCGTTCTTCGTCTGGGCCATGACGGCCCGCCCGTGGGTGGAGCCGCCCTCGCAGACGACTCCCCCGTACACGGGCTGGTGAGCGCGGTGCCCGGCTAGCCGAGCGCCTGCTGCAGGTCCTGAAGGAGGTCGTCGACGTTCTCGATGCCCACGGAGAGCCGTACAAGATCGGCGGGTACCTCCAGGGCCGAGCCGGCCGCGGACGCGTGCGTCATGCGTCCCGGGTGCTCGATCAGGGACTCGACGCCGCCCAGGGACTCGCCGAGGGTGAACACCTTGGCGCGGTTGCAGACCTCGACGGCCGCCTCCTCACCGCCCTCGACCCGGAACGACACCATGCCGCCGAAGGCCCGCATCTGCTTGGCGGCGACCTCGTGACCGGGGTGCTCGGGCAGGCCCGGGTACAGCACGCTCGTCACGCGCGCGTGCCGGGTGAGCATGTCGGCGACCCTGGTGGCGTTCTCGCTGTGCCGGTCCATGCGCACCGACAGGGTCTTCGTGCCGCGCAGCACCAGCCACGAGTCGAAGGGGCCGGCGACCGCGCCCATCGCGTTCTGGTGGAACGCCAGCTCCTCGCCGAGCGCCTCGTCGGCGACGACCAGCGCACCGCCGACGACGTCGGAGTGGCCGCCCATGTACTTGGTCAGCGAGTGCACGACGACGTCCGCGCCGAGCGACAGCGGCTGCTGCAGGTACGGCGTGGCGAAGGTGTTGTCGACGACGAGCCGGGCGCCCGCGTCCCGGGCGACCTGGGCGACCGCCGCGATGTCGGTGATGCCGAGCAGCGGGTTGGAGGGGGTCTCCACCCACACGGCCTTGGTCTTCGGGGTGAGGGCGGCCCGTACGGCGGAGGGATCGCTGGTGTCGGCGACCGACCACTCCACCCCCCACCGGGCGACGACCTTCGCGAACAGGCGGAACGTGCCGCCGTACGCGTCGTTCGGGATGACCACGTGGTCGCCGGGGCTGAGCAGCGTACGCAACAGGCAGTCCTCGGCCGCCAGTCCGGACGCGAACGCGAGTCCGCGGCGACCGCCTTCGAGGGCTGCGAGATTCTCCTCCAGGGCGGTCCTGGTCGGGTTGGCGCTACGGCTGTACTCGTAGCCCCCGCGCAGGCCGCCGACGCCGTCCTGCTTGTAGGTCGAGACCTGGTAGATCGGCGGGACGACCGCGCCGGTCAGGGGATCGGCGGTGTTGCCCGCGTGGATCGCGAGGGTCTCGAAGTGCTGACTGATGTGCCTGTCGCTCATGGGCACCGAGGGTAGTGCGCCCGGGCGGCGGGTGTCGGACGGCACGGTCGCCGGCCTTCGTCCACAGGTCACCGGCCCGGTCGTCCACGGTCGGCCGGCCGAGTTGTCCACGGTCGGCCGGCCGAGTTGTCCACAGGTCGCGAACCGGGTTGGCCAATTGTCGGTGGCGTCTGGAACGCTTGTGTCATGGAATTTCTCTGGGTCCTGATCGCGGCGGTCATGCTCGGCTTCGTGCTGCTCCCGTTCCTGCGCCGCCGCCGGGGCATGATCGAGCAGGTCCCGGCCGGCCACCCGGACGCCGCCGACCCCGCGAACTACGGATTCGTGCGCGAGGAGGAGCTGGACGTCCGCATGCCCGGCCCCGACCAGGACCTGCTGGACGTCCTGGACCTGGTGCAGCGCACGCAGGACTATCGCGCGGCCGCGCAGCTGCTGGCGGGCACGGAGGCCGAGGGCGAGCTGCGCTGGCAGCGCGTGCAGGCCTTCGCCGGCGCCGCCTCGCTGGAGCTGCAGCAGCGGCCCGGCGGGGTCAGCGAGACGCCGGGCGGGCAGTGGCTGCGGGTGTGGCGCGCCGAGCAGCCCAAGGACGCGGGCGGCGCGGCGGTGCACGCCGAGTTCCTGGTGCAGCAGGCGTGGCGGACGTCGACGCCGGGCACGGACGAGTTCCGGATCATCATGGAGGAGGCGAGGTCGGCATGCGGCGACGCGGCCCTTCTCGCCCCCGGTGACCCGGTCCCGTACATCGTCGAGCTGTCGGTGGCCCGCGGTCTGGCGTACCCCCGGGCCGAGTTCGAGCAGCTGTGGCTGAAGATCCTGGACCGCGCCCCGACGCACATGGGCGCGCACCTGGCCGCCCTGCACTACTGGTGCGAGAAGTGGCACGGCTCCCGGGAGCTGGCGACGTCGTTCACGGAGTCGGCGGCCGCGCGGGCCCCCCAGGGCTCGCTGCTCGCGGCCATGCCCCTGTTCGGTGTCTTCGAGCACCTTCCCGAGGTGAACCTGGTCAGCGGGTTCTACCAGAGCGAGGTCGTGACGAAGGCGATCCACGGGGCGCTGCACGCGGTGCACCAGGCCCGGCCGGACGACCCGATGCTGGCGCACGTGCGCCATCTGCTGGTCTTCTTCCTGGTCCGGGCCGAGCGCTGGTCCGAGGCCATGAACCAGCTGATACACATCGACGGTCATGTCGGCGCCCTGCCCTGGACGCTGTCCCCGGACCCGGCGGCGGAGTTCGCGGTGTACCGCGCGCTGGCGGTGGCGGGCTACGAGGCGAACGGCGGCAGCCCGGCCACGCTCCCGCACTGACGCGCAGCCACCGTCCGCCGGCCGTCCGCCGGGCCGTCCCGGCCGTCCGTCAGCTCTCGGCGCGGGCGGGCAGCCGCCATCCCGGGCGCGGGAAGTGGCAGGTGTAGCCGTCCGGGTAGCGCTCCAGGTAGTCCTGGTGCTCGGGCTCGGCCTCCCAGAAGGGGCCGACCGGCTCCACCTCGGTGACGACCTTGCCCGGCCACAGGCCGGAGGCGTCCACGTCCGCGATCGTGTCCTCGGCGATCCGCTTCTGCTCGTCGTCCACGTAGTAGATCGCCGAGCGGTAGCTGAGGCCGATGTCGTTGCCCTGGCGGTTCTTCGTGCTCGGGTCGTGGATCTGGAAGAAGAACTCCAGGAGCGTGCGGTAGTCGGTCTTCTCGGGGTCGTAGAGGATCTCGATGGCCTCCGCGTGCGTGCCGTGGTTGCGGTACGTCGCTTTCGGCACGTCACCGCCGGTGTATCCCACCCGGGTCGCCGTCACGCCCGGGAGCCGGCGGATCAGATCCTGCATCCCCCAGAAACACCCGCCCGCCAGCACGGCCCTCTGTGTCTGCGCAGCCATTGCGGCCCCTCCATTCTTGTCGGCCTGGTCACTCGGACTGTTCGGGTCGCACACCACCGGCATCCGATGCCCACCAGGCTCAACGCACGAGGGGTCCGGGCGATTCCGTACGGCTGCGGCGGCGCGCGACGGCGAACAGGCCCGCGCCGGTGACCACCGCCGCGGCGGCCGCGCCCGTGACCGGCAGCGCGGAGGAGCCGGTCGCCGCCAGGCCGCCGCCGTCCGTCGTGGTCCCCTCCCCGCCCGTCGACGACGCGCCACCGGTCGAACCGGCCGATCCACCGCCCGCGCTGCCCGAGCCACCGGCCGAGCCACCCGTGCCGCCCGACCCACCGGCGGAACCCCCCGAGCCGCCGGCTGCACCGCCCGAGTCGCCCGAGCCGCCGCTCGACCCGCCCGTCGAACCGCCCGGCTCCCCGCCCGTGACGTCCAGGGAGATCACGGCCTTGTCGTTGGCCTTGTCGGGGTCGAACGGCCGCGGCTCGGTGCTCAGCGACACGGAGCCCTTGGCGTGCGCCACCCGCTTGTCGATCTTCAGCTGGAAGGTGTACGTCTCGTGGGCGCCCTCGTAGAGCGATCGCATGCCGCAGCTGTAGTTCGTGCCACTGACGAGCCTGCAGAAGTTGCCGCGCTTGATGACCGACGTACCGGCGGGAAGCCGGATCTTCACGCTGACGGCGCGGTCTCCTTCCCTGGGCATGACCCAGGCGGGCCCGGCGTTGGTGAAGGTCGCCCTCATCGTCACCGTGTCACCGACGCGCCCCTGCAGGGCGTCGCCGGTCACCTGGTAGTCGGCCGTGTTGACGGCGGTGACGGGCACGTCGACGACCTCTCTGGACCCCTCGCTCCCGGCCTGCCCCTCGACCAGCCTGACCGCCGGGGCGGTTCCCGCCACCGGTACGGTGCCGTTCTCGTCGGCCCCGGGATCGCCGAAATTGACCCGCAGGCGCAGCTGTTCGTTGAGCGCGCGGTCCCGAGCCGTGACGTGCAGGGGTCTGTCGGTCGTGTAGACGACGCCCTTCTCCACCGCCTGGTCGAAGGCGCACACCGCCGTCCACCGCTCCGGCATCTCGTCGTAGGGCCGGACGTTCTGCACCAGGCAGTTGGAGGGGACCTCCGCGAAGTCGAGCCCCCGGGTGACGGAGTAGGAGACCCACACCTTCTCGGCGGTCACGGTGCTCCTGTTCGCCACGGTGGCCGACACATCGAAGCCGCTCCCCGGCTTCAGCCCGTCGATCGCCTCGGCGCCTCCCACGACCAGGTCGGGTGCGGGCTCGTCGGCGACGGCGGCGGGGGCCGCGGCCAGCGCGATCAGACCGGCGGCGCCGAGGGCGGCAACAGCGGCACGAGAGGCGCGACGGTGGTGCGGGGGTATCGGCATGGGGGGACCTCTGTCGGGACGCGGGCGGACGGACGGTGTTCACGGGATGTCAACCAGGAGTACGGCTCTGCGCTCCCTAGACTCCTGCCGGTCCCGAACAGTTGCGTGCCGCGACGCGGTGGACCGATGAGTCTTCGCGCCCGCCGGCGTCTACCCGTTCGACAGTTCCGATCGGACACGAGAACTCGGACACGAGAACGAGGAGACGCATCATGAGCAACGAACAGACCACCCCGGCCGACGGCTTCTCCTACGAGCTGACCCGCACGCTCGACGCCCCCGCCGCGAAGGTGTGGCAGGCATGGACCACCCCCGAGCAGTACGCCCAGTGGGCCTACGCCGCCGAAGGCTCCGTCGAGATGGACGTACGGCCCGGCGGGGCGTGGAAGGCCACCATGGTCACGCCCGACGGCGGCCAGTTCCCGCTGACGGGCTCCTACCTCCAGGTCGCCGAGCCCCGTCTGCTGGTGGTCGGCATGGACGTACCCGGCAAGGCCGAGCCCGCGGCCATGACCGTCGAGCTGGACGAGGACGACAAGCAGCACACGCGGATCGTGGTCCACCAGACCTGCGACACCGCCGAGGAGCGCGACATGTCCGAGCAGGGCAGCACCATGCTCCTCGACAGCCTGACCGCCTTCCTGGCCGACGGAGCACACAACTGAGCACCCGCCAGGGTCAGTTCACCACCAGTCCGGAACCGGTGTCAGGTGACCAGGCCGTTGCGGTACGCGTACACGACGGCCTGGACCCGGTCGCGCAGGCTCAGTTTGGTGAGGATGCGGGAGACGAACGTCTTGACCGTCTCCTGGCTGATCACGAGCGCCCCCGCGATCTCGCTGTTGGAGAGGCCGTCGGCGATGAGACGCAGGACCTCCAGCTCGCGGGGGGTCAGCGGGATGTCGTGCGGGGTGCCCCCGGTGGGGCGGATCCGGGCGGCGTACCTGCCGACCAGCCGGCGCGTCACCTCGGGGGCCAGCAGGGCCGCGCCCGTCGCCACGGTGCGGATGCCGTGCAGGAGTTGGGCCGGGGGTGCGTCCTTGAGGAGGAAACCGCTGGCGCCCGCGCGCAGCGCCTCGTAGACGTACTCGTCCAGGTTGAACGTCGTCACGACGAGGACCTTGACGGGGTCGTCCACACCGGCGCCCGCCAGCAGGCGGGTGGCCTCGATGCCGTCGAGCACGGGCATGCGTACGTCCATCACCACGACGTCCGCTCGGAGCCGGCGGGCGAGGTCGACGGCGCTCTGCCCGTCCCCGCACTCGCCCGCCACCTCGAGGTCGGGCTGGGCGTCGATGATCGTCACCAGCCCGGTGCGGACCAGTATCTGGTCGTCGCAGACCAGAACCCGGATGGGCGCGGCCCCGACCTGCTCCCCCGCCGTCGTCACAGCCCGCTCCCCGCAGGTATCCGCGCCCGTACGACGAACCCTCCGCCCGTGCGCGGGTGGGCGGTGAAGTCGCCGCCCAGGACGTCGACCCGTTCGCGCAGGCCCGCGAGTCCCCGTCCGCTGCCGCCCGGGGAACCGGTCGGCGAACCGGAGCCGTCCGTGCTGACCTCCACGGTGATCTCCTTCGTGCCGTGCTGCACCTGGACGGAAGTGCGGCTGCCGTGGGCGTACTTGAGGGCGTTGGTCAGCGCCTCCTGCACCACCCTGTACGCCACGAGGTCGGCGCTTCCGGTGGACGCGGCCGGGGTGCCCTCCTCGGCGAACTCCACGGGCTGTCCGGCCCGGCGCGTCTGCTCGACGAGTGTGAGGAGGCGGCCGACGGCCGGGGTCCTGGCCTCGTGGTCGGATACGGCGCCGTGGTCGGACCCGGTGCCGTGGTCGGGGTTGAGCAGGTCGAGCAGGTGCCGCAGGTCGGTGATGGCGCGGCGGCCGGTGTCCGTGACCGCGGTCAGGGCCTGGTCGAGGCGGTCGGGCGCGGCGGTCAGATAGCGCGCCGCCTCGGCCTGCACGACCATCGCCGTCACATGGTGGGTCACGACGTCGTGCAACTCCCGGGCGATACGGGTGCGTTCGGCGGCCCGGGTGTCCTCGGCGAGGCGGCGTCGGCGCTCCTCCTCCGCCAGCCGCCCGGCCCGCAGCCACGCCCCCATGCCCCAGCCGAAGGCCAGCAGCAGGTAGAACGTCACGAACTCGCTGACCGGTTCGTCGGTGCCGGTCCGGTAGAGCGCGACGGCGAGCGCCACGTACGCCGCCGTGAACAGCAACGCGGCGGCGCGGCGGCGCAGTTGGAGATGCAGGCCGGTGCTCACCAGCGCGAACAGCAGTGAGGTGCCCTCGACCAGGTGGTAGCCGCGCAGCTGGTCGGCGGCGAAGCCGATCGACACCAGGGCGAGGCAGAGGAACGGCCACCGCCGGCGCAGGGCGAGCGGAAGGCATTCGAGGGCGGCGGCCACGGCCGCGCCCGCGTCGAACGGGCGGTCCGGCACCCCGCCGAGCTGGGTGCCGTGCCGCTGGAGTGCCGGCAGGAACGACACGGCGAAGAGCAGCGCCCCGAGCGGGAGGTCCCGGACCGTGACGTCCAGCCGACGCCACAGGTCCGGGAACCTCCGAAGAGCGATCACCGGGAAAGGGTAGCGGTCGCGTCAACCCGCCCGGCCTTGCGCCGACTTGGCACCAGGTGGCCGCGCCGCCGGGCCAGCCGCAGGAACACGATCGTCGTCAGCAGCCCGAACACGACCGCGTACAGGCCGGCCTCCGGGCCGAACTCGCCTCCGGTGAGCAGCTTGGAGCCCGACATGGTGGCGTCCAGCAGTCCCTGCCTGGTGTCGTTGCCGGAGACCTCGGTGCTGAAGAGACCCGACTCGGCGAAGTTCCAGCCGAAGTGCAGGCCGATCGGCAGCCACAGACTGCGGGTGGCGACGTACGCGGCGCCCAGCATGCCGCCGGCCTCGATCGCGATGGCGAGGGCGCCCCACACGGTGGCGTCCGGGTTGAACAGGTGCATCAGGCCGAAGAGCAGGCCGGTCGACGTCAGCGCGATCCAGGTGCCGAAGCGTTCTTCCACGAGCCTCAACAGGACGCCGCGGAACAGGAGTTCCTCCGTCGCCGCCGCGGCGGCCATGAAGCCGATCAGCCCCACCGCGCCGCCGACCGAGCCCACGCCGTGGACGTCGTAGTCCCCCAGCAGGGCGAGGTTCACGATGATCGCCCCGAACAGTGCCGCACCGAGCAGCGCGCCCCGGCCGGTCGCGGAACCGGCGCCGTCCCGGGCCAGCTCGGTGACCGGGCGGTGCTCGGTGCGCCGTACCACCCACCGGTAGACGAGCACCGAGAGCACCGCGGTCAGCGCGCCCACGATCAGCGAGAGCGCCGCGTTGTCCTCGACCGCTGCGGCACCCTGACCGCCGATGAACGCGACCGCCGCGACGGCTACGAGTTGCCAGACCAGCCTCATGGAAATCCCCTCCGTCAGATCCGCGGACCGGAGCGCCGCGGCTGACCAGAACGCTAGGGATCCGGCGCCCGGAGATCGTCACCGCTCGGTGGACACCTGCGCGTAGCTCGCACGGGGGACAGACCCGGATGCGGCGAGTGCGCCGGAGCCCGTGGGGCGGCCCGTTCAGTCGGTGCGGGCCGGGATCACCTGGACGGTGTCGCCGACCGGGCGCTCGCCCGCCGCGTCCGAGGGGTTGTTGGCGAGGGCTCCGCGCAGGGCCATCGTGGTGGAGCCGCCGCCGTCCAGGTTCAGGGCCTGTACGGCCCCGAGGGAGCGCATGAAGTCGGCGGCCTCGTACAGGGTGAAGCCCTCGCTGCCCCCGGTGCGGCGGCCGTCGACGGTGGCCAGGATCAGCCGGCCCCGCCGGTCGATGCCCGCCATGGTGCGCGGCTGGCGGGAGTTGGCCCAGGCGTAGCCGAAGGAGAGGTCCTGGGGGTCGACCACGCCCTCGGCGGCCGCGTCGATGTCGATACGGCCGTCCTTCACCAGGGTGGGGGCGGCGCTCACGACGGAGTCGTCGCGGTCGAGCGCGACACGGCGGCCGGCACTGTCGCGGACGGTCTCGTCGACGGTGACGCGCCTGCCGACGCGGGCGTTGGCGGTCAGCCAGTCGGCGGCGGTGCCGATGCCCTGCAGGACGCGCCCGCCAGCGGGCACCCGTCCGCCGCGCGCACCGACCGAGACGACCCGGCCGGACCGGTCCAGTACGGCCTGGACACCGGCTCCGGTGGGCAGGGCGGCGCCGAACAGGGGCGTGAACTGCACCAGGTCGTCGGTGAGCCGGCAGGTGACGTCCTGCCAGGGCAGCTCGCTGGGCGTGGCGCCGGGACGGCCGCAGTCGCGGACGAGCGAGGGGACGCGGTTGATGCCCTGGATCGCGTACGAGGAACGGCCCGCGCGGGCGGTGACGGTGGTGGTCAGGTCGGCCACGCGGACGTGCCGGCCGCCGTCGCCGAGGACGAGCGCGGCCCGTGAGCCGACCGCCATGGAGCCCAGCCGGCCGTCGTAGGCGCCGAGCGCGGACATGGTGCCCTGGACGCCGTCGGCGTCCGAGGTCACGAAGAAGCCGCCGTTGACAGCGACCAGCGAGTGCAGCTTTGCGGCGACCGAGGACGTGGTCTCGCGCTGGGCGACGTCGCCGTCGTGGGTGCCCTCGACGGTGCCCTGGAACCGGCGCGGGTCGATCACCGCGACATGGATGTTCTCGCGGTCGGCGGGCTGCTGGACGTCGTAGCCGGTCCAGGCGACGGCGGTGTGGAAGCCGGCCGAGGTGATCGCCGTCGCCGTGGGCTGGGCGTCGGACTGGGCGGCATACGAGCCGACCCGGACCCGGTAGCCCATCACGCCGTGCGGGGTGTCGGAGTAGCCGGGCCAGCGGACGCTCTCCACGCGCGGCTCGAAGCCCGCGTCGCGCAGCTGCTGCGCCGTCGTGCCGGCCCAGCTCCGTGTGGAGACCTCGGCCCAGGTCCTCGCGCCGGTCAGCCGGCTGGTGGCCGGGGCCTGGACGGTGACCGTCCAGGTGTGCCGGACGCCGGGGTGGCGGACGGTGCCGGTGCGCACCTGTACGCCGGGGGCGAGCGTCTCGGTCGACCACTGCACGTCGGTCGCGAAGTGCGCGGGGGCGGCCTGCGCCGCGGTCGGGGCGAGACAGGGAACGACGGCCGCGAGTACGGCTGCGGCACCGACGGCCGCGCGGATTCGGGCGGTTGCGCTGATGCGGGCGGTTGCTCGGGGACGGGCGGTTGCGCTGGTACGGGCGGTGCCTCGGGCGGGTCTGGTGACAGCACGCTGATGCATGGCTTCCTCACGGCTCGCGGCGATGGCCGGTGGGACAAGGTGCGGTGGCCCTGTGCGCCCACCATCTCAAACGGCCGTCCCGACTCCCGGCGCTCCGGCACATGAAGCCCCGGGAAGGCGGCGGGGAACAACGGGCGTCCCGCAGGACGAGAGGGGCCTCCGCCGCACGGCGGAAGCGACCGGGAGCGAACGGCTCCCGCGGTGGATGCGCGGGCATGAGGGCGTGCTTGAGCCTTGAACTCCCGTTCAGAGGAGGGCAGTCCGGGTGGAACGCTGGGATCGGATCGGGCGGTGCGCGGCCTACGGCGCCGCGCTGGCCCTGACGCCGTACTTGCTGATCAAGGTCTCCTGGGTGATCGGCGCCCTGCTCGGCGTGCTGCCGGTCGGCAAGGGCTTCAGCACGGCCGGGTGGGTGCTGCTGAACACGGTGACCGTCGGCATGGCGGCGATCGGCATCGCCCTGGCCCTGGCGCTCGTCCGGCCCTGGGGCATGCGGATACCGGGGCGGGTGGTGGCGTTCTGCGCGTGGACCGGCTCGGGCTTCCTGGTCTCGATCCTGCCGTACGCCGTGCTCAGTACGGTGCTCGACGCCGCGCACCACTCCGGGAGCGGAGGGAGCGGTGGGGGCGGCGGGAGCGGCACGAGCGGTGATCCCGCGATGCCCGGCTGGGAGGCGGCGCTGGTGCAGTTCAGCTTTGTGGGGATGGGCCTGGGTCTGGCCGTCGCGCTGCCCGCGTATCTGCGGCGCCGCTGGCCGCAGGCGTTCGCCGGGCACGGCACGGGGGCCCGCACCGGCGCAACCCGGGCCACCGGAGCGGCAGTTGCCGTGTCGGCCGTCGTCGGTCTGGTCTGGCTGTACTGGGCCGCCGGCGGAACCCTCGGGATCTCGCACCCGGCCTCGCAGGACACCGACGGGCGTCTGCTGTGCGGCGTCGGCGCGTTCTGGGCGCTCGCCGGGGCCGCGGCCGTACGGCTGCTGACCCGGCCGCACCCGGCCGCCCTGTCCCTGCCCCGGCCGCTGCTGCTCGCGACGGCCTGGCTCGGCTCGGGCTCGCTGTTCGCGTGGTGCGGCTGGAAGCTGCCGTTGACGCTGGCGGTGGCGGTGGCGCACTCGGCCGACGGGCCGCCGGAGAACCCCGCCGTGGCCGCGGTGCTGTATCTCGCCGCCGTCGCCGCGGGCGCGACCATGCTGCGGACGATCGTCGGCCCACGCGCGCAGCCGGAATTCGGTTGCTCCGCACGGGCCGATGCGCGCTAATGCCACGCATGGCAGACATTCAGGGCTCGTACGACGATTTGTTCGTCGCGGTGCCCCGCGCGCTGGCGGAGTTGCTGGACGGCGGGGACGTGGGCGGCTCGGTGGCGGTGTTCGTGGACGGGGAACCCGTCGTGGACGTGTGGGGCGGCTTCGCCGACGCCGGGCGCACGGTGCCGTGGGAGCGGGACACGCTCGTCAACGTCTACTCCGTCACCAAGACCATGACGGCCCTGTGCGCGCTCGTCCTCGCCGACCGCGGCGCGCTCGACCCGGACGCGCCGGTGGCCCGGTACTGGCCGGAGTTCGCCGCGGCGGGCAAGGACGGCGTGCTGGTGCGGCACCTGCTGTCGCACACCGCCGGGCTGCCCGACTGGGAGGGGCCGGTCGAGGAGCTCTACGGCTGGGAGGCCGCGACGGCGCGGCTGGCCGCGCAGGCTCCGCGGTGGGAGCCGGGCAGCGCGGCCGGATACCACTCGCTCACCCAGGGGTTCCTGGTGGGCGAGGTGGTGCGGCGGATCACCGGCCGCAGCGTGGGCGCGTTCTTCGCCGACGAGGTGGCCGGGCCGCTGGGCGCGGACTTCCACATCGGTCTGGCCGCCGAGCACGACCGGCGGGTGGCGCTCACCGTTCCGCCGCCCGGCCTGGACGAGGAGTACACGGCGGGTTCGGCCGCCGCGGACGGTGAGGCCGGCACCGGGACCGCGATCCGCGTCCGCGACGGCAACAGCGTGGCCTGGCGGCGCGCGCAGATCCCCGCGGCGAGCGGCTTCGGCAACGCCCGGTCGGTCGCCCTCGTGCAGTCGGCGATGGCGTGCTCAGGGACGGTGCGCGGTACGCGGCTGCTCTCCCCGGCGGGGTGCGAGCGCGCCTGGCAGGAGCAGTTCAGCGGCGACGACCGGGTCCTGGGCATGCCGGCGCGCTACGGCCTCGGCTACGGCCTGTTCGGCACCACGTACGGGTGGGGCGGCTGGGGCGGCTCGCTGGTGATGATCGAGCCGGAGGCCCGGGCGGTGGTGGCGTACGTGACCAACCAGATGCGCGAACCGGCCGCCGGCCAACGGGGGTTGGAGCTGGTCATGTCCGCCTACGACGGTCTCCTCGGCCTGCGGGCCTGAGGGCGCGGGACCGGGAGGGGGACCGGGAGCCGACGCGGCCGTCAGCCCAGGCGCTCCGCCAGGAACTCCTCCCACGTCCGCTTGCCGACCTCCGCGCCCTCCAGCGTGAGGTTGTCCCCCGCCCGATAGGCCCGCCCCGCCTTGCCGGGCAGCCGGACCGGCAGCTTCGGGCGCGGGCGCCTGCCGCGGAGTTCCAGGTAGGGGCGGACCAGGCCGGGAAGGTCGTAGAGCTTCGGGCCCGCCATGTCGGGGACCCGGCCGGCCGGCTCACCGAGGGTCAACTCGACCAGACGGGCGGCGACTTCGCGCGCCTCGACCGGCTGCAGTCGCAGGCCGCCCGGGGACAGCAGGACGGGGAGGGCGGCCACCTTCTGCACCATCGTCAGCGTGAGGTCGTGGAACTGGGCGGCGCGCAGGGTCGTCCACGGGATGCCCGACTCGGCGATCGCCCGCTCCGCGTCCAGCTTGGTGCGCACCCAGGTCAGCGGGACGCGGTCCGCGCCGATGACCGAGATGTAGACCAGGTGCCGCACGCCGGCCGCGCGGGCCGCCCGCACCAGATGGCGGGTCGCCTCGTCGTCGCCCTTCTGGCCGCCGGCGAGATGCAGGACGGTGTCCGTGCCGGACACGGCGGCCTCGGTGCCCTCGTCCTTCAGCAGGTCGCCGGTGACGTACTCGATGCCGTCCGCCGGCTCGCGGCCGTGCCGGGTCAGTACGCGCACCTCGCGGCCGGCCGCCTGCAGAAGGGGGACCACATGGCGGCCGAGGGTGCCCGTACCGCCGGTGACCAGGATGGATGACGTCATGATGCACAGCTCCAAAAGTCTTTCGCCGTCTTGTGCCTTCACTGCTATGACCCCTGGCGGGACGGCAGTGTGACCGGACGGCGGAAACTTCTTCCGGAGCGGTGACGGGGCGGCCGTGCGAGCGCGTCAGCCGCCGCTGCCGTACGGCCTGGTGATGATCTCCAGGTTGTGGCCGCTCGGGTCCTCGAAGTAGGCGCCCCGGCCGCCGTCGTTGCGGTTGATCTCACCGGGGCGGTGGTGGAAGGGGTCCGCCCAGTAGGTCAGGCCGGCGTCCTGGATCCGGGCGAAGATCGTGTCGAACTCGTCCTCGGACACCAGGAACGCGTAGTGCTGCGGTGTTATCCCGCCCGAGGCGTCCATGTAGTCGAGGGTCACACCGTTCGGGATCTGGACGGGGACGAAGGGCCCGTACTGCGGGCTGACCTCCAGTCCGAGGATGTCGGCGAGGAACGCGGCCGACGTCTGCTTGTCGTGCGCGGCGACGATGGTGTGGTTCAGCTGCACGGTCATCGTGTAAGCCTCCTCCAGCCCAAGATACTGCGGCACGAAGAGGGCCCCGGCGGTCGGTGCCGGGGCCCTCGATCAGCTGTGACGGTCAGGTCGTCATCACCTGCGTCGGTCAGATCGTCGCGGTGTCGATCACGAACCGGTAGCGGACGTCGCTGGAGAGCACCCGCTCGTACGCCTCGTTGATCTGGTCCGCGCGGATCAGCTCGATCTCGGCGCCGAAGCCGTGCTCGGCGCAGAAGTCCAGCATCTCCTGGGTCTCGCGGATGCCGCCGATACCGGAGCCGGCCAGGGTCTTGCGGCCGCCGATCACCGAGAACAGGTTGAGCCTGACGGGCTCCTCGGGGGCGCCGACGTTCACGAAGGCGCCGTCCGTCTTGAGCAGGGACAGGAACGCGTCCAGGTCCAGCGGGGCCGAGACCGTGGAGAGGATCAGGTCGAAGGTGCCGCGCAGGTCCTTGAAGGTCTGCTCGTCGCTGGTCGCGTAGTAGTGGTCGGCGCCCAGCCGGAGGCCGTCCTCCTTCTTGCGCAGGGACTGCGAGAGCACCGTGACCTCGGCGCCCAGCGCGTGCGCGATCTTGACGCCCATGTGGCCGAGGCCGCCGAAGCCGACGATCGCGACCTTCTTGCCGGGACCGGCGTTCCAGTGGTTCAGCGGGGAGTAGGTGGTGATGCCGGCGCACAGCAGGGGCGCGGCGACATCGAGGGAGAGGCCGTCGGGGATACGGACGACGAAGGCCTCGTCGACGACGATCTTCTCCGAGTAGCCGCCGTAGGTGGGCTCGCCGTTCTTGTCGAGGGCGTTGTACGTGCCGACATTGCCCTTGAGGCAGTACTGCTCCAGGCCGGCCAGGCAGTTCTCGCACTCGCGGCAGGAGTCGACCATGCAGCCGACGCCCACGCGGTCGCCGACGGCGAACTTGGTGACGCCGGGACCCACCTCGGAGACGACGCCCGCGATCTCGTGGCCCGGGACCATCGGGAAGATCGCCTCGCCCCAGCCCTCGCGGGCCTGGTGGATGTCCGAGTGGCAGATGCCGGCGAACTTGATGTCGATCAGGACGTCGGACTCACCGACGGCCCGGCGCTCGATGGTGGTGCGCTCCAGGGGAGCCTTCGCGGCGGGTGCGGCATACGCAGCAACTGTGGTGGTCATGCCTCGACACTGCCGGAGCGGACGGGGTTCACCCAGGCCACGGCTTTGCGTACGTCCGCCGTGCCTACCACTGACGGGGTCAGGATGGTGTGCGTACGAACGGTGAATACTGGACGTATGGACGAACAGCCCGAACCCGCACAGGAGCCCACCGGGTCCTTGGACCGGCGTGCCGAACTGAGCGAGTTCCTGCGCACCCGGCGTGCCCGGCTGAAGCCGGAGGACGTGGGCCTGCCGGACTTCGGCCGGCACCGGCGGGTGCCGGGGCTCAGGCGCGAGGAGCTGGCCCAGCTGGCGGGCGTCTCGGTGGCGTACTACACCCGCCTGGAACAGGGCAACGGACGGAACGTGTCCGCGGAGGTGCTCGACGCCATCGCCCGCGCGCTCAGGCTCACCGACGCCGAGCACAGCCATCTCATGCACCTCGCCAAGCCGAAGCAGCACAAGAAGCGGACGCCCGCGCGCGCCCAGCAGGTACGCAGCGCGCTGCGGCAGCTGCTCGACACGATGGACGGCTCGGTGCCGGCGTACATCACCGGCCGCCGCTCCGACCTGCTGGCCTGGAACAGGCTGGCGGCGGCCGTCTTCGGCGACTGGTCGGAGCTGCCGCCGCAGGAGCGCAACTGGGCACGGCTGGTGTTCCTGAAGCCCGAGTACCGCGATCTCTACGTGGAGTGGGATCAGAAGGCGTACGACATCGTCAGCTTCCTGCGCATGGACGCGGGCTGCTACCCGGACGACCGGCGACTGTCCGCCCTGGTCGGCGAGCTCTCCGTGAAGAGCGAGGACTTCCGGCGGCTGTGGGCCACGCACGACGTCAAGGAGAAGAGCTACGGCGTCAAGCGGCTGCGGCACCCGCTGGTGGGTGAGCTGACCCTGAGCTGGGAGTCCTTCCGGATGGCGGACGACGACGGTCTGTCCCTGACGACGTACCACGCGGAGCCGGGCACCCCGTCGGCCGAGGCACTGAGGCTGCTGGCGAGCTGGGGAGCGGACGCGACCCGCGCGGGGCAGTCGGCCTGACCCGTGGGGCGGGCACCGGCCCTCATCCCCGGTACGGCGGCATCGACCCCCATCCCCACGTCGGCACCGGCTGTTCCGCCGGCGGCTTGGCGTCCGGGCCCGAGAAGTACACGGCGAGGCGGGTGCC
The DNA here is from genome assembly GCF_022698145.1 of Streptomyces spinosisporus. GTDB lineage: Bacteria > Actinomycetota > Actinomycetes > Streptomycetales > Streptomycetaceae > Streptomyces > Streptomyces spinosisporus. The sequence continues at coordinate 431,394 of NZ_JALDAX010000002.1, forward strand.
CCACTCGATGTAGGCCAGGAACGCCGAGCGGAACTCCGCGTCCGTGGGCAGGCCCGCCTCGTCGGCCGCGTCCTGGATGAGGTTGACCCAGCGGCGCCGCTGCGGCTCGGTGATGTTCCGCCCGAGGTGCTTGGCGACCATGTGCCCGTGGCCGCCCTGGGTGAGGGAGTAGGAGGCCGGGCCGCCGAAGACCTCGCCGAGCCAGAGCGCGACGTGCGCGGGGTGGTCGGGGCCCATGTCGGCGAAGAGGGGCGCGAGGAGGTCGTCCTTGAGGACCTTGTCGTAGAAGACGGATGTCAGCCGGGAGAAGCCCTCCTCGCCGCCCGCCCAGTCGTACAGCGTCGGCACGGACGATCCCCTGCCGCGCACGGCCGTCGGTGTGTAGTGGCGCATCTCGTCGATGTTCTCGATGTACGGCCGGATCTCGGCGAGGAACTCGGGGAACAGCTCGGAGCGGCGGAAGCCCTCGAGGTGGTCCTTCGTGGAGGTCCAGGTGATGCGCAGGATGTAGTGCTCGAAGTCCTCCTCGCAGCGCGCCAGTTCGTAGTCGACACACTGCGGGGCCGCCGCCAGCCGGCTCGCGGCGCGGGTGTAGGCGGCGAGGAACTCCGCCGAGCGGTCTTCCGGGATGCGGTAGCGGATGTACTCGACGGTCTGTGTCGTCATGCCTTCACACAAACACGGACCGCCCGCCGGACGCTTCGCTTCCGGCGGGCGGTTCGCTGTCAGCTCACTTGGCGTAGTAGGCGTTGTAGATCGAGATCGTCGACTTGTTGCCCTTCTTGTCGGTGATCTTGGCGTGGAAGGAGATGGCCTTGCCCTTGGCCGGGTTCTTCACCTTGATCCTGCCGTGGACGACGTCGAGCTTCTTCCAGGTCTGGCCGTAGTCGTAGGAGACGTACACCGACAGGGACTTGAGGTTGCCGCCCTTGGCCGAGCCCTCGACGGTCACCGGGACGGTGGCCGTCTTTCCGGCCTCGACCCTGCTGCCCAGGTCCGTGGTGGCGCCGAAGCGGGCCGTGGAGGCGGGGAGCTTGGCGACACCGGACGTCTTCTTGGAGCGGAACGTCCAGCTCGCGTCGATGCGGGTGGAGGCCGCGGCGACCTTGACGCTGCGCTTGACCGAGGTGGTGAGCCTGTAGGCGGCCTCGCCCGCGGGGACCTTGAAGGTCTTCTCGCCGAACAGCGGGTCGTCGTTGGAGCCGACCTCGGTGGAGCCGCGGTACAGGGTGGTCTTGACGGAGCTGAAGACCGAGGAGCCCGCGTGTGTGCTGCCGTCGGCGAACAGCGGGATCAGGCCGTAGATGCTGTTGCCGTCGCGGTACAGCCCGAAGTCGGCGTTCAGATGCGGCCCGAAGACGGCCGTGTTGAACGTCTTCGTGTAGCTCTTGCCGCCCTTGAAGGTCTGCGCGGCGCCGATCGTGTAGGCCGCCTCGGTGATCGGGAAGCCGTCCGCGTCGGTGCCGCCGTACTGCTCGAAGTCCATCCCCCACGTGACGCCGTTCGTGGTCGACAGATGCAGTGTGCGGGTGCCGGGCAGGGCCTGCGGTACGGCGATGGAAGAGGCGCCGCTGCTGAAGGGCAGCCAGCCGACGGCGCTGATCGCGCCCTTCTTGCCGCGCGCCGCGCCGCCGAGGCCGACCTTCACCGAGGCCAGCTCCGCCGCCTTCCAGTGCTTGGTGTAGCCGGTGGCGAGCTGCTTGACGACCGCGCCGGTGGTGGCGTCGTACTGCTCGTCCGTGCCCTTGGTCCAGTGACCGTCCCACTGCTGGGTCAGCGAACCGTCGGTGATCTGCGCGCCGAGGCCCCGGGAGTGGAAGTTGTCGTAGGTGTCCAGGAACCAGCCGAAGCCGTAGCCGGAGTCACCGGCCGTGATCTCGTAACCCGGCGACGCGAACTCCGATGTGGCGGCCGCGTCCGGCATGGTGATGTCGACCGGCTTCGCGGTGCGCGCGTCCAGGTCGAGCGTCATGTTCTTCGTGACGCTCAGCTTCGGCTGCGCCAGCCAGTCGATGCCCTTGGTGGCGTCCTCCGGGTCCGCGAAGACGCCGGCGTCGAGGACGTAGGTGCCCTTGGGCAGCCGCGCGGTGACGGTGCCGGAGGCGTCGTAGGGGGCGTAGAACTTGTCCTTGCCGAGGCCGGAGATGCCCGCCAGGGTCGCGTTGTAGTACGGCGCCGGGGCGCCGTCGCGGCCGGTGAACTTCAGGGTGACGTCGTACGATTCGACCTCGCGCTGCACGGCCGCGGCCGTCCGCACGCTCTGGCCGCCGCCCGTCGCGGTCACGTACGCGGAGTACGCGCCGTCCAGCGTGCCACCCAGCTCGGTGTTCACCGTCAGGTCCACGGACGCCTTGCCGCCCGCCGGGACGGTCACCTTGGTCGCGGCGAGCTTGAAGAAGCCGGCCGGGGCCGCCTGCCCCTTGGGGTCGGTGGCGCTCACGGCCAGGTCCAGCGTGACGTCCTCGGTGCCGAGGTTGCGGTACGTCAGCTGCTTGGTGACCGGCTTGTCATCGGTGTGCGGCCACTGCGCGGTGCCGAAGCCCACCGAGACCGGGTCGGCGATCACGCTCTGCTCGATGGCCCTGTCGGCGGCGATACGGCCCGAACCCTGCTGGTACGGCGTGTAGGTGCCGCCCTTCGCCGAGCCCGTCAGCGCACCCTTGAGCTCGGAGAACTTCCAGTCCGGGTGCTGCTGCTTGAGCAGCGCCGCGGCGCCCGCCACATGCGGGGTCGCCATCGACGTACCGGAGATGGTGAGGTAGCCCGGCGGGTTCTCGCCGACCTCCTGGTCGATGACGCTGCCGGGGGCGGCGGCCGCGGTGATGTCCACGCCGGGGGCCGTCACGTCGGGCTTGATCTGACCGTCGAGGCCGGGACCGCGGCTGGAGAACGACGCCAGCTTGTCGTTGTCGTCGACCGCGCCGACGGTGAGCGCGTCGGCCGCGCTGCCCGGGGAGCCGATGGTCTGCTCGCCGAAGTCGCCGTCGTTTCCGGCGGCGATCGCGAACAGGATGCCCTTCTGCTCGGAGAGCTTGTTCACCTCGGCCTCGAGCGGGTCGATGCCGGGGGTGTCGCCGCCGCCGAGGCTGAGGTTGACGACGTCGGCGCCCTGCTCGGCCGCCCACTCCATGCCGGCCAGGATCTGGGAGTCGTCGCCGAAGCCGCTGTCGTCGAGCACCTTGCCGTTGAGCAGCTTCGCGTCCGGGGCGACGCCCTTGTACGTGCCGCCCGACTTGGCGCCCGTGCCCGCCGCGATGGACGCGACGTGCGTGCCGTGCCCGAACCTGTCGGTGGCGTCGGCGGCGGTGGAGAAGTTCTTCTCCGCGACGACCTGGCCCTTGAGGTCGGGGTGGGTCGCGTCGATGCCGGTGTCGAGGACGGCGATCCTGACGCCCTTGCCGGTGTAGCCGGCCGCCCACGCCTTCGGCGCGCCGATCTGCGGCACGGACTTGTCGAGGCTCGCCTTGCGGACCCCGTCGAGCCACACGTGCGCGATGCCGGAGGCGGCCTTGTCGCCGTCGGTGACCGCGCTCCACAGCTCGGCGGTGTCCTGCTGCGGCGTCTGCACGGCGTCCGCGTTCAGGGACGCGAGGCTCTCGCGGAGCCTGCCCGCGTCCCTCACGTCGGACTTGGCGGCCGAGGCGGCGCCCCGGTAGCCGACGATGACCTTCAGGCCGTTCTTCTGGGCTTTCCGGGTGGTCGCCCTGCCGAGTTCGGTGACGTCGAACAGGCGCTGGTCGACCTTGCCGGTCGCGATCAGGCGGGCGGCGTCGGCGGGCACGACCAGGGTGTGGCCGTCGGCCCTGCGTATCTGGACGGGTATGTGCTCGCGGCCCTTCGCGCGCTCCAGGCCGACGACCCGGCCCTTGGCGTCGACGGCGACGCGGTCACCCGTGATCAGCGTGATGCGGTGCTTCGCGGTGAGCGAGGCGGTGGTCGAGGCGGCCTTCGCGGTGGGCGAGGCGGCCGTCGAAGTGGCCGACGCCTGCCCGGACTTGGCCTCGGCCGGGCTGGTCATGCCCGCCGCGAGGGCCACGGCCGCCGCCGTGGCGACGGCGGACGCGCATGCTCTTTTCACTTGTCTGCGCAAGTCTCCCCCTGGAGATGGAGTACCGGGGTCAATCCCCTGTCACCCGGCCGGGGGTGGTCTCGTACACACGCTCGTGCACCCCCCGGAACACGCAGTATGCCGGGGGGTGTTCGGACACCTCAAGAGATGAAGAAGCACCTCAAGTGACCAGAGGGAAGCGTGAGTTACGCTCCGGCGTTCTCCTTCACGGTGATCCGGCCCTTGCGGATCGTCGCCAGGCGCGGGGCCTTCTTCGCGATGGCGGAGTCGTGGGTGACCATGATGAAGGTCAGCCCGAGCTCCTTCCACATGCGCTCCAGCACCTCCATGATCTCGTCGCGCATCGACTCGTCGAGGTTGCCGGTGGGCTCGTCCGCGAGCAGCACCTTGGGCTCCTTCACCAGCGCACGCGCGATCGCGACGCGCTGCTGCTGCCCTCCGGACATCTCGCCGGGCAGATGCCCGAGGCGTTCACCGAGACCGACCGACCTCAGCGCCTCGGCCGCCCGCTCACGGCGGTCCTTCGTCTTCACGCCCAGGGGTACGAGCGCGGTCTCCACGTTCTCCTGGGCGGTGAGCGTGGGAATGAGGTTGAAGCTCTGGAAGACGAAGCCGATGTTCTCGCTGCGGACCCTGGTCAGCCGGGCCTCGGACAGCTTGGCCAGGTCGGTGCCGTCCAGGGTGATGTCGCCTGCCGTCGGCCGGTCCAGGCCGCCGAGCATCTGCAGGAGGGTGGACTTGCCGCCGCCGGTGGGGCCCTGGATGACGAGACGGTCGCCGTCCGCGATGTCCAGATCCACGGCGTCCAGGGCGGTGACGGTCTCCTTGCCCCGGGTGTAGCGCTTGGTGACGCCTCTGAGTTCGTACATGGGGTGGCTCCTGGGTGGGTTCGTGGGTGGGGTGCCGGACGGCGCTGCTACTCGACGCGTCGCAGCGCGTCCGCGGGGCGCAGTCGCGACGCCCGCCAGCCACCGAACGCACCCGCGATCAGACCGCCGGCCACCGCGAGCGCGACCGCGAGGGCGATGGTCGTCAGGCTCACCGGCGCGGTGAGCGCGACCTCCAGGGTCTTGGCCGCCCGGCGGCCGGGCCCGGCGAAGCCGCCGCCACCGCCGCCGAAGCCGCCACCGCCGCCTCCGGCACCGCCGCCACCGCCCAACTGGGCCTGCAGCGTGGGGCTGATGGCGGTGACGACATAGGCGCCCGCGAGGCCGACGGCGATCCCGAGGGCGCCGCCCACCAGGCCGTTGACGACGGCCTCGCCGACGACCTGCCGGGTCACCCGGCCCGACTTCCAGCCCAGCGCCTTGAGCGTGCCGAACTCGCGCACCCGGCGGGAGACGGCGGACGAGGTGAGCAGGCCCGCGACCAGGAACGCGGCCACCAGCACCGCGATGGACAGCCACTTGCCGACGCTGGTGGCGAGGGAGGAGGCCGTGGACAGGGAGCCGGAGACGGTGTCGGCGAGGTCGGCGGAGGTGGTGACCGTCGTACCGGAGACGTTCTTCTGGATGGCCGACTTGACCGCGGAGATCTGCTGGGAGTCGGTCGCCTTGACGTAGATCGTGGTGACCTTGTCCTTCTGGTCGGCCAGCGTCTGGGCCTGCTTCAGCGGCATGTACAGATTGGCCGCGGAGTCACCGCTGTCGGCCGTCGCGATGCCGATGATCGTGTACTTCACCTTGTTGATGGTGACGGTGGAGCCGACCTTGTACTTCTTCTCCTTGGCGTACGCCGAGTCCGCCACCAGCACCTTGGCGTTCGTCTCGGTCGTCCTGAAGGTACGGCCGCTGGTGATCTTCGACGAGGTCAGCGGGCCGAGCCCGGTCTGGGTGACGTCGGTGCCGTAGACCGAGTACGAGTTGACGTCGAAGTCGGCGCCGCCGCCGCGCACTTCGCCCTGCGGCTGGCCGGTGCCGCCGCCGCGCATGCCGCCGTCGCCGCCGCCGTTCTGGTTCTGCTGGAACTGGCCCCTGGTGAACTGGCCGTCGATCTTCACCACGTTGAGGCTCAGCCCGCCGACGGCGGCCGAGACGCCCTTCTGGTCACCGACCTTGGAGACCGTGCCGGCCGACAGCGTGGTGAAGCCCTGCACCATGACGCGGTCGCTGCTCTGCGTCGAGTCGTCGTCGCTGCCGCGCGCGTCGAACTGGAAGCGCGGCCGCTGCGAGCTGCCGGAGGACGGGGACGCGGCCTTGGTGACCGTCATGTCCGTGCCCAGTCCGTAGAGCGACTGGAGAACCTTGTCCTGCGCCTTCCCCATGCCGTTGGACACGGAGTTGACGACGATGACCAGCGCGATGCCGAGCGCGAGGCCGGAGGCGACGACGAGGGCCGCTTTTCTGCGGCGGCGCAGTTCGCGCCTCAGGTAGGTGAAGAACATGGCCGCAAGGTAGGGACGGCTTGTGATGACTCGATAAGGCCGAAATAAGAGATGCATGAGAAGGCTGTGGCCGCACCCGCGACAGCCCCGGGAACGCCGAATGCCGCCCCTGGGGGCGGCATTCGGGAGACTGTGGACCCGCTGTCGGGTCAGACGGCCGAACCGGCCTTCCAGTCGGCCCAGCTGAGGTTCCAGCCGTTGAGGCCGTTGTCCGGCTGGACCGTCTTGTCGCCGGTGTTGGAGATGACGACGACGTCGCCGACGATCGAGCCGTTGTAGAACCAGTACGCCGGAGTGCCCTTGTCGTTGGCGCCCTTGGTGTCCGACAGGCCCACGCAGCCGTGGCTGGTGTTCACGGAGCCGAAGATGGACTTCGCGCCCCAGTAGTTGCCGTGGATGAAGGTGCCGGAGTTGGTGAGCCGGATGGCGTGCGGGACGTCCTTGATGTCGTACTCGCCCTTGCCGTCGTCGTCGGTGAAGCCCACGGTCGCGCCGTTCATGCGCGTCTCCTTGAACTTCTCGGACATCACCATGACGCCGTTGTAGGTCTTGTTCTCGGGCGAACCGGCGGAGATCGGGATGGTCTTGACCGTCTTGCCGTCCTGCGTGACCTTCATCTGCTTGGTCTTGGCGTCGACGTAGGAGATCTGGTTGCGGCCGATGTGGAAGGTGACCGTCTTCTGCTGCACGCCGGTGACCCCGGGGGCGCCCTCGACACCATCGAGCGCGAGCTTCAGCGTGACGGTGGAGTTCTCCTTCCAGTAGTCCTCGGGGCGGAAGTCGAGCCGGTTGGCGCCGAACCAGTGACCGACGACCTCCTGGCCGCTGCTGGAGGAGACCGTGATGCCCTTCTGGACCGCGGCCTTGTTGGTGATGGCCTTGTCGAAGTTGATCGACACCGGCATGCCCACGCCGACCGTGGAACCGGCCTCCGGCGTGAAGTTGCCTATGAAGCTGTTGGCCGGGGAGACCGTGGTGAACGAGGCGTTCTCGTGCGCCACCAGGCCGTTGGCGTCCTTGGCCTCGGCGGCGACCTTGTAGGTGGTCGAGCGCTCCAGCTGGGTGCTGGGCTTCCAGCTCAGCTTGTCCGCGGAGAGCTGTCCGGCCACCGCGGTGCCGTCGGCGGTCGTCATCGTCACGCTGGTGAGCGTGCCCTTGCTGACGGTGACGGCGGCGGAGTTGTTGATGGAGGCGTTGTCCGAGCCGTCCTTGGGCGTGATCTTGATGTCGGCCTCGGAGGACTTCTTGGCCGCCGCCTCGTCGGCCTTGGCCTGCGAGGTGTCCTTGCCCTTGGTGCCGGAGGCGTCGTCGTCGCCACCGGAACACGCCGAGAGCACCAGAACCCCGCCGAGCAGCGCGGACGCGGCCGCGAGGCCCTTGCGCCGCTTACTGTTCGTCATCACACGCTTCTCCATCGTTGCCGAATCCCCAAAAAGCCACTGGTCCCCGTTGACGGACTTCAACGCTACGACCGGTTCGTCCCGTTCCACAGAGCCCGCGGATGTGGGGCACACCACGTCCGCCGGGGCGGGTGGTGCGAATGTGGCCGGTGCGCCGCTTGAGACGACGAAACCCCGGACGGTGGTTGCCGCCCGGGGTCATGAATTTCCCGGGCCGCTACGAGACGCCGTGAGCCCCCTCTGCCTCGTCGTCGTCGCCATCATCCTCGTCCAGGTCCCACTCCGGCGAATCGGGGTCGTAGTCGACGGGCCCGCTCGACCAGGAGGCCTGGGCGAGCTCCACCCCGGGCACCTCGTTGACCAGGTCGAACGGATCCACGAGATAGGCGAGGGCCTCCGCGGTGTCTTCCGTCACAGCGTCCTCGGCGTGCACCCGCTCGTCGGCCGGCATGTCGTTCTCGTCGGCGATCCGGCGCAGTGCCGCCTTGGTCACCGCTCCGGGGTCGTCGACCGCGATCACGAGGTCCACCCGAAGGCGGACAAAACGTGATGTCTCTTCAGTGTTCATGGCGCGAGCGTAAGGCCCATGCATCCCGTGACTTTCCCGTGACCCGCGCCTTTCACTAACATCGCCCCACACGGCCAATTCGCCAGCGCCACAAGGGGATCGATATTCCGTGTCATCCGCTCGCCGCCCGTTGCTGACCGCCACCGCCGCAGGCACTCTCCTGTGCGCCCTGTGGTTCGTTCCCTCCGCCAACGCGACCGGGGGCGACTCGGCCAGAGACGCTTCCTCGGTGACGCCTGCCTCACAGGTCACGACCCAGGCGCGGGTGGCGCGGGCGGCCACGGACAGCTCCGGCACGGACACTCAACTCGCCGACACGGGTAGCTTCGACACCACTCCCTATGTGATCGGCGGAACCCTGTTCCTGGGGGTCGGCGCCGGTTTCGTGGTGTATTCGGTACGCCGGGAACGCCTCGGATTTTGATTCCGCTTGACCTTTCGGGGCCCTGTCGCAGGTGCGGCAGGGCCCCTTTCCTTTCCGGCTGCAGAGAGTTCTACGGCTACTGCAGCGGGCCGGTGACCGTCTCCACCGCGGCGACCAGGCGCCCGTCGCGCACGAACGCGTCCGCGGCGGCGAGGTCGGGGGCGAGGAACCGGTCGGGCCCGGGACCCTGGACTCCGGCGGCGCGAGCGGCCGTGATGGCCGCCTGTGAGGCGGGCGCGGGAGCCAGGCCCTCGCGCAGCTCGATCGCGCGCGAGGCGGCGTACAGCTCGATGGCGACCACGCGGGCGAGGTTGTCGACGGCGGTGCGCAGCTTGCGGGCGGCCGACCAGCCCATGGAGACGTGGTCCTCCTGCATGGCGGAGGACGGGATCGAGTCGGCGGACGCCGGGACGGCGAGTCGCTTCATCTCGCTGACCAGCGCGGCCTGGGTGTACTGCGCGATCATGAGCCCCGAGTCCACGCCCGCGTCGTCGGCCAGGAACGGCGGCAGGCCGTGGCTGCGGTTCTTGTCGAGCAGCCGGTCGGTGCGGCGCTCGGCGATGGAGGCGAGGTCCGCGGCGGCGATGGCGAGGAAGTCGAGGACGTAAGCCACGGGTGCGCCGTGGAAGTTGCCGTTGGACTCCACCCGACCGTCGGGCAGCACAACGGGGTTGTCGACGGCGGACGCCAACTCCCGCTCGGCGACCAGCCGTGCGTGCGCCATGGTGTCCCGTCCGGCGCCCGCGACCTGCGGGGCACAGCGCACCGAGTAGGCGTCCTGGACGCGGGGCGCGTCGTCCTGGTGGTGCCCAGTGAGCTCCGAACCCTTCAGCACGGCCAGCATGTTGGCGGCCGAGGCGCCCTGTCCGGGGTGCGGGCGGATGGCGTGCAGCTCGGGCGCGAGCACCTTGTCGGTGCCGAGCAGCGCCTCCAGGCTCAGGGCCGCGGTGATGTCGGCCGACTTGTAGAGGCGGTCGAGGTCGGCGAGGGCCATGATCAGCATGCCGAGCATGCCGTCGGTGCCGTTGAGCAGCGCGAGCCCCTCCTTCTCGCGCAGCTCGACGGGGGCGATGCCGTGCTCGGCGAGCAGTTCGGCGGCGGGCCCGACGGTCCCGTCCGGGCCCTCCGCCTCGCCCTCGCCCATGAGCGTCAGGGCGCAGTGGGACAGCGGCGCGAGGTCGCCGGAGCAACCGAGGGAGCCGTACTCGTGCACGACCGGGGTGATGCCGGCGTTGAGCACGTCGGCCATGGTCTGCGCGACCTCAGGCCGCACCCCTGTGTGCCCCGAGCACACGGTCTTCAGGCGCAGGAACATCAGGGCCCGTACGACCTCCCGCTCCACCCGCGGCCCGAGGCCCGCCGCGTGCGAGCGGACGATGTTGCGCTGCAGCTGGGCGCGGAGTTCCTGGCTGATGTGCCGGGTCGCGAGGGCTCCGAAGCCGGTGCTGACGCCGTAGACCGGCTCGGGCTTGGCCGCCAGCGCGTCCACGACCGCTCGGGCGGCGGCGAGCGCCTCGACCGCCTCGGCAGACAGCTCGACCCGGGCGCCGTCGCGCGCCACGGCGAGAACGTCGGACGCGGTCACCCCGGACGTCCCCACCACCACAGTGTGCATATCCATATTCAGGAGCGTACGCAGTGAAGATGAAGATGTCACTACTGGGTCGGCGTTACGCCCCTTACCGGATCCGGCCCCTCCCGGACCTCAGCCGCGCCCCCTGAACCGCCGCCGCTCCGCGGGATCCTGCAACGAAGGGGCGTCGACCAGCCGCATCACCGGATCGTCCGGGCCCTCCCGGCCCGCCACCACCGGCCGGTCCGCGCGCAGCGCCTTCGCGCGGTACTGGGCGGCGTCCGCCAGCCGGAACAGCCGCCGCGCGGAACGCACCGGCCCGATCGGGTCGCCGGTGGAGGCGACCCCGCAGGCGACGCCGTCCCCGAGCTCCAACTCCGCGGCGCGGCGGCACAGTTCGTCGGCCGCCTTGACCACCTCGTCGGCGGACGGCCCGACCGCCAGCAGACAGAACTCGTCGCCGCCGAGGCGCGCGGCGAGCGTCCCCGGCAGCATCGCGCCGCACAGGGACAGCACGGAGCCGAAGCGTTCGAGCAGCCGGTCGCCGACGGCGTGACCGCTAGTGTCGTTGACGCGCTTGAGGCCGTTGAGATCGCACACGACGAGGCTGACGACGGTGCCGTCCGCGCGATGCGCCTCGACGGCCTCGTCCAGCCTCCCGTCGACGGCGCGCCGGTTGGCGAGGCCGGTGAGGGCGTCGGTGTAGGCGAGCCGGCGCACCTCCTCCAGCCGTTCGGCCTGGGCGATCCCGGCGGCGACGACGGCGGCCAGGACGGTGGCGAAGTCGGCGTCGGCCCGCCCGAAGAGGGGGGCGCCGGAGGGGCGGGCGACATAGAGCTCGCCCCAGGCACGCCCGTGCAGCACGATCGGCGCGACGACACAGCAGCCGCGGCCGCGCCGGCGCAGGGCGGCGACGCGCTGGTGGACATAGCCGGGGCGGCCGCCCGCGGCGGGCCCCTGCGCGGTCTCGACCCAGGCGTCCGGCTCGCCGCCCCCGGCCCAGCGCTCGTGCAGGAACTCGGTGATCTCGGGGAACTGGTGCACGGGGTAGGACTCGTCCTCGGGGAACTCCTCCTCCCCCTCGGCCCGGTCCCCCACGTTCACCAGGACCCGCAGCCGGCCGAGCTCGCGCTCCCACACCGACAGCGCGGCGAAGCTGCCGCCCAGCGCCCGGCACGCGCCGGTCGCCGCCGAACGCCACGCCTCGTGCGAGCCGTGCGCCGCCGCCATCCCCTGCGCCAGCGCGACGACCGCTGCGAGCCGCTTGTCCTCACCCATTACTCCAGGTTAGGGAGGTTTCGGGCGATTAGGGACATTGATACGGCGCTGGGGTGAGCCCCGCCCCGACCACCCCACCGGGTCGGACGGGGGCCCGGGCCCGCGCGCCTCAAGGTGCCGTCACTGTCCCGGCCAGCGGGGCGTGCGCTTCTCGTTGAAGGCGGCCACGCCCTCCGCACGGTCGCCCGAGAAGGCGACCGAACGCCAGGCGGCGTCCTCGACCTCCAGGCCCGCCTGCAGATCGAGCCCGTGGCCGAGGCGCAGGGCGCGCTTGGCGGCGCGCAGGCCGACGGGGGAGTTGGCGGCGATACGGGCGGCCAGGGCGAGCGCCTCGTCCCGGTCGCGCCCCTCCTCCACCAGCTCGTCGACCAGCCCCAACTCCCGCGCCTCCGCGGCCTGAAGGCGCCGTGCCGTGAAGATGAGCTCGGCCGCCCGCGCGGCCCCCACCCGGCGCGGCAGCAACTGGGTGCCGCCACCGCCGGGGATGACCCCCACGGACACCTCGGGCAGGCCCACCACGGCCGTACGGTCGGCCACGATCAGGTCGCACGACAGCGCCAGCTCGAAGCCGCCGCCCAGCGCGAACCCGTGCACGGCGGCGATCGTCGGCACGGGCAGGTCGAGTACGCCGGTGTAGGCGGCGCGCGCGATCGGGCGCTGGCGGACCAGATCGGCGTCGCTGAAGGAGTTCCGCTCCTTCAGGTCCGCCCCGACACAGAAGGCCCGCTCGTGGGTGGACGTCACCACCACGACGCGTACGTCACGGTCGGCGCCGAGGGCCGCGCACGCACCCGCGATCGACTGCGCCATGCCGGTCGACACGGCGTTCATGGCCTTGGGCCGGTCGAGGACGAGCTCCGCGACCTGCCCGGCCTCCTCGCCGCCGTGCCGGCGCACCGCCACGAACTCCCCGAACCGCTCCTCACTCATGACGCCCTCCGGTTAACGCGGGTTAACAAAGTCTCGGGCCCGATCATCGCAGGCTTTCCTCCCGTTGTCCCCGTTCGGGTGACATCCCCGCGACTGGCGCCCCCGGCGCCCGCCGGAGCGCATAGCTTGCCTGCGCCACGGCGCGCAGGGGGCGCGAGCGCGGCCGGGAGGGGTCATGACGACGCAGACAACGGGGGGACGCGGGCGGCATCGCAGGCCCCGCCCCCGCAAGGTCCTGTTCGCCGTCGGCGGGCTGGCGCTGGCCGCCGGTGCGCTCAGCCTGGTCCGGCTGGCACCCGAGTCCGTGATCGGCGGCCCCGGCAGCGCGGAGGCCGAACCCCGTCAGAACCCGGGCACCGACCGCACGGGCAACACGGCCGCCACCGTCGAGGCCCTCCCCAAGGTGAGCCCATCGGCTACCTCCGCACTGGGCGGCCACAGCACAACACCGGCACCGAACACGAGGACCACACCCCTACCGACCACGACGACACCACCGGACGCCCCGGTGACGACCGACACCACGACCATCCCCGAGACGCCGAACAAACCAACCACCACGCCGACACCCCGCCCCCCGGCAACAACACCCCCCACACTCAGCCCGACCCCGCCGCCGAACCGGACCACACCCCCGCCCCCACCCCACACGGACGCCCCGGACGACCCGGCCCTGTGCGTGCCGGTCATCGGCCTGTGCGTGGACCTGCTGGGCAACGGGGGCGGAGACAGGGGCGACTGACAGCCCACCGGGCCAGGAAACCCGCTACCGCACCTCGCTGCGTCGTGTCAGCAGCCAGGGTTCGACCACGCCGAGGCCGCGCACCGGGCGTTGCCACATCGGTTGGAGGGCGAAGCGGTAGGTCGGGGGGTCCTCGCCCTCCTTCTCCGCGGTGGCCGCGGCCTCGGCGGCAGCTGCCTCGGAGGCCGGGGCCTCGCCGTGGCGGATGATCTCCTGGGCGAAGTCGGTGTCGACGAGCACGGCGTCGCGCGGCGCTATCGAGGTCAGCCGGGAGGCGAGGTTCACCGTCGTACCGAACACATCGCCCATACGCGTGGTCACCGTGCCGAAAGCGATGCCGACGCGCAGCTCGGGCATCGTCTCGTCGTTCGCCATCGTCTCGATCAGCCGCAGCGCGATCTCGGCGGCGACCCCGGCGTCGTCCGCCGCGTACAGCACCTCGTCGCCCAGCGTCTTGACCAGCCGCCCGCCGTGCGCGGCGACCAGGTCCGCGGCGGTGGTCTCGAAGGCCTCGACGAGCTCGCCGAGTTCCTCCTCCTCCATCCGGCGGGTGAGACGGGTGAACCCGACCAGGTCGGCGAAGCCGACGGCGAGACGCCGGTCGACCATCTCCTCGTCGTCGGCGACCTGCACGACCCGCCCGGCGGAGGCGGCGAGCTGTCGCCGCCAGACGTAGACGAGGAACTCCTCCAGCTCGGGCAGGAGCAGCTCGACGATCGGGTACGTCACCTCGGTGCGGGTCATCCCCGGCTCGGGCGGCTCGGTCAGGCCCTCCAGGAAGGAGTCGATCTGCCACTCGGCCAGCCGGGCCGTGGTCTGCCCCGTGGAGCGGGCCACCTGCACCGCCATGGCCTCGCTCAGCAGCCCCGCCTCGACCAGACCGGAGAGCCGGCGCAGCGCGAGCACGTCGGCCTCGGTGAGCGCCTTGGCCTGTCCGATGTCGGCGAAGCCCATCGCCCGCCAGAAACGGGTGGCCAGCTCCACGGAGACGCCCGCGCTGCGCGCCGCCTGGAAGGGGGTGTAGCGCCGCTCGGCGCCGAGGATCAGATGCTCCAGACGCAGGGCGAGCGGGTCTTCGCCGGGGTCGGCGGCATGGGGGTCCACCCGGCCGTCCCCGTCCGCGCCGGAGCCCGTGTCGTCGACGGTCACGCCTGCTGCCCTTCCGATCTGTCACGGTCAGGTATCGACCGGCCTCAACTGTACGGCAGGTGTGCGGTAGCTCACTCCCCTCCGTCACGCGCAGCTGCAGGCAGCCGTACCTCCACCCTCTGCTAGGCGGGCCTCAGGTGCACGATGTCGCCCGCCCCGACGGGCTCCTGTACCCCCTTCTCGGTCGCGATCACCAGCCGCCCGTCACCGTCGACCGCCACCGCCTCCCCGGTGATCGCCCGGTCCCCCGGCAGCTCCGCCCGCACCGTGCGCCCCAGCGTCGCGCAGCCCGCCGCGTACGTCTCCTGCAGACCGCAGGCCGCCGGGTCGCCGTCGGCATCCCGCCAGCGCCCGTACCAGTCCGCAAGGGACCGGAGCATCGCGCGCAGCAGGGGATCGCGGTCGGTGCTGACCGCCCCCGCGAGCGCCAGCGAGCCCGCCTGTGGGACCGGCAGCTCGTTCTCCCGCAGCGTGACGTTGATGCCGACCCCGACGACCACGCCGTCCTCGCCGGCCCGCTCGGCGAGGATCCCGCCCGCCTTGCGCTCCTCGCCGCCGATGGAGACCAGCAGGTCGTTGGGCCACTTGAGTGCCGTGTCCACGCCCGCGGAGCGGGACAGGCCCGTCGCCACGGCGACCCCGGTGAGCAGCGGCAGCCAGCCCCAGCGGGCGACCGGCACGGCGCCCGGTGTCAGCAGGACGGAGAAGAACAGGCCCGAGCGGGCGGGTGCGGTCCACTGGCGGTCCAGCCTGCCGCGCCCGGCGGTCTGCTCCTCGGCGACCAGGACCGCGCCCTCGGCCGCCTTCCCGGCCCCGGCGAGGGCGACCAGGTCGGAGTTGGTGGAGCCGGTGCTCTGCACCACCTCCACGTCGCGCCACAGCCCGCCTTCCTGCACAAGGCCGCGGCGCAGGGCGGCGGCGTTGAGGGGCGGCCGGTCCAGATCGGACCAGCGGCTGTCGTCTGATGCATCTCGCGGCGTCATGCAAGCCACCCTAGGTGTGTGAAACGCCGCACTGCTGTTTCGTAGGCCCCCCACTACTCTACGGATGAGTAACCGTCCCCCCTTTTGAGCAGGCAGGGAGCCGCGATCCCGATGTCCGAGCCGGAAGTGCGTCCAGAGATCCATGAGACCCGTGGGATCGACATCCACACCACCGCGGGCAAGCTCGCGGATCTCCAGCGCCGTATCGAGGAAGCGACGCACGCCGGCTCGGCTCGCGCCGTCGAGAAGCAGCACGCCAAGGGCAAGTTGACGGCTCGTGAGCGGATCGAGCTGCTGCTCGACGAGGGCTCGTTCGTGGAGCTCGACGAGTTCGCACGGCACCGCTCCACCAACTTCGGCCTGGAGACCAACCGCCCCTACGGCGACGGTGTGGTGACCGGTTACGGCACGGTCGACGGCCGCCCGGTCGCCGTGTTCTCCCAGGACTTCACCGTCTTCGGCGGCGCGCTCGGCGAGGTCTACGGCCAGAAGATCGTCAAGGTCATGGACTTCGCGCTGAAGACCGGCTGCCCGGTCATCGGCATCAACGACTCCGGCGGCGCCCGCATCCAGGAGGGCGTCGCCTCGCTCGGCGCGTACGGCGAGATCTTCCGCCGCAACACCCACGCGAGCGGCGTCATCCCGCAGATCTCGCTCGTCGTCGGCCCGTGCGCGGGCGGTGCGGTCTACTCCCCGGCGATCACCGACTTCACGGTCATGGTCGACCAGACCTCGCACATGTTCATCACCGGCCCCGACGTCATCAAGACCGTCACCGGCGAGGACGTCGGCTTCGAGGAGCTGGGCGGCGCCCGCACCCACAACTCCACCTCCGGCGTGGCCCATCACATGGCCGGCGACGAGAAGGACGCCATCGAGTACGTCAAGCAGCTGCTGTCGTACCTGCCGTCCAACAACCTCTCCGAGGCCCCGGCCTTCCCCGAGGAGGCCGACCTCGCGGTCACCGGCGAGGACCTGGAGCTGGACACCCTCGTGCCGGACAGCGCGAACCAGCCCTACGACATGCACACCGTCATCGAGCACATCCTCGACGACGCCGAGTTCTTCGAGACGCAGCCGCTGTTCGCGCCGAACATCCTCACCGGCTTCGGCCGCGTCGAGGGCCACCCGGTCGGCATCGTCGCCAACCAGCCGATGCAGTTCGCCGGCTGTCTGGACATCAAGGCCTCCGAGAAGGGCGCGCGCTTCGTGCGCACCTGCGACGCCTTCAACATCCCCGTCATCACCTTCGTCGACGTGCCCGGCTTCCTGCCCGGCGTCGACCAGGAGCACGACGGCATCATCCGCCGCGGCGCCAAGCTGATCTACGCCTACGCCGAGGCCACCGTCCCGCTGATCACGGTCATCACCCGCAAGGCCTTCGGCGGCGCCTACGACGTCATGGGCTCCAAGCACCTGGGTGCCGACCTCAACCTCGCCTGGCCCACCGCCCAGATCGCCGTCATGGGCGCCCAGGGCGCGGTCAACATCCTGCACCGCCGCACCATCGCCGAGGCCGACGCGAACGGCGACCTGGAGGCGACCCGGGCCCGGCTGATCCAGGAGTACGAGGACGCCCTGCTCAACCCCTACATCGCGGCCGAACGCGGCTACATCGACGCGGTCGTCATGCCCTCCGACACCCGCGCCCACATCGTCCGCGGCCTGCGCCAGCTGCGCACCAAGCGCGAGTCGCTGCCGCCCAAGAAGCACGGCAACATCCCCCTCTAGCCCGGCAGGGAGCCGTCATGAACATCAAGGTCGTACGGGGCAACCCGACACCGGAGGAGCTGGCCGCCGCCCTCGCGGTGGTCCGAGCCCGCGCCGCGGCGGAGGCCTCCGTCCCGCCGGGCGCACCCCGAGACCGCGACGCCTGGTCGGACCCGGCAAGGATCGCGTCACATCGCCTCCCGCAGCCAGGCCCAACATCCTGGACCCGCACCTACTGGCCGGGGTAAGTGCAGCCAACCCAGGGGCGCGGGGAACCGCGCACGTAATTGCACCCCCGGGGACGGACTTGAGTACCCGTACTCAGGCGCCGCTCCCGGGGGAAGCCGCACCCTGAAACCATGCTGTGGTCAGACCCGGAGAACGAGCCCCCCAAAGAACTGCGCGACACCCAGGACATGCTGCGCAGGCTCGGCCTCCTCATGGCCCTGGCCATGATCCTGGCGATGATCGTCATAGGCCTGAGGTAGACCCCGGCTGATCCCGCGGCGCGACTACCCTGAGCGCATGACAGACGCCCCCCGCCGCCTCATCCTCGCCTCCCAGTCCCCCGCCAGACTGAACCTCCTGCGCCAGGCCGGCCTGGCACCCGAGACCATCGTCAGCGGTGTCGACGAGGACGCGGTGACCGCCCCCACGCCGGCCGAACTCGCCCTGGCCCTCGCCGAGGCCAAGGCCTCCGTGGTGGCGGCCAGGCCGGACGCACGGGGCGCGCTGGTGATCGGCTGCGACTCGGTCCTCGACCTGGACGGCGTCGCGCTGGGCAAGCCCGCCGACGCCGAGGAGGCGACGGCGCGGTGGAAGTCGATGCGCGGGCGCGCGGGCACCCTCCAGACCGGCCACTGCGTCTACGACACCGTCAGCGGCCGCTATGCCTCCGCCACCGCCTCCACCGTCGTCCGCTTCGGCGAGCCCACCGACGAGGAGGTCGCCGCCTACGTCGCCTCGGGCGAACCCCTCCACGTCGCGGGGGCGTTCACGCTCGACGGCCGCAGCGCGCCGTTCATCGACGGCATCGACGGCGACCACGGCAATGTGATCGGCATCAGCCTGCCCCTCGTCCGCAGGCTCCTCGCCCAGCTGGGCGTCGGCATCACGGAGTTGTGGGCGCCGGCGGAGAAGTGAGGGGCGAGCCCTCGCCGCCCTTGCCGCCGTTGTTCCCGCCGCCGTTGCCCGGGTCGTCGGGCCCGGGTGCGGCGGGCGGCGGCGCGTCGGTGGGCTGCGCGGGCCGGTCGTAGGTCATCAGGAGCAGCACGATGAGCCCCAGCACCACCACCATGAGCAGGAACGCGCCCCAGCCCACCAGGCCCCAGGCGAACGCCCCCAGCAGCGCGTGCACCACGGCCGCGCTGATCAGCAGGATGCGCCCGAAGCCGGCCGGCGGACGGTCGCGCAGGGCCACGAGCAGGGCGACCACTGCGCACAGGGCGAAGTAGAGCCCGAAGACGATCCCGCCGATCTTCGAGGAGTTCGCCATCATGTCGGAGTCGAGTCCGGCAAGGGACATGTCCTGGCGGTCGACCACGATCCCCAGGAACCAGTTCAGCGCGGCGACTCCGAGCGCTTCCACGAAGAGCACGATCGCCACGATCCACGCCACCGGCCTGCGTACCACCGGCCCCCACCCACTTTCGACTGCCGCCCGAGCGGGGCGAACAAGGCTGCTGTTACCTCAAGTACGTTCGCTGCATCGCGAACGCTACTAACGGGTAAACGGCGGGACAAGGGTTCTACGGCGGGCAAAGATTCGTTGGGCCATTCGTAGGGACTCCACAAAGAAACCGAGTGGCCCGCAGCACGCTCTCACAGAGACCTTGACCACACGAGCGAGCTAGGGTTTCCGGGAGGAGTCCTGCGTGCCGCGGCGCGACAAGGGCTTTCGCGGGTCGAGCGAGCCTCGTATCACGCTCCGTGTGGGCAAGCTCACCATTGGGGACGGGTCGTAGTGCCGTGTAGCCAGTCCCTAAACTCGGCTTGTTTCAAGGAGGGAGCCTCAATCGTGCGCAAGGTGCTCATCGCCAACCGTGGCGAAATCGCTGTCCGCGTTGCCCGGGCCTGCCGGGATGCCGGGATCGCGAGCGTGGCCGTCTACGCGGACCCGGACCGCGACGCTCTGCACGTCCGGGCCGCGGACGAGGCGTTCGCCCTGGGCGGTGACACCCCCGCCACCAGTTACCTGGACATCGAGAAGGTCCTGGGCGCCGCCCGTGAGTCGGGGGCGGACGCCATCCACCCGGGCTACGGCTTCCTGTCCGAGAACGCGGAGTTCGCCCAGGCCGTGATCGACGCGGGGCTGACCTGGATCGGCCCGCCGCCGCAGGCCATCCGCGACCTCGGCGACAAGGTCGCCGCCCGGCACATCGCCCAGCGGGCCGGCGCCCCGCTGGTGGCCGGCACCCCGGACCCGGTGTCCGGCGCGGAGGAGGTCGTCGCCTTCGCCGAGGAGCACGGCCTGCCGATCGCCATCAAGGCCGCCTTCGGCGGCGGCGGTCGCGGCCTGAAGGTCGCCCGCACCCTCGAAGAGGTCCCCGAGCTGTATGAGTCGGCCGTGCGCGAGGCGGTCGCCGCCTTCGGCCGCGGCGAGTGCTTCGTCGAGCGCTACCTCG
Source organism: Streptomyces spinosisporus (assembly GCF_022698145.1). GTDB lineage: Bacteria > Actinomycetota > Actinomycetes > Streptomycetales > Streptomycetaceae > Streptomyces > Streptomyces spinosisporus. The sequence goes on from NZ_JALDAX010000002.1 coordinate 451,227, forward strand.
ACAAGCCCCGCCACGTGGAGACCCAGTGCCTGGCCGACACCCACGGCAACGTGGTCGTCGTCTCCACCCGTGACTGCTCCCTGCAGCGCCGCCACCAGAAGCTGGTCGAGGAGGCCCCGGCACCGTTCCTGTCCGAGGCGCAGGTCGCCGAGCTGTACTCCTCCTCCAAGGCCATCCTCAAGGAGGCCGGCTATGTCGGCGCCGGCACGGTGGAGTTCCTGGTCGGCCTCGACGGCACGATCTCCTTCCTGGAGGTCAACACCCGTCTGCAGGTGGAGCACCCGGTCACCGAGGAGGTCGCCGGCATCGACCTGGTGCGCGAGATGTTCCGCATCGCCGACGGCGAGGAACTGGGCTACGGCGACCCCGAACTGCGCGGCCACTCCTTCGAGTTCCGCATCAACGGTGAGGACCCGGGCCGGGGCTTCCTGCCGGCTCCCGGCACGGTCACCGCGTTCGCCCCGCCCACCGGCCCGGGCGTGCGCCTGGACGCGGGCGTCGAGTCCGGCAGTGTGATCGGCCCGGCCTGGGACTCCCTGCTGGCCAAGCTGATCGTCACCGGCGCCACCCGCGAGCAGGCCCTGCAGCGCGCCGCCCGCGCCCTGGAGGAGTTCCAGGTCGAGGGCATGGCCACGGCCATCCCGTTCCACCGCGCGGTGGTCAAGGACCCGGCGTTCGCCCCCGAACTGACCGGCAGCGCCGAGCCGTTCACGGTCCACACCCGCTGGATCGAGACCGAGTTCGTCAACGAGATCAAGCCCTTCACCGCCCCCGCCGACGCGGAGACGGACGAGGAGCCGGGCCGGGAGACGGTCGTCGTCGAGGTCGGCGGCAAGCGCCTGGAGGTCTCCCTGCCGTCCTCGCTGGGCATGTCGCTGGCCCGTACGGGCCTTGCGGCCGGTGCCCGTCCCAAGCGGCGCGCGGCCAGGAAGTCCGGCCCGGTCGCCTCGGGCGACACCCTCGCGTCCCCGATGCAGGGCACCATCGTCAAGGTCGCCGTCGAGGAGGGCCAGGAGGTCAAGGAGGGCGACCTGGTCGTCGTCCTGGAGGCCATGAAGATGGAGCAGCCGCTGAACGCGCACAAGTCCGGCACCATCAAGGGCCTGTCCGCCGAGATCGGCGCCTCCCTCACCTCCGGCGCCGCGATCTGCGAGATCAAGGACTGACACCGGGAAGTTCGCGAGGCGCCCGGCGGTCTGGAGCAGTCATCCCGCCGGGCGCTTCGCTGTTTCCCCCGTGCCCCCGTTCCCCCGTCCCCCGTTCCCCCGAGGCGTTGGTCGCGAAGCGCCTGAGATCAGTGAAGCGGCGGCACCGGCAGCACCACCATCCGTCAATACTGACGGGTCGCGACATATCGCATTCGGCCGGGCGTCGCAGGCGTTCCGGTTCGTGCGTCCTCGTGCGTCCTCGAGCGTCCCCGTGTGTCCTCAGTCGCCGATCAGCCCGAGATCCCGCCCCCTGCGCAGCAGCGCCGCCGTGTGTCCCGCCTCCAACTTGCGGTGCAGGGCGGCGATATAGCCCCGCACGGTCACCGGGGACAGGCCCATCCGCCGGGCCGTCTCGGTCGCCGTACGGCCTTCGTCGAGGTGGAGGAGCGTGCGGTGCTCCTGGTCGGTGACCCCGAACCGGCGCGCGATCGCACGCCCCCGCGCGAGGTCGCGCAACAGAAGCAGACCGGTGAGCCCGGGACCCGCCGGGGGCACGTAGCGCACCTCGATGTCCCGCGCGGTGAACGACTCGGGCCGCCCGAGCCGCGGATCGGCCCCTACGACGGCGAGCAGTCCGGCCGCGACCGCGTTGAGGGCCTGCGGACGGCCGTGCTCGTCGAGGGCGGCGACGCCGCGCTCCTGGCCGCCGGCCAGCCGCAGGGCCACGGCGGCGAGCGCGCGCAGCTGCTCGCGCTCGCGCACCGTCCTTTGTGCGACGTGGAGTTGGAGCTGGGCGAAGCCGAAGAGGTCGCGGTCGCGTTCGGTGAAGTCCTCGCCCGAGCGGACCAGGGCGTACCCCGCGACCTCGACCCTGTCGGAGCCGGCCGAGGCCACCAGGTGCCGGTGCAGGCCGAAGGGGCGGAAGTCCAGGTTATAGCAGTGGGTGCGCTGCCACTGGAGGTCCCCCGCGACATCGCTGACCCGCCAGGCCTCAGGGGTCGGCGTCTCCAGCATGATCTCGGTCAGCGGATGGTCGATGGGGTGGTCGTAGATGACCATCGGGTCCTCGTGGAAGGACTCCGGGGGCAGCGAACGGGCGGCCAGGCCCGCCCCGTCGACCGAGAGCCGGTAGCACTGGGCCGCGTCGGCACCGATCAGTGCCAGCAGTTCGGGCAGGGCCCGTTCCTGCAACTCCTCGACGGAGTCGGACTCCTCGAGGTCCTCCACGAGCGCCAGCACCCGACGCGCGTCCGCACCGCTGATGTCCATCCCGTTCCCCTGGCGCTGCTCCCGCCTGAGACGACGTTACGACCTGTACGCGCCCGGGGAAGCCCGCTCGCACATCCTCGATGGCATCCTGGAGGCACAAGGGGGCGCGCACGAGGGCAGGTGGGAGGCGTGGTGGACACGACGTCGGCCAGTACGGCAGCACAGGGCGGGACGGCAGTGACGCCCGTGCCGCCGCGACCCATGCGTGCCGACGCCCGCCGCAACTACGAGCGGCTGCTCGCCGAGGCCCGGTCCGCCTTCGCCGCCCATGGCACGGACGCGTCCCTGGAGGACGTGGCGCGTCGCGCGGGCGTCGGCATCGGCACCCTCTACCGTCATTTCCCCAACCGCTCCGCCCTGTTGAGCGCCGTGTTCGAGGACGCGGTCGGCGACCTGCTGACCCGCTCCCGCGAGCTGCTCGATCACCCGGAGCCCTGCACGGCCCTGGTGACCTGGCTCCGCGAGACGGTCACGCACGCGAGCGAGTACCGAGGCCTGTCCCGCGCGCTGATGTCGGTCTCCTCCGACACCACGTCGGCCCTGTCCCGTTGCAGCGCCCCCATCCGCGAGGCCGGCGACGCCCTCCTGACCCGCGCCCAACAGGCAGGCAAGGTCCGCCCGGACGTAGCCATCCAGGACCTCCTCCAACTCACCCACGCCATCGCCCTGGCAGCAGAGGAATCCCCAACAGACCCACACGTGGCGGACCGCCTACTGAACCTGACACTGAAGGGCCTGGCAGCAACCCCCTGAGGGGCGCGGGGAACTGCGCGAACAACCCCCACGAACCATCAGCCGCGCACGCACACAAACCCCCACGGCGAGACGGCGAACCGGCGCAGCTACCGACGCCGCATATCAGCAACCCGCCCCCGCTCAGCCCCCGCAGAGGCCTCCCCCAGCACCGCAGCGGTCCTAAGACCAGAAGCCCCCCGCCGAGGCCCCGGCAGAGCAACATCACGGCGCCCCTGACGCGGGGGGACGGAATCACCACCCGAACCCCCGGAGGAAGAGCCGGCGACCGCAATCTGCACCCCCTGGTCAGCGAGTGCCTGCAACTCGGTCGAGGCCCGGTCGTCATGCGCCGGAGGCTCGTCCGTCACCAGCCGCGTGATCACATCCGTCGGCACGGTCTGGAACATCGTGTCCGTACCGAGCTTGGTGTGATCGGCGAGGACGACGACCTCCGCGGCCGCCTGCACCAACGCCCGGTCCACGGACGCGGACAGCATGTTGGACGTGGACAGCCCACGCTCGGCGGTGAGCCCGCTCCCGGACAGGAAGGCCCTGGACACCCGCAGCCCCTGCAGGGACTGCTCGGCACCGCTGCCCACGAGGGCGTAGTTGGAGCCGCGCAGCGTGCCGCCGGTCATCACGACCTCCACGCGGTTGGCATGGGCCAACGCCTGGGCGACCAGCAGGGAGTTGGTGACGACGGTCAGTCCGGGCACCCGGGCGAGCCGGCGGGCCAGCTCCTGTGTGGTGGTGCCCGCCCCGACGACGATGGCCTCGCCCTCTTCGACGAAGCCCGCGGCGAGGTCGGCGATGGCCGTCTTCTCGGCGGTCGCGAGATGTGACTTCTGCGGAAAGCCGGACTCCCGCGTGAATCCGCCCGGCAGTACCGCACCGCCGTGCCGGCGGTCGAGGAGTCCTTCTGCCTCCAGTGCGCGCACGTCCCGCCGTACGGTCACTTCGGAGGTCTGGACGACGCGGGCGAGCTCACGGAGCGACACGGCCCCGTTCGCTCGCACCATTTCGAGGATCAATTGGCGACGTTCTGCAGCGAACACGAAACTGACAGTAACCCCAACGACCGTCTGCTTTCAGCAGTTTGCGCCGAATAACAGAAGTTGTTCGCACAGGAGGGCGAGAAGTGGTATAGGGCCTAATCGCCCCGCCTATGCCGCACGCATGCTCGACAACTCCCCGTGACCAGCGAGGAGTCGGTTTCGGCCGGGCCGGCCGCTAGAACTCCCCGCCCGTCTTGCGCGTGTGCAGCTGACGCGCGACCTCCGCGATCGACCCCGAAAGAGAGGGGTACACGGTGAAGGCGTTCGCGATCTGTTCGACCGTCAGATTGTTGTCGACCGCGATCGAGATCGGATGGATGAGTTCCGAGGCGCGCGGCGCCACGACGACACCGCCGACGACGATCCCCGTGCCCGGCCGGCAGAACAGCTTCACGAAGCCGTCGCGGATGCCCTGCATCTTCGCGCGCGGGTTGCGCAGCAGCGGCAGCTTCACCACGCGGGCGTCGATCTTGCCGCTGTCGACATCGGCCTGCGAGTAGCCGACGGTGGCGATCTCCGGGTCGGTGAAGACGTTGGAGGAGACCGTCTTGAGGTTCAGGGGGGCCACCGCGTCGCCGAGGAAGTGGTAGATGGCGATACGTCCCTGCATGGCGGCGACGGACGCGAGCGCGAAGACGCCGGTCACGTCACCGGCGGCGTAGACACCGGGAGCCGTGGTGCGGGACACCTTGTCGGTCCAGATGTGCCCGGACTCGCGGAGCCGGACGCCCGCCTCCTCCAGGCCCATGCCCTGGCTGTTCGGGATGGCGCCGACGGCCATGAGGCAGTGCGAGCCGGTGATCACGCGGCCGTCGGACAGGGTGACCTCGACCCGGTCGCCGACCCGCTTGGCGGCGGCGGCGCGGGAGCGGGCCATGACGTTCATGCCGCGGCGGCGGAAGACGTCCTCCAGGACGGCGGCGGCGTCCGGGTCCTCGCCGGGCAGCACGCGGTCGCGGGAGGAGACGAGGGTGACCTTGGATCCGAGGGCCTGGTACGCGCCGGCGAACTCGGCGCCGGTGACACCCGAGCCGACCACGATGAGCTCCTCGGGGAGCTCGGTCAGGTCGTACACCTGCGTCCAGTTCAGGATGCGCTCGCCGTCGGGCAGGGCGTCGGGCACCTCGCGCGGGTGGCCGCCGGTGGCGATCAGGACGGCGTCGGCGGTGAGGGTCTCCTCGGTGCCGTCGGCCGCGGCGACGACGACCTTGCGGGAGCCGTCGAGGGCCTGCATGCCCTCGAGGCGGCCGCGGCCGCGCATGACCCGGGCGCCCGCGCGGGTGACCGAGGCGGTGATGTCGTGCGACTGGGCGAGGGCGAGCCGCTTCACTCGGCGGTTCACCTTGCCGAGGTCCACGCCGACGACCCGTGCGGCCTGCTCCAGCGGCGGGGTGTCGTCGGCCACGATGATGCCGAGCTCTTCGTACGAGGAGTCGAAGGTGGTCATCACCTCCGCCGTGGCGATGAGGGTCTTGGACGGCACGCAGTCGGTCAGCACCGACGCACCGCCCAGGCCGTCGCAGTCGACGACGGTCACCTCCGCGCCGAGCTGGGCGGCCACCAGGGCCGCCTCGTATCCGCCGGGTCCGCCACCGATGATCACGATCCGAGTCACGTACCCCATTGTCCCGCACTCCCCGAGGTGCTACTGCCCGGGGGCGAGGCAATGGGTTCGCAAGGGGCCTCTGATACGGGCGGGGCACACGTGCCCGCTGCCGTACCCTCGACGCATGTCGCTCTACGCCGCGTACGCCGGCAACCTCGATGCGCGGCTGATGACCCGTCGCGCTCCCCACTCGCCCATGCGCGCCACCGGCTGGCTCAACGAGTGGCGGCTGACGTTCGGGGGCGAGCACATGGGCTGGGAGGGCGCACTGGCGACGATCGTCGAGGACCCGCTCAGCCAGGTCTTCGTCGCGCTCTACGACATCGCCCCGCTCGACGAGGAGTCCATGGACCGCTGGGAGGGCGTGGGGCTCGGCATCTACCGCCGGATGAAGGTGCGGGTGCACACCCTGGACGGCGAGGAGACGGCCTGGACCTACGTCCTCGACGGCTACGAGGGCGGACTGCCCGCGGCGCGCTACCTCGGCGAGATCGCGGACGCGGCGGAATCCGCCGGGGCGCCACACGATTACGTGATGGAACTACGCAAGCGCCCCTGCTGAGGCGAACGGCTCCTAGACTTGGAGCATCGACGCAGGCAACGGGAGATCGTATGGCCCCCACCACGTACGACATCTACTACACGGTGCAGGCCGCCGAGGCCCGGGACCGGCTCGACGACCGGCAGCGCAACGCGTTCGACAAGGGCATGGCCATGCTGGCCCGTGACCCCTTCCTCTCGGTGTCACGTCCCATAAGCTCCACCGGCGACGACCGCACGATCCGGCTCACCCAGAACATCCTCGTGGAGTACACGGTCAGCCGGGGCCGCCTGCTCATCTTCATCGTCGAGGTCTTCAACGACAAGGACGTCCTGATCGCCGAGGAGTGACCGGTCGGCCCGTCCCGCGGTTTCGTTGGAAACGACAAGACAACGATCGCCATCCCGTACGCTCTGTCATCTACGCGCGTAGGCCCGGACCGGCTACTCTCGTGCGCGTGAACGCATCTCTTCTTCCGGACGACATCCAGGGCGACCCGCACGCCGCCGCCGACGCCGCCGCCGCGCGCCTGCGCGAACTGACCGGCGCCGAGACCCACGACGTCGCCCTCGTGATGGGCTCCGGCTGGGCACCGGCCGTGGACGCCCTCGGTGCACCCGACGCCGAGTTCCAGGTCACCGAGCTGCCCGGTTTCCCGCCCCCGGCGGTGGAGGGACACGGCGGCAGGATCCGCTCGTACCGCTCCGGCGACAAGCGGGCGCTGGTCTTCCTGGGCCGTACGCACTACTACGAGGGCCGCGGCGTCGCCGCCGTCGCACACGGCGTCCGCACCGCCGTCGCCGCTGGCTGCAAGACGATCGTCCTCACCAACGGCTGCGGCGGCCTGCGCGAGGGCATGCGCCCCGGCCAGCCGGTGCTGATCAGCGACCACATCAACCTCACGGCGACCTCCCCGATCGTCGGCGCCAACTTCGTCGACCTCACCGACCTGTACTCGCCGCGGCTGCGCGCCCTGTGCAAGGAGATCGACCCCACCCTGGAGGAGGGCGTCTACGCCCAGTTCCCCGGCCCGCACTACGAGACCCCGGCCGAGATCCGGATGGCCCGGGTGATCGGCGCCGACCTGGTGGGCATGTCGACGGTCCTGGAGGCCATCGCGGCGCGCGAGGCGGGCGCAGAGGTGCTGGGTATCTCCCTGGTGACGAACCTCGCCGCCGGCATGACGGGCGAGCCGCTCAACCACGAGGAGGTCCTGCAGGCGGGCCGCGACTCCGCGACGCGGATGGGCTCGCTGCTGGCCCAGGTGCTCGGGCGGCTGTGAGCACTGTCGCCGGGGGCCGCTCCCCGGGCCTGTCCACCGGAAACCGAACGAGAGGTTGACCGACCGTGCACGACGAACTCTTCGCGCGGGCCCACGCCTGGCTGGCCGAGGACCCCGACCCGGAGACCCGCGACGAGCTCGCGAAGCTCATCGAGGCCCGGGATGTCACGGAGCTCGCCGACCGTTTCGCCGGCACCCTCCAGTTCGGCACCGCGGGTCTGCGCGGTGAGCTCGGGGCGGGGCCGAACCGTATGAACCGCGCGGTCGTGATCCGGGCGGCGGCGGGCCTCGCGGCGTACCTGAAGCAGCACGGCCAGGCTGGTGGACTCGTCGTCATCGGCTACGACGCCCGCCACAAGTCCGCCGACTTCGCCCGCGACACGGCGGCCGTGATGACGGGCGCGGGACTGCGGGCCGCCGTACTCCCCCGCCCGCTGCCCACCCCCGTCCTCGCCTTCGCCATACGGCACCTCGGCGCGGTCGCCGGCGTGGAGGTCACCGCCAGCCACAACCCGCCCCGGGACAACGGCTACAAGGTCTACCTCGGCGACGGCTCGCAGATCGTGCCGCCCGCGGACGCGGAGATCGCCGCCGAGATCGACGCGATCGCCGCCCTGGCAGACGTACCGCGCCCGGAGGCGGGCTGGGAGGTCCTCGGCGAGGACGTACCGGATGCCTATCTGGCCCGTACGGACGCCGTCCTCGCGCCCGGCTCCGCTCGCACCGCCCGCACCGTCTACACGGCGATGCACGGCGTCGGCAAGGACACCCTCCTCGCCGCGTTCGCCCGGGCCGGCTTCCCGGAGCCGGTCCTGGTCGCCGAACAGGCCGAGCCCGACCCGGACTTCCCCACCGTCGCCTTCCCCAACCCGGAGGAGCCGGGCGCCATGGACCTGGCGTTCGCGACGGCCCGGGAGGCCGGTCCGGACCTGATCATCGCCAACGACCCGGACGCCGACCGCTGCGCCGTGGCCGTCAGGGACGGCGGCGACTGGCGCATGCTGCGCGGCGACGAGGTCGGCGCGCTGCTCGCCGCGCATCTCGTGCGGCGCGGCGCCCGGGGCACCTTCGCGGAGTCGATCGTCTCCTCCTCCCTCCTCGGCCGGATCGCCGAGAAGGCGGGGCTGCCGTACGAGGAGACCCTCACCGGCTTCAAGTGGATCGCCCGCGTCGAGGGACTGCGCTACGGCTACGAGGAGGCCCTCGGCTACTGCGTGGACCCGGACGGCGTACGCGACAAGGACGGCATCACCGCGGCCCTGCTGATCACGGAACTGGCCTCGCAGCTGAAGGAGGAGGGCCGCACCCTCCTCGACCTCCTCGACGACCTCGCGGTGGAACACGGTCTGCACGCCACCGACCAGCTCTCGGTGCGCGTCGAGGACCTCTCCCTGATCGCCGCAGCGATGCGCCGCCTGCGCGAACAGCCGCCGACGCAGCTCGCGGGCCTCGCCATCACCAGGGCCGAGGACCTCACCCAGGGCACCGACCGCCTCCCGCCCACCGACGGCCTGCGCTACACCCTCGACGGCGCTCGAGTCGTCGTCCGCCCCAGCGGCACGGAACCCAAGCTGAAGTGCTACCTGGAGGTCGTGATCCCGGTCGCGACGCACACCGAACTCCCGGTAGCCCGCACAACGGCAAGGGACCGCCTCACGGCCATCAAGCGGGACTTGTCGAACGCCGCCGGAATCTGACGCCTTTGCCGGCCGATCGGTGTGCCCGGCCCACTCCGCACCGGGCACACCCGGGCCGTTGCCGACCCACCGCCACGACCGCACGGACGCCTCCGCCCCGCTGTCCCGGCCTGGGTCCACAGGCAGCAAGCCACGACGCGACCAGCTCACCCCACTCGCAACAAACACGCGGCCAGCCCACGGCCAACGGGGCACGGCGCAACCCGCCCACTACCGCGCCCGCACGCGTGACGAACGCGCGGCCGGCACACCCACGACCGCCCCGGTCCCGGCGCCACGCCGTCCCGACCCGAACGTACTGGTAACGGGCGACGGCCCACGGCACCCAGCCCGCCGCCACGGCCCGCCGCCGCCATGACGGACACACGCCCGCTGCGACCACCCCGCACCAAGCACCGCACCGGCGCCTGTGACCCTTACCGCCCGGGGCCAGCCCGTGGTCAACGGTGCGGCCGGCCCCCGGCCGCCACCCCGCCGCACCCAGGCCCACACCGTGCGCCCGACCAAGACGTCGCCGCGGCCGCACGCGCCCCCGGCCCACCGCCCAGTCAGAGCGCCCCGCTCACCCCGTCGCCACCAGAATCGCCAACAGCACCGCCCCCGCCACCGCAGGCCCCGCGATCTCGTACGCCCAGCGGACCGTCACCTCGCCGCGGGCCGCATCCGACTCGCCCTTGGTCTCCAGGAGTTCGCGCAGGTCGTCCATGACCTTGTCGGACTCGGCGCGGGCGGGGCCGTCGGCGACGTCGACGTCGCCGCGCGTCATTCCGCCGAAGCCGAAGCCGAACCCCCCGCCCAGCCCGCCGGTACGGCGTCCGCCCTCACCCCGTGCCTCGGCCGCGCGCCGCGCGTTCGCCCTGGCGTCCCGTGCGGCCGCCTTCTTCCGTGCCCGCAGGGAGACGGGGACGGCCCACAGCTGGTACTTGCGGCCGGACTTGACGACGACCTCGTTGGAGTAGCCGGACCGCAGCGAGACGACCTCTCCCCAGGGCACCGTGACGATGCGGAAGGGGTTGCGCACGCGCAGCCGCTCCTCGTTCGCGTACACGGCGGGGCGCAGGGTGAAGGCCGCGACCAGCGGGACGAGGAAGATCATCGCGGCCAGCGCCAGCCACGGGGTGCGGTCGTGGCCGGAGACGATCGCGTCGATGCCCAGCCAGGCCACGATGGCCAGCAGCAGGACACCTGCGGCGATGCCCGCGGGTGACCTGTAGATACGGTCCTTCTGCCCCGGGGTGGGGGGCTGCGGCGCTGGTGACTCGTGGTCGGGGGTCGTCATGCCTGCGATTGTGCCGTACGCCTGCGGCACCCGACCGATCGCCCGGTCACCACCGCGATCCGTCACGGTGAGACCGCGACGCAGTCGCGCAGCGATCCGGCCTCTCGGGCTGTACAGCCGCTACGCGCGTAGATATGCTCGTCTGGTGACCATGCCCACGAATGCACCCTCCGCAGCTCACGCACTGACGGACGTCACCGCGTCCGACCGCACGCTGCGCCGCTTCCTGCACGGGCTGCCCGGCGTCGACGCGGTCGGCCTGGAGGCGCGCGCAGCCTCGCTCGGCACCCGTTCCATCAAGACCACCGCGAAGGCGTACGCGATCGACCTCGCGATCTCCATGGTCGACCTGACGACGCTGGAAGGCGCGGACACCCCGGGCAAGGTCCGGGCGCTCGGCGCCAAGGCGGTGCGCCCCGACCCGACGGACCGCACGGCCCCGCCGACCGCGGCCGTCTGCGTCTACCCCGACATGGTGCCCGTCGCCAAGGAGGCCGTCGCCGGCTCGACCGTGAAGGTCGCCTCGGTCGCCACCGCCTTCCCCGCGGGCCGCGCCCCCCTCTCGGTGAAGCTGGCGGACGTGCGCGAGGCCGTCGCCGCGGGCGCCGACGAGATCGACATGGTCATCGACCGCGGGGCGTTCCTCGCGGGCGACTACGGCAAGGTGCACGAGGAGATCACGGCCGTGAAGGAGGCCTGCGGGACCGCGGCCCGCCTCAAGGTCATCTTCGAGACCGGTGAGCTGTCGACGTACGACAACATCCGCCGCGCGAGCTGGCTCGGCATGCTGGCGGGCGCCGACTTCATCAAGACCTCCACCGGCAAGGTCGCGGTGAACGCGACCCCGGCGAACACCCTGCTGATGCTGGAGGCGGTGCGCGACTTCCGCGCCCAGACCGGGGTACAGGTCGGGGTGAAGCCGGCCGGCGGCATCCGCACGTCCAAGGACGCGATCAAGTTCCTGGTGCTGGTCAACGAGACCGCGGGCGAGGACTGGCTCGACAACCACTGGTTCCGCTTCGGCGCCTCCTCCCTTCTGAACGACCTGCTGATGCAGCGTCAGAAGCTGGCCACCGGCCGCTACTCCGGCCCCGACTATGTGACGGTGGACTGATCACCATGGCTTCTGTCTTCGAATACGCCCCGGCGCCCGAGTCCCGCTCGATCGCCGACATCGCCCCGTCCTACGGCCTGTTCATCGACGGCGAGTTCACGGAGGCCGCCGACGGCAAGGTCTTCAAGACCGTCTCGCCGTCGACCGAGGAGGTCCTCTCCGAGGTCGCCCAGGCGGGCGAGGCGGACGTGGACCGCGCGGTGAAGGCCGCCCGCAAGGCCTTCGACACGTGGTCGGCGCTGCCCGGCTCCGAGCGCGCCAAGTACCTGTTCCGCATCGCCCGGATCATCCAGGAGCGCAGCCGTGAGCTGGCCGTCCTGGAGACGCTGGACAACGGCAAGCCGATCAGGGAGACGCGCGACGCGGACCTCCCGCTGGTCGCCGCGCACTTCTTCTACTACGCGGGCTGGGCCGACAAGCTCGACCACGCCGGCTTCGGCGCGGACCCGCGCCCGCTGGGTGTCGCGGGCCAGGTCATCCCCTGGAACTTCCCGCTGCTGATGCTGGCGTGGAAGATCGCCCCCGCGCTGGCCACCGGCAACACGGTCGTCCTGAAGCCCGCCGAGACCACCCCGCTCTCCGCGCTCTTCTTCGCGGACATCTGCCGCCAGGCGGGACTGCCCAAGGGCGTCGTCAACATCCTTCCGGGATACGGCGACGCGGGCGCCTCCCTCGTCGCGCACCCGGACGTGAACAAGGTCGCCTTCACCGGCTCCACGGCCGTCGGCAAGCAGATCGCGCGCACGGTCGCGGGCACCCGCAAGAAGCTCACCCTCGAACTGGGCGGCAAGGGCGCCAACATCGTCTTCGACGACGCCCCGATCGACCAGGCGGTGGAGGGGATCGTCAACGGCATCTTCTTCAACCAGGGCCAGGTCTGCTGCGCCGGCAGCCGGCTGCTCGTCCAGGAGTCGATCCAGGAGGAGTTGCTGGAGTCGCTCAAGCGGCGGCTGTCCACGCTCCGGCTCGGCGACCCGATGGACAAGAACACCGACATCGGCGCGATCAACTCCGAGGAGCAGCTCTCCCGTATCACCACGCTCGTCGAGCGGGGCGAGGCGGAGGGCGCCGAGCGCTGGTCGCCGGCGTGTGAACTCCCGGAGAGCGGCTACTGGTTCGCGCCGACGCTGTTCACCAACGTCACCCAGGCGCACACCATCGCCCGCGACGAGATCTTCGGCCCGGTGCTGTCGGTCCTCACCTTCCGCACCCCGGACGAGGCGGTCGCCAAGGCGAACAACACGCCGTACGGCCTCTCGGCGGGCATCTGGACGGAGAAGGGTTCGCGCATCCTCGCGGTCGCCAACAAGCTCCGTGCGGGCGTCATCTGGTCCAACACGTTCAACAAGTTCGACCCGACCTCGCCGTTCGGCGGCTACAAGGAGTCGGGCTTCGGCCGCGAGGGCGGCCGCCACGGCCTGGAGGCGTACCTCGATGTCTGACACGCGTTTGTCCGTCTTCAAGACCTACAAGCTGTACGTGGGCGGGAAGTTCCCGCGTTCCGAGAGCGGCCGGGTGTACGAGGTGACCGACAAGAAGGGCAACTGGCTGGCGAACGTGCCCCTTTCGTCCCGCAAGGACGCCCGTGACGCGGTGGTCGCCGCCCGCAAGGCGTTCGGCGGCTGGTCCGGGGCGACGGCCTACAACCGCGGCCAGGTCCTCTACCGCGTCGCGGAGATGCTGGAGGGCCGCAAGGAGCAGTTCGTCCGCGAGGTCGCCGAGTCGGAGGGGCTGTCGAAGGCGAAGGCGGCCGCCGTCGTCGACGCCGCGATCGACCGCTGGGTCTGGTACGCGGGCTGGACGGACAAGATCGCCCAGGTCGTGGGCGGCGGCAACCCGGTCGCGGGCCCGTTCTTCAACCTGTCCTCGCCGGAGCCGACGGGTGTGGTCGTGGTCCTCGCGCCGCAGGAGTCGTCGTTCCTCGGCCTGGTCTCGGTCATCGCCCCGGTGATCGCCACCGGCAACACGGCGGTCGTGGTCGCGAGCGAGCGGGCCCCGCTGCCCGCCCTGTCGCTGGGCGAGGTCCTGGCCACCTCCGACCTCCCCGGCGGTGTCGTCAACGTCCTGTCGGGTCGTACGGCGGAGATCGCGACGCCGCTCGCCGCGCACCAGGACGTCAACGCGATCGACCTCGCGGGCGCCGGCACCGACGACGGCCTGGCGAAGGAGCTGGAGATCGCGGCCGCCGACAATCTGAAGCGGGTTCTTCGTCCACAGCCTGTGGACGAAGTCGACTGGGCGGCAACCCCGGGGACCGACCGGATGACGGCGTTCCTGGAGACGAAGACCGTCTGGCACCCGACGGGCGCTCTGGGCGCGTCCGGCTCGTCGTACTGAGCCCCGTCCGCCCCAGCAGGCCGAGAGCCGCGTCCTCCCACCGTCCGGGGAGAACGCGGCTCTCTCGTGCGCGCCGTCAGGACAGGCCGCTCGCGCCGCCGCCCAGCAGTCCCGCGACCCCCTCGAGCGCCGGGACCGCGCCGACCGGGCCGGTCTGCGTGACCGGGCCGGTCAGCTGGGAGAGCGGGATGTCGACGCCGTTGCCGTGCGGGTCGCCCGCGGCGCCCCTGAGGATCGTGATGTCGCCCCCGACGCCGTTCACCGGGCCCACCTGTGGCACCGCGGGGGCCGCGGACGCCGTCGCCGCGCCCGCACCCAGGGCGGCCGAGGCGGTCGCGACGGCGATCAGGGCGCGCGCGGCGGTGGAGTGGAGAGGGGACGAGTGTCGTGCCATGGGTGCAGCCACCTTCGGATTCACAGAGTAATCAGAACGACACGAAGGGTAGTTGAGGTGTGACGCACGCTCAAAAGCCGACCCGCGGGGTCGGCAGGGCGTACGGAATGCGTCAAACTGGTGTCCCGTGAGCAACCTTCCCTCCTCGCCCGCCCGTGTCGTGCTGCTCTGCGGCCCCTCGGGCTCGGGCAAGTCCCTGGTCGCCGCCCGCTCCGGGCTCCCCGTGCTGCGCCTCGACGACTTCTACAAGGAGGGCGAGGACCCGACGCTGCCCCTGGTCGCGGGCAGCCGCGACATCGACTGGGACCATCCCGGCTCCTGGGACACGGACATGGCCGTCGCGGCGATCGCGGAGCTGTGCCGCACGGGCCGTACGAACGTCCCCGTGTACGACCTCTCGCTCAGCGCCCGCACCGGCGAGGAGACCGTGGACATCGGGCGGACCCCGCTGTTCATCGCGGAAGGCATCTTCGCGGCCGAGATCGTCGAGCACTGCCGCCGGTTGGGGCTGCTGGCGGACGCGCTCTGCCTGAACCGCGGTCCGGTCCGCACCTTCCGCCGCCGCTTCCTGCGCGACCTCAGGGAGGGCCGCAAGTCGGTGCCGTTCCTGCTCCGCCGCGGCTGGCGGCTGATGCGGCAGGAACGTTCGATCATCGCCCGGCAGACGGCGCTCGGCGCCCACGCCTGCGACCGCGACGAGGCCCTGAGCCGAATGGCCGCCGCCGCTGTGGGCCGGCGTCCGGCCGCGGCACGCACGACCTGAGCCGGCGCCGCCCGGCGCCGACCGGACGCGGGCGCACACGAAAACGCGGGCGCACACGAAAAGCGGGACTGGACGGACCCCCCGGCCCTCCAGTCCCGCTCTCCCCCGTTCCCCCCTTGGTGCTCCCCCCGGACCACCCTCTCCGGTCCCCGTGACCCCCGTTTCCCCCGTGGGCCCCCCGGCGACCGTTCCCCCGGTGCTTTCCCCCGTTACCTGCTCCCCCGTAGGTCCCCCCTACGTCCCCCGTACTTCCCCCGTGTTCCCCCGACCCTCAGGCGACGAGCTCCCCGAAGGCGTCCTCCTCGTCACGGCCGAAGCTGAGGACCTCGTCCTCGCGCAGCCGGCGGAGCGACCGCCAGATGCTGGACTTCACCGTGCCGACACTGATGTCGAGGATCTCCGCGATCTCCGGGTCCGTGCGGCCCTCGTAGTAGCGCAGGACCAGCATGGTGCGCTGGAGTTCGGGCAGCCGGGCGAGCGCCTGCCACAGGACCGCGCGCAGTTCGGTGCCGCGCATCGCGTCCGTGTCGCCGGGCGTCTCCGGCAGCTCCTCGGTCGGGTACTCGTTCAGCTTGCGGCGGCGCCACGCGCTGATGTGCAGATTGGTCATGGTGCGGCGCAGATATCCGCCGACCGCCGCCTTGTCGCTGATCCGGTCCCAGGCCCGGTACGTCGAGAACAGCGCGCTCTGCAGCAGGTCCTCGGCCTCGAAGCGGTCACCGGTCAGGTGGTAGGCGGTTGCGTACAGGGAGGCGCGGCGCTCCTGGACGTAGGCGGTGAACTCCGCCTCCGACAGCGAACGACGTTCCCCCGTGTCCTCCCTGTACGCGCTTCCCCCGTGTGTTTCCCCCGTGGTGTCAACCACCGACATGTAGCCGGTGTGCTGACGCCCGGTGCCGCGAGCGCACCCCCGCCCGCTCACGGCACCGGACTTCTCTGAACCCCGGCCCCCGTTCACGTCGTGCAGACGCGTGATCACTGCGCTGATGCTGGTGCCGTGCAGCGTGCTCATCTCGCGCCCCCCGTCGTGGACTTCCGGTGTTCGGTCTTCTCAGGCGGTGCTTGACTGCCTGTGCCGAAAAGCTTGCCCCGGCACCTTCATCGCCGTGTCCGCCGACTGTCACAGACCTGTCACAGGGGTCCCTCGTATGCGGGCCACAGCACGGTCACAGAGAAGAGCGGTACGTGTACGCAGACGTACTGGTCCGTAGCAGGAGTCGAAACCCCACCCCGCCATGGGCCAGAATGAGCCCCGTGCCTTCCCTGTTGCTGATCGAGGACGACGACGCCATCCGTACGGCCCTGGAGCTGTCCCTTACGCGCCAGGGACACCGGGTTGCCACCGCTGCCACCGGTGAGGACGGTCTGAAGCTGCTGCGCGAGCAACGACCGGACCTGATCGTGCTGGACGTGATGCTGCCCGGCATCGACGGGTTCGAGGTGTGCCGGCGCATCCGGCGCACCGACCAGCTGCCGATCATCCTGCTCACCGCGCGAAGCGACGACATCGACGTGGTGGTGGGCCTGGAGTCCGGTGCCGACGACTATGTCGTCAAGCCGGTCCAGGGCCGGGTGCTCGACGCCCGGATCCGGGCCGTACTGCGGCGCGGGGAGCGGGAGTCGAACGACTCGGCGAGCTTCGGCAGCCTGGTGATCGACCGCGCCGCCATGACCGTGACCAAGAACGGCGAGGACCTGCAGCTCACCCCGACCGAGCTGAGGCTGCTGCTCGAACTGAGCCGCCGGCCCGGACAGGCCCTGTCCCGGCAGCAGTTGCTGCGGCTGGTGTGGGAGCACGACTATCTCGGCGACTCCCGGCTGGTGGACGCGTGCGTCCAGCGGCTGCGCGCCAAGGTCGAGGACGTCCCGTCGTCCCCGACGCTGATCCGTACCGTGCGTGGCGTGGGCTACCGGCTGGACACCCCTCAGTGACACCAGTGCAAGGGGGCGTTCGCGGCTGGGCCGCGACCCGCAAGGGGCATCTGTCACGACTGCGGTTCACCAGTCTGCGGCTGCGCCTGGTCGTGGTGTTCGGGCTGGTGGCGCTGACCGCGGCGGTGTCCGCGTCCGGGATCGCGTACTGGCTCAACCGCGAGGCCGTGCTCACCCGCACCCAGGACGCCGTGCTCGGCGACTTCAAGCAGGCCATGCAGAACCGCGCGGGCACCCTGCCCTCCCATCCCACGCAGGACGAACTGCAGCGCACCGCGGGCCAGATGGCCAACTCCAGCCAGCGCTTCGGCGTGCTGCTCGTCGCCGAGGACGACAACGGCCGGACGGTGTACGCGAGTTCGGGCGGCCTCGACGGCTTCTCGCTGCAGGACGTGCCCGCTTCGCTGCGGGCGGCGGTGAACAAGAAGCAGTCCGTCGGCGCCGACTCCGGGAACAAGTACGCCTACCACCTGTACTGGCAGCGCGTCGTCGACCACGGCACGCCGTATCTGGTGGCCGGCACCCGGGTGATCGACGGCGGTGCGACCGGCTACATGCTCAAGTCGCTGGAGCCGGAGGCCAAGGACCTCAACTCCCTCGCCTGGTCGCTGGGGATCGCCACCGGGCTCGCACTGATCGGCTCGGCACTGCTCGCGCAGGCCGCCGCCTCGACCGTGCTCAAGCCCGTGCAGCGGCTCGGCGTCGCGGCCCGGCGGCTCGGCGAGGGCAAGCTGGACACCCGGCTCAGGGTGTCCGGCACCGACGAACTCGCCGATCTGTCACGGACGTTCAATCACGCGGCCGAGGCGCTGGAGAAACGCGTCGACGACATGGCCGCACGCGACGAGGCGTCCCGGCGCTTCGTCGCGGACATGAGCCATGAACTGCGGACGCCGCTCACCGCGATCACGGCCGTGACCGAGATCCTGGAGGAGGAGCTGGAGGCGGAGACCGGGTCCATGGACCCGATGATCGAACCCGCCGTACGGCTCGTCGTCAGCGAGACCCGGCGGCTCAACGACCTCGTCGAGAACCTGATGGAGGTCACCCGCTTCGACGCGGGCACCGCCCGGCTCGTCCTGGACGACGTCGACATCGCCGACCAGATCACCGCCTGTATCGACGCAAGGGCCTGGCTGGACGCGGTGGACCTGGACGCCGAGCGCGGCATCCACGCCCGGCTCGACCCGCGCCGCCTCGACGTGATCCTGGCGAACCTCATCGGCAACGCGCTCAAGCACGGCGGCTCTCCGGTGCGGGTCGCGGTGCGCGCGACGGACGACGAGGTCGTCATCGCGGTCCAGGACCACGGGCCCGGCATCCCCGAGGACGTGCTGCCGCACGTCTTCGACCGCTTCTACAAGGCGAGCGCCTCCCGGCCGCGCTCCGACGGCAGCGGCCTCGGCCTGTCCATCGCGATGGAGAACGCCCACATCCACGGCGGTGAGATCACCGCCGCGAACTCCCCCGAGGGCGGTGCGGTGTTCACGCTGCGGCTGCCCCGGGACGCGTCGGCGCTCGCGGAGGAGTCCGAGAAGGACACCGCGAAGAACGGGGACGCCTGATGACCGTACGACGTCTGCTGGCCCTCCCCGTGCTGGCCGCGCTGCTCGCCGGCTGCGGCATCCGCTCCACCGAGGTGCCGACCGACTTCGGGGCGGCGCCCTCGAAGGTGCAGTGCTCGCTCGCCGAACCGGACGTCTCGACACAGGCCTCGCGCGGGCTGCCGGTGCAGGTGTTCCTGCTGTGCGGGGCGTCGCTGGTCGCCGTGGACCGGACGGTACGGGTGCCCAACGGCACCGCGGACTCCCAGCGGCGGGTGCTCGTGGCGCAGGGGCTGCTCGACCAGCTCGCGGCGACACCCTCGGCCGCCGAGAAGGAGGCCGGGTACACCACGGACGTGCGCGGCGGCATGAACGTCGGCGGCCCGCACCCCGGGGACCCCGAGGACGCGCTCCGGCTGAGCACCCCGCCCGCCGACCTCACGTCCTTCGCCCTCGCCCAGGTCGTCTGCACGTTCTCCGACTCGGCCGCGGCCGAGGGCGACGGCTCGGTCGTGCTCGGCGGCCCCGGCCGCGAGCCGCTGCGCCGCTACGAGTGCACGGACGAGGTCCGCTCCCGCCCGGGCACCGCGCAGCCGCCGTCGACCCAGGTCACCGACGGCTGACCCGGCCGCCACGGGGGCGTGTGGCGCAGGCCTCACACAGGTACTTGGACGCAACGCGGAACCGATCCTGCCGGAGGCCGCGTCTAGGGGGTCGTGCAGCGTCAAGGCTCCATCGGCGGCAGCGCCGCGATCCGCATCCGTGTGACAGGAGGTGTCCTCCTTGTCGCACACCTGGCGTTCGTCGCCTGGCTCACGCTGCGTCCGCTGGATGTGCCCTGGGTGACGCCTCCCAATCTGCGCCCGTTCGCGGGCGTACGGGCCGATCTCGCCCTGGGCGGGCCGGTCGCGGCCCGGCGTATCGCCGAGGGCCTCGCCCTTCTCGCGCCGCTCGGCGTGCTGCTGCCGATGGCGCACGGCAGGCTCTGGGCGTTCCCGTTCGCCAGCCTCGTGCGGACGGTTGCCGCGGGCTTCCTGGTCTCGCTGGGCATTCTGCTGCTGCAGACCGGGGTGCCGGGCCGGGTCCCCGATGTGGACTCGCTGCTGCTGAACACCGTCGGTGTGGCCCTCGCGCATCTCGCTGTCGTCCCCGCGTCCCGGTCCTGGCTCCGCCGCAGGTCCGAGCGGCAGGAGCGGGCGGCCGTCCGCCAGGAGGAAGCGGCTCAGGGTCGAACCCCGACGTTTCCCAGGGTCGGTATCGCACCGTAGAGCGACGCTTTGCCCCCTTCGTCTTTCGTAGCGTTGACGGCAGATGAGGAAGCCGTACGGGCCGCCTCGCAACCGACGCTCACGAAGGAGCCGCACATGTCCGCCCTAGTCCGCCCCACCCACGGCCGCATGATCGGCGGCGTGTGCGCCGGTCTGGCGCGGCGCTTCGGCACCTCTGCGACCACGATGCGTGTGATCTTCCTGATCTCGTGCCTGCTGCCGGGCCCGCAGTTCCTGCTCTACATAGCGCTGTGGATCCTGCTGCCCTCCGAGGAGAAGGCCGCGGCCCGCACCGCCTGGTGATCGCCTCCTCACGAACGCCGATGGGGCGCACCCCGGTCCAAGGGGTGCGCCCCGTCGGCGCGTTGGGCGCAGGGATCAGCCGCCGAGCGGCAGGCCGTTCACCGGCACGCCGCCCTGCACGGGCAGGCCGCCGAGCAGGCCGGCGACCGGGGTGGACGGGCCGTCGGCGATGGCCCGCTGGGCGGCCGGCTGCACGGATGCGAGACCGCGCTCGATGGTGGGCTTGCCCTGGGCCACGGCCGCCTGGGCACCCGGCAGCGCCTGGGAGACGTTCTGCGCCGGGAGCTGGCTGGTGACGCTGTCCAGCGTCCCGCCTGCGTCCGGCAGCGCCGGGGCCGCATTCGCGGCGCCCGCGCCCGTGGCGGCGAAGGCGGCACCGAGAGCGGCGACACCGAGGGTCTTGGCAGCAGACTGCTTCATGAAAATGCGTCCTCGAAATGGGGTTATGGGGATGTGAGCGGTGTCCACGACCGTAAACACGCACAGCCGCCCGCCGCAAACATCAAAATGCGGACGGGTTGTGAATACCCGTCCGCATGCCCCACACCCCGAAATCCGGGATCAGCCCTCCCGAGCGGGAGAATCGCTGGTCGAAGCGGTCTGCTGGAACAGCCATTCGGACTTCAACTCGGCATATCCGGGCTTGATCACGTCATTGATCATCGCCAGTCGTTCATCGAAAGGAATGAACGCTGATTTCATCGCATTGACGGAGAACCACTGCATGTCGTCGAGCGAATAACCGAACGCCTCGACAAGGTGCTCGAATTCCCGGCTCATACTCGTGCCCGACATAAGTCGATTGTCCGTGTTCACGGTCGCACGGAAGTGCAGCCTGCGCAGCAGCCCGATCGGATGCTCGGAATACGACGACGCCGCTCCGGTCTGGAGGTTGGAGCTGGGGCACAGTTCGAGCGGGATGCGCTTGTCCCGTACGTAGGAGGCGAGGCGCCCGAGCTTCACCGAGCCGTCGGCGCGCACCTGGATGTCGTCGATGATGCGCACCCCGTGCCCGAGCCGGTCGGCGCCGCACCACTGCAGGGCCTGCCAGATGGACGGCAGCCCGAAGGCCTCACCGGCGTGGATGGTGAAGTGGTTGTTCTCGCGCTTCAAGTACTCGAAGGCGTCGAGGTGCCGGGTGGGCGGGTAACCGGCCTCCGCGCCAGCGATGTCGAAGCCCACGACGCCCAAGTCCCGGTAGCGGTTGGCGAGTTCGGCGATCTCCAGGGCGCGGGCCGCGTGCCGCATCGCGGTCAGCAGGGCGCCGACGCGGATGCGGTGGCCGTTCGCCCGGGCGAGCCGCTCCCCTTCCCGGAAGCCCTCGTTGACCGCCTCGACGACCTCCTCCAGGGTGAGCCCGCCCTCCAGATGCTGCTCGGGGGCGTAGCGCACCTCGGCGTAGACCACACCGTCCTCGGCGAGGTCCTCGGCGCACTCGCGGGCGACCCTGACGAGCGCGTCGCGGGTCTGCATGACGCCGACGGTGTGCGAGAAGGTCTCCAGATACCGCTCCAGCGAACCGGAGTCGGCGGCCTCGCGGAACCAGATCCCGAGCTTGTCGGGGCCGGTCTCCGGCAGGCGTGAGTAGCCCTGTTCACGGGCGAGTTCGACGATCGTCCCGGGGCGGAGACCGCCGTCGAGGTGGTCGTGCAGCAGAACCTTCGGCGCCCGGCGGATCTGGTCCGGCGTCGGGGTGTTCGACATGGTCTGGCTCGTCATTTCCGCACTCTACCTCCTACGCGCGTAGATCGCCCGGTGTACAGATGCGTCGATACGTAACGGTGACCGCAAGGACGGGTGAGGTACACCGACGCTTCTGACACTGTTCTGTCGTGACTCCACCCACGCGTAAACGCGCGGGCTTCCTGCATCGGTGGCTAAGCCGCCGCGCAGAGGACCAGCCCGGCCCCGTTGAGGACGTTCAGCGCGCCGACGTGGTCCGCGTTCGCCGCGAACCCGCATCTGACGCACTGGAACTTCGCCTGGGTGGCGCGGTTCTCCTTCGTGACATGCCCGCATTCGGGGCATGTGCGGGAGGTGTTGCGCGCGTCCACCGAAACCACGAGGCGACCGGCACTCTCAGCCTTGTTCGCCAGGATTTTGAGGAACTGCGCCCAACCCGCGTCGAGGATGCTGCGGTTGAGCCCGGTCTTCGCGGCAGCGCCGTTCGGGAGGAACGCGCCGTCGCCCGCGGGGTCGGGCCTGGGTGCCGTCCTCTTGGTCATCTGGGCGGTGTTGAGCCGCTCGTGCGCGATCACGTCGTGGCCGGTGCTGAGCGCGCGGGCGGTCTTGTGGTGGAAGTCGGCGCGCTGGCGGCGGATCTTGCCGTACAGCGTGGCGACCTTCCGGGCGGCGGCCCGGTGTGCCTTGGTGCGCTGCCCGGTGCGCTTGGGGAACGTGGCGAGGTGCCGCTGTGCCTCGGCGAGTTGATCGGCCATCGCTTGAAGAAAGCGCGGATTGGCGACGTGTTCGCCGCCGGAGGTGGTCAGGAAGTGGGCGACGCCCATGTCGATACCGACGATCGCCCCGGTGGGCGGGAGTTTTTCGGCGGGCACGTTGTCGCAGGCGAGAACGAGGTACCAGCGGTTGCCCTCGCGCTTCACGCTGATGGTCTTGACGCGGCCCCGCACGGGCCGGTGCTGGTGCACGCGGACGTGTCCGATGCCCTGGAGGCGTACGCGGGTCTGACGGTCGTGCGGGACAGAGTCCCAGCGGCAGCCGTCGCCGTCCTTCGGGAACACCACGGTGTCGAAGTGCCCGACACCCTTGAAGCGCGGGTAGCCCGGCGTTTGACCGTCCTTGACCCGGCGGAAGAACGCGGCGAACGCCTTGTCCAGGCGGCGCAGGGTTGCCTGCTGGCTGGAGAACGACCAGCGGCCCTGACGCTCCGGGTCGAACGCCCGGATCTCCTTGAGCTGCGCCGACTGCTGCCCGTACTTGATGGACGTCCTGGACACGTGCCGGTAGGCGTCGCGGCGTTCCTGCAACGCTGCGTTGTAGAGCGAGCAGTGATCACGCAGCATCTCGCCGAGCGCTGCCGCCTGACGGGCGGTGGGACGCAAAAGGAACTTGTACGCGCGGATCACGAGCCGTCCCCCCTCTTGCCCGGGCGTTCGAACTGGGTGTTGATGTATTTCTCGACCGTCGCCGCCGACACGGCGCCGACCGATGCCGCGAAGTACGACGACGACCACAGCGTGGGCATCCGCGACTTCAGATGCGGGAACTCCTCACGCAGCACGCGAGAGGTGAAGCCCTTGAACTGGTTCGCCACGTACGAGGCCGACGACTTCGGGTCGTGCTTGACGAAGAGGTGGACGTGGTCGGGCATCACCTCAAGGGCGATGATCTCCCACCCGCGTTCGTCTGCCTTGTGCCGGATCAGTTCGTCCAGCCGCTCCGCGACCCGTCCGCCGAGGACCGGACGGCGGTACTTCGGGCACCACACCACGTGGAGCCCGAGGTCATACACACCCCCGGAGAATCGGCGAACCTTCCTGGTCACAGTCATACGATCACTATACACGCGCCACACGTCTAGCATGACAGAGAGGTAGGCTCAGGTGAACAGTGCAGATCCGTGGGCCCAGTTGAGGTCAGAGCACCTCAGAGAAGCCATTCCCCACCCCGCTCAAGCGGGACGTCCCCTGGATAGGTCCTGATGGCACACCAAGCGATGCCGGTTCAGGCCCGGTTGGGGCGGGCGCTCGGTCAGGAGCCCACGGCGGTGAGCGGAGCGGTCCTGCTGCTTCCCGGCGGCGCCGAGGAGTCGGCGCGCAGACCGTCCCCCGTGCTGGCGACCGCATCCGTACGCGCGCTGGGCCGGCGGCTGGCCCGCGCGGGCCGGGCGGAAGGCCTGGCCACCCACGTCGTCCACTACCGCTGGCGCGGCTGGAACGGCAGCGAGGCCCATCTGGCCCGCGACGCCACCTGGGCCGCCGACGAGGTCGTACGGCGCTACGGGGACGTCCCCGTGTGCCTCGTCGGCCTCGACATGGGCGGCCGGGCAGCGCTGCGCGCGGGCGGGCACGAGGCCGTCGCCTCCGTGCTGGCGATCGCCCCCTGGCTGCCCGAGGAGGACGTGGCCGCCTCGCCCGAACCGGTGAAGCAGCTGGTGGGGCGTCAGGTGCTGATCGTGCACGGGACGAAGGACGAACGCACCGACCCCGAACTGTCGTTCAGGCTGGCGGCCCGGGCGAAGAAGGCCAACCGCGACGTGTGCCGGTTCGAAGTCCACGCCGACGGACACGGGTTGCACCAGTACCGCAGCGAAGTGCACGCGCTGGCCGAGAACTTCGTGATGGGCAGCCTGTTCGGCAGGCGCTTCTCGCGGTCCGTCGAGGACGCGTTCGCGGCACCGCCCCCGCTGGGGCTGCGGATGCCGCTCGCCGCGGGGTTCGGCAGGTCACTGCGCCGCTGAACCGCGGGGGCGGACACGCTAGTCCGGCAGCAGGCTCCCCCTCCTGGACAGCAGGAACCTCTTGAAGGCGGCCACCGGAGGGGTGTCGGGACGGTCCTCCAGCCAGGCCACCCCGATCTCCCGGACCGCGCGCTGCCCGGTGATCGTCAGTTCCACAACTCCCGGGCGGGGCACGGTCGGTGGCGGCAGCAGGGCGACGCCGAGACCTGCGGCGACCAGCCCCCGCAGGGTCTCCGTCTCCTCCCCCTCGAAGGCGGTCCTGGGCCGGAATCCGGCCTCCTCGCAGAGATGGTCGGTGATGCGGCGCAGGCCGTAGCCGGGTTCGAGGGTCACGAAGGTCTCCTCGGCCGCCTCCGCCAGACGGATCCGGCGGCGGCCCGCGAGACGGTGGTCGGCGGGGACGACCAGGCGCAGCTTCTGCTCGTCGAGACGGCGGGCCACCAGGCCGGGCGCGTCGGGGACCGGCGAGGTCAGACACAGGTCCAGCTCCCCCGCCCGCAGCTTCTCCAGCATCGCCTCGCCGTAGTTCTGGACCAGGCTGAAGCGGATGCGCGGATGGTCCGTGCGGAAGGCCTGCAGCAGCCCGGGGACCGTCTCCGCGCCCATGGTGTGCAGAAAGCCGAAGGCGACCTTGCCGGTCGCGGGGTCGGCGTCGGCGCGGACCTCCTCGGCGGCCCGCCCGATCTCGGCGAGGGCCCGCTCGACCGAACCGAGGAAGGTGCGGCCGGCCGGGGTGAGGGAGAGCGTGCGGCCGTGGCGGGCGAACAGGTCGACACCCAGGTCCTGTTCCAGCCGGACCATGGCGCGCGAGAGGGTCGACTGCGGCACCTGCAGTTCCTGCGCGGCCCGGGTGACGTGCTCGGTGCGCGCGACCCCGGCGAAGTGGGCGAGGCGCGGGGCCAGCAACATCACCATGTCTTCTGTGTCACTGGACGGTGACAGACGACTCTGTGAGCTGTGTTGATGCACCATGGGAACGATTATGACGATTCCGTGCATTGGACGGATGAGCGGGGCCGTACGTAGCTTCGAAGCATGTCTCCCGCCGATACCGGGGCGTCCACCACCGTGGTCGCCGCCTCCTCCGCCCCCGTCGCCGACACCCGCATGGCCCCCGGCGGTCCCGGCTACCGCCGGATGAGCCTCGCCCTCTTTCTCGCGGGGGTCGCGACCTTTGCGCTGCTCTACTCCACCCAGGCCCTGCTGCCGCTGATCTCGGGCGAGTTCGGCGTGGCGGCGAGCTCGGCGAGCTGGACCGTGGCGGCGGCGACCGGCGGTCTGGCGGTGTTCGTGCTGCCGATGAGCGCGCTGTCGGAGCGGTTCGGCCGCCGCACGGTGATGACCGCCTCGCTGGCGGTCGCCGTGACGGTGGGGCTGCTCGTCCCCTTCGCGCCCTCGCTGACCGCTCTGGTCGCGCTGCGGGCCGTGCAGGGGGCGGCGCTGGCCGGGCTGCCCGCGTCGGCGACCGCGTACCTGGCCGAGGAGGTCCGACCGAAGGCCCTGGTCACGGCGATCGGGCTGTTCGTGGCGGGCAACAGCGTCGGCGGCATGAGCGGCCGGATCATCACCGGCTGGATCGCGCAGGAGTGGGGCTGGCGCGTCGCGGTCGGTGTGATCGGGGCGATCGCCGTGGCGTGCGCGGTGGCCTTCCGGCTGCTGCTGCCCGCTCCGCGCCACTTCCGGGCGGGCTCGCTGCGGCCCCGGGTCCTGGCCCGCACGGTGCGCGACCACCTCACCGACCCGCTGCTGCGCCGCCTGTACGCGATCGGCGCCCTGTTCATGACGGTGTTCGGCGGCGTCTACACGGTGATCGGCTACCGCCTGACCGAGGCGCCGTTCTCCCTCCCGCAGGGCATCATCGGCTCGGTCTTCCTGGTCTACCTGGTCGGCACGGTCTCCGCCTCCACCGCGGGCCGGCTGGTCGCGCGGCTGGGCCGCCGCGGGGCCCTGTACCTGGCGGGCGGTACGACGGCGGCGGGTCTGGCACTGTCCCTCGTCGGCTCCCTCGTGCCGGTCCTGCTGGGTCTGGTGCTGATCACCGCCGGCTTCTTCGCGGGGCACGCGGTCGCCTCGTCCGCGGTCAGCAAGACGGCGACCCACGGGCGCGCGCAGGCCGCGGCCCTCTACCAGTCCTCGTACTACATCGGCTCCAGCGCGGGCAGCACGGTCGGGGCCGTCGCCTTCCACGCCGCGGGCTGGGCCGGGACCGTCGGGGTCGGCCTGCTGGCCGTGCTCGGCGTCGTCACGATCACGGTGCTCGGCTCGCGGGCGGCGCGGATCGCGGCACGACGGGAGCCCACTTCGCTGGGCGCACCCTGCTGACCTGCCCCTTTTCCCACTCCGGGCGCCATTGTCAGTGCCCTGCGGTAGCTTCCGAGGTACTGGGCGCAAAGGCGCGACACAGAACGGCCACAGGGGTGGGTGGACGATGAGTGACGGTACGACAGCGACCACGACGGCGGACCTCGACGTCAGGCTGGAGAAACACCGCGTCGAGCTGACCGGCTACTGCTACCGCATGCTCGGCTCCTCCTTCGAGGCCGAGGACGCGGTGCAGGACACCATGGTCCGCGCCTGGCGGAGCTACGAGAAGTTCGAGGGCCGCTCCAGCCTCCGCTCGTGGCTGTACCGCATCGCGACGAACGTCTGCCTGGACATGCTGACCGCGGGCAACAAGCGCGCCCGCCCCATGGACCTCAGCGAGTCGACGCCCCTCGCCCAGGCCGCCCTCTCCCCCCGCCCCGACAACACCTGGCTGGAGCCGATGCCGGACGCCCGCGTGCTGCCGACCGTCGAGGACCCCGCCGAGGCCGCCGTCGCCAAGGAGTCCGTGCGGCTCGCCTTCATGGCGGCCCTGCAGCAGCTGCCCGCCAAGCAGCGCGCGGTGCTCATCCTGCGCGAGGTGCTGGCCTGGAAGGCGAGCGAGGTCGCCGAGCTGCTCGACACCACTGTCGCGTCGGTCAACAGCGCGCTGCAGCGGGCCCGTGCGACGCTCGCCGAGCGGGACGACAAGGCGGCGGACGCGGCCGTCTCCGACCCTCTGGACGAGGAGCAGCAGAAGCTCCTGGAGCGCTATGTGGCGGCCTTCGAGGGGTACGACATGACGGCGCTGACCGCGCTGCTGCACGAGGACGCGGTCATGACGATGCCGCCGTTCGACCTGTGGCTGACGGGCCACGACGACATCACGGGCTTCATGACGACGCTGGGCTCGGCCTGCGAGGGCTCACGCCTGGTGCCGGTCCAGGTCAACGGCCTGCCGGGCTTCGCCCAGTACAAGCCGGACCCGGACAAGGGCGGTCACACCCCCTGGGCGGTGCAGGTGCTGGAGATCTCAGAGGGCCGGCTCACCGGGTTCCACTTCTTCCTCGACACCCAGCGGTGGTTCCCGCTGTTCGGTCTGCCCCTCCACCTCGAAGCGGAGTCCGACCAGGTCCAGGAGGGCGCGTAGGGAGGGGGCGGGGTCGCGCAGCCGGATCCGGCCCCGGGCCCGCCGCGCGGCCAGCTGCAGCCGCGCCAGCAGGTCCACGGCACCGAGCCCCGGGGGTCCGATGGCGGCGACGTCCACCACGACGACGCCCGTCCCGGTGGACTCCAGCAGTGCTCGGACGTCGTCGCACAGCCCTGCCACCTCGTCACGGGTGACGGGGCCGGGCAGCACGAGTACGGCGGGTGTCATGGCGTCCACGATCTGTAGACCGGGCGAGTGGGCGGAATTCATCGGGGCCTCGTCGCGAGCTCGTCGGGGCGCACCCTCCGACACCGGATGTCCGCCCACCGGGATCACATTGACCTGCCACCCTTCTCCCCCGGAGGGTTGGATGTATGCCCCACCGATCAGCACCGCCCCGGATACCCGACGGCCTCCTGTCCGCTGAGGAGGTGCCGTGCAGGGTGTGTTGACGGGCTTCGCGGTCATCGCGGTCGTCATCGGGGTGGGGTACGTCATCGGGCGGCGGGGTCATCTCGGCGAGCACGGCCGCGAGGTGCTGACCAAGCTGGCCTTCCATGTGGCGTCCCCGGCGCTGCTCTTCACCACACTCGCGCGGGCCGACCTGTCGGTGATCTTCTCCAGCCGGCTGCTGGTGACGGCGATGAGCACGGCCGCGGCGGCGGGGGTCTTCGTCGCGGTCGGTGCCGTACGGGGCTGGGGCGTGGGCCGCACCACGATCGGCGCCCTGTGCTCCAGCTACGTCAACTCGGGCAACCTCGGCATCCCGATCGCCGTGTACGTGCTCGGGGACGCGTCCCTGGTGGCGCCGGTGCTGCTGTTCCAGATCATCGCGGTCACCCCGGTCGCCCTGACGATCCTCGACCTGTCCGGCAGGGGCGAGAAGGGCCCGCTGTGGATGCGGCTGCTCACGCCGCTGCGCAATCCGATCGCGGTCGGCTCACTGGCGGGCGTCGCCGTCTCGGGGTTCGGCCTGAAGGTGCCCGCTCCGATCATGGATCCCGCCACCCTGATCGCCAACATGTCCGTGCCCGCGGTCCTGCTGGCCTTCGGTATCTCTCTGTGCGGCAGCACGATGCCGGGGCGGGGCGCGGAGAAGGGTCCGGTGTTCCTCTCGGTCGCCTTGAAGGCGGTGGGTCAGCCGCTGGTGGCCTGGGCCCTGGCGACGGGCGTCTTCGGCCTGCGCGGCCACCAACTCCTCGACGTGGTGGTCACGTCGGCACTCCCGGCGGCCCAGAACCTGTACACCTTCGCGAGCCGCTACCGCGTGGCGGAGGGGTTGGCGCGGGACTCGATCCTGATGTCGACGGTGCTGTCGGTGCCGGTGCTGGTGGTCGTGGCGGCATTGCTCGGCTGACTCACATCTCCGCAAACTCACCGGTGTCGATGACGAGGTCGAAGGGCGCGGGAATGGTGAGGAGTTCACCGAACTTGGCGACGGCGAGCCTACGGTAGACGTCCGCGCGCGGTTCGCCATAGAGCGTGGCGGTGGGGCCTTCGGGCGCCCAGCGGTTGACCAGGAGGTAGAACGGAATGCCCGCGGACGCGTAGGCGGCGGGCTTGCTCACCCGGTCATGGCGGGCGTTCTTCCTGGAGGTGACCTCCACGACGAGCTCGGCCACGGCACCGGGCAGATACGTGTCCGCCTCGGTGCACTCCTGAACCGGCGCCACCAAAATGTCCGGGATGAACATGCCCAGCCGCGACGGGACGGCGATGGCCTGCGTCTGGAAGATCTCCCAGTCATCAGGAATGACGGAGTAAAGGCGTCGCTGAATACGGGCCGCGATCACGTTGTGACGAGGTGCGGGAGCAGGTGACACGGTGACGATCCCCTCGATGATCTCCACCTTGCTGCCCTCGGGCCAGTCCATCTCCTCCCAGAACCGGACGAGGTCGTCCCAGCCCTGCTCGGGGTCGTGGCCCACGGTGAGTGCGCTCATGGCGGTCTCCTTCGGTTTCGTCACCGATCCCAGCATGCCGAACGGGACCGGTGGGGGTCCACCGATCCCGTTCACCCGGACGAGGAAACCCCAGCTCAGGCGATGCGTTCCCGCACCACCGGAGTCGCCGTGAACGGCGTGTTCGGGGCTGCGATGTCGTAGGAGTTCTGCACCGACTGGAGCGCGTAGTCGAAGCGTTCGGGGGTGTCGGTGTGGAGGGTCAGCAGGGGCTGGCCCTCGGTGACCGTGTCGCCGGGCTTGGCGTGCAGTTCGATGCCCGCGGCCGCCTGCACCGGGTCCTCCTTGCGGGCGCGGCCCGCGCCGAGGCGCCAGGCGGCGACGCCGATGTCGTAGGCGTCGAGGCGGGTGAGGACGCCGGAGGACGGGGCCTTGATCACGTGCTGCTCCTTCGACGTGGGCAGCGGCGCGTCCGGGTCGCCGCCCTGCGCGGCGATCATGCGGCGCCAGACGTCCATCGCGGAGCCGTCGGCGAGGGCCTTCGCCGGGTCGGCGTCCTTGATGCCCGCCGCGTCCAGCATCTCCCTGGCCAGGGCGAGGGTCAGTTCCACGACGTCCTCGGGGCCGCCGCCCGCCAGAACCTCGACGGACTCGCGGACTTCGAGGGCGTTGCCCGCCGTCAGGCCCAGCGGGGTCGCCATGTCCGTCAGGAGGGCCACCGTCTTCACGCCGTGGTCGGTGCCCAGGCCCACCATCGTGGAGGCCAGCTCCCGTGCGTCCTCGATGGTCTTCATGAAGGCGCCGGTGCCGACCTTCACGTCCAGGACCAGGGAGCCCGTGCCCTCCGCGATCTTCTTCGACATGATCGAGGAGGCGATCAGCGGGATCGCCTCGACCGTGCCGGTGACGTCCCGGAGCGCGTAGAGCTTCTTGTCGGCGGGCGCGAGTCCGTCGCCCGCCGCGCAGATCACCGCGCCCGTGCCGTCCAGCACGGACAGCATCTCCTCGTTGGAGAGCAGGGCGCGCCAGCCGGGGATCGACTCCAGCTTGTCGAGGGTGCCGCCGGTGTGGCCGAGGCCGCGGCCCGACAGCTGCGGGACCGCCGCGCCGCAGGCCGCCACGAGGGGTGCGAGCGGCAGCGTGATCTTGTCGCCGACGCCGCCCGTCGAGTGCTTGTCGGCCGTCGGGCGGGACAGCGAGGAGAAGTCCATGCGCTCGCCGGAGGCGATCATCGCGGCCGTCCAGCGGGCGATCTCGCGGCGGTTCATGCCGTTGAGCAGGATGGCCATCGCGAGCGCGGACATCTGCTCGTCGGCGACCTCCCCGCGGGTGTACGCGTCGATGACCCAGTCGATCTGCTCGTCGCTGAGTTCGGCGCGGTCCCGCTTGGTGCGGATGACGGAGATGGCGTCCATGGCCATGGCGTGCGTTCCTTCCGAAGGTTCCAGAAGCCGTACGGCCCCTCCGAGCGATGCGCACGTCGGAGAGGCCGCACGGGAGTCACTGCGTGAGATGGTCCGGGCCGAAGGCCTGGGGCAGCATCTCCGAGAGGGGGAGGATCCCCGCCGGGGTCTCCAGCAGGAGGTCCGGGCCCCCGAACTCGTAGAGCAGCTGGCGGCAGCGGCCGCACGGGACCAGGATCTCGCCCCGTCCGTCCACGCACGTGAAGTGCGTGAGGCGGCCGCCGCCGGTGCGCTGCAGCTGCGAGACGAGCCCGCACTCGGCGCACAGGCCAAGGCCGTAGGAGGCGTTCTCGACGTTGCAGCCGGAGACGGTGCGGCCGTCGTCGACCAGGGCGGCGACCCCGACGGGGTAGCCCGAGTAGGGGACGTACGCGTGCGTCATGGCCTCGCGGGCCTCGGCGCGTAGCGCCTCCCAGTCGACGGCGGCCTGCTCGGTCACTTGCCCTGGCCCTTCCGGTAGCGCATGCCGTCCGCCTTGGGCATCCGCAGGCGCTGCGCGGACAGCGACAGCACGAGCAGCGTGACGACGTACGGGGTGGCGCCCACGAAGTCGCCCGGGACCTCGTCGGTGGTCAGGTACCAGATGAGGACCAGTACGGCGATGACGGCGCTGGTGGCGGCCTGCCACATCGCCCTCCTGTACAGCTTCCAGCCGGCCAGGCCCACCAGCAGCACGAACAGCAGGAGCAGCAGGGCGTGGACGGTCTCGCCGCCGTTGCGCAACTGCAGCGCGTCGGAGTAGCCGAACAGGCCCGCGCCCATGGCGAGACCGCCGGGCCGCCAGTTGCCGAAGATCATGGCCGCGAGGCCGATGTATCCGCGCCCGCCGGTCTGGTTCTCCAGGTACGTGTGCGAGGTGACCAGCGCGAGGAAGGCGCCGCCGAGGCCGGCCAGACCGCCGGAGATGGCGACGGCCAGGTACTTGTAGCGGTAGACGTTGACGCCGAGGGACTCCGCGGCGATCGGGTTCTCGCCGCAGGAGCGCAGGCGCAGTCCGAACGAGGTGCGCCACAGCACCCACCAGCTGGCGATGAACAGCACCACGGCCAGGATCGTCACCACGGACAGGTCGGTGACCAGGCCGCCGAGGATGCCGGCGATGTCGGAGATCACGAACCAGTGGTGCTTCTCGACGGAGTGCAGCGCGTCCGAGAGCCCGGGGATGTCGAAGTTGGGCAGCGAGTCCACCGGCGGGGACTGCTTGGGGTTGCCGCCCTTCGCGGCCGCCTCGCCGTCCGAGAAGAAGAGCTTGGCGAGGTACTGGGTGGCGCCCAGTGCGAGCAGGTTGACCGCGACACCGGAGACGATGTGGTCGACGCCGAAGGTGATGGTGGCGATCGCGTGCACCAGGCCGCCGAGGACACCGAAGCCGATGCCGCACAGCAGGCCGAGCCAGGCGCTGGTCTGCCAGCCGATCCAGCCGGCCCCGAAGGTGCCGAGGATCATCATGCCCTCGAGGCCGATGTTGACCACGCCGGACCGCTCGGACCACAGGCCCGCGAGACCGGCGAGACCGATCGGCACGGCGAGGCCCAGCGCGGCGGAGATCTGCCCCTCGGAGGTGAGCTGGTCGGCGCCGGTGATGATGCGGACCAGGGCCACCAGGATCAGACCGGCCGCGAGGATGGTGAGGATGCGGCCGAGCGAGCGGCCCGCGCCGGGGCGCCCGGAGTCCGCCTTGGGTGCCGCGGGCGGCGGCGTGTCGGTCATCGTGGCAGTCATCACGCCACCTCCTGCTTCTTCGTCGGGGCGGCGGCCTGGGCGGCGAGCTCGGCGCCGACCCGCTGCTGCTGGCGTTTGAGGCCGTAGCGGCGTACGACCTCGTAGGCGATGACGACGCACAGGACGATGACGCCCTGGATGACGCCGAGGATCTCCTTGTCGTAGCCCTGGAACTCCAGATGGTTGGTGGTGCGCTCCAGGAAGCCCCACAGCAGGGCGCCGAGGGCGATGCCCACGGGGTGGTTGCGGCCGAGCAGCGCGATGGCGATGCCGGTGAAGCCGATGCCCGACGGGAAGTCGTTGGAGAACTGGTGGCTGTCGTTGAGCAGGGTCGGCATGCCGATCAGACCGGCCACCGCCCCTGAGATGATCATGCTGGTGGCGACCATCTTCTTCACCGACACACCGCTCGCGGAGGCCGCGCTCTCGGACTGGCCGACGGTGCGCAGGTCGAAGCCGAAGCGGGTGCGGCCCAGCACGAACCAGTAGGCGATGCCGACCAGCACGGCGATGACGATGAAGCCCCACAGCTCACCGGCGGGGCCGGTGTCGAAGGAGAAGAAGTACGAGTCCTTCGGCAGCGGCTCGGTGGAGACGACGGTGCCGCCGCTCTGCAGCTCGGCGAGCTTCCCCGGCTGCAGGAGGTAGGCGATGATCGCGGTGGCGATCGAGTTCAGCATGATGGTCGAGATGACCTCGCTGACGCCTCGGGTCACCTTCAGGACACCGGCGATGGCCGCCCACAGGGCGCCGGTCCCCATGGCGCACAGGATGATCAGCGGGATGGAGATCCAGCCGGGTGTGGTCAGCGCGCCGCCGAGGACGGCGGCGAAGAACGCGGCGATGCGGTACTGGCCGTCGACGCCGATGTTGAACAGGTTCATCCGGAAGCCGATGGCCACCGCGACACCCGCCAGGTAGTACGTCGTCGCCTTGTTCAGGATGTAGACCTGGCTGTCGCTGGCGGTGCCGTAGGTCACCATGTCGCTGAACGCGTCGCCCGGGTTCTTGCCGGTGGCGAGGATGACCAGGGTGGTGACGACGAGCGCGGCGACGATCGCCAGCAGCGGTGCCGCGATGCCGAGGAGCAGCCGCTCCCGGTCGATGCGTTGGGTCAGCTTCTTCATCGGGCGCCGTCCTCGTCGTTCTCTGCGTGCTCCAGGTGGCCGGAGGCCGCACCCGTCATGGCGGAGCCCAGCTCCTCGGGGGTGATGGTGGCGGGGTCGGCGTCGGCGACCAGCCGGCCGCGGTACATCACCCGCAGGGTGTCGGAGAGCCCGATGAGCTCGTCCAGGTCCGCGGAGATCAGCAGCACGGCCAGGCCCTCGCGGCGGGCCTCGCGGATGTGGTCCCAGATCGCGGCCTGCGCGCCGACGTCCACACCGCGGGTGGGGTGGGCGGCGATGAGCAGCTTGGGCGCGTGGCTCATCTCGCGGCCGACGATCAGCTTCTGCTGGTTGCCGCCGGACAGGGAGGCCGCGGTGACCTCGATGCCGGGCGTACGGACGTCGTAGGCCTGGATGATGCGTTCGGTGTCGGCGCGGGCGCCGCCGATGTCGAGCAGCCGGCCGCGGGAGTTGGGCTTCTCGGTGACATGGCCGAGGATGCGGTTCTCCCACAGCGGGGCCTCGAGGAGTAGGCCGTGGCGGTGGCGGTCCTCGGGGATGTAGCCGACGCCGGCCTCGCG
Source organism: Streptomyces spinosisporus (assembly GCF_022698145.1). Lineage (GTDB taxonomy): Bacteria > Actinomycetota > Actinomycetes > Streptomycetales > Streptomycetaceae > Streptomyces > Streptomyces spinosisporus. Next base: position 486,138 of record NZ_JALDAX010000002.1, read on the forward strand.
GCGGCGGCGGGTCGGGGCGTGCGAGATGTCGGCGCCGTCGAGCGTGATGGAGCCGGCGTCGGGGTCGCGGATCCCGACGATCGCCTCGACCAGCTCGGACTGGCCGTTGCCCTCCACACCGGCGATGCCGAGGACCTCGCCCTTGTGGATGGTGAAGCCGATCTCGTCGAGGATGATCCGCTCGACGCCGTCGAGGTCCGTCTGGCTCAGGTGCAGGCCCGACACCTTCAGCATCGGTACGTCCGTGACCGTGGACTCCTCGGTCTCGGGCGTGGGCAGTTCGCTGCCGACCATCAGCTCGGCGAGCTGCTTGGAGGTGGTATTGCGCGGGTCGACGGTGCCGACGGTGGTGCCGCGCCGGATGACGGTGATCTCGTCGGCGACGGAGAGCACCTCGCCCAGCTTGTGGGAGATGAAGATGACCGTGAGGCCCTCGGCCTTGAGCTCGCGCAGGTTGTCGAAGAGGGCGTCGACCTCCTGCGGCACGAGGACGGCGGTGGGTTCGTCGAGGATGAGGGTCTTGGCGCCGCGGTAGAGGACCTTGAGGATCTCCACGCGCTGGCGGTCGGCGACGCCGAGCTGTTCGAGGAGGACGTCGGGCCGTACGTTCAGCCCGTACGCGTCGGAGATCTCCTTGATCCTGGCGCGGGCGGCGGCGCCGATGCCGTGCAGCTTCTCCGCCCCGAGGACGACGTTCTCCAGGACGGTGAGGTTGTCGGCGAGCATGAAGTGCTGGTGCACCATGCCGATGCCGCGCGCGATGGCGTCTGCGGGGTTGTTGAAGACGACGCGCTCGCCGCTGACCGTGATGGTGCCCTCGTCCGGCTGCTGCATGCCGTAGAGGATCTTCATCAGGGTGGACTTGCCGGCGCCGTTCTCTCCGCAGAGCGCGTGGACGGTGCCCGCGGCGACGGTGATGTCGATGTCGCGGTTGGCCACGACACCCGGGAAGCGTTTGGTGATGCCGCGCAGTTCGACGGCAGCGGGAGGGCTGGACGCGTTGATGGCGCACTCTCCTGGGGGAAAGGGGCTGCATAGGGGAGGGCAGGCGTCGGCGACGCTAGCGCGGCAACTCCATGCTACACGCGTAGAGTTGACACATTGTTATGGCTCGGCGAGGGGGTTGTCACCAGCCCCTTCGCCGAGCCGTGGTCCGGCGGGAACCGTCAGGTCACGGAGCGGTCTTGACCTTGGTGGTGCCGTCGACGATCTTCTTCTTGGCAGCGTCCAGCTTCGGCTGGATGTCGTTGATGAAGCCACCGCTGGTGGCCAGCTTCACGCCGCCCTTGGCGAGCGAGTAGACCTGGTTGCCGGTCAGCGGCTTGCCGTCGTGCACGGACTTGATGAAGTCGTACACACCGACGTCCACGTTCTTGACCATCGAGGTCAGGATCGAGCTCTTGTAGGCGGACAGACCCGGGATGTTGTACTGGTCGGAGTCCACACCGATGGCCCAGGCGCCCTTGACGCCGTGGACGGCCTCGATCGCGCCGTTGCCGGAGGAGCCGGCCGCCGTGTAGATGACGTCCGCGCCCTTGTCGAGCATGCCCTGCGCGGCCTCCTTGCCCTTGTCGGGGCTGGAGAAGCCGGAGAGGTCGGAGCCGTGCGTCAGGTACTGCACGTCGACCTTGACCTTGGCGTTGGTGTCCTTGACGCCCTGGACGTAACCCGCCTCGAACTTCTTGATGAGCGGGGTGTCCACACCGCCGATGAAGCCGACGTGGTCCTTCTTGGTCTTCAGCGCCGCCGCGACACCGGCCAGGTACGAGCCCTGCTCCTCGGTGAAGGTGATGCTGTTGACGTTGTCGCCCTTCACCACCGAGTCGACGATGCCGAAGCTGATCTTCGGGTACTTCGCCGCGACCTTCTGCATCGAGGTGGCGTAGGAGAAGCCGACGCCGACGATGGGGTTGTAGCCGGCGTCCGCCAGGTCGGTCAGGCGCTGCTCGCGGTCGGCCTCGGTGTCGGAGGTCTTGGCGGTCAGCTCCTTGATCGAGCCGCCGAACTCGGACTTGGCCTTGTCGGCGCCACGGGCTGCGGAGTCGTTGAAGGAACGGTCTCCACGGCCGCCGACGTCGAAGGCGAGGCCGATCTTGACGCCCTTGCCGCCACCTGCGGAGGCGGACGAGTCGCTGTCACTGTCGGACGAGGTGCTGCCACACGCGGTGGCAGACAGTGCGAGAGCTGCGGAGGCGATACACGCAGCGGAAAGCTTGGCTACCCGGCGCACGGGAAGGCTCCTTCACCTGACCTGAGCGCCTCGTCGGCGCTTGATGTGAGCACCATGCCAGTGCTCGAGCCGGAACGCCCCGGCGGCGTTGGCTTCGCGGCATCGTAACGCGCGTAGATGTCAGAAAAACACCTCTCGCGAAGCCGTTATCGATTCGAGGCAAACACCGTCTGAACTCGGGACCTTGCGGCCCCGAGCCGATCATTTCGAAGCGTGAACGAATGGCTTACAACCGTGTTGCGCCGGACGGCGGAACGGCCCCCGCAGGGGCCGCCCGGCCGGTGGTTCAGGCGCCCGCCGCGTCCAGCAGGGCCGCCGCCGTGAACAGCTCCACACCCACCGTGATCGCCGACTCGTCGGCGTCGAAGTCGCCCTGGTGCAGGTCGCGCACCGTGCGCTCGCCCGGGGTGCGCACGCCGAGCCGGGCCATGGCGCCGGGCACATGCTCCAGGTACCAGGAGAAGTCCTCGCCGCCGAGGCTCTGCTCGGTGCTCTCCACGGACTGCGCCCCGCGCCGCGCGGTCATGGCGTCGCGCAGCAGGTCGGTCACGTCGGGGTCGTTGACCACCGGCGGGACGCCGCGTACGTAGTTGATCTCCGGCTTGGCGCCGTGCAGGTTGGCGACCTCGTCGATGGCGGCGACGACCATGTCCGGGGCCTGCCGCCAGGCGTCGATGTCGAGGCAGCGCACCGTGCCGGAGAGCTCGGCGTGCTGCGGGATGACGTTCGGGGCGTGCCCGGACTCGATCCGGCCCCAGGTGACGGCGAGCCCGCTGCGGGTGTCCACGCGCCGGCCGACCAGCGCGGGCACGTCGGTGACGACGCGGGCGGCCGCGGTGACCAGGTCGGTGGTGAGGTGGGGGCGCGCCGTGTGGCCGCCGGGGCCGTCCAGGCCGATCTCCAGTCGGTCGCAGGCGGAGGTGATGGCGCCCTGCCGCAGGCCGATGCGCCCGGCGTCCACCCGGGGGTCGCAGTGCACGGCGATCATCCGCCCCACCCCGTCGAGCACCCCGCACTCGATCGCGTCGGCGGCGCCGCCGGGCAGGACCTCCTCGGCCGGCTGGAAGACGAGGCGGACCGGGCGGGGCAGCAGGCCGCGGCGGTGCAGATCGGCGAGCACGAGACCGGCGCCCAGTACGACGGTGGTGTGCACGTCGTGACCGCAGGCGTGGGCCCGGTCGGGCACGGTGGAGCGGTAGGCGCACTCGCTCTTGGTGTCCGGGATGGGCAGGGCGTCGATGTCGGCGCGCAGCCCCAGCATGGGCCGCCCGCCGTCCCACTCACCGATGTCGCACACGAGCCCGGTACCGGTGGCGAGCACCCGCGGCGCAAGGCCTGCCGCCTCCAGGCGGCCCTTGATCGCGGCGGTGGTGCGGAACTCCTGGTTGCCGAGTTCGGGATGCATGTGCAAGTCGCGCCGGAAGGCCACGAGTTCGGCACGCAGCTCCTCGGGCAGCGTGCCGGGGAGCGCGGCTTCCCCGGGAAGGTCGACCTCGGGCTCGAGAGACATCAGTTGCTTCACCCTCTAAAGCGTAGGACGCCGGGGTGGCCAACTGACCCTCGATCAACAAAAGTTCAACCCCTCAGGGGAAGAAAATCTGGCCGCTCGACGCATAGCTGTGAGTAGAGATGGGTAAACCTGTCTTTTCTCTACGCATACCACGCTCGGCAGGGCCACGGCGGTTCTGGTCCACCTGTCGGGACGGGCACTTCTGTACAGCGGCCGGACAGCGGCCGGTCAAGCCGCCGTCACCGCCGACAGCCGGGTCACGTCCCGGGCCGTTCCCGTCACGCCCGACAGGAAGCCCTGGGCCCGGGGAGAGGCGTTCTCCGTCAGCCAGGCGGGGTCGATGTCGCAGACGGCGACGCGGACCTCCGTGCCGGCCAGGGCGAGCGGGAGGGTGTGGACGACCGTGGAGGGGAAGCTGAGGATGGTCGCGCCGACGGGGCCGCGGCGGGCGATCAGCTCCAGCGGCAGGTCGGGGCGGACGATTTCCAGGCCGGTCTCCGTGGCCAGCCGGTGCAGCTTGTCCGTGCTCTCACGGCGGTGGGCGAAGTAGCGGGTGACGCCGTGCGCCTTGGCGAGGGTGCGGACGGCCTCCAGATAGCGGTCGCCGTCGACCACGCCGGTCTCCACCAGCGAGGTGCCCACCATGTCCGCGGTCCTGGTGATCCGGGGCGGGCCGAAGCGGGCCCGGGTCCAGGCGAAGTCGTTCGCCGTCACGGTCACCCCGTCCGGCCGCTCGTCCACCGGCATCGAGGAGAAGACCTCCACGTGCCGCCTGCCGCCGGGGGTCAGCCGGCGGCGGGCCGAGGAGGAGACAGGCGCGAAGACCAGGTCCCGGGCGCCGGGGCGGCCGCCCTTGCGGTGCCAGCGCACCAGGCGCTCCCCGCGGGCGAGCTGGGCGACGAACTCCATCGTGGCCGTGCCGTCGTCGACCACGACGAGGTCACGAGCCCTGGTGATCGTCAGCAGGAGCTGCACGTAGCGGGAGAACGGGTCGCCCATGACGACCCGCCGCGCCCTGCGCAGCATCGGCGTCAGTCCGCCGATGGTCCGGAAGGGGGCGCCCGGACCGCCGCGCGCCTCCTCCCAGCGGACCTCGTAGCCCTCGCCCCGGGCCAGCTCCGCCATCCGGCGCAGCTGGCCACGGGTCATGGGGTCGGTCGGGGACAGCACGACGAGCGTGAGAGTCGGCCGGGTGCCGGTTCCGCGTTCCGCGTCGGGGGCCTCCGGGGCCTCGGTGGCATGGAGGTGCGCCCACTCCAGCACGTTGAGCAGCTGTACCGGGCTCTCGACGAAGGCGAGAGTGTGGGTGCCGGCTGACCCGGCGCGGGGGCTCATCTACGTACGACCGTCCCGTCGTAGAGCGTTACAAGGGTGGGGCGTTGCAGGGGTTCAGACCGCGACCGGCTCGCCCGCGGCGGCGGCGATCTCCGCCTCGGCGACGACGCCCGCGACACGGCGCAGCTTCTTCATGGGGCCGAGCTCGGAGTCGTAGACCTTCTTGACGCCGTCGCCGAGGGAGGCCTCGATGGTGCGGATGTCGCGGACCAGGCGCGTGAGGCCCTGCGGCTCGACGGAGGCGGCCTGGTCGGAGCCCCACATCGCGCGGTCCAGGGTGATGTGGCGCTCCACGAAGGTGGCGCCGAGGGCGACCGCGGCGAGGGTGGTCTGCAGGCCCGTCTCGTGGCCGGAGTAGCCGATCGGGACGTTCGGGTACTCCTGCTGGAGGGTGTTGATCACGCGGAGGTTGAGCTCCTCGGCGACGGACGGGTACGTCGACGTGGCGTGGCACATGAGGATGTTGTCGGAGCCGAGGACCTCGACCGCGTGGCGGATCTGCTTCGGGGTCGACATGCCGGTGGAGAGGATGATCGTGCGGCCCGTCGCACGCATCGCGCGCAGCAGCTCGTCGTCGGTCAGGGACGCGGAGGCGACCTTGTGGGCGGGGACGTCGAACTTCTCCAGGAAGGCGACGGCCTCGGTGTCCCACGGGGAGGCGAACCAGGCGATCCCCTTCTCCTTGCAGTACTCGTCGATCTGGCGGTACTCGTCCTCACCGAACTCCACGCGGTGGCGGTAGTCGATGTAGGTCATCCGGCCCCAGGGGGTGTCGCGCTCGATGTCCCACTGGTCGCGCGGGGTGCAGATCTCGGGGGTGCGCTTCTGGAACTTGACGGCGTCGCAGCCGGCCTCGGCGGCCACGTCGATGAGCTTGAACGCGTTCTCCAGCTCGCCGTTGTGGTTGATGCCGATCTCGCCGCAGATGTAGACCGGCTGGCCCGGTCCGGCGAGGCGCGAGGAGCCGAACTTGCGCAGGCGGGGGTTGGTGCTCATGGCAGAACTGTCCTTACTTGTTTAGGGAGTCGAGAGAGGGGCCGAGGATCCAGCTGGCGATCTCTCGGATCGCGCCGTCGCCACCGGGGACGGTGGTGACCGCACGGGCGGCGCCGCGTACCACGTCGTGGGCGCTCGCGACCGCCACGGGCCAGCCCACGAGGGCGAAGCACGGAAGGTCGTTGACGTCGTTGCCGACGTAGAGCACGCGCTCGGGCGCGATGCCCTGCTCCTCGCACCACTGCTTCAGCGCGAGGTCCTTCCGGTCGATGCCGTGCAGGACCGGGATCTTGAGCTTCCGGGCCCGTGCGGCGACGACCGGGTTCTTCTCCGTGGAGAGGATCAGCATGTTCAGCCCGCTCCTGCGCAGGGCGGCGATGCCGAGGCCGTCCCCGCGGTGCACGGAGACGAACTCCTTTCCGTCGGAGTCGATCAGCACCCGGTCGTCGGTCTGGGTGCCGTCGAAGTCCAGTACGACCGCGTCGATGTCGTCGGCGGTCGGCAGCGAACCGGGGCGGTCCGCGTCGAAGAGGGGGGCCAGCGCGCGGGCGCGGGCCAGGTCGTGCGGGTCGTCGATCTCCAGCACGCGCGCGGGGTCCGTGCGGACCAGTTCGGTGCGGCCGAAGAAGCGGTGCTGGTGCTTGCGGAAGCCGGCCGCGTCCATGCCGTAGACCGCGCCGGTCTCCAGGAAGTCCTGGGGGCGGTCCTGGCGGCGCGGCCTGAAGGACTTGTCGTGGTTGATGCCGTAGCCGCCGCCGGTGGCCGCGTCGGCCTCCGTGACGCTGCCGGCCGCGTCTGCGTCGTCGGTGTAGTCGGCGTCGCGCCATACGAAGCCGTGGAAGGGGGCCACGGTGTGTGCGGTGTCGGCGCCGTTCTGTACGACGGCTGCGACGACGCCGTCCACGTCCTCGCGGACGATGAAGGGGCTGGTGCACTGCACCAGCAGCACCACGTCCACGGGCGAGCCGTGCAGCGCCTCGTGGGCGTCCATCGCGTGCAGTACGGCCGCCTCGGAGGTCGCCGTGTCACCGGCGATGGCCGCGGGCCGCAGCACGATCTCGGCGCCGGCCTCGCGCGCCGCCGCCGCGATGGCCTGGTCGTCGGTGGACACCACGACATCGGTCACCAGCCGCGACGCCCGGCACTCACGCACCGCCCGCGCCACCAGCGGCACACCACCGACAGGCAGCAGATTCTTCGCGGGCACCCCCTTGGAGCCGCCGCGCGCGGGAATCACCGCGAGCACCCGACGCACCGAAGCGCCCGTTCGTGCCGGGGAGTCAGACATGGATTGCACTCCTTGCGCAGAAGTTCGCAGGGCTTGGGAGGGCGGCGGGGCCGCCCGACAGGGGCGCCGGGCCGCCCCCCCAGGGGCGCGGGGCTGCCTCGATCAGCGGCTCCGCCGCGGGGCGCGACCAGCCCCGACGGCGCCGCGGCCACCCGACGGCCGGAGTCGGCACCACCGATGGCTCTCACAGCTCCCCCATCCGCCGGATGACGGGCGCCACCCGCTGCACCCCGTGCCGGTAGGCACCGCGCGCCGCCCTGCGCACGATCTGCCGGACCGGTCCGGGTTCCTTGTCGGCGGAGGGTGCCCCCGGCAGAACGCTGCCGTCGGGGCCGAGGTGGTGGCGGGCGAGGATGCCGGGGAGGTAGCCGGGTGCGGTCGCGGGTGTGTAGTACGGGGTGAGAGGCGGCAGGCCGCCGGGCTGCGCCAGCAGCTTGGCGATGCGTTCGCGGGCCGCGTCGAAGGCGTACGCGTACGATCCGTCGGCGACCACGCCCTGGCGCGCCACCCAGTCCGGGTCGGGCACGGGCCGGTGTCCGGCGTCGAGTTGGTCCCAGGAGGCGAGGCAGCCCGAGCCGACGAAGTGGTGGTTGCCCAGCGTCTCCCGGATGCCGAGGTCGGTCAGGACGACCGTGGGGATACGGCGGTGCAGGGACTCCAGTGCGGCCGTCGAGCTGATGGTGACCAGCAGGTCGGTGCGGTCCAGGACCTCGCCCATGTTCCCGTACACCAGGCGGAAGTTGGCCGGCGGATCGAGTCGCTGGACCAGCTTCTGGTAGGGCTGCTCCTCGATGTGCGTGGTGTGCTCGCCCGGCCGGGAGCGCAGCTTCAGCAGCACTTCGCGGTCTGGGTGCAACCGTGCGTGCTGGATCAGCCGGTTGAGCAGATAGGTACGGTCCCTGCGGCTGTCCGGGACGGACGGCTGCACGGCGAACACCACGGTGCAGGGGTCGTGTTCACCTTCGTAGGGCGCTCCGTCGAGGAACGGCAGGGCCACCTCGGTCACCGACGCGGCGTCGGCGCCCACACCCTCGTACACGGCACGGAAACGCTCCGCGTCCTGGCGGGAGTTGGCGAGGACGAGGTCCGCGCCGTGCCGCAGGAGCAGTCCGTCGGCGAGCTTCTCGTAGACCACGCCGACATAGCCGGTGACGACGACGGGCCGCTCGGTCCGTCCCTCCCACACCCGCTTCAGGCCGTGCAGCATCGCCTGCACGCCCCCGCCGACGAGCGCGAGCACGACCACGTCGTACGACTCCTCGGCCATGGCCCGCAGGAACTCGACGCTCGTGACCTCCCTGAGCGAGTCGGCGCGCACACCGACCTCCGCCAGCTGGCGGGCGGTCGGGGTCGCCCGCCCGCGCAGCAGGAATCCGCTCAGCTCGAGACCGACTTGCGCGTTCTCGCGGGATACGGCTTCCATGGACGGGCCCGGAGCGATACGAGCCGCGGTCAGCGCACCCCATTTCCAGCGGGTGTCGGAGTCCGCGAGCACGGCGATTCGCGTGGGCTTCGAGGTACTTGGTGGCACGTCGAAGACGCTAGGAAGCAATTCCGAGGAGCGGCCCAACCGCACCTCAACAGACGGTTAACAACAGCCCGCCGAGAGCCGAACTGGCTCGCCGAAGCCCCGGAAGTACAGGCGATGCACCGATCCGACACATTGAGTTCACCCTCTGTACGGATACCGTAAAGTTCCCCCGACGGACGGCCTCCTACGCTTTCTCACGTGCCAAAGCTTTCCGTCATCGTGCCGTTCTACAACGTGCAGCAATACGCCCCGGACACCCTCAGAAGTCTTCGGTTGAACGCTCGACAGGATTTCGAGTTCATCCTGGTCGACGACCATTCCAAGGACGGGACTCCGGCCATTCTCGAACGCGCCGCCGAACAACTCTCGGACGTCGCGCAGGTGCGTTATATCCGCCATGAGAAGAACGGGGGACTCGCCACCGCGCGCAACACCGGCCTGGACGCGGCGCAGGGCGAGTACCTGACGTTCCTGGACGGAGACGACTGGCTGGCCCCCGGCTACTTCGCCGAACTGGTCGGTGCCATCGAGACGTTGGGCTGCGACTTCGTCCGTACCGACCATGTGCAGGCCACCGCACGCGCGCGCAGCGTGCACCGGGTGCCCATCGGGCGCCGCTGGGAGGCCATCGACCCGCGCGCCGCCATCCTGCCCGCCGACCGCAGCACCTCCGTCGACTACGCCTACGCATGGGCCGGCGCCTACCACCGCCGGCTGCTCGACAAGGGCCTGCTGCACTTCACCGACGGTCTGCGCACCGCCGAGGACCGGCCGTGGATCTGGAAGCTGCACCGCGAGGCGGAGTCGTTCGCCGTGCTGAGCCTGCTCGGCGTCTTCTACCGGCGCGGGGTCGCCTCCTCGCTGACCCAGATCGGCGACGTCCGCCAGCTCGACTTCATCCGCGCCTTCGACCAGGTCGTCGAGGAGACCGCGCAGGACCCCGACGCGGACAAGCTGCTGCCGAAGGCCGTGCGGACGTACTGCGCGATCATCGCCCACCACCTCTCCGACGAGGACAAGTGGGAGCCATCCGTGCACCGGCAGCTGCGGGCCATGAGCGCGGCGGCCATCAAGCGCATGCCGCAGGACGCCCTCGGCGACGTGCTCGAGACCATGGACATCCACCGCTCCGCCAAGCTGCGGCGGCTGCGCCGCCGGGCCACGACCGCGAAGGCGGCTGCCTGATGTCGTCCCGTACCACGCGCATCTTCTGCGTCTCGACCCTGTACGGCGCCGCCACGCTCGCCGCCGCGATCGACTCGGGCTGCTTCGGCGAGAAGGACGGCCGGGAGCCGGCCCGCCGGCTGTTGCTGGTCTTCAACAACTCGGCGACGCCGGAGGTCACCCCGCCCGTCGACGAGATGCCGGGCTTTGAACCGCTGCGCGGCCACTTCGACGCCGTCCTGTCCTGGAACGAGGCCATCCGCCCCTTCCACCCCGGCGCCTGGACCCCCCGCTCGGACGACATCCCGCTGTTCGAGCGCTATCTGCGGCTGCTGTGGGACCTGGGCGACGACCGGGTGGAGCTGGTCCTGGAGTCCATCCAGGTGGCCCCCGCGCTGAGCGTGGCCCAGCTGTTCACCGACGCCCCCGTCGACGTCTATGCCGACGGCCTGATGAGCTACGGCCCCACCCGCAACAAGCTCGACCCGCTGGTCGGCACCCGGGTGCGGCGGCTGCTGCACCTGGACCTGGTGCCGGGGCTCACCCCGGTGCTGCTGACCGAGTTCGACGTCCCGGCGCAGGTCCTGCCGACCGAGGCCTTTCTGAAGGTGATGGGCGAACTCACGGCCTCCGTGCGCGAGTTGCCCGCCCTGCCGGACGACTCGGCGCTGCTGCTCGGCCAGTATCTGTCCGCGCTCGGCATCCTCTCCCCCGAGGAGGAGGAGGACCTGCATGTGCGGATGCTGCGCGGGGCGGTCGAGCGGGGCCACCGGGCGATCGTGTTCAAGCCGCACCCCACCGCACCGGCCCGCTACAGCCGCGCCCTGGAGGCGGAGGCGGAGCAGCTCGGCGTCGACCTCACCGTCGTCGACGTGCCGGTCCTCGCCGAGGTGCTGTTCGAGAAGTCGCCGCCCGCACTGGTCGTCGGCTGCTTCTCCACGGCCCTGTTCACGGCGTCCGCCTTCTACGGCCTGCCGGTCGCCCGCCTCGGCACCGAGCCGCTGCTGGACCGGCTGACGCCCTACCAGAACAGCAACCGCGTCCCGGCCGTCCTGGCCGACGGCCTGGTCCCCGACCTGGAGGGCCGCAAGGGCGAGGAGACGATCCCGGCGGACACGCTGGAGGGTCTGATGGCCGCGCTCGGCTACACCATGCAGTCCCAGATCCACCCGGATCTGCGCCCGGCGGCGGAGCGCTATCTCTCCCGGCACCTCACGGCGCGCACCAAGCGGTACTTCAAGCGCAAGCGCCTCACCTCGCTGGGTCTGCCCGGCGGCATCCCGGAGCGGCTGGCCTTCCTGCCGCGCAACTCCACGGCACGGCGGGTGGTCCGCAGGGCACGGGCCATCAAGAAGGCCGTGCAGCGCTGAGCGAATCCCGCAGGGAGCCCAGGTGACGCACGCAGCCGGCACGACGGTGGGGCGGCCTTCGGTCCTTACGACCGCAAGGGCCGCCCCACCGTTTCGGCGTCCACCGTTCTGGCGTCCACCGTCTCGGCGTCCACCGTTCTGGCCTCCACCGTCTCGGCGAGGCGGCTCCTCCGCCGCCGCGTCCTCGTCCTACCTCCCGTAACGCGCCGCGACGCCCGCGATCACCAGCTGCAGGCCCTCCTCGAAGTGCCGGTCGTAGTCCTCGAAGATCTCCGCACCGGCCGCGGCCGAGAGCGGGTACTCGGCCAGCATGCGGGCGCGCTCCTCGATGTCGTAGCCCTCGCGGCGCTCCCCCGGCAGCGGCTCGACGCCCTGCTCCTCGATGACGAAGCCGATCGTGTACGCGTACGCGGTGGAGTTCGCGCGGACCGTCTCGGCCAGGGTGAACCCGGCCGCGGTGAACAGCCGCAGGTTCTCCTCCATCTCCCGGGCGTGGTCGGTCCCGGTGAAGCGTGAGCCGCTGTAGACCCGCGCACCGTCGCGGTAGGCGAGCAGGGCCGCGCGCAGCCCGTGGCAGGACTTGCGCATCCGCTCCTGCCAGGTGTCGTCCGGATCGAGGGCGGCCTCGGCGACCATCCGGCGGTACATCTCCGTCGCCATCTCGTCCAGCAGCGCCTGCTTGTCCTTGAAGTGCCAGTACAGAGCGGGCGCCTTGACGTCCAGCTCCTTGGCGATGGCCCGCAGCGTCAGCCCGTCCAGGCCGGTCTCGTTCAGCAGCTTCAGGGCCGTGTCGGCGACCCGGGTGCGGTCGAGGGGCGCGCGTTTCTCCGTACTCACGCTTGACAGCTTAACAGCGTTAAGGGAATCCTCGGGATCGACAGCACTTAACAGCGTTAAGGAGAGTGGATCATGAGTAATGCCGATGTCGTGATCGTGGGCGCGGGCCCCACCGGGCTGGCCCTGGGCGTCGACCTCGCCCGGCGCGGCGTGGACGCGCTGGTCGTGGAGAAGGCGGACGGGCTGTTCCCGGGCTCACGCGGCAAGGGTCTGCAGCCGCGCACCATGGAGGTCCTGGAGGACCTCGGGGTGCTGGACGCGATCCGCGCGGCCGGGGGGACGTACCCGGTCGGGATGATCTGGAAGGACGGCAAGAAGGTGGGCGAGCACGTGATGCTCGACCCGGAGGAGTTCAAGAACGCGGCCGGCGACTCGGCGTTCTCCGAGCCGTGGATGGTGCCGCAGTGGCGGACGCAGGAGATCCTGTTCGACCGGCTCGTGGAGCTGGGCGGGCGGGTGGAGTTCGGGCGGGAGATCACCGGGCTCGACCAGGACGAGGACGGGGGATATGTGACATTGCACTGCGCGTCCGGCCCCGACCTGCGCGCCCGCTACGTCGTCGCCGCCGACGGCGGCCGCTCGGCCGTCCGGCGCGCGCTCGGCATCGGCATGACCGGCGAGACCGTCGACCCGAACCCGGTCCTGGTCGCCGACGTCCGGATCACCGGCCTGGACCGCGACAACTGGCATGTGTTCCCGCCGAGCAGCGACGACGGCTACCTGGCGATCTGCCCGCTCGCCGGCACCGAGGACTTCCAGCTGGTCGCCCAGTTCCCCGAGGGGACCGCGGTGGACACCTCCCCGGAAGCCGTCCGCAAGGTCGCCGCCGCGCGCTCGCATCTCGCGCCCGAGGACATCACGGAGGTCCGCTGGGCCTCGGAGTTCCGGCCGCGCGCGGCCCTCGCGGACCGCTTCCGCTCCGGGCGGGTCTTCCTCGCCGGGGACGCCGCGCACGTCCACTCCCCCGCCGGCGGCCAGGGCCTCAACACCAGCGTGCAGGACGCGTACAACCTGGGCTGGAAGCTGGGCGCGGTGCTGGCCGACGGGGCTGACCCCACCCTGCTCGACACCTACGAGGAGGAGCGGCGCCCCATCGCCGCACACATGCTCGGCATCTCCACGGGGGTGCACCGCGGCGAGGTGCGGCGCGGGGCGGCGACGATGCAACTGGGGCTGGGATACCGGGAGTCGTCACTGAGCGAGGACTCTCGTCCTACGGCGGACACGGACATGGACGCCGTGGTGCGGGCGGGCGATCGCGCACCGGACACTCGGGTGGAGGGCAAGCGGCTCTTCGAGGCGTTCCAGGGACCGCACTGGACGCTGCTGGCCTTCGGCATGGACGCGCCCGGACTCCCGGAGTCGGTGCGCTGTGTGCAGGGGGCGGCTCAACTGCCGTACGGGAAGGGGCTGTTCCTGATCCGACCGGACGGTTACGTCGGCCTGGCGGGCGACTCGGCGGACGGGATCGAGGAGTACCTCGCGCGGTTCGGCCTGCGCCGGTGATCAGGTGATCAGTCGTCGCCGTCGAGGAGGGTGTCCACGGAGAGTTCGAGGCTGACGCCGACGGACTCGGGGACGGGGACGGACTGGCCTCGCTTGTAGCGGACGGGGTCGGAATACTTGCCGTCGGCGGGGTCGGTGTACAGAAGCGCCTCGTCGTGCTTGCGGTCGGCGATGAGGTAGACGGGGACACCGGCTTGGGCGTAGCACTCGACCTTGGGGCCGAGGTCGTCCGACCAGTTCGACGACGTCACTTCCACGACCATGCGGAAGACGTTCGGCGCGTAGTAGTTCTTCGTGACGTGGGCGTCGCGGAAGTCCTCGTCGACGACAGAGAAGTCGGGAATGGCGAAGTCCTGCGGCAACGTGGGCAGCCAGAGCCCGACACCCTGGACGTACTCGTACCCCGCCCCAACGAGTCCCGCTCGGTCGAAAGCCCTGCCCAGCTTGGTGAGCGACAGAGCGTGCGAACCATCCGGCGGCGGTGTCACAGTGAGCCTCCCCTGGAGAATCTCCACGCGGTGGCCAGGCAGTGCACGGGCGAGCCGGTCGGCAGCCTCGCCCAGGGTCAGCTCCTGCTGCATTACGGCCATGGCGTCCTCCTTTTCGGGGTCCACTCTGCAATGAGCGTAACGGGAGGCCTGCGGGTTCAGCTCGTGATCACTCATACGGAGTAACCGCCCAGCTCAGAACGCATCCGTCGGCACATAAGCCCCCCACACCTCCCGCAACGCCCCGCACACTTCCCCCACCGTCGCCCGTGCCCGCAGCGCGTCCTTCATCGGATACAGGACGTTGTCCTCGCCCATGGCCGCCTTCTTCAGGGCGGCGAGCGCGGCGTCCACGGCCGGCTGGTCGCGCTCGGCGCGCAGTTTCGCGAGCCGCTCCGCCTGCCGGGCCTCGATGGCCGGGTCGACGCGGAGCGGCTCGTACGGCTCCTCCTCGTCCAGCTGGAAGCGGTTGACGCCGACCACGACCCGCTCGCCGGAGTCGGTCTCCTGGGCGATGCGGTAGGCGCTGCGTTCGATCTCGGCCTTCTGGAAGCCCTGCTCGATGGCGCCGACCGCCCCGCCGAGGTCCTCGACCTTGCGCATCAGGTCGAGCGCCGCCGCCTCCACGTCGTCCGTCATCCGCTCGACGACGTACGAACCGGCGAAGGGGTCGACGGTCGCCGTCACGTCCGTCTCGTACGCCAGGACCTGCTGGGTGCGCAGCGCGAGGCGCGCGGACTTGTCGGTGGGCAGGGCGATGGCCTCGTCGAAGGAGTTGGTGTGCAGCGACTGGGTGCCGCCGAGGACGGCGGCGAGGCCCTGCACCGCGACCCGCACCAGATTCACCTCCGGCTGCTGGGCCGTCAGCTGCACCCCGGCCGTCTGCGTGTGGAAGCGCAGCATCATCGACTTGGGGTCCTTCGCGCCGAACTCCTCCCGCATCACCCGGGCCCAGATCCTGCGCGCCGCACGGAACTTGGCGACCTCCTCCAGGACCGTCGTACGCGCCACGAAGAAGAAGGACAGGCGGGGTGCGAAGTCGTCCACGTCCATGCCGGCGGCGACCGCCGTGCGGACGTACTCGATGCCGTCGGCCAGGGTGAAGGCGATCTCCTGCGCGGGGGAGGCGCCCGCCTCCGCCATGTGGTAGCCGGAGATCGAGATCGTGTTCCACTTCGGGATCTCGGCACGGCAGTACCGGAAGATGTCGGCGATCAGCCGGAGCGAGGGCCCCGGCGGGAAGATGTACGTCCCGCGCGCGATGTACTCCTTGAGCACGTCGTTCTGGATCGTGCCGGTGAGCCGGTCGGCGCTCACGCCCTGTTCCTCGGCGACCAGCTGGTACAGCAGGAGCAGCAGGGCGGCCGGGGCGTTGATCGTCATCGACGTCGAGACCTCGCCCAGCGGGATCCCGTCGAACAGCACCCGCATGTCGTCGATCGAGTCGATCGCCACCCCCACCTTGCCGACCTCGCCGTGCGCGAGGGGGGCGTCGGAGTCGTGGCCCATCTGGGTGGGCAGGTCGAAGGCGACCGACAGACCCGTCGTGCCGTGGGCGATCAGCTGCCGGTAGCGGGCGTTGGACTCCGTCGCCGTGCCGAAACCGGCGTACTGGCGCATGGTCCACGGTCGGCCCGTGTACATCGTCGGGTAGACCCCCCGGGTGAAGGGGTACGACCCCGGCTCCCCCAGTTTCTCGGCCGGGTCCCAGCCCGCGAGGTCCAGCGGCCCGTAGACCGGTTCGATGGGCAGTCCGGACTCCGACTCTCGCGCCATGGTGTACCGCCTCCCGCTCGGTGAGGACCGGCGAGGGCCCGGGTGGCACTCTCACCGTCCCGGTCACCACCATGCCCCGCTGTTCGCGGGGAGTCATCCGCGGGCAGCATCTGGGGTGACACGCGGGTCGGTGGGTGAGAACGAGGGGGGTCGTGGTGCGTAATACGGGCATGGGGAGATCGATCGCCGCAGGTGCGGCACTCGCGGCCCTGTTCACCGTGTGCAGCTGTACGGTCCAGGGCACCGACGGCAAGGGCCACTCGCCGGTGCACATAGAGCTGCCGGGCAGCAAGACACCCACCACCCGGTCCGACGACAAACCGGGCAGGGCCGGCCCCACCGACGACGGGCCGAGCGCGCCCCCGTCCAGGGCCGCCGCCCCGGTCCTGTGGTCCCCCGGCGACAGCGGCGACGGCGTCCGGGAACTCCAGGCCCGGCTGCGGCAGGTCGGCTGGCTCTTCGACGGTCCGACCGGGACGTACGACGACCTGACCGAGGACGCGGTCAAGGGGTTCCAGGGCAAGCGCGGGCTGCCGAGGACGGGCGAGACCGACACCGTCACCTGGCAGCGGCTGCGGAAGATGACGCACGAACCCGGCAAGTGGGAGCTGTATCTGATGGGCGGCCAGCCCGCCGGGCCCGCCGATCCGCGGTGTCTGACCGGGCGCGTGCTGTGCATCGACAAGACGAGCCGGACCCTGCGCTGGATGATCGACGGCCGGACCGTCTCGACGATGTCGGTCCGCTTCGGCGCGACGGGCACGCCGACCCGGGAGGGCGTGTTCCAGGTGTACTGGAAGTCCCGGCACCACTGGTCGACGCTCTACGACTCGTCCATGCCGTACGCGATGTTCTTCAGCGGCGGCCAGGCCGTGCACTACTCCTACGACTTCGCCGCCCGCGGCTACGCGGGAGCCTCGCACGGCTGCGTGAACGTCCGGGACGAGGCGGCGATCTCGGATCTCTACGCCCAGGTGAGGAACGGCGACAAGGTCGTCGTGTACGGGTGACGCCGGCGTACGGGTGACGCCGCGAAGGCGGAAGACGTGTGCGGGGCGCGGGCGGGACCGGGGGAACGTGTCCCGCCCGCGCCTAGGTGCACGAGCCGTGGGTACGGGGGGAACCCCGGCTCTGTGCGACGGCCGATGACCAGTCGGCTCACTCAGTACTGCGCGGGGGCGGCCGAAAACGTTACTGGGGTGCCGGGGAAAACTTACGGCACCCCATAACTGCAGGTCAGATGGTGTGGCAGCGGTGTCTCAGAGCGCGCTCGGGCTGGTGCTCGGCGACGGCTCGGGGGAGCTGATCAGCTGCCTGGGCAGCAGGGGGTGGAGCGAGGGCGACACACTCGCACCGCCGATGCTGCCGGGCAGTATGCCGGGGCCGTCGTCGTCACCGCCCTGGTCGCCCTGGTCGCCGCCCGGGCCGCTCTCGTCGCCGGGGCCGCGGGAATCACCCGGGCCGCCGGAACCGTCCTTGGTCCGGTCGTCCCGGTCGTCCGACCGGTCCCTGTCCCTGTCCCTGTCGCGGGTCGCGCCCTCGGTGAGGGCGAGGACGTGCTTGCAGTACTTCCACACGCGCCGCGGGTTGGAGCTGCCCGCCGCGTCCTGAAGGGCCCGTCTGCGGTCGGGGCCCAGCTCCTTGCCGTGGCGCACATCGCTGCAGGCCGCGGGGGCTCCGCTCCACCAGCGGCCGACGTCGCCGCTCCTGTCGTCGTCGGAGCCGGGTCCGACGGAGGCGGCGGCGCCGGGCGGGGCGGCCGGGCCGGTATGGCCGCCGGAGGAGCTGTCGGGGGTGGGCTCGCGCTTGCTGTCGTCGGGCGAGGGCGACACCAGCGGGCGGTTCGGGGTGACCCCGGCCGTGACCGAGGCGCCGGGGCTGGGTCTGTCGTCGCCGAAGGGCCCCAGCACTCCGCTTGTCGCCGCGAAGGCGACCCCGCCGATCATGCCGGCCGTCAGTACGGCCGTCAGCACGTAGCGCGCGGACCGGCCCCGCCGCGGGCGCCGCTCGCGCGAGACGGGTGCGCCGATGCGGATCAGCCCGGCGTGGGACGCCGCGGGCGCCTCGGGGTCCGCGGGTGCCGCGGGGTGCGCGACGGTGTCCTCCCGTGCGGCGCCGGAGGTGGACCGGGCGGCGCGGAAGGCCGCCAACGCGGCGGCCTCACCGGGGAGTTCGATGCTGCTCAGGGCGGGTTCGACGGCCAGCCCGTCGAGGGTCTTGGCGAGCCGCTCGGCCTTGTCGCGGTCGGCCGCGTCGACAGCCTCCAGTGACGCACCGCGCAGCAAAAGCTCCGCTGTTTCGCGGTCCAGCCACCTGTACTGCTCGTCGGCCATCACATGTCCTTCTGCGTCCGCGCTCGCATATGCGTCACACTCGCGGACGTCACCGCGGCATCGCGCGGTTCTCGCTGGGGCGGCAGCCCGTCCAGACCACCGGTCGATTCCGGATCGTCGCCGAGCAGTTCGGCCAGCCGCTTCAGACCGCGGTGGGCCGCCGTGCGGACGGCTCCCGGGCGCTTGCCGAGCGTCTCGGCGGCGGTCTTGGCGTCGAGGCCCACGACCACGCGCAGGACGACGGCCTCGGCCTGGTCCTGCGGCAGGCTGGCGATCAGCGAGAGCGTGCTGTCGGTGGCCAGCGACTCCATGGCCTCGCCCGCGGTGTCGGACTCGGCGGGCCTGCCGGTGAGTTCCGTCTCGTCGCCGCCGATGGCGGGGCGGCGGCCGCGCATGCGGATGTGGTCCAGCGCGCGGTTGCGGGCGATGCGGGCGGCCCAGCCGCGGAAGCGGTCCGCGTCGCCCTCGAAGCGCTCCAGGTCACGGGCTATCTGCAGCCAGGCCTCGGAGGCGACGTCCTCGGCGTCCGGGTCGCCGACCAGCGTCCGGACGTATCCGAGCAGGCGCGGGTGCACCGCGCGGTACACAGTCCGGAACGCGGTCTCGTTCCCGTCCTGTGCCGCAAGCACCGCGGCCGTCAGCTCCGCGTCGTCCCCCAGCACCAGTGGTTCCTCGTTCGGTGGTCGTGGCGTCGAGGCCGCCGATCGTTACGATGATCATCTCGTCTTCCGCGCCCGGCGCGAAAGGCACGTTACGGCCTGAAACCACTGCTCGTCCATGTCCGTACAACGTGCAACCACTTGTGATGGGGTACGTAATGCCTGCGGTGTGACAGAAACCGCACTCATGGCGCTGTAGGAAGTACGGGTCGCCGCGCGGCCCGTGCCGCGCGACGGCCGGGGCCTCTCCTGTGGGGGGTGGCGGCCCCGGCCGTTGCCTCGGTTCAGGGCCTTGGCCTGCAGCAATGCGGGATTTTGGTGACCAATGCGGCCAGCGCGTGACCAACAGGCCGACGCGTCACGTGACCCTCCCCAGTCTGATGCGGAGCCGACAGCAGTCGTCCCCGGTAACTGACTGTGCGCCCGTGCCGTCTCGGTCCTTGGCCGGCTGGGTCAACTGCCGTAGAGGGCGGGCAGGTCGACCAGAAGGAGGTCGTCACGGCGATTGGCCAGGTCGACCAGGTCGGGATAGAAGCCGTGCAGGGAGTACAGGGCCAGAGTGGTGGCAGCGGTGTCGTACCCCTGATCAGCGAGCAGGCCACGGATACGTTCGAGGCGCTCCAGGTCACCGGTCCCACGACGGGCGGCGGTCGCCTTGGCTTCGCCCAGCAGCGCGATCCTTGCGCGGGGGGCCTGGGGGCGCTCGCCGGCGGCCAGGGCGATGACGTCGACCTCGTGCTTGGTCCGGGCTGCCTGGTCGGCGACCTCGGTGGTGCCGACCGGGCCGGGCAGGCCGCCGGGCAGCAGGGTGTGGGCGTAGCGGCGGGTGAAGTCGCGGGCCAGGTCCTCGAAGTGCGGCCCGAGGATCTTGGAGTTGAAGGTCGGGGCGGCCTGCTGCCACACCTGCTCGGCGAAGCCCTGCTCCACGGCAGCCGCCTGCGGGAGGGTGATGAGCTGGTTGAAGCGGATGACAGGGTCGGCAAGAGTGATCACGGGGTGTTTGGAGCGGAGGATGTCCTGCTCCCTGCGGATGTAGCCGGTGGACTCCAGCACGCCCAGGGGGTGGGCGACGGCATTGCGCGGGCGCTCCAGGGCGGCCCCGATCTTGCTGGGGGTGGTGGCGCCGTTCGCGATCGCGGTGAGGATGTCGTAATACAGGGTGTGCTGCGTGATCCTAGGGTCCTCGCGCAGCAGATACTCGGTCTCGGTTCGCGAATACACCGCCCGGCCCGGATCGAGCAGTGTGCGGGTGAGCCACGTGTCGAAGCCGTCGTCCGGATGCGGACGGCCGGCCACCGGCCGGTATCCCGGAGCCCCACCGAGCACCGCGTGCACCTTCAGCGCGGTCAGCGGATCTGTGATCTGCCAGAAGTCGCGGCTGTCGCGGTAGTCGAAGGCGCCCAGCCGTAGATCGACGACGGCCCGGCCCCGCAGCGGCTTGGTTCCCGAGAGCAGTTCGTGCATGACGCTCATCGCGGAGCCGCACAGGATCAACCGCGGCCCCGGCCCGGCACCACGCCGGGCGCCGCGCTGGCGTTCGTCGTAGAGCTGCTGAAGCAGTCCCGGGATCTCGGGCGAATGCTGGAGCAGATACGGCAACTCGTCGATCACCAGGAGCGGATGCTTCGAGCGGGACGTCACCTCAAGGGCATTGGACAACACGTCATGCCAGTCGGTCAGGCGCAGACTGCCCGGCCTCAGGCCGGCATGCGCAGCAACCGCCTCACTGAACCGCTGGATCGCGGGCAGCCGCCCCTCTTCCCGGACCGCCGTGACGTACAACCCGCCGACCTGCTCGGAGAGGGCCTGCAGAAGGTACGACTTCCCGTGCCGCCGCCGCCCCGACACAATGCCGAGCCGCATCGCCGGGTCCGCATCGGTGAGGAACTCCGCGAGCAGACCCCACTCCCGGTCCCGGTCGACCACATCGTCCGGCTTGGCCGGCAGGCCCTTCTCCACTCGCCCTCCCGCATCTCGACTACGACGCATTTCGTCTAAGTCTACTTCGACGGAATACGTCGTACTGGGGATTGTCCCAGGCGATCAGGCAGTGGACCCCAGAAGGTCTGGTGCTGCCCGTAGAGCGAGCCGGCGTCGGGCCGCATGACCAACGCCGGCCCGACGGAAACGTAACAGGGCTCTGAACAGGCATTGGGGTGTCCGGGTGGCGGCCCCGGCCGTTGCCTCGGTGGCCGCGGGGGGCGGGACGCCGGCTCCGAGAACCCCGCGTTGTTTCAGGTACTGCGCTTACTGCACCAAGCCGGCCGCCGCGGTGGCGGTGGACGCCAGAGCGAGCCAGGCCGGGGGAATCAGGGCCGCCGTGGCATCGCCTGCGCGCCGGTGCGCGAGCAGCGCGCCGACCAGCAGCGCCAGCAGTCCTACGGCCGCGGCCGTGCCCAGTGGTGCCCAGGCAAGCCCCGCGAGCAGCCCGGCCACGGCGGCGACCTCCAGGACTCCGATGAGCCGGAACGACCGGACCGTGTAGCCGAGGTGCTCCGCTGCACGGACGGTCCACCGGGCGCGGAGGAGCTTCGCCGAGCCGGTGGCGAGGAACACCGCGGCCAGAGTGAGCGACAGACCGATGAACGTGTAGTGCACGACAACCGCCTCCTTGGGCCGGGACGACAGGGGGTCACACCGAGGACGCCGCGCTCATGCCGCCGTCCACGGTCAGGACGGCGCCGCTGGTGTAGGCGGAGCGGTCCGAGGCGAGGAAGGCGATGGCGTCGGCGATCTCGCGGGGGGTCGCGGCGCGGCCCCGCGGGAACCGCGCGGTGAGTTCGCGGTAACGGTCGGCGTCGCCGAGCCGCGCCTCGGCGAAGCTCCTGAGCAGCTTCTCGATGCGCTCGGTGTCGACCGGACCCGGGCTGACGCCGACGACGCGGATGCCGTCGAGCAGGCTCACTCCGCCGAGGGTGCGGGTGAACGCGGTCAGTGCGGCGTTGCCGGTGCAGCCGGCGATGTAGGCGGCGTCGAACCGCTCGGCCGACGCACCGATGTTGTTGACGATCACGCCGCCGCCACGGCGCTTCATGCGCGCGTAGACCTGCCGGGTGAGGCCGATGTATCCGAGCACCTTCAACTCGAAGGCGTTCCGCCAGGCGCGGTCGTCGAGGGCGCCGAGGGGGCCGCCGGGGATGTCGCCGGCGTTGTTGACCAGGATGTCGACGCCGTCGATCTGCTCGGCGAGCGCGCTGACGGCCTCCGGATCCCGCAGGTCGACCGCGTGGACCCGTGCCGTCGCCCCGTGTTCGGTGCCGATCTCGTCGGCGAGGCGGCGCAGCGCCGCCGCGTCCCTGGCGACGAGTTCCAGTGAGCACCCCTCCTCGGCCAGTACGCGCGCGATCGCGGCGCCGATGCCCCGGGACGCCCCGGTGACGACGGCCCGGCGCCCGGCGAGGTTCAAGTCCATGCGAGACCTCCTGCGGTCGACAGAGCATGACGAATCACCTCGGATCCACCGATTTATTTACGGTAGTCCTCATTACCGTTTCTACGGCGGCGAATTACAGAAGTCAAGGTTTCCGTTAGGGTTGGAGCATGGAGGACTCGACGAGACCGCGCGGGCGGCCCTTCGACCCCGCGGTCGGTGAGGCCGCGCTGCAGGCCACCCGGTCCCTGCTGGAGGAGCGGGGCTACGCGGGGCTGCGGGTCGCCGACGTGGCGCGCAGCGCCGGGATCGGACTGGGCGCGCTCTACCGCCGCTGGCCCGACAAGCACACCCTCGTCCTCGAAGCCCTCCGGGGAGCGGTCTCCCACCAGGAGGTGCCGCAGACCGAGGACCCCATGGCCGACCTCCTCGCCGGGCTCGACGCGCTGGCGCAGGGCCTCGCGGAGCGTTCGAAGCCGCTGCTCGCGGTCGTCCTGTCCGGCAGCGACCCCCAACTGGCCGCGGCGGTCCGCGAGGCGAAACTCGTCCCGCTGCGGCAGGGGCACCACGACCGGCTGCGCCGGGTGCTGGGCGACGTACCGGATCTGGACGCGCGCGCCGACGTCGGACCGGCGCTGATCATCCTGAACCTGCTCCTGCACGGACGCCCGCCGTCCGCCCAGGAGATCCGCGAGCGCATCGTGCCGCTCATGCTCGGCGAGCGGGAGCCGGCGGCGCGAGGTGGTGAGGACTAACCGGGCGAGGTGGCGGACCCGGCCGATGTTGCGACGTCAGCCGTTCTTGCCGTTGCCCTGACCGGTGTCCCTGTCGGCGCCCTCTTCTGCGCCCTCGCCTGCGCCCTTGTCGGTCTTCCTGCCGTTGTCCGTCTGCTGCGGCTGCGCGGTCTTCTCCGGCTTCGCCGTCTTTCCCGGTTCGGCGGTCCTGCCGTTGTTGCCCGGCCTGCTCGCCGAGGGTGCGGCGCCCGGCTTCTCGTCCAGCTGCTCGGCGCAGTAGGCCGTGACGTTCTTCTCGCCGCCCGCGGCCGCGATCAGCCGCCGCCAGGCCGTCGAGTCGAGCGCCTTGCCGTGGCCGTCGAGCTTCTTCGCGTACGCCCGGCAGTGCGCCTCGGTGTCCTTCGCGGTGTCCGGCCGCTCGTGCGGGGCGGAGGGTCCGGGGGTGCGGGACGTGCCGGCGGCCGGGGCGGCCGGTGCCTGCGTCCGCTGCCCGCCCGCATGTCCTCTGTCCGGCGAGCCGCCGACGGAGTCGATCGCCGCGAACGCGACACCGCCGAGGGTGAGTCCGGCCAGCGACAGCGTGAAGGTGACCCGCAGCGAGCGCCGGACCCTACGGTGCTCGCGCGGGCGCCAGTCGTCCCTGCGGCGGGTGCGTGAGCCGTGCACCGCGGCGTACATCCCGGCGTCCCGGGCGGCCCTGAAGGCGGCCAGCGCCCGCTGCTCGGCGTCGGTGTCGAGCGCGTGCGGGCGCACCGCGTCGGCGATCAGGCTCTCCGTCACCCGGCCGGACGCCTCGGCCGCGGAGCCCGGCAGGGTTCCGCCCGGGTGCGCGCGCCGACCGGCGCGGGCCCCGCCGTCGCTCTGCCGGTCACCCATGTCCGTATCCGTCCGTGTCCGGCAGCCGGCCGTGGTCGCCGCTCCTGCCGCTCCTGGTGTGCGTTCTGTCGTGGTCGCGCGGTACATCGTTGTCGTGCGACGCGTCGCGGCCGTGCGTGCCTTCGCTGACGTTCATTTCGACTCCCCCAGCGTCCGGGGATCCTCATTCGTCACACCCGGGCCGCCCAGCAGGGCCGCGAGGCGCTTCAGCCCGCGGTGCGCGGCCGTGCGCACCGCGCCGGGCCGCTTGCCGAGGACGCGGGCCGCGGCGGGGCCGTCGAGCCCGACGACCACGCGCAGCAGCACGGCCTCGGCCTGGTCGGGGGGCAGGCTGCGGACCAGCTCCAGGGCGCGTTCGGTGGACAGCGCCTCCAGGGCCTGCTCGTGGGTGCTGTGCGGGCCCGCCAGGTCCAGTACGTCCTGTTCCAGCCCGGCCGACCGGGGCCGTACCTTCTGCCGGCGCAGATGGTCGAGCGCCCGGTGCCGGGCGATGGTCGCGGTCCAGCCGCGAAAGCCCGCGCCGTCGCCCTTGAACCGCCCGAGGTCCCGGGCGATCTCCAGCCAGGCGTCGGACGCCACGTCCTCGGCGTCGTCGCCGACGATCCCGCGCAGATAGCCGAGGAGTCCGGGCTGCACGATGCGGTACGCGACGGCGAAGGCGGCCTCGTCGCCCTCCTGGGCCCGCGCGACCGCCTCCCCCAGCTCCCCGTCGTACGCCTGCGCGCGGCGGGGTTCCCGATGCTGGCCCAACACTGTCCTCGTCGTTCGTGCGAGTGATGCGGCGGGTTCCGGCTCCGCGGAACCCGCACCGTGCGCCACGTTCGGCCCGTGAACACGCCCCCACGCTCAACTGCGTACGGGGTCACCGAAGTGTCACAGGTGATGTTCGGACGGCGGTGTGCACCGTGTGATCAGTGCGTCCGTGTGGGTCGGGGCATCCGAGTGGGTCAGTGCGTGTGTGGGTCAGGACATCCGTATGGGTCTGGGCATCCGAGTTGGGTCAGGGCATCTGTGCGGGTCGGGTGAGCCGGTGCTCACAAAGTCGAGTCCACCGGTTCGGGGGTCTTCGGAGCTGCGCCCTGCATCGTGGGCGCCCGGTCCGCGTTCACGACCAGTCCGGCGATCAGGGCGGCCACCAGCAGCGCCGCCATCGCCCACCAGGTGGCGACGTTGAAGCCGTGCACGGTGGCCTTCGCCCCGAGCAGCCGGCGGTCCACGCCGGGTCCCGCGTGCGCGGTCAGATAGCGCGCGGTCACACTGGCGGCGATCGTGTTCAGCAGCGCCGTACCGATCGAACCGCCCACCTGCTGCGCGGTGTTGAAGGTCGCCGAGGCCGCCCCGGCGTCACGCGGCGCGACGCCTCCGGTGGCCAGCGACACCGAGGTCATCATCGCCGAGCTCATGCCGAGCCCCAGCATCAGCATGCCGGGCAGCACGTGCGAGGCGTACGCCGGTTCCACGCCGATCCCCGCGATGACGACCAGCCCGCCCGCCGCGAGGAGCAGCCCCGGCACGATCACCACGCGCGGCGGCACCCGGGTCAGCAGCCGGGCGGCGATCTGCGTGGAGCCGACGACCATCGCGACCGTCATCGGCAGATAGGCGACGCCGGTCTTCAGCGGCGACCAGCCGAGGACGCCCTGGAGGTAGTACGTCAGGAAGAGGAAGACGCCGAACATGCCGACGGTGACCAGCAGCACGGTCAGGAAGGCGCCGATCCGCTGCCGGTCCTTGACCACCGACATGGGCAGCAGCGGCACCCGCGCCCGGGTCTGCCAGAACCCGAAGACCGCGAGCAGGACGACCCCGGCGGCGAGCAGCGTCAGCACGAGTCCGTCGTGCCAACTGCGCGACTCCGCCTCGGAGAAGCCGTACACGAGGGAGAGCATTCCGGCCGAGCCGAGCAGTGCGCCGGGCACGTCGAGGCGGGCGTCGGGATGGCGCTCGCCGGGCGCGAGCAGCGCCAGCGCGCCGAAGAAGGCGACCAGGGCGATGGGGATGTTGACGTAGAGGCACCAGCGCCAGTCGAGGTACTGGGTGAGCACACCGCCGGCGAGCAGGCCGATGGCCGCGCCCGCGCCGATGATGGCGCCGAAGATGCCGAACGCCTTGCTGCGGTCCTTCGGGTCGGTGAAGGTCGTGGCGAGCAGCGAGAGCGCGGACGGCGCGAGCAGCGCGGCGAACACGCCCTGCAGGGCGCGCGCCCCGAACAGCATCCCGGAGTTCACGGCGGCCCCGCCGAGCGCGGAGGCGAGCGCGAAGCCGAGCAGTCCGACGACGAAGGTGTTGCGGCGGCCGACCAGGTCGGCGATGCGGCCACCGAGCAGCAGCAGTCCGCCGAAGGCCAGCGTGTAGGCGGTGATCACCCACTGACGGTTGCCGTCCGACATGTTCAGGTCGGCCTGGGCGGAGGGCAGGGCGATGTTCACGATGGTCATGTCGAGCACGACCATCAGCTGGGCGAGGGCGATCACGACCAACGCCCACCAACGACGGTTGTCAGCCATAAGGCCATCGTGCGCCCGTCGACCCGCGTTTGTGAACGCCAGCGTCTCTTATTACGAGGTTTTTGCCGCCCCGGACGCCGTGGACGGTGTGGTCGCCGCGTCCCGGCACAGCAGCCTGAGCGAGCCGTCCCCGTAGTAGCAGCGCCGGGCCTCGTCGATCGGGTCCCACATCCGCCCGTCGGGCGTCCGGATCCAGTGCTGCCCGCTCACCGACCACCACTCGGCGCCGGTCTGACGGCTGATCACCTCGCCCGCGTACGCCCCGAACCCGCGCAGCACGGTCTCCACCGCGGCGTAGGGTGCCTCCTCCCGCCGTATGCCCTCGATCATCCGGTCGACGCGCCACAGGCTCTGCACCGAGTAGTCGAGGCGCAGCCGCGCCCCCTCGCGCATCGCCGCGACGGCGTCCGCCGCCCACCGCACGGGCTTCGTCGCCGCGTTCGGCCTGGTCTCGTGGAAGGTAGTCACATACACAGGAGCGGGGCCGGCGTGCCGGACGTCACAGGCATCCGCCGGGTTTTCCGAGACCGGCGCAGGACCGCCCCAGCGCCGCCGCAGGACACTCACAGGACTCCCTCAGGTGGGCGTTCCGCCCGGGAGTGACGCTTCGCCCCGTCCGTGCGCTCCTCTCACTGATGAGCATGTACTTCCATCTTCGTGCGGTCCCCCCGTCGGCCCTGCGCAACAGCGCGAACTGGCTGCAGCGGCTGTTCGAGGACGACTGGACGACCGTGCGCCGCCGGATCGACAGGCACCGCGAGGAGTTCCTGTACCGCCACCACCCCGACCACGACCTCCTCTACGCCGGCTCTCCCCCGCACCACAGCGACGACGGCCCGGGCGCCGACGTGGTCCTCGGCGGGAGCCCCGTCCCGCACCCCGACCCCGGCCACCCGCCGTTCCTGCTGCTGCCGGCGGCCCGCGCCGCCCAGGTCGCGGCGTTCCTCACCGCCACCGACATCGCGGAACTGTGGCAGAACTCCCGCGACACGCTCCTGCCCCGCTACGGCGGCCCCCCGGCCGAGGAGCAGACCCGCACCCTCTTCGCATCCGTCCACCGCGACCTGACGGCCTTCTACGCGCGGACGGCCGAGTACGGAGACGCGGTGGTGAAGTGCCTGCTCACATGACGCGCCTGTCCAGCTGAAGGGCTTACTCATCCAGCACGCCCCGCGAGGGCGCCCTACCCCAGGCGGGCGCGCCGGGCCACGACGGCCTGCAGCACCCGCCGCCCCTCGATCGAGACCTCCAGCGCCCGGCGCAGCCCGCCCGCACCGTGCCCGGCGAGCACCTCCAGCACGGTGACCTGCCGGCGCAGCTCCGCCGCCACCAACGGCGACATCCCCTCCGTACGCCCCTCACGACGCGAGTCCAGCGACGTGTCCTGGTCGTCCACGGAATCCAGCAGACGGTGTATCTGCAGCGCGGCGACCGAGCACGCGTCCGCCCACACCCGCACCTTCTCCGCGCACCGGCTGTCCGGCGCCGCGCTCAGCATCCGGCGCGCCAGCACCGCGGCCTCGCCCTCGCCGGACGCCTCACCGGACCCCTCGGACCCTTCGGACCCTTCGGGCCCGCCGAGCTTCTCGCGCGCCTGCCGGAGCCCCTCGCTCCAGTCGGCGGTGTCATCGGCCTCGGAGAGGCTGGCCCACAGGGGCCGCAGCACCTCGTCGTCGCCGCCCAGCAGCGGCACGCAGCGATCCAAACAAGCCAACCCGCTGGCCGCCAGGCCGCGTTCGTCGGCCTGAGCGATCAGGTCCACCAGGCTCATCCACGCCTCCCTCTGCGGGTCTTATGCCGGGCTCAGCAGGGCGCTTCCCTCACGGAACCCGCATTTCCCCTTACTGCGTGCGATCGCCCGGGAGTGTCACAGCGGCACCACACCCAGCCGGTCGAGCAGCCGGAAGAAAAGGTTTTCGGCCAACGGGTCCGCGTCGGCGGTCAGTACGTCGACCAGTGGGCCCGGCGCCACCTCGTGCCCCGACTCGGCGGCCCAGGCGACCGCCCGGCCCGCGGCGTCGGAGGGGTCCAGGAAGTAGTCCTCCAGCGTGAGCCCCTCGGTCGCGGCGCCGAGGTACCCGGCCATCGCGGCCCGCGCCAGACAGGTCGTCCACGCCCCGCTCGCGGGCGCCGCCGCCTCGACGACCACGCAGTCGCTGTCCATGACGTATCCGAAGAGGGCGGGCGCCCCGGTCTCCTCGGCGAGGACGTTCATGTTCCCGACCTCGCCGTCCCCACTCGGGTACTCCCACACCTGCCAGCCGCCCGGCGCCTCGGTCCGCAGCTCCATGCCCTTGGCGCCCGACAGCGCGTCGAGCTCGGCGAGCGGCCGCTCGCTGCGGCCCACGACCAGATACCCCCAGTAGCCCATGTCCCGTTCCCCCACGGCTCGTCGGCTTCGGCTCAGCGCCGAATACACCACAGCCGTACGCCTGTTCGCAGCCGTATGCCGCAACAGGCCCGGGTCGCGGGCTCGCTCAGCGCAGCCGGTCCGCCAGCGCCCGGAACTGCGGCCAGGTGAGCGCGGGTTTGCGCGGGTCCCACAGCTTCTGGACCGTCGCCCGCAGCGGCATCCGGATCCCGGCCGCGACCTGGTCCTGCGTCTGGGATCCGGCGAGGTCGCACCAGACCGCGAAGGACCCGCCGAGGATCTGCGCGTCGTACTTCGCCGGCACCGCCTGCGTGCCGCGCACCACGCGCGGGGTCCACTGCTCGTAGATCCGCTCCCCGGTCGGGTACACGAAGGTGTTCGGCTGCCCGAGGACGTAGTAGAGGAACTCGTCGTTGTAGTTGACGAGCTTGCGCCCGGCGCTCAGATACGCCACCGGCTGCCGCGCCCCGATCTCCTTGCCGGTCCAGTACGCCACCTGCAGGTCCTTGTCCGGCTGCACGGAGGTCCCGGCGTAGAAGCCGTCGTTCCAGGCCCGCATCGTGCGGTCGTGGGCGCGGACGGTGTCTGCACGGTCGTTCAGCCAGCCCGTCGTGAGGTCGGAGACGGTGCCCCCGGAGCCGTAGGCGCTCCTGGCGGCCGCGGCCAGCTGCGGGTAGGACGCCGACGGGTTGGACACCATCAGCGCCTGGTACTCGTCGCCACCGAGGTTCCACTGCCCGCCGGGGAAGAGGTCCGCGTACTCGTTCAGCAGGTCGTCGACGAGGTCGGCTGCGGCCGGCTTGGAGATGTCGACGGCCCCGCGCGCCGCCACCCCCTGCGTGTTGCGCAGCTGCAGATCGGGGTGGGCGGCGATCACGGCACCGAGGTGCCCGGGCGAGTCGATCTCCGGCACGACGGTGATGTGCCGGCTCGTCGCGAGGTCGACGATCTTCTTGACCTCGGCCTTCGTCAGATGCTGCTTGGAGACGATCTCGGGATGCGAGTCGGACTCGATCCGGAAGGACTGGTCGTCGGAGAAGTGCAGCCCCAGCTCGTTGAACTTCAGGTCGCCGAGCTCCCGCACCCGGTCCTCGATCCAGCCCGCGGTGAAGTACTTGCGGGCGATGTCCAGGTTGAACCCGCGCACCGGCTTGGCCGGCTCGTCCTTCACGACCCCCTCGGGCGCCGTGCCGCCGTCGTGCACCTCCTGCTTGAGGGTGCGCGTGCCGTAGAAGACGCCCGCGTCGGCGGGCCCGCTGATGACCACCCGCCCGCCGCGCACGGTCATCGTGTACGACTCCGGGTCCGCCCCCTCGTCGTCGCCCAGCGCCAGCCGTACGTCCCCCGCCCTGACGTCGTCCTTCTCTCCCGCGTACGTCATCCCCAGCTCACCGGCGATCAGCCGGCCCTCGTCGGCCAGGTCGGCGTCGCTGACCACCACGCGGGCACCGCGCGCCGGACGCCAGCCGGGGCCGCGCGCCGCGGTGTGGGAGCGCACCGCGGGGATGGTGGCGGGCGCCTTGGACAGGGCGTAGGAACGGGTCGGGCTCGGCTTCGGGCTCCCGCCGGAGGTGCCGGGCGAGTCGGCGCTGCCGCTCGCGGAGGGCTGCCGGCTCGCCGATCCCGCCGGGCCGCTGTCGTCGGCGGAGGCCCAGAAGCCCAGGCCGACCCCGAGCGCGACGGTCCCGGCGAACGCGCCCGCGACGATCATCCGCCTGTGCCTCACCTTGCGCGCCGGAGGCCGACGCCTGTGCTGACTCACGCTGCCAACCTAAGACCCCCGGGCACCACGATGGGTCCACCACCCGTTCCTAAACTCTCCCGTGCGGGTGAAATTCGGGCATCCGTCGGACACGTCATGCCCACTCTCGATAACGTGACGTCACACCTCCCACAGCATCCTCTGCCGAAACCCACGTGACGCCCACACACCTTCCTGGCCGAGTCGCCGCCATACCGGCGCTGCCCGAGCAGACACGCACACCACCGTCCACGAACGCGCTGGAGAAGTTCAACACCGCACCCGTGGACGAGGTCCGGCGTCTCCTCCTCACCTGCCTGCGCAGCCTCAGCTGGTCCCAGCGGATCACGGCCCACCGCCCCTACCCGGACCTCGACTCCCTCCTCGCCGCCTCCGACGAGGCGGCCTACGACCTCTCCCCCGCCGACCTCGCCGAGGCCCTGGCCGGCGAGACACTCCCGGCCCTCCCCGAGGAGACGTACGCGGCCGCGCACACGGCGCTCGGCGCGGCGCACGCGGCCTACGAGGCCCGCTTCGGACACGCCTTCGTCATCTGCGTCGGGGACGCACCCCCCGGCGAGTACCTCGACCGCATCCTCGAAGGCATCCGGTCACGGCTGACGAACGATCCGGAGGAGGAGCGGGTGGTGGCGGCCGAGGAGCTGCGGCGGCTGGCCCGGGAGCGCCTGGTGCGCCACCTCACAGGGACACTCGGCACACATCAGGGCATCCCGCCCGGCGGCCCGCGCCCCTGAGCCATACGCGTGCCACTTTGATCACACCGGTAGGCCCCACGTAAGGCCGACGCCATGGCCTGAGTACGATGCTGGGGGCCGGTGGACCGTACCCGGCCGGGCCCGACCGACAGCACAAGCCGGCGCGGCCCCAATCCCCGCTCCCGGAGGGACTTCCGTGCCGGCTGGAACGCTGTACCGCGGCCGGGAAGGAATGTGGTCCTGGGTGGCTCACCGAGTCACCGGCGTCCTCATCTTCTTCTTCCTGTTCGTTCATGTGCTGGACACTGCTCTCGTCCGTGTCTCCCCCGAGGACTACGACAAGGTCGTAGCCACGTACAAGACCCCGATCGTCGCCGTGCTGGAGTACGGCCTCGTCGCCGCCATCCTCTTCCACGCACTGAACGGCCTGCGCGTCATCGCCGTCGACTTCTGGTCGAAGGGTCCGCGCTACCAGAAGCAGATGCTCTGGACCGTCGTCGGCCTGTGGGTCGTGCTGATGCTCGGGGCGATCTACCCCGTCCTCGGCCACGCCGCTCGTGAACTGTTCGGGAGCTGACACCGATGGCCACCACTGAAACCACCGCTTCCGGGATCGGCCCCGTCGAGGGCGGCTCCGTCTACAACGTCGACAACCCGGCGCCGCTGATCGAGGCGCCGCGCAAGCGCACCAAGAAGACCCCGAAGTCGACCCGGGGCAACTTCGAGATGGCCGCCTGGCTCTTCATGCGCCTGTCCGGCGTCGTGCTGGTCGTCCTGGTCATCGGCCACCTGCTGATCCAGCTCGTGCTGGACGGCGGTGTCTCCAAGATCGGCTTCGCCTTCGTGGCCGGCCGCTGGGCCTCCCCCTTCTGGCAGGTCTGGGACCTGCTGATGCTGTGGCTCGCGATGCTGCACGGCGCGAACGGCCTGCGCACGGTGATCAACGACTACGCGGAGCGCGCGAACACCCGGCTGTGGCTCAAGGGCCTGCTCTACACGGCCACGGTGTTCACCATCCTGCTGGGCACGCTGGTGATCTTCACCTTCGACCCGAACATCCGCTAGGCGCACGGGACTGAGGGACTGAGAGAAACACCCATGAAGATCCACAAGTACGACACAGTCATCGTCGGCGCCGGCGGCGCCGGCATGCGCGCCGCCATCGAGTCGACGAAGCGCAGCCGCACCGCGGTGCTGACCAAGCTGTACCCCACCCGCTCCCACACGGGTGCCGCGCAGGGCGGCATGGCCGCCGCGCTCGCCAACGTGGAGGAGGACAACTGGGAGTGGCACACCTTCGACACGGTCAAGGGCGGTGACTACCTGGTCGACCAGGACGCCGCCGAGATCCTGGCGAAGGAGGCCATCGACTCGGTCCTCGACCTGGAGAAGATGGGCCTGCCGTTCAACCGGACGCCGAACGGCACCATCGACCAGCGCCGCTTCGGCGGTCACTCCCGCAACCACGGCGAGGCCCCGGTCCGCCGCTCCTGCTACGCGGCCGACCGCACCGGCCACATGATCCTCCAGACGCTGTACCAGAACTGCGTCAAGGAGGGCGTGGAGTTCTTCAACGAGTTCTACGTCCTGGACCAGCTGATCACCGAGGTCGACGGCGTCAAGAGGTCGGCCGGTGTGGTGGCGTACGAGCTGGCGACCGGCGAGATCCATGTCTTCCAGGCGAAGGCCGTGATCTACGCGTCCGGCGGCTGCGGCAAGTTCTTCAAGGTGACGTCGAACGCGCACACCCTGACCGGTGACGGCCAGGCGGCCGTGTACCGGCGCGGGCTGCCGCTGGAGGACATGGAGTTCTTCCAGTTCCACCCGACCGGCATCTGGCGCATGGGCATCCTGCTCACCGAGGGCGCCCGCGGTGAGGGCGGCATCCTGCGCAACAAGGACGGCGAGCGCTTCATGGAGAAGTACGCGCCGGTGATGAAGGACCTGGCGTCGCGAGACGTGGTGTCGAGGTCGATCTACACGGAGATCCGCGAGGGCCGCGGCTGCGGTCCCGAGGGCGACCACGTCTACCTCGACCTCACGCACCTCCCGCCGGAGCAGCTGGACGCCAAGCTCCCGGACATCACGGAGTTCGCTCGCACCTACCTCGGCATCGAGCCCTACACGGACCCGATCCCGATCCAGCCGACGGCGCACTACGCGATGGGCGGCATCCCGACGAACGTCGAGGGTGAGGTCCTCAGCGACAACACCACGGTCGTGCCGGGCCTGTACGCGGCCGGCGAGGTCGCCTGTGTGTCGGTGCACGGCGCCAACCGCCTGGGCACCAACTCGCTGCTGGACATCAACGTGTTCGGCCGCAGGGCCGGTATCGCGGCGGCGGAGTACAGCCAGAAGGCGGACTTCGTCGAGCTGCCGGAGAACCCGGCGCAGCTCGTGATCGACCAGGTGGAGCGGCTGCGCTCCTCCACGGGCACCGAGCGCGTGGCGGACATCCGCCGCGATCTGCAGGAGACCATGGACGCGAACGTCATGGTGTTCCGCACCGAGCAGACGATCAAGACCGCGGTCGAGAAGATCGCCGAGCTGCGCGAGCGGTACAAGAACGTCGCGATCCAGGACAAGGGCAAGCGGTTCAACACGGACCTGCTGGAGGCCGTCGAGCTGGGCAACCTGCTCGACCTGGCCGAGGTCATGGCCGTGTCCGCGCTGGCCCGCAAGGAGTCCCGCGGCGGTCACTACCGCGAGGACTACCCCAACCGCGACGACGTCAACTTCATGCGCCACACCATGGCGTACCGCGAGGTGGGCGACGACGGCACCGAGTCCATCCGTCTCGACTACAAGCCGGTCGTCCAGACCCGCTACCAGCCGATGGAGCGTAAGTACTGATGGCTACCCCTGTTCTGGACAAGGTGGAGGCGGAGGCCGCGGCCTCCTCGCACCTGATCACGGTCACCTTCCGGGTCCGCCGTTTCAACCCGGAGGTCTCGGCCGAGGCGACCTGGGAAGACTTCCAGCTGGAGATCGACCCCAAGGAGCGCGTCCTCGACGGTCTGCACAAGATCAAGTGGGACGTCGACGGCACGCTGACCTTCCGCCGCTCCTGCGCGCACGGCATCTGCGGCTCCGACGCGATGCGGATCAACGGCAAGAACCGCCTCGCCTGCAAGACGCTGATCAAGGACATCAACCCCGAGAAGCCGATCACGGTCGAGCCCATCAAGGGCCTGACGGTCCTGAAGGACCTGGTCGTCGACATGGAGCCGTTCTTCCAGGCGTACCGGGACGTGATGCCCTTCCTGATCACGAAGGACACCAACGAGCCCACGCGTGAGCGTCTGCAGTCGGCCGAGGACCGCGAGCGCTTCGACGACACCACGAAGTGCATCCTCTGCGCCGCCTGCACCTCCTCGTGCCCGGTCTTCTGGAACGACGGCCAGTACTTCGGTCCGGCGGCCATCGTCAACGCGCACCGCTTCATCTTCGACTCGCGCGACGAGGCCGGCGAGCAGCGCCTGGAGATCCTCAACGACAAGGACGGCGTCTGGCGCTGCCGCACGACCTTCAACTGCACGGACGCCTGCCCGCGCGGCATCGAGGTCACGAAGGCGATCGCCGAGGTGAAGAAGGCACTGATCACGCGCCGCTTCTAATTTTTCGCCACACCCAAAACAACTGAATCAACAGCCCCGCCTCTGTACAAGGTACGTACGAAGGCGGGGCTATTTCTACGGACTCTTCCGTATTCCCTCGATGACAGGTATCTGACACACTGCGGATTTGAAACGCAGCACCTAACAGGAGTCATCCGCTGCGCACTGGGGGAAGCATGAGCCAAGAAATGGTTCCTGCACATGAACTCGTTCAACGTCCAGCACCTCTCGGGCTGGTGAGAGCTTCCGAAACAGCACTCTTCATAGCCTCACCGCTCCTTTCTGCAGGCTCACTATCCTTGATCGGAGTAGTGTGCGCAGACGCGAATGAATTCAAGTTCGCGGGACCAGCACTGCTACTGCTCGTGTCGGCAGTAATTGCCCTTCTTCTCAGCATCCAGCTCGGATACCACGCCCGGCAGTGGATCTACAGCTACGAAGAAATCTGCAACTGGACAGCAAGGAAATGCCCCACCAACAGAAGTTTAGAAACCCAAAGCAAGGACTTCCGCAAGGGGAAGGAAAAACTAGACCGGGCAGGGCTTGCCTACAACGCCGGAACGGTCTTTCTCTCTTTCGCTGTCGCCGCTGCGCTCATCCCTGACCGCCCGGGAGATCTGACGGTTTGGCGGTGGATTGCGGCAGCATTCGTCACGGCCGCCGCAATCGGCGAATCAATCTGGGCGATCAAGATCTACGCAGGCACCATTGGCCAGTTTGACCACCCGACAAAAAGCCACTCTACGCCGCCATCGGAAGGCGGGAATCCTCATGTATGACGTTCATCTTCCCGGCCATCCTCTGGGATTCGCCGAGTGCCCACTGTGCGAAGCCCGCCCCGTTCCAGAGAACGCGTACTCGTACACAGAGGCGAACGTATGGAGGGAAATACTTCTACGTGGCGACAGGAACGAAATACACGCATACCTCAAGCATGACCTGCAGACATTTCAGCATTCCGATTACGACGGAAAACCCTGCCCCGCCGAAATATTGCCGGGAGTCGCCCTAAGGAATCTCAGCGGATACGAGGCGAGGGTGAAGGCCGCGGAACTGCTGGCCATCATTTCACCTCTCTGACTGTCACACAGCGTCCGGGTCCTGACCTTCGCGCGCATCAACGCAATCGTGATCGCCTTCGCCAGTACATGTGCGATCAACCGCATGCCTGTACGGAGTGTCCGGGTGTCCCCGCCCCGCGAAGAATGCGGAAATTTGTGCGAACAATGCGTGCTCGTGCTCCGGTGTTGGCAGCGGGTAATGAAGCGCCTCCAGCAGATCGAAGCGGTGCAGGTCATAGACCACGTGCATCAGGCCTGAATACGCCTGCGCCGCGGTGACAGCACCCTTATACGCCACCGCAGCAAGAACCAAGCCTGCGGCACAGAGCCACCAGGCCGACGGTTCATCGTAGATTGCTACCGCAGCAACACACGTGAGCACCAAAAAGGACCAGCACAAATTCACCGCCGCATCGAGGGCGTCGCGCGTAGAGCGCAAGGCCTCAGCGATGCGATCCGAAACCTGCGGGTAGATACGTGGCCAGGAGGTAAGGGTCGTAAGGCCGTAGCGCTCGCCGGCGCTCAGCTCTCCCGCTCTCAAGGCGTTGCCTAGCGCTGTGGGCAGCAGGGCCTCGGCCGGTGGGCGCACCGCCAGCCGCCGCCGGGCGTCGGCCCGCATCCGGAGCGCGGTGTCCGTCTCGGCCGCTCGATGGGCCCGTCTGCGCAGCGCGTGCCATCGTCTGCGCTGCATCCGGGCCAGCAGCCCGGCAAGCCCGGCCGTCGCGGGCCAGCGGTCCCAATAGCCTTCCAGGACCCGCACCGCGCGCACCTGATATGGCTGCAGGAGCAGGCCGAGCACGGACGCCGAGGCGGTGATCACCGCGAAGACACCGAGCGCTGTCATAGGCTGCCGAGGCCATACAGCGGCCCAGTCGCTGCGGCCGGAGAAGCTTCCCGCACGTATCAGTGCGAGCACTCCGGCGACGAACAGCGCGCAGGGCGCGAAGTGCACCGACAGCACCCGTCGCACGAAGCCCGTCCTCCCCATACGCCCCTATGCGCTGTTCAGTATGGGGCTCGGCGCCGGGAACGCGGAGGTCGCTGTCGGCAATCATCGTTTCCGGCCACCCGCCAGCCTATTCTGACGGCATGTCAGGCGATCGCTCATACGAAATGCTCGGGTTCGACAACGTCCTGCTGCCCGTCGGGGATCTCGATGCGGCGGTCGACTTCTATGAGCGGGCCGGGTTCGTGGTGGGGTTCCGGTTCGACGAGGCGGGGATCGCGCTGCTGAAGGTGGGCGGCGAGACGCCGGGGATCCTGCTGCGGCGGGAGGAGGAGCTGGGGCAGCGGCCGCCGCCGTGGCCCTCGCCGCGGCTGTGGATCGAGGTGCCGGACGCGCGCGAGGCGGCCCGGGCGCTGGCCGCGGCGGGCATCCCCCCGCTGGACGAGCCCTTCTCCGTGGCCACCGGGTGGACAGTGGAGTTCGCCGACGCGTGGGGCAACGTTCTCGGGTTCACCGACTACAGCAAGCGGCCGGAGCTGGGGCGACGGGGCTGACACATCCCCAGGACCATCACTGTTGAACACGTTCAAAAAAGCGGCTAGAGTCATCCCTGTCAGCGTTTTGAACGCGTTCAAGAAGGGGTGGGGGCATGGACCGCACGGTCATCGCCTACGTCATCTACCTGCTGGTCAGCATCGCGCTGACCATCTGGGTGGCCCGCACGCTCAGCCGCAACGGGCGGATCTTCCTCGCCGATGTGCTCAAGGGGAACGAGAGCCTCGCCGAGGCGGTCAACCACCTTCTGGTGGTCGGCTTCTATCTCGTCAACCTCGGCTTCGTCGCCCTGTACCTGAGCGGCGACGGCACCATCGAGGACACCCGCCAGATCTTCGAGACCCTCTCGACCAAGCTCGGCGTGGTGCTGCTCGTCCTCGGCGTGATGCACCTCGGCAACGTCTGGGTCCTCAACCGGATCAGGCGGCGCGGGGCACTGGAGCGCGAGCAGGTGCCGCCGGTCGCGCCGCAGGACTGGGTGCGGGCGTGAGCGACATGCGGGCCACCGCGGCGGACCGGACCCCGGTCCGCCGGCTCACGGTCCTGTACGACGCCGACTGCTCGCTGTGCACCTTCCTGCGCGACTGGCTCGTCCGGCAGCCGAAGCTGGTCCCGCTGGACCTCGTGCCCGCGGCATCGGAAGAGGCCCGGCGCCGCTTCCCCACCCTGGACCACCGCGCCACCCTCGACGACATCACCGTCGTCGGCGACGGCGGACAGGTCTACCGCTCCGCCGCCGCCTGGATCGTCACCCTGTGGGCGCTGCGCGAGCACCGGCGGCTCGCCCACCGGCTGAGCACTCCGACGGGCGCGAAGCTGGCCAAGGGGGCGGTCCTCGCCGCCGCCAAGTGGCGGGGCACGCAGTGGGACGGCCGGGCCTACCGTCCCGCGGACGGATGGTGGTACGACCCGCGCCAGGGCTGGACGTACACCGCACCCCGCTGCGACGGCGGAACGTGCGTCACCCCTTAGGCTCTGATTCCGTGCCTGCGAAGAACGACGGCCCCGAAGAGGGCGGCAACCCGACCAAGTCCGAGCAGACCCGCGCGCTGATCCTGGAGACCGCGATGCGGCTGTTCCAGGAACGCGGCTACGACAAGACGACGATGCGGGCCATCGCCACGGAGGCCGGCGTCTCCGTGGGCAACGCGTACTACTACTTCGCCGGCAAGGAACACCTGATCCAGGGCTTCTACGACCGGATCGCCGCCGAACACCGGGTGGCGGTCCGGGAGGTCCTGGACCGCGAGACCGAACTGGAGGCGCGGCTCGCCGGGGTGCTGCGGGTGTGGCTCGACATCGCCACGCCGTACCACGAGTTCGCGGTGCAGTTCTTCAAGAACGCCGCCGACCCGGACAGCCCGCTCAGCCCCTTTTCCCCCGAGTCCGAGCACGCGCGCGAGGAGGCCATCTCCCTGCACCGCGAGGTCCTGGCGGGCGCGACGAAGACCAAGGTCCCCGAGGATCTGCGGGACATCCTGCCCGAGTTGATGTGGCTGTCCCAGATGGGCCTGGTGCTGTACTGGATCTTCGACCGCACACCGGAGCGTGAACGCAGCTACCGGCTGGCCGAGCGTGGCACCAAGCTGACCGCCCGGGGCGTGTATCTGGCCCGCTTCCGGGTGCTGCGCCCGCTGGTGCGGGAGGTGCACGAGCTGTTCACGGACTTCCTGCCGGGGATGACGAAGGTGCTCCCCACCCCCGGCAGCAAGTCCGAGGGGGACGCGGTCAGTTGATCGCGTCCACCTCGCCCGCCAGCTCGACGTCGAACACCAACGGCCCCTCGGCCACGACCACATGGGCCGCCCGTGAGCCGTACGCCGCGGCCGTGGTCGCCAGCAGATAGGTGCCCGGCGCGGGCACCGAGACGATGTAGGACCCGTCGGCCAGGGAGGTCACCCGGTCCAGTTGGCGCCCGCCCTTGCTGAGCAGCGTCACCGAGGCACCGTCGACGGGCTCGCCGTCGGCCGTGCGGATGAAGCCGTGCACCACCGAGGAGGGACCGTCCGCGGCCGGCGACTCGGGCTCGGCGTCCTCCTTCGGCTCCACCGCGAGGTGCGGCAGCCGCTTCTCCAGCCAGGCCGGCAGCCACCAGTTGGACTTGCCCAGCAGATGCATCGCGGCCGGCACCAGGGCCGTACGGAGGATGAACGCGTCCAGGGCCACCGCGGCGGCCAGGCCGACGCCCGCCATCGCCGCCCCCGAGTCGCCGCTGAGGACGAACGCCAGGAACACGCAGACCATGATCAGGGCGGCGCTGTTGATGACCCGGCTGGTCTCCGCCAGGCCCACCCGCACGGCGCGTGCGTTGTCCCTGGTGTGCACCCACTCCTCGTGCATCCGGCTGACCAGGAACACCTGGTAGTCCATCGAGAGGCCGAAGAGCAGCGACAGCATGATCACCGGCAGGAAGGCGTTGATCGGTCCCTCCTTGCCGAGGCCGAGCAGGTCGAGGCCCCAGCCCCACTGGAAGATCGCGACCAGCACGCCGAAGGAGGCGGCCGCGGCGACCAGGTTCATCACGGCGGCCGTCAGCGGCACCACGAGCGAGCGGAAGGCGACCAGCAGGAGCAGGAAGCCGAGGCCGATGATCGTCGCGATGAACAGCGGCAGCCGGTCGCCCGTCACCGACGCGAAGTCCTTGGACACCGCGGTCACCCCGCCCACATGGGCCTGTGCGCCCGCCTGCGGGATCACCTCGTCGCGCAGGGTGTCGATCAGGTCGTCCGTCTGCTCGGACTGCGGTGACGTCGTCGGTACGACCTGGATCACCGTGACGCCCTTCGCGGGCGGCAGCGCGGCGACCCGCGCGACCCCGGGGGCCGACTCGATGCCCTTGACCAGCGTGGCCGTGTCGCCGCCCTCGCTGACCACCTGCAGCGGACCGTTGAAGCCGGGCCCGAAGCCGTCGGCGAGCAGGTCGTACGCCTGCCGGGTGGTGGTCGACGCGTCGTCGTTGCCCTGGTCGGTGGCGCCGAGGCGGAGGGAGAGGACGGGGATGGCGAGGACGGCCATGACGACCAGCGCGAGCGCGGCGATCCTGCGTGGGCGCCTTTGGACGTTCACCGACCAGCGTGCTGCGAGCCCGCTCGCCGTCTCCGTCTCGGGGCCGTTCGCGGCGAGCCTGCGCCGCTGGCGGCGGCTGAGGACGCGCGGGCCGAGGACGCCGAGCAGGGCCGGCAACAGGGTGGTGGCCGCGAGCACGCTGAGCACCACGGTCAGCGAGGTGGCGATGACCACGCCGTCCAGGAAGCGCAGCCGGGTCACGAGCATGCCGGCGAGGGCGATGCAGACGGTGCCGCCCGCGAACAGCACCGCCCGGCCCGAGGTGTTGAGGGCCGTGACCGCCGACTCCTCGGGATCGAGCCCGCGCTGGATGCCGCGGCGGTGCCGGGTGACGATGAACAGGGCGTAGTCGATGCCGACGCCGAGGCCGATCAGGGAGGCCAGCAGCGGGGCGATGTCGGGCACGTCGGTGGAGTGGCTGAGCAGCTGGGTGGAGAACAGACCCATGCCGACGCCGAAGACGGCGATCGCGATGGGCAGCAGCATCGCGAACAGCGAGCCGAAGGCCAGGAAGAGCACGACGGCCGCGGCGACGATGCCGACCATCTCCGACAGGCCCTGCGGCGGCTCCTGGATGCGCTGGATCGCCTGGCCGCCCAACTCGACCTGCAGACCGCCTCGTTCGGCGTCCTGCGCGGTGTCCACCACGTTCTGGACGAGGTCCTTGGGCACCTCGTTCGCGCGCTGGGTGAAGGTCAGCTGGGCGTAGGCGATCTTGCCGTCACCGCTGATCTGCGCGGCCCCGCGGGCGCCCGCGTACGGGCTGGTCACCTCGCCGACGCCGGGCATCTTCGCGATCCGGTCCAGGGCGGGCTGGAGCCGGGTGCGGACCGCCTGGTCCCGCACCGAGCCGTCGTCGACCTTCCACACCACCGTGTCGGTGTCGCCCGAGGTGCTCGGGAAGGCCTTCTGCATGAGGTCGTACGCGCTCTTGGAGTCCGTGTCGGGGAGGGAGAAGACGTTCGCGTAGTTCGTGCCCGCGTTCGAGGCCGAGAAGCCCACGCCGAACAACGCCCCCACCCACAGCAACAGGACCACCAGCCGGTGCCGATAGCACCACCGTGCCAATGCCGCCACGATCAACGCTCCTTTGTCGGTCGTCGGTTGGTCCCCCAGGTCCTGGGCAACAGGATTGGCGGCACGGCACGCGCGTGGACACGAGAGGGCCATGACTCTCAAGGAACTCCAAAGACCGATCCGGCCCCGCCGCCGGTGTGCCGCCCGATACTGGGGGCATGACGACCGCTCCAGGCACCGTGCTGGTGGTGGAGGACGAGCCGAGCATCGCGGACGTCCTCGCCATCGCCCTGCGCTTCCACCGGTTCGAGGTCATGATCGCGGGCAGCGTCCGCGAGGCCCTCGCGCTCATCGAACGCACCCGGGCCGACGCCGCCCTGCTCGACGTCATGCTCCCGGACGGCGACGGACGGGCACTGGGCCGCGAACTGCGCGAGAGGCAGCCCGATCTGGCGCTCGTCTTCCTCACCGCGCGCGACTCGCCCGCCGAGATCGTCGGCGCGCTCGGCTTCGGCGACGACTACATCACCAAGCCGTTCAACATCGACGAGGTGGTCGCGCGGATCACGGCGGTGCTGCGCCGCACCCGCCCCACGGACGTCCTGCCGCAGCGGCCCCCGCTGACCTACGGCGACCTGGAGCTGGACGAGACGACGTACAGCGTCCACCGCGCGGGCCGCAGCGTCGAGCTCACCCCCACCGAGTACGCCCTGCTGCGCTTCCTGGTGCGCAACGGCGGCCGGATCGTGCCCAAGGAGCAACTCCTGCGCCATGTCTGGCAGTACGAGCACACCCCGCCCGAGTCGACCGTCGTGGAGACCTACATCAGCTATCTGCGGCGCAAGCTGGAGGCGCTCGGCCCGCCGGTGATCACCACCCGGCGCGGTGTGGGATACGGGCTGGCATGAAGATCCGCTGGCTGAACTGCGGACGCGGCGTCCACTCGCTGCGCGCCAAGCTGACCCTGACCAATGTGGCGCTGCTCGCCCTCGGCATCGTGGCGACCACCGCGATCAGCCTGATGGGCATGCGGTACTACCTGCTCGACCAGGTCGACTCGCAGCTCACCAAGATGCGTGACTCGCTGAGCGGTTCGCAGCTCACGATCCGGCAGATCGACTCGCTCAGCGCCCTGTCCTTCGTCCGTGACCGAGTGGTCCCGGACGCCAAGGACCAGCAGCGGTCGGATCCGGACACGATCTACGCGGCGGTCGACGGCCGGGGCAACGCGGTCGGCATCCTGGGGGTCGATCCCACCGAGGCGCAGACCGGACTGGCCCGCGCGGTCGGCGACGCCGCGGCACTGTCCCGGGACGCCGATCCGCACGACGTGAAGGTGCACGACACCCCGTACCGCGTCACCGCCGTCCAGCTGTCCGACGGCACCTATGTGCTGATGGGCACCTCCACCGAGGCCCTGCACAACGGCATGGGCAAGGCCCTCAAGCTCGACTTCACCGTCGGCGGTCTGCTGCTCGTGCTGCTGGCCTGCGTCACGCTGTTCAGCGTGCGCCGCAAGATGCTGCCGCTGGAGGACATGGTCGAGACGTCGTCGGCGATCGCCGAGGGCGACCTGACCCTGCGCGTCCCCTCCAGCACCCATCCCACACAGGAGGTCGAGCAGCTGCGCCTGGCCCTGAACTCCATGCTGCACCAGGTCGAGTCGGCGTACCGCACGCGCGAGCACAGCGCGGCCCAGCTGCGCCGCTTCGTCGCCGACGCCTCGCACGAGCTGCGCACCCCGCTGTCCGCGATCCGCGGCTATCTCCAGCTCTACGACAAGGGCATGCTCAACGACCCGGACGAGCGCAAGCGTGCCTGGGAGCGGGTGCTGGCGGAGACGGACCGCATGGGGCGGCTGGTGGACGAGCTGCTCACCCTGGCCCGCCTGGACCAGCAGCCCGAACTGCGCCTGCGCAACGTCGATTTGAGCCGCCTGGTGCGGGACGCGGCCGAGGACCTGCGGGCGCAGCAGCCGGAGCGGCCCATCACGGTGGGGGCCGACGGCGCCCTGCTGGTGCGGGCCGACGAGTCGGGCCTGAGGAAGGTGCTCGGCAACCTCGTGGGCAACGTCCGCACCCACACACCCGCGGACGTCCCCGTACGGCTGGAGCTGGAACGCGAGAACGGGCACGTACGCCTGTGTGTCGCGGACCAGGGTCCGGGGTTGCGCGAGGAGGACGCGGCACGGGTCTTCGACCGCTTCTTCCGG
Organism: Streptomyces spinosisporus; assembly: GCF_022698145.1. Lineage (GTDB taxonomy): Bacteria > Actinomycetota > Actinomycetes > Streptomycetales > Streptomycetaceae > Streptomyces > Streptomyces spinosisporus. The sequence continues at coordinate 529,950 of NZ_JALDAX010000002.1, forward strand.
GCCGGCGGGGGCGCGGGCAGCGGTCTGGGCCTGGCGATCGTGCAGGGGGTGGTGGACGCTCACGGCGGTGAGGTGACGGTGACGACGGCGCCGGGCGAGGGCCTGCGGGTGACGGTCACGCTGCCCACCCGGGGGCACCATTAGCCGTCACTGCGCCGTCAGCGGAGCGACGAGCGCCCACACCGTCTTGCCGTGCCGCCCTCTGCTCCACACCCCCCAGGCCGCCGAGACGCTCTCCACCAGGTGCAGGCCGCGGCCGGCCTCGTCCGCGTCGCCGACGATGCGCAGGCGTGGCTCCAGCTGCCCCTCGTCCGACACCTCGATGAGACAGGACCCGTCCCCCAGCGCGGTCACCGCCACCTCGAACTCCCGCTCCAGCAGCGGCCCGTGGCGTACGACGTTGGTCGCGAGCTCGGAGACCAGCAGGACCGCGTCGGCCAGCGCCGGATCGTCCGGCGGATGCCCCCAGTCGGCCAGATGGTCCCGCACCCGGTGCCGGGCCAGACCGACGGATGCCGGATGCCGGGGCAGCCGGAAGGAGTTGCGTCTCAACACGTCTTCTCCTCACCCCACGCGCACCTCCGTCACATCGTGCTGCGTCGGGTGAGCCTGCGACGTCACTGTGGTGCGTGTCAACGCCGCGCGTTCAGGCCGGACTTGGGGTGAGGTGGGTCACGCCCGGGTCGACGCCAGTTCGATCACCGTGATGTCCGACGGTGCGCCCACGCGCGTGGGCGGCCCCCAGGCGCCCGCGCCCCGGCTGACGTAGAGCTGTGTGTCGCCGTAGCGCTCCAGGCCCGCGACGGTCGGGTTCGCGGCCTCGGCGATCAGGCTGCCCGGCCAGAGCTGGCCGCCGTGGGTGTGGCCGGAGAGCTGGAGGTCGACGCCGTGCCGGACGGCGTCGTGGATCTGGACCGGCTGGTGGGCGAGGAGCACGCACGCGCGTGCCGTGTCCCGGTCGCCGAGCGCCCTGCCGAAGTCGGGGCCGTGGCCCTCGCTCTCGCCGGCGACGTCGTTGACGCCGGCCAGGTCGAACCACGGCAGTTCGGTGCGGGCGTTCTCCAGCGGGCGCAGCCCGAGCCGCCGTACTTCCTCGACCCACTGCTCGGCGCCGGAGAAGTACTCGTGGTTGCCGGTGACGAAGTAGGAGGGCGCCTCCAGCCGGGTCAGCGGGGCCGCCGCCGGGCCGAGGTCCCGCACGCTGCCGTCCACCAGGTCCCCGACGACCGCGACGATGTCCGGCCGGGTGGAGTTGATCGTGTCGACGACCTTCTGTGTGAAGCTCCGGCCGAGGATCGGGCCCAGATGGATGTCGCTGACCACCGCGATGCGGTAACCGTGCGCCTCGCGCGGGAGTTTGGCCAGCGGCACGGTCACCCGCTTCACGCGCGGGCCGCGCAGCACGCCGTAGGTGCCGTAGCCGACGGTCCCGACGGCGGCAGCGGCCCCCACGCCCGCGACGACCCGGGAGACGAAGAGACGACGCGAGGGCTGCGGGACGGGCGCGGACTTCGGCCCTGGCCCGGGCTCGTGCACCGGTTCCGCCTCGGGCTCCGGCTCGGGCTGCTCCTGTCGTCCGTCCGCAGCAGCTTGCTTCCGGCGGGCAAGCACACGGAGCACCAGCGGCCGTACGATCTCGCCCGCCACGACGGCCAGCAGCAGGTAGATCGACAGGGCGAGCCACAGGAAGCCCGGCCAGGCGAGGACCTGCTGGAGCCAGAAGGGTGCGCCGGCGCGCTCGGCGACGAGGGCCCCGACGGCCAGCACCCAGCCGCCCGCGATGACCGCGGCGCCCGCCCGGCGCACCGGGCCCGGCCGTGCGGTCGTGTCACGGAACAGACGGCGCCACAGGTACCAGTTGGCGGTGACGAGCACGCCGAGCACGAGCAGGGCGATCAGGACGTAGAGGACGACCATCGCGCGCTATGAGGTCTGGCGCAATGCGCGCAGCCCACGCAACCCGATGCCCCCGATGACCGTCCCCAATACGAAGGAGACGACAGCGAGCGTCAGATGCACCCAGAAATAGGCCGTCGGGTGACCGTCGTCGAACGCGAGGCCGCTGCCGTCCTTGACCAGGTTCTTGACGAAAGTGACCCAGATGATCCAGCTCCACACCCCGAAGGCGAGCAGGAACCAGGAGACGGGGCGACTGAGCTTCATACGTTCAGTATCGCCGCCGCCCCTCCCGTTCGGCGTCCGGGGTGGGGTGGGAGGCGGGACTTCACGCCGAACTGCATGTACGTTTCCGTCCGTGCCCGCTCCCAAGAAGACCATCAGGCGATCCCTGCTGGTCACCTCCGCCGCCCTGTCCTCGCTCGCCCTGACCGCGCCGGCCGCCCTCGCGGCGCCGAGCCCGTCCACGAGCCCGTCGGCCACTCCCCCGGCGAAGATGTCGGGCGTGGGCGGTGCCCGTCTCGGGCAGCCGGGCACCCAGGTGGATCTCGGCAGCGGCGCCCCGGTGCTGCCCAAGGACATCACCGCCCGCTCCTGGATCGTCTCGGACGCCGAGTCGGGCGAGGTACTCGCCGCGCACAACGCGCACTGGCGGCTGCCTCCGGCGAGCACGATGAAGATGCTGTTCGCGGACACGGTGCTGCCGAAGTTCCCGAAGACCGAGAAGCACAAGGTCGTCCCCTCCGACCTGGCCGGCATGGGCGTCGGCTCCAGCATGGTCGGCATAAAGGAGGGCGAGACCTACACGGTCCACGACCTGTGGCTCGGAGTCTTCCTGCGCTCCGGCAACGACGCCGTCCATGTGCTGTCGGCCATGAACGACGGCGTCGGCAACACCGTCAAGGAGATGAACGAGCACGCCGAGGAGCTCCAGGCCCTCGACACGAACGTCGTCACGCCCGACGGCTACGACGCCCCCAAGCAGGTCTCCTCGGCGTACGACCTGACGCTGTTCGCCCGCTCCGGGCTGCAGAAGAAGGACTTCCGCGAGTACTGCTCGACCGTGCGCGCCAAGTTCCCCGGCGAGACGAAGAAGGCCAAGAAGGGCAAGAACGCCGGCAGGACGGTCCGTGAGTCCTTCGAGATCCAGAACACCAACCGGCTGCTGAGCGGCGACTACGACACCCCCGTCTACCAGGGCATCGCGGGCGTCAAGAACGGCAACACGACCAACGCGGGCGCGACCTTCACGGGCGTCGCCGAACGGGACGGCCGGGTGCTGCTGGTCACCGTGATGCACCCGGAGAAGAACGACCACAACGAGGTCTACAAGGAGGCCGCCAAGCTGCTCGACTGGGGCTTCAAGGCGGCCGGCAAGGCGACACCCGTGGGTGCACTGGTGGCGCCGAAGAGCGCGCAGGCCAGTGCCCAGCCGGGGGCGTCGGGCCAGGCGGGCGGTGCCGGTGACCCGTCCGGCAAGCCGGTGGCGAGCGACGCCGCCCGGGGCGGCTCCGGCGGCATGGGGGTGGCCCTCGCCATAGCGGGTGGCGTGCTGGTGCTGCTGGCCGCGGCCACGTTCCTGGTCAACCGCCGCTGGCCGCTGCCGGATCTGGTACGTCGCCGGACCCGTCCGTGACCTCCTCCTGCTCCTCGCTCTGCGTCGCCGTCCACGCGGCGCAGAACAGGACCAGCTTCGAGGTGAAGTTGATCCACAGCAGCAGCGCCACCGGCACGCCGAACGCGCCGTACATGCTCTTCGCGGCGACCCCCTGCAGATAGCCGCTCAGCAGCGCCTTCAGCAGCTCGAAGCCGATCGCGCCGACCAGCGCGGCGACCACCAGCCGGCGGCGCGGCGGCTCGACGCCGGGCAGCAGGGTCAGCACGACCAGGAGCAGCAGGAAGTCGGCGAAGACGGCGACGGCGAACGCGACGACGTACAGCAGGACGCCGCCCCAGCCGTCCTTGTCGATGCCGATCCGCTCGGTGATCCAGCCGACCATCGCGGAAGCGACGGTGGAGGCGGCGATGGTGACCAGGACGGCGCCGCCGAGACCGACGAGGATGCCCAGATCCTTGGCCTTGCGCAGGACCGGGTTCTCCTCCTCGTCGGGCAGCTCCCACACCGCCCGCAGACAGTCCCGCATCGAGCCGGCCCAGCCGATACCGGTGAACAGCAGGACGGCGCCCGCGATGAGGCCGATGGTGCCGGCGTTGTCGACCAGGCTCTGGATGTCGAGCTGGTCGGAGATGCCGGGCACCTGCTCGGCGATCTTGTCCTGGAGGTCCTTCTGCTGCTCCTCGCTGAGCGTGGCGGCGGCGATCGCGGCCGCCACGGTGAGCAGCGGGAAGAGCGCGACGAAGCTGGTGAACGTCATCGCGGCGGCGAGCCGGGTCCACTTCACCCGGTCCAGACGGCCGTACGACCGCCACGCGTGCGTGAGCATCAGGCGTGCCACCAGCGGGCCGACGACGGGGAGCTTCTTCAGCCAGTCCATGATCCGACTCTCCCCTCGCCCTGGAAGCCCCATGTGCGAGTACCCCGAATGGACGGGACTGCGATGCCGCCGTGGGTGAACAAGGGTGTCGGTGCCGATCCCCCATACCGGGACGATACGGTCACGGCATTCCAGCGACCTGTCCTGCCGCCCCGCCCTCCAGACACCTAGGAGCTGCTGTCGTGAAGGACACCTCCGGCCTCCCCCAGTCCCTGCTCGTCCTCGGCGGTACGTCCGAGATCGCGCTCGCCACCGCCCGCCGTCTCATCGCCCGCCGCACGCGCACGGTGTGGCTCGCGGGACGCCCCTCGCCCGCCCTGGAGCGGTCCGCACAGCAGCTGCGCGGCCTGGGCGCCGACGTGCACACCGTCGCCTTCGACGCGCTCGCCCCGGACTCCCACGAGACGGTCCTCGGCAAGGTCTTCGCGGAGGGCGACGTCGACATGGTGCTGCTGGCCTTCGGCGTCCTCGGCAACCAGGCGCGCGACGAGCGGGAGCCGGCCGCCGCGGTGCGCGTCGCGCAGACCAACTACACGGGTGCGGTGTCGGCGGCCCTGGTGAGCGCCTGCGCGCTGCAGGCGCAGGGCCACGGCTCGCTGGTGGTGCTCTCCTCCGCGGCCGGCGAACGGGCCCGCCGCAGCAACTTCATCTACGGCTCCAGCAAGGCGGGCCTGGACACCTTCGCGCAGGGCCTGGGCGACGCACTGCACGGCACGGGTGCGCATGTCATGGTCGTACGCCCCGGGTTCGTCCGCTCGAAGCCGACCGCGCAACGTCCGCAGGCGCGGCTCGCGACCACCCCGGAGGCGGTCGCCACGGCCATCGAACTGGGGCTGCGGCGAGGCTCGGAGACCGTGTGGGTGCCGGGCTCACTGCGCGTGGTGATGTCGGTGCTACGGCATCTGCCGCGGGCAGTGCTGCGGCGGCTCGCGGTCTAGCCTACGGCCCGGAGGGCGGACGCGGGCGGCGGCGGGGATCCCGTCAGCGGCTGGGGATGCTGCCCCGTACATGACCACCCTGGGGCGGCACCACCGAGCTTCCGAAGGGGTACTCGCGCAGCTTGCGCCAGACCCCGTCGGGGCCCTGCTCGTACAGCGCGAAACCGGTGCACGACCACTCGGCCTCGTAGTCGGCGAGCTCCTCGAAGGCGCGGTCCATCGACTCCTCGTCGATGCCGTGCGCGACCGTGACGTGCGGGTGGTACGGGAACTGCAGTTCGCGCGGCACGGGGCCGGAGGCGTCGCGGACCTGCTTCTGCAGCCAGGTGCACACCTCGGCGCCCTCGTCGACCCGCACGAAGACGACGGGTGACAGCGGCCGGAAGGTGCCGGTCCCGGACAGCCGCATGGGGAACGGCCGGCCGGCCGCGGCGACCTCGGTCAGATGCTCCTCGACCGCCACCAGGTCACCGCCGTCGATCTCCGTCGGCGGCAGCAGCGTGATGTGCGTGGGGATGCCGTGGGCCGCGGAGTCACCGAAGCCCGTGCGCAGCTGTTGGAGCAGGCTGCCGTAAGGCTCCGGGACCGCGATCGACACGCCGATCGTTACGGTCCCCACGTCGTCTCCTGTCGTCGTGACGGATTTGTTCTGAGCCGTCGGCTATCGACTGTACGGCCACGGCTGTGCTGCGGGCAGGCGCAACCGGAGTGATGTGCAGCGCTCTGCCAGTGGTACGTCTGTGCCGGTACGTCCGTGCGGCGGCCGGGTCAGTGCTTGGCGGGCAGGAAGCCCACCCGGTCGTAGGCCTGCGCGAGGGTCTCGGAGGCGACGGCGCGCGCCTTCTCCGCGCCCTTGGCCAGGATCGCGTCCAGCGTCTCGGGATCGTCGAGATACTGCTGGGTGCGCTCCCGGAAGGGCGTCACGAACTCGACCATGACGTCGGCGAGGTCCGTCTTGAGCGCGCCGTACATCTTGCCCTCGTAGTCACGCTCCAGCTCGGCGATCGGCCTGCCGGTGAGGGTCGAGTAGATGGTGAGCAGATTGCTGACGCCGGGCTTCTTGTCGGCGTCGTAGCGGATGACGGTGTCGGTGTCGGTGACCGCGCTCCTGACCTTCTTCGCGGTGGCCTTGGGCTCGTCGAGGAGGTTGATCAGACCCTTGGGCGTCGAGGCCGACTTGCTCATCTTGATCGACGGGTCCTGCAGGTCGTAGATCTTCGCCGTCTCCTTGAGGATGTACGGCTTCGGGATCGTGAAGGTCTCGCCGAAGCGGCCGTTGAAGCGCGTGGCGAGGTCGCGGGTCAGCTCGACGTGCTGGCGCTGGTCCTCGCCGACCGGGACCTCGTTCGCCTGGTACAGCAGGATGTCCGCGACCTGGAGGATCGGGTAGGTGAACAGACCGACGCTCGCGCGGTCGGCGCCCTGCCGGGCCGACTTGTCCTTGAACTGGGTCATGCGGGAGGCCTCGCCGAAGCCGGTGAGGCAGTTCATCACCCAGGCCAGCTGGGCGTGCTCGGGAACATGGCTCTGGACGAACAGCGTGCAGCGCTCGGGGTCCAGACCGGCCGCGAGGAGCTGGGCGGCGGCGAGCCGGGTGTTGGCGCGCAGCTGTGCCGGGTCCTGCGGAAGGGTGATCGCGTGCAGGTCGACGACCATGTAGAACGCGTCGTGCGACTCCTGCAGGGCCACCCACTGACGAACGGCGCCGAGATAGTTGCCGAGGTGGAACGAGCCTGCGGTGGGCTGGATTCCGGAGAGCACGCGGGGACTGTCAGAGGCCATGCTCACCATTCTCTCAGGTACCGGGGACCGATCCGGAACTGGTCGGAAACAGATGGGAACCGATCCGTCTCCTGCGGTGTAACAAGGGTGTGAGAACGCGGGAGGGGGGCCGCATCGTCGATGAGGCCGCGGTGATCGCACGCGTACGCGCCGGGGAGGCGGAGGCGTACGCGGATCTGGTGCGGGCCCACACGGGCATCGCGCTCAGGGCGGCCGCCGCACTCGGGGCGGGAGCGGACGCGGAGGACGTGGTGCAGCAGGCCTTCGTGAAGGCGTACTGCGCGCTGGGCGGGTTCCGCGACGGCGCGTCCTTCAAGCCATGGCTGCTGTCGATCGTCGCCAATGAGACGAGGAACACAGTGCGCACGGCGGCCCGGCAGCGCACGCTCGCCGGCCGGGAGGCGGCCCTCGCTCAGGCCGAGCCGCTGATACCGGAAGCGGCGGACCCCGCGGTGGCGACGCTGGAGACGGAGCGCCGCGGTGCCCTGCTGTCCGCCCTGGAGCAGCTGAGCGAGGAGCACCGCCTGGTCGTCACCTACCGCTATCTCCTGGAGATGGACGAGTCCGAGACGGCCCAGGCCCTGGGCTGGCCGCGCGGGACGGTCAAGTCCCGCCTCAACCGCGCCCTGCGCAAGCTGGGCCGGCTCCTGCCGGACTTCGAACCTCGGGAAGGGGGTGATGAGCGTGAGTGAGGGACGCGGTGCGTACGACGGTGAGGGCGGCCGGGGTCCGGAGGGTTCCGGTGGCCGGGGGCCGCGCGGCCGAGGCGGCGACCGGGCCCGGCGGTGGCGGCGGCCGGGGCGTGCGGGCGATGCCTCCCGGCTGCCGGAGGAGCTGAGGTCGCTCGGGCGGTCGCTGGATGCGCCCGGGGCGGGCGGTGGTGACGGCGCCGGTGATCCCCTCGGCTCCGAGACGATGGTCGAGCGCGTGCTGGGCCAGATACTGGCCGAGCGGATGCCCGTCCCGGTCGCCGAGCCCCGGGGCGCCCATGAGCGGCTGCGTGCGCTGCGGCGCTGGACGCGGCTGCGGTGGCGTTCGCTGACCGCGTGCCTGTGCGGCCTGCTGACGGTGCTCGCGCTCACGCCCCCGGTGCGGGCCGCGGTTCTGGACTGGTTCGACTTCGGCGGTGTCGAGGTGCGGTACGACCCGTCCGCGGTGCCCTCGCCGGGAGCCGAGGTGCCCGGCTGCGGCAGGTCGGTCTCGCTCGGGCAGGCGGAGCAGCGGGCCGGGTTCGAACCGCTGGTGCCGCGCTCGCTCGGCGTCCCGGACACGGTCGCGGTGACGAGCGAACCGCACCAGCGCTTCCTGGTGAGCCTGTGCTGGCGCGAGAAGGGCCACACGGTCCGGCTGGACGAGTTCCCGGCCCGGCTCGACATCGGCTTCTCCAAGACCCTGCGCGAGCCGCCGGAGTGGCTCGCACTGACCGGGAAGCCCTCGGCCGACGGCAACCCGAACTTCGCCCTGTGGTTCCCCCGCCCCCATCTGCTGAGCTTCTGGCTGGTCGACGCGAGCGGGGACCGCTTCACCCGCAAGGAGCGCACCGCCGGGCCGACGCTGCTGTGGACCCGTGAGACCGGAGAGGGGAGCGTGACGCTCCGGCTGGAGGGGGTGACGTCCAAGAGCCGTGCCGTGGAGATTGCGCAGTCGCTCGACGGGACGGCGGGGACGCCCTCGACATAGGTCACCGAAGCAGTGCACCGAAATAGTGCACCGGCGGTGGGAACCCCGGCGGGGTGGGCGGTGTACCAGAAGTGACACGCGGCTCGGGGAGAGCCGCGGGAGACCTTCTGTCAGGGGGACGGAATGCGTGGTTGCAGGCGCGGGGCTCGTGAACTGGCCTCACTGACCGGGGCGTTGGCGGTGCTGCTCGCCCTGATGGTGTGGGGCGCGTCGTCGGCCTCGGCGGGCGGGCCGACCAGTGTGCTGGTGACATCGCCGCAGAGCGCGGAGGCCACCGCGCTGTACTACGCGGACGAGGAGTACGGGGAGTTGGAGCAGTTGCTCGGCCCCGCGGGCAAGGGCACCAGGGCCCAGCCCCCGGAAAGGGAGCTGGGAGGCGAGCGGCAGATCAATGCCACCTGGATGGCACACGACATATCGCCCTGGCGCGTGGACCGGATCTTCCCGGGCTACTCCGGCTCCCGCGGCCCGGTCTGGATCCATACGGCGGCCGATATGGCCCACGGCATGAACGGCTACTGGCACCGAGCCGAGCACCCCGCCCAACTGCGCGCCCTGCTGGGGAAGTTGGGTGTGATGGGCGAGGACGCGGATGCCGGCTACGGCGGGATCTTCCCGGCACCCTGGGAGTCGCAGGAGCCCGGCAGCGCCTCGGTTCCTCCGGCCCCTGCCGCGGACACGGCCGCTGTGCGAGTCGGCGCATCCGGGGCTGACGAGGGCACCGAGTGGTGGGCCAACTGGTGGTGGACGCTGCCCGGCGTGGCGGCGGGGGCCGTGCTGGCGCTGGTATTGAGGCCGCTCGCCTCGCAGGGGCCGGTGAACCGGTGGAGGTGGTTGCGGGGTCGGAGCAGCGGGCCCGGGCAGGAGCTGCGCGACGTATGAGGGGATGCATGAGGGGACGCGTGAGAGGGCGTATGAGGGGATGTGGGACAGGGCGCGGGGTGGTGGTTTTTGTGTCGGCGGTGGCGGCGGTGATGCTGTGCGGGGTGCCGGGCGACGCGGCGGCAGCGACTGCGGCGGCAGCAGCGGCCGCGACGCAGGCGGAGGCTCCGGACGACCCGGACCTCGCGATGATCATCGCGGGCGGTACGGGACAGACGATGGTGCTGCGTTCCGGCCGGCCCGCTTTTGCCCATCTGCGGCAGTTGCTGCGGCCGGAGTACATGGGGACGGAGCGGGTGCCGCAGGACTGGAGCGAGGGCAGCTATCCGCCCGTGGACTTCACCGTGATCTGGGGTCTGACAGGGGTGGGCGGCTGGCCGCAGACGAACCGTGCACCCGGCGGTGACGTGGCGGTCGTTCGGCAGGACCAGTTGCTGGTGGCGGCGGACGGCACGCCTTGGATACGGACAGACCCGGCGCCGGACGTCCAGGACGACGACATCCGCTGGCACCGGGCACCGCGCTCGATCTTCGTCGAGCTGGAGCGGGACAAGGTGCTCGCCGGGCTCGGTGACAGCGCCGGTGACGGCGCCCCTTCGGCCCGGGGCTCGGGTGCCGCGGCTGCGCGGGACGGGTCCGGCTGGGACATGGGAGGGGCCTGGTGGGCGGCGCCGGGGCTGGCCGTGGGGCTCGTGATCGGCATCGGCGGCACGCTGCTGATACGCCGCGCGGCGGCCCGGCACGGAGCCGGACCGCCGCGGGAGGAGCCACGACAGGAACTCATCGACCTCTGACGGTCATGGATCCCCGGGAGTCCCTGATCCTTGAAAACTCCAGATCTTCGAAGGCTCCGGACCGAGAGGGTGTCAGCCCAGGTCGATCTCCGGGTAGAGCGGGAAGCCCGCCACGAGGTCGGTGGCGCGGCGGGAGATCTCGTCCGCGATCTTCGGATCGAGGACGTGCTGGGCCTTGGAGGGGGCGCCCGACTTGGTGGTGCCGGGCTCGGCGGTGGTGAGGACGCGGTCGATCAGGCCCGCCACCTCGTCCATCTCCGCCGTGCCCAGACCGCGCGTGGTCAGGGCGGGGGTGCCGATGCGGATGCCGGAGGTGTACCAGGCGCCGTTGGGGTCGGCCGGGATGGCGTTGCGGTTGGTGACGATGCCGGACTCCAGGAGCGCGGCCTCGGCCTGGCGGCCGGTGAGGCCGTAGGAGGTGGTGACGTCGATCAGGTTGAGGTGGTTGTCGGTGCCGCCGGTGACGAGGGTGGCGCCCCGGCGCATCAGGCCCTCGGCCAGTGCGCGGGAGTTGTCCACGATGCGCTGGGCGTAGTCCTGGAAGGAGGGCCGGCGGGCCTCCGCGAGCGCGACGGCCTTGGCGGCCATGACGTGCGGGAGCGGACCGCCGAGGACCATCGGGCAGCCGCGGTCGACCTGGTCCTTGAGGGAGTCGTCGCACAGGACCATGCCGCCGCGCGGGCCGCGCAGCGACTTGTGCGTGGTGGTGGTGACGATCTGGGCGTGCGGTACCGGATCGAAGTCGCCGGTCAGCACCTTGCCCGCGACGAGGCCGGCGAAGTGCGCCATGTCCACCATCAGCGTCGCCCCGACCTCGTCGGCGATCTCGCGCATGATGCGGAAGTTCACCAGACGGGGGTAGGCGGAGTAGCCGGCGACGATGATCAGCGGCTTGAAGTCACGGGCCTGGGCGCGCAGGGCGTCGTAGTCGATGAGGCCCGTGGCCAGGTCGGTGCCGTAGGAGCGCTGGTCGAACATCTTGCCGGAGATGTTCGGGCGGAAGCCGTGGGTGAGGTGGCCGCCCGCGTCCAGGGACATGCCGAGCATGCGCTGGTTGCCGAAGGCCTGGCGCAGCTCCGCCCAGTCGGCCTCGGAGAGCTCGTTTACCTGGCGGACGCCCGCCTTCTCCAGGGCGGGGGCCTCCACCCGCTGGGCGAGGACGGCCCAGAAGGCGACCAGGTTGGCGTCGATGCCGGAGTGCGGCTGGACATAGGCGTGGCGGGCGCCGAAGAGCTCCCTGGCGTGCTCGGCGGCGAGGGACTCCACGGTGTCGACGTTGCGGCAGCCGGCGTAGAAGCGGCGGCCGACGGTGCCCTCGGCGTACTTGTCGCTGAACCAGTTGCCCATCGCGAGGAGGGTGGCCGGGGAGGCGTAATTCTCGGAGGCGATCAGCTTCAGCATCTCGCGCTGATCGTGGACCTCCTGGCCGATGGCGTCGGCGACCCGCGGCTCGACGGCACGGATCACATCGAGGGCGGCACGGAAGGCGGTGGACTCGGTGGAGAGGGGCTGCTGCTCTGACATGGCGTCGGCCTCCGGGTGGCGTGGCTTGAAGCGTTCACGGTTCACGGTCGGCCCAGGCGCACGGCACTCGCTCACTGCACGAGCCGCTCCCCGATGGTCGGTCCCATCCCAGCGCGCCAGTCACGGCCCGCCCGTCAGCCTACCGGCCACGCCGAAAGCCGGAGGTCCGGCGTCCACCATGCGAGCGAGGAGCGGGGAGGGCGGACGAGCGGGGCGCGGGCGGGTGAGCGGGGCGCGGGCGAGCCGGGCGCGGACGAGCGAGCGGGGCGCGGGCGAGCCGGGCGCGGACGAGCGGGGCGCGGCGGGGCGAGCGGGGCGGTGCGGGGCGGGCGTCAGAGGATCACGTACGGCAGGAAGCAGGCGTACTCGTCCGTGATGAGGCCGGAGGACTCGCGGATGCCGAGGCCGGCCGACTCGTCCTCCACGACCCATGCGCCGAGGACGACGCGGTTGCCGTCGAAGTCGGGCAAGGGGGCCAGCTCCTGGTAGCAGCAGGCTTCGTCGCGGGTGACCGCCGGGCCGGTGCCGGGCTCGTGGACCGTCACTCCGGCGCCCTCGCGGCCGAGCAGCGGTTTGGCGACATAGCCCTTCGTGCGGGCCAGCTCGCGGGGGCCGTCGAGGTGGGCGGGGAGGAGGTTGGGGTGGCCGGGGTGGAGTTCCCAGAGGATCGCCAGGAGGGCCTTGTTGCTGAGGAGCATCTTCCAGGCGGGTTCGATCCACAGCGTCGACCCCGTGCCGCCGCCGTTGTCGAGGGTGTCGAGGACATGGGCGGCGAAGGGGTCGGTGGTGAGCCACTCCCAGGGGTAGAGCTTGAAGCAGCTGCGGATGAAGCGCAGTTGGTTGTCGACGAAGCGGCCCGAGAGGGAGTCCCAGCCGATCTCCTCCATGGAGATCCAGTCGGTGTCCAGGCCGGCCTGCTCGGCGGTCTCCTTGAGGTAGGCGACCGTCATCAGGTCCTCGCCGAGTTCGTCGTCCGAGGAGTGCGCGAAGTAGAGGGGGCTGCCGGGCGGCAGAAGGGCGGCCTGCTTCTTCCAGGCGACGACGAGGCGTTCGTGGAGGGAGTTCCACTGGTCGGCGCCCGGGAAGCGCTCCTCCATCCAGAACCACTGGGGGGAGGCGGCCTCGACCAGGGAGGTGGGGGTGTCGGCGTTGTACTCCAGCAGCTTCGCCGGGCCGGTGCCGTCGTAGCGGAGGTCGAAACGGCCGTAGACGGAAGGGAGTTCAGCGCGCCGGTGCCAGGCCTCGGCGACCGCGTCGGCCACCCGGGGGTCGGTGATGCCCAGGTCGGCGAAGCGGCCGGCGGTGACGATGTGGTCCGCGGCCGCGAGGCACATGCGGTGCAGTTCCTCGACGGTCTCCTCCAGTGCCTCCACCTCGTCGAGGGTGAAGGAATAGTAGGCGCTCTCGTCCCAGTAGGGGCGCAGTGAGTCGTCGGGGTGGCGGGTAAGGGGATAGATGAGGCCCTGTTCCTCGACGGTCCGCTGCCAGTCGGGGCGAGGGGTGATGGTGTGGCGTCGCATGGTGTGTGCCGCGTCCGGGCTCAGCCGCCGGAGCTTCCCTTGCCGCCGCCGAAACCGCCGCGGGAGACGCCGTGCCCGCCGGAGCCGCCCGAACCGCCGGACGCCTTGCGGGGCTTGGTGAAGGAGCCGTCGTCGACCCAGGAGCCCTTCTTCTTGCCGCCGTAGTACCAGGCGCCGTGGGCGGAGCTCTTGGTGGAGGTGCAGTTCTTGTCGGAGACGACCTTGTAGCCCTTGGCGAGGTTGTAGCTGTCGCGGTCCACGCAGCGCTTGTCGGGGTCCGAGGAGCAGGCGGTGAGGGTCGCGGCGAGAAGTCCCATGCCGCCGAGCACGACCGTGCCCGAGCGAAGTTGCCGACATGCTTCCGCCATGTCCGTGTCTCCCCGTTGGTACGGCCGTGGTGGCCGGTTCGGCTGATGTGGCTGATGTGGCTGGGTCAGCCTAGGGATCGGTGAGAGCGCGCTGTGAGGGACCCCCACCCGTCGTGCGCCTCCCCTACAGTCGCTTTGTGATCTTTGGCATGGTGTGCGCCCTTGGTGCGGCGGTCTGTTTCGGCACCGCGACGGTGTTGCAGGCGGTCGCGGCGCGGGCGGCGGGTGCGGAAGGGGGCGCCGGCGGGGAGGCGGCGCTGCTGCTGCGGGCCGTGCGGCAGTGGCGCTATGTGGCCGGACTGGCGCTGGACGGGCTGGGGTTCCTGTTGCAGATCGTCGCCCTGCGGTCGATCCCGATCTACGCGGTCGCGGCGGCCCTCGCCTCCAGTCTGGCGGTGACCGGAGTGGTCGCGGCGCGGCTGCTGGAGGTGCGTCTGACCGGGACGGAGTGGGGTGCGGTCGGGGTGGTGTGCGCGGGGCTCGCGATGCTGGGGCTGGCGTCCGGGGCCGAGGGGGACCGCGAGGGCCCGGCGGCCCTGCCGTATGTGATGCTCGCGATCGCCGTCGTGGTGCTGCTGCTCGGGCTGTCGGGCGGGCGCTGGTCGGGGCGGGGGCGGGCGCTGGTGCTCGGGTCGGGCGCCGGTGTCGGGTTCGGGGTGGTGGAGGTGTCGGTACGGCTGATCGACTCGCTCGTGCCGTCGGAGCTGCTCACCGACGCCGCGACATACGCCCTGCTCATCGGCGGTGGCGCCGCCTTCCTGCTGCTGACCTCGGCCCTGCAGCGCGGCTCGGTCACCACGGCGACGGCAGGGATGGTGATCGGCGAGACGATCGGCCCGGCCCTGGTGGGCGTGATCTGGCTCGGCGACCGCACCCGCGAAGGGCTGGCCTGGCTGGCCGTCGCCGGCTTCGCGATCGCCGTCGCGGGGGCACTGGCCCTGGCGCGGTTCGGGGAGGCACCGGGCACGGGAGGGGCGGATACCACGGGCTGAGCGGCCGGAGTACTGACGGGCGAGGACGGCCGCGCCGCCGCGCACGGGTGGCTCCGTCGGAGGACCGCACCCGGGACGGGCTGACCTGGCTGGCCGTCGCCGGCATCGCGATCGCCGTCGCGGGGGCACTGGCGCTGGCACGGTTCGGGGAGGCGCCGAGTGCGGGTGGGGCGGATACGGCGGGCTGAACTGCTGAGTCTGCTGCGCGCAGGTGAGTAAGTCCTGCGAAAAAGGAAGCCCCGTGTTTACGGCTCAGGCATCTCCGGCAGGGCCGTGCACAAGGCGTCCAGGGTGCTTGCCCAGGCGTGGTCCGGTGGGGTGCCGTAGCCCACGACCAGGGCGTCCAGCCGCTCGACGGAGGCATCGGGGTGGCGGTAGCGGTTGAGGGCGTGCACTGCCAGGTCCTGCCAGGCGGCCGCCCTGAGCGTCGCCTGTTCGGTGCCGGGCGGCAGGCGGAGCACCACGTGGAGGCCGGCCGCGATGCCGGTGGCGTGGACCTGCGGGGCCCGTCGGGCGAGTTCGGTCACCAGGGCGTCACGGCGGCGGCGGTAGCGCAGCCGGGCGGAGCGCACGTGGCGGTCGTAGGCGCCGGAGGTGATGAACTCGGCGAGGGTCAGCTGGTCCAGGACCCCGCACATGTCCTTGCCGCCCTTCGCCCTCGCCGCCTCCTCGACCAGCCCCGGCGGCAGCACCAGCCAGGCCAGCCTGAGGCCGGGGGCGAGGGACTTGCTGGCCGTGCCGGCGTAGACGACGTGGTCGGGGTCCAGGCCCTGGAGGGCGCCGACGGGCTGGCGGTCGTAGCGGAACTCGCCGTCGTAGTCGTCCTCGACGACCACTCCGCCGGTGCGGCGTGCCCAGTCGACGACGGCGGCGCGGCGGTCGCGGTGCAGGGTGCCGCCCATCGGGAACTGGTGGGCGGGGGTGAGCAGGACGGCCGCCTGGTCGGTCAACTCCCCCGGGTCCGTGCCCCGTTCGTCGAAGGGCAGCGGGACGGTGCGGAGTCCGGCGTCCGCCAGCAGCCTCCAGTGCACATCGAGGCCGTACGACTCCACGGCCACCGTCCGTGCGCCGCGCGCCCGCAGCACGGCGCCGAGGATCCGCAGCCCGTGCGAGATGCCGGCGCACACCAGGATGCGTTCGGGGTCGGTGCGTACGCCGCGGGCGCGGGCGAGGTAGCCGGCGAGGGCGGTGCGCAGCTCGACACGGCCGCGCGGGTCGCCGTAGTCGAAGGCCTGGTTGGGGGCGGTGGCGAGCGCGCGGCGGGCGGCCTTGAGCCACTCGGCGCGGGGGAAGGTCGCGAGGTCCGGAAGGCCGGGGATCAGGTTGTGGGCGGGGCGGCTGCGCGGGCGGGGGCGGGGTGCGGCCTCGGCCGGTGGGACGACGGTCCGCTGCGCCACCCGGGTGCCCGCGCCCTGGCGGGCGGTGAGCCAGCCCTCCGCGACGAGGTCGGTGTAGGCCTCGGCGACGGTGTTGCGGGCGATGCCGAGGTCGGCGGCGAGGACCCGGGAGGAGGGCAGCCGGGTGCCGGGGGCGAGCCGGCCGGTGCGCACGGCCTCGCGCAGGGCGTCGGTGAGACCCCTGCGGACCCCGGGGCCGGTCGGCTCCAGATGCAGGTCCACGCCCAAAGTGGCCCACGTTTTCGCCATGGGAATGGACCATACCCCTGGGCTGCTCCGAACCTAGGGTCGAGAGCATGACCACTGAAGAAGTCACCGAGTACGCCCCCGAGCAGCCGGCCCGGATGCGCTGGGCCGCGCTCGCCCCCGAGGTCTACAAGGCGATGGCCCGCCTCGAGCAGGCGTCCAAGCAGGGCCTGGACCCCCGGCTGGTGGAGCTGGTGCGGCTGCGCGCCTCCGCGATCAACCACTGCGCCTTCTGTCTCGACATGCACACCAAGGACGCGCTGGCGGCGGGCGAGACCGTCCAGCGGATCGTGCATCTGAACGCGTGGGAGGAGTCGAAGCACTTCTACACGCAGAAGGAGCTCGCCGCGATCGAGCTGACGGAGGCCGTCACGGTGCTGACGGACGGCTTCGTGCCCGACGAGGTGTACGAGAAGGCCGCCAAGCACTTCGAGGAGGCCGAGCTGGCGCAGCTGATCGCCTGCATCGCGGTGATCAACGCGTGGAACCGGTTCGGCGTGACCACGCGCGCGGTGCCGGGCCACTACCAGCCGGGCGACTTCTCATGACGGCCCGCACGCAGGTGCTCGACCGCGCGGTGGGGCAGGCGATGTCCGCGGTCAGCGCCGCCGCCAAGCGGGGTCTGGGCGACCCGGCGCTCGCCGAGCTGGTGGTGATCCGCGCCTCGCAGCTCAACCACTGCGCGTTCTGCCTCGACATGCATCTCGCCGTCGCCCGGGGGCTCGGGGTGAGCGAGCGGCAGCTGGATCTGCTCGCGGCCTGGGAGGAGGCCGAGGACGCCTTCGACGAGCGGGAGCGGGCCGCGCTCGCGCTGACCGAGGCGATCACGGTGCTGACGGACGGCTTCGTGCCCGACGAGGTGTACGAGAAGGCCGCCAAGCACTTCGACGAGGCGCGGTTGGCCCATCTCATCGCCCTGGTCGTCGCCATCAACAACTGGAACCGGGTGATGGTCAGCCGCCGTGTGCCGCCGGGGGGTTACACACCATGAGCAAGGTGGAGGCCTTCCGTGCGCTGCACCACGGCCGGCTGCCGGGCGACCCGCTCGTGCTGCCCGGCCCCTGGGACGCGGTCAGTGCCCGGGTGTGCGCCGAGGCCGGCTTCCCCGCACTCGCGACGCCCAGCGCCGGGATCGCCGCATCCCTCGGCCACGAGGACGGCTCGACCCCGCCCGACGAGATGTTCGCCGCGGTGGCGCGCGTCGTGCGGGCCGTGGACGTACCGGTGTCGGCGGACGTCGAGGACGGCTACGGGCTGGCGCCCAAGGAGCTGGTGGAACGGCTGCTGGAGACCGGTGCCGTGGGCTGCAATCTGGAGGACTCGCACGGGGGCGAACTCAAGGACCCGCGACAGCACGCGGACTGGCTCGCCGAGGTGCGGGCGGCGGCGGGCGACCTGCTCTTCGTGAACGCCCGGATCGACACCTTCGCACACGGCGACGGCGATCCGGAACGGGCCATCGAGCGGGCCGCGTTGTACGTCGCCGCCGGCGCCGACTGCGTCTATCCGATCGGCGCCCCGGCGGACGTACTGCCACTGCTGCGGTCCGGCATCCAGGGGCCGGTCAACATGCACGCCCGGTTGGACGGCGAGGGCCCCTCGCTCACCGAACTCGGTGAACTCGGGGCCACGCGCATCACGTTCGGACCGGGGCTGCTGCGCCGGTCGGCTCAGGCACTGCGAGCGACGACCGACGAACTGCGCGGGCAGCGGTGATCAGGACAGCCACGCCTTCCAGGTGGACGGGTGGCTGTCCACCCACTTCTTCGCCGCGTCCTCGGGTGTCATCTTCTGGTCGGCGATCATCAGGGAGACCTCGTTCTGGTCCTCGGTCGTCCACTTGAACTTCTTCAGGAAGGCCGCCGCCTTGCCGCCGTTCTTCGCGAAGCCGGAGTTGAGGTACTTCTGCAGCGGGGTGTGCGGATAGGCGCAGGCGACCTTCGCCGGGTCCGCGTCGCAGCCCTCCTTGTAGGCCGGCAGCTTCACCTCGGTCATGGGGACCTTCTTGAACAGCCACTGCGGCGCGTACCAGTACGTCAGGAAGGGCTTCTTCTCCTTGGCGAACTGCTTCATCTGCGTGATCTGCGCGGCCTCGGAACCGGCGAAGACGACCTGGTAGTCGAGCTTCAGGTTCTTCACCAGGGCCTTGTCGTTGGTGACGTAGGACGGGGAGCCGTCCATCAGCTGGCCCTTGCCGCCGCTCTCCGGGGTGCGGAAGAGCGAGGAGTACTTGTTCAGGTTCTTCCAGTTCGTGATGTCGGGGTGCTGCTTGACCAGGTAGGTCGGCACGAACCAGCCGATGTGGCCGGTCACGCCGAGGCCACCGCCGCGGGTGATCGTCTTCTTGTCGGTGACGTACCGCTGCTCCTGCTCGGGGTGGCCCCAGTCCTCCAGGATCGCGTCGACCCGGCCCTGGCTGAGGGCGTCCCAGGCGGGCACCTCGTCGACCTGGACGGTGTCGACGCGGTAGCCGAGCTTGTGCTCCAGCAGGTACTGGGCGACGGCGACGTTCGACTGCGCGCCGACCCAGGACTGCACGGACAGGGTCACGGTCTTGGCGCCCTGCGCGTTGGCGAACGGCGAGGACTGCTTGGTCATGTCGGCGGCGCCGCAGCCGGTGAGGAGGGTGAGGGCGGCGGCCGTGGTGACGGCGAGGACTGTTCTGCGGCTCAGTGCTATGTCACATGTCACGTGTCACACACCACCCTTCGTTCGGCGTTCCGTCGGCTGCGTCACCCGGTCCAGCATCAACCCCAGACACACGATCGCCGCCCCGGCCACCAGCCCGGTCGCCAGGTCGCCCTGGGCGAGGCCGAAGACGACGTCGTAGCCGAGCGCGCCTCCGCCGACCAGGCCGCCGATGATGACGACGGCGAGGACCAGGACCACGCCCTGGTTGACGGCGAGCAGCAACGCGGGCCGGGCGAGCGGGAGTTGGACCTGCCGTAGCTGCTGGGTGCTGCTCGCGCCGAGCGAGCGGGCCGATTCCAGGGCCGCCGGGTCGACCTGGCGCAGGCCCTGCGTGGTGATGCGGACGACGGCGGGCAGCGCGTAGACGACGGCCGCGGCGACCGCGGGGGCGCGGCCCACTTCGAAGAGGGCCACGACCGGGATCAGGTACACGAACTGCGGCATGGTCTGGAAGACGTCCAGGACAGGTCGCAGCAGGCGCTCGAAGCGGTCGCTGCGGGCGGCCGCGATGCCGATCGCGAAGCCCAGGACGAGGGTGACGGCGACGGCCGCGAGGACCTGGGAGAGCGTGTCGAGCGACGGCTTCCACACGCCGAGCACGCCGATCGCGGCCATGGCGAGGACCGCGGTGAGCGCGGTGCGCCAGGTGCCGATCAGCCAGGCCAGCGCGGCGACCAGGAGCAGGACCGCCCACCAGGGCAGCCACTGCAGTCCGCTGCGGACCGGGTCGAGGACCCAGGTGGTGAAGCGGCCCGCCCAGTCGGCGGTGCCGCCCACGACGGGCACGCCCGAGTACAGGTGGGCGGTCATCCAGTCGACGGCGCGGTTGACGGGGTCGGCGAGGTTCACGGTCCAGGAGTCGGGCCAGTCGAGGCGTCCGGCCAGCCGTCCGGCGAGCGCCACGGCGACGGCGGCGACGGCCGCGTAGAGCCAGACGAGCCGGCTTTGGGGCTCCTCGCCGGCGTGCTCGCCGGCGGCGGCGGTGATGCGGTCCAGGACGACGGCCAGCAGCACGATCGGGATGCCGGCTTCGAGGGCCGCGCCCACGTCGACGGAGGCCAGCGCCTGGTAGACGCGGTCACCGAGGCCGCCCGCGCCGATGACGGAGGCGATGACGGCCATCGACAGGGCCATCATGATCGTCTGGTTGAGGCCGAGCAGGAGTTCCTTGCGGGCCAGCGGGATGCGGGCGGTCAGCAGCCGCTGGGGTGCGGTGGCGCCGAGCGACTCGACCGCCTCCAGGACCTCCTTGTCGGCGCCGCGCAGGCCGAGGGCGGTGAGGCGGGCCATGGGCGGGGCGGCGTAGACGACGGTGGCGAGGACGGCCGCGGGCACGCCGATGCCGAAGATCAGCACCACGGGCAGCAGATACGCGAAGGCCGGCAGCACCTGCATGGTGTCCAGGACCGGGCGCAGGGCCCGGTGGAAGCGGTCGGAGAGTCCGGCGGCGAGGCCGAGCACGAGGCCCACGAGTACCGACACGAGCACGGCGACGACCATGAGCGCGAGCGTCTGCATGGTGGGCACCCACATGCCGAGCAGCCCGCAGGCCAGGAACGCCACGGCCGTGCCGGCGGCGAGCCGCACCCCGGCGACCCGCCAGGCGACGAGGGCCCCGATGGCCGTGACTCCGGCCCAGCCGACGGCGAGCAGCAGCAGATACACGGCGCGTACGCAGAGGACGACCGCGTTGCTGATGTAGCCGAAGAAGTACAGGAACAGCGGGTGGCTGTCGCGGTTGTCGATGATCCAGTCGCTGGCGTCGGCGAGCGGCTGGGACACGTCGACGGTGAGGGCGTGCGGCCAGCTCCCGCTCGCCCAGCGGGCGTCGGCGAGGGGCACGAGAACGGCCGCGAGGAGTGCGAGCAGCAGCAGCTTCTGCGCGGCGCGGTGTTTCAGCACGCCGGGCAGTCCGGCGCGCGGGGCGGATGCGGTGACCGTCGCCATCAGACGGCCTCCTTCTGCGGCTCCGTTCCCGCCACCACCCCGAGGAGGCGCTCGTGGTCGACGACGCCGAGGCAGCGGCCGTCCTCCACGACGCAGGCGGGCTTGCCGCTGCGGGCGACGACCTTGATCGCGTCGGCGACGACCTCGCCGGGGTCGAGGGCGCCGGGGTGCTCGGTGCCGTCGCAGCCGCCGGGCCGCATGGCCGTGCGGACCGTCATGACCTGTTCGCGCGCCACGTCCCGGACGAACTCGCGGACGTAGTCGTCGGCGGGGTGGGCGACGATCTCCTCCGGGGTGCCGAGCTGCACCACGCGGCCGTCGCGCATCAGGGCGATACGGTCGCCCAGCTTCAGCGCCTCGGACAGGTCGTGGGTGATGAAGACCATCGTGCGGCCCTCCTCGCGGTGCAGGCGCACGACCTCCTCCTGCATGTCCCGCCGGATCAGCGGGTCGAGCGCGCTGAACGGCTCGTCGAAGAGCAGGACCTCGGGGTCGACCGCGAGCGCCCGGGCCAGGCCCACGCGCTGGCGCTGGCCGCCGGAGAGCTGGGCGGGGCGCCGCTGTTCCATGCCGTCCAGGCCGACCTTGGCGACGAACTCCTGGGCGCGGGCGCGCCGTTCGGACTTGCCGACGCCCTGGATCTCCAGGCCGTAGGCGACGTTGTCGATGACGGTGCGGTGCGGGAGCAGGCCGAAGTGCTGGAAGACCATCGCGGCGCGGTGCCGGCGCAGTTCGCGCAGCCGGGCCTTGTCCATGGCGCGGACGTCCTCGCCGTCGATGACGATGCTGCCCGCGGTCGGCTCGATCAGCCGGGTCAGACAGCGCACGAGGGTGGACTTGCCCGAGCCGGACAGGCCCATCACCACGAACACCTCGCCCTTGTGGACGTCGAAGGAGACGTCATGGACGGCGGCCGTGCAGCCGGTGCGCGAGCGCAGTTCGGCGGGCTCCAGTGCCGTCAGCTCGGGATCGCCCGGAACGCGCTCGGCCTTCGGTCCGAACACCTTCCACAGCCCCTCCACGGAGAAGACCGGGGTACTCATCACGCACCACTTCCCATCAGGTCCACGGCCCTCTCCCCGACCATCAGCACTCCGATCATCGGGTTCACGGCGGTCATCGTCGGGAACACGGAGGCATCGGCGATGCGGATGCCGCTCAGACCGCGGATCCTCAAGCTCGGGTCCACGACCGCCCGCGGGTCGTCCGCCGCGCCCATACGGCAGGTGCCCGCCGGGTGGTACACGGTGTGCGCGACCTTGCGGGCGTACTCGCTCAGTTCCTCGTCGCTCGTGACGTGCGGCCCGGGGGCCACCTCGCGCTTGAGCCAGCCGGCCAGCGGTTCGGTCTTCGCGATCTCGCGGGCGATACGGATGCCGTCGACGAGGGTGCGGCCGTCGTAGTCGTCCTCGTCGGTGAAGTAGCGGAAGTCCAGGGCGGGCTTAACCGACGGGTCGGCGCTCGTCAGGTACAGGCGCCCGCGGCTCTTCGGCTTCGGGATGTTGGGGGTCATCGAGACGCCGTACGGCGGGCGCTGGTAGCCCAGGCGCTCGGGGTTGTCCGTGAAGGGGATCTGGTAGAAGTGGAACATCAGGTCCGGGCCCGCGTGTCCGGGGTCGCGGCGCACGAAGAGACCGGCGTCGCTGTCCATCGCGGAGTTCTCCGGGATCGGCCCGTGGGTCTCCCAGACGATCACCGACTCGGGGTGGTCGAGCAGGTTCTCGCCGACGCCCGGCAGATCGTGCGCGACCGGGATGCCGAGCGCTTCGAGGTCCGCGCGCGGTCCGATGCCGGAGTGCAGCAGCAGCCGAGGCGAGTCCACGGCGCCGGCGCACAGCACGACCTCGTTGCGCGCAGTGAGGAGGATCTCCTCGCCGTCCTTGGTGCGCACATGGACGCCCTCGGCGCGGGTGCCGTTCAGCTCCAGCCGGTACGCCCAGGTCTCCAGCAGGATCGTGAGGTTGTCGCGCTCGTCCATCACGGGGTGCAGATACGCCACCGACGCCGAGGACCGCTTGTTGTTCTCAGGGTGGTAGGCGAGGTCGAAGAACCCGGCGCCCTCGGTGAAGGGGGCGCGGTTGAAGCCCTCGACGCGGGGCACCCCGGTCGCGTGCAGGGCCGCGTCGACGAAGTCCCGGGCGATGGCATTACGGTCCTTCTCGTCGACCGGGACGATGTTGTTGAGGAGCCGGGCGTAGTACGCCTCCATCGGCACCGCGCCCCAGCCCTTGGCGCCGGCCTCCTCCCACTCGTCCCAGTCGGACGGCAGCGGCTTGAAGGCGATCAGCGTGTTGTGCGAGGAGCAGCCGCCGAGGACGCGGGCGCGGCTGTGCCGGATGTGGGAGTTGCCGCGCGGCTGCTCGGTGGTGGGATAGTCGTAGTCCAGTTCGCCGCCGAGGAGACCCATCCAGCGGCGCAGCGTCAGTACGTCCTCGCGGCCGACGTCGCTGGGTCCGCCCTCGACGACGGCGACGGTGACGTCCGGGTTCTCGGTCAGGCGCGAGGCGATGACGGAGCCGGCCGTGCCGCCGCCGATGACGACGTAGTCGTAGACCTGGTTGTTCTCGGGCATGAGGGGTGGTGCTCCAAGGGGGGTGGGGGATCGGTCGGGGGCGGTGCGGCTCAGCCCGCGAACCACCGCACCGGCTTCGGCGCGAGGTTCTGGTAGACGTGCTTGGTCTCGCGGTATTCGGCCAGTCCGGCGGGGCCGAGTTCGCGGCCCGTGCCGCTCTTGCCGAAGCCGCCCCACTCCGCCTGCGGAAGGTAGGGGTGGAAGTCGTTGATCCAGACGGTGCCGTGGCGCAGCCGGGCCGCGACCCGGCGGGCGCGGCCGGCGTCGGAGGTCCACACGGCGCCGGCGAGCCCGTACTCGGTGTCGTTGGCGAGGGCGACCGCCTCGTCCTCGGTGCGGAAGGTCTCGACGGTGAGGACGGGTCCGAAGACCTCCTCGCGTACGACGCGCATCTCGCGGTGGCACTGGTCGAGGACGGTCGGCTCGTAGAAGTAGCCGCCCTCGGGCCGCTCGGGCGCGGGGTCCGGGCGGCGGCCGCCGGTGCGCAGCACCGCGCCCTCCTCCAGCGCGGAGGCGACGTAGGACTCGACCTTGGCGCGCTGCTGCTCGGAGACCAGCGGCCCGCACTCGACGCCGTCCTCGCTGCCGCGGCCGAGGCGGATGCGGCTCGCCCGCAGGGCGAGTTCGGCGACGAAGCGCTCGCGCAGGGACTCCTCGACGATGAGCCGGGCGCCGGCCGAGCAGACCTGGCCGCTGTGGATGAAGGCGGCGTTCAGTGCCTGGTCGACGGCGGTGTCGAAGTCCTCGTCGGTGGCGCAGGAGTCGGCGAAGACGACATTGGGGTTCTTGCCGCCGAGTTCGAGGGCGACCTTCTTCACCGAGGGGGCCGCGGCCTGGGCGACCTTGGTGCCGCTGACCAGGCCGCCGGTGAAGGAGACCAGGTCGACGTCCGGGTGCTCGGCGAGCCGGGCGCCGACCGAGTGGCCGGGGCCGGTGACGATGCCCGCGACACCGGCGGGCAGCCCGGCCTCGTGGAGCAGGTCGATCAGGGCGATCGTGGTCAGCGGGGTGATCTCGCTCGGCTTGATGACGAAGGTGTTGCCGGCCGCGAGGGCGGGGGCGATCTTCCAGCTGGCCTGCAGCAGCGGGTAGTTCCAGGGCGTGATCAGCGCGCAGACGCCGACGGGCTCGTGCACGACGACGCTGTGGATGTCGGGCGAGCCCGCGTCGACGACGCGGCCGGGGGCCTCGCCGGCGACCAGGTCGGCGAAGTAGCGGAAGGCGTCGGCGACACAGTCGATGTCGACCCGGCCCTCCTCGACGGTCTTGCCGGCGTCGCGGCTCTCCAGCCGGCCGAGCCGCTCGCGGTCGCGGACCAGCAGGTCGGCGACGCGGCGAAGAACGGCGGCGCGCTCGGCGACGGGGGTGTGGGGCCATGCGCCGTCGTCGAAGGCGCGGCGGGCGGCCGCGACCGCCAGGTCCGTGTCCTTCTCGTCACCCTCCGCGACCAGAGCGAAGGGCTGTCCGTCCGCCGGGTCGAGAATCTCGCGCGTGGCGCCGGAGACGGCTTCCCGCCACTGGCCTGCCACGTGGATGGTCGCCTGCGCGTCCAGCCCCTGGGTCTGCGCTCTGTCCGCCATGTTCCGTGTTGCCTTCCGTTCCTGTTCAGCATCCCTGGGTGACACACGTGTCACCCACGAGGATCGTGAGCGCCTGCCCCCGGCCCTCGGATCCATGCGGATCGGGGGCCGAAAGTGCGCTGCGTCACGGAAGAACGTGCTGGTACGGGTAACCCGATGGACTCGCTTCAATCGTTTGACTAAAGTCAAAGAACTATGGAGCCAGGACATGCGCACCCGGTGGCGAGGGAGCAGGTGCGGGCCCTTCGCCGGTTCAACCGCTACTTCACGCGCCGTATCGGCGTACTGGACGACCACTACCTCGGCCAGGACCGCCCGCTCGGCGAGGCGCGACTGCTGTTCGAGATCGGCGACGGTGTCTCGCTGCGCGAGCTCAGGAGCCGGCTCGGGCTGGACGCCGGGTATCTGAGCCGGATGACCAAGGCGCTGCAGTCGCAGGGCATGGTCCGGGTGCGGGTGCACCCGGCCGACAACCGGCTGCGGACGATCGAGCTCACGCCGGCCGGCCGCGCCGAGGTGGACGAGCAGAACCGCCGCGCCGACGCGCTCGCCGAGGGCCTGCTCGACGCCCTCGACGCCGACCGGCGCGCCCAGCTGATCGAGGCGATGGCCACCTCGCAGCGGCTGCTGCGACTGGCCGCGATCACGGTCGAGCTCGTCGACGGCGCCGCACCCGACGCCCGCGCCTGCCTGGACGCCTACGCCGCCGACATCGACGCCCGCTTCCCGGAGGGCTTCGACACGTCCGACCTGGTGAAGCCGGAGGAGGTGTCGGGGGACGCGGGCGCGTTCTTCGTCGCCTACGAGGAGGGCCGCCCGGTGGGCTGCGGCGCACTGCGCCGGCTGGAGCCGGGCGTCGGCGAGATCCGCCACGTCTGGGTGCACCACGAGGCCCGCCGCCTGGGCCTGGCCCGCCGCATCCTCACCGAGCTGGAGCGTGCGGCGACCGACCACGGCATGAAGGTCGTACGCCTGGACACGCACCGCACCCTCACCGAGGCCCAGGCCATGTACCGCGCGTCCGGCTACACCGAGATCCCGGCGTACGTCGACCACGTCTACGCCCACCACTGGTTCGAGAAACGGCTTCAGCCGGGCGGCTGACGCGCCCCCTCACCCAGCACCCCCTCACCCAGCACTCCCTCCCCCAGCACTCCCTCGTCGGGCCACTCGGCCAACAACTCCCGGACCACCCCCCTGAGCCAGGCATGCGCAGGATCGGCGTCATGCCGTGGATGCCAGGCAAGCCCCACCTCCAGGGGCGGCAGCCGCAGCGGCACCTCGTAGACGGCCAGCCCCAGTGCGGTCACCAACGGCAGCGCCCAGGAGGTGATCAACCCGGTCAGATCGGTGTCCCGCAGGACGAACAGGGAGGCCGGGAAGGTGCCCACGGTCCCGACCACCCGGCGCTTCAGCCCCAGTTCGGCAAGCGCGGCGTCCACCGGGCCGTGCAGCCGTCCGCGCCGGGACACGATCAGATGATCCACCTCGGAGGCGAACCGCTCGGCCGTCAACTCGCCCTCCAGCAGCGGGTGTCCGGCCCGTACGGCCGCCAGCATCCGGTCCTCGCGCAGGGTCTCCACATGCACCTCGGGCGCCGCGGTGTCGACGACCCCGACCTCCAGATCGGCGGTGCCCTCGCGCAGATACGGCTCGTCCGCGTGGCTCTCGGAGAGGAACCGGATCCGGATGCCGGGCGCCTCCTCGGTGGCGCGGGTGAACAGGGCGGGCGCGAGCGAGGCGGCGACCGCGTCGCTGCCGATGATCGTGAGGGTGCGGCGCACGGTCCTGAGGTCGGCGTCCCGGCCCGGCGCGAACAGCGCCCTGGCCCGCTCCACCACCGCGCTCACCTCGGCCCGCACCGCGAGCGCGTGCGGCGTCGGCACCATCTGCCGCCCGGCGCGCACCAGGACGGGATCGCCGAGCGCCTTGCGGATCCGGCCGAGGGTGCGGCTCATCGCGGGTTCGGACAGATGCATCCGGCGGGCGGCCCCGCCCACGCTCTGTTCCTCCAGGAGCACGTCCAGGGCGACGAGCAGATTGAGGTCCAGACCGGCCGGACCGCCCGGATTCTCCGATTGCGTCACACGCATCGATCCCTTGCAAAGGTTGCACTGGAGTGCAGGACAGTGCCGAGCCTACGGTGACAGGGCATCCCGCACCAGCCCGAGCTCCCGAGGAGGAGCCTTGCCCCCGCACGCCCTGAAACGGTCCACACTGCTGGCGATGTGCGCCTGCGTCCTGGTCGCCCAGAGCATGGTCGCCGCCATCAACCTCCTGATCCCGCAGCTGAGTTCGTCCTCCCTGCACCCCTCGCACACCGAGCTGCTGTGGACGGTCGACGCCTACGTCATCGTCTTCGCCTCCCTGCTCATCCCGGCCGGCGCCTTCGGCGACCGGTACGGCCGCAAGGGCGCCCTGCTCACCGGCCTCGCCCTGTTCGCGGCGGGCGCGGCCACCAGCGCCCTCGCTCCGCAGGCGGCGGTGCTCATCGCCGGGCGGGGCCTGTCGGGCGCGGGCGCGGCCCTGATCACCCCGTCCACCCTGTCGATCCTGATGCGGCTGGCCGGTCCCGAGCGCCGGGCCCAGGTCATGGCCTCCTGGACGCTGTCGCTCGGCCTGGGCGGCATGTTCGGCAACCTGGGCGGCGGACTGGTCGGCCAGTTCCTCAGCTGGCGCGCCCTGTTCGGTGTGATGGTCCCGCTGGCCGCGCTGCTCGCCCTCGCCGTCGCGCTCACCACCCCGCGCACGGAGCGCGCCCCCGACAACCACCCCGACCCGCTCGGCACCCTGCTGCTCACCGCGGCCCTGGTCGCCCTTCTGTTCGGCATCATCGAAGGCCCGGCGTACGGCTGGGGTTCACCGCGCATCGTGGGTGTCTTCGTCGCGGGTGCGGTGCTGATGACCGCCTTCACGCTGCACGCCCTGCGCTCCCGCACCCCGCTGTTCGACCCGCGTGTCTTCAAGTCCCGCCAGATGCGCGCCACTTCACTGGGCATGGCCACCGGCTTCTTCGGCCTGTTCTCGCTCTTCTACGTCAACTCGCAGTATCTGCAGGGCGTGAAGGGCTACGGCCCGGCCGCCACCGGTGTCGCGATCCTCCCGCTGATCGTCGGCATGGCCCTGGTGCCGCGGCTGGCGGCGCGCTGGGCCTCGTATCCGCGCCCGGTCATCGGCGGCGGCCTCGCCCTGATCGGCCTGGGTCTGCTCGGCGCGTCCACGGCGGACGCGGGCACGCCCTACCCGGCGTACGCCTGCTGGCTGCTGGTCATCTCGGCCGGTACGGGCCTGTCGATGCCCGCGCTCACGCTCGGCGTGGTCACCGCGCTGCCCGCCGGGCAGGCGGGCCTGGGCTCCGGGCTCGGCACCTCGGCCCGCGAGGTCGGCGCGGCCCTCGGCATCGCCGTCACCGGCACGGTCCTGGCCGCGCACCCCGACTTCCCCCACGGCATGGGCCCGGCACTGCGGACGGTGGCTCTGCTGGTCCTCGCGGCGACGGCGGCGGTCGTGGCCGGTTACGGCCGGCGCACGAAAACACGCACTATCGCGTTCGGCGAAGAACGCGTACTATCGCGTTCGGCAAGGTCATGACCCCCAACTCCCCTTGCCCGCCTGCACGTTCCGAGGAGCCGCCCCATGCCCGCGCTGCTCTCCCCGGTCCTGGACCTGCTGACGCTCCAGGGCACGATCACCGAGACCGAAGCGGTCGCCGCCCGCATCCGCCGTCTGCGCATCGAGGGCGAGGCCCTGTCCGCGCTGTCCGTCCTGCCGGGCCAGCAGGTGCGGGTCATGGTCGGCGGCGGTCTGACCCTGCGCACGTACTCGATCTGGCGCTACGACCCGGCCGGAGCCGTCGAGTTGTGCGTGCTGGACCACTCCGCGGGCGGGCCCGGGGCGCGGTGGGGGCACGGCGCCGCGGTGGGTGACCGGGTCCGGCTGCGCAAGCCGGAGGGGACGTTCGTGCTGCGGCCCGACGCCGCCCACCATGTTTTCGTAGGCGACGAGACGGCGTCCGTGGCCTTCGGCGCGATGCTCGCCGCGCTGCCCGAGGACGCGCGGATCTCCGGCTGTGTGCAGACCGAGACGGCGGCCGACCGGCTGCGTCTCCCGCACGGCGACCGCCTCGACTGGTCGCTGCGCGCGGACGGTTCACTCGCCGACGCCGTACGGCACCTGGCCCCCGCACCGGGCGGGATCGCCTACGTCGCCGGGGAGGCACGCACGGTGCAGCAGGTGCGGCAGGTGCTGGTCCGGGAGGCGGGCTGGGACCGCAGGTCCGTGCTCACCAAGCCGTTCTGGGCACCGGGCAAGCGCGGCATGGAGTAAGGGAGCAGCAGTTAGCCGCACTGCGCGCCGGTCGGGCAGAAGGAGCGCACCGCCGTCGCGAGCGGCTCGCGCACCTGCTCCGCGTCCGCGCCCGCGGGTCCGCTGGAGCGGATCGCGTACAGCGTGCCGTCGGCGGCCCGGAAGCGGTGGTCGATGACCTGGCGGGGGCCTTCCGCGCCCTTCTCGGTGGAGTCGTAGCGGTAGAACAGTTCGGCCCAGGTGTCGCCGCGGTCGCGTTCGAGGACCTGGAAGCCGGGGAGCTTCCGGAAGCCGAACCCGGAGTCGGTCTCGGCCAGGGTCAGGGACTCGTAGGGAGTCGCCTCGGTGACCTCGAAGATCTGCAGCTGACGGCCGCCGGACGGGGCGTCGTAGTAGACGACGGGGGCCAGCTTGCCCTGCTGCTGGCGGCGGGACCAGCCCTCGGGGACGTCGACCGAGTAGCCGACCGGATCCTGGGCGCGGCGGTAGCCGACCGAGGGCGAGGCGGACTCGAGCGTCGAGGCCGTCGCACTGCCGCTGGGCGTCGGGGTGTCGCTGGGCTCCGGGCTCTGCGACGGCGTGGTGGTGACCGTGACACTGACGCTCGTGCCCGGAGTGGCCTTGTCGCCGGTCGAGTTGTCGCGGGTGAGATACCACGCGCCCGCTCCGGCGCCCGCGCCGATGACGGCCACGGCGGTGAAGGCGAGCAGCAGATTGCGGGCTCCGCGGCGGGGCGCGGGGGCGACCGCCGGGGTCGGGACCGTCGTCGGTACGGGGCTCACCCCCGGGCCCGGAGGGGGCGGCGGCGGGGGCGGCGGCCAGGCCGACGGACGCGGGTTGCCGGTGTGGGTCTCCGCGGACGCCCACGGCGGCGGGGCCTGCCCGGCCTGTGTCTCGGCGGACGCCCACGGCGGCACGGATCCCGGCGGCCGGGTGGACCATGCCGCCTGGCCTCTCTCCTCGCTGGGCTCGCGCTCCGGACCCGAACCGGAGTGGCGACCTTCGTCGTAGCCGTCCCAACCGTTCATGACATGCCCCCGAATCACCCCATTGGGTATCGCTGTCAGACGGTAGCGGCGAAAACGGCCACGGGCCCCGTTCCGGCGAGAACCGGAACGGGGCCCGTGCAGGGTCGTGACGAAACCGTGAAGGGCTCGGACGCGACCTCGGACGAGGACGAGACCTCGGACGAGGACGGGACCTCAGATGAGGCCGAGGGCGCGGACCGCCTCGCGCTCCTCCTCCAGCTCCTTGACGGAGGCGTCGATGCGGGCGCGGGAGAACTCGTTGATCTCCAGGCCCGGGACGATCTCGTACGTGCCGTCCTTGGTGGTGACCGGGAAGGAGGAGATCAGGCCCTCCGGGACGCCGTAGGAGCCGTCCGACGGGATGCCCATGGAGACCCAGTCGCCGTCCGCGGTGCCGTTGACCCAGCTGTACACGTGGTCGATGGCGGCGTTGGCGGCCGACGCGGCGGAGGAGGCGCCACGGGCCTCGATGATCGCGGCGCCGCGCTTGGCGACGGTCGGGATGAACTCCTCGGCCAGCCACTTCTCGTCGTTGACGGTCTCGGCGGCGTTCTTGCCGGCGATCGTGGCGTGGAAGATGTCGGGGTACTGGGTGGCGGAGTGGTTGCCCCAGATGGTCAGGCGCTTGATGTCGGCGACCGTGCTGCCCGTCTTCTTCGCGAGCTGGGTCAGCGCGCGGTTGTGGTCGAGGCGGGTCATCGCCGTGAAGCGCTCGGCCGGTACGTCCGGCGCGGCGGCCTGCGCGATCAGGGCGTTGGTGTTCGCCGGGTTGCCGACGACCAGGACCTTGACGTCGTCCGCGGCGTGGTCGTTGATGGCCTTGCCCTGCGGCTTGAAGATGCCGCCGTTGGCCTCCAGGAGGTCACCGCGCTCCATGCCCTTGGTGCGCGGGCGGGCGCCCACGAGGAGACCGACGTTCGCGCCGTCGAAGGCGACGTTCGGGTCGTCGGTGATGTCGATGCCCTGCAGCAGCGGGAAGGCGCAGTCGTCGAGCTCCATGGCGGTGCCCTCGGCGGCCTTCAGCGCGGGCGTGATCTCCAGGAGGCGGAGCTTGACCGGCACGTCCGCGCCGAGCAACTGGCCGGAGGCGATGCGGAAGAGGAGGGCGTAACCGATCTGGCCGGCCGCGCCGGTGACGGTGACGTTCACGGGAGTGCGGGTCATGGCGTTCTCCGTATGACAGCTGGCGGTGGGCGTCCTCGCCCTGGGGTGCGGGCGGACGTACAAATGATCGATCTCTTGGTATCAAGAGAGATCCACCGGTCAGGCTATCGCGCATCCCCGATCCCGGACGTCCGGGTCCGTGTGGCCCGTCCCACAGAGCATGCCCCGTACGAAGAAATCCCGGGCGGCAGGAATAGTCCCTTCCAACCCGGGCACGCGAACCGTTACCCCCACGGGGTCCGGCACCGTCGGTCCCACCGGCGGCCGCCTCTGTCCCCCCTCTCCCGGACGGGCGGCCGCCCCCTCTGCCGGCCGGCACTCCGCTACTTCGTGCACCCCTTCTGACCCGACGCCAGCGTCGCGCAGGCCCGCGCCTCGCCCGCGTCCTTCACCGCGACCATCGGGGTGTAGGCGATGGTGTCCCCGGCCGTGGTGATGCTGTCGTCCTGCGCGGACCCGCCCGCGGTCACCTGCACCGCATCGCCCTGTGCCGCCTGCGTGATACGACCCCACGCCGCGCCGCACGTCTTGCTGTACCGCACCTCGACGGTGCTCGCGCCGACCACCGCGGTCTTGGCGGTGGTCACGGCGGTCACGTCCTTGGTGCAGCCCATGGCCTCCGCGTCCTTGCCGGTGCAGGTGGCCCCGGCGCACTTCACCCCGGGCGGCAGATCGGTCTGCACACTGGCGGACGGGGACGGCTTGGTGCCGCCCTCGTCGTCCTTTCCGCCACCGCCGTCGGTGAGGAAGAAGACGCCCGCGATCACGACCAGCACACCGACGACGCCCGCGAGGAACATCGTCAGCCTGCGCCGGCCACCGCCGCCCGAGGAGGAGCCACCGCCGGGCCGCGGACCCTGCGGCGGCTCGCCGTACGGGCTCGGTGTGCCCGGCGTCCAGCCGGCCCCGTCGGCGGAGGATGCCGCGGTGGGCGCGGGCGTCCCGGTCCCCGTCGGCCGGGCACCCGTCGGCGCCGGGCCCCGGTAACCGGCCAGCCCCCACGAGTTGCCGCCGGAGGAGCCCGTCTGCGGAGTCTGCGAGGTCCGCGCGGCCTGGGCGGCGGAGGTCCCCGAGTCCCGCACCTCGGGCGCCGTCGGCTGCGACGGCACCGACGGAGCCACTCCCGCCGGACCCGCGACACCCGGCGTCGCCGTCGCACTGCCGGACCTGCGGGCCGACTTGCCGCCCTTGGCGTCGGCGGGCGGCGCCCCGAACTCCGAGAGCGCGGCCCGCGCCTGGGAGATGCGGATGGCCTCCATGGTCATGTCGTGGCGCATCTCCGAACGGCTCCAGGCACGCTCGGCGAGCTCCCACATGGTCGTCAGATGGACCGGGTTGGTGCCCGTCACCTCGGCCAGCGCCACGATCGCCCCCTTGGGGGCGAGCAGCCGGCCGTTGAGGTATCTCTCCCACGACGTCTTGCTGTAGCCCGTGCGGTCGGCCACCGACGCGATGCTCAGGCCGCTGCGGTCCACGAGCCGCCGCAGCTGGCTCGCGAACTCCCTGACCTGCGGATCGAGTTCGTCCGGCAAGGCCCTCCAACGAGGCATTGCTTCCCCCTCTTCCCCCCGGTTGGTGCTGGTCTTCCTCGCAGATCTCCCGCGCGTGGTGCCCGTTGTGGCTACCCACAGGGATGCGCCCGACAAGGATCTCAGTTCCCGGGATGGGGGCGCACGGGAGCGTGCGGGCGGCTCGGCATGCACCGTTGCACGCCGACCCGGCCGTGGTCCAGTGTCCCACCGGCGGCCCCCTCCACCGCCCGGCCGGACGAGTTCAAGCTAGCCCGCGCATCGCACAACTCCGGGTCAAATCCGCAAAGTTGTCAATACGTTGACACCGCCGACACACATGGACAACCCCATTCGTCACGGACGTATTCACCCCACTCAGGGGCAACTCACCCCAGCGCGACGGCGGCGACGAGCAGGATCAGCAGCATCAGGAAGAGGAGCAGTACGGCATACAGGATCAGACCCACGCCGGCCCGGCGCACGGTCTCCTGCTCGGGGGTGTCCCACCAGGGCCGGGTGGGGTCGTCCTCGTACTCCGGCGCGTTCTCGTCCCCCGCGGGCCTCGCCGGGCGCGGCCAGGCCTGGACGGCCAGTTCCCAGCGCACGGTGAAGCGTTCGGCCTCCGCGTCCCTGAGGCCCGCGATCCGGCACAGGGCCGTGACCGCCTGCCGGGGCGGCGGCTGGGTGGCGTTGAGGTAGCGGTGCCAGGAGGACTTGCTGTACGCGGTGCGGGCGCCGAGTGCGGCCAGGCTGAGCCCCGTGCGGTCCTTGAGGAGCCGCAACTGCTCCACGAAGTGCCGCACCTCCGGCGGCAGATCCTCCGGCAGCGGCTGCCAGCCGCCCATCGCCCACCTCCACGGCTTCCTCGCTCTTGTCCGGTCTGGTCAGGTGACGACGCCGGAGTGCCGATGGTTCCCGAGTTGCGGAACGGTCACCTCCGTGCCACAGCGCACTGACAGCCGTTGAACAGGCCGTTCGCCGTGCACGAGGGTGGGTGCAGGCGCCGGTCCGTCCTTGCTCGGGGGAGAGGACGGGCCGGCGCCGTCGTCAGCTGGTGCTGACCGTGAAGTGCAGGGTGTCCTTCAGGAACGGGATCTGCAGCCACGGGTGCGGCTGCACCATCATCGCCAGCAGCACGATCGCCAGGCCGAGCAGGCCGTAGGTGACGATGTCCGTGAAGCGGGAGCGCACGGCCAGCATGCCGACGCCGGGCATGACCCAGCGCAGCACGGCGCCCCCCACCAGCGCGAGGCCGATCAGCAGGGTGCCGTAGCGGAAGAGGTCGAGCGCGGTCAGCAGCAGGCCGAGGGCGACCAGACCGCAGACGGCGAGGATCGGCCACTGCCGGGCGGGCGCGGGGGCGTCCGAGGGAGCCGCCCGGCCGCCGCCCTCGGGCCGTGCGGTGTCCCTCGTGAACAGCGGGAAGCGGCGCGTCGTACGGCGCGGCTGGCCCTCGGCGTCCGGGGCGCTGATCGCGTCGCGCACGGTCTCCTCCGCCTGCTGCTCGGGGTGCTCCACCTCGCGCCCGGCCTGCTGCGTCGCCCCGTCGGGTCCCTTCGCCTCAGCCGGCACTGCGCTCCGCCGCCTCGACCACGTTGACGAGCAGTTGCGCGCGGGTCATCGGGCCGACACCGCCGGGGTTCGGCGAGATCCAGCCCGCGACCTCGGCGACGCCCGGGTGGACGTCGCCCACGATCTTGCCCTCGGCGCTGCGCGAGACACCGACGTCGAGGACGGCCGCGCCCGGCTTGACGTCCTCGGGCCGGACCAGATGCGCCGAACCGGCGGCGGCGATGATGATGTCCGCCCGCTTGAGGTGGGAGGAGAGGTCGCGGGTGCCGGTGTGGCACTGGGTCACGGTCGCGTTCTCACTGCGGCGGGTCAGCAGCAGCGGCATCGGGCGGCCGATGGTGACACCGCGGCCGACGACCACGACCTCGGCGCCCTTGATCTCGACGCCGTAGCGGCGCAGCAGGGTGAGGACGCCGTTGGGGGTGCAGGGCAGCGGGGCCGGTTCGTTCAGGACGAGGCGGCCGAGGTTCATCGGGTGCAGGCCGTCCGCGTCCTTGTCGGGGTCCATCAGCTCCAGGATGCGGTTCTCGTCGATGCCCTTGGGCAGCGGCAGCTGGACGATGTAACCGGTGCACGCCGGGTCCTCGTTGAGCTCCCGGACGACCGCCTCGATCTCCTCCTGCGTGGCCGTGGCGGGCAGTTCGCGCTGGATGGAGGCGATGCCGACCTGCGCGCAGTCGCGGTGCTTGCCGGCGACGTACTTCTGGCTGCCGGGGTCGTCCCCGACGAGGATCGTGCCGAGGCCGGGCGTGACGCCCTTCTCCTTCAGCGCCGCCACGCGGGCGGTCAGATCGGACTTGATCGCGGCTGCGGTGGCCTTGCCATCGAGAATCTGGGCGGTCATGGAGCCATTCTCC
This sequence comes from Streptomyces spinosisporus, assembly GCF_022698145.1. Taxonomy (GTDB): domain Bacteria; phylum Actinomycetota; class Actinomycetes; order Streptomycetales; family Streptomycetaceae; genus Streptomyces; species Streptomyces spinosisporus. Next base: position 565,691 of record NZ_JALDAX010000002.1, read on the forward strand.
CGGATGACCGTCCCAGGGTTCCAATCCGGGGTCCCGACCGGAAACCGTCCCAAGATCGACGAGATTGCACTTGCACAACACATATGGCTTGCGGCTGGACAAGTAAGTCAGCGGTAAAGAACGATGGCCGGACAGTGCCGCGGGCAGCTCATCGGGGGGATCGCCGCAACACACCTGTTCCTCCGTGCGGCGCCGCGTCGTCCCCGCACGTGGAACCAACGGAGGAATTCCCGCCATGAGTTTCGGCGACCCGAACAACCCCTACGGCCCCCCGCAGGGCCAGCAGCCGGGCTACGGCCACCCGCAGCAGCCACAGCAGCCCGGGTACGGCTACCCGCAGGCGCCGCCGGTGCAGCAGCCCTACGGCGCCGGCGTCCCGATGACGACCATGCCCGGCACGGTCAACACCGCCCGTGTGCTGCTGTGGGTGATCGTCGGCCTCCAGGCCGTCGGCATGGTCTTCCTGGCCCTCGGCCTCGCCGCCATCGACAAGGCGAAGGACACCACCGACGACAGCACCGTCCAGGACATCCTCGGTGACTCCACCGGCATCCTGTGGGGCTACCTGGTCTTCGCGCTGGCCTGGCTGGTCTTCGCGGTCGTGCTGGCGGTGAAGTTCAAGGACGGCGGCAACAGCTACCGCATCACCACGCTCGTCTTCGCCATCATCACCGCGGTGCTCGGCATCTACCCGTTCGTGGTGGTGGGCCTCGTCCACACCGTGCTCGCCATCCTGGTGGCGGTGTTCGTCGGCAACGCCAACGGCAAGGCCTGGTTCAACCGCCCGCGCTACTGAGCGCCTACGGCACCAACTCACGCGCGGCACTGAACAGTTCGCGCCAATAAATCGCCCCGGGCCGTGTCTCACCCTTCCGAGGGGGACACGGCCCGCGCGCGTCGCCCTACCCTGGCCTGGATAGCTGCAGGCACGGGGAGACGCACCTTGTACAGCATCATCGTGGTACCTCCGCCGACCCCGGAGGAACACCACCGCAACCAGTTCCGGCTCGCACCCGGCGAGCGGCTCACCTTCGGACGCGCGGCGCACGACGTCGACCTGCGCATCCCGCACGACGGCGTGTCCCGCAGGGCCGGTGAGATCACCGCGCAGGGCGCCTTCTGGATACTGAGCAACCTCAGCCGGGAGCAGACGTACGTCGTGGAGAACCCGGAGGGCGCCGGGGAGCACATCAAGGTCGGTCCCGGCCGCCTGGACGCACCGGTCCCGTTCGAGTTCTCCCGGATCGTGCTGCCCGCCGCGGGCGATCTGCTGGCCATCGAGGTGTGGGCGCCGCGCCACGACTATCTGCACACCGACGGCGGGCTCGACGGCGCCACCACCGCGCCCGCCTTCTCCGTCGACCGCACCAAGCGCTACTTCGCCGTCCTCGCCGCGCTGTGCGAGCCCCGGCTGCGGGGCGAACCGCACGCCCCGCTGCCCACGGTGGACCAGGTCGTCGACCGGCTGCGCCCCAACTGGCCGAGCGCGTCGCGCACTTCGGTGCAGTGGAACATCGACTACCTCGCGGTGAAGCTGCGCCTGAAGCCGGGCCCCGAGGAGGCGGACACCGGGCCGCGGCTCAACGGCAAGAAGGAGTCGCTGGTCTCGCTCGCGCTCCGCTTCGACCTCGTGCGGGAGGACGACCTGGTGGTCCTCGCCTCCGCACGGTCCGGCCGGGTGGCCCGGTGACCGATCCGTACGCCGTGCCGGTGCCCAGGGGCTACCGGACCGGACACTGGGAGGTCCGGGAGCCCATCGCGACCGGTGCCTTCGGCAGCGTCTACGAGGGCAGACGCGTCGGCGGCCCGGCCGATCTGCCCCGCACGGCCGCCCTGAAGTTCCTGCCCACCGGCACCGGCACCCCCCGTCAGCTCACGCATCTGCGCGAACTCATCGACCGCGAGGTCGAGCTGCACCGGCGGCTGAAGCAGCCGCGGCTGATCCGGATGTACGAGACGCTCGTCGTCGACGACCCGGAGCGCCCCGCCCTCGACGGCGCCACCGTCCTCGTCCTGGAGAAGGCGGAAGGATCGCTCGGCGCCCTCCTCGACCGGGCGCCGCGGCCCGACGCGGGTCCCGCGCTCCTCGCGCAGATCTGCGAGGGCCTGGCCCAGCTGCACCGCGCCGGATGGGTGCACGGCGATCTGAAACCGGCCAACGTGCTGCTGATGAAGGACGGTTCGGCACGGCTGGCCGACTTCAACATGGCCGGGGAACTGGAGGGCACGCACGCCTACACGCCCGCGTTCTCCACGCCGGACTACACCCCGCCGGAGCTGCTCTGGGCGGAGATCGGGGAACGGGGCCGGCGGATCCGCCCGTCGGCGGACGTCTGGGCCTTCGGGGTGCTGGCGCATCTCGTGCTGACCGGCTCCTTCCCGCTGCCCGGCGGCACCCCGAGCGCCCGCCGCGACGCGGCCGTGGCCTACGCCCGCGGCACCGACGAACTGCGGCTGTCCCCCGAACTCCCGGACGCCTGGCGCCGGATCGTGCGGGACTGCCTGGCCCGTACGCACGCGGACCGGGTCGGCACGGACGCGCTGCTGCGCCGCGTCGAGGAGGCGGCCGGGACGGGCCGCTCGCCCCGGCTGCCGAGGGTGCTGCTGCCCCGCAGGCGCCGCGGCGCGGTCGCGCTGGCCTCGGCGGTGGCGACGGTGGCCGTCGCGGCGCTCGGCTACGGCATCAGCAGCTGGGCCGACTCGGGATCGGACGACGCGAAGCCGTCCGCGACGACCGCGGCGGGCTACGGCGCCACCGAACTGCGCACGGACCGGGGCATCCCGGTGCGCTACCGCCGGCTGATCGTCGACTCGGCGCACGACTGCCTCCAGCGGGAGGTCTCCCCCGCGCTCATCGCGGCGATGCTGAAGGTGGAGAGCAACTTCGACCCGAACCTCTCCGACCCCGCCAAGAACGAGTACGGCATCGCCCGCTGGACCCCGGGCGTGCTGCGCTGGTGGAGCCGCTCGGACGGCGTGCCCGCCTCGGCGACGCCCACTCCGCCCCTGTCCCCCTCGGTGTCCATCCCGGCCATGAGCCGCTACCTGTGCTTCATGGAGCCCCGCCTCGACACCTCCCTGCCCGGCGACCGCCGCCTCCTGCTCGCCGCCGCCTACCGGACCTCGTACAAGAAGGTGAACGCCGCGGGCGGTGTTCCCCCGAAGTACCACGACTACACCACCCGCGTCGCCCACTACCTCAAGGAGTACGCCCCTCCCACCGCGAAGTGACCCTGAGACTTCTCAGGTACCGCGCGCGGGACGCCCACGCGACCCTGACCACACGCCCGCGGCCTCCGGCCCCCTCGGGGGAGGGCCGGAGGCCGCGGCCGCGTCCCGCTGCTGTACGGTCCCGATGCCCCGCCCGAAGATCGCGGCGCGGGCCCACACCGGAGGGGGATCGTGAACCAGCAGCCAGTCCCGGCACCGAGAAACCCGCTGAGCGGAAGGAAGAGGACCGCTGTCGCCGTGGGGACGTTGATCGCGGCACCGTTGCTCATGGTGGCCACGGCCTGCGGATCCAAGGACGACGGCGGGCACGACGCCTCGACGGCCGCCGCACGGCCCGCCGCGAGCCGTAGCGGTGCGGCGGCGCCTGCCGCACACGCGTCCGCGCCACCCGGCCCGGCGCAGAGGCTGGCCGACCTCGACGGCGACCTCCGCCCCGCCGAGCAGTACGACCAGGTCCTCTCCGCACTGGCACCGCGCTGCAAGGAGGACAGGGCGCAGCTGGTGAACGTCGTCGACACGACGCTGAAGTCCCTCAAGAAGAAGGCCGGCGCCGACGAGGAAGAGGACGAGTTCGGCGTCCTGCAGAAGCTGGAGAGCGTGGTGCCCGCCGGGAAGCCGAAGGCCGACTGCGCCTCGCAGGCGGCGGCCTACGCGGCTGGCGAGGGGAACTGACAGCGGCGCCCCCGCACGGCCGGAGCTGTGCGGGGGCGCCGGTGTTGCGGCGTGGGTGGCGCGTCAGTGGAAGAAGTGGCGCGTGCCCGTGAAGTACATCGTGACGCCCGCCTTCTTGGCGGCCTCGACGACCAGTTCGTCGCGGACGGAGCCGCCCGGCTGGACTACGGCCTTGACGCCCGCGCCGGTGAGGATCTCCAGGCCGTCGGGGAAGGGGAAGAAGGCGTCGGAGGCGGCGTAGGAGCCCTGGGCGCGCTCGGCGCCGGCCCGTTCGACGGCGAGTTTCGCGGAGTCGACGCGGTTGACCTGGCCCATGCCGACGCCGACCGAGGCGCCGTCCTTGGCGAGCAGGATCGCGTTGGACTTGACCGCGCGGCAGGCCTTCCAGGCGAACGCGAGCTCGGCCAGTTCGTCCGCCGAGAGCGCCTCGCCGGTCGCCAGCGTCCAGTTCGCCGGGTCGTCGCCCTCGGCCTGGAGGCGGTCGGTGACCTGGAGCAGGGCGCCGCCGTCGATCGGCTTGACCTCGACCGGGTTGTCGGGACGGCCCGGGGCGCGCAGCACGCGGATGTTCTTCTTCTTGGCGAGCGCCTCCAGCGCACCGTCCTCGTAGTCGGGCGCCACGATGACCTCGGTGAAGATCTCGGCGACCTGCTCGGCCATCTCCTTCGACACCGGGCGGTTGACCGCGATCACACCGCCGAACGCCGACAGCGGGTCGCAGGCGTGCGCCTTGCGGTGCGCCTCGGCGACGTCCGAACCGACCGCGATGCCACAGGGGTTGGCGTGCTTGATGATCGCGACGCACGGCTCGTCGTGGTCGTACGCGGCACGGCGCGCGGCGTCCGTGTCCGTGTAGTTGTTGTACGACATCTCCTTGCCGTGCAGCTGCTCGGCCTCGGCCAGACCGCCCGTGCCCGAGACGTACAGGGCGGCCGGCTGGTGCGGGTTCTCGCCGTAGCGCAGCGTGTGGGCGCGCTGCAGGCTGGACGCCGTGAAGTCGGGGAACTGGGAGTCGTCCGCGGGCGCGTAGGAGGAGGCGAACCAGGACGAGACCGCGATGTCGTACTCGGCGGTGTGCCGGAAGGCCTCCGCGGCGAGCCGCCTGCGGGTCGCGAGGTCGAAGCCGCCGTCCTTGGCCGCGGCGAGGACGTCGCCGTACCGCGCCGGGCTGGTGACGACGGCGACCGACGGGTGGTTCTTCGCGGCGGCGCGCACCATCGACGGACCGCCGATGTCGATCTGCTCGACGCACTCGTCGGGCGAGGCACCGGAGGCGACGGTCTCGCGGAACGGGTACAGGTTCACGACGACGAGGTCGAACGGCTCGACGCCCAGCTCGGCCAGCTGCGCACGGTGGCTCTCCAGGCGCAGGTCGGCGAGGATGCCCGCGTGCACCTTGGGGTGCAGCGTCTTGACCCGGCCGTCCAGGCACTCGGGGAAGCCGGTGAGTTCCTCGACCTTGGTGACCGGGACGCCCGCGGCGGCGATCCGCGCCGCGGTGGAGCCGGTGGAGACGAGTTCCACGCCGGCCTCGTGCAGCCCGCGGGCGAGGTCCTCCAGGCCGGTCTTGTCGTAGACGCTGACGAGCGCCCTGCGAAGGGGCCGCTTGTTGCTCTCGGCGGTCACTGGATAACTACCTTTCGTCCCTCAATGCGATAGCCGTTGCGGGCGAGCCGCCCCACGACATCGACGAGCAGCCTTCGCTCGACTTCCTTGATGCGCTCGTGCAGAGCGCTCTCGTCGTCCTCGTTGCGGACCTCCACCACGCCCTGCGCGATGATCGGCCCGGTGTCGACGCCGTCGTCGACGAAGTGGACGGTGCAGCCGGTGACCCTGGCGCCGTACGCGAGCGCGTCCCGCACACCGTGGGCTCCGGGAAAACTGGGCAGCAGGGCGGGGTGGGTGTTCACGAACCGCCCGCCGAAGCGCGCGAGGAACTCCTTGCCCACGATCTTCATGAACCCGGCGGAGACGACGAGGTCGGGCTCGTGCGCGGCGACGGCCGCGGCGAGGTGCGCGTCCCACTCCTCGCGGCTGCCGAAGTCCCTGACCCGGCAGACGAAGGTCGCGAGCCCGGCGCGCTCCGCACGCGCCAGCCCCTCGATGCCCTCGCGGTCGGCGCCGACGGCCACGATCTCGGCCCCGTAGGCCTCGGCTCCGACGGCCGCGATCTCGTCGAGGAGCGCCTGCAGATTGGTACCGGATCCGGAGACCAGCACGACGAGGCGCTTGACCACGGGCTTGGCGGCCACGGGTGGGGCCCTTTCTCGGGGGAGCGTTTGTACGGTCGTACGAATGCTTCGAGCCCCGGGATACGGGGAAGTCTACGAAGCGGCCGAACGGCAGCAACGATACCGGCACTGAGCACGGCCCCCACGGGACGGGGGCGTGGCCGGAAGGTAGCGTCTGGGAGAGCCCCGGTCGGGAACGCGGTCGTCGTGCGGTGCGTTTCCCAGGGGAAGACTCACCCGAGACAGCCGTACGAAGGCCTGATCGCAGCCGTATCACCTAGGGGAAGACGCTCACTTGATGCCGGACCGCAGCCTGCGACTCCTCACGCTCCCCCCGCAGCCGTTGCAGGGAGGGGAGCACCGCGGCGTGCTGCTGCGCGAGCGCCCCGCCTCACCGCCGGACGCGCCCTCCGACCGGAAGGACGGCGGCAGCGGCGCCGACGGCCGGGACGGACGGGACGAGGACAGGGACAACCCCTTCGCCCCTCCGCCGGAGGGCACGCCGGACCGCCCGTGGCAGCCGCGCCGCCCGGCCGACGGCCAGGGCGGCGAGGGTTCCGACGGCGACAGCTCTCCCTGGGGCAGCCAGTGGAGCGACCGCCAGCCGGGCCGCTCCTCCGGCGGCTTCGGGCAGCGGCCCGGCAGCCCGCAGCCCGGCCCCGAGGGCCAGGGCGGGAACACGCAGGGCCCGGGCATGCGCTGGGACCCGACGGACCCGGCCCAGCGCCGCGCGCGCTACGCGCTGCTGTGCGGCATGTGGGCCTTCTTCTTCGCCCTGTTCAGCTGGCCGTACGTGGCCCTGCTGCTGGGCGCCCTCGCGCTGTACTGGGGTGTGAGCTCCCTGCGCGCCAGGTCCGCCGCCCCGCAGGGCGCCGCCGAGCCGCCGGGCCGGCCCCAGACGACGGCGGCGGTGACCGGCCTGGTGACGGCCGCGCTGGCCATCGCCCTGGTCGCCGCGTCGTTCACGGCCCGGCTGGTCTACAGCGACTACTACTCGTGCACGAACGACGCCCTGACCAACCAGGCGAAGCAGTCCTGCAGCGACCTGCTGCCGAAGGAGCTGCGCGGACTGCTCGGCACCAACAGCTGACCGGGCGCCGAGCGCGGGTCACGGCTCGTCGGGGGTGTCCGGGGCGTCCGGGGTGCTGGGGGCGGTCGGCTTCTGCGGGGGCTTGAGCGCGTCCGGTGTTCTGGGCAGGTCCGGAGTCTTGGGCAGGTCCGGAGTCTTGGGCAGGTCCGGAGTCTTGGGCAGGTCCGGAGTCTTGGGCAGGTCCGGAGTCTTGGGCAGGCCCGGTGTTCTGGGCAGGACCGGCTCGCTCTTCAGCTCCGCCCAGCGGGCCTCCAGTGCCGCCCAGCGGGCCTCGTGCGTGAGGTCGTCGCGGCGGGGTGCCGGGGGTGCGGGCAACGGCTCGGCGGGCAGGAAGTCGTAGGCCGGGCCGTCCTTCTCGGTCAGCGGGGCGTAGACGTCGCCGTCGTCGTAGGGCACGGACGGCGGCTTGGCGGGGGGCGGTGCGGGCGCCCGGTCCGCGCTCTGCGGGCCGCCTCCCGGGCCCTTCTGGAATCCGAACCATGCCGCGACCGACGCGGCCGTCCGCCGGATCCGGCCTCCGCGCGCCGGTGACGTCACCTCCGGCTCCGCCGGTGTCGGCGCGCTCGCCGCCGGCTCCACCGTCCCGGGCTCCACCGTCTTCGGTTCCATCGTTTCCGGCCCTCCCGTCCTCGGGTCAGCGACCCGCAGCTCCAGGGTCTTCCTGGTCCTGCTCTTCTCGGCGGCCAGGCGGCGCGTGCGGCACAGCCAGGCCCGTCGTAGCACCGCCGTGGGGATCGCGGGCAGCGCCGTCCAGGCGAGCGCCGCGAGACCCGTCTGCCACCACACCGGCCCGAACCGGGCCAGCTCGGCGACGCCGAGCGGACCGCCCGCGAGCCCGGTGAGGACGGCCGTGGCGACGGCGCACAGCAGCGCCGCCAGCGCGGCGGTCCCGGCGGTGTGCGCCGAGCCGGGGGACTGCGCCCGGCCCACGAACCACCCGACCGTCAGGGCGGCGGCCAGCGGCACCACCGCCGCGGCCCAGTTCACCCACTGCCCGGGTCCGGCGTCCGGCACCGCAGCCAGCAGCGGGAACGGCGGCAGCAGCGGAGCCGGCGCCGAGGACAGCGGTCCCACCACGTGACCTGCGCCCAGGACGAACCCCGGTCCCAGGGCGTACGCCGCTGCCCACACCGCCGCGTTCGGCACCAGCGCCGCGCACAGCAGCAGCACCGCGAAACGGCCCGACCAGCCCTCCGTGAGCTGCACGAACGTGCCCCGCGCCGCCGCGCCGTGCCACACCAGCGATGCCGCCACCAGCAGCGCCCCGCCGCCGACGAGCACCGCCGCGCCCGCGCCCGCTGCCCGCGCGGCCGTGCCCAGGCGCTCGCGGGCGTACGGTGCGGGCGAGCGGCGCCCGGGCGGCAGCAGCAGTCCGGGCACGGCGTCGACGGCTTCGAGCGGTCTGCCGTAGGCGCTCCACACGCCCAGGGCCGCCGCGGCCATGACGAGCGCCGGCAGGCTCACCCCGGTCCACTCCCACGAGGGCCGCAGGGCACCGCCGGACGCGTAGAGCGCGGCGGCCGTGCCGACGCCGAGGTAGCCGAGGACGACACCCGTCCAGACCGCGCGGGCGGACCCGAGCGGCGCGTCCTCCTCGTCGCCCTCGACGGCGTCGCGTGCCGCCCGGTGCACCAGCCACACCGGCAGCGCGAGCAGCAGCAGCGGCGTGACCCCCACCGGCGCGGGGACTCCGGAGAGCGTCTCGGTGCGGATCAGTTCGGTGCCGTGCGCCAGGAGCCACAGAGCGGCGGCGACGTGGAGCGAGCCGCCCGGCCCGCTGTCGGGATACGGCGAGCTGATCCACATCGCCACCACGAGCACGGCGAACGAACCGAGCCCCAGCCCGGCGGCCAGTACGCCTCCGACGAGGCCGGCGGCCAGCCCGGGCGAGCGGTCGCGCAGCCGGGCGGGCAGGGACGACAGCGGAGGTCGGCGAGCGGTCATCTGGATCACGACGGCCATGCTCCCAACGACACGCGCTTTCTCGTCGTAACGGGCAAACCTCCGTAGTGTCGCTCAATATACGTTTATGTTCTTTTTCGTTCGGAAGGGCGCATCGTGACGCAGGGTCAGGTCGACGAGGCCAAGGTGACGGTGTGTCTGGAGAAGCAGCAGGCCCCTGCCCTGACCCCCGCTCAGGCCTTCGACGCGCTCTACGCGTTCTGCGCGCCCGCCCTCGTACGGCAGGCCTATTTGCTCACCGGACGGCGCGAGCTGGCGCGCGAGTCGGTCGAGCGGGCCTTCCAGCTGGCCTGGCAGCGCTGGCCCGAGGTGGCCCGCGACCGGGACCCGGCGGGCTGGGTGCGGGCGACGACGTACGAGTACGCGCTCTCCCCCTGGCATCGGTTCCGCCCGAGCCACCGCCACCCGGAGCCCCCGCCGTCCGACGCGGGCGACCGCGCGCTGATGGACGTCCTGCTCACGCTGCCGGCGCCGTACCGCAGGACACTGCTGCTGTACGACGGTGTGGGTCTGGATCTGCCGGAGACGGCGGCCGAGACGGAGGCGAGCACACCGGCCGCGGCGGGCCGGCTGCTGCATGCGCGCGAGGTGATCGCCGCGCGTCTGCCGGACCTGGCCGACCAGTCCGTGCTGCACCGCCGACTGGCCGAAGTGGCCTCAGCGGAGCAGCTGCGCGCGCGCAGGCCGCCGACGGTCCGCACGGCCGGCGAGCGCAGATCACGGTTCTGGGCACGGGCTGCCATCGCGTTCACGGTCGCGCTCATCGGAACGACGACCTTCACCCTGCGCACGGCTCCGACGCACTACGAGCCCCCGGTCGCGCCCGGCGTGCAGGTGCAGGGAGTGCCGCCGCGGGTGGCGCTCGGGCCGCTGTCGGAGGCGGAGACCCGGCTGCGGGCGAAGCTGCGCCGGAGCACGGTGAACGGGCCCGAGCGGCTGGTGCCGCAGTTCAGGTGACGCGAACGGGCCCGCCCCCGTGCGGGGAGCGGGCCCGTCAACACCCTTGCGGGAAGCGGCGGTTCAGCCGGCCAGGATGGCGCGCGCCAGCTTGGCGGTCTCGGTCGGCGTCTTGCCGACCTTGACGCCGGCGGCCTCGAGGGCCTCCTTCTTCGCGGCGGCCGTACCGGAGGAGCCGGAGACGATGGCGCCGGCGTGGCCCATGGTCTTGCCCTCGGGCGCGGTGAAGCCCGCGACGTAGCCGACCACCGGCTTGGTCACGTTCTCCTTGATGAAGGCCGCGGCACGCTCCTCGGCGTCGCCGCCGATCTCACCGATCATCACGATCAGGTCGGTGTCGGGGTCGGCCTCGAACGCGGCGAGCGCGTCGATGTGCGTGGTGCCGATGACCGGGTCGCCACCGATGCCGACGGCGGAGGAGAAGCCGATGTCCCGCAGCTCGTACATCATCTGGTACGTCAGCGTGCCCGACTTCGAGACCAGGCCGATACGGCCCGGCTTGGTGATGTCGCCCGGGATGATGCCGGCGTTCGACTGGCCCGGCGTGATCAGGCCGGGGCAGTTCGGGCCGATGATCCGGGTCTTGTTGCCCTTCTCCACGGCGTACGCGTAGAACGCGGCCGAGTCGTGCACCGCGATGCCCTCGGTGATGACGACCGCGAGCGGGATCTCGGCGTCGATGGCCTCGACCACGGCGGCCTTGGAGAAGGCCGGCGGGACGAAGAGGACGGATACGTTCGCGCCCGTCTTCTCCATCGCCTCGGCGACCGTGCCGAAGACCGGGATCTCGGTGCCGTCGAAGTCGACGGAGGTGCCCGCCTTGCGCGGGTTCACGCCACCGACGATGTTCGTGCCGTCACCGAGCATGAGCTTGGTGTGCTTCATGCCCGTCGAGCCGGTCATGCCCTGGACGATGACCTTGGAGTCCTTGTTGAGGAAGATAGCCATGGCTGTGTAGTCCCTCGTCCCTTACTTCGCAGCAGCCGCGAGCTCTGCGGCCTTGTCGGCCGCGCCGTCCATGGTGTCGACGCGCTGCACCAGCGGGTGGTTGGCGTCGGTGAGGATCTTGCGACCCAGTTCGGCGTTGTTGCCGTCGAGGCGGACGACGAGCGGCTTGGTGACGTTCTCGCCACGGTCCTCGAGGAGCTTGAGGGCCTGGACGATGCCGTTGGCGACCTCGTCGCACGCGGTGATGCCGCCGAAGACGTTGACGAAGACGGACTTGACGTCCTCGTCGCCCAGGATGATCTCCAGGCCGTTCGCCATGACCTGGGCGGAGGCGCCACCGCCGATGTCCAGGAAGTTGGCGGGCTTCACGCCGCCGTGGTTCTCGCCGGCGTACGCGACGACGTCGAGGGTGCTCATGACGAGACCCGCGCCATTGCCGATGATGCCGACCTCGCCGTCGAGCTTGACGTAGTTGAGGTTCTTCTCCTTGGCGGCGGCCTCCAGCGGGTTCGCGGAGTCCTTGTCCTGGAGGGCCTCGTGCTCCGGCTGGCGGAACTCGGCGTTCTCGTCCAGGGAGACCTTGCCGTCGAGGGCGATGACGTCGCCGGAGGCGACCTTGGCCAGCGGGTTCACCTCGACCAGGAGGGCGTCCTCCTCGACGAAGGTCTTCCACAGGGTGACCAGGACGTCGGCGACCTTGTCGGCGACCTCGGCCGGGAAGTGGGCGGCCTCGACGATCTGGCGGGCGACCTCGGGGGTCACACCGACGTTGGCGTCGATCGGCGTCTTGGCGACGGCCTCGGGGCGGGTCTCCGCCACCTCCTCGATCTCCATGCCGCCCTCGACGGACGCAATGGAGAGGAAGGTGCGGTTGGCGCGGTCGAGGAGGAAGGAGACGTAGTACTCCTCCACGATCTCGGGGGCCGTCTCGGCGATCATCACCTTGTGGACCGTGTGGCCCTTGATGTCCATGCCGAGGATGTTGGTCGCGTGCTCGACCGCCTCGTCGGCGGTGGCGGCGAGCTTCACGCCACCGGCCTTGCCACGGCCGCCCACCTTCACCTGGGCCTTGACGACAGACTTGCCACCGAGGCGCTCGGTGGCTGCGCGGGCCGCCTCAGGCGTGTCGATGACTTCACCGGCCAGCACCGGTACATCGTGCTTGGCGAAGAGGTCCCTCGCCTGGTACTCGAACAGGTCCACGCGCTTCCGTCCCTATCAGTGATCTCGCGGTTCGTTGGATGCGTGGGCGTGCCGCGAAGGGCAACGTGACGTCCGCCGAGTGTCACAAGGGAGGCGCACACGGTGTCCGAGCGCGCGGCATGTCCGTCTCGCAGGTTATCGCTGCTTCCGAGGGGCCTCTAAATCGCGGGTCACACCTGAGCGGTGATACCTGTCACATGATGCCGCGCTCACTGGCACGGGGTGCCGTGAGTGAGGGCAGGTGTGGGCATGGGGTGCGTGCATGGGGTGCGTGCATGGGTAGGGCCTCACCGGGCTGGGGTTGACCCGGTGAGGCCCACTGAGCCCCCCGGCGGGCATGGCTTGCGCCGCCTTCGGGGCTCTGGGCGGGCGATCCCCACCCCAATGGGGACCGTCCGTCCCGTACCGCGGGGTTGGGGCCGGACAGTCCGACGGCTTTCGGCCGTCCGGGTCCTGCGACCACGCGGAGTCGGTTGTCCGGCGCGTTCCAGCTGGGGCGCCGGGGAACGGGGGTGCCGGTCGGCGTCAGACGCTGTCCGGGTGGGCGTTGTGGGGGACGTCCTGGGGGAGGCCCTGGTGGAAGCCCTGGTGGAGGTCTTGCACGTGGCCCGGGGTGATCGACTCGGCGACACCCTCCACGCCGGTCACGGCGTGCCCGGCGAGCGGACCCGCGGTGGAGTGCACGGTGCCCTGCAGATCACCGGCGAGGGGCGCGACGCGACCCACGACCCCCTGCGCGAACGGGCCGACCTCGCCGGTCACCCCGCCCGCGAAGGGGACGACGTCGTCCACGACGCCGTACGCCAGCGTCGTCGCGCTGCCGCCGACGCCCTGCACGACCGGGTGGACGGTCTCGGTGACCGTGTCCACGACCGGCTGGACCGCGCCGGCGACACCCTGCGCGAACTGCGGCACCTCGCCGGTCACTCCGTACGCCAGCCCGGTCGCCTGCCCGGTCACGCCGTACGCGAGCGGCACCGCGGCCTCGGCGACCCCGGCGGCGAACGGCTGGACGTCACCCACCACGCCGTGGGCCAGCGCGCCCGTGTCCGTCACGGCCTGCCCGGCGACCGGCAGCACACCGTCCACGGCGGTGTGCGCGACGGGCGGCAGCACGGCACCGGTGACGTCGTCGCGCACCTGGCCGACCAGGTCGGTGGCGTACGGCGGCACGTCCGCCACGACACCGCCGACGACCGGCACCGCGCCGTAGACGGCACCGCCGGCCACCGACCGCACACCGGACACGGCCCCGCCCGCGACGGGCGTCACGCCGTGCACCGCGCCGGAGGCGACCGGCAGCACACCGTCCACCGCGTCAGCGGCGACCGGTTGCACATCGCCCACCACGCCGTACGCCAGCTGCGTCGCGGTGCCGACCGCGTGCCCCGCCGTCTGCCCGACGCCGGACACGGCACCACCCGCAACGGGCGTCACGCCGTGCACCGCGCCGGAGGCGACCGGCAGCACACCGTCCACCGCGTGACCGGCGACGGGTGCGACCCCGGCGACGGCCTGCCCGGCGACCGGGACGACGCCCGCGACCGCCTGGCCCGCCACCGGCGTCACGCCGTGCACGGCACTGGCGGCGAGCGGCGGGAGGGCTGCCGCGACGGTCTCGTCGACGACCGGCCCGACCGTGCCGGGGACTGCGGAGACGGCGCCCGTGACTCGGCCGGGGACTGCGGAAACGGCGCCCGTGACACGGCCGGGGACCGCGGAGACGGAGTCGTGCGCGGCACCTGCGACGGCGCCGGCCTCGGTCTGCGCGACCGCGGTCACGCCTGTCGCCCGGCCCGCGCCGGCGACGGTGTGCTGCGCCCTCGTCCGTACGACGCCGTCGACGCCCTGCGTCGTGGAGCGGGCCGCCGACTGCACGCCCTGGAGCTTCGTCTGAGCTGCGGCGAGCGCCTCCTCCACCTCCGGCGCGAAGGCTCCGAGCGGACCGAAGAGGTAGTCGACCTCACCGCGGGTGGAGGAGGTCGTGCCGAAGACGGTGGTTCGGGCTGCGGTGCCCGCGGCTGCGGCCGTGGCGTGCACATCGGCAGATGTCGCGGCCCGCGCGGCACGGGCGGCCTTGGCGCCATGGATGGCGGCGGCGCCCCTCATCCGGGAGGTGGAGGGCTGGGGGGCCGCCATCTGCTTGCCGGTCCGGGCGGCGGGCTGCTTGTCGGCCTGCTTGGTGGCCTGCTTGGTGGCCTCCTGTGTGGCGGTGGTGGCGGGCGCCGTCCGTCCGGCCGGTCCTGTCCGCTCGGCGCCGCCGAGGGTGTGGGTGACCGTGGAGGCGGTGTGCTGGACGTCGGTGACGACGCCGTCGACCGTGCCGGTGACGGCGTCGGTGACCGGGCCGGTGACGGCTTCGGTGACCGGGCCGGTGACGGCTTCGGTGACCGGGCCGAGAGTGCTGTCGGTGTCGCCGGTCGCGTCGGACGCGGACAGGGACGATGCCGGCAGTTCGTCGGCGCTGGCGACGGCGGAGCCGAGCGCCCATGCGCCGGTCACACCGGCGGCTATGACGATGGAACGACGGATGTTCTTGTTCATGCGTGCTTCAGATCCCTGGATCTTCGAAAGGCTGGGGCAGTTGCGGCGCCGCGTCCGGACCCGATCCTGGACGTCGGGACCGGCGGAGTCGGCGGCATGCGTCCGGGAAACTCAGGTGTGCCCGGACGGGGTGGCTGAACAGGAATGGCAGACCTGTTCCGTTCCCGCGCGGCGGTTCCGGCAGGAGAAGGCCTGCCTGCCCTAGCCGGGGAAGACGGGGATGTCCCGGTACCTGTCCCGGGTGCCGGCCGCGTCCACGCGAGCGGCGGCGCCGGGCACGAGCCGCACGGGCGCCCGGTGGTTCAGGGTGACCGCGTGCGCGTCACTGTGCCTGGAGGTGCCGTTGTCGACCGCGGCGTGGCTCAACAGCTCGCCGGTCGGGTCACTGTCGGGCGCCTGGTGCGCCGGGGCGTGCCCGGCACCGGCGGCCCGCTGCCCCCGGGGCTGCACCGGGGTGGCGTCGGCCTCGACCTTGGTGACATGGGAGGCGGTTCGTGGCCCGAACGCCGCGCCGCCCGGCCCGCTGCCGGAACGTCTGTCGTCCACGGCCGCTTCCGCCGCGGGCCCGGCGGGAGCCGGCTGCGGGGTCTGCGTGACGGGGGCGGGCAGCGTGTGGCCCGGCACCTCGGGAAGACCGGGCAGGAGCGGCACCGTCGGAGAGCCGGGCAGGACCGGCAGATTCGGCAGAGTGGGCAGTGCCGACAACGGCGGCATCTGCGCCGTCGCCCTGCCCAGCCCGGCGGTCACCGTCTCCACCAGACCGCCGACCGGCTGCAGGACCCGGTCGCTCAGGGTCCGGACGAGCCGACCGGCCGTCGGGTCGGCAACCCGATCGCCCGCACCGAGTCCCGCGAGCGAGTCGGTGAGCGGGTGACGGGAGGGCGCGGGACGGGGCTTCGCCCCGGACGCGGGAACGGAAGCGGGACCCGGGACTGGGTCTGCGACGGTGTCGGGGTCTGGGGCAGGGTCGGGGTCTGGGACAGGGTCGAGGTGGGGGTCGGACGTGGCGGGAGCGTGCGGCTCGGGGCGCAGTTCGTGGTGCGGCCTGTGATGCGACGTGGGCCGCGACGTGTGCTGCGACTCGTACGAAGTGTCCGGCGCGTGCCCGGGCTTCGCACCGGTGGCGGGCGCTCCCGGCTGCACCGCGGGTGCCGTCGGTATGTGCGTCAGCGCGCCGACCGTGTCGATCACATGGCCCGTCAAGGACCGCACACCCTCCACCGGCCCCGGCGGCGCGACCTCGGAGGAGGCCGGCTGTGTCCGCTCCGCCGCGTGCGCCTGCTCCCCGCAGAGGAATCCGAGCGCGAACAATCCGCCCACCAGCAGGCCCACTTGCAGCGCACGCCGCCCGGCCGCCGTGCGCAGGATGCGCACAGCGACACCGGGCAGGGCTGCTGGCCAGGTCAAGGGGGTGGATCCTCCTGTGCGGCGGAACGGAGTACACACAACAAGCCGTGACGGCTACGAGGCGGTGCGACGCGGCACTGACGAGCGGAGCACGGCGTACGGCTGACAGGACGTCGATCCTTGCACGGCCCTCCCGAGGTTGCGCAAGCCCCCTGTTACCGATGGGTAGTCATGTCCGTTTTGCTGGGCCAAGTCGGACGACGATGGATCGACAAATCGTCACCGAACGGCCCTACGCGGTTCCACGAACCGTTCCGCGGTCACGCCGCGTTCGGTATGGGCAGCGGCCGCTTCTCGATCGCCGCCGCCATCACCTCCGGGAAGAGGTCGGGCGTGCAGGCGAACGCCGGTGCCCCGAGCGCGGCGAGCGCGGATGCGTGCTCCCGGTCGTAGGCGGGTGCCCCTTCGTCCGAGAGCGCGAGCAGCGTCACGAACTGCACCCCCGACGCCTTCATCGCGGCGACCCGCTTGAGCATCTCGTTGCGTATCCCGCCCTCGTAGAGGTCGCTGATCAGGACCACCACCGTCTCCGCGGGCCGGGTGATCTGCGACTGGCAATAGGCGAGCGCACGGTTGATGTCCGTGCCGCCGCCGAGCTGGGTCCCGAACAGGACGTTCACCGGGTCGTCGAGCTGGTCGGTGAGGTCGACGACCGCCGTGTCGAAGACGACGAGTCGCGTGGAGATCGTCCGCATCGAGGCGAGCACCGCCCCGAACACCGATGCGTACACAACGGATGCCGCCATGGATCCCGACTGGTCGATACAGAGGATGACCTCCTTCTTCGTGGACTGTGACGCCCGCCCGTACCCGATGAGCCGCTCCGGCACGATCGTTCGGTACTCGGGCAGGTAGTGCTTGAGGTTGGCCGCGATGGTGCGGTTCCAGTCGATGTCGTGGTGGCGCGGCCGGCTGATCCGGGCGCTGCGGTCGAGCGCGCCGGAGAGGGTGGCCCGGGTCCGGGTGGCGAGCCGCTTCTCGAGGTCCTCGACGACCTTGCGCACGACGGCCCGTGCCGTCTCCTTCGTCGTCTCCGGCATCGCCTTGTTGAGGGAGAGCAGCGTGCCGACGAGGTGCACGTCCGCCTCCACCGCCTCCAGCATCTCCGGCTCCAGCAGCAGCGTGGACAGACCGAGCCGGTCGATGGCGTCGCGCTGCATGACCTGGACGACCGAGGAGGGGAAGTACGTCCGGATGTCCCCGAGCCAGCGCGCCACGGACGGCGCCGACGCCCCGAGCCCCGCCGAACGGTCCCGCCCCGACTGCCCCGGCTTGTCCCCCTTCCCGTACAGCGCGGCCAACGTCCCGTCCATGGCGGAGTCCTGGCCCGACAACGTGCATCCCGTGCCGTCGGCCGCGTCGCCCCCGAGCACCAGCCGCCAGCGCCTCAGCCGCTCCTGCGCCGGGTCCGTCGTCGCGGTGGGCATCGGCTCCGTGCCTGTCGCGTCGGTGGTCATCGGCTCCGTGCCCGTCGCGTCGGTGGTCATCGGCACACCACTGGACGGGGCCGGTCCCAGAGGGGCATCACCGCGGCGACGGCCACGGGACGGTCCTTCGTCCGGTCTCCTCCGCGCCCCTTGCCGTCACCGTTGAGGCCCCTCACACCGGCGCCTTCCCGCGTCTGTGTCCGTCGGATCGTCGTCATCCCGCCACCCCTGCAAGGTTGTTGTCGACGCCGTTGCCTTCAGCGCCCTGTGTCACTTCCCCGAGCCCCAGCAGCAGCCGGACCACCGGCAGCACCGCGGCCGCCCGCGCGGAGTCCAGACCGTCCGCGAAGCCGGGTATGCCGGATCCGGCGGCCGTCACGCCGCGACGCTCCCCCGGTCCGCGCCGCACCAGCTCGCCGAGCGTCCTGCGTACGCCCGGCTCGTACGCCGAGAACGTCCGCCGCAGCAGGGACAGTACGTCCGTGAACGCGTCCGCCGGCACTCCCGTCAGCCATGCGTCGACCAGCCCGAGCAGCCGCTCGTCGTGCACGAGGAGCATTCCGCCGCCGGATCCTCCGCCGACGAAGCCCTCGATCCACGCGGCCGCGTCGGCGAGCGGCGTGCCCGGCGAGAGCACGAGCCCCATGAGCCGCGCCGCCTCGTCCTGCCCCAACTCCCCGTCATCCAGCAGCAGTCGTACTGTCCGGCCCCGGATCACCCCGGGCACCGTGTCCCGGACGGACAGCACACGCAGGACCGAGTGCCAGCGGCCGCGCAGATCGCCGTGCCGGGGCGCGGGCACGTCGGCGAGCAGCCCCACCGCCCCGTGGACCGCGTCCACATGACGCCGCATCTCCTCGGCCGCGTCCGCGTCCAGGGCCGCGCAGGCCGGCGGCAGGCCGACGAATATCCGCTCGGCGAGGCCCGCCGCGACCCCGGCCAACGCGCCGGTGTCGGTGCCCCGGACATCGCCGTACCGCAGCGAGCGGACCAGGGCGGGCAGGGCCTGTGCGAGATGGCCGACGTCCGTGTCCAGTGCCGCGCGGTCGGCGAGGATCCGCATCACCACCGGCAGCGCGTCCGGCAGTTCGGCCAGCAGACAGCGCTCGGCGAGCCCGGTGACATCGGCCAGTGCCTGCGCGCCGAGGGCGTCCGCCTCCGCCTTGGCCGTGGCTGCGGCGAACACCGTCGTGCCCCACACCCCGGCCTCCGCCACCCGCACGGACAGCTCGGGCTCCCAGCGCAGCCGCCAGGTCTCCCGGAAGGTGCCGGTGCTGCCCCGCGACACCGCCGGCTCGCCCCATCCGATGCCCAGCAACCGCAGCCGGTGCAGCAGCCGGCTGCGCCCGGCGTCGGTCTCCTTGCGCAGGTCGAGCTCCAACTCCCGCTCCAGCGCCTCCGGTTTGAGACGCAGCCGGCGCTGGATCCGGTCCAGGTCCCGCTGCAGCGGCACGGCGGGGGCGGACTGCGGCACCTCCCCCAGCACATCGCCGACGACCAGCCGGTCGTGCACCAGCGCGAGTGGCACGTCCGAGCCCTCGCACATCACCGCGCGCACGGCGTCGGTCGTCTCGCCGAGCCCGGGCAGCGGGCGGCCGCGCATCGCGGCGAGCGTCTCGGCCAGCCGCACCGCCTCGATGACATGCGCCGAGGAGACGATCCGGTCCTCCTCGCGCAGCAGTCCGGCCACCTTGGTCATCCAGCGCTCGATCGGCCGGTCGGGCGCGGCGAACAGATGCCCGTACCAACCGGGTGAGTCGATCCCCGCCCCGTACCCGCTGACCCGCGACAGCCGCCGGTGCGTCCAGGGCACCCAGGTCATGTCCGTCTTGACCTTCGGCAGCCCCTTCAACAGGGCCCTGTCGGCGGAGACGGCCGTCTTCTGCCGCAGCGCGGGCACATGCCAGGCCCCGCAGACGACGGCGACCTCGTCCTCGAACTCCATCCGTGCCGCCCGCACTTGGAGCCGCATGTACGCCTCCCGCACGAGAGCGCGGTCATGTCCCCCGCTGCCGTACGCCTCCCGCAACGCCCCCATGGCCTCTTCCAGCACGACGAACGGCGCGAAGGCGTCCCCCTCGGCGCTCCCCCGGTGTTCGACGACGTCCTCCCACCATCGCTCGGGATCGTCATAACCGGCGGCCTCGGCAAGCACGGCGAGCGGATCGATGCGCACGTCGGCGTCCGCAGCGGGCGCAGCAGTGGACCCGGCCTCGGGATCCGGGCCGGCACCGGACCCGGCGTCAGAACCCGGACCAGATTCGGACCCGGCGTCGGAATCTGGGCCAGAACCGGACCCGGCGTCAGAACCCGGACCAGCACCGGACCCGGCGTCAGAACCCGGACCAGCACCGGACCCGGCCTCGGAACCCGGACCAGCACCGGACCCAGCGCCGGAACCCGCATCAGAACCAGCCCCGTCCCCGTCGCCCACCCCCTCGCCCGGCCTCTCTCCCGCCCCCTCGTCCTTCCCCCACGCCAGCGTGTGTGTGGCGGGCAAGTCGATGAAGCGTGCCGGGACTTCGTGCTCCACGGCCCATCGGATCGCGACCCACTCCGGGGAGAACTCGGCGAGCGGCCAGAAGGCCGAGCGGCCCGGCTCGTCCACGGCGTGGGCGAGGAGGGCGACCGGCGGCCGCATGTCCTCCTCTGCGGCCAGCGGGATCAACGTGTCCGCCTCGGGCGGCCCTTCGATCAGCACGACCCGGGGCCGGGCCGCGTCCAGGGCCGCCCGCACCGCGCGCGCCGAGCCGGGCCCGTGATGCCGTACGCCCAGCAACAGCGGCCCACCGCCGACCGTCGCGCGACCGCCCTTCTCAAGTCCCGTCACGCCCTCCCCCTCTCAAGCCCCGTCACACCGTTCCCCTCTCATCGCCACACCCGGCCACCGCCGGACGCCTCATCGCCACACCTGGCCGCCACCGCACGCCGCCCCGACGCCCCCGCTGCCGTACCCGACGTGCCCACCGTCCTCGTACGCCGCGCACACCGAGCCGCCCGGCCCCTGGAACCCGCCCCGCCCCTGGAATCCGCCCGATCCCTTCGAGCCGCCGGAACCCTTGCTCCCGCCGGACCCCTTGCTCCCGCCGGACCCCTTGCTCCCGCCCGGCTCCTTGCCGTCGCCCGAGCGCCCCCACCCCAGGTCGCTCACGCGCTCACCTCCCGGCAGGCCCGGTAGAAGTCCTTCCAGCCGTCGCGTTCGCGGACGACCGCCTCCAGGTACTCCTGCCAGATGACGCGGTCGGCCGCCGGGTCTCGGACGACGGCGCCGAGGATGCCCGCGGCGACGTCGCCGGAGCGCAGCACACCGTCGCCGAAGTGCGCGGCCAGGGCGAGCCCGCTGGTGACGACGGAGATGGCCTCGGCCGTCGACAGCGTGCCGCTCGGCGACTTGAGCTTCGTCCGGCCGTCGGAGGTGACCCCGTCGCGCAGCTCGCGGAAGACGGTGACGACGCGGCGGATCTCGTCGATGCCGTCGGGCGCGGCCGGCAGGTCGAGGGAGCGCCCGATCTGGTCGACGCGGCGCGAGACGATGTCGACCTCGGCCTCGACGCTCTCCGGCAGCGGCAGCACCACCGTGTTGAAGCGGCGACGCAGGGCGCTGGAGAGGTCGTTCACCCCGCGGTCGCGGTCGTTGGCCGTGGCGATCAGGTTGAAGCCGCGGACCGCCTGCACCTCCTGCCCCAACTCCGGTATCGGCAGGGTCTTCTCGGACAGGATCGTGATCAGGGTGTCCTGCACGTCGGCGGGGATACGGGTCAGCTCCTCGACCCGCGCCGTCATCCCCTGCGCCATGGCCCGCATGACCGGGCTGGGCACCAGCGCGTCCCGGCTCGGGCCGTTGGCCAGCAGCTGCGCGTAGTTCCAGCCGTAGCGGATCGCCTCCTCCGGGGTCCCGGCCGTGCCCTGCACGAGCAGGGTCGAGTCGCCGCTGACGGCCGTGGTCAGATGCTCGGACACCCAGGTCTTCGCGGTGCCGGGCACGCCGAGCAGGAGCAGGGCGCGGTCGGTGGCGAGCGTGGTGACGGCGACCTCGACGATGCGGCGCGGACCCACGTACTTCGGCGTGATCACCGTGCCGTCCGGCAGTGTGCCGCCGAGCAGATACGTCGCCACCGCCCACGGCGACAGCTTCCAGCGGGCCGGGCGCGGGCGGTCGTCCTGCGCCGCCAGCGCGGCGAGTTCGCCCGCGAAGGCGTCTTCGGCGTGCGGTCGCAACGCCTCGGCCGGCTCCTTCGCGAGAACTCCGGTTGCTTCGACGGTCGTCGGTTCCACGGACACAGACATGGCTGAGGCCCCCTCCAGCTCGGCCGGTTCGGATCTGTGACCAACCGTGCACCACGCCACTGACAATCCGTTGTGACCTGCGAAAACGCGCTCGCCAGGCCCATTGTCAGTGGGGGGATCTACCTTCGATGGCATGACTCAGCAGGGGGTGCGCTGGAGCGCGGACCAGGTGCTGGCGCTGGCGCCTGACGCCGCGTCACGCAAAGCAGGAAGCAAACTCGGAGCGGCCGGGCCGTGGTCCGAGGCGGGGAGTTCCGACGAGGGGGCGGTATGGGGACTGTGCAAGGGCAGCGGCAGCAAGCCGTATCAGACGGTGGTCGACCTCGCGGACGCGGCGGGTCCCGCGTACAAGTGCAGTTGTCCGAGCCGCAAGTTCCCGTGCAAGCACGCTCTCGGACTGCTGCTGCTCTGGGCCGGGGAGGACGGTGCGGTGCCCCCGGGCGAGGCGCCGGACTGGGCGGAGCAGTGGATGGCGGGGAGAAGGCAGCGCGCCGAGCAGAAGCGGTCGACGCCTTCGGCCGATTCCCCGTCCGGATCCGGTGATCCCGAGGCCGCGCGGCGCCGGGCGGAGCGCCGGGCCGCGCGGGTCACCGCGGGGGCGAGTGAGCTGGAGCAGCGTCTGGCCGACCTGCTGCGCGGCGGTCTGGCCGGCGCGGAGCAGGCGGGGTACGGGCTGTGGGAGGAGACCGCGGCCCGCATGGTCGACGCGCAGGCGCCCGGACTGGCCGCGCGAGTGCGGGAGTTGGGGGCGATACCGTCGTCGGGACCCGGCTGGCCCGTGCGGCTGCTGGAGGAGAGCGCGCTGCTCCACCTCCTCGACCAGGGCTGGCTGCACCGCGAACAGCTGCCGGACGACCTGGCGGCGGCGGTCCGTACCCGCATCGGCCTGCCCGGCACGGCGGACGGTCCGCCGCTGCGGGACCGCTGGCTGGTCCTCGCCCAGTACGACACGGCGGACGCCCGCCTGACCACCCGCCGCATCTGGCTGTACGGCACCGACTCGGACCGCACCGCGCTGCTGCTCTCCTACGGCGCCGCGGGCCGGGCACCGGAGCTGGCGCTGCCGGTCGGACTGACCCTGGACGCCGAGGTGTCCGCCTATCCCGGTGCCGGGCAGCAACGTGCGGCCCTGGGCGAGCAGTTCGCCCCGCCGGCACCGGCCACGGCGCGGCCGCCGGGAGTGACGACGGCCGAAGCAGCCGCTCGTTACGGCGAGGCGCTGCGCGACGATCCCTGGCTGGACTCCGTCCCGGTGACCCTGGACCGGGTCATACCGACCCCGGACGGCGACTCCTGGCAGCTGGCGGACGCCGACGAGGACAGCGCGCTGCCCCTGACGCCGTCCGCCCGGTCCCGGCCCGGCCTGTGGCGTCTCGTCGCCCTGTCGGGCGGCGCCCCGGTCAAGGTCTTCGGCGAATGCGGCCACCGCGGCTTCACCCCGCTGGCGGCCTGGCCCGAGGCGACCGGAGAGGCGGTGCAGCTGTGCTGACCGGTGCAGCTGTGCGGACCCGCCCCGCGGGCCCCGCTCTCCCCTCCCTCCCGTCCTCCCTCCCGTCCTCCCTCCCGTCCTTCCTCTGCACCTTCGCTCTCTTCTTCCTCTGCTCCTCCGTCCTCTCCTTCCTCTGCTCCCTCTTCCTCGGCACCCCATGGAAAGGAACCCCATGAACAGGACGTCCGCGCCCGTGGATGCCCCCGCACCGGGCGTCTGGGAAGAGCTCGTCACGACGGCGCTGCTGGGCACCGAGCGGCGCACCCCGCCCGGCGGCGCGCCGGGGCGTGAGGCTCCGTTGGCGCTGCTGGACGCGGCGGCCGTGGAGACCGTACGGCGGCGGGCCGGGCTGCGACCCGCCAAGGCGGCGGCCCGGCCGGAGCCGGTCGCCGAGGACCACCGCCCGGCGCTGCCCGCCGCGGCGGCCCGCAGGCTCGCGCTGCTGCTGGCCGACCGCCCCGGCACCAGCGGTGGCCGCAGAGGCACGGCACCGGACCTCATGGAGCTGCTGCCCCAGTGGCTCGCGTCGGCGAACGCCCGCGGTTTCGCCGCACCCCCTCAGGCCGTGCCCGCGCTCCTGGACGCGGCCCGGGGGCGCACGGACCTGCGGCCGGCGGCACTGAAGTTCGCCGGACCGCGCGCCATGTGGCTCGCGCGGCTGAACCCGGACTGGCGGTTCGCCCTGCGCGCGACGCCGGGCGGAGGCACCGCCCTGCCGCACCCCGAGGACACCGAGCGGATCCGGGTCCTGTGGGACGAGGGCCTGTTCGCCGAGCGGGTCGCGCTGCTGTCCGCCCTGCGTGCCCGCGAGCCCGCCGCCGCGCGCGAACTGCTGGCGACGACCTGGTCGACGGAGCGGGCCGAGGACAGGCTGATGTTCCTCGACTCGCTGCGCACGGGACTCGGCCCGCAGGACGAACCCTTCCTGGAGCAGGCGCTGTCCGACCGCAGCCGCAATGTGCGGGCGACGGCGGCCGAGTTGCTCTCCGCCCTGCCGGGTTCGGCACTCGCCGCGCGGATGGCGGTCAGGGCCACGGCGTGCATCGCCGTCGACCACACCCTGGACTCCCCCACGATCGCGGTCGAGGCGCCGCCCGAGTGCGACGCGAGCATGGAGCGCGACGGTGTCGTGGCCAAACCTCCGGCGGGACGGGGTGAACGGTCATGGTGGCTCGGCCAGTTGGTGGAAGCGACACCGCTCGGGACGTGGTCCGCGCGGCTCGGCGGGCGTACGCCCCGGGAGATCGTGGCACTGCCGGTGGCGGACGACTGGCAGAGCGACCTGCACGCGGCGTGGTGCCGGGCCGCCGTACGGCAGCGGGATCCGGAGTGGTCCCGTACCCTGCTCGGTACGCCGTCGGCACCGGAGGCCGGCGGGCCGGGAGCCGTGTCGCTGGCCGAGCGCGCCAAGCTGCTCGCCACCCTGGACGCCGCCGAGCGGGCCGACTGGGTCGCCGGGTTCATCGCGGCCCATGGCCTGTCCGAGGCGTTCCAGCTGCTCGGGGTGTGCGCGGTGCCGTGGTCCGAGCCGCTCGGCAGGGCTGTGATCGATGCCCTCGACATCGCCCGGGACGCGGGAAGCTACCCGTGGAGCTTCAGCGGAGTGATGGGCCTGGCCGAGCGCTGCCTCGACCCCGCGGAGGCCGGCCGCCTCAACGGCCTGCTGGCGATACCCGACGAATCGGAGGACGCGTCGCCCGGCGCCGGGGGCTACTGGGCGGAGGCGTTCCAGCGCCTGGTCACGACCCTGCGGCTGCGCAGGACGATGGCGGAGGAACTGGAGCCGGAGTAACCCGTGCCACCCAGCGCCCGTTCACCCGACCCGCACCGCACGCACGGCCCGGCGCGCCCCGATCGTCGCGCGACGCCCGGCACGCGTCGCCACGCGCTCCCCGGTCACCGTCCAGCGTCCTACGCGCTCCCCAGCCACCGTCCAGCGTCCCGCACGCACCGCCGGACGCCCCCGCGCGCCGCCGAGCGCATGCGAACGCCCTACGCCTCCGCCGGCTGCCCGGCGTGGGCCCGTACCCAGTCCACGATCGACTGGGTCGTCGCGCCCGGCGTGAAGATCTCCGCGACGCCCTTCTCCTTCAGCGGCGGGATGTCCGCCTCGGGGATGATCCCGCCGCCGAAGACCAGGATGTCCTCCGCCTCGCGCTCCTTGAGCAGGTCGATCACGGCGGCGAAGAGGGTGTTGTGGGCGCCGGAGAGGATGGACAGCCCGATCGCGTCGGCGTCCTCCTGGATCGCGGTGTCGACGATCTGCTCGGGGGTCTGGTGGAGGCCGGTGTAGATGACCTCCATTCCGGCGTCGCGCAGCGCCCGCGCGATCACCTTGGCGCCACGGTCGTGGCCGTCGAGCCCCGGCTTGGCCACCACCACGCGGATCGGACCGGCTGCCACACCCATCACTGCCTCCATGAAGCGACTGCATCCATCCCCACCGACCAGTACAGCCGTATCCGCACCGGCGAGGGAAGTGAACGAACGTTATCCCCACCATCGCGCAACCGGCAGTTTCGCGGTGTGGACCGAGGGGGAAATCACACGATGAGACACGTTCACCGCGCACCGTTCCGGCGGGAACAGGCGCACCAGGAGCCGCAACGAGGTCGCCGCACCACGGCACCGCAGACCGCGTGCCGTGGCGGTGAGGCGCGTCGGCGACGGCGACGGCACGAAGGCACCGTCGACCGCCTGTCTCGCGGCTTCCACGAGGGCACACGGGGGACAGAGGCGTCCTCCTGCGTGCCGACAGGAGGTCGGCCATGAAGGTCACCCGGGCAGCTCTGCCCTTTTTTCCGCCCTTTCTTCCGCTCTGTCAGCGGCTGCTCCCCGGCAGGCTGGCGGGACTCTCCGTGACCCTGCTCAGAGCGACCGCGCTCGAGCTGGCGATTCTCGCGGGCCACCTCCTGCTCTATCCCACCGGCGTGTTCCAGGAACGCCGAAGCCCGTCAGCCCCGCTCCCGGCACCGGACGGCGCCGCGCAGCTGCCGACGGAGACGAAGCCCCCGGTCGTGCTCCTGCACGGCTTCATAGACAACCGCTCGGTCTTCGTGCTGCTGCGCCGCAGCCTCGCCCAGCACGGCAGGCAACAGGTGGAGTCGCTCAACTACTCACCGCTGACCTGCGACATCCGGACAGCGGCCGAGCTGCTCGGCCGGCACATAGAGGAGATCTGCGAGCGCACGGGCAGCGAGCGGGTCGACATCGTCGGGCACAGCCTCGGCGGGCTGATCGCGCGGTACTACGTACAGCGGCTCGGCGGTGACGTCCGGGTCGGCACCCTGGTCACCCTCGGCACCCCGCACTCCGGCACCCGGGTGGCACCACTGGCGAACGCCCACCCGATCGTGCGCCAGATGCGTCCGGGCTCGGCGCTGCTCGACGAGCTGACCCGGCCCGCGCCGGGCTGCCGTACGCACTTCGTCAGCTTCTGGAGCGACCTAGACCATCTGATGGACCCGCTGGAGACCGCCTGTATCGACCACCCGGACCTGATGGTGCAGAACGTACGGGTGAGCGGGATCGGACATCTGGCCCTGCCCGTGCACCCGGCCGTCGCGACCGGGATACGTCAGGCTCTCGACGCCGAGGGAACAGGAGCCGAAGCCGCCGCCCGCGCCGGCGGCCTGACAGTGGCGTGACAGTGGCAGGACAGAGACGGGACAGCCGCCGCACAGACCACTCGCGATCGAACACGTCTCGAACACCAGGCCAAGCTCGCGCCTGCAGTCCCCCGAAACACGGCCGAATGCCCGTTTCCTGCGCGCCCGAAACCAGTTGAAGATTGTCGCGCCCGCGTACCGCCGGGTACAGTCGCCGCACTGCTCTGGCAGCCCCTGTTGTCGAGGCGAAAGAGAAGTTGGTGAACGACCGTCACCCGTCGGGGACCATGACCACCCCGGCTCCGGCTTCCCATGACGCCTCGGCGCACTTCGCGTCGTACGGCACTCAGGAAGCCCAGTACGGCGAGTTCACCACGTACGGCACCTACGACGCGAGCGGTTTTGCGACCGGCGCACACCCCACCGCGACGTTCGACGCCGACCCCCTCTTCGGCAGCCTCCCGGGCGAGGGCACCGCCTCGTACGACGCGAGCCAGTGGGGCACGGGCCTGCACCAGACCGCGGGCCACGACGCCTACGCGGCCCAGCAGCACCCCGGCTACGACACCGGGCTCTACGACAACGGCGGGTACGACAACGGCGGGTACGACACCGGCGCATACGGGACGACCACCTGGTCCGCCGAGCACCAGCCGCTCCCCCTCATCCCGCAGCAGGCCACCGGCCACGACCACTCCGGTCAGTGGGACGCGAGCGCCTGGCTGCAGCCCGATCAGCAGGGCGCGCCCGCCGACCCCACCCAGCAGTGGGAGTGGGGCACGCAGGCCTTCGACACCGGGGCCTACGACGCCACGCAGTGGAACTCCGACGGCGAGCAGCACAACGGCCAGTTCCAGGGCGCTGAACACCAGGGCGTCCAGCTCCAGGGTGGCGAGTTCCAGGGCGCCGAGCTCCAGGGTGGCGAACCGTTCGATCAGCACGGGACCGCCGTCTTCGAGCAGATCGAGCCGGAGCCGTACGCGGAACACAGCGACGACCCGTACGCGGACCACACCGAGGCCCCGTACGAGCAACGCGCCCCGGACGAGGGCGAGTTGGCCGCCACGGGTGAACTCCCCGCCTTGGCCCCGCTGTTGGACGACCAGGAAGAGGTCGCGCCCGCGGCGTCGCGCGCCGCCACCCGCACCGCCTCCCGTTCCCGCCGTCGTGCGCCCGCCCGGCGGTCCGCGCTGCTGACCATCGCGGTGCCCTCGGCCTGCGTGATGGGCGTGGCCGGTATCGCCGCCGCTTCCGTGGGCACCTTCAGCGACGACAAGGACACCTCCACCACCGCGTCCGACGCGCACGCGGTGAAGCCGTCCGCGGCCAACAACAAGCTGGACTCCCAGCTGCAGAGCCTGTCCGCGGGCGCCGACGACTTCGCCGACCGGGCCAGCCGTACGCAGGAGCGCATCGACCTCAAGGCCCAGCAGGCGGCCGAGAAGAAGAAGGCGGCGGAGGAGGCGGCCCGCAAGGAGCGGCTGCGCCCCAAGTTCGCGCTTCCGGTCACCCAGAAGGGGCTCAGCGCCTACTTCGGCCAGGCGGGCATCAACTGGATGTCCGTGCACACCGGCATCGACTTCCCGGTGTCGTACGGCACGACGGTGATGGCCGCGACCGACGGCGTCGCCCGTACGCAGTGGAACAGCGCGTACGGGAACATGATGATCGTGACCGCCAAGGACGGTACGGAGACGTGGTACTGCCACCTCTCCAGCTACCGCGTCGCCTCCGGCACCGAGGTGAAGGCCGGCACTCCGATCGCGTACTCCGGGAACTCCGGCAACTCCACCGGCCCGCACCTGCACTTCGAGGTCAGGCCGGGCGGCGGTTCGGCGATCGACCCGCTGCCGTGGCTGCGCAGCCACGGGCTCGACCCGACGTAGACCGTCTCAACTTCTCCGTGAGCCCCCGCCGTTGAGCGGGGGCTCGCGCGTAAAGACCTACAGCTTCTCCACCGGCGCATACCGCAGCAGCAGCCGCTTCGGCTTGGCGTCGCCGAAGTCGATCGTCGCCTCCGCGTTGCCGCCCGTGCCCTTCACCGCGACGACCGTGCCGAGCCCGAACTGGTCGTGGGTGACCCGGTCGCCGACGGCCAGCGAGACCACCGGCTTGTCGGAGGCGCGGCTGGTGGCGAACCCGGACGCGCCCGATGCCGACGAGCGCGAGCGCGAGGACGACAGGGAGGCGGCCACACCCGACGCCGGACCGGAGGCGACCGGCGCCGTGGCACCCTTGCGCTTCCAGTCGACGTGCTGGGCCGGGATCTCCTCCAGGAAGCGGGAGGGCGGGTTGTACGAGGGCTGGCCCCAGGCGCTGCGCAGCGACGACCGCGTCAGATAGAGCCGTTCACGCGCGCGCGTGATGCCGACGTAGGCGAGGCGGCGCTCCTCCTCCAGCTCCTTGGTCTGGCCGAGGGCGCGCATGTGCGGGAAGACGCCGTCCTCCATGCCGGTCAGGAAGACGACCGGGAACTCCAGGCCCTTGGCGGTGTGCAGGGTCATCAGGGTGATGACGCCGGAGCCGTCCTCCTCCTCGTCCGGGATCTGGTCGGAGTCGGCGACCAGCGCGACCCGCTCCAGGAAGTCGGCAAGCCCCGCGGACTCCTCGTCCTCGCCGGACTCCTGCTCGAACTCCAGGGCGACGGCGGCGAGTTCCTGGAGGTTCTCGATGCGGGTCTCGTCCTGCGGGTCGGTGGAGGCCTGCAACTCGGCCAGATAGCCGGTCCGTTCGAGGATCGCCTCCAGGACCGTCGCCGGTCCTGCGCCGGACTCGACGATCGTACGGAGGTCCTCCATCAGCGTGTTGAACTTCTTGACCGCGTTGGCGGAGCGCGCGGCCATGCCGTACGCCTCGTCGACGCGGCGCAGCGCCTGCGGGAAGCTGATCTTCTCCCGCTGGGCGAGGGCGTCGATCATCGCCTCCGCGCGCTCGCCGATGCCGCGCTTGGGGACGTTCAGGATCCGGCGCAGCGGGACCGAGTCCTCGGGGTTGGCCAGCACGCGCAGGTAGGCCAGGACGTCCCGGACCTCCTTGCGCTCGTAGAAGCGGACGCCGCCGACGACCTTGTAGGGCAGGCCGACGCGGATGAAGACCTCTTCGAAGACACGGGACTGTGCGTTGGTGCGGTAGAAGACGGCGACGTCGCCGGCCTTCGCGTCGCCCGCGTCCGTGAGGCGGTCTATCTCATCGGCGACGAACTGGGCCTCGTCGTGCTCGGTGTCGGCGACATAGCCGGTGATGCGCGCGCCCGCGCCCGCGTTGGTCCACAGGTTCTTGGGGCGGCGGGACTCGTTGCGCTCGATGACGGCGTTGGCCGCGGTGAGGATGGTCTGCGTGGAGCGGTAGTTCTGCTCCAGCAGGATCGTCGTCGCGTTCGGGTAGTCCTCCTCGAACTGGAGGATGTTGCGGATCGTCGCGCCGCGGAAGGCGTAGATCGACTGGTCCGCGTCACCGACGACGCACAGCTCGGCGGGCGGGAGGTCGTGCTCGCTGGGTGGTACGTCCTCGTCGTGCTGCGCCGTGCCGACCAGTTCCCGTACGAGGGCGTACTGGGCGTGGTTGGTGTCCTGGTACTCGTCGACCAGGACGTGCCGGAAGCGGCGACGGTAGTGCTCGGCGACGTCCGGGAAGGCGCGCAGCAAATTGACCGTCGTCATGATCAGGTCGTCGAAGTCGAGGGCGTTCGCCTCGCGCAGCCGCGACTGGTACATGGCGTAGGCCTGGGCGAGCGTCTTCTCGAAGCCGTCCGTGGCCTGCGCGGCGAAGTCCTCCTCGTCGATCAGCTCGTTCTTCAGGTTGCTGATCTTGGCGCTGAAGGACTTCGGCGGGTAGCGCTTGGGGTCGAGGTCCAGGTCGCGGCAGACCAGCGCCATCAGGCGCTTGGAGTCGGCGGCGTCGTAGATCGAGAAGGAGGACGTGAAGCCGAGCTTCTTGCTCTCCCGGCGCAGGATGCGCACGCACGCGCTGTGGAAGGTCATCACCCACATCGCGTTGGCGCGCGGGCCGACGAGCTGCTCGACGCGCTCCTTCATCTCGCCCGCGGCCTTGTTGGTGAAGGTGATCGCGAGGATCTGGCCCGGGTGGACGCTCCGCTCGGCGAGGAGGTGCGCGATGCGGTGCGTGAGGACGCGGGTCTTGCCGGAGCCGGCGCCGGCCACGATGAGCAGGGGGGTGCCGGAGTGGACGACGGCCGCGCGCTGGTTGTCGTTCAGCCCGTCCAGGAGCGCGGCCGGGTCGATCGCCGGGCGGGGGGCGCCGTCGCGGTAGTGCGTGTCCCGGTCCGGAGGCACGTCGAACTTCCCACCGAACAGATCGTCCGGGACCGACTCCGGTACGTGATCGTCCTCGGGCGGCGGCGGGGGCTCCTCGTCATGGCCACGGGGTGCCTTGAGGTCCGCCAGGAAGCTGTCGTCAAAGAGGCTGCTCATCGCCTTCCGAGTCTAGGGCGCTCCACTGACAGCCCGCCGCCGCCCCGGGAACATCCACCGAATCGCCATCCGTGACGACTCCGCCACGCCAGGTGATCGACTGCGACCCCCTGACCAAAGGTCACGAAAATGTATCGGGCATATCGAACATCAACCTTCACAGGGGCCACACGAGTTGGCTACCGTGCCGGGCAGGCCGTACGACCCCCACCGGCGAACCCCGCCGGGCCGCGCGGCCTCCGCCGAGTCCGGGGCGCCCGCGCGCATCCGGAGCCGGGGACCCACACCGACCTGGGGTGAATCGGTCCGCCTCCCCGAGGGGGACACGGACCGTAGGGCAACCCTTCCGAACCACCCGCCCGAACCCGACAGCTAACCCGGTAGGCGGAACACGGAAGGAGTCGCCTCCTTTGGCGTCGCACCGCAAGTCGCGCCCCACGGGTACGCGGGTGGCAGGCATACGCACTCCCGCACTCGCCACGGCCGCCCTCACCTCGGTGGCCCTGCTGTCGCAGTCGGCCAACGCCGCCCCCGCGGCCGACGGCAAGCCGAGTCTCGAGGAAGTCGAGAAGAAGGTCGACGACCTCTACCGCCAGGCGGAGTCGGCCACCGAGAAGTACAACGCGGCCAAGGAGAAGACCACCAAGCAGCGCAAGCAGGTGGACACCCTCCTCGACGACGTCGCGAAGCGCACCCAGAAGCTCAACGAGGAGCGGGAGCAGCTCGGCACCTTCGCCGCGGCCCAGTACCGCACCGGTGCCGCAGCGCCCGACACGGCGACCTTCCTGCTCGCGGACTCACCCCAGGACTACTTCGACCAGACGCAGCTGATGGGCCGGATGACCTCCCGTCAGAAGAGCGCGGTCGACGACTACTTCACCGAGCAGTCCGCGACGATGAAGAAGCGCCAGGAGGCCTCCAGGAACCTCCGGACGCTCACCGAGACGCAGAGCGACCTGCAGACGGCCAAGTCCACCGTCCAGAAGAAGCTCTCCGACGCCCGTGAGCTGCTGTCGAAGCTGACGGCCGAGGAGAAGGCGCGGCTCGCGGCGATCCAGAAGAAGAAGGAGCAGGAGGCCGCCCGCAAGGCCGCCGAGCTCGCGAAGCAGCAGGCGGCGGCCGAGCAGAAGGCCAAGGAGGAGGCCGCGGCCAAGGAGAGCGGCTCCTCGTCCGGCTCCGCCTCGGACCCGGGAAGCTCCAGCGACTCCTCCTACGCCGCCAAGGCCGAGAAGGTGCTCGCCTTCGCCCGCGCGCAGATCGGCAAGCCGTACGTCTGGGGCGCCACGGGACCCGGCTCCTACGACTGCTCCGGCCTCACCCAGGCCGCCTGGAAGGCCGCCGGGGTCACCCTCCCGCGCACCACCTACGACCAGGTGAACGCCGGCACGACGGTCTCCCTCACGAACGCCCGGCCCGGCGACCTGATCTTCTTCTACGACGACATCAGTCACGTCGGCATCTACATCGGCAACGGCATGATGATCCACGCCCCGAAGCCCGGCGCGTACGTCCGCGAGGAGTCCGTCTACTACGCCGGTACGTCGATCATCCACAGCGTGGTGCGACCGGCCTGACACGCGCGCGGGGGGCATTTGTGCACGCACGCGCGCGTGCCCCTGCCGCACCGCTCCTCTCGCTCCTTAGCATCGGCCCCATGTCCGCCCCGAGTTCCTTCCGCGCATGGTGGGCCCGGCAGCCGCCGGCGGCCGCGGCCGCCGTGATGGCGACGGGCATCGTGTCGGTCGGGTTGCATCTGGCCGGCTACGAGGTGCTGTCGCGGATCGCCCTGGTCCTGGCCTCGGTGGTCTGGGTGGGGCTGGCGGCGGACTTCGTCGTGCGTCTGGTGCGGGAGCGGGAGAGGTGGCGGGCGGACGCGGGGACCCCGGCGGCGATCGCCGCCGTCGCCGCGACCGCCGTGCTCGGGACCCGTTTCTCCCTGCTCGGGTGGCAGACCCCGGCCGGCGCCCTGCTGGCCCTCGCGGCCGTGCTGTGGCCGGGGCTGCTGGTCACGGTCGTACGGCACTGGCGGCGTCGTATGCCGGGCTCGGTCTTCCTGTGCTGCGTGGCCACGCAGGGTCTCGCGGTGCTCGGCGCGACGCTCGCCGCGGCCGGGACGACACGGTGGCTCGCTCACGCCGCGCTCGTGCTGTTCTGGCTGGGCCTGGTCCTCTACGGCTTCGCCCTGTACCGCTTCGAGCCGCGTCAGGTGCTGGAGGGCGGCGGAGACCAGTGGGTGGCGGGCGGCGCGCTCGCCATCTCCGCGCTCGCCGGATCGAAGCTCGTCGCCGCCGACAGCGCGCGCATGTATCTGTGGAAAGACGACGACCTCGGCGTCCTGCGCGCCGTCACGGCGGCGCTGCTCGTGCTCGACCTGGTCTGGTACGCCGTCCTGCTCGTCGCCGAGGTGGCCCGTCCGCGGCTGCGCTACGACGCGCGCCGGTGGGCGACCGTGTTTCCGCTGGGGATGACGGCGACGGCCGTGCTGTCCGTCGCCGCGGCTCTCGGCGTCCCGTGGCTCGAAGGGCCCGGTCAGGTGTTGCTGTGGATCGCGGTCGCCGCGTGGGTGGCCGTCACCGCGGGTGCGGCCCTGGACCTGCGCGCCGGGCTCAGGTCCACAGCACCGCGATGAAGATGTTCGCCGTGGTGAGCAGGCCCACCAGGCCGAACAGGCTCTTGTCCACCTTCTCCTCGTCGCGCTTCACATAGACGAGACCGAGGATCACGATCAGCAGGGCCAGCTTGATGCCGATCTTGATGTTGTCGACGTGCTGGTCGTCGGCCTGGTTGAGGCCGACCAGGACCGCGCCGGTGACCAGCATCGTCAGGGCCCCGTGCAGCATGCCGGGGACGAAGCGGGCCGTGCCCTGCCCCATCGCCTTCATCTGGGTGAGGAAGCCGCCGAGCAGCGCGGCGATGCCGATGATGTGCAGGGCGACGAAGAGATGGATGAGTACGTCCATGGGCCCGGAGCTTAGACAGGGGTGCGCACGGCGTCCGACACCGCCCTGCCCTCTGTCGTCGATGGACGGTGCATATATGCGCTCCATAGCAGCCCGTCCGGCGGTGGTGGCGCGGAACCGGCACATCGGTCAGCGCTCTGCGCGAAGGTGACGGCGCGGGCCGTGGATCACGGTCGGATACGGTCACGCGGCGATCCGCCCGCGGCACTTCCGTACAACGTGTGACCGTGCGGCCACGGAGAGGTTTAGCGTCCTGCACCAGGTGACCGGCTCCCCACCGCCGCCCGGGCCAGGGGCGGCAGTCGGACACCACCGCCGAGAAGGTCCGGCGGCGGCCCGCTCCCCCTGTGCGGGCCGCCGCCGGACGGGTCAGGCACACGGGCGGGACGAAGCGGCCGTACGAAAGGATGTGCAGTCCACGTGGCAGCGCACCGCAAGCCCAGCCGGCGTTCGCTCGGCGGGAACACGGCCCGCACCGCCTTCACCCTCGCCCTGGCGGGCGCGGCCACCGCCACCGGCTTCGAGGGGACCGGCAACGCCGAGCCCGAACTCACGGCGGAGCAGGTCAAGGCGAAGGTCGACAAGCTGTACCGGCAGGCGGAGGTCGCCACCGAGAAGTACAACGGGGCGATGGAGAAGGCCGACTCCGCCGAGCACCGGCTGTCGACGCTGCGGGACGAGGCGGCGCGCAAGACCGACAAGCTCAACTCGGCGCGGGACACGCTGGGTTCGATGGCCGCCGCGCAGTACCGCGACGGAGGAATGGACCCGGCGCTGCAGCTCGCGCTGTCGGACGACCCCGACCGCTACCTGGAGGGCGCCGAGTTCGCCGAACGGGCGGGCACCCGGCAGGCGGCGGCCGTCGCGGACGTACGCAAACAGCTGCGGGAGATCGAGCGGCTGCGCGGCGCCGCCCGCGTCGAGCTGACCACGCTCACGTCCCGTCAGGCGGAGCTGAAACGGGCCAAGAGCACCATCAACGGGAAGCTGGACGCGGCGCGGGAGCTGCTGTCCCGGCTGCCGGCCGCGGAGCGTGCACGCATCGGCCTCGGCGGGGACCCTGCAGGCGCGGGCCGCGCCTCACGCTCCGGCCAGGGCGCGCGGGTCGGCCTGGAGGCGCCTGGATCCGCGACCGCCGGGGCACCGGACTCGCGTGCCGCTGCCGCCGTCTCCTACGCCTACTCCAAGCTCGGCAGCCCCTATGTGTGGGGCGCGACCGGGCCGCACGCCTTCGACTGCTCGGGCCTGATCCAGGCCGCGTACCGCTCCGCCGGGGTCTCGCTGCCGCGCACGACCTACGCCCAGATCGACGCCGGCCGCCGCGTCTCCCGCTCCGAACTGGCCCCGGGCGACCTGGTGTTCTTCTACTCCGGCATCAGCCACGTCGGCCTCTACATCGGCAACGGCCAAATGATCCACGCCCCGAACCCGTCGGCGCCGGTGCGCATCGCGCCGATCGACGAGATGCCGTTCGCGGGGGCGACGCGGGTGACGTGACCCGGGTGGCGTGACCCGGGCGGCGTGACCGGCCCTCAGACCAGTCGGCGCGCCGTCGCCCACCGCGTCAGCTCGTGCCGGTTCGACAGCTGCAACTTCCGCAGGACCGCCGAGACATGGGACTCCACCGTCTTCACGGAGATGAAGAGCTGCTTGGCGATCTCCTTGTACGCGTATCCGCGGGCGATGAGGCGCAGCACCTCGCGCTCGCGCTGGGTGAGGCGGTCCAGGTCCTCGTCGACCGGCGGGGCGTCGGTGGAGGCGAAGGCGTCCAGGACGAAGCCGGCCAGCCGCGGGGAGAAGACGGCGTCGCCCTCCTGGACGCGGAAGATGGAGGCGACCAGGTCCGTGCCGGTGATGGTCTTGGTGACATAGCCGCGGGCACCGCCCCGGATCACACCGATCACGTCCTCCGCCGCGTCCGACACGGACAGCGCGAGGAAGCGCACGGGCTCCTCGGCGTCGGCCATCAACGCCGCGCACCGGCGCAGGACTTCGACCCCGCCGCCGCCCGGGAGATGGACGTCGAGGAGGACCACCTCGGGGCGGGTCGCGGTGATGACCGTGACCGCCTGGTCGACGTCGGCGGCCTCGCCGACGACCTCCACTCCGGTCTCGTCGGTCCGGCCGATCTCGGCCTGCACGCCCGTGCGGAACATGCGGTGGTCGTCGACGAGGACCACGCGCACGCGGCGCTCGCCCGTGCTCCTGCCGGTCGGCTCGGCCGGTTCGTTCGCCTCGGTCGGGTCGCTCATCACGTCTTCTCCGCCCTCTCCATCTCCAGCTCGACCTCCGTGCCGCCGTCGGGCACCGCGCGCAGCCGCGCCGTGCCGCCGTTGCGCTCCATGCGGCCGATGATCGATTCTCTGACGCCCATGCGGTCGGCGGGTATCGAGTCGAGGTCGAAGCCGGGGCCGCGGTCCCTGACCGACACGAAGACCGTCTTCCCCTCTGCTTCGGCGTAGACCTGCACCGCGCCGCCCTCGCCACCGTACTTGGCGGCGTTCACCATCGCCTCGCGTGCGGCCTGCATCTGCGCGCCGATTCTCTCGTCGAGCGGGCAGTCGCCGACGATGACGACCTCGATCGGGACGCCGTGCTTGTCCTCCACCTCCGCGGCGTTGCGCCGCACGGCGTCGGCGAGCGTGGTGGGTTCGTCGGCCTCGTCCTTGCCGGTGCCCTCGGGCTTGTAGAGCCAGGTGCGCAGATCGCGCTCCTGGGCGCGGGCGAGGCGGCGGACCTCGTTCGCGTTCTCCGCGTTGCGCTGGATCAGGGTCAGGGTGTGCAGGACGGAGTCGTGGACATGGGCGGCGACCTCGGCTCGCTCCTGCGCGCGGATGCGCATCAGGCGCTCCTCGGAGAGGTCCTGGGTCATACGGACGAGGTACGGACCCGCGAGGAGCGTTATCCCGACCAGGACCGCGAGGGCGGCTTGCAGGACGGAGCCGAGATGGGCGGCGGAGCCCTGCAGCACGAAGATGCCGGAGACGCCGGCGGTGACGAGGAGGACGCCTCCGGCCGCGCGCAGGAAACTCAGCGTGCGTCGCCGGCTGCCGACCTCGACCCAGCGGGCCCGGCGGGCGTTGTCCGCCTGGCGCCAGACCAGGGCGACGCCGGCGCCGACGAGGACGGTGGGCCACAGATAGACCTTGGCGCCGCCGCTGAGATTCACATTGCCGACGAAGACCATGGCCACGGCGACCATGAGCAGCAGGGCCACGATCTGGCCCCGGTCGGGCTTGCGGGCGACCAGTCTGCGTCGGCCGTCGGGCGAGGTCTCGGTGGTGACCAGCGACGGGGGCTTCTGGCCACCGACGCCGCCCACGCCGAGCGGCACGAAGAACCAGAAGGCGGCATACAGCAGCGCGCCGAGTCCGTCCGCCATGAACAGGCCGACGAACACCAGCCGCACCCAGATCACGGGCAGCCCGAGATGCCCGGCGAGCCCCCGCGCGACGCCCCCGAGCCAGCGTCCGTCGCTGCTGCGGTAGAGCTTGCGCGGCGGCCGCGGTTCGACAACTGGCGCTGCAGCGGCTTCCGGCATGCCACCGATACTCACACGGCCCACGGACACGAGCATCAGGGTCGACCCCGGATACTCCCCTGATCTTCGGACCCCCGCCCTCTCGAACATCTCCCCGGCGCCGGCTCAGGGGCGATATCAGGGTCCGGCCAGGGTCGTACCGACTCCCGCCGGAGCGCTCGGGCCGTCACCATGGACGCATGACAGATCACGAGCGCGCCGCGACGGGTCCGGGACCCGGCTCCGGCCCGCACCCCGCCGGGGGTGCCGGGCCGCAGGACGCCGCGCCCGTCGCGGACGCACCGCCCGCCGGGCCGGGTGCGGGTGCGGGCGCGGGAGGAGAGGGGAGCCCGGGCCCCGGGCCCGCCGGCGTCGCCAAGACCCCCGGCCGCTTCCGTCGCGACCGGCGGTACAAGACGCTCGCCGGTGTGTGCGCCGGGCTCGGGCGCGAGTGCGACATGGACCCGGTGATCTTCCGGATCACGCTCGTGGTGCTCTCCGCGACCGGCGGCATCGGCCTGATCTTCTACGGCTTCGCCTGGCTCCTCGTGCCGTACGACGACGAGGAGGAGAACGAGGTACGCAAGCTCCTCACCGGCCGCGTCGACGGCCAGGCGCTGACCGCCGTGCTGTTCGCGCTGGTCGGCTGCGGAGTGTTCCTCACCATGCTGAAGAACGGCGGAGTGCTGGCCTTCGCCGTCGTCGTCTCCCTGCTTCTCGCGGGCGCGGGGTACTGGTCGCGGCAGCGCGGCGCCCCCGACCCCGACCCGCTGGCCGCCCAGGCCGCCGCCGACGCCCCGCCGGAGGCGCAGGCACCCCCGGCCCCCACCGCCTTCTCCTCGTGGTGGCGCGAGCCCATCGTCAAGGACGGGACGCACGACGGCGGTACGGGCTATCTGTGGGGCCCCCGGGACTCCCGCGACCGGGACATCGCCGCCGCGATCAACATCAGCCTCGGCCGCTCCTGGACCGACCGCGCGGACATACGGTCCCCGCGCCCCCCGGCGCCCAGGCCGCGCGGCCCCCGCTGGATCGGTGGCTGGGTCTTCCTGCTCGCCCTGCTCGCGGGCGGCCTCGCCACCGGCCAGACCTGGGAGGACCATGCGCTGGGCACCAGCCTGCAGGCCGGGTTCGCCGCGGCGCTCATCGTCTTCGGCCTGGGCATCGCGCTCAGCGCGTTCCTGGGGCGCACGGGCGCGGGCTCGGTCTTCCTGGCCGTCGTCACTGCGGCCCTGCTCGCCGCGTCGGCCGCGCTGCCCAAGAACATCAACACCCACTGGATACGCACGACCTGGCAGCCGGCCGCGGTCGCGGACATACGGCCGACGTACGAACTCGGCAGCGGCGTCGGCACCCTGGACCTGAGTCGGCTGCGCGTGGCGAAGGGACAGACGGTGAGCACGGACGCCGAGGTCGGCGCGGGCCGGCTGAAGGTGATCGTGCCGAAGGACGTGACCGTGCGGCTGAGCATCGACGTGGGGGTGGGCGACATCCAGCTGCCGGGCGACGAGCAGAAGGACGTGGACGTGGCGCCGGACAAGCACAAGGAGGTGACCCTGCCGCCGGTCACAGGCGGCAAGAACACCGGCACGCTCGATCTCGATCTCGAGGTCGGCGTCGGACAGGCGGAGGTGAGCCGTGCTGCGTCATGAGTTCAAGCCCGGGAAGCTGGTGGCCGGTCTCTTCCTCGCGCTGGCGGGTGTCGTCTTCGCCGGGGATGCGGGCGGACTGTGGGAGACACCGTGGTTCGCGGTGATTCCCCTGGTGACGGGCGGGCTGTGTCTGGCCGGGGCCGTGGGGGTCGTCGGCCGGTCCGTGCGCCGCAGACGGGCCGTCGGCGAGCGCACGGACAGGGCGCAGCCCCCGCTGGACGCATCGCGATGAGACCGGCGGCGGACGCGATGAGACCGGCGGAGAAAGGGCTGCGGCTCCGGGTCACCCGGCAGCTACGCCACCGGTAGCCCCCGCCGACCAGGAGCTACCGGTAACCTCCCGCCCGCTGCCTTCGCCGCGCGCGGAGTGCGGCGTCGAGGGAGAACACGGAGGCGCCCGCGAGGACGAGGGGGAGCCAGGCCATCAGATAGGCGAGGTCGTTGCCGTAGTAGTACGGGTCCGAGGCCCAGCTCACGGTCAGCCACAGGCTCAGGGAGATCAGGGCGCCGCCCAGCGCCGCGATCCGGGCGAGCAGTCCGATCAGGGTGCCGATGCCGACGGCCAGCTCGCCGAAGGCGATCGCGTAGCCGAAGCCGACCGGGTTCTTCAGCGCCATGTCGACCATCGCCGGGATGGCGGAGGAGTCACGGACGGAGCGCATCAGGTCGCCGACGGACCCGGAGCCCGAGTCCTTCAGGAACGCGCTGTCGGTGAGTTTGTCCAGGCCGGCGTAGATGAAGGTGACGCCCAGGAAGATGCGTAGAGGAAGGAGGGCGTACCGCGTGGCGGTGTCGCGCCAGTTCCGGTCGCCGTCGAGATAGGGGGTGTGCGTGTCCGTGCGCATGCCGTGAGTCATCGCTGTCGCCTCTCGCCCGCGGTGCAGGGGACCCCTCACATGACGATACGTACGTGAGGGAGGGTGCGCTCAATCCGTTCGTGCCGATTTCCGCCGAGGTGCCCCGTGTCGCCTCGGTGAGGTCAGTCCGTCACATCGATCGCGTACTTATTGGTCTCTACCCCCGCCGCAGTGACCACTTGCACCTCAACTCTCCCGGGTTCCACATCGACCGGTACGGGCACGGTCAGCACGGCGTCCGTGGGGTTGCTGAAGCCTCCGGTGACCGGGACGAGGGGCACGTGGACGTTCACCGTGCCGATGCGGACCACGGTCCGGGTCAGCCGGTCGGCGCCCTGTGCGCCCGGGGGCACGAAGCCCGCGCCGCGGATCTCGATGTCGTCGCCGGTGCGTACGGGGGCGTCGAGGTCACCGGCCTCCCGGGCGCGCACCACGGAGAGGATGACCGGGCGGCCGCCCTCCGCGTACTTGGCGGCCAGATAGGTCGCCGCGGACACCAGCACGGCCACCGCGAGACCCCAGGGGAGGTCGGGCAGCTGGTCGGGTCGGCGGGCCAGCCGTACCGCGGCGAAGACGACGGCGACGGCGCTGATCACGACGTACTGGATGTCGGCGAAGGAGCCCCGGCCCGCGTCGTCCGTCAGCAGGTCGGCGGCGCGCGGCCGGTCCGCCCGTACCTTCTGCAGCTTCTGGCCGAGGACCCGCAGGCCGACGACGCGCCGCACCAGTACGGCGACCCCGCTCACCACGGCGAGGACGGTCACGACCCCGGCGCCGCGGGCGAGTTCGAGGCCGGAGATCAGTGCGTCGCGCTCCGCGTGGCCGGACGCGGCGGCCAGGCGGCCGACGAGGACGAGCACGGCGTAGGCGACGAGGAGCACCCAGGCCGCCGCCACCGCGCGGGAGGTGGACAGCCGGTTGTCCTCGCCGATGACGGGCGCCAGCACACCGCCCCGCGCGCGGTGGAACCAGGACGCGGCGGTCAGCGCCCCGCCCGTGACCAGGGCCGCCAGCAGACCGGCCGTGCGGGCCGTGGACCAGCCGGCGCCGATCGCGGTCAGCGACTGCACCAGGAGCAGCACGACCACCGGCGTCCACACCGCAATCACCGTGCTGCGCCACAGCCGGGCGAGCCAGGCCTCGCCCTCGGCGCGGCCGCGTTCGGCGACGAGTTCCGCGGACTGCCGCAGTTCCTCCGAGACCCACTGGCGGGAGGCCGAGGCCGAGTGGGCCACCGCGGCGGGCAGCCCCTGTCCGGCCGCGAACCCGTCGCGCATCAGCAGGAATTCGGCGACCGCACGCCGGTGTCCCTCGCGCGCCCCGTGCGGGCAGTCCTCGCAGGTGCAGCCGCCCTCATGGACACCTCCCGGCACGTCCGCGCCCCCTCTCGCCTCCTGCACCGCCACGCCCGACGCCCGCCTTCCCCGCTGCCCTGCCGCCGAGCGCCTCGAGTCCGTCGGTCGCGTTCGGCAACTCCCGTGTGATGACAGCGAATTGTGCCCTACGCCACTGCCTCCGCGTCGGGCAGGTCCGCTCGACGCGGGTGAAGCGGGGGCCGCTGTGTTGACCCGGCTGCGAGAATTTCTCTATGGCCGAGATCATCCAGCGGGACGGGGCCTGGGCCTTCGACGGCACCGTGGTCAGGATCACGCCCGGTCTCCACCGCTCCGTGCCCCTGTTCCGGCAGACGTACGGGGAGGTCGCGGTGCCCCTCGAAGCCGTCGCCGGAGTGGTCTTCGAGCCCGAACGCAAACGCGGACGGCTGCGGATGCGGCTGCGCGAGGGGGCCGACCCGCTGCTCCAGGCGACCGGTGGGCGACTGCCGGAGCCGGCCGATCCGTACCGGCTGCTGGTGGACGTGGACCGGGCCGGGGTCGCCGAGTACGTCGCCGAGGAGATCCGCCGGGCGCTGATGCTGGACCAGATCCCGAAGGAGCCGACGAAGGCGTATCTGCTGCCCGGACCGCCCGTTCCGGTCTCGGTGCGTTCCTCGGACGGCACCGTCTCCTTCGACGGCAACCAGGTGCGCATCGACTGGGCCGACACCTCCGACCGGGTCAAGCGCGCGACCGGGCCGCGGATCATCGCGGTCGGTGATCTGGTGCAGGTCGAGTGGCTGCCCAACTCCGGTTACGAGGACGGCTTCCTGCGGTTCGTGACCCGCGAGACGGCGTTCTCCAAGCTGCCGCCGGAGAAGGACCCGTACGCCCTGGATCTGTGGGGCAGCGCCCGCCGCGATCTGCTCACCGCGCTCGTCGCCACGGCGATCACGGCGCGGCTGCCGCATCCGTCCACCCGGGGCGGCGGTGAGTTCACGGACCGGTGGCAGCCGTCCGCGGCGGTACCGCCGCCGGCCGACCATCACGACGTACTGCTGCGCAGACTCCGGGAGTTGGGCGAACTGCACCGGGACGGGGTGCTCACGGACGAGGAGTTCGCGATGACCAAGGCGGCGGTGCTGCGAGGGTTCTAGGGCCTGTCTTTCGGATCAGGTCGGCTGAAGGAAACGGCGCGTCCTGGCCGACCCGAGCGGGGTCTGGTGCGTGCAGCTGCAAGGCGGAGGAGGGAGTCGACGCGGAGCGTCGGCGACCGACGACAACGCCGCAGATGCGTGTGCCAGGGCCCGCGACGCCGAGATGATCCGAAAGACAGGCCCTAGGGCCTGTCAGCTCAGCAGATCGGGTTCGCTGCGGCTGATGTCCTGCCACAGGGGCTGGTAGTTGATCCATGCGACCAGGTCGCCGCCGAGCTGTTCGCGGGTGGCGACCGCCAGTTTGTGGTCGATGAGCAGGGGGCGTCCGGCGGCCTTCGCGGTCAGCTGCACCTGCGCGGAGCGCTCCATGGACACGAACCACCAGGCCGCCGCGTCCACCGAGTTGCCGACGGTCAGCAGGCCGTGGTTGCGCAGCACGAGCGCCTTGCGGGAGCCGAGCGCGGTGGCGATGCGGCGGCCCTCCTCGGCGTCGACGGCGACGCCGGTGTAGGCGTCGTAGAGGGCGTGGTCCTCGTAGAAGGCGCAGCTCTCCTGGGTGATCGGGTCGAGCAGGTCGCCCAGTGCGGACATGGCGCGGCCGTGCACCGAGTGGCAGTGGGCGACGGCCACGACGTCGGGGCGGGCCGCGTGGACCTGGACGTGGACGGTGAAGGCGGCCTGGTTGACGTGGTAGCGGCCCTCGATGACCTGCCCATCCGCGTTGACGAGCACCAGGTCGCTCACGGTGACGTGCTTGAAGGGCATCCCGAACGGGTTCACCCAGAAGCAGTCGCTGTACTCGGGGTCGCGCGCGCTGATGAGCCCCGAGACCCCGTCCTCGAAGCCGAGCCGCCCGAAGATCCGCAGTGCGCCCGCGAGCCGTTCCTTGCGGTGGCGTCGCTCGTCGTCGACCGAGTCGTGCATCGGCGGCATGGCGAACTGCAGCCGGTCGGTCGGCAGGGCGGGCGGCGGAGTGGGCCCGGCCCCGGGGGTGCCGTGCATATGTCCTCCAGGACTGGATTGCTTTACGGGGCGGAAGTTACCGTCGGTCGCCGAAGGAGAACAGAGCTGTTCTGTAAAGATGACGCGGGTAGCCGAAACACGACAGAGGATGTCCGGTTTCCTCGCGAGACTCTGCGTATGGCATGGAACTGGGCGGCCTTCACCGCCGCGGAACCCGAACTGGCGAAGCTCGCCGAAGAGCGCTTCGGATCCTTCACCCACCACGTCCTCGCGACCCTCCGCAAGGACGGCTCCCCGCGCACCAGCGGGCTCGAGGTCCGCTTTCTGCACGGCGAGTTGTGGCTCGGCATGATGCCGGGCTCGCTCAAGGCC
Organism: Streptomyces spinosisporus; assembly: GCF_022698145.1. Lineage (GTDB taxonomy): Bacteria > Actinomycetota > Actinomycetes > Streptomycetales > Streptomycetaceae > Streptomyces > Streptomyces spinosisporus. Next base: position 609,974 of record NZ_JALDAX010000002.1, read on the forward strand.
CGCGACCTGCTGCGCGACCCGCGCTTCGCGCTGCAGGCCAACCCGGGACCGGGCAAGGACCCGGGCCCCGGCGACATCCGGATCGGCGGACGGGCCGTCGAGGTGGAGGACAGGGACGCGAAGAGCGCCTACGTCGAAGAGGTGGAACCGCCGGAGCCGTTCCACCTCTTCCGCACCGAGCTGACGGAGGTCGTACGGACCTACGTCGAGGACGACACCTACCTGGTCACCCAGGTGTGGCGGCCCGCCGAGCCGGTACGCACGCTCAAGCGGACCTGAACGGTCCTACTACTCCCACTCGATGGTGCCCGGCGGCTTCGAGGTGACGTCGAGGACGACGCGGTTGACGTCGCGGACCTCGTTGGTGATGCGGGTGGAGATCTTCGCGAGGACGTCGTACGGCAGCCGCGACCAGTCGGCGGTCATGGCGTCCTCGCTGGAGACGGGGCGCAGCACGATCGGGTGGCCGTAGGTGCGGCCGTCGCCCTGGACGCCGACGCTGCGGACGTCCGCGAGCAGCACCACCGGGCACTGCCAGATGTCCCGGTCGAGACCGGCCGCGGTCAGCTCCTCGCGGGCGATCGCGTCGGCCTCGCGCAGCAGGTCGAGGCGCTCCTTGGTGACCTCGCCGACGATACGGATGCCGAGGCCGGGGCCCGGGAAGGGCTGGCGCTGGACGATCTCGTCCGGCAGGCCGAGCTCCTGGCCGACCATGCGGACCTCGTCCTTGAAGAGCTTGCGCAGCGGCTCGATCAGCTGGAACTCGAGGTCCTCGGGCAGTCCGCCCACGTTGTGGTGGGACTTGATGTTGGCGGTGCCGGTGCCGCCGCCGGACTCGACGACGTCCGGGTAGAGCGTGCCCTGGACGAGGAACTCCACCGCCGGGCCCTCGTCCGCGATGATCTCGGCCTGCGCCTGCTCGAAGACGCGGATGAACTCGCGGCCGATGATCTTGCGCTTCTGCTCGGGGTCCGAGACGCCCTTGAGGGCGGTCAGGAACCGCTCCTCCGCGTCGACGACCTTCAGCTGGACGCCGGTGGCGGCGACGAAGTCCTTCTCGACCTGCTCGGTCTCGCCCTTGCGCATCAGGCCATGGTCGACGTAGACGCAGGTCAGCTGGGAGCCGATGGCCTTCTGGACGAGGGCGGCGGCCACGGCGGAGTCGACGCCGCCGGACAGCCCGCAGATGGCGCGCCTGTCGCCGACCTGCTCGCGGATGGCCGCGACCTGCTCGTCGATCACGCTGCCCGTGGTCCAGTCCGGGCTCAGGCCCGCGCCCCGGTACAGGAAGTGCTCCAGCACCTGCTGGCCGTGCGTGGAGTGCATGACCTCCGGGTGGTACTGGACGCCGTAGAGCTTCTTCTCGTCGTTCTCGAAGGCGGCGACCGGGACGACCTCGGTGGAGGCGGTGACCGTGAAGCCCTCGGGGGCGGCGGAGCAGGCGTCGCCGTGCGACATCCACACGTGCTGCTCGGCCGGGGTGCCCTCGAAGAGGGTGGAGGACGCCTTCGAGACGTGCAGGTCCGTACGGCCGTACTCGCGGGCGCCGGTGTTGTCGACGGTGCCGCCGAGGGAGCGCGCCATCAGCTGGAAGCCGTAGCACATGCCGAAGACGGGGACGCCGGCTTCGAAGATCGCGCGGTCGAGGCCGGGGGCGCCCTCCTCGTACACGGACGAGGGGCCGCCGGAGAGGATGATCGCCGCCGGGTTCTTGGCGAGCATCTCGGGGACCGGCATGGTGCTCGGCACGATCTCGCTGTAGACCCGGGCCTCGCGGACTCGGCGGGCGATGAGCTGGGCGTACTGCGCGCCGAAGTCGACGACCAGGACGGTGTCGGGGGCGGATGCTGGTGACACGGGGTGCCTTCTGGTGGTCGGGCGGGGTCGGTACCACCGATTCTAACGGGGCTCGGATCGGCCCTTTCCCGTCTCAGGATGCGAACCGGGTTGGACGCTCCCGGGCGGCACGGCATACTGCTCCCATGCTCACGCACCCGACCTTCCTCTTTACCTATGGCAACCGGCCCGCCGGCTGCCATGGTCGTGCTGCTTGAGCAACTGACAAGCGACTTCCCAGGCGCCCCGGGCCGACAAGGTCCGGGGCGCCTGGCGTTCGCGGACCCTGCCGCTCCGGGGCACCCCTCACCCACACCACGAGGAGCCCCCATGACCGCCATCGACGTGACCGGCGCCCGTACCCCCGAGGCCGCAGACGTCATCACCGGCGCCCGTGAGCGCATCGACGCGCTCGACGACCGGATCATCGGGCTGATCCAGGAACGGATGGCCGTCTCCGCCGTCGTCCAGGAGGCGCGCATCGCCTCCGGCGGGCGGCGGGTGAACCTCTCCCGCGAGATGGAGATCCTCGGCCACTACAGCGAGGCCCTCGGCAAGCCCGGTACGGCGCTTGCCATGACGCTGCTCGAACTGTGCCGCGGTCGCATCTGAGTTCGGGCGCCTTTAACCCGTACGGCGCGTGACCGGCGTGCGGACCGCTTCGTTGGTGGAGATGTCCGTGCCAGCCAGGGGCGGGCCCGAAAGAACCACGCGTGGCTTGCTGGAGCGATGAGACGTACGGGTCGTGCCGTATGTCGTGGGACCTCGTTCCAGGGATGTGGCCGGACGGCAGGGGACAGCAGCCCGGTCACCCAAGAGAACGGTCGGCTCCGGGGACGCCCGGGGCCGACCGGCGGAAAATGCAAAAATGCACAACCTTGGGTGAAACGGTTGCGTAGGTCCCGCCCAGCCAGCACGATGCGTACAACGCCCCAAGTCCCGCCGCAGACAACTGCATTGCTTGCACCTCCATACCGTCATAGGTCGAGACCACCCGTGCGCCCCCTCCGCGCCGGGGCGGCGACCAGGGCGCACGAGACAAGCGGCGCAACCCCCCGGCGCCGCTCCCAGGCACCGGCGCTGCCCTGACGTCGGTGCTGACGAAAGAAGGGCCCCGCGGCCCGGGCACACCGAACGCCGCGGGGCCCTTCGCCCGCCCGCCGCGGCACCCCTCCTGCGCCACGTATCGGCTGTGACCCGGGCCACATAAGAATTCTGTGAACACCGGCACAACCATTCACCGGCTTCACTGATCCAACCTGGCGAATCAGGGCCCACACCCGCGCCCCACACGCGGAGCCCTCCCACTGGACTCCCATGAGGTTTTCATGAAGCTGCGTCGTGCCATGGCCACTGCGGCCGCGACCGCTGTGATAGCGCCCCTCGCCCTGCTCTCGGCCCCGGCCGCATTCGCGGACGAGGACCCCAGCACCTCGACGAGCAGCGCCCCTGCCGAAGCCACCGCCTCTCCCTCCGCGACCGAGAGCGCTCCGGCCACCGAGAACAGCACCACCCCCGCGGACGGCGAGACCTCGCCGTCCCAGACCGAGACCACTCCGGCGGACAACGGCGCCGGCAGCCCCGCCGCCGGCGACACCGGCTCCCCCTCCCCGACCGGGAGCAGCAGCCCGAGCACGTCGGCGTCGCCGAGCCCCAGCGAGAGCGCCCCCGAGGGCGGCGAGCTGTGCGTCGACGAGAACGGCGAGAGCACCGCCGAGCTCAGCGAGCACCTCAAGAGCGGTCTGTCGGGTCTGCCGGACACGATCGTGGCGGGCAGCGGCTGGACCGCGTTCTCCTTCAACGTGTCCAACCACGGTGACCAGGAGATCAAGGACATCAAGCCGCTGATCGGCGTCGCCGCCATCGGCTGGGACGACGCGAAGGACTACTCGGGCGAGATCAAGGTCCAGGTCTTCGACAAGGCCACCAAGTCCTGGCAGACGATCGCGGACGCGGCCGGCGAGGGCGGTACCTTCACCGCGTTCTCGCTCGGCGCCGGCCAGTCGGTCTCCTACAAGCTGCGCCTCAGCGTCAGCGGCAAGGTGCCGGACTCGCTCGGCCTGACCGGCGGTCTCGCCGAGTACGCGGACGAGCAGGGCTGCTGGCTCGCCGACGACCCGAACGGCTGGGCCTACTTCTTCGACATCCTGGGCGCCGGCTCCGACCCCGGCAAGCCGGGCGACGCCAAGCCGCAGACCGATGGCATGAAGCCGATCAAGAACGTCAACGAGGTCGACGCCACCGGCAGCCTCGCCGAGACCGGCTCCAGCTCCGCGCTGCCGATGATCGGCCTCACCGGCGGCCTCGCCGTCGCGCTGGGCGCCGGCGCGGTCTTCGTGGTGCGCCGCCGCAAGGCCGGGACGCCGACGGCGTAACGCGTAACCCCGGAGCGTCCTCCGGTACATGAGAAGGACCCGCACTCGGAGGGGGGTGCGGGTCCTTCTCATGTCCGGTCACTTCTTCGGCGGCACCGCCGGCATCCCAAGGAACGGCAGCTTCAGTGCGCCGAAGGCGCCCGCCGGGACCGCGGGGTTCGTCGGCTCCACCGGCTTGAGGCGTTCGTACGCCGCTCCCTGGGCCGGACGCGGGTCCTCCTCGCCCTTGTTGGGCCAGTACGACATCGCGCGCTCGGCCTGGGCGGTGATGGTGAGCGAGGGGTTCACGCCCAGGTTGGCCGAGACCGCGGCGCCGTCGACGACCGAGATGCCGGGGTGGCCGTAGAGGCGGTGGTACGGGTCGATCACGCCGGTCTCGCGCGAGGAGCCGATCGGGCAGCCGCCGAGGAAGTGGGCGGTGAGGGGGGTGCCCATCAGCTCGCCGACGTTGGAGCCCGCGAAGCCGTTGATGTCGGCGGCGATGGCGGAGGCGCTCTCCGAAGCGGCCCTGATCTGCTTGGGGTTGGGGGCGCCGTGGCCCTGGCGCGCGGTGAGCAGGCCCTTGCCGACGCCGTCCGGTTTCAGGAACGTCGTCAGGGAGTTGTCCAGGGACTGCATCACCAGGCCGATGATGGACCGCTCCGACCAGCGGTGGTTGGACAGGGAGCGCAGCACCAGCATGGGGTGGCGGGCGGCGTTGCGCAGCCAGGCCAGCACCCTGGACGAGCCCTCCGCGTAGGGCACCTGGAGGATCGACAGGCCGCCCATCGAGTTGGAGCCCTTGCCGTAGCGGACCGGCTCTATGTGGGTGTTCTCGTCCGGGTGGATGGAGGAGGTGATGGCGACGCCGCGGGTGAAGTCGACCTTCGGCTCGCCCGTCACCTTGCGATAGCGGCGGTTGTTCGTCTGCGCGCCGACCAGCGCCTCGGAGTTGGTCCGGGTCAGCTCGCCCAACTTCTCCGAGATGTACGGCAGTTGACCGCCGGCCTTCATACGGTGCAGCAGGGTCTGGGTGCCGTAGGTGCCGGCGGCCAGCACGACTCGGCGGGCCTTGAAGGTGCGTCCTGCCGCCTTCTTCTTGTTGTCCGTGGGCAGGGTCGCGACCGCGAACCCGCCGCGCGAGTCGTCCGTGACCGACACGACCGTGGTCATCGGGTGCACGACCGCGCCCGCCTTCTCGGCGAGGTACAGGTAGTTCTCGTTGAGGGTGTTCTTCGCGCCGTGCCGGCAGCCCGTCATGCACTCGCCGCACTCGGTGCAGGCCTTGCGGGCCGGGCCCGCCCCGCCGAAGTAGGGGTCGTCGACCTGCTGTCCGGGGGCGGCCTTCACCTTGCCCTCGGCGTCCTTTCCGTCCCCGAAGAAAACCCCGACCGGCGCCATGTGGAAGGTGTCCCCCACGCCCATCCGCTCGGCGGCCGCCTTCAGATGCACGTCGGAGGGGGTCATCGTCGGGTTGAGCCGTACACCGAGCATGCGCTGCGCCTGGTCGTAGTACGGCTTCAACTCCTCCTGCCAGTCCGTGATGTCACGCCACTGGGGGTCGTCGAAGAACGGCTTCGGCGGTACGTAGAGGGTGTTGGCGTAGTTGAGGGACCCGCCGCCCACTCCCGCGCCGGCCAGGACCATGACGTTGCCGAGCAGATGGATGCGCTGGATGCCGAACATGCCGAGCTTCGGCGCCCAGAGGTAGTTCTTCAGGTCCCAGGAGTTCTTGGGGAGGGACTCACGGGTGAAGCGGCGGCCCGCCTCGAGGACCCCCACGCGATAGCCCTTCTCGGTGAGGCGCAGGGCGGTGACCGAACCGCCGAAGCCGGATCCGACCACGATGACGTCGTAGTCGTAAGCGTCGTTGCTCACGCGCACTCTCCTCTAGCGGAACCGGAACGCCTTCATGAGCCTGAGGCTCCGGCTCATGAACTGGGCGTACTTCTCGTCGTCCATTCCCAGCGACGGTGCCATCGGCAGCAGGCGCTGCGTGGCGACCGTCTGGGCCTCCGTGTACTTGAGGATGCCCTCGGAGCCGTGCCGGCGGCCGAGGCCGGAGTCCTTCATGCCGCCCATGGGCGACTGGACGCTGCCGTAGGCGGGGGCGTAGCCCTCGTTGACGTTCACGGTTCCCGTGCGCAGCCGGGCGCCGACCGCCCGGCCGCGGCTCGCGTTCTTCGTCCAGACCGAGGAATTGAGGCCGTACGGCGTGGAGTTGGCGTGCTCGACCGCCTCGTCGTCGGTCTTGAAGCGGTAGATCGAGACGACCGGGCCGAAGGTCTCCTCCGTGCACACCGACATCGGCTCGGTCACGCCGTCGAGGATGGTCGGCTCGAAGAAGTACGGGCCGATGTCCGGGCGGGCGACGCCACCGGCGACGACCTTGGCGCCCTTGGCGACGGCCTCCTCGACATGCCGGGTGACCGTCTCCAGCTGGCGCTCCCCCACCAGCGAGCCCATGTCGGCGCCGTAGGCGAGGGACTTGCCGAGCCGCATGGCCTTGGTGCGGGCGGCGAAACGCTCCAGGAAGGCGTCGGCGATCGACTCGTGGACGTACAACCGCTCGATGGAGATGCAGAGTTGGCCCGCGGAGGAGAAGCAGGCGCGGATGGCGCCCGCGGCCGCCTTCTCGATGTCGGCGTCCTCCAGGACCAGCATGGCGTTCTTGCCGCCGAGTTCGAGGGAGACGCCGACCAGGCGGGCGGCGGCGCTCTGGGCGACCTCGCGGCCGGTGCGGGTGGAGCCGGTGAAGGAGACGTAGTCGGCGTGCTTGACGACCTCGGGGCCGACGACGGGGCCGTCGCCGAGCACGATCTGGAAGACGTCGGCGGGCAGGCCGGCTTCGATCAGCAGGTCGCGGGCCCACAGGGCGGTCAGGCAGGTCTCCGTGTCGGGCTTCATCACCACCGCGTTGCCCGCCACGAAGGCCGGGAGCGCGTCGCCGACCGACAGCTCCAGGGGGTAGTTCCAGGGGGCGATCTGGCCGACGACGCCGCGCGGGTGGCGCAGCTCGGTGACCTTGGTCAGCGTCGGGATCGCGCCCGTGTGCCGCTTCGGCTTCAGATACGCGGGAGCCCGGCGGCCGTAGTGACGGGAGGCCACGGCGACGGCCTGGACCTCCTCGTGCGCGTGCAGCCGGGCCTTCCCGGTCTCCAGCTGGATGAGGTCGAGGACCTCGGCCTGGCGGGCCAGCATCAGATCGTGGAAGCGGAGCAGGACGGCCGCGCGCCGGCGGACCGGCGTCCGCGCCCATACGGCCTGGGCGGCGCGGGCCGCCGCGAAGGCCTTGGCCACATCCTCGGGCGTGGACTCCGGCAGATCGGCCAGCTTGTCGCCGGTGAACGGTGTGTGGTTGGCGGTACGGCCGGAGCCGGCCACGCCCTTGGTCAGCTGGGCCACCAGCTCGGGCGTCACCACGTCGGCGGCCGTACGGGCACCCTGCGGAGCAGGGGCGAGGGGATTCGTGCCGGTCTTGGCCGGGGCTTGCGCGTCCGTCATGAGGGGGAGGGTATGCCGGTGCGCAGCCTTTGGGTACCCGTCGGTAACGCGGCTTCACCGACTGCTCACACGATGCCAGTGCTCACTGGCAACGAACCCGCTGATCAGGGCTTGTGCAGGCAGACCGGATACCGATCAGGCTTTTTCGATGACAAGTCGGTCACGCGCGCCCTTGAAGAGCGCCGTGCCCTTCTTCTCGTCCGGGGCGCCCTTGGGCATGTTGACGCGCAGTTCGTACAGCCGGCCGTCGTCGGTCCGGATCATCAGCTGCATCACCCGGGTCGGGGAGTCGTCCAGGCCGAAGGCGGTGTCGGCGAGGACGGCCTCATGGCCGTGGAAGGTGGTGCGGGTGTACTGGGTGCGCGCGTCGCTGTTGTAGCCGTCCCAGATGGCGTGGGCCTCCTGCGCCTCGGCCATCGGGGAGCGGGGCGCCTTGTCCCACTCGGTGAGGCGGACGTAGACGTCGCTCTCGATCTCGTCGTACTCCACGAGCCGGGGCGGGTCGTCGGTGCCGCCCTGCCGGGCGGAGACCCGGTACCGGCTCGGCAGATACAGCACCGCGCGCATCGCCTTCTCACGGTGCGCGGTCCAGGCGTCGGCGCCGGGAGTCGGGGTCTCGGCGCGCGCGGGCGCCTCGGTGAGCGTGGCGGTGTGCTGCGTGGCGTCGTCGTCGCCCGGCCCTGTGCCGTAGGAGGCGCCGAGCCAGGAGGCGCCGACGACCAGGGCGCCGAGCGCGGTGAAGAGTACCGGGCGGCGCGGTAAGGGGCGGCGCAGCGGGGAGCGCCCGGGGTCCTCCGGGGCGGGGTGCGGGACGCTTGTGGTGGGGGGTTCGGGCGACGGGTCGGGGGTCGTGACGATGGCGGTGGCCGTGGCGGTGGGGCGGGCTTCGGGCTCGGGTATCGGACGGGCGTCATCGGTGTCGGCGTGAGTGCCGGTATCGGTATCGGTATCGGTATCGGCAGCGTCGTCGCCGACGCCGTCGGCATCCGGCTCGGCACCGCCAGACGTCTCCGCGCCGGCCTCCGGCTTCGGCATCAGTCGTACGGTTCCCACGTCGTCGGCGAACTCCCGCAGCCCCGTGGTGTCCTGGGCCCGCGCCGCCCCGGCCTCGACCGAGGGCACCGGCCACCCCTCGGCGACCGCCTCCAGGACCGCCGCGGCCTCCTCGGCGCCGGGCCGCTGCTCGGGGTCCTTCACCAGCAGACGGGTGATCAACGGACCGAGCGGTCCGGCCTGTTCGGGCTCGGGCGGATCGGAGGCGATGACCGCGGCGAGCGTGGACTCCAGCGTCGTACGCCGGAACGGGGACGCGCCTTCCACGGCCGCGTACAGCAGGACGCCGAGCGACCACAGGTCGGAGGCGGGGCCCGCACCGCGGCCGGACATCCGCTCGGGGGCGACGAACTCCAGCGAGCCGACGAACTCCCCGCTCATCGTGAGGGATTCCTCGCCCTGGACATGCGCGATGCCGAAGTCGGTGAGGACGACGCGGCCGTGGGCGCCGAGCAGGACGTTGGCGGGTTTGACGTCCCGGTGGACGATTCCGACGGAGTGCGCGGCACGCAGGGCGCCGAGCACCGCGAGACCGATACGGGCGGCCTCGACGGCGTCGACCGGCCCGCGCTGCAGCACCTCGTGCAGGGACTCGCCGCGGATCAGCTCCATCACGATCCAGGGCAGTCCGTCCTCCTCCACGACGTCGTGGATGGAGACGGCGGCCGGGTGGTCGACGCGGGCGGCTGCGCGGGCCTCGCGGTAGAGGCGGTGGGCCGCCCGCTGATGGTGCTCGTCCTCCGGATCACCCGGCAGCCGGGGCTGCTTGACGGCGACGTCGCGCTGCACGAGTTCGTCGTACGCCTGCCAGACCGTGCCCATGCCGCCGGAGCCGATGCGCCCGGTCAGCCGGTAGCGCCCGCCGACCAGCCGGCCGTCGCGTGCACGTTCGCCGCCTTCGCTCATGCCTCATCAGTACCGTGCGCAACGGCGAGTTGTCGACGCGGGGACACGGGGGTCCACGCTCAGGGCTTGGTGATGTCGATGTTGGCGAGCGCCGTCTTCGCCACCTCGCGGCCGCGGGCCGTGAAGTCGCCCTTGCCCGGGTAGCTGACGGTGACCTTGTACATGTCGCCGGCCTTGGTGCGGTAGTACCAGATCTGCAGTTCGCGGGGGCGCGGGTTCTGGCTGTCGTCGGTGGTGTAGATGACGGTGTTCTCGGCCGCGGGCTTGCCCTTGTAGGTGATGTTGTCGTCGGGCCTGGTCGTGGGCCCCTCGGGCATGCTGAGGTCGTACGCGCCGTCGCTCTTGAAGCGCTCGTTGTCGGCGTACATCTGCGAGGCCGCGGAGTTCTTGATGTCGTTGAGGGAGTCGTCGGACTTTTTGGAGAGCTGTACGCCGACCCAGACGGCACCGCTCGGGTCGATGTACGTCACCCAGTTCTTGTCGGAGTCGTCCTTGCCCGGACGATTCGCCTCGTACACCGCGGGCACCCCGAGCGTCACGCCGAGCCGGGGGTTCGCCTGCTTCTTCCAGCCGTCCGGGAGCGGCCCCGCGAACGGATCCGCGAGGACCAGATACGCAGCCACCGCCGCGGCGACGACACCCGCGCCGATGCCGAGCAGCGTCTTCCGCCCGAGCCGGATGCCCCGGGTGACGATCTGCACCGGCTGCGTGGGCGCGGTGGCCACGGGCGCCGGAGGGTTCGCGGCCTGGGACAGCAGCGCCCGGGTCTGAGCAGCGGTCGGACGCCTCAGCGGGTCCTTGTCCAGCAGCCCCGTGATCAGCTCGGCCAGCGGTCCCGACGCCGAAGCGGGCGGTGCGGGCGTGGCGTTGAGGACCGACTGGAGCGTGGCCGGCGTGTTGCTGCGGCGGAACGGCGAGACGCCCTCGGTGGCGGCGTAGAGCACCACGCCCAGGGACCACAGGTCGGAGGCCGGGCCGGGACGCTGGCCCAGCACCCGCTCCGGGGCGATGTACTCGGGCGAGCCGACGAAGCCGCCGGTGTCCGTCAGATTGGTCTCGCCCTCGATCTGGGCGATGCCGAAGTCGGTGAGGACGACACGGTCATGACGGCCGAGGAGCACGTTGTCCGGCTTGACGTCGCGGTGCAGGATGCCCGCCGCGTGCGCGGCCTCCAGCGCGCCGAGCACCTCGAGGCCGATCCTGGCGGCCTCGCGCGCGTCCAGCGTGCCCTCCTGCAGGGCGCTGCCGAGCGAACGGCCGTGCACCAGCTCCATGACGATCCACGGCTGGCCGTCGACGACCGCCACGTCATGGACGTTGACCACGGCCGGGTGGTCGAGACGGGCCGCGGCACGTGCCTCGCGGCGCATCCGCTCGAAGGCGTTGGCGCGTTCGCGATCGGGAAGATGATCGGGGACGCGCGGCTCCTTGACGGCGACCTCACGGTCGACGGTCTCGTCCTTGGCGCGCCACACGGTGCCCATGCCGCCGTGCCCGAGCTTGGCGAGCAGCCGGTACCGTCCCGCGATGAGCCGCCCGGCACCCGGGTCCTGCGCGGGCTGCGGCTGCGGCGGGACGACCTGCGTGGGCGCCGGGTGCGCGTTGGCGCGGTCCGGCGGTTGCAGAACAAAACTCGTCGTCTCGTCGGACTCGCGACCGGTTCCCCCGTTGCTGCTCATGGATCCATCCATATCGCGTCGGGCCCTCCCGTATCCACCGAGAATGCTTTCCGGTCACAGACCCGTGACGCGCACTGTCGCTTATCTCCCTTTTATGCGCGTACGAAGGCGTCGTCCTATGCGCGTACGAAGGTGTCGATCGCGACGTCGAAGTACTCCTTCGCCTCGCGCACCTTCCCCACGGGCGCCGACACCCACACGTCGTACATCCGCCCGCCCTCCTCCCAGCACAGGTCATAGGTGTGCCGGGGGCCCTCCGCGGCGCTGAAGCCGTTCCAGGTGAACTCCCACAGGGCGGCGGGGTGTCCGTGCCGCGTGGTCGAGGTGACGCGGCCGTCGCGGTAGCCGGGGTTCGTGTCGGGGCCCTCGGCGGCGGCCCGCCGCATCACCGCGAGTGGGCCGCCGGACTCGGGAGCGGTGACCTTGATGCCCAGGCGGAAGGTTTCGCCCGGCGACTCGTAGAAGATCCGCTCCCCCTGCGGCCTGCGGGTGAAGCCCTCGGGGACGGCGAGAGAGAAGCCGGCCGGGTCGTCGGCGACGCGGTAGCCGGACGGGGCGGAGGGGAGCCCGGGCGCGGTGGCGCCGGGGACATGTGTCGTGCCGGTGGCGCTGGGTGAGGGGGACGTACTGGGAGAGGGGGACGCGCTGGGTGAGGGGGACGCGCTGGGTGAGGGGGACGCGCTCACCGACGTACGCGGTCCTGAACTCGACGGTGTGCCGTCGCCGCCGCCGTTCATCAGCAGCGCCGCCGCCGAGATCCCGGCGCCCGCCATCGCGGCCACCAGCAGCGCGGCCACCAGCGTGCCGCGGGTGGACTGCCGGGTCTCGGCGCCGGACGGCGGCACGGGCGAGGGGGGCGGCGCGAGGGCGGGCGGACGGGGCACGTCCCGCTGGGTCGGGGTGCGGACGGGCTCCGGAATACGGCCCGTCGCGCGGAACGCGCGCAGCATCCGCTCCGCCTGGTCCGCGTCCAGCCGCCGGTCCGGATCGCGCTCCAGCAGGCCCCGTACGACGGGCAGCAGCGGCTCGGCCTGCGGGGGCGGCCGTATCTCGTCGAAGACGACCGCGTGCAGGATGCCGCCCAACGAGTCGCGCCGGAACGGCGATTCACCGCTCAGCACGGTGCACAGCAGCGCGCCCACCGACCACAGGTCGGACTCCGGGCCGGTCCTGGCCCCGGACATCCGCTCCGGCGCGGTGTACTCGGGCGAGCCGACGAAGGAGCCGGTCTCGGTGAGCGTGGTGGCGCCCGCGACCTGGGCGATGCCGAAGTCGGTGAGCACGACCCGGTTCGAGCCGGACTCCAGCAGGACGTTGGCGGGTTTGATGTCGCGGTGCAGCACACCGGCCGCGTGCGCCGTGCGCAGTGCGCTCAGCAGGTCGATGCCGATCCGGGTGGCCTCGGCGGCGTCCACCGGCCCCCGTTGGGCGACCCGGTCGGCGAGGGAGCCGCCGTCGATCAACTCCATGACCAGATAAGGGCGTTCGTCGTGCTCCACCACGTCATGGACGACGATGATGTGCGGATGGCGCAGCTGGGCCACGGCCCGGGCCTCGCGCAGCGTGCGGTCGCGCTGTCGTTCTACCTCCTGCGGGGAGAGCGTCTCGTCGAGGTCGAGGGGTATCTCCTTGACCGCCACCTGCCGGCCGAGCAGTTGGTCGGTCGCCCGCCAGACCACGCCCATCCCGCCGCGGCCGACCCGCGCCTCGAGCCGGTAACGGCCCGCGATGACACGGACGTTCTCCCCCTCGGTCCCCATGCGCCCCATCATGCACCACCGGACGGACCGCCTCCGGGGCGCTGATCGGCCAACTCCGGCTACTGGGAGGTCTTTTCCTGCCAGCCTCGAAGTACGGCCTTGAACTGCTTGCTCGCCTTCGCCCAGTCATTGGCCGGCGACGACATGTAGAGCGCGTACTCCGTGCCCTCGCGGGAGAAGTAGGTCTCCTCGATGGCGTGCCGCGGCCCGGGGACGTAGGGCGGATCCTTGGCCAGCGCCGTCCAGGTGTACTCCCACACGGAGCCGTCACGGTCGCGGTAGAGGTTCTTCTCCAACTGGAGGCGCTGGTAGTCCACCAACCGCTGAAGCTGCTGTTCCAGGTCGAGTTGATGCGCCCGGGCGTCGTTGAAGTCCGACGAGATGTCGATCGAGATACGCAGGAAGTGCTTGCCGTTGTCGGGCGAGTAGTCGACCTGCCGGAGGTCGTCGGGGACACCGACGACCGACCGCTTCCACCCCTTGGGCAGCCAGACGCTGAAGCCCCAGGGGTCGTCGTAGCGCTGCCAGGAGGCGGGGACTCCGCCCGTGGGGCCGGGGGTGGAACTGCCCGACGGAGCCGGACTCTGCGAGGCCGAGGGGTCGCCACCCTGCCGCCCCTCGTCGTACTGCTTCCACGCCACCGCGCCGCCCGCCCCGACGATCGCGGCGAGGACGAGGGTGAGCGCGACGGCGCGCAGCCGTCGGCGCTTCGGCGCGGGCACGGGCACGGGGCCGGTGGGGCCGGTGGGGCTCGTGGGCAGTCCGACCGGTCCTGCCGGTCCGACCGGCGTGGGCGCCGTCACCGATGGATACGGCGTCGAGGAGCCGTGCTGCGGCCCGGTGTTGACGGCGGTCTCGTACGAGGCGACCACATGTTGCGTGGGCACATACGCCTGCGCGGCGTTCGAGCGCCGCCCCTCCGCCACCTCGGCGAGCATCTGCTCGGTGTCGGCCGCGCTCGGCCGTGCCGCGGGGTCCTTGTGCAGCAGCGCGGCCATGACGGGTCCGAGCGGCCCCGCGTACCGCGGCTCGGCCGCGTCCTCCTCGACGACCGCCTGCATCGTCGACAGCGGCGAGGTGCGGCGGAACGGCGACCTGCCCTCCACCGCGGTGTAGAGCGTGGCGCCGAGCGCCCACAGGTCGGAGGCGGGACCCGGGTCGTGGCCGCGGACCCGCTCGGGGGCGAGATAGTCGACCGAGCCGACGACCTCGCCGGTGCGGGTGATCGTCGTGTCGCCCTCGATCTGGGCGATGCCGAAGTCGGTGAGCAGCACGCGCCCGTCGTGGCCGATGAGCACATTGCCGGGCTTCACGTCGCGATGCAGTACGCCGGCGGAGTGCGCGGCGCGCAGCGCCCGCAGCACCCACAGTCCGATGCGCGCGGCCTCGGCCGTCTCGACCCGCCCGCGCTCCTTGACCGCGTCGGCCAGTGAGTGCCCCTCGACCAGCTCCATCACGATCCACGGACGGCCGTCGTGCTCCAGCACGTCATGGACGGTGACGACCGCGGAGTGGTTGATGCGCGCGGCGGCGCGCGCCTCCGCCCGCGTGCGCGCGAGCAACCGCTCCTGGTCGCTCTCGGACACATAGAGCGCGGCGGTCAACTCCTTGATCGCGACGGCCCGGTGCAACACCTCGTCGTGTGCCCGCCACACGCGGCCCATGCCGCCGCTGCCGATCGAGTCGGCGAGCCGGTAGCGGCCCGCGACAAGCTGGCCCTGCATCTGATTCACGTTGCCCCGCAATGCTCTTGACAGGGTCAGACTAAGGACCCGCCCGCGAACAGGGAACCAGCGGGGTCCCATGGAGACCGCACTGTGACGGTTGTCGCTTCTTTGCGTATGGCGCAACCGTCCGCGCCCTTCACCGAGCCGTCACACACCGCTTCAGTCGGTCACCTGATACGTCGTGGACGCCTGCTCGTAGAACTTCGTCACCTCGTCCCGCTGCGACTCCGGCCCGCGCACCTGCACGATGTGGTACCGCCCGTCGATGAGCATCGCCACATTGCGCACGTAAAGGTCGCGTCCGCCGCCGTCGGTCCAGGTGAACTGCCCCTCGGCCATGGTCCGCGTGCCCACGGTGACGGTGCGCAGCCCGGTCGCGGTGGCCCAGCTGGAACTGCGGTACGGCTGCAACTCGTGCTCCGTGTCCCGCTGGTACGCCATCGGGTCGCTGCCGTAGGTGACCGCGCCGTCCCGTCCCTTCACGACGAAGAGCTCGAAGTCGCCGTGCGAGTAGACCACTTGGTTCCACGTGTTCTTGTCCGCACGCGACCAGCCCTTGGCCACGGCGATCTTGAAGCCCTCCGGGTCCTTGCGCAGGGTGAAGCCGTCGGCGACACCGGGTCCGGTGGTCTGACTCTGCGTCGCTCCGGCCGACTTGGAGGGGCTGGGGCTCTTCTCGTTCTCGGACTTCGGCGAGGTCTGGTCGGGGCGCGGCTCGCTGCTCGCGTCCGGGTGCGACGGCGAGGGGACCGGCCCGGCCTCGCCCGCGCTGCCCGTACGGTCGCTGCCCGCCGCGCCGTCCTCACCCGCCTTCGGCATGAAGAGCATCGCGTACGCGATCGCCGCGGCCAGCAGGAGCAGCACCAGCAGAAGCAGGGTGCGGCCGAGTCTGCGCGGTGACCTCACATCCTTCTTGGCCCGCTTGTGCCGTCCGTGCGGGTTGGCCGCGGGCAGTCCGGCGCGGCGCCTGCGCACCAGCTCGCCCCGCCGCCGTACGACCGGCAGCCGGCTGGTGTCGGCGGGCGGTGCCGCTATGACATGCGCACCGGCGTCGGGCTCGGGCGCGGACCGCACGAGCGAGCGCAGCCAGCCGCGCAGCTCCTCGAAATCCAGCCGCTCGGTGGGGTCCTGACGCAGCAGGGACTCCACGACCGGCCGCAGCGGCCCGCACTCCTCGGCGAAGGCGGGCGGCTCGGCGCACACCATCTGCACCAGCTCGGCCGTCGACTCCTCGGGATAGGGCGCATGTCCCTGTACGGCCCTGAAGAGCAGTGCGCCGAGCGCCCACAGGTCGGTCGCCGGTCCGATCGGCGGCGCCAACTGCCAGTTCTCGTGCACCGGTCCGGCCTGCTCCGGCGCCCAGCGCTCCGTCACGGGTCCCACGACGGCCATCCGGGCCTGCCGGGCCCGCTCGGCGGCGAGCGGCGTGGCGGGGCCCCTGGCGGGGAGGCCGGGAGCGCCGGCGGTGCCAGGAGCTCCGGCCGATCCGGCGACGAGGTCGTCCCAGCGACTGGGCGGCGTCGCGCCGGGCGGCAGGGGCGCGGGGGCGGAACCGGGCCCGGGACCGGGCCCGGGACCGGGCAGGGCGGGGTTGCCGGGGGCGGGTGCCGGAACTCCCGCGGGGGGTGCGGTGTTCAGGCCGGGGGCCGGGGCGCCGGGCGCCGAGGGGGCGCCGGAGGTCGTGCCGGGTGTGGTGCCGGAAGTGGGGGTGGTGCCGGGCGGTGCCGTGTGCGCACCGGTGCCATTGCCGGTGCGCGTGCCGCCCGGAGGCAGCGCCGTGCGCCCGCCCTGGCCGCCTTGGCCGGCCTGGCCGCTCTGGCCGCTCGCGAGGCCGGACGCTCCGTTGACCCCGGGCGTCGCGGGCCCGCCGGCTCCGGCCCGGGGTGCGGCGCCGTGCCAGGAGGTGGCGTTCACGCCGTACGGGTCGGCTATCTGGCCGGGAGGCGTGGAGGTGTGCTGCGTACTCTCGTCCGAAGTCTGCGTCTGCGCCGAGCCGTTGGACTGCGCGGCGGGACCGCCCTCGGGTGCGGAACGGGCACCGGGAAGCGCACCGGGCAGTGCCGCCCGCCCGTTCTGCTGTGCCTCCTGCACCCTGGCCGCGGCCCGGGCGCCCGCCCGGTACGCCGCGATCGCGCCCGCCCGCGCGGCCCTGATGTCCCCGCCGCTTTCGAGTGCCTTGGGCGCGAAGGCACTTGTCGCTCCCGCGCCGTGCGCCGTGTCCGTCCCGGCGGGCGGCAGACCTCCGGCGGCCCGCGCCCCGATGGCGGCCCGCCGGGCGGCCTCGGGATCGGCGTCGACCCCGACGAGACCGCTCTGAGCACCGTGAGCGCCCTGAGAACCGTGAGCGGCCTGAGCACCCTGCTGAGCATGGGCGCCCTGAGCCGGCAGCCCGCCGGGCGCCCCCGGGGCGCCTGGCGAGGCGTCCAGCGCTCCGAAACCGCCGCCGTCGTCACTCTCCGGAGCCGGCACCGGGTCGTAGCCGCACAGCGCCTCCTCCGCCGCGCCGACCGCGAGCCCGGTCAGCATCACCCGTCCGTCGTCGCAGACGAGCACCGTACGGGCCGTGATGTTGCGGTGCACCCAGCCGTGGGCGTGCAGCACCCGCAGGGCCATGAGGACGTCGGAGGCCACCTCGGCGGCGCGGTACGGCGTCAGCGGCTTCTCGGCGAGCAGCGCCGCCAGCGGCCGCGCCTCCACCAGCTCGCTCACGATCCACAGCGAACCGCCCTCGGCGAACACGTCGAAGACCTGGTCGAGCCGCGGATGGTCGGGGATGCGCGCCGCGGCCTGCGCGGCCTCCACCGCGCGCCGTACGGCCGGGTCGGTGGGCCGTCGTGTGCCGGTGCGCGCGGCGGACCGGACACCCCGGTCACGGGCGGTGAAACCGTCGGGCAGCCCCTCCGCGTCGAGCACCTCGGCCTCGACGACCTCCGGCAACGGCACCTGCCTGACCAGGACTTCCTGTCCGCTGTAGGTGTCGAAGGCCCGGGTGTCGGTCAGTTCGTACTCGTCGGCGGGCGGCAACGGCAGGCGGTAGCGGTCGGCAAGTACCCGGCCCGCATAGTCGTCCACGTTGCCTCCCCCGGCCGCCCGGTTGGTCAATTCCGCTCGCCCCGTGCTCCGTTCCGAACACATACCCGGATGCGTACGGTCCGCAAGCACTCACGATACGTGCCGGAGGCAACCCGCAAAGCGGGATGCCGGATCTCACGGCCGAAACCCGGGACCAGTCACATCACGACTTGGGCTCGAACGTCTTCGCGAGCGTCTTCCAGGTGTCCTTACGGAGATCACTGTCCCAGTTCGCGGCTTTCGCCGTGTACATCAGTGCATATCCGAGATGGTCGTTGACGACGAATCCCCGGTCTATCGTCCGGTACTTCGTCCCGCCCTCGGTGTAGGTGAATTCCCAGTCGGCCGTGTTCCAGCCGCGGTAGTCCACCTTCTCTATTCGGATCTTCTGGTACTGCGAGCGCACCATGTAGCGCTCCTGGTTCTTCCAGTCGGCCACCGGGTCGCCCTTGGGCGTGGACGTCCAGGCGATCAGCAGCTTCTGCCCGTCGGGTCCGGTGAACCGGTCTCCCGCGGCGCCCGTGGACTGGTACTTCCACCCCTTGGGCAACCCGATCGAGTAGCCCTGGCTCCCCTTGTGCTTCGACTCCACGGCGCTGCCGCCGCCGGTCGGGTCGCCCGCCCCGCTCCCGCCGGTCGCCGTCGGGCCGTTGCTGGGTGTGCTGTTCGCCGTCGAGGCCGCGTCGGACTGCGAGGCGTTCCCGTCCTCGCGGGTCCCGCCGCTCGTGTCCTGCTTGGTGTCGGCACTGGCGGACGCGCTCGCCTCCACCTTCCCGCCGCCGCCCTTAGCGCCGTCGGAGCCCTCGTCGTCCCCGCCGCCGAGCGTGAACGCCAGCACGGTCCCGATCACGGCGAGCACGACCACCACCGCGATGATCACCAGCGTCCGCCTCGGCACCACATCGGTGAGCGGCGCCCTGGGCACGGGCCGCGGCGGCAGATCCGGCGGCGGCACGACCGGCCACCCCGAACTCCGCCCACCGGCCTGCGCGTTGGCACCCGCCCCTGCGGACGTGGTGGAGGCGGCGGAGGTCCCGGTCGCGGCCGTAGCACCCTTGGCCACCGCTCCCTTGGCGGACTGCGCCGGCACCGACGGAGTCCTGGAGGAAGACCCCGGAGCCGACGAAGGCACCGGCGGCATCGGCGCCGTAGGAGCCGCTGAAGCCGAGGACGCCTTGGACCCGACCGCACCCGAAGCCCCGGCAGAACTCGATGTCCCGGCGGACTTGGCGCCGTCACCCCCCGAACCCGCCCCGGCACCAAGGGACTTGCCGCGCGTCGCAGCCGCCGAACCGGCCGCCGCTCCCGCCGCCGCGGCGGCCTTGCGCACGGAACGCAGCGCCCCGCGCAGCTTCTCCGCCGCCTCCTCGCCCCGCTTGCCGCCGGAACCGCCCGAACTCCGCCTGCCCACAGGCCCGTCGGACTGCCCCGGCAGCGGCACGACCCTGGTCGCGTCGAGCGGCGGCTCCGGCTCGGCCGCCTTCGGCTCGGGCGCGTGGATCACCGCGTTGAGCATGGCCCGCGCACCCGCGTCGTCCAGCCGGTTGGCCGGATCCTTGGTCAGCAGGCCGTAGATGACGTCCTTCAGCGGCCCCGCGTTCTTCGGCTCCTCCAGTGGCTCCGTCATCACCGCCGTCAGCGTCGCTATGGCGGAGCCCTTGTCGTACGGCGGGACGCCCTCGACCGCCGCGTACAACAGCCCGCCGAGCGACCACAGGTCGGCCGCCGGGCCCGGCTTGTGCCCGCGGGCGCGCTCGGGCGAGATGTAGGAGGGCGCGCCGACGAGCATGCCGGTCGAGGTGATGGACGGGTCGCCCTCGACCTGGGCGATACCGAAGTCGGTCAGCACGACCCGATCGGTCTCCGACTCCAGCAGGACGTTGGAGGGCTTCACATCACGGTGCAGGATGCCCTCGCGATGCGCCGAGCGCAGCACGTCGAGGACCGCGAGACCGACCTCGGCGGCCCGCTTGGGCTCCAGCAGACCGTCCTCCCGGATGACCTCGGCGAGCGACTTGCCCTCGACGAGCTCCATCACGATCCACGGCCGGTCGTCCTCCTCGACCACGTCGAAGACCGTCACCGCGCTGTTGTTGCGGATCCGCGCGATCGCCTTGGCCTCACGCAGCGTCCGTGTGATCAGCCGGCGCTTCTCGTCCTCGTCGATGTTCGACGGGAACCGCAGTTCCTTGACCGCGACCGTCCGGCCCAGGGTCTCGTCCTCAGCCCGCCACACCGTGCCCATGCCGCCACGGCCGAGCACCTTCCCCAGCCGGTACCGCCCGGCGAGTAGACGCTCCCGGTTGTCCTGACGAGTGTCCTGACGAGATGTCCCCGCCCGCTCCGCCTCCGACATGCGTCCCCTCATACAACCCGCCCTGACAGAGCCTCCATTGTCTCTCACCCGACAAGTGCCCGACGCCCAGGGTGCGCCTGGTGCCGTACGGGGTATTTGCGCCCCCGAGGGCCCCCTGAACCGAACGTTCCGCCGCCCTGCATGATGGGCCGTGACAAGGAAGGATCCGCGATGCCACCGCTTCGGACACTACTCGCCGTACCTGTGTCCCTGGCGCTGCTCGCCCTGGCCCCGACCACCTCCCCGGCGCACCGGACGGTCACCGAACCGGCGACGGACGCGATCCTCCCGCTGCTGGTCACCCAGGGCGGAGCCCCCGCCGCGGCCCTCCTGGCGAGCGGACGGTCCGGCGCCCACTACGCCCGAGCCGGACATGGAATCGCCCGCGCCGACCACTTCCGCGCCGGCAGCATCACCAAGACCTTCGTCGCCACGGTCATCCTTCAACTCGCCGCGCAGCAAAGGCTGTCCCTGTCCGACACCGTCGAGCAGCACCTGCCCGGCCTGGTGCGCGGCGCGGGCAACGACGGCCGCGCGCTGACCCTGCGCTCGCTGCTCACCCACACCAGCGGTCTGTACGACTTCACCGCGGACACCAAGGGCGTCGTCCCTCTCACCCCCCTTCAGGCCGTGCACATCGCACTCACCCACCCCCCGGCCCTCCGCGGCCGCTTCTCCTACTCGAACACCAACTACGTCCTGCTCGGCCTGGTCGTGAAGCAGGTCACCGGGCACTCCTACGCCACCGAGGCCGAGCGCCGCATCATCGCTCCGCTGGGTCTGACGGGCACCTCCTTCCCCGGCTCCCGCACCGCTCTGCCCTCCCCGCACGGCCGCGCCTACAGCGCCGACGGGACCGACGTCACCAGGCTCGACCCGCGGGTGGCCGGTGCCGCGGGTGAGCTGGTGACCACGCTCGCCGACCTGGACCGCTTCTACGCGGCCCTGCTCGACGGCGAACTGCTGCCCCCGCGCTGGCTGCACGAGATGCTCGACACCCGCACCGCACACGGCTCGTACGGCATGGGCCTGTTTCCCGTGACGCTGCCGTGCGGCGTCACGGTGTGGGGACACAACGGGCGCATCACCGGCAGCTACGTGCGCACCGCAGCCACCGCGGACGGCCAACGTGTCCTCACCTTCCGGGTGAACACGGACGCGATCGCAGATCTCCGCCTCGAACCACGGCTGCTCGACGCCGAGTTCTGCCCTCGCATCCAGTAGAACGACCCGGTTCCGAACGAAGATCCCGGTTCACGACGCTCGTTCGAGTGAAGTGCCGTCAGTCGTCCGCCGTCAGCCGGGAGCCGTCAGCCGGCGATCCGGCGTGCATGCGTGCCGGTGATCCGGCGATCCGGCGATCCGGAGACCGGCCCCGGATACCGCGCACCCGGGCTTCCTACAGCGGCACGATGTCCGGCGCCCCCAGCCGCGCCGCGTCCGCCGTCAGGTCGTCGGGCTGCCGCTGCGACTCCCGCTCGGCCTCCACCCGCTTCTCGTAGTGCTCGACCTCGCGCTCGATCTGGTCCTTGTCCCAGCCGAGCACCGGCGCCATCAGCTCGGCCGCCTCCCGGGCGCTGCGCGTGCCGCGATCGAAGGTCTCGATGGAGATGCGGGTGCGCCGGGTCAGCACGTCGTCCAGGTGCCGGGCGCCCTCGTGCGAGGCGGCGTAGACCACCTCGGCGCGCAGATAGTCGTCGGCGGCCTGCAGGGGCTCGCCGAGGGACTGGTCGGCCGCCACCAGGTCGAGCACCTCCTCCGCCATCGCGCCGTACCGATTCAGCAGATGCTCGACGCGCACCACGTGCAGGCCGGTGCGCTCCGCGATCCGTGCCCGCGCGTTCCACAGCGCGCGATAGCCCTCCGCCCCCAGCAGCGGCACGTCCTCGGTGACGCACTCGGCGACCCGCATGTCGAGACCGTGCACCGCCTCGTCCACCGCGTCCTTGGCCATCACGCGGTACGTCGTGTACTTGCCGCCCGCGACGACGACCAGACCGGGCGCCGGATGCGCCACGGTGTGCTCCCGCGAGAGCTTGCTGGTGGCGTCCGACTCGCCGGCCAGCAGCGGGCGCAGCCCTGCGTACACACCCTGGACGTCGTCCCGCGTCAGGGGCACCGCGAGCACGGAGTTCACATGCTCCAGCAGATAGTCGATGTCCGCGCTGGACGCCGCGGGGTGCGCTTTGTCGAGGTCCCAGTCGGTGTCGGTGGTGCCGACGATCCAGTGCCGGCCCCAGGGGATGACGAACAGCACGGACTTCTCCGTGCGCAGGATCAGCCCGGACGAGGAGTTGATGCGGTCCTTCGGCACGACCAGGTGGATGCCCTTGGACGCCCGCACATGGAACTGTCCGCGCTCTCCCACCATGGCCTGGGTGTCGTCGGTCCACACGCCCGTCGCGTTGACGACCTGCTTGGCGTGGATCTCGTACTCCCCGCCCGCCTCGACGTCCTGCACGCGGGCGCCGACGACCCGCTCGCCCTCGCGCAGGAAGCCCGTCACGCGGGCGCGGTTGGCGGCCTTCGCGCCGTACGACGCCGCTGTGCGCACCAGCGTGGCCACATAGCGGGCGTCGTCCATCTGCGCGTCGTAGTACTGCAGGGCCCCGACCAGAGCGTCCTTCCTCAAGGCCGGTGCCACGCGCAGGGCATGGCGGCGGGTCAGGTGACGGTGCATCGGCAGGCCGCGGCCGTGTCCGCGGGCCATCGACATGGCGTCGTAGAGCGCGACGCCCGATCCCGCGTACAGCCGCTCCCAGCCCTGGTGCTGCAGGGGGTACAGGAACGGCACCGGTTTCACGAGGTGCGGGGCGAGCCGCTCCAGCAGCAGGCCGCGCTCCTTCAGTGCCTCCCTGACGAGCGCGAAGTCGAGCATCTCCAGATAGCGCAGTCCGCCGTGGACCAGCTTGCTGGACCTGCTGGAGGTGCCCGAGGCCCAGTCGCGTGCTTCGACCAGGCCGGTGGACAACCCGCGCGTCACGGCGTCGAGGGCGGTGCCCGCGCCGACCACTCCGCCGCCCACGACCAGCACGTCCAGCTCGCGCTCGGCCATTCCCGCCAGTGCCTCGGCGCGCTGCGCCGGCCCCAGTGTCGCTGTCCTCACCGCTGCCTCCCGCTATCGATAGCGCCGGCCGCACCCGTCGGGCGAAGCCCGTCTCCCATTCCCCATGCCCAGATTCTGACCGGGTTGCCCGACTTCAGCCACCACTCACCCCCAGCCTGTGGACAACATTCCCGGGACCGACGGAAAACACGGCTGCCCAATACCGCAGAACGGTCATATTTACTCCTAGTGTGACATTGCGCTTCACCTGTCCTGTCCACAGGGCTTGCGCACCTGTCCCGCTTCGGCTACTGGGAAGGACGGCCCACGAATGCCCGCAGATCTCGCCGTCATCGGACTCGGCCCGTTCGGCCTGCCCCTCGCCCAGGCAGCCGTCGCTGCCGGCATCTCCACGCTCGGCTACCGGACCGGTCCCGAGCCCGGCCCTCTCAGCCCCGCCGAACTGCGCCGGATGCTCTCGGGGGGCTTCCGGCACGCCACCACCCCCGCCGATCTCGGCCGGGTCCGCACCGCCGTCATCTGCGCGCCGACCCACCGCGGCGCGGACGGCGGTCTCGACCTCTCCCAGGTGGCGGCGGCCGCCCGGACCCTGGCCGCGCATCTGCGCCCGCACACCACGGTCATCCTGGAGTCGCCCGTTGCGCCGGGCACCACGGAGGAATTTCTTCGCCCCCTCCTCGAAGAGGGCTCCGGTCTGCGCGCGGGACGCGACTTCCACCTCGCGTACTCCCCCAGCCGCGTGGACCCGGGCAACCGTGTCTTCACCCCGGCCAACACCCCCAAGGTGATCGGCGGCCTCACCTCCGCCTGCACCGAGTCGGCCGCCGCGTTCTACGGGCGCCTGACCGACAAGGTGGTACGCGCGCGTGGACTGCGCGAGGCGGAGACCGTGCAGCTGCTGGAGACCAACTTCCGGCACGTCAACATCGCGCTCGTCAACGAGATGGCCGTCCTCTGCCACGATCTGGGCGTCGACCTGTGGGACGTCATCCGGTGCGCCGAGACCAAGCCGTTCGGCTTCGAGGCCTTCCGCCCCGGGCCCGGCGTCGGCGGCCACGGCGTCCCCCAGGACCTGACCGGGCACGCCGGGCGCACCCTGCGCATGGTCGAACTGGCCCAGCAGGTCAACAGCCAGATGCCCCGTTACGTCGTCCGGCGCGCGGCCACCCTTCTCAACGAGCACGGCAAGTCGGCGCGGGGGGCCCGTGTCCTCCTCCTTGGCGTCACGTACAAGCCCGACCTCGCCGACCAACAGGGCACGCCCGCCCGGGAGATCGCCGTCCGTCTGATGGAACTCGGCGCCTCCGTCAGCTACCACGACCCGCACGTCCCGTCCTGGAACGTCCTCGACCGCCCGGTCCCGCGCGCCGACTCCCTCTACGAGGCCGCAGCCGACGCCGACCTGACGATCCTGCTCCAGCAGCACCGCACCTACGACCTGCAGGGCCTGTCGGTGAAGGCCCAACTCCTGCTGGACACCCGCGGCGCCGCACCCACAGGGGCGGCGCATCGGTTGTGAAGAGGGGCGCGCGGACGGACAAGCCCCGGACGCCGGTGGCATGCGTAACGGCCCGCGGGTACCTTACAAACACAGGTGGAGCCCACCGCAGGGGTCACTGCGGCAGGCTCCAGGATGGTGCACGGAGTGTCCGCCCCTAGTTGCTGTGGGGGCGGCCGCTCACCAACCCACACAAAGGGTGGAACCCACCGCAGCGGGAACTGCGATGGATTCCTGACCGGTTCACGGGTGTCCGCCCCTACTGTCTATGGGGACGTACTGTCTATGGGGACGGCCACTCACCGGCCCACAAAAAGGTGGAGCCCACTGCAGGTGGCGCTGCGGCAGGCTCCAGGATGGTGCACGGAGTGTCCGCCCCTAGGTCGTGTGGGGGCGGCCGCCCACCGGCCCACAAAGAAGATGGAGCCCACCGCAGAGGGCACTGCGGCAGGCTCCAGGATGGTGCACCGAGTGTCCGCCCCTAGTTGCTGTGGGGACGGCCACTCACCGGCCCACAAAGAAGGTGGAGCCCACCGCAGGTGGGACTGCGGCAGGCTCCAGGATGGTGCACGGAGTGTCCGCCCCTAGGTTGTGTGGGGGCGGCCGCTCACCATCCGAAAATCCGCAAGATCCACCTCCTCCGGCACTTCACCATCCGAAGACGGATCCGATCCCAGCGAGTGGGCTTGCGGTGACGTCCCATAGGCGCCCCCTTCCACGAGGCCGCCCAGTGCCCGGTGGACGGTCCGTCGGAATCGGGCCGGGCCCCGAGGAGCGGGGTCCGGAACAAGTCCTTGGAAGGGGGCGCTCCAGCAACCTGGGGCGCCGGCACGGACGTTATCGCCCACGCCCCGGCTGACCAGCCGATATTCGCCGTGAACGCAACTGCACGCCCCCGTACCGCCCCACGCGCCCCGCACACGCCCCGGGCACACGAAAGGGACCGGTCACCCCACCAGGTAACCGGCCCCCTTCACGCCGTACGCCCTACCGCTTGTGCTGCGAGTCCGCCACCGTCACCTCGACCCGCTGGAACTCCTTCAGCTCGCTGTAGCCGGTCGTGGCCATCGCGCGGCGCAGGGCGCCGAAGAAGTTCATGGAGCCGTCGGGGATGTGCGAGGGGCCGGTGAGGACCTCCTCGATGGTGCCGACCGTGCCCAGGTCGACCTTCTTGCCGCGCGGCAGCTCCTCGTTGACGGCCTCCATGCCCCAGTGGTGGCCGCGCCCGGGCGCGTCCGTCGCGCGGGCCAGGGGCGAGCCCATCATCACGGCGTCCGCGCCGCAGGCGATCGCCTTCGGCAGGTCGCCGGACCAGCCCACACCGCCGTCGGCGATCACATGCACATACCGGCCGCCGGACTCGTCCATGTAGTCCCGGCGGGCCGCGGCCACGTCCGCGACCGCCGTCGCCATCGGGACCTGGATGCCGAGGACGTTGCGCGTGGTGTGGGCGGCGCCGCCGCCGAAGCCGACGAGCACGCCCGCCGCGCCCGTGCGCATCAGGTGCAGAGCCGCGGTGTACGTGGCGCAGCCGCCGACGATCACCGGGACGTCGAGTTCGTAGATGAACTGCTTGAGGTTGAGCGGCTCGTGCGAGCCGGAGACGTGCTCCGCGGAGACCGTCGTGCCGCGGATGACGAAGATGTCCACGCCAGCGTCCACGACCGCCTTGGAGAACTGCGCCGTGCGCTGCGGGGAGAGCGCGGCCGCCGTGACCACGCCGGAGTCGCGCACCTCCTTGATGCGCCGGCCGATCAGCTCCTCCTTGATGGGAGCCGCGTAGATCTCCTGCAGGCGCCGGTTCGCGGACTCTGCGGGCAGCGCGGCGATCTCGTCGAGCAGCGGCTGCGGGTCCTCGTACCGCGTCCACAGGCCCTCGAGGTTGAGCACGCCGAGGCCGCCGAGCTCGCCGATGCGGATCGCGGTGGCCGGGGAGACGACCGAGTCCATGGGGGCGGCCAGGAACGGCAGCTCGAAGCGGTAGGCGTCGATCTGCCAGGCGATCGAGACCTCCTTCGGGTCTCGCGTACGGCGGCTGGGGACGACGGCGATGTCGTCGAAGGCGTACGCCCGGCGGCCGCGCTTGCCGCGCCCGATCTCGATCTCAGTCACGTCTGTGGCCTTTCCCTGATGCGTTGCAGCGCCTACCAGTATCGCCGACGGGTACGACAAGGGCGGCCCCGGCTGCTTCCGGGGCCGCCCTTGAAGGCCTTCCTGCTACTGCCTGCTGTAGTTCGGCGCCTCGACCGTCATCTGGATGTCGTGCGGGTGGCTCTCCTTCAGGCCCGCCGACGTGATGCGCACGAAGCGGCCCTTGGACTCCATCTCCTCGATGGTGGCCGCGCCCACGTACCCCATGGTCTGGCGCAGGCCGCCGACGAGCTGGTGCAGCACGTTGGCCAGCGGGCCGCGGTAGGGCACCTGGCCCTCGACGCCCTCGGGCACGAGCTTGTCGTCGGTGGCGACCTCGGCCTGGAAGTAGCGGTCCTTGGAGTACGACTTCGCCTGGCCGCGCGACTGCATGGCGCCGAGCGAACCCATGCCGCGGTACGACTTGAACTGCTTGCCGTTGATGAAGAGCAGCTCCCCGGGCGACTCCTCGCAGCCCGCGAGCAGACTGCCCAGCATGACCGTGTCGGCGCCGGCGGCCAGCGCCTTGCCGATGTCGCCCGAGTACTGCAGTCCGCCGTCGCCGATCAGCGGGATGCCCGCGGGGCGCGCGGCCAGGGAGGCCTCGTAGATCGCGGTGACCTGCGGGACGCCGATACCGGCCACCACGCGCGTGGTGCAGATCGAGCCCGGGCCCACGCCCACCTTGATGCCGTCGACACCGGCGTCGATCAGGGCCTGCGCGCCGTCACGCGTGGCGACGTTGCCGCCGATCACGTCGACGGACACACCCGACTTGATCTTCGACATCCAGCTCAGGGCGTTGCTGTTGTGGCCGTGCGAGGTGTCGACGACCAGGAAGTCCACGCCTGCGGCGGCGAGCGCCTGGGCGCGCTCCAGCGCCTCGGGGCTCGCGCCCACCGCGGCACCGACGAGCAGCCGGCCCTCGGCGTCCTTGGCGGCGTTCGGGTACTTCTCCGCCTTGACGAAGTCCTTGACGGTGATCAGGCCCTTGAGGATGCCCGCGTCGTCGACCAGCGGAAGCTTCTCGATCTTGTGCTTGCGCAGCAGCTGGATGGCGTCGACGCCGGAGATGCCGACCTTGCCGGTGACCAGCGGCATCGGCGTCATGATGTCGCGCACCTGGCGGCTGCGGTCGGTCTCGAAGGCCATGTCGCGGTTGGTGACGATGCCGAGCAGCTTGCCCGCCGGGTCGGTCACGGGGACGCCGCTGATGCGGAACTTGGCGCACAGGGCGTCCGCCTCCGCGAGCGTCGCCTCGGGGTGCACCGTGATGGGGTCGGTGACCATGCCGGACTCGGACCGCTTGACCAGGTCGACCTGGTTGACCTGGTCCTCGACGGAGAGGTTGCGGTGCAGCACGCCGACGCCGCCGAGGCGGGCCATCGCGATCGCCATCCGGGACTCGGTCACCTTGTCCATCGCCGCGGAGAGCAGCGGGATGTTGACCCGGACATTGCGGGAGATGCGGGACGAGGTGTCGACCGCGTTGGGCAGCACCTCGGATGCGCCCGGCAGCAGCAGCACGTCGTCGTAGGTCAGCCCGAGTGTCGCGAATTTTCCGGGCACTCCGTCGACGTTCGCAGTCATGACACCTTCCCCAAATGGCCTTGATCGGTGCGGATGTCCATGCTAACGGGAAGCGCGCCTCTCAAATTCCACAGTCACGTGGAGGGCCGGGCTTCGTATGTTCGTACGGAATTGTCGAGGCGCCTGTTCAAACAAGGCGCCGTGGCACGGCGGTCACTGCTCCGCGAGCGCCCTGAGCCGGCTCAGCGCCCGGTGCTGTGCGACGCGCACCGCCCCGGGTGACATTCCCAACATCTGGCCCGTCTCCTCGGCGGTGAGGCCCACCGCGATGCGCAGCAGCAGCAGTTCCCGCTGGTTCTCGGGGAGGTTGGCCAGGAGTTTCTTGGCCCATTCGGCGTCGCTGCTGAGCAGCGCGCGCTCCTCGGGGCCCAGGGAGTCGTCGGGCCGCTCGGGCATCTCGTCCGAGGGCACCGCCGTCGACCCCGGGTGGCGCATCGCCGCCCGCTGCAGGTCCGCGACCTTGTGCGCGGCGATGGCGAAGACGAACGCCTCGAAGGGGCGGCCGGTGTCCCTGTAGCGCGGCAGCGCGAGGAGGACGGCGACGCAGACCTCCTGCGCGAGGTCCTCCACGAAGTGCCGGGCGTCGCCCGGCAGACGGGACAGACGGGTGCGGCAGTAGCGCAGGGCCAGGGGGTGGACGTGGGCGAGCAGGTCGTGCGTCGCCTGCTCGTCGCCGTCGACGGCGCGATGGACGAGCGCTCCGATCGCCCCTGCGGCACCGGCCGCCTCGTCCTCGCGCATCGGTCCATGGTGCCTTGCGGCCGCGCGGTCCGTGGCACCCCGTCCGATGTTGTGCACCGAAGCGTTATGAGCAGGTGCGCCGGAACTCATCCCTTGCGCCCTCCTCTTCCGCTCGACCGACTCGTCCCCGAGAGACTCCACACCTCAAGGATGCGGCATCCGCGGCGAAACGAGCAGCGGGCACCCGGCGGGCCGTGTTGCCACCCCGCCCACCGTGCGGTAGGCGGGGACTTTCCGGACCCCCGCTGTGACCCACCCAAGGCCCTAACGGACCAGGCCCCAGCGGAAACCGAGCGCCACCGCGTGTGCCCGGTCGGAGGCGCCGAGCTTCTTGAACAGGCGTCGTGCGTGCGTCTTGACGGTGTCCTCGGAGAGGAACAGCTCGCGGCCGATCTCGGCGTTGGAGCGGCCGTGGCTCATGCCTTCGAGCACCTGGATCTCACGCGCGGTGAGCGTGGGCGCGGCGCCCATCTCGGCGGAGCGCAGCCGGCGCGGGGCGAGGCGCCAGGTCGGGTCGGCGAGCGCCTGGGTGACCGTCGCGCGCAACTCCGCGCGCGAGGCGTCCTTGTGCAGATAGCCGCGGGCACCTGCGGCGACCGCGAGGGCCACGCCGTCCAGGTCCTCGGCGACGGTGAGCATGATGATGCGTGCGCCGGGGTCGGCGGACAGCAGCCGGCGGACGGTCTCGACGCCGCCGAGCCCGGGCATGCGTACGTCCATCAGAATGAGGTCCGAGCGGTCGGCGCCCCAGCGGCGGAGGACTTCCTCGCCGTTGGCCGCGGTCGTCACGCGCTCGACGCCGGGCACGGTCGCGACCGCGCGGCGGAGCGCCTCTCGGGCAAGCGGGGAGTCGTCGCAGACGAGGACGGAAGTCATGGCCGCCCTCCGCTGATGCACGTCACCTTGAGCCTCCAGGCTGGTACGAAATCGTCACCTGTGCGGTCGACCGTCTCGGACGCCTGCCCGAGCACTTGTTGTTTCAACCGCCTCCGCCCTCTCAACGACGGTCACCCGAAAGAGTTACGGGGCCGTGTGCCATCTTCGGCACTCTACGTGAGGGTGCAGACACGGTGGAGACATGCGGGGCCGACCCTCAATGTTTCATCACAACCCATGCCCCATTTAGACCTCTTTTCTTCCCATCTACTGGTGTCTGAGACTAGATTCGCAATGAGTCATATTTTCATCTCCTTAGATCGTAGATGTACGGTCGTTGGCACCGTATCCGCTCAGAACGGCTGCAAGGGGTCACGCAATGGCAGATTTCTCCCGCCTTCCCGGACCGAACGCGGACCTGTGGGACTGGCAGCTTCTGGCCGCCTGCCGCGGGGTGGACAGCTCACTCTTCTTTCATCCGGAGGGTGAGCGCGGTGCGGCCCGGAGTGCTCGCGAGAACTCGGCCAAAGAGGTCTGCATGAGGTGCCCCGTGCGCGCGCAGTGCGCGGCGCACGCGCTGGCGGTGAGAGAGCCGTACGGCGTGTGGGGCGGCCTGACCGAGGACGAGCGCGAAGAACTCATGGGACGCGCACGGAACCGGCTCGTGGTGGCCACGGCCGCCGGTGACGTCGCTTCGAACAACTGAAGGAACGTTTCTTCTACTTGGTGATGGGCGCGCCCGACGTGCCCATCATTTTTGCTGGCGGGCGGCCGCGCGGCCGAGCTGCTCCAAGGTGGCCGCGATGGCGGGCACCTGGGCCAGATCGGGCAGCGTCAGCGCCACGATCTCCCGCCGCATGGCAGGCCGCAGCGTCAGCACGCGCGCGTGCCGCGGCCGTACGGACTCGATGGCGAGCTGGGGCAGCACGGCGACGCCGAGGCCCGCGCCGACCAGGCCGACGACCGCCGGATAGTCGTCGGTGGCGAAGTCGATGCGCGGCGTGAAGCCGGCGCTCTCGCACACCTCGACCAACTGCCCGCGGCAGCGCGGGCATCCGGCGATCCACGGCTCGCGCGCGAGATCCGCGATGGCGACCGATCCGGCCGCCGCGAGTCGGTGCCGCTCGGGTACGAGCGCGACGAGGCCGTCGCTCAGCAGCGGCCGTACGACGAGGTCGTCCCATTCCCTGGCGCCCGCCGCGCCCTCGTAGCGGAAGGCCAGTGCCACGTCGCAGTCGCCCTCGCGCAGCATCTCGACGGAGGCGGGGGGTTCGGCCTCCTCCAGCGAGACGCGGGTGCCGGGGTGCGCGGCGCGCAGGGCGGCGAGAGCTGCGGGGACCAGGGTGGAGCTGCCGCTGGGGAAGGAGACGAGCCGGACGCGTCCCGCGCGCAGGCCCGCGATGGCCGCGACCTCCTCCTCGGCGGCGGTGAGCCCGGCGAGGATGCCGCCCGCGTGCCGGACGAGTGCCTCACCGGCCTGCGTCAGCCGCATCTCGCGTCCGCTGCGCACCAGCAGCGGGGTGCCCACGGACGACTCCAGAGCCTTCATCTGCTGGCTCACGGCGGGCTGGGTGCAGCCGAGTTCGCGCCCGGCCGCCGAGAAGGAACCGGTGGAGGCGACGGCGCGCAGGACACGCAGATGACGGGCTTCGATCACAGGTCAAGGATAAGAGATCCTTTGGTACGGCGCCCGATAATGCGTCGACGCTTTGGTGTCCCGTCGCCTACCGTGCCGCTCATGAAGCTTCTGTCTGTGAACGTCGGCCGCCCCGAATCCGTGCCGTACACGGACCAGCCGCAGGGTCTGACCGGCATCGGCAAGCGGCCGGTCGACGGGCCGGTGCGGATCACGGCGCCGGGCCCCAAGGGTGTCGGAGCGAGCGGGGTCTCCGGCGACGCGGTGTGCGACACACGCCATCACGGCGGGGACGAACAGGCCGTGTACGCGTACGCGCGCGAGGACCTCGACGACTGGGCGCGCGAGCTGGACCGGCACCTGCCCAACGGCTTCTTCGGCGAGAACCTCACCACCGACGGCCTGGAGGTGTCCGGGGCGCTGATCGGCGAGCGCTGGCGGATCGGCTCGCAGGTCGTCCTGGAGGTGACCTCGGGGCGGATACCGTGCCGCACGTTCCAGGGCCACATGGGCGAGCGCGGCTGGGTCAGGAGATTCACCCGAAAGGGCGTGACGGGCGCCTATCTCCGGGTGATCGAAGCCGGTGAGATCCAGGCCGGTGATCCGGTCGAGATCGTGCACCGGCCGGACCACGGTGTGACGGCCGCGCTGCAGTTCCGCGCGGTCACCACGGAGCGGGAGCTGCTGCCGCGGCTGCTCGCCGCCGGACCCGCGCTGCACCCGGAGGCCATGGAGACCGCACGCAAGTACGTGGCCCGGTACGGGAGCTGACGCTCCATCAGAAACATGACTCCGGACCCCGGGCCGGGCGGCGGGGGCCGTCGGTTCCGGTAACTACCCTTGGGCCATGACAACGGCTCTGATTACGGGATCGACCGCGGGCATCGGCGCCGCGTTCGCACGTCGGCTGGCCGGTGACGGGCACAACCTGGTGCTCGTCGCCCGCGACACCAAGCGGCTGCAGGAGCAGGCGACCGAACTGCACGACCGGCACGCCATCGAGGCGGAGGTCCTCACGGCCGACCTCGCCACGGACGACGGCCTCGACACCGTGGAGAGCCGTCTCGCCGACCGGAAGAACCCCGTCGATCTGCTGATCAACAACGCCGGCTTCGGCAACAAGGGCCGCTTTCTCGACGTACCGATGGCCGACGAGCTGACCATGCTCAAGGTCCACTGCGAGGCCGTGCTCCGGCTCACCGCGGCGGCGACCGGGGCGATGCGCGAGCGGGGCCGCGGCGGGGTCGTCAACGTCGCGTCCGTGGCCGCCTTCGTGCCGCGCGGCACCTACGGCGCCTCCAAGGCGTGGGTCGTGCAGTTCACGCAGGGTGTGGCGCGCGATCTGGCGGGCAGCGGCGTGCGGTTGATGGCGCTGTGCCCGGGGTTCGTACGCACGGAGTTCCATCAGCGGGCCGGGATGGGGACGGACAACATTCCCGGCTGGATGTGGCTGGACGCGGACAAGCTGGTGGCGGCGGCGCTGCACGATCTGGCGCGGGGGAAGTCGCTGTCGATCCCGGACCCGCGCTACAAGGCGCTGATGGGACTGGTGAAGGTGACGCCCCGGGGGCTGCTGGGTGGGATCACGTCCAGGACGGGCCGCAAGTACGGGCCGCAGTAGACGATCGGGCAGACGGCCGGGCGGCTGCGGCCGGCCCACGCACGGGAAAGCCCCCGCTCCCGGAAAGGGAACGGGGGCTTTCGCAGCTTTGCGCGACGGCGGATGCCTCAGTGGGCGTGGCCGTGACCGGCGGCCGCGGCGGCCGGCTCCTCCTCTTCCTTCTTCTCGACGACCAGGGTCTCGGTCGTGAGCAGGAGGGAGGCGATGGAGGCGGCGTTCTCCAGGGCGGAGCGGGTGACCTTGACCGGGTCGATGACGCCGGCCTTGACCAGGTCGCCGTACTCGCCGGTGGCGGCGTTGAAGCCCTGGCCCTTGTCGAGCTCGGCGACCTTGGAGGTGATGACGTAGCCCTCCAGGCCGGCGTTCTCGGCGATCCAGCGCAGCGGCTCGACGGCGGCGCGGCGGACGACCGCGACACCCGTGGCCTCGTCGCCGGACTTGCCGAGGTTGTCCTTGAGCACCTTCACCGCGTGGACCAGAGCGGAGCCACCACCGGAGACGATGCCCTCCTCGACCGCGGCGCGGGTCGCGGAGATGGCGTCCTCCAGACGGTGCTTCTTCTCCTTCAGCTCCACCTCGGTGGCGGCGCCGACCTTGATCACGCACACGCCGCCGGCCAGCTTCGCGAGGCGCTCCTGGAGCTTCTCGCGGTCCCAGTCGGAGTCGGTGTTCTCGATCTCGGCCTTGATCTGGGCGATACGGCCCTGGACGTCGGCGGAGTTGCCCGCGCCGTCCACGATGGTCGTGTCGTCCTTGGTGACCGTGATGCGGCGGGCGGTGCCCAGCACGTCCAGGCCGACCTGGTCGAGCTTGAGGCCGACCTCCTCGGAGATGACCGTGGCGCCGGTGAGGGTCGCCATGTCCTGCAGCATCGCCTTGCGGCGGTCACCGAAGCCGGGGGCCTTCACCGCGACCGCGTTGAAGGTGCCGCGGATCTTGTTGACGACCAGGGTCGACAGGGCCTCGCCCTCGACGTCCTCGGCGATGATCAGCAGCGGCTTGGAGGAGCCGGCCTGGATGACCTTCTCCAGCAGCGGCAGCAGGTCGGCGATGGAGCCGATCTTGCCCTGGTTGATGAGGATGTACGGGTCCTCGAGGACGGCCTCCATGCGCTCCTGGTCCGTCACGAAGTACGGCGACAGGTAGCCCTTGTCGAAGGCCATGCCCTCGGTGAAGTCCAGCTCCAGACCGAAGGTGTTGGACTCCTCGACGGTGATGACACCGTCCTTGCCGACCTTGTCCATCGCCTCGGCGATGAGCTCGCCGACCTGCTGGTCCTGGGCGGACAGCGCGGCCACGGCGGCGATGTCGGACTTCTCGTCGATCGGCCGGGCGCTGGCGAGGAGGTCCTCGGAGACGGCGGCCACGGCCGCGTCGATGCCCTTCTTCAGCAGCGCCGGGGAGGCACCCGCGGCGACGTTGCGCAGGCCCTCGCGCACCAGCGCCTGGGCGAGCACGGTGGCGGTGGTGGTGCCGTCACCCGCGATGTCGTTGGTCTTGGTCGCCACCTCCTTCACCAGCTGGGCGCCGAGGTTCTCGTACGGGTCCTCGACCTCGACCTCACGGGCGATGGTGACGCCGTCGTTGGTGATGGTGGGCGCGCCGAACTTCTTGTCGATCACGACGTTGCGGCCCTTGGGGCCGATCGTCACCTTGACCGTGTCGGCAAGCTTGTTGACGCCGCGCTCGAGGGCGCGACGGGCGTCCTCGTCGAACTTCAGGATCTTCGCCATGACAGCGTGAGCCCTCTCGAAATCTTGGATGAAAGAAGCTGCGCCCCGGGCGCCCGGTTGATTGATGGTCGCGGGGGCCAGGGGCGCAGCTCAAAGCAATGTGTGCTTCTTTTTCGAAGAAGCGGGTGAATTACTTCTCGACGATCGCGAGCACGTCGCGAGCCGAGAGGACGAGGTACTCCTCGCCGTTGTACTTCACCTCGGTGCCGCCGTACTTGCTGTACAGCACGATGTCGCCGGTCTTGACGTCGAGCGGCAGACGCTCGCCGTTCTCGAAGCGGCCCGGGCCCACGGCCAGGACGACGCCCTCCTGGGGCTTCTCCTTGGCGGTGTCCGGAATGACCAGGCCAGAGGCCGTGGTCTGCTCGGCGTCCAGCGGCTGGACCACGATGCGGTCCTCGAGCGGCTTGATGGCAACCTTGGAGCTGGCGGTCGTCACGATCCGACCTCCCCCTTCGGAGATCTCACGGGGTTAACTGTCTGAGGTGGCGACCAGGTCGATCCGTCGTCGCGGGTGCCGGACCTGCCCGTCGCGTTGTTGGCACTCTCCAGGGGGGAGTGCCAGACCCGAGACTATGACCGCGATTAGCACTCGGTCAAGCGGACTGCTAATCGCGTCCGGTGGCGGGGTCAGCAGCGGGCGCAGGGTGGTGGTGTCGCAGGTGCCGATGGGCGGGCGGAACAGGGGTGGGCCGTCGGTGAAGCGGGGGTCGGAGCATCGGCCGTGGAACTCGGTGCGCCGGGCGGCGTGGGGCAGGCACCGGGTCGTGGCGGCGGGTCCGTGCGGCCCACCCGGTGGGCCGCCTTCGTGCTCAGCCGTTCGATGGGGTCGACGGACTGGGCGCAGCCGGTGAGCAGGGCGAGTGCCAGCCCACCGGCCGCGAGCGTCCTCGGCCTCACAGGTAGTCCTCCAGGCGGGCCACCGCGTAGCCCTCGGCCGTGACCCTGTTCAGGAAGCGGCGCATGTCGTCGACCATCGTGCCCTTCCACTCGTCGCGGCCGCGGAAGTGGGTGAGCACGATGTCGCCGGGGTGCAGGTCCCGGTCGTCCTCGCGGTACTCCCAGTGGTCGACGTAGACCTCCTCGTCCCAGATCGGCGCGTACTTGATGCCGCAGGACTTGGCGGCGACGAGGGTGTCGCGGTTGTAGTTGCCGAACGGCGGGCGCAGGACGGTCGGCGCCCTGCCGAACTGCTTCTTCATGACCTTCTGCATGCCGCAGATCTCGCGCTTCTGCTCCCGGTAGGACAGGCCGGGCAGATAGGGGTGGGTGAGGGTGTGGTTGTTCAGGGTGTGCCCCTGGGCCTGCATCCTGCGGAAGTACCCGTAGTCGTCCCTGATCTCCTTGTCGGTGAGGAAGGCGGTGTACGGGATCTTCAGGTCGCTCATCATCCGCAGGAACGCCGGGTCCTTCTCGGAGCCGTCGTCGATGGTCAGGAAGACGACCTTGTCCTTGGTGGGGACGGTGGTGAAGACCGGCGGCAGGTTCAGCTCCTCCTGGTCGTCCACCTCGAAGCCCTTGCGGGCCTTGATCACCGGCTTCTTCGCGGGCGGCGGCGGGGCCGTGAGCGGGACCGCCGCCAGCTTCCAGTGGCGGGTCGCGGCGACCCGGGCGGCGTGGGCCGCGCGCAGTTTGGCGGCATACGAGTCGAGGGCGCGGGCGGGGGGTGCCTGCAGATGCTGGGGACCGGCGGCCGGGCGCACCTGTGCTCCGTCGGGCGAGGCACAGCCCGAGACGACGGCCGCGACGGCGAGGACGGCGATCCCGCCGCGGACCCACAGCGCACGAAGGGTGCGATTTTTGTCATTTTGTACGACTGCTCGCATGGAGCCGGATCCTGGCAGGCCGGGGCCCTGATCCCGGCCCGACACCGCGGCTCGCGGCGCACCATCCACCGACTGGCCCACAATGACCCGGTGAACGACCTCGCCCCCCTCCTGACCCCCGAAGGCCGCGCCCTCCTCGACGAGGTGCGCGGCGTGTCCCCCGCCGACGAGCTGGCCGTCGCCACCCGGCTGCGCCGTGAGCACCCCGCCGAACTGGTGTCGGCGGCGATCGGGCAGGCGCGGCTGCGGCAGCGGGCGGCGGCGAAGTTCGGCGCCGAGGACGCGGGGCAAATGTTCTTCACGCCGAACGGCGTGGAGCAGTCGACGCGGGCGAGCGTGGCGACGTATCGCGCGCGGCGGCTGACGGAGCTGGGGGTGGCCTCCGTCGCCGACCTGTGCTGCGGGATCGGCGGGGACGCGATCGCGCTCGCGCGGGCGGGCATCCGCGTGCTCGCCGTGGACCGGGACCCTCTGACGGCGGCCGCGGCCCGGGCCAACGCCGAGGCGCTGGGCCTGGGCGGGCTGATCGAGGTGCGCGAGGCGGACGTCACCGAGGTGGACACGGGCGGGTACGACGCCGTGTTCGTGGACCCGGCCCGGCGGGGCGGACGCGGCCGGATCTTCGACCCCGAGGCCTATTCACCGCCCCTGTCGTGGGCCGTGGAGGCGGCCCGCAGCGCGCCGCACGCCGCGCTGAAGGTGGCGCCGGGCATCCCCCACGAGGCGGTGCCCGGGGAGGCGGAGGCCGAGTGGATCTCGGACGGCGGGGAGGTGAAGGAGGCGGTGCTGTGGTTCGGGACGCGGCCGGGCGCCGTACGCGCCACCCTGCTGCCCGGGCCGCGCACCCTGCTCGGACGGGGGCTGCCCGACCCCGGGGTCCGGCCCGTCGGGCGTTACCTGTACGAGCCCGACGGCGCCGTCATCCGCGCCCATCTGGTCGCCGAGGTGGCCGAGGAACTGGACGGCGGGCTGATCGATCCCACCATCGCCTACGTCACCGCGGACGAGCGCCGTACGACCCCGTATGCGACGGCGTACGAGATCACCGACCAACTCCCCTTCAACGTCAAGAGGTTGAAGGCGCTGCTGCGGGAGCGCGCGGTGGGGACGCTCACCGTGAAGAAGCGCGGGTCGGCCGTCGACCCGGAGGAGCTACGGCGCAAGGTGAAGCCCCAGGGACCCAACTCCGCGACGGTCTTCATGACCAGGGTGACGGGAGCACCGACGATGCTCGTCGGTCAGCCCGTCTGACCGGCACGGCGGAGCAGCAGCTGCCGTTCACGGTAGGCCTGCAGGGCCGGATCGCGGCGAGGACGTCGACGGGCAGCGGCGGGAGCGCCGGCCATGCTCGTCGGTCACCCCGTCTGACCGGCCCGGCGACGCAGCAGCAGCTGGCGTTCGCGGTAGCCCCGCAGGGCCGGATCGCGGCGAGGACGTCGACGGGCAGCGGCGGGAGCGCCGGCCATGCTCGTCGGTCACCCCGTCTGACCGGCCCGGCGACGCAGCAGCAGCTGGCGTTCGCGGTAGCCCCGCAGGGCCGGATCGCGGCGAGGACGTCGACGGGCAGCGGCGGGAGCGCCGGCCATGCTCGTCGGTCACCCCGTCTGACCGGCCCGGCGACGCAGCAGCAGCTGGCGTTCGCGGTAGCCCCGCATGGCCCGTTCGCGGCGAGGGCGTCGACGGGCAGCGGCGGGAGCGCGGAGCGTGGCGTCGGTCAGCCCGTCTGATCCGCCCGGCGCAGCAGCAGCTGGCGTTCGCGGGCGTTGCGGGTGAGGGACGCTGCTCGGGCGAACTCCTTGCGGGCCTCCGTGGTGCGTCCGAGGCGGGCGAGCAGGTCGCCGCGGACGCTGGGGAGCAAGTGGTAGGTGCGCAGGGCGGGTTCGGAGGCGAGGGCGTCGACGAGGGCGAGGCCTGCGGCCGGGCCTTCGGTCATCGACACGGCGACCGCTCTGTTGAGTTCGACGACCGGGGAGGGCGCGCGGGCGGCGAGCAGGCCGTAGAGCGTCGCGATGCTCGTCCAGTCGGTCTCCTCGTAGGTGTACGCGTGCGCGTGGCAGGCGGCGATGGCGGCCTGGAGGGCGTACGGGCCCGGGGCGCCGGTCGCGGTGGCCTCGGCGTGGTGGAGAGCGGTGATGCCGCGGGCGACGAGCATGCGGTTCCAGCGCCGCCGGTCCTGGTCCTTCAGGAGCACGGGCTCGCCGTCCGGGCCGGTGCGGGCCGCCGCGCGGGACGCCTGGAACTCCAACAGGGCGGCCAGGGCGTGCACTTCGGGCTCTTTGGGCATCAGCCCTGCCAGCAGCCGGGCCAGCCGGAGCGCGTCCTCGCACAGGGCCGGGCGCAGCCAGTCGTCGCCGGCCGTGGCGGCGTACCCCTCGTTGAAGATCAGGTAGATGACGTCGAGCACCGAGCCGAGCCGGGCCTCGCGTTCGGGGCCGTAGGGCACCTCGAAGGCGATGTTCCTGGTGGCGAGGGTCTTCTTCGCGCGGACGATGCGCTGGGCCACCGTCGGCTCGGGGACCAGGAACGCACGGGCGATCTCGGCCGTCGTCAGACCGCCGAGCAGCCGCAGGGTGAGGGCGATACGCGCCTCGGCGGACAGCACCGGGTGGCAGGCGGTGAAGACCAGCCGGAGCAGGTCGTCGTCGATGTCGTCGGGGTCGGCGATCTCCTCGGGCGGGGCCGCGGTCTCCAGGCTGCGGCCGATCTCCGCGAGCTTGCGGGCGTAGTTCTCGCGGCGCCGGATCAGATCGACGGCGCGGTGCCGGGCGGTGGCCATGAGCCAGGCGCCCGGGTTGTCCGGCACACCGTCCCGCGGCCACTGCTCCAGGGCGGCGACCAGCGCGTCCTGGGCGAGTTCCTCGGCGATGCCCACGTCACGGACGACGCGGGTGAGGCCGGCGATGATCCGGGGCGACTCGATGCGGAAGACCGTCTCGATGGCATGGCGGGGATCGGCGCCGGCGGAGGGCTGTGTGCTCACAGCCCTCCATTCGACACCTCTCCCGGCCCGCAGCCAAGGAAAGGCGCTCAGCCCTCCGCGATCTCCCGGACCTCGCACGTCACGGTCCAGAACTCCTCGTGCACCTTCACGAACCGCTTGGTCCACTCCAGCGCCTCGTCCATGTCCTTGCACTGGGTGATGGAGTAGCCGCCGATGACCTCCTTGGACTCGGTGAACGGCCCGTCGGTGACGGACAGCTCCCCGCCCTCCCAGTGGACCCGCTTGCCCTGGCTCTGCGGGGTCAGCCCGGCGTTGTCGAGCATCACCCCGGCCTTGGTGATCTCCTCGATCAGCTCGCCCATGCGCTCCATCAGCTGAGGGCTCGGGCCCTCCGGGGGCGCGGTGGTCTCGTCGATGCGGATGACCGACAGGTAGCGCGGCATGGTGACTCCTCGTTCGTTCGCGGGCCGGTCCGTTCCGGCCTCTCACCAGTGCGTCGAACGGGATGCGCCCGGATCGACAGGCGCACCGGGCTTCTTCGGGACTTCTTCGGGATGTCCGCCGGTTCAGCGATGTCCGCCGGTTCAGCGCAGCGACGCCCACAGGTCGTCCGCCGCCGGTTCCTTCGCCACCACCCGGTTGGGGTCCGAGGGGGCGGGCACCACGGGCATCATCACCGTCTTGACGTCGTCCGCGGACAGGCCCTTCAGGCTGCGGCCGAGCTCCACCAGTTCGGCCAGCGAGTCCAGGCCGGTGTCGGTGGTCAGGCTGCTGGTCACCGCCTCGGCGACCGTGTAGAGCCGCGCGGGGTCGCCGAACAGGCCGGCCGAGGAGATCTGTTCGAGCAGGGCCTTCACCAGCTTCTGCTGCAGCCCTATCCGGCCGAGGTCGCTGCCGTCGCCTATGCCGTGCCGGGTGCGGGCCAGCGCCAGGGCCTGCGCGCCGCCGAGCCGGTGGGTGCCGGCCGTGATGTGCAGATGGCTGTCGTCGTCGTCGATGTCCTGGTCGAGCGTCACGGTGACCCCGCCGAGCGCGTCCACCAGCCGCGCGAAGCCCGAGAAGTCGATCTCGACGTAGTGGTCCATGCGGACGCTTGTGATCGACTCGACCGTCTTGACCGCGCACACCGCCCCGCCCACGGAGTACGCGCTGTTGAACATCGCGTTGTACGCCGGTGCCGTCGAACCGCCCGACTTCAGCGGGCAGGAGGGGCGCGTGACCAGGGTGTCGCGCGGGATGCTCACGACGGTGGCGTGTGTGCGGCCCGCGTCGATGTGCACCACCATCGCCGTGTCCGAGCGGGCGCCGGAGCTGGAGCCCCCGCCGAGCTCCTTGTTCTCCTTGCCGCTGCGCGAGTCCGAGCCCAGGACCAGGATGTTCAGGGAGCCGGTGGGCAGCGGGGAGGCAGGGGCGGAGGTGGTGGGGGTCGGCGTCGGCCGCGGTGGGCGGTTGTCGCCGAGCGCGCTGTCGATGTCGACGC
The DNA here is from genome assembly GCF_022698145.1 of Streptomyces spinosisporus. Classification (GTDB taxonomy): domain Bacteria; phylum Actinomycetota; class Actinomycetes; order Streptomycetales; family Streptomycetaceae; genus Streptomyces; species Streptomyces spinosisporus. The sequence goes on from NZ_JALDAX010000002.1 coordinate 651,360, forward strand.
TCTTGATGTTGTGGTTGAGGTGCCAGTACGCCCAGCCCGCGGTGCCGGCACCCAGCACCAGCAGGCCCGCCATCGTGAGGCCGGCGGCCTTCAGCACGGTCGACCGCCGGCCCCTCGGTCTGCCCGCGTCGCCGTTCTCGTCGTGTCCCGTCACGGGCAGGAACGTAAGTCCGAATTATTAGGGGATTGTTAGCGAGAGGGACGTGAGGCGGTTTTCTTCGGAAATTCTCACGTTCGGCCCGGAGTCGGGGTCGCACCGTGTCGTTCGAAAGTTTCGACTGGGTTAACGACTGGCTTCGGAGGTGTGCGGGGGCGCCCCGGTGCTGGCCCGCACCACCAGACTCGTGGCCAGCTCCACCCGCGTCGCCATCGGCGGCTGGTCCTCCCGGCCCAGGTCGAGCACCAGCTTGGCGGCCGCCTCGGCCATCTCCATCAGCGGCTGCCGCACCGTCGTCAGCGGCGGGCCCACCCAGCGGGCGACCGGCAGATCGTCGAAGCCGACGACGCTCAGGTCCTCCGGGATGCGCAGCCCCAGCTCCCGCGCGGCCTCGTACAGGCCGAGCGCCTGCAGGTCGTTGAGGGCGAAGACGGCGGTGGGCCGGTCCGGGCGGCGCAGCAGCTCCAGGCCCTGCCGGTAGCCGGCCTCGTGGTGGAAGTCGCCGGTCACGACGAGGGACGGGTCGACCGGCAGGCCCGCGGTCTCCAGGGCGGCCCGGTAGCCGTCGATCCGGGCCCGGCTGCACATCATGCGTTCCGGCCCCGTGATGGCGCCGATGCGGGTGTGGCCGAGGTCGACCAGGTGCCGGGTGGCGGCGAGCCCGCCCTGCCAGTTGGTCGCGCCGATCGAGGGCACGTCGACACCGGGGTCGCCGGCCGGGTCCATCACCACGAAGGGGATGGAGCGGCTGGTCAGCAGGGCGCGCTGGGACTCGTCGAGGCCGGACAGCACCAGGATCACGCCGTGCGGGCGGCGGGCGGCGACCTGGTCGGCCCAGGTGCGGCCGGGGGTCAGCCGCCCGGCGCTCTCGCTCAGCACCACACTCAGCCCGACGTCCCGGGCCACGTTCTCCACGCCCCGGATGACCTCCATCGCCCAGGCGCTCTCCAGCTCGTGGAAGACCAGGTCGAGCAGGGGGGATCGGCTGGCCTCCGCCCGCCGGCGCCGGTAGCCGTAGGCGCGCAGCAGCTCCTCGACCCGTCTGCGGGTGGCCGGGGCCACGTCCGCACGGCCGTTGAGGACCTTCGAAACAGTCGGCGCGGACACGCCGGCCTCGCGGGCGATCTCGGCGAGCGTCGCGGTCTGTGCCGAGCGGCCTGTCGACGGGGTTGTCGGCCGTGTTTCAACGGGCTCCGGAGGTGTCATGGCGGCGATCGTATCCCCGCGCGACCTCTTGACGAACCCTGCGGCCCACCCTAGCGTCCCGGAACATTCGAGTTTAGTATCGAAACATTCGCGAGAGGCCTCGCCCCGACTCGACAAGAGCAGGAGTTTCATGTCCATCGCGCCCTGGCGTGACCCCGCCCTGCCCGCCGCCTCCCGCGTCGACGACCTCCTCCCCCGGATGACCCTTCAGGAGAAGACCGCCCAGCTCTACGGCGTCTGGGTGGGCGCCGCCACGGACGGCGACGGCGTCGCTCCTCTGCAGTCCGAGATGACCGCCGACCACGACTGGAACGAGCTGATCACGCACGGCCTCGGCCAGCTCACCCGGTCCTACGGCACCGCGCCCGTCGACCCGGCGCTGGGCGCGCAGGCACTGGCCCGCGCCCAGCGCCGTATCGTCGCGGCGGGCCGCTTCGGCATCCCGGCCGTCGCCCACGAGGAGTGCCTGGCCGGCTTCACCGCCTGGGGTGCCACGGCGTATCCGGTGCCGCTGGCCTGGGGCGCCACCTTCGACCCCGGTCTCGTCGAGGACATGGCCCGCCGCATCGGGGGCGACCTGCGCGCCGCGGGCATCCACCAGGGGCTCGCGCCCGTCCTGGACGTCGTCCGCGATCCGCGCTGGGGCCGGGTCGAGGAGACCATCGGCGAGGACCCGTATCTGGTCGGCACCATCGGCGCGGCCTATGTGCGGGGCCTGGAGTCCGCCGGGATCGTGGCCACGCTCAAGCACTTCGCCGGGTACGCCTCCTCGGCGGGGGCCCGCAATCTCGCCCCCGTGCGGGCGGGCGTGCGCGAGTTCGCGGACATCACCCTGCCGCCCTTCGAGCTGGCCCTGCGCGAGGGCGGCGCCCGCTCGGTCATGGCCGCCTACAACGACACCGACGGCATCCCCGCCTCCGCGGACCCCGCGCTGCTGACCGAACTGCTGCGTGAGCAGTGGGGGTTCACCGGCACGGTCGTCTCCGACTACTACGGCGTCGCCTTCCTCCAGGCGCTGCACCGGGTGGCCGGCTCCCCCGCCGAGGCCGCGCACGCGGCGCTCGCGGCCGGCATCGACGTGGAGCTGCCGACCCTGAACTGCTACGGGGAGCCGCTGCTCGAAGCGGTGCGGGCGGGCACCGTGCCCGAGTCGCTGATCGACCGCGCGGCCCGCCGCGTACTGCTGCAGAAGTGCGAGCTGGGGCTGCTGGACGAGGACTGGGACCCGGAGCCGGAGCCGGCCGAGCGGATCGACCTCGACTCGGCGGCCAACCGCGCGCTCGCCCGCCGGCTGGCCGAGGAGTCGGTGGTGCTCCTGGACAACCCGGACGGCGTGCTGCCGCTCGCCCCCGACACCCGTGTCGCGGTGGTGGGTCCGCGGGCGGCGGACGCGCTGGCGATGCTCGGCTGCTACTCCTTCCCCTCCCATGTCCTGCCGCGGCACCCGGAGGTGCCGATGGGCATCGACATCCCGACCGTGCTGGACGCCCTGCGCACCGAACTCCCGGACGCCAAGGTGACGTTCACCGAGGGCTGCGGGGTGTCCGACCCCGACCCGGCGGGCTTCGAGGAGGCGGTGACCCGCACGGCCGAGGCGGATGTGTGCGTGGCCGTCCTGGGCGACCGGGCGGGCCTGTTCGGGCGGGGCACCTCGGGCGAGGGCTGCGACGTGGCGGACCTGAGGCTGCCGGGCGTGCAGGGCGATCTGCTGGACGCCTTGGTCGCCACCGGGGTTCCCGTCGTCCTGGTGCTGCTCACCGGGCGCCCCTACGCCCTGGGCCGCTGGCACGGCCGGCTGGCCGCCGTCGTACAGGCCTTCTTCCCCGGGGAGGAGGGCGGCCCCGCGGTGGCGGGGGTGCTGTCGGGCCGGGTGAACCCCTCGGGCCGGCTGCCGGTGAGCGTGCCGCAGCTGCCGGGGGGCCAGCCGTGGACGTATCTCCAGCCGCCGCTGGGCCTCGCGGGCGGCGTCAGCAATCTCGACCCGACGCCGCTGTACGCCTTCGGGCACGGGCGCTCGTACACGACGTTCGCGTGGGAGTCGCAGCCGGTGGCGGCCGAGATCGGCACGGACGGCTCGTGCGACGTGGCGGTGACGGTCCGCAACACCGGTGACCGAGCGGGTGCCGAGGTCGTCCAGCTCTATCTGCACGACCCGGTGGCCTCGGTGACCCGTCCCGACGTCCGTCTGATCGGCTACCGGCGCCTTGAGCTGGAGCCGGGCGAGGCGGCCCGTGTCACCTTCCGCTTCCACGCCGACCTGTCCGCCTTCACCGACCGCACGGGCACCAGGGTCGTCGAACCGGGCGCCCTGGAGCTACGGCTGGCGGCGTCCAGCGCGGACGTACGGCACGCGGCGCACCTGCGGCTGACGGGCCCGGTCAGGGAGCTCGGCGCCGACCGCCTGCTGCGGTGCGAGACGGAGGTGTCCGGGGCCGGATGACCGCCGTCAGTCCCTCCCCACGGATTCGAACCGCCACCGGTGCACTGCCCGAGTGACCAACTCACCGTCCGGCTCGGGGAGTTCGGGCAGCTCGGCGTCGTGGGCCGCGTCCCACCAGGTGATGACGAGGACGCGGTCCTGCGGGGCGCGGAAGAACTCCCGGCGCAGCGGCTCACCCGCGAGCCGTTGCTCCCGCGCCCAGGCCAGCAGCTCCTCGCCGCGGCCCTCGGCCGCCCGTGCCTCCCACATCAGCGCGACGGTCACGAGTAGAGGTTCTCCTTGCTGACCTCGTGCACATGGTCGTGACCGTGCCCCGGCACATGCGTGTCGGTCACCGGCAGCGAGGAGTCCGCCGACAGGTCCCAACTCGACGCCGCCCGGTTGCGCGCGACCATCTCCGCGCCGAGCGCCGCCACCATCGCGCCGTTGTCGGTGCACAACTTCGGCCGCGGCACGCGCAGTTGGATGCCGGCCGCCTCGCACCGCTCCTGCGCCAGCGCGCGCAGCCGCGAGTTGGCGGCCACGCCGCCGCCGATCATCAGATGCCCGACGCCCTCGTCCTTGCAGGCCCGTACGGCCTTGCGGGTCAGCACGTCCACGACCGCCTCCTGGAAGGACGCCGCCACATCGCGCACCGGCACCTCCTCCCCCGCCGCCCGCTTGGCCTCGATCCAGCGGGCCACGGCCGTCTTCAGACCGGAGAAGGAGAAGTCGTACGGCGCGTCCCGCGGTCCGGTCAGGCCGCGCGGGAACGCGATCGCCTCCGGGTCGCCCTCGCGCGCGTACCGGTCGATGACCGGGCCGCCGGGGAAGCCGAGGTCCAGCACGCGCGCGATCTTGTCGAAGGCCTCGCCGGCCGCGTCGTCGATGGTCGCGCCGAGCGGCCGTACGTCCGAGGTGATGTCGGTCGACATCAGCAGGGAGCTGTGCCCGCCGGACACCAGCAGCGCCATCGTCGGCTCGGGCAGCGCGCCGTGCTCCAGCTGGTCCACGCAGATGTGGGAGGCCAGGTGGTTGACGCCGTAGAGCGGCTTGCCGAGCGCGTAGGCGTACGCCTTCGCCGCCGAGACGCCGACCAGGAGGGCCCCGGCGAGGCCGGGACCGGCGGTGACCGCGATGCCGTCCAGATCGCGCGCGCTCACCCCCGCCTCCTTCAGCGCACGGTCGATGGTCGGCACCATCGCCTCCAGATGGGCGCGCGAGGCGACCTCCGGGACGACGCCGCCGAAGCGGGCGTGCTCGTCGACGCTGGACGCGACGGCGTCGGCCAGCAGGGTGGTGCCGCGGACGATGCCGACGCCGGTCTCGTCGCAGGAGGTCTCGATGCCGAGGACGAGCGGTTCGTCAGCCATTGATCTCGGTTCCTTGTACGGAGGTGGCGGGGTCGGTCAGTCGCATGACGAGGGCGTCCACGTTGCCGGGCTGGTAGTAGCCGCGCCGGAACCCGATGCCCTCGAAGCCGAAGCGCTCGTACAGCTTCTGGGCCCGGGTGTTGTCGATCCGGCACTCCAGCATCACTTCGGCGCACTCGAAGGCGGTCGCGGCCTTCAGCAGCTCGGTCAGCAGCGTTCCGCCGAGCCCGGTGCCCCAGTGGTCGCGGGCGACGGCGATGGTCTGGATGTCGGCGAGGTCTCCGGAGGCGGCGACGCCCGCGTATCCGACCAAGGTGCCATCGCTGCTCTCGGCGACGACATAGCGCCGCGTCGCCCCGGGCCCGCGCGCATGGGCCAGTTCGGACCAGAACATCCCCCGGGACCAGGCGTCCTCGGGGAAGAGGTCCTTCTCCAGTTCGAGCACGGGATCGATGTCCCACCAGCGCATCTCGCGCAGTCGAGCGGTCACGGGTGCGGTCACTTGGGGGTGACCACCTTGTAGTTCTTGGGGACCTGCGCGTCCGGCCGGCGCAGGTACAGCGGGCGGGGCGCGGGGAGTTCCTCGCCCGCGGCCAGCCGCTCGGCGGCCAGGCCCGCCAGCGCCGCGGCCGAGACGTGCTCCGGCTCGTGCGCCTGGGGGAAGGTGTCCGGGTACAGCAGCGCGCCCGCGCCGACGGCCGGCAGTCCGGCCACCTGGTCGGCGATGTCGGCGGGCCGGTCGACGGCGGGGTCCGTCACACGCGTGCGGGAGTCGGCGTAGCGCGCCCAGTAGACCTCCTTGCGCCGGGCGTCGGTCGCCACGACGAACGGGCCTTTTTCGATGTCGGCCGCGTACGCCAGACCGTCGAGCGTGCAGACGCCGTGCACGGGGACACCGAGCGCGAGCCCGAAGGTGTCCGCGGTCATCAGTCCGACGCGCAGCCCGGTGTAGGGGCCGGGCCCGATGCCCACGACGATGCCGGTGACGGCGTCGAGCCTGAGCCCGGCCTCGGCGAGCACCCGGTCGACGGCCGGCAGCAGCAGCTCTCCGTGCCGGCGTGCGTCCACCTGGGCTGCGGAGGCGATGACGTCCGAGCCGTCGTGCAGGGCGACGGTGACGGCTGGGGTTGCGGTATCCAGAGCGAGCAAGAGCACGCAAACAGCCTACGGCTCCCGCGCCTGCGGTATCGCCGCCCCGGTCGGGCGGGTGAAGGCTGCTACGGTCGCCGCAAATGGGACGTACGACGTGATGGGTCAGGTGGGCGACGGTGCCAAGCAGCAGCTCCGGAATCGTGTTCGGGCTCACCGCGGCCGCCCTCGCGACGGTCGGCTTCCTCGGTTACCAGGCCTACGGCACCGTCCCGACGGCCCTCACCAAGGCGCACACGAGCGCCGCACCGGCCGCCGTCGCCTCCAAGGCGCCCGGCGGAAAGGCGAACCCGAATGTCCCGCCCGCCGGTTCGGGGGTCGGGGAACGCGTCGTGTACTCGGTGGGCAGCGACCGCATCTGGCTGGTGGGCTCGCGCAACGAGGTCACCCGCAGCTTCACGGCGAGGCCCGGCACCGTCGACCCGGCTCCCGGCGTCTACCGGGTCACGTCCCGCTCCAACTCCGTGATCGGCACCGACGGCGTGCCCATCGAGCATGTCGTGCGCTTCGCCACCGTCGACGGCGTGGCCATCGGCTTCAGCGCGGCGGTCGGCGACGCGCCCGCCGCGGCCGACTCCACCGTACGTACGGGCGGCATCCGCGAGTCCCGCGAGGACGGCGACGCGATGTGGGCGTTCGCGACGATCGGGGCGCAGGTCGCGGTGATCCCCTAGGGCACCTGTCTCCAGGGCCTGTCTCAGGCGGCTTCGCGGTGCTGCTCGGCCGGCGTGCCGCACAGGCCGGGGTCCGGCAGCCGTGGCGGGGTCGAGATCGCGTGCGCCGCGGCGCACGACGCCAGCAGCTCGCGCATGGACACACCGGCTGCGACGGCGTGGGGCTTGTGCTGCTGCTCGTTGCTCTCGGTGGCCGGCATGGACGCCTCCTGGGGACCGGGGGCGGGCGTAGTTAGGTAGACCTAACTACAAGCTGGGTACCATGTGACCACGCACAAGACGTCGAACGCAACAGCTTGCCGACGTCTTGTCGGAACGTTCACGGATCTGTCCGCCCGCCCGGCCCGCTCAGGCAGAGAGCACGCTCACGCAGAGGGCACGCTCAGGCGGTGAGCACGCTCAGGTCCACCGCCGCCCAGCGCTCGCCGAGACCGGTCACCGTCACGTGGCGCACCTCGTCGGTGGTGTCCCCCACGGCCCGGTGGATGACGACGTTCAGCCGGTCCTCGGTCAGCTCCTCGACCTTTCCCTCGCCCCACTCCACGACGATCACCGAGTCGGGCAGCGAGACGTCGAGGTCGAGGTCCTCCATCTCGTCGAGCCCGCCGGACAGGCGGTACGCGTCGACGTGCACGAGCGGCGGGCCGTCACCCAGCGACGGATGCACCCGGGCGATCACGAAGGTCGGCGAGGTCACCGCGCCCCGGACGCCGAGCCCCTCGCCGAGCCCGCGTGTGAGCGTCGTCTTGCCCGCGCCGAGCTCGCCGTTGAGCATCACGAGGTCGCCGGCGCACAGCAGTTTGGCGAGGCGGCGGCCGAGGTCCCGCATCTGCTCGGGGGAGGTGACGGTCAGCTCGGTCTCAACCGGGTTGTGCGGTGCTGCTGGTGCTTCCATAGCCACCCACGGTAGCCCCTGCGGGCACGGCACCCGCACGGGTGAGGAGGTCCGCCAGCCGGTCGGTGACCACTTCCGGGTGTTCCAGCATGACCAGATGCCCGGCGTCCGGCACCAGCACCAGCTCCGCGTCCGGCAGCAGGTCGGCGATGGCCTCGCTGTGCTCACTGGGCGTGACGAGATCGCCGATCCCGGCCAGTACGAGCACGGGCAGTCCCGCGAAGTGCTCCAGGGCCTCGGTCTTGTCGTGGTCGGTGAACGCCGGGTAGAACTCGGCGACCACGTCGATCGGCGTGCCCTCGATCATCCGCTCCGCGAACCGCGCCACCGCCGGGTCGACGTCCCGGGAGGCGAAGGAATACCGCTTGATGACCCCGGCGAACAGGTCGGCGGTCGCCCGGCGCCCCTTCTCCACCAGTGCGGCCTGCTGCCCCAGCGCCTTCAGCACTCCGGGCAGGACGCGACGCACCGCGTTGACGCCGGCGACGGGCAGCCCGAAGTTGACCTCGCCGAGCCGCCCGGACGACGTACCGACGAGGGCGACCGCGACGACCCGGTCGCGGACGAGCTCCGGATACTGGTCGGCCAGCGCCATCACCGTCATCCCGCCCATGGAGTGCCCGACGAGCACGATCGGGCCCGTCGGCACGGCGGCGTCGATGACGGCTTTCAGGTCCCGCCCCAGCTGGTCGATGCTGACCGGCACCCCGTCGCGCACCTGCTGCACGCCCCGCCCGGAGCGCCCGTGGCTGCGCTGGTCCCAGTGCACGGTCCGTACGACACCCCGCAGGGCCGCGCGCTGGAAGTGCCAGGAGTCCTGGCTGAGGCAGTAGCCGTGGCTGAAGACGACGGTGACGGGAGCGGGCGCCTTCCGCCCGAACAGCCGCCGGCGGCGCGGTCCGAGCGCGGGCACGGCCTCGGGGTCGACCTCGTCGACCTCGTAGTACAGCTCCGTGCCGTCCTCGGCCGTGGCCTTGCCGGGCACGCCGCGCAGCGATCCGTACGGTCCCGCCGAGTCGAGGGCCAGCCGGGCCTTCCGGCGCATGCCGCGGCCGACGGTCAGCCGCTCGATGGCCACGCCGGCCGCCGCGCCCGCGGCCACCACACCTATCGCGGCACCGGCGAACCCGGTGGCCCTGCGCCAGTTGCCGGCCGCCCCCGTGGCGGAGGCGACGGCTGCGACGGCCCCCGCACTGCTCTCGCTCACGTACCGCTCCTCTTCGCCGGATTACCGCTCTCGCTGGGTGTTGCTCGACTTACGGATGCTGCACTTGTGCCGGACGGACACCGCGCTTCTCCCGGACCGGCGCGCCCGTGCCGGACCGGCGCGCCCTCATGGCGGTTACCCGCTTTGTTCCTCGTTCACGTAGACGCGGGGAACGCGTGTTCCGATCCGGGTGACGATCTCGTAGACGATGGTGCCCGCCGCCTGCGCCCAGTCCTCGGCGGTGGGCTCGCCGCGGTCGCCGGGCCCGAAGAGCACCGCCTCGGTGCCGGCCGCGGGCTCGTCCCCGCCGAGGTCGACGACGAACTGGTCCATCGCGACCCGTCCCGCGACGGTCCGCCACTTCCCGCCGACCAGCACCGGGCCGGTGCCGGAGGCATGGCGCGGGATGCCGTCGGCGTACCCGACGGGCACGAGTCCGAGGGTCGTCTCGCCGGGGGTGACGTAGTGATGCCCGTAGCTGACGCCGTGACCCCCGGGGACGTGCTTCACGAGCGCGACGGCCGCGGACAGGGTCATCACCGGGCGCAGCCCGAAGTCGGCCGGGGTGCCGATCTCGGGGCTCGGCGAGATCCCGTAGAGCGCGATCCCGGTCCGTACGAGGTCGAAGTGGGCCTCGGGGAGGGTGAGCGTGGCGGGCGAGTTGGCGATGTGCCGCACCTCCGGCCGCACGCCCCGGCCCTCGGCGTACGCGAGCATCTCCCGGAAGCGGGCGAGCTGGAGGGCGATGGAGGGGTGGCCCGGTTCGTCGGCGCACGCGAAGTGCGACCACAGGCCGGTGATCCGGATCAGGCCGTCGGCCTCGGCGCGCAGCGCCGCCCCGACCAGCTCGGCCCAGTCCTCGCCCGGCTGGCAGCCGTTGCGCCCGAGGCCTGTGTCGGCCTTGAGCTGCACGCGCGCGTGCCGGCCCGCGCGGCGGGCCGCGTCCGTGACCTCCTCAAGGGCCCACATGCCGCTCACCGACACGTCGATGTCGGCCTCGATCGCCTCCTGCCAGGGGCCGCCCGGCGTCCACAGCCAGCACATGAGGCGCCCGGGCAGCCCGGCGGCCCGCAGCGCGAGGGCCTCCTCGGGCGTGGCGGTCCCCAGCCAGGCGGCTCCCGCCTCGACGGCCGCGCGGGCACACCGCACCGCCCCGTGGCCGTACCCGTCGGACTTGACCACGGCCATGAGGGCGGCGTCCGGCGCCAGGGCGCGCAGGGCCCGCACATTGGCGCGCAGGGCGCCCAGGTCGATCTCGGCGCGGGCGCGCAGGGGCGCGGTCGGGGCAGTGGCTGTCTCAGTCATGGCGCACCCAGTGTCTCAGAGGGGTCCGACACCCCAGAGGCACCAGCCCCGAGGGGCGTGTGTCCCGTCAGTGCCCCGCGTCCCGTACGTCCCGCCACGCCTCCGGGATCGCCGCCGCCACGTCGTGTGCCCCCGCCGGTGCGCCGTCGGCCGCGTAACGCCCCGCCAGCCCGTGCAGATACGCCGCCGCGCTGCCCGCGTCCAGCGCGGACAGACCGGACGCCAGCAGCGACCCGGCCAGGCCCGACAGCACGTCCCCGCTGCCGGCCGTGGCCAGCCAGGGCGTACCGGTGGCATTGACCCGTACGGCACCGCCGCGCGCGTCGGCGATCAGCGTGGTGGACCCCTTCAGGAGCACGGTCGCCCCGTACCGCGAGGCGAGTTCGCGCACCCAGGTCAGCCGCGCCCCCTCGACGGTCTCCCGCGAGACGCCCAGCAGCGCGGCGGCCTCCCCGGCGTGAGGGGTCATCAGGGTCGGTGCGGTACGCGCGCGTACCGCGTCGCGATCGGCCAGGCGCAGCCCGTCCGCGTCGACCAGGACGGGCACGTCGCAGGCGAGCACCTCGGCCACGGTGGACGCGTCGTCCCCGGCGCCGGGTCCCACGACCCAGGCCTGCACCCGCCCGGCGTGTTTGGGCCCCCGGTCCGACACCAGCGTCTCGGGGAACCGCGAGATCACCGCGTCCCCGGCGGGGCCGACGTACCGCACGGCTCCCGCCCCGCCCCGCAGCGCCCCGGACACGGCGAGCACCGCGGCACCGGGATAGCGGGCGGACCCGGCGGCGATCCCCACCACCCCCCGCCGGTACTTGTCGCTCTCGGCACCCGGCACCGGCAGCAGCCGGGCCACGTCCGCGTGCTGCAACGCCTCCAGTGCGGCCTCGTCGGGCAGTTCACCGTCGAGCCCGATGTCGACGAGCCGCACGGACCCGGCGTACGCGCGCGCGGGGTCGATCAGCAGCCCCGGCTTGTGCGTCCCGAAGGTGACGGTCAGGTCGGCCCGTACGGCGTCCCCGTGCACCTCCCCGGTGTCGGCGTCGACCCCGCTGGGCAGGTCGACGGCCACGACGGCGGCGCGGGACTCGGCGGCACAGGCCGCCAACTGCGCGGCGTCCGGGCGCAGTCCGCCCTTGCCGCCGATCCCCACGATGCCGTCGACGACGAGGTCGGCCCGCAGGATCGCCTCCTCGACGGCGCCGACACCGGCCGCGGCCGCGGCGCCGCCCACCGTGTCCGCGCCCGCGCCGACGACCCGCCCGCCGGCCCTCAGCAGCGCCGCGAGCCCCGCGGCATGGGCCCGTTCGGGCGCGAGCAGCACAGCGGCGACCCCCGCCCCCCGCCGGGCGAGGCGGGCACCGGCGTACAGGGCGTCACCGCCGTTGTCCCCGCTGCCGACGAGCAGCACGACCCTGCTGCCGTAGACCCGCCCGAGCAACCCGGCGCAGGCGGCGGCGAGCCCGGCGGCGGCGCGCTGCATCAGCGCCCCCTCGGGAAGCCGCGCCATCAGCGCACGCTCGGCCGTCCTTACCGTCTCCACGCTGTACGCAGTACGCATGGGGTCGAGTCTCTCCCGACCCCGGCCCGGGCCGCACCCCCGCCCCGTCAGCGGCCTGCGCGTTCGCCGGCACGGGCCGATTGTCAGTGGCGGCTGCCATGCTCGGCGCATGGGAGTCTTGTACGGCTATTACGCCGCCACCGACGACGAGCACGCCGTCCGCGCGGTCGTGCGCGAGGACGGGGAGCCCCTGGGCACGGGGTACGACGAGCTGGTGGTGAAGGGCATCGACCCGGTGGTCGACCTGCTGCCGGCCGAGACGCTGATAACGGGCCGGGCGGCGGACGAGGTGAAGGCCGATCCGCGGCACGGCGCGCTGATCGCGATGGTGGGCGACGGCGAGGCCGTCGGTGTGTCGCTCACCGACGGCTTCCGTGACGCGCTCGCCGCGTTCGACCGGCGGCTGCTGGAGGACGTGGCCGTCGGCTGGGCGTCGACCGGTGACTTCCCGAGCCCGCCGGACCCGGCCGACCTGTCCCGCTTCCTGCGCGCCCTCGCCGACCTCGCGGACCGGGCGGCCGTCCGCAACCACCGTCTGTACTGCTGGATCTGCCCGTAGCCCCACGAGATCGTGCCCGGCCGGGGCTCACCCCTCGGCGATCACCACGGCCGAGGCGACCCCCGCGTCATGACTGAGCGACACATGCCAGGACCGCACCCCGAGTTCCGCCGCCCGCGCCGCCACCGTCCCCTTCACCCGCAGCCGCGGCTGCCCGCTGTCCTCGACGAAGACCTCGGCATCCGTCCACAGCAGCCCGGCCGGCGCCCCGAGCGCCTTGGCCAGCGCCTCCTTGGCGGCGAAGCGCGCCGCGAGCGAGGCGATGCCCCGGCGCCCGCCGCCCGGCAGCACCAACTCGCGCTCCACGAACAGCCGTTGCGCCATCCCGGGGGTGCGCTCGAGGGAAGCCTCGAACCGGTCGATCTCCGCCACGTCGATCCCGACGCCGATGATGCTCATGGCGGCACCTTACGAGGAGATCACCACGGGCAACCTCACTCCACGGTCACCGACTTGGCCAGATTGCGCGGCTGGTCCACCTCGTTCCCGCGCGCCGTCGCCAGCTCGCAGGCGAACACCTGGAGCGGCACGGTGGCCACCAGCGGCTGCAGCAGCGTCGGGGTGGCCGGGATCCGGATCAGATGGTCCGCGTACGGCACGACCGCCTCGTCCCCCTCCTCCGCGATCACGATCGTGCGCGCTCCCCGGGCCCTGATCTCCTGGATGTTGGAGACGATCTTGTCGTGCAGCACGGACCGCCCGCGGGGCGAGGGCACGACCACCACCACCGGCATGTCGTCCTCGATCAGCGCGATCGGCCCGTGCTTCAGCTCGCCGGCCGCGAACCCCTCGGCATGCATATAGGCGAGCTCCTTGAGCTTGAGCGCGCCCTCCAGGGCCACCGGGTGGCCGACGTGCCGCCCCAGGAACAGCACCGTGTTCTTGGCGGCCAGGGAACGCGCCAGAGCCCGTACCGGCTCCATGGTCTTGAGCACCCGCTCGACGGCGCCGGAGATCCCCGACAGGTCCCGGACGACGGCCCCGATCTCGTCACCCCACTGGGTGCCGCGCACCTGCCCCAGGTACAGCGCGACCAGATAGCAGGCGACCAGCTGCGTCAAAAACGCCTTGGTCGAGGCGACGGCCACCTCGGGCCCGGCGTGCGTGTAGAGCACGGCGTCCGACTCGCGCGGGATCGTCGAGCCGTTGGTGTTGCAGATCGCGAGGACGTGGGAGCCCTGCTCACGGGCGTGCCGTACCGCCATCAGGGTGTCCATGGTCTCACCGGACTGGGAGATCGCGATCACCAGCGACCGCGGCCCGAGGATCGGGTCCCGGTAGCGGAACTCGCTCGCCGGCTCCACCTCGCAGGGGATCCGCGTCCAGTGCTCGACGGCGTACTTGGCGATCATGCCGGCGTGGAAGGCCGTACCGCAGGCCACGACGACGACCTTGTCGACCTCGCGCAGCACCGGCGCGGGAATGCGCACCTCGTCCAGCGTCAGCGAACCCGCCGCGTCGATGCGCCCGAGCAGGGTGTCGGCGACCGCCTTGGGCTGCTCGGCGATCTCCTTCAGCATGAAGTAGTCGTGGCCGCCCTTCTCCGCGGCCGACGCGTCCCAGTCGACGTGGTACGGCCGCGCCTCGGCGGGACGCCCGTCGAAGCCGGTCACCGTCACGGACTCCCGCCGCAGCTCGACGACCTGGTCCTGGCCCAGTTCGAGCGCCGAGCGGGTGTGGGCGATGAACGCGGCGACGTCCGAGGCGAGAAAGGCCTCGCCCTCCCCGACGCCGACCACCAGCGGCGAGTTCCGCCGCGCGCCCACCACCACGTCCGGCTCGTCGGCGTGCACCGCGACCAGGGTGAACGCGCCCTGCAGCCGACGGCAGACCAGCCGCATGGCCTCCGCGAGGTCGGCGGTGGCGGAGAACTCCTCGGCGAGCAGATGCGCGACCACCTCGGTGTCGGTCTCGGAGGCGAGGGCGTGACCGCGCTCGGCCAGCTCGGCCCGCAGCGCCGCGAAGTTCTCGATGATCCCGTTGTGCACGACGGCGACCCGTCCCGCGTCGTCCAGGTGCGGGTGGGCGTTCGCGTCCGTCGGTCCGCCGTGCGTGGCCCACCGGGTGTGCCCGATCCCGGTCGTGCCCGTCGGCAGCGGCCGCTCCTTGAGCTCCTTCTCCAGGTTGACGAGCTTCCCGGCCCGCTTGGCCGCCGCCAGCCCGCCGTCCGCGAGCACCGCCACGCCCGCCGAGTCGTAGCCCCGGTACTCCAGCCGCGTCAGCCCGGCCATGACGACCTCGAGCGCAGACTGCGGCCCCACGTATCCCACGATTCCGCACATGCGGGGCAGCCTATGGTTCACCACCCGCCCGAAAGCGGCACCCCGTGCCCGAAATCGGAAATTCCCACCGTCGTACGACAGCATTCGGCGAACGTGACACAGCACACCCGCCGAACCGTTCAAACTCCGTTAACAATGGAATGTGATCTCTCCGGTCTCCTCGATGCCCCGGAGCGCCCACCGGCCCAGGCCGGAGGCGACTCCCTACGTCGACCTCACCCGAGCCGAGTGGAGCGCGCTGCGTGAGAAGACGCCGCTGCCGCTCACCGCGGAGGAGGTCGAGAAGCTGCGTGGCCTCGGCGACGTGATCGACCTCGACGAGGTGCGGGACATCTACCTCCCGCTCTCCCGGCTGCTCAATCTCTACGTCGGCGCCACCGACGGCCTCAGAGGCGCCCTGAACACCTTCCTCGGCGAACAGGGCTCCCAGTCCGGCACCCCGTTCGTCATAGGCGTCGCGGGCTCGGTCGCCGTGGGCAAGTCCACGGTGGCCCGCCTCCTTCAGGCCCTGCTCTCCCGCTGGCCGGAACACCCCCGCGTCGAACGGGTCACCACCGACGGCTTCCTGCTGCCCACCAAGGAACTGCAGGCCCGCGGCCTGATGTCGCGGAAGGGTTTCCCCGAGTCCTACGACCGCCGCGCCCTCACCCGCTTCGTCGCCGACATCAAGGCCGGCAAGGACGAGGTGACGGCGCCCGTCTACTCCCACCTGATCTACGACATCGTCCCGGACCAGCGGCTCACGGTCCGCCGGCCCGACATCCTCATCGTCGAGGGCCTGAACGTCCTTCAGCCCGCCCTGCCCGGCAAGGACGGCCGCACCCGCGTCGGTCTCGCCGACTACTTCGACTTCAGCGTGTACGTCGACGCGAGCGCCGAGGACATCAGGCGCTGGTACCTCAGCCGCTTCAAGAAGCTGCGCCAGACCGCCTTCCAGAACCCGGACTCCTACTTCAGGAAGTACACCCAGGTCTCCGAGGAGGAGGCCCTCGACTACGCCCGCACCCTGTGGCGCACCATCAACGAACCCAACCTGATCGAGAACATCGCCCCCACCCGCGGCCGCGCCACCCTGGTCGTCCGCAAGGGCCCGGATCACAAGGTGCAACGAGTGCGTCTGCGCAAGCTCTAGAGCGGCTTGCTAGAAAGAACCATGCTGCATCTGCGCCTGATCACGCCGGCCGGGCGAACCGACGACGTGGTCCGCCTGATCGAGAAGACGGTCGGCACGACCCACCTGGTCGTGCTGCCGGGAGCCGCCCGCAACCCGGCCGGAGACGTGGTGATGTGCGACGTGGCCCGCGAGGCGGGCGACGAACTCATCGGTGCGCTACGGACGTTGGGCCTCGACAGAACGGGCTCGATCGCGGTCGAGAACATCGACCTGAGCCTGTCCCGCAGGGCCGACAAGGCCGAGGAGGAGGCCCCGGGCGAGGGCGCGGACGCGGTCCTGTGGGAGGGGCTGGCGGACGCGACCCACGAGGAGTCGACCCTCTCGGTCACCTACGTCGCCTTCATCACGCTCGCGACGATGATCGCGGCCTGCGGTGTGGTGCTCGACAACGCGATCCTGATCGTGGGCGCGATGGCGGTGGGCCCGGAGTTCGGCCCGCTGGCGGGCATCTGCACATCGGTGGTCCAGCGCCGTCCGAGGCTCGCGCTCCGCTCGCTGACCGCGCTGCTCGTGGGCTTCGCAGGGGCGATGCTGGTGACGGTCGGCTTCGCGCTGTTCATGGACGCCGTCGGGCTCTTCCACGAGTCCGACCTCGAAGGCAAGCGCCCCAACACGGCGTTCGTGTACGCGCCCGACGCCTTCTCGTTCATCGTGGCCGTCCTGGCCGGGATCGCGGGCACCCTCTCACTGACCTCCGCCAAGTCCGGTGCTCTGGTGGGAGTCGCCATCTCGGTGACCACGGTCCCGGCCGCCGCCAACGCCGCCGTGGCCCTCGCCTACGGCGACACCTCCCAGACGATCGGCTCGACCAACCAACTCCTGCTGAACCTCCTGGGAATCGTCCTGGCAGGAATCGCCACACTCGCCGCCCAGAAGATCCTCTGGAAACGCCAACGACAGCACCGCTAGGGGCGCGGGGAACCGCGCGACAAGCCACAACGCACCCGCACCCCGCAACGAACAACTCGCCCCACCCGGAACCCGGCAGATCCCCATCAGGCGAAGTGATCTACGTCACCCCACCCTGCACGGCTGTGACGTTTGCCCAGGGCAAAACGCTGGACAGTCCAGGCCATCCGAGTGACGGATGCGCCTCACGTGACTCTTTTCTCCGGCCTTCACAGGCCCTCTCTGGGGTGGGGACTCTTCTTGAGACGTCGTACGTCGTCGCATGCTTACAGACCGCTGAGCCTGAAACGCAGAGCGTGGCTCACGCTGGGCGCGGTCGTAGTGGGGGGCGGGGGTGTCGTGACGTATGCCCTGGCCAGCCCGTCCCAGGATGCCGGGGCCGCGGGCCGGGCCAAACGGCCGGTCAAGGTCTACGACCTCGCGTTGAAGAGCAGCAGCGGCAGCGAGCGGGAGCTGCCGCGCACGAGCACCAAGCAGTTCTCGCTGCTGGGCGTCTCCTGGACCGGGGCCACGAAGAAGGTCCACGGCACCGCGCAGGTACGCACCCGCAGCCTGGAGTCGGGCCAGTGGAGTGCCTGGCAGCCCCTGGAGCTGGACGAGGATCCGGTGGAGGACGTCGAGCCGGGCATGCGCGGTGCCTCCGAACCGCTGTGGGTCGGCCCGTCCAACGGCGTCGAGGTCCAGGTCGTCCACAAGAACGGCAGCACAAGTACCGGACTGCCCAAGGGGTTCGAGGTCAACCTCGTCGACCCGGGTGTCGTCACGAAGGCCGAGACCAGGTCCATCGGCACCGAGGTCGATCCCGCCGCGTTCGTCGCCGAGACCAGCCCCGCCGCCACGAACTCCGCCTCGCCCACTGACGCGCCGTCACCGAGCCCCGGCGACAGCACGACCGCGACACCCGGTACGTCGGAGCCGGCCACCGCCTCGCCCACAGTGACGACGTCGCCGTCCCCCTCCGCCACGGCCTCCGACACCGCCTCCGCCTCGCCGTCGCCGAGTGAGACGAAGCCGACCGCCCCGCCCTCCACCGTCACCGAGCCGCCCATCATCAGCCGGGCGCAGTGGGGCGCGGACGAGTCGACGGTGGACGACCCGCCGTCGTACATCGACAAGGTGCAGGCCGTGTTCGTGCACCACACCGTCGGCTCCAACAGCTACAGCTGCGCCCAGTCGGCATCGCTCGTGCGCGGCATCATGGCGTACCACATCCAGTCCAACGGCTGGAACGACATCGGCTACAACTTCCTGGTCGACAAGTGCGGCCAGATCTTCGAGGGCCGCGCGGGCGGCGTCGATCTGCCGGTGATGGGTGCGCACACCTACGGCTTCAACAGCTACTCCACCGGCATCGCGATCCTCGGCGACTACCAGGGCGACCCCGCGAAGGGCATCCCGGCCGGCCGGCCGACCCGGGCCACGCTGGAGTCCGTGGCGCGCCTCGCCGCGTGGAAGCTGGGCCAGTACGGCGGCAACCCGACCGGCACGGTCACACTGACCGCCATGGGGGACACCGGGGTGTGGAAGAACGGCCAGCAGGCCACCCTCAACACCATCTCCGGCCACCGCGACGCCTACGCCACCGAGTGCCCCGGCGACGCGATGTACGCCAAGCTCGGTGAGATCCGCCGCTTCGCCGCGAGCGCCGCGGCCAACTCCGCGATCCCCACGGCCGACTTCAACCGCGACGGCATCAACGACCTCGTCGCCGGTGTGCCGCAGGCCTCGGGCGGCGTCGGCAACGTCGCCGTCGTGCCCGGCGGCACCGACGGCCCGGTCGGCAGCGCCAGGATCAGGCTCACCCAGTCCAGCGAGGGCGTGCCCGGCAGCTCCGAGACCGGCGACAACTTCGGCGCCGCGACCGCGTGGGGCGACGTCAACGGCGACGGCTACGCCGACCTCGCGATCGGCGCACCCGGCGAGGACGACACCTCCGGTCACAAGGACCGCGGCTCGGTCACCGTGCTGAACGGCCCCGGCCTGAACTCCGGCACGTCATACACCACCAGCGGCGTCACCAGCAGCGGCGCCAAGCTGGGTGCGGCGGTCACCGTCGGCGACTTCAACGCCGACGGCAAGGCCGACGTCTTCTCGGCCGGCTCCGGAAACGGCGGCTCCTGGAACGTCCACCTCACCGGTGGCGCCACCCAGTACGGCAAGCTGACCGGCTCCACCGGCTCGGTCGCCTACCTGGACGCCGCGACCGGCGACTTCAATCGCGACGGTTACGCGGACGTGGCCCTGAACTACCGCGACCAGTCCACCATCGGCCGCGTCACCTGGTTCAAGGGCAGCAAGTCCGGTCTGACCAAGGTGAGCGTGCTGTCCGTCAAGGGCGGCCGCTCCATCGCCGCGGGCGACGTCAACGGCAACGGCTACGACGACATCGTCATCGGCCAGCCGTACACGGCCGAGTCCGGCGCCCACGCCGGGGGCCAGGTCACCATGGTCCCGGGCACATCGACCGGCTTCACCACCACCGGCATGCGCACGATCCACCAGGACTCCAGCGGCGTTCCGGGGAGTGCCGAGGACGGCGACGCGATGGGCTCCTCCGTCTCCGTCGGCGACTACAACGCCGACGGCTACGCGGACGTCCTGGCCGGCGTGCCGAACGAGGACATCGTCCGCAGCGGCGCCAACCAGTCCAACGCGGGCATGGTCGTGCTCCTCAAGGGCACCTCGTCCGGGCTGACCGGGTCCGGCGCGCACTCGTACAGCCAGGACACCAGCGGCATCACCGGCTCGACCGAGCCCAACGACAAGATCGGCAGCGCGGTGGTCCTGAGCGACCTGTCCGGCTGGGGCCGCGCCGACCTCGCCATCGGCGGCGAGGGCGAGAACAGCTACGACGGCACCATCCTCCAGCTGGACAGCGGCAGTTCGGGCGTCGCCACCGGCACCGGCGTCTACTACGGCCGCGACACCCTGGGCACGCCCGCGGGTGCCCACCTCGGCCAGACCCTCACGCCGTAACAGCACGCGGCCGGGGCTTCACACGAAGCCCCGGCCGCACTGTCGAGTCTTTCGGGGGCGCGGGGCCCGAACCCGGCAAGCCCTACCCAAGAGCGGACTTCACCGCATCCGCCAACCGCCCGGCGACAGACCGAGCCTGATCGATGTCCGCCGCCTCCACCATGACCCGCACCAGCGGCTCCGTCCCCGACGGCCGCAGCAACACCCGCCCGGTGGAGCCGAGTTCGCGCTCGGCCTCGGTCACGGCGGCGGCCAGCTCCGCGGACGTCTGCACCCGGGACTTGTCCACGTCCGGCACATTGATGAGCACCTGCGGCAACCGCTCCATCACGGCCGCCAGTTCGCGCAGCGACCGCCCGGTCTCCGCGACCCGCGCGGCGAGCATCAGCCCGGTCAGCGTGCCGTCACCCGTGGTCGCGTGGTCGAGGATGATCACGTGCCCGGACTGCTCGCCGCCGAGCGCGTACCCGTGCTCCTTCATCTCCTCCAGGACGTACCGGTCACCGACCGCCGTCTGGACGAGCTGCAGCCCCTCGCGCTCCAGCGCCAGCTTGAAGCCCAGGTTGGACATCACCGTCGCCACCACGGTGTCCTCGCGCAGCACCGAACGCTCCCGCATGGCCAGCGCGATCACGGCCAGGATCTGGTCGCCGTCGACCTCCGCACCGGTGTGGTCCACGGCGAGGCAGCGGTCGGCGTCGCCGTCGTGGGCGATGCCGAAGTCGGCGCCGTGCTCGACGACGGCCGCCTTCAGCTGGTCCAGGTGGGTCGAGCCGCAGCCGTCGTTGATGTTGAGCCCGTCCGGCTCGGCACCGATCGTGATCACCTCGGCGCCGGCCCGCGAGAACGCCTCGGGCGAGACCCGGGCGGCAGCGCCGTGCGCCTCGTCGAGGACGATCCTCAGCCCGTCCAGCCGGTTGGGCAGCACACCGATGAGGTGGGCGACGTACTGGTCGAACCCCTCGTCGTACGAACGCACCCGGCCCACGCCCGAACCCGTGGGCCGCTGCCAGGGCTCACCGTGGCGGTGCGACTCGTACACGCCCTCGATCCGGTCCTCGAGCTCGTCGGCGAGCTTGTGGCCGCCGCGGGCGAAGAACTTGATGCCGTTGTCGGGCATGGCGTTGTGGCTCGCGGAGAGCATCACGCCGAGGTCGGCGCCGAGCGCGCCGGTGAGATACGCCACAGCGGGCGTCGGCAGCACACCCACGCGCAGGACGTCCACGCCGGCACTGGCGAGACCCGCGACCACGGCGGCCTCCAGGAACTCCCCGGACGCACGCGGATCCCGTCCGACGACCGCCGTCGCCCGGTGGCCCTCGAAGGTCCCCGCCTCGGCGAGCACGTGCGCCGCGGCCACGGAGAGGCCGAGCGCCATCTCCGCCGTGAGATCCGCGTTCGCGACACCGCGCACGCCGTCCGTGCCGAAGAGTCGTCCCACTGTGGTGTCCTCCGAATTGCTGAAGAGAGTGCGGCTCACTCCCAAGTACATCCCCTGAGACTGTCCGGGGCCTGTGGGGGTTGTGTAAATGAACCGCCCCGGCTGCACAATCCGTGCGGCCGGGGCGATTGTCGCGATACAGCGGAAACGATCAGCGCTTGCTGTACTGCGGAGCCTTGCGGGCCTTCTTCAGACCGGCCTTCTTGCGCTCGACCGCACGGTCGTCGCGCCTGAGGAAGCCGGCCTTCTTCAGCGGGCCGCGGTTGTTGTCCACGTCGGCCTCGTTCAGCGCGCGGGCGACACCGAGACGGAGCGCACCGGCCTGACCGGAGACACCGCCACCCGCGATGCGGGCGATGACGTCGTAGCGGCCTTCGAGCTCGAGCACCTTGAAGGGCTCGTTGACTTCCTGCTGGTGCACCTTGTTGGGGAAGTAGTCCTCAAGGGTGCGACCGTTGATCTTCCACTTGCCGCTGCCCGGGACGATCCGGACGCGGGCGATGGCGTTCTTGCGACGGCCCAGGCCGGCGGCCGGCTGCGGGTCGCCGAAGCGGGACGCCAGGGACTCCGACGTGTACTCGCCCTCGACGGGGACGTCGGACTCGGTGGTGTAGCTCTCGATGTCGACGATCTCTTCGCCCTCGACGGGCGTCTCGACGGTGGTCTCGGCCACGATGCTCCTCAGATTCTCTTCAGTCTTAGGGGGTGGCCGGACTTACTGCGCGACCTGGGTGATCTCGAACGGCACCGGCTGCTGGGCAGCGTGCGGGTGCTGGTCGCCCGAGTAGACCTTCAGCTTGGTGAGCATCTGACGGCCCAGGGAGTTCTTGGGGAGCATGCCCTTGACGGCCTTCTCGATGGCCTTCTCGGGGTTTTTGTCGAGCAGCTCGTCGTAGCGGACGGAGCGCAGACCACCCGGGTAGCCGGAGTGGCGGTACGCCATCTTCTGGGTCCGCTTGTTGCCGGACAGGTGCACCTTGTCGGCGTTGATGATGATGACGAAGTCACCGGTGTCGACGTGGGGGGCGTAGATCGGCTTGTGCTTGCCCCGCAGAAGGGACGCGGCGGTGGTGGCGAGTCGACCCAGGACAACGTCCTGAGCGTCGATGACATGCCACTGGCGCGTCACATCGCCGGGCTTGGGGCTGTACGTACGCACGGTTCGTAGCCTTCGCTTCGAGTGAATGGTCCTGAACAGGTCACCGAAACGATCACGACAGCCTGGACCGCACGGCGGCGACGCATACCGCGTAGTGGGGTCGCTGGTCATCGGCCCGGTGGACCGGTGTAAGGGCCCGTCCCGTGAGAATGAGCAAGCCAATACACAACGAAGAAGCAGGATACCGGGGCTCCCCCACAAGGGTCAAAACGAGCCCTGAGGAAGCCGTCGGAAAACCCGCCCGGCCACAATGTACGGCAGTGCCGGAAAGGTCCCCGGGCGGCCCGCCGGAGGCACACCGGCACCTCTCGCACCCCGTCTAAGATGCGCCCCATGAGCTATGGGCAGCAGGGGGGACCCCAGTCCCAGTGGGACCCCTGGAAACCAAACTCCCAGCAGCCGTGGAGCAACGGCGGCGACGGGCAGACCCCGGACTGGGCAGCGCTGGCCGAAGCGTCGGAGACGCGCAACAGGAGGCGCCGGCTGCTGTTCATCGGCGGCGGCGTGGTGGCCACGGTCGCGATAGGCACCGCCGTCGCCATGGCCGTGGTGTCGGCGAACGGCGACAACAACGCCTCCGGCAACCCCAGTGACGTGCCGACCGGCGGCTCCATCCCGAGCAGCAGCGCGGCGGCCCCCTCGTTCGCGCCGACCAGCGCCCCGCCCCCGCTGGACCCGAAGGAGTTCGTCGCCAGCAAGAGCAAGGACACGGCCCCGCTCAGCGTCGACTCGTTCTTCCCGGGCACCCAGCTGACCATGGGCACGGCCGTGTACAAGAAGGGCGCGACGGCCGACACCAAGAACTGCGCCTCGGCCGCCGAGGGCACCCTCCCGAAGATCCTCACCGGCAACAAGTGCACCCGGCTGATGCGCGTCACCTACACCAGGGACGGCGTCGCGGTGACGGTCGGCGTGGCCGTCTTCGACGCCGAGGCACAGGCCACCAAGGTCAAGGGCCTCGCGGACAACAAGAGTCTGGTCCAGGCGCTCGCGGGCAAGGGCGTGAAGGCCTTCTGCAACTCCGCGACCTGCCGCACGACCACCAACTCCTATGGCCGCTACGCCTACTTCACCACCAGCGGCTTCACCAACGGCAAGGACGTCACGAAGGCGGACACCAAGGTGTTCAAGGTCGGTGACGACCTGGCGGAGTTCACCTTCCGGCAGATCCGCAGGCGCGGCGAGGCCCAGGCGTCGGCGGCGGCCGCCGGCTAGGTACGGACCCTCGGCCGCGCACTGACCGCTCAGCAGCAGCCCGCACCCGGCAGCGACCGCTTGTTGCGCGCCTCCTTGTTGCGCGCGGCAAGCAGCTCGTCGGCCGGGTAGCCGACCTCTTCGAGGGTCAGCCCGTGCGGCCGTACGACATGAACGGCCGAGTCCCGTACGCCGGCGGCGAGCACCTTGCCCGGCCAGTCCGGGCCCCGGTGCCCGTCCCCCACGAACAGCAGCGCCCCGATCAGCGAGCGCACCATGTTGTGGCAGAAGGCGTCGGCGCGCACGGTCGCGGTGATGATCCCGTCGTCCCCGCGCACCAGGCTCAGCTGCTGCAGCGTGCGGATGGTGGTCGCGCCCTCCCGCTTCTTGCAGTAGGCGGCGAAGTCGTGCTCCCCCAGCAGCCGCTCGGCGGCCTCGTTCATGGCATCGACGTCGAGCGGCCAGTCGTGCCAGAGCACATGGCCCCGCAGCAGCGGATCGACGCCTCCGGGGTTGTCGGTGACCCGGTAGGCGTACCGCCGCCAGACCGCCGAGAAGCGGGCGTTGAAGCCACTGGGCGCCTCCCTGAGCGCCCACACCCGTACGTCCCTGGGCAGCCGCCCGGCGAGCCGCTTGAGCAGCTTCTCGTGATGCTCCCGCCACACCGGCTCCGGCAGGTCCACATGGGCCACCTGCCCGCGCGCATGCACCCCGGCGTCGGTGCGCCCGGCGACCGTCAGCTCATAGGTCTCCCGCGACCGGGTCACGGTCCGCAGAGCGTCCTCGATCTCCCCCTGCACGGTCCGCCGCCCCCCGGCCTGCTTGGCCCACCCGGAGAACTCGCTCCCGTCGTAGGAGAGATCGAGACGGACACGGACGTGACCGGGCTCTACTTCGTCGCTCACCAGAGATCCTCTCAGCGCTGCGTCCTGGTCGAGAACGTGGAACGGGCCCGCCCCAAAAGGGCGGACCCGTTCACTGCAAGGCAGAACGCTCAGGCGTCCTTGGACTCCTCGGGGGCGTCCTCGACGGCCTCGTCGGACGTGGCCTCGACGGCCTCGTCCTTCTTCAGGGCGTCTTCCTTGACCGCACGCTTGGTGGCGGCCTCGGCCTCGCCCGTCGCCTGCTGCGCGACCGTCAGCGCCTCCACCAGCTCGATGACAGCCATGGGCGCGTTGTCGCCACGACGGTTACCGATCTTGGTGATACGGGTGTAGCCACCCGGACGGTTCTCGTACCGCGGGCCGATCTCGGTGAAGAGCGTGTGGACGACGCTCTTGTCCGTGATGACCTGCAGCACCTGGCGGCGGTTGTGAAGGTCGCCCTTCTTCGCCTTGGTCACCAGCCGCTCGGCGTACGGCCGCAGACGGCGGGCCTTCGCCTCGGTGGTGGTGATGCGGCCGTGCTCGAAGAGCGCCTTCGCGAGGTTCGCGAGGAGCAGCTTCTCGTGCGCGGCACTGCCGCCCAGACGGGCACCCTTGGTGGGCTTCGGCATTTCTTTCTCCTGTGTGTCTGCCCCGGCCGTATCAGGTACCGGGGTCAGGAACCCGATGAGCGGATGCTCACCGGCAACGACCGTTCAGCACAGACCCGTAGGGCTCAGTACTGCTCGGTCTCCACGAAACCCGCGTCCGCGTCGTCGTCGGCGCCGAAGGCGTCGGCGGCGGCCGTGGGGTCGAATCCGGGCGGGCTGTCCTTGAGGGCCAGGCCCATGCCGGCCAGCTTCGCCTTGACCTCGTCGATGGACTTCGCACCGAAGTTGCGGATGTCCAGGAGGTCGGCCTCGGAGCGTGCCACGAGCTCACCCACGGAGTGGATGCCCTCGCGCTTGAGGCAGTTGTAGGAGCGGACCGTAAGCTCCAGCTCCTCGATCGGCAGCGCCAGGTCGGCGGCCAGGGCGGCATCCGTGGGCGAGGGGCCCATGTCGATGCCCTCGGCGTCGATGTTCAGCTCGCGGGCG
>NZ_JALDAX010000020.1 GCF_022698145.1 Streptomyces spinosisporus
TACAGGCGCCCCGCAGTCTTGAGTGCCAGATACGCGTCCGCCAAGGCCGGCGCCAGTTCGTCCGGAGTCTCGTCGACGACCGTCACCCCGTGACGACGGAGTTGTTCCGCCGTGCGGTGGCGTTCGCTCCGGGCCTGCGCGGCGGCTGCAGCGTCGTAGACGGCTTCGGTGTTTCCGCGGCTCTTCGCCATCTGCGCGATGTGGGGGTCGGCGACGGAGGCCACCAGGACTGTGTGGCGCTGGGTGAGTTGCGAGAGGACGGGGAGCAGGCCTTCTTCGACCGGTGCCGTGTCGAGGCTGGTGAGCAGCACGATGAGGGAACGGCGGGGCGCCGTACGAAGGGCGGTCGCGGTCAGGCCTCGGGCGTCCAGTTCGATCAGTTCGGGTTCGAGTGTGGCCATGGCGTTGACCAGGGACGGGAGGACGTCGCGGGCCGTGCGGCCCTGGACGTGGGCTCGTACCCGGCGGTCGTAGGCGAGCAGGTCGACCCGGTCGCCGGCGCGTGAGGCGAGTGCTGCCAGGAGCAGGGCCGCGTCCATGGAGGCGTCGAGGCGTGGGGCGTCGCCCACGCGGCCTGCGGAGGTGCGGCCCGTGTCCAGGACCAGGAGGATGTGGCGGTCGCGTTCGGGGCGCCAGGTGCGTACGGCGACCGTGGTCTGGCGGGCGGTTGCTCGCCAGTCGATGGAGCGGGTGTCGTCGCCGGGGACGTACTCGCGGAGGCTGTCGAATTCCGTGCCTTCGCCACGGGTGAGCACGCTGGTGCGGCCGTCCAGTTCGCGGAGGCGGGCGAGTTTCGAGGGCAGGTGCTTGCGGCTGGTGAAGGGCGGCAGGACGCGTACGGTCCAGGGGACCTTGTGGGTGCCCTGGCGGGTGAAGAGGCCGAGGGGGCCGTACGAGCGGATCGTCACCCTGTCCGCGTGGCGGTCGCCGCGGCGGGTCGGGCGCAGACGGGTGGTGATGCGCCGGCGTTCGCCTGCGGGGACTGTAAGGCGGTGACGGGAGGCCGCCACCTCGGTGCCGGGCTGCCAGCTGCTCGGCGGCCAGGCGTCGCGCAGGCGGGCCCGGAGGAGGCGACCGGACGGGTTGGTGACCGTGAGGGTCACGTTCGCCGTCTCGCCCAGACGTACGGAGGCGTCGCCGGAGCGGGTCAGGCCGAGTCGTCGTACCGGTGCCGCGAGTGCGAAGTCGCAAGCACAGGCCACGGCGATGGGGGCGTTCACGGCCAGGATGCCCGTCCAGCTGGGGTCCCAGATGCCGACGGGGAGGGAGCCGAGGGCCGCGAGGAGCGCGGCGCGTCCGGTGAGTGTCATCAGCGGGGGACGGGGACGTGGGCGAGGATCGCGTTGATGACGGAGTCGGCCGTGACGCCTTCCATCTCTGCCTCGGGGCGTAGCTGTACGCGGTGGCGGAGGGTGGGGAGGGCCAGGGCCTTGACGTCGTCGGGGATGACGTAGTCGCGGCCGGTGAGCCACGCCCACGCGCGCGAGGTGGCCAGGAGAGCAGTCGCGCCGCGAGGGGAGACGCCCAGTGTGAGCGAGGGGGACTCGCGGGTGGCCCGGCAGATGTCCACCACGTAGGCGGTGATCTCCGGGGAGATCGCCGTCTTGGCGACGGCTGCGCGGGCGGCCTCCAGGTCGGCGGGGCCGGCCACGGGGCGTACGCCGGCGGCGCGCAGGTCGCGCGGGTTGAAGCCCTCGGCGTGGCGGGTGAGGACGTCGATCTCGTCCTGGCGGGAGGGCAGAGGGATCGTCAGTTTGAGCAGGAAGCGGTCCAGTTGGGCTTCGGGCAGGGGGTACGTGCCCTCGTACTCGACCGGGTTCTGGGTCGCGGCGACCAGGAACGGGTCGGGGAGGGGGCGCGGGGTGCCGTCGACCGTGACCTGGCGCTCTTCCATGGCCTCCAGGAGGGAGGACTGGGTCTTCGGGGGCGTGCGGTTGATCTCGTCGGCGAGGAGGAGGTTGGTGAAGACCGGGCCGGGCTGGAAGGAGAACTCGGCGGTGCGGGTGTCGTAGACCAAGGAGCCCGTGACGTCGCTCGGCATCAGGTCCGGGGTGAACTGCACGCGCTTGGTGTCGAGTTCGAGTGCGGATGCGAGGGCGCGGACGAGCAGCGTTTTGGCGACTCCGGGGACTCCTTCGAGGAGAACGTGTCCGCGGCAGAGGAGGGCGACGACGAGGCCGGTCACGGCGGGGTCCTGGCCGACCACGGCTTTGGCGATCTCGGCGCGCAGGGCCTCCAGGGAGGCGCGGGCCTTGCCCGGGTCCCCGGTGTACCCGGCGTTGTCAGTGGTCGGGTCCATCATGGACGGCGTACCTCTCTTTCGAGGGCGTCGAGTTGGTCGGCGAGTGCGATGAGGGCCGCGTCGTCGCCGGGCGGCGGGCCGAAGAGCAGGGGGTGCAGGTGGTGTCCGTCGCCGTGGAGGTGGGCGGACAGGGCGGGAAGCAGGGTCTCGGGCGTGTGCGCCTGGGTGACGGGGACGCCGACGAGGGGGGCGAGGCGGATGCGCGTGGAGGAGCGAAGAGCGGCGGCCGCGCGATCGCGGGCGTTCGCCTTGCGATAGAGGCGGGCACGGCCTTCGACGGTTTCGGAGGCGCGGATGGCCACGGGGAGTTTCTCGGGCACGAGGGGGCCGAGTCGGCGTGCCCGCCAGAGGGCGGCGAGGGCTGCCGCGACGAAGAGTTGCAGCGTGCCCCAGAGCCAGCCGGAGGGGAGCAGGTCGAGGAAGCCCTTTTCCTCGTCCGGATCGGCGGAGGCGTCGGAGAGCGAGGGGAGGTACCAGACCAGATGAGGGCGGGAGCCGAGGAGTTGCAGGGCGAGCGAGGCGTTGCCCTGCTTGTCGAGGCGGTCGTTGAAGAGGATGTCGGGGGCGCCGAGGACGATGGTGTCGCCGTTGCCGGAGGCCGCCGGAATGCGCAGCAGGGTGGCGAGGCGCTCGCTGGGGTAGCACTCGCCGGCGTCGAGGTGGGTGGTCGTGTAGCGGATGCCGCCGGTGTCCGCGCTGCCGGCGCGACGGGCGGCGGGCAGTTCGCACTCGGGGTCGAGTGTCGAGTCGAAGCTGGTGGCGGGGTCCGCGGTGACGCCGGGGGCGAGCTTTTCGACGGACCAGCTGCCGGGGGCGACGAGGACGGTGCGTCCGCCGGAGTCCGCGGTGGAGGAGTGCAGGCGGGTTTGTTGAGAGCGCGTCAGCAGGTCGGGCACCGCGACCAGAAGGGTGGTGTCCGGGGCGGCCGCGGCGCGCGCCTCGTCCAGGGTGGTGACCACGCGCGTGGACACCCCGCGGTCGGCGAGGAGTTCGGCGACGGCACGGCTGCCCTGGGGGCCGACGGAGCGCGGGTCGAGTTCGCCGTGCTTGGTGTCGGAGCGGATCACGGCGATCGCCACGGCCGCCGCGAGGAGGAGCACGACGGCGAGCGCGATGCCTCGCGCGCGGGTCCACACCTGGCGGGCGGTGGGCGAGGCCGAGGTGGAGGGGAGCGTGGCCTCGGTGGTCATCCGGCGGCTCCCTGGCGGGCGTTGTCGGCCGTGCTGCTGGTGCTGCTGCTGGTGAGCCGGGGCTTGGTGCGTTCGAGGTCGCGGTCGAGTTCGGCGATGCGGTGGTACGACTGCTCGCTCGCCCTTCGGCCGCCGTACGTCACGTCGTCGAAGTCCCGGGCGGCGGCGCGCAGTCGGTCGGTGTGGGAGGGCAGGGCGCGGCCCGCTGCGGCTGCTGCCTCGTCCGCGGTGCGGCCGGGGCGGACGTCGAGGAGCGCGCGTTCCTCCAGGGAGCGGACGATGGCGCGCATGCGTTCCTGGACGGCCTGGTTCCAGTGGCCCTGGGCGGCGTGTGCCTCGGCGGCCGCGCGGTGTTCGGCGGCGCTGCGGGGGCGGTCGTCGAACAGGGCGGCCGCCGAGGTGGGTTGGCGGCGCGGCGTGCCCAGGCGCCACCACAGGGCGGCGAGCACCAGCACGACGGCCACGATGATGACGACC
This sequence comes from Streptomyces spinosisporus, assembly GCF_022698145.1. Classification (GTDB taxonomy): domain Bacteria; phylum Actinomycetota; class Actinomycetes; order Streptomycetales; family Streptomycetaceae; genus Streptomyces; species Streptomyces spinosisporus. The sequence goes on from NZ_JALDAX010000020.1 coordinate 3,970, forward strand.
AGGCCCAGCGCGCCCCCGGGTGTCGCGGAGGCCGCGGAGCCGAAGAGCTTGTCGACCCACTCCCAGAACGCGTTCAGGGCGCGCTGGAAGAGGCTGGGGTCGTTCTCGTGGTACATCCCCTTGGTGAGCTCGCGACGGGCCGCCTCGCGCGCGGGATCACGGCCGATCGTCACCGGCGGCTGGTCGTCGCTGCGCGCGAGCGACCAGCCGGATGGGCCGGCCGCCAGCGTCAGCGTCCTCACCGCCGATCCCGCGGCCCGTGGCAGCGCCGTCGGCTCGGCCGCGAGAACTCCCCCCGTCACGCTCACGTCATCAGCCCCGCGCGCCGGCGTCGGTGCCGTAGCCCGTGACGCCTGCGGCGCGGGCCAGTTCCAGGTCCAGGGCTTCCCGGCGGATGCGCTGGTCGATGTAGAGAAGCACGGTGACACCGGCATTGATCGGGTACGTGATCATGGAGCCGATCACCGAGCCGACTCCGCTGATGATGAGGAAGGTCCAGCCGAGGTCGCCCGTCCCGCTGTCCAGCAGGCTGCCGATGCCGTCGCCGCTGAATGCCGCGGCGAGGAAGGTGAAGGGGATGACGACGATCGCCGAGATGATGTTGGCGATGATTCCGGCGAGCAGCAGGATGCCGAAGACCCGCCACCAGGAGCCGCGGACGAGCTTCGCGGACCGGCCCATCGACTTGGTCACGCCCCGCTTCTCCAGCATCAGCGCGGGCGAGGACAGGGAGAAGCGGATCATCAGCCACAGTGCGAGGACGCCCGCGCCGAGGCCGCCCAGGACGGCGAGAGCGAGGCCCGCATCGGCGTTCCCGAAGACGGCCACGAGGACCCCAGGCAGTACGCCCACGGCCACAATGGCGGCCGAGATGACGAGCAGCAGCAGGATCAGGCCGAGCAGCTTGAGCACCTGAGGGCGGGCGTCGCGCCAGGCCTCCCGGGTGGTCACGGACCGGCCGAGGACGGCGCGGCTGGTGACGGTGGTGAGCAGGGCGGTCGCGGCGACCGTGGCGATCAGGGAGACCAGGAAGACGGCGCCGGAGCTCAGCATCGCCTGGCCCAGGGCGCGGGTCAGTTCACTCGCGGTGGCGCTCGGATCGTCGAGGGTGGCGGTGCTGGTGTCGTTCAGCACGAGGCCCTGGAGCAGGATGACGATGATCTCCGCGATCACGGCGACGGTCAGGGAGATGCCCAGGACCGTACGCCAGTGGGTGCGCATGGTGGAGACCGCGCCGTCGAGGATCTCGCCGACGCCGAGCGGGCGGAGCGGGATGACGCCCGGCTTGGCGGCGGGCGGCGGGCCGCCCCAGCCGCCGCCCCAACCGGGGTGTCCGGGAGCGCCGTAGGGCCCGTAGCCACCGGGACCCGGGGGAGGCTGATTGCCCCAGCCGGGGCCGGGCGGCGGGGGCGGAGCGGGGCTGCCGGGGCCGGTGGGCCCGGTGGGCGCGGACCACTGGCCGGGTGGCGGCTGCTCCTTGGACCACTGCGAGCCGTGGCTCTGCGGGTCGGGACGATCCTGAGGGCCGGGGCCGGGCTGGTCCGCAGGCTCCGCGCCACTGGGGCGGTCGGTGGGACCGGTGGGACCGGACGCGCCGGGCTCCTGCCCGTCGGAGGGGGCAGATCCGGGCGAGGCCCAGCCCGGAGTGTCTTTCATCGTCGCTCCTTCACGGTGCCCGTCCGCGGTCGCGGCGGCAGGTTGGCAGCCATCGTGCCATGGGGTGCTCGCCCGGGTACCGGCCGCGGTATGGGCTGCACACCTTCAATTGTCCGCCGCACAAGGGGCAGACTGACCGCATGGCTGATCAGCACGCGCATTCCGGCGAAGACGGCAGGCCGACCGAGATCCCCGCGATCCGGTGGGAGGAGCCACCCGAAGGCCCCGTACTGGTACTTCTCGACCAGACGAGGTTGCCGGCCGAGGAGGTCGAGCTGGTCTGCACGGACGCGCCCGCGCTGGTGGAGGCGATCCGTTCGCTCGCCGTGCGCGGGGCGCCGCTGCTCGGCATCGCGGGAGCCTACGGTGTCGCGCTCGCCGCCGCGCGCGGCTTCGACGTGGACGACGCGGCGAACGCGCTGGCAGGCGCCCGGCCCACCGCGGTGAACCTCGCCGTCGGTGTGCGCAGGGCCCATTCCGCGTGGCGTGCCGAGTTCGCCAAGCGCGGTGACGGCGCGGAGGCCGCGGGCGCGGCGCTGGCCGCGGCGCGTCAGCTGCACAAGGAGGATGCCGAGGCGAGCGCGCGGATGGCCGAGCGCGGGCTCGCGCTGCTCGACGAGCTGCTGCCCGGCGGCGGGCACCGGATTCTCACGCACTGCAACACCGGGTCGCTGGTGTCGGGTGGGGAGGGGACGGCGTTCGCGGTGGCGCTCGCGGCGCACCGGGCGGGGAGTCTGCGGCGGCTGTGGGTGGACGAGACGCGTCCGCTGCTGCAGGGGGCGCGTCTGACGGCCTACGAGGCGGCGCGCAGCGGCATGGCGTACACCCTGCTCACGGACAATGCGGCGGGCTCGCTCTTCGCGGCCGGCGAGGTGGACGCGGTGCTGATCGGGGCGGACCGGATCGCGGCCGACGGCTCGGTGGCGAACAAGGTGGGGAGCTATCCGCTCGCCGTGCTCGCGAGGTACCACCATGTGCCGTTCATCGTCGTGGCGCCGGTGACGACGGTGGATCCGGACACCCCGGACGGGGCGTCCATCGAGGTGGAGCAGCGTCCCGGTCATGAGGTGACCGAGATCGTGGCGCCGCAGGTGCCGCTGGCGGGAGCGGAGGCGGGCGGTGGGATCCCGCTGGCGCCTCTGGGTACCCAGGCGTACAACCCGGCGTTCGACGTGACGCCGCCCGAGCTGGTGACCGCGATCGTCACGGAGGAGGGCACCGTCTCGCCCGTGACGGCCGAGGCCCTGGCAGAGGTGTGTGCGAGGGCGCGGCAGGTGACGATCGGCTGACGCGGGCCATCGGCGGGCGCGCGGCGTCGCACCGGGTCGCCCGGCGCCGTCCGAAGGGCGCTGGGGCGGATTGCGCGGTCAGGGTGCGCCTACGCTGGGTGAGGAACAGCCGTCGAGGACATCGACGTCGGCGTACGAGGCAGACAGTGACCGCGCAGTACGACTATCGTCACGGGCCAGTGACCCTGCTCACCAGCGCCTCTGTCACTGTTACGAGAATGGGATGATGTCGTTTATGAAGGGACGAGTCCTTGTCGTCGACGACGACACGGCACTGGCCGAGATGCTCGGCATCGTGCTGCGTGGTGAAGGTTTCGAGCCGTCTTTCGTAGCCGACGGCGACAAGGCGCTGGCCGCCTTCCGTGAGAGCAAGCCCGATCTGGTGCTGCTCGACCTGATGCTGCCGGGCCGGGACGGCATCGAGGTGTGCCGCCTGATCAGGGCGGAGTCCGGTGTGCCGATCGTGATGCTCACGGCCAAGAGCGACACCGTGGACGTGGTGGTCGGGCTGGAGTCCGGTGCCGACGACTACATCGTGAAGCCCTTCAAGCCGAAGGAGCTGGTCGCCCGCATCCGGGCGCGTCTGCGCAGGTCGGAGGAACCGGCCCCGGAGCAGCTCGCCATAGGCGACCTCGTCATCGACGTGGCGGGTCACTCCGTGAAGCGGGAAGGGCAGTCGATCGCGCTGACGCCGCTGGAGTTCGATCTGCTGGTGGCGCTCGCCCGCAAGCCGTGGCAGGTGTTCACCCGCGAGGTGCTGCTCGAGCAGGTGTGGGGTTACCGCCACGCCGCGGACACCCGCCTGGTCAACGTCCATGTGCAGCGGCTGCGCTCCAAGGTCGAGAAGGACCCGGAGCGGCCGGAGATCGTGGTGACCGTCCGGGGCGTCGGTTACAAGGCAGGACCCAGCTGACATGTCCGGTCACAGTGCCGCTTCGACGCCCGGGTCTTCCGGCCCCCGCGCGGGGCGGCCTGTGGGCCGGAAGACCGCGGGCTCCCGCTGGGACGGCATGCTGGAGGGCGGTCTGCTCCAGGGCGGCGTCCAGGGCAGCCCGGTGCTGCGGCTCTTCATGCGCTGGGTGCGCCGGCCGCTGCTGCCCGTCATGCGGCTGTGGCGGCGCAACATCCAGCTCAAGGTCGTCGTCACGACGCTGCTGATGTCGCTGGGCGTCGTCCTGCTGCTGGGCTTCGTCGTGATCGGCCAGGTGCGCAACGGCCTGCTGGACGCCAAGGTGAAGGCCTCGCAGAGCCAGGCCACCGGCGGGTTCTCGGTGGCCAAGCAGAAGGCCGACGAGGCCGCGGCAGGGACCACCGACGGCGGCGGTACGACGGCGGACGGCCGTCCCTCGCAGAACGTCATCCAGTGGATGAGCGACCTGGTGTACTCGCTCTCCAGCGGCGGTCAGGGCGCCTTCGACGTGGTGACGCTGCCCGCCGGTGACAACGGCGGCGGCGGGCGCGGACCGCGTGCCTCCGGCGACGTCGACCCCTCGGCCAGCGTCCCCGTCGCTCTGCGCTCGCGGATCAGCGACAGCACGGGAGCCGCGCAGAGCTACACCAGCATCGTTTACAGCAACAGCAAGGAGAGCCAGCCGGCGCTGGTCATCGGCAAGCAGGTCAACGACCCCAACGGCGATCCGTACCAGCTGTACTACCTCTTCCCGCTCACGCAGGAGGAGAAGTCGCTGAGCCTGGTCAAGGGCACCCTTGCGACCGCGGGACTCTTCGTCGTCGTACTGCTCGGGGCGATCGCCTGGCTGGTGGTGCGCCAGGTCGTGACGCCGGTGCGCATGGCGGCCGGGATCGCCGAGCGGCTGTCCGCGGGGCGGCTGCAGGAACGTATGAAGGTCACCGGCGAGGACGACATCGCGCGGCTCGGCGAGGCCTTCAACAAGATGGCGCAGAACCTGCAGCTGAAGATCCAGCAGCTGGAGGACCTGTCGCGGATGCAGCGGCGGTTCGTGTCGGACGTGTCGCACGAGCTGCGGACGCCGCTGACGACTGTACGGATGGCCGCGGACGTCATCCACGAGGCGCGCGAGGACTTCGATCCGGTGACCGCGCGGTCGGCGGAGCTGCTGGCCGACCAGCTGGACCGGTTCGAGTCGCTGCTCGCGGACCTGCTGGAGATCAGCCGGTTCGACGCGGGTGCGGCGGCGCTGGAGGCCGAGCCGATAGACCTCAGGGAGGTCGTGCGGCGGGTCGTCAGCGGGGCCGAGCCGCTCGCCGAGCGCAAGGGCACGCACATACGCGTCAAGGGCGACCAGCAGCCCGTCGTCGCGGAGGCGGACGCCCGGCGCGTGGAGCGGGTGCTGCGCAACCTGGTGGTCAATGCCGTGGAGCACGGCGAGGGCAAGGACGTCGTGGTCAAGCTCGCCGCGGCGGGCGGGGCGGTCGCGGTCGCGGTGCGCGACTACGGCGTCGGGCTCAAGCCCGGTGAGGCCACGCGCGTGTTCAGCCGCTTCTGGCGGGCCGACCCGGCACGCGCGCGTACCACCGGCGGCACGGGACTTGGGCTGTCCATCGCCCTGGAGGACGCGCGGCTGCACGGCGGCTGGCTGCAGGCCTGGGGCGAGCCGGGCGGCGGCTCGCAGTTCCGGCTGACGCTGCCGCGGACCGCGGACGAGCCGCTGAGGGGCTCGCCGATACCGCTGGAGCCCAAGGACTCACGGCGCAACCGCGGACTGAGCGACGCGGGGCTGCCGTCCGGCGGCGCCGACAAGGTCGCCACCGTGCCCGCGCAGCAGGCCGCGGACCAGATACCGCCGCTGCCGCAGAGGGCGGCCGGGGTGGCTCCCACGGTCGACCCGACGGCGCTGCCCGGGAACGGCGCGCGCGTGGTGGCCCGGCCCGCCTCCACAGCACGACGACAGGACGAGACGCCCTCCGAGGGCGCGGCAGTGAGCGAGACCCCGAGCCGCCCGGACACCGGGCCGGAGGACTCGAGGAAGCAGGGGGAGGCATTCCGTGGGCGCTGACCGCGAGGGGGGCGCCGGGCGAAGTCCGATGCGCGTTTTGGCGTACGGCATCTGCGGCGTCGTACTGCTGTCGGGGTGTGCCTCCATGCCCGACAGCGGGGATGTGAGCGGCGTCGACTCCACGCCGCGGCAGGACACCCAGGTGCGGGTCTTCGCCATGCCGCCCCCGGACAACGCCCTGCCCTCGGACATCGTCTCCGGCTTCCTGGAGGCGTTGACCAGCGACGACCCGAACTACTCCACGGCGCGTCAGTACCTGACCAAGGAGGCGTCGCAGGCGTGGCGGCCGGGGCAGTCCAGCACGGTCCTCGCGGACGGGCCGGGCATCGACTCCAACCGCCTGGGCGGCCGGGAGGACGGCAACGACCTCTCGTTCACGCTGACCGGGAAGAAGGTCGCCCGGGTGGACTCGCAGCAGGCGTACTCGCCCGCCAGTGGGGTCTACAACGCGCCGGTGCACCTCACGCGTGACAAGAAGACCAACCAGTGGCGCATCGATCGGCTGCCGCAGGGCGTCGTGATGGGCAAGTCGGACTTCCAGCGCAACTACCTGCCCGTCAACAAGTACTACTTCGCGACGAACGCCTCGGCGGGGACGGCGTCGCACCCCACGGCCGTCGCCGACCCCGTGTATGTGCGCCGGCGCGTGGACCCCATGACACAGATGGTGCGCTCGCTGCTCAACGGGCCCACGAACTGGCTCGATCCCGTGGTGCGCACGAGTTTCCCCACGGGTACGGAGCTGCAGAAGGGTGTCAACACGCTGACGCCCGACGACCAGAACAGGCTGACCGTGCCGCTCAACGCCAAGGCGGCCAAGGTCGGCACGCACCGGTGCACCGAGATGGCGGCGCAGGTCCTGTTCACGCTGCAGAATCTGACCCCCGCGGTGGACGAGGTCGAGCTGCGGTCCGGCGACGAGCAATTGTGCTCGCTCAGCGAGGACCAGCCGGGCGCCGCGGCCGTGCGCGGTACGGCGCGCGACCCCGGCTATGTGTACTTCCTCGACGACAAGAGCCGGCTCGTACGGATCGCGGCCGGCAACAACGGCACCAAGGCGGAGCCGGTGCCCGGGGCGCTGGGCGAGGGCAGCAGGGCGTTGAAGTCGGTGGCCGTCTCGCGCGACGAGGACACGGGGGCCGCGGTCAGTGGCGACGGCAAGGACCTGTACGTCGCGCCGCTGGCGGCCGTCGGTTCGCTCGCCGATCCCGTGCTGACCAGCCGCGGCAAGACGGAGAAGGACCGGCTGACGGCGCCGAGTTGGGACTCGCACGGCGACCTCTGGATCGCCGACCGTGACCCCGACGACCCCCGGTTGCTTCTGCTGGAGCAGGGCAGGGGCGAGCCGGTCGTGGTGAAGATCCCGGAGCTGGACGGCCGTATCCAGGCCGTACGGGTGGCCGCCGACGGGGTGCGGGTCGCGCTCGTGGTGGCGAAGGGCGACAAGACGTCGCTGGTCATCGGGCGGATCGAGCGGCGCCAGGAGACCGGGGAGGACCGCCCGACGGTCTCCGTGCTCGAACTGCGTCCCGCGTCACCGGAGTTGGAGAGCGTCACGGCCATGTCCTGGGCCGGGGACAGCCGGCTGGTGGTGGCCGGGCGTGAGCAGGGCGGGGTGCAGACCATGCGCTACGTCCAGGCGGACGGCTCCACACCGGAGGGGCCCGCGCCCGCGGCCCTCAGCGGGATCAAGGAGATCACCGCGGCCGACTCCGACAGCCTGCCCATGGTGGCGTACTCGGAGGACGGGATCGTACGACTGCAGTCCGGGGCGCAGTGGCAGAAGGTCACGGACGGGGTGGCGCCGGTCTATCCGGGGTGAGTCACCGGATGGCGCCTCGCCCGGCCGGCGGGGTTCTGCGCGTCGGCGCGACCCCACGCTGGTTGTCCACAGGGAGTTTTCCACAGGGCTGGCAGGGGGACTCGGCCCTTGGCACAGTGGTGGGCATGCGGGGGTGGTGGCAGGACCTGACCGACCTGGTGCTGCCGGCCGAGTGCGGAGGCTGCGGGATGCCTCGCACGGTGCTCTGCGAGGAGTGCCGTGCCGCCCTGAGCGGGGCCGTACCGAGCCGGGTGCGACCGGCGCCGGAGCCGCCCGGGCTGCCCGTGGTGCACGCGGCCGCCCGGTACGCCGACGAGGTCCGGGCCGTGCTGCTGGCCCACAAGGAGCGCGGTGCGCTGGCGCTCGCGGCGCCGCTCGGCACGGCCTTGGCAGGGGCTGTGCTGGCCGGGCTCCGGGCGACGTCCGGAGCGACGCCCGGTGTGACGGCCGCGGGCGGTGGCGGGCCGGTGCTGCTCGTTCCCGTTCCGTCCTCGCGTGCGGCGGTGCGCGCGAGGGGGCACGATCCGGCGCGGCGGATCGCGCTCGCGGCGGCGGCCGAGCTGCGGCGCACCGGGACCGCGGCCAGGGTGCTCGCCGTGCTGCGGCAGCGGCGTGCGGTGGCCGACCAGTCGGGGCTCAACTCCCGTCAGCGGCTGGAGAATCTCGCGGGCGCGCTGGCCGTGGCGCCCGGTGGTGGCCGGCTGCTGCGCGGCGGCTCGGTCGTGCTGGTGGACGACCTGATGACCACGGGTGCGTCCCTGACGGAGGCGGCGCGCGCCGTGCGGGCGGCGACGGCGCACGCGTGGGCGCGGACGAGGCGGGAAGGAGGGACGGCAGAAGAGGGGCCGATTTCTTGCCGTGGAACAACTCCGGTTGTGTACGGGGCAACTGCTTGGGAAGTCATGGGGGAACGAATGAATGGATCAAGGCACGAAGGGACCGGCCGAAGGCACGCCGTGCCGGGATTCGCGGGCGCGGGCCGCGCGGATGACGGCATCTGCGCCGCTGTGGTCGCAGCGATGCCGGATTCTTTCGAAATAAACCGGAACTGACTGCGTAGTTGCATCGTTGCAGGTAATGAGAGGGTCAATTCACCTGAACGGAGGTACGCCGCGGTAGAGGGTGACGACATCCGTCCGGGCGAGATATGTTCGGTTGTGAGAGAAAGGCGCAGGCCATCCCTCTCATGCGCGAATGCCGGGCCGCGGGTTTTCGCAATCACCCGCGGCGGTGGAGTGGAGATCTTGTCCGCGGGGGAGGAGGTGGAAGTCACCGAGTCCGAGGTTCCGGAGCTGCCGGAGCCTGGTGCGAAAGGGAGATGCTCCGCCACTGAAGCGGAGTGATCCGGGAACGGAGTTCTGCGTGGACATCGTCGTCAAGGGCCGCAAGACCGAGGTGCCCGAGCGGTTCCGCAAGCACGTGGCCGAGAAGCTGAAGCTGGAGAAGATCCAGAAGCTCGATGGCAAGGTGATCAGCCTCGACGTCGAGGTGTCCAAGGAGCCCAACCCCCGACAGGCCGACCGTTGCGACCGAGTGGAGATCACGCTCCGCTCCCGCGGTCCGGTGATCCGGGCGGAGGCGGCGGCAAGCGATCCGTATGCGGCGCTCGATCTGGCGGCGGAAAAGCTGGACGCCCGGCTGCGCAAGCAGCACGACAAGCGGTTCTCCCGCCGTGGCTCGCGCAGGATCTCGGCGGCCGAGGTCCCCGACCACGTCCCCGGCGCCGCGACGCTCAACGGAAACGGCAGCGCGGTCCGGGACGAAGAGCCGGACGGCGTGCCCACCAAGAAGATCGGCTCTCTCGAGGTGAAGGGCGAAGGCCCTCTCATCGTCCGCGAAAAGACCCATGTCGCAGCCCCGATGACGCTCGACCAGGCCCTCTACGAGATGGAACTGGTCGGCCACGACTTCTACCTGTTCGTCGACTCCGAGACCAAGGAGCCGAGTGTCGTCTACCGGCGGCACGCATACGACTACGGCGTCATCCACCTCAGCACCGACCCGATGGTCGCCCAGGCGCAGGCTCCCGCGCCCGGCGGCACCCTGGGTGGCTGACCCGCGCGGCTGACGGCTGAGCCCGTGCCCCTGGAGCGCCCGTGCGCCCCCAGGGGCACCGGTGTGCGACCCGTTCGTGCCCGGCTCCGTCACCGCGTTGTCGCCCAGGCATGGAATCATGGCCGCAACGGCCCAACCGGTGGGCCGCTGCCTTGGGTTGGCGTTGGCACAGCACCACAGGCCACAGCCTTCAGGGGGAGGAACGATGGCGGACAGCTTCGGAGCGACGCATGACGGGGATGCCGACGGCGGCGTCGTCGGCATGGGCCCGGAAGCGGGCTCTCCACGCAAGGAGCCCATCAGGGTCCTGGTCGTGGACGACCACGCCCTCTTCCGCCGGGGCCTGGAGATCGTGCTCGCGGCCGAGGAGGACATCCAGGTCGTGGGCGAGGCCGGGGACGGCGCGGAGGCCGTCGACAAGGCCGCCGACCTGCTGCCCGACATCGTTCTGATGGATGTGCGGATGCCCAAGCGGGGCGGTATCGAGGCCTGCACCTCCATCAAGGAGGTCGCCCCCAGCGCCAAGATCATCATGCTGACGATCAGCGACGAGGAAGCCGACCTCTACGACGCGATCAAGGCGGGGGCGACCGGCTATCTCCTCAAGGAGATCTCCACCGACGAGGTGGCCACCGCCATCCGCGCGGTGGCCGACGGGCAGTCGCAGATCAGTCCGTCCATGGCGTCGAAGCTGCTCACCGAGTTCAAGTCGATGATCCAGCGGACCGACGAGCGCCGGCTGGTGCCCGCACCGCGGCTGACCGACCGTGAGCTGGAGGTCCTCAAACTCGTCGCCACGGGCATGAACAACCGTGATATCGCCAAGGAGTTGTTCATCTCCGAGAACACGGTGAAGAACCACGTGCGCAACATCCTGGAGAAGCTGCAGCTGCACTCCAGGATGGAGGCGGTGGTGTACGCGATGCGGGAGAAGATCCTCGAGATCCGCTGAAATCCGCCGACGCCCGGCATCCGTCGGTGATGCTCAGCCGAGGGTGCGGGTGAGCTCCTTGGCCAGGGGCTCGCGCAGTTCGGGCGCGTCCACTCTTTCCACGCGCACATCCGTGCAGTCCACCCAGCTCGCGGCCTCCCACAGGGCCTGGGCCACGGCCGGCACCGCCTTGGGGCCGTCCAGCGTGACCTGCCGGGCCACCAGGGTGCTGCCCTCGCGGGCCGGGTCCACGCGGCCGACGAGACGGCCTCCGGCGAGCACCGGCATGGCGAAGTAGCCGTACACCCGCTTCGGTTTGGGGACGTAGGCCTCCAGGCGGTGGGTGAAGCCGAAGATCCGCTCGGTGCGCGCTCTCTCCCACACCAGCGAGTCGAACGGGGACAGCAGCGTGGTGCGGTGGCGGCCGCGCGGCGGGGTCTCCAGGGCCGCCGGGTCGGCCCAAGCGGGCTTGCCCCAGCCCTCGACGGTGACCGGGACCAGGCCCGAGTCGGCGATGACCGCATCGACCTGCTCGCCCTTGAGACGGTGGTAGTCGGCGATGTCCGCGCGGGTGCCGACGCCCAGGGACTGGCCCGCGAGACGGACCAGCCGGCGCACGCACTCCCTGTCGTCCAGCTCGTCGTGCAGCAGCTCCTGCGGGATCGCGCGCTCGGCGAGGTCGTAGACCCGCTTCCAGCCGCGGCGCTCCACGCACACCACCTCGCCGTACATCAGCGCGCGCTCGACGGCGACCTTGGCGCCGGACCAGTCCCACCACTCGCTGGTGCGCTTCGCGCCGCCCAACTCCGTGGCCGTGAGCGGGCCTTCGGCGCGCAGCTGCTTGATGACCTGGTCGTACGCGCCGTCCGGGAGTTCGTGGTTCCAGTGCGGGCGGTTGCGGTAGGCGCGGCGCCGGAACGCGAAGTGGGGCCACTCCTCCACGGGGAGGATGCAGGCGGCGTGCGACCAGTACTCGAAGGTGTGCGGGTGGGCTGATCCGGCCTTCCAGTAGGCGCGCTCCACCGCCTTGCGGCCCACCGCGCCGAGCCGGGCGTACGGAATGAGCTCGTGGGAGCGCGCGAGGACCGAGATCGTGTCCAGCTGGACCGCACCGAGATGGCGCAGCACGCCGCGGACGCCGGCCCGGCGGTCCGGGCTGCCGAGGAGGCCCTGGGCGCGCAGGGCGATGCGGCGTGCGTCGGCTGCCGAGAGATCCGTGGTGGGGCGCGGGGTCGTCATGGTCCGCACGATAGAAGGCGGCACTGACAATCGCCCGTGACCTGGGGAGACATCACCGTGACCCGGGCGCACATCATCGGGACCGCGGCTTTTGGGCGTGGTCGGGTGCGGGCAGATAGGGCGCCCTGGACGGCAGGCCGAGGTCCGAGGGCAGCAGCGAACCGACCCAGCAGTCGCGGCGTACTCCCTGGTGGACGAGCGCGGAGCGCAGGACGCCCTCGACGACGAAGCCCGCGCGTTCGGCCACCGCGCGCGAGGCCCGGTTGCCCACTTCCGCACGCCACTCCACACGGTCCACCGACAGGTCGGTGAAGGCCCAGCGGGAGGCGGCGACGACGGCCTCCGTGATGTAGCCGTTGCCGCGGTGCTCCTTGGTGCCCCAGAAACCGATCTCCGTGACGCTCAGGGAGCGCATGGCCAGGCCGAGCATGCCCACCAGTTCCTCCCCTTCGGGGAGGAAGAGGCCGAAGGTGAGCGACGAACCGTTGGCCCAGCCCTCGGGGACCAGCTGGTGCGTGAAGTTCCGTGCGTGCTCGGGCAGATAGGGCGAGGGGATGGTGGTCCAGCGCTGGATGTCGGGGTCCTGGGCGGCGGCGTGCACGGTGTCGGTGTGCTCGGGGCCGACCGTGTGCAGCAGCAGTCGGGCGGTGGTGAGCGTCACGGGTTCCATCGCCCGATTCTGCGTGGATGTCGGGCGGGGACGCCATGTTTTTGGCCCTGCGTGAGCGGGTGATCACAATTCGCGCAATTCGTCGGCGCGATGCGGCACCATCCGCGGCGCCCGTCCGTTGTCCCTTTTGAAGAAGATTTGAAGCGGTGCGAGAAGCCGGTCGCGGTCGTCGTCCCGGCAGGCTCCCGGCTGGGTGGGGTCCTCGCATACGATGGCCGTTGCTCAGTACGTCAAATGGAAAACCGACCGTCCCAGGCCCGACCGGCAAGGAGACCAACCCCCGTGTCCGTCCTTTCGAAGATCATGCGTGCAGGCGAAGGCAAGATCCTGCGCAAGCTGCACCGCATCGCGGACCAGGTCAACTCCATCGAAGAGGATTTCGTCGCCCTCTCCGACGCCGAGCTGCGGGCCCTCACCGATGAGTACAAGCAGCGGTACGCGGACGGGGAGAGCCTGGACGACCTGTTGCCCGAGGCGTTCGCCACCGTGCGCGAGGCCGCCAAGCGCGTCCTCGGCCAGCGCCATTACGACGTGCAGTTGATGGGCGGCGCCGCCCTCCACCTCGGCTATGTCGCCGAGATGAAGACCGGTGAGGGCAAGACCCTCGTCGGCACGTTGCCGGCGTATCTGAACGCGCTGTCGGGCAAGGGCGTCCACATCGTCACGGTCAACGACTACCTGGCCGAGCGCGACTCCGAGATGATGGGCCGTGTCCACAAGTTCCTCGGTCTCGAGGTCGGCTGCATCCTCGCCAACATGACTCCGGCCGAGCGCCGTGAGCAGTACGGCATGGACATCACCTACGGCACGAACAACGAGTTCGGCTTCGACTACCTCCGCGACAACATGGCGTGGTCCAAGGACGAACTGGTCCAGCGCGGGCACAACTTCGCCATCGTCGACGAGGTCGACTCCATCCTCGTCGACGAGGCCCGTACGCCGCTGATCATCTCCGGCCCGGCCGACCAGGCCACCAAGTGGTACGGCGACTTCGCCAAGCTCGTCCTGCGCCTGAAGAAGGGCGAGGCGGGCAACCCGCTCAAGGGCATCGAGGAGACCGGCGACTACGACGTCGACGAGAAGAAGCGCACGGTCGCCATCCACGAGCCGGGCGTCAGCAAGGTCGAGGACTGGCTGGGCATCGACAACCTCTACGAGTCGGTGAACACGCCTCTGGTGGGCTACCTGAACAACGCCATCAAGGCCAAGGAGCTCTTCAAGAAGGACAAGGACTACGTCGTCATCGACGGCGAGGTCATGATCGTCGACGAGCACACCGGCCGTATCCTCGCCGGCCGCCGCTACAACGAGGGCATGCACCAGGCGATCGAGGCGAAGGAAGGGGTGGACATCAAGGACGAGAACCAGACGCTCGCCACGATCACCCTGCAGAACTTCTTCCGCCTCTACGACAAGCTCTCCGGCATGACCGGTACGGCCATGACCGAGGCCGCCGAGTTCCACCAGATCTACAAGCTCGGTGTGGTCCCGATCCCGACCAACAAGCCGATGATCCGCATGGACCAGTCGGACCTGATCTACCGCACCGAGGTCGCGAAGTTCGAGGCGGTCGTCGACGACATCGCCGAGAAGCACGAGAAGGGCCAGCCGATCCTCGTCGGTACGACGTCGGTCGAGAAGTCCGAATACCTCTCGCAGCAGCTCTCCAAGCGCGGCATCCAGCACGAGGTGCTGAACGCCAAGCAGCACGACCGGGAGGCGACGATCGTCGCCCAGGCCGGCCGCAAGGGCGCCGTGACCGTGGCCACCAACATGGCCGGTCGTGGTACGGACATCAAGCTCGGCGGCAACCCCGACGACCTCGCCGAGGCGGAGCTGCGTCAGCGCGGCCTCGACCCCGAGGAGCACATCGAGGAGTGGGCCCAGGCCCTGCCGGCCGCCCTGGAGCGTGCGGAGCGGGCCGTGAAGGCCGAGTTCGAGGAGGTCAAGGAGCTCGGCGGGCTCTATGTGCTGGGCACCGAGCGGCACGAGTCGCGGCGTATCGACAACCAGCTGCGCGGTCGTAGCGGCCGTCAGGGCGACCCGGGCGAGTCCCGCTTCTACCTCTCCCTGGGCGATGACCTGATGCGGCTCTTCAAGGCCCAGATGGTCGAGCGCGTGATGTCCATGGCGAACGTGCCGGACGACGTGCCGATCGAGAACAAGATGGTCACGCGCGCGATCGCCTCCGCCCAGTCGCAGGTCGAGCAGCAGAACTTCGAGACCCGTAAGAACGTCCTGAAGTACGACGAGGTCCTCAACCGCCAGCGCGAGGTCATCTACGGCGAGCGCCGCCGCGTCCTGGAGGGCGAGGACCTGCGCGAGCAGGTCGGCCACTTCATGGACGACACGATCGACGCCTACATCTCCGCCGAGACCGCCGAGGGCTTCGCGGAGGACTGGGACCTGGAGCGGCTGTGGGGCGCCTTCAAGCAGCTCTACCCGGTGCGGGTGACCGTCGAGGAGCTGGAGGAGGCGGCCGGTGACCGGGCCGGTCTGACCGCCGAGTTCATCTCCGAGTCCATCAAGGACGACATCCACGAGCAGTACGAGCAGCGCGAGGCGCAGCTCGGCTCCGAGATCATGCGTGAGCTGGAGCGCCGGGTCGTGCTGTCGGTCCTGGACCGCAAGTGGCGCGAGCACCTCTACGAGATGGACTACCTCCAGGAGGGCATCGGCCTGCGCGCGATGGCGCAGAAGGACCCGCTGGTCGAGTACCAGCGCGAGGGCTTCGACATGTTCACCGCCATGATGGAGGGCATCAAGGAGGAGTCCGTCGGCTATCTGTTCAACCTGGAGGTCCAGGTCGAGCAGCAGGTCGAGGAGGTCCCGGTCGAGGACACGGCGCCGGTCGACATGCAGAAGCAGGACGCGGTGCCGGCCCAGGCGGGTGTCCGCCCGGAGATCCGTGCCAAGGGCCTGGACGCCCCGCAGCGCCGCAACCTCCACTTCTCCGCCCCGACCGTGGACGGCGAGGGCGGCACCATCGAGGGCGACTTCGTCGGCGACGACGAGCCGGTGCGCTCCGAGGCCGACGGCCTCACGCGCGCGGAGCGCCGCAAGCAGGCGCGGGGCGGTCGACGCCGCAAGAAGTAGCGCACTGCGCCACAGGGAATTGTGGCGCGGCAGCGACGTGAAGGGCCGGGTCCTCTCCGGGGACCCGGCCCTTCGGCGTACGCCGCCGGGCCCTTCGGCGTACGCCGCCGCAGCTCCGTACAGCCGGACCGATCCGGGGACAGGCCCTAGTCGTCGGCCGGGTGGGGTGGGCGGGGGCCGCCGAGTTCCACTGCCGTGCAGCGCCAGCGCAGGTCTCGGCCGCGTTCCAGGCGGAAGGCCATGGCCCGGAGCTGGTCGCCCGCGCCGATGCGGGCGAAGGCCTCCACGGCGCCGGGACCGGCCTCGTAGTAGCCGATGTCGCGGACGACCGGACGGGTGCCGCGGGCGCGCAGCGGGCCGCGCTCCGCGAGCCAGGCCAGCTCGTCGTAGGCCCGGCCCGCGGTGTGCCCCAGCATCGCGTGCACCGGGCGCTGCCCGCTCAGCACCGCGACCAGGAGGTCGGCGAAGACATCGGTGGGGCGGGGCCGGTGGGGAGTGGGCATGGCGCTGCCGGTGGTCGTGCTCCTCTCCGGTGCAGCGGGTGCGGGTGCGGGTGCGGGGCGGGCGGGAGCCGGGCGTGCGGGTGCCGTACGCGTCCGTGCTGCTGTCGCGCCCGCCGTCGGTGGGCGGCTGTCGGTGGGGCGGGTGCCTGCCAGGGCGTTGTTGGACCTGGAGCGGGGCGGGCGGCCGCCGCCCGGTGCGGTACGGGCCGGGCTTCCGCCCGGGTGGCGGGGCGGGGCGCCGCCGGGGCGGCGGGAGTCGCGGCGGCCGGGCGGCCGGGTGCCCGGCTGGTGCTGTGCCCTGGTCATGACCTTGTGCATGAGCGTCCCCGTTCTGCGGGCCCGGCGGATACCGGGCGGTAACTTGGCGTCGGGGATCTTGTACGGGGCCGGAGCGGGCGTCGGCAAGGACCGCGGGGCCCGCGGCGGGGCAGCCGGAATGTTCACCTATCAGGGTGACCGGGAGGGTGCGCGGGCCCATGATCACGGGGGAGTACCGGGTGAGTTCCGGGCCGGAGGTGGACGCCCGCCGGCCCCTGGGTGGGGACTCGAAAGGGGACGCCCGCACGTATCCTGAAGGCCCTTTGACAGGGCGGGAGTGCGCCCGGTCACCGACCACGAAAGCAGCGGCCATGCGCGTCTACGTCCCCCTGACCCTCTCCGGTCTCGCCGAGGCGTACAAGACGGGTGAGCTCGGGGCGGTACCGCTCGTCGCGTACGCCGTCACCCCCGCGCTGCGCGAGTGGTACCTCTCCGACGACATCGAGGAGCTGGAGTACGCGGCCCTGAACCGCGCGGCACTGGCCTCCCTGCGGCTGCTGGCCGCGGATCCCGGGGCGGCGCGGCGCCGGGTCGTGGTCGCCGTCGACGTGCCCGACGGGGCGGCGTCCGCCGATCCCGACCGGGGACTGGACCCGGCGGCGCTCGGCGAGGTGCGGGTGACGGTGGCCGTGCGGCTGGCCAAGGCGGCCGCCGTGCACGTCGACCTCGACGAGGCGGAGGCGGACGTGGCCGCCGCGGCCGAGGCGCTGGAGGCGGCGGACCGCGGGGACGACGACGCGCAGTTCGTGGTGGACGGGGCCGAGGACCACGAGCTGCTCTGGTACGCGACGCAGGAGATCCCCAATCTGGTGGGGCTCGGGGACTGAGACCGGCCGAGGCCGCTCAGTCCCCTCCCGTGCCCCCTCGGTCCTCTCTTCTCGCGCCCCCTTCGACCTGCGGATCAAGCCCGCTTTGACCTGCGCAACTCTTGATTGTCAGTGGCGGCGGGTACTTTTTTGGCATGGGGAAGAAGACAGGGGCGGCGCACATCGTCTGGGACTGGAACGGCACGCTGTTCCACGACAACGATGCGATCATCGGGGCGACGAACGCGGCTTTCGCGGAGCTGGGCCTCGAACCGATCACCATGGAGCAGTACCGCGCGCTGTACTGCGTGCCGGTGCCGAAGTTCTACGAGCGGCTGCTCGGCCGGCTGCCGACGGACGCCGAGTGGCTGGTCATGGACGAGACCTTCCACCGCTACTACTCCGAGCAGCACGCCGCGTGCAGTCTCGCCTCGGGCGCGACCGAGCTGCTGGCCGACTGGCGGTCGGCGGGCGGCAGCCAGTCGCTCCTCAGCATGTACGGGCACGAGGAACTGGTCCCGCTGGTCCGGAAGTTCGGGATAGAGGCGCACTTCATACGCGTCGACGGGCGGACGGGGCCCTCGGGAGGCAGCAAGGCGGAGCACATGGTGCGCCACCTCGCCGCCCTCGGTGACGTCGACCCTGCGCGCGCGGTGGTGATAGGCGACGCCGCGGACGACGCGGTCGCCGCGCAGCACGCCGGCGCCCGTGCCGTGCTCTACACCGGCGGGTCGCACAGCCGGGCCAGCCTCGAGGAGGTCGGGGTCCCGGTGGTGGACACACTGGCGGACGCAGTGGCGGAGGCCCAGCGCCTCGCGGCGTGAGCGGCTTCGCTGCGCGAGCATCGGCCGGACGGCGCTCACGTCACCCAGCGCACGACGGCGCCGCGCGCCTCGGCCAGCGCCGACCCCGCACGGCTACGTCACCGGTGCCTTCGCCCGTAGCACCGTCAGGAACTCGCGCATCCAGCTCGGATGATCGGGCCAGGCGCGGGAGGAGACCAGGGTGCCGTCGACCACCGCTTCGGTGTCCTGGAAGGTGGCGCCCGCGGTCTGCATGTCCGGCTCCAGGGCCGGATAGGCGGTGACGCGGCGGCCGCGCAGGCCGTCGACCGCGGCGGTGAGCAGGGGTCCGTGGCAGATCTGGGCGACCGGCTTGTCCGAGTCGAAGAAGGACTTGAGGATCTTGCGGAGTTCGGGGTCGTTGCGCAGGTACTCGGGAGCGCGTCCGCCCGGGATGACGAGGGCGGCGTACTGACCGGGGTCGACCTCGGCGAAGGCGAGGTCGGCGGGCCAGGTGTAGCCGGGCTTCTCGGTGTAGGTGTCGAAGCCGGGTTCGAAGTCGTGGACCACGAACTGCAGTTTCTTGCGGGCGGGGGCCGCGATATGGACCTCGTAGCCCTCCTCGCGGAGGCGTTGGTAGGGGTACAGGACCTCGAGTGACTCCGCTGCGTCGCCGGTGACGATGAGGATTTTCGCTGTCATGTCGGGCCGCTCCCCTCGGGCGGGCGTGCGCTGTCATGGGAAACGTGCCTCTGGAAAGTGGTCTTGCCAAGAGGTTCGGTCGGTTTCGGGCAAGGGGGATCAGATGTGGGTCCGGTATCGCCGGTTTGCACGATAAGGGGGCCTGTGCCCCTGTGCAGAGTGTCAAAGTTCGACCCCTGGTTTTGTACACATACGGCTCATGACGGGCCCCCCGTACTGAGCGATAGCCTTGTGGCGTGATCAGCGCGATATCTCGCGGGGGCAGTGCTGCCCCTGCCCTGCGCCCGGTGAGCACGGACCACCTCCGTGACCGGGTGGCAGTCGCTGGTCCTCGCGGGCGGGACGGGGTCGTGCGGACCCCCAGGACGCCGTACACGCCCCGGAAGCGCATGCCGCAGAGATCAGCATCACATTCCGCGGGCGTGTCGAGAATGGCCGATAACCCCCCGCTCATCTCACCGTGCGGCATAGCGTCGGAGCAGACCGGAGAACCCGGGCCGTGGCGACGGGCCGCAGGGGAAGAGACCGTACTTCCTTCTACGTCACGCAACGGCGCGCGACAGGAGCCAGAGGACAATGCAGACCAAGCTGGACGAAGCCAAGGCCGAGCTGCTCGAACGGGCCGCCCGGGTAGCTGAGAACAGCCCGGTCGGGGGGCACCTACCGACCGGGACGACGGAAGAGAGCACCCCGGACCGGGACACCGTGCTCGCGTTCCTCCAGCGCTACTACCTGCACACCGCCCCGGAAGACCTGGCCGACCGCGACCCGGTCGACGTCTTCGGAGCAGCCCTCTCCCACTACCGGCTGGCCGAGAATCGCCCCCAGGGCACGGCCAACGTACGGGTGCACACGCCCACGGTGGAGGAGAACGGGTGGACGTGCAGCCACTCCGTCGTCGAGGTCGTCACCGACGACATGCCCTTCCTCGTCGACTCGGTCACCAATGAACTGACGCGGCAGGGGCGTGGCATCCACGTCGTCATCCACCCGCAGATCGTCGTCCGCCGTGACGTCACCGGCAAGCTCATCGAGGTGCTCAGCGCGCAAGGGGCCGGCGGCGAGCTGCCGCACGACGCGCACATCGAGTCCTGGATCCATGTGGAGATCGACCGCGAGACCGACCGCGGCGACCTCAAGCAGATCACCGCCGACCTGCTGCGCGTCCTGTCCGACGTCCGTGAGGCCGTCGAGGACTGGGACAAGATGCGGGACGCGGCGCTGCGCATGGCCGACGAACTGCCCACCGAGCCCGTCGCCACCGATCTGCGCGAGCAGGAGATCGACGAGGCCCGCGAGCTGCTGCGCTGGCTGGCCGCCAACCACTTCACCTTCCTCGGCTACCGCGAGTACCAGCTGCGCGAGGACGACTCGCTGGGCGCCGTGCCCGGCACCGGCCTCGGCATCCTGCGCTCCGACCCGAAGCACACGGAGGACGAGGGCCACCCGGTCAGCCCGTCCTTCGAGCGGCTGCCCGCAGACGCCCGTGCCAAGGCCCGTGAGCACAAGCTCCTCGTCCTGACCAAGGCCAACAGCCGCGCGACCGTGCACCGGCCGTCGTATCTGGACTACATTGGCGTCAAGAAGTTCGACGAGAACGGCAATGTCGTCGGCGAGCGCCGCTTCCTCGGACTGTTCTCCTCCGCCGCCTACACCGAGTCGGTGCGCCGGGTTCCGGTCATCCGCCGCAAGGTGGAGGAGGTGCTGGAGCGCGCCGGGTTCTCGCCCAACAGCCACGACGGGCGCGACCTGCTGCAGATCCTGGAGACCTACCCGCGCGACGAGCTCTTCCAGACGCCGCCCGCCGAGCTGGAGGCCATCGCCACCTCCGTGCTGTATCTGCAGGAGCGCAGGCGGCTGCGGCTCTACCTGCGCCAGGACGAGTACGGGCGCTACTACTCCGCCCTCGTCTACCTCCCGCGCGACCGCTACACCACCGGCGTCCGGCTCAGGATCATCGACATCCTGAAGGAGGAACTGGGCGGCACCAGCGTCGACTTCACCGCGTGGAACACCGAGTCGATCCTCTCCCGGCTGCACTTCGTGGTCCGTGTCCCGCAGGGCACCGAGCTGCCGGAGCTGTCCGACGCGGACAAGGAGCGGATCGAGGCCCGGCTGGTGGAGGCCGCGCGTTCCTGGGCCGACGGATTCGCCGAGGCGCTGAACGCCGAGTGCGGCGAGGAGAAGGCCGCCGAGCTGCTGCGCAAGTACGGCAGCGCCTTCGCCGAGGGCTACAAGGCCGACCACACGCCGCGCGCCGCGGTCGCCGACCTCGTCCACCTCGAGGAGCTCGACGAGGCACAGTCCCAGAGCGGCAAGGACTTCGCCCTCAGCCTGTACGAGCCGGTGGGTGCCGCCCCCGAGGAGCGCCGCTTCAAGATCTACCGCAAGGGCGAGGCCGTCTCCCTGTCCGCGGTGCTTCCCGCGCTCAGCCGGCTCGGCGTCGAGGTGACGGACGAGCGGCCGTACGAGCTGCGCTGCGCGGACCGCACCACCGCGTGGATCTACGACTTCGGCCTGCGCATGCCCGCGTCGCAGAACGGCGCGGGGGAGTACGGCGGCGACGACGCCCGCGAGCGCGTCCAGGACGCCTTCGCCGCGACCTGGACCGGTCAGGCGGAGAACGACGGCTTCAACGCGCTGGTGCTCAGCGCCGGTCTGACCTGGCGCCAGGCGATGGTGCTGCGCGCGTACGCCAAGTACCTGCGGCAGGCGGGCTCCACCTTCTCGCAGGACTACATGGAGGACACCCTCCGCAACAACGTCCACACCACCCGGCTGCTGGTCTCACTGTTCGAGGCGCGGATGTCGCCGGACCGCCAGCGCGCGGGCCACGAGATCGTCGACGCCCTGCTCGAGGAGGTCGACGCGGCCCTCGACCAGGTGGCCTCGCTCGACGAGGACCGCATCCTCCGGTCCTTCCTGACCGTCATCAAGGCGACGCTGCGGACGAACTTCTTCCAGGAGGCGGCGGGCGGCAAGCCGCACGAGTACGTCTCCATGAAGTTCGACCCGCAGGCCATCCCGGACCTGCCGGCACCGCGCCCGGCGTACGAGATCTGGGTGTACTCGCCGCGCGTGGAGGGCGTGCACCTGCGCTTCGGCAAGGTCGCCCGAGGCGGTCTGCGCTGGTCCGACCGGCGTGAGGACTTCCGTACGGAGATCCTCGGCCTGGTCAAGGCGCAGATGGTGAAGAACACCGTCATCGTGCCGGTCGGCGCCAAGGGCGGCTTCGTCGCCAAGCAGCTGCCGGACCCGTCCGTGGACCGCGACGCCTGGCTCGCCGAGGGCGTCGCCTGCTACAAGACGTTCATCTCGGCGCTGCTCGACATCACCGACAACATGGTGGCGGGCGAGGTCGTGCCGCCGCAGGACGTCGTCCGGCACGACGAGGACGACACGTATCTCGTCGTCGCCGCCGACAAGGGCACCGCGACCTTCTCCGACATCGCCAACGGCGTGGCGGAGACGTACAACTTCTGGCTCGGCGACGCCTTCGCCTCCGGCGGCTCCGCGGGCTACGACCACAAGGGCATGGGCATCACGGCCCGCGGCGCCTGGGAGTCCGTCAAGCGGCACTTCCGGGAGCTGGGCGTCGACACCCAGTCCGAGGACTTCACGGTGGTCGGCATCGGTGACATGTCGGGTGACGTGTTCGGCAACGGCATGCTGCTGAGCGAGCACATCCGCCTGGTCGCCGCCTTCGACCACCGGCACATCTTCATCGACCCGAACCCGGACGCGGCCACGAGCTACGCGGAGCGCCGCCGGGTCTTCGAGCTCCCGCGCTCCAGCTGGGCCGACTACAACACCGACCTGATCTCCACGGGCGGTGGCGTCTTCCCGCGCAGCGCCAAGGCCATCCCGGTCAACGCGCACATCCGCGAGGCCCTCGGCATCGAGGGCAAGGTCTCCAAGATGACGCCGGCCGACCTGATGAAGGCCATCCTGCTGGCGCCGGTGGACCTGCTGTGGAACGGCGGCATCGGTACGTATGTGAAGGCCTCCACGGAGACGCACGCGGACGTCGGCGACAAGGCCAACGACCCGATCCGCGTCGACGGCGCCGACCTGCGCGTCCGGGTCGTCGGCGAGGGCGGCAACCTCGGCCTGACCCAGCTCGGCCGGATCGAGTTCGCACGCCAGGGCGGCAAGATCAACACGGACGCGATCGACAACAGCGCGGGCGTGGACACCTCCGACCACGAGGTGAACATCAAGATCCTGCTCAACGGCCTGGTCGCGGACGGCGACATGACCGTCAAGCAGCGCAACAAGATCCTGGCGCAGATGACCGACGAGGTCGGCAGCCTGGTCCTGCGCAACAACTACGCGCAGAACACGGCGATCGCCAACGCGCTCGCCCAGTCCAAGGACATGCTCCACGCCCAGCAGCGCTACATGAAGCACCTGGTGCGCGAGGGCCACCTGGACCGGGCGCTGGAGTTCCTGCCCACCGACCGCCAGATCCGCGAGCGGCTCGCCCAGAGCCAGGGCCTGACCAGCCCGGAGACGGCCGTCCTGCTGGCGTACACGAAGATCACGGTCGCCGACGAGCTCCTTGCGACCTCGCTGCCGGACGACCCGTATCTGCGCACGCTGCTGCACGCCTACTTCCCGTCGGCGCTGCGCAGCGAGTTCGCCGACCGGATCGACAGCCACCCGCTGCGCCGCGAGATCACCACGACGGTCCTGGTCAACGACACGGTCAACACGGGCGGTACGACGTATCTGCACCGGCTGCGCGAGGAGACCGGCGCCTCGCTGGAGGAGATCGTCAGGGCGCAGACCGCGGCCCGCACGATCTTCTGCTCGGCGCCGGTGTGGGACGCGGTGGAGGCTCTCGACAACAAGGTCGAGGCGGACGTCCAGACCCGGATCCGGCTGCACTCGCGCCGACTGGTCGAGCGCGGCACGCGCTGGCTGCTCAACAACCGGCCGCAGCCGCTGCAGCTCGCCGAGACGGTCGACTTCTTCGCCGAGCGCGTCGAGCTGGTCTGGCAGCAGCTGACCAAGCTGCTGCGGGGCGCGGACCTCGAGTGGTGGCAGCAGATCCACGACGAGCTGACCGACTCCGGCGTGCCGGAGGAACTCGCCACGCGCGTGGCCGGGTTCTCCTCCGCCTTCCCGGCGCTCGACATCGTCTCGATCGCCGACCGCATGGGCAAGGAGCCGATGGACGTCGCCGAGGTCTACTACGACCTCGCCGACCGGCTGCACATCACCCAGCTGATGGACCGCATCATCGAGCTGCCCCGCTCCGACCGCTGGCAGTCCATGGCCCGCGCCTCCATCCGCGAGGACCTGTACGCGGCGCACGCGGCACTCACCGCGGACGTCCTGGCCGTCGGCAACGGCACCTCGACTCCCGAGCAGCGCTTCAAGACGTGGCAGGAGAAGAACGCGGCGATCCTGGGCCGGGCGCGCACGACCCTCGACGAGATCCAGGGCTCGGAGACGTTCGACCTCGCCAACCTGTCGGTGGCGATGCGGACGATGCGCACGCTGCTGCGCACGCACTCGTAGGCACTACGGGCACTACGACAAGGGGGGCGCCCCGAGCCGTCGGGCTCGGGGCGCCCCCTTCGCGTGCGGGAGTTCAGCTCGGCTGCGGCACCTTCGGTGCGGTCGCCTTGGGCTTCGGCTTCGGCTTGGCCTTGTCGCTCTTGTCGCCCGTGAAGGCCTCGTACTCCTTCATGACCTCCTCGGTCGGGCCGTCCATGCGCAGCTCGCCGCGCTCCAGCCACAGCACGCGCTCGCAGGTGTCGCGGATGGACTTGTTGTTGTGACTGACCAGGTACACCGTGCCCGCCTGCTTGCGCAGTTCGCGGATGCGCGCCTCGGAGCGCTTCTGGAAGGACCGGTCGCCGGTGGCGAGCGCCTCGTCGATCAGCAGGACGTCGTGGTCCTTGGCGGCGGCGATGGAGAAGCGCAGCCGGGCGCCCATGCCGGAGGAGTACGTCCGCATGGGGAGGGTGATGAAGTCGCCCTTCTCGTTGATCCCGGAGAAGTCGACGATGTCCTGGTAGCGGGACCTGATCTCCTCGCGGGACATGCCCATCGCGAGGCCGCCGAGGAAGACGTTGCGCTCGCCGGTCAGGTCGCCCATCAGGGCCGCGTTGACGCCGAGCAGGGAGGGCTGGCCGTCGGTGTAGATATGGCCGTTCTCCACCGGCAGGAGGCCCGCGATCGCCTTGAGCAGGGTCGACTTGCCGGAGCCGTTGGTGCCGATCAGGCCGATGGCCTCGCCCTTGTAGGAGACGAAGGAGACGTTCTTGACGGCGTGCACCGTGCGCACGCCTGCCGCCCGCTCTGCGTGCCCCCGGCGCAGCATGCGGTTGAGGGCTGCGGTCGCGCTGCCGCGTCCGGCGCCGGTGCCGTTGACCCGGTAGACGATGTCGACGCAGTCGACGACGACGGTGGGGGTGCGGGGGTCGTTCGTGTGATCAGCCACGGCCGTACGTCTCCTCAGCCTTCCAGAAGTAGATGAAGCCGCCGACGCCGGCGAGCAGGGCCCAGCCGGTCGCGAGCGCCCACACGTGCGGCGGCAGCTGGTGGGCGTGGAAGCTGTCGATCAGGGCGTAGCGCATCAGGTCGATGTAGACGGCGGCCGGGTTGGCCTTGAGGACCGGGGCCACCCAGTGGGGCAGTCCGCTGCCCGCGCCGGTCAGCTTGTCGATGTTCCACATCACGCCGGAGATGTACATCCAGGTGCGCAGCACGAACGGCATCAGCTGCGCGATGTCCGGGGTCTTGGCGCCCATCCGGGCCATGATCATCGCCACGCCGGCGTTGAAGGTGAACTGCAGCACCAGGGCGGGGAACGCCAGCACCCAGGAGAAGGCGACCGGCACGCCGAAGCAGAGCAGGATCACGACCAGGGCGGCCATGGAGAACAGCAGCTGCTGCAGCTGCTGGAGGCAGAAGGAGATCGGCAGGGCGGCCCTGGGGAAGTGCAGGGCGCGTACGAGGCCGAGGTTGCCGGAGATCGCGCGCGTGCCGGCGAGGATCGAGCTCTGGGTGAAGGTCCAGATGAAGACGCCCGTGACCAGGAACGGGATGTAGTCCGGCACGCCCTTCTTGGTGTGCAGCAGGATGCCGAAGATGAAGTAGTACACCGCGGCGTTCAGCAGCGGGGTCATGACCTGCCAGACCTGGCCCAGCTTCGCCTGGCTGTACTGCGCGGTGAGCTTGGCGGTGGCGAAGGCGGTGATGAAGTGCCGCCGGTCCCACAGCTGCCGGACGTACGCGGGCAGTGTGGGACGGGCACCGCTGACCGAGAGGCCGTGACGGGCGGCGAGCGCCGCGAGGTCGTCGTCGGCCGGGGCCGGTGACGGGGGCGGTGTGTGGAGGACCTGGCTCACATCCGCTGCTTTCGCTCGGGAGGGGGGTGGGACTGCGCGCGTCCGGCGGGGGACCGGACGGTCCGTCACCCGGCGTTTCCTTACGCTTCTCTTCACGTTTTCTTACGTTGGGACGGGACCGTATCGTCGCAACGTGAGCGTAGGGCGTGGGGACGTCGGAACGCAACCGTTTCGTCGTGACGCCCCTATGCTGGTCCGTATGACGACGAACGCCGATGAGCCCCAGACGCGTCCGCGCCGCCGCACTCCCGCCGGTGCGGCCGTACTCCGGGAGGACGTGACGGAAGCCATCCGGGCTGCCGTCTTCGAGGAGCTGGCGGCCGTCGGCTATGCGCGGATGTCCATAGAGGGGATCGCGCGGCGGGCGGGCGTCGGCAAGACGGCGGTGTACCGGCGCTGGCGTTCCAAGCTGCACCTGGTGCTCGACGTGGTCTCGGCGATCGCGGTGATGGGGCTGCCCACGCCGGACACGGGCACCCTGGAGGGCGATCTGCGGCTGCTGTACGAGGTCACGTCGCGCGCGCTGCGGCACCCCGTGGCCTCGCAGATCATCCCCGACCTGCAGGCCGAGGCGGCCCGCAACCCCGAGATCGCCGAGGCCATGCAGAAGGCGCTGCGGGAGGGCCAGGAGGGGGTGGCCAGCAAGATCCTGGTGGCCGCCGAACGACGTGGCGAGATCCGCGAGGGCTTCGACGACGAACTGGCCCTCGACCTGGTCTCCGGCCCGCTCTACTGGCGCTCGGTGGTCATCCGCAGCCCCAAACTCCCCAAGGGCTACCTGGCCTCACTCGCACAGGCCACGGCGGCCGCGGTCAAGGCGCTCTGACTGGGCTGCTCGACCGACGCCCGCGTCCATGGCGCTCCGGTGCCGACACCGGCAACCCGGTCCCGGCCTCGGCGCCGGCGACACCGGCGCCCTACGTCCCTGAAGAGGCACCTCGGTCTCGGCCCGGGATCCGGCCTCGGTGCCACGGTCGGGTCTCCGGCACCCGGCGCCGTCACCTCGGCCCGGTGCCGCGGCACCTTGGTCTTGGCACCGGTGCCGCGGCACCTTGGTCTTGGCACCGGTGCCCTGGTCCTGGCCTTACGGCGCCCCGAATCCGGGCTTCGGCGCCCCTGCCCCGGCCTGGGCATCCCCGTCTCGACCTCGACGCCCCGCCGCCCGGGTCCCGCGGCACCGTCACTCGCCCCCCTCCCGGGTCCCGCGGCACCATCACTCGCCCCCTCCCGGGTCTCAGCCCCCACCCCGCCCCGCGCGCAACGCGAGGAGTTCCGGGGCGAGGAGCTTGATCCGGCCGGCCTCGGGGCCTGCGATCAGGCCGTCGTGGCGCAGTCGGGACAGGGCGCGGTTGATGGTGACGCGGGTGACGCCCAGCAGGTCGGCGAGGTCGCGTTGGCTGCCGTCCAGGGCGACCTGGCCGTCGGCCGTCGCGGTGTCCAGCAGCCAGGCCGCCAGGCGGGCCTCGCACGGCAGGGTCGCGGCGTCGGTCAGCCGGTGCTGCTGGGCGCGGGCCTGCGCGGCGAGCAGACGCAGCACATGGGCGCGTACGGCCGTGGAGTCGTCCAGGAGCGCCATGAACCGGGGCCGTGGCACCGCCCGTACGGCACACGGCGTCAGGGCGGTGAACGTCGCCGTGTGGCCCGCGCCGTCGAGCAGCGCCACCTTGTCCAGTGCGCACGGCCCGCTCCACGCCCCGAAGCGCACCACGCGCCCGCCCGAGGTCGTGGCCGACGCCGCCGTACGCCCGTCGAGGAGGACCAGCAGATGCTCGGCGGGCTCTCCCTGGGCCCGCAGCACCTCGCCCCGGTCGTAGCGACGGGGCACGGACGCCTGCCACAGCCGCCGCAGCCCGTCGTCCGGCAGCGCCGCGAAGAGAGGCACCTCCCGCAGCCGCGCCCAGCCCTCTGCGCTCTTCACACCGTCTCCTCCCGCCCGGGGTGTCTGTATCGGCCGATACAGCGGAGCACCGCACGCCGCCCCTAGTCTCGCGGCCGTCGCACAGGCCGTCGCACCGGCCGTCGCACCCCACCCGGAGCCTTCAGAAAGGGTCCCCATGCTCGTCGTCGAACTCGCCTTCACCCCCGCTCCCGAACGCCTCGCCGCCCGCCCCGCCCACCGCGAGACCCTCACCCGCCTGCACGCCGAGGGGCACCTCCTCGCCGCAGGTCCCTGGTCCGGCGACGAGGGCGCCCTCCTGGTCTTCACGACCGATCGCGACCACCTGGAGAAGATCCTGGACACCGACCCCTACTACCGCCGCACCCCCGGCGTCGAGGTCCGCTCGATCCGCGCATGGACGCCGGTCGTGGGCGGGCCCGAATCTGCAGCGCCGTAGCCCCCCACACCCGCTAGCCCCGCGCCGCCCCCGGATGCAGCCGCACCCAGCCCTCCCAGGCCGAGGTGATCATGGCCTGGACGTCGTGCTTGGCCTTCCAGGCGAGTTCGGTGGCCGCGCGGTCGGCGGAGGCGACGACGCGGGCCGGGTCGCCGGGGCGGCGGGGGGTGACCGTGGGCGGACGGTCGTAGCCGGTGATCGCGTTGATGTGGTCGATCATCTCGCGGACGGAGACACCCTCGCCGCGGCCGATGTTGAGGGTGAGGTCGCGGCCGGGGGAGGAGCGCAGGGCGCGGGCGGCGGCGACGTGGGCCTCGGCCAGGTCGACCACGTGGATGTAGTCGCGGACGCAAGAGCCGTCGGGGGTCGGATAGTCGTCCCCGAAGACCCGCGGCGGCAGGTTCTCGGTGAGCCGCTCGAAGACCATGGGGATCAGGTTGAAGACGCCGACGTCCGCGAGCTCCGGGCTCGCCGCGCCCGCCACGTTGAAGTAGCGCAGCGAGGCCGTGGCGAGGCCCGTCGCACGGCCGGTCGCGCGCACCAGCCACTCCCCGGCCAGCTTCGTCTCCCCGTACGGCGACATGGGCGCACAGGGCGTCTCCTCCGTCACGAGGTCCACGTCGGGCATGCCGTACACGGCGGCGGACGACGAGAAGACGAAGGACGGCACACCAGCTGCCGTCACGGCCTCCAGCAGGACCCGCAGCCCCTCGACGTTCTCCCGGTAGTAGTGCAGCGGCAGCTCCACGGACTCGCCCACCTGCTTCTTCGCCGCCAGGTGCACCACGCCGGTGACCTCGTGCTCCGCGAGGACGCGCTCCACCCGCTCACCGTCCAGCGTCGACCCCACGACCAGCGGCACCTCGTCCGGCACCCGCCCGGCGATGCCCGTCGACAGGTCGTCGTACACCACGGCCCGCTCGCCGGCCTCGGTCATCGCCCGGACGACGTGCGCCCCGATGTAGCCGGCGCCGCCGGTGATCAACCAGGTCATGTACGGCCGTCCCCTCGTCAGTTGGCCCGTGGTGTGCGGTGTGCGCTGAGGTCCGTATCAGTGAAGCAGGCGAGGGACCTCACGCGTGCACGGGCGGGACGACTCCCCGTGCGTCGGACGCCACGCGCGGTGTCCGCAGCTGCGCCGGGGGCGAAGCGGCGGTGGAGCGCCACAGGCGGACGAAGGACAGCACGGCGGCCGCGGCGAGCAGTCCGTTGCGGGCCAGCATCAGACCGCAGCCCGTCCAGGTGCAGCCCTTGACCTCGGAGTACAGCGCCGGATAGGCGACGGCGCTGATCGCGGTGGCGAGCAGGATCAGGACGGCCACCGGGCGCTGCACGGTGTGCCGGGAGGTCAGGCACACGGCGGCCACGCCCAGCAGCCAGATCATGTACTGCGGGCTGATCACCCGGCTGGTGACGGTGAACAGCAGCACGGCGGCCAGCGCCGCGTCGTACGGCGTCGCGGGCGTCCAGTGCCGGGCCCGCAGCCGCCACAGCAGCAGCAGTGCGAAGGCCAGCGCCGTGAGCCCGAGCATCAGGTGCGCGACGGTCCGCACGTGCGGACCGGTGAACTCCATCGAGCCGTACTGGTAGCGGACCTGCCCCGGCCACCCGGCGTGCGTCGCGAGGGCGAGCGCCGTGCCGCCGAGGGACTCGATCTGCACGCCCCGGCCGTTCTGCTGGCGCAGGAACGCGAAGGGGCTGGTGAACAGCGCCGACAGCAGCGTGAGCGAGACGGCGCCCGCGACGGCGGCCCAGGTCCACGCGGAACGGGTCGCACGTCCCTTCGGCGCGCCCAGCAGTACCAGCGCGGGCCACACCTTCACCAGCCCGCCGAGCGCGGCGAGTGCGCCGTACGCGCGCGTGGAGCGCGAGGACGCCAGCAGGGAGAGCACGGCGAACGCCGTGACCTGCACGTCGTAGCGGGCGAGCGGCACATGCAGCATGAGCGGAAGGCCGCCCACCCACAGCGCGGCGCCGAGGAGGGTGCGGCCGGGGCGGGTGCCGGCCCGCGACAGCGCCAGGGCGATCACGGCGTCGGTGGCGAGGGTGAGGGTCACGAACGCCTGGAAGTACGTCATGCCCGGCAGCAGCGCGGGCGACAGCAGCACCGGGCCGGCGCCCGGCGGGTACTGCCACAGGTGGTCGTGCGCGGGGAAGGCGCCGTGCACGAGGACGCCGTACCAGTGGTGGTACAGGCGCCAGACCTCGCGGGCCACATAGCCGTGGCCCAGCAGGGGCGCGGAGTTGTGCAGGAGCAGCCACAGCATCAGGGCCCGGGTGGCGAGCCAGGCCGCGGCGAGGGCGAGGAGGCGGTGGGTGCGGTCGGTGGTCGGCGCGGTGGTCTTCACTGCATTCATCACGGCGGATCGTAAGCCGGGCGAATGGTGTGTAAGAGCTAAAACACCGTCAATACCCGGTAAGAGCCCACCTAACGCCCAAAATCGGCTTGGTGAACACCGAGGACGCTGGGCGGGCGAACCGTCGTTGGGCACATGCGGAGGTCGTGGCCGTGGCGGTTCCCACGGTCGTCATGCTCGCGATCGGGCTCTGGGGCCTCGACCGTGGCGGCATGTGGGGCGACGAGGGGGTCACGTTCCTGGTCGGGCGGCGCACGGTGCCGCAGATCTGGCAGCTGCTGCACGGCATCGACGCGGTCCACGGCCTGTACTACCTCTTCATGCACGTCGTCCTCGCCGTCCATCCCGGCGAGGTCGTGCTGCGCCTTCCGTCCGTGTGCGGGGCGGCCGCGACGGCCGGTCTCGTGGGGGCCCTGGGCGCACGGCTGGCCCGGCCGCGGGTCGGGCTGTGGGCCGGTCTGTTCTACGCGATCACACCGCTGACCGGCCACTACGCACAGGAGGGGCGCTCGTACGCCATCGTCTCGGCCGGTGTCGCGGGGGCGACGCTCCTGCTGGTGCCGGTCCTGGAGGGACGGGCCCGGCCGGGCTGGTGGTGGCGCTACGGCGGCCTGGTCGCCGTGACCGCCCTGCTGCACGAGCTGGTCGTCCTGGCGCTGTGCGCGCATGCGGCGACCCTGGCCCTGGCGCGGGCGTCCCGGGCTGTCTGGCTCGACTGGGCGCGCGCGGCAGGCCTGGTGGCCGCCGTCGTACTGCCGCTGGTGTGGGTGTCGCGGCGTCAGTCGGGGCAGGTGTCATGGCTGGTGGCGCCCGACTGGAGCAAGGTGGATGTGCTGGTCCGGGACTTCGCCACCGGTCCCGAGGGCGCGGTGTTCTGGGTCAGCGTCGCCCTGATGGTGGTGGGCCTGACGGCGCGGCGGACGGCGGCCTTCGCGCTGCCCCTGCTCGTGCTGCCGCCCGCGATCCTGATCTCCGTGTCGCAGTACCGGCCGCTGTTCCATGAGCGGTATGTGCTGTACGCGCTGGCGGGGGCGCCGTTGCTGGCCGCCGCGGGCCTCGACCGGGTGGCCGGGTGCCTCATGCGCCTGCGCCCGCGCGCGTACCGGCTGCCGTACGGCTCCCTCGTCACGCTCACCGGGGTCCTGGCCGCCGTGGTCGCCTTCGTCCAGTGCCTTCCCCTCTACCGGCAGGACCGCTCCCCGGCGCACCGTCCCGAGAACCTCGCCGCGGTGGCCGCCGTCGCCGCCCGCGACATCCGCCCCGGCGATCCGGTGCTGTATCTGCCGTCGACCTGGCGGCTGGCGGCGCTGACGTATCCGGACGGGTTCCGCGGGGCCAGGGACGTGGCGCTCGCGGAGTCCGCGGCGCGGTCGGGGACGCTGAGCGGCCGGGAGACCACACCGCAGAGACTGCGGCGCGAACTGGCCGGCCTCGGCCGGATCTGGGTCGTCGCCGACTCCAGAATCCTCAACTCCCAGCGGCAGCCCGCCAATCCGCTCGACCGCCTCAAGCTCGCGGTCGTAAAGGAGCAGTTCACCGCCCGGCAGCAGTTCGTCAGCGGCCGGGTGACCCTCCGCCTCTACGTCCGCGGTGCGGCGATCGCGGCGGCCTCGCCGCCCGGGGCGCACCGCACGCTCACGGCCGTCCGGCCGACTCCGCCGCGGCAGCCGCGTCCAGCGCCTCGGTGAGCTCGTCGAGCTGGGTCCGCAGACGGCCGATCTCCTCGACCTCGTAGCCCGTGGCCGCGGCGATCCGGAGCGGCACCTGCACGGCCCGCTCGCGCAGCGCGGCGCCCTCCTCGGTCAGCCCCACCTCCACCGAGCGCTCGTCGCGCGCGCTGCGCTCACGCCGGACCAGACCGGCCGCCTCCAGCCGCTTGAGCAGCGGGGAGAGGGTCCCGGAGTCGAGCCGCAGATGCTCGCCCAGCTTCTTGACCGGCAGATCGCCGTGCTCCCACAGCACCAGCATCACCAGGTACTGCGGATAGGTGAGTCCGAGGTCCTTCAGGAGCACGCGGTAGAGACCGCCGAAGGCGCGCGAGGCGGCGTTCAGCGAGAAGCAGATCTGCTGGTCGAGCCGGAGCCAGTCGGTGGTCGGGGTGCCGGGCGTGGTGGACATGTCTCCAGGATAGCCCTTGGCGAGCCATTTAGTTGTGCACAACTGAATTGTGTGCTCTACTTGTGGTCGTGAGGCGGCCAGGACAGGCCGCCGGAACGTGAATTCGAGAGGGATGGTTCCCATGGACGCGCTCTACACCGCGGTCGCCACCGCCACCCACGGCCGTGACGGTCGCGCCTTCACCAACGACGGCAAGGTCGACGTCAAGCTGGCCCCGCCGGTGGAGATGGGCGGCAACGGCGAGGGCACCAACCCGGAGCAGCTGTTCGCCGCCGGTTACGCCGCCTGCTTCGGCAGCGCCCTCGGCCTCGTCGGCCGCCAGGCGAAGGTCGACGTCAGCGACGCCGCGGTGACCGCCGAGGTCGGCATAGGCAAGCAGGGCCAGGGCTTCGGGCTCAAGGTCACCCTCCGCGTCGAGCTGCCCGACACGGTGGACGAGGCGACCGGCCGCAAGCTGGTCGAGACCGCCCACCAGGTGTGCCCCTACTCCAACGCGACCCGCGGCAACATCGACGTCGACCTCGTCATCGAGTAGTCGAGCGCCCGAGCAGGCGGCCGGGCGGCCGTCAGCTCAGCGAGTGGGCGCGCTCCGCGGCCGGAGCCGGCACCACGGGGGCCGGCTCCGGCCGCGGCGGCTGTTCACCGAGCAGCACCGTGCGGACCACGCGCTCGGCGGCCCGCCCGTCGTCGAACTCGCAGAACCGCTCGCGGAACGCGGCCCGCAGGCCCGCCGACTCCTCGTCCTGCCAGGTCCCGGAGGCGAACAGCCAGGCCAACTCCCGGTAGGAGCGCGACACATGGCCCGGAGCCTCGGCGGTGATGTCGAAGTAGGCGCCCCGGCTCGCCGCGTACGCGCCCCAGTCGTCGGCGTGGACCACGATCGGCCGGTCGAGGTTGGCGTAGTCGAACATCAGGGCCGAGTAGTCGGTGACCAGCACGTCGGAGGCGAGCATCACGTCCTCGACGTGCTGCTCGTCCGTCGCGTCCACCAGCACACCCCGCGCATGCAGATCCGCGAGCCCCAGGCCGCGCGCCGTCCCGGCCGCGAGCGAGGGATGCAGCCGTACGACGAGGGTGTGGCCGGCGCCCAGGTCGGCGGCGAAGCGCGCCAGGTCGATCCGGTCGACATGCCCGCCCCTGCGGTACTCGCGGCGGGTCGGCGCGTACAGCACGACCGTGTTCCCGTCCGGGATCCCGAGCCGCGCGCGGACCGCGGCGGCGCGCTCGGCGGAGGCGTCGACCAGCGCGTCGTTGCGCGGACTGCCCGTGCGCAGCGAGGTGAAGTGACAGGGGTACGCCCGGTCCCAGACCAGCTCGGAGTACCGGTTGGCGACCAGGCTCAGATCCCAGCGGTCCGCGCGGTGCAGCATCTTCGGCACGCTGAACCCGTGCCGGGCGCCCGGCTTGTCGAGCAGGTCGGCGCCCATGTACTTCAGCGGGGTGCCCTGGTGGGTGTGCAGATGGACGCTGCCGGGGCGCTTGGTGAGGGAGCCGGGCCAGTTGACGTTGTTCACCCAGTACGTGGCCCGCGCCATCACCGCGTAGTACTCCCGCGAGCCCGGCGTCACATGGTCGATGCCGGGCGGCAGCGCGTCCACCGCGTCCTGACGCACCACCCACACGCCCCTGATGTGCGGGGCGAGTTCGCGGGCCTTGGCGTGGATCGCCGCCGGATCACCGTGCACGCCGGCGTGATGCGTCGCCGAGTACACCGCGAGGTGCGGGTCGAGCGGGAGCCGCAACTGGGCCTTGTAGTAGGCGTGTCGGGCCGCCTTCGAGGCCCGGCCCACCGTACGGCGCTTGCCCGCCCCGGCCAGCCTGCGCAGGCCGCGCGCCCCGCGCAGGGCCGCGAACGACGCGTAGGACGACGAGGCCAGCAGCCGCATCTCGGTGCCGCGGGGGCCCTCCGGCGGGGTGAAGCCCTCGGGGCAGTGGCGGGCGTAAAAGGCGCGGATCTCGCGGTGGAAGTCGCGGCGGTCCGCCGGGGTCACCCGGTCCTCGCGGGCGATCACGAACAGCACGTGGTCCAGGGCCCGTTCGAACAGCAGCGGCCGTGCCCAGGCGAGGTCCTCGCGCTCCTTGAGGAACGCGAACAGGCCCTCGTACTGCGGAAAGATGTCGAAGTGCCGGCGCCCCGGCGTCTTGGTGATCGCGCCCTGCCGGCGCTGCCGGTACTCCACGCCGATCCGGTTCAGACAGGCGATGCGCTCCGCCAGCACCATCGACCGGTAGGTGACCGGCGCGTCCTCGTACAGCCCGGGCGCGTACTGCAGCCCGTGCCCCTGGAAGAAGTCACGCCGGTACGCCTTGTTCCAGGCCACCAGGAACAGACGGGCGTACTCGGGACTCGTCCGCAGGTCGAAGGTGTCCAGGCCCGCGCGGGCCAGCAGTTCGGACGCCTCGCTGCGGCCGCCCCGGCCCCACCAGTGGGTGCGGACATGGTCGAAGACCAGGATGTCCGGGTCCTCGGCGCCCCTCAGCCGCTCGGCGACCGCGGCCAGCAGCCCCGGGGTGTAGAAGTCGTCGCTGTCGAGGAAGAGGACGTAGTCGCCGCGGGCCTCGGCGAGACCGGCGTTGCGGGCCCGGCCGAGGCCGACGTTCTCGGGCAGGTGCAGCACCCGCACCCGCGCGTCGCGCTCCGCGTACTCGTCGAGGATGGCGCCGCAGCCGTCGGGCGAGCGGTCGTCGACGGCGATCACCTCGAAGTCGGGGTACGACTGTCCGAGCACCGAGTCGATGCACTCGTGCAGAAAGCCCTGCACCTTGAAGACGGGGACGATGATGCTGAAGCGGGGCACTGCTGAGCTCAGCTCCTTACGAGGGTGGAGGCGGCGGGGGCCGGGACGCGCTCGGCGAGCGGGACCACGGGCGGGATCGACTCGGGCGGCTCGCCCAGCAGCACCCGGCGTACGACGCGCTCGGCGGCGCGCCCGTCGTCGAACTGGCAGAACCGCTCCCGGAACGCGGCCCGGGCCGCGGTGGACTCCGCTCCCGCCCAGGAGCCGTCGGCGAAGACCCGCGCCAGCTCACCGGGGGTCCGCGCCACCGGGCCCGGCGGCTGGTCCATCAGATCGAAGTAGACGCCCCGCAGCTCCCGGTAGACCTCCCAGTCGTCGGCGTACACGACGACGGGCCGGTCCAGGTTGGCGTAGTCGAACATGATCGACGAGTAGTCGGTGATCAGGGCGTCGGCGGCCAGGCACACGTCCTCGGACGAGCGGTGCGCGGTCACGTCGATGATCCGGCCGGTGCTGTTCGCGGCGCCCCGGTCGTAGAAGTAGTGGGCGCGCAGGAGGATCACGAAGTCCTCGCCGATCTCCTCACACATCGCCTCCAGGTCCAGGCCCGTCTCGAAGCCGGTGTGGTGGTCGCGGTGGGTGGGCGCGTAGAGCAGGGCCGTCTTGCCCTCGGGGACGCCGAGTTCCCGCCGGACGCGGGCGACGTCGTCCGCGGTCGCCGTGTAGTAGACGTCGTTGCGCGGATAGCCGTACTCGAGCGTCTCGTGCACGGCCGGGAAGGCCCGCTCCCACATCTGGGTCGAGTGCCGGTTGGAGGTGAGGTTGTAGTCCCAACGATCCACCCGGGCCAGCAACTTGGCGAAGCTGCCGGTCGCGGCCGCCACCACCGGATACGTCGCCTGGTCGACGCCCATCTTCTTCAGCGGCGTGCCGTGCTGCGTCGAAAGGTGCACGCTGCCCTCGCGCTTGACGACGGCGTCCGCGAAGTTGGCGTTGTTGATGAGGTACTTGGCGCGGCCCAGCACGTCCCAGTACTCGGCGCTGCCGATCACCGCGTACTCCACGTCCTTCGGCATGGTGTGCGCCTGGTCCGCCTCGACCAGGAACACCGAGCGCAGATGCGGGGCCAGTTCGCGCGTCTTGGCGTGGATCGCGGCCGGGCTGCAGGCGTAGCCGCGGCCCCAATAGGCGCAGTACACCGCTAGGTTGGCGTCGAGGGGGCGGCGCAGGGCGCGCGCGTAGCGCAGCCGGGTGCGCACCATGCGCGGGCGCGGCAGGCGCGCGGCCGCCCTGGCCGCCGACTGGTTGACGCCGCGCAGGGCCCGGAACGCGGTGTACGCCCCGGTCGCCAGCAGCCGGTGCTGCACCCCCAGGCTGCCGCCCGGCGTGCGATGGCCGGCCGGGCGGTGGCGGCGGTAGAGCCTGCTCGCCAGCCGGAAGAAGGCGCGGCGCCGTGCGGGCAGCCGCCTGGGGTGGGCGGCGGTCTTCAGCACGGCCGCGAAGAGCTGCTCGAAGAGAGGGCCGAACCGCTCGGCGGACAGGCCCTGTTCGGTGGCGCGGGTGAGCACCAGGTCGGTCTGGGCGAGCAGTTCGAGATGGTGCTCACCGGGCAGGCCGAGCCTGCTGCCCTGCCGGCGCACCAGATGCCGTACGAGGACCTGGTGCAGTACGGCGGCCTTCTCGGCCCTGAGCGCGACCAGACCGCCGAAGCCGACATCGGTGAAGTGGCCGTCGGGGAAGGCGAGGTGCTGCTCGGCGAGGAAGGCCCTGCGGTAGGCGGCGCTCCACGCCGGGAGCTGCACTCCGGTCAGCGTCGGCACCTGGTCGAGACAGAAGGCCCCGGCCGGCGCCTTCGCCAGCAGCGGTGCGGCCGGGTTGGTCGGCTCGCCCTCCCACCAGGGGACACGCTCGTGCTCGGCGTACAGGACGTCCACGTCGCCCGTCT
Source organism: Streptomyces spinosisporus (assembly GCF_022698145.1). Classification (GTDB taxonomy): domain Bacteria; phylum Actinomycetota; class Actinomycetes; order Streptomycetales; family Streptomycetaceae; genus Streptomyces; species Streptomyces spinosisporus. The sequence continues at coordinate 41,675 of NZ_JALDAX010000020.1, forward strand.
CGGCCAGGCGTGCGTCCAGCGCGGCCAGCGAGCCGGGGGCGAGGACGTCGTCGCAGTCGAGGAACAGCAGATACGTGCCGGTCGCCGCCCGGATCCCGCTGTTGCGCGCCCCGGCCAGACCGCCCGACGGGGGCGAGTGCACGGGCGCCACCCGGGAGTCCCGCTCGGCGTACCCGGCGACGACGTCCGCCGCGGGCGAGCCGGGGGCGTCGCAGACCGGGATCAGCTCGAAGTCGCCGAAGGACTGGGTGAGAACGGAGTCCAGGGCCTGGGACAGCCGGCCTGTCACCCCATGGGACGGGACGATGATGCTGAAGCGGGGCATTCTGCTCTTTCTGTCGGTGCTTTCCTTTGGGCGTTCCTCAGGACTGGCGTTCCTCAGGACCCGGAAGCGTCTCGGCCGAGGCGTCCCGGCCGCCCGGCGGGACGCCAGGTGGACGGTCGGCTCGGTGTGGGCCGCGACGGGCTGGAGGGCATGCGAACTCCCCGGAGTGAGAACGGCGTTCAGAGGCTGTCGGTGACGGTCGACGGGCCGGCGGGTTGCGGCACGGTGGCGTGCGGGAAGCGCGTGAGCAGGGCGGACCCGGAGGGCACGGGATGGCGCTCGGCGAACGGGATCACCGGCGGCAGGCCCTGGCCGCCCAGCACGACACGGCGCACGACCCGCTCGGCGGCGCGTCCGTCGTCGTGCGGGCAGAACCGCTCGCGGAAGGCGGTCCGCAGCTGGGCCGAGCGGGAGCCGCGCCAGTGACCGGTGGCGAAGATGTCGATCAGCTCGTCCTCGCTCCGGGCCACCGCGCCCGGCGGGAAGGAACGCAGGTCGAAGTAGGTGCCGCGACAGGCCTGGTACGCCGCCCAGTCGTCGTCGGGGGCATGGATCACGATCGGGCGGTCCAGGCCCGCGTAGTCGAACATGAGCGACGCGTAGTCGGTGAGCAGGGCGTCCGAGGCGAGGCACAGATCCTCCACGCCCGGATGGTCCGTGACGTCGATGATCCGTGCGCCCTGCGGGACGGGGCCGTGCACACGGGCCAGGACGACGAAGCGGGGGCCGAGCCGGCGCAGGACGCGCTCCAGGTCGAGCACCGGGCGCTGGGTGCGCAGGTGGTCGCGGTGGGCGGGCGCGTACAGGAGGGCGACGCTGTCCTCGGGGATGCCGAACACCTGGCGCAACCGGCTCACGTCCGCCGAAGTCGCCTTCTGGAACACGTCGTTGCCGGGACAGCCGTATTCGAGGGTCGTGTAGCCGCCCGGGTGCACGCGTTCCCGGATCAGGGTGGAGTGGCGGTTGGCCGAGACGACGTAGTCCCACTTGTCCACGTCGTCGAGGAGCGCGGCGAAGTCGGTGTCGCGTGCGGCCGCCGGGCGCTCCTGGAGGTCCAGGCCCGTGTGCCCCAGCGGGGTGCCGGCGTGTGTCTGGACGAGGACCTGGCCGCGGCGCTTGACCAGACGGCGGTCGAAGCCGGCGTCGCTGACCAGGTACGTGGAGCGGGCCAGGGCCGTCCAGTAGGCGGCCGTTCCGGGACGCACGCGTGCGCCGGCCTGCGGGACCGCGCGCCGGTGCTCGGGGCGGGCGATCCACGCCGTGCGGATGTGCGGGACGACGGAGCGGAACGCCGCCTCCAGGGCGCCCGGGCTGCAGGTGTTCCCCCAGCTGTCGTGCGCGGTGAAGACGGCGCGGTCGCTGCGCAGGGGCAGACGGAGCTGGACGCGGTAGTGCAGACGCAGCGCCGACGCCCGTGCGGCGCGCAGGAGTCTGACGACGGGCTTGGCCGCCCTGCGGCGCAGGGACGCCGCGAGCTGCAGCGTGCGGTACGTGCGGTGCAGGCCGCAGCGGATCAGCGTATGGCGCACCCGGGAGCGCGGCGGGACCTGGATGCCGGGGACACGGTAACGGCGGTAGTGGACACGGGCCTTGCGCAGGAACTCGGCGCGGCAGCCGCGGGGCAGGCGCTCGCGGTGGGCGAACACCTTGATGAGGTGGTCGATCATGCGGCGGAACAACACCGGTCGCCAGCACGCGAGTTCAGGGCGTGCGTCGAGGAACGCGAAGACGCGGTCGTACTGCTCGAAGACGTCGAAGTGCTTGCGGCTGCTGGTGCCGAGGATGTTGCCCTGCCGGCGCTGGCGGTAGTGCACGCAGACCCGGTCCAGGGTCGTGATCGACTCCGCGGACATCAGGACCGGGAAGGTCCACGGGGTGTCCTCGTAGTAGCCCGGCGGGAAGGCGAGGCCCTCGCGCTCGACGAACTCCCTGCGGCAGGCCTTGTTCCAAGCCACCATCAGCAGCTGCAGCAGGCCCGGGCGGTCCTCCAGCCGGAAGGGGGCCGGGCCCTGCTCGGTGAGCTGTACGGAGGCCACGTTGCGGACGGTCTCGCCCGACCAGTAGGTGCGCCCGTAGTCGTAGACCAGGACGTCCGGCTCGCCCGTCTCCTTCAGCCGGTCGGCGATCGAGCGCAGCGCGTCCGGGGTGAGGGTGTCGTCGCCGTCCAGGAAGATCAGGTAGTCGCCGCTCGCCCGCCGCATCCCGGCGTTGCGGGCGCCGCCCAGGCCCTGGTTCCCGGTCAGGTGCACGGGCCGTACCCGTGGGTCGCGGGCGGCGAACTCGTCGATGACCGCACCGCTCGCGTCCGGCGAGCAGTCGTCGACCGCGATCAGTTCGAGATCGGGATACGACTGCGACAGCACCGAGTCCAGGCACGCGTGGAGATACGCCTGAACCTTGTACGCGGGGACGATGACACTGAACCTGGGCAAGGCACATCCATGGGTCGGCGCGGACGACTGGGCCTTGCCCGGGAACGGCCGATGGAGTGACTTGGTTACGTCCCCTACGGCATACGGGGGATCCGGGGTGAACAAAAGGGGCCGGGACCGTGACGTCCCGACCCCTCGACTCCGTTGTGTTGAGGCCTACTTCACCGCGCCCGCCATCACACCGGACACGAACTGCCGCTGGAACGCGAAGAACACGACCAGCGGGATGACCATCGAGATGAACGCGCCGGGTGCCAGCACGTCGATGTTGTTGCCGAACTGCCGTACCTGCTGCTGCAGAGCGACCGTCAGCGGCTGCGACTCGGAGTCCGAGAACACCAGCGCGACCAGCATGTCGTTCCACACCCACAGGAACTGGAAGATGCCCAGCGAGGCGATCGCCGGTGCGCCCAGCGGCAGGACGACGGTGAAGAACAGCCGCGTCTCGCCGGCACCGTCCAGCCGTGCCGCCTCCAGCAGTTCACGCGGGATCTCGGCGAAGAAGTTGCGCAGCAGGAAGATGGCGAACGGCAGGCCGAACCCGACGTGGAAGAGGACCACGCCGATGATGTCGCCGAAGATCCCGATCTTGCCGAAGAGATCGGCGAGCGGGATCAGGGCGATCTGGACGGGCACGACCAGCAGCGCGACCACGACCAGGAACCACCAGTCGCGCCCCTTGAAGTCCATCCAGGCGAAGGCGTATCCGGCCATCGCGCCGATGAGCACCACGAGCAGCGTGGCCGGCACCGTGATCCAGACGGTGTTCAGCAGGGACTGCGTGATCGCGTCGTTCTCCAGCAGCGACTGGTAGCTCTTGGCGGTCAGCTGCCCCGGCGCGGTGAACACCTTCCACCAGCCCGAGGTGGCGATGTCGGTCGGGTCGCGGAACGACGAGACCAGCAGCCCGAGGGTGGGCACCAGCCAGAACAGGGCGACCAGGATCAGGAAGATCTGCAGCACCCCGCCGCTCGCCCTGCTCGCGACCCGGGAGGCGAGGGAGCGCTTGGCGCGCACGGTCGTGTCGAGGGTGGTCACCTCTGACGCTCCCTTCGCAGACGGCGGATGTTGACCCACATCACCGGCAGGACGAGCAGCAGCAGGATGACGCCGATCGCGCTGCCCACGCCCTCGTTGCCGCCGCCGCCGAACGACGACAGGAACAGCTGCAGCGCGAGGACGTTGGCGTCGGGCTGACTCGGCTGCGGGGCGATGATGTAGACGAGGTCGAAGATCTTCATCACATTGATCATCAGCGTGATGAGGACGACCGCGAGGACCGGTGCGAGCAACGGCACGGTGACCCTGCGGAACACCTGCCACTCGTTGGCCCCGTCGACCCGCGCCGCCTCCAGGAGGTTGCGGTCCACGCCCGCGAGTCCCGCCGCGATCAGCACCATCGCGAAGCCCGCCCACATCCACACGTAACTGCCGATGATGGCCGGGGTGACCAGGGTCGGGCCGAGCCAGTCGATGCCGTTGTACGGCGCCGAGAAGTTCGAGGCGGGGAGCCGGAGTTGGGCCCCGTCGGCCTCGTCCGGGAGCTTGAAGGTGCCGTCGGCGCCGGTCTTGGCGGAGGCAACGGTCCTGCCGTCCTTCACCGCCTCGACCTTCACGCCCTTCAGCGCCTTCTCACCGGCGTCGATCTGGCCCTTGGTGCCGCCGCCGCCCAGCTTGAAGTCCAGCCAGACGGTTCCGGTCACACCGGAACCCGTCGCCGCCTTCGCGTTCTCGGGGCTGCCGGGCAGCCTGTTGGGCGCGATGCCGACGAGGGGGAGCAGGGCCGGTGTGCCCGCGTGCACGGTGCCCGTCGTGGTGAACGACCCGCCGCCGGACGGCTTGAGGTCGCTCGCCGTCGCGTTGGGCCGGGCGTCCGGATACACCGACGACGACACGAAGGTGTCGTGGACGGACTTGGCGACCGCGTTGGCGGCGCCCAGATCGGGGTCCTGCTCGTACACCAGACGGAAGATGATGCCCGCGGCGAGCATAGAGATCGCCATCGGCATGAAGATCAGCAGCTTGAACGCCGTTCCCCAGCGCACCCGTTCGGTCAGCACGGCGAAGATCAGGCCGAGCGCGGTGACGATGGCGGGCGCGACCGCGACCCAGATCGCGGTGTTGCGCACGGCGGTCAGGGTGGCGTCGTTGGAGAAGATGTCGCCGTAGTTGTCGAGCCCCACGAAGCCGGAGCCGTCGGCGTCGTAGAGACTGCGCCAGATCGAGTACCCGATCGGGTAGACCACGAGCGCCCCGAGGAGCACCAGCGCGGGCAGCAGGAACAGCACCGCCACCCACAGCCGGGTCCCCGTGACGCTCTTGCGCGGCGAGACGGAGGGCGTCGGCAGTGCGCCGGCGCCCCCGGTCGTGTTCGCGACTGACGTCATGACCGCGCCGTCAGCCCGTCGCGTAGGCCTTGGCCGCGTCGGCCTCCAGCTTCTGCTGGGTGCCGGCGATGTCCTTCGGGTTGCGCAGGAAGTCCTGCAGGTCCTTCCACTCGCCCACGCCGGCCGTGCCGCCGAACGCCGCGGGTGCCTGGTCGGACATGTCGAAGCGGAAGTTGTCACCGGCCGCGAGCAGCGCCTGGGCGATCTGCTTGGTGATGGCGTCCTTGTACGACGACATGTCCATCTCCTTGTTCGGGGAGAGGATGCCGCCCTGCGCCGCCCAGATCTGGGCCGCGTCCGTGGAGGCCAGGAAGGTCAGCAGGGCCTGGGCGCCCTTGCCGTCCTTGAGGGCCACGGCGACGTCACCGCCGCTGACCACGGGCGGGTTGGCGCCGACGGACGGGAACGGGAACACCTTGGCGTCCGTGCCCATCTTGGCCTTGGTGTCGGCGTTGATGTTCGCGGCCACGAAGTCGCCCTCGAAGACCATCGCCGCCGGGTTGTCACCGGAGAAGGTCTGGGTGACCGACTTCGGGAACTCCGTGTTCAGCGCGCCCTTGTTGCCGCCCGCGAGCAGGTCGTTCTTGCCCCAGAGCTGGGCGAGCGTGGTGAGCGCCTTGGTGACCGAGGGATCCGTCCACTTGATCTTGTGGGCGGCGAGCTGGTCGTACTTCTCGGGCCCGGCCTGCGAGAGGTAGATGTTCTCGAACCAGTCGGTGAGCGTCCAGCCGTCCGCGCCGCCCACGGAGACCGCGGGGGAGCCGGCGTCCGACAGCGTCTGCGCGGTGGTGAGGAAGTCCTTCCAGGTCTTGGGCGGGCTGGTGATGCCGGCCGCCTCGAAGGCCGCCGTGTTGTACCAGACCAGGGACTTGTTGGCGGCCTTGGCGTACACGCCGTACTGCTTGCCCTTCCAGGCGCCCAGGTCCACCCAGCCCTTGGAGAAGTTCTTGTCCAGCTGGGCCTTGGCCTCCGCGCCCATGGGCTTGAGCCAGCCCTTGTCCGCGAACTGGTGCAGCACACCCACCTGGGGCAGGAACGCGACGTCCGGCGGCTTGCCGCCCTGGATCTTGGTACCGAGGAAGGTGGAGGTGTTGTTGCCCGTGGGAACGAAGTTGATCTTGGCGCCGGTCCGCTTCTTGAACTCGTCCATGACCTTCATGAAGTTCTTCTGCTCGGCGCCGGTCCACACGGCGGCGACCTCGAGGGTCTGGCCGTCGAGCTTGGGCAGCGTCACGCTGCTGCCGCTTCCGCTACCGCTCGTCTTGGAGCCGCCGCTGTCGCTGTCGTCGTCGCTGCCGCCACATCCCGTGAGCGCCAGCGCGAGCGCCGCCGCGAGGAGGGCTGCGGCGGGTTTGGCGGCCCTGGTGGTTCGGTTCCTGCTGCTCGTGCTGCGCATCACTGCCCCGTTCTGCGATCTTCGTCGAACGTCGAGCGCTGTCCCGTGGATCTGGTGTACGCCCGTCCGAATGGGTCGGCAAGTGCGCGTCGGTTGTCAACCGGGGGATCGTGACCGCCTCGTGACGGTTGCCCTCGGCGGGCGCCCCCTCTTACAGGAGCGAGGGCACCTCCGAGGCCGACACCTCGCGCGCCGCGCGCTCCAGAGCGCTGGCCAGGAGGGCGAGATCGGTGGGGCCGTTGCCCAGTTCCCGTACGGGTCGGCGGGTCGGGGGGTCGCCCATGCGCTGCCAGTCGAGGGGGACGACCGTGGGGCGCAGGGTCGCCGTGCGCGGGATGCGGCCCGTGACACGGCCGCCCTGGAAGGGGGCCGACCGGCCGTCGGGCCGGACCAGCCGGCCACGGCCGGGAGCCGGCTCGTCCGGACCCGTGGCAGGGGCTTCCAGCGTCACCCGCAGGGTCGCCCGCCGCGCGGGTTCCGTGTCGGCCGTACGGCCTCCGGGGGCGGTCGCGGCCACCAGGTGGACGCCGAGCCGATCACCCTCACGGGCGACCGCCTCCAGCGCGCGGATGACGGAGCCCGCCGCGGGCCTGCCGGGTGAGCCGAGCGCGGGGCAGACCAGGGCGTCCAGGTCGTCCACGACCACCACGAGGCGGGGCAGCGGCGGTGCCGCCTCCGTCTGCCGGCGGGCCGCACCCGGACGCAGTCGCATCGTCGAACTGGGCGGGCTGTCCAGGTCGCCGGCCGCGCTCGTGCCGGACGTGCGCTGGGAGACGATGCGGCCCGACAGCTCGCGGCCGGTGTGCCACTCGGTGAACTCGCCGCGGCCGAGCAGCTCGGCCCGCCGCTTGAGCTCGGCGCTGAGGGACTGGGCGAACTCCCGCATGCGCACAGGGTCGTTGGCGGTCAGATGGGTCGTCACATGCGGGACGTCCGTGCACACCCGCAGCCCCTCGCCGTGGCCGCCTCCGCCGGAGGGAGCACCCCCGGCGCCGACGCTGTCGCGGCCGTCCATCAGGACGATGCCCAGCCGGTCGGGGCGCTCGGCGGCGGCCAGCGAGGCGATCACGGCCCGCAGCAGCTCCGTACGGCCGCTGCCCGGCGGGCCCTCGATCAGCAGATGCGGGCCGTCGGCGGCGAGGTCCACGCCGACCGGGCCGCGCGCACCGGCGCCGAGCACGGCCCGGGCCCGTCCGCCGAGCGCCCGGTCGTCGTCCGCGGCGTCCGCCCAACGCGCCATCAGCGACGCCGGGGTGGCCCGGGCGAGCCCCAACTCGTCGAGGAGCCGGGCCGCTTGGGGCAACGGCACCGAGACCCGGGTCTGCCGTTCGGTGCCTGAACCGTCCGTCCTGAGCGGGGCCAGCGCCCGCGCGAACCGCTCCGCCCAGGGCAGCGACACGGCGTCCACGACGGCCACGGTGCCGGGGCCCACAGGGCCGGACGCGGGCGCGGGGGAGCCCTCGCCCGGTGCGGTGGCGCCGGGAGCGGTCCCCGCGGGTGGTGCGGTGGTGCCGGGCGGTTCCGGGGTGGCAGCCCCGGGGGCGGCGGTGCGGGCGACCCGCATCAGCCGCAGGGCCGTCGCCACGTCCCCGCTCAGCAGCGCGACCGCACCGCAGTCCCGGAACGCCGGGGCCACCGCGCACGCCGCCTCGTACGTCTCCGTCACCGGTGACGCGGGCGACGCGGAGGCCGTCTCGGCGAGGCAGACGACATGGATCCCCGCGCGCGGGCCCTCCAGGGCCAGCCGCGCCACCGCCTCGCGCACGGCGGCGCCGCCCGGGTCGCCGTCCACCACGACCACCGTGTACGGCCCGGCGAAGCCGTCCGTCTCCGGCCCGCCGTCGTCCGCACGGGCCCAGGATGGCCGGCGCGCGGTGCGGGACTGGCCGCCGGCGGGACGGGCCGGCACGCGCGTGCCGTTGCGCACCTCCGCCTGCTGGTCCTCCAGGCGCCGGAGCAGCTCGCCGGTGCGGGCCGTGGCCTGTTCGCGGTCGTAGGCGAGCAGCAGACGGCAGTCCTGACCGTGGCCCGGACGCAGATGGGGCAGCCAGCCGAGCCAGGACCACTCGGCGGTGCGCTCCTCCACGGGGCGCGAGCGGTCCGCCGCGATCAGGACGATCTCCAGGGCGTCGGGGGAGTGCAGTGCGGCGAGCTGCGCCACCACCGCGCGGGCCAGCCCGGACAGCCGGGTGCGGGGACCGGCCAGGCCCAGCGCCCCGGCCTCGCGCAGATCGGCCGTCACCGGCACCGCGGGCAGCAGCCCGGAGCCGTCGGGGGCCGCCCGGTCCGCCGTGCCGAGCCGCACCGTGAGCGCCTCGGGGTGATCAGGGCCGCGCTCCCAGAGCCGAGGGCCGGGGCCGAGCGCCGTCAGCAGCAGGGCCGCCGGGTCGGGCCAGGTCTCCGGGAGCTGCGGTCCGGCGGGCGGCGCCGACCGGGTCGCCGTGTGGCCGTCGTCCTCCTCGTACGCCTCGTCCCTCGACGCCGGCTGCTCGCCGCGTCCGCCCGCCAGCCGCCGCGCCCACGCCGAGAGCCCGCCGCGCCTGCGCACGCCCTGCGGTACGTCCGTCCCGCGCAGCGGGGTGCCCTTGCGCGCGCCGGACACCTCGCCGTCGCCCGGCGCGGCGGACGCCGTGTCCCACACCACCGCACCGGACCGCCCCGCGTGCGTGTCGAGGCTCGCCGCGGGGACGTCCGCGCCCCGGCTCTCGATCCGCGGGGGCCTGCCCTGCTCGGGCACGAGCGGCGGCTCGACCGGGCCGTGCTCCTGCGCGGTGGGCAGGCCGCGCGAGGGGGTGGCGGCCGGGTCGCTGCCGTCGGGCACGCGCGCGTGGGGCGCCGGAACGGCGTGCGTGGCGCCGCCCGCGGGGGCCGTCTGCGCGGCGTCCGCGTGGGCCGCCTCCGGCGCGTCACCGGGCGTCAGCCGCACATGGCCCTCGCCGTCCGGAGCCGTCGGCACCCGGGCCCCCGGCCCGCCGGCCGGAGCGACCCGCAGGGCCGACTCCCCGATGCGCAGCAGCGCGCCCGGCGCGAAGCGCACCGGACGCGTGCCCAGGCGGGCGCCGTCCAGCAGCGAGCCGTTCGTGGAGTCGAGGTCGGCGACCGAGACCCGGCCGTCGGCGGCGACGGTGACCGCGCAGTGCAGACGGGAGACGTCCGGGTCGTCGAGCGGGACGTCGGCGTCGGCGGAGCGGCCGATGCGGATCTCGCCGCCGTGCAGGAGGTGGACGCCGCCCGCGTCCGGGCCCGCGATCACATGGAGCTGGGTGGGGGCGTCGTCCAGCTCGGGGTGCGGCTCGGGCTCGGCCGGGGCGCCCAGACAGAGCACGGCGCCGTCGATCAGCGGGGGCTCGCCGAGGGTGCTGCGCCGGTCGTCCAGCCGCTCCGCGCCCGCGTAGAGCACCACCGGACCTCCGGGCTCGCGGCCCCGCTCGGACGGGGCGGCCGGGTCGCCCGCGACGGCCGAGGCCAGCGCGGAGGCCACCACCGACAAGGCCGTACCGGCGGGCGCCGTGACCAGCACGTCGCAGCTTGCGGTGGAGCCCCGCCCGCGCTCGGAGGGGCCCATCGGGTCTACGACGGTCAGCCGGATCTGCATCGCCGTCAGCGGTCCCTTCTGCCCGGACGCGGACCAAAGCCCGTCTGACGGATCAGACGGTGCTCCCCACCCCTCACGAGCACATCGGCCAGTACTGCAGGCATCCTCGCACCTGCCACTGACAACGCGCCCGCCGCTCGGGCACAAGTGATCTTGATTGGTCGGCTCTGCCCGCAAAAGTGCCTGACAGGTGGCGTACCCGCGACCGCTTGAGATCGGTCACGTCCGCTTCGGGCAACCGGCGGACCGGGTCGAGCGTCTTTCCTTCGAACATGTCCCGGGATGTGTACGTAAGACGCTGGGACGGTGTCAGGTCGGTGCCCCGCGCGGCGGCACTACAGTGGGTCGGAACGGTAAGCAAGCAGCAGGGAGCACATGACGTGCGGCCGGTAGGCAGCAAGTACCTGCTCGAGGAGCCGCTCGGTCGCGGCGCCACGGGCACCGTCTGGCGGGCCCGCCAGCGAGAGACCGCGGGGGCCGAGGCCGCCGTGGCCGGTCAGCCCGGCGAGACCGTCGCGATCAAGGTCCTCAAGGAGGAGCTCGCAAGCGATCCCGACATCGTGATGCGGTTCCTGCGCGAGCGCTCCGTCCTGCTGCGGCTGACCCACCCGAACATCGTCCGGGTCCGCGACCTGGTGGTCGAGGGCGATCTGCTGGCGCTGGTCATGGACCTCGTGGAGGGCCCCGACCTGCACCGCTATCTGCGCGAGAACGGCCCCTTCACACCGGTGGCCGCCGCCCTGCTCACCGCGCAGATCGCCGACGCGCTCGCGGCCAGCCACGCCGACGGCGTCGTCCACCGCGACCTGAAGCCGGCCAACGTCCTGCTCGCGCAGCAGGGCGGCCAGATGCATCCGATGCTCACCGACTTCGGCATCGCCCGCCTCGCCGACTCCCCGGGCCTGACCCGGACCCAGGAGTTCGTGGGCACGCCCGCGTACGTGGCGCCGGAGAGCGCCGAGGGCCGCCCCCAGACCTCCGCCGTCGACATCTACGGCGCCGGCATCCTGCTGTACGAGCTGGTCACCGGCCGCCCGCCGTTCGCCGGGAGCTCCGCCCTGGAGGTCCTGCACCAGCACCTGAGCGCCGAGCCGCGCCGCCCCTCGACGGTTCCCGACCCGCTGTGGACGGTCATAGAGCGCTGTCTGCGCAAGAACCCGGACGAGCGACCCAGCGCCGAGAACCTCGCGCGCGGCCTGCGCGTCGTCGCCGAGGGCATCGGGGTGCACGCGAACTCCGCGCAGATCGCCGCAGCCGAGGGCGTGGGAGCACTGCTCGCCCCCGACCCGGCGCCCGCCGCGGTCCCCGGCTCCGCCGACCCGACGCAGGTCCTGCCGCACACCGGCGGCGGCTACGACCCGAACGCCGCGACGAACGTCCTGCCGACCACCGGCCACCCGGGCCCGGCCGGCGCCGCCGACCCCACCGCCGTGCTGCCCAGCACCGGCGCGGCCGACCCGACCGCGGTCATGCCGCCGATGCCCCAGGGGCAGCCGGGGCCCGAGCAGCCGCACCCCTGGCAGAACCAGCTGCGCGCCGCCCGCGACCGCAACGAACAGACGCAGGTCCAGCAGTACCTCGACCCGAACGAGGACCCGCTGCGCCGCCGCCCCCAGCGGCAGGTCGCCAGGCCGCAGCAGCGGCCCCAGCAGCAGCGACCGCCGCAGGGCTACGGCCAGCCGCAGCAGCAGCCCCAGCGGTACGCGCCGCCCCCGCAGCCCCAGCCTCAGCCGCAGCGCTATGCACCGCCCCCGCAGCAGCCCGCGCGCGAGCCGCGGCAGCCGCGGCAGCGCAGCGCGAACCCGATGAAGATCCCCGGGCTCGGCTGCCTCAAGGGCTGCCTGTTCACGATCGTCATCCTGTTCGTGGCCGGCTGGCTGGTCTGGGAGCTGAGCCCGCTGCAGGACTGGCTGCACACGACCAGGGGTTACTGGCAGCAGCTGACCCACATGTACGACACCGTGAGCGACTGGGTCGGGAAGCTCGGCGGCGGCAACTGAGCCGCGAGCTTGGTGATTTGTCGACACCTGGCGGGTGATTTCGGTCTCGGCGGTGAAGGTTGGCTCCTCGGACGCGTAGTTTTAGCGATTAACACGCGTCGGGTCGGTAGGAGCAGTCTTGGCACGGAAGATCGGCAGCCGGTACACCGCGAACCAGATCCTGGGACGCGGCAGCGCCGGCACGGTGTGGCTGGGCGAGGGGCCCGAGGGACCCGTCGCCGTCAAGCTGCTGCGCGAGGACCTCGCGTCCGACCAGGAACTCGTCGGCCGCTTCGTGCAGGAGCGCACGGCGCTGCTCGGCCTCGACCACCCGAACGTCGTCTCCGTGCGCGACCTGGTGGTGGACGGCAACGACCTCGCGCTGGTCATGGATCTCGTACGGGGCACCGACCTGCGCACCCGCCTGGAGCGCGAGCGGCGCCTCGCTCCCGCGGCGGCCGTGGCGATCGTCGCCGACGTCGCGGACGGGCTCGCGGCCGCGCACGCGGCGGGCGTCGTGCACCGGGACGTCAAGCCCGAGAACGTCCTGCTGGACATGCAGGGCCCGCTCGGCCCGGGCGGCTCGCACCCGGCGCTGCTCACCGACTTCGGGGTCGCGAAGCTGATCGACTCCCCGCGCCGCACCCGCGCGACGAAGATCATCGGTACGCCGGACTACCTCGCCCCGGAGATCGTCGAGGGCCTGCCCCCGCGGGCGGCCGTGGACATCTACGCGCTCGCCACGGTCCTCTACGAGCTGCTGGCGGGCTTCACGCCGTTCGGCGGCGGGCACCCCGGTGCCGTCCTGCGCCGGCACGTCACGGAGACCGTGGTGCCGCTGCCCGGCATCCCGGACGAGCTGTGGCAGCTCCTGGTGCAGAACCTGGCCAAGGCGCCGGCCTCGCGGCTGCGGGCCTCGGAGCTGGGCGGGCGGCTGCGCGAGCTGCTGCCGCTGGTCGACGGGATGCCACCGCTGGACGTCGACGAGCCCGACACGGAACCGGGCGACGAACCGGAGACGGCGGCCGGGCAGACCGAGGCCCCGAAGCGCGAACAGGTGCGCCGGGGTGCCGTCCCCCTGGTGCCGGGCGCCAAGCCGGCCGACTCCAACCGGGACACCCACACCTCGATGCGCGTACCGGCCCCCGACGAACTGGCCGGCGGCGCCCGCGGCACGGCCCGCGTCCCCCGCCCCAGCGGAGCCCCCCGCCCCGGCTCCGCCCGCCACCGCGCCGTCACCCGACGCCGCCGCCTGACCCTGGGCGCCGCCGCCCTGCTCCTGGCGGCAGCAGCGGGCGTGGGCACCTGGCTGGCCACCTCGGGCGACGACGCGGGCGCCACCCCCCAGGACAGAAGCAGCTCGGCCCCGGCTACACCGTGACAGTCCGGCCGACAGTCCGCCCTTTCAGCCCGGGCCGGTCCTGTCAGCCCGTCCGGCGTTTGAGGACGAGGCCCGTCCAGGGCCGAAGCGGGGGTCTGGGGGCGCAGCCCCCAGGTCGACGGCCACGACAGCTCACGGCCACGAGGGCAGCGGGCGGCACCCGAGTCACCGGCGGCCCGACACGCCCTAACCGGCGGAGCCGTTACGCTGGAGGGCGTGGCAGTCGTCGATGTATCCGAAGAGCTCAAGTCCCTCTCCTCGACCATGGAGTCGATCGAGGCCGTTCTGGACCTCGACAGGATGAGGGCAGACATCGCCGTGCTCGAGGAGCAGGCGGCCGCGCCGTCCCTGTGGGACAACCCGGACGAGGCGCAGAAGATCACCAGCAAGCTGAGCCATCTGCAGGCCGAGGTCAGGAAGGCCGAGGCGCTGCGGGGGCGGATCGACGATCTCGCCGTGCTCTTCGAGATGGCCGAGGAGGAGGACGACCCGGACACCCGCGCCGAGGCCGAGTCCGAGCTCGCGGCCGTCCGCAAGGCGCTGGACGAGATGGAGGTCCGCACGCTGCTGAGCGGTGAGTACGACGCCCGTGAGGCGCTCGTCAACATCCGCGCCGAGGCGGGCGGCGTCGACGCCGCCGACTTCGCCGAGAAGCTGCAGCGGATGTATCTGCGCTGGGCGGAGCAGAAGGGCTACAAGACCGAGGTCTACGAGACGTCGTACGCCGAGGAGGCCGGCATCAAGTCGACCACCTTCGCCGTGCAGGTCCCCTACGCCTACGGCACCCTCTCCGTCGAGCAGGGCACCCACCGGCTGGTGCGCATCTCGCCCTTCGACAACCAGGGCCGCCGCCAGACCTCCTTCGCGGGTGTCGAGGTGCTGCCCGTGGTCGAGCAGACCGACCACATCGAGATCGACGAGTCCGAGCTGCGCGTGGACGTCTACCGCTCCTCGGGCCCCGGCGGCCAGGGCGTGAACACCACCGACTCCGCGGTGCGCCTGACCCACCTGCCCACCGGCATCGTCGTCTCCTGTCAGAACGAGCGCTCGCAGATCCAGAACAAGGCGACCGCGATGAACGTCCTCCAGGCCAAGCTGCTCGAGCGGCGCCGCCAGGAGGAGCAGGCCAAGATGGACGCGCTCAAGGGCGACGGCGGCAACTCCTGGGGCAACCAGATGCGTTCGTACGTCCTGCACCCGTACCAGATGGTCAAGGACCTGCGCACCGAGTTCGAGGTCGGAAACCCCGAGGCCGTGTTCAACGGCGAGATCGACGGGTTCCTGGAGGCCGGAATTCGCTGGCGCAAGCAGCAGGAGAAGTAAGTTTGTCGACAAGGCAACTGCCGCCCCCGAGGCGGCAGTTGCCTTTTGTGTGCCCGCTTGCATGCCCGATGTCTGGGTTTTACATCACACTCACAGGCTTCAATGCCCGGCATAGAGCACGTAGTTGGACATTGCGCACGCAATGGCCTTGACGATGCTTTGAAAAATGGGAAGGGTGAAGCGTGGCATGCGTATCTCTGGGGCGCATGTGAACCGGGGGGCTTTCACGTAGCTGTCTCCGTCGATCACGGCCCCGAGCGCCGCCCAACTGACGATCAGCTACTGGGGGTAGCAACCACATGACCAAGAAGACGCGGATCCGTGTCGCACGGATCGCCGCGGGTGCCGTGATCGCCGCGGGTGCTTCGCTGACCGCCGCCGGTGCCGCTTCCGCTCTGGACCTCGGCGTCAGCGTCGACAACAGCGGCGTCGCCGTGAACGTCGACACCGGCCTGGGCGACGACGACCCGACGGACCCGCCGACCGGCATTCCCACGGACCCGACGGACCCGCCGACCGACATCCCGACCGACCCGCCGACCGGTGAGCCGACCGACCCGACGGACGACCCGACCGAGCCCACGGAGGAGCCCACCGAGCCCACCGAGGAGCCGACGCAGCCGACCGAGGAGCCCACCACGGCGACCCCGACCGACGGCAGCGGCACCGGGAACAACGGCGGCAACAACAACGGCCCCGACGGCGGCTCCGGCGACTCCGCGCAGGAGGAGGGCTCCTCGGCCCTCACCGACACCGGCACGGACACCCAGCAGCCCAACGACAACGGCGCCCAGCTGGCCGAGACCGGTGCCGGTCAGACCGCCTTCCTGCTGGTCGGCGCCGCGACGATGATCGCCGGCGGCATCGGCTTCCGCATGCTGCCGCGTCTGGTCAACGGCCGCGGCGGAGCGGCTGCCTGACGGTAGCCGCTCGCACACGCACGGTGTGCGACGACGTACGACGAGGGGCCCGGAGCGGGAAGTCGCTCCGGGCCCCTCGGGCGTCTGTGTGTCTGTGGGTGCTTGTGCCGCGCCTCAGGCGGTCTGGTGCGCCAGCAGCGCCACCGCCGCGATCAGCACCGCCAGCAGTGCGATCAGCGCCATGGGGTTCAGCCCCGCGAAGAAGTTCTCCTGCTGCAGCCGCTGGCGGTTCGCACGGCACACGGGGCACCGGCCCTCGCTCACGGGCGCCGCGCAGTTCGCGCACACCAGCCGGTCGTACGTCATGCGCTCGCCCTCCTTGACAACGCCTCTACACGGAAAACGCTCGCGGGTCGCCGAACGTTCCCCTCTCTACTGTGCCAGGTTCCTCCCGAGGCCGCGCGGGGGTCGCCCCCGAGGGCTGCCGTCGCAGGGTCATCCGTGAAGACACCGGCGGTACAAAAGGCACAAGTCTTACGCAACCCTCACCGGCGACTGCGGTCGTACACCCGACTCGCGTATGGTCACGCTCACCTACCCCCGGCGACCCGTGGTGCATCCGTGATCCGATTCGACAACGTCTCCAAGGTCTACCCCAAGCAGACCCGTCCCGCACTCAGGGATGTCTCCCTGGAAGTGGAGAAGGGCGAGTTCGTGTTTCTCGTGGGGTCCTCCGGCTCCGGAAAGTCCACCTTCCTGCGGCTGATCCTGCGCGAGGAGCGGGCCAGTCACGGTCAGGTGCACGTCCTGGGCAAGGACCTCGCGCGCCTCTCCAACTGGAAGGTGCCGCACATGCGGCGCCAGTTGGGGACGGTGTTCCAGGACTTCCGGCTCCTGCCGAACAAGACGGTGGCGGAGAACGTCGCCTTCGCGCAGGAGGTGATCGGCAAGTCGCGCGGCGAGATCCGCAAGTCCGTGCCGCAGGTGCTCGACCTCGTCGGTCTCGGTGGCAAGGACGACCGGATGCCCGGTGAGCTCTCCGGTGGTGAGCAGCAGCGCGTGGCCATCGCGCGCGCCTTCGTGAACCGGCCGAAACTGCTCATCGCGGACGAACCCACCGGAAACCTCGACCCGCAGACCTCCGTCGGCATCATGAAGCTGCTCGACCGGATCAACCGGACCGGCACCACCGTGGTGATGGCGACGCACGACCAGAACATCGTGGACCAGATGCGCAAGCGCGTCATCGAGCTGGAGAAGGGCCGCCTCGTCCGCGACCAGGCACGTGGCGTCTACGGCTACCAGCACTGACCGCGACCGTCCACGGAAAGGCCTGAAGAAGACGCCATGCGCGCCCAGTTCGTAGTCTCCGAGATCAGTGTCGGTCTCCGCCGCAATCTGACGATGACCTTCGCGGTGATCGTCTCCGTCGCCCTGTCGCTCGCCCTGTTCGGCGGGTCGCTCCTGATGAGCGACCAGGTCAGCACGATGAAGGGCTACTGGTACGACAAGGTCAACGTCTCGATCTTCCTGTGCAACAAGAGCGACGCCGAGTCGGACCCCAACTGCGCCAAGGGCGCGGTCACCGACGACCAGAAGAAGGACATCATGTCCGACCTGGACAAGATGTCGTCGGTCGTGGAGAAGGTGACCTACGAGTCGCAGGACGAGGCCTACAAGCACTACAAGCAGCAGTTCGGTGACTCGCCGCTGGCCAGCTCCCTCACGCCGGACCAGATGCAGGAGTCGTACCGGATCAAGCTGAAGGACCCGCAGAAGTACCAGGTCATCGCGACCGCCTTCGACGGGCGCGACGGTGTGCAGTCCGTGCAGGACCAAAAGGGCATCCTCGACAACCTCTTCGGGCTGCTGAACGGCATGAACTGGGCGGCCCGTGCCGTCATGGCGCTGATGCTCGTCGTCGCGCTGATGCTGATCGTCAACACCGTGCGCGTCTCGGCGTTCAGCCGGCGGCGCGAGACCGGGATCATGCGCCTGGTCGGTGCCTCGGGCTTCTACATCCAGGCGCCGTTCATCATGGAGGCGGCGGTCGCCGGGCTCATCGGGGGAGGCGTCGCCTGTGGATTCCTGGTGGTCGCCCGGTATTTCATCATCGACCACGGCCTGGATCTGTCCCACAAGCTGAATCTGATCAACTTCATCGGCTGGGACGCCGTGCTGACCAAACTGCCGCTCATCCTCGCCACGAGTCTGCTGATGCCCGCGCTGGCCGCGTTCTTCGCGTTGCGCAAGTACCTGAAGGTGTGACACATGCCAAGGGGGCCGTACGGTCAACCGGCCGTACGGCCCTTCGCGTTGTCCTAGACTCACCGGCATGTCAGGTCGTGACCTGTTCTGCCAGCCCCGCCGCATCCGCCGCGGGGCCGCCCTGACATTGGTCTTCGCGAGCGTGCTGGTCGCCGGCGCGGCGACCGGCTCCTTTCCCGAGTCCGGCCGGAAGTCCGCGGCGGGCGAAGCGCGTTCGGCCGTGCCCGCCGGTCATCACGAGGACGTGGCCAGGGCGGCCGAGGAGGCCATGGCCGACGGCAAGTCCCCCATGGAGGCTGCCGAACGCGCCGTCAGCCGCAGCGGTGACCGCTGGGGCGCCGTCTACTCCGAGGGCGAGTACGAGGAGTTCGAGGAAGCCCTCGACGGCCAGTACACCGGCGTCGGACTGTGGGCGCGGCGCGAGCGGGACGGCCGTATCGAGGTGACCAAGGTGGCCGACGGCTCGCCCGCGGCCGGCGCCGGGATCCGCGCGGGCGACCGGCTGCGCAGCATCGACGGCGAGACGGTCGACGGCAAGCCCGTCACCGAGGTCGTCTCCCTGCTGCGCGGCGACGACAAGGACGCCTCCGCCGGCACGGCGGTCCGCCTCGGCCTCGGACGCGGCACGCACGCGTGGACGAAGACCCTGCACCGGGCCCGGCTGTCCACACACTCGGTCAGTGTCCGAAGGCTTGCCGGCGGGATCACCGTCATCAGAATCGCCGCGTTCACCAAGGGCTCCGGCGACGTCGTCCGCACCGCCGTGCGGCAGGCCCCGGTCGGGGCCGGCATCATCCTCGACCTGCGCGGCAACTCCGGCGGCCTGGTCACCGAGGCCGTGACGACCGCCTCCGCCTTCCTGGACGGCGGCCTCGTCGCCACCTACGACGTCGACGGCAAGCAGCAGGCGCTGCACGCCGACCCCGGCGCCGACACCACCAGACCCCTGGTCGCGCTCGTCGACGGCGGCACGATGAGCGCGGCCGAACTGCTCACCGGAGCCCTCCAGGATCGCGGCCGTGCGGTCGTCGTGGGTTCCCGCACCTTCGGCAAGGGCTCCGTGCAGATGCCGAGCCGGCTGCCGGGGGGCTCTGTCGCCGAGCTGACCGTCGGGCACTACCGCACTCCCTCCGGCCGCAGCGTCGACGGCCACGGCATCACCCCGGACCTGGACGTCGCCGCACCGGGCGAGGCGGCCGTCGAGCGGGCCGAGACGGTGCTCGCCGGAGTGGGCGACGCCGATTAAGGGCTGGCCCGCACCCCCCTTCGTAGTGCGAAAATGGACAGCACTATGAGCAAGGGAATGTACGTACCGAAGGAGTCCCAGCCCAAGCAGGGCGGGTCGGCGGCCAAGGCCAGGGACGGCGAGAAGGGCGGCAAGCGCAAGATCGTCGCCCAGAACAAGAAGGCCCGGCACGACTACGCGATCGTCGACACCTACGAGGCGGGTCTCGTGCTCACCGGCACCGAGGTCAAGTCGCTGCGTGAGGGGCAGACCTCGCTGACCGACGGCTTCGTCCAGATCGACCGGGGCGAGGCGTGGCTGCACAACGCCCACATCCCGGAGTACCACCAGGGCAGCTGGACCAACCACTCCGCGCGCCGCAAGCGCAAGCTGCTGCTGCACCGCGAGGAGATCGACAAGCTGGCGGCCAAGACCCAGGAGACGGGCCACACGATCGTGCCCCTCGCCCTGTACTTCAAGGACGGGCGCGCGAAGGCCGAGATCGCGCTCGCGCGAGGCAAGAAGGAGTACGACAAGCGCCAGACCCTGCGCGAGCAGCAGGACCGGCGGGAGTCGGACCGCGCGATCGCGGCGGCCCGGCGCAGGCAGCGGGGCGTCTAGGCGCGGGAATACGGTGGCATCGTCGCCTGTTGTTCACGTACGATGGCATCGCACCTCACAGCGGGTGCGCGCCCTCCTCGGAGGGGCCCTCTGCGGAGGGATTGAAAACACAACATGGGGATGATCGGTTTCGACAGCGGCTGTCGAAGCAGGGGAAGCGTGTCGAGGAAGCGGCAATGATCTCGTTAACCATATGTCGCAAAAAATAATCGCCAATACCAAGAGCGATTCCCGCGCCTTCGCCCTCGCTGCCTGATAAGCAGTGAGTGAAGGCCCTAACGGGTGTCAGACCGGGGATGTTCCCGACCCGGACCCTGGCATAAGCTAGGGAACTAAACCATCGAGCCCGGTCACGGGGTTCGGTGGGAAATCAAACAGTGACTGGGCCCGTCGGCGACTTGTTCGCGTGATCGCCGGGGCCGAGAAAATCACAGCGAACTGCACACGGAGAAGCCCTGATTCCGCACCGTTGGACGCGGGTTCGATTCCCGCCATCTCCACAATCTCCATGTTTTCCAAGCGAGGACCCGGTGGTCACGGACCACTGGGTCCTCGCTGTTTTTATGGGTTCCGCCTCTATATCGGCGACTGGTTCACGCTTCTACGGTCCCTCCCCATGACACAGACCAGAGCCGCAAGCCGCCGTATCGCCCTGCTGGTGACCTTCCTGGTCGCCCTGCTCTCCTTCGTCGTGCCGGGCCGGGCGCACGCCGCCTCCCTCCAGGAGGTCACCGGGTTCGGATCCAACCCGGGTGCGCTGCGGATGTTCCGCTACGTGCCCGACGGACTGCCGACCGGACGGCCCGTCGTCGTCGCGCTGCACGGCTGCACCCAGGGCGCCGCCGGATACGGCAGCGGCAGCGGGTGGACCCAGCTCGCCGACCGGTGGAAGTTCTCCGTCGTGCTGCCGCAGCAGCAGAGCGCCAACAACGCATCGAACTGCTTCGACTGGTTCCAGAGCGGGGACATCGCGCGCGGCCAGGGCGAGGCCGCGAGCATCGCGCAGATGCTGGACCGTCAGCTCGCCGACACCGGCGGCGACGCCTCGCGCGCCTACGTCACCGGGCTGTCCGCCGGCGGCGCCATGACCGCCGTGATGATGGCCGCCTACCCCGAGAAGTTCGCGGCCGGAGGGGTCGTCGCCGGGCTGCCGTACGGATGCGCGCAGGCCGCCGGGTCGCCGTACGTGTGCATGTACGTCGGTGCCACGCAGACGGCGCGGCAGTGGGGCGACCGGGTGCGGGCCGCCCGCCCCGGCTACACCGGCCCCTGGCCCACCCTGACCGTCTTCCAGGGCACCGCCGACTACACCGTCAAGCCCGTCAACATGACCGACCTGATGAAGCAGTGGACCGATGTGCAGGGCGCCGACCAGAGCGTCGACGTCAGTGACACCGTGGCCGGATATCCGCACCAGATCTACAGGAACGCCAGCGGGAACCCGGTCGTCGAGACGTACAGCATCACCGGGATGGGACACGGGCAGCCCGTCGACCCCGGCAGCGGCAGCGAGCAGTGCGGGACCGCCGGGGCCTACATCCTCGATGTGAACCTGTGCGCCGCCCACCGGCTCGGGCAGGCGTGGGGGCTCAACTCGTAGTCCGCGGCGCCGTGCTCGCCCGTTCCGTCATCCTGGGCGGCAGCAGCGTCGCCTCGGGCACGGCGTCGCCGCCCAGCTTCTTCATCAGCAGCTGCACCGCCTGCTCGCCCACCTCCGCGGACGGCAGGGCGACGGAGGTGACGGGAACCCGGACGGACTCGGCGAGTTCGTCCGGGCAGATGGCGGTGACGGAGAGGTCGCCGGGCACCCGCAGCCCCAGCTGCTCGAAGGCGTCGATCAACGGCTCCAGGAGCGGCTCGTTGTGGACGACGACCCCGGTCAACGCGGGCTGTTCGCGCAGCAGTTGCTCGGCGACCAGACGGGCGGCCGCGGGCGAGGCCTCGCAGGGGTGCACGGAGGAGGCGAGGCCGCTGCGGTCCGCGGCCGCGGTGAAGCCCTGGACCACCCGCTGGGCGAACGCGGTCCGCCGCACATACACCTCCGGCGGCGAGCCGACCAGCGCGACCACCCGGTGCCCGAGCCGCGCCAGATGCTCCACGCACACCTCGCCGGCCGCCTTGAAGTCGAGGTCGATGCAGGTCAGGCCCGCGGAGTCGGCCGGGAAGCCGATCATCACCGACGGCCGCTCCAGCGAGCGCAGCAACGGCAGCCGGGGATCGTGCAGTTGGACGTCCATCACGATCAGCGCGTCCACCAGCGCCGTGTCCGCGACCCGGCGCAGACCGTCGTCGCCCTCCTCCTGGGTGAGGAGCAGGACGTCGTGGTCGTAGCGGCGGGCCGTCGTCACCACCGACACCGCGAACCGCATCACGACCGGGACATGGATGCCGGCCCGGAGCGGGATCACGAGGGCCAGGACGTTCGAGCGGCTGCTGGCCAGGGCCCGGGCGCCCGCGTGCGGCCGGTAGCCCAGCTCACGGATGGCCTCCTCCACCCGGCGCCGGGTCTCCTCGGAGATCGGGCGCTTGCCGCTGAGCGCGTAGGAGACGGTGCTGGGGGAGACCCCGGCGTGCCGCGCCACATCGGTGATCTTCACCATCAGCCCAGCTCCAGCGAGAGGAACCCGGTGCCCGCCTGCGCCCGCGCCGTCCGCTCCCCGGCCGCCAGCGCCCAGGCCGCCGCCGGATCACTGCACGTGGCGCGCAGGGTGTCCCCTTCCCGTACGACGGTGAAGGTGACGTCGCCGACCGGGACCGTCACCTGCCGACCCCGCTCCAGGCCGTACACCCGCAGCGTCACGCCGTCCGCGAGGTCGTAGTCGGGCCGGTCCTGCACCGCGCCGACCGGGATCACCGCACCCGGCCTGACCAGCAGCGGCACGCTCAGGAACCCGTGCCGCTCGCGCACCCAGCGCGGACCAGTCACCGTCCGCCCGCTCAGGAAGTGCGTCCAGGTGCCCTCGGGCACGTAGTAGGACACGTCTCCCTCGTCGTCGAAGACGGGCGCGACCAGCAGGTCCGGGCCCAGCATGTACTGCCGCTCCAGATGCGCGCACCCGGGATCGTCCGGGAACTCCAGGACCATCGCCCGCATCATCGGCAGGCCCTCGGCGTGGGCGGTGCGCGCGGCCTCGTACAGATACGGCATCAGGCTCAGCTTCAGCCGGGTGAACAGCCGCAGCACGTCCACGGACTCCTCGTCGAAGAGCCAGGGCACGCGGTAGGAGGAGGAGCCGTGCAGCCTGCTGTGCGAGGACAGCAGGCCGAAGGCGATCCAGCGCTTGAACAGCGCCGGGGTCGGGGTGCCCTCGAAGCCGCCGATGTCGTGGCTCCAGTAGCCGAAGCCGGACAGGCCGAGCGAGAGCCCGCCGCGCAGCGACTCGGCCATCGACTCGTACGTCGCCTCGCAGTCACCGCCCCAGTGCACCGGGAACTTCTGGCTGCCGCTGGTCGCCGAACGGGCGAAGAGGACGGCCTCGCCCTCGCCGCGGTGCTTGCGCAGCACGTCGAAGACGGTGCGGTTGTAGAGGTACGTGTAGTAGTTGTGCATCCGCTCCGGGTCGGAGCCGTCGGACCACGCCACGTCGGTGGGCACCCGCTCGCCGAAGTCGGTCTTGAAGCAGTCGACGCCCTGCGCGAGCAGCGCCTCCAGCTTGGACGCGTACCAGTCGCGGGCGGCGGGGCTGGTGAAGTCGACCAGGGCCATGCCCGGCTGCCACATGTCCCACTGCCAGACGCTGCCGTCCGGCCGTCTGAGCAGATGCCCGAGCGCCTTGCCCTCCGCGAACAGCGGTGAGCGCTGGGCGATGTAGGGGTTGATCCACACGCACACGCGCAGATCCCGTTCGTGCAGCCGGGACAGCATGCCCGCGGGGTCGGGGAAGACCCGCGGGTCCCACTGGAAGTCGCACCAGTTGAACTCGCGCATCCAGAAGCAGTCGAAGTGGAAGACGGACAGCGGCAGTTCACGCTCCCGCATGCCCTCGATGAACGAGGTCACCGTCTCCTCGTCGTACGACGTCGTGAAGGACGTCGACAGCCACAGGCCGAACGACCAGGCGGGCGGCAGGGCCGGGCGGCCGGTGAGCGCCGTGTACTTGCGGATGATGTCCTTCGGGGTCGGGCCGTAGATGACGTAGTACGTCAACTCCTGTGTCTCGGCGCTGAACTGGACCCTGGAGACCGCCTCCGAGCCGACCTCGAAGGAGACCTTTCCGGGGTGGTCGACGAAGACGCCGTAGCCCGCGTCCGTCAGATAGAAGGGGACGTTCTTGTAGGCCTGTTCGGTGGCCGTGCCGCCGTCGGCGTTCCAGATGTCGACGACCTGGCCGTTCTTGACCAGCGGGCCGAAGCGTTCGCCGAGGCCGTAGACGGAGGTGCCGACCGTCAGGCCGAGCTGCTCGCGCAGATAGTGGGCGCCGGTGGCGGCATTACGCATGATGCCCATGCCCTTGGGACCGCTGGAGGTGAGGGTGCGGCCGTGCGCGAGGAAGTCCAGGTGCCAGCTGCCGGAGCGGGCCAGCTTCAGGGACAGCGCACCAGAGGTGAGGGTCGCGTGTTCCTCGTCGTAGGAGATGTGGGGCGAGAACTCCTGTCCGGTGACGTCGAATTCGGGGCCGCGGGGCTGTTCGCCCTCGAAGTGGGTGAAGGTGACCCCGATGACGTCGGGCATCGGGGCGCTCGCGCTGATCGTCACGACCGGTCCCTTCAACAGGTCGCCGCGGTGGCGGATGGGCTGGGTCGGTGCGTGGATCTCCAGCGTGCCGTCCATGGCCTCGACGTCGAGGACCTCGACCGGGTGGGCCGCGGTGACGCCCTCGCGCAGCAGCCAGTAACCATCGGTGAACTTCACGTGGGGAGTCCTTACTTGACGGCACCCACGGCGATGCCGCGGGTGAGGGTCCGCTGGAAGACGAGGAAGAAGACGATCGCGGGGAGCACGCCGAGCAGGGCCGCCGCGTTGGTCATCGTGGCGTCCATCAGCCGCTGGCCCTGGAGGACGCCGAGGGCCACCGACACCGTCTGGTTGTCGTTGGAGATCAGCATGACCAGGGGGAGCAGGAACTCGTTCCAGGTCCAGATGAAGAAGAAGACCAGCAGCACGCCGATCGTGGGCCGGCTGACCGGGACGACGATCCGCCACAGCACCTGCCACTTGTTCGCCCCGTCGATACGGGCCGCCTCGATGATCTCGCGCGGGAAGCGGCCGAGGACCGAGGAGAGCAGATAGGTGCCGAAGGCCGCCTGGATCACCGTGAAGACGATGATCACGCTCAACCTGGTGTCGTACAGGCCCACTTGCTTGCTCAGGTAGTAGATCGGGTAGACCAGCGCCTCCTGCGGGAGCATGTTCGCGAGGACGAAGAAGGCGAGGACCCAGGTGCGGCCCTTGACCCTGCCGATGCCGATCGCGTACGCGTTCAGGACCGACAGGACGGCCGCGAGGATCGCCACCGAGCCGCTGATCAGGACGGAGTTGACGAGCTTCTGGCTGTAGTCGACCCGCTGCCAGAAGTCCTTCAAGCCGTCCAGATACAGGCCGTCGGGGAGGCTGAGCGGGCCGTTCTGCGCGTACTCGGACGGTGACTTGACCGCGTTGACGGCGACGATCAGGAACGGCACGACCATGAACAGGGCCGCGATGCACAGGGCGATGAGCACCGGGTAGCGGCGCAGGGCAGCGGTCATGTCCGTATCCCTTCGTCCGCGTCCTCGGAGCGCGTCTGCAGCTTCAGGCCGATCAGGGAGAGGACCAGGATGATCACGGTGAGGATCGTGGAGATCGCGGCGCCGTAGCCGACCTGGGTCTTCTCGAAGAAGGTGGAGAAGGAGAAGTAGGAGGGCACGTCGGTGGCGCCGCCCGGGCCGCCCTTGGTCAGGACGTACACCGCGCCGAACACCTTCAGCGCGGCGATCGTGCACCAGGTGAGGACGACATAGATCTCCGGGCGGATCTGCGGCAGCGTGACGTGCCAGAAGCGGCGCCACCAGCCGGCCCCGTCCAGCTCGGCCGCCTCGTGCAACTGCGGGTCCACACGCTGCAGTCCGGCCATGAAGACGACCAGCGGAAAGCCGATCTGCACCCAGACCATCACGCCCATCACGCTGTACGGCGCGATGTCGGGGTCGCCGAGCCAGTCCTGCTGCCAGGAGCCCAGGCCCACCGCCTTCAGCAGCTCGTTGAGCGAGCCGTTGTCCGGCGCGAGGATCCAGCTCCAGACGATGCCGGCGACCGCGATCGGCAGCACCTGCGGGAGATAGAAGCAGGCGCGCAGGACCGCGGCCCAGCGGGAGCCGAAGTGCCTGCCGATGTAGTCGAACAGGGCGGCGGCCAGCACGAGACCGATGACGGTCGGTACGGCCGCCATGGCGACCACCATGAACAGGCTGTGCCGGAACGACGCCCAGAACTCCGAGTCGTCCATCAGCTCGCGGTAGTTGGCGAGCCCGGTCCACTTCGGGCTGCCGACTCCCTGCCACTCGGTGAAGCTCACGCCCGTGTTCATCAGGAACGGCACGACGACGATCGCCAGGAACGCGAGGATGCCCGGGAGCAGGAAGAGGGCGTACGAATCGCGGGTACGGGGGCTGCGCGGGCCGGGCTGCCGGTACTTGCCGACGGCCCGCGCGCCCCGTTCGACGGTCACCGTCATTGCTTCGGTGCGTCCTTGTCGTAGGCCTGCTGAAGGGCGTCGAGATAGCCGTCCGGTTTGGCGTTGCCCGTCATCAGCTTCTGGGTCTCGGAGACGAGGACGTCGTAGAAGCCGTTGATCGGCCAGTCCGGGTAGAAGGCGAGTCCGTCCCTCTGGCTGACCGTGTTGAAGTCGGTGATCAGCTTCTTGGACTTCGGGTCCGTGATGGCGCTCGTGTCGGCGGCGATCGGGATGCCGCCCTTGTTGCCGAGCAGGTTCTGGATCTTCTTCGACAGGGTGATGTCGATGAAGTCGTAGGCGAGGTCCTTGTTCTTGGCGTTCTTGGGGGCCACCCAGAGGTTGCCGCCCGAGCCCAGGGTCAGATCGGAGCCGGGCCACAGGGTGGTGTCCCAGTCGAACTTCGCCTCCGACTGGAAGCGGCCGTACCACCAGCTGCCGGAGAACAGGATCGGTGCCTTGCCCTGGATCCAGGAGACGCCCGCGTCCTCGGCCTTGGTGCTGGTGGACTTCTTGCTGATGTAGCCCTTCTTCACCCAGTCGGCGAAGGTGTCGGCGGCGTACGTCCAGGCCGGGTCGTGGAAGTCGGGTTTGCCCTTGTACAGCTCGTATGCGTCGACCCACGAGCGGTCGGCCTTGGAGAGGGCGAGCTGGTAGAGGTACTGCTGCGCCATGTACTCGGCGCCGGCGTTGGCGAGCGGGGTGACGCCCTTCTTCACGAAGGCGTCCATCGCGGCCGTGAGCTGGTCGAACGTCTTCGGTTCGGCGATCTTGTACTTCTTGAAGAGGTCCTTGTTGTAATAGACCATCGTGTACTCGGCGTAGTCGGTCACGCCGTACCACTTGCCGGAGCCCATGACCCCGTCGGTGTCGTACCGGCTGGTCGTGGCGACGCCCGCGCTCAGCTTCTTGTCCCAGCCGCGCTTGGCGGCCTCGGCGCTCAGATCGGTCAGCAGGCCCTGCTTGGAGAGCTGGCCCGCGGTCGCGTTGCCCTTGTTGTACTCCATGAGGTCGGGCGCGTCGGAGGAGTTGAGGATCATGGGCGCGGTCTTCTGGATCTGTTCGAAGCCCTTCTCCTCGAACTTCACCTTGACGCCCGGATGTGACGCCTCGAACTCCTTGATCGCCTCGTTCCAGGCCACACCCATCGCGCTGTCGGGGCCCTCGTAGTGCCAGAGCCTGAGCGTCTTGGCGTCGGAGGACGAGTCGTCGCCCGAACCACCGCAAGCGGTCGCGAGCAGCGCTCCTCCCAGGACCGCGGCCGTGACAGTCATCACACGCCTTCGTGCCGTCAACATCCCTGCCTCCAGGAGAGCCGGGCGGAAAATCGGGGCGCCACGCGGCGACCGTGCCCTCCGTCGAATCGATTCGATGCGTGACGTCGAAGCGCTTCGACGGGCGAAGGTAGGTGCGGGCCGGGGGCCCGTCAATGCATCGGACGGGAATTGCTGTGCGGGGGTGGGGTTCTGGTGGGGGTTCGGGGGTGTGCAGCTCCTCGGCGACGGCGACGAAGTCCCGCAGCAGGCGGGGGTCGTCCTCGCGTCTTCACGCGTGCCGCGAGCCGATGGTGGTGCTGCCCGAGGGTCGGCGGAGTGGGTCGATCTGGCCCGTCGTGTTTTTGGTGGACATGACATCGAAATCGCGTCACCTGTGCCGCTGGCGGTGGGGGACGAGGAGTTCCGGCGGATCATGGCCAAGCTGCGGAACCCGATCCTCGCCGTGGTGGATTTTCCGGTCATGCCCAGAACGGTCCTGCGCCCATTGGCCGAGCCTGTGCCTTTGTCACCGGTGTCCCTTGTGTGGCGTAAGGGGCTGGTGCACCTGCAATTCGACGCGCTTCGACGGGCGGCACGCGAGCTCTCGGACGGGGAAGGGTGGCTGAGAAGGCCCCCCGAGGGATGGATTCCAGCCATCGACGAGGCCCTCGTTCGGTCCATCTACTGACACGTGGCCAACACACAACCTCCGCGTGCGCTACATTCGTGCCCCGAGCACGTTGTGATAAGGGGGGCGCTCGAACCCGGTGGGGGCCGGGTTCGGTCGACGTGTGCTCGAGTCGTACGCGCACCCGGAACTGTCCCGTGGGGGGATGTGCGTGCACGTGAAAAAGTGGCGGAAAGACGCCCAACCGGAGTGGCCCGAAGCTCCATTGGACACCCAGGTCATTCCTGCAACGGGGGAAGTCAGAGGGCGGGCGGCCACCCAGTCGTTTCCGGACACCGGGAGAACCGGAGTCGACGGAGTCTCTCGTGGGGACTTCGCCGATCTCGACGGCACCCAGGTCCTGAGCGGCGGACCCAGACCCCTGCCGGAGCACGACCGCACCTTCGATCTGCGCGACCCGTGGGAGCCGGCGGGCGAGAGCCCCCAGACCCACGATCCGCACGAGGTGACCGTCCAGCTCGACGCCGTGAGCCTGGACGACGCCCGTCTGCGCACGGCCGAGGGCACACCCGGCGGCTCGGACGGCTCCGACGGACCGGTGTTCGTCGACGAGTCGGGCCGCCGCAGCCGGCGCTTCCGCCGCCTGGGCATCGCCGTCGGCATCGCGTGCGCGGTCTACGCCGTCGTCATCGTGATCACCTTGCTGTCCGGCAGTTCGGACGCGCCCTGGCTGCCCGTACCGGGCCAGAAGGACGAGAAGCCGGCCGGCCAGGTCGACCCGACCTCACGGCCCGCCGACTCCGCCGTGCCCTCCGGCACCGGCAGCGTCCCGGCCGGGTCGACGCCGACCGCCAGTGACGGCACGTCGCCCTCGGCGGGCACGAGCGGCGCCTCTTCCGGCGCGTCCGCCGACCCCGCGGCCCCGGGCACGTCCACGAAGCCCGACCCGACGCCGACCAAGTCCCAGACGAACCCGGGAACCGGCGGCGGGGGCAACCCGAAGCCGTCGAACTCGGTCGAACAGCCGCCGACGTCCAGCTCGCCCGACCCGACCGTGAGCGAGAGTCCCGCAGGACCCACCGAGACGACGGGCCCCGGCACAGGAACCGGCACCGGCTCCGTCGCCGACGGCCCCGTCAGCCCCACGCCCGTCGCCGAGGAACCGGGAACGCCCACCGCTACGTCCGCATCGTCCCCGGAGAACAACCTCTGATGGCATCACGCACCCGCCGTCACGGGCCCGCCGCACCGGCCCGTGGCGGCTCTCCGCGCCGCCGACTGCCCATGCGCCTGCTGCTGCCCATGCTCCTTCTCGTGGCGCTGGTGGCGATGCTGATGCTGCGCGGGTACGTGCACAGCGAGATCCTCGCCGACCACCGCATCCAGCCCGAGGCCGCCACCGACAAGGTCCCCGAGAAGATCCTGGACGGCGGCCCCGTCATCGACACCCGCAGCGGCCGCGCCACCAGCCTGAAGGTGCCGAACCACCATCTGGTCCTCACCTTCGACGACGGACCCGACCCCACCTGGACCCCCAAGGTCCTGGACGTGCTCAAGAAGCACCACGCGCACGCGGTCTTCTTCGTCACGGGCACCATGACCTCGCGCTACCCGGACCTGGTCAAGCGCATGGTCGACGAGGGCCACGAGGTCGGCCTGCACACCTTCAACCACCCCGACCTCTCCTACCAGTCCAAGAGCCGTATCGACTGGGAGCTGTCCCAGAACCAGCTGGCGCTCGCGGGCGCGGCCGGCATCCGCAGCTCGCTGTTCCGCCCGCCGTACTCCTCCTTCGCCGACGCCATGGACGACAAGTCCTGGCCGGTGACCGAGTACATCGGCACCAAGGGCTATCTCACCGTCGTCAACAACACCGACAGCGAGGACTGGCAGAAGCCCGGCGTCGACAAGATCATCAAGAACGCCACCCCGCGCGGCGGCAAGGGCGCCATCGTGCTGATGCACGACTCCGGCGGCGACCGCCACCAGACCGTCCAGGCGCTCGACAAGTTCCTGCCCGAAATGCAGCACAAGGGCTACGAGTTCGACAACCTCACCGAGGCGCTCGACGCCCCCAGCGCCCTGACCAAGGTCACCGGCGCCGATCTGTGGAAGGGCAAGGCGTGGATCTTCCTGGTCCAGGCCTCGGACGACATCACCGGGGTGATGGTGGTCGCCCTGGCTGTCGTCGGCGCCACGGTCATCGGCCGCTTCGTGCTGATGCTGCTGCTGTCGGGAGCGCATGCGCGCCGGGTGCGCCGCAAGGGCTTCCGCTGGGGACCGCCGGTCACCGAACCGGTGTCGGTGCTGGTTCCGGCGTACAACGAGGCCAAGTGCATCGAGAACACGGTCCGTTCACTGATGGCGAGCGAGCACCCCATCGAGGTGATCGTCATCGACGACGGGTCGAGCGACGGCACGGCGCGGATCGTGGAGGCGATGGGCCTGCCGAACGTGCGGGTCGTGCGCCAGCTCAACGCGGGCAAGCCCGCCGCGCTCAACCGGGGCCTGGCCAACGCCCGTTACGACATCATCGTGATGATGGACGGCGACACCGTCTTCGAACCGGCCACCGTACGCGAGCTGGTGCAGCCCTTCGGCGACCCGAAGGTGGGCGCGGTGGCCGGCAACGCCAAGGTCGGCAACCGGGATTCGCTGATCGGAGCCTGGCAGCACATCGAGTACGTGATGGGCTTCAACCTCGACCGCAGGATGTACGACATCCTGCGCTGCATGCCGACGATCCCCGGCGCGGTCGGCGCCTTCCGGCGTTCGGCGCTGGAGCGGGTCGGCGGCATGAGCGACGACACCCTCGCCGAGGACACCGACGTCACGATGGCCATGCACCGCGACGGCTGGCGGGTGGTGTACGCGGAGAACGCCCGCGCCTGGACGGAGGCCCCCGAGACGGTCCAGCAGCTGTGGTCGCAGCGCTACCGCTGGTCGTACGGCACCATGCAGGCGATCTGGAAGCACCGCAAGGCGATCGTGGAGCGCGGCCCGTCCGGCCGCTTCGGCCGCGTCGGCCTGCCGTTCGTCTCCCTGTTCATGGTGGTGGCCCCGCTGCTGGCCCCGCTGATCGACATCTTCCTGCTCTACGGCGTCGTCTTCGGCCCGACGCAGAAGACGATCCTGGCGTGGCTCGGCGTGCTGGCCATCCAGGCGGTCTGCGCGGCGTACGCCTTCCGTCTGGACCGCGAACGCATGACCCATCTGATCTCGCTGCCGCTGCAGCAGATCCTCTACCGCCAGCTCATGTACGTCGTGCTGCTCCAGTCCTGGATCACGGCGCTCACCGGCGGCCGCCTGCGCTGGCAGAAGCTGCGGCGCACGGGTGTCGTCGAGACACCCGGCGGCCCGGTGCCGACCCAGCGCACGCGCAGCAGTGATCGGAGGCCCGTGGCATGACCCACGGATACACGACCGGAAGCTCGGAGTCGACGCCGTCGTACGGCGTCCCGCAGCAGCGGCCGTTCCAGCCGCAAGCGGCCCCCGCGCCTTCCCCGTCCCCGACGTCGGCCCCGAAGAAGCCGGGCCGCGACCGCTACCTCGACCTGCTGCGCTCGATCGCACTCGTCCGGGTCGTGGTCTACCACCTGTTCGGCTGGGCCTGGCTGTCGGTCCTCTTCCCCTCCATGGGCGTGATGTTCGCGCTGGCGGGCTCGCTGATGGCGCGCTCGCTCAGCCGCCCGGCCGTGAGCGTGATCCGCGGCCGTGTCCGCCGACTGCTGCCGCCGCTGTGGGCGTTCAGCGCGGTGGTCCTGGTCATGATGTTCGCGCAGGGCTGGAACCCGTCGAAGGACC
Source organism: Streptomyces spinosisporus (assembly GCF_022698145.1). Taxonomy (GTDB): domain Bacteria; phylum Actinomycetota; class Actinomycetes; order Streptomycetales; family Streptomycetaceae; genus Streptomyces; species Streptomyces spinosisporus. The sequence continues at coordinate 73,805 of NZ_JALDAX010000020.1, forward strand.
CGGACAACGGCGGCACCTGGGGCGTCGTCGAGCTGATCGACTACATCATCCCGATCGGGGCCCCGCCCTACCCCTGGCACCTCGGCCACGAGGGCGGCCTGCTGGACGCCGACTGGGCCGACCAGGCCGCCGGACCGCTGTGGTACCTGCGGGCGTATCTGTGGTTCGTGGTCGCCTCCCCGCTGCTGCTGTGGGCGTTCCGCCGTGTGCCGTGGGCGACGCTGCTGGCCCCGCTGGGCCTGACGGCGATCGTCGGCACGGGCCTGGTGACCATCCCCGGCGAGACCGGCAACGCGGTCACCGACTTCGCGGTCTACGGCGGCTGCTGGGTGCTGGGCTTCGCCCACCACGAGGGCGTCCTCAAGCAGGTCCCGCGCTACGTCGCCGTCTCCTGCTCGGTGTTCGTGATGGCGTTCGGGCTGTGGTGGGCGTCCGGCCACCTCGGCGAGGACGGCTGGGACCTCAACGACATCCCGCTGGCCCAGGCCACCTGGTCCTTCGGCTTCGTGGTGATCCTGCTGCAGTACTCGCCGTCCTGGCAGGAACTCCCGGGCCGGCTGGCGAAGTGGGACAAGCTGGTGACCCTCGCCAACAACCGCGCGGTCACCATCTACCTCTGGCACAACCTGCTGATCATGGCCACCGTCCCGATCATCGACCAGGCGTACGGCCTGCCCTTCATGGGCAGCGACCGGGCGTCCGCGACCCTCGACTCCACCTACACCCTCTGGATGTTCGTCCTCGTCTGGCCCCTCATCGGCCTGGCCATCCTCGCCTTCGGCTGGATCGAGGACATCGCCGCAAAACGCAGCCCACGGCTGTGGCCGAACGGGGCGAAGCGCGGGGGGCGCCGGAGGGTGTGACGGGTTCGTGTGGTCTCCGTGCGGGTCGGCTGCCGGTCGCTAAGATGCGCGAGGCATCACGGGGGCAGGAGATCACATTGAGACATGTGCCGATCACACAGACGTCCGGCGGGGCGTCCGGCAGGGCGGCCCCGGTGTTCGGGCTGATCACGCCCGAGGACTGGTACCGCATTCCGCTGCAGCCGCCGGAGCGCCGTGAGGCGTCCGTGAGTGCGCTGATCAAGCGGCAGTTCGCCGGCGTGGACGACCAGCCCGTGCTGCGCCGCAAGGCGGAGGCCCAGCTGCGCGACACCGCGCAGGCCGGGGTCGACCAGGGCGGCGTGGTGCTGTACCTGTCGTTCCTCGAAGTGGGCGGCATCCCGCTGTCCGCCTCGCTGCTGGTCTCCCGTCTGCACCAGAGGTTCGACGGCCTGGACGCCGTCGCCGCGCTCGCCGGATCCGGCGAGGTCGGCCTGGTAACGCTGCCCGCGGCGGGGCGGGCGGCCCGGCTGCTGCGGCGCGAGCGCACCAAGCAGTCACGGAAGCTGGGCTCCGAGTTCGCGGACACCGTCGTCGAGTACTTCGTGCCCGTGCCCGACCGCGACGAGGTGCTGATGCTGACGTTCAGCACACCGCTGGAACCGATCGCGGACGCCATGGTGGGGCTGTTCGACGCCGTGGCCGAAACCCTGTGCTGGCAGCGCCCGGACGAGGAGACGAAGGGGGAGCAGAGGTGAGCGGCGAGAAGCTCAAGGTCTCCACGGACGACCTGACGACGGCAGGCAAGGGGCTGCGGACCGTCGCGACCGAGCTGGAAGGGCTCGACAAGCTGATGGACGCCTACGACCGCCGGACCGTCGGGCACCAGAAGCTGTACGAGCGGCTGCAGGACTTCTCCGACGGCTGGGACGACAACCGCAAGAAGATGATCGAGCAGATCCAGGGCCTCGGCACCCTCGCCCATGAGGCGGGCAAGGCCTACAAGGAGATCGACACCGCGCTGTACGACGCGCTCGTGGGCAAGGGGCAGAAGAAGTGACCCGGCCCGCGGACCACCGCTGGGAGGTGCTCGGGGAGGACAGCGACCCGGTGCCCGGCGACGTCGACGACCTCAAGGCGCTCTCCCGCCGCTTCGCTCTCACCGCGAAGACCATCTCCGACACCGCCGCGGCGCTGCGCCGCCTCGGGAATCTGGAGAGCTGGGACTCCAAGGCGGGCCGTGCCTTCGCCGAGAAGGCGACCGAGACGGCGAAGACGGTGAGCAAGGCGCACGACCGCTACGCCGACGCCGGATCCGCCCTGAAGACGTACTACACCGACCTCACAACCATCCAGGGCGAGGCCGACAAGCTGCTGCACGAGGCCGAGACGCAGGCCGGTGCGCTGTCGAAGGCCAAGTCCGCGGCGGACAATCCGCCCAAGGACACCGACGACGCCGGGCAGAAGAAGCTCGACAAGAGCGTGACCGACCTCCAGAACGGGCTGAACGGACTGCGCGGACAGCTCTCCAAGCTGAAGACCCGGCACAAGAACGCGGGCGACGCGGCCGCCAAGGCCATCCACGACACCACCGAGGGCGACGGCCTCAACGACTCGTGGCTGGACGACCTGCGCGACACCCTCAAAGCCGTCGCCGACATCGCGGGAGCCGTGGCCGCCGTCTGCGGGGTGCTGTCGCTGGTGGTCGGCTGGATCCCGGTGATCGGACAGGCCCTGGCCGGCGTGCTCGGCACCATCGCCCTGGTGGCGACGGCGGTCTCACTGGTCTGCCACCTGCTGCTCGCCATCAACGGCGACGGTTCCTGGGGCGACGTCGCGATGGACGTCCTCGGTCTTGCGACCTTCGGCATCGGACGCGTCTTCTCCTCGGGCGCCAAGCTCGCCGCCACGCTCGGGCGCAGCAGGGTGTGGACCGCCGCGACGCAGTACGTCCGCGGCTGGAACCCGGGGATGTCCTCGGCCGCCCGGCGCGTGCTCGTCGAGTCGATGGTCGGGGCGCGGGCCGGCGCCACGCCCGCCGCGGCCCTGCCCGACGTCTCGGCGGCGGCGGCCTTCCGGGGGCTGCCCCGTGCCTTCGCGGACGACCTCGGCACCATCCGCAGCAACTGGCGAGACCTGTTCAAGTTCGGGGACAACCTGTCGGCGGCCCGGGACGCGTACACCGCGGCCGGTCCGCGGGGCCTTGCCAGCATGTACGTCGGGCCCGGCATGGTCGACGAACTCGGCCGGATCAAGAACATCGACCCGTCCGACCTGAGCTTCATCGGCACACCGGACGCCTTCAAGCAGGCCATGCACTACAACTCGCTGGCCCTCGGCGGCACCGGCACGGGCGCCGCGTCCGACACCAACAGCTTCATCGGGCTGTTCGGCAGCGACCCGGAGCCCGACGTCACCGGTTCCGACGCGTCCCTGGCCGGAAAGTGAGCGGCGCCATGGAATCCACCGCGGACTGGACCGAGTGCCGTGTGGCGCTGCCGCCGCTGCAGAACTGGCTGGTCCTCGACCTCGCGACCGAGGACCCCGAGGCCTGGGCCCGCGCCCTCGCCGACGAGCACCTCGACAGCGCGGCGCGACCCGAGTGGCGTGAGGCCTTCACCGCCGACCTGCTCTGGTACTGGGGCGCGGCGCGGCGGCAGGGCGCCCTGTGCGCGGCCCTGCTGGCACCGGCCGACGGCGCGGTCATGGCGAGCTGCACGGTGCGGGAGCTGAGGGTGCCGCCGGAATTGCTGAGCAGGGCGGCGCTGCGGGCCGAGGTGGAGCAGGCGGAGGGGCCGTTCTTCGGGGAACAGACCCTCGACGAGGTCGACCTCCCGCTCGGACCGGCCCTGCGCGTCCACCGGCTGGAACCCACGGACCCCGAGTCCGACAGCGGCGGCGTCCTGGAGGGCGTGGCTCACTACGTGCTGCCGAGCGGGCACGCCACGGCGCTGGAGTGCCGGCTGCTGTGGTCGACGCTGGGCTTCGGCGAGGAACTGGAGAAGGTCGCGGACGAGCTGGCGCGGTCACTGCAGCTGGTGTGACGGCACGCTGGGTGTGAAGACACGCTGGTGTGCAGGCACTGCCGTGAAAGCACTGGCGCCTGCGTGCAGGCAGCGCTCACCTCGCCTTGCGTGCGGGCAGCCCGAGCCTCTCCGGAGGGATCATCGCCAGCGGCATCCAGCTGAACCCGACGGCGAACACGGCGACGACGGTCGTGATCCCCTCGGGGAGGAGCCGGCCGAGCTGGGCCACGACCACCGCGAGGACGAGCACGTAGACGTCGAAGGCGAGCAGGGCGAGGAGCTTGCGCCCGGCCGCGCCGGCGCCGACCCTCGGTGTCTCCTCCGTCCCCTTCACCATGCCGAACAGCACCACCGGCAGCACCAGCCCGGTCGCCCCGCCGAGCGCGATGCCCCCGACCACCAGGGCGTTGCGCCCGTCGTCGGGGACCACCGAGGACAGCGGCGCCGCGTCGGTGGCGTCGAGCAGGAGCGCCACCGCCGCGAAGGCACCGAGGATCGTGGTCGCCAGGACGACGATCAGCCCCAGGGCGAAAACGACGTTCCCGGCAGCGGTGCGCTGCGCCTTGGGGCGTTCGGGCCTCGACTCGGCGGACATGGACTCTCCCATTCCTGTGCGGGGTCCGCTAGAGAATAGCCGGGACCGGGGCAGAGCTTCCCTCTGCGTACGACGGTCAAGCCCCCGTCAAGACCCGCGGCCGCGATTCCCCGGCGCCTCGCGTGCATGACAGACTGCCCCGGTTGTCCAGGTGAACGGCGTGCCCACGGGGGAGCAGGAGAGATGAGCAAGCGGCAGGTTCAGAAGATGCTGGGGTTGATGGCCGGTGGGGAGCCCGTCGAGCTCACCAGCCCGATGGCTTCGGTCAAGAAGCTGGCCCGGCTCGCCTTCGTGGCCCAGCAGTTCGGCTACGAGTACATGGACGCCCGGTTCACCGGCTCGCGCAACAACCAGCTGAAGATGCTGATCGTGCCCGATCCCAGTCCGCAGGCGCGGGCGCGGGCCGCGCAGAACTGGGCGCAGTATCCGAACGCGAGCGACGGGGAGTCCCTGCCGCCCCTCGTCCCGGACGCCGTCGAACTCCTCAAGGCCCGTATCCAGTTCGACCTCACCGGCAAGAACGGCGAGAAGCGGATGGGGTACGCGGCGGCCGGCGTCACCGTGGCCTGTGCGATCGCCGGGTTCCGGCTCGGCGGCGAGTCGGTCGACTTCGTCATCGCGGGCATCGTCTGGGTGATCCTCATGGCGCTCGTCGGCGTCGGCCTGCTGGTGAACCGCAAGCGCAACGCCAAGTTCGCGCACCGGCTGCAGACCGCCGGCTTCCTGCCGATGACGGACGAGACGGGCCGGGTGCGCTATCTCCCGCCGGGCATGCAGATGCCGGGAGCGCCAATGCCGGGAACGCAGATGCCGCAAGGCGGCAACCCCTTCGCGAACGGCCCGTACGGCGCCCAGCCGCAGCAGCCCCCGCAGCAGCCGTACGGATATCCGCAGCAGCCGCCGCAGCCCTACGGACATCCGCAGCCGCAGGCCCCCGGCCCGTACGCCCCCCAGCAGCCGTATCCGCAACAGCAGCCCTACCCGCAGCAGCAGCCGTACCCGCAGCAGCAGCCGTACCCGCCGCAGCAGCCCAACCCCCAGCAGAACCCCAACTGGCAGTCCCCCCAGCGCTGAGAGCTGTTCGTAACGTGAGGGTCCGGTACCTCTCATCCGGCCACCGTGCCGGGTGAGAGCAACGTTCCCTTCCGGTCACCCGGTGCCACAGCGCGGAAACCCCGCCTCCCTAACTTCGGGATGCATCACCCCGGAGCACGTGGAGGCGTCATGACAGCCGGTGGCCGCTGGATCCAGCAATGGGATCCCGAGGACGAGACCTTCTGGAAGGAGACCGGGGAGAAGATCGCGCGCCGCAACCTCTTCTTCTCGGTGCTCTCCGAGCACATCGGATTCTCGATCTGGACCTTGTGGTCCGTGCTGGTGCTCTTCATGGGCCCGGAGTACGGCCTGACCCCGGCCGACAAGTTCCTGCTGACGTCCATGGTGACCCTGGTCGGCGCCGTGGTCCGCGTCCCCTACACCTTCGCCGTCGCGATCTTCGGCGGCCGGAACTGGACGGTCGTCTCCGCCGGTCTGCTGCTGGTCCCGACGGTCGCCGCGTTCGCGGTGATGGAGCCGGGGACGTCCTTCGCCACCTTCCTGTGGATCGGCCTGCTGGCCGGCATCGGCGGCGGCAACTTCGCCTCCTCGATGACCAACATCAACGCCTTCTTCCCGCTCAGGCAGAAGGGCTGGGCCCTCGGGCTGAACGCCGGCGGCGGCAATATCGGTGTCGCGGCGATCCAGCTGGTGGCCCTCGCCGTCATCGGCGCGAGTGGCGGACCGCGGGTGCTGCTCGGGATCTACATCCCGCTCATCGTCGTCGCCGCCGTCCTCGCCGCGCTCTTCATGGACAACATCGAGAACGTCAGGAACGACACCGGTGCCGCCAGGGACGCCGCGAAGGACGCGCACACCTGGATCATGTCCTTCCTCTACATCGGCACGTTCGGCTCGTTCATCGGCTACAGCTTCGCGTTCGGCCAGGTGCTGACGAACCAGTTCGGGCGTACGCCGCTGCAGGCCACGTATCTCACCTTCATGGGCCCGCTGCTCGGCTCGCTGGTCCGGCCCGTGGGCGGCAGGCTCGCCGACCGGTTCGGCGGCGCGCGGATCACGCTCTACAACTACGTCGCCATGGCGGCCGCGACGGCGGTGCTGGTCCTCGCCAGTACGCAGAAGTCGCTGCCCCTGTTCGTGGCCGCGTTCGTGGTGCTGTTCTCGCTGACCGGCATCGGGAACGGCTCCACGTTCAAGATGATCCCGGGCATCTTCCAGACCAAGGCCCTCGCCCAGGGTCTTCAGGGCGAGGAGGCGGCCGCCCACGGACGGCGCCTGTCCGGCGCCTCCATGGGCCTGATCGGCGCGGTCGGCGCGCTCGGCGGCGTCGGCATCAACCTGGCGTTCCGGCAGTCGTTCCTCTCCTACGGCTCCGGCACGGGTGCCTTCGTCACCTTCCTCGCCTACTACGCTGTCTGTTTCGGCGTGACCTGGGCCGTATACCTTCGCCGACCGGCCACGCGGGGCGGTGCGACGGCCGCCACAGAGGCGAAGCCCCAGCTCAGCTATGCCGAGGTGTGACGTAACACCGGCGACATCAAGCCGAACCGAGCCTGTCACGGACCGTTGACAGGCTCGATCGGCATGCAGGCAGTACCGCCGTACTGCATGTACGACGACTCTTCGGGACGAGAGCCATGTACGACGAACAGCAGCAACCCGACACCGCCGGGCACGGGCCGCTCGCCGGCTTCACGGTCGGCGTGACGGCCGCGCGCCGGGCCGACGAGCTGGGCGCACTGCTGCAGCGACGGGGAGCCGCCGTCCTGCACGCACCCGCCCTGCGCATCGTGCCGCTCGCCGACGACAGCGAACTGCTGGCGGCGACGAAGGACCTGCTCGACCAGGCGCCGGACGTCGTGGTCGCGACGACCGCCATCGGATTCCGGGGCTGGGTCGAGGCCGCCGAGGGCTGGGGGCTCGGGGAGCTGCTGATCGACCGGCTGCGCCAGGTGGAGCTGCTCGCACGCGGGCCCAAGGTCAAGGGCGCGATCCGGGCGGCCGGGCTGACGGAGGACTGGTCGCCGTCGAGCGAGTCGATGGCCGAGGTGCTGGACCGGCTGCTGGAGGAGGGGGTCGACGGACGCCGGGTGGCCGTACAGCTGCACGGGGAGCCGCTGCCCGGGTTCGTGGAGTCGCTGCGGGCCGGGGGAGCGGAGGTCGTCGGGGTGCCGGTGTACCGGTGGATGCCGCCGGAGGACCTCGGCCCGGTGGACCGGCTGCTGGACGCCGCCGTCTCCCGGGGACTGGACGCGATCACCTTCACCAGCGCGCCCGCCGCCGTCTCCCTGCTGGACCGGGCCGAGGAGCGCGGGCTGACGGCCGAGCTGCTCGCCGCCCTGCACCACGATGTGCTGCCGGCCTGTGTCGGCCCGGTCACCGCGCTGCCGCTGCAGGCCCGTGGCATCGACACGGTGCAGCCCGAGCGCTTCCGGCTCGGGCCGCTCGTCCAGCTGCTGTGCCAGGAGCTGCCGGGCCGGGCACGTGTCCTGCCGATCGCCGGGCACCGGGTGGAGATCCGCGGTCACGCGGTCCTCGTCGACGGGGAGCTCAGGCCCGTACCGCCCGCGGGGATGGCGCTGCTGCGCGCGCTGTCCCGGCGGCCGGGCTGGGTGGTGTCCCGGGCGGAGCTGCTGCGGGCCCTGCCGGGGGCGGGCCGCGACGAGCACGCGGTGGAGACCGCCATGGCCCGCCTGCGCACGGCTCTCGGCGCCCCCAAGCTGATCCAGACGGTGGTCAAGCGGGGATACCGACTGGCCCTGGACCCGGCGGCCGACGCAAAGTACGCGGACGAGTAACCGCCACCGGCCCCACTCACGCGCCGGTCCCGCTCACGTGCCGGTCCCGCTCACGTGCCGGGCTCGCTCACGTGCCGGGCTCGCTCACGCGCCGGAACCGCTCACGTGCCGGGGTCGCTCACGCGCCGGACCCGCTCACGCGTCGGGCTCGCTCATGCGCCGGACCCGCTCACGCGCCGCCGGGCCCGGCTCAGGTGTCGGACTCGGCTCATGCGCCGGATCCCGGCTCAGGTGTCGGACTCGGCTCAGGTGTCGGATCTCGGCTCACGCGTCGGGCCCCGACTCATGCGCCGGACCCTGGCTCATGCGCCGGACCCGCTCACGCGCCGCCGGGTCCCGCTCAGGTGTCGGACTCGGCTCATGCGCCGGATCCCGGCTCAGGTGTCGGACTCGGCTCAGGTGTCGGATCTCGGCTCACGCGTCGGGCCCCGACTCATGCGCCGGACCCTGGCTCATGCGCCGGACCCGCTCACGCGCCGCCGGGCCCCGCTCACGTGTCGGACTCGGCTCATGCGCGGACCCGGCTCGGGTGTCGGACTCGGCTCAGGCGTCGGACTCGGCTCACGCGCCGGATCCCGGCTCACACGTCGGGCCCCCCTCACGCGCCAGCCCCCCGCTCACCCGCCAACCCCGCTGACCGCAGCTGTCGGGTGTTCCCAAGTGCCGTGTGTCACACGGCCGTAGAGCACCAGGGCCCGGGCCAGACATCCCAGTGCGACCGTCGACGACACGGCCCGTACCACGTTCCACGTCACCCATGGGTTCTCGAAGCGTTCGCGTGCGGCGGTCGGGTCGGTCATGGTCGTCAGGTCGTCGTTGAGCGGGATGTTGAAGGCGATCGTGGTCAGGAAGCCGAGCGCGTACGCGGCCAGGCCCGCCCACACCCACCACCGGCAGGGCTGTCCGCGCAGCTGCCACGCCGACACCCCGGTCAGCAGCAGCGCGCCGATGAAGCTGAGGAAGAACACCGGGTTCTGGATCACGTCGTTGATGTCGTTCATGACGTCGACGTAGACGCGGTCGTCGCTGCGGGCCAGGGCCGGCATCACACAGCACGCGAAGATGTAGAAGGTCCCGGCGATCAGACCCATGGCGACCGTGGCCGCACCCAGTACATATGCCGTGCTCCTGCTGTGGGTTGTCATGCCCTCAAGTCAACGCACCGCGTCCGGGGCGGAACATCGCCGAAACGCGCGCCCGCATAAGCAGACGTCCACCGGCCGCCGGTACGAGGGGTTCCGGCCGTGGGAACGGGCAGGCACTGTAAGAGGGATCGGTTCTCCCAGCCTCTCGGGTTCCCTAGCCAGGCGGTGACAGGCACATGGCACTGGGTACGGCCACGGTCGGTTACGAGTTGCGGTTCGACGCCGGGCGGATCTGCCTGGACCTCCTCGCGACCACCCATCCCGAGGAACGGTTCGACTCCGTGGACGTGCTGCGCGCCTGGATCGCCGCGGCCGGTCTCGCCCCGCCCGGCACACCGCTGGCGCACGCCGACGCCTCCTGGCTGGTGGCCTTCCGCGAACTGCGCGGACATGTCGCCGAGTTGATCCACAGCCGGCTCGGGGCCGAGCCCCGCCCCTCGTACGACATCGCACTCGCCCGCGTCAACGAGATCGCCCGTACCGCACCCCCCGCCCCGCGGGCCGTACGGAACCAGGACGGCTCGCTCATCAGGGAGTTGGCCGCGCCGCCCGAGTGCGCGCAGCTGCTCGGGGCGATCGCCCGGGACGCCGTGGAGCTGCTCACCGACCCGGTCGCGCGGGCCGGTCTGCGGCAGTGCGAGGGGGACAACTGCCCGATCATCTACGTGGATTCGTCCCGGGGACGCAGGAGGCGCTGGTGCTCCAGTGAGGTCTGCGGGAACCGGGAGAGGGTGGCCCGGCACCGGCGGAGGGCGGCACTGGCGCGCGCCTGACGCCCTATATGCCGTTTCTGTGGGAGTTCCATGAAACGAGTCTCGAAGTGATTTCGATTACACACCGTTTGCCTCACGCGTGACTCGGGCGCCAGGCCGGATCTTGCCAGTGTGGCGGAAATGTAAAGATCGCACGGTGGGAATGTGCCCGCATGTCCCCTCTCATCACGTCACGCCGAAGGAAACTGTCACCTCACTTTGAACATGACCCGCACCACATCCGTAAGTGGGGGCGAGCGACCGACTGGGGGAACCCCCGGACATCGGAGGTGGGCGTGCGCAAGGATTCCGTCGTGGCCAATGAACGTGGATCGAGGGCCCGACATCGCATGTCCCAGCCCTCGGAACCAGATGAGGAGCTGATGCGTGCCCTCTATCGAGAGCATGCCGGACCTCTCCTTGCGTACGTCCTCCGGCTCGTGGCCGGAGATCGCCAACGCGCCGAGGACGTGGTTCAGGAGACGCTAATCCGTGCCTGGAAGAACGCCGGTCAGCTCAATCGAGCGACTGGATCGGTACGCCCCTGGCTGGTGACGGTCGCACGCCGCATCGTCATCGACGGCCACCGCAGCCGGCAGGCCCGGCCGCAGGAGGTCGATCCGTCGCCGCTGGAGGTCATCCCCGCGGAGGACGAGATCGACAAGGCGCTGTGGTTGATGACGCTGTCGGACGCGCTGGACGACCTGACCCCGGCCCACCGGGAGGTGCTCGTCGAGACGTATTTCAAGGGGCGTACGGTCAATGAGGCGGCCGAGACGCTGGGCATTCCCAGTGGCACGGTGCGCTCACGGGTGTTCTACGCCCTGCGGTCGATGAAGCTCGCACTGGAGGAGCGGGGGGTGACGGCGTGATGAGTGTTTACGGGGGAAACCAGGGATTCGGCACAGGTGGTTCGGGTATGTCTGGCTCCATGATGGGATCTCCGGGCCCGAGCGAGCACGAAACGGTCGGCGCCTACGCCCTCGGCATCCTGGACGACGCCGAGGCCACCGCCTTCGAGGCACACCTCGCCACCTGTGAATGGTGCGCCCAGCAGCTCGACGAGCTGGCCGGGATGGAGCCGATGCTCGCCGCCCTCGCGGACCTGCCGGGGACCGGTTCGCCCGCGATCGGTGAGTCCCTCTCCGCACGGCCCAGCCCACGGCTCGCGGAGAAGCTCGTCGACGAGGTCTCCGAGCGCCGGGCACTGAAGCGCCGCAAGAGCTTCTACCTGGTGGCGGCCGCGGCCGCACTGATCATCGGCGGCCCGCTCGCGGTCATGGCGGCGAACGGCGGGAGCGACTCGGGCACCGAGGCGACCCCGCTCGCGGCCGGCGCCAAGGCGGCCTTCGGCACCATCTCCGACAAGGTGACGGCGACCGACGCCTCCACCAAGGTCAAGGCGACCGTCGCGATGGAGAAGAAGGACTGGGGCACCTGGGGCGTGGTGGAGCTCAGCAACGTCAAGGGCCCGCTGAAGTGCTCGCTCATCGCCGTCGGCAAGAACGGCGAGCGCGAGACGATGTCCTCCTGGTCGGTCCCCAAGTGGGGCTACGGCATCCCGAACGCCAAGGTCGCACAGGCCAAGTCGCCCCTGTACGCCCAGGGCGGCGCCGCCCTCCAGCCGAACGAGATCGACCACTTCGAGGTCATGACCTTCGACGGCAAGAAGCTCGTGCAGGTCGACGCGTAGCCAAGAGCCTGTGGCTCCTACGTAGCTTTGCCGGGTCCCCTTCGCGTACGGTTGACGGCTGCCCAGCACGTCAGAAGGGGGCCCGGTGGCCGCTCAGGCTCAGCAGGAAACCGCGGTCGGCTCGGATCACGACTCACGTCGCGACCGGGAGATCAGCGTCGAACAGGAACATCTGGACCGGGTGTACCGGCGGCTCGAGGAGAAGATCCACGAGGCCGAGTTCCTGATGAACGACGCGGCCATGCGCGGCCAGGTCGGCACCCCCGGCGCGCTCGCCGAGCGGGACGCCCAGGTCTTCCGGGCCGGTATCCACCTCAACCGCCTCAACAACGAGTTCGAGGACTTCCTCTTCGGCCGGATCGACCTGCTGCCCGGCAAGGACGGAAAGAAGGGGCCCGACGGCGCCTACACCGCCGTCGAACCCGCCGACGGCGCCGTGCGCGAGGACGGCACGGCCGACATCGCCGAGACCCTGCACATCGGCCGCATCGGCGTCCTCGACTCCGAGTACGCCCCGCTCGTCATCGACTGGCGGGCCCCCGCGGCCGCCCCCTTCTACCGCTCCACCCCCGTCGACCCCGGCCGGGTCGTGCGCCGCCGCGTCATCCGCTCCAAGGGCCGCAGGGTCCTCGGCGTCGAGGACGACCTGATGCGCCCCGAGCTCAAGGCCTTCCTCGACGGCCACGAGCTGCCCGTGATCGGGGACGGCGCCCTGATGGCCGCGCTCGGCCAGGCCCGCAGCCACACCATGCGCGACATCGTCGCCTCCATCCAGGCCGAGCAGGACCTGGTCATCCGCGCCCCCGCCGCCTCGGTCACCTACGTCGAGGGCGGCCCCGGCACCGGCAAGACCGCCGTCGCCCTGCACCGCGCCGCCTATCTCCTCTACCAGGACCGGCGCCGCTACGCGGGCGGCATCCTGATCGTCTCCCCGACCCCGCTCCTGGTCGCCTACACCGAAGGCGTTCTGCCCTCACTCGGCGAGGAGGGCCAGGTCGCCATCCGCGCCATCGGCTCGCTCGTCGACGGCGTCGAGGCCACGCTCTACGACTCCCCGGCCACCGCCCGCGCCAAGGGCTCGTACCGCATGCTCAAGGTCCTGCGGAAGGCGGCGCGCGGGGCGCTGGAGCGGGAGGGCGCGCCCCGGCGGCTGCGCGTGGTCGCCTTCGGGCGCCGCCTGGAGCTGGAGGCGGACGCGCTGGAACGTATCCGCCGCGCCGCGCTCGGCGGCACCGCGCCCGTGAACCTGCTGCGCCCCCGCGCCCGCAAGCTGCTCCTCGACGCCCTGTGGGAGCAGTCCGGGTCCGCCGCCCGCCACACCGACCCGGAACTCGCCGCCGAACTGCGCTCCTCCTTCGACGACGACATCACCTCCGAGGACGTCTTCACCGACTTCCTGGACGCCTGGTGGCCGGAGCTGACCCCCGCCGCCGTACTGGAGGCGATGGCGGACGAACGCCGGCTCGGCCGCTGGGCCCGCCGCATCCTCAACCCCGGCGAGGTCCGCAGGGTCGCCCGCTCGCTCGCGCGCGACGGCCACTCCGTGCACGACATCGCCATGCTCGACGAGCTCCAGGCCGTCCTCGGCACCCCGGCCCGCCCGAAGAAGAGGCGCGAACTGGACCCGCTCGACCAGCTGACCGGCCTGGAGGAGCTGATGCCGGTCCGCGAGGAGTCGCAGCGCGAGCGGGCGGAGCGCCTCGCACAGGAGCGCACCGAGTACGCGCACGTCATTGTCGACGAGGCCCAGGACCTCACCCCGATGCAGTGGCGCATGGTCGGCCGCCGCGGCCGGCACGCCACCTGGACGGTCGTCGGCGACCCGGCCCAGTCCTCCTGGTCCGACGTCGACGAGGCGGCCGAGGCCCGCGACGAGGCCCTCGGCACCCGTCCGCGCCGCCGCTTCCAGCTGACGGTGAACTACCGCAACCCGGCCGAGATCGCCGAGCTGGCCGCCAAGGTGCTCGCCCTGGCCATGCCGGGCGCAGAATCCCCGACGGCGGTCCGCTCCACGGGCGTCGAGCCCCGCTTCGTACGGACCGAGAGCGGCCCCGGCGGACGCTCCTTGCTCGGGCACACCGTCCGGGAGGAGGCCGCCCGTCTCCTCGACCGGGTCGACGGCACCGTCGGCGTCGTCGTCGCCATGCAGCGCCGCGAGGAGGCCGCCCGCTGGCTCGCCGGACTCGGCGACCGGGTGGTCGCCCTCGGCAGCCTGGAGGCGAAGGGCCTGGAGTACGACGCGACGGTCGTCGTCTCGCCCGCGGAGATCGCCGACGAGTCCCCGGCCGGTCTGCGCGTCCTGTACGTCGCCCTCACCCGCGCCACGCAGCAGCTGACGATCGTCTCGGCGGACCGTGACGAACCCGACGCGAACGCGGTGCCCGACCTGCTCAGGGATTAGAAGCGGATGAAGTCCCGGTACGGGAATGGCCTTACGGGATCTGTTTGTTAGCCTGGACGTGGCACCGGCTCGATCCAAGCCCCCGGGCCCAACCTTCGTCGCTACGAGCGACCACTTGCCGCGAGGCGAGCATGGCGGGTCGGTGCCACTTGAACCACACAGGCCCGCGTCACCCGGTGACGCGGGCCTGAGTTTTGCCGTGAACAAAACGTCCGTAATCGGGGGCGACTAACGCCTACTCGACGGTAGGTGCGACGATCGGACGGCATATCCAGCGTCACGGTGAAAGCAGAGGAAGTCGGCCATGGCAACGGCGCCCAGCGTCTCCTACTCGATTACGGTCCGGTTGGAGGTGCCCGCGAGCGGCACCGCGGTCTCCCAGATCACCACCGCCGTGGAGTCCCACGGAGGCTCGGTGACCGGCCTGGACGTCACCGCATCCGGCCACGAGAAGCTCCGTATCGACGTCACCATCGCGGCCAGCTCCACCGCCCACGCCGACGAGATCGTCCAGCAGCTGCGCGGCATCGAGGGCGTCACCCTCGGCAAGGTCTCCGACCGTACGTTCCTGATGCACCTCGGCGGCAAGATCGAGATGGCGTCGAAGCACCCCATCCGCAACCGTGACGACCTGTCCATGGTCTACACCCCGGGTGTGGCCCGGGTGTGCATGGCGATCGCCGAGAACCCCGAGGACGCCCGCCGTCTGACCATCAAGCGCAACTCCGTTGCGGTCGTGACGGACGGCTCGGCCGTGCTGGGCCTCGGCAACATCGGCCCCAAGGCCGCGCTGCCGGTCATGGAGGGCAAGGCGGCCCTCTTCAAGCGCTTCGCCGGCATCGACGCCTGGCCGCTGTGCCTCGACACCCAGGACACCGACGCGATCGTCGAGATCGTGAAGGCGATCGCCCCGGGCTTCGCCGGCATCAACCTGGAGGACATCTCCGCGCCCCGCTGCTTCGAGATCGAGGCCCGGCTGCGCGAGGCCCTCGACATCCCCGTCTTCCACGACGACCAGCACGGCACCGCGATCGTCGTGCTCGCCGCCCTGACGAACGCGCTGCGGGTCACGGGCAAGGCCATCGAGAACATCCGCGTCGTCATGTCCGGCGCGGGCGCGGCCGGTACCGCCATCCTCAAGCTGCTGCTCGCCGCGGGTGTGAAGAACGCCGTCGTCGCCGACATCCACGGCGTCGTGCACGCCGGCCGGGACGATCTGCGCCAGGCCCCCGCCGACTCGCCGCTGCGCTGGATCGCCGACAACACCAACCCCGAGGGCCTGACCGGCACGCTCAAGGAGGCCGTGCGCGGCGCGGACGTCTTCATCGGCGTCTCGGCCCCGAACGTGCTGGACGGCGAGGACGTCGCGGCCATGGCGGACGGTGCGATCGTGTTCGCGCTCGCGAATCCCGACCCCGAGGTGGACCCGGCGATCGCCCGTCAGACGGCGGCGGTTGTGGCCACCGGCCGCTCCGACTTCCCCAACCAGATCAACAACGTGCTGGTCTTCCCGGGCGTCTTCCGCGGTCTGCTGGACGCCCAGTCCCGTACGGTCAACACCGACATGATGCTGGCCGCCGCGACCGCTCTCGCGGACGTGGTGACCGAGGACGAGCTGAACCCGAACTACATCATCCCGAGCGTCTTCAACGACAAGGTCGCGGGCGCGGTGGCCGGGGCGGTGCGGGACGCGGCGAAGGCCGTGGCAGGGGCGTAGATGTGCTCAGGCTGTGAGGATCGCCACGGCAAGGCCTTGCATCGGCGCGTCGTGGAACCCGGCCCTTCTGGCCGACGTTTATCGTGTCGGCCAGGCTCAGACCCTCTTTTCGTGTGACTCCCAAGGGTGTTCTCACGACTCCTGCGGGTGCCGGATTGGCTTTCGCGCCGCAGGTGGGGGCAGGATGCGTCTCTGGGCGCGAGGGTCTGACGTCGGACCCGGGGCCCGGGCCTCACCGAGGACCCTGGCAGCATCGGCTTCACCGTGCCCAACATGCGGCTCCGCCGCGTGGCACGCCTCAACGGCAAGAAGAACACGGGAGTAACAACATGAACCGCAGTGAGCTGGTGGCCGCGCTGGCCGACCGCGCCGAGGTGACCCGCAAGGACGCCGACGCCGTTCTGGCCGCGTTCGCCGAGACGGTCGGCGAGATCGTCGCCAAGGGGGACGAGAAGGTCACCATCCCCGGCTTCCTGACCTTCGAGCGCACCCACCGTGCCGCTCGCACCGCGCGCAACCCGCAGACCGGCGACCCGATCCAGATCCCGGCCGGCTACAGCGTGAAGGTCTCCGCGGGCAGCAAGCTCAAGGAAGCCGCCAAGGGCAAGTAGGCGCTCCGCTTCGAGCGCCGGGCGACTGCGGGCCGTACTCCGGCTGACGGTGCGTCCGTGGCTGGTCGCGCAGTTCCCCGCGCCCCTTCAGGGGCGCCTTCCGCACAACGCCGGTGGGGCGGTAACCCGAGCTCGGGTTACCGCCCCACCGGCGTTCGTACGACTCTGCGAGGGCTCTATCCGAGGGCCTTGCCCGGCAGTTCCACCTTGGCGCCGAGCTCCACGAGCTTCTCCATGAAGTTCTCGTAGCCGCGGTTGATGAGGTCGATGCCGTGGACGCGGGAGGTGCCCTGGGCTGCGAGGGCCGCGATGAGGTAGGAGAAGCCGCCGCGGAGGTCGGGGATGACGAGGTCGGCGCCCTGGAGTTTCGTGGGGCCGGAGACGACCGCGGAGTGCAGGAAGTTGCGCTGGCCGAAGCGGCAGTCGGAGCCGCCCAGGCACTCGCGGTACAGCTGGATGTGAGCACCCATCTGGTTGAGCGCGGAGGTGAAGCCGAGGCGGGACTCGTAGACCGTCTCGTGGACGATGGACAGCCCCGTCGCCTGCGTGAGAGCGACCACCAGCGGCTGCTGCCAGTCCGTCTGGAATCCCGGGTGCACATCCGTCTCCAGCGCGATGGACTTCAACTGCCCACCGGGGTGCCAGAACCGGATGCCCTGGTCGTCGATCTCGAAGGCGCCCCCCACCTTCCGGTAGGTGTTGAGGAACGTCATCATCGAGCGCTGCTGGGCGCCGCGGACGTAGATGTTGCCCTCGGTCGCGAGCGCGGCGGACGCCCAGGAGGCGGCCTCCAGGCGGTCCGGCAGCGCGCGGTGGTTGTAGCCGCCGAGCCGGTCCACACCCGTGATGCGGATCGTGCGGTCGGTGTCCATCGCGATGATGGCGCCCATCTTCTGCAGGACGCAGATCAGGTCCTCGATCTCCGGCTCCACGGCCGCGTTCGAGAGTTCGGTGACCCCTTCCGCGAGGACCGCCGTGAGCAGCACCTGCTCGGTCGCGCCGACGGACGGGTACGGCAGCCGGATCTTCGTGCCGCGCAGCCGCTGCGGCGCCTCCAGGTACTGCCCGTCCGCCCGCTTCTCGATCCGCGCGCCGAACTGCCGCAGCACCTCGAAGTGGAAGTCGATGGGCCGGCCGCCGATGTCGCAGCCGCCGAGGCCCGGGATGAAGGCGTGGCCGAGACGGTGCAGCAGCGGTCCGCAGAAGAGGATCGGGATGCGCGACGAACCCGCGTGGGCATCGATGTCAGCGACGTTCGCGCTCTCCACGTGGGACGGGTCCATCACCAGCTCGCCCGGCTCCTCACCCGGACGGACCGTCACTCCGTGCAACTGCAGCAGGCCACGTACGACTCGGACGTCACGAATGTCCGGAACGTTGCGCAGTCGACTCGGTTCACTGCCCAGCAGGGCGGCGACCATTGCCTTCGGTACGAGGTTCTTCGCACCGCGGACACGGATCTCGCCCTCCAGCGGAGTTCCGCCGTGGACAAGCAGGACATCGTCGTTGACGGTCATGTATCTCGCGTTCCGATGAGTGGGGCAGGGGCCAGAAGGGAAAGGGTAATCGCCGCCCACCCCCCTTCTGTAAGCCCAAGTGCCACCCAGCTACGTCATAGCTTCGTCACAACACGAACCGCTCCTGGCCGGGCACATGGGGTCACCGTTCCTATTGTGCGCCGGGCATGCTTCTTTCTGCCCTGAGCTGCAATCACCCTTCTTACCCGCATTGCCTCCCCGCGCCGGGGCAAGATGCGGGATCATGTCTGCCATGACCGAGGTGTCCTCGCTCACAGGGCGGTTGCTCGTGGCAACGCCCGCCCTGGCGGACCCGAACTTCGACCGTGCGGTGGTGCTCCTTCTCGACCACGACGAGGAGGGCTCGCTCGGTGTGGTCCTCAATCGTCCGACCCCGGTGGACGTCGGCGACATCCTCGAGGGCTGGGCGGACCTCGCCGGTGAGCCGGGTGTCGTCTTCCAGGGCGGTCCGGTCTCCCTCGACTCGGCGCTCGGGGTCGCCGTCATCCCCGGCGGCACGGCCCCGGACGGCGCGCCGCTGGGCTGGCGCAGAGTGCACGGCGCGATCGGTCTGGTCGACCTGGAGGCACCGCCCGAGCTGCTCGCCTCGGCCCTCGGCTCGCTCAGGATCTTCGCCGGATACGCCGGCTGGGGCCCCGGCCAGCTGGAGGACGAGCTGGTCGAGGGCGCGTGGTACGTCGTCGAGTCGGAGCCCGGCGATGTCTCGTCCCCGTCGCCGGAAAGACTCTGGCGCGAGGTCCTGCGCCGTCAGCGCAACGAGCTCGCGATGGTGGCCACGTATCCGGACGACCCGTCGCTCAACTGATCCGTGTGACCTTCAGTACCCTTGGCCTTTATGAGCACTCTTGAGCCCGAGCGCGGGACTGGTACGGGGACCCTCGTAGAGCCGACGCCGCAGGTGTCGCACGGCGACGGCGACCACGAGCGCTTCGCCCACTACGTCCAGAAGGACAAGATCATGGCGAGCGCCCTCGACGGCACGCCCGTCGTGGCGCTGTGCGGCAAGGTGTGGGTGCCGGGCCGCGATCCGAAGAAGTACCCCGTGTGTCCCATGTGCAAGGAGATCTACGAGTCCATGGGTGCCGGCGGCGACGACCAGGGCGGCGACAAGTAGGACGGCCCGCTCCCGCCTGAGAGCCGTGAGGCCCTCGGGGTGCGTTTTGACGCGCTTCGGGGGCCTTTGTGCTGCCCGCCGTTGCAGGGGATGCGTCGGCCGGTCACGAAGTGGTTGAGACCTCTTGTGGTCATGTTCATGTGGTCCCTAGCCTCCGTGGTGTTGTGCAGAGCGAAACTGTCATTGCATATGTTGCAACGCCTGCTCGGAGGGTCACTCGATGAAGCCGTCCCCGCGTCTCGCCGTCCTGCTCACGGCCCTGGCCGTCACCGCGGCCTGCGCCCCCCAGACCTCCTCCAACTCCTCCTCGGACAAGGACGACAAGAGCGGCACCCTGCGGGTCTGGCTCTTCCAGGAGGTCGGCAACAAGCCGAAGGAGAAGGCCGTCGACTCCGTGGTGGCCGCCTTCGAGAAGGAGCACGAGGGCGCCAAGGTCCACGTCGAGTACATCCCCGTCGAGACCAGGGCCCAGCGCGTCAAGGCCGCCTTCAACGACCCGAAGTCCGCGCCCGACGTGATGGAGTTCGGCAACACCGACACGGCCGGTTATGTGAAGGACGGCGGACTCCTCGACGTCACCAAGGAGTTCGGCGCCTGGAGCGAGTCCAAGGACACCGACCCCACCGCGAAGACGTCGGTCACCGTCGGCGGCAAGGTGTACGGCTCCCCGTACTACGTGGGCGTGCGCGCCCTGTACTACCGCACGGACGTCTTCAAGGAGCTGGGGCTCCAACCCCCCAAGACCATGGACGAGTTGGCGTCCACCGCACGCAAGATCCACACCGCCAGGAGCGATCTGTACGGCATCGTGGTCGGCGGCGCCTACACCTACGGCGCGATGCCCTTCGTGTGGGCCAACGGCGGCGAACTGGCCACTGGCAAGGGCGACTCGTACGCCTCCGCCATCGACAGCGCGGCCGCCCAGAAGGGCATCAAGGCGTACACGTCCCTCTTCGGTGACGACAACTGTCCCGCCGCCAAGTGCGCGGGCATGGGCGGCAACGACACCATCACCGCGTTCGCGGCCGGCAAGGCGGGGATGGCGATCGGCGGCGACTTCAGCCACACCGCCGTCGAGGCCGGGAAGGTGAAGGGCAAGTACGCCGTCGTACCGCTGCCGGGCGTGAAGTCCGGCTCGATCGCGCCCGCCTTCGCGGGCGGCAACAACATCGGTGTGCTCAAGAGCACCTCGCACCGCACGCTCGCCGTCGACCTGATGGAACAGCTCACCTCGAAGAAGACACAGGGCGAGATGTTCAAGGCGATGGGTTTCCTGCCGACGTTCGCGGACGTGCGCTCGCAGGTGGCCGCCGAGCACCCGTATGTGAAGCCCTTCGCGCAGACCCTCGCCGCCGGGACCAAGTTCGTGCCGGCCTCGCCCGGGTGGTCCCAGATCGACTCGCAACTGGTGCTGCCGACGATGCTGCAGGAGATCATCAGCGGGAAGAAGAGTGTGAGCGCTGCCGCGGGGGAGGCGGCGACGAAGATGGACGATGCGTTTGGCTCCGCCGGATGACGGCGCCTGCCGGGTCGGGGGGTGCTGTTCGTTCGCGGGTGCCGGTTCGTCGTGGCTTGTCGCGCAGTTCCCCGCGCCCCTTGGGGAGTTCCGCCGTCCCTTGGATCTACCTCGCCCCCGCTCTCGTGGTCCTCGGTGGGCTGTTGCTCTACCCCATTTATCAGCTCGGGCTGATCTCGTTCTTCCACTACACGCAGGCTCAGGTCAGTGGGGGTGAGCCGGCCACCTTCGAGGGGTTCGGGAACTACTCGGAGCTGTTCTCCGACGGTGAGTTCTGGCGGGTGCTGCTGGCGACCGTGCTGTTCGCGGCGGCGTGTGTCGCATCGACGCTCGCCGTCGGGTGTGCGCTCGCGGTGCTGCTCACGCGCGTGCGCGCGCTGCCCCGGCTCGCGCTGATGCTGGCCGCGCTGGGGGCGTGGGCGACACCGGCGGTGACCGGGTCGACGGTCTGGCTGTTCCTCTTCGACCCCGACTTCGGGCCGGTCAACCGGATCGTCGGGCTCGGCGACCACTCGTGGACGTACGGGCGCATCAGCGCCTTCTTCCTCGTCCTGCTCGAAGTGGTGTGGTGCTCCTTCCCGTTCGTGATGGTCACCGTCTACGCCGGGATCCGCGCCGTCCCGGCCGAGGTGCTGGAGGCCGCCGCGCTGGACGGTGCCTCGCAGTGGCGCATCTGGCGCTCGGTCCTCGCCCCGATGCTCCGGCCGATCCTGACCGTCGTCACCATCCAGTCGGTCATCTGGGACTTCAAGGTCTTCACGCAGATCTACGTCATGACGAACGGCGGCGGCATCGCGGGCCAGAACCTGGTCCTGAACGTCTACGCCTATCAGCAGGCGTTCGCGTCGTCGCAGTACAGCCTCGGTTCGGCGATCGGCATCGTGATGCTGCTGATCCTGCTCGCCGTGACGCTGGTGTATCTGCGGCTGCTGCGCCGGCAGGGGGAGGAGCTGTGAATCTTTCCGGCGTACGTGTGCGGCGTCCGTGGCGGCTGGCGGCGGAGGCCTCGGCGCTGCTGATCGCGATCGTCGTCGCCTTTCCCCTCTACTGGATGGTGCTGAGCGCCTTCAAACCGGCCGGGGAGATCGAGTCGACCGAGCCGCGGCCGTGGACCTCGGCCCCTTCGCTGGATTCCTTCCGGCGCGTGTTCGGGCAGCAGGATTTTGGTCGGTATTTCGTCAACAGCCTTGTGGTCGCGGGCAGTGTGGTCCTCATCTCGGCACTGATCGCGTTTCTCGCGGCGACCGCGGTGACGCGATTCCGGTTCCGCTTCCGGACCACCCTGCTGATCATGTTTCTGGTGGCCCAGATGGTGCCCGTCGAGGCACTCACCATCCCCTTGTTCTTCCAGATGCGGGACTTCGGTCTGCTGAACACGCTGGGCTCGCTGATCCTGCCGCACATCGCCTTCTCGCTGCCGTTCGCGATCTGGATGCTGCGGGGGTTTGTGAAGGCGGTTCCCGAGGCCTTGGAGGAGGCCGCCTACATCGACGGGGCGAGCCGCGCGCGATTCCTCTGGCAGATCCTTTTCCCCCTTGTCCTGCCGGGTCTTGTGGCCACGAGCGTGTTCTCCTTCATCTCGGCCTGGAACGACTTCCTGTACGCCAAGTCCTTCATCATCAGCGACACTTCGCAGTCGACCCTGCCGATGGCGTTGCTGGTCTTCTACAAGCCGGACGACCCGGACTGGGGAGGAGTCATGGCCGCCTCCACGGTGATGACGATTCCGGTGCTGGTGTTCTTCGTACTCGTACAGCGACGTCTGGTCTCCGGGCTGGGCGGAGCGGTAAAGGACTGATGTGACCGAACTGATTCCAGCGCCCCGCAGCGTCGTCGCCGGTTCCGGTGAGGTACGGCTGACGGCGCGCTCCCGGATCTACGCATCCCCCGAGACGGAGGGCGCGGGCCACTGGCTGCGCACCGTCCTGCGGCAGGCCACCGGCCTGCCCCTGCGCGAGGGGCGCGAACTCGACGACGCCGAGGGCGGCATCGGCCTCCAGCTCGACCCCCGGCTCGGGCCCGAGGAGTACCGCCTCGTCAGCGACTCGACCGGCGTCCTCATCGAGGGCGGCAGCGAGGCGGGTGTCTTCTGGGGCGCCCAGACACTGCGTCAGCTGCTCGGCCCCGACGCCCACCGCAGGGCGCCGCTCGACCGCGACCGCGCCTGGGCCGTGCCGCACGTCACTATCGAGGACGCCCCGCGCTTTCGCTGGCGCGGTCTCATGCTCGACGTCGCACGGCACTTCATGCCCAAGGAAGGCGTGCTGCGCCAGCTCGACCTGATGGCCGCGCACAAACTCAATGTCTTCCACTTCCACTTGACCGACGACCAGGGCTGGCGCGTCGAGATCAAGCGATACCCGAAGCTCACCGAGACCGCTTCATGGCGGGCACGCACGAAATTCGGTCACCGGGCCTCACCGCTGTGGGACGAGAAGCCGCACGGAGGCTTCTACACCCAGGACGACATCCGCGAGATCGTCGCCTACGCCGCCGAGCGGCATATCTCCGTCGTCCCCGAAATCGACGTACCGGGACACTCGCAGGCCGCCATCGCCGCGTACCCCGAACTCGGCAACACCGATGTCATCGACACCACCGCCCTCTCCGTCCTCGACACCTGGGGGATCTCCGCCAACGTACTCGCCCCCACTGACAACACCCTGCGCTTCTACGAGGGGGTCTTCGAGGAAGTGCTGGAGCTGTTCCCGGCACACGCGGGCGAGTTCTCGGCCTTCGTTCATGTCGGCGGTGACGAATGCCGCAAGGACCAGTGGCGGCAGTCGCCGGCCGCGCAGGCCCGTATCAGGGAACTCGGGCTCGCGGACGAGGACGAGTTGCAGGCGTGGTTCATCGCACACTTCGACACATGGCTGACCGCGCGCGGGCGCAGGCTCATCGGCTGGGACGAGATCCTGGAGGGCGGACTCGCCGAGAACGCCGCCGTGGCCTCGTGGCGCGGGTACGCGGGCGGCGTCGCCGCCGCCCAGGCGGGCCACGACGTCGTCATGTGCCCCGAGCAGTACGTGTACTTGGACCACCGGCAGGCGGCGGGCGAGGACGAGCCGGTGCCGATCGGCTACGTACGCACCCTGGAGGACGTCTACCGCTTCGAGCCGGTGCCGCAGCGGCTCACCGAGGCCGAGGCCCGGCATGTGCTGGGCACCCAGGCCAATGTGTGGACCGAGGTGATGGAGAGCCAGGAACGCGTCGACTACCAGTCCTACCCGCGGCTTTCTGCCTTCGCCGAGGTGGCCTGGAGCTCCCTGCCCGCCCCCGGGGAGCGGGACTTCGCCGCCTTCGAGCGGCGGATGGCCGTCCACTACCGGCGACTTGACGCCCTGGGGGTGGGATACCGGCCACCGACCGGGCCCCTGCCCTGGCAGCAGCGCCCCGGAGTGCTCGGGCGGCCCATCGAGGGCGCGCCGCCGAACAGATAGCCACGAGCAGACAGCTCCGAACAGACGGCCCTGAACAGACAGCCCCGAACAGACAGCGCAGCCACCGAACAGGCGCGGCAAAAATGTCGTAAGCATCACCGAAGAGTGCCAATCGGAGCTCATCGGTGATGCTGTGCGAAAACGGACCATCTCCCTGGTGAGGCGGGCGAATGCCTCCTAGCGGACCCCTGTCTTCGAGCCCTGCGAAGATGTGCCAGAGTTGCCACGTCCGCCCTGTCAGCACGTACCGTACGGCAACACAGGTGGGACCAGGTGGGGCAGCGGGAAGGGGCAGCCGGTTTGACCACGCACGCACCGCAGGCGGCGCAGGCCGTCACGCTGCCCACGACGCTGGACGAGGCCGTGGCGGCGCTCACCGCCGTGCCCACCGCCGTGCCGGTGGCCGGCGGCACCGACCTCATGGCCGCCGTCAACTCCGGGCAGCTCAGGCCCTCCGCACTGGTGGGCCTCGGCAAGATCAGTGAGATCCGCGGCTGGCAGTACCTGGACGGACACGCCCTGCTCGGCGCCGGGCTCACGCACGCGCGCATGGGCCGCCCCGACTTCGCCGCGCTGATCCCGGCGCTCGCCGCCGCCGCGCGCGCGGCGGGCCCGCCACAGATCCGCAACGCGGGCACCCTGGGCGGCAACATCGCCTCGGCTGCCCCCACCGGGGACGCCCTGCCGGTGCTGGCCGCCCTGGAGGCGACGCTGATCATCGCGGGCCCGGGCGGAGCCCGCCGGGAGCTCCCGGTGTCGCATCTGCTGGCCGGCGTGGACATGCTCCGCGGCGGCGAGCTCATCGGCTTCGTGCGCGTGCCGCTGCTGCACGCGCCGCAGGTCTTCCTGAAGGCGACCGGTCGGACCGGCCCCGGCCGCGCGGTCGCGTCCGTCGCCCTCGTGCTCGACCCCGCCCGGCGCGGAGTGCGGTGCGCCGTCGGTGCCATAGCGCCGATGCCGCTCAGGCCGCTG
The DNA here is from genome assembly GCF_022698145.1 of Streptomyces spinosisporus. Taxonomy (GTDB): domain Bacteria; phylum Actinomycetota; class Actinomycetes; order Streptomycetales; family Streptomycetaceae; genus Streptomyces; species Streptomyces spinosisporus. The sequence continues at coordinate 99,000 of NZ_JALDAX010000020.1, forward strand.
GACGCCGAGCAGTGGGTCGCCCGGCTCATCGACTGGGACAACGGCCGCACGATCGTCCCGGAGGCGCTGGCCGCCTTCGGGGAGTACGTGGCCGCGGCCTGCATCCCCGACCCGGTCCCCGAGGCGGACGGCACCGTCCAGCCGCTTCCGCCCGCCGTACTGCACCTGCGGCGCACCGTCGCCGCGCTGGCCCGACGAGCACTGGGGAGGGCGCTGTCGTGACCGACGACCAGCACGGAGAGGGCACGCCCCGCAGCGGCGGCCGCTGGGACCCGCTGCCCCAGGGCGACTACGACGACGGCGCGACCGCCTTCGTGAAGCTCCCGGAGGGCGGCATCGAGGCCCTGCTGGCCGCCTCCGACCCGCTCGCCGCGCCCGGTCACGGCTATGTGCCGCCGCCGATAGCTGCCGACCAGGACCCGGCCCAGGGCGGTGACCCGGCGGCCGGCGGTACCTGGGGGGCGCCCGCCGACGGCGCCCGGTGGCCCGACCCGAACGCCGTGCCGCAGGACGGGGCGGACGACCGGTTCACGTACAACCCCGCGGCCACCCAGCAGTGGACCTACGAGGAGACCTCCGGCCCCGAGGGGGCCGCTCCCGGTCATGACGTGACCGGGCAGTGGTCGATCCCCGTGGCCGGAGGCGACCTTCCGGACGAATCGGGCGAGTTCACCACGTCGTCCCTGGTGCAGCAGTGGGGCGGGACCCCGCCCGCCACGCTCCCGGGCGGCGCCGCCGCCCCCTGGGCGACAGAGGGGGCGGGACAGCCCTGGGGACAGCCGCAGACCGGGGAGCCGACGGCACCCGGCGACGAGGCCGGGCAGCAGCGCGAACACGCCGAGCCGCCGGCCGGTGCGGGCCACGCGTACCAGCAGCCCCCGGCACACCCCGGCGCCCACCCCGACCAGCACACACCGGAGCACCCCGCACCCGCGGAACCGGACCCGGCCGCACGCGCGCGGGAGGACGCGCAGGCGTCCACCGCCGAAGCCGCGCAGGCCGCGCAGGACGCCGCCCGCCCGCCGGGCACCGACGCCTACGCCGAGCGCGCCGCCGACCCCTATGGCGAGACACCCGCCGAGCGCGCCGAAGCCGCCTCACAGCGCGTCCACGGGGCCGGTGAGGCCGCGGCAGCGGCCGAGGGCGCCGAGGGTGCTCAGGGGGCCGCGGAGGCGCCTGAGGGGCCTGTGGAGCCACTCGCGGAGCCCGCGGCCGACGCCGCGCCCGCGCCCGCCGCCCCCAACACGCCCGAATCCGCCGGGACTTCGGCCTCCCCGGAGCCCGCGGGCGCCCCGGACGACGCGGCCGAGCCCTCGTCGTTCCCCGGCGAGGAACACCCCCTCGCCTCCTACGTGCTGCGCGTCAACGGCGTGGAGCGCCCCGTCTCGGACGCCTGGATCGGCGAGTCGCTGCTCTACGTGCTGCGCGAGCGCCTCGGCCTCGCGGGCGCCAAGGACGGCTGCTCGCAGGGCGAGTGCGGCGCGTGCAACGTGCAGGTGGACGGGCGGCTCGTGGCCTCCTGTCTGGTGCCCGCCGTGACCGCCGCGGGCAGCGAGGTCCGAACCGTCGAGGGGCTCGCCGTCGACGGCCAGCCGTCCGACGTGCAGCGCGCGCTCGCCCGGTGCGGCGCCGTGCAGTGCGGCTTCTGCGTGCCCGGCATCGCGATGACCGTGCACGACCTGCTGGAGGGCAACCCGGCGCCGACCCGCCTGGAGACCCGCCAGGCCCTGTGCGGCAATCTGTGCCGCTGCTCCGGCTACCGGGGCGTCGTGGACGCCGTCCAGGAGGTCGTCGCCGAACGCGACGCACAGTCCGGCGACGGCTCCGAACAGGACGGTGACGAGGCGCGTATCCCTCACCAGGCGGGGCCGGGAGCCGGCGGGGTCAACCCCTCGGCGTTCGACTCGCCCCCTTCCCCGGCGGCACCGGGACCGCATGACCAGCCGTACGGCCAGGACGGAGGCCAGGCGTGAGCAACGAAGCGGCGACCGCGACCACCTCCGCGGAGCCAGTACCCGCCCCCGAGCCGCTGCCGCACGGCCTCGGCGTCTCGCTGCCGGCCGCCGACACCCGCGCCAAGACCGAGGGCACGTTCCCGTACGCGGCCGACCTGTGGGCCGAGGGCCTGCTGTGGGCCGCCGTGCTGCGCTCCCCGCACGCGCACGCGCGCATCGTGTCCATCGACACCACCCACGCGCGCGAGATGCCCGGCGTACGGGCCGTCGTCACGCACGAGGACGTGCCGGGCGAGGCCCGCTACGGCCGCGGCAACGCCGACCGGCCCGTGTTCGCCTCCGAGGTCGTACGCCACCACGGCGAGCCCATCGCCGCCGTCGCCGCCGACCACCCCGACACCGCGCGCATGGCCGCCGCGGCCGTCATCGTCGAGTACGAAGTACTCGACCCGGTCACCGACCCCGAGCTGGCCTTCGAGGCCGAACCGCTGCACCCCGACGGCAACCTGATCCGGCACATCCCGCTGCGCCACGGCGACCCGGACGCCGCCGGTGACATCGTCGTCGAGGGCCAGTACCGCATCGGCCGCCAGGACCCGGCCCCCATCGGCGCCGAGGCCGGTCTCGCCGTGCCCCGCCCCGACGGCGGCGTCGAGCTGTACCTGGCCTCCACCGACCCGCACACCGACCGCGACACCGCCGCCGCCTGCTACGGCCTCGAACCCGAGCGCGTCAAGATCGTCGTCACCGGCGTCCCCGGCGCCACCGCCGACCGCGAGGACCAGGGCTTCCAGCTCCCGCTCGGCCTGCTCGCCCTCAAGACCGGCTGCCCGGTGAAACTCACCGCCACGCGCGAGGAGTCCTTCCTCGGGCACACCCACCGGCACCCGACCCTGCTGCGCTACCGCCACCACGCCGACGCCGAAGGCAGGCTGGTCAAGGTCGAGGCACAGATCCTGCTCGACGCGGGCGCCTACGCCGACACCTCCTCCGAGGCCCTGGCCGCCGCCGTGGGCTTCGCCTGCGGCCCGTACGTCGTCCCGAACGCCTTCATCGAGGGCTGGGCCGTACGCACCAACAACCCGCCCTCGGGGCATGTGCGCGGAGAGGGCGCCATGCAGGTCTGCGCCGCCTACGAGGCGCAGATGGACAAGCTGGCGAAGAAGCTCGGCATCGACCCGGCCGAGCTGCGCCTGCGCAACGCCCTGGCCACCGGCGACGTCCTGCCGACGGGCCAGACGGTGACCTGCCCGGCGCCGGTCGCCGAACTGCTGCAGGCGGTACGGGACTTCCCGCTGCCCGACCTGCCCAAGGACACCCCCGAGGACGAGTGGCTGCTGCCCGGCGGCCCCGAGGGCGCCGGCGAACCGGGCGCGGTGCGCCGGGGCGTGGGCTACGGCCTGGGCATGGTGCACATGCTCGGCGCGGAGGGCGCCGACGAGGTCTCCACGGCGACCGTCAAGGTCCAGGACGGGGTGGCGACCGTGCTGTGCGCGGCCGTCGAGACCGGTCAGGGGTTCTCCACCCTCGCCCGCCAGATCGTCCAGGAGACGCTGGGCATCGAAGAGGTGCACGTCGCGCCCGTCGACACCGACCAGCCGCCCGCCGGCGCGGGCTGCCGCGGCCGCCACACCTGGGTGTCGGGCGGCGCGGTGGAGCGCGCGGCGAAGATGGTCCGCACCCAGCTGCTGCAGCCGCTGGCCCACAAGTTCGGCATGTCGACCGAGCTCCTGCAGATCACCGACGGCAAGATCACCTCGTACGACGGCGTCCTGTCGACCACCGTCTCCGAGGCGATGGACGGCAAGGAGCTGTGGGCGACGGCCCAGTGCCGCCCCCACCCCACGGAACCGCTGAACGAGGCGGGCCAGGGTGACGCGTTCGTCGGCATGGCCTTCTGCGCGATCCGCGCGGTGGTGGACGTCGACATCGAGCTGGGCTCGGTCCGCGTGGTCGAGCTGGCGCTCGCCCAGGACGTCGGCCGGGTGCTCAACCCGGCCCAGCTGGCCGCCCGGATCGAGGCCGGTGTCACCCAGGGGGTGGGCATCGCCCTGACGGAGAACCTGCGCACCGCGCGCGGACTGATCCGCCACCCGGACCTGACGGGCTACGCCCTGCCGACCGCCCTGGACGCGCCGGACATCCGGATCGTCAAACTCGTCGAGGAACGCGACGTGGTCGCCCCCTTCGGCGCGAAGGCCGTCAGCGCGGTGCCGGTGGTCACCTCCCCGGCGGCCATCGCCTCCGCGGTGCGCGCCGCCACGGGCCGCCCGGTGAACCGGCTGCCGATAAGGCCGCAGGCCGCGGTGGTGACGGAACGGTGAGCGCGCCGGAGCGCGGGCCGGAGGAGCCGAGGTACGAACCCCCGCCCAGCGTCGGCAAGTTGCTGATCTGGTTCCTGGTGTTCATGGTGGCGGCGCTGGCCGTCGTGCTCGGTGGCGTGTACTTCACGTAGACCGGGCCGTGCGACGCGCGCCGCCAGGTGCCCGCGCCCGGCGACATGGTGGGCGTGGTCCTCGCGGGGAGGGAACGGCGAGGGTGCGTCGAGCGTCCTGTGATCCAGGGGCGTTGTCAGTGGCGGGGCGTAGTGTTCTGGGCAGTGGGGACGGCCTGCCCGGGCCGTACGGCGTCATGACGCGCGCCCGGCCGTGCCCAGTTCGGGGATCGTGAGCAAGCGCGTGCGCCGAGGCGCGTGCGCCCAGGCACGAGTGATGACGCACATGCGCTGACGCACCTGCGGGGGATGCAATGAGCACGACCGGTGCCGCCACGACGGCGATCACCCTCACCGAGGACCAGCTCTATCCGTACGTCACGCACGCGCCGACGCGCAGCTGGCTGACCGGGCCCGGACTGCCCGGCGAGAGCCATCTGTTCACCTTCGAGGAGCTGTGCGCACAGGGGCTGCGGACGGTGGGGGACTCCACCGGCGACCCCGACGGCCGTCTGACGGCGCGGCTGCGGGACCAGCTGGTCATAGGCGCGCTGCTCGACCCCCGGGGCACCGCGGGGGAGTCGGTGCTGCTGGACGGCACCACGGGCGCGGTCGCGACGACGTACATGCTGCACGACCGGCCCGATCTGATGGACACCCGCCCGCTCGCGCCCTCGCTGCGCACCCTGGTGCGGTTCGCGGCGGCGGCGGACGAACTGGCGGGGCTGCGCGGCCAGTTCGCCTCGTACGCCGGCCGCTTCGGCCCGAAGGCGGCGGCAGAGGCGTCACGTCATCTGCTGGCGGTGTTCGAGGAGGGCACGGGCGGCGAGATCCCGCCGTTCTGGCGGATGGCGGCCCTGATCCGCCCCCTGTCCCTCGTGGCGGGCCCCGGCACGGTGTCCGGACTCGCCCTGGACCTCCCCTCCCGCCTCCTGGACCAGGAGTTCGGCCCAGGCAAGGTGTGGCGCTTCGAGGACGTCGACTTCCCCTCGACGCTGACCCACGAGCCGACCCGCCGCTTCCTCGGCGAGACGGGCCTGCCGGAGGACGGCACGCTCCTCCACCTCGACACGGACGTCCCCCTGCCGACCCTCGCCGAGCACTACGCCTACCAGGGGCCCGAGGGCTTCGACCCCACCCGACTCCCGCGCAGGGCCTCCCACTTGATCCGCCTCGGCCATCTCGTCGAGGGCAACAGCCTGGTGGTCGACGGCGAGACGGGCGAGGTCCTCAACTGGAGCGAGCCCGAGGCCGCCCTGAACCCCCTGAACACGGACGTCTCCACCCTGGCCTTCACCCTCTGGCTCCTCCACCACGAAAAATCCCTGAACCAGACCCACCGGACCACCGCCCACGACCACCTGGCCCTGACCCTGCTCCACACCCTCTCCACCGTCGACCCCACCACCACGACAACACCCCCGAGCCACCACTACTGGACACGGGCGCTGCTGGAGGAGCCGGGCGGGGCGATATGAAAGGCCCCCGTAAAGGGGCCTATCGCTGAGCGACTCTCGTGCAGAGGCCGTGGCGGGAATCGAACCCGCGTAACTCGCTTTGCAGGCGAGTCCCTGAGCCACTCGGGCACACGGCCGGGTCGGGTCGGAGGGGCCGGGCGCTCCGAGCTCGATGGAGATGACCGTACGGGGGCGTGGGAAGGGTGCTCAAGGTCATCGGTGGGGCTGCAACGGGACTGCCATACGCCGTTCATGAAGGGCGGTGTCGCGGGCGCGGTCGGCGGGTGTGTGAGGTAAGTCGCACCTCCGTCCGACCCGGCCTGGTGCGGAGGTTTGTGGTGGGGTGCCGCCGGTAGGGTGGCCCGGTTGTCATACGTAGCCGTAAGACCCGTAGTCGTAAGACCCCGTAGCCGCCCGACCCCACACCCCCGGAGACCGTGAGTACTACCGCCGCCAGCTCCGCCTCGCACTCCCACCATCTCTCTCCCGCCTTCCCCGGCCGTGCCCCCTGGGGCACCGCCAGCAAGCTGCGTGCCTGGCAGCAGGGGGCGATGGAGAAGTACATCCAGGAGCAGCCGCGCGACTTCCTCGCGGTCGCGACACCCGGCGCCGGGAAGACGACGTTCGCGCTGACCCTCGCGTCCTGGCTGCTGCACCACCATGTCGTGCAGCAGGTGACCGTGGTCGCGCCGACCGAGCATCTGAAGAAGCAGTGGGCGGAGGCGGCGGCGCGGATAGGGATCAAGCTGGACCCCGAGTACAGCGCGGGGCCGCTCGGCAAGGACTACCAGGGCGTGGCCGTCACGTACGCCGGTGTCGGGGTGCGGCCCATGCTGCACCGCAACCGCGTGGAGCAGCGCAAGACCCTCGTCATCCTCGACGAGATCCATCACGCGGGTGACTCCAAGTCCTGGGGCGAGGCCTGTCTGGAGGCCTTCGAGCCCGCCACCCGGCGGCTGGCGCTCACCGGTACACCGTTCCGCTCCGACACCAACCCCATCCCCTTCGTCGTCTACGAAGAGGGCAACGACGGGATCCGGCGCTCCGCCGCCGACTACACCTACGGCTACGGCAGCGCCCTGAGCGACGGGGTCGTGCGCCCCGTCATCTTCCTCTCCTACAGCGGCAATATGCGCTGGCGCACCAAGGCCGGCGACGAGATCGCCGCCCGGCTCGGCGAGCCGATGACCAAGGACGCGATCAGCCAGGCCTGGCGCACCGCCCTCGACCCGCGCGGCGAGTGGATGCCCAGCGTGCTGCGCGCCGCCGACCAGCGGCTGACCGAGGTCCGCAAGGCCATCCCCGACGCCGGCGCCCTCGTCATCGCCTCCGACCAGGACTCCGCCCGCGCCTACGCCAAGCTCATCCGCGAGATCACCGGCAGCAGGGCGACGCTGGTGCTCTCCGACGACGCCGGGGCGTCCAAGCGGATCGACGACTTCAGCGGCAGCAACGACCGCTGGATGGTCGCGGTGCGCATGGTGTCCGAGGGCGTCGACGTGCCCCGGCTGGCGGTGGGGGTGTACGCCACCACCATCTCCACCCCCCTCTTCTTCGCCCAGGCCGTCGGCCGTTTCGTACGGTCGCGCAGGCGCGGCGAGACCGCGTCGGTGTTCCTGCCGACCGTCCCCGACCTGCTCACCTTCGCCAACGAGATGGAGGTCGAGCGTGACCACGCCCTCGACAAGCCGAAGAAGGACGGCGAGGAGGACCCGTACGCCGAGTCCGAGCAGGAGATGGAGGAGGCGAACAAGGAGCAGGACGAGGACACCGGCGAGCAGGAGCAGTTCTCCTTCGAGGCGCTGGAGTCCGACGCGGTCTTCGACCGGGTCCTCTACGACGGCGCCGAGTTCGGCATGCAGGCCCACCCGGGCAGCGAGGAGGAGCAGGACTACCTCGGGATCCCCGGGCTGCTGGAGCCCGACCAGGTGCAGCTGCTGCTCCAGAAGCGGCAGGCGCGGCAGATCGCGCACAGCCGCAAGAAGCCGGACGCCGAGGCCGATCTGCTGGAGATGCCCGCCGAGCGGCGCCCGGTCGTCTCGCACAAGGAGATGATGGAGCTCCGCAAGAAGCTCAACACCATGGTCAGTGCCTACGTCCATCAGAGCGGCAAGCCCCATGGAGTCATCCACACCGAGCTGCGGCGCACCTGCGGCGGACCCCCGAGCGCGGAGGCCACCGCCGGGCAGCTGAAACAGCGCATCGCCAAGGTGCAGGAGTGGGCAACCCGCATGCGGTGACCCGGATGCGGTGACCCGGATGCGGTGACCCGGATGCGCTGACCCGCATGCGCTGACCCGGCGCACGCCCGGTCAGGGGGGCGCAGCATCCTGGTGCAGCCGGTTGTTGCGCCCCGTACGAATCACGACATACGGACATAGCCCGTACCAGCCGGTGCCCGGATTCTGGACGGAGACTTCCGCTGAGCGAACCCGCTTCGCTAGGGTCCCGCTACGCACACGCCCCGTGGCAGCGCCGCCGCGGAGCGCAGCCGTGAAGCGACGCGGCTCGGTACAGGCCGGGCCGCCGGCCGATCGGCGGCCTCTGTTGCGCGTCACTGACGGGACTCGGTGACGCACCGCCGCGCAAAGGTCGCCGACCTCACCACTTGGAGGAGTGGGCGTCGTGACCGCGGAGACCTCTCAGACGCTCGACCGAGGACTGCGCGTCCTCAAGCTGCTGGCCGATACGGACCACGGGCTGACCGTCACCGAGCTATCCAATCGACTGGGCGTGAACCGGACCGTGGTGTACCGGTTGCTGGCCACGCTCGAACAACATGCCCTTGTACGCCGGGACTTGGGCGGCCGTGCCCGAGTGGGGCTCGGTGTGCTGCGACTGGGGCGGCAAGTGCATCCGCTGGTGCGGGAGGCCGCGTTGCCGGCCCTGCGCTCGCTCGCCGAGGACATCGGCGCCACCGCGCATCTCACCCTCGTGGACGGGTCGGACGCGCTGGCCGTGGCCGTCGTGGAGCCGACCTGGACGGACTATCACGTGGCCTACCGGGCCGGGTTCCGGCATCCGCTGGACCGGGGGGCCGCTGGGCGGGCGATTCTCGCTGCGCGGTCGATGCCCGTGGGGGAGCCCGGATACACCTTGACCCATGGGGAGTTGGAGGCGGGCGCCAGTGGGGCGGCTGCGCCGCTGCTCGGGGTGACCGGGGTCGAGGGGAGTGTGGGTGTCGTGATGCTGGCGGAGGCGGTGCCCGAGCGGGTGGGGCCTCGCGTGGTGCACGCGGCCAAGGAGGTTGCGGAGGCTTTGCGCTAGCTGCAGAGGTGTCGCGCCGGGGGGTGCGCGGGTGCGGGTTCGTCGTGGCTGGTCGCGCAGTTCCCCGCGCCCCTGAAAAGCGGCACCCCCCGGCGCTCCCCGGCGCCCGGTCGGGGGTCCCCGGGGCGTTAGATTGATCCCGTGCTCTCTCGCCTCACACGCCCCCAGGCCCTTGCTGTCTGTGCTCTGCCCGTTGTGGCGCTGATCGCTGCGGCGGTCTTCGCGCCGTTGCCGTTCTCGTTGGCGCAGCCCGGGATGACGGCGAATGTGCTCGGGGAGAACCAGGGCTCCGCGGTGATCACGATCACGGGTGCGAAGACCCGCAGGACCAGCGGGCAGCTGCGGATGACGACGATCGAGGCGACGAGCCCGGACACGGATGTGTCGCTGGGTGACGTGGTCAGTGCCTGGTTCGCCACGGACCGGGCCGTCATGCCGCGGGACTCGGTCTATCCGAGCGGCGACTCCACCAAGGAGATCGAGGAGCACAACCGCGCGCAGATGAAGGAGTCGCAGGACGCCGCGACCCGGGCCGCGCTGGACTACCTGCACCTCGGCGACGACAGGATCAAGGTCACGCTGAAGCTCGCCGACGTCGGCGGCCCGAGCGCCGGGCTGCTGTTCAGCCTCGGCATCATCGACAAGCTGGACGGCAACGGCAGCGGCGGTGATCTCACGGGCGGCCGTAGCATCGCCGGTACGGGCACCATCGACGACGACGGCACGGTCGGCGCCGTGGGCGGCGTCGCGCTGAAGACGCAGGCCGCGCACCGCGACGGGGCGACGGTGTTCCTGGTGCCGAAGGCCGAGTGCTCCGACGCGAAGTCCGAGCTGCCCAAGGGGATGCGGTTGATCCCGGTCAAGACGCTGGACGGCGCGGTGGACGCCCTGGTCGCCCTGAACTCCGGCAAGGGCTCCGTCCCCTCCTGCTGACGACGCTCGCGGCGCTCAGCCGGACTTCACGAACCCCTCCTGCTTCATCCAGTCCAGCGCCACCTGGTGCGGATCCTCCCCGTCGACGTCGACCTTCGCGTTCAGCGTCCGTGCCACGTCGTTGTTGAGCTTCTTGGTGATCGGGGCGAGGACCTGCGCGATCGCCGGCCATTTCTCCAGCGTCTTCGTGTTGATCATCGGCGCGACGTTGTAGTTGGGGAAGAAGTGCTTGTCGTCCGCCATGACCACCAGGTTCATCGACTTGATGCGTCCGTCGGTGGTGAACACCTCGCCGTAGGTGCACTTCCCCTTCGCCACCTGGGTGTAGATGATCCCGGTGTCCATCTGCGTGACGTTCTTCGCCGGGATGTTCATCCCGTACTTCTTCTCCATGCCCGGCAGCCCGTCCGCCCGGTTGGCGAACTCGCCCTCCACGCACAGGGTCACGGCCCCCGGGTCCTTCTTGGCCAGCGCGGCCACCTCGGACAGGTTCCTGGTCCGGTACTTCTTGTAGTTGGCCTGGTTCATGGCCAACGCGTAGGTGTTGTCGAGTTCGGAGGCCGGCAGCCAGGTCACGCCGTTCTTCCGGTCCGCGTCCCGGACGGCCTCCCACTGTTTGTGCGGGTCGACGATCGGCTTGCTGTTGCCGAGGTAGGTGATCCAGGCCGTACCCGTGTACTCGTAACCGCCGTCCGCGTCCCCCGCCTTGACCGCCTCGCGTGAGCCGATCGAGCCCTGGATGCCGGTGCGGTCCAGGACGTCGGCGCCGGCCGCCTCGAAGGCGATGCCCATCATCGCGCCGAGGATCAGCTGTTCGGTGAACTCCTTGGAGGTGACGGTCAGATGGGCGCCCTCGAGGGGTTCGCCCCGGCCGACCGTGCCGGGCCGTACGTCGTCGGTCATGGGCGAGCCGCTCTGCAGTCCGCAGCCGGACGCCGCCACCAGGACGGCGGCCAGCAGCAGACCCGTACCCCGTCTCATACGTCCACCTCCAGCCCCCGTGGCCGCAGGAGCAGTTCGGCGAGCGAGGCCAGCCAGTCCACGAGGAGCGCGAGGACGACCGTGAGGATCGAGCCCAGCATCAGCACCGGCATCCGCTGGTTGGTGATGCCGGTCGTGATCAGTACGCCCAGGCCGCCGCCCCCGCCGAAGGTGGCCAGGGTGGCGGTGCCCACGTTCAGGACGAGGGCGGTGCGGACCCCGGCGAGGATCAGCGGGACGGCCAGCGGGAGTTCGACCCTGCCCAGCACGCCCAGCGGCGACATGCCGATGCCGCGGGCCGCCTCCAGCAGGGTCGGGTCGTTCGCCCTGAGGCCGGCGATGGTGTTCGACAGCACCGGCAGGATGGCGTAGATGATGATGCCGATCAGCGCGGCCCTGGTGCCGGTGCCGAGCCAGATCACCAGCAGCGCGAGCAGGCCGAGCGCCGGGGTCGCCTGACCCATGTTGGCGAAGGCCATCGCCACCGGGGTGGCCTTCCTGAAGGCCCTGCGGGTGAGCAGGATGCCCAGCGGGATCGCGATGATCAGCACGAAGAAGGTGGAGATCACGGTCAGTTGGATGTGCTGCCACAGGGCCTTGGAGACCTGGCCGCCGGACAGGGCGTTCTCGGAGATCGAGTCCAGGTCGGCCTGCCGGAACCACAGCCAGGTCGCGAGCAGGACGGCGACGAGCACGGCGGGCAGGATCGTCAGCTTCTGCCAGCTGATGCGGGCCTTCGGGGATTCGGGCGCGGGCGGCCGGGTCGCGCCGGCCTCCTCCTGGTCCTCCCGCTCGTCGAGCTCGGGGGTGGTCACGCCTTCGTACCCCCTTCGGCGCCCTCCTGCTCGGCGTGCGTCTGGGCGCTGCGCAGTTCCTGCAGTTCGTGCTGGTGCTCCAGCGCGTCGAGCCGGTCGGCCTCCAGCAGTTCGTGCACGGAGTTGATCAGGGTCTCCATGTCGACGACGCCCTCGTACTCGCCGCGCCGCCCGGTGACCGCGACCCGTCCGGCGTTGTCGGTGAGCACCGCCTCCAGGGCGTCCCGGAGGGTGGCGTCCCGGGTCACCGTGTCGCTGACCAGGGTGCCCGCGCGCGCGAGCGAGCCGCGGGCGCGCATGAGGTCGCCACGTCTGAGCCACTTGTAGGGGCGGTGGCGCTTGTCGAGCAGCAGGATCTCGTTGGTGCCGCTGCCGCGGAGCCGGTTGAAGATCTCCTGGAGCGGGTCGTCGAGGGTGACGGTCGGGTAGTCGGTGATCTCGACGTCCCGTACGCGGGTGAGGTTGAGCCGTTTCAGGGCGGCGCCCGCGCCCACGAACCCGGAGACGAAGTCGTCCGCCGGGTTGGTGAGGATGGCCTCCGGGGTGTCGAACTGGGCGATGTGCGAGCGTTCGCGCAGTACGGCGATCCGGTCGCCGATCTTGATGGCCTCGTCGAAGTCGTGGGTGACGAACACGATGGTCTTGTGCAGCTCGTGCTGCAGCCGGATCAGCTCGTCCTGGAGGTGGTCGCGGGTGATCGGGTCGACCGCCCCGAACGGCTCGTCCATCAGCAGCACCGGCGGATCGGCCGACAGGGCCCGCGCCACACCGACCCGCTGCTGCTGGCCGCCCGACAGCTGGCGCGGATAGCGCCCGTGGAACTCGCCCGGGTCGAGACCGACGAGGTCGAGCAGCTCCTCGACCCGCGCCTTGATGCGTGGCTTGGGCCAGCCGACCATCTTCGGTACGAGGGCGATGTTCTGGGCGACCGTCATGTGCGGGAAGAGACCGGCCGACTGGATGGCGTAGCCGATCTTGCGGCGCAGCTTCACCGGGTCCATGTCGGTGACGTCCTCGCCGCCGATGCGGATACGGCCGCCGGTCGGCTCGATCAGCCGGTTGATCATCTTCAGGGTGGTGGACTTCCCGCAGCCGGAGGGGCCGACGAAGATGACGATCTCGCCGGCCTTGATCTCCATGGAGACGTTGTCGACGGCCGGGGCGGGGCTGCCCGGGTAGACCTTGGTCAGATTGTCCAGCTCGATGGTCGCGCCGGTGGCCGCGTGACCGTCGGAAGACTCAGGCACGGATCCCCCTCGAAATGGTCAGCCGTCCGATCAGGACGTACGCGGCGTCGAACAGGAGGGCGAGGATGATGATCCCCAGCGTGCCCGCGAGCACCTGGTTCAGCGCGTTCTTGCTGCCGAGTGAGCCGATGCCGCGGAAGATCTCGTTGCCGAGGCCGGGCCCGGAGGCGTAGGCGGCGATGGCCGCGATGCCCATCAGCATCTGGGTGGAGACCCGGATCCCGGTCAGGATCGGCGGCCAGGCCAGCGGCAGCTCGACCCGTACCAGCCGCATCAGCCGGGACATGCCGATGCCGGTCGCCGCGTCCACCAGGGACGGGTCGACGCCGCGCAGCCCGACGATGGAGTTGCGCACGATCGGCAGCAGCCCGTACAGGGTCAGCGCGATCACGGTGGGCGGCACGCCCAGGCCCACGATCGGGATCAGCAGACCGATCATGGCGAGCGAGGGGATGGTCAGGATGGTGGAGGTGGCCGTGGTGGCGAGGCTCGCGCCCCACTCGGTGCGGTAGGCGACGATCCCGATCAGTACGCCGATCACGGTCGCCGCGACCATGCACTGGAACACGGCGCTCGCGTGCTGGTAGGCATCGGTGAGCAGCTGCTGATGGCGGTTGCTCAGATACTCCCAGAAGTTCACGCGCGCTCACCCCAGGGTCGGCTAGGTCCTCTCCGGTTCCTCCGCCGCCTGCTCCACCAGCGGGATGATCCGCAGCGGAACGGGATTTTCCATGACGATAGCGGTGGCGGCCCGGACAATGCCATCAAAACCGACAACCCGGTCGATGACCCGCTGGAGATCGGCGTTGGAGCGGGCCACCAGCCGGCACAGCATGTCCCCGCTGCCGGTGGTGGTGTGCAGCTCCAGCACCTCCGGCACGGTCGCCAAGTGGGCTCGTACGTCCGGGCCTTGGCCCTGTCGGATCTGCAGTGTGGCGAAGGCGGTGACGGGATAGCCGAGGGCGGCCGGGTCCACCTGCGGCCCGAACCCGCGGATGACTCCATTCGACTGAAGCCGGTCCAGCCGCGCCTGCACCGTCCCGCGCGCCACCCCGAGGCGCCGGGACATCTCCAGCACCCCGATCCGCGGCTCCCGCGCCAGCAGCACGATGATCCGCCCGTCCAGCCGGTCGATCGCCACATCAGCCTCCCCGGGCAGTGGTCATCCTGTACAGAAAGCCGGTGGATACGCGGCTCGCACTGAGCAGAATGCCCAGCGAATACGCGAACTATTGCGCACCTTGCGTATGGGGGCCAGGCTGCCGCTATGACGCAGACCACACACCACACTCCCGACACCGCCCGGCAGGCCGACCCCTTCCCGGTCAAGGGAATGGACGCGGTCGTCTTCGCCGTGGGCAACGCCAAGCAGGCGGCGCACTACTACTCCAGCGCCTTCGGCATGCAGCTGGTCGCCTACTCCGGACCGGAGAACGGCAGCCGCGAGACCGCGAGCTACGTCCTGGAGAACGGCTCGGCGCGCTTCGTCTTCACCTCCGTCATCAAGCCCGCCACCACCTGGGGCCACTTCCTCGCCCAGCATGTGGCCGAGCACGGCGACGGCGTCGTCGACCTCGCCATCGAGGTGCCGGACGCCCGCGCCGCGTACGCCTACGCCGTCGAGCACGGCGCCCGCTCGGTGGCCGAGCCGTACGAGGTGAAGGACGAGCACGGCACCGTCGTCCTCGCCGCGATCGCCACCTATGGCGAGACCCGCCACACACTCGTCGACCGCTCCGGCTACGACGGCCCCTACCTCCCCGGCTTCGTCGCCGCCGAGCCCATCGTCCAGCCGCCCGCCCACCGCACCTTCCAGGCCGTCGACCACTGCGTCGGCAACGTCGAACTCGGCCGGATGAACGAGTGGGTCGGCTTCTACAACAAGGTCATGGGCTTCACGAACATGAAGGAGTTCGTGGGCGACGACATCGCGACCGAGTACAGCGCGCTGATGTCGAAGGTGGTGGCCGACGGCACGCTCAAGGTGAAGTTCCCGATCAACGAGCCCGCCGTCGCCAAGAAGAAGTCCCAGATCGACGAGTACCTGGAGTTCTACGGCGGCGCGGGCGTGCAGCACATCGCGCTCAACACCAACGACATCGTGCAGACCGTACGGACGATGCGCGCGGCGGGCGTGGAGTTCCTCAACACCCCGGACTCCTACTACGACACCCTCGGCGAGTGGGTCGGCGACACCCGCGTGCCCGTGGACACCCTGCGCGAGCTGAAGATCCTGGCCGACCGCGACGAGGACGGCTATCTGCTGCAGATCTTCACCAAGCCGGTCCAGGACCGTCCGACCGTCTTCTTCGAGATCATCGAGCGCCACGGCTCGATGGGCTTCGGCAAGGGCAACTTCAAGGCCCTGTTCGAGGCGATCGAGCGGGAGCAGGCCAAGCGCGGCAACCTGTGAGTCCGCAGAATTGCAACCGCTGAACGGCGGTTGACGCTCTCATGTCCTGTGGGTGCCGCGAGGGCATCCGCAGGACATGGGGGGACCAATGTCCACTGCGATCGACCTCGCCGTACCGTCCGCGCGCTGGCTGTGGCAGAAGGCCACGCTCAAGGAGCCGACGGTGCTGCAGTCCTTCGCCTTCGACGAGGCGAACGGGCATCTCTACGTCCTGCAGGTCACCGCGCACGGCCACGCGGCCGGCGACCTGTGCCTCAACCAGCTGGACCTGGGCGGCAAGCGGCTCGGCCACATGTACCTCAGACGCTTCGGGCACGGCGTCAGCATGGGCGTCCAGCGCGACGCCCGTGACGGCAGCACCTGGATCTGGACCGAGGCCGACGCCGAGCGGGGCTTCGGGCAGGGCGTCACCCGCTTCCACTTCAGGAACGGCGCCGTCCGCACCCACACGCAGGTCGCCGTCCGCCACCCGGTGGCGGACTCCGTCAACAACCAGCCGTCGGTCTGCATGACCTCCCGGCGCATCGCCGTCCGCTACCGCGACAGGCACAACCGGCCCCGCTACCGCGTCTGGGACCTCGACGCGTTCGTGGCCCGCCGCTACGACGACCCGGTCGCGGACCTCGCCCAGACGGGCGCCCACCCCGACCCGGCGATCCCCTTCCAGGGCTACGCCCTGCACGGCGACGTCATCTACCAGATCGCCGGTTCCGCCTACGACGCGAGGACCAACCCGGCGGCGGGGCGCGGCAACGCGTACCTCTCCAGCCTCTCCGTCGCCACCGGCGAGCTCCTCCAGCAGACGCGCACCGTGGCCGGCCATCAGCTCAGCCATCGTGAGCCGGAGGGCGTGGCCGTGCGCGGCGGCTCGCGGCCGAAGGTGTACTTCGGTCTCGCGTCGGGGGAGCTGGGGGCCCGCCGCTTCTCCATCGTCGTCAAGGACGACGCGGCGGCGGCCCGGTCGTAGGCTGGCCGCATGGCGAGGATCAACGACGTGGGCGGCTTCGAGGGCTTCGGTGCCATCGACACCGGCGACGATCCCGAGCCCTTCCACGCGGACTGGGAGGCGCGCGTCGTCGGGCTCTTCAACGCCCTGCGCGCGCAGGGGATCTTCAACACCAACGAGTTCCGCGACGCGATCGAGTCGATGCCGCCGGCCGAGTATCTGGCGGCGTCGTACTACGAGCGCTGGTTCCGGGCGGTGTGCACCCTGCTGGAACGCAAGGGCGTGATCGAGCCCGGTGAGCTCGATGCCTGACCGCTTCCCGCCGGGCACGCCCGTGCGCACCTTCCGCCACGACCCGCCGCACCACACCCGCCTGCCGCGCTACGCCCGCGGCAAACGGGGCGTCGTCGTCGAACCGGAGGGGCACGCCGAACTCGCCGACGTCAGCGCACAGGGCCGCGGGGACGCACCCGTCGAGCAGGTCTACGCGGTCCGGTTCGCGGCCCGGGACCTGTGGGGCGAGGGCGACCACCACGTCGTACTGGACCTGTGGGAAAGCTATCTGGAAGCGGACGAAGAGGATGCGGCCGATGAGCGGTGACCACGCGGACGCGACGATCGCACAGCGGGTGCGGCGGCTGGAGACCCTGCTGGAGGACAAGGGGGTGCTCTCCGGCGCCCGGCTCGACGAGATCATCGACGCGTCCCTGTCCGGGGCCTCGCCGGCGAACGGCGCGAGGGTCGTCGCGCGCGCCTGGACCGACCCGGAGTTCAAGGCCCGGCTGCTGGCCGACGGCACCGCCGCCGTGCGTGAACTCGGCTTCATGGAGGGCTCGTACCAGCGTCTGCGGGTCGTCGAGAACACGGAAGCGACGCACAACGTCATCGTCTGCACCCTCTGCTCCTGCTATCCGCTGCGGCTGCTCGGCCCCTCGCCGAGCTGGTACAAGTCCGAGGCCTACCGCTCCCGCGTGGTCCGCGAACCCCGCGCCGTGCTCGGCGAGTTCGGCCTCGACCTGCCCGCCGGCACCGAGATCACGGTGTGGGACTCCAGCGCGGAGACCCGCTACATGGTGCTGCCGCGCCGCCCGGACGGCACGGACGGGCTGACCGAGGAGCAGCTCGCCGCCCTCGTCACCCGCAACGCCCTGATCGGGACGGCGGCGGTCTGACTCAACGGGGCTGCCGCGAGGGCTTGTTGTCCTCGTCGTCGCCGTCCGGGGAGCCCGTGGGCACCGGCTCGTCGGGCGGTTCGCCGAGCGCCGCGAGGGCCTGCTCGGCCAGGGGCGCGGCCGGCGGCGAGAAGTACGGGTTGATCCGCAGCGCCTCCTGCAGATGCCGCCGCGCGGGCCCGGCCAGCTCCAACTCCCGCTCGATCATGCCCCGGTGGTACGCGTACAGGGCGCTGCGCACCCCGCCGCCGTGCGCGTGGTCCGTCGCCTTCGCGGCGAACTTCAGCGCCTCCTTGTCGTCCCCGGCGCGGTGCAGCGCCCACCCCAGCGCGTCGGCCACCTCGATCCCCGGCTGCCGCTGCCACTCGGCGCGCAGCCGGCGCACGGCCGCCCGTGGGTCCCCGTGGTCCGCCTCCAGGATGCCGAGCACCAGCTCGCCGTCCACCCCGCCCGCCGTCTCGTCCGCCACCCGCGCGCGCAGCTGGTCGTACTCCACCCGGGCCGCCTGGGTGAGCCCCAGCGACTCGTACAACTCGCCCAGTTCCAGGGCGTACCGGGGACACGGCCGCTTGCCGAGCGCCACCCGGTAGGCGTTCAGCGCCTCCGTCGTGCGGCCCAGCGCGGCCAGCGTCCGCCCCTGCCCGGCCTGCGCCGCACGCTGATCGGGGTCGAGCCGCACGGCCTCCTCGAAGCGCCGCAGCGCCTCGTCCAGGTCCCCGCGCTCGAACGCCAGCTGCCCGGCCCGCTCCAGATACGCCGCCTGCTCGGCGGGCCGCAGGGCGCCGGCCGCCGCGTCGGACAGGGCGGCCGCCGCGTCCTCGCGCCAGCCCCGGTCGCGGTAGACGGCCGCGGCCCACGCCTGCACGGCCGCCCCGGAGCGCAGCTCCAGCAGCCGGTCCAGCGTGCGCTTGGCCGCCTTGTAGTCGCCGAGCCCCGTGTAGGCGTCGATCAGCAGCGGGTACGTCGTCCACCGCCTGGGCGCGGCCTTCAGCGCCGCCTCGCCCCAGGTCCGCGCCGAACGGAAGTCCCGCCGGGCGGCGGACAGCGCCGCCATGCCGTCCAGCGCCTGCGCATTGCCCTTGGGCCGGACCGTCAGCGAGGTGCGCAGCGCCTTCTCGGCCCGCGGGTAGTTCGTGGCGTCCGCGGTGCGCCGCCCCTGCTCGACATAGGCCGCCCCGAGCACCGCCCACGACCCCGCGTCCTTCGGATGCGTCCGCACCAGGGCCTCGCGCTCGTCGATCAGCGCCGCCAGGTCGGGCAGCGCGGCCGGCACCCCCGCGGCGACCGCCGACAGCGCCTGCGCTCCCGGTGCCGGCAGGGCGGGCGGGTGCGCGGCCGGCCGCTGCCACGGCCACAGCGCGAGCGCCCCGCCCAGCACGGCACATCCCGCGACGGCGGCGATCAGCAGCCGCCGCCCCCGCGCCGCCCGGTGTCCGCGCCCGGCCGCCTCCGCTTGCGTCTCCTCCATGGCGATCACTGTGCGTCAGTACGACGAGCACATCCCGGCATACGTCCAGTGCCGTAGACGGGGTTCACACCGATGGCCCCGGGTGCGACGCTGTGATCATGAGCCGTATCGAAGCGCGTCGCGACGAAGACACAGCAGCGATGGGCAGCCTGGTCGACCGTCTGCTGGCCGGTCTGCCCGCCGAGGCCGTCCTGACCGACCCGGACATCACGGTCTCCTACGCCAACGACATGGCCAGCTTCTGCCCGGCCGGCTCCCCGGCGGTGGTCGTGCTGCCGCGCACGGTCGAACAGGTGCAGCACGTCATGCGGACCGCCACGGAGCTGCGGGTCCCGGTCGTCCCGCAGGGCGCCCGCACCGGACTGTCCGGCGGCGCCAACGCCACCGACGGCTGCATCGTGCTGTCGCTGACGAAGATGGACAGGATCCTGGAGATCAACCCCGTCGACCGCATCGCGGTGGTCGAGCCGGGCGTGATCAACGCCGTCCTCTCGCGCGAGGTGGGCGAGCACGGTCTGTACTACCCGCCGGACCCCTCCAGCTGGGAGATGTGCACGATCGGCGGCAACATCGGGACGGCCTCGGGCGGCCTGTGCTGTGTGAAGTACGGGGTCACGGCCGAGTACGTGCTCGGCCTGGAGGTGGTGCTGGCCGACGGACGGCTGATGTCCACCGGCCGCCGTACCGCCAAGGGCGTCGCGGGCTACGACCTGACCCGGCTCTTCGTCGGCTCCGAGGGCTCCCTCGGCATCGTCGTACGGGCGGTCCTGGCGCTGCGGCCCAAGCCGCCGCAGCAGCTGGTGCTGGCGGCCGAGTTCGCGTCCGGGGCGGCCGCCTGCGACGCGGTCTGCCGGATCATGGAGGGCGGCCATGTGCCCTCGCTGCTGGAGCTGATGGACCGTACGACGGTCAAGGCGGTCAACGACATGGCGCAGATGGGCCTGCCGGAGACCACCGAGGCCCTGCTCCTCGCGGCCTTCGACACCTCCGACCCGGCCGCCGACCTCGCCGCCGTCGGCGCGCTGTGCGAGGCGGCGGGTGCCACCCAGGTGGTCCCCGCCGACGACGTCGCCGAGTCCGAACTGCTCCTCCAGGCGCGGCGGTTGTCGCTCACCGCGCTGGAGGCCGTCAGCGGCACCACGATGATCGACGACGTGTGCGTGCCGCGGTCCCGGCTCGGCGACATGCTCGAAGGCACCGAGCGGATCGCCGAGAAGTACCAGCTCACCATCGGGGTCGTCGCGCACGCGGGCGACGGCAACACCCATCCGACCGTCTGCTTCGACGCGGCCGACCCCGACGAGTCCCGCCGCGCCCGCGAGTCCTTCGACGAGATCATGGCCCTCGGCCTCGAACTCGGCGGCACGATCACCGGCGAGCACGGCGTGGGGGTCCTGAAGAAGGAGTGGCTGGCGCGCGAGATCGGCCCGGTGGGCCTGGAGATGCAGCGGAACATCAAGCAGGTCTTCGATCCGCTGAACCTCCTCAACCCGGGCAAGCTGTTCTGAACCGTCCGCCGGTCCGGTCACCGGGCGAGCAGCTGATCGAGCGCGTCGTCGATCCCGAGCTGCTCGCCCTCAGTCCCCGGGGGCACCACCCGCAGCGTGCGCTCGAGCCAGGCGGACACCTGGGCGGCCGGCGCCTCCAGCAGGGCGTCACCGTCGGGTGAACTCAGCGCCATCAGAACGACGCTGCGCCCCTGCGACTTGGTCGGCCACACCCGCACGTCCCCGTGCCCGCACGGCCGGAACACCCCCTCCACCAGCAGATCGCGGGAGAAGGTCCAGTACACGGGGCTGTCCGAGTTGATGTGGAAGGTGACGTGGACGGCGTACGGGTCGTCGGTGCGGTAGCTCAGCCGCGCCGGGACCGGGATGCTGCGCTCCGGGGACAGGATCAGTCTGAGTTCGAGCTCGCGTTCCACCACGGTGTAGTGCATGTCGTGCGGTTCCTCTCTCGGGCAGGTGTACGGGCCCCGTGCGGGGTCCGTACGAGGGAGAGGGGGAAACCGCCCGGGCATTACGCGAGTCGCCGGAAGTTTTTTCCGGCTCTGTGTCCGACTTTGTGTCCGACTCTGTGAAGGCCGTGCACGGGGTTGCCCGGAAAGGGGGCGGGTCCAGCGGGACGGTCGGTGGGGGAGCGGCGGGTCTGATAGATGTGGAGCCCCGATATTCACCCCCGAGCAGATACGGGACGACGGACATGAGCGCCCCAACCCCGGCCCCCGGTGACAACAGGCCCCGCGAAGGCTATTACCCGGATCCGTCCATTCCTGGATATGTCCGGTACTGGAACGGCGCGGCCTGGGTACCGGGCACCAGCCGTCCGGCGCCGACCGACGGCGAGTCGCTCATGCCGCCGCCCGGCTCTAACCCGGCTCCCGTCGAGGAGACGGGACCGCACTTCTTCGACGAGGACCCCCAGCCGGGGCCGTCCCCGTCCGAGGCCCAGCACGGCAGCCGTCCCGAACCCGCCTCCGCCTGGGGCGCCGACCGCGCGCACCAGTCGGGCTTCGGCGGCGAGCAGGACCGCCGGGTGTCGTGGGGCGCGCCGCAGGGCGCCGACCCGCGCGTGCCCGCCGATCCGCCGGCCCAGCCCGACGGCCGGGCCGCGCGCACCGACGGCACCGCGACGATCCCGCCCGCGGACGGCGGCGCCGACGACGTGGCCTCCGGCGGCACGTTCGTCTTCCGCAGGCCGACGGCGAACCCCGGGGGAGCCGCGGGGAGCGCCGCCGCGACGGGCGCGAAGAGCGGATCCGGTGCGCCCGCCGCGCGCCCCGCGGACGCGGCCACTCCCGGCATCCCCGGTCCCGGCGGCCCCGTGGGCGACGAGGGCACCATGACCTTCCGCGCGGTCTCCCCGCGCACGGGACGGCAGGACGGGGCGCAGTCCGGCGGCACGGGCAAGCCCGGCTTCGGCGCGGGCAAGGCGGCGGCCGAGCGGGCCTCCGCGGCGCAGGCGCAGTCCCCCGCCCCC
This sequence comes from Streptomyces spinosisporus, assembly GCF_022698145.1. Classification (GTDB taxonomy): domain Bacteria; phylum Actinomycetota; class Actinomycetes; order Streptomycetales; family Streptomycetaceae; genus Streptomyces; species Streptomyces spinosisporus. The sequence goes on from NZ_JALDAX010000020.1 coordinate 121,067, forward strand.
GCCGCGCCCGGACCCTCGGGCCCCCAGGCCGCCCCGACCGTCCCTCCGCAGTCGTCCGCCCCCGCCGCCCAGACACCTGCCGCCCAGACACCCGCCGCCCCTCCCGCACCCCTGACCACCGGCCCCGGCGGCGGTCAGTCCTCCTGGGCGCAGCAGGTGCACCGGCTCGCGGGCGCCGGCGAGGAGCAGCCGGTGGCCCCCTGGAGGCCGCCCGTCGAGGACGTCTTCACGGCCGCCGCCCGGCGTCAGTCCGCCGCCCGCCCGGCGGGCCTGGGCAAGCGGCTGGCCGCCCGGCTGCTGGACACCGTCGTCCTCGCGGGCGTCACCGCCGTGGCCGCCGTACCGCTCGGCACCAAGGCGCTCGACCACGTCGACGAGAAGATCGACGCGGCCAAGCTCTCCGGCGAGACCGTGACCGTATGGCTGCTGGACGGCACGACCTCGGTGTACCTGGGCGTGGTCCTCGCGGTACTGCTCGTCTTCGGCGTCCTCTACGAGGCGCTGCCCACCGCCAAGTGGGGCCGCACGCTGGGCAAGAAGCTGCTGGGGCTGCAGGTGCGGGACATCGAGGCGCACGAGCCGCCGTCCTTCGGCGGTGCGCTGCGCCGCTGGCTCGTCTACAGCGTGCCGGGCCTGCTCGTCGTGGGGGTCGTGGGCATCGTGTGGTGCCTGTTCGACCGCCCCTGGCACCAGTGCTGGCACGACAAGGCGGCGGGTACGTTCGTCGCGGGATGACCGCATACGGCGTAGGCAGCAGCTGATTCGGTCATCCGGACGGACGTTCGCCGGATGCGCGGCCGGGAGGTTCGCGGTCCACTCGGGCCATGAGCACCGAACCGCCCCCGGGCTCCGGCAGGCCGCCGGAGGACGACCCGTTCCGGAAACAGCCCCCGCCCGCCCCCGGCTCGGGCTCACCGTACGACGCCCCTTCAGGCGGCGGGCAGCCCCCACAGCCGCCCCCCGGCGGACCACCCCCTCCCGGCGGCCAGCCGCCCCCCTACGCCGGCGGCCCGCACGGTGCCAGTGACCCCTACGGCGGCTCCTCCTACCCCGCCGATCCGCTCGCCGGCATGCCCCCGCTCGCCCCCAGCGGGAAGCGCACGCTGGCCCGGATCATCGACATGATCCTCGTCGGCATCGTCGTCTGGCTGCTCACCTGGCCGATGGGTGTGCACGAGTACAGCGTGGACGGCGACGACATCGAGTACGGCAAGTCCTTCGCGCAGTCGGTCGTCGCGGCCGTGCTCTACATCGCCTACGACACCTTCATGACCAGCACGTCGGGGCAGACGCTCGGCAAGAAGTGGCTGAACATGCGCGTGGCCAACCTCAACAACGGCTCCACGCCCTCCGTGCAGACCTCGCTGGCCCGCGCGGCGGTGCTGTGGATCCCGTTCGCGTTCTGCTGCGCCTGCATCTGGACCGCGATCTCGGGCGGCTGGAGCTACTTCGACCGGCCCTACAAGCAGGGCCTGCACGACAAGGCCGCCAAGACGGTGGTGGTCAGCACCCGTTGACGCGGGGACGCGCTCGCCGTGGCTCAGGAAGCGGCGCGTTCACGCACCGGCTCGGACGCCCCGGACGCGACCGCGGCCGGTACCAGCGCCTCGTTGCGGGCCGGCTGCTCGACCGCGACGACCCTGGGCCTGGGCAGCGGGACCGTCATGGCGACCAGGAGTCCGAGGGCGAGTGCCGAGACGGCGATGACGGCGATCCCCACGCCCGAACTCGTCTGTGACAGCAGCAGCATGGCGAGCGTCGAGAAGATCACGGTGCACGAACCGTAGACGAGCTGGGCGGGCGTCGGACGAGGCATGGCAATCGTGTCCTCGGAAGTGGGGGTCCACGGGGGTGTCGGCCTGGCTTTCCGCCGTTTTCAAGGCTGTCCGCCAACCGACTCTAATCGCGTGTGTGCCCGAGCGGAACGAACAGTAAGCGTGACCTAACCAACAGTGCCGGTGCACAGGGGGCGCACGGAGTCATGGCGTCCAGCACGTGGACGAAACAACGCGCCGGTCGGGGTGTTCGTAAAACGGATTCCGCTTCCGCATAGTGCACTTGTTCTGTCCAAGTCAAGGTCTGTTTTTTCTTACCAGCCTCTAGTCAAATTGCGTCACTTGACATGCACCTTGACCCAGAGGAACTCAAGTGACCCATAGACCTTGGACGTTCAGAGCGACCGCGATCGGTGTCGCGCTCGCGGCGGCCACCGCCACGTTCTCGACGTTCGCCGTGGCCCAGGCCGCCGACCCGGCGGGATCCGCCACCGTCGAGCGCCACGACCCGGCGGCGGTCAAGAACATGGCGGAGCACGACCTCGACGGACCCCTCTCCAAGACCCAGGAGGCCCAGCGCCAGGAGGCCCTGAACGAGGTCATATCCGGCCGGGCTCAGGCCAAGGACCGGCACGGTTCGCAGGTCGTCCAGCTCAAGAGCCGCAAGGGCGACAGCAAGTACGTCGAGCTGAGCCGGGAGAAGACCGACAAGATCTTCACCATCCTCGCGGAGTTCGGCGACCAGACAGACCCGAAGTACGGCGGCACCCCCGGCCCCCTGCACAACCAGATAGCCGCTCCCGACCGGTCCAAGGACAACTCCACGGACTGGAAGGCGGACTACAACCAGCAGCACTTCGAGGAGATGTACTTCGGCACCGGCAAGAACACCGAGTCGCTGAAGAAGTACTACGAGAAGCAGTCCTCGGGCCGCTACTCGGTCGACGGCGAAGTCAGCGACTGGGTCAAGGTGCCCTACAACGAGGCCCGTTACGGCAACAACGCCTGCGGCTCCACCACCTGCTCCACCGCCTGGAACCTGGTGCGCGACGGCCTCAACGCCTGGGTCGCCGACCAGAAGGCGGCCGGCAAGTCCGACGCCGACATCAAGGCGGACCTCGCCCAGTACGACCAGTGGGACCGCTACGACTTCGACGGCGACGGCAACTTCAACGAGCCCGACGGCTACATCGACCACTTCCAGATCGTGCACGCCGGCGAGGACGAGTCCGCGGGCGGCGGCGCCCAGGGCACCGACGCCATCTGGGCCCACCGCTGGTACGCCTTCGGCACCGACGCCGGCGCCACCGGCCCCGAGAACAACAAGCTCGGCGGCACCCAGGTCGGCGACACCGGCATCTGGGTCGGCGACTACACCATGCAGCCGGAGAACGGCGGACTCGGCGTCTACGCCCACGAGTACGGACACGACCTCGGCCTGCCGGACGAGTACGACACCAACGGCGGCGAGAACTCCACCGGCTTCTGGACCCTGATGTCCTCCGGCTCCTGGCTCGGCACCGGCAAGAACGCCATCGGCGACCTGCCGGGCGACATGAACGCCTGGGACAAGCTGCAGCTGGGCTGGCTCAACTACGACACGGCGAAGGCCGGGAAGAAGTCGAAGCACAAGCTGGGCGTCGCCGAGTACAACACCAAGAACAAGCAGGCGCTGGTGGTCTCGCTGCCCGACAAGGCGGTCACCACCGAGGTGGTCACTCCCGCCGAGGGCTCGACCCAGTGGTGGAGCGGCAGCGGCGACGACCTGAAGAACACGCTGACGCGTGAAGTCGACCTGACCGGCAAGAAGTCGGCCGCCCTCACGCTCGACGGCTGGTACGACATCGAGGCGGGCTACGACTACCTCTACGCCGAGGTGTCGACCGACGGCGGCGCCAACTGGACCGCTCTGGACGGCACGGTGGACGGCCAGGCCATCCCGCGCGACGGCAGCGACAAGCCCGCGCTCACCGGCACGATCGACGCGTACAAGAAGCTGTCGTACCCGCTGGACGCCTACGCCGGCCAGAAGATCCAGCTGCGCTTCCGCTACCAGACCGACGGCGGTGTGGCGCAGAAGGGCTTCGCGGCCGACGAGATCACCGTGACCGCGGACGGCGCACCGGTCTTCTCCGACAACGCCGAGGCAGCGGACGCCGCTTGGACCGCGAACGGCTTCTCCCGCATCGGCGCGTCCTTCACCAAGGACTACCAGCAGTACTACGTCGCGGAGAACCGTCAGTACGTGTCGTACGACAAGACCCTGAAGACGGGCCCGTACAACTTCGGCTTCTCGACGACCCGTCCGGACTGGGTGGAGCACTACCCGTACCAGAACGGCCTGTTGATCTGGAAGTGGGACACCTCGCAGCTGGACAACAACACCGGTGACCACCCGGGCACGGGTCTGATCCTGCCGGTCGACTCGCACCCGGCGGCGCTGAAGTGGTCCGACGGCACGCTGATGCGCAACCGCATCCAGGCCTACGACTCGCCCTTCAGCCGCTACCGCACGGACGGCATGACGCTGCACAACGCGGACGTGGCGACGAAGATCAAGAGCTCTTCCGGGGTGCCGGTCTTCAACGACCGGACGAACACCTACTACGACCCGGCGAACCCGGCCGGCGGCGTCAAGATCACTGACACCAACACCAAGATCAAGATCGTTCAGGAGGCCAAGGACGGCTCCACGATCCGGCTCGAGGTCGGCCCTGCAGTGAAGTAATCGGCATTTCTGCAGGTCAGAAGCGTATCGGCGGTGACCCCCTGGCGGGTCGCCGCCGATCGTGTTTAGGTGCGTCCTGTGCTTCCCTTATTGACAGTCCTGCCGACTGTCCCATCGACGCCGACACGCACGGGGGTGTGACCTGCATGGCCGCAGGAGGTTTCTGCAAGCTGCCGACCGGCAGCGTGGTGGTGGCTCTGAACCTGCCCAGACCCACCGCCGACGGCACGGGCTGCGTCCGTGTCCTCGTCCACGCCCACAACCGGGCGCGCGCCCTGACCAGGCTGCGCAACCTGGGCATGCGGGCCGTCTACCTGCGCGGCAACGGGGCCCCGCCGACCCCGGACGAGATCACCGCGGTCCTGCACCACCCCGACGGCGTCATATGGCGCACAGCCCCCGACAACGGTGTCAACACGGACCTTCCGCAGGAGCTGTGGCACCCGATGAGGGCCCTGCTGCGCCGCCCCACGGCTCCTGCCTAGGCGCGGCCTCCCTCTAGGCCACGACGGGCTTCCGGCTCCGGGCTCTCGGCTCAGGCCACCACGGGCTTCCGGCTCAGGGCTCAGGCCACCACGGGCTTCCCGGACAGTTCCACGCCCGCCTCGCGCATCTCCTCCAGCGCCCGCTCGGTCGTCTCCGCGGCCACCCCGGCGGTCAGGTCGAGCAGGACCTGCGTGCGAAAGCCTTCCCGTACGGCGTCCAGGGCGGTGGCGCGTACGCAGTGGTCCGTGGCGATCCCGACGACGTCCACCTCGCTGACGTCCCTGGCCCGCAGCCAGTCGGCCAGTTTGACGCCGTTCTCGTCGGCGCCCTCGAAGCCGCTGTACGCCGCGGCGTACGCCCCCTTGTCGAAGACGGCGTCGATCGCCCCGGAGGCGACGGCGGGGGAGAAGTTCGGATGGAAGCCCACGCCCTCCGTGCCCGCGACGCAGTGCGCGGGCCAGGAGTGCACGAAGTCCGGATTGTCGGCGAAGTGGCCGCCGGGTGCGATGTGGTGGTCGCGGGTGGCCACCACATGCTGGTAGCCCGAGCCGGCCGCCTGTCCGATCAGCTCGGTCACGGCGGCGGCCACATCGGCACCTCCCGCCACGGCGAGACTGCCCCCCTCGCAGAAGTCGTTCTGCACATCGACGACGATCAAGGCGCGGCGCATGGCGGTGTCCTTCAACTATGAGTGGCTTACGAGCCTAGAGACTTCGCGGTCGGTCCGGGAGAGGGCGCGGGGGGTGTACGACCGGCCACCCCCCTCGGGTCACAAGCAGTCAGCTACCCGTGGGCGTGTGCAGGTACTCCGTGGGAAGCACCGGTTCCCCGCGCGAGAGCTGCGTCGCCGACAGCGGCAGACTGTCCCGCGCGGCCACATGACGGTCCCGTACGGCGTCCAGCGGCTCACGGGCGATCACGTCGCCGCCCTTGATCAGCTCGACCAGCAGCTGCCGGTCGGCGAGCTCGGGCGGGACGGGTCCGGTGCCCACGACCTCGGCCTCCGCGACCCCGTCGGCGTCGGGCCGGCGCGCGGCCCACTTGCGGCCGCCGATGGAGGTCTTGCCGCCGCTGGACTTCTTCGCCACCGGCACCAGCGGCGCCCTGGGGTCGTCGGACTCGGCGCGGGCCACCAGCTTGTAGACCATCGAGGCCGTGGGGTGCCCGGACCCGGTCACCAGCTGCGTACCGACGCCGTACGCGTCCACGGGCGCCGCCGCGAGCGAGGCGATGGCGTACTCGTCCAGGTCCGAGGTCACGATGATCTTCGTGTCGCGGGCGCCCAGCTCGTCCAGCTGCTGCCGCACCCGGTGCGCGACCAGCAGCAGGTCGCCGGAGTCGATGCGCACGGCGCCCAGCTCGGGCCCGGCGGTCTCGACCGCCAGCCGTACCGCCTCGGTGACGTCGTAGGTGTCCACCAGCAGGGTCGTGCCGCGGCCGAGCGAGTCGACCTGGGCCCGGAACGCGTCCCGCTCGTGGTCGTGCAGGAGGGTGAAGGCGTGCGCGGAGGTGCCGACGGTCGGGATGTTGTAGCGGAAGCCGGCCGCCAGGTCGGAGGTGGAGGCGAAGCCGCCGACGTAGGCGGCGCGCGCGGCGGCGACGGCGGCCAGCTCGTGGGTGCGGCGGGCGCCCATCTCGATCAGCGGGCGCGAGCCCGCGGCCGAGGACATGCGGGAGGCGGCCGCGGCGATCGCGGAGTCGTGGTTGAGGATCGACAGGATCACGGTCTCCAGCAGCACGCACTCGGCGAAGGACCCCTCGACCCGCATGATCGGCGAGCCCGGGAAGTACACCTCGCCCTCGGGGTAGCCCCACACGTCACCGCTGAACCGGTAGCCGGCGAGCCACTCCAGCGTCGCCTCGTCGACGATGGAGCGCTCGCGCAGGTACCGCAGGACGTCCGCGTCGAACCGGAAGTTCTCCACGGCGTCCAGGACCCGCCCGGTGCCCGCCACGACGCCGTAGCGCCGCCCGTCGGGCAGTCGCCGGGTGAAGACCTCGAAGACGCTCCGCCGCCCAGCCGTACCGGCCTTGAGGGCGGCCTGCAGCATCGTGAGCTCGTACTGGTCCGTGAAGAGCGCCGTCGAGGGAACGTCCACCGGCAGCCCTAGGTCCGCTGTGTTCATGGCAACAGATGCTACCGCACTTCGCGTCAGTGTGACGATTTGTGGGGGCCGTGGCAGCATGGGCCTTGTGACGTCACCCGCTCCCCTTGAGATCGAGAAGACCGAATCGGCGGAGGAGGTCTTCGCCGTACCCGAGCCCGACGTCCCCTGGGTCACGATCGTTCACAACGACCCGGTCAACCTCATGAGCTATGTGACGTACGTCTTCCAGACGTACTTCGGCTACAGCAAGGACAAGGCCACCAAGCTCATGCTCGACGTCCACCACAAGGGCCGGGCGGTCGTCTCCAGCGGAACCCGCGAGGAGATGGAACGCGACGTGCAGGCCATGCACGGCTACGGCCTGTGGGCCACCCTCCAACAGGACCGGAAGTAGCGACATCTTCTGATGCCAGGACACTTCGAACCGCTCCCCGACGGCGGCGCGGCCGTCGCGCTCGACGACGTCGAGATCTCCATCATCCGGTCGCTGGCCGTCCAGCTGTTGGAACTCATCGGGCCCGGCCCCGGCGAGGACGCCTCCGACGACCCGTTGGCCGAGCTCTTCGCGGAGGGCCCGAGCGAGCCCCCCAAGGACCCGGTGCTCAGACGGCTCTTCCCGGACGCCTACAGCGACCCCGAGGGCGTGCCCGCCAATCCCGAGGCGGCCGACGAACAGCGGGCGTACTCCGCGGAGTTCCGCCGCTACACCGAGAACGACCTGCGCGCCGGCAAGCGTGAGAACGCGCTCGCGGTGGTCCGCTGCCTGGACGCGCTGACGCCCGCAGCCGACGGCGGCGCGGTCCTCAAGCTCTCGGCCGGGGAGTCCCGGCAGTGGCTGAACTCCCTCAACGACCTGCGGCTCGCGATCGGCTCCCGGCTGGAGATCACCGACGAGGACGACACCGAGGTCCTCTACCGGCTCCCCGACGAGGACCCGCGCAAGCCCATGGTGATGGCGTATCTCTGGCTGGGCGGCCTCCAGGAGACGCTGGTGAGCACCCTGATGCCGTGACGTGTGACGGTTCTGTGTTCGCTCAGAGAACGCTCAAATCCGGATAACGATCACGTCACCGCGGCGGCCGTGAATGCGGCCACGCGAACCCCTTTGTCCGCTTCTTCCTGTGGTGTGTGACACATGTCGCTGCGGTGATCACTCTTGCGGCCGTGATAAATCTTCACGACCGCCCGGCGAACACCACCCATGTTCGGCCGGGTGCGCCACCGAGCCGGCGGATCGCCGGCCAGGCACGGACGGGCCCGCAAGGCCCGCCCAGCTCCATCAATCCGGGGGGATCGAGACCCGATCCGAGGCCGACGAGAGGCCCGGGTCGGCATGGAGAAAGGCGCATCACAGATGACCTCCGCTCAGGTCGAGAACGAGGAGGCCCCGCAGCGGGCCGAAGAGGGGTACGAGCGCGGACTCGGCAGCCGCCAGGTCCAGATGATCGCCATCGGCGGCGCCATCGGCGTCGGCCTCTTCCTGGGAGCCGGGGCGAACATCGCCAAGGCAGGCCCCAGCCTCATCTTCATGTACGCCCTCGCGGGCGTGATCATCTTCTTCATCATGCGGGCGCTCGGCGAGCTGCTCCTGTACCGCCCGGTCTCGGGCTCCTTCGCGGAGTACTCCCGCGAGTTCCTCGGCCCGTTCTTCGGCTACTTCACGGCCTGGACGTACTGGCTGATGTGGGTCGTCACCGGCATGGCCGAACTGACGGCCGCCGCGATCTACGTCAACTACTGGTTCCCGTCGATCCCGCAATGGGTCACGGCCCTGGTCTTCCTGGTGGTCCTCTTCGGGGTCAACCTGATCTCCGTCAAGGTCTTCGGTGAGCTGGAGTTCTGGTTCTCGATGGTCAAGGTCACCGCGCTGATCGGCATGATCGTCATCGGCCTGGGTGTGCTCACCTTCGGCTTCAGCTCCGCCGGCGACACCGCGGCCGTCTCCAACCTCTGGCAGTTCGACGGCTTCTTCCCCAAGGGCATCGGCTCGTCCCTGATGACCCTGCAGGGCGTCATGTTCGCCTACCTCGCCGTCGAGCTGGTCGGCGTCACCGCCGGCGAGTCCGAGAACCCGGAGAAGACCCTCCCCAAGGCGATCAACACCCTGCCCTGGCGCATCGCGCTGTTCTACGTCGGCGCCCTCACCGTCATCCTGTGCGTGGTGAAGTGGACCGAGTTCGCGCCGGGCGTGAGCCCCTTCGTCGCGGCCTTCGCGAAGATCGGCATCCCGGCCGGCGCCGGCATCGTCAACTTCGTCGTCCTGACCGCGGCCCTGTCCTCCTGCAACTCGGGCATGTACTCCACGGGCCGCATGCTGCGCAACCTCGCCGACAACGGCGAGGCCCCGAAGGTCTTCAGCCGGCTGTCCGGCTCCAAGACCCCGGCGTTCGGCATCACGGTCTCGGTGCTCTTCATGGGCATCGGCGTGGTCCTGAACTACGTCGTCCCGGAGAAGGCCTTCGGCTACGTCACCTCGGTGGCCACCGCGGCCGGTATCTGGACCTGGCTGATGATCCTGATCAGCCACGTCCTCTACCGCCGCGCGGTCGTCGCGGGCCGGCTGCCCGCCTCGTCCTTCCCGGCGCCGGGCGGCGCGGTCTGCTCGTACATCGCCATCGCCTTCCTGCTCTTCGTCACCGGCCTGATCGCCTACGACGCCGACGCCCGCGTCTGCCTCTACGTCATGGCCGGCTGGGCGGTCGCGCTCGGCATCGGCTGGGCGGTCCTGAAGAACCGCAACCCCGAGGTCACGCAGCGGCGCGAGCCGCAGCTGGAGAAGGTCGGCTGACCGGTCGGCCGACCTCTTCCGTCCGGCATCCGGGCGGGCCCGTACCACGCCTCGGTACGGGCCTGCCCTTCTGCTTATCCTTTCGGACATGCTGACCATCACCCAGGCGCTCGTCGACCAGATCGTCGCGCACGCGCGCAAGGACCACCCCGACGAGGCGTGCGGCGTCGTCGCGGGCCCGGCGGGCTCGGACCGCCCCGAGCGCTTCATCCCGATGCTGAACGCGGCCATGTCGCCCACGTTCTACGAGTTCGACTCCGGCGACCTGCTCAAGCTCTACCGCGAGATGGACGACCGCGACGAGGAGCCGGTGGTCATCTACCACTCCCACACCGCGACCGAGGCCTACCCCTCGCGCACCGACATCTCCTACGCCAACGAGCCCGGCGCCCACTACGTCCTGGTGTCCACCGCCGACACCGACGGCCTCGGCGACTTCCAGTTCCGCTCGTACCGCATCGTGGAAGGCGAGGTCACGGAGGAGGAGGTCACGATCGTGGAGGCCTACTGATCCCGCATTCCGGTCGTAAATCGTCCAGTATGCGAGATCACACTCCGGGCCCGGGACCGGGAATCGATACGATGACCCCATGGTTCTGAACGACGTGAGCATCGAGGCGCCGAGCACCCTGCTCGTGGCGCGGCTGCACGTCGACCTGTGCAGGCTGAACAGCGCCATCTGTTGATCTTCCCTGCCGCCGTACGGCCGTGAGCCGCGGCGTGCTGTCGTGCGCCCACCTTTCCGCCCCTTCCCGTACCTCCCGACAGGAGCCCGCAACCATGGCCATCGAGGTCCGCATCCCGACCATCCTCCGCACGTACACCGACGGCCAGAAGGCGGTGGAGGGCAACGGGGACACCCTCGCCGAGCTCTTCGCCGACCTCGAGACCCGGCACGCGGGCATCCAGGCGCGCATCGTCGACGCCGGCGAGCTGCGCCGCTTCGTCAACGTCTACCTGAACGACGAGGACGTCCGCTTCCTCGAAGGCATCAACACCAAGGTCGCCGACGGCGACAACGTCACGATCCTGCCGGCCGTGGCCGGCGGCATGGCCTGATCGGAATGCGCTACGACTCCCCGCTCGCCGCGGTGGGCAACACCCCTCTGGTGCGCCTGCCGCGGCTCTCGCCGTCCGCCGACGTCCGCATCTGGGCCAAGCTGGAGGACCGCAACCCCACCGGCTCGGTCAAGGACCGCCCCGCCCTGCACATGATCGAGCAGGCCGAGAAGGACGGCCGGCTCACCCCCGGCTGCACCATCCTCGAACCGACCTCCGGCAACACCGGCATCTCCCTGGCCATGGCCGCCAAGCTCAAGGGCTACCGCATGGTGTGCGTGATGCCCGAGAACACCTCGCAGGAGCGCCGGGACCTGCTCGGCATGTGGGGCGCCGAGATCATCTCCTCCCCGGCCGCGGGCGGCTCCAACACCGCCGTACGGGTCGCGAAGGAACTCTCCGCCGAGCACCCGGACTGGGTGATGCTCTACCAGTACGGCAACCCCGACAACGCCGGCGCGCACTACGCGACGACCGGCCCGGAGATCCTCGCCGACCTGCCCTCCGTCACCCACTTCGTCGCAGGCCTCGGCACCACCGGCACCCTGATGGGCGTCGGCCGCTATCTGCGCGAGCACAAGCCGGACGTGAAGATCGTCGCCGCCGAGCCGCGCTACGACGACCTGGTGTACGGCCTCAGGAACCTCGACGAGGGCTTCGTACCGGAGCTGTACGACGCCTCCGTCCTCACCACCCGCTTCTCGGTCGGCTCCGCCGACGCGGTCACCCGCACCCGTGAACTGCTCCAGCAGGAGGGCATCTTCGCGGGCGTCTCCACCGGGGCCGCACTGCACGCGGCGATCGGCGTCGGCAACAAGGCGCTGAAGGCGGGGGAGTCCGCCGACATCGTGTTCGTCGTGGCCGACGGCGGCTGGAAGTACCTGTCGACGGGCGTCTACACGGCGGCCACGACGGAAGAGGCCATCGAGACGCTGCAGGGCCAGCTCTGGGCGTGAGCCGCCTGCCTACGTAGCCAGGTGCCGGACCTGGTCCCACAGGACCGGGTCCACCACGCCCACCCTGCGCCGGAAGTCCTGCACCGGCACCTCGCGCAGCTCGTCCGTCTCCAGGAAGCTCGCACGCCCGTGGGCGTCGCCCACCGCACCCGGGGGCAGCGGGATCACTCCGGACCGCTCGTCGTGGTACTTGCTGGTGATCTTCGCGACGGTCGCCCGCCCCCCGTGCACCACCAGCACCAGACAGGGCCGGTCCTTCGCGCCGGGCCCGTCCTCGTAGGGCACGTTCGCCCACCAGATCTCCGCCGGCCGCGGCCGCGCACCCTTCCGCACCCCCGCCCGCCCCGGCGGCCGCGTCCGCCGCCCCGCAGGCCGCCGCCCCCGCCCCCAGCCATCAACAAGCGTGGCAACCAGCGCAAGCAACACCACCGCAGCCAGCGCAAGCCACCATGACGTGTCCATACGGACGACGGTACCGGCGCACAATGTGCGCCGCACAGGCTCCGGTCGAACCCGCGCGGTGAGCGTTCAGTACAACGGCTCTCTTCCCGTGATCTGCCGATAGATGCCGTCGAGGAGATCGACCTCGATTTCAATCTCCCTTTCGGCCAGAAAATACGCTCCGCTCGTGTATGCCGCGAGCTGCACTCGCAACATTTCCTCGATGGTGAGGAACTCGATCTCGGTGTCGGCGCCCTCCAGAACTCCGGCTACACCGATAAAATCGCCGGCTTTCCAGACCGCAGCATATTGGTCGGACGAAGCAGACAGGAGGATGGGTACCCAGTCGCCCAGCGTGTCCAAGTCTGGATTTCCCAGTCGCCGTACGTCTCTTGCCTCTTCCGCCGAGGGGAAAATGTAGCCCGGAACGAACGCCGCGTCTCAAACGGTCTGCCCCGACCGGCGCCGACCTCCATTGCACCAGGAGAACCAGTCCGAAACCTCCTCCGGTACGTCGCCGAGCAGTTGACGCAGTTCGTCCGCGGGAAGACCCGGTCGTTCGAGATCGGCCACCACGGGCCGACCGAGACGTGAAAGCTCTCCTTGGATGCTGTCGAGCAACTCGGTGACTGCGGTCATGATTTCCTCGTGGGTTGGGGCCTGCCGGGGCGCTGCGAGGGCCTTTTGCGTGGTTCTCTCGGACACTATGGCTCCAGCAACTGAGCGACATCGTTTCGGAGGCAGCAGCTCACCAGAAGGACACCTCCCAGTCATACTGGATCGCGCGCACGGCCCTTGATCCGGGTGGACGGGGCCGGGGACGAGTTGTCCAGCACGTCCACGGACAGCAAGGGGGAACATGACAGTGCCGGGAGCGGGAATCGCATCGCAATGGTGAGGAACAAGCCGCACAGGCGGAGGACCGGCCTGAGGCAGAGCGCTCGCACCCGTCAGGCGCGACGGGCCCAGGAGCGCGCCCGTGCCGCTCAGGGCCCGCCCTTGAGTGGGGTGGAAGTTTCCCCCGGCTCCGAAGCACATGCCCCTGGCCCGGAAGACGACAGGCTCGTCCGGATGGCGGCACCGGTGCGGTACGCGCTGCTGGCCATCTCCCTCGTCATGCTCCTGTGGTTCATGACGGCGTTGCGGCCGGGTAAGGTGTCGAACCTTGAAATTCCCCTGCCCACATGGGCGTTGGACGTCGCGGCACTCAGCCCTCTGGCGGCACTGGCCCGGTACTGGAACCCGGAGATCAGGAAGAAGACCGACACGTTGGAATTCGACTTGAAGCTCCTCAGCGGTCTCTACTTCCTCATGGCCATCCTCGGAGCCGCTCTCGGTGGCTACTGGCAACTGTGGCCCGGAGTCGCGATAAGCGTGGCGGTGCACGCAGGCATTTGGCACACGAACAGGCAGGCCCGTGACCATGGCTGACCTCGCCACTCGCCCAGCCTCCCACCGACCGTCTTCTCCTGCCCGTGGACTGGGCACAGATCCCGCTCCGTCGCGGTGTTGGCCGAGAAGTTGAGGCGGAGCCTGCTTACGGCGGCCACTGAGGCCCGGAGGGCCGACGCACTCGAGATGTATCTGCCTGGTGCTCATGGACATCGGCGCGTTCAGGACTGCCACCCGCGCGAGCGCCACGCGTCGTGCGGCTGTCGGTGGTAAGGCAGCACGGCTGCATAGGCTCGCGGACGGGAACAAGGCGCGCGCTGCGGCAAGGGAAGTACGAGAAGCTCCTCTGCCCGAGGCGACGACAACAGGTACTGCCAGCGCGATGGGAGACAAGCTGATGAAGCAGCGCATGGATGACATCAGCCGAGCGCGAGACGCCTTTCCCGGCAACGAGGCGCTGCAGAAGAACGCGGCTGAGGCTGGTCGACAACTCGGCATCCAACGCGCGTCCTGGGGAGTAGGAACCGGCATGGACCTCGCGGACAAGTCCTCGGACCAATGGGACCCGCTCATCGGTGGGACTTACGCTCAGACCAAGGGTGACCTGACCGCTCCGCTTCCTGGGACGTCGCAGTGGTGAGGCGCCGTCCCGCACAGCAGGGACCCGGCAGTTCGGAAGCTGCCAACGGATGGAAGGCCGAGCAGGCCCAGCGGCGCGTACGTTCTGCTGGTTCGCAGAGTCCCCGCATGGACTCGCCTGCTGTGCGTCGCCGCAAGGCTCAACAAGTTGCGGCCGTGCAGCGTGAGGAAAGCCGGATCACGGGTCCACAGCCGACCAAAGCACAGCGCGCAGTCCTCGAACACGGCGAGAAATTGCGGTGGATGGTCATCGTTGTCGTGATGCTCGCCCTGGTCCGGCTGTTCGTCAGCGACCGCTTGCGTGGCTCCCTGGGACTTCTGCCGCTGCCCACGTGGGAGTGGGATGTGGCGGCGTTCACACCGTTGCTGGCGCTCTTGCTCCTGTGGGACGCAGAATTCCGTCGGCGGGTATCCCTGTTGTCAGGGGAACTCGTATTTGTGAGCGGTTTCTACGCGCTCTACGCCGTCCCTGCCGCCCTGATGGGTCACTGGCAACTGTGGCCTGCTGTCGCCTTCAGTATCGCCGTCGTCGCCGGTATCTGGCATACGAACAGGCCCGCACTCGTGACTGAGCCGATCTCCCCGCCTACCGGTTATCACCTGCTGCTCCCCGCGGACTGGGTGCAGATTCCGCTGGGCAAAGGCGTTACGCAGGAGGTCGTACGCTCCATCCTCGCTTCGGCCTTCGCCCGTCCACCAGCAGAATCTCGGTGCGTCGATCATCGTGTCCAAGTCGCGGCTGCCCCTCCCGGGTGGCCGGAATGTCGACTATTTCGTTTCCGTACCCGGCGATCCCGGTCACTGGTTCGTGGCCGCCTTCTCCACGATTGGAGCTGGGAATCCGCACGACGACCTCGCCAGCGCCATGGTCGAGTGGTTCGACGCGCTCATGACTACCTTTCGGTGGAGCTGGACATGACCGAACCCCGGGTTGAACTGGAACACGAGTTCAGCCTCGACATCGAGTACGACCCGAGCCGATGGCTGGAGCTCCCGCCGCGCTGGGACACGGAGGAGTGGCCGGACATCAGTGTCTGGGCACGTACGTGTGCCGCGTTGTCCTGGCGGTCGTACGGACTGGACCCGGGAAGGTCGGGCGTCGCGTTTCTTGCGGATGCGCTGCGGCGCTTCGCGCAAGCCTTCGCACCCGAGTCCCTTTTGCACGGAGCGGCTCGGGGAGGGACTGCGGTCCTTTCGCTACCTGCGCCAGGATGATGCCCCCGAAGTGCTCGCCGCCCTCCGCTACGCCTGGCGCGACGAGAAAGTCGGCGCCGACGTGGTGCTGTGGACCGTGACCGACGACACCGCGCAGATCATCCAAGCAGCCCCGGACATTGAAGAGCTGGCGCACAAGGTGAGCGTGGTGGTGTGGGATCTCCAATCGGACGCCAGTTCGATGGCGCCGGGAGCGGGGATCGGATGAGCTGCGTGCTCTGAGGCACACGTATGCACGTGTGCCCTCGGCGTGCCCCCGGATCTTCACCGAACGGCTGACCGCCAGGTAACCCGGATGGCAGCGGTGCCAGGTGAGTTCGCCCACAACAGGTCATGCCGGAGGAGCGACCGGGCGTTTTGCGCCTTACGCTCGACGGACCGCACGACCCCCGTCTCCCGCCAGAAAAAGTTCCCGCCCGCGGAGGTTTCTGCTTCATGAAGCTCACCGTCGTCGGTTGCTCGGGGTCGTTCCCGTCCGCGGAATCGGCCTGCTCGAGCTACCTCGTAGAGGCCGACGGCTTCCGGCTGCTTCTCGACATGGGCAACGGTGCCCTTGGCGAGCTGCAGCGCCACTGCGGTCTCTACGACCTCGACGCGATCTTCCTCAGCCATCTGCACGCCGACCACTGCATCGACATGTGCGCGTACTTCGTCGCGCGCTACTACCGCCACGACGGCGGCCGCTGCGACCCCATCCCGGTCTACGGCCCCGAGGGCACCGAACACCGCCTGACCACGGCGTACGCCGACACCCCCACCGCCTCCTCCATGAGCGAGGTCTTCGACTTCCACACGGTCAAGCCGTCCACCTTCGAGATCGGCCCGTTCACGGTGCACACGGAACGCGTGGCCCATCCCGTGGAGGCGTACGGCATCCGCGTCGAGCACGGCGGGTCGTCCCTGACGTACTCCGGCGACACCGGGATCAGCCCCGCGCTGGACCAACTCGCCCGCGACACCGACCTGTTCCTGTGCGAGGCCGCCTTCACGCACGGCAAGGAGAACATCCCGGACCTGCACCTCAACGGCCGCGAGGCGGGCGAGACAGCCGCCAGGGCCGGGGCCGGGCGGCTGGTGCTGACCCACATCCCGCCGTGGACCGATCCGCAGGTCAACCTGCGCGACGCGCGCGAGGTCTTCTCCGGGCCGGTGGAGCTGGCGGCGCCGCGCATGGCGTACGACATCTGACCCCGCCCCACGCGAAGGCCCCGGTACCGAAACGGTGCCGGGGCCTTCGTCATGCCTGGAGGGCGCTCACGCCTTGGTGAGGTCCTCGACCTCCTCCTCGGGCTCGCGGCCCGGGGTGGGGAGGTTGAACTTGACGATCGCGAAGCGGAACGTCACGTAGTAGATCACCGCGAAGACCAGGCCGATCGGGATGATCAGCCATGGTTTCGTCGCCAGATGCCAGTTGAGGGCGTAGTCGATGGCACCGGCCGAGAAGTTGAAGCCGTCGTGGACCCCCAGGCCCCAGGTCACCGCCATGGACACGGCGGTCAGGACGGCGTGCAGCACGTACAGGACCGGCGCGATGAACATGAACGAGAACTCGATGGGCTCGGTGACGCCGGTGACGAACGACGTCAGGGCGAGGGAGATCATCATGCCGAGCACCGCCTTGCGGCGCTCGGGCCGTGCGGTGTGCGCCATGGCCAGGGCGGCGGCCGGAAGGCCGAACATCATGATCGGGAAGAAGCCCGTCTGGAACAGACCGGCGGACGGGTCGCCGTGCAGGAAGCGCGGGATGTCACCCTGCCAGACCTGGCCGGCGGAGTCGGTGAAGTCGCCGAGCTGGAACCAGGCCACCGTGTTGACGAACTGGTGCATGCCGACCGGGATCAGCGCCCGGTTCACGCCGCCGAACAGGGCCGCGCCGCCCGAGCCGAGGCCGGTCATCCACTCGCCGAAGTTCGAGATGCCGTCGCCGATGGGCTCCCAGACGAGGCCGAAGAAGACACCCATCACGATGCCGACGAACGCCATGATGATCGGCACCAGGCGGCGGCCGTTGAAGAAGCCCAGCCAGTCCACGAGCCTGGTGCGGTGGAAGCGCTGCCACAGCACGGCGGCGAGCAGACCCATGACGATGCCGCCGAGAATGCCGGGATCGTTGTAGGTCGCGGCGATGTCCGCGCCCTTCTGGATCTTCGCCTCGGTGACGGGGAAGGCCTGGAGGACCTTGCTGTAGACGAGGAAGCCCACCACGGCGGCCAGGGCCGTCGAGCCGTCGGCCTTCTTGGCGAAGCCGATGGCCACGCCTATGCAGAACAGAATCGGCAGGGCCCCGGTGAGGGCGCCGCCCGCGTTGTTGAACACGGCGGCGACCTTGTCCCAGCCCAGGCCGTCCTTGCCGAAGATGTCGTCCTGACCGAGGCGGACCATGATGCCCGCCGCCGGCAGCACGGCGATCGGCAACTGAAGGCTGCGTCCTACCTTCTGCAGGCCCTTGAACAGGCCAGATCCCCGCTTCGTCGCGGGAGCCGCCGAGGCGGTGGCGGTGCTCATCTTTCTTTCCTCCATCGGTGGTGGTCTACACCACTCAGTGGTGTAGACCTGTTGTACACGATGGAGGCCGTATAAGGAACCCGTCAAATTCGCAACCGGAACGCTACGCGCCGTGCCTGTGCGACGGCTCCGCG
Source organism: Streptomyces spinosisporus (assembly GCF_022698145.1). Lineage (GTDB taxonomy): Bacteria > Actinomycetota > Actinomycetes > Streptomycetales > Streptomycetaceae > Streptomyces > Streptomyces spinosisporus. The sequence goes on from NZ_JALDAX010000020.1 coordinate 139,293, forward strand.
AGCAGGGGTTCTCAGGCCTTCGTCACGTCCTCGCGCTCCTCCTCCGGCTCCCGCCCCGGCGTCTTCAGATCGAACTTGGTGATCGCGAAACGGAAGACGGCGTAGTACACCACCGCGAAGCACAGGCCGATCGGGATGATCGCCCACGGCCTCGTCGCCAGGTTCCAGTTGATGACGTAGTCGATCAGCCCGGCCGAGAAGCTGAACCCGTCGTGCACGCCCAGCCCCCACGTCACCGCCATCGACACACCCGTCAGCACCGCGTGCACCGCGTACAGGACCGGCGCGATGAACAGGAACGAGTACTCGATCGGCTCCGTGATACCGGTGACGAACGACGTCAGCGCCACCGACAGCATCAGACCGCCGACCTCCTTGCGCCGGTCCGGCCGCGCGCAGTGCGTGATCGCCAGCGCCGCCGCCGGCAGCGCGAACATCATGATCGGGAAGAAGCCCGAGGTGAACTGGCCCGCGTTCGGATCGCCCGCCAGGAACATGTTGATGTCACCGTGCACCACCGACCCGTCCGGCTTGGTGAAGCTGCCGAACTGGAACCAGATGGGCACGTTCAGGAACTGGTGCAGACCGATCACCAGCAGCGCCCGGTTCGCGAGACCGAACACGCCCGCACCCCACGCCCCCAGATCGCTCATCCAGTCGCTGAAGCTCTCCAGACCGTCACCGATCGGCGGCCAGATCCACAGACACAGCGCCGCGAACGCGATCGACACGAACGCCATGATGATCGGCACCAGCCGGCGGCCGTTGAAGAAACCGAGCCAGTCCACCAGCTTCGTACGGTGGAACCGCCGCCAGAAGAACGCCGAAAGCAGGCCGATCACGATGCCCCCGAACACACCCGGGTTCTGGTACGTGAACTCGACGACCGAGTTGTCCTCCAGCCGGCAGCCCACCTGCACGGCCGTGCTGCCCGACGGACAGTCCTCCGGGAAGGCGCGCAGCACGCTGTAGTAGACGAGGAAACCCACCACCGCGGCCAGCGCCGTCGAACCGTCCGCCTTCTTCGCCATGCCGATGGCCACACCCACGCAGAACAGCAGCGGCAGACCCAGCTGCCCGTCCAGCAGCGCGCCGCCCGCAGCCCCCATCACCTTGGAGACGTTGTCCCAGCCGAGCCCGTCCGCACCGAAGACGTCCGGCTGCCCGAGCCGGTTCAGGATGCCCGCCGCGGGCAGCACCGCGATCGGCAACTGCAGGCTGCGGCCCATCTTCTGCAGACCCTGGAACGCCGATTGCCACCGGCGTCGGGCGGGGGAGATCTCGGTGTCGGCACTCATGAGTTGGCGACCGCCTGCAAGGTGGTGTAGACCAGTTACGACGATTGGGATGCTGTGACGCCATCATTGGGTACGCGCGGCGCCATCGCTCGTGAAGTTGGGCCAACTGTGCGTGAGGAGACGTCATGGCCAGCAAGGCTGAGAAGATCGTTGCCGGGCTCGGCGGCATCGACAACATCGAAGAGGTCGAGGGCTGCATCACCCGCCTGCGGACCGAGGTAGTCGACGCCGGCAAGGTCGACGAAGCCGCACTGAAGGCCGCCGGCGCACACGGCGTCGTCAAGATGGGCACCGCGATCCAGGTCGTCATCGGCACCGACGCCGACCCCATCGCAGCGGAGATCGAAGACATGATGTGACACCCGGTCCCTACCGACCGGACCACCGACAGGGGCCCCTTCCCACCGCGGGAGGAGCCCCTGCCGCATCTGCGACTAGGCTCGACGCCATGTCTCGAATCGACGGTCGCACCCCCGACCAACTCCGCCCGGTCACCATCGAGCGCGGCTGGAGCAAGCACGCCGAGGGCTCCGTCCTCGTCTCCTTCGGCGACACCAAGGTCCTCTGCACGGCCTCCGTCACCGAAGGCGTCCCCCGCTGGCGCAAAGGCAGCGGCGAGGGCTGGGTCACCGCCGAGTACGCCATGCTGCCCCGCGCCACCAACACCCGCGGCGACCGCGAGTCCGTCAAGGGCCGGATCGGCGGCCGCACCCACGAGATCAGCCGGCTCATCGGCCGCTCCCTGCGCGCCGTCGTCGACTACAAGGCGCTCGGCGAGAACACGATCGTCCTCGACTGCGACGTACTCCAGGCCGACGGCGGCACCCGCACCGCCGCCATCACCGGCGCCTACGTCGCCCTCGCCGACGCCATCAACTGGGCCCAGGGCAAGAAACTCATCAAGGCCGGCCGCCAGCCCCTCACCGGCACCGTCTCCGCGGTCTCGGTCGGCATCGTCGGCCAGGTCCCGCTCCTCGACCTCTGCTACGAGGAGGACGTCCGCGCCGAGACCGACATGAACGTCGTCTGCACCGGCGACGGCCGCTTCGTGGAGGTGCAGGGCACCGCCGAGGCCGAGCCGTTCGCGCGCGAAGAGCTCAACTCCCTTCTCGACCTGGCGGTTTCGGGCTGCACAGAACTCGCTGTCCTCCAGCGCAAGGCTCTTGATACGGTCCTGGAAAAGTAAAGGACGCACCAAGAGAAGCGGCGGCCCGGGGCAACCCGGCCGACCGCCCTCGCGTCCCTACGAGTGCGGGCGCACGGCACACCACCGTGCGCCCGACCAGTACGGGGGGCCTCACCGGGGCCTGGACCAAGGAGGGACCGCAGTCATGGCCGTGAGCCGAGGCCGCCGCATCACCATCACCGTCGCAGCACTGGCCGCCGTGGGACTCACCGCGGGCCTGACCACAGGCTGCGACGCCGTCGACAAGGCCCTGGACTGCGTCCAGACCGCCGACACCATCGCCGACAGCGTCACCGACCTCCAGCAGGCCGTCGAGAACGCCTCGAACGACCCCTCGCAGCTCGACGAGTCGCTCTCCTCCATCGACAAGAACCTCGACAAGATCGGCGACAAGACGGACAACGCCGACGTCAACAAGGCGGTCGACGACCTCGACAAGGCGGTTGAAAACGTCCGTACGGCCGTCAAGAACGGCGACAACACCCCGGACATCAGCCCGGTCACGGACGCCGCCGGGGAACTGACCAAGGTCTGCACCTCGTAACCTCGTAACCTCGTCCCCATGACGCGCTTGATCCTCGCCACCCGCAACGCCGGGAAAATCACCGAACTGAGGGCGATCCTCGCCGACGCGGGACTCAGCCACGAGCTGGTGGGCGCCGAGGCCTACCCGGACATTCCCGACGTCAAGGAAACCGGCGTGACCTTCGCGGAGAACGCCCTGCTCAAGGCGCACGCCCTGGCGCAGGCGACCGGGCTGCCCGCCGTCGCCGACGACTCCGGTCTCTGCGTCGACGTCCTGGGCGGCGCCCCCGGCATCTTCTCCGCCCGCTGGGCCGGCCGCCACGGCGACGACCAGGCCAACCTCAACCTCCTCCTCGCCCAGCTCGCCGACATCGCGGACGAACACCGGGGCGCCCACTTCGCCTGCGCGGCAGCCCTCGCACTCCCGGACGGCACGGAACGCGTCGTCGAGGGCCGCCTCCGCGGCACCCTCCGCCACACCCCGTCCGGCACGAACGGCTTCGGCTACGACCCCATCCTCCAGCCCGACCAAGACACCCGAACCTGCGCGGAGCTGACCCCGTCCGAGAAGAACGCGATCAGCCACCGGGGGGAGGCGTTCCGGGCGTTGGTGCCGGTGGTGCGGGAATTGTTGGGCTGAGGTACGCACAAGGGCGCGGCGCCCCATGGGGAGCCGCGCCCGAAAGTGGGGCCGACGAGACTCGAACTCGCACTGTCCACTACCTAAAAGTGGTGCCTCCTGCCAATTGGGCTACGGCCCCGCGTACAGCTTACTGGCACCCGGTGAGCGGTCGTCGCTGGTTGCCTCCCCTACACCAGGTGCTGGTGATCGCGTGGCAGTTGGGACACAGCAGCCGCAGGTTCTCCCGCCGGTCGTCGCTCCAGTCCCCGCTGATGTGATCGACCTCCAGCGTCATGGGCTTGCCGAGCCACTCGGGGCCGACTCCGCATTCCGCACACACCTCCGCCTCGCCCACCTCCAGGAGTGATCTGCGAAGCAGGTGAGTTCGAGTCCGACGGATGCCGTCGTGCTGGACGAGAATGTCCGCGGCGCGTTTGAGCGGGACGGTCCCTTGCTTGCCTCGGCGGTGCGCCCGCCCCAGGAAGTGCGAGGTGTCGAGCCCGTCCTCGGCGATCCAAGTGCGGAGCTGTGTGCGCAGTCTGCTGTTGTACGGCTCCATTCCCAGGGCACGGAGCGTGTCTGCGAGCGAGGTCGCCCCCTCGACGGCCCTGCGCAACGCGTCGGCCGTGGGTCTGTCGGACGTCGCCCCTCTGCGACGGGGCATGTGCGAGACGTCAGCGCTGCTCATACGGCCCCACCTCGGGCCTTCCTCTTGCCGCGGCCGCGGTAACTGTCCGTCGTCGAGTGGCAGTTGGGGCACAGGAACCGCAGGTTCTCGATCCGGTTGTCGCGCCAGTTGCCGTCGATGTGGTCGACCTCGAGCGGGAGCGGACGCCCCCGCCACACGGGCTCCACGCCGCACATCGCGCATCGCTCGGGCATGCCCGTCGAGGCCATGGCCCACTTGAGCCGATCACTGGGGATGCGTCGGGCCCGGTCAGGCAGCTGCTCGACCAGCAGGCCCTCCGGTGTCCGGGGGCGCCATGCGTCGCCCCGATGGGCAGGCTGCTGGAAGTGTGACGTATCGATCCCGTAGGCCCTGATACGGCGGCTGATGTGCGTGTGGTGCCCGCCGACCACCTCAAGGCCGAGGTGGCGTAACACCTCGCACATGTTCGTCGACGCCGAGACCGCCGCCTGGAGGATCTCCCGCGTCCACTTCACCCCCTCCCGCTCGAAGTGCGACACATCCACCCCGAGTTTCTTCATCCGTCCCGACACGTACTGCCGCGTGGAGCTCTGTGGATCAACCCCCAGCTTCCCCAATGCCTCCGACAACGTCCGCGCCCCGCGAGCCGCCTCCTCCAGCCGCTCCCTGGTGTAAACGCCGGCCCCCATCAAGACCCCCCGTTCCGGCCGCGTGTTCGCGGCTCGTACGGAGTAACGAAGCATTTGTCCGACAGTCACGCCCGAACCGTGAAGCGGCCCGCACCGGGACACCCGGTGCGGGCCGCTCAACAGCACCTGACGGAAGGGGCGCTCAGATCCCCAGGTCCTTGATGATCTTGGCTACGTGGCCGGTTGCCCGGACGTTGTAGAGGGCGCGTTCGACCTTGCCTTCCTCGTCCACGATGATCGTGGAGCGGATGACGCCCAGGTAGGTCTTGCCGTAGTTCTTCTTCTCGCCGTAGGCGCCGTAGGCCTCGGTGACGGTTTTTTCGGGGTCGGCCAGGAGTGTGACCTTCAGGGACTCCTTCTCGCGGAACTTCGCCAGCTTCTCGGGCTTGTCCGGGGAGATCCCGATGACGTCGTAGCCCGCGCCGGCCAGGACGTCGAGGTTGTCCGTGAAGTCGCAGGCCTGCTTGGTGCAGCCCGGGGTGAGGGCGGCGGGGTAGAAGTAGACGATGACCTTGCGGCCCTTGCGGGCCGACAGGGAGACCTCGGTGCCGTCGGCGTCCGGGAGGGTGAAGTCGGGGGCCACGTCCCCGGGCTGCAGTCGCTCACTCATCGGACCAGCGTAACCGGGGGTCCTGACAGTGCAGGCGCGGGCGGAACTGACAGACTGTCCGCAGCAGGCAGCATCAGGTACCAGCTGACTTCGGAGGCCCCACGGTGGCGCACACGTCGGACACGCCGGACACCCGAACCCCGGCGCAGATCGAGGCGGACATCAAGAGCCGCCGCGAAGTGCTGGCCGAGACCCTGGACGAGATCGGGGTGCGGGTGCACCCGAAGACGATCGTCGGGGATGCCAAAGCCAGGATCGCGTCCAATGTCGATCACACCCTCGGCAGGGCCTACGTCGGGGTCAACAGGGTCGTCAGCGACGTCAAGGCGAAGTTCGTCGACGAGGAGGGCTCTCCCCGGCTGGAGCGGATCGTGCCGGTCGCGGTCGTCGCCGTGGGTCTCGTGGGTCTGCTCGCGCTCGGTACCCGGCGGCGCAGGAGCTGAGCGGGAGTTGTAGGTTCAGGGCGTGAGCGCCAACAGAAACGAGCCGAGCCACCACGACAAGCTGCCCATCCGGATGCTGCACGACCGGGTTCTCGTGCGGCAGGAGACGGGTGAGGGCGAGCGCCGGTCGGGTGGGGGCATCCTGATTCCCGCGACGGCGGCGGTCGGCCGGCGGCTGGCCTGGGCCGAGGTCGTCGCGGTGGGGCAGAACGTACGGACGGTGGAGCCCGGCGACCGGGTGCTGTTCGACCCGGAGGACCGGGCCGAGGTCGAGGTCCGGGGTGTGGCGTACGTGCTCATGCGCGAGCGCGATCTGCACGCCGTGGCCGCCGACCGGTTCGAGGGGTCCGAGGACACGACGGGCCTGTATCTGTAGAGCGACCGGAACGTCCAGAGCGACTGCCGTAGCAGCGGCACCAAGGGCTGGTGACCCTCGTCACCAGCCCTTTTGTCGTTCCTTTGCTAACTTGGGCTCGGCTCGTCCCGAGCCTGCTCACCGCGTCCGGCATCGTCGCCAGCATGGTGCTGCTGTCGTACGCCGCCAAGTCCCATCCCATCGGTACCGCCTACGGCGTCTGGGTCGGGATCGGGGCGGCCGGTGCGGCGGTGCTCGGCATGGTGGTGCTGGGTGAGCCGGTCACCGCCGCCCGGATCTTCTTCGTGTGTCTGCTGCTGGTCGCCGTGGTGGGTCTGAAGGCGACCTCGGGACACTGAGGGTTCACTGTCTCCGGGTGCCCTGCGGGCCGCCCGGCCCCCCTGTCGTACCGCCCGTGTCCGTGCCGTTCGTGGCGCCGCCGCCGTCCGTCGTTCCGCCGTCGGTGGTGGTGCCTCCGTCGGTCCCGCCGTCGGTGGTGCCGCCGTCCGTCGTGCCACCGGTGGTCCCGCCGTCGGTCGTCCCGCCGTCGGTCGTGGTGCCGCCGTCCGTCGTCCCGCCGTCGGTGGTGGTGCCGCCGTCCGTCGTGCCGCCGTTGTCCTGGCCCTGGGTCTGGCCCTCGTCGTCCTCGCCGCCGGTGGTCGCCGTGCCGCCGTTGTCCAGGCCGCCCGTGCCCGGCTGCTCCGGGGGCTCTGTGGTGGCGGGCGGCTCGGTCTGCTCGGCGCCCGACTGCAGCTGGAGGTCGAAGTCCGACACGGGCTTCCCCTTCAGTGCGTCCCTGGTGTACTGCGCCCAGATCTCGGCGGGCGGGCCGCCGCCGTTGATGCGTTCCAGGCCCAGCGCGCCGTACAGCGACTCGTGGTGGGCGGTCTTGGGGTTCTGGCCCATCACGGAGACGACGGTGGCGAGGTCGGGCGTGTAGCCGGCGAACAGGGCGGCCATGTCCTCCTCGGCGGTGCCGGTCTTGCCGGCGGCGGGGCGGCCCGCGGCCTGGGCCGCGGTCGCGGTGCCGTTGTCGACGACGCTCTGCAGGATCGAGGTGGTGGTGTCGGCGGCCTCGCGGCTGACGGCCCGGGTGGTCTTGCGCTCGGGCAGGTCGACGACGGTCTGCCCGTCCTTGGTGATCTTGTCGATCATGGTGTACGTGGCGCGCTCGCCGTGGTTGGCGAGCGTGGCGTACGCCTCCGCCATGTCGAGGACGCTGGCTCTGGTCACGCCGAGTGCGATGGAGGGGGTCGGGGTCAGTTCGGGGGTGTCGGCGGGCAGGCCGAGGTCGATCGCGGTCTGCTTCACCTTGTCGGAGCCGACGTCGACGGCCATCTGCGCGTAGACCGCGTTGACGGACTTGTCGGTGGCGGTGCGCACGGAGATGTCGCCGTAGGAGACGTCGTCCTCGTTGGCGGGTGCGTAGCTGCCGCTCCAGCCCTGTACGGGGCGTTTGTTGGTGCCGTCGTAGTAGGTGTTGGGGGTGATCGTCTCGCCGTCCTGGGTCTCGGAGTGGTTCTGGACGGCCGAGGTGAACACGAACGGCTTGAAGGTGGAGCCGACCTGGAAGTCCTCGCGGGTCGCGCCGTTGGTGTACTGCTTGACGAAGTCGATGCCGCCGTACATGGCGACGACCTTGCCGGTCTTCGGGTCGACGGAGGCGCCGCCGGCGCGGACGTAGTTGTCGACCTTGTTGTCCTTCTTGTCGAGCTTGGACATCACCTTGTCGTCGACGGCCTTCACGAAGGCGTCCTGCTTGCTCTTCTGCAGGGTGGTGGTGATGCGGTAGCCGCCGGCGTCGAGTTCGGCGTCGGTGACGACCTTGTTCTCGGTGAGGTAGTTCTTGACCGCCTCGACGATGTAGCCGCGCTGCCCGGACATGCCGGTGGAGGCGGTCTGCTGCCTGGGCATGGGGAACTTCAGGCCGGCCCGCTTGCTCTCGGTGAGCCAGCCCTTCTTGACCATGCCGTCCAGGACGTAGTTCCAGCGGGCGACGGCCGAGGGCTTGTTCTCGGGGTGGGCGACGACGTCGTACTCGCTGGGGGCGTTGACGAGTGCGGCGAGGTAGGCGGCGTGGGCGGCGTCGAGGTCGGTGGCGTCCTGGCCGTAGTAGGCCTGGGCGGCGGCCTGGATGCCGTAGGCGTTGCGGCCGAAGTAGCTGGTGTTCAGATAGCCCTCGAGGATCTCGTCCTTGGACTTCTCGCGGTCCAGCTTGATGGAGATGAAGAACTCCTTGACCTTGCGGGTGACGGTCTGTTCCTGCGCGAGGTAGTAGTTCTTGACGTACTGCTGGGTGATGGTCGAGCCGGACTGCTTGCCCTTGCCGGTCGCGGTGTTCCAGCCGGCGCGCAGCATCGCCTTGGGGTCGATGGCGGACTCGGTGTAGAAGTCGCGGTCCTCGGCGGCGAGCACGGCGTGCTGGGCGGCCTTGGAGACCTGGGCGAGCGAGACGTTCTCGCGGTTGACCTCGCCGTCGCGGGCGATCTGGGAGCCGTCGGCGTACAGGTAGACGTTGGCCTGCTTCATGGCGAGGGAGTTGGCCGGGGGGATCTTGACCAGCGAGTAGCCGAGGTAGAACAGGCCGACCAGGACCAGTACGCCGATGACGAAGGTGCCGAGCACCATGCGCCAGGTCGGGACCAGCCGGCGCCAGCCCGTCCGCCTGGCCCGCTTCGGCTTGCCGTCCCCCTGCTCGCCCATGTCGGCGGTCGCCTCCGGCTCTCTCGGTGCCCAGCCCTGGTCCGGCTGCTGCGGCTGCGGCTCGTCGCTCATCGTGTGTACGGACTCCTGTTTCGCGTCGTACGTCGCCGTACGCCCTCGTGTGGGAACATACGTTCCCGTACGCCCTCGTACGCCTTCTGCGCCCCCTCTTGAAGACTCTCGCACCATGCGTTCCGTTCCCGGATCGCGGCACGCGTCCGGCCCGGAAAATGCGTGGCGTGCGCCACTCTCGGCGGACTAGGCTCCTGCGCTTTGGTGTCAAGGGGTCCGGGAGGTTGACTGACGTGGGCTCGGGACGGTTGTACACGGCCGTCGCAGCGGGCGGTTTCAGACGGTACGCGACGTATCGGGCGGCAACGGCGGCGGGGGTGTTCACCAACACCGCCTTCGGGATCATCCTCGTCTACACCTACCTGGCGCTGTGGGACGAGAAGCCGCACCTGGGCGGATACGACCAGGCGCAGGCGGTCACCTACGTTTGGCTCGGGCAGTGCCTCTACGCGACGCTCGCCATCCAGGGCGGCGGTTTCGAGAAGGACCTGATGGCCCGTATCCGTACGGGCGAGATCGCGGTCGATCTCTACCGGCCCGCCGACCTGCAGCTGTGGTGGCTGGCGAGCGACGTGGGGCGGTCGCTGTTCCAGCTGCTGGGCCGGGGTGTGGTCCCGTTCGTGTTCGGCGCGGTGTTCTTCCCGATGGCGCTGCCGGGCGAGGTCACCACCTGGGCGGCGTTCGCGGTCGCGCTGCTGCTGGCGATGGTCGTCAGCTTCGGCATCCGCTATCTGGCGGCGCTGAGCGCGTTCTGGCTGATGGACGGCATGGGCGTCTCGCAGGCCGTGATGATCACAGGTGTGTTCTTCTCCGGGATCGTGCTGCCGCTGAACGCCTTCCCCGGAGTGCTGGGCGACATCGTGCGGGTGCTGCCGTGGGCGGGGCAGCTCCAGATGCCGGCGGATGTGCTGATGGGCAAGACCGATCCGCTGGGGGCGTTCGCCTTCCAGGCGGTGTGGGCGGTGGCCCTGCTGGCGGCGGGGCGGCTGCTGCAGTCGGCGGCGACGCGGCGGGTGGTGGTGCAGGGTGGGTGAGCGCGGCACCCTGCTGGAGGGGCTGCGGGCGTTCCGGCTGATCGCCGGGATGTGGATCCGCTCCAGCATGACGTACCGGACCTCCTTCGTCGTCACGATGGCCGGGAATCTGCTGATGACCGGCATGGACTTCGTCGGGATCCTGCTGATGTTCTCGCAGGTCGACTCGCTCGGCGGCTGGTCGCTGCCCGAGATCGCCTTCTTGTACGGCCTGTCGGCGACCGCGTTCGGCGTCGCCGATCTGGTGCTGGGCTCGATGGACGTGCTGGGCTCCCGGATCCGCGACGGCTCCTTCGACACCCTGCTGGTGCGGCCGGTGCCGGTGCTCGCGCAGATCGGCGCGGACCACTTCGCGGTGCGCCGCCTGGGCCGGATCACGCAGGGTGCGCTGGTGCTGGGCTGGGCGCTGTGGTCGGTGGAGGTCGACTGGGACCCGGTGAAGGTGCTGCTGGTGCCGTTGATGCTGGTCAGCGGCACGGTGATCTTCAGTGCGGTGTTCGTGGCGGGCGCGGCCTTCCAGATCTACGCGCAGGACGCGGCGGAGGTGCAGAACGCCTTCACCTACGGCGGCACCACGCTGCTGCAGTACCCGCCGACGGTCTTCGGCAAGGACTTCGTGCGCGGGGTGACGTTCGTGCTGCCGCTCGCCTTCGTCAACTGGGTGCCCGCCTGCCATGTGCTGGGCCGGGCGTACCCGCTGGATCTGCCCGGGTGGGCGGCGTTCGCGCCGCCGCTGGTGGCGCTGGTGTGCTGCGCGCTGGCCGGCCTGGCGTGGCGGGCGGGCCTTGGTTCGTATCGGAGTACGGGGAGTTGAGGGTGGGCGTGAGCGTGACCGAGCAGCCGCTGATCGAACTCGACGGGGTCGAGAAGGTCTTCGACGTGCGCAGGAAGACCGGGTTCCTGAAGAGGGAGCGGCGGCAGGTGCGCGCCGTCGACTCCCTGTCCTTCACCGTGGCGCGCGGTGAGATGGTCGGCTACATCGGGCCGAACGGCGCCGGCAAGTCGACCACGATCAAGATGCTCACCGGCATTCTGACCCCGAGCGCGGGCCGGTTGCGGGTCGCGGGCATCGACCCCTCGCGCGAGCGCACCCGGCTCGCGCACCGCATCGGGGTGGTGTTCGGGCAGCGGACGACGCTGTGGTGGGATCTGCCGCTGATCGACTCGTACCGGCTGATGCACCGCATGTACCGCATCCCCGACGCCCGTTACCGCGAGAACCTCGACCGCTGTGTCGAACTCCTTGAGCTGGGCGACCTGTTGGAGTCGCCGGTGCGGCAGCTCTCCCTCGGGCAGCGGATGCGCGGCGACATCGCGGCGGCGCTGCTGCACGACCCGGAGGTGCTTTACCTCGACGAGCCGACGATCGGCCTGGATGTGATCTCCAAGGCCAAGGTGCGGGGTTTCCTCAAGGAGTTGAACGCCGAGCTGGGCACCACCGTCCTGCTCACCACCCATGATCTGCAGGACATCGAGCAGTTGTGCTCGCGGGTGATGGTCATCGACCACGGGCGGCTGATGTACGACGGCGCGCTCGCCGGGCTGCACGAGGTGGGGGAGAGCGAGCGGACCCTGGTGGTGGATCTGGAGCGGGAGCTGCCGCCCGTCGACGTGGCGCCCGCGCGGGTGGTGAAGGTGGAGGGCCCGCGGCAGTGGCTGGCGTTCCCGGCGGGCGAGTCGGCGGCGGCGCTGGTCGCGCGGATCGCGGCGGAGTATCCGCTCGCGGACCTGTCGGTGCGTGAGCCGGACATCGAGGACGTGATCGCCCGTATGTACGCGGGTGCCGTTCCGGGGCGGTCGGAGAAAGCGGTCTCGTAGCCTCCGGCCGGGCCAACTCGTAGGCTGGCCACATGACCGATGACGCCGCAGTCCCCGAACTCCGCGCATCCGACGCCGACCGTGAACGAGTCGCCGAGGTCCTGCGGGACGCCCTCGCGGAGGGCCGTCTCGACATGGAGGAGTTCAACGAGCGGCTGGAGGCCACCTACAAGGCGCGTACCTACGGCGAGCTGACGCCGATCACCCGTGATCTGCCGGTCGGGGCGGTGGCCCCGCCGCCGGTCGTGTCGCTGACCAAGGAGCCCGCCCAGAGCGGGAGTTGGGCCGGGCGGATCACCGGCGGCGAGGGGTCCTCGTCGTGGGCGGTCGCCGTGATGTCCGGCTTCGAGCGCAGGGGCCGCTGGACCGTGCCCAAGCAGTTCACCTGCGTCACCTTCATGGGCGGCGGCGAGCTGGACCTGCGCGAGGCGAACTTCGCCGACCGCGAGGTCGAGATCACCTGCGTCGCGATCATGGGCGGGGTGAACATCATCGTGCCGCCCGGCGTCGAGGTCGTCGTCCGCGGCATCGGGATCATGGGAGGCTTCGACCACCGCGAGTCGGGCGTGCCCGGGGACCCCGGTGGGCCGCGCGTCATCGTCAACGGCTTCGCGTTCTGGGGCGGCGTCGGCATCGAGCGCAAGCTGACCAAGGAGGAGCGGCGCCGGCTCAAGGAGGAGCGCCGGCAGGGCAAGCTGGACCGCAAGTCCTCCCTGCGGGAGCTGAAGGCGGACTACCGCGACGGTGCCTACGACGCGCACCGCCGGATGCTGGACAGCCACCACGACCTGATGCGCGAACGGCAGGAGGAGCGCCGGGAGCGGCAGGAGGAGCGGCGCCAGCGGCACCGTGAGCGCCGCGAGGAGCGCCACCGGCGCCGCTACGACGACTACTGACGGGCGATGGCCGGCTACAGTTCCGCGGGCGCCGAGCCCTTGAGGTCTTCCAGGTCGAAGACGTCCGCCATGCGCGCGTACCCCTTGTCGCTGGGGTGCAGATGGTCGCCGGAGTCGTAGTCGGAGCGGAGCCTGCGCGGGTTGTACGGGTCGCGCAGCGCCTTGTCGAAGTCGACCACGGCGTCGTAGACGCGGCCCGAGCGGATCTCCGCGTTGACCTGCTGCCGTACCGCCTCGCGGGCCGGGGTGTAGCCGCGGTGGCCCTGGAAGGGCATGAGGGTCGCGCCGATCACCTTGATGCCGCGGGAGTGGGCCTCGCGGACCAGGGTGCGCAGTCCGTCGAGGATCTTGTCCGGGTCGGCGAGCTGCGGGTTGCGCAGGATGTCGTTGACGCCGAGGTCGATGACGACGACCTTGACGTTCGTGCGGTCCAGGGCGTCGCGGGAGAAGCGCAGCAGGCCGCTGGGGTTGTCGGCGGGGCGGCCGAGGCCGTCGGCGAGTATCTGGTTGCCGCTGATGCCCTGGTTGACGACGCTGTAGCGCGGCAGGTCCCGGCCGGACTCGATGGCGGTGCGCAGCCGCTGCGAAAGGACGTCCGTCCAGCGGTGGTTGGCGCCCTGGGTGGACGTTATGCCGTCGGTGAGGGAGTCGCCGAAGGCGACGACGGTGCCGTCCGACTCGTTGCTCAGGACGTCCAGTGCGGTGAGGTAGCGCCAGTACGGCACCTGCTCGGTGTATCCGGCGCCGGTCGCGTCCTCGGTGCGGTCGCCCTGGGCGACGTAGGAGATCTGGCGGGCGTGCGGGTGGTAGGTGACCGGGCCGGAGGAGCTGGGGGAGTAGGTGGTGACCAGCACGTCGCTGCCCTGGGGGACGACGATGCGCACGGCGTCGCTCAGCACCTGCCGGCCGGCCGGGATGACGACCGCGGGGCTGCCGCCGAAGGTCAGCCGCCGCATGGTGTCGGCGTTGGCCGCCGGGGTGTTGTCGGCGTAGGCCACGGCGATCGAGGCGTGGGTGATGGTCAGCGGCGACTGGCCGTAGAGGTTGGACAGGGTGATGCGGGCGCTGGTGCCGCCCACGCTCGCGTGGACGACGTTGCGCACGGAGCGGCCCGCCATGCCGGTCGTCTCGGTGCCGGGCTCGGCGCCCGCGGGGGAGGCCGACCAGGCGCCGACCCAGATGCCGGTGGAGGCGGGGGCGGCGGAGTTGTGCGGGGTGCGGCCCCCGGCGAGGGTGTTCTTGCTGTCGCTGCCGTCGTCGGCCGCGACCCCGACGTACAGGGCGGCGGAAAGGCCCACGATCACGGCGATGATCGCGCAGAGCAGGGCATAACCGTGACGCTTGGTCATGCGGTGCGGTTCTCCTCGGGCGAGTGGGAGCCCGAGGCTCCGATGTGATCACCCCATGATGCGTCATGGGATGCGGGGTAGACGAACTGGACCCCCCTTTGGGTCACCGGAGTTCATGACGAACTCCCCCTTCCACCAAGACGCCGGGAACTCATCTTCCGTTCCAGGAGTCGGTCAGGAAGGGACAATGTGTGCAGGGGATCACGAACGGGTGGAGTGGATGGAACGCACGAATCCGGAAGAAACGGGTGAGCGTGGCGTAAATGAGCATGCCCACCCGGCGGCCACGGAGAACCGCACCGTGCCCGCCGCGGCCGCACGCGCGATGAACACCTTCAGCGCCGCCGACGAGGAGAAGCAGCGCGGGGTGCGCCGCATGAAACTCACCGCGACCGGGCTGCTGCTGTTCGTGGCGCTGGTCTACGTCCTCGCCAAGTGGGCGGACGACTCCGGCGCCGGCGCCTGGGCGGGCTATGTCGCCGCGGCCTCCGAGGCCGGCATGGTCGGCGCGCTCGCCGACTGGTTCGCCGTCACCGCCCTCTTCCGCCACCCCCTCGGCCTGCCGATCCCACACACCGCGATCATCCCGACCAAGAAGGACCAGCTGGGCGTCTCCCTGGGCGAGTTCGTCGGCGAGAACTTCCTGTCCCGGGACGTCGTACGGCAGCGGCTGCGCGCCGTCGGCATCGGCAGCCGGCTGGGCGCGTGGCTGGCCGAGCCCCAGCACGCGGACCGGGTGACCGCGGAGCTGTCGGCCGCCCTGCGGGGCGCGCTGACGGTGCTGCGCGACTCGGACGTGCAGGCGGTGGTCGGCGAGGCGATCACCCGTCGCGCCGACGCCCAGGAGATCGCGCCCGGCATCGGCAAGATGCTGGAGAAGGTCGTCGCCGACGGCGGCCACAAGCGGGTCGTCGACCTGATCGTGACGCGGGCGCACGACTGGCTGGTCTGGCACGACACCGAGATCATGGACGCCGTCCAGGGCGGCGCCCCCGGCTGGACCCCCCGTTTCGTCGACAAGAAGGTCGGCGAGCGGATCTACCGGGAGCTGCTGCGCTTCGTGACCGAGATGCGCGACATGCCCACCCACCCGGCGCGCGGGGCGCTGGACCGCTTCCTCACCGACTTCGCCTCCGACCTGCAGTCCGACACCGACACCCGCGCGCGCGTGGAGCGCCTCAAGGGCGAGGTGCTGGGCCGCGGCGAGGTGCAGGACCTGATCGCGTCCGCCTGGACCGCCGTACGCTCCATGATCGTCTCGGCGGCGGAGGACGAGCGCAGCGAGCTGCGGCTGCGCGTGCGGGCCTCGCTGCTGTCGCTGGGGGCGCGGATGGCCGAGGACCCGAAGGTGCAGGCCAAGGTGGACGGCTGGGTGGAGAGCGCCGCGGTGTACGTCGTCAGCACCTACCGCAAGGAGATCACCTCGCTGATCACGGACACGGTGGCGGGCTGGGACGCCGAGCACACGACGAAGAAGATCGAGGCGCACATCGGCCGCGACCTGCAGTTCATCCGGATCAACGGCACGGTGGTGGGCTCGCTGGCAGGACTGCTGATCTACGCCGTGACGCGGGCGCTCGGGGCGTAGACGCGCCGATCACGGGCACTCGAAGAGCGTTCCGCTCGACGAGGAGGGAGCCCATGTCCACTGCCGAGGCCGACACCGGACGCACCGTGACCACGAACATCCCCGCACGCCTTGACCGTCTGCCCTGGTCGCGCTGGCACTGGACGATCGTCATCGGGCTCGGGACCGTATGGATCCTCGACGGCCTGGAGGTCACGGTCGTCGGAAACATCGCCAGCCGTCTGTCGGAGCCGGGCAGCGGTCTGCCGATCACCTCCGGCCAGATCACCGGCCTCGCGGCCGCACTGTATGTGGCGGGCGCGTGCGTCGGCGCCCTGTTCTGGGGCCGGCTGACCGACCGCTTCGGCCGCAAGAAGCTGTTCATGATCACGCTGGTGGTGTATCTGGCGGCCACGGCCCTGACCGCGGTCTCCTTCTCCACCTGGTGGTTCTTCGCCTTCCGCTTCCTGACGGGCTTCGGCATCGGCGGTGAGTACGCGGCGATCAACTCCGCCATCGACGAACTCATCCCGGCGGCCTACCGCGGCCGGGTCGACCTGATCATCAACGGCAGCTTCTGGCTGGGCGCGGTCGGCGGCTCGCTGCTGTCGATCGTCGCGCTGAACACCGACATCTTCGCCAAGGACGTGGGCTGGCGGCTGACGTTCGCGCTGGGCGCGGTGCTGGCGCTGGTGATCCTTCTCGTACGACGCCATGTCCCCGAGAGCCCGCGATGGCTGCTGATCCACGGCAGGGACCGAGAAGCCGAAGAGATCGTCACGTCGATCGAGGAGCGCGTGGAGGCGGAGAAGGGGGAGCCGCTGGACCGCCCCCAGAGCGAGATCACGATCAACCAGCGGCACAGCGTGACCTTCCGCGAGATCGCCCGCACCCTGTTCACGGACTACCGCAAGCGCTCGGTGCTCGGCTTCTCCCTCTTCATCGGCCAGGCGTTCCTGTACAACGCGATCACCTTCGGCTTCGGCGCGATCCTGACGAAGTTCTTCGACGTGCCGACCGGCGACACCGGCTACTACTTCGCCGTGATCGCCATCGGCAACTTCTGCGGCCCGCTCCTGCTGGGCAAGCTGTTCGACACGGTGGGCCGCCGCGTGATGATCTCCGGCACCTACCTGCTCTCCGGCATCCTCCTCTTCGGCACGGCCTGGCTCTTCGACCAGGGCTCGCTCAGCGCGGGCACCCTGACGGCCTGCTGGTGCGCGGTCCTCTTCTTCGCCTCGGCAGGCGCCTCCAGCGCCTACCTGACGGTCTCCGAGATCTTCCCGATGGAGACCCGCGCCATGTCCATCGCCTTCTTCTACGCCCTCGGCACCGCGGCCGGCGGCATCAGCGGCCCCCTCCTCTTCGCCGACCTCACCAACACCGGCAAGGTCGCCGACACAGTCCTCGCCTTCCAGATCGGCGCGGGCCTCATGGTCGCAGCCGGCCTGGTGGCAGCCTTCCTCGCGGTACGCGCGGAACGCCGCTCCCTGGAGGACATCGCGAAGCCTCTTACAGCGGCGGCCAGTTCAGCAGCGTCGTCGGTGCGCGGGAAGACGGGGGGATCGAAGCCGGGGTCTAGTCCGGCTACGGCGTAGGGGGTGCGTTTTTTGGCCGCGGCGCCGTCTTGATGGGGGCGCTGCGGCTGCTTGGTGTGTGAGGGCGGGGCTGAGGTCCGCCTTGTGGGTGGGGGCCGAGGCCCGCCTCGTGGGTGAGGGCTGAGGCCCGCCTCACACTCGCCCGCTCGTCCGCCGCAGGTGCTCGTCGATGAGGTCGAGCGTGATCTCCGGCTGCTCGATGTGCGGAAGGTGCCCCGCCTTGGGGACGACCTCGAGCCGCCCGTCCCCGAAGGCGGCGGCGTACGCGGCGCCGTAGGCGGGCGTGACGACGCGGTCGCTCTCTCCCCACACCAGCAGCGCGGGCTGCCGTACCCGCCCGAGCCTGCGCAGCAGCTTGGGGTCGTGCATGTACGGGTCGCCGGCGAGGACGCGCATGATGGCCATGTTGGCCTGGCGGACGGCGAGTTGATCGGCGGGCACCGTGGCCGGGTCGACGTAGAAGCGGTCCGGGTCGTGCCACGAGAACTCGGCCGCGGCACGGGGATCCAGCGCGAAGAAGTCGGCGATCGGCGCGGAGTCGACATGCACGCCGACGGCATCGACGAGCACCAGCCCGCTGATGCGCTGTGCGGTGTCCCGTACGGCCATCTCGGCGGCGATCCACCCGCCGAGCGAGGACCCGACGACCAGTACGTCCGTGAGGTCACGGTCCTGGAGGAGATGGAGGTAGGCGAGGGCGAGATCGTCGATGCCGGTCAGCCAGTCGGGCCGGGGAGTGCCGTCCCAACCAGGGTGAACGGGAGTGAGGGTGCGGGAGGCCGCGGCCAGATGCTTCGCGATCCCGGCGACGGTGGCGGGACCTCCGCCACCATGGAGGACGAGAACGGGGCGGCCGGCTTCGGGGCCGGCTTCGTCGATGGTCAGGGGCAGGTCGGCGTACAGCTGCGAGCTGTGTTCTGAAGTCATGCCCGAGAGCCTAACTAAACATCCTTATGTAAGCAAGCTTGGTCTTCGCCTAAACTACCCCCATGGACACCGAAGCCCCCGTTGACCTGCAACTCCTCGGTCGAGCCGTCAAACAGGCCCAGTACCGCCAACACCGCGCCATGGACACCGCGTTGGCGGCGGTCGGCACAACCCTCGCCCAGTGGGACGCCCTCCGCGCCATCAGCCGCACCCCCGGCTCGTCGGCCCGCGACCTCGCCGCCGCCACCTTCCAGACGGAACAGGCCTTCGGCACCCTCGCCACCCGCCTCACCACCCAGAACCTCATCGAACGCCGCCCCGGCCACGGCCGCCGCATCGAACACCACCTCACCCCAGAGGGCGAGCGCATCCTGAACGCCGGCCACAAGGTGGCCAACGAGGTCCTGAAGCAGTGCTTCGCCCCACTGCCCCCGTCCGACCGCGCGACCCTCCTCGAACTTTTGCGCCGCTTGAACGAGGGGCCGAACGAGACGCCGTAGGACCACAGGCGCAATCATGGATCGGCTGTGGCGGGGACCTTCCTGACGCACGCACTGGGAGCGAATCATGAGTCAGCCACCTCCGCCGGGACAGCGCTTCTACGAAGTCAGCGATCTCCTGGAGTCCTACGCGAACAGCGGCTTCGTGTTCTCTGACACAGCCGAGGAACCTGGCCCGGGCCTCGCCTCCTATCTGAGAATCGTGGCCCGCGACCCCACACGCGGCGCCGTGGCGGTCCAGCAGCTCGACGACCTGCTCGCCGTGGGGCTGTTCTCGGAGGAGATCGCTGATGAGATCGCATGGCTGCCCGAGATCGAACCGCCCATGGGGATGAGCGTGGAGGACTGTCTCCGTATTGCAAGGAATCACATCAGCGAAGTTTTGCAGGATCCGTCTCGAGTGCCACAGCAAAATCCGCAGAACTCCTGGGAATGGAAGGAGAGGTTTCCCAATCTGGGTCAGTTGTTCGGCGCGTATCTCAACCAGGATTGCCCGGACTTCTACGACTCCTGGGAAGAAGCCGTCGATGACTATCGCAGTGAACTGATTGAAGATGAGGTCAGGGGGTCCGTCAACGAAATCACCGAACTCCTGACGATCGTCCCCTCCGAAGAGCAACTGAACCTGGCAACCAAAGCGATCGGCCTCGAAATCCTGCCGCCCCCAGGGAAGTCACTCAAGCAGTGGCTCGAGATCATGCGGGCGCGGATACTGGAACACTAGCCCTTGGCCGGCGCCGCCAACTGCTTGACGTACCGATGGCACGGAACGGCAATCGGCCCGTCGGGCCCCGCGGCCGGATAGTCGAACGCCCCCTCGTCGACCCACCCCTGCCGCTCATAGAACCGCCGAGCCCGAGCATTACCGGTGGCAACAGCGAGCCACACCCGCTCGAACCCCGCCTCCCGCCCCACCCGCTCGGCATGCGCAAGAAACGCCCCCGCCACCCCCGTACCGCGACTGTCGGCACCGACGTACAACTGCTCCACTTCGTCGCCCACCACCATGACGAACCCCGCGACTTCCCCACCAACGACCGCCACCGTCGTATCGGCCACCCGCTCAGCCGCCCGCACCCCGAACGACTCAGGCGTACGAACGGCCACCAACTCCGCAGGCACGTGCCCCAAATGCCCATCACTCCACCCACTCCGCCAGATCTCCGCCACGACAGCCGCATCGGCAGGCTCAGCAGGACGCAGGATGAGAGGCAATTTGTCGGATACGGCCATGGGGCCAGGTTAGCCACAGAAGCGAAAGGACAGCGTCAACTGCCCTTGAAGTCAGGTGCGTCAGTGGCAAGATCGACGGACATGGAATTCTCCGAGGTCGTACGCCGACGCCGCATGATCCGGCACTACTCCGACAAGCCCCTGTCCCCGGAAGTCATCGAACGCATCCTCGCCTCCGCACTCCGCGCCCCCTCGGCCGGCTTCTCGCAGGGCTGGGCCTTCCTCGCCCTGACCGACCCCGCGGACCGCGCCCGCTTCTGGCCGTTCATCCCCACCCGGGTCGAGCAGACCCCGACCATGCAGGACGCCCCGCTCGTCGTCGTACCCCTGGCCCACAAGGCCACCTACCTCAACCGCTACGCCGAGCCGGACAAGGGCTGGGAGGACCGAGCCGAGGCCCGCTGGCCCGCCCCGTACTGGCACATCGACACCGGCATGGCAGCCCTCCTCATGCTCCTGACCGCCGTGGACGAGGGCCTGGGCGCCTGTTTCTTCGGCATCATGCCGGAGCATCTCCAGCCGTTCCGCGAGGA
The DNA here is from genome assembly GCF_022698145.1 of Streptomyces spinosisporus. Classification (GTDB taxonomy): domain Bacteria; phylum Actinomycetota; class Actinomycetes; order Streptomycetales; family Streptomycetaceae; genus Streptomyces; species Streptomyces spinosisporus. The sequence goes on from NZ_JALDAX010000020.1 coordinate 159,900, forward strand.
GTTCGACGTACCAGAGGAGTACGCCCCCATCGGCGCCATCACAGTCGGCTACCGAGCCGAAGACGCACCCCCACCAAGCCCCCGCATCGCCCAACGCCGCCGCCCCGCAGCCGAAGTCATCCACAGAGGCCAGTGGGGCCAACACACCTGAGCCGACACGCCACGGCCACCGGACGCAAGGCCGCCCAAGGGCGGCCGCCCCTACGACAAACCCCACTCACCCGCACCCGGCAACGCTCCCGCACCCCAACCCACCAGCCTCCGCCGCCCACCCCTGAGGCCGCCCGGCCTCACAACACCCCGCGGTGGAGGGGCGAGCGTCAAGAGTGCAGCGAAGCGGAATCGGCGCAGCCGACGCCCGAAGGGCGCTCTTGACGCTCACCCCGGAACCGCCACGATCAGGAAACCCGGGCGGCCTTGGGCACGTTGAAGCCAACGGAACGAGAGCCGGCCAATGGACGCTCGGCTTGGTGCTCTCCACGTCGCCTCAGAGAGGACCGCGTGTGTCGCTCGCTCTTGAAGATCGCTTGGCCATCACCGAACTGGTCTCGCTGCACGGTCATCTTGTGGACGACGGATGCCTCGACCGGTTGGAGGAGTTGTTCACCGCCGACGTGGTCTACGACCTGACCGACTTCGGCCAGGAGCCGCTGCACGGGGTGGCGGCCATCCGAGAAGCGGCATGGGCGCTGGGAGCGGCCAACCCTGTCGCGCACCATGTCACCAACGTCGTCGTCACCGCGTCGGCGGACGGCCAAGTGCACGCCCGTTCCAAAGGGCTGGGCATCAAGGCTGACGGCACCTGCGGTTCTGTCTCCTACGACGACACCGTCGTGCGTACGGCGGACGGCTGGCGCATCAGCCATCGCAAAGTCTCGCCGCGCCGAACTCCCTTGAGCGGAAAGACAAAACCCGCCTGACCAGGCCCATCCCGCCCGCGCCGGAGCTACCGTCCTGTCAATCCATATCCACCCGGCTCAGCCGGCCGCCCGCAGTGGACACCCGGTGCCCACACGGGCGTCGAGTTCGGCCCGCAGGGCGGCAAGCTGCGTCATACGCGCATCGATGACCTTGATCTTCTCCGCGAACAGCGCCGACAACGCCGCCGCGGTGTCGGGCTGTTCGCGCAGTTCCTCGCGGGTCTGCGCGATCTCCGCCAGCGAGAAGCCGAGCGTCTGCGCGGTGCGCACGTACTGCAGCCAGGGCACCTCCTCCGGCGGGAAGTCGCGATACCCGTTGGCCAGACGCCGCCCCGTGACGAGACCGATCTTCTCGTAGAAACGGATGGCGTCCCTGCTCAGTCCCGCTTGCGCGGCCAGCTCCCCGATACGCACGGCTCTCCCTGAACTGCCGACTTGACCCTGGACAGTACTCCACTGTTTACCGTCGTGGCGTCCGTGCAGAAGACCAGCAGGAGCGTCACCGTGATCCGACCTGTCCCCCCGTCCCACCCCGCCTATCTGCGCGTCGTACGCACGAGTGCGTGGTACGACCTCGTGGTCACCGCCGCATTCGCCACACCGTGGACCTACGCACTGGTACACGACGCGCTGTCGAAGCTCGGCGACGCGCTCAAACTCGGCACCCTGCCCGCCCTCGACCCGATCGAGACCCTCTACGCCAACCTGATGGGCTCGGTGGTGGTCGTCTGGGCACTCCTGAGGATCATCAACCCGTTACCCGCGCACGGACTCTACGACGGCCTCGCACGCACCCTCTTCTCCACATGGCAGGCATACGCCCTGGCACACGGCGCCCCGCGCTGGCTGTGGGTGTTCCTCGCAGCCGAGATGGCGCTCGGCATCGTCCAGCTCGCACCATGGTGGCGGACCCGGCACACCGACCTCATGAACCCACCTGCCGGACAACCTCTCGGCGACGCGGGCCGGTGATACCGCGGAGGAAGCACCTGATTGGAAGTTGTTGCAGGTGATGGACGACAGCCCGCCGTTCCCGGAGCTGTGAACAGTCATCGCGCGACAGCTTTCAGGAACCCGAAGCAACGAAGACCCCCGCCGTCCCGAGTCGTTCAACGGCCTCCCCGTCCAGGTATCCCACTACTTTCTTTCCCTGCCGCTCATGCGAGTTCGTAGTCGGTGTGCGGGATGCCCAGTTGCCAGACCGATTCAAAGGCGTCGGCGCACAGCTTGATCTCCTGGGGATCCGTGCTGAGGACCGGGTCCAGACACTCGCCGTTGCCGTCGAAGTGGTTGACCAAGAGCAGTGCGGAGTCGAACAGCCAGAAGTCGTTGCCGGGCAACGCTATGCCGGTAGTCCTTCGTCGCGGAAGCCAGCGCACTTCTTCACCCGCGGCGATGTTCAGGCCGTTCGTCACCTCATACTCGAACCGGATGTACTGGCTTACGGGTTCAGACACGATGCGGGCTCGGCGGACCTTCACGCCGCGGCTCGTTGCCTCGGTCACCAGGGCTAGCCAGTCGGCCCACCTCTCGGCAGGGTCGATGGCGATGCCGGCGGTCCAGTCGACGTAAGACGGATCCGACTTCATGTAGGAGTCCCGCATCTCCAGGTGGACTGCCGACTCCCGGCAGTCGCGGAACAGTTCCTCAAACGTCGGAACCGTGCTCACGCTGTACCTCCAAGAAGAACTGAACCATGCGTCGCGGGATCTCCACGACGGACTCGTGGCCGGGGATGTCCATCTGACCCAGTCGCTCGTCGTCCAGTACCTTCCAGCCCTGTACAAGGTAGGTGTCCTTCTCGTCATCCAGGTACACCGTGGGGGAGCCACCG
>NZ_JALDAX010000021.1 GCF_022698145.1 Streptomyces spinosisporus
GACACCGTCGATGCGGATGGACGTGACGGCCGCACCCGGGATCGAGGAGAGGAGCGTGCGGCGGAGGGAGTTGCCGAGGGTGTAGCCGAAGCCCGGCTCCAGCGGCTCGATCACGAACCGGGAGCGGAACTCGTCGACGACCTCTTCGGTCAACGAGGGACGCTGAGCGATCAGCATGTGTGGATCAGATCCTTCTTTCGTGGACGCCCGCTATTTGACGTCCGACGGAACCGTCCCCGGCAAAAGGGACGGGTACTGCAAGGGTACGGGCGATACGGCCCTTGCAGAGCCGTACCGCCCGAACCCGAAGCCTGCGCGAAGCAGTCGTACGTCAGACGCGACGACGCTTCGGCGGACGGCAGCCGTTGTGCGGGGTCGGGGTGACGTCCTGGATGGAGCCGACCTCGAGGCCCGTGGCCTGCAGGGAGCGGATGGCGGTCTCACGACCGGAACCCGGACCCTTGACGAACACGTCGACCTTGCGCATGCCGTGCTCCTGAGCGCGGCGGGCGGCCGACTCGGCGGCCATCTGCGCGGCGAACGGCGTGGACTTCCGGGAGCCCTTGAAGCCGACGTGGCCGGCGGAGGCCCAGGAGATCACGTTGCCGCTCGGGTCGGTGATCGAAACGATGGTGTTGTTGAACGTGCTCTTGATGTGCGCGTGGCCGTGAGCGACGTTCTTCTTTTCCTTGCGGCGCACCTTCTTGGCAGCGCCCTGACGACCCTTGGGGGGCATCTACAAACTCCTACGGGGAGGTGGTCGGTCCTACAGCGAAGACCGCTGATGAAGCGTTGTCCGCTGAGGACTACTTCTTGCCCGGCTTCTTCTTGCCGGCGATGGCGCGACGCGGGCCCTTGCGGGTACGAGCGTTCGTGCTGGTGCGCTGACCGCGGACGGGCAGACCGCGACGGTGACGGAGACCCTGGTAGCAGCCGATCTCGACCTTGCGGCGGATGTCGGCCTGGATCTCGCGACGGAGGTCACCCTCGGTCTTGATGTTGTTGTCGACGTACTCGCGGATCGCGACGAGCTGCTCTTCGCTCAGGTCACGAACTCGGGTGTTCGGGTCGACACCGGTCTCCGCCAGCGTCTGCTGGGAGAGGGTCCGGCCGATGCCGAACACATAGGTCAGGGCGACCTCCACGCGCTTTTCGCGCGGGATGTCAACACCGGAAACGCGTGCCACTTCTATGGCTCCTGGTGATCTTCGGAGGTCTTCCGCAGAACCGGTTCCCAGCCGCCGTACCAGGTACGAACTGGGTCCCCGGCCTCCGAGCCGGGGGTGTCAGACGACGTACGTCGCCCGGGTTCTGCGTATGAACAATTCAGCTTGCGTCGCGCGAATCTCTGCGATGTCGATGCAGAGGGTACGGTCGATCGTGCGTCAGCCCTGGCGCTGCTTGTGGCGCGGGTTCTCGCAGATGACCATGACCCGACCGTGACGGCGGATCACCCTGCACTTGTCGCAGATCTTCTTGACGCTCGGCTTGACCTTCATGGGATTGAGGTTCTCCGGGTCAGTGCCACCACCCCGCCGAGGCGGGATGCGGGCAAGATCTACTTGTAGCGGTAGACGATCCGGCCACGCGTCAGGTCGTACGGAGACAACTCCACCACGACCCGGTCGTCAGGGAGGATGCGGATGTAGTGCATGCGCATCTTGCCGCTGATGTGTGCCAGGACCTGGTGGCCGTTCTGGAGCTCGACCTTGAACATGGCGTTCGGAAGAGACTCGACGACAGTGCCCTCGATCTCGATGGCACCTTGCTTCTTGGCCACGCTTCGCCCTTCGAATCGACTACCTTGATCGACTCCCGCACTTTCCCCTTACGGGCGCATGCGGACATGCGGGTGCACGAGAGCCGACGAGTCAGTCTACGTCAGCGCACCCGGAAAGACGAATCGAGAAAGTCTGCCCCGAGCGACAGATCATTAAGCCACCGGATCCGGGCAGCGCCCCTGAGGGGCGCGGGGAACTGCGCGACAAGCCACAACGAACCCGCGCACGCCGACGCACAGCGCACACCGCCCCGGACGGCGCTCAGGCCACCGGATCCGGCGCGGCGACGATCCCGAGCTCCGCCAGCTTGGCCCTGCCGCCGTCGGGCGCCGTCAGCACCAACGGCCCCGCCTCGGTCAGCGCCACCGAGTGCTCCCAGTGCGAGGACCAGGTGCCGTCCGTCGTGATCACGGTCCAGTCGTCGGAGAGGACCTCTGTCTTCGGGGTGCCGAGGGAGACCATCGGCTCGATCGCGAGGCAGAAGCCGGGGACCAGCTTGGGGCCCTTGCCGCGGCGGCGGTCGACGTAGTTCAGCAGATGCGGGTCCATGTGCATCTCGGTGCCGATGCCGTGGCCGCCGTAGTCCTCGATGATCCCGTACTTGCCGCCACCCGGCTTGGGCTGGCGGCGGATGTAGGTCTCGATGGCGCGGGAGACGTCGACCAGGCGGTTGCCCTGCTTCATCGCCGCGATGCCGGCCCACATCGACTCCTCCGTGACCCGGGAGAGCTCGATCAGCTCCGGAGCGTGACCCGAGCCCACGAAGGCGGTGTACGCCGCGTCCCCGTGCCAGCCGTCGATGATCGCGCCGCAGTCGATGGAGATGATGTCGCCGTCCTTGAGGACCACCTCGTCGGACGGGATGCCGTGGACGACGACCTCGTTCACGGAGGTGCAGATCGTGGCCGGGAAGCCGCCGTAGCCGAGGAAGTTGGGCTTGGCGCCATGCTCGGCGAGGACCTTGCGCGCGACCTCGTCCAGGTCCTTGGTCGAGGCGCCGGGCACGGCGGCCTCACGGGTCGCGGCGTGGATGGCGGCCACGACCAGCCCCGCCTCACGCATCTTGGCGATCTGCTCGGGGCTCTTGATCTGCACCATGGGGTCCTGCGCTCTCCGTCACTACGTCAACCGGTTACCGACACAACACTACGGCCGTGACGCCCCTGCGGGTGCCACGGCCGTAACAGGCTGACGGCTACTTGCCGCCGTCCTCGCGCTTGAGAGCCTCCAGCGCCCGCTGCGTGATCTCTTCCACCGGGCCCAGGGAGGAGATCGTGACGACCAGACCCTGCGCCTTGTAGTAGTCGATGATCGGCTCGGTCTGCGTGTGGTAGACCTCGAGCCGCTTGCGGACGGTCTCCTCGGAGTCGTCGTCACGCTGGTAGAGCTCCCCGCCGCAGACGTCGCAGACGCCTTCCTTCTTCGCGGGGCTGTACGTCACGTGGAACACGTGCGAGGAGTCGTTGCGGCAGATGCGCCGGCCGGCGATCCGCTTGACGACCTCTTCCTCGGGGACCTCGAGGTCGAGCACCGCGTCCAGCTTGATGGCCTCGGTCTCCAGCAGCTCGCCGAGCGCCTCGGCCTGCGAGACGTTGCGCGGGAACCCGTCGAGCAGAAAGCCGTTCTCCGCGTCGGGCTGCTCCATGCGGTCCTTGGCCATCGCGATGGTGACCTCGTCGGGGACGAGGTTGCCGGCGTCCATGTAGGACTTCGCGAGCTTCCCGAGCTCCGTCTGCCGGCTGATGTTGGCCCGGAACAGATCGCCCGTGGAGATGTGCGGGATCGACAGCTTCTCGGCAAGGCGCGTGGCCTGAGTGCCCTTCCCAGCACCCGGCGGCCCGACGAGGACGATTCGCATCAGCGGAGGAACCCTTCGTAATTGCGCTGCTGGAGCTGGCTCTCGATCTGCTTCACCGTCTCAAGACCCACACCCACGATGATCAGGATGCTCGTCCCGCCGAAGGGGAAGTTCTGGTTTGCCCCGAACCCGACCAACGCCATCGTTGGCACGAGAGCGATCAGCCCCAAGTACAGCGAACCCGGCCAGGTGATCCGGTTGAGCACGTAACTGAGGTACTCAGCGGTCGGTCGGCCAGCCCGGATGCCCGGGATGAAGCCACCATACTTCTTCATGTTGTCGGCGACTTCCTCGGGGTTGAAGGAGATCGCCACGTAGAAGAACGCGAAGAAGACGATCAGCAGGAAGTAGCTGACCAGGTAGATCGGATGGTCGCCCTTGGTCAGGTTCTGCTCGACCCAGGTCTTCCAGCCCGACTTGCTCCCGGAGAACTGCGCGACGAGGGCCGGGATGTAGAGCAGCGACGACGCGAAGATGACCGGGATCACACCGGCCTGGTTGACCTTCAGCGGGATGTACGTCGAGGTGCCGCCGTAGGAACGACGGCCGATCATGCGCTTCGCGTACTGCACGGGGATGCGGCGCTGGGCCTGCTCGACGAAGACGACGAGACCGACCATGACCAGGCCGACCAGGATGACGGTGCCGAACTCGATCCAGCCGTCGGCCAGGGTGCCCTGCTTCTTGATGGCCCACAGGGCAGAGGGGAAGGTGGCGGCGATCGAGATGAACATCAGGATCGACATGCCGTTGCCGATGCCGCGGTCGGTGATCAGCTCGCCGAGCCACATCACCACGGCCGTACCGGCGGTCATGCAGACGACCATCGTGATGGTGGTGAAGATCGCCTGGTCCGGGACGATGCTGGAGGCGACGGTGCAGCCGGAGAAGAGGGCGCCGCTGCGGGCGGTGGCCACCAGGCCGGTGCCCTGCAGGATGGCGAGGGCCACCGTGAGGTAACGGGTGTACTGCGTGATCTTCGCCGTACCCGCCTGGCCCTCCTTCTTGAGGGCTTCCAGACGCGGGATCACCACGGTCAGCAGCTGGAGAATGATGCTCGCCGTGATGTACGGCATGATGCCGAGCGCGAAGACCGTGATCTGCAGCAGCGCACCGCCGCTGAACATGTTGACCAGACCGAACAGGCCCTGGTTGCCGGACGCCTGGTCGACACAACTCTGGACGGCCTGGTAGTTGACGCCGGGGATCGGGATGTGGGTACCGACCCGGTACACCACGATGATGCCGAGTGTGAAGAGCAGCTTCTTGCGCAGGTCGGGCGTCCTGAACGCCCGGGCGAACGCGGTGAGCACGGTGCCTCCTGCGACCCCCGCGCAACTGCGTCAAGGGTGACGGTCTTGAGGTTCGACGGATACAAAAAAGAACAGTGCAGGCTACCTTACCGGCGGCACGGCTCCCCTTGGAACGACCGACCGGGGATACCCCATTCGTTGGGATATCCCCGGTCGGGATCGTTCATGTCATCGAGCGATCGCCTGAGTCGTTCAGACGAGCTCGGTGACGGTGCCGCCGGCGGCGGTGATCTTCTCCTTGGCGGAGCCGGAGACGGCGTCGACCGTCACCTGCAGCGCCACGGAGATCTCGCCCTGGCCGAGGACCTTGACGAGGCTGTTCTTGCGAACGACACCCTTGGCCACCAGACCCTCGACGGTGACCTCGCCACCCTCGGGGTAGAGCGCGGCCAGCTTGTCGAGGTTCACGACCTGGAACTCGGTCTTGAACGGGTTCTTGAAGCCCTTCAGCTTCGGGAGACGCATGTGGAGGGGCATCTGGCCACCCTCGAAGCGCTCCGGAACCTGGTAACGGGCCTTCGTGCCCTTGGTACCACGACCGGCCGTCTTACCCTTCGACGCCTCACCACGACCGACACGGGTCTTGGCGGTCTTGGCGCCCGGGGCGGGACGGAGGTTGTGGATCTTGAGCGGGTTGTTCTCCGCCATGATCAGTCGACCTCCTCGACCGACACGAGGTGGCGGACGGTGTGCACCATTCCGCGGAACTCGGGGCGGTCCTCCTTGACGACCACGTCACCCAGGCGCTTCAGGCCCAGGGAACGAAGGGTGTCGCGGTGGTTCTGCTTGCTACCGATGTACGACTTCGTCTGCGTGATCTTGAGCTGCGCCATGATTACGCACCCGCTCCCGCACGCGCACGCAGCAGAGCCGCGGGGGCGACGTCCTCGAGCGGCAGACCGCGGCGGGCCGCGACCTCCTCGGGACGCTGCAGGCCCTTGAGGGCCTCCACGGTCGCGTGCACGATGTTGATCGCGTTGTCGGAGCCGAGCGACTTCGACAGGATGTCGTGGATACCGGCGCACTCGAGCACGGCACGCACCGGACCACCGGCGATAACACCGGTACCGGGCGACGCGGGCTTGAGCAGCACGACGCCGGCAGCCTTCTCACCCTGGATCGGGTGCGGGATGGTGCCCTGGATGCGGGGGACCTTGAAGAAGTGCTTCTTGGCCTCCTCAACGCCCTTGGCGATGGCGGCCGGCACCTCCTTGGCCTTGCCGTATCCGACACCCACGGTGCCGTCACCGTCGCCCACCACGACCAGCGCGGTGAAGCTGAAGCGACGACCACCCTTCACAACCTTGGCGACGCGGTTGATCGCGACGACGCGCTCAACGTACGCGGTCTTCTCGGCGGCAGCAGCGCCGCCGTCACGGCCCTTCCGGTCCCGCCGCTCGCCGCCACCGGCACCGCTTCCGCGGCGCTGGGGTCCAGCCATTGGATTACCTCTCTCTTTCCGCTAGCTACAAGCGGCTCAGAACTTGAGCCCGGCCTCGCGGGCGGCGTCCGCCAGGGCGGCGATGCGCCCGGCGTACTGGTTGCCACCACGGTCGAACACCACGGCCTCGACACCGGCGGCCTTGGCACGCTCGGCGACCAGGGCGCCGACCTGCTTGGCCTGCGCGGACTTGTCGCCCTCGCCACCACGGATCGACGTGTCCAGCGTGGACGCCGACGCCACGGTGTGGCCCTTCAGGTCGTCGATCACCTGCGCCACGATGTGGCGGTTGGAGCGGGTCACGACCAGACGGGGACGCTCCGCCGTACCGGACACCTTCTTGCGGATCCGGACGTGACGGCGCTTGATCGCGGCGCGCTTGTAGGCGTCGCCCTTGAGGATCTTCTGCCCGTATGCCATGGCTTACTTACCCGCCTTTCCGACCTTGCGGCGGATGACTTCGCCCTCGTACTTGACGCCCTTGGCCTTGTACGGGTCGGGCTTGCGCAGCTTGCGGATGTTGGCCGCAACCTCGCCGACCTTCTGCTTGTCGATGCCCTCGACCGAGAAGCGGGTCGGGTTCTCCACCTTGAAGGTGATGCCCTCGGGCGCCTCGACGGTGATCGGGTGGCTGTAGCCGAGCGCGAACTCGAGGTTCGAGCCCTTGGCCGTCACGCGGTAACCGACACCGCTGATCTCGAGCTTCTTCACGTAACCCTGGGTCACGCCGGTGATCATGTTCGCCACCAGCGTGCGGGACAGGCCGTGCAGGGCCTTGTTCTGACGCTCGTCGTTGGGGCGGGTGACGTTGAGAACGCCGTCCTCACCCTTGGCGATGTCGATCGGCGATGCGACGGTGTGGGTCAGCGTGCCCTTGGGGCCCTTGACCGAGACCGTACGGCCGTCGATGGTGACGTCCACGCCGGCGGGAACCGCGATGGGGAGCTTGCCGATGCGCGACATAGCTGTTTCCTCCGTTCCCTTCCGCTACCAGACGTAGGCGAGGACTTCCCCACCCACGCCCTTCTTGCCGGCCTGCTTGTCGGTCAGGAGACCGTGCGACGTGGAGATGATCGCCACGCCGAGGCCACCGAGGACCTTGGGCAGGTTGGTGGACTTCGCGTACACCCGGAGACCGGGCTTGGAGATCCGCTTGATGCCCGCGATGGAGCGCTCACGGTTGGGGCCGAACTTCAGCTCCAGGACGAGGTTCTTGCCGACCTCGGCGTCCTCGACCTTCCAGCCCGTGATGAAGCCCTCCTGCTGGAGGATCTCCGCGATGTGCGACTTGATCTTCGATGCCGGCATCGTCACGGAGTCGTGGTATGCCGAGTTCGCGTTCCGCAGACGGGTCAGCATGTCTGCGATCGGATCAGTCATGGTCATGAATTGGCCTTCGGCCTCTCTCGCCGGGGTTTCCAGGTGCCCATCCCTCTCCTCGATCCGAGACGAGGCGGGTGCGGTGCGGTGGACCTACGGCGTAGTAAGTCGTCTGGGCGTCAGGCGCCCAACCCTCCCAGCCTATGCCATGGAGGGGTGGGCACCTGACCGAGCCCTTTGCTTACCGAGAGCTTCCGGAATCCCGAACTACGGGACTACCAGGAGCTCTTGGTCACGCCCGGCAGCTCGCCACGGTGAGCCATCTCACGAAGGCACACGCGGCACAGGCCGAACTTGCGGTACACGGAGTGGGGACGGCCGCAGCGCTGGCAGCGCGTGTAGCCACGCACGCCGAACTTGGGCTTGCGAGCAGCCTTCGCGATCAGAGCCTTCTTCGCCATCTCGCTCACGCCTCCTTGAAGGGGAAGCCGAGGTGACGAAGGAGCGCGCGGCCCTCAGCGTCGTTGGTCGCCGTGGTGACCACGGTGATGTCCATACCCCGGACGCGGTCGATCTTGTCCTGGTCGATCTCGTGGAACATGACCTGCTCCGTGAGACCGAAGGTGTAGTTGCCACGGCCGTCGAACTGCTTGGGGGACAGACCACGGAAGTCGCGGATGCGCGGCAGCGCGAGCGACAGGGTGCGGTCCAGGAACTCCCACATGCGGTCGCCACGGAGCGTGACGTGGGCACCGATCGGCTGACCCTCGCGCAGCTTGAACTGCGCGATGGACTTGCGGGCCTTGGTGACGGCCGGCTTCTGACCGGTGATGGTGGTCAGGTCGCGGATCGCGCCCTCGATCAGCTTCGAGTCACGGGCGGCGTCGCCGACACCCATGTTGACCACGATCTTGACGAGACCGGGGATCTGCATGACGTTCTCGTACTTGAACTCGTCACGCAGCTTGCCCGCGATCTCCTCGCGGTACTTCTGCTTCAGACGCGGAGTGGTGGTGGTAGCCATCAGATGTCCTCACCCGTCCGCTTGGCAACGCGGATCTTGTTGCCTTCGTCGTCGAAGCGGTAACCGACACGCGTGACGACCTTCTTGCCGTCCTTCTCAACGACCAGCTGGACGTTGGAGACGTGGATCGGCGCCTCGGTCGTGACGATGCCGCCGGCCTGCGAACCACGAGCGGTGGGGCCGGCCTTGGTGTGCTTCTTGACCCGGTTGACACCCTCGACCAGGACACGCTCGTCGCGCGGGTAAGCGGCAATGACCTTGCCCTGCTTGCCCTTGTCCTTGCCGGTGATGACCTGGACCAGGTCGCCCTTCTTGATCTTCATGCTTACAGCACCTCCGGAGCCAGCGAGATGATCTTCATGAACTTCTTCTCGCGCAGCTCACGCCCGACCGGGCCGAAGATGCGGGTGCCGCGAGGGTCGCCGTCGTTCTTCAGAATGACGGCGGCGTTCTCGTCGAAGCGGATGTACGAGCCGTCCGGACGGCGGCGCTCCTTGACGGTGCGAACGATGACCGCCTTGACGACGTCACCCTTCTTCACGTTGCCACCGGGGATCGCGTCCTTGACGGTGGCGACGATGACGTCACCGATGCCCGCGTAGCGGCGACCGGAGCCACCGAGCACACGGATGCAAAGGATCTCCTTCGCACCAGTGTTGTCGGCGACACGCAGTCGCGACTCCTGCTGGATCACGTCTATCTCCTGTTTGTCTGCCGGTTCCCCGGGGGCCGTTCAGAACGGCCCCCGGAGCCTGGCGGAACTGTCCTGCGAGGGGTGCCTCGCAGGAGATTTACTTGGCCTTCTCGAGGATCTCGACGACGCGCCAGCGCTTCGTCGCGGACAGCGGCCGGGTCTCCGCGAGGAGGACACGGTCGCCGACGCCCGCGGCGTTCTGCTCGTCGTGGGCCTTCAGCTTGTTCGTACGGCGGATGACCTTGCCGTACAGCGCGTGCTTGACGCGGTCCTCGACGGCGACGACGACGGTCTTGTCCATCTTGTCGCTGACGACGAGACCCTCACGGGTCTTGCGGAAGCCGCGCGCGGCCTTCGTCTCTTCAGTCACGTTGCTCTCGCTCATCAGGCGTTCTCCACCGTTTCGATGCCCAGCTCACGCTCGCGCATCAGGGTGTAGATCCGCGCGATGTCCTTGCGGACCGCCTTCAGACGGCCATGGTTCTCGAGCTGCCCGGTCGCCGCCTGGAAGCGGAGGTTGAACAGCTCTTCCTTGGCCTCGCGGAGCTTCGCCAGAAGCTCCTCGTTGCCCAGCTCGCGCAGCTCGGACGCCTTGGTACCGGCCGACATCACGCTTCACCTGCCTCGCGCTTGACGATCCGGCACTTCATCGGCAGCTTGTGGGCCGCACGGCTCAGCGCCTCACGGGCGATCTTCTCGTTGGGGTACGACAGCTCGAACATCACGCGTCCGGGCTTGACGTTGGCGATCCACCACTCCGGCGAACCCTTACCGGAACCCATGCGGGTCTCGGCAGGCTTCTTGGTGAGGGGACGGTCCGGGTAGATGTTGATCCAGACCTTGCCACCACGCTTGATGTGACGCGTCATGGCGATACGAGCGGCCTCGATCTGACGGTTCGTCACATACGCCGGGGTGAGCGCCTGGATGCCGTACTCGCCGAACGCAACCTGGGTACCGCCCTTGGCAGCGCCGGAGCGCTTCGGGTGGTGCTGCTTGCGGTGCTTGACCCTGCGGGGGATCAGCATGGCTCAGCTCTCCTTTCCAGCAGCGCTGGGCTCGGCGGCCGCCGCCGCGGGCGCCTCGGCCGTCTGGGCCTCGGCAGCTGCGGCGGACTGCTGCGGCTTGCGACCGCGCCGCTCGCCACCACGGCCACCACGGGCCGGGCGGTCGGCACCACCGCGGGCCGGGCGGTTACCCGCACGGGCAGCGGCGTTCTCGGCGCGGACCTCGGCGATGTTCTTGACGTCGCCCTTGTAGATCCAGACCTTCACACCGATGCGGCCGAAGGTCGTCTTGGCCTCGAAGAAGCCGTAGTCCACGTTCGCGCGGAGCGTGTGCAGGGGCACACGGCCCTCGCGGTAGAACTCCGAGCGGGACATCTCGGCGCCACCGAGGCGGCCACCGCACTGGATCTTGATGCCCTTGGCGCCGGCCTTCATCGCCGACTGCATGCTCTTGCGCATGGCACGGCGGAAGGAGACGCGGGAGGAGAGCTGCTCGGCGACGGCCTGGGCGACCAGCTGAGCGTCGGTCTCGGGGTTCTTGACCTCGAGGATGTTCAGCTGGACCTGCTTGCCCGTGAGCTTCTCGAGGTCACCGCGGATACGGTCGGCCTCGGCGCCACGGCGGCCGATGACGATGCCCGGACGAGCGGTGTGGATGTCCACCCGCACGCGGTCACGGGTGCGCTCGATCTCCACCTTCGAGATGCCGGCGCGCTCCATGCCGGACGTCATCATCCGACGGATGGCGACGTCTTCCTTGACGTAGTCCTTGTACAGCTTGTCGGCGTACCAGCGGGACTTGAAGTCCGTGGTGACACCGAGCCGGAACCCATGCGGGTTAACCTTCTGGCCCATTACCGGGTTCCTTCCTTGCTGCTGACGACCACGGTGATGTGGCTGGTCCGCTTGCGGATCCGGTAGGCACGGCCCTGGGCGCGCGGACGGAACCGCTTCAGGGTCGGGCCCTCGTCGACGTACGCCTCGGAGATGAAGAGGCTGTCGGCGTCGGTGTGGTCGTAGTTGTGCGCGGCGTTGGCGATGGCGCTGTCGAGCACCTTGCCGACGGGCACGGAGGCTGCCTGCGGAGCGAATCGCAGAACAGCCTGAGCCTCCGTGGCATCCATGCCACGGATAAGGTCCACCACGCGGCGGGCCTTCATGGGCGTAACGCGGATGTACCGCGCCTGGGCCCTGGCTTCCATGGTTGTCCCTCTCAGTTACTTACGTGTCTGAATGCGATCCGCTGTTAGCGGCGCTTCGACTTCCGGTCGTCCTTGACGTGACCCCGGAAGGTGCGCGTCGGCGAGAACTCGCCGAGCTTGTGGCCGACCATCGACTCGGTGACGAACACCGGGATGTGGGTCTTGCCGTTGTGCACCGCGATCGTGTGGCCGAGCATGGCCGGGACGATCATCGAGCGACGGGACCAGGTCTTGATGACGTTCTTGGTGCCGGCTTCGTTCTGGACTTCCACCTTCTTGATCAGGTGGTCGTCGACGAAGGGCCCCTTCTTGAGACTGCGCGGCATCTGAACCCGCTCCTAGCGCTTCTTGTTCGTCTTGCGGCGGCGGACGATGTACTTGTTCGACGCCTTCTTGGGCGAACGAGTACGTCCTTCCTTCTGACCCCAGGGGCTGACCGGGTGGCGACCACCGGAGGTCTTGCCCTCACCACCACCGTGCGGGTGGTCAACCGGGTTCATCGCCACACCGCGAACGGTCGGGCGGACGCCCAGCCAGCGCTTGCGGCCGGCCTTGCCCCAGTTGATGTTGCTCTGCTCGGCGTTGCCGACCTCGCCGACCGTGGCGCGGCAGCGCTGGTCGACCAGGCGGATCTCACCGGACGGCATGCGCAGGTGGGCCATCGAGCCCTCCTTCGCGAGCAGCTGCACGGAGGCACCGGCGGAGCGGGCGAACTTGGCGCCACCGCCCGGACGAAGCTCCACGGAGTGGATCGTCGTACCGACCGGGATGTTGCGCAGCGCCAGGTTGTTGCCGGGCTTGATGTCGGCGCCGGGACCGTTCTCGATCCGGTCGCCCTGGTTCAGACCCCGGGGCGCCAGGATGTAGCGCTTCTCGCCGTCCGCGTAGTGGAGCAGCGCGATGCGCGCGGTGCGGTTGGGGTCGTACTCGATGTGCGCGACCTTCGCCGGCACGCCGTCCTTGTCGTGACGACGGAAGTCGATCACTCGGTAGGCGCGCTTGTGGCCACCGCCCTGGTGGCGGACGGTCACACGACCGGAATTGTTACGGCCGCCCTTGCTGTGCAGGGGACGGACCAGCGACTTCTCCGGCGTGGACCGCGTGACCTCGACGAAGTCGGCGACGCTGGAGCCACGACGGCCCGGCGTAGTCGGCTTGTACTTGCGGATTCCCATTTCTCAGTCCTCGTCCGATATCGGACGATCCGACCCGCTTACGCGGTCGGACCGCCGAAGATGTCGATACGGTCGCCCTCGGCGAGGGTCACGATCGCGCGCTTGGTCGCCGCACGCTGGCCGAAGCCGGTGCGGGTCCGCTTGCGCTTGCCGATGCGGTTGATCGTGTTGACCCCGGTGACCTTGACCGAGAAGACCGCCTGGACGGCCTCCTTGATCTGGGTCTTGTTGGCACGCGGGTCGACGACGAACGTGTACTTGTTCTCGTCGAGAAGCGCGTAGCTCTTCTCGGAGACGACCGGCTTCAGCAGGACGTCACGGGGGTCCGTGTACGACTTGCTGAGCGGGGTCTCGACGGTGTTCTTGCCCTCGGCGGCGTGACGGCGCGCCTTGGCGACGCGCGCGGCCTTGGCGGCCTTCGCAGCCTTGGAGGCGATGCTCGGGTGACGCGTAGCCATCAGGCCTCGCTCCCTTCGGTGTCATTGGCCTTCGGGCCGGACACGAAGGACTCGAAAGCGGCCTGGGTGAAGACCACGTCGTCCGAGACGAGAACGTCGTACGTGTTCAGCTGGCCCGGCTCCAGGATGTGGACCTGGGGCAGGTTGCGGGCGGACAGCCACGCGGCCTCGTCGGCGCGCTCGACGACCAGGAGCAGGTTCTTGCGCTCGCTGATCTTGCCGAACAGGCCCTTGGCGGCCTTGGTGCTGGGGGTCTCGCCCTCGACCACGCCGGAGACGACGTGGATGCGGTTGTGACGGGCCCGGTCGGTGAGGGCGTGACGCAGAGCGGCAGCCTTCATCTTCTTCGGGGTCCGCTGCGAGTAGTCACGCGGCACGGGACCGTGCACGACGCCACCACCGGCGAACTGCGGGGCGCGGGTCGAACCCTGACGGGCGCGGCCGGTGCCCTTCTGGCGGTACGGCTTCTTGCCGCCACCACGGACCTCGCCACGGGTCTTGGTCTTGTGCGTGCCCTGACGGGCAGCGGCGAGCTGGGCGACGACGACCTGGTGGATCAGCGGGATGCTGACCTTCTCGACGTCGAAGATCTCCGCGGGGAGCTCGACGGAACCGGCCTTGTCGCCAGCCGGCGAAAGGATGTCAACAGTGCTCATCGGTTACCTCAGGCCCCCTTGGCCGCGGTGCGGACCAGGACGAGGCCGCCGTTCGGACCGGGAACCGCGCCCTTGATGAGCAGCAGACCCTTCTCCGCGTCAACGGCGTGGACGGTCAGGTTCTGGGTGGTGACCCGCTCGTTGCCCATACGACCCGCCATGCGGAGGCCCTTGAACACACGGCCCGGGGTGGCGCAGCCACCGATGGAACCGGGCGAGCGGTGCTTGCGCTGGGTGCCGTGACCGGCGCCGAGGCCCTTGAAGTTGTGACGCTTCATGACACCGGCGAAGCCCTTGCCCTTGCTCTTGCCGGTGACGTCGACCTTCACGCCCGCCTCGAAGACCTCGGCCGTGACTTCCTGGCCGAGCGTGTACTCGGAGGCGTCGGCGGTGCGGATCTCGACGAGGTGCCGGCGGGGGGTGACGTCGGCCTTGGCGAAGTGGCCCTTGAGGGGCTTGTTCACCTTGCGCGGGTCGATCTCGCCGAAGGCGATCTGGACCGACTCGTAGCCGTCGACGTCGTTCGTACGGACCTGGGTGACGACGTTGGGGCCGGCCTTGACGACGGTGACCGGAACAACACGGTTGTTCTCGTCCCACACCTGCGTCATGCCGAGCTTCTCGCCCAGGATGCCCTTGATCTGCTTAGCCATTCTCAGATCACCGGCCCTCAGAGCTTGATCTCGATGTCGACACCGGCCGGGAGGTCGAGTCGCATCAGAGAGTCAACGGTCTTGGGCGTCGGGTCGAGGATGTCGATCAGGCGCTTGTGGGTACGCATCTCGAAGTGCTCGCGCGAGTCCTTGTACTTGTGCGGCGACTTGATGACGCAGTACACGTTCTTCTCAGTGGGCAGCGGCACCGGGCCCGCGACCGACGCACCAGTACGCGTCACCGTCTCGACGATCTTCTTCGCCGAGGAGTCGATGACCTCGTGGTCGTAGGCCTTGAGCCGGATGCGGATCTTCTGTCCCGCCATGGCTACTCAGTAGTCCCTTGTCTGTTCACGCTCTGGAACCCGGTCCTCCGCTCGCTCCACCTCCGACCCACGCGGTCGGGCGTGTCGCGCTTTCACTGACACAGATGTCCCTTGTTCGAACATCCCTTGTCTGGGAAAGAGATTCACCGGGTGCCTGGCCAGTGCCGCACCACACTTCCCGGAAGATTCCCGTACGTCCGCCCCAGCGCTGCCTTACGGCAGTTAGGGCGACGAGTACTGTGGGACTCGCTTCCGGTCCTCCCGGCGGGAGGCGCGCAGCATCAACACTCGACCGAGCAACTCCGACAGTCTGCCATATGGGGCAGGGGCCTGGCCAATCGAGCCGGAGAGAATACCCCGAGGGTGACACAGGTCAAACACACGCCCCTATGTCTGCGCGTTCCGCAGCCGGGCGAAGGACGTGTCCAGGCCCTGTTTCAGCAGCCCCGCCAGCGGACGCTCCACGAAGCGGTGCACCAGCAGGCTCAGCACCAGGAAGCCGGCGATCACCGAGGCGACCAGCAGCCGCGGGTCCATGGTGCCGTCGAGCCGGTTGATCAGCGTCGTACCGGCGACGTAGTGGATCAGGTAGAGCGGATAGGTCAGGCTGCCGGCGGTGACCAGCCACCTCCAGCGGATGCGGTCCGTGGCGCCGAGCGCGATCGCCACCATGGCGAGCAGGAAGACGGTGAAGAGCGCCGTGCAGCCGCGCCAGCCGGAGACATGCTCGAAGTCGTCGATCCTGATGCCCAGTTCGCGCTGCCCCATCAGCCAGGCCATCGCGAGGATGCCCCACAGCAGCAGATCCTGCCCGAAGCGGTGCATCAGGTAGAGGGCGAGGCCCGCGATGAAGAACCAGGCGCCGTCCGGATTGGCGGCCAGCGTCAGCAGCCGGAAGTCCGCCACCGGGGCGAGCATGGCCGCGGCTCCCCAGACGCAGGCGAAGATCACGACCTTGCGGTACGTCAGCCCGGTGGCGACCACGGCCATGAAGAGCAGGTAGAAGCGCAGCTCCGACCAGAGCGTCCAGTACACGCCGTCGACGCTGTCCACGCCCGAACCGGACTGGAGCATCGTGAGGTTGAGCAGGATGTCGCGCACCTTCAGCCGGTGCCAGACGCCGGGCATGACCACCACGAAGACCGTGGTGAAGACGATGCCGAACCAGTACGCCGGGTAGAGCCGGATCACCCGCGAGACGAAGAACTGCCGCGGGGTGCGCCCCCAGCACGACATGCAGATGACGAAGCCGCTGATCACGAAGAAGATCTCGACGCCGATCCAGCCGTAGGCGGCGACATGGAACACCGTCGGCATGGCCTCGGAGACCGGCCGGCCCCAGACCGCGTTGCCCGGCTGGTCGACGCGCCAACTGCCGGCGTAGTGGTGCACGGCCACCATCAGGGCGGCGACCAGGCGCAGACCGTCGATGGCGTACAGCCGTGGGCGCTCGGGGCGACGTGGGGGACGGTGGACCCGCACCGTTCGCAACTGCTGCGTCGGCCGGTCGACCATCACGGACATCAAGGATCATCCCCTGTCTGGCTGTTCGGAACTCCCTCACGCTAGGGGGTCACGTCCACCCCGAAGTGGACAGATATGGATGATCCGGTCGCCGCGTCCTTCAGAGTTCGCCCAGCCTTCACCGGACGTGCGAAAGGGCCCGTACGACCGGAGTCGTACGGGCCCTCTCAGAGGCCTAGCGGCTCAGAGTCACTTGTTGATCTTGGTGACCTGGCCGGCGCCGACCGTCCGGCCACCCTCACGGATGGCGAACTTCAGGCCCTCTTCCATGGCGACGGGCTGGATGAGCTCCACCTTCATCTCGGTGTTGTCACCCGGCATGACCATCTCGGTGCCCTCGGGGAGGGTCACGACGCCGGTCACGTCCGTCGTACGGAAGTAGAACTGCGGACGGTAGTTGTTGAAGAAGGGGGTGTGACGGCCACCCTCGTCCTTCGACAGGATGTAGGCCTGGGCCTCGAACTCGGTGTGCGGGGTGACCGAACCGGGCTTGATGATGACCTGGCCGCGCTCGACATCCTCGCGCTTGATGCCGCGGAGCAGCAGACCGACGTTCTCACCGGCCTGGCCCTCGTCGAGCAGCTTGCGGAACATCTCGATGCCGGTGACCGTGGTGGTGGTCTTCTCCGGCTTGATGCCCACGATGTCGACGGTCTCGTTGACCTTCAGGACACCACGCTCGATACGGCCGGTGACGACCGTACCGCGACCGGTGATCGTGAAGACGTCCTCGATCGGCATCAGGAACGGCTTGTCGACGTCACGCTCGGGCTGCGGGATGTTCTCGTCCACGGCCTTCATCAGCTCGAGGACGGAGTTGCCCCACTCCTTGTCGCCCTCGAGGGCCTTGAGCGCGGAGACCTTGACGACCGGCAGGTCGTCGCCCGGGAACTCGTACTCGGAGAGCAGCTCACGGACCTCGAGCTCGACGAGCTCCAGGATCTCCTCGTCGTCCACCATGTCGGCCTTGTTCAGGGCGACGACGATGTACGGAACGCCGACCTGGCGGGCCAGGAGCACGTGCTCCTTGGTCTGCGGCATCGGGCCGTCGGTGGCGGCGACCACGAGGATGGCGCCGTCCATCTGCGCCGCACCCGTGATCATGTTCTTGATGTAGTCCGCGTGACCGGGGCAGTCGACGTGGGCGTAGTGACGCGTCTCCGTCTGGTACTCGACGTGCGCGATGGAGATGGTGATACCGCGCTGGCGCTCTTCGGGAGCCTTGTCGATCTGGTCGAACGCCGAGGCCTCGTTCAGGTCCGGGTACGCGTCGTGCAGCACCTTGGTAATGGCGGCCGTGAGGGTCGTCTTACCGTGGTCGATGTGACCGATGGTGCCGATGTTGACGTGCGGCTTAGTCCGCTCGAACTTCGCCTTCGCCACTGGGGTCCTCCTGTGGAGTGGTTCTGGTACGCCTTACTTCATCGGCGCCAGGTGATCTTTGCTGTCATGGCCCGGGCCCCGGGGCACTCCCCCACGAATGGGGAGGAATGCCCCGGCAGGCTCCGGAGTCAAGCCTAAGGCGTGTGGACGCAGTGCGTTAACGCGGTGCGTTACTCGCCCTTGGCCTTCGCGATGATCTCCTCGGCGACGTTCCGCGGAACCTCGGCGTAGGAGTCGAACTGCATGGAGTAGCTGGCGCGGCCGGACGTCTTGCTGCGCAGGTCGCCGACGTAACCGAACATCTCCGAGAGGGGCACGAGGCCCTTCACGACGCGGGCACCGGCCCGCTCCTCCATGGCCTGGATCTGGCCACGGCGGGAGTTGATGTCGCCGATGACCTCACCCATGTAGTCCTCGGGCGTGGTGACCTCGACGGCCATCATCGGCTCGAGCAGCACGGGGCTGGCCTTGCGGGCGGCCTCCTTGAAGGCCTGCGAGCCGGCGATCTTGAAGGCGAGCTCGGAGGAGTCGACCTCGTGGTAGCCACCGTCGATGAGCGTGACGCGCACGCCCGTCATCTCGTAGCCCGCGAGGATGCCGAACTGCATGGCCTCCTGCGCACCGGCGTCGACCGAAGGGATGTACTCCTTCGGGATACGGCCACCGGTCACCTTGTTCACGAACTCGTACGAGGCGTCGCCGCCCTCGATGGGCTCGATCGCGATCTGCACCTTGGCGAACTGACCGGTACCACCGGTCTGCTTCTTGTGGGTGTAGTCCACGCGCTCGACGGCCTTGCGGATCGTCTCGCGGTAGGCGACCTGCGGCTTGCCGACGTTGGCCTCGACCTTGAACTCACGGCGCATACGGTCGACCAGCACCTCGAGGTGCAGCTCGCCCATACCACCGATGATGGTCTGGCCGGTTTCCTCGTCCGAGTGAACCTGGAAGGAGGGGTCCTCCTCCGCGAGACGCTGGATGGCGACACCCAGCTTCTCCTGGTCACCCTTGGACTTGGGCTCGATGGCGACCTGAATGACCGGCGCCGGGAAGTCCATGGACTCCAGGATGACCGGGTTCTTGTCGTCGGACAGCGTCTCACCGGTGGTGGTCTGCTTCAGGCCCATGACGGCGATGATGTCGCCGGCGCCCACCGACTCGATCTCCTCACGCTTGTTCGCGTGCATGCGGTAGATCTTGCCGATGCGCTCCTTCTTGCCCTTGACGGAGTTCAGCACGGCGGTGCCGGACTCCAGGCGGCCCGAGTAGACCCGGACGAAGGTGAGCTTGCCGAGGTGCGGGTCGCTCATGATCTTGAACGCCAGCGCGGACAGCGGCTCGTCGTCGGACGGCTTGCGCTTGACGACGACCTCGGGGTCCTTCACGTCGTGGCCCTCGATGGCCTCGACGTCGAGCGGGGTCGGCAGGTAGCGCACGACCGCGTCGAGCAGGGGCTGGACGCCCTTGTTCTTGAACGCGGTACCGCAGAACACCGGGGTGACCGTGGTGTCGCTGGACTTGCCGGACGCGATGGTGATGCGACGGATCGCGGCGTACAGCTGCTCCTCGGTGGGCTCCTGGCCCTCCAGGTACAGCTCCATGACCTCTTCGTCGTTCTCCGCGACGGCCTCGACCAGCTTGCCGCGCCACTCCTCGGCGGCCTCGGTGTGCGTGGCCGGGATGTCGACGACGTCGTACATCTCGCCCTTGGCGGCCTCGGCGGACCACACGAGCGCCTTCATGCGGACCAGGTCCACGACGCCCTTGAAGTCGGCCTCGGCGCCGATCGGGAGCTGCATGACGAGCGGCTGGGCGCCCAGGCGGTCCGAGATCATGTCCACGCAGCGGTGGAACTCGGCGCCGGTACGGTCCAGCTTGTTCACGAAGCAGATGCGCGGCACGCCGTAACGGTCGGCCTGACGCCACACCGTCTCGGACTGCGGCTCGACACCGGCGACACCGTCGAACACCGTGACGGCACCGTCGAGGACGCGGAGCGAACGCTCCACCTCGACCGTGAAGTCGACGTGCCCGGGGGTGTCGATGATGTTGATCGTGTAGTCGTTGTCCTCGAGCGGCCAGTGACAGGTGGTGGCAGCAGAGGTGATCGTGATGCCACGCTCCTGCTCCTGCTCCATCCAGTCCATGGTGGCAGCGCCGTCGTGGACCTCACCGATCTTGTAGCTGACGCCGGTGTAGAAGAGGATCCGCTCGGTGGTGGTCGTCTTGCCCGCGTCGATGTGGGCCATGATCCCGATGTTGCGGACCCTGGCCAGGTCAAGTGAAGTGGTAGCCATAAGGCTTCAGTCTTCTCTCGGTCTCGATGGGGGAAGCGACTACCAGCGGTAGTGCGCGAAGGCCTTGTTGGACTCGGCCATCTTGTGGGTGTCCTCGCGCTTCTTCACAGCGGCACCAAGGCCGTTGGAGGCGTCGAGAAGCTCGTTGAGCAGACGCTCGGTCATGGTCTTCTCGCGACGGGCGCGCGAGTAACCGACCAGCCAGCGCAGCGCGAGCGTGTTGGCACGACCGGGCTTGACCTCGATCGGAACCTGGTACGTCGCACCACCGACACGGCGGGACTTGACCTCGAGGGTCGGCTTGATGTTCTCCAGCGCGCGCTTCAGCGTGATGATCGGGTCGTTGCCCGTCTTCTCACGCAGACCCTCCATGGCGCCGTAGACGATGCGCTCGGCGGTGGAGCGCTTGCCGTTGAGCAGCACCTTGTTGATGAGGGAGGTCACCAGAGGAGAACCGTAGACCGGGTCGATGATGACCGGGCGCTTCGGGGCGGGGCCCTTACGAGGCATTCTTACTTCTCCTTCTTGGCGCCGTAGCGGCTGCGGGCCTGCTTGCGGTTCTTGACACCCTGGGTGTCGAGCGAACCACGGATGATCTTGTAGCGAACACCCGGCAGGTCCTTCACACGGCCGCCGCGCACGAGCACGATGGAGTGCTCCTGCAGGTTGTGTCCCTCACCCGGAATGTAAGCGGTGACCTCGATCCCGCTGGTCAGACGCACACGCGCGACCTTACGCAGGGCCGAGTTCGGCTTCTTCGGGGTGGTCGTGAACACACGCGTGCAGACGCCGCGACGCTGAGGGGAACCCTCGAGTGCGGGCGTCTTGTTCTTCTCGACCTTGTCCTGCCGGCCCTTGCGGACCAGCTGCTGGATCGTAGGCACTACTTCTCCGGTTTCTGTGTGCCGAATGGTGAAGCTAACCTGGAACGTCGCCGACCCACGCGGTCGGGTGTGTCGAATCCGGTGGACCCCCGCCGCGAGGCAGGAAAGAGCACAGATTACGGTGGCCGCTCACAGCTCGCGATGCGGTTGAAGGCACGCACGAGAGCCAGGGCACACCCCAGGCACAAGGTCTGAGCGTACCTACCTCATTCGCTGTGGTCAAAACAAATGGGCCGCGCCCGCATCACCGTGCGGTCCATGTCAAGACCATGCGCAGAAATGATCTTCGATTCGCCGCTTCGGACCCCTGCGCCGGGGTCGTCAGCCGGCCGCGATGGACACCGCAAGCAGCAGCGTCAGCACCAGCGCCCAGCCCGCGGTCGACAGCCAGCCGAGCACCAGTCCGGTCAGGGCGAGACCGTCGCCGCCCTCGCCGGTGCGCTCCATCTCGTTGCGCGAGGCGTGGCCCAGGATGACCGCCGGGATGCCGGTGAGCCCCATGGTGGGCAGACAGAGCAGGCCGCACACGGCCGCCCCTATCGCCTTCGCGTTCGTCTGCCGCCGCACCGGCAGAAAGGTCTGCGGAACGGGCGCGGCGGCCGCCGGCTGCGGCACCGGCCCCGTCGGGAGGTCGGAGACCAGCAGCGCCAGCTCCCCCACCGTACGAGCCGCGTAGGCCCGCGACACGCGCTTCTCGAACTCGTCGTGCTGCAGCCTGCCCTCCCCGTACCCCGCTCTGAGCACATCCACGGCACGCTCACGATCCGCATGCGAGGCAAGCATGGACGGGCCGGCCTGCGCCTGCCACGGCTGCCAAGGAGTCGGGTACGACACGGACACCTCCCCCAGAGGCGGCTGAATCCCTTCATCATGCTCCAACGCACCGTTTTCGGCAGGGGTTCCCGCGGGGGTTCCTGAGAACACGCCGCAGGGCGGCCACCCCGAGAGGTGACCGCCCTGCGATGCGAGCGAACGCTTGCCTACTGGTTGTACGGCCCGTAGTCGTAGTCCTCCAGCGGCACCGCCTGGCCGGAGCCCGTGCCGAACGGGCTGTAGTCGATGTCGTCGTAGCCGACGGCCGAGTACATCGCGGCCTTGGCCTCCTCGGTGGGCTCGACCCGGATGTTGCGGTAGCGGGACAGGCCCGTACCGGCCGGGATGAGCTTACCGATGATGACGTTCTCCTTGAGGCCGATGAGCGAGTCGGACTTGGCGTTGATCGCCGCGTCCGTGAGGACTCGCGTCGTCTCCTGGAAGGACGCCGCCGACAGCCAGGACTCCGTGGCCAGCGAGGCCTTGGTGATGCCCATGAGCTGCGGACGACCGGAGGCCGGGTGACCGCCCTCCTGGACCACACGACGGTTCTCGGTCTCGAACTTCGAGCGCTCGACCAGCTCGCCGGGCAGCAGCTCGGCGTCGCCGGACTCGATGATCGTCACACGGCGCAGCATCTGCCGGATGATGATCTCGATGTGCTTGTCGTGGATCGACACACCCTGCGAGTTGTAGACCTTCTGGACCTCGCCGACCAGGTGGACCTGGACGGCACGCTGGCCCAGGATGCGCAGCACGTCGTGCGGGTTGGTGGCACCCACGGTGAGCTTCTGGCCCACCTCGACGTGCTCGCCCTCGGACACCAGGAGCCGGGCACGCTTCGAGATCGGGTACGCCGTCTCGTCGCTGCCGTCGTCCGGGGTGACGACGATCTTCTTGGTCTTCTCGGTCTCCTCGATCCGCACGCGGCCGGAGGCCTCGGAGATCGGGGCGACACCCTTGGGCGTACGGGCCTCGAAGAGCTCGACGACACGCGGCAGACCCTGGGTGATGTCGTCACCGGCCACACCACCGGTGTGGAAGGTACGCATCGTCAGCTGGGTGCCGGGCTCACCGATGGACTGGGCGGCGATGATGCCGACCGCCTCACCGATGTCGACCAGCTTGCCGGTGGCCAGCGAGCGGCCGTAGCACATGGCGCAGGTGCCGACCTGGGACTCGCAGGTCAGGATCGAGCGGGTCTTGACCTCCTCGATGCCGTTGGCGACCAGCTGGTCGATGAGCACGTCACCGAGGTCCACGCCCGCCGGGGCGAGCACCTTGCCGTCGACCACGATGTCCTCGGCGAGGCAGCGCGCGTACACGCTGGTCTCGACGTCGTCCGCCTTGCGCAGGACGCCGTCGGCGCCACGGTCGGCGATCTTGAGGCGCAGACCGCGGTCGGTGCCGCAGTCCTCCTCGCGGATGATGACGTCCTGGGAGACGTCGACCAGACGACGGGTGAGGTAACCGGAGTCGGCGGTACGCAGGGCGGTGTCCGCCAGACCCTTACGGGCACCGTGCGTGGAGATGAAGTACTCCAGCACGGACAGGCCCTCGCGGAACGACGCCTTGATCGGACGCGGGATCGTCTCGTTCTTCGCGTTCGACACCAGACCACGCATACCGGCGATCTGACGCATCTGCATCATGTTGCCTCGTGCACCCGAGTTCACCATCATGAAGATCGGGTTGGTCTTCGGGAAGTTGTCGTTCATCGCCTCGGCGACCTCGTTGGTCGCCTTGGTCCAGATCGCGATGAGCTCCTGCGTGCGCTCGTCCTTGGTGATCAGACCGCGCTCGTACTGCTTCTGGACCTTCTCGTCCTGCGCCTCGTAGCCCTTGACGATCTCCTTCTTCGCCTCGGGAACGACGACGTCGGAGATGGCCACGGTGACACCGGAACGGGTCGCCCAGAAGAAGCCGGCCGCCTTCAGGTTGTCGAGCGTCGCCGCCACGATGACCTTGGGGTAGCGCTCGGCGAGGTCGTTGACGATCTCGGAGAGCTGCTTCTTGCCGACCTCGTAGTCGACGAACGGGTAGTCCTCGGGCAGCAGTTCGTTGAAGAGCGCACGGCCCAGCGTGGTCTTCAGACGGAAGCTGTCACCCTGCTGCCACTCCGGCTCGCCCTCCTCCTGCGCCGGAGGCGTCCAGCCGCGCGGCGGGATGGTGCCCACCGGGAAGCGGATGTCCACCTTCGACTGCAGCGAGAGGTCGCCGGCGTCGAACGCCATGATCGCCTCGGCCACGGACGCGAAGGAGCGGTCCTCGCCCTTCACGTTCCGCATCTCGCCGTCGGTGGTGAGGAAGAACAGACCGAGGACCATGTCCTGGGTCGGCATCGTCACCGGACGGCCGTCGGCCGGCTTGAGGATGTTGTTCGAGGACAGCATCAGGATGCGGGCCTCGGCCTGCGCCTCCGCGGACAGCGGCAGGTGCACGGCCATCTGGTCACCGTCGAAGTCCGCGTTGAACGCGGTGCACACGAGCGGGTGGATCTGGATGGCCTTGCCCTCGACCAGCTGCGGCTCGAAGGCCTGGATGCCGAGGCGGTGCAGGGTGGGAGCACGGTTGAGCAGCACCGGGTGCTCGGCGATGACCTCTTCGAGGACGTCGTACACGACGGTGCGGCCGCGCTCCACCATGCGCTTGGCGGACTTGATGTTCTGCGCGTGGTTCAGGTCCACGAGCCGCTTCATCACGAACGGCTTGAACAGCTCCAGCGCCATGGCCTTGGGCAGACCGCACTGGTGCAGCTTCAGCTGCGGGCCGACGACGATGACGGAACGCGCCGAGTAGTCGACTCGCTTGCCGAGCAGGTTCTGACGGAAGCGGCCCTGCTTGCCCTTGAGCATGTCGGACAGCGACTTCAGCGGACGGTTGCCGGGGCCCGTGACCGGGCGGCCGCGGCGGCCGTTGTCGAAGAGCGCGTCGACGGCCTCC
The DNA here is from genome assembly GCF_022698145.1 of Streptomyces spinosisporus. Lineage (GTDB taxonomy): Bacteria > Actinomycetota > Actinomycetes > Streptomycetales > Streptomycetaceae > Streptomyces > Streptomyces spinosisporus. Next base: position 24,753 of record NZ_JALDAX010000021.1, read on the forward strand.
TGGAGCATGCGCTTCTCGTTGTTCACGATGATCTCGGGCGCACCGAGGTCGAGAAGCCGCTTCAGGCGGTTGTTGCGGTTGATGACACGGCGGTACAGGTCGTTCAGGTCGGAGGTCGCGAAGCGGCCACCGTCCAGCTGCACCATCGGGCGAAGGTCCGGCGGGATGACCGGCACGCAGTCGAGCACCATGCCCTTGGGGCTGTTGGAGGTCTGCAGGAAGGCAGACACGACCTTCAGCCGCTTCAGGGCGCGGGTCTTCTTCTGGCCCTTGCCGGTGCGGATGATCTCGCGGAGCTTCTCGGCCTCCTCCTCGAGGTCGAAGGACTCCAGGCGCTTCTGCAGCGCCGCGGCACCCATCGATCCGTCGAAGTACGTGCCGAAGCGGTCGCGCAGCTCGCGGTAGAGCAGCTCGTCGCCCTCGAGGTCCTGGACCTTGAGGTTCTTGAACCGGGTCCACACCTCGTCGAGGCGGTCGATCTCGCGCTGCGCACGGTCGCGCAGCTGCTTCATCTCGCGCTCGGCACCCTCGCGCACCTTGCGGCGCACGTCGGCCTTGGCGCCCTCGGCCTCCAGCTCGGCCAGGTCGGTCTCGAGCTTCTTGGCGCGGGCCTCCAGGTCGGCGTCCCGGCGGTTCTCCACCTGCTGACGCTCGACGGAGACGTGCGCCTCCAGGGAGGGCAGGTCGCGGGTACGGCGCTCCTCGTCGACGTACGTGATCATGTACGCCGCGAAGTAGATGACCTTCTCGAGGTCCTTGGGGGCCAGGTCGAGCAGGTAGCCCAGACGCGACGGGACGCCCTTGAAGTACCAGATGTGCGTGACGGGAGCGGCCAGCTCGATGTGGCCCATCCGCTCACGGCGCACCTTGGCGCGAGTGACCTCGACGCCGCAGCGCTCACAGATGATGCCCTTGAAGCGGACACGCTTGTACTTGCCGCAGTAGCACTCCCAGTCCCGGGTGGGGCCGAAGATCTTCTCGCAGAAGAGTCCGTCCTTTTCCGGCTTGAGGGTGCGGTAGTTGATGGTCTCGGGCTTCTTGACCTCGCCGTGGCTCCACTGACGGATGTCGTCAGCGGTGGCCAGGCCGATCCGGAGCTCGTCGAAGAAGTTGACGTCGAGCACTATGCGTCAATCCCTCTCAGGGTCGTGAGTCTGTGGTCTGAAACGGGGGCCTGGGGGTCGGCGGGCCCTGGTCGGTCAGGGCCCGCCGGACTCCCGTCAGACCTCTTCGACGCTGCTCGGCTCGCGCCGGGACAGGTCGATGCCGAGCTCCTCCGCAGCGCGGAAGACGTCCTCGTCGGTGTCGCGCATCTCGATGGACATACCGTCGCTGGACAGCACCTCCACGTTCAGGCAGAGAGACTGCATCTCCTTGATGAGCACCTTGAAGGACTCGGGGATGCCGGGCTCGGGGATGTTCTCGCCCTTGACGATGGCCTCGTAGACCTTCACGCGGCCGGTGACGTCGTCGGACTTGATGGTCAGCAGCTCCTGGAGGGCGTAGGCGGCGCCGTAAGCCTCCAGCGCCCACACCTCCATCTCGCCGAACCGCTGGCCACCGAACTGGGCCTTACCACCCAGCGGCTGCTGGGTGATCATCGAGTACGGACCGGTCGAGCGGGCGTGCAGCTTGTCGTCGACCAGGTGGTGCAGCTTCAGGATGTACATGTAGCCGACCGAGATCGGGTCCGGGAACGGCTCACCGCTGCGGCCGTCGAACAGCCGCGCCTTACCGGTCGGGAGCACCATGCGCTCGCCGTCCCGGTTCGGAATGGTGTGCTGCAGCAGACCCGCGAGCTCGTCCTCGCGCGCACCGTCGAAGACGGGGGTCGCGACGTTCGTGCCCGGGTCGACCTGGTCGGCGCCGATCGCCTGCAGGCGCTGCGCCCACTCCTCGCTGAGGCCGGAGACGTCCCAGCCGCGGCTGGCGAGCCAGCCGAGGTGGATCTCCAGGACCTGTCCCGGGTTCATTCGGGACGGGACACCCAGCGGGTTGAGGATGATGTCGACCGGCGTTCCGTCCTCGAGGAACGGCATGTCCTCGATGGGCAGGATCTTGGAGATGACGCCCTTGTTGCCGTGGCGGCCGGCGAGCTTGTCACCGTCGGTGATCTTGCGCTTCTGCGCGACGTAGACGCGCACCAGCTGGTTCACACCGGGGGGAAGCTCGTCACCCTCCTCGCGGTCGAAGACGCGTACGCCGATGACCTTGCCGGTCTCGCCGTGCGGCACCTTCAGCGAGGTGTCACGGACCTCACGGGCCTTCTCACCGAAGATCGCGCGCAGCAGGCGCTCCTCGGGGGTCAGCTCGGTCTCACCCTTGGGGGTCACCTTGCCGACGAGGATGTCGCCGGCGATGACCTCGGCACCGATGCGGATGATGCCGCGCTCGTCGAGGTCGGCGAGGACCTCCTCGGAGACGTTCGGGATGTCCCGGGTGATCTCCTCGGGGCCGAGCTTGGTGTCACGGGCGTCGACCTCGTGCTCCTCGATGTGGATCGAGGAGAGGACGTCGTCCTGCACGAGGCGCTGCGACAGGATGATCGCGTCCTCGTAGTTGTGACCCTCCCACGGCATGAACGCGACCAGCAGGTTCTTGCCGAGGGCCATCTCGCCCTCTTGGGTGGCGGGACCGTCGGCGAGGACCTGGCCCTCGACGAGGCGGTCGCCCTCGCTGACGATGACCTTCTGGTTGACCGAGGTGCCCTGGTTGGAACGGGCGAACTTGGCCAGGCGGTACGTGATGTACGTGCCGTCGTCGTTGGCGGTGGTGATGTAGTCCGCGGAGACCTCCTGGACCACACCCGCCTTCTCGGCCTTGACCACGTCGCCGGCGTCGACCGCGGAGCGGTACTCCATGCCGGTGCCGACGAGCGGGGCCTCGCTCTTGATGAGCGGCACGGCCTGGCGCATCATGTTCGCGCCCATCAGGGCACGGTTGGCGTCGTCGTGCTCGAGGAACGGGATCATGGCGGTCGCGACCGACACCATCTGGCGCGGCGAGACGTCCATGTAGTCCACGTCGTCACCGGCGACGTAGTCGACCTCACCGCCACGGCGGCGGACGAGGACGCGGTTCTCGGCGAAGCGCAGGTCGTCCGTCAGGGTGGCGTTGGCCTGCGCGATGACGAATCGGTCCTCTTCGTCGGCCGTCAGGTAGTCCACCTCGTCGGTGACCTGGCCGTCGACGACCTTGCGGTACGGCGTCTCGACGAAACCGAACGCGTTGACCCGGCCGTAGGAGGCGAGCGAGCCGATCAGACCGATGTTCGGGCCTTCGGGCGTCTCGATCGGGCACATGCGGCCGTAGTGCGAGGGGTGCACGTCACGGACCTCGAAGCCGGCCCGCTCACGGGAGAGACCACCCGGGCCAAGAGCCGACAGACGGCGCTTGTGGGTGAGACCCGACAGCGGGTTGTTCTGGTCCATGAACTGCGAGAGCTGGCTGGTGCCGAAGAACTCCTTGATGGAGGCGACGACCGGCCGGATGTTGATCAGGGTCTGCGGCGTGATCGCCTCGACGTCCTGGGTCGTCATGCGCTCACGGACGACTCGCTCCATACGCGCCAGACCCGTACGGACCTGGTTCTGGATGAGCTCGCCGACGCTGCGCAGACGACGGTTGCCGAAGTGGTCGATGTCGTCGGTCTCGACGACGATCGTCTGGCCGCTGTCGCCGACCGTCTCGATCTCGCCCGCGTGCAGCTTCACCAGGTACTTGATCGTCGAGATGATGTCCTCGACGGTCAGGATGCCCGCGTCCAGCGGAGCGTCCGCACCCAGCTTCTTGTTGACCTTGTAGCGGCCGACCTTGGCGAGGTCGTAGCGCTTGGGGTTGAAGTAGAGGTTCTCGAGCAGCGTCTGCGCGGCCTCACGCGTGGGGGGCTCGCCCGGACGCAGCTTGCGGTAGATGTCGAGCAGCGCGTCGTCCTGGCCCTGGGTGTGGTCCTTCTCCAGGGTGGCGCGCATCGACTCGTACTCGCCGAACTCCTCCAGGATCTGCTCGGTCGTCCAACCGAGAGCCTTCAGGAGCACGGTGACGGACTGCTTGCGCTTGCGGTCGATGCGCACACCGACCATGTCGCGCTTGTCGATCTCCATCTCCAGCCAGGCACCCCGGGACGGGATGATCTTGGCGGAGAAGATGTCCTTGTCGGACGTCTTGTCGATGGAGGAGTCGAAGTAGACACCCGGCGAACGGACCAGCTGCGACACCACGACACGCTCGGTGCCGTTGATGACGAAGGTGCCCTTGTTGGTCATGAGCGGGAAGTCGCCCATGAAGACCGTCTGGGACTTGATCTCGCCGGTCTCGTTGTTGGTGAACTCGGCCGTGACGAACAGCGGAGCCGCGTACGTGAAGTCGCGCTCCTTGCACTCGTCGATGCTGTTCTTCGGCGGCTCGAAACGGTGGTCGCGGAACGTCAGCGACATCGACCCGGAGAAGTCCTCGATCGGGGAGATCTCCTCGAAGATCTCCTCGAGGCCGGACTTCGTGGGGACATCCTGACCGGATTCCAGAGCCTCCTCGACCCGACTCTGCCAGGCGGTGTTGCCGAGCAGCCAGTCAAAGCTCTCGGTCTGCAGCGCGAGCAGGTTGGGAACCTCGAGAGGCTCCTTGATCTTTGCAAAAGAGATGCGCAGCGGGGCGGTGCTGGCGCCGTTGTTCGTATTCGCGGTCGAGGCATTGCGCGAGGCGGCCAAGAGGGGGTCCTTCCGAGGGCTCGGACTCACTACGCGCGTACCGGTCCCTCATCCAGCGCACGAGGACAGATTTCCCTGGGACGGCTTTTTGGCCAGGTCAGGGACGGTCTGAACGTCGGTGCTGGGGCGAGGGCAGACCCCTGGTGACGGGCAGGGGACAGCTAACAGGCAGCGCAAAGGGTCAGTGTAGCCACTTGGCACACTGATGTCCAGCCCCGATTTTTTGAGACCCTCGTTGTCCTCAACGCCCTCGGCATGCCTGCCCTCGATGCACGTTGATACTGCCCTCTTCGTCGCCGATCCATGCCTCGGATTCGGATCGTTGTGACGACGCGTCCTGAGAATTGCGCGCTGCGTGCGGTTCGTCAAGGCCCCCATGGCCCAAACCACATACCACCTGGGGTGCTTGAAGGCACGACGAAGATCACCATACTCCGCACACCGGTCGGTGCAAGGCAGCCGCCGCCCGACGCCCCAGAACGCCGAAGAGCGACCACCCGGATGGATGATCGCTCTTCACTGCTCAGGCGTTACACGCCCGGTGGAGCCGAGAGGTCTTACTTGACCTCGACCGAGGCGCCGGCGCCCTCGAGGGACTCCTTCGCCTTGTCGGCGGCGTCCTTGGCAACCTTCTCGAGGACGGGCTTCGGGGCGCCGTCCACCAGGTCCTTGGCCTCCTTCAGGCCGAGGGAGGTCAGCTCACGCACGACCTTGATGACCTGGATCTTCTTGTCGCCGGCGCCGGTGAGGATGACGTCGAACTCGTCCTTCTCCTCGGCGGCCTCGGCAGCGCCACCGGCGCCACCCGCGGGGGCGGCAACGGCGACGGCCGCGGCGGCGGCGGTGACGTCGAACTTCTCCTCGAACGCCTTCACGAACTCGGAGAGCTGGATGAGGGTCATGCCCTCGAACTCGGCGAGCAGTTCGTCCTGGGTGAGAGCCACGATGGCTTTCCTTCCACTAATTCGGCTGGTGCCGGATGTACATGTCTGGCGGGCGTACGTTCGGCCCGCTACGACCGCTGCCTTGAGGGCCGAAGCCTTCGGGCGGCAGTCATTTCGCGAGCCGAGTTACTCGGCACCGCCCTGCTCGTCCTGCTTGGCGCGAAGCGCGTCCACGGTGCGGACGAGCTTCGACGGGAGCGCCTGGAAGACCTGAGCAGCCTGCGTCTGCTTGCCCTTCAGGGCGCCCGCCAGCTTGGCGAGCAGAACCTCGCGGGACTCGAGGTCCGCAAGCTTCTTGATCTCGTCGGCGGACAGCGCCTTGCCGTCAAGGACACCGCCCTTGATGACGAGATTCGGGTTGTCCTTGGCGAAGTCACGAAGACCCTTCGCCGACTCCACCGGGTCACCGGTGACGAAGGCGACCGCCGTCGGACCGTTGAACAGGTCGTCGAGCGTCGAGATCCCGGCCTCGTTGGCCGCAATCTTGGTCAGCGTGTTCTTCACCACGGCGTACTGGGCGTTCTCACCGAGCGAACGGCGCAGCGTCTTCAGCTGCGCCACGGTGAGACCCCGGTACTCGGTCAGCACGGCGGCGTTCGAGCTGCGGAACTGCTCCGTCAGCTCGGCCACCGCGGCAGCCTTGTCGGGCCTTGCCATAAGCGTCGGCCTCCTTCCGGGTGATGAGACCGCTCGGAAGGGCCGGCAAAAACGAAACGCCCCGGCGCAGGCGCACGGGGCGTAGCTCGACCGAAATCCCCTTGGACAGGGGCTTGCCGGGAGCTCTTCCACAGTCACCTGCGCGGGTCGTCCGCAGTTCAGCGGATCCTTCGGCCACCGGGCCCTCTTGCGAGCACACGGCAACGACCAGCGGTCTTTGGCTTCTTCAGGAGAGTACGTGACCGGATTGCCGCGAGGCAAATCCGGTCCTGCGGCGCTCAGCCGGTCTGGGCCCCCTTCATCATCTCGGCCAGGTCGGCGGTGTCCTTGGCGGGCGGGGCCGCGACGGTCACCGGCTTGTTGTAGTCGAGGAAGGTGATGGTCATGTCCATCGGGCCCTTGTCGGCGTCGCCCCGCATCCGGAACTGCTTGGTGTGGTCGTCGCCGTCGATCCACATGTCCATGGTCATCGAGTCGATGCCCATCTTCTCGTACTGCTCGAGGCTCTTCTCGCGCTGCTCGCGGACGGTCTTGCTCTCGTCCTTGAAGGAGGCCTTGAGGTCGGCGAGCGTGACCGTGCCCTTGTAGTGGGTGGTCTTGACGCCCTCGACGGTCTCGGTGCCGACCTTCTTCACGTCCTTGGAGCCGGTGAGGAAGGTGGAGTCGCTGGCCGGGTTCTTGTCGGCCTGGCCGGCGCCCAGCTGGTCGGCGTTCAGCTCCTTGTCGGCGCCGAGCGCGGACATGTCGAACTTGATCCAGCTCTTGCCGTCCATCTCCTTGGACATCTCGGCGTTGCCGCCGATGTACATGGCGTTGTCCACGAGCCGGATCTCGACCGGGCCGTCGGTGGCCTGGTCCTTCGCCGTCATCTTCATGCTCATCGCGAGCGGCTTCATGCTCATCGCCGCCTCGCCGGAGATCTGCCCCTCCCCCGGGACCTTCCCCGTCATGCGGTAACGCAGGGACGTGATGTCCTCGCTGTTCTTCGCGGCCTTGGCGACGGCCGCGGCGGGCGTCATCGCCGGCGACTTCTCCGCGTCCGCGTCGTCGCCCTTCTGACAGCCCACGGCTCCGGCGGCGAGCAGCAGGGCGGCGAGGCCGGCCCCGGTCGCTCTGCGGCGCACGGAACCACGTACCGAAAACTCCATCGATTTCCCCCCAAAGGAAACTCTTGGCAAATACACAGGTGCCGTGAGCCTAACCTCAGTCGCCTCAGAAGTCTCCCCCAATACCGCACTCACCAGGGGAAACTCCGGTCTCAGGGGGCCGCGGAGGCGCCGCCCTGCTTCTTCAGCAGCTCCTTGAAGTCCTCGGTGTCAGCCGCCGGGGGCTCCTGGGCGGAGACCTTCACGCCGTAGTCGCTGTAGTACGCGGTCTGGCTGTACTCACCGGCCGACATCTGGCCCTTCTCGGTCTTCTTCACCAGCAGGTCCTGGTCGTCGACCCAGATGTCGACGGACTCGGTGGTGACCCCGGCCTGGGTGAGCTGCTTCTTCAGGCCGGCCAGCTGGCTCGCCGTGAGGTTGGAGTTCTTGCCCGCGAGGTCGGCGACGTCCACCGTGCCCGCGTAGTGCGTGGTGTTCACGCCGCGCACCTTCTCGGTGCCGACCTTCTTGACGTCCCCGGAGGCCAGCAGGAGCTTCACCGACTGGTTGGGCGTCGTGTTCTGCATCTGGTCCTTGAGATAGGCGCCGGAGCCGCCGCCGAGGTCGGCGAGGTCGTCGTAGCCGTACCGGATCCAGTGCTTGCCGCCGGCCTGCTGGGCGAACTTCTCGCCCATCTTCGCGTAGTAGGCGTCGGGCAGATAGCGGGCCTGCATCGAGGTGGTGCCCAGCTGGCGCATGGTGTCGGCCATGGTGCCGCCGGTGTACGTGATGGTGAGGTTGCCGGTGAGGCCGTCGGACCAGCCGAGGGCGCCGTCGGCCTTTATCGCCATCAGGGAGCCCATCGTGGTCGTGGACTCGACCTTGGCGGAGTCGGCGCCGTCGGTGGACTTCTCCGCGGTGCGCAGCGCCGCGATGGGGCTGAGGTGCGAGGCGTCCTTGCCGGACGCCTTGTCGTCCTGGTCGGAGCCCCCCGAGGAGCCCGAGGAGCAGGCGGTCGCCCCCGACAGCGCGGCCACCGCCGCGACGAAGAGACCGATCCGGCGCACGCTCGTGCTGTTCATTCGTCCCCCACCCCTATGCGATTGCTGTGCCTGCACGCTAACGCAGGGCACCGACACCCGTACTGGGAAATGGGACGGGCCCCGCACCTCGGAAGGTTGCGGGGCCCGCGTCACAAACGCGTGTGCGCGACTGCCATCGGGATCAGACGGCGGCCGGGTCCTCCTCGACGAGGAGGTTGCGGGTGCGGTTCGGGTCGACCGGGATACCGGGGCCCATGGTGGTGCTGACCGCGGCCTTCTTGATGTAGCGGCCCTTGGCGGCGGACGGCTTCAGACGGAGGATCTCCTCCAGCGCGGCGCCGTAGTTCTCCACCAGCTTGTCGTCGTCGAAGGACGTCTTGCCGATGATGAAGTGCAGGTTCGAGTGCTTGTCGACGCGGAACTCGATCTTGCCGCCCTTGATGTCGGAGACGGCCTTGGCGGTGTCCGGGGTCACGGTGCCGGTCTTGGGGTTCGGCATCAGACCACGGGGACCGAGCACGCGGCCGAGGCGGCCGACCTTGCCCATGAGGTCCGGGGTGGCGACGACGGCGTCGAAGTCCAGACGCCCCTTCGACACCTCGTCGATCAGCTCGTCGGCACCGACGATGTCGGCGCCCGCGGCACGCGCGGCCTCGGCACGGTCACCGGTCGCGAAGACCAGGACCCGGGCGGTCTTACCGGTGCCGTGCGGAAGGTTCACGGTGCCACGGACCATCTGGTCGGCCTTGCGCGGGTCGACACCCAGACGGAAGGCGACCTCGACGGTGCCGTCGAACTTGGTCGTGGAGGTCTCCTTGGCGAGACGGACGGCCTCGAGCGGGGCGTAGAGCTTGTCCCGGTCGATCTTCTCGTCCGCAGCGCGGAGAGACTTGCTGCGCTTGCTCACTGCTTCTCCTGGTGAGTCTTAGGAGTCGTGGTCCGGGCCGAGCAGGCCCTGCCACTTCTGCTGATGTACAGGGGGTTGGGGCTCAGCCCTCGACCGTGACGCCCATGGAACGCGCGGTGCCGGCGATGATCTTCGCGGCGGCGTCCAGGTCGTTGGCGTTCAGGTCGGGCATCTTGGTGGTGGCGATCTCGCGGACCTGCGCCTGGGTGATCTTGGCGACCTTGGTCTTGTGCGGCTCGCCGGAGCCCTTCTCCACGCCCGCGGCCTTGAGGATCATCTTGGCGGCCGGCGGCGTCTTGGTGATGAAGGTGAAGGAGCGGTCCTCATAGACCGTGATCTCCACCGGGATCACCCAGCCACGCTGCGACTCGGTCGCGGCGTTGTACGCCTTGCAGAACTCCATGATGTTGACGCCGTGCTGACCCAGCGCGGGGCCGACCGGCGGGGCCGGGTTGGCGGCACCGGCCTGGATCTGGAGCTTGATGAGCCCCGTGACCTTCTTCTTCTTGGGAGGCATTGCTCTCCGGGTCCTTTCGGTTCGGGTCCTGCCTGCCTACGGGGACCACCCGAACGCAGGCATACCGCACAACGATAACGGGTATGGATGCGCGGCCAAAAACCGAGCAGGTCAGACAAGCAGCGAGCGCTCGCCTGACCTGGTCGGAAGCTCTGTGAAGCTCAGAACAGAAGAGGCTAGTTCTTCTGGATCTGGTCGAAGGAGAGCTCGACCGGCGTCTCGCGGCCGAAGATCTCCACCAGGCCCTTGACCTTCTTCGAGTCGGGGTTGATCTCGTTGATGGTCGCCTGGAGCGTGGCGAACGGGCCGTCGGTGACGGTGACCGAGTCGCCGACCTCGAAGTCCAGCACCTGGACCTCGACCTTGCGCTGCGGGGCGGGCTTGCCCTCGGCCTCGGCGGCCTCGCGGGCGGCCTTCTCCTCGGCCTCCGGGGCGAGCATCTTGACGATCTCGTCCAGGGTCAGCGGGTAGGGGTCGTAGGCGTTGCCCACGAAGCCGGTGACGCCGGGGGTGTTGCGGACGACGCCCCAGGACTCGTTCGTCAGGTCCATGCGGACCAGGACGTAGCCCGGGAGCTTGTTCTGCTTGATGGTCTTGCGGTCGCCGTTCTTGATCTGGACGACCTCTTCCTGCGGCACCTCGGCCTGGAAGATGTAGTCCTCGACGTTCAGCGAGACGGCGCGCTGCTCGAGGTTGGTCTTCACGCGGTTCTCGTAGCCGGCGTAGGTGTGGATGACGTACCACTCGCCGGGCAGCGTGCGCAGTTCCTCGCGGAGGGCCACGACCGGGTCGACCGGCTCGGCCTCTTCTTCCTCTGCGGCCTCTTCCTCGGCCGCGGCTTCCTGCGGGGCCGCTTCGTCGTCCACGACCGTCACGGCGGCCTCCTCGGCGGGCTCGCCCGCCTCGGCCTCGGCAGCCTCGAACTCGTCCTGCTCGTCCGCGCCCTCGACGATGTCGAGCTCGTCGTCCACGGACTCGTTCGGCTCGATGGCGTCGTCGTTCAGGTTCGTGTCAGACACGGTGGCTGCTTCTTCCTGGATACATAGGGGTGGAACACGCGAAAGGGGCGCCGGGTACCTCGGCGCCCTTCGCTCTCGGCTCAGCCGAAGACGTACTTGGCCGCGTGGTTGAGCCCATAGTCAATCACGGTCACCAGGCCGATCATGATGACGACGAAGACAATCACCACGCTGGTGTACGTCGTCAGCTGGTTGCGCGTGGGCCAGACGACCTTGCGGAGTTCGGCAACCACCTGGCGGTAGAAGAGGGCAAGCCTCTTGAACGGACCCTTCTTGGCCCGCTTGCCGCCCTTGCGGGTCTTCTTGGGCTCCTGTGCCTCGTCCTGGGCATCAGGCGTGTCGATGGAGCCCACGGCGTCCGCCATTCGTCCTCACCTGTTCCCGGGTCGTGGCCGTGCCGCGCCCGGTCTGAGCCGCACGGCTGTGCATTGCTGTACGTACGCGCACACCTGGCGAAGGTGTGTGTAGCAGGGCCGGAGGGACTTGAACCCCCAACCGCCGGTTTTGGAGACCGGTGCTCTACCAATTGAGCTACGACCCTTTGTGTGTCCCCCAACGTACCGCATCCGGACGAGTGCTCGGTGTGCACCGTCCGTGCGCGGCAGCTGATGGCCAACGAGGTGAGAGTGTACGTGGTCCGAAGCGCCCCGTCGAACAGAAAGCGCCCGTAGGGGCCTTGGGGCAGGAGGACCGCCGGGAAAGGCCCGGAAGATCACCCAGGCCGTACGGGGATTTGGGACGGGTGTTCAACGGCCGACCCGTGGATGTTCAGTCTGTGAAACCCGCGTGCCGCGCCGGTTTCCGGTCTGGAACGATGGGCCCCATGAGCGCTGCAACCCCTCCCACCGAGCGCCGGGTCTCCGCCCGAGTCGGCGCGATCTCCGAGTCCGCCACCCTCGCCGTGGACGCCAAGGCCAAGGCCCTCAAGGCCGCCGGGCGTCCGGTGATCGGCTTCGGCGCCGGTGAGCCCGACTTCCCGACCCCGGACTACATCGTCCAGGCCGCGATCGAGGCCTGCTCGAACCCGAAGTACCACCGGTACACCCCGGCCGGCGGTCTGCCCGAGCTGAAGTCCGCGATCGCCGCGAAGACGCTGCGCGACTCGGGCTACGAGCCGGACGTGTCGCAGATCCTGGTCACCAACGGCGGCAAGCAGGCCATCTACGAGGCCTTCGCCGCGATCCTCGACCCGGGCGACGAGGTCATCGTGCCGGCGCCGTACTGGACGACGTACCCGGAGTCGATCCGGCTCGCGGGCGGTGTCCCGGTGGAGGTCGTCGCGGACGAGACGACCGGCTACCGCGTGAGTGTGGAGCAGCTGGAGGCGGCACGCACGGAGAAGACGAAGGTCGTCCTCTTCGTCTCCCCCTCCAACCCGACCGGCGCGGTCTACTCCGAGGCCGAGACCGAGGCGATCGGCCGCTGGGCCGTCGAGCACGGCCTGTGGGTGCTGACCGACGAGATCTACGAGCACCTGGTGTACGGCGACGCGGTCTCCGTGTCGCTGCCGGCGCTGCTGCCCGAGCTGCGCGACAAGTGCATCGTGGTCAACGGTGTGGCGAAGACGTACGCGATGACGGGCTGGCGCGTGGGCTGGGTCATCGGTCCCAAGGACATCGTCAAGGCGGCGACCAACCTGCAGTCGCACGCCACGTCGAACGTGTCGAACGTCGCGCAGGTGGCCGCTCTGGCCGCCGTCTCCGGCGACCTGGAGGCCGTGGCGACGATGCGTGAGGCCTTCGACCGCCGCCGCAGGACGATTGTGCGGATGCTCAACGAGATCGACGGCGTGGTCTGCCCCGAGCCCGAGGGCGCCTTCTACGCGTACCCCTCGGTCAAGGCGCTGGTCGGCAAGGAGATCCGCGGCAAGCGCCCGCAGGACACGGTCGAGCTGGCCGCGCTGATCCTGGAGGAGGCCGAGGTCGCGGTCGTTCCGGGCGAGGCCTTCGGCACGCCGGGCTATCTGCGCCTGTCCTACGCCCTCGGTGACGAGGACCTGGTCGAGGGTGTCAGCCGCATCCAGAAGCTGCTGGCGGAGGCGCGGGACTGACGTCGCCGTACCGAACGGGCCACCTCGCTGGGGGTGGCCCGTTTTTTCGTGCGAGCAAGACCACGTACGGGGAATCCGCTACCGGGACGGCCGGGACGTACGGCAGGATCCTGGAATGGAGCGTGTACGTGATGTCTCTGAGCTGCCGAAGGCCCATCTGCATCTGCATTTCACCGGGTCGATGCGGCCCACCACCGTCCTGGAGCTGGCCGACAAGTACGGCGTACGGCTGCCCGAGACGCTGACCGAGGCGCTGACCAGCGGGGAGCCGCCGAGGCTGCGGGCGACGGACGAGCGGGGCTGGTTCCGCTTCCAGCGGCTGTACGACGCCGCCCGCTCGTGTCTGCGGGAGCCCGAGGACATCCGGCGGCTGGTGCGGGAGGCGGCCGAGGAGGATCTGAAGGACGGTTCGGGCTGGCTGGAGATCCAGGTGGACCCGACGTCGTACGCGCCCCGTCTGGGCGGTCTGATCCCGGCGCTGGAGATCATCCTGGACGCGGTGGAGACGACGATGCGGGAGACGGGTCTCGGGATGCGGGTGCTGGTCGCCGCGAACCGGATGAAGCACCCTCTGGACGCCCGCACGCTGGCCCGGCTGGCCGTGCGGTACGCGGAGCGCGGGGTGGTCGGCTTCGGCCTGTCGAACGACGAACGCCGGGGCATGGCACGGGACTTCGACCGGGCGTTCGCGATCGCCCGCGACGGCGGGCTGCTGTCGGCCCCGCACGGCGGCGAGCTGACGGGTCCGGCCTCGGTCCGTGACTGCCTGGACGACCTGCACGCGCACCGCATCGGGCACGGTGTGCGGGCGGCGGAGGACCCGCGGCTGCTGGAGCGCCTCGCGCGCAGGGGCGTGACGTGCGAGGTGTGCCCGGCCTCGAACGTGGCCCTCGGTGTGTACGAGAAGCCGGAGGACGTGCCGCTGCGGACCTTCCTCGACGCCGGCGTCCCGATGGCGCTCGGTGCCGACGACCCGCTGCTGTTCGGCTCGCGGCTCGCCGCCCAGTACGAGATCGCCCGCCACCACCACGACTTCACGGACGCGGAACTGGCGGAACTGGCCCGCCAGTCGGTACGGGCCTCGGCGGCACCGGAGGATGTGAAGACGAAGCTGTTGTCGGGCGTCGACGACTGGCTGAGCGCGCCGGTGGACTGATGGTGTTGCCCTCACGCAGGGCTGTCGGCGGCGGAGATTCCCGTGGTCAGGGTCCGGGCGAGGCGGCGGGCGAAGTCGTCGACGGGTGGGAGCTCGCCCGTCTCCGTGGCCTCGTAGGCGAACGCGCGCTGGGCGCAGGCGCCCAGGAGCAGGGAGGCGGCGGCGTAGGTGTCGGCGTCGGGGCGGATGCGGCCGAGTCTCTGCTCGGCCCGCAGATAGGCGTCCAGTCCCTGGATCGGCACGTGCGGGCCCAGTCCCATCTGCCGCATCGCGTCGTCGTGCCGCCGCTTGAGCTGGGTCTCGGCGTACAGGGAGGCGGCGATCGGGAAGCTCTGCTCGTAGAAGAGGGCGGCCTGGCGGGCGATCTCGGTGAGGTTCTCCTCCGGTGTGCCCTGGCCGGGCTCGGCGGCGAGGCTGCTGAGCAGGGGGGTCAGCCGGGGCAGCCGCTCCGACAGGACGCGGATGAACAGCTCCTCCTTGCTCGCGAAGTACTTGTAGAGCGCCGCCTCGGAGCAGCCCGCCGCCCTGGCGATCTCCTTGGTGGTGGTGCGGGCCAGCCCGACGGTGAGCATCAGCTCGTGGGCGGCATCGAGGATGCGGACCCGGGCCGGCTGCGTCTGCATGGTACGTCCAATCGGGCTTGACGGGTGGGTGAGTGCTTACCCACTCTAGTGGGAGGGAGGGTGAGTGAATACTCACCCACCAACTGCGAGCACGGGAGTACCCATGAAACTCACCGTTTTCGGCGCCACCGGCGGCATCGGCCGGGAGATCGTCCGCCAGGCCCTGGACGCGGGTCACGAGGTCACGGCGGTCGTACGGGATCCCGGACGGCTGTCCGTCACGGGCGCGCGTCTTCAGGTGTTCAGTGACGACCTGGCGGACCCGGCGTCGCTGCGTCCGGCGGTGGCCGGGCGGGACGTGGTCCTGTCCGGGCTCGGGGCGCGCAGCCGCAAGGACGCGGGCGTCGCGGCCCGGCTCACGCGCACGGTCCTGGGCGCGATGGAGGCCGAGGGGGTGCGGCGACTGCTCGTGGTGAGCGCGGGGCCGGTGGGGCCGCAGCCCGAGGGGAACGGGCTGCTCGACCGCGCCGCACTCGGGATCGTCTCCGCGGTGCTGAAGGGCGTGTACGCCGATCTGGCGGAGATGGAGGCCGAGTTGGCGCGCAGCGCCACGGACTGGACGGCCGTGCGGCCGCCGCGGCTGCAGAACAAGCCGGTCACCGGGGTGTACCGGACAGTGGTCGGCGGTTTTCCGGCCGGGGGCCGGTTCATCGGGCGCGCGGACGTGGCACACGCGATGCTGGCGATGGCCGGGGACCCGGGGACGGTGAAGCAGGGGGTGGGCGTCGCCTACTGAGCTTCGGCCGTACGGCCCGCGCGGTGGCTCTCAGAGGCTGACGCCGACCGTCATCGGCTCGTTGACCAGGGTGATCCCGAAGGCCTCGTGGACGCCGGCGACGACCTCGCGGGCGAGGGCGAGCAGGTCCTCGGTGGTGGCGCCGCCCCGGTTGGTGAGGGCGAGGGTGTGCTTGGTGGAGATACGGGCGCGGCCGCTGCCGTAGCCCTTGGTGAAGCCGGCCCTGTCGATCAGCCAGGCGGCGGAGGTCTTGGTGTGGCTGTCCCCGGCCGGGTACGCGGGCGGCATCACGTCGTCGCCGAGCCGCTCCTGCACGCGCGCGTGGAAGGCGGCGAACTCCGCGTCGGTGAGGATCGGGTTGGTGAAGAAGGAACCGGCCGACCAGGTGTCGTGGTCCTCGGGGTCCAGGACCATGCCCTTGCCGGAGCGCAGCTTCAGCACGGTCTCGCGGGCGGCGGCCAGCGGCACGCGGTCGCCGGGCTCGACGCCGAGGGCGCGGGCCGTCTCCGCGTACCGGATCGGTCCGGACAGACCGGACGCGTCCTCCAGCTCGAAGCGGACGCGCAGGACGACATACCGCTCGGGGTCGGCCTTGAAGCGGCTGTGGCGGTAGGAGAACGCGCAGTCCGCGTTCGGGACGGTGACCGTCTCGCGGGTGCGGCGGTCGTAGGCGACGACCTCGGTGATGGTGGAGGAGACCTCCTGGCCGTACGCCCCCACGTTCTGGATCGGGGTCGCGCCGGCCGAGCCGGGGATGCCGGCCAGGCACTCGATGCCGGCGAGGCCGGCCTCCACGGTGCGGGCGACGGCGTCCGTCCACACCTCTCCGGCGGCCAGCTCCAGGCGGGTGCCCTGCAGCTCGAATCCCTGGGTGGCGATGACGAGGGCGGTGCCCGCGAAGCCCTTGTCGCCGATGACCAGGTTGGAGCCGCCGCCGATCAGCAGCAGTGGCGTACCAGTGTCGTCGGCCTCGCGGACGGCGGCGATCACCTCGGCGTCGGTCGTCGCGGTGAGCAGCCGGGTCGCGGGGCCGCCCAGCCGGAAGGTGGTCAGCGGGGCGAGGGGGGCGTCGTGGAGTTCCTGCACGCGCCCAAGACTACGAGACGGCACCGACAGCCCGGCCGGCCCTCGGCCGGAGGCGCCGGGTACGCGCGCGTGCGGACCCGTCGGCGTGGACGGGGCCGCACGCGCGCGTGCCCGCACATGTGGCTCAGCTGTTCAGCTCAGCTGCCGCCGCGCCTCGGCCCAGTCCAGCGGCAGGTCGTTGCTGGAGACGGTCCAGCGGGCGTACTTCGAGTCCCGCATCTGTGCGGCCAGGCCGCCGGAGGCGGGGGCGTGCACTCGGGAGCGGGCGAACTCCTTGAGTGCCTGCGGTGACTCCCAGGCGGACAGGGTCCAGAACGTCCGCTTCAGGGGCTGCGCCTTCAGGGAGGCCCCGTAGGCGCCGGGCGCCCGGCTCACTCCCCTCCACACGCCCGGCGTGCGGACCATGAAGCGGAGCGCTCCCCACAGGGTGCGGGTCTCGAAGCGGGAGGCGAAGACGTGGACCTCGGTGTCGCGGGGCGGGGGGTTCGGGACGGTCCAGGGCAGGGTGGGCATGGCTCCTCCTCCGGGTGGGGCGGGTCGGGGTGTCAGTGGGACGCGGTTTCCAGCACCGGCTCCGCGGGCCGCCCGGCCGCCTTCGCGATCTGCGCGGCGCGGCGCCGGGTCGGGATGAGCAGCGCGGCCACGCCGGCGAGCGCGACGACCGCGGAGCCGGTGACCAGGGCGGGCCTGAGGCCGTCGACGAAGGCCTGTCCGGACTCGTAGCCGCCCTGTGCGGCGAAGATCGACGACATGATCGCGATGCCGAGTGCGCCGCCG
Source organism: Streptomyces spinosisporus (assembly GCF_022698145.1). Lineage (GTDB taxonomy): Bacteria > Actinomycetota > Actinomycetes > Streptomycetales > Streptomycetaceae > Streptomyces > Streptomyces spinosisporus. The sequence goes on from NZ_JALDAX010000021.1 coordinate 42,059, forward strand.
ACCTCACGCAGGGCGTTGTTGGCGCCGGAGGCGATGCCCTGTTCCTTGGGGTGGACGCTGGACATGACCAGGTTGGCGGCCGGGGCGAAGTACAGCGCCATGCCGATGCCGCTGAGGATCAGGCCGGGCAGCTGGGCGCCGTAGGAGACGCCGGTCGTCGCCACCATGGCGATCCAGCCGAGGCCCGCGGCCTGCAGGAACAGTCCGGCGGCGACGACGGGGCGGCCGCCGATGCGGTCGGAGAGGATGCCGGCGACGGGTGCGACCAGCATCGGCATACCGGTCCAGGGCAGCATCCTGAGGCCGGCCTCGGTGGGCGAGTAGCCGAGGACGCCCTGCATGAACTGGCTGAGCAGGAAGATCGAGCCGAACATCCCGAGGAACATCAGCAGGCTCGCGGCGTTGATCCCGGAGAAGGCGCGGGAGCGGAACAGCCGCATCGGCAGCATGGGGTTCTTGGCGCGCAGGCTGTAGAGGACGAACCCGACGAGCAGTGCGCCGCCGGTGAACAGGCCGGTCAGCACCAGGGAGCTGGTCCAGCCGTCGGCGGGTCCGCGGACCAGGCCGTAGACGATCCCGAAGAGGCCGCCGCTGGCGAGCAGGGTGCCGGGGACGTCGAGCGGGGCGCCGGTGCCGTGGGACTCGGCCAGCCGCAGCCGGGCGAGCGGCAGCAGGGCGATGCCGAGCGGGACGTTCAGCCAGAAGATCCAGTGCCAGGAGACGTGCTCGGTGAGGCTGCCGCCGATCAGGGGTCCGGAGGCGACGGCGAGGCCGTTGACGGCTCCCCATATCCCGTACGCCATTCCGCGCTTGGCGGCGGGCACGGCGGCGGTGAGCAGGGTGAGGGTCAGGGGCATCATGATGGCCGCGCCGACGCCCTGGACCGCGCGGGCGGCGATGAGGGAGTCGATGCCGGTCGCCATGGCCGCGGCGGCGGAGGCTCCGGTGAAGACGGTGATGCCGACGAGGAAGAGCCGGCGGCGGCCGAAGCGGTCGCCGAGCGCGGCTCCGAACATCAGCAGGACGGCGAAGGTGAGGGTGTACGCGCTCACCGTCCATTCCAGGTCGTCCAGTGCCCCGCCGAGGTCCTTGCGGATGGAGGGCAGTGCGGTGGTGACGACGAGATTGTCGAGGGCCGCCATGAATCCGGCGACGCTGGTGATGACGAGGGCCCAGGCGGTTCCCCCGCGCCGTTCGGTCTGCTGTGACATCGCTCCCCCAGCGGGTGCTGTCGGGTTAGTTATTGATGACTAACTTTTATGGACATGAAGAGGCGCCGGCGACGCCTTTCTGTGCGACTGCGCGGACTACTTCCCCAGCCGGCCCTTGAGCCGAGCCTCGGGATACAGCCCCTCCCAGACCCGGTGCTCGGGCGGGAAGCCCATCGCCACCAGGCAGTTGATGAGCATTCCGTGTGCCATGAACGACGTCGTCTCCTCGACGTCGGCGCCGAGCGGCAGATGCACCGTGTCCCACAGCCGCATCCAGCCCGCCCGCACCTCCTCGCCGAGTTCATGGTCGCCGGCCTGCTCGGCGGCGGCCACGGTGACGTACATCTGCATCTGCATCAGCAGCCGCTCGGGCCGTTCCGCGATGACCTCGGTGTACGCGTTCGCCATGGCCTGCAGGGCCTCTTCGCCCTCGAGTCCCTTGGCGGCCTGCTCGAAGGTACGGATGGTCTCCTCCACGCACCGCTGGGCCGCCGCGAGGAAGATCGCCTTCTTGCCCGGGAAGAGACGGAAGAGATACGGCTGCGAGACGCCGACCCGCTTGGCGATCGCCTCGGTCGACGTGCCGTAGTAGCCGCCGCGGGCGAACTCCGCGGTCGCCGCACGGATGACGCTCTCGCGCCTCTCTTCTGCACTCATCCTGGCCATGCAAGTAAGTTAGTGCTCAATCACTAACCATGTCAAGGGGAGCGCCGCGAAGCAGGAACGCGTTGACAGCCTCAGCCGTTGGTGCGGGCAGGGGGCCTCCATCGCGTAAGGGGCGCCCCCCAATGGAGAACGCCCCTTACCGCGGCTCAGGCGCCATGCCCTGTTCAGGCCAGCCGTACGACCGCCCGCGACATCCCCAGCACCTTCTGGCCGGCGCTCATGGCCGTGAGGTCGACGCGGACCGTGTTGTCGTCGAGCTTGGCGGCGACCTTGCCGCTGACCTCGATGGTGGCGCCCTGGTCGTCGTTCGGGACGACGACGGGCCTGGTGAAGCGGACGCCGTACTCGACGACGGCGCCCGGGTCGCCGGTCCAGTCGGTGACCACCCGGATCGCCTCGGCCATGGTGAACATGCCGTGCGCGATGACGTCCGGCAGTCCGACCTCCTTGGCGAACTTCTCGTTCCAGTGGATCGGGTTGAAGTCCCCGGAGGCGCCCGCGTACCGGACGAGAGTGGCGCGGTCCACGGTGAAGGTCTGGGCGGGCAGTTCGGCGCCGACCTCGACGCCGTCGTAAGCGATCTTCGCCGTCATCGGTTCCTCAGGCCTCCTCTGCGGCGCGGGCGACCAACTTCGTCCAGGCGGTGACGACATGCTCGCCCGCCTCGTCGTGGACCTCGCCGCGGATGTCCAGGATCTCGTTGCCCGCCATGGACTTGATGGCCTCGATGGTCGAGGTGACGGTGAGCCGGTCACCGGCGCGCACCGGGCGGACGTAGGCGAACTTCTGGTCGCCGTGCACGACGCGGCTGTAGTCCAGGCCGAGTCGGGGGTCCTGGACGACCTGTCCCGCTGCCTTGAAGGTGATGGCGAAGACGAAGGTCGGCGGCGCGATCACATCGGGGTGGCCGAGCGCCTTGGCGGCCTCCGGGTCGGTGTACGCCGGGTTGGGGTCCCCGACCGCTTCCGCGAACTCACGGATCTTCTCCCGGCCCACCTCGTAGGGCTCGGTGGGCGGGTAGCTCCGCCCCACGAAGGACTGGTCGAGCGCCATGGCTCGGCACCTCCTGGTGTGTGGCTGTTGGCTGTTGTCCGGGGGACGTCGGTCGGGACGATCTGAGGCCGCCCCGGACGTCGGTCGGGACGATCTGAGGCCGCCCCGGACGTCGGTTGAAACGACGCGAGGCCGCCCCCGGCTGGGAGCGGCCTCGCGAACGAGCCTTGTTTATCGCGTCTCGCGGTGCGCGGTGTGCGCGTTGCAACGCGGGCAGTGCTTCTTCATCTCAAGACGGTCCGGGTTGTTACGCCGGTTCTTCTTGGTGATGTAGTTCCGCTCCTTGCACTCCACGCAGGCCAGCGTGATCTTCGGGCGGACGTCGGTGGCAGCCACGTGAGTGCTCCTAAGACGAACGGATGGACTTGTACAACGCAAGAAAGAGTAGCCGATCGAAGGACCGACCCCGCAATCGGCTACTGTCAGTAGCGGTGACCGGACTTGAACCGGTGACACAGCGATTATGAGCCGCTTGCTCTACCGACTGAGCTACACCGCTGTGATGCGATCCGTTCCCGTCTCGCGACGGGAACCTCACACACCAGAGCCCCAAAACGGAATCGAACCGTTGACCTTCTCCTTACCATGGAGACGCTCTGCCGACTGAGCTATTGGGGCGAGCGATGAAGACATTACACGCTCCGCCGCCGTTCGCCCAAATCCGTTTCGCGGCCCCCGTCCCGGCCTGTTCCAGGGCCGGTTCAGGTTCCCGCCCAGGTCCGTCGGCCTGCTCTCGCACGGGCCGCCGCGGCCTCCTCGGTACGGCGGACCACACCGGTACGACTATTGCGCTCCTCCCCGACACGGGCGGATCGCCACCCTAGGCTCGACTCACTCTGCGTGATCTTGCGCCCTGCCACGCAGTCCCCGAGCACCTGGAGCGCGATGCCCGACAGCCAGCCGCCGCCCCACCCGTGGTCCTCGTCCTCCTCGTCGGGTACGCCGGGGGCCTCGGGCCCTGCCGGCCCCGCGGACAACGGGGTCGACCCGACCACCCTGCTGCTGTGCGGGGCGCGGCTGGCCGACGGCCGGACCGTGGACGTACGGCTGGGTGGCGGGCGCATCGAGGCGGTCGGTACGGCCGGCAGCCTGGCCGCGGGCGGACTGCAGGGCTGCGGCACGCGCGTGGACCTCAGCGGCTATCTGCTGCTGCCGGCCCCGGCCGACCCGCACACGCACCTGGACACCGCGCTGTCGGCCGAGGGCGACGGCCCGGCCTCGTACGAGCCGAGGGACGTCCAGCGCCGGGCCACGGAGGCGGCGTTGCTGCAGCTGGGGCACGGGGCGACCGCGCTGCGGGCGCATGTGCGGGTGGGTGACGTGCAGGGGCTGGGCGCGTTGGCGGCCGTATTGCAGGCGCGGCGTTCGCTGCGCGGGCTGACGGAACTGACGACGGTGGCGATGCCGCGGCTGCTGACCGGTGCGGCCGGGGCGGACGGGCTCGCGATGCTGCGGGACGCGCTGAAGATGGGTGCGTCGGTGGTGGGTGGCTGCCCGGACCTGGACCCGGATCCGATCGGGTACGTGGAGGCGGTCCTCGAGGTCGCCTCCGAGCACGGCTGCCCCGTCGACCTGCACACCGACGCCGCCGACCCCGCCCGGCTCGCCCGTCTCGCCGCGATGGCCGGCGGGCTGCGCCCCGGCGTGACGCTCGGCCCGTGCGGCGACCTCGCCCGGCTGCCCGAGGAGATGGCGCGGCGCACCGCGGACCAGCTCGCGGCGGCCGGGGTGACGGTGGTGTGCCTGCCGCAGGGCGGCTGCGGCGCCACCGATCGGCGCGAGACGGCTCCGGTACGGATGCTGCGGGCGGCCGGCGTACGGGTGGCGGCAGGCAGCGGCGCGCTGCGCGACCTGTCGAACCCGGTGGGGCGCGGGGACCCCTTGGAGGCGGCCTATCTGCTGGCCTCCCGCTACGGGCTGCGGCCCGAGGACGCGTACGACGCCGTGAGTTCGGCGGCGCGGACGGTCATGGGGCTGCCCGAGGTGCGCCTGGAGGCGGGCTTCCCCGCCGAACTCCTGGCGGTGCGCGGGGACCGGCTGGAGGGGGCGCTGTCGCTGGCCTACAGCCGGATCGTGATCCATCGGGGGCGGGTGGTGGCGCGGACGAGTGCGGTACGGGAGTACTGCAACTCGGCCGCCGCGGCGGAGCTGGGGTTGCCTCGGCAGGGGCGGGGGGAGCTGTCGTGAGGTGCGGGTGGGGGTCCGGCTGCGGGTGCGGGTGCGGGGGTGCGGGGTGCCAGAGGCTGCGTAGGTTCTTGCGGTTCGTCCTCGCCGTAGGTCCTGTGCGCGTGCGCGCTTTGCAGGCGTGCATCGGTTCGTGGCTCAAGTCGTGCGGCGGATGCGGCTGTCCGGGCGTACGGTCGAAGACATGCGCATTGTCATCGCTGGTGGTCATGGTCAGATCGCGCTGCGGCTCGAGCGGCTGCTCGCCGCGCGCGGGGACGAGGTGGCGGGGATCATCCGTCACGCCGAGCAGGGCGACGATCTGCGTGAGGCGGGTGCCGAACCGGTCCTGCTCGATCTGGAGTCGGCCTCGGTCGAGGAGGTGGCGGCGCATCTGGCGGGCGCCGACGCGGCGGTGTTCGCGGCGGGCGCGGGCCCGGGCAGCACCGCGGCCCGCAAGGACACGGTGGACAAGGGCGCGGCGATCCTGTTTGCGGATGCGGCGATTCGGGCGGGCGTACGGCGACACGTGGTCGTCTCGTCGATGGGCGCCGACCCCGCGCACCAGGGGGACGAGATCTTCGACGCGTACCTGCGCGCCAAGGGTGAGGCCGACGCCTATGTACGGCGTCAGAACGCACTGGACGCGACGATTCTGCGCCCCGGGATGCTGACGAACGACGCAGGGACCGGTCTCGTACGGCTGGAGGCCCACACCGGTCGCGGCCCTGTCCCGCGTGACGATGTGGCGGCCGTACTGGCGGAGTTGGTCGATTCGCCGGCGACGGCCGGGCTGACCCTGGAGCTGGTCAGCGGGTCGGCGCCGGTGTCGGTGGCCGTGAAGTCGGTCGCCGGGAACTGACGAACGACCTTGAGAACGCCCTTGAGAACGCCCCTCAGAAGAGGGGCATTTGCCCCGGGATCTCGGGGACGACGTAGCCGTCCAGCGACGGTTGGGTCGCGTCGGGCTGGGCCTGACGGCGGGAGCCGGGGCAGGAGACGAGCACGCCGTTCTCGCGCGCGCCGGGCGGGTCGTGCCGCGCGAACCGTCCGGCGACGACGGCGATCTCGCGACGGCATTCGGGGCAGCGTCTGCGACGAGTGGACATGGGGTCAGTGTGCCTCGGTGGGGGGTGTGTTGTGCGTGGGGTGGGTGTACCGCACGGTCGGTGTCAGCCGATGTAGGGGGACGTTCGCGAGGCGTCGCCCGCATGCTCGATGCGCAGGCGCATCGTCGGGTGGATGTCCAGGCCGGGCAGGTCGGCCGGGTCGACCCAGCGGACGGCGGTGGTCTCGTCGCTGGTGCGGAGTTCGCCGCCCGTGGGGCGCGCCCGGAAGCAGATGCTGAACTGCTGGCGGACCTCGCCGTCGTCGTAGCGGATCACATGGCGGGGGTCGGTGTAGATCCCGGAGAGGTCGAGGACCTCGACCTCGATCCCGGTCTCCTCCCGGACCTCGCGCACCACGGTGTCGCTGATGGACTCCCCCACGTCGTAACCGCCTCCGGGCAGTGCCCAGCGGCCGTTGTCGGAGCGCCGGATCATGAGCACCTGGCCCGCGTCGGTCCGTACGAAGGCCACGACGGAGGGCACCGCCGAGTTGGCCTTCGGGGCGTCCGGGTCGTGGAAGTAGTCGGTGCGTCCCATGTCGACGTGCCTACCCCGTCTCCTGATCGGATCTCGTAACCGGACGGCAATCCGGCTCGCCTTGCTTAAGTCAATCAACTGACTTACTTTGGGCCTGTCGCGTGCACGCCCGGTGCGCAATTCGGCTGCAATGCCCCTCGTTCGACGCCCACGGAGGCCCGGCCCATGTCCCACGCTCTTCCCCGACCCGCCGATGACGACGACGGGGTGATGACCGCCGCGCCGCGGACCAACGCCCTCGTGGCGGTCCTGGCCTTCGGCGGGATCGTGGTCTCGCTGATGCAGACTCTGGTGATCCCGATCGTCCCGGAGCTGCCGAAGCTGCTCAACTCCCCGGCGTCCGACACCGCGTGGGCCGTGACGGCCACGCTGCTGGCCGCCGCCGTGTCCGTTCCGATGATGGGGCGGCTGGGAGACATGTACGGCAAGCGCCGCATGCTTCTGACCAGCATGGTGCTGCTGATCGCGGGGTCGGTCACGGCCGCGCTGAGCGACTCGCTGGTCCCGATGATCGTCGGGCGGGCGCTGCAGGGCGCGGCCAGTGGTGTGATCCCGCTCGGCATCAGCATCATGCGGGACGAACTGCCCGCCGAACGGCTCGGCTCCGCCACCGCCCTGATGAGCGCCTCCCTCGGCGTCGGCGGCGCGCTCGGGCTGCCCGCGGCCGCGCTGATCGCCGACAACTTCGACTGGCACGTCCTGTTCTGGAGCTCGGCGGCTCTGGGCGTCGTGGCCCTGCTGCTGGTGCTGTTCGTGGTGCCCGAGTCGAAGGTGCGCACGGGCGGACGCTTCGACGTCGTCGGCGGCCTCGGGATGGCGGCCGGTCTGCTCTGCCTGCTGCTGCCGATCTCCAAGGGCGGCGACTGGGGCTGGGGCAGCGGCACCACGCTCGGCCTGTTCGGCGCCTGCGTCGCGATCCTGCTGCTGTGGGGCTGGTACGAGCTGCGCACCGACCAGCCGCTGGTCGACCTGCGCACCACCGCGCGCCGCCAGGTGCTGGTCACCAACCTCGCCTCGATCGCGCTCGGCTTCGGCATGTTCGCGATGTCCCTGGTGCTTCCGCAGCTCCTGCAGTTGCCCGAGGCGACCGGCTACGGCCTGGGCAAGTCACTGCTCGTCGCGGGCCTGGTCATGGCTCCATCCGGCCTGGTGATGATGGCCGTGGCTCCCGTCTCCGCCGCGCTCTCCAGGGCCAAGGGCCCCAAGGCCAGCCTGATGCTCGGCTCCCTCATCGTGGCCGCGGGCTACGGCCTCAACATCGTGCTGATGTCCGAGGTCTGGCAGTTCGTGCTGGTGTCCTGCGTCATCGGCTCCGGTATCGGCTTCACCTACGGCGCGATGCCCGCCCTCATCATGGGCGCCGTGCCGCCGTCCCAGTCGGGCGCGGCCAACAGCCTCAACACGTTGATGCGTTCCATCGGTACGTCGACCGCGAGCGCCGTCGCCGGCGTCATCCTCTCCCAGATGACCACCGACCTGGGCGGGGTCCCGCTGCCCTCGGAGAACGGCTTCAAGACGGTGCTCGCGGTGGGTGGGGGTGCCGCGCTGCTGGCGTTCGTGGTGGCTTCGTTCATTCCTCGGCATGGGGGTGCTGCGGGGGCGGCGGCGGTCGGGGGTGAAGCTTCGGGAGGTGCCGGGGTGTCGGGTGAGGTGGGGGGCTCGGGTGAGGTGGGGGCCTCGGGTGTAGGTGGGGTCGGTGCAGCGGGGGTTGGAGCAGCGGGGGTCGGTACAGATGCCGGAGAGGCCGAGGTCTCTGGGGCGGCCGGGGAGCGCGCGTCCGTGAAGGCTGTTGCAGCGGCCGTCGAGCCTGACGGGACGGGCGGTGCCGTGGGGGGCGGGTTGCCCGGGACGGGCGGCGGCATCGGGGTGACCGGCCGCGTCCTGGGCGCGGATCGCGTGCCCGTGGCGGCGGCCGCGGTCACCCTCATCTCACTCGGCGGCCGGCAACTGAGTCGGTCGGTGTCCCGGAACGACGGCTCGTACGACGTCGACGCGCCCGCCACCGGCTCGTACGTCCTGATCGCCTCCGCGGAGGGCTACCAGCCACAGGCCTCGACACTCGTCGTCGCCGACGGACCGGTCTCGTACGACGTCCTCCTCGGCGGTACGAGCGGCCTCGCGGGACTGGTGCGGTCGGCCGACAGCGGGACGCCGGTCGCGGATGCCGTGGTGATCGTCACCGATGTGCGCGGGGACGTACTCGCCACCGGACGGACCGATGTGCTGGGCGAGTTCACGGTCACGGATCTGGTGCCGGGGACGGTGACGCTCGCCGTCAACTCCCCCAAGCACCGCCCGCTGGCCCTGCCCGTCGAGATCGGCGGCACCGGCACCACGCGCATCGAGGTCGAACTGCACCCCGGCGCCCATGTGCGCGGCACGGTACGCGGAGCCGGCGCTCCGCTGAGCGACGCCCGTGTGACCTTGGTCGACGCCGCGGGCAACGTCGTAGCCACGACGAGGACGGGCCACGACGGCGCGTACGCCTTCACCGACCTGGACAGTGGCGCCTACACGGTCATCGCGACGGGCTACCCGCCCCAGGCGGCCACGGTCACCGTGTCGAGCGCCGGCACGGACGACCACGACATCGAACTCGCGCACAGCGCCGACTAGTTCCACCCCGCGGCCGGTGACGGCACCCGTCCGCTTCCCGGCGCCGAGCGTGCGGCTCGGCGCCGGGATTTTTGTGAACTAGCCGCCGATGGTGATGGTGTTGTTGCATCCCAGACTCGAACCGACGTTGGTGCTCTGCGTGCCGGGCGAGCCACTGGCGTTGGGCGCGTTGCCCTCCAGACCGTTCTGGAATCCGGACTGGCCCTGCACGTCGACGTTCTGCTCGGTCGTCGTGCAGGTGGTGCTCTGACTGAACTGCGTCGTGTGCACTTCCCGGGCCTCCTTCTTGTGCCCGTGCCCGCGCCCGTGTTCGTGTCCACGCGCGTGTTCATGTCCGCGCCCGTGCTTGGAATCGTGCCCGTCCCCCTGAGCGTGAGCGGTACCGGCGCCGAGGAAGCCGACGGTGCCGAGGAGTACGGCCACGACCAGGGTCTTTCGAGGCTTGCGCATGTCTTCTCCGAGTGTTGAAGCAGACGCGAACGCCCATACGCCACGTCATAAGGTGACGAGAGGTTAATGCGCAAATGTCCTATATCAGCTCGTCGGCACGCCGGATCGTCCGATCAACACCCCAAGCCCGATGCAGGATGCGCCATTCGGCCGCGATCACACGCGATCGCAAGAGACATACGAAAACCCCCTCCACTCTGCGTCTCCGCAGTTTGAAGGGGGTCTCGCTTCAACTTTCTCAGCGTGGCGGCGCCAGGATTCGAACCTGGGAAGGCTGAGCCGGCAGATTTACAGTCTGCTCCCTTTGGCCGCTCGGGCACACCGCCGGGGTCGCTGCCGATCGAACCGCTTTGGGGCGGTGCTCCCTGGCAACGACGTAAACAATACCCGATGCAGAGGGGTGCTTCGCCACCCGATTGATCTGCGCCCGGAGGGCGACAGGTGGCTAGGCTTGTGCGGATGCGGCCCGGGATCACGCCGGGCTCGGCGCCCGCCCCCACGTACGCCGATACGCACCCGTACGCACCCCGTTTACGCACCGATACAAGGAGCCACAGGACATGGCCGACTCCAGTTTCGACATCGTCTCGAAGGTCGAGCGGCAGGAGGTCGACAACGCCCTCAACCAGACCGCCAAGGAGATCTCACAGCGCTACGACTTCAAGGGCGTGGGTGCCTCGATCTCGTGGTCGGGCGACAAGATCCTTCTGGAGGCGAACTCCGAGGACCGGGTCAAGGCCGTTCTCGACGTCTTCCAGTCCAAGCTGATCAAGCGCGGGATCTCGTTGAAGGCCCTGGATGCGGGTGAGCCGCAGCTCTCGGGCAAGGAGTACAAGATCTTCGCGTCGATCGAGGAGGGCATCTCCCAGGACAACGCGAAGAAGGTCGCGAAGATCATCCGCGACGAGGGCCCCAAGGGTGTCAAGGCCCAGGTGCAGGGCGACGAACTGCGGGTCAGCTCCAAGAGCCGGGACGACCTGCAGGCCGTGATCGCCCTCCTGAAGGGCAAGGACTTCGATTTCGCCCTGCAGTTCGTGAACTACCGGTGAGCCGACGAGCTGATGAGCCGGTGATCTGGTGAGTCCGTGATTCACGGGCTGCGGTGCCGTCGCCGGTCGACCAGCAGCGAGGAAGGGTGGGCACCTGGTGGGTGCCCACCCTTCTCGCCTGCTGGCTGCGGTCCGGGGGCGTGCTCGATCGTGCTCAGTTGCGCGAGTTGCCGAACAGGAGGCGGTAGGCGACCAGGAGGACGAACGAGCCTCCGATCGCCGCGGCCCACGTCGCGCCGTCGTGGAAGCTCTTGGCGATCGGGTGGTCCAGCCAGCGGGCCGAGATCCAGCCGCCGATGAACGCGCCGGCGATGCCTATGAGGGTCGTGCCGATGAGGCCGCCCGGGTCACGGCCGGGCAGCAGGAACTTGGCGATGGCTCCGGCCAACAGCCCCAGAATGATCCAGCTGATGATGGTCATGCCGTCAACCTGCCCTCCCGCACTGTGCCTGCACTTTCCGGACAGTGTGCATTCGGTCGAGATCCGTTGTGTGCCGCGCGCCTGTTACTGCTGTGTTCTTCTCCGGTCCTTGTCTCGTGCCCGGTACCTGTCCCGTCGATGAACAGGACGTCACGACGGCACTCATCGGTTGCAGTGATCACTAGGGTGCGAGCCATGGCACCGAACGGTTCTGCCCCCGCGCTACGACGCACGCTGGGCGTCGGCGACGCCGTCGTCATCGGGCTCGGCTCGATGATCGGAGCCGGCATCTTCGCCGCTCTGGGACCTGCGGCCGGAGCAGCCGGGTCCGGCCTGCTGCTCGGCCTCGCGGTCGCCGCGGTCGTCGCCTACTGCAACGCCATGGCGTCGGCCCGACTGGCCGCCCAGTACCCGGCATCGGGCGGCACCTACGTGTACGGGCGCGAGCGGCTCGGCCCGTTCTGGGGCTATCTCGCCGGCTGGTCGTTCGTCGTCGGCAAGACCGCCTCCTGCGCGGCGATGGCGCTCACCGTGGGGGCGTACATCTGGCCCGGACAGGCTCACGCCGTGGCGGTCGCGGCCGTGGTGGTGCTGACCGCGGTGAACTACGGCGGTGTCCAGAAGTCCGCCTGGGTCACGCGGGTGATCGTGGCAGTTGTCCTCGCCGTCCTCGCTTTCGTCGTGGTCGTGTGTCTTGGATCCGGGGCGTCCGACGCCGGGCGTCTGGACGCCGGGGCCTCGGGTGGTGCGGGCGGGGTGCTGCAGGCGGCCGGGCTGCTGTTCTTCGCGTTCGCCGGGTACGCGCGGATCGCAACGCTCGGTGAGGAGGTGCGGGATCCGGCGCGCACCATCCCCCGTGCCATCCCCTTGGCTCTGGGCATCGCGCTGGCGGTGTACGCGTGTGTGGCGGTGGCTGTCCTTTCCGTGCTGGGGGCGGGCGGCCTCGGGCACGCGGCCGCCCCGCTGGCCGATGCGGTGCGTGCGGCCGGAGTGCCGGGGCTGATGCCGGTGGTGCGGGTCGGTGCCGCCGTGGCCGCACTTGGTTCGTTGCTCGCTCTGATCCTGGGCGTCTCGCGCACGACGCTCGCCATGGCCCGCGACCGGCATCTGCCCGGTGTGCTGTCGGCCGTGCATCCGCGCTTCCAGGTGCCGCACCGGGCCGAACTGGCCGTGGGCGTGGTGGTCGCGGTCCTGGCCGCCACGGTGGACGTGCGGGGCGCGATCGGGTTCTCCTCCTTCGGTGTGCTGGCCTATTACGCCGTGGCCAACGCCTCGGCCTGGACGCTGAATCCGGCTCCGACAGCGCGGGTGCTGCCGGCTGTGGGACTCCTCGGGTGTGTGCTGCTGGCGTTCTCGCTGCCGGTGCTCTCGGTGGTGGTGGGTGCGGGCGTGCTGGTGATGGGCGTGATCGCCTATGGCGTACGTCGATGGGTTGCTGCTCGGTAGCGGAGGGGAAGGGCGAACGGCCGGAGGGGACAAATGTGTCAGGACGCTCGCGCCGCGTCCGTACGTATCCGGCCCATGCGTATCCGTCCCATCCGTATGCGGCCCGCACGTATGCGGAAGTCGGACCAAGGGGCAGCAAGCAGTGAAGGCCGGCCCCATGGACGGGTGTTGCGGGCCTTGGCCACGCCCCGCGTCGGCAACTGCTCGTTCTCGGTCATGGGTTCATGATGCAGGGCGGCACTGACGGTCGGCTCGGCCTGTGGATAACCGCGGGCTGTGGACAACTGGCCCTGCCCAGCCGGCCCGGCTTCGCCGTCCCGGTCAGCGAGTCGCGAACGGCTCGTCGGTCCGCACGATCTCGCGGCCGAGCGGCAGCAGAGAGACCGGGATGAGCTTGAAGTTGGCGATGCCGAACGGGATTCCGATGATCGTGATGCACAGGGCGATGCCCGTGACGATGTGCGCGATGGCCAGCCACCAGCCCGCGAGGATCAGCCACAGGACGTTGCCGATGCAGGACGGCGCGCCGGCGTCGCGGCGCTCGACCGTCGTGTACCCGAAGGGCCACAGGGCGTAGACGCCGATGCGGAACGCGGCGATGCCGAACGGGATACCGATGATCGTGATGCAGAGCAGCAGACCCGCGGCCATGTATCCGAGGAAGAGCCAGAAGCCGCTCAGGACGAGCCAAATGACGTTCAGGATGGTTTTCACCGGGGTCGACCTGCCATCTTCTCGAGCCGGGAGATGCGCTCCGCCATCGGCGGGTGTGTCGAGAACATCTTGGAGAATCCCTGGCCCGGGCGGAAGGGGTTCGCGATCATCATGTGGCTGGCGGACTCGATACGCGGCTCGGGCGGCAACGGCAGTTGCTTGGTGCCTGCTTCGAGCTTGCGCAGCGCACTGGCGAGCGCGAGGGGGTCGCCGGTCAGCTGCGCGCCGGACGCGTCGGCCTCGTACTCTCTGGAACGGCTGATGGCCAGCTGGATGAGGGTGGCCGCGAGCGGGCCGAGGATCATGATCAACAGCATGCCGAGAATGCCAGGACCGTCGTCGTCGTCCGAGCGGCCCACGGGGATCAGCCAGGCGAAGTTGACCAGGAACATGATCACGGAGGCCAGGGCGCCCGCGACCGACGAGATGAGGATGTCGCGGTTGTAGACGTGACTGAGCTCGTGGCCGATGACGCCGCGCAGTTCGCGCTCGTCCAGGATGCGCAGGATGCCTTCCGTGCAGCACACGGCGGCATTGCGCGGATTGCGGCCCGTCGCGAAGGCGTTCGGCGCCTCCGTCGGGGAGATGTAGAGGCGGGGCATGGGCTGGCGGGCCTGGGTGGAGAGGTCGCGGACCATGCGGTAGAGGGCGGGCGCCTCGAACTCGCTGACCGGGCGGGCACGCATCGCGCGCAGTGCCAGTTTGTCGCTGTTCCAGTACGCGTACGCGTTGGTGCCCAGAGCGATCACAACCGCGACGACGAGCCCCATGCGGCCGAAGAAACTGCCGATGACGATGATGAGGGCGGACAGTCCCCCGAGGAGTACTGCGGTCCTTAGCCCGTTGTGCCGGCGGTGCACGGTACGCCCTCCAAGTGGTGCAGCAGGGGAACCCTTTGCTTGCGGATCTTGCGTGCTGTCTCGGGTGCCACCGGTGCCGTGGCGACACGTCCAGTGGACCCTCCCTCACTGGTCAACGCCAGGCGAGGGCCACTAGTTCCCTTGTGCGTACCGTGCCGCCGGTCGGCCGACCGAGTGACGGCCACCCTGAGCGGTCGGCGCGGCGGCGCCGGGCGGCCGGTGCCGGCTCAGAAGAGGGTCGTGTCGGCGAAGCGCAGGATCAGCTGCGGCGCTCCGGACAGGGCGATGCCGAGGACGCCCGTGAGGGTGAGGGCCGTGGTGAGCGGCGCCGGGAGACGGTGCTCGACGGGCTCGCCCTCGGGGGCGCGGAACAGCAGGGCCGTCCATTGGAGGTAGTAGAACAGCGCGACGACGACGTTGGCGGCCATGATCACGGCCAGCCAGCCGAGTCCGGCGTCGACCGCCGCCGAGAACACGGTGACCTTGGCGAACAGGCCGATGATGCCCGGGGGCAGTCCGGCCAGGCTGAGCAGGAAGAAGGCCATCACAAGGGCGGCGAGCGGGTTCCTCGCGTACAGGCCTTGGTAGTCCGTGATGCGGTTCGCGTTCCTGGTGCGGCCCACGAGGGCGACCACCGCGAAGGCGCCGAGGTTCACGGCCGCGTACATCAGGGCGTAGGCGACCGTGGATCCGATGGAGTGTTCGGCGTCGTCGGAGTAGGCGGCAGCGGCGATCGGTACGAGGAGGTAGCCGGCCTGGCCCACCGACGACCAGGCGAGCAGCCGTACCGCGCTGTACGCGCGCGTGGCCTGCTGGCGCAGGGCGCCGACGTTGCCGACCGTCATGGTGAGCGCGGCCAGGGCTGCGAGCGCCGGGCCCCAGACGTCGGCGTACGACGGGAAGGCGATGACGGTGACGAGGATCAGGCCGGTGAAGCCGACCGCCTTGCCGACGACCGAGAGGTAGGCGGCGATCGGCAGGGGCGCGCCCACGTAGGTGTCCGGGACCCAGAAGTGGAAGGGAACAGCGGCCGTCTTGAAGGCGAAGCCGACGAGGGTGAGGGCCACTCCCGTCTGGGCGAGGGTGTGCAGCTGGCCGTCGACGTGCTGGATGCGTTCGGCGACCTGGGTGAGGTACAGGGTGCCTGTGGAGGCGTACACGAAGCTGATGCCCATGAGGCTGACGGCGGTCGCGGTGACCGACGACAGGAAGAACTTCAGGGCCGCTTCGGAGGACTTCTTGTCGCCGTGCCGCAGGCCCACGAGCGCGAAGGCGGGCAGGGAGGCGACCTCCAGGGCGACGATCAGCGTCGCGAGGTCGCGGGAGGCCGGCATGAGGGCGGCTCCGGCCGCGGAGGAGAGCAGCAGGAACCAGTACTCCCCTTCGGGGAGTTGTTTGTCGGCGTCCTTCAGTGTGGTCACCGACAGGAGGGCCGACAGAAGAGCGCCGCCGAGTACCAGGAACTGGACGACCAGGGTGAAGCGGTCGGCCGTGTAGCTGCACGCGTGCGTGCCGTTCACGCAGAAGGTGCTGCGGTCGCCGTCCAGCAGCGGCAGGAGCATCAGCGCGGCGGCGACCAGGCCCGCGACGGAGGTCCAGCCGAGGAGGGGTTTGCGCGTCTCCGGTACGAACAGGTCGGCGACGAGCACCGCGAGCGCCACCACGGCGGCGATGGTCGGCGGTGCGACGGCGAGCCAGTCGACGGACTGGATGAGGTTCGCGGCCGGCGGCTGGGCCAAGGAGCTCATCGGGTGCCTCCTGCGAGGAGCTGCTGGACGGCCGGATCGGTCAGGCCCAGGAGGGCCTTGGGCCACAGCCCGGCGACGACGGTGAGGGCGACGAGCGGAGTCCAGGCCGCGAACTCGTAGGTGTGGACGTCGGCGAGCTGCGGCGCTTCCTGCGGTACGGCGCCCATGCAGACACGGCGGACCACGACGAGCATGTACGCGGCTGTCAGGAGGGTGCCGAGGGCCGCGATCGCCATGAAGGTGAGGAAGGCGGGGCGGCTGAGGTCGTCGGCGGGATCGAACGCGCCGAACAGGGCCAGCATCTCGCCCCAGAAGCCTGCCAGTCCGGGAAGGCCCAGCGAGGCGACCGCTCCGAAGGCGAGCAGGCCGCCCAGGCGCGGCGCCTTGCCGTAGAGGGCGGCTCCCGTCTGGTCGGCGAGGCTGTCGAGGTCGGTGGTGCCCGTGCGGTCCTTGAGCGCGCCGACCAGGAAGAACAGCAGGCCGGTGATGAGGCCGTGGGCGATGTTGGCGAACAGGGCGCCGTTCACGCCGGTCGGGGTCATGGTCGCGATGCCGAGCAGGACGAAGCCCATGTGGCCGACGGACGAGTAGGCGATGAGGCGCTTGAGGTCGCCCTTCGCGCCCTGCTTGGCGAGAGCCAGGCAGGCGAGGGATCCGTAGATGATCCCGACGACGGCGAAGGCGGCGAGGTAGGGCGCGAAGGTGTGGAAGCCGTTCGGCGCGATCGGCAGGATGATCCGGACGAACCCGTACGTACCCATCTTCAGCAGTACACCGGCCAGCATGACCGAGCCGACGGTCGGCGCGGAGGTGTGGGCGTCGGGCAGCCAGCTGTGCAGCGGCCACATCGGCGTCTTGACCGCGAGCCCGATCCCGATCGCCAGAACGGCGATGACCTGCACGGATGCGGTCAGCGACCGGCCGTTGTCAGTGGCGAGTGCCACCATGTCGAAGGTGCCGGCCTTGATCCCGATCAGGAGCAGGCCGAGCAGCATGACGACCGAACCGAGCAGTGTGTAGAGGATGAACCGCCAGGCGGCCCGGGTCCTGCCCTCGCCGCCCCAGCGGGCGATGAGGAAGTACATCGGGACGAGCACCATCTCGAACGCGAGGAAGAACAGCAGCAGATCGAGGACGGCGAAGCTCGCGAGCGTGCCGGACTCGAGGACCAGCAGCAGTGCGACGAAGGCCTTCGGGGTCGGGCCCGCGGGCATCTTGAAGTACGAGTAGAGCGCGCAGAGGAAGGTCAGCAGCGCGGTCAGGACCAGAAGGGGGAGGGAGATGCCGTCGATGCCGAGGTGGATCCGCACGTCGAGTGCGGGGATCCAGCTGATGTCGGTCGTGGCCTGCATCTTCGACGGATGGTCGTGGTCGAAGCCGAGCGCGAGGACGATCGCCGCGATGAGGACCGCTCCGGTCACGCTCACGCCGTGCCGCAGCACGGCCTGCTCGGGCGACTTCCCCTTCAGCCCGGGCGGGGCGGGCAGCAGCGCGGCGAGCGCACCGAGAAGCGGCACGACGACGATCAACGCCAGAAGGAACTGCATCACGGACTCGCTGATATCGATCACGCCTGCTCACGCTCCCGTGGCGACGAGGACGGCGGCGACCGCGAGGACGACGGTGCCGGCGAGCAGCGCGCTCACATAGGTCTGCACATTGCCGGTCTGGGCGCGCCGTACGGCGGCTCCCAGCAGGCGGGGTAGGGCTCCCGCACCGCGTACGTAGGTCTCGACGACCTCGCGGTCCAGGAACCGGACGAGACTCGCGCCGGCCAGGACCGGGCGGACGAAGAGCGCCGCGTACAGGGCGTCGAGGTGGAAGCCGACGGCCGCGTGCCGGTGCAGCGGGCCGAGCAGCAGCCGTCCCGGGTCCGCCGGGTCGGGCGCGGAGGCGACGTCGCCGTACGCGGGTGCATGGGTGGCGATGGCCTCGGCCTCGACGAGTCCGGCGTCGCCCTCGGGGTGGGCGGCGACCGCGCCCAGCGGGACGCGGGCCGCGAGCGCCGTGCTGTGCCGCCAGGCCGCATAGGTGACGATGCCGCCGACCAGGGCCACTCCCGTACCGAGGATGGAGGTGGTGAGGGTCGGGGCGAGGTCACGGCCGTCGAACCAGTCGGGCAGCGAGCGGTAGGCGAACCCGCCGAGCGCAAGGGACGGGACGGCGAGGACCCACAGTACGACGGTCATGGTGAGCGGCTGGCGGCCGTGGTCCGGAGCCTCGGTGCCCTGTCCGCGGAAGGCGAGCAGCCACAGCCGCAGCGCGTACGCGGCGGTGAGTGCGGTGGTGACCAGGCCGGCGACGAGGGTGATCCAGCCCGCGGCTCCGGGGGCGTGCTCGGTGTGTCCGGTGGCGACATGTTCTGCGGCGCCGAGGACGGACTCCTTGGAGAAGAAGCCGCTGAAGGGCGGGATCGCGGCGAGTGCAAGGAGCGCCACGGTCATCGTCCAGAAGGCGTCGGGGACACGGTCGCGCAAGTTGCTCATGCGGGACATGGCAGCCAGCGAGTTGGTGCCGGCGGCGTGGATGATCACGCCGGCGGCGAGGAACAGCAGCGCCTTGAAGGCGCCGTGGGACAGGAGGTGGAAGACGGCGGCGCCGCGGTCGCCCACGGCGAGGGCGCCGGTCATGTAGCCGAGCTGGCCGATCGTCGAGTAGGCGAGGACGCGCTTGATGTCGTCCTGGGCGAGTGCGGCGAGGCCCGAGCCGAGCATGGTGACGGCGGCCATGACGGCCAGGACCACCATCGCGGCCGAGGAGGCCTCGAAGACCGGGAGGAGACGGGCGACGAAGTAGACACCGGCGGCGACCATCGTCGCGGCGTGGATCAGCGCGGAAACGGGCGTCGGGCCGGCCATCGCGTCGGGGAGCCAGGTGTGTAGCGGGAACTGCGCCGACTTGCCGGCCACGCCCGCGAGGAGCAGCAGGGCGATCAGCGTCGGGTGGTCGAGGCCGCCGCTCGCGACGGCGCCGAGGACCTTCGTGATCCGGAAGGAGCCGGTGTCGGTGGCGAGGGCGAACAGACCGATGAGGAAGGGGACATCACCGAGCTTGGTCACCAGGAAGGCCTTGATGGAGGCGGCGCGGGCCTCCGGGGTCTCCCAGTAGTGGCCGACCAGGAAGTAGGAGCAGATGCCCATGATCTCCCAGCCGACCAGCAGCACGATCAGGTCGCCGGAGTAGACGACGAGCAGCATCGCGGAGGTGAACAGGGAGACGAGGGCGGCGTACGAGGGGTAGCGCGGGTCGTCGCGCAGGTAGCCCGCGGAGTAGATCTGCACGCAGGAGGCGACGACGCCGACCAGAACGGCGACAAGGGCGGCGAAGCCGTCGATGTGCAGGGCGAGTTCGATGGGGACCGAGCCGGTGGGCGTGAGCTCGGTGTGCGCGTCGACGGCCTGGTCGCCGCCCTGGCGTACGGCGACCAGCACGGCCAGTACGAACGAGGCGAGAGTCGGCAGGACCGCGAGTGGGCGGACGAAGCCGGGGGCCGTGCGGCCCAGGAGCAGGCCAGCCACGGCGCCCAGGAACGGCAGGAGGGGGACGAGGACGGCGAGGGTGGTCGTGGTCACGCGGAGGCCTCAGCCTTCCCGGTCTGATCCGTCGTCGGGGCGTCGTCTTCGGGGCCGTCGCTCTCGTGGCCCTCGGCGCTGTCGCGGAGTCTGTCGATGGCGGAGGTGCCGCGGTTGCGGTAGACGGCGAGCACGATCGACAGGCCGATGCCGATCTCAGCGGCGGCGATGGCGATGGTGAACAGGGTCAGGGCCTGGCCGGAGTGCAGGGTGTCCCGGGCGGCCTTGCTGAGCCAGACGTCGAAGGCGACGAGGTTGAGGTTGACGGCGTTGAGCATCAGCTCGACGGACATCAGGACCAGGATCGCGTTGCGGCGGGCGAGGACGCCGTACAGGCCGGTGCAGAAAAGGAGGGCCGAGAGCACGGCGGGATAGGCGAGATGCATCAGCGGGCGCCTTCCTGCTCGGCCGGATCGGTCCCCGCGACCGGATCGGTTCCCGCGACCGGCTCTTTTCGCCCTGACGGGTGATTCCGGGAATTCGGGACGGATGGGGAACTGCCGGAACCGGCTCGGGAGTTCACAGGGGGAGAGCTCGACTCCGCCTTCGCCTTGCGGGACAGGACGATCGCGCCGACCAGTGCCGCGAGGAGGAGGACGGAGAGGGCCTCGAAGGGGAGGACCCAGTTCTGGAAGAGGCTCGCCCCGGTGACGGCGGTGGAGCCGGCGGCCGGGCCGTCCAGGTCGATCCAGGTCGCGCGGAAGGCGTCGACGACGACCCAGACCAGGGCGGCGGCCGAGGCGACGGCCACGGTGAGTGCCGCCCAGCGGTTCCCGGAGTCGGCATCCGGCGAGCGGCCGATGGGGGCCCTGGTGAGCATCAGACCGAACAGAAGGAGGACAACGACGGAACCGACATAGATGAGGACCTGCACCCAGGCGATGAACTCGGCAGTGAGCAGCAGGTATTCGACGGCGAGACCGCCGAGGGTGACCACCAGCCACAGGGCGGCGTGCACCAGCTGGCGGGTGGTGACGGTGACGAGGGCGGCGCCGAAGGTGACGAGGCCGACGAGGAGGAAGGTGATCTCGACGCCGGTCGGAGAGAGGAAGCCATGGGTGTCCGCGGCCAGGTTCGTGGCGGGGGCCGCGGTCACGGTGGCGGCTGCGGCGAGGCTCACGACTCTCCTTCCTGGGGCTCGGCCTGGGCTGCCGCCAGCTTCTCGGCGGCCTTGCGGGCGGCGGTGATCTCCTTCGGTTCCTCGGCGGCCGGGTCGAGGGCCGGCGGGGCGGGGACCGTCCACATCCAGTCGCGGAGCTTGTCGCGTTCGTGGGTGAGTTCGTGGATGTCGGTCTCGGCGTACTCGAACTCCGGGGACCAGAACAGGGCGTCGAAAGGACAGACCTCGATGCAGATACCGCAGTACATGCACAGGGAGAAGTCGATGGCGAAGCGGTCGAGGACGTTGCGGCTGCGTTCGCGGCCGCCGGGGGTCGCCGCCGGGACCGTCTCCTTGTGGGAGTCGATGTAGATGCACCAGTCCGGGCACTCCCGGGCGCAGAGCATGCAGACCGTGCAGTTCTCCTCGAACAGGCCGATGACGCCACGGCTGCGGGGCGGCAGGTCGGGCAGGGCGTCCGGGTACTGAGCGGTGACGGTCTTCTTCGTCATCGTGCGCAGGGTGACGGCCAGGCCCTTGGCCAGGCCTGCGCCGGGGATGCGGGACCGGGTGGAGGGGAGCGGCTCCGCCATCAGGAGATCACCACCTTGACGATGCCGGTGAGGGCGATCTGAGCGAGGGAGAGGGGGACGAGGAGGGTCCAGGAGAGCTTCTGGAGCTGGTCCTCGCGCAGGCGGGGATAGGTGACGCGGAGCCAGATCACGAGGAAGGCGAGGACGGCCGTCTTCAGCAGGGTCCACACCCAGCCGAGGCCGTCGGCGCCCCAGGGGCCGTGCCAGCCGCCCAGGAACAGGACGGTGGTCAGGCCGCACAGGACGATGATTCCGGCGTACTCGGCGAGGAGGAACAGTGCGAAGCGCAGGCCCGTGTATTCGGTGTACGCGCCGAAGATGATCTCCGAGTCGGCGACGGGCATGTCGAAGGGCGGGCGCTGGAGTTCAGCGAGGCCGGCGACGAAGAAGACGATCGCGCCGACGATCTGCCAGGGAAGCCACCACCACTCGAAGGCGTCGAGGATGCCGGGGAGGGAGACGGTTCCGGCCGCCATGGCCACCGAGGCGGCGGTGAGGAGCATCGGGAGTTCGTAGGCGAGGAGCTGGGCGGCGGTGCGCAGGCCGCCGAGGAGGGAGAACTTGTTGGCGGAGGCCCAGCCGGCCATGAGGGAGCCGAGGACGCCCACGCCCATGACGGCGAGGACGAAGAAGACGCCCGCGTCGAGGACCTGACCGACTGCGCCCTCTTCCGGGCCGATGGGGATGGCGAGGAGGACCACGAGGTACGGGAGGAGGGCGACTGCGGGGGCGAGTTGGAAGACGCGGCGGTCCGCGCCCGCGGGGACGACGTCTTCCTTCTGCGCGAACTTGACTCCGTCGGCGACGAGTTGGGCCCAGCCGTGGAAGCCGCCGGCGTACATCGGGCCGAGGCGGCCCTGCATATGGGCCATGACCTTGTGCTCGGTCTGGCCCACGATCAGGGGGAAGGTGAGGAAGACGACGAACACGATCAGGAGTCGCAGGATGACGTCCAGGGCGTCGGTCACTGCGTGCCTCCTGAGGGGGGTTCGGGACTCTCGGTCGGGTCCTCGGGGTTGTCGACTCCATCTCCGGGGTGCTTCGCCGGGTCCTTGGGGCTCGCCGGGGTTGTGTCGGCAGGGGTGCCCTGCGAGGGCGGTGGCTCCGGGGCCGGTCCTTCAGGGCCGGGGGCCGCCTCGGGTGCGCCTGAGTCGGATGCGCCGTCTGCGCCGGGGGACGGGTGCGGCTGGGCTCCGGCCGCTCCGGCTCCGGCTCCGGCTCCGGCTCCGGCTCCGGCTCCGGCCGAGGGTTCTGCGGCGGGCTTTGCGTCAGGGCCGGGCTCCGACTCCGAACCCGACTCCGCCCGGGCGCCCGGCTTCCCTTCCGGGCTGAGCGTCGGCTCCTGGCTGGGTTGCGGCTCCACGCCGGGCCTCGGTTCCGCGGTGGGCTCCACGTCCCCCGGCTTCACCTCCGCAGCCGGCTCCGTCGGCGCACCGGTCTCCGCGTTCTGCTTCGCCTCGGCTTCCGGCTCCGCCCCCGCGCTGCCCTTGCCCTCCAGCTCCGCATCGTCGAAAGCCGGGCGGGCGTGGTGCCAAGGGGCGTCCGAACTGCGGGGGGCAGGGCGGGTGTTCGGGTCCTCCGGTGACGGGGTTCCGGCAGCCTGCGAGGCCGAACCGTCGCTCGCGCGACGCGTGCGGCGCGGTGCAGTCGTGTCGGCCGCCCCCGGCTGCCGGTCGGCTGCAGACGAGGCCGCCTGACTCACAGAGCCTTCCGCCGCAGACCGCGCACGCCGCGGCGCAGCCGCACCCTCACCCGTAGCCCCAGCAGGTCCAGCTCCCTGACTCACCGACCCCTCGGCTGCCGACCGGGCACGCCGCGGAGCAGCCTCCGCCTCACCCGAAGCCCCAGCCGCCTGGTTCACCGAACCCTCGGCTCCAGCCTCCTGACTAACCGACCCTTCAGCCGCCGACCGCGACCGCCGCGGCGCAGCCGCACCCTCACCCGAAGCCCCAGCAGCCCCAGCCCCCTGGCTCACCGAGTCTTCGGCCGCCGACCGCGACCGCCGCGGCGCAGCCGCACCCTCACCCGCAGTCCCAGCAGCCCCAGCCCCCTGACTGACCGACCCCTCCCCCGCCGACCGCGTACGGCGGGCAGGCCGTTCTCCAGTTCCAGCTCCAGTTCCTGCTCCAGTCCCGGCTCCGGTCCCTGCTCGGGCCGGCCCTCCGGCTGCGCCCCGGCCCGCGCCTCGGGTCGGCCGGGACGGTGCCGGGGGAAGTTGTCCCTTCAGGGGGCCCCATTCGTTGGGGTCCGGGACGCCTGGGGGGAGCATTTGGCGGCGTTTGGGGGTGCCGTGGTCGGATTCGCCTGGTTCCTTGGCGCCGGGCCAGGCCTTGGCGACGCGGGCGGCGAGGACGAAGTCCTTGCGGAGGGGGTGGCCCTCGAAGGTCTCCGGGAGCAGGAGGTGGTCGAGGGCGGGGTGGCCCTCGAAGGTCACGCCGAACATCTCGTGGGTCTCACGTTCGTGCCAGGCGGCGCCCGCGTAGACGGCGACGGCCGAGGGCAGCGTGGGGGCGTCGTGCGGGACGGTGGTGCGCACCAGCAGACGACGCAGGGGGGACAGGGAGACCACGTGGGCGGAGACGCGGAACCCGGTGCCCGGTTCGTCCACGGCGCTCAGCCAGTCGAAAAAGGTGCAGGAGAGCCGGTCGCGGGCCACTTCCAGGGCCGTGAGCCAGGACGCCGGAGGGACGTCGACCGTCAGGACCTCGTAGGACTCCTCGGCGGTGGCGTCGGTGCCGAAGAGGTCTTCGGCGGGGGCGGGCAGCCAGCCGACCGTGCTCATCGGCCCTCCCCGGACGGGGACTTGGCGGCCGGCGGCTCGACCAGAGGGCTCTGCAGGGCCGCGGCCGAGGGGCGGGAGGTGTCGTAGCGCTCGCCCAGGGACTCCCGTGCGATCTTCTCCTGGAGCTTGAGGATGCCCTGGAGGAGGGCCTCGGGGCGGGGCGGGCAGCCGGGGACGTAGACGTCGACGGGGATGATCTGGTCGACGCCCTTGGTGACGGAGTAGGAGTCCCAGTAGGGGCCGCCGCAGTTGCTGCAGGCGCCGAAGGAGATGACGTACTTCGGTTCCGGCATCTGTTCGTACAGGCGCTTCACGGCCGGGGCCATCTTGTCGGTGACCGTGCCGGAGACGACCATCAGGTCGGCCTGGCGCGGGCCCGGCGCGAAGGGGATGACGCCGAGGCGGATGAAGTCGTGGCGGGCCATCGACGCGGCGATGAACTCGATCGCGCAGCAGGCGAGGCCGAAGTTGAAGACCCAGAGCGAGTAGCGGCGGCCCCAGTTGAGGACCACCTTCATCGGCTCGGGCGCAAGGCGCGCGAGGGCGCCGAGCCGCTTCGGCTCGGGCAGCAGCACAGGCTCGGGGGTCACGTCCATGTCAGGACGCCCTTCTTGTATGCGTACAGCAGGCCCACGGCCAGGAAGCCGAGGAAGATGAACATCTCGACGAGGGTCGTGGCGCCGTAGCCGGGGGCGGCGTAGACCGTCGCCCAGGGGAACAGGAAGATCGAGTCGACGGCGAAGATGACGTAGAGGAAGGCGTAGACGTAGTAGCGGACCTGGGTGTGGGCCCAGCCCTCGCCGACGGGGTCGACTCCGCACTCGTACGTCAGCAGTTTCTCCGGGGTGGGGACCACCGGGCGCAGCAGCCGGCCCGCTCCGAAGGCGACGGCGACGAACAGCACGCCGACGACGGCCAGCAGTCCGACGACCGAGTACGACTGGAAGTAGTCCGCCGCGACGACGGTCGGTTCCCGCACGTCCGTGCCCTCGCTCCCTGGTGAACGGTGTCGTTCGACGATCTGTACGCACGGGAGTCTAGGCCCTGATAAAGAGACGGTAAGCAGCCCGTCGCGCCTTGAGATGTCCTCGATATGCCGGGGTGGGGTTTTCCCCAGGAGAGCTGGGCGGCCGACCTCATGGCGCGAGCGCTCGCCACGCGGCACGCTGACCCGTATGACCGAACGACTCTCGCACCCGGCAGGGGCTCCCGGAGGCCCGGCGGGGGCTCCGGAAGGTGACGACCGCCTGCCCCCTGCCCGTTTCGCCTACGACCGGCAGACCTGGAAGGAGATCGCGCATCTCCTGGCGAACTTCCCGGTGTCGTTGATCGGGTTCATCTACGTCGTCACGGTGCTGTTCACGGGTTTCTGGCTGACGGTGACGGTGATCGGGTTCCCGCTGCTGGCGGCCGGTCTCGCGGGCGCGCGGCTGCTGGGCCGGATGGAGCGGGCGCGGGCCAGGAAGCTGCTCGGGGTGCGGGTGGACGAGCCGAGTCCGATGCCCGGGCGGGGCACCGGCTTTCTGCCGCGGCTGTGGATGCGGCTGAAGGACCCGGTGGCCTGGCGCACGGTGCTGTACGACTTCATGCGGTTGCCCTGGGGCGTGCTCACCTTCGCCATCACGCTCACCTCGCTGTTCGTGCTGTGGCCGGTGCTGCCGTTCATCGCGCGGGGGCTGACCAACGCCGACCGGGCGATGGTGCGCGGGCTGCTGTCGCCCTCCGACGAACTGGAGCGGCGCATCGCGGAGCTGGAGTCGGACCGGGGGGTCGTCGTGGACACCGCCAACGCCGATCTGCGGAGGATCGAGCGCGATCTGCACGACGGGGCACAGGCCCGCCTGGTCAATCTGGCGATGGGGCTCGGTCTGGCCAAGGAGAAGCTCTTGGAGGACCCGGACGCGGCCGCGGACATGGTCGCGGAGGCGCACGGCGAGGTGAAGCTCGCGCTGCAGGAGCTGCGGGATCTGGCCCGGGGCATCCATCCGGCGGTGCTGACCGACCGCGGTCTGGATGCCGCGTTGTCCGCGGTCGCCTCGCGCTGCACCGTTCCCGTGAAGGTGACGGTCGACCTCGTTACGCGGCCGGCCGCGGCCATCGAGGGCATCGCCTACTTCACCGTCTCCGAGCTGCTGCAGAACATCAGCAAGCACAGCGGGGCGAAGAACGCGTCCGTCGAGGTGTGGCGGTCGAAGGAGCGGTTGCTGATCCAGGTCGAGGACAACGGCCACGGGGGTGCGCGGCTCGACGGCGGGACGGGGATGCAGGGGCTCGCGGACCGGCTGGACGCCGTGGACGGGCTGTTCGTCATCGACTCGCCGCAAGGCGGGCCGACCGTCGTCACGGCAGAACTGCCGTGGCGCGACCGCGCGTCCGGCGACGCCGCCGCCGCGGGCGCGGAGCAGCCCCGGTGAGGTCCGGTGAATCCGCGGGCCGGACCGGAGGATCTCCGGTGCGACTCGAAGGGGTCCCTGGAGGACCCGAAGGGGTCCCCGGCGGGGCTCGAAGGGGACTCGGTGCGGCCCAATGGACCTCCGACGAGGCCCGAAGAGGACTCAGTGCGACCCGATGGACCCCCGACGAGGCCCGAAGAGAGCTCGGTACCACCCGATGCATCCCCCGGCGGGACCCGAAGGGGGATCCGGCGGGACCCGAAGAGGCCCCCGGCGAGACCCGAAGAGGACTCGGTATCACCAGATAAATCCCCGGCGAGCCCGAAGAGAACTCGGTACCACCCGATGCATCCCCCAGCGGGACCCGAAGGGGGATCCGGCGGGACCCGAAGAGGCCCCCGGCGAGACCCGAAGAGGACTCGGTATCACCAGATAAATCCCCGGCGAGGCCCGAAAGGGACTCCGGCGAGGCCCGAAGAGGGCTCGGCGAGCCCGAAGGGGGCCGCAGTGAGGCCCGGTAAGTCTCCAGTGCGACCCGACGGCGGCCGCAGCGAGGCCCCGTGAGTCCCCACCGCGACCCGACGGCGGCCGCAATGAGACCCAGTCAGTCTCCACTGCGACCCGAAGGCCGCCGCAATGAGGCCCCGTGACTCTCCAGTGCGGCCCGCAGGGTAGGGAAAACCCCCCTCCCAAGACGCCTACGGACTCCATGGTCCGGGGAGCTGCGGGGCGGGACCGTGGAGGTGGGCAGGAGAGCCGCGTAGGCCGGCAGGACGAGTAGAACGGACGACGCCGATGGCCACGGAGTACGGACAGGGCTACGGGCACGGTTACGGGTACGACGACGGGCTGGACCTCGGCCCCCGGCGCCGGCTGCCCGCGGGTCTGCGGGCGCCGTTCGAGGCGCGCAGCTGGCGCGAGTTCGCGTATGTGCTGCTGAGCCTGCCGATCGGCGTCACGCTCTTCGTGTACGCCGTCACGATGGTCGCCCTCGGCGCGGGCCTCCTGGTGACGTTCCTCGGCATTCCGGTGCTGGCCGCGGGGCTGGCCGGCTGCCGGGGCTTCGGGGCGTTGGAGCGGGCGCGGGCGCGCGGGCTGCTGGGCCTGGAGGTCGCCGACCCCGAGCCGCTGCGGATGCGGAAGTCCGGCGTGATGGCCTGGATGGGGGCCGTGCTGAAGAGCGGCACCTCGTGGCGGACGCTGCTGTACTCGCTGCTGCAGTTCCCCTGGTCGGTCTTCTCGTTCGTGGTCGCGGTGAACTTCTGGGCGTACGGCTGGGCCCTGCTGACGTATCCGCTGTGGTTCTGGCTCTTCCCGGTCTACGGCGGCCAGGACGGGCTTCAGCTCTACGGCGACACGACGCACAGCATCTACCTGGACAACCCCTTCGAGATCACCGTGACGGCGCTGGTGGGACTGATGTTCACGCTGGCCACGCCGTGGATCGTGCGGGCGCTGACGATGGTGGACCGGCTGATGGTGCACGGGCTGCTCGGCCCGTCGCGGCTGTCGGCGCGGGTGGTGGAGCTGGAGTCGGACCGGGGGGTCGTCGTCGACACCGCCAACGCCGATCTGCGGCGGATCGAGCGCGACCTGCACGACGGGGCGCAGGCCCGCCTGGTGGCGCTGGCCATGGACCTGGGGCTGGCGAGGGAGAAGCTGACGGAGGACCCGCAGGCGGCGGCGCGGATGGTCGACGAGGCGCACGGTGAGGTGAAGACGGCGCTGCAGGAGCTGCGGGACCTCGCGCGCGGCATCCATCCGGCGGTGCTGACGGACCGCGGTCTGGACGCCGCGCTGTCGGCGGTCGCGTCGCGCTGCACCGTGCCGGTGCAGGTCGAGGTGGATCTCGCCGAGCGGCCGGCGCCGGCGATCGAGGGGATCGCGTACTTCACGGTGTCGGAGCTGCTGCAGAACATCAGCAAGCACGCGCGGGCCACCTGGGCGGCGGTGGATGTGTGGCGGGTGGAGAACCGGCTGATGGTGCAGGTCGTGGACAACGGCGTGGGCGGAGCGGATGCTTCCGGCGGCTCGGGTCTGGGCGGGCTCGCCGAACGCCTGGACGCCGTGGACGGGATCCTGGTGGTGGACTCACCGGCCGGCGGCCCCACCCGGGTCACCGCGGAACTCCCCTGGCGCGGGGAGCGGACGCTCGGCTGAGCCCGCCCGGGTCCGCCAACCGGGGACGACGGCCCCCTGTATCCGGCCAACCCCACCCCTGCCCTGCACGGATTCCCGCTGATTCACGTCCCGGCGGCGCAGTCCGGTCCGAATGCTGGAATGCTGGACTACCGGCAGACGGATCGGGCTGGGGGGCCAACAATCGTGGAGGACAGGGTGCGGGTGGTCATCGCCGAGGATTCAGTGCTGCTCAGGGAGGGGCTGACCCGGCTGCTGACCGACCGTGGGCACGATGTCGTCGCCGGGGTGGGCGACGGCGACGCGCTGATCAAGACCATCACCGAGCTGGACGGCCAGGGCGAGCTGCCCGATGTCGTCGTCGCGGACGTACGGATGCCGCCGACCCACACCGACGAGGGGGTGCGCGCCGCGGTGCAGCTGCGCAAGGCGCACCCGGGCCTGGGCGTGCTCGTGCTGTCGCAGTACGTGGAGGAGCGCTACGCCACCGAGCTGCTGGCCGGCTCCAGTCATGGCGTCGGCTATCTGCTGAAGGACCGCGTGGCCGAGGTCCGTGAGTTCGTCGACGCGGTGGTGCGGGTGGCCCAGGGGGGTACCGCGCTGGACCCGGAGGTGGTCGCGCAGCTGCTCGGGCGCAGTCGTAAGCAGGATGTGCTGGCGGGGCTGACGCCCCGGGAGCGCGAGGTGCTCGGGCTGATGGCGGAGGGCCGGACCAACTCGGCGATCGCGCGCCAGCTCGTGGTCAGTGACGGTGCCGTCGAGAAGCACGTCAGCAATATCTTCCTGAAGCTCGGGCTGTCCCAGAGCGACGGGGATCACCGGCGGGTGCTCGCGGTTCTCACCTACTTGAACTCATGACACGCCCACACTGAGCCCCGGTCACCCGTTCACCCGGCAGGTCCGGCCGCCGACCCAGCGTCAGTCAAGTGTCCGTCAGTCCCAGAACCGCACCATCACGGGGAAGCGTCTTCAAGGGAAGCGCCGGGGGGCGGGAAATCATGACAAGTCAGGGCGTCACAGCGTCTCAAAACTGTGTCCATCATGCGAATGGCCACGGGAAGGCGACCCTAACCGACGTAGGGTTGATCCTGGGAGGGCCTGCGGGAAGGTCGGTCCCAGACAGTCGCCTCGAGGGAGGTCCAGTTCAGTGACCAGCCAGGTCAGCAGGACGACGGAGCAGGCAGACGGAACCGTAGTGGGAGTGCAGCGCGAACCGGGCGCGGCCAAGGACGTACGCAGGCTGGACCGGGTGATCATCCGGTTCGCGGGAGACTCCGGTGACGGTATGCAGCTCACCGGCGACCGCTTCACCTCCGAGACGGCGTCCTTCGGCAACGACCTGTCGACCCTGCCGAACTTCCCCGCCGAGATCCGGGCACCTGCCGGAACCCTGCCGGGCGTCTCCTCCTTCCAGCTTCACTTCGCCGACCACGACATCCTCACGCCGGGCGACGCGCCGAACGTCCTGGTCGCGATGAACCCGGCCGCGCTGAAGGCGAACATCGCCGATCTGCCGCGCGGCGCGGAGATCATCGTCAACACGGACGAGTTCACCAAACGGGCGATGCAGAAGGTCGGCTACGCCGCCTCCCCGCTGGAGGACGGCTCGCTCGACGGCTACCACCTGCACGAGGTGCCGCTGACGACGCTCACGGTCGAGGCGCTCAAGGAGTTCGACCTCACCCGCAAGGAGGCCGAGCGCAGCAAGAACATGTTCGCGCTGGGCCTGCTGTCGTGGATGTACCACCGGCCGACCGAGGGCACCGAGAAGTTCCTGCGCACCAAGTTCGCCAAGAAGCCCGAGATCGCCGAGGCGAACCTCGCCGCCTTCCGGGCCGGCTGGAACTTCGGCGAGACGACCGAGGACTTCGCGGTCTCCTACGAGATCGCCCCGGCCACGACGGCCTTCCCGCCGGGCACCTACCGCAACATCTCCGGCAACCTCGCCCTCGCGTACGGCCTGATCGCCGCCTCGCGCCAGGCGGACCTGCCGCTGTTCCTCGGCTCGTACCCGATCACACCGGCCTCGGACATCCTGCACGAGCTGAGCAGGCACAAGAACTTCGGCGTACGGACCTTCCAGGCGGAGGACGAGATCGCCGGCATCGGTGCGGCGCTGGGCGCGGCCTTCGGCGGCTCGCTGGGCGTGACCACCACCTCCGGCCCCGGTGTGGCGCTCAAGAGCGAGACCATCGGGCTCGCCGTCTCGCTGGAGCTGCCGCTGCTCGTCATCGACATCCAGCGCGGCGGCCCCTCCACCGGCCTGCCCACCAAGACCGAGCAGGCGGACCTGCTGCAGGCCATGTACGGCCGCAACGGCGAGGCGCCGGTGCCGGTGGTGGCGCCCAGGACGCCCGCGGACTGCTTCCACGCGGCCATCGAGGCGGCGCGGATCGCGCTGACGTACCGCACCCCGGTGGTGCTGCTCTCCGACGGCTACCTGGCCAACGGCTCCGAGCCCTGGCGCATCCCCGAGCTCGACGAACTCCCGGATCTGACCGTGCAGTTCGCGCAGGGCCCGAACCACACGCTGGCCGACGGCACCGAGGTCTTCTGGCCGTACAAGCGCGACCCGCAGACCCTCGCCCGGCCCTGGGCGATCCCGGGCACGCCCGGCCTGGAGCACCGCATCGGCGGCATCGAGAAGCAGGACGGCACGGGCAACATCTCCTACGACCCCGCCAACCACGACTTCATGGTCCGCACCCGCCAGGCCAAGGTCGACGGCATCGACGTGCCGGACCTGGAGGTCGACGACCCGCAGGAGGCCCGGACGCTGGTGCTCGGCTGGGGCTCGACCTACGGTCCGATCACCGCGGCGGTACGGCGGCTGCGCACTGCCGGCGAGTCCATCGCGCAGGCCCATCTGCGCCACCTCAACCCCTTCCCGCGGAATCTCGGCGCGGTGCTCAGGCGCTACGACAAGGTGGTGATCCCCGAGATGAACCTCGGTCAGCTCGCCACGCTGATCCGAGCGAAGTACCTGGTCGACGCCCACTCGTACAACCAGGTCAACGGCATGCCGTTCAAGGCCGAACAGCTCGCCACGGCTCTCAAGGAGGCCATCGATGGCTGAGACGTCCACGGAAGGCACGGGCACGATCGAGGCGCTTTCTCTCGTTCCCAAGGCCGAGGCCCGCCAGTCCATGAAGGACTTCAAGTCCGACCAGGAAGTGCGCTGGTGCCCCGGCTGCGGTGACTACGCGATCCTGGCGGCCGTCCAGGGCTTCATGCCGCAGCTGGGCCTGGCCAAGGAGAACATCGTCTTCGTCTCGGGCATCGGCTGCTCGTCCCGCTTCCCGTACTACATGAACACGTACGGCATGCACTCCATCCACGGACGCGCCCCGGCCATCGCGACGGGCCTCGCCGCCAGTCGGCGGGATCTGTCGGTGTGGGTGGTCACGGGTGACGGCGACGCCCTGTCCATCGGCGGCAACCACCTCATCCACGCCCTGCGCCGGAACGTCAACCTGAAGATCCTGCTGTTCAACAACCGGATCTACGGTCTGACGAAGGGGCAGTACTCCCCCACGTCCGAGGTCGGCAAGATCACGAAGTCGACGCCGATGGGTTCGCTGGACGCGCCCTTCAACCCGGTGTCGCTGGCGATCGGCGCGGAGGCGTCCTTCGTGGCCCGCACCATCGACTCCGACCGCAAGCACCTCACCGAGGTGCTGCGCCAGGCGGCCGAGCACCCGGGCACGGCGCTGATCGAGATCTACCAGAACTGCAACATCTTCAACGACGGCGCCTTCGAGGCCCTCAAGGACAACCAGCAGGCCGAGGAGGCCGTGATCCGGCTGGAGCACGGGCAGCCGATCCGCTTCGGGCCGGACGGCTCGCGCGGTGTCGTACGGGACGCGGCGACCGGCGATCTGAAGGTGGTCACCGTGACGCCGGAGAACGAGGCCGAGGTGCTGGTGCACGACGCGCACGCCGCCTCCCCGACCACGGCGTTCGCGCTGTCCCGGCTGGCCGACCCGGACACCCTGCACCACACCCCGATCGGGGTGCTGCGCTCGGTCGACCGGCCCGTCTACGACACGCAGATGGCCGACCAGCTCGACACCGCGATCGAGCAGCACGGCAAGGGCGACCTGGGGTCGCTGCTGGCGGGCGGCGACACCTGGACGGTCGTCGGCTGACCCGGCCGGACGCAGCGGGCCGCACGCTGCGGAGCGGGCTCAGGAGGCGTCGGCACCCCGGCGGGTGTCGTACGCCTCCCGCGCCTCCTCCACCGCGTCCATCCGCTTCTCGGTCCACAGGGCCAGCGCCCGCACCTGCTCCGCGGCCTCCCGGCCCAGTTCGGTCAGGGAGTAGTCGACCCTGGGCGGGATCACGGGCCGGGCGTCGCGGTGGACCATGCCGTCGCGCTCCAGGGTCTGCAGGGTCTGGGTCAGCATCTTCTCGCTGACGCCGCGGCCGTAGCCGCTGACGGCCCGGCGCAGTTCGCTGAAGCGGTGGGGGCGGTCGAGGAGCTGGATCAGCACCAGGACACCCCAGCGGCTGGTGACGTGCTCGATCACGAGGCGGTACGGGCACATCGCCTCGACGGCGGCATCCGTTCCCCTTGCTCCCTTGACTGCTCCGCTTACTGCCATGCCAGTACCTTACTTCAAAGTGGGTACTTTCCAATAGTTAGCGCAGCTCCTAGGGTCGGTGTCATCCGCACCCCACAAGGAGTTCCGCATCATGAGCATCGTCGTCACCGGCGCCACCGGACACCTCGGCCGTCACGTCGTGGAGCAGCTGCTGGAGAAGGTCCCGGCCGACCGGATCACCGCGGTCGTACGGGACGAGAGCAAGGCCGCCGACTTCGCCGCGCGCGGCGTGCGGCTCGCGGTCGCCGACTACAACCGCCCGGAGACCTTCGACGGCGTGTTCGCGGCCGGGGACAGGGTGCTGCTCATCTCGGGCAACGAGTTCGACAAGGGCCGTGTCGCCCAGCACAAGGTGGTCATCGACGCCGCGAAGGCCGCCGGTGTCGCACTGCTCGCGTACACCAGCGCGCCGGGCGGCATGACGGCCGCACTCGTCGACGACCACCGCGGCACCGAGGAGATCCTCCTCGCCTCCGGCCTGCCGTACACGCTGCTGCGCAACGGCTGGTACCACGAGAACTACACCGAGAACCTGGCCCCGGTGCTCGAACACGGAGCCGTCGTCCAGGCCGCCGGCGAGGGCCGTATCTCCTCCGCCTCACGCGCCGACTACGCGGCCGCCGCGGTCGCCGTGCTGACCGGCGAGGGACACGAGAACACGACGTACGAGCTGGGCGGCGACGAGGCGTGGGGCTTCGCCGAGTACGCGGCCGAGCTGAGCCGGCAGACCGGCAAGGAGATCGTCTACAACTCCGTGCCGGTCGACGCCTACACCAAGATCCTGACCGGCGCCGGGCTGCCGGAGCCTCTCGCCGCCATCCTCGCGGGCGTGGACGTCTCGATCGCCAAGGGCGAGCTGGTGGTCTCCACCGGCGATCTGTCCCGGCTGGCCGGGCGGCCCACCACCCCGCTCGCGGACGCGATCGCGGCGGCGGTCAAGGGCTGACACCCCGGCCGCTCGGGCCGCCCCTCCGCCTGTCATGACCGTATGGCGATACGCGCATGACAGGCGGGGGCGTTCGGCGTTACCTTCTGCCTGGCACATACATGCGACCGGGCGAGGAGGGGGCACGTGACCGGGAAGTCGAGCGGCGAGAGGCGCACAGGACTGCTGAACGGCTTCGCGGCATACGGGATGTGGGGTCTGGTCCCCCTCTTCTGGCCGCTGCTGAAGCCCGCCGGAGCGGTCGAGATCCTGGCCCACCGGATGGCCTGGTCCCTGGTCTTCGTGGCCGCCGCGCTGCTCGTGACCCGGCGCTGGGCCTGGGCCGGCGCACTGCTGAGGCAGCCGCGCAGACTGGCGCTCGTCGCGGTCGCCGCGGCCTTCATCACCATCAACTGGGGCGTCTACATCTGGGCCGTGAACAGCGGGCACGTGGTCGAGGCCTCGCTCGGGTACTTCATCAACCCGCTGGTCACCATCGCCATGGGCGTGCTGCTGCTGAAGGAACGGCTGCGTCCCGTGCAGTGGGTGGCGGTCGGGACCGGCTTCGCCGCGGTGGTGGTGCTCGCCGTGGGCTACGGGCAGTTGCCGTGGATCTCGCTCACGCTCGCCTTCTCCTTCGCCACCTACGGGCTGGTGAAGAAGAAGGTCGATCTCGGCGGGGTGGAGTCGCTGGCGGCAGAGACCGCGATCCAGTTCGTGCCCGCGGTGGGCTATCTGGTGTGGCTGTCCGCGCAGGGCAGGTCGACGTTCGCCGTGCACGGGCCGGGGCACGCGGCGCTGCTCGCCGCGTCCGGGGTGGTCACCGCGCTGCCGCTGGTCTGCTTCGGCGCGGCGGCCATACGGGTGCCGCTGTCGACGCTGGGGCTGCTCCAGTATCTGACGCCGGTGTTCCAGTTCCTGCTCGGGATCCTGTACTTCCACGAGGAGATGCCGCCGGAGCGGTGGGCCGGGTTCGGGCTGGTGTGGCTGGCGCTGGCGCTGCTGACCTGGGATGCGTGGCGGGCCGCCCGCAGGGTCGCCCGGGCTCGTCAGGCGCTGCGGGTCGATGCGCCGGCGCCCGCCGCAGTGGACGTGTGACGGGGCGTCCGCCGGCTCCGCCCCTCTGGCTCGGCGTCCGATATGTGAACCCGGTGTCCTGATACCGCTCTTGACGCGCGGTTGGTAAAGCGTTCACCATCCTGGGACCCCATTCATTGCGGAATCCCCGTGATTCCCAAGGAAATCGGAGCCCCCCACATGAAGTTCTCCGTTTCCGGGCGCACGGCTGCCACCGGTGTGGCCGCAGCCGCCGTCTCGACTGTCATGCTCCTGACCAGTGGATCCCTGGCCGGAGCGGCACCCGCGCCGGCGCAGGCCGCCGCGCCCGACATACCCGTGGCGAACGTCAAGGCCCATCTCGCCCAGCTGCAGTCCATCGCCACCGCCAACGGCGGCAACCGCGCCCACGGCAAGGCCGGTTACAAGGCCTCCCTCGACTATGTGAAGGGCAAGCTGGACGCGGCCGGGTTCACCACCACCGTCCAGACCTTCACGTCCTCCGGCAGCACCGGCTACAACCTGATAGCCGACTGGCCGGGCGGGGACACCGACCACGTCGTGATGTCCGGCTCCCACCTGGACAGCGTCAGCGCCGGGCCCGGCATCAACGACAACGGCTCCGGATCGGCCGCCGTGCTGGAGACCGCGCTCGCGGTGTCGCGAGCCGGATACCAGCCCAGCAAGCATCTGCGGTTCGCCTGGTGGGGCGCGGAGGAGCTGGGCATGGTCGGCTCCCGGAATTACGTGAACAGCCTCTCCACCGCGGACCGTTCGAAGATCAGCGACTATCTGAACTTCGACATGATCGCCTCGCCCAACCCCGGGTACTTCGTCTACGACGACGACCCGACGATCGAGAAGACCTTCAAGGACTACTTCGCCGGCCTGAACATCACCACCGAGCCCGACACCGAGGGCGACGGCCGCTCCGACCACGCCCCGTTCGAGAACGCGGGCATCCCCGTCGGCGGGCTGTTCAGCGGCGCCGACTACATCAAGACGGCGGCGCAGAAGGACGCGTGGGGCGGTACGTCGGGGAAGGCCTTCGACGCCTGCTACCACCGCTCCTGCGACACGTCCGCCAACATCGACGACACCGCGCTGGACCACAACAGCGACGCCGTCGCCCACGCGGTGTGGGAGCTGTCCTCGTAGCGGTCCGGTTCAACCGGTCTGCTACTGGGCCGACTTGCGGGCGCGTTCCGTGAGTCGGCCCATGCGGGCGCGGGCGGACTCCAGTTGCTCGATGTCGTCGGCGGCGGGGCCGTCCTCGGCGGTGAGCTCGGTCCACAGGCCGATCAGATCGCGGCCGAGGTCCAAGCCCTGCTGCGGATCGCGTACGGCGCGCCAGGCGGAGGCCGCGCTCTGGACGTTGCCGTAGGCCGCCTCCGCGTCCCCGGTGCGCCGGCGGATCCGCGCAAGATCGAGCGACTGCCGGAAGGAACGGATCGGGTCGCCCGCCAAGTAGGCGATGTAGGCGGCGAGTTCACGCAGCCGCAGCACCTCGTCATGCTCCGGCCCGAGCGCCGCCGACGCCTCCCCGACCGTACCCTCGGCCAGCCGCGCGGCTTCCTCCGTCCGCCCCGTCTTCACAGCCTCGTTGATCAGCCCCATCGGCTCAACAAGAAAGCTGACAGTAACCGGCGGTTCCTCCCCGAGCACAGCCTCGGCCACAGCATCAAACCCACGAGCGGGCGTGGGCTTGGGATCGGGATCCAGAGCGGGGTCGGGTGGGACGACCGAGAGCGAGCTGGGCCGGCTGGGGTCGGGTGTGGGCTGGGGCTTGGGGGTGGACTGGGGTCCGGGTGCGGGCGGTCCGGGTGCGGGCTGAGGCCCGGAGGTGGGTCGTTGCCCCGGCGGCGGTGTGTCCTGCGGTGCTGTGGGGTGGTGTGGGATCGCGTCCATCGGTGGGGGTGGGCCGAACTCGCCCGTTGGGGGGGTTACCGTGCCGGGGGTGTGGTCCTCGGGGGGTTCCGGTAGGGCGCGTAGGGCGAAGGTCGGGGCGGTCCCGCCCGTATCTGCGGCCGATTCGGGTACGGCGCGTAGGGGGAACGTCGGTGCGTTCTCGCCCAGGGGCTGCGGTTCAGGGGTCGCGCGCAGCGGAAAGGTCGGCGCGGTCTCCCGCTGGGGTTCCGGGGTGGCCCGCAGTACATGAGTCGGCTTGTCCCGACGGGGGGTGTCCTCGGGCTGGGGCGGCGCGGGCGCCATCTGCTCCGGTTCCCCGGTGAAGTTGCTGGCTCCGTCCGGTTCGACCCGGAGGTGGACGACGTAGCCGATCCGCTCGTCGTGGACCGTGGCGTGGACGGGGTGGCCGGTGGCCAGGGCGATGCGCTGGAGGTGGTTCAGCACGGCCTGCTGGATCTCCTCGCCGGTGCCCGCCGTGACGGGTACGCCGCCGACCCAGGCGCCGACCGCACCATCTGCACCGACCGCGGGCACGCGGACGTCGATCGGTGCCGCCACGAGGGCCGCCGAGTCCGCGGCACCCTTCTGTTCCCGCTTCTTCTCGCGGCTGAGTCGAGACATCGCTTTCCTCACTCGGATGCGTCGGGGAGTCCGCGGACAGCGCTCACGGCTTCCATGGTGCTCCCTCCCGCCGTCGGCCATCCGCTCCCCCGGCGACAAGATCCGGGTCCTGCACGTACTGTCGAGTCTCTCCGGTCGCTCCCGGTGCACACGTCACCGTGGCGTCACAGACTCGTAGCAGGTGCCGCGCACCCCGTCGCGTGACCGCAGCGGCCCGGTGAGGATCGAGGGGCGTGACGAGGAGGAGAGCGGGCATGCGCGCGGATGTGCAGAAGGGACCGGAGATCTGGCTCCGCGGCCCGGTCACCGTACCGGAGCCGGGGCCGCAGGAACCCCACACCCATGCCGGCCCCCGGCGCTACTCCTGGGTCGGCACCCACGGCGGCGCCGGCGTCTCCACCCTCGCCGCGGTCTACGGCGGTCACGACTGCGGCCGCGACTGGCCGGGCCCCGAGGATCCGGTGTCCGTCCTGCTCGTCGCGCGTACGCATGCCGCGGGTCTTGCGGCCGTGCTGCGCGCCGTGGAGGTCTTCCGGCTCGGTGAGGCCCCGCCCGGGCTCGACCTGGACGCCGTCGTACTGGTCGCGGACGCGCCGGGGCGGCTGCCGCGTCCGCTGGAGAAGCAGGTCCGGCTGATCGAGCCGCTCATCGACGTGTACCGCGTGCCCTGGGTGAACGACTGGCGCCTCGGCGACCTCGGCGGGACACCGCCGCGCGAGACGGAGGCCCTGGCCCGGCTCACGGGGGCGTCCGCACGGCGCAGGTGATCGTCGAGCGCCGGGCCTTTGCTCGACGGCCCGCCCGGCACCCCGCCGCGTGCCGCTACGCCGTGATGTCCTTCGCCGTGAACCGCGCCCAGGCCGCCGAGCCGAACACCACGGCGTACAGGCCCTGCAGTCCGAGGTTCTTCACCAGGTCGTCCCAGTAGACGGGCTCCCGCATCAGGTCGGCGAAGGACAGCCAGTAGTGGGAGAAGAAGTACGGCTGGATCGCGTGCAGTTGGGGGATCTGGTCGAGGATCTGGACGGTGATCAGCAGCCCGACCGTGGTCGCCATCGCCGCGATCCCGCTGCCGGTGAGCGTCGACACGAACAGGCCGAGGGCCGCGATGCCCACCAGGGACGCGGCGACGACCAGGGCGATCAGCAGGGCCCGGCCGAGCCCGTCGGCGAAGCTGATCTGGGTGCCGGAGATCGTCGTGAGGTCGCCGAGCGGGAAGAGGACGGCGCCGACCGTCAGCGCCGAGACCGCGACCGTGAGCGTGGCGACGAGACAGAAGGCCAGCACGATCGCGTACTTGGTGAGCAGCAGGCGGGTGCGTCCGGCGGGGGCGACCAGGAGATAGCGCAGGGTGCCGGCGTTCGCCTCGCCCGCGACCGCGTCGCCCGCGACGACGCCGATCGCCATCGGCAGGAAGAACGGCAGGGTCGCGGCCAGTGCGGTGAAGACCAGGAACAGGCCGTTGTTGGTGATCTGCGAGATGAACGCGGGGCCACCGCCGCCGTCGGGCCCGCCCCCGCCGACCGAGGAACCGTCGCTCGTCTCGATCTTGACCGCGATGCCGACCAGGATCGGCACGGCCGCCAGCACGCCGAGCAGCGCGAGCGTGCGCCAGCGCCGGAAGGTGGTGAGCAGTTCGCTGCGCAGGAGCCCGAAGGTCCACAGCAGTCTCGGTGCGCGGACCGCACCGGCGGCCGGTCCCGTGGTCACCGCGTCCGTCGCCGCTTCAGCCTGCGACATCGAATCCCTCCCCCGTGAGCGCCACGAACGCGTCCTCCAGGGAGGCCCGCTCGACACCGAAGCCGCGCACCCGGACACCGGCCGTCACCAGCGCCGCGTTCACCTCGGCGAGATCCCGCTCGGGCGGCTCGGCGGTCACCCGGTCCTCGGCCACGACGACGTCGGCGGCGCCCTGCTCCTTCAGCACACGGGCCGCGTCCCCGGTGTCGGGCGTGGTGACGACGAGGCGCCCGCGCACTCCCGCGGACAGGTCGGCGACGGCGCCCTGGGTGATCAGACGGCCCTGCGCCATCACCGCGGCATGGGTGCAGACCTGCTCGATCTCGTCGAGCAGATGCGAGGAGAGGAAGACGGTCGTGCCGTCGGAGGCCAGCTCCCTGACCAGGGAGCGGATCTCGCGCATGCCCTGCGGGTCGAGGCCGTTGGTCGGTTCGTCCAGCACGAGCAGCCGGCGCGGCTGCAGCAGCGCACCCGCGAGCCCGAGCCGCTGCTTCATGCCGAGCGAGTACGCCTTGGCCTTCTTGCCGCCGGCGGCCGTCAGGCCCACCCGCTCCAGCGCCGAGGCGACGCGGGTGCGCCGGGTGCGCGGATCGGCGGTCGGGTCGGCGGCGTCGTAGCGCAGGAGGTTGTCGCGGCCGGAGAGGAAGCCGTAGAGAGCCGGGCCCTCGATCAGGGCGCCGACGTGCGGGAGCACGGCGCGCGAGGCGCGTGGCATGGGTCTGCCGAGGACGCGCGCCGTGCCCGACGTGGGCTCGATGAGGCCCATCAGCATGCGGATGGTGGTGGTCTTGCCCGAGCCGTTCGGACCGAGGAAGCCGAAGACGCTGCCCGCCGGGACGGTCAGATCCAGACCGTCGACGGCGAGCTGCCCGCCGCGGTAGCGCTTGGTGAGCCCGCGGGTGGCGATGACGCTGTCACCCGGCTCGCCCTGCTCCGGCTCCGTGGCGGACGCATCGCCCATCGGCTCCCTCGATTCGTCGTACGTGTACGGCGGTTGCCCGCGGTGTCCTACTTGGCCGCGTCGGCGGCCTTCACCAGCGCGTCCTTGCTCACCGCGCCGACGTAGACCTTGCCGTCGTCGGTGATCAGGGCGTTGATCAGGCGGGTCTTGAAGACCGTGCCCGAGCCGAACTTGCCCGAGACCTTGTCGCCGAGCGAGTCCAGGAAGCCGCCGAACTGGCCGGCCTCGGAGCCGGACGGCATGCCCTGGCCGCCGGTGTCGAAGGTGGCGATGGAGTTCCAGCCGCTGCCGAGGACCTTCATCCCGTCGGACCCCTTGGCGCCCTTCGCGAAGTCCTCGCCGGACCTCGGCGCCTTGTCGTCGCCCTTGAGGTCGTCGCCCTTGAGCCCGTGCCCGTCCTTGCCGTCCTCGGTGACCTTCGCGCCCTTGGGCGGGGTGAAGTCGAAGGTCGAGGCGCTCGGCTTGGCGAAGCTGACCTTGGTGAAGCCGGCGTCGACCACGGCCGCGCCGCCGCTCGACGGCGTCAGCGTGAACTTCAGCGGCATCCCGGTCTTGGCGTCCACGGCCACGGTGATCTGGCCGACGGTCGACCCGGACTGCTTCGGTTTCACGACCAGCCGGTACGCGTCACGGCCCGCGACCTGGGCGGTGCCCTGCACGCTCACGGAGGTCGTGTCGTCGACCGACTTCAGGGCCTCCTCGGCGAAGTCCTTGGGCGTGGCCGGGACGTCCTGCTTCTTGTGCGCGTCCGCGCTGTCGGCGGCGGTGGAGTGGTAGACCTCGTTCGACCGGCTGTCGTAGCCCCAGATGTCCTTGCCGTTGTGGATGAGGCTGTACTCCGCCGCATCCTGAAGCAGCGACACCTTCTGCCGGTCCGGGCCGTCGGAGGCGACGCGCAGGGTGTGCGTGCCGGTGGCGAGTTCGGTGAGCTTGGAGCTCGGGTCGGCGGACGAGTCGTCGCCCGACCTGGTGGCTCCGGACATCAGGCTGCTCTCCAGACCGCCGAGGTCCGGCAGGCCCAGGTCCGTGCTGATCTTGACCGTGCCGGACAGCTGCTGGACGTCCGACTTGGCGATCTTGTCGATGAGCTGCTGCGCGCTGATCTTCGGCAGATCGGGGTCACCGGAGTCGGCGAGGGCCGGGACGAGCCCGATGGTCGCCGCCGCCACCCCCACCACCGCGACCGGGACCACATACCGCGCGGCCTTGCGCCGGCCCGCGCGGAGGTCGTCGGCCTCCTCGGCGGTCGTGCTCTCGTCGGATTCGTACGGTGCCATGTGTGCGCTACCTCCGTCGTCGGCGGCGGCTGTCCAACTCATGTGCGTGGGTTGTCCACCCCGAGCCGCCATTCTCACCCGAATCGGTGAGGAGTGGTGATTTCCGTGGTTTCCATCTCACCAAATCGGCCAGGAAGAAGCGTCAGACCGGGGATCCAACTCCATGTACACCTG
The DNA here is from genome assembly GCF_022698145.1 of Streptomyces spinosisporus. Lineage (GTDB taxonomy): Bacteria > Actinomycetota > Actinomycetes > Streptomycetales > Streptomycetaceae > Streptomyces > Streptomyces spinosisporus. Next base: position 83,946 of record NZ_JALDAX010000021.1, read on the forward strand.
GGGTATGACGCGGGAGGGTGGCGTCTCCCCCGACCCGTAGGGGTCACAGGGGAGGAACGCCGCCCGTCATGGGCTCATCCGGCCCGGTGCACCACCGCGTCGCACATCTCCATCAGCGCTGCCTTGGCGTCGCACTCCCGCAGCGGCGCGAGGGCCGCACGGGCGTCCTCGGCGTAGCGCACGGTGTCGCGCCGGGCCTGCTCCAGGGCGGGGTGGGCGCGCAGGCCGGCCAGCGCCTGGGCGTGCCGGGCGTCGTCGCTCAGGTCGGAGTCCAGCAGGTCGCGCAGGGCGATGTCCTCGGCAAGGCCCAGCCGCGCCGCCCGCTCCCGCAGGCGCAGCACGGGAAGGGTGGGGATGCCCTCGCGCAGGTCGGTGCCCGGTGTCTTGCCGGACTCGTGCGAGTCGGAGGCGATGTCCAGCACGTCGTCGGCCAGCTGGAAGGCGACCCCCAGCCGCTCGCCGTACTGCGTCAGCACGTCCACGACCGTCTCGTCGGCGCCCGACATCATCGCGCCGAAGCGGCAGGACACCGCCACCAGCGAACCCGTCTTGCCGCCGAGCACGTCCAGGTAGTGATCGACCGGGTCGCGGCCGTCCTGCGGGCCGGCCGTCTCCAGGATCTGCCCGGTGACCAGGCGCTCGAACGCCTCGGCCTGCACCCGGACCGCCTCGGGCCCGAGGTCGGCCAGAATGTGCGAGGCGCGCGCGAACAGGAAGTCGCCGGTGAGGACCGCGACCGAGTTGCCCCAGCGCGTGTTGGCACTGTCCACACCGCGCCGCACCGCGGCCTCGTCCATCACGTCGTCGTGGTACAGCGTCGCCAGATGGGTCAGCTCCACCACCACGGCCGACGGCACCACACCGGGGGCGTAGGGATCGCCGAACTGCGCGGCGAGCATCACGAGCAGCGGGCGGAACCGCTTGCCGCCGGCGCGCACCAGGTGCTGGGCGGCCTCCGTGATGAAGGGGACCTCGCTCTTGGTGGCTTCGAGCAAACCTTCCTCGACGGCCGCCAATCCGGCCTGGACATCGGCTTCCAGAGCCTGGTCCCGCACGCTCAGCCCGAACGGCCCGACGACGGTCACGAGGGGTCTCCTGTCTGCTGGTGTCTACTGGCGGTTACGCGTTTTGTCGATAGGTCGCTGCCATCACTCAAGTCAGCGTATCCGGTCACCTTTCGATCACCCATGCCGCCCACCGGTCCAGCACGGGCGGTATCGGATCACGACCGTTATGTATGTGATCACCTGATAAGAGCGGATATCCATGGACGTGTCCACCCGGGAGGGCGCTCATGGCGCTCGCCACCTTCCGGCGCAGGCGTCCACCGGGACAACGACGGGCACCACGGAGGAGGTTCCGCCCCAGTGGTGGGCATATCCGCGAAGTCCCGCCTGGTTGAACATGAGTTGAGCTCATTGCCCGATTTGCCGCGCTTGCGGAAGCCCGTGAGTTGGGTCACTTCCGACCGCCGGCCGACGACCCTCCCACAAATGTCGACTTTCCAGTGCCCGTACGCCAGTTGAGGATTGGCAGCCGCAAAGGATCAAGCGCCCCATAAGCACCAGACCAAGGTCAATAGGCGCGATCTGTGAATCCGACACTTGTTCCGGACATGTGCTCTCGCATACGTTCCCGGCCTGTCGGGCGGACGCCGAATCCTGCCGCCGCCCGGAGACCACCCATCGACGAACTCACTCGCACGGCAGGAGCGGGGGAACCAGGTAAGCCGCCGGACCCGGCACCGCACCGGGACGGCCAGGGGTGAAGCCGCGTCGCCGCAGGGCGGCACGGCCGGGCAGCTCCAGCCCGAACCCGACAGCTCACCTCGCAGGCGCCGGAGAGGAATCCCCCATGTCCGCTGCCGCTCAGCACCGACGCCCCAAGCGCTCCCGTCTCGCCCGCAAGCTCGCCGTCGCGGGCACCGGTGCCGCCGTGCTCGCGCTTCCGCTCATCGGCGCCACCAGCGCCTCCGCGGCCACGCCGACCACGCTCACCGCGACCTCCATGGGCTACGCCGACAACCTCGACGGCTGGATCCGGGCCTCGCTGCAGGTCATGGCGCAGAACGGGATACCCGGGTCGTACGACGGCATCTACCGCAACATCATCCGTGAGTCCTCCGGCAACCCCGCCGCCATCAACAACTGGGACTCCAACGCCGTCGCCGGCACGCCCTCCAAGGGCCTGCTGCAGGTCATCGACCCGACCTTCCTCGCCTACCACGTGCCCGGCACGGCGATGAACCCCTACGACCCGGTAGCGAACATCACGGCCGCCTGCAAGTACGCGGCCGCGCGCTACGGCTCGATCGACAACGTCTTCGGCGCCTACTGAGGCTCCCTCAGCAGCTCCCTGCGGCGGTCCGGCTCGCCGCTGAACAGTCGCTCGAGGACGACGGCGATGCCGTCGTCCTCGTTCGACAGGGTGATCTCGTCGGCCACCGCCTTGAGTTCGGGATGGGCGTTGGCCATGGCGACGCCGTGGGCGGCCCAGTCGAACATCGGGATGTCGTTGGGCATGTCGCCGAACGCGATCGTCCGCTCCGGCCCCAGTCCCAGATGCGCGGCGGCCAGGGCGAGGCCCGTCGCCTTGGTGATGCCGCATGGCTGGAGTTCGACGGTCCCGGGCCCCGACATGGTGACGGTGGCCAGCGAACCGACCACCGAACGCGCCGTCGCCGCCAACTCGTCGTCCGACAGCGAGGAATGGCGCAGCAGCACCTTGCTGATGGGCGCGCACCACAGGTCGTCGCGCCGGTCGACCCGCACGGCCGGCAGCGTGGGATGCGGCATCAGATAGCCCGGCTCGATGAGGGTGAGCCCCTCCACACCGTCCTGGTCCACGGCCGCGTACACCTGGCCGACCTCCGCCTCGATCTTGCCGAGGGCGGTCTCGGCCAGCTCCCGGTCCAGCGTGACGGACCACAGCAGACGGTCCGCGCCGGCGTCGTAGACCTGCGCGCCCTGTCCGCACACCGCGAGCCCCGTGCTCCCCAGGTCGTCGAGAAGCGGCCGCACCCGCGGGGCCGGCCGGCCCGTCACCACCAGGTGCCGGGCGCCGGCCTCCGCCACCCGCGCGAGCGCGGCGAGGGACCGGTCGGACAACGTGTCGTCGCCTCGGAGCAGCGTGCCGTCCAGGTCGGTGGCGACGAGTGCATATGCGGTGGGTGCGGCCATGATCAGAGAATACGGACCCGACGGGCCACCGACTCATCGTGAACCGGACGACCGACGAGCCCACTCGGGCACCTGTGCAACTCCCCTGCCCCTGTGGGCTCTTGGCCACCTGCCGCCCTCTCTATCCGTGCGCCGCCGCCAAGTGCCGGGCCAGCCGCGGCGAGGCGAACTCCGAACCGCACACGAAGCGCATCAGCGGGCCGTAGGAGGACGCCGCCGGCAGGCCCGTGAAGTACAGGCCCGGGACCGAGGAGACATACCCCGCGCCCAGCTTGGGGGCGCCGCGGCTCACCGCCAGACGCGTCCGCAGTTCATGGCCGAGGAAGTCCATCGCCGCGAGGTCCACGCGGTATCCGGTCGCCGCGATCACATGGTCGGCGGACAGGCTCTGGGTGCGGCCCGCGAGGGTGCGCACGGTCAGCGTGGGGCTGCCGTCGGCCGCGTCCACCCGCACGATCCGGTCGACCTCGCTGACCTGCACCTTCCCCTCGAAGCGCTCACGCAGCCACCAGGCGCCGAGCGGGCCGAGGACCCGGCGCACCAGATAGTGGCGGATCTCGGCCGGGAGATGGCGGTAGGGGTGGGGGTAGTAGCTGAGGGCCCACAGGGACCAGGCGCGGCCGAAGGGCGACTCGGGGCGCAGCTTCGGCTGCTTCCACGGCGGTGAGCCGAAGGCGACCTTGCCGCGGCCGCGGGCCACCACCCTGACCCGCGCGCCGGCCTCCGCCGCCAGCGCCGCCGTCTCCAGGGCGGACTGGCCCGCGCCGACGACGATCAGTTCCTTGCCGGCGTGGCGGGTGAGGTCGTGCTCCTGGGAGCTGTGGGAGACCGGGCTGGTCGGGTCCGGTCCGTCCGGTACGGCCGCGGCCAGTTCGGCGGGCACATGCGCGAAGCCCGACAGGCCGGTCGCCACGACGACCGCGCGGGCGGTGAACAACTCACCCGAGTCCAGCTTCAGTTCGAAGCCGCCACCCTGGTGCCGGTCCACCGACACCACCCGCACCTGCTCCAGTTCGGGCACGAGTTTGGTGCGGAACCACTCGCCGTAGGCGATGAAGGTCTCGATCGGGACGAGGTCTTCGTCGGTCACCAGCCGCCTGATGCCGGCGTCGTCGCAGTAGTCGACGAGGTTGTGGCCCTGCTGCGGGGCGTCGATGTTGGAGGCGACCGGGGTCGACTTCAGGAGCATGCCCGCGGGCATGTGGTCGCGCCAGCTGACCATGGGGTCGCCGAAGACGCGCACCGGGATGCCGCGTGCCTTCAGATGAGCGGCGGTCGACAGGCCGAACGGCCCGGCGCCGATGACTGCAACCGGTTGAATCACGAAGTCCCTCCCCAGGACGTCACTTCGTCACTTCGCGTCCGGCTCGCACAGCTGGTCCGGTCTGCCGGTCAGTTGCTCGAACTGGTGGCGCTGCCGCGGCGGTTGGTCCGCCACAGCTGATACAGGTGCTTCGCGCCCGGCCGCACGAAGCGCGCGAGCATCGTGAGGAACGGCAGCGGGTCGTCACCCGCGAGCCAGGCCAGCTCCGTCCCGCTCGGGCGCGCCGGGGCGTGCGGCGTCGTATAGCCGCTGCGGCGGTAGGCGAGCAGGGCGGGCAGGTCGATGTTCTCCACGATGTACCGATGACCGGCCCGCTGTTCCCCCTCCGGAACGGGGCGTCCGGTCAGATCCAGATGCATGGCGCGGACGACGTCCACCCCCGACTCGTTCTCGAAGAGCCGGAACTGGGCGCCCATGCGCGGATTGAAGTCGAGGAGCTTGTACTGTCCGTCGCGCCGGTCGAAGCGCAGGTCTAGGTCGATGATGCCGGTGAAGCCGATCTGCTTGATGAAACGTGCGGCGAGGTCGGCGAGTTCCGGGTTGTCGACGACGTACGCGTTCGCCGTCATGCCGGCGTGCGGCGGCCAGGAGCGCACCTTCACGCCGGTGAACATGGCGAGCGGTGTGGAGTCCTGGTCGAAGTAGGCGTGCACGATCCAGTCCTCGGCCTCCTCCCTGGGCAGATATTCCTGGAGGATCACTCCGGGGTGCTCGCCCCAGTCGCGGGCCAGCCGCAGCAGGCCCTCGCGGGTGGCGATCCTCGTCGTACCGTTCACCGCCGGCTGCTTGCGCCGCAAGAACGCCTCGCGGTTCTTGGCCACCACCGGGAAGCGGGCCTTCTCGGCGAAGACCGCGATGTCGTCGTAGGACTGCGGGAAGGCGGCCGTCGGGCTCGGGATGCCGTGCTCCGCACACAGTTCGTGCAGGCCCTGCTTGCTGGCGAGGCGCCGCGGCAGGGCGCGCTCGACGCGCGGGAAGAGGAAACGGCCGGACAGTTCGTCCTGGTGCTCGGCGATCAGGACGGCCGCCTCCTCGTCGGTGGGGACGAGGACGGTGGGACGGCCGATGCGCCGCCCGATCCGCAGCAGCCCCTCCACCAGGTGGTCCGGGTGCTCCATGCCGGTGGTCGGCCAGACGAAGGCCTTCTTGAGATAGCGGGAGGAGGCGGCGGGGGTGTAGGGGTCCTCGGTGATCGCGTACATCGGCACGCCGAGCCGTCCGAGGCTGCGGATGGCGCCGACGCCGCCGTGGTGCAGCGGATAGTCACCGAACTTGACGATCAGGCCCGGAACGTCACGGTCGGCCTCGCACGGCACACTGCTGGTGCTCCTGGCCACGGGTCCCCCCACGTGTCCCCCCTACGGACCGGACCCACCCCGTCCGTGTCCCCCAAAGGACGCTAAGCCGGAATTGGGGGCTCCGACAAGGAAAATCCGGACATTGCAAACTCTTTAGGCACTGCCCAAGACCGGTGACTCAGCCGTAACGTGTGGCGCGGCCACATGACGGCCCGTGACAGAACGCTCGCGACCTGGTGAGAGTGAGGCAGCACCCCATGCCCCCCTTCGACGTCCCCGAGGGCGACCCCTTCGGACCGCACAACCTTCCCTACGGCGTGTTCTCGCCCCCCGGTTCGACCCGTCCGGCCGAGCGGAGGGTCGGCGTCCGGCTCGGTGACCATGTCCTCGACGCGGGCGGCGCGGCGATGGCGCTCGGCTCGCCGTACGCCTCCCTGCTCGCGCACCCCTCGCTCAACCCGCTGCTCGCCGCGGGCCGCACCGCCTGGTCGGACGTGCGGCGCGCGCTGACGGCGTGGGTCACGGTGCCGGCGCACCAGGAGGCGATCGCGCCCTTCCTGCACCCGCTGTCCTCGGTCACGCTCCACCTCCCCTTCGAGGTCGCGGACTACGTCGACTTCTACGCGTCCGAGCACCACGCCCGCAACGTCGGACAGATCTTCCGCCCGGACGCGGCCGACTCGCTCACACCGAACTGGAAGCACCTGCCGATCGGCTACCACGGGCGCGCCGGCACGGTCGTGGTGTCGGACACGGACGTCGTACGGCCCTCCGGGCAGCGCAAGGCCCCGGCCGACGCGGCACCCGTCTTCGGGCCGTCCGTCCGCCTGGACATCGAGGCCGAGGTCGGCTTCGTGGTCGGCCTGCCCTCGCGGCAGGGGACACCGGTGGCGCTCGGCGACTTCCGCGACCACGTCTTCGGGCTGTGCCTGCTCAACGACTGGTCCGCACGCGACATCCAGGCCTGGGAGTACGTCCCCCTCGGCCCGTTCCTCGGCAAGTCCTTCGCGACCTCCGTCTCGGCGTGGATCACCCCGCTGGACGCACTGGAGGACGCGCGCGTGGCGCCCCCGGAGCGCACCCATGAGCTGCTGCCCTACCTGGACGACAGCCAGGACGAGCCCGGCGGCTACGACCTGCGCATCTCCGTCGCCCTCAACGGCCAAGTCATCTCCGAGCCGCCCTTCTCCGGCATGTACTGGACGGCCGCGCAGCAGCTCGCCCACATGACGGTGAACGGCGCCTCTCTGCGCACCGGCGACCTCTACGCCTCGGGCACGGTCAGCGGCCCGGAGCTCTCCCAGCGCGGCTCACTCCTGGAACTGACCTGGAACGGCCGCGACCCCCTGGAACTCCCCGACGGCAAGCGGGCGTTCCTGGAGGACGGCGACGTGGTGACCCTCTCGGGCTGGGCGCCGGGGCCGGACGGGGTGCGGGTGGGGCTGGGTGAGGTGAGGGGGCGGATCGTGGGGGGTTGAGGGGAGGGTGCAGTGAGGGGGGCGGGGGTGCGCTGCGCGCGGGCGTGAGCGGGGCGAGGGTGCGCCGGGCGTGACAAGCGCGTTGGGGTGGGCGGGAGTTGCAGGGCGTGACGGGGGTCGCACGGGACGTACGGGGTGGTCGTCGTCCCCTGACTCCCGCGCCGTTCGCCGTCATACTGGCGTCCGGCGCCCTGTGCGCCGAGCCGCACCGCCCTTCCTCCGACCGAGATCCGGAGACCGTGGCATGACCGTCGTCCTGCTCCTGCTGAGCTTCGTCGCCCTGATGGCCGCCGTGCCCGTTCCGCGTGCGCTGGTGCGGGCGGCGTGGCCGGAACGCGAGCCCGTGGTCGCGTTGTGGGTGTGGCAGTGCCTGGTCGCCACCGTTCTGCTCTGCTGTCTGACGGCGCTCGTGCTCGGTGCGGCCGCCGTCTTCCACACCTTCCGCGACCATGTCTTCGCCCCGGCACCCCCGGCCGTGACCGCCGCCTACGACCTCACCGCCGCCCCGGCCTGGGCCGCCGCCCTCACCCTGCTGCTGGCCTGCGGCGCCGCCTGGACGACGGCGATGCTCGCCCGCGAACTCGTCGAGGCGCGCCGGCGCCGCGGCCGGACCCGGGCGCACCTGCGCGAACGCGCCCCGGAACTGCCCGCCGGACTGGAGCAGGCGGCGCGCGGCCCGCTGCTGGTCCTGGAGGACGAGTACCCGGACGCCTGGTGGATGCCCGGCCATCCGCCCCAGCTGGTCGTCACCACGGGTGCGCTGCACCGCCTCACCGACCACCAGCTCGACGCCGTCCTCACCCATGAGCGCGACCACGCCCGCGCCCACCACGACTGGCTGCTGCATCTGTCGAGCGCCCTGGCCACGGGCTTTCCCCGGGTGCCGCTGTTCGCCCACTTCTGCGAGCAGACGCACCGGCTGGTGGAGCTGGCCGCGGACGACACGGCCTCGCGCCGCTGCGGCCACCTGACCACCGCGCTCGCGCTGATCGAGCTGAACCAGCACCGGGGCGTGCTGTCCTGCGCCTCCAGCCACCGGCTCCTGGGCGAGCGGGTGGACCGTCTGCTCCAGCCCCCGCCGCGGCTCGGCCGCCGGCACCGGGCCCTGACGTCGACGGTCGCCGCGCTGGTGCCCCTGCTGCCGCTGCTGATCACTTTCGCGCCGGGCCTGAACGCTTTGAGCTGAGCGATCCTGCGGCCGTAGAACCGAGGGTGTGGCGCCCGGGGCGTGGTGCCGAAGTTGTGGCAGATCTTACATCCGCATCACTGTTTCCCCAGGTCAGAGCCTTGTCTGACACCACGGCAAGTGGCGCAACACCGCTGCAACACTCCGTTCCCTACCAACTCGGTATGGTTCAAAACATGCCACCCAGCGACCGCATCCGAGACCACGCCGGCCAGGGCGCGACCACCGTCGCCGCCCACCGCGCGCGGCGCCGGCTGCGTGCCGACCAGGCCCGGCAGCTCGCCGATCTGCTCCGCCACCAGCTCCTGGCCGGCGGCTTCCCGGACGGCACGCTCCCCCACGAGACGACCCTCGCCACGGACTACCGCGCGACCCGCAACACCGTCCGTCAGGCCCTGGACCTGCTCCGGGCCGAAGGCCTCGTGGACCGCCTGCCCGGCGTCGGCACGGTGGTCGTCGCCCGGAAGTACCCGCACGGCCTCGACTGTCTGATGGGCCTCGCCGAGACCCTGCGCGAACACGGCCGGGTCACCAACGAGGTCCGCACCATGGGCCCCGCCCCCGCACCCGCCCCGGTCGCCGAGCGGCTGCAGGTCAAGCCCGGCACGGACGTCCTCTACATCGAACGCCTGCGCCGCCTGGGCGGCCTCCCCCTCTCCCTCGACCTCACCTACATCCCGCTCGACCTCGGCACCGCCCTGCTCGGCGCCGACCTGGAGAACACCGACGTCTTCCGCCTTTTGGAGACGATCACCGGGCAGCGCCTGGGCCACGCCGCGATCACCCTGGAGGCGGTCAACGCGGACACCCACTCCGCCGCCGTGCTCGAAGCCCCGCACGGCGCGGCCGTCCTCATGCTGGAACGCCTCACCCATCTCGCCGACGGCCGCCCCGTCGACCTGGAGTTCATCCGCTTCCGCGGCGACCGCATCACGATGAGCGGCCTCCTGCACCGCTCCGCCTGACACCACCTCTTTTCACCGAGCGACCCCTCGAGTTCGACCTCCCTGGAGACAGCCATGCCTTTGGCGCCCCAGCGGGCCGACGTGCCCGTGACCATCGACGAGTCGAAGTGCATCGACGGCTGCACGCTCTGCGTGGACATGTGCCCGCTGGACTCCCTCGCCATCGACGACAGCAGCGGCAAGGCCTATATGCACGTCGACGAGTGCTGGTACTGCGGCCCGTGCGCGGCCCGCTGTCCCACCGGAGCCGTGACGGTCAACATGCCCTACCTGCTCCGGTGAGAGGTCCCGAACTCCCATGAAACGCAAAGCGATCGCCGCATCCGCCGCCGTCCTCCTGCTGCCCCTGTCCGCCTGCGGCGGCAGTGCCGAGGCGGGCGACGGCAAGACGGTCACCATCACCGTCGGCTACCAGTCCAAGACCATCAACACGGTCACCGCAGGCACCCTGCTGCGCTCCCTCGGCTACTTCGAGAAGAACCTCAACGCCCTCCACGACGGCCACATCTACAAGGTCGACTGGCAGGACTACGCCACCGGCGCCCCCATCACCGCCCAGATGACCGCCGGGAAGATCGACATCGGTTCGATGGGCGACTTCCCGCTGCTCATCAACGCGGCCCGGGGCAAGCAGCTGAACAAGCCCACCCGCCTCGTCTCCGTCACCGGCTACAACCTCCGCGGCGGCCTCAACACCGTCGTCACCTCCCCCGGCTCCAAGCTGTCCACCCTCACCGACCTCAAGGGCAAGAAGATCTCCACGAGCGTCGGCTCCGCCGCCGACGGCACGCTCGTACGGGCCCTGCAGCGGGCCGGCATCGACCCCGAGAAGGGCATCGAGAAGCTCAACCAGCAGCCCGCCGTGGGCGCTTCGGCCCTCTCCGCGGGCAGCGCGGACGCACTGTCGCAGTTCGTCGCCTGGCCCGGCCTGCTCGCCTACCAGGGCCGGGCGAAGGCCCTGTACGACGGTGCCCAGCTGAACCTCCCCACCTTCCACGGCGTCACCGCCCGCGAGGACTTCGCGCAGCGACGACCGGCCGTACTGGAGGCCTTCCTCAAGGCCCAGGCCGAGGCCACCGACTATCTCGACACCCATCCCGTCGCCGCCGCCGAGAAGGTCGCGAAGGCCACCGAACTCCCCGCCGAGGTCGTCTACCTCTACAACGGCGCCCACGGCATCTCCACCTTCGACCCGGCGATCAAGCCGCAGCTCGTCTCCGCGCTGAAGAAGGACGTCTCGGTCCTGAAGGCCGAGAAGCTGACCGGCGACATCGACGTGGACTCCTTCGTCGACGACCAGTACGTCAAGAAGGCACTCGGCGCCGACTACGCCACGCATCTCGCCTCCGCCCCACCGACGGCCGCCGGCGAGGTGTGGCCCAAGGGCGCCGAGAAGACGACTGAGTTCAAGTCCGCCACCGATCTGCTGCGTTACGTCGCCGGACACAAGGACGGCATCCGCGCGGCCTATGTCCCCGACGCCACCACCGGCACCCTCTGGTTCGCCGACAAGGCGGTCTGGGTGGCCGACGGCGACCGGCTCCTGCCCTTCGTCGCACCGGCGACCGCGAAGGCGTACGCCGCCGCGCACGGCGGTGCCCGCGTCATCACGTACGCCGACGCTCTGCGGCGGGCGTCATGACCCGGCGGCCGCTTGCACGCCATGCGCTCCGGGCCCTCTCCCTGGCCGCCGCCCTCGGCCTGTGGCAGCTGCTGACCAGCCTGAACGTCGACCTGTGGCTGCGCTTCTCGCAGTTCCCCACCGTCACCGACGTGGCCCGCACCTTCGCCGACCGGCTGTCCGGCCCCGACTACTGGACGGACCTCACCGACAGCCTGACCCGCATCCTCACCGGCTTCGTGCTCGCCGCCGTACTGGGAGTGGCGGCGGGCGTGCTCGTGGCGAGCTCCCGTCTCGCCGAGGACCTGCTCGGCCCGGTCCTCGAAGTCGTCCGCCCGATCCCCGCGATCGCCCTGGTCCCGGTCGCCATCCTGCTGTTCCCCTCCAACGAACAGGGCATCGTCTTCATCACCTTCACCGCCGCCTTCTTCCCGGTCCTGGTCTCCACCCGGCACGCGGTCCGCGCCCTGACCCCGGTGTGGGAGGAGGCGGTCCGCACGATGGGCGGCGGACGGTGGCGCGTCCTCGGCTCGGTCGTCCTGCCGGGCGCGCTGCCCGGCATCTTCGGCGGCCTGTCGGTCGGCATCGGCGTCTCGTGGATCTGTGTCATCTCCGCCGAGATGATCTCCGGCCAGTACGGCGTCGGCTACCGCACCTGGCAGGACTACACCGTCGTCAACTACGCCGGTGTCCTCGTCGGCATGGTCACCATCGGCGTGCTCGGCTGGGTCACCTCCACGGCGGTGGAACTCCTCGGCCGCCGTCTGACCCGCTGGCTGCCGCGCACCTCCTACGTCCCCGCCGCCCGGCCCGTACGGCGCGTGCGTGACACCGGGGCCGCAGCGCCGGCGACGTCCACGACCAAGGAGGAGGCACCCCATGACCAGCTCGTCTGACGTCCGCCCGGCCTCCCGCACCGGGGCGGGGCTCTCGCTGCACGGCGCCGTCCTCGGGCGGCCCGGCGCGCCGGTGCTCGACGCGGTGGACCTGGACGTGGCCCCCGGCGAGATCCTCACCGTCGTCGGCCCCTCCGGATGCGGCAAGTCGACCCTGCTGCGCACACTCGCCGGACTGCTGTCCCCCCTCGCAGGCACAGCCGGCCAGGACGGAAACCCGCTGACGGGTCCCTCCGCCGACCGCGCACTGATCTTCCAGGAGGACGCGCTCCTGCCCTGGCGCACCCTGCGCACCAACGTCGAACTTCCCCTCGCCATCCGTGGGTTGCCCCGCTCCGAACGCCGCGCCCAGGCCGAGTCCTGGCTCGACCGGGTCGGACTCACCGACCACGCACGGCAGTTGCCGCACCGCGTCTCCGGCGGACAGCGCCAGCGCGCCCAGCTGGCCAGGGCGCTCGCCGGAGCTCCCCGCGCCGTCCTCATGGACGAACCCTTCGGCGCCCTCGACGCCCAGACCCGCGCAGGCATGCAGGACCTGCTCGTGGAGGTCCTGCACGGCACCGGCGCGACCGTCGTCTTCGTCACCCACGACGTGGACGAGGCCCTCTTCCTCGGCGACCGCGTGGCGCTCCTCGGCAACGGCCGGCTCACCGCCGTACGCGACGTGCCGCGCCCGCGCGACCGTACGGCGCACGACGATCCCGCGCGCGTGGCGCTGCGGCGCGACGTCCTCTCCTCGCTCGGTACCTGAAAGGCACCCCGGAACCGAAGGGCACCCCGGTGACCACCCCCGTGAACACCCCCCTGCAGATCCCCGCGCTCACCGACGCCGAGGAGATCCGCTGCGACGTCCTCGTCGTCGGCGGTGGCACCGCCGGCACCATGGCCGCGCTGACCGCCGCCGAGCACGGCGCGAACGTGCTCCTCCTGGAGAAGGCTCACGTCCGCCACTCCGGCGCGCTCGCCATGGGCATGGACGGCGTCAACAACGCGGTGATCCCCGGCCGCGCCGAGCCCGACGACTACGTCGCCGAGATCACCCGCGCCAACGACGGCATCGTCGACCAGTCCACCGTCCGCCAGACCGCCACCCGCGGCTTCGCCATGGTGCAGCGCCTGGAGTCGTACGGCGTGAAGTTCGAGAAGGACGAGCACGGCGACTACGCGGTCCGCCAGGTGCACCGCTCCGGCTCCTATGTGCTGCCGATGCCGGAGGGCAAGGACGTCAAGAAGGTGCTGTACCGGCAGCTGCGGCGGCGCGAGATGCGCGAGCGGATCCGCATCGAGAACCGCGTGATGCCGGTACGGGTGCTGACCGCCGGGGGGCGGGCGGTGGGAGCGGCCGGCTTCAACACCCGCACGGGGGCGTTCGTGACGGTACGCGCGGGCGCCGTGATCCTCGCGACCGGCGCCTGCGGCCGCCTCGGCCTGCCTGCCTCCGGCTACCTGTACGGCACGTACGAGAACCCGACCAACGCGGGCGACGGCTACGCGATGGCGTACCACGCGGGCGCCGAGCTCACCGGCATCGAGTGCTTCCAGATCAACCCGCTGATCAAGGACTACAACGGCCCCGCCTGCGCCTACGTCGCCAATCCCTTCGGCGGCTACCAGGTCAACCGGCACGGCGAACGCTTCGTCGACTCCGACTACTGGTCGGGCCAGATGATGGCCGAGTTCGCGGCGGAGGTCGCGAGCGACCGCGGCCCGGTGTATCTGAAGCTGAGCCATCTGCCGGAGGAGTCGGTCTCCGCGCTGGAGTCGATCCTCCACTCGACCGAGCGCCCCACCCGCGGCACCTTCCACGCGGGCCGCGGCCACGACTACCGCACGCACGACGTCGAGATGCACATCTCCGAGATCGGCCTGTGCGGCGGCCACTCCGCCTCCGGCGTCCGGGTCGACGACCACGCCCGGACGACCGTCCCCGGTCTCTACGCCGCCGGCGACCTCGCGTGCGTGCCGCACAACTACATGATCGGCGCCTTCGTCTTCGGCGACCTGGCGGGGGCGGACGCCTCCCAGTACCAGCCCTACGAGGGCGAGTTGCCGAAGGAGCAGCTGCGCGCGGCGCACGAGCTGATCTACCGCCCGCTGCGCAACCCGGACGGGCCGCCGCAGCCCCAAGTCGAGTACAAACTGCGCCGCTTCGTGAACGACTACGTGGCCCCGCCGAAGTCGGGCGCCCGGCTGTCCCTGGCCCTGGAGGCCTTCGAACGGATGCACGACGACATCGCGCGGATGGGCGCGCGCACCCCGCACGAGCTGATGCGCTGCGCCGAGGTCTCCTTCATCCGGGACTGCGCCGAGATGGCCGCGCGTGCCTCCCTGGCCCGCACCGAGTCCCGCTGGGGCCTCTACCACGACCGCCTCGACCATCCCCGTCGCGACGACGCCTCCTGGTTCCACCACCTCGATCTGCACAAGTCCCCCTCCGGATCGATGGAGTTCACGGCTCGTCCCGTGGCTCCGTACCTCGTTCCCGTCGACGAGTTCACTCCCGTCGGCGGCCCTTCCCGTCACCTCGGCGAGGTCCACGCCGAGGACGTCGCCACCGCCGGCCCGCGCGACGCGGCCCCGGTGGCGTCCGGGACACAGAGCACGACGCCGGTCGCGGCCGGTGCCGCGCGCACCGAACCCTCCCTCCCGGACCCCGGCCAGGCCTCGACCCGTCTCCTGGAGCTCGTCGCCCTCGCCGAGGAGGAACCCGAACTCACCGCCCTGCAGCCCTACTTGACCGACCCGGCGCCCGCCGTCCGCCGCGAGGCCGTCGCCGTCCTCACCGAGACGGTGCCGCCGGGCACGGGTCCCGCCCTCGCCGAGGTCCTGCGCGACAGCGCCGCCGAGGTGCGGGCCGCGGCCGCCGCGTCTCTGCGCGAACTGGTCGAGACCCTGCCCGCGGAACCCGCCCTGCGCGACGGCCTCGCCACCGCCCTCACCGAGCAGGACCCCGTCGTCCGCGCCGCCTCGCTCGACGCTCTGCGTGCGCTGCGCCTGGGTGACGCAGCGCTGTTCACCGGAGCGCTGACGGACTCGGACATCCCCGTCCGCATCGAGGCCGTCCGCGCCCTCGTCTCCGTGGACGCCGCCGCGGAACTGGCCCGGGCCGCCACCACCGATCCGTCCCGCGAGGTCCGCGTCACCGTCGCCAAGGCCCTGGCGACGGTGTGGGCGGACCGGGCCGGCGACCCGGACGACCTCGATGTCGTACTCACCGCCCTGGCCGACCTCACGGGCGACCCCGACGCCCTGGTCCGGGGCGCCGCCTACGGAGCGCTGGGCACCACCGGCTGCCCACCACCCCTCGCCGCACGCGCCGTGGCCGCCCTGTCCGACGCCGCCTGGCAGGTGAGGTCGGGCGCCGCGACCGCTCTCTCCACCGCCGCCCCGGACATCGCCGTCCCGGCCCTGGCCAAGTCCCTCGCCGACCCGAACGCCGACGTACGCAAGGCAGCAGTCCTCGCCCTCACCCACCACACCGACACCCACGCCGCCCGAGCCGCCCTCGCCACAGCCACATCAGACCCGGACGCAGATGTCCGGGCGTACGCAACACGGGCCCTGTGAGGACGCTTTTCGGGGCGGGCGGGGGACGGTGACGATGTCGGCCACTACAGGCAGGTGACCGTGACGCCGCCCTCTACGACGGGTCGGGCCCTGTCACGCCCTAGGTGCGGGCAAGCCGTGTGACGCTCTCGGCTGCGGGCTGGCCCCGGGACGCGCCCTCCCCCGCGGACCGGCGTCCCCACGGCACCGGCCCGCCCCCTATATCCAGTCCTCCGGCTCCGGCTCCGCGTCCATCTCGGGCCAGTGGTCGTCGGAGCTCGCGGTGGCATCCGCTGCCGGCCTCGCCGCAGGGATATCCGCAGGAGCTGCCCCGCCCCCCGCACCAGGTGGCCCGCCCAACTCAGCCAGCACCGCCAGCACCCCCTCCCCGTACGTAGCCAGCTTCTTCTCCCCCACTCCGCCGATCCCCCCGAGCTCGCGCACCGACGTCGGCCAGGTGGTGGCGATCTCGCGGAGGGTGGCGTCGTGGAAGATGACGTAGGCCGGGACCCCCTGTTCCCGGGCCTGTTCCGCGCGCCAGGCGCGCAGCGCTTCGAACGCGGGCTGCAGTTCCTCGGGCAGCTCGGCCGCGGCGGCCTTGGCCTTGCGCTCGCCCCTGCCGGAAGACGCCGACCGCGAGGTCACCGGCTTCTTCGGCTCCTTGCGCAGCGGCACCTCCCGCTCGCGCCGCAGCACCGATCCGCTGGCCTCGGTCAGCACAAGCGTGCCGTACTCCCCCTCGACCGCGAGCAGCCCCTGTGCCAGCAACTGCCGTACGGTGCCCCGCCATTCGCCCTCGGTGAGCTCCTCGCCGATACCGAACACGGACAGCTGGTCGTGGTCGAACTGGATCACCTTGGCCGTGCGCCGCCCGAGCAGGATGTCGACGATCTGCACCGCACCGAACTTCTGCCCCCGCTCACGCTGCAGCCGCACCACCGTCGACAGCACCTTCTGCGCGGCGACCGTGCCGTCCCAGGTCTCCGGTGTGGTCAGGCAGGTGTCGCAGTTGCCGCAGCCCGCGGGATCGGGGTCCTGGCCGAAGTAGGCGAGAAGCTGACCGCGGCGGCACTGGACCGTCTCGCACAGCGCCAGCATCGAGTCCAGGTGGGCGGCGGCCCGGCGCCGGAACGCCTCGTCCCCCTCGCCGGTCTGGATCAGCTTGCGCTGCTGTATGACGTCGTTGAGGCCGTATGCCATCCAGGCCGTGGAGGGCAGTCCGTCCCGCCCCGCGCGACCCGTCTCCTGGTAGTACCCCTCGACGGACTTCGGCAGGTCGAGGTGGGCGACGAAGCGCACGTCCGGTTTGTCGATGCCCATGCCGAAGGCGATGGTCGCGACCACGACCAGCCCCTCCTCGCGCAGGAACCGGGACTGGTGCGCCGCGCGCGTGCCCGCGTCCAGGCCCGCGTGGTACGGCACCGCCTCGATGCCGTTGCGGCTGAGGAACTCGGCCGTCGCCTCGACGGACTTGCGCGAGAGGCAGTACACGATGCCCGCGTCGCCCTTGTGCTCCTCGCGCAGGAAGGTCAGCAGCTGCTTCTTGGGGTCGGCCTTGGGCACGATGCGGTACTGGATGTTGGGACGGTCGAAGCTCGCCACGAAGTGCCGGGCCGTCGGCATGTTCAGACGCTGGGTGATCTCCTGGTGCGTCGCACGCGTGGCGGTCGCCGTGAGCGCGACCCGGGGGACGTCCGGCCAGCGCTCACCGAGCAGGGACAGGGCGAGATAGTCGGGACGGAAGTCGTGGCCCCACTGGGAGACACAGTGCGCCTCGTCGATCGCGAAGAGCGAGATCTTGCCGCGGGAGAGCAGTTCGAGCGTCGAGTCGAGCCGCAGCCGCTCCGGCGCCAGATACAGCAGGTCCAGCTCCCCGGCGAGGAACTCGGCCTCGACCACGCGTCGCTCGTCGAAGTCCTGCGTGGAGTTCATGAACCCGGCCCGCACGCCGAGCGCTCGCAGCGCGTCCACCTGGTCCTGCATCAGCGCGATGAGCGGGGACACCACAATGCCCGTACCGGGTCTGACCAGGGCCGGGATCTGGTAGCACAGCGACTTTCCGCCGCCGGTCGGCATGAGCACCACGGCGTCGCCGCCGGCCACCACATGCTCGATGACCGCTTCCTGCTCGCCGCGGAAGGTCTCGTAGCCGAAGACCCGGTGCAGCGTGGCCAACGCCTCGCTCTCGGTCACCCCTGGCATCTCGCTGATACCGCCCGTCCCACCCATCGTCGTGCCCCCCGTACGTCGTCCCTCGACCACTGCCTCCACGATAGGGGCCCGCACCGACAGCCCCGGAGTTATCCACAGGCCCCGGCACAGCAGTGAGCCCCGGTTCCCGTCGAGAACCGGGGCCCCTCCACAGGCACCGCAGGCCGACGGCGCAGGCACCGCAGGTCAGCGGTACACGCACCGCAGGTCAGCGCACGAACACTCCCGCCTGGTTCGCCAGGTCGAGGAAGTACTGCGGCGCCACACCGAGCACCAGCGTGACCACCACACCGAGGCCGATCGCCGTCATCGTCAGCGGCGACGGCACGGCGACCGTCGGGCCCTCGGGCCGCGGCTCGCTGAAGAACATCAGCACGATCACGCGGATGTAGAAGAAGGCCGCGACCGCGGACGAGATCACACCGATCACGACCAGCGGGGCCGCCCCGCCCTCCGCCGCCGCCTTGAACACGGCGAACTTCCCCGCGAACCCGGAGGTCAGCGGGATACCGGCGAAGGCCAGCAGGAACACCGCGAACACGGCCGCCACCAGCGGTGAACGGCGCCCGAGCCCGGCCCACTTGGACAGATGCGTCGCCTCGCCGCCCGCGTCGCGCACCAGCGTGACCACGGCGAAGGCGCCGAGGGTCACGAAGGAGTACGCGGCCAGGTAGAAGAGGACGGAGGAGACGCCGTCCTTCGAGGTCGCGATGACACCCGCGAGGATGAATCCCGCGTGCGCGATCGACGAGTACGCCAGCAGCCGCTTGATGTCGGTCTGGGTGATCGCGACGATCGCACCGCCCAGCATGGTGACGATCGCGACGGCCCACATGACCGGCCGCCAGTCCCAGCGCAGTCCGGGCAGGACGACGTACAGCAGGCGCAGCAGCGCTCCGAACGCCGCCACCTTCGTCGCCGCCGCCATGAACCCGGTCACCGGGGTCGGCGCGCCCTGGTAGACGTCCGGCGTCCACATGTGGAACGGAACCGCGCTCACCTTGAACAGCAGCCCCATGACGATCATGGCGCCGCCGACGAGCAGCAGCGCGTCGTTGCCCATGGTGTCGGCGAGCGCCGGGTCGACGTTCGTGACGGTCCCGTCGACGACCTGCGCGATGCGCGCGTACGACACCGAGCCCGCGTAGCCGTACAGGAGCGCGATGCCGAACAGCGTGAACGCCGAGGCGAACGCGCCGAGCAGGAAGTACTTGACCGCCGCTTCCTGCGACATGAGCCGCTTGCGGCGGGCCAGTGCGCAGAGCAGGTAGAGCGGGAGGGAGAAGACCTCCAGGGCCACGAACAGCGTCAGCAGGTCGTTCGCCGAGGGGAACACCAGCATGCCCGCGACCGCGAAGAGCAGCAGCGGGAAGACCTCGGTGGTGGTGAATCCGGCCTTGACGGCGGCCTTCTCGCTGTCGCTGCCGGGCACGGACGCGGCCTGTGCGGCGAACGAGTCGACGCGGTTGCCGTGCGCCTCCGGGTCGAGGCGCCGCTCGGCGAAGGTGAACAGGCCGACCAGGCCGGCGAGCAGGATCGTGCCCTGCAGGAACAGGGACGGCCCGTCGACCGCGATCGCGCCCATCGCCGCGATGTGCGCCTTGGTGGTGCCGTATCCGTCGGCCGCGAGCGCGACGACCGCCGCGAAGGCGGCGCAGAGCGCGACGGCGGACAGGAACACCTGGGCGAGATAACGGGACTTGCGCGGTACGAACGCCTCGATCAGCACCCCGATGATCGCCGCGCACACGACGATCAAGGTGGGCGACAGTTGCCCGTATTCGATCTTCGGCGCGTCGATCTTCGCGATCGGATCGGCCGCGGTTGCCGCCGTTGTCCACAGGCTGTGGACGGCTGATGCGCTCACTTGGCCGCCTCCACCGAGGGCTTGGGGTCCTTCTTGTGTACGTCGGACAGGGTCGACTTCACCGCCGGGTTGACGATGTCCGTCACCGGCTTCGGATAGACGCCCAGGAAGATCAGCAGCACGATCAGCGGCGCGACGACCACCAGTTCACGCACCCTGAGGTCCGGCATCGCCGAGACCTCCTGCTTCACCGGGCCCGTCATCGTCCGCTGGTACAGGACGAGGGTGTAGAGCGCGGCGAGCACGATGCCGAAGGTGGCGATGATGCCGACCGCCGGGTAGCGCGTGAACGTGCCGACCAGGACCAGGAACTCACTCACGAACGGGGCGAGTCCCGGCAGCGACAGGGTCGCCAGACCGCCGATCAGGAACGTGCCGGCGAGCACCGGCGCGACCTTCTGGACACCGCCGTAGTCGGCGATGAGCCGCGAGCCGCGCCGGGAGATCAGGAAGCCCGCCACCAGCATCAACGCAGCTGTCGAAATGCCGTGGTTGACCATGTACAGCGTCGCACCGGACTGGCCCTGGCTGGTCATCGCGAAGATGCCCAGGATGATGAAGCCGAAGTGCGAGATCGAGGCGTACGCCACCAGCCGCTTGATGTCCCGCTGGCCGACCGCGAGCAGCGCGCCGTAGACGATGCTGATCAGGGCGAGGACGAGGATGACGGGCGTGGCCCACTTCGACGCCTCCGGGAAGAGCTGGAGGCAGAAGCGGAGCATCGCGAAGGTGCCCACCTTGTCGACGACCGCCGTGATGAGGACGGCGACGGGGGCGGTGGACTCCTGCATGGCGTTGGGCAGCCAGGTGTGCAGCGGCCACAGCGGCGCCTTCACCGCGAAGGCGAAGAAGAAGCCGAGGAACAGCCAGCGTTCGGTGCTGGTCGCCATGTGCAGCGAGCCGTTGGCACGGGCCTGTGCGATCTCCTGGAGGCTGAAGTTCCCGGCGACCACATAGAGACCGATCACGGCGGCCAGCATGATCAGGCCGCCGATGAGGTTGTAGAGGAGGAACTTCACCGCGGCGTACGACCGCTGCGTCGACGCCGCCTCCTCACCGTGCTCGTGGGCACGGTCCCCGAAGCCGCCGATGAGGAAGTACATCGGGATGAGCATGGCTTCGAAGAAGATGTAGAAGAGGAAGACGTCGGTGGCCTCGAAGGAGATGATCACCATCGCCTCGACGGCCAGGATCAGGGCGAAGAAGCCCTGCGTCGGCCGCCACCGCCTGCTTCCGGTCTCCAGCGGGTCGGCGTCGTGCCAGCCCGCGAGGATGATGAACGGCATCAGCAGCGCGGTCAGCGCGATCAGCGCCACCGCGATGCCGTCCACGCCCAGTTCGTAGCGGACTCCGAAGTCCGCGATCCAGGAGTGGGACTCGGTGAGCTGGTAGCGACCGCCGTCCGGGTCGAAGCGGACCAGGATCGTGATCGCGAGGGCGAGCGTGGCGAGCGAGACGAGCAGCGCCAGCCACTTGGCGGCGGTGCGCTGCGCGGCCGGCACGGCGGCCGTGGCGATCGCCCCGATCGCGGGGAGCACCGCCGTCGCTGTCAGCAGAGGAAAGGACATCGGTATCAGACCGCCCTCATCAGCAGGGTCGCGGCGACGAGGACCGCCGCACCGCCGAACATCGAGACCGCGTACGACCGCGCGAAGCCGTTCTGCAGCCTGCGCATCCGCCCGGACAGGCCGCCGACCGAGGCCGCCGTGCCGTTGACGACTCCGTCGACCAGGGTGTGGTCGACGTACACCAGGGAGCGCGTGAGGTGCTCGCCGCCGCGGACCAGGACGACGTGGTTGAAGTCGTCCTGCAGCAGGTCGCGTCGGGCGGCCCGGGTGAGCAGCGACCCGCGCGGGGCCACGGCCGGGACCGGACGGCGGCCGTACATGGCGTAGGCGATGCCGACGCCGATGATCAGGCAGACCATGGTCGCTCCGGTGACCGTCGCGGCGCTGACCGGCGAGTCGCCCTCGCTGTGCCCGGTGACGGGCTCCAGCCAGTGCAGGAAGCGGTCGCCGATGCTGAAGAACGCGCCGCCGAAGACCGATCCGACGGCCAGCAGGATCATCGGGATCGTCATGACCTTGGGCGACTCGTGCGGGTGCGGCTCCGCGTGCTCGCCGTGGTGCTCGGCGACCGGCTCCGCGCTCGGCGCTTCGGGCGAACGCGTGGGCTGGTTGCGCCAGCGCTCCTCGCCGAAGAACGTCATCAGCATCACGCGCGTCATGTAGAAGGCCGTGATGGCGGCGCCCAGCAGGGCCGCGCCACCGAGGATCCAGCCCTCCGTGCCGCCCTTCGCGAAGGCCGCCTCGATGATCTTGTCCTTGGAGAAGAAGCCGGACAGACCCGGGAAGCCGATGATGGCGAGGTAGCCGAGGCCGAACGTGATGAACGTGACCGGCATGTACTTCCTCAGGCCGCCGTACTTCCTCATGTCCACCTCGTCGTTCATGCCGTGCATGACCGATCCGGCGCCGAGGAACAGCCCGGCCTTGAAGAAGCCGTGCGTCACCAGGTGCATGATCGCGAAGACATAGCCGATGGGGCCGAGGCCCGCGGCGAGGATCATGTAGCCGATCTGCGACATGGTTGAACCGGCCAGTGCCTTCTTGATGTCGTCCTTCGCGCAACCGACGATCGCACCGAACAGGAGCGTGACGGCACCGACCACGGTGACCGCCAGCTGTGCGTCGGGCGCGGCGTTGAAGATCGCTCCGGAGCGGACGATCAGGTAGACGCCCGCGGTCACCATCGTCGCGGCGTGGATGAGGGCCGAGACCGGGGTCGGGCCCTCCATCGCGTCCCCGAGCCAGGACTGCAGCGGCACCTGGGCGGACTTGCCGCAGGCGGCGAGCAGAAGCATCAGGCCGATCGCGGTGAGCTTGCCCTCGGAGGTGTCGCCGACGCCGTCGAGGACCGGTCCGAAGGCGAACGTCCCGAACGTCGTGAACATCAGCATGATGGCGATGGACAGGCCCATGTCGCCGACGCGGTTGACCAGGAAGGCCTTCTTCGCCGCCGTCGCCGCGCTGGGCTTGTGCTGCCAGAAGCCGATCAGCAGATAGGACGCGAGACCCACGCCCTCCCAGCCGACGTACAGCAGCAGGTAGTTGTCGGCGACGACGAGCAGGAGCATCGCCGCGAGGAACAGGTTCAGATAGCCGAAGAAGCGGCGGCGGCGCTCGTCGTGCTCCATGTACCCGACCGAGTACAGATGGATCAGCGAGCCGACACCGGTGATCAGCAGCACGAACGTCATCGACAGCTGGTCCAGTCGGAACGTCACGTCCGCCTGGAAGCCCTCGACCGGGACCCAGCTGAACAGATGCTGCATCAGCGTCCGGTGTTCGGCGTCCTTGCCCAGCAGATCGGCGAAGAGGATCACGCCGAAGGCGAAGGAGACGAACGCGAGGACCGTGCCGATCCAGTGGCCGACGGCGTCGAGCCGCCGGCCGCCGCACAGCAGTACGGCCGCTCCGAGCAGTGGCGCCGCCACCAGCAGCGCAATCAGGTTCTCCACGATTTCTTCCGACCCCTCAGAGCTTCATCAGGCTGGCGTCGTCGACCGAGGCCGAGTGGCGGGAACGGAACAGGGACACGATGATCGCGAGCCCGACCACGACCTCCGCGGCGGCGACGACCATCGTGAAGAACGCGATGACCTGGCCGTCGAGATTGCCGTGCATCCGGGAGAAGGTGACGAACGCGAGGTTGCAGGCGTTCAGCATCAGCTCGATGCACATGAACACCACGATGGCGTTGCGCCGGATCAGCACACCGGTGGCGCCGATCGTGAACAACAGGGCCGACAGATACAGGTAGTTGACCGGGTTCACTGCGACGCCTCCTCCCGCTTGAAGGTGGCCGGTTCGATCTCGGTGCGCTCCAGGCGCTCCTCGGAGCGCTGTTCCAGTGCACGCAGGTCGTTCAGTGCCTCGCTCGACACGTCACGGATCTGGCCGCGGTCACGCAGCGTCTTGCTGACCGTGAGGTCGGACGGGGTGCCGTCGGGCAGCAGGCCCGCGATGTCCACCGCGTTGTGCCGCGCGTACACACCAGGCGCCGGCAGCGGCGGGACGTACTTGCCCTCGCGCACGCGCTGTTCGGACAGCTCGCGCTGCGTCTTGGCCCGCTCGGTGCGCTCGCGGTGGGTGAGCACCATGGCACCGACGGCGGCCGTGATCAGCAGGGCGCCGGTGATTTCGAAGGCGAACACGTACTTGGTGAAGATGAGGGCCGCGAGGCCCTCCACATTGCCGTTGCCGTTCGCCTGGCCGAGGCCGTTGAAGTCGTTGAGCGAGGCGTTGCCGATCCCGCCGAGCAGCAGGATGCCGAAGCCGAGCCCGCACAGAAGGGCCAGCCAGCGCTGGCCCTTGATGGTCTCCTTCAGGGAGTCCGCCGCGGTCACGCCGACGAGCATCACCACGAACAGGAACAGCATCATGATCGCGCCGGTGTAGACGACGACCTGCACGATCCCGAGGAAGTACGCGCCGTTGGCGAGGTAGAACACCGCCAGGATGATCATGGTGCCGGCGAGCGACAGTGCGCTGTGGACGGCCTTCTTCATGAAGACCGTGGCCAGCGCGCCGATCACGGCGACGGTGCCGAGGACCCAGAACTGGAAGGCCTCTCCGGTGGAGGTGGAGTAGGCGGCGAGCTGCGCGGTCATCGGCCGATCACCTTCTCCGACGCCGGCTCGGCCTCACCGAAGGTGGAGTCGGCCTCCTGGACGACCTCGCCCTTGGAGCGGGCAACTTGGGGCTCCGTGCCGGGCGCCGCCTCGGTGACCACTCCCCGGTAGTAGTCCTGCTCGTCCATCCCCGGGTAGATGGCGTGCGGACTGTCGACCATGCCCTCCTCGAGGCCGGCGAGCAGCTGCTCCTTGGTGTAGATGAGGTTGGCGCGGCTGGAGTCCGCGAGCTCGAACTCGTTGGTCATTGTCAGCGCGCGCGTGGGGCACGCCTCGATGCACAGGCCGCACAGGATGCAGCGGGCGTAGTTGATCTGGTAGACGCGGCCGTAGCGCTCGCCCGGTGAGTAGCGCTCCTCCTCCGTGTTGTCCGCGCCCTCCACGTAGATCGCGTCGGCGGGGCAGGCCCAGGCGCACAGCTCGCAGCCGACGCACTTCTCCAGGCCGTCCGGATGGCGGTTGAGCTGGTGCCGTCCGTGGAACCGGGGGGCGGTGGTCTTGTGCTGTTCCGGGTACTGCTCCGTCAGCCGCTTCTTGAACATGGCCTTGAAGGTCACGCCGAAGCCGGCCACGGGGTTCATGAAACCGGGTTTGGTCTCCTTGGGCTCCTCAGCCATCGGACGCCTCCTTTCCATCCGAAGATCCGTCACTGGCAGTATCCGACCCACCACTGACAATCAACTCCCGCTCGCGGCGCGGGCTGCGCCTCGGCACCGGCGGGAGCTCCTGTCCGGGGAGCGGGGGCACGGGGAATCCGCCGGCCATCGGGTCGAAGCCGGCCGGTTCGGCGGCCTGCGCCTCGGCCGTCCTGCCCTTCTCGCGGAACATGTCGGCGACGAAGGACACCAGCAGCAGGGCGAGGACGCCGCCGCCGATGTAGAGGGCGATGTCGGCGAAGTCGTAGTTCTCGTTCCTGAGGGCCCGCACGGTCGCGACCAGCATCAGCCAGACCACGGAGACCGGGATGAGGACCTTCCAGCCGAGCTTCATCAGCTGGTCGTAGCGGACCCGCGGGAGCGTGCCGCGCAGCCAGATGAAGAAGAACAGCAGCAGCTGGACCTTGATCACGAACCAGAGCAGCGGCCACCAGCCGTGGTTGGCGCCCTCCCAGAAGGTGCTGATCGGCCAGGGGGCCCGCCACCCGCCGAGGAAGAGCGTGGTGGAGACGGCCGAGACCGTCACCATGTTCACGTACTCGGCGAGCATGAACATCGCGAACTTGATCGACGAGTACTCGGTGTTGAAGCCGCCCACCAGGTCGCCCTCGGACTCCGGCATGTCGAAGGGGGCGCGGTTGGTCTCGCCGACCATCGTGACGATGTAGAGGATGAAGGAGACCGGCAGCAGGATGATGTACCAGCGGTCGTGCTGCTGCTCGACGATCGTCGACGTCGACATCGACCCCGAGTAGAGGAACACGGAGGCGAAGGCGGCGCCCATGGCGATCTCGTACGAGATCATCTGCGCGCAGGAGCGCAGGCCGCCGAGCAGCGGGTAGGTGGATCCGGAGCTCCAGCCCGCGAGCACGATGCCGTAGATGCCGACCGAGGCGACCGCGAGGATGAAGAGCATCGCGATCGGCAGGTCCGTCAGCTGCATCGTGGTGCGGTGGCCGAAGATCGAGATCTGGTTGTCCGCCGGTCCGAAGGGGATCACCGCGATCGCCATGAAGGCCGGGATGGCGGCGACGATCGGTGCGAGGACGTAGACCACCTTGTCCGCGCGTTTGACGATGACGTCTTCCTTGAGCATCAGCTTGATGCCGTCGGCGAGCGACTGGAGCATGCCCCAGGGGCCGTGCCGGTTGGGGCCGATGCGCAGCTGCATCCAGGCGACGACCTTGCGCTCCCACACGATGGAGAACAGCACGGTCACCATCAGGAAGGCGAAGCAGAAGACGGCCTTGACGACGATCAGCCACCAGGGGTCGCGGCCGAACATCGAGAGGTCTTCAGCGGCGAGGTACGGGCTCATGCCTCCACCTCCTCGGGGGCCTCGCCGACGAGCGTCGCCGGGCCGATGCGGACGAGTGCGCCGGGCAGCGCCCCGGTGTCGGAGGCGACGCCCCTGCCTGCTGAGTTCAGCGGCAGCCAGACCACGCGGTCGGGCATCTCCGTGATCTGCAGCGGGAGTTCGACGGTCCCGGTGGGACCGGTCACGGCGAGCAGGTCGCCGTCCTTGACGCCCGCCTCGGCGGCCGTCGCGGCCGACACGCGCGCGTGGGCGGCGTGCCGGGTCCCGGCGAGCGCCTCGTCGCCCTCCTGGAGGACGCCCTGGTCCAGCAGGAGGCGATGGCCCGACAGGACGGCCTCGCCGGCGGCGGGCCGCGGCAGCACGCCCGCGCTCTCCAGGGGCTCGGTGGCACGCGGACCGTCCCAGGGCCCGAGCCGGTCGATCTCCGCACGCACGGTGCGCAGATCCGGCAGACCCAGGTGTACGTCCATGGCGTCGGCCAGCATCTGCAGCACGCGCGCGTCGGTGGGCGCGAGGCGGCGGGTCATCTGGTCGGGCTTGAGCGCGGCGTCGAAGAAGCGCACCCGGCCCTCCCAGTTGAGGAAGGTGCCGGCCTTCTCGGCGACCGCGGCGACGGGCAGCACCACGTCCGCCAGCTCGCTGACCTCACTGGGCCGCAGCTCCAGCGACACCACGAAACCGGCCTCGTGAAGTGCTTCACGCGCGCGTGCCGGGTCGGGTAGATCGGCGACCTCGACACCCGCGACCAGCAGCGCCTGGAGTTCACCGCTCACGGCGGCCTCCAGGATCTGGCTGGTGTCGCGGCCGTAGCGGTGCGGGAGTTCGGCCAGTCCCCAGACGGCGGCGACCTCCTCACGCGCGCGCGGGTCGGTCGCCGGGCGTCCGCCGGGAAGCAGCGACGGCAGGGCGCCGACCTCGAGCGCGCCGCGCTCTCCGGCCCGCCGCGGGATCCACACCAGCCGGGCGCCGGTCGCGGCGGCGGCCCGTACGGCGGCGGTGAGCCCGCCGGCGACGGCCGCCAGCCGTTCGCCGACCACGATCACCGCGCCCTCGGTGCGCAGCCCCTCGGCCGCCTTCGAGCCGTCCCCGTCGAGCCCGACCCCGCCGGCGAGCGCGTCCAGCCACTCGGTCTCGGTGCCGGGAGCCGCGGGAAGCAGGGTGCCGCCGGCCTTCTCCAGACCGCGCGTGGCGTGCGTGGCCAGCGAGAACACCTTCTGGCCGTGCCCCCGCCAGGCCTTGCGCAGCCTCAGGAAGACGCCGGGCGCCTCCTCCTCGGCCTCGAAGCCGACCAGCAGGACGGCGGGTGCCTTCTCCAGGAGGGTGTACGTGACTCCCGTACCGTCGAGATCACGGCCGCGTCCGGCGACCCGCGCCGCCAGGAAGTCGGCCTCCTCGCTGGTGTGCACCCGCGCGCGGAAGTCGATGTCGTTCGTGTCGAGCGCCACGCGCGCGAACTTGCTGTAGGCGTAGGCGTCCTCGACGGTCAGCCGGCCGCCGGTCAGCACACCGGTCCGGCCGCGCGAGGCGAGCAGGCCCTGGGCCGCGATCTGCAGCGCCTCCGGCCAGGAGGCCGGCTCCAGCTCGCCCTCGGCGTTGCGCACCAGGGGCTGTTCGAGCCGGTCGCGCTGCTGCGCGTACCGGAAGGCGAACCGCCCCTTGTCGCAGATCCACTCCTCGTTGACCTCGGGGTCGTTGGCGGCGAGCCGCCGCATGACCTTGCCGCGGCGGTGGTCGGTGCGGGTCGCGCAGCCCCCGGAGCAGTGCTCGCACACGCTCGGCGAGGACACCAGGTCGAAGGGGCGGGAGCGGAAGCGGTACGCCGCCGAGGTCAGCGCGCCGACCGGGCAGATCTGGATGGTGTTGCCGGAGAAGTACGACTCGAAGGGGTCGCCCTCACCGGTGCCGACCTGCTGCAGCGCGCCCCGCTCGACCAGCTCGATCATCGGGTCGCCCGCGATCTGGTTGGAGAAGCGGGTGCAACGGGCGCACAGCACGCACCGTTCGCGGTCCAGCAGCACCTGCGTGGAGATCGGGACGGGCTTCTCGTACGTCCGCTTCTTGCCCTCGAAGCGGGACTCGGCCTGGCCGTGCGACATGGCCTGGTTCTGCAGCGGGCACTCGCCGCCCTTGTCGCAGACGGGGCAGTCCAGGGGGTGGTTGATGAGCAGCAGCTCCATCACACCGTGCTGGGCCTTCTCGGCGACCGGCGAGGTGAGGTGCGTCTTGACGACCATGCCGTCCGTGCACGTGATGGTGCAGGACGCCATCGGCTTGCGCTGGCCCTCGACCTCGACGATGCACTGGCGGCAGGCGCCGGCCGGGTCCAGGAGGGGGTGGTCGCAGAAGCGGGGGATCTCGATGCCGAGCTGCTCGGCGGCGCGGATGACCAGGGTGCCCTTGGGCACGCTGATCTCGGCGCCGTCGATCGTCAGCGAGACGAGATCTTCCGGCGGGACCGCCGCCTCTCCCCCTCCCGAGGGAGCGTTGGTGGTCACGGTCATGCGTTCACCTCCGTGCGGGAGTCGGCCCAGGCCGTCGACTTGGCCGGGTCGAAGGGGCAGCCGCGGCCCGTGATGTGCTGCTCGTACTCCTCGCGGAAGTACTTCAGCGAGGAGAAGATCGGCGAGGCGGCGCCGTCGCCGAGGGCGCAGAACGACTTGCCGTTGATGTTGTCGGCGATGTCGTTCAGCTTGTCGAGGTCGCTCATGACGCCCTTGCCCGCCTCGATGTCGCGGAGCAACTGCACGAGCCAGTACGTCCCTTCGCGGCACGGTGTGCACTTGCCGCAGGACTCGTGGGCGTAGAACTCGGTCCAGCGGGTGACGGCGCGCACGACGCAGGTCGTCTCGTCGAAGCACTGAAGGGCCTTGGTGCCGAGCATGGAGCCGGCAGCGCCGACGCCCTCGTAGTCAAGGGGTACGTCGAGGTGCTCGTCGGTGAACATCGGTGTCGAGGAGCCGCCCGGCGTCCAGAACTTGAGGCGGTGGCCCGGCCGCATGCCGCCGCTCATGTCGAGGAGCTGGCGCAGCGTGATGCCGAGCGGGGCCTCGTACTGGCCGGGGCTCGCGACATGGCCGCTAAGCGAGTAGAGCGTGAAGCCCGGGGACTTCTCGCTGCCCATCGACCGGAACCATTCTTTGCCCCGATTCAGAATTGCGGGAACCGATGCGATCGACTCGACGTTGTTCACAACAGTCGGGCACGCATAGAGGCCCGCGACCGCAGGGAAAGGGGGACGGAGCCGCGGTTGACCCCGGCGGCCTTCGAGCGAGTCGAGCAGTGCGGTCTCCTCACCGCAGATGTACGCGCCTGCGCCCGCGTGCACGGTGACCTGGAGGTTCAGTCCGCTGCCCAGGATGTTCTCGCCGAGGTAGCCGGCCTCGTAGGCCTCGCGCACGGCCTCGTGCAACCGCCGCAGAACGGGGACGACTTCACCACGCAGATAGATGAAGGCATGCGAAGACCGGATGGCATAACACGCGATGACAATGCCCTCGATGAGGCTATGCGGGTTCGCGAAGAGGAGCGGGATGTCCTTGCACGTCCCCGGCTCCGACTCGTCGGCGTTGACAACTAGATAGTGCGGTTTTCCATCTCCCTGGGGAATGAACTGCCATTTCATTCCCGTCGGGAATCCCGCGCCGCCGCGGCCGCGCAGCCCGGAGTCCTTGACGTACGCGATCAGGTCGTCCGGGGACATCGCGAGCGCCTTGCGGAGCCCCTCGTACCCCTCGTGCCTTTTGTAGACGTCCAGCGTCCAGGACCTGTCCTCGTCCCAGAAGGCGGACAGCACGGGTGCGAGCAGCTTCTCGGGGCTGGTGTCTTTGAGTTCGGGTGCCAAGGTCATCACTCCCCCTCCTCGGCGGTGGGCCCGGCCGGGTGGGCCGGGTCGGAGGCCGACGTCTCCTGCGGCGCGTCGTGTGCGCTCAGTCGCTCGGTCGGCGACGGGTCGTGCACGGCCCTGTCCTGCTCGTCGTGCGGCCCGCCGTCCCGCGGATGGACCACGCGCGCGGGTGCGGTCTCTCCCTTGGCCAGGCGGAGGCCCACCAGCGACGCCGGTCCCGCACTGCCGCTCTCCTCGACGGCCCCGGGCCGCTCGTCGGGGAAGCCGGCCAGAATCCGCGCGGTCTCCTTGAAGGTGCACAGACGCGCCCCGCGCGTGGGCTCGACCTCGCGTCCCGCGCGCAGGTCGTCGACGAGACGCTTGGCGCTGGCCGGGGTCTGGTCGTCGAAGAACTCCCAGTTGACCATCACCACCGGCGCGTAGTCGCAGGCCGCGTTGCACTCGATGTGCTCCAGGGTGACCTTGCCGTCGGCGGTGGTCTCGCCGTTGCCGACGCCGAGGTGCTCCTGGAGCTCCTCGAAGATCGCGTCGCCGCCCATCACCGCGCACAGCGTGTTGGTGCACACGCCGACCTGGTAGTCACCGGACGGCTTGCGCCGGTACATGGAGTAGAAGGTCGCGACGGCCGTGACCTCCGCGGTGGTCAGCTTGAGCATGTCCGCGCAGAACTGCATCCCGGTGCGCGTGACATGGCCCTCCTCCGACTGCACGAGGTGCAGCAGCGGCAGGAGCGCGGACCGGGAGTCGGGGTAGCGGTCGATCACCTGGCGCGCGTCGGCCTCGAGCCGGGCTCGGACGTCGTCCGGGTAGGCGGGCGCGGGCAGTTGGGGCATGCCCAGGCTGACGCCCTGCTCCGAGGAACTGGTGGTCACCGGTCGACGCCTCCCATCACGGGGTCGATGGACGCGACGGCGACGATGACGTCGGCGACCTGGCCGCCCTCGCACATCGCCGCCATGGCCTGCAGGTTGGTGAAGGACGGGTCACGGAAGTGGACCCGGAAGGGGCGGGTGCCGCCGTCGGAGACGGCGTGCACACCGAGTTCGCCCTTGGGCGACTCGACGGCCGCGTACGCCTGTCCCGGCGGGACGCGGAAGCCCTCGGTGACCAGCTTGAAGTGGTGGATCAGGGCCTCCATGGACGTGCCCATGATCTTCTTGATGTGGTCGAGGGAGTTGCCGAGCCCGTCCGGTCCCAGGGCGAGCTGGGCGGGCCAGGCGATCTTCTTGTCGGCGACCATGACCGGGCCGGGCTGCAGCCGGTCAAGGCACTGCTCGATGATCCCCAGCGACTGGCGCATCTCCTCCAGGCGGATCAGGAAGCGCCCGTAGGAGTCGCAGGAGTCCGCGGTCGGGATCTCGAAGTCGTACGTCTCGTATCCGCAGTACGGCTGTGCCTTGCGCAGGTCGTGCGGCAGGCCGGTGGAGCGCAGGATCGGGCCGGTGGCGCCGAGGGCCATGCAGCCGGCCAGGTCGAGATAGCCGACGTCCTGCATACGGGCCTTGAAGATGGGGTTCCCGGTGGCGAGCTTGTCGTACTCCGGGAGGTTCTTCTTCATCTTCTTCACGAACTCGCGGATGTGGTCCACCGCGCCGGGCGGCAGGTCCTGGGCGAGTCCGCCGGGCCGGATGTACGCGTGGTTCATGCGCAGGCCCGTGATGAGCTCGTAGATGTCGAGAATCATTTCACGATCACGGAATCCGTAGATCATGATCGTGGTGGCGCCGAGCTCCATGCCGCCGGTGGCGATGCACACCAGGTGGGAGGAGAGGCGGTTCAGCTCCATCAGGAGCACCCGGATGATCTCGGCGCGCTCGGTGATCTGGTCCTCGATGCCGAGGAGCTTCTCGACGGCGAGACAGTAGGCGGTCTCGTTGAAGAAGGACGTCAGGTAGTCCATGCGCGTCACGAACGTGGTGCCCTGCGTCCACGTGCGGAACTCGAGGTTCTTCTCGATCCCCGTGTGGAGGTAGCCGATGCCGCAGCGGGCCTCGGTGACCGTCTCGCCCTCGATCTCCAGGATCAGGCGGAGCACCCCGTGGGTGGAGGGGTGCTGGGGACCCATGTTGACGACGATGCGCTCGTCGTCGGCGCGGGCCGCGGACTGGACGACCTCGTCCCAGTCGCCACCGGTGACCGTGTAGACGGTGCCCTCGGTGGTCTCGCGCGCCGAGGCGGCGGATGCTGACTGCGTGCTCACGAGTACGACCTCCGCTGGTCCGGAGCCGGGATCTGGGCGCCCTTGTACTCGACGGGGATGCCGCCGAGGGGGTAGTCCTTGCGCTGCGGGTGGCCCTGCCAGTCGTCCGGCATCATGATCCGGGTCAGGGCCGGGTGACCGTCGAAGACGATGCCGAAGAAGTCGTAGGTCTCGCGCTCGTGCCAGTCGTTGGTGGGATACACGGAGACCAGCGACGGGATCTTCGGGTCGCTGTCGGGCGCGCTGACCTCGAGGCGGATCAGCCGGTTGTGGGTGATCGAGCGCAGGTGGTAGACGGCGTGCAGCTCGCGGCCCTTGTCGTGCAGGTAGTGGACGCCGCTGACGCCGGTGCACAGTTCGAAGCGCAGGGCCGGGTCGTCGCGGAGGGTCTGCGCGACGCGGAGCAGGTGCTCGCGCTCGATGTGGAAGGTGAGTTCGCCGCGGTCGACGACCGTCTTCTCGATCGCGTTGTCGGGCAGGAGTCCCTGTTCCTCCAGCGCGCCCTCCAGTTCGTCGGCGACCTCGTCGAACCAGCCGCCGTAGGGGCGGGCCGCCGGTCCCGGGAGGCGGACCGAGCGGACCAGGCCGCCGTAGCCGGAGGTGTCGCCGCCGTTGTTGGCGCCGAACATGCCGCGCTGGACGCGGATCTCCTCGCCGCCCTCGCCGCGCTGGCCGGGGAGGTTGGAGGCGCCGAGGTCCTTCTCGGGGTTGACCCCGTTCGACGCCCCGCTGGTGCCGTTCGCGTCGCTCACCGCAGCAGCCCCTTCATCTCGATCGTGGGCAGGGCCTTGAGCGCCGCTTCCTCCGCCTCGCGGGCCGCCTCCTCGGCGTTCACGCCGAGCTTGGAGGACTGGATCTTCTGGTGCAGCTTGAGGATGGCGTCCATCAGCATCTCGGGCCGCGGCGGACAGCCGGGCAGATAGATGTCGACGGGGACGATGTGGTCGACGCCCTGGACGATCGCGTAGTTGTTGAACATGCCGCCCGAGGAGGCGCAGACCCCCATGGAGATCACCCACTTGGGGTTCGGCATCTGGTCGTAGACCTGGCGCAGCACCGGTGCCATCTTCTGGCTCACCCGGCCGGCCACGATCATCAGGTCCGCCTGGCGAGGCGAACCTCGGAAGACCTCCATGCCGAAGCGCGCCAGGTCGTAGCGTCCGGCGCCGGTGGTCATCATCTCGATGGCACAGCAGGCGAGGCCGAACGTGGCCGGGAAGACGGACGCCTTGCGCACCCAGCCCGCGGCCTGCTCGACGGTGGTCAGCAGAAATCCGCTCGGCAGCTTTTCTTCGAGTCCCATGTTCTAAAGGCCCCTCAGTCCCATTCCAGGCCGCCGCGCCGCCATACGTACGCGTACGCGACGAAGACGGTGAGCACGAAGAGCAGCATCTCCACGAGCCCGAAAATCCCCAGGGCGTCGAAGGTGACGGCCCAGGGGTAGAGGAAGACGATCTCGATGTCGAAGACGATGAAGAGCATCGCCGTCAGGTAGTACTTGATGGGGAAACGCCCGCCGCCGGCCGGCGTGGGGGTCGGCTCGATCCCGCACTCGTAAGCCTCGAGCTTGGCCCGGTTGTACCGCTTCGGACCGATCAGCGTGGCCATGACCACGGAGAAGATCGCAAAGCCTGCCCCGAGGGCTCCCAGTACGAGGATGGGCGCATACGCGTTCACCGCTCCTCGCTCCTCTCAGTCGGCACTGACTGCTGGCGATGGCGCCGGACTCACACCCTCCTCCAACGCCCCTCTCACCCCGCCCGTCCCGGCGAAGATCGAGAACATGTGAAGCAGGTCACAAGCCCAACTGCCTCGCATCTTATGCCCGCCGCTCTGTGATCTGCGACACGGGGTATTGCACAAGCTTTGTGATCTCCACCACCTGACGAAGGATCATGAAGACGGATCAGAAGTGATCTTCGTACGTGAAGCGTCCGAGTGGTCACCAGAGGTGACATTTCCGCTTGTCGACGCAGTTCGGAGGGGGCGTCTCCATATCAAGAGACTTCCCTTGCATGCAAATTGGCGCTGGACGGGACGTCTTGATAGAGGACCCCGTTCACACATCAGAGGGAGATGCGCGGCGCGATGTGGACGCGTGCACGCGTTCACGAGCGGAGCCCGGTCGTGATCCGGACGCAATCGGCCCGTGATCTTCGCGCGGGACGCGCACGCTGCCGTGACCGTTGCGTGACCTCCGCCACACTCATGAGAGGCGCATGAGAACGGGGCTTGGCCAACGGTCCCAACCAGTGGTAGGCGCGGGGCAATTCGGGCGTAACGATGAAAGACCGTGATCACGGGGGCAATGGGTCCTGCCCGCAATGTCCGTTAGGGCGTCAATAAGGGCCGCTGGAACCAGGTTTCGGGGCGTCAGTTGAACAACTGTGGCGCAGCACACGTTTCTTGAAGGTATGGAGGAGCCCCTGATACCGGTTGTTCTCATGTCCCACACCGCTCACATACGCAGCCACCGGAAGCCCCGCCGCACCGCGACGTCGTCGCTCGCGATGCGCGTCGGTGTGACCGGTGGCGTCCTCAGCATGGCAGCGGCGGGTGCGTCGGCTTCGGCGAATGCCGCCGAGCCGGTCACGCAGACCCTCGAACTGCCCACCCTGACGGCCGATCTGGCCACTCAGGTCGCCCAGTCCGCGGACGCCACGCAGCAGGCGGCCGCGAACTACCAGCTGCAGGCCGAGCGTGACGCCGCCGCCACAAAGGCCGCGAAGCAGGCCAAGGCGGACCTCGCAGAGGCGAAGAAGAAGGCGGAGGCCAAGAAGAAGGCCCAGGAGGCCGCCCGCAAGGCCGCCGCCGAGCGCGCCTCGCGCAGCACGGAGCGGGCCACCCTCTCCGCCACCGCCGGCACGTCCACGACCTCCACGAGCTCCTCCACGGCCACCGGTTCGGCCGCGGCGGTCATCGCCTTCGTCAAGGCCCAGATCGGCGACGCCTACGTCTCCGGCGGCACCGGCCCCAACTCGTGGGACTGCTCCGGTCTCGTGCAGGCCGCCTTCAAGCAGGTCGGCGTCGACCTGCCGCGCGTCTCGCAGAGCCAGTCGACGGCCGGCACCCAGGTCTCGCTGAGCAACCTGCAGCCCGGCGACATCCTGTACTGGGGTGGCGCGGGCAGCGCGTACCACGTGGGCGTGTACGTCGGCGACGGCATGTTCGTCGGCGCGCAGAACCCCTCGACCGGTGTGGTCGAGAAGCCGCTCTCCTACGACCCGCCGAGCGGCGCGGTGCGGGTTCTCTGACCCACTCCGCGACACAACGCACAAGCACAACTCACGCAATACGGACGTACGGAAGGACCGCAGCCGCTCGGGGGCAGCGGTCCTTCCGCCCGTCGCGCCGGACCCGGCCCGGTCGGGCTCAGCCCAGATCGAAGGTGTTGGGCAGGCCCAGCCGGTAGCGGACCTCGTCGACGCGCTTGAGGGGTTCCATCTCCGGCGGGCGGTACAGCTCCCAGATGCCGCACCGCTCGGCGTCCGAATTGTCCGCGTCCAGGAGGGCGTTGACCGCCCGTCGCGCCGACTCGTTGGCTCCCTCCATCGTCGCCAGGTCGACGTCCGTGCGGACGTAGTCGCCGGCGAGGAAGAAGTTCGGGACCTCTGTGCGGGCCGAGGGGCGGTTGTAGAGCGTTCCGGTGGGATGGATGAGGAGCTGCTCGCGGTTGCGCGGCTCGGGGCCGCCCAGGCCCGTCACGGCCGGGTCCATGAACCAGCCGAGCCGGTCCTCGTCGGTGAGCGTCGTCCTGCCGGAGTCGTTGAGGGCGTCCTTCAACTGTGCCCAGAGCTCGGCGACGATCTCGTCCTTGGTGCACTCCTTGGCCGTCTTGCCGTACAGGATGCCGGGCTTGTCCCACTCGGAGATGATTGCGGAGAGGCAGTCGTGGGCCCGGCCGTCGCCGTAGTCGCGCGAGAAGTCCCGCTCGTCCCAGAACTGGGCCTGGCCGATGCCGGTCACCGACCAGGGTGAGTCCAGGCAGTTGATGTGGCCGTGCACGACGGGCGTGGGCGTGCGCAGGTAGAACATCACGCCGGTCATCCAGTCCGTCTGCAGCGCGTCGCACCTGGCGAGCTGCGGGTCGGCGGCCCGCAGCGCCCTGCCCCAGGTCGTGCGGGCGTGTTCGACGGGCATCGCGGAGACGTAGTGGTCGGCGGTGACCGTGCGCTCCTGGCCGCCGTCGCGCGCCGAGACGCGTACGCCGGTGACCCGGCCGCCGTCGCAGAGGACCTCGCGGACCTGGGTGCCCAGGACGAATTCGACGCCCATGGAACGCAGATGGGTCTCCCAGGGGTCGATCCAGGCCTCGCTCGTGGGGGCGTTGAGGACCCGGTCGATGTCGGCGTCACCGTCCAGGCCGCGGCCGAGCAGGCCCCACAGGATCAGGGCCTCGATGATGACGCGGCCGACGGTGCGCGTGGACGCCACCTCCGCGCGCGTGGCGACGAGGTTGCGGGTCTGGCCGATGCCGAGAAGGGTCCGGTACTCCTCGCTCATGTCGTCGGCGCGGATGAAGTCCCACCACGCGACCTTCTCCCACTGGCCCTCGCGGCGGGCGTCGCAGCTGGTGAGGTGGACGAGGAGACGGTCGGCGAAGTAGGCGACCTCGTGGGCCGGCAGGCGGGTGCCGAGATCCAGGACGGAGAGGATCTGGTCGCGGATCCAGGACGGGGTGATGTCGCCGGGGGCGGGCGGGGTGGTTGCGCGGCGCAGCGGGAAATGCAGATCCGGTCGGCCGGAACTGCGGGCGAACAGCTCCTCGGTGGCGTTCCGGAGGTTGCCGTGGACGCCGTTCGCGCTGCCGGGGAAGGGGATGCGGCGCATCGTGTCCGGCAGGTTCCGGTAGAAGCCGGGGAAGAAGCGGAAGCCGTGCTCGCCCGGCAGGGCCTTCCGTCCGCCGCTCGCGGTGCCGGGGACGTCCATCGAGCGGGCCTTGCCGCCGAGGACGTCGTAGTACTCGTAGACGGTGACGGCGTAGCCGCGTTCGGCGAGTTCGTGGGCGGCGCTGAGGCCGGAGACCCCGCCGCCGAGGACGGCGACGCGCTTGCCGGAGGCGGCCGCGCTCGCGCGCGTGGCGGGCGATAAGGCGAGCGCACCCGCCGCGGCCCCGGTGCCGGCGAGGAATTTTCTGCGGGTGTGGCCGGAGTTTTCCTCCGGTCGCGGTGAGGGTTCTGATGTCATGAGTACCGGAGGGTAGGGAGGGCTTCCGCAGGCCGGAACCCTGTTGTCCCGCCACCCACAGCATCCTCACAATCACAGGGAGACACAGACATGCCCAGTGTGTTCGTGCAAGGCAGGCCCGTCGACTCGTATCCGCCGCTCGCGCCCGAAGCCCGGCGCGGGAAGGTGCGGCGCGTGACCGAGGTCGGTGAGGAGGTCCTGCACAAGCCGTGCAGGGACGTCACCGAGTTCGGTCCCGACCTGGCCGCGCTCATCGACGACATGTTCCTGACCATGTACATCGCCGAGGGGGCCGGTCTCGCGGCGAACCAAGTGGGCGTCGGCCTGCGGCTGTTCGTCTACGACTGCCCGGACGACGACGGGGCCCGGCACGTCGGGCACATCGTCAACCCGGTGCTCGACCCGCTCGCACCCGCCGGGCGCCGACTGCTCGACGAGAACGAGGGGTGCCTGTCCGTGCCGGGCGCCTTGATGGACGTACCGCGGCCCGACCGGGCCGTGGTGCGGGGGCTGGACAAGGAAGGGCAGCCGCTCGTCATCGAGGGGACGGGGTACTTCGCGCGCTGCCTGGAGCACGAGACCGACCACTGCAACGGCCGGGTCTATCTGGACCGCCTCTCCGGCCGGCAGCGCAAGGACGCGCTGCGGCAGGTGGCGGACCGGCGTGACGAGGTGTTCGCCCGCCGGGCCGCCAACGTGGAAGCCCTGAAGGGCTGATTCACGCCTTCGGGGCCACCTTGCTCAGGCCGTTGATGACCCGGTCCATCGCGTCGCCGCCGGTCGGGTCGGTCAGGTTCGCCAGGAGCTTGAGGGTGAACTTCATGAGCATGGGGTGCGTCAGACCGCGCTGGGCCGCGATCTTCATGATCTTCGGGTTGCCGATGAGCTTCACGAAGCCGCGGCCCAGCGTGTAGTAGCCGCCGTAGGTGTCCTTCAGGACCCGCGGGTAGCGCTGCAGGGCGAGTTCACGGCTCGCGGCCGTCGGGCGGGCGTGGGCCTGGACGATGACGTCGGCGGCGATCTGGCCGGACTCCATGGCGTAGGCGATGCCCTCGCCGTTGAAGGGGTTCACCAGGCCGCCGGCGTCGCCGACCAGAAGCAGGCCCTTGGTGTAGTGGGGCTGGCGGTTGAAGGCCATGGGGAGCGCGGCGCCGCGGATCGGTCCGGTCATGTTGTCCGGGGTGTAGCCCCAGTCCTCGGGCATGGAGGCGCACCACGCCTTGAGGATCTCGCGCCAGTCCAGCTCCTTGAAGGCCGCCGAGGTGTTCAGCACGCCGAGGCCGACGTTCGAGGTGCCGTCGCCCATGCCGAAGATCCAGCCGTAGCCGGGCAGCAGCCGGTCCTGGGGGCCGCGGCGGTCCCACAGTTCCAGCCAGGACTCCAGGTAGTCGTCGTCGTGGCGGGGCGAGGTGAAGTACGTCCGTACGGCCACGCCCATCGGGCGGTCCTCGCGGCGGTGCAGGCCCATGGCCAGCGAAAGCCGCGTCGAGTTGCCGTCGGCGGCGACGACCAGCGGCGCGTGGAGGGTCACCTCGCGCTTCTCCTCGCCGAGCTTGGCGTGGACGCCGGTGATACGGCCGGTGCGCTCGTCGACGATCGGGGCGCCGACGTTGCAGCGCTCGTAGAGCCGCGCGCCCGCCTTCTGGGCCTGCCGGGCGAGCTGCTCGTCGAAGTCGTCGCGCTTGCGGACGAGTCCGTAGTCGGGGAAGGAGGCGAGATCCGGCCAGTCGAGCTGCAGCCGCACTCCCCCGCCGATGATCCGCAGGCCCTTGTTGCGCAGCCAGCCCGCCTCCTCGGAGATGTCGATGCCCATGGCCACGAGCTGTTTGACCGCACGCGGGGT
Organism: Streptomyces spinosisporus; assembly: GCF_022698145.1. Lineage (GTDB taxonomy): Bacteria > Actinomycetota > Actinomycetes > Streptomycetales > Streptomycetaceae > Streptomyces > Streptomyces spinosisporus. The sequence goes on from NZ_JALDAX010000021.1 coordinate 123,258, forward strand.
GAGGCCGTCGCCGCAGACCTTCTCCCGCGGGAACTCGGTCTTCTCCAGCAGGAGCACGTCCAGGCCGGACTTGGCGAGGTGGTAGGCGGTCGTGGAACCGGCGGGCCCCGCCCCCACGACGATCACATCGGCGGTGTTCTCGGAGAGCGGCTCGGTCGCGACGGTCACGGCGGGATCTCCCCAACTTCGAAATCTCTGTGCCGGACGGCACGGGACAGGGGCAGTCTATTCAGCAGCATTGATCACCCGGCTGAAGGGCTGCCCTCGTGAACCGAGCTCTCCCCGTAGTACGGCTGCGCGTCCCCACCGACGAGGACGCGGTCGCCTGGCACCGGATCTTCGACGACCCGGACGTCATGGAGTTCCACGGCGGTGCGTCCGCGGAGCTGTCCGTCTACGAGGAGCTCACCGCCCGGCAGCGCCGGCACGACGCCGAGCGGGGCTTCTGCCTGTGGACCATGGCCGACGACCGCGGGCGGGTCATCGGGTTCACCGGCGCCCAGCCGTGGCCGCACGAGTGGGGGCCGAGCGGCGAGATAGAGATCGGCTGGCGGCTCGGCCGGGAGTTCTGGGGGAAGGGGTACGCCACGGCGGCCGCGCAGATGACGCTGGAGCGGCTCCGTGCGGCCGGGGTGAAGAGCGTGGTGGCGATAGTCAGACCCGGCAACGAGCGGTCGGTCTCGGTCACGAAGCGCCTCGGCATGGAGCTGAGGGAGACATATCCGCACCCGCGCTTCGACGAAGAGGCACTCTGTTTCGGCCTGCACCTCTGAATTGGTCACATTGAGTAACCGACTGCTACAGAAAGACACTTGACGCTTCCGGACGACACCCCCCGGCGGTTACCCTTCCAGTACCGCTGGGGGTGACATCTGTGCGCATAACACCCAAAACACCCGAAGTGCGCGTACCACGGCTTGTCGGGCTGATGGCCATGGACGCGCGCAAGTCGGCAGAGGCGACCGGGCTCTTTCTCAACGCACCGGACCGGCCCGACTTCCACCAGACCGTCGTCGAATACGTCGTACGGCAGTACCCGCAGCCGGGCGCCGAGGTGCCGCGGGACTCCGTGATCTACGTGTGGTTCGACTTCGGCGAGGGGGAGGGCGGCGGAGGCATGCGTGAGCCCCGTATCCCCCGGCCCCCCAGGGGCGGACTGCAGCGCGAACTCGACGAGCCGGGCGACCCGTACGTCGTCAGCTCGGCCTGACTGCGTCAGCTCTGCTTGAACCCGCGGTGCAAAGCCACCACGCCGCCCGTGAGGTTCTTCCACGCCACCTTCGACCAGCCGGCCTTCTGCAGCCGCTCGGCCAGCGCGGGCTGGTCGGGCCAGGCGCGGATGGACTCGGCGAGGTAGACGTAGGCGTCGGGGTTGGAGGAGACCGCGCGGGCGACCGGCGGGAGGGCGCGCATCAGGTACTCGGTGTAGACCGTGCGGAAAGGCGCCCAGGTCGGGTGCGAGAACTCGCAGATCACCACCCGGCCGCCGGGCCTGGTCACCCGGTGCATCTCGCGCAGGGCGCCGTCGACGTCCTGTACGTTGCGCAGCCCGAAGGAGATCGTGACGGCGTCGAAGGTGTCGTCGCGGAACGGCAGCTTCGTCGCGTCGCCCGCGGTCAGCGGCAGCCAGGGGTGCCTCTTCTTGCCGACCTGGAGCATGCCGAGGGAGAAGTCGCAGGGGACGACATAGGCGCCCGTGCGGGCGAACGGCAGCGACGAGGTCGCCGTGCCCGCGGCGAGGTCCAGGACCTTCCGCGCCGGCCGGGCGTCGACCGCCTTCGCCACCTCCTTGCGCCACACCCGGTCCTGGCCGAGCGACAGCACGTCGTTCGTCAGGTCGTACCGTTCCGCCACGTCGTCGAACATCGAGGCGACTTCGTGCGGCTGCTTGTTCAGGGAAGCGCGGGTCACCTCGCCATTGTTGCAGCCCGCCCTCACGGAAGAAGCCTGGGCTTCTTCTTCGCGGCCACGTCCTCCACCCAGCCGCACACCAGGACGAACACCGCGATCAGGACCCAGCCGATGCCGAACATGAACCACTGGCTCTCCAGCGGCAGGTACTTCTCGAACGCGGGCACGTTCCAGAACTGGTCGATCAGCGGGACGGCCAGGATCAGCGCGATCTCGTGCCACAGATAGATCGTCACGGCACGCGCGTTGAAGACCGTGACCGTCCGGTCCAGCCGCCGGAAGCCGGTCAGCCGGGCGAAGTCGATCCGGAAGTACGCCTTCGCCCACATCAGCACCAGCACGAACCCGGCCGACCAGAAGGCCTGCGCGAGCGGGTTCGAGTCGAGGTCGTACGTGCCGTAGTCGGACTGGTGGCTGAAGGCGTACCAGCCGCCGTAGCCCAGCGCGGCGAGCGAGAGCGCGGCGACGAGGACAGGGTGCAGCCGCTGCAGCACGCCGTCGCGGTGCGCGAAGCCGAGGAGCCAGCAGAAGAGGTACGTCGACAGGTCCCACAGGGCGCTGCCGAAGCGGTTGTCCGGGGCGGTCCAGACGAAGTTCAGAGCCAGGACCGGGGTCAGGGACAGCGCCAGGACGGGGAGGGGGGCGAGGCGGAAGAGGCGTAGGAGGAGGGGGGAGAGGAGGACGAACCAGAGGTAGGTGCGGAGGTACCAGAGGATTTCCCATGCCTGCTCGCCCCAGGCGTTGCCCGGGGGGTCGCCGAGCGGGACGACCCAGTAGATGATCTGCCAAGGCGGAAGCCAGCCGTGGATCAGCATCGCGAGCACGACGAAGACGCCCCAGAACCAGAACGGGGGCAGGAGTCTTCGCAGGCGGCTCTTGACGACCTTCGCAGCGGGGCGTTCCAGGGACTTCGCCATCAGGGTGCCGGCGAGGGCGAACATGACGCCCATGGAGGGGAACACCATGCCCGCCCAGGCCCAGCCGAAGGTGTGGTATGTGACGACCCTGACCAGGGCTGCGGCACGGAGGGTGTCGAAGTAGCGGTCGCGTACGGGGCGTTCAGGGGGTGGAGCGGCGGCGTCGGCTTCGATGACAGCGCCTCTTTTGTGCGTGCCCAATTCAGCTCACCCCCGCCGGGGTCCCGACCTCGCCCGTTCGTTTCAGTTTCTGCCAGCGGAGGCGGCCGCCGGTGAGGGCTGTGATGCAGGAGTGGATGAGGACGAGGTACATCATCTGGCGGTAGGCCAGCTGCTGGAGGGGCATCATCAACAGGTAGCGGTACTTCTCGCGGTCGAGGCGGAAGGCGTAGGCCGCGCAGACGAGTTGGACGGCCAGTACCGCGAGCCAGGCGAGCAGGGCCGCCGTGAAGTCGACGAAGATCATCGAGTAGGCGGTGAACACGTCGATGAGCGGGGCGAAGACCGGCGTGACGATCTGGAAGATCACGACGAGCGGCATGCCGACGCGGCCGAAGCGGCCCGAAGGACCCTTGTCCGTGAGGGACTTGCGGTGCTTCCACAGCGCCTGCATGGTGCCGTAGGACCAGCGGTAGCGCTGGGACCACAGCTGCTTCAGCGAACCGGGCGCCTCCGTCCAGGCCCTGGCGTGCTCCTCGTAGACGACCCGCCAGCCCGCGCGGTGCATGGCGATGGTGATGTCGGTGTCCTCGGCGAGGGTGTCCTCGCTCATCCCGCCGACCTGCAGCACCGCCTCACGCCGGAAGGCGCCGATCGCGCCCGGGATGGTGGGCATGCACCGCAGCAGGTCGTACATGCGGCGGTCGAGGTTGAAGCCCATCACGTACTCGATGTGCTGCCAGGCGCCGATGACCGTGTTGCGGTTGCCGACCTTGGCGTTGCCGGCGACCGCGCCTACCTCGGGGTCGGCGAAGGGCTGCACGAGCGACCGTACGGTGTCCGGCTCGAAGACGGTGTCGCCGTCCATCATCACGACGATGTCGCAACTGGCGCTGCGTACTCCGTTGTTGAGGGCGGCGGGCTTGCCCGCGTTCTCCTGGCGGATCACCCGGACATTGGTCATGCCGAGCGCGTACGCCGCCTCGCGCGCGATCTCGGAGGTGCCGTCCGTCGAGCCGTCGTCGACCACGATGACCTCGATCGGATGGGCGCTCCTCGACAGCGACTGAAGGGTGTTGGCGATGCACTCCTTCTCGTTGTACGCGGGGACGATCACGCTGACCGGCCGGGTGACCGGCGGTCCCCAGCCGAACCGGCGTCTGTTGCGCTGTCGGTAGTGGCGGCGGGCGAGGACCACCATCATCCCGAAGCGGCCCATGACGGCCACGCCCACGATCATCAGACCGACCGAGAGCACCGGCAGCGCGTACTCGGCCACGGCGACGGCCACGATGAGCGCCTTGCCCTCGTAGAGGGTCGCGCCGGTGGCCTGGTGATGGGCGGCCTGGAGGCGGTCGGTGACCTGGCGGGTGGCCGAACCACCCTGTGTGCCACGGCTGTTGAGGGCACCGGCGCCCGGCTGGACCCCCGTGGCCGTGCCGGTCACCGCGCGGCCGTTTCCGGTGTTCTGCTTCTCCATGACGCCGCTGATGGTGGTGAAGGTATAGCCCTTCGCCTTCATCTTCTTGATGTACTTCGGCAGCGCCTCGATCGTCTGCTCGCGGTCGCCGCCCGCGTCGTGCATGAGGACCGCCGCGCCCGACGTCCCCTTCGGTGTGGCCCAGTCGACGATCTTCGAGACGCCCGGCTTCTTCCAGTCGTCGCTGTCGGTGTCGACGAAGACGCTGGTGTAGCCGTCCTGGCCGAGCTTCTTGTAGACGGGCCAGCTGTAGTTGTCGATGGCGTCCGTCTCCGAGGAGTACGGCGCCCGGAACAGCGTGGTCGTGATGCCGGCCGCGCCCGCGAGCGCGAGCTGGGTCTGCTCCATCTCCCGGTCGACGCGGGCGGTGCTCTGGTAGGAGAGGTCGACGTGGGTGAAGGTGTGGATGCCCACCTCGTCGCCCTGCTCGACCATGTCCTTCACGATCCCCGGGTAGCGCGAGACCATCGAGCCGACCAGGAAGAAGGTCGCCGGGACGTCGTTCTCCTCGAGGATCTTCAGCACCTGGGGCGTGTAGGTGGGGTTCGGGCCGTCGTCGAAGGTGAGCGCGATGGTCTTCTTCGGCACCGAGACCGTCGTGGCCTTGCCGCCCCGGAAGGTGAGGATCGGCCCGCCGTCGAGGACGCTGTCGGGAACCTTGCTGGAACTGGCGCCGGTGCGTACGCGCTGGTCGCCGCCGACCTCGGCGCGCAGATAGCCGTCGAGCAGCATGACGCTGGTCAGCCCGAGCAGCAACAGCAGGGCGAGGATGACGCGCGGTTTCTGCAGGGCCGCGGCCTTGCCCGCCGCGCGCTGCATACGGGAGGGGGCGCGGCGGCGGCCGCGGGTGGTGTGTGTCGTCGTCATGAGGATGGCCGCGTTCCGCTCAGCCGGCCGCGGGCGCGGATGCGGCCGCGGAGGGGGACGTGGATGCAGACGCGGAGGGGACGGAGCTCGGCGGCTCGCCGGTGGGGGCGCCGGTGGGGGCGCCCGTGACGGCACCCGTGGGCGGCGTACCGGTGGGCCTCGCCGGCGGGGTGCCGAATCCGCCCTGCGGTTCGGTGCCCCGGGGGCCGGAGTTGCGGGCACCGGCCGGGCCGCCGCCCGCGAAGGGCAGCAGCGAGGACGGGGTCGCGGTGCCGATCCCCATGAAGGCCAGGCCCAGCACGACGGCGTACCCGAGGCACAGCACGCCGGCGAGCAGGCCGATCCGGCGCAGCAGCTTGGAACGGCGCCCGGAGTTGTCAACGAACACGGGCCCCGCAGCAGGCCCGTTGCCGCGATCGCGGCGGCGACCACGCTCGGTCGCACGGTTTTCGATGGCAGGCTCGGAATGCATTCCCCAGACGGTAGGGAGTCTTTATGTGACCGAATCGAGTCTTCTTGTGAGGCGCATATGAGAACCCTCTTGAGCTGTCCCCCACCTGTGGAATCCTTCCGGAACACCGGCCGCATATGAGACGTTTCCCTTTGAGAAAGACATCGCGAGAGCGAAAGAAATCACGAGAGCGAGTGCCTGCGAATGCCGAGTTTCCGAAAGCCGCTGGCCGGGCTGACGTGCCTGTTCGCCCTGGCCGCGGCGGGCTGTTCCGCGGGCTCGAAGGACGCGGGGGACTCGGGCGGGAGCACGGACGCCGCCCAGCCGTCCCACACGGCGTACGCGCCCTACGTGAGCGCCACGGACGCCTCCGCCAACGACTCGGCCGGCTCCCCGTCGACGTACAACCTGGCCTTCGTGATCTCCGACGGCAGCACCTGCACACCGAAGTGGAACGGCGAGGACGCCCTGACCGACGCGGCGGTCACATCCCGTATCGCGAAGCTGAAGACGGACGGCGGTGACGTCCGGGTCTCCTTCGGCGGCGCCTCCGGCAAGGAGCTGGCATCGGTCTGCGACAGCGCGTCCGCGCTGGCGGCGGCGTACGGCAAGGCACTTGACGCGGCGGGCACCACCCGCGCCGACTTCGACATCGAGGGCGACGAACTGACCGACGCCGACTCGGTCGCCCTGCGCTCGAAGGCGATCGCCCTGCTGCAGAAGCAACGCAGCGACCTGGAGGTCACCTTCACGCTCCCGGTCATGCCGTCCGGCCTGGACGCCGACAGCCTGGCGCTGCTGGACTCCGCGAACCAGTACGACGTGCAGGTCTCCACGGTGAACCTGATGACCATGAACTACGGGGAGTCGTACGACGGCGACATGGGCGACTACGCCCTCACCTCCGCCAAGGCGGCCCACACCCAGCTGAAGAAGGTCTTCGGTCTGTCCGACGCGAGCGCCTGGCAGGGCATGGCGCTGACCTCGATGCTCGGCGTGAACGACGTCGACAACGAGACGTTCTCGCTCTCCGACGCGGCGCAGGTGAGGTCGTTCGCGGAGGAGAAGGGGATCGCCTGGGTGTCGATGTGGTCAACGTTCCGGGACCAGCAGTGTGCGGACGGCAAGGCGTCGCGGGACGACGCGGCCACCAACTGCAGCGGGGTGGAGCAGAGTTCGGGGGCGTTCGGGAAAGCGTTCGCCGGCTGAGTGCACAGAGTGCGGGTGGTTCGTGGCCGGTCGCGCAGTTCCTCGCGCCCCTGAAAAGCCTCTAGCGCCGCCGGTGTACCAGGCGTCCGGCGCACACCGTCGCGATGCAGGTGCCGGTGGCGTCGAAGACGGCGAGGTCGGCGCGGGCGTTCTCGTCGAGCACCGCCGGTCGGGGGCCCGTCAGAACCATCACGTCGTTGCGGTCGGCCGCCGCGCGGAGTCCGGGCGAGTCGGCGTGGGCCGCAAGGACCGCCGTCGCCCCCGACTTCAGTACGGCGTGGACGCGTTCGCGCGGGGACGGGGCCTCGGGCAGCGGCCCCTCGTGGACGCGGGCGGGGCCGAGCACCCCGGGCCAGCGTCGTACCCGGGCACCCGGAAACCGCTCCTGCACCTCGGCGAGCGTGCCCACGGCGGCGATCCGGCCGCCGTCGACCGCCACGGCGCCGTCCTTGACGGGCGCGGAGTCCCAGCCGTACCGGACCTCGTCCGCCGCGTGAATCGTCAGCACCGTACGGTCAGTTGGAGGCCAGGAGCTTCAGCTCCGGGTGGGCCGTGCCGCCCGCGATGGCCGTGGACGAGATGTGGGACATGACCCGCTCGTCGACCGGGTCGTTCGCCGGGTCGTCGTGCACGACGATGTGCTCGTACGTCGTCGTGCGCTGGGCCGGCACCCGTCCGGCCTTCCTGATCAGGTCGATGATCTCCATGCGGTTGGAGCGGTGCTTGGCACCGGCCGAGGAGACGACGTTCTCCTCCAGCATGATCGAGCCGAGGTCGTCGGCGCCGTAGTGCAGCGACAACTGGCCGACCTCCTTGCCGGTGGTCAGCCAGGAGCCCTGGATGTGCTGGACGTTGTCCATGAACAGCCGGGCGATGGCGATCATCCGCAGGTACTCGAAGAGCGTGGCCTGCGTCCGGCCCTTCAGATGGTTGTTCTCGGGCTGGTAGGTGTACGGGATGAAGGCGCGGAAGCCGCCCGTCCGGTCCTGTACGTCACGGATCATCCGCAGGTGCTCGATGCGCTCGGCGTTGGTCTCGCCGGTGCCCATGAGCATGGTGGAGGTCGACTCGACGCCCAGGTTGTGCGCGGTCTCCATGATCTCCAGCCAGCGCTCGCCGGACTCCTTCAGCGGCGCGATCGCCTTGCGCGGCCGCTCCGGCAGCAGCTCGGCACCGGCACCCGCGAAGGAGTCGAGACCGGCGGCGTGGATGCGGGTGATGGCCTCCTCGACCGTCACCCCCGAGATCCGCGCCATGTGCTCGACCTCGCTCGCCCCCAGGCTGTGGATGACGAGCTGCGGGAACTCCTTCTTGATGGCCGCGAAGTGCTTCTCGTAGTACTCGACGCCGTAGTCCGGGTGGTGGCCGCCCTGGAACATGATCTGGGTGCCGCCCAGCTCGACGGTCTCGGCGCAGCGCCGCAGGATGTCGTCGAGGTCGCGCGTCCAGCCCTTCTCCGTGTCCTTGGGAGCGGCGTAGAAGGCGCAGAACTTGCACGCCGTGACGCAGACGTTCGTGTAGTTGATGTTGCGCTCGATGATGTACGTCGCGATGTGCTCGGTGCCCGCGTACTTGCGGCGGCGTACGGCGTCGGCGGCGGCGCCCAGCGCGTGCAGCGGGGCGTCGCGGTAGAGGTCGAGGGCCTCTTCCGGGGTGATCCGCCCGCCGGCCGCGGCACGGTCGAGGACGGACTGGAGATCGGCCTTCTCGGTCACCGGGGCGTCCCTTTCGTCAAGGGTTGTGGACGGTCGGACAGTCCTGACCAGCGTACGCCAGGGGATGTGCGGGGCTGTGGTCAGGCCGCGTGGCCCTGACCGTCCGGCGCCGTCAGGCCGCGTATGCGCCGATGAGGAGCCCGGCGAAGGCCCCGGTGATCAGGAACGGCCCGAACGCGATGGCCGTCTTGCGCCCGGCCCGCCGTACGACGACGAGGGCGCCCCCGTACAGCGCGCCGAGCACGAACGCCGCGAAGGTGCCCAGCATGAGCGTCGGCCAGCCGTACCAGCCCAGGGCGGCCCCCAGCCCCAGCGCCAGTTTGACGTCGCCGAAGCCCATGCCGCCGGGGTTGATGAGGAACAGCACGAAGAAGGCGCCGCCGAGCGCGAGGGCGCCGTAGAGCGAGGTGAACCAGTCACCGGCGTGCTCGGGCAGCAGGGCGACGACGCCGAGCAGGACCAGGGCGGCGCCCGCGAGCGGCAGCGTGAGCACGTCCGGCAGCCGCTTCACCCGGAAGTCGACGACCGCGAGCAGTACGCCGACGGGCCCGAGCAGCAGCCAGACGCCCAGTTCGGGCCGGGTGCCGGTGGCGGCGGCGAGGGCGGCGCAGACGAGGGCGGTGGCGATGATCACGGGCGCCGCCGATCCCAAGCGGGCCTCCTCGGGCCCGCACCGCGCGCAGCGCGCCCGCCCGATCCACCCGCCAACCGGATGCCCGCCGGGGCACTGCTCCCGCCAGTCCTCCCCCGACGGTACGGAGAAGCGGTACACGGCCCGCGGCAGCAGCGCTCCCGCCGCCGCGCCCCACAGGGCGGCGACGGCGATCAGCACGATCGTCATGGATCCGCTGCTCATCCCACCGCGGCGACGCCGCTGCGCCACGACGGCAGCAGTTCGTCCAGCAGTGCCTCGGTGCGCGGGGGCAGTCCGCGGGCGCCGCTGCGGTTGACCAGGTCGGCGGCGAGGGCCTGCAGGCGGGTCTCGTCACCGGTGGCGTGGGTGGCGCGCAGCAGTTCGTTCCACAGCCGCTCGTCGGCGGGGGCGGAGTTCAGGGCCGCGTTCAGGGCCTCGATGGCCTTCTCCGCGCGGTTCTTCTCCAGGTGGAAGGCGGACAGGGCGAGCCCGATGTCCGCGACGAGCAGCGGGAGTTGGGCGTCGATGATCTCGTGGGTGAGCCAGCGGTAGCGGCCCTCGGGACGGTCGGCCAGCAGCGGACCGCGCACCAGCACGAGCGCGTCGGTGAGCAGCCGCCCGCGCACGGCACGGCTGTCGACGCCCTTGCCCTGGGTGGCCTCGTGGTAGAGCGAGCGCAGCACGTCCAGGTCGGACACCACGGACTTGGCGAGCACCAGCCGCCCGGTCGCGTCGGCCGAGAGCCGGGGGCTGCCGTCCGGATCGGCGCCGAGCCAGGCCGCCAGCCGCTCCAGCAGCGCGTCCCGTACGTCCTCGGTGACGCCCCGCGGCCACAGCGCGGAGGACAGCACCCGCGGGTGCACGCCCTCGCGGTGCAGCAGGAGCAGCGCGAGCGCCTCGTGCAGCAGGGCGCTGCGGTCGCCGTCCGGGGTGTCGAGGCCGATGATCTCGTACGGGCCGACCAGGCGCGCGTAGACCGCCGGGCGCCCCTGTTCGCTGATGTCGACGAGGAACGGCGGGGTGGGCGTGGGCCCTTGCGGCTCGCGCTCGGGGTCGGCCTCGACGAACAGCTCGACGACGGCGCGCTGGGTAGCCAGCGGCAGCATCTGGGCGTCGAGTTCGAGCCCGAGGAGCGGGGCGAGCAGCTTGCCCTGGCCGGTGATCTCCATCTCCCAGGCGGCGCCGGGCAGATCGCCGGTCTCGGTGCCGACGAGGTAGCCGATGCCGAGCCGGCTCGCGTCGGAGGCGAGTTCGGCGAGCCGGACGGCGTCCTCGGCCGACGGCTGTGCGGCGAGCAGAACAAGGTGCGGGGCCCAACGGGTGTGCTGGGCAGGCCCCGTACGCCCGGTGAGGACCGAGTCGTGTCCGGCGGCGCCGAGCGCTCCCCTGCGCTGCCGGGTCTCCGCCTCCATGGTCTCGATCAGGTCGTCGATGCCGTCGAGGTGACGCAGCCGGTTGGGCGCGAGCGGGGTGAGGTCCTCGCCGAAGCCGACGAGGGTGATGGTCATGCGGTCCGACCAGCCGTTGGTGGCCAACTCGGCGGCCACGGACGCGAAGACGGCGGCCCGGTCGGCCTCGCGGCCGCTCAGGGAGACGATGCCCGGCACGGCCTCCAGGTTGAGCAGCAGCCGCGAGTCGTCCATGGTGCCGAGGCTGACCAGGCCGGGGTACGGCGCGGCGGTGTCGACGTCGTCGTAGCGCTCGGCGTCGGTGCGGGCGAGCATCCAGAACGTCTGGTCCTGGCCGAGCTGCCAGGGCGCGGGCGGCTTCCCGGCGGGCTGGGCGAGCTGCAGATGCAGATCGCCGTTGCTGAGCCAGGCGGCGTAGACGGTGGGCAGGGCACGCGACTCGCCGGCGAGCTGGGCGGCGAGCCCGCGCAGCGACCGGTCGAGCAGCCGTACGCCGTCGGGGTCGGCGCCGATCAGCAGGGCGTCCTGCGCGTCCGCGGCGTCGCCGGTCGGCATCGGCGGCTCCATCCCGCGCCGCCCGCCGACGGCACCGAGCGCCGACTGCCACAGGGCCTGCCGGCGGCGGCGGCCGAGGGCGCCGAGGAGGCCGGCGGCGAGGAGGGGGGCGCCGATGAGGGCCTGGGGCAGCCCGAAGGTGCTGCTGTTGCTGCTGGACGCGGCGGGGGCGGTGTGCTGATCACCGGCGTGCTGCTGACCGCCGTCGGAGGCGGGGCGCTGCTGGGGCACGGAGACCTGGTTGTCGGCGTGGCCGCCGCCCTGGGCCTGGCTGCCGCCGCCCTGGGCGTGGTCGCCGGTCTTGGCGTAGTCGTGGATCTGCTGCTGAACGCCGGGCGAGACATGGGCGTCGGGCATCTCGACGAGCTCGCCGCCGTGCGCGTCGCCGGGCATCTCCATGATCCACCCGGGCCGGATGAGGCTGGCCTCGGAGAGCCGGGAACCGTCGGGCTGGATACGGTCCTTGTTGAGCTCGTAGATCTCCTTGTACCGGCGTCCGTCGCCGAGGTGGCGCTGGGCGATCTCCCACAGGGAGTCGTGGTGGCGGCCCTCGGGCGGCTGGATGCGGTAGTACTTCGTGTCGCCGTGCTGCTTGGCGCTGTGGCCGGCGTCGGCCTGCGCGTGGGAGGCCTGTTCGGCGAGGGCGGCCGCGGTGCTCGCGGCCTGCTCCTGCTGCTGGGCGAAGATCCCGGGGGTGGCCTGCGCGGCGGCGACGGTGGGCTTCTGGTTGCCCTCCAGGCTGTGCCCGAGGTTCGAAAGGCCCGGCGTGAGGCTGGCGGCGGTCGCGCCGACGAGCAGCAGGGCGGCGACGAGCTGCCGCGCGAGCAACTGACTCGGCCCGGCCCCGGGGACGCGGCCCGGCACCCCGACACCGGACAGCGCGGCCTTGACCTCGACGAGCACACAGGCCGTGAACTGCGCCCAGGCCAGCCAGACGATGACGGTCAGGATCCGCAGGAACGTATCGACGGTGATTTCCCGCTGCAGCCAGTCGAGACCCGGCGCCCCGTGCGGAAGTGGCCACCCGATCAGTACGGCGAGCGCCCCGGGCACCCCGACCACCAGGACGAGCAACGCGACGAACGCAAAGAACGCCTTGACGAAGTCCCCGAACGACCGCCGCCGGACCCGGACGGCCTGCGGCGTCCGGTTCCTCGGCGCGTTCGAGGCCGTCGAGTTGCCCGTCGAGCGTCCCGTCGAGCTTGAGGTGCTGCGTCGCGGCATGGCGGTGTCCTGGGTTGTGTGTGAAGGGTGCGGTGTATGGGGTGCACTGAGCCTACAGAGATCTTATGGACTCGTATTTGGGACGTCGAAGCCCGCACAGGACGAAGAACACACGCCTGACACCCGATACGTCACCCCGTGCCCCCTAAGCCCGATTCACCCCGGCGATGCACCGCCACGGATCCACGTACCTACGATCCCCGCCCCCGCGCCGGTCACGCCACACTCCTCACATCCCCCACACAATCCCCCACGGGCACGCCAGACCCTCTTACCCGCCCCTGATAGCTTCGTTCCCTGTTGCACACAGCCGACACCGGGGGAGATCAACCGTGGCCCGCCGCGCACTGCCCACCACCGCCGCCGCGCTCACCGCCGCGGCGGCCCTGCTTCTCACCGGCTGCGGTGGGGGTGACGACTCGTCCTCGGACGACATCAAGGGGGCGGACACGGGGGCGGGGAGCCCTTCGGCGTCTGCGTCGCACACCTCCGGGGTCAAGCGCCCCGACATCAAGCTTCCGAGCGAGTTCCAGCTGACGTTCGAGAACTGGACGAGCGGCGATGCCGTCGAGCAGGCCGTCCTGAACGACACCAAGGAGCAGCTGCGCGCGGGGTACGCGGCGATCATCGCCGACGAGCCCGACGGCGGGGACGCCCTCGCCTTCTACGACACCGCATCGGGCCTGTCGCAGGACCAGTCGTGGATCAAGACCTACACGGGCAAGAACCTCACCGTCTTCGGCAAGCTGCCGGCGTACGACCCCAAGCCCACCCTCCTCGGCAACAAGAAGACGCGCGCCGTGGTGACGTACTGCACGGATGAGAGCAAGGCGTACACGAGGAACCGCAAGACCAAGGACGTCCAGGGAAACCCCAAGGGCACGGATCCCAAGGTGTTCTACACGGTCACTCTCACCAAAAACTCCGACGGCGTCTGGCAGAACGTTTCCACGCGGGCGAAGAGGGGCGGCTGCTGACGATGAGGCCCGGACACGTAACAGCGACGTCGGTCGCGTCCTTCGCCTGCGTCCTCCTGATGTCCGCACCCGCCGGAGCGATCGGCGGCGGAGGCACCAACAGCGGGACGCAGGGCGGCAAGGACGGCAAGAGTGTTTACGCCTCCGCCACCTACTCCACGATCAAGGTCCGCCAGGTCAGCGGCCCCACCGGCGGCAAGCGCGGCAGCCTCTCCTCCGTGGACGTCAACTGGAAGCCCCCGGCCTGCTGGTACGAGCCCGTCTTCACCGGCCAGGAGCTGAAGGACTTCGTCGACAGCCATGACGGCGACGGCGACGTCGGCATCCACGAGTCCTGGTTCGGCAAGAAGCTCTGGACCGACCACTACCGGGACGGCAAGCCGGAGCACAACTTCGACGACGCGTACACCGTCGCCCCGGGCTACAAGGACTGGAACATCGGCAAGGACGGCTACTTCTGGCGCAGCGTCGCCCCGGACGACAGCGACCCCGAATCCTGGGACTGCGGCAAGATCATGTTCTGGCAGGACGCCAACGTGGTCCCCAAGGTCCCCCACGCCCCGACGCCGAAGATGCTCGCCGAGTACGCCTACAACAAGGTGGAGGTCCCCGACACCGAGATCGAGGTCAAGCCCACCGCCAAGTCCACGGTGAACCTGCCCACTTGGATCTGGCTCGACAAGGGCAAGTTCCAGGAGGTCAAGGTCCGCGCCGAACTCCCCCGCACCAACCTGTGGGCCGAGACGACCGCCAAGCCGGTCGCCCTCCACCTGGACCCCGGCACGGACGACGCCACGACCTTCCCGGCCTCCGGCGACTGCAAAATCAACGACGACGGCAGCATCGGTACGCCGTACAAGAACGGCGACGCCGACAAGACCCCACCCTGCGGCATCACCTACCTCCACGCCACGAACGGCACCCCGTACCACCTGAAGGCCAGCATCACCTGGCAGATCACCTGGGAAGGCACGGGCGGCGCAAGAGGCAACCTCCCCAACGGCACCTTCGACACGACCCAGGACATGACGGTCCAGGAGATCCAGTCGGTCAACCGCTGAGCGTCCAGAACGGAGAATCCGCCGGCAGGGCAGGCCGGACGGCCAACTGCCCGACGTCGATGCCCTCGTCGTCATCCTCGTCACCGGTCGGAAGACGACCGTCCCCGTCCGGGAAGTAGTACAGGCCATACGCCCAGTACTCCGGCAACTCGTGACACATGAGATCGGGCCAGGGAGAAATATCAGCCCCCTGATACCTCTCATTGACCCTCGCCACCGCCTCCGCCGGAGAAATGCCGAACCTCGAGACCATCTCGCTCACGATGCCCCGGAAGTAAGCGAGCATGCCCTCGTCGAGCCGCATCAGGAATTCCTCGGTCATGAGGTCGGCCTCAACATCCTCAAGAACGACGCCCACGTACAACGCGCCAGGCTTCTTCGACTGCGCCCTGGGCGCGCAGCCACCACCCTTCCAGCGTGTTTCGCACCGTTGCCAGCAGCCATCGCCACTTGAACCACAACGGCAGGCTCCGGAACGGCACAAAAGTCAGCGTGTCCCTGATCGCGTTCTCCGCAACACCACCGGGCCCCTCGGCACGCAGTGCCGCATACAGCTCCGGCGTGAGCTCACCGTGGAGGCGCGCGACGACGCCCACCGCAGTGAACGCCAACTCCCTCCTAGGGGCGTCCAGCACCCGCATCGCCCGCACAATCCGCGGCGACGCCACCACAGGCGGGCAGGTAAACGCCAACCCGATCACCGCCGTACCGAGATGCTGCTCGCCCCGCTCGAACGCGGCGTCGACGGCGACAGGGTCGTCGATGCCCGACAGTCCCTCGCCTGATTCCCAGTCGTACTCGGATGTCATGGTGCGAAGTGGCTCAAGCGGATTGGCCTGTCTGTGGGCCGAGTGGGCCGAAGGAGTTCACGAAGTCGTCCAGCACCGCTTTGGAGAACGGATCGGCGGCTGGGTCGCCGGGCGTCACCAGGCTTACGGCGTAGTACTCGGACAAGAGCAAGGATGTTCCCTCGACCGCCTCCACGGCCTCGGGGGATTCGGCCCGGACCCCGGAGACCGTGGCGGCGTGCAGCGGTTGGGCGTGCAGGCGGTAGAAGACGGAGTACGGTCCTTGTCCCGATGCGTCGAGCGCGTAGCCGTTCTCTTCCCAGAACGCCTCCATCTCGGGGCCGGAGGAAAAAGTGACGATGCCCGAATAGTCGTCACCTTCTGCCTCCGGGAGAGTCCAGTCCGCCAGGGCCTTTGCGGCGACCGGCTCGCCGTACAGGAACAATCCGGCCCACCGCTGCTGCGCGCGCCGGACGAAGCGCGTCATGGCCTGCGGGAAGGACAGGTCCACGATGTAGTCGGTGGAGTGGCCGGTGATGTCCATGAGACGAGTTCCTCGTGATGTGGTGACGAATACCGATGACGACGTTCCCTCGTCATCCCTTCCAGCCGGAAGTCGGGCCGTGGTACCTGATCGCGTCGCGCGGGATGGTGACATCGGAGTTGGAGAACCAGATGTGGTCACGCCCACCCCGCAGACGACCCGAGAACAGCTTCTTCTCGGCCTCGAACTCGATCATGTACTCACTCTTCTCCTTGGTGAGACCAAGGTAGGACTTGAACCCACCCGGCTTCTTGGCCACATCGGCCGGACTCATGGGGCTGACATACACAGCCGCCGTGTTCTTGCTCTTGGTGCTCCTCGGGACCTTGAGGGTGATGCCGTCCTTTCCGCCACCACCCATGATCTTGTTGTAGCCGTTCTTGTCCGTGTAATGCCGGATGATGGCTTTGCAGGAGGGCGCCAGGCCCAGAGGGTCGATCCAGACGAGTGGATTGACGACGTAGTTGTGATGGTTCGGAGCCGGCTCCAGGCCGAGCGGGTCCGGGCTGTGGTAACGCGCCGTACCCGGGTCGTAGTACCGATGGTGGTTGTAGTGGAGCCCCGTCTCCGCGTCGAAGTACTGACCCGGAAACCGCAAGGGGCAGTCCTCGATCGCCGGGGACCGGCCCGCGAGAGGGAGACCCCACAGGGTGGACCGAGAGCGCCAGACCGTCCTGCCCGTCTCGTCGACAAGCTCCGTGGGTGTCCCCACGAGGTCGGTGACGATGGAGTAGAACTGCTCATCCACCCAGGCGTCGTCGTCCTCCCTTCTGCCGGAACGGACCCGCTGAGTGAGGGGGCGGTCGGCCCCCGGCTCCCAATCCCATGTGGTGACACGGCTCTCGCTCTCCTCAGGCGCGCTCCACCAGCACTGCTCCGCCAGGCGAGTGCCGTCCCACACGAAATCGGTGCGCTCGATCACCCTCCCGTCGTCGCCGGACAGGCGCTCCTTCGCGATCCGCCGGCCGAGCGGGTCGTAGCGGTAGCGCCATCGGGACCCGTCGGGAGTGGTGACGCCGCGCAATCGGTCCTCCGCGTCCCACGTGAAGAGCCAGGTACGTGATCCGCCCGACAGGAGAGAACGCGTGTGCCGCACCACGCGGCCCTGATCGTCGTGTTCGTAACGCGAGCGTCCGGCGGTCCGCACCAGCGTTCCGTCGTACGTCAACTGCCCCTCGACGGCGCCGTCTCCCGCGGCAGCGTGCAGTTCCGAACGTGCGAGGTTTCCCGACGCGTCGTACGCGTAGCGCTCCTGCCGGCCCTCGGCCGTCACTCCGGTGACCCGGCCGGCCATGTCCAGCTGGTAGGCCACCGAGCCCGCGGCCGAGTCGGTGGTGGTGAGGGGCAGTCCGTCCGGGCGGTACGAGTAGCGCCGTTGGAGGCCGGCGCCCGCCGCTTCCGGCCCGCGTACGGACTGGGACACCAGCCGATGACCGGACGTCCACTCATGGCGCAGTGAAACACCCGACGGGAGGGAGCGGAGAACCTCGTGTCCGGCGGCGTCGTACGCGAACCTCACGCTTCTGCCCGAGCCGCGCAACTCGACCGGCTGGTGTGCCGCGTCGTAGCTCCAGGCGCTCACCGCACCGCTCGGCGTCTGCCGTCGCACACGCCGCCCCACGGGGTCGTACGTGTTGGTCAGCACACGGCCGTTGCAGGTCTCCGTCACGACCCGGCCCTGTGCGTCGTACGTGAAGCGCAGCTCGGCATCCTGGTTGGCCGCCCGGATCAGGCCGCCTCCCTGGTCGTACTCGAAGGAGGTGACGTGCCCCTCCGAATCCGTCTGTTCGATCACCCGGTCGAGCAGGTCATGACGGTAACTGATCGCCTGGCCTGCCCCATTGATCCGCTTCGAGATCCGGTTCGCGGCGTCGTAGACGTACGTGACGGTGCGTCCGTTGAAGTCCGTCTCCCGTACGACATTGCCGAGAGCGTCGTACTCGTAGGTCCACGTGTGTCCCTGGGCGTCACGGACCCTTATCGGGCGGAGTTCGGTGTCGTAGGCGAACTCGATGCGTGTGCCATCGGCCGCGATACGGGCGGCGGTCCGGTCGAACGGGGCTGTCTCGAAGCACGTGTTGCCGGCGCCCGTGCGGGTGTGGGCAAGAAGATTGCCTTCGGCGTCGTAGGCCCAGCTCTCCTCGGAGCCGTCGGGGTATGTCCTTCGCGCCGGCAGACCCTCGATGGTCCAGGCCACCACCGTGGTAC
The DNA here is from genome assembly GCF_022698145.1 of Streptomyces spinosisporus. Taxonomy (GTDB): domain Bacteria; phylum Actinomycetota; class Actinomycetes; order Streptomycetales; family Streptomycetaceae; genus Streptomyces; species Streptomyces spinosisporus. The sequence goes on from NZ_JALDAX010000021.1 coordinate 141,367, forward strand.
CGCCGTCGGCCTCGACGACCTCGCGGACCCGCCCGAACGCGTCGTACGCGAACTGCGTGCGTGCTCCCAGCGGTGAGACGACCGTGGTCGGCAGGCCCGCCGGATTGTTGTACACCCGGCTCTCGTTGCCGAGTTCGTCGGTGACGGTGGCGACGGCACCGTGTTCGTCGTACGTGTGCGTGGTGACGGCGCCGAGAGGGTCGGTGAGCGCGACGACATTCCCGTGCTCGTCGTACTCGTACTGCCAGCGTGCGCCGTCCTGCTCCGTGGTCGACAGCAGCGCCCCATCGGCGTCGTACGTGTGCCGGACAAGGCTGCCGTCGGGGTGGACGACCTTGATGGTGTTGCCGCTTCGGTCGTATGCGTAAACGGTCGTCCGGCCGAGCGGATCGGTGAGGGAGACGAGGTTGTCGTAGCGGTCCCAGCCACGCGTGGTGGTGTGCCCGAGCGGATCGATCTCCTCGACCAGCTGGTACGCGTCGTTGAAGCGATAGGTGCTGCTGTGGCCGAGGGAGTTCGTCGCCACGGAGGTGTGGTTCTCCGTGTCGTAGACGTACTCGTAGTCGAGGATGCCGTCGGTCCCGCGCGTGCGGACGCAGCGGCTCTCGGCGTCGTACGTGTAGCGGTACCAGCTCCCGTTGCGGTCCTCCCACCCGGTGATGCGGCGCTGATCGTCGTACGTGAGCTTGAGGGGCATCCCGGAGGAGTTGTAGATCTCCGTCAGGTTGCCGAAGGTGTCGTACGCGTACCGCAGGAGGGTCGGCTGCTCGGGGTCGCTGAGCAAGGTGAAGGCCGTGACCCGGCCCTCTTCGGTGGCCACGCCGATCCGGTAGCCGCCGGTGTGCGCCACCTCCTCGGGAGAGCCGTCGGGCCCGTACGAGACCTCGATGGCATTGCCGTGGCGGTCGCAGAGAGCAGCCAGGGGAAGTTCGGCGAGCGGCCTGCCGGGCAACGGCCTGAAACGCAGCACCAAGCCGGAGTCGGGCTGCCGCACGCACAGGTCGCCGGAGTCCGGTCCGTCCCACTCCAGCGGCCACCGTGGACCCTCGACCGGCTGCACGGGGACGCCGTGCTCCGGCACGGGATAGGTGAGGATCATGCCGTCCGCGGTGCAGAACCGGACGCCGTCCGCATCCAGAATCAGGCGCTGGTCCAGCGTCGAGCCCCAAGCGGGTCCGAACCACCGTCCGGACTTGAGGCCGGAGCGGTGATGCCGCTCCAGTGCCAGGGAGAGAATGCCGTCCAGCACGAAGTCGGTCTCGGACATGACCATCTGCCCCGTGGCCATGTCGATCGGGTCGCCGCAGGTGAAGAGCTTCTTCATCTGCCGCCCCAGGAGACGGGTGCTCTTCCCCAGTCCCTTCGCCCCGAGAGCCATCCCCTTGAGGCCTGTCTTGCCGAGGGCTCTGGCGCCCTTGGCCAGCTTCCCCAGACTGGTCAGCCCCTTCATGCCAGGTATGCAGTCCAGCGCCGCGAACCCCACATCCCACAGCGACGCCTGCCCCTTGGAGTATTTATAGAGCGTGTCCGCGAGGACAACGAGGGCCGCCACCAGGACGATCGCGCCCAGGATCGGCCCGCCGATGATCATCGCGACGATCCCTACGACCGTGACGACGACCTTGCAGACCGTGACGATCGTGTCCCAGTTGTCCTCGAACCAGTCGCCGACGTCCTCCCACCAGGAGCGGTTCTGGATGCCGGCGTCGGAGGCGTCGTCGATCTTGTTCTTGGCCTCGCGGGCGGCGTCCTCGCGCATCTTGCGGGCGTCCTCTGCCATCTTCTTGGCGGCGGAGAGGGCGTCCTGGGCGCTGTTGACGTCGGACTGGGCCTTGGTCTGGGCGGACTTGGCGTGCTGGACGTCGCGGGTGGCGGCGCGGACCTTGGACTCGTCCGGCTTGTCGGCGCCGGACTTGCTGCCGGTGGGGTCGTCCTTGTACTTGTCGGCCTCCCGGCCGGCCCGGGTGACCCAGGAATCCGCCGAGGACAGACGGGACTTGGCGGACGACAGGTCGTGCTGTGCCTCGCGGCCCTTGGCCAGCGCCCTGTCGGCCAGGGCCTGTGCGCGCTCCAGCTTCGGCCAGTACGCCGCGAGCGCGTCGCCGCACATCTCGTACGACTTCTTCAGCTTCTTGAGGTTCTTCGGGACGTCGGAGAACTCGTCCTTGAAGACGTCGGCGGACTTGCCGGCCCACTTCAGGGCTGTGTCCTCCTCCGCCATGCCCTTGACGATCTTCAGGGCGTCGGAGACGTCGTCCGCGAAGTCGTGCAGGGTTCTGGCGAGGGTGCGTACGCGGTCGGGGTCGCCCGGCGTGGGGTCCTTGTCCAGGTCCAGGACATGCCAGTCCCTCGGCCGGTTCCCCGCCATACCGCAACCCCCGTCACGCGCGCATCAACCACAACAACCGTATGCACACGCGAACTTACCCGGTACTCGCGTTCGAGGTGAAGGAGATCAGTCTGTGACGAAGCTCAGCCCGTGACAAAGCTCAGCCATGACGACGCTCAGCCCGTGAAGCGGAACGTCGACGTGATCGCGTCGAAGATGTCGAAGAACGAGTCGACCAGATCCAGGACTTGGCTGCTGCCTGCGACGAGGGCGACCTTCCCCTCCTGCTCCGGCACCGGGATGAACGTCTGCATGAGAACGGCGCGGATCGTCCGGCCCAGGTTGTCGTCCGGTACGGCGATGTCCTCGATGCCGTAGGTACGGGCCGCCGGGCCCACACCCGGGATGTCGACCGTCGTCACCTTCCGCCACGAATCCCCCTCCCTCTTCGCCTCCTTGGGCGCAAGTCCGGAGGCGATCGCGGACGGGTCCGTGGAGAGCGGGGTGCCCTCGCGCGTACGGCCACCGACGAGCGACACCGTCACCGAGCCCGTGATCGGGGTGTCCCCGCCGAAGCTCTCCGCCATGCAACCGCAGTACAGCGCACCCGACTTCCATGCGTCCGCGGCCGCCTTCTGGAGGAAGGAGACGTAGGTGTCCCGGTGGGGGGCCAACTCCGGGTGCTGCTGCACCCGTTCGGCCACCATGCGGCGGATCGAGTCGTCGCGCGACTCCGGGCGTACGTCGAACTCCCACCACGACTCCGGCACCTTGATCCGGAAACCTCCGCGCTCGATGGTGAGCGCCTCCATGTAGCGGGCCATGTTGTGTCCGACTCTCCCCGTTGTCACTGCTGTTCGTATGACCGTCGTCCCGTTGTACGGTTCGGCCCAGACTACGAGATCGCGTGATCGGGGGACGGACGCATGGGCAAGGGCAAGAGCGACCTCGCGCTGCCGCTGAGCGAACTCGAGGAGTACGGCGGCAAGTTGCGCGGCCTCAAGAGCCGCCTGAACCACACCAAGAAGCTCTTCGAGTCTTACAAGGATGACATCGGCGACGGCAGCGTGAACGACGCCCTCAGTGACTTCGAGTCCAACTGGGAGGACGGCCGCGAGGACATCAGCCAGTCCTTCGACGCCCTCGCCGACATGGCCGACGCCGTCGTCCGCGAGTTCAAGAAGCTCGACGTCGACCTCGCGAAGAAGGCGGAGGACGCGGTCAAGCCGGAGGGCAAGGGCGGCGGCGCCGACAAGTGACCGCCCGTGCCGGGCTCACGCCGTGCTGACCGGCCTGTCCGTCTGCTCACGCTGAGGCGCCCCCATGGACAGTGATCGCCGGCCTGCCAGATCAGTTCGGGCCCTCGGCGAACAGATCCTCCGCACTCGCCGCACCAACCGCCCGCTGGGCCCACACTTCCAGCTGCTCCAGGTCTGAGCAGGCCTTGACCCGGTCGCGCACGGAGTCGGGCACCGGCACTCCACGCCAGTCGAGAATCCGCAGAACCATCGACGCACGCTCCTGTTCGACGCCCTCTTCGCGCGCCTCCGCACGGACCTTCTCGGCGATCTCATGCCGGAAGAAGTAGTTGACCGGCATCATCAGCTCCTTCCAGATCTCCTTGGCCTGGGCATCGACCAGGCATGACTCGACGAATTGCGCGAGCATCCCCGCACTGTCGGTGTCCGTGGTCGCCAAGGCTGCCGCCAGCGGTTTCAGTATGGCAGCGGCGCCTCGGCCCTTGCCATGCGTCATCGCCGAGAACGCCGCGAGGAACACATCCCGCTGGGCTTCGGCCTCGTTCGCGATCAGTGGCACGTTCTCCGGGCTCAACACCAGCGGCCGCACGGTGAGCGAATGCCAGCCCGGCAGACCTAGACGGATCGGCTGCATCGCCCAGCGGGCAGTGGACCTGCTCTGGGTGAGGACGACCAGCACCGGCTCCCAGCGGTACTTCGCGTACAAATACGAGAGGTAGTACGCCCAGCTGCTCCGTTTGTCCTTGTCCTGCTTCCCCTGGGACTCGACAACCAGAAGATACGTCCCTACGTCCGTCTCCGCCCGCAACAACGTGTCCACTCGGCGCTCAACGGGCTCGATATCCGTGAGGTCCGCATTGAGCACCGCGAACTCACGCGGTTCGGGAATGGGGATGTGCAGCACGCGTTGCAGGGTGCGCGTGAAACCTGCCGGGTCCTTCTGACAGATCTGATGCAGGCCCTCGTGCGACGAGCTGACCATCAACTCTCCCTTCCATACGACGTGATCAACGAACTAGGCCGCAATGAGGTCACACCACACGTACTTCCCACGATTCCCACCCCTGGCCAGCGGCTGCCACCCCCACAGGTCCGAGCAGGCCCGAACCAGCGCCAACCCCCGCCCTTCCTCCAGCTCAGTGAGCTGCGCCAACACCCCTGGCGGCTCCGGCGGTTCGGGGCTCGCGTCCCACGCCCCCACCCTCAGGACGCCGGCCGCCCACCGCACCCGTAGTGCCGCAGGGCCCTTGGCATGTCGTACGGCATTGGAGACCAGCTCCGTCGCGAGCAGTTCTGCGGTGTCGACCAGCCGGATCAGGCCGTGCATGGTCAGGATCAGGCGGAGGGTGCGTCGGCAGATGGTGACGGCGCGGGGGTCGTTCGGGATGTAGAGGGAGTACTCCCAGGGGTCGCTTTCAGGCATGGCTGAACTCCATTGAGGGATGGGGAGTTGATGGATCGCACCGCGAGCGCGGTCGGTGGCAGTGCCGCTGCCGTCATGGCATGACGGAGCGGTGCGCTTCCGATTGCACACGGTTGCGCAACGCGCTGGTTGCATCACTGACGGTAGGGCCACATTTTGGGACCGTGCAAGTCGTTGCCGTAATGTGCCACCCGAACGAAGTGCTGCTGCACCGCTGTTGGGGCCAGGAAGGGAGCCATGGCGCGCAGAAAAGAACCCACCGCACGCCAGCAACGCCTAGGCACCGAGCTGCGAAAACTCCGCGAGGCCGCCGGTCTCAAGGGACGCGAGGCTGCTGCGATGCTCGGTACGGACTCGGCCCAGGTCAGCCAGATCGAGTTCGGCACGGCGGGCGTGAGTGAGGAACGCGTACGACGTCTCGCCGCTCACTACGCGTGCAGGGACACCGAATTGACCGACGCGCTGGTGGCCATGGCCACCGACCGGACACGCGGCTGGTGGGAGGAGTACCGAGGCCATCTGCCCACATCGTTCCTGGACCTGTCCGAGCTCGAGCACCACGCGAGCTACCGCTGGGACGTCGACTTCCTGCACGTCCCCGGCCTCCTCCAGACAGAGGCCTACGCCAGGGCGCTCTTCTCCTACATGAATCCGGACTTCCCGGAGGACGATCTGGAACGCTGGGTCGAGCACCGAATGAGGCGAAAAGCCATCCTCGACTCCACCGACGCCACCCCGTACCGAGCGGTGATCCACGAGGCAGCGCTGCGCATCAGGGTCGGCGACCGTGCGGCGGCAAGGGCTCAGCTCACCCGCATCCTTGAGCTGTCCGAAGCGGACCACATCATCGTGCGCGTCATCCCGTTCGACCTGGACGGCTTCGCCGGAGCCGGGAGTTCCATGGTGTACGCCGGCGGCCCGGTACCCCAACTGGACACCGTCGTACGCGACGGGCCCCATGGCACCGTGTTCGTGGACGCCGAAGCCCAACTGGGCCGCTTTCGAACGCTTTTCCGTAGAGTGGAGACAGTGTCACTGGAGCCCGCGCGCTCACGTGACTTCATCGAGCGGCTGGCGAAGGAGCTGTGAGGCACCCCATGGCGAATCCCGACACCTGGCGCAAGTCGTCCTACTCCGGTGGCGGCGAGGGCAACGCCTGCGTGGAGATAGCCAACCGCCACACCCGAGTGGCGATACGCGACTCCAAGGCCCCGACCCACGGCACCCTCTCCTTCCCGACCTGCGTCTTCACCGCGTTCATCGGGACCCTCAAGGAGAGCGCCGCACCCAAGCCCAACTGACCCGGCCGTTAACGCGCTCAAGAACGGCGCCCCCATACGATGCGCAAGGCCTACAGCGCGTTTCGCACCGTTGCCAGCAACCATCGCCACTTGAACCACAACGGCAGGCTCCGGAACGGCACAAAGGTCAGCATGTCCCTGATCGCGTTCTCGGCGACACCACCGGGCCCCTCGGCACGCAGTGCGGCATACAGCTCCGGCGTGAGCTCGCCGTGAAGGCGCGCGACGATGCCCGCCGCAGTAAATGCCAACTCCCTCCTAGGGGCGTCCAGCACCCGCATCGCCCGCACGATCCGCGGCGACGCCACCACAGGCGGGCAGGTGTACGCCAACCCGATCACCGCCGTACCGAGATGCTGCTCGCCCCGCTCAAACGCGGCGTCGATGGCGACAGGGTCGTCGATGCCCGACAACCCCTCGCCAGTCTCCCAGTCGTACTCGGATGTCATGGATTAACCAGGCCTCCGTCCGTCACCCGTCATCCCTCACACGGAAAAGACGTCTCAAAGAGAGCCCGCAGCGGTGAGCGCAAGTCCTCGCCTCCTCGGCGGTGTCGAGTCAGATACCCCATGGATCGGGGTGCGGCCTCGCGGCCGGATCCTCGGACCAGATCAGGCGTCTCTCGATCTGGTCGCCCGTGAGATCGGCTAGCAGGTCGGCCGCCCAGCCGTTCCACTGAACGGCACCAGGAAACTGCGGCAGGCGGAAGGCCGGCAGATGCGACGGCAAGGCTTCCGGACGGAAGACCGCCTTCTTGACTTCCCCGTCGATCTTCTTCGGTTTGGACGACCTGCGCAGATCCAGACAGTCGACCACCGCCTCCACCACGAAGAGGAAGTACTCGTCGCCCTTGGCTGCGGCATCGATCTCGACCGGCACCAGACTGCCTGCCGCCGCCAGTCCCTCTCCCATGCTCTCGGCGAGACGCCGACTGAGCACAGGAGCAGCGGCGCGACCGGAGGGAAACTCACTCTTCGACCATTTCCGTTCGCCGAGCCATGTGGCCCGTAGCCGCGCGAGCCGGTCCGCTTCGGCTCCGCCGCGTTGCCAGCGCATGAGCCGAACGACATCAGACCTCTCCAGATGCAGCCCCTGGTACTCACTGAGACTCGGCAGGAGCCGGTACACCGAAAGTCCCCGAACGACCTGATCCCGCTGCTGTCTTTCGCCACCCCGCTCCGCCCGCGACATCAGTGCCATTCCTCCGGGTCGAGGGAAGCTCCGACAAAGCGGTCCTCGACCTTGACGATCAAATCAGGCTGTCGGACCCGAGCAGCGATCTGCTCGGGGTCGAACTCACGGAGCTCGAAAACGAAATGCTCACTGAGAGCAGGGCGGTCCAGGGGAAACCCATCGAGGTCCACGGCCGAGTTCGCACGATCCGCGCCCTGGCAGAGGACCGAGACGAACAACGGGAAATGTTCCGTCTCCAGCAGCTGATCTGCGTCATGGACGACAACTGCGATCCCGACACCCCCGGTGATAGCGCCACACAGGTCATCCAGGCAGTCGACCATCGCGTCCCAATTCCGGCCGAAATAGCTGGGGAACTGCAAGGCCTTCGCGAATGAGGAGAAGATTCCTTACTCGGTCATCAGAGCGCGACCGTCGAAGTGCACAACACGTCCCCCGCCCGCCTCCAGTGCGGACAGTTCCTGCCAGACCTCCGACGCCCCCGCCCCTCCCAGAACGAATATCACGCACGCTGCCCCGGACAACTACGCCACCCCCAGATCTAACGCCGGCTCCATCGGCTCACCGCTCCGCTCCGTGACCTCGTAGGACCGGACCAGGAAGCGGTGCAGGTCGGCGGTCGTGAAGCGGACCGCTGCGATGCCCTGTGGGGTGTGCAGTTCTACGACCGTGTGGGTCGGGCCGTGCGGGCATACGCGGACGGTGCCGAGGCTTGCGGGGGCGGCGAGCCCCTCCGCCAGGAGGCTGCGGGCCACGGTCCAGGTCACCTCCTCCTCGTCCAGCGAGATCCACGCCGGGAAGACCAGGTGTACGGCCGACGGGTCGTCCGAGGTGTGGCGCAGGGTCACGGGCACCGCCAGCTCGTTGTGGTCGGTGAGCAGATGGGCGCCGGTGGGCTGCTCCAGGGCTATGTACACGGGCGGGGCTCTTTTCGGGCGGGCGGACGGGCGGTGGGCCTGTGCATCATGTAGAGCAAGAAATGCGCGCTGCGTTACGCCGTGGCGGTGGGCTATTTCCGTGGCGTACGTCACATCAGGACGGTCCTCACGGCTTCAACCCGGAATCCGCGTATGCCCACTCGCCCGCCCGGCACGCCCAGCACGCACCCCCGGCACACCCAGCACGCACCCCCGGGTAAGCCGTCAGCGCCGCACCTCGGGATCGAGGGCTGCATCGACACGCTGGTCACCAGCCTTGACCGTCACGTCGGCCCGGCGCCCTCGCGATGCGATCTCCACGGCCTCGAACTCACGGAACTTGCACACCAGATCAACAGCCTCTTTCGCGCGATCCACGTCATGGACTACGCACGCAACTCCAGTCGATTCAGCGGGCAGCCGTGACCGTTCAGCCGACCTCGTTCTCGGCGACCGCCTGCCCGTGTACGACCACGTCCCCGCCGTAGAACATCCCGGTGAACACCGGCGCGTACGTCAACTGGACCTCGACCTGGACCTGTTGGGCGTTGGCGGTCACGCAGTGGGTTGCGGCGATGTCCGCGCCGGACATGTCCATCTGGCGGGCGAAGGTCTTCACGCGGGCGTCGCAGTCCTGGTAGTTGATCGGGGCGGGGCCGGCCTCGTCGTCGTAGAGGGCTTCGCGGTCGATGTCCTGGGCGGCGTAGCGGGCGGCCTGTTCGGCGATGTCCGCCGCGCGTTCGCGCTTGGAGATGGACATGCCGCCGTCGATGACGAAGGCCGACAGGGAGAGGAAGACGATCGCGAAGATGATGACCGCGCCCGCACCCGAACCCCGGTCGTCCAGATGGGCTCGGCGGGACGACAGCCACGTATGCACGCAGTCCGGCACACGTCGGCGTACGAAGACGTCGTTCACGTCGTCCTCCGGAACGGATCCAGAGGCGAACTGAAGCTCGCCTTCAGCGTCGTGGGGATGTCCAGACCCAGCATCGCAAGGCCCCGGACCTGGCAGCTGACCTCGACCGTGAAGATGGTGTCCGGCTCGAAGCCCGCGCTCGTCTGTACGACCGACACCGGCCCGGAGCATACTTCGGCGAGGTCCGCGTCCGCCGCCTTCTTCGCCTCGGAGATGGCGGTCGCGTGGTCCTTCTGGATCGAGCCCGCGCGGGCCGCGTCGCGGGCCGCGCCGTCGAGCGCGCCACGGCCGTCCACCAGTTGACCGAACGCCACCAGCACCAGGATGAACAGGATCATCACCGGCGCCAGGATCACCACCTCGATGGTCGACAACCCCCGGTCGCGCCCCACAATAGCGTCCCGCCAGGCAGCGAGCCCCATCAGTTCCCCCCGTTGTCCTGCACGAACCGCTCCACCGGTCCCGACGACTGCGCGTGCACGGTCAGATCGAGGCCCGGGAACACCGTCGGCACCCGCGCCGAGATCTCCACGCCCACCGTGTTCTGCTCCGGCTGCAGCATCTGCACGTCCGGCGACAGCACCAGCTGGGGGCCGAGCTGGCTGATGTAGCTGTCCACCACGTCCCGCGCCTCGCCCCGCCAGCCGCCCGGCTGGTCGTGCGCCGTGGCACGGGCCTTGCGGGCGCCCGCCTGGGCCGCCGCCTGGGCGACGTGGTCGGCGAAGAAGTACAGCGCGAACTGCACCGTCGCGAAGATCATGAAGAACAGGACGGGCGTGAGCAGCACGAACTCGATCGCGGTCATGCCGGAGTCACCGCGGGCGGAGGCGGCCTCCACCCGTCGGCGTACCCAGCGACGTACGCGCACCGTCATCCCCGTAGAAAAAGATCCGAGTCCTGTACGAGATCCTGTACGAGCGGTCAGCAGGTCTTGCCCGCGTCGGCGCCCTTGATGCAGTTGCCGACCTTGTTGGCACCGTCGCTCAGCGCGGCGTTGATGATCGCGGCGACCACGCCGACGATCGCCACGACGACGGCGGAGATGATGACCCACTCGACCGCGGAGGCACCGCGGTCCAGTTCGCCGGAGCGGGCGCGCTGCACGCGGCCCTGCAGGAAGGTGACCAGGAAGTCCATGGCCGGAATACCGGTGTGGAAGTTCCGTCCGTTCATGGTGAGTTGTCCTCTCAGAAGCAGTTCGCTGGCTGGTAGTCGCTGTGGGGCGGCACGGGTCATGACACCTGGAACACCCGCATGGCCGCCGGGAAGATCAGGAACACCAGGAAGCCGGCGCACAGCAGCAGCTGGGCCACGAGCATCGACTGGGACTTCTCGCCCGCGCTCCCCTCGATCTCGGAGAGTTCGCGGTGCCGCATGGTCTCGGCCCGGGAGGCGAGCGACTCACGGACCTTCGCGCCGTCGTCGGCCACCAGCGCGAGGGAGGCGGAGAGGTCCTTCAGCTCCTCCACGCCGATCTCGTCGCCGAGTTGGCCCAGCGCCTGCCACTGGCTGATGCCGGTGATACGGGCGTCGGACAGGGCGTTGCGGATGCGCTGCGTCGCCCAGCCGTCCGAGACCTCGGCGGCGGCCATGAGCGCCTCGGGCAGACCGCGGCCGCCCGCGAGGCTCATGGACACCAGGTCCAGGTAGGCGCCGATCACGCGTCGCAGGTCACGCCGCTTCTCGGCCGCGTCCCGCCGTACCTCCAGGTCGGGCAGGAGGAAGAAGACCGCCGCGAACATCAGCGCCAGCCAGACCGGGATGATCGGGCTGCTGCCGAAGCCGAGCGTCCAGACCACCGCGAACAGGAACGGGCCGAAGAACAGTCCCGCCACCGACAGCAGCACCTTGGTCGCCAGGAACTTCTCCCAGCTGCGGTCCAGGACCGCGAGGTCCGCGCGCAGCGAGCGCTGCTCCCAGCCCTGCTGGAGGTAGAACTCCGCGACGCGCTCGCCGACTTCGGCCCGCAGCGAGCCGAGGCGGCCCTTGTCCTGCGTGGTGCGGGCCGACTCGTACGCCGCGCCCCGCGCCCGCATCGCGTCGATCCGCGCGACCTGCGAGACGGCGCTGCGCTTGGAGGGCATCAGGGCCCGTACGAGGGCGTAGATGCCGAGGCCGAGAACCGCGCCGACCACGACCGGCATCGTCAGGTTCACCGTCGTACCCCCTCTTCCTGCTGCGCCTGCTGTGCCGGGGTCCGGGGCCGCACGAACTGCACCGACGACTCGTCCCGCACCAGGAACCGCTCCGGCGTCTCGATCGTCGACAGCTTGCGCAGCCACCAGAAGCCGAGGGCGAACAGGCCGCAGACACAGGCGAGTACGAGCTGGCCGACGGGTGTGCCGTACGGCGAGACGAAGTCGCGGTTGAAGATGGACAGGCCGAGGACGAACGCGATCGAGACGCCGACCACGATTTGTACGGAGCGGCGGGTCGAGGAGCGCTGGGCCATCACGCGCTGGCGCATGTCCACCTCTTCACGCGCCGACTTGGCGAGCGCGCCGAGGACCTGGCGCAGACCGGGGCCGCGCAGCCGGGCGTTGAGGATGAGCGCCGCGACGATGATGTCGGCGGAGGCGTCGTCGATCTCGTCGGCGAGGTGCTGCAGCGCTTCGGGGAGCGGGGTGCGGGAGCGGAGCCGGTCGACGAGCGCGTCCAGGTGCGGGCGCAGGACCGGGGCCGCGGCGCGGGCGGAGGCCGGGATGGCCTGCTCCAGGCCGACCGCGCCGGCGATCGTGTCGCGCAGCGACTCCGTCCAGGAGGCCAGGGCCTCGACGCGCCGCATGGCGGCCCGCTCCTCCCCCGCGCCGCCGAAGAGGCGGTCCCAGAAGAAGACGAGCACACCGGCCGCGATGCCGGCGACCGCCCAACGGGTCAGCAGCAGGACGACGATGCCGATGATGGCCGCGAGCGAGCCGCGCTGCCCGGCGAACCGGATCAGCTCGGAGGCCCGCTCGGCCGCCTTCTGCTTCTCGTGGTCGGGCTTCGCGGGCAGACCGCGTACGGCGACCATGAACAGCGCGAGACCACCGCCGACGGCGACTCCGCATCCGATCGAGTACAGGACGGTCGTGGAGAACAACCCGCCCATGGAACCGAGCGAGTTGAGAGCAACAGGCATCATGTTCACCCCCACGTTCCCGTCGGCCGGTAGCCCTGTGCGATCAGGTCCTCCAGGCAGGCGATGGGCGCGTGCGGCACGATCCGCCCGTCGGGCGCCTCCGCGAACACCTCGCTGGACAGCACGCGGCCGTCGACGCCGTTGACCTCGCGGACGGAGGTGACCATGCGCTGCAGTCGGCCGCCGGTCTGGTAGTTGTTGCGCCGCTGGATGAAGACGACGAAGTTCACCGCGCCTGCGATCAGCATCTGGCTGGCCTCGATGGGCAGCCGCTCGGAGGCCTGCAGCGCGTAGGTGGAGATACGGTTGAAGACCTCGCTGGAGCTGTTCGCGTGGATCGTGGACAGCGAGCCGTCGTTGCCCTGCGACATCGCGTTCAGCATGGTCACGATCTCGTCGCCGAGCACCTCACCGACGATGACGCGGGAGGGGTTCATGCGGAGGGAACGACGGACCAGTTCCGCCATCGAGATCGAGCCCTGTCCCTCGGAGTTGGGCAGCCGCTCCTCGAACGCCACGACGTTGGGGTGGAGTTCGGGGAAAGTGTCGAGCCCGAGCTCCAGGGCGCGTTCGACGGTGATCAGTCGCTCGTGCGGGGCGATCTCGTTCGCCAGAGCCCTCAGGAGCGTCGTCTTACCGGCGTTGGTGGCGCCCGCGATCATGATGTTCTTGCGGGCGCGGACCGCGCAGGCGAGGAAGTGCGCCACCTCGGGGGTCAGCGTGCCGTTGCCGACGAGGTCGGAGATGAAGACCTTGCCCATGCGGGCGCGGCGGATGGACAGGGCGGGGCGCCGCGTCACGTCCATGACGGCCGACAGTCGCGAACCGTCCGGCAGCCGCAGGTCGAGCTGCGGGTTGGCGGAGTCGAAGGGCCGGGAGGACAGACCCGAGTAGGCGCCGAGCACCTGGATCAGCTCGATGAGCTCCTCGTCGGTCTCGGCGACGGGATCGCCCACGACCTCACGGCCGTCGGAGTAGCCGACGAACACCTGGTCCGCGCCGTTGATGTCGATGTTCTCGACATCGGGGTCGTCGAGCAGCGGCTGCAGCCGGCCGACGCCGAAGAGCGCCGCGTGCACGGCGGCCGCGTACTGCTCCTCGGTCTCGGCGTCGAGCGGGGTGCGGCCCGCGTTGATCTCGGTGCGGGCGTACTCCTCCAGGATCTGGGCTATGACCGCGCGGGCGTACTGCCGCTCGTCCTCGGTGGACATCGGCGTGACGTTGTTCGCCTGGTCGAGGCGGCGCTGCTCGGCGATGCGGTCACCGGCGTCCTGCCGGAACCGCTTGACCAACTGGTGGTCGACAGCGGTCATGCCCCGGCCCCCGCATGGCCGTTGACCTGGCCGTGGGTGGGTACGGCCCAGGCGGCGCCGTACTGCTGGTAGAGGTCGGTGGTGACCTTGCGGGCCGAGCGGATCAGCAGCGACTTTTCGAGGCGGCCGCGGCGCCGGCCGGCCAACTGCTCGGCGCCGGCCGGGTCGTCGGCGATGGTGCCCACGACGCGGGCGCCGGTCTGGGCGTGCACCAGCATGTCGTTGACCTGGCCGGCGATCTTGGCCGCGTTGTTGGTGTCGGCGATCAGTACGACGCCGATCATCGGGGTCCCGAGGCTCGCGGCGCCGCGCGGGCCGCCGTGCAGCTTGTTGCCGAGCGCGGCGGCACGGTCCCGGACACGCGCGATCGACTCGGGCTCCGTACGGGACAGGAGCAGGACGAGCGCGGCGTGCGGGAAGAGGTCGACCGCCGGGGTGTCTCCGCTGATACGGCCGCAGTCGGCGATGACGTCGGCGGGCGCGTTCGGCGAGTCGGCGAGCGAGGAGAAGGCGTGGCCGAGGGTCGGCCAGAGGCCGGCGAGACCGGCGGCCTGCTCGGCGTTCCCGAGCCCGACGAGGACTTCGAGACCACCGCTCAACGGCTGTACGTGGTCCCAGAGTTGGTCGGGGACCAGGCCGCGGCGGGCGGTGGCGGCGATGGACAGCATGCCGGTGTTGGGGTTGAGCGGGCCGCCGTGCGCGGCGGCGCTGCGGTACACGAGGTCACCGCCCGCCGGGTCGGTCTCGGCGAGCAGGACGCGCCGCGGCCAGACCGCGGCGAGAGCGACGGCAGCGGTGGTGACGCCGGGGGAACCCTTGTCGGCGGCGAGGGCGATGAGGGCCATGGTGTGCGCAGCCGCCTTTAGTTGCCGGGGATCTGGACGACGGCGACCTCGCCGTTGGACGCGGCCTGCGCGAGCGCGGGCGCGTCGGAGGTGTCGACCGTCAGCGTGATCGGCAGGTTGGTGCTGCTGATGACATCGTCGCTCGAGGCCTTGACGTCGCTGACGACGGCGCGGTCGACGAGCAGGGAGTTGTCGCCGGAGGAGCCGGACGAAGAGGAGTTGTCGGAGGAGGAGTTGGAGCCGCCGCCGGAGGAGCTGCTCACGCGGTAGACCGCGACGGTGTCCCCGGGCTTGATGTTGTTGGGGTACTGCCCTTCCTTGAGGGAGACACCCACGGTCGCCTTGCCCTGCTGCACCGCGCTCTTCGTGGAGAACATCTGGCCGACCAGGACCGTGCCCCCGTAGAGGGTGGACTTGGCCTGGAGTCCCTTGAGGGTTTCGCGCTGGGACCACGGCACGAACTCGGCGCCCGAGTCCTCGCTCACCATCACGGACGTGATCTTGTCGTCGGTGATGGACTCGCCGGCCTGGACGGTGCCGGTCAGCTTGATGACCTCGATGCGGTCACCGGCCCGCAGCACGAGCATGGTCGCGCCGAGCGCGCCCACGAGGATCAACAGCACCGCCAGCGCGGCGAGCGCGGGTTTGCGCTCGCGAGGCGGAGTGGGAAGCCGGTCGCCGACCGACGGCTGAGCCGGAGCCGCGGAACGCCCTGCGCCCGCCCCCGTACGCTCCTGGATCTTCACGCAACCGCTCCCCGTACACCCAAGAAATTGTCTGACACGTCTGTCAAATTCTCTGCAATTACGGACACTTCACCCGGGCCCGCCCGCACACGGACGTCCGGGGCACCCCCGGACCTACCGCCCGACCTGGGCGATTAGCCATCCCTGGGGTGAGTGTCAAGCCATGGCACCGTACCAGTCACACATAAGCCCCTCAAGGCGCGTCCTGCCCCATGGGATGCGGGATGTGCACTGTTATTCATCTGCAACTTGAGGTGGGGTTTTCGCAGTTATGGGGGTGGTTGTGGGGGGTGGGCGGCTGTGCGGGAGCGAATCGTCCACCCTGCCGGGACGGCGCCCGAAGTGGGACGTCTCTCACGGCTCGGCCATGATGCCTCCACGATTCACTCACGGCGCGCGCTCGCCCGCACATCGTCGGACGACGTACGCCATCGGCGGTCCGCTCCTCGATCCCGGCGCCCTGTCCGCCGCCGCGCTCCCGACCGCCGTCCCGCCCCGCCCGCCCGCGCCGCCGAACCCGTCACTCGAACCGCGTACCTCATCACGCTCAGGGGCATGGCACCCGTGCATTCCGGTTCGCCGGTTGCCGCGTAGCCTCTACCGTCCGGTTCACAGCAGCACGGCACGGCACGGTACGGGGGATCGATGGGCATCCGGGAGATGGAGGCGCGGGCGCGCGCGGATCTCGAAGGAAAGAGGGGTCACGAGGACGCGCAGAAGTGGCTGGGGTGGCGTTCGCCGGTCTGGTTGCGGGCACTCGTCCTGGTCATCGCGGCGGCCGGCATTGTGGCGAGCGCGCAGTGGACGGTCGATGCGTACCAGGAGTCGGCCGCTTACCGGCAGGCGGGCGACTGCACCGCCAAAAGCGGCGCCGCGACCGGCAGTTGCGTCGGCCTGGAAGAGGCGCGCGTGGTCGACAAGTGGGAGTCGCAGGGGTGCACCGGCAGCGGCAGTAACCGCAGCTGCACCACGAAGTACAGTTTGCGCCTCGACGAGGGCCGACGGATCGAGCGGCTCGACGTCTCGGGCGACACCTATGACGCCGCCTACCGCGGCAGCCGCGCCGATCCGCAGACCTGGCAGGGCGCCGTCGTGGGCATCACCGTCCGCGGCCACACACAGACCTTCCCTGCACCGTCCGAGAACTCGATGCGGCTGGGGACCGCGGCCGTCTGGCTCCTGCTCGGCCTGACCCTGTGGGCCGGCCTCAGCGGCCTGCTCGGCACGCTGCTGCAGCCCGTGAGCATCGGCTGGGCATTGCTCGTGCTCCCGCTCGTGTTCTTCTTCGACTACGCCCTGTTCGGCGCCTCCGCGGGGAAGTGGCTGTTGGTGGCCGTACTGACGGCCGGGATCATTGGAGGCACGGTCGTCGCGCAGCGGCATGGAGCCTCGAAGAGGCGCCTTGGGGGGACCTTTGCGGCGTAAGCCGGAGGGCGAGGGTGCGTGAGTAGACCTCACCCCCTGGCCTCCGGGAACATGTGCGGCGCCCGGCAGACCCGTACACGATCGGCACACATCCCACACACGCGAC